>NZ_WNKW01000010.1 GCF_009720775.1 Pseudoduganella danionis
GGGTCTGTGGCATTGGGCCGTCAGCTGCGGAGCAAACCAGGATTGCGCCGTCCATCTGAGCAGCACCGGTAATCATGTTTTTGATGTAGTCGGCGTGGCCTGGGCAGTCAACGTGAGCGTAGTGACGACCCGAGGTTTCGTACTCAACGTGAGCGGTGTTAATGGTAATACCACGTGCTTTCTCTTCTGGAGCAGCGTCGATCTGGTCGTAAGCTTTTGCTTCGCCGCCGAATTTCTTCGACAGAACGGTAGCGATAGCTGCGGTCAGGGTGGTTTTGCCGTGGTCAACGTGACCGATGGTGCCGACGTTAACGTGCGGCTTGGTCCGTTCGAATTTCTCTTTTGCCATTTCAATCTTCCTTAGATCAAAGTTTTAAAGTTGCAGGCGGGGATCATCCCGCCCGCAAAAAATATAAAAAATTACTTGGCTTTCGCGGTAACGATAGCGTCGATAACGTGCTTAGGCGCTTCCGAGTAGTGCTTGAATTCCATCGTGTAGGTAGCGCGACCTTGCGTTGCGGAACGCAGGGTGGTCGAGTAACCGAACATTTCCGACAGAGGCACTTCAGCTTTGATGATCTTGCCACCGCCGCCTGGGATCTCGTCCATACCTTGCACCATACCACGACGGGACGACAGGTCGCCCATCACGGTACCAGCGTAGTCTTCTGGCGTTTCCACTTCCACAGCCATCATCGGCTCCAGAATCACTGGGTTAGCTTTGCGGCAGCCGTCTTTGAAGGCCATCGAAGCAGCCATCTGGAACGCGTTTTCGTTCGAGTCCACATCGTGGTACGAACCGAAGAACAGCGTTACTTTAACGTCAACCACTGGGTAGCCAGCCAGAACACCGGTGTTCAGCGTGCCACGTACACCCTTCTCAACTGCAGGGATGTATTCACGTGGAACGGTACCGCCTTTGATGGCGTCCACGAACTCGAAGCCCTTACCTGGTTCTTGCGGTTCGATCTTCAGAACCACGTGACCGTACTGACCACGACCACCGGACTGCTTAACGAACTTACCTTCGGACTCTTCGCAAGTCTTACGGATGGTTTCGCGGTAAGCAACTTGTGGCTTGCCGACGGTCGCTTCAACGCCGAATTCGCGCTTCATACGGTCAACGATAATTTCCAGGTGCAGCTCGCCCATACCACCGATAATGGTCTGGCCCGATTCTTCATCGGTCTTCACGCGGAACGAAGGATCTTCCTGAGCCAGACGGTTCAGTGCCAGACCCATTTTTTCCTGGTCAGCCTTGGTTTTTGGTTCCACAGCCTGTTGAATCACTGGCTCTGGGAAGACCATTTTTTCCAGGGTGATGATCGATGCTGGATCGCACAGGGTTTCACCGGTGGTCACGTCTTTCAGACCCACTGCAGCAGCGATGTCGCCGGCGCGCACTTCTTTGATCTCTTCGCGCTGGTTAGCGTGCATCTGCAGAATACGGCCCAGACGTTCTTTACGGCCTTTTACCGAGTTGTACACGGTGTCGCCAGCATTGATCACGCCCGAGTACACGCGGAAGAAGGCCAGCTGGCCAACGAACGGGTCGGTCATGATCTTGAAGGCCAGTGCCGAGAATTTCTCGTCGTCAGCCGCTTTACGGCTGGCTGGCTCTTCGTGCTCGTCGGTACCGGTCACAGCAGCGATGTCCACTGGCGATGGCAGGTATTCGATCACAGCGTCCAGCATAGCCTGTACGCCTTTGTTTTTGAACGCGGTACCGCACATCATCGGCACGATTTCCGACGCGATAGTACGATCGCGCAGTGCTTTCTTGATTTCGGCTTCGGACAGGTCGCCCTCTTCCAGGTACTTGTTCATCAGGTCTTCGCTGGCTTCAGCAGCCGCTTCAACCATTTTTTCGCGCCATTCAGCGGCCGAATCAGCCAGCTCGGCAGGAATGTCGACGTAGTCGAACTTCATACCCTGGGTTGCGTCGTCCCAGATGATGGCTTTCATCTTGACCAGGTCGATCACGCCTTTGAAGTTTTCTTCAGCGCCGATAGGGATCTGGATCAGAACTGGGTTGGCTTTCAGACGAGCGCGCATCTGATCGTAAACTTTGAAGAAGTTGGCACCGGTACGGTCCATCTTGTTTACGAAGGCCAGACGTGGCACTTTGTACTTGTTAGCCTGACGCCATACGGTTTCCGACTGAGGCTGTACGCCACCGACTGCGCAGTAAACCATGCATGCGCCGTCCAGAACACGCATCGAACGTTCCACCTCGATGGTGAAGTCCACGTGGCCTGGGGTGTCGATGATGTTGATGTGGTGCTCAGGGAAGTTGTTAGCCATACCTTTCCAGAAGCAGGTGGTCGCTGCCGAGGTAATGGTAATGCCGCGCTCTTGCTCCTGTTCCATCCAGTCCATGGTGGCGGCGCCATCGTGAACTTCACCGATCTTGTGGTTCACGCCCGTGTAGAACAGAACGCGCTCGGTGGTGGTGGTCTTACCTGCATCGATGTGAGCGGAGATACCGATGTTGCGGTAGCGCTCGATGGGGGTCTTGCGGGCCATAATTATTCCTAAATCTTTGAATGGACAAAACCGAGCCACTTCAAATTACAAAGTGTGCCCGGCCTCGAACAACAGATAACAGCCAGTTTCCGAAAAAACCGGCCGATTTGATTAGAAGCGGAAGTGCGAGAACGCCTTGTTCGCTTCTGCCATACGGTGCACTTCATCACGCTTTTTCATCGCACCGCCGCGGCCTTCAGCCGCTTCCATCAGCTCACCGCCGAGGCGTTGTGGCATGGATTTTTCGCTACGCTTGTTAGCGGCTTCACGCAGCCAGCGCATGGACAGAGCCATACGACGTACTGGGCGCACTTCAACCGGCACTTGGTAGTTAGCACCACCAACGCGACGGGATTTAACTTCAACCAGTGGCTTGGCGTTGTTCAGGGCGGTAGCGAAAACTTCCAGTGGATCTTTACCGGTTTTCGCTGCGATGTGCTCGAAGGCACCGTAGATGATGTTTTCTGCGACCGATTTTTTACCGGACAGCATCAGAACGTTCACGAATTTCGCGACATCCGTGTTGCCGAATTTTGGATCCGGCAGAATTTCGCGCTTGGGTACTTCACGACGACGTGGCATATCAATTCCTTTCAATCTTCAGTTGAGGTGCGCAGATATGGGATTCGCACTCTCGCGGAGGACCATCATAGCCATCCACTTACTCGACCAAATGCGGTCGATTACATTCACTAAGTGAGCTGCCACAAAGCGAAAACTGTCTACTACTGAGCGATTACTTCTTCGCTTGTTTAGCGCGCTTGGTACCGTATTTCGAGCGAGCTTGTTTACGGTCTTTAACGCCCTGGGTATCCAGTGCACCGCGAACCATGTGGTAACGCACACCTGGCAAGTCTTTTACACGACCGCCGCGCAGCAGAACAACGCTGTGCTCTTGCAGGTTGTGGCCTTCACCGCCGATGTACGAAATCACTTCGAAACCGTTGGTCAGACGCACTTTAGCGACTTTACGCAAAGCCGAGTTAGGCTTCTTAGGAGTGGTGGTGTACACACGGGTGCAAACACCACGTTTTTGCGGGCTGTTTTCCAGCGCCGGCGATTTGCTTTTCACGGTCAGAGCGACGCGTGGATTGCGAATCAGTTGATTGATGGTTGGCATCGTTTAAACCCAACAAAATTACAACAGTTAATAACCCGGACCGGAGTCCGGCGACTAAAACTTCGTCCCGATTTGCTGCCACAGCGCAGGCGCCAAAAGCCACTCACGAAGAGTAGCCAAAAATAGCGTATACGATGCGCAGACTAAATTGAGAACTCGCGAGTATAGACCTGACCGGTGGCGCAGTCAATCAATTTCGCGGCAGAATGCGGGCTGGCAGGCCGTGGCCAGACTAGCAAGAAGGTGGCCAAACACCGGATAATACCGGCCATGATACTGCTTTCCGCCCCACGCTCGCTGCTGCGCCCTGCTCCCCTGTTCGTCCTGTTCAGCTACGCCCTGCTGACGCTGGTACCCCTGCTACCACTGGTACTAGGCGGCAGCGCCACCGAACTGCCCCAGACCATGGTCGTGGCCGGCCTGCTCTGGCTTGCCGTATGGGCAATATTGCAGCGTCCGGCATGGTTTCACTGGCTGCTACTGCCAGCGTTTCTAGCCCTGCCGACGGAAGTGTATCTATACAAATACTATGGCCAGGGCATTTCCACCCACCATCTGGGCATCATTGCCGAAACCAGCCCCAAGGAAGCGATGGAGTTTCTGGGTAATAAAGTCTGGCTGATGGGTGGCCTGATGCTGGCTGTGCTGGGCTGGTGGCTGGCCGTGCAACTGGCAGCGCGGCGCTGCCCGCAACTGGCATGGCGCGGCCTAAGCCGCTGGATCGTCCTGGCGCTGCTGGCCCTGCTGGCCGGCTGGCAGTGGTACGGCTGGGAATTCGGCGTCAAAGGCAAGCCCGTGCCGCGTAGTGCACCGCCGGCCGGCGCCTATCGGCCACTGGCGGCCAGCGCTTCTGCCGCCGCCTCCGGTTCGGCTTCGGCCTCGGCTTCGGCCTTGGCCTCGGTCAGCGCCGACAGCGCCAGCGACGCGGAGGATGAGGACGACGAGGACGATGAAGCCGCCGGCAGCGCCGTCGCCGGCGCCCACCAGACCCGATTGCACCTTGCCGCCCTGCCGTGGTGGCTAGGCTCGCCCTTCAATCTCTCGCACGTGGCGGCCTCGTGGCCGTTCGGCCTGAGCGTGCGCGGCGTGGACTTCTACAAGGAACGCAGCTATCTGGCCGATCTGGGCCAGCGCAGCCGCAACTTCCGCTTCAGCGCCCACCAGCGCCAAAGCGATAACACGCCGGAAGTCGTCATCATGGTGATAGGCGAATCCTCGCGCTACGACCGCTGGGGCATCAACGGCTATCAGCGCGACACCACCCCGCTGCTCAGTAAAGAGCCCAACCTCGTCACGCTGGCCGATGTGATCACCTCCGTCTCCGCTACTCGTTTGTCCGTGCCCATCATGATTTCCCGTAAGCCGGCCACGCAAAGCCTGCGCGAGGGCTTCTCGGAAAAATCCTTCATCACGGCCTACCGCGAAGCCGGCTTCAAGACCTGGTGGCTGTCCAACCAGATCGCCTTCGGTAAATTCGATACGCCTGTTTCCGTGTTCGCCAAAGAGGCCGACGTAGTGCAGTTCATGAATCTGGGCGGCTACACCAAGCATTCGAACTACGATCAGGTGCTGCTGGAACCGCTGCAGCACGCCATGGCCGACCCGTCGCCGAAAAAACTCATCGTGCTGCACACGCTGGGCAATCACTGGAACTACAGCCAGCGCTACCCGCAGCAGTACGACCGCTGGCAGCCCTCGCTGTATGGGGTGGATAACCCCGTCTACACGGATCTGAAGATCAAGACCCGCTTGAACAACAGCTACGACAACTCCATCCTCTACACCGACTGGTTCCTGTCGCAGGTGATAGGCCAGCTCAAAGGCGGGCCACGCCGCAGCGCCATGCTGTACGTGGCCGACCATGGTCAGACCCTGTACGACGACCGCTGCAATCTGGCCTTCCACGGCCACAACACCCAGTACGAATTCCATGTGCCGGCCATGCTGTGGTATTCCGACCAGTACCGCAGCGACTATCCGGACAAGGTGGCGCAGCTGATCGCGCACCGCAAGAACAAGCTGGCCACGGAAAACGTGTTCCACACCCTGCTCGATCTGGCCGACATTGCCTATCCCGACGAGAAGCTGGAATGGAGCTTCCTCAGTCCGCAACTGAAGGCGCACAAGCGCTACGTCGACAGCTACGGCTGGAGCAATTACGACAACGCCAGCTTCCGTGGTGATTGCCGCGAAGTCATCGACAAGGGCAAGCCGCTAAAGCAGGAGAAATAATTCCTGTGCGTCAGCGGGAATAGCTGACGCAACAGTTTTTTTGAGCGGACTTTTTCCTCGCTTGCGACTAGCTGGTCCGCAACACTGTCAGCGGACAGGCCGGACGTGCGCGGACAGCGGACGTCAGCAGCAAAGCCATTACAAATCAATAACTTACAATATGGCACGGTTTCTGCATAAAGAGTCGCAACTCTTACTCAGACGCTGCCATGATCCGCGATACTTCACAACAGGACACCGTACTCACCGCACCGGCCGGCCAGCGCCGCCGCCGTTTGCTGCTCATCGCTGCCGGCGCCGTGCTGCTACTGGGCGCCGCCTATGCCGTGCTGCATAGCTGGCGCGGTAGCAGCCACTCCGTCAGCATGGCGCGCCTGCGCATCGCCGAAGTGGGGCGCGGCACGCTGGTGCGCGATGCCGCCGTCAATGGCCGCATCGTTGCCGCCGTCAGCCCTACCCTGTATGCGGCTGCACCGGCCACCGTCACGCTCAAGGTGGCCGCTGGCGATACGGTGAAAAAAGGCGATGTGCTGGCCCTGCTGGAATCGCCCGACCTCAGCGATGCGCTCAAGCGCGAACAATCAAGCTATCTGCAACTGGAAGCGGAAGTGGCGCGCCAGCAGATTCTGGCACGCCAGCAGAAGCTGCTGGCGCGGCGCGATGCCGATACGGCGGAAATCGAACGGCTGTCGGCCCAGCGCACTCTGGAGCGCTACAACGCCGTCTCCAACGAAGGCATTATCGCCAAGATCGAATACCAGAAAGCCAAGGATGCGCTGAATTCGGCCGAAATCCGCGCCCGCCACGCGGCGCAGGCGGCCGAACTGGAAAGCGATAACGTGGCGCTGGCGCTGCAGACCAAGCGCAATGAGCTGGACCGCCAGCGTCTGTCGCTGGCCAACGCCCAGCGCCGCGTCGACGAACTGACCGTGCGCGCGCCCGTCGATGGCTTCATCGGCACGCTGTCAGTGGCCAACCGCAGCGTGGTGCCGGTCCACGCGCCGCTGATGACGCTGGTCGATCTGTCACGCCTCGAAGTCGAACTGGAAGTGCCGGAAACCTATGTCGCCGATCTGGGACTGGGCATGCATGCCGAGGTGGATTTCGGCGCCGGCCGTGCCACCGGCAAGCTGTCGGCATTGTCGCCTGAAGTGGTGAAAAATCAGGTGTTGGCACGGGTGCGCTTCGAGAAGGAACAGCCGGCTGGCCTGCGCCAGAACCAGCGCGTCAGCGCCCGCCTGCTGATCGACGAACGGGCCAACACGCTGATGTTGGCGCGCGGTCCTTTCGTCGAATCGGAAGGCGGCCGCTATGCCTACGTGGTACGCGACGGCATCGCCATCCGCACGCCCGTCAAGCTGGGCGCCACCAGCATCAGCAACGTCGAAATTCTCAGCGGCCTGCAAGCGGGCGACAAAGTCGTCATTGCCGGTACCGAAACCTTCGAGAACGCCGCGCGCGTCTCGATCAATCCATAACCTCACGAGGCCTGCCATGCTGCGCATGAAAAACCTGAGCAAAGTCTACCGCACCCACATGATCGAAACCCATGCCCTGCGCGGCTTCGAGATCAACGTCCAGCAGGGCGAGTTCGTCACCGTGACGGGACCTTCCGGTTCCGGCAAGACCAGCTTCCTCAACATCGCCGGCCTGCTGGAAGAATTCACCGATGGCGAGTACATCCTCGACGGCATCAACGTCAAAGGCATGGACGACAATGCCCGCTCGCGCCTGCGCAACGAGAAGCTGGGTTTCATCTTCCAGGGTTTTAACCTGATCCCCGATCTGTCGCTGTTCGATAACGTCGACGTGCCGCTGCGCTACCGTGGCTTCAATGCGGCCGAACGCAAGGAGCGCATCGAGGATGCACTGGCCAAGGTGGGCCTGGGTTCGCGCATGAAGCACTATCCGGCCGAACTGTCGGGCGGCCAGCAGCAGCGCGTGGCGATCGCCCGTGCACTGGCTGGCTCGCCCAAGCTGCTGCTGGCCGACGAACCGACCGGCAATCTGGATACCCAGATGGCGCGCGGCGTGATGGAGCTGCTGGAAGAGATCAATGCGCAGGGCACCACCATCCTGATGGTGACGCACGATCCGGAACTGGCCGTACGCTCGCAGCGCAATGTGCACATCATCGACGGCCAGGTGGCCGATCTGGTGCGCAAGGCGCCCACGCTGGTCCAGCCACACACCCATACGGCATAAGGAGCCTCGCATGTTCCAGTACTACTTCATGCTCGGCCTGCGCAGCCTGCGCCGCAATCCGGCCCTGACCGCGCTGATGGTGCTGACGCTGGCCGTGGGCGTGGCCGCCAGCATCGCCACCCTGACCATCCTGCACGTGATGTCGGGCGACCCGATACCGCACAAGAGCGACCGTCTGCTGGTGCCGGTGATCGACAACGGCCCGCTGGCCGGTTACACGCCAGGCGAAGAACCGAATGATCGCCAGCTCAGCTACCGCGATGCCAACAACCTGCTGGCCAACAAAGTGGCCGAACGCAGCACGGCGCTGTACGGCATCAGCGTGGCGGTGGAGCCGGCACGCAAGGAACTGCCCCTGTTCAATGCACGTGGCCTGGCTCCCACCAGTGATTTCTTCAATATGTTCGACGTGCCGTTCCGCTACGGTGCCGGCTGGAGTCCGGCCGAAGACAAGGCAGCGGCCGACGTGGTGGTGCTGAGCCGCCAGTTGGCCGAGAAGCTGTATGGCGATAGCGATCCGGTCGGCCAGCGCCTGCGCATCAACAGCCAGCAGTATCAGGTCGTGGGTGTGCTCGATAAATGGAATGTGGTACCACGTTTCCACCGCATCATCGGCACGCCCGATGGCGCCTTCAGCGACGAAGACGAGCTGTATGTGCCGTTCGCCACCAGCGTGCGCCATGAAATGCAGCGCAACGGCAATTCCAGCTGCAGCAGCGATATCGCCCCCGGCTATCAGGCCTACCTCGATTCGGAATGCACGTGGATACAGTTCTGGTTCGAGCTGCGCAGTGCTCGTGAACGGGGCGCGCTGCAGGACTATCTGAACAGCTATGCCACCGAACAGCGCAAGCTGGGACGCCTGCAGCGGCAGGCACCCAACAAGCTGTATGACGTGCGCGAATGGCTCGATTACATGAAAGTGGTCGGCAACGATAGCAAGCTGTCGGCCTGGCTGGCGTTCGGCTTCCTGATTCTGTGTCTGGTCAATACCGTCGGCCTGCTGCTGGCCAAGTTCTCCGTGCGCGCGGCCGAAGTGGGCATACGCCGTGCGCTGGGCGCCTCGCGGCGCGAAATCTTCCAGCAATTCCTGATCGAAACCACCGTGATCGGAATGGCCGGCGGTCTGCTCGGCCTGCTGCTGGCGTTCGGCGCGCTGGCACTGATCGCCATGCAGTCGAAAGCACTGACGGTGGTGGCGCATATGGACTGGCTGATGCTGCTACTGACCTTTGCCCTGTCCGTACTGTCGGCCGTGCTGGCCGGTCTGCTGCCGACCTGGCGCGCCTGCCAGACCACGCCCGCTCTGCAACTGAAGTCCCAGTAATGCACACAGCGCTGTGATACCTCCGCTTTAAGGAACCCTGCATCATGAACTTGCACCCCATACTGTCTGCCCTGCTACGCAACAAGACCGGTCCGCTGCTGGTGGCCATACAGGTTGCGCTCAGTCTGGCCATCCTCGCCAACGCCCTGCACATCGTGCAAGTGCGTCAGGCCGTAGCCAGCCGCCCCAGCGGCCTCGCCAGCGAAGCTGATGTCTTCTCGATCAAAGTGCGCCACCTCGAGCCGCGCAGCCATCAGGCCCAGCTCGACGAACAGCGTCGTGAGACGGCAGCACTGCGCGCCGTGGCCGGCGTGCAGTCGGTGGCCTACACCACCCAGATGCCGCTGTCGCGCTCGGGCAACTACACCAGCGTGTCGCTGGACCGCAAACAGGTCACCTCGAGTGCTGCGGTCACGACCTACTATTCGCCCGATTCGCTGATCTACACCTGGGGACTGCAACTGGTCGAAGGACGCGATTTCCAGCCTAGCGAAGTGCCCGAAGTCGACACCAACACCAGCAAGGACTTTCCCCACAGTGTGATCATCACCCGCTCGCTGGGACAGAAACTGTGGCCCAACGCCAGCAACTATCTGGGCAACACGATTTACTACGGGGTCGGCCCCAACACTTCGGAATTACGCGTAGTAGGCGTGGTGGCGCGCTTGCAGACACCAGGTGCCGCCAATGCCGAAGGCGCTGAATTCTCGATGCTGCTTCCCGTCCGCCTGACCGGCGATGATGCATCCACCTACACGGTGCGCACGGAACCGGGCCAGCGCGAACGGGTCATGCAGGAAAGCGAAGCGGCGCTGCGCAAATCTTCCGTTCTGCCTGTCATCACCCGCCTGCAGGCCGTCAGCGAACTGCGGCGCGACCGTTATCGCGCCGATCAGGCGCTGGCGTGGATGCTGGTCACCGTCAGCGTGTTGCTGTTGCTGATCACGGCCAGCGGCATCGTCGGCATGGCCAGCCTGTGGGTCACCCAGCGCCGCAAGCAAATCGGCGTGCGGCGTGCGCTCGGTGCGCGCCGCAGCGATATCCTGCGCTACTTCATCACGGAGAACCTGCTGATCACCAGCGCCGGTGTGGTGGCCGGCGTGCTGCTGGCCTTGGCGCTGAATCAGCTACTGGTCAGCCAACTGGAAATGCCGCGCCTGCCGGCCGGCTATCTGCTGGCCGGTGCAGCGCTGTTATGGACGCTCGGTGTAGCTGCCGTGTACGGGCCGGCCTGGCGCGCTGCCAGCATTTCGCCGGCCACCGCCACGCGCAGCACCTAACCTAGTACCTGGACCTTGTGCTGCGGGCGTGCCCCGCACGCAGCACGACAATGATATGCTTGCAACATGCCTACCGTTTTAATCATCGACGACAACGCTGCCGTCGCCATTGCACTGGAAGTGCTGTTCTCGCTGCACGAGATCGAAGCGCTGCGCGCCGCCACGCCGGAAGAAGGGCTGGCCCTGCTGGCACGTCATCCGGTCGATCTGGTGATACAGGATATGAACTTCAGTGCCGACACCACCTCGGGCGAGGAAGGCACGGCGCTGTTCCGTGCCATCCGCGCACGCCATCCCGATCTCCCCGTGATCCTGCTGACGGCATGGACCCATCTGGATGCGGCGGTGGAACTGGTCAAGGCTGGCGCCGCCGACTATCTGGCCAAGCCGTGGGATGACCACCGCCTGATCGCTACCGTCAACAACCTGATCGATCTGGGCCGCACCAAACGCGCGCTGCAACAGCGCCTGCAGAGTGAGCAGCGCCAGCGCCACGCACTCGAAAGCGAATACGATCTGCGCGGCATGGTGTGGCAGGACCCGGCCACGGAACGGGTGATTCATCTAGCCTGCCAAGTGGCGCGGGCCGATGTGCCGGTGCTGATCAACGGCCCGAATGGCACGGGCAAGGAAGGCATCGCCGCCATCATTCAGGCCAATTCCAGCGTGCGCAACGGCCCCTTCGTGGTGCTCAACTGTGGCGCCCTGCCGTCCGAGCTGATCGAAGCAGAACTGTTCGGCGCCGAAGCCGGCGCCTACACGGGTGCATCGCGCGCACGCGAAGGCAAATTCGAAGCGGCCGATGGTGGCACCTTGTTCCTCGATGAAATCGGCAACCTGCCGCTGGCCGGCCAGATGAAGCTGCTGCGGGTGCTGGAGACGGGGCGTTTCGAACGGCTAGGCTCCAACCGCGAACGGCAGGTCAAAGTGCGGGTGATCAGCGCCACCAATGCCGACCTGCCCGCCATGATACGGGCCGGCAGCTTCCGCGAAGACCTGTTCTATCGCCTCAACGTGATCGAACTCAAGTTGCCGCCACTGGCCGCCCGTCCGGCCGACATCCTGCCGCTGGCACGCCATTTCCTCGGTGCGCAAGCCCGCCCGCTACATGCTTCCGCGCAGGCAGCGCTGCTGGCGCACAACTGGCCCGGCAATGTACGCGAACTCAAAAACGTGATGGCCCGCGCGGGCCTGCTGGCCAGCGGTGACAGCATCAAAGTGGCCGATCTGGGCTTGCCCGCTGCCGGCAACGAAGACGCTGTGCGCGAGCCGGACCGCGATGCCATCGGTCTGGCACTGAGCCGCGCCGGTGGCGTGGTGGCGCAGGCAGCTGCCGATCTGGGGCTGTCTCGTCAGGCGCTGTATCGCCGCATGGAGCGGCTCGGCATCGCCCGTCCCTGATGCCGCGCCCAAGCCCGCGCCGTCCACCCATGCGGCTCTCGCTGCTGACGCGCTGGACGGCCATGATCGCCACCCTGCTCACGCTGGGCATGCTGATCGCACTGGCTCTGCTGCACTACCTGCCGGACCAGCCCTGGTTGGTACTGGCCATCTGCCTGCTGTGCGTACTCCCGATAGGCATCATCACCATCCGCGCCCAGCTAGAAACCATGCTGTCGCTATTCCGCGCGCTGAGCGGCACTGTCACCAGCTACCGCGATGGCGATTTTTCCTTCAGCCTGCACTGGCCACAGAACGATGAACTCAGCGATCTGGTCGCGGCCCACAATGCACTCGGCGATGTGCTGCGTCAGCAGCGGCTCGATCTGGTACAGCGCGAACTGCTGCTCGACACCATGGTGCAGAACACTCCCGTCGCCATGCTGCTGCATAACGATAGCGGCACCATCGTGTACGCGAATATCGCGGCGCGCCAGCTGCTGCACCAGGGCCACAAGCTGGAAGGCCACAAGCTCGCCACCATACTCGCGCAAGCCACGCCGGCACTGCGCGAAGCACTCGATCGTGGTGGTGACGGACTATTCACCAGCAGTGGCGCCGATCCTGCAGCCGAAGCCGAAGACGAAGAAGTGTTCCATCTGGCGCGCCGGCGCTTCCACCTGAACGGACGCCAGCACGAACTGCTGCTGCTGCGCCAGCTCACCATGGAACTGCGCCGGCAGGAAGTGCAGACCTGGAAAAAGGTCATCCGCGTCATCAGCCACGAGCTGAATAACTCGCTGGCGCCGCTCACGTCGCTGGCCCATTCGGGCGCCGAACTGGTGCGGCGCGGCCAGACCGAACGGCTGCCGCAAATTCTCGCCACCATCGAGGAACGTACGCGCCATCTGGAAAACTTCATTCTCGGCTATGCACGCTTTGCCAAGCTGCCGGCACCGCGCGTGACAGCCCACAACTGGGCGGAGTTTCTGGCCCAGCTAGGGGAGCTGGTGGAATTCAAGTTGCTGGGCACGCCACCGGCCGAGCCGGCCAGTTTCGATACCGCCCAGTTGCAGCAAGCTTTGCTCAACCTGATCAAGAACGCTCACGAGTCTGGCTCACCGGCCAACGCCGTCACGCTGGAAGTGCGGCCACTGCCGGGTGCCGTGCGCATTGATGTGCACGACCGTGGCCCTGGCATGAGCGAAACCGTGCTGGCGAATGCGCTGGTGCCGTTCTATTCGACCAAGCGCAGCGGCACCGGCCTGGGCCTGGCGCTCGCGCGCGAAATCGCCGAAGCCCATGGCGGACGCATTCTGCTCGCCAACCGCGCTGGCGGTGGTCTGAGCGTCACTCTATTCCTGCCAGTGTCTGCAACGCACCACTAAAGACTCAACTAAGCGCGTGGTTTTCCGTGATATTTTGCACAATGGAAATTGTATTTGGGAAAATGTTTCTGATTTAGCCCCTGTAGTAGTACAAAACTATTAGCTCTGCTATCTCCATAAAAAAATAGCGAATTGACATGCAAAAAGGACAGGCGTAACTTGGTTTCGCAGTCAATGTTTTCTTTTTTCACATGTCTCACTACGCGGGGATCACATGAAATTAAAATCACTCTTGGCAGCCAGCTTGCTGGCTGTAGCTAGTACTGGTGCATATGCAAACGACTATGCACCAGCCGTCGTCGCCATGACGGGCGGCCCAACCGACTGGTCCATTTCGTTCGGGACTAGCCACACGGATGGTCTGAACTTCACTGACACCTATCAGTTCAGCTATTCGGGCGCGCCTGGTTCAGCCACTGTAGCGATCTTCAACCTTGCCTCGCCCACCGGTGATCTGGACTTTTCCTGGGCCGATATCAATGGCACGCCACTGCTCATATCCAATACCGGCGCGTTTTCCGTCTCTGCGATTTTCGCCACGCCAGTGTCCGGTCTGATTACGCTGACCATCAAGGGTAGCGATACGGGTGTTGCCAGCTATGCCGGTACGCTCGACATCAAGACGCCAGTACCAGAGCCTGCCACCTACGGCATGATGCTGGGCGGTCTGGCCCTGCTCGGTGTAGTGGCACGACGCCGCAAAGGCTAATCCCCCAAAGACGCTACGGCGTCTTTTTTTACGTCCCCGCCATGCCGGCTGCTACACTGCCGGCATGAAACTCTCTGCCAAAACCCGCTACGACGCTCCCGGCCATCCGCCAGCCACCATCACCGAATTTCAAGGCGTACGCAGCCTGCATCTGGGCACCTCATGGGTGCAAGGTGCCATGCGCATCGCCAAGCCCGACCAAATCGAACTCGAGTACGTCCAGATGATGATGATGTGGCTGCTGTTCAATCCCCAGCCGCGTCAGGTGGTGCAACTGGGTCTGGGCAGCGCCGCCCTGACCAAATTCTGCTACCGCCGCCTGCCCGATACCCGTGTCACCGCCATCGAACTCAACCCGAACGTGATCGCCATGTGCGAAGCCCAGTTCGCGCTGCCGCCCAATGACGAGCGCCTGCAGGTCAGGGAGATGAATGCCATGGACTTCGTGCTCGATACGGCCAACCACGGCAAGGTGGATATTCTGCAGGTCGACCTGTATGACGAAGAAGCGCGCGGCCCCGTGCTCGATAGTCCGGAGTTCTATCAGGCCTGCTACGACTGCCTGAGCGAAGACGGCATGATGACCACCAATGTGTTCGGCGACTTCTCCAACTACGACAAGAATCTGCAGGCCATGGAACAGGTGTTCGATGCCGTCGTCTGGTTACCGGAAGTACATGACGCCAACATCATCGTGATTGCGTTCAAGCGCGCGCCCGTACTCGATTTCAGCGTGCTGTACGAGCGGGCCGGAGCCATCAAGAAAGCCTATAACCTGCCCGCCAAATCATGGGTGAACGGGCTCAAAGGCTGGATGCTAGATCAACATTGAGGCAGGCACCAAGACGGCGCAGCGCAGGTTGATCTGTGGTGGATTTGCACCATTTTTTCGCAAAAAATGCAGAATGCATCGAACATAATACGGCACGCACCAATTTAAATCACTAAAAATTGCCAGATGTGCAGAATCCGCAACAAATTGGGGCATCCACAATTGCGGCGGTGCAAAAACAACCGTTAGTATTTTTCTCTGCCCTGCGCCAGTTACGCGCCCGCAGGTCCCAACTAGAAAGAGATAACGATGAAAAGAGCACCGCAATTCCAACGCACGCTGCTGGCGGCCGCCGTTCTGGCCCTGTCCGCCGGCTACGCCAGCGCCGAAGGCAATGACGCCCCGGCCGAACAAACCGTAGTGGTACTGGGCTCGCGCTCGGTGGCCAAAACGGCCCTCGATACGGCCGCCCCGGTGGGCCTGATCGGCCTGAAAGATATGCAGACGGCCGGCCCGCTGGAGCTGGGCAAGCTGCTGCAGACGCTGGACCCATCCTTCAACTTCTCCAGCACCTTCATCAGCGACGGTACCGATTCGATCCGTCCGGCCACGCTGCGTTCGCTGGGCCCTGATCAGGTGCTGGTACTGGTGAACGGCAAGCGCCGCCACCAGCAAGCCCTGCTCAATGTGCAGCAGACCATCGGTCGCGGTTCGGCCGGTACCGACATCAACGCGATTCCGCTGGGCGCGATCCACCACATCGAAGTGCTGCGCGACGGTGCGGCCGCACAATATGGCTCCGATGCGATCGCCGGCGTGATCAATATCGTGCTGAAGTCGCAGGTCAATGAAACCCAGGTCAGCGGCAGCGTCGGCACCACCTCGGAAGGCGACGGCGATCTGTACTCGGCCAGCGCGAATACCGGCTTTGCACTGGGCCAGGATGGCGGCTTCCTCAACCTGACGGCAGAAGCGCGCAAACGTGGCGAAACCAACCGCGCGGGTGTCGATTCGCTGCGCGTCAACCCGCCGCGCGTGACCCAACATATCGGCGACAGCAATACCAAGGACGGCTACCTGTGGTGGAACGGCGCCCTGCCGATCGACAAGGCCAGCGAGTTCTACGCCTTCGGCGGCGTCTCCAAACGCAAGAGCGATTCCTTCGGCTTCTTCCGTTCGGCCGGCGACGACCGCACCGTGGCTTCGGTATCGCCTAACGGCTACCTGCCAGCCATCCACACCACCATCAAGGACGCTTCGTTCGCCTTCGGCTACCGCCGCGATCTGGCCAACGACTGGAAGGCCGACATCAGCATCAACTACGGCGCCAGCGAACTGGCCTTCCATGAATCGGACAGTCTGAACGTCAGCTACTGGTACGAGAAAAAAGCCGATGGCAGCATCTACGGCGAATCGCCACGCGAAGCCGATACGGGCACGCTGAAATTCAACCAGACCACCTTCAACGCCGACATCAAAGGGCCGGTGCAACTGGGCGGCGCCAGCATCTTCCTGGCCACCGGCTTCGAATACCGCGCCGACAACTACCAGATCGTCGCCGGTGATCCGGTGTCCTACCAGTATGGCCGTACCAACAACCCGGCCATCGTGATCAAGACGCCTAGCGGCGCTACCGCAGCTTCCGGCATCCAGGGCTTCCCTGGCTACACGCCAGCGACGGCAGTCGATTCGGGTCGCCACAACATTGCCCTGTTCCTCGACGCTGAACACAAGCCTGTCAACGAACTGACGCTGGGCGGCGCTGTGCGCTACGAAAAATACTCGGACTTCGGCAGCACCGTCACCGGCAAGCTGAGCGCCCGCTTCGACCCGACCAAGCAATTCGGTCTGCGCGGCAGCCTGTCCACCGGCTTCCGTGCACCGAGCGTGCAGCAGGAGTTCTACAGCTCCGTCTCCACCAACCTGAATAATGGCGTGCTGACGGAAACCCTGACCGCACGTCAGGGCAGCGCGGTGACCAAGGCGTTCGGCATCGCTCCGCTGAAAGAAGAAACCTCGACCAACGGCAGCATCGGCATGGTGCTGCGTCCGGCCAGCAATATGTCGCTGACGGCTGACCTGTACGAGATCAAGATCAAGGACCGCATCGTGTTCTCGAGCGAGATCGCACCGGAAGCCAACGGCGGCCCGATTGCCAACATCCTCAAACCGCTGGGCGTAGGCCAGGCACAGTTCTTCACCAACGCGGTCGATACCCGTACCCGTGGTCTGGACATCGTGGCCGAGCACACTTCCAAGTTTGCCGCGTCCACGCTGGTGCTGTCCGGCCAGTTGGGCTTCAACAAGACGGAAGTCACCAAGCGCCACTCCACTTCGTCCGTGCTGACCGGTGCACAGTTGTTCGACCAGTCGCAAGTGACGCTGATCGAGCACGGTCAGCCACGCAAGCACCATGTGGTCGCAGCTGACTACACGGCCGGCCAGTGGAACCTGAACACGCGCGCCAACTACTACGGCGAAGTCCAAGCTGAGAACTTCAGCCCGCTGCAGAAATGGGATGCGCGCTGGCTGGTGGATGCTTCGGTGCGTTATGCCTACACCAAGCGCACCTTCTTCAGCGTGGGCGTGAACAATCTGTTCAACCAGACTCCGTCCGACTGGACCAACGGTGGTGTATTCCCGAAACTGGGCTTCACCAAGTGCTGGGAAACCTGCCCTATCGGCGTGAACGGCCGCTCGATGTACCTGCGCGCGGACACTGCCTTCTAAGCACCCGCAGTTGATATGGGAAGCACAACTGGCAGCACTGCTGCCAGTTGCTTCACCAGTAGCTCCATCTGCTCGGCTGGCACCTGTGCATAGCCGAGCATCAATCCCTGCAGGGCCAGACTCCCCTGCGTCGCCTTGGCGCTCAATGGTTCCGCCACCATGCCCTGCTCCAGCAGGCGCTGGCTGATCGCCACATCACTCCAGTTCTGATCCCTAAAACACAACACCAGATGCATGCCGGCAGACACGCCATGCAGCGTGACGTGCTGGCCCAGATGGCGCTGTAGCGCCGCCACCAGCGCATCGCGCCGCTGACGGTAGAGGCGCCGCATACGCCGCACATGGCGCGCAAACTGTCCGCTGCGCAGAAACTCGGCCAGCGCCAGCTGTTCGCCCACGCGCCCGCGTGCAGACGACTGCGCACGCATCTGCGCAAAGGCCGGTGCCAGTATGGCCGGCACCACTACAAAGCCTATGCGTAGCGCGGGAAACATGGTCTTGCTGAAGGTGCCCAGATACACCACGGGCGCATCATCGGCCAGCCCCTGCATGGCCGACAGCGGCGCCCCATCATGACGGAATTCGCTGTCGTAATCGTCTTCGATAATCAGCGCCCCGGCATGGCGCGCCGCTTCGATCAGCGCTATGCGGCGGCTCAGACTCAGCACACTACCCAGCGGGTACTGGTGCGACGGAGTGGTGTAGATCAGCCGCGGCGGACGTAGCAACCAGTCATCCGGCTGCGGTGCTATGCCCTCCTCGTCCACCTCAATGCCGGCCACATTCAGGCTGGCGCCACGCGCCGCAGCGAGCGCGCCAGCATAGCCGGGATGCTCGATCCAGATGGTATCGCCCACATCGGCCAGCGCACGTAGGCACATATCGAGGCTGCTCTGGGTACCATCGGTGATGAATACCTGCGCCGCATCGCACACCACGCCGCGCGCGGCGCGTAGGTGTTCGGCCACCGCCACCCGCAGCGGCCACTCGCCAGCCGCATCGCCATAGTTAAGCTGGGCCGGCGTCAGACTGCGCCACGCGCGTTCCAGCATACGGCGCCACAGCGCCAGCGGGAAGTGATCGAGGGCCGGCACGCCGGGCACAAAGGCACCGGCCAGGTGCACGGCCGTAGGCGGCGTACGCAGATTGCACACGCGCTGCGCCAGTCCGGCCTGTACGGCAGGTGGCACCACATGCGCACTGGCCGCCTGCAGCGGCACCGTAGCTACCACTGTGCCGCGCCGGTCGCTATGCACATAGCCCTCACTGGCTAGCTGCTCGTAGGCATACAGCACAGTATTGCGCGCCACCTGCAATTCCTCGGCCAGCGCGCGCGAAGGTGCCAGCAGCGTTCCCGCTGTCAGCCTGCCCTGCCGGATTGCGCTGCGCAGGCACTCATGCAGCAGGCGCTGACGCGACCAGCCATGCTGCGCGTGCTGCGCGATGTAGGCGTTGAAAAGCAGGGAATAATCCATCGTGGCTCCAAAAAATAACACAGTTCTGGATCTTTTTAAGGAACCATCACTCCATTATATTGGCACTTCAATTCAACCGGATGGAGATTATGACCACACCAGAAACTGCCGCAGCACCGAGCGAACGCACGCGTATCCGCCGCATCCCCACCAATGCCGCCTATGACACAGCCACACTGCACGCCATCGTCGATGCGGCCTACCTGTGCCACATCGCTTTTGCCGATGAGCGGGGCGCGCATTGCATCCCCACGGCATGCTGGCGCGAAGACGGCCACCTGTACATCCACGGCTCGAATGGCAGCCGTATGCTCAAGCGCCTGACGGACAGTGAATGCTGCGTGACGATTACCCATCTCGATGGGCTGGTGCTGGCGCGTTCCGCCTTCAATCACTCGATGAACTACCGCTCGGCCATGATTTACGGCCGCTTTGAAGTAGTCAGCGACGAAGCACAGCGCCACCGTGCGCTGGAAAACTTCATGGAGCATCTGGCGCCCGGGCGTCAGGCAGAAATCCGCGCCGGTTCGGACAAGGAATATGCGGCCACCACCATCCTGCGCATCAGCCTCGATGAAGCGGCCTGCAAGATCCGCAGCGGCGGCCCGAACGACGACGAAGAAGACATGCAGCAGCCCGCATGGGCCGGTGTACTACCGCTGGCACTCAAACCACAGGCGCCAATAGTCGACGAGGGCTGCCTTATGCCGGCTCCGGCCTACGTGCAGCAGTGGCTGCAGGATTGAACTGCTCGCGCCACCACAGCACCAGCATGCAAGCGATGAACAGCAGGCCGGATGAGGCAATCGGCAGCAGCGCGGTGGTAGCCGGTGCAGCTTGCTGCGCCGATGTGGCTGCCAGCGCTGGCGAGGCCGAAGTCATGGGCTGCGCCTGGGCCATTCCCTGCGGGGTGTGGCGCGCAGCATAACGCACCGTGGCATCGCGCCGCAGCGCGCGCTGCCACGCCGGCCAGTCATTCGGCCCGTACACATACAGGCGCTCCGCTTCCTGCGTACCGCCCAGTGTCATAGTCAGCCAGCCTGCCTGCGCTGGCCAGACTGCGGCGCAGGCCGCATCGGCTTTGTCACGGCGGCGCTGCAATGGCTGCTGCGACAAGCCCTCCACCTGCAGCATGGCGCCCGCTGGCGCACCTTGCACACATAGCTCGCTGCGCAGTCCCGCCAGCGGCATTGGGTCATCCAGCTGCCATGCCAGCTTGCCCTTGCTCGGCAAGGCTATCGTATCCAGCGCCACCTGCCACCATGCTGCCAGCGCCTGCGGCGCACTGATGGCGTAGCGATGCCATTCCGTCAGCCCGAGCCAGATCACGCGGCCACGCTGCAGTTCGCGCTGCCACAACCATGGCTGCTTCCTGTCATCCTGTGCCAGCACGCTCCAGCCGGCACTCTGCCCGGCCGGATTCCAGGGTGCTGGCGCCAGCGCCAACTGCGTACCAGCCAGCGCAAACTGGCGCATGTCTTCCTTCTCCGTAGTGGCCGACTGGGCTTGCAGATGCAGGCCAAATTCGCGCTGCCACAATGCCGTATCGGCCGCATTCGCGCCCAGCACCACCAGCGGCACTCCCTGTCTCACTTGCGCCAGCAAGGCGCTGCGTGCAGCCGGCGCCAAATGTTCGATATAGGCCGCGTCAGCAAACAGCAGGTTGGGCGCTGTCAAAGCTTCGCGTGCTGCTTCCTGACGGGCGATGGCCTTGCCCAGCGTGACATTCCAGTCCACCAGTGCTCCGCCATCCACCAGCAACTGATTCAGGCTACGCGCATCGAACGACGGCGCATCAAACAGCCCGCGTACCTGCAACGGTGTCGCCTCCCTCACCTGCAGCGGCAACGGTCCCTGCGCCTGCACTTTGCCAGCCGCATCCAGTATGCGCGCCTGTAGCACCATCGCTTCCGCCACAGGTGGCAGCCATTGCACACTCTGAGTTGTACCAGCCTTTGCCGCTGGACCGGAATCCGCCAGCACCTGATGGTTTTCTGCCAGTAGCTGCAGCCGCCAGCCTGCCTGTGCTTCGCCACGCCGCACTGTCAGCGTGAACTGCCGACCCAATGCCAGCGTGCGCGGAAAATCCAGCCAGAGCAGATCGGCCGCCTTGGGCGTCCATTGCAGCGGACGGGCCGGCACATCGCGCCACTCCGCATCGCGCAAGCCATCGCCGCGCAGCTCCACAGCGCTGGCTGCGGCCACACGCTGCAGTTGCGTTGCCGTGACGGCAGCAGGCGCATCGCTCTGGATCACAACAGGCGCCGCTGCACCGGCAGGCAGGCGCAATCCGGCCAATGTAAGCGCCAGCGCCAGTGCCGCCAGCAGCACCAGCGCTGCGTTGATCTGCTGATGCCGCCGCAGATACAGCGCAGCACTCACCATACCAGTCAGCACAACGGCCAGCGGCACTAGCCACTGGCTCAGCGGAATCGACGACCATAGGGCAGACATCATGGCAGCATTCATTGTGCGGGCTCCTTGCCATTCCAGGCGCGACGGAAAGCGGTATCGCTCACGCTGCGCGACTGTAGCAGCACGGGCGCCTCGGTCAGCGTACCGCGCAGCCACGCGCGCAGTTCGCCACGGCAGGGCAAGCAGCCATCCTGCACATCCTGCACGGCGCGCTGCGCCGCCAGCTTCTGTTCCGGATCGGTGATGCGCTGGCTAATCGCTTCCCGTGCGGCCTTGCTCCATAGGGCAGGCAAGGCGCTGTCCTGCGCCAGCGCCTGTACCAGCTCGCGCACTTCGGCTGGCACGCTCACACTGGCCGCTCCTTGCGCACGCTTGTAGCCAAGCACACCGACTATATCGCCACTCATGCGCTTCTCTTCTTTCAGCGCAGGCGGAACGAATGCCGTACGGTGCAGATAGACCCGCTCGGCCGCCTGCAATTCCTTGATCGCTTCCAGCGCCTTGTATTCTGGCGCTAGCGCCGTCTTCGGCGTGATTGCACGCAGCGACTTCTCCGCATCCCACATGGCGGCCAATGCGCGCTTCAGGATCGCTTTGGTCTTGGGATCGAAGATGGTGGCATTATCTTCCTGATCGTGGGCGTGGCCAAACTCCTTGAGCATGGAACTGTCACGGCCAAAGCCGGCTGCCGGTGGGCCGCCTTCGTGGCCATGCTCGCCCTCGTGCTCGTCGCCGAACAGGCTGGATTCCTCACCGAGGAACTGGCCATAGCGCAGCCTTAGCTTGGCCTGATCGTTAGCAATCGCCTCGCTGCGGCTACGCACCGTGGCAGGCGGCATCGAAGGCTGCGCCTGCATATCGGCCAGCAGCTGCTCCGTATCGATGATGATCTGACGCTGGCTGCGCAGCGTTTCCGGCTTGGCCAGACTAGGCAGCGCGGTCGCTTCCAGACTCTCCGCTTCAGGCGCGGGCAAGCGCAGCGTGTAAGTCGGCGACTGGGTGGTGTGCGGATGGTCGGGCGCATTGTCGCTAGCCCGCACGAAGAAATACAGCTCGTCGCCGGGTTCCATACCCAGTTCACTCAGATTCCATTGCTTCTTCCAGTTGCGCTCTTTCGGATTGGCCGACTGCGGCAGCGGCACTTCGCGGTCGCTGAAGCGGATGTTCTCGCCGCTGCCGCGCGCGAGTGTCATGTGCAGGCTGGCACGGCTGATCGCGTAATCATCCTTCGCGCTGACGGCAATCTGCACGCTGCGCGCATCACGGGCCAACATATGTATCAGCTCAGTAGGCTCCGTAATCGTCACCTCGGGTGCCTGATCGGGAATCACCCTGATGGTGTAGCGCGTAGCGCCCGGCTGGCGCAGACGCCAGAACAGCGATTCATCGACGCGCTGGCGGATACATTCAGCACCCAACTGCAGCGCGCTGCCATCGCCTAACTCCACCACGGGCAACACGCTGCCTGCGTCCTTGAGGCACCAGTACACCGTGGAATACTGCGGTATCTGCACATCCCGTGCCGCCGTTTCAAAAGGTTTGCTACCCGTATAGGCGGGCGGTTCCACGCGCAGATAAACTTCGCCACCACCGGCCACGCGGGCGCTGCGCTGCGCTGCAGACGGCATGCCGGCGGAGGACTGGCGGCTCTGCACCACGCTGCCAATTACTAGCCACAGCACTAGCACCAGTAGCGGTGCCACTGGCCAGCGCACACGGCCACGGGCAATGGCGGCATAGTCGGCCTCACCCAGCACGGCATGCAGGCGCGCCAGCAAGCGCTGCTGCTGCAGACGGCCGATGGCGGAAATGGCATCCATCGCCAGCAGATCGGCACTATCCTCAAGTGCCGGAACAGCAGCATTCAGCCACGACGTCCATTCTGCATGGAGGCGCCGGCGCCAGCGCTGTACATCAAACGCCACCCACAATACCGCCAGCAGCAAGCCTGCCAATATGAACAGCCGTGCCGCAGGCAGCAGCCAGAGGGCGAGCAGCAGTGGCACCAGCAGCGCCGCCCATACTGGCAAACGGCGCAGGAAGATGGCGCGACGCAAACGCTGACGTAATAACTCAGTTTCGTCGCGCATGACTCAGTACCCGTTCGATCATCAATAGCGCCAGCAGCACATATGCCAGCCAGCGTGCCGGTTCAGCTTCGGCAGCTCTGCCACCCGTCGCAGGCGTGGCGCTCCACTGCTGCGAAGTCAGTCCGTACGGCGTTGCCGCTGCTGGCTGTAGCTGCTGCCAGCTCTGGTACAGTGCGTATGCAGCTTCCGCATCGCGTGGCGGAAATGCGTCCGAAGTCCAGATACGGCCTTGCGCGGTGTCGGCATATTGCAGACGCAGGCCATTCAGGCTCACGCTCTGCCCTGCAGCTTTTTCGCTGTGCACGCGTGCGGTGCCCAGCCACCAGTGTGGCGCTGACCACCGGGCGGGCGCGGGGTCTGGCCGGTCCCAGATAATCAGGCTGGTGGCCGGACCAGGCGTATCGACAAAACGCACGGCCAACCCGCCTTTAGCCTGATCGGCGCCGACACTTGCAAACGCGGCAAACATGGCGCGCCACAAGGGCAGTCGTTCCGGCGTAGTCGCCAGCACTACTTCCTGTATGGCCAGCCCAGGCGGCGGCGCTTGATCGCCGCTCGCAGTGCCAGCCATGGTACGCAGCGTCACCGCATGGGCGAACTGGGGCGGCCGTGCGGGCATGGCCAGTTGCTGATCGCGGCTGACCACCAGCAGACGGGCGGTGGCGCGCCACTCGCGCTCATGTTCGGCCAGCCAGCGCAAAGGCTGGGCAGGCAGCTCCAGTTGCTGTGCGTGGCCCATGCCAGCGGCGGCAATCTGCTGCTGTGCCCACACCGGGTCCGCACCTTTATCCAGTAGCACGGTATCCCCGCGCCACGGCACGATGGTGGCAGCCAGCCATGCCAGCAGTACGATCAGCAGCAGACAGCGCACCAGTAGCAGCAGGCGGTCGCGCCACTGCCAGATGCGCAATTGCTGGGGTTCGGCAGCGGGCAGGAAGCGCGCAGTCGCCAGCGGCTCTGCCGTCAGCCGCTGACGCTTCTGCCGGTGCCACCACCATGGCAGCAACAGCAGCGGCAAAGCCAGCCACCAGTAGGGATAGGAACTGAAGATCATCGGCTGGCAGCCCTTCTCGCGCCTGCCGCACGTAGCCAACCGCGCAGCACTTCCACTACCGGCTGCTCGATACAGGCCACAGTGTGCACGATATCGCTCTGACGGCAGGCCTGTGCCACCGCATCGAAATGGGCACGGCTCTGTTCGCGATAACTGACACGGTCCGCGCCGCTCAAGCGATGCAGGCCGCCACTGCGTTCGGGATCACGATAGGCTGTACCAGCACGGAAGCTGGCATCGACTTCCGCCTGCGTACGCAGCGTCAGCAGCCGTACGTCGTGCTGCATGCGGCGCAGCCGCTGCAACGCCTCGCTGAGTGGCGAAGGCCAGTCCAGAAAATCGCTGGCGACGAACATCACCGCAGGGCTGCGGGCAAAGTGCAGATGGGCTTTCAGTACCTCGCTGGTGGGCAGGCCACCCAGCGGCTGCGCCTTGTTCAGCTGTGCCAGTACGCGCTGCAACTGACGTGGGCCACGAGCCGCAGGTGTGAAATCCACCTTGTCGCCACTGCACACCACCAGACCGAAGGCATCGCCCTGACGCTGGGCTATCGCCGCCACACAGGCCAGCACGGTGCGGGCAAACCACAGCTTGTCGATGCCGTTGATCTCGCGGCTGGGTTCCGCCATGGACGCAGTCGCATCCAGCCATAACCAGACCGCGACGTGGCTGTCACGCTCCGCTTCGCGGATGAAATAGCGATCGGCACGGGCCAGCAGCTTCCAGTCCACGCGGCGCCATTCATCACCGGGCGCATACGCACGGTACTCGGAGAACTCCACGCCAGCACCGCGCTCACGGCCTGCATGAATGCCATGGCCGAGTCCTGCCAGCACGTGCCGGATCACCAGATCCAGATCACGGGTCTGCGCCATCATGGCGGTGGTAGGCATCATCGTCAGCGTACGGCCTTAATCGGGACGGATATGTTCGCGCAGGGCCTGCAGAATCTCGGCGATGGCGATGCCGTCCGCTTCCGCTTCGAAGTTGCGCAGCACGCGGTGGGCCAGCACCGGCAACAGCATCTCGGCGATGTCTTCGCGAGTAACGGCCAGCCGCTGGTGCATCAGCGCGCGTGCCTTGGCGGCCAATACCAGCGCCTGTCCGGCACGGGGGCCTGCGCCCCAGCCCACGTGCTTCTGCACGGCAGGCACCGTGCTCAGTGCGGGGCGGGTCGCGCGGATCAAGCGGGTGGCATAAGCCAGCAGATGGTCGCCGATCTCGATATCGCGTACGAGCTGCTGCAAGCGCAGCAGAGTCGCCACATCCATGACGGGTTCGGCATCGCGCAGACCGGTATGGGTGGTGGCCGAGACCATGGCGATTTCTTCCGCCTCGGTCGGATAGCCCACGTCGATGCGCAGCAGGAAACGATCTAGCTGCGCTTCCGGCAGCGGATAAGTACCGGCCTGCTCGATGGGGTTCTGGGTCGCCAGCACAAAGAAGGGTTTGGGCAGACGGTGGGTGCGGCCTGCAAACGTGACGCTGCGCTCCTGCATGGCTTCCAGCAGTGCCGACTGGGTCTTGGGCGGAGCGCGGTTGATCTCGTCGGCCAGCAGCACCTGGGTGAACACGGGGCCTTGCTGGAAGCGGAACTCGCGCTTGCCGGTGGCATGGTCTTCTTCCAGTATCTCCGTGCCGACGATATCGGACGGCATCAGGTCAGGCGTAAACTGTACGCGGTGGAAGTCCATATCCGTGGCCTGCGACAGCGATTTCACCAGCAGCGTCTTGCCCAACCCGGGCACGCCCTCCACCAGCGCGTGGCCGCCAGCCAGCAGACAGATGATGAGCGAGTCGATCACGTTTTCCTGACCGATGATCACGCGCGCCATGCTGGCCTTGAGCGCCGTAACTTTGGCACACAGCGCTCCGATTTCATTTTCGCTCCAGGCGACGGCACCTTCGGCCTGCATCAATGTAGACAAATCAAGCTCCCAACGCGTATTGAATGATGTTGACGGCAAAGCGGGTGTTATCGATCGCCAGCCAGCGTTTGTTGCGGAAGTCGTAATCCCACTCGCAACCGTAGTCCTTGTTACTGTACAAAAGCCGCACGCGGCCACCGAATTCCACGGCCTTCAGATAATCGTGCACCAGATCGTCGCCCCAGCCGTTCAGCTCCACGCTGGTATTCGGCGGCCCGTCGAAATGGAAGAAGCTCGAATACACGGGATGGCTATTCGGTATCTTGTGCAGGGCTTTCGCGCCGAAGATACGGCCGATCTCGGCCTCGAACGATTTGGCAAACAGGCCATCGATATCGTGGTTGCAGTCATCCACGAACAGGAAACCGCCGCCACGGATGTAGCGCTCCAGATTGCGCCGCTCGGCCGGTGTGAACTGCACCAGCTTGTGGCCGGCGAAATAGCAGAACGGCGCTTCCAGCATTTTCGGATCGGATAGCGCGACGATGCGTTCAACGGGGTCCACCCGCAAGGTCGTGTATTCGACCAGCGAGTTGAGCACATTGCTCGGCATGCGGATGTCCACATCCCAGTCGCCCGACTCGTAAGTCAGGCGGGTGAAATAAAAATCGTAACTGGCCACGCTGTGTCCCGTGCTGCCTCAGACCGCGTCCGACAGCGAGGTGAAATTAAAGTCGCGCACCTTCATCGGCGGAATCAGCATCTGGAAGCGCACTTCGTCACCGCCTATCACCACCGGCTTGCCCAGCTCCTCGATATTGTTCAGCATCGATACGGGGCTTTCGTTGAAGCGGAAGTTCTTGATCGGGTGCTTGATCTTGCCGTTCTCGATGTAGAAAGTGCCGTCGCGGGTCAGACCCGTCAGCAGCAGCGATTGCGGATCGACCATGCGGATATACCAGGTGCGCGTCACCAGCACCCCCTTCTTGGTATTGGCGATCAGCTCCTCCGTAGACTTGCCGCCACCGGCCATGATCATATTGCCGTGCCGGCCGAACGCCTGCTGCCCCTGTTTGGCAGCCCAGAAACGCGTGTAGTCGAGCGAAGCGATCTGGCCGCCCTTGATCACATCCGTGCGGTGGCGCGCCAGCATGGAAGCACTGTCCCATGGCAGCACCGGCACTTCCGGATTCCACGGGTCGGCCCAGACATTCACCTGTTCGTCGAACAGCTTTTCACCGAGGCGGTTACCGCCGCCCTTCTTCGACAGGAAGCTGCGCCCCTCGTCGGCCTGACGTGCATCGAACGCGCCGAACATGCGGCCTATGATTTCCGAGGTGGCGGCCGGTTCCAGTATCACCGTGTAGCGGCCCGGCTCCAGCGCCTTGGCTTCCACCGAGCGCAGGGCTTTTTCTATCGCGATCTCCGATGCTTCGCGCGCATTGAAGCGGCGCGCATCGGTAGCCGCACGGGTAGCCCAGCCGGAACCACGCCCATCTTCGGTGCGGGTGGTGACGGTGAAATCCAGATCAGTGTAGGTCTGATGGCCAAACACGCCATTCGAATTGGCGATGGTGGCGAAGCCCGTGTTATCGACAAAGAAGCCCGCTGCCACCAGCCCCTGCTTGCGGCAGGCGTTGATGCTGCTGGCCGCCACTTCGGCACGGTATTCGGGATCGATGGCTGCGCTAGCCTCGCTGAAAGTGGCGCTAGCCTTGTAGTCCTGCTGCGTGATAGCGGGCATGAACTCGGGATTTTCCGGTGCCAGCCGCGCCACGTCCTCGGCACGGCGCACGGCTTTTTCCAGCGACTTGTCATCGAACTCGTTGATCGACGCCGTGCCCTGACGCTTGCCAAACGCGACGCTAACGGTGAGCTGGGTATTCTCCACCAGCCCGGCCGTCGACACGCTGTTGCGCGCATAGCGGATATTGCCCTGGCGGCTGCCACTGATCTGCACGCGGCATTCATCGGCATGCGAATAGCCGATCACCTTGTCGCAGATACGCTTGGTTTCTTCCTGAGTCAAGATCTTCATGGCTTATCCTATCTTGCGGGCAGTGTTGATGACATTGATACCGTTGAAGCGCGTGGTGGGCGAACCATGCGAGACAGCGCTGACCTGACTAGGCTGGCCTTTGCCGTCGAAGAAGGACCCGCCCATGCGCCAGTCGCGCTCATCGCACAGGGCCGAACAGGCATTCCAGAACTCCTGGGTGTTCGACTGGTAGGCCACGTCTTCGATAGGGTTGGTGATTTTGCCGTTCTTGATTTCGAAGTACAACTGGCCGCCGAACTGGAAGTTGTAGCGCTGCTGGTCGATCGAATACGAGCCGCGGCCGAGGATGTAGATGCCTTTCTTGACGTCCTTGACCATTTCGTCGGGCGTCAGTTTTTGTTTGCCTGCTTCCAGCGAAACGTTAGGCATGCGCTGGAACTGCACGCTGCTCCAGCTATCGGCATATGAGCAGCCATGCGATTCCTTCTCGCCGATGATGGCCGCCTGATCGCGCGTGGCCTGGTAGTTCACGAGAATACCGTTGCGTATGATGTCCCAGCGTTTGGACGGCACGCCTTCATCATCGTAGCCCACGCAGCCGAGCGAACCGGGCGTAGTCTTGTCGGCGACGAAGTTGACGATATCCGAGCCGTACTTGAAATTCTTGGTACGCCATTTGTCGAGCGTAGCGAAGCTGGTACCGGCGTAGTTGGCTTCGTAGCCCAGCACGCGATCGAGTTCGGTGGCGTGACCGACTGATTCGTGGATGGTCAGGAACAGGTGCTCGGGCGACAGCACCAGATCGTATTTGCCCGGTTCGACGGATTTGGCGCTCAGCTTCTCGCGCGCCTGACGGCCCGCTGCACGCGCATCTTCGATCAGATCGTAAGCGCCCTTGTACAGCGTGGTGACGCCGCCGGCAGCGGCGACCTTGTTGGCCGGCTTGGCATCGAAGAATTCATAGCCCATGCTGGCCGGCGAAGACAGGCCGTCACGGGTACGGAAACGGTTGGTGGCTTTATCGACGGCGGTTGCCGTCAATGGCGACCACAGACGGTGGATATCCTGATCGATATAGGAACCATCAGTGGAGGCAAAATACTTCTGCTGATTTACCTGGAACAGATTGGCCGCCATGAAGCTGGCCCCGGCTTCCAGGCCGGCCTTGTTGGCCGCGATCAGCATCTCGGCCTTTTCCTTGATGGGCACCGTACGCCAGTCCTTTTTGAATGGCGTAGCCCACGCTACTTCGCCCACGCCTTTGACGGGCGCCAGCACCACAGGCTCAGTCTGCAGCTTGGCATTGGCACGGGCTATCGCCACCGCCTGGCGTGCCGCCGCCACCACCGAGTCGGGCGTCATCACATTGGTCGAACAGAAGCCGTAAGCGCCGTTGGCGATCACGCGCACACCGACACCGGACGATTCCGTGTTGACGATGTTTTCCACATTCAGATCGCGCGTGGTGAGGAACTGGTTCAGGTAGCGCCCTATGCGTACGTCGCAATAACTGGCACCGGCCTGCGTGGCCGCGTTCATGGCCGCATCGGCCAGCGCTTTCTTGAACTGCAGCGCCATCGGGTTGAGCAGCTCTTCCGCGGCGATGGCATGGCCGAACACCGGTATCAGCAGGCTACCGCCAGCGGCAGCGCTTATCTTGAGAAATGAACGTCGTTCCACAATAACTCCCTGAAATGAAAACAGGGCCGGAATGGCTTCCGGCCCCGGCTACTACCCAGCTTTATACGGCATCCGACAGCGACGTGAAGTTGAAGTCACGTACCTTCATGGCCGGAATCAAGAGCTGGAACTGCGACTCGTCACCCGACAGGATTTCCGGACGGCCCAGCTCTTCGATGTTGTTCAACATCGTGACGGGGCTTTCGTTGAAGCGGAAGTTCTTGATCGGGTGCTTGATCTTGCCGTTCTCGATGTAGAACGTACCGTCGCGGGTCAGGCCCGTCAGCAGCACCGATTGCGGATCGACCATGCGGATGTACCAGGTACGAGTGACCAGCACACCCTTCTTGGTATTGGCGATCAGCTCTTCGGTCGACTTGCTGGTACCGGCCATGATGATGTTGCCGGGCGTGCCCACGGCACGCTTGCCCTGCTTCTTGGCCCAGTAAGTCGAGTAATCGAGGTTGGCCACTTTGCCGCCCTTGATGATGTCCTGACGTTCGCGCGCCAGCAGGCTGCGGCCATCCCATGGCAGCACGGCCACATCCTTGTCCCACGGGTCGGACCAGACATTTACCTGCTCGTCGAACAGCTTCTCGCCCAGACGGTTGCCGCCGCCTTTCTTGGACAGGAAGCTGCGGCCTTCGTCGGCCTGACGCGCATCGAAGCCGGAGAACATAAAGCCCAGCAGGTCCGAAGTCGCAGCCGGCTCCAGAATCACCGTGTAGCGGCCTGGTTCCAGTGCCTTGGCATCGACCGAGCGCAGGGCTTTTTCGATCGCCACATTCGACGCTTCGCGTGCATCGAACTTGTTGACGTCGCCCACGCTGCGCTTGGCCCAGCCCGAACCGCGGCCATCTTCGGTACGCACGGTGACGGTGAAGTCCAGCCCCGTATCGCGCTGGAAGCCGAACACGCCTTTCGAGTTGGCCACGGCATTGAAGGTGGCGTTATCGCTGAAGAAACCGGCAGCTACCAGCTTGTTCTTCTTGCTGTTCTCGATGCTGTAGGCGGCCACCTGGGCACGGAATTCAGGATCGATATCGGCCGTCTTCTGGAAGAAGGTTTCGCTGGCGCGGAAAACCTGCTTGTCCGGGGTAGGCATGAACTCCGGATTTTCCGGTGCCAGCTTGGCCAGATCTTCCGCGCGGCGCACGGCTTTTTCCAGCGACTTGTCATCGAACTCGTTGATGGTGGCCGTGCCCTGCTTCTTGCCGAAGGCGACCGATACCACCAACTGGGTATCTTCGATCAGACCGGCCGTGGAGACGGCATTGCGCGCGTAGCGGATATTGCCCTTGCGGCTGCCGTTGATATTCACTTCGCACTGGTCAGCCGTGGAATAGGACAGCACCTTGTCGCAAATCTGTTTTGCTTCTTCTTGACTCAAATTCTTCATCTCGTGATCTCCAGGGCTTAGCCGATTTTGCGTGCGGTGTTAATGACGTTGATGCCGTTGAAGCGCGTGGTACTTGCGCCGTGCGACACCACCGAAACCTGCGACGGCTGTCCCTTACCATCGAAGAAGGAACCGCCCATGCGCCAGTCGCGCTCGTCGCAGATGCCCACGCAGGCATTCCAGAACTCCTGGGTATTCGATTGATAGGCCACGTCTTCCAGCATCTGGCCAATCTTGCCATCCTTGATTTCGTAGTACAACTGGCCGCCAAACTGGAAGTTGTAGCGCTGCTGGTCGATCGAGAAGGAACCGTCGCCGACGATGTAGATGCCCTTCTTGACGTCCTTGATCATTTCGTCCGGCGTCAGCTTCTTCTTGCCTGCGGACAGAGAGACGTTAGGCATACGCTGGAACTGCACGCTGCTCCAGTTATCGGCGTACGAGCAGCCGTGCGACTCTTTCTCGCCGATGATGTGAGCCTGATCGCGCGTGGCCTGATAGTTGACCAGAATACCGTCCTTGATGATGTCCCAGCGCTTGCACTTGACGCCTTCATCGTCGTAGCCCACATTGCCGAGCGAGCCCGGGGTGGTCTTGTCGGCCACAATGTTGACGTGCTCGGAACCGTATTTGAAGGTCTTGCTCTGCCACTTATCCAGCGTGGCGAAGCTGGTGCCGGCGTAGTTGGCTTCGTAGCCAAGCACGCGATCGAGTTCGGTCGGGTGGCCGACCGATTCGTGGATGGTCAGCCACAGGTGTTCCGGTGACAGCACCAGATCATATTTGCCCGGCTCGACGGATTTGGCTGTCAGCTTGGCCTTAGCCTGCTTGCCGGCCGCGCGCGCATCTTCGATCAGGTCGTAGGACTTGGTGTACAGCGTGGTCACGCCACCAGCCGCCTTGATCTTGTGCTCGGGACGCGCATCGAGGTATTCATAACCCATGCCGACCGGCGCCGACAGGCCCTGACGCGAGCGGAACTTGTTGGTCTTCTGGTCCACGGCAGTCGCGAAGACGGGCATCCACAGGCGGTGCATATCCTGATCGATGTAGGAGCCATCGGTGGAAGCGAAGTACTTCTGCTGGTTCACCTGGAACAGCAGCGACTGCATGAAGTTGGCACCGCCTTCCATGCCGGCCTTGTTGGCGGCGATCAGCAGTTCAGCCTTCTCCTTGATCGGCACGGTGCGCCAGTCCTTGACGATAGGCGTGGCCCACGCCACTTCGCCCACGCCTTTGACAGGCGCCAGGATCAGCGGCTCGGTCTGCAGTTTGGCATTGGCCTTGGCGATCGCCACGGCCTGACGCGCGGCAGCCGCCACGCCGTCGGCGCTCATGTCATTGGTCGCAGCAAAGCCGTAGGCACCACCAGCGATCACGCGGATACCGACACCGGCCGATTCCGTGTTGACCACGTTTTCCACATTCAGATCACGCGTGGTGATGAACTGGTTCAGATAGCGCCCTACCCGCACGTCGCAGTAGGAGGCGCCGGCCTGGGTTGCCGCCGTCATGGCGGTATCGGCCAGCATCTTCTTGAATTGCAGGGCGACTGGCTTGAGCAGATCTTCTGCCGCAATCGCGCGGCCGAAGGCGGGCAACAGCATGGTGCCCAGCGCCAGACTACTTATATTGAGGAATGCACGTCGTTCCATCGTATCTCCAGATTGTCACAACTAGGTTGGGAAGACTGGCCTGCTGGCCGCGGCTAGAGTTTTGCTCCGCCGCTTTCTACGTTCTACTGCACCTGACATATCCGCCGCTGTAATGGCTGGTAATGCAATCTTAGCGCCAGATTAAGCTACGGTACAGGCAAAATATGTGCCATCGATTGCAGGACGCAATCTGCTGGTAGGCGCGGCTGAAACCGGTCATTTGAGCGGCGCCGGTGTCCGCAAACTGTCCGGCCAGTGTCCGCCCGGTGTCCGATAAAATACCCGGGCCACTCTAGTGGTATTTACTTGACCTTACGACAAGCTTGGCCGATCATCGCGCTGGACGCGCTACGGCGTGTCACCCGATACTGCAACCCGAGGAGACTTCGCATGAAACGTTCCATCCTGTCGGCACTGGCAAGCACGCTGCTGTTCTGCGCTGCCACCGGTGCCACCGCTGCAGAAGACGCGGCACTCAAGGCGGCCATCGCCGCACCATCGCGCACGCCGGAAAACGTCGCACGCGACGTCTACCGCCACCCGTATGAAACGCTGAACTTCTTGGGCATCCAGCCCGGCATGACGGTGGTGGAACTGGCTCCGGGCGGCGGCTGGTACACGGAGATACTGGCACCGTATCTGCGCGAGCGCGGCAAGCTGATTGCAGCCGGCTCTGATCTGGCAGCACCCGGCGAAGCCGAGCGCAAATCGGCCGAGCGCTTTCTGGCCCGTCTGAACACCAAGCCCGAGGTGTACAACAAGGTCGCGCTGGGCGTGTTCGTTCCGTCGCGCGGCGCGTACGCATTTGCACCGGCTGGCAGCGTGGACATGGTGCTGACCTTCCGTAACATCCACAACTGGATGCCGACCGGCCCCGATAATCTGAAAGTACTGTTCGGCAGCGTCTACACCAGCCTGAAAAAAGGCGGCGTGTTCGGCATCGTCGAGCACCGTCTGCCCGACAGCAAAGTGCAGGATGCGTCGGCCAGCAGCGGCTATATGCACGAGAAGTATGTGATCGGTCTGGCCGAAGCAGCGGGCTTCAAGCTGGCCGCCAAGTCGGAAGTCAACGCCAACCCGAAAGATACGGCCGACCACAAAGGCGGCGTATGGGCGCTGCCGCCGACCTATACCAACAAGGATGAGGACCGCGCCAAGTATCAGGCCATAGGCGAAAGCGACCGCATGACCCTGAAGTTCGTCAAACCTTAAAACGGCCAACGGGCGGCACTGACGGCCTATGCCGCCAGTCCGCCTGCGCGCAGGGTTTCCGTCAGTCGGCCGTTGCCTGCGCCCCGGCTCCGCGGCTCATCAGCGCGGCAAGATCGCTGCCCGAGACCACGCTCTGCACATTCAGCAGCAGCACGAAACGTCCCTGCACTTTGCCTATGCCTTGCAGCATTTCAGCGCGTACCTGCGCACCGAAAGTGGGCGGCGCTTCGATATCGGCTGCATCAATATCGAGCACGGCATTCACGGCATCGACCAAGATACCGATCACAAACGGCCCTTCCGCGCTATCCACTTCCACCACGATGATGCAGGTGCGTTTGCTGATGGCACCAGGTTCGCGTTCCAGCCGGCGCGCCAGATCTAGCACCGGCACGGCGGTGCCGCGCAGATTGATCACGCCGCTGATACAGGACGGCATCTGCGGCACCGGCGTCACGCCCAGATACTCGAGTATCTCGCGCACGGCCAGGATGCCGATGGCGAACATCTCCCGTCCCAGCATGAAACTCAGGTATTGGGCCGAGCCGGCCGCCACTGCGGGCTGCGCCGGCGCTAGCGTCAGGCTGCTCATGGCGGCCCCGCTCAGAACTTGACGAAGTGCGACTCGTCAGGCTCGCTCATTTCTGCCATGCGCCGGTTGCTGCCCATGCCGCCGCTGCGGGCCGAAGGCTTGCCGGGACGGTGCACCATGGCTGGCCGTACGCTGCGCGTGCCACCGGCCAGCTTGAAGAAGGACATGGTCTGCTGCAGTTGCTCGGCCTGCGAACTCATTTCCTCGGCCGTCGCCGCCAGTTCTTCCGAGCTTGAGGCATTCTGCTGGGTGGTCTGGCTGAGCTGCGTCACAGCCGAATTTATCTGCCCCACACCGGCCGACTGCTCTTCCGAAGCGGCCGTGATTTCCTGTACCAGATTCGATGTACGGCGAATATTCGGCACCATTTCATCGAGCAGACGGCCCGCCTTCTCGGCCAGTTCCACGCTGCTCGATGCCACCTGCTCGATTTCCTGCGCCGCCACCTGGCTGCGTTCGGCCAGCTTGCGCACTTCCGCCGCCACCACGGCAAAGCCTTTGCCATGCTCGCCCGCGCGCGCGGCCTCGATGGCCGCATTCAGCGCCAGCAGATTGGTCTGGTAAGCGATATCGTCGATGATGCTGATTTTCTTGGCGATCTGCTGCATCGCAGCCACGGTGGACTTCACGGCCTCGCCGCCTTCAGCCGCTTCCAGCGCGGCCTTGCTGGCGATGCCGTCGGTGACGCGGGCATTCTCCGTATTCTGCGAAATCGATGCCGTCATCTGCTCGACCGAAGCACTGGTCTCTTCCGTGCCGGCAGCCTGCTCGCTGGCTGCCTGCGACAGCGACTGGGCCGTGGCGCTGACTTCCTCGGAAGCACTGGCCAGCGCTTCCGCGCCGTTATTGACTTCATTGACCACGTGCGACAGCTTCTCGATCATGCCTCTCATCGCCGCCAGCAAGCTGGTGGTGTCGCCATTTTTGAGCTCCACATCGGCGCTCAGGTCGCCGTCCGCCACCTGTCGCACAATCTCGGCCGCATACGCGGGATCACCACCGAGCTGCTTCATGATGCCGTTCAGGATCAATATGCCCACCAGCACCAGCAAGGCCAGCGAAATGCCACTCGCAACATACATGAGATTGCGGGCCCGCTCAGATGCTAGCTCGGCATTTTTGACCGCATTTTCGCCATACCCCACGTTGAGCGCCACCAGTTTGTCCAGACTTTCTGAGGCAGCATGGAAGAACGGGCGATTCTCGGCCAGCGTCTTGTGCAGCTGTTCGAACATCTCCTTACGTTTGGCCGGTTCGCTACGCACGATCTGTGCTGCCAGCTCATTGACGATGGTATCGCGCGCTTTCCAGGCTTCCCACTGCTTGACGAATACATCCCAGACCTTGGCTTCTTCCGGCTCCTGCGGCAGAGCATCGTAGGCCTTCCAGGCCTTGTCGATTTCGGCGTAGATCTCCTGCTTGCGCTTGGTCTCATGCGTAAGCGACGCGACTTCCTCAGGATACAGCGCAGTGGAATCCATCGCGCGGCTAGAGGAACGAAGGGCGGTCTTGCCCTCGTTAATCACCTGCAGTGCTTTCACCGACGGCATGCGGTTCTTGCCTATTTCATCGAGCATGACGGCATCCTGCTTCAGGCCATTAAATGCGATTAGTACTACCACCATCAGTGCCAGCACGGCGATCGTCAGTAGCGCGATCAATTTCGTCCGAACCGTTAAAGTCGAAAACATAGTGATTCCCCTCAGAGTTGAAACCGATTGATTTTTTTCTACCTCTGTTCCGCCAGCGCTTTCAAACGGCGCCGGTCATGCTTGATCCACCCCACCAGATCCTGCGCCGGCATCGGTCTGGCCAGCAGATATCCCTGCGCCATATCGCATCCCAGCTTGCCCAACAACTGCCAGTCTTCCATTAACTCCACGCCTTCAGCCACAGTGGCCACGTTCAGGCTGCGTGCCAGATCCAGCGCGCCTTTCAGCACGCCTAGCCGGTTGGGCCACTGTGCCGCACCATTGACGAAGGCACGGTCGATTTTCAGTTCCGTGAACGGACAGCGGGCAAACTGCTGCATGGACGAATAGCCGATGCCGAAATCGTCCATCGCCAGCCCGTAGCCCATCAGGCGCAAGCGTCCCATATTGGTCAGCGCCTGCGACAACTGGCGCATCACCGCCGTCTCCGTCACCTCCCACACCAGCGAGGAAGTGGGCACGCCGGAGGCTTCCACCAGCTCCGTCATGCGGTCGATAAAGCTGCGCTCGGCCAGATTGTCGGCCGACAGATTGATCGCCACCGTCAGCGGCGGCAAGCCTGCATGCTTCCATTCCGTCAGCCGTTCCAGCACCTGCTCCACGATCAGCAGCGTGAAGTCGGCCATCAGCGGCGTGCCTTCCAGTGCTTCGATAAAGTGCAGCGGCGCCAGCACGCCGCGTTCGGGATGCTGCCAGCGCGCCAGCGCTTCCAGGCCACGCAGATGGCCATTGGCGATGGCGATCTTGGGCTGAAAATAGGGCACGAACTGTTTCTGCGCTATCGCCGCTTTCAGCACATCGATGCAAGGCCGGTCCGGCTGGGCACAAGCCGTACGCGGCTCGGCCTTGTTGCCGGCGCGCGCCAGCAGCATACCCAGCGCATCGAGCTGCACGGGTTTGAGCAGAGTGCCCAGCAGGTCGATATGGCCTTCCTCGAAGCTCATGCTTTCGATGATTTCCAGCAGCCGGGGATCGCGCGCGCTGACCACGATCAGATGACGGGCCAGACAGCGCTCGCGCAACTGGCAGGTCAGCTCGATGCCATCCATGCCCGGCATTTCCAGATCCGTCAGCACCAGAAAAGTGCCGAACTCGCCAAAGCGCTCCAGCACCTGCAAGGCTTCGTTGCCATCGCCCGCTTCCAGAATTTCGCCGAATTCGAGCTGGCGCAACAGCCCGGCCAGATAGCCGCGCTGCACCGTGCTGTCCTCCACCACCAGCACGCGCTGGCCCGCCCACGCCCGTGCCGGCGGCGGGTTTTCCAGTGCAGCGGTGTTGGTGGTCTGGTTCATCAAGAATCCCATCAATACGACAGTTGCTGCAGAATTTCACGGTAGATCAGATTGAGCGGCATCGACTTCTCCACTGCCCCGCGCTTGACGGCTTCCTTGGGCATGCCATACACCACGCAGCTCGCTTCATCCTGCGCCACCGTGCGCGCACCGGCCTTGAGCATTTCCAGCAGCCCCGCCGCGCCATCGTCGCCCATGCCCGTCATGATCACCCCCAGCGCATTGGCGCCGGCCGCACGCGCTGCTGAACGGAACAGCACATCCACCGAAGGCCGGTGGCGGTTCACCAGCGGCCCGTCCACCACTTCGACAAAATACTGCGCACCCGTACGGCGCAGCAGCATATGCTTGCCGCCCGGTGCGATCAGCACTTGCCCCTGCAGCACGCGGTCGTTATTCGCCGCTTCCTTGACCCGCACCTGGCACACGCTATCGAGCCGCGCTGCGAACGCTGCGGTGAATTTCTCCGGCATGTGCTGCACCACCACGATGCCGGGCGCCACCCGTGGCAGTGCGGTCAGCACTTCTTCCAGCGCCTGCGTGCCGCCCGTCGAGGTGCCGATTGCCACCACCCGCTCGGTGGTGGTGGTCATCGGGCGGCTATCGAGCGGCGGCAGCACCGCATCGGCATTCAGCTTGGCCGTGACGGGTGGTGGTGCAGGACGGTTGATCAGCTTACCCACACGCGCACCGGCCGCTGCACGCACGGCCGAAATCAGTTCATCGGCACTGTCATGCAGGAACTGCTTGAGGTCCAGCCGCGGCTTGGTGATGATGGCCACCGCACCGGCGCTGAGCGCTTCCATCGACGTCTGCGCACCTTTTTCCGTCAGGGTGGAACAGATCACCACCGGCGTGGGACGCTCGGCCATAATCTTGCGCAGGAAGGTAATCCCATCCATTTTGGGCATTTCCACATCGAGCACGATCACATCGGGCCACTGCACTTTCATGCGGTCGATGGCCAGCAGCGGATTGGCCACCGCATAGCTGACATGGATGCCGGGTGCGTCGTTCAGCAGGCCGCTCAGCACCTGCCGCACCACGGCCGAATCATCCACGATCATCACATTGATTCCACTCATAGCCGTCCTTTTTTCATCTGCTTGCCGCCCACCAGCGCCAGCTCCGGCGCCACCTGCCGGCTCAGCACTTCGCCCGTGCGGATGGTGAATATCAGCTGCCGGTGGCCGACGCCGAACAGGCTTTCCGACACCAGCGGTATGCCGTGTTCGCGCAGGCAGTCGCGCGCAAAATCACCGTTCTGGGCGCCGATGTCGGGCGCGTTGCTATTCCCGGGGAACATGGCGCCGCCACCAAAAATCTTGCCCTGGCACTGGATCAGTGGCACGCCATGCTGGGCCAGCCCGTCACACATCAGCTCCATCGCATCGGCGCCGTAGATACCGGGCTGGCTATGGATACGGCGACGGCCGTAGCCGGGCAACTGGAAGTGCGACATGGCGCCGATACGCAGCAACGGATGCCACAGCGTGACGGAAACGCAGGATCCCAGCAAAGTGCGTACGCGATATTGTTCATCGCCGACGAACACATCGCCGGGCATCAGAAAAATATCGATCACTTTGGTATCGGGCATGGTATTCATGGCTTGCGATAAATGGACGGGGCCACCGCCTGCAGCGTGTCATTGATATCGTTCAGCGTTTCCGAATGGCCGATCAGCAGATAGCCGCCTGGGCGCAGGTGCGTGAGCAGGCGTGCCACCAGTTGCCGCTTGGTCTCCAGATTAAAATAGATCATCACATTGCGCAGGAAGATCACATCGAAGCTGCCCAGCTTGGGCAAGTGCTGGTTCAGGTTCAGATGCATGAACTGCACGCGCTGGCGCAAGGTCTTTTCCACCAGCATGGTGCCGGCTTCCTTGCCCTGCCCTTTCAGGCAGAAGCGGCGCAGCAGGTCGAGCGGGATGCCGCTGGCCCGCTCCATCGAATAGTGGCCAAGGCGAGCCCGCTCCAGCACGCGCGTGCTGATGTCCGTGCCCAGCACTTCCCATGCGCCGTCGCCCAGCACATCGGCCAATACCATGGCGATGCTGTACGGTTCCTCGCCGGTGGAACTGGCGGCACTCCAGACCCGCATGCCGCGCCGCGCTGCACGCGCCTGTTCGGCCAGTTCACGCAGCAGGGCAAAGTGCTTGGGTTCGCGGAAAAAATACGTCTCGTTGGTGGTCAGCAGATCGACGGCGATCTGCAGTTCGCGGCTATGGTCGCGGTTCTCCAGCATGCGCAGATAGTCGCCATAACTGTTCAGTTGGTGGTGCGCCAGCCGCTTGGCCAGTCGGCCGCTGACCAGTGCCTGTTTGCCATCGGCCATGGATATCCCCGCCGCATCGTAGATGAAGCGCTGGAACTGCGAGAACTCCTTGTCGGACAAGGCCACCACTGTCATAGATGCCGCTCCTCAGGACAAATGCGTGCTGACACTGCCACGTGTCAGCTCGATGATTTCTTCGCTCGACAGCACATGTTCGATATCGAGCAGGATCACGAACTTGCCGTTGTACTTGCCGATGCCGGCGATGAAATCGGGCCGGATGCGGGTACCGAAGCTAGGCGCCGGCTCGATGTCGCCGGCGGCGATTTCCACCACCGCGTTGACGGCATCGACCAGCATGCCCAGCACCTGCTTGTCTTCATCTTCGCCGCCTGCCACTTCGACAATGACGATGCAGCTACGCTTGCCGATCACGCTGGGTGCGCGGCCGAAACGGGCCGACAGGTCCAGTACGGGCACTACTGCGCCGCGCAGATTGATCACGCCGCGTACGCACGGCGGCATCATGGGTACGGTGGCCAGGCTGCCGTATTCGATGATTTCCTTGATGTGCAGGATGCCCACAGCGTACTGCTCGTCGGCCAGCATAAAGGTCAGGAACTGGCTGGGCAGGGCTGCGCCGGACTGCAGCGCGACGATGGCACTGCTGCCATAGGTGATCGCCTGCGGGGCCAGATCGGGAGCAGCGGGAGTCGCAACGATATTCATGGTTTCCTTTCCGGTGTCAGGCGGCCAGTATCGCCGTGCCCTTGCCGCTAACGGACTGCATCAGTGCCGCCACATCGAGTATCAGCGCCACTTCGCCGCTACCCAGTATGGTCGAGCCGCTGATGCAGCGCACTTCGCTAAATAGCGGGCTGAGTGGCTTGATCACCGTCTGGAACTCGCCCAGCAGGGTATCGACCACCAGGCCGGCGCGCTGGTTGCCCAGTTTGAGCACCACGATGCTTTCGCGCCGCGTCGCGGCGCCGCCCAGGCGGAACAGCTCGCGCAGCCGCACGAAGGGCAGCACCTGCCCGCGCAGATTGCAGTAATCCTGCCCCGGCTCGGTGGCGTATTCGATGCACTCTTCTATCATGTCGAGCGGGATCACGAACACCGAGCTGCCCACCTGTACCAGGAAGCCATCGATGATGGCCAGCGTAAGCGGCAAACGTACGGTCACGGTGGTGCCCTGGCCTTCTTCGCTGCTGATATCGACACTGCCGCGCAGGGCCTGGATATTGCGCTTGACCACATCCATGCCGACCCCGCGGCCAGACAGGTTGGTGATCTTTTCCGCCGTCGAGAAACCCGCTTCGAAAATCAGGTTGTAGATTTCGCTGTCCGACAGCTTGCGCTCGGGATCGATCAGGCCCCGCTCTATGGCCTTGGCCAGTATTCTGTCCTTGCGCAGGCCGCCGCCATCATCACTGACCTGGATCACGATGCTGCCTGATTCATGAAAGGCATTCAGCTTGATCATGCCCTTGGCCGGTTTGCCATTGGCCAGCCGCTGGCCGGCCGCTTCGATGCCGTGGTCCATCGCATTGCGCACCAGATGCAGCAGCGGATCGCCGATTTTTTCCACCACGGTCTTGTCGAGTTCCGTGTCTTCGCCATCGACGATCAGGCCGATATCCTTGCCCAGTTCGCGCGCCACATCATGCACCACGCGCTGGAAGCGGTTGAAGGTGGCGCCTATCTTCACCATGCGCAGTTCCAGCGCAGCGTCACGCACTTCCTCGACCAGCCCCGATAAGGCTGAAGTGCATTCCTGCAGTTCGCTGTTCTGCAAATGCTGGCCCACCATGCTGGTGCGGGCACCGGCAATAATCAGTTCGCCCACCAGATCAATCAGCCTGTCGAGCTTGTCGGAATCGACGCGTATCGAACGGCTCTCCTGCGCCTTCTGTTCGCTCACCTGGCGCTGCTTGGCCAGTGCCGCTTCCACCACCACGGGCGGCACGTTGCCACCGTCCACCAGTATGCTGCCCAGTTGCTGCGGCGCTTCCGCCTCGCTGCGTTCCGATTGCTGCTGCAGGGCGCCGGCCAGTTCCTGCGCCGTCACGCTGCCGCAGCGCACCAGTATTTCGCCCAGCCGCGCGCCCTGCTCGGGCAAGGCGCGGATCAGATCGACGTAATGCGACACCTTGCTGTGCGGCGGGATGATGCGGATCTCGGCATCATCCTGCACGAACTCGAACACGCCGGCGATGGCTTCGCGGTCGGCATTGCTGTCGAAAGCGATTTCAAAACCGAGGTAACACAGCTCGGCATCCATTTCATCGGCGGGCGGCATGGCATCGGGCACGGTGGCGATGCCGACGATGCGTCCGAGCTTGGTCAGATAGCGCAGGAAGGCTATCGGGTCCATGCCGTTCTGCAGCACCTCGCGCCCGAAACGCAGCGAGATATGCCAGTAATCGCTATGACCAGGCTCCTGATCGATGCGCTCTACGCCCGGCTCGGCCGGCAGCACCAACGCTGCTTCGCCCGCGCCTTCGGCCGTTTCACCGTCCATATGGCGGCGCAACTGGGCCAGCAGCATTTCGCCTTGCGGTGCCATATCGGGATCGGCATCGAGGCGGCCCGCCGCCAGCGCATCCGTCAGCTCGGACAGATAATCGCAGCAGGACAGCAGCAGCACGATCATTTCGTCATTGAGGGCCACCGTGCCATCGCGCACGCCGTCCAGCAGGCTTTCCACTACATGGGTAAAGGCGACGATGTGATCGAGGCTGAACAGACCGGCGGAACCCTTGATGGTGTGGGCGGCGCGGAAGATCGCATTGATCGCCTCATTCTGATCGCCGGCCAGATCGACGTTGAGCAGCGCGTTCTCCATTTCCTCCAGCAGCTCGCGACTCTCGGTGATAAACGTCTGTAGTGCTTCATCCAGATTCATGGCATGCCCTCAGAACAGATGGAACGTGGGATCAGTCGTAATGCGTCAAGCGTGTATCAGTAATGCGTCACCAAAAAATGCGCCCAGATCGAGCAACTGGAACACTTCCACCACGGGCTGGCTATGCTGCACCAGCCGCAGTTCGCGCTGCTCGGCCTGCGCGGTCTGCTTGGCCAGCATCAGCACTTGCAGGCCGGCCGTATCGAGTTCCGTCACGCCGGCCAGATCCAGCTCCAGCACGGGGCTCGCGCGCAGCGCCGCCAGCACCTGCTGCCTGACTTCGGCCGCATGGTAGATAGTCAGCTCACCCTCGAGGGCCAGATGGCCTACGTTATCCTGCGCAGTTGGCGTCGCGGACATGGCAGCCTCCCCGGCTTAAGGCAGGACCAGCTTGGCCACGGCACCCAGCAGCACTTCCGGCTTGAAGGGCTTGACCACCCAGGCCTTGGCGCCCGCTGCCTTGCCTTCTTCCTTCTTGCTCTCCTGCGATTCCGTGGTCAGCATGATGACCGGCGTGAAGCGGTAGCTGGGCAGCGCCTTGAACTCGCGTACAAACGTAATCCCATCCATATTGGGCATGTTCACATCGCACACCACCAGATGGATTTTCTGGCCCGTGCACTTGGACAGGGCATCGGCGCCATCCCGTCCTTCGATCACGTCATAGCCTGCGCCTTTGAGAGCGATGCCTACCACCTGCCGCAGCGAGGCGGAATCGTCCACCACCATAATTGTCTTTGCCATAGTCTTTCTACTCCGGTTACGAATCAGAAGAAGGTGATTTCATCCGCGGCGGCAGCGGCCGGCGTGGCACGGCTGGAGCCGCTATGCACGGCGTGTTCTTCAGCCATGGCATAGGTTTTCTGGAGTTCGCGCAGCAGCGGCTGGGCATCCATGGGCTCCAGTATCTGTGCCGCGTGATAGCGGTCGCTGTGCTCGCGCAGCAGCGCAGGCAGGCGGGTGATGTTTTCCTGTACGTGGGCCAGCACCTGGCTCACGCGGTCCTGGAACTGTAGTTGCACCAGCGCTTCGCCCACTTCGCCCTGTATGCCCACGCTCTCCTGCTTGAGCTGTTCGGAGGAGGCCACCAGTGCATCGGTCATGCTGCGGAAATCGTGCAGCACGCTCTCTATCATGGCTTCGGCCGATTGCATGGAACTGTTTTCCTGTGCCGCCGTGCGGTCGGCCGCTTCACTGGCGGCGAGAATGGCGCTGCTGATCAGGCCCACGCGGTTGGCGATGTTCTTGCCCGTCTCGGCCGAACGGCTGGACAAGTGGCGCACTTCCTGCGCCACCACGGCGAAACCACGCCCGGCCGGACCGGCACGCGCTGCTTCGATGGCGGCATTCAGCGCCAGCAGATTGGTCTGGGCGGCGATGCTGGCCACGCCTTCGGCCATGTCGCGCAGCTCGCGCGTAAAGCGTTCCAGATCCTTGATCTGCGCCAGCATGGCCTGTTTCGATTCAAAGGCTGATTTCATCGAGCCGACCACGGAGCCTAACTGGGCTTCGCTGCGGCTGAATATCTCCGTCATGCCCTGGCCATCACGCCCGCTGTCGTGGCTGGAGACGTGCACCGCCGTATCGAGCCGGTCGACGATGTTGGAAAAACGCGTGGCCAGATCGGACACGGCTTCCTCCATCTGGTTGCGGGAATTTTCGATATGCCGGCACCAGACCGGCAGCACGGCATCACTGAACTGCTCGCGCGATTGCAGGTACTGCTCGACACTGGCAGAGGCGCCACTGGCACCGCCACCGCCCGCCTGCTGACGCAGCACGCTCCACACAGCCAGCGCCATCAGCACGGCGCCCCACAATACGGTGTACCAGCCCCAGCGGGACCAGCCCGCCACGATGGTTCCGGCGGCGCCCGCACCGGCCAGTCCCAGTGGGATCACAACTCTGCTATCGAAACCCGTATTTGTGCTCATTACTCGCGTCCCCGAGGTTGGCTACAGCTTCTTTTTACAGCGTTTTTCTTGCGACACCTGTTGTACAAATGTATCCCAGAAACTATTTCCGCGCCACAAAGTCACTGGCAAAACAATGGCCACTGGCAGTTAAACAACAGCCTGTAATTTCATACTTAAAATGCAATATGATGTAGTCGGAGTACAGCTTCTACCGGCCAGAGAGTAGCTTGTTGCAAGTTTGCAACTGTTTTTGACAAGCTTGTCCGATTTAACTTCATTTAGCCGGGTTTTACCTATGAGAATGGGACGTTTGGCCGGCGTTCAACTAGTTTAAATCTGAAGTATCTCTCTAATTTTAATTCCGAAATACAATGAAAATTGCGCTACAGACCGTAAAAAAGGTTTACACTTTCGGCTCCCATGATAGGCCGCTTCGCGCGCCGGAATAAAACGACATCAAAATGAGCCAGGCATTCATCGACCACCGCGCGAAATACCGTGACATCACCTCTCAGCGTTATAAAGTTACACCCGCTATGTATGATGAGGTTACGGTTTTGCTGGCGCCACTGGCTACGCCCGTCAGTTTCCGTAAAGGCGAATTCCTGCAGCGCATAGGCACGATCGCCCAGAATCTGTACTGGCTGCACAGCGGCGTGGCGCGCACTGGTTTTATCACGGAAGCGGGCACCGAAGTCACGCTGCACTTCGTCACCGATGGCGAACCAGCCGCTTCGCATGACGATCTGCTGCGCGCGCGCGATGGTCTGCCGGCCCAGCATTTCGTGGTGGCGGAAACGGCAGTGCATGGTTTCAAGCTGGACTGGGCCGCCTACACGGCCATGCGCGAAACCAATAGCATGCTGCGCGACTACTATCTGAAAGTCTCCGAGTGCAGCATCATGGAACAGGCACGCCGCATGTGCATCAATGCTTCGCCGGCACAGGGTCGGCTGGCAGCGTTCCGGCGCGAATATCCGGGACTGGAGCAGCGCATTTCGCAGAAAGTCGTGGCATCCTTCCTCGGCATCACGCCACAATACATGTCGCAACTACTGCGCAGCGACGGCATCGACAAATAAGCCGCTCGGCACACGACGCGCACAAAAAAAAACCACGGGGCAGGCGACGATTTCCAAGGAAATCGCGACCTGCCCCGTGGCTATTGAGCGACAGATAACTGTGCTAGTTCGGCGCTTAGGCTTTCATACCCTTGATCTTGTTCTTGTCATCGACGAACACGACCTTCGGTTTGTAATCCTTGGCCTGCTCTTCCGTCATCGGCGCATAGGTGCAGATGATCAGCAGGTCGCCGAGCTGGGCGCGGCGTGCGGCCGCGCCATTGAGCGAAATCTCGCCCGTGCCGCGCAGGCCCGGAATCGCATAGGTGGAGAAACGTTCACCGTTGTTGACATTGTAGAGTTCGATCTTCTCGTTGACCCAGATATCGGCCGCTTCCAGCAGATCCTGATCGATACCGCAGGAACCTTCGTAGTGCAGATCGGCCTGGGTCACCGTCACGCGGTGCAGCTTGGAGCGCAGCATAACTCGTTGCATAGACATCTTCTTCATCCTTCATTTAATAAACTGACAAGCTTTCCATCGTCTACGGCTGCGCCGGACAACGTGAGGCCGACATCCTACCATTAGCTGCGCTTCGCCGCCCGCCCTGGCTCAGCTTTATTGCAGGCTTTGAGCCTATTCGTGGTCCTATTGCCATCCTATTGCACGCTAATTGCGGCTAATTTGCGCGCTACTACCCCATTCAGCGTGGCTGCAGACAGGCCCGTGCGCGCCGATCACGGCAGCGTCAGGCAGATTTACACCTGAAGCAGGCAGTTTGTGGCATATTGCTAACTAGCAAAAAAATATTCAGAAAAGCCACAATGCGACTCACCCGACTATTCACCCTGATCAGCGCCATACTGGCGCTGCTCGTGTGTGGCGTACAGGGCCGTTCGCTGTGGGCTGAATGGCGCCAGTATCAGGCTGCCGAGCAGGGTTTGCAGGCGCTGCAATTAGTGGCCGCATCCATGCGCGCGGCGGAAAAGCTCTCATTCGAACGCGGCCCCAGCAATGCTGTCATGGGCGACGGCCACCCTGCCGCACCCGCCAAGCAAGAACGCCTGCGCACCGCGCGCAACGATACCAACGCCGCGCTGCGCCAACTACAGCAACAACTCAGCCATGGCAACACAGTGCCGGCCAGCCAATTGGCCGGACTGGAACTGGCTTTGCGCGAAGCGCGCCGCCATGTCGACCAGTTGGCGGCCCAACCACCCGCCGGCCGCACGCCGGCCCAGCTCGATGCGGCAGTCGAGCGCATGTATGCTCTGGTGCCGCTGGCCCTCGACGCCGTCACCGAAGCCACGCGCGCGTCCGAGCAAGCCTATCCGCGCATTACCCGCCTGCTGGTCAAAGCACGGCTGGCAGTAGAACTGCGCGAATACGCAGGCCGGCTGGGGTCCACATTGACCGCTCCGCTGGCCACCGCCCAAGCCCTCAGCAGCGCGCAGCAGCAACGCCTGCAATTCCTGCGCGGCCGGCTGGAACAACTACGCCAGCTCATCAAGACTGCCAATAACGATGCCGATCAGGCAGTGCATATCAAAGCGGCCGTGGCGCACATGGATAGCGATTATTTCGACGCCGGCCAGCGCATCATCAGCGCCGTGGAGCAGACCAGCAGCAATGGCGCACGCGATAGCACGGCGCGTCACTACGACATGGACACGGCGCAGTTTGCCCAGCGCTATGTGCCCACCATGGCGCCGATACTGGCGGTACGCGATGCGCTGCTGCAGGAAGCGGAAAATCAGGCGCGGGACGAGTTTGCGCGCGCCCGCCATGAGCTGAGCTGGGCCATGCTGAATGGCGCCGCCATCCTGCTGGTACTGGTCACTCTGCTGGTGATTGTGCGCGTGCGCGTGGTGACGCCGCTGCTGCGCGCCACGCGCGCCGTGGTCCGCCTCGGCAACGGCGATTACACGCCGCCTTCACGCATCAGCCGGCGTCAGGATGAAATCGGCGATATGCTGCGCGCGCTGGCCACTCTGCGCGAAAACAGCATGGAGCGCCAGCGGCTCGAACAAGAGCGTGCGCGCCTGATCGAGGAACTCAAGACGCGTGCAGACACTGACTACCTGACCGGCATCCTGAACCGGCGCGCCTTTGCCACGGCCGGAAATTTGCGCTTGCGCGGTGCGCACGAAAAAGATGAATCGCTGGCCGTAATCCTGTTCGACATCGACCACTTCAAATCCGTCAACGACTGTTACGGCCACGATGCCGGCGATCAGGTGCTGATCCGCATCGCCGAAGTGGTGCGCTCCACCCTGCGCGACGGCGAGATACTGGCGCGCTACGGCGGCGAGGAATTCGTCGTCATGCCTAGCTTCTGCGGGCTGGAAGCTGCCCGTGCGCTCGCCGAACGGCTGCGCGTGGCCATCGAACAGGAGCCGCTCACGCTCAGCGACGGCTACATCCTGCGCGTGACCGCCAGCTTCGGCGTGGCCGTGGCCCATGGCCCCCACGCCGCACTGGACGACCTGTTCCACTCGGCGGATCTAGCCCTGTACCGCGCCAAGAGCCAGGGCCGCAACCGGGTCGAAACCCAGCTCTGATTTACTTGGTCTTGGGCGCTGCCACAGGCGTGAAACTCAGATCGCGGAAATCGAAGCTGAAATCCGTCTCCGTCGAGACGGGCGCCATCTTCATGCGCTCGATGCTGGCGTCCGGATTGAGCGCAAAGCTGACGTAGGCATCGGCGTTGAAGTTGCGCTCTTTCCAGCGCACGATGAAGGTGTCGTGCTGGAAGTGTTCCAGTTCGCCTTCGAGATCGGGCGTGCGGCTAAAGCGCATGATCTGCTTGCGGCCTTCGCGCCGGATACTGACCTTGCCATACCACGCATCTTCATACTCGCCCTCATAGGCTGCCAGCGGCAGCGATGGCGATGACTTGGCAGCGCGCGCTGCGCTCTCCTTGCACTGGCGCTCCAGCTCCTCCTTGTGGGCTGCCGCTTCCTGTTCCGCATACAGCGTAATCCAGTCGCTGGCCGGCACGTTCAGATACTGGTCCAGTATGCGCCAGTACAGCGCCGCCATGGCCGGGCTGTTCTCCGCATTGGTCAGTATGGCGATGCCGAGCTTTTCTTCCGGCACCATCAGCACGGTCGAATAAAAGCCCTGCAGCGCGCCACCATGCATGGCAATCTTGCGGCCCTTGTAATCGCGCAGACTGAAGCCCAGTCCATAGCCGGCGAAATTAGGCTTGGTGGCAGCCAGCGGCGGCTTGGGCGTGCGGATGCGCATAGGCGTCTGCTCGGTCCACAGTTCGCCGATCTGCTTGCTGCTGAGGATCTGGCTGCCGTCTTCCAGCTTGCCCTCGTTGAGCAACATATTCATCCAGCGGGCGATATCACTGGCACTGGTATTGATGCCGACTGCGCCGATGGCATTCTCCACCTGCATGGGTTTGACCACGCTGATCTTGTCGTTGATCTTGCTATGTGGCGCAGAGTAGTTGCTGCCAGCGCGCATGGCATCCACGCTGGTAGTGGTTTCCTGCATGGCCAGCGGGGTGAGGATGCGTTCGCGCACGACCGCGCCCCACGGCTTGCCCGCCTTCTGCGCGATGATTTTTCCGGCCACGATGTAGAGCAGATTGTCGTAGGCGTAGTTGTTGCGGAAGCTGGTGGCCGGCTTCACGTAACGCAGGCGGGCGATGATTTCATCCGTGCTGAAACTGGTGGTGGGCCACCACAGCAGATCGCCCGCACCCAGTCCCAGACCGCTGCGGTGGGTCAGCAGATCGCGCACCGTCATCACGCCCGTCACATACGAGTCGTGCATCTGGAAATCCGGCAGATGCTTGGTCACCGGATCGTCCCATGCCAGCTTGCCGTCATCGACGAGTTGCGCCAGCGCGGCGGCCGTAAAGGCTTTCGAGTTGGAGGCGATTTCAAACAGCGTGTGGCCGTCCACGGGCGTGGCTACTCCCAGCTTGCGCACGCCATAGCCATTGGCTGCCACCACCTTGCCGTCCTTGACGATGGCCACTGCCATGCCCGGCACATCGAAAGTCTTCAGCACGCGCTGCACATCCGCTTCAAGGTCGAAGGCCGGCACCGGTGCCGGCGCACCCGCAGCTTGCTGCAAAGGAGGAGGAGCGACCGCCACCGGCGAGGTAGCCAGCGCGTTCGTGCTCAGTGCCAGCAGCACCAGCGTGGCACCGAGAGTAGGAGTAAATTTCAGCATCATGGTTTCTTGAATAGTTTATCGACCGAGCTTTGCGTCACGGGATGATAGTGCTGGCGCGCCTGCGCGTACAGCGTTTTGGCCCATGCGCGTTCGGCCGGATGGTTCAGCAGCGCCGCATACAGTGGCACCACGAACTTCTGCCGCCCCACGTTGAGCAGGAAGGTCTGCAGCGGTGCGCGCACGTTGTAGCCGGCCTTGATCGACGACAGGTAGAAACGGTAGGCGATTTCATTGTTGCCGCTCTTCGCCAGCCCGAAGCGCTGGTCCAGTTCCTGTAGCTGGCTGGCCGTGGCCTTGCCATCGATATCGTTCAGGAAGTGCATCCATTCAAGTGCAATCCAGCCCTGTGCCGGCAGGTCGGCCGTGGCCAGGGTGCCCTGCAGCCATGCGCTGCGCTGGGTATCGAGCGTGGCCAGCCGTGGTGACGCTTCATGGCGCGCGCTGGCCGGTATGCCGGCGCCATACAGCCACTCGTCCAGCTCTGCTACGCTCATCACTTCGGGATGGGCCGCCAGCAGATGGGTCTTGAGGTAGCTGACAAAGTCTTCCGTGCGCACCGACTGGAACGCATGCTGGTCAAACCAGCCGCGCAGGAAGGCATCGAACACGCTGCGTCCGGCACGCTGCTCGAGCGTGCGCAGCAGCCATGCACCTTTGGGATACACCAGTTCCGTATCCGTGTAGGTGGCCGCAGCCGTATCGGCATCGCGCGTCACCAGCGCCTGTTTGGCGGGCGGGATCGCGGCCAGCGAGGCCATGGCTTCTTCCTGCTCCACCTGCAGATTCATCTGCGCCACTTCTTCACCGTACAGCTTTTCCACCACGCGCGTGGTGACGTAATTGGTAAAGCCTTCGTTCAGCCAGAAGTGCTTCCACGTCGCGTTGGTCACCAGATTGCCGGACCACGAGTGGGCCAGTTCATGGGCGATCAGGTCGACCAGACTGCGGTCGCCTGCGATCATGGTGGGGGTGACAAAAGTCAGGCGCGGGTTCTCCATCCCGCCTATGGGGAAGGATGGCGGCAGCACCAGCATGTCGTAACGCTCCCAGCGATACGGGCCATACAGTTCTTCGGCTGCGCTGATCATCTTTTCCGTATCGGCCAGCTCGTAGGCCGCCGCATCGATACGGGCCGGTTCTGCATAGACCGCGGAACGCGGCCCCAGATTGCGCACTTCGATTTCGCCGATGGCGATCGCCAGCAGATAGGACGGGATAGGCTGCGCCATGCTGAACTTCCAGCCGCCCACGCCATGCGACTGCTGGTCGTTGGCCGCGCTCATCACCACGCGCAAGCCTTCCGGTGCAGCGATGCGGGCGCTATAGGTAAAGCGCACGGCCGGCGTATCCTGCAGCGGTACCCACGAGCGGGCATTGATCGATTCGGACTGGCTGAACATGAGCGGGCGCTTGCCGGACATGGTCTGCTGCGGCGACATCCACTGCAGTGCCGTGGCCGAAGGCGCCGTGCGATAGTAGATGCGCACTTTCTGCGGCTGGAACGGCACGGCAATGCGCAGCGCGCGGCCTTTTTCAGCATCGGGTTTATCCAGCATATAGGAGGCGGCCTGCCAGCGGCCCGAAGGATGCAGCAGCTGCACGCGGGCGATATTCAGTTCGCTGGTATCGAGCACCAGCGAACTGGCCGATTTATCGAGCCAGTTCAGGGTCAGCTCGGCGTAGCCGGACAGGATGTGACGGGAAAAATCGGCTTTCAGGTCCAGATGCAGATCGCTGGTGCGCACCTGATCGTAGCGCGCATAACTGAGCGGATCGGCATGGGCCAGACCGAGCGAGGTACCGGCGGCCAGCAGCAGCGCCGCAAGGGATTTGAGAGTTTTCTTGAGTTGCATGGGGTTCATCCTAAGTGACCGGAGCGCGCAGCAGAATAGCACAGCCCCATGTTAAGATGCGCCCCACTATTCAAGCAGGAACATCATGGAAGCTTTCCTCATTTCCACCGGCATCGTCGCACTGGCCGAAATCGGTGACAAGACCCAGTTGCTGGCCTTTTGTCTGGCCGCCAAATTCCGCCGCCCGCTGCCCATCGTGGCCGCAATATTTGTGGCTACGATCGCCAACCACGCGTTCGCGGCCGCTATAGGTAGCTGGATTACCAGCCTGCTGGGCCCCGATATCCTGCGCTGGGTGCTGGGCGTGTCCTTCATCGCCATGGCGGTATGGACACTGATACCGGACAAGATCGATGAAGAAGATATGCCGCTGGCGAAGTACGGCGTGTTCCTTACCACCCTGATCGCCTTCTTCGTCGCCGAGATGGGCGACAAGACGCAGGTGGCTACGGTAGCACTGGCTGCGCGCTATCACAGTCTGGTGGCGGTGGTGTGCGGCACCACCTTCGGCATGATGCTGGCCAATGTGCCAGCCGTGTACCTGGGCGATAAAATCGCCCACCGCGTTTCGCTGAAACTGGTGCACGGCATTGCGGCACTGGTATTCGCCCTGCTCGGCGTGGCTACGCTGATGGGCGCAGGCGCCACCCTAGGCGCCTGATACGGACAAGGCTGGAACGTACAGGTCCACCGTATGCGTGACCGGCTGGTCCTCCAGCGTGATCTGCAGCCCCGCCAGTCTTTCCCCATCCAGCACCAGCAGCCAGTCGTCAGACTGGCTGCGCTGGACGCGGATCACATAGCGCGCCGCGCCATAGCAGTAGCTCAATTCGAAATGCTCCCATGCGGGCGGCATGCGCGGCGACAGTTCCAGCAGTTGGCCCGTGCGCCGCACTCCCAGCAGCGACTCCACCAGCAGGCGGTACATCCAGCCGGATGATCCCGTGTACCAGCTCCAGCCGCCGCGTCCCACGTGAGGCGGCACCGCATACACGTCCGCCGTAATCACATACGGTTCGACCCGATAGCGCTGCATGGCCTCGGGCGTGGCCGTATGCCGCAACGGATTGATCATGCGCGCCAGCTCCCACGCCAGCGCCGTCTCACCCAGCCGGGCAAAAGCCATGGCCGTCCAGATGGCGGCATGGGTGTACTGTCCACCATTTTCACGCACGCCCGGCACATAGCCGCGGATATAGCCGGGATTGGGACCGGCCTTGTCGAATGGCGGCTGCAGCAACTGGATGATGCCATCTTCGCGCCGCACCAGCCGCTGGTTCACCTGCGTCATGGCGGTGCGCACGCGCGCGCCATCGGCCGCACCGGACAGCACGCCCCAGCTCTGCGAAATCGAATCGATCTGGCATTCCTCGTTGAGGTGAGAGCCCAGCGGCGTGCCATCGTCGAAATAGGCGCGCCGGTACCACTCGCCATCCCAGCCATGCTGCTCGACGGCGGCAGCCAGCGCGCGCGCATGGGTGCGGCATTCGGCGGCAAAGATGGCATCCTGCCGCTGCTCGGCCACTTCAGCAAAACGCTGCAGCACTTCGCACTGGAAGAAGGCCAGCCAGATACTCTCGCCGCGGCCCTGCTCGCCCACCTTGTCCATGCCGTCGTTCCAGTCGCAGGAGCCGATCAGTGGCAGATCATGCGCGCCCAGCCGCCAGCCGTGGCGGATAGCGCGCTGGCAGTGCTCGTACAGCGTACCTTGCTGCGCCGAGCGTAGTGGCAGGTCGTAATAAGAATCTTCTTCCGGCTTGACGGCGCGCCCTTCCAGATAGGGCTGCGCCTCATCCAGCACCGCCAGATCATCCGTGGCCTGTACATAGCGCGCTGCCGCCAGCGGTAGCCACAGGTAGTCGTCCGAACAGTGGGTGCGCACACCGCGGTCGGACGGCGGATGCCACCAGTGCTGCACATCGCCTTCGAGGAACTGGTGGGCAGCGCACAGCAGCAACTGTTCGCGCAGCAGTGCAGGACGGGTGTGGATGGTGGCCATGGCATCCTGCAACTGGTCGCGGAAGCCGAAGGCACCACCGGACTGGTAATAGCCGCTGCGCGCCCACATGCGGCAGGCGATGGTCTGGTACATCAGCCAGCCATTGACCAGCACATCGAGCTCCGGCTCGGGCGTGCGGATCTGCACGGCGCCTAGCGTGGCCTGCCAGTAGGCCTGTACGGCGGCCAGCGCTTCGTATGCCGCTTCGGCACTGCGGTGCTTCTGCACCAGCGTGCTCGCGTCGGCATTGCGCCGCCCTGCCACGCCGAGCACAAACACCACTTCGCGCTCCTGTCCCGGCAGCAGTTCGATCGGCACCATCAGGGCTGCGCACGCATCGAGACCGGCGCCTGTGCGGCCGGACAGGCGCAAGCGGCGCAGCGCGGCCGGCGCGGCCAGCGTGCCGTTGCGGCCTATGAATTCGCTACGGTCGGCCGTGTGGCTGCGCAGCGCCGCATCGCAGTTGAAGAAGGCCACCCGCCCCGTGAACTCGGTGTTGTAGGGATTGCGCGCAAACAGCGCACCACTGGGTCCATCCACTTCCGTCAGCAGATGCATGCCGGACTTGGCACGCATATCGCCGAGCACCCATTCCACATAAGCGGCCAGCGACAGCCGGCGGCTGCTGGCCGAGAGGTTTTTCACTTTCAGCAGCGTGTAGCGGATAGGCGCATCAATGGCCACGAAAGTGGTCAGCGTGCTGGCGATACCGGCCGTGCTGTGTTCAAAGCTGCTGTAGCCGAAGCCGTGGCGCGTCACGTAGCGCCCTGCCGCCGGTGCCGGCAGCGGCGTGGGCGACCAGAACTGGCCGGTCTGCTCGTCGCGGATGTAGAAGGCTTCGCCGCTACTGTCGCTGACAGGATCGTTATGCCACGGCGTGAGGCGGAACTCGTGGGCATTTTCGTGCCAGCTATAGGCCTGCCCGCTTTCCGAGATCACGCTGCCGAACTGCGGATTGGCCAGCACATTCGACCATGGCGCCGGGGTGCGCTCGCCAGCGCCGGAAACGATCACGTATTCGCGGCCGTCGGCGCTGAAGCCGCCCATGCCGTTAGCCAGCAGCAGGCCTTGCGGCAGCGCAGTTTCTTCATAGGCCGGCAGCGCCTCGGCATAGGCCGTGCCGCCTTCCGGCTGCAGCAGCGGCATACGCAGCGGCGCGGGCACGGAACGCTTGATCTGCTCGGCCAGCGTGCCGCGCTGATCGCTCAGGATGGCGCGCGCCACCGACTGCAGCAGGATGCGGTCTTCGTTGGCGATCTGGTCCACGAGTCGCACGAAGATGCCGCCGGGCCGGTCTATGGCCTGCGCATCGATGCCGGAAGCAATCAGGCCCATGATCTGGTCATGCAGTAGCTGGCGGTAGCCGCTCTGGTCCTCGTACCAGATCACCAGATCCACCACCAGCCCTTTCAGGCGCCAGTAAGCGTGTGCCTGCACCATCTGGCGCGCCAGTTCGATATTCGCCGGGTCGCGGATCTGCAGCAGCACGATGGGCAGGTCGCCCGAAATCGCATACGCCCACAGGCCGGACTGGCCGCGCTGGTTGCGCATCAGGATGGCCGCATCGGCGCGCAGCGAAGCATGGGGATAGATCACGGCGTTGGCCAGCCGCGCATACAACTGCGCATCGGCTTCGCTGGCATTGAGCTGGCGCAGCACCACCTGGCTATGGGTCCACGCGAGTTCGAACACGCGGTCGGCCAGATGGCGGTCCTGATACTTGTCGATCAGGTGCAGCGCCGCTTCGCGCTGTTCGCACATGCCGGTGACGATATCGACAATCACGGTCTGGTCGGGCTGCAGGGTGATGGTCTGGCGTATCGCCACCACGGGATCGAGCACCGAGCCTTCGGCGCCGCCCAGCGTACTGCCTTCCGCCATGGCGGCCGGATCGAGCGCGCTGCGGCCACGGCCGAGGAAGCGCGAACGGTCCGTCTCGAACGAGACGGCGCTGACCACGCCATCATGCACCATCATGGCGTGCAGCAGCCACGGTGTCGCATCGTGCGCGCCGCGCGGGCGGCGCGTGCACAGGATGGCATTCTCGCCATGCAGGATTTCGCTCTGCACAAACAGCTTGCTGAATGCCGGATGGGCAGCATCGGCGGCGGCCGGTGCCAGCGCCACTTCCGCATAGCTGGTGATTTCCAGCGTGCGTACCTGCTCCGACTGGTTGGTGATACGGCTGCGGCGCAGTTCGATATCATCTTCCGGCGACACCACGATTTCCGTGTACAGATCGATGCCACGGTCGCTACGGCGGAACTCGGCCCGCCCTTCCGAGAAGATCACTTCGTAGCGACGCGGTTCTACCAGCGTGGGCTGATAGGTGGTGGACCAGTAGCGCCCATCATCGAGGTCGCGCACATAGCAGAAATTGCCCCAGTGGTCGCGCGTGCTGTCTTCGCGCCAGCGCGTCACGGCCATATCCTTCCAGCGGCTATAGCTGCCGCCTGCATTGGTCACCATCACGTGATAGCGCCCGTTCGACAGCAACTGGGTTTCCGGCACGGCCGTACTGGGCTGGCCCAGTATGCGCATAGGCATGCTCGGCTCGACGACATTGCTGCGTAGCGCCGCCTGCTCGGTGGTGTTGGAATAGAATGCGCCCAGCTGCGGGCTGCGTTCCTGCAGCACCAGCAGGGTCGATTGCAGCAGCGGGTCCGATTCGAAGCGGCGCTGCATGGGGCGCTGATGCAGCAGGTAGGCCAGCGCCAGCAGGCCCATGCCCTGATGGTGCACCATGAAGGAACGGATCACGGCGGCCGTCTGCCCGCGTGGCAGGCGCGCTGCCGTGAAGTCCACCGCTTCGTAGAAACCGTAGCGGCCCAGATAGCCGAGCGCGGCCATTTTCTGCAGATTGCTGCACGCCGCTTCCGGCTGCACCATCAGCCCCAGCATGCTGGCATACGGCGCCACCACCAGATCATCACCGAGCCCGCGTTTGAGGCCCAGCCCCGGCACGCCGAATGCGCGGTACTGGTAATTCAGGCTGGCATCGACCATGTTGTAGCCCGATTCCGATATCCCCCACGGCACGTTGCGGCGCCGGCCATACTCGATCTGCGCAGCGATCACGGCGCGGTAAGTCTGGTCCAGCAGCGTATCGGGATAGCTGGGCATGACCAGCAGCGGCATCAGGTATTCGAACATCGAGCCGCTCCACGACAGCAGCACGGGCTGGCCTGCCACGATGCATAGCTGGCGGCCCAGTGCGAACCAGTGTTCCTGCGGTAGCTGGCCTTGCGCAATGGCGACGAAGCTGGCCAGCCGTACTTCCGAAGCCAGCAGATCGTAATAACTGCTATCGAGCCGGCGTTCGCTGACGTTATAGCCTATCGCCAGCAGATGGGTGGTGCTGTTGTACAGGAAGCCGTACTCCATGCGCGCGAACGCGGCGCAGCGCTGCGCCAGCCCTTCCAGTGCCTGGATACGCTGCTGCGCGGCCTGCGCGGCTTCCGCACATAGCTGCGCCAGTTGCAACTGGCGTTCGCGTTCGGCCGGGGCCAGTGCGCTTTGCTGCACACCGTTCACGCTATCGTGCAGCGCGGCCAGTTCGCGCAGGCTAGGGATGCGCAGCAGTGCGCTATCGGGCAAGGCTTCGGCCGGCAGCACCAGCCACGGCATCAGCAGTGCCAGTTCGGCCAGCGCTGCACGGCATTGCTGCAGCAGCGCCGTATGCCACAGCAGGGTTTCGCCATGCAGAGCGGCCTGCGGGTCCAGTCCGCCCAGCAGTTGCTGCAGGCGCAATAGCCAATGGCGCATCTGCGCACCATCGCTTCCATCAGGCGCTTCCTGCAGCACGATGCCGAGTTCACCCGCCATGGCCCCATACTGTTCACGCCAGGCCTGCTGCAGCAGCGTGGCCGTAGTCACCAGCCCTTCCACCTGCCGCGTGCCGAGCACGGGCTGGGCCGCCAGTCCGTTCAGCCCCGCCTGCAGGGTCAGCAGATGTCCGGCCAGATTGCCGCTGTCGACTGTCGATACATAGATGGGCAGCAGCGGCTGCAGGCTGCGGGTGTCGTACCAGTTGTAGAAATGGCCCTGATAGCGCTCCAGCCGGTCCAGCGTCGTCAAGGTATGCGCGGTACGGTCGATTAGTTGGCCCACGGTCAGATAGCCAAAATCGCTGGCACTGAGGTTGGCCAGCAGGGCCATGCCGATATTGGTCGGCGAAGTGCGGTGCGCCACCACTTGCACCGGATGCTCTTGCATATTATCGGGCGGCAGCCAGTTATCTTCCGGTCCCACGAAACGTTCGAAATAGGCCCAGGTGCGGCGCGCCAGTGTGCGCAGGAATAGCAACTGCTCGGCCGACAGCGTGACACTCTTGCGGGCAATGGGCTGGCTGATACGGTTGGCCAGCGCCGGCGCCAGCAGCCAGAGCGGCACAAACAGCAGGGCCGGCCACAGGCTGGCCGGCTGCCACAGCAGGATAGCCAGCAGCGCCAGCCCGCACAGCGCGGACGCGGGCCACATGCTGCGCCAGCTATTGCCGCTGGCCTGTGCCACCAGCGTGGAAGCGCGCCATTCAAGCAGGCGCTGATGCGACACCAGCAGGCGCCAGTAGCTGCGCGCGATCGCGTCCAGACTGAACCACGCTTCATAGGGCAGGAACACCAGCATCAGCAAGGCATGGGCAAACTGCAGGCTGCTGCGGCGCAGGCTGGCCCGCATATGCTGACGCCACAATGTATCGCGCGGGCGCCGTGCCAGATCGTACAGGCCACCGAGCAGCGGCGTTACAAACAGCACGGCCAGCACGGCCGCAGTCCATAACCACGGGCGCGGCAGCACCAGCCATGCCAGCAGCAATAAGCCCAGCAAGGCCGGCGCCGTCACGCTGCGGCGCAAATTATCGAACAGCTTCCAGCGCGATAGCAGCGACAGGGGATTGCGCTCGCGCTGACGTTCGGGCAGCGGCACGCGATGGCCCAGCCATGCGGCCACTTGCCAGTCGCCGCGTATCCAGCGCTGGCGCCGCTGCACATCGTCGCTATAGCGGGACGGATAGGCTTCGTATAGCTGCACATCGCTGAGCAGGCCCGCACGCAGATAACAGCCTTCCAGCAGGTCGTGGCTGAGGATGCGGTTTTCCGGCAGGCGGCCGTCCAGCACCTGACGGAACACGCCCACATCGTAAATGCCTTTTCCGATGAACGAGCCTTCGTAAAACACATCCTGATACACGTCCGACACGGTGCGCGTGTAGGGGTCGATACCGGGCTCGCCGCCGCACAGTTTTTCATAGAGCGATGCCTGTTCGCCCGGCACGCTGACGGCGATGCGCGGCTGCAGGATGCCATAGCCTTCCACCACGCGCTGCAGGCGCTGATCCACGCGCGGCTGATTCAGCGGGTGCAGCATGGTGGCGATCATCTGCTGCGCTGCTTCGCGCGGCAAGCGGGTATCGCTGTCGAGCGTAATCACATAGCGCACTGCGGCCAGCCGGCTGATATCGCCCTCGACCACGCTGAATGCCGCCGCGCCGGCCCCGCACAGCAGGCGGTTCAGGTCCTGCAGCTTGCCGCGCTTGCGTTCATAGCCCATCCAGACGCCTTCCTGCGCATTCCACAGCCGTGGCCGGTGCAGCAGCACGAACGGTAACGGCAGCTCGTCTTCCATGCGCGCGCCGTATTGCCGGTTGAGCTGGGCGATGCTGTGCTGTGCCTGTTCGATCAGGGCGGCATCGGCAGGCTGGATGGCGCTGTCGGCATCCGTCAGATCCGTGAGCAGACAGAATTGCAGATGCCGGTCGCGGTTGGCAAGGAAGTGCACTTCGAGCTGCTCGCAGAGCTGTGCCACATTCTCGCTGCTGTACAGCAGCGCCGGCACCACCACCAGCGTGCGCGCATCGGCCGGCACGCCCTGCGGCAGCGCCATGCGCGGCAATGGGTGGGGCTGGGTCAGTAGCGTGGCCAGCCAGTTGACCAGCGCCAGCGCGAGCTGGCCGCTAGCCAGCAGGGTCAGTACGGCCGTCAACAGCAGCCAAGCTGGCGCCACGCCCTGCAGCGCAGCCTGCCGCACCAGCCATGCTGTCGCCACCAGCGCCAGCGCGGCAATCGCGCCCAGATAAGTCGTCAGCGGCGCGCTGCGCGCGGTCTGCTGCAGCACTTCCAGCCACGGGCGCCGCATGCGGCACTGGCGTTCGAGCTGGACCACGCCCGCGCCTATCAGGTAGTAGCCCACGTGGCCATAACGTTCTTCACTGCCATGGGCTTGCGCAAGCTGCAGCGCGTGCTGCGCCACTTCGCCTTCCGTGTAGGCGCTGCGGCGGGCGATCTTTTCGATCGCATGGCGGTACAGGTCGCGCGTGGCAAAAGCCATCTGCGCGTACACACCAGCAGGGTCCTGGCGCAGGGTCTGCTCCACCACGCTCATGGTTTCGACAAACTCCTGCCAGTCCATGGTGCCGAGGAAGCGCAGGCTGCCTATGCTGTTGGCGATCGATACCTGTTCGGCGGCCTGCTGCTGGATTTCAGCCTGGATCTGCTGTTCTATGGTCTGCCCGGCTTCCGCCAGCCGGTGGGTAATCCACGACAACGCCAGCGTCAGGGCCGGACTCTGGCCTTGCAGGCGGCGCGCCAGTTCGGCCACGAAGGCGCTGGTAATGGGCGGATTGGAACGCGCCATGTCGGCCACCAGCAGGATCAGGCCGCTCGGGTTGCTCTCGGCCACCTGCGTCATCTGGTCGGCCCAGTGGTTGGCCAGATCGCGCTGGCGCCGGTTGTCGGCCACCCGCACAGCCACGCGGCGCAGGTTTTCGATCAGCGCCAGCCGCAGCATGATGGGGATGGCCCACAGCTCGCCGAGCTGCAGGCTGGCCACTTCCTGATACGCCGCCACGAAGCGGCACAAGGATTCGGGATCAACCCGGCCATCGCCATGGGCGATGATTTCCAGTGCGATGCGGTAGACGCGCGGGCAGGCCGGCAGGGCATCGCCGTCGAGGCGGGGCAACTGGCGGCTGTAGTTGCGCGGCAGGTGACGGCGGGCAATACGAATCTGCTCTTCGATCAGGTAAAAGTTATCGAGCAGCCATTCCGAGGCCGGCGTGATCTGGCGCCCCTGCTTGACGGCGGCCGTCAGTTCGCTGCAAGTGGCATCGATCACGCTGGCGTTCTGCGCCAGCCGCACCAATAGGCGGTCGGCGCCGCCGTGCGTGCTGAGGCGGTGGTGGCTGGCCAGCGTCTTGCCATGCACAGCCATCTGCACGGCGCTGAACAATTCCGCGCGCAACGGAAGATCGGCCGTCTCGTCTTCGCGGGACACCGTGCGGGCAGCAATCAGTGGCAAAAACAGAGGGACAAACATAGACACTCCCGGCCTCGCAAAACTATTGCAGAATAAGATGCATAGGCAGCTTACTGGGCGGGCGCGGGCGCGACCGTGCGCAGGCGTACATATACGCTGGCGCCGGAGCAAAAAAAAGGGCCGCTTGCGCGGCCCTCAAACGAAGAGACAACTGTAATCGTGCAAGCCTTAAGCCGCCTGTGCCAGCGCTGCCAGGGCCCATCCGCCCGTCAGGCTGTAGCTGTGCTGGTGGCCCAGCCGGCGCAGACACTGTGCGGCTTTCAGGCTGCGGTTGCCGCTGCGGCAGATGAATACCAGCGTGCTATCGGCTGTCGCCAGCCAGTCAGCCGCATGTTCCGTCAGACGGCTCAACGGCACGCTCTGCACCTTGCCGGCCACCGGCAGCACGGTAGCGCTGGCCGCGTATTCGTAGTCTTCGCGCACATCGATCAGCAAGGCATCAGGATGCGCTGCCAGCAACAGGTTCAAGCCCGCATGGTCAAGCTGCAGGCTGTCGCAGCAGACGGTGGCAGCGGCCATCGCCCCGGCGCAGAACTGGTTCTGCTCATCGCGGCTAGGGCACAGCAGCGTGGCCGCCCCCGTCAGCCCCTGCAATGCTGGCGCACATTGGTTGTTGCTGAAAGCAAAGCGTACCGCTGCGACGGCCAACTGGCCTTGCTGCGCCTGTCCCAGCAGATAGTGGCGCTGCGCGCCGTCCACCACACAGGCCAGCGTACGCGCACCCAGCTTCAGTGCAGGCACGGACTGGCCGCCGGCCAGCGTGACCTTATCGGGCAAAGCCGGCCAGCCATAGGCATCGGCCGATACACGGCTGGCCGCATGACGACCCAATGCTTCGATCAGCGCACCGTTCTGCTGCCCTGCCATGGTGTTCAGTATGGCTTGCACGCGGTAGTTCTGGCAGCGCACAAAGGCTTCGATACGGGCCGTATGGTCGGGCAGCGGATCGATCAGCACGCAACTACGGCTGGCCGCATCGAGCACCAGCCAGCTACAGGCGCCTTCCACGCCCATCTGCAGCAGGCCGTCATGGGCCGCGCCGTTGCGCTCGGACGGAATCAAACAGCCGGCCCGCAGTGCCGCGCCACAACGGGCAATACGGCGGCAGGCGTCGTCTATCATGGCGGCATCCGTCAGCGGGCCGAACGACATGCGGATGGCACCGGCACTGCGCCACAGCGGCAACTGCATGGCATCCAGCACATAGCTCGGAGCCGCCTTGGCGGCCGAGCAGGCACTGCCCGAGCTGACGCGCACTTGCGCAGCGTCGAACACGTCCATCAGCTCGCGGCTGGCCAGCCCGGGCACGGAGAAGTTCAGCGTGGTGGGCAGCGAGTTTTCAAACGGGTTGTTGAAGACGATGCCGGGCAAGGCCGCGCGCAGCGCATCGGCCAGACGGGCGCGGTAGTCTTCCAGTTCGGCATGGGTGCGGAAGGTATCGCCCCGTTCCAGCGCGGCCAGCACGGTACCCAGCGCGGCGATACCGGCCATGTTTTCCGTCCCCGAGCGCTGCGCACTTTCCTGCCCGCCGCCCACGATCAGCGGCGTGAACGGTGCACCGGCGCGCACGTACAGCATGCCTATGCCCTTGGGTGCATACAGCTTGTGGCCGGAGAAAGGCGCGTAGTCGATACGGGTCTCCGCCAGATGCAATGCCAGCTTGCCCAGTGCCTGTACGCAGTCGACCATCCAGTAAGCCTTGCAGCCAGTCTGCTCCAACACGCTCTGGATGCCGGCGATATCGCTGATCACACCCGTTTCATTATTCGCCGCCATGGTGCACACCAGTGCTGCTTCGCTGGCGCAGGCGCGCAGCGCGTCCAGATCGTGCGTGCCTTGCGGGTTCACGGGCAGCTTGTGCAGCGTCAGGTTCAGGCCCAGCAGACGGTTCCAGTGCGCCAGACTTTCCGGTACGGCCTTGTGTTCGGTGGCGCCATATACGAGCAGGCTGCCGATGGCCTCGCCCTGCTCGCGCCGCTCGCGCAGCGCCACCAGTGCCGACAGCACGGCCGTCTGTATGCCTTCGGTGGCGCCGCTATTGAACATCAGCCGGCCTTCACCGACGCCCAGCAGGCGGCGCGCGCACTGGCGGGCCTGATCGAGTAAGGCTTTGGCGCTCAGGCCGGCGGCATGGCTGCTGCTAGGGTTGCCGTAGCGCTGGCCCATGGCACAGGTGGCGGCGGCGATGGCGGCCGGCAGCACGGGAGAGGTGGCATTGCCGTCAAGGTAGATTTCGGTGGTCATGTTGGGCACAGGAAAGCAGGCTAATCAATGCATATAGTTTAGTCAGAAGGACGAAAATAGATGTACTAAAATACTCCTATCCCAACTAACATATAGGACATTCATCCTATATTTTTGAAATTAACAGCATGAACCCACTTGATCGCTATGATTACGCTATCCTCTCCGCCCTGCAGGTGGACGGCACGCTGTCGGTGGCCCAGCTCAGCGAACGCATAGGCCTGTCCGCTACGCCGTGCTGGAAACGCATACGCCGACTCGAAGAAGAAGGCTATCTGGAGAACCGCGTGGCCATCGTCAACCGGCGCAAAGTGGGCCTGCCCGTGACCGTGTTCGTCAGCGTGCGCACCAGCCAGCACGACGATAAATGGCTGGCGCGCTTCGCGGCCGCCGTGATCGCGCTGCCGGAAGTGCAGGAATTCCACCGCATGAGCGGCGATATCGATTACCTGCTCAAAGTGGTGACCAGCGATATCGAAGGTTATGACCGTTTTTACAAGAAACTCATCAAGGTGGCCCAGCTAAGCGGGGTCTCTTCCGCGTTCTCGATGGAGCAGATTAAGTTCACCACGGCCCTGCCGCTGGAACTGGTGGCGCACGGCTAGTAATGCACGGCGAGTAGCGGCAACAACAGCCCTGCACACAGCAGCCTGAGCTTGGAGTAAGATTTGCTCCATTTCAAATACTGGATTCAACATGCGCGCACTGCTGCAACGCTGGCTACCGGGCCCTGCCACTACCAATCTGCGCGAACAACTGCGTGGCGCAGCAGGTATGCTGCTGGGGCTATTCATCGGCGCCCTGCTTTGCCAGCAGTTGCTGGCTACCAGCCAGTTGCACATCAGCCTGATCGCTCCGATGGGCGCCACGGCCGTGCTGCTGTTTGCCCTGCCGGCCAGCCCGCTCGCCCAGCCGTGGTCGGTTATCGGCGGCAATGTGGTCAGTGCCCTGGTCGGCGTGGCCTGCGTGCACTGGCTCGGTGCCAGCCTCAACCCTGCCCTGCTCGGTGCGCTGGCAGCGGCACTCGCGCTGACAGCCATGTTCGCGCTGCGCTGTCTGCACCCGCCCGGCGGCGCCGTGGCGCTGATCACGGTCATCGGCGGCCCTGCCGTACAGGCAGCCGGCTACCACTTTGCCATGCTGACCGTGCTGGCCAATTCGGCCATGATGGTGCTGCTGGCCATCCTCTACAACAACCTGACCGGGCGTAGCTACCCGCACACCCAGCAAGCCCACATAGCCAACCTGCACGCCACCAAGGATGAAGTGCCGACCGTGCGGCTGGGCTTCAAGCCGGACGATCTGGACGCCGTGCTGCGCCAGTACAATCAGGTACTCGATATCAGCCGCGATGATCTGCATGCGCTGTTCATGCAGACCGAGCAGCGCGCCTACCAGCGCCGCTTTGGCATGCTGACCTGCGGCGATATCATGTCGCGCGATATCGTCAGTGCCGAATTCGGTTCCTGCCTGGAAGATGCCTGGCGCGTGATGCGCGAACACCGGCTGGCCGCCCTGCCCGTGCTGAACCGTGCCGACCGCGTGATCGGCATCATCACGCTGGCCGACTTCCTCGAATACGGCGGCCTCAACGACATCCACGGCCTGAACCACCAACTCAAGAAGTTCCTGCGCAAGAGCGGCATCACCCATACGGAAAAAGCGGAAGTAGTGGGCCAGATCATGTGCAAGCAGGCCACCACCGTGCACATTGATACGCCGATTGCCGATCTGGTGCCGCTGATGGCCGACTCCGGCCTGCACCACATTCCCGTGATCGATCATGAGCAGCGTTTCGCCGGCATGGTGGCGCAATCCGACCTGATTGCGGCCCTGTACGAGCGGCGGCTGGCGGAAGCCGTGGCCTAGGCGGCAGACGGGCGTAGCGTGGCCGACTGGGCAGGCTAGCAACAAACCCTCGCGCCACCGGCGCGGATGGCTTATCCTAACCGGCGTTCCGCTTAACGCCCCACACCAAGGAGACCCATGAGCCCATTCCGCCCTACCCGTGCTGTACTGGCTACCGCTGTTGCACTGGCGCTATCCGCGCCGCTGACTGCCTCGCTGAGCTACGCTGCCACCCAGCCTGCCGCTGCTGCAGCGGATACTGCCGTACCGGTCGCCAGCGACGTCGCCACCCAGCGCGCCTTGCTCAAGCTGGCCGACCAGTACTACGATGCCAATGCGCGCTACGAGCCGCTCAACGCCACCGAAAATGGCGACAGCCGTTTCGACGACCAGCTCGGTCTGAGCATTGCGCCGACCCAGCGTGCGCGCCAGTTCAAGTTGTACCGCCAGTTCAGCCAGCGCCTGCAGCAGATTCCGCGCGCGCGCCTGAACCATACCGACCGCGTCAGCTACGACATCCTCGCCTACGAACTGCAAGGCCTGCTGGCCATGGAGCCGTTCCCCGAACACCTGCTGCCGATTACCCAGATGGATAGCGTGCCCGTCACGCTGGCCAACTACGCGGGCGGCGAAGGTTCGCAGCCACTCACCACCGTCAAGCAATACGAAGCCTATCTGCACCGTATCAGCCAGCTACCGGCATGGATAGATCAGGCCATCGCCAATATGCGCGTAGGCATGCGCAGCGGCGTGACCCAGCCGCAAGCGCTGATGGTGTCGGCCCTGCCCCAGTTCCAGCAACTGCTGAGCGACTCGGCTGAAAGCAATATCTTCTACTCCCCGATCAAGAAGATGCCAGCCAGCTTCAGCGCGGCCGACCAGCAGCGCCTGACGGCCGCCTACCGCAAGGCCGTGGGCGAGCGCATACTGCCAGCCCTGAAACGGCTGGCCACGTTTGTCGAGCAAGACTATCTGCCAGCCTGCCGCACCAGCACGGGTCTGAGCGCCCTGCCGAATGGTGCAGCGTGGTATCAGGCGCGCATCGCGAATGCCACTACCACCACGCTGAAGCCGGAAGAAATCCACGCCATCGGTCTGAAGGAAGTGGCACGTATCCAGGCGCAGTTCGCCATCCTCGGCCCGCAACTAGGCTATGACGGCCCTGCGGCCGGGCTTCCCGTATGGGTCGCGGCGCAGCCCAAGTTCTACCCGTTCAAAACGGAAGACGAAGTACAAGCCGTGTACCACAAGCTCAAAGACGTACTCGATGCCAAGCTGCCGCAGATGTTCACGCTGCTGCCAAAAGCCCCGCTCGACCTGCGTCTCGAGCCTGAACTGAGCCGCGCCACCGCGTCCGACCACTACACCCCGCCAGCGGGTGACGGTTCACGTCCTGGCGTGTTCTGGTCGGTGGTGAACGACCCGACCAAATACGGCAGCACGGGCATGACCACGCTGTTCCTGCACGAAGGCAAGCCGGGCCACCACTTCCACATCGCGCTGAATCAGGAGCTGAATTTGCCGAATTTCCGCAAGTTTGGCGGCAACAACGCCTTCACGGAAGGCTGGGCGCTGTATGCGGAAACGCTGGGCAAGGAAATGGGCCTGTTCGAAGATCCGGCCCAGTACTTCGGCCACCTCAACGACGAACTACTGCGCGCCACCCGTCTGGTGGTCGATACGGGCATGCACGCCAAAGGTTGGACGCGCGAGCAAAGCATCGCCTACATGCACGACACGCTGGGCTATGACGTCACCGCCAAAACAGAGACTGAGCGCTACATGGCATGGCCGGCCCAGGCACTGGGCTACAAAATCGGTTCGCTGAAGATCGTCGCGCTGCGCGAGCGCGCCGCCAAAGCACTCGGTAGCAAGTTCAGCCTGCCGGCCTTCCACGCCGTCGTGCTCGGCGATGGCACGCTGCCACTGGCCCTGCTCGAAGCCAAGGTCGACCGCTGGATCGCCAGCCAGCAATAACCCACACCCGGGGTCAGGTCGGGCAAAGTGCAGGGGTCAGGTCGGGCGTTGGTGCGTTCTTTGCGTTTTCTCAAAAACTGCACTTTGCCCGACCTGACCCCTGCATCTTGCCCGACCTGACCCCAGGGTAAAAAAAAACGGCACCCGAGGGTGCCGTTTTCATTGAGTCGCGAGGATTACGCTTCGCCGTCTTGCGGGCTAACGACTTCGCTGACGTCAGCTTCGCTGCTCGCCATCGCAGCTTTCTCGGCGGCCAGCAGAGCTTGACGCTCTTCGACTTCCCACTGCTCTTTCTCTTTGCGAGCGCGGTGGAAGGCCAGACCGGTACCGCCAGGGATCAGACGACCCACGATGACGTTCTCTTTCAGACCACGCAGACCGTCGCGTTTGCCCATGATGGCAGCTTCGGTCAGCACGCGGGTGGTTTCCTGGAACGATGCGGCCGAGATGAAGGAGTCGGTCGACAGCGATGCTTTGGTAATACCCAGCAGTACGTTTTCGTAGGTTGCTGGCAGCTTGCCATCTTTGGTGACGCGATCATTCTCTTCCAGCAGTTCGGAACGCTCAACCTGCTCGCCGACGATGTAGTCGGTGTCGCCAGCATTAACGATCTGAACACGACGCAGCATCTGACGTACGATTACTTCGATGTGCTTGTCGTTAATCTTCACGCCCTGCAGACGGTACACGTCCTGCACTTCGTCCACGATGTAGCGGGCCAGCGCTTCGATACCCAGCAGACGCAGGATGTCTTGCGGATCGGCCGGGCCGTCCACGATCATCTCGCCCTTGTTCACCACCTGGCCGTCGTGCACCAGCACTTGCTTGTCCTTGGTAATCAGGAACTCGTGCTTGTTGCCGTCCATGTCGGTGATTTCCAGACGCTGCTTACCTTTGGTTTCTTTACCGAAGGCCACAGTACCCGTTACTTCCGCCAACATACCCGCATCTTTCGGCGAACGTGCTTCGAACAGTTCGGCTACGCGTGGCAGACCACCGGTAATGTCTCGGGTTTTCTGCGATTCGGTCGGGATACGTGCCAGCACTTCACCCACCGATACTTGCTGACCGTCTTTCACCATGATCAGCGCGCCCACCTGGAAGCCGATCGATACTGCGTGTTCGGTACCGGCGATCTTCACTTCGTGGCCATCGTCGTTCAGCAGTTTTACCTGCGGACGCATGGTTTTGGTCAGCGAACCGCGACGTTTGGCATCGATTACCACCAGCGTCGACAGACCGGTTACTTCGTCCACCTGACGGGCTACGGTGACGCCTTCTTCCACATTCTCGAAACGCACGGTACCGGCGTATTCGGTAATGATAGGACGGGTCAGCGGATCCCAGGTTGCCAGCGCGGTACCGGCTTTGATGACCATGCCGTCTTTGACGATCAGGGTCGCGCCGTATGGTACTTTGTGACGTTCACGTTCACGGCCGTGGTCGTCCGTGATCAGCACTTCGCCCGAACGCGAAATGACGATCTGGGCGCCTTTGCCGTTGGTGACGTAACGCATGGTCGAAGTGAAGCGGATGGTACCGTTCGACTTGGCTTCCACCGACGAGGCCACTGCTGCACGCGATGCCGCACCACCGATGTGGAAGGTACGCATGGTCAGCTGGGTACCAGGTTCACCGATCGACTGCGCTGCCACCACACCGACGGCTTCGCCAGCGTTGACCAGCAGACCGCGGCCCAGATCGCGACCGTAGCACTTGGCGCACAGGCCGTAGCGGGTGTCGCAAGTCAGCGGAGTACGCACTTTCACTTCGTCGATGCCCAGACGTTCGATCTCTTCGACCATGTCTTCGTCCAGCAGCGTGCCGGCTTCGTACAGGGTAGCCTGGGTTTCAGGGTTGATCACGTCGGTACCAGCCACGCGGCCCAGAATACGGTCGCGCAGTGCTTCGATCACTTCACCGCCTTCAACCAGTGCCTTCATCACGGTACCGTTGGAGGTGCCGCAATCGTCCTCGATCACCACCAGATCCTGGGTCACGTCGACCAGACGACGGGTCAGGTAACCGGAGTTCGCGGTTTTCAGCGCCGTATCGGCCAGACCTTTACGCGCACCGTGGGTCGAAATGAAGTACTGCAGAACGTTCAGACCTTCGCGGAAGTTCGCGGTAATCGGGGTTTCGATAATCGAACCGTCCGGTTTCGCCATCAGACCACGCATACCGGCCAGCTGACGGATCTGGGCTGCCGAACCACGGGCGCCCGAGTCGGCCATCATGTAAATCGCGTTGAACGATTCCTGCGTCGACTTGGTGCCGTCGCGCTTGATGACGTCTTCTACCTTCAGCTGGTCCATCATGGCCTTGCCGACTTCGTCGGAGGTCTTGCCCCAGATGTCCACTACCTTGTTGTAACGTTCGCCAGCGGTCACCAGACCCGAAGCGTACTGCTGCTCGATCTGTTTGACTTCCGACTCGGCGGTCGAAATCAGGGTGACTTTTTGTGGCGGTACCAGCATGTCGTCCACGCAGATCGAAATACCGGCGCGGGTTGCCAGACGGAAGCCCGACTGCATCAGCTGGTCAGCAAATACTACCGTCGCGCGCAGACCGCACTTACGGAAGGACGTGTTGATCAGTTTCGAAATTTCTTTCTTCTTCAGAGCGCGGTTCAGTACGCTGAACGGCAGGCCCTTAGGCAGAATTTCCGACAGGATGGCGCGACCCACCGTGGTTTCGTAACGGGTCACGGTACGCACGAATTCGCCGGTAGCCGGATCTTTCGGGTGTTCCACGATACGTACGGTAATACGGGTGGTCAGTTCTACCTGTTTGTTGTCGTAGGCACGGATGACTTCCGACACGTCAGGGAACAGCATACCTTCGTTTTTCGCATTGATCGCTTCGCGGGTCGCGTAGTACAGACCCAGCACGATATCCTGCGAAGGAACGATCGATGGTTCGCCGTTCGACGGGAACAGAATGTTGTTCGAAGCCAGCATCAGCGTGCGGGCTTCCATCTGTGCTTCGATCGACAGTGGTACGTGAACTGCCATCTGGTCACCGTCGAAGTCCGCATTGAATGCGGCGCAGACCAGTGGGTGCAGCTGGATGGCTTTACCTTCGATCAGCACAGGCTCGAAGGCCTGAATACCGAGACGGTGCAGCGTAGGTGCACGGTTCAGCATGATCGGATGTTCGCGGATCACGTCTTCCAGAATATCCCACACCACTGGCTCTTGGATCTCTACCAGTTTCTTGGCAGCCTTGATGGTCGTAGCCAGACCCATCAGTTCCAGTTTGTTGAAGATGAACGGTTTGAACAGCTCCAGGGCCATCAGCTTAGGCAGACCGCACTGGTGCAGTTTCAGCTGTGGACCCACCACGATCACGGAACGGCCCGAGTAGTCGACGCGCTTACCCAGCAAGTTCTGACGGAAGCGGCCGCCCTTACCTTTGATCATTTCAGCCAGCGATTTCAGCGGACGCTTGTTGGCGCCGGTCATGGCTTTACCACGACGGCCGTTATCCAGCAGCGAGTCCACTGCTTCTTGCAGCATACGCTTTTCGTTACGCGTGATGATCTCTGGAGCGCGCAGCTCCATCAAACGCTTGAGTCGATTATTACGGTTGATCACGCGGCGATACAGATCGTTCAGATCCGAGGTCGCGAAACGGCCGCCGTCCAGTGGTACCAGTGGGCGCAGTTCCGGTGGCAGCACCGGCAGCACTTCCATGATCATCCACTCAGGCTTGATGCCCGAACGCTGGAATGCTTCCAGCACTTTCAGACGCTTGGCGTATTTCTTGATCTTGGCTTCGGACTTCGATTCCTTCAGTTCCACGCGCAGGGTTTCGGCATCGCGGTGGATGTCGATCGAGCGCAGCAGTTCACGGATACCTTCCGCGCCCATGAAGGCGGTGAAGTCGTCGCCGTACTCTTCGTACTTGGCGGCGTAATCGTCTTCCGACATGATCTGGCACTTCTTCAGCGGAGTCATGCCTGGATCGGTCACAACATATGCTTCGAAGTACAGTACGCGTTCGATATCGCGCAGGGTCATGTCCAGCACCATACCGAGGCGCGATGGCAGCGACTTCAGGAACCAGATGTGGGCGGTAGGCGAAGCCAGTTCGATGTGGCCCATGCGCTCACGACGCACTTTGGCCAGCGTGACTTCGACGCCGCATTTTTCGCAGATCACACCGCGGTGTTTCAGACGCTTGTATTTACCGCACAGGCACTCGTAATCCTTGATCGGGCCAAAGATTTTGGCGCAGAACAGGCCGTCGCGCTCAGGCTTGAAGGTACGGTAGTTGATGGTTTCCGGCTTTTTAACTTCGCCGTAGGACCACGAACGGATTTTTTCAGGCGAAGCGAGACCGATTTTGATCGCGTCAAAGGTCTCGTTCGTCTGTACTTGCTTGAATAGATCGAGCAGGGCTTTCATGTATCACTCCAGGTAGTGATGAATTCTTTAAACTGTCCCGCCGGCGACAGGCCGGCGGGACACGCACTTGTGAACAGGGCTTGCGCCTTAGTTGCGTTCCAGGTCGATATCAATACCCAGGGAACGGATCTCTTTCACCAGCACGTTGAACGATTCCGGCATACCAGCGTCGATCACGTGGTCACCTTTGACCAGGTTTTCGTACACTTTGGTACGGCCGTTCACGTCATCGGACTTCACGGTCAGCATTTCTTGCAGCACGTACGAGGCACCATAAGCTTCCAGTGCCCACACCTCCATCTCACCGAAGCGCTGGCCACCGAACTGGGCTTTACCGCCCAGTGGCTGCTGCGTTACCAGCGAGTATGGACCGGTCGAACGGGCGTGCATCTTGTCATCGACCAGGTGGTGCAGTTTCAGCATGTGCATCACACCAACGGTCACCTTACGCTCGAACGCTTCACCGGTACGGCCGTCATACATGGTGACCTGATTCTTCGACGGGGTCATGCCCAGCTTGGTTGCGATCTCGTCAGGGTAAGCCAGGTCCAGCATGCGGCGGATTTCCGACTCATGCGCACCGTCGAACACCGGCGTCGCAAATGGCACACCTTTTTTCAGGTTGTTGGCCAGCTTCATGATCTCTTCGTCGTCGAACTGGTCCAGATCTTCCGGACGGCCATTCTCGTTGTAGACGGTGGACAGGAACTTGCGCATCTCTTCGACTTTGATCTGCTGTTGCAGCATCTCGCCGATACGGATACCCAGACCCTTAGCAGCCCAGCCCAGGTGGGTCTCGAGAATCTGACCCACGTTCATACGCGAAGGCACACCCAGCGGGTTCAGTACCACGTCGGCTGGCGTACCGTCGGCCATGTATGGCATGTCTTCCACTGGCACGATACGGGAAACCACACCCTTGTTACCGTGACGACCTGCCATCTTGTCGCCCGACTGCAGACGACGTTTCACAGCCAGATACACTTTCACCATCTTCTGCACGCCAGGTTGCAGTTCATCGCCCTGGGTGAGTTTCTTGCGCTTCTCTTCGAAGGCCAGATCGAACTGGTGACGCTTCTCGTTGATCGATTCCTTGATCGCTTCGAGCGCGGTGGCAGCGGTATCATCGGCTGGACGGATGTCGAACCAGTGATATTTGTCCAGATCATCCAGGTATTCCTTGGTGATCTTGGCGCCTTTGGCCAGCTTCTTCGGACCGCCGTTGACCACTTGGCCGATCAGCATTTTTTCCAGACGCTGGAAGGCATCGCCTTCCACAATACGCATCTGGTCGTTCAGGTCCAGACGGAAGCGTTTCAGTTCATCGTCGATGATCTGCTGGGCGCGTTTGTCGCGCACGATGCCTTCGCGGGTGAACACTTGCACGTCGATCACGGTACCGACCATGCCCGAAGGCACGCGCAGCGAGGTGTCTTTCACGTCCGAAGCTTTTTCACCGAAGATGGCGCGCAGCAGTTTTTCTTCCGGCGTCAGCTGGGTTTCACCTTTCGGCGTCACTTTACCGACCAGCGTGTCGCCAGCCTGTACTTCTGCACCGATGTAGACGATACCCGACTCGTCCAGACGAGCCAGCTGGTTTTCCGCCAGATTCGAGATATCGCGGGTAATTTCTTCCGCGCCCAGCTTGGTGTCACGGGCAACGACGGACAGCTCTTCGATGTGGATCGAAGTGTAGCGGTCGTCTTTCACCACGTTTTCCGAGATCAGGATCGAATCTTCGAAGTTCAGACCATTCCATGGCATGAAGGCCACGGTCATGTTCTGGCCCAGAGCCAGTTCGCCCAGGTCGGTCGATGCGCCGTCGGCGATCACGTCGCCACGGGCCACACGGTCACCGCGCTTGACGATAGGACGCTGGTTGATGTTGGTGTTCTGGTTGGAACGGGTGTACTTGATCAGGTTGTAGATGTCCACACCGACTTCGCCAGCTTGCGCTTCGTCGTCGTTAACACGGATCACCACACGGCCTGCATCGATGTAGTCCACGATACCGCCACGTACGGCTTGTACGGTGGTACCCGAGTCGACTGCCACAGTACGTTCGATACCGGTACCGACCAGCGCCTTTTCAGGACGCAAGCAAGGTACAGCCTGACGTTGCATGTTGGCGCCCATCAGTGCACGGTTCGCGTCATCGTGTTCGAGGAACGGAATCAGCGAAGCTGCCACGGAAACGATCTGGCCCGGTGCCACGTCCATGTACTGGATGCGCTCTGGCGATACCAGAATGGTTTCGCCGGCTTCACGTGCCGAGACCAGCTCGTCGCACAGGATGCCGTCATCGTTGATCGAGGCATTCGCCTGCGCGATGATGTAGCGGCCTTCTTCGATGGCCGACAGATAATCGATCTGGTCGGTAATCTTGGAGTCGATCACTTTACGGTACGGGGTTTCCAGGAAGCCGTATTCGTTCAGGCGGGCGTACAGTGCCAGCGAGTTGATCAGACCAATGTTCGGACCTTCAGGCGTTTCGATCGGGCACACACGGCCGTAGTGGGTCGGGTGCACGTCGCGCACCTCGAAGCCGGCGCGTTCGCGCGTCAGACCGCCAGGGCCCAGAGCGGAAACACGGCGCTTGTGGGTGATTTCCGACAGCGGGTTGGTCTGGTCCATGAACTGCGACAGCTGCGAGGAGCCGAAGAATTCGCGGATGGCAGCCGAGATCGGTTTCGAGTTGATCAGGTCGTGCGGCATCAGGTTGTCGGCTTCAGCCTGACCCAGACGCTCTTTCACGGCGCGCTCAACGCGTACCAGACCGGCGCGGAACTGGTTCTCGGCCAGTTCGCCCACGCAACGTACACGACGGTTACCCAGGTGATCGATATCGTCCACTTCGCCGCGGCCATTGCGCAGCTCAACGAGGATCTTGATCACGGCCAGCACGTCTTCGTTCGACAGCGTCATGGCGCCCGTCAGTTCATCACGGCCGATACGGCGGTTGAACTTCATGCGGCCCACGGCGGACAGGTCGTAACGGTCGGCGCTGTAGAACAGGCCGTTGAACAGGGCTTCGACGGAATCTTCCGTTGGCGGTTCGCCAGGACGCATCATGCGGTAGATCGCTACGCGCGCTGCCATCTGGTCAGCGGTGTCGTCGATACGCAGGGTTTGCGAGATGTAGGCGCCCTGATCCAGATCGTTGGTGTACAGGGTCTGGATTTCAGTGATGTTGGCTTCGCGCAGGCGAGCCAGTACGTCTTCGGTCAGCTCGTCATTGGCATTGGCCACCACTTCGCCGGTTTCCGGATCAACGATGTTTTTCGCCAGTACACGGCCCAGCAGGTAGTCTTCTGGTACCGAGATGAACTTGATGCCATTCGATTCGATGTCGCGCACGTGCTTGGCGTTGATACGCTTGTCTTTGAGGACCAGCGTTTTGCCTTCTTTGTTGACGATGTCGAAACGGGCTACTTCGCCACGCAGGCGCTCGGCGACGAATTCCATCTCTGCGCCTTCCGAACGCAGGTTGAAATTATCGAACACGAAGAAGTTAGCCAGAATCTGCTCGTGCGACATGCCGATCGCTTTCAGCAGTATCGTCACAGGCATCTTACGACGACGGTCGACGCGGAAGAACAGGATGTCTTTCGGATCGAACTCGAAGTCCAGCCACGAACCACGGTAAGGAATGATACGGGCCGAGAACAGCAGTTTGCCGGAGGAGTGGGTCTTGCCGCGGTCGTGTTCGAAGAACACACCAGGCGAGCGATGCAGCTGCGAAACGATGACGCGCTCAGTACCATTGATCACGAACGAACCGGTGCTGGTCATCAGGGGCAGTTCGCCCATGTAGACTTCCTGTTCCTTCATTTCTTTGACGACTGGCTTGGTCGGCGATTCCTTGTCCAGGATCACCAGACGTACCTTGGCGCGCAGCGGCGACGCGAACGTCAGACCACGCAGTTGGCATTCCTTGACGTCAAAGGCAGGATCGCCGAGAACGTACGACAGGAATTCGAGACGCGCAAAGCCATTGTGCGAAACGATAGGGAAAATCGAGGTAAAGGCCGACTGCAGGCCGTCGTTCTTGCGGGTCGACGGTGCTACGTCTTCTTGCAAGAAACTATGGTAGGACTCGAGCTGGGTAGCCAGCAGGAACGGAACGTGGTGAACGTTGGCGCGCTTCGCGAATGATTTGCGAATGCGTTTCTTCTCAGTAAATGAGTAGTGCATGGACACTCCGTGAGTGACAGAAAGGATAAAAAATTCAGGTTTTGCCTGTGTCACCAGTGCCGATAGCCCTAGTTCAACAAGGTGTTCGGCTGCATGTCACACAGACGAAACCTGAAACTTCTACCATTTCCAGCTGATTTCAATAAACTGCGTACCACTGTAGCGCGAAACCGACGCTACAAATACGACGAGGACGACAAAGGAGCCAAAGCCGGATATTCCCCCTTTCGGAAGGATATCCGCAACTTTGGCTCGGTGGGGCCAGTCAGTTTACCGGAGTATGATACTCCAGCGCCCTGCCGGCCGCCGTACAACTTGATTACTTCAGATCGGCCTTGGCGCCAGCTTCTTCCAGCTTTTTCTTAGCGGCTTCAGCGTCAGCTTTCGACAGAGCTTCTTTAACGGTCTTCGGTGCGCCGTCAACCAGATCTTTAGCTTCTTTCAGGCCCAGACCGGTGATTTCGCGAACTGCTTTAATTACGCCAACTTTGTTTGCGCCAACTTCGCTCAGAACCAGGTTGAACTCGGTTTGCTCTTCAGCAGCAGCGCCACCAGCAGCTGCGCCGCCAGCTGCAGGAGCTGCCATTGCTGCGGCCGAAACGCCGAATTTTTCTTCGAAAGCTTTAACCAGTTCGTTCAGGTCCATTACGGACATTTCGCTCACTGCGTTCAGGATGTCGTCTTTGCTAATTGCCATTTGAAACTCCAATAATTTTTTGATTCGTTAATACATCAGATAGCTACTTGAGAAAAAAACCCGGCAGCACTCATACTGAGGCTGCCAGCGCGTAATGAATTACGCTGCTGGGGCTTCTTCTGCTGCAACAGCAGGAGCGCCTTCGGATTTTTTCGCTGCCAGAGCAGCCAGACCACGTGCAAAGCCCGACACCGGAGCCAGCATAACGCCCAACAGCTGCGAAATGAGAACTTCACGGGAAGGAATGCTCGCCAGCGCGACAACAGCAGCTTTATCCAGCTGTTTGCCTGCGTAGTTACCAGCCGTGATAACCAGTTTGTCGTTGGTTTTAGCAAAGTCAGCGACGACTTTAGCTGCTGCAACGGCATCATCCGAGATCGAGTAGATCAGCGGACCGGTCATGCTATCGGCCAGAGCGGCGAATTGCGTGCCTTCAACGGAGCGACGTGCGAGGGTGTTTTTCAACACTCGCAGGTACACGCCTTGAGCGCGCGCTTTAGCACGAAGTTGCGTCAAGTGAGCAACCTGGATGCCACGATATTCGGCCACGACGATAGTTTGCGCAGTTGCTACTTTTGCGGAAACTTCGGCGACGACGGCCTTTTTGTCATTCAGATTGAGACCCACGGTCAACCTCCTTAAATGATGGCGGGAAATCCTGCCATCGGTTCGAACAACGGCGTCCGAGGTTTAGGAGTCCTATGGACTACGAAACTTGATCGGGTACACCATCTGCGCTGGGTGAAACTCAATTAACCGGATACCTACCTGATGCATCCAGCCCAGCGGTCTTTGATTGCCTGATGCTGCCCGGAAGCAGCACCAGCCCAAAGAACTGCCCCCTGCCGCACGACGGCGTCAAGAGGACTTAATTTTGTCTAACTAGTGGGTATCAGGGCGAACATGCTGCGCATGTCCCGCACTGACACCCAATTGTTTTAGGCTACCAGGCTAGCTTGGTCCAGACGTACGCCTGCGCCCATGGTGGACGACAGCGATACCTTGCGCAGGTATACACCTTTGCTCGATGCTGGTTTAGCTTTGTTCAGTGCGTCGATCAGAGCCAGCAGATTGCTCTTCAGGTCTGCGTCGCTGAACGATTTACGGCCGATGGTCGCGTGGATGATACCGGCTTTGTCGGTACGGTACTGTACCTGACCAGCTTTGGCGTTCTTCACAGCGGTTGCCACGTCAGGGGTCACGGTGCCAACTTTCGGGTTAGGCATCAGACCACGTGGGCCCAGGATCTGACCCAGGGTACCAACGATACGCATGGTGTCTGGCGAAGCGATAACGATATCGAAAGGCATGTCGCCGGCTTTGACGCGCTCAGCCAGATCTTCCATACCAACAACGTCAGCGCCAGCAGCTTTAGCTTGCTCAGCTTTGTCGCCCGAAGCGAACACAGCAACGCGAACGGTTTTGCCGGTGCCAGCTGGCAGCACGACGGAACCACGCACTACCTGGTCCGATTTCTTAGGATCAACACCCAGTTGTACCGACACGTCGATCGATTCGTTGAACTTGGCGGTAGCCAGTTCTTTGATCAGAGCAACGCCGTTGTCGAACGAGTACGATTTGGTGCCATCAACTTTGGCTTTGATAGCTTGAGCGCGTTTGGACAGTTTTGCCATGATTACAGACCTTCCACCGTGATGCCCATCGAACGAGCCGAGCCAGCGATGGTGCGTACAGCAGCATCCATGTCAGCAGCGGTCAGATCTGGGGTTTTCAATTTAGCGATTTCTTCCGCTTGAGCGCGGGTCAGCTTACCGACTTTGTCGGTATGTGGCTTGGCCGAACCTTTGGTAACGCCCGAATGCTTCTTGATCAGGAAGGTTGCTGGTGGGGTCTTCATCACGAAGGTGAAGGACTTGTCAGCGAACGCGGTGATCACGACAGGAATCGGCATGCCTGGTTCCATACCTTGGGTCTGCGCATTGAAAGCTTTGCAGAATTCCATGATGTTCAGACCGCGCTGACCCAGTGCTGGACCAATCGGTGGGGATGGGTTTGCTTTACCAGCTGGCACTTGCAGCTTGATAAAACCAATGATTTTCTTTGCCATGATGGCTCCTATGCTTTGGAATGAGTAGTAGCGCCCCACCATGCGCATTCTGCAGGGCGGGGCTCCTCTTTTGCCAGATTTGTCAGGTTTTTACACCGTCGCCCGTTCTGGCGAACGGTGCTGCTTATACTTTTTCTACCTGACCGAATTCCAGTTCGACTGGAGTGGCGCGACCGAAAATGGTAACCGAGACACGCACTTTCGATTTCTCGTAGTTGACTTCCTCGACGGCGCCGTTGAAGTCGGTGAACGGGCCATCCTTGATGCGGACATCTTCGCCCACCTGGAACAGCACTTTCGGCCGTGGCTTCTCGACGCCATCCTGCACTTGCTGCATGATCTTGTCGATTTCGCGCGCCGGAATCGGCGTCGGCTTGTTCGATTTACCACCAATGAAGCCAGTCACTTTGCTGGTGTTTTTCACCAAGTGCCAGGTTTCGTCGGTCATTTCCATCTCTACCAGCACATAGCCAGGGTAGAAACGGCGTTCGGTGACATACTTTTGGCCGTTGCGGACTTCGACCACTTCTTCGGTCGGTACCAGAATCTGGCCAAACTGGTCCTGCATGCCGGCGCGTTCTACACGCTCAGCCAGCGCACGCTGGACGCTTTTTTCCATGCCGGAATACGCATGTACAACATACCAGCGCTTGTTGCTTACTGGCGTGCTGATTCGCGCTGCGCCAGCTTCTTGCGCCGAAGCGTCGCCGTTGCCGGAGACGCCCATTGCTTCATCTTGCACATTTTCGCTCATTATTTTCGTATACCCAGAATGACGTCGTACAACAGGAATTCGAGAGTCTTATCCGTGCCCCACAGGAACAACGCCATGACCAGCACGAACACGAACACGATGCCGGTGATCTGGGTCGCTTCGCGACGGCTAGGCCACACAACTTTTTTCGTTTCGCGAACGGATTCTTTAGCGAAATTCAGGAATTCACGGCCAGTCGTCGAGGTCCACAAGATCACAGCCGCAATAGCCAAACCAGCTACAAGCACACCTGCGCGTGCCAGAGCTGGTTTGTCTGCCAGGTAGTAAAACCCGACTACACCTGCGATTGCAGCGACTATCGCCAGTGCAACCTTGATCTTGTCATTCGACGTGCTAACAGTCTGCACGGATTGATTTGACATGTAATTTTACTTTCGGTGCCCTGCACCAGAATTCGGTGGCAGGGACGGAGGGCATCGAACCCCCAACCTTCGGTTTTGGAGACCGACGCTCTGCCAATTGAGCTACGTCCCTACGTAAAACTTTAAAGGATATCGATTATACCACCGGATCGAGTCCGGTGGTAGTCGGCCTATCCTTAGCCGATGATCTTGGCAACCACGCCGGCGCCAACGGTACGGCCACCTTCGCGGATTGCGAAGCGCAGACCTTCTTCCATAGCGATCGGGTTGATCAGCTTAACGGTGATCGACACGTTGTCGCCTGGCATAACCATTTCTTTATCGGCTGGCAGCTCGATCGAACCGGTTACGTCGGTGGTAC
>NZ_WNKW01000011.1 GCF_009720775.1 Pseudoduganella danionis
AGTACCAGCGTACGGCCCACAGAATGATGTCACGCTGAAAATGCCGGCCTTTGAATGGGTTCATGTGCAGCTCCATCAGCAAAAGGGGATGATAAGTTTATCACCACCGACTATTTGCAACAGTGCCCATTGGGGAGCATTGGGGAGTTGCAGCCCTCGCGCTGACCGGCCTGTTTGTCCTGTCTGTGGCACGGCTGCTGCGGGCCTTCAGGGGGCGATCATGAGCGTTACCCAACCCGTTGAATGGACCGTGGCGCAACTGGCGCCGGCGGTTGCGCGCGGTCAGCTTGAATTGCACTACCAGCCGATTGTCGATTTGCGCAGTGACCAGATTGTCGGTGCGGAAGCCTTGTTGCGCTGGCGTCATCCAACGCTCGGACTATTGCCGCCGGGCCAGTTCCTGCCCGTGGCCGAATCGTCCGGCCTGATGCCGGAAATCGGCGCTTGGGTGCTGGGCGCAGCCTGCCGCCAGATGCGCGAGTGGCTGCCGCTGCAATGGCGGCCGTTCCGGCTGGCCGTGAATGTTTCGGCGAGCCAAGTGGGACCGGACTTCGACGGATGGGCAAAGGGCGTGCTGGCCGATGCCGAGTTGCCCGCCGAGTATCTGGAGATCGAGCTGACTGAATCGGTCGCGTTCGGCGATCCGGCGTTGTTCTCCACCTTCGACACCTTGCGCGCCATCGGCGTGCGTTTCGCTGCCGACGACTTCGGGACCGGCTATTCCTGCCTTCAGCACCTGAAATGCTGCCCAATCACCACGCTCAAGATCGACCAGTCGTTCGTCGCCGGACTCACCAACGACCACCGCGACCGGATCATCGTGCGCACGGTGATCCAGCTCGCGCATGGGCTGGGCATGGAAGTGGTGGCCGAGGGCGTGGAAACGTCCGTGAGTCTTGATCTGTTGCGGCAAGCCGGTTGCGACGCGGGGCAGGGTTTCCTATTCGCCAGACCGATGCCGGCAGCGGCGTTCGCCGGTTTCGTCAACCAATGGAAGGGGATCGCCATGAGCGACAACGAACCGACTGCCACCTGCTGCGTGTGCTGCAAGGAGATCCCGCTCGATGCCGCCTTCACGCCGGAAGGCGCGGAGTACGTCGAGCACTTCTGCGGGTTGGAGTGCTACCAACGCTTCGCGGCTCGTGCCAAGGCAGAAGCTGACACTGGCACCGATCCGATAGCTAACGCTTCGCCCCGGTCGAAGGGATGAATGCAAGACCCTTCCGATACAGTCGCTCGGCAAGGTGGGTCAGCGGCCCGCCCATCTTGTGCCACAACGGCGTCACCACCGCATAGGCGAGAGCGGCTACGACGACCGCGCCCGCCATGTCGAGCGGGAAATGCACGCCCAGGAACACCCGTGCCCACGCGACGCTGGCACCAACCAGCAGCGCGAGAATGGCCCATCCAACCGCACCGTCGAACAGCAGCGTCAGCCCCACGCCGGCGAACACGGTCATGTGGTCGCTCGGAAATGACGAATCGGCCGCATGCGGCATCCAGGCATGGCCGAGTCCGATCATGAACGGCCGCGGGTGCGGCCAGAGTGCGCCGATGGCCTGATTGGCCGCCACACCGAGCAGCGCGACCAAACACGCCTTAATTGCCACGCTCCGGCGCGCATGATCGCCCCACAGCCAGAGGCCCGCCAGCAGCAACGGAATCAGGTAGATCAGGTCGTCGGCGATGCCGATGGCGGCCTGGATCAACCAGGCCGGCGTACCGTTGCCACCATTGATGTGCAAAAACAGGGCACGGTTGAAGGCTTCAATCTGGGTCATCGGTCAGTCGGCCTGCGGATCATCGAGACCGGCGTAGGACAGGCTTTCCGGGTAGAGCGCCGTCAACTGCGACAGTGTGTCCTGTACCTGTTCCAGCGCGTTCGTCATGCCGAGCACTTGGTCTTCCAGATCGACAGCGAACTCGAAAAGGTCGGCGACTTGGCTGCGCGATCCTTCGTTGAACACGGCCATCGCCAGTTGATGCAACTTCAACAGGTCAATGCGTAGTTGCGGCGGTCCGCCATTCTCGCCGTCGTTCAAATCGCCGCGCAGCTCGTCCACGGCATCGACAGCGCGCAGCAGCGCCGTGGTGTCGAAGTTCTCGGGAGCCAGTTCGTTCCATTCCTCATCGGTGATGGTGATTTCCATAAGCGTCTTTCTCCTTTGATGGAACCTTGCTGCTTACAAGCCAAGCTCGCTATGCGAGCCGAGGCGGACGAGTTGCAATACAGCGTCACCCGGTTTGCGGTAAATCAACACCAGGTCAGGCTTGACGTGACAATCCCGGTGATCCTTCCAATCGCCGGTCAACGCATGATCACGGTGCTTCTCGGCCAGCGGCTGGTCGTTCGCCAAGTCGGTCACGATGGCGACGAAATCACTTGCCAGCGTCTGCCGATGCGGGCCTTTGGCTTCGCGCTTGTAGTCGCGCTTGAACTGGCCGGTCTGTTCAATCGTCCGCATTCAAGTCCGCCATCAAGTCCTCGACGGTAGCGAACGACCTCAAGCCACCCTGGCGCGCTTCCTTCATTGCCTCGATGGTGGTGGCGTTCGGCACCAGCGGCTCGAACGGCAACGCCTTCTCGCGGGCGACGCGGGTCAACATGATGCGGAAAGCATCGGACACGGTCAGTCCCATCGCCGCCAGCACGACGGTCGCCTCATCCTTGATTTGCTCGTCGATGCGGGCACGGACTACTGCATTTGCAGGCATGGTTTCTTCCTTTAAGTATGTGAGCTACATTGTAGCTCAATTGCTCATCAAATGCACGGCGACTTGCTCTGCCCGCCATGTCGTAAAACAAGTGTTTTGCGACATATCTGCAACAGTCATGCGCACCAACCTCTGGATGGCCTCAAAATTGTGCGGAAAACTATGTCGCTATGCGCTACCATACGGAAACTGGTTATTAATGGTTATCCGCCTATGTTGGTTGGTTACATGCGCGTGTCGTCGGATTCGGACCGGCAGAGCACGGACTTGCAGCGCGACGCGCTGCTCGCCGCCGGCGTCGATCCGCGCCATCTGTTCGAGGATCACGCCTCTGGTGCGAAGGATGACCGCGTCGGCCTGGCGCGGTCGCTCGAATTCGTCCGCGCCGGCGACGTGCTGGTCGTGTGGAAGCTCGACCGGCTCGGCCGCTCGTTGTCGCACTTGCTTTCCATCGTGACCTCGCTCAAGGACAAGCGGGTGGCGTTCCGTTCTCTGACGGAGAACCTGGATACCACGACGCCCTCGGGCGAGTTCCTGTTCCAGGTGTTCGGCGCGCTTGCGCAGTACGAGCGCGCCTTGATCCAAGAGCGTGTCGTGGCCGGGCTGACTGCCGCCCGCAAACGCGGCCGGATCGGCGGCCGGCCGCAAGCGATCACCGGCGAGAAGCTGGACGCCATCGTCGCCGCGCTCGATGGCGGCATGTCCAAGGCAGCGGTGTGCCGAAATTTCAGCGTCAAGCGCACCACGCTGATCGAAACGTTGGCGCGAGTGGGGTGGCATGGCACGGGAAGGACGGATGATGGGCAACAAGAATAAGCTGCTCACTGTCCTGTCGGACGCCGAGCAGGAAGCCCTGTACGGCTTGTCGGATTTCGACGACACCCAACGGCTGGAATACCTTGCGCTGACCGAAACCGAACTGGCGCTCGCCAGCAGTCGGCCCGGACTCCCCGCCCAGCTCTATTGCGTCTTGCAGATCGGTTACTTCAAGGCCAAGCACGCTTTCTTCCGCTTCGATTGGAGCGAGGCCGAGGACGATTACGCTTTCGTGTTGAGCCGCTATTTCCACGGTGAGCCATTCGAGCACAAGGCGATCACCAAGCACGAGCACTACACCCAGCGCGAGCGGATTGCCCAGTTGTTCGACTACCGGCCGTGGACGGCCGATTTCCTGCCGCATCTCGTGCGGCAAGCCGCGCAAATCGTGCGCCGCGACGTGACACCTGGGTTCGTGGCCGCCGAGCTGATCGTCTGGCTCAACGAGCACAAGATCATTCGGCCCGGCTATACCACCCTGCAAGAGCTGGTCAGCGAAGCCCTGTCCGCCGAACGTCGGCGCTTGGGCGGCTTGCTGGCGGAAGTGTTGGACGAATCGGCCAAGGCTGCGCTGGGCCAGCTCCTGGTGCGCGACGATACCTTGTCTCAACTGGCGGCGCTCAAGCAGGACGCCAAGGATTTCGGCTGGCGTCAGATGACCCGCGAGCGCGAGAAGCGCGCCACGCTGGAACCGCTGCATGGAATCGCCAAGACACTGCTGCCAAAGTTCGGAATCTCACAGCAGAACCTGCTGTACTACGCGAGCCTGGCGAATTTCTACACTGTCCACGATCTGCGCAACCTGAAGGCCGATCAGACGCATCTCTACCTGCTGTGCTACGCCTGGGTGCGCTATCGGCAGCTCTCCGACAACCTGGTCGATGCGATGGCCTACCACATGAAGCAGTTGGAGGACGAAAGCAGCGCGGGCGCAAAGCAATCCTTTGTCACCGAGCAGATGCGCCGTCAGCAAGACACTCCGCAGGTCGGCCGCCTGTTGTCGCTTTACATCGACGACAGCGTGCCCGATCCCACACCTTTCGGCGATGTGCGTCAACGCGCCTACAAGATCATGCCCCGCGATACGCTGCAAACCACGGCACAGCGTATGAGCGTGAAGCTGGTGAGCAAGCTGGCTTTGCACTGGCAGGCAGTGGACGGCCTGGCCGAGCGTATCCGCCGTCATCTTCGCCCACTGTATGTCGCGCTTGACTTCGCCGGCACCGACCCCGACAGCACGTGGCTCGCGGCGCTGGACTGGGCTGGGCCAAGGGCGTGTTCGCCAAGCAGCAGCGCCTGTCACAACGGCCGCTCTCCGAATGTCCGGCATCCACGCTGCCGAAAAGGTTGCGGCCGTACCTGCTGACCTTCGATGCGGATGGCACGCCGACGGGCCTGCATGCCGACCGATACGAGTTCTGGCTGTACCGCCAAGTCAGGAAGCGCTTCCAGTCGGGTGAACTCTACCTCGACGACAGCCTGCAACACCGTCATTTCTCCGACGAGTTGGTTTCGCTGGACGAAAAGGCCGATGCACTGGCGCAGATGGACATCCCGTTCCTGCGGCAGCCGGTCGATGCCCAGCTCGAAGTGCTGGCGGCCGAACTGCACGCGCAATGGCTGGCCTTCAACCGCGAGCTGAAGCAGGGCAAGCTGACGCACCTGGAATACGATAAGGACACGCAGAAGCTGACCTGGCACAAGCCCAAGGGCGAGAACCAGAAGGCACGCGAAAAGTCGTTCTACGAGCAACTGCCGTTCTGCGACGTGGCCGACGTGTTCCGTTTCGTCAACGGACAGTGTCAGTTCCTGTCGGCCCTGACGCCGTTGCAGCCACGCTATGCGAAGAAGGTGGCCGACGCCGACAGCCTGATGGCGGTCATCATCGCGCAGGCGATGAACCACGGCAACCAGGTCATGGCACGCACCAGCGACATCCCGTACCACGTGCTGGAAAGCGCCTACCAGCAGTACCTGCGCCACGCAACGTTGCACACGGCCAACGACTGCATCAGCAACGCCATCGCCGCACTGCCGATCTTCCCGTACTATTCGTTCGACCTCGATGTGCTGTACGGTGCCGTCGATGGGCAAAAATTCGGCGTCGAACGGCCGACAGTGAAGGCGCGCTACTCGCGCAAATACTTCGGGCGCGGCAAAGGCGTGGTCGCCTACACACTGCTGTGCAACCATGTGCCGCTCAACGGCTACCTGATCGGCGCGCACGACTACGAGGCCCATCACGTGTTCGACATCTGGTATCGCAACACGTCGGACATCGTGCCGACCGCGATCACCGGCGACATGCACAGCGTCAACAAGGCCAACTTCGCCATCCTGCACTGGTTCGGTCTGCGCTTCGAGCCGCGCTTCACCGACCTTGGCGACCAATTGAAGGAACTGTACAGCGCCGACGATCCGGCGCTGTACGAGAAATGCCTGATCCGGCCGGTCGGAGTAATCGACCGGCAACTCATCATCAACGAGAAGCCGAACATCGACCAGATAGTGGCCACGCTCGGGCTGAAGGAGATGACGCAAGGCACGCTGATCCGCAAGCTGTGCACCTACACCGTGTCGAATCCGACACGGCGCGCGGTGTTCGAGTTCGACAAACTCATCCGCAGCATCTACACGCTGCGCTACTTGCGCAATCCGCAACTGGAACGCAATGTGCACCGCTCGCAGAACCGGATTGAGTCCTACCACCAGCTACGCTCGGCCATCGCCCAGGTCGGCGGCAAGAAGGAGCTGACCGGGCGCACCGACATCGAGATCGAAATCAGCAACCAGTGCGCAAGGCTGATCGCCAACGTCGTCATCTACTACAACTCGGCCATCCTGTCGCGGCTGCTGACGAAGTACGAGGCGAGCGGCAACGCCAAGGCGCTGGCACTCATCACCCAAATATCACCGGCGGCCTGGCGGCACATCCTGCTGAACGGGCATTACACCTTCCAGAGCGACGGCAAGATGATCGACCTGGATGCGCTCGTGGCGGGGTTGGAACTGGACTGACGGAAATTTCTGGGGTTCCGGCTTACAACCCCTGAAAGTGGGCAGCTTGGACGAAGACATAGCCGTCCGGCGTCGTCTGCGTGCGGATTTGACCCGGCAGCTTGTTCTTGTTGATGGCCGTCGATTCGCCGGCGTCCGGAGCATGCGCCGCAATATATACCAGCCCCGCTACTTGCGGGGCATTGCCGGCCTGGGTGATCACGGCGCCGCCGTAGCTGTGCCCCACCAGAATAGCGGGACCCTGCAAGGCTTGCAGTACGCGCGTGGTGGCGGCGACGTCTTCCTCCAGCGAAGTCATGGGATGCTGCACCATGCTGACGTTGTAGCCGTCTTTGCTCAGGATGTCGTAGACGGCGCGCCAACCGGAGGCATCGGCGAATTGGCCGTGCACCAGCACGATGTTTTTCACTGGTTCGACGGCAAAGGCCGGAACGCTCAGGCCAAGCGCGAGGACAGTCGTTGCAAGGTAACGCATATTAGACTCCAGATTGTGATGGGGGAGTCCATTATGCGTATCCGTCCAGGACTAAGCGATGACGCAATCATTACAAACCGATGACAAGATGACTCGCCACAGGTTTTGCCCTTACGCGCCAGTCCAGCATATAGGCCGGTAGGAAATGTAATGGGGGGATTTCATTCCATCGCTGCTGGGCTGCCTGGGAACTGAGAGCGGCTAGCGTACGCCTGCCCGGAACTCCTACTGCTCAGCCTGACTTGCATAGCGTTGCGCCAGAATCGCGCACACCATCAGCTGGATCTGATGGAACAGCATCAGCGGCAGAATGATCATACCCAGTGCACCGTGCGGGAAGAGGACCTTGGCCATCGGTACGCCGCTCGCCAGGCTCTTCTTGGAACCGCAAAAGATGATCACGATCTGGTCCTGTCTGGAAAAGCCCAGTTTGCGACTGATGAATGTGCCCAGCAGTAGCGCGATGGCCAGCATGACGCAGCACACCACCGCCAGACTGGCCAGCGCAGGGGCTGGCAGTTTCTGCCACAGTCCCTCGATTACCGAGGCGCTGAATGCGGTGTACACCACCAGCAGGATGGATCCCTGATCGATCCAGCGCAGCATGGGCTTGTGCCGGTCTACCCAGGCACCGATGCGCGGACGCAGCAGCTGGCCAGACAGGAAGGGCAGCAACAGTTGTACGACGATAGATACGATTGCATCGATGGGTGAACCGCCCGCTGCGCCGCGCACTACCAGCAAGCTCACCAGTAGCGGAGTCAGAAAGATGCCGACAAAGTTAGAGGCCGAAGCGCTACACACGGCAGCTGCCAGGTTGCCGCGTGCCATGGCTGTAAAGGCTATCGATGACTGGACAGTGGAGGGCAGCGTGCAGAGAAATAAAATACCGAGGTAGAGTTCGGGCGTGAGTACGGCCAGTGCGACGGGCTTCAGTGCCAGTCCCAGCAGGGGGAACATCACGAAAGTGCTGGCCAGTACCAGCAGGTGCAGGCGCCAGTGCGTCAGCCCGGAAACGAGCGCCTCGCGCGACAGTTTGGCGCCATGCAGGAAGAACAGCAGGCCGATGGCGAATGTGGTGAGCTGGCCGAGCGCGACGCTTGCCACGCCATGGGCAGGGAATAAGCTCGCCAGCAGCACCATCAGCAGCAACAGGATGGTGTAGGTGTCGATGGACAGGCGGCGCAGCACGGCGCTGATGGATTGTATGGGATGCAGCATTCGGGCTTCCTAAAGGGTGTGGGCACTAGCGCCGGCTAGCATGGCGTGCGGACGCCGTATCGTCAAGCTTGCCAGCGCTGCAGTCGCTATGCCGTGTAGCTTTCCGCCTTGCGTGCCATGGCGATAAATGCTTGCAGATAGTCGGTGTCGTGGTCAGCTTCGCGGGCACCGAGATAGATATGTTTCTGGATGCCTGCCGGGCCCAGACGCAAGGTCTTTAATTCCAGATGCGGGGCATAGTCCGTCACCAGCCATTTGGGCAGCGCGGTCACGCCACGGCCGCTGGCGACCATTTGCAGCATGATGTCGGTCGTTTCTATGGTCTTGTGCTTGCGTGGTGCGACCCGGGCGGGCAGCAGGAACATATTGTAGATGTCGAGCCGCTCTATCGCTACCGGATAGGTGATCAGCGTTTCTTCCATCAGCTGTTGCGGCAGTACTTCGTCCTGTACGGCCCATGGATGGTCTTTATGTACCACCAGGACCTGTTCGTAGTCGAACACGGGTTCGAAGCGCAGGCCCGGCTTGAGCAGCGGATCAGGCGTCACCAGCAGGTCGATTTCGAAGCCTAGCAGGGCGCCGATGCCGCCAAACTGGAATTTCTGCTTGACGTCCACATCTACCAGCGGCCAGGCCGCAAGATAGCCGGAAACAATTTTCAACAGCCACTGATAGCATGGGTGACACTCCATGCCTATGCGCAGCGTGCCGCGTTCGCCCTGAGCAAACTGTTGCAGGCGCTGTTCTGCCAGATCCAGTTGCGGAATCAGCCTTTGCGCCACGGTGTACAGATACTGGCCCGCCTGGGTGAGCCGCAAGGAGCGGCCTTCGCGCAACCAGAGATCGGTGCCCACTTGCTGCTCCAGCTTCTTCATGCTGTGGCTGAGCGCTGATTGTGTCAGATGGAGCACCTCGGCGGCAGCAGTGAGCGAGCCTTGTTTTTCGACTTCCAGCAAGGTGGCTAGATGGATACGTTCCAGCATAATGTATTCAATTTTGGGGGGAAGACGCCATTCTACTGTGCCCGTGCGGCTGGCCGCATGGACATGACATAAAGCGTCAGGCAGCGATGTTGCGATACTGTCCCTTGTAATACAGCAGCGGCTGGGCAGCTACCTGTTCCTGCAGTTTTAATGCCAGCACTTCGCCCAGTACGATCAGATGATCGCCGGCAGCATGTTCCGCATAAATCTCGCAATCGAGCCAGTGCAGGCTACCTGCAAGAACGGGATTGCCCAGCGGCGATTTCTCCCAGGTGATTTCGCGCCATTTGTCCGCGCCGCGCTGGGCAAACTGGTTGGAAATATGGATTTGTTCTTCCGACAGAATATTCACGGCGAAGCGGCCTGCCTGACGTATCCTGGGATAGCTGCCCGAGCCGGCCATGACGCTAAACGAGATCAGGGGTGGACTCATCGAGACGCTATAGAAAGACTGGCAGGTAAAGCCTATCAGCTCGTCATTAACGAGCGATGTAATGACTGTGATACCGGAAGCGTAATGCCCGAGCGCCTCGCGCAAGCGCAGGGGCTCGATGGCGGTACTGGATAGTGACATGGCAGATGCTAAATAGTGCGTAGTGCACGATGTTGTAAAAAGCGCAGGGGATAGGCGTCTCCCTGCGCCGCTTGATGCAGGAGGTTATTACGGATGCGCCAGTTCCTGCCGGATGATTTCTGCCCCCGCACTCAAGGCGTGCAGCTTGCCGCGGGCTACCTGACGTGCCAGCGGCGCCATGCCGCAATTGGTCGAGGGGTAGAGCTTGTCGGCATCGACAAACTGCAGGGCTTTGCGCAGGGTGCTGGCCACTTCTTCGGGCGTTTCTATGGCATTGCTGGCCACATCGATGGCACCCACCATCACTTTTTTACCACGGATGAGTTCTATCAGGTCCATGGGGACTCTGGCGTTGTGGCACTCCAGTGAAACGATGTCGATGCCGGACTGCTGCAGCTTGGGGAAAGCCTGCTCATACTGGCGCCACTCCGAGCCCAGTGTTTTCTTCCAGTCGGTATTGGCTTGTATGCCGTAGCCATAGCAGATATGCACGGCGGTTTCGCATTTCAGCCCTTCGATGGCTTTTTCCAGCGTGGCCACGCCCCAGTCATTGACTTCGTCGAAGAACACATTAAACGCAGGTTCATCGAACTGGATGATGTCCACGCCGGCGGCTTCCAGTTCCCGGGCTTCCTGATTGAGAATCTTGGCGAATTCCCAGGCCAGTTTCTCGCGGCTTTTGTAGTGATTATCAAACAGCGTGTCTATCATGGTCATCGGGCCGGGCAGGGCCCATTTGATAGGCTGTCCGGTTTGCTGGCGTAAGAAACGGGCATCGTCGACAAACACCGGTTTGGGGCGCGACACTGCGCCTACCACCGTGGGCACGCTGGCATCGTAGCGCTGGCGGATGCGGACAGTTTCGCGCTTGGCGAAATCTACGCCTTCCAGATGTTCGATAAAGGTCGTCACAAAGTGCTGGCGGGTCTGCTCGCCGTCGCTGACGATATCGATGCCTGCATGTTGCTGCTCCTGCAGAGACAGGCGCAAGGCGTCCTGTTTGGCCTCGATCAGCGCTTCGCCTTGCAGCTTCCATGGCGACCAGAGTTTTTCGGGTTCTGCCAGCCATGAGGGTTTAGGCAGGCTGCCGGCAGTTGAAGTAGGGAGTAATTTTTTCACTGTATATAACCTTGGTTTTTTTGTGCTCACAGCGCGTAATTGGCAGACCATTGTTCGAGCATGGCCTGATAGGGTTTGATGAAGTGCTCTTCAGCGAACCTGCCTTGCTCGACAGCGAGCCGGCTACGTTCTTCCCTGTCATAGACTATGCGGGTCAATGAATAGTCCTGATGCTGCAGGCTGGGTTTATAGAATTTTCCGGCGGCGGAATTGGCGTTGTAGATCTCGGGACGATAGATCTTCTGGAAACTGTCCATGGTGCTGATGGTGCTGATCAACTCAAGATCGGTGTAATCAGCGAGCAGATCACCAAAGAAATAGAACGCCAGCGGCGCGCTGCTATTGGCGGGCATGAAGTAGCGGACCGTCATGCCCATTTTTTTGAAATAGTCGTCGGTGAGAGAATACTCATCCTGTAGATATTCGATGCCTAACACCGGATGACAGTTTTCAGTCTGCCGATAGACTTTGGTACTGGAGACGCTCAGGCAGATAACCGGCGGTTTTTTGAAGTGCTGTCGATAGGTGTCCGAGTTGACGAAGTGTTGGAATAGCTTGCCATGCAGATCGCCAAAATTATCTGGCGTGCTGAACTCGCGCTGGTTCTTTGCATGTTCCAGCAGCAGGACGCTAAAGTCGTAGTCGCGCACGTAGGACGAGAAGTTATTCCCCACGATGCCTTCGATCGTTTCACCGGTTTTATGGTCGAATATATTGGCCTTCAATATTTCAATTATCGGCAGAGCCGTTGCGTCAGCTTGGCCGTGCATGTTCATTGCTACGGAAATAATTTCGAGCTTGACGTTGAAGCGATCACGATGGGGATTATCCCGGTGCGCCAGTGAGTTGAAGCGGTTATCTATCATGCGCAGGGTGTTGCGCAGGTTTTCCTGCCGGCTTATTCCTCTGGCCAGATTGGCAAAATTGGTGGTAATTCGGGTGTTTTCGGCAGGCCGATAGTCTTCATCGAAACTGGTCGTTTTGATGGAAAATGTGAACTCGTGACTCATGATGATTCGATGCCTTAATGTCGTGGGTAGCGCCGCCGTTCAATAAGCTCCGCTTAAAGCAGGCATATTTCCGGCCAGCGCCATACGGTTGTTGCGGATGACAGATATTATTTCAAGCCATCGATTAAAAAAAGTGAATTTATCTCATGAAATGATTAGTTCTAGTCATAGATTGAGGTCGTCAAGCTCTGGTGGGCAGGCAGCCAGGCGCTTGGGGAGTCCGGGAAGAGATAGCTTGCAGTGCGGATGGGCGGTGTTCAGCAGCGGGTAATATTTTTTGCTTGCAATTGCTTACATCTGATGCAGAACGCATGTCGACCGGAACCTGCCTGTGCCCGTTAATCAGCTACGGGTTCCGTCATCACCGATCTTTTTTCAAGGAGTATGAATATGCATGGCCATCAACGTATTTCCAGCACCGCTATCGTAGCTAGCGTAATTGCCTTGTTCGCCGGCGCCGTAGGCAGTAGCTACGCTGCCGATAATGACACTGCATGGCAGAAAGACCATCCGCGTCAGGAACAGGTGAATACCCGTCTGGCCAAGCAGAACCTGCGCATACATGAAAAAGTGCAAAGCGGTGAAATGAGCAAGGCCGAGGCAGCAACCCTACATCAGGAAGACCGAGCAATACGCAAGGAAGAACGGATGATGGCGCGCCATGACGGTGGCCACAGCACCAAGGCAGAGCAGAAGGCGCTCAATCAGCAGGAAAACGCCGTGAGCAAACAAATCGGTAAGTAATCAGCAAGCTGATGCTGGCTTGATGCGGCGCGCTAAGTCAGCCGCGCTGTCGTTGCCCGATGAGCAGGTGGAGGATAAATACGAGCGCCGCAGCGAGGCCGATGATCCAGTGCGTTAATGACCAGAGGTTGCGGCTTTCTTCATCGGCCAGATAGTAGAGGCCAAAGCCGCTGACGACCAGTACGGCCAGCAGGCTGAGCAAGCTGAGGCCGCTGGCCAGATTGCGTCCGGCCTTGATGGCGCGGCGGATGTGCGCATTCATCAGACTGCCGAGGAAGAACAGTCCCAGCATCGCTGCGCCGCCATGAAAGCGCATCGCCCATGGTTCCAGCGGGTGAATGGAAGCGCCGAACTGGCTGCCCGGCCGCATGAAGTAGCGCACAATCAGCCAGACACCGCCGCTCGAAAGCAGCAGTAGCAGACTGGCATAAATAGAACGGCGGTGCCAGCGTTCCAGCCGCAAGTTGATATGGGGACGATGGTGATGGGTATGCATGGCTAGATTATAAGGGCTGTGGCCTGCCATTGCGTCAGGGCCGGATGGTGCGGGTCGGCACTGGCCATCACGACTTTGGTCAGCGCATCGGCCAGCACGCAGCTGGGCGCGCGGACGGAGATGCTGCGGGTGGAGCGGATGCTGCGGCCGTCGCGGCCATCCCATAGTGCACTGACCTGCTGGCCGTGCTGCATGCGGCGCGAAAAATAGGTAGCCGATGTGGCCATCGCTTCCGCCCGCAGCTGCACGGCTGGCAGCAGGCGCTGTGGTTGCTGGGGATGGCGCAGGCTGACGGGCCAGTCGCGCTGGCCGAACACACGCAGATCGCCGCCCGCGTTGACGCAGCCCGCCTGCGCGCCAGCCTGCTGCAAAGCCGCAACGGCCAGATCGACCGCATAGCCTTTGGCGATGCCGCCCACATCGATCCAGCCGCTGGCCAGTTTGCACAGCGAACCGTCGGCGTCCCATTGCATCATTGCCTGTCCGGGCTGGTAGATAACCGTCTCGACGGCGGGCGCGGGCAGTAGGCCGTTTTCCACCAGCCGGGGCGCGCAGGCGATGTTGAAGATGCCGTCCGTCGCCAGCCTGAGCTGCTCGGCCAGCTGCAGCACCTGCATGGTATGGCTGTGCAGTTCCAGCCGTGTGCCCGCTGCTGCCCGGTTAAAGCGCGCAATATCGCTGGCAGGATCGTGAAAGCTCATCAGCCCATGTACTTGCGCGATCTGGGCAAAGGCGGCATTCAGTCCCGCCTGATCACCATCGGCCGTGATCTCGACGAGGGTGCCCAGCCAGGGCTGCGCGCGCCGTATCATGGTCTGAGTACGACCTGGGCTATGGCTGCAATGCGCCGTACGCCATCGGTGAGGTGGCTGGCCGATAGGGTGGCGCCGCTGATGCCGGCGATGCCGCCGCCTAGCGTCAGTCCGCCCGTGCTGGCGCTCTTGCCGGTGAACTGGCGGCGCCATGCGGGCAGGCGGATTTCGCCGCCATGGCTTTCACGGTAGGTCAGAATTTCCACCTGACGGATGCTGGCATCGGGATTGAGCGCGACGGCATAGGAGATCAGCTCGAATTTGCCGATCACGTCGTCGAGCACCAGATAGCCGAGCAGCTTGTCGCCGTTGTACGCGCCGATGACGTGCCAGTTGACGGAGCGGGCCGGCAATCCGGCCAGCTTTTCCACCTGCTGCATCTGCGCCAGCGACAAGGCCACATCCTGCGTACGGTAAGCAGTAGCATCAGGATAGGCCAGCTTCTGCACCTGCTCGACGCTCAGGTATTGCACCGCATAGGCGGGCAAACAGGCCAGGCTTGCCGCCAGCGGAAGACAGAGCCGGTAGCGCATCAGTAAGAGAACCCTACGCCGAGGTTGAGACGGTCGCGCGTCTTGTCTTCCTTGAACTTCTGATAGTCAGCCTTCAGCACCACGCCTTCGCCCACTTTCAGATTGGCGCCCACCGTCGTGACTTTTTCATCCGGCTGGGCCGCAACGCCCAGACCTTGCGGCAGCGCTTCATAGCTCTTGGCCGTGTTGTACTGCTCGTAGCGGACAAACGGGCTCAGTACATAGTCGTCCGCTTTGTAGGCCTGATACGCCGCCTGCAGATACCAGCCAGCGAAGGCTTTCGGCACCGGGGTAGGGTTGCCCACCAGCGTGAGGTTGAGCGCTGCCGTGTTGCTGATCTGGCCGCGCGCATAGACTGCGGCCAGATCCCACAAGCCCGGCGTATAGCGGGCATGCAGGTCATAGACGGTGACGCGCGCATCGTTGGCGGTATAGCCTTCGGTCTTGTGGCCGACCTTGCCGCTGAACAGCGAGCCGCCCAGCAGCAGGCCGGGCACGCCGCGCCAGTTCAGCGCGCCATGCACGCTCAGGTCGCGCGATTTGGCCAGCTGGCCTTCCTGATGGATGGCGCCTAGCGGCGATTCGCGGCCTTCGCTGCTGGCCGCATCCCATTTGCCCAGATCAAAGCCGGTGGTGATGCCGGCATCCCAGCTCAGGCCTTCGGCGGTATCGCCGGAAAGGCCGATACCGGCTTCGCGCCAGGTCGAAGGAATAATCGCTGTCTCGACGAAGTTACGTTCCACGCCGTAGTAGGCGGTCGGTTCGTGGCTGGTATTGAGCAAACCGGCCGGGATCAGGAACAGACCGGCTTTTCCGCGCAGGCCGTTGCCGAACTGGCGCTCGACGTAGAGCTGTTCGATCGCGCTTTCGCCGCTATCGCTGGCCGAGGCGATGGCATGTTCCCATTCGAACTCGGAAACCAGTTTGGTTTTTTCATCGAAGCGGTGTTCGATGCCGATCACGGCGCGGCGTACATCGGTCTGGGCGGCGCTGGCATTCTTGCTGGGGCGGTTGTAATTGATTTCGCCATAGCCGCCGATGATGGTGGTGGGGCCGCTGGCCATAATGGGCGCAGATGGGGTAGGGGCTGGCGCTGGCGCTACAGCTGGTGCGGCGAGGCTCGCCAGCTCCTGCTGTTTCTGTTCGATCACGGCAGTCTTCTGCTGGCTGGCTTTGAGCTCGGCCTTCAGCTGTTCCAGTTCGGCGGCCATTTTGTCGATACGGGCCAGCAGTTCGGCTTCACCGGCGCTGGCGGCAAATGGCGCCGCCAGCAGGGTCGCGGCGATAGCGGAGGCGATCAGATTCTTTTTCATTTGGTAGTCTCGTAAATTAAGGATTGAGCTTGTAGCCGTCAGTGAGCGTGCCGAGGAATTTCACCACATCGTCGATTTCCCTCGGTGACAGGGCCGGCGCCATGCCGGGCTGGCGGTTGTAGGGGACTTCGCTGACGTTGACGTTTTTGCGGTATGGCTCGGGCAGGTCATTGAACTTCTGCACCCGGCCATCGGCAGCAAGCGGATACCATTCTTCCGGATTGGTATCGCGCCGTACGTAGAAGCTAACCACGCTGGTCAGATTATCGAACGCACCGTTATGGAAGAAGGCCTGACGGGTCGCCACATTGCGCAGGGTCGGCACTTTGAACGAGCCGCATAGATCGCTGCGCTTGTCCACCAGATCGGTGCGGTCCGGTCCGCACAGACCCAGATCGTAATAGGCTGGATTTGCGGTTGCCTTCAGTTTGACATTGCGCGGCACGCCCAGATTGTCGTAAGTGAAATCGGTGAACAGCGGGGACGCACCATCGGCGCCACGCGCGCTCGGGTGGCAGGCAATGCAGTTGCCCTTGGCGGGATTATTGAACAGGGCCAGCCCGCGCAATTCCTGATCGCTGAGTTTTACTTTACCAGCGAGGAAAAGGTCGTACTTGGAATCGAATGGGTGGAACTCCGGCGCCTCTTTCTGGTAAGCCTGCAAGGCGAGGGTCATGCGGCCGAAGGCCTGCTCGGCGTCATCCAGTATGCCGGCGCCGAACTGGGCGCGGAAGCGTTCTACATAGGCAGTTTTGCGGAGCTTGTTGATGACGTCCTGTTTGCTGTCGTTCGCCATTTCGTGCGGCGCAAGGAAGGGCCGCTCGCCTTGCTCGGCCAGACTGGCGGCACGGCCGTCGCGATCGAAGCCGCCGGTGGGCGTGCCGTCGGCGGCAAAGAAGAAGGCCGGGGTCTGGTTCAGATAGCGCAGCGACGGCGCGGCGCGGAAGCCCTGTACATCGCCATTGGCGCCGCCGAATTGTGCGGCCAGATTGTTGTTGGGGGCGTGGGCCGCCGCCGGATCGTGGCAGCTGGCGCAGGATTGCGCGCCCGAAGCAGACAGGCTGGTGTCTTTGAAGATCAGTTCGCCTAGTTTGGCGGTCTCGCTGAGGGCGATGGTATGGTCCGGGGCGGGAGTGCTGGGCGATGTAGTACTGGTGCTGGAGCCACCGCTGCAGGCGGCCAAGGCGAGTAGCACAGCAGTCATCCCCGCTTCCTTGCCTATTTTCTTTGCTAGTACGGTAAAACGCATAGGTGGAATGCTTATGTGAATAATAATAGTTCTCATTATTATTCATGTTGGAAGTTTCTGCAAATGGGGCATCAGGGGAAGCCGCTGGCTCTTGCTGATGCCGGGGCATGCGCTGCGCAGAAGCAGGTGGCACTGCGATGGCCACTTGATCTGGCTCAGAAATATGCGATGGCGGGGTGGCCTAGCGCAGCGAAGGCTGGAAGTCCTTGTCCGTCACCATGCCGAATTCGAAGCCGCCCGCCAGCAGTGAGGCGACTATGGTGTCGAGCTTTTTCAGCGTATTCGGATGGATTTCATGCATCAGGATGATGCCGCCGCGACGCGAGCGGACCGCGGCCAGCACATGGCCCACATAATCGTTCTGGTACTGTCGCGGCACGCCGCAGGAGATCGCCTCGCGCGTATCGATAGCGCCGGTCTTGTCGAACGCCCAGTCGCAGGAATCCACATGCCAGCCGACGATCTGGTAGCCATGCTGGTGCACCAGCTGATTGGTTTCGCAGGTCGAATTGCCATACGGGTAGCGGAACAGCTTGGGCAGGTCTGGCGTGGTCAGGCTGTCGGCGCGCAGCACTTCGCCTGTCTGGCGTGCCACATCGATGTCGTGGAAGTTGGGGTGGCTCCACGAATGGTTGGCCACCACGTCGTGGCCTGCCGCGCGTACCTGCGCTACCAGCTCGGGATACTGGCTGGCCTTTTCGCCCACCATGAAGAAAGTAGCGTGGATGTTGTACTTCTTCAGCACTTCCAGTATGTATGCGGTGCCTGATGTCGTAGGGCCATCGTCGAAGGTCAGCGCCACGCGGTTCAGTGGCGGCGCGGTGGCGATTTCGGATTCGTAGCGGCAGTGGCTTTCCAATACTGCCGGTTCCACACTCAGGCGCTCGTGCAGGCGCTTGAGGTGATGCTGGCGTATGCTGGCTGTTTCGTCCTGTGCCGATGTGGTCGGCGAAGGAGTCTGGCCGGTGGCGGTACAGACAGTGGCGGCGAGGGTGGTGGCCAGTAGCAGGCAGCTGACGGCGTGCTGGCGATAGCGGGAAGGTTTCATGCCGCTATTATAAACAGCCAGCCTCAGCCGGGGCAGGTGGGCGCTGCCCGCTCGGGCAGCGCCGCGGCATTCACAGTGCCCGCACGAATAATGCCAGTGCGACGCAGGCCGATACCAGCGCAAACGCCTGTTGCAGTACCGGCCCCGCCAGCCTCGCCGCCAGCAGACGGCCGCTGCCCATACCGGCCAGTGCACCAGCCGAAAACGGCAGGGCGATGGCCCATTGCAGGTGGCCGGTGGCGGCGCTGGCTGCCACACCCGAAAATGAGACGAGGGCGATCACGGCGAGCGAAGTGGACAGAATAGACTGGGTGTTCAGATCAGTGTAGCGCTGCAGGGCGGGCACCATGACGAAGCCGCCGCCTACTCCCAGCAAGCCGGACAGTCCGCCGGCCAGCAGTCCGGACATGGCCAGCGCACGGGCACAGGGAGCAGTCCAGTTCAGCTTCCCGCGCTGGATGTCCAGCCGGCATGGCGGGGCGGCGCCGGTCTGGCTAGCGGCTACGCCTGCATTGCCGCCGTTGCCGCTTGCTGCCGTGGCACGCTGGTAGACGCGCCACGCGACATACAGCAGCACCAGTGCGAACACCATACTAAGTGGCCGGTTGGGTGTGCGCTGCGCTAGCCACAGGCCCAGCGGCGAGCAAAGTATGCCGGCGCTCGCGATGAGCAGGGCGGCCTTGTAGCGCACCGTACCGTTCTTCAGACCCATGATGGCACCCAGCGCAGCGGCCAGTGCTACGGCCAGCAGGCCGATAGGCCCAGCCTGCGCCATGCTGAGCCCGGCACCGAAGACCAGTAGCGGCACTGCCAGTATGCCGCCGCCTGCACCGGTCAGCGCCAGAATGATGCCGACCGTGAAACCTAGCAGGCTGACGACCATCATCGCGTGTACTCCTTGCAGTGGCGGCCCCTCATTGGTCGGCCAGTTCCGGTTTGGCCAGCCACTCGCGGCCTTTCAGCATGCCTTTCCAGTACAGCGGCGGCAGGATGCGTTCTTTCAGCAGCCATGCCAGCCGCGAGGGACGGGTGCCATCGAGCAACCAGCGCGGGAAGCTGGGCGCCAGCTTGCCGCCATAGGTGAATTCGGCTAGCACGATTTTGCCCCGTTCCACCGTGAGCGGGCAGGAACCGTAGCCGTCGTACTGGGCGCTGCCTTCGGCCTTGCCCATGGCGGCAAGCAGATTGTGCGCCACCACCGGCGCCTGCTTGCGCGCCGCTGCCGCGGTTTTGGCATTGGGGGTGTTGGCGACGTCGCCCAGCGCATAGATGTTCGGCCAGTTCTTGTGGCGCAGCGTGGCCTGATCGACGTTGACCCAGCCCGCTGCATCGGCCAGCGGGCTGACGCGGATAAAGTCTGGCGCCACCTGTGGCGGCACCACGTGCAGCAGATCGAATGGGCGCTCGACCAGCTGTTCGACGCCGTTGGCACCGGTGCAGCGGAAGGTGGCGATTTTGCCAGGGCCGTCGACGCGCACCAGCGTATTGCCGAAGCTAAGCTGGATGCCGTAATTCTGCACATACTCCATCAGTGCCGGCACGTAGTCGGCCACGCCGAACAGGGCGGCGCCGGCGCTGCAGAATTCGATATCGATGTGTTCCAGTGCGCCGTTGCGCTTCCACTGGTCTGCCGACAGATACATGGCCTTCTGCGGCGCACCGGCGCATTTGATCGGCATGGGCGGCTGGGTGAAGATGGCGCGGCCTCTGCCCAGTTCATTCACCAGCTTCCAGGTGTAGGGCGCCAGATGGTACAGATAGTTGGAAGTGACGCCATTGCGGCCTAGCGTATCGGATAGGCCTTCGATGGCATGCCAGTCCAGTTTCAGTCCCGGGCAGACTACCAGTTGCTGGTATTTGACCACGCGGCAGCCATCGAGGATCAGGGCATTGCGCTCCGGTTCGAAGGCTGCCACGGCGGCCTTGATCCAGTGGACCCCGCGCGGGATGGTGGCAGCCATGGTATGGGCCGTGGTGGCGGCATCGAATACGCCGCCGCCTACCAGCGTCCAGCCGGGCTGGTAGTAGTGCACGTCGGCCGGATCGATGATGGCGATGTCCAGTTCCGGATCGCGCGCCAGCAGGCTGGCTGCGGTGGCGATGCCGGCGGCGCCGCCGCCGATGATGACGATGGCGTGCGCCACTTCCACATCATCGAGCGGCGTGCGGCCCTGATTGATGATGCGGCGCACCACGCCTTTCATGTCGTAGCCGGCTTTCTGTGCCACAGCGACGATTTCGGGCAGCGACTTGCTGCGTGCTTCGGCCAGTGCCCACATGGTGGTCGAGCGCATGCCGGTACGGCAGTAGGCCAGTACCGGTTTGGGCAGCTCGGCCAGTACCTGACCGAATAGCTGGCCCTGTTCATCGCTGACCTTGCCCGATACAGCGGGTAGGTAGTAGGTGCGCAGTCCCAGTGCCTGTGCGGCACGTTCGATTTCCGCATAGAGCGGCTGGTCGCCTGCTTCACCGTCGGGGCGGTTGCAGATAACGGACTAGAAGCCGGCGGCGCGGATCTGCACCAGATCTTCCGGCAGGATCTGGGCTGCGACAGATAGCGCGGCACTCAGTGTGTGGAATTCCATGTTGGTCTCCTCCTGGTTGTTCTAGACGGCGTTGAGCGGGATTTTGATGTAGCGCGTGCCATTGGCTTCGGCCGGCGGCAGGTGGCCGGCGCGCATATTCACCTGCACCGACGGCAGCAGCAGCACCGGCATATCGAGCGTGGCATCGCGCTGCGAGCGCATGGCGTAGTGGAAAGCGAAAGTGTCACTTTTGCGACGGTAAATGTGTCAATCCATCTTTTCAGAGTCGGGAAAGTTGAAATTCTTTAATATTTTCAACGGCTTACCGAATTTGGAAAGCAATTGTGTCAACTGGAATGCAAGGAAAGGAAATGTGTCACTTCCTTGGCGCCGAAAATCGGCACCGATTCGCATCGTCAGCGTCATATCGATACGATCAGAAATACGCAAAATAGCTCCATCGCAGCCGCGTGATGGCGATGCGCGCCTTCTTGTTGAATGGACGCATGTTCCTCGACGAAACGGGCGGCGATGCGCCATATAGGTGGCCACAGTTTCCGCATCGGTAGGGCGCGTCGAGCAGGGCTACGTTGAGTCGGTAGGGCGCCTTGGCGCCGCAAGTGCGACAGGCGATTTCCAGCGGGTCGCCATGCACCGGGCAGCATTTGTTGGTGCCGACCTGATGCACCACACTGTGATAGCCACGGCACAGGCATTTCCGGCAATACCGGAAATGGTTGCCGGCGGTGGCCTGCAACGCATCGGGGAGCACAGAGTCCCACACCAGTTTGAGCGGTAGCCCCAGGGTGAGATGTAAGCGGCACAGGTCGACCTCCGAGCGGCATGCCGCCACGCCCTCATATGGGTCAATGTCAGACTTGGCCAACTGCGTGGTGATCGCCTGACCGGATAGCCGGTTCATCCTGGCCAGCTTCCACAGGATGGACACGATCGATTCAAACGGATCGAGCCATTTCGGGTCGAACACGTAGCCGAAAGACGGCGTCAGCGCGCGCTCGTCGAACAGCATGATGGGCAAGCTCTTGGCCTCCATGGCATCACGCGGCGCTGGACAGTTCCGACAGGCTGCAAGTGGTCGCCACCCGAGCCTGGACATAGCCGGAACTGCGCACCGCCTGGATCCACAACTGGGCCGACGGCCGGTAATGCGCAGCGTCCTGCAGCTCGCTTTCCTTGAGCACGATCTCGACGGCACGGGTGTCGGTTGATGCCTGTCCGCTCTTCAATCAGGCGTATGGCCTCTCCTTCGGCATACAGCTCAATTGCTCTCCGTCTTTTGGAAAAAATGATGCGCTGTGCATCGGAGAGGGCATTGAAATCAACGTCTGGCCAGATACCGATGTCGATGCCATGAAGGTCTCTGCGTTGACGATTCATGATAGCGGCCTCACCGGGTGAATTGAAGTCAAGAACGAAAGTTCTTCCGCGTGCAGCTGCGGAGCCTGGAGTTTTCCAGCATGGAGTAAGCAAAAGATGGCTGCTCGCACAGGCGTTGGATCACCGGTGGAAAATTCCTGCTCGATGCGGGAAAGCTGCATCGGCTCGGCTACAAATTTCAGGATCGATTGTTGGAGCGAGGGGGGGATATCTTTTCGAGAGCAGGTGATTGCCACCAGCATGCGCTGCCAGTTGTCGGTCCACATTTTGCTCGCCAAAAGTTCGGCGGGCGGTACGATGCGGACCGCCATTTCGACGCCATCGATTATCGTGCTGCGCGCCTCGCAGGCATCGTCCATGACGAGCAACGTTTCGCGGTCGCCCTGACGTACCCAGAAGTCGACTTGTAGTACCTCATCCGCGAAATTCAAGTCGAGCGGGCGTTCGCAAAATGTCTGGATTGTTGGATCAACTTCGAGACGTATCCACTGTTCAAAAACGGCTTCGCCAAAGCACTGCAGGCGCCGGCCCAGCTTCAGGCTGTACGCCTCGATGATGCGAGAGCCGGCAGGCCTTGCGCGCGGAACAGCCGATTGGAATCGTGCGGTTTTGCTCATGATTTCAGCAGCTTATCGCTGCTGCCGCATCTTCAAAGCTGCGAGTTGACGGATTTTCTTTCCGATGCTACGAGTTGACACAATTGCTTTCTTGGACGTGCCGGTAAATGTGTCACTTTCCGGCCGCGGTCAAGAGGGAAGCAAGCGTTGAAACCGGTGACACAATTGCTTTCCTCTACGGCTGTAAGCTGGCTCTGATGGCTCTTACATTTGACGAACACGTTGTTCCACTCGCTGCCCTGAGCTTTGTGACAGGTAATTGCGTAGCCGAACTTGAGTCTTAGCGCGTTGAAATATGGGTCAGCTTTCAAGGCATGCTTGAACTCCGTACTATTGCGTTTCAATTTCGGATTCCGGATGCAAAAATCAAGGTAGAGGGCTTTGTTTTGGTCAGAGGACAGCGCAGCCTCTTTTGAGTAAAGCAGGTCCTCGATTATTTTGGCGTTGAAAAAATGGGAGGTGCCATCGAGGCTCTTGAAGCCAACGACGACATCTTTGAAGTGTAGGGAAACGGGAATCTCTTCAAGCTTTCCTGTGTTGGCGGATTTCCTTTTCAAGGTAACGGTGCGCTTATCCGAACCGGAGAGTACCTGCCGTATTAGGCCGAAGTCACCGTTGGATATGAATATGGCGTATGCGTCGCTGTTGGAGGTGGACATCACCTTGTCGCCCGCCACCACTTTCGGACAATTGGGGAAAAAGTGCTCACGGATTCGTTGGTTGTAGTCCCCAACATCGGAGTTCGAATGGGCGATTATTATCGACTCCCCGTTGACCTTTCCGCCGCATGATTCGAGGTAGCGCTCTACCAGGTTGGCATGTGTGACCATTTGGACGTCTGGTTGGGCGAAGTCAATTGTCAGCTGGTTGAACGAGTTGTCCTGCAATGCTTTGCGAAGCGGAATTGCGTTCGCGATTACACCGCTCTCAGATTTCTGGCGAACGACCTCGGAGAGTTCGAACTCGGTTGAGCGGACATTGTGCTGCTGGTATAGGTAGCTGGCATCTAACGCTGGCGAGAAGTTCATGCCAACGGGAGGAAGCTGGGCGTTGTCACCAATGAAAATAACTTTCTTTTCGTGGTCGTTGTGGTCCAGGTTCACGAACTTTAGGAAGTCGGCGAGCAAGTATCCCGTTCCGAAGCGGAAAAACTCCGCCTCCTGGTAGACGTCAGGAATCATGGAGGCTTCGTCCACAATATAAACAGTGTCGGCCGAGAGGTTGTTCACTGCTAGCTCAGCGTAGAACTTGAAGGTTTCGGTTCCGTCGATGTCGTCGTCCCGATACTCGGCGATATCCTTGAACGAGTAAATGGTCTTGTGAATGGTGTATGCACTTGACTTGGTTTTCTTAGAAATAACCTTTGAAGCCTTGCCTGTAGGCGCAGCGAGGACGTAGTTGCGGCCGATGGCTCGAAAATACTCGGTTGGACCCTTGGTGATGAAGGTTTTTCCTGTGCCTGCATAGCCTTTGAGTAGAAAAACGCTTTCCGTCTTGCCTTTAAGGAACCGTTCGAGACTATTGACTAGTTCCTCTTGGCCGTCGGTCAAGGAATACTCTGCGAACGCGTCATGAATGTTAATGAGTTTGCGGGTGTTCGCAGGCTTGAAGTCGATTGTTTCCGAGGCTTTCGCGGAAGCATTTTTGAAGTTCACGACTTCAGACTCGTCTAGTGTTTGACCGAGTTCCGCGATTTGTGCCTGGGAGGCCTTCTCGAAAGCCTCCACGCGGCTCAGCTCTTCCTTTGCAGAAGCCAGTTGCTTGGCGACCATATCAGCCGTTTCTGTGGAGTAAGCTGAGAGTACGGCAGGTTTGGCTGGAGGCTCATAGGCGGGGTAGGACTCTAAGGAGTCCCCGCTGTAGGTCTTGTATAGCCACTGCCCGAGAAGGTAAGTTTCCTCAATTAGTTGTAGGGACGTCCCGGTGTCCATAGTGCAGCCGTGGGCGGCCTTATTGCCAAGCATGCGAAGTGCATGAAGCTTCTGCAAAACAGCTTCGCCGACGACGTCTTGGAAGAAGGGGGATTTAAGCTTCTCGAAAAAGCTGTCAGATGGCTCGCTTGGAAGCCTCAGCTCCCTATAAAGAAAGCCCACGAGGGCTTCCGCGAAGCAGCGAAGCTTGACAGCGGCGGTGTGTGGGTCAGTGTGTGCGTAATGTTCGGCGAACGCTGCATGTTCGTATAACTGGGGCCAGCGGGCTTTTAGTGGCTGGAAGTTGCTCGATTTCATTATATTGTCTGGCCGATGGCGCGGCGATGTGATTGCATACTGACAATATAACCCAACAGAAACATCTTATGCATGTTGGCATGCGTCTATTTATGATGTTGATAACGCAATACTAAGTCGGCACCTGCCTACAACGCAAATATCGTAGCTTATTAACAACTGGAGAGTTTTTGCTGGCGAGCAAGACGACATTTTCCTATTCACTCTTCAGTATCAACTCCATTTCGCTGCCTAATTGATTCATTGGGGTTGATGGGGGAGACGTTAATTCTTATGAAAGCCACGATGCCTGCATGCGTTTCGCCACTGGTCCACCTCCCTTGCTCTAGCTATGGCGTGCCTCCAATCCTCTAGGGTTAGGTGTAACCGGCTTCTGGCAACTGAGGAGAGCTGAAGTAATGGCGTAAAGTGGTCTAGTAGTACACTTTTCTTTCTTGGATTATTCGGCGCGAAAAATCGAAGCTGAATACAGTTCCTGAAGGTCTAAGGTGGTTTAGTTCGCGAAATTCTTGGGAAAAGTTTGGGAAAGAAAATCGTCGATTTTCTTCCCAATCCTTCCTCATATTGCCTCAGTTTCGATTTTGGAATATTATGAAATTTCAAGGAGTTACGGCGAACTAAGCCACTTTTTCCTAATAGACGGCTGGCCTCCGAAGCCAAGGGTCGTGGGTTCGATCCCCGCCAGCCGCACCATAAAATCAAGCACTTACGTGATTTCGCTCCGAGCCTTCGTTGGTTTGGATACTCCGCATTCCCCAATGTAGCCGCTGTGTCAGCCGATTGATCGCGCCGACCTTAGCGTGTCAAGCCTGATTGCGCCCCTCTACTGTGGTATTTACATTTGATTTGGCACAGGCGGTGTGCCTTCCCGCAGAATTGTTTTTATTCGGCAGCCGCCTATCAGCGCATCGTCGTTTTGGCGTAGAGCGAATGCCTGAACGCAGCCGTGCCATCGCGTCTTGCGCTGTCGTCGGACGAGGATAGCGTCAGCGTTGCAGTGTGACCGCACCATGCCAGTATTCCCGCAGCGATTGCACGAGTTCGCTCTGGAATTCGGGACGGATCGGCGCGAACACGGGATCGGCAAGCAAGGCGCGTACATTCGGCGGGTAGTCGAGGGACTGCCACAGGCCGCGCGTCAACGCGTAGGTACGTATCAGCAGGGTTGTGCCACGACCAGCCGCTAGCTGCAGGGTGGTATCCAGTAACTGGCCTGCGTTGACCAGACCTTCGGTCAGATTCAGTTTGAACTGCCGCAGTTGGCTGATGTCGAGATTCTGCTCCAGTACGCTGTACGCCATGGCGTCGAGGCGCAGCAGTTCTGGCCGCGCTTGCAGATAGGCGACATAGCGCTGGATAAACCGTTCCAGCAGATCGGGCTGTCCTGCATCGCTGAAGCCGCTATGTACTTCTGCCAGCAATCCGGCAAAATCCTCGGCCAGCAAGGCGATAAAGATCTCTTCTTTGGTGCGGAAATACAGATACACCGTGCCCTTGGCCAGTGACGCTGCTTCGGCAATGCGCGCCGCAGACGGTAGTTGCCGGCTATCTTCGAGAAATAGCTGGCGCGCGGCTGCGAGGATATCCGCGCGGCGAGCGGCCTTGTCATCGGAGCCGATCGCTCTGGCTTTGGGACGGGGAGGGGATTTGAGCATGGGGCAAAGTATACCGTCTTGCCGTGTCAGTCGTGTAGCCCGGATGACTCGATGATATGCGTGCCAGCGCTGCCCGACATGGCGGCGCCTAACATGGCCTGCGCAACGCGGCTGGTTGGAACGGGACGCCAGCGGCGCGGTACCAGCGGCCCCAGTAGTCGCGCCATGCATAGGGCCATGGTTTCGGCGGGACGGCTGTCCGGACGTGGCCCGCCATCCAGTAGTGAGGGGCGCACCAGCGTTAGCGAGCGGAACCCCAGCGCATGCAAGGCCTGTTCGGTCTCGCCTTTGACGCGCAGGTACAGATTGCTGCTGCGCTGATCCGCTCCGAGCGAGGAGTTCAGAACAAACACGGGTGTGCCGGCGGCCTGCGCTAGCCGGGCGGCGGCCAGCACGTAACTATGGTCGACGCGGCGAAACGCGCTGGCAGATCCGGCCTGACGCATGGTTGTTCCCAGCGCACACAGTACCGCGTCCGCCTGCCACCATTCGGCGTCTTCGGGGAGCTGTTCGTAGTCGACGATTGGATTCAATAGTCTGGCGTGCGCGGGAAGCGCGCGGCGGGTTGGCGCAATGACTAGTTGAACCTCAGGCTGCGCCAGTGCCTGTTGCAGCAATTGTTGGCCAACCAGGCCGCTGGCACCCAGTATCAGTATGCGTTTCATGATGTGTCCTTGTGCTCGGTGCTGTCAGTCAGTTCTTCATCAGGCGATAGGCGATCTGGCTTTGTGCTTTGCGCGGCATGAGGCGGTTCCCGAAGATCGTGAGCTGGTTGGCGATCCCCGGCACCACACTAGGTTTGCCTGCGAACATAGCCTTCAAGCCAATTGCAGCGACCGGACGCGATTGCATCATCACCAGCTGCTGATAGGGCGTAGCGCGTTGTCCGGACACGGCGAGGAAACTGGTCGCGGTAATGCCCGGCGATAGTACGCTCACTTTGACGCCATGCGGCGCCAGTTCAGCATTCAAGGCTTCGCCGAACAGCAGCACATAGGCTTTGCTGGCCGAGTAGGCCGCGTAGGTCGGCGTGGCCTGATAGCCGACTATGCTGGCAACCAGCAGAATATGGCCAGCGCCACGCCGCACCATATCCTGCGCAAAGACGTGGGTCAGCTCCGTCAGACTCATGATATTCAGTTGCAGCATGTTCAAGGTGGCGGCGACGGGCTGGTCGACAAATTCCCCATACAAGCCATAGCCGGCGTTATTGATCAATACATCGATAGCGATCTGGCGCGCGTCGAGCTGGGCCTTCAATTGCAGGCCCGCCGCCGGCAGTGCCAGATCAATGCCGATCACGACCACCTCGACCTGATGCTGCTGGCGAAGTTGGCTAGCCAATGCTTCCATAGGCTCGGTGCGGCGCGCCGCCAGAACCAGATTGGCACCGCGCTCGGCGAGTAGAGTGGCGAAATCAATACCGAAACCGCTGGAGGCGCCGGTCACCAGTGCCCACTTGTTGTTGAGATCTTGCATGTGTATTCCTGCGTAATGACTGTTGGTCGAATTGTCGTGAGAATTAAATGACCATCGGTCATTTGTGTGGCGACTTTAAATGACCAGCGGTCAGTTGTCAAGCACAGGCAAGCCTAGCCGTCTCACCGCAGGGGCGGTAGGCAGGCCAATCCTACTTCACTCCGTCATTCCGCCAGAGAGCGCCTGTGCCGGTCAAGGGCTTAGGCGCGCTCGGTAACGCCGTCTCAGGGTTCGACAAACACTGCCGTGGTGCGGGCCGGCACGCTGAACACGCCAGCGGCAAAGCTGGCCTGCTTGACCACCGCATCGTTACCACCGGCCTGCAGCGCATGCAGCTTGACGCTGCGTCCCGCATAGCTGGCGGCGCTGAAGGTCTGCGCCACCTTGTTGGCATTGAACAGCACCACGATGCTCTGGTATTTGCGGTCGCCACAACCGGCGGCACCGGAAATGCGCATCACGATCAGGCCCGGCTGCTGCGCGCCCTGATCCGGGAAGCTGACACAACTGGCAATCGCGGCCGCCGTCTTCAGGCGGAACATGCTGGTGTCCTGACGCAGCCGCAGCAGATCCTGGAACGCCAGCGTGGCCTGACTGATGTCGGACGCGCCCACCCGCAGCAGCGGATTGTTCAGCAGCGGCGTCATGGTCGCCAGATTGGCGGCATTGTTGCCGGTGTTTTGCGGTGGCGCGCCGACCGCCCAGTTATTGCTGCTACCGCTCCAGTCGATACGGTTGAAATAGTCCCCCGAGTTGTAGCTATTGCTATCCATCGATTTCGAGCGCAGCAGATCGTCACCGGCCTGGAAGAACGGCACGCCCTGTGCTAGCGCCACCAGCGATAGCCCGACCGTCTGGGCGCGCGCCCGCGCTGCCGCCGGGGTGGTGGCCGGATGCTTGTACTGGCCGAAATCGAACACGGTTTCGTTATCGTGCACCGAGATATAGGCCAGATTTTCCTGCGGTGTCGCGGTATAGCCGGTGGGGCCGCCGAAGTAGTCGAGCTGCGCACCGCTGACGCCGGACTTCAGCGGGAAGCTGGCCAGATTGCCCGCCAGACCGACGCTGATGCGGCTCTGCAGCAGGTAGAGACACTGCTGCTGCGTCAGCGTGCCACTGCCGCACCATTGCAGGGTGGCGTGGCTGGTATCGCAGCCGCTGCCATCGTTGTTGTCATAGCATAGGCCGTTGATAAAGCCCTGATGCTGCGACATCGCCGCGCCGCTATCGAAGGGACTGCCACCGCGCACGGCGTCGCGCATGCGGTCGTTGAAGGTACCGATGCCGGTGCCAGCCATATTGGACTGCTGGGCGTTGACGAAGCTCAGACCGTTCTGCGTCCAGCCTTCACCGTACAGGTAGACCCCGGGTCCGCCAGCGCTGCGGCGACCGTCGGCCAGTGCCACCGCGTTCAGTGCGCTCTGGATGTCCAGCAATACCTGCTTGGGCATCAGGCTCATGATGTCGAAGCGGAAGCCATCGACCTTGTACTGGTCTGCCCAGCGCGTCAGCGTATCGACCAGCAGCTTGGCCGTCATGGCCTGTTCGGCGGCCAGATCGGGACCGGCACCGGACTGGCCGGTGGCGTTGCCGCTGGCATCGAGGCGATAGTAATAGCCGGGCACGATGCGGTCGAGAATGGACAGTCCGGCCTGACCGCTGGCGGGTGTGTGGTTATAGACTACGTCCATCACCACGCGCAGGCCGATGCTGTGCAGGCCCATCACCATATTGCGGAACTCGCGCACGCGCACGCTGCCGTCGGCAGCATTGCTGGCGTATGCCCCTTCCGGCACACCATACAGCAGCGGGTCGTAGCCCCAGTTGTAGCAGTCGCTGTTCTGCGTCGCGACCACGGCGCTGGCGGCACTCTGCTCAGCGCCCGTCGCGGCAGGAATCTGCGGCGCACTGCAACGCACTTCATCGATGCTGGCAAATTCCACCGCCGGCAGCAGATGTACGTGGGTCATACCCGCCTGCGCCAGCGCCGCCAGATGGCGCATGCCTTGGCTGACGCCGGCATACGCGGGGCCGAAGGCATCGTACCGGCCCGCAGCTGCCGCGCCGACGCTGCTATCGCTCGCTGAAAACTCGCGCACATGCAGCTCGTAGATGGCGCTGTCGGTACCATCGAGCAGTGCGGGCAGATTGCGTGCTACATGGGTGTCCCAGCCTGCCGGTTTGGCAGGCGCGTCGGCCAGATTCAGGACCATGGCATGCAGCCCGGCCGGTGCGCCCGGGTCCAGCGCATTCACCGCTACCGCATACGGATCGACCACCGTGTTGCTGACCACCTGATTGCCGGCCGCGCGGCTGTAGACCTGCACCGTGTAGCTGTAATACTTCTGATTGGTCCAGCTGGCGTTAGGTGCCGTGTAGACCCAGGCGCCGGTGGTCGCATCCGGCGTCATCGCCAGTGTGGCCGACGGCGTGCTGCTGGTGGCGCTATCGAACAGGTTCAGCGTGACTGATTGTGCGGTCGGCGCCCACAGACTGAAGCTCGGCACACCGCCAGCAAACGACAGGCCCAGCTTTGCGCTTGGTGCAGAGCCGGCGTACACGGCATCGAGCACCGGCGCCAGTTGCAGCTGGGTGCCATCGACAACTTTTCCGGCATTGCTCTGCGTGACGACTAGCTGGCTACGCAGGGCGCTCGTCAGTTGCGCCGCAGTGAGCGGCGTGGCTAGCCGCAGTACCGTGGCACCGCTGTACTGCGGATACTTTGCGCGCACGGCTGCCGGCAGGCCGGCATAACCGGCGCTATCGACATTCAAAGCGTAGCTGTGATCGGCACCATTGACGGCGCCCGCAGTTGCCGCCATGCCAGCCTTGGCAGCGCTCAGCAACTGGTAGCTATTGGTGCTTGCTGCGCCCGGCCACAGCAGGGTATCGGCAGACAGCCAGATGGCCCGCGCAGCGCCGAGGCTGAAGCGGGCTGGCTCGCTGGTGTACACCGTGCAGTCGCCGGATACCACCCAGACTTCCTGCCCGCTGCTCGCCAGCGATGCGCCCAGTGGCGTCGACAGGTCGTTCGGGCAGTCCTTGGCGGCATCGGTGCCAGCGCTGTTGGGGAGCGAGATCAGGAATTTCATCGCGCTCTGCGAGGTGTCCATCGGAATGTCGACGTGCTTGCCCCAGCCATTGGCATCGGCAAGGTCGAACAGGAAGCGGTTGCCGGGCCAGCCGCTGGACGGCGTCTTCGGTCCCTGCCAGGCGTACACGCCCCAGTTGGCGTAGCTGGCATCGGGGCGGAAATAGTGGACGCGCAGGGTCGCTGCTGCCGGAGCCGGATCGGTCACCACGACCGGCGGCGGCGCTGGCGGTGGCGGTGGCGGGGTGCTGGTCCCGCCAGCTGCGCCGCTGCCGCCACCGCAGGCACTCAGGGTGAGCGCCAGAGCGCACCATGCAGCGCGCACCAGCGCGCCCCTCAATCGATCGGAATTGCAGGTCATGCCACGTCTCCTGTGCTGTTGGTCTACACATCGGGACGAGGACTGTCTGCGCCGGGGCAGCGTGATCCGACCGTGTGCTTTAGTGACTCGATTTCTGTATTAAAACTACCGTAGAGTTGAATTTAATTGTGAAAATCACATTGATCTCCTTTTTCATACTGCTTTAGTCTGAAATTGAAGTCAACTCAATTTTGTAGTTTTGGTACATTTGAGACGCTATCGCACACGGGGGCGTTCAGGCTAGCAGTTTCAGCAGCGCAGCCGCCGCTGCTTCGGAGGAAGCCGGATTCTGCCCCGTGACCAGCAGGCCATCGGTGACGACATACGATTGCCAGTCGGCGCTTTTCGAGTAGTTGGCGCCATGCTGCGTGAGCATGTCTTCGACCAGGAAGGGCACGATGTCGGTCAGACCGACGGCGGCTTCTTCGCTGTTGGTGAAGCCGGTCACCTGTTTGCCGCGCACCAGCGGCGTACCGTCGGCAGCCTTCACATGGCGCAGCACGCCCGGTGCGTGGCAGACGGCGCCGACCGGTTTGCCGGCCGCCAGCATGTCTTCGATCAGCTGGATGGAATGGCGGTCTTCCGCCAGATCCCACAGCGGGCCATGGCCGCCCGGATAGAACACGGCGTCGAACTCGGTCACCTGCATCTCAGCCAGCTTGGCGGTATTGGCCAGCAGCGCCTGTGCTTGCGGGTCGGCTTTGAAGCGACGGGTGGCCTCTGTTTGCGAATCCGGCTCGTCGCTTTTCGGGTCCAGCGGTGGCTGGCCGCCCAGCGGCGAGGCCAGCGTAATGCGTGCACCGGCTGCCGTCAGGGTGTAATACGGCGCGGCAAATTCTTCCAGCCAGAAGCCGGTTTTCTTACCGGTGTTGCCCAGTTGGTCGTGCGAGGTGAGTACCATCAGAATGTTCATGTTTTTTCCTTGTGAAATAGCTTCAGTCAATCATTACCCTTACAGTGCCGCTTCGAGAATGCGGCGGCTGCGTGCCAGGTCGATATCGCGGTGTTCGCCCAGTGCTGTCATGCGGTGCGATTCCAGCTGGCGCAATACCGCTTCGACGGCATCCTGTCCCAGTTCGTAGGCCGACAGGCGGGTGGGAATGCCCAGTCCCTCGAAGAAGGCGCGGGTGCTGGCAATGGCTGCCGTGATGCGTTCTGCTTCGCTACCCGTACTGATGTTCCACACCCGCGCACCGTATTGCAGCAGCTTGGCGTGTTTGCTGTCGCGCTGTACCTCGAGCAAAGCCGGCAGCACGATGGCGAGGGTGCGGGCGTGGTCGATGTCGTACAGCGCCGTCAGTTCGTGACCGATCATGTGGGTGGCCCAGTCCTGTGGCACACCGGCGCCGATCAGACCGTTCAGTGCCAGCGTGGCGGTCCACATCAGGTTGGCGCGGGTGGTGTAATCGTCTGGTGCGGCCACGGCCTGTGGCGCGATCTCGATCAGGGTCTGCAGCAAGCCTTCGGCGAAACGGTCTTGCACCAGCGCCTGTACCGGATAGGTCAGATACTGTTCGATGGTGTGCACGTAGGCATCAACCAGACCATTTGCCACCTGTTTGGTCGGCAGGGTGAAGGTTTTGGACGGATCCAGTATGGAAAATTGCGGGAACAGCAGCGGGTTGCGGAACGGCAGCTTGGCCTGCGTCGCTTTGCGGGTGACCACCGCGCCGTTATTCATTTCCGAACCGGTGGCGGGCAAGGTCAGTACCGTGCCGATCGGCAGGGCACGGCGGATATTGGCGCCACCCTGTTCGGCGATTTCCCATGGTTCGCCATCGTAGAGCGCCGCTGCGGCGACAAATTTGCTACCGTCGATGACCGAGCCGCCGCCGACGGCCAGCAGGAAGTCGAGCCGTTCGGCACGCACCAGCTGGACGGCGCGCATCAGGGTTTCGTAACTCGGGTTGGGTTCGATGCCGCCAAATTCGTGCACGCTGCGACTGCCCAGTGCGGCGCGCACTTCGGCCAGCGTGCCGGTTTTTTCAGCACTGGCCCCACCGTACAGGATCAGTACCCGGGCGGTTTCAGGCACTAGCGTCGCGTAGTGGAAAGCGAAAGTGTCACTTTTGCGACGGTAAATGTGTCAATCCATCTTTTCAGAGTCGGGAAAGTTGAAATTCTTTAATATTTTCAACGGCTTACCGAATTTGGAAAGCAATTGTGTCAACTGGAATGCAAGGAAAGGAAATGTGTCACTTCCTTGGCGCCGAAAATCGGCACCGATTCGCATCGTCAGCGTCATATCGATACGATCAGAAATACGCAAAATAGCTCCATCGCAGCCGCGTGATGGCGATGCGCGCCTTCTTGTTGAATGGACGCATGTTCCTCGACGAAACGGGCGGCGATGCGCCATATAGGTGGCCACAGTTTCCGCATCGGTAGGGCGCGTCGAGCAGGGCTACGTTGAGTCGGTAGGGCGCCTTGGCGCCGCAAGTGCGACAGGCGATTTCCAGCGGGTCGCCATGCACCGGGCAGCATTTGTTGGTGCCGACCTGATGCACCACACTGTGATAGCCACGGCACAGGCATTTCCGGCAATACCGGAAATGGTTGCCGGCGGTGGCCTGCAACGCATCGGGGAGCACAGAGTCCCACACCAGTTTGAGCGGTAGCCCCAGGGTGAGATGTAAGCGGCACAGGTCGACCTCCGAGCGGCATGCCGCCACGCCCTCATATGGGTCAATGTCAGACTTGGCCAACTGCGTGGTGATCGCCTGACCGGATAGCCGGTTCATCCTGGCCAGCTTCCACAAGATGGACACGATCGATTCAAACGGATCGAGCCATTTCGGGTCGAACACGTAGCCGAACGACGGCGTCAGCGTGCGCTCGTCGAACAACATGATGGGCAAGCTCTTGGTCTCCATCACATCACGCGGCGCTGGACAGTTCCGACAGGCCGCGGGTAGTCGCCACCCGGGCCTGGACATAGCCGGAACTGCGCACCGCCTGGATCCACAACTGGGGCGACGGCCGGTAATGCGCAGCGTCCTGCAGCTCGCTTTCCTTGAGTACGATCTCGACGGCACGTGTAAACGATTCCATCGGAATCTCCAGTGCGCCGGCCAGCCCCGCCTTGTTGTGTATCGCGGCGAAGGCCTCCCAAAGCACTTGGGCATCGTCGACCAGGCGATATCCGGCGTCCACCGCCTGCTGCAGATAGAAGCGCGTAAAAGACCAGTCGGTGCGGCGCGGGAAATTGGTCTGGCCATAACCAATCAGGCAGGTGGCGACATCGGCGGCATTGCGAATGCCATGGAATGCGAGTTCGTCGACCATCAGGCGCGCCACAATCTGGGTCTTGCCGGCGCACTGCATGGCGATCTTGATGGCCAGCAGATCCTGCTGGCCGACGAGGATCGTGAACAGCTTGATCTGCAACCGGTCCAGATGGTCATGCACGTCGCGCAGCCATTCGTACTCGTTGTCGTCGTAACGCTGCGCCTCGTCACAAAACAGGATGACCGTCCCGCCGCCATTCTTGGCGCAGGCCTCCCTGATCTTGTTGATGAGCCGAATGCGCTTGGTCGGATTCGATCCGTGGTCCGGATCGGGGTAGCCCACGGCTTCCAGCAGATTCGAGAAGAAAGGGCCTTCGGCATGGCGCGGCTTGTGTTCGGCTTGGGCGTGGTAGGTGGTGATCTTGGGATGGGTCTCGGCCAGCGGCAGCCGCACATATTCGATCGCGCGGGTCTTGCCGATGCGCGAGGCACCGTGGATGAGCGCCCCCGTGGTCCGGTAACGTAGGCAGCGTATGACGAGCTCGTGCAGTTCCTGTATGGCAGGTGTAGCGATGCGATAGTTGCCGGTAGCGATGGGATGTAGATCAGGAGCGATGGGCCGGGGCAGTTTCAAAGACATCAAAGTTCTCCTTGACGTAAGAATCGTTTAGATGACTGTCGTAAAGCCGAAAGGGATCGTGAGTTTTTGTGGTTCGATTTTCTGAAGTGTCTGTACCGGGAGTGCCGAATCTGTTAGCGCGCGGAACAGCAGATTGGAATCGTGCGGTTTTTCTAATGATTTCAACAGCTTATCGCCGCTGCTGAATCTTCAAAGCTGCAAGTTGACAGATTTACTTTCTGATACTGCACGTTGACACAATTGCTTTCTTGGACGTGCCGATAAATGTGTCACTTTCCAGCCACAGTCAAGAGGGAAGCAAGCGTTGAAATCGGTGACACAATTGCTTTCCTCTTCCGCCAAAAACATGAAAAAGCCCTTGATTTTCAAGGGCTTTTTTTTATGCCTAAATTATCTACCCACATTCCTACCCACATCTCTCTCTTCAGTCTGCAGACCGTCTCATGTTGCAAATGTTTGATCATGTGAGAATTCAGCCAGCTAGGATTGCGTGATAGCTTTGCAAGCCTTTGTGAGTGGACTGAGACGCCAGAGGGAATCGCGGCACAGATTCAAGGACACGCTCCACAGGGGGGGGCAGAACTATATCCGTCGTCCACTGGATCTGCTACGCATGTGGCACATTAAGTTCGAGGATTGGATACTTGAGCAAGCTTGCGTGGATTATTCGCTTGCTCCCTCGGGATTAGGTGCGCATGCTACGCCGTCGCTACGGAGGTGTGCGTTGACAGGCGGCTTCCACCCCGTTGCAGACCTTCATTTTACTGGCCCAAGCCTGTAAGTAATGTGAATCCCATCGTATTCTTTAATCACTTTGCCGGGTGTAACCGGCTGACTACCTTACAGCCATTCAGAAGATTCTTGGCCGGTAAGCACTGGGCGAACTTGATTGTAATGTTAATGCGCTAGGAACGGCTGCGTGGCAGCACTAATGATATTTTTTCACTCACAAGTCCAGAGCTCGAGAGCACTGTGCGCTACCTCGGCATCGAAGTCGATGATACGCTGGAAATGGCCAAACAAACGGATGCGTAACGTGGGATTGCGACGGCGCGCAGCGAAGTGTTTATCGAATGTGGTAGCCGGATGCGCACTGCCCCCCAGCCGAGCCTGCAGACTAGCGACATCGAGGTGCCGGACGCAGCCATGCTCCGCTACAGCGCGTTGGGATGGCCACCCAGGTAGCGTATTTCAGTGCCACTGCACCGGTGCAGTGGGGGCTGGGCTGGGAAGCATATGGCGGGGCGCTGGCGCCAGAGCGTCTGTTGGTCGGCAATTCCCCTCAGATGATCTGGGCGGACCAGCCCAGCCGTGCCCGTCCTATGGCCAGCTTGCGGCCGCGACGGCACCGGCCCGTAAGCCCATGGGCTGCAGCAGTTTATCGACCGTGCTCAAGGTAGGGCTGGCGACGCCCCGTTCGATATCCTGCAAGGTACGGGGCGAGACCTGACAAAGGCGGGCATATTCGGGGATGGTCAGGCGCAAGGTCTTACGGATCTCGCGTATCACGGCCGGAATCGGCATGGCCGGCGCCGCCTCCAGACGCAGCATCAGGTCGCGCCGCAGGGCGACCTGCTCGGCGGGGCTCAGCACGGAATAACGTTTATCCATCAGAGTGCCTGTAATTGCTCAAGGTTCGCGGCGATGGTGCGGGCTTTGAGGACAAGCACATCGGCAATGCCAAGTGCTTGGGCCTGTGCCATCAGCATCCGCAAGGGCGCCACCATCGCTTGCAGGGCCGTGCGCAGCAGCGCGGCATCGACCCCGCTGGCCTGGGCCGCCTGGGCGATGACACTGGCCCAGACGGGCGCCCCGTGGTCATCTTTCGCCCAGCGCATGCGGCGGGCAATCCCGTCAGGATGCAGGAACATGGGGGCGAAATCAAACAGGGGCGTCAGACGCACCCGGCCTTGCGCGTCGCGCTGGATGGCCGTGTTGCGCGCATGATTATCCGTATTGCCCAGCACGATATTGGCTACATCGCGCTTTAGATATTCCACCGTTTCGCTGGCGCAGTCGCTCACGCTGGCGCGCAAGCGCTGCAAAAATACATTATGGCTAGGAACGTCACCAAACTGGTGCAGTCCGCACACGGAGGCCAGGCTTTCTTGCGCATGGCGCAGCACTTGCCCGCTGCTGATCTGCCGGTCGAAGCGGGGGATCCACAGGGAGCGCCCATGCAATTGCAAATCCCCATGCACGCGCAGGCCGAGCTGGCGCGCCAGTGCCATATACGGCGCTTCACAGCGCAGGATCGTGGCCAGTGCAGGGTCGCTGCCGCGGCCAAACTTGACGATGTAGTGACGCTGGGCCAGCTGGTCGGGTAGCGTATGGTCAAGGTAATACAGGCCGTCCCGGGCCTGGGTCAGTAAAATCTTCGGCCATTCGCCCTGCACCCCCGACGAGCCGGCCAGAAACAGACCATGCTGCGCCAGATATTCATTGAAGTCACCGGCCCGCTGCGCCACCTCGTCGCGGGTAAAACCGCGCGGCGGGCTGGCGGATTGTTCCCCACTCCACGCGTGGGCTTCCTTGATGCGCAGGTTGCCGATGGGATTACCGGCACCGGCACCCAGCAGAGCCCAGTCTGCCGCCGGGCCGGCGTGGACATCGCGCTGTAGCTGCTTGAGCAACTCCTGGCGGCCATAGCCCTGTGGCAGCAAGTCGACCAGAAAGGGCGGCCAGTTGTCGTGCTTGAGCAGGGCAATGCCGATCGGGTGGTTGATCGAGAGCGCGGCCGCATCACTCCGGCCAAAATGGGCCAGCGCATAGTCGACCGTGTAGCTGAGCCATGTCGGTGTGGCCGTGCCGCGCGTGACATCGCCTTGCAAGGTCACGGCGGCCGCATCGTGCCATTGGCCATCGAGATAGACCTGTAATGTGCAGTGTTCATCCATATGCACAGTTTAGTATCACATTAAAGGCAAGTCTACTGTTTAATTGTGATATTCTGATGTGTATATATATTGAATCGGCGGGACCAATAACGGCGCACGGCCGCCGGACTGGACAGCGCAGTAAAACCATCGACTTTTTGCTCACCGTAAAGCGCGACATGGTCGCTGCTCAACTTCTCGTCGACAAGGTCACCTAGTCTAAGGCGCTCGGCAAACTGACCCAATCGATGCGGATCGTCCTGTTCTTGCGCCTGAAGTATCACAAACTAAGTGGCTGTGTTCACCGCATTCGGAAAGGGCCAGCTTGAAAAATTATGGTTGTGCTCAGGCATAAAAAATACTTCCTGATTTTTTGAAATAAAACCGATAGGCCGCTTTTGGCGATTGTGGCCGAACACGGCCAGATACACCTATCGAGGATAGCAATTCAGGCGCTAGAAAATTCCTCAAATTGTCACAATTTGGAGAGCGCCCTGTTGCTAGCTCGGATAGGTAGAGGGTACGCAATATTTTGATTGTAGTAAAACTGGCTTGAAATCTAGCGGTTATAGAGCGGTTGCGGAGGGATATCCAGCAAGCCAGTCACGATACAGAACTACGAGTGCAGCGAGGCCTTGATGAATTTGCACGGCCTGTCAATCCGACAGAACGCTGAAAGGTTTGCAAAGACACAATACGTTTTTCTCATTCTGGCGGCGATAACTTCCGTGCGTCGTCAGGCTACGTACCAGGTGAATGCCCAAGCCCCCTACCGGCAGTTCAGCCAATGACGTATTGACGTTCGGAGCAGGGTAACGCAACGGATTGAAGGGCGGGCCATCATCGGAAAGTTCGAGTTCAATGCCCAAGGTACTGCAGCTTAGTCTAAGTCGTATGTGACCTTCACTATTGCCATGCCAACCATGAACAATGACGTTCGTCACTAACTCTTCTATGACTAAATTTAGTTGCAAATTTTCCTTCAACGCTAGTAACTGTCGTTCGCACCATGCCTCTACCGCATTTGCAAGAATAGGGACAGCTGCTAGTTCACTGCGCATGCGAAATTCGAAATCAGTCGATACCATTTCACCTAAAAGATAATTGCCCGAAGCACCAAGCATGCCGCATGCCGTTTGAACCCCGAGGAAAACGTCGCTGCTTGCTCCCCCCCTTACATAGCCAGCATTTTCACCCAAATCAGTATCCAGGTACATTGGACCACTACTTACTCATCCCTAAGAAGCCACGAAATCTCACATCAGGACTAGGCAACTCCATTCTGCAAACCTGAGTAAAATTCAGCTGGTCTTGATTAGAACGTCACGCACCCTTAATTTAAAACGTGGGGGTACTGCGGCTCCACTTGCGATGCCCCAAGCCACGGCCCATCGCATTGATTTACTCTTTTCCTCATGAGATAAGGCGGTGCCAATCCGGTCCATGGCTACCCCCATGCGAAAGACTTTATACGCCTGTTTTGTCATTTGATAATTCTCATCCTATCCTACATTAGGTACGTTGCGACGAATCAAGGAATCAGCACTGCCTTGGGGGGATGGGATGACAAAGAGACTAGGTGAGACGTCGTCATCTGAGATAGCGGCACAAAAAACCAACAGGGCGGTAGCATACGTCCGTATGTCCACTGAGCGTCAAGAATACTCAACAAAAAATCAGCTGGATGTTATCGAGAAATATGCCGCCGACCACGATTTGTCACTTGTCGCAATTTACGAAGATGCTGGCAAAAGTGGGTTAACCAAAAGCGGGCGGCCAGCACGTTGACACAATTGCAGTCTTGGACGTGCCCGCAAATGTGTCACTTTCCAATAACGGTCAAGAGGGAAGCAAGCGTTGTAACAGGTGAGACAATTGCTTTCTTCTACGGCATGTCCAGTGACGTCAGCCTGGCGTCCTGTTGGCTTGTCCTGTTACCGCTTCACGGCAGTCACATCGGCGTCAGTACCCGATCCAAGAGAGCCATCAACGGCTCCAGCTGACAGTTGTAAGCGGAGACATTGGCGTCCAGCCACTCCATGCGGCCGATCGGCTCCCAATGCAGCAGGTAGCCTGCGTTTATGCTGATCACTTCAAACAGCAAGCGCTGTGCGCGTCCGTTACCATCCCTGAAAGGATGGACGACATTCAGCTCGCAGAAGTAATGCGCAAACCGGGCCACGAAGCGTTCCCGCGGCAGTTCAACCAGATAGCGTTCTTGCGCCAGCTGCCGAAAGAGCTTGTCCGCCTCAGGTTCGACCCGGCTCACGTTGGCGAAACGGGTCGAGCCCTTGCTGATGTCGACCGTCCGCAGCTCGCCCGCCCATGCATAAACGTCCTGAAACAGGAAGTGGTGGATGTCGCGCAAGCCCGACAGGGAGATGTTGTCGAAGTTGGGTTGGAACTGCTCGATGCGCGCTTGGGTAAGCTCGACTTCAGCCGCTTCCAGCTCAGCCTCGTTGGTGAGGCCGAGCTTGTTGATCAATACGTCGGAGCCGGGATAGCAGTACTGCGTGTCCCCGCCAGTGCCGTACTTATCGAGCATGTTTGGTCTTGAGCGTGGCCGTGGTGGACGCGGGCTTGTGGGTGGAAGTCGGGCGCGGAGTCAAGCCCTCCAGGCGCAGGCTGGCGCGGTAGTTCTCGGTGCGCAGCTTCATGAAAGCCTGAAGTTTCATTTCTTTTGTTAGCATCACAACATCCTCAAAAGGGCTTTCAAGTATTGTAACACACCTCACCGGGGGGCTGACGCAAGCATGCCTTGTCAGTTGTGAGACGAGCATCACAGGTCATTGTCCTCATTCTTGCCCTCGGCGTCTAGCGCGGCCAGGAAGCCGTAGTGGGAAAGCAAAAGTGTCACTTTTGCGATTCATGTGGCGATTCAGCGCAATGGGCGTTTTTTTGGGGATCTCCTTACCTGATAATCCGAATTATCGGGAAAGCATTTATGGTGTTTTTGGCCGTGAAACGCTATTATGGAGGGGTTTAGACACGGGATAAATTTCTTGCAGGAATAAAGTCTGACAATAAATAAAAAAGTCTGACAATTATTTGCACCATTGCAGTGCAAATTACGAGGGGCTTCACGGTCACATGCAGCCTCCAGCCCGGATCAGTGTCAAACTTTATTATCGCGACCAGCTGCTGCACTCGCGCTTGCAATCGCAGTGTCAAACTTTATTGTTTGGGGATCACTCATACAGGATAGCTCGATGGCGCAACATAGCGATATTATTCTGCCAGCACTGGCTTACACCCGCGGCGATTACACCGCCTTGCGCGCCTTCTGCCTCAAAATCCCCCTCGATGTGATCGCGGACCGCTACTACAGCCATGATGCGCCCCAGCTCGAAACCGGTCTGGAACGCTACCTGATCGCCATGCGCGACGATCTGATCGAACGCGCCAGCGTGAACAACCCGCTGCTGGCCGACAACCTCAAAACGGCGCGACGAAATGGCCATATCACCGCGCGCACGCTGGATCTCCTGATTCAGATCGCCGAAGCGCCGCCGGCGACGCCTAAGCCCGAGCAAACCATCGCCATGTGGATGCGGCCACGCACAACGGCCGGCCTGAAGGCCGAGCAGCTGGTCACGTTGGGCGACTTGCGCGCCTTTATGCTGCGCCGCGGCCCGAGTTGGTGGCGCGGGGTGCCGCGTGTGGGCATACACCGCGCCGAAGCGATCGCCAACTGGATGCGCAAACACGAAGCGAGCCTCGGCAGCATCTATACGGGGAACTATGTCCCCTCCCCTACCCAGCTCGAACTGCTCGGCGTTGGCCAGAACGAGTACATGGTGCCGATTAAGCACGCCAAAGCGCCCGATTGGCTCGATGGTTCGGCCGGTATCAACCGTGACCATCGGTTCAATTTCATCAGCGCACAGAACGATCTGGAGGCAATACGAGCCTATCTAGACCGGTTCAGCGACAAGCCCCACACGCTGCGCTCCTACACCAAGGAACTGGAGCGGTTCCTGTACTGGTGCGTGCTGGAGGCAAATAAGCCGCTCTCCTCGGTGCTGGTGACCGATTGCGAGGCCTACAAGGCGTTTCTGAAGCGCCCAAGCGCCCGTTTTGTCGGTGACCGCGCGCCACGCTCTTCGACCCGCTGGCGCCCCTTCAGCAAGGAACCGCTCTCCCCTGCTTCGCAACTGCATGCCATCGTCGTGATCCGCTCGGCATTCGCCTACCTCGTCGCGGTGCGCTACCTGGCTGGCAACCCGTGGTTGGCCGTCAAAGATCCGGTCGTGGTCAAGAAAGTGCACGAGATGCAGATCGACAAAGCCCTGTCGCGCGACCTGTGGGATGAAGTCATCGACCGGCTGACGGAACGGTGCGAACTGCCCGAGAACAGCCAGGACCGCATTGCGCTGGCCATGATGCTGCTCTTGGGCGACTCAGGCCTGCGCCGTGAAGAAGCCGCCGGCGCGATGCGCAACGCACTAAAACCGAATAAATGGGCATACGACGCTGGCCAGCTGACCGTGATCGGCAAGCGCAACGCCGAGAGGATCGTGCCGGTTAGCCCCCGCACGCTGGATGCGCTGCGCGCCCACTGGATTGATCGCGGGCTCGATTTCGATACGGTCGACCAGCCCGTACCACTTCTGGCGCCGCTGATCATTCCGCAGCATCAGGGAGCGATCGAGCGTCATGCCACGCCCAATGTCGTGGGCTATACCGGTGACTCGCTTTATCGCCTCTTCCAAGCCACGCTCAAGCGCCTCAAATTCGATCCGGACGCGATTGAAGGATTCACCAGCGAACAGTTCAATGAACTGGAGTCAGCATCACCTCACGCGCTGCGGCACACGTGGGGAACGCTGGCCGTCGAAGATGGTATGCCGCTCGATGTTGCTCAAGCCATCATGGGGCACCAGAGTCCATCCACCACGGCCATCTACGTGCAGGCGAAGACCAAGCGCATCTTGGAGGAAGGTGCTAAGTACTTCGCAAAGCGGGGTGAGAAAAAAGGACGGGCATAAGCCATCTAGCCGTTGCCCGTCCACTCGCTAAGATCTAGGATTGTGCACTGATTTGTCGTCGCCGACATTGTGCATCGAGGCTAGAGACACATCGATCTTCATCGGAACAGGCGCACTCGACCGAGATAATTGGTTGATCGGTTCCTATTTGTCCGAACGAAAATGTCGAAAGCCTGAGCACAACGATACGCTGAACAAGCGGGCAAGAATGGGTCATGGTCTTCATCGGTTTCTCCTAAAGTAGGTGAACTGATAGAGTGTTGTCACGACCTCTGAGACGCCATTTTTTTGTAGTCGTTTTTCGTGTTTTTCTGACTCACTTTTCCCATTGAAGGGATTTTGTTATGACGGTATTAGATGTACATCTGACTGGCCTAGATCAAAATGGACAATCCACTGGCGAAGTGCTCGCATTCTGGTGGAACGGTGCTGAGTTGAAAAAGATGCTTCAAGACAACTTATCTCCCGTCGATCCATGGCCATCTTGGCGAGGAAGAGTTTCGAGTGATTCGCTGAAGGAATTTGCTAACGCCCATCAAAACGTCACGCAAGATCGCCGGGACAAACTTAACGACGAGTTGAACAGGTTACTTGCTGGTGCCGTCGAAATCGAAGTGCTGATTCAGGAAGCGTAATCTCCCCTACTTCGACTAGACAAAAAAAATGCCACCCATAGACCTTGCGGGTCTTGGGTGGCATTAACAATTGAAGTGGTCAGTTCAAGCCTGCCGAACTGCGCCGAAGAAGTCGATGGAATTCTTCGAACTCTGCTTCAGATAATGTATTTCGATCCATCATGAAGACGACCTTGGAACCGTTTGGTGCCAGTCGTCGAAATACAGTACGGCCGTTGGAAAGTGGATATGCATCCACTAGATCATCAGCCCGGTATTCTACGAAATGGAATTTCGCATACCGTTCGTACTGCACCTGGATCGCGTCGTGGACCGGTAAGTAATATTCCATACCCAGTTCAGACGCAAAATATCGAGCATCGGCATAGGAAGAGAAATCTCCGACGCGCTCCCCTCCCCCATCGCGAGCCGTCACGAAGACCGAGAAGATCAGCGGATGAGTGTCATCGAACGAGTAATCTGCCTGATCATCCTCTGTGTCGCGAATACCGCGTACTTCCACGCCGATGAGTTTGGACAAGCAGCTTCGCATGACGCTGTTGGCATAACGATCAAAGATCAGGGAATTGCCAGCGGTAGAGTAATCCTCGGGATAGTAATAATCGCCCAGATTCGGAGCGATATGAGTAGGTGTTTGAATATGAGTTTGCATGTCAGCTTCCTTGCGGCCGCCCTACCCTTCGGGCGGAGCTGGCCGCCGTATTGGTGGGTGTTGTAAGTACTGCTGATTGAATCGATGTTGCGATGTGGAGTTACGCAGCTTGGAGCTGGAACGCCTGCCCTGATTCTTGCCAGTCGAGTTCGCGCTTGCTGAACACCGAACCACTGGCCTCGCTGATCTTGCGGTTACACCACAACTCGACCGCGTACCGATCAAGTTTATGTAGCGATTCGAACGCAGTGATCTTGGATTTGAAAACGACATTCTCGTAACTGCCGTGGCGTTGAGTGACGCAGCGAGCAAGACGACATGAATCTTTGTACAGCGTGAAATCGCTCGCCGTACCCAGCATGCGGTACGGGATTCTGGTACTGGCTAGGTCGGCGAACTGCTTGCGATCCACCTCCTTGAAGGAGTAGTCGCTCTGTCCGATTTTGATCAGGTAGAACTTGTCGCCGGCACTGAGATTTGTAAAGCAATGAACCATCTCATTATTTTCAGGCTCTAGTCCAAGAAACACGATGTGGGTGTGGGTATTGCCCACGCACCATGCGATAGATGCACCTGGAGTCGCACTAGCCTCCAGCCGACTGCGATCACAGATCAGATCTACTGGGTACAACTTGGCGACTTCGAACTGATGTTTATTGATGATGGCGAGCATATCCGCATAGATTGCATTAATCATGATGAGATCCTTATTGATTGTGAGCTGGCGAGCTCATTGAGGTGAAGTACTTAGCGACGCACCAGCATGAGATGGTGATCGAAGAGCGAATGCCGAGAATCGGCGTTGGAAATACAGGCCAGCTAAAGGATGCTGTGCATAACTGAATCGTTGACTCAGCTAGACGGTAATGAAGGGATATGCCGCATGGCGACCGTCATATAGTACCACAGCGGTATCATGGCTTAAAGAAATTGCTGTGATCCCAGCGCATCAATCTAGGGATCGCAGTTAATTGCAGCGCAGCTTTCACCTGTGAAAGTGAAAACGTTTTGTTACCTTAATTTCATGGAATAGCCGAACTCCAACCTGGTCGGCTAGTCTATAGTGTCAAGCACGCCTCCCCTCCCTCACGGCGATCATGTGTCCCGAATTCATGGTGTGATAAATGAATGTAGCAGATGAAAAATTCAAATTTCGAGCGTTGCTGAGTCTTGTTAGCTTTATCCCTGATAGCTTGCATAAAGAGTTGGAGTTTCAGCGACTTAAAATGCTAGAGATCGGCATCTCAGGTGAAGAAATTAATCACATCATTCATGACAATCACAGTCGAGAAGGCATCACTCGCCATCGAGCTTTGCTCACACTTACAGACATTCGAAAACAGGCAGGCATACCTGATCCGTATTCCATGCGCAATGCGAAATTACCCGGGCAACTTCAGGCAACGATTGATGACGCAGATGCTTACTTACGTTTGAAGGGTGGCCGCAGAAAGCATCCTTCACCACCGATATCTTCGCCACCTCCACAGAGATTCTTGGCTACTCGGCCCCGTGAGGTTGAGGGACTGGCCGTGCCATACGGGATCAACTCACATGGTGTTCTTGTATGTGCAAATGATGCTGATTCGACGGAGCGGTACCATTGTTTAAGTTGTGCCGCACCGCTAACACTTAAAGCTGGCGATCTCCGGGTCCGCCACTTCGCTCACAAGGTTGGATCTCATTGTGATGGTGAATCCGTGCTCCATCAAATTGCAAAGGAACTCGTGGCACAGGTGATTAATGAAATGACTCGCTCAGCTAAGGAGTTGCGTTTGTCATGTACGTGTCGCAAGTGTCGAACGCAGTTCGATACTGTGCTCGGTAGTAGAGCCTTTGATCGCGCAGTGAATGAAGTGCAGGAGGGTGCGTTTCGCTGTGATGTAATGGCCTACAGGGGAGATAGTGCGGTTCTAGCAATCGAAGTGATCAATACACACGCTGTGGATCAAGTGAAGGGCGAAGCACTTCGGGTTGCATGGATAGAGTTAGATGCCAAGGACATTATTAATGATCCGTACTACTGGAAGCCGACGCAAGAACGATTGAAAGACACCCTATGCCCGGACTGCAGAGATCAAGCGAGGACAATTAAGGCAGTTGCGAATAAGCGCGGTCAACTACTACCTAATGATCCCTATGTAGGGGCAGTGGTGTCGTGCTATAAATGCACTGCGGATATTTTGGCGTACTGGTGGCCTGGCGTCCCCTTTGCCGAAACTGCGCCACCGTCACCAGCACCTAGTTCAATTAAGTATGCAAGTTCTCGCGCTTATGGTGGGAAGTATTGGGCGAATACTTGCCCATGCTGTTCCGCTATACAGGGCGATAATTTCGTGTTCTTGGATGCCAGTTCGCCTTTTGCCAACCTCAGTATGCGTGACGTGGGACAGGCTATGCCTCGATTAACATTCCAAGTTGAGGGGGCTACTGCCCTGTTTAAGCAAAAGCTGCTGAAGAGTATTTGATACCTCTCTTGAGCCACTTTCACCGGTGAAAGTGGCTTGTCATTACGTGTTTGGAGAGAACATTGAAGGCTATTGCGCACTACTCGGTCCTGTTTTCGATAGCCCAATTTCGTCCACTTTCACCGGTGAAAGTGATCAGTAGCGATGCGTAAATTTGACACGCCGAATATGTAATATTCGATACGCGATTGTGTTCTATTTGAATGTGTCAGGCCTTCGCATCTACCTTGACTCAAGACTCTGACATTTCCGTCTTCGACTCAGACAACAGGACTTATTTTCGCCTCATCGATTCAATATTGCACCACTTTCACCGGTGAAAACGCCGATGGAGTTGATACCCAGTATGAACTATAGACGACATTTAAAGTCCAATAGAAGAAATCACTTTCACCGGTGAAAGTCTGTATGCAATAAGAAGAATTCTGCACCGAAATTTCTGCGAGTAATTTTGCGAACATAATTTTTATTATTTGCGTAAAAATAAAAAATAACATATGATGTTGCTTTATCGCGGCGTAACGGTATGCCGCTTTCACCGGTGAAAGTGAGGATGGGATGACTGCCAAGATTGTGACGATATTCAACCAGAAGGGCGGTTGTGCAAAAACGATGACTACCATGCAGGTTGGTGGTACTTGGGGCATGCTTGGATTGAAGGTTTGCATTATCGACATGGACCCACAAAACACGGCCAAGTTATGGAGCTTGCAAGCAACTGCTGAAGCTCCATTCCCAGCTGAAGTGCTGAATTTTGCGCCGCTCGGTAAGAACTTCATTCACAAAGTTGAGCAGCTAGTAGATAAGTACGATGTCATCCTAGTGGATTGCCCACCGGCGATTGAATCGCCAGTACCGTGGACATCGCTTCTGATTGCTGATTACGCCGTGATCCCCGTCATCCCTGTTCTTGATAACGTATGGGCATCGAAGATAGCTGAAGATCTTATTATTAAAGCACGCGACGAACGTCCTAACGAAGTGCTGGGCGCGACGTACCTTTTAAGTGTGATGCGAAAAGGAAAAGTGTTTGATACTTGCCTTGACTCCCTTAAAGAGGACAGCAAACTCCCAATCATGAATTCTAAGGTCGGCATGCGGAATGCTTACCCAGAGTGCCAGGCTTACGGATGTTCTGTAGGAGCCTTTGGTGCATCTGTCGCAAAAAATGAAATCGAGGCGGTTGCCTATGAACTGGCGAACCAAGTTGGTCTGAATCTCAAAAAACCCAAGGCAGCTAAGAAATGAACAAGATTAAAAAACAGGATTTATCTCAGCGGATGCGCTCTGCAGTCTCGTCTGCGCCCACTTTGAATAATCGGTTTGCACACGCCGCTGCTAGGGCGGAACTCAATCCAGTGCTTCCTGCCTCTCAGCCTCAAGAGGAAGCCACGACACAGAGTACTCCTGTCGAAACAATTCATGCGACAGTGCCTGCTGCACAAGCTACAACAGCCGCACCGGTCTTGGTCGCTGGTGGTGGAGTACTGCGTGAAGTTCCACTCGATCAAATTGAACCGAATCCCTTTAATGCGCGGCACATCTATCGGCCAGAGCGAGTGAATGAACTGGCGACCAGTATTGGCGCCAATGGACAAGAAACGCCGGGCTCAGCGGTGGCTGTAGGCGATAAGGTAATTCTGATCGCTGGCCACTATCGCTGGAAAGCTCTCAAGCGCCTTGGTCGTCCAATGCTGCTGGTTGTTTATCCGCCGATGACCGACCAAGAGCTATACGCTAAAAGCTTCCGTGAGAATCATGATCGCGAAGAAGAAACTGCGCTCGATAATGCATTGGCGTGGCGCAACCTGATTGATAAAGGCGTGTATTCCAGTGAAACCGAAATCGCAGAAGTAACCGGCTATTCACTGCCATCGATCAATAAAACAATGGCTATTTTGGGATTGCCAGAACCCATCTTGGCAATTGTGCGTGAGAACCCCGTACAGTTCAAAGTTAGTTTGCTATATGAATTGAAGCTGTTCGCTGAATCGGCACCGATTGAAAAAGCTATCGAATTGACACAAGGGATCTTGGCAGGGGAGGTGAGTCGCAAAACGATCACCGACGCACGTGAAATTTACGAGAAACCAAAAACTGCGCGTAAGCAGAAAGAAACGTCGCGTGCATATAAGATTACGCGCGACGGTCGTGATATCGGATCTATGAAAACGTGGGATTCGGGTCGAGTATCTTTCGATGTAAAGATCATCGATGCCGTAGAGCGCCAGAAGCTAATCGCAGAACTACGCGATCGCTTTGGCCTGACAGAATAGTCCTACAATTTTAGTGACCATATAAAAACGGAGTCGGTTCTAAAAAATCGACTCCGTTTTATTTGTTAGATTAGGAGTTGTCGGCAGCAAATAGTCCAGGGCCTTTGTTCATCTTGGCTGCCTTCTTTTGTTGCTGAAGCTGGAGTGTCACGAAGGCGCCGAAACTCTGATGCACGATTGGCTCTTGCAGGTGGTCAATCAGCTCATGAGTTTCAATACCAAGTCTGGTGGCAAATAGGGCGGAAGTAGATAGGTTTGCAAATGCTCGGGCTAACTTATTTTGGTCCTCGGCTGACATTGCTTCGAAGGCATCCCAGCCGGCGTTTGCGTCACGTTTCTGCTTGGCTGTGAATTCTCTATCTGCCGACTTTTCTCGTACTTCTTTCGCGTCGGCGCCTGCCTGACTATCTGCTGCAGCTATCGCTTTACGCTGGCGCAGATCTTGATCCAGAGTCCCTATGATGTAGCCTTCGCGTAATGCTTTCATAAAGTAACCACTGACCCGAATCTTAATCTTGCCGGCAGCAGCAGCATGGCGAGTGTAGTCAATGGCTTGCTGGATTACTTCATCAGAATAACGAGCTCGGTCCTTGATGATTTCATCGATATCAGCGTGGCTTAACCCAATCTCGTTCCTGAGCGTCTCATATAGTGTTTTCAGAATAACCAGGGCAGCCTTTTGTTCGTCGGCACGATTGTTTTCGTCCCACACAAAACGAACTTCATTTACCTTTTTAGAACCTGGTACATTTTGAGTGACCATAGTGATTTCTAGACCAGTCACCTCGTGGATTTCAGCGATCGCAACGTCGAGAACGCGTGATCTGAAGTGTTTGAACAACTCGTACGTTTTTTTGTTGCACTCCAACCATATCCGGAGTGTTTCTAACCCAAACCAAGGTGTTGCACCTTCTTGCATGTAGGGCTGCAGGCGGTCATACAAAATTTTTGTGTAGACCGATTTGAACACATATCGAAGCGCTAAAAAGTGCGTAGCACGTGGGTCACGAATGACCAATTGCAGTTCCTCAGCTAGATCGAAGATAAACCGACCATTGCTTATGCGTGCTGTCCCCATCAATGGAATAGAACCCCATGGATACGTGTTATCGGATTGGATTTCAGTGCCATTGAGTTCAATAGCAGCCATTTGCGCCTCGCGAATCAGACGTTTGATGTGCGCCCGGTTATCGCTTGTTGTGCCAAGCAACCACTTAAACAGACCCAGTTCAATTGAATAGGTCTTTTTTACTTCGCTTTCAGTAGCTACGATGAAATAAGCAACATCGAGCAATCGGCGGCCTGCCAGTGACAAATCAACGATTTGAACCAAGGCGTTATTGCGACGATACCCGAGACTGGTAGGTGCACTGGTAATGCTTTTGCTTTGCTGTGAAAGAGAGTCAAACAGCATTAGTGCTAGTTGTCGGTCGTCGTTCACAGTTCGATCCTTGGTTGTGTTCGTCAGATTCATAGTGACAGATAGTGACTGGAAATAGTCACCGTGTCAAAACACAAACAGTGACTTTGTGTCTGATTCGCGAATTTAATGTTCTGAGTCTTTTGTGTTATCCACAGAATTTTGCAAGTAAGTTAGTTTTTTTTAAAAACAAAACATACATACAGAGGAATCGGCTTTCTTTATAAAACAAGGACTTAGTGAAGAAAGGTCACGTTTACGATGAGCAAGGTCACTAGATTTGTAGAGATAGGTCATTTTCTGCAGCGCAAGGTCACTGTATTTGTTGTGGGGTTCCGATTCTGGGAATACGAAGGTCACTATATTTGTAGGCCAAAGACACTGTATTTGTTGTCGCTAAAAATGAACGCCAAAAGGTGAATTTTTGATAAGTTTCAGCCTTAGAAATGTACTTTTTAAAAATATTGGTATTAGGTCATCAGTGCGTGGCCAGCATTTGAGGACTGAAAGGTCACTAGATTTGTTGTTGGATTTGAAGAACGGCGGTTATACACCTGTTTTTTTCTCGGTTTAAATTGAAAAGGTCACTAAATTTGTTGTGATTCGTTGGGTATAGCTTGTGAAGCTCGCGGGAATTCTATTGTCTGGCGCCAGAACTACTACAAATTTAGTGACCTTTCCATGTTAATGCGGGCTTCAATGAGAGTGAGTATTCACAAATTTCTTACAAAAACAGTGACTTTGACCTGCTTGCGCGCCTCAAAAACATAACTTTGTGATTCACCGGTACAAAAAGCGTGACTTTGCCATGGAGTTTTGGAGGCTCGTTAGTTCTGACTGTATGCGTAAGGTCACTGTTTTTGTTGGCCGCATAATTGGCAGGAAACGCCGTCAGGTACTAGGTGCTTGTGCTGGTCGACATCATGGATGCCATGGAGGATATTAGCTGCTGAAGATCTGAGGCACATAAATGCGTGTCGTTTGCCAGTATCTGCTTGTACAGAAGGCTAATGATTCGCACAGCATCGGCCGGAACTATCGGTACTGGAATGATCGGTCTCCCAGTCTGCCCCATTCGAATAAAGAAGCCGCCGTCCTGCACCTTGCAGTCCATGAACTTATCGTGCGCTGGCCCGTGGCCAGTGAACTTCACGGCCGGTAGTTTGCGTTCAAGAACCGCAAGCAGCTGGTACATCTCCGCTGGTGACAACTGAAAGACCAACTTGCTCTGCCAGTCGTACGTCGTGCGGCCAGCTGCTGTCAGGCCACGCGCGCCATCAACCTGTACGGTGAACAGGTTTGTCTTGCGCGTTCGAGCCTCGCTAATTGTTAGTGCTGCCGATTGACCGAAAATCTTGAAGCTGTAATAGGGCGGGGCATTCGGATCTGTGCCTTCAGGGGTTGGCTGAAAGCCCAAGCCGGCCATAAATGCGAGGAAGAATTGCCTCTCCCGCGGATCAGTCATTGCCCGGTCGATCATGGTGATGACCGATTGACCGTGATCGAGGAGGAGTGTGGCGATTTGCACCTGGTCAAATTCGAAGCCCATGGCACGCAACTTTGATCGGATTGCCGGCATGTGCGCCGTGGAGACGAGTGAAAGCACTTGGCGTGCGGGCGTTTGGCCAGCGCCAAAGGCGAGGAGGGCGGCCTCGAATTTTTTTCCTAACGGTGACTGAGCAATGGCTACGAGCTGCGCCTTCGATAATGGTTCAAGACCAGCTGCTCGGAGCACGTCATGTATGGTCTGGATTTTCATTTTGGCGCTTCGCGTTGATGTAGGTATCGGTCGAGCGCTCAAGGGCAAGGCCGAGCTGCTTGGTGAGCGTAGGCTTCTCGGTTCCGAGAGTGATTTCCTGCACTGCGTAAGTGTTGCGCAGCGTGCGGCCGCCGGAACGCTTGACGTCGATCTTGGCGCTGGCCAGCGTCGATTTCACCTGCAGATAGACCGTCGTTGCATTGAGGCGCTTGCCACTGGGTGCAGGGAACGCGAGAGAGCCCGGGATTTGTAAGCGGCTGCGTTCATCAAGCCACGCGAGTACATCCTTGACCGCTGGTGGCCGGAGGATCGTCGTGTGCTCGTAGCTGGTGGAATGCTTCTGCTGTGGGGTCAGTTCGATTTTGTGCGAACCGTCCAGTTCGGCCTGTAGGCTGATTTCATCCACCAACAGCCCAAGGACTTCCGACACACGCAAGCCAGCGAACAGCATCGTGAGCTGGATAGCGCGATCGCGCCGCCGGCGCCATTCTGCAGGCGCAAGGGAGTAGGGTAGGGCTGCCATGAAGCGTTCTATTTCACCAGCATTGAGAGCCACCATTGCCGTGTCTTTGAAATAGCGCTGCTGCTTCAAGGCGCCGAATATTGCATGTCGCGCCGGATTTGGTGCGATCTTCAAGTGGTGGTAGCAACGCTCGATCAGGCGAAGGTATCGGTACGAGATTTTGCTATTGAGGTCTTGGACCTGGGTATTGCCTACGACGCTCCCCAGTTCCAGAAACATCAGCAGGTCGTAATGCGTGGCTTTGGAGAAGGGCACGCCGCGGCTGGCCAACCAGCGGGCGAATTTACCGAACATGAACTTGTAGACCTTTGCCCCCTCCGCCCGCATGGGTGTTTCGCGTGTTTGATCTGCAGGGCGAGAGCCGGTGCGAACGAATTCAATCGTCTCGACGAATTTGCCAAAGCAGGCGATGGGGTCAGCGTCCCAATGTTCGATTACAGAGTTCATGTGTTTTCTCGGCTGGTAGCCACATTGGCCACGAATTCGACGCCATTACAGGCGGTATTCAACTAACCGACATTTTACGTGTGCTTTTGATAGGTGCAAGCCGCTGAATTCTGAGGCCGTCCCTTTGTAGACGCTTTTGACTTTCTTCATTCTCTTTGTTCTCTTTGCTTTCTTGTTGCCGCGCAGAGGGCTGGCACGAGGCAGTGCCGGGGTTTGTATCCGAAGTCAGCGGCCTAAGCAGGGTTTTGACGGTATTTTTATAACCGTTGGTTAGTTGAATTTAGCTGATTTTCCTAAGCCAATTCGAACTAGCTGGAAGGAGAGTGCTGGAAAGAGGTGGGCATGAGCAAGCATACAAACGCGAACATTCGCATCGTAGGGGGCGGCCGCATGCTCTGGGCGCGAAAACCAACGGAGAATTGCTGCGGAATAGAAAGGCAACGGACCAATGCGTCGCAAGAAGTGAGATCAAACGTTTTGAGAATTCTTAATTAGAGGCTTACCGCAAAGATCCCATCAATTTGAAACTGAGATTCTAAAGACGAGCAAACTATGTCATTGTTTCTATGGGAATTTACTCAATATTCTCGCAAAAAACTGTGCAACTACGTGCGAAAATCCAGCAGCCCCATGCCTTTCTTGAGCTAATTATGACGTCATAGTGAAAGCAGTAGAGTACCCAGTGGTAGTCCCTGCGTTTTTTAACGCGAGTTAAAAGTAGAGATTATTTGGCAAGCGCCGATTTCTGTTTTGGCGTGGAGTCGCCGAGGCCCATATCGGGACGCTTGTGATTACACGTCCACATCCAGTCGATCCCAACATCCTATACCTCAGTCAAACTGATGAATGCGTGGTGGGCTACTATGCCATTTGTAAAGATAACAACCCGCCAATGCGGGTTGTTATCAATCACTAGCCCTAATTGCAAGTAAATACGTTTAAGCAGGAAGCAGCAGTAGTAAAGGTCCAGTTCTTGCTGATGGCTGTACCATTTGCCGTCCCCTTGAAAGATACCATGTAGGTCGTGTTCGACTTAAATGGCTCATAGCCAACTACAAAAGCATTTGAGGAGGAGATTGCCTTGTCATTCGCACTTGTAAAAATGCGAGCCTTGATGGCCTGAGTGTGACCAGCCTCGGTGATGGTGAAAGACTCGATCGCCAAACTCAATCCCTCCTTGATTGCGATACTTACAGGATAGGTCGTACGACGATGCGTATCATTGAGTACATCACTAATCTCGGTATAAGGGTTGGGGGCTTCTGGAGATGCGAATAGTGGGACCAGCGTCTGCTTATCTGCAGGATACACTCCGACGTAATCGCTAGAATTGCTCTGTGACTTCACGCCAAAGCCGAGATTGATAATTGTCGTCTGGGCTAAATCAGCCCCAACTGCTACGCCAATATCACGGATTCCTTGGTTCATGAAACCCTGCCGATGGTAGATCGTTGCGAGTAAGGTCTTAACGGCCGCAGTTGCACCCGCGCCAGCGCCATAGCTTCCCTCCTCAATGGCAGCTGTATTTACATAACCAGTAAAATTAACCCTATCAGCAACACGGATTCCGGTAAAGCTAGCCTTGGATGGGTCTTCAATGTGGAAATTTGGAATGTTATAGATCGGGTTAATCGAGCTCATATCAACAGTTCCACCATTGATGCTACTGTTCGACATTACATACGATAGGTGATTTCTTGCGGCCTTATCCAAAGGCGCGCTTTGAGTCAACAACCCCAAGCCCATCGCCGATCGAAAATTGTTATACGCTGTAACGAAAGCAAATTCCTGCGACGAATCCGCATAAGAGAGAGAGGGAACAGCTTGCTGAATATCTGCCGGCGTTACGGTCGGAGTGATAACCATAATCGGCGGTTGAACAGCTGGCTTAGTTGAGCTGCCAGTGTTTGAACCGCCACCACCACAAGCGGTTAAGCTCGATAGCGCAAGCAACGAAAGCGAATGTTTGATGGTGGATTTCATGTGAATATTCCTTAAGTTAAAAGTAGATTTTTCTCTACCACGAGCGGCGGGTAAAACGACGGTGGTATATGGGTAGTATCTAGCCACGAGGTACCAATGCAAGCGAGATCCAGCTATACGGAAATCAGCATTGTTAGCTATTAGCCCACAAGAAAATTCTAGAAAACCGAACCCAGTAAAGCTGTCGTGTGCTTGCGCTCGCTGCTTGCATAAAGTTGAAGGTGCAGGGCACCAGTCAAACTATAGGTCGGGCAACTGGCGAGCAACTAACCGGCTTTCAGCAAGTTGTCGCTCAATTTTTCATGGCCAATCGAACAGATATTGAAGCCACAATGGCGGGCGATCTTTTGTAAGGCCGTGATCCACTGCTTAATTAATATTGTCGAGGATGAATCAGGCTGGACGGTATCGGTTGGTGCTACGAATCATACGTGCGCCTTCGACGCGACCAACATCAAGGCCAAAGGCGTCTGGCCGAGTGGATTGCAGATCAACATGATCAATGGACGATATGTAGCAATCGTACGGCAAATTCTGGCTGCAGGAACTCCGACCGGTGCGGACGGGATGCTGGTCGTTCTGTCGCCGCTCTCGAATGGCAACGTACTGACCTCTGGTACTGTGGCTTTCAGCGGCGACATTGCACGAGCTGCAGAACAACTTCAGGCAGGAGCGACGGCGCTTGGTGGTACAGGCGGCTACATACCGCCAGGGAAGGATACAGGGGCATGCCAATACAACGCGACGACTAAGGAGGTCTGCGGAACAAACTGGAAGGTCAATCTCGCAGACTTCCTCAACTAGAAATTGAAAATGGCGCCGAAGGCGCCATTTCTCTTTCACACGTGATCAAACTCGCGAGGGAGCGAGGTGACCAGCCACTCGCAACACGATCGCCTTGTAGTCCCGTGCGAACTCAAGCAGGAGGAAGGTTACACCGTGATGCATCCGATGAAAATCATACATCGCATGCTCCATCGAACCACCGTGCCACCGCATCAATACTGCCGATGCGACCCTCCACCAGAGGATTCGTACTGAGAAGCCACCACGCAGCCAATGCTTGACAGAGCGCGAGTCCATACCAGATACGTCGGTCATCCAGACACCACGACCAACTGTTTCAGCGCCGGCGACACAGGGCATACGTACGCGCATAGCTGGAATCCGAGCTATGGCCTTACGGCGCGACTCGGCCGAAAAATCGGTGCTCCAGATACTATCGTTGTTCAGTTGCGGCTTCTTGGCGAACATAGTGCTTCCCTCTCATTCCATCGCTGCTTAACTTGCTACTCCGCGAGTTGTTCAAGTTGACGCTGAACCTCATCGGTGAGCAAGGGGTATGTCCGTCACCCAGACTTCATTTGGTGCCGTTGGCGCGAAATGCTGGTCGAGCAGGTTGGCGGCGACTGGCAGGCTGTGATTAGAGTTGGTCGTGGTGCGGAACTTGCGCCGCTGCTTGCAGCGCAGGCCCAATTCGCGGCACAGTCGCGCAATACGGTCACAACCGACGACGAAGTCTTACGCGTGCAGCTCGGGCTGGACACGCCGAGTGCCATAGGTCTCGCGGCTTTGACGATGCACGGCCTGAATGGCCACCTTCAGCACTGCGTCCTCCTGTCCACGGGGAGATGGCACGCCATTCAACCACGCCTAGAAGCCGCTACGCGACACCTCGAACGCCTGGCACAGGCGCTCCACCGGGTACTCGGGCCGCATCGATTTCATTTGCGCGTACCTGGCAGCGACTCCCGTGCAAAGTACGCGGCTTTTTTTAATATTTCCACCTCAACATTCACATTGGCCAGTTCCTTGCGCAGCCGCGCCACCTCGGCTTCCAACTCGCTCCCACTGCGCCCGCCAGGGGCTACAGTGGCACCATCACCACGCTTTGCTGCGCTCACCCAGTTCGCCAATGTCCCTTTGGGCAGTGCCAGACGTGCACCGGCTTCCTCCAGCGTCATCGCTTGTTCCAGCACCAGCTTGACGGCCTCGGCACGGAACTCCCTTGTGTATTTGAGGGTCGGCCGGGATTGCGGATTTTTTCGCAGAAAGTGTCTTAACTCTATGATTTATTGCGAGAATTCGACCTTATAGTTCATCGGCTCCACCTCCTTGTCCAAATCAAGCACATACTCGCCAAAGCGATTGATATGCCCTTTGCGGTACGGTCCCAACCCGCGTAGCACCTCTTCCGTTAGCTCATACCCTTTCGACTGGATCTCCTTCAACAGTCTGGTCATCTCATGCACGTTGTGAAGGATGACCATGTTGGCGACAAGCTGGTTGTATTTGATCACCTTGCGCTGCTCGTGCCGCACGTTTTCGGCAATAATGCCGTCCCCGCCAAAGAATAGCCACTTGATGAAGTCGTTGAATTCTTCGCTCTTATTGGTCGCGGCGTTGATCGTGCGGCGCAGCTCTGCATCATTGATGTATTTCAGCAGGAACATGGTGCGGTGTACTCGCCCCAATTCGCGAAACGCATAGTACAGGCGGTTCTTCCTGCTGGCCGTGCCGAGGCGCCGCAGGATCGTCGACGGCGCGATCTTGCCAGCTTTGATGGAAATCACGACGCGCAGCATGTCTTTCAGGTGCCTGCCAATCAGTTCCCAGTCGATCGTGCCTCGGAACAGGCTGCCGATATGCTCGTACTGGTCTCCCCTGCCGGCTTTGAAGAACACCAGGTCCTTGATGTTCCTGATGCGTGGCATGAGATCAATCCCCAAAAGCGACGCCAGACCAAAGACCGGCGTGCTCTGCGCCTGCGTATCGCCGTGCACCGTGTCTGGCTGGATATCGGACTGATTGTTGATCAGGCCATCGAGAATGTAGACGGCCTCATAGACCCCGCATGGGATGAAATGGCTGAACAGCGCGATATATTTGTCTGAGACGTGATAGTAGCCGATGCCGCCGTAGCCGCCGTACCGGATATGGTATTCCGACAGCAGGTTCGCCTCGTAAATGTTCCACTTGGTGCCGTCGGCCGAGGCGCTCTTGCCCGAGCCCCAGTAGCGCGGCAAGGCGAAACGATTGTAAGCGTTGATGACCTTGACGATCGCTTTATCCAGCCTCTGCTCGGTGACGTGCTTGAGGTTCAGCCATGCAACCTGCTTGCGGCTCAGCCCCTTCACTGAGCGCGCGGTCTGCGTTGCGCCAAGGTTGCAGCCGTAACAGAACAACGTAGTGATGAAACGCTTGCGCGGATCATCTACCTTCGCCTCGAAGCCAGATAGCGGTCCGAACAGCTTATGCAGGTCGAGCCATTTTTCGGTTTCGGTCAGCACGTCCAATATGCTGGCCTGATTCATCTGCGTAGTTAGCACCTGATCGACAGCTTCCAGTTCTGGTGGCGGCTTCGGGCGGTCCATTTTACGGATGATGATGCCGGTGTGGTCAATATCTGCGTGCTCGTTCTCCGGGAAGTGCTGGTCAACTTCGCTGGCCAGCGTTGACAGTTTGCTGCGCAGCTGATCGATGAAGGCTTGTGTTTCCACCGGCAGGCCCAGCATTTCGCCGTAGGTTCCGACGTCTTGCTCGTACTCCTCCCAGCTGACGAGATGATTACGATAATCGTCGTAGTCGCCGCTGTGCTCAACATACAGATCGCCCGATTTCAGCTCGTCCATCACCTCGCTCAGGACGGCCAGTTCAAAGTATTTGCGGTTGATACGCATCGGCTCGTCGGGGCCCGTGCGCTCAAATACCAACTTGCGCCATTTATCCGAGATCCAGTCCAGCGCCAGTTCGGGCAGCTCGTCCTCCTTCAATGGCAGGAGCTCTTTATGGCTGGAACGGTGCTTCTGAATGATGGCGATGGCTGCCAGCAAACCGTCGTCTTGCGAACTGGATTTCAGGCTCATCGCCTCAAGGCACTTGAACAACAGGCTGCGCTTGCTGACATAGCCAACTAGCATGAACGGATAATAATTGTTGCCGGCGTATGCCATGTGCTCATCGCACTCAAGTATCCACGATTCGAGATCGCCATTGAGTGCGCTCTCCACCCGCGCGACGCGCTCCGCTTCGCTGGCGTCTTCATTCAAAACGGTAAGCACCTCCCGGAACTGACCAATGAGACGCTCGATCTGTTCCGAATGCTGCAGGTGGTACTGGCGTAGCCTTTCTTCGGCGCCGTTGTGTAGGCTGCGCACCGTCTTGATAAAAATCTCGGCGATATCGTCGATCGCTTTTTGCAGCTGCCCCTGGATCAGCAACGCCATGAGCGCATATCGCTTGATGGGTTTCATCCGGCGCATTTCCGCCGCGTCCATCGCCCGCGCTTCCAACACCAGCTGTTCGCGCTTGGTCGCCGCAATGTCATCAAGCTGCGGCAATCCGGTCGACAAGACCAGCATGTTGTCGATGTGGGCTAAAAAGTCGACCACCTCGCGCACATTAGGCTGCTTCGGTTCGCGTTTTAGACCATCCCAGCCGCTCTGGTTGCCACCGGCGTTGAGCATCGACTCAAAGCGGTCGACGACCTCCTGTGACAAGGCGCCCGTGACGCGCTTGTAAATGCCGTCGTTCACGCTCGCCCGGCATTTGCGGGCAAGCTTGAACAAGTACGTGAAGCCGGGGAGCTCCATGCGCCGCTGCACCAGCTCCTCGAGCATGACGTTGATGATATCTGGCAGCTCCTGCTTGGTCTGCGCCGTCTGTTCGGCCAGCCGTCCAAGCCAGCGCTCATCAACGGCTGTCATCAAGCGCAAGCCGACGTAATCCCTGATGCGTCGCTGGTGTATGGTCTTGCTGCCGGACTGGTCATATTGGCTGAGCGCCCGACGTGGTGGCACGCGCAGATCAGACCGATCGCAAATGTGCCTGATGATGTCAGGAGACACGGTGGTGGGCGGCACAAAGTACCCGAGCCGTTTTAGCAGCATCAACTGGATGATGCACCATGTACGGTGAGATGCTTGCCTGTACAGCGAAAAGATGTGCTCGATTTCGGAACGCGAAGGCGTGTAGATGGCCACCAGTTCCTGGTCCGTGACCTCAGGTTTTAGCCTTGGGTAAGCCGTTTCGTGAACGCTGGTCATCGATCGCGCAGTTCGCTTAGCATGGTTAATTGAACAATATAAAGCTTGACCCGACGATACCTTCCTGTCAACAAATAAATGCGTAAAAACAGGTGCAGAGAACGTCCTGTAGCGCAACTTCGCGAGGCGTGACCTCAACTAGCTCACGGGTGAGCTAGAACGGCTCAACCGTGACCTTGATCGGCTCACCTGTGACCTGCATTCGGTTCATCAGCTGCGCCGCTAATGGCGCCGCCGTGCGTCAACGATCCTCAGTAGGTGCGACGCCAGCAGTACCATCTCCTGTGCCTCTGCCGGGTCGACGATCGCGACGGTACGATGCGAGTGCGGGTTCTTGTACGATCCGATGGCGCCGGCGAATAAGCTGGCCAGCGCCTCCTTCTCGGCGGCGGGCGCGTTGGGGTTCTGATCGGTCAATGGGCCGTTGGCGGGGCTAAACGCATTGAACATGAGGCGGGTACCTATGTCTTCTGGCCGGAAGCCCCCAGCCTCCCTGACTGCTTCTTCAACAGCCCGGAATGCCAGAAAGACGGCAGTGGCATAGTCGCCGCGGGCGAGATTCAGCCACACCTGGTCAGCGATCAGGGGATGCAGCAGTGTCTTGGGGAAAGCGGCAGCCTGCCGGTACTGGTCAAATGCCTGCCGCTGCAGGGCTTCGCGTCCGCGGCGCGTGATCATCAAATGGCCGTTGTTCCCGTTGATGCCCGGCGCCGGCATGACGAGGATGTTCACCGTCAGCCACGCCAACGCCTCCCCAAGTGCAACTGCGGCTTGCGCAGCCCGCTCTTGGGGATACCGTGGCCCGTTCGGCTGCGCTTCGAATGAGGCTGGGTGGAACAGACCATTCTGATCATTGAGGCTTCCCAGGCGCAGCACCGTGTAGGCCAACTCCTCCGGCGCCAAGGCCAGCAAAACCTGGATATCGGGGATTTCCTCCGCTAACGAGCGCATCAACACCTCCGTGTGGCTGATTTTCATGGACAGACGACAACCGCCTGTACCCGCACATAAATCCGGCCGATCCTACCCAAGAACGATTATTGCGACTCAAAAATCATTAGAAATCGGCCATTTTGCACAAAAACGATTATTTAATTGCAGATTTGAAATCAGTGTACAGCGTCGCCTTGCCGCACTGGCTTGCCGAACCTGGCGTAGAGCGCGGGCAGCACCAAGAGCGTAAGCAGCGTGGTCGAGAGGAGACCGCCGATCACAACCGTCGCCAGCGGGCGCTGCACCTCGGCGCCGGCGCCGTTGGCCAAGGCCATCGGCACGAAACCGAGCGACGCCACCAGCGCCGTCATCAGCACCGGCCGCAGGCGGCGCAACGCCCCAAGGCGCACCGCATCCTTCCAAGGCTGCGTCTTGGCCAATTCGTCGATCGCGCCAACCATCACGAGCCCGTTCAGGACGGCCACGCCAGAGAGCGCGATGAAACCGACTGCGGCAGAAATGGAGAACGGCAAGCCACGCAGCCAGAGTGCCAGCACGCCGCCGATCAAGGCCAGCGGCACGCCGGTGAAGACCACCGCCGCCGCGCGCCAGGAGCCCACTGCCGAATACAGGACGCCAACGATCAGCAAGAAACAGGCTGGCACCACCACGGCCAACCGCAGGCGGGCGCGCTCCAGATTTTCGAACTGGCCGCCCCATGTCAGCCAGACGCCCGGAGGACGAGGTACCTTGGCATCGATCGCTGCCTGTGCATCCTTGACCACGCTGGCGATATCACGGCCGCGCACGTTCGCCTGCACGACCACGCGCCGCTTGCCGTTCTCGCGGCTGATCTGGCCTGCTCCTTTGGCCAATTCCAGCCGAGCAACCGCACCAAGCGGGACAAACTTGCCGGCAGGTGTCAGCACGGGCAGCTGGCGTAGCGCCTCGATATCGTTGCGCGCGCTGTCAGTAAGGCGCACCACCACATCGAACCGGCGGTCTCCCTCATAGATCTGGCCAGCCTCGCGACCCGCCACAGCCACAGCCAGCGTATCGAATACGTCCTTTGCCGTGAGCCCGACACGGGCCATCGCATCGCGATCGAGCTGGGCGTCAAGCCGTGGCATGCCTTGTACTTGCTCCACGCGTACGCCCGTCGCGCCCTCAATTGCGCGCAGCTGGTCGGCGACTTTGTCGGCCACTTTGAGCATGGATGCAAAATCGTCGCCGTAGACCTTGATGGCAATATCGCCGCGCACGCCGGCAAGCAATTCGTTGAAGCGCATCTGGATTGGCTGGGTCAACTCGTAATTCTGCCCAGGAATATCCGCCAGAGCGCGTTCGATCTTCTCTATCAGTTCGCTCTTGCTCAGCGATGGGTCTGGCCACTGGGAGCGATCCTTGATGGTCACAAAGGTGTCGGCCTGATTCGGCGGCATCGGGTCGGACGCCAGTTCGGCCGTACCGGTGCGCGAAAATGCCAGTTCTACTTCCGGCACCTTGCTCACCGCCTTTTCTACTTCAAACTGCATTGCCTGGCTTTGATCCAGAGATGTGCCCGGAATACGAACTATCTCCAGCAGGACGTCATGCTCATCTAGTGTCGGCAGAAATTCCTGCCCCAGCGTGTGAAACAAAGCGATCGCGCCGACAAAAGCGGCCGTGGCCAGACCAGCGGTCAACATGGGGCGCGGCATAACTCGGTCCAGCCAGGGGACATACAGTTTGCCGATTGCTGATACCAGCTTGTTGTCGGCGTGGTTGATCGGGCGGGAGAGCCACAGCGCGATCGCGGCGGGCACGACGGTGAGAGACAGCAGGAACGCGAACAGCAATGCCAGGATCACCGTGATCGCCATCGGTGTGAACATGCGGCCCTCAACGCCCTGGAAGGTCAACAGCGGCACATACACCAGAATGATGATGGCCTGTCCGTAGACGCTCGGTCGGATCATTTCGCGCGCCGCAGCGCCGACCACCTCCAGGCGCTGCGCACGGGTCAGTATTGCGCCGTTGGCATGCTGCTGCTCGGCCAGGCGGCGCAGCACGTTTTCCACGATGATGACCGCGCCATCGACGATCAGGCCGAAGTCGAGCGCGCCAAGGCTCATCAGGTTTGCGGACAAGCCCATCTGCAGCATGCCGGCCGACGTGAGCAGCATCGTCACGGGGATGACGGCGGCGGCAATTAGCGCCGCGCGCAGGTTGCCCAGCAGCGCGAACAGCACGGCGATGACCAGCAAGGCGCCCTCGGTGAGGTTCTTAGCGACGGTGTTGATCGTTGAATCGACCAGGCGTGTCCGATTGAGCACCGGCTTGATGACGATACCAGGCGGCAGCGAGCGGGCAATTTCCTTCAAGCGGGCGTCGACGGCCGCTGCGACCGTGCGGCTGTTTTCTCCAATGCGCATCACGGCGGTACCGAGGACAACCTCGACACCGCCTTCCGAAGCCGAACCGAAGCGGATCTCCTGGCCGACACCAACTTGCGCCACCTGGGATAACAGCACGGGCATGCCGCCGCGCGTGGCGATGACGCTCTTGGCCAACTCGGCGCTGTTGGTCAGGCGAGCGTCGGCCTGGATGGTAAGTGCCTCATCGTTTTGCACCAGCACACCGGCGCCGACGCTGGTGTTGTTACGCTCCAGTGCTTCGGCCAGTTCGGACAATCCGATGCCAAGTGCCGCCAAGCGCTGCGGATCTGGCGTCACAACGTATTGCTTGACGTAGCCGCCGATCACGTCCACGCCGGCCAGGCCGGGCGTATTTTTGAGTTGCGGCGCTACGATCCAGTCCTGCACCGTGCGCAGGTAGGTCGCCTTGTCTTTTTCGGTGCGCAGCATTTCACCTGCAGGCGTGGTGTAGCTGCCGTCCGGCGCCATGCCGGCACCGCTGGCGCCGGTATGCGTATTGGAGAACTCCACGGTCCACATGTAGACGTCGCCCAGGCCAGTGGCGATTGGTCCCATTGTGGCCGTCGCCCCCGTGGGGAGTGTGCGTTCCACCGAGCGCAGGCGCTCAGCGATCTGCTGGCGCGCAAAATACACGTCCGTGCCGTCCTTGAACACGGTCGTAACCTGGGCAAAGCCGTGGCGCGTCAGCGAGCGCGTCGATTCCAGTCCCGGTATGCCGGCAAAAGCCGTCTCTATCGGGTAAGTTACCTGTCGTTCCACGTCGGCCGGGGCCAGCGCCGGCACCACCACGTTGATCTGGACCTGCGTGTTGGTTATGTCAGGTACTGCATCAATCGGCAGGCGCACCAACGCGAAAGCGCCAACCACGGCAGCAAAGAGCGCGGCAAACAAAATCTGCCAAGGGTGGCGTACCGACACGTTGACGATCCGCGCGATCATGCCCACACCTCCGGCGACCACGCGAAATGCGGCTGTTTAGTCATTGTCGCCTCCCGCTTCACCCTTGCCGTGCTCGGCCTTGAGAACGAAGGTGTTGCTGGTGGCGATGCGCTCAGAGCCGTCCAGCCCTGACAGCACGGTGACAAACCCGGCCGCAGCCTTGCCGAGCACGATGTGCTTGATTGCAAAGCCGTCTTTCTGGCGCACGAACACGCTGGGTTTGTCCTCGACGGTCTGAACCGCGGCGCGCGGCACAGCGATCTGCTCTCCGGAAGATTCGGGCTTGAGCACCACCGAGGCGGATACCGTCTCGCCGATGCGCCAGAGCGCATTCTTGTTCGGCAGCGAAGCGATGGCCCGGATCTGGCGCGTGGCCGGGTCAAGAACACGTGACAGGAAGGCCACATGGCCGGTTCCCGACCGGCCATCAGCCGATACTTCAATTGGCGTACCGGGCGCTACGCGCGAGGCATCGCTTGGCGCGAGCGACAGTTCAACGGAAAGAAGGTCTGGGTTGGCCAGCTCGAACAGTTTGGCATTGGCCTCGACCACGTCACCGAGCGCAACCTGGCGGGCCGTGACGACGCCGGCGATGGGTGCGCGCAGTGTCAGCTGGGCGCTATGTTCGGCGCCGCCACTGGTGGCAAGCTGCTGCTGCGCCAGCCGCAGCCGGGTGCGGGCATCGTCCAGCGCCGATTGCGCCAGTTCATACTCCTGGCGCGACGACACTTTTTCTGCGTACAGGCGGTCTTCACGTTTAAACGCGGCGTCGGCCAAATCTAACTGCCGACGCGCCAAGGCCACATCGGCGCTGAACTGGGCCACCTCACGGCTTTCGATAACGGCCAGAATATCACCTCGTGCCACGTTTTCCCCCAGATTCTTGCGCACTGAAATTACCCGGCCGCTGACCGAACTGCTGACAACAGCAGCATGCTGCGGGTCGGCGATGATGACGGCGGGCGCTTCGACAGCGCCGGCGAATCCCGTGCGCACTGCCGCCACCTCGATGTGGGCGGCCAGGATCTGCCTGTCCGACAGTTTTACAAAATCGGCGTCCTTGCCATCCTTTTCTTCGCCGCCTTTGCGCTCAGTGGGCTTGTCGTCGTCATCCTTGTCTTTGTCGGCGTGTTTTTGCGCTGCTGCTGGCGCGGCCGACGCAGCGGCGGAAGCTTGGGGCTTGCCTTCTTCGGGCTTGGGAGAGCGCGAGCACGCTGCCAGGATCAGCAACATGCCGCAAACGCTCAAACGATATGGCATTTGCATGATTTAATCCTTGTAGATGGGTTGTATGCTGCCTTGCAGCCGGGCCAGACGGACTTGGGCAAGGTGGTAGTCGGTCAGCGCTTCAAGCGCCGCTTCACGCGTTTCGGCAAGGGAGCGCTCCGCCTCGATCATTTCAAGCTGAGGAAATTTGCCTTCGGCGTAACCCAACCGGGCGATCCTGGCCGCCTCCTGCGCTGCAATGAGGGCCGGGCCGGCCGCCGTCTGCGCCACCGCACGGGCATCGGCAACGTCGGCGACGGCGTGCGCCAGCGCCTGCTGAGCCTCGATGGCCGCCGATTCGCCCTCCGCGTTCGCCTGGTCCGCCTGCGCCTTAGCGCGCACCAGTGCGCCGCTACCGCTGTTAAACAGCGGTAGCGGTATCGACAGGCTAAGAACCGCCGCTTTGTCGGGAGAATCGCCATAGCGGCGCGTGCCGGCCGTGATCGTCACATCGGGCATCCGGTCTCTCCGGGCCGCATCGACGCGCGCGTTGGCGATAGCCAGTTGGGCCTGCGCCGCGACGACGGAAAGTGACGGTTGCCCGAACGGTGCGGATTCAACCGGTGCGACCGTATCGAACCAGGACGCCGAAATAGCGAGCGCTGCGTCGCCGGTCAGTTGAGTGAGGTCGGCATGGGCGAGCGCCAGTGCGCGCACTGCTTTACCGAACCGTGTATCGGCGCCAAGCTTGAGCACCTGCGCGCGCTGCTCCTCGATCGGGGACGCTTTGCCGGTGCGGACACGTTCCTGGGCCGCGTGGGCGGCACGCTCGGCCCACTCCAGGGCGCTACGGGCAATGTCCTGCCGTCGCTGGGCGGCAGCCAGCCGCACAAACGCTTCGGTCACGCGCTGCGTCAGGTCGGCCCGCGCAGCGGTCAGTCCGATGCCGGCCGCCGCGCGCTCCGCCTGTGCGACATTGATGCGCGCCTGGCGCTTGCCGCCCAGTTCCAGTGGCACGGCCAAGGACACAGTGCGATCGGCGCCGCCAAAGCCGCTGTAGCGGCCTGTGCCGAGCACATTTTCCGCTTCAATGGACAACGTGGGATTCGGGCGCAAGCCCGCCACCTCCACGCCGGCGTCGGCTGCCCTTGCTGCGGCATCGGCGCCACGCAATGTCGGAGCGCGCTCTTGTGCGTGCGCCACTGCCTCACGCAGCGTCAGCGGCAGATCCTGCGCCAGGGTGGTTAGAGGCAGGCTCACCGTAAAAATTCCATGAATCAGGGTACGAGATAGTCGAAGGGGCATAGTGGGTGCTTGACGGGTGATTTTGTAAGGTTTATAAACCTTATAGTCACTTCAAGGTCAAGTAACATGACGACATCTTTTTCGATCGGCCAGCTGGCCAGCACCGCGCAAACACCGGCGGCGACGATCCGCTACTATGAAAAAATCGGTTTGCTGTCCAAGCCATCGCGCACCGACAGCAACTACCGGCTGTACGACACCGAGGACCTTAACCGGCTGGCCTTTGTGCGCCGGGCGCGCGAAATCGGCTTCACGATCGATCAAGTCCGTAGCCTGCTGGCGTTTTCGGATCAGCGCGACGCTGATTGCTGCACGGTGACGGCGATGACGTCCGAACACTTACGCGCCGTCGAGCAGAAAATTTCCGATTTATTGGCGCTGAAAGACCAACTCACCGGCTTGCTGGCTTCGTGCCAGGGGGGACCGGTAGCCAATTGCCGTATCATCGACGCATTGCAGCCTAGAGCATAGTTCTGCGGATTCGCTTGACGTTGAAGCTACTTCAAGGTCTAGCCTTGGGGTATGAATACGAATATCTCCCTAGAAGCGGTTGAAGCGTCCACGGCTGACCGCCATCGCAGCATCCTGTCGGTACCGAAAATGGACTGCCCATCCGAGGAGAACCTGATTCGCCTGGCCTTGGCACCGATCAGCGGTATCAGCACTCTCAAGTTCGACCTTGGCGCACGCACTGTCACCATCGAGCATGTCGGCGCGGCCGAGTCGCTTGTCGATGCGTTGGCACCATTGAACTTCGGCGCCCAGCTGCGCGAAAGCCGGAAAATTGAGGCCGGCGAACACGGTGTTGTCCTCAGCACGATCGCGATTCCGAAGATGGACTGTCCCTCGGAAGAAAATCTCATCCGCATGGCGCTGGCCGATACCCCAAACATTAGCGCATTGCAGTTTGATCTGGCCGGCCGCCAGCTGCGCGTGACCCACACGGGCGACGCCGAAGCGCTGCTGGAGCGTCTCACGCCTCTTGGGCTGGGCGCTGAGCTGACCAGCACGGAACGGGCCGACACCGTGCCGGCAATGCAATCTGGCGATGACGCCGGCGAGGCCCGCACGCTGCGCTGGCTGCTGTCCATCAACGGAACCATGTTCCTGGTGGAGATGATCTGGGGCTGGCTATCCCAGTCGACCGGCTTGATATCCGATTCGCTGGACATGTTCGCCGACGCAGCGGTGTATGTCCTGGCACTGTTCGCGGTCGGGCGCTCGCTGGCCCACAAGCGCCGTGCCGCGCACCTGGCTGGATGGCTGCAGCTGGTGCTGGCCATTGGCGCGATTGCCGAGGTGATCCGCCGCGGCGTATCGGGCAGTGAACCAGAGTCGGTGACGATGATGGGCATCGGCGCCGTCGCGCTGGTGGCCAATATCGCATGCCTCATCCTGATCGCCAAAAAACGCGACCACGGCGCGCACATGAAGGCCAGCTACATTTTCTCGGCCAACGACGTCATTGCCAACCTGGGCGTGATCATCGCCGGTGCGCTCGTGACGTGGACCGGTTCACGCTACCCGGACCTGATTATTGGCCTCATCATTGGTGTGATCGTGCTGGGCGGCGCGCGCCGCATTCTGCGTCTTCAATAACAGGCTGTCGGTCACAGAGACGGAAAAGGAGAATCCGGATGAATTGGCTAGGCAGTTTTGCGGTAACGGTGATCGCATTGCTGGGACTCGCCGGCTGCGCTTCGGACCCAACCTTTGGTGTCGTCGACTGGCAGCATGGCGCCCGGCGCGGCGTGATCAGCACCACGTACGGCACTGACATTGCGCCTGCCCAGCGCGCGGCGTGCGTGGCGGCGCTGTCCCCAGACCAGTACGCCAAGCATCGATTTGTGTTGGTTCGCTACCAGCACGTGCGCCTGACACGCACCGCGGTGGCCGCCGTACCGGCGAATTTCTCTCTCAAGGAAGGAGACGTTGTTGAGCTTTGGCCGGCCGACTGTTCGGCCGGCGGCTTGTCCCGCATTTCGAAAGTACTACGCACCGGCCCACCGCTGTAATGCCGATGCCACGAACGGTGCATTGGCTACCGAGGGCACTGATCACGGCTGTGTAAAAGCAGATATAATCGGCCCAACCATGAAATTTTCCCGTACATCGCGCTTCGTTGCCGCCATCATAGCCGTGTTCAGCTTGCTGTTCACGCAGCTGGCTGTGGCGTCCTATGTTTGCCCAGGCATGAGTATGCCCGAGCGCGCGACGATGACGGCAGATGCCGGCATGCCTCCAATGGCGAACTGTACGGGTATGGATAAAGCGCAGCCGAGCTTGTGCCACGCCTATGGCCACACCGGGCATCAATCGCTCGACAAGCCGGACTTGCCGCAGATCCCACCATTCCATCCGATCACCCTGGTTCAGACAGTTATTCTGCTGGACGTGTCGATGCCGACCGACATTGCGGCGTTGACAGACACCTCCCTGGCCCATGCCATAGCGCCGCCTGTGTCAATACGGCACTGCTGCTTCCGTATTTGACACCTTCATTCGCTTGATTTGCCGTCGCGTGCGCGTTTGCGTCCGCGATGTGGTTCAACGCTTGTGGAGGCCTCATGTCGCATCTTATTTCCGCACGCCGTAAAGGGCGTGCAAATTCATATTCCGTGGTCCGCCTTGCCGTCGCCATCGGGCTCGTTACATCCTCGTGGGCGGCACTTGCCGACGATCCGTTATCGTTAGCCGAGGCGCAGCGCATGGCGCTTGAGCGGTCACGCCAGATCGTCGCTGAAGACGCCGCCGTGAGCGCATCGCGCGATATGGCGGTGGTCGCCGGCCAACTTCCAGACCCGGTGTTGAAGGCCGGTATCGACAACCTGCCAGTGACGGGCCGCGATCGCGGCAGCGTTGCCGCCGACTTCATGACCATGCGGCGTATCGGCTTCTCGCAAGAGCTGACGCGCTCAGATAAACGCCTTCTTCGCAGCGAACGCTATGCTCGCGAAACCGATAAGGCGCTGGCCGAGAAAGACGTGGTCATTGCAGCTATCGAGCGAGATACCGCCATCGCCTGGCTAGACCGTTATTACGCCTTGGCGATGGCCGAGGTAGTCAGTGCTCAGCGCGATCAGGCAGAGCGCGAATTGCAGGCAGCTGAGGCGGCCTACCGAGGTGGGCGCGGCAGCCAGGCCGATGTACTTGCCGCCAAAGGTGTTATCGTGCAATTAGACGACCGCCACGATGATGCCGTTCGCCGCGTGCGCGGCACCGAGATCACGCTGACCCGCTGGGTTGGCGAAGCCGGTAACCGGCCATTGGCCGGGGAGCCGGCCATCGACACGGTGCGCCTCGATCCGGTCGCGCTGGAGACGCAACTCAACCACCATCCTGAAATTGCAGCCCTCCGCCGGCAGGAAGACATCGCGGCGCTCGACGTCAAGCTGGCCGAAGCCAATAAGAAGTCGGACTGGAGTATCGAGGTGGCGTACCAGCAGCGCGGTGGCGCCTATTCCAACATGGTGTCGGTCGGCATTTCCGTGCCACTGCAATGGGATCAGAAGAACCGGCAGGACCGCGAGTTGGCTGCCAAGCTTGCCACCGCAGAGCAGGTCCGGGCCGGGCGCGACGAGATGCTGCGCTCACATGTCGCCGAGACGCGCACCATGCTAAACGAATGGCAAACCAACCGTGATCGCCTTGCACGGTACGCCCGCGAGCTGGTGCCCTTAGCTCAGGAGCGTAGCGAGGCCGCCTTGGCTGCCTATCGAGGTGGCAAATCGGCGCTGGGCGAAGTGCTCGCGGCACGGCGCAACGAACTGGACGTGCGCCTGTCAGCGCTTCAGCTTGAAGCCGACACCGCGAGGCTCTGGGCGCAACTCAATTTCCTCTTTCCGACTACGCATGGCCCAGCGCCGACAGCAAGTATTGAAGGTATCAAATGAACCAGAAAAAAAACATCACGCGCACTGCGATCGTCGCTCTCGTCATCGCCGTCGCCGGAGCGGGCGGCTACTGGGCCGGCGCACGACAAGAAACACATGGTGCCTCCCAGCCAGCCACGGGCGGCCCCGGCGGCCAAATCGATCCTGCCACCGGCAAGAAGGTTCTCTATTGGCACGACCCGATGGTACCGGGGCCGAAATTTGACAAGCCGGGCAAATCGCCATTCATGGATATGCAGCTCGTCCCCATGTTTGCCGACGAATCTGGGGACAACGGTAAGGTACTCATCAGTCCCCGCGTCCAGCAAAACCTGGGTATTCGCACCGCCGACGTGGTGGAAGGTACGCTGTCCAGCACGGTGGAAGTAGTCGGTAGTGTCGCCTACAACGAGCGTGACGTCGCCCTGGTGCAGGCCCGCGCCAGCGGCTATGTGGAGCGCCTCTACGTGCGAGCACCGCTTGACCGGGTACGCAAAGGCCAGCCGTTGGCAGAGCTGTACGTGCCTGACTGGGTGGCGGTACAAGAGGAATATTTTGCTGCCCGTCGCATGCAAGGCGGGCAGGATCTCGCTGATGCCGCGCTCCAACGAATGCGACTGGCTGGCATGAACGAGGAGCAGATCCGTCTGGTCACCAGTACCGGCAAAGTCCATCCCAGGATCACCATCAACGCTCCGGTATCGGGTGTCGTCGATGAGCTGGCAGCACGCGAAGGCTTGACCGTCGCCGCTGGCGCACCGCTGTACCGCATCAACGGCTTATCGACCGTATGGATCATTGCCGAGATTCCCGAGGCAGCCACCGGGCAGGTACGCCCTGGCGCTGCCGTGACGGCGCGCACGCCCGCGTGGCCGGGGCAAACGTTCCAGGGCAAGGTGGAATCGCTCCTGCCGGAAATTAATGCCGCCACCCGCACCTTGAAGGCCCGTATCGAACTGGCCAATCCAAGGGAGCGGCTGGCGCCGGGCATGTTCGCCAACATCAGCCTGACGCCTGCCACCGGCCAACGCAGCTTGCTGGTACCCAGCGAAGCTGTGATCCAGACCGGCACCCGCAATGTGGTCTTTGTGGCCGCCGGCGACGGCAAGTTCACCCCGGTGAACGTCGAAATCGGCGCACAGGCAGGGAACCAAATTGAGATTCGTCAGGGTTTGCAGGCCGGGCAGAAAGTGGTCGTCTCGGGACAATTCCTAGTCGATTCGGAGGCCAGTCTGAAAGGAACGATTGCCCGGATGGTCGATGCGTCAGCTTCTGCGCCGCAAACCGATAGGCCGCCGGCGGAGACAAGCCACAGCGGAACCGGCCGGGTCGAAAAAATCGGCCCGGAGGGCGTTACGTTATCCCACGGACCGATTCCTTCGCTGCATTGGGGGCCCATGACGATGGCATTTAAGCCGCCGCCTGACGGATTGCCACGCAATGTTGCAGTCGGCGACACGGTAGCCTTCGAGATGCGCAAGGTGCAGGATGGCTACCAGCTGACGGCCGTAACGCCTGTTACCGATAGCGCACCGGCCGCGATGAAGCCTGGCGCGATGCCGCCGGCGATGGACAAAGCGTCTATGGGAGGCAAGCGATGATCGCCAAGCTCATACGCTGGTCCATCGTGAACCGGTTTTTCGTGCTGCTGGCCACGGCGGGTCTGGCCGCCTGGGGCATCTGGGCGCTGTCGAAGACGCCGCTGGACGCGATCCCGGACCTGTCAGACACACAGGTCATCATTCGCACAACCTACCCAGGCCAGGCGCCGCAGATCGTGGAAAATCAAGTCACTTATCCGCTGACGACAACCATGCTCTCGGTGCCCGGCGCCAAAACTGTGCGCGGCTATTCATTCTTTGGCGACTCCTTCGTCTACGTGCTGTTTGACGACGGCACCGATCCTTATTGGGCGCGCTCGCGCGTGCTGGAGTACCTCAACCAGGTGCAGTCCCGTTTGCCAGCACAGGCGCGGCCAGCACTTGGCCCTGACGCCACCGGCGTGGGGTGGATCTATGAGTATGTCCTGGTCGATCGGAGCGGCAAGCTCGACCTGTCACAACTGCGTGCACTGCAAGACTGGTTTCTCAAGTACGAACTCAAAGCGGTGCCCAACGTGTCGGAGGTGGCCAGCATCGGCGGCATGGTGCGGCAATACCAGATCCAGCTCGACCCCGATAAGCTGCGCGCCTATAACATCCCCCATGCCCGGGTGATCGAGGCGGTACAAAAGGCCAACCAGGAAACGGGCGGATCGGTGCTGGAACTGGGCGAAGCGGAATACATCGTACGCGCATCGGGCTACTTGAGCTCGCTTGACGACTTCCGCAAGATTCCGCTGCGCACGACAGATAGCGGCGTGCCGGTCAGGCTGGGCGACGTCGCCCGTGTACAGGTCGGCCCGGAAACGCGGCGCGGCGTGGCAGAACTGAACGGTGAAGGCGAAGTGGCCGGCGGCGTGATCGTTATGCGGTCAGGGAAAAACGCGCTTTCGACCATCGAGGCTGTCAAAGCCAAGCTCGACAAGCTCAAAGCCAGCCTGCCGCCAGGCGTGGAGATCGTGCCGACTTATGATCGCTCGAACCTGATCAAGCGGGCCGTGACCAATCTCGAACACAAGCTGATCGAGGAATTTGTCGTTGTGGCCGTGGTCTGCGCCATTTTCCTGTTCCACCTGCGTTCGGCCTTAGTGGCCATCGTGTCGTTGCCGCTCGGTGTACTGGCAGCCTACCTGGTGATGTACTACCAAGGGGTGAATGCCAACATCATGTCGCTGGGCGGTATTGCGATTGCCATCGGGGCGATGGTCGATGCCGCCGTCGTGATGATCGAGAACGCGCACAAGCACATTGAGGCGTGGAAGCACGGCCACCCCGGCCAGGCGCTGGCTGGCGACGAGCAGTGGCGCGTGGTAGGCGACGCCGCCGCCGAAGTCGGCCCGGCGCTGTTCTTCTCACTCCTGATCATCGTGCTCTCGTTCGTGCCGGTCTTTACGCTGGAGGCGCAGGAAGGCAAGCTGTTTGCGCCATTGGCCTTCACCAAGACCTATGCGATGGCCGCCGCGGCAGGCCTGGCCGTTACCCTGATCCCCGTGTTGATGGGCTACCTGATTCGTGGCCGTATCCCGGACGAGCAAAGCAATCCGCTCAATCGCGCACTGATCCGGTTGTACCGACCGTTGCTGGAGCGCGTGCTGAAATATCCGAAGACGACGTTGGTGGCGGCCGGTATCGTCGCTATGGCGACCATCTGGCCGCTGGCACGCCTGGGAGGCGAATTCATCCCACCGCTTGATGAGGGCGACCTGCTGTATATGCCTTCGGCCTTGCCCGGCATTGGGATTGGCAAGGCTGCCGAGTTGCTGCAGCAAACCGACCGTCTAATAAAAACGGTGCCGGAGGTACAAAGTGTGTTCGGCAAGGCTGGTCGAGCCGAAACTGCCACCGATCCGGCGCCGCTGGAGATGTTCGAGACCACGATCCAGTTCAAGCCGCGCGACCAGTGGCGCCCGGGCATGACGCCGGATAAGCTGGTCGAAGAACTGGACCGCACCGTGAAGGTGCTGGGGCTGTCGAACATCTGGGTACCGCCCATTCGCAATCGGATCGATATGCTGGCGACCGGCATTAAGAGCCCGGTGGGCGTGAAGGTGGCAGGCGTCGATCTGAAGGAAATCGACCGGATCACCGGAGAAATCGAGCGGGCCGTCAAAAAGGTGCCCGGTGTGTCCTCCGCGCTGGCCGAGCGTCTGAATGGTGGCCGCTACATCGATGTGCGGATCGACCGCGACGCTGCAGGCCGATACGGGATGAATGTCGCCGATGTGCAGAGCATCGTGTCGTCGGCAATCGGCGGCGACAATATCGGAGAAACCGTCGAAGGCTTACAGCGCTTCCCGATCAACGTCCGCTACCCGCGCGAGGTGCGCGACTCGGTCGAAAAACTGCGCGAGCTGCCGGTGCTGACGGAGCGTGGGGCGCAGATCCGCCTCGGAGACGTCGCTGCTATTCGCATCGAGGACGGCCCGCCGATGTTAAAGAGCGAGAACGCACGCCTGTCTGGCTGGGTGTACGTCGATATTCGCGGACGCGACCTCAGCTCGGCGGTACATGAGATGCAGCAGGTGGTCGCTCAGGAAGTCCGGCTTCCGCCCGGCTACTCCGTTTCCTGGTCTGGGCAGTTCGAGTACCTTGAACGGGCCGCCGCCAAGCTGAAGATCGTGGTGCCGGCAACCTTGTCGATCATCGTCGTGCTGCTGTACCTGATCTTCAAGCGCTTTGATGAGGCCGCTTTGATCATGGCCACGCTGCCTTTTGCGTTGGCAGGCGGCGTGTGGCTGCTTTGGCTGCTGGGGCACAATCTTTCTGTCGCATCGGGCGTGGGGTTTATCGCCTTGGCCGGTGTGTCGGCCGAGTTCGGCGTGATCATGCTGCTGTACTTGAAGCAGGCTTGGGATGCCCGCATACAGGCTGGCAAAACCAGCGTTGACGACCTGCTGGACGCGATCCGCGAAGGTGCCGTACTGCGCGTGCGCCCCAAGGCGATGACCGTTGCCGTCATTCTGGCGGGGCTGGTGCCAATCATGCTCGGTAGCGGGACAGGCTCCGAAGTCATGCAGCGAATTGCGGCGCCGATGGTCGGAGGAATGATCACGGCGCCATTATTGTCCATGCTCGTGGTGCCGGCCGCATACCTTGTGCTGCGCCGGCGGCAGCATAAAGCGGGCCCGGGATAGGCCAGAGCGCATCGTAGCGCGCGTGGTCTTAGCTAGTAGGCCTATGCCCGGTTGCCAAAAGTTCCTGCAACTGGGCATTCATTTTTTCCTGCATCTCGACCTGGGTTCGCGCTTGGGCAAGTGCAAGCTCAAGAGTACGTACCTGCGACGTCTGCTTGTCCTGCTCGCCGAGGCTGGTTGCAAGCTGATCCTGGAGCTCGGCAACGCGTGCCTCACGCTCGGCCATCTGGGTGATCAGTTGTTCATAGGCAGTTTGGACTGCATGTAGACGTTCGAGCTCATCGAGCTGCCGCTTTGCATACTCTTCGGCAGTGCGCAGCGCCTGGCGTGTGTGAGTGAGCTCCGCCATAAACCGGGCGCCATCGCGGTTTAACATCGTGATTTCGTCATTCTTCCCGACCAGCGTCTGGTTGGCCTGACGCAGCTCCGCCTGCAGTTGCTGAACCTGTAGTTCGTGCCGGCGCGATTCGGCCTCCCGTTGCTCTTTTGCCGCGAGGCGATAGTGCTCCAACGCGTCGCGCGCATGCTGGTGTTTTTCCTCCAGCGACCGGCGATGGGCTTCGTTTTCCGCCAGTCTCTGGGACAGGCTATTGGCTTCTTGTTCTGCCAGTTGGCGGGCCGTAGTCTCCCGCGACAACGCTTCCTGTGCGCCCGCCACCGCAGCTTCGTATTGTCGGTTTGCCGTTTCGATAGCGGCAATCTGCGCGCGCAAGCGGGCGTTCTCCGCTTCGATGGACTGCATAGCCGCCTGTTGTTCCACCACCTTGGCTTCAATGACGTTGGTCCGCGCAGCGTACCGTTCGTCCGCTTCCTCCTGAATCCGCGCAGCAAGCCGTTCAACCAAATCAGTCAATGCCTCGCTAAGCGAGGTACGTTTGTCATCCACAGTGCCATCTTCCTCTTCCAGCTCGCGCAAATATTTGTGGATGGTGGTCTTTGATCCGGTGTTACCCAATTCGATACGTACCGCGTCAATGGATGGGCGCTGGCCCCTGGCCAGCAGTGAATCGCGGGCCTTCTGGACTTCCGATTTGTATAAGCCTGAGCGGGCCATGCTGCCTCCGTGAACGAAATAGGATACTACGGTATGTACCACATATTTACGTACTATTTTATCGCACTTTTGTCTGCGTATAATCAAGAAAATTCAGATTAGATAAGCTAATCTTATCCCGCATGATGCCGAATTTGGGCGTAAAATCGGCCCAATCCAGTACGAAATGGGCAATTCGCCCAGACAAGCCCATGACGATAAATCAGGCCCCTGACGTCGAGTTTTACCTCGATGCCGCCACCCGGAAAAACACCCGGCGCAGCTATGAGGCCGCCGTGCGCCACTTCGAAGTGGAATGGGGTGGCTTTTTGCCGGCCAGTAGCGAGTCGATCGCCAAGTACCTTGCCAGCTATGCCGGCTCGCTGGCCACCAGCACCCTGACGCAGCGCCTGGCGGCGCTGGCGCAGTGGCATATCGAGCAGGGCTTTCCAGACCCTACTAAGGCGCCGCTGGTGCGCAAGGTGCTGCGCGGTATCCGTGCAGAGCACCCAGCGCAGGAAAAACAGGCCAGGCCGCTCCAGATCGAGCAGCTCGATCAAGTCGACCGCTGGCTTGCCGATGCCATCACCACGGCGCGCGAAGCTGGCCAGCGCGGCGAGCACTTGCGCCACACGCGCGATCGTGCGCTCGTGTTACTGGGCTTCTGGCGCGGCTTTCGCGGCGATGAATTGACCAGCCTGCAGGCCGAGCATGTTCAAGTCGCCGCCGGCGAAGGCATGAGCTGCTTCTTTCCGCGCACGAAGGGGGACCGCCAGCACAAGGGTGTCACGTTCCACGCGCCGGCACTGGCACGTCTATGCCCGGTGTCTGCCTATCTGGACTGGGTCTCGCTGGCGCACATCGAGATCGGCCCCGCATTTCGCAGCATTGACCGCTGGGGGCATGTCGGGGATGATGGCCTGCATTCCAACAGCCTGATACCTTTGCTTCGCTCGATTTTTAGTAAAGCCGGCATTGACGACGCCGACGGATACAGCGGACACTCCCTGCGTCGCGGTTTTGCGAACTGGGCCGCAGCCGACGGCTGGGATACTAAATCCATGATGGAGTACGTCGGCTGGAAAAGCATTCAAAGCGCGATGCGTTACATTGACAGCAGTGACCGCTTTGCGCGCTACCGGCCGGCGCCGCCACGGCAGATTGACAATGATGAACAATAATAGTGAGTGCGCGATGGTAAATTCGGCACTGTTGCAAATAGTCGGTGGTGATAAACTTATCATCCCCTTTTGCTGATGGAGCTGCACATGAACCCATTCAAAGGCCGGCATTTTCAGCGTGACATCATTCTGTGGGCCGTACGCTGGTACT
>NZ_WNKW01000012.1 GCF_009720775.1 Pseudoduganella danionis
GGCGCACCGGTCAGCGTGGCGGTGGAGGTGGCCGGCGTGGCCGTCTCCGTCACGCCCGTAGGTGCCGGCGCGGGACGGGTGGCCGGCATCACCGGCATCAGACCAGGTGCGCCATTGCCGTTGGCTGCAGGCGCGGTGCCGGTAGCCGCAGGGGCGGCGCCGGCACCTACGCCGGCGCCGGCCGCCGTAGCAGCGGCATCGGCTTCCTTGACCGGGTCTTTGATCGGCGCCATCTTGTTATTGTGCTTGCGCGGCTGGCGCAGTTCCTCGTCCGGCGGACGGGGTGGCATGTCCGGCACGGACAGCAGCACCAGCAACTGGGCATTGTTGGAGATGCCACCCAGCGGCTGGCAGATCACGCCGCCGAAGGAACCGGCCGCGCTATTTTCCACCTGCGAGACACGCGCCACGGCCAGACCGGCCGGATACACGCCATCCAGACCGGAGGTGACGACGATGTCGCCTACCTGGATATCGGCATTCGGTGCCGTGAAGCGCAGCTCCAGCGTGCCGGCCTTGCCCCGGCCATAGGCCACGCTGCGCAAGCCATTGCGCAGCAACTGCACGGGAATCGCCTGCTCCTTGTCGGTCAGCAGCGTCACTTCGGAAGTAAACGGGAACACCCGCGTCACCTGCCCCACCACGCCCTGATTGTCGATCACGGGCAGGCCCAGCACCAGACCTTGCTGGCTACCGCGGTCGAGAATGATTTTGCGACTGTTGACGTCGCGCGCGTCGTACAGGATTTCTGCCAGCATGGATTTGATGGGCAGATGTTCGCGCGCATCGATCAGACGGCGCAACTGATTGTTTTCAGCCACGCGTTGCTGCGCCTGCTGCAGCAGCAAGGCGCTGGCGATCTGCTGGCGTTTCAGCTCGCGCACCTGCTTTTCCAGGGACGACAGGGACGAGAAATAATCGCCCACGCCATAGAGGGCGTCGCGCGGCATCAGGGCGGCCATCTGCAGGGGATACAGAATGGTGCCGGCGACCTTGCGCACGGTTTGCAGAGTGCGCACACGTGAATCGGCCAGCAGCAGTGCAATCGAAATGCACGCAAACACCATCATCTTCACCCGGGCCGGAGCACCTTGCTTGAAAAGTGGCGGAGGACTGTATTCCATGACTTCCAGTAATCCGGCGCTCGCGCGCCTACGAGACTAACAACTCAGCACCAAAAACCGGGGCCGCTCTGTGCGGCCCCGTCTTATCGGATCATTCGTAGGAGAAGATCGAGCCCAGTTGGTCCATCCGCTCCAGCGCCATGCCGGAGCCGCGTACCACGCAGGTCAGCGGATCTTCCGCCACCAGCACCGGCAAGCCCGTTTCTTCCATCAGCAAGCGATCCAGATCACGCAGCAGTGCACCACCGCCGGTCAGCATCATGCCTTTTTCGGCAATGTCCGCGCCCAGTTCCGGCGGGGTCTGTTCCAGCGCATTCTTCACGGCCGAGACGATGTTGTTCAGCGGGTCGGTCAGTGCTTCCAGAATTTCGTTGGACGAAATCGTGAACGAACGCGGAATACCTTCCGACAGGTTGCGACCTTTGACTTCCATTTCTTTGACTTCGGAGCCAGGGAAGGCGGAGCCGATGGCTTTCTTGATCGCTTCCGCAGTCTGTTCGCCGATCAGCATGCCGTAGTTACGACGGATGTAGTTGACGATGGCTTCGTCGAACTTGTCACCACCCACGCGTACCGAGCCTTTGTAGACCATGCCGCCCAGCGAAATGATGCCCACTTCGGTGGTACCGCCACCGATGTCGACCACCATCGAACCAGTCGCATCCGACACCGGCAGGCCGGCGCCGATGGCCGCGGCCATCGGTTCTTCGATCAGGTAGACCTGCGAGGCACCGGCACCGAGTGCCGATTCGCGGATCACACGGCGTTCCACCTGGGTCGAGCCGCATGGTACGCAGATGATGATGCGTGGCGATGGGCGGAAGAATTTGGAGTCGTGCACCATGCGGATGAACTGCTTGAGCATCTGTTCGGTGACGGTGAAGTCGGCGATCACGCCGTCTTTCATCGGGCGGATGGCCTCGATGTTGCCGGGCACTTTACCCAGCATCTGCTTTGCTTCTTTACCAACGGCCTGGATAGTTTTCTTGCCGTTAGGGCCGCCTTCCTGACGAATCGCGACGACCGAAGGTTCATCCAGGACGATGCCCTGGCCACGTACGTAAATCAAGGTGTTGGCCGTGCCCAAGTCGATGGCCAGATCAGAAGAAATATACCTGCGTAAAAAACCAAACATGTGTGTCCTGTGGCGCCCCTAATGTGCGCGTAATCCGTTAGAAAGAAATCCTGTCATGTAGCGGCGGCAGCAATGATTCAGCGCCGACAACGCATCAACCCGCCATTCTACCTTATAATTTGACTGCGATTTGCCGAATATCCACCCTAAAGTGTATCGGTGAAAGCCGCTGTTTGGGCGGCTGTTCCGTGCTTTTGTCCGTAATTTATCCACATTCGGACTATCAGTCCGGGTTTTTATCATTAAAATAACACAACCTGCGCGGCTAGACCGCGCCATTTGCCATGTCTCTGACCTTATCCGACGTAACCCGCATTGCCAAACTGGCCCAGCTTGAGATGAACGAGGCGCAGTCCGCCACCGCGCTGGAACAGCTGAATGGCATCTTCGCGCTGGCCGAGCAGATGCAGGCGGTCGACACCGAAGGCGTCGCTCCGCTCAGCCACCCGCTGGCCGCGCACATGAATAACATCGCCCTGCGCCTGCGCGAAGACATCGCCAGCGAGCCGAATCGCCGCGACGACTATCAGGCCGTGGCGCCAAAAACCCAGGATGGCCTGTATCTGGTACCAAAAGTGATCGAGTAAAGCGGCACAGCCACGCCGGCTGCCCGCTCCGCTACGCTCCGTACACCGATCAAAGATAGAAATCGTCATGCATACCAAAACCGTTAAAGAGTTATCTGCTCTGCTGCAAAGCAAAGCCATCACCGCTACCGAACTGGCCACCCAGTTCCTGGCCCGTATCGAACAGAGCGATCTGAATGCCTTCCTGCACGTGGACCGCGCACTGACGCTGGCGCAGGCAGCCGAAGCCGATGCCCGCATCGCCAATGGCACGGCCACCCCGCTCACGGGTGTACCGATCGCCCACAAGGATATTTTCGTCACGCGCGACTGGCGCTCCACGGCCGGCTCGAAAATGCTGGCCAATTATGTGAGCCCGTTCGACGCCACCGTGGTGGAGAAATTCCGCGCGGCCGGCATGGTCACGCTGGGCAAGCTCAATTGCGACGAATTCGCCATGGGCTCGGCCAATGAAAACTCGGCCTTCGGCGCCGTGAAAAACCCGTGGGACAAGCGCGCCGTTCCGGGCGGCTCCTCGGGTGGCTCGGCCGCTGCCGTGGCCGCCCGTCTGGCACCGGCCGTGACCGGCACCGATACCGGTGGTTCGATCCGCCAGCCGGCCGCTTTCTGCGGCATCACCGGCATCAAGCCGACCTATGGCCGCGTGTCGCGCTTCGGCATGATCGCGTTTGCCTCGTCGCTCGATCAGGGCGGCCCTATGGCCCAGACGGCGGAAGACTGCGCGCTGCTGCTGAATGCCATGGCCGGCTTCGATGAACGCGATTCGACCTCGCTGGCACCGGAACTGGGCGGCGTGGATGAAGACTTTACGCGTGAACTGGGCCAGCCGCTGACGGGCCTGCGCATCGGTGTACCGAAAGAGTATTTTGGCGAAGGTCTGGCCGCCGACGTGGAACAGGCCGTACGTGCCGCACTCGCGCAGTATGAAAAACTCGGCGCCACGCTGGTCGATATTTCGCTGCCGAATACGGCACTGTCGATTCCGGCCTACTACATGATTGCACCGGCTGAAGCCTCGTCCAATCTGTCGCGTTTCGACGGTGTGCGCTACGGCCACCGCGCAGCCGACTACAAGGATCTGGCCGATATGTACCGCAAGACCCGCGCCGAAGGTTTCGGTGCCGAAGTCAAGCGCCGCATCATGGTCGGCACCTATGTGCTGTGCCACGGCTACTACGATGCCTACTACCTGAAGGCGCAGAAAATCCGTCGCCTGATCGCGCAGGATTTCGAAGCCGTGCTGAATGGCCCGAACGCCGTGTGCGACGTCATCATGGGCCCCGTGGCACCAACCGTGGCCTGGGATCTGGGCGACAAGTCGGATGATCCGGTCGCTGCCTATCTGGCCGACATCTTCACCCTGTCGACCAGTCTGGCGGGCCTGCCCGGCATGTCCATCCCTTGCGGTTTCGGTCAGGGCGAGAAGAACGCCAACCGTCCCGTGGGTCTGCAGATCATCGGCAAACACTTCGGCGAAGCCAAGCTGCTCAACGTCGCCCACCAGTACCAGCTGGCGACCGACTGGCACAAGCGCGCGCCGGCCGGCATCTGATCCGGCTGATACTGCGACATACACTACAGCGACACACAATACAGCGAGAAGAATATGGAATGGGAAGTCGTCATCGGTCTTGAGAACCACGTGCAGCTCACGACCGAATCTAAAATTTTCAGCGGTTCGCCGATCAAGTTCGGCGCCGAGGCCAACACCCAGGCTAGCCCGGTGGATCTGGCTTTGCCCGGCGTACTGCCGGTGATGAACAAGCAGGCGGTGGATCGCGCGATCCGCTTCGGTCTGGCCGTGGGCGCCAAAGTGGCGCCGCAATCGGTATTCGCCCGTAAGAACTACTTCTACCCCGATCTGCCGAAAGGCTATCAGATCAGCCAGTTCGAAGACCCTGTGGTGATCGGCGGCGCACTGACTTTCGGCTACGAGAAGGATGGCGAATTCGTCACCAAGACCGTCAACCTGACGCGCGCCCACCTCGAAGAAGATGCCGGCAAATCGCTGCACGAAGACTACGCCGGCATGAGCGGCATCGACCTGAATCGCGCCGGTACGCCGCTGCTGGAAATCGTGTCGGAACCGGAAATCCGCAGCGCGGCCGAAGCTGTGGCCTACGCCAAGGCACTGCACTCGCTGGTGATGTGGCTGGGCGTTTGCGACGGCAATATGCAGGAAGGCTCGTTCCGCTGCGACGTCAACGTTTCTGTGCGCCCTAAAGGCCAGAAGGAATTCGGCACCCGCTGCGAGATCAAGAACCTGAACTCGTTCCGCTTCATCGAAGAAGCCGTGCACGTGGAAGTACGTCGCCAGATCGAACTGATCGAAGACGGCGGCAAGGTGGTGCAGGCCACCCGCCTGTACGATCCGGACCGCAAGGAAACCCGCGAAATGCGCAGCAAGGAAGACGCGCAGGATTACCGCTACTTCCCTGACCCTGATCTGCCACCACTGATCATCTCCGATGCGTGGATAGCACAGGTGAAAGCGTCGATGCCGGAACTGCCGGCCGCCATGCGCGCGCGTTTCATCAGCGAATACGCACTGCCAGAATACGATGCGCTGATTCTGACCGCCTCCAAAGCCATGGCCACCTACTTCGTGGCCGTGGTGGAAAGCGCCGGCAAGGACAACGCCAAGGCTGCTGCCAACTGGCTGATGGGCGATGTGTCGTCCACCCTGAACCGCGAAGGCGTGGACATCGCCGACGCGCCAGTATCGCCGGCCCAGTTGGCCCTGATGATCAAGCGTATCGCTGACGGCACCATCAACAACAAGACTGCCAAGGAACTGTTCGGCGATATGTGGGCGGCTAAGTCGGCCAACGACAATCTGGTTGATGAGCTGATCGAATCGAAAGGCCTGAAACAGATTTCCGATACGGGCGCACTGGAAGCCATCGTCAACGAGGTGATTGCCAACAATGCCAAATCGGTCGAGCAGTACCGCGCCGGCAAGGAAGCGGCCATCAATGCGCTGATCGGTCAGGCCATGAAAGCTTCGCGCGGCAAGGCCAATCCGGCCCAGCTGACGGAACTGCTGAAAGCCAAGCTGGCCGGCTAAGCCAGCCCGCCGTGCCGGCGGCAAGCAAAAAGGGACGCTGCGGCGTCCCTTTTTTTCGTCCGGCCAGCTGCGCGGCTGTGGCTACGCGGCGCCGACCACGCTACTCCAGCAAGGCGGCTATCGCCAACGGCACGCTGCTGCTGACGATGCGGCCGTTTTCGGGATAGGCGGCAAAGCGGTAAGCCACTACGCGGAAGCCGCTCTGCACATCATCGGGAAACGCCGGGCCTTCGCGCACCACCAGCGCCGTACTGGCCCCGCCCGCCGTCTGGAATACCACTTCTGCCGCATCGCTGCGCGGATAGCTGAACTGCACGCCTACGCAGGCCTTGCCTGCCGCAGCACCGGCATACTGCAGATAGGCCAGCATCTGCTCGCAGGCCGTGCGCAGATCTGCCGCCGCATACACGCCATCGGCACGGGTCACGATCGACACCCAGGCGCCGCTGCGGAACTGGCTGGCGTTGCGGTTCAGCGTGAGTTCGGCATTGTCGTCATACGCCGCCTTGGAGAACGGGAACACGGCCCGTCCCAGCGCATCGAGCGTCAGGCTTTGATGGATGTTTTTGCTGTTGAGGCTAAGGCGCAGACCATCCGTGCTGGCGCCCTTTTCGCGCGCACGGATACGGAAGTGATTCTGCAGGAACTGCTTGGGCTTGCCGTATTTTTCAAACCAGATCATCTGGCGATAGGCATCGCGATAGGCGATCCAGTCCTGCACTTCCTGGGCTTCCTGCGTTTTCTGCGCAGAAGCCCACAGTGGCCAGCACAGCAGGATAAAGATCAGGTAGCGGCGCATGGGCTCAGAACCGGTAAGCCAGACCGGTAGACCAGCTGATAAAACTGCGCCGTTCCACTACCGGACTATCGGCTGCAGCCTTGCCTAGCCGCGTGCCACTGAGGCCGCTGTGCAGCAGCCACTGGCGGCTCAAGGCCCAGTTCCAGTCCAGCCCCACGCTGACGGCGCTCAGGCCGGCCTCGGGCCGGTAGTCGCGCGCACCGCCGGCCGCTGCGCTGACTGAGTACAGTTCGCGCATGACGGGTGCCGTGGCCCAGTATGCGCCTGCCGTCAAGGCCAGGCTGTGGTGCGGATCCGGCAGCGTCAAGGCCTTCTGCAGGCCCGCATAGCCACGCAGACCGTGTGCACTGGTGTCGTAAAACACGCTCGATAGCACGCGGGTCTGCTCGCTCAGGTAGTAGTTGAAGAAAACGCCGCCGTCGGCTGTGCCATCCACTGGCCGCGAGCCGCGCAAACGCCAGCTATCCGTGGGCTGGCGTGAATTGCTGGCCGCCAGCAGCGGGCCATATTCCAGCCCCGGTGCATCCGACAGATGCAGACCCACCACACCGCTGGCCGACAAAAACACGCCATTACTCCACTGCACCTGCAACAGCGGGCGCGGTTCTACACGACGCTGCTCGCCGGCTGCCGCAGTGCGCGTCGCTAGCGCCATCCCCACATACATGTCCTTGCTCCCGTCGGGCATCATCGGCTCCGTCGCCTGCGCAGTAACACAGGCCAGCAGCAAAACACTTAGTAGGGACAGCTTGTTCATAATTTCCTTAAAAATCCAGCTTCACGCCCAGCGCAATACGATCCATATTGGCGACCAGGCCATCGCGTTTCAGTTTATCCGTATGCTCGAGCTGCACATCCAGCGCCACGCCTTTCGCGACCTGATAGGCTGCCCCCACACTGAGATAGGCGCCAGTGCGGCTGAACTTCTCTGCCGGCGGCGGATTCTTGCCGCTGATCTCGGCCTTCGCTTCACCGCGCGCTATCCCTATTTTGCCAAACAGCGTCCAGTCCTCGTTCAAGGCCCAGTTGCCGCGCGCCGCCAGATAAGCAGCACTGGTATGCATCTTCATCTGGTAATTCTGCGGCAGCTTAAAGGTGGCAGCACCTGCTTCGCCACGATAGCCGGCTTCCACTGCCCAGTCTTTCGACAGCGCATAGCCGGCATACAGTCCGTAAGGCAGCCCTTTCTTGGACTGGCCCTGTTCCACCTTGGTGGCGCCATCCACGATCTGGATGTTGCCGCGCGTAGCACTGCTCAGATTCGCGCCCAGATAAAAGTCGTCTGCATGGGCCAGCGCACTGGCGGCAAGCATAGGCAAAGCGAGGCATACAAATTTTTTCATGTTCAGTTTCCGGTTGGGTGTAGGAGCTGCCATGGTAGGCAGATGGCCGCGCCAGATCCGCTCCGGACTGTCCTGAAATTGTCCTGAATTTGTAGGCTGCATTTGTATAAAAAGTGTAGACAAGTGTACGAGATTGTCAAAAACGCCACTACCGGTCAGCTCTCCACTACAATAGCCGCAAACTGGAGGTGTGATGCAGCGTCTGATGCTGGTGGAAGACGATGCGCGGCTCGCCGCGCTGATCAAGGAATATCTGGAGGAATACGACTATCAGGTCGATGTGGTCACGCGCGGTGATCAGGCACTCGCACGTTTTCGCCAGCACCAGCCCGACCTCGTCATCCTCGATCTGACTTTGCCCGGCGTCGACGGGCTGGTGATCTGCCGCGAACTACGCCAGCTCACTGCCATCCCCATCCTGATCCTGACCGCGCGCGAAGACAGTTTCGACGAAGTCTCGGGACTGGAACAGGGCGCCGACGACTACGTCAACAAGCCGGTGCAGCCGCGCGTGCTGCTGGCCCGCCTGCGCGCCCTGCAGCGACGCGGCCAGGCGGCAAGCGGCACCGATCTGGTGTTCGGCCAGTTACGCATCTCGAGCGAAAACCGCACGGTGTTCTGGCGCGGTGAGGAAATCGCCATGAATAGCGCCGAGTTCAAACTGTTCGCCATCCTCGCCAAGGCAGCGGGCAAGGTGATGTCGCGTAACGACATTCTGGTGCGCATGCGCGGCATCGAGTTCGACGGACTTGATCGCAGCATCGATAACTGCGTCTCGCGCCTGCGCCGCAAATTCGATGACGGCACGGCGGAGCGCATCAAGACCGTCTGGGGCGAAGGCTATCTGTTCAGCCCATCCGCATGGGAATGAATCGCCTGTTCTGGCGCTTTGCGGCGCTGGTGCTGCTGGCCATTACGCTGGCCACGGGCGCCATCTATATCACCTTCAGCCTGCTGTTTGGCGACCCGCTGGAAGAAATGGCGCGACGTCAGGCAGCCGGCCAGATTTTTCTGCTCGAGCAGTACATCGATCAGGCCGGCGCGGACGAATGGCTGCCACGTCTGAACAAGGTGCGCGAAGTCTCGGCCGCTTCGTTCGAACTGGAGCCGCTCGCTGCGCTGCTGCCGCGCCTATCCGCCCGGCAGCGCCAGCAGCTACTGGACGGCGCCATCATCATCGACGTGGGCGGCAAAGGTTTCTACCGGCGCGTGGACCGCGAAGGCAACCGCTACATCGGCAGCGAGGCGGAACTGATACACGCCAGCCATCTGCCCATCAATATCGCGCAGGCGCTGGGCATGGAAGCTATACGCTTTGCGCTGATCGCCATATTCCTGCTGCTGCCGATAGGCTGGTGGACGCAGCGCCACTGGCGCGGCCTGCTGTCACTATCGCGTATGACGGACGCTTTCGGACAGGGTGATCTGGGCGCACGTGCCGGCCCGCGCCAGCCGTCCAGCATTGCGCCGCTGGCGGCACGTTTTAACCAGATGGCCGACCGCATCAGCCAGTTGCTGGAAGCGCGCCGCGACCTGCTCCGGTCGGTGTCGCATGAACTGCGTACGCCCATCGCACGGCTGGAATTCAGTCTGGAACTGCTGCGCGAGCAGCATGGTGCTGACCATCCTGCCATCCCGCGCCGCCTGAATGCCATGGGCAGCGATGTGGAAGAACTGAAAACGCTGGTCAACGAACTGCTTACCTTGAACCAGCTCGATCACCCGTCTGCACTGCCGGCGCAGACGCTTGCTTTAGCGCCGCTATTGGAAGCCTGCGTCGCGCCGCCCGGCAAGGCTAGCTACAGCCTGCATCTGGCGCCGCAACTGGGGCAGATCCAGGGCCATGCACGGCTGCTGACGAGGGCTGTCAACAATCTGCTGGGGAATGCCGCCAAATACGCTCACAGCCAGTTTTCGCTGAGCGCTGCGCGTGTAGGGGAACAGATTGTTATCCACGTCGATGACGATGGTCCCGGTATTCCTGCCAACGTGCGCGAACGCGTCTTCGAACCCTTCTACCGGCTGGACCGTGAGCAGGATCACGCCAGCAGCGGTTTCGGTCTGGGGCTGGCCATCTGCGCCCAAGCCTTGCAGCTACACGGCGCCAGCATCACCATCAGCGATTCGCCACTGGGTGGCGCCCGCTTCACCATCCTTTTATAGACAATGTTGTCTATATTCGACAACACTGCATGCCGGCCTTCGAATTAAAGTATACATTTTTGTCTAGACAGAATATTCTGATAGCAATTGAGCAAGCTAGAATCGGAACTACCATGAGCATACCCAAACCCACTGCAGCCGAACTGGATCTGCTGCAAGCCCTCTGGCCACTAGGCTCGGCCACGGCCAAGCAGGTGCACGAAGCCATGCTGGCCGACAAACCGGAGTTGGCCTATGGCACCGTGCTGCGGCTTATGCAGATCATGCACACCAAGGGCATCCTGATCCGCGACGAGAGCCAGCGCTCGCACATCTATGCACCAGCACAGGCACAGGATGCATTGCAGACCAATCTGCTCAAGGACCTGATGCAGAAAGCCTTTGCCGGCTCGGCCAAAGCGCTGGTGCTGGCTGCGCTACGTTCCGGCATCTCGAAGAAGGAAAGAGCCGAGATCGAGAAAATCCTCAAGGAGGAATCCAAATGAGTGCACTAACTTTCGCTCTGGGCATGACCTTGCTGCAGTTTCTCTGGCAAGGCCTGCTCATAGGGGTAAGCTGCGCACTGGGGCTTAGTCTTTTGCGTAACGCCCCTGCGGCCTACCGCTACCTGCTCGCCTGTGGCGCTCTGCTGGCTTGTCTGCTCTGGCCTGCGCTAGAGCTTTATGGCCGCATGCAGGGTCAGGCTGCCGTTAGTATCGCCAGCAGCATGCTCGATCTGGCAGGGCATGGGGTGGGCGCCAGCGGCGTGCAATGGAATCCGGCAGGCTGGCTCAGACAATTGGTTGGATTGTGGGCGCTGTGTGCGGCCATGCTGGCGCTACGTATGATGCTGGGGCTGTGGTGGATAGACCGCAGCAGCCGCGCCAGGCTGCCGCAGCACCGTCAGGCACAATTACAGTGGCAGCAGCGCGTAGACCAGTTGTGCGGCCAGTTCGGCATCCGCCGTAAAGTGCAGCTCAAGCTGGCCGAAGATGTGGCCAGTCCTGTCACTGCGGGCTACTGGAAGCCGGTGGTGCTACTGCCCGCCGCACTACTGAGCGGCATGCCACCGGATCTCGTCGAAGCGCTACTGGCGCACGAGTTGGCGCACATCCGCCATCACGACTATCTGATTAATCTGCTGCAGAACCTGATCGAAACGCTGCTGTTCTACCACCCTGCTGTCTGGTGGATTTCGCACCGCATCCGCATCGAACGGGAACTGATGGCGGACGATTTCGCAGCAAGCAAGTTAGGCGAACCGCGGCGTCTGGCCCTTGCTTTATCCGAACTGGAGAAACTCCAGTTCTCCACTCACCGAATGGTCCTTGCGGCCAATGGAGGAAACCTGATGGATCGAATTCAACGCCTATGCCGTCCCGCCCCGCGTGCCTTGAACTGGAAGGCCGCCATCCCCATGCTGGGGGTAGCGCTGGCCTGCCTGACGATATATGTGGAAGCTACTGCAGCCGATCAGCAGGCGCAGCAAGTTACCGCCCCCAAGCTCGAAGCACGCAGCTGCAAAAAGCCTGTCTGGCCCGAGGGTGCCCGTGCGCGCAAGGAGACCGGTACGGTTACGATCAAGTTCGATGTCGATGCCAGCGGCAAGGTGGTGGGCTCCAGCATCGCCCAGTCCAGCGGGTCCAGCGAACTCGATGAAGCCGCGCGCAGTGCTATGTCACTCTGCCAGTTCCAGCCGGGTACCGAGGCCGGCAAGCCAGTGGCCGCAGTGGGTACGATCAAGTACGTTTGGTCGCTAAACTAGCGCTATGCCACTGCATACGCAATCAGGGTGGGCGGACTATGGGCGCTGCTATTTCAGCTAGAATCCTGTAGCACCGCCACCTTCTGCGAGCAGACATACGATGAAAATCCACAGCACCACACCGATACTGCGCATTTTCGATGAAACGAAAGCGCGCGAATTCTATGTCGGCTTCCTCGGTTTCGCGGTGGACTGGGAGCACCGCTTCGAGCCCGGCCTGCCTATCTATCTGCAGGTGACACGTGACGGCTGCACACTGCACCTATCCGAACATCATGGCGATTGCTCGCCCGGTGCCGCCATGCGCATACAGGTTGAAAATATCGAAGAACTGCACGCAGAGCTGAGCGCGAAACAGTACAAATACGCCCGCCCCGCCCTGCACGATACGCCATGGGGCACGCGCGATATGAGCGTGCATGATCCGTTCGGCAATCGCCTGACTTTCACCAGCGCCATCAGCAGCTGAAGGTCCCTCAACAGCCCCACCCTAGCCGAGTATCGGGGTTGCCAAACAAAACTAAAGTCTAAAACGGTCTAGAACGGTCTATTTCGGTCTAATCCGGTCTAGAACTGAGACGGCGCAGTCTAAAACGGTCTAAAAGTTTCCTTCAAAAGTCTAAAACGAACTATTTTCTGATGCACCTGTCCAACTTTTAGACTTTTGAACTGAGGGCAGGATCATGACTTACGCAGCGCTTCAGGCTATCCATCTGCCCTACGAGGTCTACCTCGATCTCGAATTGCATCTGCTGGATACGCGTCCTGACATCAAGCCGGGCGCATTTATTCAGGAATTGGTACAGCACTGGCTGGCATTGGATAAAGAACGTCATGCCGTCCGTACGCAAGGCCAAGCGCTGCGCGGATTTCAGTGGAAGAGTGTCTTTCTTCCAGATGGCACGCGCCTGCGTACCAGCTATCAGCACAATGTGGAATTTGCCACGGTGGTCAGCGAACAAATCGTCGCCGACGATGGGCAAGTGCTGACACCGTCGCAATTCGCCAATCGGCAGGCCAGCGCTCGCAATGCATGGCGCTTTGTGTGGCTACGCCTGCCAGCAGAGGACTATTGGGTACGAGCTGATCAATTCCGCTCACGCGTCGAAACGGGACAGCAACAGCATTCGATGAACCAGCATACGCTAGCCGAAAAAGTCTAAAACATGCCGACGGGAAGTCTAAAACAGTCTAAAAAATCACGAGAACCTGTATTTCTAGACTGTTTTAGACCGTTCTAGACCGTTCTAGACCGTTTTAGACAAAATTAAAAAAAGAGAATACCCACCCTCCGCCTACCGGCCCGCCCAGGCGGGCAAGCCGGTATTTGTTCAGGCGAAAACTTAAGCGGGCAGCGCCATCCACTGCAGGATGTCAGCGAAGATCTGCTCGCGATTGAGCTCGTTGAAATTCTCGTGGTAGTTCTGCGCGTGGCGCTGATAAGTCAGCAGCGCTGGCGGCACCAGCTTCAGCATGGCTTCGCCGGCATCGGCATCGGCCAGTTGATCGGCGCCGGCCACCACGGCAAACAAACGGTGCGACCACGCCGGCATACGTGCCGCCAGCCCTTGCTGGGCATGGGTCAGTGCATTGCCAAAGCGCACCGTGATTTCCGTCGCACGGATGCCGTCGCGTTCATCGGCATGGTGGCGTGCCGTGATAGTGCTATCGTGCGTCAGCATATCGGTCAGCGACGCGAGCGGCACCTTCATGCGCGGCACCAGCGCGCCCAGCACACCGGATAGCGCCAGCAGCACCGGCGACACCTTGATGGCGTTGACGTAATACGGCGAAGACAGGATAAAGCCCTTGATCGCAGCATCGCCGGCAAAGTGGCCCAGTCCCAGATGGGTAGCAATCAGCGCGCCCATGGAATGACCCATCACGTAGATAGGCACATCGGGATAGCTGCGCTTCACCCATTGCAGGAACTGCACGCTATCGTCGAGGAAGACATGGAAGCCGGGGATATCCACGCGGCGCGCATCCTGATGGCCGCACAGATCATAAGCGACGGTCGCGATGCCATGCTGGCGGAAGTACAGCGCCGGCGTGACATAGTCGCCGCCGTGCGCCATGCCACCGTGGATGGCGAGGATGACTGCGCGCGGAGCCGAACCTTCTGGCTCCCAGATATGGATACGGCGCTCGCCCTGCGCGCAACGGAAACTGGTTAGCCGATCTTCGGAATAACGCATCATGTGGCGCGGCTCAGGCGATGCCGTAGCGGGTACGGTAGGCCGCAACAGCATCCTTGTACTGCAGCAGTTGCGGATCAGCGCCAGCGCCATTCAGGTAGCTGAACAGATCATCCAGATTACCGATCGAGATCACCGGAATGTTGTAGGTATTGGCCACTTCCTGCACGGCCGAATTTGGCGACAGTTCGCCATCCTTGCCAGAGCGCTCCATGCGGTCCAGCGCGATCAGCACGGCGCATGGTTCAGCGCCGGCAGCGCGGATCATGTCGACCGACTCGCGTACCGAAGTACCGGCCGAAATCACGTCGTCGATGATCACGACTTTGCCCTGCAGCTTGGCGCCCACGATGGTGCCGCCTTCCCCATGGTCCTTGGCTTCCTTGCGGTTGAACGCGAAGGAAGTGTTGCGGCCTTTGCCAGCCAGCGCCACTGCGGTAGCGGAAGCCAGCGTAATGCCTTTGTAGGCCGGGCCAAACAGCATATCGAATTCCACACCCGAATCGAGCAGGGTCTGGGCATAGAACTGGGCCAGCTGGGCCAGCGTGGCGCCGTCATGGAACAGGCCCGCATTGAAGAAGTAAGGCGACTGGCGGCCGGCCTTGGTGGTGAATTCGCCGAAGCGCAGAACGCCGGTTTTGACGGAGAACGCGATAAAGTCCTGACGTAAGTTATTCATGCTGCCTCATTTCTGCCTAATTGTGATGATGCCCGTATTTTAACGCTACACTATCGCATTCCGAAGAAATCACGCACTTTTTGCGTCTCACTGCACTGAACTGACTATGCCGAAAATTATCTCTGCCAACCTGAATGGCATCCGCTCCGCCGCCACCAAGGGCTTTTTCACCTGGATGGCCGAACAGGACGCCGATTTCGTCTGCGTGCAGGAACTCAAGGCGCAAGCGCCAGATATGCAGCCGGAGTTCCTCAACCCGCAGGGCTACCACGGCCATTTCCACTATGCCGAGAAAAAAGGTTATTCCGGCACGGGCGTGTACAGCAAAGTGGCACCGGACCGCGTGGTGATAGGCTTCGGCGCACCGGAATTCGATGCCGAAGGCCGCTATGTGCGTTGCGATTTCGGTAATCTGACGGTGATCTCCGTCTACTGCCCTTCCGGCTCCTCGGGCCCGGAACGGCAGGAAGCCAAATTCCGCTTCATGGAACTGTTCCTGCCCCACCTGCAGACGCTGCACGCAGAGGGCCGCGAAGTGGTGATCTGCGGTGACTGGAACATCGCCCACAAAGAGATAGACCTGAAGAACTGGAAAGGCAACAAGAAGAATTCCGGCTTCCTGCCGGAAGAGCGTGCGTGGATGACGCGCATCTTCGACGAAGTAGGTTTCGTCGATGTACACCGCGGTCTGGACCCGCGCGAAGAACAGTACACCTGGTGGAGCAACCGCGGTCAAGCATGGGCCAAGAACGTGGGCTGGCGTATCGACTATCAGGTGGCCACGCCCGGCATCGCCGCAACCGCCACCACGGTAGCCATCTACAAGGAGCAGCGCTTCTCCGACCATGCGCCGCTGACCATCACCTACGCCTGATCGCCAAACCTGATGGCGTCACCGCCCGGTCACCTCACAGACTGCGGCGGCTGAAAAACTCGCGCCGCGCGCCCGTCAGCGGATCATCGAAAGCGATGCGGCGCGCCAGCAGTTTCAAAGGCGCCGACACATCATCCTGCTTGCACGGCAGCGCAACGGGATAGAACGCATCGTTGATGATAGGGATGCCCAGCGCCGCCAGATGCACGCGCAGCTGATGCTGGCGGCCAGTATGCGGCAGCAGACGGTACAGCGTGCAATCGGCACGCTGCTCGATCACATCGATCAGCGTCTCCGAATTGGGCTCGCCCTCGACTTCCTTCATGGTGAAGAATTTATCGCCTTCCACCATACGGCTGCGGTAAGTGAACGGAAAATCGCGCCCGTGCAGATGGGGTGCCAGCGCTTCGTATTCCTTCTCGATCACGCGCTGCTGGAATAGCGACTGATAGGCGCCACGGCTATCCTGCCGGCGCGAAAAGATCACCACACCGGCCGTCTCGCGGTCGAGCCGGTGAATGGGCGTCAGTTCTTCCTCGTTGAACTGCTTCTTCAGCCGTACCAGCAAGGTCTCGTGCAGGAATCGGCCGGACGGTATCATGGGCAGGAAATGCGGCTTGTCCACCACCAGCAGATGCTGGTCCATGAACAGCACTTCTTCCTTGAACGGTATCGGTGTTTCCGCTGCCAGCTCGCGGTAGTAGAAAATCCGCATGCCACGCCGGAACGCGCTAACCGGTGCCAGCACCCTGCCCTCGCCATCGCGCACTTCGCCGCGCGCCATGCGGTCACGCCAACTGGCTTCGGCCACATCGGGAAAACGCACCAGCAGAAAACTCAGCAGGTCCGGCCACTGCCCTTCCGGCAGCCATAGGTAGCTGGGCGCGACGCCGTCGCGCATGGGCAGTGGGGCTGCAGCCATCAGGATTTAGGCAGGGCCAGCGAGCGGTAAGGCGGCAGGTTGTCCGGATCGAGGCCACGCGCACGGGCGTACACGGGCAGCACCAGATACATATTCTTGTCCATGTCCTCGATACGCTTGCTGCCGCTGGGGTGAGTGGACAGGAAGGGCAAAGGCTGGCTCTTGTTCACAGCGCCCATCTTCTGCCACAGGGCGATGCCGGCACGCGGATCGAACCCGGCGCGGGCGGCCAGGTCGAGGCCGACCAGATCCGCTTCGCTTTCATCATCGCGCGAGAAGCTCAACGCCGCGCCCTGCGCCACCGCGCCGGCAGCCGCATCGCCGAGGCGCGGATCTACCCCGAAATAGGCCGAGCCGATAGCGCCAAAAATGCGCGCACCGACCGAAGTAATCGCATTCTTGCCGGCCTGTTCGCGCGCATGCTCGCGCAAGGCGTGGGCAATTTCATGTCCCATTACCATCGCCACTTCATCATCCGTCAGATTCAGCTTGACCAGAATGCCATTGTAGAAAGCGATGCGGCCACCGGGCATGCAGAAAGCATTCACGGTGGGCGAATTGAGCAGATTGACTTCCCACTTCCAGTTGGCAGAATCGGGATTCCAGCGCTTGGTAAACGGAATCAAGCGCTGGGCGATGGCGCGCAGGCGGATCAGTTGCGGGTTGCGGTCAGTGGCCACGGCATCCTTCTGGTGCGCCTGGGCCAGCATCTGGTCATACTGCAGCTTGGACTGCTGATCGAACTGGCGCGCATCGCCACCGAGCCCGCGCAGGCGCGACATGCGGGTAACGGGGATACCATCGTCCTGCGCCGCCGCGGGCAGGCCGGCGCATAGGCTGGCGCACAAGCTGGCCAGCGCCAGCGTGGCCGTCAGGGTTTTAGACTTTTTCATCACGAGTGTTCCATGGAGCGATTTTGGGCAGCATCATCATGGCAGGAAACGCCATGATAAAGCACACAATAAAGAACCAGAACCAGCCCGTCTGCGCCACGATATAGCCTACCGAGGAGTTGATAAACGTGCGCGGCACAGCAGCCAGACTGGAAAATAATGCGTACTGGGTGGCAGTGTAACGCGGATCAGTGGCACGCGACATGAAGGCGACCAGCGCGGCCGCGCCCAGCCCCAGGCTGGCAAACGCTTCGAAGCCGAAGGCGGCGCTGAGCAGCCACATGTCCGGCCCCACTTTGGCCAGCCAGGCAAAGCCGAGGATGGCCAGCGCCTGCAGCACGCCGAACACCCACAGGGCGCGGTTAATGCCCAGTTTAATCATCCAGATGCCGCCCACGGCACCGCCGGCCAGCGCAGCCCACCAGCCCGTGGCGTTGGCGGCCAGACCGATCTGCTTGGTGGTAAAGCCTATATCGAGGAAGAACTTGGTCGACAGCGCGGTCGACATGCTGTCGCCGATTTTATACAGCAGCACGAAGGCGATGATCAGCATGGCCTGCCGCCAGCCATCGCGCTGGATGAATTCGCGGAACGGCAGCACCACGGCTTCCTGCAGATTTTTCGGTGGCGCGCCATACACAGCCGGCTCGTGCGCCAGCAGCGTGCAGACCAGACCGGGCAGCATGAAGGCCGCGACGATCCAGAACACGGCCTGCCACGGCATGCTGTCGGCCAGCACCAGTCCCAGCGCGCTGGGGATCAGGCTGGCCGCCTTGTAGGCATTGACGATGATGGCGGCGCCCAGCCCCTGCTCGTTCTCGGCCAGAATTTCGCGCCGGTAGGCATCGATCACCACGTCCTGACTGGCGGACAGGAAGGCGATCAGGAACACCCCGCCCGCGATCAGCGGCAATTGCTGCTGCGGGTCCAGCATACCCAGCGCGCCGATCACGAGGAACAGCGCCAGCTGGGTCAGCGCCATCCAGCCACGGCGCCGGCCCAGCGGGCCGATGGCGTAGCGGTCCATGAACGGCGCCCACAGGAACTTGAAGGTATAGGGAAAAGTCACCAGCGCGAACAGGCCCAGTGCTTTCACATCGAGGCCGGACTTGGCCAGCCAGGCCTGCATCAGATAGATCAGCGTGTACAGCGGCAGGCCGGAGCTGAAGCCGAAGAACAGGATGGCCACCGTGCGGCTGTTGAAATAGGTACGCCAGTGGCGTGCAGCCGCGGCGGCTTCCGGTGTAGCTTGCGCTGCGGCGCCCGGATTGGCGTCCCTTGTGGTCATCAGTACTATGCCTTTCTACGTAAGCGGAACACGGCCAGATCGCCGCGCAAATTGGGCAGGAAGTTGACGCGCTCGCCTTCGGCCAGTGCCACGCATTCCATCACTTCCAGCCCGCAGTCCTCGGCCAGATCGCGGAAATCATTAATCGTCGCACAGCGCACGTTGGGCGTGTCATACCATTCATACGGCAGCGATTCGGATACCGGCATGCGCCCTTTGAGCAGCGCCACACGGTGCGGCCAGTAAGCGAAGTTGGGGAAGGACACAATGGCTTCCTTGCCGACGCGGACGATGTCGCGCAGCAGTGCTTCCACCTGCTTCATCATCTGCAGCGACGACAGGCACAGCACCGTATCGAAGCTGTTATCGCCGAACAGCGCCAGCCCCTTCTCCATATCCTGCTGGATCACGCGCACGCCGCGCCTGGTACTTTCCAGTACCTTGTCATCGGCGATCTCGATGCCGTAGCCGCTGCACTGCTTGTCGCTCTGCAGATATTCCATCATCACGCCATCGCCGCAACCGACGTCCAGCACATGCGCACCGGGCGCTACCCAGTGGGCGATAAAGGCCAGATCCGGCCGCGCCTTGCTCAAGTCATTGAAATTCACTGCGCACCTCCGATCTCGTCCCATACCTGACCGTAATAGGCCCGCACCATATTCATGTAACGCGAGTCATCGAGCAGGAAAGCATCGTGGCCGTGCGGCGCATCGATTTCCGCATAGGTGACCTGACGCCGGTTGCTGATCAAGGCCTGCACGATTTCCTGACTACGCTCGGGCGAGAAACGCCAGTCCGTGGTGAACGAAGCCAGGAAGAATTTGGCGCGCGTCGCGGCCAGCGTTTTGGCCAGATCACCACCATGGGCACGCGCCGGATCGAAGTAATCGAGCGCCTTGGTGATCAGCAGATAGGTGTTGGCGTCGAAGTATTCGCTGAACTTGTCGCCCTGGTAGCGCAGATACGATTCGATCTCGAAATCCACGCCGAAACCGAATTTATATTCGCCTTCGCCCTCGGCGCAACTGCCTGCCGCTGCGCCTGTGCCGGCATCGCGCAGCCGGCGGCCGAATTTCTCCGCCATGTCGTCATCCGACAAATAAGTGATATGCCCCACCATGCGCGCCACGCGCAGACCATTCTTGGGCACTACGCCGTGTTCGTAGAAATCGCCGCCATGGTAGTCGGGATCGGACAGGATGGCCTGCCGCGCCACGTCGTTGAAGGCGATATTCTGTGCCGACAGCTTGGCGGTGGAAGCGATCACGATGCAGTGGCGCAGCCGCTCCGGATACATGATGGACCAGGCCAGCGCCTGCATGCCGCCCAGCGAGCCGCCCATCACGGCGGCGAACTGGGTAATGCCCAGCGCATCGGCCAGACGCGCCTGCGCCGCCACCCAGTCTTCCACCGTGACCACGGGGAAGGCCGCACCATACGGCTTGCCGGTGGCGGGATTGGTGTGCATAGGGCCCGTCGAGCCAAAGCAGGAGCCCAGATTGTTAATCCCGATGACGAAGAATTTATTCGTATCGAGCGGCTTGCCGGGACCGACCATATTGTCCCACCAGCCCTGACTTTTCGGCTGGCCTTCATACACGCCGGCCACATGGTGCGAAGCGTTGAGCGCATGGCAGACCAGCACCGCGTTCGATTTGTCGGCATTCAGCGTGCCGTAGGTCTCATACATCAGCATGTAGTCGCGCAGCGAAGCACCGCTCTGCAACTGCAGCGGCTGCGCAAAATGCATGGTTTGCGGAGATACGTATCCTAAGGATGACATTGTTTCAGTGTTTTCTAGGGGGCGGCCCCACGGGCCATCTAACAAGGCGGAACCGCGAGGATGGGTTCCGCCGTCTGGGTAGCCCCTCGGCTACATCAACTGCAATTGTTCGACCGCGTCTGCAATTACGTTGGGTTCCATCGAACGCATGATCTTGCGGGTTTGCGGCATGATGCGCGCAAGGTCGCTGTTCAGGATTTCCTGCTTGACCGACAGCAGCTGTGCCGGGTGCATCGAGAATTCGCGCAACCCCATGCCGAGCAGCAGACGGGTAAGTTTGATATCGCCCGCCATTTCGCCGCACACCGCCACGTCGATTCCGGCCTTATGCCCTGCTGCGATTGTCATGGAGATTAACTGCAGCACGGCCGGATGGAGGGGATTGTAAAGGTGTGCGACCTCATAATCAACCCGGTCGATGGCCAGCGTGTACTGGATCAGGTCATTGGTCCCTATCGACAGGAAGTCCATGCGCTTGACGAACATGGGCAGGGCCAGGGCCGCTGCCGGTATCTCTATCATGGCGCCCACATCGACATCTTCATCGAATTTCTCGCCCCGTTCGCGCAGCGCCGCCTTGGCCTGCTCCACCATGGCCAGCGACTGGTCGATCTCGAAAGCATGGGCCAGCATGGGGATCAGGATGCGCACCTTGCCGAACGCCGAGGCGCGCAGGATGGCGCGCAACTGGGTCAGGAAAATCTGCGGTTCGGCCAGACAATAGCGGATCGCGCGCAGACCCAGTGCGGGATTGAGCGCCGTCTGTTCGCTCTGGTCGAGCGGCTTGTCGGCGCCGATATCGAGCGTGCGGATGGTGACGGGACGGCCTTTCATGGCCACCACGGCGCGCTTGTACTGCTCGAACTGCTCATCCTCGGAAGGGATCCGGCTATCGCGCCCCATGAACAGGAATTCGGAACGGAACAGGCCCACGCCGTTGGCGCCCGCTTCCATCGCCGCCGCACAATCGTCCGGCAGTTCGATATTCGCCAGCAGGGTGATCTCGGTACCATCCTTGGTGATGGCCGGGGTCTTTTTCAGCTTGTTGAGCTTTTTGCGCGCACGCGCCGCCACCGCCTGACGCTCGCGGTACTGCTCCAGCACCAGCGAACTGGGGTTGGCAATCACCACGCCGGCATCGCCGTCGATGATCAGCCAGTCATCCTGCTCGATCAGGGTCGAGGCACCGGCCATGCCCACTGCGGCCGGAATGTCGAGGCTACGCGCGACGATGGCCGTGTGCGAGTTCTGCCCGCCCACGTCGGTGACGAAGCCGATGAAGGAGCGGTCGCGGAACTGCAGCATGTCGGCCGGCGAGATATCGTGCGCCACGATGATCATCTGGGCCTGGAATTCATCCTCGCCGCTGCTCGCGGCCGGCAGGGTCTGGGCCGTGCCCAGCAAAACTTTCAGCACGCGCTCGGCCACCTGCTGGATATCGACCTTGCGCTCGCGCAGATAGGGGTCTTCGATTTCGTCGAACTGGGCCGACAGCTCATCGATCTGGGTCAGCAGCGCCCATTCGGCGTTGTAGTGGCGCGTGCGGATGATGTCCAGCGGCTCTTCCGAGATCATGGGATCGGACAGGATCAGCGCATGCACATCGATGAAGGCGCCCAGCTCGGTCGGAGCATCTTTGGGCAATTCGTTCCACAGGGTCTGCAGTTCCACGTGCACCTGCGCCAGCGCTTCCTGCAAACGCCGCACTTCCGCTTCCAGCAGCTCCTCGGCCACCAGATAGTGCTGCACGTCGAGTGCGGCAGGCGCCAGCTTGTGGGCGCGGCCGATGGCGATCCCGCGCGAGACGGGAATGCCGTGCAGAGTGAACGAAGCGACCGGCGCTCCGCTCGGGCTACGTAGGCGGCTGCGGTCCCCCGGCATTACTCGCCTTCGCCGAATTTATCGTTGACCAGCGCCGTCAGCGCCGTGATGCAATCGCCTTCGTCGGCGCCATCGGCTTCCAGCAGCACTTTGGCGCCTTTACCGGCGGCCAGCATCATCACGCCCATGATGGATTTGGCATTGACCCGGCGCGCATTACGGGTGAGCCAGACATCGCTCTGATATTTTGCTGCCAGTTGGGTGAATTTAGCGGAAGCACGCGCATGTAAACCAAGCTTGTTGATAATCTCGAGTTCTTGCTGAATCATTTTTCTTTTATCTCAATCAGAAATGCGCACTGCAAAAGCCACCGCCAGCGCTGCGCGCGCCTTGCGACGGCCACGAAAAACCTGCCCCGGCCGGCCCCCCAGGCACCTAGACGGCGCCGACGCGGATACGGTTATCCACCCGCACCGCACCGCTCTGGGCGCCCGCCAGCGCCATTTCCACCACCACATCGAGCGCTTCGCGCCGGTAGGTGATGGCGCGCAGCAGCATGGGCAGGCTGATGCCGGCGATCACTTCCACCCGTCCGGCATCGGCCAGACAGTTGCAGCAATTGGCGGGGGTGCCGCCTTTCACGTCCGTCATCACCAGCACGCCGCTGCCCGTATCGAGCCGCTTGATGGCGGCTGCGGCCAGCGCCTGCACTTCGCCCAGATCCTGGTCGGCAATCACGTCGATCGCTTCCAGTTGCTCGGTGGGGCTACGGAACACGTGCGCGCAGGCAGCCATAAAAGCCTGCCCCAGCGGCGCATGTGTCATAAGCAGTATGCCAACCATATTCTTAAACCGCCAGTCAGTACCGGAGTTTTTTAATACTATCCGGCAAAATTGTTAATTATTGGTTGCGAAAACTGCTTGCGAAATTCAGTCGCCAGTATCCGTCGCCAGCTCCTGCGCCACTGCCGCTTCCACCGCATCCACGAACATGGCGGCCACATGGAAGCCGGTCTGCGCCGTGATCTCCTGGAAGCAGGTCGGGCTGGTAACATTGACTTCGGTCAGGTTCTCGCCGATTACGTCTAATCCTACCAGCAACAGCCCCCGTGCGGCCAGTTTCGGCCCCAGCGTATTGGCAATTTCATAATCCCGTTCGCTCAAAGGTTGCGCTACGCCAACGCCACCAGCCGCCAGATTACCGCGTACTTCGCCATTCTGGGGGATGCGTGCGAGCGCAAACGGCACCGGTTTGCCGCCGATCACGAGGATGCGCTTGTCGCCTTTGACGATGGCGGGGATATAGCGCTGCACCATGATGGTCCGGCTGCCCTGCTGGGTCAGGGTTTCGATGATGGAGCCCAGATTCATGCCGTCGGCCGTGACGCGGAAGATGCCCGAGCCGCCCATGCCATCCAGCGGCTTGAGGATGATGTCGCCATGCTGCTGCTGGAACGCGCGGATGCGCGTTTCGTCGCTGCTCACCAGCGTGGGCGCGGTGAATTCGCTGAACTGGGCAATCGACAGCTTCTCGTTGTGGTCACGGATGGCGGACGGCTTGTTGAACACGCGCGCGCCCTGCTTTTCGGCCAGCTCCAGCAGATAGGTGCCGTACACGTATTCCATGTCGAACGGCGGGTCCTTGCGCTGGATGATGGCGTCGAACTGGCCCAGATCGCATTCTTCGGCCGGCGCCGCGCGATACCAGTCACTCGCATCGCCCGTCAGCGTGATGGCACTCACACGCGCCGTCACGCGGCCGTTTTCGAGTGCCATATCGCGCTGCTCGAACGCATACACGGCATGGCCGCGCCGGGCCGCCTCCACCATCATGGCGTAGGTCGAATCCTTGTAGGTCTTGAAACTGGCCAGCGGGTCGGCGAGGAAAGCTATCTTCATGGGAATTCCATTCTTGGGTAATCGGGTCATCGCCCCGTGCTGCCGGGGCGGTGCGCTCGGCAGCGCGCTTAATACACTTCCGGATTCGGGTCCGTGCGTTCCATTTCCAGCGAAGCGGCCAGCAGCGCCAGCCGCGCCACCACGCCGTACACATAGAAGCGGTTAGGCGCGGCCGTACCGGGCTTGGCTTTCAGATCAGGCACGGCATGCTGCTGGGCAAACGCCAGCGGCACATAATGCGACCCCGGTGCTTTGAGGTTCTGGTCCTTGCCCTTTTCCGCATGCACGCGGTAGAAGCCGCCCACCACGTAGCGGTCTATCATGTAGACCACGGGTTCGGCCACGTCATCCTTGATACTCTCGAAAGTCGGTACGCCTTCCTGGATGATGAAATCGGTGACTTCCTTGCCATCCTTGACGACGATCATGCGGTCGCGCTGTTCCTGGCTCAAGTCCTTGATTTCGCTGGAATCCTTGATCGTCAACACGCTGGTGCCATAGGTGCCCGCATCGGGTTTCACAATCACGAAAGGCTTCTGGTCCTTGATGCCATATTCCTTGTACTTCTTCTTGATCTTGGACAGCAGCGCATCCACGTTGGCGGCCAGACAGTCGTAGCCCTCGCCCGTGCGGAAATTCACGGCATCGCATTTGGCGTGGAAGGGATTGAGCATCCACGGATCGACGCCAATCAGCTTGCCGAACTTCTTCACCACCTCGTCATAGGCGTTCATGTGGTTGCTCTTGCGGCGCAGCGCCCAGCCCGCGTGCAGCGGCGGCAGCAGGCTCTGCTCGTGGATGTTCTGCAAAATCTCGGGGATGCCATCGGACAGATCGTTGTTGAGCAAGATCGTGCACGGGTCGAAATCCTTCAGCCCGAGCCGGCGACCGTTGGGCGAACGCACCAGCGGTTCGATCACCAACATATTTCCATCTGGCAACGCCAGCGGCGTCGGTTCGGTAATTTCTGGTGACAAAGAACCCAGCCGCACATGCAGCCCCGTCTGGCGGAAAATCTGCATCAGACGCGCAACATTTTGCAGATAAGAAGGATGGCGCTGCTTAATTTCAGGAATCAGCAGCAGATTGCGCGCATCGGGACAGTATTTGTCGATGGCCGCCATGGCCGCCTGCACGGACAGCGGCAGCATTTCCGTGGCCAGATGGTTGAAGCCGCCCGGGAATAGATTGGTGTCCACGGGCGCCAGCTTGTAGCCGGCATTGCGCATATCCACAGAGCAATAAAACGGTGGCGTATGTTCCTGCCACTCCAGACGGAACCAGCGTTCAATGGCAGGCGTGGCCGCCAGAATTTTCTCTTCGAGGTCAAGTAGCGGGCCGGTGAGCGCCGTAACGAGATGGGGAACCATGCTTACGTCCTTTGAATGATGCGGGAGGATGCCCCTCCAGACACGCGGAATGTCGATATTACCTTGCAGATGGCCCATATCGGGGCAAAAACCTTAATTTAAAGGCGGGAAATAAAAAAAGGCGCCCGTCATGAACTGAGGGGCGCCGAGGGGAGACCCGCCACGGGGGGCGGGCACAACGAGATACTTAGGAGTGGTAGGCCGACTCGCCGTGGCTGGTGATGTCCAGACCTTCGCGTTCCTCTTCTTCCGGTACGCGCAGACCGATCACGATATCCACCAGTTTGTAGGCGATCAGCGAAACGATGCCCGACCACAGGATGGTGGTACCGACAGCCGTCGCCTGGGTGGTCACCTGACCGATGATGGAGTAAGGATCAGCCGACATTTTGTTGGTGACGTAATCGAAGATGCCCTGACCGCCCAGCGATGGGGCAGCGAACACACCGGTCAGCAGCGCGCCGAGGATACCGCCCACGCCGTGCACACCGAACACGTCCAGCGAGTCATCCGCGCCCAGCAGGCGTTTCAGACCGTTCACACCCCACAGGCAGACCACGCCAGCCAGCAGACCCATGATCAGTGCACCCATAGGACCGACGAAGCCGCAAGCCGGGGTAATCGCGACCAGACCCGCGACAGCACCCGAAGCGGCGCCCAGCATCGATGGTTTGCCTTTCATGATCCACTCGCCGAACAGCCACGACATGGTAGCGGCAGCCGTTGCCAGCAGGGTATTGACGAAGGCCAGAGCCGCCACATCGCCCGCTTCCAGTGCCGAGCCGGCATTGAAACCGAACCAGCCCACCCACAGCAGCGAAGCGCCTATCATGGTCATGGTCAGCGAGTGCGGTGCCATCGATTCACGGCCATAGCCCACGCGTTTGCCCATCATGTAAGCACCGACCAGACCGGCCACGGCGGCGTTGATGTGCACCACGGTACCGCCGGCGAAGTCCAGCGCACCTTTCTGGAACAGGAAGCCAGCTTTGGCGCCTTCGGTAGCAGCCGTGGCGGCATCCTTGATGGCGTCAGGGCCGGTCCAGAACCAGACCATGTGGGCCACTGGCAGGTAAGCGAAAGTGAACCACAGCACGACGAAGGCCAGCACGGCGCTGAACTTGGCGCGCTCGGCGAAGGAACCGACGATCAGGCCGCAGGTAATCGCGGCGAAGGTAGCCTGGAATACCACGTACACGTACTCAGGAATCACCACGCCTTTGCTGAAGGTGGCGGCCGTCGAGAACGCTGCCTTGGCAGGATCGAAGATACCGTTCAGGAACAGGCGGTCGAATTTACCGATGAAGGCATTACCTTCGGTAAAGGCCAGCGAATAGCCGTAGACGCACCACAGCACGATGATCAGCGCGAAGATGGTGAATACCTGCAGCAGGATAGACAGCATGTTTTTCGAACGCACCAGACCGCCGTAGAACAGAGCCAGACCGGGAATCGACATCATGATGACGAGGATGGTGGAGACCATCATCCAGGCCGTGTCGCCCTTGTTCGGTACGGGTGCCGGTGCAGCAGCGGCTTCGGCCGGCGCGGCCGCAGCCGGCGCAGCTGCCGGAGCGGCGGCAGAGGCAGCAGCAGGGGCAGCAGCAGCCGGCGCATCGGCCGCAGCCGCGGCTGGTGCGGAAGCTGCCGCTACTGGAGCCGCAGCGGCCGGTTTAGCCTCCTCAGCCAACACGGGCGCCGATAGCGCGCAAAGTACGGCGGCGCCAGCCAGCCAGGACGTAACTAATTTCTTCATCTAGCTTCCCCTTAAAGAGCGTCGTTGCCGGTTTCGCCGGTACGGATACGGATGACTTGTTCCAGGTTGTACACGAAGATCTTGCCGTCGCCAATTTTACCGGTACGGGCAGCACCTTCGATCGCTTCGATGGCCTGCTCGACCACCGCGTCGTCGACGGCAGCTTCGATTTTGGTCTTGGGCAGGAAATCGACCACATATTCCGCACCGCGATACAGCTCGGTGTGACCTTTCTGGCGACCGAAGCCTTTCACTTCGGTCACGGTAATACCTTGCACGTTAATGGCCGACAAAGCCTCGCGGACTTCGTCGAGCTTAAACGGCTTGATGATGGCGGTAATCAGTTTCATACGGGCCTCGCTTAGAAGGTTTTAGAGACGGTCAGAACCAGCGCCTTCTTGGCCAGATTCTTACCTTTTGCGGTGTAGGCATCGGAATCGGCATAGACCGCCGCCAGAGCCACCGAAGCCACACCGAAATCTTTGGTCACGCCGACTTTGTAGTCGCTATAGCTGGACGCGCCGTTGTTCTTGACGTTCTGGTGGCCGGCGTGCAGGTTCAGTACCAGGCCTTCGCTCAGTTCGAAGTTGGCGCTGCCGTCCAGATAGCCACTGTTCTTACTGTCGGCGAAGCCGAACAGATTGGTGGTCGATTGCGAGTATTTGACCGTGAACGGACCGTAGCCGATCTGGCCATACAGTTCGAAGGTATTCGCGCTAGGGTGCAGACCATTCGATGGGTAGAAGTAGTACAGGCCGCCGACGTCATAGGTCACGTCCTTGACGATCTCGCCGCGCTTACCGGCGTACAGATCCCATTCAACATCGCCAGAACCGCCTGCGTCCTTGGTCCACTTGATGGTGGACAGCCAGGTACCGGCGTAGAAGCCGGTCGGATTATTGGTATAGTCCGCGCCGCCCTGCACAGCAGGTTTCAGACGGGTTTGCGATACGCCGCGATAGCGGTAGTCGCTGACAATGGCCGCATTAAACGTCACTTCATTGTCCGGTTTTGCTTCGGCAGCGGGTGTCGCTTCCTCGGCATGCGCCAGCGAGGCGCTCATGGAGGCGAATGCTAAGGTCAACGCAGCGATCAGGGTGAAGTTCTTGCCCGGGTTTTTCATAATAGTTTTCCTCTTGAATTGAACTTAGATAGCAGTTGCGGTTTAAAATCCTGTTTGTTCGAAGCGATGAACAGCGTTCATTCCTTCTTTAGCAGATTGCGTGCCAGCTTTTGAGATGCCTCAAAATGTGGCTGGCAACGCGCCAAACTTGGGAAGCCTGCGCAAAACGTGAGAATTTTCAGCTTTGCGCATGTCCGTAATACAACATTCGCACCAGATTAAGGCCGCACTCGCACCGCAATGGTGCGCGCGCAGCAGAACCCACCGAGGACCATGATGGATATGAATACTTTTTTTAATGATTTACAAAGCAAGGTCAGCCAGGCGATCGAAAATTCGCCGGCTAAGGACATCGAGAAGAATGTCAAATCGATGATGACTCAGGGCTTCGCCAAGCTCGATCTGGTCACCCGCGAAGAGTTCGAGATCCAGGCCCAGGTACTGGCCAAAACCCGCGCCAAACTCGAAGCACTGGAAGCCCGTCTGGCCGAACTGGAAGCCAAGGCCGGTAACTAAGCCGGCAACTCAGCCCTCCCGCGCCGCCCTTTTGGGCTGGCGCAACATCGCCAGGCTCTATCAGCCTACGCTGGCGGCATGCCCTCACCCCGCCCAGCCCAGCCATGAGCCTAGCCGTCCTCCAAAGCCGTGCCCTCGATGGGATGGACGCGCAGGAAGTCAGCGTCGAAGTCCATCTGGCCAACGGCCTGCCCGCGTTTGCCATCGTTGGTCTGGCCGATACGGAAGTCAAGGAAGCGCGCGACCGCGTACGCGCCGCCATCCTCAATAGCGGCTTTAGCTTTCCCGCCCAGCGCATCACCGTCAATCTGGCACCGGCCGACCTGCCCAAGGAATCCGGCCGCTTCGACTTGCCGATTGCGCTGGGCATACTGGCTGCCTCGGAGCAGATCCCCGCACGCGCACTGGCCGGATACGAGTTTGCCGGCGAACTGTCACTGTCCGGCGCCTTGCGTCCCATCCGCGGCACGCTGGCCATGGCCGTGGCCAGCCGCCGCTACGGCGGCCTGTGCGGGCTGATTCTGCCCATCGATAATGCCGACGAAGCGGCGCTGGTCAGCGCGGCCGCCATCTATCCGGCCAGCTCGCTGCTGCAGGTGTGCCGCCATTTCACCGCCCATGACAGTGATCTCCAGTTAGCGCGCCATCCCGCGCCGCCGCTGCGCCAGTTGCGCCGCTATCCGGACTTCGCCGATGTCAAAGGCCAGCAAACCGTCAAACGGGGGCTGGAAGTGGCGGCGGCCGGAAATCACAGCGTACTGTTGGTCGGCCCGCCCGGTGCCGGCAAAACCATGCTGGCCATGCGCTTTCCCGGCCTGCTGCCGGCCATGAGCGATGCCGAAGCGCTGGAAGCGGCAGCCGTGCTGTCCCTCACCGGCCAGTTCCGCCTCGACCTGTGGAAGCAGCGCCCCTTCCGTGCTCCGCACCACACGGCATCCGGTGTGGCCCTGGTCGGTGGCGGCAGCCTGCCGCGCCCCGGCGAAATCTCGCTCGCCCATCACGGTGTGCTCTTCCTCGACGAGCTGCCCGAATTCGAGCAACGCGTACTCGATGTGCTGCGCGAGCCGCTCGAGTCCGGCCATATCACTATTTCGCGCGCGGCCCATCAGGCTGACTTTCCGGCGCGCTTCCAGCTGATCGCTGCCATGAACCCCTGCCCTTGCGGCTATGCGGGCCATAGCAGCGCGCGCTGCCACTGCAGCGCCGAACAGATAGCGCGCTATCAGCGCCGCATCTCCGGCCCGCTGCTGGACCGCATCGACATCCAATTGGAAGTGGCAGCGGTCGATCCGCTGACGCTGGCCGATAGCACAGGCGGCGAAACCAGCAGCAGCATCGCCGCCCGCGTCCAGCAGGCGGCGGACTGCCAGCAACAGCGCCAGGGCAAGCGCAATCAGGCGCTCGCACCATGCGAACTGGAACAGCACTGCAAGCTCGATGGCTACGGCCACACCGTGCTACAACGCAGCATGGCGCGCTTCCAGTGGAGCGGCCGCGCCTACCACCGCATACTGCGCATCGCCCGCACCATCGCCGATCTGGCCGCCTGCGCGCACATACAGGAAAACCACGTCCGCGAAGCCATCCAGTACCAGCGTGCGCTGCGCGAACGCGATCTGCCATGCTAAATTCTGCCTAAGGGCTGGCTAAGCGTCACTCCTACGCCGGCCTTGCTGCTATATTGTGCGCAGCCCATTTCAACCTACTTGCTCGCAATGAACCGTCTTCCCCTGATTCTGGCTGCTGGCGCCCTGCTGGCCGGCTGCGCCACAGCGCCCACCCCGCTGACCGATTTCACCGCCAATTCCGGCAGCCCCCGTAGTGCCGAGCAGCTCGCCATGCGTTTCGAACATGTCGATCTGGCGCTACGCGTCGATCCCGCCAGCCGCAGCATACAGGGCGATGCCACGCTGACCTTCACGGCCAGCGCAGCACTCAGCCGCATCGTGCTGGAACTGGACCGCAACCTGACGATTGACGCCGCGCAGGCCGACGGCGTGGCGCTGCCACCTTCGGCCATCAGCAATCCCGAAGGCAGGCTGACGCTGACCCTGCCCGCGCCGCTGGCCGCCGGTGCCCGCACCACCGTGCGCCTGCGCTACCATGGCGTGCCGCACGTGGCCAAACGCGCGCCGTGGGACGGTGGCTTCATGTGGAGTAAAACAGCCGACGGCCAGCCATGGATCAGCACCACCGTCGAAGGCGAAGGCTGCGATCTGTTCTGGCCCTGCATCGATCATCCGCAGGGCAAACCGGAACGGATAGATCTGCACATCAGCGTACCGGCGCCGCTGGTCGTGGCCGGCAATGGCGTGGCCATGGGCATGGACGAAGCGGACGGCTGGCGCACCTACCACTGGCGCGCCAGACACCCGAGCACCTACGGCGTGGCGCTGAATATCGGCCCTTACGAAATGCTGTCCGGCGAATACGCGAGCCGCTACGGCAATCGCATTCCACTACGCATGTGGTATCTGAAAGGCCATGAAGAAAAAGCCAAGGGCCTGTTTGCGGAATTTGCCCCCATGCTGGACTTTTTTGAAAGCACCATCGGCCCGTATCCGTTCGGCGACGAGAAAATGGGCGTGGTAGAAACGCCTCATCTGGGCATGGAACACCAGACCATCAATGCCTACGGCAATGGCTACGTCAAATCGCCGCTGGGCTATGACTGGCTACTGCATCACGAACTGTCGCACGAATGGTTCGGCAACCAGATGACCAATGCCGACTGGGACGATATGTGGCTGCACGAAGGCTTCGGCAGTTATATGCAGCCGCTGTATCTGCAGCAGCTACGCGGCGAGCGCGAGTTCCAGTCCGAACTGTTCAACCATCGCAAATCACTGCTCAACAAGGCACCTATCGTCAGTGGTAAAAGCCAGCGCATCGAAGACGTGTACAACGATAGCCGTGGTGGCCCCGGCAATGACATCTATACCAAAGGCTCGCTGATCCTGCACACGCTGCGCAACCTGATCGGCGACGATGCCTTCTTCGCCGCCACGCGCCGCATGGTGTACGGTACCGATCAGCCCTTGCCGGGCAAGTTCGTGCCGCGTTATGGCAGCACCAAGGAATTCATCGCCCTGTGCAACGAGATCAGCGGCCAGGATCTGGGCTGGTTCTTCGACGCCTATCTATACCACGCAGCGCTGCCGGAACTACTGGAGCAGCGCCAGGGCGACCAGCTGACCCTGACGTGGAAGCTCAAGGATGGCGGCAGCTTCCCCATGCCCATTGAAGTGCGCGTCAACGAGCGTATCGAGCGCCTGTCCATGAGCAATGGTCAGGGCACGCTGCAACTGCCGCCCCATGCGCGCGTGACTATCGATCCGGCCTCGCGCGTGCTGCGCCATGCCCCTCACATCGATGCGTGGAAAGCCGAACAGAATCAGCCCAAGAAAAAAGGTTAAGCGATGATCTACCGTTCCGTGCTGGCACTCACGCTGGCAGCAACGCTGGCCGGCTGCAGCCCCAAATACGACTGGCGCGACTACCGCAGCAAGGATGCGCCCTACAGCATCCTGTTCCCCGGCAAGCCGGCCAGCCAGACGCGCAGCATCACGCTGGCGACGCTGCCGCTGGAAATGACCATGACGGCGGTGGAAATCGATGGCGTCGTATTTGCCGTTGGCAGTGCGCGCCTGCCCGACGGTGCCGATGCCATGCATGCGCTGCAGGCCATGCAGACGGCACTGCTGAAGAACATAGGCGCCACACTGCGCAGCAACAAGGACAGCAGCACCGGCCTGCAAGCCATGCTGGAATTCGAAGCGGACGGCAGCCAGCAGGGCCAGCCCGCGCGCCTGATCGGCAAACTGGTGGCGCGCGACCAGCGCATCTATCAGGTCATTATCCTGGGCCGGGCACAGAACCTGGCCGCCGAACAGATCGACACCTACCTGTCCTCGTTCAAGCTGAACTGACGCTGCGCGGGTGCGCAGCGCGCCTCGTCGTGCCCGGGACTACTCGCCGGACTTGCTGGCCTTGAGCGGCAGGTCCATGGTGAAGCGTGTGCCGATATCGAGCGCACTATCAACCCGTATGCTGCCATCGAGCAGCGAGGTGACGATGTTGTAGGTGATGCTCAAGCCCAGACCATTGCCGCCCTGCCCCAGCTTGGTGGTGAAGAAGGGGTCGAAGATGCGCAACTGGTGTTCGGGCGCGATACCCTTGCCATCATCCTGAAACACGATGCGTACCCGCTCCGTTCCGAGCCGCACTGCCCATAGCCGGATCTCGCCACCGCTACGTCCTTCGAAAGCGTGCAGCAGGGTGTTGTTAATCAGGTTGATAATCACCTGCCCATAAGGGCCGGGGAAGCTATCCATCTGTATATCTTCCGGCATTTCCAGCACGATGGAATGGCCTGCCTTGCGGATCTGGTTGCGCATCGTCGTGACGATTTCCTGACTGGCCTGCAGCAAATTGAACGGACGCCGCTTGGCGCTGGCCTGATCCACCGCCACCTGCTTGAAGCTGTTCACCAGTTCTGCAGCACCCTGCAGGCTGCGCATCAGCAGCGTCGAGGCTTCGCGTGCCGCATCGATAAAGTTGGTCAGGTCGGAACGACGCAAGGTATTGCTGTGCTGCCGCTGATGGATTTCTTCCGTCTTGTCTTCCAGCGTACTGGCCACCACCAGGCTATTGCCGATCGGCGTATTCAGCTCGTGCGCCACCCCGGCCACCAGCGCGCCCAGCGCCGCCAGCTTCTCCTGCTCCACCAGCTGCTGCTGGGTATCCAGCAGTTTGCGGTAGGAGTCCGCATTGGCGAACGCCACGCCCACGTATGAAGCTAACGTGGTCAGCATGTCCACATCGATGCGCTGATAAGCATGCGGGCGATAGCTATGTACAGTAATGGTTCCGCGTACCTGCCCGCTAACACTGATCGGAACATAGATCAGTGAACGCGGCGCGGTCGGCAGCGAGCCATCTTCCAGCGTGCCCATATCCTCGGCACTGGTGACATGCTCAAGGTGAGCGATATACAGGCCGTACTCAAGCTCCAGATCGTTGATGAACACTTCCTTGCCGTGCTGGATACACCAGACCGCGAGCTGGTTAGGCTCGCGCATGCTGCGCACATACGGCGCGTAGCGCTTCCCTTTTTCCATCGCAAACGGATATTCGATCAGCTCCTGCTCGGGGCGATAGATGCCGATACCGAATACGCTGGCATCCATCAGCGCATGTACATGCTTGTACAGCATCTGCATAATGGCTTCGCTATCGAGGTTAGCCGTGATGGCGCGGCCGATTTCGGATAGCAGCGAAATATTCCGGTGCGCGATCTCCACGCTTTCCTTTTGATGCTCCACTTCGCGCTTCTGCCGCTCGACCGATTCCTTCTGTTGTACCAGTTCGCGCGTGCGGCTGCCGACTGTCGCTTCCAGCACATGCTTCTGCTGGATCAGCATGCGCATGCGGAAGCGGAACAGCAGATAGACAGCGCCCAGCAGTATGCCCAGCATACCGAGCCGGAACCACCATGTCTTCCAGTAAGGCGGAGCGATAATCACTTCCAGCGTCGTGGCTTCCTTGCTCCAGACGCCATCCTTGTTGGCCGCCTTGACGCGGAAGATATAGCGTCCGGGATCGAGATTGGTATAGGTGACATAGCGTTTTGCCGCATCGACGGTCAGCCATTCGGGATCAAAGCCTTCCAGCTTGTAGGCGTACTGGTTACGTCCGGGATCGGCAAAATGCAAGGCCGCAAATTCAATGGAAAATACCGTGTCGATGTGCTCCAGCGTCAGCGATTTGCCATCAGCGAGCGCACCGGGCATCAGTCGGGTACGCTCGGCGCTGGCACTGAGTACCGACCGATTAAACAGCAGAAAGTCGGTCACGACCACCGCCGGCGCATCGGGATTACCATGGATGTCGGTGGGATTAAATGCTGTCACCCCATTCAGTCCGCCGAAGTACAGCATATTGTTCGGCCCTTTATACACCGAGCCGATAAAGTAGGAACCGTTAATCAGCCCATCACGCGCCGTGTACTCGCGGAACGCGCCAGTACGCGGATCGAGCATGGTCAGCCCGGCCGTAGTGCTGATCCATAAGCGGCCCTGTTCATCGCCCACTATTCCGCCTATCGGATCGGCAGCGCGCGCCGCAGTCATGGGCACGGTACGGAAATGCAGCGCACCGTCGGCGCTGCGCTCCGCCACCGACAGGCCAGCCGCAGTACCTATCCACAAACGTGCTTGTTCATCCTCGTACAGATAATGGACGCGCGAATGTATCAGGCTATCGCTGGCGCCAGCCACGTGGCGATAATTGCGAAAGCTGCCCGTCACCGGATCAAAACAGTCAAGGCCATTCTGCGTGCCTATCCACAGCTTGCCGTAGCGGTCTTCAAGTAGCGTATAGATGCGGCCATCGAGTACATCCGGATCACTGGCCTGATGGTGCCAGCTGGTCACGGCACCATTGCCGGCAGCGATGCGATGCAGGCCGGCGCGCGTAGCCACCCAGACGGTGCCATCGCGTCCCGCCAGTACACGCTGCAGTATGCGCGCATCAGGCAGCGTATCAAGCTCCACCCGGGTGAAGCGTCCGGTTTTCGCATCACGCCATGCCAGACCGTTGACGGTGCCCACCCACAGGCGGCCGCGTATATCGGTATCGAGCGTCAGGACTTCGTCGCTGGGCAGGCTGGCCGGATCATGCTCGTCATGTCGGTAGGTCTTGCTGGTGCCATGTGCCTGATCTACCAGCGTCAAGCCCTTGGCCGTCGCCATCCAGACCTGATTCGGGCCCGCCGCAGCGATCGCTCTCACCTTGTTATTACTGATGGCCGGCAGTACGCCCGACTGTTCGGAATAGTGCTCGAATCCACCGCTGCGCAAATCCACTCTATCCAGTCCGTTATACCAGTTACCTATCCATAGCGTGCCAGTGCGGTCCTGATACAGCGAATTCACCTGATTGTCGCCCAGACTGTGGCGATCCTGCCCCACATGGCGGTAACTATAGAAGCCGCCGTTAAGCTTGTTGCGCCGCTTCAGCCCATTGGAATAAGTGCCAGCCCACAGCACGCCATCGTGATCGATCAGCAGCGCCTCTACTCTCTCGCCGTGCAGATCGTCCTGCGCCCCCAGGGCGATGCGGTCAGCGCGGCTGCCTTGCACACGCCAGGCTTGCAGACCATCGCGACTACCTACCCATAGCACGCCGTCAGCCGCCAACGTCAGCGCCTGTATCACCGTAGCCGGCGCAGTACCGTCACCACTGCTGATGTGCTCAAATCTGTTACTACCGGCCGGCAGCATATCCAGACCGGCATCTGTACCCACCCAGAGGTGGCCCTGCCTATCCAACGCCAGCACATTCACGCGGTCGTCGATGATACTAGTCGCATCATGATCGGCGTGACGATAGCTCTGCAACTTGCTGCTGTCCATATCGAAATGCAGCAGGCCGTTCGCCGTCGCCAGCCATAAGCCCTGCCGCCCATCGCTAATGATGGCGTTGACGGAAACGCTGCGTTCGCGGCCCAGCAAATGGGTAAAAGTCTGGGTGGCAGGATCATAGCGATCCAGTCCGCCGCGGCTACCGACCCAGATAGCGCCTTGCGCATCTTCGTGGACGGCCTGGATATAGTTATCCTGCAGGCTGCTGTTATCGTTGGGATTATTTTTAAAGGCAGTGATGCGGTAACCGTCGTAGCGGTTCAGACCGGCCTGGGTACCGAGCCAGAGATAGCCCTGTTTGTCCTGCAGTATGGCAGTGACAGTTTCCTGCGTTAAGCCCTGCTCTACGCCCAGATGTTCGAAGCGCAGACTCAGTGGGGCAGCATATGCCAGCGAGGCACACGTCCAGAACAGGCTAAATAGTAAAAGAAGGCGTGCTACATAACCTGCCATGGAATTGCTCCTACACTATGCAAGTTATTCTAAAGCACAAAGGCTGACTACAGACGGAAAAAAGCCCCATCTTTGCAGAATACGCTGTGGTACTCAGACAAATGGGGCTTTTTAGTATAACTAGCTTGACGATAACCTACTTTCACACTGGTTGCAGCACTATCATCGGCGCAGAGTTGTTTCACGGTCCTGTTCGGGATGGGAAGGGGTGGGACCAACTTGCTATGGTCATCAAGCTTTGAC
>NZ_WNKW01000013.1 GCF_009720775.1 Pseudoduganella danionis
CAAAGCTTGATGACCATAGCAAGTTGGTCCCACCCCTTCCCATCCCGAACAGGACCGTGAAACAACTCTGCGCCGATGATAGTGCTGCAACCAGTGTGAAAGTAGGTTATCGTCAAGCTAGTTATTAGAAGAACCCCACCATCTGCCTGAACGCGCTCAAGATCGCGCTCAGTGCCGAAGGTGGGGTTTTTTGCGTTTACATCATTTTTATTTGACAACACCTATAAAATACCTATACTACCTACCTAAATACCTAGTATATTTAATGTAAATTTAACTAAGGGTGGAAAATGGGTACTCGGAGGTGGTGGCTGACCGGTATGCTGGCCGTGGCGCTCAGTGCGCACGCTCAGCCTTTGTCGCGTGGACCTCATGGTGAACAGCCCACCCCTTACGCTGCCGTCGTCCTCAAAGCGAGCGACATCGCTGCGCTGAAGCGTAAGCCGTATCGCGCTGCCCTGGTCATGCACACCAGCTCGGATTTCTCCAGTGCCCTGATCGCCGGTGCTCGCAAAGGCTTTGCCGAACTGGGCATCAGCGTGGTGGCTGTGACGGATGCCGGGATGGACCCGCAAAAACAGCGCACCGATCTCGAAACCGTAATGGCACTCAAGCCTGATCTGATCGTCTCGCTGGTGATCGATCCCGTGTCGGGCGCTATCGCTTTCCGTCCCGTGGTTGCCGCTGGTGTGAAGCTGGTTTTCATCAGCAATGTGCCGCAAGGCCTGGTGCACGGTCGCGACTACGCCGGCATCGTCACCGACGACTATCTCGCCATGGGCCAGACGGCAGCCGATATGCTGGCCAGCAGTATCAAGGGTAAAGGCGATGTCGCGCTGATCTATCACGCCGCGAACTACTTCGTCACTAATCAGCGCGATGCGGCCGTCAAACAGGCACTGGCGCGCTACCCCGGCATACGGGTGGTTGCTACGCGCGGCATCAGCAACCAGCAGGACGGCGAGGTGATCGCATCGGCTATCCTGACCCAGTACCCCAAGCTTTCCGCCATCTACGCACCGTGGGACAGCATTGCCGAAGGCGTGACTGCTGCTGCCCGCGCTGCCGGACGGCGAGATCTGAAAGTGGTGACGATGGACCTGGGGGCCGCCAACGCGCTGGACATGGTCAAGGGCGGCAACATGGCCGGCATCGTCAGCGATCTGCCTTACGAGATGGGCCAAACCGTCGCCCGCATGGGCGGGCTGGCCTTGCTGAACCGGCCGGCGCCGGCCTTCGTCACCGTCGATGCAGTACGGATCGATAGTGCCAACCTGAGTACGCAATGGCAGCGCGCGCTGAACCGAGAGTTGCCGGCTGCCGTAGTGCAGGCCGTAGCTCGAAAGGGCGCACGATGAATTCCCTGCCTATCCTGAAAGCGCGCGAGGTACACAAACAGTTTGCCGACAGTCCGGTGCTGCGCGGCGTACATTTTGAATTGCAGGCTGGCCAGGTGCACGCCGTGCTGGGTTCCAACGGCGCAGGCAAGTCGGTATTGATGAGAATCTTCAGCGGCATACTGGCCCCGGACCGCGGTCAGATACTGCTCGACGGCAAAGTGCATACATTTGCCGATGCAGGGGCGGCACGCCGGGCCGGCATCGCCATGGTGCATCAGGAACTCAGCCTGATTTCTAGCATGACAGTGGCAGAAAATATCTTCCTGACGCGCTGGAATGATGGCTGGACCCGTTTCGTGGATGAAGCCGCCATGATGCGGGCCGCCAGTGCGCTGCTGTCCCGCTACGACATCGAACTCTATCCCTGGCAGACGGTTGGCTCCTTGACGCGCGGCCAACAGCAGCTACTGGAAATTGCCAAAGCCCTCAGCGGCAAGGTGCGCGTTCTGATACTGGACGAGCCGAGTGCCAACCTGACTGCTGCCGAAGTGAGACTGCTGTACCGGACCGTGAAGCGGCTGGCAGCACAAGGTATGGCCATCATCTATATCACCCACCGCCTGCGCGATGTGTTCGAAGTCTGCGATCAGCTCAGCATCCTGCGCGATGGCCGCATTGCCCATACGCTGCCAGTAGCGGCCACCAGCGCACAGGCTGTGCTGACGCTGATGACGGCACAATTGCCCAGCGCATCCTGGCCTGCCGTGAATGTTCCCGCCGACGACACCGCACCTTTGCTGCAACTACGCCAGAGCGGCAGACAGCAAGCTGCCCTGAGCGTGCGTGCGGGCGAGATCGTGGGCCTGAGCGGTAGCGGTGCCAGCGCCATGCTGGAAGCGATTTTCGGTCTGCAGGCGCTGCATGGCTATACGCTGGCACTGTCCGGACAGGAGGTGCACGTCCGCCATCCGTCGGAAGCGATCGCCCATGGCCTGCATCTGTTGCCGGGCGACCGGCGCCGGGCTGGCCTGGTGCTGGGTCTGAGCGTGTCGGAAAACATCTTGCTGTCGCTGTTCGATCGTCTGAGTACGGCGCTGCTGATCGACGATGCGCGCGGCCAGCAGATCGTCACCGGGCTGTTGCGCCGGCTCGGTTTGAAGACGGAAGACCCGGGGCAGCAAGTGCGGCAGCTATCGGGCGGCCATCAGCAGAAGGTGCTGATGGCGCGCGCGCTGAGCACCGATGGCCGCATTCTGCTGCTCGACGAACCCGGTAGCGGCATGGATGTGCAGGCGCAATCGGTGCTGTGGCAGATCGTGCGTAACTACGCGGCGCAGGGCAACGCCGTGCTGATCGCCAGCAGCGATTACGCCATGCTGGCAGCGCTATGCGACACCTGCCATCTGCTCGCGGACGACGGCATAGGCCCGCCGCTGGCCGCTGCCGCAGGACAGCAGGCGCTGCTGGGCGCACTGCATGGTACGCCTTGCCAGCCTTGACGTGACGACGAATTCGAGAGGACGAAGAATGGATATCCCTATGCAAACGAGCACACCTGCGGCACCCGCGACTGCGCAAAGCCGCGTGCGCGACTGGCGTTCCATGCTGATCTACGTGGTGTTCGCGGGCCTGTTCCTGCTGTTCGCCGTCACGCTGCATGAACGCGGCTTTCTGAGCGAGAACAACCTGATGAATATCGCCCGCCAGAGTGCCATGATCGCCATCATGGCGGTGGGCATGACTTTCGTCCTGTCGGCGGCAGAGATTGATCTGTCCTTCGGCGCCGTGGTCGCGCTGGCCGCCGTCACGGTGGCGCTGCTGCTACCCCATGGCATGCTGGTGGCCGTGGCCGGCGCGCTGGCCGTGGGAGCGCTGTGCGGTCTGGTCAACGGTGCGCTGGTCAGCCGGATCGGTATTCCTTCTTTTCTGGTCACGCTGGGAACGGCCGGCATCATCACCGGCATCACGCGCTCGGTCAGCGCGCTGCAATCGGTGCCGGTCGATCATGAAGTGTTTGCCTTCCTGTTCGGTTCGGGCGATATCGGCCCCGTGCCCGTGTTGTTCCTGTGGATGATGCTGGTGGTGGCGCTGGGCCATGTGGTGCTGCGCAATACGGCTTTTGGCAAGGCCGTGCTGGCCAGCGGTGGCAACAAGCTGGCCGCGACCTACGCCGGCATCAATGTGGCGCGCGTGAAGATGTGGGTGCTGCTGATCAATGCGCTGCTGGCCGCGCTGGCCGGCATCCTCTATGCGGGCCGGCTGCACAGCGCCCGCTACACGCTGGGCGAGAACGATCTGATGATGGTACTGACTGCCGTCATCATCGGTGGCACCCATTTATTCGGCGGCAAAGGTAGCGTCGCCGGATCGCTGATGGGGGCCTTGATCATGGCCATGGTCAACAACGGCCTCATTCTGATGGGACTGGACATTGATCAGCAATTGATCTTGCGGGGCGTAATTATCATTTGCGCTGTCACGCTCACGAGCGGCAGGTTACGACGACCCCGTCGCTAGCACCGCTCTTTTCCTTAGCTTGCTGTTTTTCAGGCTGCGCTGCGCGCGGCCGGGGCAGCCTTACGCCTTTATTCTGGAGCATTCTATGTTTTCAACCTATCGGGAGCGCGCGGCGCGGCAGGTACGCCACTGGTCCCTGGAACAAAAAGTCGGCCAGCTATTCATACTGGCCTTTCCCGGCAAGCAGGCCGAAGTGGTACGTACGCTGATCGAACGCTATCGCCTCGGTGGCTGCTATCTGAGTCAGGACAACGCCGCCACGTTCGCCGAGGCCCGCCAGTTGACGGGCGAGCTTGATCGCATCAACCAGGCCACCGGCGACGCCGTACCTTTGCTACTGGGCGTCGATCAGGAGGGCGCATGGAGCGTGCTAATGCCGGAATCGACTACCGGCCCCGGCAATCTGGCGCTGGGCCACGCGGACGACGTCAGCCTGACAGCATCCATGTATCAGGTGTTTGCCGACGAGATGCGCTCGGCCGGCTTCAACTGCGTGCTGGGGCCTTGTGCCGACGTCAATCTGCGTTCCGATTCGCCCATCATCGATGCGCGTGCTTTCGGTAGCGATCCGGCGCTGGTGGCGCGCCATGTCGCCGCTGCCGTGGCCGGCGTGCGCCAGGGTGGGCTGGTGGCGTGCGCCAAGCACTTCCCCGGCCATGGCGATACGGCCGTCGACAGCCACCGCGAGATCCCCGTGGTCGATAAGCCGCTGGCCACCTTGCTCGAGCAGGACCTGCTGCCGTTCCAGAGTGCCATCGATGCCGGCGTTGAGCTCATCATGACTTCGCACATTCGCTATCCGCAGCTCGATGCACAGCATCCGGCCACGCTGTCGGCGCCAGTGCTGCGCGGCCTGCTGCGCGAGCGGCTGGGCTTTAACGGCATTGTCATTTCCGACAGCATGAATATGGGGGCGATCCGCCGCAACTACTCGCCGGTTGATGCTGCTGTGCTGGCCTTCCAGTCCGGCATCGACATGATGATGCTGTCCGAAGAGCATTACGACCATCAGCCCGACTATCTGGAGCGGCAGCTGGCCATGATAGACGGGCTGGTGGCGGCAGTGCGCGACGGCCGCTGGAGCGAAGCCGAACTCGATGCCACCTTGCTACGGGTGGTGTCGTTCAAGCTGGCGCGTCTGTCGGGCATAGCCCACTACCTGCCGCTGGCGATGCGCGAGCATCAGGCGCTGGCCCAGCGTGCGGCGCAGGCCGCAGTCGCCGTACTGACCGACCCGGCAGGCAATTTGCCGGTCAGTGCCGAGCGCGAAGTATTTCTGATCCAGACTGCGCCGCAAGAGGCCTACCACGGCCTGATGAACGCGCGCGGCATAGGCCCCAATCAACACGTGGCGGCGTTCGATGTGCTGGCGGACAGCTGGTTCGGCGCGCACAAGCAGCTGCATGCCCATTCGCTGACCTATGAGGTGGCCGTGGACTGGCTACGCAGCATCCGCGTGCAACCGCACATGCTGGCTGTGGCCGTGCTGGAAAACTATCCCTTGCCGGGCGAGGACTTCCCGCAAGCGCCGGCGCAGGCCTTGCTGTTCCAGCTGGCCGAGGTATTTGGCCAGCAGCTGCTGGTGATCAGCTTGAGCAATGGTCAGATGCGCTTGCCCGCGGGCGTCAGCCATCTGTGTGCGTATGGCAGCCGCCCCTGTAGCGCACGGGCGGCGGTCAGGACAGCTCTGGGCCTGTGAACCGGGGGTAGGAGGACAACGCTTGCATTAGGAGGAGATAAAGAAGAAGGAGACGCAGACCCAAGGCGGCATTGACCGCATTAGAAGAGAAGCGTGCCGGCTGGTGCTGGCACGCGTAGCGAACCAGCATATACCCGGCGCGGCCTGAACGTGCCGATCTCTTAATAACGAAAACAGGGGAAGACCATGTTGCATTTGATGACAAGTAGAACCATGATCAGCGTCGCCGTGGCGGGCGCCTGCGCCATGTGCGCACAAACCGTCTGGGCACAGCAGAGCGACGCCGAGGTGCCGCCAGCAGCCGTGGCTGAAACGGCCAGACCGGCCGGCGAAGCCTTGCAGGAAGTGACGGTGAGCGCCACGCGCCATTCGAGCGCGCTGCTGAAAACACCGCTGGCTGTGTCGGCGGTGACGCAGGAAAGCCTGACCCGTGCCGGCATCACCGACGTGCGCGGCCTGTCCGGCGCGGTGCCCAATCTGCAGCTGTCGACGGCGGTGGACTCGGGCGTGCAGATTGCGATACGCGGCATCAGCACCAAGAACTTTACCGAGGCGTCCGATCCGTCGGTGGGCCTGCACGTGGCAGGGCTGTATTCGCCCCGTCCGCAAGGCGCACTGGCGCTGCTGTTCGACCTCGATCAGGTGGAAGTGCTGCGCGGGCCTCAGGGTACGCTGTTCGGTCGTAACTCGACGGGTGGTAGCATCAACATCATTCCGGCCAAGCCGGAGTTCGGTTCCACCTATGGCAGCAGCGTGCTCGATGTGGGCAGCTACCGCAAACGCCAGCTCAATGTGGTGCAGAATATCGCCATCAGCGACAGTCTGGCACTGCGCGGCACGTTCATGAAGCTCAAGCGCGATGGCTGGATCAACCAGATGCAGGATTTTACGGACGTGAATATCCCGTCCAAGGGCTTCATCGCCGATGGCATTCCGGATGTGGACCAGCGCTTCAACAGCAAGGTCGATCCATCCGATTACTACACCAACAAGAACGAATGGGCGGGCCGCCTGTCGGCGCGCTGGAAGGCTGCGCGTGACGTCGAATGGCTGGTGGCGTATGAGCGCTACCAGAACTCGGGCGCGGGCAATCTGTTCATCAAGGATTGCGATCAGGCGGCCGGAACGCGCTTCGCCTGCCCGGGCAGCCAGTGGGATGTGAAGATCAACCTGCCCGGCAAGATCGACATGTCGATCAACACGCTGCGCTCCAACCTGATCTGGGATCTGAACCCCAACAACCGCATCGAATACAGCCTGGCGCACGCCATCCAGAAACGCAGCCAGCAGACGGACGATGATGCCGGCTACCATCCGCTGGCCAGCCAGGTCGATGTCAAACTGCCCGTGCCTGCCGGCGGCAATGGCAGCACCTGGCCTGTGCTTGACACCAACTCGCGCACGCTGGATTCGAAATACGTTTCGGATGTGCACGAGCTGCAGCTCAAGCAGAATTACGATGCCTTCCAGACCGTGTACGGCGGCTTCTACATGAAGGAGAAGAACCAGATTAACTATGCACAGGAATTCCTCGCGATGGCACCGTACGGCTATCCGATCAGCCAGTACTACAACCAGCCGGACGTGCAGGTGATCGCCAAGGCACTGTATGCCCAGACCGACTGGAAGTTCGCGCCGCAATGGACGGCGACCTTTGGCGGCCGTTACAGCTGGGATACCAAGATCAACAACAACGGCAAGGTGTTCGGCGGTGACTGGGATCCGTCCAAGCCGGCTTATTACAACGGCCAGTTCAAGCCGGGCGTACCCGGCACGCCCGGCTTTGCTGCGCACAACGGCACTCAGCTCACCCCGGGCATGGGGCCACTGGCCGGCACGGGCGCGTATGCGCTGTATGGTCCGCCTGCCGTCAATACCAACGAGCAAAGCTGGAAGCACTTCACTTACCGGCTCGGCCTGATGGCGCAGCTGACGCCGTCGGACATGGTATATAGCTCGCTGTCGACCGGCTACAAGTCCGGTGGCTTCTCGGATCAGGATGATGCCTGCGGCGGCAAAACCTGCGTGGACGGTCCGGCGGGTCCGCACATCACCTTCTTCCCTTGGGGCCCGGAGACGGTGACCAATCTGGAGCTGGGCTACAAGGGCCGCTTCCTGGAGAATCGCCTGAACCTATCGGCCACGCTGTTCTATAGCCGCTACAAGGACAAGCAGGAATATGGCCAGTTCTTCTCGGCGCTGGTAAAAACGGATGCGCCTTGCCCGGCCACCAACCCCACCTGCAACGTGATCATCAAAGGCATGACCAAGAATGTGGGCGTGGTCGACATTCCCGGCCTCGAGCTCGAGCTGGATTACAAACCGTGGCGCGGTGCGCGGCTGGGGGCGTCGTTCGCCTACATCAATTCGAAGATGCGCGACTACCCTACCTATAGCGATAACTACGGTTGCGGCTATCGGGCGGAATTCGGCGCCGTGCCTTGCCCGCCCATGTATTCGGGCAGCGACCCTACGCTGGTGGGCAAGCAGATATACGACATTACCGGCAACCACCTGACGTTCTCGCCCAAGTACACCATGTCGCTGAACTTCTCGCAGAACATCAACCTGCCGAACGACTATGTGCTGGTGCCGTGGCTGTCGGTGAAGTGGCAGGACAAGATGTACTTCAGCCTGCGCAATCTGGATAACCCGCACATGTCGGATGCGCAGAAAGCCTATTCCACGGTGGACGGTTCGCTCAAGCTGATCGGCCCGCACAACTGGTATGCGGAGCTGTATGGCTTGAACCTGACCGATACGCGTTCCAAGAATGCCGCCAATTTCTATAGCGGCTTTGGCGCCAACAACGCAGGCGGCTTCGTACGCGCCTCGTGGAATGATCCGCGCACGGTGGGCCTGCGGATAGGTGTGAGCTACTAGGTGTGAGCTACTGAGCTAGGCCATGCCCGCCGTAAGGCGGGCATGGGTACGCAAGAGGATGAGGCATATGAATCTGGAATTGGCATGGGCGTGTCTGGGCAACGATGCGAGCGGCTTCAGCGCGCGCCTGCAGATACGCAATGCGGGGCCGGCGGCCTTGCCGGCCGCTGGCTGGACGCTGTACTTCAACACCTGCCGGCCGGTTGATCCGGCCCGGCTCAGTGCTTCGGTATGTCTGCTACACCCCGGCGGCGACCTGTTCGGTTTTGCGCCGGCGGCAGGCTTCGCCGGACTGCTGCCGGGCCAGACACTGGAGATCGAATACTGGTCGGCCGGCTGGGCGATCAGTGTGACGGATGCGCCGCTGGGTTTCTATCTGGTGCTGCAGGATGCGCAGGGCGGCCAGCAGGTGCGGGCGCTGGGCGATGCGCAGATCGCTCCGTTCCTGACTCCGGCGCAGCAGCAGCGCGGTCCGGAGGACAGGCTGCCGGCCAGCACGGCGGCCACGCGCTATGCCGCTGCCTGCGGCTTGCCCGAAGCCGAAGCGCTGCATGGGCTCACGCCGGCGCCGCAGAGCTGGCGCAGTGCGGCAGGACGGCTGACGCTGGGCGCTGCCACGCGCATTCTGTACCAGCCTGCACTGGCCAGCGAGGCCGAGCTGCTGCGTGAGTTGCTGGATGCGCAGTGGGGGCTGGCGCCACACTGCCTGCCTGCCGATGGCCAGCCTGCGGGCGATGCCATCGTCTTGCGTCTGGCCCAGGCCGGCGATGGCATCGCGCACGGAGAGGAAGCCTATGGCCTCGAAGTGACGCCGCAAGGCGTGCTGATTTGCGGCGCCAGCGGGCATGGCATCGCCCATGGCATCCAGAGCCTGCTGCAACTGCTGAGCAGCGCAGTGGCGGGCGTGATCCAGCTGCCGCTGGGCGTGATGCGCGACGCCCCCCGTTACGCCTACCGTGGCCTGATGCTCGATGTGGCACGCCACTTCATCGGCAAGGCCGCCGTGTTGCGCATCATCGACCTGATGGCGTGCTACAAGCTCAATACTCTGCATTTGCACCTGAGCGACGATGAAGGCTGGCGCATCGCCATTGCCGCCCTGCCCGAACTGACCGAAGTGGGCGCATGGCGCGGCGCCGATGCGGCCCTGTGTGCCTCGTTCGGCTCGGGGCCGCAGGCGCAGGGTTCGGCTGGCAGCGGCTATTACAGCCGCGCGGATTTCGTCGAGATCCTGCGCCATGCACAGCGCCGCCATATCAGCGTGCTGCCGGAAATCGATTTGCCCGGCCATGCCCGTGCCGCCATACTGGCCATGCAGGCACGCCATCAGCGCCTGCTGGCTGCGGGGCAGGTGGAGGCGGCCGAAGCCTATCTGCTGTCCGATCCGGAGGACTGTTCGACCTATCTATCGGTGCAACTGTGGCGCGATAACGTGATGTGCGTGGCCCGGCCCGGCTGCCTGCGCTTTATCGAGACGGTGCTGCGCGAACTGCAATCCATATACGCTGAAGCGGGCACGCCGCTACACACCATCCACACGGGCGGCGATGAAGTGCCGGACGGCGCGTGGCTGGCTTCACCCCTGTGCCGCCAGCTGATGGCGCAGCACGGGCTGGCCACGACAGCCCAGCTGCAGGAGTATTTTTTCGACCAGCTGCGCGCACTGGTACAGCATCTGGGTCTGCGTCTGGCAGGGTGGGAGGAAATGGCCGTGGCCAGCGCGCTCGATGGCACGGGCCGGGCTGTGCCCAATCCGCGCTTCCTCGATGCGCCCATGCGCAGCTATGTGTGGCTCAGTGCATGGGGCAAGGGGCGCGAAGATCTCGGCTACCGGCTGGCCAATGCAGGCTATCCGGTGGTGCTGTGCAATGGCGACCGGCTGTATCTGGACCTCGCTTGCGCCAAAGACCCTGAGGAACCCGGCTATTACTGGGCCGGCTTTCCCGGTCTGCGCGAAGTGCTGGAATTCTGCCCCGAAGATATTTACACGGATGCCCGTTGCGACCTGATGGGGCAGGCGCTGGAGCCGGCCGCTCTGGCCGGAATGGTGCGGCTAAGCGAGCAAGGCCGCGCCAATATTCTCGGCATACAGGCGCAGTTATGGGGCGAGAATGTGCGCGACGGCGCGCGCCTCGACTATCTGCTGTTCCCCCGTCTGCTGGCAGTGGCCGAGCGTGCCTGGTGTGCCTCGCCAGTCTGGGCCGGCATGAGCGATATGGCGGCGCGCCGGGCTGCACAGGATGCGGCCTGGGCCGAATTTTCCCAGCGGCTGGGGCGCCATACCTTGCCACGGCTCGATAGCCTGGCCGTGCCGCCGGCTTACCGCCTGCCGGTGCCGGGTGTGGTGCTGCAGGATGGCGTGCTGCACGCGAATCTGGAATTGCCCGGCCTGACGATGCGCTACACGCTGGACGGTAGCGAGCCAGATGCGCAGGCGGCCGTCTATACGGCGCCCTTTGCATGGGCGCCGTCGCCGGCGCAGGAGGGAGCGCAAGTGCGGATGGCCGCTTTCAGCAGCAATGGCCGCAAGGGACGCAGTGCGGTGCTGGATCTGCCTAGTTCGACAGGCTGATCAGGTAATTGCGCAGGTTGATGCCCTTGTTGGTGATGCCCAGCTTGGCGCGCAGGCTGTTACGGTGGTTTTCCACCGTCTTCGATGCCACGCTGAGGCTCTGGGCGATTTCCTTGGTGGACTTGCCTACCTTGATGAACTTGGCCACCTGGATTTCGGATGGCGTCAGCAGTGCATAGATATGGTTTTCCAGTTCGACGTCGTCTGTTACGGCCGAGCGCACCATGCCTTCGATCAGGTCCAGGCACATCAGCAGGATAGGGTCGCTGATGGCGGCCTTGACGGCCTGGATCTGCGGCAGGTGCTGGTTGCGGATGCGGTCCAGCACGCCGTCGACGTCGCCGCTGGTCTGCCATTCGTGGAATTCGGTCAGCGTTTCGGTCAGGCTGTAAAACTTGGCGAAATCGGGGCTGGGGTAGTGCTCGTCGCTCGCTTCCTCTTCGACCGTGCCCACTTCGATATTCCACAGATCCTGATCCACCCGCAGCAGGTGCAGCTTGAGGTCGCGATTGAAGAACTTCCAGCCATCGCTGCCCGTTACCGAGGTGCGTATCAGGGCCTTGATGGCGTCCAGATTATCCTGCCCGATCAGGAATACAAAATGGTCGAGACTGGTGGCCTGCTGGTGCGAGGGGTAGTTATGCGTGACGATAACTCCCGCGCTGGAAAAACTGATGACGTAGATATGCCGATAGGCAAGCACATGGCGCAGTGCCTTGATCTGGGTCTCTAGCTGGGCAACGAGGGCAGTGGGGTGATCAGAATTCATGGTCCGGCGTGGGTAGATATCGGTCAGGCTGGGCGGCGTACCTCATGGCGTTGCGCCGGTCGCGAGCGTAGCCTGCTGGGGTTTTCCGGGCAGCGCCACCACGAAAGTCAGCAGCAGCGAGGGCAAGGCAGCCAGCAAGCCCCAGATGAAAAAATCGTGATAGCCGAGGCTAGCCTGGATTTTACCACTGACCATGGTGGATAGGACCAATCCCAGTTGCATCACGCCAGTGCCCAGTGCGTAGTGGGCTGCCGGGTATTTGCCGGGTGCTACCACTTGCATCATATACATGACCAGACCGGCAAAACCGAAGCCGAAACCGAACATTTCCGCACTCAGTACAGCGGTGATCAGGGCCAGATTGTCCGGCAGCGCCACGCTGAGATAGCAGAAGGTCACGGTGGGCAGATTCATTGCCAGAATCAGCACCGGCATCGCTAGCCGCAGCCCGCGCCAGGCGCCGAAATAACCGCCCAGTATGCTGCCGGCGATGTAGGCGACGGTGGAAAAACTGCCATAGGCGATGCCCATGTCCAGCGTGCTCATGCCTAGCCCGCCATGGGCGCGATCATCGATCAGGAACAAACGGCCTATGGTCTGCACCTGGCCTTCGGCCACACGGAACAGCAGCACGAACACGATGGCGAGCCAGATGCCGGGCTTGCGGAAAAAGCTCAGCAGCACATCGGCGCTGGTGCGCCACGGCTGGCGGCTGGCTGCATCGGCCGGATCGGCCCTGAGGTCGGCCGGAGCGGCCCAGCCGTGGTAGGCGGCCAGCAGCAGCAAGGCGGCACCGGGCAAGGCCAGCGCCACAGCCCATGCCGTGCGCGCATCGTAGCGGGCTTCCAGTTCGCCGGCCAGCACCACGACGGCACCCTGTACGAACAGTTTGCCGCCATTCCAGAACGTGCCCAGCCAGCCGGAGTACATGGCTTGCTGGCGCGGCGTCAGCTGGCCGATGTACAGGCCGTCGGCAGCGATGTCGTGGCTGGCCGAGGCCAGCGACAGCAAGGCCAGCGCCGCCACGCTGAAGGTGAAGAAGCCCGCGCCGCGCAGAGTCAGCGCGGCCGCCAGCAGGCAGGCACCGCCTACTGCCTGAAACGTGACGATGGCCCATTTTTTACTGGGTGCCAGCTCCAGCAGCGGGCTCCAGAGCGGTTTGACCACCCAGGCCATGCCCAGCAGGCTGCTGCACCAGGCGATCTGTTCATTGGATACGCCCAGCCGCTTGTACATGATGGCTGCCATGGTCATCACGATGGCATAGGGCAGGCCCTGGGCGAAATACAGCGAGGGTATCCAGAACAGCGGGTGGCGGCGAGGCAGCATCGAGGTGTTAGTCCGTTAGCAATAGTCTGGGTAGTATAGGTGTTTTATAGGTGGTGTCAACCGGCGTCATACGCTTGTCATGGGCGGCCGCTAAAGTTCGGTTTTTTCAATTGAGGCCAGATCAGCATGAAAAAGTTTTCCTTGATGTCGCTCGCGGTGTTTTCCGTCCTTGCCGGCTGCGGCGGCAGCGATACTGCGGCCCCTGCCAAAACGCCGATCACCGGCGTATTCCTGGATGGCGCGGTGGAAAACCTCGACTATGTCGCCGGTACTGCCGCGAAAGCCAGCACCTCGGCCAAGGGCGAGTACACCTGCTATGCCGGCGATAGCGTCAGCTTCAGCATAGGCGGCATAGCGCTGGGCAGTGCTCCGTGTGCGGCCATCATTACGCCCTTGCAGCTGGCGGGCGTTACGGATATCAAGGACAACAAAGTAGTTAATCGACTGCTGGCCCTGCAATTACTGGATGAAGACAGCGATCCGTCCAACGGCATCAAGCTCACGGCCGAGGTGAAAACTGCACTGGCCGCCAAGAGCGCGGACTTCGGGCTGGATGCTGCCGCCTTCAATGCAGCGCTGAGCGCCCAGCTGGCCAGCGCCGGCAGCAAATATGCGGCCCGCAGCATAGACGACAGCCGCCGCGCGCTGGTACGCGAACACTTCGAAGATACGCTGGCGTCCAAGGTCGGCACGCTGGTGTCGGAAGCCTACACCCAGACTACGCCACTGGGCGCGGTGGCCGTCAGCGTCACGCGCTACCAGATCCAGGCTGCTGCCAGTTACTACGTGCCGTACGAAGGCAGCAACCCCAAGGTCAAGGAAGAATTCCCGCAAGGCTTTCTGCCATCCTATGGCTCGTCGCTGGCCTTCAAGGGCACCAATGCCAACGGCGATCTGGAATTCTATGGCCTGACCGATCGCGGCCCGAATGGCGATGGTCCCAATCTGCCCGCGCTTAGCGGCAGCGGTGTGACGGGCGCCAAAATTTTCCCATCGCCCAGCTTCACGCCTTCGTTCGGCATCATCACCGTCGGCAAGGCCGGTGCGGTGCTGACTTCTTCCACGCCGCTCAAGGTATCGGCGACGGTCAATGCGTCCGGCTTGCCGGTGGCGCCCGGCAGTGTGGGCAACTCGGCTGAACTGCCCGTGTTCGACGCGATGAAATATGACGCGGCCAGCAAAGCCACTTTCAATGCGGGCGGTCTGGATACGGAAGCCATCGTGGTCGACAAGAAGCGCAGCGTGCTGTGGATCTCCGACGAATATGGCCCCTTCATACTCAAGGTTGACCCGGCCACGGGCGTCATCCTGAGCAAGTACGCGCCCGGTAGCGGGCTGCCCGATATCTTCCTCAAGCGGCGCGCCAACCGCGGCATGGAAGGCCTGACGCTGGATACCAGCACCGACAAGCTGCATGGCTTCCTGCAAAGCCCGCTCACGGATGGCAGTGCGCCGTATGCAGTGACGGGCAAGAGCGAGGCGATAGAACGCTATGCACGCTTCACGCGCTGGATGGAGTTCGATCCGGTCACTGGCAGCGCGGGCAAGATGTACGCCTATCCGCTCGACGCAGCGGACTATCAGGATGGCCGTACCGGCAATGCCAAACTTGGCGATCTGGTTGCACTGGGCAATGGCAAATTCATCGTGATCGAGCAGGGCGCGGCGCCTAACGGCAAAGTGTTCAACAAGCTGATGCTGGTGGAAATCGGTGCGGCCACCGATATCGCGGGAAGCGCCTACAACGTCAAGACTTCGGATCTGGAAAAGAGCAGCATGAGCGCTACGGCGGTCAATGGCGCGGACTGGAAGAGTGTGACGCCACTGAAGAAAACCCTGCTGCTGGACTTGAATGCTATCGGCTGGCTGGCCGAGAAGGCGGAAGGCCTGACCATCGTCGATGGCAACACGCTGGCGCTGGCCAACGACAACGACTTCGGCATGAAAACCAAAGTCTTCAATGCTGCCGGCGTGGTGGTGGAAGATGCGGATGTCACCAAGTGCAATATCGACGCGGCAGGCAGCATCATCACCAGCACGGCGGCCGGTTGTAATGCGGCCAACACCATCCGCGTTGCGCGTGGCGAGGACCGCGAGCGTCCAAGCCGGCTGTGGCTGATCAAATTCAGCAAAGCGCTGACGGCATTCTGATAGAACGGGACTTTCCATGTCGTTTACATTTTCTAAACCTCATTCGGCCATTCAATTCCTGCTGCTGGCTGCGGCCTTGCCGCTGAGTGCTACTGCTAACGCAGTGCCCGTGCTGGTTTTCCCCGGCACGCTGAGCAACGCCAATACCGATGCGCAGACGCTGGACAAGAACCAGCTTGGCAGCATCACCAGCGCCGGCACGCTGACCGTGGGCGGCAGTGCCGTGGCAGTGAGCATCGTCGGCAAGAACGCAACGCTGGATAATCAGGGCGTGATCAGCCAGACCGGCAATGGCCGGGTGGTGCGCGACAATACCGGCGTTACAGGGCTGGTGATACTCAACGGTAGCAGCAGCAACCGCGCGGCAAAGATGCTGGCCGCCGACGGCGATGTGATCCAGATGAACAAGGCCAATGCCAGCGTCACGCTGAGTAATTACGGCAGCATGATTTCGGAAAACGCCAGCGCTGGCGGCTCGCAGGTGGTGGACTTTGCCGCGATTACCACGGGTGCCAACGTGGTGAACAACTACGGCCTGCTGCAGGCCAAGGAAGCGGATGCGGTACGCACGGGCGTGGCGGGTGCCGTGAACAACTACGGCTCCATCATCTCGACCACCAGCACCGGTAGCGGTAGCGACGGAATCGATGCGCAGAATAATAGCGGTGCGCTGATCCTCAATGGCGCGGGCGGCCTGATCGATGGCGGCCGCCATGGCATTACCGGTGGCCAGAAAGATGGCACGCAAGCCTACACCATGAGCATCACCAATGCGGCGGGCGGCATTATCCGCGGCAGCAATGGTTCGGGCGTGAATCTGGATGGCTTTAACAACAAGCAGGTCATCACCATCGTCAATCACGGTTCCATCTTCGGCAATGGCGTCACGGGCGATGGTGACGGGCTGGATATCGATGGCATAGCCAACGTCACCAACACGGGCCTGATCCGCTCGGTGAACGCCTTTAGCCCGGTGGCGGAGGGGCTGGCATATAGCGAAGGCTTGAGCATAGGCGGTGGCAGCATCGTCAACTCGGGCCGCATCGAGGGTCTGGTCACGCCGGGCAACGCTAATGCGGTCGGACGTGGTATCACGCTGGCCGGCAACGACATCGCCGGCCAGCCCGGCATGCGCGAAGGCCTGTATGGCAACGTCACCATCACCAACCAGCATGGTGGGCTGATTTATGGCCAGAGTGATTCGGCGATCGTGACGGTGGGTGCTGCCAGCGCTTACACGGTGAGCATCAGCAATGAGGCCGGTGGCGTGATACGGGGCGGCGGCAGCAGCTATGCCGCCATCAGGACTGGCGCGGATAGCACGGTGCTGGTGAATGCCGGCAGCATCGATGGCAGCAGCAGCGGCAAGGCGATCGAGATGGGCTCTGGCAGAAACAGCCTGACGGTGTATGGCGGCAGCATCCTTGGCGACATCAATGGCGGCAGCAGCGGCCAGAATACGCTGCTGTTTGGCGTGAGCGACGGCGCCAGCTTCGCCTATGCCGGTTCGCTCGCCAATTTCAGCCGGGTCGAAGTGCGGAGCGGTGTGGTGGTACTGAGTGGCGTGAGTAGTTATGCCGGTAGCACGGTACTGAGCGGCGGCACGCTGGAACTGGTGGGCGCCAATCGCCTTTCTGCAGCCAGTATCCTGCAACTCGACGGTGGTAGCCTGCAGCTGCTGCAGGCCGGTGCACAGGGGCAGACGTTTGCCAGCCTGTCGCTCAGCCAGAATTCCACGGTACTGCTGGGCGGTTCGTTATTGACATTTAACGGACTGGGTGCGGTAGTCGAAGGCAAGACCCTGAGCTTCAGCGAGGCTGCGGCCGGTGCCTATGCTTTCCGTCTGCTGGGCGACATGACCCATGATGCCGGATTCCTGCAACTGGTGCACGGCACCAGCATTAACGGTCTGGCCGTGCGCTACCAGTTTGACGGCACCTACACCGGCGTTGCCGCTGTGCCGGAGCCGGCTACCTACGCCATGCTGCTGGGCGGTCTGGGCCTGCTGGCGCTGGCAGTGCGCCGGCGCAAGAGCAGCCGCTAAGGTGTGCTGCCTTTGCTGATGCTTTCGCCATCTTCTTTGCGCAGCGACCAGAAAGTGAGCGAGGAGAGGATGGTGACGACGGCCAGCGTGAGGAAGGCGTGATGGATGGCGCCCGTCAGGGCCATGCGGTCCGACTGGGGCAGGCCACCGAGGAACCAGCCCGTGACCAGTGAACCGGTCGCGAGGCCGAAGCTCATGGAAAGCTGCTGCATGGAGCTGGCGATGGTGCTGGCCATGCTGGAATCCGCTGCATTGACGTCGGCATAGGCGATGCTGTTCATGCTGGAGAACTGCAGCGAATTGAAAAAGCCCAGCATCAGGCTGATGGCGACGATCAGGTACAGCGGCGTGCCTTGCTGGACAAAAGTGTACAGGCTGATGGTCAGCCCGATCAGGACCGTGTTGACGATCAGGACCTGACGATAGCCGTAGCGATTCAGTACCCGCGCCGAGATCAGCTTCATGCCCATGGCCGCAGCGGCCGAAGGCATCATCAGCAGGCCAGACTGCCATGCCGGCAGCCCCAGACCCAGCTGATACAGCAGGGGCAGCAGGAAGGGCAGGCCGCCGACGCCGATGCGGGTGATAAAGCCGCCCAGTACTGAGACGCGGAAAGTACGGATTTTGAACAGCGCCAGTTGCAGCAGGGGGTAGGCGCTGTCGCGCGCATGCCAGCCGTAGGCCAGCAGCAGGCTGAGGGCAATCAAGAACAGCACGGCGGCCGAGGTGATGTCGATCTGGTGTTCGCCGAAAATCTCCAGCAGCCACGATAGCAGCGCAACCCCTGTACCGAACAGCACCAGTCCGATCAGATCGAGCGGGCGTGCCGCCTCGCCGTGATAGTCGGGCATGTAGCGGTGAGCCAGAAAGATTGCCGTAATGCCGACCGGGACGTTGACGAAGAAGATGTCGCGCCAGGTCAGCCAGTGCACGATCAACCCCCCTACCGTGGGCCCTAGCAGAGGGCCGATCAGCGCGGGCACGATCACGAAGTTCATGGCCGATAGCAGTTCGGATTTGGGGAAGGTGCGCACGATGGTCAGCCGGCCCACCGGCATCATCATGGCAGCGCCCAGACCTTGCAGCAGGCGGGCCGCCACCAGCATGGGGGAATTGACGGACAGGCCGCACAGCACCGAGGCCAGGGTGAAAATGGCGACAGCACTCATGAAGACGCGGCGCGTGCCATAGCGGTCTGCCATCCAGCCGCTGACAGGAATGGACACGGCCAGACTCAGAATATAGCTGGTTACTACCGCCTTCAGGCTGAGAGGCGTGACCTGCAGGCTGGCCGCCATGCTGGGTATCGCCGTGTTGACGATGGTCGAATCCAGCTGCTCCATGAACAGGGCAGTGGCCACTACCCAGGGCAGATAGCGTTTGGCGGCGGAGGTATCCATGCCTGCGATTGTCACACAAAAGTAAAAAGCAGGTCATGCTGCCGTCACGAATGGGGCGTAAGTTGGCGAGCATCGCAACCGCCGATGGAGTCATGATGACGATAGCCGCATCGCTTTCAGGCCGACGGGAGTTTCTCCGGCAGGTGGCATCGACGGCGGTACTGGGGGCCGGTTTGGCCGGCTGCAGCAGCCCCGCAGTCAATAGCGCGGAGCGGACGGCCCTGCAGTTTCTGCATGGCGTTGCGAGTGGCGACCCTTTACAGGACAGGGTGATACTTTGGACCCGGGTAACGCCGCCGGCGGAAACGGACAGTGCCGAGCCGGCAGTCTACTGGCAGGTGGCCACCGATGCGGCGATGCAAACGGTCGTCGCGCAGGGCAGCAGCACTACTTCGGCCGCGCGGGATTTTACCGTCAAGGTGGATGCTGCCGGCCTGCTGCCCGGCCATGTCTACTATTATCAGTTCATCGCCGAAGGCGTGCGCTCCGCCATCGGCCGCACCAGGACGCTGCCGCGCGCCGATGTGCGTCAGGTCAGGCTGGCGGTCTTCTCCTGTTCCAACTATCCGGCCGGTTTCTTCAATGTGTATGCCGATGCCGCACGCCAAAATGATATCGATGTCGCGCTGCATATCGGCGACTATATCTACGAATATGAGAGCACCGGCTATGCCAGCAGCCATGCGCAAGCGCTGGGGCGGGTGTCCGAACCGCGCGAACTATTGCTGCAGCTGGAAGACTACCGCCGCCGCTACGCCCAGTACCGTAGCGATCCCGATCTGCAGGCGCTGCATGCCGCGCTGCCCTTCATCACCGTGTGGGACGATCACGAGTTTGCCGATGACACCTGGCGTGATGGCGCCGTAGCCCATGAAGCACGCAAGCATGGCCCGTTCGCCCTGCGCAGACAGGCTGCCATGACGGCCTACCACGAGTGGCTGCCTATCCGCGCGCCGGAACCGGCCAGCCTGCAGAAGATTTACCGTTCCTTCGATTTCGGCTCGGTGCTGTCGCTGCACATGCTCGATACCCGTGTGGTGGGGCGCGATCAGCAGCTCATGATGTCGTCCTACTACGATCACCAGCGCCACTTCGATGCAGAAAAATTCCGCCATGATGTGGCGTCGCCGCGCCGCCAGATGCTGGGCAGCGAGCAGATGGCATGGCTGGAGCAGCAGGTGCAGCAATCGCAGGCACGCTGGCAGGTGCTGGGCCAGCAGGTGCTGATGGCGCGGATGGAGTATCCGCTGGCGATCGCCATGGGCCAGTGCAGCTGTACCGATTATGCAGCGCTGAAGCGGCGCGCGGCGCGCGATCCGGCGGCGCTGGGCAGACATGAGCAGGACTGGCTGGCTGCAGCCACGCTACCCTGCTATATGGATTCGTGGGATGGCTACCAGCACGACCGCGAACAGGTATTTGCCATGATGCAGCGGCACCGCAAGAATCTGGTGGTGCTGGCCGGCGATACGCACAATGCCTGGGCCAGTGATCTGCAGGATGCGCAGGGGCGCCAGATCGGCGTGGAATTTGCCACGGCTTCGGTGACCTCGCCGGGTATGGAGGGGGCGTATCGCGAGCGCGATCCGGAAGATGTGGCGGCCATGATGGTGGACCTGATCGCGCCGCTGTATTACGCCCAGACCAGCAAGCGTGGCTATATGATCATCACGGCCAGCCACGAGCAGGTGCGCTGCGACTGGCGCTTTGTCGATACCGTGCTGCAGCGCGAGTTCGAGGCGGCGACCGAGCGCAGCCTGCGCACCTTGCCCGGTCCCGGTAACCGCCGCATCGAGGAATGTGCGGGCAGTCAGCCCTTGCGGGCCGCTTCAGGTGCTGACATCGACACTATCGTTGCGTAGCACGCACAGGGCGTCGAGCAGGGGCTGGGCGGCGTCGGCCAGACGGTCAAGGCTGGCCTCTCGCAGTGCTTGCGTGTCCACCGCATGGTCACTGGCGAGGCCGGCCCAGCGCAGCAGGGCGCTGCTGGCCGAGGGGGTGTCGAACAGGCCATGCAGATAGGTGCCCAGCACCTGCCCGTCGACCGATAGCGCACCTTCGGCGCGTCCGTCGATGAAGAAGGCCGGCTGGCTGAGCGCCGCGCCGTGCGATTCGCCCATGTGGATTTCGTAGCCGGTCACGCCTGCCTGCTGCGCATCGAAGGCGCAGATGCCCTGCACCTGCTGCAGGCGCTTGTGGCTGGTCATTTCTGTTTCCATTTCCAGCAGGCCCAGTGCCGCCGAGCTGCCCGGCGTCCCCTCCACGCCTCGCGGATCGTGTACCTGTTGGCCCAGCATCTGGAAGCCGCCGCATATGCCTATCACTTTGCCGCCATAGCGCAGATGGCGCGCGATCTGCTGGGGCCAGCCCTGCTGCTCCAGCCAGGCCAGGTCGGCGCGGGTGTTCTTGCTGCCGGGGAGGATGATCAGGTCGGCCGGCGGAATCGGCTCGCCCTGACGGACGAAACGCAGGTCCACCTCGGGATGGGCACGCAAAGCGTCGAAATCCGTGTGGTTGCTCATGCGGGGCAAACTCGGCACGACGATGCGGAAGGCGCCGGCGTTGGCCTGGACTGCCTGCACCGCGTCTTCCGCATCGAGGAACAGGCCGTGCAGGTAGGGCAGTACGGCCAGCACCGGCTTGCCGGTCTGCTGTTCCAGCCACTCGAGTCCCGGTTCGAGCAGGCTGATGTCGCCGCGGAAGCGGTTGATGACGAAGCCGATGATGCGATGCCGTTCGCTGGGCGAGAGGCAGGACAGGGTACCCACCAGATGAGCGAAAACGCCGCCACGGTCGATATCGGCCACCAGAATCACGGGACAATCGACGGCTTCCGCAAAGCCCATGTTGGCGATATCGCGGTCGCGCAGATTGATTTCGGCCGGGCTGCCTGCCCCTTCGACTATCACGCTGTCGTACTGCTGGCACAGGCGCTGGTGTGATTCCAGCACTGCCTGCATGGCGATGGTCTTGTACTGATGGTAGTCGCGCGCATCCATCTCGGCGCGCACCTGGCCGTGGATGATGACTTGGGCGCCGATGTCGCTAGAGGGTTTGAGCAGGACGGGGTTCATGTCCGTATGCGGTGCCAGCCCTGCAGCGATAGCCTGCAGCGCCTGCGCGCGACCGATCTCGCCGCCATCTTCCGTAACCGCGCTGTTGAGCGCCATATTCTGCGGTTTGAAAGGAACCACCCGTATGCCTTTACGGCGCAACAGGCGGCATAGTGCGGCAACGATGGTGCTTTTGCCAGCATCCGAGGTGGTGCCCTGCACCATCAGTGTCGAAAAGGGAAAGCTCATATCAGTTCTTCCGGTGCTGGCGCGCCAGCTCGAGTTTTTCACACAGGGCGGCAGTGCCGGCCACCATGCGCGGACCGGCACGGTTCAGCAGTTCGCCATTGAGGGTGAACAGATTGTCGTTACGTACCGCCTTCATGGTGGGATAGGGGCGCCACAGATTGACGCCGCCATAGTTTTTTTCACTGGTGCCGAAAATGGCTTCAGGATCGGACTGCAGCACGGCTTCGATACTGACTACCGGGGCGGTGACTTTCAGATCGGCGAAGATGTTGACGCCGCCGCACAGGCGCATGGCATCGCTGACGATGGAGCTGCCGCTCAGCGTGTAGAGCGGCTTGTCCCAGACCTGATAGAACATGCGTACTGGCGGGCGGTTGCCATACTGTTTGGCCAGCGCGGCAAACTGGCGGCTGATTTCGGCCGCAGCGGGTTGGGCTACGCTTTCGGTGCCCATCAGCTGGCCCAGGCGCAGCACATTGTCGGCGATGCCTTCGAGTTTCTGCGGTTCGCTGTGGAATAGCGGTACACCGAGCTGGCGCAGGGTGTCGATCTGGCGCTCGGAACTGCCATGCATCCAGATCACGATCAGATCGGGTTTCATGGCGATCACGCGCTCCATGTCCACCAGCCGGTTGTCGCCTACGCGCGGCAGTTTTTTGGCTGCTTCCGGATAGTCGCTATAGGTGACGGCACCGACGATCTTGTCGCCACCACCGGCGGCATACAGCAGCTCCGTCACATGCGGTGCCATGGCGATGATGCGCTGCGCCGGCTTTTGCAGCGTGACCAGATTGCCATCGTCATCACGCACGCTGATGGCGGCTTGTGCGCTCGCCAGTTGTGCCAGTAGCAGTGCGGTAGTGAAGTACTTCATACGCTGTCCTTGTGGGTCCATAGGGTTAATGCTGTCTCCAGCCGCTGCCAGCCGGTTTCGTCGGGCGGCAGTCCTAGCCGGATGCCGCGTGCGGCGTGGGTGAACAGACGCACCCAGATACCCCGCTCGGCCATGTGCTGCCAGAAGGCTTCCGGCTGCGTTTCCGGCCACCACTGGAAAAGCGCTGTACCGTTGCTGGCGATGCCGTGACGGACCAGCAGTTGCTGCAGGCGTGCGCCGCTGCGGTGCAGATCGTCACGCGTGCGCTGCTGCCATGCGCTGTCGCGCAGAGCGTCCAGTGCGATCTGCTGGGCTGGTCCGCTGACGGTCCATGGTCCCAGCAGCGAAGCCAGCGCCTCCAGCAGTTCCGGCGCCGCAGCGACAAAGCCTAGACGGATGCCGGCCAGACCAAAGAACTTGCCGATGGAGCGCAGTACGATCAGGCCGGGCTGCTGGCTATGCGCTGCCACGCTGTGTTCGGGCGCGGTATCGCCGAAGGCTTCATCGACCACCAGCCAGCCGCCTCTTGCAGCCAGTTGTCCAGCCCAGCGCAGCAGGGTTGCTGCCGGCACCACGGCCCCGGTGGGATTGTTGGGATTACAGATCACCATGACATCGCTGTGTGCCACGGCCTGTTCCAGATCGGCGTAGGCGATCTGCGCCAGCGTGTGGCCGTGCTGCTGCCAGTGGTGCGCATGTTCGGCATACGATGGCGCGGAGACGGTAACGCGTGATGGTGCGCGCAGGCGCGGCAAAGCCTGTATGGCCGCCTGCGTGCCGGCTACGGGCAGCATCAGGGGCGCGCCGTAAAAATCGGCGGCCGCTTGCGCCAGTTCCGCCGAGGGCTCGGGTAGGCGGTGCCACGCATTCCCAGCGATAAGCGGTGCTGGATACCATTGGGGATTGATGCCGGTAGAAAGGTCCAGCCAGTCGTGCTGGCCGAAGCGTTGCGCAGCGGTGCGCAGGTTGCCGCCGTGTTCAAGCATGCTGGCTCCAGATCTGTGCGGCGTTGATCAGTACCGCCACGGTCAGCCAGAGCAGGGTGGTGTGGCTGACCAGCCGCCATGCGCGGAAGATGTCCGGACCGCTGGCGCTGGCGCCATCGCCCAGCTGGGGGCGCTGTTCCAGTACACCGTGGTAGATGGCCGCGCCACCGAGTTTGATGCCGAGGGCACCGGCGCCGCTGGCCATGACGGGGCCGGCATTCGGACTATCCCATGCCGGCGCCTGCTGCCGCCAGCAGCGCCACGCACGGCGCCGGGCCGATAGGGTGGGCGCCAGCACGGTGTAGCTTAGAGCAGTCAGGCGTGCTGGCAGATAGTTGAGGGCATCGTCCATGCGCGCTGCGCAGCAGCCGAACTGGCGCAGGCGTTCGGTGCGATAGCCCCACATGGCGTCGAGAGTGTTGGCCATGCGGTACATCACGGCACCGGGGCCGCCGGCCAGCATGAACCAGAACAGCGTGCCGAATACGGCGTCATTGCCGTTTTCCAGCAGCGATTCGATGCTGGCGCGGGTGAGCTCCTGTTCGCTGGCCTTGCTGGTGTCGCGGCTGACGATGCGCGCTGTCAGCTGGCGGGCCTGTGCCAGATCCTGCTGCGCCAGCGCGGTGGCGATGGGCAGATTGTGCTCGCCGAGGCTGCGCAGGCCCAGACTGAAATATAGCAGCACGGCATGGCAAGCCCAAAGTGCGTAGGAATGTGGCGCCAGCCACCACGTCAGGGCCGAAGCAGCGGCCGTGATGGGGATGACGGCCAGCAGCCACGCCAGCACGCCACGGCAGAATCGCAGCGCGCCCTGATTCAGGCGCCGCTCCAGTGCATAAGCCAGATTGCCGAAGCCTACCAGCGGGTGCCAGCGCCGTACTTCGCCCAGCAGCAGGTCGAGCAGCGCCCCTGCCGTCAGCAACAGCGTGATGGCACTCCAGTGCAGCCCTGTCAGCACGGCGCTCCTTTGAGTACCAGTGGCAGGCCGGCGGCGACCAGCACGGCACGGTCGCACAAGGCTGCCATGGCCTGATTCAGGCGACCCTGTTCATCCATGAAGCAGCGCGAGATGGCACCCATGGGCATGATGCCCATGCCCACTTCGTTCGAGACCAGTATTACATCGCTGCTGCAGCGGGTCAGCGCGCTAGCCAGCATGTCCTGCTGTTCGTGGAACAAGGGCGGCAGCGTGATGGTGCCGACTTCGGGATACTCTTCGCCGCTGCTGAAAAGCAGATTACCCAGCCACAGGGTCAGGCAGTCGACCAGTATCAGGCGCTCCGGTGCCGACCAGCGCAGCAGCTGATTGCCCAGTGCCAGCGGTTCCTCTACGGTGATCCATTCGACGGGACGGCTGGCGCGGTGGTGGCGTATGCGTTCGGCCATTTCGCTATCGCTGGCGCTGGCCGTGGCGATATACACCACTTCCTTGCCGGATTCGATGGCCAGCCGTTCGGCGTAGCTGCTTTTGCCCGAGCGTGCGCCGCCCAGTATCAGTGTGCGTGTCATGCTGCGCTCCCGCTAAAGAGGGCAGCAGTGGCTGCCGGATTGGATGGGAAATAGGCATGGAAATACGAGGCTGCCAGCGAGCCGTGGCGGTACCATGCTTCGCCCTGCAGGGCAGAAGGATGTTTGACGGTGTGCGCCGCCGGGGCGAGCGCCGTTTCCAGCTGTGAGTAATGGAAGGTGTGGCCGCGCAGATCACCTTGCGCAGTCGGCAGGGCCTGCAGGCCCAGACCGGACAGGCGCGCGCGCATGCTGACCGCACCGGGTAGCAGCGCTGCCATGGGCCAGCTATCGCCTGCCTGATCGGTCAGCGTTTCGGCCAGTGCCATCATGCCACCGCACTCCGCCACGATGGGCAGGCCAGCGGCATGGACGGCACGCATGGAGGCTTGCCAGATGCTGGCCTGTGCCAGCGTCTGAGCGTGCAGTTCGGGGTAGCCGCCGGGCAGATAGACGGCGTCGGCTTCGGCAGGAACGGGCTGGTTGGCCAGCGGCGAGAAGAACTTCAGTGTGGCGCCCAGTTCGCGCAGCACTTCCAGATTGTGCGGGTAAATGAACATAAAGGCCTGATCGCGCGCGACGGCAACGGTCCGTCCCGCCAGCAGAGGCGCGGTCGCCTGTGCCTGTGAAGGCTTGGCAAAGCGCACGGGCGGCATGGCATCCCAGGCCTGCTGATCGAATACCAGTTGCTCGGCCAGTTGGTCGAGCAGCGTATCGATATCGCTGACGTCATCCGGTAGCATCAGGCCCAGATGGCGTTCCGGTAGCGCGCGTGCCTGTTTCGGCAAAGTGGCGAACAAGGGAATGTCGCGCAGCGAGGCCGCCACCATGCGCGCATGGCCTACACTGGCGACGCGGTTGGCAATCACGCCTGCCAGTTGTACCGGACCGTAGTCGCGCAGGCCGTGTACCACTGCACCGGCAGTCTGCGCCATTGCTGCAGCATCGATCACTGCCATGACCGGTACGCCGAATGCGCGCGACAGATCGGCCGAGGAAGGCGTGCCATCGTACAGGCCCATTACGCCTTCGAGCAACAGCACGTCGGCTTCGGCCGCCGCCTGTGCCAGCTGGCGGCGGCACAGTTCTTCGCCTACCATCCACAGGTCCAGCGATCGCACGGTAGCGCCGCTGGCGCGCTCCAGTATCATGGGGTCGATGAAGTCCGGGCCGCATTTGAATACCCGCACGCGCTGGCCCTGTTGGACCAGCTTGCGCGCCAGTGCTGCCGTGATGCTGGTTTTACCCTGACCGGAGGCGATGGCGGAAACCAGTACGGCACGGGCCTCCACGTAGTCCTGCGTCACCATTCGGTGCCCGCCTGTGCGCCGATGCCAGCCTTGAAGGCATGCTTGACCACGTCCATTTCCGTCACTGTGTCGGCAATGGCTATCAGTTCCGGCGGTGCGCCACGGCCGGTAATCACCACGTGCTGCATGGGCGGACGGGCCAGCAGATCGCTGATGACGGTGTCCGCATCGAGGTAGCGGTACTTCAGCGCGATGTTGAGTTCATCGAATACCACCAGACCGATTTCCGGATCGGCCAGAAAACGTTTCGCCTGTTCCCATGCCTGCTCGGCTTTTTCAATATCGCGTTCGCGGTTCTGGGTTTCCCAGGTATAGCCTTCGCCCATGGAATGGAAGCTGACTTCTTCAGGGAAGCGGCGCAGGAACAATTCTTCGCCCGTCTGCATGGCGCCTTTGATGAACTGCACCACGCCGACCTTCATGCCATGGCCCATGGCGCGGATCACCATGCCGAAAGCGCTGGAGCTTTTGCCCTTGCCGTTGCCGGTGTTGACGATGATGATGCCTATCTGCTTGTCGGCCGCCGCGATCTTGGCGTCGATGATGGCCTTTTTGCGTTCCATGCGCAGGCGGTGGCGCTCGTTCAGCGCGTTGATGTCGTCGGTATTCGGTTCGGTCATGCTGGTGCCTCGGAAGGGATGAAGATGCTGCGGTTGCCGTGTTGTAGTACGTCGATGGGGTGACCCAGATAGCTGCTGAGGATATCGGCGCGCATGACTTCGGCGGTGGTGCCGGCCAGCCAGCTACCGTCGCCCATCAGCAGCAGCGCGTGGGTGGAAACGCTGTGGGCCAGTGTCAGATCGTGGCCCACCATGATGGCGGTCTTGCCCTGTTCGCGGCACAGGCGCGCCAGCAGGCTCATGACGCTGACCTGATGGGCCAGATCGAGTGCATTGGCCGGTTCGTCCAGCAGCAGCAGCGGGGTGTCCTGCGCCAGCATGGCAGCGATGGCCACGCGCTGGCGCTCGCCGCCGGACAGGGTGCGCACATCGCGCCGCGCCAGATCGTCGACTTCCATGGCAGCCAGCGACTGCATGGCGATGGCGTGGTCGTCGCTGCCTTCCCAGTAGCGGTTATCGTGGTAGGGGTGGCGTGCCGACAGCACGGTTTCCAGCACGCTGTAGGCAAAGGCATCGCTGCGGCTTTGTGCCAGGAAGGCGCGCTGGCGTGCCAGTTCTGCCAGTGGCCATTCGGCCAGCGTACGGCCGGCGATGGCGACCTGGCCGCTATCAGGCGCGCGCAATCCGGCCAGGGTTCTCAGCAAGGTGCTTTTGCCGGCGCCGTTGCGGCCGATGATGCTCCAGCACTGGCCGTCGCCTACCTGCCAGTCCAGCGCCGTCACCAGCTGGCGCTGGCCGGTTTTCAGGGAGAGTTGATGAGTGCTGAGCATATTATTTCCGCAGTCGGTGCAACTGGTACAGGAATACGGGTGCACCTATCAGTGCGGTGACCACGCCTACTGGCAGTTGCTGGGGCGCGATGATGGTGCGCGCCAGCGTATCGGCCAGCAGCAAGAAGGTACCGCCCGTCAGCGTTGCAGCTGGAATCAGCAGGCGGTGGTCAGGGCCGACGGCAAAGCGGCAGGCGTGCGGCACGATCAGGCCGACAAAGCCTATGCTGCCGGCGCTGGTGACGGCGCTGGCAGTGAGCAGGCCGGAGACAAAGAACAGGCCCTTGCGCAAGCTGCCCACCCGTATGCCCAGCGTTGCTGCCGCTTCGGCATGCAGCGCCATTACGTTCATGGAGCGGGCGCTACGCAGGGCAAATACCAGCGCGCCGGCTAGCACCACCCAAGGCAGGGCGCGCACGGGGGCGCCGGCCAGATCGCCTATCATCCAGAACACCATGCTGCGCAGACGGCTTTCCGGTGCGATCGACAGCATCAGTGTGACCAGTGCCATGCAGGCGGAAGACAGGATGACACCTGTCAGGAGCAGCAGCGCCGTGCCGCCTTCGGCTGCCGTGCCGCCGCGCAGATCGCGTCGGGCCAGCAAATACAGCATCATGGAGACGGTGACGGCGCCGGTAAAGGCAGCGCTATCGACCACCCAGATGGCGCAGGCAAACAGCAGGGCTGCCAGTGCACCGACCGAAGCACCTGCCGAGATGCCCAGTACATAAGGGTCGGCCAGCGGGTTGCGTAGTAGCGCCTGCATCATGACGCCGGCCAGCGACAGCGCTGCGCCGGTGACGAAAGCGACCATGGCGCGGCTCAGGCGCAGATCAAGTAGGGTAGCGGCCAGCGTCTGTGCCTGGCCGTGAGCCAGTTGGTTTAATGCTGCCGGTATGTCGGCCAGCGGTATCTGCACCGAACCCGTCATGCCGGAGAAAATCAGGCTGACCAGGGCGAACAGCAGCAATGCCGTCAGTATGACGCTGGCGCGCTGGCGTAGATGGTGTGGATTCGGATGCATGAACTACTTTCGGTTAGACGGGTAATCCGCCGGTTGCTCGCATGGGCTGCCGGCAGATTACACCATTGCGGCTTACTGGTAGCCGTAACGCAGCGCGGCGAACACCTTGCCCATAGGCGTGGTGTAGTTACGCGCCAGATCGTACTGTTTGTCGCCGACGTTATTCCAGCGCACCAGTGCCGACCAGTCGCGATTCAGTTGATAGCTGGCGTACAGATTGACCAAGCCGTAGCCGGGCAGGCGGGCTTTGTTGGCCGCATCGTCGAAGCGCTCGCCCGACAGATGCACTTCCACGCCTGCCTTCCAGCCAGCGCCGTTATAGTCGGCTGCCAGATTGCCGTGCTGTTTGCTACGGCGTGCCAGCTGCTTGCCGCTGGTTTCGTCTTTCGGATCCTGCCAGTCGGCGCTGGCGGAGAAGGTGTAAGCGCCCAGCTGCTGGCTGGCCGCCAGTGTCAGCCCTGCCAGTAAAGCATGGTTGATGTTGTAGGCGCAGCCATATTTGTAGGCGGGACCGACGTATGGGCAGGGCGTGGTATTGACCATCAGGTCCGTCAGGCGATTGCGGTAGTAGGTGGCGCTGAGCGAGCGGTCGTTCTGGTCATAGTGCAGGCCGATCTCGCCGTTTTTGCCCAGCTCCGGCTTGTTCGCGGCATTGCCATAGCCGGGGTAATACAGCTCGTTATAAGTTGGAGCACGGAAGCTGGTGCCGTAGCTGGCGCTGGCACGCAGGGCAGGGCTGAAGAAATAGCCATAACCGAGCGCCCCGGTATTCTTCGCGCCATAGATAGAACGGTCGCGGCGGATGCTGGCGTTGAAGAGCTGTTCGCCACGGCGTGCGTTATACGAAGCGGCAACCGAGTTGGTGATGCGCTGCGGGCTGGTGAGCTGGTAGCCGTTGGTTTCGACTTCTTCCTTGCGGCGTTCCAGCAGCAGTTGCAGTACGTCGCGGCCCAGCGTGATGTCGTTCTGCCAGCTCCAGCTGGTTTGCTTGGTGTTGATCTGCGAGTAGCCGGATGCTGCGGCGCTGGAATAGGTCGAGCCGTCGTCGCGCGTCTGGGCGACCTGCACTGCGCTGAGCCAGTTAGGCAGCAGCTGATTGTGGCTATAGAAGGCCACGCTATTGAGTGCCGCGATGGAGCGCACATCGAATGGCGCTGCGCCACTGTCGTACTGCGAGCTGAGCGAACCGTGCATCAGCTGGGTGCCGATTTCCTGTCCTTCGGCCCATTCGTAGCTCAGGCGCGCAGCGGCGTTCTGGCGGTCGTAGCCATCTTTGTCCGGATTGTAGGAGCTGCTGGCGGGGCGGGTGGCGGAGAAACCGTCCGACTTCTCTTTACCTGCGCTGATGGCGTAGCTGAAGCCCTGCAGGCTGCCTGCCACTGCTGCTTCGGCGGCGCGGGTGTTGTCCGTGCCGTAGCCGGCAGATGCCGTCAGCGTGGCAGCGCCTTGTCCCTTGCGGGTAAAGATCTGGATCACGCCGCCGATGGCGTCGGCACCATACAGGGAGCTGAGCGGGCCATAGACGATTTCGATGTGGTCGATGGCGCTGAGAGGAATCGCGCTCCAGTTGGCGGCGCCGGTGGTGGAGGAACCGATGCGCACACCATCGACCAGCACCACGTTCTGGTTGCTGTTGGCGCCGCGCAGGAACACCGTAGCATTGGTGCCGGAGCCGCCGGTGCGGGCGATTTCGATGCCGCGCTGGCGCTGCAGCAGGTCGATGATGGAGCCAGCACCCGACGCGGCGATCTGCTCGGCGCTGATGCTGATGGTGTCGCTAATGGCTTCGTTCAGTGCCTGCGGGGTGCGGGCTGCTGTGACGACTACGGTGGGTGCAGGTTCTGCGTGCAGAGTAGGGGTGGCCATAGCCAATGCCAGCGACGTCCATGCCGCCGGGCGGGTAATGCGATGTGAGTTCATGCTATTTTTCTGTTAGTAGCAACCGGCCGACATCCCCGTAGGCCAGAGGGAACAGAAGCGAGAAACGCAGGGTGAGGCTAGCCGGAGCAGCGTTGCTACTCGATCCGCTCGCGCACATCCCGTTCGCTCACTTCCACCTGTTCTGGCCGGTATCCGGGCTGACAAGTAAGCCGACTCACCTTCCCATGACTAGCACAGTGGTTATCCGAGGCGGTTTGTCGCATATGGCGTGCGACACTTGTTGACCGTTGCGGGGGCAGCACACGCAGGCTCTTTGCTGTTGGGCAGAGCTTCGTGTTTCCCGTTTAACTGCGCATCTGGACAGACGCGCGAGCACCAAAACCCCGCCATTATACGGGCTTTGTTCAGGTTTGCAGCAGCAAAGTGCTGCCATAGGCGATGTGGTGGGCTTGTTGTGCAGCTTCCAGTGCCATGGCCGCTGGTGCTAGTCCGCGCTGGCAGGCTTGCAGCAGACGGATGGTGCCGGCGTGGCAGATAACGATGGCATCCTGCTGCTGCGTGTGCCAGTGCTGGTAGAACGCTGCGACGCGCTGCGCCATCTGCAGCACGCTTTCGCCGCCGCCGGGCCGGTATTGCACTATGTCGGTAGCCCATGCATCGATCTCGTCACGGGCGATGTCGTCCCAACGTCGCAGTTCCCAGTGGCCGAAATGGAGTTCCGCCAGACGTGCATCGGGTATTGCAGGCGCGAGGTCCAGTGCTGCGGCCAGATGCTGCGCCAGTTGGGTACAGCGTTGCAGGGGGCTGGTGTAGAGCGCAACGCCACTCGGTAGCACGGCTGCCAGTTCGCTGGCTGTCTTTTTTAGCTGCTCGGTGCTGACGGCGATATCACTGCTGCCGTAGCAGATGCCCTGTTCGATCAGGGGCTGCGGGTGGCGTACCAATAGCAGGCGCATGGAGTTAAATATGCAGCGCCGCAGTGCTGCCGGTAGCCAGTAGTGCCAGATAGATGGTGACTTCGCTCAGCTGCTGGACAGCGCCCAGACAGTCGCCCGTGTAACCATCCAGACGCTGGTGGATTTTTCGGCCCAGCCAGAGGGTTGCGATTAGCGCAGCCAGCAGGCTGTAACCCAGAGCCGTCCATGTCAGCCAGCCGGTAGCGATCAGTAGCAAGGCGGGCAGCAGCGCAGTGATGCCGGCTAGCGCGAATTCGCTGTTATGCATGCTTTGCGCCAGTGGCTTGGCTTTGCCTTCTTCGCGGGCGTAACGCAGGCGCCAGATCAGCGATGTGGCCATCAGGCGGGAAATGGGATGGGTCAGCAGCAGCGCGCTGATGGCCATCGCTGGATCGAGCATGGCCAGGGTGCTGCACTTTAGAGCCAGCATGCAGACTATGCCGATCGCTCCGTAAGCGCCTATGCGCGAGTCTTTCATAATCTCCAGCACACGCTGGCGGGTCATGCCGCCGCCGAAGCCATCGCACATGTCGGCAAAGCCGTCTTCGTGAAAGGCACCTGTTGCGTAGATGGTCGCTGCAGTGGAGAGTACTGCGGCGACAGGGGCGGGCAGTAGCAGGGCTGCTAGGGCATATACGCCCGCGCCGATCAGTCCTACCACCACACCCACCAAGGGGAAGTAGCGCGATGCCTGGTTTAGCCATGCAGGGTCGAAGCCCACCCAGCCTGGTACGGGCAGGCGGGTAAAGAACTGCAGGGCAGTAAAGAACAGGCGGAGCTGGTGCATGGGCGCTACTTTACTCGGATTTTTCGCTGACCTGTGCGGACTCGAAGGTGGCCATCTGATTGACGAAGTTGGCCGCCGCGTGCAGCAGGGGCAGCGCCAGCGCGCAGCCCGTGCCTTCGCCCAGCCGCAGGCCGAGGTTGAGCAGCGGGCGAGCCTGCAATGCATTCAGCATCTTCTGGTGGCCCTGTTCGTTCGAGCAGTGGGAGAACACGCAGTAGTCGAGTATCGCCGGCTGCATACGGGCCGCCACTAGCAGGGCACTGGTTACGATGAAGCCGTCGATCAGCAGCACTTTGCGCAGTTCGGCCGCCTTCAGCATGGCGCCAGCCATCATGGCGATTTCTAGTCCGCCGAAAGTGGCGAGGATATCGAAAGGCGTTACAGCGCCCGAATGTCGGGCCACCGCCGCTTCGATAACGTGCTGTTTATGCAGTACGCCATCTGGCGAAAGCCCTGTGCCTGCACCGACGCACTCCGCCACCGGGATGCCAGTCAGTTTGTGCATCAGTGCTGCGGCAGCTGTGGTGTTACCGATGCCCATTTCGCCGAAGCCCACTACATTGCCTTTCAGTTCGGCTGCCAGTGCCATGCCCGCTTCCAGTGCGGCCGTGCAGGTTGCGTTGCTCATGGCTGCCTGCTGGGCGAAGTTGTGTGTGCCCTTGGCCAGCTTGCGATCGATGAGCCCATCACGTGGGCCGAAGTCGTGGTTCACGCCCGCATCGACTACATATAGAGCGCAGTTGTTCTGAGCGGCGAAGACATTAATAGCCGCGCCTTTGGCGAGGAAGTTTTCTACCATCTGCCACGTGACATCCTGCGGATAAGCGGAGATACCTTCGGCCACCACGCCGTGATCGGCCGCGAATACGAGGATGGCGGGATCGCTGATGCTGATCTGACGGGTGTTCTGTATCAGACCTATCTGTTTCGCCAGCGTTTCCAGTGCGCCCAGACTGCCGAGCGGCTTGGTCTTGTTATTAATAGCGCGATCGAGCTCTGCTGCGAGCGTCTCGTTGCGGGTGGCATGTATGGCAGGTGTCAACATTATGGTTTTTGCAAATTCGATGAAGCCGGTATTCTACCCTTGTCAGGCAGGGGATAGATTTGCTATAGTTCGCCCCCTCGCAAAACACGGCGCTCAGCGCCGAGTTGAACGAGGAAAAAGAAGGGGTTGACGAAACGATCTAAACGCTTCATACTCTTGCCTCTTCGCTGATGAACACAACGCTTCTCAGCAAGCAGTACCAAAGAAAAGTTCTTTAAAAATTCACAGTCGATAAGTGTGGACGTTTGATGAAAGTGCACACGAAGCTAGTCTTCGTGATACTTAAAAAATATCAAATGTTCACAAGAAATAAATGAAATAGGACG
>NZ_WNKW01000014.1 GCF_009720775.1 Pseudoduganella danionis
TTCAAGTCGAGGGAAGGGCGGGGCTTCGCCACGATCGTTACCTTGTTCCGCTGCAACAACTCGCGCAAGAACTCGGATTGCGTCATGCCGGCCTCGGCGTACTGGCGGTCAAATTCCTCCTTGACCGACTCCGACACGCGCCAGGCGATCGTGCGGGTGAGCTTGTCTTTTTCGTCCTTACGTGGCCGTGCCATGTGTTCTTTCTCCTGCGGAGCTGGATCATTTTTCCTTGTGTTACCGGCTGCGTATGCAGGCCGGGTTTCTAAGGGCAGCGCCCTTAGGCACGGATATTTTGCGGAAACCCGGAGGGTTTTTGCAAACATATCACACGTGCCTGTACTTCCTATGAGCAACAGCCCCAGCTTAACAGAACGGCAGGGATAGGGCAACAGCTCAACAACAACACAACAAACCACAACGCCAACACAACAACAAACTACATCAACACAACACTAACACAACAATTTATCGCGACACACAACAAAAACACGTTGACTTCTGAACAGCGACACAACATAATGAGTCAACCATGCAACCGGGAAACTATATGAGCGCAAAAATTAGCGATGCAGAGGCGTTACTGTCTCTGGAGAAGGACAGCACCGCGCACCGCTCCAAGATCGGGCGGCTGCGTAGTGTTTTTAGGGAAATAGAGGAATTGCAGGTGAAGGGTTTCAGCAATCAGGCCATCGTCGATAAGTTGAACGAGGTCGGCTATGGGCTGACATTGAAGACCTTCGAAACGATGCTGTACCGCATCAGGAAGGAAGCCGGGACCACGAAGCGGGCCAGCATGGCGGCGGTCGTGTCGTCCGGGCCTATGGTGCCGGCGCTGGCTGCTGGTGAAAATTTGGATTGTGCAATCCAAAGTGAACCAGTACAGCGGGCCACGCCTGAAACGAAGATCACGGTTGAGCCAGGTAAAACGCTAACCGAACAGGTATTAAGTTCTGAAACAAAACATTTTTCGTTGAAGCAACTCAAGAAAGGGAAGGAAAACAAATGAAAGTCGTTATCTGCTCGCTCGCTGGTAGTGTCGGTAAAACCACCATCGCAGCACACATGCTTTGCCCACGTATGCCAAAAGCGCGCGTTAGCGCGGTAGACACCGCAAATGTTACTGTCAAAGATTTTGGAATTGATTGCGACGTATATTCTGGCGAACAATTTTCCAAGCTGTACAAAGAACTCCTTCGCCAGCCTAACGCGCTTATCGACGTAGGCGGTTCCAAAGAAGGGAAAGAATTTTTGGCCGGGATGGACTGGATGGAAGGTCACGATGAAATCGACGCCTTTATCATTCCATCGCTGTCGGACGATAAAGCACAGAAGGGAGCTTTTAAAACGATCGAATTGCTGCTTGCTCAAGGCGTGGCAAAAGAGAAAATCAAAGTAATTTTCAATGGCGTTAATAAAGACACCGAAGAAGAATTTGATTATCTCTTGGGCGCGCTGACTGTTACCGGTATTCCGTATTCGCTTGAAGCAACGATATTCCAACATGAAATATTCAAACTCTTGAGCACCCTCAATATCAGTTTGGAAAAAATCTTGACTGATAAAACGGATTACAAGGCTCGGTTTGTTGCGCTTCCGGAAAATGCGCCCGAAGATGAACTAGCGCGCCTTTCCAATTTTGTGTTGGCACAGAAATACGCCCCACGAGTTAGCCGCGACCTCAATAAAGCATTCGATGCGCTGTTCCCGAATTTGGCGGCACCGGCCTTGGACGCAAAACCTGAATCGAAACGTGCAAGCGCAAAGGCATAAGCCATGAGTGACGCGCGGACTAAACTCGACCTTATCTATAAACACGTGGTTGGTGATGTTTCCGAGCTGTTAGATAAGGTGGAGAAGCTTCAAAGCTCGCTGCCAGGTGTAGCCGTTGAGGTCGAAGCCCAGCTCAAGGAAGTGCTGGGCGAGATCTCGGAAAGTATCGGCATGCTGCAAAACGACAAAGAACGACTTGTCCAAAAGACAAAGCTCGAAGTCGCCGCCGTGGCTGACGTGAAAGCGGCTGATCTGCAAAAGGCGGTGGATGGGATGCTGGGGCAGGTTGGCGCCGCCGCAAAATCGGCGGTCGTCGGAGCGATCGTTCCAGCTGTGAACCTGCCTGTAAGCGAGGCCGTCAAGGCTATCAAAGAGGCAGCAATCGCGCTGGCCGAATCAACCAAGGCACTGAACGAGGCCAACGACGCTACCCGTACTGAGGTAGGACGTACAACAGCAGCAATCAAGGCCGCAGGGGATAAGGCCATCGATGGCATCACAGAGGCCCGGAAACGGCTACAACGGCCGTGGTGGCAACCCGCTGCCGTGGTGGCGGTGGCCTTGCTGGTCGGCGCCGTGGCTACTCCGGTCATGGGTAAATGGCTCGGCGTGTTTCTGACCAAGGCCGAAGTGACCGAACTGCTGGCGCAGCAGCGGGCAATTGCGGCCAAGCTAGACGAAATCAAGCCCCGCAAATGAAGCGGGCCGAGGGTTGCGCCTCGGCCCACATGACCAAAATTTCACAACCGCTAAGGAGTTTCAAAAATGGTCGGAAGCAAGTTTAACAGAGTTGAAAGGACAGCCCCATGAGTGAAGGATTACGTGGCGCAGCGCAGGGCGCTGGCATCATCAGGAGCGGCCTATCAGCGGCATGGCTGGGGCCGCGCGATATCTATTCATTTTTCGCGCACGGCACACGCTATCACTTCCTGAGATACTTGGTGATTCTGGTAGCCGTGGTTCAGCTTTATCACGCTATCAAAGCCTTGATGACACAGGGTGTGATTATGGGCGTCCTCAGTTTGGTGGTGATGGCTATTTCGATCGGGATGGGGACGTTGTTCGCTAACATCGTCGAAAGTCTAGGTTGGTGGTTCGCGTGGTATCCCGGATTAGGCTACCGCCTCAAAGATGGCACTTTCCGTCCGATCCTTGGCGGCAGCGTTCCGGGATCGGGGCCGGCCAGTCTCTCCGGCCTGGGCGGCGCCGCCAAAGCCGACGAAACGCTAATCCGTGGCGCCGCCGTGGTTGATGGTGCAGCCTTGGCGGTACAGCTCAAGCGCGGTGTAGATCCTGCGGACCTCGCGCGTCTGGTCGAGTTCGGCGGCGTGCCGGTGCCGTTCGGCGCAGAGCCGCAACACTTCCTTATCGAGGGGGCTACGGGTTCCGGTAAGTCGCAGGCCATCAACGGCATGTTGCGGGTGGTGCGCAAACGCCAACAAGCTGCCATCATTGCCGATCCAGGCGCCGGCTATCTAGCGCGCTTCGGTGAGCTAGGCGAAACTATCCTGAACCCGCTTGACGGCCGCTCTGCTGGCTGGTCCGCCTTTGTGGAAATCCGTGAGGAATACGATTGCCAGATGATCGCAAAGGCAGCGATTCCCGATGCGGCCGGCGAGGCCGGCGAATGGAATTTCTACGCACAGACCATGCTCGGCGCCGCGCTGAAATCTCAGTGGAAAGCGGGGGACTTCTCCACGCATAAGTTGCTGTACCTGATGAACTCGGCGCCGATCAAAGAGCTTGAGCCGATCCTTGCCGGCACGGCCGCATATCCGATGATCCAAAAGGGAGGCGAAAAGGCGCTGGCCAGCATTCGCATGATCGCATCGGTGTACCTGGCAGCGTGGGAATACTTGCCGGATCACGGAACCTTCTCGGTACGCGATTGGGTGCGCGACTCCGACAGTAATCCGGCGTGGCTGTATCTGACTTACCGCGACGATCAAATGGCACTGCTGCGGAACCTTATCGCGTGCTGGCTAGAACTGGCCATCGTGGAAGGACTGACGTTGAGCGAAAACGCCAACCGGCGCCTGTGGTACATCATGGATGAACTGGATTCGCTCGGCAAGGTGTCCAGCCTGCGGGCTGGCCTGACAAAGCTGCGCAAATACGGCGGCGTGTGTGTCTCTGGCCTCCAAACTATCGCGCAGCTCAGGACGACATACGGCAAGGATGAAGCACAAACCCTGCTATCGAGCATGAGCAATAAGCTCGTACTGCGGGCGGGCGACAACGAAACCGGCAAGTATTTTGAAAATGAGCTGGGCGAGCAGGAAGTGAAGCGCGCCGAAGTCTCGAACAGCACCAGCACCCGCATTGGCGAACTGCCAAATAATAGCGAGAACGTCAGCGAGCGCAGATCCCAGCAAATGGCCGTCCTCGCATCCGAAGTACAAGGCTTGCCGGATCTGCACGGCTTCTTGAAGTTGATCGGTTTGCCGATCGCGCGTGTGGTCCTGCAATACGTGGCGATGCCTGAACAGATGCCGCCATACGTGGCAAAGAAAAAAGCAGGGGAGGTAGTAACGTGAATATCGACAAAACAGCAGCAGGGAAAACAGTAGCCATCATCGGCAGCATTTGGGCATTGATGCTGGTATCGGATCTGATGCACCCATCGAGCCAGCAAGCGGCCGGTGCATCGGAAGGCATCGCCGACATAGTACGCAACATGTTCAATCTGAACGGCGACACATCGAGCATCAGTACTGCGGGCGACATTGGCGGTGACGGACTGACCCTTACAGAAAAGGATGGCGTAGTTCTGGTGACATCTATCAAGGCCGGTAGCCTAGCGGATCGATCTGGATTTAAGGTAGGCGATCGAATCAAGGCTATCAATCGAAATGTGCTGCACAATACTGGAAAGATCCCCAGATATTACACAGGAGAGGGGAGTACCTTCAATGTCGAGCGTAACGGTCTTTCGGTTTATCCACTAATCGTTATGGGCAAGGCGCCAGCTATTGAGAGCATGCTGCCCAGTGGGCCAGCCGCACCGGTAGTGGGACTCGATGTGGTAGACATGATCAGCATGAGTCCGGCCAATATTCATGCTCCAATGACGATGAATCCGGCGCCTGGCGGACTGGCAGAAAAGGCCGGCATCAAGGCAGAGCAATGGGTAACGGCCGTGAACGGCAACAACATCACTACGGCGGCAGAATATCGCCAGCTCGCGGCCGGCGATGGCCCACTGTCAATCACGGTGGTGGACGTGTCCACCAACCCGCGTCAGACAAAGGAAATCAAGTTGCGATAAAGCCTGCCGCAGTAAGCGAAAACGCCCCGAAAGGGGCGTTTTGCATTGGCGTTTCCGACGTTGGAAAAGGCAATCAGAACTTGAACGAACTGCCCGCGCGCCAAGCTACGCGCCCGCCATTGGGTGAGGTGGCCACCCCGCCCGAAATGACCAAGTTGCGCCGGGTGACGTGGTGGACGCCGACCGCGATTGCGCTTTCGCCGCCGTACCCGCCCACGCCGACCGTCACGGCCGACTCGCCGGGGCCGATCGCTGCCGGCGCCTGCTGCATGGCCAGCGATGCCGCGATGCCGCGATTGGCCGCGCGCTCCACGCTGGAAATCCGGCCATCAAGCGCCGTGATCCTGCCGCCGAGCTGGTCCACGCGCGCATCGGTGTAGGCGTTCGCCTCCTGCAAAGTCTTGGCCGCTGTCGTGTCGGTGTACTGCATGGCCTTGTCCACGCCGGCCAGCGCCGCATCAGCCGTGGTCTGTGCCGTGGTCACGGCCGCTGCCACTGTCGAAACCCGGTCGTTGACGATGCTCGCCTTGGTCGTCGCATCGGTGGCCGCTGCCTTGAGCGTGTCGGCCGCGCGGGAGTCGATGTGTGCATTGACCTGGGCATAGTCCACCACGCCATCTTTACCGTCCTTGCCGTCGATACCGTCACGGCCAGCGGCGCCGGCCACGCCTTGGATACCTTGAATCCCTTGGATGCCCTGCGGGCCGGGTGTGCCGGGTGTGCCGGCGCCAACAGCCGCGATCGCGGCATTGAGCTGGCCAACCGTGGCCGCGTCGCTGTTGGCGGTGCCGTCCGCGACGTTGACGATTCGGCGCGTGAGGCTGGTTGCCGCGTTGCCGACCGAAACCGTGTTCGCGGCCGTGGCCGTCGAGTTGGCGCCGAGCGCCACGCTGCCGGTGCCGCTGGCGTTCGCCTGGTAGCCTACGGCCGTCCCGTTGAGCTGGGCCTGAGAATAGGCGCCGGTCGCAGTCGAGTTGGCGCCCTGCGCGTTGGCCGCAATGCCGGTAGCGGTCGAGAAATTCCCGGTGGCCGTGGAGCTGATACCGGTAGCCGTGCTGTAGTTGCCGCTGGCGACAGCGACCGCGCCTGTCGCGGTGCTGCCGGTCCCGGTGGCGAAGGCTCCGGCGCCGGTCGCCGTCGCCTGGTCCTGCGTAGCCTGCGCGTTCTGGCCGGTGGCCGTCGAGTCGGCGCCGGTTGCCTGTGCGCCGTAGCCGGTGGCCGTGCTGTTGGCGCCGGATGCGTTGGCGTTGGTGCCGGTGGCAACGCTTTGCGAGCCGCTACCTGGTGCGCTCTGTGCATGGGCAGCACCGGTAAACAAACCGGCCAGTAAGGGGTCGTCTCAGAAAACGGAAAATAAAGCACGCTAAGCGTGCGTGGAGGCTGGCACCCAGCGGTACAGCGTCGGAATGGACACGCCGAGGTTCTTGGCCACGTCCTTGGGCGGCACCCCGCTGGCCAGCAGCTTCTTGGCCGACTCGATCTTGCTGTCGGTCATCTTCGGCTTGCGGCCGCCTTTGCGGCCGAGCTGCTTGGCGACTTCCAGCCCGGCGCGGGTGCGCTCGACGGTCAGCTCGCGCTCCATTTCGGCAAGGCTCGCCATGACGTGGAAGAAGAACCGCCCGGATGGTGTGCCGGTGTCGATGGAGTCGGTGAGGCTCCTGAACTGGACACCGTGCTTGTGCAGATCGCCGACCAGATCGACCAGTTGCTTGACCGACCGGCCCAGCCGGTCGAGCTTCCAGACGACCAAAGTATCGCCTTCGCGCAGCATTTCGAGCGTCTTGGCCAAGCCAGGCCGGTCTGCCCGCGTGCCACTCACCTTGTCCTCGAAGACCTTTTTACATCCGGCCTTGCTCAAGGCTTCGCGTTGCAGCTCCAGGTTCTGATCCTGCGTCGAGACGCGCGCATAGCCAATCAACATGGCTTGTCTCGCGCCCGGTCGATGCGTTCCTGCATCGCCTGCATCACTTCTTCGTGGGTGTACGATCTGGCGTTGGCGTCGGTGGCTTGCCGCAGGGCTTCCTCAACCTCGCGCGTCATCCGCTCGTAATCCTCCGGCCACAGCGCTTGCTCCATGCGCAGCGACGCCTGACCCAGCAGGTGCAGCAGGCTGAACAGCCGCATGTCGTTGGTGGCGACGATGCGCTCCCGAATCTGCTCCTGAATAGCTTCGCTAGCCCGATGCGCTTGTGGTGTGGCAGTCCCCTCGTAGTCAGCGGGGAATTCCGCTTCCTCGGCAATCCTTGCCCAGGCGCTGGCCAGCGCCTCGATGGTTGACGTGCTCATTTCCGCCGCTCCTGTGCTCTTTGGCGAATCAACCGGCCAAGGGGCCTCGACGCGAAAACCAGCAGCATCACGCCTATCGGATACCAGGTCGAGAAGACCACCAAGGCATCGAAGGCTGGCCGTCCGGTGTTGGTAGGCAGTACGGCGGTCACAGCCATCAACCCGCCGACCGTCCAGATGATGCGCCACACGTAGGGCATCACGCGGGGCACGTAGCCGTCATCGAAAGCGGTCTGGTAGTAGCGGCGCAGGCCGCGCTCGGCAAGCGCCTGGCGCTGCCGCTCCGACAGCGCATCCGTCCGGCCATACCAGCGCCGGAATGGTGGACAGCGCAGCAGCAAAGGGGTGAAGAGGATCATCACCGCCACGATCGCGACACCCCACGCCATGACGGCGCCGGCATCGGGCCGCTTGGCGTTCTCGATCACGGGCGCGAAGACGCCCGGAGCACCGATCATCCAGAACAGCGCAATGTGCTGATGGAAGGAGAGCTTCATTTGCTCATCCACTTGCGCAGCAGGCGCTTTTTCAGGGAGGCGCGTTCTTGCGGGTTGCGTCCCTTGTGATTGGCGATGCGATCCGCCGTGGCGGCCTGGCGCTTGACGGGCCAGTAGGAGCGGCCATCCTTGCCCATCGACCAGACGCTGCTGGCCTGGTTTTCCAGCAGGGGCAGATGGGCGCTCAGGGCTTCGGGCGACGCGCTGGTCAGCGCCGTGCGCTCACGGGTGCGCCAGCGCTGATGCCAGAGCTTCTTGTCCTCGCGCTCGCTGCCGCAGGTCGTGTGCCCGACGATGGGTGTTTTGCGGCGGCTGCGGCTCATAACGTAGTGGTCTCCAAGAACATTCAGGACTGATCCCAGGCGTCGATGGTCAAGACCTGATCGGCAGGACAGGCGGCTACGCGGTCGGGAACTGGATGGTGTTCAGTCTCATGCCGACCCCATTCGATTGATCGCGTCGCTTGCGGCACGCTGCGACGCAAGGAGGTTTGCGACCTGGTTTAGCAGCCGTGTCCGCTGCATGTCTGTTACCTATCTCCCCGACCGCTCATTGGACCAACTCCAGAGATTGGGCTCTATCGCTCAGCCAATACGAAACCGGCATTGGCTGATGCCACAACCGAGACGAACACAAATGGCTCGGTACCTGTATTTCGCGCCCCGTGCACTTGGCCCGGTCTTGCCACGGCTATCTCACCTTCCCTGAGGGCACGAACAATCCCATTGCCCTGAAAGTAATCAGCCATTCCCGACAAAACAGTCCACGTGTCTTGGCCGTGAGGATGAATGTGAGCCGCAATTTCCTGCCCGGGATGGACATGCCAAACCACGATAATTGAGTCTCGGGTTTCAAGCACAACGGAACGAATAGGCTCGCCTTCGGACGGCTGAACATACTCGGCTACAGAAAATATTCTCGATTCAACAGTCATCGGAGATCCCTCTTTCACAGTGCCCCCAGACAGGCTGGATATGAGTTCTAACTCGAATTTGAACGGGAGGCTGGTCGTGCGGTCGTGCAGTTGCCGATGAGCGTGTCGGCTGCTGCCTCCTTGCCCACCAGCGAACTCACGTCCGTTGCGGCCATCCAGAAGGTCTTGCCCGAGCGCGGCTCATAGGTCGCGGGATCGAACACGCCAGAGGGGCCGAACATCGGCGGCTTGATTGGTCATGGCTCCATGCCTTTGTCGTTACGGTCTTCATCGTCGGCATCCTGACGCACGGCGGGCAATTGCTGGAGCAACGCCGGCAGCCATTCCTGTACCGTCTCCCACACCACATCGAGGTTGATGTCGAAATAGCCGTGAGCCATGCGATTACGCATATTGCGCATGCTGCGCCACGGCACGTCGGCATGCGCCTGGGTGAACTCGACGTAGCCATCCATCACCTTTGTGGCCGCCTCGCCGATGACGATCAGGCTCATGATGACGGCCTGCTGGGTGCGCTTGTCGGCCAAGAAGTCGTCCTTGGCCATCCCTTCCACGAAGCTGCGCGCATCGGTTGCGGCCTGCTGAATGTGGTCGAGGTAATCGGGCAGGCGGTTCTCGCTCATATCGGTTGCGCCTCCGCGAGCACCTTGGCCCGGAACTTCGGCGGCAGGTCGCCGGGAGTCAGCAGATCGACGTCAACGCCGAGCAGCGATTTCAGTTCTTCTTCCAAATCGCCCAAGTCCAACAACGTGGCACCGGGCAGCGCATCGACCAACAGGTCGAGGTCGCTGCCATCCCGGTCGGTGCCATGCAGCACCGAGCCGAAGACGCGCGGGTTCGCGGCGCGAAAGCGGCCTACCGCTTCACGCACTGCGCTTCGCTTCATGTCAAGCACAACAGACGGTCGCATGGGCATCCTTTCTTATCGAAACTCGTTGAGATGATATGCAATCAAGAATAGAATTTCAAGAACTATTTTCGAGAATCGCAATGCCTTGATTCCCGTGCCGCGCCGGTTGCCTTGGCGGGCTTGTCACAAACCTACGTTTTCAAGAAGAAGGAAACCGCATGCCCCGCCGTTCGATCCTCTCCGCCGCCGAGCGGGAAAGCCTGCTGGTGTTGCCGGACTCCAAGGACGACCTGATTCGACATTACACATTAAGCGATACCGACCTCTCGATTATCCGACAGCGGCGCGGGCCAGCCAATCGGCTGGGCTTCGCGGTGCAGCTTTGCTACCTACGCTTTCCGGGCGTCATACTGGGCGTTGATGAACCGCCGTTCCCGCCCTTGCTGAAACTGGTCGCCGACCAGCTCAAGGTCAGCATCGAAAGCTGGGGCAAGTACGGACAGCGGGAGCAGACCCGGCGTGAGCACCTGATCGAGCTGCAAACCGTCTTCGGTTTCCGGCCCTTCACCATGAGCCACTACCGGCAGGCCGTCCACACGCTGACCGAGCTGGCCATGCAAACCGACAAGGGCATTGTGCTGGCAAGCGCCTTCATCGAGCACCTGCGGCGGCAGTCGGTCATTCTGCCTGCTCTCAACGCCGTCGAGCGGGCGAGCGCCGAGGCGATCACCCGCGCCAACCGGCGCATCTACGACGCCTTGGCCGAACCGCTATCGGACATGCATCGCCGTCGCCTCGACGATCTGCTCAAGCGCCGCGACAACGGCAAGACGACCTGGCTGGCCTGGCTGCGGCAATCCCCGGTCAAACCGAACTCGCGGCACATGCTGGAACACATCGAACGCCTCAAGGCGTGGCAGGCGCTCGACCTGCCCTCCGGCATCGAGCGGTCGGTGCACCAGAACCGGCTGCTCAAGATCGCCCGCGAGGGTGGCCAGATGACGCCAGCCGACCTGGCCAAGTTCGAGCCGCAGCGCCGCTACGCGACTCTGGTTGCGCTCACCATCGAAGGCATGGCGACCGTCACTGACGAAATCATCGACCTGCACGACCGCATTCTGGGCAAACTGTTCAACGCCGCCAAGAACAAACATCAGCAGCAGTTCCAGGCATCCGGCAAGGCGATCAATGCCAAGGTGCGGCTATTCGGACGCATCGGCCAGGCGCTGATCGAGGCCAAGCAAGCCGGCCGCGATCCGTTCGCCGCCATCGAAGCCGTCATGTCCTGGGATGCCTTCGCCGAGAGCGTCACCGAGGCGCAGAAACTCGCGCAGCCCGAGGACTTCGATTTCCTGCACCGCATCGGCGAGAGCTATGCCACGCTGCGCCGCTACGCGCCGGAATTCCTCGCCGTGCTCAAGCTGCGGGCCGCGCCCGCCGCCAAGGACGTGCTCGACGCTATCGAAGTGCTGCGCAACATGAACAGCGACAACGCCCGCAAGGTGCCCGCCGATGCGCCAACCGATTTCATCAAGCCGCGCTGGCAAAAGCTGGTGATGACCGACGCCGGAATCGACCGGCGTTACTACGAACTGTGCGCGCTGTCGGAGATGAAGAACGCACTGCGCTCCGGCGACATCTGGGTGCAAGGCTCCCGCCAGTTCAAGGATTTCGAGGACTACCTGGTGCCGCCAGCGAAATTTGCCAGCCTCAAGCAGGCCAGCGAATTGCCGCTGGCCGTGGCCACCGATTGCGACCAGTACCTGCATGAACGGCTGACGTTGCTGGAAACGCAGCTCGCCACGGTCAACCGGATGGCGGCGGCCAACGACCTACCGGACGCCATCATCACAGAGTCGGGCCTGAAAATCACGCCGCTCGATGCGGCAATGCCGGACACTGCGCAGGCGTTGATCGACCAAACGGCCATGATCTTGCCGCACGTCAAGATTACCGAGCTTCTGATGGAGGTTGATGATTGGACGGGCTTCACTCGCCACTTCACACACCTGAAATCGGGCGATCTGGCCAAGGACAAGAACCTGTTGCTGACCACGATCCTGGCCGACGCGATCAACCTGGGGCTGACGAAAATGGCCGAGTCCTGCCCCGGAACGACCTACGCCAAGCTCGCCTGGCTGCAAGCCTGGCATACCCGAGACGAAACCTATTCCACAGCGCTGGCCGAGGTGGTCAACGCCCAATTCCGGCACCCCTTCGCCGGGCATTGGGGCGACGGCACCACGTCATCGTCGGACGGTCAGAACTTCCGCACCGCCAGCAAGGCCGAGAGCACCGGCCACATCAACCCGAAATACGGCAGCAGCCCAGGGCGGACTTTTTACACCCACATCTCCGACCAGTACGCGCCGTTCCACACCAAGGTGGTCAATGTCGGCGTGCGCGATTCGACCTACGTGCTTGACGGCCTGCTGTACCACGAATCCGACCTGCGCATCGAGGAGCACTACACCGACACGGCAGGGTTCACGAATCACGTCTTCGCGTTGATGCACCTCTTGGGCTTCCGCTTCGCGCCGCGCATCCGCGACCTGGGCGACACCAAGCTCTACATTCCAAAGGGCGATGCCGCCTACGAGACATTGAAACCGATGATCGGCGGCACGCTCAACATCAAACACGTCCGCGCCCACTGGGACGAAATCCTGCGGCTGGCCACCTCGATCAAGCAGGGCACGGTGACGGCCTCGCTGATGCTCAGGAAGCTTGGCAGCTACCCGCGCCAGAACGGCCTGGCCGTCGCCCTGCGCGAGTTGGGACGCATCGAGCGCACGCTGTTCATCCTGGACTGGCTGCAAAGCGTCGAGCTGCGCCGCCGCGTGCATGCCGGGCTGAACAAAGGCGAGGCGCGCAACGCGCTGGCCCGCGCCGTGTTCTTCAACCGCCTGGGGGAAATCCGCGACCGCAGCTTCGAGCAGCAGCGCTACCGGGCCAGCGGCCTCAACCTGGTGACGGCGGCCATCGTGCTATGGAACACGGTCTATCTGGAGCGGGCCGCGAACGCCTTGCGTGGCCACGGTCAAGCCGTCGATGACGGCCTGTTGCAGTACCTGTCGCCGCTCGGCTGGGAGCACATCAACCTGACCGGCGATTACCTCTGGCGCAGCAGCGCCAAGATCGGCGCGGGCAAGTTCAGGCCGCTACGGCCGCTGCAACCGGCTTAGCGTGCTTTATTTTCCGTTTTCTGAGACGACCCCAGTAATACCGCTAGTGTGATCTTTTTCATAGCATATTCCCTAACAAAAAAGACGCGCAAAAGGGCGCGCGTCCGTGCGTAGATTATACTGTGTTTCTATACAGTATTTCCTTAACGCAAATCATGTTAGTCAAAGTCGCATTGCTGTACGAGGAAGGAGGGCGCCCGCTGCCTCGGCATCGAGCGGTGACGGCCAGGCCGGCACACCTGGGCAAGTTATCGCTGTCCGAAGAACACGACCGCGATATGCGGCGCATCGTGCGCAGCGCTCGCCTGTGTGATCCATCGAACGGCGCCTACGTGCTGCCGCCGCTGCTGGATGCCGTTGTGCTGTACATCAGCAACGGCTGCATGACCATAACCGGCGTCGAGCAGGACGACGTGACGAGGAAGCGGACGGCGCAATCGTGGTATGTGGAGCTGGCCAAGGCCGAAAATTAGCCGTTTTGAGCGGTTTTTCAGACCACCGCCGCAGGAATGGGCGGATTTCCTCGGAAAACGCGCTGTAGGCCCGCTCCGCAAGCCTGGGCGTACCTGCGGCAGCGTTACTTGCCAGGAATCCCGCATACCTTTCCCTAAAGACCATTCAGACAGTCGCGCAAAGCTGGTGCATCATCGCGCCATGTAGCGGTCTCGCCGGCTTGCCGGCGAGTTCGGCGGTAGGAGCCGGCCCGGTAGGGCTTGGCCGCTTGCGGCCAACTCCGTAGCCCGCCGAAAGCATGGTGCGAGTCACAGACGTGTGCATACCGTGGGGTTGTGTTCATACGCGCCCTTGGGCGCGTTCCTAGCCCGCTTGCGGGCTGTTGATTAGCCAGGAGGGGAGCCGGCTTGTCCGGGGAACCTCGCGCAGCGGGGTGCCCGGCCGCAGGCCGCGTCGTTAAAAGATTTTAAAAGAGTTAAAAAACGCGCGCGTTGTTAGAGCTGTGGGTAACTACTTGGAAGCCGCGCGGAGCTTGCTTCCGTGAAAGATGGGCGTCAATGAAACCACGAAGTCAGCGTCAATGAAACCACGATACTATCCACAGAAAACCGTCAATGAAACCACGATACTATCCACAGCCGTCAATGAAACCACGATATCTTGGGCGGCTGTCATTGAAACCACGATACTCTGCACTGGCGTCAGTGATAACACGATACCGGCACTGGTTAAGAAAACTGCGCACCTGGTAGTTTGCTTTTCCCTGACGCTACAGCAGCTATTAGCTTTTTGGCATCGCGGATGTAGAAGGTCACTTGATCTTTCTCTCGGTCGTAGAGCATACGGTACTCAGGCAGCACGTCAGCCGAAGCTATCCCTATAGCTTGGCTGCGGAATGATCGAATGTGGCTATGCGCGCCGCACTTCTCACGCAACAGCTCCAGTCCAATCGACCATGACGCCTGTTTGCCACAATGCTTGCGGGCCAGCTCGTACAGGCGGCGCTCCAGTGGCTTGCGAAGCCGGAAATAGTTACGGTGGATGGTTAATACCTCTTGCGCCTGGACTGCGTTAAAAAGCCAATCTGACATCGTTACTTCAACGGCAATCATGCGCTCGTTATCTGGCGCCTTTTCAATGATTTTCCATTTATCAATAAGCCCAAATCCTTCACGTACTCGCGTCCCTCCGGTCCTAATATCGGTGGTAATTGAGGTGCCTCGCAAGCGCTCAAATGCCTCGCTCAAGCGGTGATACTCATCTCCGCTAGTTGCTTTATTCGTGGCTGTCAAAAAGTCATAGACTACAAAGCGCACAACCTTATTTTTTGCATCTTGCCGCCCACAGTTGATTGCTTCTGTCATCTGCGAAACGATGAAAATTAAAACGTCTTTATCGTGTTGCGTTGCGCGTCCCTTGACGCTGGGCGTGACCGTCAGCGATTTATTTCCATCTTTGCTTTTCCAGTGCCAAACGTTTAAATCTGGCCTGGTTGATAGCGTGAAAATTGGTGCTTCCATGCTTACGCCGTCATCCTTCAATGCGTAATCGAACATATCGCACAGGAAGAAATCACGATCTACATGCCGAGCAGGCAGAAGATTAGCGCGCTTGGTGGTGGTCTTGGCCAGCGTTACTGGAAGCTGTTCAATGTTGGGTTGCTGCGCCTGGATTGGCTGCTCCACATCGGCAAACAGGTCCGTTTGCCCACGCGCTTCCTGCGCTGCTAGGGCAGCGTCGGCGCGGGCCTGGATATTAGCCATTGCTTGAGATTTCTTAACGCTCATACTCTTGCTCCATCATCCCTCGAATCAAGCCACTCGTAGGCCGTGGCCTCAGCGTCAGCGTGCGCCTCGGCCAGCAGGTAGGACAGATACGCCTCGGCGGCGGTGCCTACCGCGCCACGCTCCACCGTCCGTTCAAGCCACCATGCCCGTTCTGTTTCCTGCAAGCTGTTCCACCAGTCCATGCCCTTGTGCGGCGCGGCCTGCTCTTGGTCGATAGGGAACACGCCGCCGCCCATTTCTTCGCTGCCTTCCAGTAGGCGCAGGCGCCAGCCGCCGCCCAGCTCGACCGGGCGCGGGGTGATTTCATAGCTGTACTTCATCCTGCGCTCCCTTGTTCGGCCTGAGCCATTCATCACATTCAGTCACCAAGCTTGCGAACTCTGGCCCGCGAGCAATCAGCGTTGCTCGCCACTTCATCACGGCTTCGCGAGTCGGAATCATCGACGTGGGGCCGCTCCACAGCAGCAAGTCGAGCAATGCGGCTGTTTGCTCGAAGCCATCGGCAAGCAACGCGGAATCGTCGTCTTGGGCGGTAATCATGCTGCCGCCTTCCGGTTCTTGGCCACGGTCTGGTGAACGATATCGAGTGCGTGCTGTACCGTTTCCTTGCGCGTACTCATGCCCCACTGCTCCATCAACTCCGCGAGCTGGCCAGATTGCTGCGGGTCTAGGTAAAAATCTAACCTAGTGGCGCCGGCCGCTGCTCGGCTCTGCCGGCTTTGGCGGCTGCGTTCGGTGGGCGGCAACTGCTCGCCTGATCCGGCCGGCCGGCCGGGACCACGTTTCTGTTCATCCATGATTTACGTCCTAAAATGCTGCGGAATGTAGACACTCTACCGGACATAGTGACCGGCCACAAGAAATATTTTGCCGTTTTACATAAAATCCGTTCCAAGCAGTCAGTGTCACCCTTATATTTTTGCAGCCGGTTGCTAAAATATGACTTGCCGCGCGCGGCGCGGCACCTGGTCAATGCTTTCAACGTCGGAAATTAGTCAAATTGAGTAACCGGCGCGCTGGCCGGCGCCGCTGCGCTGGTGTAGCCTTGAGGCCATGAAAGCCATCCCTCCCCCGATCGAAACCGAGCTGGCCACCGCTAAGGATGCGACGGCTTGCGCTCGCAGGGTCCGCGCCCAGGCGCATGACAAGGTGATGGCCCATATGCGCGCCATCATCGCAACCAAACGCGACATTAAATAATGAATTTACAAGAGCTAATTAATGCTGTCCCGGTCTATATGCACAACGGCCGACGCTACTTTGTGAGAATTGATGACATTCCCGAACCGTGGCGTAAACAGTTCATTGCCGCGCTGCATGGTTCCGCATGTCCTGTACTGGATGGCGAGCATGCACTGGCGTTCGCTTGGGATTGGGAAGCATGGACAAACGAGGGCTTGCCTGGTCGTACCGGGCCAACTGGAATTGATTACTCCTAACATTAGGAATGCCATGCGCGTGATAGCCACCCATGCGGACGTGCTAGCGGCTCTTGCCCGCCGCTAGGGCCGGCCTCGGCCTAGACTTCACGCAACATCATCCGGGGTCACGCTTGCTCATTTCCGATCATTCTGTGCTATCATGTGTGCATGGAGCGTTGGTGCGCTGGACAGATTTAAGTTACCCAGGCGAATGCTCCTAAGTTTTCAAAAAGCCGCTTCTTAGCGGCTTTTTTCTTTTATACGGCTGGTTTCTGAGGGGGCTTGATCGTGTCGCCCTTCGGTACGACAGAGAACAGCTCGGCTCTTGGCTTGCGCTGCGTCAGCTCGTACACCGCCTCATCAAGCACATTGTTCCCGTAGCCGTCCGCGCGCAGGGTCGTGCTGCGCGTGGCCGTCATTCTCGGTGTGGGCAACGCCATTGCCGTATCCGCAAGGGCGCTCTCAATCTGTAGCATCACATCATCAATCGTATAGCCGTCGCGGGTGACTCGGCTGCGGTAGAGGTGTGAGCCAAGCATCACGATTTCCGGGCTTTCCAGCCTCGGCAGGTCCACCGATGCCCGATAGGCATTGATGGCGTCATACTGCGCTTGCGTGAAATGCCCGATGACGACAGCGCGCACCTTGCCGCCCCGCTCGCATTCCTCCAGGTTGGCACGGATCAGGTACTTGGCATTATCGTAAAGTGGCATCTTGGCAAAGGTTTCTGGACAGCCCACTATCTTACCGGCTATCCATTGCCCAGCCAAAATTCACGGCATCAAGACGATGATATGTTGCGCGCCGCGCGTCGTGACGCGACCGTAAGGGCTGGGGGGCGTCCCCGGAAACTGAACGGAACTACACATGAACACCACTTGGACTTATGAGCATGGCCGGCTGTGGGCCACATGCGCCGATGGGCGCCGTATCGCCACATGGGAAGCGGAACCGCCTTTCGGCTACCTGGTGGATCTGCTTAACGTCAGCCCCGGCCTGAGTGCTTTGCTGCTGGCCGGCTGGCTGGGCGAACTGTAGGCGCCGATCGCGGCGCCAGCGGGTTAGTCAATTTGAGTAACCCGTTACGGAAAATGCCTTTCTTCCCTCTGGCGCCTGCGGCGAGCGTGTGTGAAAACACGTGCCGTCCTGGCTATTAGTCAAATTGAGTAACCGCCTCGATGCCGGCCGGCGCGCGCCCTGTGTCGCGGAAATCCCACCACAAGAATCGCCGTACCGACTCCCGGACAATCAGCCACATGGTTTGCAACCACGCCGCCAGCTCGGCGGCAAGATGGTTGCTATACGTGTTTTTTCCCCTGTGGAGCCGCTATGTCGATTGAGTTTTCCCCTGCTGTCATCAATGCCTTTTCTTCTTTCGTCGTCACGCTGGATAGTCACCCGGTCGGCGCGTGCTGCCTGGTGGCGGTGCTGCTGGCCAGCGGCGCGGCCGTGGCCCTCGCGCAATGGCGCAAACCGGCCAAGCGTGTGTGAAAACACGTGTACTTGTGGCGCGCGTGGTTCCAGTAACTACGCCAGCCGCAGTTACTGAGAATTCCGACTATAGACTGCAAGAAAGTTCTTGCAATTGGTGTATATTGGTGTATAGTGATGTACATGAACACAAAAACACGAATGAACGTCTACTTGGACGACACGCAACGCGAAAAGCTGGCCGAGCTGCACAAAGAAACGGGCGCTCCGGTCGCAGAACATGTGCGCCGCGCGGTTGATAACTACTTAGAAAAACACGGAAAGGGAAAAGACGCCACCAAAGGCAAGAAGCAAGAGTAAGACCAGCAGTAAAGCGGCGCTCAACGGTGCGGGAACACCGAAAAGCGCCTAACCACAATCTCACTAGTAAGGAGTGAAACATGGCTAAGTCCAATTTTACCGTTATTGCCGGCGTACCGTTTAGCGCCTGCGAAAAATTCGGCCCTCGCACGCTCGCTGCGATGTTCGGCCCCACTCTCCCATACCCTCTGCGCGCTGATCGTTCCGGCTCTGTTTCGGTCATCAGCACAGCCCGTCACCTCAGCAAGCTATACGCTAAAGGAATGGTCATGTTTGCGGACGATGAAATCGTTACGCCAGGCACGCCAGCCGCGCTCACTGAATTCAACTAAGTGCTATTACGCTATCAGGCTATCTTGATAGCGTTAAGTCTTTGATTTAAAAAGACTTTAATATAGATTTCCAAGTGGAAATATGAAATAATCATAGTGTTCTTTAATGGGAGAAGTCATGTACAACAATCGCGAAATTATTGATGTGGTGGCCCGCGAGCTGCCCGTATCACCCAGCCGGGTATCCGCCCTTCCGCTGGCGCTTTTAATTCCCTTCGTTGCCGCTGGTGTAGCAGCCGGCCCAGCAACTGGGCTGTGGTCCGGCGACGCGGCCATATTCTGGCTACTGGTGGTCGGTGCCGTCGCAATTTACCTAGGTATTAACGCAGCTATCGGTAAGCGTATGTCCGGGATATTCGCCGTGTTCGCGCTGGCCGGCCTGATCGGCGTTGCATTAGCGGTACTGGTGGGTGGCTACCTGTTGCCAGTGGGTGCCGTCCTTGCGGCAATCGCGCTGGTGGGTCTGTATCACATCGCACGTCGGGGGTGGGAACATGCTTAAAACAGCTACGAAAATTAAATCTATCACTTTAATGGCGCTCTTGTCCCTCGCCTTTCATGGGGTGGCAAGCGCTGGTTCCGTGGTTGGCGCTACGGAATACACCCAAATCTTGAATAACTTCCAACTTGCTAAAGCCTATGTCGAGCAAGCGCAACAAACCGTTCACCAGCTCAATCAATACAACGCCATGATGCAAAACCTTAAGCAGATAACACCAAGTAACCTGCTTGACCAAGCGGCGCGAAAACTGTGGCAGGATCAGAATATGATGCAGTCGTTTCAAAACCTGCAACAGATTGTATCCGGTGGCCAGCAGATGGCCTACAGCCTGGCCTCAATTGATTCGCGTTTCAAACAAATACATCCGGGATATGGTGCTAACTTCAATTACGGCCAGAGCTATCGCGACTGGTCGAGTAACACCTTAAATTCAGTCAAGAATGCTCTATCTATGGTGACTGCTCACGCGGAAAACTTCAACAGTGAGCAAGGCATGATGAATGAACTAATAAACAAATCTCAAACCGCTGACGGCCAGCTAGCAGCCACACAAGCGGGAAACCAAATAGGTGTGGCAATGGTTAGCCAGATGCAACAGCTTCGTCAACTCCAGATGGCACAGATTCGTTCACAAGGCGACTTCATGGCCGCGCAGACAAGCGAACGGGATGCTAGTAAGACTGCGATTGATAACATTTATAAACAACTCCCAACTACCAATTCTTCGATCAAATAAGGACCAACTATGAACACCAAAACTATCGCCATGTCCCTACTCATTGCAGCATCCGTATCGCTGCTGACCGGTTGTGGCAAACAAGCCGAACAAACAAAAAATGTGAATTCCGTTTATGAGCAACTGCCGAAAGACAATAAGAGCATTAAAGCGCCGGACAAAAAACAGACCGTCGAATCGATCTACGATCAGCTCCCCAAAAATAACAAATCGATTAAATAGGAAACATAATGAATCGTCTGTTGAAATTGCAAACACTGCTCAGCAGCAAATGGCGTTTCGCCGTATATCCAATACTGGCCCTGCTATTTTTATCGCTCTCCAACTTTTCGAACGCACAGGAAGTCGTACCGGCCTTTCGGGTACTCGATGGCATCGATGCAGCCTTCAAGCCATTTCAGTTAACGTGGCAAACAGCAATTAAGGCACATGCACAGCGCCTATTTTGGTTACTAGTTGGAGTCGATTTTGCATGGACTAGTGTGGTTTACGTACTCGACAAAAATACGATTGAGGAAATCGTAATCAGTCTGGTCAAAAAAATATTCACAATCGGATTTTTTTTCTCCCTGATAAAGTTCTGCGATACCTGGATACCGGCCATCATAGACAGTTTCCGTAAGATCGGGCAAGACGTAGGCGGCACGACTTCGACGCCTGACGGCTTGTTGATGAAAGGCTTTGATCTTGCGACAGGCATCACCACCCTTCTGTCAAAACTCGACATTACTGAGAAATTAGCGTTGGCCTTACCGATGTGGCTTTGCGCCTTAGCTATCTTTATAGCATTTTGCTTTGTTGCGGCCGTGCTGCTGGTGACGACTATCGAAAGCTATCTAGTTGTGGGTGCTGGTGTAATTCTGCTGGGATTTGGTGGTTCTCGCTGGACCACTGACATGGCAACAAAATACCTACAGTCCGCAGTCGGAACTGGGCTTAAATTGATGATGATTTACTTAGTAGTAGGTGCCGGACAAACTATTGTAAATAGTGTCATTATTGACTCTAACCATCTTATTGCAAGTACCTTTGTCGCAATCGGGACTGTGTTAGTGTACGCTTACATCGTTATTCAAGTCCCAGCCATTGCTGCGGGACTGATGTCCGGTTCACCAGCCCTTACTGCATCAGGCTTAGCACAAACAGCCCTTGGAATTGGTGCTGCCGCTGCTGGTATCGGCGCCGCTGCTACCAGCATGGCACCTGCTGCCGCTGGCGGCTTAGGTAATGCTGTGGCTGGCGCCGCAGGATTGGCTAAGGCATTGAATGCTGGTATGAACGCCGCTTCAGATATGGGACTTAGTGGAATGGGCGCGGCTTCCCACGCTATCGGTCAAGTCGTCAGCCAAGGCACTGCGATGGCAACAAATGGGATCGGCAGCATGGTTAATAGTGGATCTAGCGTATTTGGTGACAAAGTCAACGACTCGATTGGCGGCAAGATAGCTTCGTCCATTGAGGCATCGCGCGGCGGTTCAATGTCCGCTAAGCCTGCAGCGTCGTCCTCTGGGGGCAACTCAGCGGCGCCGGCCACTGGCAATGCAGCATCAGGATCTACCAAATCACCGGCGCCATCTTCTGGCAGTGCAGCGGCGGAATCTGCTAGATCGGCGGCACAAACTACTGGCAGTCCAGCATCGGAATTTTCAGCGGCTCCAGCTACTGACAGCGCAGCGTCGGGATCTACCAAATCAGCGGCGTCATCTTCTGACAGTGCAGCGGTGGAATCTGCTACATCTGCTGCACCGGCTACTAGCAGCGCAGCTTCGGGATCTACCAAATCAGCGGCGTCATCTTCTGGCAGTACAGCGGTGGAATCTGCTACATCTGCTGCACCAGCTACTAGCAGCGCAGCGTCGGGATCTACCAAATCAGCGGCGTCATCTTCTAGCAGTGCAGCGGTGGAATCTGCTACATCTGCTGCACCGGCTACTGGCAGCGCAGCGTCGGAATCTACCAAATCAGCGGCGTCATCTTCTGGCAGTACAGCGGTGGAATCTGCTAAATCTGCGACACCGGCTACTGGTAGTGCAACATCGGAATCAGCCAAATCAGCGACACCGGCTATTGGCAGCGCAGCGTCGGAATCTGCTAATTTTGGTGACGCCTCTGGCGCATCTATATCTGGCGGAAAGCAAAATACAGGTGCGCAAAATCAGGACGGCAACGAAAGAAGAAAGCCAGCGATGCACGAACGAATCCGCGATCTAGAAGGCTTCATACCGCAGGACCACGCACAAATGTCGGCTATGCAGATCAATGCCGGCCATACGCAGGATTGACCATGCCAAAGCATACTGAGGAAATCTTCACCACCTTTTACAAGGTCGGCGCCGTTCGATCGGTGTCGATCGTTCTACAAGATGCAGAGCGTGCGCGCATTGCCTACCAGTTCAACACTGGCGGGCGTGATGTGGTCCACACGAAGCGCGGCCAACCGAAGGACTACAGAATCGGGACGGCACTCAAGTTCGTACGCGGCCTCGGCATCGAGGCCGTAACCACAGACCTATCTAATCTGCCGGCGTAGTCCAAGCAGCCCACAAAAAAGCCCTGCATCGCAGGGCTTTTTCTTTGGTGTAGTCAGTTGCTCCAATGGTCCATCGCTACACGGAACTGGCTTTCGTAGCACGGCCAGCAGCGTCGCCGCTCATCGCCGGATATGTTAGTAAGTGGCGCCGGCATCGAGCCGCAGCGGCACGGCATAACAGCAGCCTGCGGCTCACGCTGCAAGGCTGCATCCCATAGTGGTTTGGTGTCGTAGGCCATAATCACCGCTCCCCGATCGGCGCCGCCGCCATCGTCTTATCGTCCATAATCACATTCCCTTTCTTCGGCCAGTCGGCATTGCCGGCAATGGCCACAGTTACACTCATTGTCGGATGGATGGCCGGCCCGGATCAGGAGCGGCATTCGTTGATTGGCTGCTTCCTGCTGCGCCTGTAGCAGCAGCAGGAGAACGACGGCTTGCAGAGCAAAGAACATGATCCACTTGAAACCGCCCTGCCCTGCTTGCAGCGCCTGGCGGCGTGCCGGCAGGACCAGCCTATAGCGCATGGCGCCGTTAGCGGCCGTAACCATACGAAGCGTCAATGTGATAGCCAAGTTTGCGCTCCACCTGAATCTCGTCGCCAATATCGAAACTATGGCCGGATGCCGGGATCAGTGCGCGCACGGTCTTGCCGCTCTCGTCGGAAAATTCGACGGCAAAATAGCTCTCGTCCTTCACCACAGCGGCGGCGACGATTTCACCCTCGATCATGGCATCGGCTGGCAGGATTACATGCTCGATGCCGGTTTCTTCCGTCATGGCGATGACCGCCTCCGCCTCGGCGGCTTCGCGCTGCTCCTTGTCTGCCGCGCGCTGCGCGTATTCGATGGTGGCCTTGCGCTGCTCGGCCTCCATGCGCAGATAATCCTGCGTACCGAGTTCGCCAGGTGCGTGACCGCCTTCAAACACGCGCTCAGCGCGTACCCGGTCGATTTCTTTGGCTTCGGCTGCGCGCTCCTTCTCAGCGTCCTGACGGGCCTTGTCGGCGGCAAGCTGGTCGCTGATTTGCGCGCTGCGTGCATTGGCAATACGGGCTTCCACGATGTCGATGTGCGTATGAGTCTCTACAACCCTCTCGGACTTCATCGCGCCGAGAACGCCCGTAAAGCGGTTCCCTGACGTGTATTCTTTCTGCCGCACTGTCTCCGGTGCTTGCGGCTGCTGCGCCTGCTGCTCCTGCGCCTGCTGGATCTCGGCCGGCTGCTCGACGGCAGGCACGCCCGAAAAGCCGTTCAGCTCGTCCAGCTCGCGCCGCGCTACGCCTTCGGCATCGCGCATGGTGATGAGCTGCGCATCGATCGCCGCACGGCGGTCTGGATCTGCGGTTTCGCGTTCGCGCTCCAATGCCTCGCGGCTGGCGGTCGCATTTGCGTATCGGTTGGTGACTTCTTCTTTCATGTGAACTCCTTAGCGGTTGAGTTGTTATCGCCCGTAGCCGTGGCCCCGGTCGATCTCTTTAACGTGCGTCACCTTGCCGGCGTCGTACCTGATTGCCAGTTCGTCGCCAACCTTGGGCAGCTCGTTAAATTGGGTGCGCAGATGGTGAACAACGTTTTTGCCCGTCTGCTGGTAGACATACGCATTATCGACCGCCAGCACTTCGCCCTTGTAGGTGCCGTGCTGCTTGTGCGGCGGCTGCGATCCTGGCACGGCAAGGACTGGCTCCGGCGCCTGCACCGGCGCCGCGGTTGCATCCTTGGCCGTTGCCGGCGCTGGCTTCCCTGCGTCTGTCTTCGTCTTTTCCTTCGCCTTGGCGCGCGCCTGCTGCGCCGCCTCGGCCTTCTCCTTCTCCTTGCGTGCGCGCTCGACTTCGATAGCCTTCCTGCCCTGCTCCCGCAGGCGCTGGCGTTCCGCCTTCTGCTGTTCGAGTTGGTGTTTCATGCGCTGCAAATGCTGGTCGCTGAAATCGACCGGAATATTTTTTTCGACAGCGATCCGCACCGCCTCGGCCTTGAACTCGTCGGAACCGTGCAGCGTCAGCACCTTGCCGAACTTCGCTTTAGCCAGGTACAGCCCCTGCTCAATCACATCGCCATCGCTGGCGCGCAGGATATTCACGCGCTTACCTTCATCCTTCAATGCCTCGCGGCCGTCGATCTTGTAGGTAACGTGGCCTTTCAGGTCGACGCTGTAGCGCATTTCACGCTTGATCGGTGCGCCCTGCTCTTTTGCGTTCTGGTCTGCGGCCTTGATATAGCTGGCGGCGTCCTCCTTCTCGGCCACGTCGGGCGCGTGCTTGCGCAGTTCATCAAGCGCCGCCTCTGCGTATGGATCGGTGGTCTGCGCCGCCTCGGCAAGAAACCGTTTATATAATTTACCCTCTTTCTCGCTCCACTTCTCACGTTCGGCGGCAAGGGCTACATTACGTGAATCCCGCGCTTCCTTCTTTGCGTGCTCGCGTGTGGCCTTCGCAATGTCGATCAGGCGCTTGGCTTCGCCTCTCGCTAGTGTACGGTCGCCCTCGATGCGCGATCGGGCGGCGTTAAATTCTTTCGTTGCCTGGGCGATCGCTTCCTTATGTGCCGCGCGGATCTGGCGTTTCGCTTCGCGTTGCTCGTGTGGCGCGTCGTTTTTCTTCCAGTCCTGATACTTGGCCCACAGCTCACGGTTCGGAGCCTGCTTCGCCTGGTGATGCACGCGGCCACGTTGCGCGGCATAGACTTCGCGCAGGATCGGCGCGGCATCCTTCCACGGCAGGCTCATTTCTTTGGTGAGGAAGTCCGACACATTCAGATTGCGATTGCCACACTTGATCCGCTCGCTGCCGTCCTTGCCCCGCGTGACTTCGTATTTCTCAACGATGACGCCGTGCGACTTCGACAGGTGGGCCAGCAGCCTGCCAGCCTCAAGGTGCTGCTTGATCTCTCCGAATTCGCCGCCTTTGGCGGCCTGCCCCACGGCGCGGCGCTCGTCCAGCTCGCGCCGGTAGCGTCCTACTACGCCGTTGGCGGCGCGCTCGGCGCCGTGCTGGGCAGGTGCGCGACTTTGCCTTTGATTTCCTGCACGTCGCTCAAGAGCGGTTGCAACAGCTCGGATAGCTGCTCGATCAGCGAGGTTTCCGGCTGCGCGGTCAAGATTTCCAGCAGCTCCGCGAGCTGCTGCGAGATCAGCGCTTGATGATCTGAGATTGTCTCCAATACGCTCAAAAGCTGCTGCTCGTGCGTCCGTTCGGTCGGTGGTGTCTCTGCCATAGTCGGCTCCTAAATGTCGTTGATAAAAACGCAATTCTCGCTCTGCCAGAAATGCTATTTTCTGGTCGCGGTTCATTTGCTTGCTGTACCGTTCGTAAAGGCTGGTATAGCCAGAATTGAGGTATTTGACCTCTTTAGCGCGGCGCTCGTGCCAGTCTTTGAGTATTGCCTCACATTCCGCACTGGTCTTGCGTGGCGCCGCTGCCGCCTGGTAAGTGCGGTGATCTTCCGTTGCTATATAGCGGCGCTTATCTTCGATGGAAAGCGCAAGGAATTCACGCGAAAACACATAATCCTTTAGGTTGATCCCCTTCGGACTATCGGCCGGCTTGACATTCGCATACTGATTTGGTTTGCCACTATTTCGTTGCCGAACAGCGCCGAACTCTTTCAGCATTTCGGAGAATTGCTCATAGCTTTCGATCTTGCGCGAAAGGACTGCATCTAAAATTCGCCCGCGCAATTCCTTATTAGCGCCATCAAACGTATCTCCCTTATATCGGCTTATCATTTCCGATGCGTCGGTAAAGTCATACCGCCTATTGTCTTGCGGATCGGCTAAGCCATACTGGTTATTAATCTTCTGCTGCCATGCCGCAATATGTTCTTCGGACAATTTAAAGAAGCCGAACGGCTCAGCACGCTTACCGGTTAGCAGATTTACTTTTGGAATGAGTATGTGAATATGAGGTTTTCGCTCATACAATTTCCCTTCTTTGTTATTGATAAGGCTCTTTATTTTTGGCAAGTGCGCTTCGGCATAAAAGTTATATTCTTCCTCCCGAAATGCTGACATAGCGAAGGCGCGGAAATCCTCAACAATAGCAGCCAAGGTTTCCTCTGGAATAAAGTCCTCTTTAAACGATAGGGTAATGTGGTTATATAGTTGACCTGTCCCATCAAGGCTATTAATTATGGCGTCCGTAATATCCAAGTCACCAGCCAGAATTAAACGCTCGTCCAGCTCGTCGCGTGAGTGTTCCCGGCCAGCCTTATGACCTTCCTTTAAATACTTACCAATACCCTCTATGGCGCCGCGAACTCTAACGAGCATTATCAATACCTCGCATTAGCTGCGCTTTGATTGCCTCCAGGGCGGCAAGAATTGCCCGGTAGGTAGTCTCGTTGGCTGTCCCTTCCAGGTGCGCGCCGTTGGCCCGGTGCGCCAACTGGTTGAGGTTGTTGCCTGCCTTGCTGAACAAAAAAACCAACTTCTTCAAGTCGAGGGAAGGGCGGGGCTTCGCCACGATCGTTACCTTGTTCCGCTGCAACAACTCGCGCAAGAACTCGGATTGCGTCATGCCGGCCTCGGCGTACTGGCGGTCAAATTCCTCCTTGACCG
>NZ_WNKW01000015.1 GCF_009720775.1 Pseudoduganella danionis
GTACATTCACTATTACAATCACGACCGCATCAAACTCAAATTAAAAGGGCTGAGTCCTGTGCAATATAGGACTCAGCCCTTGGCTGCCTAGCAAACTAAACCGTCCAACTATTTGGGGTCAGTTCATTATGGTGGCGTTTTCATTTTCCGCTACTTAGAACTGATATTGGGCACTGGCACCGAGCAGCCAGTTGCGCGTTGGTGCGGCTTCGTAATAGCGCTTGTTGCTATCGCCGACGATCACCGATCCTACATACTGGCGATCCAGCAGATTGTTCAGACGGACGAATTGTTTGAACTGCCAGCCGTGCCAGCGCTGGTTGCTGCTAACGCGCGCATTCAGAGTGGCATAGCCGGGTGCCGCCTGATCGGCGTTGGCATCGTCCGCATAGATACGGCTGGATGCCTGCGCTTCGATTGCGGCACTGAACAAGCCAGCGCTGTCCTTCCATGCGAGATCGGCATAGCCATTCGCATTCGGCACGCCCGGCAAGCGGCTGCCTTTGAGCACTGAGCCAAAACTCTGGTCATACACTGCGCGCAGGCTGGTCAGAGCCACATGGCTGCTCAGGCCATAACGCCAACTGGTATCCAGCGATAGCTCCAGTCCTTGACGCAGGGTGCGTCCCGCGTTGCGATAACTGGTGCGGCCGCCACTGCTACTATCGACCACCAGCTCATCGGTCGTGCGGATCTGGAACACGGCAGCATTGATGCGGGTGCTGTCGCCACTGCGTAGCTTGATCCCTGCCTCCAGATGTTTGCTGTGCGCTGCCTGCAGACGGAAGTTAAAACCGCCACCTGTACCGGAGTAGAACAGTTCATTCAGCGTAGGTGTTTCAAATCCGCGCGCTGCACTGGCGTAGGCATGCAAGGCTGGCGTGAATTTGTACAGCACACCGGCTACCGGCGTGGTGTGGCTGTAGGAGAGTGCGCCGCTGTCATTGCCGTTGGCCAGATAGTGGTCATCCACCGAAATACGTACGCTGCTATGGCGCAGGCCTGCGCTCAACAGCCAAGAACCGGATTGCCATTCGACCTGCAGATACGGTTCGGTGCTGCTGACATTATCGTTTTCCGAGCGGCGCAGCGCGCCTTTGACGCCGAACTGGGTACCGATGAAATTCTCGTAGCCACGCCGGTCATCGCCGGAATGACCATATTCCAGCCCGACGGTCGTGCTCAGCGTGCCGTCTGCCAGCCCCGCGACATGTAGCCAGTTCAGATCCGCACCATAGAAATTACGGTCGAAATCCACTACACCGCCGGAGTGGCTGGCAGGTGCCTGAAACGCCTTGGAGAACGCCTGATACTGGATCACCTGACGGTTGCCGCCGTAGGTACTCAGGTGCAGCCGGTCGGCGCCGAACTGCTGCTCCCAGTTGGCGCCGATCTGCTGGTGGTCGATGCTCTTGCGGGTGTTATAGCGGTCGGCCAGCGTGCGCTTGGGCGTCTGGGTGTCGGTGGTATCCGTTTCGCCAGCGCGCGGATCGCGCAGATAAGTCGCCCAGGTGACGCCCAGCGCATCCTGCGTGTCGCCCTGATGCAGTCCGTTGGCGACGATGGTCAGTACCGCGTTGTCGAGTGGCTTGAGCGTCAGCTTGGCCGCAGCCTGATCACGCTTGGCTGCACTGTGGGCGCGGTAGCCATCCGTTTCGAAGCGCGAAGCATCGAGTACATAGCCTACGCTGCCTTGCTGGCCCTGCGCATTGAGGTCCAGCTTATGGCTGCCGTAACTGCCGGCCGTCACAGTGGTTTCGATGCTGGGCGAGCCCTCGCCATCGCGCGTGAAGAGCTGAATTACGCCACCCGAGTGGTTGCCGTAGATGGCGGAGAACGGGCCGCGCAGCACTTCGATACGCTCGGCCAGATCGAGGTTGAAGGTGGCTGCCTGTCCCTGACCATCCGGCATGCTGGCAGGGATGCCATCGGCGATCAGGCGCACACCGCGCACGCCAAAGGCCGAGCGGGCGCCGAAGCCGCGCGAGGATATCTGCAGATCCTGCGCATAGTTCTGGCGGTTCTGTGCCACCAGGCCCGGCACGGCGGCTAGCACCTCCGAGGCGTTGACGCGGGCCTGCGCTTCGCGGATGCGCAGGCCATCCACCACATCGATGGCGGCTGGCATGTCGAATATCGTGTGGCCGACGCGGGTGGCACTGACGACGACCGTGTCGACAGGCGCGCTGCCCTCGTCGGCGGCGCAGGCAACGCCACCGAGCGCAAAGAGCGTGGCGACGGCGTTGAGGCGGTGTAGCTGTTTCATGTTGTCTCCGTTCTGGTGAGTGTTATACCAGACATGTAAGCAATATGTTTGCCATCCCGCTGCCCATCCTGATTCGTGGTGGCACGGCGTTTGCACTAGCTATCGCATGCGCGCGCGATCCCGCGCGCGAACGATGAAAGGCGAACCCGTGAAAACTCCCATTCTGCTTTCCCTGCTGACCACACTGGCCATGCCCGCGCTGGCGGCACCACTGGCCTATGTGCCGAACGAGAAGTCCGGCAATGTCAGCGTGATCGATACGTCGACCGATACCGTGCTGCGCCAGATCTCCGCCGGCAAGCGCCCACGCGGCATCGCCATCGATCCTGCTGGCGCCCGTCTGTATGTGACGGATGCTGTTGCCAATGAACTGCTGGTACTGGATACGGCCACGGGGGCCACGCTGCGCCGTATCGCTTTAGGCAAATCGCCCGAGGGGGTGAACGTGTCGCGCGATGGCCGGCTGGTAGCGGTGGCGGTGGAGGAGAGCAATAGCGTGGCGCTGATCGACACCGAACAGTTGCGCGTGGTGGCCGATATCCCTGTGCGCGGCAAGAACCCCGAGCACGCCGTGTTCAGCCCGGACGGGCGCTGGTTGCTGGTCAGTGCCGAGGAGGCCGAACAGGTGGATGTGATCGATGTGGCGGCGCGCCGACAGACCGGCACGGTGGCCGTGGGCTTGCGCCCGCGCGGCATGGGCTTCACGCCCGATGGCAGCCGCGCCTATATCGCCTGTGAACTGGCCAGCGCCGTGTATGTCGTGGAGATGGCGACGCTCAAGCAGATTGCGCGCATACCGGCAGGGAAAAACGCCAATGGCATCGTGGTGCATCCATCGGGCGAGAAGGTGTATGTCTCGAACGGCATTGACGCGACAGTGATGGTGATCGATACCGCCAGCCAGCAGGTGAGCGCCACGGTGGCAGTGGGCAAGCGCCCGTGGAATATGGCGCTCACCCCCGACGGCACCAAGCTGTATGTGGCGAACGGCCGCGCCAATAGCGTCTCCGTGATCGACACAGCCAGTGCCGCCAAGCGTAGCGATATCAACGTGGGCGAACTGCCATGGGGTGTGGTGATCCACTGAGCGCTGCTCCATGCGCTGTTACACCTGTTCCAAAGCTGAACAGCTGTAACAGTCACTGGCACCTGTAATCCGACCGTTTCCCTTGTTTTCCCAAGGCCGTAGCAGTGATAGAGCAGTAGCAGCGCGAGCTGGCACGGTGTTTGCGAAAAGGAGGATGTGCACTACCCAACGCCGCACTTCGCGGCCTTATATAACCACAGCAGAAAGAGGACGACATGAATCTGGCAGACATCAGCAAACTGGGCGTAGCTAATCCGTTCAAAGCACGCTATGACAACTACATCGGCGGAAAATTCGTCGCCCCTGTTAAAGGCGAGTACTTCGCCAACGTAACCCCGATTACCGGCCAGCCGTTCTGCGAAGTGGCTCGCTCCACCGCAGAAGACGTGGAACTGGCACTGGACGCAGCACACGCCGCGAAAGAAGCCTGGGGTAAAACCTCGCCGGCCGAACGCGCCAATATCCTGAACAAGATGGCTGACCGCATGGAAGCCAATCTGCAGCTGATCGCTACCGCCGAAACCATCGATAACGGCAAGCCTATCCGCGAAACCATGGCTGCCGACATCCCGCTGGCGATCGATCACTTCCGCTACTTCGCCGGTTGCATCCGTTCGCAAGAAGGCTCGGTTGCCCAGATCGATTCCGAAACCTACGCTTACCACTTCCACGAGCCGCTCGGCGTGGTGGGCCAGATCATCCCTTGGAACTTCCCTATTCTGATGGCTGTCTGGAAGCTGGCACCTGCACTGGCCGCCGGTAACTGCATCGTGCTGAAACCAGCCGAGCAGACGCCTGCTTCGATCATGGTGCTGCTGGAAGTGATCGCTGATCTGCTGCCACCGGGTGTGCTGAACGTGGTCAACGGCTTCGGTCTGGAAGCGGGTAAGCCGCTGGCTTCGAGCAAGCGCATCGCCAAGATCGCCTTCACCGGCGAAACCGGCACCGGCCGCCTGATTATGCAATACGCAGCACAGAACCTTATTCCTGTCACGCTGGAACTGGGCGGCAAATCGCCTAACATCTTCTTCGAAGACGTGATGGATGCTGACGACGCCTTCTTCGACAAATGCCTGGAAGGTTTCGCCATGTTCGCGCTGAATCAGGGCGAAGTCTGCACCTGCCCATCGCGCGTGCTGATTCAGGAATCCATCTACGAGAAGTTCATCGAGCGCGCCCTCAAGCGCGTGGCTGCGATCAAGCAGGGCAACCCGCTCGATTCGAGCACCATGATCGGTGCCCAGGCATCGCACGAGCAGCTGGAAAAAATCCTGTCCTACATGGACATCGGCAAGCAGGAAGGCGCACAGTTGCTGGCTGGCGGCGAGCGCAATGTGCAGGGCGGTGATCTGGGCGGCGGCTACTACGTGCGTCCTACCGTCTTCAAAGGCGACAACAGCATGCGCATCTTCCAGGAAGAGATCTTTGGCCCAGTGGTATCGGTCACCACCTTCAAGGATGAAGCCGACGCACTGCGCATCGCTAACGATACGCTGTACGGCCTCGGTGCAGGTCTGTGGACCCGTGATGGCAGCCGCGCCTTCCGCGTAGGCCGCGCCATTCAGGCTGGCCGCGTGTGGACCAACTGCTACCACCTGTACCCTGCCCACGCAGCCTTCGGCGGCTACAAGCAATCGGGTATCGGTCGTGAAAATCACAAGATGATGCTCGACCACTACCAGCAAACCAAGAACCTGCTGGTGAGCTACAACCCGAACGCACTGGGCTTCTTCTAATCATGGACCACATCATCGCCCGTGTTACGGCTACGCCAGCCGCAATTGATCTGATCGTAGCCTTGCGTCGCCAGCACGGGCCGGTGATGTTCTTCCAGTCCGGCGGCTGCTGTGATGGCAGCACGCCGATGTGCTACCCGCTGGGCGAGTTCGACGTCAGCGATACCGATGTGTATCTCGGCCATCTTGATGGGGCCGCGTTTTACATGGGACGCGAGCAGTTCGAATACTGGGAGCACACGCAACTGACTATCGATGTCGTCACAGGGAACGGCGGCATGTTCTCGCTCGATAGCGGAACTGGCCTGCGGTTTATCACCCGCTCGCGCCTGTTCAGTGACGAAGAGCTGGCAGTACTCGGCTCGGCAGCATAGCAGCACATTACAACCATAAAATCCGGAGATAAAAGTGCAGAAAATTGTCATCGCATCGCTGGCGGGGATGTCCTTCCTGTCGCTGGCCCATGGCACCGAGGTCAGCTCGGCCATGCTCAAGAATGCCGCAACCAACACCAGCAGCGTGCTGTCGTTCGGTCTCGGTTCGGAAGGTCAGCGCTACTCGCCGCTGACGCAGGTGAATAGCAAGAACGTGGCGAAGTTGGTCCCCGCATGGTCGTTCTCGTTCGGCGGTGAAAAACAGCGTGGTCAGGAATCGCAGCCGGTTATCCATAACGGCAAAATGTTTGTCACGGCTTCGTACTCGCGTATCTTCGCGATTGACATGAAGACTGGCCAGAAACTGTGGAAGTACGAACACCGTCTGCCAGATGGCATCATGCCTTGCTGCGATGTGGTGAACCGTGGTGCCGCACTGTTCGGCAATCTGGTGATCTTCGGTACGCTTGATGCGCAACTGGTGGCGCTGAATCAGGACACCGGTAAGGTGGTCTGGAAAGAGAAGGTCGATGATTACGCTGCCGGATACTCGATGACGGCCGCGCCGCTAATCGCTGATGGCGTGCTGCTGACGGGCGTATCGGGCGGCGAGTTCGGTATCGTGGGCCGCGTGGAAGCGCGCAATCCGCTGACTGGCGAACTGCTGTGGACCCGCCCGACGGTAGAAGGTCATATGGGCTACCGCTACGACAAGGACGGCAAAGCCATCGAGAACGGTATCTCGGGCACGCTGAACAAAACCTGGCCGGGCGATCTGTGGAAGACTGGCGGCGCTTCGACCTGGATGGGTGGCACCTATGATTCGAAGACGGGTCTGGCCTACTTTGGTACCGGCAATCCGGCGCCGTGGAATAGCCACCTGCGTCCCGGGGACAATCTGTATTCGTCGTCCACCGTGGCACTGGATGTAAAGACCGGGCAGATTAAATGGGCCTACCAGAACACGCCTAACGATTCGTGGGACTTCGACGGTGCGAATGAATTCGTCACCTTTGATATGGATGGCAAGCGCTATGGCGGCAAGGCTGACCGTAACGGCTTCTTCTACGTGATCGATGCGAACAGCGGCAAGCTGCAGAACGCTTTCCCGTTCGTCAAGAAAATCACCTGGGCTTCCAGTATCGATCTGAAAACTGGCCGTCCTAACTTCATCCCCTCCAACCGTCCTGGCGATCCGACCAAAGGTGAAGAAGGTAAGAAGGGCAGTACGGTATTCGCTGCGCCTGCCTTCCTCGGCGCGAAGAACCAAATGCCTATGGCCTATAGCCAGCAGACAGGCCTGTTCTATGTGCCGGCCAACGAATGGGGCATGGATATCTGGAACGAGCCTATCAGCTATAAGAAAGGCGGCGCCTATCTGGGCGCAGGCTTCACCATCCGTCCGCTGTTCGACGATTACATAGGCGCGCTGCGTGCAGTCGATCCTAAGTCCGGCAAGATCGTATGGGAAGTTAAGAACAATGCGCCGCTGTGGGGTGGTGTGATGAGCACTGCCGGTAATCTGGTGTTCTACGGTACGCCGGAAGGCTTCCTGAAAGCGCTCGATGCGAAGACGGGTAAAGAACTGTGGAAGTTCCAGACTGGTTCCGGCGTGGTTGCACCTCCTGTGACCTGGCAGGATGGCGATACGCAGTATGTGGCGGTCGTGTCGGGCTGGGGTGGCGCAGTACCGCTGTGGGGTGGCGAAGTGGCGAAGAAAGTCAACTTCCTCGAGCAGGGCGGTTCGGTATGGGTATTTAAGTTGTCCTCCAAGTAGTCCGTATTTTCGGGTACGTTTTACGGCGGCTTCGGCCGCCGTTTTTTTTTTTTTTTGCGTGCGTGCGTGCTGCGCAAGCAAGGCTTTGGCTAGAACAGGCAACGATCAAATTCTGAACAGTGCGCAGCGCCGCTGATCCGTAAATGCACAGCTGCTGCATGCGCTTTGCGTGCGTTCCCTCTGGTGAGGAGTGGGCACGCAAATTGCCATATCCCGTGTACATCGCTTGATGTAGATAACCATTCCAAAAATATCGGGAGACATTAATGAAAAAAGTAATCGTGCTGGGCGCATTGGCTGTTGCAGGTACTCAGGCTGCACAAGCTGTCGATTTCAAGGCAGGTGACTGGAACGTGGCGCTGGGCGGCATCGTCAATGCGTACTACACACAGGTTTCGTGCAGCGGTGATGCTGTGGGCGGTCTGGCGCTGGGCGGCAAAGGACTCGGTTGTGGTGGCGAGAACAATCGCACTACCATCGGTAATGGTCTGCTGCCTAATGGTTTGGTAACGTCGGCCACGTCCCGCCAGGGCGACTTCGATGTCAAGGCGCTGATCGGCATCTACAACGCCACGGCAACCGACAGCGCGATTGCTGCCAACTCCGGCGTCGACGTACGTCAGGCATACTTCACTTTCGGTAATGCCGAAATGGGAACGGTGAAGATGGGCCGCGATAACGGCATCTTTGGTGCGAACGCGATCTTCTCCGACATGACGCTGATAGGCTCGGGCGCGCCAGTGCAAGCTACCCAGCGTGGTCGCGTGACGCTGGGCCACATCGGCGCTGGCTACAGCTATGTGGGCTACTACGGCCAGATCGCCTATAGTGCGCCGAAATCTTCCAGCGGTGTGGGCTTCGACGCTGCAGTGGTCAGCCCCGTCGCGGACACACCTATCGTTGCGGCCCCTGTCTATTCGGCCAAATCCAGTCCGCAAGTGCAGGCGCAGCTGACTTTCGCTGCCGATGGTCTGAAAGCCTGGGTAGGCGGCAAATCGCAGAAATTCTCTGCTTCTGCCGCTGGCGTGAAGGACTTCACCATGTCGGCCATGGAGCTGGGCGCCTCGTATCAGGCCGGTGATCTGGGCTTGCTGGCCAACGTACAGAGTGGCACTGGCCTCGGCATATTGTCCGATGCGGATCAGGGTAATACCAAGACCAAAGCGTATTTCGTGCAGAGCACTTATAAGGCAACTGAGAAAGTCAAAGTGGGTGTCAGCTATGGCATCAGCCGTAACGATGCGAATACGGCGGGCACGGGCGGCCTGAAGTCGAATGCCAATCTGACGCTGGGTGCGTACTACTCGCTCAACAAGGTGATCACGCTGGTGGGTGAAGTTGGTCAGACCCGTTCGAAAGGCTTCAGCGGTGGCGAAGCGAAGATGAATGGTGCGTCCTTCGGCGGCATCATCTTCTTCTGATGCGTTCTGCCTTACTGGGCTTGCGCGTGCCGGAGTGGCGCGCGCTGTTCGCCGGACTGTGTCTGTGTGTCGCAACGTTCTGCGCTGCGGCACCGGCGCAGGCCGGCGTACTCACGCGCGCCGAGCTGGTACGGCGCTTCCCGGCACCGTTGATCGTTGGCGAGCGCGATGCGGAGCTGCCCGTCTGGCCACTGTTCAAACAGAACGCCACGGCGATCGAGCTGGTAGGCTATGTGTTCGAGTCTATCGATCTGGCGCCGATACCGGGGTTTTCCGGCGTGCCGCTCAACTTGATGGTGGCGATCGACCCTAAAGGCGTATTTATCGGTGTGCAGGTTCTTTCCCAGCATGAGCCGGTGTTTCTTGATGGTCTGGGCGAAGCGCCGCTGCTACAGTTTGTGCAGCAGTATAAAGATCTTTCGCTCAAGCAGAACATCAGCATAGCGCAGGGCACACGCAGTGGCGCCCGCAGTGATGCGGCGAATGCCCATATCGATGGCATCTCCAAGGCCACGGCTTCCGTGCGCATCATCAATCAGAGCGTGCTGGCAGCAGCACTGAAGGTATCGCGCAAGAAGCTGGGCTTTGGCGCCGCCCGTGATCCTGACCAGATTGCACAGGTACGCGGCGATGTATTCGAGCAGCGCACATGGCAGCAGCTCTGTGATGAGGGGCTGGTGCAGCATCTACGCGTCAGCAATCGTGCGGTGGAAAAGCTGTTTGCCGGCAGTGCTGGTGCCGGCCTCGATGGCGAGGCGGCCAGCCGTCCGGACGAGCCGTTTATCGATCTCTATCTGGCCTATGTGTCGGTACCTTCGATAGGGCGCAATCTGCTGAACGAAGCGGGCTGGCGCAAATTGCAGGGACGCCTGGAGCCAGGCGACCATGCTTTGCTGGTCATGTCGTCGGGGCGCTACAGCATTACCGGCGAAGATTTCGTACCGGGCAGCGTGCCGGACCGGCTGCTGCTGAGGCAGGAGAAGCTGCCTATTGATATGCGTGACCTTGATCTCGATATGCGCTTTGCGCAAGGTGTACCAGCTTTCGAGAATGTTACGGTGCTGCGAGTGATAGCACAGGCGGGGCTGGACCCGGCGGCAGCGATGGAATTTGCGTTGCCCATTACGCGCAACAAGGGGATAGTCTATCCGGAGCGGATCACGCGAGAGCTAGGCCTGTCCTACCAGTTGCCGTCGCGCTTGCTGATTCCGGCGCAGGCTAGCAGCAAGTCATGGCAGGGTATTTGGCAAGCCCGCCAGAGCGAGCTGGCGTTGCTGGTGGCTGGCCTGCTGGTACTCGCAGGCGCATTGCTGATGCAGCGCCGCCTTACCAGCAATGCGCACTGGTTTGTCTGGGTGCGCCGCGTCTATTTATGTTACACCGTGGGCTTCATCGGTTACTACGCTCAGGGCCAGCTCTCGATAGTGAATCTGACGGGCGCGATACAGGCACTAATGGCGGGGCGCAGCCTTGAGTTCCTGCTATTTGATCCCATGACGGTTTTGCTATGGGGTTTTGTAGCGCTGTCACTGGTGCTTTGGGGGCGCGGTACTTTCTGTGGCTGGCTCTGTCCTTTTGGGGCGCTGCAGGAATTCAGCCACCAACTGGCGCGCAAGCTGCGGGTGCCGCAGAAACGGTTGCGTACCCGGCTGGATAGGCGACTCAAACGCATCAAATACGTGCTGCTAGCGCTGATACTGGGGAGTGCTTTTTGTGCTGCCGAATGGACGGACCGACTAGTGGAGCTGGAACCGTTCAAGACGGCCATTACGTTGAACTTCGTGCGTAGTCTGCCATATGTGCTGTATGCCGTAGTGCTGCTGATGCTTAGTGGCGTGATCTACAAGTTCTACTGCCGCTATCTGTGTCCTTTCGGTGGCGCGCTGGCGCTGCTGGGCAAGCTGCGCTGGCTAAGCTGGATACCGCGCCGTAGCGAATGCGGTACGCCTTGCCAGACCTGCCGCCATCGTTGCGATTATCAGGCCATCAGTCCTGCGGGTCAGGTCGAGTACGACGAGTGCTTCCAGTGCATGGACTGTGTGGTGATCTATCAGAGCGAGCAGAGATGTGCACCGCGCATGCTGGAACTGAAGCGCGCCACAGTCATTCCGATACAGCCTGTGATGAAAGGCGGGGAGAGCATATGAAACGTCGTACCTTTATTGCCAGCGCAGTCGGTAGCATTGCCGGTGTAGCCGGTTGCGTGTGGCCTCATGGGACTAAGCTGCATACGGGGGCGGCGCTGGCCTTCGGTACTACCATCTCGATCTCCGTGGTGCATACGGATGCGGAGCTGGCTGCGCGGGCCATTAGCGATGGCCTGCGCGCAGCACAGGAGGTCGATCGCCTGATGAATATCTATCGGCCCGAGAGTCAGGTGTTTCAGCTCAATCGCGATGGCTATCTGCAGCGGCCCGACCAGCGCTTGCTGCAGGTGCTGCAGCAGGGCGCCCAGTTGTCGCAATTGACGCAGGGAGCCTTCGATGTGACGGTACAGCCACTGTGGCTGCTGTATTCGCAGGCGGCCAGTCATGGCGGCTTGCCGGATGCCGCTGCAATCAGGCGGGCTCGCACGCTGGTCGACTGGCGAGAGCTGGAAATCCAGCCTGAACAAATCCGCATGCGTCGGCCCGGCATGGCGCTGACCTTGAACGGGCTGGCGCAAGGCTATGCGGCGGATCAGGCACTGGCCGCAGTGCAGAAGCATGGCATACGCGACGCGCTGCTTGATACGGGAGAGTTCATCGCCCGCGGCCAGCGCGGCCAGCAGCGCCCATGGATGCTGGGCGTGCGCGATCCCCGTGACGAAGGCCGGCTGGCGACTACTCTGCGGGCGCAGGGCTGCAGTGTTGCTACCTCGGGTGACTACGAATGCCGCTTTACGCCGGACTTCCGGCACCACCATATTTTCGATCCGGCGCTGGGCGACTCGCCGCCGGAACTGGCCAGCGTCACGGTATTGGCGCCCAATGCCATGCTGGCGGATGGACTGTCGACCGCATTTATGGTGATAGGGTGGGAGCGCGCGCAGGCGCTGGCGGCACGCATGCCGGCGGTGGATTTGCTGGTGATCGATAAGCAGGGGCATAGCCGCTGCTCGGCGGGCTTCCCCGCCGAGGTCTGACGCGGCTTACTTCAGGTTGGGCACTTTGCGATAGATGGTGTTGCGCGATACGCCCAGTGCGCGTGCCGTCGCCGAGACGTTGCCGCCATGGGCTTCCAGCGACTTGAGTATCACGGACTGCTCCATTTCTTCCAGGTTGGCGCCACTGGCCACCATCTGCGCCGGATCCGGTGCCGCCAGTTGGGTAGCCGCCAGCTCGATGTCGTCGAGGAAGTCGTCCGGCATGTGGCGTAGGCAGATTTCATGCTCGTCGCCTGCCATGACAATGGCCGTACGCAGCAGATTGGTGAGCTGACGGAAGTTGCCGGGCCAGCGGTGCTGGCGGAATAACTGCAGGATTTCGGCTGAAACGTGATAACGGCCGTTATTGGATTCGGTCGCGAGGATTTTCTTGACGACGGTTTCCAGATCGGTGCGTTCGCGCAGCGGTGGCAGTTTCACGACTAGTCCGTTCAGGCGGTAGTAGAGGTCTTCACGGAACAGGCCCTTGGCGATGCGGTCACGCAGGTTGTGATTGGTGGCGCAGATCAGCTCCACGTTTACAGGGATGGATTTGTCGCTGCCCAGCGGCGTGACCATGCGCTCTTGTAGCACGCGCAGCAGGCGGGCCTGCAGGCTGAAAGGCATATCGCCGATCTCGTCGAGGAACAGGGTGCCGCCATTGGCCTGCAGGATCTTACCGATTGCGCCTTTCTTGCGCGCGCCCGTGAAAGCGCCGTCTTCATAGCCGAATAGTTCGGATTCGATCAGCGTTTCCGGAATGGAGGCGCAATTCACCGCCACGAAGGGGCTCATGGCGCGCGGCGAATCATTGTGGATGGCTTGAGCCAGCAGTTCTTTACCAGTGCCTGTCTCACCCATGATCATGATGGGGATGTCTTTGCCCAGTACGCGCGTGACCTTTTCGATCACCAGTTCTAGCTGCTGGTCGCCCGTGCGCAGATAGCGCAGGCCGGACAGGCGGCGCGCCGTGCTGGCGGCCTGACTGGCCGACATAGGTGCTGGCGCTGTCGCCGGGGTAGTGCGGTCCGAGGTCAGCGATTGCTGGAATACGCTATTCGACAGGCGTAGTTGGGCGCGGCCAAAGACGCTCACGCCATTGTGCATGCACAGATTGAGCAGTCCGGGCGAGGCCGTGCGGTAGTGGTCAAACAGCGCTGAGACGGGCAGGCCGAACAGGGAGCTGAAGGTATGCGATTGCAGCGCGGCCGTAGATAAGCCCAGCTGGAACAGGCCATTACGGTTGGCGGCAAGGAAGCGGCCACCCGGACTGAATGAGGCAATACCTTCCATCAGCGTGCCGATAAATTCGGGGCGGGCGTGGAAGCGTATGGTGATGGCATCTTCGAAAGCGGCCGAGAACAGCTGATTCTCTATCATCAGTGCCGACATGCGCACCAGTGCCATGGTGTGTTTGTGATAGCTGCGCTGGTCGCCCGAAACATCGAGCACCCCGATCACATTGCCCAGATGGTCGGCGATGGGCGCGGCCGAGCAGGTTAGGAAGTGGTTGGCGGACAGGTAGTGTTGGTCGGCGTGCACCAGAGCTGGCGTACCTTCGGCGATCGCCGTGCCGATCGCATTAGTGCCGCGGCTTTGCTCGGACCACGCCACGCCGGGTTGCAGGGCGACGCGGCTGGCTTTCTCCAGAAAGTCATCATCGCCCAGCGAGTGCACGATGACACCCTGGGCATCGGTGAGGATGACCATATTGTGAGTGTTGACGATCTGCTGGTATAGCGTTTCCATGGCTGGTACGGCATGGGCGTGCAGCAGCCGGTTCTGTTCTATTAGGAGGGAGAGGTCGTTGCGGGCCAGAGGTGAGTAATCTGGCGCCGACTCGCGACGCAAACCGTATTGTTGCGAGCGCGTGTGAGAAGTTTCAATTATCCGTGGCATATTGTCGGCCCACGCCATACTTAGGCGCGAACTGTTCATATCTGGAGCAGTTTGGTATTCCATAATGGTCTCGTTGTCTCCGGCGGCCGTGATCGGCTCTGTTTTGTATGCCTAGGTGTTCCATAATGTAGCACCTGTGCAAAATGTGAGCAAAAGCTCTTCTTTTATGCGTTGCTTTACTGTTCAAAGCAAATGAAGTGCCAGCTTCAAATAAGACTGGACGGCAATAGGGTTGGCTTGCTATAGTTCGCCCCCTCGCAAAACACGGCGCCAGTCGCTGAGTTGAACGAGAAAAAAGTAGGGGTTGACGAAACGATCTAAACGCTTCATAATCTTGCCTCTTCGCTGATGAACACAACGCTTCTCAGCAAGCAGTACCAAAGAGTTCTTTAAAAATTCACAGTCGATAAGTGTGGACGTTTGATGAAAGTGCACACGAAGCCAGTCTTCGTGATACTTAAAAAATATCAAATGTTCACAAGAAATAAATGAAATAGGACGCTTTGTAAAAGAAGCGAACTGTCAGTATTTTGAGTGAGCGACCCAGCAGCAATGCTGGTGCCAGAAATG
>NZ_WNKW01000016.1 GCF_009720775.1 Pseudoduganella danionis
TGACCATAGCAAGTTGGTCCCACCCCTTCCCATCCCGAACAGGACCGTGAAACAACTCTGCGCCGATGATAGTGCTGCAACCAGTGTGAAAGTAGGTTATCGTCAAGCTAGTTATTAGAAGAACCCCCGTCAGTCGCAGACTGACGGGGGTTTTTTGCTTTGGACGTCAGAAAAACACGATAAAACTGGTTGGACCAATCGGCTGGCAAACTTGCTTTATTCGGATTCCAGCATGCTGATAACGTAATCGATATGGGCCTGCATGGCAGTGCGTGAAGCCTCAGGGCGACGGGCACAAATGGCCTGACAGATGGCTCTGTGCTGCTGCAGTAATTGGCCGGATACATCGGGAGCCAGCGCACGCAAATTGGTGCCGTTGAGCGTGATGTGCTCGCGCAGTATGCCCAACACACTGGCATGCAAATGCAGGAACATGCTGTTATGTGAGGCTAATGCGATGGCTTCATGCATCTGCGCATCTGCGGCTGCTTCATCGGCTGCTCTTTCTTCGGCGCGCGCCAGTTCCAGTTCCGCGAGCAAATCCCGTATCCGCTGATGTTCTTCCGCTGTGCCGCGCTGCGCGGCATAGTAGGCAGTAGCACCTTCCAATACGCGACGGAATTCCAGCACATCTGCCAGCACGGCTGGATGGTCCGCCACCAGATGTCCCCAAGGGCTGGCGGCCCCGGTCCGCAACTGATCGCTGACGTACACGCCTGCACCAGGCCGGCTGCGCAACAGGCCACGTGCTACCAGCCGCTGGGTGGCTTCGCGCACGGTGTTGCGCGAGACGCCAAACTGCTCCGCCAGTACACGCTCGGACGGCAAGCGGCTATTTGCCACGTAGCGCCCGTCGAGCAGCGCCTGTTCCAACTGCCGCTGCACATCTTCTACCAATCCCTGTGATTTCATGCTGTTGTTCTCCTGTCACAGTACTGGTCCTACCAGTTTGCGACGATTTCGCGATGCGGGAATTATGGCGCCTGCCCGCCAAATAAGCAAAACTAGGAGACCAGTCTTGGAAACCCGCCACTATCCCAAACCGCCGGCAGATCGACAGGTGTACCTGTTCGCTACCTGCGTCATCGATCTGTTCATGCCAGAAGCTGGCCTCGATACCGTTCGTCTGCTCGAACGCGAAGGCCTCACCGTGCACTTCCCGCGCGGCCAGAGTTGCTGCGGTCAGCCGGCTTACAGCAGCGGGAATCCGGAGCAGGCGCGCGCCGTGGTGCGTGCCCAGCTGGATTTGTTTCCGAATGATTGGCCAGTGATCGTTCCTTCCGGTTCCTGCGCAGGGATGATGCGTCATCACTGGGCGCCCATGTTTGCCGATGAGCCTGAGGTCGCTGAAAAAGCACGTGCGCTGTCCGAGCGTATTTACGAGCTCAGCGAATTTCTGTTGCGCGTAATGAAGGTCAGCTATCCCGGCGTGCCCGAGCAGGATGCCGAGCGCGTAGTGCTGCACACTTCCTGCGGCGCCCGCCGCGAAATGGGCACGCGTGTGCATGGTGTTGAGTTGCTCGATGCTCTGCCTGGCGTCACTCGTGTTGAACATGAACACGAATCGGAATGCTGCGGCTTTGGCGGCACCTTCTCGCTCAAGCATGCCGATATTTCCGGCGCCATGGTGCGCGACAAGGTGGCTTCGGCCTGTGCGACGGGCAGCAAGCGAGTGGTGTCGGCCGACTGCGGCTGCCTGCTGAATATCGGCCATGCCGCCAAGTACCAAGGTGCGCCGCTCGAAGTCGAGCACATGGCCAGTTTCCTGTGGCGCCGTGTGAACGGCACCGATGCTGATGAAAGCCTGAACCCATGAGCACGATGACCGCCCGTGAACGCATACTAGGCAAGCTGCGCGCTGCTGCGCCAGCACCTACGCACGATGCAGCCGCGTTGCAGCACAGCATAGATCTGCATTACGCCGACAGTGCATTGCGTAGCGCCAGCCCTAAACAGCTAGCCGATCGTCTGCAAAGCGTGATGGCTTCCGTACGTACCGACGTCTGGCGTGCCGATGCCCAGAGCTGGCCGCAACTGCTGGCAGAAAAGCTGGCGGAAGCCGGCGTCAAACGCCTGCTGCTCGATCATGGCCGCAAAGAGGGCGCTGCGCTGGCTGCGGCCCTGCCTGAGTCAGTGCAGACGCAGTCTTATACCCAGCCCATTGAACAATGGAAGGCCGAGCTGTTCAATTCGATCGATGCCGGATTTACCGTGGCGCGCTCCGGCATTGCCGCTACCGGTACGCTGATCGTGGTGCCCGATGCCGGCACGCCGCGCACAGTGTCGCTGGTGCCGCCGCTGCATATCGCGCTGGTCTACGCTAGCACGCTGTACGCCGACATGCACGCTGCCGCCCGCAGCGAAGGCTGGAGCAATGGCATGCCGACCAATCTGGTCATGATTTCCGGTCCATCCAAAACTTCTGACATTCAGCAGACGCTGGCCTATGGTGCGCACGGCCCGCGTGCGCTGTGGCTGATTATTGTTGATGACGTAGCCGAGCAGGGAGGTGCAGCATGAGTGGCGCGCCATTGAACTTTGTTTCGCCCGCCGACTTCCGCGCGCGCGTTGATCAGGCTCTGCAGGACGGCAAGCTGCGCAGCAGTATGCGCGGTGCCATGGACTTCCTGCAGACCAAACGCAAGAGCCAGTTCCCTGACGAGGATGAGCTGGAACTGCTGCGTGATCTGGGCGAAGCGGTGCGCCGCCATGCGCTGGCCAATCTGCCGCAACTGCTGCAGCAACTGGAAGCGAATCTGCAGGCCAACGGCGTGCAGGTGCACTGGGCCGAAACGGCCGAAGAAGCCAACGCCATCATTCATGGCATCGCCGAACGCCGCTCCGCGCGCCGCATCATCAAAGGCAAATCCATGGCCAGTGAAGAGGTCGAGCTCAATCACTACATGGCGGAGCGCGGCATCGAATGTGTGGAATCGGATATGGGCGAGTACATCGTCCAGTTAGCCGAGGAAAAGCCTTCGCACATCGTCATGCCCGCCGTGCATAAAACCAAGTCTGACATCGGTGCACTGTTCGAGCAGCACATTCCCGGCATGAGCTATACGGAAGATGTGGATACGCTGATACAGGCAGGACGCCGCGCTTTACGGCAAGCGTTTGTAGATGCGGATATCGGCCTGTCCGGTGTGAACTTCGCTGCAGCCGATACGGGCACCATCTGGTTGGTGGAGAACGAGGGCAATGGCCGCCTGTCGACGACCGTGCCCGATGTACACATCGCCCTGATGGGACTGGAAAAAGTGGTCGCCAGTCTGGAGCATATTGTGCCGCTCTCCAGCTTGCTGACGCGCTCGGCCACGGGACAATCGATCACTACCTACTTCAATCTGATCACGGGACCGCGCCGTGCTGGTGAACTCGATGGTCCGCGCGAAATGCATCTGGTGCTGCTCGATAATGGCCGTACGCAGGCTTACGCCGATGAGCAGTTGCGCCAGACTCTGCAATGCATACGCTGCGGCGCCTGCATGAACCACTGCCCGGTGTACGCGCGGGTTGGTGGCCACGCTTACGGCACCACTTATCCTGGCCCGATAGGCAAAATTATTTCACCGCATTTGCTGGGCCTCGATGCGACGGCCGACCTGGCGACAGCTTCCAGTCTGTGTGGTGCATGCGGCGAAGTTTGTCCGGTACGCATACCGATACCTCAATTACTCGTGCGCTTGCGCACGGAAGCCAACCGCGATCCCGAACAAAGTGTTGCGCATCCGCTACGCGGACAGGGCGCCAACTATAGCCGCAGCGAGCAACTGGTGTGGCGATTCTGGAGTGGTGCCTTCGCGCGGCCTAGCGTGTATCGCTGGTTCCGCTGGGCTGCCACGCGACTGCGCGCCTTCGCGCCAAGCAGCCAGCTAGGCTGGACACAGCACCGTACGCCTCTGAAACCTGCCCCGCGCAGCCTCGCAGAATTGCTGCGGGAAAGGGGGCAGGCCGAGTAGGCGTGAGGTGGCAAACGCGGCGGTGAATAATTTTCAACCGCCCGACTAATTCATTTCATCTTTGTTTGCCACCGATTTCACGCTGCACCCCCGTACACTCGTTGCAACTTTTCGCACTACCCACGCGAAGCGGCATAAGTCGCCACAGCAGAATACTTGTACCTTTGGAGGAGACCTTAATGCAACCTTGGAATCAGATTTACGACCCGATGGGCAGCCTGGCGCTATCCGCGCTGATGGCAGCAGTACCCATCATTTTCTTCTTCGTGGCACTGGCCGTGCTACGGATTAAAGGCCACGTCGCCGCAGCGGTCACGCTGCTGCTGTCGCTGGCTGTTGCCATCTTCGCGTACGGCATGCCGGTATCGCAGGCACTTGCTGCTGCCGGCTACGGCTTCGCTTACGGCATCTGGCCGATCGCATGGATTATCGTCAGCGCCGTGTTCCTCTACAAAGTGGTAGAGCGTACCGGCCAACTGGATATCATCCGCGCGTCCGTGCTGTCGATTACCGACGACCAGCGTCTGCAGATGCTGCTGATCGGTTTCTCGTTCGGTGCTTTCCTTGAAGGTGCAGCCGGTTTCGGCGCCCCAGTGGCGATTACCTCGGCACTGCTGGTCGGTCTGGGCTTCAATCCGCTGTACGCTGCAGGTCTGTGCCTGATCGCCAATACCGCACCAGTGGCCTTCGGCGCGATGGGCATTCCTATCATCGTGGCCGGTCAGGTAACGGGTCTGGATGCGATGAACATCGGCGCGATGGCTGGCCGTCAGCTGCCACTGCTGTCGCTGGCCGTACCATTCTGGCTGGTGTTCATGATGGACGGCACCCGCGGCGTGAAAGAAACCTGGCCTGCAGCGCTGGTTGCCGGCGGTAGCTTCGCTGTGACCCAGTACGTGACCTCGAACTTCATCGGTCCTGAACTGCCTGATATTACTTCGGCTCTCGTGAGTCTGGCATCGCTGACCGCGCTGCTGAAAGTCTGGCAGCCTGCCAGCGCCAAAGCCGGTGGCCGCAGCGCCATCTCGATGGGCGGCGGTACCGCAGCCATGTCCACCTTCGGCGGTCAGGCTGCCAACGGTGCGGCTCCGAATGTGCGCAAAGCTTCGCCTTACACCACCGCACAGACTGTGCGTGCCTGGGCACCGTTCGGTATTCTGACCGCCGTGGTAACGGTGTGGAGTCTGCCGCAGTTCAAAGCACTGTTCAATGGCACTGGCGCACTGGCCAACACCGTGCTGAAGTTCCACGTACCGTATCTGGACAAGATGGTCATGAAGATGACCCCTATCGTGTCCGCACCTAAAGCCTATGAAGCTGTGTTCAAGCTGGACCTGCTGTCGGCTGTAGGTACCGCGATTCTGCTGTCTACCCTGATCTCGATGGCACTGCTGCGCTTCAAGCCTATGGCTGGCGTGCGTGCACTGTCGGACACCGTGGTCGAACTGCGCCGTCCTATCATGTCCATCGGTCTGGTGCTGGCCTTCGCTTTCGTGGCCAACTACTCGGGCATGTCCTCGACGCTGGCTCTGGTGCTGGCTGGTACCGGCGCTGCCTTCCCGTTCTTCTCGCCATTCCTCGGCTGGCTGGGTGTATTCCTGACCGGTTCCGATACGTCGTCGAACGCACTGTTCTGCTCGCTGCAAAATACTACGGCGCACCAGATCAATGTGTCCGATACGCTGCTGGTGGCCGCGAATACCACGGGCGGTGTGACTGGCAAGATGATATCGCCGCAATCGATCGCCGTAGCCTGCGCTGCGACTGGTCTGGTGGGGCGCGAATCCGAATTGTTCCGCTTTACCCTCAAACATAGCCTGTTGTTTGCAACGATCGTTGGTATTATGACGGTGTTGCAGGCGTATGTATTCACCGGCATGATCCCGCACTAAATCAGGGCATCAGTCCCGCCTGCCTAACGCCAGCGCGTGTCACGGTTTTCCGTGGCACGCGTTGGCATTTGTGCTTTTTGCGCGTAATTGTTGGCCTGCAGGCTGCGGGTTTGTGAGAGGTGGTTTTCATGCCTAGACGTTTTCCTCCGGTTCATGCGTTGTCCGCTTTCGAGGCGGCAGCGCGGGCCGGTTCTTTTGCGGTCGCAGCCCAGCAGCTGTGCATCACGCCTTCCGCGCTGTCGCACCGCATCCGTCTGCTCGAAGAGTTTGTCGGCGACCGGCTGTTCATCCGTGATGGCCGCAACCTCACGCTGTCTGCTTTTGGCCGCAGCTATCTCGATGTGGTAGTGCAGGCCTTGCGCACGCTGACGGATTTCCCGCTGCCGCATCGCACGCTGTCGGCCCAGCCTCGCGTGAAGATCACTGTGCCGCCGACTTTTGCGCGCTATCTGCTGATGCCGCGCCTGGCCGAATTTACCGAAGCCCATCCCGACATCGTGGTGGAAGTATTCCTATCTGTGCCGCTGTACGATCTGTGCCTCAACGAGTCCGATCTGGAAGTGCGCTTCGGCGCCGGTAAGTATCCGGACATGGTGACGACACGGCTGTTCGGCGAACCGGCATTTGCTGTCGCCAGTCCCGCTTATCTGGAGCGCATAGGCGGCATTGCCACGCCAGCCGATTTGCAGAAGGCCACGCTGCTGCGCTCCGCGCTGGAACAGTGGAAGCCATGGTTCGAACAGGCAGGCCTGGACTGGCCGGAGCCGATGGATGCACTGCGCGTCGATGATCTGGGACTGCTGCTGGAAGCCATCAAACATGGCCATGGTGTTGGACTTACGCGACAACATTTTGCGCAGGAGATGATCGCCAAGGGCGAAGTGGTGCAGCTTTTCGACATTCGTCTGGAGGCGCCACCGCATGCCTATTACGTGGTGTATGAGCAAACAAGCCGCACCCGCCCTGAGGTTCAGCTGTTTATCGACTGGATGATGGCGGCCTATCCGGACTCGCTGCGCGATGCGTGAAAAATCTGCATCGCGCCGTTTAATTCTTTTCACCGCAGACGCGCGTTATTGATGGCTACACTGGGTGCCACTTTTTAGCATCCAGAGTCCAACATGAACGCGCCTACCGAAGCACCACCGCTGCAGCAGCACCAGCGCGAGGCCATACTGGCCGCATTGCGTGCCGTACTGCCAGCCGAATGCCTGCTGTCCGAGCAGGAAGATACCCGACCCTATGAATGTGACGGCCTGACGGCTTACCGTCAGCTACCTATGGCGGTGGCATTGCCGCAGAACGAGGAACAGCTGATCGCTGTACTCAAGGTCTGCCGCCAGTTGCAGGTGCCCATCGTGCCGCGCGGTGCCGGCACGGGCTTGTCCGGTGGCGCCATGCCGATTGCTGACGGTATCGTGATCTCGACGGCCAAGATGAGCCGCATCGTCGCACTCGATCCGCTGGCGCGTACGGCGCGCGTGCAACCCGGTGTGCGCAATCTGGCGATCTCCGAAGCGGCCGCACCGCATGGCCTGTATTACGCGCCCGATCCCTCGTCGCAGATTGCCTGTACTATCGGCGGCAACGTGGCGGAGAACGCCGGTGGCGTGCACTGCCTGAAGTACGGCCTGACCGTGCACAATGTGATGCGCGTGCGTATGGTGTCGATCGAAGGTGAAGTCATCGAACTCGGTGGCGCAGCACTGGACGCGCCGGGGCTGGATCTGCTGGCCGTGTTTATTGGCTCGGAAGGGATGCTGGGCGTTGTGACGGAAGTGACGGTGCGCCTGATACCCAAGCCGCCCGTCGCCAAGGTGATCATGGCCTCGTTCGATAACGTGGTCAGCGGCGGCGATGCCGTGGCGGCCGTGATTGCAGCGGGGATTATTCCGGCCGGTCTGGAAATGATGGATAAGACCAGCGCCCGCATGGTCGAGCCGTTCGTGCGCGCCGGTTACGACATCGATGCCGAAGCGATCCTGCTGTGTGAATCGGATGGCTTGCACGAGGAAGTGGAAGAAGAAATCGGCCGCATGTCGGAAGTACTGTTCCGTGCCGGTGCGAATGCCATTGCCGTGTCGCAGAACGAGGCGGAGCGCATGCGCTTCTGGTCGGGCCGCAAGAATGCCTTCCCGGCAGCGGGCCGTATCTCGCCGGACTACTACTGCATGGATGGCACCATTCCGCGCAAGCGCGTGGCCGAAGTGCTGGTAGGGATAGCGGAAATGGAGAAGACCTATGGTCTGCGCTGTGCCAACGTATTCCATGCGGGCGACGGCAATCTGCACCCGCTGATTCTGTTCGATGCGAATGCGCCCGGCGAATTCAATCGCGCCGAGCAGTTCGGCGAAGCGATTTTGGCCCTGTGCGTTGCCGTTGGTGGCACCATCACGGGCGAGCACGGCGTGGGCATTGAAAAAATCGATTCCATGTGCGAGCAGTTCGAAGTCAGCGAGATTGCTGCCTTCATCGGTGTCAAGCGCGCATTCGATGGCGCTTTCCTGCTCAATCCGAACAAGGCCATCCCGACGCTGGACCGCTGTGCTGCCTATGGCAAGCGGCAGGCGCGCGGCGGGCTATTCAAATTTGTCAAACAGGTGAACGCATGACGATGGAAGATCAGGTAAAGCAGTTTAGCGAACGCATCGTCGACGCTACCGTGCATGGCAAGCCGTTGCGTGTACGCGGTGGTGGTAGCAAGGACTGGTATGGACAGCCGGCTGCTGGTGAAGTGCTCGACACGCGTAGCTACAGCGGCATCATCGCCTACGAGCCGACCGAGCTGGTCATGACAGCGCGTTGCGGCACCCCTATGCGGGAAATCGAACAGGCGCTGGCCGCGCAGGGGCAGATGCTGGCCTTTGAGCCGCCACACTTTGGTGAAGGCGCTACCGTAGGCGGCATGCTGGCTGCTGGCCTGTCTGGCCCGCGCCGTGCCAATGCGGGCGCGTTGCGCGATTTCGTGCTCGGTGCTGTTCTGATGGATGGCCGCGGCGAAGCGCTGCGCTTTGGTGGCCAGGTCATGAAGAACGTGGCGGGCTACGATGTTTCGCGTCTGCTGGCAGGCTCCATGGGCATGCTTGGTCTAGTGCTGGAAGTATCGCTGAAGGTGTTGCCCAAGCCGGTGGCGGAAAAGACGCTGCGGCTGGAACTGTCGCAGGGCGATGCATTGCTGCGTCTGAATAAATGGGCGGGTCAGCCATTGCCGCTGTCGGCTTCGAGCTGGCATGGTGGCGCGCTGACTTTGCGCCTGTCCGGCGCGGAAGCAGCGGTGGCATCGGCCGTGCGCCATATCGGCGGCGAGGTGCTCGATGCGAGCGTAGCCGATCACTGGTGGGCCGATCTGCGCGAGCAGCACCATCCGCTGCTTGATGCGGTGCGGCTGGAAGGCATGCCGTTGTGGCGTCTGTCGCTGCCTTCGACCACCGAAGTGCTGAGCGAATTCGGCGAGCATGATCAGTTGATCGAATGGGGCGGTTCGCAACGTTGGATACGTGGCGACTTTGATGTGCAGACCATGCGCAGCCGTGCGCAAGCGCTGGGCGGCCATGCCACGCTGTTCCGTGGTGGCGACAAGGCCAGTGGCGTATTCCAGCCGCTGGCGCCAGCCGTACACAATATCCACCGTAATCTCAAACAGTATTTCGACCCGGCCGGCATTTTCAATCGCGGTCGCATGTATCAGGATCTGTAATCATGCAAACCAATCTGGCAGCACAATTCAAGAACACGCCGGACGGCGACGAAGCCGAAGCCATACTGCGCGCCTGCGTGCATTGCGGCTTCTGTACGGCGACCTGTCCTACCTACCAATTGCTGGGCGACGAACTCGATGGCCCGCGCGGCCGTATCTACCTGATCAAACAGGTGCTGGAAGGTGCTCCCGCAACGGAGCGCACCCAGTTGCATCTGGACCGTTGCCTGACCTGTCGTAACTGCGAAACCACCTGTCCGTCCGGTGTGCAGTACAGTCGTCTGCTCGATATCGGCAAACATATCGTCGAGCAGCAGGTGAAACGTCCGGCCGCTGCGCGTTACAAGCGCTTGCTGCTGAAAGAAGCGCTGCCACGTCCATGGCTGTTCAGCCCCGCGATGAAAGCAGGGCGCATGCTGCGGCCACTGCTGCCGGATTCGCTGGCCGAAAAAATGCAGCCGGTGCCGGATGCAGGTGTGTGGCCACGTCAGGCCATGCCACGCAAGATGCTGCTGCTTGATGGTTGCGTACAGCCGGAGATGGCGCCCAACATCAATAGCTCTGCGGCGCGGATACTGGCTGCACTGGGTGTCGAGTTGGTGGTAGCACCACGGGCCGGCTGCTGTGGCGCGATCCGTTACCATCTGGCTGACCATGATGGTGGTCTGAACGATATGCGCCGCAATATCGACGCATGGTGGCCGCTGATCGAAGCGGGTGCAGAAGCGATACTGATGACGGCATCCGGCTGCGGCGCGACGGTGAAGGAATATGGTCACCTGCTGCGTGACGATCCTGTCTATGCCGCCAAGGCCAAGCGGGTATCGGAATTAACCCGCGACGTGAGCGAAGTGCTGTGCGCCGAGCAGGAAGCTTTGATCGCTCTGTTGAAACAGCGCCCACCGGCAGGACCGGTGGCATTCCATCCGCCTTGCACCCTGCAGCATGCACAGAAAATCCGCGGCAAAGTGGAAGATCTGCTGCGCGCTGTCGGTGTCGATGTGCGTCTGTGCGCGGACAGCCATCTGTGCTGCGGTTCGGCCGGTACGTATTCCGTACTGCAGCCGGAACTGTCGCACCAGTTGCGTGACCGTAAGCTGGCCAATCTGGAAGCGACGGGAGCGGAGCGCATTGTTTCGGCCAATATTGGTTGCCAGAGCCATCTGCAGTCGGGCACCAGCACGCCGGTGGGGCACTGGATCGAACTGATCGATCAGATGCTGGCCTGAGGTGTTTGAAAAAAAGGCCTTGCCGAAGTGGCGAGGTCTTTGCTATAGTTCGCCCCCTCGCAAAACACAGCGCCCAGCGCTGAGTTGAACGAGAAAAAAAGAAGGGGTTGACGAAACGATTTAAACGCTTCATACTCTTTCTTCTTCGCTGACGGACACAACGCTCCGCAGCAAGCAGTACCAAAGAAAAGTTCTTTAAAAATTCACAGTCGATAAGTGTGGACGTTTGATGAAAGTGCACGCGAGGCTAGTCTTCGTGATACTTAAAAAATATCAAATGTTCACAAGAAATAAATGAAATAGGACGCTTCGTAAAAGAAGCGAACTGTCAGTATTTTGAGTGAGCGACCCAGCAGCAATGCTGGTGCCAGAAATGGCAAAAAACAGAGATTAAACTGAAGAGTTTGATCCTGGCTCAGATTGAACGCTGGCGGCATGCCTTACACATGCAAGTCGAACGGCAGCACGGAGCTTGCTCTGGTGGCGAGTG
>NZ_WNKW01000017.1 GCF_009720775.1 Pseudoduganella danionis
TTCTACGGCACGTTTGAAGGCGCGCTGAAAGGTCTGGTCATACATGTGATGGCGACGCACGACACCGCTCCGTGGATCGGTCGAATGCGTGTGCTGCGCAAAAACCCAGAACCACGGCCAGGAATGCCCGGCGCGCGGATACTTCCGCTCAAGGGCGTCGGGAAGCGCAACGCCGCTGCGGCCCTCGGCCTGGTCCTTCAGCCACCATGCCCGTGCACGCGACAGCTGCTCGCGCAGGCTGGGTGCCAAGCTCTCGGGTAACATCAAGGCCCGATCCTTGGAGCCCTTGCCCTCCCGCACGATGATCGTGCCGTGATCGAAATCCAGATCCTTGACCCGCAGTTGCAAACCCTCACTGATCCGCATGCCCGTTCCATACAGAAGCTGGGCGAACAAACGATGCTCGCCTTCCAGAAAACCGAGGATGCGAACCACTTCATCCGGGGTCAGCACCACCGGCAAGCGCCGCGACGGCCGAGGTCTTCCGATCTCCTGAAGCCAGGGCAGATCCGTGCACAGCACCTTGCCGTAGAAGAACAGCAAGGCCGCCAATGCCTGACGATGCGTGGAGACCGAAACCTTGCGCTCGTTCGCCAGCCAGGACAGAAATGCCTCGACTTCGCTGCTGCCCAAGGTTGCCGGGTGACGCACACCGTGGAAACGGATGAAGGCACGAACCCAGTGGACATAAGCCTGTTCGGTTCGTAAACTGTAATGCAAGTAGCGTATGCGCTCACGCAACTGGTCCAGAACCTTGACCGAACGCAGCGGTGGTAACGGCGCAGTGGCGGTTTTCATGGCTTGTTATGACTGTTTTTTTGTACAGTCTATGCCTCGGGCATCCAAGCAGCAAGCGCGTTACGCCGTGGGTCGATGTTTGATGTTATGGAGCAGCAACGATGTTACGCAGCAGGGCAGTCGCCCTAAAACAAAGTTAGACATCATGAGGGTAGCGGTGACCATCGAAATTTCGAACCAACTATCAGAGGTGCTAAGCGTCATTGAGCGCCATCTGGAATCAACGTTGCTGGCCGTGCATTTGTACGGCTCCGCAGTGGATGGCGGCCTGAAGCCATACAGCGATATTGATTTGTTGGTTACTGTGGCCGTAAAGCTTGATGAAACGACGCGGCGAGCATTGCTCAATGACCTTATGGAGGCTTCGGCTTTCCCTGGCGAGAGCGAGACGCTCCGCGCTATAGAAGTCACCCTTGTCGTGCATGACGACATCATCCCGTGGCGTTATCCGGCTAAGCGCGAGCTGCAATTTGGAGAATGGCAGCGCAATGACATTCTTGCGGGTATCTTCGAGCCAGCCATGATCGACATTGATCTAGCTATCCTGCTTACAAAAGCAAGAGAACATAGCGTTGCCTTGGTAGGTCCGGCAGCGGAGGAATTCTTTGACCCGGTTCCTGAACAGGATCTATTCGAGGCGCTGAGGGAAACCTTGAAGCTATGGAACTCGCAGCCCGACTGGGCCGGCGATGAGCGAAATGTAGTGCTTACGTTGTCCCGCATTTGGTACAGCGCAATAACCGGCAAAATCGCGCCGAAGGATGTCGCTGCCGACTGGGCAATAAAACGCCTACCTGCCCAGTATCAGCCCGTCTTACTTGAAGCTAAGCAAGCTTATCTGGGACAAAAAGAAGATCACTTGGCCTCACGCGCAGATCACTTGGAAGAATTTATTCGCTTTGTGAAAGGCGAGATCATCAAGTCAGTTGGTAAATGATGTCTAACAATTCGTTCAAGCCGACCGCGCTACGCGCGGCGGCTTAACTCCGGCGTTAGATGCACTAAGCACATAATTGCTCACAGCCAAACTATCAGGTCAAGTCTGCTTTTATTATTTTTAAGCGTGCATAATAAGCCCTACACAAATTGGGAGATATATCATGAAAGGCTGGCTTTTTCTTGTTATCGCAATAGTTGGCGAAGTAATCGCAACATCCGCATTAAAATCTAGCGAGGGCTTTACTAAGCTTGCCCCTTCCGCCGTTGTCATAATCGGTTATGGCATCGCATTTTATTTTCTTTCTCTGGTTCTGAAATCCATCCCTGTCGGTGTTGCTTATGCAGTCTGGTCGGGACTCGGCGTCGTCATAATTACAGCCATTGCCTGGTTGCTTCATGGGCAAAAGCTTGATGCGTGGGGCTTTGTAGGTATGGGGCTCATAATTGCTGCCTTTTTGCTCGCCCGATCCCCATCGTGGAAGTCGCTGCGGAGGCCGACGCCATGGTGACGGTGTTCGGCATTCTGAATCTCACCGAGGACTCCTTCTTCGATGAGAGCCGGCGGCTAGACCCCGCCGGCGCTGTCACCGCGGCGATCGAAATGCTGCGAGTCGGATCAGACGTCGTGGATGTCGGACCGGCCGCCAGCCATCCGGACGCGAGGCCTGTATCGCCGGCCGATGAGATCAGACGTATTGCGCCGCTCTTAGACGCCCTGTCCGATCAGATGCACCGTGTTTCAATCGACAGCTTCCAACCGGAAACCCAGCGCTATGCGCTCAAGCGCGGCGTGGGCTACCTGAACGATATCCAAGGATTTCCTGACCCTGCGCTCTATCCCGATATTGCTGAGGCGGACTGCAGGCTGGTGGTTATGCACTCAGCGCAGCGGGATGGCATCGCCACCCGCACCGGTCACCTTCGACCCGAAGACGCGCTCGACGAGATTGTGCGGTTCTTCGAGGCGCGGGTTTCCGCCTTGCGACGGAGCGGGGTCGCTGCCGACCGGCTCATCCTCGATCCGGGGATGGGATTTTTCTTGAGCCCCGCACCGGAAACATCGCTGCACGTGCTGTCGAACCTTCAAAAGCTGAAGTCGGCGTTGGGGCTTCCGCTATTGGTCTCGGTGTCGCGGAAATCCTTCTTGGGCGCCACCGTTGGCCTTCCTGTAAAGGATCTGGGTCCAGCGAGCCTTGCGGCGGAACTTCACGCGATCGGCAATGGCGCTGACTACGTCCGCACCCACGCGCCTGGAGATCTGCGAAGCGCAATCACCTTCTCGGAAACCCTCGCGAAATTTCGCAGTCGCGACGCCAGAGACCGAGGGTTAGATCATGCCTAGCATTCACCTTCCGGCCGCCCGCTAGCGGACCCTGGTCAGGTTCCGCGAAGGTGGGCGCAGACATGCTGGGCTCGTCAGGATCAAACTGCACTATGAGGCGGCGGTTCATACCGCGCCAGGGGAGCGAATGGACAGCGAGGAGCCTCCGAACGTTCGGGTCGCCTGCTCGGGTGATATCGACGAGGTTGTGCGGCTGATGCACGACGCTGCGGCGTGGATGTCCGCCAAGGGAACGCCCGCCTGGGACGTCGCGCGGATCGACCGGACATTCGCGGAGACCTTCGTCCTGAGATCCGAGCTCCTAGTCGCGAGTTGCAGCGACGGCATCGTCGGCTGTTGCACCTTGTCGGCCGAGGATCCCGAGTTCTGGCCCGACGCCCTCAAGGGGGAGGCCGCATATCTGCACAAGCTCGCGGTGCGACGGACACATGCGGGCCGGGGTGTCAGCTCCGCGCTGATCGAGGCTTGCCGCCATGCCGCGCGAACGCAGGGGTGCGCCAAGCTGCGGCTCGACTGCCACCCGAACCTGCGTGGCCTATACGAGCGGCTCGGATTCACCCACGTCGACACTTTCAATCCCGGCTGGGATCCAACCTTCATCGCAGAACGCCTAGAACTCGAAATCTAACGTCCGTTCGGGCATCGAGGTCCATGTCGGGGTGGGACGGGCCCGTGGCTTCAAGATCACTTGCAGTCCGACCGCGATGTCTTGGTTGCGCGAGAGGTTGTCGATATCCTCCACTTCCATCATCAACCCTGGATAATGCCGCCGCCGTCATCGCCGCCGACGCCCGTGCCGGGCTTTTCGGGCCTGTCAGGCTTGCTCGGCCTTCAGCCTGCCTGGGCGAGATCTCCGGCGGACGGATTAACGGCGGAGCTTCGCCGCCTTTCGTGCGTGTGAAGGCCGAAGATAGTTCTCTCAAAAACATCCGTTTATGAGAGATACCAAATGTCATTTTCAGAAGACGACTGCACCAGTTGATTGGGCGTAATGGCTGTTGTGCAGCCAGCTCCTGACAGTTCAATATCAGAAGTGATCTGCACCAATCTCGACTATGCTCAATACTCGTGTGGGCTCTGTTGCAAAAATCGTGAAGCTTGAGCATGCTTGGCGGAGATTGGACGGACGGAACGATGACGGATTTCAAGTGGCGCCATTTCCAGGGTGATGTGATCCTGTGGGCGGTGCGCTGGTATTGTCGCTATCCGATCAGCTATCGCGACCTTGAGGAAATGCTGGCGGAACGCGGCATTTCGGTCGACCATACGACGATCTATCGCTGGGTCCAGTGCTACGCCCCGGAGATGGAGAAGCGGCTGCGCTGGTTCTGGCGGCGTGGCTTTGATCCGAGCTGGCGCCTGGATGAAACCTACGTCAAGGTGCGGGGCAAGTGGACCTACCTGTACCGGGCAGTCGACAAGCGGGGCGACACGATCGATTTCTACCTGTCGCCGACCCGCAGCGCCAAGGCAGCGAAGCGGTTCCTGGGCAAGGCCCTGCGAGGCCTGAAGCACTGGGAAAAGCCTGCCACGCTCAATACCGACAAAGCGCCGAGCTATGGTGCAGCGATCACCGAATTGAAGCGCGAAGGAAAGCTGGACCGGGAGACGGCCCACCGGCAGGTGAAGTATCTCAATAACGTGATCGAGGCCGATCACGGAAAGCTCAAGATACTGATCAAGCCGGTGCGCGGTTTCAAATCGATCCCCACGGCCTATGCCACGATCAAGGGATTCGAAGTCATGCGAGCCCTGCGCAAAGGACAGGCTCGCCCCTGGTGCCTGCAGCCCGGCATCAGGGGCGAGGTGCGCCTTGTGGAGAGAGCTTTTGGCATTGGGCCCTCGGCGCTGACGGAGGCCATGGGCATGCTCAACCACCATTTCGCAGCAGCCGCCTGATCGGCGCAGAGCGACAGCCTACCTCTGACTGCCGCCAATCTTTGCAACAGAGCCTCCGTCGCCATGCTCACCTCGCTTTGGTGCACACGAG
>NZ_WNKW01000018.1 GCF_009720775.1 Pseudoduganella danionis
ATAGCAAGTTGGTCCCACCCCTTCCCATCCCGAACAGGACCGTGAAACAACTCTGCGCCGATGATAGTGCTGCAACCAGTGTGAAAGTAGGTTATCGTCAAGCTAGTTATTAAGAAAAACCCCCTTCAGCCTTTTGGCCGTTGGGGGTTTTTTGCTTTGCGCGCTGATTTTTGAGACCGGGGAGGAGTAAGGCTTAGCGCACAGGTGCCGAGATCGGCAGCGTGAGCGTGAATCGGGTGCCGCCACCCAACTCACTGACGACATCGATACTGCCGCCAAGAATCTCGACGACAATGTTGTGTACGATGTGCAGGCCCAGGCCTGAGCCGCCTACACCCAGCTTGGTTGTGAAAAAGGGATCGAAGATACGCGCCAGATCGTCCTTACTGATGCCGACGCCATGATCTTCCACGCAGAGTGTGACCCAACCCTGTCCGTTCTCGCTGGCCGCGATATCGATCAGGCCGACATTGCGCCCATCATAGCCATGCAATATCGCGTTGTTCACCAAGTTGGTGAGCACCTGCCCCAGCGGGCCGGGGTAACTCTCCATCATGATGTCGTCAGGAATACGCTGCTGGATAACAAAGGGTGTGCGTTTGATCGTTGGCTGTAGTGTTAGCACATTGCCGGCCACTACCTCTGCAAGCAGGAAACTGCGTCGTTGCGAGCTGGTCTGATCGACGGCAACCTGCTTGAAGTTGGTGACGATATCGGCCGCCCGATTCAGGTTGCGGCTGAGAATTTCTGTGGTTAGCTGCGCGTTCTTGATGAAGAACTCGAACTCTTTGCGCGTGACGCCACCTTCATGCTGGAGATGGTGGCTGATGTCGTTTGCCTGCACTTCGAAGGTGGTGGCTGCCATCAGGCTGTTACCGATAGGCGTGTTCAATTCGTGGGCGATGCCCGCCACCATGGCCCCTAGGCCGGCCAACTTCTCATTGCGCACTAGATCTTCACGGGCTTTCGCCAGTGCTGCGACCATGTCCTGCAGTTCGCGATTGGCTTTGCGTAAGGCCAGATGGGTATTGATGCGTGCCAGTACTTCTTCGATCTGGAAGGGCTTGGTGATGTAGTCCACCCCGCCCGCATCAAAGCCAGCAACCTTTTGTTTGGGATCGGTGAGCCCCGTCATGAAGATGACGGGGATATCTCGTGTTGCCTTGCTGGCTTTCAGGCGCCGGCATGCTTCGAAGCCATCGACACCGGGCATGACAACATCGAGCAGTATCAGATCTGGCTCGGCAAATTCTGCGCGCATCAGACCTTCGGCAGCGCTTTGCGCCAGAACGATCATGAAACCGTGGCGTTCCAGCCTATCGAGCAGGGCAGCGAGGTACGATAAAGAGTCATCAACGATAAGGATCGTTGGAGCTGGCAGTACGGGGACCTCGCTTTGGTTCATCTCGCAGCCTGACAAATTCACAGTCCAGACAGTATAGGCATACTGTCCTGAACAATGTGAAAAATTGCCGGCTGTGTTGTGTTTAGAACAAATTCAGCCCCTTGAGCATCACCAGCAGAATCAGCACCGGGGAAATGAAGCGCAACAAGAAGAGCACAACGGCAATGGTGCGCGCGTTGGCAAGCTGGCCATGGTTGGACAGCGCCGCAGTGAATTGATCGCGACCCCAGATCCAGCCGGCGAACAAAGCCAGCAATATACCGCCTAGTGGCAACAGTACATTCGACGATAGGAAGTCGAACAGGTCGAACAGGTTCATCCCGGCGATCTTGAAGTCGGCCAGCACGCTACCTGTCAGGGCGCAAGTAGAGCCCGTTACCATCAGAATGGCGATCGACAGTATGGTGGCGCGGGTGCGGCTGATGTGCAGGCGCTCGTGCAGGATCACCACCGGTACTTCCAGTAAGGACAGCATGGCGCCAGTTGCTGCGACGGAAGCGAGAATGAAGAAGGCCACCATCAGCAAGTGGCCGCCAGGGATCTGGGAGAATACGGCAGGGATGGTTATGAACACCAGTGCCGGGCCGGCCGCAGGTGCGAAGCCGAAAGTAAATACCGCAGGGAAGATGGCGATACCGGCCAGCATGGACACGCAGAGGTCGGCGGCCATCACACGTAGCGTAGTTTGCGGAATATTCTGGTCGTCGCGGAAGTAGGAGCCATAGGTCATCATGGTGCCCATGCCCAACGACAGCTTGAAGAAGGCCAGACCCATGGCCGTCAGAATTACGCCGGCAGTCACTTTGCTGAAATCAGGGCGGAACAGGAAGGCCAAGCCATCGCCAGCTTTATCCAGTGTCAGGCTGACTGCGCACAACACCAGCAGTAGCAGGAACAGAATAGGCATCAATTTCTTGGCAATGCCTTCGATGCCTTTGGTGACACCCATCAGCAATATGCCACCGATAAAGAACAGCACACACCACTGCCACAGCAGCGATTGCACGGGATCGGCCGTCAGCGCGCTGAAAGCCGCTTCGGTAACATGGCGGTCGCTACTGAGCAGCGAACCACCCATCGCTTTGAAGACATAGGCAAATACCCATGCCACCACTTCGGAATAGAAAGACAGAATCAGGAAGGCGGCGGCGAGACCGGCAACGCCAACCAGCCACCAAGGCAGACGCTTCTGGGTATCGAGTGTCTGTAAAGCGGAGATAGGGTTGGCCTTGGCCGCGCGTCCCATGGTGATCTCCGCAATCATGACGGGCAGACCGATTACGAGTGTGGCCAGCAGATAGACCAGCAGGAAGCCTGCGCCGCCATTAGCGCCTGTGAGGTAAGGAAACTTCCAGATATTTCCGAGGCCAACGGCGGAGCCTAGCGTTGCGGCGAGTACGCCGAAGCTCGAGCTGAAGCCGCCTCGTTTAATGTTGTTATTGTTCATGGCATTAATCCCACGGTGTTTGCAAAAAAGGAAGCGATTGTAGCACCGCGAAATTTACTCTTGCCGAAGGTGCTGGTCGTTTGCTATAGTTCGCCCCCTCGCAAAACAAAGCGCCCAGCGCTGAGTTGAACGAGAAAAAAGTAGGGGTTGACGAAACGATCTAAACGCTTCATAATCTTGCCTCTTCGCTGATGAACACAACGCTTCTCAGCAAGCAGTACCAAAGAAAAGTTCTTTAAAAATTCACAGTCGATAAGTGTGGACGTTTGATGAAAGTGCACACGAAGCTAGTCTTCGTGATA
>NZ_WNKW01000019.1 GCF_009720775.1 Pseudoduganella danionis
CCCTAAGGATTTAAAGCCGATCCCTTCGGCCTGGTATCGCTGGACAACCTCCAACTTGAACTGCATTGTGTACTTCGCCAATGAAAAACCCCTAAAGTTGGCGTCCAACTTTAGGGGTTCAGTTCAAGATCAAGGGGCTTTTTTTTATCAGGACAGATTCGACTCGGCGACTATCTTCCAGTTCTTGCCTTCGCGCGCCCAATACTGCTTCTTGCGCACGGCATGGCGGAATTTGCCGGCCACGATTTGCTGAGTAAAACTGCTGACGATCATTTCTTCCTGACTAGGCTGACGGAAGAAAGCGGAATCCGTCACCGTCACACTGATGTTCTTGACCCCGGGCAGATAACGGTTCTTGTCCAGCCACGCATTGAGGTCGCCATCATTGCTGGTCCTGAAGCGGGCCGAATACAACGAACGCAGCGCCGTCTCGTCGCGGTTCTCCACGTCGCGGCGCCAGTTCTCTACCAGCGAGCTAGCCACGCGCAGATCACGCTCCAACTGTTCCTTGCTGACAAACTCCACCTGATCGCCGATCAGCACCGGCGTCTTGCCTACTTCCACGATACGGGTCAGCAGATTCAGGTCGTCATTGCTCACTACCACGCAGCCGTCGGTAGACAGCGGCGGACGGCTGAAGGTTTCGTTCGGCACACCATGCACCCAGATGCCGGAACCACCCCGCCCCTGTATCTTGTCCCAGTCATTCGGGTAATCGAGCGGCAGCGCGCCCTTGCCATACAAGTCAGGCAGCTTCACACCGGGCAGACGGCCGATGATGTTGTACACGCCTACGGGCGTGCGCATATCGCCTTCCTTGAGCTTGTTAATCCCCAGCTTGCCCTGGCTCACATAGAAGTCCTGCAGCAGACGGATCTGGTCGTTACGGTTTTCGTACAGATACAGGCGCGAATGCTTGGCATCGACGATCAGCGCATGGCGCTGGTCCTTGCGCATCTGCAGCAGTGCACGCGGCAGCAAGGTCGGCGATGGACGGCCCGGCTCAGCCTGCATACGTACGGTGGCTTCACGGCGCAGATCGGCCAGCTTGGCGTCTGTACCTGCTGGGGCCGTCGGCACCATGGCGGCCGCACCAAGCGCTGCCACAGGGCGGGTATGCATGAGCAGAATGTCGCCACGGATCAGGTGGCCCAGGCGGAAGGTCGGATAGGCCGCTACCAGTGCGTCGGCCTTCTGCTGCGCAGCGCGCAGATTATGCTGGGCCAGTTCCTTATGGATGTCGGCCAGCAGCGTTTCCGGATTAGCTTTCGCGGGCGCGACGGCCCGCGCTGGCTTTCTGGCGGCGTAACTAACCTCGCCAGCCAGCAGGCCGAAAAAAACGACGGACAGCGCAATGCGCGTCCGCCATGAAGTTTTAAATCTTGAATATGACATCAGCTACCCGAGGACTCCTGCTTGATCTGCCATTTTCCACCATTTTTGGTGAGCACGAGCACTTTCCGGCTTCGGGCCGTCAAACGATCCGATTCGTAGGTCTGGCGGAAGGTTACTTTCGCCGTATTTCCTGTCACCACAACTTCGGGCGAGCTGACTTCCACACGGATACGTCCCTTGCCTTCGATACGGCTACGGCGCTCTTCCGCCCAGGCCTTGTGAGTCATGCCCTTAGGCGGTTCGAAATCGCGGCTATAGTAACCGAGATAGGAATCCACATTCTGTGCCGTCCATGCTTTGGCCCAGCCATTCACCTGTGCCAATACCGCATCACGGTCGGTGGTATCCGGCTTGGCCGGTTTAGGCGCTTCCGGCTTGGCCGGCTTAGGCGGCTCTACCTTGGCCGGTTCAGGCTTGGCCACCACAGGCGCAGGGGCTGGCTTGGCTGGCTCAGGTTTGGTTTGCACCGGAACTGGCAGCGGCACAGGCACGGCCGGCTTGGTAGCGGCTGGTGCCGGCACCGGCGTCGGAGCAGGTGCGGGGGCAGGAGCTGGTTTGGCCGCCGCAGGCGGTGGTGGCGTCACGGACAACGCAGGTATCCGCGCCAGCATGGTGTTTTTGCCGCTATCGGCGGGAATCTGCGAAATCAGCGGCGGGGCAGCAGGACGGCCAGCTTGTGCCACTTGCGTTGCCGGGGCCGGGGCCGGGGCTGGTGCCGCAGCCGGAGCTGGGGCTGGTGCGGCCGCTGGAGGCAACTCAGGCACACTGCCTTTCACACCGGTGGTGCTGGAGAAGCTGCGCAGCAGCGTCAAGCGCGATTTCGATGGCGTATTGTTAGCGCCCAGTGCCAGTGCTTTATCGTAAGCCTGACTGGCCATCTTGCCATACACGTCACCCAGATTTTCATAGGCCGTCATATAGCTAGGGTTGGTGCGGATCGCCTTTTCCAGCGCAATACGGGCCTTATCGTACTGTCCGCTGGCAGCATAAAGCACCGCCAGATTGTTATACGGCTCCGGTAGATCTTTGTAATCTTCGGTTAGTTTGGTGAAGACGGCGATCGCCTCTTCAGACTTGTTCTGCTCCGTCAGCAGCACGCCTTTCATGAAGCGCATTTGCGGATCGGCAGGGTGTTTTGCGAGGTATTCGTTGGCTTTGCTCAGCGCTTCTACCACTTTACCGGCTTTGGCCAGCTTACCTACATCGGCAATCTCGTCGGCGTAGGCCGGCGCAAACATACAGAGGGATGCCACCATGCCAGCGGCAGTCAGAGCACGGTACAGCGCTGTCTTATTTTTCATCAGGATAGAAAGCAAGCACGAAAGTCCACATGGTACACCTTTAGTTTCTCTAACTCAAAATCTGGAGTGTAAACACCATGTGTTTTTTGCTACACAAATGCAAAAACCCCCACCAGCTCTGTATGCGATCAATTCGCATATGGCGGTGGGGGTCCTCTTAATAACTAGCTTGACGATAACCTACTTTCACACTGGTTGCAGCACTATCATCGGCGCAGAGTTGTTTCACGGTCCTGTTCGGGATGGGAAGGGGTGGGACCAACTTGCTATGGTCATCAAGCT
>NZ_WNKW01000001.1 GCF_009720775.1 Pseudoduganella danionis
GTACATTCACTATTACAATCACGACCGCATCAAACTCAAATTAAAAGGGCTGAGTCCTGTGCAATATAGGACTCAGCCCTTGGCTGCCTAGCAAACTAAACCGTCCAACTATTTGGGGTCAGTTCAAACGGTGGTCGCGGGGGCTAGTGTATAGCAAGTTGTTGCCGGAATTGCTATTCGGCAGTTTTTACGGGGCAGATCAGATGGCTTTGGCCAGCTGGGCAGCGATACCCGTGTAGTTGGCTGGGGTCATCTGCAGCAGCAGGTCTTTGGCTTCCTGTGGGATCGCCAGACCCGTGATGAATTCGCGCAGCGCGTCTTTGGAGATGCCTTTGCCGCGCGTCAGTTCTTTGAGCTGCTCGTATGGGTTGGCGATGCCGTAGCGGCGCATCACGGTCTGCACGGGCTCGGCCAGCACTTCCCAGTTGGCATCCAGATCGGCTTCCAGACGCTGCGGATTGACTTCCAGCTTGTTCAGGCCGCGCAGGCAGCTATCGTAGGCCAGCAGGGTGTAGCCCAGACCCACGCCGATGTTGCGCAGTACGGTGGAATCGGTCAGGTCGCGCTGCATGCGCGAGACTGGCAGTTTTTCCGACAGGTGTTTCAGCACGGCGTTGGCCAGACCCAGATTGCCTTCCGAGTTTTCGAAGTCGATAGGGTTGACCTTGTGCGGCATGGTGGACGAGCCGATTTCGCCCGCTTTGAGTTTCTGCTTGAAGTAGCCCAGCGAGACATAGCTCCAGATGTCGCGGTTCAGATCCAGCAGGATGGTGTTGGCGCGCGCGAAGGCGTCGAACAGTTCGGCCATGTAGTCGTGCGGTTCGATCTGGATGGTGTATGGATTGAACACCAGACCCAGACGCTGCTCGATCACGGCCTTGGAGAAGGCCGGCCAGTCGAACGATGGGTAGGCCGACAGGTGGGCGTTGTAGTTACCAACAGCGCCATTCATCTTGCCGAGGATTTCCACCTGCTCGATGCGCACGATGGCGCGCTGCAGACGGGCTACCACGTTGGCCATCTCTTTACCCAGCGTGGTCGGGCTGGCGGTCTGGCCGTGGGTGCGCGACAGCATAGGCAGGTCGGCGTTGGCCAGCGCGATTTCTTTGAGCTTGGCGGTAACGTTGCGCAGCGCAGGCAGCATGACCTGGTCACGTGCCGCCTTCAGCATCATGCCGTGCGAAGTGTTGTTGATGTCTTCCGAGGTGCAGGCGAAGTGGATGAATTCCGATGCAGCCACCAGTTCCGGCACATCCTTGACCTGTTCCTTGAGCCAGTATTCCACGGCTTTCACGTCGTGGTTGGTCACGGCTTCGATTTCCTTGATGCGCGCGGCATCTTGTTCGCTGAAGTCGCTGGCCAGCTTGTCCAGCAGGGCGTTGCCGGCCGCCGAGAACGGCTGGATCTCGGCAAAACCGGCTTGCGACAATGCTTGCAGCCAGGAAATTTCTACTTTGACGCGGTGGTGCATGAAGCCGGCTTCAGACAGGATGGGACGCAGCAAATCGGTTTTGCCGGCGTAGCGGCCATCGAGCGGCGACAGGGCAGACAGCGTGGAGTAAGGAGTAGTGGTCATGATGGACTAGAAGGCGGGAGTTAATAAGAAGGCCAACAACGCGGAAATGCGAAAAACGTGATTTTACCATTGGCCGCCGCTCATCCCGCCGATCCGCCGATGTTATACTGAAGTCTGATCGACCACTTTAAGCATTTATGAAACTCATCGGTTCCCTCGCCAGTCCTTATGTGCGCAAAGTGCGCGTGGTGCTGGCAGAAAAAAAGCTGGATTACCAATTCGTGCTGGAAAATGTGTGGGCCGCCGACACGACCATCGATCAACTCAATCCGCTCGGTAAAGTGCCTAGCCTGATCATGGAAGATGGCGACGTCCTGATCGACTCGCGCGTGATGGTGGAATACCTCGATACGCTGACGCCAGTGTGCAAGCTGCTGCCGCCTAATGGCCGCGAACGGGCCGACATCAAGTGCTGGGAAGCGCTGGCCGATGGCGTGCTCGATGCTGCCATACTGGTGCGACTCGAACGTACCCAGCGTCCGCCCGAACTGCAGAGCGAGCAGTGGATAGAACGGCAGATGCGCAAAGTCCATCAGGGGCTGGAAGTGGTGGCGGCGCGGCTGGGCGAATCGCCTTATTGCGCCGGCATCCATTATTCGTTGGCGGACGTGGCGGTAGGGTGTATGCTGGGCTGGCTCAGCTTCCGTTTCCCGGAAATCGACTGGCGTGGCAGCCATCCGAATCTGGCGCGTCTGTACGACAAGCTGTCCGAACGCCAGTCTTTCAAGGATACGATTCCGCAAGCCTGAGATGAGTGCCAACACGCCACCGGAAGTGCCGAATACCCCGTCCCAACAGCGTCTGCAGATGGCCGACATTGCGCGGCTGGCGGGGGTATCCACTTCGACTGTGTCGCGGGCGCTGGCCGGCAGCAAGCTGGTCAACGAGGAAACCCGTACCCGCATCATGGAGCTGGCGCGTTCGCTCAAGTACACCATCAATATCGGCGCGCAGAACCTGCGCCTGAAACAGAACCGCACCATCGGTGTGGTGATTCCGTATGACTCGGCCACGCGCCAGCATTTGTCCGACCCCTTCTTCCTGTCCATGCTCGGTAGTCTGGCCGATGCGCTGACGGAGCAGGGCTTCGACATGCTGGTGTCGCGCGTCGATGCGGAAGAACTCGATGCCGCCGCGGCGCCGTTCGATACGGGCCGGGTGATAGGCATCGTGCTGATTGGCCAGTGGCGCCACCATGATCAGCTGAACCAGCTGGCCGCGCGCCATGTGCCCATCGTGGTGTGGGGCGCGCAGCTGCCGCAGCAGCTGTACTGCACCGTCGGCGGCGACAATGTCTCCGGCGGCGATCTGGCCGTCAGCCATCTGCTACAGCAGGGGCGCCAGCGCATCGCCTTCTTTGGCGATATCAACCTGCCCGAAGTGGGGCAGCGCTACGAAGGCTATTGCCAGGCGCTCCAGCGCGCCGGTCTGGCCATCGATCCGGCGCTGCAGGTATCGGTTGCCTTCCTGCCCGATAGCGGCCGCCAGGCCGTGCAGGAGTTACTGCGACGGGATGTGCGCTTCGACGCCATCTTTGCCGGTAGCGACTTGCTGGCCATGACGGCGATTAACACCCTGCGCACCCAGGGGCTGGAGGTGCCGCGCCAGATCGCGGTGGTGGGCTACGACGATATCGAGCTGTCGACCTATTTCCATCCTCCCCTGTCGACTATCCGCCAGCCCATACGTGCGGCCGGGCGGGCACTGGTGGCTTCGCTGCTGGAGCTGATCGAAGGCCGTCCGGCGCCGTCGCTACAGTTGCCGACCCAGTTGATGGTGCGCGAGAGCAGCGCTAGTGTCTGATTTATGCAACCGATTGCATAAATTTTCTGCTGCGGCGCAATAAAAAACTCCCTTTCTTTCGTCGTTAACCTAGGAATGATAAGGTTTTCCCTCTGACGGTCTAGCCCGGATTAACGTGTTGCATCGCATAATGCAATCGATTGCATAAATTTTTGAATCAGCCCATAATGCCTCATCTGCTCAGCAAATGTGCAGAGCAAATTCGACCATCACAACAACGATACTGGAGACAAAATGGATACTCGCACTTTCAAACTGTGCGGCATTGCCGCCGCTGTTGCTACCGCAGTGCTGCACATGGCTGGCGCACATGCCGACGAAGCCGTTCCGGCCAACGATGGCCTGAACATGGAACGAGTGGTGGTGACGGGCAGCACCACCGGCTCGTCGAAAATGAAAACCAGTGTCTCCATCAGTACCGTGGAAGGGGACGTCATCAAGAACGGCGCGCCGCTGAGCGCCGCCGAAGTGCTGCGCTCCGTACCGGGCGTACGTTCCGAATCATCTGGCGGTGAAGGCAATGCCAATATCACTGTGCGCGGTGTGCCGATTTCCGCCGGCGGTGCGCGCTATGTGCAGATGCAGGAAGATGGCCTGCCGGTGCTGCAATCGGGCGACTTCAATTTCATCACGCCCGATAGCTACATCAAGATCGACGGCACGCTGGATCACCTTGAAGTGGTACGCGGCGGCTCGGCCTCTACGCTGGCGACCAATGCCCCGGGCGGCATCATCAACTTCATCACCAAAACGGGTGAAGAGAAGGGCGGCCATATCGGTGTCAGCCGCGGCCTCGGTTACGATGAAACCCGGCTGGACTTCGATTACGGCGCCCCGATTTCGGACAAGACCCGCTTCTTCATCGGCGGTAGCTACCGTACCGGCGAAGGCGTGCGCAATACCGGCATGAAGACGGAAGACGGCGGCCAGATTCGCGGCAATATCACCCATCAGCTGGACAATGGCTACATCCGCCTGTCGTTCAAACATCTGGACGACAAGGCGCCGACGGCACTGCCAGTGCCGGTGCAGGTCGTGAACAAGAAAATCCAGGAACTGCCGGGCATCGACCCGCGCAGCGTATCGTTCTACTCGCCATACTGGGTGCGCGATGTTGCGCTGGGCAAGAACAACACGCCAGTATCGACCAATGTCAACGACGGCCTGAAAGTGAAAAGCGATTCCATCGGTCTGGAAGGCTCGTTCGATCTGGGCGATGGCTGGAACCTGAGCGACAAATTCCGCACTTCCACCAACAGCGGCCGCTTTGCCGGCGTGTTCCCTGCCAATAACGGCACGGTAGGCACTTACACCTTTGCCACCGGCCCGAACAAAGGCCAGACCTACAAGGGCCGTGCTATTTCGGCGGTGGTATTCAACACCTCGATCGACGATGCCGGCAATACCCTGAACGACACCAAGCTGGCCAAGACCTTTGCGCTGGCCGATGGCAGCAAGCTGACCACCACGGCCGGCCTGTACCTGTCGACGCAGAAGCTGGGCCTGACCTGGAACTTTAACGAATACCTGCTGCAAGCGAGCGGCGACAAACCGGCCCTGCTGAAAACGGCCAGCACCACGCCCGGTCTGGTTGGCCCGGCATGGGGCGGCTGCTGCTCGCGCGCGGTGGACATGGAATACAAACTCACCTCGCCTTACCTGAACGTGGGCTATGAAGTGGGCGCACTGAATGTGGATGCCAGCGTACGTCAGGATCGCCAGACTGCAAGCGGCACGGCCAATATTGCCACCCTCAGCAATGGCAGCCAGCGCTACGAGGCTGCCACCATGCAAATGGTGGACTACAAGATGAACCACAACTCCTATTCGGTGGGCGGTAACTACCGCATCACGAATAATCTGGCAGCGTTCGCCCGCGTCAGCGATGGCGTAGCCTTCAATGCCGACCGTATCCTGTTCGGTACGCCGCTCGATGGCAGCGCACCGATCAACATCAACACCGTCAAGCAGATCGAAGGTGGCGTGAAATGGCGCAGTGGCGGTGTCTCCACCTTCGTGACCCTGTTCCAGGCCAAGACCGACGAGAGCAACTACGAAGCCACCACCCAGAAGAGCACTTCCAACAAGTACGACGCCAAGGGCGTGGAACTGGAAGGCGCTTACACCCAGGGCAGCTTCCGCGTCACCGGCGGCATGACCTACACCGATGCCAAGATCGTCGGCACGGCAGCAGCGGATGTGGCCAATATCGGCAACACGCCGCGCCGTCAGGCCAAGGTGGTGTACCAGATCATGCCTAGCTATGACTTCGGCGATGTCACGCTCGGCGCCAGCCTGATCGGCACCGGCAAGTCGTGGGGCGATGATGGACACACCATCGAGATGGACGGCTATCAGGTAGTGCATGCCTTCGTCAACTACCGTCTGTCGCCCAAGACCACGCTGTCGTTCAGCGTCAACAACCTGTTTAACAAGATCGGCTACACCGAAGTTGAAGGCGACGGCCATGCGGCCCGCTCGATCAACGGCCGTGCTGCCAAAGTTGGCCTGACTTATGCCTTCTAATGTGATGACGGACCGCCTGCTGGCGGTTCTGCCGGAAACGCTGCGGCCGCAGGCGGCCCAGCGGCTGGCTGCAGCGGCTCCCACGCTGCACCGGCTGCTGGCCGGCCTGTACGGCGAGCGGGCCGATTTCGAGAGCTGGTATGGCGCACTGATGGCCAGTCTGGGTACGCTGTACGCAGCGCGCCCGGCTGCCCTGCAGGCGCTCGATGCGGAACGTGCAGCGCAGCCGGACTGGTTTCTTAGCCAGCAGATGCTGGGCTACTGCAGTTATGTGAATAATTTCGGCGGCACGCTGGCCGGCGTGCGCGAACAGATCCCGTATCTGCAGGAACTGGGCGTGCGCTATCTGCACCTGCTGCCTTTCCTGCGTGCGCGCGCAGGTGAAAACGACGGTGGTTTTGCCGTCACCAGTTTCGACGATGTGGAACCGGCGCTGGGTAATAACGCCGATCTGGAAGCACTGACCACGGCGCTGCGCGATGCCGGCATCAGCCTGTGTTCCGACTTCATACTCAACCACGTGGCCGACGACCATGTGTGGGCGCAGGCCGCCAAGGCCGGTGATGCACAGGCGCGGGCGATGTTCCACATCTTCTCCGAGCGCAGCCTGCCGGACCAGTACGAAGCCACGCTGGGGCAGGTGTTCCCGCAAGTGGCGCCGGGGAACTTCAGCCATGTGGAAGCTGCCGGTGGCTGGGTCTGGACCACCTTCTATCCCTACCAGTGGGACCTCAACTACGCCAACCCTGCCGTGTTTGCGGAAATGGCGCAGGCCTTGCTGCGGCTGGCCAATCGCGGCGTAGAAGTGTTCCGCCTCGATTCCACGGCCTTCCTGTGGAAGCGGCTGGGAACCAACAGCATGAACCAGCCGGAAGCACACCAGCTGCTGCAGGCACTGCGCGCCATCGTCGACATCGTCGCACCGGGTGTGCTGCTGAAGGCCGAAGCCATCGTGCCGACGCGCGAACTGCCGGCCTATCTCGGTAGCGCTAACGCGGCCGAATGCCATATCGCCTATCACAGCAGCCTGATGGCGGCGGGCTGGGTGGGGCTGGCCGAACAGAATACCGCAGTGCTGTGCGCGGTGATCGCCAATACGCCGCCCTTGCCGCCTGCGGCCACGTGGCTCAGCTATGTGCGCTGCCATGACGATATCGGCTGGAATGTGCTGCGTGCCGAAGCTGGTGCCGACAGCGTGGACAGCGCACAGCGGCTGGCACGGGTGGCGCGCTTCTTCAGCGGCGCCGAAGGCAGCTATGCACGCGGCGCCGCCTTCCAGAGCAGCGACCCGAATGCGGCCCATGGCAGCAATGGCATGGCCGCCGCGCTGACCGGTTTGCAGTCGGCACGGACGGAGCAGGAGCGCGAAATGGCCATGCGCCGCATGCTGCTGCTGCACGGTCTGGCCCTGAGCTTCGGCGCGCTGCCCGTGCTGTACATGGGCGACGAGCTGGCGATGGAAAATGACGAGAGCTATCTGCAGCGTCCGCAGCATGCGATGGATAGCCGCTGGCTGCAGCGGCCCCGCTTCGACCGACAGCGCTGGCTGCAGCGGCACGATGGCGCCACGCCGGCGGGACGCATGTATCAGGCGCTGACGGCGCTGGTGCGGGCACGCCAGACCCATGCTGCACTGGCAGCCGACGCCCCGCGTAGCTTGCTGGACGATGCGCCGGCTGGCGTGCTGGCGCTGGCCCGCGGCGAGCGTTTCCGCGCCCTGATGAACTTCAGCGCCAGCGCGCAGCACTACACGCTGGCAGGAAGCTGGACTGACTGCCTGAGTGGCGCCATACTGGGCGGCACCATCACGCTGGCGCCGTATGCGCTGCACTGGCTGGAACGCGGAGAAGATTAAACATGAGTCTACAAACCATCGCCGTGTTCGGCGAAGCACTGGTCGATGATTTTCTCACCGAGCAGGTAGTCGGCGGTGCGCCCTTCAATGTGGCGCGTAATCTGGCCGCTTTCGGTGCGGCCACGCTGATGATCACCCGCGTAGGGCAGGATCAGAACGGGCTGCTGCTGCGTAGCGAGTTTTCCCGTTTCGGCATGAGCGAGGCCGGCCTGCAGAGCGATCCTGTCGCGCCGACGGGGCGGGTAGTGGTGGAGCGCAACGATGGCGGCCACCGCTTCATCATCCTGCCCGATCAGGCCTATGATTATGTGGAAGCTTCGGCGGCGCTGACGGCGCTCAGGCAGGCCGCGCCGGCCACCATCTATTTCGGCACCATGGCACAACGCCATCCGTGCTCGCGCGGCACCTTGCGCGCGCTGCTGGAAACCACGCCAGCCCAGCGCTATCTGGACCTGAATGTGCGCGAAGGGCAGGTGACGGAACGCTGCGCCTTCGAATCGCTGCATCTGGCCGATGTGCTGAAGGTGAACGAGGATGAACTGAAAGACCTGTTCCGCTGGTACACCCATACCCAGCCCGGCACCAGCGCCATGGATAGCCGGGAGATGATAGACGCCTGCCTAAATCTGATGCGCACCTTCCGCCTGCAGGGCATGATCGTCACGCTGGGCGAGCGCGGTGCCATGCACTTCGGCAGCGACGGCGTGGTGACCACCAGCACACCGGTGGCCGCGCCGATGCAGATCGTCGATACGGTGGGCGCGGGCGATGCGTTTTCTTCGGTGTTCCTGTACGGGCAGATGCAGGGCTGGCCGCTGGCACTGACGCTGGACCGCGCCAATGCCTTTGCCGGCGCCATCTGCGGCATTGCCGGCGCGGTGCCGGCCGATCTGGCCTTCTACAGGCCATGGCTGGCCGCGTGGCAGCAGGGAGTGCAGGCATGAAGCCGCGCCTGTCGTTCTGGCAGATCATCAATATGAATATCGGTTTCTTCGGTATTCAGTTCAGCTTCGGGCTGCAGCAAAGCAGCATGAGTCCGATCTACAAATATCTGGGCGCCGACGAAGCCAGCCTGCCGTATCTGTGGCTGGCCGGTCCCATGACGGGCCTGCTGGTCCAGCCCCTGATCGGCGCCATGAGTGACCGCACGGTCACGCGCTGGGGCCGCCGCACGCCTTACTTCCTGATCGGCGCCATCTTGTGCAGCCTCGGTCTGCTGGCCATGCCGTTCAGCCCTACGCTGTGGTTTGCCGCTAGCCTGCTGTGGATACTCGATGCAGCCAACAACGTCACGATGGAACCGTATCGCGCCTTCGTCAGCGACAAGCTCGATCCGTCCCAGCACTCGCTGGGCTTCCTGACCCAGAGTGCCTTCACGGGGCTGGGCCAGACGCTGGCCTATCTGACGCCTTCTCTGCTGGTGTGGGCCGGCATGAACAAGGATGCCGTCAACAGCCACCACATTCCCCACATCGTGATCGTGGCGTTTGTGATCGGGGCGATCTTCTCCATCAGCTCCATCCTGTGGACGCTGAAGACTACGCCGGAACTGCCGCTCACGCCTGCCGAACTGGCGGCCATCCGCGCCCAGCCGGCCGGCTGGCGCCACACGCTGGCCGATGTAGCCAGCGCTATTCGCGAAATGCCGGACACCATGAAGCAGCTGGCGTGGGTCAAGCTGTTTCAGTGGTACGCCATGTTCTGCTACTGGCAGTACATCATGCTGTCGCTGGCGACCACCATCTACGGCAGCACCGATCCCGCTTCCCAAGGCTTCCGCGATGCGGGGCTGCTGACCGGGCAGGTGGGCGCGTTCTACAACGCGGTGGCGTTTGTCGGTGCGCTGGCCATGGTGCCGTTCACGCGCCGCTATGGTCCGCAGCGCAGCCACAGCGTCTGTCTGGCGCTGGCCGGCGTGGGCATGCTGCTGATCCCGCAGATCCACAATCCGCTGCTGTTGTTCATTCCCATGGTGGGCATAGGGCTGGCATGGGCCAGCATCATGGGCAACCCGTATGTGATGCTGGCGGGCTGCATCCCGCCCGAACGCACGGGGGTCTACATGGGCATCTTTAATATGTTCATTGTGATCCCCATGATCATCCAGATCTTCACGCTGCCGCTGTACTACCAGAGTCTGCTGGGCGGGAATCCGGAAAATGTGATCCGGCTGGCGGGGGCGCTGATGCTGTGCGGTGCGCTGGCCGTGCTGGCCGTCAAGGTCAAGTCGGCCGATAGCGCTGCGCCGGGGCAGCCGGCCATGGGGCGCGCTTCCCATTAGCTGGCGCTGCGGCGGATTGCGCCCTGAAAGTACAACGGCCAGCTGTGCAAGCTGGCCGTTGTTGTTTTACTCGTCGTGCATCTGGCTTTGCAGATAGTTCTGGATGCCGACTTTCGCGATCAGATCGAGCTGGGTTTCCAGCCAGTCGATGTGTTCTTCCGTATCGTCGAGTATCTCCAGCAGCAGGTCGCGCGACACATAATCGGCGGCCTTCTCGGCAGCAGCGATGCCGGCTTTGACAGTCAGTTGGGCGCCCTGTTCCAGCGCCAGATCGGCGCCCAGCATTTCTTCCGTGTTCTCGCCGATCATGATCTTGTGCATGGCTTGCAAATTAGGCAGGCCGTCCAGCATCAGGATGCGGTCGATCAGCTTGTCGGCGTGCTTCATCTCGCCGATGGACTCGTCGTATTCCTTCTTGGCGATGCGGCTCAGACCCCAGTGGCGGTACATGCGTGCATGCAGGAAATACTGGTTGATGGCGGTCAGTTCATTGGTCAGCTGCGCATTGAGCTGCTTGATTACTTCCGGATCACCTTTCATGGCGTTCTCTCTTATCGTGGTGGAGGAATACGCCTATTTTGCCACGTTGCAGGCAAATTGGGGCCAGCCTGATCGCAGTCATCAAAAATGACTTGGGTCAAGTTGCTGCCCGGATAGATCGGGCCGTGCCGGTTTAGCCCAGCTGGAAGTTGATCGGCACCAGCGCGTACACCGCGATGGCCTTGCCGTCTTCGATGTACGGTTTGTAGAGGGCGCGCAACACCGCCTGACGGCCGGCTTCGTCCAGATTCGAGTAGCCCGAGGATTTCTGCACCACCACCTGCTCGGCCTGACCTTTTTCGCCGATCAGCACGCGCAGCATGACCACGCCCGTTTCGCCCAGACGGCGCGAGCTGTGCGGGTAGATGGCTTGCGGTGCCCGCAGGTATTCGACGGTGGACACGGTTTTCGGCGTGCCGGCGGCCGCTACCGGCGTGCTGGCGACGGCGGCCACGGCGACGCTGGTGCTGCTGGCCGGTGCTTCGGTACTGCGCGCGGGCGACGGCGCGACGCTGATGGTCGGCTCGCTGGCGGCGATGGCGACCGGCGGCAGCGGCGGCACGGTCACCTGCGCCACTGGCATAGGCGCGCTAGGCAGCACGGGCGGGGTGGCCGGTTTGACGGGCTCGGCGGCGGGGACGAAATTGATCGTGACGATATTCGGCAGCACGGCATGGGCGGCTTCGCGCAGCATGCCGGTGTGGAAAAGATAGAACATCAGCGCGTGGCCGGCCACGATGGCGGCCATGGGCGCCAGCTTGCGCCAGCGCGCGTGATCGTGCTCGTGGGACTGGTCGTAACTGTCGAAGCTGAGGGTGTGCATGGCGTCCCCCTTAGTTGCTGCAAGTGCTGCCGACGGTCTGGCGTTGCAGCACAGTCTCTTGCAGCGGCGCACTCTGGGCCAGCGTCTTGTTCAGCAGCTCGCTGGCGTAAGCTAAGCACTGGCCGCAGCAGGTGGCCACGCCCAGATCGCGCTGCAGTGCTTCGACGGAGTCGGAGCCCAGCTCGATGGCCATGCGGATTTCGCGGTCGGAGATGTTGTTGCAGACACAGACGATCATGGTATTACCTTCAGTCCTGAGTTCGATGGTGACGGTGCCGCAGGCGCGATGCCGGACTGGCACTGTTGTAATTCGTTCACTTAATGCGAATCATTATCATTTCCGGTAGTGTGCCTCAGTTTTCTGCGGCATGCAAGCGCAAATAGAAGTAATTCGCATTACGGTTTATAATAGACTCATGTTATTTCCGGCTGGAACCGCTCATTACCGGGGCGTGGGCAGGCAGGAAAGCCGCTGCGGCACGGGCCCGGCGGCGTTTTGAACGGATTTCGCCATGACGCATGCTGTTCCTCTGATTACTCTCGATACGCTGCCGGTGGGCGCCAAGGCCACCGTGGTCCATATCGCCCCCGGCACCCCGCAGCATGATGGCGCCACGCTGGCGCGCCGGCTGATGGAGCTGGGCTTTGTACCGGGCGAACAGATCCGCATGCTCAAGCGCGGTATGCCCGGTGGCGAGCCGCTGGCGATCAAGGTAGGCAATGCCACCTTCGCGCTGCGTCGCTTCGAAGCGGCACTGGTATCAATTCAACCGGAATAAGTTATGGCTGTCGTCGAAACACGGGCGGCTGCTCCCGCCGCTGTCACTGCTGCGCCCATGGTGGCGCTGCTCGGTAATCCCAATTGTGGCAAGACCGCGCTGTTCAACCGCCTCACGGGCGCACGCCAGAAAGTGGCCAACTACGCCGGTGTGACCATCGAACGCAAAGAGGGCAGTTTCACTTCGCCCGAGGGCCGCGCCTATCGTTTACTTGATCTACCCGGTGCTTACAGCCTGTCCGCGCATACGCCGGATGAAGCCATCACGCGCGATGTGGTGGCCGGCAAGCGCGCAGGCGAGTCCGTGCCGGACGTACTGGTATGCGTGGTGAACGCCACCAATCTGCGTCTGAACCTGCGGCTGGTGCTGGAGATTAAACGCCTGGGCCTGCCCATGATACTGGCGCTGAACATGGTCGACGTGGCGCGCAAGCGCGGCATCGTGATCGACGAAGCGCGGCTGGCGCAGGAACTGGGCATGCCGGTGGTGGCTACCGTGGCCGTGCAGGCCGGTGGCGAACGCGCGCTGGTGCAGGCACTCGATGCCATGGTGTTGACGGAAAAAGCCGCACCCAAGTCGCTCGACGTGATCGATACCGTCAGCGTGGAAGAGACCCAGCGCGAAGTGCGCCGCATCCTCGCACTGGCCTGCCATGAAAAAGATGACCGCGGCAATCTGAGCGAGAAGATCGACCACATCGTGCTGCATCCGGTACTGGGGCCGATTATTCTGGCCGTGCTGATGTTCTGCGTATTCCAGGCTGTGTTCAGCTGGGCCACCGTGCCGATGGACTTGATCAAGGATGGTGTGGATGGCATGGGCAGCATGGTGAAAAACGCCATGGCCGATGGTCTGCTGCGCAGCCTGCTGGTGGAAGGCATACTCGGTGGTGCCGGCAGCGTGCTGGTGTTCCTGCCGCAGATTCTGATTCTGTTCTTCTTCATCCTCGTGCTGGAAGACTGCGGCTATCTGCCACGCGCAGCCTTCCTGCTCGATCGCCTGATGGGCGGCGTGGGTTTATCGGGGCGTGCCTTCATTCCGCTGCTGTCCAGCTTTGCCTGCGCGATTCCCGGCATCATGGCGGCACGCACCATCCAGAATCCGCGCGACCGGCTGGTGACGATCATGATCGCGCCGCTGATGACCTGCTCGGCGCGTCTGCCCGTGTACGCGCTGATCATTGCTGCCTTCATTCCCGAGCGTGAAGTGGGCGGCTTCGTCAGTCTGCAAGGGCTGGTACTGTTTGGCCTGTACGTGACGGGCATCGTGTCGGCCATGCTGGTGGCCTACTTCATGAAGCGCAGCATGGGTGCCAACCACCAGCAACCGCTGATGCTGGAACTGCCGTCCTACCACTGGCCGCACCTGCAGAATCTGGCGCTGGGCCTGTGGGAACGCTGCAAGATCTTTATCACCCGTGTCGGTACCATCATCCTCACGCTGATGGTGCTGTTGTGGTTCCTCAGCACCTTCCCCGGCGCGCCGGAAGGCGCGACGCATCCGCCTATCTACTACAGCCTGGCCGGCATACTGGGACGCGGTCTCGAATACATCTTCGCGCCTATCGGTTTCAACTGGCAGATCTGCATTGCGCTGGTGCCGGGTCTGGCCGCGCGCGAAGTGGCGGTCGGTGCGCTGGGCACCGTGTACGCGCTGTCGCAGAGCGGCGACGAGCTGGCCCAGTCGCTCACGCCCATTATCGCCGGTTCGTGGACGCTGCCTACCGCACTGTCGCTGCTGGCATGGTATGTGTTCGCACCGCAGTGCATGTCCACGCTGTCCGTGGTCCGGCGCGAGACCAACAGCCTGCGCTATCCGTTGCTGATGGCCGGCTATATGTTTGTACTGGCCTACTCGGCCTCGTTTATTACCTATCGCGTTGCACTGGCGCTGGCCGGAGGTTGAGATGCTGCAGAACCTGATCGTTGCTGTCATCGTTGTGCTGGCACTGCTGCATGTGTGCCGGCGCTATCTGCCTGCAGCGCTGCGGCGCGGCTGGGCGAATGCCCTGGCGCAGCGCGGTGTGAGTGCGGCGCTGCTGGCCCGCCTGCTCGGTGTGCGCGAAGGCTGCGGCGATGGCTGCGGTAGCTGCGGTGGCTGCGATAGCGGCCCGCAAGGCAAAGCTGGCAGCACTTCCGCCGGGGCGGCCGGGCAGGGCGGCGGCGGCGCTTCGGGCAAGCCGTCGGCCCGCGTCATCATGCTGCAGGTACAGCGCTGATCATGATTATCGTCCACCACCTGAACAACTCCCGTTCGCAGCGCGTGCTGTGGTTGCTGGAAGAACTCGGTCTGCCTTACGAGATCGTGCGCTATCAGCGCGACCCCAAGACCATGCTGGCGCCGCCCGAACTGCGCGCGATTCACCCGCTGGGCAAGTCGCCCGTGATTACGGATGGCGAAGTGGTGGTGGCCGAATCGGGCGCCATCGTCGAATACCTGCTCGATACCTATGGGCAGGGCCGTCTGAAGCCGGCCGCCGGTACGCCGGAGCAGCGCCGCTGGACCTATTTCCTGCACTACGCCGAAGGCTCGGCCATGACGCCGCTGCTGATGAAACTGGTGTTCGACCGTGTCGAGAGCAGCCCTGCGCCATTCTTCGTCAAGCCGATTGCGCGGGCGATCGCTCGCAAGGTACTGGGCAGCTACATCCTGCCGCAGATCGCCAGCCATCTCGATTATCTGGAACGGGAGCTGGCACAGCGCCCGTGGTTTGCCGGGGCCGAATTCAGTGCGGCCGATATCCAGATGAGCTTCCCGCTGGAAGCCGCCGCAGCCCGTGCCGGCCTGAATGCCAGCCGTCCCCACTTGATGGACTTCCTGCAGCGCATCCATAGCCGTCCCGCCTTCCAGCGTGCGCTGCAGCGTGGCGGCCCCTACGAACTGCTCAAGTAAGCCCCTGAACTGGCATCTGTTCTGGTACCAGTTCTGGCACCTGCGGCGCTACGTTACAATGGCGCCGTGAGAGTTCCTGATTTCTTTTGCTGCCATGGCTAGACTGCTGGCCATCGATGGCCTCAACATCGTACGCCGCATGTACGAGGCCAGCCCCGAACCCGATAGCGCCGACAAGGCCCTGACGGCGCTGCGCTACGCCCAGTCGGCGCTGCACAAGCTGCTGCGCCAGCACGTGCCCAGCCATGTGCTACTGGCTTTCGATGCGGGCGGCCCGACCTGGCGCCATGATCTTTACGCAGGCTATCGCGCTGGCCGCACCCCCATGCCCGAAGTGCTGAAGACCGCGCTGGCGCCATGGCAGGCGCAGTTGCAGGCGCAGGGCTGGCCGCTGCTGGCCATCGAAGGGGTGGAAGCCGACGACGTGCTGGCCACGGCCGTGCAGCGCTGGCTGGCCGAAGGGCGCGGCGAAGCCTATGTGGCCAGTACCGACAAAGATCTGCATAGCCTGATCGCGCAGGGTGCCCTGCTGTGGGACCCGTTCAAAGGCGTGTGGCACGATGCTGCATGGGTAGAAGCCAAGTGGGGTGTGGTGCCGGCGCAACTGGCTGATCTGCTGGCGCTGATGGGCGATCCGGCCGACTCCATTCCGGGTGTTTCCGGGGTTGGCGTGAAGACGGCAGCACGGCTGCTGCGCACCTACGGCACACTGGACGGCATACTCGCCGGCGCCGGCATCCTGCAGGACCGGCTGGGGATAACGCTACGAAAAGAGAAGGAAATGCTGTATCTTTCCAGACAATTGGTGGAATTAAAAACCGACGTGCGGCTGGGCGTGAGCTGGAATATGCTGGCGTGGTCCGGCCCCAACGGGGTTTAGAACAGGGTAGGCAAGATGTTAAAAGCAGTGATTATCGATACCAGTGCCGTCGCACGCGGCTTGCTCAATACGGTGCTGGTGGAGGGCGGTTACGATGTGGTGGGACAGGCGCACACTTGCGCCAACGGGCTGGCGCTGCTGATCAAGCACCAGCCGCACCTGATCTGCATTTCACGCGAACAGATCGAAAGCGGCGACGAGATCGTGCGCGAAATCAAAACCAACTGGCCCAAGACGCTGATTTTCATGGTGTCGAGCGAATTCGATGCCGCCACCATACAGGCAGCGCACGCCATGGGCGTGCACGGCTTCATCGTCAAGCCGTTCAAGGCCGATACGGTACTCAACACCATCCGCAATACCGTCATCACGATGGTCAAACGCCAGCGTGCCGCCATGGCACGCGATGCCGCAGCGTCGGACGGCGACGGCAAGGGTGCCGAGGGCGAAGCCGGCGGCGCGGACGCCGCCAGCTAATTCTTCAAGCAGGCCGCCGCGCATGCGCGGCTTGCCTGCTTAGCCAGCCAGCGTGGAGCCGGCAATCAGGCCACCACCAAGGCAGACTTCCCCATCGTAGATCACCGCCGACTGGCCCGGCGTGACAGCCCATTGCGGGTCCATAAAGCGCAGCGCGAAATCGCTCTCGCCTTGCGGCGTGAGTTCGCAAGCCACATCGGCCTGACGGTAGCGCGTCTTGGCAGCCAGCATGCGGCTGTCCGGTGCATGGCCGGCGATCCAGCTAGCCGTATCGGCCGTCAGGCTGGCCGATTGCAGCCACGGGTGGTCATGGCCCTGCACGATGTACAGCGTGTTGTTGGCTACATCTTTGCGCGCCACATACCAGGCATCGCTGCTGCCATCTTCCTTCTTGTAGGCCTTCAGACCACCCACGCCTATGCCTTTGCGCTGGCCTAGCGTGTAGAAGCTCAGGCCCACGTGTTCGCCCACCACGCGGCCATCGTCGGTTTTCATCGGGCCGGGACGGTAGGACAGGTAGCGATTCAGGAATTCGCGGAACGGACGCTCGCCGATGAAGCAGATGCCGGTGGAATCCTTTTTGGTGGCGTTCGGCAGGCCCAGTTTGGCCGCGATCTGGCGCACTTCCGTCTTCGGAATTTCACCGAGCGGGAACAGGGTCTTGGATAGCTGCGCCTGATTCAGACGGTGCAGGAAGTAGCTCTGGTCTTTGGTGTGATCGACCGCCTTGAGCAGTTCGAACTGGCCGGCGCGTTCGCGTACGCGCGCATAGTGGCCGGTGGCGATCAGGTCGGCACCTAGCGTCATGGCGTGGTCGAGGAAGGCCTTGAACTTGATTTCGGCATTGCACAGCACATCGGGGTTAGGCGTACGGCCTGCTTGATACTCGCGCAGGAAGTCGGCGAACACGCGGTCCTTGTATTCGCTGGCGAAGTTGACGGCTTCGATATCCACGCCGACCACGTCGGCCACGCTGGCCGCATCGATCCAGTCCTGACGGGTGGAGCAGTATTCGCTGTCGTCGTCATCTTCCCAGTTCTTCATGAACAGGCCGACTACTTCGTAGCCCTGTTCCTTGAGCAGCCACGCCGAGACCGAGGAATCGACCCCGCCAGACATACCGATCACGACTTTTTTCTTGCTCATGTTATTTCCTGAAAACTGTTTATATCAATATCTATGTTGCCGTCGCTGCCATAGCACCAGCTATAACGCCAGCGGCAGCGGTCCTGCCGCTGCCTGCGAGCTGTGCGCGCGCTGTTGTCAGCCGTGGCTGCTGTCCGGTGCCGACAGGAAGACCGAAGCGTGGGTTTGCAGCAGTTCCAGCGGCGCACGGCGGCCAGCCAGATATTCGTCCACGCACTGCAGTACGGTAGGGCTGCGGTGACGTTCGGCGCAGGCAGCCAGTTCGTCGCGCGTCAGCCACATGGTGCGCAGTATGCCATCGTCGAGCGGGCGGTCATGCTGCTGGCCCGGCACGCCGCAGAAGGTGAAGCGCAGATAGGTGACTTCTTCGCCCGTGCGGTTGGAGGTGTAGCGCGACATATACATGCCGACCAGTGCGGTCGGGGTGAAATCGTGCGCGGTTTCTTCCAGCGTTTCGCGGATCACGGCCTGTTCCAGCGATTCGTGCGGGTCGAGGTGACCGGCCGGCTGGTTGATGCGGATGCCATCGCTAGTCTGTTCTTCGATAACGAGAAATTTGCCATCCTTTTCGACGATGGCGGCAACAGTGACAGAGGGTTTCCAGATACGTGGCATAGGCGATCCTTGAAAGAGCCGACATTTTAGCCTGTTTTTACTCGGGCTCGCCCGTTTAGGCGCTGCTCTCGCTGCGTGTCATGGAAGCGACATTGAAATAGCGCAAACTTTAGCCAGAAGAGTACGCTGGAGCAGCCTTCTTTGCGCTAGATTAAGTGTTTTAACAGCAATAGATGACATTTTGTAATAAATGTAGTGATAAATGCGGCATTTATTGATAAATACGTATTAAGTATGATGGGGCCATCGAGGGGGGAACTCTGCCGCGTGCAGCCCCAGCAATCCGTGTTAGATTCTAGTCAGTTTATTAATCTTTGGGAGGCAGCATGAGAATAGGCATACCGGCCGAGACGCGGCCGGGCGAAACCCGGGTTGCGGCGACGCCCGAAACCGTCAAGAAGCTGGCGGCCAAGCACAGTGTGATCGTGCAGGCTGGCGCCGGTCTGGCCGCATCGGTGACCGACGAGGCGTATGTGGCAGCCGGTGCGCAGATCGGCACAGCGGCCGACGCATACGGCGCGGAAGTGGTGCTCAAGGTGCGCGCACCGGATGCAGCGGAGCGCGGCCTGATGAAGGCTGGCACGGTGCTGATCGGCATGCTCAATCCCTTTGATGCCGACAACAACGCTGCCATGGCAGCCGCCGGCCTGCAGGCGTTTGCGCTGGAAGCCGTGCCGCGCATCACGCGCGCGCAGTCGATGGACGTGCTGTCCTCGCAGGCCAACATCGCCGGCTACAAGGCGGTGATGGTGGCCGCGAATACCTACCAGCGCTTCATGCCTATGCTGATGACGGCGGCCGGTACCGTGAAAGCGGCGCGCGTGCTGATCATGGGCGTGGGCGTGGCCGGTCTGCAGGCGATTGCTACCGCCAAGCGTCTGGGCGCCGTGATCGAAGCGTCCGACGTGCGTCCACCCGTCAAAGAGCAGGTGGAATCGCTGGGCGCCAAATTCATCGACGTGCCTTTCCTCACCGACGAAGAGAAGGAAATCGCGCAGGGTGTGGGCGGCTATGCCCGTCCTATGCCGGCCGACTGGCTCGCACGTCAGGCCGCGCTGGTGCATGAACGTGCCAAGCTGGCCGACATCATCATCACTACCGCGCTGATCCCGGGCCGCAAAGCGCCTGTGCTGATTTCCGAAGACACCGTGAAAGCCATGAAACCGGGTTCGGTGATTGTCGATCTGGCCGTCGCGCAGGGCGGCAACTGCCCGCTGTCCGTGCTGAACGAAACGGTGGTGCGCCACGGCGTGCACATCGTCGGCCAGCCCGATCTGGCAACGCTGGTGGCGGCCGATGCCTCGGCGCTGTATGCGCGCAATGTGCTCGACTTCCTCAAGCTGATCATCAACAAGGAAGACCAGTTGGTGATCGACCGCGAAGACGAAATCCTCAAAGCCACGCTGCTGTGCAGCGGCGGCGAACTGCTGAGAAAATAAAAGGAGGTTTTATGGAAGTGAGCCATACCATCATCAATCTGATCATCTTCGTGCTGGCCATCTATGTGGGCTATCACGTGGTGTGGACCGTGACGCCTGCGCTGCATACGCCGCTGATGGCCGTGACCAATGCCGTATCGGCCATCATCATCGTGGGCGCCATGCTGGCTGCCGCGCTGACCGAAGGTCTGGTGGGGCAGGTGGCCGGTACTGTCGCCGTGGCACTGGCAGCCGTCAACGTGTTCGGCGGTTTTCTGGTGACCCAGCGCATGCTGGAAATGTTCAAGAAGAAGGCGCCTAAGGCCGCAGCTAACAAGGGAGAGCAGGCATGAGCGGTATCTCCATGAATCTGGTCACCCTGCTGTACCTGATCGCTTCGGTATGCTTCATTCAGGCGCTGAAAGGCCTGTCCTCGCCGGCCACGGCGCGTGCCGGTAATGCTTTCGGCATGACGGGTATGGCCATCGCGTTTGTCACCACGGTGGCACTGATCTTCAAGCTGCAGGCCATGGCTGCTGCAGCGGCAGCAGCGGGCCACGGCAGCGCCGGCGGTTTCACGCTGGTGGCGCTGGGTGTCGTGGTCGGTGGCGGCATCGGTGCCGTGCTGGCGAAAAAAGTCGAGATGACCAAGATGCCGGAACTGGTCGCAGCAATGCACTCGCTGATCGGTCTGGCCGCTGTGTGTATCGCGGTGGCTGCCGTGTCGGAGCCGCAGGCTTTCGGCATTGCGCAGGCGGGCGAAGCGCTGCCGTTCGGTAACCGTATCGAACTGTTCATCGGTACCTTCGTCGGTGCGATTACGTTCTCCGGTTCGGTGATCGCGTTCGGCAAGCTGTCGGGCAAATACAAGTTCCGTCTGTTCCAGGGCGCGCCGGTCAATTTCGCCGGCCAGCATATGCTCAACCTGTTGCTGGCGCTGGCCATGGTGGGTCTGGGTCTGGTGTTCTGCTTCGATAGCGGCGCAACGCCGGCATGGCTGCCGTTCCTGATCATGACGGCGATTGCCTTCGTGCTCGGTGTGCTGATCATCATTCCTATCGGCGGTGCGGATATGCCGGTGGTGGTGTCGATGCTGAACTCGTATTCGGGCTGGGCGGCTGCCGGTATCGGCTTCTCGCTGAATAACTCGATGCTGATTATCGCCGGTTCGCTGGTGGGTTCGTCCGGTGCGATTCTGTCCTACATCATGTGCAAGGCCATGAACCGCTCGTTCTTCAACGTGATTCTGGGTGGCTTCGGTGGAGCACCCGCGGAAGCTGGTAGCGGCGCAGCGAAAGAACAGCGTCCCGTCAAATCCGGTTCGGCTGATGATGCTTCGTTCATCATGGCGAATGCGGAAAGCGTGATCATCGTACCGGGCTACGGTCTGGCCGTGGCACGCGCCCAGCACGCGCTGAAAGAGCTGGTCGAGAAGCTGACCCACAAGGGCGTCAACGTGAAGTATGCGATCCACCCGGTGGCAGGCCGTATGCCGGGCCACATGAACGTGCTGCTGGCGGAAGCCGAAGTGCCGTACGATCAGGTGTTCGAGATGGAAGACATCAATGGCGAGTTCGGTCAGACCGACGTGGTGCTGATTCTGGGCGCGAACGACGTGGTCAATCCGGCGGCCAAAGATCCGAACTCGCCGATTGCCGGCATGCCGATTCTGGAAGCCTACAAAGCCAAGAGCATCATCGTCAACAAGCGTTCCATGGCTTCCGGTTATGCCGGTCTGGATAATGAGCTGTTCTATCAGGCAAACACCATGATGGTGTTTGGCGATGCCAAGAAAGTCATCGAGGATATGGTGAAGGCGGTCGAGTAAAGCATACGCCTGCTTGCCGGCTGCAAGAGTACGGAGCCCTGAGAGATCAGGGTTCCGTTTTTTTTATGCGCGCACGTAGCGCAAATGGGTGGCGTGTGTGCCGTTCAGTACGGAGTCTATGCGGAACTGGGACGCTGTTTCGCCCAGGTTTTCAAACAGGCGCCGGCCAGCGCCAAACAGGACGGGAGCCAGAGCGATCTCCAGTTCGTCAATGAGATTCAGAGTCAGATATTGCTGGATTACGTCGGCGCCGCCGGATATCCGGATGTCGCGTTCGCCGGCGGCTGCGCGCGCCAGTTCGAGTGCACGTTCAGGGCCTTCGTTGATGAAATAAAAGGTGGTGCCGCCGGGGCGTACCCAGGGTTCCCGTTTCTCGTGGGTGAGTACATAGACGGGGGTGTGGAATGGTGCTTCTTCCGGCCAGCTTACTTCGCCCTGATCGAACATGCGCTTGCCGAGTATGTTGGCGCCAGTGCGTTCGAAGGTGTGGCGCACCATTTCATTGACGGCGCCCGTTTCACCGCCGGGGCCGAATTGCAGCTTGTCGCGGAAGTATTGCTGATTGATCAGCCAGGCCATCAACGCCCCCCATTTCGCGCCCCAGTTTTTGTAACTGGGGTCGTCCATGGTCATGCCTTCCGGCGCCATATAGCCATCGAGGCTCAGGCCGATGTTGACGAAAACTTTGCTCATGATGCGACTCCGGCGGTATGGTTGGTGATCTGACAGAGTGTAGTGGATCGCGTGACTTGTTGCTGGTTTAGTCGCGCTGATAGCAGATGGCGGTGCGAGGGGGGCTAGTCCTTCTTCAGTGATTCGTCGCGCAGGCGGCTGGCGATGGTGTAGTGGTGTTCGCCAGGCCGGCGGATTGAGAGGTCTATCCAGGCGTTGCGCATGCTGCGTGCGAATGAACGGGCAAACTGGTTGGGGCTGACGGAACGACCCTGATGAATGATCTGATCGCCAATGACTTCCGCATAGTTATGCTCGCCGTAGCTCCATGAGCGCAGGATGGTGCCCTCAGGTAAAAAGACGGTTTTCCACTGATAGCCGCGCTGTCTGGCAGCACTAGGTTCGGACGCAAGTTTGACACTTTCATCCAGCCAGAATTTCAGCGCGGTGTTGATTGCAGCACTGACGTCAGGAGGCTGTCCGTGACGCTGCATGTGCTGGATCAGCCGTCGCAGGGTGTCGGGATCCACTTGGGCGATCACTGTGGTAAACATTCTGCGATTTCCTCTTATTTACTCTTATTTTCTCTGTTTCCTTCTTATTTTCTCTGCTTGCTGATATGGGCTTTTGTTTTAGCTCAAACGAAAGACTAGACTTGAATGCAGAGAAAATAAGTGGAAAGGAGAGAAAATAAGAGGGCTTAAGTGGAAAACGCAGAAGGTTTGCTATACGAGGCGGGAAAGAGGGGGGGAGCTTTGGGCGAGGTGCTTGGCTAGTGCGTTATCGGCAATGGCGTCACGTATTTTCATTTCTCTGTCTATTAGCGGCGGCCGTACATCAGCAGTTCGGCCAGCATACTGCGCGCTGTTGGTACGAGGCCTATGGCGGTCAGCGATAGGCCCAGCAAACCTTGCTGCGGCGAAGTGCTGGCGAAGATGCGCACCATGGTGTCGGTGATGCGCACGATGGTCTGGCGATCCTGTTCGCGCAGAATGGTGAACTGGGCCAGATGGGCTGGATCGGCGCCCTGTGCCAGCACCTTCGGGTCTCGGGGACAGCTCTGTCATTTGGACATCCGCGGGTCTCGGGGACAGCTCTGTCATTTGGACATCGGACGCCATTCTTTGATCAATGTTAACACGCAAATTCGACTGTTTCACATATTGATATGGATTAAAGTTTTGTACGACATGTCCGAATGACAGAGCTGACCCCGAGAACTGAGCTGACCCCGAGAACACTGCTGCATCCATCCAGCTAGATACATCCATGCGCATGGATATACTCGGCGATCAAACTTTGTTCGCATCGATTTGACCGCCGATACCCTGTCCAAGCATCTGAAGTCGCTGCATAGCGCACTTTACGTGTAGCGGCGTATATCAGTTGAGTCCACAGAAGCGCAGTATTTTGTTTACCGTGTTGTGCGTCGAGTATTCATCTAAGCCGGCACCAAAACGAAACGACTGAGTGCTAGTCTCGATTTCGATCCGTCCATCACTCAGTCCAAGACTCTCCAACTTCCCTTCTGACGACCATGCTTGAGCGCTTGGTAGAACGCGCACTGCACGTATGGTTTCGGCTGACAGTAAAAATTTATATGCCTTAGGCGCGCTACTCCCCCGGACTATGCATAGCTCATCACGGAAGACATAACTTCGATACAGCAGGATGGCAAATAGCGCTCCGGTTGAGAGCGTGATAGCAAGCCACGCATAGGCGTAATCTTGCGATGGCCCGCTCAGATGCCTGGCTATGGCAGGAATAAACATCAGACACCAGCAGCCAGCCAACAGCACAGGAAGCAGCCGCTTTTGCGTTGGACAGACTATGTGAAGCAAGGACTCTTCTTCAATGTCTTGGTGGGATAAAGTTGGAGTAGGAGTATTCAAGAAATGCTTTCCGTATAAGCGGTTTAACGTGGTATTCGGGTCTGCGGCAGGCCGACTTCGCAACCTCAGCTACATCGAAGACCAGATCACGCGCACCATGCCCTCAGCCGCATACTGTCTGATTGTGACCGCTGCGACCCCATCCACTGCGTTGGCAACGCTAAGAGTGCCTTCAATGCCCTTAGCGCCCCACTTTATGCCAAGTAAACCATTGCAAGCCCCCGAGTAAATAAGTTTATCCTCGTCCACGCTATGCGACGATGTGCGAGCACGGATGATGTAAACGTCTTTGATGCAGACTTGCCCTGGAAATCCAACCAGGTCTTCTGTAACGACCATGCGATACTGGCCGTCTGGCGATATGGTCTCGCTCACAAGATCGTGCGTATGGCTCGCTATGGCTCGCAGCGCAAAGGAACCTAACTGCATCAGTAAGGTGCATGCACCCAGGATGGCAAGCAATGCGCGCGCCTTTTTCCCTAAATTCGTCGTATCAATTCGCATAACATCTGAATAATCATTGGGGGATGTAGACCGTTTTCAGCTTGGCCCGCCGGAGGGCTGATGCCGAACGATGTAGTTCTTCAATAGAGCATGCTGTTCATCACTTAGAACCCGAAAAGGAACCGGCATCGCACCGTCGCTTTGTGCAAACAGATATCCCACTGGGTAAGTATGAATGGCTATAACCTCGGCCCAGGGTACGACTAACTCTCCGCCCTTCGAACGCCGAGTTATTCCTGCGTCGTCAAAATGAAAATCGCAAGCGCCGACTTTTAGCACTTTGAACATAAATATAGGCGGGATAACTAGAAGCAAACAGCTACGTAGAACGAGGATATCTAAAAGGCTTATCTTTTTTCCCTGTTCAATTTTGCGGCGCGTTAATTCAGCAATTACGTGGGAGGTGACGATACCCAGGTATTCGCCTAGCCGGTAGCTGACGTGGAAACGCAGCGACGCAAGGGCAGGTTGGACAACTTGCAAGTGGATACTCCTGTTTGAGTCCATACATGAATGGGTGAAGCCAGCAGCACTGCCGATCACTTCACCGGTCGCTCACCTAGCGGTTGGTAAAATCGGAACAGAAAGCCGTCCGGGTATTTGTTTGGTCTAGCTCTGCGGACGATGAGCAGAAGCAGGAAGCCAATTGTTTAAGCGCTTGTATTGCGCCGTGTATTGATCCTTCAGACAGTCGACGAGGTTGTCTACATTGAGGCACTCGCGGTCTCGCTGTTGCAGCCACTTGCGTTGCAAGCTCCGTAGCTCCTCCTGCACACCGGTCGTGCCGCTACCGAGGCGGATACTATGGTATAGCTCGCTTACTGCGAGATCCTGCGCTGCAAGCCCTGTATCGGCGCAGATGGTTTTTTCAATTTTGCTCTGTGCCATCGTGCAATCAAACGCAGGGCCAGTCGATGGTGGCTGAAATTTCTCTTTCCAGCTAAAGGACTTAGGCGGCATCTCAACTTTTGCGCCAGAACGGTCGATAAATTCGATGTACTCGACGCTCATGCTCTGCTCATAAATCCAGGAGCTCAGAGCCAGCTTTGCCTGAGGGGGAATGTTGGCTGCAGATAGACTGTTGGATGCTAGCCTGAGGGTGCCAGGTACATGAAACGCCCCTATGCCCATGCCAGTTTCGGCATCTATCCATAGGAAGCCTTTCTCTGTACAGCTATGCGGGCGGCAGGCCGACATGCTGACATAGCGGTGATCTTCGACGACAACCGGATCCGGCGGGCCGCCGAGTGCCATCGCCACGTTATCGGATAAGGCGGGTGGAACTCGGCTGTTCACCAGTGCAACGAAGCGCTTATCCCATATGAGCTGGTTGGTTGACTTCCCTTCGTACTGTAGCAGCCAGGCAGTTGGTGACGTCGCCGGACCAGCACTTGCGCTGTCAGAGATCAGCAGAAAAACCAAGGCCGATGCGATAGCCTGAATTTTTAAGGGATAAACCTTCATTAGCATTCCTTAGACCTTGTAAGTCGGTGTATTAGCTTGGATGGCCAAGCCCAGCTCTTGGTGATGATCGTGCGTCTCGGTGCGCTAGCAACTGCATATCGCAACACGTGGTCTATCAGGTTTCGGCCGGAATAAATTCGAGCAAATGTTTGCTGAAACCATGACGCCGAAAATGATGGGCGAGGTCAGGCAGCAAGGCCAGCGTGCAGGTGGTCGAACCCGGCAAGGGATAGACACCGCAGCATAGCAATTCGCGCGCGCGAAAAATTCTCAGATTGTCACAATGGCTATCACAGCCTGAAGAAGGCTGGCGCCGATAGGTGCAGCAGTGGCTGCCTAGTGTGTCGCTGGCGTGGGCGCGGCAAGTGTTTTCTCCCAGTAGCCGACGTCGATCCAGCGGCCGAATTTGAAGCCGACTTCGCGGAACTGGGCGACTTTTTCGAAGCCCATTTTTTCATGCAGCGCCACGCTGGCCGGATTCGGCTGCGCGATACCGCCGATGACGAGGTGGTAGCCGCCAGCCGTCAGGCGTGCCAGTAGTTGCTGATAGAGCGCCGTGCCCAGGCCTTTGCCTGCGGTATCCGGCGCCAGATACACCGAGCTTTCGACTGAAAAGCGATAGGCATGACGTACGCGCCATTTGGTGGCATAGGCATAACCCGCCAGCACCCCATCCACTTCAACCACCAGCCACGGCAGGCCGCCGCGCTGCACGTCGGCGATGCGCTGCTGCATCTCGGCTGCCGTTACTGCCTGCTCTTCGAAGCTGATGGACGTGGTCAGCACGTAGTGGTTATAGATGGCGACTATGGCTGGGGCGTCATCGGCAACGGCGTCACGAATGATCATTTTTTCTCCGTTTGAGCGGCAGGTTTTTCAGGTTCTTAGCGGCGGCCGTACATCAGCAGTTCGGCCAGCATATTGCGCGCAGGTGGTACCAGGTCGATGGCGGTCAGCGACAGGCCCAGCAAACTTTGCAGCGGCGAAGTGCTGGCGAAGATGCGCGCCATGGTATCGGTAATGCGCACGGTGGTCTGGCGATCCTGCTCGCGCAGTACGGTGAACTGCGCCAGATGGGCCGGATCGGCGCCCTGTGCCAGCACCTTGGCCAGTACCGCGACATCGCGCAGGCCGAGGTTGAGGCCTTGTCCGGCAACGGGATGCAGCGTCTGCGCTGCATTGCCGATGGCGACCGTGCGTGCCGTGCTGCGCGGGTCGGCGTTCAGCCCGAGCGGGAAGGCCAAACGCGGCGTGGCGTGTACGAAGCGGCCCAGGCGGCTGCCGAAGGCGGCGCCGAGTTCGGCGAGGAAGCTGGCGTCGCCGAGTGCCTGCACGCGCGCCGCTTCGTCGGGACGCAGACACCACACCAGCGAGTATTCGCCGGCAGCGCCGCCTTGATCCTGCGGCAGCAGGGCCAGCGGACCTTGTTCCGTAAAGCGTTCGTAGGCGCGCGCCGCGATGGGGCGGTCGGCGCGGACCTGTGCGATGACGGCGCTCTGCTGGTAGTCGCGTCGCTGCGAACGGCTGGCCTGATCGCTGAACAGGCCACCTTCGGCCTGCACCACGATGGCTGCGCGTACGGCGGGTACGTCGCCAGCCAGCACCACGCGCACATGGTCGGCCTGTTCGTCGATATTCTCTACGCGGGCAGGACGCAACATGGGGATGCCAGCCTTCAGGCAGGCGGCGCCCAGTGCTGTCACGATGTCGCCGTAGCGGGTCACGTAGCCGAGTGCCGGCAGATCGTGCTCGCTGCGGTCGATCAGGCTGCGGCCGAACTGGCCGCGGCGTGAAACGTGGATCTGTTCGATCGGCGTGGCCACGGCAGGCCATGCGTGGATGGCATCGAGGATCTGGCGGCTGCCCCACGCCAGTGCCAGCGAACGGGGATCGTCGCTGGCCTGCGCCAGTGAACGGGCGTCGATCAGGGCGATGCGATCTGCCGCCATGCCGCGCTGGTACAGTAGCAGGGCCAGTGCCATGCCGGCCGGTCCGGCACCGCAGATGGCGACGTCGTAGTCTGTGCGGCCGCTTGCGGCGTTGGCGGGGCTGCGGTGGTTATCGCTGGAATTCGGGGTAGTACTCATGATTGCTGCATTTCGGGTTGCTGCATCAGCTTAAGGGGTGGGGCGCTGCTGCATGAGATGTTCGATATCGGCCACGCTCTTGGGCGCGGCAGCGCTCAGGATGGTGTAGCCGCTGTCCGTCACCAGCACATCGTCTTCGATGCGGATGCCGGTATTCCAGTAGCACTCGGGTACGTCCGGCGCGGGCCGCACGTAGATGCCCGGCTCCACCGTCAGCGTCATGCCCGGCTGTAGCGGGCGCGAGGGCTTGTCGGCGGCCGTGATGTCGCGGTAGTGGCCCACGTCGTGCACGTCCAGCCCTAGCCAGTGGCCGGTGCCGTGCATGTAGAATTTCTGGTGGTGCTGGTTGGCGATCACGTCGTCGACCGTGCCGTGCACATTGGCCTGCAGCAGTCCCAGATCGAGCATGCCTTGTGCCAGCACCTTGACGGCTGCCTGATGCATGTCGGCGTAAGGTCGGCCCGGTGCGATCACGCCCAGCGCAGCCGCTTGTGCAGCCAGTACCAGTTCGTACAGGCGCTGCTGCGCAGCGCTGAAACGGCCGTTCACCGGATAGGTGCGCGAGATGTCGGCCGCATAGCTGTTGTATTCGCAGCCGGCGTCGATCAGCAGCAGTTCGCCGTCGCGGCACAAGCCGTTGTTGGCGCTGTAGTGCAGCACGCAGGCGCGTTCGCCGCTGGCGACAATCGAGTTATAGGCCGGTGCCTGTGCGCCGCTGCGGCGGAAGGCGTACAGCAGTTCGGCTTCCACTTCGTATTCGTACATGCCGGGCCGCGTGGCCAGCATGGCGCGCAGGTGGGCCTGCGCCGAGATGTCGGCGGCGCGCTGCATGCAGGCCAGTTCTTCGGCATCCTTGCGCAGGCGCAGTTCGGCCAGCAGGGGCAGCAGGTCGACCGCGCTATCGGGCGGCGTTACGCCCGTGCGGGCGCGGGCGCGCAGGGCCGAGCGCCAGACTTTGACCTGGGTATCGAGGCTGCCGCCCAGCGGGTAGTACAGGGCCGGTGCATCGGCCAGCAGGCGGCTCATTTCGCTGTCAAGGTCTTCGATCGCGTAGGCGGCATCCATGCCGAAGGCTAGGCGGGCCGCTTCCGGTCCGTAGCGGTAGCCATCCCAGATTTCCCGTTCGGGGTTTTTCTGGCGACAGAACAAAATGGCCTGTGCGGCGCTGTCGGCACGCGCCGCCACCAGTACCAGCACGCTGTCCGGTTCCGTGAAGCCGCTCAGGTAGTAGAAATCGCTGTCGTGGCGGTACGGGTATTCGTTGTCGGCGTTGCGCACCACTTCCGGTGCCGTGGCCAGCACGGCGATGGCGCCGGCCGGCAGTTGCGCCAGCAGGCGGCTACGGCGCGCCGCGCAGGCGGCCATCAGACTGGCCGCGCTGTTCACTGGATGGACGCCGGCCGCGGCGACAGCGGGGCGTTGAGTTGTTCCAGTTGCTGCACGGTGCCGAGGTTGTGCCATGGTCCCGTGTAGACTTCACCGCCTACCTGTCCGCGCTCGGCGGCTTCGCGCAGCAGCGGGCCCAGTTTGGCGTGGCTGCCCGGCGTGATCCCGTCGAACAGCTCCATGCGGTAGACGCCGATATTGCCGAAGGTGTAGCGCGGCGTGCCGTCGTTATTCACGGTGTACAGGGTCAGGCCGAAATCGCCGTCCGGATGGAAGTCCGGATTCGGCACCAGATACAGCCAGCACACATCGCGCTTTTCGGCCGGATAAGGATTGCCCCACAGGTCTTTATCGTGCAGCACGTCGAGCACCTGGGTGAAATCGAACTGCGGGATGTACAGGTCGGCCGAGATGGCGAGGAACGGTTCTTCGCCGAGCAGGTGGCGCGCTGCGGCCACGCCGCCGGCCGTTTCCAGCGCCGTGCCTTCGCGCGAGTATTGAATCCTGGCGCCGTATTTGCTGCCATCACCGAGCAGCGCTTCGATCTGCTCGCCCAGATGGGCGTGGTTGATGACGATTTCGGTAATCCCTGCCTTGACCAGATTCACCACGTGCCAGACGATCAGCGGACGGCCACGTACCACCAGCAGCGGTTTGGGCGTGGTGTCCGTCAGCGGGCGCATGCGCTCGCCGCGACCGGCGGCGAAGATCATTGCTTTCATGGCCGCCCCTTAGAAGGTGTAGCCGACTTGCGGCGCCTTGTTTTCCAGCGTGTCCAGCAGACGTAGCAGGGGTTTCAGTTCAGGGTAGCGGCCGGCTGTCTTGCGCACGTATTCGAGCACGGTAGGCAGGTCGTCCAGATACTGGGCTTTGCCGTCGCGGTAGTTGAGGCGGCAGAACAGGCCGAGGATTTTCAGATGGCGCTGCAGGCCCATGTACTCGAAATCCTTGTAGAAGTCGTCGATGTCGGCAGCCACGGGCAGGCCCAGCGACTTGGCATGCTGCCAGTAGCGGATTACCCAGTCCAGCACCAGTTCTTCATCCCACTGCACATAGGCGTCGCGCAGCAGCGAGGCCAGATCGTAGGTCATGGGGCCGTACAGCGCATCCTGGAAGTCCAGCACGCCGGGATTGCCCACGTCGATCTGCATCAGATTGCGCGAATGGAAATCGCGGTGCACGAATACCTGCGCCTGCGCCGTCACATTGGCCAGTATCGCGTCGAACACGCCCTGCAGCGATTTCTGCTGAGCGTCGGTCAGGGTGGCGTTCAGGTGGCGGCCGATATACCACTCGGGGAATAGCGCCATTTCGCGCTGCAGGAAGGCGCGGTCGTATTCGGGCAGCACGTCCGGCGCGCTGGTGAGCTGGAAGCGGCTCAGGGCTTCCAGCGCTTCGGCGTACATAATGGAGGCGTTATCGTGGTCCAGCACCTGCAGATAGGTGGTGGTGCCCAGATCGGACAGCAGCATGAAGCCGCGTTCGTAATCAGTGGCGATAATGCGCGGCACGCTCACGCCGGCCTGACGCAGCATTTCCGCGACCTTGACGTAAGCGAGCACGTTTTCGCGTTCCGGCGGCGCGTCCATGGCGATCAGCGTGCTGCCCAGCACGGCTTGCTGTTCTGGCAACACGTCAAGGCGGAAATAGCGGCGGAAACTGGCGTCGGCCGATGCCGCGCGCGCACTGGCCGCAGCCACCACATTCAAGCCGGCCAGCCACTCGGTGAGAGCGGCCAGACGCAGATCGGGGGTGTTAGCAGCGGTGTTAGCAGGCGTATCAGATGGTAAATTCTGTAATAATGACATGGAGCGAACGGCGGAAACCGGTATAGACTGAAGATTCCCCTATAATAAGGGATTCAGATTAAAAAATCGCCTGTCATGGTGGTACGCCCTTATTTTTCATGAGTTGCCTGCGCTGGCTTTTGCCCCCCTCTACCTCGCCCCGCTGGGCCTATGCCCTGACTGCCATCGTGACGGTAACGTCCGTGCCCGGTTACGCCCAGAGCGTGCCCGGCAAGACGCGCGCGCCGCGGGTCGAGAACAAGGCGGCCGTGACGGTGATCCAGGCGGAAGACATTACCGGCCGTCCCGAGCGCGAAGTCACCCTGACCCGCGATGCGGAGCTGGTCAAGGACCAGACCCGCGTAAAGGCCGACACGGCCTGCTACCGCCAAGTGGAAGATGAAGTGCATGCCGAGGGCAAGGTGCGCATCTGGCGCTTCGGCGACTATTTCACCGGCGATGAGCTGCAGATGAATATGGATACGGGGCAGGGCTATATGCTCAACCCGACCTACCGCATGGAGACCAACCATGCGCAGGGCAAGGCCGAACGCATTAACTTCCTCAATGAAGACGAGGCGCTGGTGCTGAACGGCACCTACAGCACCTGCCAGAGTGCCAATCCGGACTGGTATCTGCGCTCGAATACCCTGAACCTTGATTCGGGGCGTGACGTGGGCACGGCGGGCAAGACCATCATCTACTTCAAGGATGTGCCGATACTGGGCACGCCAGCGCTATCGTTCTCGCTGTCCGGTGCACGCCGTTCCGGCTGGCTCTCGCCTATGCCGGGCTTCGGTTCGAAAGGCGCGGCTGAACTGACGGTGCCGTACTATTTAAATATCGCGCCGAATCGCGACCTGACGCTGTACCCGAAAATCATTCCGCGCCGCGGCTTCCAGCTCGGTGCCAATGGCCGCTATCTGGGCGAGACCGAGGGCGGGTTGTATCAGGGCGAAACCTATCTGGAATTTCTGCCGCACGACAAGCAGTACATTCCTTCCACGCCGGGCGGTTCCACCGACCGCTGGAGCGTGCGTTCGCACCATACGCAGGAGCTGAGCAACGACTGGTCGTATGGCTGGCAGGTGCGCGCGGCCTCGGATAACAACTATCCCAATGACTTCTCCAAGACGGTGTCCAGCTCGACGGAACGCCAGTTGCTGCGCGAGCTGCGCACCGACTACCATGGCGAGTTCTGGACGCTGACGGCACGCGTGCAGAAGTATCAGGTGCTGCAGGATCCGGAATCCGTGGTTGATCCTAGCCTGTTCGTTTCGCGTCCTTACGACCGTCTGCCGGCAATTAACTTCCACGCCGCCCAGTACGATGTGGCGGGCGGCTTCGACTGGGCCATGGACAGCGAACTGACGCGCTTCTACCACCCGACCCTGCTGCGCGGCACCCGTATGGTGGCGATACCGCAGCTCAGCTATCCGATTATCGGCGCCAGCTATTTCATCACGCCCAAGGCCAGCGTGAATCTGGCCCGCTACGATCTGGATGCCAACGAAACCACCGGCAGCAAGGCCGAGCAGTTGTCGCGTTCCGTGCCGACCCTGTCGGTCGATGCTGGGCTGGTATTCGAGCGCCCGCTGCAACTGGGGGGCAAGGAAGTCACGCAGACGCTGGAGCCGCGCCTGTTCTACGTGAATACGCCGTACCGCGACCAGAGCCGCTTCCCGACCTTCGATACGGATGCGGCCACCTTCAACTTCAGCCAGATCTTCAGCGAAAACCGTTTCGTCGGTTCCGACCGTATTGGCGACGCCAACCAGCTCACGGCGGCACTGGTGTCGCGCTTCCTGAATGAAGCGGGGGCGGAAGCCTTGCGCCTCGCCTTCGGCCAGCGCTTCTACTTCCGCGACCAGCGCGTGCAGCTCAATTCCACCACGCCGGTAGTCGATGCACGCTCCGACATGCTGCTCGCAGCAACGGGCCGCATCGCCGAAACCTGGGGCTTCGATAGCGCCGTGCAGTACAGCCCCAGCCAGAGCCGCGTGGTATCGGAGAGCTATACCGTGCAGTGGCTGCCGGGTCAGAAGAAGGTGCTGAATCTGGGCTACCGCTATCTGCGTAACAGCTTCAAAAATATTGATGTGTCGAGCCAGTGGCCGATATTCCAGCGCTGGTATGGTGTAGGCCGCGTTAGCTACTCGGTGCAGGATAAGAAAGTGCTGGAAAGTCTGATCGGTCTCGAGTACAACAGCGACTGCTGGGTGTTCCGTATGGGCGCGCAGCGTTTCGTGACGACTTCGACCAAGGCTTCCACGCCGATCTTCTTCCAGTTGGAGCTGAACGGCCTGTCCCACCTCGGTGTGGGCAGCCCGCTCGAAGCGATGAAAAATAGTATTCCTGGTTACCAGCGTTTAAACGAAGGCTATGGCCGTTAAGGAACCCCGGCGCCTGCTGTCCGATCCGGATGGCCGGTGCTGTTTGATTGATGACTACTGACTGTTGAGCTTCTACCATGCGTAATGCCCGTCCCATCCCGATGAAAGTTCTGGCGCTGCTGTTGTGCAGCAGCGCGCTGGCCGGTTGCAGCCTGTTCGGCAAAAAGCCGGCCGCCGCACCTGCTGCGGCACCAGTGGCCGCACCGGCTGCTGGCGCAGCACCGGCCGCCACGCTGGCGGCCAAGCCAGCCGTCAAGAGTGATGGCAAAGGTTTCCTGCCGCCCGGCGAATCGGGCAATGTGGCGATCGACTCCATCGTGGTGGTCGTCAACGATGACGTGATCACCCAGCGTGAACTGAATAACCGTATCAAGACCGTGACCGGCCGTATGAAGGCGCAGAACGTGGCCCTGCCCGATGCGGCCGACCTGCGCCGCCAGATGCTCGAGCGCATGATCGTGGAACGCGCCCAGCTGCAGATGGCCAAGGAGATGGGCGTGCGGGTCGATGACCTGCAGCTCGACCGCGCCATTGCCCGTATCGCCGAAGCACAGAAGCTGAGCGTGCAGGATCTGCGCAACCAGATGGAAAAAGACGGCATGCCTTACGCGGCCTTCCGTGAAGAGATCCGCGAAGAGATCATCATGCAGCGTCTGCGCGAGCATGAAGTCGATGCCAAGATCCAGATTTCCGATGCCGAGGTGGACAGCTTCCTGGCGGCTGAAAAAGCGGCGGCAGCCGAGCAGTTCGAGCTGAATATTTCGCAGATCATGATCCGGATTCCGGACAATGCCACGGCCGAAGTGATCGCCCAGCGCCGTGCCCGCGCCGAAGAAGTGATGCGCCAACTGCGCACCGGCGCCGATTTCGCCAAGATGGCCGGTACCTATTCCGATTCCAGCGATGCGCTGCAAGGCGGCGTGGTGGGCTGGCGTCAGCCCGAGCGTCTGCCGCCGGTGTTCGCGGAAGCGCTGGTCAAGCTGAAACCCGGTCAGGTCACGCCTATCATCAAGAGCGTGGGCGCGTTCCACATTCTGAAGGTGTCCGAGCGCCGCAGTCTGGCCGAAGCACAGGCCGTGGCTGCCGTGCAGCAGACCCACGCGCGCCACATTCTGATCAAGGTCACGCCGACCATGAGCGCGGCCGATGCCAAGCGCAAGCTGCTGGAACTCAAAGAGCGACTGGATAACAAGGCGGCCAAGTTCGAAGATCTGGCGCGTCTGGTATCGAACGATGGTTCCGCTGCCAAGGGCGGCGATCTGGGCTGGCTGTATCCGGGCGATACCATGCCGGAATTCGAAACGGCCATGAACAATCTGAAGATCGGCGAAGTCAGCGATCCGGTAGAAACCAGCTTCGGTATTCACCTGATCGAAGTCCTCGAACGCAAGAGCGACGATGTCTCCAAGGAGCGCGAGCGTAACAATGCCCGTCAGGCTATCCGCGAGCGCAAGATGGAAGAAGAGGCGGAAAGCTGGCAGCGTGAAGTGCGCGACCGCGCCTATGTCGAATTCCGTACCGAAGACGGCAGCAACCCCGCCAAATAAGGCGGGCTGGCTGGTCCCGTCCTGCTGATCCGGACGGGGCAGCCTTTGAATAATCGCATCAGCAGGAAAGGGTCGCCCGTGGGCGCTAGCAATCAATCTGCGGGACGCCGGCCCGTGCTGGCCCTGACGGTCGGCGAACCGGCCGGCATCGGCCCGGAAATCGCCATCCGTGCCGCCTGGGAGCGCCGCCATCAGGCCAACTGCGTGCTGCTGGGCGATGCGGCCTATCTGGCCATGCTGGCCGCCGATATCGATCCGGCCATCCGGGTCTCGGCACTGTCCTCGCAGGCGGTGCGCAATGCCGGTCTGCCCCACTTCGGGCCGGACCGGCTGATTGCCATCGATGTGCCGCTGGCAGCCCATGTGAAGGCCGGTCAGCTCGATCACCTGAATGGCCGCAGTGTACTGGCCACGCTGGATCTGGCGCTGGAAGGCCTGAAGGCGGGCTGGTTCGGCGCCATGGTGACGGCACCGCTGCAGAAATCCACCATCAACGATGCCGGTATCGCTTTTACCGGCCACACCGAATATCTGGCCCAGCATAGCGGCACCGAACAGGTGGTGATGATGCTGGCCGGCGAACCGGCCGGCAGCGTTACAGGCGCGGCCCCGCTGCGGGTGGCGCTGGCCACTACCCACCTGCCTTTGCAGCAGGTATCGGCAGCGCTCAGCGTGGAGGGCCTGCTGCGTACCCTGAGCATCATCGATCAGGATCTGAAGCACAAATTCGGCCTCGCTGCACCGCGCATACTGGTGTGCGGCCTGAACCCCCATGCCGGCGAAAACGGTTATCTGGGACGCGAAGAAATCGATGTGATCCAGCCCGCGCTGGCCGCCGCGCAGGCAGCCGGCATCGATGCGCGCGGTCCGTATCCGGCCGATACCGTGTTCCAGCCCAAGTATCTGCAGGACGCCGACTGCGTGCTGGCCATGTACCACGATCAGGGCCTGCCCGTGCTGAAGTACGCTACCTTTGGGCGTGGCGTGAATATCACGCTGGGGCTGCCGTTTATCCGTACTTCGGTCGACCATGGCACGGCGCTCGATCTGGCCGCACAGGGTCTGGGCCGGGCCGACAGTGGTAGTATGCTGGCCGCGATCGATAGCGCACTGTCTATGGTCGCTGCCTCACAAACTTTATAAGAACATCATGAAACACGTTGCCCGCAAACGCTTTGGCCAGAACTTCCTGCACGATCAGCACGTTCTGGACCGCATTACCGACTCTATCGCACCGGCCGCCGGCGACACCATGGTCGAAATCGGCCCCGGTCTGGGCGCCATGACAGACCAACTGACGCGCAGCCTGCCGCACATGCATGTGGTGGAACTGGACCGCGATCTGGTGGCGCGTCTGCAGCAGCGCTATCGTCCGGAAAAGCTCACCGTGCACGCGGGCGACGCGCTGAAGTTCGATTTCGGCAGCCTGCCCGTGCCGGAAGGTCAGAAGCTGCGCATCGTCGGCAATCTGCCCTACAACATCTCCAGCCCGCTGCTATTCCATCTGGCGACGTTCGCGCCCCAGGTGAAGGACCAGCATTTCATGCTGCAGAAAGAAGTGGTGGAGCGCATGGTGGCCGAGCCGGGCAGCAAGGTGTATGGCCGCTTGTCCGTGATGCTGCAATGGCGCTACGACATGACGCTGCTGTTCGTGGTGCCGCCGGATGCCTTCGATCCGCCGCCCAAAGTCGATTCGGCCATCGTGCGCATGATCCCGCTGGCGCAGCCGCTGGCCTGCGATGGTGCCCGTCTGGAAGCCGTGGTGCAAAAAGCGTTTTCGCAGCGCCGCAAAGTGATCCGTAACTGTCTGGCCGGCATGTTCACGGAAGCGCAGATCATCGAAGCGGGCATCGATCCGACCGTGCGCCCCGAGACCATCAGTCTGGAACAGTACGTGGCACTGGCCAATCTGGCCTAGGTCTGGGCAGTGCGGCCCCGCATGGGGCCAGTCAGCAACCGTCAGGCTGCCAGCGGCAGCGCTGGCGGTTTTTTTTGCCTACGCAGCCCGGTGGGCAGGCGGCACAGCCAAAAAAAAAGCCCGCTACAGTGAGCGGGCTAAATCCAATTCCTTTGCAAGAAGTGGAGGAGACAGGGCTAGTATGCTGCGACGCGTCATATAAGGCAAGTTTATTTTTCGCATATCAATTATTCATATTGTGAATATTGATGGTTGGCTTGCCCGCCACGCGCCGCTCTCCTCGTCTTGCGTGCTGGCGATCAGGTTTTCGGTACACAGGTCAGCACGATATTGCTGACGTTGGATTCCGGCATGATGCCGCTGCCATTGGTCAGCGTGCAACTAACGTCGCTAGGCTGGGACAGAATCGTCACGCCGTAGGCATCGCCGAATTTAACGGCGGCCGCAAAGTTGAAGAAGCCTGCGCCCGGAGTGTTGGTATCGGCCATGGCGCTGGAAACGGACAACTGGCCACCGGTACTGCCGTTCAGCAGCACTACGGTGCGCGGCGTGGCGGCCGTGGTGGCGGTGGCGTCGTTGTTGGCGTACAGGCCGGAGAACTTGCCGCCCAGTGCGTAGCTATTCTGGACGCAGGTAATCAGCGCGTTGATGACCAGCGTGTGGCCGGCCGAACCGGACGAGGTGGCCGTGGTCGGGGTGCAGGTCTGGTGCGCAGGCTGGGTCTGGACGACCACGTTGAAGCTGGCGCCGTAATCGATCTGCTTGGGCATGGTAAAGGTCAGCGCTCCGGCCGGCACGGGCAGGGTGTCGCTGCCATTGGCCAGTACCAGACCGGCATTGTTCAGGCCCGTGATCGTGCCCTGTACGGCGAATTGCTGTTTGCCACCGCAGCCAGCCAGTGCCGCGCCCAGTACCAGCGCCGCAGCGGCGCCCATAAATTTGATGTTCATGTAGTGCTCCAGATCATTCAGGAAAGGGCGGCCGCCATGCTGGCGGCCGGGCCCGTATTATTGGCAGGTAACGACGATGCCGTTGTAGTTACCCGAAGGCATGGTGCCGACGTTGTTGCTGAGGCTGCAGACCTTGGTGGTTTCCTTGGGCTGGGTCAGAATGGCGACGCCGTAAGGCGAGCCGTCCGCCACCAGCGCGGGGAAGGTGAAGCTGACGGCTGCACCCGGCGTGGTTGGTGGCAATATGCTGACGGTGTCGGAACCGTTGGTCAGCACCAGGCCCTTGGTATCGAGCCCGGTGACGGTGCCGCCCAGCGAATACGGGTTGGTGGTGCATTGGAAGCGGATCGAATACGCGGTGTAGACGCTGGCTTTGCCGATGTTGGTGTTGTCCAGTGCTTTGCACTTGGCACCGGTAGGCTGGTTCTGGATTTCGATATCGAAGTCTTCGTCCGGTTTGACCAGTTTGGTGAAGACGAAGCTGACCTGGCCCGAGGTAATCGGCAGGGTTTCACCATTTTTGGCGTTGATCAGGACCAGATCGGGTTTGTACAGGCCGGTGATGGTGCCACTCAGGGCCATGCTGCCGCCACCGCCGCCGCAGCCTGCGAGGATCGCGCCGCACAGCAGGGTCAGGCCAGCACGCTGATACAAACTTTTCATAAACTCTTCTCCAAAACAAAAGGGGGCGGGCGCCCGCTTGGCGCAGCCGGGGCATCTTACACGGAATCGCCCGTATTTTAGTGCATTTGGTAACACCCGGCGCACTTGCCGATGTAACAGCCTGTGACACTGGCGGGCCTGCCGTCGCGGCACCTGCCCGCAGCGCGGGCTATTTCACCTGATCGTGCTCGCAGCGTGAATGGCGGCCGTTGATCTGGCAGCGGTTGCGGACCTGCCCGTGCAGGTCGTGGATCAGCACCAGCCACTGGTCCGGCCCTTGCCGCTCCATGGTCATGAAGCCGAAGCCGTCTATCCAGTGGCTGTAGGCTTCCACCACCGCACCCGGTGCGGGCGTCACGCCTTGCGGCAGTTGTACGGGCAAGGGCACGATATCTTCCGCCGTGCCGGAAAAACCGGACACGAACTGGCTGGGGTGGGGGCTGGAAAAGCTCATTTGCTCCCACAGATGTACATGGCCGGACAGCATGGTCTGGATATTTTCGGGCAGGTAAAGCGGGTTCAGCGATCCGAAGCTTTGCAGCAGGCCGGCATCGCCCTTGAGCAACTGGATAGGGCCGTCGCCCTTGCGGTCGGCGCCCATGGCCAGCATCGGGTGATGCACGATGCCCAGATTACGGGGCGCTTGCGCGGCCAGTTCGGCCAGCCGGCGGTAGCTGTCGCGGTACATGTCCCAGCCCGTATCGCCCGGTTTGAAGCCACGCCAGCTAGTGCTGGCGCTATCGATCACCAGTAACTGGGTGTCCTGCCCGATCGGCACGGCGTAAGGGGCGCTGTAGTTGCCCAGCTTGTCGTTGGCCGGATCGTCACAATCGCGCTGCGGCAGCAGAGGGCGCGGATCGAGCCAGCGCCAGTAACCCTGGCCTGCGCGCGCGCAGTTTTCATGGTTGCCGCGAGCCATGATCCATGGCGCCGCCTGCAGCAGCGCCGCGCCGGGCGTGAAGAAATCGGCCTGCCAGGCATCCCAGCCATAGCCCCACGGGCTGCCCGCGCAGCCGGCATTGCCCGCCGGGCAGGCGTTTTCACGGTAGTGGTAGTCGCCCACGTGGATCACCAGATCAGGCTTCCATGCGGCAGCGGCAGCGGCAATGCGGGCAAACGGATAGGCATCCTGATCATTGCAAGCCTGATAGCTTTGGGCATGGTCGGCCAGCCGGCAGCCCGTGTCGCCCAGTACCACGATGCGCTGGGGCGCCGCAGCAGGGCGCGGCAGTTGGCGGCCCAGCACGCTGGCGCTGGTATAACTGGCGCTGGCCGGCAGCTCGGCCTCGCAGGTCAGCATGGGGAAGACGGATGGTTTCGAGTCAGCTATGGGCGATACGGTGGGGCGCAGCGGCAGGCTGGCGGGGCGCGAGCGCACACTCATGGCTACGCTGTGCTGGTCGATCTGCAGCGGCGGGCAGGCCGGCGCATCGATGAGCACGCGCGCCACGGCACGGCCGTTTTCGCCGAGCACCACATAGGAGCTGAATTCCGGCGCAGGCGCAGGGGCCAGCGCAGCGCAGCCGCCCAGCAAGGCAGACAACAACGCGGCAGGCACGGGGATGGTGAGACGCGACAGGGATAAGGAGAGTCGGGGCAGCGGCAACACGGTTACTCCACATAGGCAATCTGTTAATTTACCACGCTCCGTGCCGGTCCGGTTCAGGCTGTACCGTTGCCTGCGCGCGCGCCCCAGCCCCGGCAGCCCCTGCTGCTGCCGATTGGTGCGACAATAAGCGTTTTGCATACTGCCTCAGTGATGATGAAGCGCCGCCCGCACGCCCTGCTGTTTGACCTTGACGATACGCTCTGGCCTATCGCGCCCGTAATCGCCAGCGCCGAGCAGAGCTGGCATGACTGGCTGAGCCAGCGCGTGCCCGCGCTGACCGAGCGCTACAGCGTTGCCGAACTGCGCAGCCAGCGCATGGCCTTGCTGGAACGCCAGCCCGAGCTCATTGTCGACCTCTACAACCTGCGCCGCGTGGCGCTCGCGCAGGCGCTGCATGAGATTGGCGCCGACCATAGCCATCTGGATGGCGCCATGGCGCACTTTGCCCAGTGCCGCAATGCCGTCACGCCGTATGCCGATGTGGCGCCGGGGCTGGCCCGGCTACAGAGCCTGCTGCCGCTGGGCGTGGTCACGAATGGCAATGCCGATCTTGCAGTGATAGGCCTGCAGCACCATTTCAAGGTGAATCTGGCTGCCAGCCGTTTCGGTCTGGCCAAGCCCGATCCGGCCATTTTCCATGCGGCTTGTGCGGCCATGGGCGTGGCGCCCGAGCATGCCGTGTACGTGGGTGACGACCTGCGGCTCGATGTGCAGGGCGCCCAGCAGGCCGGCCTGCGCGCCGTGTGGATGCGCCGCAGCGATGTCAAGCATGCGGAACTGGCGGGGGTGGAACCGGACGCGATCTGCCACGATCTGCATGATTTGCGTCACTGGCTAGAGGCGCAGATGCAGCATTGATGCCACGCTGCATAGCACGGTGGCCTGCCATCGGTGCATAATAGGAAGTAAGTAGCTTTAACTGAACCACTGATCATGCAACTCGAACCCCGCGCGCAAACTTTGCTTAAAGCTCTGGTGGAGCGCTATATCGCGGACGGCCAGCCGGTCGGTTCGCGCGCTCTGTCCAAGATTTCCGGGCTGGATCTGTCGCCCGCCACCATCCGCAATGTGATGGCCGATCTGGAAGAACTCGGCTATGTGGCCAGTCCCCACACGTCGGCCGGCCGCGTGCCCACGCCGCGTGGCTACCGGATTTTTGTCGATACCCTGCTGACGGTGCAGCATCTGGACGAGCAGGCGGTGGAAGGGCGTATGCGTTTGCAGGCGCCGCAGCCGCAGAAGATGATCAATAACGCAGCGCAGATGCTGTCTTCGCTGTCGCAGTTTGCCGGCGTGGTGCTGTCGCCGCGGCGCGAATCCGTGTTCCAGCATATCGAATTCCTGCGCCTGGGCGAGAAGCGCATCCTGCTGGTGATCGTAGCGCCCGGTGGCGATGTGCAGAACCGTCTGCTGCTGACGGATGTCGATTACAGCCCGGCCCAGCTGGTGCAGTCGGCCAACTATATCAACCAGAATTACGGCGGGCTGGCGTTCGACGAAGTGCAGCGCCGCCTGCAGAGCGAAGTCCGGCAGTTGCGCGACGATATGGGCCGGCTGATGCAGGCCGCCGTGGAGGCGGGCAGCGAAGCCATGGCTGACGATTCGGAAGACATGGTAATCGCCGGCGAGCGCAATCTGCTGTCGGTCAGCGACCTGTCCTCGAATATGAGTTCGCTGCGCCAGATGTTCGATATGTTCGAGCAGAAGACGGGCCTGATGCAGTTGCTCGATGTATCGAGCAAGGCCAATGGCGTGCAGATCTACATCGGCGGCGAATCGAGTCTCGTGCCGATGGATGAAATGAGCGTGGTGACGGCGCCGTACACGGCGCATGGCAAGATCGTCGGTACGCTGGGCGTGATCGGTCCCACCCGTATGGCTTACGAGCGGGTGATCCCGATAGTGGATATTACGGCCAAGCTGCTGTCGAATGCGCTGAGCCAGCAGTAAGCTGCCAGCGCAGCCTTACTGGCGGTGCGGGCAGGCCGTCTTGGTGCAGTTGCCGTAGATGGCCAGCGCATGTTCGGCGATCTTGAAGCCGCGCTCCTGCGCGATGACCTGCTGGCGCACTTCGATCTCTTCGTCAAAGAATTCTTCCACGCGGCCGCAATCGAGGCAGACCAGATGGTCGTGGTGCGAACCCTGATTGAGTTCGAAGATGGCTTTGCCCGTCTCGAAATGATTGCGATGAAGCAAGCCAGCCTGTTCGAACTGGGTCAGTACGCGATAAACGGTGGCCAGGCCCACATCCATGTTGTCTGCCAGTAAGATTTTGTACACATCCTCGGCGGTCAGATGGCGCACATCGCTGTTCTGGAAAATATCCAGAATTTTCAGACGTGGCAGCGTGGCTTTCAGGCCGCTGGCCTTCAGATCGTTAGGATTGTTACCCATGGTGGCGACTCTTACAGTGGTGTTATTCAGTGCTGGTGAGGCGACAGTTTAACGTACTCCGGCGCTGGCCGCAGCAACGATGCTGCGGCGCGTAGGCCGCGCTGCGCGGCAATTTGCAATGTTTTACATTTTAGTTATATAAAACAAGGACATACTGCCGGAATTGGTGGATAATGCCTGCGCAAACTGTGCCCGGCTAGCCCCATCGTGCATCATGTGCATTATGATATAGCGTTTTTCGGCACTTCCGCTCGAACCGATTGAGGATAAACATGCGCGTCACCCAGGCACCAAAGCCGACCAAGTTGCAGTCCACCCCACGCCGCCTGCCTGTGCTGGCAGCAGCCGTCTTCGCGCTGGCATTGTCTAGCACCGGCTGCGCCACCAAGACCACGCTGGGCGAGAAATCCACGGAAGTGAAAGAAACCGGTACCACGCTGGATGCGAGCAAGGGCGCGCAGACCACGACCATCACCCAGTTGCAGAAGTTCATGTGGTTCTTCTCGCCGTACCGTCCAGATATTCAGCAAGGTAACTTCGTATCGGAAGAAATGCTGGCCCAGCTCAAGGTGGGCATGACGCGCGATCAGGTGCGTTTCATCTTCGGCAGCTCGCTGCTGGAAGATCCTTTCCATGGCAATCGCTGGGACTACCCGTTCCGCATGGCCAAGGGTAACGGCGAGCTGACCACCAGCCGCGTGATCGTGTTCTTCGGAAAAGACGGCCGCGTGGAACGCTGGGAAGGCGGCAATCTGCCAACGGAAAAAGAATACATCGCCCGTATTGCCGGCCCGGCGCCGCAAATCAAGGCGAGCGACAAATAACAGAGGAATACATGAGTGACATGAATATCGCCATTGCTGGCGCTGGTGGCCGCATGGGCCGTATCCTGATCGAAGCCGTGCTGGCTGCGCCCGATGCGCGTCTGGCCGGTGCGCTCGATCGTGCCGGCGGCAGCAATATCGGCAGCGATGCGGCAGCCTTCCTCGGCCAGCCGGCCGGTGTGGCCGTGGCGGCCGAACTGGCGCAGGGTCTGGCCGGTGCGCAGTACCTGATCGACTTCACCCGTCCGGAAGGCACGCTCGAACATCTGGCTTATTGCGCCGAGCATGGCATCAAGATGGTGATCGGCACCACCGGCTTCGACGAAGCGGGCAAGGCAGCGATTGCCGAGGCGGCCAAGAAAACCGCCATCGTGTTCTCGCCTAACTTCAGCGTGGGCGTGAACGTGACGCTCAAGCTGCTCGAGCAAGCTGCCAAGGCACTGTCGGTAGGCTACGACATCGAAGTGATCGAAGCGCACCATCGCCACAAGGTCGACGCGCCTTCGGGCACGGCGCTGAAAATGGGCGAAGTGCTGGCCGATGCGCTGGGCCGCGACCTGAAAGACTGCGCCGTGTACGCGCGCGAAGGCGTGACGGGCGAGCGTGATCCATCCTCGATCGGCTTCGCTACCATCCGTGGCGGCGACATCGTGGGCGACCACACCGTGCTGTTCGCCGGTATCGGTGAGCGCATCGAAATCAGCCACAAATCCAGCAGCCGCGTGACTTACGCGCATGGTTCGCTGCGCGCCTGCCGCTTCCTGGCGGACAAGAGCACCGGTCTGTATGACATGTACGACGTGCTGGCGCTGAACGGATGATGCCCAACCAATTCACCCTGACCAGTTACTGGGAACAGGGCGACGCCATCAGCCACGTTGTGGCGCTGGTGTTGCTGGCGATGTCGCTGGTGAGCTGGTTTTTCATTCTTTCCAAAACGCTGGCCGCGTGGCGTATCCGCCGCAGCGCGCCAGCCGTACAGCAGTTCTGGCAGGCGCCCACGCTCAGTGATGGCGTGGCTGCGCTGAATGCTGCCGATCCCGAACAGATCTACGCGCCGCTGGCGCAGCAGGGCGCCGCCTTGCAGCAGGCCGCCCAGACGGGCAGCCGTTCGCTGAGCGCCGAACTGGCACCGGCCGCGCAGAGCACGCGCGTGCTGCGCGATGCGATCCAGCGCGCTACCAACAAACTGGAAAGCGGCCTGACGGTGCTGGCGTCTATCGGTGCCACCGCGCCATTCGTCGGCCTGCTCGGCACCGTGTGGGGCATCTACCATGCGCTGGCCAATGTGTCGGCACACGGCACGGTGCAGATCGACAAAGTGGCTGGCCCCGTGGGCGAAGCGCTGATCATGACGGCCATAGGCCTGACGGTGGCGATACCTGCCGTACTGGCGTATAACGGTTTCAACCGCGTCAACCGCCTCACGCTGGCCGAACTCGATGCCTTTGCCTACGACCTGCAAGCCTATCTGACGCGCAGCCCCGAGTAAGCGCAGCAAGCAACAGACCTCACGAGGAGCACGGCATGAGCTTCGGCACATTCAATCACCACCGCAATCCCGGCCCCATGGCCGACATCAACGTCACGCCCATGGTGGATGTGATGCTGGTGCTGCTGGTGATCTTTATCCTGAGCGCGCCCATGCTGAGCAATGCCGTCAAGTTGGAGCTGCCGAGCGCCGATGCGGGCGCCAGCAGCCAGCAGGCCGCCACCGTGCTGCTGGCCATCGATGGTGCAGGACAGATTTACTGGAACAACGATCCGGTGGATAGTGCGGCACTGGATACGCGGCTGGAACAGGCCGCGACGCTGTCGCCGCAACCGGAACTGCAGCTACGCGCCGATAAGAATACGCGCTACGAAGTGGTGGCGCAGGTGATGGCCGCCGCGCAGCAGCAGGGCTTAACCAAACTGGGCTTTGTTACCGCCCCCAAGAAAGAGAAATAATATGGCTACCGCCGAACTGAATGGTGCTGCGATCACCGATTTCGCCAGCTTCCACGCTGCCTGCAAGGCTGCGCTGGGTTTCCCCGACACCTATGGCAATAGCATGGATGCGTGGGTGGACTGCCTGAGCTATCTGCGCGATGACGACAGCATGAGCAAGTTCCGTCTGAAGCCGAACGAGGTGCTGGAAATCGTTATCAAGGACGGCGCTGCCATGCAGGCCGCCGTGCCCGATATTCTGGAAGAAGTGACTTACTGCGTGGCCGGCATCAACGAGCGCTACGAAGACTACGGCGAGAAGCCGGCCCTGAAACTGACCCTGCGTTAAGCTGCAGGGCTGGCTGCTGCGGGTGCCGGCACGGCATTCGGAATCTGCGCCTTGGCGCCCGTTTCGCCCGGTGCCAGCGTCAGCACCTCGTAACCGGTTTCCGTCACCAGCACCATATGCTCCCACTGCGCCGACAGCGATTTGTCGCGCGTCTCCACCGTCCAGCCATCAGCCAGTTCGCGCGTGGGCGCCTTGCCCGCGTTGATCATCGGTTCGATGGTGAACAGCATGCCCGGCTTGAGCACCACGCCCTGACCGGGGCGGCCGTAGTGCGCCACCTGCGGATCATCGTGATAGATGGTGCCGATGCCGTGGCCGCAGTAGTCGAGCACCACGCTGTAGCCGGCTTTCTCGGCTATGGTCTGGATCGCGAAGCCCACATCGCCCAAGGTAGCACGTGGTTTGACGGCACGGATGCCGGCCCACATGGCGGCATAGGTGGTTTCCACCAGCTTGCGCGCGGCCTTGGACGGTTCGCCCACGTAGTACATGCGGCTGGTGTCGCCGAACCAGCCATCCTTGATGACGGCCACATCGATGTTGATGATGTCGCCATCTTTCAGTATCTGGATTTCCGACGGAATGCCGTGGCACACCACATGGTTGACCGAGCTGCACACGGTGGCCGGGAAGCCGCCATAGCCCACGTTGGCCGGTATCGCCTGCTGCACATTGACGATGTACTCGTTGCACAGACGGTCCAGATAAGCCGTACTGACACCAGCGCGGATATGCGGGCCTATCATGGTCAGCACATCGGCCGCCAGTTGGGCGGCCACGCGGGCCTGGGCGATCTGTTCTGGCGTCTTGTGGTGGTTGGTGGGGCTACGGCGGGACATGAGGGGCCTTCTTTTTCAGATAAGGCCGATATTCTGCCACAAGCCTTAGCGCACCGCTGACGGATCAAAATGCGGGTTGTCGATCAGGCAAAGCAGATTGCCGAACGGATCAGCCAGTTCCACCGTGCGGATGTCGCCGCCCACGTCCTGAATCGGGCCATGGATGGCCGCGCCCAGTGCCACGATGCGCGCTACTTCCGCATCGATATCGTCCACGCCCCAGTAGACCATGCTGCCGCCGGTGCCCGGCGTGCCGTCCGGGATCAGGCCCAGTTCGAAGCCGCCGATGGAAAAGCCCACATAAAACGGCTGGTCGAAGTAGGGCGCTACGCCGAATACGCTTTCATACCATGCTTTGGCGGCGGCCAGATCGGCGACCGGATAAGCGGCCGTGCGTAGTCCTTTGATCATGCTGTACTCCCGTGAGATGTCGAAAACGCCATCTTGGCACAAGTGCAGTGTGCGCGATTGGAAAAATGGAAAGCGGGATGGCCGGCGGCCGCTTCAGGCGTTGAGCAGGAAGCGCTGCGGGGCCGCGCCGGCAAACTGCTGGAAGTCGTGGATCAGGTGGGACTGGTCGAAATAGCCGCAGACCAGCGCTAGTTCGCTCCAGTCGGGCGCGCTGGTCTGGCGCAGGGTTGCCGTGGCGCGGCGGAAGCGGCAGATGCGCGCATACAGCTTGGGCGTCAGGCCCACACGCTGACGGAACAGGGTGGCCAGATGCTGGCGCGAGACGCCCAGCCGTGCCGCCAGATCTTCGATGCGCAAGCTGCCGTCGCTATGTTCCAGCGCGGCCAGCGCATAGCCGATCAGGCCAGCCGCATGTTGCTCGGCCAGCACGGCAGCCTTGGGCGCGGCCTGTGCGGCGCACAGGCGCTGCAGCAGATAGGCTTCGATCAGGGCGAGGCGCTGGCGCTCCGGCCGCTCGCGCTCCCACAGGGCATCGGCCAGACGGCTTGCGTCGCTGTCACCCCAAAGTAGATCAATCTCGGCCCGCTGGTCGTTCAGTTCCTGCAGGGGCGCGCGCAGGAATAGCCCTGCCGCCCCGGCCTTGAAACGTACGGCCAGCGTGCGGCGCGCATCGCTGCCGGCCGCCAGTATCGGGCTGCTCATCATGCCGACCACAAAGGCGCTGTGGGGCGTGCGGCCGGACTGGCCGGCGTCCTGCCACAGGATGTCCACGCAGTTGTCCGGCAATACCCGATGCTGGCTGGCGTGGGCAGGCGCCTGCGCTGCCCACAGGCAGTCCACGTAGGCGGCCAGTGCCGGCTGAGGGGGGTATTCACGGTAGTACATGGGGCCAGTATGCCACGCCAGACGGGCAACGAGGGGGCGCTAGGCAGCCGGATACTGCGTTCCACTGTGCCCAAGCCGCGCAGGAGGGGCGGGGGACGGTATAATGTTGGGTTCTTAGACAATTCTGGCCGTTGACCATCATGCAAGATAAATACAGTCCCGCTGACGTAGAAAAAGCCGCACAATCGCACTGGAAAGCCATCGACGCCTATAAAGCCGTCGAAAATGACCCGCGCTTCCCCAAGGGTAAATACTATGCCTGCTCGATGCTGCCTTACCCATCGGGCAAGCTGCATATGGGCCACGTGCGTAACTACACCATCAACGATGTGATGTACCGCTATCTGCGCATGAACGGCTACAACGTGCTGATGCCTATGGGCTGGGATGCTTTCGGTATGCCTGCCGAGAATGCAGCGATGGCCAACAACGTGCCGCCAGCGCAGTGGACCTACTCCAACATCGCCCACATGCGCGAGCAGATGGAGTCCATGGGTCTGGCGATCGACTGGTCGCGCGAAATGACGGCCTGCAAACCCGAATATTACAAATGGAACCAATGGATGTTCCTGAAGATGCTGGAAAAAGGCATCATCTACAAAAAAACCGGTACCGTGAACTGGGACCCGATCGATCAGACCGTGCTGGCCAACGAGCAGGTGGTCGATGGCCGCGGCTGGCGTTCCGGCGCGCTGATCGAAAAGCGCGAAATCCCGATGTACTACGCCCGCATCACCGACTACGCCGATGAGCTGCTGTCCTATGTGGACGACAAGCTGCCGGGCTGGCCGGAACGCGTGCGCACCATGCAGACCAACTGGATCGGCAAATCGACCGGTGTGCGTTTCGCTTTCCCGCACGAGATCAAGGATGAAACGGGCGCGCTGATCGGCGACGGCAAGATGTATGTGTTCACCACCCGTCCGGATACGGTCATGGGCGTGACCTTCTGCGCCGTGGCAGCCGAGCACCCGCTGGCGATCCACGCTGCCAAGACCAATCCTGCGCTGGCTGCCTTCAACGCCGAGTGCAAACTGGGTTCCGTGATCGAGGCCGACATGGCCACCATGGAAAAGAAAGGTATGCCGACCGGCCTGTTCGTGACCCATCCGCTGACGGGCGAACAGGTAGAAGTCTGGGTTGGTAACTACGTGCTGATCACCTACGGCGATGGCGCCGTGATGGGCGTGCCTGCGCACGACGAGCGCGATTTCGCTTTCGCCAAAAAGTACAATCTGCCTATCAAGCAGGTGATCAAGGCCGAAGGCAAGGAATTCTCCACCGAAGCATGGCAGGAATGGTATGGCGACAAAGAAGTTTCGATCGTCACCAACTCCGGTAAGTACGATGGCCTGAACTACGCTGCCGCAGTCGATGCCGTGGCTGCCGACATGGTCGCCAAAGGTCTGGGCGAGAAGAAAATCACCTTCCGTCTGCGCGACTGGGGCGTATCGCGCCAGCGTTACTGGGGCACGCCGATTCCGATGATCCATTGCGCCGATTGCGGCACCGTGCCGGTACCGGAAAAAGATCTGCCAGTGGTACTGCCGGAAGACTGCGTACCGGATGGTACGGGCAACCCGCTGAACAAGCACGAAGCTTTCCTGAAATGCGACTGCCCGAAATGCGGCAAGCCAGCACGTCGCGAAACCGACACCATGGATACCTTCGTCGATTCGTCGTGGTACTACATGCGCTATACCTCGCCCGGCTCGAATGAGGCCATGGTCGATGCACGCAATGATTACTGGATGCCGATGGACCAGTACATCGGCGGTATCGAACACGCCGTGATGCACCTGCTGTACGCACGCTTCTGGACCAAGATCATGCGCGATCTGGGTCTGGTCAAGTTCGACGAGCCGTTCGTCAACCTGCTGACGCAGGGTATGGTGCTGAACGAAACCTACTACCGTGAAGATGCCGCCGGCAAGAAGGTCTGGTTCAATCCGGCCGACGTGGATCTGACGCTGGACGACAAAGGCCGTCCGCAAGGCGCCGTGGCGAAAGCCGACGGCCAGCCGGTGCAGATCGGTGGCACCGAGAAGATGTCCAAGTCGAAGAACAACGGTATCGACCCTGCCGCCCAGATCGAACAGTACGGCGCCGATACGGCACGTCTGTTCACCATGTTCGCTTCGCCACCGGAGCAGACGCTGGAATGGTCGGGCAGTGGTGTGGAAGGTGCTAACCGCTTCCTGAAACGCGTGTGGGCCTATGGCTACGCGCAATCGGGCCGCATCGGTAAAGCGCTGCAAGGCGCCGATGCACCAGTGGCAACCGACGCGCAGAAAACCCTGCGCCGCGAGCTGCACAAGCTGCTGCAACAGGCTGACTATGACCTGAAGCGCATCCAGTACAACACCGTGGTATCGGCCTGCATGAAGATGCTGAACACGCTGGAATCGGCCAAGCTCGATGACAGCGCTGCATCGGACGCGCTGATCGCCGAAGGCCTGTCGATCTTCCTGCGCCTGCTCAACCCTGTCGCGCCGCACATCACCCACGTGCTGTGGCAGGAACTGGGCTATGCCGGCAAGTTCGGCGACCTGCTCAACGCGCCATGGCCGCAAGTTGATCCGGCCGCGCTGGAACAGTCGGAAATCGAGATGATGATCCAGGTGAACGGCAAACTGCGCGGCAGTGTGGTGGTACCGAAAGGCGCCGACAAGGCGGCCATCGAAGCGGCTGCACTGGCCAGCGAAGCGGTGCAGAAGTTCATCGAAGGTACGCCGAAGAAGGTGATCGTGGTACCGGGCAAACTGGTCAACATCGTGGTCTAAGCTGGGATAACTATGACGATGAATCTGGCATGGCGCCGGCTGGCCCGGCTGATCGGACTGTCGCTGCTGCTGACGCTGTCGGCCTGCGGCTTCCACCTGCGTGGCGAAGGCGGGCATTACACCCTGCCGTTCCCGAAGATGTATGTGGGCCTGCCGGATGCATCGCCACTGGCGATCGACCTCAAACGCAATATCCGCGCCAATGGCGGCACCACCGTGGTGGCTGCCGCCAAAGATGCGGATGGCGTGATCGAGGTGCTGACCAATCCGGAAAAGACCCGTACCAAAACCATTCTGTCGCTGAACAGCAATGGCCGCGTACGACAGTATCTGCTGTCGTACAACATCGTGTTCCGGGTACTGGACCGGCAGGGTAACGAGTTGCTGGCGCCGACGCAGATTCTGCTGACTCGCCCGATCGACTTTAACGAAACCCAGTTGCTGGCGAAAGAGCAGGAAGAAGCCCTGCTGTACAAGGACATGCAGACCGATCTGGTGCAGCAGATGATGCGCCGTATCGCTGCCATCAAGCCGCCACAGATCTCCGTGCCGGCCAGCCGCTAGGGCACACCATGCAACTGCGGCTAGAGGCACTGGACGGCCACTTAAGCAAGGCGCTGGCGCCACTGTATGTGATCACCAGCGACGAGCATCTGCTGGCGCTGGAAGCGGCGGACAAGATCCGCCGCACGGCGCGTGCGCAAGGCTATTCCGAGCGCGACGTGCTGACGGTAGAACGCAGCTTCAAATGGGGCGAACTGCTGGCGGCCAATCAGGCACTCTCGCTGTTCGGCGACAAGAAGCTGATCGAGCTGCGCATCCCCACCGGCAAGCCGGGCAAGGATGGCGGCGCCGCACTACAAAGTTATGTGCAAGACCTGAGTCCCGATAACCTGACGCTGATTACCCTGCCCAAGCTGGACTGGCAGACGCAGAAAGCGGCGTGGGTAGCCAGCCTGCAGCAGGCTGCCGTGTATATCGACATCCCGCAGGTAGAACGGACGCAATTACCCAATTGGATAGGCCAGCGCCTTGCCGCACAAGGGCAAAGCGCTGACCGGCAGAGCATAGATTTCATCGCCGATCGCGTGGAAGGCAATCTGTTGGCGGCCCATCAGGAAATTCAGAAACTGGCCCTGCTGCACGAGCCGGGCAAGCTGACCTACGAACAGGTGCACGATGCTGTGCTGAACGTGGCGCGTTACGACGTGTTCAAGCTCAGTGAAGCGATGCTGGCCGGTGATCCGGCGCGGCTGGTGCGCATGCTGGAAGGCTTGCAGGGTGAAGGCGAAGCATTGCCGCTGGTGCTGTGGGCGGTGTCGGAAGAAATCCGCACGCTGCTCAAGCTCAAGGCGGGCATGGCGCAGGGGCGGCCACTGGGTGCGCTGCTCAAGGAGTACCGCATCTGGGGGCCGAAGGAACGCATGATGGAGCCGGCATTGCGCCGCATTTCGCTCGCTACGCTGGAAGCGGCAATGCAGGACGCAGCGCAGGTAGACAAGATGATCAAAGGCTTGCGCGCCAAAGCGCATGCCGGCGACGCGTGGGATGCGATGCTGCAACTGGCATTGAACGTCGCGCGCGGTTAGCACAGCGAAAGCAATCACGATGGATATCAAGCACTACATGGAACAACTGGGTCAGCAGGCGCGTGCAGCATCGCGCGCCATGGCCCGCGCCGACAGCGCCACCCGCAATCACGCGCTGACGCTGATTGCCGACGCGATCGAGCGCGATGCAGCGCAACTGCGCGCTGCCAACCAGATGGATATGGACGCCGCTGCCGCCAACGGGCTGGCACCGGCCATGCTGGACCGGCTGGCTTTGTCGGACAAGGCGATAGCCACCATGGTGGAAGGCCTGCGCCAGATCGTCGCGCTGCCTGACCCTATCGGTGAAATCTCGGGCATGAAGTTCCGCCCTAGCGGCATACAGGTCGGTCAGATGCGCGTGCCGCTGGGCGTGATCGGCATCATCTACGAATCGCGTCCGAACGTGACGGTGGATGCGGCCGGGCTGTGCATCAAGAGCGGCAATGCCACCATTTTGCGCGGCGGTTCGGAAGCGATACATTGCAACCGTGCGCTGGCCAAGCTGGTCAAGGAAGGTTTGCTGGGTGCCGGTCTGCCGGCCGATGGCGTGCAGGTGGTTGACACTACTGACCGCGCGGCTGTGGGCGCGCTGATCACCATGCCGCAGTATGTGGATGTGATCGTGCCGCGCGGTGGCAAGAGCCTGATCGCGCGCCTGATGGCGGAAGCGACGGTGCCGATGATCAAGCATCTGGACGGCATCTGCCACGTGTATATCGATGCGCAGGCCGATATCGAGAAAGCGCTGAAGATAGGCTTCAACGCCAAGTGCCACCGCTACGGCACCTGCAACACCATGGAAACGCTGCTGGTGCACCGCGCCATTGCGCCTAGCGTGCTGCCGCAACTGGCGCAGCTGTACGCTACCAAGCAGGTGGAACTGCGCGCCGATGCGGAAGCGCTGGCGATCCTGCAGGCGGCTAACTACCCGCATCTGGTAGCAGCGACGGAAGAAGACTGGGCCACCGAATATCTGGCCGCCATCCTGTCGGTGAAAATCGTCGGCAGCATCGACGAGGCGATGGAGCACATCAATCACTATTCGTCGAAGCACACGGAAGCCATCATTACGGAGAACTACAGCGACGCCATGCGCTTCCTGCGCGAAGTCGATTCCTCGTCCGTGATGGTGAATGCTTCGACCCGCTTTGCCGATGGTTTCGAGTATGGTCTGGGGGCGGAAATCGGGATCTCCAACGACAAGCTGCATGCACGCGGCCCGGTCGGACTGGAAGGACTGACTTCGCTAAAATACGTGGTGTTCGGCCACGGGGAAGTACGTAACTAGGAAACGCTTATGCTCTGGTTTAAAGCGCTGCACATAATGCTTGTGATCTCGTGGATGGCAGGGGTGTTCTACCTGCCGCGCATCTTCGTCAATCTGGCGATGGAAACCAACGATGTGGCTATCCAGCGCCTGCTGACCATGGCGCGCAAGCTGTACCGCTTTTCGATGTGGATCTCCGTGTTCGCCGTCACGGCGGGCGCGATCCTGATCTACCTGCAGTACGGCTGGCAGATGCCGCACTGGCTGCACGCCAAGCTGTTCTTCGCGGCGCTGCTGATCGGCTATCACCACGCTTGCGGCCCGCTGCTGCGCAAGTTCGAGAACGGTACTAACCAGCGCAGCCACAAGTGGTTCCGCGTGTTTAACGAGCTGCCTGTATTCATGATGCTGGCCATTGTGCTGCTGGTAGTGCTCAAGCCGTTCTAAGCCTGAGCGGCAAAGTAATAAAGTAAGACAGCATAGCGCCGGCTGGGACGGCGCAGTTTTTTTCAACGGACAAAAGGTACACCTATGGCATCCTATTTTTGCCCATGCCCGCGCGGCATGGAAGCAGCACTAGCCGAAGAACTGGGCGAAATCGCCCAGCAAAGCCGCACGATGAAAGTGCACAATCAGGTTCCGGGCGGCGTGCACTGCTCGGGTGACCTGCTGGACTCCTACCGCATCAACCTGCATTCGCGCATTGCTTCGCGTGTGCTGATGCGCATGGGCGTGAGCGGCTACCAGAACGAAAACGATATCTACGATCTGGTGCTGGCCCAGCCATGGGAAGACTGGTTCACCTACGACCACACCATCCGCGTTGACGTGACGGCCGTGAAGTCGCCACTGAAAAGTCTGGAATTCACCACCCTGAAAATCAAGGACGCTATCTGCGACCGCTTCCGCGACCAGTTCAACAAGCGTCCGTCGGTGGATACCCGCGAGCCGGACATGCGCATCGTCGGCTTCCTCGACAAGACCCAGTTCATCATCTACCTCGATACTTCGGGCGAAGCGCTGTTCAAGCGCGGCTGGCGTACCGAAACGGGCGATGCTCCGCTGCGCGAAAATCTGGCTGCCGGTCTGCTGCGCGTATCGGGCTGGAAGCCGGGCGTGCCGCTGTTCGATCCTATGTGCGGTTCCGGCACCATTCTGTGCGAAGCAGCGCAGATGGTGCAGGGCGTGCCACCGGGCGCACGCCGCCGCTTCGCTTTCGAAGCCTTCAACGATTTCGATCCGGCCCCGTGGCAGGCCATGAAGGCTGCCATCAAGCCTAATCCGCTGCCGACCGAGCCGACCATTTTCGGTTCCGACATCTCGGGCGACATGGTGGCCATGACGCGCCACAATCTGCGCAGCGCCGGCATTCTGTTCGAAGTGCCGCTCAAGCAGATCGAAGCGCAGGAAGTCAAAGCGCCGACCGAACAGCCGGGCATTCTGCTGACCAACCCGCCGTATGGCGAGCGTATCGGTGTGCGCGGCGACAGCACGCTGCCGGAAGACGAACTGGCCACCAGCTTCTACGCGGCCTTCAGCTCCACGCTGAAGCAGCGCTTTGCCGGCTGGACGGTGTTCCTGTTCACGGCCGATCTGGGCCTGCCCAAGCTGCTGCGCCTGAAGGAAGCACGCAAGACGCCATTCTTCAACGGTGCGCTGGAATGTCGTCTGTTCCGCTTCGATATGGTGGCCGGTTTCAACCGCCGCGAAGCAGCCAAGCCGAAAGCGGAGTAACTCGGACCGATGTCGTTCAAGCTGCCTGCGCCCACGCGCGCCATCCCCGGCGCCACGGCGCTGGCGGCTCTGCTGGCCGCCCTGTCGATGCTGGGGCCATTCTCCATCGACGCCTATCTGCCCGCCTTCCCCGCGATACAGGCCAGCCTGCACGCCAGCGAAGTGGAAGTGCAGCAAAGTCTGGCGCTCTACCTGTTCTCGTTTGCCTGCATGGTGCTGTGGCATGGCGCGCTGTCCGATGCCTTCGGGCGGCGCCGTGTCGTCCTGATTTCGCTGCTGGCGTTCGCGCTCGGCACGGCCGGCTGCGCGATGGCGCAGAGCGTGCATGCGCTCTGGTTCTGGCGCATCGTGCAGGGCGTGTCGTCCGGTGCCGGGGTGGTGGTGGGGCGCGCCATCATCCGCGACCTGCACAATGACGCTGCCGCAGCGCGCCTGCTGTCCATGGTCACCATGATCTTTTCCATTGCGCCGGCCATAGCGCCCGTGCTGGGCGGGCTGGTGGTGACGCAGTTTGGCTGGCGCGCCATTTTCATCGGCCTGCTGGGCTACAGTCTCGCGCTGTGGGGTTATTGCTATCTGCGTCTGCCGGAAACGCTGGCGCCGGCCCAGCGTCAGCCTTTCCACCCGCGTCAGTTGCTGCGCAATTACGGCGAAATCCTGCGCTCGCCGCTATTCCATATGAAGTCCGGCATCGTGGCGCTGAACTTCGCCGGCCTGTTCGTCTACATCTCTGCGGCGCCGCTGTATCTGCCCCGTCATCTGGGGCTGGGACCGCACCAGTTTGGCTGGCTGTTCATCCCGGCCGTAAGCGGGATTTTCTGCGGCGCGCTGATGGCCAACCGCATCGCCGGCCGTATGGCTTTTTCGCGACAGATCGCGCTCGGCTTCACTGTGATGATTCTGGCTACACTAGTTAATCTGGTTTATCACTACTGGTGTCTGCCCGTGCTGCCATGGGCAGTGCTGCCGCTGTTCTTTTATACCTTCGGCATGTCGGTGGTGTCGCCGGCGGCAACCTTGCTGGCATTGGATCTGTTCCCGCACATCCGGGGAACGGTGGCATCTTGTCAATCTTTTGCCACCACGCTGCTGGGCGCCATCGTGGCCGGCGTGGTCGCACCGCTCTTATCACAGTCGGTATTCTGGCTAGCCGCAGGACAGACGGCATTTAGTATGTGTGCTCTCGTTTTGTGGTTGACGGCACGCAATTACCGGAGCATGCTTCTACGCCATCTAGGGGATTAATTATTATCGGCAGGAAATTCAAATAGTTTAACCAGAAATCTTACTGATAGTAAATTTTCACCATAGCTTTATGTTAGTATAATTTTTTAAGACAATATTTCTTCGGCCCAAACCACCGCCCGATACGATGCATCAACCTGACCAAGATATACGCAATCGACTGCTGATCGCGCGTCTGCCGGCGATGCCGCAGATACTGATCAAGCTGATCGAGCACTTGCAGGCGGATGATGCGGGCATGCCAGAACTAGCCGCCCTGATCGCCAAAGATGCGGCGATGACCAGCAAAATCCTCACTGTCGCCAACAGTTCGGCCTACCACCGCGGCAACCGCGCCGTGGGGCTGGAGCAATCACTGGTGGCGCTGGGCACGGACATGATCAAGACGCTGGTGATCAGCGAATCCGTATTCCAGACATTTAACAGTTTCCCCCATTCGGGCAGCACCGACCTGCGCGGCTTCTGGAAAGGTTCCCTGACCACGGCCGTGATCGCGCGCGAAATCGCCAAGCAGATGGAATACCCGCATGTGGAGGAAGCCTATCTGGCCGGCCTGCTGCACAACGTGGGCCGCCTCGCATTGCTGGCTACGGCGCCGAAAGAATACGCCTACAACTTCATGGCGCGCGACGATGAAGCGCTGTGTGCCGTCGAGCAGCGCACGCTGCAGATTACTCACTCGGAAGCCGGGGCCTGGCTGATCGAACGCTGGCATCTGGATTCCTTCCTGGCCGATAGCGTGCTGTATCACCACGAGCCGCTGTCGCGTCTCGAATCAGCCCATCCTCTGATTCGCGCCGTGCGGCTGGCGCATCTGCTGTGCTTCCACCGCGATGAAGACCCGGCCATCGAAGACGCCGCCCGGCTGTGCGGCCTCGATGGCGAAGTGCTCGAGCATATCAGCCTGAGCGCTGCCCGTCAGGTAGAAAAAGCGGCCACCTATCTGGGCATCGATCTGGCTGGCGCCGACGATATTCCTACCCCGGCTGCGTATGCGCCGCCGGTGGTCGATCCGGTGCAGCAGCGCCTGTCCGAAGAAGTGCGCAATATGGTGCTGGTATCGGAAATGGGCCAGACCTTCGCACGCCAGCAGGGCGAAGCGGGGCTGCTGGAATCGATCGCCCGTTCCGCGCGCATCCTGTTCGATTTCGAAAATGCCGTTGTGCTGCTGGCCGATCCTACCGGCCATGCGCTGCATGGCGTGGCGACAGGCGAACAGCAGCAGCGTCTGGCCGAATTCAGCATCCCGCTGAACAAGGGCGGCATCGTGGCCGAAGCGGCGCTGAATGCGAAACTGACTTATGTGAGCCGGCAGTCGCCTGAACTGAATGTGGCGGAAGAGCAGTTATTCCGCATGCTCGGCAGCGAGGGCATGGTGTGCCTGCCGCTGGTGACCAACCATAATTGTCTGGCCCTGCTGATAGGCGGTGCGCCGAATTGGCAGATGGCCGGCTACAGCAAGCGCGAACGCTTCTTGCAGTCGTTCGGCACGCAGGCTGCCGTGGCGCTGGAAACCGCCATCAGCGAGCGTGGCTACGCCAAGCGCCAGATCGCCCACGTGGCCGAAGAATACCGTGAAGCGTCGCGCCGCGTGGTGCATGAAGTGAATAACCCGCTGTCCATCATCAAGAACTATCTGTCGGTGCTGGACGGTAAGCTGGCCAAGCGCGAGCCGGTGGTGGGCGAGATGTCCATCCTGAATGAAGAGATCGACCGGGTCGGCCAATTGATCAATGGTCTGGCCGACCTGCAGCCTAGCGAAGCGGTGCGCGTGACGGATGTGGGGCGCGTGGTGGAAGATGTGCTGCGCCTGTTCCGCGCGACTGATTTTGTGCCGGCCTCGGTACAGATCGTGGTGCGCATGCAGGAAGAGCCGGCCGAGATCGACGGCGATGCCGACATGCTCAAACAGATTCTCGTCAACCTGATCAAGAACGCCATCGAGGCGCTGGCCGGTGGCGGCAAAATCGAAATATCCAACCGCGGCCACGTGAACCGCGAGCGCAAGCTGTATCTGGAACTGGTGGTGAGCGATACCGGCCCCGGTCTGTCGACCGAAGTGCTGGCCAATCTGTTCTCGCCGGTCCGTAGCGGCAAAGACGGTGCCCACCATGGTCTGGGCCTGTCGATAGTGCATAGTCTGGTGAAGAAGATGCAGGGCATGATTACCTGCCGCTCCGGGAAATCCGGTACTACTTTTGAAATTCTGCTGCCCGCCCGTGGCAGTACCAGCCAAGTCGCCGGCGTGAATGCGCGGGCGATGGATTCCGTGTAAGGTCATGATGAACATCAGCCCCGCCAGTCTGAATGCGGTGACTCCGGCCAATGTCACCGTCGCTAAAGATTATTGCCCGCGCCTGTTGCTGGTCGATGACGAGCCACGTTTGCTGTCGTCACTGTACGAGTTGCTGCGTGACCGCGATTACGAGCTGATTACCGCCACCAATGGCGCGGAGGCGCTGGCCCAGCTGACCCGCGTGAAATTCGATCTGATCCTGCTCGATCTGCGTCTGCCCGATATGAGCGGCCACGAGATCATGGACTTCATCAACACCCGCGGCATCGAGGGCGACATCATCGTCATGAGTGGCGATGTGGGCATCGAAGCGGCCATCGGCGCCCTCAAGCGCGGCGCCTACGATTATCTGCGCAAGCCGTATAGCCGCGAAGAGCTGCTCAAGACGGTGGAAAACGCGCTGCAGAAGCGCCGTCTGGCCAATGACAATTCGCGCATCACCTCGCAGCTGGAAAACTCGGAGCGCATGTACCGTTCGCTGGTGGACAGTTCGCCCGACATCATCTATACCCTCAACCACGAAGGCAAGATCACCTTCGTCAATGACCGCGTGCAGCAGCTGCTGGGCTTTAGCCGCGAAGAGCTGATCGGCAAGCACTACTCGGTGCTGGTGCACGAAGAAGATCTGGAGCGGGCCCGCTATGCCTTCAATGACCGCCGTGGCGAGGAGCGCGCTTCGCGCAACGTCGAGCTGCGTCTGAAGTCCAATCTTGGTAGCGGTATCGAACGTACTTTCAGTAATACGCTGATGACGATTTCGCTCAATGCCATCGGCATGCATGTGCCGGAGCAGGAAGTGAAGCAGGAAGTGTTCGGCACCTATGGCGTGGCGCGCGATATCACCGACCGTAAACGTGCCGAGGAAGTGATTTCCTATCAGGCCTACCACGACATTCTGACCGATCTGCCGAACCGCATGCTGTTCAAGGACAGGCTGGGTCTGGCCGTGATCCAGGCCAAGCGCAAGCTGACCGAACTGGCGGTGATGTTCGTTGATCTGGACCGCTTTAAACTGGTCAACGATACGCTGGGCCACGTCAAGGGCGACGAATTGCTGCAGCAGGTAGCCCAGCGCCTGAAAGACTGTCTGCGCCGCGGCGATACGCTGGCACGGCAGGGCGGCGATGAATTCACCATCGTGCTGCCGGAACTGCGCGACCGTCAGGATGCCAAGGCGATTGCCGACAAATTCCTCGAAAGCCTGCACCGTCCGTTCGACCTCGATGGCCATGAAGTGCATATCTCGGCCTCGATCGGTATCGCCATCTATCCCGGCGACGGCGAGACCATCGACGAACTGCTGCGCCATGCCGACATCGCCATGTATCAGGTCAAGGCGCTGGGCAAGAACGGCCACAGCTTCTATCACAACTCCATGCTCGATGTGTCGCACCAGAAGATCGCACTGGAGCAGAGCCTGCGCAAGGCGCTCGAGCTGAACGAACTGGAAATGTACTACCAGCCGCAGATCGATATGGCCACTGGCCGGATCATCGGTGCGGAAGGGCTGATGCGCTGGAACCATCCGCAGCGCGGCCTGCTGTCGGCCGGCGAGTTCCTGCCGTTCGCGGAAGAGAACGGCCTGATGCTGCCGATTTCGGACTGGATGCTGGGGGCGCTGTGCCGCGATATGCTGCTGTGGAACGCGGCTGGCGGCGACAATATCCGCCTGTCGCTCAACCTGTCGCCGCAATATCTGGACCGGGGCGACTTCTTCGAGAAAATGCGCGGCGCGCTGACCCGCTATGGCATTTCGCCAGCCCAGATCGAAGTCGAGATTACCGAGAATATCTGCATCCGCAATCCGCAGTACGCCATCGAACAGCTTAACAAGCTATGCCAGCTGGGTGTGTCCGTGGCCATCGACGATTTCGGCACCGGCTATTCCTCGCTGTCGTATCTGCACCGCTTCCCTATCCACACCATCAAGATCGACCAGTCCTTCGTCAAGGAGATCCACGACGAGAACGGCCACTATCCGGTGATTCTGGCGATCATCTCGATCGCCCGCGGGCTGGGCCTGCATCTGGTGGCGGAAGGGGTGGAAACGGACGTGCAGGCGCGCTATCTGCAGGCCAATGGCTGCACCACCATGCAGGGCTATCTGTACCACCGTCCGCTGTCGCTGGCCACTTTTATCGATGTGCTCAATGAGCAGAACCGTCGCAACGCACAGGCAGGTGCGCATGGTTTGCATGCAGTTCCGTCGGCGAATGCAGCGCCGCCGATGATAGCTATTCAGGCCTGAGCCATATGATGACATGACCAAATATAGTCCCAACGAAGCCGACGCGAAAAACGGCAGTACCTACACAGCCGAATTCCTGCGCGTCAAAGGACTGGCCGAACGCGGTGTCGCCAATGCCCAGCATAGTCTGGGCTTTATGTATTTTAACGGGCAGGGCGTGGTGCAGAGCTACGAGCTGGCCGTAGTGTGGTACCGCCAGGCCGCGCAGGCCGGGCTGGAACATGCGCAGTACAACCTCGGCGTGATGTACCAGAAGGGCCAGGGCGTGGCGCAGAGCTTCGAGGAAGCTGCGGCGTGGTACCGCAAGGCGGCCGAGCAGGGTTATGCTGCGGCCCAGTACAACCTCGGCTGGCTGTATGCCAAAGGTCAGGGCGTGCAGGCTGATACCCAGCAGGCCATGTACTGGTTCAGCAAGGCGGCCGAACAGGGCGACGCCGGTGCGCAGAACAATCTGGGCATGATGTACGACACCGGCAAAGGGGTGCCGCAGGACTTCCGTCAGGCCATCGCCTGGTATCGCAAGGCGGCCGAGCAAGGCTATGCACGGGCCCAGTTCAATCTGGGCCTGCGTTACGACCATGGTCAGGGTGTGCCGCAGGATGTGGGGCAGGCCATGTCGTGGTACCGCAAGGCGGCCGATCAGGGTTATGCGCCGGCCCAGTTCAATCTGGCGCTGCGCTTCGACAAGGGCGATGGCGTGGCGCAGGATAGCCAGAAAGCCATCCTGTGGTATCGCCGTGCGGCCGATCAGGATCATGCCAGCTCGCAGTTCAATCTGGGCCTGATCTACGATAACGGTCAGGGTGTGCCGCGCGATGAACAGAAGGCGCTGGACTGGTACCGCAAGGCCGCTGGTCTGGGGCATGCCGGTGCGCAGAATAATCTGGGCCTGCGTTACGAGCATGGACAGGGCGTGGCGCAGGATTTTGCGCAGGCGCAGCAGTGGTATCTGAAGGCGGCCGAGCAGGGCTTCCCGGGCGCCCAGTACCAGCTCGGTAATCTGTATGACGCCGGCCATGGCGTGCCGCAGGATCAGCAGGAAGCCGTGTTCTGGTACCGCAAGGCGGCCGATCAGGGCCATCTGCGCGCCCAGTTCGATCTGGGCCTGCGCTACGAAACGGGCGGCGGCGTACCGCGCGACGAGAAGAAAGCGCTGCACTGGTACCGCCGAGCGGCCGAGCAGGATTATGTGGCAGCCCAGTATGCGCTGGCGCTGCTGTACGATAAGGATGATGGCCCCGAGCCTAACTGCGTGCAGGCCAATGCCTGGTATGCCAAGGCGGCCGAGCAGGGCCACGTACAAGCCCAGTTCACGCTGGGGCTGCGTTTCGATAACGGCCTTGGTACGGTGCAGGATTATGCGCTGGCCTATCACTGGTATTTGAAGGCGGCAGCCCAGGGCCACGTGCGCGCGCAGTTCAATCTGGGGCTGATGTTTATGTGCGGGCAGGGCGTGCCGGCGGATGGTGCGCAGGCCTGGCTGTGGCTGGCTTTGGCCGAACGCAACGGTTTCAGTTCCGCTAGCCGCTATCTGAAAACTGTGGCCGCGACGCTCGATAGCAGCCAGTTGGCACTGGCGCGCGAACGGCTGGAATTGCTGCCGAATTAAATTGTAACATTCATAGATGTTAACATTTACTTCTTGATATTATTCAAAGCTTAATATCTCAAGGAGTTGCTATGAAATCGTTACTGGGCACCGCACTGGCACTGGCAGTTCTGTCTCTGACTGGCTGCGCCTCCATGGAAGGTTCCACCGACACCGCAGCGAGTGCGCGTGAAAAACCGCAATACGATGAGCCGATGACGGGCAGCCGCCTGCCGACTCGCCGTAGCAGCGCCAGCGGCACGAACTAAGTTCTGCAGCACTTTTCCTCCAGCAGTTATTCCCTGCTGTTTCTACCGGCGCGCTCAAGTCGCGCCGGATTTTGCCGTTATAGTAAGCGACTGCCACGAATCCGTGGTGGCGTGAAACCGAAACGGCATGCAGCTTAACACCAACCTCTCCGCACTGAATGCGCAACGTAGCCTGAATGCTGCGGGTGAGGATATGCTCGTGCGTTTCCAGAAGTTGGCCAGCGGCCAGCGCATCAACTCGGCGCGCGACGATGCCGCAGGACAGGCCATAGGCGAGCGCATGACGTCAGGCGTGAATGGCCTGCGCCGCGCGCGCCAGAATATCAACGACGGTATCTCGCTGCTGCAGGTCGCCGATGGTGCAGCCGGACAGCTACTCAACAATTTTCAGCGCATGCGCGAGCTGGCGGTGCAGGCGGCCAATGACATCAATTCGACTGTCGATAGGCAGGCCATCCAGACCGAGGTGAATGCGCTGGCGGTCTCCAACCGTGACATTGTCGACGGCGCGCGCTACAACAATACGGCTTTGCTGGACGGGACGTTTTCTACCCAACTGCAGATAGGTTCGGAAGCGGATCAGACTTTGCTGGTGGCGATCAGTGCCGCACTGGTCAAGGATGGTTACAACCGCAGCATGATCGATATGGCGCAGCAGCAGGCCTCGGCCGTCGGTACGACCGTGGTGGGCGCGCTGCGTTATGGCGATCTGGTGATCAATAACTCGGTAGTGCAGGCCTCGGTGGCGGACGCTCTGCCAGGGCAGAGCGCCGATAGTGCGTATGCCGTTGCCGCGGCGATCAACCGGTCCAATGTTACCAATGTGTCGGCCACGGCGACGGCCAGCTCCAGCGGCACGGTGGGCAGTAGTGGCGCCCTGGGCGACGGCGACCTGATCATCAACGGTGTCAGCATAGGCGCGATCAGCGGTAATACTGCAGCAGCGCGCGCGGCCAATGCGGCTGGTGCGATCAGTGCTGCGGCAGGCAGTAGCGGCGTGAGCGCCAGCGCGGTTGGCGATACCTTGACCCTGACGGCGGCGGATGGGCGTAACATCATCATCGCCGAATCGAACGCCGGTACGGCAGCTTCCTTGGGCCTGTCGCTGGGCACCACGCGCGGCAGCGTTACCGTGACCGAAGCTGCGCGCGCGGGCAGCCACTCGATGCGCATAGGCGGCACCAATCCTTCCGTAGTGGGGCTGAATGCTGGGGCGCAGGCTTCGGTGCGGGTGGGGCCGATCGACATGCAGCCGAAAGATAGTTTTATCGGCGGCGAACCGCTGCAGGATATGCTGACATTCAGCGGCGCCAGTGACGCCATGGATTATTACGATAGCAAAATCGACGAGATCACCAACATCCGTTCCCAGCTCGGTGCAATGAGCAACCGCCTGAGCGAAGCCGCCGCCAATGCCGATAATGGCGCTACCAATCTGGCTGCGGCACGTTCGCGCATAGTCGATACCGACTACGCGAGCGAAACGGCGCAGCTGACCCGCTCGCGCATCCTGCGCGCGGCCGGCACATCCATGCTGGCGCAGGCCAACACCCAGCCGCGTCGCGCGCTGCAGTTACTGCGCTAGCGGCCGCGCATTGCGGCCTGCGGGCACTTGCCTTACTTCGCGACTGGCTTGGGCTGGGCCTGTAGTGTGGCGCCTGCGAGTCGGGCCACACCTGCCAGCGTCGTCTGCGCAGCATTCAGACCGAGCAGAAAATCTTTGTCAGAATAAGTGGCATAGACGTCGGAAGGCTGGTGCCAGTTAGGGTCCCAGCCAGCGCCTATCTGCTGGCCCCGTTCGTTCTCGCGCAGCGATACGGCTGGAACCAGATCCATGAACGGTGTGGAATCCGTATTGGTCATGTGGAAGCCTACGGTGGCCGGATAATGGGTGGCGTATTTATCGTTGGCGGCACGCAGCGCCCATGCCAGCTTGGCCGAAGCGTCGGCAAATTTCGACACGCTCTGGTATTCGATATTCACATCTGCTTCCGGCCGCTGTTCGGGCGGCGAGACATACTGGGTCTGGCCTTTGGCATCGAGCACCAGCTTGCCCTGAGCATCGCGCAGCGGGATCGGCATGCCGTGGTCCCACAGCATCATGTCGTGCTGGATCATGCCGAGCCAGCGCGGTTCCGGATAGCGTCCCGAACCGGCCGGCGATTCGATGCCCTGCAAGTCCTTGCGCTGCATGGCGTAAGCGGTGGCGCCATTCAGCCCCGTCTCCTCGTTGTTCCACAGCGCGAAGCGGATCGAGCGTTCGGTCTGCACGCCGGGTGCGCTGAAGATGCGCGCCAGTTCCATGACCAGTGCCGTGCCGGAGCCGTCATCATTGGCCGCTTCGCCAAAACCGATGCCGTCCATGTGCGCGCTGACGATGTACATTTCTTCCGGATGCGTGGTGCCAATCTTGGTGCAGTAGACGTTCTCGCGCTGCGAAGTGCCCACCGGCGTAGCTTCGGCATTCAGTGCGCGCAGTTTCTCATCGGGCTGGCGCAGCGGATCGGTGTTCACGCCTATCGGTGCGCGGTTGCCGAACAGCGTGCTGCCGCCTTGACCGGGCGGGCCGCCGGCACCGCCGCTAGGCAGGCCGGCTGCACGCTTGGCTGGCGGCGCATCGGGCGCGGGCTGGGTGTACATATACTGCAGGCGTTCCACATTGCTGCAGCCGTAGGCTTTGAGCTGGGCTTCGATCCAGTCCAGCGCATCGCGGTTGCGCTGGGTACCCTGACGGCGGTCGCCGAAGCGGGTCAGGCTTTTGATGGTGGCTTTGTATTGTTCCAGTTTTAGCTGGCCGACCAGCGTGCTGACGGGATCTGCGGCTTCACTTTGGGCTTGCGCCAGCGGTGCCGCACAGGCCAGTGCCACGCTCAGGGCTATCAGGGATTTCATGGGCTTCCTTGCAGGGTTTTAAGGGGCTGTGTCATTCTGCATCAGCTTGGCCGTGCTGTGGCAGGAATACGGATAAATCCGTTGCGCTTAGCCACGCCATGCGCGCTGATATCCGATTTTGGTATGTATGTCGTGCTAAAAGTGAATGGTGCTAGCGGGCGCTTCGTCGTAGCATGGTGGCGCACAATTACCTGTTTAACGAAAGACTGAAGATGTCAGCAATAAAACTTGCGATCGTCGGCGTCGGCAAGATCGTCCACGACCAGCACCTGCCCGCGATTGCGGCAAATCCCGACTATCAGCTAGTGGCATCGGCCAGCCGCCATAACACGGTGGCTGGCTTGCCCGGCTTTGCGTCGATCGAAGCGATGCTGGCGGCCGTGCCGGAAATCGAGGCCGTGTCGCTGTGCATGCCGCCGCAGTATCGCTATCAGGCCGCGCAAGTCGCGCTGGCGGCGGGCAAGCATGTGTTTCTGGAAAAGCCGCCCGGCGCTACGCTGTCCGAAGTGGCCGATCTGGAAGCGCTGGCTGCCGCCAAGGGCGTGACACTGTTCACTAGCTGGCATTCGCGCTTTGCGCCGGCCGTACAGCCAGCCAAGGCTTACCTCGCCACCCACGCGCCTACTGCAATGGAAGTGATCTGGAAGGAAGATGTGCGCCAGTGGCATCCGAATCAGGAATGGATCTGGCAGGCGGGCGGGCTGGGCGTGTTCGATCCGGGCATCAATGCGCTGTCCATCGTTACCGAGATACTGCCGGCCGGGATCTTCCTCAACCGCGCCACGCTGGAATTCCCTGCCAACCGCGATGCGCCGATCGCGGCCGAGCTGCATTTCCAGAGCGCGGACGGCATGCCGGTGCACGCCCAGTTCGACTGGCGCCAGACCGGCAAGCAAAGCTGGGATATCGTGCTGCAGACTGGCGGCGGTGAAGTCCGCCTCAGTGACGGCGGTGCACGCCTGTGGCTCAACGGCGTCGAGCAGGCGCTGGCGAAAGAGGCAGAGTATCCGTCGCTGTACCAGCGCTTCGCCGAGCTGGTCAGGGGCGGCCGCTGCGAGGTCGATCTGGCACCGCTGCGCCACGTGGCCGATGCCTTCATGCTGGGGCGGCGCAAGGAAGTCGAGGCCTTCTTCGACTGAAATTCCGGCCGCACGGGGAGGCGCTCAGGTAGGCTAGGTTGTCAGCAGCGCCAGAACCCGCGTAAAATAACGGCTACGCGGGTGTAGTTCAATGGTAGAACGGCAGCTTCCCAAGCTTCATACGAGGGTTCGATTCCCTTCACCCGCTCCACAACCTTCCTGTTTTTGCCTCCCTTATTTCTTGCTTAGCATGTGTTCGATCAGCGCGCGGTGCGTGGGCAGATCGGCCAGCGCGTGCTGCGCTACCTGTTCTATCATGCGGAATTCTTCGCGTGCTTCATGGGCGCGGCTGAGCGTACGGGCATTGGCATACAGCGCGGTCGGATACTCCATCCCGTACAGCACATACTGCCAGCTCGAGGGCGGATACATCTCGTAATCGACCACGAAGTCCATGCGGTGCGGCGCGCGTGTGCGCCACATGGCCAGCTTGTCGCGCAGGGCGGCACTGATGCTGGCCGGATCCGTGTTCTCGATCCAGAACTGGCTGTCCTTGCGCTGGGTAAGGCAGTAGTGCAGCTTGACGAAATCGGCGATGCGCTCGTAGCGCGCGGTCATCATCTCGTTGTACAGCCGCGCTGCGGCGGCCAGTTCGCCATCATGGGGGAACAGATAGCCGAGCAGATAGGCCGCCGTTTCGATCAGGCCGATGCCGGATGCTTCCAGCGGTTCGATAAATCCGCCCGACAGGCCGACGGCCACGCAGTTGTGGACCCAGTGCTGCTTGCGATAGCCGAGGTTGAGCGTGAGCTGGCGCGGTTCCAGCCCTTGGCTGGCGGGGCCGATGTAGTCGCGCAGGACTTGTTCGGCGCGTGCCGCATCAGTATGCCGGCTCGAATACACATAGCCTATACCGCGCCGCTGCTGCAGGCCGATATCCCAGCTCCAGCCAGCTTCGTGCGCGCTGGAGATGGTGTAGGAAGGGATGGGCGCGTCAGGGCGATCGTAGGGCACCTGCATGGCCAGTGCACGGTCGACAAACAGCGTATCGCTCAGACTGTGGAATTCTGAGCCCATGGCGGCGCCTATCAGGCTGGCGCGGAAGCCCGTGCAGTCGACGTACAGGTCGGCCGTCAGGCGGCCTGCCTGCGGCGTATGGACGGCAGCAATGGCACCCTCGGCGCCCAGTTCGACCTGTTCCACCGTGGCCGCGATGTGCTGCACGCCGAGCGAGCGGGCATGGGTGGCCAGCAGGGCGGCGAATTTGCCGGCATCGAAATGGTAGGCGTAGTTGAGCGGTCCCATGAAGTCGGCATCGCTGGCGCGCTTGGGTGCGTGGCAGGCATCGGCGACAGTTTTCTGCATGGTGGCGGCGGCCGCAAAGCCTTTACCTGCAGGCGCCATGCCTTGCAGCCAGTAGGGCAGCAGCTCCGGTCCGCCGGGGCGCTGGCTGGGCAGGCTGAACGGATGGAAGTAGTGATCGTTGCCGGCGCTGCCAGGTGTGCGCACCCAGTCGTTGAAACGTATGCCCTGCTTGAAGGTGGCATCGCACTCGCGCACGAAGCGCGCTTCGTCTATGCCGATGGCGGCCAGCGTGCCGCGGATGGAAGGGAAGCTGCCTTCGCCCACGCCGATGATGCCGATGTCGGGCGATTCCACCACGGTGATGCGCACGCTCTGCTCATCGGCACCCGTGCCCAGCGTGCGCGCCAGAAAAGCGGCGGTGAGCCAGCCGGCACTGCCGCCGCCGACGATGAGGACCTGTTTGACAGGGCGGGGGGCGACACTGTGTGCCGCTGCTGCAGGGCTGCTGATGGACATGCTGGTCGGTCTCCGTAGTGAGCGTGATTTCCGGGGCGGCGGCGGTGGCCATGTCGCGGAAACAACGCTTCGAATATTTTTCGTTTGACATCTGCGATTTGAATTATGTACCATGAAAACGATTTCACAAAGACCGAAAACGGTTTCATCGAGTTTGAAAACGTTTTCATACAACATGAGATCGTAATTTACGATAAATGTAGCGACGCCCCCGTAGCGTTTGCTACGACTAAGGAGACTTATGAACGTCCACGTACCGCGCACCGGGAAGCGCCTGTCGTCCCCGATCCAGTTGGCCATCCTCGCCCTGATGGCTGGCTCCGCCCATGCTGCTGCCGATGTACCGGCTGCCGAGCAGGCTGTCGCTGACAAGAACAGCACGGCCATCACCGAGGTGTATGTCACTGCGACCAAGCGTTCCACTTCGCTGCAGAAAACTCCGGTCGCCGTGACCGCCATCAATGCCGCCGCACTCGATGACAACCACGTGCAGACCCTGCAGGATGTGGTGAATCTGGTGCCGGGCTTCGCTGCCACCGGCCAGGGCGACCATGGTGTGATCACCATGACGCTGCGCGGTATCGGTAACGATAGCGCCAAGACCGAGTACGCCGACCCTGAAGTAGCCACCTTCGTCGATGGCGTGTACTCGCCACGGCCGGAAGGCGCGACTGCGCTGCTGTTCGATCTGGAAGCGATCGAAGTGCTGCGCGGCCCGCAAGGCACGCTGTGGGGCCGTAACTCCACTGTCGGCGCCGTCAACATGCAGACCGTGAAGCCGGAAATCGGCAGCAAGGCCGGCAACTTTGAAGCTGGCTACGGCAACTACGGCCGCCTTGGTGCGCGTGGTGCCGTCAACATTCCGATCAGCGATACGCTGGCCATGCGCGTGGCTGTGGTACACGAGCAGCACGACGGTTATGTGAGCTATCAGCGCGCGCCGAATGTGCCGCTGGCAGCCCAGCACGCGGCAGCCGACCCTGTCATCGCGGCATGGAACAAGGCCAATCCTGGTAATCCTATCGGCTTCCAGCCTATCAACCCGAATCAGTTCGTCAGCAATGCGCCCAAGTACAGCGCACAGGATCAGAGCGCTGCCCGCCTGAGCGTATTGTGGCAGCCATCGGCCGACCTGAAATGGAACATCGCCTACGAACACTATATGGATCGCGGTACGCCGAGCATGAACCTGATGCAAACGCCGCGCGCCGGTCAGGACTTCTGGTCCGCGCTGATTGATACGGCGCCTAGCGTCAACCGTGATTCGCATTCGGTACGCAGCCGCATCGATTACAACATCAACAAGGACATCAGCCTCGCCTACATCGCCGGCTATTCGCGCTTCAACGGTTCCTCGACCTTCGATCAGGACGGCGGCGCCAATATCCCGACCAGCTTCACCACGGGCGGCAACTTCCAGGCCAATAACACGGTCTGGTCCAAGTACAAGAACTACAGCCACGAAGTGGAAATCCAGTCGACCGGCAAGCGCGATGTGGACTGGCTGCTGGGTCTGTACTACGCCAACGAAGACAACGGTATCCGCTTCGACATTCCTATCATGAACGGTACCGAGCATGGCACCGTGGGCTGGCAGGGTTCCTTCATCCAGCCGAAAGAAACCGTGGATTCCAAAGCCGTGTTCGGTCAGGCCACGTGGAATGCCAGCGATGCGCTGCATGTTACGGGCGGCCTGCGCTATACCTCGGACGAGCGCAAGAACATCGGCGGTACCAACAATGGCTGGAGCGATCTGACGGCGCCGCAAGTGCCGGTGAATCCTTCGATGAATCCGCTGGCGCCCGGCTCGGGCTTCTCGACTTATCAGCGGAATGACGGCAGCTTCAGTGATCACAAGCTGACCGGTCTGGTGCGCGTGGGCTACGACATCGACAAGAACAATATGATTTACGCCAGCGTATCGACCGGCTACAAGTCGGGCGGTCTGCAGGATGGCGGCAAACCATACGGTTCCGAGACGCTGACCAACTACGAGATCGGCTCCAAGAGCACCTTCCTCGGCGGTGCAGTACGCATGAATAACTCGGCCTACTACGAGAAGTTCAAAGGCTTCCAGTTCAGCGCACCGGTCACCAATCCCGATGGTACGCGCGGTCTGGCGACCAGCAATGCGGAAGGCGCCAAAGTCTGGGGTCTGGAAACGGAGATCGCGGCCAAGATCACGCCGGATGACCGTATCCAACTGACGGCGGCCTACACCAACGCCACCCTCAAGCACCTGATCGGCGGTAGTAACGACTATACACTACCGGCTTGCCCGGTACCCGGCATCAGCACCTGCCTCGACGTGACGGGCAATACCATGCCGCACTCGCCGAAGTTTGCGGCGCAGGTGATGTACCAGCACCGTATCGCGCTGGCCGATGGCACGCTGACGCCGCGCATCAGCGCCCACTACGAAACCGCTAGCTGGCTGAGCGTGTTCAATCTGGGTGAGCCGGACAAGCAGAAATCGTACACCCGCACGGATCTGGGTCTGCGCTATGACGCCCATTCGAGTTGGTACTTCGATGCCTATGTGCGTAACGTAGAAGATGCCAAGATCAAGACCAGCGCCATGAACGCCAACGGTCCTTGGCAGGCGCAATATCTGCCGCCGCGCACCTTCGGCATCAACGTCGGCAAGACTTTCTAAAGTAGTACTTCTCCCACTCGACACCCCCGTGCTGCAAAGGCGGGGGTTTTTTTATGGCCGGATCAGGCCACAGACCTCAGTGAGATACAGACCTTCCGCGAGTCAGTGGTGGCCGAAAATACTGGCTATCCGCTCGCGCACCCATAGATGCCCGGGCAAACGAGCGTGCCTTGAATGGAACAATAGCTTAAGCGTGAATTCGGGCGTCTGGAACGGTACCGGATGTGCTATGAGTGGCACGGCCCCTTGTAATTGCCCTATGACGCGCGCTGGCAGCGTTGCCAGGAAATCGGATCCGGCAACGATATAGGGTGCCGCCATCATCGTCGGCAGCTCAATCGCGACGTCACGGCGCAAACCCAGACGTGCTAGTGACGCGTCAATCACACTTCCGTCATCGGACCAGGGGACGACAGCAACATGACGCTCGCTCAGGTATTGCTCAAGGGTGAGGGTATCTGTAATCCGGCTGTGCCGCGCGCTTCGTGCTACAGCGTACTTTTCGGGTTGGCTCGCGATGGTTGCAATGCCATCGTACGGTTTGCTGTATTCATCCGAGAATCCGAGCACAAATTGTGCGCGTCCTGCTGCCAGATCGTCCATCGCATCACGGTGGGTTGTTTGCACCACCTTAAACCGGATATGCGGCGCTTCGTTTTCAATTGCGGAAACGAGCTCCGGCAGGAGCGTAAAAGCGGTAAAGTCCGATGCGGCGAAAGTGAAGGTTTGCTGGCTTTCTGCCGGTAGAAAAGGGACAGAATGGGCGAGTCGATCAGACAGCAGATGCAGAGCGTCGCTGATGCTGGGCGCTAGTTGCTCAGCTTGTGCAGTTGGTTGCATGGCCGCACCATAGCGAACAAACAGCTCATCGGCGAGCGCACTCCGTAAGCGGGATAGGGCATGGCTGCACGCGGACGGACTCATAGCCAGTTCATCAGCCGCTGCCGCGACGCTACGGTGACGGTAAAGCGCATCAAAAACCGGTAGCAGATTGAGATCAATCCGGCGTAAAGCATCGTGCATGATGTGCATCCTGTTCTGAAAACAATGCAGTACGTGCATTCTACATTGTCTGTACTATGCAGTCTCATCTAATGCCGCAGCTCGCGGCCACCTGAGGGAACTGCCCAATGATTACACCTATTTTCCGCCAGGCTCAGCCCGGGGATACCTCGCGCTGCTATCACATCGAGTCCACGGCATACGAAGGTGACGAAGCCGCTACACGAGAAAAGATCGCTACCCGTATTGCTCAGTATCCAGAGGGATTTTTGGTCATGGAGCTGGACGGCGAAATTATCGGCTTCATCAACAGCGGCTGTGCTATCGAGGTCGTCATGTCTGATGAAGAGTTCAAAGAGCTGATAGGCCACGATGCAATGGCGCCGAATGTCGTGATTATGTCGGTCGTGCTGGACCCGGCCCATCAGGGCAAAGGCTACTCGTCGATGCTGATGCAAACTTTTGTCGAACAGATGCGGGGCATGGGAAAACAGACTATCCACCTGATGTGTAAGGACCGGCACGTAGATCTCTACGAGCACTTCGGCTACCAATACGTCAGGCCCTCATCGTCCGATCATGGCGGTATGGCATGGCATGAAATGGTGATGAAACTTTGATGATTAGCCGGCAGTCTGAAATTTTTAGGCATCCGGGGGCCCGGTAACTCGTAGTTCGAGTGGCGGCTACTGGCTAATTACAGCATGCAAAGTTATGCGCCCAAGTGCGCCGCTCTCTTCAAAAAATGCTGATTTGCTATGCTGTCGTGTCACTGTCGGGCCGTTTTCGTCACCGACAGCACGAATTTACGTCGAAACTCTAGTTTCTCGAGCAATGGAGCACACGAATGATACTGAAGCAATTACGGCTTAGCCATCGCCTGTCCCAGGAGCAACTGGCCCAGATGTCGGGCCTGAACGTACGCACCATCCAGCGGATAGAAAGTGGTCACAAGGCCAGCGTCGAGTCTCTAAAGTGTCTGGCTGCTGCGCTCGAAGTTGATATCTCAACCTTGGAACAGGAGAAATTCGTGATGGATAAACATTCTGAAAATTGGAAAAAACTGCCGCTTTGGCTCAAGTGCATGTTTTCCCTGAACTTCCTCGATATTCATATCGCGCGTGCTACCTCACGCCGGATCACTATCATTTCCCACATCAGCGGATTCCTGTTCTGTCTGCTTGGCCTGATTAACCAGGCCTCGCTGGTTGGCGGCCTCATTATGCTCGTGAATGCCTATCTGTTCACCTACTTGACCTGGCTGGGTGACCAGAACGGTATCTGGTATGACTCGCCGGGCACCGCCGTAACCTGACTGTGCAAGGCAGAATAGCCTGACCAAATCGCGTCAGGCTTTGGGAGAATATGGTTGAGTCCGCAATTGGGGGAACGCGGTACGGTACTCACTGCACGACAGGCTTCCACGCTGTTCCGGATAGCCAGTTAAAGACTTCCCGGCCTGCCGCGTTTTCTTTTCCCGCAAGCCAGTGGTTGGAGGCGGGATTGCCACAGCCCGAGACGCTATGGGCATCGGCTGCGCCCCTAAGCTCTACCATGGGGACCTGTGTCGAGACAGCGGCGGCGAAGGGGGCGAGCGGGCAGGAGTCTTTGCTGTGATGAACCAGCAGTACCGGGACTTTGAGCTGGGCCCAATCCAGCTGCGACAGGCCGGGGCCGGCCGCTGCGGCTGGAGCGCCCGGCTCGGAAGCGCGATACAAGCCAGAAACAAGGACAGCCGCGCTGAATTTGTCCCCCAGGTGCTGCAAAATCTGGCCAGCAGAGACAGTGCCTCGGCTATGTGCCATCAGCACGAGACGAGCACCCGGGTAGCGGCGCTGGAGCTCCTGTACCACCGCCTGCATATCCGCCAGATGTTGTGACGAAGTGCGGAATTCCTGCGTCATATTGTCCTGATCCGAAGGCCGGTCTATGACTGCGACCGCGACCTTTCGCTGCAATAGCGCTTGCCGCTTTTTTGAGAACAGATAGGGGTCTGTGGCTTTTGCCCGGCCGTTTTGTAGTCTCAGGCCGATGTCGCCATCGCCGCCCGGGATCAGCAGGACAACGGCTTCCGGCTTAGAACGGAGAGGCTTCCAGATCAGCATGGACAGGCTGACGCCCGGTCGCGAATTGAGTTTGACCAGCTCGTCTGCGCAGGCCGACGATCCGACCAAGAGCGTGGCCGCCATGAGCACCATAGCAATGAGCTGATGCGAACCGTGTCTGCCAACTGTTTCAATCAATACGGCTGCAGCCCTGACACGCATGCATGGTTCCTCAATTTAAAGACTGGCTCCAGGCCGAACTTGGCCGCGGCGGCGAATAGTAACATATTGGCAATCTTGGAAATCCACACAATCTCACTTGCATAGCGCGCGCCCCAAAAAAAAGGCAGCCAGCGGCTGCCTTGTCCGTCTTGAAGAGACTTAGCTCTTCTGGTGGAACGGCGCGTACCAGGTGATCAGGAAAGACGGGATGGTGGCGGCCATCACCAGCCAGAAGTAGTGCACATAGCCGAGCGCTTGCTGCAAATGGCCGCTGACCACGCCCGTGACCATCATGCACAAGCCCATCAGACCTGTGCCGAAAGCGTAGTGGGTGGTGGTGTATTTGCCCGGTGCCAGTTGTTGCATCAGGTAGATCATGAAGCCCACGGAGCCGAAGCCGAAGAAGAATTTTTCGATCGCCACACCGGCGCAGATCACCACCAGATTTTGCGGCTGCCAGATGCTCATCAGCAGGAAGGTGACGTTGGGGATGTTGACGGCGCAGCACAGCACGAACAGGGTGGCCTTCAAGCCGCGCTTGGCGACAAACAGGCCGCCCAGCAGCGAGCCCACCAGCACGGCGATCAGGCCATAAGTACCATAGATCAGGCCCAGCATTTCATTCGACAGCCCCAGCCCGCCTTGCGCCACCGGATCAACCATGAAGAAGGGGCCAATCTTTTCCAGCAGGCCTATGCTGAGACGGAACAGGAAGGCGAAACCTATCATCAGCCAGACATCGCGCTTCTGGAAGAAGGTGACGAAGGAATCCTTGAGCAGAAAGGCCGCCTGCGCGACCGAGGTGGGCGCGTTTTCTGCCTTGGCACCATCGGGCATCACGCGTGCATGCCACAGCGCAGCCACCACGATGATGGCAGCGACGAGGAAGAAGATGATGCGCCATGCATCTATCCATTCGGCGCCGAAGCTGCCGGCCGCATGGTGGAAGTATTGGGTGTGCAGCCAGCCGCTCAGGTAGACCATGCCGCCCGAAGCGACGATGGGGCCGATGTTCCAGCTCAGGCTCTGGATGCCGCAGAACAGTGACTGGGTGGGGGCGTCGAGCGAAGTCACATACACGCCGTCGGAAGCGATGTCCTGGGTAGCGCCGACCAGCGACAGCACGCCGAACAGGAACACCATGATGGCCATGTAGTCGGGCAGTGCCATGGCCAGCGCCACGCCGGCAAAACCAGCCGCGATGATGAGCTGGCTGCACAGCACGAAGAACTTCTTGGTACGGTACATTTCCACGAACGGCGCGAACAGGGGCTTGATGGTGTAGGCCAGTATCAGGTAGCTGGCGTACTGCGCGGCCTGACCGTTATCCATGCCGAGGTTCTTGAACATGATGGAGGTGACGCTGGTGAGCATCATGTAGGTCAGGGCCATGGTGAAGTAGCCGCTCGGCACCCACAGCATGGGCGTGCCGCGCGTGAACATGGCGCGCAGCAGGGAAGGGGGCTGCTGCGCCTCGGCGGCGTGCGGCAGGGTGGATGGAGCAGTGGGCATGGTGTCGTCCTCAGGAAACTGGTCAGATATATAGCACAGACTCTGCGGCCTGTTGAATGGAAAACGCCGGCTCGCAAGCCGGCGTGGTGCTAATGGGCTGAATCAGGCATTGCTGGAGCGCTGCTGTTTCAGATACTCGCGGTACCAGTGGGCGCTGTGCTTGAGCGTACGCTGCTGGGTGGCGTAATCGACATGGACGATGCCGAAGCGCTTGGCGTAGCCGGAGTTCCATTCGAAGTTATCGAGCAGGCTCCAGAGGAAATAGCCCTGCACGTTCACGCCTTGCTGCATGGCGTCCTTGAGTGCCTTGAGGTGGCGCTCGACGAAATCGATGCGGGCCGTATCGGCCACTTCGCCGTTGACGATGCGATCCGGGCTGGCCATGCCGTTTTCGGTGATGTAGATGGGCGGCAGATCGTATTCGGCCTTCAGCTTGAGCAGCAGCTCGGTCAGGCCGTCCGGATAGATTTCCCAGCCCATGTCGGTCTTGCCCAGTTTGCACTCGGGCTGGCGCGGCGGCGTTTCGGCGCTGCAGTAGGCGCGGAAGTAGTAGTTCACGCCGAGGAAGTCGATCTTCTGCTGGATATCCTTGAAGTCCTCCGGATGCACGTCCGGTGCATTGGCGCCATGGCCCTGCAAGGCCAGCGCCGGATAGCGGCCTTTGAAGATGGGGTCCATAAACCATTGCACGGAACGCGCATATTCGAATTCGGCCATGGCTTTGTCGGCCGCGCTATCGGTGGCAGGATCGGCCGTCCATTGATTGAGCACGATGCCTAGCTGGGCGCTGCTGCCGACGGCACGCATGGCCTGGATGGCCAGCCCGTGCGACAGCAGCAGGTGGTGCGACACCTGGATCGACTGCTTGAGGTCGGCCACGCCCGGTGCGAACTGGGCATTGCCGTAACCCAGATTGGCCGTGCACCACGGTTCATTATGGGTTGAAATCGTTTTCACGCGATCGCCAAAACGACGCGCTACTTCGGCGGCATAATCGGCGAACCGATACGCCGTTGCGCGATTGAGCCAGCCGCCTTCATCCTGCAGGCCTTGCGGCAGATCCCAGTGGTAGAGCGTGATGTGGGCACTGATGCCGTGCTGCTCCAGCTGCTTCAGCAGCTTGTCGTAGAAGGCGAAACCGGCTTCGTTCCAGTCCCCTTTGCCGGCCGGCTGCACGCGCGACCAGGCCATCGAGAAGCGGTAGGCGTCCACGCCCAGCCCCGCCATGATGGCCACGTCTTCAGGGTAGCGGTGGTAGTGGTCGCAGGCGATATCGCCATTGCTGCCGTCGATGATGGTGCCGCTGCGGTGGCTGAAGGTATCCCAGATGGACGGGCCTTTGCCGTCGGCGCTGGCCCCGCCTTCGATCTGGAAGGCACTGGTGGCAACGCCCCAGAGGAAAGTGGGCGGAAATTTGGTGAACTCGGTCATTTTTGTGCCGTTTTGTGGGTGAACAAGGGTGCGTACGGTCTATTCCAACGTTTTGAAAACGTTTTCATGTCTCCTGATGCGATTAAACCCGAACTCAATCGGGGTGTCAATCATTTGCTGAAAACAGCCTGATATAATGCGGCCTCATTGAATTTCTGTCTGTTTATCCCATGTCTTCCGAAACTCCAAAAGACGGCCCAGCGCGGCCTATGCTGTACGACCCGACCGAACACCGCATCCGCAGCTTCGTGACCCGTGCCGGTCGTCTGTCGACGGCGCAGGCGCGTGCGCTGGAAGAACTGGGACCGCAGTTCCTGATCGAATACAGCAAGGCGCCGCTCGACTATGCGCAGGCTTTCGGCCGCAAGGCGCCGGTAGTGTTGGAGATCGGCTTCGGCATGGGCGGCACCACCGCGCACATCGCTGCGGCCATGCCGGAGAAAGACTTCATCGGCGTGGAAGTGCATACGCCGGGCGTGGGCAGCCTGCTCAAGCTGATCGGCGAGCAGGGCCTGACGAATCTGAAAGCGATTCAGCACGATGCGGTAGAAGTGCTGAACCAGATGATTCCCGATGGCTCGCTGCATGGCGTGCACATCTTCTTCCCCGACCCGTGGCACAAGGCGCGCCATAACAAGCGCCGCCTGATACAGGGTCCATTCGTGGAACTGCTGGTGAAGAAGCTGGAAGTGGGCGGCTACCTGCACTGCGCTACCGACTGGGAAGACTACGCGGTACAGATGCTGGAAGTGCTGGGCGCGGAACAGGGCCTGCAGAATACCGCCGACGGCTATGCGCCGCAACCGGCCTACCGTCCGCTGACCAAGTTCGAAAACCGCGGCCTCAAGCTGGGCCACGGCGTGTGGGATCTGGTATTCACCAAGAAGTAAGTCGGACCGGCCGCAGCGCCGGACGGGCTGGTGACCGGACGGTGCGTCCGGCTGGCCGCAGCTAGCGCTCCAGCGGCTCCATATCCAGCACCACCACATAGGCCAGGCGGCCATTCTGCCACTTGCCGCCACCACGCACCTGCGCATCGCAGGTGGTGCTCTGGCCTTCGGCCTCTTTGCGTTTCAGATGTTCGCGGAAAGTCACGGCCGCCTTGGGCGACAGATAGCCCACCATGCGGCCGGCCACAAATACCGCTACCGCCGCACTTTCATACGGGTTCACATCATCGGGTACCAGCGTGGCCAGATAGGGCACGGCCGCTGCCTGATCGCCATGCTCGCCCGCCAGCTCTTTCAGGGTGGGCTGGTAGCGCGATTCCGTCATCACTTCCACCAGATAGCGGCCATCATCGGACCAGTGCAGCGCAGCCGGTCCGGCCGGCAGCTTGGGCTCATACGGCGTGGTCGGCATGGGCGGCAGCACCATGGGCTGGGCCGGATTGGTCTTGATGATCGTGCGTATGGCGAAAGCGGCAGCAGCGACGACCAGCAGGGTGAGAGCGATTTCCATGACTATGCCATTCAACTAAAGGCCGACATCTTAACCCATACGCAGCAGTGCGTATCAGTGCATGCCGTCGGCCTGATACACGATTTTGCCGCCTACCATGGTCTGCAGCACGCGGATGTTGGCGATATCTTCTGCTTCGATGCGGAAGAAGTTCCGGTCCAGTACGATCATGTCGGCCAGCTTGCCCACTTCCAGCGAGCCGGTCAGCGCTTCCTGCCGCAAGGTGTAGGCGGCATTGATGGTGGCAGCGCGCAGCACGGCGGCGCGCGGCATGCCCGGCTGCGGCCCCAGTGTGCCGGCGTATTCCTTGCCCGCGTCCGGTGCCGCCGTGCGGGTGACGCCCACTTTCAGCGCAAACCAGATATCGAGCGGATCCACCGGCCAGTCGCTGCCATAGGCGATGCGTGCGCCGGCATCGAGCAGCAGCGATTGCGGTTCGACGATGGCATAGCGCTGCGGGCCCATATAGTCCTTCAGCGCGCCCACCGTGTCGGGCGCCGGTTTGCCCCATTGCAGTGACAGCACAGGCGTGACATCGAGCTGGGCGAAGCGGGCGTAGTCGGCCGGCGCGACGATTTCATCATGCGCCAGTGCCGGACGTACCAGCGCACCGGCCGGCGTGGCGCGCAGCGCGGCGATGGCATCGAGCGTGGCACGCACGGCACGGTCGCCATCGACGTGAACGTGCGGATCGATGCGGGCCGCAGCCAGCTCGTTCAGCGTGGCCGTCAGTGCTTCTGGCGAGAAGTAGTTGGCCGGACCATTGTGCGGGCCCGGTTGCCAGTTAGGCTGCTGGGCCGTGCCCTGATTGACCAGATACGGTTCCAGCATGGCGCCCGTGAAAGCCGGTGCCGAGATCACGCCGTCCATGAACAGCTTGGCGTGGCGCACCTGCATGGACGGTGCCACGCGGGTAGGCCCCTGATCGAACTGTTTCTGCTGCTTGAGCAGCTCGGCCACCGCGCTTTTCGGCGTGGCGCCTTTGTCCAGATCGATCAGCACGGCGAAGTGGCCACGCGCCGTCAGCTTGCCCTGTTTCTGCAGCGTGCTGAAGGCGGTCATGGTTTCCGGATCAGTGTAGGCATCGAGGAAGGTGGTGATGCCCTGCTTGCGCATGGCCGCCAGCGCGGCCTTGGAAGCCGCCAGATTCTCGGCCACGGTCAGCGCTGGCAGCAGATTCATGGCCGCATCCTGTGCGGCGTCTTCCAGCAGGCCGGTGGCCTTGCCTTGTGCGTCGCGCACGATTTTGCCACCGGCCGGATCCGGCGTATCGGCCTTGATGCCGGCCAGTGCTATGCCTCTGGAGTTGAGTTGTGAGGAATGGCCGAACGAGGAGCGCACGATGATGGGGCGCTCGGTCTTCAGCGCGTCTAGCGTGGCGGCGCTGGTTTCCACGCCTTCGGGCAGCATGCCTTGCTGGAACCAGTTGACCACGACCAGCCAGCGCTTGCTGTCGGATTTCTTGTCCTTGTCCAGACAGGCCTGTATGCGCGCCTGAAACTGCGGCACGGTCAGATTTTCGTAATCGAGGCTGCAGTTGAGCAGACGGCTGCCACCCGATTGCGGGTGCATATGGCCATCGATCAGGCCCGGCATCAGCATGCGGCCCTGCAGATCGATCACGCGGGTCTGCTTGCCGGCCAGCGCCTGGGCACCGGCATCGTCGCCTACATATACGATACGGCCGGCGCGTACGGCCAGCGCCTGCTGTACGCTATCTTTGGCGTCTACCGTGTAGACGTAGCCGTTGCGGTAGATGGTGTCGGCCGGCGCGGGCGCGGCCTGTGCGTAAGTGGAAAAGCAAAGTGCGAGTGCTGCGCTAAGACTGAATTTGATCATCAGACCGGCTCCATTAGGGCATGGCGACGATGGTCGCCTGATGCTGCATGATACCTTGGAAGCGCGGTCTGATCCGATTATTCCGTTATTCCATCTCGCGGATGATGGCGACGATTTCATCGCCGTAGGAAGCCAGCTTTTTCTCGCCCACACCGGAGATGCCGCGCATTTCAGCCAGCGTGGTAGGGCGGGCTTTGGCAATCTCGCGCAGAGTGGCGTCGTTGAAGATGATGTAGGCCGCCACGTCGTGCGCGCGCGCCGTCTCCACGCGCCACCAGCGCAGCTTGTCGAAGATGGCCTGCTCGCGCGGCGACAGGTCGCTCTCCACATAGCCTTTGCTGCTGCGGCTGGAGCTCTTCTGCTTGACGGGTTTCTGATACTGGCGCAGTTGCACTTTCTGTCCGCCCTTGAGTACGGGGCGGGCCGCATCGGTGAGCTTGAGCGAGCTGTATTGTTCGTGGTCGACCGTGACCAGACCGAGTGCTATCACCTGCCGCAATATGGCGCGCCATTCCTGCTCGCTGCGGTCGGCGCCTATGCCGTACACGGACAGCGAGTCGTGGTGCCAGGTCTTGATGCGTTCAGTCTCCATCCCGCGCAGCACTTCGATCACATGGCCGGCGGCAAAGCGCTGGTCGACGCGGTAGATGGCCGACAGCAGCTTCTGCACCGGCACCGTGCCGTCGAACGAGACGGGCGGAATCAAACAGGTATCGCAATTGCCGCAAGGGCCGGCCTTTTCGCCGAAATAGTCGAGCAGGCGCACGCGCCGGCAGCTCAGGGTTTCGCACAGGCCCAGCATGGCATCGAGCTTGGTGCCCAGCACGCGCTTGAAGGTCTCGTCAGCTTCCGATTCGTCGATCATGCGCCGCTGCAGCACCACGTCCTGCAGGCCGTAGGCCATCCATGCGCTGGCTGGTGCGCCGTCGCGGCCGGCCCGTCCGGTTTCCTGATAATAGCCTTCGATACTCTTGGGCAGATCGAGGTGGCAGACAAAGCGCACATCGGGCTTGTCTATGCCCATGCCGAAGGCGATGGTGGCGCACATCACGATGTTTTCTTCGCGCAGGAAGCGGGCCTGATTGGCGGCCCGTTTGGCGTGTTCCATGCCGGCGTGATAGGCCATGGCGCGCACGCCGTTCTCGTTGAGGAATTCGGCCGTCTCTTCTACCTTTTTGCGCGACAGGCAGTAGACGATGCCGCAATCGCCGCCATGCTCGCTGGTGATGAAATCGAGTAGCTGCTTGCGGCCATTGGTTTTCTCGACGATCTGGTAGCGGATGTTCGGCCGGTCGAAGGACGAGACGAACTGCATGGCATCGTCCAGCTGCAGGCGGTGGACGATTTCGGCGCGGGTCTGCGGATCGGCCGTTGCCGTCAGGGCGATGCGCGGCACATCGGGGAACTGCTCGTGCAGCACCGACAGGCGGATGTACTCGGGCCGGAAGTCATGGCCCCATTGCGAGACGCAGTGCGCTTCGTCGATGGCGAACAGGGCGATCTTGGAATCCTGGAACAGGTTCAGGCAGCGCTCCGTCATCAGCCGCTCCGGCGCCACATAGACCAGATCGAGCTGGCCCGTGCGTACCAGCCGTTCTATGCGGCTGGCTTCTTCGTAGGTCTGGGTGGAATTCAGGAAGGCGGCGCGCACGCCCACCTCGGCCAGCGCGTCCACCTGATCCTGCATCAGCGCGATCAGCGGTGAGATCACCACGCCCACGCCATCGCGCACCAGTGCAGGGATCTGGTAGCACAGCGACTTGCCGCCGCCGGTAGGCATCAGTACCAGCGCATCGCCGCCGGCCGAGACATGGCCGACGATGTCCTCCTGCTGGCCGCGGAAGGCCGGATAGCCGAACACGGTTTGCAGCAGGTGCAGAGCTTGTTGCTGGTATTGCGCTTGATTCATTGAGACAGAAAGGTTTTGCTGCTTGGGTTTAGTCCGCCCACACCACCATGCCGGTATAGCCGGTGACCAGTACCAGCAGGCCGAAAGCGATGCGGTACCACGCGAAAGCGGTGAAGGTATGGGTGCTGATGTAGCGCAGCAGCCAGCGCACGCACAGGAAGGCCGAGATGAAGGCGGCTACGGTGCCGATCGAGAACAGCGGCAGGTCGGCGGCCGACAATAGCGCACGTTCCTTGTACAGCGAATACACGGTTGCGCCCAGCAGCGTAGGGATGGCGAGGAAGAAGGAGAATTCGGTCGCCACTTTGCGCGACAGGCCGAACAGCATGCTGCCCATGATGGTAGCGCCGGAACGGCTGGTGCCCGGAATCAGGGCGAAGGCCTGAGCGATGCCGATCTTGATGGCGTCCATCGGCGTCATGTCATCGACCGAATGGATGCGCACCATGGCCGGATTATCGCGTTCGCGTTTTTCTACCCACAGAATGACCAGACCACCGATGATGAAGGCCAGCGCGACCGGCACGGGCGCGAACAGCGACGCCTTGATGGCTTTGCTGAACAGCACACCGAGTACGGCGGCCGGCAGGAAGGCGATCAGCACATTGATGGCGAAGCGCTGCTGCTTGCGGTCACCGAGGCCCGTCAGTACGGCGGCGATGCGGGCACGGTATTCCCAGCAAACGGCGAAAATGGCGCCGGCCTGGATCACGATCTCGAACACTTTCATTTTTTCTTCCATGCCCTGGAAACCCAGCAAATGCTCGGTCAGGATCAAATGACCCGTGGAAGAAATCGGCAGAAATTCCGTAAAACCTTCAACCAGACCCATGATCAGGGCTTTGAGTGCGAGAACGATATCCATGAGGTAGAAATAGTGAGTAAGTGTAGAACGGCAGGCTAGCAATGCCGGGGTCGAAGCTTACCATGCCCAAACCCCTGCGACCCGAATCTGGCGCAAGCGTAATGTAAATTAATTATCGGGGCAGATGGTCTGCATGTCCGCCACTTCGGCGTGCAGCCAGTCGCAGAAATGGCGGATTTTGCTCATGCCTTTCTTGTCGGGGGCAACGATGATGTAGTAGCCGCGCTGGTAGGGCGTATTGTCGCAAGTGATCATTTTCAGCGCGCCGTTGCGCAGGTCCTCGCACGCGATGGCATAGGACACCAGCGCCACGCCCTGCCCGGCCAGTGCGGATTGCACCATCACGGCGAAGTTGGTAAAGCTGCGCGCAAAATTGTAGCGTCCGTGCAGCACATGGTTCTGGCGCAGCAGGGCGATCCAGGTGTCGGTAGTGAATTCGTGCAGCAGCGGATAGTGCTCGAGATCTGCCAGTGTGATCTCGCTGGCGCCCGGGTGCAGCAGGCTGGGGCTGTAGACGGCCACCAGCCGGTCGCGGAACAGCAGCGCGTGCTCGCCCGGCGATTCGACGTAGGTACGCAGCGCGATATCGGTACTGCCATCCTCCATATTGGCGATGCGGTCGCTGGAATCGATGCGGATATCGATTTCCGGATAGCGCTGGGTAAACCGGGCGATGCGCGGTACCAGCCATTTGATGGCGAGCGAGTGGGTGGTCGACAGGCGCAGGATTTTTTCCTCGTCGCCGCCCTGCAGCGAGGCCACCTTGCTATGCAGTTCGCTCAAGGTACGGCGCACGGTGGCGGCCAGCTCCTGCCCTTTTTCCGTCAGGGTGATCTGGCGCGGATGGCGCACGAACAGCTCGAAGCCCAGTGCTTCCTCGAGCTGGCGGATCTGCAGGCTGACGGCGGCAGGAGTTTTGTGCAGCTCCTGCGCAGCCAGTTTGAAACTGCCCCAGCGCGCGGCACAATCAAAATCCAGCAGGCCGGACAGGGAGCGCAGTGGTTTGCTCATGGATAAGTTTTTCTTGTGTATGCGGAGAAAATAACTCGTTTGATCGTGCTGAATCGCACGAGCAGAATATATCCCATCAGTTCGCGTATTTCCATACACAAGTTTTTCTTGAGGGGAACATCATGACTTTAGCTACTACTTGTACCCATTCCGCCATCTGCAAAGCACGGCCGGACTACCGCTGGGCCGGCCGTTTCCGTGCCGAGTTGTTCAGGCTGTTTGCCCTGCTGGCTTGCCGCTAGCCTGCGGCCGGGTGGCATGTTCGAGCGTGGTAATCCAGAGCATGGCCTGCTCGCGCGTGTCGCCGCACATATCGGCGGCCGGCTGCAGGCCGGCGCAGAAGGCTGGCCGCTCCGGCTGGCCGAAGATGCGGCAGCGGTAGTCGGCGTCTAGCTGGATGCAGGGCACGCCGGCCGGCTTGCCATCCGGCATACCGGGGATGGGGCTGGTGATGGACGGCGCGATGCAGCACGCGCCGCAACGGTCGCGGCAGTTCATGGCTGGCAGGCGGCAACAGGCCGCGTTGGCTGATGGCTTTTCATAGGGGCGGTATTTTACGCCGCTTTGCTAGCGGCCACCCAGTCGGCGATCTGCTGCGCCAGCCAGGCGCCGGCATCGAGCGGCAGGTCATGGCCCGCTGTCGGGTGCAGCCGTGCAGATGTTTGCCATGCACGCGCCAGTTCCAGCGTGCAGCGATGATCCACTAGCTGGTCGCCCGCGCTGGCGATCAGCAGCACGGGCAACGCTGGCCGCCGGGCCGGAGCGCGAAAGCGGGCTGCGGCCCATAACTGGCGCAAGGCATTGCGGCGTGCGACGGGGTATTCCTGCTGATAGCCCAGCCACTGTTGTACTAGCGCGGCACGCCCGGGCGCGTCGCCGCTGCGGCTGGTCAGGCGCAGGATTAGCTGTTCCTGTGCCTGCCGTCCGCCTGATAGCAACTGGCGGACGATGGCGCCGTAGTTCTGCCAGCGCAGGCGCTGGTAGAACGGGCTGTAGGGCCGCATGCTGGTATTGACCAGCACACAGCGGCGCAATTCCTGCGGATACAGGTCGGCCCACGTGAGTGCCACCATGCCGCCCAGCGACAGGGCCAGCAGCGAGTAGGGCGGCGCCACCCCGGCCTGTTGTAATTGCAGGCGACAGGCTTCCACCATCTGGCGCACGCTGGCCGGACTGGTTTCGCGGTAGCGGCTGCCGTTGCCGGGCAGGTCGGGAGTGTACAAACGGGCGTCCGGCAGCGCTGCGGCCAGCAGGGCGGGAAAGCTGCCCCAGTGGCGCTGCTCGCGCACCAGCCCGCGCAGCAGTATCCAGCGCTCCATCAGGCGTACCACTGGGTCAGCGCGCGCTTGTGCTGCACCTTGCGCGCCATGCCGGACGGTAGCCAGGACTGGTGGCTGATGGTGGCGCGCATGAGGAAATCGAACCACGTCAGGTGGCGCCGCAGCACACGCTGCTGGCGGTGCCGTGCAGTAGGGTTGAACATGGCGATGCGGTCAAATAGCTGGCGCGGATTCTTCTTCACCCACAGCCACGATCCCATTTCCAGTGTCAGCGGCAGGAACACGCGCTCGCCGCTGTCCGTGCCGTTCAGGTATAGATAGTCCCACAGATCACCATGGGTGCGGTACTGCCGGCTTTGCGGCTCGAACACATAGTTGTGGTTGGGGTAGCTGGCGCTGAACAGTTGTTCCAGCGCGGCGATATCGGCCAGATGGGGTATCGGTGTGCTGGTGTGGGCGTGCGGGAACCAGATGCGGTCGCGCAGGCCGAAACCCGAATGGCAATCGAGCGCCAGGCTGAACTGGCGCGACAGCAGTTCGCGCGTGACGAAATCGCATACGGCGCGGCTTTCCGCTTCCATCGGCGCGTCGGCCGCACCGCGATACCACGGCAGGTGGCGGCTATAGCGCTGCCCGCCCAGCAGGAAGGGCACGCGGTCGCTGGCGCTGACGGGGGCATTGCGCATCAGGTCCACGCCTTGCGGATTGCAGCGCGTGGCTTGCCACATGCCGCCCGGATTCACCAGCGGCATGAAGACCAGTCGTAAGCAGGAAAGCTGCTGATGCAGCGTGTGGTCCCAGCGCAGGCGCGCCAGCAGGCTTTCGAGAAACGCCAGCACGATCTGCGTGCCTATGCGTTCCAGCCCGTGGATGCCGCCAAAGAAGCCGAGTGCCGGCACTTGCGGATCGGGATTACCGAGCGCCACCGTGTAGACGGGAAAATCGCGTCCATCCATGGCGATGCTGCAGGGCGTGCTTACCTGCAGGTGCGCCGCGCCTTCGTCGATCAGGCGCTTGAGGGTGATCAGCTCGGGCAGATTCTTGCGGGGCATGGCGGCCTACACGATGAATAGTGTCGCTAGTGTAGCCCAGTTGCCCTGCGCTGATGCGGCGATTTACCGCGTGTGCATGCGCCGGATGGCCTCCTGACGTGCGCGGTCGCGTGCGGCCAGTACCGTGGCGGCATAGGACGCTTTGCGGGCGCGCTCCAGCGCATCGTGCAGGGTTTCCTTGCTGCGCAGGGCGCGCAGTTGGGCTAACTGTTCGCGCGACATCTCGGGCTGTATGGACATGTTGACCTCGCTAGACGGGGTGAGGCGGCCAGAAATGGCTGCCGATGCTTCGCATTATACAGATTTGATCAAATATCGCAAATAAATCGAATTTATTTCAAATATATTCAATTTGCCTTATTTACACGCCCGTTTGTTCAATGCGTGCTGGTAGAGGGGCCGCCAGCACGCATGCCGTGGTAGCCCAGTACCGGCACACACAGCATTGTCGCCAGACTGGACGGGGGGGGCGGGAGCCGATTCCGGCCACGCTGCAACTTGACGCTGGCAAAGCTTGCGATTATATTAATGACTAACAAGTAAGTTAATCGGCAGCCTAAAAAAGTTAGTTAAATCAAGAGCCTCCATGCTAGCGTCTCAAGAAACCAAGCCTCGCTGGGAGCGGCGCAAAGATGCGCGGCCGCAGGAATTGCTGGCCGCTGCGCTGAACCAGTTCGTCGAACGCGGCTATGCCGGCACGCGGCTGGAAGATGTGGCGAAAAGCGCCGGCGTGTCCAAGGGCACGCTGTACCTGTATTTCGCCAACAAGGAAGAACTGTTCAAAGCCGTGGTGCGGGAAAACATCGTCCACCCGATCGGTGAAGCCGAGCTCGAAGCGGCCCAGCACGACGGCCCCAGCGGCGCGCTGCTGCGCGCCATCCTGTTTAAATGGTGGCACCAGATCTGTGCGACGCCGCTGGCTGGCATTACCAAACTGATGCTGTCGGAGGGCAATCACTTCCCCGAACTGGCGCAGTTTTACAACGAAGAAGTGGTAGCACGCGGTAACCGGCTGATCGCCAGCGTGCTGGTGCGCGGCATCGAACGCGGCGAATTCCATCCGGTCGACCCGCTGGTGATGACGCCTGTGCTGGTGGCGCCCGTGCTGATGCTGATGATGTGGACCCACGCCTACATGCCCGATTGCGGCATGCCGCCCATCGATCCGGATGCCTTCATGGCGACCTTTACCGAGGTCAGCCTGCGTGGTCTGGAAGTGCGGCCGGCATGAGGCGGGGCGGCCCGGCGTGCATCAAACTTGCCATTTTGGTAGGTTCAACCCCCTTAAACTGCAGACTGTCGCAATTTCCCGCGTAAACCCCGTCATGTCGTTAATATGTGCCTCGATGCCAGTTCAACGATAAAATGACGGTTTGTTTAATCCAGACCCGAGTCAAAAGATGAATATCGAACAAGCCCGCTTCAATATGATCGAACAGCAAATCCGTCCATGGGACGTCCTCGCCGCGGACGTGCTGGACCTGCTGCAGGTGGTGAAACGTGAGAATTTCGTGCCGGAAGCCCATAAAGCGCTGGCTTTTGCTGATGTGGAATTGCCGCTGCCGGGTGGTGCTTACATGCTGGCGCCCAAGATCGAAGCGCGTCTGCTGCAGGATCTGAACCTGAAAAAGCATGAAAGCGTGCTGGAAATCGGCGCCGGTTCGGGCTATATGGCGGCGCTGCTGGCGCACAAAGCCCGCCATGTGACGTCGGTAGAAGTATCGCCAGAGCTGAAAGCGCTGGCAGAAAAGAATCTGGCCGACAACGGCGTGACCAATGTAACGGTAGAACTGGGCAATGCGGCCCAGGGCTGGAGCAGCGGCGCCCCGTTTGACGTGATCGTGGTGTCGGGCTCGCTGCCGGAACTGCCACCGGCCCTGTTGCAACAACTGAGTATTGGTGGCCGTCTGGTCGTCATCATCGGCGCATCGCCAGCGATGAAGGCACAGCTGATCACCCGCACCGGTGAAGCTGGTTACGACACCCGCACCCTGTTCGAAACCGACGTAAAACCACTGGCCTCGGCCGTGGTGCCGTCGAAGTTCACGTTCTGAGCGGAGCGGAGTCGTCAATGCAGCATCTGAGTGCTCTGGAACTGGCGGACTGGCTGGCTGATAGCGGCCGGCCCGACCCGGTCCTGCTGGACGTGCGTGAGCCGTGGGAATTCGAGACCTGTCATATTGCCGGGGCTCAGCTCATTCCCATGCACACCATCCCGGCCCGTATCGATGATCTCGATGAAGATGCAGCCATCGTCTGCATCTGCCATCACGGTGCGCGCAGCCTGCAGGTGGCCGCCTATCTCGAGCATCATGGATTTGGCAAGCTGTACAACCTGACTGGCGGTGTCCATGCGTGGGCACTGCAGGTCGATAGCACGATGGCTAAATACTGAGGTGCTGGCGCGGCGTCAGCCCTGGTGTGGAAGGCCGTCTTTTTTTGATGACTCCCGTGGAGAAAGCAATGCAGAAACCCCTTATCGCCGTGCTGATCACCAGCGCCCTGTTGACGCTGAACATTACGACCGAGGCACAGGCGGCTGACCTGATCCAGATCTACCAGCAGGCGCTGGCCAACGACGCCACTTATGCAGGCGCCCGTTCGTCGCTGAGCGCCGGTCAGGAACGCATCATTCAGGGGCGCGCCGGTCTGCTGCCCAGCATCTCGGCCAGCGGCAGCAATCTGCGCAATAGCGGCGATATCACCGCACCGAATATTCTGGGCATCCGCACCAAGAACGATACCGACTACCACAGCAATGCCTATACGGTGTCGCTGACCCAGCCGCTGTTCAACTGGGCTAACTGGGAAAGTTACCAGCAGAGCAAGCTGGCCACGGCAACCGCCGAAGCGGCTTTCGCTCAGGCCCAGCAGGATCTGATTACCCGCGTGGCACAGGCCTATTTCGATGTGCTAACGGCGCAGGACAATCTGACTTCGACCCGCGCGCAGAAAGTGGCGACCACGGAGCAGCTGGCATCGGCCAAGCGCAACTTCGAAGTGGGTACCCAGACCATTACCGATACCCACGAAGCGCAGGCCGCCTACGATCTGGTGGTGGCAGCCGAATATGCGGCCATCAACGATCTCGATAACAAGCGTGCTGCGCTGCAGGTCATCATCGGCCAGATGCCGGGCGATCTGGCACCGCTGCGTACCGGCGTGACGATTACGCCGCCGTCGCCAGCGGCCATGGAGCCATGGGTCAGCTCGGCTGAAACCCAGAACTACGGCGTGGTCGCGGCCAATCTGAACGTGGAAATCGCCAAGCGCGAAATCTCGCGCAACCGCGCCAGCCATATGCCGACGCTGAATCTGGTGGCCAGCTCCTCGCACCAGAACCAGACGGCCGGCCAGACCATCAACAACAACGCCATCGGCGTGAGCTGGAGCGTGCCTATCTTCAGCGGCTTTGCCGTCACCAGCAAAGTGCGTGAAACCATTGCACTGGAAGACAAGGCGCGCAACGATCTGGAAGCCACCAAGCGTGCTGCCGCACAGGGCGCCCGTGCTGCCTATCTGGGCATGAACAGCGGTCTGGCGCAGGTGAAAGCGTTGGAAGCGGCTGAAGTGTCGAGCAAGTCTTCGCTGGAATCGAACAAGCTCGGTTATCAGGTCGGCGTGCGTATCAATATCGACGTGCTGAATGCGCAGAAGCTGCTGTACTCGACCCAGAAAGATCTGTCCAAAGCCCGTTACGACACCATCGTCAACGGTCTGCGCCTGAAGTCGGCAGCGGGTTCGCTCAAGGAAGAGGATCTGGCTGCGGTCAACGCCATGCTGGTGCACTGACAGGCCGCTTGGGCCATGCACTGAGCTGAGCTGAGCTGGCCTGAGCCGGCCAGCCATGAAAAGCCGCCCCGTGGGGCGGCTTTTTGTTTGCTGCTAGCGCTTACAGGCCGGCGCCGGCGCCGTCGAAGCTGCGTTCGATCAGCTCGATCTTGTAGCCGTCCGGATCGGTCACGAAGGCGATCACGGTGCTGCCGCCTTTGACCGGGCCCGGTTCGCGCGTGACCGTGCCGCCATTGGCTTTGACAGCCTCGCAGGCGCGGTAGATGTCGTCGGCGGAAATGGCGATGTGGCCGTAGGCCGTGCCCAGCTCGTAGCTGCTGACGCCATAGTTATAGGTCAGTTCCAGTTCGGCGTGGTCGGGGTTCGAGCCGTAGCCGAGGAAGGCCAGCGTGTACTGGTATTCGGGATTGTCGCTGGTGCGCAGCAGTTTCATGCCGAGTACATTGGTATAGAAGGCGATCGAACGCTGCAGGTCGCCGACGCGCAGCATGGTGTGCAGAATACGCATAATGGTCTTTCGTGTAGGAGCGGGAAAGACAGAATTCTATGCGTTTTGGCGCCAGCCTGCCGAGCTTAGTCGCGTTTGGTGCCGGGCTGGGGCCGGGCCTGTCCCGAAGGGGGCTTGCCGCCCGTGGCGCGGGTGGTTTCTGCGCCGGGCTGGTTGTGCCGGTCGGTATCGACCAGTCCCTCTTCCACATCACTGGCAGCCTGCCGTATCACGCTGCGGTTCGGTGTGAGTTCGCTTTCGGGCGATTCGTCGCGTTCATGCGGCAAGCGCTGCACCCCGTCGTTGCGCCGCTTGGCGCGGGTATTGATCTTGGTGTCGTGCATGATGGCCTCCGTACCGATAGGGAGGAATCATGGTAGGCGGCAAATCGCCACACTGTCGCTAGATTGAATCGTGACAAGCCGGAGCGAGTACGGTTATCATTTAGACCATCTTAAGATACGGACTGCCTGCATGAATACTGCCGTTACGCCGGTTGCGGATGCCCACGCGGCGCCAGCCCATTGCCCCAATTGCGACACCGTGCTGACGGGGCAGTTCTGCTCCCATTGCGGACAGGAAGCCATACTCCACCATGCCAGTGTGGGCGAGTTCCTGCACGAGTTCGTGGGCCATTATGTGGCGCTCGAGGGCAAGCTGTGGGGCACCGTGATGCGGCTGCTGTTCCGCCCCGGCGTGCTCACGCTTGAATACATGCGTGGCCGCCGCGTGCGCTTTGTCCAGCCGCTGCGGCTGTACCTGACGCTGAGCCTGCTGTTCTTCGCACTGCTGAAATTCTCCGGTACGTTTTCGCCCGGCATGACGGAGGGGAACGACGCGCCGCAGGAGCATGCTGCCGCCGCGACCAAAACCGCGGAAAAGGCGCAGGATAAGATACCGCAGAAGGCTCAGGAGACGGCCGCCGACGAGACCCGTATCGACATCGACGGCAATGAAAAGCTGAAGAGCTATCTGGATGGCTGGCCTGCCGCCCGCCATCAGCTCGATGCTTTCGACAAGCTACCATCGGCCGAGAAAATCAAGGTGTTCCAGAACGGCTTCTACCACTATGCGCCGTATGCCATCTTCGCTCTGATGCCGGTGTTCGCGCTGCTGCTGAAAGTGCTGTATCTGGGCTCGGGCCGGCGCTTTGGCGACCATCTGCTGTTCGCGCTGCACACCAACGCCTTTGCCTACTTCATCTTTATCCTGATGCTGCTGGTGCCCTGGGGCTTTGTGCAATTTGTGCTATGGTGCTGGCTGCTCGGCTATCTGCCATGGGCCATGCGGCGCGTCTACAACAGCGGCCGTGGTACGACTTTCCTGCGCTGGCTGCTGCTGATGTCGTTCTACTCCATCCTGATCGGCCTAGCCGTGGCCGGCTCCATGCTGGCCGGGATCATGACCATCGGCCACTAAAACGCCACGGCCGCCGCCACTCCTTGCAGTCTGGCGGCGGCCACACTATACTGCGCGCAATACTGTTTAAACATACAGTCCAAGGGCGGATCATGGCACAAGCAGGCGATATGGGTTACTCTGCTGCGTGTCGCCGATCCACCCCTTAGCCGAGACTTCTATGACTGCCACGCCAGCCGCTTTTCCTACCATCGCTCTGGTCGTGCGCCAGAATACGGACGGTATTGCCGCTCCCGTACGCAGCGTGGTGGAATTCCTGCAGAACGCTGGCCATGCGGTGGTGTTCGAAGCGCAGACGGCCGAGCATCTGGCATTGAGCCTGCCGCAGGTGCGGGTGATGACGGCAGCCGAAATCGGTGCCCACTGCGATGCCGCCATCGTTATGGGCGGCGACGGCACCATGCTGGGCATCGCACGCCAACTGGCGCCGTTCGATGTGCCGCTGATCGGTATCAATCAGGGCCGGCTCGGCTTCATGACCGATATTCCGCTCGATGGCATGCTCGATGTGCTGGCGCAGATACTGGGTGGCCGTTACAAGGCCGACCGCCGTACGCTGCTGGAAGGACGCGTCGTGCGCGAGGGTGCCACCATCCATCTGGGGCTGGCCGTGAACGACGTGGTGGTGGCACGCGGCGCCGGCGCCGGCATGGCCGAACTGCGCGTCGATGTGGACGGCCACTTCATGTACAACCAGCGCTCTGATGGGCTGATCATTTCTACTGCTACCGGTTCCACTGCTTACGCGCTGTCGGCTGGCGGCCCGTTGCTGCATCCTAGTCTGGGCGGCATCGTGATGGTGCCGATTGCGCCGCACGCGCTGTCCAACCGGCCTATCGTGCTGTCCGAAACCAGCGAGATCGTGGTCGAAATCGTGCGTGGCCGCGACATCAGCGTGAACTTCGATATGCAGACCTTTGCCAGTCTGGCCTGGCAGGACCAGATCGTGATCCGGCGTTCGCCGCACACCATCACCTTCCTGCATCCGGAAGACTGGAGCTACTACAACACGCTGCGCGAGAAGCTGCACTGGAACGAGCATCCTTCGCACGACGGCAAACTCAATTAATCTCACTCATCGCTATGCTGCGTACCCTGTCCATCCGTGATTTCGTTATTGTCGACACCATCGAACTGGAGTTTTCTGCCGGTTTTACTGTATTCACGGGTGAAACGGGCGCCGGCAAATCCATTCTGATCGATGCGCTGACGCTGGCGCTGGGCGGCCGTGGCGATGCTTCGGTGGTGCGCGAAGGCGCAGCCAAGGCCGATATCACGGCCGATTTCGCTGCCAACGCAGCGGCCGACGCATGGCTGGCCGCCAACGAGTTTGCGGTGGAAGAGGGCGGTGCGCTGCTGCGCCGCGTGATCGACAACGCCGGTCGCAGCAAAGCCTATATCAATGGCATTGCCGCTACCGCCACGCAGTTGCGCGACCTTGGCGATCTGCTGGTGGATATCCACGGCCAGCACGCCCACCAGTCGCTGCTGAAAACTGATGCCCAGCGCGGCCTGCTCGATGGTCAGGCCGGTGCCGATGCGCAGGTGCGCGCCGTCAGCGCAGCTTACAAGGCATGGCGTGCGCTGGCCAAGCAGGTGGAAGAATTCGAGACCAATGCGGCCAATGTGCTGTATGAGCGCGAGCGGCTGGAATGGCAGGTCAACGAACTGGAAAAGCTGGCCGTGAAAACGGGCGAGTGGAGCGAAGTCAGTAACGAGCATAGCCGGCTGTCGCATGCGGCCAGTCTGCTGGAAGGCGCGCAGGAAGCGCTGGCACTACTGTCGGAAGCGGACGAGCAGCCGATTATCTCCCAGCTCTCCAGCCTGAATCAGAAGCTGGGCAAGCTGGCCGGTGTGGATAGCGGCCTGCAGGCCATCGTCGATCTGATCGAACCGGCGCGCATCCAGTTGCAGGAAGCCGTGTATGCGCTCAACGATTATCTGGACCGGGTCGATCTCGATCCGCAGCGTCTGCAGTCGGTGGAAGCGCGCATGGAAGCGATCCACTCGGCGGCGCGCAAATTCCGCGTCAGCGAAGACCAGCTGCCGCAAGAGTACGAGCAGCTATCGACACGACTCGCGCAGATGGCCGATGCCAGCGATATCGACGGCTTGCGCCAGCAGGAGCAGCAGCTCAAGGCGCAGTATATGACGCAGGCGCAGCAACTGTCGGCCACGCGCAGCACGGCCGCACGCCAGTTGTCCGACGCGGTGACGCAGGCCATGCAGGATCTGAGCATGACGGGCGGGCGCTTCGAGATTGCCCTGCACAGTGGTGAACCGAGCGCGCACGGGCTGGAGCAGGTGGAGTTTCTGGTAGCGGGCCACGCTGGCGTGGCACCCCGTTCGCTGGCCAAAGTGGCATCGGGCGGCGAACTGGCGCGCATTGCGCTGGCGATTTCCGTCATCACTTCCAACGCGACTACCGTGCCTACGCTGATTTTCGACGAAGTCGATAGCGGCATCGGTGGCGGCGTGGCCGAAGTGGTGGGGCGCTTGCTGCGCCGTCTGGGCCAGCAGCGTCAGGTGCTGTGCGTGACCCACTTGCCGCAGGTGGCCAGTCAGGCGGGCCAGCACTTCCAGGTGGCCAAAGGCACGCTGGAAAACGGCAAGACGGCTTCGCGCATCGAAGTGCTCGATGCCAAAGCACGGGTGGAAGAAGTGGCCCGTATGCTGGGCGGGCTGGAAATTACCGCCACCACGCGCAAACATGCACGCGAACTGCTAGCATCCTGAAGCGATACGCGTGCCGCCCGCAGACAGGCGCTGCGCTTCTTCACTATAATCCAATTTTGTCCTAGACATTTCGAGCACAAGGCCCATGAGTTTTCAGACCGAACCTTCTTACCAGCACGGTAGTGCTAGTCGCAGTGCCATCGTTTTAGTCAATCTGGGCACCCCCGATGCGCCTACGCGATCGGCCGTCCGGCGCTATCTGAAGGAATTCCTGTCTGACCCGCGTGTGGTGGAAATTCCGCGCGCCGTCTGGTGGTTCATCCTCAACCTGATCATCCTGCCGTTCCGTTCCGGCCAATCGGCAGCCAAGTACCAGACCATCTGGACGCCGGAAGGTTCGCCGCTGAAGATCTACACGGCAGCGCAAGCTAAGCTGCTGGAAGCGGCACTGCTGCAGCGTGGCCACAGCGACCTGAAGGTGGTGATGGCAATGCGCTACGGTTCGCCTGCGCTGCCGGAAGTGCTCAAGCAGTTGAAGGCCGAAGGCATCAATCGTATCGCCGTGCTGCCCGCTTATCCGCAGTATTCGGGCACCACCACCGGCTCGATCTACGATGCCGCGTTCCAGCACTACGGCACGGTGCGCAACATCCCCGAGCTGCGCTTCGTGCGCAACTATCACGATAACGAGGCGTATATCCACGCGCTGCGCGACAGCGTGCTGGCGCACTGGGATCAGCATGGCCAGCCTGATAAACTGGTACTGAGCTTCCACGGCGTGCCCAAGCGCACTCTGATGCTGGGTGATCCGTACCACTGCGAATGCCTGAAAACGGCGCGTCTGCTGGCCGCTTCGTTGCAACTGACGCCCGATCAATACATGGTCACCTTCCAGTCGCGCTTCGGCAAGGCCGAGTGGCTGCAGCCTTACACGGCACCCACCGTAGCGCAACTGGCGCGCGATGGCGTCAAGCGTCTCGATGTGCTGTGCCCCGGCTTTACCAGCGACTGTCTGGAAACGCTGGAAGAGATTTCGCTGGAAGTACGCCACGAGTTCGAACAGGCCGGTGGCCAGCAGTTCCACTACATTCCTTGCCTGAACGATAGTCCTGCATGGATCGCCGCCATGGCCGACATCATCGAGCCGCACCTGATCGGCTGGCCTACCCGTCTGGCCGCGTCGGAACGGGAAGCCCAGCAAAAAGATGCGCAGGTCGCCCGTGCCGCCGCGCTGGAGCGGGGCGCCACCGATTAATCGTTATGCATCTTGATCAGACATAACACGCGCGTTACAGGATATGAATAGGTTGTAGGTAAGGCGTGATTGAGTTAAGCGTTGTTCTCGCCAAACTGATGCAGTCGACTGTCGCTAGCTGGGCGGGATAGGCTGGAAAGGTATTGCCAAGGTGGAGCGTTATCAGGAGAAATGCTCAATTACGCTAAGTCTAGCGGCATATTGTTTGTGATAATGACGTACTAAATAGTCGGGTGCTCAGAGTGAGTCAGAGGATCGCTAACCCCTACTAGGCGTATCGCATCATAACCTGATGACAGATGTGTGGTGATGTCGCTGGGATTCTTCGGAGGTACTTCTCTCCAATAGCCGCCAGGCTCTGGTGTATATCCCGCTACCGAACCGCCAAATCCGCCGCCACCACCACCACCACCACCACCAGATTCGGCTGGTTCAGTGGGCGTAACATAGGCAGGCTTTTTCCAGTTATTGGGATCACTGCAATACGTAATATATTTGTTGTCATGCGCGAAAATGTCCTTAGCAAAGTCAATGCCCATTTTTTCGTACAGGGAAGAGCGCGTATCAATGCCTACAAGCGCTGACAGCATTGCGTTATATAAATCTGGTACTGAATCAGTACCGGGTACGTGCAAATTTCCACCTTGTGCGTGATTCTCCATTGCGACGGTAAAGGAAAAAAAGGTAGCTTCTGCTTCCCGATTTAGGCACCAATCGATTTTCGCTGACATGGGAGCGTTGTCGCCGGGATTTGATTCATAGTCACGTTGTTGATAGGCCACATGTCCCAACTCATGAATGGCTAAGTCCCTAGCAGCCCATACTGGAGGAATGTCCATTTTTTTAGCGTAGTTGTCGATCGATTGAGTACCGATGTAGATGGTGCCATTCTTCTCCAAACCATTTACGTGGCCAGCGCTTTTATAAAAGGACCTGTTGTCGGGTGCCATTACAATATGACCATTGTTTGCGAAAAAATTACTGACATATGAATCTGCTTTCGGAGTGTGAAAATTTTTTAGCGTAAATTCGATAGGAAAAGTGACGTTAGTTGTCATGATTACTCCTTAGTAAGTTGGGCATTTAATGCGATCATCTCCAAGCATTTAGTTGTGACCGTTTCTACCCTGACTTCGGGGTTCCAATCTTTTGATTTATAGGTCTTGTATTCTGGGCTTGGAGCGATTGACTCCGGTGTTCCCGGTGCCTGATAAAACGTCGGTGGCAATTCAGACGTGAAACTTGTTTTTCCCAGAAGTCTGGTAACAGTCTCAGCGGAAAGACATGGGTTCGGAGAGAACCTCCATAAAATGGATCCGCCGCGCGATGCGCCCTTTGCTGAATAGCTAACGGTGACCGTTTGCAGACCGGATGCATCGATGCCACCTTCTGCCGGTGAGTAGGTGCATTGTCTTAACGAACCATAATCTGCGCACTCTGAAAGTTTTAATTTCCGTAAGGTGTGTCGCTGAATGTGCTCAAGCGTGATTTCACGTGGGTGGGCTGCATAAAAGAGAGCCATCTTCAGGGCCTCTTCCGGCATAGCCCCGGCGGTGTGCCGCCCTTCGCCGTACACAGACGCGTGGATTGATAAGAGCGCCATCATTAGCCAGCCAGAACAGGACAGAAATACTCTCATTAGAAACTTTCGAAGGTTGTTAGAGTTGATAGAAATATAGACATCTTCAATCTCCAGAAGTTCATCAGAAATCTCTCGGTACCTGCGGATTTGGCGCAGTAATTCATTTCATCGGAAAAAGTGAAGATACTGCGGACACTGAATTAGAGGCTAGCTTGTGCACAATTAAGCGACCTCGTCAAAGGTGATAATCGTCTTGTTGAGGAAGCACTGATTTTATCGCCGGGCTCCAGGGGGCTAGCCGGAGCTGGCACTTTGATGTTTTTGACTAGCTGACTGCCAGTTTATGCAATCGAGTTTTTTGATGCCGAGTACGCCCACATAAAGAAGTTGACGCGGCGCTACCGTCTCCTCGCCGGGATTGTTGCCGCGACACCTAGGCCGTCGCTGATCTCAGCTATCTTGCCGGATTCCCCGAAAGGTGACAGTCGAGGTCGACCATCAGTTGGACTTGAGAGCATGCTGTACCTGTGTGTCGCTTAGCACTGCTTTGGCTTGTCGGCCGAAGGTGCTGAGGATACGATCTCTGCAATACAGGCCGCTCGTGGGGGCATCAGCACGGCTGGTAAGATGGCCAATGTCATGCAAGCGTGCGTGTGGTTGCCTTAGAACATAGTGCTGGAGATTAGTCTAGGCGGCTTACTCGGGCGCTACCACCTTGTAGCCCTTGGCCTGCAGGTGCGTGAGCAATCCCGTCGGCGACAGGATTTCCTTCAGGGGCAGCATGGCAAAGGTGATGGTATTGTTTTCCAGTGCCTGCTGGGCATTGTGCAGCCATATCTCGCGCGTTTTGCTGCGTGCCTCGCGCAGATCGGGACGGCTCTGGAAAGCCGCGCTGCCTTCGAGGGCGGCACGGCAGGTGCCTTCATGGTCGTTATAGTCCAGCTTGCGGATCATCTCGATATCGCCGATCGCCCACGCATTGGCGCGCACGCGCATGCGGTCGATATCCGCTTCCAGTCGCGCTAGCGTGCTGGCGAAACAGGCTGCGTCGTCCAGACCGGTTTTGCTAAATTCTTTGAAGAGCTTGCTGGCATCGGACAAATCAACTTCCACCCTGGCAGGCGTGAACTTGAGCTTGTATTGCTTGACGAGCTTGTTAATGGCAGGTCCCACTTCGTCCTTGTTGGATAGACCTATATGCTGCAGTCCCGCGTTGTACAGTTTGCTTGCGGCAAAATACGGGCGGTAACGATCTACCTCGTCATCCTGACTCATGTACTTATCCTTGAGCACAGACCAGCGCTGGTAAGTCTCCGGCGGCACCACATCTTTTAACACGGCGCCGTCCGGGTTCTTCTGGATGTTCCAGAGTTGCGGCAGTGACGCGGCCAGTTTAATGCCGCCCCAGATGCCGACCTTGGCCGATGCATCGGGTTCCGCCAGATATTCCTGTGACTGGGCCAGCACCGCTTCCACCTCGTGCGAACGCCATTCCATTTTTGCGGGCAGCGGACCATAGCGCCCAAACACCCACAGCACATGCTCGTCTTTCGAGACTTTCCACATGCCGGGGCCGGGACGCTGCCCGTGTACCAGCACTTGTCCGGCATCCTGTTCAGGATCAGGCGCGGCTTCCTGCGCCCATACAGCGCTGGCGCTAAAGCAGAACGCGACAGTAATAATGATTTGTTTGAATTTCATGGGAGTCTCTTACGCTTTCAGTAATAGTTAAGAGAAATGCAATGATAGTTCAATTCCTGTGCAACAGCGTAATCAGCACTTGCCGTCGGTGAGTGCTAGCCTGTTAAAATAGTCAGTTGTCGGGAGTTGCGCAGTTCGTTGTGCGCGTGATTTTTCCTCCCGGAAACTGCACTGGCGATGTCCTAGTGGCATAGCCGCAGCGCTGGCGCCCTTGAAAACAGGGACTCACGCCCCATTTGCGGTCAGTGCCGTTAGAAGTTTTGTCAAACAAATACGATAGTAGGAGTCTTTAGATGCAAGATCAGGAAAATCAAGCCGTACCTAATCCAGAAGCGGCAGAAGCCGCTGCACCGGTTCCGCCATCGACTCCTGACCAGCCATCTCTGGAAGAGCAGCTGGCCAGCGCCGAAGCCCGCTTGGCAGAAATGCAGGACGCATTCATGCGTGCCAAAGCCGAAGGCGAGAACATCCGCCGCCGTGCGCAGGAAGATGTGGCGAAAGCCCACAAATTCGCCGTGGAGAGCTTTGCCGAAGCCATGGTGCCGGTGAAAGACAGCCTGGAAATGGCGCTGAAAGTCGAAGCGCCAACGCTGGAATCGCTCAAGGAAGGCGTGGAAATGACGCTGAAACAGCTCAATTCCGCTTTCGAGAAGAACCGTCTGCTGGAAATCATGCCGGCACAGGGCGAGAAACTCGATCCGAACAAACATCAGGCAGTTGCCGTGGTGCCAGCGGATCAGGAAGCCAACACCGTGGTTTCCGTGTTGCAAAAAGGTTATATGATCGCTGACCGCCTGCTGCGCCCAGCCATCGTGACCGCGGCGCAAGCCAAATAATTTTTTCCTGAAGCCAATTTAGGCTCTTGAAAACAAACAGTAATTCCACATATTCGTAGCATCTGAAACTTAAAGCATAATAGGAAGAACATCATGGGCAAAATTATCGGTATCGATCTGGGAACCACGAATTCCTGCGTTTCCATCATGGAAAACGGTCAGCCAAAAGTGATCGAAAACGCGGAAGGCGCGCGTACCACTCCATCGATCATTGCTTATCAAGAAGATGGCGAAATTCTGGTGGGTTCCCCTGCAAAACGTCAGGCGGTCACCAATCCTAAGAACACCCTGTTTGCGGTCAAGCGTCTGATCGGCCGTAAGTTCGAAGAAAAAGAAGTGCAGAAAGACATCGGTCTGATGCCTTACTCGATCATGAAAGCCGACAACGGCGACGCATGGATCGGCGTGCGCGACAAGAAACTGGCGCCACCACAGATTTCCGCAGAAGTGCTGCGCAAAATGAAGAAAACGGCAGAAGACTACCTCGGTGAAGAAGTCACCGAAGCCGTGATCACTGTGCCAGCCTACTTCAACGACTCGCAGCGTCAGGCCACCAAAGACGCCGGCCGTATCGCTGGTCTGGACGTCAAACGTATCATCAACGAACCAACCGCTGCTGCGCTGGCTTTCGGTCTGGATAAGACCGACAAGGGCGACCGCAAGATCGCCGTGTATGACCTCGGCGGCGGTACCTTCGACGTTTCGATCATCGAAATCGCTGACGTAGACGGCGAGAAGCAGTTCGAAGTGCTGTCGACCAACGGCGACACCTTCCTCGGCGGTGAAGACTTCGACCAGCGCGTGATCGACTACATCATCGAAGAGTTCAAGAAGATCAACGGTCTGGATCTGAAAAAAGATCCTATCGCTCTGCAGCGTATCAAAGCTTCGGCCGAGCGCGCCAAGATCGAACTGTCGTCCTCGCAGCAGACCGAAATCAACGAGCCGTACATCGCCATGGCGAACGGCGCACCGGTCCACCTGACCCTGAAGATGACCCGCGCCAAGCTGGAATCGCTGGTGGAAGAGCTGATCAACGCCACCATCGAACCATGCCGCACCGCCATCAAGGATGCGGGCGTGAAGGTTACCGACATCGACGACATCATTCTGGTCGGCGGTATGACCCGTATGCCTAAGGTGCAGGAAAAAGTTAAAGAGTTCTTCGGCAAAGACCCACGTAAAGACGTGAACCCTGACGAAGCCGTGGCCGTTGGTGCTGCGATTCAGGGCTCGGTACTGTCGGGCGACCGCAAAGACCTGCTGCTGCTGGACGTAACCCCGCTGTCGCTGGGTATCGAAACGCTGGGCGGCGTGATGACCAAGATGATACACAAGAACACCACGATTCCTACCAAGTTCTCGCAAGTGTTCTCGACCGCTGACGACAACCAGCCAGCCGTGACCATCAAGGTTTACCAAGGCGAGCGCGAAATCGCTGCCGGTAACAAAGGTCTGGGCGAATTCAATCTGGAAGGTATCCCGCCAGCAGCACGCGGCACCCCGCAGATCGAAGTGACCTTCGACATCGACGCCAACGGCATTCTGCACGTCGGCGCGAAAGACAAGGCCACCGGCAAGGAAAACAAGATCACCATCAAGGCGAACTCCGGTCTGACCGAAGAAGAGATCCAGAAGATGGTGAAGGACGCCGAGCTGAACGCCGAAGAAGACAAGAAAGTGAAAGAGCTGGCCGAAGCGCGCAACCAGGCCGACGCACTGGTGCACTCGACCCGCAAATCGCTGACCGAATACGGCGACAAGCTGGAAGCTGGCGAGAAAGAGAAGATCGAAGCAGCTATCACCGATCTGGAAGGCTCGATCAAGGCTGGCGACAAAGCCGACATCGACGCCAAAGTGGCTGCGCTGTCGACCGCTTCGCAGAAACTGGGCGAGAAGATGTACGCTGACATGCAAGCCCAGCAAGCTGCTGGTGGCGCTGGTGCCGAAGGCGGTGCCCACGCTGGCGAACAGGCCAAGCCACAGCAGGACGACGTGGTAGACGCTGACTTCAAAGAAGTCAAAGACAGCAAGTAATTCGCCCGCCCCGCCACTGCGCGGGGAGGTCGAGCGCCGAGCCATCGGCCGTGTAAGCGGTACCGGCTCGGCTTTTTAGCATAATCAGTAGAGCATTTTTCCGGCGCGTGCCAACGCGCCGGAGGTCTACACCCGTAATAACTACAGCAAGGTGCCGACAAGATGGCAAAGCGAGATTTCTACGAAGTACTAGGCGTCGCCAAGAACGCGTCGGAAGACGAGATCAAAAAGGCTTACCGCAAGCTGGCGATGAAGTACCATCCGGACCGTAATCCGGATAGCAAAGAGTCGGAAGAAAAATTCAAGGAAGTCAAAGAAGCCTACGAGATGCTGACCAATCCGGAGAAGCGCGATGCGTATGACCGTTATGGTCACGCTGGCGTCGATCCGAACATGGGCGGCGGAGGCGGCTTTGGCGGTGCAGGCGGTTTCGGTGATGCGTTCGGCGATATCTTCGGTGATATCTTCGGCGGCGGTCGTGGCCGCAGCTCGGGCCCGCAGGTCTACCGTGGCGCCGACCTGCGCTACAACCTGGAAATTACGCTGGAACAGGCAGCGCACGGTTTCGACACCACCATCCGCGTACCATCGTGGGACAAGTGCGATACCTGCAGCGGCACGGGCGCCAAGCCCGGCACGTCGCCGGTGACCTGCTCGACCTGTGCCGGTCACGGTCAGGTACGTATGCAGCAGGGCTTCTTCAGCATCCAGCAGACCTGCCCTAAGTGCCACGGCACGGGCAAGATCATCCCTGAGCCATGCGCAGCCTGCTCGGGTCAGGGCCGCATCAAGCGTAACAAGACGCTGGAAGTGAAAATTCCTGTCGGTATCGACAATGGCATGCGTATCCGCTCGTCCGGTAACGGCGAACCGGGCACCAATGGCGGGCCGTCGGGCGACCTGTATGTGGAAATCCACATCAAGCCGCACGCCGTATTCCAGCGCGAAGGCGACGACCTGCATTGCGAAATGCCGATTTCGTTTGCCAAAGCGGCCTTGGGCGGCGAAATCGAAGTGCCTACGCTGAATGGCAAGGTGGCGTTCACCGTGCCGGAAGGTACCCAGTCGGGCAAGACTTTCCGTCTGAAGGGCAAGGGCATCAAGGGCGTACGTTCGGGCTTCGCGGGCGATCTGTTCTGCCACGTGGCAGTCGAGACGCCGGTGAAACTGACGGACAAGCAGAAAGAGCTGCTGCGCGATTTCGAAAAGTCGACCACGGAAGGCGGCGCCAAGCACAGCCCGCAGACCAAAACCTGGCGTGACAAGGTGAAGGACTTCTTCGAGTAAAGCAAGCTGGCTTTACCCGTCCTGTTAAAATCGGACCGCCGTACTGCTATGGTGCAGTGCGGCGGTCTTGTTATGTACGAGAGGAATATGATGAGTGATCTGGACATTAGTACGTCGCCCTTGAGTGGTCTGTTAGCCAATAACCGCCGCTGGGCCGAATCGGAAATCGAACGCGATCCCGAATTCTTCAAACGTCTGGCGCAACAGGCTTCGCCTGAATACCTGTGGATAGGCTGCTCCGATAGCCGCGTGCCGGCAAATGAGCTGCTCGGTCTGGCACCGGGTGACGTGTTCGTGCACCGTAATATTGCCAACGTGGTCGTGCATACGGATCTGAACTGCCTGTCCGTGCTGCAGTTCGCCATCGATGTGCTGAAAGTAAAGCACGTGATCATTGTGGGCCATTACGGCTGCAAGGGCGTGCATGCGGCCATGGTCGGCACCCGCGTGGGGCTGGCCGATAACTGGCTGCGCCATGTGCAGGACGTGAACCAGAAGCACGAGCGTTATCTGGGCGAAATCGTCGAGACCAACAAGCGCTCCGAGCGCCTGTGCGAACTCAACGTGGTGGAGCAGGTGCAGAACGTGTGCCAGACCACCATCGTGCAGGATGCATGGGAACGCGGCCAGCAAGTCACCGTGCATGGCTGGGTGTACGGCCTGAAAGACGGCAAGCTGCACGACCTGCAGATGACCGTCACGGGCAGCGACGAACTGGCGCCACGGGTAGCCGACCGGCTGGCTAAGTACGCTGCTGAACGTGCTTAAGCCGGTGTTTGCATGATTCTTGCTTCATCTTGGGGCATGAACCATATTACGCACCACTACCGACCATGAAACATTTACGCATCGTGGTTGTCAATCCCGTCATTCTGGCCGGTGACGAGGATGATCCGGCCCTGCAGGCCCAGACCGAGCGCGCCCGTGCGCTGCGCATCGGCCTGCTGGAGGCCGGCTATGACATCATCGCCTCGCTACCGCCCGACATGTATCTGCCCGAGCGCATCGCCCAGTTGCAGCCCGATATGATCATTGTCGACGCCGAATCCGACGCACGCGATGTGCTTGAGCACATCGTCATCGCCACGCGTGATGAGCGCCGCCCCATCGTGATGTTCACGGAGAGCGAGGATACGGCCAGCATGGAGGCCGCCGTGGCGGCCGGCGTGTCCGCGTATATCGTGGCCGGCCTGCACAGCGAGCGCATCAAGCCGGTACTGCAAGTGGCGCTGGCCCGTTTTAAGCGCGAGCAGAAGCTGCTGGATGAACTTTCCGATACCAAGAGCAAGCTGGCCGAGCGCAAGCTGATCGAGCGCGCCAAGGGCTTGCTGATGTCGCGCCAGAACTATAGCGAGGAGCAGGCCTACCAGCGCCTGCGCAGCATGGCCATGAGCAAGAACCTCAAGCTGTCCGAAGTGGCCCAGCGCATCCTCGATGTGGAAGACCTGCTGGGTTAAGCCCGGCGCCCATAAATGATGCACTGCGCAATAGCGGTGCGTTTTTTGCGCCATCGGGCGGCACGGCGCCGCCGCGCTGGCTTCCTTTCCGTTTGCTAACCCCTCTGACATCCCCGTGCAGCATGGCTGGCACAGTCATTGCATAGTCTAGGACAAGCGCAACGATGCGCTTATGCACTCTGCCAACGGCGGTGGAGTACACCAGACAACGACGTCTACCGTACACCGAGCTTATGGCTTGCGTGTGGGTGGACGTTTTTTTTTGTGTAGACACGGACTAGACGAGGATAGCCATGGAAAAAAAGCAGACACCAATCGACGCAACGCCTACGACCGAGGTGAACGTGAAGCGGCGGGCAGTGGTGCAGAGCATGATTCATGGTGCAGGACTGGTAGCGGGAGGAAGTATGCTGGGATTGGCAACAGGTGGCGTGTGGGCGGCCGGTTCGGATAAGCCGGAAAAGGAAGAAGTCAAAATCGGCTTCATTCCGCTGACTGACTGCGCCTCTGTGGTGATGGCTTCGGTGCTGGGGCTGGACAAGAAATATGGCGTGAAATTCGTGCTGAGCAAGGAAGCTTCGTGGGCTGGCGTGCGCGACAAGCTGGCCAATGGCGACCTCGATGCGGCCCACGTGCTGTACGGCCTGCTGTACGGCGTGCAGATGGGCATAGGTGGCCAGAAGAAGGATATGGCGGTGCTGATGGGCCTGAACAACAATGGTCAGGCCATCACGCTGTCGAAAAAGCTGGCCGACAAGGGTGCCGTGGATGGCGCTTCGCTCAACAAGCTGATGCAGACCGACAAGCGCGAATACACGTTCGCCCAGACTTTCCCGACCGGCACCCACGCCATGTGGTTGTACTACTGGCTGGCTGCGAACGGCATCAATCCGCTCAAGGATGCCAAGGTGATTACCGTGCCGCCACCGCAGATGGTGGCGAATATGCGCGTCGGCAATATGGACGGCTTCTGCGTAGGCGAACCGTGGGGCCACCGCGCCATCATGGACGGCGTAGGCATTACCGCCACCACCACGCAGGATATCTGGCGCGACCATCCCGAGAAGGTGCTGGGTTCGACGCTGGAATTCGCCAAGAAATATCCGAACACCTGCCGCGCCATGATGGCTGCGATTCTGGAAGCGGGTAAATGGATCGATGCCTCGCTGGCCAACAAGAACCGCATGGCCGAAGTCATCGCCGACAAGTCCTACGTCAACACCAGCAAGGATGCGATCGACCAGCGCATCATGGGCCGCTACCAGAATGGTCTGGGCAAGACCTGGGACGATGCCAACTACATGAAGTTCTACAACGACGGTCTGGTCAACTTCCCGTATCTGTCGGATGGCATGTGGTTCATGACCCAGCACCGCCGCTGGGGCTTGCTGAAGGATGATCCGGACTATCTGGCAGTCGCCACGGCCGTCAACCAGATCGACCTGTACAAGGACGCTGCCACCATGACCAAGACGCCGCTGCCGAAAAGCCCGCTGCGCAGTTCCAAGCTGATGGATGGTTCCGTGTGGGACGGCAAGAACCCGAAAGCCTACGCCGCCTCGTTCAAAATCAAAGCCTGAAAGGGAATGCCATGAACGCCATGCTGAAACCCGAAACCGCAGTACCCGTGGAGGTGCCGGTGCGCCGTCCGCGTCCTGCACTCAAGGTCAATCCGGCAGCCCGGGTACGCGAACAGATGTCGGCAGCGGCCATCAAGGTGATCGCGCCGTTGCTGGGCGCAGCACTACTGGTGCTGGTCTGGCAAATCATCACGATCAAGAACAGCAACTTTCCCACGCCGCTGGCGACCTGGCATGAGGCCGTGACGCTGTTCTCCGATCCGTTCTACCGCAACAGCCCGAACGATCAGGGCATAGGCTGGAACATCCTCGCTTCGCTGCAGCGCGTGGCGGTGGGCTTCGGGCTGGCTGCGCTGGTGGGTATCCCGCTGGGCTTTCTGATCGGCCGCGTGCCTTTCGTCGGCAGTATGGTGGGCCCGATGATCAGCCTGCTCAAGCCCGTCTCGCCGCTGGCCTGGCTGCCTATCGGTCTGCTGGTGTTCAAGTCGGCCAATCCTGCTGCCATCTGGTCCATCTTCATCTGCTCGATCTGGCCCATGATTATCAATACGGCGGTGGGCGTGCAGCGGGTGCCGCAGGATTATATGAACGTGGCGCGCGTGCTCAATCTGTCCGAGTGGAAGGTGCTGACCAAGATCCTGCTGCCATCGGCCCTGCCTTACATTCTGACGGGCGTGCGCCTGTCCATCGGCACCGCATGGCTGGTGATCGTGGCGGCGGAAATGCTGACCGGCGGCGTAGGCATAGGCTTCTGGGTCTGGGACGAGTGGAACAACCTGAATGTACCGCACATCATCATCGCGATAGTGGCGATCGGCGTAGTGGGACTGTTGCTGGAACAGGCACTGGTTGCACTAGCACGCGCACTCAGCTACGAACAGGTAGCCAACTAAGGAAAGGCGGATCTCATGGACGACGCAAAATTCATCGATATCGAAGGCGTGGAGATGGTGTTCCACACCAAGAAGGGGGTATTCCACGCTCTGCGCGAGATTAACCTGAAGGTACGCAAGGGCGAGTTCATCACCCTGATCGGCCACTCGGGCTGCGGCAAGTCGACCCTGCTCAATCTGATTGCGGGGCTGACCAAGCCCACGGAGGGCGTGCTGTTATGCGCCAACCGCGAAATCGCCGGGCCGGCGCCCGAGCGTGCCGTGGTGTTCCAGAACCACTCGCTGCTGCCATGGCTGACCTGCTATGAAAACATCTACCTCGGCGTCGAGCGCGTGTTCGGCAAAACGGAAACGGCCGCCCAGCTACGTGAACGCACCATGCGTGCGCTGGCGCTGGTAGGCCTGACTGCGGCCGAGAGCAAGCGGCCGCACGAGATATCGGGCGGCATGAAGCAGCGCGTGGGCATCGCCCGTGCGCTGGCGATGGAGCCTAAAGTGCTGCTGATGGACGAACCGTTCGGCGCACTCGATGCACTCACACGCGCCCACTTGCAGGACGAACTGCTGAAGATCGTTGCCGCTACCCAGTCCACCGTGGTGATGGTGACGCACGATGTGGACGAAGCCGTGCTGCTGTCGGACCGCATCGTCATGCTGACCAACGGCCCCGCTGCCACCATAGGCGAGATGGTCGAAGTGCAGCTCGAGCACCCGCGCGACCGCGTGGCGCTGGCGCAGGATGCACGCTATGCCGAGTATCGCAGCGCGGTGCTGGAATTCCTGTACCGCAAACAGGCCCACCCTGCGAAAGAGGCAGCGTAATGGGCGCGCCGGATTATGCTGCAGCGCTGGCAGCGAGATCAGCACGGCCGCTGTCGGGAGAAGTATTCGGCGCGATGATCAATCTGTCGGGCCGCCGCCGCTTCACTTCGCAACGTATCGTGCTGTATGCGCTGCTGGCCCTGCAGGGAGAAGAAGCCAGCCTGGCCGTTGCGCGCGAAGCACTGGGTCTGTTCCGCAATGCCCATCAGGCTTTGCTGGAAGAGGGCGACGGTCTGCCCGGCGTCTTCTGCGCCGAGCTGCAGCGCGCCTACTTTGGTCAGGACGAGGGCGACCGCAAGATCCGCGCTTTTGCCGATCTGGCCGAGCGCACCTTGCGTGCCATCGAAACGGCTAGCGCCGAGGCGCAGGCACTGCAGGCGGAACTGGTGCAGCAGACCACTCCCACGCTGGCCGTGCTGAACCAGATCACCGGCATCTACGAGGAGCAGTCACGCCTGCATGCGCGCCAGATGAAGCGGCAGCTGCGCAGCGTGATCAGCGATATCGAAACTATCAACCGCGAAGCACGCATGGTGGCTTTCAATGCGCGCATCGTGGCAGCGCGGGCCGGGCAGGCTGGCGTGGAATTTTCCGTGGTCGCCGGCGTGATGTCCAACATCTCGGGCGAAATCGACCAGATGATTTCCACTGCGCTGGCCGCAGCAGAATAAGGAGAGCAGCATGGGCAAGGTAACACTGGTAGGCGCAGGGCCGGGCGACCCGGAACTGCTGACCATCAAGGCAGTACGCGCCATACAGCAGGCCGACGTGGTGCTGATCGATGATCTGGTCAACCCCGCCATACTGGACTACGCGCCGGCTACCGCGCGGGTAATCCAGGTGGGGAAGCGCGGCGGCTGCGCTTCCACGCCGCAGGAATTCATCGAGCGGCTGATGGTGGCCGAAGCGCGCGCGGGCCAGCAGGTGGTGCGTCTCAAGGGCGGCGACCCGTATCTGTTCGGCCGTGGCGGCGAGGAACGCGCCACGCTGCAGGCGCACGGCATCGCCGTCGAGGTAGCACCCGGCATTAGCAGTGGCGTGGCGGCACCGGCCAGCATAGGCGTGCCGCTGACCCACCGCGACTGGAGTCAGGGCGCGATCTTTGTTACCGGCCATGGCAAGGACGAGCAATCCGAACCTAACTGGGCGGCACTGGCACAGAGCGGCCTGACGCTAGTGATCTATATGGGCGTGGCGCGGGTGGAATCCATACAGGCTGGCCTGCTGGCCGGCGGTGCCGCGCTCACCTTGCCCGTGGCTGTGGTGCAGTCGGCCACGCGCGCGCAGCAGCGCCAGGTCGTCACCACACTGGGCCAGCTGCCGCAAACGCTGCGCGATAGCGGCCTTGGTAGCCCCAGCATCATCGTCATCGGCGATGTGGTGCGCTGCGCCGACGCGTGGCAGGAGCTGGTGCAGGTGCCGGCGTCCGCCTGCACCGCAACTGCCCGCTAATGGTGCACCGATAAAGTGCGTGCCTGCACCGCCAGCTAGCAGTTGCGGTGCAGTGCCAGGGCCGAATCAGGCTGCCCGGCCTGACTTCCCTCTGAAGCAGCGCTCTGCCTAAGCTGGCACGGCTCTTGCAATACTCAGGGTAAGGGATCAACGGCGATCCCCCCGAATACAACGCTGGCCTAAAGACGGGCTGGCAGGACAACGGCGTCCGCCCAACCCGGTCTTTGTGACTGTGGTTGCGCGGGCGCCTTTTTGTTTTCTGAACGGGATAGAAAATGGCCAGCAAAGCTCACAGCATCCAACTCTTCACCATGTCGTCGCCTTCGATGCGGGCGTTCCATTTGACGTGGATGGCATTCTTCGTTTGCTTCTTCGCGTGGTTTGCCTGCGCTCCGCTGATGCCCGTGATTAAGGGTGAATTCGGTCTGAGCGTGGCCCAGATTGCCAACATCAATATCGCTGCCGTGGCCATCACCATACTCGTGCGTCTGATCGTCGGCCCGCTGTGCGACCGTTTCGGTCCGCGCCTGACCTATACGGGTTTGCTGCTGGTCGGCTCGATTCCAGTGATTGGCGTAGCCTTTGCGCAGAGCTATGAGAGCTTTTTGTTCTTCCGTCTCGGTATCGGCGCGGCCGGTGCCAGCTTCGTCATCACCCAGTACCACACTTCGGTGATGTTCGGCCCTAAAGTGGTCGGCACGGCCAATGCGGCTGCGGCAGGCTGGGGCAATGCCGGCGGCGGCGTAGCGCAAGCCGTGATGCCGCTGCTGATGGCTGCCATGATCATGCTGGGCGTGAACGAAACGCTGGGCTGGCGCGCTGCCCTGATCGTACCGGGCGTACTGATGATCATCATGGCCGGTGTGTACTACCGCTATACCCAGGATTGCCCGCAAGGGAATTATCTGGAACTGCGCGCTGCCGGCATCGCCATCGAAGGCGGCAAATACGGTGATGCCAAAGGTGGTGCATGGGATAGCTTCAAGCGCGCCGCCGCCAACCACCGCGTTTGGTTGCTGTTCATCACCTACGGCGCCTGCTTCGGCATCGAAATCTTCATCCACAACATCGCTGCCATCTACTACGTCGATCACTTCAAGCTGTCGCTGGCGCAGGCCGGCATGGCAGCGGGCAGCTTCGGTCTGCTGGCGCTGTTCGGCCGTGCACTCGGTGGCTGGGCCTCGGACAAGCTGGCAGCGAGCGGCTCGCTGAACAAGCGCATCACGCTGCTGTTCGTGCTGATGCTGGGCGAAGGCGCCGGCCTGCTGATGTTCGCTCACGCTGGCGATGTGACGCTGGCGATAGCTTCCATGCTGGTGTTCGGCCTGTTCACCCACATGGCTTGCGGCGCCACCTACGCCATCGTGCCTTTCGTCGACAAGCGTGCTCTCGGTGGCGTGGCCGGCATCATCGGTGCAGGTGGCAATGTAGGCGCCGTCGCAGCCGGTTTCCTGATGAAAGGACTGGGCAATACCCAGCAAACGCTGACGGTGCTGGGCGTGGTGGTCGCAGCATCGGCCCTGTGCGCACTGGCCGCCCGCTTCAGCAGCAGCACGGAAGAAGAAGCTATCGTCGCCGCCAAGCTGGCAGCCTAACACCCATAAGAGGAACAGCAATCATGAAAATCATCGTTATCGGTCACGGCATGGTAGGCCACAAATTCCTGGAAACGCTGGCTCAGAGCGACATCAGCAATCTGCAAGTGACGGTGCTGTGCGAAGAGCCACGTCCGGCCTATGACCGCGTGCATCTGTCCGAATTCTTCTCGGGTAAATCGGCGCAGGACCTGTCGCTGGTGAAGCCGGGCTTCTTCGAGCGTGACAATCTGGCGCTGCGTCTGAACACCCGTGCCACCCAGATCGACATCGTCAACAAGAACGTCACCACGGCGGACGGCAATGTGCTCGACTACGACAAGCTGGTGATCGCCACGGGTTCTTATCCGTTTGTGCCACCACTGCCGGGCAAGGAGCGCAAGGACTGCTTCGTCTACCGCACCATCGAAGATCTGGAAGCCATGCTCGAATGCGGCCAGCGCGCCAAGACGGGCGTGGTAATCGGCGGCGGTCTGCTGGGCCTCGAATGCGCCAAGGCGCTGCGCGACATGCATCTGGAAACCCATGTGGTGGAATTCTCGCCGCGCCTGATGGCGGTGCAGGTGGATGACGGCGGTGGCCGCGTACTGCGCCGCAAGATCGAAGAGCTGGGCGTAACCGTCCACACGGGCAAGAACACCACGGCGATTGTGGATGGCGTGGAAGGTACCCACCGCATGGAGTTCGCGGACGGCAGCCATCTGGATGCCGACATGATCGTGTTCTCGGCTGGTATCCGCCCGCGCGACATGCTGGCACGTGAAAGTGGCCTGACCATCGGCCCGCGCGGCGGCATCGAAATCAACAACAACTGCGTGACTTCCGATCCGAACGTGTACGCGATTGGCGAGTGCGCGCTGTGGGGCGGCCTGACTTTCGGTCTGGTGGCACCCGGCTACGAAATGGCACGCGTGGCCGCCAAACACATACTGGGCGAGGCGGCCGAATTCGCCGGTGCCGACATGAGCACCAAGCTGAAACTGATGGGCGTGGACGTAGCCAGTATCGGCGACCCGCACGGCAAGGTGGAAGGCAGCCGTTCCTACCAGTTCACCGACGAGCGCAAACAGATCTACAAGAAGATCGTGGTGTCCGATTGCGGCAAATATCTGCTCGGTGGCGTGATGGTGGGCGATGCCAGCGAATACGGCACGCTGCTGCAGATGATGCTGAATAAAATCGAGCTGCCGGAATCGCCCGAGTTCCTGATATTGCCGCAGTCCGATGGCGCAGCCAAACCGGCACTGGGTGTGGATGCTCTGCCTGAAACGGCGCAGATCTGCTCCTGCAACGATGTCAGCAAAGGCGCGCTGTGCTCGGCCGTGGCTGGTGGCGTGACCAATGTGGCGGACCTGAAAAGCTGCACCGGTGCCGGTACCTCGTGCGGTGGCTGCGTGCCGCTGGTAACGCAGGTGATGAAGGCCGAGATGAAGAAGCAGGGCATGGAAGTCAACAACCATGTGTGCGAACACTTTGCCCACTCGCGTCAGGAACTGTTCCACCTGATTAAAGTCGGCCAGATCAAAACCTTCGCCGATCTGCTGGACAAACATGGCAAGGGTCTGGGCTGCGACATCTGCAAACCGCTGGCCGCCAACATGCTGGCCACCGTGTGGAATGACTTTGTGCTGAAGAAGGAACACGCGAGTCTGCAGGATACCAATGACTACTTCCTCGGCAATATCCAGAAGGATGGCACATATTCCGTAGTGCCCCGTATGCCGGGCGGTGAAGTCACGGCCGATGGCCTGATCGCGGTGGGCATGGTGGCCAAGAAGTACCAGCTTTACACCAAGATCACGGGCGGTGCGCGGGTCGACCTGTTCGGCGCTCGTCTTGAACAACTGCCGCTGATCTGGGAAGAACTGATCGCAGCCGGTTTCGAATCAGGCCACGCCTACGGCAAATCGCTGCGTACGGTGAAATCCTGTGTCGGTTCGACCTGGTGCCGCTACGGTGTGGATGATTCCATCGGTCTGGCCATCGAACTGGAGAACCGCTACAAAGGGCTGCGTACGCCGCACAAGATCAAGTTCGGCGTGTCGGGCTGCACCCGCGAGTGCGCCGAAGCGCAGGGCAAGGATGTGGGCGTGATCGCTACCGAAAAAGGCTGGAACCTCTACGTCTGCGGTAACGGCGGCATGAAGCCACGCCACGCGGAACTGCTGGCGACGGAACTCGATAAGGCCACGCTGGTGCGCTATATCGACCGCTTCCTGATGTTCTATGCCCGCACGGCGGACCGTCTGCAACGCACCAGCGTATGGCGCGAAAACCTCGAAGGCGGTCTCGATTATCTGAAGCAGGTAGTGGTCAACGACAAGCTGGGCATAGGCGCCGAGCTGGAAGCGGACATGCAGCACGTGGTCGACACCTACGCCTGCGAATGGAAGGAAGCAGTGGAGAATCCGGAAACCCGCAAGCGTTTCCGCCACTTCGTCAACAGCGATCAGGGCGATGCCAACGTCCTGTTCATGGAAGAGCGCGGCCAGATCCGGCCCGCCACGGTGGAAGAGCGCAAACGCGTGATTCCGATTGCAGTCAACGCAGCCTGAGGAGAACGTTATGCATCGCGATATTCAAACGGATAACTGGATTAGCGTCTGCCAGCTGGGCGACATCGTACCGAATACGGGCGTGTGCGCCTTGCTGAACCAGCGCCAGATCGCCGTATTCCATGTGCAGGCCGGCGAAGCGCGTGTGTTCGCCATCGATAACTACGACCCCAACTCGCAGGCCGCCGTGCTGTCGCGCGGACTGGTGGGCAGCGTGGGCGAGCGCATCGTGGTGGCTTCGCCCATCTACAAGCAGCATTTCGATCTGCAGACGGGCGAATGCCTGGAAGCGCCCGAGCATTCGGTCAACACCTATCCGGCCCGTATCGAAGACGGCAAAGTGTGGGTGGGGCTATGAACAAGCCCGCGCTGGTGGTGATAGGGAACGGCATGGCAGGGATGCGCACTGTCGAGGAACTGCTCAAGCTGGCGCCCGAGATGTACGACATTACCGTGTTCGGCGCCGAGCCGCACGGTAATTACAACCGCATCATGCTGTCGCCCGTGCTGGCTGGCGAAAAGCAGATGGACGACATCATGATCAACAGCCGCGAATGGTATGTGCAGAACGGGATCACGCTGCATGCCGGTGATCCGGTCGAGCATATCGACCGGCGCAACCGCGTGGTGCGCGCCCGTTCCGGCCTGATGGTGCGCTACGACCGCCTGCTGATTGCCACCGGCTCCAAGCCTTTCATCATTCCCGTGCCGGGCCACCAGCTCAAAGGCGTGCTGGCCTTCCGTGACATACAGGATGTGGAAAGCATGCTGGCCATGGCACGCAATCACCGCCACGCCGTCATCATCGGTGGCGGCCTGCTGGGTCTGGAAGCGGCCAATGGCCTGCAGCGTCAGGGCATGTCCGTCACGGTGGTGCATGTGTCGGATGCGCTGATGAACCAGCAGCTCGACAAGCCTGCTGCCCAGTTGCTGCAGAAAGCGCTGGAAGGCAAGGGCTTGAAGTTCCTGATGAACGCCCAGACCGAGGAAATCGTCGGGCCGGATCGCGTGACGGGCGTGCGCTTCAAGGATGGCAGCGTGATTCCTGCCGATCTGGTGGTGATGACAGCCGGCGTGCGGCCGAATATCGAGCTGGCCAAGGCGGCCGGCCTGCATTGCGACCGCGCCATCGTGGTGGATGACACGCTGCAGACTTACGATCCGCGCGTGTACGCCGTCGGCGAATGCGTGCAGCACCGCAGTGCCACTTTCGGGCTGGTCGCGCCGATCTGGGATCAGGCCCGCGTGTGCGGCGCCCATCTGGCCGGTGCCGGTGTGCGGCGTTACGTGCAGCAGACTTCACCCACCCGCTTGAAGGTGACGGGCGTGGAACTGTATTCTGTCGGTGATTTCATCGGCGGCGAAGGCAGCGAAGATCTGGTGCTGCGCGATGCGCGCCGTGGCGTGTACAAGCGCCTTGTACTCAAAGGTGGTCGCCTGACAGGTGCCGTGCTGTATGGCGACGTCAAGGACGGCCCGTGGTACTTCAAGCTGATCCAGAGTGGCGCCGACATCGCTGCCATTCGTCCTACCCTGCTGTTTGGCGAGGCGCTGAGCGCCCGCGCTGCCTGAACCAATTTTGCGAGCATAAAGTGAACCTCTCTTCCGACCATCTGGCGATCCGAACCACCTGTGCCTATTGCGGCGTTGGCTGCGGCGTGCAGGCCACACCGAAAGGCGATGGCACGGCCACCATCAGCGGCGATACGCTGCATCCGGCCAATCGCGGCCGCCTGTGCGTAAAAGGCTCGGCACTGGGCGAGACGCTGGGACTGGAAGGGCGGCTGCTGTATCCGCAGGTGCGTGGTGAAGATGGTCTGCGCCGCGTCTCGTGGGATGCGGCGCTCGATCAGGTGGCTGGCCAGTGGCGCAGCATCATCGCCGAACACGGCCCGCAGGCGGTGGCACTGTACGTGTCGGGCCAGTTGCTGACGGAAGACTATTACGTTGCCAACAAGCTCATGAAGGGTTATGTGGGCGGCGCGAATATCGATACCAATTCGCGTCTGTGCATGTCGTCGGCCGTGGCGGGCTACAAGCGCGCTTTCGGAGAAGATCTGGTGCCACTGTGCTACGACGATCTGGAACTGGCCGATCTGGTGGTACTGGTCGGCTCGAATACGGCATGGTGCCATCCCATCCTGTTCCAGCGCATCCTCAAGGCCAAGGAACAGCGGCCGGAAATGAAGCTGGTGGTGATCGATCCACGCCGCACCGCCACTTGCGAACTGGCCGATCTGCATCTGCCTGTGAAAGCCGGTACGGACGTCTGGCTGTTCAATGGTCTGCTCAGCTATCTGGCCCGCATAGGCGCAATGGACCCGGCTTTTGTGGAACAGCACACCAATGGCCTGACAGCGGCACTGGAAACGGCCAATATCGATTGTGCTGATATGGCTGCCGTGGCGCGCATCTGCCGCATCGATCCGGCGCTGCTGCTGGAGTTCTACGAACTGTATGCCGCGACAGCCAAAACCATCACCGCCTATTCCATGGGCGTGAACCAGTCTTCGGCTGGCACCGACAAAGTCAACGCCATCATCAACTGCCACCTGATAGGCGGGCGCATAGGCCAGCCCGGCATGGGGCCGTTCTCCATCACGGGCCAGCCGAATGCCATGGGGGGGCGCGAAGTCGGCGGACTGGCGAATATGTTGGCCGCCCACATGGATCTGGAAAATCCCGAGCACCGCGATGTGGTGCAGACCTTCTGGGATGCGCCTGTGATGGCCGATAGCGGCGGCCTGAAAGCGGTAGACCTGTTCAAGGCCATCGAAGATGGCAGCATCAAGGCGGTGTGGGTGATAGGCACCAATCCCGTGGTCAGCATGCCGGATGCCGATCAGGTGCGGCGCGCGCTGTTGCACTGCGAACTGGTGGTGGCCAGCGACATCATGCAGCACACCGATACCAACGAATACGCCGATGTGCTGCTGCCTGCACTGGGCTGGGGTGAGAAAGATGGCACGGTAACCAATTCCGAGCGCCGTATTTCGCGCCAGCGGGCCTTCCTGCCGGCGCCGGGCGAAGCGCTGGCGGACTGGAAAATCCTGTCCCTGTTCGCCCAGCGCATGGGCTACAGCGGCTTCGATTTCCGCAGTGCCCACGGGGTGTTTGCCGAGCACGCGCGCCTGAGCGGCTTCCGTAATACGCCGGCCGATGTGCCGCGCATGTTCGATATTTCCGGTCTGGCCGGCCTGAATGCGCGCGAATACGATGATCTGGAACCGACCCAGTGGCCGGTGCGGCGGCTGGCTAGCGGCCGGCTGGAGGTTGAGGAGCGCCTGTTTGCCGACCGTCAGTTTGCTACTGCCGATGGCAAGGCGCGCTTTGTGCCGACGGCTACCCGTGCGCCAGTCAACGCCGTGAGCGAAGACTTTCCGCTGGTGCTCAACACGGGTCGCGTGCGCGATCAATGGCACACCATGACGCGCACGGGCAAAGCGCCGACGCTGGCCGACCATACGGCCGAATCGTTTGTCGATATCCACCCGCAGGACGCGCTGCTGCATGGCGTGCGCGAAGGCGAACTGGCCCGCATCAGCTCCGAATGGGGCGCCATGGTAGCGCGGGTGCAGCATGGCGGCGGCATCCCCCGTGGTAGCGTGTTCATCCCCATCCACTGGAATAACCAGACGGCTTCCGATGCGCGCGTGGGCGCGCTGGTCAATCCTGAAGTTGATCCTGTTTCGGGCGAGCCGGAATTCAAGCATACGCCCGTGCGTATCGAACAGTTCCGCGTCAACTGGCACGGCTTCATTCTGAGCCGCAGCAGCAAGGCGCTCGACAGCGTGGCGCACTGGACCCGCATACAGGGCCGCAGCTTCAACCGCTATGAACTGGCAGGGCGCAACGTCATCAAGGATTACAGCGGCTGGGCGCGTACCCTACTGGGTGTGCACGATGCGGATGCCGACTGGCTCGAATACGAAGACCGTACGGCGGGCGTATATCGCGCCGTGCACATCGTTGATGACCGCATCGAACAGTGCATCTTCCTCTCGCCACGGCAGGACATGCCTTCGCGCGCCTGGCTGGCCAGCCTGTTCTGCAAGGACGTGCTGAGCGAGATAGACCGCGTGGGCCTGCTGGTCGGCATGCCGGTGGAGAAGGGTGCCGATGCCGGCCCTACCGTGTGCTCGTGTTTCGGTGTGGGCCGCAACACCATTTGCCAGTCCATCGTCGAGAAGGATCTGAAAACGGTACAGGAAGTGACAGCCTGCCTGAAAGCCGGTGGCAACTGCGGTTCCTGCGTCCCCGAGATCAAGAAGATACTGGTGCAGACACGGGTAGAGGCGGCGGAAGAAAAGTTATAGATATGGTAAATTAAGACTGCGATATCGCGCGTATCCACATAGAGAGCGTAAGCATGTCTATCCGTGAGAACTTTACTGATGCTGATATGGAGCAGTGGCTCAATGAACACCGGGTCACTGAAATTGAATGTCTGGTGCCTGACCTGACAGGCGTGGCGCGCGGGAAGATACTGCCGCGCGCCAAGTTCAGCAAGGAGCGCGGCATGCGCATCCCTGAAGCGGTGCTGGGCATGACGGTGACGGGTAATTACCCTACCGACGATGTGGCTTATGACCGCGCCATCTCTTCCACCGACCGCGACATGATATTGCGGGCCGATCCCGGCAGCATTACCCGCGTGCCGTGGGCGATAGACCCGACCGCACAGGTAATCCACGACTGCTATTTTGCCGATGGCACGCTGGTGGATTTTGCGCCCCGTTCCGTGCTGCGCCGCGTGCTCAAGCTGTATGCCGAGCGTGGCTGGCGCCCCGTGGTAGGGCCGGAACTGGAGTTCTATCTGACCGAGAAAAGCGTCGACCCTGATCTGCCGCTGAAGGCGCCGGTAGGCCGCAGCGGCCGTGCCGAGACTAGCCGGCAGGTGTACAGCATCGATGCCGTCAATGAATTCGACCCATTGTTCGAGGATATCTACGATTACTGCGCGCTCATGAATCTCGATGTGGATACGCTGATCCACGAAACGGGCGCAGGCCAGATGGGACTGAACTTCCAGCATGGCGATCCGCTGGCACTGGCCGACAATGTGTTCTACTTCAAGCGCACCTTGCGCGAAGCGGCGCTCAAGCATGGCATGTACGCCACATTCATGGCCAAACCCATGGCCAACGAACCGGGATCGGCCATGCATGTGCACCAGAGCGTGAGCGATGCGGCCAGCGGGCTGAATATCTTCAGCATGGATGATGGGGCACCATCGGCCCAGTTCCGCCACTACATCGCCGGTCTGCAGCGCTACACGCCGGCCGGCATGGCCATCCTCGCGCCGTACGTGAATTCCTACCGCCGCATCGTGCGCCACACGTCCACGCCCATCAATATCCAGTGGGGCATGGATAACCGCACGGTGGGCTTCCGCATTCCGATTTCCGGCGTGGCGCAGCGGCGGGTGGAAAACCGCATCATCGGTGCCGACGCCAACCCTTACCTGGCCATGGCCGTGACGCTGGCCTGCGGCTATCTGGGCATGGTCGACCAGCTGGAACCCACGCCGGCCACCACCAGCAGTGCCTATCCCAACCTGTTCGAGCTGCCGCAAAGCCTGTCGCAGGCGCTCACCATGCTGCGCCGCGAGGACAGATTGCGCGAAGTGCTGGGCGACCGTTTCGTGGATGTCTATACCGCCATCAAAGAGGTCGAGCATCAGGAATTCATGACCGTCATCAGCCCATGGGAGCGCGAGCACCTGCTGTTGCATGTCTGATACTGTTGCGCCCCGGCCCACTGACTACGTAGGGGCCGCAGAGTGGCTATATAATCACGGGTTCTAAAATTGGGGGCGGCTTGCGGATGGCCGCCTTTTTATATTAATCATATTATTTCAACTTAAATAACATGAGCAAAGAGCGAGCTGCTGCCGGTACGGGCCAACCATTTCTGCTGATCCGCGATCTCGTCAAGGATTTTGACGGCGTGCGCGCCGTGAACGATGTATCGGTCGAAATCAACAAGGGCGAGATTTTTGCTCTGCTGGGCAGCTCCGGTTGCGGCAAATCGACGCTGCTGCGCATGCTGGCCGGCTTCGAAACGCCCACCTCGGGCAAGATACAGCTGGCCGGTCAGGACATCATCGCTGTGCCGCCTTACCAGCGTCCCATCAACATGATGTTCCAGTCATATGCGCTGTTCCCCCACCTGTCCGTGTGGGACAACATCGCGTTTGGCCTGCGCCGCGACGGCTTGCCGAAAGACGAAATCGCCACGCGCGTGGAGCAGATGCTGAAACTGGTGCAGCTGTCCGCCTATGCCAAACGCAAACCGCATCAACTGTCCGGTGGCCAGCAGCAGCGCGTGGCGCTGGCACGTAGCCTGGCCAAGCGTCCGCAGTTGCTGCTGCTGGACGAGCCGCTCGGTGCACTCGACAAGAAGCTGCGCGAACAGACTCAGATGGAACTGGTGGGCATTATCGAAGAAGTGGGCGTGACCTGCGTGATGGTGACGCACGATCAGGATGAAGCCATGAGCATGGCCACCCGCATCGCTGTGATGAGCGAAGGCCGCATCCTGCAGGTGGGCGCGCCCGGCGAAATTTACGAAACGCCTAACTGCCGCTTCGTGGCCGACTTTATCGGCAGCGTGAATATGTTCGAAGGCAGCGTCAGCGCCGATGAACCGGATCACGTCATCATCGAGACGCCGGAAGGCCAGCACTACATCACCCACGGCATTACCGGCACACTGGGTATGCCCGTTTCCGTGGCCGTGCGTCCGGAGAAAATCTGCCTGCAGCAGCAGGCTCCAACGCAGGAGCAGCGTGCACAGGCCGTCGAACATGGCTACAACTGCGTGCAGGGCGTGATTACGGCGCTGGCCTACTTCGGCAACGAAACCCATTACCACGTGCGCCTCGACAGCGGCAAAGTGCTCAAGGTGTCGCGCACCAATGCGGCACGCCATGACGATTCGGTGCTGGAACGTGATCAGCGCGTGTATGCGTGGTGGGATGGCGCCGACGTTGTCGTGCTGACCAGCTAAGGCGGAGTGCAGTCATGAATTTTCTCAAACAGCTAGTGACGCTGCGCTGGCTCACGGGACGTACGGCGGTGATCGCCGTGCCTTTCCTGTGGCTGACCTTCGCCTTCCTGATACCGTTCCTGATCGTGATGCGCATCAGCTTCACGGAGGCCGATGCCGGTGGCAATCCGTTCGGCACGCTGATGACGCTGGTGGACGGCGTGATCACGCTGAAGATCAAGATTGCCAACTACCTGTTCATCGCACAGGATGACCTGTATGTGCTGACGTATCTGAGTTCGCTCAAGTTCGCCGCCATCACCACGGTGCTGTGCCTGATCATCGGTTATCCGTTCGCCTACTTCATGGCACGTTCACGCAGCACCGTGCGCCCTGTGCTGATGATGATGGTGATGCTGCCATTCTGGACTTCCTTCCTGCTGCGTATCTATGCGTGGAAGGGCATCCTTGCGAATAACGGCATTCTCAATCACATCCTGATGAGCATGGGCGTGATCACGGAACCGCTGCATCTGATGAACACCCAGTTCTCGCTGATCATCGGTATGGTGTATGCCTATCTGCCGTTCATGATCCTGCCGCTGTATGCCAATCTGGTGAAGATGGACGGGCGCTTCCTCGAAGCGGCGGCCGATCTCGGTGCCACGCCTGTGCAGACGTTCTGGCGCATCACTGTGCCGCTGTCCAAGTCCGGCATCATCGCCGGTTCCATGCTGGTGTTCATCCCGGCCGTGGGCGAGTACGTCATTCCAGAACTGCTGGGTGGTCCGGAAACGCTGATGATAGGCCATGTGCTGTGGGATGAATTCTTCACCAATAACGACTGGCCGATGGCGTCGTCCGTTACCGTCGTGGTGATACTGCTGATATTGGTGCCTATGGCGATCTTCAATAAATACAAAGCCGAACAGGAGGCGCGCCGATGAACTCATTTGGCTTAATGCGCTGGTTACAGCGCTGGTTCGGGCGCGGCTGGCTTTCGATGGGCTATCTGTTCCTGTATCTGCCTATTGTCGTGCTGATCGTGTTCTCGTTTAACAGCTCGCGGCAGGACATGATCTGGAGCGGTTTCTCTACGCGCTGGTATCTGGAACTGCTAAACGATACGGAAATTATCAGCGGCTTCTGGCTGTCGATTCGCATCGCCGTGCTGACGGCTTGCGCTTCGGTCATTCTGGGTACGTTTGCGGCGTTTGTATTGAACCGCTATCAGCGCTTCTATGGCCGTACGCTGTTCTCGGGCATGGTCAGTGCGCCGCTGGTGATGCCGGAAGTGATTATCGGCCTGTCGCTGCTGCTGATGCTGGTGTCGGTGCAGAAGGTGTTCGGCTTCCCCGAACGTGGCCTGACCACCATCTGGCTCGGTCACACGCTGTTGGGGATGGCGTATGCCTCGGTGGTGGTGCAGTCGCGCTTGCAGGAGATGAGCAAATCGCTGGAAGAAGCGGCCATGGACCTGGGCTGCAAGCCCCATCAGGTGTTCTTCCTCGTCACGCTGCCGAATATCACGCAGGCGCTCGGTTCGGCGTGGCTACTGACTTTCACCCTGTCGCTGGACGATGTGGTGCTGTCGGCCTTCCTGTCCGGCCCCGGTTCTTCGACGATGCCGATTGTGATCTTCTCGCGTGCCCGTCTGGGCCTTGATCCGCGTGTGAACGCCGTGGCGGCGCTGACCATCCTGGTCGTATCTATCGGGGTGATTGCATCGAGCCTGTATATGGCGCGCAGCGAGCGCCTGCGTCAGAAGCAGGTCGCGGCTGCGGCCAAAGGCTGATTCAAGCTCAATAAGTTCAGGCCATCGCGGCCTGAACTTCATTATTTTGCTGCCTTGCTCTGCTGCGCGATGCGCGCGCACAGATAAGTCCACACGAACGTGGACGCAGCGTTGGAAGTGAGTTCCGCATGGTCGTAAGGCGGCGCCACTTCCACGCAATCCATCCCGCACCAGTTCAGTTCTGCTAGTTCCTCGATAATCGACAACACCTGCGCCGAGGTCATGCCGCCCGGTTCCGGCGTGCCCGTGCCCGGAGCGAAGGCCGGGTCGAGGCAGTCGATATCGAGTGTCATGTAGACGGGTGGATGGCCAGCAGCGGCCATGCGGGCGCGGATCTCGGCCAGTACGGGCGCCAGTTGCGCAGGGCTTTCCAGACCACGCAGTTCGCGCGCCGTGAAGACGCGGCCACCGACCGTGTTCACATATTCGCGTGCCGCACGCTCGCCGGACGAACGAATGCCTAACTGGATGGAAGCCTGCGGAATCAGCAGACCTTCTTCCATCGCTTCATACACCCATGTACCGTGGCCGGAAGGCTCGCCGAAGTGGTTGGTCCACGTATCGCAGTGCGCGTCGAAGTGCACCACGGCGACTGGGCCGCCATGAATCTTGTTGAGTGCGCGCAGCAGTGGCAGCGTCACGGAGTGGTCGCCGCCCAGCCAGACCATGTGGTACTTCTGCAGCAGCGCCAGTGCCTGCGGCATCAGTGCTTCGCGCATCGGACCTATGCCCGTATTCGGCAGCAGCAGATCGCCCGCATCGGAAAGCTGGCCGATAGGCGTGGTGTCGAAATGCGGATGGGTCGCATCGCACAGCATCTGCGAGGCCAGACGGATGGCCTGTGGCCCCAGACGCGCGCCGGGACGGTTGGTCACCGCGCCGTCAAAAGCCAGACCGGCGATGCAGTAAGGCGTATCGCGTTCGCCCCGCTCGACGTTGAGATAAGTACCGCTCGAGCGGAAAGCAAATTCGTGATTCGACATTATTTAAATGCCTCCCATGCAGATGTATTTGATGACCAGATAATCGTCCATACCGTAGGTGGAACCTTCGCGCCCCAGACCGGACTGTTTGACGCCGCCAAACGGTGCGATCTCGTTGGAGATCAAGCCCGTGTTGACGCCCACCATGCCCGATTCCAGCCCTTCAGCCACGCGCCAGATACGGCCGATGTCGCGCGAGTAGAAGTAGGCGGCCAGACCGAATTCGGTATTGTTGGCCATGGCCAGTACTTCCTCATCCTTGTGGAAGCGGAACAGCGGCGCCAGCGGGCCGAAGGTTTCCTCGGTGGCGACCAGCATATCACTGTTCACGTCAGCGATGATGGTAGGCTGGAAGAAGCCATGTCCGAGTGCGTGGCGCGCGCCGCCGGTCAGCACCTTGCCACCTTTGGCGACGGCATCGGCGATATGCTGCTCGACCTTGACGACAGCTTTCTCTTCGATCAGCGGGCCTTGTGTGACGCCCGCTTCCGCACCGTTGCCCACTTTAAGTTTGGCCACGGCCGCCACCAGTTTCGCCGCAAAGGCTTCGTACACGCCATCCTGCACATACAGGCGGTTGGCGCACACACAGGTCTGGCCCGCGTTGCGGTATTTGGACGCAATGGCGCCTTCCACGGCGGCATCGAGGTCGGCATCGTCGAATACGATGAAGGGCGCATTGCCGCCCAGTTCCAGAGACAGTTTTTTGATGGTGGGCGCGCACTGCTGCATCAGCAAGCGGCCCACGGCGGTGGAACCCGTGAAGCTCAGTTTGCGCACCACGGGGTTGGAAGTCATTTCGCCACCGATGGCGCGCGCATCACCCGTGATGACGTTGAACACACCGGCAGGTATGCCGGCGCGCTCGGCCAGCACGGCCAGCGCCAGTGCCGAATACGGCGTCAGTTCGGCCGGTTTGACGACGATAGGGCAGCCTGCGGCCAGTGCCGGCCCCACTTTGCGCGTGATCATGGCGGACGGGAAGTTCCATGGTGTGATGGCGGCGCATACGCCGATAGGCTCCTTGGTCACCACGAGACGGCGATCCGGCCATGGCGATTGCAGGGTTTCACCCGCGACCCGTTTGCCTTCTTCGGCAAACCATTCGATAAAGGAAGCAGCGTAGCCGATTTCACCTTTGGCTTCGGCCAGCGGCTTGCCCTGTTCCACCGTCATGATTAGGGCCAGATCGTCGGCGTTTTCCAGCATCAGATCGTTCCACTTGCGTAGCAGCGCGGAGCGTTCCTTGGCAGTCTTCTTGCGCCATGCCGGCCATGCGGCATTGGCGGCGCTGATGGCGGCCGCCGTATCGGCTGCACCCATGTAGGGCACAGTGCCCAGTGCTGCGCCGTTGGCCGGATTGTGTACAGCCAGCGTGGCGCCATCGGGTGCATCCACCCATGCGCCATTGATGTAGCACTGGTGGCGCAATAGGCTAGGGTCTTTCAGCGCGATCATGCTGTGGCCTCCTTGAGTGCGGCGCTGAGGATGGCCAGCGCTTCATCCATCACATGGTCCTCGATGGTAAGCGGGAACAGGAAGCGCACCACATTGCTGTACACGCCGCAGGTCAGCAGTACCAGACCTTTTTGCAGCGCCAGTGTCTGTACCTTTTTGGTAAAGACGGCATCCGGTTCGCCCGTGGCAGGATCGGCAAACTCCATCGCGATCATGGCGCCGGGGCCGCGTACATCCGAAATCTGTGGCACCGCGCTGCGCAGGCCCTGCAGGGTTTCCTTCAGACGGTCGCCCAGCACGTTGGCGCGCTGGCACAACTGCTCTTCTTCGATCACGTCGATCACTGCCAGTGCCGACGCAATCGCCAGCGGGTTGCCCGCGTAGGTGCCACCTAGGCCGCCCGGATTCGGCGCATCCATGATTTCGGCGCGGCCGCAGACGGCCGACAGCGGCATGCCGCCCGCCAGACTTTTCGCGATCGTCATCAGATCTGGCACCACATCGTAGTGCTCCATGGCGAACAGCTTGCCCGTGCGCGCAAAGCCGGTCTGGATTTCGTCAGCGATCAGCAGGATGCCGTGCTGGTCGCACAGCGCGCGCAGCGCCTTCATGAAGGCTGGGGGCGCAGCATAGAACCCGCCTTCGCCCTGCACGGGTTCGAGAATGATGGCGGCCACGCGCTGCGGGTCCACATCGGCCTTGAACAGGGTGTGGACGGCATTGATGGCATCGTCCACGCTGACGCCATGCAGTTCCACCGGATACGGCGCGTGGTAGATCTCGGCAGGGAAGGGGCCGAAACCGATCTTGTATGGTGCTACTTTACCCGTCAGCGCCATGCCCATCATGGTGCGGCCATGGAAGCCGCCGGCAAAGGCGATGACGGCGCTACGGCCCGTAGCGGCACGGGCGATCTTGATGGCGTTTTCCACGGCTTCGGCGCCGCTCGAGAAGAACGCGGTCTTCTTGGCATGCTTGCCCGGCGTGAGCTGGTTGATGCGCTCGGCCAGTTCCACATATTGCGCATACGGCACTACCTGATAGCAGGTGTGGGTGAACTTGCCCAGTTGCTGTTCGATGGCGGCCATCAGCTTGGGGTGGCGGTGGCCCGTGTTCAGTACGGCGATACCGGCAGCGAAGTCGATATAGCGTCGGCCTTCCACGTCCCATAGCTCGGCATTCAGCGCGCGCTCGGCGTAGAACTGGCACATCACTCCCACGCCGCGTGGCGTGGCCGCATCTTTACGTTTCTGCAGGTCTGCATTATTCATGGTGATTCCGGATAGGACGGGTTGATCAAAAGGCTAATTTCATACTACACGCCTAAACGGAACCATGAATAGGGCCACAATTAAGAAGTTGATGGTGCCACTTTGCGTTCTTGCCGTTCAATATAGCCCTGACGGTATTCCCACCACGCCGTGCCGACGAAAATCGCCGCGCCACACCACAGCACGGCGGGCAGCGCGTTGATTCCCACCGTCTGCATCAGCACCCCCGTCAGCAGCGGACCGCCGCTGCTGGTGATGCCCCAGCTGGCGTTGACCACGGCGCTGGCCGCGACCAGCGACTGGCCATTGAAACGGGCGCCGCAAGCCACCAGCGACAGCATGTAGATGGCGCCAGCCGTGGCGCCCAGCATCAGCAGCACGGTCCACCACAGCCATGGTGTGCCCGCAGCAAACGGCAGAATGGGCAGCAGCACGCAGACGGCGATTCCGCAGCCCGTATGGACTTTGCGCCGCCCCACGTGGTCGGCCAGCCAGCCGAACACGAACTGCAGCGCCGTATCGCCCACCAGCACCACAGTGGCCGACAGCAGCGCCAGTTCGGTGGCGATACCGTGGCGGATTGCATACAGCGGCAGCAGGCTCAGGGCCAGCGTATCGAACAGCGCAAAGAAGGCGGCACCGGCGACGATCATCAGCATGCGCGGCAGCACGCGCTGCCACGATACATGGGGTTCGTCATCATCTTCATGCGCGCCGCCTGAGATCAGCACCATGCCCGGCAAGGCCAGCAGGAATAGTGCGCCGCACACGGCAAACGGCATGCTGACGCGGCCTTCCATCTGTGCTACGAGCGCAGGGCCGATCAGCTGGAACAGCGTGAAGCTGGTGGTGTACATGGCCACCACGCGGCCGCGCGAATTGACGGGCGCGAGCCGGTTGACCCACGCTTCGCCTATGGTGAACAGCACGCCCATGGCCGCGCCGAAGATGAAGCGCAGCAGGCCCCAGCAGATCAGCGAATCGGTGAACTCCATCAGTGCGGTGGACAGGCCGCCGGCGATGATGGCGGCAATCATGCTGCCGCGCGGGCCGTGGCTGGCCGTCCAGCGCGATACAAACGGGGCGGCGGCGAGGATGCCGAAGGCACTCGCTGCCGTGATGATGCCGATGATGTCGGTGCCGACGCCGCGGTTATCCAGTGTCAGTGCGGTCAGCGGGATGGTGGCGCCCAGACCCAGCCCTACCACGCCGATACTGGCGACGAGGGCGATGAAGTCACGCCAGGGCATGGTTTTCATTAACGTACTCCTGATTGAATCACGGCTGCCAGCAGGCGGCCGTAGTAAGCGATTTTCTCGGGCGTGCAGTAGGCATAGCCCACCAGCAGGCCGCGCCGCACGGGCGGCGCCAGATAATAGGTGGACAGGGCTTTCACCTGTATGCCTGATTCGGCCGCCAGTTTTTCCAGCGCCACGTCGTCCACGCGGTCCGGCAGCTCGACTACCAGATGCAGGCCTGATTCTTCGCTCGAGATGGTGACGGTCTGCGCCAGCTGCGCACCGAGCTGGTGCACCAGCGTACGGCGCAGCAGTTCGCGCCGCGCGCCATAGGTCTGGCGGATTTTACGGATGTGGGTAGTGAAGTGGCCCAGCGCGATGAAATCGGCCAGCGCCGCCTGCACCATTAGCTGGCCGGGCCGCTGCAGATCATACAGCGCGCTCTTGAAGCCATTGATCAGCGCCGGTGGTACCACCAGATAACCGATCTTGATGCCGGGGTAGAGCACTTTGGAGAAGGTGCCCATGTAGAGCACGCGGTCATCGTTGTCGAGCCCCTGCAGCGCGGCCAGCGGCCGGCCTGTGTAGCGAAACTCGCTATCGTAATCGTCTTCCAGTATCCACGCTTGCTTGCGCACGGCCACCTCGAGCAGTTCGCGCCGGCGCTTCAGGCTCATTACGGCGCCCGTCGGATACTGGTGCGACGGCGTTACGTAGATCAGTTTGGGCGTGGTGGCCAGATCGGCTTCTTCCAGCGCCATGCCATCGCTATCGACGGTAATCGGATGCAGCTTCAGTTCGCGCGCTTCGAACACGCGCCGCGCGCCCCAGTAGCACGGGTCTTCCACCCACGCGGTATCGCCGACATCGGCCAGCAACTGGGCGCACAGATCGAGCGACTGCTGGGTGCCACTGGTAATCATCACCTGTTCCACCTGCACTTTGACGGAGCGCGAAATGCGCAGATATTCCGTGATGGCCTGCCGCAGCGGCAGATAGCCGCCGGACTGACCATAGTCGAGCAGGTCGGCGCGGGCTTCGCGCCACACGCGGTTCTGCAGGCGCTGCCACAGTTTGAACGGGAACGAGGAAAAGTCTGCATCGCCCGGTGCAAAAGGTTGAATTTCGAAGCGGGGACCGGCGGCGAAACTGGTCAGCGCCTGACCGCGGCGCGACAGTGGCACGCTGGCGGCTGTGCTACGTGGCGCTGCAGCACGGGGCGTGTGTGGCGCCGAACCAACACCGCGCATGCTGGCGCTGTGCGCCTGCAGATCGCTCACATAGGTGCCACTTCCCAGCTCGCTATGCACATAGCCCTCCGCCGCTAGCTGTTCGAAAGCGGCGATGACGGTGTTGCGCGAAATCCCCAGATCCCGCGCCAGATCACGGCTGGACGGCAGTTTGCTGCCTGCGCCTAGCTGCTGCTTGTGGATGGCCGCCTTGGCCGCCTCGTACAGACGGCGCTGCTGCGGCAGGCGCGGATGGAAGTCGGTTTCGGCCAGCGTATGGGCGAGCAGATCGGAAGTGGAGAGCATTTTATGAAGTGGTTCTAGTCAAAAGCCATAAGTGGCCCTGACAATGATACCAAATTCCGCATATGATTAATTGAAATTCAAGCCAAATCGGAGCAAGATTGACTTGATTACACGGTTTTCTGACCTGCTTTGTGCAATTTCTGCGCTGGCGTCACCAAGCAGTCACAGAGTGGTACCAAAAATGCGTAATGAAAGTTCATATGCGTAGCCCAATCGTTCTGTTACCCGCCTGCGTTAATCAGATCGGCGCCCACCCGTATCACACGGCGCAACTGAAATACGTGGCCGCCGTTGCCAATGGTGCCGGCGCAACGCCGCTGATCGTACCGGCGCTCGGCGAGCAAACCGATTTCGATGCCCTGCTCGATCTGGCAGACGGCATCATGCTCACCGGTTCTCCTTCCAATGTGCACGCCAGCCTGTATGGCGAAAGCGTGCTTGATGAATCGCTGCCGCAGGATGCGGCACGCGATGCCACTACGCTGCCGCTGATCCGCGCAGCGATACAGCGCGGCATACCGCTGCTGGCCATCTGCCGCGGCTTCCAGGAAGTCAATGTAGCGATGGGTGGCACGCTGCATCAGGCCGTGCATCAGGTGGACGGCATGGCCGACCACCGCGAGCAGAAAGGCCAGCCACTCGAGCAGCAATATGCGCTGGCCCATCGCGTGCTGCTGGAACCTGCCGGACATTTGACGCAGATGCTCGGTGGCGTCAGCGAAATCATGGTCAACTCGCTGCACGGTCAGGGCATCAAGCAGCTCGCGCCCGGCCTCGCAGTGGAAGCGCGCGCCGATGACGGTCTGGTGGAAGCCTACCGCGTGGCCGATGCCGCCGGCTTTACGCTGGCCGTGCAGTGGCACCCCGAGTGGCGTCTGCAGGAAAACCCCGATTCGATGAAGTTGTTCCACGCCTTTGGCGAGGCTTGCCGCATCTTTAAAGCAGGGCGAGGCGGAGTACCTTAGGTTCCCCGTCCGGTAGCACGGTAGTTCCGCAGTACCCGTAGCAGGAGAAGGGGCCAGCGCCCGGCCCGCCCTGCCGATGATCAAGACAATACGAGAGAGAGTTATGGCAATCCGCGAGAATTTCACCTACAACGACATGGACTTGTGGCTGAATGAAAAACACGTTACCGAAATCGAATGCCTGGTGCCCGACCTGACTGGTGTGGCACGTGGCAAAATCCTCCCGCGCGGTAAATTCACCACCGAGCGCGGCATGCGTATTCCTGAAGCCGTGCTGGGCATGACGGTAACGGGCAACTACCCGACCGAAGATGACGCTTATGACCGCGCTATCTCCACCACCGACCGCGACATGATACTGCGTGCCGACCCGACCACCATCACCATGGTGCCATGGGCCACCGACCCGACCGCACAGGTGATCCACGACTGCTATTTCGCCGATGGCCGTCTGGTGGACTTCGCTCCGCGCTCGGTGCTGCGCCGCGTATTGAAACTGTATGAAGACCGCGGCTGGAAGCCTGTGGTAGCGCCGGAACTGGAGTTCTATCTGACGGCGAAAAACAGCGATCCCGATCTGCCACTGCGCCCGCCGGTCGGCCGTAGCGGCCGTGCCGAAACCAGCCGTCAGGTGTATAGCATCGACGCGGTGAACGAATTCGATCCGCTGTTCGAAGACATCTACGACTACTGCGACATGATGAATCTGGACGTCGATACGCTGATTCACGAAATCGGCGCCGGCCAGATGGAAATCAACTTCCTGCATGGCGATCCGCTGGGTCTGGCCGACAAGGTATTCTTCTTCAAGCGTACCCTGCGCGAAGCGGCGCTCAAGCACGATATGTACGCCACCTTCATGGCCAAGCCTATGGCCGGCGAACCCGGTTCCGCCATGCACGTGCACCAGAGCGTGGTCGATGTGAAGACGGGTAAAAACATCTTCAGCGCAGAAGATGGTTCTGCCGCACCGATCTTCAAGCACTACATCGCCGGTCTGCAGCGTTACATGCCTTCGGCCATGGCGATTGTTGCACCATATGTGAATTCCTATCGCCGTCTGGTGCGCCACACGGCTGCACCGATCAATATTCAGTGGGGCATGGATAACCGTACGGTCGGTTTCCGCGTGCCGGAATCGGGTGTGCAGGACCGTCGCGTAGAGAACCGGATTATCGGCGCCGACGCCAACCCGTATCTGGCACTTGCCGTTACGCTGGCCTGCGGTTACCTCGGTATGACCGAGCAACTGGAACCTACGCCGATGACGGTCAACAGCGCTTACGATCTGAAAGTGGAACTGCCGCAGGGTCTGCCGGAAGCGCTGCAATTGCTGCGTAACGAAGACAAGCTGCGCACCGTGCTGGGAGAACGTTTCATCGATGTGTATGCGGCGATCAAGGATCTGGAACACCAGGAATTCATGACGGTGATCAGTCCATGGGAACGCGAACACTTGTTGCTGCACGTCTGATTTCATCCTTTACCGAGTAAGGAAACAACATGGCTAACAATCCTCTGGCGCCTAGCGCCGCATTCGTCGCGTCTGTCAAAAGTGTCGCGGCTCAGGAAGTGGTGGACACGGCAGCAATCCAGCAGCTCGATACGGCGCACTATATGCACCCGTTCACCGACCATAAAGCGCTCGGCGAAAAGGGCGCGCGGGTGATGGTGCGCGGCGACGGCATCTATCTGTGGGACTCGGAAGGCAAGAAGATCGTTGATGGTATGTCGGGCCTGTGGTGCGTGAACGTGGGCTATGGCCGCACCAGCATTTCCAACGCGGTGTACCAGCAGATGGAGACGCTGCCTTTCTATAACAGCTTCTTCAACACAACCAATGTGCCGGCTGTGAAACTGGCGACCAAGCTGGCAGAGATTGCGCCGGCCGGTTTCAACCATGTGTTCTTTACCGGCTCCGGTTCGGAAGGCAACGACACCAATGTGCGTATGGTGCGCCGCTACTGGGATGTGCTGGGCCACAAGGATAAGCACACCATCATCAGCCGCCACAATGCCTACCACGGCAGCACCATGGCCGGTGCTTCTCTGGGCGGCATGGAAGGCATGCATGCGCAGGGCGGCCTGCCGATTCCGGGCATCGTTCACATCGGCCAGCCCAACTATCTGGAATCGGGCCGCGGCATGACGGAAGACGAATTCGGCATCGAAGCCGCATCGTGGCTGGAAAAGAAAATCCTTGAAGTCGGCGTGGAGAAAGTCGCGGCCTTCATCGGCGAGCCAGTGCAGGGCGCGGGTGGGGTGATCATTCCGCCCAAGACCTACTGGCCAGAAATCCAGCGCATCTGCGACAAATATGGCATCTTGCTGATCGCCGATGAAGTGATTTGCGGCTTCGGCCGGCTTGGTACCTGGTTCGCATCGGACCTGTTCGGCATCAAGCCGGACCTGATCACCTTCGCCAAAGGCGTGACCTCGGGCTATGTGCCACTAGGTGGTGTGCTGGTCGGTGATCGCGTGGCCAAAGTGCTCATCGAACAGGGCGGCGAATTCAATCACGGCTTTACCTATTCGGGCCATCCGGTGGCCTGTGCTGCGGCGCTGGAAAACATCCGCATCATCGAAGATGAAAAGCTGGTGCAGCGTGTCGCAAATGAGACGGGGCCTTACCTGAACAAGCGTTTTGCCGAACTGGCTGATCATCCTCTGGTAGGCTATGCCAACAGCTGCGGTTTTGTGGCCGGCCTCAATCTGGTGCGCAAAAAGGCCGCCGTGGTGCACGATCATGAAGCGTTCGACGAATCACTGGCAGTAGGCATGGTATGTCGCGGCTATATGTTCAACAACGGCATGATCATGCGTGCCGTGGGCGACCGTATGATCATTGCGCCGCCACTGGTCATGACAACGGCGCAGATAGATGAAATGATTGCGCTGATCCGTCATTGTCTGGATCTGACGTATGCCGATGTCAAACAGCGCGGCTGGGTATAGTTTTTGCTGAAGGTAGATACGAAGTTTAGTAGCACGGTTTTTTTCTAAGCGTATTCTCAACAGATCGAAAGAGGAAAATAATAATGACACCGAATCCAGCACTAAAGCATCGAATGTCCCGCGGGCTAGCCAGCCTGATTTCTGCAGCAGCACTGACCGCAGCAGTCGCGCTTCCTGCTGCTGCCCAGCAGGAAGAAAAAGTTCTGAACATCTACAACTGGTCGGACTACATCGCTGAAGACACCATCAAGAACTTTGAAAAGGAAACCGGCATCAAGGTCCGTTACGACCTGTTCGACAGTAACGAAGTACTGCACGCCAAACTGGCGGCAGGTAAAACCGGTTACGACATCGTGGTCCCTTCGTCCAACTGGGCGCGTCTGCAGATCGATGGTGGCCTGCTGCGCGAACTGGATAAGAGCAAGCTGCCGAATCTGGCCAATATGGACCCGCAATTGCAGGCACTGATCGGCAAGCTCGATCCGGGCAACAAGCATCTGGTAGTCTGGCTGTGGGGCTTTACCACGCTGGGCATCAACGTGGACAAGGTCAAGGCAGCACTGGGCGGCATGCCTATGCCGGAAAATGCCTGGGACCTGATCTTCGATCCGAAATATGTCTCGAAACTGAAATCCTGCGGCGTCTCCGTGCTCGATTCGCCTTCCGAAATTCTGCCGCCAGCCCTGCAGTACATTAACAAGCCTGCCTTCTCGAAGAACGCTTCCGACTATCAGGATGCCGGCCGTCTGCTGCAATCGATCCGTCCCTACATTACCCTGTTCTCGTCCTCCGGCTACATCAACGACCTGGCCAACGGTTCGCTGTGCCTGTCGCTGGGCTGGTCCGGTGACATCAACATCGCCCGTCAGCGCGCCATCGACGCCAAGAACGGCAACAACATCGTCGCGCTGGTTCCCAAGACCACCGCCACCCTGCTGTTCGATACCATGGCCATCCCGACCGATGCGCCACATCCGAACAATGCCCACCTGTGGATCAACTACATCACCCGTCCTGAGGTGCACGCCAGTCTGACCAACAAGGTGTTCTACGCCAATCCGAATGCAGCAGCGCTCAAGTTCGTGAAGAAGGAGCTGGCCGAGAACAAGACCATCTATCTGTCCGACGAAGACAAGAAGCGCATGACAGTGCCAGAGCCTTACAGCTCCGATACCCGCCGCGTGATGACGCGCGTTTATACCAAGTTCAAAACCGGCCTTTGATTGACCTAACGGGCACCCGGCATGGTCCGGGTGCGGCCGCCGCATGTCCGTTTGATTTTTTGACTGCTCTATCATGAATAAAGCTTCTATTGCTACGTCGGTACGAGACGCCGACCAGCCGTTTCTGGCGATCCGGAATCTGGTGAAGTCGTTCGACGGCGTACGCGCTGTGGATGACATCTCGGTCAACATCAACAAAGGCGAAATCTTTGCCCTGCTCGGTAGCTCCGGCTGCGGTAAATCGACGCTGCTGCGCATGCTGGCCGGCTTCGAAACCCCGACTTCGGGCCAGATTCTGCTGGGCGGGCAGAACATCGTCAGCGTGCCGCCGTATCAGCGCCCGATCAACATGATGTTCCAGTCGTATGCGCTGTTCCCGCACCTGACGGTGTGGGACAACGTGGCCTTCGGCCTGCGCCGCGACGGCATGCCGGAAGATCAGGTGGCCGAGCGTGTGAAGAAGATGCTCGATCTGGTGCAACTGGCCAAATATGGCCGGCGCAAACCGCACCAGCTATCCGGCGGCCAGCAGCAGCGCGTGGCGCTGGCACGCAGTCTGGCCAAGCGTCCGCAGTTGCTGCTGCTGGATGAACCGCTCGGCGCACTCGATAAAAAACTGCGCGAGCAGACCCAGATGGAACTGGTCAGCATCATCGAAGAAGTGGGCGTGACCTGCGTCATGGTGACGCACGATCAGGATGAAGCCATGAGCATGGCCACCCGCATCGCCATCATGAGCGAAGGGCGTATCCTGCAGGTGGGGGCGCCCGACGAAATCTACGAAACTCCGAACTGCCGCTTCGTGGCCGATTTCATCGGCAGCGTGAATATGTTCGAAGGCCGCGTGGTGGTGGATTGCCCGGACCACGTGATCGTCGAATCGCCCGAAGGCAAGCATTACATCAACCACGGCATTACCGGCACCATGGGCATGGAAGTGGCCATTGCCGTGCGTCCCGAGAAAATCTGCATCCAGCTCGATGCGCCGACCGACCAGCAGCGCGCCAGTCTGGCCGAGCAGGGCTACAACCAGGCTTCCGGCGTGATCACGGCGCTGGCCTACTTCGGCAACGAAACCCGCTACCACGTGCGGCTCGATAGCGGTATGGATCTGCGCGTCTCGCGTACCAATGCAGCGCGCCACCAGACCACTACGCTGGAACGCGATATGCGCGTGCACGCATGGTGGGATGGTTCCGACATCGTGGCACTGACTAGCTGAGTGACGCCATGAAGAAAGCTCTCACCCATGCTTTGAGTCTGCGCTGGATTACGGGACGGCGGGTGGTTATCGCCGTGCCATTCCTGTGGCTGACCTTTGCCTTCCTCGTGCCGTTCCTGATCGTGATGCGCATCAGCTTCACGGAATCGGATGGCGGCAATCCGTTCGGCACCCTGATGACTATCGTCGACGGGGTGATCACGCTCAAGGTCAAGATCTCCAACTACCTGTTCATCGCACAGGATGACCTGTATGTGATGACCTATCTGAGTTCGCTCAAATTCGCCGCCATCACCACAGTGCTGTGCCTGATCATCGGCTACCCGTTCGCCTACTTCATGGCGCGTTCGCGCACCACCCTGCGCCCTGTGCTGATGATGATGGTGATGCTGCCGTTCTGGACCTCCTTCCTGCTGCGTATCTACGCATGGAAGGGCATCCTGGCCAACAACGGCATCCTCAATCACATCCTGATGAGCCTGGGCGTGATCGGTGAACCGCTGCACCTGATGAACACCCAGTTCTCGCTGATCATCGGCATGGTGTATGCCTACCTGCCGTTCATGATACTGCCGCTGTACGCCAATCTGGTGAAGATGGATATCCGCTTCCTCGAAGCGGCCGCCGATCTCGGTGCCACACCCGTGCAGACGTTCTGGCGCATCACCGTGCCGCTGTCGAAGTCCGGCATCATCGCCGGTTCCATGCTGGTGTTCATTCCGGCCGTGGGCGAGTACGTGATACCGGAACTGCTGGGTGGTCCGGAAACACTGATGATAGGCCACGTGCTGTGGGATGAATTCTTCACCAATAACGACTGGCCGATGGCCTCGTCGGTGACGGTGGTGGTGATATTGCTGATCCTCGTGCCGATGGCGATCTTTAACAAATACAAAGCCGAACAGGAGGCCCGCTAATGAGTGGAAACTGGTTACAGCGCTGGTTCGGGCGCGGCTGGCTGTCGATGGGCTATCTGTTCCTCTACCTGCCTATCATCGTACTGGTCGTATTCTCGTTTAACAGCTCACGGCAGGACATGATCTGGAGCGGCTTCTCGACGCGCTGGTACACGGAACTGCTGAACGATACGGAAATCATCAGCGGCTTCTGGCTGTCGATCCGCATCGCCGTGCTGACGGCCTGCGCTTCCGTGGTACTGGGTACGTTCGCTGCATTTGTGCTGAACCGCTACCAGCGCTTCTACGGCCGCACACTGTTCTCGGGCATGGTCAGCGCACCGCTGGTGATGCCGGAAGTGATTATCGGCCTGTCGCTGCTGCTGATGCTGGTGTCGGTACAAAAACTGTTCGGCTTCCCCGAGCGTGGCCTTACCACCATCTGGTTGGGGCATACGCTGCTGGGTATGGCCTATGCGGCTGTGGTGGTGCAATCGCGTCTGCAGGAGATGAGCAAGTCGCTGGAAGAAGCGGCCATGGATCTGGGCTGCAAGCCCCATCAGGTGTTCTTCCTGGTCACGCTGCCGAATATCACGCAGGCACTCGGTTCGGCGTGGCTGCTGACTTTCACGCTGTCGCTTGACGATGTGGTGCTGTCGGCCTTCCTGTCCGGTCCCGGCTCGTCCACCATGCCCATCGTGATTTTCTCGCGCGCCCGTCTGGGCCTCGATCCGCGCGTGAACGCAGTCGCAGCATTAACGATATTGGTAGTTTCCATCGGTGTGGTTGCTTCGAGTTTGTATATGGCGCGTGCCGAGCGCCTGCGGCAGAAACAGATTTCCGCTGCCTTCAAAGCAGATAACGAGTAACGCTTACAACAATCATAAGGAGTAGCTATGCACATACTGAAGAAAGTCGTACTGGCCCTGGCCGTTGCTTACCCAGCGATTGCTGGTGCGCAGACCAATAAGGAGCTGAAGGCCGAACTCGAAGCACTGAAGAATCAGGTCAAGCGGCTGGAAGCCCTGATCGAGAAGACCGGTGCACAGGCCCAGCAGGCCAGCACGCAGGCGGTGCAGGCCAGTACCCAGGCAGCACAGGCCAGCACTCAGGCTGCCGAGGTCAGCGCCAAGGTAGCGCAGGCGGCCGATAACGGCGTTGATCCGGCCGAGTTCAATCGCATCCGCATCAAGACCGAGGCCATGGAAGACGCCACCGAAGCCAATGGCTTCAAGGGCGTGAAGATTTCCGGTTATGTCGATCCGACCTATATGTATAACCGCAATGCGAAGACCTCGAGCTTCGTTTTCCTGAACAATAACAGCGCGGTCAACGGCTCGACCGAGACCTTCGGCTACGACAATACCTTCTTCGGCAGCGGCATGCTGAACTTCGAGAAGGAACTGGAAGGCGGCACCAAGGTCAAACTGACCATGATGCCTAGTAAGAGCGCGGGCGCAGGCTACAACTTCGGCAATCTGGTGCATGAAGCTACGCTGGTGGTGCCGCTGGGTGACCTGAACACCCGCTTGATCGCTGGTCAGTGGGCTGACTGGACCGGCTACGAGCTGATTCCATCGAACCAGAACAAGCTGATTACCCACAACCTGCTGTTCGACTTCTCGGCAGCGAACTTCTACACGGGTGCCGGTATGGAGTTCGTCAACGGCCAATGGGATACCAAGGTATTGGTGGGTAACCTGAACCGCTCGCGCATCGATACGGGCAAGCGTGAAACGCCGGGCCTGTTCTACCGCGTCGACTACGCCAAGGGCGAGTTCAATGGTTTCGGCTTCTCCGGCATCCACGCCGGCTTTGACGACCATGACCAGTTCGGCCGCCTCGACCTGATGGAAGTGGATGGTTACTTCACCCGTGGCGACTGGAACGTGCAGGGCCAGTTGTCGTATGGCCGCCAGAAGGCTACCGACTACAACGCCTATAGCGGCAACGGCACCCACTGGTTCGGCCTGTCCGGTCTGGCGTCGTACAAGATCACGCCACGCTTTGAAACCATCGCCCGCTTCGACTACATCAACAACCGCGGTAATGGCGGCGGCGTATTCGGTTCGACCTTCGGCGGTGTCTGCAAAGACATCACCGGTGCCGATGCCAACTGCCCGGATGGCCGCAACGGCTTCGGTTCCAGCATGATGTTCGATGGCAGCAGCTGGGTGGTCTCCGATCCTACGCAGGGTACGCGCCGTTACGCTCTGTCGCTGGGTGTGAACTATGCGCTGATGCCTGGCGTGAACGTGAAGGGTGAATACCGCTACGACCGTTCGTCCGGCAATGTGTTCAAGACGTTTGATGAAAGCTACCGCAAAGACAACCACGTGCTGGGTGTTTCGACGGTGGTCAGTTTCTAAAAAAGAGAGTAGTGGAGGCGAAGATGACAGCAACATCGTGGCATGAGCGTGCAGCACAACTGGAAATCGATGGCCGCGCCGTAATTGGCGGCCAGCGGGTATGGGCTGTGGCCGGACAGCAGTTCGAAAATCTGTCTCCGATAGATGGACGCAAGCTGGGTATGGTGGCACGCTGCGATGCTGCCGATGTTGATGTCGCCGTCGCCGTGGCGCGCGCTGCATTCGAAGACCGGCGCTGGGCGGGCAAGTCGCCTGCGCAGCGCAAGCGCGTGCTGATCAAGTTTGCCGATCTGGTGCAGCAGCACGGTGCCGAACTGGCGCTGCTGGAAACGCTGGACATGGGCAAGCCTATCAAGTACAGCCAGAGCGTGGACGTGGGCGCGACGGCCAACTGCCTGCGCTGGTATGGCGAAGCGATCGACAAGGTATATGACGAAATCGCGCCGACGGCCGATAGCAGTCTGGCGCTGATTACGCGCGAGCCGGTGGGTGTGGTGGCTGCCATCGTGCCATGGAACTACCCGATGATCATGGCGGCGTGGAAGATTGCGCCGGCACTGGCAGCGGGTAATAGCGTGGTGCTTAAGCCGTCGGAAAAATCGCCGCTGACGGCCCTGCGTCTGGCCGATATCGCACTGGAAGCCGGCATACCGGCTGGTGTATTCAATGTGCTGCCCGGCTATGGTCATGAAGCCGGCGCAGCGCTGGCGCAGCATATGGATGTGGACTGCATAGGCTTTACGGGGTCCACCCGTGTGGGCAAGCAGATCATGCAGATGGCTGGCCAGTCCAATCTGAAGCGGGCGTGGACGGAGCTGGGCGGTAAATCGGCCAACATCGTCTGTGCTGATTGCCCCGATCTGGATGCGGCCGTGGCAGCAGCCATCGGCTCGATCTATTTCAATCAGGGCGAAAGCTGCAATGCGCCTTCGCGCCTGTTCGTGGAAGCCTCCATCAAGGACCAGTTCATCGAAAAGGCGCTGGCGATGATGCCGAGCTACCAGCCTGGCGATCCGCTCGACGAAGCCACCGTGATGGGCGCGATCGTCGATGCAACCCAGATGAAGACAGTGCTCAGTTATATCGAAGCGGGCAAGGCTGATGGTGCCCGCCTGCTGTCGGGTGGTCAGCAATCGCGCACGGCCAGCGGCGGCTACTTCGTCGAGCCTACGCTGTTCGACGGCGTGAACAGCGAGATGAAAATCGCGCGGGAAGAAATCTTCGGCCCTGTATTGTCGGTGCTGAGCTTTACCGACCTGCAGGACGCCATCAAACAGGCGAATGCCACCTCCTACGGCTTGCAGGCTGCCGTGTGGACGGCTGATCTGTCGAAAGCCATCCAGACGGCGCGTGCGCTGCGTGCCGGTACGGTGCACGTCAATCAGTACGACGGTGACGATATCACCGTGCCGTTTGGTGGCTACAAGCAGTCGGGCAATGGCCGCGACAAGTCACTGCACGCCTTTGATAAATATACCGAGCTGAAAACCACCTGGATACAGATCGGCTGAGAGTTCCCATGAATCGCACCACTTCGACTACCCGTTCCGTCACCGAGCAGCAGCGTGAGCTGGCCGCGCAAGGCATCAAGTATGTCTTCGCCCAGTTCACCGATATCCATGGCGCAGCCAAAGGCAAGCTGATACCGCTGGCCTATCTGCCCGATATCGTGGCGCCCGGTGCGGGCTTTTCGGGGCCGTCGATCTGGGGCACGGGGCTGCCGCGCAACGGCGCCCGTTCCGAATACTATGGCCGTGCCGATCTGGCCACGCTGCAGCCTATGCCGTGGATGCCCGGCTATGCACGGGTGGCGCTCGATGGCTATGTGGCAGGCGAAGCTTTCGATGCCTGCCCGCGGCAGGTGCTGCGCAAGCAGGTAGCGCGGTTGGCGCAATATGGCTGGACGCTGAATGCTGGTCTGGAACCGGAATTCTTCCTGCTGGAGAAAGGCGCCAAGGGCTACGATGCCGAAGCTGGCGATACGCTGGAAAAGCCTTCGTACGATAGCAAGAGTCTGATGCGCAAGCGCGATTTCCTCGATCAGCTCAGTACTGGGCTGGATCAGTGCGGGCTCGGTGTATTCCAGATCGATCACGAGGATGCCACCGGCCAGTTCGAGGTCAACTACCGTTACGCCGATGCGCTCAAGGCGGCCGATAACTTCATGCTGTTCAAGATGGCCGCGCATCATCTGGCCGAGGAACAGGGCATGCTGTTCTCCATGATGCCCAAGCCGTTTGCCGACCGTCCCGGTAGTGGTCTGCATTTTCACCTGTCGCTGGCCGATGCGAGCGGCAAACCGCTGTTCGCGCTCGGCGCAGGTGAAACGGAGCAGGGCGACCATGGGCTGGGTCTGTCGTCGCTGGCCTATCAGTTCATGGCAGGGCTGCTGCGCCATGCGCCAGCGCTGACGGCGCTGTGTGCGCCGACGGTGAACTCCTACAAGCGTTTGATGTGCGGCGAGTCGCTGTCCGGCACTAGCTGGGCACCAGCGTTTATCGGCTATGGCGAAAACAACCGCACGGTGGTGGCGCGGGTGGTGTACCAGCGTATTGAATGGCGGCTGCCTGATAGCTCGGCCAATCCCTATCTGGCGCTGGCCGGTGTGATTGCTGCAGGACTCGACGGGATCGAGAACCATCTGGCTGCGAGTGCGCCGGTTAATCAAGATGTGTACGAAATGTCGGCCGCGCAGCGTGCCGAACTGGGGTTGCAGATGCTGCCTCAGAATCTGGGTGCAGCCGTCGCTGCGCTCAAGGCTGATACGGTGCTGGCCGATGCGCTGGGCACCAGTCTGGTCAAGGAATTTACCTCGCTCAAGCAGGCGGAATGGCTGGAATACTGCCAGCACGTGAGTGCGTGGGAAACCGCCCGATATCTGGATCGATACTGACATGCTCCTGAAAAGAGAAGTGCACCTGACGCAGAACTCTTATTACGAGGCTAGCGTCTCCCGACCCACGCCTGAAGCTTCGCTAAAAGGCGCAATTCGCGCCGATGTCTGCGTGGTGGGGGCTGGTCTGGCCGGACTTTCCGCTGCGCTGGAACTGCGTCAGCGCGGCTTCACGGTGGCGCTGCTGGAAGCCAAGACTGTAGGCTGGGGTGCCTCGGGCCGTAACGGCGGGCAGTTGATCGCGGGCTATGCCAGCGATGACGCGATCGAGTCGCAACTTGATGCAGCGGCAGCGCGCGAGGCGTGGCAGGTGACAGTGGATGCACTGGCGCTGGTACGCCAGCGGATCGCCGACCACCAGATCGATTGCGACTTTGTGCCCGGTTATATGAGTCTGGCCGTGAATGCGCGCAAGGCGCGCGAACTGGCCGGCTATAGCGAGCAGCTAATGCAGCGCTATGGCTATGCCGTGCAGCCGATTGCGCCGGCCGATGTGGGCAACTGGATTGCCAGCGACCGTTTCCACTCGGGCGTGTATGACCCGCAGTCCGGCCATCTGCATCCACTCAAATATACGCTGGGAATAGCAGCGGCGGCGCGCGCAGCCGGGGTGCAGATTTATGAGAATACGCCCGTGCACAAGGTGCACCGTGCCAACCGCCCCGTGGTGCATACGGAGCAGGGTAGCGTGACCTGCGACTTCGTGGTCATGGCCGGCAATGTGTACCTGAACGAGTATGGCAACGCGGTAGCGCCTGAACTGGCGCCGCGCATCATGCCGGTGGGGACCTACATCATCGCGACCGAACAGATGGCACCGGAACGGGCGGCAGAACTGATACGCCATCGTGCTGCCGTCTGCGATACCAATTTCGTGCTCGACTACTTCCGCCCGACGGCCGACCACCGCATGCTGTTCGGGGGGCGCGTGAGTTATAGCGGTGCCACGCCGCTGAATCTGGCCGGCTCCATGCGCCAGCGCATGCTGTCCGTGTTCCCGCAACTGTCCGATCTGGCGGTGCCGTATGCGTGGGGCGGCTTTGTCGACATCACCATGAATCGCGGGCCCGACTTCGGCCGGCTCGATCCGAATATCTACTACCTGCAGGGCTTCTCCGGCCACGGACTGGCGCTGACAGGCATGGCTGGCCAGCTTGCTGCGCAGGCGATAGCAGGGCAGGCCAGCCGCTTCGATTTACTGGCGCGTCTGCGCCACCACAACTTCCCCGGCGGCGCAGCGCTGCGCACTCCGGCCCTCGTACTAGGCATGCTGTATCACAGGATTAAAGATTTGATGTAACCAATTGATGTAACGACGGGAGACGTAAAATGGAGCAGGTCATGATGGATTTTCTGCGTGAACGTAATATTCACGAAGTAGAGTGTGTGATAGCTGACATGACCGGCATCGCACGCGGAAAAATACTCCCCAAGGACTTGTTCCTGAGCGAAGGCGAAATGCGTTTGCCCAAGAGCGTGTTGCTGAATACGGTGAACGGCGAACAGCCCAACAACCTGCCGTATGTAGGGGCGACTGATCCCGACATGATCTGCAAGCCGGATCTGGCCACACTGCGGCAGGTGCCGTGGGCGGCCGAGAATGTGGCGCTGGTGATTCACGACTGCCAGAATTTCGATGGCTCGCCCGTCGGCCTGTCACCACGTGCTGTGCTGCGCCGTGTGCTGGCACTGTATGCGGCGCGCGGCTGGCAGCCCGTGGTGGCGCCCGAGATGGAGTTCTATCTGGTCGCGCGCAGCAGCAACCCGCATGAACCGCTGGCACCACCTCTGGGCCGCAGCGGCAAGCCCGAATCCGGCCGCCAGTCGTATTCTATCGATGCGGTGAATGACTTCGACCCCTTCTTCCTCGAACTGTCGACCTTCTGCAAACAGCATGATCTGGGCGTGGAAACGCTGATCCACGAAGCTGGTGCAGGCCAGATGGAAATCAACTTCACCCACGGCGAGGCGCTGGAACTGGCTGACCGCGTGTTCCTGTTCAAGCGCGCCGTACGCGAGACAGCACTACGTCATGGCATCTTCGCCACCTTCATGGCCAAGCCCATGGAGACAGAACCGGGCAGCGCCATGCACATTCACCAGAGCGTGCTGGATAAGGATGGCAACAACATCTTCACGACGGAGACGGGCGAAGCCAGTCCGCTGTTCTTCAACTATATCGCGGGGCTGGAGCGTTATACCTCGGCAGCCACGCTGTTGCTGGCCCCCCATGTGAATTCCTACCGCCGCCTGTCGCGCTTCATGTCGGCGCCGACCAATGTGCATTGGGGCTATGACAACCGCACCTGCGGTATCCGTGTGCCGAACTCGAATCCGCGCAACCGGCGTGTGGAAAACCGTGTGCCCGGGGTGGACGTGAATCCGTATCTGGCCATGGCGGCTACGCTGGCTTGTGGCTATCTGGGCATGCTGGAAGGCTTGCAGCCGTCCGATCCTACCTACGGCAGCGCCGAGCATGTGCACGACCAGTTACCACGTAATCTCGAAGACGCCATCATGCGTCTGCGCGAGTGCAAGCCGCTCAGCGAAATACTGGGCGAGCTGTTTGTACAGGCCTTCTGCGAGGTCAAGGAACTCGAGTTTGCGACTTACAGCCGCGTGATCAGTTCGTGGGAACGCGAACACCTGATGCTGCTGGTGTGAGGAGAGCGCCATGCATACACCTCGCACAGGTCTGAACTGGCAGCGCGCGCAGGCGCTGGCCGCCAGCGAACGCGCCAGCTATATGGTGCGCAATCCTATCTCGGCAGGGCTGGCACAGCAGGCCGGACAGCACATGCTGTTCGGTGTGCCCATGCACTGGATGAACGACTGGTCAACGCCGTTCGCGCTGACTGTGGCCGAAGCTAATGGTGCGCGCTTCCGCGATGCAGACGGCCATGAGTACACCGATTTCTGTCTCGGCGATACTGGCGCCATGTTCGGCCATGCGCCGCCTGCTGTAGCGCAGGCGATCGCGCGTCAGTCGGCACGCGGCTATACGGCCATGCTGCCGTCGGAAGATGCGGCGCCTGTGGCAGCCGAACTGGCACGCCGCTTCGGCCTGCCGTACTGGCAGTTTGCCTTGTCGGCCTCGGATGCTAACCGCTTCGTGTTGCGCTGGCTGCGTGCGGCCACAGGACGCAGCAAGATACTGGTGTTTAACGGCTGCTACCACGGCACGGTGGACGATGTGTTTGTCGATCTGGTGGATGGCGTGCCCACCCAGCGTGACAGTCTGCTGGGGCAGGTCTATACGCTGACCGAGCAGACGCTGGTGGTGGAGTTTAACGATCTGGCGGCGCTGGAAGCCGCGCTGGCGCAAGGGGATGTGGCCTGCGTGCTGGCCGAACCCGTGATGACGAATATTGGCATGGTGCTGCCGCAGCCCGGCTACTGGGAAGCGGCGCAGGAAATCATCCGTCGTCATGGCAGCCTGCTGGTGATCGATGAAACCCATACCATCAGCAGCGGGCCCGGTGGCTACGCACAGGCGCATGGCATCGCTGCCGATGCGCTGGTGGTGGGCAAGCCGGTAGGTGGCGGCATACCGTGCGCCGTGTACGGCATGACGGCGGCACTGGCGGCACGGGTGGAGCAGGCCAAACGTACTGCACCGGCAGGGCATTCCGGCGTGGGCACGACCCTGAGCGCGAACATGTTTGCCATGGCCGCCATGCGCGCCAATCTGGAACAGGTGATGACACCTGCGGCCTATGACTATATGTTTGCGCTGGCTGCACAGTTAGCCGATGGTCTGCGCGGCGTGATTGCGCGCCATGGTCTGCCGTGGTGTGTGACGCAGGTGGGCGCGCGCACGGAGTTCCAGTTCTGTCCTGTGCCACCAGTGAATGGCACGCAGGCACAGGCCATACTCGATAGTGAACTGGAACACATCATTCACCTGTATCTGCTGAACCGCGGGCTGCTGATTACGCCGTTCCACAACATGCTGCTGGTGTGTCCGTCGACGACGGGCGACGATGTGCAGCGGCTGGTGGCGGCGTTCGGGGAGTGTGTGCAGGCGTTGCTGTAGCTAGCGCTGCGTTCTGAATAGTGAGTGACCAGCTAGAGCGGAGTAGATGCGTCTAGCTGGCTTTAGCGTGCTTTAGAGCGACTTAGAAACAGTGTTCCAGTGCTGGGAAGCTGCCGTCTTTGACGGCGCTGACATAGGCGCTGATCGCCGCATCGATGCTGGTCTGGCCGTCCATGAAGTTTTTCACGAAGCGCGCTTTGCGGCCCGGGAACACGCCCAGCAGATCGTGCATCACCAGCACCTGACCGGAGCAATCCGGACCGGCACCGATGCCGATGGTTGGAATGGCCAGCAGGTCGGTGGTTTCCTTGCCCAGCGCGGAAGGAATGGCTTCCAGTACCAGCAGCGTGGCGCCGGCTGCCTGCAGCGCCAGTGCGTCGGCTTTTAGCAGGTCGGCGCTTTCCAGCGTTTTGCCCTGTACCTTGTAGCCACCTAGCTGGTGCACCGATTGTGGCGTCAGGCCGAGGTGGGCGCAGACAGGAACAGAACGCTCGGTGAGGAAGCGTACCGTTTCGGCCAGCCATGCGCCGCCTTCCAGTTTGACCATGTGGGCGCCCGCGCGCATCAGTTTCACGGCATTGTCGAATGCCGCCTGTGGGGTGGCGTAGCTACCGAACGGCATATCGGCCAGCACCAGAGCGGACTTGCTGCCGCGCGCAACGGCGGCCGTGTGGTAGGCCACTTCTTCGACCGTGACCGGCAGGGTGGAGCTGTGGCCATTGCAGACCATGCCCAGCGAATCGCCGATCAGCAGCACTTCCACGCCGCAGCGGTCCATCAGGGCGGCAAAGCTGGCGTCATAGCAGGTCAGCATGGTGATCTTTTCGCCGTTGACGCGCAGTTGTGCCAGCGTCGGACCGGTGATGGCTTTGACGGCCGCAGTCTTGGCCGGTGCAGGCGTCGCGCTGGCGGCAGGCTTCTGGCTCGCAGCCATTTCGTTTCCTTGCAGGTAAGCAGACATGGTAATCCTTTAAAGATGTGCTGACCGCGATAGTGTAGTCCTAACTGCTATCGCGCGCTGTAAAGTCAAGAGATCAGGTGATCTGGTCTATGCGCTGATCGGCCACGGCGGCAGCGTAATGCTGTGCTGCGCCCAGGCCGGGAATATGGATGGCTGGTGCCAGTTCCAGCAGCGGCACCAGTACAAAGGCCCGCTCGGTGATGCGCGGGTGTGGCACGGTCAGCGTGGGCGTATCGATACGGGCATCGGCGTACAGCAGCAGATCGAGGTCCAGCGTGCGCGGCGCGTTGCGGTAGGGGCGCTCGCGGCCATGGGCCTGTTCGATGCCGTGCAGAGCTGCCAGCAGCTCGGCCGCGCCCAGCGTGGTGCTGATACGGGCCACGGCGTTGATGTAGTCGTCGCCACCGGCGTCTATCGGTGCCGTGCGGTATAGCGAGGATGCCGCCATCAGCGTGCAGCCGGGGAGCGCTTGCAGGCGGCGCAAGGCGTCTTCCACCTGCGCGCGCGCGTCGCCCAAATTGGCGCCTATGCCGATGTAGGCAATGGCGAAGGGCAGGCCGCCCTGTTCAGCCATGTTATGGATACTCATGATGCGGCAGCAGCTTAATCGTGCTCGCCGTGGCTGCCGTCACCGCCAGCATTGCTGCCGCCTTCAGCGCCTTCGCCGCCACCTTTGCCGGAGCGGTTACGGCCGCCGCGACGGGGGCCGCGCTTGCGTTTGGCGCCGCCGCTGCCAGCCGGCTGGCTGGCCGCCGTGATCAGTTGTTCGCGCTCGGCCTCGTCGCCCTCGTAAAAGGCGGTCCACCACTCGCCGATCTCGGCATCGATTTCGCCCGAGGCGCAGCGCAGCAGCAGGAAGTCGTAGCCGGCGCGGAAGCGCAGGTGTTCCAGCAGCTTGTACGGGGCTTTGCCGACGCGACGCTCGAAGCGTGGCTGCATGGCCCAGATGTCGCGCATGTCGGAACCGATCTTGCGCTGCAGTGCCAGTTTTTCCGTCTGCGATTCCAGCACATCGTCGGCCGCCAGATGCAGCGCAGGAATGGTCTGCTCGCCCGAGGCGCGGTAGGCTTCCCATTTTTCCAGTACCTGATGCCACAGCAGCGATGCGAACAGGAAGCCCGGCGATGCCGTCTTGCCGGCGTGGATGCGGGCATCGGTGGAATCCAGTGCCAGCGTGACGAACTTGGCGCCCAGCGGCTGCTCCAGCACTACGTCCAGCAGCGGCAGCAGGCCGTGGTGCAGGCCTTGGGTGCGCAGTTGCTGCAGGCAGGCCAGTGCATGACCGCTCATCAGCAGCTTGAGCATCTCGTCGAAGATGCGCGCGGCCGGCACGTTGTTGATCAGCGGTGCCATCACCTTGATCGGTGCGCCCGTATGCGGCTCGATGTCGAATTTGAGTTTGGCGGCAAAGCGCACTACGCGCAGCATGCGCACGGGGTCTTCGCGGTAGCGGGTTTCCGGCTGGCCGATGATGCGCAGCATTTTGGCGCGGATGTCGGCGATACCGCCGTGGTAATCGAGCACCTGCTGGTTGGCCGGGTTGTAGTACATGGCGTTGATGGTGAAATCGCGCCGTGCTGCATCTTCGGCCTGGCTGCCGAAGGTGTTATCGCGCAGCACGCGGCCATGTTCGTCTTTCGGTGCATTGTCCGAACTGGTGCCGCGGAAGGTGGTCACTTCCAGCAAATCCTGACCGAACATCACGTGCACGATCTGGAAGCGCTTGCCGATGATGAAGGCGCGGCGGAACAGCTTGCGCACCTGCTCCGGCGTGGCGTTGGTGGCGATGTCGAAGTCTTTCGGCTTCACGCCCAGCAGCAGGTCGCGCACGGCGCCGCCCACCACAAAGGCTTCGAAGCCGGCTTCCTGCAGCGTGCTGGTAACGCGCACGGCGTTGTTCGACAGCAGACGCGGATCGATACCATGGGCGTCCGGCCCCAGCACCACGGGGGCGCTGGTATCGCGTTCGGCTTTGCTCTTGGTGCCGAGGATTTTGCGGATCAGTTTCTTAATCATTGAATAGGTCGATATGTGGCCAGCCATGTTCGGCGGCGTGCTGTTTGAGTTTGGCGTTCGGATTGGTGGCGACCGGATGGCTGACGATGGACATCAGTGGCAGGTCGTTATGCGAATCGCTGTAGAAGTGCACCGTGCCGAAGTCCTCCAGCTGCTTGCCCATCTTGGCCAGCCATGCTTTGGTGTGGGTGACTTTGCCCGCGCCCTGGGTGGGGGTGCCGAGCAGTTTGCCGGTCAGATTGCCTTCGGCATCGGTTTCCGGCACGGCGGCAATCAGGTGGTCTACGCCCAGCGCCTTGGCGATAGGGGTGGTGACAAACTGGTTAGTGGCCGTGACGATGGCCAGTAGATCGCCCGCTTCGCGGTGTTTCTGCAGCAGCGCCAGCGCGCTCGGACGGATCGCCGGCAGGATCACTTCGTTCATGTACTGCTCCTGCATGGCCGCCAGCCGCTCGCGCGGGAAGCTGGCCAGCGTGCCGAGCGAGAATTCCAGATATTCGACAGGATCGAGTGTGCCGGCCTGATACTGGGCGAAGAAGGCGTCGTTACGGCGCGCGAATTCGGCCGCATCGACAGCGCCTATGCGCACGAGGAACTGGCCCCACTCGTAGTCGGAGTCGATGGGCAGCAGGGTATGGTCGAGGTCAAATAAAGCGAGATTCATCATGCTTGGGCTTCCGCTTGCAACCACTCGCGCAGCAAGGGCAGAGTGATCGGGCGTTGGGTTTGTAGGGAATACTGGTCCAGCGAATCGAGCATGGTCGAAAGTGACCGCATGTCGCGCTGGAAGTGCGACAGCAAGTAGGGTATCACGCCCGGCGACAGGGTCAAGCCACGGGCGCTGGCAGCGGCACTCAGGGCGGCGGCTTTTTCGTCGTCGGTCAGTCCGTGTACCTGATAGATCAGGCCCCAGCCCATGCGGGTGCGCAGGTCTTCACGCACGGGCAGCACGGCCGGTGCTACTGCGCCGCTGCACACCATGTAGGCAGAATTGGCGCGGATTTCGTTGAACAGGGCGAAGGCGTCGATCTGCGCCAGCGGCGAGAGCTTTTCGCAGTCGTCCAGCAGATACAGGTCGACTTCGGGCGAGTAGACGAATTCCGATTCGATCGAGAACGGCGAGATATAGCGCGCGCGCAGCTGGTCCGCCTCGCTGCCGGCGCTGGCCAGCGCCTTGAGCAGGTGGCTTTTGCCCACGCCCTCGTTGCCCCACAGGTAGGCGAAATGCTCGCGCGCGCTGCGGTCGGCGAACTGCGCCAGCAGCGCCACCGCTTCGGCGTTCTGTCCTACCTCGAAGGAGCTGAGGCTGTGCGCCGGGTCTGCGCCTAAATCGAGCACCAGCTGCTTCATGGCACCCGCCTGAATGTGATCATTTGCATAACGTTTTTCTGTTCCACGTCACGCATTATAGAAGCTGCTGCGCAGGTAGTGGCTGCGCAGGTGTTTAAAGGCCACCATCAGGATGGCGGAAGCGGGCAATGCCAGCAGCACGCCGACGAAGCCGAACAACTGGCCGAAGGCCATCAGCGCGAAGATCACGGCCAGCGGATTGAGGCCGATACGCTCGCCGACGAGGCGTGGCGTGAGGAAGAAACCTTCGATCACCTGACCTGCACCGTAGATGATGGCCACGGCCACCATGCCACTCAGGTCGTTAAACTGCAGCACGGCCGAAATCAGCGCCAGTATCAGCCCCAGACCAAAGCCCAGATAGGGAATGAACACCAGCAGGCCGGTAATGATCCCCACCGGCAGCGCTACTTCGAAACCGGCGATGCCCAGCGCAGCCGAGTAGTACACGGCCAGCACCAGCATCACCAGCAGCTGGCCGCGCAGATACTGGGCCAGCAGCGCGTCGACTTCTTCGGCCATGGCCACGGTTGCGCCTATCCAGCGGCGCGGCACGCAGGCGGCGATACGGGCCAGCATGGCGTGCCAGTCCAGCAGCAGGTAAAACAGCACCACGGGAATCAGCACCAGCGTGGCCAGCCAGCCCAGTACGGCCGTGCCGCCGGTGCGGGCGGAATTGAGTATGGTGGTCCAGATTTCGTCGCCGCTGGTGGCCATCTGCTGTGACACCAGCTTCTTGATACCTATGCTGTCGAGGCGGATTTTCACGCCCATTTCCTGCAGGCGTGGGCCCAGCAAGTCATTGATCTTGGCCAGAAACGCGGGGATCTGCGCCTGCATCAGGGGGATTTCCTTTTGCAGTACGGGCACCACGATCAGCACCAGCGTGGTGATGGCGGAGAAAAACAGCAGCATCACCAGCACCACGGCCAGTGCGCGCGGCACCTGCCAGCGGTGCAGACGGACGCGGTGCAGCGCATCGACGCCGGGATTGAGCGCATAGGCGAAAATCGCGGCGGCGAGGAAGGGCGTGAGGATGGGGCCCAGTGTCACCAGCAGGAAGAAAAATGCCGCCCAGACCGCGAGCCAGAATGCTGTTTGCTTTTGCTCTAGCGTGAGGGGAAATGGCATGGAGTGTGATTTAGATAGTTAAAAACGGCTGTGGCGCTAGGCATTTTGCTAAAATAGCGGTCTTACCGGCTTGTCGCGCTGCTTTTTTGCGCATTTTCGTGCCATTTTGCTACGAAACAGGTCGCCGCCTTCTATTTTACCGCCTCCGCTGCGAAATACACCATGAGCCAAACTTCTAATGTTTCCCTGTCTTACCGTGATGCCGGCGTCGATATCGATGCAGGTGACGCTTTAGTCGAAGCGATCAAGCCATTTGCCAAGCGCACCCTGCGCGAAGGCGTGATGGGCGGCTTGGGTGGTTTCGGCGCCATGTTCGAAATTAGCAAAAAGTACAAGGAGCCAGTGCTGGTTTCCGGTACCGACGGCGTGGGCACCAAACTCAAACTGGCGTTCGAACTGAATCGCCACGACACCGTGGGCATCGATCTGGTGGCCATGAGCGTGAACGACATTCTGGTACAGGGCGCCGAGCCGCTGTTCTTCCTCGACTATTTCGCCTGCGGCAAACTGGATGTGGCTACCGCCACCGACGTGATCAAGGGCATCGCCCAGGGTTGCGAACAGGCTGGCTGCGCGCTGATCGGCGGCGAAACGGCTGAAATGCCTTCGATGTACCCTGCCGGTGAATACGACCTGGCCGGTTTCGCCGTGGGCGCGGTCGAAAAATCGCAGATCATCGACGGCACCAAGATCGTACCGGGCGACGTGGTACTGGGTCTGGCCTCGTCGGGCGTGCACTCGAACGGTTATTCGCTGGTGCGCAAGATCATCGAAGTGGCCAAGCCTGATCTGGAAGGCGACTTCCACGGCCGCAAACTGGCCGACGTGCTGATGCAGCCTACCCGCATCTACGTGAAGCCGCTGCTGGCGCTGATGGCCTCGATGGAAGTCAAAGGCATGGTGCACATCACCGGCGGCGGTCTGGTAGAAAACATCCCGCGCGTGCTGCAGGACGGTCTGGTGGCCGAACTGGATGCGAAATCGTGGACCATGCCTCCGCTGTTCACCTGGCTGCAGCAGCATGGCGGCGTGGCCGACGCTGAAATGCACCGCGTATTCAACTGCGGCATCGGCATGACCGTCATCGTATCGCAGGAAAACGCTGCCGCTGCCAAGGCCCAGCTGGAAGCGGCTGGCGAAACCGTCTACACCATCGGCCGCATCCGCGCCCGCGTGGGCGACGAGCACCAGACTATCGTAGTGTAAGTTTTAAGCATTGAATTAAAAAGCGCAGCCCCGTCAGGGTGCTGCGCTTTTTTACTTCGGGGTCATACTTCGGGGTCAGGTCTGTCATTTGGACATCGGTGACATATTTTTGAGCATGCTCAATACGTGATCTCGGCAAGTTGGATCGGAAATTCTATTTTCCGGCGCATAGCTTCAGTTGACCGCTAAACCTCCGTGTATAGCGTTTTGAGGTTGATCAAAAGTGTGCGTCAGGTGTCCGAATGTCAGATCTGACCCCGAAGTTTGGCGACGGGGGCGGGGCGCAGGCGGAATGCGTCTGGCATGCCGGAGCCTAGTAGCGGGCGCAGATACAGCCGGAAGGCATCCGTTACGTCGGTGCCGCTGGCGCTGATGAACTCGTCCTCCATGGTGCGCGTCTTGCCAGCTACGGCATCGAGCGGCAGCAGTTCGTAATCGACCGAGTAGAAGCCCGTGCGCTTGATGGCGACCGAGCCATTGCGCTGGCCCCACATGGCAAACTGCACGGCTTTTTCGCCGACTTCGCGTGCTTCGCGCTGGTCCACATCGGACACGCAGCCGATGAAGGAGCGCTGCAGATAGCCGAAGGTGTCGCCGCGCACGCGCTTGATGCCCAGCTTGGCCTTGATCTCGTCGCACAGCAGATCGGCCAGCGCACCCGTGCCCGATAGCTGCACATTGCCATGGGCATCGCGCTCGATATCTTTTGCCAGCAGGCTGGCGATCGGTGTACCGGAGGCGTCGTGTATGCCTTCCGAGACGGCGATCACGCAGCGGCCATAGCGTTCGTAGCAGGCTTTGACGTCGTGCAGGAACTGCTCGAGCGAGAACACGCGTTCGGGCAGATAGATCAGGTGCGGGCCATCGTCGGCAAACTTCTTGCCGAGCGCCGAGGCGGCGGTCAGAAATCCTGCGTGGCGGCCCATCACCACGCCCACATACACACCGGGCAGCGAAGCGTTATCCAGATTGGCACCGGCGAATGCCTGCGCCACAAAGCGCGCGGCCGAAGGGAAGCCCGGCGTGTGGTCACTGCCAACCAGATCGTTGTCGATAGTCTTGGGGATGTGGATGCAGCGCAGCGGGTAGCCTGCTGCCTGCGCCTGTTCGCTGACGATGCGTACCGTATCGGACGAGTCATTGCCGCCGATGTAGTAGAACTGTTCGATCTGGTGGGCTTGCAGCACCTTGAAGATTTCGGCGCAGTAGGGCACGTCGGGCTTGTCGCGCGTGGAGCCCAGTGCCGAGGAAGGCGTGGCAGCCACCAGTTCGAGATTGTGGCTGGTTTCGCGCGTGAGATCGACCAGATCTTCGTTGATGATGCCGCGCACGCCGTGCAGTGCGCCATACACCAGACTGACATCGCGGAAGCGGCGCGCTTCCAGCACCACGCCAGCCAGCGACTGATTGATCACGGCGGTAGGCCCGCCTCCCTGTGCGACCAGAATTTTGCCTGAAGACATGCCTGCTCCTCCGTATCCGTTGAACCAGCTGTCCTCAGACTATAGCGCGAACTTCAGTGCTTGCCGATATGTTTATCGAGGAATTTTTCGACCCGGCTCCAGAAATCGTAGCGCGTGGCCGGCAGTGCCCAGCCGTGACCTTCGTCCGGATATTCCACCCATTCCACCTCGGGATTATTCTGCTTGACGGCTTGATAGAAGCGCGTGCCATGCACCAGCGGCACGCGCAGGTCGGAGCCGCCATGTGCGAGCAACAGTGGCTGTTTGATGCGCGCTGCCTGCAGGATGGGCGAGGTGGCTTTGAGCTGCTCGGCATCTTTTTCCGGATCGCCCACCAGTTGCGGGATGCCGTACTGCTTCCAGTTTTCCGACATGTCCGACACATAGGCCCAGTGACCGGTGCGCATCAGATTGATGTCGGTCACGCCGGCCCACTCGATGCCGCAGCGGTACAGATCGGGATCGTTCACCAGCCCCATCAGGGTGGCATAGCCGCCGTAGCTGGCGCCGGCGATGCAGATGCGCTGCGGGTCGGCCGTGCCGCGCGCGATGGCCCAGCGTGCGCCGTCAGCGATATCGTCCTGCATTTTCAGGCCCCATTGCTTCCAGCCGGCGCGGAATAGCGTGTAGCCATAGCCCGTGCTGCCGCGGTATTCCGGCTGCAGCACGGCATAGCCGCGCGAGGCGAGGAACTGTACTTCGGCATCCCAGCGCCAGCTGGTGCCGCGCACATAGGGGCCGCCATGTACCAGCACCACCATGGGCAGGTTCTTGCCGCTACCGGTAGGGACGGTCAGCCAGGCGGGAATATTCAGGCCATCGCGCGCCTTGTAATGAACCAGCGTGGTGCGCGCCATCTGCTGTGGCTGTATGGCCGGATGGCTGGCGCCCACAGATTCCAGTTTGTGGGTCTCGCGGTTATACAGCATGGTACGGTTGGGCCAGATATCGGCATAGGCATTCACCAGTATCCACGGCGATTCCGGCCGGATCGGCGGCGTCAGCAGATTGATGGTGTTGGGCAGCATGCTGTCGACTTTGTCCTGCATGGCTTTGTAGTCGTTATCCAGCCATTCGGTGGCGTAGGCATCGTTCAGATAGCGTACGCCGATCAGCTTTTCGCGGTTCATCAGCAAATGGCCGCTGAAGTCATAGCCATCCAGCCGCACCACAGCTTTTTCCGACAACTGCAGCTTGTTCACGTCGAAGGTGTACACGCCAGTGGTATCGAGTCCGCGGTTGGCGATTACGTACAGCGTGCCGTCGGGACCGAACGAGAGCGGCGTAAACGCCCCTTTGCTGCCGCTATAGGCATTGAACTCGGCCAGCTTGCGCCATGTCTTGGTGGCCGGATCGCGGTAGTGGATGGCGCTGATGTCCTTGTCCAGCGTCTGCACCAGCCTTGGCTCGCCGTCGAAGTCCAGCAGCCAGCGCATCACGTGCTCGGGGCTGTCGATGCGCTCTGCGGCCAGCCGTCCCGTGACGGTATTGATGCGCAGCAGATTGACATAGTCGATCTGGGCGCGCCCGCCGTAATGGCGGTCCTGAACATACAGGTAGTCGCTATTGCGCGCACCGTGCTGACTGAGCAGGAAGGTGTGCCAGGGCAGCAGGTCGCGCCGGTTGCGCAGGGCGGAAGCGTCGGTAATGAAAGGCGTGCCGGCGCGCATGGCCAATTGCAGGAAGCCCGTGCCGTCACGGTTGACGGCATACAGGCCCGGTGCGTAGCGGGTGTTGCCTTGGGCGAGATCATTGTCGGCCGCCGTGAAGGCCAGACGCTGGTCATTGACCCACTGGAAATCGCCGATATCGGCATCCGTGAAATTGCCCACCACGGTGACTTTCTGGGTGTCGAGTTCCATCACGGCGAGGCGCTCACGCTTGCCCGCAGCGCCGATTTTCACGGCCAGATATTTACCGCTGGGGGAAAGCTGGGCGGCGCTCAGCTCGGGATTGGAAAAGAAGTCGCTGAGCGAAGGACGCTCTTCGGCATGGGCGCTGGCGCAGCAGAGCGGCAGCAGCAGGACGGCCAGTCGCAAGAAGGGGCGCAATAACATGGTCGGCTTTCGTGTAGTGGAGTTCTGGCTATTACCAAATAGCCAACCCGGTCACGATAGCACTTAGTTGTAAAAAACGCTATATTGCATTTGTTGCCTATTGTTCCGGTGCGCGGATGTAGTCGACCAGTGCAATGGTGGCCGGCGCGGGCGCGGGCGTGCACAGGCTGACCACGATCATGCTGAGTATGCCGGCCGGCACACCGAAGATGCCGGCCGAGATAGGCGCAATGTGGAACCACTGGGCCGCGCTGCTGCCGCCCAGGATGGGATTGGTATGCAGCATGTAGTACACGCACACGCCGAAGCCCGTCAGCATGCCGGCCACGGCGCCCTGGGTGGTGCAGCGTTTCCAGAACACGCCCAGCACCAGCGCCGGAAACAGCGTGGATGCGGCCAGCGAGAAGGCGGCGCCTACCAGCGACAGGATGTCGCCCGGTTTCTGCGAAGCCGTGTAGGCCGCCACAAACGCCACGCCGAGCAGCAGCAGCTTGGAAATGGTCACGCGCTTCTGGGTCGAAGCGCTGCGGTCCACGGTCTTGTAGTAGACGTCGTGCGACAGGGCGTTGGAGATGGCCAGCAGCAGACCATCGGCGGTGGACAGGGCGGCCGCCAGACCGCCGGCTGCCACCAGGCCGGAAATCACATAGGGCAGGCCGGCGATTTCCGGCGTGGCCAGTACCAGCACATCGGCGTCGATGGTGATTTCGGCCAACTGGACGATGCCGTCGTGGTTGATATCGCTGATGCTGAACAGTGGCGTGAGCTTGTCCACATTGGCCCAATAGGATACCCAGTTGGGCAGGTGATGGTAGTCGATGCCTACCAGCGCGCTGTAGATATCGTATTTGACCAGCACCGCCAGTGCGGGGATGGTCAGGTAAATCAGCAGGATGAAGAACAAGGTCCAGAATACCGAGGTGCGCGCTTCGTGCACATTTGGAGTGGTGTAGGAGCGCATCAGGATGTGCGGCAGCGCGGCCGTGCCCAGCATCAGGCAGAACACCAGCGCAAGGAAGTTGTTGCGCTTGATGTCGGAGCTGGCCGGATCGCCCGGATAGGGCGTGGCATGCGGCGTAATCGGCTCGGAGCGCGTCAGCGCCTGGGTGCGCGCTTCGCTCCAGACACGCTCGGCCTCTTCGGCCGATTTCGGATAGGCGATCAGGGCCCGCTCGGCGCTGCGGATTTCCAGCAGCGAGGCGTTGCGGTGTTTGACCTTGTCCAGTTTGTGCTGGACTTCGAGGCGGCCTGCTTCCCACGAGGCGGGCAGGCCTTGCAGGCGCTGCTCGTAGTCGTCGGCGCGCTGGCGGAAGATGGCGCGCACTTCGGCTTCGCGCGGGTCGGCCTGCAGCACGGCTTCGCGTGCGCTCAGCTTGGGCAGCAGCTTGCCGTAGGCCAGTTGCGGGATGGGATTGTCGCTATGTTTGGCCGACAGCCAGACGGCCGGAATCAGGAAGGCCACCACGATGATGATGTACTGCGCCACCTGGGTCCAGGTTATGCCGCGCATGCCGCCAAGGAAGGAGCACACCAGAATGCTGGCCAGACCGAGGAAAATGCCGACCGAGAAATCCACTCCCGTGAAGCGCGAGGCGATCAGGCCCACGGCATAGATTTGCGCGACCACATAGGTGAAGGAAACGATGATGGTGGCCGCCACGGCCAGCAGCCGTACGACGTTGCCGCCACCTTCGGGGTTGGCGGCGCCGCCATAGCGTTCGGCCAGAAAATCGGGAATCGTGTACTGGCTGAACTTGCGCAGATAGGGCGCGATCAGCAACGCCACCAGACAGTAGCCCCCGGTCCAGCCCATGATGTAGGCCAGCCCGTCGAAGCCGCGCAGATACAGGCCGCCGGCCAGACTGATAAAGCTGGCCGCCGAAATCCAGTCGGCCGCCGTGGCCATGCCGTTGAAGACGGCAGGCACGCGCCGTCCGGCCACGTAGTATTCCAGCACGTTGGAGGTGCGGCTGATCACGCCGATGGTGGCGTACAGCACGATGGTGGAAAACATGAACAGATAGCCTATCCAGATGCGCGACATGCCTTCCTGTTCCAGCACGGCCAGCGAGACCAGAAAACCGGCAAAGCCGGCTGTGAACATCAGATAGTAGCTGCGCAGGCGCTGGCGGAAGGTGCGGGCGGCCTTCATGGACGCGGCTCCTTGCTGGCTGCACGGGGCAGGCGGGCGGCCTTGTCGAGACGGCGCATGCGCCAGGCGTAATAGGCCAGTATGCCCAGATACACCAGCGACGAGCCTTGCGCGGCCAGATAGAACGATAGCGGCCAGCCGAACAGATTCAGGGTGGCCAGCTCGCGTGCGAAGAAGGCGGCACCGAAGCCCGTCACCATCCATAGCAGCAGTAGTTGCATGGACAGGCGGCGCGTACGCTGCCAGTGTTCGGCGCGGGTGATGGGCGTGGGCTTATCCATAATACGGTGCTTCGCTTTCTTCTATCGGCGGCTCGGGCGGCAGCGGGAAGGCCAGCCGGAACAGGGCGCCCGGCAGCTTGGGCTGGGTGGCGCGCGGATTATTATAGATTTCCACTTCGACGCCATGCTGGTGGGCGATCTCGCGCACGATGGCCAGCCCCAGACCGCTGCCTTCAGCCTTGTTGCCGAGAATGCGGTAGAAGCGCTCGAACACGCGCTGGCGCTCGGCCGGTGCAATGCCGGGCCCCGTGTCTTCCACTTCGAGGATGGCGTGCTGCTCGTCGCTGCGCACGCGTACCGTCACGCTGGCACCGGCTGGAATATAGCGCAGCGCGTTATCGATCAGATTGGACAGCATCTCGCGCAGCATGGTGGGGTTGCCTTCGATTTCCAGCGGCTCGTCCGGGCCTTCGTAGCCGAGGTCTATGCGCGCGGCAAATGAGGCCGAAACCCAGTCCTGCACGGTGCTGCGCGCCAGATCGGACAGGCTCAGTAACTGCATGCTGGTGCCGGCCTGCGGCTGGTTTTCGGCGCGCGCCAGTGCCAGCAACTGGTTGACCAGGCGGGTGGCCGCTTCCGAACTTTTGGCCAACTGTTCCAGCGAGCGGTGGATTTCCGCGCTATCGGTCTGGCGCAGTGCCAGTTCCGACTGCATGCGCATGCCGGCCAGCGGGGTTTTCATCTGGTGCGCCGCGTCGGCGATGAAGCGCTTCTGCATTTCGATGGAAGACGACAGCCGCGTCAGCATGTCATTGAGCGAATTGACCAGCGGCGAAATCTCTTCCGGCACCTGATTCGGCGCGATCGGACTGAGGTCGTCGGAGCCGCGTGCGCGTATGCGTTCCTGTAGCTGGGCCAGTGGCGACAGGCCGCGGGCCAGCGCAAACCACACCAGTGCCAGCACGATGGGCAGGATGATGAACTGGGGCAGGATCACACCCTTGATGATTTCATTGGCTAGCTGGGCGCGTTTTTCCAGCGTTTCGGCCACCTGCACGAGGGCCAGCGGCGCTTCGACGCCGGGCTTGTGCTCCAGCCGCACGTAGGCGTAGGCGATGCGCACTGGCGTGCCGTGCATGCTGTCGTTGCGGAAGTGGACGTTGGCGCTGGTGGGCAGTTCTTCCTCGTCCAGCACAGGTGGCGGCAGATCGCGGTCGCCGTCGATATGCTCGCCGTGCGGTCCCTGAATCTGGAAATAGACATTATCGATATCGTCGGCCCGCAGAATGTCGCGCGCCGAGCCGGGCAAACCTTTGATCACTTTACCGTCGACCGCGCGCACCTGCTGGGCCAGCACCGTCACGCTGTCTTCCAGTGCATGGTCGAAGGGCTGGTTGGCGATGGACTTGGCCACCAGATAGGTGATGGCGATACTCATGGGCCACAGCAGCAGCAGGGGCGCCAGCATCCAGTCCAGAATTTCGCCGAACAGCGAATGCTGTATGCCTTCATCCGCCTCCGCCGCGGGCGGCTGGTAGTCCAGCGCAGCGTCCTGCTGCACGGCGGAGTCTTTTGTCACTTGGCCGGTTCCGCGTATTTCTCGAGGCAATAGCCTAGCCCGCGCACGGTGGCGATGCGGATGCCGCCTGTCTCGATTTTCTTGCGCAGCCGGTGCACATACACTTCGATGGCGTTATTGCTGACTTCTTCGCCCCATTCGCACAGGTGATCGACCAGCTGTTCCTTGGAGACCAGGCGGCCGCTGCGCGCCAGCAGGATTTCCAACAGGCCCAGTTCGCGCGCCGACAGGTCCAGCATCTGCTCGTTGATGTAGGCGCTGCGGCCCACCTGATCGTAGCTGAGCGGGCCATGCTTGACGATGGTGCCGCCACCGCCGGCGCCACGCCGCGTGAGGGCGCGCACGCGCGCTTCCAGCTCGGACAGCGCAAACGGCTTGGCCATGTAGTCGTCGGCGCCCAGATCAAGGCCGTTGACGCGCTGTTCGATCGAATCAGCCGCCGTCAGGATCAGCACGGGCAGGCGCGATTCGCGCGCGCGCAGGCGGCGCAGCACTTCCAGACCGGATAGTTTGGGCAGGCCCAGATCCAGTATCAGCAGATCGAATTCCTGGGTGGCGAGGGCGGTGTCGGCTTCCTGGCCATTGCCTACGCAATCGATGGCATAGCCCGACTGGCGTAGTGAGCGGGTCAGGCCATCTGCCAGAACGCTGTCGTCCTCGGCAAGTAAAATACGCATAAAACACTCCGGCTGTACGAGCCCGTATTGTGTTGCATTTCGCGGTAAGTAGCGAGTTTTTGTGATTACTCAAAAATTGTTTAAAAATCCTGCTTGCATTAAGCACTGTTTTTTTATACAGTACCGACTGTACCAACTACCCACCCCCGCAGAGAGAACATTATGGACGACAAAAAAGCTGTAGTACCTGCCTCTGAGAAGGCGAAGGCGCTGGCCGCCGCGCTGGCTCAGATCGAAAAGCAATTCGGCAAGGGCTCCGTCATGCGTATGGACTCCAGCATGCCGATCGAAGAAGTGCAGGTCGTCTCCACCGGTTCGCTCGGTCTGGACATTGCGCTGGGTGTGGGCGGTTTGCCACGCGGCCGTGTGGTGGAGATCTACGGTCCTGAATCCTCGGGTAAAACCACGTTGACGCTGCAAACCATTGCAGAAATGCAGAAACTGGGCGGTACCTGCGCGTTTATCGATGCGGAACACGCGCTGGACGTGGTGTACGCCCAAAAACTCGGTGTGAACCTCAGCGAACTGCTGATTTCGCAGCCGGATACGGGCGAACAGGCACTGGAAATCTGCGATGCGCTGGTACGTTCTGGCTCCGTCGACATGGTGGTGGTGGACTCCGTGGCCGCGCTGACGCCACGCGCCGAGATCGAAGGCGATATGGGCGATGCGCTGCCGGGTCTGCAGGCCCGTTTGATGTCGCAGGCACTGCGCAAGCTGACCGGTTCGATTAACCGTACCAATACGCTGGTGATCTTCATCAACCAGATCCGTATGAAGATCGGTGTGATGTTCGGCAGCCCTGAAACCACCACGGGCGGTAATGCGCTGAAGTTCTACGCGTCCGTGCGTCTGGATATCCGCCGTACCGGCTCGATCAAATCGGGCGACGAAGTGATCGGTAACGAAACCAAGGTGAAAGTGGTCAAGAACAAGATTGCGCCACCGTTCAAGGAAGCTCACTTCGACATTCTGTATGGCGCCGGTACTTCGCGCGAAGGCGAGATTCTTGATCTGGGTGTGGAAGCCAAGATCGTCGAAAAGTCGGGTTCCTGGTATAGCTACAACGGCGAGCGCGTCGGTCAGGGCAAGGACAATGCCCGTATCTTCCTGCAGGAACGTCCGGAACTGGCATGGGAAATCGAGAACAAGGTGCGCGAATCGCTGGGCGTGCGGGTACTGCCACCACTGGCCAGCGACAAGGGCGACACCGTGGTCAAGCTGAAATCCGTCGATAAAGGCGCTGACGCTGCCTAATCAGTAGCGCCGGATAGCGAGCCAGCCATGGCAACCGTCGAACTCAGTCTCAAAGCCCGCGCGCTGCGGCTGTTGTCGCAGCGCGAGCACAGCCGGCTCGAGCTGGGGCGCAAGCTGGCCCGCTATGCACAGGAAGGCGACGATGTGGAAGCGCTGCTCGACTTGCTCGAGCATAATCGCTGGCTGTCGCAGGAGCGCTTTTCCGAAGCGCTGATCCACCGCCGCTCGGCCCGTTACGGCAATGGGCGGATTGTTGCAGAATTGCAAAGCCACGGCATCCGTGGCGAAGAACTGGACCGGCTCAAGCAGGGACTGGCCAGCGATGAAACGGCGCGCTGCATGGAAGTGTGGCAGCGCAAGTTCGGCAGCGTGGCCGAAGATGCCCAGCAGCGCAACAAACAGATGCGCTTTCTGCTGCAGCGGGGCTTTTCCCAGCGTGCCGTGCAGACGGCACTCAAGGGCAGCGAACAGTTCGACGAGTGAAGCTTTGCCGCATTGCGTCATGCAATGTTTCTATGGCAGAAATACATTTTGTGAATCTCTTGTCAAAATAGCCTCAGATAGCAGATTTTGCGCGGAAAAACTTATGTTTGCGCGCAACAAACCGCCTCGATGTGCTACACTTTTAGGGTTTTTGCAGCGCCGCAGGTGCGGTAAGTGTCCGTAGAAGCTGCGGATACGTGCTTAACAGCACATGGCTGCTTACTAAATTTCTGTCGCGAAAGCGGCATCGGTCTATGTCCCTGTCAACCCCAGTTAACCGACGTGCGCTACGGCACACGCGCGCAATTGTCGTCCAAGCGTATGCACGCGAGGATGGTCTATGGGATCTTGACGCGCACATCTCCGATATCAAACAGATCGACACCGTGCTGGCCTCGGGCCCACGCGCTGCCGGTACTCCGCTGCATGACCTCCATTTACGCCTGACCGTAGACCGCCAGCTCAACATCGTCGATGCCGAAGCCGCGTCCGATGCTGTGCCATATCCCGGTCATTGCGATACCATCGCGCCCGCCTACAAGGAGCAACTGGTGGGGCTGAATCTGATGCAGGGCTTCCGGCACGAACTCAAACAGCGTCTGGCCGGCGTCTCCGGCTGCACCCACCTGACGGAACTGGCGCAGATATTGCCGACCGCGGCCGTGCAGGCCTTTGCCAACGACGTGTGGGCGACCAATGATGCGGCCACGGAAGACCATGGCACGCCCCGTCAGCAACCGTTTCAACTAGATAAATGCCACGCGCTGCGCACCGACGGTGCGGCGGTGGCGCAGTTTTACCCGCGCTGGGTGGCCAAAGCAGCACCGAGCAGCGCGTAGCAATCTCTGCTTATAGAAACACCTTATATCGCAGTATCTTCGCAGTATTTTCGTAATATCAACCGATTTTTACACATCAGCATCAGAAGGGAAGCCAGCATGAAAATCCATGAGTATCAAGGCAAAGAAATCCTCCGAAAATTCGGAGTGACGGTTCCACGTGGTATCCCGTGCATGACCGTTGAAGAGGCAGTCAAAGCTGCTGAAACCTTGGGCGGCCCAGTCTGGGTTGTAAAGGCACAGATCCACGCCGGTGGCCGTGGTAAAGGCGGCGGCGTTAAAGTTGCCAAGTCGCTCGAACAAGTCAAAGAATACGCTGACCAGATCATGGGCATGCAGCTGGTAACTCACCAGACCGGTCCAGAAGGCCAGAAAGTACGTCGTCTGCTGATCGAAGAAGGCGCCGACATCAAGAAAGAACTGTACGTTTCGATGGTGACCGACCGCGTTTCGCAGCGCGTTGTGCTGATGGCTTCGTCCGAAGGCGGTATGGACATCGAAGAAGTGGCTGAGAGCCACCCAGAACTGATCCACTCGATCGCTATCGATCCATCGGTAGGCCTGACCGACGCAGAAGCCGCCAGCATCGCCGCTAAAATCGGCGTGCCAGAAGGCTCGATCGCGGATGCCGTGACCAACCTGCAAGGCCTGTACAAAGCCTACTGGGAAACCGACGCATCGCTGGCCGAAATCAACCCACTGATCCTGACCGGTTCGGGCAAAGTTATCGCTCTGGACGCCAAGTTCAACTTCGACGCTAACTCGCTGTTCCGTCAGCCAGAAATTCTGGCTTACCGCGATCTGGACGAAGAAGATCCAGCGGAAGTAGAAGCTTCGAAATTCGATCTGGCTTACATCTCGCTCGACGGTAACATCGGCTGCCTGGTGAACGGCGCCGGTCTGGCCATGGCAACCATGGACACCATCAAGCTGTTCGGCGGCGAACCAGCCAACTTCCTGGACGTAGGCGGTGGCGCTACGGCTGAGAAAGTAACCGAAGCCTTCAAGATCATGCTGAAAAATCCAGGCCTGAAAGCTATTCTGGTGAATATCTTCGGCGGCATTATGCGTTGCGACGTGATCGCCGAAGGCGTGATCACCGCTTCCAAAGCAGTTTCGCTGCAAGTACCGCTGGTGGTGCGCATGAAGGGCACCAACGAAGATCTGGGCAAGAAGATGCTGGCCGATTCCGGTCTGCCTATCATCGCAGCCGACACCATGGAAGATGCAGCTAAGAGCGTCGTTGCCGCTGCTGCCGGTCAAGCTTAATTAAGGAATCAACATGTCCATTCTGATCAATAAAGACACCAAAGTTGTTACCCAAGGGATCACCGGTAAAACCGGCCAATTCCACACCCGCGGCTGCCGCGACTACGCGAACGGCAAAAACTGCTTCGTCGCAGGCGTGAACCCTAAGAAAGCCGGCGAAGATTTCGAAGGCATTCCTATTTTCGCTAACGTTACCGAAGCGAAAAAAGAAACCGGCGCCAACGTGTCGGTGATCTACGTACCACCAGCAGGCGCTGCTGCCGCCATCTGGGAAGCCGTCGAAGCTGAAATGGATCTGGCCATCTGCATTACCGAAGGCATTCCAGTCCGTGACATGATGGCTCTGAAAGACCGCATGGTCAAAGCCGGTTCGAAAACCCTGCTGCTGGGCCCTAACTGCCCAGGTCTGATCACTCCAGACGAAATCAAGATCGGCATTATGCCTGGCCACATCCACAAGAAAGGTCGTATCGGCGTGGTATCGCGCTCGGGTACCCTGACTTATGAAGCAGTGGGTCAGTTGACCGCACTGGGTCTGGGCCAGTCGTCGGCAGTTGGTATCGGTGGTGACCCGATCAACGGCCTGAAGCACATCGACGTGATGAAGATGTTCAACGACGATCCAGATACCGACGCCGTGATCATGATCGGTGAAATCGGTGGTCCAGACGAAGCCAACGCGGCTCACTGGATCAAAGACAACATGAAAAAACCAGTGGTCGGCTTCATCGCTGGCGTTACCGCTCCTCCGGGCAAGCGCATGGGCCACGCTGGCGCGCTGATCTCGGGTGGCGCTGACACCGCACAAGCTAAACTGGAAATCATGGAAGCTTGCGGTATCAAAGTGACCAAGAACCCATCGGAAATGGCTCGTCTGTTGAAAGCCATGCTGTAATCACAGCCTTCCGTTAATGGAATGAAGGGGAGGGAGCGTAAGCTCCTTCCCTTTTTTTATTTCCGGATGACAAAATTTGTCAGTGCCAAAAAATGGCGTTCACTTTTATGCTGGACTGACAAAAATGGGCAGTCTCGCAGCCAAAAAGTGACAGAATTCGTCAGAATATGGCGAAAATACATGGCAAAACAGGCTGGCACGGTGCTTGCTCAATGGAAAGTGTAGACAACGAATTTTGTTCAACACACACCCAGGAGTCAAAAATGAAAACCATGCACATGATGAAAAAACAAGCACAAGCCGGCTTCACCCTGATCGAACTGATGATCGTGGTTGCCATTATCGGTATCCTGGCAGCAGTCGCAATTCCTGCTTACAGCGACTACACCATCAAAGCCAAGATGGCAAACGCACAAGGCGCAATCGACTCGATCAAATCGGCCGTGGCGCTGTGCGCACAGGAAGCAGGCGGTGACCTGAACGGTTGCGACGCGGGCGTAAAAGGCGTACCGACCTTCACCGAAACCAAAGAAGTGAAATCGGTTACTGTGAAAGATGGCGTGATCGAAGAAACCTTCTCGACCGGCGTGGGTAAAGACATCGACGGCCTGACCGCCACCTTCGCCCCAACCATCGCTGCCGGTGCTGCCAACGTAACGTGGAATGTGACCACCACCGTCACCAACGAAACTGCGAAAGCTGCACTGACCAAAAACAACGTGACGCCTTAAGCGCACGATGGCATAAAAAAACCGGCTACGGCCGGTTTTTTTTCGTTTGTCGCACAGGGTTTAAACGATTTTCTGGCGGTCGGCGATCAGTGCTTCGTAGGTCAGGTTCTGCAGCATGGTGTGGTGCATAGGATCCAGATCAATGAATTGCACGCCATAGGTGAAGACCTCTTCCTGCTCGGCAGTGGATGGCTTGACCACATTGATATTACGGATGGTGGCGTTGGGATTGATACGCACCTGCCGGTTGCCGGGCTGGGCGATCAGGTAGAACGATAGGCCGACTTCGCCGCCGTCGTCGGCCAACGGTTTGGGCGACTCGATCAGCGCGCCGGAAACGCTGAGGTTGACGAGGAATACGGAGGTGGTACCGGCCGAGGAGGTCACCTGGGCCGGAATGTCGACCTTGACGCGCATGGCCGTGCGCAGACTGGTGCCTTGTATCGATACAGGGAAGGACAGGTGCACATAAAACATCGGGCGCGGGAACACGCGCTGCACGACGCACGAAAATGAGCACACATTCACGCCGGAAAACACGCGTATCGTCAACTTGTCGCCATCGTTGACGGCAATCGGTGCACCGCTCTCGAACGGGATCTTGACGATCATATATTCGTCTTTGACCCAGCCGATCAGGGTGGAAAAGTGCTGGACGGGTTTGATCGTACGATGCGTAATGAACTGGATACGGCTGCCCACCTGCAAGTTCATCTGCTCGAACTCATACTCCTGGGTTTTGCTTTCGTTCGATGGAGGGTTGCTGCTCATGCAAATTCTTTCACGTATGCGCCTGACGGCAGCGGTCAGCCTGCGGAAAAATTACCTCTGTGGAATGAATTATATACGTGTGTTCGAAAGGTAACAATCAGACAATATATCAATTTGCAAGCTGTAGGTCTTGCAGCTAGCTGGTAGCGCTCCAGTCGCCTGATTTACCGCCGTGTTTTTCCATCACGCGGATTTCGCTCATCACCATGCCGCGGTCAACGGCTTTGCACATATCGTAGATCGTTAGCAGGCCGATCTGCACGGCCGTCAGCGCTTCCATTTCCACGCCCGTCTGGCCGTGGGTTTCGACCTGGGCCGTGCAATGCACGCTGGCGTTGGCTTCGTCGGTGACGAAATCGACGGCAACCCGGGTCAGCGCTAGCGGGTGGCATAAGGGGATCAGGTCGCTGGTACGCTTGGACGCCATGATGGCGGCGATGCGGGCGATGCCCAGCACATCGCCTTTCTTGGCCGTGCCGCTGGTGATGATGGCCAGCGTTTCCGGCTTCATGCGGATGCTGCCGCGCGCGACAGCGATGCGGTGGGTGGTGGTCTTGGCGCCGACGTCCACCATATGGGCCTGGCCGCTGGCGTCGAAGTGGGTCAGGTGCTCGCCGGTGGCGACGGTCTCGGTAGGGTTCACGTTGTTGCTCACGTTGTTGCTCATTCAAGTACTCGGCAGATTTCGTCATGGGTGGGGCAGCGGGCCCGCCCCGGTTGCGAGTATCATATCATCGTGAATGCAAAACCCCGTTCTATGCGCATGCGCCTGACCGCTGCCCTGCTGTTGCTGACCATGCCTCTGGCGATGGCGCAGGATGTGCTGGCGCCTGCCAAAATCCCCAACCTGCCCGCGCTCGGCGATACCGAGCGGCAGGATTTGTCGCCGCTGATGGAGCGGCGGCTGGGCGAGGAAATCATGCGCGATATCCGCCGTAACAACGATTTTCTCGATGATGCGCCCATCCTCGAATACCTGAACAACTTCGGCAATGCGCTGGTAGCGGCCCGTCCCGGCGCGCGTGGCGAAGCCAACTTTGACTATTACTTCTTCGCCGTGCGCGATCCCCAGCTCAACGCGTTTGCGCTGCCGGGTGGTTTTATCGCCGTGCATTCGGCGCTGCTGCTGGCGGCGCAGACGGAGTCGGAACTGGCTTCCGTGCTGGGCCACGAAATCGGCCACGTGGCCCAGCGCCACATCGCCCGGTCGATCGGCCAGCAGAAGCAGGACGCGCTGATCCCGCTGGCCGCCATGATACTGGCCGTGCTGGCATCCAGGGCGGGCGGTGATGCGGCGATAGGCGTGTTTTCGGCCGGACAGGGGCTGGCCATCCAGCGTCAGCTCAATTTCGGCCGCGATGCCGAGCGCGAGGCGGACCGCATCGGTTTCCAGATCATGGGCGCGGCCGGCTACGATACCTCGGGCATGGTGGCCTTCTTCCAGCGCATGCAGATTGCGACGCGCAATTACAGCGACCGCGTGCCGGCCTATCTGCAAAGCCACCCGCTGACCACGGAGCGGATCGCCGATATTCAGGCGCGTATCCGCGAGCAGCCTTATAGACAGCGGCTCGACAGCCTGGACTTTCATCTGGTCAGAGCCAGAGCGCGCGTGCTGCAGGACCTGAGCTCGCAAGGGCTGGCCGAAACCCAGACCTTCTTCGAGCTGCAGTTGCAGCAGCCGGGGCGCCAGCAAGTGGCGGCGGCCCAGTACGGGCTGGCGATGGTGGCGCTCAAACGCGAGAACTATGCGCTGGCCCAGCAATGGCTGGATAAGTCGCACGCCACCATGCGCAAGCTGCCACCTCCGGGCACGCTGGGCGTGGCACCGGCACCGGAAGGCGAAATCATTTATGTAAGCACAGCGCTCGAAATCAAACTGGCCCAGCCGGACAACGCGGCCTTGCAGCAGCACGCGCTGGCCGATGCCGAGGCGGCGCATCTGACTTACCCGCTGTCGCGCGGCATCGCCCACCAGTACGGCGAAGCGATGATCGCAGCCGGCCAGCTAGAGCGGGCGGCAGCTTATTTGCGCGATCAGGTGCAGCTCTACCGCGATGATCCGAATGCCTACGACCTGCTCGCGCAAGCCTATGCCAAGCAGGGCAAGCAGGCTTTGCAGCATATTGCGCTGGCCGAATCGTATGTGCTGCAGGGCGGCGTGCTGTCGGCGCTGGACCAGCTAACGTATGCGCGCAAGGCGCCCGATGCCACGTTTTACGATCAGGCCGTGATCGATGCGCGCGAGCGCGAACTGCAGGCGCGCCGGCGTGAAGAAATGGGCGACAAGTTCAAGAAGGATCTGCTCAGTCCTGAGTCGGCGCCGGCGCTGGTACGCTGACATAGCCAAAGCGGGCGGGCAGTGTCGCCGCCTCGACTCGCTGCACGGCATGGCCCTGTAGCGTCAGGCTGGCCTTGTTGGCGCCTTCCAGCCATGCGATTAAAGTGTCGTCGGAGACGAGGTTGCCGCCACTTTGCAGTTCGGCCAGCACGCTGGCCACATCGCGGTCATCGAGCTGGGCCAGCACATCGGCACTGCGCAGCAATAGCGCGCCTTGCTCGGTCAGCAGCACTTCATCGATGGCACCGAGCGCTACGCCCGTGTGCAGCAGCCAGCCCTGCACGGGATCGGTGCGCACGATGTAGGGTGTGGCCTCCAATTGCACATACACGCGCTGCGGACCGTTCTGGAAATACCAGCAGCCACGTGCATCGGCGGCGTAATTCCGGGCGATGAAGCTGCACAGGGCCGCGTGCTGCAGCCGGTCGCCGGGCAGGTTCAGGTGCTGGGCGCGTTCGTCGCGCATGCGCCAGTGGCCGCGCGCATCGAGTAACAGCCAGCCGTAGCAATGCGGCACATTGGGCCATTTGGCCAGTGCCTGTTTGACGATGTCATCCATGATAGGAAATTCCATTAAAAGGTGCGGCGCCCTGCGTCATAAAGTGCAGCAGGCGTTGCGGCAGCCAGTGCAGGCTGCCGGGCAGGCCGCCCGTGGCAAAGCCGACATGGCCGCCATGGGCCGGATAATCGAGCTGCACGCAGGCAGCCGCCTGCTGCGGCAAGTGCCGGCCGGGCAGGAAGGGATCGTTGCGGGCGTTCAGCACCAGCGTCGGCACGCGTATGTCGCCCAGCACATGCTTGGCGCTGGCGCGGTGCCAATAGTCTTCCGTGTTGCGGTAGCCATGCAGCGGGGCTGTGACGACGTTGTCGAAATCATACAGATCGCGCGCAGCATGCAGGGCTTGCAGGTCGAATAGATCAGGGTATTGCTGTAGTTTGGCTACGCACTTGGGCTTCAGGGTTTGCAGGAACATGCGCGTGTACAGCATATTGAAACCGCTGGACAGGGCCGCGCCGCCCTGCGCCAGATCGAGCGGGGCGGATACGGCGCAGGCGGCATCAACGAAGCCGGCCTGCTGGCCCGATTCGCCCAGCCAGCGCAGCAGCGCGTTGCCGCCCAGCGAAACGCCGGCTGCATAGAACGCTGCCGCGGGCGCTGTAGCGCTTGGCCCGGCTGCTGCAGCGTCGGTGGCCTGCGGCAGGGCGGCATGGCGCGCGTGCAGGCGGCGCATGATCCAGTTGATTTCCGTGGCGTCGCCCGAGTGGTAGAAGCGCGGCGCGCGGTTGGGCTCGCCCGAGCAGCCGCGGAAATGCGGCACGGCGCCGGACCAGCCCCGTTCGGCCACGGCGGCCATCAGCGCGCGCGCGTAATGGCTGTCGGAGCTGCCTTCGAGGCCATGGAACAGCACCACCATGGGTTGGCCCGGCTGGCCATCGACAAAATCCACATCGATGAAGTCGCCGTCAGGGCAGTCCCAGCGCTCGCGCCGGTAGCGCACGGGCGGCTTGCGCAGGCACAGGGCCGGATAAATGGTTTGCAGGTGGCCGCTAGGTAGCCATGCGGGCGCGGGATACTTCACGGCACAGTCCTGTCAGTGCAGCACCTGGCTGCGCGCTTCGGTTGGCACGGGGCCGGGCGCGATGGAGACGTGGTGCAGCACGATGCGCCAGCCACGCGGAGTTTTGACATACACATTGCTGGCCAGCAAATGGATATCGTCCTGCTGGGACACGCTGCTGATTTCCACCACCGTGTGCACGGAGCTCATCAGATTGTGGGTTTCATGCAACTGGATGGGCACGATGTGCAGGCCGCCATGCTCGAGGATGGCTGCCCACGACGCGCGGATGGCGGCATGGCCGATCAGGCGCGGGCCGCCCGGGTGGATGCAGACGATTTCATCGTCTTCGGCCCAGAGTGCCATCAACGCGTCGAGGTCGGCGCGGTTGAGGGCATCGTAAAACGCCACCTCGGTTTCGGCGGCACTACCATTGAGTTGCTTGACACGTTTGGTGGGCATGCTCGCTCCGCGCGGCGTTACGGTGGATTTAGTGGTGGCCGACGACGGTGCCCGGCTTCAGGCGGTAGGCCGTGCCGCAGTATGGGCACTTGGCTTCGCCATGCTGGAAGTCGAGGAAAACGCGTGGATGGGACGACCACAGCGGCATGGCCGGATTAGGGCAGTGGGCTGGCAAGTCCTTGCCTTCGAGTTCGACGGCGTTGGTGGTGGTGGCAGTGCTCATTTCGTATGCTCCGAGGACTAAGGAAAACCACGATTTTAACGGATTCGCGCATAGAGCAAAAATCATCGGTAAAATAGCGCCTCTACCGTCCCGCTGCGCCGCGCGCTGTGGCAGGAATGCCACATGATCTAGCCATGACCGAAACTAGCAGCGCCCACCCGCCCGATACCCCTGTCTGCATCGTCTCCGCCCACCACGAAGCCGCGTGGCGCGAAGGCCTGAAGGTCGGCACGCCCACCCTGTTCGGCATCGGCGCGTGGGGACTCGTGGTGGGTATCGCCATGGTAAAAAGCGGCCTGACGGTGGTGCAGGCTCTGGGTATGACCTTGCTGGTGTTCGCCGGTTCGGCCCAGCTTGCTGCCTTGCCGCTGATCGCCAGCCATGCGCCCGTATGGGTAATCTTCCTGTCGGCGCTGACGGTGAATCTGCGCTTCGTGATCTTTTCGGCCCTGCTGGCGCCCCATTTTGCCCAGCTACCGTGGCGCAAACGCGCAGCGCTCGGCTATGTGGCCGGTGATATGACGGTGGCGCTGTTCCTGCATAAATTCCCTGATCCGGCGCCGCAGCCGGGCAAACTGTCCTATCTCAAGGGGCTGACCTATCCCAACTGGGCCGCGTGGCAGATTGGCTCCATCGCCGGGATATTCGCCGGCAGTGCCGTGCCGGCTGAATGGGGGCTGGGCTTTGCCGGTACGCTGGCCATCATCTGCGTGATGGTGCCGCTGATCGTGGGCCGTCCCGCCCTGTGCGGCGTGCTGGTGGCGGGTGCCGTGGCCGTGCTGGCGGTCGGTCTGCCGTACAAGCTGGGCCTGCTGCTGGCGGTGCTGCTGGGCATGCTGACGGCGATGGCCGTGGAAGAGGGCGCCGAGAAGTGGCGCCAGAGCTTCGGAGGCCGGCCATGAGCGACTGGGAAATCTGGCTCACCATAGGCGTGCTGGCCATCGCTACGGCCGCCACACGCAGCTCGTTCTGGCTGGTGGGGCACCACATCAATATTCCCAAACGCGTGCAGGAAATGCTGCGCTATGCACCGGCCTGCGCGCTGGCCGCCATCGTGGCGCCCGACCTGATGCTGGTGAACGGGGCACCGGTGTTGGACTTGAGCAACATCAAACTGCTGGCCGGTATCGTCGCCACCATCTTTTATTTGCTGCGGCGCAACATGTTGCAAACTATCCTATTCGGCATGGGGTTTTACACGCTGCTGCGCCTCATGCATGTATTTTAATAACAGGAATTTAAGCCTCTGCTTGCGGTAAAATAGCGTACCTTTTTCAACTCGACCTTTGGGTAACCATGTCCGCTGTTTTGAACTTCATCCGTCTGCAAGATCTCATCGCCCAGAATGCGCTGCAAGGCAAGCGCGTTTTCATCCGCGCCGACCTGAACGTGCCGCAAGATGACGCCGGCAACATTACTGAAGACACCCGCATCCGCGCTTCCGTGCCGGCCATCCGCGCCGCTGCTGCCGCTGGTGCCAAAGTCATGGTGACCTCCCATCTGGGCCGTCCGACCGAAGGCGAGTTCAAAGCTGAAGACAGTCTGGCCCCGGTGGCGGCCCGTCTGGCCGAGCTGCTGGGCCAGCCTGTCGAACTGAAACAGAACTGGGTCGATGGCGCCGGTCTGGAAGGCCTGCAGGCCGGTCAGGTAGTGCTGCTGGAAAACGTCCGCGTGAACCGCGGCGAAAAGAAAAACAGCGACGAACTGGCACAGAAAATGGCTGCATTGTGCGACATCTACGTCAATGACGCTTTCGGTACCGCGCACCGCGCCGAAGCTTCCACGCACGGTATCGCCAAATTTGCCCCTATCGCTTGCGCCGGCCCGCTGCTGGCCGCCGAACTCGATGCGCTGGGCAAGGCGCTGGGCGCCCCGGCCCGTCCGCTGCTGGCCATCGTGGCTGGTTCCAAAGTGTCGTCCAAGCTGTCGATTCTGAAGGCGCTGGCCGACAAGGTAGACAATCTGATCGTCGGTGGCGGTATCGCCAACACCTTCATGAAGGCTTCCGGTCTGAACATCGGTAAATCGCTGGTCGAGAACGATCTGGTGGACGAAGCCCGCGCCATCATCGATCTGATGGCCAAGCGCGGCGCGCAAGTGCCGATTCCCGTCGACGTCGTGTGCGCCAAGGAATTTTCGCCGACCGCTGTCGCCACCGTGAAAGCCGTGGCCGACGTGGCTGACGACGACATGATTCTCGATATTGGCCCGCAAACGGCGGCCACGCTGGCCGCGCAGATCGCCAAAGCCGGTACCGTGGTCTGGAACGGCCCGGTCGGCGTGTTCGAGTTCGACCAGTTCGGCGAAGGCACCAAGACGTTGGCACTGGCAATTGCCCAGTCGCCGGCCTTCTCGATCGCCGGTGGCGGCGATACGCTGGCCGCGATTGCCAAGTACGATATTAGCGCGCAAGTCGGTTACATCTCGACGGGCGGCGGCGCCTTCCTCGAATTCCTCGAAGGTAAAACCTTGCCGGCCGTAGAGATTCTGACCCAGCGTGCCGCAGCGCAGTAACCGTAGTTTGCAGGTATAAATCAGCCAACTAGGCGAGGGGAGCAAAAAGCACGGTCGTGCGATGTAGCAAATTGACAGTAAAATTCAATTTATGCTTGAGAATGACTGGAATTTCGTAGCTTTGCTACATTTTTTGGTCCGACACACCACCGTTCCGCTCCCCGCTTTCGGGAGCGTTTGCCAGCCCTAACGCCCAAGGATGACTATGTCCCGTAGTACTAAAATTGTCGCAACGATAGGCCCAGCCTCCACTGATTTCAACGTCCTGGTACAGATGATACGGGCCGGGGTGGATGTGGTTCGTCTGAACTTCTCGCACGGTAAGGCGCAGGATCACATCGACCGCGCCCGTCTGGTACGCGAAGCGGCGGCCGAAGTAGGCCGCGAAGTGGCCATCATGGCCGACATGCAGGGACCGAAAATCCGCGTTGGCAAGTTTGAAAATGGTAAGATTGACCTCGCGAACGGCGATAAATTCATCCTCGACGCCAAGTGGGGCGAAAACGGCGAGCTCGGCAATCAGGAGCGCGTGGGTCTTGATTACAAGGCACTGCCGCAGGATTTGCGTGCAGGCGACAAGCTGTTGCTCAACGATGGTCTGATCGTACTGACGGTCGACAAAGTTGTTGCGCATGAAATTTTTACTACCGTGAAAATCGGCGGCGAGCTGTCCAATAACAAGGGCATCAATCGCCAGGGTGGCGGCCTGACGGCCCCGGCCCTGACCGCCAAGGACATGGAAGATATCAAGACGGCCATGAGTTTCCAGTGCGACTATCTGGCGATCTCGTTCCCGAAAAGCGCCACCGATATGGAAATGGCGCGCCAGCTGGCGAATATCGCCGGCGAACCGTTTGGCCACAAGCCGCAGATGATCGCCAAGATCGAGCGCGCCGAAGCCATACCGGTGCTGCAGGAAATTCTCGACGCCTCCGACGGCATCATGGTGGCGCGCGGTGACCTGGCAGTAGAAGTAGGCAATGCCGCAGTACCGGCATTGCAGAAGCGCATGATCCGTATGGCGCGCGAGTCGAACAAGCTGGCGATCACGGCGACCCAGATGATGGAGTCGATGATCTTCAATGCCGTGCCGACCCGTGCCGAAGTATCGGACGTGGCCAATGCCGTGCTCGATGGCACGGATGCCGTAATGACCTCGGCGGAAACCGCTTCCGGTCGTTACCCTGTTGAAACTGTAGAAATGATGGCCGCGATTTGCGTAGAGGCCGAGCAGTCCGAGTACAACAAGCTCGACGCCGACTTCCTCAACGCGACCTTCACCCGGATCGACCAGTCGATCGCCTATGCAGCGCTGTTCACCTCGCACCATCTGGCGGTGAAAGCGATCGTGGCGCTGACGGAATCCGGTTCGACGGCACTGTGGATGAGCCGTCACAATATTGATACGCCGATTTACGCGTTGACGCCGAGTGTGGGTACGCTGCGCAAGATTGCGCTGTACCGCAACGTCAAGGCCTACAATCTGGTGCAGACGGCGGAAAGCGCCGTGGTGCTGAAGCAAGCGGAAGACCTGCTGGTCGAACGCGGCATCGTCAAGAAAGGCGACATGATCGTGGTCACCTGGGGCGAGCCGATGGGCCAAGTGGGCGGCACCAACGCCATGAAGATCGTTAAGGTCGGCGAGTTTCACTAAGTAAGTCCGGTAGCAGCGCTCTCGCGGAACGAGGGCGGGTAGGCTCCGGCAACCAGGTTTTTTTATTGTTTGGAGTATTACCATGTCCCTCGTATCCATGCGTCAACTGCTGGACCATGCTGCTGAAAACGGCTATGGCATCCCTGCTTTCAACGTCAACAATCTGGAACAAGTGCAGGCCATCATGGCTGCGGCCGATGCGCTGAACGCGCCGGTCATCATGCAGGCGTCCGCTGGCGCCCGTAAATATGCTGGCGAAGCTTTCCTGCGCCATCTGATCGACGCCGCTGTCGAAGCCTATCCGCACATCCCTGTGGTGATGCACCAGGATCACGGCCAGTCGCCAGCCGTGTGCCAGGCCGCGATCCGCTCCGGCTTCACTTCGGTGATGATGGACGGCTCGCTGGAAGCCGACGGCAAATCGGTGGCTTCCTACGAATACAACGTGGAAGTATCGAAAGAAGTCGTGAAGTTCTCGCACGCTATCGGCGTGACGGTGGAAGCGGAACTGGGCGTATTGGGTTCGCTGGAAACCATGAAGGGCGACAAGGAAGACGGCCACGGCGCCGACGGCACCATGACGCGCGAACAACTGCTGACCGACGTGGCACAAGCTGCCGACTTCGTCCAGCGTACCCAGTGCGACGCGCTGGCCATCGCTATCGGTACTTCGCACGGCGCCTACAAATTCACCCGCAAGCCGACCGGTGACATTCTGGCCATCGACCGCATCAAGGAAATCCACGCGCGCATTCCTAACACCCACCTGGTCATGCACGGCTCCTCGTCGGTGCCGCAGGAACTGCTGGCCATCATCCGCGAATTCGGCGGTGACATGAAGGAAACCTATGGCGTGCCTGTAGAAGAAATCCAGGAAGGCATCCGTCACGGCGTCCGCAAGATCAACATCGATACCGACATCCGTCTGGCCATGACTGCGGCGATCCGCCAGTTCCTGTTCCAGAACCCGTCGAAATTCGACCCGCGCGACTTCCTCAAGCCAGCCCGTGCTGCCGCTGAGCAAATCGTGCGTGCCCGTTTCCAGGCCTTCGGCTGCGAAGGTCAGGCCGGCAAAATCAAGCCGATTCCACTGGAAAAAATGGCACAACGCTACACGGCCGGCGAGCTGGCCCAGATTGTGAAGTAAAATTCTGTTTGGAACGGGTTTATTCCGCCAGGAATGAACCCGACACTGGACCGGCGGCCTCGTTTTCACCCCGCCGGTTTTCGCTTTTCTATACCGCTAGTCTATTCACCCTCCGCTATGAACAGCCTCTATCAGACCTCCATCAAGTCCCTGCCCCTGCTCGGCCACGGCAAAGTCCGCGACAACTACGCTGTCGGCGATGACAAAATCCTCATCGTTACCACTGACCGCCTGTCGGCTTTCGACGTCGTCATGAACGAGCCTATTCCCGGCAAGGGCATGGTGCTGAACCAGATGAGCGATTTCTGGTTCGAAAAACTCGGCCACATCGTGCCTAACCACCTGACCGGCGTAGCACCGGAATCCGTGGTGGCTGCCGACGAAGTGGCGCAGGTCAAAGGCCGCGCGGTAGTGGCCAAGCGTCTGAAACCGATCATGGTGGAAGCGGTCGTACGTGGCTACATCATCGGCTCGGGCTGGAAAGACTATCAGGCCACCGGCAGCATCTGCGGCATCCAGCTGCCAGCCGGTCTGCGTCAGGCCGAGAAACTGCCAGAGCCACTGTTCACCCCTGCGGCCAAAGCCGATCTGGGCGAGCATGACGAGAACATCAGCTTTGCCGAAATGGAAAGCCGCATCGGTGCCGAACTGGCTGCCAAGATGCGCGACGTGAGTATCGCCCTGTACAAGGAGGCTGCCGACTACGCAGCCACGCGCGGCATCATCATCGCTGACACCAAGTTCGAATTCGGCCTCGATGAAAACGGCGTGATGCACCTGATGGACGAAGTGCTGACGGCCGACTCGTCGCGCTTCTGGCCTGCCGATTCCTACGCACCGGACATGTCGCCACCATCGTTCGACAAGCAGTTCGTGCGCGACTATCTGGAAACCCTGACCGACTGGGGCAAGACCGCTCCGGCGCCAGCGCTGCCAGCAGAAGTGATCGAGAAAACCCAGGCCAAGTATTTCGAAGCCATCGAACGCCTGACGGGCGAGAAGCTGAAGGTCTGAGATGAGCGCCATTGAAAACAGCACGCCGCTGGTCGGCGTGATCATGGGTTCGAACTCGGACTGGGACGTAATGCAGCACGCGGTCGCCATTCTGAAACAGTTCGGCGTGCCGTTCGAAGCGCAGGTGATCTCGGCCCACCGTATGCCGGATCAGATGTTCACCTACGCGGAAAACGCCCGTAGCCGCGGCCTGCGCGCCATCATCGCCGGTGCCGGCGGTGCGGCCCACCTGCCGGGCATGGTAGCGGCCAAGACCATCGTGCCGGTACTGGGCGTGCCCGTGCCGTCCAAATACCTGCGTGGCGAAGATTCGCTGCTGTCCATCGTGCAGATGCCGAAAGGCGTGCCGGTATCGACTTTCGCCATCGGCGAAGCCGGTGCCGCCAATGCTGCACTGACGGCGGTGGCGCTGCTGGCCGCGACGGACGAGGCACTGGCGCAGCAACTGCTGGCCTTCCGCGCCAGCCAGACGGCAGCGGCCGAGGCCATGACTTTGCCCCTGTAATTCAGCGCCAGCAAGCGCTGGTCAACGCAATAACGATATAAACGGTATGAGTAATTCGACGTCTTCCCCGCAACAATCCCGCACTCCGGTGCTGCCTGCCGCTAACCCGCCTGCATGGCTGGGCGTGATGGGCGGCGGCCAGCTGGGTCGCATGTTCGCTCAGGCTGCCCAGAGCATGGGCTATCAGGTGGCCGTGCTGGAACCGGCGGCAGCCTGTCCGGCGGGGCAGGTAGCGCAACGACTGATCGAGGCCGGCTACAGCGATGTGGCCGGGCTGGATGCGCTAGCAGCGCAGTGCGCTGCCGTCACCACCGAGTTTGAAAATGTGCCGGCCGACAGCCTGTCGCGGCTGGCGCAGCAAGTGTTTGTGGCACCGAATGCGCATGGCGTATCGGTGGCGCAGGACCGCATTGCCGAAAAACGCTTTTTCGTTGAATGCGCCGAAAAGTCTGGTGTGCTGCCGGCGCCGCACAAGACCATCGCCAGCGAGGCCGATATCGATGCCATCAGCGACGATTTGCTGCCCGGCATCCTGAAAACCGTGCGCATGGGGTACGACGGCAAAGGGCAGGTGCGGGTGCGTTCGCGCGAAGACGTGCGTGCGGCCTTCGCCAGCATGAACGGCGTCACCTGTCTGCTCGAGAAAATGCTGCCGCTGGCCTATGAAGTGTCGGTGCTGACGGCACGTGGCGCCGACGGCGAATCGGTGGTGTATCCGATCGCTGAAAACGTCCATCGCGACGGCATCCTGTTCACCACCACCGTACCCGGTCCCAATGTGTCGGCCGAAAGCGCGCTGAAAGCCCAGCGTGCAGCGCAGGCCATCGTGGCCGAACTCGGTTACGTGGGCGTGCTGTGCATCGAATTCTTCGTGCTGACGGATGGCACGCTGGTGGTCAATGAAATGGCGCCGCGTCCGCACAACAGCGGCCACTATACGATCGACGCCTGCGTCACCAGCCAGTTCGCCCAGCAGGTGCGCGCCATGGCTGGTCTGCCGCTTGGCGATGTGCGCCAGCACTCGCCGGCCGTGATGCTCAACATCCTCGGCGATGTGTGGTTTGAAGGCGATAGCCAGAGCGCGCGCGAGCCGGCCTGGGATCAGGTGCTGGCGCTGCCCGGCGCCTGTCTGCACCTGTACGGCAAGGACGATCCGCGTCGTGCCCGCAAGATGGGCCATCTGACTTTCATCGCGCCTACTTTGGCTCAGGCGCAGCAGCAGTTGCTGGCCGCCTGCGCGATTCTGGGTATTGCGGCGTGAAGTCTGGTCTGACACAGGCGGCAGCGCAATCTGCTGCCGCCGACGCCGCAGCCATCGCCACCGCAGCCGCCGTGCTGGAGCAGGGTGGGCTGGTGGCTTTCCCTACCGAGACCGTGTACGGCCTCGGTGCCGATGCGGAAAACCCGGCCGCCGTTGCGCGCATCTATCAGGCCAAAGGCCGGCCTAACGACCATCCTGTGATCGTGCACGTGGCGCCCGGCGCCGAGCTCGATTACTGGTGCAGCGACATTCCCGACGCAGCACGCCAGTTGGTACAGGCTTTCTGGCCCGGCCCACTGACGCTGATCATGAAGCGTGCCGCCCATATTCCCGATGCCGTGTCCGGCGGTCAGGATACGGTGGGCATACGCTGCCCGTCCCATCCCGTCGCGATTGCGCTGTTGAGCGCCTTCAAGGGCGGTAAGGGTGGCGTGGCCGCACCGTCGGCCAACAAGTTCGGCAGCGTCAGCCCCACCACGGCCCAGCATGTGCGCGACGAGTTCGGGCTGGATGCCCATGATGAAGGCCCGATGGGCGGTACCACTGATGGCGAAAGCTGTGACGGCGCGCTGCTCAGCGTGGTGTTGGAAGGCGGCTCGAGTGCGGTTGGCATCGAATCGACCATCGTCGATCTGTCGCGCCTGGCCACGCACGGCCCCGTGCTGCTGCGTCCCGGCCATATCACGGCCCAGCAGATAGCCGACGTGATCGGCATGCTGCCGGCCGCGCCCGATCAGGCCGCGCCGCGCGCATCGGGCACGCTGGAATCGCACTATGCGCCACGCACGCCCGTCACCATGCTGGATAGCGCCGCGCTGACCAGCACGCTGGCACAGTTGCAAGCGCGTGGCGTGCAGGTGGCCGTGATCAGCCACACGCTGCCCGCCTGCGGCCATGCCCAGCGCCACATGCCGGCCACGGCGGCAGCCTATGCCTATGGCCTATATGCTGCGCTGCGCGACATGGACCAGACTGCATGCGACCTGATACTGGTGGAAACCCCGCCGCAGGACGATCAGTGGCTGGGCGTGAACGACCGCCTGCGCCGCGCCGTGCATGGCTCGGCCGGCGTGATCGCGCGTTTGCTGGCTTAATTTCCTCTCCTGGGACCAGCGGCTCGATGGTCCGCTGGGCTTGCTTTCCTGCTAAGATCGAGTTGCCGCCGGTCACAGAGTCTGCCCGGCCATCCGACATATTGGCAGGGCTAGGCCCTGCATCTTGCGAGGACTAGCCTATGGATACCCAACGCAGTATTTCCTTCTCCTTGACGACGGCGGGCCGCCGGTCTGGCCTGCGCCGCAGCGGTGCGCTGACACTGTGCGCCACACTGGCGGCCGCGCTGAGCGGCTGCGGCGGCGGCACGGCCAACCAGGCAGGCGGCCCCGTGGTGGTGCCGCCGCCTGCGACCCAGATGCGCGGCCAGCCCATAGGCGGCGCTACCTTGGTACCGGCGGCCGTGGGCGGTTTTACCGTCAACACGGTGCAGCCGGCCCAGATGAAGGCGCTGGTCGAATCCAGCGTCAGCTATGGTGCTGCCGTCACGGGCACGCCCACCTGCGCCGTCACCACCTACACGCTGCGCTACCACACGCTCGATGGCAAGGCCGCCGATACGCAGGCCAGCACGGCCATCATGGTGCCATCCGGTACCGATGCGGCCTGCCAGGGCGGCCGTCCCGTGCTGCTGTATGCGCACGGCACGTCCGTTCTCAAGAGCAGCGACATGGCCGACCTGACGGCGACCGAAACCCGTACCGTGGCCGCCATGTTTGCGGCCCAGGGCTATATCGTGGTGGCGCCCAACTATGCCGGTTACGCCGGCTCCACGCTGGACTACCATCCCTACCTCGACGCTAATCAGCAGTCCGCCGACATGATCGATGCGCTGCGCGCTGCACGCAACGTGTTTGCCAGCATAGGCGCGACGCCATCGAGCCGCCTAATGGTGAGCGGTTACTCGCAGGGCGGCTTCGTGGCCATGGCCACCCAGCGCGCCATGCAGCGCGATTACGCGGGCGAATTCAAGGTCACGGCAGCGGCGCCGTTGTCGGGCCCGTATGCGCTGCTGCAGTTCGGTGACACCATCTTCAACGGCGCGCCCAGCGTGGGTTCTAGCGGTTTCATGCCCATGTTGCTGACGGCAGGCCAGCGTGCCGGGGCGGGGCTGTATAGCAGCCTGACGGAGATCTACGAAGCCAAATATGCCGGCGGCATCGATACGCTGCTGCCGGGCAGCCTGAGTCTGGGCGCGCTGGTCACGGCCGGCAAGCTGCCCAACGACGTGCTGTTCGATGCGAGTTCGCTGCCGCAGGCAAATGGCTACGGCCGTTTCTTTGGCGCCGATCATCTGCTGCGCACGACATTCCGCGACAGCTACTTGAGCGATCTCAAAGCTCAGCCGTGTAACGCCAGCAATAATGCACCGCTGAACTGTGCACCCACGCATGCTTTGCGCAAGTGGCTGCTGTGGAATGATCTGCGCACCTACACGCCGACCGTAGCGCTGTTCCTGTGCGGCGGCAATCAGGATCCGGTAGTGCCATTCGCTAACACGGATGCGGCAGCCGCGTATTTCCGTGCGAATAATATCGGCGCGGGCCTGCTCAGCGTGCTCGACCTCGATGATTCTTCGCTGCTGGCCGATAACCGCGCCGTGCGTACGGAATTCGCGCTGGCCAAGCAGTTGCTGAAGCTGTCGGTAACGGAAAAAGGTGGTAGCAATGCGCAAGCCAATCAGGCAGTGCAGGACAGCTATCACGCGGGTCTGGTAGCACCGTTCTGTCTGCGCGAAGCACGCAAATTCTTCGACGCTGCACCAGCACGGTGAATGGTGCTTAGCAGCATATGCTCGCTGCAAAAAAAGCGGCGAGCAAGCGTTCTTTTTTGGGCACAAACGGCGCGTTTTTACAGTGCATCTCTATACAATGGCTGATAAGGCTGGCATATTATTCAAGTTGCGAATAGCACAACCGTTCGTATCACACCATAAAAGAATTTTTCTAGGAGACAACATGCGTCATACCAAATTAGCATTGGCGGCAGCAGCCCTGGCCATACTGGCAGGTTGCGGCGGCACCGACCCTACGCCCGGCGCGCAAGTTCTGAAGAAGCAGTACAGCGCACAAGTTTCGTTTGGTGACAGCCTGTCCGACGTTGGCTCCTACGCAGTAGGCACCGTCGCGGCATTGAAAGGCGGTAAGTTCACCATCAATGGCGACAACACTGCCGTCAATCCTGCGCTGACCGGTAAAAACTGGACCGAGCTGATGGCTGCCCAATTGGGCCTGCCAGCACCATGCCCGGCCGTGACGGGTCTCGATGGCGATGCCAGCAAAGGTTTCTCCGTACCGCAAGTGGCCCACGCTGGCTGCCTGGGTTACGCCACCGGCGGTTCGCGTGTGACCAACCCGGTTGGTCCCGGCAACAAGCTGGCTGGCAGCGCACTCGGTGCGCTGACGATACCCGTGGCGACGCAGATTGCCAACCACCTGAAAATCTCGGGCGGCAAGTTCAAGGGTGACGAAATGGTGTTCGTCATGGCCGGTGGTAATGACGTACTGTTCAATCTGTCGGCACTGAGCGCCGCCGCGACGGCCGCTGGTACGGCCGCGGGTGGCACGGCTTATGTGACCAGCCTGGTAGGCCAGCTCGCTGCCGGCGCCACCAGCCCGCAGACGGCCGCTGCCGCCATTGGTCTGGCCGCCCAGACGGAAGCTGCCCGCAGCGGCAGCACCCAGACCAGTATCACCCAAGTGGCCATCGGCGCTGCTGCTGTGCAGCCCGGCAATTCGGCCGTTGCATCGCCAGCCGTGTATGGCCCGATGGTGACCAAGGCCACGGCCGACGCCACCGCTGCCGGAGCCAAAGCCGGTGCTGACTACGCGGCTGCGCATGGCCAGGACCTGGTCGCTGCAATGGCGCAGGCCGGCAACGAGCTGGTGGCACTGGTGAAGAACCAGTTGATCGCCAACGGTGCCAACTACGTTACCGTGAACAATCTGCCTGACGTGGCCACTACGCCAGCCGGCCTGTCCAAAGATGCATCCACCCGTGCCCTCATCAACGCCATGGTGGCGGCCTTTAATGGTGCGCTGAACGCCGGTCTGGCCTCGGAATCTAAAGTGCTGATCGTTGACGTGTTTGCTGTCAGCCATGACCAGGCTACCAATCCCGGCCCTTACGGCCTGACGGTGGTGAACGAAACCGCCTGCGATCTGAGCGCAGCCAAGAACCCGCTGGGTACGGCACTGACCTGCAACGGCGGCAACCTGAAAACGGGCGATGTGAGCCACTACTCGTTCGCCGATGACGTGCACCCGACCCCGTTCAACAACCTGCTGCTGGCCCGCTACGTGGCCGAGAAAATGGTTGTTAAGGGCTGGCTGTAATTCAGTCGTCGCCGGCCGCTGCCCGGGACAGGTAGCGGCCCGACTTACATCACAAAAAATTCTGGAGACGATATGAAGAACACCTTGAAACTGCTGGCGCTGGCCGCCGCGATGTCGCTGGCGACGGCTGCCTCGGCACAACAGACTGCCGGTACCTGGCTGGGTACGCTGGGCATCAACAAGATCACCCCGAAAGTCGATTCGGGCGATGTGTCGGCCCCGGCGCTGCCGGGCACCAAGGCCGATGTGGGCACGGACAGCAAACCGCGCTTTGCCATCGCCTACATGCTGACGGATAACGTATCGGCCGAGGTCGATCTGGGTCTGCCGTACAAGCACGACCTGCTGGGCGCGGGCGCGATCGAAGGCACGGGCAAGCTGGGCACGGCACAAGTGCTGCCGCCTACCGCTTTTGTGCAATACCGCTTCCTGCCAGCAAATGCCGTGTTCCGTCCTTACGTGGGTCTGGGCCTGACCTATGCCGTGTTCCAGAAGGAAACCGGCTCGGCCCAGATGACGGCGCTGCTCAACACGGGCGGTGCTGGCACCACCTACAAGCTCGACGACAAACTGGCGCTGAGCTATCAGATCGGCGGCACGGTACGCATCAATGACAAATGGTTCATCGACGCCACCGTGATCAAGACCAAGCTCAAAACCAAGGTCAGCTTCTCGACCGGCCAGACCCAGGATGTCCGGCTCGATCCGCTGGCCGTCAGTGTCAGCGTAGGCTATAACTTCAAAGGCTTCTAAATCGGGGTCAGGTCTGTCATTCGGACATCCGGCATGGACGTTTGACAGATCTCAAGCAGGCATAAAAAAAGCGGAGCTGAAATCAGCTCCGCTTTTTCATTGTAGCCAGTATTACTGGAAGGCCTGGATGCCGGTCTGGGCGCGGCCCAGTATCAGGGCGTGGATGTCATGCGTCCCTTCGTAGGTATTCACCACTTCCAGATTCACCATGTGACGGATGATGCCGAACTCGTCGGAAATGCCGTTACCGCCCAGCATATCGCGCGCTACGCGGGCGATATCCAGCGATTTACCGCACGAGTTACGCTTCATCATCGAGGTGATTTCCACCGCCGCCGTGCCCGCATCTTTCATGCGGCCCAATTGCAAGCAGCCTTGCAGGCCCAGCGTGATTTCCGTCTGCATATCGGCCAGCTTCTTCTGGATCAGCTGGTTGGCTGCCAGCGGACGGCCGAACTGGTGGCGGTCCAGCACGTACTGGCGTGCCGTATGCCAGCAGCTTTCGGCCGCACCCAGTGCGCCCCAGGCGATGCCATAGCGGGCCGAGTTGAGGCAGGTGAACGGACCTTTCAGGCCGCGCACATCAGGGAAAGCGTTTTCTTCCGGCACGAACACATTGTCCATCACGATTTCACCCGTGATGGAAGCGCGCAGGCCGAACTTGCCGTGAATGGCAGGCGCGCTCAGGCCGTCCATGCCTTTTTCCAGCACGAAGCCGCGGATCGCGCCTTCATCGTCCTTGGCCCAGACCACGAACACGTCGGCCACCGGCGAGTTGGTGATCCACATTTTTGCGCCCGTCAGCGCATAGCCGCCCGGCACTTTGCGTGCGCGCGTGACCATGGAGCCGGGATCGGAACCGTGGTTGGGTTCGGTCAGGCCGAAGCAGCCTATCCATTCGCCCGTGGCCAGCTTGGGCAGGTATTTCTGTTTTTGGGCTTCCGTGCCGAACTCGTAGATAGGCACCATCACCAGCGAGGATTGCACGCTCATCATCGAGCGGTAGCCGGAATCGACGCGCTCGACTTCACGCGCGATCAGGCCATAGGCCACGTAGTTGAGGCCGGGGCCGCCGTACTGTTCCGGAATGGTGGGGCCGAGCAGGCCCAGTTCGCCCATTTCGCGGAAGATGGAAGTGTCCATCTGTTCGTGGCGGAATGCTTCGAGGATGCGTGGCGCCAGCTTGTCCTGACAGTAGGCAGCGGCAGCATCGCGCACCATGCGTTCTTCTTCGGTCAGTTGCTGGTCCAGCAGCAGGGGATCATCCCAGTGGAACTGGGCACGGGCTTGGCTCATGTGTGGTCTCTCATTATGGTGAATGCTACAAGCATTCTATGCCGCCCATGACGTGCCGGCTTTCCAAATGGCGACACCAATTTCCGTTTTTACCCCAGATTGCCGAACTGGCCGCCATGGAAGATCAGCGGCGGGCTGGGCGAGAACTCGCAGAGTTCCACTTCGCCTACGAAAATCACGTGGTCGCCTTCCGGATAGCGGCTGCGGTTATGGCACTCGAACCAGGCGGACGCGCCTTTCAATATCGGGTGTCCCGTGCGCGACAGTTCATATTCCACTCCGTCCCACGGGTTGATGCCGCGGGTAGCAAAACGGGTGGCCAGATGGGCCTGATCGGCCGCCAGCACATTAATGACGTAGTGCGAATTGCCCGTGAAGATGGGCATGCTGTTGGCAGTATTGGCCAGACTCCACAGCACCAGCGGCGGTTCCAGCGAAACGGAATTGAAGGAACTGGCCGTGAGCCCGCGGAAAGTGCCATCAGCCAGACGCGTGGTAATCACGGTCACGCCGGTGGCAAACTGGCCCAGCGCCTGACGGAAATGGCGCGTATCGAAGCTGGGCGCGGGGGAACGTGGGGAAACTGTATTCATGGAAAGCCTGTATTTTTCCCACATTATGCCAAAAATTAAGGCAGTCCACTGGAAGTGGCGATTTTCTGGCCGCTGGAAAACGGCTGCTTGCGCACGCTTGACTTAGAGTGCACTCTAAGGCGCAGTATGGTGTTCATCCTGTATGGAGGCGGAATGAAGATAGGCGAACTGGCGCAGCGCAGCGGTCTCACGGCCCATACGTTGCGCTATTACGAAAAGATAGGCCTGCTGTCCTATGCCAGCCGCGATGCGGGCGGCCAGCGCCGCTACGACGATAGCGTGCTGCTGTGGCTGGGGTTTATCGGCCGGCTCAAAGCGTCGGGTATGCCGCTGCAGACGATTTTGCAGTATGCCGCCCTGCGTGAAGCGGGGCCGGCCACGGAAGCCCAGCGGCTGCAGTTGCTGAGCGAGCACCGCCTTCAGGTACAGGCCAGACTGGCCCAGTTGCAGGACTGTTTGCAGATGCTGGACCAGAAAATTCTCGGCTACACCAACTCTAAGCAAAGGATGCCACTCTATGACCAAGCCCTGCCTCTCCGCCAGCAACGACCGCCGCCTAAGAGGCCAGCAAAAGCTGGCTGAAATCGATGGCGCTGCCGGCCAGAAGGTGATCGATGCACTGGCCGGTATCGCGCCCGACTTTGCCGACTACCTGTTCGAATTCCCGTTTGGCGATATTTACTCGCGCCCCGGCCTCGATCTGCGTGCGCGCGAAATTGCCACCATCGCTGCCCTGACGGCCATGGGCAATGCGACGCCGCAACTGAAAGTGCATATCGAAGCCGGTCTGAATGTGGGCTTGCAGCGCGCCGAGATCGTCGAGATTCTCATGCAGATGTCGGTCTATGCCGGCTTCCCCGCGGCCTTGAACGGCCTGTTCGCGGCCAAAGAAGTGTTCGCCCACCATCAGCCCGCGTCAGCAGCGAGCGGGATGCCGGCCTAGCGGCAGTAGGCTGTGCGGTGATTTCTGCTATATTTCCCTGATAGACGCCGGAAGGTTCTGCGCACCGGCGTGTATAAGGAGAAAAGTCGTGGAAAATCAACAGCATAGTGAAATGGAAACCGCCGTTCTCGGCGGCGGTTGCTTCTGGTGTCTGGAAGCCGTATTCGAACGTCTGCGCGGGGTGGCTGAAGTGGAATCGGGCTACACGGGCGGGCCGTTACCCAACCCCAGCTACGAGCAGGTCTGCACGGGCGAGACGGGCCATGCGGAAGTGGTACGCCTGCGTTTCGACCCGGCCGTGATCAGCTTCCGCGATCTGCTGGAAATCTTCTTCACCCTGCATGACCCCACCACGCTGAACCGGCAAGGCAATGACGTGGGTACCCAGTACCGCTCGGTGATCTATTACCAGACGCCTGAACAGGAAGCCACGGCGCGTGAAGTGATCGCCCAGATGGCCGGCGTGTGGGATGCGCCCATCGTCACGGAACTGGCGGCACCGCAGCCGTATTTCCGCGCCGAGGACTACCACCAACACTATTTCGAGCAGCACCCGCTGCAGAGCTACTGCGCTTTCGTGGTGGCGCCCAAAGTGGCCAAGCTGCGCAGCCTGTACGCGGCACGCCTCAAGTAAGGGCAGGCCTCAGGCCAGACCGGACGCGGCCGCCGTGTACATATAGCGGCGCGACCACGGCAGCGTGCTGGCCGGCTGGCCGGCCTTGCGTGCCACGATCTGGTACAGGCTGATCCAGTCCTGCTCGAAAGCATAGCTGGAACCGGCCAGATACACTTGCCAGATACGGAAGCGTTTTTCCCCTGCCAGCGCTTTGAGCCGGCCGGCCGCCGCTTCGAAGTTATCGCTCCAGTGGGCGCAGGTACGCGCGTAATGGCGGCGCAGATTTTCCACATCGAACACTTCTAGCTGGCCTTGCTGCATGCATTTCAGCACATGGCCGATATGGGCCAGTTCGCCCTGAGGGAAGACATACTGTTCGATGAAATCGCCACCGCCATACGGCGACTGGCCATTGGCCGGATCGCTGCTGGTGATGCCGTGGTTCATGACGATGCCGTCCTCGGCCAGCAGCCGCGCCACCGTGGCAAAATACTCCGGCAGATGGCGCACGCCCACGTGTTCGAACATGCCCACGTTGGTGATGCGATCGAACTGGCCCTGCACGTCGCGGTAGTCCTGCAGCCGGATCTCCACCAGATGCTCGAGCCCGGCCGCGCGCACGCGCTGGCGCGCCAGTGCATACTGCTGTTCCGACAGCGTCACGCCCACGCAGCGCGCCTGAAAACGCTGGGCCGCACGGATCACCAGCGCGCCCCAGCCGCAACCGATATCGAGCAGACGCTGATGCGGCTGCAGGGCGATCTTGCGCAGGATGTGGTCTATCTTCTGCTGCTGGGCCGTGGCCAGATCCTCATGGCCCTGTTCGAAATAGGCGCAGGAATACACCAGCTGCGGATCGAGGAATGCGGCATAGAACTCGTTCGACACATCGTAGTGGTAGTGGATTGCGTCCGCATCGCCGCGTTTGCTGTGGCGCCAGTTGCGCACCACGCGCGCATAGCGGCCTTCGGCCTTGAGGGTATTGCGCGCGAGCGCCGTGACGATGTCTATCATGTCGCGCGCCGCGCCTTGTACTTCGATGCGGCCCTCGACGTAGGCGCTGCCCAGGCTGGCCAGCGAAGGGCGCAGCAGATAGCTGGCTGCTGCCATGCTGGGCACGCGGATGGTCACGCGCGGCGGCTGAGCCGAAAAATCGATGCGCTGGCCATCCCAGAGTTCGATGCGCAGCGGTAGTGCCAGTTGCTGGCGGATCGCGTTGCTCCATGCGCCCAGGCGGGCCGCGAGGCGGGCACCCAGACTGAAATGCAGGCCCAGATATGGCGTGTGACGCTTCCCCATGCAGTACCTCCGTGCAAAAAAAAAGACCACCGCAATCGATGGTCTTGGCCGGGGCGGGGCGCTGCGCTCAGGGCTGCAGACGTTCCCGGGTCCAGCTGCCATCAGCCTGCTTGCAGTACACGATACGGTCGTGGAAGCGCGAACGGCGGCCCTGCCAGAACTCGATGCGGACCGGGTCGAGGCGGTAGCCGCCCCAGTGTTCCGGCCGCACGGGCTGTTCGCCGCTGGCTGCTGCGACGGCATCGTAATTCGCTTCCAGCTGTGCGCGATTGGCGATCGGCTCGCTCTGTTTGGACGCGATGGCACCGATCTGGCTTTTCACGGGACGGCTGTAGAAATACTTGTCGCTTTCTTCGCGCGACGTTTTCGTCACCGTGCCTTCGATACGGACTTGCCGTTCCAGTTCGCTCCAGAAGAATAGCAGCGCAGCGTGCGGGGTGTCGCGCAGTTGCTGGCCCTTCTGGCTGTCGTAGTTGGTGTACCAGGTAAAGCCGCGCTGGTCGTACTGCTTGATCAGCACGATGCGCGAGCTGGGCCGGCCTTCCGTATCCACCGTGGCCAGACTCATGGCATTCGGTTCATTGACCTTGGCGTGCATGGCTTCCTCGAACCATTTGCCGAACTGGGCAATCGGATCGGCCAGCACATCGTCTTCCGTCAGGCTGGCGCGGCCATAATCGAGGCGGATATCGGCCAGCACCACGCCATTCGCTACCGTGTTACTGACCGGTACCTGATGCTGTTCCGGCACCTGGCTTTGCGGCAGCGCCGGCTTGATGCCGCGCCGCGCCTGCATGGCGCTGCCCAGCTGCTCCATCTGCTCGTGGCTGAACAGCCGCTTGGCCATGGGCGCGATATTGGTTTCTTCCACTGCCATGTGGCTGGTGTAGCGGTCGATGAAGCGCTGCACGGCAGCCCCATCGAGGCTGGACGACAGGCCCTGGGCGATCTGCTCGAGCTGGCCATTCATCTGCTGCCATTCCAGTTCCATCTGCTGGTGGTCGGCCAGTATGCCGGGGATGATCTGCTCCAGCTGCACGGCGTCGGCGTCGCGCGCCGTGGCCTGCAGCATGGGCATCAGGTTCTCTTCTTCATCTTCGTGGTGCAGGGCGGCAGCGTGGTTGAAATACTTCTGCACGGCTTGCGCAGCCTTGCGCGCATCGGCATCGGCACCATGCTTGGGCAGGTGGTCCTGTAGCTTCTGCAGGGTTTCCAGCTGCTTGCGGATGCGGTCGTGGCAGTGCTTGAGCACGGCGATAGGCTGGTTGAAATCGGGGGCGGTATCGAACAGGTGGTGGCTCATGGCTGGCGGCTCGGACTAGGTGAGAAAATCATTCTAGAATATTTTTTAAGGCGGCGTCCGTTAAAATGGCGGGATGAATGCTGATAACCCTACCTCTTTCGAGGAAATAGATTTCGAACGCCGCTTCGGCGGCATCGCCCGTCTCTATGGCGCGGCGGCACTGGCCCGCTTCCGTAGCGCCCATGTCTGCGTGGTCGGCACGGGCGGCGTGGGCTCGTGGGCGGTGGAAGCGCTGGCGCGCAGCGCCATCGGCCAGCTGACGCTAATTGATCTGGATAATGTTGCCGAATCTAACATCAATCGCCAGATCCAGGCGCTCAGCAGCACGGTGGGCAAAGCCAAGGTCACGGCGCTGGCCGAGCGCATCGCCGAGATCAATCCCTACTGCGTGGTGCACCAGATCGAAGAATTCGTCACGGTGGAAAATGTGCCCGAGATGCTGGGGCAGGGCCGTTACGATTACGTCATCGATGCCACCGACAGCGTCAAGGACAAGGCTGCCATGATAGCCTGGTGCCGCCAGCAGCAGATCCCCATGGTGATCATCGGCAGCGCCGGCGGCAAGACTGACCCGACCGAGATCGCCATCCGCGATCTGGCGCGCACGGAGCAGGAGCCGTTGCTGAAAATGGTGCGCAAGACCTTGCGCAACAAATATGGCTACCCGCGCGGCGAGAAGCATAAATTCCATGTCGATGCAGTGTTTTCCATGGAACGCATCAGTATGCCCGAGCAGGCCGAATGCGCCATCGACGACGGCACCAGCGGCGGCGTGACGGGCTTGAACTGCGCCGGCTTTGGCTCGGCCATGGTGGTCACGGCCACCTTCGGCATGGTAGCGGCCAGCCACGCCTTGCGCCACCTGGCGCAGCAGGTACAGTGCAGCGAAGCCGAGACCGCAAGCAGCGCACTGTCTGCCTGAAAAGTGTGCCCGGGCTGGCAGTTTTGCTATCATGTGCGCGCTGGCAGGGGGAGACCTGCTAACACTTGATTTGAGAGAGAGACGAAACCATGCAGCGTAGTTCCATTTTTGCGGCCGTGCTGTGCGCACTGGCCACCAGCGTCGCCCAGGCGCAAGCACCTAGTACGCCTGTCACGCCGGCCGAAGTGCCGGCACCGCCAGCGATGGTGGTCGGTTCGGCCACCCCGGGCCCGGCAGCCGAACAGCTGATCGTAACCGATACCAAAATCGGCACGGGTCGCGAAGCGACCACCGGCAGCACCGTGTATATGCACTACTCGGGCTGGCTGTACCGTCCGCTGGCCAAGAATATGCACGGCAAACTGTTCGATTCTTCCGTGGGCCGCGAACCGCTTGATTTCACACTCGGCGCGGGCCGCGTGATCAAGGGCTGGGATCAGGGCATCCAGGGCATGCGCGTAGGCGGCAAGCGTACGCTGATCATTCCATCGGATCTGGCCTATGGCTCGCGTGCTGCACCGGGTGGCAATATTCCGCCGAATTCGGCGCTGATCTTCGACGTCGAACTGGTCGACGTCAAATAATCTGGACGCTACCGGAGCGGGGATAGTCGGTGTAGACTGGCTGACATCCCCTCACACCGGAGCTGTCCATGAAAATTGCCAATAACGTTACCGAACTCATAGGCCGTACCCCGCTGGTACGCCTGAACCGCCTCAACGTCGGTAGCACCGCCCAGATACTGGCCAAGCTGGAATTCTTCAATCCTGCCCACAGCGTTAAAGACCGCATCGGTCTGGCCATGATAGAAGCGGCCGAAGCGGCAGGACTGATCCGTCCCGATACCATCATCCTCGAGCCCACCAGCGGCAACACGGGGATCGCGCTGGCCATGGTGTGCGCCGCGCGCGGCTACCGCTGCACGCTGGTGATGCCGGAAACCATGAGCCGCGAACGCCGCATGCTGCTGCGTGCCTATGGCGCCGAACTGGTGCTCACGCCCGGCAGCGAAGGCATGCTCGGTGCCATCGCCAAGGCCGAACAACTGGCCGCTGGCGATAGCCGCTACCTGATCCCGCAGCAGTTCAACAATCCCGCCAATCCCGACGTGCACCGCCGTACCACGGCGGAAGAAATCTGGGCCGATACCGATGGCCGCGTCGACATTCTGGTAGCGGGCGTGGGCACGGGCGGCACCATTACCGGCGTGGGCGAAGTGCTGAAACAGCGCAAGCCCGGCTTCCGCTGCGTGGCGGTGGAACCGGCTGCGTCGCCCATGCTGTCGCAGGGCACCAAGGGCCCGCATCCGATACAGGGCATAGGCGCAGGCTTTGTGCCGGCCGTGCTGAACACGGAAGTGTATGACGAAGTGGTGACGGTACGTAACGAAGATGCCTTCGAGACGGCCCAGCAGGCCGCCCGTCAGGAAGGCTTGCTGGTGGGGATATCGGCCGGTGCCGCGCTGTGGGCGGCCGTGCAGGTGGCGCGCCGTCCCGAGAATGCGGACAAGATCATCGTCACCGTGATTCCGTCGTTCGGTGAGCGCTATCTGAGCACGCCGCTGTACGCCGGTCTGGCCGACTAGACGGCGTGCTTGCCCGTCTGCAGGCTGCAGCTGGCGCTGCTATCGCCCAGCCGCACCTGCAGCGTGGCGTGGTGGATGGAATACTCTTCACGCAACTGGCGGCTGATGGCATCGAGGGCCGCGTCGCCGGGGTGACCTTGCGGCGTCACCAGTTGTACCGTCAGCGCCGTTTCCGTCGTGCTCATGGCCCAGATGTGCAGATCCTGCACGGCGCTCACGCCCGGCTGGGCGCCAAGGAAGGCGGCGATCTCTTCCCCTTCGATATGGTCCGGTACGGCAGCCATGACCATGCGCAGCGACTGTTTCAGCAGCGCCCAGGTGCTGTACACGATGAAGCCCACGATCAGCATACTGACCAGCGGGTCCAGCCAGTTCCAGCCTGTGTACATGACGATCACGCCAGCCACCAGCACGCCCAGCGAAATGGCGGCATCGGCCGCCATGTGCAGATAGGCGCCGCGGATATTCACATCGTCCTTGCTGCCGGCCATGAACAGCCAGGCCGAGAAACCATTGATCAATATGCCCACACCGGCCACGACTGAAACAGTCAGGCCGCCCACCGGATCGGGGTGGATTAGCTGCTGCACGGCTTCCCAGGCAATGCCGCCGCAAGCGGCCATCAACAGCATGGCGTTGAACAGGGCGGCCAGCATGGAACTGCTGCGCAGGCCGTAGGTATAGCGGCCGTTAGGCAGGCGTTTGGCCAATATGGCGGCACCCCATGCCAGCATCAGGCCCAGCACATCGGACAGATTGTGGCCGGCATCGGCCATCAGCGCCGTGGAGTTGGCCAGAAAACCGTAGCCGAATTCGATGGCGACAAATACCGAGTTGAGCACGATGGCGATGGCAAACGCCCGGCCCATGGTGTTGGGATCGCCGTGATGATGGTGGTGGCCATGATCATGACCGTGTCCGTGGCTATGGCCGTGGCTGCAGCCGCTGCCGCCGTGCGTGTGGGGCGTTTTGCCGCCCTGAGCTGCCGGCGCGTTGCCGTGCTGCTGCCCGTGCTCATGGGCGTGCTCATGGGCGTGATCATGCTCGTGCTCGTGCTCGTGGTGGTGGCTCATGCCTCGCTCCCGTTCGCTGGTTCGGCGATATGTTCCAGCATATCGTTGAGGACGCCGCTGATGTGGGCATCGGCGGCAGAATAGAACACCTGCTTGCCCTGGCGCTCGGATTTGACGATGCGGGCAGCGCGCAGCAGGCGCAAATGGTGGCTGACCAGCGAACTGCTCAGCTCTAGCGAACTGGCGATACCGCTGACGGCGATGGGCGCGTCCAGGCAGGCCAGCACGATGCGCAGGCGGGTCGGATCACCGAGTAAATGGAAAAGGTCGGCCAGTTGGGCGATGGCGGGATCGCAGCTGGCATGGTCGTGTTGGCAGTTCATAAAACTAACAAATGAATAGATGTTCACATGTTAGCAGAAAAAAGATGCAGCCGCGAGGGCTGCATCGTTTTACGGCAGGGTTAGCAGAACTTTGACCGTGTCATCCACCGAGGCTTTGTTGATATAGCCGATGGCGCTAGGGTCGGCCACCACGGCTTTTTTCACAGCCGCATCGGAAGCGTAGGCCTTGGGCGCCGTGCCCTTGCCGGCGAATTCGATCTTGGCCCACATGGCCTCCACTTGCGAGACGGATTTGTTGGACAGCTTCTGGTAGAACTCCTTGCGGATAGGCGATTCCTTGCCCTGTTCGATAGGCGTGAACTGGTTGGACTGGCCCAGGAAGAACTGGGCTGCCTGTTCGGAAAACATGCGCGAGGCCTGATTGGCCGTGCTGGTGATAACGACGATTTCGGCACTGGCCGGCACGGCCAGCGAGATGGCACCACACAGGGCCAGCAGGGTGTACAGCTTTTTCATGATGAGCTCCTAGGCGTGGGGTCAGAACAACTGGTCGTAAGAAAGGCGCATGACGGTGACGTTGCCGCCAAAGTTGCGTGTGACGTCCTTGTTGCGGTCGACCTGTGCTTTGAGCGCGCTGCGGATGCCGAGGTCATAGCGCAGCGTGAGCGACCAACGCTGGTAGCTCTGCGGTGCATACATCTGGCTGTTGCTGGTCTTTTCCTTGTAGCTGGCGTAGTTGAGGAAGGGCGTCCAGTCGCCGTAGTGGTAGCCGGCGCCGACGGTGTAGGCCGGGGCCGTGATCTTGTAGCCGCTATCGAAGTCGCGCGTGAGCTGGGTGACTTCCGTCAGCACGAACCAGTTGTCCAGATCGACGTTGGTGGCCAGACCATAGGCGCGCAGCTTGGCCTTGTCGTTCAGGCCGACCAGCGCATTGGTGCTGCGCACGTCGGTCTGCATGTAGACGGCGCGGGCCGTCACGCCGCCCTGACTGGCTTCCAGGTCGGCGCCTACCAGATTATTCCATTCCACCCGGGTTTTGCTGTTGTAGAACAGGCGGTCGTACAGCGCATCTTTGACGGTTTCCTTGCCGCCGAACAGACCGATAGCCAGATTGGTGTCGCCTACCATCGTGCGGTAGCGTACGCTGGCACCGTTGTAGTTGGTGGCTTCCCAGCCATACAGCTCGGGTGGCACGCCTACCCAGGGATAGGACATGCCGATGTCCTGGAAATCGGAATAGAAGTACAGTGGGATGCGCTTGCGGCCCAGCTGGAATTCCCAGTTCTTGGACGGCATATAGCTGGCATAGGCCCATTGCAGATTGGGGCTGGTGTCGCTGCCCCGCACCACTACCTGACCGACCAGATTGAACTGCGGTGTGAGTACATATTTGAGCTGGATGCCGGCGCGCGATTCTGGCCGCAGCGACAGGCTGTCCGTGTACACGCCGGCGTTGCCCCAGTCAGCGGTGTAGCATGGGCAGGCATGGCCATCGATGCTGGTCGGGCCCGCATAGTCGGCCGGCAGGGTGGTGCTGCTGGTGCGGCCAGCGACCAGCGACATGAAGCCACTGATTTTCAGATTCGATTCGTTCTCGTCGGCGCGTGCCTGTGGTGCGCTGATTAATCCCATGCCGGTCGTGAGCACAGCCAGCAAGGTGGTGATGCGACGCGGGTGGTAGGATGCTTTTTTTATCATATTAATCTCCCTGTATCGGTTGAAGAGCCGGCACCACGCGCAGATCGTGCACGCTGAGCCGTTCTGTCTACAACTTAGGTGAGTTTTCCTACGGCAGACTTACTTGCTGCAATTCAGTGGGGTAGATTGTTGTCCTGGTGCAACACAAGAATGACTGCCCAGAGCAAGCGGCTGGCGCTGGCGGACTAGCGTGGTGACGCGGACGGAGAAGGGAATTTGATGTCGCTGCTAGCACGCGGCGAGTGCGTGCTAGCGGCGCTGGCGCTCAGGCCGGACTACTTCGGCAGTTCGGCCTGCAGCTGGGCGCGGGTTTTCGGATCGAGCTTGAGGATGGCTTTTTCCAGTTTCTCGGCACGGTCCAGCGCCAGAATCTGGGCGGGTGTCAGGTCTTTGGCCTGCTGCACGATGGGGGCGGGCAGGGCCGCCGGTTTGAAGAACAGTGCCTGTCCGGCCAGTGCCAGCACAGCGCTGAGCAGGGCCAGTCCCGTGGCGGCCATCAGCAGGCGCTTTTCGCGCCCATCCAGGCTGGCGCTGGCAGGCTCGGTGGTGACACTGGTAGTGCCGCCTGCTGCACCGCTGCCACTAGCCGGCTGGCCGGTGGGGGCAGCGGCGCCATGGGCCGCCGTTTCCGCTTCCGGTGCTTCGTTGGTGGCATCGAGCACCGTGCCCTGGCGCCGCGCTGCGGGCGACTCGGCAGCCAGACCACCTGCTGCACGCGCATGCCGCACCAGTTCGCGCGACGTGCTATCCATCAGCGCCACATGGCGCTGCACGGCCTCTTCCAGTACGGCTTCGTTGAGGGCGACTACGGCGAACACAGGATCATCGATATCGATCTTGACGCCGGTCTTTTCGAACACCAGAGTACGCAGCTTGTGCTGATCCATGGTGGCTTACCACTCCACTTTGTCGAGTTGTTCGAACAGGTCGCGGAACACCACTTTGATGCGCTGCTTTTCCATCAGGTTGAACTTGTCGCTCTCTTTGACTTCGGCTGCCGTCAGGCGCGCCGTATTCATTTTCTTGATGTCGGCACCGAAGGTATCGGCATTGCGCGCCGACAGTACCACCCGGCCTTTGACGCGCGAGGAATTGTCGGCATAGGTCTGCGATTCGGTGAACTGCTTGCCGGCCGCCGACTGCAACAGGCCGAAGTGTTCGTTCTCCCACAGCACCAGCGGCACCTTGGTCGACTTGGCGGTGGAGACAAAACCCATGGCGGTATCGTGCAGGGTGTCGCCGCCGCCCACGATGGTGTGGATATAGACTTTGCGGCCCGATTCTTCCAGCAGCGAGAAGCAGTCGTTTTCGATCAGGTAGCCCATCAGCGGCGAGAAGGTGTTGGCGCCGTTGTCGATCACGCAGTTGCCTTCTTCTTCGAGGATGTCGATCATCAGCGCATCGAAGCGTTTCGGATCGATGGTGCGGCTGTCCGTCATCACCGGCACATGCTTGACGTTCATCGCTTTGTAGCGCGAGAAGGTGGCGTTTTCCTGGTCCGTGTCATAGCAGCGTAAAGGCGTTTCATCTTTGCTGGCAACCCATTGCGCGAGGATGGTGGAGACCAGCGTCTTGCCGATACCGCCTTTGCCCTGAAGGATGAAATGTACCGTGTTTTGCATCGAAATTACTCCTGATTCATTTGGAAACCCGCGCACCGACGCGCCCGAATGCAACGAGAGTAGTGGTTTTGGCGCGCGCTGGCAACCGCCAGAGCGCGTCCTATGCTCTGCCTTTGTTGTTTAGGCAATGAAGCGCAGCAAACCCTGTAGCGCGTGGATCACGGTCTGGGTGCGCACGGACTGGCGGTCACCCGTGAAGACCAGCCGCTCCGTATGGATCTGGTCGCCGCGCGCCCAGCCGAAGCAGATGGTGCCGACCGGTTTGCCCGGCACCGCGCCGGTGGGGCCGGCAATGCCGGTGGTGGACAGGGCCACATGGGCATTGCTATTGCCCAGTGCGCCCGTGGCCATGGCGGCCGCCACTTCTTCCGACACGCTGCCCAGCTGGGCGATCAGGGCTGCCGAAACGTCCAGCATTTCCGTCTTCGACGCGTTCGAGTACGTGATGAAACCGCAGTCGAACCAGGCGGTGGAGCCGGCGATTTCCGTGATGGCTTGCGCCACACCGCCGCCGGTACAGGATTCTGCCGTTGCCAGCAGCAGGCCGCGCGCCTGCAGGGCCTGCCCCACCTGGGTGGCGAGGTCGAGGATAAGTTCGCATTGATTCGAGTGCATGGCTGTCTCCTTCGTGATCGGCGATCCGGGGTGTTTAGGGTCACTGTAACATGGCCTTCGCGCGCCATGCCAGCGACGCCGTTCTGCTTTGCCTGAATCGCAACATTTATTTTCAAGATCCGCGACTGGCGTGCGCCACAAATTGAGCAAGATGATAATATTGCCAATTAACTTCGTAACGACGCAGCGGTGGACCGGTACGCCCCAAAGGAGGTGCCATGATCAGCCAGAACGACATCTATCACGCCCGCATCCTGATCGTCGACGATCAGCCGGTGAACGTGGAATTGCTGCAATATCTGCTGCAGTCTAGCGGTTATCAGGCCGTCAGTGCCACCACGGATCCGCGTGTGGTGGCGGGCTGGCATGCGGCCCAGCGCTACGATCTGATCATCCTCGACCTGCAGATGCCGGACATGAGCGGCTTCGATGTGATGGCGGCCTTAAAGCCGCTGGAAGCTGATGCCTGGCTGCCCGTGCTGGTGGTAACAGCCCAGCCCGACCACAAGATCCGTGCGCTGGAAATGGGCGCGCGCGATTTTCTCAGCAAGCCTTTCGATCCGCTGGAAGTACTGACCCGCATCCGCAACCTGCTGGAAGTGCGGCTGCTGCACCGCGAAGTGAAGCGCTATAACGCCGGGCTCGAGCAGACGGTGCGCGAGCGCACGGCGGAATTGCAGCGCTTCCGCAGTGCCATGGATGCCACCGCCGACGCCATCTTCCTGCTCGATGCGGCCAGCGCCGAACTGGTCGATGTGAACGAAGGGGCTTGCCGCATGCTGGCTTACCGGCGCGATGAACTGCTGGGCCAGTCTGCGAGCCGGCTGGGGCTGGGCTCGCCCGTCGCGTTGCGCGCATTGACGGGGCAGTTGGCCATAGACGGCGCGCCATCCATGCGGCAGGAACTGGAACTGATGCGCAGCGATCTGGTGGCCGTGCCGGTGGAGCTGGGCTGGCAACTGATGCAGCGGCCTGAGCAGCCCGACGTGCTGCTGGGGGTGGCGCGCGATGTCAGCGAACGGCGGCTCGCGGCCGAGCAACTCGATCGCATGGCCCACTACGACAGCCTGACGGGCCTGCCCAACCGCACGCTATTTTTCCGCACACTTGAAAACGCCGTGGCGCTGGCGCCCGAACAGGACCAGTGCATCGTCGTGATGTTCATTGCGCTGGACCGCTTCAAGAGCGTCAATGACACGCTGGGTTCGCTGCACGGCGATGAACTGCTGCGCCAGTTTGCCAACCGCCTGATGCAGTGCGTGCGCTTGCGCGATACGGTGGGGCGCATGGGCGGCGATGAATTCGCGCTGATCCTGAGCGCGCCGCGCGAGCAGCTCGACCCGGTGCAGACGGTGCACGATGTACGCGCGGCGCTGCGCCGTCCGTTCGAACTCGAAGGCCACCGCGCCGAACTGAGTGCCAGCATCGGCATCGCCATGTATCCCGACGATGCCACCGAAGCGCAGGCGCTGGTGCAGTTTGCCGACATCGCCATGGAGCGCGCGCGCCAGTCTGGCCGCGACGGCTTCCGCTTCTACACGGCCGGCATGAATGCACAAGTGGCGGCGCGGCTCGATCTGGAACTGGCGCTGCGGCGCGCGCTGGAACAGGAGCAGTTGTTGCTCTACTACCAGCCCAAGGTGCGGCTCGATACGGGCGAACTGGCGGGCGCGGAAGCGCTGCTGCGCTGGCAGCGCCCCGACTATGGACTGGTCTATCCGGCCGAGTTTGTCTCCGTGCTGGAAGACACGGGGCTGATCGTGCGCGTGGGCGCATGGATCATCGATGCCGCCTGCCGCCAGATCGGCCTGTGGTTGCGCAATGGCGTGGGTGCGGTGCGGGTGGCCGTGAATGTGGCCAGCCGCCAGTTTGTCGAGTGCGATCTGGCGCAGATCGTGCAGACGGCGCTGCAGCGCCATGGCGTGCCGCCTGAACTGCTGGAACTGGAACTGACGGAAACGGCGCTGATGTCGAATTCCGAGCGCACCATAGGCGTGCTGGCCCAGCTCAAGGCCATGGGCCTGAAAGTGGCGATCGACGATTTTGGTACCGGTTATTCCTCGCTGGCCTATCTGCAGCGCTTCCCGATCGACAAGCTGAAAATCGACATCGCTTTCGTGCGCGACATCACTACCAATCCCAACGATGCGGCCATTGCGCGCGCCATCATCAATATGGCGCACAGCCTCAAGCTGCGCGTGATAGCGGAAGGGGTGGAAACGGACGACCAGCTTGCTTATCTGCGTCACAGCGATTGCGACGAGATTCAGGGCTTCCTGTTCAGCCAGCCTTTAGCGGCGGCCGATATGGCCACGCTGGTCAGCTCGGGGCGCGGGCTGGCGGCAGCCATCGCGGCGCACGAGCGGGCCGCCGAACCGGATGGTTCGCAGCAGCCGCTTACGACGTGAAGTGATCGAAGCCTTGCAACTGCAGCGCTAGCGCCGCGCCGCTGGCATCGGTCAGGCGCAGGCCGCTGGCCGCATCGATGCTGCCCACGTGTGTGACTGGGGTAGCCACGCTGGCCGCGGCCGCCAGTATCGCGCTGCGCGCACTGACGGGCGCCGTAAAGCACAGCTCGTAATCATCGCCACCGGCGGCCGTGTAGGCGCGGCGCAAGGCTGGCTCGCGCGTAGCGAGGATGGCACCGGCCGGCAGCGCATCGACATTCAGCGTGGCACCCACGCCCGACTGTTTGAGAATGTGGCCCAGATCGCCCACCAGCCCATCGGAAATATCGATGGCGGCATGGGCGATGCCTTGCTGAGCCAGCAGCATGCCCAGTTCCACCCGGGGCACGGGCAGATGCATGCGCACAGCCGCCGCCTGCAGGCTGGCCGGGTCCAGTGCCACTTCATGGCGATAGCCGGCCAGCGCCAGACGGGCATCGCCCAGCGTGCCGGAGATCCAGATATCGTCGCCGGCCTGTGCTGCGCTGCGGCGCAGTGCCTGCCCCGGCGCCACTTCGCCGAACACGGTGATGCAGATGTTGAGCGGACCTTTGGTGGTGTCGCCGCCTATCAGTTCGATGTTGAAGGCATCGGCCAGCGCGAACAGGCCGCGCGAAAAACCGTCCAGCCAGTCACGCTCTGCGGCCGGCAGCGCAAGCGCGAGCGTGAAGCCCACGGGGCGCGCGCCCATCGCCGCCAGATCGGACAGATTCACGGCCAGACTCTTGTGGCCCAGCCGGTAAGGATCTTCGCCAGCAAAGAAGTGGCGGCCTTCCACCAGCATGTCGGACGAGATCGCCGTCTGCATGGCAGGGCTGGGGGTGAGCAGGGCGCAATCATCGCCTATGCCTAGGGTGGCACGCTGGGGGTGGCGGGGACGCTGGAAGTATTGCTGGATGAGGTCGAATTCGGAGAGCATGGCATATTGTACGCCCGCGCTGCCCGCGCTCTACACTAGGTAGCGCTAACCTGGCGGGCGTATTGCATATTTCTATTAAATTTCATCGCTTGATATGAAATTATGATCATTGCCGAAAAGTGCACATGTTGAGGCGAACTAAGGATTAATGCCGCTAAAAGCGTCAAAAATTCGGTTTTGCTGTGTTCCACATATCAATAATGCTGATAACCGTCATAGCTGTTGGTGAAAATACCTACTTAATTGAAAGAATTGGTCTGTTAGAATCAATGGCTTTCCGACAGTACAAACAGGAAGGCAGCACAGCATGGATTCGTCCTCCGAGAAAAAAGAAGAGCTCCGTCAGCAATTGCGTCTGGCCGCGCTCGAGTATCACGAGATTCCAACGCCGGGTAAGATCAGCGTTACGCCCACCAAGCAACTGACTAACCAGCGCGATCTCGCGCTGGCCTATTCGCCTGGCGTGGCGGCACCTTGCGAAGAAATCGTGGTCGATCCGGCCAATTCCTATAAATACACGGCACGCGGCAATCTGGTGGCCGTGATCACCAATGGTACGGCCGTGCTGGGGCTCGGCAATATCGGCCCGCTGGCCGCCAAGCCTGTGATGGAAGGCAAGGGCGTGCTGTTCAAGAAGTTCGCCGGCATCGACGTGTTCGACATCGAAATCAGCGAATCCGATCCGGATAAACTGGTGGACATCATCGCTTCGCTGGAACCGACCTTCGGCGGTGTGAATCTGGAAGATATCAAGGCGCCCGAGTGCTTCTACATCGAACGCCAGTTGCGCGAGCGCATGAAGATCCCGGTCTTCCATGATGACCAGCACGGTACGGCAATTATCGTCGGTGCGGCCATCATGAACGGCATCCAGTACGTCGGCAAAGATATCAAGAACTGCAAACTGGTGGTGTCCGGTGCGGGTGCGGCAGCGCTGGCCTGTCTGGACCTGATCGTTGATCTGGGCTTCCCGCTGGAAAACATCTTCGTCACCGATCTGGCCGGCGTGGTCTACAAAGGCCGTACCGAGCTGATGGACCCTGACAAGGAACGCTTCGCGCGCGAAACTTCGGCGCGCAGCCTCGGCGAAGTAATCCACGATGCCGACATCTTCCTCGGTCTGTCCGCCGGCGGCGTGCTGAAACAGGATATGGTTCGTGCCATGGCCGCCAAGCCGCTGATTCTGGCGCTGGCCAACCCGAATCCGGAAATCCTGCCGGAAGACGTGCGCGCCGTGCGCGACGACGCCGTGATCTGCACGGGCCGTTCGGACTATCCGAACCAGGTCAACAACGTGCTGTGCTTCCCTTACATCTTCCGTGGTGCGCTCGATTGCGGCGCCACCACCATCACGCGCGAAATGGAAATCGCCGTGGTGCACGCGATTGCCGAACTGGCGCACGCCGAGCAGTCCGACATCGTTGCCACCACCTATGGCGTGAGCAATCTGTCGTTCGGTCCGGAATACCTGATTCCTATGCCGTTCGATCCGCGTCTGCTGATCAAGATCGCGCCGGCCGTGGCCAAGGCAGCAGAAGATTCGGGCGTGGCTACCCGTCCTATCAAGGACCTGCAAGCCTATGCTGACAGCCTGCAGCAGTTCGTCTACCGCAGCGGTACTTTCATGAAGCCGCTGTTCCAGCTGGCCAAGAAGACGCCGAGCGATCTGAAACGCATCGTCTACGCCGAGGGCGAAGAAGAGCGCGTGCTGCGCGCGGTACAGGTGGTGGTCGATGAAAAACTGGCCCGTCCGATTCTGGTCGGTCGTCCGGCCGTGCTGGAAACGCGCATTGCCAAGTTCGGCCTGCGCCTCAAGCAGGGTATCGATTACGATGTGATCAACCCCGACCACGACGAGCGCTATCGCGATTACTGGCAGTCGTATTACGAACTGACGGCACGCAAGGGCGTGACGCAGGAATACGCCAAGCTGGAAATGCGCCGCCGTCATACCCTGATCGGGTCCATGATGATCAAGAAGGGCGATGCCGATGGCATGATCTGCGGCACCTTTGGCACCACCCAGTTGCATCTGCACTACATCGATCAGGTGCTCGGCAAGCGCGAAGGCGCTTGCGTGTATGCGGCCATGAATGTGCTGATCATGCCCGAGCGCCAGTTGGCCATGGTGGACACCCACGTCAACGAGAATCCGAACGCCAAGGAACTGGCCGCGATTACCGTGATGGCAGCGGACGAAATGCGCCGCTTCGGCCTGTCGCCACGCGCGGCCCTGCTGTCGCACTCCAACTTCGGTTCGTCCAATAGCGAGTCGGCACAGAAGATGCGCGCGGCCCTGCAACTGGTCAAGGAACTCGATCCGGCGCTGGAAGTGGATGGCGAAATGCACGGCGATACGGCACTCGATTCCAAGCTGCGCAATGCCATCATGCCGCACTCGGAACTCAAGGGTGACGCCAATCTGCTGGTGATGCCTAACATCGATGCGGCCAATATCGCCTACAACCTGGTGAAAACGGCAGCCGGCAACGGTATCGCCATCGGCCCTATCCTGCTCGGCTGCGCCAAGCCGGTGCACATCCTGACGCCGTCGGCCACGGTGCGCCGTATCGTCAACATGACGGCACTGTGCGTGGTGGATGCGGTCGCCCAGCGCAAGGCCTGAACGCTAGCGATTGTTGTGCCGAGGTAAATAATCAGGCCGGTTCGGTGACGAGCCGGCCTTTTTGTTTTTGTTACTTGTTTGATATGCCTTAGGTAACAAGTTGTAAGTAATGTAATGACATATTTGGTGAGAAGTGTGCCCTAAGTGGTCTGTTACAATAGTCGGCTATACAGCCTCAGATGATTTGGATTTCGATTCACCATGGATAAAAGAAAAACAGCCCTGATTACGGGCATTACCGGCCAGGACGGTGCTTATCTCGCGCAATTGTTGCTGGAAAAAGGTTATCAGGTCTACGGGACCTATCGCCGCACCAGTTCCGTCAATTTCTGGCGGATCGAAGAACTGGGTATCCAGTCGCATCCGCATCTGTCGCTGGTCGAATATGATCTGACCGACCTCGGCTCCTCCATCCGTTTGCTGCAGAACACGGCGCCCGATGAAATCTACAATCTGGCGGCCCAGAGTTTTGTCGGCGTGTCGTTCGAGCAGCCCGTCACCACGGCAGAAATCACGGGCGTAGGCCCGGTCAATCTGCTCGAAGCGATCCGCATCGTCAATCCGAAAATCCGCTTCTACCAAGCTTCGACTTCGGAAATGTTCGGCAAGGTGCAGGCCGTGCCGCAGAAGGAAGATACCCCGTTCTACCCGCGCAGCCCATACGGTGTGGCCAAGCTGTATGCTCACTGGATGACGGTGAACTACCGCGAGTCCTACGGTATTTTCGGCAGCTCGGGCATATTGTTCAACCACGAATCGCCGCTGCGTGGGCGCGAATTCGTCACCCGCAAAATCACTGACTCGGTGGCCAAAATCCATCTGGGCCAGCTCGACGTGCTGGAACTGGGCAACCTCGACGCCAAGCGTGACTGGGGCTATGCCAAGGAATACGTGGAAGGCATGTGGCGCATCCTGCAAGCCGACCATCCAGATACCTATGTACTGGCGACCAACCGCACGGAAACCGTGCGCGATTTCGTCAGCATGGCGTTCAAGGCCATCGATGTGGCGCTGGAGTGGAGCGGTGCGGCGGATCAAGAAATCGGTACTTGCAAAAAGACCGGCAAGGTACTGGTACGCGTCAACCCGAAATTCTACCGTCCGGCCGAAGTGGAGCTGCTGATCGGCGATCCGGCCAAGGCTCACAAGGAACTGGGCTGGAAACCGGAAACCACACTGGAACAATTGTGCCAGATGATGGTCGAGGCCGACCTGCGCCGCAACCGCGCCGGTTTCTCGTTCTAAGGACCGCACCATGACGATGGAAGGCGCCGGCAAGCGCGCCCTGATTACCGGGCTGTCCGGCTTCACCGGGCACTACGTCGCCGAGGAATTGCGGGCCGCCGGCTATCAGGTCTACGGCACGGTCACGCCGGGACGTACCGCCGCAGAGGGCGAGTTTTCTGTCGATCTGAATGACCGCGCCGCGCTGGCGCAGGTGGTGCAGCAGGTGCAGCCCGACGTGGTAGTGCATCTGGCAGCGATTGCTTTCGTCGCGCATGGCGATGTCGAGCAGATCTATCGCGTCAACGTCATGGGGACGCGCAATCTGCTGGAAGCACTGGCGGCCCAGCCGCACCAGCCGTCGGCAGTGCTGCTGGCTTCTAGCGCGAATATCTACGGTAATACCGATGTGGGCGTGATCGATGAATCCGTGCCTGCCGCACCGGCCAATGACTACGCCGTCAGCAAGCTGTCGATGGAATACATGGCGCGGCTGTGGCAGGACAAGCTGCCGCTGATTTTCGTGCGTCCGTTTAACTATACCGGCGTAGGCCAGCAGGAAAACTTCCTGCTGCCGAAAATCGTCGGACACTTCCGCCGTCAGGCGCGCGAAATCGAACTGGGCAACCTGCACGTGTGGCGCGACTTTTCCGATGTGCGCATGGTGGCGCGTAGCTATCGCCGCCTGCTGGCCGCAGCGCCAGTGGGCCAGACTTTCAATGTCTGTTCGGGGCAGGGCTGGTCGCTGGGCGAAGTGCTGGACATGATGGGCGAGATCGCCGGTTATAAAATCAATGTGCGGGTCAATCCCGCTTTCGTGCGTGCCAATGAAGTGGTGCGGCTGGTGGGCGATAATGCCCGCCTGAGCGCGGCCATCGGCGCGCTGGAGCCGGTGCCGCTGGCCGATACCCTGCGCTGGATGTACACGGCGTGAATGAGCAACTCAAAGCGTCTGGCCTGCGTGTCGGGCTGTCCACCACGACGGTAGAACCAGCACTGACGGGTGGCCGTCTGGACGGGCTGGGTGTGTATAGCCGCGCCCTGTTGCAGCATTTGCCGGCAGCCGGCGTGGAAGTGCTGCCTTTTTCGTTTGCGCCACCGGGCGATAAGCCGCGCCTGAAGGTAGGCCGCGCCTTGCCGCTGTCCTTCCCGCTGGCCACGCTCGGCGACCTGCTGCTGCCGGCTTCCGTGCATCTGAGCACACTGGCGGCACTCGGGCGTGGCGCCGCGCCGCTGGATATTTTCCACGCTACCGATTACCGCATCGTGCGCATGGATTGCCCGGTGGTGGCAACGCTGCATGATGCGCTGCCGATTTCCCATCCCGAGTGGTGCAGTGCCAAGCAGCGCAAGTTGAAAAACTGGCTGCAGATCAAGGCGGCGCGCAAGGCGCAACATGTGATTACCGGTTCGCAGTTCTCTATCCGCGAGCTGGTGGAATGCTTCGGCGTGGATGAACAGCGCATCAGCGTGGTGCCGCATGGCGTACGCGCGGAATGGTTTGATGCGCCTGCTGCCGAGGCTTGCGCCGCCACGCTGCAGCAGTATGGCCTGCGTGCCGGTTACTTCCTGACGGTGGGTACGCTGCAGCCGCGCAAGAACGTGGGCCGGCTGCTGGAAGCTTATCTGGCCCTGCCGCCTGTGTTGCGTTCGGCGCGCCAGTTGGTCATCGTCGGTGCGCCGGGCTGGCGCAGCGAAGAACTGGTGGCGCAGATCAAGGCGGCGCAGCAGCGGGGGGAGAACGTCGTCTGGCTCGATCAGTTGACCGACGACGCCCAGTTGCAGCAGCTTTACGCGAGCGCGGGTGCGTTTATTTTTCCGACCCTGCACGAAGGCTTCGGCCTGCCCTTGCTGGAAGCCTTTGCCAGCGGCGTGCCGGTGGCCTGCTCTGGCACCACCTCGCTGCCGGAAGTGGCGCAGGGGGCCGCACTCGAATTCGATCCGCTTTCCGTGGGCGAAATCAGCAATGCGATGACCACGCTGGTGCGCGATGATGCCACCCGCAATCGCTGCATCGCTGCGGGCCGGCGGCGTGCGCTGGAGCTGACCTGGGATGTGGCAGCACGCCGCACGGTCGCCGTGTATCAGCAAGTACTTAACCGATAATCTGCCATGCGCGTACTGCATTTTTACAAGACCTACTACCCCGACACCTGGGGTGGCATCGAGCAGGTGATCCGCCAGCTCTGCGTAGGCACGGGCCGGCTTGGCATCGACAACGAAGTGCTGACGCTGACCCGCGATAGCGGCCCGCGCCAGATGGAAATCGAAGGCCATATGGTGCACCGCATGCCGCTGGCTTTTGAAATTGCCTCGACCGGCTTTTCGTTTGCGGCGATCCGTCAGCTAGCGCGGCTGGCGCGTGAAGCGGATGTGATCCACTACCACTTTCCGTGGCCTTTCATGGATCTGGCCCACTTCATGGCGCGCATCAAGAAGCCCAGTCTGGTGACCTACCATTCGGACATCGTACGGCAGAAAAATCTGCTGCGCGTGTATGGCCCGCTGAAACGCCAGTTCCTGCGCGATGTCGATGTCATCGTTGCCACCTCGCCTAATTACATGGCTTCTTCACCCGTGCTGAAGCGCTTCCAGCACAAAACCCGCACCATCACCTACGGGCTGGATAAGAGCATCTATCCGCGCCCGTCGGAGAGCGTCAAGCAGCAGTGGCGCGCGCGCTGCGGCGAGCGTTTCTTCCTGTTCGTCGGTGTGCTGCGTTACTACAAGGGCCTGCACATCCTGCTCGATGCAATGGTCAATCTGGATTATCCGGTGGTAATCGTGGGTGCCGGTCCGATCGAACAGGAACTCAAGCAGCATGCCGAGCGACTGGGCCTGACTCATGTGCTGTTTGTCGGCGCGCTGGAAGAGGAAGACAAGGTGGCGCTGCTGGAACTGAGCTACGCCATGGTGTTCCCATCGCACCTGCGTTCGGAGGCATTCGGTATCTCGCTGCTGGAAGGCGCCATGTACGGCAAGCCGATGATCTCCAGCGAGATCGGTACGGGCACCACCTATATCAACATCGATAACGAGACCGGGCTGGTAGTGCCGCCCGACGATGCGCAGGCGCTGGGGGCCGCCATGCGCACGCTGTGGGAGCACCCTGAGCGCGCGGCCGAAATGGGCCGGCGTGCCGAAGCGCGCTACTGGGAGCTGTTCACGGCCGAGACCATGGCGCGCAACTACGCCGCGCTGTACCGCGAACTGGCTGACCAGCCGGCTGCCTGAGCGCGGGTCGCCGGCACGCGTCTGGCGCGGTAAAATAGCCGCACCCCAGAATAGCCGGAGAGTCGCGTGCGCTGCCTAGTCATCGAAGACGAGATCGACACCTCGAATTACATCTGCAAAGGCCTGCGCGATGCGGGCCATAGCGCCAGCGCCTGCGCCAGCGGTGCCGAAGCCAAGGCGCTGGCGCTGGGCAGCGAATGGGACATCGTCATCCTCGACCGCATGCTGCCCGGCGTGCGCGATGGTCTGTCCATCGTCGAGCAGATGCGCGCGCAAGGCAAGACCACCCCTGTCATCGTCGTCAGTGCGCTCAACTCCATCGAGGCGCGCGTGGGTGGCCTGCGCGGCGGTGCCGACGACTATCTCTCCAAGCCGTTTGCCTTTTCCGAACTGCTGGCGCGGGTGGAAGCGCTGCAGCGGCGCAGCGCGCCCGGTGCCGATAGCGCACAGTTGCAGGTGGCCGATCTCAAACTCGATCTGCGTACCCTGCGTGTCACGCGCGGCAACAAGGTGATCGCCCTGCAGCCGCGTGAATACCGTCTGCTCGAATACCTGATGCGCAACGTGGGGCAGGTGGTGACCCGTACCATGCTGCTGGAATCCGTGTGGGACTATCACTTCGATCCGCAGACCAATGTGATCGATGTACAGATCAGCCGTCTGCGTGCCAAAGTGGACAAGGACTTCCCTGTGATGCTGATCCATACCTTGCGCGGGGTGGGCTACCGCATGGGCGACGGGCCGGAAGCAGGTAGCCCCCTTGAGTAGGCTGCGCACCTCGATAGCCATCAAGCTGGTGCTCGGTTATGGCTTGCTGGGTACAGCGTCGATCGCACTGGTGTCGGGCGTGTTCTATCGCGGCACGGTGGGCGTGCTGGAGCGCGAGAACGATAGCCGGCTGATCGCCCAGTCGGACCGCGTGATGGCACGTGCCACGGGAAGGCCGCACAAGGTGCTGCTGGCCGAAGTGCGGCGCCAACTGGACGACGGCATCGACAGTGACCGCGAAATTTTCGAACTGGTGGCGGCCGACGGCCATGGCGAAGTGGGTAATCTGACCAGTTGGCCGGCGCTCTCGCCGGAACGCGAAGACGACAACCAGCAGATCGTCACCTCGGTGGTGATACGCGCAGGCTTGCCGACCCGCGCGCGGCTGGTGATGCGCCCGCTCAAGCAGGGCGGCATGCTGATCGTGGGGCGCGATCTGGCCGAACAGGAAGCCGTGCGCACGGTGATCTGGCATGCCGTGTTGGCCGGTGCCGCCGTTTCGCTGCTGCTGACGGTGGGTGGTGCGCTGTTATTCCGCAGCATGACGGAGCGGCGGCTGGGGGCGATCCGCCGCACGGCCGCGCAGATCGAAGCGGGCGACCTGAGTTCGCGCATCCCGGTGGCCGGCGACGATGAATTTGCCCTGCTGGGCAGCGATATCAACCGCATGCTGGACCGCATCGAACGGCTGATGGATGGTATCCGCCATGTCTCCAACGCGATTGCTCACGACCTGCGCACGCCGCTGGGGCGTATCCGCAGCAAGCTCGATGAAGCGCTGCGTCATGAACCGAGCGTGCCGCGCCTGACAGGGGCTGCACATGATGCGATCGAGCATATTGATGACCTGATCCGGCTGTTCGAACGTCTGCTGCAGATTGCAGAAGCGGAGTCGGGCGTGCGTACCCGTTTGTTCGAGCGGCTGGCGCTGGCGCAGATTGCGCGCGACATGGGCGAGATGTACGAAGCCAGTGCCGAGGACCGTGGCGTGACGCTGACGCTGGAACTCGACGATAACGTGCAGGTCGATGGCGACCGCAATCTGCTGGCCAGTGCCGTGGCCAGCCTGCTCGATAACGCCATCAAATATGCCGGTGCCGGAGCCGAAGTACGCCTCGGCGTGCAACTGTATCAGGGCCGCGCTGCCATCGTGGTGGCCGATACAGGGCCCGGCATTCCGGCTGCAGAACTGGGCAAGGTAACGCAGCGCTTCTACCGCGTGGACGCCAGCCGCCACCTGCCCGGCAATGGTCTGGGGCTGGCCATCGTTTCAGCCACGGCGCTGTCGCATGGCGGCGAGCTGCAGCTGGAAGATGGCGCGCCGGGGCTGGTGGCGCGCATCCTGCTGCCGCTGGCGACGGTGGCGCTGGCGGCGCGCTGAGGCACAGCTGCGACGTTCGCCCGCCGAAGTTGGTCTGCTAATGCCTGCCGGTGCGGCCGCATGACGGCCATTCTGGTGGATTGCATTTATGGCAAAATTCATGAATACTCTGGCTGTTGATCCGCATATCGACGGATCTCGCTCAGGGATAAATGCAACGATGGCTTTTCTGACCAAGAAAAAGATCGTGCTGGCCGTCGGCCTGCTGATCGTGGCCGGCGCAACGTCGGCCTGGTATGCCCGCTCCAAACCTGCTGTCGTCGAGGCGCCGCGCTTCCGCACCGCGCCTGTCGACCGTGGCACCATCACCCAGACTGTGACAGCCACCGGCACCATCAATCCGGTGGCGCTGATTAATATCGGCTCGCAGGTATCGGGCACGGTGAGTGAACTGAAGGCGGATTTCAACGACCACGTGAAAAAAGGTCAGGTGCTGCTGAAACTGGACCCGACCATTTTCAACGCCGTGATCGCCCAGAGCGAAGCGCAACTGGCATCGGCACGGGCCAATCTGCGGCTGGCGCAGGCTACCTTCCAGCGTAACCAGACGCTGGTAGCGCAAAGCTTTATGTCCTCGCTGACGCTGGACCAGTCGCGCCGCGAAGTGGATGTGGCGCAGGCCAATGTGCAGCTAGCGCAGGCCCAACTGGCAAGGGCGCAGGCCGATCTGAATAACTCGGTGATCCGCTCACCGATCGACGGCGTAATCATCAAGCGTACCGTCGATCTGGGCCAGACTGTGGCAGCATCGTTCACCACGCCGACGTTGTTCCAGATCGCGCGCGATCTGACCAAGATGCAGATCGACACCAGCGTCTCCGAAGCCGATGTGGGCGCGCTGAAGGAGGGCCAGCAGGCCCGCTTCGTGGTGGACGCCTATCCGGACAAGGAGTTCGACGCGCGCATGCGCCAGTTCCGTCTGGCCGCCAATGTGGTGCAGAACGTGGTGACCTACAACGTGGTGCTGGACGTGGACAATAATGAAGAGCTGCTCAAGCCCGGCATGACGGCGCAGGTGCGGCTGCTGGTGGGCAACCGCCAGCAGGTGCTGCGCATACCGACGGCCGCGCTGCGCTTCCGCCTGAGCGACGAGGAAATCGAAAAGCAGAAGCAGAAAGCCAAGGCGCAGGCCAGCGCGAGTGCTTCGGCCAGCGCTGCAGCTTCGGCTTCTGCGGCGGCCGGCAAGGCTGGCGAGAGCGTGGCAGCGCAGGAAGATGATGCCGCCTTCCGCAGCAAGGGCGAACTCTCGCGCACCTTCAAGATTTATACGCTGGACGACAAGAACCAGCCGGTGGCGAAAGATATCCGTATCGGCCTGTCCAATTTCCGCTATACCGAAGTGGTGGGCGGTGAACTCAAGCAGGGCGACAAGGTGGTCACCCGCGCCATCAACGAGAAATCGGGTGAGCTGTGACAGCGCCGCTGCTGATCGACATCCGTCAGGTCACCAAGAGCTACCACTCGGGCAACGTTGAAACGCAGGTGCTGTTCGGGATAGATCTGGCCGTGCCGCGCGGCGATTTCGTCGCCGTGATGGGGCAGTCCGGTTCCGGCAAATCGACGCTGATGAATATTTTCGGCTGCCTCGATCAGGCCAGCGGCGGCAGCTATTGCCTCGATGGCGTGGATACGCTGACGCTGTCGCGTGCCGAGCTGGCCACCATCCGTAACCGCACCATCGGTTTCGTGTTCCAGAGCTTTAATCTGATCAAGCGCATGAGCGTGGCCGAGAACGTGGCGCTGCCGCTGATCTATGCCGGCGTGTCGCGCTCCAAAGCGCATGCCAAGGCGTTGCTGGAACTGGAGCGCGTAGGGCTGAAGGATTACGCCAAACGCACACCCAACCAGTTATCGGGCGGCCAGCAGCAGCGCGTGGCGATTGCGCGCGCGCTGGTGGGCGATCCGCCGCTGATCCTGGCGGACGAGCCGACCGGCAACCTCGATACCCAGACCAGCATAGACATCATGCGCTCGTTCCAGCAGCTGAATGAACAGCGCGGCATTACCATCCTGCTGGTGACGCACGAGCCGGACATTGCCGCCTACGCCAAGCGCCTGATGCGCCTCAAAGACGGCCGTGTGCTGTACGACGGGCCGGCCGCGGAAGGCCTGCGTCAGCTAGCCGCCAGCCACGAAGCCATAACGGTATAAATCTTATGAATCCTTTACAGATCGCGGTGGAAGCTTTCCGCTCCATGATGGCCAACCGGCTGCGTACGCTGTTGACCATGCTGGGCATTATCATCGGGATTACCTCGGTGGTGCTGTTGCTGGCCGTAGGCGACAGCATGAAGCGCTTCATCGCCAAGGAGCTGGAGCAACTGGGGACGAATATGTTGTTCATTTCGCCCGGCGGCGACCGCGCCCAGCAGCAGCGCATGCGCACCGGTGCCGCGCCGGCACTGACCATGGCCGATGCGGCCGCGCTCAATGAGCTGCCATCGCTGGCCGGTGCCGCGCCCGTGCTGCAGGGCGGCTTCAATCTGGCGGTCGGTAACGAGAGCGCTTCCAAGACCGTGCACGGGGTCTCCACTGCCATGTTCAAGATACGCGGCTGGAAAATCGATCAGGGCAATGTGTTCAGCGATGCCGATGTGCGTGCAGCGGCGCGCATGGTGGTGATAGGCCACAAGATCGCCGACCAGTTCTTCTACAAGACCGACCCGTTGGGCAAATACATCCGCATCGAGAACGTCTCGTTCCAGGTGGTGGGCGTGCTGTATGGCGAAGGCAAGCAGGTTGATGGCGGCGATCTGGCCGACTATGTGCTGGTACCGATAACGGCGGCCGCAGCCAATCTGGTGCGCCTGCCTTTCCCCGGCAATGTGCACTATGTGGTGGCGCAAGGTAAATCGGGCGGCAACCTGCAGGATGCGATCCAGGATATCAACGAGACGCTGCGCGACCGCCACCACATCAAGTACGAACAGCCGGATGACTTCCGCATCGATAATCTGGCTTCGTTTGCGGAAACGGCACAGAAGATCAGCACCGGTCTGGCTGCTCTGCTGGGCCTGATCGGCGCCATCTCGCTGATCGTGGGCGGCATAGGCATCATGAACATCATGCTGGTTTCGGTGACTGAGCGCACGCGCGAGATCGGCATCCGCATGGCCATAGGCGCCAAACCGCGTGATGTATTGTGGCAGTTCCTGACCGAAGCCGTGGTGATCTGTCTGGTGGGCGGCCTGTTCGGCATCGTGCTGGCCAGCGGTGCCGCTGCGGCCATTACGGCTACCGGCAAGTTCGATGTGTTTATCACGCTGCAGGCGGTGCTGGTGGCCTGCGGCTTTTCCAGTCTGGTGGGAGTGTTCTTCGGCTTCTATCCGGCCCGGCGCGCGTCCAAGTTGCTGCCGGTCGATTGCCTGCGCTACGAATAGGCGGCGCGCTTAGAAATCGAACTTGTTGCTACGGCCCCCTTGCGGGGCTTTGTTGGCAGCTTCGGCCTGCTTCTCGCGCAGCGCCTGCTCGCGCCGCTGCAGGGCTTCCTGCTTGCGCTGGGCTTGACGCGCGTTGAAATCGACGACGCGCTGCTGGGCCGCGCGGCCCACTTTACTGTTGTGCAGTATGGTGATTTTCTGCTGCATGGCGGCGGCCCACAGCACGAATACCAGTACCAGAGCCAGCAGGTAGATGATTTGCCACAGGCTGAAGTTTTGCTGGATAAACGGGAATATCGGCTGGGCATCTTCCAGCCAGCCCTGGCCCAGCACCGCGAAAAAGCCGGCCAGTACGCCCCATGCGGCGGTCTTGGCGATCAGCCAGCGGCTGGCTGTTACTCGTTCATCCCAGTAGGTTAAGGAATCAGAAGACGTGTCGCGCGGCATGGCTGTAAATCAAACTTGTACAAAACAAAAAGGTAGTTCGAATTATGACATATTTTCCTTCGAGGAAACTATTCTGCCACTAGTTTGCAGCATAAAAGTCTGAATAAAAGCGGCTACTGGCCACCAGTTGGCCCGGCTTGGCTGGCGGATTGTCGCCGGCGTTCGACCAGTTCGAACACGGCCATGCCGGCCACCATGGCTGCCACGAAGCCGGCCGCCTTGGGAACGCCGGCGCCCATGGCCACCAGCGCCGGACCAGGGCAGAAGCCGGCCATGCCCCAACCTATGCCGAAAGCCGCGCTGCCGAGTACCAACCGGGCGGTAATGGTGTTGTTGGCAGGCAGCTGCATGGGCAGCCCCAGCAGGGAGAGCTGGCGCCGGCGTGCCAGCAGGAAGGTGAAGCCGCCTATGCCGATGGCACCCGCCATTACCATGGCCAGCGAGGGGTCCCAGTTGCCAGCCAGATCGAGGAAGCCCTGTACTTTGACAGGATTGGCCATGCCCGAAATGATCAGGCCGAGGCCGAACAGCAGTCCGGCCAATAAAGAAGTCAGTACCAGCATATCAGGCTCCCAGCAGATGACGTTGGATGTACACGGTGATGAAACCGGCGGCCATAAAGGTGAGGGTGGCGACGATGGAGCGCACGGCGCCGCGCGACATGCCGCATACGCCATGGCCGCTGGTGCAGCCACCCGCATAGCGGGTGCCGAGGCCGACGATGAAGCCGGCCAGCAGTACCAGCTCCCAGCTCGCGTGGATTTCCGGTGCGGTGGCATAGCCGAGCAGGCCGGCCAGCAAGGGCGAGCCGATCAGGCCAGCCAGAAAAGCCAGGCGCCAGTGGCGGTCATTACGGGGCCAGCTAAGCAGGCCGCCCAGAATGCCGCTGATGCCGGCGATACGGCCATTGAACAAGATGAGCACGCTGGCCGCGATGCCGATGATCAGGCCTCCCGCGAGCGACAGGCCGGGGGTGAAATGGGTGAGGTCGATTGCCATCGCTTAAACCTTTACCGGTTGGGGACAGAATTGCTGATACAGCACTTGCATCACGGCCAGCGCCTGCGTGCTAGCCACGGAGTAATAGATATTCTTGCCCTCGCGCCGCGTGTGCACCAGGCCATTGCTGCGCAACACGCCTAGCTGTTGCGACAAAGTGGGCTGGTGAATCGAGAGCAGGGTTTCCAGTTCGCCCACCGAATGTTCGCCCTGCGACAGTTGGCACATGAGTAGCAAGCGGTCAGGGTTGGAGAGTACGCGTAGCAGGCCACAAGCCTGTTCGGCGGCGGCATGCATGGCGTCTAACGGTAGGGTAAGGGTATCGGGCACGGCTCATCCTTCATTTTGTGGTTTTATATTATATTGAAAAATATAGTGTTTGTGCGATAAAATTCAAGTGGAGCAATTACCAGTGACGAGGATGATATGAACGACTTTCGCCCCCAGGCAGTGCCCACCATAGGCTGGCACTATGATCGTATGGCACTGGCCTTGCACTGGATCAGCGCGCTCTTGCTGGTGTTGATGACGGGGCTGGGCTGGTACATGATGGAAATTGAGCACACTCCCGCGGCCAAGCCGTATTTCATCGTGCATAAGTCTGTGGGGCTGATCGTGCTGGCGTTGGTGCTGTGGCGCCTGTGGTGGCGGAGTCGCCATCCGGTGCCGCAACTGCCATCCAAAATGCCCGCGTGGCAATTGCGTGCCGCGCAATTGGTGCAAGTGGGGCTATACCTATGCATGCTGGTGCTGCCGCTGGCGGGGATCGCCGGTGCCATTCATAGCAAATCAGGTTTGGTATTTTTCGGCTATAGCTTGCCACGGCTGGCGGCGCCCAATCACGACCTGGCCGAAACCTATTTTGACATACACGGTGCGCTGGTCTGGCTGCTGGTGCTGCTGGTGTGTGTGCATATCGCCGGCGCGCTTAAACACCGCTTCATCGACCGCGATGGGGTATTCGAACGCATGGTGCCTGGGCGGGATTAAGCGCGGCTGGCATTGTACTTTGACTACATGACCTGGTTGAATTTATTATTTTTACCAAATATCCAGCATTTATATGTTTAATTTGAGCAATAAATAGTTTCTTTGGGAAATTTTTTGCTACAATTGAGGCCATACCTGTAGTCTCCCATGTTGAGGCGACAGAAAAGGCCGCCTAATTACCGCTGCCGACACCTTTTGCCGGCCCTGCTCCGCCAGCTCATTACTCCTCTTTTCTGGCGGCGCAGTGACTACTACAACTATTTCTGTATCGTTTTCGGACGGTTTCGTTGGCGACTATTGGCGCAATAATGAGGCGGTCAATTCGTCCTATCTGAGTAATTTAGGCTGGACCAATCTGCAGTTCATGCAGAGTACGAATAATGGCCAGTTTGGCGGGACTCAGGGCAATGACTATACCGGCACCATATTGGTGACGGATGCTGCCGGCATACAGCATGCGATTGATGGTGTGATCAACTGGCGGGCGCCTAGCGGAGCCGTTTCCACCATCGTGTTTTATGCAACGGGGAACTCCCATACGCTGGCCACCACCAATGGCAACTATGTGATCGATCCGTTCACGGAGCAGAATGGTGATCCGCATACCTTCATTGGTCTGACTTTCAATGGCGACGCTCTGGTGATCGGGGGCGGCTCGGTGACGGGGAATGCCGCAACGGCAGGCTTGCTGACGACGCTGAATGCCTATCTGGCTAGCCAGCCGCATATTACGGTGGCCGATGTGACGGTCAATGAGGCGGCGGGCACGGCGACCATCACGGTGGCGCTCAGCGTGGCGAGCAGCGATACGATTACGGTCGATTACAGCACCAGTGATGGCAGCGGCCATGCGGGCAGCGACTATGTCGCCACCAATGGCCAGCTCACTTTTGCGCCGGGTCAGACCAGCGTGACCTTCCAGGTCAGCATTACGGACAATGCGGTGATAGACGGCTCGCGCAATTTTAATGTGTTGCTGAGCAATAGTTCGCTGGCCGCGATCACCGACAATACCGCGCTGGTGACGATTACGGATAACGAGGTCGCCGCCCAGACGGTGAGCACGGTTGTCGCCGAAGATGCGACGCATACGGGCGCGGTGCCGGTCGATAGTTCCGTAGTCGAAGGCACTAGCCTGCGGTACACAGTGACGCTGAGTAGCGCAGTCGGTAGCGCGCAGGAATACACGCTGGCGCTGAGCGGTACTGCCAGTGCTGCAGATCGCGCAGCAATCAGCTTTAACAATGGCGTTAACTGGCGCAATGGCGATGCCACGACGGGCGTGGTGGTGGTGCCGGCCAATGTGACGAGTTTCCATGTGACGGTCGCAACGGTGGATGATGCACTGGTGGAGTCCAGCGAGACGCTGATCGTGACGCTGGGCGGTGTCGCAGCGACGGGCACGATTACTGATAATGATGTGCAGGTGGTCAGCAGTGTAGTGGCCGAAGATGTGGCGCATACGGGCGCGACACCAGTCGATAGCACTGTGATGGAAGGCAACAGCCTGCAGTACACGGTAACACTGAGTGCGGCGTCGGCCAGTGCCACCGAGTACACGCTGGCACTGAGCGGCACGGCGGCCGCTGGCGACCGAGGCAGCATCAGCTTCAGCGACGGCGTGGCCTGGCGCAATGGCGACCCGACCACGGGCGTGGTGGTGGTGCCGGCCAATGTGACGAGTTTCCATGTGACGGTCGCAACGGTGGATGATGCGCTGGTGGAGTCCAGCGAGACGCTGATCGTGACGCTGGGCGGCGTCGCTGCGACGGGCACGATTACTGATAACGATGTGCAGGTGGTCAGCAGCGTGGTGGCCGAAGATGCGGCGCATACGGGCGCGACGCCAGTCGATAGTACTGTGGTGGAAGGTAACAGCCTGCAGTACACGGTAACACTGAGTGCGGCCTCGGCCAGTGCCACCGAATACACGCTGGCACTGAGCGGCACGGCGGCCGCTGGCGACCGAGGCAGCATCAGCTTCAGCGACGGCGTGGCCTGGCGCAATGGCGACCCGACCACGGGCGTGGTGGTGGTGCCGGCCAATGTGACGAGTTTCCATGTGACGGTCGCAACGGTGGATGATGCGCTGGTGGAGTCCAGCGAGACGCTGATCGTGACGCTGGGCGGCGTCGCTGCGACGGGCACGATTACTGATAACGATGTGCAGGTGGTCAGCAGCGTGGTGGCCGAAGATGCGGCGCATACGGGCGCGACGCCAGTCGATAGCACTGTGGTGGAAGGCAACAGCCTGCAGTACACGGTAACACTGAGTGCGGCCTCGGCCAGTGCCACCGAATACACGCTGGCACTGAGCGGCACGGCGGCCGCTGGCGACCTGGGCACCATCAGCTTCAGCGATGGCGTGGCCTGGCGCAATGGTGACCCGACCACGGGCGTGGTGGTGGTGCCGGCCAATGTGACGAGTTTCCATGTGACGGTCGCAACGGTGGATGATGCGCTGGTGGAGTCCAGCGAGACGCTGATCGTGACGCTGGGCGGCGTCGCAGCGACGGGCACGATTACCGATAACGATGTGCAGGTGGTCAGCAGCGTGGCGGCCGAAGATGCGGCGCATACGGGCGCGACGCCAGTCGATAGCGTTGTGGTGGAAGGCAACAGCCTGCAGTATGCCGTGACGCTGAGCGCGGCGTCGGCCAGCACCAGCGAATACACACTGGCATGGAGTGGCATCGCCGCTGCGTCTGACCTTGGCAGCATAACTTTCAGCAATGGTGTAGCCTGGCGCAACGGCGATGCAACGACGGGCGTGGTCGTGGTGCCGGCGAATGTGACGAGTTTTCATGTCACCATAGCGACCGTGGATGACGTGCTGGTGGAATCCAGTGAAACGCTGACGCTGACTTTGGGCGGGGTGGCCGCAACTGGTACGATTACTGATAACGATATTCAGGTGGTGAGCAGTGTGGTGGCCGAAGATGCCGCACATATGGGGGCCGCACCGGCCGATCGTAGTGTGGTGGAGGGCAATAGCCTGCAGTACTCAGTGACGCTGAGTGCGCCGTCAGATGTCGCTATCGAGTATATGCTGACATTGGACGGCACGGCCGCTGCCTCCGACCTTGGCAGCATCAGCTTTAGCGATGGTGTGGTCTGGCGTAATGGTGACCCGAGCACCGGCGTGGTCGTGGTGCCGGCTGGTGTAACGAGCTTCCATGCCATCATCGCAACGCTGGATGACGTGCTGGTTGAGGCGAGCGAGACGCTGACCTTGAGCGTGGGCGGGGTGGCCGCGACTGGCACGATTACCGATAACGATGTGCAAGTGGTCAGCAGCGTATCGGCCGAAGATGCCGCACATATGGGCGCCTCGCCAATTGATCGCAGTGTGGTAGAGGGCAAGAGCCTGCAGTACTCGGTGACGCTGAGCGCTGCCTCGGCCAGCGCCAGCGAGTATGCGCTGAAGCTGAGCGGTAGCGCCAATGCCGCTGATTTGGGCAGCATCAGTTTCAGCGATGGCGTGGCGTGGCGCAATGGCGACCCGGCCAGCGGCATCGTAGTGGTTCCTGCAACGGTAAAGAGCTTCCATGTCCTGATCAGTACGATCGATGACACATTGGTGGAAGCGCGCGAGACGCTCACCCTGACTCTGGGGGGAGTGGCTGCCACCGGCACGATCACGGATAACGATATCCAGGCAGTGAGCAGCGTGGTGGCGGAAGATGCCGCCCACACGGGGGCTAGCCCGATAGACCGCAGTGTGGTGGAAGGCAACTACCTGTTGTACTCGGTGAAGTTAAATGCTGCCTCGGACAGCGCCAGCGAGTACCCATTGACACTGGGCGGAACGGCTGCTTCCGCCGACTTGAGCAGTATTAGCTTTAGCGACGGTGTGGCCTGGTACGGCGGTGATCCGGCCACGGGCATGGTAATAGTCCCTGCCAATGTGACGAGCTTCCGCATCACCGTTGCAACGGTGGATGATGCGCTGGTGGAGGCGAGCGAAACGCTGGTGCTGACGCTAGGCGGCGTGGCTGCCACGGGCACGATTACCGACAATGATGTGCAGGTGGTTAGCCGTGTGCTGGCCGAAGATGCGGCGCATACGGGAGCCACCCCGGCTGATCGCAGTGTGGTGGAAGGCAATAGCCTGCAATATACGGTGACGCTGAGCGCAGCGTCAGCCAGTACCACGGAGTACACACTGGCGCTGGACGGCACGGCAACTGCGGCCGACCTGGGCAATATCAGCTTCAGCGATGGCGTAGCCTGGCGCAATGGCGACGCGAGTAAAGGCGTGCTGGTCGTACCAGCCAATGTGACGAGTTTCCATGTCACCATCGCTACGATCGATGATGCGCTGCTGGAAGCGAGCGAAACGCTGGTGCTGACGGTAGGCGGCGTGGCCGCCACGGGCACGATTACCGACAATGACGTGCAGGTGGTCAGCCGTGTGCTGGCCGAAGATGCGGCGCATACGGGAGCCACCCCGGCTGATCGCAGTGTGGTGGAAGGCAATAGCCTGCAATATACGGTGACGCTGAGCGTAGCGTCGGCCAGTTCCACGGAGTACACGCTGGCGCTGGACGGCACGGCGACCGCGGCCGACCTGGGCAATATCAGCTTCAGCGATGGCGTGGCCTGGCGCAATGGTGACGCGAGTAAAGGCGTGCTGGTCGTACCAGCGAATGTGACGAGTTTCCATGTCACCATCGCTACGATTGACGATGTGCTGCTGGAAGCGAGCGAAACGCTGGTACTGACGGTAGGCGGCGTGGCCGCCACGGGCACGATTACCGACAATGACGTGCAGGTGGTCAGCAGTGTGGTGGCTGGGGCCAAGGTTATGGAAGGGGAAACCCTGAATTACGCCGTGACGCTGAATGCGGTCAGCAATGTCGCGACGGAATATGCGCTGTCCCTGAGCGGTACGGCCGATGCCAGTGATTATCAGACGCTGGTATTCAGCAATGGCGTGGCATGGCTAAACGGTGACCCGGCAACGGCGAAGGTAGTGGTACCTGCAGGCGTCGGCAGTTTCGTGGTGGGCGTTGTGACTGTCGATGATAAGCTGGTCGAAGCGACTGAGTCGCTGGTGCTGCAGCTCGGCGGCGCCAGCGCTACCGGTTCAGTCGACAGCAACGATGTGCAGCCTGAGATCACGCCTGGCCCGGTGCCTGTGGTGGTGACTCCGCCTAGTCCGCCGCCTGTAGTCGAGACCCCAGCTAGCCCACCGCCTGTTGTGGAGACCACGCCTAGCCCGCAGCCGGTCCCCGCCGAATATCATGCAGTGCTAGATCCGCGCACAGATGATGGCAAGAGCAATACCGATGCCGTCACCAGCGTGGTGGCTCCGCAGTTCACCCTGTCTTCTGCCGGTTATTTTGCGGAGGGCGGAACGGCCCGTCTGACCACACTGGATGGCACCGTGATCGCTTCGCAGGTACTGACTGCTGCGACGGTCGGGGTTGGCCAGTTGAATCTGGCGACGACAGTGCTGGACGATGGTGTGTACACCTTTATGTCGCAGGTACTGGACCCGCAAGGCAAGCTGGTGGTGCAAGCACCGGTCAGCGTGACCATTGTCACGGATGTCGATGGCGTGGCACCGTCGGTGGAACTGGCTGCGAATGGCGGCGATTTCAACCACGATGGCATTCCGGACTGGCAGCAGCACGCCGTGGCACAAATGCCTTTGGCCTCGTTGGCCGATTATGCGTTGGGCAAGAACGCACCGCAAACGGCCTTCGGCGCGATATTGGCAGGCACGCCTGATGCGACTAGTCCGGCCGGCACGGTCAAGCTGAGCGACGGTGCCCAGTTGCTGGACTTGAGCGTGAGTGCAGCGCCGGCACCGCTGGCTGCGAATACGCAGGCGGCTACGCCGATGTTCAACTTCTCGCTCAAGGCGCAGGATGGCGAGCAACTGGTCGATTTGTCGAGCGCCATGCCTGGGCTGCAAAGCCGCGTGGTGATCGATCTGGCGCCCGGTGGCGTAGTGGCTAACGACTTCCTCAAGTGGGACAAGGTGAACCAGCGCTGGTACAGCTTCCTGGATGATGGCCGGCTCGATACCTATGACAATGGCGCGACGCTGATCGATTTTAATGGCGACGGCAAGGTGGACCGTATCGTGGTCACGCTGACCGATGGCGGCTGGGGCGATGAGGATGGCATAGCCAACGGCGTCATCGTCGATCCCGGCATGCTGGTAGAGCATGTGCGAGTGGCAACGCCGGTGTTCAGTGTATTGTTGGGCAATGGGGACCGCTGCTATACCACCAGTGCCCAAGAGGCGGCCAAGCTGGCGCTGGGCAAGGGCAATGTGCTGGAAGGCGCCCGCTTTGATGCGCTTGAAACGGCCCTGGGCGGTCACCAGCTGAACGCGTATTTCCAGCCCTATACCAAGGACTGGTACTACGCCGCCAGCGGTGACAGCATGCCTTATGCCTGTTACCAGTCTGCTGCGGGCGCGGGCTTCAGTGCGGCGGCGGCAGGTTCCGGGGTCGGGGTGGATATCCACCTGTATCAGAATGCTCAGGGGCAAACCCAGTTGCTATCGGCGACGGATGCGCAGAAGCTGGGCCTGACCAGCCACGGCTTCCGTGATCTGGGCGCGAAGTTCAGCACCACCACAGATAGCGCATTCACGTTCGATGTCGAAGGCTATCTGGTGGCAAACCGCGACAATACGGCTGTGCAGGCGCTGGTGAAGTCGCTCGCGTCGGGCTACCATAGCACTTCCGATGCAGGATTCATTGAGGCTGTGGAGCAGCATTATCTGACGCAGGTGGCGCTGGTAGGGATAGCCCATGGCGGGCTCGCCACGGCAGCAGAGGTGAATAGCGTATTTGGCACCAGTTTTGGCGCCTGAGGAGCAGAGGAATGCATATGAAAACTATCGTAGGTCTGTTGTTGTCCTTGGGTTTGAGCAACGTCGTGCTGGCAGAAGAAAACCCGGACTGGTATCTGGCCGGGCATCTGGGTGTCAATCACCTGAGCAGCTGGCCCGCTGCGGTGGATTTTGGCGGCGTCGGCGCCACGGGGCATCTGGCCCTATCGCGTGGTAGCCATGCGGGCCTGATGCTGGGACGGCAGAGCGAACATGCGCGGCTCGAGCTGGAACTGACGCAGGGGCGTTTCCGTATCGAGCGCATGGAACTGGCGGACGTCAGCGAAGCGGTATCTGCTCATGGCAAATATCAGGCTGTGCTGGCCAACCTGTACCGGCATGACGCCCTGAGTCGCGACTGGCGCGCATTTGCTGCTCTTGGCCTAGGCTGGGGCAAGGTTGATTTGCCGGGGCTGCAGTTCAGCAGTGGCTGCGCCTGTCTGGGCGATGCCTCGCGGCGTGGTGCCGTGTATCAGGGCAGGCTGGGGATTGCCTATCAGCCCGCGGATGCTGATGCGGTGGCCTTGCAGGCCAGCTACCTGAGTTTGCCGGGGCCTGAGCGGGCCGCGCTGCCGTCGGTGCACTATGGCCGGCGCGGAGTAACAACGGTGACGGTTTCCTACACGCACTATTTCTAAGCGCGCAAATCGGACGAAAAAAAAGCACTGAGTAATCAGTGCTTTTTTTGTATCTCTGGTGCCCGAGGCCGGACTTGAACCGGCACGCCTTGCGGCGGCGGATTTTGAGTCCGCTACGTCTACCAATTCCATCACTCGGGCGACGCGAGCGCCATTATCACTGATTTGCCCCAATGCTGCAAGTTCGGGGTCAGGTCTGTCATTCGGACATCGCTCATGCACTTTTGCGCCAGATCAGCACCGGCATCAGATGTCGCTCTTTTAGACAGACCAATAAAGTGGTGTGAAACCGTCTCTGTGATTTTCTGGAGTTGTGATTTTTCTCAAGGGTGCGCGCTGTATGTCCGAATGACAGACCTGACCCTGAATTTTGCGAAATAGAACGCGAGCGGCGGTTTATCGCGCCAGGCTGCCGTTCGTGCCAGTTTATCTGCGGCTCGTCGCATGGACCGGATAGTGGCAGTTTTCCTTGCTATTCTGCTTACGTCGACCGCTGAAAACCAACAGCAGCGGTGACTCCAGCTAGTGAAAAACTTCCCTACCTATTTACGGAGCACACCATGAAAACCCTGATTGCCGCCCTAGTCGCCACGCTTACTCTGGGCGCCGCCCACGCCGCCGATGTGATGGTGCAGGTGAAACCTACCCCCGGCTACCACCTGAACCAGCAGGAACTGTATGACCTGGAACAGTCCTTCGCCCTGAGTAACGGACAGACCATGAAATTTACCACCAATTTGACGCGTATCTTCGTGCAGGTGGACCGTGGCTCGCGAGTAGAAATCTTCCCTGTGGCCAAAGACCGTTTCAAGAGCGATGCCGGCACGGAGTTCGAATTCCGTGACGATAATGAAACCGTGGCAGTCGCTAACTTCGGCCTGCTGCCGATGGCGGAAGCACCCGCCAAGGCCATGGTGCTGGCACGCCGCTAAGTACCACGAGGGGCAGGCGCGTCCACTGGGCGCGCCATCCTGTTCTCTTCAGAGTACGGCCTAGTCGGCCCGGCGGTACAGGCGGAAGCGCTCTTCGCGATCCGCTGCGCGCCGTCCTTCCCACAGTAATTGCCACTGCTTGCCCCGGTACTGCGGCAGAATCTCATGCTCGTCCTTGACCCGTACGCTGTCCTGTAACAGCAGCAGATCGCAGCGCTGTTCGCGCACGCTTTCAAACGGCAATGCCGCGTAATAGGCAAACGAGGCGCGCTGGGCCGGCCCCACGTTGGTGGCAATGCAGCCTGCGCCAGCGGGGATTTTTTGCGCGATCTGGCGCGCCACCGTCGCGTAGCTCTTCGAGTAGTTGACGTCCGGCAGGAACAGCGTCATCAGCAGTATCCAGATCAGGATCAGGCCGCCCGACGATAGCACGACGGCGCGCCACAGCACGGCCGGCTGGCGCGAAATGCGCCAGTGCACCAGTACGAACCAGCCAGCGGTAGCGGCCAGCGCGACCAGCAGGGCGATCCAGCCCAGTTCTGGCGTAAAGCCGGGCACCAGTTTCAGCGCGTTCTTGGCCGCTTTCGGCGGCCAGCCCGTCAGCTTGGCAAACCAGAAAATCCAGATGATGGCGGCGCACAGCGTCAGCGCCATTACCGAGAACCAGTCGATCGCGTTGATGGCGCCCCGTTTCATGGTCAGCAGGCCGAACGCAGCCATGATGGCCAGCGGCGGCAGCAGCACCAGCAGCTGGCTCTGTTCGGGCAGCGGGTGGAACAGGGTCAACAGCATGCCCATGGTGACGAAGGCCAGCGGCACGACGATGTGCAGGGCGCGGCGCTGGCGCCGCCAGGCCCACACGGCCCAGCCGGCAAACGGCCAGGCTGGCCAGTAGAACCAGGTGCCCACGCGCAGGAAGAATTTGACCGATAACACACTTGGCAGGTCTAGCTGGAGCAGATTCCAGCCCAGCCAGGCCAGCAGCGGCTGCTGGTCATACGGTTGCAGCAATTGTGCCGGCAGCAGCCACACGGCGGCCACGGCGGCGCCCACGGCCAGCGTCACGGCCAGATCGCGCACGGCGCGGATGGCGGGCTGGTCGAGCCAGCGGGTGCAGGCAAACAGGGCCAGCATGAGGAACACGGGCGTGATCCAGCCGCGCGTCAACGTGAGCAGGCCGACCGCCAGCCCGCTCAGGGCGGCATTGCGCAGCGAAGGCGCTTCCGCATAGCGTACGGTGCGGTACAGCAGCAGGGCGACCAGCGATACCTGCAGTGCTTCCGCAGTGGTTTCATGGCTGTGCAGCAGCAGGCCCAGACAGCCAAGATAGATCAGTACGGCCGCATCGGCCAGCGTGCGGCCGAAGTCATTCGGTTCGGGCTGGCCGCCAAACGCCAGTCGCAGCGGCTGGGCGTCCTGGCGGCGGCCCAGATTGAAGGTGGCGTACCACAGTGACAGTACACCGAGCAGGAAGATGGCGATGGTGCCGACGCGTGCCGCGAGCACGTCGCCCAGCAGCGGCCCGAACAGCTTGATACCGAGTGCACCCAGCCAGAAGGCCAGCGGGCCTTCTTCCGGCATGGACAGGCCGGCGATATTCGGCCACAGCCAGTCCTGCCAGCTACCGTGCGCCATGGTCCACATGATGCCGAAGCTGGCAGCGTCGTCGTTCTTCCACGGTTCGCGTCCGATCAGGCCGGGCAGAATGTAGAGCAGGCCGAGGGCAAACAGGGCCCAGCGCGGCAGGGCCAGCGTGGCGGCGGCAGGAAGACGGACTGGCTTCATTGATCAGTAGTCGAGTGAGATAGTATGCGAGTATGAAGGAAACGCCGGAGGCTAGAAACAAAAAAAGCAGCCAGAGGCTGCTTTTTCTGACGTAGCGGCTGGATTAGCCTGCTGCGACGGCAGTTTTGGAACCAACGGAACCAAATTTCTGACGGAATTTTTCCACGCGACCAGCGGTGTCGACGATCTTGTGCTTACCGGTGTAGAACGGGTGCGATTCAGCCGAAACCTCGATCTTTACCAGTGGGTATTCTTTGCCGTTGTGCTCAATGGTTTCACGGGTCTGGATGGTCGAACGGGTAACGAATTTGAAATCGCACGACAGGTCGTGGAACACAACTTCGCGGTACTCTGGGTGGCCTTCTGGTTTCATAATTGCTCTCGATAGAGTAGGTAGCCAAACAGCACTTCGTCGGTCGCTACTGCTTCTTGACCCGATTGCCGCTCACTTGCCTGATTTAAAAAATAATACGGTCGCGTATTATACAAGAAAATCGGCCCCTTGCCACGGTTTGCGTGGCAAGGGGCCGACGGGCATGATGGGAGGGGCTAGTTAGCCGTCGCGCCGGTGTAGCAGGGGTTTCGCGCGGCATCGCCGTGCGCCTGCGGAACGGCCTTGCCCTGCAGGGCAAGGTTCCTTGGCGGCATTGCGGCTTTAGCCGCCGCGACGCATCATGTCGAAGAACTCACCGTTGTTCTTGGTGGCCTTCATCTTGTCGAGGATGAACTCCATCGCTTCGATCTCGTCCATCGAGTACAGCAACTTGCGCAGAATCCAGATCTTCTGCAACTGGTCAGGCTTGATCAGCAGTTCTTCGCGGCGCGTACCCGATTTGTTCAGGTTGATGGCCGGATACACGCGTTTCTCGGCCAGACGGCGCTCGAGGTGCACCTCCATATTGCCGGTACCCTTGAATTCTTCGTAGATCACGTCATCCATACGCGAACCGGTTTCGATCAGCGCGGTGGCGATGATGGTCAGCGAACCGCCTTCTTCGATGTTACGGGCGGCGCCGAAGAAGCGCTTAGGACGCTGCAGCGCGTTGGCATCCACACCACCGGTCAGTACCTTGCCGGAAGCCGGGATCACGGTGTTGTAGGCACGCGCCAGACGGGTGATCGAGTCGAGCAGAATCACCACGTCTTTTTTCATTTCGACCAGACGCTTGGCTTTTTCCAGCACCATCTCGGCAACCTGCACGTGGCGGGTGGCCGGTTCGTCGAAGGTGGAGGCGACCACTTCGCCGCGCACCGAGCGTTGCATTTCCGTCACTTCTTCCGGACGTTCGTCGATCAGCAGCACGATCAGCGTCACATCCGGATGGTTGGCCGTGATCGCGTGGGCGATGTGCTGCAGCATTACGGACTTGCCGGATTTTGGCGAGGCCACCAGCAGGCCGCGCTGGCCTTTGCCGATAGGCGAAATCAGATCGACGATACGGCCGGTGATATTTTCCGTACCGTTGATGTCACGTTCCAGACGCAGCGGCTCGTTCGGGTGCAGCGGCGTCAGGTTCTCGAACAATATGCGGTGTTTCGATGCTTCCGGCGATTCGCCATTGACCTTGTCCACCTTGACCAGCGCGAAATAGCGTTCGCCGTCTTTCGGGGTACGTACTTCACCTTCGATCGAATCACCCGTGTGCAGGTTGAAGCGACGGATTTGCGAAGGCGAGATATAGATGTCGTCGGTCGAAGCCATGTAGCTGGCGTCGGGCGAGCGCAGGAAACCGAAACCGTCGGGCAGCACTTCCAGAGCGCCGTCGCCGAAGATCTGTTCGCCAGCCTTGGCGCGCTTCTTCAGGATCGCGAACATCAGCTCCTGTTTGCGCAGCCGGGCGGCGTTGTCGATATCAAGACCGATGGCCATCTCGAGCAATGCCGAGACGTGTAAGGCCTTTAATTCAGATAAATGCATAGTTGTTGAGTGTCCCGTGACGGGAAAGTAAAGGTAGGGGAGGGAACGACGTGGTGTTGTTTAGAAGGCGACGTTGCGAGCGCAACGTCGTCCGTGCGGCCGCCGCAGCGGCTCTGCAGATATTTTACTTAGATATTGCTGTCGATGAAAGAGGTCAGTTGACCTTTTGCCATTGCGCCAACTTTCTGGGCAGCGGCTACACCGTTTTTGAACAGAATCAGGGTAGGAATGCCACGGATGCCGAACTTGGCTGGCACAGCCTGGTTGGAATCTACGTCCAGCTTGGCGATGGTCAGCTTGCCGTCGTATTCCTTGGCCACTTCTTCCAGGATCGGGGCGATGCTCTTGCAAGGACCGCACCATTCAGCCCAGAAGTCTACCAGCACAGGGCGGTCGGACTTCAGTACGTCGGCTTCAAAGGATGCATCGGTAATGTGTTTGATATTTTCGCTCATATATTCCTCATTCGAGGTTCTGTGGGATGAATAACGCCTGGGGATTATGCCACGTTGTCTGCAAGGTCATCAGGGTTGCCTAGTGGGCAGCACATGGGGACCAAATGCGCGAATTCAATGTGCTAGAGGGGATGGCAACAAGATCGGCAGGCGGGGATGGCAGAAATAATAACCCATTTTTTAAAAATGTGCGGCAAATTGTCGCAGGGGCGGAAATTTTTGCCCGGCTAGTGGTCGGCAGGGGCTTGCGGTGCGCTGTTTGGCGATGGCGTACTCGCGCCAGCGTGCGGCGGGCCGGACGGCGTCGCTGCAGTGTTGGCGGGGCTGGCCGCGCGCGCTGCGGCCGGTGCCGCTCGCAGGCTGACGGCCAGTGCGCTGACAGCGCGGCGGTCATCGGCCACCGGCTCGATATTGGCCAGCAGCCACAGCACGCTGCCGCTAGGTGTCGGCAGGCCGATGATGGCGTCGGTGACGGGAGCGGCAGTGACCAGCGCCAGTTGCAGCGGGTGGTTGCTGGCGTCATAGGGGCTGCCGTCGGCGCGCAGGGCGGGCCAGCATAGCTGTCCGGCCGGCGGCATGGCCTGCGCCAGTAGCTGCTGGGCGCGCGGATTGGCAGCGCGGATTTTGCCGTCCGGATCGAGTAGCAGCAAGGCATCGGCGCCGGCGTCTTGCAGCGTGCGCTGGCTGACGGCGTCGGCATGCACGCCGTTACTGGTTGTGGTGGCTGCGGTGGCCGGGGGGGCGGCACTGCTGCTGTCCGGCGGCGTGGCGGTGTCGTTCAGCGGCAGCTCGTCGTGGGATGGCTGATGTGCAGGCAGCAGGCGATGGCGCAAACGCCATAACAGTGCGGCGATCAGCAGCAGTACCAGCACCGGCAGCAGCACGGGCAAATGGCGGCGCCAGCCTTGCTGCTGCTCCGGCTGATACAGGAAACCATCGAGCTTGAAATCTTCCGGCAGCATGCCCTGCGCCATATAGCTGCTGGCGATCGCCTGCCAGCGCAGGGGATCGCTATAGCCCAGTTCTATGCTGTCCTGTGCCAGCAGCGGCACGATGTGCTGGGCTTCGTACAGCAGGTGTTCGCGGCTGTGGCGCTGCGGATAGCGCGCGCGGATCAGATCAACCAGTTCATCCGGATGCTGCATGGCGTAGGCCCAGCCGCGCAACGTGGCGGCACGCAGGGCGGCGGCACGCTGCGGGTGGTCGCGCAGTTCGCTTTCGGTGGTGTACAGCACATCGCCATAGAAATCGTCGCCCTGTGAGCGCGGCGACAGGATCTGGTAGCCCAGGCTGCTGTGCTCGAGGATGTAGGGCGCTTCCGTGGTGTAGATGGACATCGCATCGACGCGGCCATCAAGCAGATCGTCGTAGCTGAAGTTGTGCGCCACCGGCAGCAGCGATTCGGTCGGCACGCCGTGCTTGCGCAGGAACAGCGCCAGTTCTTCATTGTTCGGTGCCAGCATGATGCGGCTGTTCGGGCCCAGATGGGGCTTGCCGCCCGCGTCGCGTCGCACCAGCAAGGCGGCGGCGGAGTGCTGGTACAGCGAGGCCAGTACCACCACGGGCAGGCCGCGTGCACGGGCGGCCAGCAGGGCGGTGTTGCCAATGCCGTACTGGGCTTCGCCCTGCATCACCGCTTGCAAGCTGTCGTGGCCGGGACGCGCTTCCAGCAGTTTGACGTCCAGCCCCGCCGCGCGGTAATAGCCCTGATCCTGCGCCGCGTAATAGCCGGCAAACTGGAACTGGTGCAGCCACTTGAGCTGGATGGTGACGGTTTCGAGCGCCGGGGCCGCGCGACTGCTGGCCGCTGCAAACAGACCTAGTAACAGACTCAGACTGAATGTCAAGCTCAGACGCCAGTGCGCCATGAAAACGGGTATGCGTCGCAGCGGCAGGAGCAGATAGCGGCGCATAGTCATCATCGGCTAGTAGCCTACGCTGCCGGCAAACTGGTAGCGATGACCGGGATGCCACATGGTCGCCAGCGAAGCCACCTGACCATTCGAGCGGGTCTGGCGACGCAGCACCAGACAGGGCTGGCGCGTATCGATGGCCAGCATGTCGGCCACATCGCGCGGGGCGGGCAGCGCTTCGATGCTGTAGGTAGCGTCCTGCAACGGGGCGGCACGCATCAGGTATTCGTTCGGCGTGATGCTGGCGTAATCCTGCTCCATGTAGTCGGGCGCCAGCTTGGGGTTGGCCCAGCGGTCTTCCACCTGTATCGGCACACCGTTCTCGAAATGCACGATCACTGAATGGAACAGCGGATGGCCAACCGGCAGATCGAACTGGCGCGCCAGCAGTTCGCTGGCCTTGCTGCGTTCGAGTTGCTGCAGGCTGCTGCGGTGGGCGTGGCCACGGGCGCGGATTTCATCGGCGATGGAGCGGATTTCCACCAGCGTGGCTTGCACCTTCTGCTGCGCCACGTAGGTGCCGGAGCCTTGACGGCGCGTGAGCACTTGCTCGGTAGTGAGTTCGCGCACGGCGCGGTTGACGGTCATGCGCGATACCCCGAACTGCTTGACCAGCGCTTGCTCGGAAGGGATCACATCGCCTTCCTTCCAGGTGCCGTTGGCGATCTGGGAAAGCAGATAGTCCTTGATACGCTGGAATATCGGGGTATTTTCTGACTGTGCTACGGCTTCCAAACGGCTTCTCCGAGGGGCGCCGGACTGGCGCGCTGCATTTCATTCTAGCATTGGCTGATTGCTAGTTGAGCATCTTTGTGAATTTTTGTGGCAGCAGCGTACAATTCAAAAGCAAGCGCCGGAGTGCGACGCTGCGCGGCGCCGGATAAGCTGGTGACCTACCTTATCCGAAGCGGGAGTCCCACATGGGCAAGACAGCAAAGCACAGCAGCGCCGCCGCCTACCAGAGCGAGGCGCAGCGCTGGGCCGCCGTGCAGCAGCGCGATGGCGCGGCCGACGGCATATTCTGGTATTCCGTGCGCAGCACGGGCGTGTACTGCCGGCCCTCGTGCGGCGCGCGTCCCGCCTTGCGCCAGAACGTGGCCTTCCATGCCAGCCGCGAAGATGCGGAAGCGGCCGGGTTTCGCCCCTGTCTGCGCTGCAAGCCGGATCAGCCGCCGCTGGCCGAACGGCAGGCGGCCTTGGTGGCACAGGCCTGCCGCCTGATCGAACAGGCCGATACGCCACCGGAACTTGATGTACTTGCGGCGGCCGTGGGCCTGTCGCGCTTCCACTTCCACCGCATCTTTAAAGCTGTGACGGGGATTACACCGAAAGCCTATGCCAGCGCCGAGCGCGCACGGCGGGTGCAGCAGGAACTGGGCGCCGCCACCAGCGTGACGGATGCCATGTACGCGGCCGGCTACAACTCGAGCGGCCGTTTCTATGCGCAGTCGCCGGCCGTGCTGGGCATGACGCCCGGTGCTTACCGCGCTGGCGGACGTGGTAGCCAGATCCGCTTCGCCATTGCCCAGTGCTCGCTGGGGGCGATACTGGTGGCCAGCACGGAGCAGGGCATCTGCGCGATTCTGATCGATGATGATCCGGATTTTCTGCTGCGCGATTTGCAGGACCGCTTCCCCGCGGCCGAGCTGCTGGGTGCCGACGCCGATTATGAACAGGTGGTGGCGCGCGTGGTTGGCATGGTGGAGCAGCCTTCGCTGGGTCTGGACTTGCCGCTCGATGTGCGCGGCACGGCGTTCCAGCAGCGCGTCTGGCAGGTGCTGCGCGAAATACCGGCCGGGCAAACGGTCAGCTACGCCGAACTGGCGCAGCGCGTAGGCTTGCCGCGCGGTGCGCGTGCCGTGGCCAGCGCTTGCGCCGCCAATGCACTGGCCGTGGCGATACCCTGCCACCGCGTAGTGCGCAATGATGGCAGCATCTCCGGCTATCGCTGGGGTGTGGAACGTAAAGCCCAGTTACTGGAACGGGAGGCCCAGCAGTGAAAAATGGCGAACTGGATTTTGCCGCCGGAGCCGCGCCACGCGCGCCGCGCAAGGTGGTGCCCCTGAGCGTGGCCGCGGATGTGGTGCAATCAGAGCCCGCTCAAGCTCAAGCGCAGGGGCAGGCGCAGAATCAGGCACATGCTCAGGCGCAGGCGCAAAATCAGGCGCGCCGTGGCGTGGGCGCGGCGGCCGGCATTGCCGTGCATGTGGCGGGGCTGGATTGGCAGGCCATCGAAGATGAATTGCTGAGCCACGGCTATGCCTGCGTGCCCGGCATGCTGACGGCAGAAGAGTGCCGCGCGATGGCAGCGCAGTACGCCCAGCCGGAACTGTTCCGCAGCCGCGTGGTGATGGCGCAGCACGGCTTTGGCAGCGGCGAATACCAGTATTTCCGCTATCCGCTGCCGTCCATGGTGGTGGCCTTGCGCCAGTCGCTATATGGCCCGCTGGCGCAGATCGCCAACCGCTGGCATGAACTGCTGGGTGTGGACAGCCGTTTCCCTGTCGAGCATACGGAGTTTCTGGCGCGCTGCCACGCGGCGGGCCAGCAGCGCCCTACACCTTTGCTGCTGCAGTATCAGGCCGGCGATTACAACTGCCTGCATCAGGATTTGTATGGCGAGCAGGTGTTCCCATTACAGGCAGCCATCCTCCTAAGCGAGCCGGGACGGGATTTCGCAGGGGGCGAGCTGGTACTCACAGAGCAGCGTCCGCGCATGCAGTCGCGGGTGGAAGTGGTGCCGTGGCAGTGTGGTGATCTGGTGATCTTCCCGGTCGATCAGCGTCCCGCACAGAGTTCGACAGGACGCGGGGTGTACCGCGTGCACATGCGCCATGGCGTGAGCCGGCTGCGTAGCGGCCGCCGGTACACGCTAGGGATTATTTTTCACGACGCGACCTAAACGCTTTTCTGGGTCTGGTACAGACGGGCGTAGATGCCGTTGTGGCCCAGCAGTTCCGCATGGCTGCCCACTTCGGCGATGCGGCCACCATCGAGCACCACGATGCGGTCGGCATTTTCAATCGTGGACAGGCGGTGGGCAATCACCACCGTGGTGCGGCCCTGCATCAGCACTTCCAGCGCGGCCTGCACCAGCCGTTCCGATTCCGTATCGAGCGCGCTGGTGGCTTCGTCCAGAATCAGGATAGGCGCATTCTTGTACAGCGCACGGGCAATTGCCAGCCGCTGGCGCTGGCCGCCGGACAGGCGTAAACCGTTTTCACCCACCGACGTCTGATAGCCCTCGGGCTGGCGGGCGATGAATTCGTGTGCATGGGCCGCGCGTGCCGCCGCTTCGATGCGCTGCTGCGAAGGGGCCGGATCGCCATAGGCGATGTTGGCTGCCAGCGTATCGTTGAACAGCACCACATCCTGACTGACCAGCGCGATCTGGCTGCGCAGCGAGGCCATGGTGTAGTCGCGCAGGTCGACGCCGTCGAGGCGGATGCTGCCACCGCTGACATCGTAGAAGCGCGGCAGCAGGCCGGCCAGCGTGGTCTTGCCGCTGCCGGAGCTGCCCACCAGTGCCACTGTTTCACCGGCGGCGATATCGAGCGAAACGCGATCGAGCGCAGGCCTGGCATCGGCATCGCTGCTGTAGCAGAAGCTGACCTGATCCAGTTGCAAATGGCCGGCCGCCCGTTCGATCTGGCGTGTGCCCTGATCGGCTTCCGCTTCGGTATCGATCAGGCCGAACACGGATTCGGCGGCAGCCATGCCGCGTTGCATAGGTTCGTTGATCTTGGTGAGGTTCTTGATGGGCGACTGCATCGCCATCAGCGAGGACATGAAGGCCACGAAGGCGCCGGGCGAGAGCGCACCGGCCTGCGCGCGCAGCAGGGCAAAATAGATCACCGAGGACAGGGTAATCCCGATCAGCAGCATGATAATGCCGGAGTTGAGCGCCGACGTGGCCGCGTGCTTGACGGCCAATTGGCGGTTCAGCTTGACCACGCTGTCGAATCGCTGCTGTTCATAGTGCTGGCCGCCGAAAATCTTGACCACGCGCTGGCCGCTGATGCTCTCGTCCAGCACATTGGTCAGCTCGCCCATGGCCGCTTGCGCGCTCTTGCTCAGGTGGCGCATGCGCCGGCCCGCAAACGTCACGATGGCGGCCACCAGTGGCAGCAGGCCCAGACAGAACAGCGCCAGTTGCCAGTCGATGATGAACAGTGTGGTCAGATAACCGATGGTGGCGACGCTGTCGCGCATGGCCACGTTGACCACGGTGATGACGGCCTGCGCCACCTGCGCCGCATCGAAGGCGACGCGCGACAGCGTGGTGCCGGTGGAGGACTGGTCGAAATAGCCGTTCGGCAGACGCATGATGCGGGCGAACATGACTTCGCGCAGATTGGCCTGCACCCGGCTGCTCAGCCATGCGGCGCCGTATTCGGCGGCAAAGCTGGACACCATGCGCATGATGGCCAGTGCCAGTATCACGGCGGGAATGGCCCACAGCGTGGCGTGGGCGGGGTTGTGCGGCAGCAGACGGCCCAGCCATGCCTGCATGTCGGCCAGCAGGCCGGTAGCGGGGCGGGCCGGCAGCAGGCTATGGCTAGGGGCGAGCGCATCGACCACGTTCTGTAACTGGCGGATCAGCAGTACGTCGGCGGCGGCAGCCAGAGCGACGGCGATCAGGGTCACGCCAGCGATCCACAGATAGGGGCGGAACTGCTGGAGCAGACGTAAATAGAGTAATCGGCTGGACACGGGTTGTGGTGAGAGAGCGGCGAATCCGACATTGTAACCAGAGTTTGATTGACCCCGGCCTAAACTTCGCTACACTCTGGTACTAGGTTCCGGAATGGAGAGTATCGATGCGCACTACCGTTTTCTCGCCCGCCCCCCTGGCTGGCGTCGTTCGTCAGGCTAGTACCACTACCCTGCTGGCCGCAGGTCTGGCGGCTGGACTGGCCGCCGTGGCGCCACTGGCGCAGGCCGACACCATCATCGACCGCGCCAACGGCTATACGCTGACGGCCGACGGTACGCTGCAGCGCTTCACGTCGCTGGCCTTCGATGATCTGGGCAAGATCGTGGCGGTGGGTAGCGAAAAGGATACAGCGGCGCGTCTGCCCAAGGCGGAGCACATCGATGCGCAGGGCAAAACCCTGCTGCCGGGCTTGATCGACGCACACGGCCACGTGTTCGGGCTGGGCGAAATCGCCTCCGGCGTGGAGCTGTTCAATGCCACGTCCGTTGGTGGTGCCGTGCGCACGGTGGCCGAATTTGCCCGCGCCCATCCGCGCAAAGCCTGGGTGATAGGGCGCGGCTGGAATCAGGAAAACTGGAAACTGGGGCGCTTCCCCACGGCGGCGGAACTCGACGCGCAGGTCAACGACCGGCCCGTGCTGCTGCACCGCGTGGATGGCCACGCCATCTGGGTCAACACCAAAGCGCTGGAAATGGCCGGCGTGAGCCGCGATACACCGGACCCGAAAGGCGGCAAGATAGAACGTGACGCTGCCGGCCGCCCGACCGGTGTGCTGGTCGATGCCGCCATGGAGCTGGTGGAGAAGGTGGTGCCGCTGGCAACGCCGGCCGAAGCGCGCAGCATGCTCGATAATGCGCTGGCGATATTGGCGAAGATGGGGCTGACCAGTGTGCACGATGCCGGCATCAAGGTAGCGCAGGATGATCTGTACCGCGACTATGCCGATCACGGCAAGCTGACCACGCGCGTCTACGCCATGATAGGCGACACGGGCGCCGATTTCGACGAGCTGGCCAAGGATGGTCCGCTGCATTCCTATGGCAACGACGTGTATGCGCTGGCTTCCGTCAAACTGTATTCCGATGGCGCGCTGGGCAGCCGCGGCGCGGCCTTGCTGGCGCCGTACTCGGATATGCCGTCGACCAAGGGGCTGCTGTTCTACCCGCCGGCCGAAATGCTGGCCAAGATGAACAAGGCCATGAAGGCCGGCTATCAGGTGAATGTGCATGCCATCGGCGACGCCGGCAACCGCCAGATACTCGATGCCTATGCCCAGTTGATCCCCAAATATAACGCGGTAGGGCTACGCCACCGCATCGAACACGCGCAGGTGGTCACGCCGGAGGATATCCCCCGCTTCAAGACGCTGGGCGTGATTCCGTCCATGCAGCCTACCCATGCCACTTCCGACCAGAATATGGCCGAACAGCGCGTGGGCTCCGAACGCATCAAGGGCGCCTACGCGTGGCGCACCTTCCTCGATCAGGGTTCGCGCATCGCTTGCGGTTCCGATTTCCCCGTCGAGTCGCCGAATCCGTTCGAAGGCCTGCATGCGGCCGTAACGCGGCAGAACAATGCCGGTCAGCCGGCCGGTGGCTGGTATAAAAATCAGGCCATGACGCTGACCGAAGCGCTGCGCTGCTTTACGCTCGATGCGGCTTATGCGGCCCATCAGGAAAACGTGATCGGTTCGCTGGAACCTGGTAAATGGGCCGATTTCATCCTGATCGACCGCGACCTGTTCAAGGTGCCGTCTGAGCAGATCGGCAAGACGCAGGTGCTGCAGACGTGGATGGGTGGTAAGCGCGTGTACAAGCGCCAGTAGGGCGCAGCGCAGGCGGCCCGCCTGCCCCTGAAAAATCGGTTGACTCGGTTGTATATACAACTTATGCTGTGACGAAGCGCTGGTTTTGCGCGTCCGTACCTGCCTGATTTTTGTGCAGGTGGTGCGGATGCGGCAGTTGCCAGCCCCCACTCAACCGAACAGGAGCCAGCATGACCAGCCATTTAGACAGCGATCCCCGTTTTGACGCCAGCCGTGAAATCCGCGCCCCGCGCGGTGCCGAGCGCACCTGCAAGAACTGGGGCGCCGAGGCGGCCTATCGCATGATCCAGAATAATCTGGATGCGGAAGTGGCGGAAAATCCTAAACATCTGGTGGTGTATGGCGGTATCGGCCGCGCGGCCCGCAACTGGGCTTGCTATGACCAGATTCTGGCCTCGCTGCGCGAACTGGAAGACAACCAGACCTTGCTGATCCAGTCCGGCAAGCCGGTGGGCGTGTTCCAGACTCACGAAGATGCGCCGCGCGTGCTGATCGCCAATTCCAATCTGGTGCCAAAGTGGGCCAACTGGGAACACTTCAACGAACTCGATCGCAAGGGCCTGTTCATGTACGGCCAGATGACGGCCGGTAGCTGGATCTACATCGGCACGCAGGGCATCGTGCAGGGCACGTTCGAAACTTTTGCCGAAGCAGGGCGCCAGCATTTCGGTGGCGATCTGAAAGGACGCTGGGTACTCACGGCCGGTCTGGGCGGCATGGGCGGCGCGCAGCCGCTGGCTGCCACCATGGCCGGTGCCGTATCGCTGAATATCGAATGCCAGCAGAGCAGCATCGATTTCCGTCTGCGTACGCGTTATCTGGACAAACAGGCTGCGAATATCGACGAGGCGCTGGAACTGGTACGCCAGCACAAGGCCAATGGCGATGCGATTTCCATCGGTCTGCTGGGCAATGCCGCCGACGTGCTGCCGGAACTGGTGCGCCGTGCGCGTGCTCAAGGGCTGGTGCCGGACGTGGTGACCGACCAGACTTCCGCCCACGATCTGATCAACGGCTATCTGCCGCAAGGCTGGACGGTGGAACAGTGGAAGGCCGCGCAGCAGGATGCCGGCCGCCACGCCGAACTGAAAGCGGCGGCTGCGGCAGCGTGTGCCGTGCATGTGCAGGCCATGCTGGACTTCCAGACGCTGGGCGCCAAGGTGGTCGACTACGGTAACAACATCCGTCAGGTGGCCTTCGATCAGGGCGTGAAAAACGCCTTCGATTTCCCCGGCTTTGTTCCGGCCTATATCCGCCCGCAGTTCTGCGAAGGCCGTGGTCCGTTCCGCTGGGTGGCGCTGTCCGGCGATCCGGAAGATATCTACAAGACCGATGCCAAAATCAAGGAACTGTTCCCGCACCATGCACAGGTACATCGCTGGCTGGATATGGCGCGCGAACGTATCGCCTTCCAGGGCCTGCCGGCACGGATCTGCTGGCTGGGTCTGGGCGAACGTCACATCGCCGGTCTGGCCTTCAATGAAATGGTGCGCAACGGTGAGCTGAAAGCACCGGTGGTGATCGGCCGCGACCACCTCGACACGGGTTCCGTGGCCAGCCCTAACCGCGAAACGGAAAGCATGAAGGACGGTACGGATGCCGTGTCCGACTGGCCGCTGCTGAACGCACTGCTGAATACTGCCGGTGGCGCTACCTGGGTGTCGCTGCACCATGGCGGCGGCGTGGGCATGGGCTATTCGCAGCACTCCGGCGTGGTGATCGTGGCCGACGGCACGGATGCTGCCGCCAAGCGCCTCGCCCGTGTGCTGGTCAACGATAGCGGCACGGGCGTGATGCGCCATGCCGATGCTGGCTACGAAACGGCGATCGCCTGCGCCAAGCGCAATGGCCTGAACCTGCCGATGATTCCTTAAGAACCGAACCGGATACTGAATATGACCCACTCTGCAACTGCTCTGACCCTGAAACCTGGCGCATTGACGCTCGACGAACTGCGCGCCGTCTGGCGTGCTGCCGGCCCGCTGTCGCTGGCGGCGGAAGCCTATCCTGTGATCGAAGCATCGGCGGCGGCCGTGCAGGCCATCGTCGCCAAAGGTGATGCGGCCTACGGTATCAATACCGGCTTCGGTCTGCTGGCCAAAACCCGCATTCCGGACGATAAGCTGGAACAACTGCAGCGCAACCTGATCCTGTCGCATTCGGTGGGCACGGGCGAGCTGATGTCGGATGCCGTCTGCCGCCTGATCATGCTGATGAAGATCGGCAGTCTGGCGCGCGGCTTCTCCGGCGTGCGCCCGCTGATCATCGATACCCTGATCGCGCTGTACAACGCCGGCATCATGCCGGCCATTCCGGCCAAGGGTTCGGTTGGCGCTTCGGGCGATCTGGCGCCGCTGTCGCACATGACGCTGGCCATGCTGGGCGTGGGCGAAGTGCGCGTCAACGGCCAGCTCATGCAGGCGGTCGATGCGCTCAAAGCAGCCAATATCGCACCAGTGGTGCTGGCCGCCAAGGAAGGTCTGGCCCTGATCAATGGCACGCAGGTTTCCACCGCGCTGGCGCTGCATGGCCTGTTCATGGCCGAGCGTCTGCTGGAAGCTGGCATGGTGACGGGCGCGCTGTCGCTGGACGCTGCCAAAGGTTCGGATTCGCCGTTCGACGCGCGCGTGCACGAAGTACGCGGCCAGCCTGGCCAGATCGCTGCTGCGGCCATCTACCGCGAACTGGTCAGCAACAGCGCCATCCGCGCCTCCCATCTGGTAGGCGACGAGCGCGTGCAGGACCCCTACTGCCTGCGCTGCCAGCCACAGGTGATGGGCGCCTGTCACGACATCATCGCCAATGCCTCACGCACGCTGCTGATCGAAGCCAATGCCGTGACCGACAATCCGCTGCTGTTCAAGGATGGCGAGCTGTCGGTAGTGGTCTCGGGCGGTAACTTCCATGCCGAGCCGGTGGCTTTTGCGGCCGATACGCTGGCGCTGGCCATCGCCGAAATCGGCAGTATTTCGGAGCGCCGCATCGCGCTGCTGATCGATGCGACGTTGTCTGGCCTGCCGCCATTCCTCGTGCGCGAACCGGGCGTGAATTCGGGCTTCATGATTGCCCACGTGACGGCGGCGGCGCTGGCGTCGGAAAACAAATCGATGGCGCATCCGGGCAGCGTGGATACCATCCCGACTTCGGCCAATCAGGAAGACCACGTCAGCATGGCGACCTACGCGGCGCGCCGTCTGGACGACATGGCGCACAATACCGCTGTGATCCTCGGTATCGAACTGCTGGCCGGCGCACAGGGCATCGATTTCCACCGTCCGCTCAAGACCTCGCCGCAACTGGAGCACGTGCATGCGCAACTGCGTAGCCGCGTACCGTTCTTCGACGCCGACCGCTTCTTTGCGCCCGATATCGAAGCGGCCAAAGGCATGGTGCTGCGCGGTGATCTGAGTGCATCGTGCAAATCGCTGTTCGCAGCGCTGGGTCACTAACAGGGGAGGCGGCATGGACTTCCGTTTCAATGCAGGCAGCATACCCTTGCTGGTGTCCATGCCGCATGTGGGCACCGATATTCCCGACGAGATCGCGGCGCAGATGACCGCCGCCGGTGCTGACCGTCAGGACACCGACTGGCATCTGGTCAAGCTCTACGAATTCCTCGGCGAGATGGGGGCGTCGACACTGTCGGCACGCTGGTCGCGCTATGTGATCGATCTGAACCGGCCACCGGAAGACAGCAATCTGTATCCGGGGCAGGACACCACGGGGCTGTGCCCCGTCGATACCTTCCACCGCGAGCCGCTGTACCGCGAAGGCTGTCTGCCTGACCCGGCGGAAGTGCAGCGTCGTCTGGCCGCCTACTGGCAACCGTATCACAGCCAGTTGCGCAGCGAACTCGAACGTCTGCTGGCGCTGCATGGCCGCGTGGTGCTGTGGGATGCGCATTCCATCGCTTCCATCGTGCCGCGCTTCTTCGAAGGCAAACTGCCGGATCTGAATTTCGGCACGGCCGATGGCAAGAGTTGCGCGCAGGGCCTGTCCGAGGCCGTGGTGGCACAGGCGCTGGCGCAGGAACACTACAGCATCGCCGTGAACGGGCGCTTCAAAGGCGGCCATATCACGCGCCACTATGGCCGTCCCGCTTCGAATGTGCATGCTATCCAGTTGGAGATGTGCCAGTCCACCTATATGGACGAACAGGCGCCGTATGGCTACCGCGCCGATCTGGCGGTGCAGGTGCAGGGCGTGCTGCGCTCCATGCTGCAGGCAGCCGCTGACTGGAGCCGCGCATGAGCGGGTTGAATACGCAAGGGAATCAGCAAGGAAGTCAGCTGTTTGCCCGTCACGCACTGCTGCCGCAAGGCTGGTGCAACGACGTGCTGATCGCATGGGATGCGGCGGGCACCATCACGGCGATTACGCCCGATGCTGCCGCAGCGGTGGCGGATGGTTCCGTCCCCGTGGTGAGCTATGTCCTGCCCGGCATGATCAACCTGCATTCGCACAGCTTCCAGCGCGCGCTGGGCGGCCGCACGGAAAAGGCCGGACCGGGACGCGACAGCTTCTGGACCTGGCGCGAACTGATGTACCGCTTTGCCCGCAATATCACGCCCGAGCAGATGGAAGCCATTGCGGCCCAGCTGTTTGTCGAATGTCTGCGCCATGGTTACACCTCGCTGTGCGAGTTCCATTATGTGCAGCGCGCACCGGATGGCAGCATGTATGCGCAGCCAGCAGAAACGGCGCAGCGCGTGATCGCCGGTGCACGGCTGGCCGGCATAGGCATGACCATGCTGCCCGTGCTGTACAGTTATTCCGGCTTTGGCGAGAACCCGTTGAAACCCGAGCAGCAGCGCTTCCGCACCGATGCCGCCGATGTGCTGCGCATTATCGAAGCGCTGGAACCGCTGCGCGACGCCCAGATGGAAGTGGGCGTGGCGCCCCATTCCTTGCGCGCTGCCACGGCGCAGCAGATCAATACTGTGCTGGCCGCCCTGCCTGCCAGCCGTCCCGTCCACATCCACATCGCCGAGCAGATGGCCGAAGTACAGCAGGCGCTGGACTGGTGTGGCCGTCGTCCCGTGCAGCATCTGTATGATCAGGTGGAGGTTGACCAGCGCTGGTGCCTGATTCACGCCACCCATCTGCTGCAGGATGAAGTGCAGAGCATGGCGCGCAGTGGCGCCGTGGCCGGCCTGTGCCCCACCACGGAAGCCAATCTGGGCGATGGCCTGTTCCCGCTGGAAGAATTCCTGTCGCTGGGCGGGCGCTTCGGCGTGGGCAGCGATTCGCATATTTCGCAAAGCGCCGTAGAAGAACTGCGCTGGCTGGAATATGGCCAGCGTTTGCAGCAGCAGCGGCGTAATATTGCGGTATCGGACAGCGAGCGCAATGTAGGCGACTTCCTCTGGCAGCGCGCCCTGCAGGGCGGCGCACAGGCCAGTGGTCGTCCCGTGGGCGCGCTGGAAGTGGGGCGCCGTGCCGATCTGCTGGTGCCGGACGAGGATCATCCGAACCTGCACGCGCTGGCGCTCGATGAAGTGCTGGGCAGCTTTATCTTCAGCGGCAACGACAATCTGGTGCGCGATGTGATGGTCGGTGGCCGCTGGCTGGTGCAGCGTGGCCAGCACGTGGCGCAGCAGGAGATCGCGGCGCGCTTCAAACAGACTTTGACTGAACTGCGGGAGTTTCGATGAGCCAGCTTATCCAGTACGCCAGCCTGCGTCCCACGCCATGGAAGAACGGCGGCGGCAGCACCACCGAAATGCTGGTATCGCCAGCCGGTGCCGGTTTCGATAGCTTCGACTGGCGCATCAGCCTCGCGACCATCTCCGAGAGCGGCCCGTTTTCCGTGTTTGCGGGCATAGACCGCACACTGGCGCTGGTGGATGGCGATGGCGTACTGCTGGACTTCGGCGACGAACGTTTTGTGCTGAGCCCCAGCGAGCCGGTGATCGAATTCGAAGGTGAAGCGGCCGTGCATGCCACGGTGGCCGGCGGCGTGACCACGGACTTCAATGTGATGACGCGGCGCGGCGTCTGCCGCCACCGGCTGGAACTGCAGGTGGTGCGTGGCAGCCAGCCGCTCAAGCGCCGCGCTGCCACCACCTTGCTGTTCCTCGCCGATGGCGAAGGGCTGACGCTGAGCAGCGAGTGCGAGCGCATCGCCATGGTGCGCTACGACCTGCTGGTGCTCGAAGACGGACAGGAGTGGACCATGGATGCGGCACAGGCCACGGTGTTCGTGGTCGATATCATCAATTACTAGGAAGCTGTAACGATGTGGGATCTGCTGTTTACCAATGTGCATCTGGCCACCATGGTCGATGGCTATGGCGAGCTACGGGATGGCGCGATCGCCGTCAAGGATGGCCGCATTGCGTGGTTGGGCCGGATGGATCAGTTACCCGCCGCACCACAGGCGGCCAGTGCGCACGATGGCGCGGGCTGCTGGCTCACGCCGGGCCTGATCGACTGCCATACCCACATCGTCCATGCCGGTAATCGTAGCGACGAATTCGAAGCGCGCCTGAACGGCGCTACCTACGAGGATATTGCCCGTGCTGGCGGCGGCATCATGTCTACCGTGCGCGCCACCCGTGCCGCCAGCGAGGACGAACTGTTGCAGGCCAGCCTGCCGCGTCTACGCAGCCTGCTGGCCGAAGGCGTGACGACGCTGGAAATCAAATCCGGCTACGGCCTGACGCAGGCCTCCGAGGCGGCCATGCTGCGCGTGGCGCGCCGCATCGGGCGCGAACTGCCGGTCGATGTGGCCACCACTTTCCTCGGTGCCCACGCCGTGCCCCCGGAGTTTGCTGGCCGTGCCGACGATTATGTGGATGCCGTGTGCGCCATGATGGCGCCGCTGGCCGAGGAAGGGCTGATCGATGCGGTAGATGCCTTCTGCGAGCGCATAGGCTTTACGCCAGCCCAGACGGAGCGCGTGTTCGCGGCCGCCAAGGCTCTGGGCCTGCCCGTCAAGCTGCATGCCGAACAGCTTTCCGATCTGGCGGGCGCCGCACTGGTGGCGCGTTATCAGGGTCTGTCGGCCGATCATCTGGAACACCTGAGCGCCAGCGGCATCGCCGCTATGGCTGCTGCCGGCACGGTAGCCGTGCTGCTGCCCGGCGCCTATTACTTCCTGCGCGATACCACTCCGCCGCCGGTGGCCGAACTGCGCGCGGCCGGCGTGGCCATGGCGGTGGCAACCGACTGCAATCCCGGCACTTCGCCCATGACTTCGCTGCTGCTGGCCATGAATATGGTCTGCACCCTGTGGCGTCTGACGCCGCTGGAAGCGCTGGCCGGTTGCACGCGCCATGCGGCCCGTGCGCTGGGACGCTCCGACCGCATCGGTACGCTGGAAGTGGGCAAGCAGGCCGACTTCGCCCTGTGGCGCATCGCCCGTCCGGCCGACCTGTCGTATGCCATCGGCCATAACCCCTGCTGCGGCGTGGTGCAGCGCGGGGTGTTGCGTGTAGTGTTGTGCGGCGGGCAGAATTAGAGGATAGCCTCGGCAAATTTTACGGTGTGGAACGGGCGATCGGTTACAGTATGCGATGCTCGTTTTAACGTAACAGGAAGCCCATGTTTGTCGTGAATTCCCTCCGCGCGGCTGTTTTGCTGACGCTGGGCGCCAGTGCGCTGGCGCAGGAGCCAGTCCATCCACAACCTGCACCGGTGCCGCATGCGCCGGAAGCGCAGGTGGCCCCCGCTGTCGCACCGGCGGCATCTGCCACGCCGGCTGCTATGCCGGTCGCCCTGCAAACTCCGCCCGGCGCACGTCCGTTTGCCGACATCGTGCGCGGTGCTGCCCATGTGCCGGGTTTTCTGGGCCTGTATCAGAAAGAGGAAAAGGTCTGGATAGAGCTGCGCCCCGACCAGTTCGACCGCCCCCTGTTCATGTCGGTGAATACCCCCAACGGCATCGGCGAACGCGGCATCTACGGCGGCCAGATGGGCATGAGCCAGGTGGTGGTGTTCCATCGGGTTGGGCCGCTGGTGCAGCTGATCGCCAAGAACACGGCGTATGGCGCCAAAGCCGGTACGCCGCAGGCGCTGGCCGTGGCACAAGCGTATTCCGATAGCCTGCTGGCGATAGCGCCCGTGATCAGCGGCCCGCATCCGCAGAATGGCGCCATCCTGATCGAAGCCAGCACGCTGCTGTTCGGCGACATGGCGGCTTATGGCACCAAGCTGGAATCGGCTTTCCGTCTGCCTTACTCTGTCGATGCGCGCAACAGCAGCTTCCAGAGTGTACGTTCGGACGACAGCATGACCGGCTTGCAGGTGCAGGCTCATTATCTGGTGCCGCGTCTGCCGGCCGCACCGGCAACGGCTGCAGCGGCGGCGGCAGCACAGGCTTCCGGCTATGCGCCGCCGACCACGCTGCCCGATGCACGCAGCCTGTTCCTCGGCTTCTATTACAACTTCATGCCGCTGCCGGCGCAGCCTATGGCGGGCCGGCCGGCCGATGAACGCATAGGCCATTTCGTGCGCACCTCGCATGATTTTTCCGACGACATCAAGCCAACGACGGCGTTGCATCTGGTGGAACGCTGGCGGCTGGAGAAGCTCGATCCCGCGCTGCCGCTGTCGGCGCCCAAGCAGCCCATCGTCTACTGGATCGATGCGAATGTGCCGCATAAGTACCGCGAGTCCGTCAGACAGGGTGTGCTGGCATGGAATGCTGCGTTCGAAAAGATAGGCTTCAAGGATGCCATCGTGGTCAGGCAGCAGAGCGAGACCGACCGTTTCGATACCATGGATGCACGCCACGCGTCGGTGCGCTGGTTCTTCGGCAACGATGTGGGCTTCTCGCTGGGGCCCCGTCAGGTGGACCCGAGAAGCGGCGAGATTCTCGATGCCGATATCGCCGTGTCCGATGTATTTGCCCGTGGTGCGCGTCGCCAGATCGCCAGCGCTGCGCTGGCCGCACCGGAGGACCGCTGCCAGTATCAGGATGGCGTGACGACGGAACTGGAATTCGCCATGGGCCTGCTGTCCGCGCGCAGCGAAACGGATATGGCCGGCCCCGAAGCGGAAGCGCTGGCGCAGGCTTATGTGCGGGCCGTGGTGATGCACGAAATTGGCCACACGTTGGGCTTGCGCCACAACTTCCGTGCTTCCACCGTGTACAGCCTGAAGCAGTTGCAGGACCCCGAGTTCACGCGCCAGCATGGCATGGCCGGCTCCGTGATGGATTACACGCCGTTCAATCTGGCACTCAAGGGCGAAACCCAGGGCGAGTATGTGCCCTCCGCACTGGGCCCGTATGATTACTGGGCCATCGAATATGCTTACAAGCCTATCGAGGCGGCACAGGAAAAGGAGGAGCTAGCGCGCATTGCTGCCCGTTCTGGCGAGCCGGAATTGAGCTTCGGCTCCGATCTGGAAGCGGGCGGCTTCAATGCCGATCCCGAAGTGAATTCCTATGATCTGGGTAGCGACCCGCTGGCCTATGTGCAGCGCCGGCTGGCCATGTCGCGCGAGCTGTGGGACCGGCTGGAACGCCGCACGCTGAAACCGGGCGAGAGCTTCGACAGCCTGCGCCGCAGTTTCGAGAACGGTTATCAGCAATACGCGCGCACCTTGCCGCTGGCAGTGAAATACATCGGTGGTGTCAGCTATGTGCATGACCATGCCGGGACTGGCCGTGCGGCCTTTACGCCGGTGCCGCTGGCACGCCAGCGCGCCGCGCTGCAGATGATTACGGGCAGCCTGTTCAAGGCCGATAGCCTGCATTTCTCGCCAGCGCTGGTGAGCCGCTTGACGCCGGAGCCATTTGAAATGACGGCGCGGCCGGATGTGTCGGTGGCGGCGCGGGTGCTGGCTTTGCAGACGGCTGCGCTGGACCAGTTGATGGCGGATGCGGTAGCGACCCGGTTAACGGATTCGCTGGAAAAACTCGACGACAAGCGGCAGGTACTGAGTCTGGACGAGCTGTATGGCAGCCTGCAGAACGCCATCTGGAGCGAGCTGAAAAGCGGCAAGGAGATCACGGCGGCACGGCGCAATCTGCAGCGCGAGCATCTGAAGCGCTTGTGCGCGGGCTTGCTGCGTAGCCCCACGCCGACGCTGGCCGATGCGCGCAGCCTGCAGCGCCAGTATGCGCTGCAGCTACAGCGCGATCTGCGCGCAGCGCAGAACCGCAATCACCGCAGCAAGACCAGCCGCGAAGTACAGGCCCATCTGGCCGAAGCTTATGAAACCCTGAGCCAGACGCTGAAAGCGCCGTTGCTGCGCGTAGGCACCTGAGCGCAGCCGCTAACGGCCAGAGTGCACTAGCAGCGCTGCCGCTGCGCTTTGCCGCGTATCACGTACCGGATGACATATGGGTCAGCGCATTGCCGGTCACGCGGCAGATGCGCCAGTCCGGCAGCAGGTCGGCGCCCATGCCTTCATAGAATTTGATGGCATTGGCATTCCAGTCCAGCACTGACCATTCGAAGCGGCCACAGTCGCGCTCCACCGCCAGTTTGGCCAGCGCCACCAGCATCTGCTTGCCGTAGCCGTGGCCACGGCGTGCTTGCTTGACGTACAGGTCTTCCAGATACAGACCTTTCTTGCACAGGAAGGTGGAGAAGTTATGGAAGAACAGGGCAAAGGTCACTACTTCACCTTCCGTTTCGCCGACGATGGCTTCGCACACGGGCTTGGCGCAGAACAGGCTGTCGTGCAGCATGGCGGGCGTGGCCACTACCATGTGTTCGAGCTTCTCGAATACGGCCAGTTCGTAAATCATGCCGAAGATGGCTTCAACGTCGGCCGGCGTGGCCGGGCGGATGGTCAGATTGCTAGAGGTCATAGTTCAGTCCGTACTGGTGGAAGGAGAGGGGCTATCGGATTTGAGGGCCCAGGCGACGCTGGAAATGCACAATATCATGCCCAGCCATTCGAGCAGGCCGGGGCGGTAGTGTTCGAGCTGGATAGACAGCAGCACCGAAATCACGGGCGTCACCACGCCGATGTACACGGCCTTGTGCGAGCCTATGCGGTGGATCAGCGTGAAATAAGCGGCAAACGCGATCACCGAACCGAACAGCGACAAATACAGCAGGCCGCCCCAGTAAGGCAGGCCATGGGGCAGGCGGAACGACTGGCCGCTGGCCAGCACCCACAGCGCCACCAGCAAGCTGCCCCACAACATCGACCACGCCATGGTCAGCAGCACATTGGGCGACTGTTCGCGTACCTTGATCACCACCACATTGCCGACCGAGCTTGCGATGGTGGCCGTCAGCGCCAATACCAGCCCCAGCAGGAAATGGCCATTGCCGCCCGAGCGGATTTCCGCCCATGCGTCGCCGATGGACTGGTAGAACAGCAGGCTGACGCCGGCGATCGCCACGGCGCCGGCACTCCACGTACGCCAGCCTAGCGGCGTGCCGAAAAACATGCGATTGAGGATGGGATTCCAGAACACCATCAGGGCGAACAGCACGGCCACCAGACCGGACACCAGATACTGTTCCGAGGTGTAAGTGCAGATATAGCTGATGCCAAATGTCGCGCAGCCTTGCAGCAGCATCCAGCGCTGCACGCGCCACGGCATGCGCAAGCGGTCGCCGCGTGCCAGACACCAGGCGAACAGTACGGCGGCCGACAGCGCGAAACGGTACACCACGGAAACGGCAGGCGGTACGTCGCCCAGTTGCAGAGTGATGGCAAAGAAGGTGGAGCCCCAGATCAGGCAGGCAATCAAAAACAGGATAGGAGAGGACATCGGACGAGTATAGCGGGCAGCGCCATTGCTTGCCTAGCGGATAAATTTTGTTGCGACGCAACAGAAAATATCGGCACGCCGCCTAAATTTGTATCATTGCGTAAAAATTGAGCATTTTGCAGAAAATGCAAGTATGATGGAATGACACATCATCGACGGAGGGCGCCATGAATACCGCGCTACAGATCAAAGTTGTCGGCCTACTCGGCTATGTTGCAGTCAGCACCGCACTGGTGCTGATGCTGCCTGACGACGATGTGCACAATGCCGCGCAAACCCTGTTTGCGCTGGCCAGTCTGCGTTAATACGCGAGCCGCAAGCGACGGTACAGGAAACCCAGCACGAATAGCGGGCCGATCAGCAAAAAACGCAGGTCATCGAAGAAGGACGGTTTTTTGCCTTCGATCTTATGGCCGATGAACTGACCTATCCAGGCCAGCACGAACACAGTCAGGCTGACGGTCAGAATCTGGCTTTGCGGCAAGATCGCAAGGATGACCAGCATGCTGCCCGACATCAGCAGCATACCCAGTGCAAACGGGCGCGACAGTTTGAAGTAATACGCCAGCGAGGCCACCACGACGGCAATCGCCACTACCGGGTGCAGCGACCACAACAGCCCCAGCAGCGTGAACACGATGGTGGGGACACACACGATGTGTATCCATTCATTGGTGGGATGCAAATGGCTGGCGCTGTATTGCTCCAGCAGCACGTCGATGGTGCGAATATTGGGCATGTCAGTCTCCGTTGTAAGTGTCATACTTTTTAGTACGATCGTGCGATGAATTCTACACGCACTCGGCGGCCATGGCGCGGCATTGCGTACAATGCCGCCACCGGATACCACACTTTCGCACATGCCTAGCGCACCGAGCGCGGCAACTTACCGAACATGCAGACCAAGTACAGTTTTCCTGCGGTCGCCGCCGCCGATGCCCGCTTGCTCATACTGGGCAGCCTTCCAGGCGAACAGTCGCTGGCACAAGCCCAGTATTACGCTCATCCGCAGAACGCGTTCTGGCGCCTGGTGGGCGAAGTGATCGGAGTGGATCTGGTGGCGCAGGATTACACCAACCGCCTCGCCACCTTGCGCGCGCACCGGATAGGCTTGTGGGATGTAGTCGCCAGTGCCAGCCGCAGCGGTAGTCTCGACAGCCAGATCCGTGACCATACCAGCAATGATATTGCCGGCTTGCTCGCATCTTTGCCACAGTTGTCGACGATAGCGTTCAATGGCGCCACGGCGGCCCGCCATGGCCTGAAACAGCTCGGCGATACCGCCGCAAAATACCGGATTGTGCAACTGCCGTCCTCGAGCCCTGCCCATACGCTGGCCTATGCGCAGAAATTGCAGGCCTGGCTCGCGCTCGCCGACGCCTTGCCGCCGGCCTAGTCTGTGCGCCTGCTAGCAGCGTTATCGGAGCAGGCAGATGCAGCCCAGCATGGCCAGTATGGCGGCTGTCAGGCGCGCGATTGCGGGCCGGCCGTGGCCGCCCGGAGCGATCCATCTGCACATCAGACTGCCGGCCATACCCAGCAAGGCATGAAATAGCACGCTGAGCATGGTCAGCCATATGCCGAGCACCACCAACTGCGCGGGGGCCGGTGCGCGCCCCGCTTCAACGAACTGCGGCAGAAACAGTGCGAAGAACAGCACGGCCTTGGGATTGAGCAGGCTATTCAGAAATGCGCGGCCCCACAGTGCGCGCGCCGCCAGCAGTGGCACGGTTTCCGCTGTGGCCAGCCGGGTGGGCGTCCATGCCCGCCATGCCAGATAGAACAGATAAGCGGCACCCATCAGGCGCACGCAGCTCTGGGCTAGCGGACTGTGCAGGAAGAACAGGCCGAGTCCGGCGGCAATCAGCAGCGTCAGTACGATGTCGGCCGCACCGATGCCCAATGCGATATGAATGGCACCGCGCCAGCCGTAGCGGGCACCGTGGATCAGTACGAAGGCCATATTGGGGCCCGGTGCGAGCAGCAGCAACAATACGGCCGTGCTGAAGAGGGCCAGTGTGGCGGAACTAGGCATGGTGCACCGGATGTGGCTGGTGGCCGGTCATGATGGATATCAACATAAGCTGCGTGGTGTATGGAAAGTAAAGCGGGCAGCATATAATTTCTGATCTAATACAATCAAAGAATTGTTATAGGTACTTTGCATGAACGGTTATCAGGACATTGCCAATGCAATTCTGGCGCGCATACACAGCGGCGAATTGCGTCCGGGCGCGCAATTGCTGCCGGTACGCGCGCAGGCGCAGGCTGCCGGTGTCGCGCTGGCAACGGCTGTGCGCGCCTATGCCTGGCTGGAACAGCAGGGACTGGTCGTGGCCGAGCGTGGCCGCGGTACTTTCGTGCGCGATCAGGGCGCCTGCCGTAACGATGCGCTGGTACAGACGGCCGGCGCGACGCCCGCTATCGACCTGAGCTTCAATTCGCCCACCGTGGCCGGACAGGAAGAAATGCTGCGGCAGGGACTGCGCAATCTTGCCAGCGCGGGCGATATCGCTTCCTTGCTGGGATCGGTGCCGCAGGGCGGTACGCTGCACCAGCGCGCGCTGGCCGCCCGTTTTTTGCAGCAGCGCGGTCTGACGCTGGATGCCGCGCAGGTGCTGCTGGTCAATGGAGCCCAGCATGGCATTACGGTGGCATTGGCGGCCTGCTGCCAGCCCGGCGATGCGATTGCGGTCGACGCACTGACCTATCCGGGTCTGCGTGCGGCGGCACAGGCACAGCGCATCGATCTGCTGACTGTGCCGCTCGATGCTGCCGGTGGCCCCGATCTGGCGGCGTTAGAACGGCTGTGTGCACGGGCGCGTGTGCGGGCCTATTACTGCATGCCGACCATCCATAATCCGCTCGGCTGGGTCATGCCGCTGGCGCAGCGTCAGGCACTGGTACAGATTGCGCGGCGCTGCGGCCTGACGCTGATCGAGGACGCTGCATATGCGTTTCTGGCAGATCCCGCGCCGCCGCCGCTGTATGCGCTGGCACCGGATTGCACCATCTATGTTTCCAGCCTGTCCAAGAGCGTGGCAGCGGGCATGCGCATAGGCTTTGTGGTGGCACCAGCCGGCATGAGCGATGCGCTGGCGCGCCAGATTCGCGTCTCGATCTGGAATCCGTCGTCCGTGGCCATGGCGCTGGCCTGCCAGTGGATGGAAAGCGGCGAAATTCTGGCGCTGGAACAGGCCAAGCGGCACGATGCACGCCAGCGCCAGACGCTGGCACGTGCAGTGCTGGAAGGCTGTGCCATACGCGCGCACCCAGCAGCCTATTTCATCTGGCTCGAACTGGCTGATAGCCTGCGCGCAGAGGAGACGGCGGCGAGGCTGGCGCGGCAGGGCGTAACGGTCACCACGGCGGCAGCATTTGCAGTCGGGCCGCAACGGCCGCAGGCGCTACGGCTGGCGCTCGGCTCGGTGCCGCTCGCATCCTTGCGTGCGGCGCTGGAGCAGGTCAGGCGCGAAGTGTTGTGGTAGCGCGGCGCGGCCTACCTAGCCGGGGCGTTGCCGCGCAGTTGCAGGATGGCGCGCACCACCTGTTCGGGCGCTTCTTTTTGGATGTAGTGGCCGGAATGACTGACTTCGCTTGCGCTGGAAGCCGGTGCGGCAGCTTGCCATAGGCGGCGTAGCTGGCGTGTCATTTTCTCGAAATCGCCGCGTTCCTCGGGGCGGAATTTTCCGCTGAATAGGAACAGTACGGGCTGGGATATGGTCTTGTGCCCGTACAGGTAATCGTTGGATGCGGCCTGTGCGTCGAACTCGTCGCGCATCGTACCGGAGAACACACTGTATCGGAGTGCACCCAGCAGCGCCGCCTGCGCCGGCGCCTGTTTTTTCAGTTCGGCCAGATGGTCGCTATGGGTCGGATCGATCAGCACTAGACCCGCGACTTCTTCAGGATAGCGCTGGGCGTAGCAGTGCTGGTATAGGCCGCCCAGCGAATGGCCGACCAGTATGAATGGTGGTTTGAGTGCGAGCGCGCGCGTGAGCTGGTGCAGTTCCTGCGCGATCGTGCAGGGATCGCGCGCATCCGTGCTGGAAGGGCTGTCGCCATAGCCGGGCCGGTCGTAGGCGAGTAGCGCGGTGCTGGCCGGTAGCTGCTGAATCACCTGAGCCCAGACGTTTTTGCCATCGCCGAGGCCGGACTGGAAAATCACGGTTGGCCCCGCGCCGGACTGTGCATAGTAGCTGAGCGGTTGTCCGGCGGGGAGTTTGACCGTGGCGCTATGCGGCAAGCTGGCGCAGCCCGTCAGACCGATTGCCAGCACGAGGCTGGCACGCATCAGCGTTGGAAGAAAAATTGGCATAGGCTATAGGATAAATCGGTAATCGGGGCATGCGCGGCACGCCATTCTAACGCTGGGACAGCGCTGGTCATTGCAGATTCCTGGCGCCCCATTCGGCGATCTTGCGACGCAGTACATGGTTGGCATTACCTTCCGGATGCGTGCTGATCCAGCCGGCGATAAGGTCGGCACTGATTTCATTCGGATGGTAGTTCTCTGTCCGATTGGGAAACAGATCCTTGTATTCGCTCACGCTATTCAGATCGCGCATGCGCGGCTGTCCCTTGCCATCCTGCGCAACCATAAACGTGCCGTTACGTTCGATCAGTTCTATGGCTACCGGGCGGGTGTCGTCGGCCATATTCGGCCGTACGAGTTCGCGCAGCATCAGGTCGGTACGTATCCATTGCTGCTGGCCAGCGGTCTTGAGCTGGTATATCCAGCGCAGGTCCAGCGCATCGGGGTTGGTCATGCGGTGTTCGATCAGCCACGGGTGGTCGGGCAGGCTATCGAGGTGGCGGAAGCCCAGTATCTCCGTGTACAGGCTGACAAAGCGTTCCGGATAGGCACGCTGCAGTACGTGCACCTGTTCGTGGATCAGCAGCGGGGCGGCCATCTGGTCAAGGATGGTGGTCCAGCCCCAGCGATACATGCGCAGCATGCCATCGAGCTCGGTCGGTGCCAGCACGATGCAGGCGCCGCGTGTGTGGGGAATGCCCGCTTCGACATTGGCGCCTGTCTTGATGAAGCAGAACGGCGTGCGCGCCAGCAGCGGCGCTTCGCGTCGGATACGCGGCGCGAGCCGCGCCAGCACGTCGCGCAGCATGGCCTGTTCCTCCGCACTATAGGCTTGCACATCATCGGCAAATTTTGCACGTGCCAGGGCGCGCGCCTGTTCCGGTGCGCTACCGTGCAACGCCAGTTTGGACTTGGCGCGCAGTTCGCCTAGCTGTAGTGCGTCAAAATAACTTTTTTCAGGCCCCTCGGTCAGGGCTGCTTTTCCTTCTTGAATCGTCAGGAAGCGTATGCTGAGCGCTGGCGCTTCGGCGCTCGCGCGTGTGAGTGGCAGCAGGCATAGGCAGGCAAGTATCAGTCGTTTCACGATGTCGTCTCGAAGATCAGAGACGGCACTATAGCGCCCGCATGGCGCGGCATCAGGCGAAATCCGATGAACTGCAAAACGGGCTGCATGGAGTGCACCTGAGCCCGATAGCGGGGCGCCTCGCGCTGCGCGCCAGCCCGGGCTGGCCTGGCCGCGCGCAGCCGCTTCAAGCTGCGGCGGTGCGCGCCAGCACGCGTACCACGGTCTGGCGGTAGTCGCGAAAGCCCATGCGCAGATACAGTTGGTGGGCTGGATTGTCGTGCATCACGTGCAGGAACGGCGTGTCGCCGCGCAGGATCTGCTGGCGCAGCACTTTGCGGATCAGGGCCGGCGCCAGCCCGCGTCCCTGTGCCGAAGGATGGGTACACACGCCGCTGATTTCGCACAGGCCCGGTGCGCGCAGGCGCTCGCCGGCCATGGCGATGAGCTGGCCGTCCTCAAAAATACCCCAGTATTCGCCCAGTTCGATGGTGCGCAGGCCGAACGGGCCCGGCTTGCACAGTTGTGCCAGCGCCACCGCCTGCGCCGCGTGCTCGGCCGTCAGCCGTATTGCTTGCGGAGCCGTATCGGTGGCCGGACACACACCTTCCCACACCATGCGGAACATGGACGACTCCACTTCGATCTGCCAGCCGTCCGGTGCTGGCCCCTGCCAGCTATCACAGTAGAAATGCTCGCCCGCCTTGCAGACCTCGCGCAGGCCGTCGAAGTCGGGCTGGGCCGGATCGGCAAACGCGATGATGGGCGAAAAGCCTTCCACATAGCGGCGCGCGGCGCCACTGCCGCTGGCGTAGCACGCATGCGGCCCTGTCAGCGCTTGCCAGAAGATATGGTCGAGGACAGCCGGATCGTAAGCCATGCTCTTATGGCCCGACCGGCACGATGGTGGTGGTGCCGTCGGTGGTGATGGCGATCAGGGTCAGGCCATCGCCCGACACGGCCATCTGGCGCGGCGCGAGCTGCTTGCCCGTGCTGGTCAGCTTGAACTGGTTGAGCAGGGTGCCGCTGCTGCTGTACAGCCAGATATCGCTAACCGCGCCGTTGGCCGCCGTGCCGCAATACAGCCGGCCATCGCTGCCCACTTCCACGTTGTTGGGTGCGCCATCGCCGGCGGCCAGATAGGCCAGCACACCGAGATCGGCCGGGTTCAGGATGCTGCACGATTTGGTCGCGCTGCTCGCGCTGTAAAGGCGCGTGCCATCCAGACTGACGGCGATATCCTGCCCCTGCGTACCGGCACCGGCATGGCTGGCGGCACTGATCTTGGCCGGATACAGCGTGCCGCCGTTGAGCGCGGCATAGTCGACGCTGTAGGTGGCGATCTGCACGGCGCCGCTGTCTTCGCTCTGTTGCAGCAGGCGTTTGCCATCGCCGCTGGCGGCCAGCGTGCCGCTGCTCAATGGCAGGCTGAGCTTGGTGTTATCGCTGGTCAGGTAGGCCGCGCCCGTACTCAGGGCGAGGATTTCCACACCGTTCGGACGCAGTATTTTCAGCCGGGTAGTGCGGTCGGCCGCGCTGAGCGCGAGGTTGCCCGTCACCTTCTGGGTGTTCAGGTTGATGCTGACGAGGGCGCGGTTGCTCAGGTCGAGCAGATACAGCAGGTCGCCATTGGCGCTGGTGGTCATATCGCCCAGACTGCTGGCGAGTCCCGTGATGCTGGCCACTTTCTGGCCCGTGTAGAGGTGGTAGACGTCGATATAGGTGCCGCCATTGTGCACATAGGCATAAGGCCGGATCGGATCGGTGATGACATTGCTATACGGCAGCACGGTGGTGGTATTGCTGCTCGGCGTGCGCGTGCCCTTCCACAAGGCGATGCGTATCACTTCCGGCGCCACTGCATCGGTATCGGTGGGGGTGATGGTCACCGTGGCCAGATTCAGCGAGTCGGCCGTCAGCGTACTGGGGTCCGCCACCAGCGCGATCTGGTTGCTGCTGACGTTGGCGGCCAGCCAGCTGGCGCTCGAGCTGGCGCGCATGCCGCCAAAGTTGCCGAAGTTGTCCGTGACGGTGATGGTGCGGGTCAGACGCGACCAGCCGGGCGCACTGCTCAGTGCGGCTGCGGTCTCGGACGGGATCAGCGTGTGCCGGTCCTTGTTGATGGTCAGCAGAATGGCGGCCTTGACCTGATCGCCATTTACGCTGGCGCTTGCATTAATCAGGCGCGAGCTGCTGCCCACCGTGGCGCTATTGGGCACGGCAGTGAAGCTGAGCTTGCTGCCGGTTTGGCTCACGCTGCCGCTGGTGCTGCTGGCGCTGGCCCATGCGGGCAGCGTATCAAGTATCCATGGCCAGCTATTGCTCAGCGTGTTCAGGCTGAGCGTGACGGAAGCTGTGCTGCTGAAATCACGGCCGTAAGTGCCGCCCAGCGTGACGGCATTTACGGAGGTGCTCAGTGTGGCGGGGCTCAGATTGAGCGTGACGGGCAAGGTACGCGTGCTCAGGCCGGGCGCTGCCAAACTGAGCGTATTGCTATAGCTGCCGCTGGCCAGCGTACCCACGCGCGGATCGACCGACAGCGCCATGCTGGCCGGCGTGCTGCCACTGCTGGGCGTGACGCTGAGCCAGCCCACGCTGGCGCTGGCCGTCCATTTGGCGCTGGCTTGGTCATCGGTATCGATAGTGATGTTCTGGGCCGGTATCGGTGCGCCATTGATGGCGTTGAAAGTCAGGCTGCTGGAGTTGCTGACCAGACCGCTAGGCTGGACCGACAGGGTGGCCGCCAGCGTCACACTCTGGCCATCGCTGGCGCTGAGGGTCAGGTTGGCGTTGTACTCGCCCACGGTCAGTCCAGTAGCATCGAAGCTCACAGCTAGCGTGGCGTTGCCGCTGCCGCTAGTGAGGGCCGGTTTGAGCCAGCTTGCACTGCTGCTGACGCTCCAGCTACGACCGGCCGCATTGATGGCAACATTGATAGGACTGGCGGCCGTGCCACCAACGTGGAAAGTGCCGGCCAGCGCGGTGGCTGGCGTCGCCGTAAAGGTAGGCTGGCCGGCTGCAACGATTTGCAGGCTGTAGGGCAGACTGACGGGCGAGCCGGGGAACTGGCTGACGCACGCGCTATCGCGGCACAGGCGCACGCTGAAGTTGCCGGTATACGTGCCTACGGCCAGACCGGGCGCCGTCTGCAGCACCGCGTGGTACTGACTGTCGCTGTCGCGCACTAGCTGGGGATTGGGCTGCAGCACGCCATTGCTATCGACCACAGAGGCGAACACCTGGCCCGTGACTTCGGCCGGACGGGTCACGGCGGCGATCACGTTCAGCGTCAGCGCACTGCCCGCGTTCACGCTGGCCCGCACGGTGTCGGGAGTGAAGCTGAGGGCGGGGCTGACTACGGGCGTGCTGCCACTGCCAGTGCTGCTGCCTCCGCCGCCACAGCCGGCGAGCGTGGCCAGCAGCAGGGCACAGCAGGAGTAGACGAAAGTCGACGCGATGGACCGGCGATGCAGCATGAGTATTCCTGGTAGGCAGCACGGGTCGTGCCTGAGCCTACAATTGTTGTTCACCCACAACAGGGTGTCAAGCTGGCATAGAGGGCAAGTTGTGCCGTATTTTCGCGCTTAACTTCAGGCCCGGCCTATTTCTGCAGGGCGGCCGCTTCGTAGGCGCGCAGCTTGTCCAGCTTGGCCGCGTACAGAGCGTGATCGCTGCGTGTGGTGCTGTTGGCCAGTGCCTTGACCATGTGCATATCCGCCTCGCGCAGGTAGCCTAGACGGTAATCGGCCAGCGCTAGCCAGAAGTGGAATTCGTGGTAGTCGGGCACGCGCGCAAGCTCGCGCCGGAACAGTTCACGTGCGCGCTCGAAGTCGCCGATGCGCATCGCGGCCTGGCCCAGATTGAAGTAGTAGAACGGCGGTTCCGGTTCTAGTTGCGCCAGCTTCAAGCGCAATTGTGCAGCTTCGGCGCGCTTGTCCGGCAGCGCCTGGCTTTCCAGCGTCTGCGCCAGATTCGATAGCACGATCACGTTGTCCGGCCGCTGCTGCAGCGCATAGCGCAGGGTGCGCTCGGCTTCGGGCAAATTGCCGTGGTGCTGGTAGATCACGGCCAGCGTATTGTAGGCGTGCAGGAAGGCGGGGGCTTGCTCGATGGCTTTGCGCACCAGCCAGTAGGCCTGATCGTACTGGCCTTGCGCCAGCAGTTCGGCGCCGCGGTTGTTGAGGTACATGGCGATGATGGTGGTTTCATCGAGTGGCCTGGCATTCTCGCGCGCCTTGGCCGTGATGGGGATGAAGTCCACCGTCAGCGGGCTGGACAGGTCCACCCCGAAGCCGTTGCGGATATCCGTACGCTGCTGGCCGAGTACGAGGTTGACGTGGTTGCTGGCGAAGTACAGGTCGCCAGCACGGCTCCAGCTTTCATCCACCTGCACCTGCTGGAACTGTACGTTGAGATTGAGTTCGCGCGCGAGTGCCGCCGTCATGATGGCCAGCGACAGGCAGTTGCCGGAGCGGGCGGCAAAGGTTTCGGCCGCGTCGCGCGTCATGGCAGCGTCGTACTCGAGCTGCAGCTTGTCCTTGCGGTACAGTGCTTCAAACAGTACGCGGCGTACATCCTTGTGCAGCAGGTTGTGGCTGACTTCGCGCTGCAGATAGGCGCGCATGTCGGCATTGACGGCAAAGATGTGGTCGATCTCGACCGGCCGGGCTGGCGCGTCAAATAGCTGGTCGTGGAATAGTTGCGGCGCCGCTGGTAACTGGTCCAGCGGTGTCGTGCTGGCGCAGCCGCCCAGCAATGCGGCGCAAAGTAGGATGGCGCAGGCTTTCATGACAGTCTCCCGTATCGGCGGGACGCCATGGGTTAGCGCAGTAAGACTAAGACTAAGAAGAGGCTACCGGGTTCCGCTGAAGGAAAGTATCCTCGCCTGTGCGGGTACTGTCAAACGCTGCTTCAGGCGAGCGGGCGCAGCTCCTGCGGCTGGCCGTCGGCGTCGAAACGCCGGGCTACCGACAACTGGCCCAGACCCAGGCCCAGACTGGCCAGCGCGTCGCTCACATCGTCGACTTCGATTTCCAGATCGGCCGTGAGGTCGAGCGGCCGGTCGCATTCGGCCAGTACGCTGTCGCCGATGCGTAGCTGCACGCGTAAAACCATGTCGTCGTCGATGTCGGTGGGCGCAATGATGGCCTGTAGCTGCTCGGGCGCGTGGCCGTCCATGGCCTGATTGAGTGTGGCCAGCATTTGCAGCATGGCGTACTCGGCCTGCGCAGTCGCGCGCGCGCCGAAGAACAGATCCTGATACAGGAAGTTCAGGCGCAGCGCGGGATCGCTGCCGCGGCCGCGGCCCAGGCAGCGCGCCACCATGGGTGCATATTGTTCGGTCCACTTCTGGTAGCGTTCGGCGCGCTGGGCGAAATAGGCGTCGGCGGCTTTTTCCTTGGCCGGTACGGCGTAGAACGGATCGTCGGCACGCTTGAGGGCAAAGCCCAGCAGGAAGCGCAGTTCCACCGCGCTATCGTCGGGGCCGAAGCTGCTCGGCGCCCAGCCGGCCGCCATGCTGCGCTCGAGCGCCGGCGCTGCCATGATTTTTTTGTTGTTCAGCGATTGCTCGGCTTCGCGCACCATGCTGTGCAGCTGGCCGTAAGTGATCTTTTCGATTTCGGCCAGATCATAGGCATGGCTGACCAGTACCACGCGCGCACGCGGGCTTTCCAGCCCGGCATCGGTGAAGCTATCGAGCACGGCGTCGTAGGCGTCGCTGTCCTGGAAATCAGCGGCGGCATCGAGCCCGCCCTGGCTGTGCACAAACACGGGGATGGCAAAGGCGTCGATTTCCATTTCCGGCGCATCGGCATGGCGCAGGCGCACGCTGGCCGCACCTTCTTCGATGGCATTGCGCAGGTAGCGGTAGCCGTCCACGGATTCGTCGCGCGCCAGTTCGATCGCGCCGTACAGCACTTCATCCTTGCTCTGGTTGAGCAGCTTGCGCAGCAGGCGCTGGAACTCCAGCCCTTTCTGCGCCAGATCGGCGCGGGTGGCCTCGGCCACGATGTCGTTATTGAATTCGCCATCCGACAGGTCGAGCGCGAGCGCGCACAGTTCGGTGGTTTGCTGTTCGTCTTTGAGTTCGGGCGCGGCGGCCGATTTGCGCGCGACGGGGCGCTTGTTGTTTGCCATAGTCTATCGTTCGGTATGCAGGGCTTCGTTCAGTTCTTCCAGCAGGTCGGCGGTTTCGTCTTCCGTCAGGCCCAGATGGCGGCAGGCGTAGTCGCGGCCTTTTTCCCATTCATACGACATGCGGCGGCCGTGGAAGCGCTGTATGCCCTGTTCGGCCAGCAGTGCCAGCGAAACCAGCGAGCGGATCGCGTCATCGGTGGCCGGATCTTCCAGCACGCGGTAGTCGTGGTGGTGCAGAATCGCCCAGCTGACGTCGGGCGACAAGCCCCAGTTACGCGCCAGCAGGCAGCCTATGGCCGCATGGTTGGTCTGGTAGCGCTGGTCTTCGAGTTGGGTAAACGGGTTGATGTGGTCGTCGCAGGCTTCGCTATAGGTTTGCGCATAGTCGGCAAAGCGGTTCATCAGCAGTGGCACGCCGATATCGCAGAACAGCCCGAAGGTGTGGGCGATGTCGGGCGGGGCGATGCGCAGTTTGCGCGAGCAGAACACCACCGCCTGCGCACGGCGCGCGGAGATTTCCCAGAATGCGTCCAGATCCGATTGCTTGCCATCGATGGCCTGGCGCGCCAGCAGGCCCGTGAGCAGGGCGGCGCACTGGCTGATGCCGAGGAAGTTGATGGCCTGCTCGACGGATTTGGCTTTGCGGCTGGCACCGAAGAACGGCGAATTGGCCAGCTTGAGCAGCGCGCCCGACATGCCAACATCATTGCCGATGATGCGCGCAATGCGGCGCGGCGACGGGTCGGGCTGGGCCAGCTCGTGCTGCAGGTCGACCAGTAGGCTGGGGCGAGGCGGAATCCGGATCGAGCGGATCAGCGCATCTTCTACGGCGTGGTCGTCGGGCTGGGCGTGAGGTGCTACTGGTGTCATCGTATTCTTCAGGGTCGGGTACTAATGATGCCAAAGCGACACTATAAACCAGTGCGCTCTGTTGTGCTCCCTGATTATCGCCGCAAGCTGCGGCGATGGATATCTAAATTTCCCCGATTTATGTGCCGAATGCCAACTTTTGGGTGCGGCCCTCTAGGGAAAAAGAACATTTTTATATCATTTTGCTCTGGCTCTGTGTACACCTGATCCAGATTGCGATTTCGACCACGCTGGCGGTGCCGCCGATGCCAGCGCCAGCGCGCTGGACGGCGCGGGCGCACTGTCAGGCATCTGGAACACGGCCACGGCGGCCGATAGCTGGACGGCCTGTTCCTGCAGGCTGGCCGCGGCGGCGGCGGCCTGTTCCACCAGTGCCGCATTCTGCTGGGTGACGTCATCCATCTGGCCCACGGCCTGATTGACTTCGGCGATGCCGCGCGCCTGATCGGCACTGGCCTGCGAGATGTGGGTGATGATGTCGTTGACCTGCTGTACCGAGGCCACCACGTCGTTCATGTGGGCGCCGGCCTGTTGTACCGATGCGCTACCGCTATCGATGGTGGCCACCGAGGCCGCAATCAGCGTCTTGATCTCGCGCGCAGCAGCGGCCGAGCGCTGCGCCAGCGTGCGCACTTCGCTGGCTACCACGGCAAAGCCGCGCCCCTGCTCGCCGGCCCGTGCTGCTTCCACCGCCGCATTCAGGGCCAGAATATTGGTCTGGAAGGCGATGCCGTCGATCACGCTGATGATGTCGACAATCTGGCGCGAGCTGCTGCGGATATCGCCCATGGTCTGTACCGCCTGCTGCACGGCGCTGCCACCCGTCTGCGCCAACTGGGCTGCGCTGGCGGCTAGCTGGCAGGCCTGGCGGGCGCTGGCTGCGTTGTGCTGCACGGCTTCGGTAAGGCTGGCCATGGCGCTGGCAGTCTGCTCGAGCGAACTGGCTTGCAGCTCGGTGCGGCTGGACAGGTCCAGATTGCCGCTGGCGATTTCGTGCGCGGCCACGTCGATGGTCTGCACGGCCGTGCGGATGGTGCCCAGCGTCTGGGTCAGATTGTCCATGGTGCGGTCCAGCATGCGCGCCGTATCGGCGATTTCATCGCGCCCGTCGTTGCTGGCGCCCGTGATCAGGCGGCCGGCCGCCAGTGCCAGCACCACATCGGCGATCGCGCGGATATCGCGCAGCATGGCGCTGCGCACGGCCATGGTCACGGCCAGCGACAGCAGCACGGACAGCAGCACCAGCACGGCCATGCCGCTGCTAAGCTGCTGGAATTCGGCGCGTGCCTGCTGGTGCGCCTGTGCGCTGAGCTGCTGCTCCAGCGTGGACATGCGGGCCAGCAGGGTATTGAGTTGCTGGAACTGCTGCTCGGCCTTGGCCATGGCATTGGTGGCGATGCTCTGGTCCATGGCCGCCATGTCCATGGTGTCCTGCACCGCCTTGCGGTAAGCCTGCAAGGCGCGGCGCGACTGCTCGACTATCTGGCGCTCGGGCGCATCGTCGCTGGCCGTCATGTCGCTGCCGAGCTGGCGCAGCTGCTGCTCTATGCTGTCATGACCCTGATGGATCTGGCGGTTCAGCTCATCCAGCCGGTTCTGGGCAAAGCTGCCATTCACCCATGCCAGCAACTGGTAGATGCGGGCATGGGCATAGCGCAGCTCGGCGCTGACATCGGCCGCGCTCTTGAGCCGCGCCGTACGGACCTGCAGCATATTTTCCAGCGTGGCGTTCTGGCGCAGCATGCCGTAGTAGGCCGCGCCGGCCGTCAGCATCAGCAGGCACAGTACCAGCCCCGGGGCCAGCAGCAGTTTCGGTCCTATCCGCAGTTTCTTCAGCATGGCCAGCTCCTGCTTTATTTTTTATAGATGCCCGCTTCCAGCACGACGTCGCCGACGCGCAGGATGTAGGTGGTCTTGGGTTCTATCTTGCCGGTGGCAGGATTCTTGTACTGGTAGTCGACCCAGCCATGGCCTTTTTTGGCGGCCAGCTCGATGATCTCGCGGCGGTATTTCTTGCCGCTGGCGTCAGGCATATCGGTCAGGTCCTTGCCGACGATGCTGGGGTTGACGGGATGGGCCAGCACGATGCCGCTGGCCAGATCGCGCACATCGATGTAGAGCGTGCCTTGCAGGTAGTCGGGATCTTTGGCACTGACCTTGCGCAGCAGGTCTTCCTTGCCATGGGCCTTGAGGTAGGCCGCACCTTTTTCCACCATGGCGATGGCGTCTTTCTGGGTCGGTTCGGCCGCATGGCCAGACAGGGGCAGCAGCAGGGCCGTACTGGCGGCCAACAGGGAGAGCAGTTTCATGGCAGGTCCTCGCGGTGGGAGAGTGGTTGGGCGGTGACGGAACAGCTAGCTGCTGAACTGTACGCCGCTGCTGACGCGAGGAATTGCGTTGCCGCAAGTTCTAGCTTGCTGGCAAGTTTGTGCGCTATCTGCATCAAGGCAAAGAAAATTTCCGGGCATCATTTTTTAAATGATTGACGCACGGCAATTGCAAGCTGGCCGCGCGGCCTAGCATGCAGCTTCAGCCCGACCACTGTTCCGGTCCCACCCAGCCCCATCTGTGAGAGGAAGTGCCATGAATATCGTGCCCATGCGCGACGCTGCCGCGCCCAAGTTCCAGCCGTATATCCGCCAGACCATCAGCCGTGCGCGCCAGTGGGAATGGCTGGCGCCCGATCTGCAGGAAGCCGTGCGCGTGGTATCGCATGTGCTGCCGTTCCGCACCAATGCCTATGTGATGGACCAGCTGATCGACTGGAACAACGTGCCCAACGATCCCATCTTCCGCATGACCTTCCCCCATCGCGACATGCTGGCGCCGGACGATTATGCGCAGTTGCGCGAACTGGTGCTGGGGCAAGGTCAAGGACAGGCCCCGTCGGCGGCGCTGGCCGCGCTGGTGCAGCGCATCCGCCTGCGCATGAATCCCCATCCGGCCGGGCAGATGACGCACAATGTGCCGCGCGTGAACGATGCGCCGCTCAAGGGCATGCAGCACAAGTACAAGGAAACCGTGCTGTTCTTCCCCAGCGCTGGCCAGACCTGCCATGCGTATTGCACCTTCTGCTTCCGCTGGCCCCAGTTCGTCGGCATGGACGACATGAAATTCGATGCAGCCGAATCGCAGCAACTGGTGCACTATCTGCGCCTGCATCCGGAAGTGACGGATGTGCTGATCACCGGCGGCGATCCGCTGATCATGAATACCCGCGCACTGGCTGCCGTGATCGAGCCGCTGCTGGTGCCGGAGCTGGCGCACATCCAGAACATCCGCATCGGTACCAAGTCGGTGGCCTACTGGCCGCAGCGCTTCGTCACCGACCGCGATGCCGATGATCTGCTGCGCCTGTTCGAAAAAGTGGTGGCCAGCGGACGCAATCTGGCCGTGATGGGCCACTACAGCCATGCAGTCGAGCTGCGCCCCGAGATCGCCCAGCAGGCTGTCAAGCGCATTGTCGGCACGGGCGCCACCTTGCGCATGCAGGGGCCGCTGATCCGCCACATCAACGAAGACCCGCGTAGCTGGGCCGAATTGTGGCAGACCGGCGTGCGGCTGGGCGCGATTCCCTAATATATGTTCGTCGAACGCGACACGGGGCCGCGCGAATACTTCCAGCTGCCGCTGGCCAGAGCGCACGAGATTTTTCAGGCGGCCTACCAGATGGTGTCCGGCCTGTCGCGCACGGTGCGGGGGCCATCCATGAGTGCCTTCCCCGGCAAGGTGGTGATAGACGGCGTGGCCCATATCGGCGGTGAAAAAGTGTTCGCCCTGCAGTTCCTGCAGGCGCGTAATCCCGACTGGGTGCGCAAGCCGTTTTATGCCCGCTACGATGCCAAAGCGACCTGGATGGATGAGCTGCAACCGGCCTTCGGCAAAGAGAAGTTTTTCTTCGAAGAGCAGGGCGGCAGCCGCAGCGAGCCCGCGCCCGACTACACGCCGCGCAAAGTGATACCGCTGCGCCGCGCTGCTGGCGCCAGTTGCAGCGGCGCCGGCTCCGGCTCTGGCTGTGCCTCCGGCTCCGGCGCTGACCTGCCGCATTCGGCCTAGGTGTCATCATGTCCGACCGCCACCTGTACGGCATGGTGTTTCTGCCTTTTGCTTTCGGCCACTTCCTGCAATGCCTGCTGCGCAATGTGAATGCCACGCTGGCGCCGCAGCTGATGGCGGCACTGGCACTGACACCGGGCCAGCTCGGCCTGCTCACCAGCGTCTACTTTTTCAGCTTCGCACTGGTGCAGCTACCGGTCGGCATGGCGCTCGACCGCTGGGGACCGGCGCGGGTGCAATGGCCCATGCTGCTGCTGGCAGTGCTGGCGGCACTGGGCTTTGCCGGTGGCCAGCAATTCAGCCAGCTACTGGCAGCGCGCGCGCTGCTGGGCTTCGGGCTGGGTGGCTGTTTCATGGCGGCGCTGAAAGCCTTTTCGCTGTGGGGGGAGCCGGCGCGGCTGCCTAGCCTGCAGGGCTATCTGGTGGCGGTGGGTGGCCTCGGTGCTGCCTCGGCCACGCTGCCCGTGCGCTGGCTGCTGCACTACGCAGGCTGGCGCGGCGTGTTCATCGGGCTGGCCCTGCTGGTACTGGCGGGGGCGCTGCTGTTGCGCTGGCGCGCGCCGCGCGCGGCTATCGATGAAGGCGCACCGGCCAGCAGTGCGGCGCTGCGGCTGGTGCTGCAAGATGCCAGCTTCCGGCAGGTGCTGCGTTTGCTGCTGGTGCCGCACATGGTGTATTTCGGTGTGCAGGGGCTGTGGCTGGGGCGCTGGCTCAGCGATGCCGGACATTATCCGGAAGTGCAGGTCGGCTATCTGCTGTACCTGAGTATGGCGGCCATCATCTTCGGTGCAATCGTCATGGGCCGGCTGACGCAGTGGGCAGCGCGGCGCGGCATAGCCATGCTGCACATCGCCGCCTGCGGAGTGGCGTTGTTCCTGCTGGTGCAGCTAGCCATGCTGTGCCGCTGGCCGCCCGCCTTTCCCGTGCTGGCAGTGCTGTTCACGCTGACAGGAACAGCCACCGGCATGGACTACACCATCCTCGCGCAGAATATGCCGGCCAGCCTGAGCGCCCGCGCTGTGACGTTACTGAATCTGCTGATTTTCATGGGGGCGTTTGCCGTGCAGGCGGGCTTCGGGCTGGTGGTGGCGCTGTGGCCGTCCGCTGGCCAGCAGTCGCCAGTGCAAGCCTATCAGGCCGCCTACGGGCTGCTGATCATGCTGCAACTGCCGGGCCTATTGCGTTACCTGTGGCCTCAGCTATCCGGTAGAATGGGGCCACGTCCGGCCACTAGCCTCAGCACACCACGATGACGACATCTACCAGCGTGTTCAATGCCTTACCCGCCGAATGGCGCAACTGGATCATGGAAAATCTGGCACGCGGCTGCCGGCCGCTGGAAATGGCCAACAGCATGGCGGGGTCGGGACAGCACAGCATGGCCGTCGCCATGGCCGCCATTGACGCCGCCATCGCCTTGCGCGCGGGCGGCCACGAGGATGCGCCAGTGCAGAGCGCCTTCACGGCACCGCAGCAGATGCCGTATATCGATTTGAGCAGCAACCGTATCAGCACGCCGGACCGCGAGGTCGATGTGCTGTTCGTGCTGCAGCAGCCGCAGGTGATCTTGCTGGGGAATGTGCTCAGCAGCGAAGAGTGCGACGCCATCGTGGCCCATTGCGGCAATCGCTATACCCGTTCCACCGTCACCGCAGAAAATGATGGCGCCAGCGTGGTGCATGAAGGCCGCACCAGTGAAATGGCGTTCATCCGGCGCGGCGAAGCGGAAGTGGCCGAGCGCATCGAGCGGCGGCTGGCCGCGCTGGCCCACTGGCCGGTGGAAAACGGCGAGCCTTTCCAGTTGCAGAAATATGGCGTGACGCAGGAGTACCGCCCCCATTACGACTGGCTGGATCCGGACAGCGGTGGCCATCGCAGCCATCTGGCCATGGGCGGCCAGCGGCTGGCCACTTTCGTGCTGTATCTGAGCGATGTGGAGCAGGGCGGCGGCACGGCTTTCCCCGGGCTGGGGCTGGAAATCTATCCGCGCAAGGGTAATGCCGTGTGGTTCCTCAACACCGATGCCAACCACCAGCCGGACCGCCAGACCCTGCATGCGGGCGCGCCCGTGGTGCGCGGCACCAAGATCATCGCCAACAAATGGCTGAGGCAGGGGCGCTACGGTTAGAATGGCGGTCTACACCACCCTGCTAACCTAGGATAGATATGAGACTCGTGCGCTATGGCCGTCCCGGCAAAGAAAAACCCGGCCTGATTGATGATGAAGGCAAGCTGCGTGACCTGTCCGGCGTGATCAGCGATATCGACGCGGCACAGCTGGCACCGAAAGCCCTGCGCAAACTGGAAAAAATCCCGCAAGCCTCGCTGCCGCTGGTACGCGGCAATCCCCGTTTCGGCGTGCCGCTGGCGCGCGTGGGCAAGTTTATCGGCATAGGCCTGAACTACTCCGACCATGCAGCAGAAGCGGGCATGCCGATACCAAAAGAACCCATCGTGTTCATGAAGGCCATCAGCTGCCTGAATGGTCCCGATGATCCTGTCATGCTGCCGCAAGGCTCGAAGAAAACCGACTGGGAAGTGGAACTTGGCGTGGTAATCGGCAGCCGTGCCCAGTATGTGAGCGAACAGGATGCACTCAAATACGTGGCCGGCTACACCGTGGTCAACGATCTGTCGGAGCGCTCGTTCCAGCTCGAACGCGGCCCGCAGTGGGACAAGGGCAAGGGTTGCGATACCTTCGGCCCGGTCGGCCCATGGCTGGTGACGCCGGAAGATATTTACGACCCGCAGCAGTTGGACCTGTATCTGGAACTGAACGGCAAGCGCATGCAGACGGGCAGCACGGAAACCATGATCTTCACGGTGGCGCAGATCGTCAGCTACCTGTCCAAGTTCATGACGCTGGAACCGGGCGACATCATCGCTACCGACACCCCGCCCGGCGTGGGCCAGGGCCGCAAGCCGCAGCGCTTCCTCAAGAAGGGCGATAAGCTGCGCCTCGGTATCGCCGGTCTGGGCGAACAGCAGCAGGAAGTCATCGCCTGGCAGCCACGCTAGGCGCGCAGCTTTTCCGCCCGCGTTAGCGCGGCTTTGAGGGCGTCGCCCAGCCTTTCGGTGATATCGGCCAGTTCGCTATCAGTGACAATGAAGGGCGGCGCCAGCAGGATGTGGTCGCCGCGCTGGCCATCGATGGTGCCACCCATAGGGTAGACCAGCAGGCCGCAAGCCATGGCGGCGTCCTTCACCAGCGCATGCAGCGCCAGCGCCGGATCGAATGGCGTTTTGCTGCTGCGTTCCTGCACCAGCTCCAGCGCCATCAGCAAACCACGGCCACGGATATCGCCCACATGAGGATGGTCGCCAAACGCCTGGCGCAGCAATCGGCGCAAGGTGGCGCCACGGGTGGCCACGGCGCCCAGCAGATTGTCGCGCTGTATCACCTTCTGCACGGCCAGCGCAGCGGCCGCCGCGACAGGGTGGCCCATATAGGTATGGCCATGCTGGAAGGCGCCGCTGCCATCGCGCAGGCGCTGGGCGATGTGAGCCCGTGCCAGCACAGCGCCTATGGGCTGGTAGCCGGCGCCCAGTCCTTTGCCCAGCACCACCAGATCGGGCAGCACGCCTTCCTGCTCGAACGCGTACAGCGTGCCCGTACGGCCCATGCCGCACATCACTTCATCAAGTATCAGCAAAATGCCGTACTGGTCGCACAGCTTGCGCACGCCACGGAAGTAGCCGAAGGTAGGCGGCACGGCGCCTGCCGTCGCGCCTACCATGGTTTCGGCCACAAAGCCGATGATGCTGTGCGGGCCATGGGCGAGTATGCACTGTTCCAGTTCGGCCAGCAGCGCGGCCGTGTAATCGGAACTGGTCTGGCCTTCACGCCGCTCGCGGTATTCGAAGCAGGGCGCCACTCTGGGCACGTCCATCAGCAGCGGCTCGAACGGACGACGGCGCCATGCATTGCCGCCTATCGCCAGTGCACCGAGCGTATTGCCGTGGTAGCTCTGGCGCCGCGCAATCAGCAGGCTGCGTGCCGGCTGGCCCGCTTCCACATAATACTGGCGCCCCAGCTTGAGCGCCGCTTCCATCGCTTCCGAACCGCCCGAAACCAGATAGACATGATCGAGGTCGCCCGGCGCATCGCCGGTCAGCCGCTGCGCCAGTTCTTCCGCCGCCTTGCAGGTGAAGAAGGAGGTATGGGCGTAAGCCAGCTGGTCCATCTGCGCGTGCATGGCGGCCAGCACTTCAGGGTGGCCGTGCCCCAGCGAGGAGACGGCCGCACCACCGCTGGCATCGAGATAGCTGCGGCCCTGCTGGTCGCGCAGCGTAATGCCGCTGGCACTGACCGCCACAGGCGGCGTACGGCGCAGATTCCGGTGTAGCAGATGGCTCATGGCGTGCTCTCGTGATGACGGAAGTCCGACAATAAACCAGCTGCACTTGTGTTCTGTTGATCTATGCCGCACCATGCTCAAAAAGCGGGGTCAGGTCGGGCAAAGTGTCGGGGTCAGGTCGGGCATCGGGGCACAGTTGAACTCCTGCATCGTTTGCCCCTTTGCCCGACCTGACACTTGCACTTTGCCCGACCTGACCCCATTCTTAAATAGGAGGTGGGATGGAAGATCGCTTGGGAGTGCTGCCGTTTGCGGCGATGAGCGCGGCGCAGCAGGTGGCTGCGCAGGCGGTAATCGATGGGCCGCGCGGTGCGCTGTATGGGCCCTTCGTGCCGCTGATCCGTAGTCCCGAACTGATGACGGCAGCCCAGCGCATGGGCGAATACCTGCGCTACCGCAGCGCCATCGGCACCCGCCTGACGGAACTGGCCATACTGGTGACGGCGCGCCACTGGAGCCAGCCGGTGGAATGGGCCATCCATGAACCGATCGCGCGCGAGTACGGCATCAGCGACGCCATGATAACGGCGATAGCAGCGCGTGAGCGGCCGCCCGCCATGGCGCCGGATGAAGCGCTGGTGTATGAGTTTTGCATCCAGCTACACCAGCAGCAGCGCGTCGACGACGCGACCTACGCGGCAGCGCTGGCGGCGTTCGGCGAACACGGGGTGGTGGATCTGATGGGGATTAACGGTTACTACACGTTTCTGGCGATGGTGATGAATGCGGCGCAGACCACCGTACCGCCATCGTCGGCGACACCCCTGCCGTGAGCAGGGGTAGCCGGAGCTGACTGGCTTAGCCGAGCAGCACGCGCTTGAGCCACGCGCTGATGTGCACTACTTCTTCCTGACACAGCGAGTGCTGCATATAGTAGTCGTGCCATTCGACGTTGTAGCCGAGCTGCTTGAGCAGATCGCGCGACTGGGTGGCGCGAGCGATCGGGATCACCGGGTCCATCTGGCCGTGCACCATGAAGATAGGTGTGGCCAGGCTTTGCGGCGTATGTTCGGCCGCTGCCTTGGCGGCTATCGGCACATAGCCGGACAGGCACATCATGCCGGCCAGTTTCTCCGGCTGGCGCATGCCCGTCTGCAGCGTCATGGCGCAGCCTTGCGAGAAGCCGGCCAGAATGATGCGGTCAGCCGGAATGCCGCGCGCTTTTTCACGCGCGATCAGTGCTTCCACCTTGGCTTGCGAAGCGCGCAGACCGGCTTCGTCTTCCTGCCGGCCCAGATCCGTGTTGACGATGTCATACCATGCGCGCATGACGTAGCCACCGTTGATGGTGACCGGCATGGTGTCGGCATTGGGGAAAATGAAGCGGATGGCGGGCAGGCCGCTCAGATCGAGCTCGTGCAGCATGGGCACGAAGTCGTTGGCGTCCGCACCCAGGCCGTGCATCCAGATGATGGACACAGTCGGGTTGGCGCCGGTTTCTTTTTCGATGGTTTGCAGCAGTTGGCTCATGGAGTTCCTTATTTTGCGGGCGCACGCAGGGCCGACTTGGGACGGAAGGCTTTGCACTGGGCCGGATCGGTTTCCATATACGGGCCGCCGATCAGATCGATGCAATACGGGATGGCGGCAAAGATGCCGCCCACCAGCGTGGCGCCCTCGGCATCCTTCAGGCCGCCCAGCGTTTCGGCGATGGCCTTGGGCTGGCCCGGCAGGTTCAGTATCAGGGCTGCGTGGTCGGCCGTTTCGCGGATCACGGCGGTCTGGCGCGACAGGATGGCGGTCGGTACGAAGTGCAAACTGATCTGGCGCATCTGTTCGCCGAAGCCCGGCATTTCCTTGGTGCCCACGGCCAGCGTGGCTTCCGGTGTCACATCGCGCCGCGCGGGGCCGGTGCCGCCCGTGGTCAGCACCAGATGGCAGCGCTGCTGGTCCACCAGCTCTTTCAGGGTCGCTTCGATCTGCGGCCCTTCGTCGGCGATCAAACGGGTCTCGACGCGGAACGGCGTGGTCAGCGTGCGTGCCAGCCAGTCTTGCAGGGCAGGGATGCCCTGATCCTGATACACGCCACCACTGGCACGGTCGGAAACCGACACCAGTCCGATCAGCAGGGTGGCGTCGTTGTTCAGATTACTCGTCATCTTCTTCGGTATCAGTATCGGTGTCGTCTGCATCGCTGCTGGCAGCTTTTTTCTTGTCCGCTTCGATCTGCTTCAGAATCTGGAAGATTTCGCGGTAGGCCTTGGGCGGTTTGTTCTCGGCCTGTTCCTTGCGGGCGTTACGGATCAGGGTGCGCAGGTGCTGCACATCGAGTTCCGGATTTTCGGCCAGCAGAGTGGTCAGGGCGTTGTCGTCAGCCAGCAGCTTGTCGCGGCGGCGTTCCAGCGCGTGCATAGCGGCCGTATCGGCCTTGGAGGCGCCTTTCCAGCTATCGATGGCGCGCTGGATGGCCGCCACTTCCTCTTCGTCCAGCGTGCGCATCTTCTTGCCCACGAACTGCATCTGGCGGCGGCGGCCTTCGTGGTTGGTGATGGTCTGGCATTCGAGGATGGCGTCGCGCACGTCCTCGGGCATAGGCACCCGTTTTACGCGGTCGCGCGGTTCGTTGACAAGGGCTTCACCCAGTTCCTGCAGGGCGTTGACCTGACGTTTGAGCTCGGACTTGGAAGGGCGTTCGTACTCCTGCTCAAATTCTTTCGAGCTAAAGCCGACGGCTCCGCGATTAGGATTTACCATATTATTAACTTTCTCTTCGGTGCGTGGCCGCACCTGTAAACTGTAAACGACTGCTATGATACCTGTTTTAGCAGTCACCCGAAGATTACAGCCCATGAGCGATACCCATTTTAGCCATACTCAGGACCAGTTGAAACAGCTTGCACAGGACGTGCTGGCCTATGCCCGCGAGCAGGGCGGCACCGATTGTGCCGTCGAAATCAGCGAAGGCAGCGGCCTGTCGGTGTCGGTGCGCAAGAGCAAAATCGAGACCATCGAGCAGAACCGGGACAAGGGCATGGGCGTCACTGTCTTCGTGGGCAAGCGCCGCGGCAATGCCAGCACTTCCGATTTTTCCGCCGCCTCGCTGAAGGCCACGGTGGAAGCGGCCTACAACATCGCCCGCTTCACGGCCGATGACGATTGCGCCGGTCTGGCCGACGCGGATCAGCTGGAAATGTCCCCGCGTGACCTGCAGCTATACTACCCGTGGGACATCAGCACGGCCGACGCGGTAGCGCTGGCCCAGCGTGCCGAAGCGGCCGCGTTTGCCGTTGATGCGCGCGTGACCAATAGCGAAGGCGCCGGCGTACATGTGCAGCAGTCGCACTTCGTTTCGGCCAATTCGCGTGGTTTCATCGGCGGCTATCCGTATTCGCGCCACACGCTGTCGGTGGCGCCGATTGCCGGCAAGGGCGCGAATATGCAGCGTGACGACTGGTACTCGTCGGTGCGCGATGCGCGCCTGATGTCGTCGCCGGAAGCCATAGGCCGCTATGCTGCCGAGCGCGCGCTGGCACGCCTGAATGCGCGCAGCATCGATACCCGTACCTGCCCTGTACTGTTCGAAGCACCGCTGGCTGCTGGTCTGCTGGGCGCCTTCGTGCAAGCCACGTCGGGTGGTGCGCTGTACCGCAAATCCAGCTTCCTGCTCGATTCGCTGGGCAAGCAGGTGCTGCCCAAGCATATTCAGATCACGGAAGACCCGCACATCATCGGCGGCGTCGGCTCGGCGCCGTTCGACGAAGAAGGCGTGCGCACCCACAAGCGTGATGTGGTCAAGGATGGTGTGGTGCAGGGCTACTTCCTGTCCACCTACTCGGCCCGCAAGCTGGGCATGCAGACCACGGGCAATGCGGGCGGCTCGCACAATCTGGCGCTGACCTCCTCGCTGACGCAGGATGGCGACGACTTCGCCGGCATGCTGCGCAAGATGGGCACCGGCCTGCTGGTGACGGAACTGATGGGGCAGGGCACCAACTACGTGACGGGCGACTATTCGCGCGGCGCCTCCGGCTTCTGGGTCGAGAATGGCGTGATCCAGTATCCCGTCGAAGAAATTACTATTGCCGGCAATATGAAAGACATGCTGGCGCAGATCGTCGCCGTCGGTAACGACATACTGGTACGCGGCACCAAGCAGACCGGCTCCATCCTGATCGAAAACATGGTGGTGGCCGGTAGCTAAGGCCCCAAATTAAAACGGCGGCGGGACAGCCATAGCTGTGCCGCCGCCGCACAGCCCCGCCGCGAGGGCAAGGCCGGTGCTACTTTCGCATCACTGCATTACTGCTGCGCCAGCAGCGATTGCAGCACTGGCTGCAGCACGGCTTTACCCAGTTCGGCGCTGCGCGCGCCATTCCAGCCCGTTTCCGGATCCGGATCGTTGGCGTTGTCCTTGAACGGCATTTCCAGCGTCAGCGACAGGCAGCCGAAGGCGTGGGTGATGTGCGGCGAACCCATGGTCAGCGTCTCCGGCGTGTAAGGCGTTTCACCGTAGCCGTATTCGTCCTGGAAGTCCGGGCTGGCGATCAGGAAGTTATCGATGAAGTACTGCTGCGCCTCGGCCTGATCCGGCGTGAAGTCAGGCAGCGATTCGCTACCGGCCACGAACACGTAAGGCAGGCCTTCGTCGCCGTGCACGTCGAGGCACAGGTCGCAGCCGATTTCCAGCATCTTGTTCTTGACCAGGAAGACTTCCGGGCTGCGCTCCATGGTCGGGTTCAGCCATTCGCGGTTCAGATTGGCGCCGGCTGCATTGGTCCGCAGATTGCCGCGCACCGAGCCGTCCGGATTCATATTCGGCACCACGTAGAACACGGCTTCCTTCAGACACTGGCGGCCGAACGGGTTGGCCGGATCGAGCAGCGCTTCGACCATGCCTTCCACGAACCACTCGGCCATGGTTTCACCGGGGTGCTGACGGGCGATAACCCATACCTTCTGCTGCGCTTCCGGATCGCCGATCACCAGCATGTTCAGGTCGTGGCCATCGATGGTGCTGCCCAGATCGACCAGTTGCACCAGCGGCGACAGCTGGGCATTGTCCAGCAGGGCCAGATGGCGTTCCCACGAATACGGCTCGAAGTAGGCGTAGTAGACGCTGTCGTATTCCGGCGTATGCTCGACCGTCATCACCTTGCCGTCGTAGCGGGTCGGCACACGGAACCAGTTCTCGCGGTCGTAGCTGGCCACGGCCTGATAGTCCTTCCAGCCGTCCGGATAGGCGGCGCTACCGGCGTTGAGGAAGTTCATGGTCAGCGGCGTGGCTTTGCCACCCTGCACGCGGAAGTAGAACCACTGGGTGATGTCGGCGTGCGAGTCCTTGCGGATGTTCAGGTCGATATGGGCCGGATCGTCGGCGCGGATCACTTCGATGGCACCAGCGTCGAACTGGTGGCTGATTTTGATAGGCATGGCGGAATCCCGTAAATTCTGTGTTTGTCGTGTGCACTTGTGGCGCAGTGCCGACATGATACAGGGTTGTGCCGCACTGGTGCCGTTTCTGCGATTGCCAGCCCAGACAACTGGTTCTACACTGGGCAGCCAAACTACCCCCACAGGAGAACTGCATGCAACGTCGTTCCTTCCTCAAGCATGGCACGCTGGCGGCCGGCGCCGCAACGGTGGCCGCACCGGCATTGGCGCAGGGTGGCCCTGCCATTAGCTGGCGCCTCGCTTCCAGCTTCCCGAAAACCCTGGACACCATCTACGGCTCGGCCGAGCGCTTCACCAAGCGCGTGGCGGAATTGACGGGCGGCAAGTTTATGATTCGCCAGTTCGCTGCCGGCGAGATCGTGCCCGGGCTGCAGGTGATGGATGCGGTACAGGCAGGAACGGTGGAAATCGGCCATACGGCCTCCTACTACTATTTCGGCAAAGACCCTACGTTTGCTTTCGATTGCGCCGTACCGTTCGGCCTGACCTCGCGCCAGCAGACGGCGTGGATCGATCAGGGCGGCGGGCGCGAACTGCTGCGTGATTTCTTCAAAGGCCATGGCCTGATCAATCTGATGGCCGGTAACACGGGCACCCAGATGGGCGGCTGGTTCCGCAAGGAGATCAAAACGGTGGCCGATCTGAAAGGGCTGAAGTTCCGCATCGCCGGTTTTGCCGGCCGCACCATGGAGCGCATGGGGGTGGTGCCGCAGCAGATCCCCGGTGGCGATGTGTATGCGGCGCTGGAAAAAGGCACCATCGATGCCGCCGAGTGGGTGGGACCGTACGACGATGAAAAACTGGGGCTGGTGAAAGTGGCGCCGCACTACTACGCGCCGGGCTGGTGGGAGGCCGGGCCGCAGTTGTCGCTGTACGTGAACATCAAGGAGTGGGAAAAGCTGCCCAAGGAGTACAAGGCGGCCATCGAAGCGGCCAGCTTCGAATGCCATGTGGCGATGCAGGCCGAATACGATGCGCGCAATCCGGCTGCGCTGGCGCGGCTGATCAAGAACGGCGCCAAGCTGCACACCTTCTCCAAAGAGATCATGGATGCGTCGTTCAAGCACGCCACCGATATCATGGAAGAAGAAGCGGGCCGCAATGCGGCCTTCCGCAAGATCTACGAGCCGTGGAAGAGGTTCCGCAGTGACCAGAACCAGTGGGCGTCGGTGGCGGAAGCGCCGATGCAGAACTTCCTGATCAGCGCAGGCCGCAAGTAGGCGGCGTAGCTACCTCTGCCCGCAGTCCGTGACCACCTGCCCGCCGTGCGCGGCACGGCAGGCTGTCAGTCGTTGCGCTAGCTAGTTCAGGCCACCGAAGCGCTCGAAATAGGCTGCGCCGGCCGCGGGGGCTGCCGCATCTTCCTTCTGCAGGGCAGCATCGATATGCTGCTCGGCCGCGTCCTGCACGGCCAGATAGATTTCCCGCGCCAGTTCGTAAGCCTGGCTGCCCGGCCATGGTGCCGGCAGCAGTTCCAGCGGCAGTTGCGGATCATGCAGTTGCACACGCCGATAGGCGTGGATCACCAGCGTGCGCATGACGAAAGCCTGCTCCGGGGTGAACTTGATGGCCGGGTGCTGCAGCATGGCGGCCAGCGGCGCAAAGCGGCTGATGAAATGGCGATAGGCGCCCGCCACTTCGCTCAGATCCCAGCCGCTGGCCAGCAAATCCGTCAGCGGGCGCGCACACACCTGCCGTAGCGCCTTGCCCTGCACCACAAACACCTTGCCGGCGATGCCCAGCCGCTGCAGCAGCTCGTCCAGCACCACGGCTTCCGCCGCCGGATGGCCCATGATGCCGGGCGCAATCGCGCCATAACCTTCCCACAGCAGTTCCTTGCGCAGCGCGCTGCGCTCGGCCGCATTGAGGGCGCCGTCGCCATTGATTACGAGTGTCCAGCTGCCGTCCCAGCGATGCGTCAGCGGGGCGTAGATGCGGCGGTAGGCGTGGACGAAGCGCTGCATGGCCGGCGCCGTGATGGCATAGGAACTGCGGCGGCCATCGCGCTGGGCGCCCAGCCAGCCTTCCTGCGCCAGCCGGAATACGGAGGTGCGCAGCAGACGGTCGTTGACGCCGAATGGCGCCAGCAACTCGATCAGGCTGCCCAGCCAGACCATGCCGCCATGGGGCACGATGCTGTCGCCGAAGATGGTCACCACCAGCGATTTCGAGCGCGGCGGTTCGGTGGCGAGGAAGTCGTCTATCCAGTCTTGGCAATCCATGGCAGTTCGGTTCTAGCGGGTGGGTGCGGAAAAAAGCAGCAGTTTACTGGTCCTGCGGCGGGCGGCTGAAATTATTTCATAAGCTTGCCGATAGGATACACGAATATGATTTGAGTCAAAAAAATCGTAGTCATGCAAATATTTGTATCGTATTATGGCGCCATAAATTATTAGAATTATCTGGAGACAGCCATGTACGCACAAATGGTGGAGACTGGCTTGAACGCCGTCCGCTCGGCCGAGGACATGGCCGACGACGAACGTGCGTTTCAGGCGCGTATCGATGCCGGCATCAAGATCGAGGCCAAGGACTGGATGCCCGAGGCTTACCGGAAAACCTTGATTCGGCAGATTTCGCAGCATGCCCACTCGGAGATTGTGGGCCAGCTACCGGAAGGGAACTGGGTCACGCGTGCGCCTACGCTCAAGCGCAAGTCCATCCTGCTGGCCAAGATACAGGACGAAGCAGGTCACGGCCTGTACCTGTACAGCGCGGCCGAAACGCTGGGCGTCTCGCGCGACGAGCTGCTCGAAGCGCTACACAGCGGCAAAGCCAAGTATTCGAGCATCTTCAACTACCCCACGCTGTCGTGGGCCGACATGGGCGCCATCGGCTGGCTGGTCGATGGCTCGGCCATCATCAACCAGATTCCCCTGTGCCGCTGCTCGTATGGCCCGTATTCGCGCGCCATGATCCGCGTCTGCAAGGAAGAATCCTTCCACGCCCGTCAAGGCTACGACATCATGCTGGCGCTGGCACGCGGCACGCCCGAGCAGAAAGCCATGGCACAGGATGCGCTGAACCGCTGGTGGTGGCCGTCGCTGATGATGTTTGGCCCGTCGGACGCGGATTCCGTCAACAGCGCGCAGTCGAGCAAATGGCGCATCAAGTTGTTCTCCAATGATGAACTGCGCCAGCGCATGGTCGACCAGACCGTGCCGCAGGCCGAATACCTGGGCCTGACCATCCCTGACCCCAAGCTGAAATTCAATGCCGAAACGGGCCACTACGAATTCGGCGAGATCGACTGGGCCGAATTCCACAGCGTCCTGAAGGGCAACGGCCCATGCAACCGCGAGCGCCTGCGCACCCGTGTCACGGCATGGGAAGAGGGCGAGTGGTTCCGCGATGCGCTGCAAGCCTACGCCGACAAGCACGCAAAATAAGCCAGCCATAGTGCGGCATGCCGCAGACCGCAGCGCGAGCGCGGCACACACGAAGATAATTGGAGACCAAGATGAGCAAACAATGGCCACTGTGGGAAGTATTCATCCGCAGCCAGCATGGGCTGGCACACAAGCATGTGGGCAGCCTGCACGCACCGGATGCGGAAATGGCCGTCAACAATGCACGCGATGTGTACACGCGGCGTAATGAAGGCGTGAGTATCTGGGTAGTGCGTGCGGCCGATATCGTGGCCAGCAGCCCGGCCGATAAAGGCGCCCTGTTCGACCCTGCCAACAGCAAGGTGTATCGCCACCCGACCTTCTTCCCTATGCCGGAAGAAGTGAAGAACCTGTAAGCGGAGCCCAGCGTGGATAAGCACAACACCTTCGAATACCTGCTGCGCCTCGGTGACAACGCGTTGATCCTGAGCCAGCGCCTGTCGCAACTGTGCGGCAAAGGCCCGGCCATGGAAGAGGATATGGCGCTCACCAACGTGGCGCTGGACCTGCTGGGCCAGACCCGTTTGTGGTACAGCTATGCGGGTGAACTGGAAGGCGCAGGGCGCGATGAAGATGCGCTGGCCTTCCGCCGAGATGCTCACGAATTCCGCAACTGCCTGCTGCTGGAACAGCCTAACGGCAATTACGCCGACACCCTGGTGCGCCAGTTCTACTTCGATACCTGGCACTACTTCCTGATCGAAGGCCTGACCCGCAGCAGCGATGCGCGCATTGCGGCGATTGCAGAAAAGTCGCTGAAGGAAGTCAGCTACCACCTGCGCCGCAGCGGCGATCTGATCGTGCGCCTTGGCGATGGCACGCAGTTCAGCCATGCGCGCACCCAGGCTGCCGTCGAAGCGCTGTGGATGTATAGCGGCGAGATGTTTGCCTACGACGCGCTGGATCAGGCCATGGTGGCCGCCGGCATCGCACCTGATGGTGCAGAATTGCGCAGCCACTGGCTGGCACATGTCGAGTCGATTTTCAAAGAGGCGACGCTGACCATGCCACCGGCCGATGCATGGATGCAGAGCGGCGGCAAACAAGGCCGCCATAGCGAGCATCTGGGTTATGTGCTGGCAGAGATGCAGTTCTTGCAGCGCGCCTATCCGGGCGCAACGTGGTAAGGGTGGCACCATGAACGCCGGCCCAGGCAATATGGACAGCATAGACAGCTTGGCCAGCTTCACGCCAGCGCAGGTGTGGCAATGGCTGGGCGAGGTGGCCGATCCGGAAATCCCCGTGATTTCCATTGTCGATCTGGGCATCGTGCGCGATGTGCAGGTCAGCGCCGATGCCGTCTGCACGGTGGTGATTACGCCCACCTATTCGGGCTGCCCGGCCATGCAGGTGATCGCCGATGCCGTCACCGAAGCCCTGCGCGCGCATGGCGTGCAGCAGATCGAACTGCGCAACCAGCTCTCTCCCGCATGGACCACGGACTGGATGAGCGCCAGCGGCAAGGCGGCGCTGCGCGGCTACGGCATCGCACCGCCGGCCCAGCAGGTGATCGATATCAGCGGCCTGCAGCGCAATGCGCACGGTTCTGCGCACGCGGCCATCTCGCGCAGCGTGCCGGCGCCGCAGGTCGAGTGTCCGCACTGCGGGTCATTGCACACCACGCTGACCAGCCAGTTCGGCTCCACACCCTGCAAAGCGCTCTACAAATGTCTGGACTGCCACGAGCCGTTTGACTACTTCAAGTGCCATTAACGATAACAACATCATGAGCCAATTCCATACCCTGAACGTTGCCAAGGTTAGCCACGAAACGCGCGATACCATCGCCGTCACCTTTGCCGTGCCACCGGCCTTGAAGCAGGAATTTCAGTACCAGCAGGGTCAGCACCTGACGCTGCGCACCCATATCAACGGCGAGGAAGTACGCCGTTCCTATTCCATCTGCGCCAGCGTGCAGGAAGATACGCTGCGCGTGGCCATCAAGCGCATACAAGGCGGGCTGTTTTCCGGCTGGGCACATGATGCCCTGCAGCCGGGTGTGGCACTGGACGTCATGCCGCCCATGGGGCACTTCAACCTGCCGCTCGATCCGGTCAGCCGCAAGCACTATCTGGCCGTGGCCGCAGGTAGCGGCATTACGCCCATCCTCTCCATCATCAAGACCACGCTGGAGACGGAGCCGCATAGCAGTTTCACGCTGTTTTACGGCAACCGCGCTTCCTCGTCCGTGATCTTCAAGGAAGAACTGGCGGAACTGAAAGACAGCTATCTGGAGCGCCTGACACTGGCCTACGTCATGAGCCGCGAGCAGCAGGACATAGAACTGTTCAATGGCCGGATCACTGGCGAGAAGTGCAAGCAGCTGCTGCAGCACTGGGTCAAAGTAGAAGATCTGGACGCCGCCTTCATCTGCGGGCCGGAAGACATGATGCTGGGAGTTTCGGCAGCATTGCAGGACGCCGGCATGAGCAAGGCGCAGATCAAGTTCGAACTGTTCGCCACCAGTACCGCCCGCCATAGCCATAGCCATCGCAGCGAGCACGCGGCCGAGCGCCACGCCACGCAGGTCACCGTTATCATGGATGGCAATGCCAGCACCTTCTCCATGAATCAGGATCAGGAGTCCTTGCTCGATGCCGGCCTGCGCGCAGGGCTCGATATGCGCTACTCCTGCAAAGGTGGCGTATGCTCTACCTGCCGCTGCAAGCTAGTCGAAGGCAAGGTGGATATGGATGTGAACTACGCGCTGGAAGACTATGAAATCGCCCGTGGCTTTGTGCTGAGCTGCCAGAGCTTCCCCGTGAGCGACAAAGTAGTGATCGATTTCGATCAGGCCGAATAAATCACGCTGAAACATTCAGGGAGACAGCATGCAATACCAGAATATCCTGTTCAGTATCGAAGCCGGCATCGCCACGCTGACGCTGAACCGTCCCGACAAACTCAATAGCTTCACGCAAGCCATGCATGAAGAAGTGCGTGACGCGCTGGCCCGCGCCCGGGCAGACCGCAGCGTACGCGTATTCGTACTGGCAGCTTCGGGACGCGGCTTCTGCGCCGGTCAGGACCTGTCCGACCGCTCGGTGGCTCCCGGTGCCCCGGCCGTCGATCTGGGCGACTCGGTAGAAAAGAATTACGCCCCGCTGGTGCTGGCTCTGCGCGCGCTGCCCATGCCCGTGATCTGTGCCGTCAACGGCGTGGCCGCCGGTGCCGGTGCCAACCTGGCGCTGGCCTGCGACATCGTCATCGCAGCCGCTTCAGCCTCGTTCGTGGAAGTGTTCTGCAAACTGGGGCTGGTACCGGATACGGGCGGCACCTATTTCCTGCCACGGCTGGTGGGCAATGCACGTGCTATGGGCATGGCGCTGCTGGGCGAGAAAATTCCCGCTGCGCTGGCCGAAGAATGGGGCCTGATCTGGAAATGCGTGCCGGATGCCGAACTGGCCAGCACCGTGCAGGCCATGGCTCAGCACTTTACGACGGCGCCGACCAAGGGACTGGCTTACACCAAGCAGGCACTCTACGCCAGTGCGCACAACACGCTGGCCGACCAGCTGGCGCTGGAAGCGGGCATGATCCGTGAACTGGGCCGCAGCGCCGATTATCGCGAAGGCGTGGCAGCGTTCATGGAAAAGCGCGCGCCGCAATTCAAGGGAGAATAAGCATGGCCGCACTGGATACGGGCCGCACCGTCGCCGTCATCGGCACAGGCGCCATGGGCGCAGGCATAGCGCAGGTGGCGGCCCTTGCCGGCCACACCGTGCGCCTGTACGACAACCGCCCCGAGGCCGTTGCCAAAGCCATGTCCGACATTGCTGCCGCGCTGAATAAGCTGGTGCAGAAAGAGCGTCTGGGTGCGGTCGAATGTGCCGCCGCCATCGCCCGCATTCGCGCGGCCCTGAGCCTGAACGATGTGGCGGATGCCGGGCTGGTGGTAGAAGCCATCATGGAAAATCTGGACGTCAAGCGCGCACTGTTCGCCGAACTGGAATCCGTGGTTGGCGACGCCTGCATTCTCGCTACCAATACTTCGTCGATTTCCGTCACGGCCATTGCTGCGGGACTGAAACTGCCGCAACGGCTGGTAGGCATGCACTTCTTTAATCCCGTGCCGCTGATGGCGCTGGTGGAAGTAATTAGCGGCCTGGCGACGGATGCGGCCGTAGCGCAGACGGTATTCGACACGGCCGCTGCATGGGGCAAGAATCCCGTGCATGCGCGCTCCACGCCGGGTTTCATCGTCAACCGCGTGGCCCGTCCGTTCTATGCGGAGGGCTGGCGTTTGCTGGGCGAACAGGCGGCCGATGCCGTTACCATCGATGCCGTCATGCGCGATGCGGGTGGCTTCCGCATGGGGCCTTTCGAGCTGATGGATCTGATAGGCCACGACGTGAATTTCTCCGTCACCCAGTCGGTCTTTCAGGCCTACTTTAACGATCCCCGTTTCACGCCTTCGATCTTGCAGCAGGAACTGGTCAACGCCGGTTTCCTAGGTCGCAAATCCGGCCGTGGCCTTTATGACTACAGCGCTGGCACGGCGGCAGCTACTAGCGCACAGGCAGAAGCCCCGCAGCCCAAGCCGGAATACGTGAGCTACACGGTGGCGCAAGGTGCCGAAGCGTCGCACCTGCTGGGTGCAGCCATCAGCGATGCACTGGCAGCGCGCCTGCGTGCGGCAGGCATACACGTCAACCATCGCAAGGCACCGGAAGCACGTGCCCATGGCATGCAGGACGAGGCCCCGGCCTTCCACTGCAATGGCGCCGCTCTGTACCTGACGGATGGCCGCACCGCTACTCAACGCGCCAGCGATAATCATCACCCCGATACGGTGCTCTACGATCTGGCGCTGGACTATGGCAAAGCCCCGCGCATTGCGCTGAGCTGCGCCGACCAGTGCTCGCCTGCGGCCTATCAGGCCGTCGTGGGGCTGCTGCAAGCGGCAGGCTTCATCGTCACGCGGCTCGATGATGTGGCAGGCATGGCCGTCATGCGTACCGTCGCCATGCTGGCAAACGAAGCGGCCGACACGGTCAATCAGGGCGTCTGCAACGCGCAGGCAGTGGATACGGCCATGCAGAAAGGTGTCAACTATCCGCGCGGTCCGCTGGCCTGGGCCGATGCCATCGGCCTTGACCTGGTAGTGCGCGTACTGGCCCATCTGGCCGCTGGCTATGGCGAAGACCGCTACCGCGTCTCGGCACTGCTATGCCGCAAACTGGCCGCAGGAGCACGCTTCCATGCATAAAGTGGCGATAGATCCGCAGGCCGCACAGGCGCTGGCCGAAGCCGTGGGCGAGGCACTGTTCGCACGCGATCCCGCTTCTAAAGCACTGGGTATGCATATCGCTGAAATGCGCCCCGGCTATGCGCGCATGACGATGACGATACGGCCCGATATGCTGAACGGTCACCAGAGCTGCCACGGCGGTTTCATTTTCACGCTGGCCGATAGCGCCTTCGCCTTTGCTTGCAATAGCCACAACCTCAATACCGTGGGCGCCGCCTGCACCATCGACTATCTGGCACCGGGCCGGTTGGGCGATGTGCTGACGGCGGAAGCCGTGGAGCAGGTGCAGGCTGGCCGCAGCGGCGTGTATGACGTGACGATCCGTAATCAGGAAGACCGCATCATCGCCCTGTTCCGTGGCAAATCGCATCGCGTAGGCGGGGAGGTCCTGTCCTCTTCCGGAAATTTAGTCTAGAACGGTCTAAAACGGTCTAGAACGATCTAGAACAGTCTAGAAAAGTCTAAAACCTGCCTGTCTGCACGAGGCGCACGAGAACATAAAGAGAATTTCAGGAGACACTGTGAACGACGCATTTATCTGTGACGCAATCCGCACCCCGTTTGGCCGCTATGGCGGTGCACTGGCCAGCGTACGCCCCGACGATCTGGGCGCGCTGCCTATCGCTGCGCTCATGCGCCGCAACCCCAGCGTGGACTGGGGCCAGGTGGACGATGTTTACTATGGCTGCGCCAATCAGGCCGGTGAAGACAACCGCAACGTCGCCCGCATGGCTGCGCTGCTGGCCGGCCTGCCGGTGGAAGTACCTGCCTCCACCATCAACCGCCTGTGCGGTTCCAGTCTGGATGCCGTGGGCATGGCGGCACGCGCCATCAAGTCGGGCGAAGCCCGGCTGATTATTGCCGGTGGCGTCGAGAGCATGACGCGCGCACCCTTCGTCATGGGCAAAGCCGATAGCGCCTTTTCGCGCGCAGCCAAAATCGAAGACACCACCATAGGCTGGCGCTTCGTCAATCCGCTGATGAAGGCGCAGTACGGCATCGATTCCATGCCGGAGACGGCGGAAAACGTGGCACAGGAATTTGCCATCAGCCGCGCCGATCAGGATGCCTTTGCACTGCGCAGCCAGCAGCGCTGGGCCGCGGCCCATGCTGCCGGGGTATTCCGTGACGAAATCGAACCCGTCACGCTGGCGCAGAAAAAAGGCGATCCGAAAATCATCGATACGGACGAACACCCGCGCCCAGACACCACGCCGGAAATGCTGGCCAGGCTGAAAGGCGTGGTGCGGCCGGACGGCAGCGTCACCGCAGGGAATGCCTCCGGCGTGAATGACGGCGCCTGCGCCATCCTGCTGGCTTCCGCCAGCGCGGCAGAGCAATACGGTCTGAAGAAGCGCGCCCGCGTGCTGGGCATGGCCACTGCCGGTCTGGCGCCACGCATCATGGGCTTCGGCCCATCGCCCGCCTCGAAAAAAGTGCTGGCACAACTGGGTCTGAGCATAGCCCAGATGGACGTGATCGAACTTAACGAAGCTTTTGCTGCGCAAGGTCTGGCTGTTACGCGCGATCTGGGGCTGGCCGACGATGCGGCCCACGTGAACCCGAATGGCGGCGCCATCGCCATCGGCCACCCGCTCGGTGCCTCCGGTGCGCGGCTGGTGCTGGCGGCTGTCAATCAGCTGGAACGCACGGGCGGCCGCTACGCGCTGTGCACCATGTGCATAGGCGTGGGGCAGGGCATCGCCGTCGTGATCGAGCGCGTTGAGCACGTATAGCGGGTGAGGAGGCTGCATGGTCAAAGTCTATGAAATCAATGGCGTCACGCCCGTGGTACATCCGACGGCCTACGTCCACCCTAGTGCAGTGCTGATCGGCGATGTCATCGTCGGTCCGCGCTGCTACATCGGCCCGCTGGCTTCGCTGCGCGGTGACTTCGGCCGCCTGATACTGGAAGAAGGCGCCAACCTGCAGGATACCTGCGTGATGCACGGCTTTCCGGGCGCGGATACGGTGGTGGAGCAGGATGGCCACATCGGCCACGGCGCCGTGCTGCACGGCTGCCGCATAGGCCGCAATGCGCTGGTGGGCATGAACAGCGTGGTGATGGATAACGCCGTGATCGGTGCGGAAAGCATCGTCGCCGCCATGAGCTTTGTGAAAGCCGGTATGGAAGTGCCGCAGCGCAGTCTGGTGGTCGGCTCGCCTGCCAAAGTAGCGCGTGCTCTGCGCGACGATGAAATTCAATGGAAGAGCGCCGGTACGGCGCAGTATCAGGAACTGGCGGTGCGCTCCATGCGCACCATGCGCGAAACGGAAGCGCTGACGGAACTGCCTGCAGAGCGGCCACGCATGGAGTGGGACAGCGCGCTGCCACTGCACCTGCACAAAAACGCCTCGGCATAAAATCGGAGACATGAGATGACACAAGTAGCAACCCTGCAAAGCTTTATCGGCGGGCGCTGGATCGGCAATGAGGCAGCCCTGCCTTTGCGCGGCGCCCTGAACAATGCGCTGATCTATCACACCCACGCCGAGCAGATCGATTTCGACGAGGCGGTGACCTACGCCCGCAAGACCGGCGTACCGGCCCTGATGAAGATGGATTTCCAGCAGCGCGCGGCGCGCCTGAAGGCGCTGGCGCTGTATCTGCTGGGCCGCAAGGAAGAGCTGTACGCCATCTCGCACCTGACCGGCGCCACCCGTGCCGATAGCTGGGTGGATATCGAAGGCGGCACCGGCACCCTGTTTGCCTACGCCAGCATGGGCAGCCGCGAGCTGCCATCCTCGAATGTGCTGCACGAAGGCCCGGCTATGTCGCTGGGTAAGAGCGGTGGCTTCGCCGGCACCCACATACTGGTGCCGCGCGGCGGCCTCGCTGTGCACATCAACGCTTTCAACTTCCCCATCTGGGGCCTGCTGGAAAAATTTGCGCCGAGTTTTCTCGCTGCCATGCCGTGCATAGGCAAGCCTGCCACGGCCACCAGCTACCTGACGGAAGCACTGGTGCGCATGATGCATGAATCCGGCCTGCTGCCGGAAGGCGCGCTGCAACTGGTGATAGGCTCCACCGGCGATCTGCTCGACCGCGTCAATGGCGCCGATGTGGTGACCTTCACGGGTTCGGCCGATACGGCCGCCAAGCTGCGCGCCCACCGTAACCTGATCGCCAATTCCGTACCCTTCACGGCAGAAGCGGATTCGCTCAACTGCGCCATACTGGCGCCCGATGTCACGCCGGACGATGCCGAGTTCGATCTGTTCGTCAAAGAAGTAGCGCGCGAAATGACGGGCAAGGCAGGGCAGAAATGTACCGCCATCCGCCGTATCCTCGTACCCGAAAGTCTGGTCGATGCCGTGGGTACGCGCCTGCGCGAGCGTCTGGCCAAGGTCAGCGTGGGCGATCCGTCGGTGGAAGGCGTGCGTATGGGCGCGCTGGCGTCCAAGGATCAGCAGCGCGATGTGGCCGAGCGCGTGGCCTTGCTGGCGCAGGGTAACGAAGTGCTGTTTGGCGAGCGTGATGGCTTCAGCCCCATCGGCATAGGCGTCGGCGAAGGCGCTTTCCATGCGCCGACTCTGCTGCTGTGCCGCGACGGCATGCGCAACGATGCCGTGCACGATGTGGAAGCCTTCGGCCCTGTCAGCACCATCATCAGCTACGACGGTATCGAGCAGGCCATGGCGCTGGCCGCCCGTGGCCGTGGTTCGCTGGTCTCCACGCTGGTCACGCGCGATCCCGCCACGGCAGCTTATGCCGTGCCCATGGCGGCTGCCTCGCACGGCCGTGTACTGATACTGGACCGTGAGGCGTCGGTGGATTCCACCGGTCACGGTTCGCCGCTGCCACAGCTGAAGCACGGTGGCCCGGGCCGCGCCGGTGGCGGCGAAGAGCTGGGCGGCATCCGCGCCGTGCGCCACTTCCTGCAACGCGCTGCGGTACAGGGCTCGCCCACCATGCTGGCTGCCGTGACGGGCGAATACGTGCGCGGCGCCAAAGTGCAGGAAAGCGAGCAGCATCCGTTCCGCAAATACTTCGAAGACCTGAAGATGGGCGATTCCCTGCTGACCCATCGCCGCACCGTCAGCGAGGCCGATATCGTCAACTTCGGTGGCGTCTCGGGCGACTACTTCTACATGCACTTCGACGACATCGCCGCAAAAGATACCCAGTTCGGCAAACGCATCGCGCACGGCTACTTCGTGCTGTCGGCCGCTGCGGGTCTGTTCGTCTCGCCGGCACCGGGGCCGGTGCTGGCGAACTACGGTCTGGATAACCTGCGCTTCATTACGCCGGTGGCGATAGGCGATACCATCCGCGCCCGTCTGACCTGCAAGCGCAAGGTGGACCGTAACCGCACCGATGACAAAGGCATAGGGCAGGGCGTGGTGGCGTGGGATGTACAGGTCACCAATCAGAACGACGAACTGGTTGCCAGTTACGACATTCTGACGCTGGTGATGAAGCGGCACTAGGCCGCCTGAGGAAACGCGCAGCGGCTACCCGGATGGGCGCCGCTGCGGGCAAGGTGAAGGGCTTACTTACGCAGGCCGAACGGGTCGTCGATGCTGTGCGCCGGTTCGGTGAACCATTTCGGGCCATGTTCCGTCATGTAGAAATGGTCTTCATGGCGCACGCCGAATTCGCCCGGGATGCAGATCATCGGTTCGTTCGAGAAGCACATGCCCACATCCAGTGGCGTCTTGTCGCCCCCCACCAGATATGGCCACTCGTGGATATCGAGGCCTATGCCATGGCCGGTACGGTGCGGCAGGCCCGGTAGCTTGTAGCCGGGGCCAAAGCCGTCAGCTTCCAGCGAGCGGCGCGCAGCCGCATCCACTTCTTCGCAAGGCACGCCCAGTTGCGCAGCATTGAAGGCGGCCTGCTGGGCGGCCTTTTCGCTGTTCCACACGGAGCGCTGGCGCTCGCTCGGCGTACCGTACACATAGGTGCGGGTGATGTCGGAAATGTAGTTGTGCAGTTTGCAGCCTGTATCGATCAGCACGGTGTCGCCTTCGCGCAACGTTTGCACATAGCTCACGCCATGCGGGTAGGCCGTGGCTTCACCGAACAGCACGATCACGAAGTAGGAGCCGGAAGCGCCCACCTTGCGGTGCGCGAGGTTGATGAACTCTTCCACTTCGGTGGTGGTAATGCCAGCCTTGAGGATGCTGGCTGTCGCCACATGCACGGCCAGCGTCATGTCTTTGGCCCGCTGCATCAGCGCGATTTCGTTGACGGATTTTCGGGTGCGGCAGTGCGCCGTCACGCTGCGTGCATTTTCCAGTGCATAGCCGTTCGCCAGCGGGCGGATACCATCGTAGATGAAGAAGGCGGCGCTTTCGCAGATACCGATGCGCGGCGCGCTGGCACCGGCAGCAGCTGGCGCTATGCCCATGCGCTGCAGCGTATCGACGAACAGCTGGTATGGGCTCTCGTGCTCGTGCCAGGTGTTGACGCGGCCTTCCACCAGCATGAAGTCCTTCAGCGTGCTCTCTTCGAAAGCCGGGGCGATGTATTCTACTGGGCCACTGGCGGGCAGGATGGCGCCCACCATACGTTCGCTCGGATACCAGCGCGTGCCGGTGAAGTACATCAGATTGGCACCCGCATTGATGTAGATGGCGGCAATGCCCTGCGCCTGCATATAAGCCTGCGCCTTGGCGATGCGTTGCAGATGTTCGTCTTTGCCGATAGGGACCGCGCCCGCAGTCATGTCCGACAGGGAGGCCAGCGCCTCTTCGATGGTTTTTCCACCTATGGTCATTTTTATATCCCTGAGTTATATCTCTGAGTGATACGCCGGTAAGCGTCAGGCGGGGATCATAGCAGCTTTATGGCGGCAGGCCAGTAACAGCCGGCCTTGGCGGCATTTAGGGTATGCCGATTTCGGCATCGGCTCGTAATCCGGCTCAGTGCCCGGCATACCCTAGCTCCGCAGGGCTAGTTGGTCAGCAGACTGACCTTGTCGATGACGAAGAAGGTCGGTTTGGAATTATCCTCGTGCATGGCAAAACTCAGGGTCAGGGTCTTGCCCTTCTGTGCCAGCACATCGAAGCTGTGCAGCTGGTAGCCCGCTACCGCATCCTTGTTGCTGTAGCGCGCCAGCGTGCGTACCACCTTGCCGGCGCCATCCTTGAGTGTCACCGTAAGCTGGTCATACGCCACGGGATGCACTTCGCCCGTCTCGATATGGGTGGCGAAGCTCAGCGTGGCCTGCGTGGCGCTGGCCGGTATGTTCACACTCTGCGTCAGCACCTGATTGGTGGTGTGGCCCTTTCCGCCCATGCGGGCGTAACGGGTGCCCTCGTAGGCCACCTGCGCAGGGTCGCTGCCGATGACGGCCGTAGCACCTTTCCAGCCGTTTATGCCGTCCTCGAAGCCGCCATTGATGATGCGCTCCGTGCCCTGCGGCTCGCCGCCGCCGCCATCGGCTTCGTCGATATCGTCCCCCACGTTAATGGCCGCATAGGCGCGCTGCACGGCGATAGCTTCCTTGGAACTGGCGCCATACAGCTCCTGCGCCGCTTCCAGTACCTTGGCACGGGCATCGGCGTAGCCAGTGGTCGAAGTGAATTTGGTGGTGAGCGCCTTGAACCAGATGCGGTAAGCCTTGTCGCTGCCTATGCCGTGCATGGCGGCCGGTGTGCGGGTCAGGTATTTGCTGTAGTAGTCCGAGGTGGGATCGGCCTTGGAGCCTTGCGCGAGGAAATAGAACATGCGGTTATTCGGACCACTCGAATAATGCACGTCGAGGTATTTGAGCGAACTGCTCCACGCATCGGGGCTGCTGCCATCCTTGCTGGGGCGGTACATCCAGCGCAGCGGCTGGCCATTCTTGCTGATCTCCGTGCCCATCATCCAGTCATTGCCGCTGGCAGGGATCACGCCGCCCGTTCCTCCAGCGCGCGCATAGGCTTCCACCATTTCGCCACCGACATCCGAGTTCGATTCATTCAGTCCGCCCGATTCGCCCGCATACACCAGATCGGCCGTGGCAGCAGTCACACCATGCGACATTTCGTGGCCGATCACGTCGATCGCGCCCAGGCTGTTGAAATGGTTGCCGTCGCCGATGTACATGCATTTGCAGCCGTCGTCGTAGAAGGCATTGTCGTAGCTGGTGTCGACGTGGGCGGCGATGTAGGTGGCGGTGTTGTTGCCATCGAGTGAGTGCCAGCCCAGCGCATTGCGGTTGGCGTCGTAGGTATTCATCAGCCCCCACAGCGCATTCACCGCAGCGGTCTGGCCGTTGGCGCTGGTGGTGCTGCCGCCGTTTACATACTGCTTGCCATCGCCCCAGCTATTGCTGCTGTTGGTGTAGATATTGCCGGGGTCGGGATTGTCGGCCGAACTGTGGTTGGCATTGGTGATGGCCATGCCGCCGTACTTTCCGCCGCTGCCGCGCGTGGTGTCCAGCATCTGGAAGCCGCTGGTCGCCACGCTGGTATTGATGGGCACAACGCCGTTGTACTGGCTGTTGCCGCTACCGACCACAGTTTTGAGTGCGGGCCATTGGGCCAGGATGGCGCCCGTATTGGCATCGATGATGGTGTCGTAGTACACCGGCTTGTTATCCTGCGCCATGCGGGTCTTGACGTAATAGGCCAGCGCGTAACGATCTATCACTTCCTGCACATCGGCAGCATTCAGTTCGGTTTCCTGTTTGCTTTGCGCCGCCGGCACGCGCACGCTACGGGCGATGGGGAATATCAGCAGCTCGGCGCTGGGCGGCCAGCGGTCCACCCCGCGCGGTGCGACCGAACTGGCAGCGATGCGGATTGCTTCGGCGGGGCTGATCGCGGGCGGCACATCGGCTGCAGCGAGTGGTGCCAGTCCGCCGGTCGAGACAGCGCGCCGGTCGGTACTGGCCACGCTGACGATGGTGCCGGCCGTATCGGTGACCACCACGGATTCGGAACCAAAAATACGCAAGCCTTTGTAGGTGTGCTGGGTGCGGACGATTTTCTGGCCAGCGGCGCCCGGATGCTGGCTGCTCAGGCGCACACTGAGCTCGGGCGCCAGTCCGCGTGCTGCATCCATGGCAGTGAGCTGGGTCAGCAGATTGCTGCTCTGCTGCGGGCTTAGCGTGGTGACAGGCGGCGCCATGAGCTGGGGCGCGGCGTGGGCGGCAGTGCAGTAGCCAGCCATGGTGGCTAGTAAAGGCCACAGCGCGCTTAGAGGTGCAGGTTTCATCATCGTCTCCCTTGATATCGATCGCGCCATTGCGGCCCATTCCGCGCGGCGGATAGAGCACGCTAGTGCCGCGCAGAGACAACGGTACTGTCACAAATCAAGGGTGATGCGAGTGTGAATTTTACGTGCGGTCGTTATGCCACACTTTCATTAATGAGCAGTCAAGATTGGGCGGGCGCCTGCATAGTCAGCCCTAGGCCAGAAGATTATTTTTTCTCGTCGTCGACGGAAAAATTCAGCGGCGGCTGTTCGCCATCCTTGTGCTCTTCAGCGGCCGGTGCAGGGCTGTCCAGCCGCAGTTCGAGCTGCTCCTTCATATCGACCTTTTTGCCCACGGTGACTAGCTGGGGGAAGCCTATGATCAGGGCCACCATCAGGATCTGGATCAGCACGAACGGGATGGCGCCCCAGTAGATATCGCTGGTCTTGACTTCTTTGGGCGCCACCGAGCGCAGATAGAACAGCGCAAAGCCGAACGGCGGGTGCATGAAGGAAGTCTGCATATTCACGCCCAGCAGTACGCCGAACCAGATCAGATCGATGCCCAGCTTGTCGGCTACGGGGCCTACCAGCGGCACCAGTATGAAGGCCAGCTCGAAGAAGTCGAGGAAAAAGGCCAGCGCGAAGAACAGCAGGTTAACCACGATCAGGAAGCCGGTGCTGCCGCCGGGCAGGGCGGATAGCAGGTGCTCCACCCACAGGTCGCCATTCACGCCACGGAACACCAGCGAGAACACGGTAGAGCCGATCAGGATGAACACCACGAAGCTGGATAAACGGGTGGTGCTGTGCATGGCCTGCTTGGTCAGGTCCAGCGTCAGGCGCCGGTTGAACAGTGCCAGCAGCAGTGCGCCCATGGCACCCATGCCGCCGCCTTCGGTCGGCGTGGCCAGACCGATGAAGATGGTGCCCAGCACGAGGAAGATCAGCGCCAGTGGCGGCACCATCACGAACACGACTTTTTCCGCCATGCGCGACAGCAGGCCCAGTTTGAACTGGCGGTTCAGCAGGGCGAACAGAAAGGCACCGACGATGCCGAGCGAAGCGGCGGCGATGCCCAGTTCATCGCTGGCCATGGCCGGATGGCGCTCGCCCCAGTAATGCGCGAACAGCCATGCGGCAGCAACCGCGCCCAGCACCAGTACCAGCAGCGAACGTACGCCGCTGTCGCCGTTGGGCTGGCGCAGGTTGCGCGCTTCCAGCGGCAGGGCCGGCACGGCGGCCGGCTTGAAGATGGACAGGGCCAGCACATAACCAGCATAAAGAGCGGTCAGCAGCAGGCCGGGGGCGAAGGCGGCGCGGTACATATCGCCCACCGAGCGGCCCAGTTGGTCGGCCATCACGATCAGCACCAGCGAGGGCGGTATGATCTGCGCCAGCGTGCCGGATGCAGCGATCACACCGGCTGCTAGCTTGCGGTCGTAACCATAGCGCAGCATCACGGGCAGCGAAATCAGGCCCATGGAAATCACCGATGCAGCAACCACGCCGGTGGTGGCGGCCAGCAGGGCGCCGACAAAAATCACCGCATAGGCCACGCCGCCGCGGATAGGGCCGAATAGCTGGCCTATGGCGTCGAGCAGGTCTTCCGCCATGCCTGAGCGTTCCAGTATCAGCCCCATGAAAGTAAAGAAGGGGATGGCCAGCAAGGTGTCGTTGGCCATGATGCCGAAGATGCGGTTGGGCAGGGCTTGCAGCAGTTCCGGTTTCAGCAGCCCCAGTTCTATGCCCAGCAGGCCGAAACACAGGCCGTTGGCCGCCAGTGCAAACGCCACGGGAAAGCCCGACAGCAGGAACAGCACCAGTACCGCGAACATGATGGGGGCGAGATTCGCCGTCAGGAATGCTTCCATGGACTTCCTTTATGACCTATGGGTGGAGCGGGCGGTTTAGTGGAGCGGATTAATCGAGCGGATTAGTCGAGCTGATTGGCAGCCTTGATGGCAGCGATTTCTTGCTGGGGGTTGTGGGCTGCGCGCGTGAAGCTGCTATCGTCTATGCGTCCGGCCAGAAAGGCGATGCGCTTGATGATTTCGGCCAGCGTCTGCAGCACCAGCAACAGAAAGCCCAGCGGCACCAGCAGCTTGGCGGGCCAGACGATCAGGCCACCGGCATTGGGCGACATTTCGCCGCTCTGCAGCGACAGCAGTGCATACGGGGTGCCGTAGTAAAGGATCAGCAGCGCAATCGGCAGCAGGAACAGGATAAATCCCAGCAGGTCTATCCACACCTGCGTGCGGCGTGAAAAGCGGCTGGTGATGACGTCGATGCGCACATGCTCGTCGCGCTTGAGGGTGTAGGCGGTAGCCAGCATGAACATGGTGGCAAACAGATACCACTGGATCTCGAGCCAGGCGTTGGAACTGAGGCTGAAGGTGTAGCGCATCAGCGCATTGCCGCTGCAGATCATTACAGCAGCCAGCAAGGCCCAGCCCACGGCATGGGCGATGGCTTCGTTGAGTCGGTCGATGGCGCGGGCAAGCTTCATGAACATGAGAACTCCTCTACGTCCGGCAACGTCTCCGGCAGATACACCACGGTGGCGGCAGGGTAGCCAGCCAGTTTGATGGTATCAGCCGCGCCGGACTATCCTGGTCCGGCGCGGCTGGGGCAGGATTTAACCAGCCAACTGGGCGCGTACGCGCGCGATGGCTTTGCGTACCTGCGCCGGGGCAGTGCCACCCACGTGGTCACGCGCAGCGACCGAGCCTTCCAGCGTCAGCACGGCGAACACGTCGTCGCCGATCAGCGGCGAGAAGGCGCGCAGTTGTTCCAGCGTCATTTCGGCCAGATCGATCTTCAGGCCGTCGCAGGCGCGTACGGCGTGGGCCACGGCTTCGTGGGCGTCGCGGAAAGGCAGGCCTTTTTTCACCAGATAGTCGGCCAGATCGGTGGCAGTAGCGTAGCCCTGCAGGGCGGCGGCACGCATGGCGTCCGGCTTGACGCTGATGCCGCCAGCCATGTCGGCAAAGATGCGCAGCGTATCGACTACCGTATCGACGGTGTCGAACAGCGGTTCCTTGTCTTCCTGATTGTCCTTGTTGTAGGCCAGCGGCTGGCCTTTCATCAGGGTCAGAAGACCCATCAGGTGGCCGTACACACGGCCGGTCTTGCCACGGGCCAGTTCCGGCACGTCTGGATTTTTCTTCTGCGGCATGATGGACGAACCGGTGCAGAAGCGGTCGGCGATATCGATGAAGCCTACGCGTGGGCTCATCCAGATGATCAGTTCTTCCGACATGCGCGACACGTGGGTCATGATCAGCGATGCGGCAGCGGTGAATTCGATGGCGAAGTCGCGGTCCGACACGGCATCGAGCGAGTTGTGGCACACATCGTCGAAGCCCAGCGTCTTGGCGACGCGCTCGCGGTCGATCGGGAAGGTGGTGCCGGCCAGTGCGGCGGCGCCCAGCGGCAGGCGGTTGACGCGCTTGCGGCAGTCCAGCATACGCTCGGCATCGCGGCCGAACATTTCGACATAGGCCAGCATGTGGTGACCGAAGGTGATCGGCTGGGCTACCTGCATGTGGGTGAAGCCGGGCAGGATGGTGTCGGCGTTCTTCTCGGCCAGATCCACCAGCGCGCTGCGCAGCGAGTGCAGCAGGGCCAGCACATCGTCGATGGCGGAGCGCACGTACAGACGGATGTCGGTGGCTACCTGGTCGTTACGCGAACGGCCCGTGTGCAGGCGCTTGCCGGCATCGCCTACCAGTTCGGTCAGGCGTTTTTCGATATTCAGGTGCACATCTTCCAGATCGAGCAGCCATTCGAAGGTGCCGGCTTCGATTTCGGCGCTGATCTGCGCCATGCCGCGTTCGATTTCGGCGCGGTCTGCGGCGCTGATGATGCCCTGAGCGGCCAGCATTTCGGCGTGAGCCAGCGAACCCTGAATGTCGGCCTTGGCCATGCGGTTATCGAAGAAAACCGAGGCAGTGTAGCGTTTGACCAGATCGGAAACCGGTTCGTTGAAGCGGGCCGACCAGGCTTCGCTTTTCTTGGAAAGTTGTGCAGTCATATAAAAGGTAAAGGCAGAGGGGGATGCGGAAGTAAGTCAGTGGTGATTATAAACCGGGGCTGCTCAAAAATATGTCAACCTTGCGTTTTTGCCTACTAAAATCAGGCATCCTCCCCTATTTTTTTGCGCTTTTTGCTGAATGAGGCCTTACTGCCAGTTCATCAGGCAGGGCGGTACCAGCATGGCCAGCGCCAGTGCGGCGTAGATGAGCTGCAGCGGTATCATCCACTTGGCCCAGGTAATCCAGGGGATGCGGGCCAGTGCCAGCACCCCGACCGTGATGCCCGAGGTGGGGATCATAGGCGTGGTCAGTTCGCCCAGCTGGAAAGCCAGAATCGCCGTCTGGCGCGTCACGCCGACCAGATCGGACAGCGGCGCCATGATGGGCATGGTCAGCGCAGCCTGACCGCTGCCGGAGTGGATGAAGAAATTGATCACGGTCTGGATGCCAAACATTTTCCACGCCGCGAACACGGGCAGCGAGGACTGCACCAGCGGCATCAGGCCGTGCAGCATGGTGTCGATGATGTGGGCGTCGCGCGCGAGGATCATGGTGCCGCGGGCCAGTGCAATCACCAGCGCTGTGCCGACCAGATCGCGCGCGCCCTGTATGAAGCTCTCGACGATCTGGGTGGAATCGAGTTTGCCGACCAGACCGATGACGATGCCCATCACGAGGAACAGCGCGGCGATTTCATCGATATACCAGTCATAGCCCACCACGCCGCCCACCATGATGGCCAGCGCAGCGACGAAGATGGCCAGTACCAGCTTGTGCCGGCCCGTAATGCCGTGGAAGTCGCCCAGACCATGCGGCTGCTCCTTGCGCTTCTCCAAGTCCAGCGCATAGGTAGGACTCAGTTGCGGATTCTTCTTGATGCGCGCCGCATACCACATCAGGAAAGCGATGGTGACGCCGGTGGCGATCACCCACACGATCAAACGGTAGCCCCAACCCGAGAACACCGGCACCCCGGCGATGCCTTGTGCAATGCCGACGTTGAACGGGTTGAGGAAGGCCGCGCCGAAGCCCACCTGCGAGCCGAGGAAGGGTATCGAAACGCCGGTGACCGTGTCATAGCCCAGCGCCAGTGCCAGCGGCACAAAGATCATCACGAAGGGGATGGCTTCCTCGTTCATGCCGAAGGTGGCGCCGCCTATCGAGAACATGGTGACGAACACGGGGATCAGCGCCTTCTGGATGAAGGGCGAGCTGTCGTGCGCACGCGCGAGTGCCTTGATCATGGCATCGACGGCTTCGGTCTTCTGCAGCACGGCGAAGGCGCCGCCCACCACCAGCACGAAGCCGATGATCAGCGCCGCTTCTACAAAGCCCTTGATGGGTGCCTTGATCAGCGCCGTAAAGCCTTGCGGCACGCTGGGGATGTAGTGGAAGCTGGCCGGATCGATTAGCTGCTTGCCGTTGACCAGATGGGTATCGTATTTGCCGCCCGGGACCAGCCACGTTGCCGCGGCAATCAGCGCGAGGATGATGAACAGCAGGACGAAAGTATGCGGCAGCTTGAGTTTCTTTTTGCTGCCCGGGGCGGCATGGTTGCTAGGAGTGCTCATGGGCGCGCTTTCTTATTGGCTCAGCAGATCGCCGGCGCGGTAGGCCGTGGCACCGGCGATTTTGCCGATGTTCATGCCACGGATCACATGGCGGTGCGCGCTGCGGGCAAAGAACACCCCGGCCACGCCCGCATGGATCACGCTGGTTTCGCCGCTGACGGGATCGATGATGTCGGCAATCGCATCGCCTGCCGCCACGCGCTCGCCCAGCTCGCGCGTGTAGACCAGAATGCCGGGGTGGGGCGCATACAGCGGTTCCACGCCTTCCAGCGGCGTGGCTTCACACAGCGGCGCAGGTAGCACGCGGGCGGCCGCTTCGGCGGCGGCATCGGCCGCCAGCACCACGCCATTCAGCGTGAGGAACTGCAGCAGGCCGGCCGCATCCTTCTGCGCCAGTGCATAGCTCACTTCCTGTTCACCGCGCAGCTCCACCGTGGTGGACACGCAGGCCGGCGGTATCGGGTAGCGACCTTCGAAGTGGCGCTCCAGATCCCACCACAACCGGCTGCAGGCTTCGTCGAACGGTTCGCCGCCAGCCTGATAGGCCAGCAGCACGGCCTGCGCGCCCATGATGGCCGACAGTGGCGCGATGGCTTCGGCCAGCGGCGTGCCCGCATAGATGTGCAGCGCCGCTTCGTTGTCGCAATGCAGATCGAGCACGATGTCGGCATCGATGGCCATGGTCATCAGGATTTTTTTCAGCGCTTCCGCATCCGTGGCCGGATGCCAGGCGGCGATGGAAGTGCGCGCGTGGGCACGGATCAGCGCCACATTGGCGTCGGCATCCTGACCCAGCAGGCCGGCCAGCGAAGCTTTCAGGTCGTCTGCCACATGCTTGTAGGCGCGGTTGAAGTTGATACCGGTGGTCAGATCAAATCGGCCGAAGGCGGCGCCGTGGATGGCCTGCGCCAGCCCGATGGGATTCGCGGCCGGCACCAGGATCACTTCGCCCTGCAGGCGGCCCGCCGCTTCCAGCGCGATCAGCTCCTTGCGCAGGAACTGGGCCACCAGCATGCCGGGCACTTCGTCCGCATGCAGCGAGGCTTGTATATACACTTTTTTGCCGCTGCCCGGCGTGCCGAAATGCAGACTGGTTAGCTGGTAATGGGCGTTGCTGTGAGCGCCGGAGATGGGATGTTGGTGAACTTGCATGATGGCCTAGTCTACGCCTATGAATAATTCGACAAAGATTGAGTATGTAGCACTATTTTCACAAAGTAAATGTACATATGCGGAATCTGCACGGGCTTTCTTGAGTTTTAGTCATGATGTGCGTACAGTTAGTTTAATGTAATTATTTCTTCAACTGAGAGAGCAAATAATATGGGTGCAGCACGCAAATTGCAGGTTTCGAATATGGCGCTGGCAGTCAAGCTGGCGCTGGGAGTGGGGGCCGTGGTCGGCCTGATGCAGCAGGTACAGGCGCAGGAGGCGGCCGTCAGCGCCGTGCCGGTGCCCAAGGTGGAGATCACCGGTTCGGCCATACGCCGCATCGAATCCGAAACCGCACTGCCGGTGCAGGTCATCACCCGTGAAGAAATCGACAAGGCCGGCGTGACCACCGCTTCCGAACTGATGGCGCGCGTATCGGCCAACGTGGGCGGCCTGACCGATGGCGCTTCCATCAACGTGGGCGGCGACCAGCGCGGCTTCAATAGCGCCAACCTGCGCGGCATCGGCACCTCGTCCACACTGGTGCTGCTGAACGGCCGCCGCATGGCCAACTTTGCTTCGCCCGGCGACGATACGGGCGTGGACCTGAACAACATCCCGGCCGCTGCCATCCAGCGCGTGGAAGTGCTGCTGGACGGCGCATCGGCGCTGTACGGCACGGATGCTATCGGCGGTGTGATCAACTTCATCACCCGCAAGGACTTCCAGGGTCTGGAACTGAATGCCTACGGCAGCAAGACGCAGGAAGGCGGCGCCGGCAAGCGTACGGCCAGCTTGAGCGCCGGCACGGGTGATCTGGGCCGCGATGGTTACAATGTGTTTGCCGTGGTGGACGTGCAGCGCACGGGCGCACTGAATACCTCGCAGCGCAAATTTATCGACGATCTGCACATCGCCGAACGTCTGCCGCACCTGCTGTCCGGCTACACCAGCCCGGCCAACATCCGCCTGACCAGCGCCCAGCGTGATTACCTGCAGGAGCAGGGCTTTACCATCAACGGCAAGCCTATCACCAACCGCACCATCAACCTGTCGCTGCCGAACTGCGCACCGCCGGCCAATCTGTACCTGCCTAACGGTACCGGCGGGGTGGATGCCTGTACCTACAACTACATGGGCGATACCGAGCTGTATCCGAAATCGGACAAGGTCAACCTGCTGTCGCGCGGCGTGCTGCAACTCAATCCGGACAACCAGTTGTTTGCCGAAGTGGCGCTGAGCCGCGCCAAAACCAATTATGTGGGCTCGTCGGCGCGGGTAACGGGCGTGGTCAACTACAAGCGCATTCCGGCACTGGCCAAATATGATCTGGCCTCGGAAGCTGCGAGTGCCGATGATGACGTAGTGGGCGATGTTACGCTGCGTATGCGCTTGAACGAAGCAGGCCGCCGTACCAGCGAACTGACCAGCGAAAGCCAGCGCATCGTGCTGGGCCTGACGGGTAGTGCCGGCGGCTGGGATTACGACGTGGGCCTGAACCACAGCGTCAATACCATCAAGGACAAGGACACCCACGGCTACGTGCTGTACGACAAACTGATGGAAGGTATCTACAATGGCGTGATCAATCCGTTCGGCCCGTCCGGCGCTGCCGGCGTTGCCCTGCTCGATTCTATCCAGGTCAACGATGATGTACGCCATGCGCGCGGTGTGATGGATTCGATCGACTTCAAGGTATCGCATACGCTGGGCGCACTGGGCGGCGGTGATGCTGCCATGGCGGTCGGCGGTGAAGTACGCCACGAACGCACCGACTTCACGCCGTCGGCGCTGCTGATGAGCGATAACATCAATAACGACTTCGCACCGGAAGGCGGCCGCCCGACCAGCGACAAGCGCAGCGTGCAGGCCATCTATGGCGAGCTGCTGCTGCCGTTCACCAAGCAGCTGCAGGCGCAGGTATCGGCCCGTTACGACCACTATCAGGTGGTGGGCGGCGCCGCCAGCCCGAAAGTGGGCCTGAGCTACACCCCGACCAAGACCATGCTGTTCCGCGCTTCGGCCGGCCGCGGCTTCCGCGCACCTTCGATGTCGGATCTGTACCGTCCTACCGTGTACAGCTCCACGGCGACTTTGCCGGACCCCGTGTATTGCGCCACCGTGGACAACAACTTCGCCGATTGCGCCGACAACTGGGATACCCGCCGCTATTCCAACGACAAGCTGAAACCTGAGCGCAGCCGCCAGTACTCGCTGGGCATGGTGCTGGAGCCGGTGAAGAATGCTTCGCTGTCGCTCGATTACTGGAACATCAAGCGCACCGACCTGATTAGCGAACTCGGTGACGATGTGATTCTGGGGAATCTGGCCAAATACGGCGATCTGGTACACCGCGATGAAGATGGCCTGATCGACTACATCGAACTGCGCAAGGAAAACCGTGGCGCGCAAATCGCCTCCGGTCTGGACCTGACCATCGATTATCGCGGCGTGCAGACGGCGCTGGGCCGTTTCGGTGGCCACCTGTCCGGCACCTATGTGCTGAATTCGAAGATCCAGAACAGCGTCGGCGATGTCTACCTGAGCAATCTGGGCCGCTTTGTGACGGATAGCGTGGTGCAGCGCTGGCGCCATACCATCACCCTCGACTGGGATAAAGGCCCGTTCTCGGCCAGCCTGTCGAACACCTATTCGAGCGGCTATGAAGACCAGAACACGGCGATCAACATCGACGATGGTTCGGTGGTAGCGAAAAACCGCGTGAAAGCCTACTCGCTGTGGGATCTGTCGGGCGCATGGCAGGTGAACAAGGCACTGAAACTGCGTGCCGGCGTGCAGAATCTGCTCGATACGGCGCCACCGTACTCGAATCAGGCCTTCTACTTCATCTCCGGCTACGATCCGACCTACACCGATCCACGTGGTCGTCGTATCTTTGCCACGGCTAATTACGCGTTCAAATAAGGTAATGTAATGATGCATTAAGCCAGACAGGCCAATTGATTGGTATGATCTGCGCTACGACGGCGCCGCGCGTGAGTGCGGCGCCGGTTTTACTAGGAAGGGTTACATGAATTTCTCAGGTTTTAAGCTACTGCGAGTGCTTTTGCTATGGCTGCTGCTATGCGGCGCCAGTGTGCAGGCGGCACAGGTAGCGGTCAGCACGCCGGCCGCCAAGGCACCGGCGAGCAAACCGCAGCAGGCTGCAAAAAGCTCGAGCAAGCCGGCCAAGGCGGTGCCGCCGCCCAAGCCGGTGCTGGCGCCACCAGCCGGCAATCTGGTCATCATCGGCGGCGGTCTGCGGGCCGACAACGCCGAAGTCTGGCAGCGCATCGTCCAACTGGCAGGCGGCAAGGGCGCCCGTATCGGCGTATTCGGTTCGGCCTCGATCAATCCCGAGCAATCGGCCCAGAACACCATCAACAAACTCAATCAGTACGGCGCGCAGGCCTTCTTCATTCCGCTCGGCGTAACGCTGCCCAATAGCGACTACCGCAAGGCGGCGGAAGATCCGGAAGTGGTGGCGGCCATCCATTCGGCTACCGGCATCTATTTCACCGGCGGCGATCAGGCGCGCATCACCCGGGCGCTGGTGCGGCCCGACGGCAAACATACGGCCGCACTCGATGCGGTGTGGGATGTGTACCGCGATGGTGGCGTGGTGGCCGGTTCCAGTGCGGGCGCCGCGATCATGAGTACCACCATGTTCTATGACGCCAAGAGCACACTGGAAATGCTCAAGCAGGGCGTCACGGAAGGGAACGAGATTTCGGCCGGACTGGGTTTCATCGGTGACGACGTGTTCGTCGACCAGCACCTGCTGGTACGCGGCCGCTTTGCCCGCATGATTCCCGTGATGCTGAAGAAGGGTTATCAGATCGGTCTGGGCATCGATGAAAACACCGCCATGGTGGTCAACGCCAAGCGCGATGTGGAGATCATCGGCTATAGCGGCGCACTGCTGCTGGACCTGTCGGCGGCGATTACCGACCGTGGCATCAAGGGCTTCAACATCAGCAATGCCACCATCAGCTATCTGGACCGGGGCGACAAGTTCAATCTGGTGACACGCGAATTTACCCCGTCGCCGGACAAGGCCGACAACAAGCTCGATCCGAATCAGCCGGAAACCCGCGAACCCGTGTTCACCAACGATATTCTGGGTAATAACGCCGTGTTGGATCTGATGGTCAACCTGATCGACAACGCCCAGCAGGAAGCCATAGGCATCGCCTTCGGCAATCCGCGCGACGCTTACCCAGATATCGGTTTCGAGTTCAGGTTTAGTAAAACTATCAACAGCGTCGGTTATAGCTCGACCGAAGTAGAGGCATATTCCGTGCTCAAACTGCGTATGGATGTGCGGCCGATACAGTTACAGGCCCCGCTCTACCGCTACCGCTAGCAGCGGGCAGAAAATCAGGTATATTGAAGGGATGGCGTGTGATGCGCCATCCCTTTTTCTTTGCGGAGGCGGCAATGCGTAGGGCGGACAAATGGTGGCACAGAGTAGCGCAGGCAGCACTGATGCTGGCCGTTCCGTTCGGCGCGGCACAAGCGGCAGCGAATGCGCCCAAGGGCTCGCTGGTCATCATAGGCGGCAATCTGCAGGCCGACAACGCCGAAGTCTGGCAGCGCATCGTCCAGTTGGCCGGTGGCCCCGGTGCCCGGTTGGCGGTGCTGCCGTCTGCTGCGGCCGATCCGGCGCCCGTAGGCGCTGCCATCGTCGAGCGTTTTCGCGCCTATGGGGCTGATGCGTTTCTGGTGCCGCTGGCCGTCAAACTGGCCGATAGCGACTACCGGCAGGTGGCCGACGATCCGCAACTGGCCGAAGCCGTGCGCAGCGCGGGCGGCGTGTTCTTTGCCGGCGGCGATCAGGCCCGCATCACGCAGGCGCTGGTACGGCCGGATGGCAGCCGCAGCGCCGTGCTGGAAGCAGTGTGGGAGTTGTACCGCAATGGCGGTGTGGTGGCTGGCAATAGCGCCGGTGCCGCCATCATGAGCAGCACCATGTTCTATGCCCCCGGCCCGGTATTTTCCGCGCTGCGTGGCGGCGTGACGGACGGCCGCGAAATCGCGCCGGGACTCGGCTTTATCGGCGACGACGTGTTCGTCGACCAGCATTTCCTCGTGCGCGGACGGTTTGCCCGCATGATCCCCGCCATGCTCAAGAAGGGTTATAAATTCGGCCTGGGCATCGATGAGAACACGGCCATGGTGGTGGACAGCCGGCGTCAGGTGGAAATCGTCGGCCACCGCGGTGCGCTGCTGGTCGATCTGCGCCGCGCCACCACGGATGCCAGCCATGGCGGCTTCAATGTCGCCAATGCCATGATCAGCTATCTGGACAAGGGCGACCGCTACGATCTGGCCAGCCATACCTTCATTCCTTCGCAGGCCAAGGCTGGCGGCAAGCTCGATGGCCGTGCCGTGCAGATGGCGCAGCCCGTGTTTTCGGCCGATATACTGGCACGCAATGCGCTGGTGGAGCTGATGGAAAACCTGATCAATAACCGCCGCAGCGAAGCCATAGGCATCGCCACCAGCGGCCGCAATTCGCCGTTGCCGGAGCTAGGCTTCCAGTTCACCTTCAGCAAAACGCGCGATAGCGTGGGCTATGCCTCGGCCGCGCTGCAAAGCTATTCCATCCTGAATATGCGGCTCGATATCCGTCCGCTCGATATCGGTCAGTCGCTGCTGCAAAAGAACTAGCATGCGGGCATGCCGCTGCGTAGCGGGCCGGATTAGAATGATGGCCTGCCACCCTTACACCGATAGGAAGATCATGTCCCTGTTTGCTTCCCGCACGCCGCTGCGTGCTCTGGCCAGTGCGCTGGCTTGCGGCCTGACCGCACTGCTTCCACTGACTGCCCAAGCTGCGGCCAGTGCCGCCGCCGTTGCTGCGGCTTCCGTCAAAGCCGTGCAGCCAGCCACCGTGCGGGTCGACTATATGCATAGCGGGAATGCGCTGAATGAAAACTATGCGCTCGAGCGGGTCGTGATCGAACCGCTGCCATGGGCAGGCGATATGCGCCGCGCCATCGACGACACCAACCGTGGCAACAATATGCTCGAAGTGGTGGACAGCAAGACGGGTGAGTTGCTGTACTCGCGCGGCTTCTCCACCGTGTTTGCCGAGTGGCGCACCACCGAAGAAGCGCAACATGCCAATCGCGGTTTTCAGGAATCGGTGCGCTTCCCCAAACCGGACCGTCCGGTGCGGGTGCGCATCCTCAAGCGTGATGACCGCAATGCGTTTTCGGTGGTGTGGACTGCTGAAATCGATAGCGACGCCATGGACGTGGTGCGCAAGTTGCCTGCCGCGCCGGTAAAGCCGATAGCGATCCGCGTCAACGGCCCGTCGCCGCAGAAGGTTGATCTGCTGATCGTTGGCGATGGCTACACTGCGGCCGAGATGCCGAAGTTTGAAGCGAGTGCACGCAAGCTGGCCGACCATCTGTTCGCCACCTCGCCGTTCAAGGAGCGCGCCAGCGATTTCAATGTATGGGCACTGGCCTTGCCGACGGCGGAATCTGGCGTATCGCGCCCATCGACGGGCGTGCATCATGCCTCGCCACTGGGCACGCGTTACGATATCTTCGGCAGCGAGCGTTATGTGCTGACCACGGATAACCGCGCGCTGCGCGAACTGGCACAGTATGCACCGTACGAGTTCATCGAAATTCTGGTGAATAACGAGACCTATGGCGGTGGCGGCATCTTCGGCCAGTTCAGCACGGCGGCCGCAAATAATGACTGGGCCAACTACCTGTTCGTGCACGAATTCGGCCACCACTTCGCCGGTCTGGCCGACGAGTACTACACTTCGCCCGTGGCCTATCAGTCGGGTACTGCCCGTCCCGAACCATGGGAGCCGAATGCCACGGCGCTGCGCGATCCGGCCAACCTGAAATGGAAGCGTTTTGTCACGGCCGGCACGCCGCTGCCGACGCCATGGCCTAAACAGACTTATGAAACGGCCTCGCGCGCCTACCAGAAAGAGCGTGCCGCTTTGCGTGCGGCGCAGCGTCCCGAAGCGGAGATGAGTGCGCTGTTCAAGAAGGATCTGGCCGAGAGCACGGCGCTGTTCACGCCCGATCCGCACTACCATTCGGTAGGCGCATTCGAGGGCGCCAACTATGAAGCGAGCGGTTACTACCGCCCGCAGATGCAGTGCATCATGTTCGACCGCAGCGAGAAGTTCTGCGCCGTGTGTGCCGATGCGATCAGCACCATCATTGATCTGTACTCGCGCCCGGCGGATCGTTAGCAGCAGAAGGCGGCGTCAGCTTGGTAAATCGGCAGGTGCGGATTTCTGCCGCATCTTGTCGGCGTACATTTGCTTGTCGGCGTGGCGCATCAACTCCCGTATGCTGTCGCCATGCTGCAAGTAGAGCGACAGGCCTATGCTTGCGGACGGATACAGGCAGATATCTTTAAGCAGCACCGGTTGGGCCACGCAGCGCCGGATTTTATCAATCACCACCTCGGCCTGTTCCGGGCTCGTGACGCTCTCCAGTACGGCGACAAATTCATCGCCGCCGATGCGGGCAACGGTATCGACCGATCTGACGCATTGGGAAATTCTTGCGGCGATAGTTTTGAGCAGGATATCGCCCACATCATGACCGTGCTCGTCATTGATCGCCTTGAAATTATTCAGATCAATGAAGAGCAATGCGCCCCCTGTGCTGTCGCGCTGCGCCCGCAGTATGGCAGACTGGACACGGTCCTGGAACAGACGCCGGTTGGGCAGGCCGGTCAGTTCGTCGCATTGTGCCGCCTCCAGCAAATCAGCCTGCAGCGTAATGCGCTGGATAGCCGCACTGGCCTGCATCGCTGCGAAGCGGAATATTTCCTCGTCGTTGCTATGCTGGTGGCCCAGATGGACCTGCAATTCTCCCACTTTTATCCCGGCCTGTTCCAGCGGGTAGTGCACCGGTGCCGCAGCCCGCGGTGCCACATTGCCACTGCTGACAGTCGACCAGCGTTCGCCGTCGCAAGCGATGGCGAGTCCGCAGCAGAATGCGCGGCGTTGCAGAATGGCGTAGAAACTAGTGCAGAGCATTTCCAGCGTGCTCGATTGATGAGCGGCAGTGGCCAGTTCCGCCATGGACTCGTAGGTGCGCGATAATTGAACGCGCTCCGTCACATCGCGCGCAACCCCTATCCGGATCTGCTCTTCTGCCATCCAGTAGGCGCTCCATTGCAGGTAGGCTATCGTCCCATCTTTGCGCACATAGCGATTTTCGAAATTGCGCGAACGCTGGCCTTGCAGCACTTTTTCCATCGCGGCCTCAGTGCTGCCCAGATCCTTGGAATAGATAAACTCACGTAAATTGCGGCCCACCAGTTCCTCGGCGTCGTAACCGAGGATGTTGCTGGCAGCCTGATTGACGAAGACGATCTGACCATGCTCTTGCACTAGAAAAATTGCGTCCAGCATTAAATCGGCTACTTTTTGTATGCTTTTTTTCATGATCCGTACATCACCGTAGCCTTTGTACCTGCTGCTGTTCTTAGTGCCGCTTGTTATTGACTATTTCCGACAACAATTCAGGCGGAATAGGCTGGCCATGGGCACTCAGTTGGCGCACCGTTTCGTGCAGTAGATTCAGCCGTGTGATCTTAATCACCGCCCAGGCGATGATGAAGGCAAGCGGAATCAGCATTGCTATGACGGGAATCAGCACGGGTGAAATATCGGACAGTGAGCTCATCTGGTTTTCCTGGCTGGTTGGTCTTCGCCTGCCTGTGCCGCCGGCTTAGGCGTTTGCCTTAGCTTTTGCACCTGCAACGGTTCATGCCCGTAAGCATAACATTACTGTCGCTTGATCATAGCCTACCTGATCCTTGGAATGAAGTGCGCGTACGCTACAGCCGCCAGATTTTCCGTTAGCGGCCGTAGCAATGCGATACTGGGCACCTAGACGATAGGCGTCAGCGTGGTAGGTTTCAGTTTGGTAGCCAGTGCTTTGCCTTTGCGCGCGCGCTTGCCGAAGTGGACTGCCAGCGCCGATGCCGACAGGCGTTCCTCCTGCGGCTTGGCGCCACGGCCTATGCCGGACACGATCACACCTTTCTGGCTGATAGGCTGGGCCGCGATCAGGGTTTCCTTGTCTTCCAGCTCCATCAGGATCACGCCACGGCCGCCGTTGGTCAGCACCTTCATTTCGTCCAGACCGAATACCAGCACGCGCGCATTGGCCGACAGCACCGCCACGGCACTGGCCGTATCGGGAATCACGGCCGGTGGCAACGGCGTCGCGCCTTCGTCGAGCGTGATGTAGTTCTTGCCGCCCTTGATGCGGCTGACCATATCGCCTGCCTTGGCCACGAAGCCGAAGCCGGCGCTGGTGGTTAGCATCATCTGGGTGCTGCCGCTACCGGCGAAGTAATGCAGGATGCGGGTGCCGCTGGCCAGATCGATCAGCGTAGTAATCGGCACGCCGTCGCCACGCGCGTTCGGCAGCGCAGCTACGGGCACGGAGTAGATCTTGCCGTTGCTGCCGAAGGCCAGCAGGTGGTCTACCGTGCGGCATTCGAACGCGCCATACAGGCTGTCGCCTGCCTTGAAGGTGAACTGGGCCGAGTCGTGGCCTATGCCACTGCGCGCGCGTATCCAGCCTTTTTCCGAAATGATGACGGTGACCGGTTCGTCCACCACCTTCTGTTCCACCACGGCTTTCTGGGCTTCTTCGATCAGGGTACGGCGTGCGTCGCCATACTGCTTGGTGTCCGTCTCGATTTCCTTGATGATGGCGCGCTTCATCGAGTTCGGGTTGTCCAGCAGATCCTGCAGGATGCCTTTCTCTTTGCGCAGTTCGGCCAGTTCCTGCTGGATCTTGATGGCTTCCAGACGGGCCAACTGGCGCAGACGGATTTCCAGGATATCTTCGGCCTGGATTTCCGATAGGCGGAAGCGTTCCATCAGCGCCGCTTTCGGTTCGTCCGAATTGCGGATGATGTGGATGACTTCATCGATATTCAGCAGTATCGTCTCGCGGCCTTCCAGAATATGGATGCGCGCATCGACCTTGCCCAGCTTGTACTGGCTACGGCGGGTCACGGTAGCGAAGCGGAAGGTGATCCACTCCTGCAGAATTTCGGACAGGCCTTTCTGGCGCGGACGGCCATCGCCACCTATCATCACCAGATTGATGGAGGCCGACGATTCCAGCGAGGTATGCGCCAGCAACAGCAGCATGAATTCGGTCTGGTCCTGATTCTTCGATTTTGGCTCGAACACCAGACGCACAGGCGCAGCGCGGCCCGATTCGTCGCGGATGGTATCGAGCGAATTGAGGATCAGCGACTTCAGCGCGAGCTGCTCCGGCGACAGCGTCTTCTTGCCCAGCTTGATTTTCGGGTTGGTCAGTTCTTCGATTTCTTCCAGCACCTTTTGCGCCGAAGTACCGGGCGGCAGTTCCGTCACCACGGCCTGCCACTGGCCGCGTGCCAGCTCTTCGATCTTCCAGCGTGCCCGCACTTTCATGCTGCCACGGCCGGTCGCGTACATATCACTGATCTGCGATGCTGGCGTGATGATCTGGCCACCACCGGGGAAGTCCGGACCGGGGATCAGTTCCATCAGTTCGCTGTGGCTGATCTTCGGGTTCTTGATCATGGCCACCGTGGCCTGCGCCACCTCGGTCAGATTGTGCGACGGGATTTCCGTCGCCAGACCCACGGCAATACCGGAGGCTCCGTTCAGCAGCACCATAGGCAGGCGCGCTGGCAGCAGGGCCGGTTCTTCCGTCGAACCGTCGTAGTTGGCCTGGAATTCCACCGTGCCCAGATTGATTTCGTCCAGCAGCACTTTGGCTATTGGCGTCAGACGGGCTTCGGTGTATCGCATGGCTGCGGCACCGTCGCCGTCGCGCGAACCGAAGTTACCCTGACCGTCGATCAGCGGGTAGCGCAGCGAGAAGTCCTGCGCCATACGTACCATCGCGTCGTACACGGACTGGTCGCCGTGCGGGTGCAGCTTACCGAGCACGTCACCCACCACCGTCGCCGATTTGCGCGGCTTGGCGCTGGAGTTCAGTCCCATTTCATTCATTGCGTACAAAATGCGGCGCTGTACCGGTTTCTGGCCATCGCACACGTCGGGCAGGGCGCGGCCCTTGACCACCGAGATGGCGTAATCGAGATAGGCGCGTTCTGCGAAGGTGGACAGGGTCAGCGAGTCGCCGCCATCGCCACCGTCGCCGTTGCCGAATACGCCGTTGTCTTCGCCGCCATTGCCACCGTTACCGTCGCCGCTGCCATTATCGCTGCCGTCGCCGTCACCGCCGCCATTGCTGCCATCACCATTATCGCCGCCGTCGCCGCTCTGGCCATCGTTGCTATTGCTGGCGTCGGCCATGCTGCTTGCCAGTGCGGTGTCGCTGCTGTTGTCATCGGCCAGCGCTACGTCGTCGCCGGATTCGAACAGATCGCCCTCTACTGCGGCAGGTGCTGCCGCGGTTTTGTGGGCAGGCGCGCCGGCCGTGCTGGCGGACGCGCTGCTGTTTGCGGCCGGCTCGTTGGCCGGTTCGTCAAAGAGATTTGCTTGAGTCATGATCAGTAATAGTTAGATATCGGCGTCGGCTTCGTTACCGTGTTCTTCGATCCATGCGCGACGGGCGGCGGCTTCGCCTTTACCCATCAGCATATTGAAGCGGGACGAGGCTTCCGTCAGGCCGAAGCCCCCCAGCGCAACCGGCAGCAGACGGCGCGTATCGGGATTCATGGTGGTTTCCCATAGCTGTTCGGCGTTCATTTCACCCAGACCTTTGAAGCGCGAGATCGACCATGCGCCTTCTTTCAGGCCATCCTTGCGCAGCTTGTCTTCGATCGCGGTCAGTTCGCCGTCATCGAGCGCATACAGCTTCTGAATAGGCTTCTTGCCGCGTGCCGGTGCATCCACACGGTATAGCGGTGGACGGGCGATGCATATATTGCCGTTGGCGATCAGTGCCGGGAAGTGGCGGAAGAACAGTGTCAGCAGCAGTACCTGTATGTGCGAGCCGTCCACGTCTGCATCGGAGAGGATGCAGATTTTGCCGTAGCGCAGACCGCTCAGATCCGGCGTGCTGGTGGCCGTGTGTGGATCAACGCCGATCGCCACGGCGATGTCGTGGATTTCGTTGTTGGCGAACAGGCGGTCTTTATCGGTTTCCCACGAATTCAGCACCTTGCCGCGCAGCGGCAGAATGGCCTGGAATTCCTTGTCGCGCCCCATCTTGGCCGAGCCGCCTGCCGAATCACCCTCGACGAGGAACAGTTCGGTGCGGGTTACGTCGGACGATTCGCAATCCGTCAGCTTGCCCGGCAAAACCGCCACGCCCGAGGATTTCTTCTTCTCGACTTTCTGCAGCGAGCGCAGACGCGATTGCGCCTGTTTGATCACCAGTTCGGCCAGTTTCTTGCCGTGGTCAACGTGCTGGTTGAGCCACAGTTCCAGCGCCGGCTTGGAGAAGGTCGACACCAGACGCACGGCATCGCGCGAGTTCAGGCGTTCCTTGGTCTGCCCTTGGAATTGCGGGTCCAGCACTTTGGCCGACAGCACGAAGGATACGCGCGCAAACACGTCTTCCGGCAGCAGCTTGACGCCCTTAGGCAGCAGCGAGTGCAGTTCGACGAAGCTCTTCACGGCGCCATACAGACCGTCGCGCAGGCCCGATTCGTGGGTGCCGCCGCTGACAGTAGGGATCAGGTTGACGTAGGATTCGCGCACGATGGCGCCTTCTTCCGTCCATGCCACCACCCAAGCCGCGCCTTCGCCTTCGGCAAAACCTTCCGCATCGGGGCCGGCAAACTGCGCGCCTTCGAACAGCGGAATCAGGGTTTCTCCATTGCCCGTTTGGGCCAGCGTTTCGGTCAGATAGCCGCGCAGGCCATCGTCGTATTTCCACGTCTGCGATTCGCCCGTCTTGCCGTTGTTGAGCGTGACGGAAACGCCGGGCAGCAGCACGGCCTTGGAGCGCAGCAGGCGTTGCAGCTCGACTTGCGAGATATTCGGCGAATCGAAGTATTTACCATCGGGCCATGCCGTGACGCGGGTGCCGGATTTTTTGCCGTCGCGCGGCGCCACCACGGAAGCCAGCGGTTCCACCACGTCGCCATGTTCGAAGGCCAGCTTGTGCAGGCCGGTGCCGTCCGGCTCCTTGCGCCACACGGTAATTTCGAGTCGCTTGGACAGCGCATTGGTGACCGACACGCCGACGCCGTGCAGACCGCCGGAGAAGGCATAGGCACCGCCCGAACCCTTGTCGAACTTGCCGCCCGCGTGCAAACGGGTGAAGACGATTTCCACCGTCGGCACACCTTCATCGGGATGCAGACCGACGGGAATACCACGGCCATCATCCTCGACGGTGATGCTGCCGTCGGCATTCTGCGTGACGATAATATTCTTGCAATGGCCACCGAGCGCTTCGTCGGAGGCATTGTCTATGACTTCCTGAATGATGTGCAGCGGGTTCTCGGTGCGGGTGTACATGCCCGGACGTTGCTTGACTGGTTCCAGTCCCTTGAGGACGCGGATAGAGGATTCGCTATAGTCGGAAACGGGTTTTTTAGTGGCCATACGTGATCAAGCTGATAATTTAAATACTGTGTTTATGTACAGTTTTGTGCGAACGTTTGCGTATTCTATCCTCAACTGACGGCAATCGCGGCAAAAAATCGGCGCGCGCTAATTTATACACGATGTTTACGGGGCGGCGATACCTTTTTAGACCGTTTTTACAGGCCATTGTCTAAGCTGTGCGGCAGCGCAGGGGGGATGGCAAGGCCTTGATCTGTCAGTGTTTTTCCGTGCTTTCGGCAGTCATTACAGGGGCCGGACAGGGCGTGGCTAACTGGCCTCACTCCCTGCGCGTGCCTGTTTTTTAATCACTGACTGAAAGAACCCACCATGCAGAAATTGATCATCGCCGCAGCTCTGGCCACTATTTCGGGCGCCAGCTGGGCCCAGACGGACGACGCCAGCAGTGCTGTTAGCGCCGAACATGCAAGTAGCTACAACCTTGCCGTGGTTACGGATTATCGCTACCGCGGCATCTCGCAAACCCGCTTCCGGCCCGCCGTGCAGGGCGGTTTCGATTACAGCCATAGCCCCAGCGGCCTGTATGCGGGTAGCTGGCTATCGACCATCCAGTGGACCCGCGATGCCGGTGGCAGCGGCATGCTCGAATGGGATCTGTACGCGGGCCGGCGCGGCCAGCTGGACGCACAGGGCCGCTACAGCTACGACTTCGGTGTGCTGCGTTACCTCTATCCCGCCAATGCGCTGGCGCGCGTGAGTGGCTACGCCAATGCCAATACTACCGAGCTGTATGCCCAGCTAGGCGCCGGCCCGGTCTACCTCAAATACTCGTATGCCGTGACCAACCTGTTCGGCTTCGTCGATAGCCGGCATAGCGGCTATCTGGATGCGGGCGCCAATCTGGAACTGGATGGTGGCTACACCCTGAACCTGCACGCGGGCCGCCAGCAGGTGCAGCGCAACGGCGCCGCCAGCTACAGCGACTGGAAGCTGGGCCTGACGCGCGACTTCGGTGTGCTGACGGGCGCGCTGGCCGTGATCGGCACCACCGCCAGCAAGACCGCGTATGCCTCGCCTGCCGATGGCCGCTATCTGGGCAAGACCGCGCTGCAGCTCACCCTGAGCAAGGTGTTCTGAGCCTGTGCACGGCGCGCTACGCTGCCGGCCACGCCAATTTTTACGCTTTGTTTACACCGCGTCCCCCAGTCTTTACAAAATCTTTAGACCCCTGGCGATAAGCTGTTCACTGTCAAAACAAGACCTGTGAGGGTGTGATGGATGTCGTATTTATTGGTGCTCTGGCAGCGTTTATCGCTGTGTGCATAGCGTTTGCTGCCGCCTGCGAACAACTGGGAGGCCAGCCATGAATCTGTTTTATCTGCTAGGCGGCTGCGTTGCGGCCGGCCTGCTGGTGTATCTGGTCGTCGCATTGCTGAAAGCGGAGGAGCTGTGATGAACCCTGCCTCGCTACTGCTATTGCTGGTTTTCCTGCTGGTGCTGCTGGCACTAGCTTATCCGCTCGGTATTCTGCTGGCCCGTGTGGGGCAGGGGGCTGACCTGCCTGTACCGGCCTGGATGGGCTGGCTGGGCAGGCTGGAACGGGCGCTGTATCGCGCGGCCGGCATCGCCGGCAAAGACGGCCAGCCGGCAGGCCAGAGCTGGAAGGCCTATGCTTTTGCGCTGATGCTGTTCAACGGCGTCGGTGCGCTGGCCGTGTACGGGCTGCAGCGGCTGCAGCAGTATCTGCCGCTGAACCCGCAGGGGCTGGCCAATGTGAGTCCGGATTCTGCCTTCAACACGGCGGTGAGCTTTGTCGCCAACACCAACTGGCAGGGTTATAGCGGCGAACAGACCATGAGCTATCTGACCCAGATGCTGGTGCTGACAGGGCAGAACTTCTTCTCTGCTGCCACCGGCATGGCCGTAGCCTATGCGCTGATACGGGGATTTGCCGCCCGCTCGGCGCGCGCTATCGGCAATTTCTGGGCTGACGTCACCCGCTCCACGCTGTATGTGCTGCTGCCACTGTCGCTGCTGCTGGCGGTTTTCCTGATGGGGCAGGGCGTGATCCAGAACTTCTCGCCCTACAAGGAAGTACAGCGGCTGGACGCGGTGAGCTATAGCCAGCCCAAAACGGCGGCCGATGGCCAGCCCGTGCTCGATGCCCAGGGCCAGCCGGTGATGGAAACCCTGAGTACCCGCACCCAGACTATCGCCATGGGGCCGGTGGCTTCGCAGGAAGCCATCAAGATGCTGGGTACCAATGGCGGTGGCTTCTTCAATGCCAACTCGGCCCACCCGTACGAGAATCCTACGCCACTGAGCAACTTCTTCCAGATGATCGCCATCTTCCTGATTCCGGCCGGGCTGTGTTTCGCCTTCGGCCGCATGGTGGGTGACCAGCGTCAGGGCTGGGCCGTGCTGGGCGCAATGACCTTGCTGTTCGTGCTGTGCGCAGTAGCGGTGCTGGGGGCGGAGCAGCAGGCCAGCCCCGTGCTGCAAGGCCTGCAGGTGGACCAGACAGCCAGTGTCTGGCAGGCAGGCGGCAATATGGAGGGCAAGGAAACCCGCTTCGGCATCAGCGCTTCGGCCCTGTTTGCGGCAGTGACCACGGCGGCATCGTGCGGTGCGGTGAATGCCATGCACGATTCCTACATGCCGGCCGGTGGTCTGATACCGCTGCTGCTGATGCAGTTCGGCGAAGTGATCTTCGGCGGCGTGGGTTCCGGCCTGTACGGCATGCTGGTGTTTGCCATCATGGCGGTCTTCATCGCCGGCCTGATGATAGGCCGCACGCCTGAATATCTGGGCAAGAAGATCCAGTCCTACGAAATCAAAATGACTGCGCTGGCGATACTGGTCACGCCCACGCTGGTGCTGGCGGGGACCGCCATCGCCGTGCTGTGCGAGGCCGGCAAGGCCGGCATCGCCAATCCCGGCGCCCACGGCTACAGCGAAATCCTGTACGCCTTCAGCTCGGCCGCGAACAACAACGGCAGCGCATTTGCCGGCCTGTCTGCCAATACGCCGTTCTATAACAGCATGCTGGCCATCGCCATGTGGTTCGGCCGCTTTGCCGTGATCATGCCGATACTGGCGATTGCCGGCTCGCTGGCCGGCAAGCAGCGGCTGGAAGCCAATAGCGGCACCCTGCCTACCCACGGCGCCATGTTCATCGGCCTGCTGTGCGGCGTGGTGGCGCTGGTCGGCGTGCTCAATTATGTCCCGGCGCTGGCACTGGGGCCGCTGGTCGAACACCTGCAGCTATTCGCCAGATAAACCGCTTTCCATCAGGAGTCGCTTATGTCGAACCTACCTATGACACAACAAGAGATCACCATGTTTTCCCATCCACCCATGCGCAAATTCAGCATGTTCGATGCGGGGCTGCTGCGCCCTGCGCTGGCCGATGCCTTGCGCAAGCTGCACCCGGCCGTGCAGTTGCGCAGCCCCGTGATGTTCGTGGTGTACGCCGGCGCCATCATCACCTCGCTGCTGTATGTGCAGGCCCTGCTGGGGCAGGGCGAAGCGCCGGCCGGCTTCATACTGGCCACGGCCATCTGGCTGTGGTTCACCGTGCTGTTCGCGAATTTTGCCGAGGCCATGGCCGAAGGCCGCAGCAAGGCGCAGGCAGCCTCGCTGCGCAGCCTGAAACAGATGGTGATGGCCAAAAAGCTGGCCACGCCGCAGCATGGCACTACCTGGCTGCCGCAACCGGCGCAGGATCTGCGCAAAGGCCATTACATACTGGTCGAAGCGGGCGACGTGATACCCATCGATGGCGAGGTAATCGAAGGTGTCGCATCGGTGGACGAGAGCGCCATCACGGGTGAATCTGCCCCCGTGATCCGCGAATCGGGCGGCGATTTTTCCTCCGTCACGGGCGGTACCCGCGTGTTGTCCGACTGGCTGGTGGTGAAGGTGACGGTGAATCCCGGCGAGACCTTCCTCGACCGCATGATCGCCATGGTGGAAGGCGCCAAGCGCAAGAAAACCCCGAATGAAATCGCCCTGACCATCTTGCTCGTAGCGCTGACCATTGTGTTCCTGATCGTGACGGTGACGCTGCTGCCGTTCTCGCTGTTCTCGGTCGCGGCGGCCGGCGCCGGCACGCCGATCAGCATCACCGTGCTGATTGCCCTGCTGGTATGCCTGATACCGACCACCATAGGCGGCCTGCTGTCGGCCATAGGCGTGGCCGGCATGAGCCGCATGATGCAGGCAAATGTGATCGCCACTTCGGGCCGTGCCGTGGAAGCGGCCGGTGATGTGGATGTGCTGATGCTGGATAAAACCGGCACCATCACGCTGGGCAACCGCCAGGCCTCGGCCTTCTTCCCGGCGCCGGGCGTGAGCGAACAGCAGCTGGCCGATGTGGCCCAGCTGGCGTCGCTGGCCGATGAAACGCCGGAAGGGCGCAGCATCGTGGTGCTGGCCAAGCAGAAGTTCAATATCCGCGAGCGCGAGATGGCTGCGCTGCAGGCCGTGTTCGTGCCATTTTCTGCCAACACGCGCATGAGCGGGATCGATCTGGGCCAGCGCCAGATCCGCAAAGGCGCAGCCGATACGCTGCGCAAATATGTGGAAGCGCAGGGCCAGAGCTATCCGGCCGAGGTGGCGCGCAGTGTCGATGATGTGGCACGCCGCGGCAGTACGCCGCTGGTGGTGGCCGATCAGGGCCGCGTGATGGGCGTGGTGGAACTCAAGGATATCGTCAAGGGCGGCATCAAGGAACGCTTTGCCGAATTGCGCCGTATGGGTATCAAGACGGTGATGATCACGGGCGATAACCAGCTGACGGCAGCGGCGATTGCGGCGGAAGCGGGCGTGGACGATTTTCTGGCCGAAGCCACACCGGAAGACAAGCTCAAGCTGATCCGGCAGTATCAGGCTGAGGGCCGGCTGGTGGCCATGACGGGCGACGGCACCAACGATGCACCGGCGCTGGCGCAGGCCGATGTGGCCGTGGCGATGAATTCCGGTACGCAGGCCGCCAAGGAAGCGGGCAATATGGTGGACCTCGATTCCAATCCCACCAAGCTGCTGGAAATCGTCGAAATCGGCAAACAGATGCTGATGACGCGCGGTTCGCTGACCACCTTCTCGATTTCCAATGACGTGGCCAAGTATTTCGCCATCATACCGGCCGCCTTCGTCGGCACCTATCCGCAGCTGAAGGCGCTGGACATCATGCAGCTGGCCAGCCCTGCGTCGGCCATCATGTCGGCGCTGATCTTCAATGCGCTGATCATCGTGGCGCTGATTCCGCTGGCGCTGAAAGGCGTGCAATACCGTGCCATAGGTGCGGTCGCGCTACTGCGCCGCAACCTGCTGCTATACGGCGTGGGCGGCCTGCTGCTGCCGTTCGCCGGCATCAAGCTGATCGACTTGCTGCTGTCTGCATTCCATCTGGTTTAAGGAGCCATCATGCTGAATACCCATTTGAAGTCCCAGCTGCGTCCAGCCATCGTGCTATTCGGCGCCCTGACGCTGCTATGTGGCGTGCTGTATCCGTTGGCCGTCACTGCCATCGGCCGCGCGGTGTTTCCGTCGCAGGTGGCCGGCAGCATCATCGAACAGCAGGGCAGGCCGGTAGGCTCGCTGCTGATCGGCCAGTCGTTCAGCGCGCCGCAGTATTTCTGGGGCCGGCCTTCGGCCACGGCGCCCATGCCAGCCAATGCTGCCGCTTCGGGCGGTTCCAATCTGGGGCCGCTCAATCCGGCGCTGGCCGACGCCGTGCGTAGCCGTATTGCGGCACTCAAGGCGGCCGATCCTGCTGCCGTACTGCCGGTGCCGGTGGATCTGGTTACGGCTTCGGCCAGCGGGCTCGATCCCGAAATCAGCGTGGCGGCAGCACGCTATCAGGCTGGCCGCGTGGCGCGGGCGCGCGGTCTCGATGCGGCCCGAGTGCTGGCACTGATAGAAGGCCAGCAGTTGTTGCCGCTGGCCGGCTGGTTCGGCGAGGCGCGCGTGAATGTGCTGGCGCTGAATCTGGCACTGGATAGTCTGGCGGGGTCACCTGCGGCACGGTCCGGCCATACGCAGTAGAATCAGCGCATGGCCATGTTTCCCCATCCCTCCCAGCGTCCCGATCCCGATGCCTTGCTGGCACAGGTGCAGGCGCAGGAGCGGCGCGCTGCGCGTGGCCGCTTGCGCATCTATTTCGGTGCCTCCGCCGGTGTCGGCAAGACCTACGCCATGCTGGCGGCCGCCCGCAAGCTGCAGGCCGAGGGGCAGCCGGTACTGGTGGGCGTGGTGGAAACCCATGGCCGCAGCGAGACGGCGGCCATGCTGGCAGGACTCGAGGTGCTGCCGCTGAAAGCAGTCAGCTATCGTGGCAGGCAGTTGGCGGAGTTCGATCTGGATGGCGCGCTGGAACGTCGTCCGGCCCTGATCCTGATGGACGAACTGGCCCATTCGAATGCGCCCGGTGCGCGCCACCCCAAGCGCTGGCAGGATGTGGAGGAGTTGCTGGATGCCGGTATCGACGTGTATAGCACGGTCAATGTTCAGCATCTGGAAAGCCTGAACGATGTGGTGGGCGGCATTACCGGCATACGGGTAGGCGAGACGGTGCCGGACACGGTGTTCGATCAGGCCGATGAAGTGGTGCTGGTGGATTTGCCGGCCGACGAATTGCTGGCCCGCCTGAAAGGAGGCAAGGTCTATCAGGCGCCGCAGGCAGAACGGGCGGCGCGCCATTTTTTCCGCAAGGGGAATTTGATCGCCCTGCGCGAACTGGCCTTGCGCCGTACGGCCGACCGCATCGAAGGCGATGTGCGCGCCTACCGCATCGAACAGTCGATAGCCGATATCTGGAAGACTGGCGCGGCGCTGCTGGCCTGCGTCGGCCCCGGCGACCACGCCGACCACACGGTACGCAGTGCGGCACGGCTGGCCAGCCAGCTGGGGACGGGCTGGCACGCCGTGTATGTGGAAACGCCGGCCTTGCAGCGGCTGTCCGAGCCGCAGCGCGTAGCCATGCTGCGGTCGCTCAAGCTGGCCGAAGAACTGGGCGCCACGACGGCCGTCGTGGCCGGACAGGATGTGGCGCAGGCCGCGCTGGAATATGCACGCGCACATAATCTGTCCAAGCTGATGCTGGGGCGGGCCGGCCCCGGCTGGCCATGGCGCACCAGCCTGATTCGTCGGCTAGCCGCGGCGGCGCCGGATCTCGACCTGATCGAAATCGGCGCGCCCAGTGAGGCGCTGGCAGCGCTGAAGCAGCGCTCGGGCGCCGGCGTCGTGGGCGGCGCGGCAGCCAGCCCGCAGAACGATAGCGGCGAGCCGGATACGCTGTTGCGCCAGCGGCTGCTGGCCTATGGCGCGGCGGTGCTGGCCAGTGTGGCCATGGCGCTGGTCGCGACGCCGCTACTGGCCTATCTGGATCTGGCCAACATCGCCATGCTGTTCCTGCTGGTGGTGCTGCTGGTGGCGGCGCGCTTCGGCCGCGGCCCCAGTGTGCTGGCAACCTGTGTCAGCGTGGCCTGCTTTGACTTCTTCTTTGTGCCGCCGCGCTTCACGCTGGCGATCAGCGATTTCCAGTATCTGGTGACGTTTGGCGTGATGCTGGCCGTAGGTCTGATCACGGGCCATTTGACGGCCGGTTTGCGTTTTCAGGCGCAAGTGGCCTTCAACCGCGAGAGGCGCGCCCGTGCGCTTTACGAATTTTCGCGCGAGCTGTCCGGCGCGCTGCAGGCCGAGCAGATTTTCGATACCACCCGTCTGTTCATCCAGCGTGCCTTTCAGGCCCGTGCCACCTTGCTGGTGCCGGATGCCGAGGGGCACCTGCAGCTGCCGGCGCCGGATACATCCGCTGCGGCGCCGGCACAAGCCAGCGCTGCCTCCCATCTGGGTGGACTGGATATGGGCATAGCCCAGTGGTCGTTCGACCGTGCCGAAGTAGCCGGACTGGGTACAGACACTTTGCCGGCCAGCGCCGTGTTCTACCTGCCGCTGGTTGCGCCCATGCGTACGCGCGGTGTGCTGGCCATAGAGCCGGAAAAATCGCGCTGGATACTGATACCGGAACAGCGCCAGCAGCTCGATACCTTCGGCGCGCTGGCCGCGATTGCGCTGGAGCGCGTGCATTACATCGAAGTGGCGCAGAATGCGCTGGTGAGCATGGAGTCCGAGCGCTTGCGCAATTCGCTGCTGGCGGCGCTGTCACATGACCTGCGCACGCCCCTCACATCGCTGGTGGGGCTATCGGAAGGACTGGGGCACAGCGAGCCGCCGCTAGCCGCAGCCCAGCAGGAAATGGCACGCAGCCTGCACGAAGAGGCGCTGCGGATGAGTACTCTGGTCGCCAATCTGCTCGATATGGCACGCATCCAGAGTGGGGAAGTGAGCTTTAACTTGCAATGGCAGTCGCTGGAAGAAGTAGTGGGCAGTGCCTTGCGCGCCAGTGCCAGCCAGTTGCGCCAGCATGTGCTGCGCACCGTACTGCCGGCCGATCTGCCGCTGCTGCGCTTCGATGCCGTGCTGATTGAACGGGTGCTCTGCAACCTGCTGGAGAATGCTGCCAAATACACGCCGGCAGGCGCGCAGATAGAACTGTCGGCCGAAGTGCACGGCACCTGGCTGCAGCTGACGGTGGCCGACGATGGCCCCGGCCTGCCGGCCGGGCGCGAGGAAGCCATCTTCGAAAAATTTACCCGTGGCGAGCGCGAATCGGCCAAGCCGGGCGTCGGGCTGGGGCTGGCGATCTGCCGTGCTATTGTGGAAGCCCATGGCGGCCGCATCACAGCCGCGCCTTCACCGCTGGGGGGCGCGGCATTTGTGCTGACCCTGCCGCTGGGCAGCCCGCCCGCCATGCCGGAACCGGAAGAACTGACAGGACAAGATGATGAATGAGTTGGCACCAACGGCACTGCTGGTGGAGGACGAACCGCAAATCCGCCGTTTCGTGCGCGCAGCGCTGGAGCAGGAAGGCTGGCAGGTGCATGAGGCGGCCACTTTGCAGCGGGGCCTGATCGATGCGGGCACACGCAAGCCGGATCTGGTGATCCTCGATCTGGGTCTGCCTGATGGCGATGGCCTGAGCTTCATCGCGGACTTGCGCAAGTGGTCCAGCGTGCCCGTGATCGTGCTGTCGGCCCGGGTCAATGAAAGCGACAAGATCAGCGCGCTCGATGCGGGCGCCGATGATTATCTGAGCAAACCGTTCGGCGTAGGCGAGCTGCTGGCGCGTGTGCGCGCCACCTTGCGGCGCCAGCGCCAGCCAGCTGCCGATACGGCGGGGCTGGTGCATTTCGGCGACATCACGGTGGACTTGCAGCAGCGCCGCGTGACCCGCGCCGGCACGCCTGTCCATCTGACGCCGACCGAGTACCGCCTGCTGGCAGTCCTGGTCAGCAATGCCGGGCGGGTGATGAGCAATCCCCAGTTGCTGCGCGCCGTCTGGGGGCCTTCGCAATCCGAGAACGGCCACTATCTGCGCATCTACATGGGCCATCTGCGCCACAAGCTGGAAGCCGATCCGGCCCAGCCGCGCTACCTGCTGACGGAAACGGCAGTGGGTTACCGTTTGCAGCTGCCGCTCTAGGCGCTAGCCTGAGCCGCGCCTATTTGCTGAGGGTGCGCATGGCCCGTTCCAGCCCGTCCATGGTGAGGGGGAACATGCGCCGGTTCATCAGCTGGTCGATGATGGAGATGGACTGGCGGTACTGCCAGACGCCGGCCGGTTCGGGATTGAGCCAGACAAATTTGGGGAAGGTAGCGGTAAAACGCTGCAGCCAGACCGCGCCCGCTTCCTGATTGTTGTACTCCACCGAGCCGCCCGGCTGCAGGATTTCGTAGGGGCTCATGGTGGCGTCGCCGACGAAAATCAGCTTGGTATCGGGCGGATATTTGCGCAGGATGTCCCAGGCCGGAAAACGTTCGGCGTGACGGCGACGGTTGTTCTTCCACAGGTAGTCGTACACGCAGTTGTGGAAGTAGAAGAACTCCATGTTCTTGAATTCGCTGCGGGCGGCCGAGAACAGTTCTTCCGTGCGCTCGATATGGTCGTCCATGGTGCCGCCCACGTCGAACAGCATCAGTACCTTGATGTTGTTCTTGCGCTCGGGCTGCATCTTGATGTCGAGGTAGCCGGCGTTGCTGGCGGTGGCGCGGATGGTGGCGTCCAGCGCCAGTTCTTCCGCTGCGCCCAGACGCGCGAACTTGCGCAGACGGCGCAGCGCTACCTTGATGTTGCGCGTGCCGATTTCGCGTTCGCCGTCGTAGTCCTTGTAGTTGCGGGCTTCCCACACTTTGACGGCATTGCGGTTGCCGCCCTTACCGCCTATGCGTATGCCTTCGGGATTGGTGCCGCCGTGGCCGAACGGCGATGTGCCGCCCGTGCCTATCCACTTGCTGCCGCCTTCGTGGCGTTCCTTCTGCTCCTTGAGCAGCTCCTGCAGGCGGTCCATCAGCTTGTCGTAGCCGTACTTTTCCAGTGCGGCGCGCTGCTCTTCGCTCAGTTCGCGCTTCATGCGCTGCACCAGCCAGTCCAGCGGTATCGTGCCGTTCTGCTCAAAGGCAGCCTGTATGCCTTTGAAGTACAGGCTGAACGCGCGGTCGAACTTGTCGAAATGGGCTTCGTCCTTGACCAGCGTGATGCGGGCCAGATAGTAGAAATCATCGAAGGAGGTGTCGATCACCTGCTTCTGTAAAGCCTCCAGCAAGGTGAGAAACTCCTTGATGGTGACGGGGATCTTGGCGTCCCTCAGCGTGTAGAAAAAATCGATCAGCATGTCAGACGGTTCCGTGTTGCGCCAGCTTGTAGCGCAGGTGGGCTTTGATTTCCGGCCATTCGCCGGCCGTGATGCTGTACATGACGGTGTCGCGCACGGTGCCGTCGCGGCGCAGGGCGTGGTGGCGCAGCACGCCATCCTTCTTCGCGCCGAGTCGCTCGATGGCGGCCTGCGAAGCGTGGTTGAAATTATCCGTGCGCAGGCCGACCAGTGCCGCACCCAGTGTTTCGAAGGCGTGGGTCATCAGCATCAGCTTGCAGGTAGTGTTGACGTGGCTGCGCTGGGCACTGCGCGCATACCAGGTATAGCCGATTTCGAGCCGGGCGATGGCCGGCACGATATCGTGGTAGCTGGTGGTGCCCAGCACCTTGTCGCTGGCCGCATCGAGCACGGCAAACGCCAGCCGTTCGGGGCGCTGGCCCAGTGCCTTGGCGATGTAGGCGTCGACTTGATCCGGTTCCGGCACGGAGGTGATGCGCAGCTTCCACAGCTCGCCGTCGCTGGCAGCGGCACGCAGGCCTTCCGCATGCTGCGGGCCCAGTGGCTCTAGGCGTACGCCATGCAGTTCCAGCGTGACGGGCGCGATCGGTGCGGCAGGGTGGGCGAGAGTATGCATCAGCGATTATTCCGTGACATATAGACCAGACGTTCGAACAGGTGCACATCCTGCTCGTTCTTGAGCAGGGCGCCATGCAGCGGTGGCACGATGGCCTTGGCATCGTCGCTGCGCAGCGCGGCGGGCGGAATGTCTTCTGCCATCAGCAGCTTGAGCCAGTCGAGGAATTCCGAAGTGGATGGCTTTTTCTTCAGACCCTGTACGTTGCGCAGGTCGTAGAACGTTTGCAGTGCCTGCGCCAGCAGCTCCTTCTTCAGATGCGGGTAGTGCACCTGCACGATCTGCTCCATGGTGTCGCGGTCCGGGAACTGGATGTAGTGGAAGAAGCAGCGGCGCAGGAAGGCGTCCGGCAGTTCCTTCTCGTTGTTGGACGTGATGATCACCAGCGGACGGTGTTTGGCGCGCACCATTTCGCGGGTTTCGTAGACATAGAATTCCATGCGGTCCAGTTCGCGCAGCAGATCGTTGGGGAATTCGATGTCGGCCTTGTCGATTTCATCGATCAGCAGCACCACCGGCTGATCTGTTGTAAAAGCTTGCCACAGCACGCCTTTGACGATGTAGTTATTGATCTCGCGCACGCGCTCGTCGCCGAGCTGGGAATCGCGCAAACGCGAAACGGCGTCGTATTCATACAAGCCCTGCTGGGCTTTGGTGGTCGATTTGACATGCCATTGCAGCAAGGGCATGCCCAGCGCGGCGGCCACTTCTTCCGCCAGCATGGTTTTGCCGGTGCCCGGTTCACCCTTGATCAGGAGCGGGCGTTGCAGCGTCAAAGCCGCATTCACGGCCAGTTTCAGGTCATTGGTAGCGACGTATTGAGCGGAACCTTCGAAGCGCGGTGTAGCAGACATGGGGCTTTGATTTCTACAGTAAAAAAGGGAAACGTCAGTATAGGGGAGAACGCTAGAGGCGGGGCTCGGATGCTGCGCGCAACAGAGTGCGGGGCAGTGTGTTGTAATGGCAATGAATTGCGTAGCCGCGCAATATTTCTTGAGTTAGAATCGCAAGCTCAATGCAAATGTCAAGTTTTTGCATCCGCGGTAGTATCCGATTACTTACCTTGCACACACTATGAAAAAAATCTCCGCACTCCTCGTGCTCGCTGGTTGCGCTAGTTTGGCTTCAGCAGCTGACCTCGTGGGCAATGCCCAGAATGCCAAAGCAAAGATTGAAATGTGTATCGGTTGTCACGGGATTCCCGGCTACAAAGCCAGCTTCCCTGAGTCGTTCCAAGTGCCGATGATAGGCGGCCAGTCGGCCAAGTTCATCGAAGGCGCGCTGAAGGCCTACCAGAAGGGCGATCGCAAGCACCCGAGCATGAAGGGTATTGCGGCCAGCCTGTCGGATCAGGATATCGCGGATGTGGCGGCGTACTATTCGCAGCAAACGGCTAGCGCAAAATAAGGATAGGGACATGAAAAAACTGTTAATCGCACTGGCATGCGCCACCGTGTCCTACTCCGCTGTTGCGGGTGGCAATATCGATGCAGGCAAAGCCCTGACGGAGAAATACAGCTGCTTCGCCTGCCATGGCAAAGACTACAACAGCCCTATCGATCCGAGCTATCCGAAACTGGCTGGCCAGCACAAGGATTACCTCGAGCACGCGCTGACCGCCTACAAGCGCGGCGACGCGGCCAACGGCCGTAACAACGCCATCATGGGTGGTCAGGTTAAAGCGTTGAGCGATCAGGACATCCGCGACATCGCGGCTTACCTGCACAGCCTGCCGGGCAGTCTGGTGTCGCACCGCTAAGCCAACTTCAAGCCACACCGGGGTCAGGTCGGGCATTGGCGCAGAGCTCGCTACTTTCGTAGCGGACTCTGCGCCAATGCCCGACCTGACCCCTTGTTACTTTTAGAGCAGACGGCGTACGGCTTCGATATACGCCAGGCCGTCAGGCTGGGTGCCGTTGCGCTGGGCGTTCCAGATCATTTCACCGAGACATTCCATGATGGCGTGCTGGGCAGCGTGGGCGTCGTCCAGCTTCAACGTTAATGCTGTGGCGGCGGCGCGGATGCCAGGCGGCTGGTCGATCGAGATCTGCTCGTCAATCGACAGGTGCATGGACAAGTGCAGGAAGGGATTGCTGACATTGCCGCCCGAGTAGTCGCGCGTCAGTGCGTGTTCCACATCAGCCAGCACATCGTGGTATTCGGGGTGGTGGCGTATCCAGTCGCTGGCCATGGCTTCAAGCGGAGTCAGGAGTTCGTTGGCCCGCTGCTTGCGGAAGGTCTCGCAGAAGAAGCGGCGGACGTCGTCGGAAGATGGATTAAACATGGCGGTATTGTACCTGCTACGCCGTTGCGGGCAGAAATGACAACGGGACAGCATGCTGTCCCGTTGGTGTTTGTTGCGCTGCGATGCAGTGCTGTGATCAGCTGTCTTTGCCGGCGACAGTGTCGTTGCTGGCCGTTTCCGGGGTAGCTTCTGCTGCGTTGCCGCATTGGGCGGTCGGCGCAGACCCTGCCGTCGCCTGGGCAACATTGCCGGTGCTATTGTTCTGCACGGCAGCCGGCGGGTTGTTGCGCGGCTGGCGCAGATAACGTGCACCGTGGCGGCGATCCTGGCCGTTGGCGGGCCAGGTCAGGAAACGCGACAGCTCCTGCAAGGCACGCTGATAGACATCGCGCTTGAATTCAATCACCACATCCAGCGGCACCCAGTAGTCATGCCAGCGCCAAGCGTCGAACTCGGGGTGGTCGGTCAGGCGCAGATTCACATCGTTGTCGCGTGCGCACATGCGCAACAGGAACCAGATCTGCTTCTGGCCACGGTAATGGCCACGGATTTCCCGCTTGATAAAGTGATCCGGTACCTCGTAACGCAGCCAGTCACGCGTGCGACCGACGATTTTTACATGTTCTGCCCTTAATCCGATTTCCTCTTCCAGCTCCCGGTACATCGCCTGTTCCGGCGTTTCTCCATATTTAATGCCGCCTTGCGGAAATTGCCATGAGTGCTCGCGCACCCGTTTACCCCACCACACCTCGTTCTGGGCGTTTAGCAGGATAATGCCGACGTTGGGCCGAAACCCTTCACGATCGAGCATATTGCACCTCAATACTTTCTGCGACTGAGCTCCCTGCTTATATTTTTGCCCACAAAACCGCACGCCGGCACGTCTTTCGGGGTACGAAAGCGGCCGGACAGGCATCAATTGAACGCATTTGTATAAAGTATGGACGCATCAGCCAGCTAATCCTTTAAAATTAGGTTGATTATAACCCTCTCTTTTTAAAAAGAATTCACCGTATGCGCGCCTCACGATTTTTTATTTCCACGCTTAAAGAAGCTCCTTCCGACGCCGAGATCGTCAGCCACCAGCTGATGATGCGCGCCGGCATGATCAAACGCCTCGGTTCCGGTATCTATACCTATATGCCTATGGGCCTGCGCATCATCCGTAAAGTCGAAGCCATCATACGTGAAGAGATGAACAAGGCCGGCGCTATCGAGTTGCTGATGCCGCTGGTACAGCCAGCCGAACTGTGGCAGGAGACTGGCCGCTGGGACAAAATGGGCCCGGAACTGCTGCGTGTCAAAGACCGCCACGGCCGTGACTTCGCCATCCAGCCGACTTCGGAAGAGGTGATTACCGACGTGGTCCGTACGGAAATCAAATCCTACCGTCAGCTGCCGTTGAATTTTTACCACATCCAGACCAAGTTCCGCGACGAGCGTCGTCCACGCTTCGGTCTGATGCGTGGCCGCGAGTTCACCATGAAGGATGCCTATTCCTTCGACCGCGATCAGGCCGGCATGCAGCAGTCCTACCAGCGCATGTTCGACGCCTACGTGTCCATCTTCAACCGCTTCGGCCTGAAATTCCGCGCCGTGGCGGCCGATAACGGCGCCATCGGCGGTACCGGTTCGCACGAATTCCACGTGATCGCCAGCACCGGCGAAGACGCGCTGGTGTACTGCGCCGATTCCGATTACGCCGCCAATATGGAAGCGGCCGAAGCGCTGCCGCTGGTCGCCAGCCGTCCGGCCGCTGCCGAAGCGCTGACCAAGGTCGCCACGCCTGACGCCACCAAGTGTGAAACCGTGGCCGAACAGCTCAAGCTCGATCTGAGCCGTACCGTGAAAACCATTGCCCTGACGGTGGAAACGGAAACCGACGGCAAACTGACTAAACAGTATTTCATGTTGCTGTTGCGTGGCGACCACGAACTGAACGAAGTCAAGGTTAACAAAGTGGCCGGTCTGGGCGCTTACCGTTTCTCGACCGAAGCGGAAATTCTGGAAGTCTACGGCTGCGTACCGGGCTATCTGGGCCCGGTCGGCACCAAGGCGCCAGTCACCGTGGTGGCGGATCGCACCGTGGCCAACATGGCCGACTTCGTCTGCGGCGCGAATGACGCCGGTTTCCACTACACGGGCGCCAACTGGGGCCGCGATACGGCCGAGCCTAGCATCGTCGCCGACCTGCGTAACGTGGTCGCTGGCGACGCTTCGCCGGACGGCAAAGGCGTGCTGGCCATCGAGCGCGGCATCGAAGTGGGCCACGTATTCCAGCTGGGTACGGCCTATTCGGAATCGATGAAAGCTACCTTCCTCGACGAAAACGGCAAACCTGCGCCGCTGCAGATGGGCTGCTACGGTATCGGCGTGACGCGTATTCTGGGCGCCGCCATTGAGCAGAACTTCGATGACAAGGGCATCATCTGGCCAGCCGCGCTGGCGCCGTTCGAGCTGGTGCTGTGCCCTATGGGTATGGACCGCAGCGAAGCCGTCAAGGAAACCACCGAGCGCCTGTATGCAGAAGCCGTGGCGGCTGGCATCGACGTGATTCTGGACGACCGTGGTCTGCGTCCGGGCGGCATGTTTGCTGACTGGGAACTGATCGGCGTACCGCACCGTGTGGTGATTGGCGACCGTGGCCTGAAAGAAGGCAATCTGGAATACCAGGGCCGTCGCGATACCGAAGCGACTGCCGTGCCGGTGGCCGATGTGATCAGCTTCATCAAAGGCAAGATCGCAGCGTGAAACGGCAACGCAGGCTAGTGCGCTGGGGCGCTGCGGCAGTGTTACTGGCCGCAACGCTGCCCGCGCTGGCCGGCAACCAGAAGGAAGAAGCGCTGGCCGACTCCGTGCGGCTGGCGCTGGCGAACGCGATCCGCGATGCGGCGCCACCCCAGCCGAGCTTCCGCACGGAAGCGGAGCGTCAGCGCTACCAGCAATGGCTGGAGCAGATGTCGGCACGCCTGCAGCGGCGCCTGCCCGATCACCAGACCCGTACTGAATTCCTCGCCACCGTGTGGTATGAAGCGCGCCGTGCCGGACTCGATCCGGCCATGGTGCTGGGCCTGATACAGGTGGAATCGGCCTATCGTAAATATGCCGTGTCGATGGTGGGCGCGCGCGGCTATATGCAGGTAATGCCGTTCTGGACCAGCGTGATCGGCGACCATAATCGCAGCGCGCTATTTAATATGCAGACCAATCTGCGCTATGGCTGCGCCATCCTGCGCATGTATCTGGACATGGAAGCAGGCAATCTGTTTCTGGCGCTGGGCCGCTACAACGGCAGCCGCGGCAAGTCCGATTATCCGAATGCCGTACTGGCAGCATGGAACCACTGGAAGCTGCCCGCCGAAATAGGCAACGCGATCGCGCCGCGCATGGCAGTGGGTAATGCGCGCTAGCCGGCTACTTGCTTACTGACCGCGCGCCGCATCAGGTGCGACGATATTCACGACCTGAACCAGCGTCTGCGTGTGCAGTTCATAGAGGATGTTGCTGTCGAAAAGGACTAGCGCCATTCAGCCCTCAGAGCGCGCTGATAATCCAGTCCATCTGCAGGAATGTCTTCCCGTTCTGCCCACAAGCCGGCGATCTTCCGGAGTGCAGCCATGCGGCGGGCACGAGCTTGCTCTATGGTTTCTTCTTGGGCGACGGGGCTCTCGCAGCGGGCCTTTGCTGGTGTTTCGTGAGGACGGTTTAGCCTAGCCATGGCGGCCTCGCACTAATCTGGATGATTTATCCAGTCTAGCCGAATTGCGCCGGTCCGGCATCGTTGCCGCTAAGTGTGGAGTTTGAAATTCGGGGTGGTGTTTGACGGCGCTCAAAGGAGTAAGCGGAGTCGGCAGAAGGTTGCGCGGAAGGGATGGAAACGCAACAAGGGGAATTCTGTAACCCTTTGATTTAAAGGGTTACAGCGCAGTACTGCGATTACTTCAGGTGGTCGGAAATGAGCTTGGTCATTTCGAACATGGACACCTGAGCTTTGCCGCCGAATACAGCTTTCAGCTTGTCGTCGGCATTGATCATGCGGCGGTTGGCCGGATCTTGCAGGTCGAGCTTCTTGATGTAATCCCAGACTTTTTTGGTGACTTCAGTGCGTGGCAGCGGAGCTGCGCCCACCACGGCGGCCAGTGCGGCCGATGGGGTCATGGCCTTCATGAAGGCGGCGTTGGGTTTGCGCGGTGCGGCCGGCGCTTTTTTCACTGCGGCAGGCTTGGCGGCTGCTGCCTTGGCTGGTGCGGCTTTCTTCGCGGCTGCCGGTTTAGCGGCCGCAGCTTTCTTAGCGGGTGCTGCTGGGGTTTTTTTGGCTGTTGCCATATTCGAGCCTCCTTAACGAACACATGGAAAAATTGCGCAATTGATCGCACCGGTTAATATTGGTGGTGATTTGCGGTATGTGCAAGTGTTTTTCGCGTTTTTTCCCGGAAACACCACGTAAACACGGGCTTTCCCGAGGGAGGCACAACGTTGCGGGGCGTTTTGCCCCGCATTTTTCTACTTATGGCTTTGCCTAGCGCATGCCCGGCATCATGCCCTTCATCGAGCGCATCATCTTCATCATGCCGCCGCCCGAGAGCTTTTTCATCATGGTCTGCATCTGCTCGAACTGGGTCAGCATGCGGTTCACTTCCTGCACCTGCACGCCGGCACCGGCGGCAATACGGCGCTTGCGGGTGGCTTTGATCAGCTCCGGCTTGGCGCGTTCCTGCGGCGTCATCGAGTCGATAATGCCGACCATGCGGCGTACCTGCTTGTCCGCCTGATCCATGTTGGCGCCGTTGGCGGCCTGCTGGAACTGGGCTGGCAGCTTGTCCATCAGATTGGCCATGCCGCCCATTTTCTTCATCTGGCCCAGTTGTGCCTTGAAGTCGTTCATGTCGAACTTGCCGCCCACCTTGATCTTGTTGGCCAGATCGGCAGCGGCCTTGCTGTCCACGCCTTTGCGCGCTTCTTCCACCAGCGCCAGAATGTCGCCCATGCCCAGCACGCGGTTGGCCATACGGGTAGGGTCGAACGCTTCCAGACCGTCGAGCTTTTCCGACACACCGGCAAACTTGATCGGCTTGCCCGTAATGTGGCGCACCGACAGCGCCGCACCACCGCGCGAATCGCCATCGAGCTTGGTCAGCACGATACCGGTCAGCGGCAGCGCATCGTTAAAGGCCTTGGCCGTGTTGATGGCATCCTGACCCAGCATGGCATCGACCACGAACAGGGTTTCGATAGGTTTGACGGCGCTGTGCACGGCAGCGATTTCGCGCATCATCTCTTCATCGATACCGAGACGGCCGGCCGTATCGATAATCAGCACATCGTGGTAGTGCTTCTTGGCCCAGTCCAGCGCAGCGAGGGCGATATCGACTGGCTTGTCCTGTGCGGTGGAAGGGAAGAAATCGGCGCCAACCTGGCCCGTGACCGATTGCAACTGGGCGATAGCGGCCGGACGATACACGTCGGCCGACACCGTCAGCACTTTTTTCTTCTTCTCTTCTTTGAGGTATTTGGCCAGCTTACCGACCGTGGTGGTTTTACCCACACCCTGCAGACCGGCCATCAGGATGATGGCGGGCGGCTGCTGGGCGAAGCTGAGCTGGGTGGCTTCCGCGCCCAGATCGGCGCCCATCAGGGCGGCCAGTTCGCGCTGCACCACGCCGACCAGCGCCTGACCCGGCGACAGCGAGGCGATGACTTCTTCACCCAGCGCTTTTTCTTTGACGCGGGCGATAAATTCGCGCACGGCTGGCAGGGCCACGTCGGCTTCGAGCAGGGCCATGCGCACTTCGCGCAGCATTTCGGCGGTGTTGGCTTCCGTCAGGCGGGCCTCGCCGCGCATGGTTTTAACGACCTTGGCAAGGCGTTGGGTAAGATTGTCTAGCATGATGAACCCGGATTAAAACAGTGGCCGCCATTTTACCCCATCCACTGCGACTAGTCCCCCGACACGGAGGCGCTTATGGTTTATATTCTTGTATGGAAACAGACAGCGCAGCGCAAGCTGTTGGTATGATGCAGTGATCACAAGAATCGGGAGGATGAACACGATGAAACGTACGATCTGGTGGAAGACGCTGGCGCTGGGCGCCCTGATGACGGCGCAAGCCTTGACCCCGGCACAGGCGCAGGAAGTGGTGCGACTGGGGAATCTGAAATTCGCCCACTACGGCGCGGTCTCTTATATTAAGGAGATTGCTCCCAAATGCGGCATCAAGGTGGAGGAGCGCGTGTTCGCCAAAGGCCTGGATGTGATGCAGGGGATCATCGCGGGCGAGCTCGATGTCGGCACCACGGCGTCGGAAGCAGCGATTTCGGGCCGTGCCAGCGGCGCGCCCATCGTGGTGGTGGCCGGCTTTGCCAAGGGCGGTGCGCGGCTGGTCAGCCGCGCCGATCTGAAACTCAAATCCGTCAAGGACCTCAAGGGCAAACGCGTGGGCGTGACCCGTGGCGGCATCCAGGAAGTGCTGCTGCTGGCCGAGCTGCAGACGGCGGGGCTGTCGGCATCCGACCAGCCGGGCAAGGATGTGCAGCTGATCTATCTGCCTTTCGCTGACCTGAATCAGGCGCTGATCGGCAAGAACATCGACGCCATGATGAACTCCGAGCCGCAGTCTTCGCAGGCCATCAACAAGGGCTTTGGCACGGAAATCATCAAGCCTTACGACACGCCTATCGGCGAACCTATCCGCACCATGGTGATGACGGAGAAGTTCTATAAAGAGAAGCGCCCGCTGGCCGAGAAATTCATGCGCTGCTTCGTCGAAGCTACCAAGACCTTTATCGAACAGCCGGCGCTGGCCGAAAAATATGTGCGCGAAACCGTGTTCAAAGGCCAGATCACCAAGGATGATTTCGACGATGCCATCGGCAATTCGCCGTATTCCTATGACATCACGCCGGAACACATCCAGATCACCACGGACGTGATGTTCAAGACCGGCGTAGGGCGCATGGCCAAACCGCCGGCTGCCAAAGAGTGGGTCAAGACCGACCTGCTGGACGCGGCCAAGAAAAGCGTGGGCGTTAAATAATGGCCGGGGCGGCGCGCAAAGCAGGGCAGGGCTGGCGGCAGCTGGTGGTGGGCATGATCGTGCCCGTCATCGTGATCGCCATCTGGCAATTGGCCGCGACTCAGGGCTGGGCCAATCCGCAGATGCTGCCTTCGCCGCTGGCGGTGGCCGAGCGCTGGCTGGCCTATCTGCTGCCCGTGCAGCCGTATAGCGCGGAGCAGGGTAGCTGGCTGGCGTGGGCGGTATCGGGTGAGCTGATTCTCGATGCGCTGGGTAGCCTGTACCGCGTGGCGCTGGGCTTTGCCATAGGCGCGGCGCTGGCGCTGCCACTGGGCCTGCTGATGGGCGCCAGCCCGCTGGTATATGCCTGGTTTAACCCGCTGATGCAGCTGCTGCGCCCTATCCCGCCCATCGCCTATATTCCCCTGTCCATCCTGTGGTTCGGGCTGGGGAATGCACCGGCCGTGTTCCTGATCGTGCTCGGTGCCTTCTTCCCGGTGCTGATGAATACCATCGCCGGAGTACGGCAGGTGGACGGTATCTATCTACGCGCGGCGCGCAATCTGGGCGCCAGCGGCAGCACGCTGTTCATCCGCGTGATTCTTCCCGCTGCCGTGCCCTATATATTGTCGGGCGTACGTATCGGTATCGGCACTGCCTTCATCGTGGTGATCGTGTCCGAGATGATCGCCGTGAACAATGGCCTCGGTTTCCGCATCCTGGAAGCGCGCGAGTACTTCTGGTCGGACAAGATCATGGCTGGCATGATCACCATCGGTCTGCTGGGGCTGGCCATCGATAGCGCCGTCAACAAACTGAATAACTATCTGCTGCGCTGGCACCGCGGTCTGGAGAACTAATGGATAGCGCACATATCAGCGTGGCACATGTCAGCAAGGTGTTCCAGACGGACGAACGCGCCGTGGTGGCCCTGCAGGACATCAATCTGGAAATTCCGCGCGGCCAGTTCGTCTGCCTGCTGGGCCCTTCGGGCTGCGGCAAATCCACCCTGCTCAATGCGATTGCCGGCTTTGCCCCGCCCAGCAGCGGCAGCATCGTGGCCGATGGTCAGGCGGTGACGGCACCGGGGCCGGAACGCGGCATGGTGTTTCAGGAATATGCGCTCTTCCCCTGGATGACGGTGGCGGAAAATATCGCTTTCGGCTTGCAGATCAAGGGCTTAGCCAAGGCCGAGATCAACGCGACGGTGGATCGGCTGCTGGCCATGCTGTCGCTGAGCGACTTCCGCAGCCGCTATCCGAAAGATTTATCGGGCGGCATGCGCCAGCGGGTGGCCATCGCCCGCGTGCTGGCGCTCGATTCGCCCATCATGCTGATGGACGAGCCGTTCGGCGCGCTCGATGCGCTGACCCGGCGCAATCTGCAGGACGAGCTGCTGCGCATCTGGGCCGAGCTGAAAAAGACCATCATCTTCGTCACCCACAGCATAGAGGAAGCCATCTACCTGGCCGACCGCATCATCGTCATGACCTACCGCCCCGGCACCGTCAAGCGCGACCTGATGGTGGAACTGCCGCGCATGCGCGATCCGGCCGCGGCGGAATTCAATGCGCTCAAGCGCGAACTGGGGCAGCTGGTGATGGAAGAACAGCAGCGCCACCATAACGATGAACTGCGCATGGCTGCCGTGGACTGAGCGATAGTGTAAACTGGGGCTTATGCAGAATTTCCTACTCATCGCAGCCATCGTGCTGTACCTCGTATGTGCGGCGCTGCCATCGCGCCGTGCCGGTTTGATTTCCGCCATGACGGCGCTGGCCTGGCTGCTGCATGGCGCCGGTCTGTGGTTCGATCTGGCCACTGTCGGCACCATCCGTCTCGGCTTTGCCGCCATGCTGTCGTCCGCGCTGTGGGTGTCAGTCGCGGCCTACTGGGTGGAGAACCGCAACTTCAGTCTGGACAGCATGCGCCATCTGGTCATGCCGAATGCCGCGCTGGTCGTTGCGCTGCAGGTGGGCTTCCCCGGCAGTGTGATCGCGCTGGAAGATAAGTCGCCCCTGTTCGGCTGGCATATCGCGATTGCCACCATGGCCTACAGCACGCTGACCGTCGCTGCCTTCCATGCCGTGCTGATGGCGCTGCAGGAGCGCCACCTGCACGCGGCCACCCAGCGCAAAACCTTCCTGACGAATGCGCTGGATCAGTTGCCGGCCTTGCTGACCATGGAAAAGCTGTTGTTCCGTATGATCAGTTTCGGCTTTGCGCTGCTCAGCCTGACCGTGTTTTCTGGCATCGTGTTCTCGGAACAGGTGTTCGGCCAGGCCCTCAAGTGGGACCATAAATCCGTCTTTACGCTGCTGTCATGGCTGCTGTTTGCCGCCCTGCTGGCCGGCCGCCGCTTCCGTGGCTGGCGTGGCCGCACGGCGCTGAGCTTCACGCTGGCCGGTTTCGCCACGCTGCTGCTGGCCTATGTGGGCAGCCGCTTTGTGCTGGAAGTACTGCTGCACAAGGGGGCGATATGAGCCGTCTGCTGTTCTGGCTGGCGCTGATCTTCTTGGTCGGTTTCGCCATCCGTAGCAAGATCCGCGAGGCGCAGAAGCGTCAGCAGCCGTTCAATCAGCCGCCGCCGGCCGGTGCCGGCCCGGCCCCTGGCCCCGCTGCGCGCCAGCACGGCAACGCCGAAATCGAGACCATGCTGCAATGCGCCCACTGCGGCGTGTTCTATCCCGCTTCCGAAACGGTGCAGGCGCGCGGACGCGACTACTGCAGCGCAGCCCACGCGGCCATGCCGCCGGCCTGATCCAGCGTGGAATCCGGCCACACCGCCGCTCCGGCCGAAGCGCGCGCCTCGTTCTGGCGCTCGCTGCAGACGCTGAGCATTTCGCGCGTCGTGATCGCGCTGGTGCTGCTGGTGTATCTGAGTTTCGACCGTAACGGCCTGCGCGCCGATAGCTCCTACCTGAATCTGCAGATCTGCGTGGTCTACCTGATGGTGGCACTCGGCTATGCCCTGCTGGCCGTGTACTGGCAGCAGCGCTTCCGCTGGCAGCTGCTCTCCCAGATCGCGGCCGATCTGGCAATCATTTCGCTGCTGTTCATGGTCGGTGGCGGCCTGCGTAGCGGGCTGGCCATCCTGTATCTGTTTCCGCTGGCCGGTGCGGCCATCCTTGCGCCGCTGCTGCTGTCGCTGTTCTGCACGGCGCTGGTCGCGCTGTTCATGCTGGGCGAAAGCATCTGGCGCGTACTGATGATGGAAAGCGAACGGCCCTTCCTGCAGGCCGGCCTGTATGGCGCGGCCTTCTTCGCTGCCGTGCTGGTGGTGAACCGGCTGGCGGCGCGCCTGATCGGACAGGAAGAACTGGCCATCCAGCGCGGGGTGGAAGTGAATGTGCAGCAGGCCGTCAACCAGCTGGTGATGGCCAATGTGGGCGATGGCATCCTGGTAGCCGACCGTGCCGGCCATATATATGCCAGTAATCCGGCGGCGCAGCAGATGCTGGGCATGCTGGGCGCGCAGCAGGATTTCAGGCTGGCCGATTCGGGCGCGCTGGCGCCGCTGGCCGAAGCTTATGCCGCCTGGTGCGAAGAACGCAGCCGCAGCACGGCGTATGTCACCATCAAGCCGTATGCCGACGACGCCCTGCAGCAGGTAACGGCGGCATGGAGCGTGCGGCGCGACTTGTCGGCCCACCTGAAAGTGCGCTTTGCTGCCGTTGACACGGCAGGGCTGGGCACGGAGCGCAGCGTGATCTTCCTGCAGGATGTGACGGGCATAGAAAATCAGGCGCAGCAGCTAAAACTGGCTTCGATGGGCCGGCTGACGGCCAGTATTGCCCATGAAGTACGCAATCCGCTGTCGGCCATCGGCCACGCCACCGCGCTGCTGGGCGAGGACATGACGGACGGAGTGCAGACCCGCTTGCTGAAGATCATAGGCGATAACGTCAGCCGGGTGAACCGCATGGTGGAGGACATCCTGCAACTGTCGCGCAAAGTGCAGCCATATAATGAACCGCTGGCGCTGCAAGGCTTCCTCACCGAGCTGGTACAGGAATTTACCGAAACCCATGGCCTGCCGGCCGACATGCTGGGACTCACGCTGGCGGAGGCCGCGCCGGTGCGCTTCGACGCCCTGCATTTGCGTGAAGTGCTGCTTAACCTGCTCAATAATGCCGTGCGCTATGCCAGTGGCGGCAGCCGTTCTATCCGGCTGGACCTGCGCAGCCTGCCCTCGCACGCGCTGGAGCTGCATGTGCAGGACGATGGTCCCGGCATAGAACCGGAAGTACGGGCCCACCTGTTCGAGCCGTTCTACACCACGTCGAGCAAGGGCACGGGGCTGGGGCTGTATCTGGCGCGGGAATTATGTTTGAATAACGAGGCGCGGCTGGACTATGAATACCGTTTCGATGGTCAGCAGGATGCCAGCGGCAAGCCGCGCTCGAGCGGGCGTTTCGTCATCACTTTCGCCCATCCGGCCCAGAAGTAGAGAGGTAGTTTGATGACTGTTCGATTCCCTCGCGTGCTGGTGGTAGATGATGAAGCCGACCTGCGCGAGTTGCTGGAACTGACTCTGCTCAAGATGGGGCTGGAGGTCGATTGCGCCGCCACGCTGGGCGAAGCGCGCGCGCTGCTGGCGCAGGCCGGGGTGGAATACCAGCTGGTGCTGACTGATATGCGCCTGCCCGACGGGCTGGGGCTGGAACTGGTACGCGAAGTCAGTGCCAGCCACCGCAATACCCCTATCGCCGTAGTGACGGCTTTCGGCAGTGCGGAAAATGCCGTGGTGGCGCTGAAAGCCGGCGCCTTCGACTATATTTCCAAGCCGGTGGCGCTGGACCAGTTGCGCGTGATGGTGCGTTCCGCCCTGCGTCTGAGTGCCGGCCAGCCCGAAGATGAAGCGCCTGCCGCCAAGCCGGCAGCCAGCCGGCTGCGTGGCAATTCGGCCGTGATCGAAGCGCTGCGCGCCCAGATCGCGCGGCTGGCGCGCTCGATGGCGCCTATCGCCATCAACGGCGAGTCGGGCAGCGGCAAGGAACTGGCGGCGCGGGAAATTCATGCCCAGAGTTCGCGCGCGGCCAAGCCATTTATCGCCGTCAACTGCGGCGCGATCCCCGAAGCGCTGATGGAGGCCGAGTTCTTCGGCTATCGCAAAGGTGCGTTCACCGGCGCGGCGGACGAGCGCGATGGCTTCTTCCAGGCGGCCAATGGCGGCACCCTGATGCTCGATGAAGTGGCCGACCTGCCGCTGGCCATGCAGGTCAAGCTGCTGCGCGCCATCCAGGAGCGGCGCGTGCGCAAGATAGGCGCTACCGCCGAAGAGCCGGTGGATGTGCGCATCATCAGCGCCACCCACAAGAATCTGGCCCAGTGTGTGGAGCAGGGCAGCTTCCGTCAGGACCTTTACTATCGCCTGAATGTGATCGAACTGAGTCTGCCGCCGCTGCGCGAGCGGCTTGACGACCTGGCTGTGCTGACCGACGGCATACTGGAAAGGCTGGGCACTTTCGAATCCAAGGTCAGGCTGGGCGAGGGCGTGCTCGATGCGCTGCGCAGCTATTCCTTCCCCGGCAATGTGCGCGAGCTGGAAAACATCCTCGAACGGGCGCTGGCATTTGCCAATGACGGCGTGATCGAAGTGGCCGATCTGGCGCTCAAAGGCGCGCGCGTGGTGGAAGCCACCGTGCCGCTGCCGACGCCGACCACGCCGGCACCCTATCTGGCGGCCAGCGAAGCGGCGGCCATGCGGCTGCCGCTGGCCGAGGGGAGTCTGCTGGCCCCGGCCCCAACTTCAGCGCAGGCAGCCCCCGTGACTGCGGCGGACCGCGAGGAGCTTGCACCCGCAGGCGCAAGCGCAGCCGACTGGCCGCCGCTGCCGCAGATCGATGTGCTGCCGCCGAATTTGCCGGACTTCCTCAACCGCATCGAGCGCGAGCTCATATTAAGAGCACTGGCCCAGACCCAGTTCAACCGCACCCAGGCTGCCCAGTTGCTGGGCATCAGCTTCCGCCAGTTGCGCTACCAGATGCAGAAGCTCGATATTCAGGAGCCGGACACGTGAACCCGTCCCCGTCCAACGCCGTGCCGGACATGACGCCGGTGGATGACGGCGGCTGGTGGCCGCTGGCACAGCGCTACGACAGCCCGCACTACGACGAGCGGCCCGACCCGGCCGATATCACCCTGCTGGTGATCCACAATATCTCGCTGCCAGCCGGCCAGTTCGGCGGGCCGCACGTGTCCGACCTGTTTACCGGCCGTCTCGATTATAATGCTGACCCCTCGTTTGCCGACCTGCGCGGGCTGAGAGTGTCCAGCCACTTTTTCATCCGCCGTGGCGGCCGCGTGCTGCAGTATGTTTCTGCTAACGCGAGGGCCTGGCATGCCGGACGTTCCGAGTTCTGCGGACGGGAAAAATGTAATGATTTTTCTATCGGTATCGAACTCGAAGGTACGGATGACACGCCGTTTGAAGCGGCCCAGTACGAGGCACTGGCGGTGCTGACGCTGGCACTGCAGGAGCGCTATCCGCTGGCCGATGTGCTAGGTCATGAACACATTGCGCCGGGCCGCAAGACCGATCCCGGAGTGTTGTTTGACTGGTCACATTACCAGCAAAGCTGGCGCAAAAACAGGCAGTTGGCAATGTCGCAATGCGGTACGTTAGTGGCCGCTCTCGGGGAACTGCGCTTTGTAAAAGGGCTCCTGCAAAGTCAATAGAAAAATTGCCGTTTATAGCAAAATTTCCACTTGTCTTAGCCCACTCCGATCACTACAATCAGTGTATCGATTCACGTCTATCACTAGATATAGTAGTTCCCAAGACACTGGTTCTTAAACTATTTGCAATTCGTTGAGACCAGTCGATCACGCTTTTTATTGCAGCTTATTTGGCAATTGAGTCAGCCAGCAATCAGGGCTGAACGCAGTATTTCGGCCTTTTTTATACAACATTACGTCGCGCAGCACTGACTGCACGCTGTTTTCGGGGAGCTTAAATGCAATCTACTCAAGACATCACCATCAATCCGGCACTGGTTCCTTCAGTTGCTGCGAGCACCGCCAGCAGCCCTGTTACGGCCGCCAGCGACCTCGGTGACTACCGCATCATTCGCCGTAACGGCGCGGTCGTCGCGTTTGAACCGTCGAAGATCGCCGTAGCGATGACCAAAGCCTTCCTGGCCGTGAATGGCGGTCAGGGCGCGGCTTCGGCCCGCATCCGCGAACTGGTAGAACAGCTGACCGCCAGCGTGGTGGCAGCACTGGTGCGCCGCCAGCCTTCGGGCGGCACTTTCCACATCGAAGATGTGCAGGATCAGGTTGAACTGGCGCTGATGCGTTCGGGCGAACACGATGTGGCGCGTGCTTACGTGCTGTACCGCGCCAAGCAGATGGAAGAGCGCCGCGCCGCCAAGGAAGCCGCCGGCGCCACCGCCATCACCGCACCGCAGATCCACGTGCTGGAAAACGGCGAGCGCAAGCTGCTGGAACTGGACCGCGTGTCGAATCTGATCAATGCCGCCTGCGCCGGTCTGGAAAAGCATGTCGATGCCGACGCGATTCTGGCCGAGACCATGAAAAACCTGTACGACGGCGTGCCGGTGGAAGAACTGCACAAGTCGGCCATTCTGGCGGCGCGCGCGCTGATGGAAAAAGATCCGGCCTACTCGCAAGTGACGGCCCGCATCCTGCTGCACACCATCCGTAAGGAAGTCTTCGGCAAGGAAGTGGCACAGGCTGCCGCTGCCGCCGAGTACGTGACTTACTTCCCGCAATACATCGCCAAAGGTATCGCCGCCGATCTGCTGGACGCCAAACTGGCCGAATTCGATCTGGCCCGTCTGGCCAAGGCACTGGTGGCCGACCGCGATCTGCAGTTCGGCTACATCGGCCTGCAGACCCTGTACGACCGCTACTTCCTGCACGTGCGCGACATCCGCATCGAAATGCCGCAGGCCTTCTACATGCGTGTCGCCATGGGTCTGGCCCTGAACGAAACCGACCGCGAAGCGCGCGCCATCGAGTTCTACAACCTGCTGTCGACCTTCGACTTCATGTCGTCGACCCCGACCCTGTTCAACTCTGGCACCCAGCGTTCGCAGCTGTCGTCGTGCTACCTGACCACCGTTTCCGACGATCTGGAAGGCATCTACGACGCCATTAAGGAAAACGCACTGCTGGCCAAGTTCGCCGGCGGTCTGGGCAACGACTGGACGCCAGTACGTGCACTGGGCGCCCACATCAAGGGCACCAACGGCAAATCGCAGGGCGTGGTACCGTTCCTGAAAGTGGTCAACGACACTGCCGTGGCGGTGAATCAGGGCGGCAAGCGTAAGGGCGCAGTGTGCGCCTACCTGGAAACCTGGCACATGGACATCGAGGAATTCCTCGACCTGCGCAAGAATACGGGCGACGACCGCCGCCGTACCCACGACATGAACACGGCTAACTGGATTCCCGACCTGTTCATGAAGCGTGTGATGGAAAAAGGCGACTGGACCCTGTTCTCGCCTTCGGATACGCCTGACCTGCACGATCTGGTCGGCAAAGCCTTCGAAAAGGCCTATCTGGCCTATGAAGCCAAGGCCGCTGCCGGCGAAATCCGCGTCTCCAAGAAAGTGGCTGCGCTGGACCTGTGGCGCAAGATGCTGTCCATGCTGTTCGAAACCGGCCACCCATGGATCACCTTCAAAGACCCATGCAACATCCGTTCGCCACAGCAGCACGTGGGCATGGTCCACAGCTCGAATCTGTGCACCGAGATCACGCTGAACACCAATGCCGACGAAATCGCCGTCTGCAATCTGGGTTCGGTCAACATGCCGGCCCACATGAAAGAAGGCAAGCTGGATCACGTCAAGCTGAAGAAGACCATCCGCACCGCCATGCGCATGCTGGATAACGTGATCGACATCAATTACTACGCCGTCGACAAGGCCCGTAATGCGAATATGCGTCACCGTCCGGTCGGTCTGGGCGTGATGGGCTTCCAGGACTGCCTGCACATGATGCGCATTCCTTACTCGTCCAACGAAGCCGTGGCCTTTGCCGATACCTCGATGGAAGCGGTGTGCTACTACGCCTATCTGGCTTCGACCGAGCTGGCCGAAGAACGCGGTCAGTACCAGTCGTACAAAGGTTCGCTGTGGGACCGCGGCATCCTGCCACAGGATTCCGTCAAGCTGCTGGCCGAAGAGCGCGGCGGCTATCTGGAGCAGGATCTGTCGGCGAGCATGGACTGGGCGCCGGTACGTGAGCGCATCCAGAAGTTCGGTATGCGTAACTCGAACTGCGTGGCGATCGCTCCGACTGCGACCATTTCGAATATCATCGGTGTGTCGGCCTGTATCGAGCCGACCTTCCAGAATCTGTACGTGAAGTCCAACCTGTCGGGTGAGTTCACCGAGATCAACGCCTATCTGGTACGTGACCTGAAAGCTCGCGACCTGTGGGATGAAGTGATGATCGCCGACCTGAAGTACTTCGACGGCTCGCTGGCCAAGATCGACCGCATCCCGCAAGATCTGCGTGACATTTATGCAACCGCCTTCGAAGTCTCGCCGACCTGGCTGGTGGAAGCGGCTTCGCGTCGTCAGAAATGGATCGATCAGGCGCAATCGCTGAACATCTACATGGCAGGCGCGTCCGGTAAGAAGCTCGATGAGACCTACAAGCTGGCATGGCTGCGTGGCCTGAAAACCACCTACTACCTGCGTACCATTGCAGCGACCCACCTGGAGAAATCCACCACCCGTACCGGCGCGCTGAACGCCGTGGCGGTCGATGGCGGTGTTTCGGCCAGCGCGGCTGCAGCAGCGCCGGCAGCACCGGCACCGGTAGTGGCCGAAGGTGCGGCCTGCTACCTGCGTCCGGGTGACGACGGTTTCGAGGAATGCGAAGCCTGCCAGTAAAAACTCTGCGTGCCGGTGCATAGTGTGATGGGCCGGCCGCTCCGATTTAATTAGAAACTTAATTAATCCAACCGAATTCTGAAGGAAAACACTATGTCGCTGTCCTGGGACGATGAGGCCACCACGGCCACCCCTCAAGCTGTCAATCAAGCTGCACTGGAGTCGGGCGAAGCCAGCGCCGAGCAGGTTGCCCTGCGCGTGAATGCCGACGACAAGCGCATCATCAACGGTAAAACCGACGTCAACCAGCTGGTACCGTTCAAATACAAATGGGCGTGGGATAAATACCTGGCCGGCTGCGCCAACCACTGGATGCCGCAGGAAGTGAATATGCAGCGCGATATCGAGCTGTGGAAGAACCCGAACGGCCTGACCGACGACGAGCGCCGTCTGGTAAAACGCAATCTGGGCTTCTTCGTGACGGCCGACTCGCTGGCCGCCAACAACATCGTGCTGGGCACCTACCGCCACATCACGGCGCCGGAATGCCGCCAGTACCTGCTGCGTCAGGCCTTCGAAGAGGCCATCCACACCCACGCCTACCAGTACATCGTCGAGTCGCTGGGTCTGGACGAGGGCGAGATCTTCAACGCCTACAACGAGATCAAGTCCATCCGTGACAAGGACGAGTTCCTGATCCCGTTCATCAACACCCTGACCGATCCTAAGTTCACCACCGGCACGGTGGAAAGCGACCAGACCCTGCTCAAGTCGCTGATCGTGTTCGCCTGCCTGATGGAAGGCCTGTTCTTCTACGTCGGCTTCACCCAGATTCTGGCGCTGGGCCGCCAGAACAAGATGATGGGCGCCGCCGAACAGTACCAGTACATCCTGCGCGACGAGTCCATGCATTGCAACTTCGGCATCGACCTGATCAACACCATCAAGATGGAAAACCCGCTGCTGTGGACTCCAGCCTTCAAGGAAGAAATCAAGCAGCTGTTCCTGCGCGCCGTCGATCTGGAATACGCCTACGCCGAAGACACCATGCCACGCGGCGTGCTGGGTCTGAACGCCACCATGTTCAAAGGCTACCTGCGCTTCATCGCCAACCGTCGTGCTACCCAGATCGGTCTGGAGACGCTGTTCGATCAGGAAGACAATCCATTCCCATGGATGAGCGAGATGATAGACCTGAAAAAAGAGCGTAACTTCTTCGAGACCCGCGTCACCGAATACCAGACCGGTGGTGCGCTGAACTGGGATTAAATCCCCGGCCAAATGGCCACGCTGAAAAACGGATCCTGCGGGATCCGTTTTTTTTTGCGCGCGCTGTACGATTGCGGTGCTTGCCATTCGCTGCGCTCTGTCTCATAATCGCGACGAATTTGTAAACAGCGTGTCGTGTTCGCGTGATGGCGACGCAGCGGTGCTCTCGAAACAGCAAGCAGCAGCAAACAGAATTCATCCGGAACCGGAGCGATTCAAAGAAACCCAGGTGGAATAAGGCGCGCTTTGAAGTGCGAAATTTCCGCCGGAGTTCGCGGCCAGCGCTTTCTGCGACGATAGAGCGCGCGCAGTGGTCAGCGCCTGGCGATGCGAAGCTGCAGATTGTGTGCTCGAAGGTGAGCCGAGTCGCATAGCGCAGAAAAAATGCACGTGAATCCGTATCGTGCTGGTTGCGCACCGACAAGGTTTTCGTGTACTTTACGAAATTGAAAAAGCGTGTTTGCAAATCGGCGGATTTTTTGATACGCACGAGCTGCAAAACAGGACGCTAAACAGGATACAGAACCACAACCATATGCTGACACCACACTGTTTTTGATCGACCGTCTTGCCTGATCCGGTTCAGGCCGGGCGGTTTTTTGTTTTGAGAGTGAGACAGTAGTGGTCTGCGACGTAGGTCCCTGGAGCTGAGTACACGCCCGACCACCCGCAAAACGTCGCGACAAGATTTGTATCTGTACGCTGCGCCGGCCACGGACTGCGAACAGATCGATGGCTGAAGTGCTGCACTCGTGAGGAGGGGCAGCAGTTCAGCTAGTGCCGAATTCATTAGCGCAAACGGCTTTCGTTTGTGCCGATGAATAATTCGCCTAGCCTAATCCCGGGCTGGACGGGTTTAAATCTTGTAATGAATTTTCCCATCCCCGATGAAGGAGAACTAAAAATGGCAACCGCCGCAAAAAAACCAGCTGCCAAGAAGCCGGCAGCGAAAGCTGAAGCTCCAGCAAAAAAAGTAGCCGCCGCTAAACCGGCCGCCAAACCAGCAGCTAAAGCCGCTGCCAAACCAGCCGCTAAACCAGCAGTGAAAAAAGCCGCTGCCAAGCCAGCCGCTAAAGCAGCAGCTAAGCCAGCAGCTAAAGCAGCAGCCAAGCCAGCAGTGAAAAAAGCTGCAGCTAAACCAGCCGCTAAACCAGCAGTGAAAAAAGCCGCCGCTAAACCAGCAGCCAAAGCAGCCGCCAAGCCAGCAGTGAAAAAAGCTGCCGCCAAACCAGCAGCTAAGGCAGCCGCCAAGCCAGCAGCAAAAGCCGCAGCTAAACCAGCAGTGAAAAAAGCCGCTGCCAAGCCAGTCGCTAAAAAAGCTGCAGCTAAACCAGCCGCCAAGAAGACCGTCGCTAAAGCTGCTGCCAAACCAGCTGCCAAGAAAGTAGCTGCTAAACCAGCCGCGAAAAAAGCCGCTGCCAAGCCAGTCGCTAAAAAAGCTGCTGCCAAGCCAGCCGCAAAACCAGCAGCTAAAAAAGCTGCCGCCAAACCAGCTGCTAAACCAGCAGCCAAGAAAGCCGCTGCCAAGCCAGCAGCTAAAGCCGCCGCCAAACCAGCTGCTAAAGCCGCAGCCAAGCCAGCCGCTAAAAAAGTAGCTGCCAAAAAACCAGCGGTAAAAGCGGCAGCCAAACCGGCTGCAAAGGTGGCAGCTAAGCCTGCAGCAAAAAAGCCAGTTAAGGCTGCGGCTACCAAGCCAGCAGCCAAAGCAGCGGCCAAGCCAGCTGCTAAACCAGCCGCTAAGCCAGCCGCCAAAGCTGCAGCCAAGCCAGCCGCGAAAAAACCAGCTGCCAAGAAAGCTGCTCCAGCCGCTGCTCCGGTAGCTGCTGCTCCAGCCGCACCAGCTGCTGCTGCCAAACCAGCCGCCAAGCCAGCTGCTAAAAAAGCTGCGCCGAAAAAAGCTGCTGCTAAACCAGCTGCCAAGCCAGCTGCTGCACCAGCTGCTGCGCCTGCCGCTGCTGCTGCGCCAGCTCCGGCTCCAGCTCCAGCCGCTGCTCCGGCACCAGCACCAGCTGCTGCCGCTCCAGCCCCTGCACCAGCTGCTGCGCCAGCAAAGACCGTGGTAGCTCCAGCCGCTGCCTGGCCTTTCCCGACCAGCACCCGTCCATCCTAAGCTTGATAAAAAGCTAGGTGGCCTGCTGAGGCAACCAGCCGCTGTGTGAGACAATCACACAGCGGTTTTTTTTTGGAGGAGTTCTGTGCTGAGTATCGTCATGTTGATCGTCGACGCCATCGCCACCTTGCTGGGCGGTGCGCTGCTGCTGCGCTTCTGGATGCAGGCTATCCGCGTACGGCCACCGGCTTCGGTGGCGCAATTCACTTTCCAGTTATCGGACTGGCTGGTGCGTCCGCTGCGCCGTATCGTGCCCGGGGTAGGCGGCTATGACTGGGCCAGCCTGATTGGCGCCTTCCTGATCGTGCTGCTGGCGACTTCGGTGCTGCTGCTGGCCGGGCTATCGCCGCAGATGGTGGCGTTGGCGGCCCTGCAGCGCTTCCTGAGCTGGATACTGTACGGCTTTATGGCCTTGCTGATCGTCGAAGCGATCTTTAGCTGGGTGAATCCCCATGCGCCGCTGGCGCCCTTCGTACGCGCGCTCAACGAGCCGCTGCTGCGGCCTATCCGCCGCACCGTGCCGCTGGTGGGTAATCTCGATCTGTCGCTGCTGGTGGCCGTGATCCTGCTGCAGATCGCCCAGATTCTGCTGGGGATGCTGTTCAGCGGTCATTTCTAGGAAGGAGAGGCTGCGGGTATGCCGCAGCCTAAGCAAGACCATGCAGCGCATATCAGACTGAGACTGGTGCGCTGCATGCGGAACGACGCCTGCGGGCGTCGTTTTGCTTAGTAGCGGTAGCCGAAAGCGGCTTCGAAGCGGTCGGCGATTTCGGCCGGCGTGAACTTGTGGTTCTGCGCGCCCTTGTGGGCGATCTTGATGGCGCCCAGCAGGCTGGCCAGACGGCCCGTGGTTTCCCACTTCCAGCCCTGCGTGATGCCGTACAGCAGGCCGGCACGGTAGGCATCGCCGCAGCCGGTAGGATCGAGCACCTGTTCCGCCTGCACGGCCGGAATCACGATGCGTTCGCCCTGGGTATAGATCTCGGAACCCTGCTCGCCACGGGTCACGATCAGCGCTTCCAGACGGGAGGCGATGTCCGGTATGGTCAGGCCGGTGCGCGACATCAGCAGTTCGATTTCGTAATCGTTGGCGGTGACGTAGGTGGCTTTGTTGATGAAATCGATGAGTTCATCGGCATTGAACATCGGCAGCTGCTGGCCCGGATCGAAGATGAACGGAATCTCCAGCTTGACCAGATCGGCCGCGTGCTTCTGCATGCCCAGATGGCCGTCCGGCGAAATGATGGCGATGCGAGCCGGACCGGCTTTGGCGATATCGTTCTCGTGCGCGTAGGACATGGCGCCCGGGTGGAAGGCGTTGATCTGGTTATTATCTTCATCGGCCGTGACGAAGCACTGGGCGTTGTAGGCTTCCGGCTTGATCAGGATGTTGTCGGTCGACAGACCCAGCTTGCGCAGGCGTTCGGTGTAGGCGCCGTGGTCCTGGCCCATCACGCCGACGATGCGCGGATCGCCGCCCACCATCATCAGGTTGTAGGCGATGTTACCGGCGCAGCCACCGAATTCGGTGCGCATGGTCGGAGCGAGGAAGGACACATTCACCTTGTGCAGCTGGTCGGCCAGCAGCAGGCTGTCGAAACGGCCGGGGAATTGCAGTATGGTGTCGATAGCGATCGAGCCGCAGATCAGGGAAGTCTGGTTCATGGTGTGTTTTATGGGTAGAAGACGGCGATGTGATAGCCGGAGGCTTTCAGCTGGTTCAGTTCGAAGAACAGTTTAACAGCTTGTTCAGTGTGCGGAGCGAAGCCCTTATCGAGCGGCACGTCGGGGCCGAGGTAATCACGCGGGGTGAATACGCGGCGCAGCACGGCCTTGTCGCTCGCATCGTCCAGCACCAGTTCGATGTGCGGCCAGCTTTGCGCCGTGGCGCTCTGGTTACGCAGCAGGGTGTTGAACGAGAAGGTGGTGTCGCTCAGGGTTTGCAGTTCGCCCTGTTCGATGTTCAGATCGTCGATCTGGGCCGGCAGTTCGATTTTGCAGCCCAGTGCATTGCAGGCTGCCGTCAGCGCCGGCTTCAGAGGCGGCATGGCTGCGGCGAGCTGGTTGCGGAAGGTGGTCACGCCTTGTACGCCCAGTGCACCGACCAGCGCGACGCTGCCCAGCGCCATGGCGATGCTGATGGCTTTGCCGTATTTCTGGCGGCGCCGGTCGCTCTTGATAAAGCCCGGTTCCTCGCCCGCTGCTTGGTCGGCAGCCGCTTCGGTGGTGCGGGCCGGTTGCAGCAGCAGGTCGGCCTCGGCACCAGCCTGTGTCGGGGGATTGTTGCTGGCGGCCTGTTTGCTGGCGGAGGAGAGCTCCACCAGCGTATCGTCATCGTCGTCCAGTGCGTGCAGATCGACCGCAGACGCGGCCGGCGCGTTGAAGGATGGTTCCGGCATTAGCGGGGCGTCGAAACTCGGCTCGATGCGCTCACTGGCGCTGCTGGCCTTGGGCGCGTCGCCGGAGGTCTCGGCGGGGGCGCCGATGCTGCGCTCCATCACGGCCAGTTCGGCAGCCAGTGCTGCTTCCAGCTCGGCATCCGACATGGTTTCTATCGCCAGCTGCTCTTCCAGCGCGGGATGATCCGCCATCGCGGGACCAGACTGGGCTTCCGCTGCTGGCGGCCAGCTATCCGTCTGCGCCGGGCTGGCTGGTTCGGTGTATGGTTCCGGCTCTGGTTCTGGCTCCAGAGCCAGCATCAGTTCAGGTTCGGCTGGTGCCAGCTCGGGCTCCGGTTCCGGTTCCAACTCCGGCGCTGCGGGCGCTGGCTCGACCGGTGCGACTGGCGCTGCTTCGGATTCGATGTCCAGATCGAGTTCCAGTGGCAGGTCGATAGCATTGGGCAGGCTGGCCGGGGCCGGCGGTAATTCCAGCGGATCGGCGATTGCTTCGGTCGCTGCAGCGTACATGGCCTGTGCCGCAGGATCGCCTTCGTGGCTATCGAGCTCGATGGCGGTATCCAGTTCCAGCGCTGCTTCGGTATCGGCAGCTTCATCCTGCAGTGCTTCCGCTGCGCGTATGTCGAGCGCGTCCATTTTGGCGTCAAATGGCGTCTGCTGCGGCAAGGGCGCAGGCGTAGGCTCGGGAGCAGGGATAGGCGCAGGCTCAGGTTCCGGCGTAGGCTCAGGCTCGGTTTCGAACGGCGCATCATGGCCATCGTCGACCGGCAGAACGGGTAAATCAGAAAGATTGCTGTCTGCAGCGGCAGGAGCCATGCTGAGTTCTGGCGCTGCTGGCGCCGGAGTAGGCGCAGGTGCTGCTACAGAAGGTGCTACGGATGCTGCTGCAGGCGCAGCAGGCAGGGGAGCGGCAGCGGGCGGCGCGAGTAGCGCCGCATTGCCGTCAAAGACTTCGTTACAGGAGCCGCAGCGTACTATGCCCCCACGTAATTTCAGCTGGTCGTGAGCGACCCGAAATACCGTGTTGCAGTGGGGGCATTTAGTGGCGAGCGCCATTGCTGTGGTTAGCGTGCCGCTGGAACCACATCACTGCCGAGGCGGCCATGCAGCGCCACCCAGCCATCCTGTTCCGCCCACACGCCCAGCTTGATGAACGGGGCGTAGGCAGCTGCCACTTCTTCCGCCTGACGTGCCAGCACGCCGGACAGGATCAGCGAACCACCTTCGGCCACGCGGCCCGACAGCATAGGTGCCATCAGTTTCAGCGGGCTGGACAGAATGTTCGCCACCACGATATCGAAACGCTGCGTCGCATATTGCGAGGTAGCGAAGCTATCGGGCAGGAAGTAGTCGATCTCGCACTGGTTGCGCAGCGCGTTATCCTTAGCCGATTCGATGGCTTGCGGATCGATGTCCACACCAGCCACCGTGCCGGCGCCGATCTTCTTGGCCACCATGGCCAGAATGCCGGAACCGCAACCGTAGTCGAGCACGGTTTTACCCGGTGCCGGATGGGCTTCCAGCCATTCCATGCACAGACGGGTGGTCGGGTGGCTGCCCGTACCGAAAGCCAGACCGGGGTCCAGTTCCAGGATCAGGGCGTCAGGATCCGGGGCTTCGTGCCAGCTAGGCACTACCCAGATATTCTTGCCGATGTGAATAGGCGCAAACTGCGACTGGGTCAGACGCACCCAGTCCTGCTCTTCCACTTTGCGGGTGGTGAAGCGGGGCAAGGTCTGCAGGCCGATCTGGGCGGCGGCTGCGCCCACGATCAGCGCGTGATCATCGTCCTCGTTGGTCAGGGCGACCACGCGGCTGTGATCCCAGGCCGCTTCGGTCGGTTCCATGCCCGGCTCGCCGAACAGCGGTTTTTCCGCGTCGGTGCCTTCGTCTGCATCCTCGACGGAAACCGACAGGGCGCCGACATCCATCAGCGCTTCCGACAGGGTTTCCGCGTGGTCGCGGGCGATTTCGATGACGATTTCAGTCCAGCTCATGTTTATGCTTGTGCCTTGTTACTCAAACTCAGTTTGTGCAGATCCGGCATATCGGCCAGTTTCTGCTCCAGATAATGGATGTTCGTACCACCTTCGATGAAACGGGCATCAATCATCAGTTCGCGGTGCAGCGGGATGTTGGTCTGGATACCTTCGACCACCATTTCCGACAGCGCGATCTGCATGCGACGGATAGCCTGTTCACGGGTTGCGCCGTAAGCGATCACTTTGCCGATCATCGAATCGTAGTGCGGTGGTACATAATAACCTGCATACGAGTGCGAGTCGACGCGTACGCCCGGACCGCCCGGTACGTGCCATGCCGTGATACGGCCCGGCGACGGCGTGAACTTGAACGGATCTTCCGCGTTGATACGGCATTCTACCGCGTGACCGGACAGCATCACGTCGCGCTGACGGAAGCGCAGCTTCTCGCCGGCGGCGATGCGGATCTGTTCCTGCACGATGTCGATGCCGGTAATCATTTCCGTTACCGGGTGTTCCACCTGCACGCGGGTATTCATTTCGATGAAGTAGAACTCGCCGTTTTCGTACAGGAACTCGAAAGTACCTGCGCCACGGTAGCCAATCTTGCGGCAGGCTTCAGCGCAACGATCGCCGATTTTCTCGATCAGTTTGCGTGGGATGCCCGGTGCCGGCGCTTCTTCGATGACCTTCTGGTGGCGGCGCTGCATCGAGCAGTCGCGTTCGCCCAGCCAGACGGCGTTTTTGTGTTCGTCGGCCAGAATCTGGATTTCCACGTGACGCGGATTTTCCAGATACTTCTCCATGTAGACTTCCGGATTGCCGAAGGCAGCACCGGCTTCCGATTTGGTCATGGCCACGGCATTGATCAGCGCAGCTTCCGTATGCACCACGCGCATACCGCGGCCACCACCACCACCTGCGGCCTTGATGATCACAGGGTAGCCGACTTTGCGGGCAATCTGCACGATCGCCTTAGGATCGTCTGGCAAAGCGCCATCCGAACCGGGCACGCAAGGCACGCCGGCGCGGATCATGGCCTGCTTGGCCGACACTTTGTCGCCCATCATGCGGATCGAATCCGAGCGTGGACCGATGAAGACGAAGCCGGATTTCTCCACGCGCTCGGCGAAGTCGGCGTTTTCCGACAGGAAGCCGTAGCCCGGGTGAATAGCTTCCGCATCCGTCACTTCAGCGGCGCTGATAATCGCCGGCATATTGAGGTAGCTCAGGCTCGATGGCGCAGGCCCGATACAGACCGACTCATCAGCCAACTTCACGTATTTGGCGTCTTTGTCGGCTTCCGAGTGCACTACAACGGTTTTGATGCCCAGTTCGCGGCAAGCGCGCTGAATCCGAAGGGCGATTTCGCCACGATTGGCGATGAGGATTTTTTCAAACATGATAGGTTCGCTAGGTCTGTGAGTACCGGTCGCGCCGGTGACGTCAGGTAGAGGAGGGAAGGCGGACCAAGCCGGTCAGCCCGCCACCAGCAGGGGCGGGCAGGAACCGGTCTTAGCCTATCACAAACAGCGGTTGGCCGAATTCGACCGGTTGGCCGTTTTCGACCAGAATCTGGGTAATGGTGCCGGCTTTGTCGGCATCGATTTCGTTCAGCAGCTTCATCGCTTCGATGATGCACAGGGTGTCGCCTTCTTTCACGGTGGCGCCCACTTCAACGAAAGCTGGCGAGCCCGGAGCGGACGAACGGTAGAAGGTGCCGACCATAGGCGACTTGACCACGTGGCCAGTCGGTTCGGCGGCCACAGCGGCAACCGGAGCGGCAGCGGCGGCAGCGGCCACTGGGGCGGCAGCAGGGGCGGCGTGGTATTGAGGCATGCTTTGCGGCTGCATCATGACCATCTGATTTTGTGGCATGGCGGACGACTTGACGATGCGAACTTTGCTTTCGCCTTCGGTCACTTCGAGTTCGGCGATGTCCGATTCTGCGACCAAATCAATCAAGGTCTTCAGCTTGCGTAGATCCATGTAACCCCCAGGAATGTCTTTGATTAGTGTAATGAGCGACCCGGCCTTTTGAGCTAAATCGCAGCGGTTGCGCGCAGATTGCGTAGGTTATCGCTTTTTAAGAACGAAGTCGATGGCAAACCGATATCCTTCGATACCCAGTCCGCAGATCGTACCCAGTGCGATCGCGCTAAGAAAAGAGTGATGGCGGAACGATTCCCGTTGATAAATGTTCGAGATGTGTACCTCGACAAACGGTATCGCCACGCCCGCCAGTGCGTCGCGTAACGCCACGCTGGTGTGTGTCAGTCCTCCCGGATTGATAACGATGGCCTCCACTCCCTCGGTGCGGGCTGCGTGGATGCGGTCTATCAATGCGCCTTCGTGGTTGCTCTGAAAACAGGACAGGCTGGCACCGGCCGCCGCAGCCTGAGCTTCGGCAGCGCGTTCGATGTCGGCCAGCGTCTGCACGCCGTAAACCTCAGGTTCGCGCGTGCCTAACAAATTCAGGTTAGGACCGTTGAGCAGTAACAGCTTAGTTGCCATGGTTTCAGGACCGTTTTCCGCGAAAGTTCCGCATTTTGCCGCCAACCGCCGGCAATGGCAAGAAAAAAAAACTCATGAAACTAGTTAAAGACTTGCTAAATCCTTGCGCAACTCGTCGAATTTGAGGCGGCCCAGATAGGTCTTCTTGACCTGACCATCGGCGCCGATCAGAACCGTATAGGGCAGGCCGCCGGCACCGTTGCCGAACTGGCGCGACAGCTCGGTTCCGGCCATGCCGGCCACGAAGACCGGATAGCTGATTTTAAACTTGTTGCTAAAATCGGCGATATTTGTTGCCGAATCAATACCAATTCCGATAACTTGCAGCTTCTTGCCCTCTTCTCCGGCGGCCAGTGCCGACAGCTCCGGCATCTCCTGCACACAGGGGGCGCACCACGGTGCCCAGAAATTCACCAGCATGGCCTTGCCCTGATACTGGGATAGTGCATGGGTTTTGCCGGCCGCATCAGGCAGGCTCTGCTTATATAGTTCGGCTACCGGACCTGTCACACCGGCCGGCATGGTGGTGGTCAGCGGCGGTGCTGGCTCTTTCTTATTCATGCCGACATAGGCGCCGGAAGCACCAAATAACAAAGCGACAACAGCATAAGCAGCCAGATGTTTTTGATTCATGATAAGTTTTATTCGTTAGTTGTTTGATCGGTACTAATATTATCGTGGGTAGTATTAATTAGTAGGGCACGTACACTATCCAGATCGGCTCGCATGATTTTGCCATCCGCGCGGCTTTTCACGGCACCCCGCAAATCATCCAATTCATACAATTCCGCGTGCACGCCTTCCTTGTGCCACATAAAACTGACGGTTTCGACCATGCCGAAGCGGGGCCCTTTGAAGTGGGGTGTCTCGGAAATGTCAATTTGCAAATTCTTATTGAGCAGGAAGATTTCCACTTCCTTGGCGCTGTCGGCAAACAGTTGCAAATGGATGTCGTCGTGCGGGCCGGCCGTGCCATTTAATACAGAGCCCGTCAGGTGCGGCTGGTAGGCCGACAGCTTTTCCATGATTTCCACCGCCAGCGTGCGCAGCCGGAATAAGCGCGCGGGCTGGGTGTTGCTATGAAATAAAGACTGGTAAAGCCGGACTTCGGCTTCGATCTGCGCGTGATCAGGTAATAGATTAGGCGGCGGCTGGGTATCGCCCAGAATCTGGCGCGCCGCCTTGCGTTTGGCACTGTTGTAGTCAGCGCCATCCTGCGCGATCAGGCGTGCCGCCGCAGCAGCAATCTCGGCACGCAAAAGCAGGACTTCGGGAATTCCATGTGCAGTCATGAACGTGATCATACTCTGAACCGGGAAAAGGGCGGCAGGTCGGGTAAAATCTCATCTTCTGTTGGCCTTCATATTAATTACTTTAGTTCCGGTTCTCGCTTTATGCACATTCACATACTTGGTATCTGCGGCACTTTCATGGGTGGTCTTGCTGTTCTGGCAAAAGAGGCGGGGCACCGCGTGACGGGCTGTGATGCCAATGTCTACCCGCCTATGAGCACGCAATTGCAGGCGCAAGGCATAGAACTGATACAGGGCTTCGGACCGGAACAGGTGGAACTCAAGCCTGATCTGTATGTAATCGGTAACGTGGTTTCGCGCGGCAATCCGCTGATCGAGGAAATCATGAACCGCGGCCTGCCCTTCGTTTCGGGGCCGCAGTGGATAGGCGAACATATATTAAAGGACCGCTGGGTGCTGGCCGTGGCTGGTACGCACGGCAAAACCACCACCTCGTCCATGCTGACGTGGATACTCGAAGATGCCGGTTACGCGCCGGGCTTCCTGATCGGCGGCGTGCCGATGAACTTCGGCGTGTCGGCCCGCATGCAGGGCGACAAGGATTCCATCTTCTTCGTGATCGAAGCCGACGAATATGACACGGCCTTCTTCGACAAGCGCAGCAAGTTCGTGCACTACCGCGCCAAGACCGCGATTCTGAATAATCTGGAATACGATCACGCCGACATCTTCCCCGATCTGGGTGCCATCGAAACCCAGTTCCACCATCTGGTGCGCACTGTGCCCGGCATCGGCCGCGTGATCGTGAATGCCGATCAGGATTCGCTGCAGCGCGTGATCAAGCGCGGTTGCTGGAGCGAGCGCGAAGGCTTTGGTGCCAGCGAGACGGCAGACTGGCGCATGAAGGAATACGACGATGGCAGTTTCGATGTGATCTTCCAAGGCGAGGTAGCAGGCCACGTGCAGTGGCAACTGACGGGACAGCACAATCGCAACAACGCGCTGGCAGCCATCGCTGCGGCGCGCCATGTCGGCGTGCCGGTGGCGCAGGCGGCGGCGTCGCTGGCCCGCTTCGAGAACGTCAAGCGTCGCATGGAAGTGCGCGGTGTGGTCAACGGCGTGACCGTGTATGACGACTTTGCCCACCACCCGACGGCAATCGAAACCACCGTGGGCGGCCTGCGCCAGAAGGTGGGTGTGGATACCCGCATCCTCGCTGTACTGGAACCGCGCTCGAACACCATGAAACTGGGCGCGATGAAAGATGCATTGCCGGGCAGCCTGCATGCGGCCGATCTGGTGTTCGGTTACGGCAGCGAAGCAGCGCTGGGCTGGAGTCTGGGCGACACGCTGGCACCGCTGGGCGACAATGCCAGCGCCTACGATGATATCGACACGCTGGTAGCGGCCATCGTCAAGGCGGCCCGCCCCGGTGACCAGATACTGGTCATGAGTAACGGCGGCTTCGGCGGCATCCACGGCAAAATCCTCGCGGCGCTGCCTCAATGATTCTCTATCTGCACGGATTCCGTTCCTCGCCGCGCTCCATGAAGGCGCGCCTGATGGCCGAGCGCATGGCGGCGCTGGGGCTGGAACAGCAATGGCTATGTCCGCAGTTGCCCGCATCGCCCAAACTGGCGATGCAACAGGTGCTGGCGCTGATTGAAGGCGTGCCGGCCAGCGAACTGCGTATCGTCGGTTCTTCGCTGGGCGGTTATTACGCCACCTGGCTGGCCGAACGTCTGGGCTGCCCGGCTGTGCTGCTCAATCCTGCCGTGGTGCCGCTCAAGGATCTGGACAAGCACGTGGGCGTGACCACGGCCTACCACTCGGACGAGCCGTTCGAGTTCAAGCGCGAATATATCGATGAACTGCGCGCGCTGGCCGTCGCCAAAATTACTGAGCCGCAGCGCTATCTGCTGCTGGCCGCAACCGGCGACGAAGTGCTCGACTACCGCGACATGGTGGCCCACTATGCCGGGGCGCAGCAGCACATCATCGACGGTAGCGACCATGGCATTAGCGAATTTGCCGACTATCTCGATGAAGTGCTAGCCTTCTGCGGTATCGGAGCAAAGTCTTGAAGCATACTCTGACGCCTGCGCGCAGCGCCTCGCTGCGCCAGACCCGCTGGCAGCCGCACGTGCTGGCGCTGAATGCTCCGGCCGCGCTGCGTCCGTGGCTGACGGAAGATGGCTCGCTCACGGCACGCCTGAAAGCTCACAGCAGCAGCTTCCGTGTGCAGTGTCTGCACCAGCAGACTGCCCTGTGCCTGAACGATGAAGCGGCCAGCATCGGCATGCATAGGGCAGGGCGGGTGTGGGAGCGCGAGGTGCTGCTACGCTGCGATAATACGCCTGTGGTGTTTGCCCATACTGTGGTGCCGATGTCGGCCACGGCCAGCGACTGGCCATTATTCAGTGCGCTGGGCGAACGCTCGCTGGGCACCACGCTGTTCGGCGATCCGCAGGTACGGCGCGGCGAACTGGAATTTGCCCGTCTGCGTGCGGGCCATCCGCTGGCGCTGCGCGCGCGCAAGGCGCTGGGGCTGGATGGTCCTGATGTTGCGGCGGCTGCTGGCGCAGATGAACTGATACTGTATGCGCGCCGCTGCCTGTACCGGCGACGGCAGGGCAGTCTGCTGGTGACGGAAGTGTTCCTGCCCTCCGTGCTGGCGCTGCTGCCGCAGCAGACAAGTAAATAAGCAAGCAATAACGATAGCAACAACGAATCAACCCTACAGAAAAACAGCAATGAATTTATTCTTCGAAGAATCCGGCGATTTCAAGGTCGGCACCATGATGACGCAGGCTGGCGAGGCCTATCAGGTTGAAATGGCCAGCGGCAAGCGTACCAAGGTCAAGGCCAAGGACGTGCTGCTGCAGTTCGAAAAGCCGGCACCGGCCGAACTGATGGAGCAGGCCAAAACCATCGCCGCCGAGATCGACCTCGATTTTCTGTGGGAAGTGGCCGGTGAAGAGGAATTCGGTTTTGCCGAACTGGGCGCCGAGTACTTCGGCCATGCGCCACTGCCAGCCGAAGCAGCGGGCCTGATCCTGTGCCTGCATTCCTCACCCATCTATTTCTACAAAAAAGGCCGTGGCCGTTACAAGGCGGCGCCCGAGCAATCGCTGCGCGCTGCGCTGGCCGGCATCGAGAAGAAGAAACAGCAGGCGCTGATACAGGCCGGCTATGTCGATCAGCTGAAAGCCCAGCAACTGCCGGAAGCCATGCAGAGCATGGTGCTGCAACTGCTGTTCAAGCCGGACAAGAACACCATCGAATTCAAGGCGCTGGAAGCGGCGGCCAATGAACTGCACACCACGCCGCAACGTCTGATGCTGGCCGTGGGTGGCGTGGCATCGCCTAAAGCGCTGCATATGGCGCGCTTCCTGTTCGAGAACTTCCCCCGTGGCGCCGGCTTCCCTGAAGTGCCAGTGCCGCAGGCACCAGCAGGCCTGCCGGTGGCCGATGTACAGGCTTTCTCGATCGACGACGTGACAACTACCGAAATCGACGATGCCTTCTCCGTCACCATGCTGGATGAGGGCAAGGTCAAAATCGGTATCCACATTGCGGCGCCGGGTCTGGGCATCAAGCCGGACGACGCCGTGGACAAGCTGGCGCGTGCGCGCATGTCCACCGTGTATATGCCGGGCGATAAGATCACCATGCTGCCGGACGCCGTGGTGGAAGCGTTCACGCTGGCCGAAGGTAAAACCTGCCCGGCGCTGTCGCTGTATGCCACGCTGAATATGGCCGACTGGTCGGTGCTGTCCACCGAAACCCGTGCGGAACTGGTACCGATTGCGAACAACCTGCGCCACAACGATCTCGATGATTTGGTCAACGAAGAGACGCTGGCCAGTGGCGAGGGCGAGTACCCGCACAAGGAATCGCTGCGCCTGATCTGGCAATGGGCGCAGGTGCTGGAAGCGGCCCGTATGATCAAGCGCGAAGCGTGGGGTCTGAAGCCGGAACAGAACAACCGCGTCGATTTCAACTTCTATGTGGAAGACGATGTGGTGACGGTGAGCCGCCGCAAGCGTGGCGCGCCGCTGGACAAGATCGTGGCCGAGCTGATGATCTTTGCCAACAGCACCTGGGGTAAGCTGATGCACGACCATGGCGTGCCCGGCATCTACCGTAGTCAGGGGCAGGGCGTGGGCGGCTGGGCTGCCAAGATGCAGGTGCGTATGCTGACGCACGCGGCACCCCATCAGGGGCTGGGCGTGGACCAGTATGCATGGAGCACCTCGCCGCTGCGCCGCTACACGGACTTGGTCAATCAATGGCAGATTCTGGCCTGCGCCGAGCATGGCGTAACGGCGCCGCTGGTGGCCAACTTCAAGCACAAGGATGCGAATCTGTTCGCCATCGTGTCGCAGTTCGATGCAGCGTATGCCGCCTACAACGATCACCAGTCCACCATGGAACGCTACTGGTGTCTGCGCTGGCTGGGGCAGGAAAATGCCCGTCAGGTGGATGCCGTGGTGCTCAAGGACGAAGTGCTGCGTCTGGTCGATATTCCGCTCATCATCCGTCTGCCGGGCATGCCGCAGGTGGCGCGTGGTCTGCAGGTCAAGCTCGATATTCTGCGCTGGGACGAAGTGGACCTGAGCATCGAAGCCCGTATTCTGGAAATACCGGCCGCCGATGCGGCACCAGCCGATGCCGATCTGGACTTCGAAGACGACGAAGCACCGGAAGAAGCCGTGGATGCGCCGGAACTGGCAGTGGAAGCGCAGGCCGAAGCCGGCGCCGAAACGCCGGCCGAAGGCGAAGCTGCAGCCGATGCTACAAATGGCGACAGCGACGGAGAGGATACGGCGCCAGCGGCCTAAAAAGCCGTTGTCGCGCGCCTGCTTTCACGTAAAATCAGCCCATATTATCTGCCTATAAAGCGCCAACCCTAGCTAGCGGCCCTGTGTGAAGTCCTTCCGAGAAAATCGCCTCCTGTATCTGGCCTGCGGCATATCGCTGCTGGCCCACGGTGCAATGCTGGCCGTGCGGCTGGTGGCGCCCGTTGCGGCGCCTGTGAAGCCGACCGATCCCGGGCTGGAAGTGATTCTGGTGAATGCCAAGCATAGCAAGGCGCCGCTCAAGGCCGACGCGCTGGCGCAGGCCAATCTGGATGGCGGTGGCACGGTTGATCAGGGCCGCTCCAAGTCGCCGATGCCCGACATGCGCAAGATGGAAACGGGCGACAGCATCAAGGCGGCCAAGCGCCGCATCGCCCAGCTCGAAGAACTGCAGCAAAAGCTGCTCACGCAGGCCAAGGTGGACACCCCGTTCGTGGCACCGCCCGTGACGGAAAAGAGCAAGCCTGACCCGACGCCTACGGGTGCCGACCTGCTCGACGCCAGCAAGGCGATAGCCCGCCGTGCAGCGGAAATCAGCGAAAGCATCGAAGACCAGAACAAGCGCCCCAAGAAAACCTTTATCACGCCGAGCACGCGCGGAGTGGGCTACGCCATGTATTACAAGGCGATCCAGAAGCGCATCGAGGATATCGGCACGCTCAATTTCCCGCAGGCGCGCGGGCGCAAGCTGTATGGCCAGCTAGTGCTGTCGATTCCGGTTTTTCAGGATGGCACCATCTACATGGCCGATGGCGGCATCAAGGTAGACCGCAGTTCCGGCAACCCTGAGCTCGATGCGGCAGCCGTGAACATCGTGCGCCGTGCCGCGCCGTTCGGCAAATTCCCGCCGAATATGCTGTCGAACGAAAAAGACGATCTGTGGGTGATCGTCACTACTTTCAAATTTACCCGCGAAGACAAACTACAAGCCGATTTAAGCGGCGGAGGACACTGATGGATCGCTACTGCGTTTTTGGCAACCCTATCGCCCATAGCAAATCGCCCGATATCCACGCTGCGTTTGCAGCCCAGACGGGGCAGCAGCTCAGCTACGAACGCCGGCTGGCGCCACTGGACGGTTTTGCCGCCGCAGTACAGGACTTCATCGCCGAAGGCGGCAAGGGCGCCAATGTCACCGTGCCGTTCAAACTCGAAGCGGTCAAGGTGGCGCAGGCGCTGACCATCCGTGCCCGTGCGGCCGGTGCCGTCAACACGCTGCACTTTACGGACGAAGGCATCATCGGCGATAACACTGATGGCGCCGGGCTGGTGGCCGATATCGTGCGCAATGCCGGTGTGCCGATTACGGGCAAGCGGGTGCTGCTGCTGGGTGCCGGTGGTGCAGCGCGCGGCGTGGTGCTACCTATACTGGAATACCGTCCGGCCCAGCTAGTGATTGCCAACCGCACCGTGGCGACGGCCGAAGCGCTGGTCGAGCAGTTTGCTGCGCTCGGTGGCGAGGGCGTGGTATCGGCCTGCGGCTATGCCGAAATTCAGGGGCAGTACGACATTATCATCAACGCCACTTCGGCCAGCCTGAGTGCCGAGCTGCCACCCGTGCCGGCCAGCGTGTTCGCGCCGGACGCACTGGCGCTGGACATGATGTATGGCGCCCAGCCTACCGTGTTCCTGCAGTTCGCGGCCCAGCATGGTGCGCGCCTGCGGGATGGACTCGGCATGCTGGTCGAACAGGCAGCGGAAGCCTTCAGCCTGTGGCGCGGAGTACAGCCGCAAACGGCGGCCGTGCTGAAGGCACTGCGGGAGCAGCTGTGAGCGCGGGCAAACGCGGTATCTGGCGCTGGCCGAGGTTGCTAAAGTGGTTGATACTGGCGCCGCTGCTGCTGTTTGCGCTGGTGCAGCTGTATTTCTTCGTGCAGATCTGGTGGTGGGTAGACCATAACCCGAGCACCACCAGCTTTATGCGCGCCCAGCAGGCCGCGCTGCGCGAAAAGAACCCCAAGGCGAATATCCAGCAGCTATGGGTGCCGTATGCGCGCATCTCGAATAACCTCAAGCGCGCCATCATCGCTTCGGAAGATGCCAACTTCTCCGACCACGACGGGGTGGACTGGGAAGCCATGCAGAAGGCCTATGACAAGAACGCCAAGAAGCACAAGGTGGTATCGGGCGGCTCCACCATCACCCAGCAGTTGGCCAAGAACCTGTTCCTGTCCGGCTCGCGCAGCTATCTGCGCAAGGGCCAGGAGCTGATCATCACCTATATGCTGGAAACCATGATGGAGAAGGAGCGCATCTTCGAAATCTACCTGAACGTGGTGGAATTCGGCACAGGTACCTTCGGCGCCGAGGCGGCAGCGCGGCATTACTACGGCGTGAGCGCGGCCAATCTGGGGCCGGCGCAGGCGGCCAAGCTGGCCGTGATGCTGCCGAATCCGCGCTTTTTCGACAAGCACCGCGACTCCAACTATCTGGCCAAGCGCACGGAAGTGATCCTGCGCCGCATGAATTCGGCCGAATTACCCTAGACGGGCAGAAAAAAGCACGGTAGGTGCGGAAATTCGCCTATACAGGCTGGCTTAGGCAGGGGCTTTGCGGGTACACTTGCGCTGTTTCCAGAAGGCTCGCGCACCCATGATTAATGTTTTCGTACTCCAGAACGGCCGGCTCAACCAGGTACCTATCGACACGCGCGCCGATCTGGAGCAGGTCGAACCGGTCTGGGTGGACCTGACCGACCCGACGGATGACGAACGCGCATGGGTCAAGACCATTTACGGCGTGACGCTGCCGGGCGAAGATGAAGTCAAGGACATTGAAGCCTCGGCCCGTTACTACGAAGCGGAAAACGGCGATCTGCACCTGCGCACCGACTTCCTGCTGGAAGAAGAGGATGGCCCTTCGCGCATCGTGACGGTGGCCTTCATCCTCGCGCGCAAAATGCTGTTCTCCGTGCATACCGACGATCTGCCCGTGTTCCGGCTGGTGCGTATGCGCGCCCGTTCGCGTCCCGGTTCGATTGCCGACTATATGGACGTGCTGCTCGACCTGTACGCCACCGACGCCGAATACTCGGCCGATGCGCTGGAAGGCATCTACCAGAATCTGGAAGAAGTTAGTGGCCGCGTGCTGCAGGAAGAATTCACTGACCAGGACGCAGCGGCTGCCCTGAACGCCATCGCTCACGAGGAAGACTTGAATGGCCGTATCCGCCGCAACATGATGGATACGCGCCGTGCCGTCAGCTTCCTGATGCGTGGCCGTTTGCTCAACTCCGAGCAGTTCGAAGAGGCGCGCCAGATTCTGCGCGATATCGAATCGCTGGACGGGCACACCTCTTTCCTGTTCGATAAGATTAACTTCCTGATGGATGCCACCGTCGGCTTCATCAACATTAACCAGAACAAGATCATCAAGATCTTCTCGGTGGCCAGCGTGGCCTTCCTGCCGCCTACCCTGATCGCCTCGATCTACGGTATGAACTTCAAGTGGCTGCCGGAACTGGAATGGTCGCTCGGCTATCCGTTCGCGCTGCTGCTGATGGTGACCAGCGCCATCGCCCCGTTCTGGTACTTCCGCCGGCGCGGCTGGCTGAAATAAGCCCTGTGTTCGAACTTTCAGTACTGTAATAAAGCTGGCCGGTTTTATCGCTTAAAATCGCGCCAGTGTCACTTTCCGGTCAAACGCATCGGGTATGCTGGCCATCGAAAGTGCGAACATGAACAAAAAACGGCAATTTTTCCCACGCCAGGTCGTGGAAGCCGGCGGTAACCGCTGGGACTGGGCTTTATTACCCATCGTATTGGCAGTCTTTGTGCTGATGGCCTATGGTAGCCAGCAGATGGCGCGCCCCTATGAACTGGGGCAGGCGCTGCCGCTGTCGCTAGACCCCAGTTATCTGCCTTACTATCTGCTGCGTACTACGCTGCGCATGTTTATCGCGCTGGGCGCCTCGATGGTGTTCAGCTGCGTGTTCGCGGCGCTGACCACCAAGTACCGGCTGGCGGAAAAAGTGCTGGTGCCGCTGCTAGACATTTTGCAGTCGATTCCGATTCTGGGCTTTTTGTCGATTACCGTGACGGCGTTCATCGCCCTGTTCCCCGGTAATCTGCTGGGCGTCGAATGCGCGGCCATCTTTGCCATCTTCACTTCGCAGGCTTGGAATATGGCCTTCTCGGCTTATCAGGGCTTCCGCACCGTGCCGGCCGAACTGTCCGAAGCGGCGCAGGTGTACCAGTTGTCGGGCTGGCAGCGTTTCTGGCGGCTGGAGCTGCCGTTCGCCATGCCCGGCCTGCTGTGGAATATGATGATGTCGATGTCCGGCGGCTGGTTCTTTGTGGTGGCTTCGGAAGCGATTTCCGTCTCGGGCCAGGATATCAAGCTGCCCGGCATCGGCTCCTACATCGCGCTGGCAATTGCGCAGAGCGATATGCACGCCATCGGCTGGGCGATTGCTGCCATGTTCGTGGCCGTGCTGATGTACGATCAATTGTTCTTCCGCCCATTGCTGGCGTGGGCCGACCGCTTCCGTTTCGAGGAAACAGGTAGCGACACGGCACAGCAATCGTGGCTGCTGACGTGGCTGCGCCGTACCGAGCGCACGCAAGCCATCGTGGCATGGTTTGGCGATCTGCTGGGTCGTTCGATTGCGCTGTTCCGGCTGGGCCATGATGGCACCTCGATCCGTGCGCGGCGCGATCAGCCTTCGCTGGTGCCGCAGCGCGTGTGGGATGCGGTGATTGCTGCCGTGGTGTTCTATGCGCTGTGGAGTCTGGGGCACTTCATCAGCACGGAAGTGGGCTGGAGCGAAGTGGGGCACGTGTTCGTACTGGGCCTGTACACGCTGGTGCGCGTCATCCTGCTGCTGGCGCTGGCCGCGCTGGTGTGGGTGCCGGTCGGTGTGTGGATAGGCATGAACCCGCGCTGGGCTTCGCGCACGCAGGCGGTGGCGCAGTTCCTTGCGGCCTTCCCGACCAATCTGGTGTTCCCGGTGGCGGTGGTGGCCATCGTGCGCTTCCACCTGAACCCGGATATCTGGCTGTCGCCGCTGATGATCCTCGGTACCCAGTGGTATCTGCTGTTTAACGTGATTGCCGGTGCTTCCACCATCCCGACCGAGTTGCGCCACGCGGCGCAGAACTTCGGCCTGACGGGCTGGCTCAAATGGCGCCGCTATCTGCTGCCGGCCATTTTCCCCAGTTTTGTGACGGGGGCGATTACGGCCACGGGCGGTTCGTGGAATGCCAGTATCGTGGCCGAGTATGTGAGCTGGGGACCGACCACGCTGAAGGCGCACGGCATCGGCAGCTATATTCAGGAGATGACCACGGCCGGTGACTTCCCGCGCATTGCGCTGGGCATAGGCGTGATGTGTATCTTCGTCATGGGCTTCAATCACTTTGTATGGCGCCGCCTGTACACGCTGGCCGAGAGCCGCCTGCACTTCTAGTGCGCTAACAGTATAAGTATCGGAATCGAATTATGAGCACTCCTATCGTCGAATTGAAAGCCGTCGGCAAGCATTTCCGTGGCGCCGATGGTTCTGCCCGTGCAGTGCTGGAAGGCGTGGACTTCACGCTGCATGAAGGCGAGATCGTGGCGCTGCTGGGCCAGTCCGGCTCAGGCAAATCCACCATGCTGCGGATTATGGCAGGGCTGATTCAGGCCGATGCGGGGCAGGTGCTGTATCGCGGCATGCCGCTGTATGGCACGGCACGCGGTATCCGCATGGTGTTCCAGTCGTTCGCGCTGTTCCCGTGGCTGACGGTGCAGAAGAATGTGGAGTTGGGGCTGGAAGCGCAGGGCATGCCGGCTGAAGAACGGGCGCGCCGCGCCGAAAAAGTGATCGACCTGATCGGCCTGTCCGGCTTTGAAGGCGCACTGCCGCGCGAGCTGTCGGGCGGCATGCGCCAGCGTGTCGGCATTGCCCGTGCGCTGGTGATGGAGCCGGAAGTGCTGCTGATGGACGAAGCGTTTTCCGCGCTCGATGTGCTGACGGGCGAGCGCTTGCGCGAAGAAATCCTCGAACTGTGGCAGTCGGGCCAGATCCCGACCAAAGCCATATTGGTGGTGTCGCACAATATCGAAGAAGCCGTGATGATGGCGGACCGCGTACTGATCTTCGCCAGCGATCCGGGCCGCGTGCGCGCCGAGTTGCCGATTTCGCTGCCGCAGCCGCGCAAGGCGGAAAGCAATGAAGTGCGCCAGCTGATCGACAAGGTGTACGAGCTGATGACGGCCGGTGCAGGGCGCCGTGGCCTGATCAGCGAGAAGGAAGTCAAGCTGCAACTGGGCGACCGTCTGCCGCAGGCCGGCATCGCCCACATGGAAGGCATACTGGAGCTGCTGGCCGAGGAACCCTTCCTGGGCCGTGCCGACCTGCCGCAACTGGCCGAAGAAACCGAGTTGACCGACGCGGAACTGTTGGAAGTGTTGAATGGCCTGATACTGCTGGGCTTTGCCTATCTGACCAACGGCGACATCCTGCTCACTGAGCTGGGCAGCAAATATGCGGCCGCCAGCAATACGGAGCGGCAGGAAATGTTCGGCCACCAGCTACTCGAGCATGTGCCGCTGATCGCCTACATCTGCCATGGTCTGGAGCAGGACAAGTCGGGCGACCTGCCGGAGGACCTGTTCCTCAAGCTGCTGCGGTTTACGCTGAGTGCGGAAGAAGCAGAAAAAGCGCTGCGTGTAGCGATCGAATGGGGCCGTTACGGCGACCTGTTCGAATACAACTTCAACACCGGCGTGATCCAGATGGCCAAGGAAGACGAAGAGGACGAAATCTAAGCTCGGGGTCAGGTCGGGCATTGGTGCAGAGTTCGCTTAGAACGTGGCGAGCCCTGCGCCAACGCCCGACCTGACCCCTGCACTTTGCCCGACCTGACCCCGGCGGGGTTACAGTTTTTTGAAGACGCGTGCGGCGGCGGCGATGGTTTCGTCGATTACGGCATCGGTGTGCTGGGCCGAGACGAAGCCTGCTTCGAAGGCGGCCGGTGCGAAGTACACGCCTTCGTCCAGCATGGCGTGGAAGAATACGTTGAAGCGCTCGCGGTTACCGGCCATCATTTCAGCGTAGTTGTTGGGCGGGGTGGCGCTGAAGTACAGGCCGAACATGCCGCCGATGGCGTCGGCGCAGAATTCGATGCCGGCGTCTTTGGCAGCCTGGGTCAGGCCGGCCGCCAGACGGCTGGCGCTGGCGCTCAGGCGGTCGTAGAAACCGTCTTCCTGGATCAGCTTCAGCGTGGTCATGCCGGCCGCCACGGCGACCGGATTGCCCGACAGCGTGCCGGCCTGATACACGGCACCGAGCGGCGCCATTTTGCTCATCAGGGCTGCGCTGCCGCCGAAAGCTGCCACCGGCAGGCCGCCGCCGATCACTTTACCGAGTGCCGTCAGGTCCGGCTTGATGCCGTACAGTTGCTGGGCGCCGCCCAGTGCCACGCGGAAGCCGCACATCACTTCATCGAAGATCAGGATCGCGCCGTGCTTGGTGCACAGGTCGCGCAGGGCTTGCAGGAACTCGGGCGTGGCCTTGATCAGGTTCATATTGCCGGCCACTGGCTCGACGATCACGCAGGCGATTTCGTCGCCGTAGGAGGCGAAGGCGTCTTCGATCTGCTGCACGTTGTTATAGTCGAGCACCAGCGTGTGCTTGACGAAGTCTTCCGGCACACCGGCCGAAGTCGGGTTGCCGAAAGTGAGCAGACCGCTGCCAGCCTTCACCAGCAGGGCGTCGGCGTGCCCGTGGTAGCAGCCTTCGAATTTGATGATCTTGTCACGACCGGTAGCGCCACGGGCCAGACGCAGCGCGCTCATGGTCGCTTCCGTGCCCGACGAAACCAGACGTACCTGTTCGATCGATGGCACCAGTCGGCAGATTTCTTCCGCCATCAGGATTTCGCCTTCGGTCGGCGCGCCGAACGACAGGCCGCGCGTCGCCGCTTCCTGCACGGCCTTGATCACGGTCGGATGGGCGTGGCCGACGATGGCCGGACCCCAGGAACCGATGTAGTCGATGTAGCGCTTGTCGTCGGCATCCCAGAAGTACGGGCCTTCGGCACGGGTGATGAAGCGCGGCGTGCCGCCTACCGAGCGGAAGGCGCGCACGGGCGAGTTGACACCGCCGGGCGTGGTTTTCTGGGCGCGTTCGAACAGCTGATCGTTCTTGGAAGTGGTAGTCATGATGGCGTCGTCGAGTTCAAATAGGTAAAGCTTGCTGGAGATGGAAAAAACGGTTGGGCACCAGTTTGCCCATACCGTAGCGCTGTGCATGGGCCAGCGCGCCGACAGTATATTCCTGCGCCGTGGCCACGGCGTCAACCGCGTCGGCGCCGCGCGCCATGAAGGCGGCAATGGCAGCCGACAGTGTACCGCCGGCGCCGATGAAGGGACCGGCCATGTGCTGCCAGGCGTCGTGGCTGATCAGCCCATCGGCGCCATACAGCGTGTTGGCCAGCGTGTTCGGTACCGCGCTTTCGCCTTGCGCTGCCGCGGCGCTGGTGCCGGTGACCAGCACGAATTCGCAGCCCAGAGCCAGCAGGTGGTCGATGTCCGACTCCATGCTCTCGTCGCCGCCTTCGCGCCAGGTTTCGGCCAGCCGGCCCAGCTCCACCTGCGATAGCATCAGCAGCGTGGCTTGCGGCACCAGTAGCTGGCGCACGGCCGTCATGACTTCTTCGGCATCGTCATCGGACAGGGCCGGCAGGCGCGAACTGAAGGGATCGAGGATCAGCGGGGCATCGGGATAGTCGGACAGGATTTCCGCAATCGCGGCCACCTGCTCGACATTGGTCAGCGCGCCCACCTTGAAGGCGGCCACGGTCATATCTTCCAGCAGCACGCGGGCCTGGTCGGAGACCCAGTCGGGATCGACTTCCTGCACGTCTTCGATGCGGGCACTGTCGCCGATCAGCAACGCGGTGGTGGTGCTCAGACCCGTGCAGGCCAGCGCGGAAAAAACCGCCAGATCGGCCTGCACGCCGGTAGCGCCGGCCGGATCGGCGGCGCCAAAGCTTAATATCAAGGGAGAAGTTTGGATTTGCACGGCGGGTAGATTAAGATACCTGATTCAGCATTTTACTAGATTGAAGGGTAGGCCAACGTGAGTAGCAATGAAACAACGCAGCCATTCAAGACGTGGATGTGCCTGATCTGCGGCTGGATCTACGACGAGCAGGCCGGCCTGCCGGATGAGGGCATAGCGCCCGGCACCCGCTGGGCCGATGTGCCGATGAACTGGAGCTGCCCGGAGTGCGGCGCGCGCAAGGACGATTTCGAGATGGTTGCCATCTGATGTCGCCGGGCCGGGATTTACGCCGATGGCGCCCCGCCTATGCTATGGTATGGCTATCCATCCAGCGTCTAGCGTGTAGCGTATGACTGCCTCTCCGTCCGCTCAAAATCTGATCATCATGGTGATCGACGATAGCAACACCATCCGTCGGTCGGCCGAGATTTTTCTGACGCAGGCCGGCTATCAGGTCGTGCTGGCCGAAGACGGCTTCGATGCGCTCGCCAAAATCGCCGATCATCAGCCGGCACTGGTGTTCTGCGACATACTGATGCCGCGCCTGGACGGCTACCAGACCTGCGCGCTGATTAAGAAAAGCGCCAAATTCCATGCCACGCCCGTGTTGCTGCTGTCTTCCAAGGATGGCTTGTTCGACCGCGCGCGCGGCAGTATGGTGGGCGCTGCTGCCTACCTGACCAAACCTTTTACCAAGGACAGCCTGCTGGCCGCCGTGCGCGAGCACACGGGCGCAACGCCGGCCACCGATCCGATAGTCGAGGCATAGCATGGCCATACACCACGTCCTGATTGTGGATGACTCGCCCACCGAGCGCTACTACCTGAGCGATATCCTGATCCGGCACGGCTATAGCGTGAGCACGGCCGAAACGGGCGAAGAGGCCATGCTGAAAATCCGCGCCAGCAAACCGGACTTGATCCTGATGGATGTGGTGATGCCGGGGGCGAACGGTTTTCAGGTGACGCGCGCCATCGCTCGTGACCCGGAGTTGAAAGATGTGCCAGTCATTATCTGTTCAAGCAAGAATCAGGAAACCGACAAGATCTGGGGGCTGCGCCAGGGCGCCTGCGCCTATCTGGTGAAACCGGTTGTAGCGGGCGAGCTGCTGGCGCAGATCGCTGCACTGGGCTGAAGATGGAAGCCAGCACGCCGGAACGCCGCAGCCGTCTGCGCCAGTATCAGGTGCAGCTGCTCGAACGTATGCAGGCTGCGAAGACCGGGCCGGCCAGCACGGGCCGCGAACTGGGCGTGATGATAGGCGGCCGGCACTGTCTGCTGGACTTGACCCAGATCAGTGAAATCGTGCCACTGCAGGCGCTGACGCCGGTGCCGCTGACACAGCCATGGTATCTGGGGCTGGCCAATATCCGTGGTCAGCTCACGGGCGTGGTCGAACTGGCCAGCTATCTGCATGGCCAGTTACCGGCGCCGACGGCATCGGGCCAGCGTGACATTACGCTGTCACCTGCGCTGAAGCTGCATTGCGCTGTGCGGGTGGAGGCGGTGCTGGGCTTGCGCTATCTGGCGGACATGGTGGCGCAGGACGATGCAGCGCACGCACCGCAGTGGTGCCGCCAGCAGTTCGAGGATAGCGAGGGCTGCCGCTGGAACCGGCTCGATCTGGCCCAACTGGTGCGCGAACCCGGTTTTCTGCAGGTAGGCTTATAAGAATTTTCAGGGATCAGGGGCGCTGCTCGGGCAGCGTCAGTGATGGTGATTGCAAGGAAAGGCGACCAAGATGGGGATATTCTCGCGCGGCACCCGGCCAGCCCAGCCAACGGTGGACGATGCTGGCGGCGATACGCTGATGATGGGGCAGGAGCCGGCCGCGGTCAGCGAGGGCGATGCACCTTTGCGGCTGCGCGATGCGCTGGTATTGCGCACGCCGGCGGCGGCTGCACCGCTCGACGCGGGCGGCAGCTTCCGCCTGCCGCTGATTGGCCACCTGCCTGCCCAGCGTCAGCTCAGTATTCTGTCGACCACGCTGGCCGTGAGCCTGCTGCTGAGCGTGGGCGCAGTCGCCCTGAATACCATCCATGGCGGCTATCGTTCTACCCAGACCCAGGTGGCCAGCGATGCTCTGGTGCACTCGCAACGGATAGGCAAGGCGGCATCGAGTGCCGTGCAAGGCAGCGAGGAAGGCTTCCGCCAGCTCGAACAGAGCCGCAAGGAGCTCAATGGCGCTTTCCATCTGATGCTGCGCGGCGGCAGTTATCAGGGGCGCGGGCTGGGCGAACCTATCGAAGCGCTGGCCCCCACGGTGGCGGCAGCGCGCAAGCAGTGGCAGGCTTCCGATCTGGCGGCCGGCACTATCCTGTTGCTCAAGAAGGACCTGAGCGGCGTGGAAAAGACGCTCAAGGAACTGAACGCCATGTCGCCGGACCTGCTGCAGCGTACCGAAGAAGTGCTGGCGCTGAAGGTGCAGCAAGGCGGAACGCCGCGCGAGATTGCGGCCTTGGGCAAGCTGACCATGCTGACCCAGCGCATGAGCCGCAATGCTGGCGAATTTCTCACCATGGGTGGCGTCAGTTCGGAAACGGCATTCCAGTTGGGGCGCGATACCACCGTGTTCCGCAATACGCTCGATGGCTTCCTGAACGGCAGCCCCGCGCTAGGCCTGAGCGCCGTGCATACGCCGGAATTGCGGGAAAAGATCGCCGGCCTGAAAGCGGACTTCGAGGATTACCAGAAGCTGGTCGCGGGCATACTCGACAAGCTGGATAAATTTAGCGCGGCGAAAAACGCCGAGCAGCTAATTTTCAATGACAATGAAGCGCTGCGCCAGCGCCTGAGCGCCCTGCAACAGGCCTACCGCGCGGAACAGGATGCACTGGGCCTGGCGTTCTGGCTGATGGTGGTGTGCGGCACGCTGACGTTGCTGCTGGCCGCCGCAATTGGCCGCGTGCTGCTGCTCGATTCGCTGCAGCGGGCCCGCAGTTCGGAGCGGCGCCGGCGCGAGGCTGAGGCCATGCGTCAGCAATCGCAGCAGCAGGAAGAGCAGGCCAAGGCGGCCAATGCACAGAATCAGGCGGCGATTTTGCGCCTGATGAATGAACTGCAGGAAGTGGCCGATGGCGACCTGACCGTGCAGGCGACGGTATCGGAAGACATTACGGGCGCGATTGCCGATTCGGTCAACTACACGGTGGAAGAGTTGCGCGGGCTGGTAGGACGGGTGACGGAAACGGCCGCGCAGGTGACGCAGGCCTCCAGTCAGGCGCAGAATATTTCCAGCGGCTTGCTGGCCGCTTCGCAGCAGCAGTCGCGCGAGATCATCGACGCTTCTGCTACGGTGGTGCAGATGGCGGACCAGATTAACGATGTGTCGCGTTCGGCCAGCGAATCGGCCGAGGTGGCACGCCAGTCGGTCGCCGCAGCCCAGCAGGGCGCGACGGCGGTGGCCAATGCCATCAAGGGCATGCACGAAATCCGCGAGCAGATACAGGACACGTCCAAGCGCATCAAGCGGCTGGGCGAATCGTCGCAGGAGATCGGCGAGATTACCGAGCTGATTTCCGATATCACTGAGCAGACCAATGTGCTGGCGCTGAATGCCGCCATTCAGGCTGCATCGGCCGGCGAGGCCGGGCGCGGTTTCTCGGTGGTGGCAGAAGAAGTGCAGCGGCTGGCCGAGCGCTCTGCCGGCGCGGCCAAGCAGATCGGGGCGCTGGTGCGCACCATCCAGACCGATACCCATGACGCCGTAGCCGCGATGGAAAAATCCACGCAGGGCGTGGTAGAAGGCGCACGCCTGTCCGATGCGGCCGGTGCCGCCCTGAACGACATTTCGCAAGTGTCGGACCGGTTGGCCGAACTGATTTCCGGCATTGCGCTGGCCACCGGCCAGCAGGCCACTTCGGCCAGCGGCGTGGCGCAGAATATCCAGCATATCCTGATGGTGACCGAGCAGACGCAGGAAGGTACCCAGCAGACCACTTTATCCATTCACAAGCTCTCAGTGCTGGCGCAGGAATTGAAGAATTCCGTCGCGCGCTTCCGCATCGCGACCTGATGCGCCCGTATTGAAAGACCGAGGCAAGTATGACCACAGCAGATTTTCCACCTCTTCCGCAGTTCGATACCGGTCCCCTGTCGTGGGTGATGGTAGAGATACGCGAAGCCCTGGCACGCTCGAAGACGGCACTGTTCGAAGCGGGCGGACGCGCGGCAGAAGATCAGGCCACCCAGTTGCAGCATGCACGCTCGCACCTGCATCAGGCGCATGGCGCGTTGCAGATGGTGGATCTGGATGGGCCTACCCAGTTGACCCGCCTGACAGAAACGGCGCTGGACCGCTTCAAGGATGGCAGCCTGAAATGCACGACCGATCATGCGCAGGTGGTGGCCGATGCGTATCAGGCGCTGGTGGAATACCTGCAGGAGCTGCTCGACGGTTCGCAGGTGCAGCCGCTGCGGCTGTTCCCCTACTATCAGGCTTTGCAGCAGATGCTGGGGGCGGAGCGTATCCATCCGGCCGATCTGTTCTATCCACCCATGCAGACGGCACTACCCTTGCCGGCAGCCAGCGTAGCGGCTCCGGCCGATTACGCAGCTTGCCGTGCCAGCTTCGAGAAAGCGCTGTTGCCGTATCTGCGCAGCACCGATCTGGAACAGCAGCAGGAACATGCGGAAGGCTTGCTGGCGGCCGTGCAGTCGATTGCCAGCGCGCAGACGGATGCGCAGGCGCAGACCTTCTGGCGTGCCATGCAGGCGTTCGCCGAACTGGTGGCGACGGGAAAACTGGCAGGCAGCCTGTATGTGAAGCAGTTGTTTGGCCTGATCAATCTGCAGATCCGCCGGCTTAGCCAGGGTAATCCGGCGCAGCCGGAAGGCATGCTGCGTGATGCGCTGTTCTTTATCGCCTCGGCCGACACCACGCTGGCCTCCGACACGGTGCAGCAGATCCGCAAAGGTTTTGCACTGGATGGGCAAGTACCGGCCAACTACGAGCAGAAGCGTTACGGCCGCATCGACAATGGCGCGCTGGCACATGCGCAGGCTGGCATGACCAAGGCCAAGGCAGCGTGGGACCGGCTGGCAGCCGCCGAACATGATCCTGCGCTGGAGGCAGGCTTCAGCTCTGCGCTGGCCGATGTGGCGCGCGCTTCCGAGCAATTGAGTTTGCCTGCACTGGGGGCGCTGATGCGCGAGCTGTCCAGTGTGGCCGACCATACGGCGCACGGCGGACGCAGTGATGCGCTGGCGCTGGAAATCGCTTCGACGCTGCTGTTTGCCGAACATGGGCTGGCGCAGATCCGTCATCTGCCCGGCGACTTCGCGGCCCATGCCGATACGCTGGGTGCGCGCCTGCATGCGCTGGCCAGCGGTACGACGCCCCCGCCTACGGGGCAATGGCAGGATGGTATCGCCGAGCATATGCAGCAGGACGATACGGTGGTGGCACTGGCGCACGAGTTGAAGAACAGCCTGCGTCAGGTCGAGAAAACCTTGGATGAGTTCTATGCCGACGCCAGCCTGCGTGCAAGCTTGTTGGAACTCGATCCCGTGTTGCATCAGTTGCAGGGCGCGCTGGCCGTACTGGATCAGGATGATGCAACGCGTGCAGCGCAGCATGTGCAGGCTACCGTGGCGGCACTGGCGCAAGGCCGTAGCACGGGCAGCGATGCTGCGACGCTGGAAGAGGTGGCGCAGAATGTGGGCGCCTTGGGCTTCTTCCTCGATATGCTGGGCCAGAATGCGGCGGCAGCCCGCCAGCGCTTTGCTTTCGATGCCACGCTGGGGCGCTTCCGTTCGGTGCCGTTCCGTAAGCTGGCGGCTGTCAGCAGTGTGCCTGTGCTGGATCAGGCGGTCAGCACTGCACCGGCACCGCTGCAGTTAGTGCCGCCGATTGCGCCAGTCGCAGTGCAAGAAGAAGCGTCGCAGGCGGAATTGCTGGAGATTTTTGTCGCCGAGGCGCAGGAAGTACTGCACACGGTTGGCGCCGCGCTGGCGCAGGGTGCACATGCGGGCGAAGCGGAACTGGCGACCTTGCGCCGTTCCTTCCACACGCTCAAAGGCAGCGCGCGCATGGTGGCGCTGTTCCAGTTTGCCGATGCTGCCCATGCCGTGGAGCGGGTGTTGAATGTCTGGTTGGCAGAAGGCAAGCCTGCTACGACGGCGTTATTCGACATGCTGGAACTGGCGCACCGTGAAATGAAAGTCTGGGTAGGTGAGCTGGCGGAAAACGGCGCATCGGCACTCGATGGTACTGCCATCATTGCCGCCGCAGCGCGCGTGCAGCATGGTGGCGATGAAAGCGACCACGAAGTCCAGTCTGCAGCGGACGCTGTAGCACATGCAGAACCCGAAGCAGACGCAGAACCTGAAGTAGACGCTGAGGTAGTAGAAGTTGAGGATGCAGCAGAACCAGAAGCAAAGCTAGCAGCCGAGGCAGCGGCAGAGCCAGAGCCAGAAGCAGAATTGGAAGCCGAAGCCGCAGCCGCAGCGGAAACGGAAGCTGAAGCTGAAGCTGGCGCGGAAGAGAGTGTCGCCATTGAAGTCGATGAGCTCACGCCGTCCGAGTCGGCGGCGTCGCTGCGTCCAGCGCCTGTGGTCAACGGCAATGTAATCGAATTCCCGACGATCGCTGCGGCTCCGCGCGACGATAATGTGAAGCAGGTAGGCGAGCTGGAAATCCCGCTGCCACTGTATAACATCTATCTGCACGAGACGGATGAACTGGTGCGCCTGCTGGCGCAGGATTTCGGCGAGTGGCGTCATGAGCCGCGCCGTCCTGTCAATCCACAGGCCTTGCAGGCAGCGCACACCTTGGCCGGAACTTCCGGCACGGTAGGCTTTACTGCCTTGCGCGAGCTGGCGCTGGCACTGGAAGCCACGCTGGAAGCACTGCTGCCACCGGCCCCGCATCTGGATCAGGTGCAGCATGATCTGCTGGACTTTACGATAGCCCGTATCCGCCAGATGCTGCAGAGCTTTGCCGCAGCAGAAATGCCGGCGGCGCAACCGGAGCTGATCGCTGCTCTGCGTGATCTGGCGGAGCAGTTGGCCGCGACGGCGCCTGCAGCAAGCCCCGCTATCGAAGCGCGGCTTGACGATCTGGTGGCCGACACCATGGACAGCCTGAATGCGCAGAAGCCGATGGATGCCGCGCTGGATCAGTTGTTCCGCGATACGTTTGCTGAAATCAGCGCCAGTGCGAAAGACGGCGCCGGCGAGGCGGCGGTTGCACCGGAAATGGTCAAAGCGCGTGGCGAGGATAGTATTGATGATCTGTTCAATGCTGCCTTCGATGACACTTTTGCCGAGCCGCCGCTGCGGATGGCGGAGCCAATAGCGCTGGCGCCAGAACTGGCGCCTATCCCTCAGGTAGAACCAGAGCCGGTCATAGCGCCAGAACCAGAACCAGAACCAGAACCAGAGCCAGAGCCAGAGCCTGAGCCTGAGCCAGAGCCTGAGCCAGAGCCAGAGCCAGAGCCAGAGCCAGAGCCAGAGCCCGTGCTGGAGGCCGTTCCCGCGCCTATGTCCATGCAAGTGGTGCCAGCAGCGGAGGCTGACCTTATCGAACCTGTTCCGCCGGCTGTGTACACGGATGAGCTGGATGCCGATCTGCTGCCGGTCTTCCTTGAAGAAGGTGCTGATCTGCTGCCGCAGGTTGGTGCAGCGCTGCGTGCGTGGCAGCATGAGCCGCAGGACAAGGAGCCGGCGCAATCGCTGGTGCGCCTGCTACACACGCTGAAGGGCAGTGCACGCATGGCCGGTGCAATGCGCCTGGGCCAGCACGTTCACGAAATGGAAACCCATATCGAGAACATGCTGCACGCCGGTGCTGCCACTCCTCAGGCCTTTGAAGAACTACTGACGCAGTATGACCATGCGCTGCTGCTGTTCGAACAGTTGCAGCAACCACCTGTCGCCGGCGAAGCGAGTGCTGCTGGTGCCGACACGCCGGCCGAAGAGGACACGCAGGCAAGCGGCAAGGCGCCGATGGTGCGCGTGCGCGCCGATATCCTTGACCGGCTGGTGAATCAGGCTGGCGAAGTGTCGATAGCCCGCTCGCGACTGGAAAACGAGGTCGCCACTTTGCGCACTTCGCTCGGCGACTTCTCCGAGAATCTGCAGCGCTTGCAGCGCCAGTTGCGCGAAGTGGAAATGCAGGCGGAATCGCAGATCGCTTCGCGCATGTCGATTTCCGGCGAGCGTGAATTCGATCCGCTGGAATTCGACCGCTTTACCCGTCTGCATGAGCTGACCCGCATGATGGCCGAAAGCGTCGCCGATGTCGCTGCCTTCCACGAAGGGCTTGAGCGCAGTGTGGAAAGTGCTGGCGATGATCTGGTACAGCAGGCCCGTTTGACGCGCGAGCTGCAGCACGATCTGATGCGCGTGCGCATGGTGCCGTTCTCCAGCATAGCCGAACGCCTGTTCCGGGTTGCCCGTCAGAGTGCCAAGGAAGTCGACAAGCGCGTCAACCTTGATATCCGTGGCGGTAACGTAGAAATCGATCGCAGCGTGCTGGAACGCATGGCCGCACCGTTCGAACATCTGGTGCGTAACGCGATTGCGCACGGCGTCGAAAGCCGCGCGGCACGTAGCGCGGCCGGCAAGCAGGAAGTGGGTGAGCTGCTGGTGCAGGTAAGCCAGCAGGGTAACGAGGTAGTGCTGGAATTTAGCGACGATGGCGCCGGCCTCGATCTGGCCCGTATCCGTGCCAAGGGCATAGAGAATGGCCTGCTGGCGCCTGAGGCATCGCCTAGCGATGCCCAGATTGCCCAGCTGATTTTCACCCCCGGTTTCTCTACTGCCAGCGCACTGACCGAACTGTCGGGCCGTGGCGTGGGCATGGATGTGGTGCAGTCGGAAGCCCAGTCGCTGGGCGGCCGCGTCGAGCTGGCGACCGAAGCGGGCAAGGGCGCCCGCATAACGATACATCTGCCGATCACGCTGGCCGTTTCGCAGGTGGTACTGGTACGTGCAGGCGACAAGTCCTATGCCGTGCCCGCCGTGATGGTGGAGCAGGTGGCGCAGTTGAGGGAATCGCTGCTGGCGGAAGGCCAGAGCCACGGCAGCATCAGCCTGCAGGGCCAGCAACTGGCATTTGATTATCTGCCTGCGCTGCTGGGACATCCCGGCCCATCGGCAGCGTTGCGTGCTGCTCCCGTGCTGATGCTGCGCCATGGCGCGGAGCGGCTGGCGCTGGTGGTCGATGAAGTGCAGGGCAACCGCGAGGTGGTGATCAAGAATCTGGGTCCGCAACTGGCGCGCATGGTCGGCATTTCCGGTGCGACGGTGCTGGGTTCCGGCGAAATCGTGCTGATTCTGAATCCGCTCGCGCTGGTGCAGCATCTGGCCCAGCATCCGGAACTGCGCCAGCGCTACGCTCAGGCCACGCAGGAGCATGCTCTGCCGCAGGTGGCGGCACGCAGCGTGATGGTGGTGGATGATTCGCTGACCGTGCGCCGCGTTACCCAGCGTCTGCTCGAACGCGAGGGCTATCAGGTCATACTGGCCAAGGATGGCGTGGATGCGCTCGAACAGCTCCAGACCAGCGTGCCGGACCTGATGCTGGTCGATATCGAGATGCCGCGCATGGACGGTTTCGATCTGACCCGCAATGTGCGCGGCGATGAGCGCAGCCGCCATGTTCCCATCATCATGATCACCTCGCGTAGCGCCGACAAGCACCGCAATCTGGCGCTGGAACTGGGCGTGAATGCCTTCTTCGGCAAGCCGTATCAGGAAGAGGTGTTGCTGCAGGCGATAGCCGGCTTGCTCGAGCAGAGCAAGCAGTAGCGCCTGACGGATAGCGGGGACGGGGAATGAGCAGGGCCGGCGTTGCGCCGGCCGCTGCGGCCTGCTGCGGTTTTAGTCGGTCTTTTTGACGACGGCGTAACGCTCCAGTGTACGTTTGCGCGCTTCGTCGTGCATCACAATAGGCTCGGGATAATCGGGCCGCAGCATGCGCGGCACCAGCCATGGTGCATGGATTTCCTTGTCACTCAGGCTTTTCAGTTGCGGCAGATAGCGGCGGATGAATTTGCCGCTGGCGTCGAACTTCTCCGACTGCGTGATCGGATTGAAAATGCGGAAGTAGGGCTGGGCATCGCAGCCGGACGACGATGCCCACTGCCAGCCGCCGTTGTTCGAAGCCAGATCGAAGTCGTTCAGATGCAGGGCAAAATAGGCTTCGCCCCAGCGCCAGTCTATGCCCAGATCCTTGATCAGGAAGCAGGCCGTGACCATGCGCAGGCGGTTGTGCATATAGCCGGTTTGGTTCAACTGCGCCATGGCGGCATCCACCAGCGGGTAGCCGGTGCGGCCTGCACACCATGCGGCAAACAGCTCTTCCGCCTGCGCTCCCTGTTCCCACTCGATGGCGTCATAGGCCGGCTTGAACGAGCCGCCCACCACATACGGGTGGTGGTAGAGGATCATGGCGTAGAACTCGCGCCAGATCAATTCTGCCAGCCATACGGCAGCACCTTCGCCGCCCGCGCCGCGCTCCATCAGATCGACAATGGTGCGTACCACATGGCGTACCGACAGCGTACCGAAGCGGAAATGCAGCGACAGATAGGACGGGCCTTTCACGGCTGGGAAGTCGCGCGCATCCTTGTACTGGGCGATACGGGGCAGGAACTGCTCGAACAGACTGGCCGCGCCGGACATGCCGGTGGGGATCTGCAGGCTGGCCAGATTGCTAGGTTCGAAACCCAGTTCGGCCAGCGTTGGCAGCGGCGTGGCGGTGGCTGGCGGCGGCGCCAGTCGCGCCGCATGCGGTTCGATATGGTAGGGCGCCAGTACAGTAGGATCAGCGGCCAGCTTTTTCAGCCAGGCGTTCTTGTAGGGCGTGAACACGGAGAATACGCCGCCCGTCTGCGACAGCACTTCGCTTTTCTCGAAGATCACCTGATCCTTGTAGCTGTAGAACTGGCGGCCGTCGGCCTGCAGGGCCTGCTGCACGGCTTCGTCGCGGGCGATGGCCTGCGGCTCGTAATCGTGGTTGCAGAACACGGCATCGACACCCAGTTCGGCCGCTAACTGCGGGATGGCCTGTAGCGGATCGGCATGGCGGGTGATCAGATAGCCGCCTAGCTCGCGCAGTTCGGCATCGACTTCGGCGATGCTGGCGTGGATGAAATCGACGCGGCGGTCTATGCGCGGCAGCACGGACAGGATGGTGCTATCGTAGATAAAAACACAATACACGCGTTCGCTATGCTGCAAAGCCTGATGCAGGGCCACATGGTCGAAGGCGCGCAGGTCGCGGCGCAGCCAGACCAGCGAAGATTTCAGTTTCATTCTGTCTGTCTCAAGAGGTTCGGGTGTGGTCAAACGTGGTTGTTGGCGCAATTCAGTGTAAACTATCGCTGTAATGATGGCTGTACACCGAGAGAGTTGCTCACCGGCAGGCAGAAGCTGGACGCTGCCCCGCGCGAATACTACAGGAATTGTTGGCAGCTCAGAAAGATCACGATTATGACGAAAAGCAAACTCGGCACCACCACGTCGGCGCCCGGCCCCCTGCCTGAGGCCGCCGATCCGCTGGCCGCCGTCGCCCAGGGCGCGCCCGCCGCGCTGAATCTGGCGGATAATTTCCTAATTGCAATGCCGTCCATGCAGGACCCGGTCTTCGGCGGCACGGTCGTCTACGTTTGCGAGCACAATGAAAACGGTGTGCTGGGCGTGGTGATCAACAAACCCACCGATATGACGATGGAAACCCTGTTCGAGCGCATCGACCTGAAACCGGTCGATAGCGTGGACATCGACGAACCCATCATGTTCGGTGGTCCCGTGCAGGATGACCGCGGCTTCGTGCTGCACACGCCGGGCAAGCGCTATTCGTCCTCGCTGACGGTGACCAAGGATGTGGCCTTCACGACGTCGATCGACGTGCTGGAAGCCGTGGCTGCAGGCGAAGGCCCGCGCCGCATGCTGGTCTCGATCGGTTACGCGGGCTGGAGCCCCGGCCAACTGGAAGGGGAAATCAGCCGCAATGGCTGGCTGACCGTCAGCGCCGACCCTGAAATTCTGTTCAATCTGCCCATCGAGCAGCGCTACACGGCAGCCATGCGCCTGCTCGGTATCGACCCGCTGATGCTCACTTCCGAGGCCGGCCATGCATAAGGATGCCCTGCCACTGTGAGCGCTGAAACCATTTTCGCCTTCGATTTCGGCGTCAAACGCATCGGCATCGCCATGGGCAATACCCTGATCCGTCAGGCCCAGCCCATTAAAGTCATCAGCGCGGTGGACAATGCCACCCGCTTTGCCGCGATAGGCGCGCTGCTGGATGAATGGCAGCCCGGCCTGCTGGTGGTCGGTCTGCCGCTGCACCCCGATGGCGCTGAACACGAGATGACTGCGCGCTGCCGCAAGTTTGCCAACCAGTTGCATGGCCGCTTCAACCTGCCGGTAGAACTGGTCGATGAACGTTATTCTTCCGCCGTGATCGGCGGCCAGCGCGGCGAAGTGATAGACGACCGCGCCGCCGCCATCATCCTGCAGCAGTATTTTGATACCCACTGATTTCTAAAACGAGAACGCGCCCTAAGCAGGTGCTAGCCACCCCATGACCTTACTCAACCCTCAACAACTCGACGCCGAAGCGCTGTACGCCACGCTGCTGGCCGACGTGCGCGCCGGTCTGACCGGTGTGGCCGATGTGGCCATCGTCGGCATCCACTCGGGCGGCGCCTGGCTGGCCGAACGTCTGGCTGCCGATCTGGGCCTGACCGAACGCTGCGGCGTGCTCGATGTGTCGTTCTACCGCGACGACTACGCCAAGAAAGGCTTGCCGGCCGACGTCAAGCCGACCCGCATCAATTTCGATGTCAACGCCGCCACCATCCTGCTGGTGGACGACGTGCTGTACACGGGCCGCACCACCCGCGCTGCGCTGAACGAACTGTTCGACTACGGCCGTCCGGCCCGCATCATGCTGGCTGCGCTGGTGGACCGTGGCGAGCGCCAGCTGCCCGTCGCCGCTGATTTCGTCGCCGCCCACGTCAAGGTGGAAGCGGGCAAGGCGCTGGTGCTGCAGCAGTCCGACGATGGCAAATTCACGCTAACCATAGACCAGGCTTAATTCATCATGCTCAATCCGCAACTCAACAAACACGGCGAACTACAGCACCTGCTGTCGATCGAAGGGCTGCCCAAGTCTATCCTCAACCATATCCTCGATACGGCTTCTTCCTTCGTCGGCATTTCCGACCGCGATGTGAAGAAGGTGCCACTGATGCGCGGTAAGTCGGTGTTCAATCTGTTCTTCGAGAACTCGACCCGTACCCGTACCACTTTCGAAATCGCCGCCAAGCGTCTGTCGGCCGATGTGATCAACCTGAATATTCAGGCTTCCTCGGCCAGCAAGGGCGAATCGCTGCTCGACACCATCGACAACCTGTCGGCCATGCATGCCGATATGTTCGTGGTGCGCCACGCGCAATCGGGTGCGCCTTACCTGATCGCCAAGCACCTGCAGGATTCCGGCCAGTCGCATGTGCACGTGGTGAATGCCGGTGACGGCCGCCATGCCCACCCGACCCAGGGCCTGCTGGACATGTACACCATCCGCCACTACAAGAAGGATTTCACCAATCTGACCGTGGCCATCGTGGGCGACATTCTGCACAGCCGCGTGGCCCGTTCCGATATCCATGCGCTGACCACGCTGGGCGTGCCGGAAGTGCGTGCCATCGGCCCGCACACGCTGCTGCCCGGTGGGCTGGAGCAGATGGGCGTGCGCACCTTCACCAATATGGATGAAGGCCTGAAAGGCGTGGACGTGATCATCATGCTGCGTCTGCAGAACGAGCGTATGAGCGGCGCGCTGCTGCCGTCGGCACAGGAATACTTCAAGAGCTATGGCCTGACGCCGGAACGGCTGGCGCTGGCCAAGCCGGATGCCATCGTGATGCACCCGGGCCCGATGAACCGCGGCGTGGAAATCGATTCGGCCGTGGCCGACGGTCCGCAGGCCGTGATACTCCCGCAGGTCACTTTCGGTATCGCAGTACGGATGGCAGTAATGAGCATAGTCGCAGGGACGCAAGCATGAAACTACACATTAAAAACGGCCATCTGATCGATCCGGCCAATGGTATCGACGCCCAGCAGGATCTGTTTATCGACGCCGGCAAGGTGGTTGCCGTCGGTACGGCGCCAGCCGGCTTCAGCGCCGAGCAGACTATAGACGCCAGCGGTCTGGTGGTCGCACCGGGTCTGGTGGACCTGTCGGTACGCCTGCGCGAACCGGGCTACGAATACAAGGCCACGCTGGAATCGGAACTGCAGGCTGCCATGCAGGGCGGCGTCACCAGTCTGGTGAGCCCGCCCGATACCGATCCTGTGCTCGACGAGTCGGGGCTGGTGGAGATGCTCAAGTACCGCGCCAAGACGCGCAATCAGGCCAATGTGCACCCGCTGGGCGCACTGACGGTGGGCCTGAAAGGCGAGGCACTGACGGAAATGGCGGAACTGACGGAAGCCGGCTGCATCGGCTTCTCGCAGGCAGAAGAGCCGATCGAAGACACTACCGTGCTGCTGCGCGCACTGCAGTATGCCAAGACCTTTGATTACACCGTGTGGCTGCGTCCGCAGGATGCCCACATCGGCCGTGGCGGCATTGCGGCCAGCGGCGCGATCGCTTCGCGTCTGGGCCTGTCCGGCGTGCCGGTGATGGCCGAGACCATCGCGCTGCACACCATCTTCGAACTGATGCGCGCAACCGGCGCCCGTGTCCACCTGTGCCGTCTGTCCTCGGCGGCCGGCATCGAGCTGGTACGTCAGGCCAAGCGTGAAGGCCTGCCGGTCAGCTGTGACGTCGGCGCCCATCATGTGCACCTGACCGATGCCGACATCGGCTTCTTCGATTCGAACGCGCGTCTGACGCCGCCGCTGCGCAGCCAGCGCGACCGCGACGCCATCCGTCTCGGTCTGCTCGATGGCACCATCGATGCGCTGTGCTCGGACCACACGCCGGTGGACGATGATGAAAAACTGCTGCCGTTCGGCGAAGCCTCGGCGGGTGCCACCGGTCTGGAACTGCTGCTGTCGCTGACGCTGAAGTGGGCCAACGACTACGCCGCCACCCAGGCTGCCAGCGGCCCGCGTCCGCTGGCCCGTGCAGTGGCGCTGATTACCTCGCAGGCGGCCAAAGTGGCCGGGCTGTCGGCCGGTACGTTGTCGGTCGGTGCCCCTGCCGACGTCTGCATTTTCGATCCGCAAGCACACTGGACGGTGCAAGCGGCTGCGCTGGCCAGCCAGGGCAAGCATACGCCTTTCATCGGCTATAACCTGGCAGCTCAGGTGCAGACCACCATCGTGGCAGGACGTGTGGCTTACCAGCGCAATGCGGCCTGACTGAGTGGGTGGCATGAAACTGCTGACGTTCTTCCGCATCGTGCGGGTGCTGCTGCACGTCCTCAAGGGCATGCTGATCTGCGCCGTGGTGTTTCCGTGGCTGGGCCACGCGGCGCGCAATGCGCATATCCGCCGCTGGTCCACCCGTCTGCTGGGCCTGTTCAATGTGACGGTGCGGCAGTCGGCGACTAGCGCGCCCGTGCTCGATACGGCGATGGTGGTGGCCAACCACATTTCGTGGCTGGACATCTTCGTGATCCACAGCCTGCACCCCAGCCATTTTGTCGCCAAGGCCGAGATCCGTTCGTGGCCGCTGGCGGGCTGGCTGGCGCAGAAGGCCGGTACGGTGTTCATTTCGCGCGGTAGCCGGCGCGATCTGCGGCACATCTTCAAAGGGCTGGTGCACAGCCTGCAGAACGGCGAGCGCGTGGCCTTCTTCCCCGAGGGCACTACGGCGGCGCAAGGCACGCTACTGCCTTTCCACGCCAATCTGTTCGAAGCTGCCATCGACGCTCATGTGCCGGTGCAGCCGTTCGCGCTGTCGTATCAGGGCAGCGACGGTGGCCACCATCCGTCGGTGGATTTTATCGGCGAGATGAGTTTTGCCGAGAGCATCATGCTGATACTGGATGGCCCGCCCGTCGTGGCGACGCTGGATATTCTGACGCCGCTGAGCAGCGCGGGCGCGCACCGGCGCGAGCTGGCGCAGGCGGCCGAACAGGCTGTCGCAGCGGCGCTCGGCGTGCAGGTGCTGAGCGCGCCGACCGCGACGGCCGACTAGCAGGGATGCGCGGCGAGCAGCCGCGCTGGGATCGTGCCGGCCTTGCCGCGTCGGCCGTTCAATTTGCCGCCTGTTTGCCGCTGTGCTGCTGGAATTCCGGACACTGGGCCTGCAGCAGGCTGCGGTCCTGCAGGCAGACAGCCGAGAGCTGGCCGCCCCAGACGCAGCCGCTGTCGAGGCCTATCACATCTGGCCGTATGATCAGCCCCAGTGCCGACCAGTGGCCGAACACTACGGTCTGGCCGGCGCTGCGCCGGCCCGGCACATCAAACCACGGCATCAGGCCGGAGGCCGGATCGGCCGTGCCGCTATCCTTGATCTTGAAGTCCATCACGCCGTCGGCCGTGCAGAAGCGCAGCCGCGTCATGGCGTTGATGATGCAGCGCAGCCGGTCGGCGCCCTGCAGGCTGTCATGCCAGCGGTCGGGCTGGTTGCCATACATATCGGCCAGAAAATCGCCGAGGCCTGCGCTGCGCAGCATCTGTTCCACTTCGGCCGACAGAGCCAGCGCCTGTGCACCATCCCACTGGGGCAGCAGCCCCGCATGCACGAGCAGATGGCCATCCGCCTCCAGTGCCAGCGGACGCTGGCGCAGCCAGCCTATCAGTTCGTCGCGGTCAGGCGCGGCCAGTATCTCGTCCAGCGTGTCGGCAGCATGGGCAGGGCGTATGCCATAGGCTACGGCCAGCAGATGCAGATCATGGTTGCCCAGCACGCTGTCGATGCGGCCGTTGCTTTCTTGCGCCAGTTGGCGCACATAGCGCAGAGTGGCGAGGGAATCCGGGCCGCGGTTGATCAGGTCGCCGGCGAACAGGATGCGCAGCTCGGTCGTACCGGCATGGGCCTGTATGCGCGCGACCATGTCGCGAGCCTGCTGGTGGCAGCCCTGTAAATCACCGATTACGTAGGTTTTCATGGGGATACTCTTGAGTTGGTGGCAGGGCAAACTGGTTTAATCTGTTATTCGGGTGCAGAGTTTCGATATTTGCCCGTTAAGGCGTGGCTTTCACATAGAATAATGCCTACTCCTCTTTTGACTCTTGCTGCGGGATACTAAATGATTTTTGTGACTGGTGGGGCGGGTTTCATAGGCTCAAACTTTGTGCTGGACTGGCTGGCCCAGTCAGATGAGCCGGTGATTAACTACGACAAGCTGACCTATGCCGGTAATCTGAATAATCTGGCGTCGCTCAAAAATGACAGCCGGCATATCTTCGTGCGCGGCGATATCTGCGATCAGGCGCAAGTACTGGCACTGTTCCGCCAGCACAAACCGCGGGCGATTGTGCACTTTGCGGCCGAGAGCCATGTGGACCGTTCCATCCTCGGTCCCGGCGAATTCATCCAGACTAATATCAACGGGACGTTCAGCCTGCTGGAAGCGGCGCGCGCCTACTGGTCGGAACTGGCGGACGCCGAGAAAGCGGCCTTCCGTTTCCTGCACGTTTCCACCGATGAGGTGTACGGCACGCTGGGACCGGACGATGCCCCGTTCAGCGAAACCACCGCGTTTGCACCGAACAGCCCGTACTCGGCGTCGAAAGCGGCCTCCGACCATCTGGTGCGGTCCTACCACCACACCTATGGCCTGCCGACGCTGACCACCAACTGCTCGAATAACTACGGCCCATACCACTTCCCCGAGAAGCTGATTCCGCTGATTATCGCCAACGCGCAGGCCGGCAAGCCGCTGCCTATCTATGGCGATGGCCAGCAGATCCGCGACTGGCTGTATGTGAGCGACCACTGCGCTGCCATCCGCCGCGTGCTGGAAGCGGGCCGTCTGGGCGAGACTTACAACGTGGGCGGCTGGAATGAAATGGCCAACCTCGATGTGGTGCATACCCTGTGCGACATGCTGGACCAGCAAAAGCCCAAAGCCGATGGCAGCAGCTATCGCGCCCAGATCACCTACGTCAAGGACCGTCCCGGCCACGACCGCCGTTACGCCATCGATGCGCGCAAACTCGAGCGCGAACTGGGCTGGAAGCCGGCCGAGACCTTCCAGAGCGGCATCGCCAAGACCGTGCAATGGTATTTGACGCATCAGGACTGGGTGACGGATGTGCAGTCGGGCAGCTATGCCAAATGGGTAGAAACCAATTACTTTAATCGCGAAGGCTAGCCATGAGTACGACCACTCCTCGCCGCAAAGGCATCATTCTCGCCGGTGGTTCGGGCACCCGTCTGTATCCGATCACCATGAGCGTGTCCAAGCAGTTGCTGCCGATTTACGATAAGCCCATGATCTACCACCCGCTGACGGTGCTGATGCTGGCCGGGATTACGGAAATTCTGCTGATTTCCACGCCGCAGGATACGCCACGTTTCCGCGATCTGCTCGGTGACGGCAGCCAGTGGGGCTTGCAGCTCAGCTATGCGGTCCAGCCTTCGCCCGATGGTCTGGCCCAGGCTTTCATCATCGGCCGCGAATTCGTCGGCGATGCACCGTCCGCGCTCATCCTTGGCGACAATATCTACTACGGTAACGACCTCGACGCGCTGCTGCGCCACGCCACTGAGCAGACCGATGGCGCCACCGTGTTTGCCTACCACGTGCAGGACCCCGAACGTTATGGCGTGGTCGAGTTCGATGCCAACCATCAGGCCGTGTCGATCGAAGAAAAGCCGCTCAAGCCCAAGTCCAACTACGCGGTGACGGGGCTGTATTTCTACGACAATCAGGTGTGCGATATCGCAGCCGGCATCAAGCCGTCGGCGCGGGGTGAACTGGAAATTACCGACGTCAACCGCGTGTATCTGGAAAAACAGCAGCTCAATGTGGAAGTGATGGGGCGCGGCATGGCCTGGCTGGATACCGGCACCCATGAATCGTTGCTGGATGCTTCGCAGTTTATTGCGACCATCGAAAAACGTCAGGGCCTGAAAGTGGCGTGCCCGGAAGAGATCGCCTATCGCAAGGGCTATATCGACGCGGCCCAGTTGCGCAAGCTGGCCGAGCCGCTGAAAAAGAATAACTATGGTCAGTATCTGCTGCAAATTCTTGAAGATAAGGTTGTACCGCGATGAAAGTGATGACTACGCCGCTGGAAGGCGTACTGCTGCTGGAACCCAAGGTATTTGGCGATGAGCGCGGTTTTTTCTTCGAAAGCTATAACGGTCGCCGCTTCGCCGAGCTGACGGGCGTGGAGACGGCCTTTGTGCAGGATAACCACTCGCGTTCGCTCAAGGGCGTGCTGCGTGGTATGCACTACCAGATCCGTCAGGCTCAGGGCAAACTGGTGCGCGCTAGCTCGGGTAGCGTGTTCGATGTGGTGGTGGATATGCGCAAGAGTTCCAGCACCTTCGGCCAGTGGTTCGGTACCGAGCTGTCGGCTGAGAACAAGCTGCAGATGTGGATACCGCCCGGTTTTGCCCATGGCTTCATGGTCACCAGCGATGCAGCCGAATTCCTCTACAAGACGACGGATTACTGGGCGCCCGAACACGAACGTTCGGTGCTGTGGAACGATCCGGCCATCGGCATACAGTGGCCTGAGCTAGGCATGGCGCCGCTGCTGTCGGGTAAAGATCAGGCGGCAGCGTTGCTGGCCGATGCCGAGGTGTTCGCATGAAAATCCTGCTGACGGGCAGCACGGGCCAGGTAGGTTATGAACTGGCCCGCAGCCTGCAAGGCGTGGGCGATGTCGTGGCTGTGGATCGTCAACAGATGGATCTGGCTGATCTGGATCAGGTACGTCGCGTGATCCGCGCCGTGCAGCCGAATATGATCGTCAATCCGGCCGCCTACACGGCGGTAGACAAAGCTGAAAGCGAGCCGGAACTGGCGTTCCGGGTAAACGCCGAAGCCCCGGCCTTGATGGCCGAAGAAGCCCGTAGCTTGGGGGCGTCTCTGGTGCATTATTCGACCGACTATGTATTCGATGGCACGCAGTCCGGCGCGCGCGTGGAAGATGACGCCACGGGGCCTCTGAATGTGTATGGCGCCAGCAAGCTGGCCGGTGAGCAGGCCATCGCAGCGTCAGGGATACCGCACCTGATCTTCCGTACTAGCTGGGTGTATGGGATGCGCGGCAAGAATTTTCTGCTGACCATGTTGCGGCTGGCGCGCGAGCGCGACGAGTTGCGTGTGGTGGCCGACCAGCATGGCGCGCCTACGTGGAGCCGCACGATTGCCGATGTGACGGCGCAAGTGCTGGCGCAAGCGCATGCAGGCGGGCGCGAATGGTGGGTGCAGAACCGCGGGGTCTATCATCTGACGGCGCAAGGCCAGACCACGTGGTATGACTTCACCCGCGCCATTCTGGCCGAAGCGGGCATAGCTTGCCGCGTGGTGCCGATTAGCAGTGCCGAGTATCCGGTGCCGGCCCGGCGCCCCGAGTATTCGGTACTTTCCAGCGAGCGGCTGATGAGCCGTTTCTGCCATTTGCCTGAATGGCAACAGGCGCTGCAGTTATGTATGCGCTGATCCGCCAGCGGTTCCCTTCCAGTTGTATCCTTTGGTAAGCAAGCCTGCCTGTCCGGCGGCAGGCTGCTATGATGCCGGCGCCTTGCAACGGGCAGCGGTAGGCCGATGTGCTGTGTGCCTGCGTTGCAAAAGCGCGGCGGCAAGTCTGGTTTAGGACAGACTTGCTGCGTAAATGCCGGTTCGGACGGCTGAATCCGGTACAATCGCGTGTCAGTCTGCAGGCGGCGGGAGACGTACAAGGTCTACCGGATGTCCTCAGTCTTTTTATTATAAAAATATGTTTTCCTTCCTCCTGAGCTTTGTTGCTTCGGCACTGCTAACCCTGCTGGTGATCAAAGAAGCGCGCTTGCATGGTCCGGCCTTGGACGCGGACTTCTTGGGAGTGCAAAAAGTTCATGTGCACCATGTGGCACGCATCGGTGGCTTGTCGATCTTTCTTTCGGTCGCCCTCAGCTCCGTGATTTCCCTGTGGCGCGTGCCCGCCATGACCTACTGGCTGCTGGTGCTGCTGGGCTGTTCCTTCTTCGCCTTTGTGGGCGGCATCGTGGAAGACTACACGGGCAAGGTGAGTGCTGGCCGACGGCTGGTGCTGACCATGATCGCGGCAGCCATGGGCTATTTCCTGCTCGATGCGCGCGTCGACCGGCTGGACTGGCTGTTTTCCTCGTGGATGCTGCCGTATATGTGGCTGACCCTGCCACTGACCGTGCTGGCCGTGGCCGGCATTGCCAATGCCGTCAATATCATTGACGGCTTCAACGGTCTGGCCAGCGTGGTGGTGATCTGCATGCTGCTCTCGCTCGGCTATGTGGCGCTGCAGGTCAACGATATGTTCGTGCTGATAGCGGCCCTGATGGTGGCCGGTGCTACGGCCGGCTTCCTGATCTGGAATTACCCGGTAGGCATGATCTTCCTCGGTGACGGCGGTGCCTATTTCATCGGCTTCATGCTGGGCGAGCTGGCGTTGCTGCTGGTGATGCGCAATCCGCAAGTGTCGACCTGGTATGCAGCGCTGCTGCTGATCTATCCCACTTTCGAAACCCTGTTCTCGGTCTACCGCCGCATGTTTGTGCGCGGTAAGTCACCGGCCATGCCGGACGGTATACACCTGCACAGCCTGATTTTCCGCCGCATCGTCCAGTGGGCCGTGGGGCGCAAGGAAGCCCGTGCCCTGATCCGGCGTAATTCCATGACTTCGCCTTATCTGTGGCTGTTCTCGCTGATGGCAGTGATACCGGCTACCGTATTCTGGCGCCATACATGGATCTTGATGCTTTCCTGTATATTGTTTATTGTCAGTTATGTATGGATATATGTGCGTATCGTGCGCTTCAAGGCGCCGCGCTGGATGATCCGGCATAAGAAAACCTGAGCGCTAGCCGCTGTCCCTTTTAACTTTTAAATCTGATCGATACATCATGGTTCCAATTTCCCCGTCCATCTTCAAGGCTTACGACATCCGCGGCATCATCGATAAAACGCTGGATGCTGGCGTCGCACACAAGATAGGTCAGGCCTTCGGCCAGGCCGCGCTGGCCAAGGGCGAGCGCACGGTGGTAATCGGCCGCGATGGCCGTTTGTCCGGCCCTGCGCTGGCCGCGGCACTGGCCCAGGGTCTGCAGGCCGCAGGCGTGAATGTGATCGATCTGGGCGTGGTGGCCACGCCTATGGTGTACTTCGGTACCAATGTGCTGGGCGCGGCGTCCGGCATCATGGTTACGGGTAGCCATAATCCGCCTGACTACAACGGTTTCAAAATGGTGCTGGCCGGCGAAGCCATCCACGGTGCCGCCATTACCGCGCTGTACGATGCCATCGTGGCGCATGACGGCAGCAGCGCCGCCACGCCGGGCAGCTACAGCACCCACGATATCCGCGCCCAGTACCTCGAGCGCATCATCGGCGACGTCAAGCTGGCGCGCCCGATCAAGATCGCCGTCGATTGCGGCAATGGCGTGGCCGGTGCGTTCGCACCTGACCTGTTCCGTGGCATGGGCTGCGACGTGATCGAAATGTTCTGCGAGGTGGATGGCAACTTCCCTAACCACCACCCTGATCCGGCCCATCCGGAAAACCTGCAGGACCTGATCCGTGTGCTGCAGGACACTGATGCCGAACTCGGGATTGCCTTCGATGGCGATGGCGACCGTCTGGGCGTGGTGACCAAAGATGGCCAGATCATCTTCCCGGACCGCCAGATGATGCTGTTTGCGGCCGATGTGCTGACCCGCCATCCGGGCGAGCAGATACTGTACGACGTCAAATGCACGCGCCATCTGGCACCGTGGATCAGCAAGCACGGTGGCGTGCCGCTGATGTACAAGACCGGCCACTCGCTGGTGAAAGCCAAGCTGCGTGAAACGGGTGCGCCGCTGGGCGGCGAAATGAGCGGCCATATCTTCTTCAAGGACCGCTGGTACGGTTTCGATGACGGCCTGTATTCGGGTGCACGTCTGCTGGAAATCCTCACCCGTGTCGCCGATCCGTCGGCCCTGCTGAATTCTCTGCCGCAGTCGGACAGTACGCCGGAACTGCATCTGCACCTGAACGAAGGCGAAAACGTCCAACTGATGGATCAGCTGCGCAGCAATGCCGAATTCCCCGGCAATCAGCAGATCATCACCATCGACGGCCTGCGCGTGGAATACGAAGACGGCTTCGGTCTGGCCCGTTCGTCCAACACCACGCCGGTGATCGTGATGCGCTTTGAAGCGGAAACCCCGGCAGCGTTGGCACGCATCCAGGGCCAGTTCAAGCGCGTGATTCTGGCGGCCAAGCCGGACGCCGAGCTGCCATTCTGACGCCATGACGCCAGCTACCACCGGCAGCAAGCCGTTAAACATTCTGCTGGTGCGCGTCTCCTCGCTGGGCGACGTGCTGCATAACCTGCCGATGGTGGCCGACATCGCCCGCCACTACCCCGACGCGAATATCGACTGGGTGGTGGAGGAGGGCTATGTCAGTCTGGTGCGGCTTAACGCGCGGGTGCGCAACATCATCCCGTTTGCGCTGCGGCGCTGGCGCAAGAGTCTGGGCAAGCCGGAAACCCGCGCCGAAATGAAGGCCTTCTGGCGCACCCTGCGCCAGCAGCAGTACGATTATGTGTTCGATACCCAGGGCCTGCTCAAGACGGGCGTGATCATGGGCGCAGCGCGCATCGTGCCCGGTGGCCGCAAAGTGGGCCTGGCCAACGGTAGCGAAGGCTCGGGTTACGAAGGCATTTCGCGCATCTTCCATAACCTCAGCGTGCCGACCGATCCGCGCACCCATGCCGTAGCGCGTGGCCGTATCGTGGCTGGCGCTGCGCTGGGCTACGCAGTCGATACGCCGGCCGATTTCGGCCTGCCTGAAGTATCGCTGAATGAGCCGCGACCCGACTGGATGCCGGACCAGCCGTACGCCGTGTACTTCCATGGCACGGCGCGCGACGCCAAGAAATGGGCGCCGGAAAACTGGATCGCACTGGGGCGCGAACTGGCGCCTATGCCTATTCTGCTGCCTTGGGGTTCGCCGAAAGAACTGGCGGAAGCGCAGGTGCTGGCCGCTGGCCTGCCGAATGCGCGCGTGTTGCCCAAGCTGTCCATGGCCGATGCCATGCTGCTGGCGCGCCATGCAGGGCTGGTGATCGGCGTCGATACGGGCCTGACCCATATTGCGGCGGCCTTTGTGCGGCCAACGGTGGAAATCTATGCCGATTCACCGCGCTGGAAGACGGAAGGCAACTGGTCGCCGCGCATCCTCAATCTGGGCGATCAGGGCACGCCGCCCTCGGTGGCCGAAGTACTGGCCGCAGCCCGCAGCCTGCTGGCGCAAGGCTAAGGACTGCTGGCACCATTATGCGATTGATCTATTCCTTACTCTGGTGGCTGGCCTTGCCACTGGTGCTGACCCGATTGTGGCTGCGCGGCCGCAAAGAACCCGGCTACCGCCAGCACTGGGGCGAGCGGCTCGGTTTCTATGGCGCGCCCATGGCAGGCGCAGGGCAGGTGCTGTGGGTGCACGCCGTCTCGGTGGGCGAAACCCGCGCGGCCGAGCCGCTGGTGGATGCCTTGCTGGCAGCCTATCCGGACAGCCGCATTATCCTGACCCACATGACGCCGACGGGCCGCGCCACCGGCAAAGCTTTGTTTGCCCGCCATGGCGCGCGTCTGCAACAGGCTTATCTGCCGTATGACACGGCCAGCATGGTGGGACGCTTCATCCGCCATTTCCGTCCTGCCGTCTGCGTCCTGATGGAGACGGAAGTGTGGCCGAATCTGATTGCCGTCTGCGGCGCACGCAGTGTGCCGGTGGTGCTGGCCAATGCCCGTTTGTCCGAGCGGTCGTTGCGCAAATCGCGCCGCCTCGGTTCGCTGCTGCTCGACGCGGCGCGCGGCATTACGCTGGTGGCGGCGCAAACGCAGGCCGATGCCGAGCGGGTACGTTCGCTGGGCGTAGCGCGGGTGGAAGTCACGGGCAGCATCAAGTTCGATGTGGTGGTGGCACCGGCCGCGCTGCAGATCGGTGCGCGCCTGCGTGCTGCCATCGGCTCGCGCCCCGTGCTGCTGTGTGCCAGCACGCGTGAAGGTGAAGAAGAACTGATACTGGCTGCTTTCGAGCAGGCGCGTGCCAGTCTGCCGCAGGATGTGCTGCTGCTGATCGTGCCGCGTCATCCGCAACGCTTCGCCGATGTGGAAGCCATGATAGTCAGCCATGGCCTGCGTGTGCAGCGCCGCAGCGCGCTGGCGCTGGGGCAGGAATCGGCCACGCTGCAGGAAGACGGCGCGGCCAACCCTGCCGGACTGGCAGCGGATACGGATGTACTGCTGGGTGACTCGATGGGCGAAATGTTTGCCTATTACGCTGCCTGCGACTGCGCGTTCGTGGGCGGCAGCCTGCTGCCGCTGGGCGGGCAGAATCTGATCGAACCGGCCGCACTGGGTAAGCCTGTGCTGATCGGTCCGCATACCTTCAACTTTGCACTGGTGACGGAAGATGCGCTGGCCGCCGGTGGCGCGCTGCGCGTGGCCGATGCTGCAGAGCTGATGCAGACTGCGGCGCGGCTGCTCAACGATGCTGCCGCCCGCGACAGCATGGGCCAGCAGGCGCTCGCCTTCGCCAACCAGCACCGCGGCGCCACCGCCCGTACGCTGGCCTTGCTGCCTGCCCTGATCGCGCCGGACCAGCAGTCTAGCCGCTAAATTTCACGGAAACAGTACCGGCAATTCCTGCGCGCGCTTGCGCAGCAGGTTGCGGGCTTCTTCGTATTCGGGATAGATCAGGCCTACCGTATTCCAGAAGCGGGCGCTGTGGTTCATTTCGAGGATGTGCGCCAGCTCGTGCGCGATCACGTAGTCGATCAGCGGCAGCGAGAAGTGGATCAGTTTCCAGTTCAGGCGGATTTTGCGCTCGGCCGTGCACGAGCCCCAGCGCGTGCCGGCCGACGACAGGCCGAAAGCGCTGTAGCGCACGCCCAGCCGTTCCGCATACAGGTCGAGCCGCTGCACGAAGAGCTGCTTGGCTTCCTGCTGATACCACGCTTTGACGCGTTCCTTGAGCAGCTCTTCCGTCGCCCCGGGCACGAGGATGATGCTCAGGGTGCGCGTCTCGGCATCATAGCTGCTGCGGTTGCGGCCACCGACCAGCAGGCGCAGGCTGATGTCGCTGCCCAGATAGGGCAGCTTGGCGCCATCGACCCATTCCACCGGCGGTTTTTCGAGCCGCGCCGCACGGCGTTCGCGCCGTTCTTTCAGTTTGCTGAGTATCCAGTGCTGTTTGGCGTGGATAGCATTGTCGATTTCGGCGATGCTGATGCGCTTGGGCGCGGTGATGCGCAGCCCTTCATCATCAATCATGAAGCCTATCGAACGGCGGGTAGAGCGGCGTAGCGAATATTCGAGCACGAAGTCGCCCACCAGCAGTTGGCGCTTGGGCGGCTGCTCGGCCGTGGGCGGCGTGGCGGCACGCGGCTTTAAGGGAACGGCGGTTTGTGGTGGTGCGACGTAAGGAGAAACGGGTGGTGGCTGGCGCGGCGTGCCACCGGATGGCGTAGTCCATACCGGTTCGGTATAGACGGGCCGCGCAGGCGCTGCTTCGCGGCCGAACAGGTCTAGCTGGCTGGTGTCCGGCTTGGCCGGCTGCACCAGCGTGACCAGATCGTCTAGCCAGCGTTGTAGACGTGGGGCGAAATGACGCGCATTTCTGATTCTATCCAATTTTCCACCTGTTGCATCATCGCTTCCGGAGTCTGGCCTTCCGGTGAAATCGGTTTGCCTATCGATACTGTAACAAGACCGGGGCGCTTGATGAAAGAATTTTTTGGCCAGCATTCGCCGGAATTATGCGCAATCGGTACGACCACGGCGCCCGTTTCGATGGCGAGGCGGGTGCCGCCGCTTTTGTATTTGCCGGCCTGACCGACAGGGATGCGCGTCCCTTCCGGGAACATGATAATCCACTGGCCGTCCGCGAGGCGGCGCTTGCCGTGACGGACCACGTGCTGGAAGGCGTTTTTGCCTTGCGAGCGGTCGATGGGAATCATGCGCAGCAGCGCCATGGCCCAGCCGAAGAACGGGATGTAGAGGATCTCTTTTTTGAAGACGAACACCAGCGGACGTGGCAGATTAGGCAGCAGGAAGATGGTTTCCCATGCCGACTGGTGCTTGGCCAGTACCACGGCCGGCGCGTCGGGGAAGTTCTCCGCGCCTTTGATTTCGTAGCGGATGCCGCAGATGACTTTCAGGCACCAGATCATGAACACGTTCCAGCGCGCGGTGACGTAGAAGCGCTGGTTGTACGGCAGCGGCGCGACGAGGAAGCACACGCAGGCCCAGACGATGGTGGAGATCACCATGATGATGGTGAAAATCAGGGAACGTAAAAACAGTACGGGATGACCCAATGCAGACTCCAAAAACGGTTTAGCTGGCCGAGGACGATGCGGCGGCCGCATTACTCTTGAGTAGATGGTTGACCATGGCGGCGAGGTCGGGGAAGACCATGGTGCCGGGCGGCAGACCGCCCGTGGCCTGTGTCTTTTCGCCTTTGCCGGTCAATACCAGATAAGGGATGCAGCCGCTGACAAAGCCGGCCTGCAGATCGCGCAGCGAATCGCCCACGGTGGGCACGCCTTTCAGGCTGATTTTGTAGCGCTGCGAGATTTCCGTGAACATGCCCGGCTTCGGCTTGCGGCAATCGCAGTTGTCGGCGCCGGCGTGCGGGCAGAAGAAGATCGCATCGATGCTGGCGCCTACCTGCTGGGCCAGATTGTGCAGCTTCTGGTGGATCGCGTTAAGGGTGGCCATGTCGAACAGCTCGCGCGCAATGCCGGACTGGTTGGAGGCCACCACCACCTTGTAGCCCGCCTGATTCAGACGGGCGATCGCTTCCAGCGAGCCGGGTACAGGAATCCACTCGGCCGGCGATTTGATGAAGTCCGGCGAGTCGTGGTTGATTACGCCGTCGCGATCGAGAATGATCAGTTTCATGGACGGCGTTCCCATTTAGGCCGCCAGCTTGGAAATGTCGGCCACGCGGTTCAGCATGCCGTGCAGCGACGACAGCAGCGCCAGACGGTTGTTACGCAGCGCCACATCCTCTGCCATCACCATCACGTCGTTGAAGAAGGCATCGACGTCGTCACGCAACTGGGCCAGCGTTTTCAGCGTGCCCGTGAAATCGCCCTTGGCGAAAGCCGCATCGACTTCCGGCAGCACGCGCACCACGGCGGCATGCAGGTTTTTCTCAGCCACGTCCTGCAGCAGCGCGCTGTTCACGCCAGCACCGCCGGTGGCAGCCAGCGCTTCTTCGTTCTTCTTCAGGATGTTGGTGATACGCTTGTTGGCAGCGGCCAGCGAGGCCGACTCCGGCAGCGCAGCGAAAGCCTGTACCGCTTCCAGACGCTGCACGATATCGTCCAGACGGTCCGGATTCTGTGCCACCACGGCTTCGATTTCGTTCGGCGAGAAGCCACGTTCGCGCAGGATACCGCGCAGACGGTCGATCATGAACACGGTGACTTCGGCCGACGGGTCTTTGAAGCCGGCCACATCGCCGAACAGCGCAGCCGCTTGCGCCAGCAGCGTGCTGATGGCCAGCGGCAGACGTTTTTCGATCAGCATACGCAGCACGCCCAGCGCGTGACGGCGCAGTGCGAACGGGTCTTTATCGCCGGTCGGTGCCAGACCGATGGCCCAGATGCCGACCAGGGTTTCCAGCTTGTCGGCCAGTGCCACGGCGGTGCCGGTTACGGTCGAAGGCAGCGCGTCGCCGGCGAAGCGCGGCTGGTAGTGCTCGGAGGCGGCCAGTGCCACATCTTCGTGTTCGCCGTCGTTGCGCGCGTAGTAGGTGCCCATGATGCCTTGCAGCTCAGGGAATTCGCCGACCATTTCCGTGACCAGATCGGCCTTGGACAGTTTGGCTGCGCGGGTTGCCAGTGCAGCGTCGCCGCCGATGGCACCAGCGATGAAGGCAGCCAGCTTGGCCACGCGCTCGCCACGGGCAGCCTGGGTGCCCAGCTTGTTGTGATAGACGATTTTTTCCAGCAGCGGCAGACGCGATTCCAGCGTCTTTTTGCGATCCTGCTCGAAGAAGAACTTGGCGTCCGACAGGCGCGGACGCACCACGCGCTCGTTACCGTCGATGATGGCGGCCGGCGTATCGGTGGCGATGTTGGAAACGATCAGGAAGCGCGAGCGCAGTTTGCCCTTGCTGTCCGTCAGAGCGAAGTATTTCTGGTTGGTCTGCATGGTCAGGATCAGGCATTCCTGCGGCACGGCCAGATATTCTTCTTCGAATTTGCATTCGTAGACTACCGGCCATTCGACCAGCGCCGCCACTTCGTCCAGCAGGGCTTCCGGCATCAGCACCGTGTCGGCACCGGCTTTGGCCAGCAGTTCGGCGCGGATTTTCTCCTTGCGCTGTTCGACGCTGGCCAGCACTTTACCGGCGCTTTCCAGCGTGGCAGCGTAGCTGTCGGCATCAGCGATGGTGACCATGCGCTGACCCGGTGCGGTCAGGAAGCGGTGGCCTTCGCTGACGTTGGAGGCGGTCAGACCCAGCAGCGTGAGCGGAATCACGGTCGCGCCATGCAGCGCGATCAGGCTGTGGGCCGGACGCACGAACTGCACGGTGCTGCCGTCTGGACGCTGGTAGCTCATCACTTTCGGAATCGGCAGCTTGGCGACGGATTCTTCCAGCGCCGCCTGCAGGCCGCTGTGCAGCGCGCTACCGGCTGCCGTGTAGGTGTAGAAGAAGCTTTCGGCTTTGCCGTCCTGCGCGCGTTCCAGATCGGCTACTTGCAGGTCAGGGAAGCCCAGTGCGGCCAGTTTCTTGGCCAGCGGCGCGGTCGGGTTGCCATTGGCATCGAGTGCCACGGCGACTGGCAGCACTTTTTCGCGGATGGATTTATCGGGCGAAGTGGCGCGCACTTTGGTGATGGACACGGCCAGACGGCGTGGCGAGGCGAACGGGGTGGCAACGCTGTCGGCTTCGAGGAAGTCGCGCGATTTCAGGCCGTTGACGATGCCGGCGGCGAACGCTGCGCCCAGTTTGGCCAGCGCTTTCGGTGGCAGTTCTTCGGTCAGCAGTTCGATGAGCAGAGTTTGAGTCATAAGATTTATACGGTTTATTCAGCGGCGGCAGCGTTAGCCTGGGCAGGCAGCATAGGGAAGCCCAGACGTTCGCGCGAATCGTAGTAAGCCTGTGCAACCAGGCGCGACAGGGCGCGCACACGGCCGATGTAGGCAGCGCGTTCCGTCACGGAGATGGCGCCACGGGCGTCCAGCAGGTTGAAGCTGTGCGACGCTTTCATGATCTGCTCGTAGGCTGGCAGAGTCAGCTGGGCTTCGATCAGGCGCTTGGCTTCCGATTCGTGATTGTTGAACTGGGTGAATAGCAGCTCCGTGTTCGAATGCTCGAAGTTGTAGGCCGATTGCTCCACTTCATTCTGGTGGAACACGTCGCCGTATTTGAGCACTTTGGTCTCGCCGTTTTCTTCCCAGGTGGTCCAGATCAGGTCGTACATATTCTCTACGCCCTGCAGATACATGGCCAGACGCTCGACACCGTAGGTGATTTCGCCGAGCACGGGCTTGCAGTCCAGACCGCCCACTTGCTGGAAGTAGGTGAACTGCGTCACTTCCATGCCGTTCAGCCAGACTTCCCAGCCCAGACCCCAGGCGCCCAAAGTTGGCGATTCCCAGTCATCTTCGACGAAACGCACGTCATTCTGTTTCAGATCCAGACCCAGCGCTTCCAGCGAACCCAGATACAGGTCGAGGATGTTTTCCGGTGCCGGTTTCATGACCACCTGATACTGGTAGTAGTGCTGGCCACGGTTAGGATTTTCGCCATAACGGCCATCTTTCGGACGGCGCGAAGGCTGCACATAGGCAGCGCGCCAAGGTTCCGGGCCGATCGCGCGCAGGAAGGTGCCGGTGTGGAAGGTACCCGCACCCACTTCCATATCGTAGGGCTGGAGCAGGGCGCAGCCTTGCTTGTCCCAGTAGGTTTGCAAGGTCAGGATAATTTGTTGAAATGTCAGCATCTTGTGTCGTCAAAGGCGCGGCCTGTGGGCGCGCGGTGTGAGGTTCGCTAAAAAAACAATTTTAGCGGGTTTTACTAGTAGCCTGTAGAGATTAAGCGGCTTTTGGCCCCTTTTTTGTGCGCTGCGACCAAAACCATGCCGCTCCCAGCGACACGGCGGTGAGCAGCAGCAACAGGCGGTTGCCCCAGAGAATGTACGGGGTGTTGCCCTGCATGCCTTGCACGCGGGCGGCCAGCGTGCCGGTCTGGTTGACCGGCAATTGCTGCAGCACTTGTCCACGGCCATCGATCACGGCAGTGGCACCGGTATTGGTGGCACGCAGCATGGGGCGGCCCGTTTCCAGCGTACGCATCTGCGAAATCTGCAAATGCTGGGGAATGGCGATGGTGTCGCCAAACCACGCGAGATTGGAGACATTCAGCAGCATGGTGGCCGGCTGCTGGCCGGCGGCAGGCTGGTGCAACTGGGCTGCGATTTCTTCGCCGAACAGGTCTTCGTAGCAGATATTCGGCAGCACGCGCTGGTCACGAACGGTAAAGGCGGGCTGGATGTCGGCGCCACTGGTCTGGTCACCGAGCGGGATGGCCATCAGATCGACAAACCAGCGGAAGCCGAGCGGGATGAATTCGCCGAACGGCACCAGATGGTGCTTGTCGTAGCGGTAATAGCTGGCGCCCGGCTGGCCGGTGAGGCCCAGTACGCTGTTGAAGTAGGCAGTCTGGCTATCGGCCACGGGGATGCCGAGAATGAGCTGGCTGCCTGTGCTCTTGAGGAATTCGGCTACGGTCGGCAAGTAGTCGGTCGGCAACTGGTGCGGCAGCATGACGATGGCCGTTTCCGGCGTGGCGATCAGGTCGGCGGGCGCTTCCATGATGGCGCGCTGGTATTGGGTGATGGCAGCGGCCACATGGGCGCCATTGAATTTTTCATCCTGCGGCACATTGCCTTGCAGCAGGCGCACGCTGATGGGCTGGCCTTGTGGCGTGGTCCATTGCACCAGATTCAGGGCGGCGCCACCGGCCAGCGCAGCCACGACCGTGCCGGCAGCGATCCAGCGCGTGCGGTGGAAAGTCAGCAGCAGGGCGCCAGCCAGCGTGGCGGCCAGCCAGCCCAGACCGTACATGCCGATAATCGGCGCGAAACCGGCCAGCGGGCTGTGGTTGTGGGCATAGCCGGCCGATAGCCACGGGAAGCCCGTGAACAGCCAGCCGCGCAGCCATTCGGCCAGCGTCCAGCAGGCTGGCAGTACGAGTAGATTGGCGGCAGCCAGCGGCAGCGCCCAGCGCTGGCGCAGCCAGGCTGCGCCGCCCATGGCCAGTGCCACATACAGGCCCATGCCGGCGGCCAGCAGCAGCACGGCCAGTGCGGCCAGCGGTGCGGCCATGCCGCCATAGGTATGCAGGGAAACGTAGAGCCAGTGGGTGCCAGCGGCAGTCCAGCCCAGGCCGAAAGCCCAGCCGATCAGCGCTGCGCTTTTCACGCCATCGCTGCGCAGCACCTGATAGAACAGCGTGGCCAGACCCATGATCTGCAGTGGCCACCAGCCGAACGGGGCAAAGGCAAATACGCACAGGGCGCCGGCGATGGCCGTGATGGTCATGCGGCCGCGCGTGGAACGCTGCGGCCGTGGCTGGTTCGGATCGGTACGGCGAAAACGCATCAGGCGTCGTCGTCCGCCGTGCTGGCAGCCGGCAGCTTCTCTACCAGCAGCACGTGAATTTGACGTGCATCAGCGCGCAATACTTCGAAACGCATGCCTTCGTAGTCGAACACGTCGCCTTTGTGCGGCATACGGCCCAGATGCTTGGCGACCAGACCGCCGATGGTATCGACCTCATCATCGGGCAGGGCGGTGTCGAGCTCTTCGTTGAACTGGGAGATCTCGGTCAGGGCCTTGATACGCCAGCGCGGGCCATGAGCACCTTCCTTGATCGACAGGATGTTGTCTTCTTCTTCGTCGAAATCGTATTCATCTTCGATGTCGCCGACGATCTGTTCCAGCACGTCTTCGATCGTGATCAGGCCGGCCACGCCGCTGTATTCATCGACCACGATGGCCATGTGGTTGTGGTTGGCGCGGAAATCGCGCAGCAGCACGTTCAGGCGCTTGGATTCGGGAATGAAGATGGCCGGGCGCAGCATATCGCGCACGTCGAACGATTCTTCGGCGTAGTAGCGCAGCAAGTCTTTGGCCAGCAGGATGCCGATCACCTTGTCGCGTTCGCCTTCGATGGCGGGGAAGCGCGAGTGCGCCGTCTGCAGCACGGTGGGCAGCCATTCTTCTATCGGTTTGGCGATGTCGATCACGTCCATCTGGGAACGGGGAATCATGATATCGCGGGCGGACAGATCGGAAACCTGGAACACCCCCTCGATCATCGACAGCGCGTCGGCATCGATCAGGTTGCGTTCATGGGCGTCGTGCAGAACTTCCAGCAGTTCGGCGCGGTTCTCTGGTTCGGGGGAAATCAGTGCGGTCAGGCGTTCAAACAGTGACCGGTGGGGTTTAGCGTCAGTCTTGACGCTACTAGAGTGCTCTTGCATAGGAGGCGTGAGCCGTTGTTTCGATGGCCTATAGGATACACCAAATGGGAGTGGCTAGCCGATTTTGTCAGTTTGACCACTCCATTCGGGCGCTCAGGCGTAGGGATCGGCGTAACCGAGGGCAGCCAGCAGTTCCGTTTCTATGCCTTCCATTTCGGCCGCTTCCTCGTCTTCGAGGTGGTCATAGCCTTGCGCGTGCAGCACGCCGTGGATGATCAGGTGGGCGGCGTGTTCTTCCACACTTTTCTTTTGCTCGGCCGCTTCCTTTTCCAGCACGTCGGTGCACAGGATGATGTCGGCGCGGGTCGGTTCGTCTTCGGCAAATTCTTCGCCTTCGTTGTAGGCAAAGGTCAGCACATTGGTGGCGTAATCTTTTTCGCGGTATTCGCGGTTCAGGGCGCGGCCTTCTTCCGCATCGACAAAGCGGATGGTCAGCTCGGCCGGTGCGAACAGGGCAGCTTGTACCCAGCGGCGGATTTTCGGACGCGGCAGGGCGTCCTGCAAACGGGTATCGGCGTACTGGACGGACAGGGAGAGTTTATTTTTTGCGGACATTTTTGATCGCAGTGGCTTTGATTAAGGGGGCGATTTCCGCCTCATGGGTTTGCGCCGTTTCGTAGGCGTCGACAATGCGTGCCACCAGCGGGTGACGCACCACATCTTCACTACCGAAATGGCTGAAGGCAATGCCGCGCACGTCTTTGAGTACCTGCATGGCATCGATCAGACCGCTCTTCTGGCTCTTGTGCAAGTCCACCTGCGTCACATCGCCCGTAACCACGGCCTTGCTGCCGAAGCCTATGCGGGTCAGGAACATCTTCATCTGTTCCACCGTGGTGTTCTGGGCTTCGTCGAGGATTACGAAAGCATGGTTGAGCGTGCGTCCGCGCATATAAGCCAGCGGCGCGATTTCGATCACTTGCTTCTCGAACATTTTCTGCGTGCGGTCGAAGCCCAGCAAGTCGTACAGCGCGTCATACAGAGGGCGCAGATAGGGATCGACTTTTTGACTCAGATCACCGGGCAGGAAGCCCAGCCGTTCGCCCGCTTCCACGGCCGGGCGGGTCAGGATGATGCGTTTGATGGCATCGCGTTCGAGCGCATCGACGGCGCAGGCCACGGCCAGATAGGTTTTGCCCGTACCGGCCGGCCCCACGCCGAAGCTGATGTCGTGCTCGAGGATGTTGCGCAGATAGCGGATCTGGTGCGGCGTGCGGCCGCGCAGATCGCTGCGGCGGGTTTTCAGCACCGGGCTATCGATGCTGGGTTCCACAAACGGCGCCGCCACCACCTGGGCCACGGCGGCTGCATCGCCGCTGGCAACGGCGGCCACTTGCTGGCTGGTGCGCTGCTCGACCAGTGCCAGCTGCACTTCCTCGATAGGAATGACTTTCTGGGCTACGGCATAGAACTGTTCGAGGATCTGCACCGCGCGTTCGGCATTGTGGCCGCTGACGATGAATTTCTCGCCGCGGCGGAAGATGGTGACGTCGAGTGCGGCCGAAATCTGGCGCAGGTTTTCGTCGAGCGGGCCGCACAGGTGCGCGAGCCGCGTGTTATCCATCGGCTCGGGCACAAAGTAGTGGGGCTGAACGGGTGTTTTGGTTTTCAAGGTCGTGCTTTTCAGTAAGGCCGCCTGACGCGGCGCAGGCGCTAGTTTACCGTACTTTGCACCGCCCCCGCCTATGTAAAGACAGTCATGCCTGATGTAACAGTTTCCTACAAGTTCTTGCGTGCGCCACCTCCCAGCCCCATGTGCTGAAATATCCATGTTGCCAAGCTTTCTAGCTCGCGCTTGATACGGCTTAAGTTCCGCTCAGTGGGCGATGCAGGAATGCACGGTAATGCGCATAGAATTAAATTGCGCATATGGCAACTTGGCGCGGTCGGACTAGGTAAGAAATTGCAGCGCAGTTTGTATCTAAGTTGCATTTAAGTTCAGGCTTGCACACTCCATCCACCTAACCAATGAAGGAAACATCATGGCACATCATGCACTTGCTTCGCAGGAAAGCTATAACCCGAATCACTTGCTCGATATCTTGCTGGGCAAGATGCAGCTGAAAAACGATGCGGCGCTGTCACGTCTGCTGGAAGTTGCGCCGCCCGTCATCAGCAAAATTCGTCACCACCGTTTGCCTGTGGGCGCCTCGCTGCTGATTCGCATGCACGAAGTGACGGGCATGAGCATCCGCGATCTGCGCGACCTGATGGGCGACCGCCGCACCAAGTACCGTCTGTCCGATGCGCAAGGCCGACCGAAGCCGGAAGAGCGTCAGGCGCAGGATAAGGTCGAGGCCGGAAATTATGCGCGGCATTGATGCGCGCCCATTGCTGTAGTGCAGAGTGCTGCGCTGGACGGTCGCACGTGCCAGCGCAGCCGCAGCCCATGTGCTGCCGGCTGGACTGAATTAACTGAGCAGCACCATGGAAATCTCTTCGTACTGCAGTTCTGTTTCGCGGAACAGATGCAGATAGGCTTCTTCGTTGAGCCCTAAGGCATTCCACGCCACGCTGGAAATGGGCGGCACCAGATCATCTTCATCTTCGACCAGATCGAGCGCATGCACGACGGCATTGGCGATATGGATGATGGCAGCGAGGAAACCGGCACCCGGCGTTTCCGGATCATGATGGCCCGCAATGGCGAGGCGCATGGTATCGGAGAAGTTCCAGTGTTCGGCCAGCGCCAGACCGGCATCTACATGGTCCACACCGAGCACGCTGCGTTCCGCTTCGAGCATATAGCAGTCATGGGCTTTGCGGTAAGCCAGCGCCTGGCCATACTGCTGGGGGAAGCAGGACACCAGCACCAGCCGGCCTATGTCGTGTAGCAAGCCCGCCGTGAAAGCATAATCCTGATTGAAACGCATCTGCCGCGCCAGCACTTTGGCGCAGGCAGCGGTAGCGATCGAGTGGCGCCAGAAGGCCTGATGGTGGAAGCCGGGGCAATGGCTTTCGGCAAAACAACCTGTCAGCGCGGCGGCCGTGATCAGGTTGCGTGTGGTCTGGAAGCCGAGGAAGGTAATCGCCTGCTGGATGGTGGTGACTTTGACTTGCAGTCCATACAGCGAAGAATTGGCCAGCCGCAGTGTCTTGGCCGTCAGCGCCTGATCGTGCGAGACTTTCTTGGCCAGCACGGCGATATCGACATCTTCCTGATCTATGCTGTTGAGCAATTCCATCACCACGGCCGGCAGCGAAGGCAGGTCGTCCAGCGTGCGGACCACGTCTTCGTAGCTGACGATGTTATTCACGTTGTTATTCATCGGATTACTCATGTTCAGGCGCCTCCTCTGCACCATGCCGGTAGTCACTGATGAAACGGCGCAATTGTGCGGTAGCCCAGTGGGTATCGATGTCGGCGTCGTTTTTACGGAACAGCCGCTCCAGCCGCGCTTCGTGGTGGTGTACCGTGGCTTCGATGGCCTCGGCCGTATATTCAGCCTGCTGGATAGGCAGCACGCTGATGCCATGGCGCGGCATCAGGGACAGCATGGCCTCGGTTAGTACCGTGCCTTGCGGCAGCAGCACTTGGCCTTGCATATCTAGCAATTCATCGGACAAAACCATGCCGGGCTGGACATCCGTCAGTGCCATCTGGTGAAAATTTCCGCTCATGGGGTACTCCTTGGGTGTGCTGCAAGATTGCCGTATTGCCACATTGCCTGATCTTGCGCTGGGGTGCAAGTAAAGTCTGTCATAGGGCACATTGGCGCAGGTCGAACTTGCCAAGACGCATGTCATACCGTACATTGGGACGTAATTCCTACTTGTATGCGAGGCTGGTCAATGTTTGGTATTCAAGGCCGTTTGACACTGCTATTTGTGGTCATCGTGACCCTGGTGCTAGGCATTTCGGGTACCTATGCCCAGTATAGTCTGGGGCATGAACTGGAGGTGGCCAATCAGCGTCTGCGCGAAGGGGTGCTGACGCGCCTGCAAACCAGCCTGCCTTCTGCGTTGTGGGATCTGGATAAAGCCAAGGTCGACAACATCGTGGCAGCGGAAATGCTGCCACCGGAACTGGTGTCCATCCGTGTCTACGATACTTCGGTCGGCCTGTTCTCGGGCAAGCTGCGTAATGAAAACGGTTCGGTCAGCGCCATCGAGAACGACCTGAATGTGAGCGGCACGCCCGTGGTCGCCGATCTGGCCTATCGCGATTCCGGCGCGGCCGGTGCGTCCCTCAAGCCCGTCATCGTGGGCCGGGTGGTGGTCAATTTCAGCCGCGCCCAGATCGATGCCACGCTGGCCGCAGAAGTAAGGCGCAAAGTCACGGAAGTGCTGCTGCTCGATCTGATTCTGGTGGCGGCACTGGCGCTGTCGCTGCGCATCGTGTTCGATCCGCTCAAGCGCCTGCGCGACGGTCTGTTCGATCTGGCCACGCGCGGTAGCGATGAGGTGGAAGAGCTGCCGGAAAACCGCCAGGACGAGCTGGGCGAAGTGATCCGCGGCTTCAATGCCATCCAGCGCAAGATCAAATCGAATATCCAGCGCATCCGCGAAGCGGAAGACGAAGCGCGCAAATCAGCCCAGACCACCACCAAGGCGCTCGATGATCTGCGCCGCACCCAGGAATCGCTGCTGCAGGCCGAGCGGCTGGCATCGCTGGGCGGCCTGGTGGCCGGCGTGGCCCATGAAATCAATACGCCGGTAGGCATTGCGCTGACCAGTGCGTCGGTGCTGCTGGAGGCGACGGAAAAAGTCCATCACGCTGTCGACGGCGGCAACGTCAAGAAGTCCGACATCATGCGCTATCTGGAAACGGCCTCGGAAAGCACGCGCCTGATCATGAACAATGCTTACCGTGCCGCACACCTGATCCATAGCTTTAAGCAGATTGCGGTCGATCAGGTCAGCGAAGCGCGGCGCCGCTTCGAGCTGCGCGATTACATCAACGAAGTCGTGTCCAGCCTGCAGCCCAAGCTGAAGAAAACCCGCATCGCCGTCAGCATCAGCTGTCCGCGCGATGTGATGCTCGATAGCTACCCCGGTGCGCTGGCACAGGTAATTACCAATCTGACGCTGAACTGCGTGGAGCACGCTTTCAATCCGGATGACGAAGGGCAGATACGCATCACCGTGGTACAGCAGGCGGACTGGATAGAAATGCAGGTGGCCGATGACGGTAAAGGCATAGCACCGGAGATGCTGGATAAAGTGTTCGATCCGTTTGTCACCACGCGGCGCGGACAGGGAGGTACGGGGCTGGGCCTGAATATCGTTTTCAACCTGATCGTCAAACAGTTCTGCGGCACCATCTCGGTGGCCAGCAAGCTGGGCGAGGGCGCCTGCTTCACGCTGCGTATTCCTTGCGTGACGCCAACCGAAGAGCAACACCAGGCTTTGCCTTCTGAACAACCGCAGCACGACTAGAGTGAGCCATCATGCCTAAAGTAAGTGGAGAATTCAGCGTCCGCATCGCACCGGAAAGCATGTCCAGCGTGGCCAATGAAAGCAGTATCAGCCGGATGTCGCTCGACAAGCAGTACACGGGGGCGCTGTCGGCCAGTGGCCGCGGCGAGATGCTGGCATTTATGAACCGCGATATCGGTTCGGGCGCGTATGTGGCGATGGAGCGGGTGCAGGGCACGCTGGATGGCTTGCACGGCAGTTTTCTGCTGCATCACTGTGGCACCATGCAGCGTGGCACCTCGGGTTTGAGCGTGGCGGTGGTGCATGATTCAGGGCAGGACGAACTGGCTGGTCTGAGCGGCACGCTGCAAATCCGCATCGAAGAGGGCAAGCATTACTACGATTTCGATTATCAGCTTAGTTCTGCAACATGATTTAAGCAGTGGCTGTGCACATACTGCAGACAAAAAAAATCCCGCCATCTGCGGGATTTTTTTCGTCGCCCAGCGGCTGACTAGTCGGTGAATTTTTCCGAAGCGTCGCCACGACGCGAGGCAAAACCGAGTACAACCAGACCCAGCATCAGCATGACAAAAGTCTGCGGCTCAGGAATCTGGGCAACTGGCTCGACTTCCTGCGCTCGTTTTGGGTCATTGGCAGGCAAGGCTTCCGGCTCGCTGTTTTTGCCGGCAGTATTATTACCATCATTATCCAGACCGCATGGCTGGGCCGCGTGGTGGTCGCAATGCGCCAGAACAATTGTTGCAGGTGCAATATTGGCTTTTTCAGCCTGCGCGGCCTGCACCTGAGCGCCGCCAGCGAGGCTGAGCATGACGAGCGCGCAATTCACCAAAGTCGAAATTTTCACTATGTACTCCTGTAAGGCATACTGGACAAGGTGTTAAGGCAGACCTAACGCAAAATCGCTAGAGTTTTTCTTTGCGATCAAGCATGCGCTGTCCAATGAATAGCATTAAACCACAATTCGTAACAAATTGCCATCTGTGTTTTATTTTAGACAAGCAAATAATGCAACGCAACACGAAAACTATTAATTGACGCCAGTGGCGTATATCTGCGCCAATAAGCAAGCAATAATTGAATTTGATTGGAGACAGCTTTAGATGATTTCTTTATTTGGGCGTCAGAGAGGCTTGATTTTGCTCATGGCCGTATTTCTTGCGGGCTGTAGTACGACGGGCGCTCCTGTAGTGAGCAAGACACCGCAAGAAGTTGCTGAGACACAAGTTTGGCTGCTGGGCGAAGTGCACGATAATCCGGCCGCTCATCGCCAGCGATATGCGCTACTGCGCCAGCGGGTGGAAGCGGGCTGGCGGCCGGCGCTGGTGCTGGAACAGTTTGACCGCGAGAATCAGGACTTGCTCGACAAGGCACAGAAATCCTGTCTGGACGCCCAGTGCCTGATCCGCGTCGCCGGCGGCGGACGCTGGGACTGGCAGCAGTACTATCCGCTGCTGCAACTGGCACTCGACTACCATCTGCCGCTGATAGCGGGCAATCTGTCGCGTGCCGACGCTTCGCGCGTGGTGCGCGATGGCATGCGTGCCGTGTTCGATGCCCAGAGCATGCGCGACTACCAGCTGGAGCAGGCGCTACCGGCCCAGTTGCGCGCGGCGCAGGCGGCCGAAATCGCGAGCAGCCATTGCAATATGGTGCCGGAGATGATGGTCGAAGGCATGGTCAATGCGCAGGTGGCGCGCGATATCTGGATGGCCAGACTGATACGCGAACAGCGTCCGCGCGAGGTGGTGCTGATCGCTGGCAATGGCCACGTGCGCAAGGATATCGGCGTGCCGCACTGGCTGGCCCTGCAGCAGCCTACGTTCAGTATGCACAGTGTGGGCTATGCGGAAGCGCCTGTAACGGCAGGGCAGTATGATACGGTGGTGCAGGTGGCTGCACCTGTGCGGCCCGACCCCTGTGCCAGCCTGAAGCAGCGAGCAAAGTAATCATGGAAACTGTGTACACCCCCGCTGCGCCCGAGCGCAGCAGCATCGATGCATGGGCCGGCGCTGCCGTGCTGGAATTCGGCACCAACTGGTGCGGCCACTGCATGGCCACGCAGGCGCCGCTGGCGCAAGCCATGGCGGCCCACCCGCAACTACGCCATTACAAGATCGAAGATGGTCCGGGCCGCGCACTGGGGCGCTCCTACCGCGTGAAACTGTGGCCGACGCTGATCTTCCTGCGCGATGGCGTGGAAGTGACGCGGCTGGTGCGGCCTTTGCAGGCCGACGATATCGCTGTGGCTTTGGCGCAAATTGTTGAATAGTCGACAGCCTTAACTTCTTGGCAGCATCTGCCAGGGCTGTGTATGATCGTGGCCACTTTTCCTTTTGCAGGAGTTGCCCCGCATGTCACAGCCACACCCGAGCACGACCCCGCGTAACTCGCCCGCCACCGTGCTGTTTGCCAGCCTGATCGGCACCACCATCGAGTTTTTCGACTTCTACATCTACGCCACGGCGGCCGTGCTGGTGTTCCCCAAGCTGTTCTTCCCGGCCGGCGATGCGGCGGCGGCCATGCTGCAATCGCTGGCCACGTTTGCGATCGCCTTCTTTGCCCGTCCTGTCGGCTCCGCCCTGTTCGGCCACTTCGGCGACCGCATAGGCCGCAAGGCCACGCTGGTGGCGGCACTGCTGACCATGGGCCTGTCCACCGTGCTGATCGGCGCCCTGCCGACCTATGCCAGCATAGGCACATGGGCGCCGGCCTTGCTGGCGCTGTGCCGCTTCGGCCAGGGTCTGGGCCTGGGCGGCGAGTGGGGCGGGGCAGTGTTGCTGGCGACGGAAAATGCACCGGCCGGCAAACGCGCCTGGTATGGCATGTTCCCGCAGCTGGGCGCGCCGATAGGCTTCTTCATGTCGGGCAGCATCTTCCTGCTGCTGAGCCAGACGCTTAGCGATGCCGACTTCTTCAGCTATGGCTGGCGCATCCCCTTCCTCGCCAGTTCGCTGCTGGTGGTGGTGGGCCTGTACATCCGTCTGAAAATCCATGAAACGCCGGACTTCCAGAAAGTCATCGAGCGTAATGAACGGGTGCAAGTGCCGGCCCTGACGGTGTGGCGCGAACATCGCCGTGTGCTGTTGCTGGGCACGCTGATCGCCATGGCCACCTTTGTGCTGTTCTACCTGATGACGGTGTTTGCGCTGAGCTGGGGCACCACGGCGCTGAAATTCAGCCGCAAGGACTTCCTGATCCAGCAATTGTTTGCCGTGCTGTTCTTCGGCCTCACCATCCCTATCTCGGCCTTGTGGGCGGACCGCCATGGCCGCCGCATTACCCTGATCGCGGTATCGGCTGCCATCGCCGTGTTTGGCCTGAGCATGGCGCCGCTGTTTGGCTCCGGCAATAGCCTGCTGGTCAGCGTATTCCTGTCGCTGGGGCTGGGCCTGATGGGCATGACGTATGGTCCGCTGGGCACGATCTTGTCGGAACTGTTCCCGCCTGCCGTGCGCTACACGGGCGCTTCGCTGACCTTCAATCTGGCCGGCATCCTCGGAGCTTCGCTGGCGCCGTATGCGGCGACGTGGCTGGCCACCAACTACGGTCTGCAGTACGTGGGCTACTATCTGTCGGCTGCGGCGCTGATCAGTCTGGTGGCGCTGCTGCTGGTCAAACGCGAGCCCACCCACTAGGTTGTCATACGACTTGGTAGCTTGTCCGCGGCGGCAAGCTACTGATTTTTCAGGATAGATAGAAAAATTACGGTTTTACTTGCCTCGTCAGTTTTATAGTTGTACGATGACATACAACCAGTGATCTCGTGGAGACCGAGAGATCATCACTAGAACATCCGATAAGAAGTGATGCCATGAACCTGAACGAGCCCGTGAACGTCGGTGCGGCCATCGGTAAGTACCGCTGGACTATCTGCGCCCTGCTGTTTTTTGCTACCACCATCAACTATCTGGACCGGCAGGTGCTCAGCCTGCTGGCGCCCCAGCTGTCGCGTGAATTCGGCTGGAGCAATACCGATTACGCCAACATCACGGCGGCCTTCCAGTTCGTCTACGCGCTGTCCATGCTGTTTGCGGGACGGGTGGTTGACCGTATCGGTACGCGTGCTGCCTATGTGGTGGCGATCTGCGTCTGGTCGCTCGGTGCGCTCATGCATGCCTTCTCCGTCCCCATGGGCGAGGGCGTGGGCGTGCTGCTGGGCGCGGCCGGCATTGTGGTGGCGCCATCGATACTCGGTTTCATGCTGTCGCGTGCCGTGCTGGCCATAGGCGAAGCCGGCAACTTCCCCGCTGCCATCAAGGCCACGGCCGAATACTTCCCCAAAAGCGAGCGTTCGCTGGCCACCGGTATCTTTAATTCGGGCGCCAATGTGGGCGCCATTCTGGCCCCGATCACGGTACCGCTGATCGCCAGCATCTGGGGCTGGCAGAGCGCGTTCATCATGATAGGCATGGTCGGCTTCATCTGGATGAGCGTTTGGCTGACGCTGTACGATACGCCGGAACGCCAGCCACGCCTGTCCGCACAGGAACTCGCGTACATCCGGCGCGATCAGGTCGCGGCACCGGCGGCGGCAACTTCCGCTGCACCGGTCGCCAAAGTCTCGTGGCTGCAGTTGCTCAAATACCGTCAGACCTGGGCCTTTGCGTTCGGCAAATTCATGACCGACGGCGTGTGGTGGTTCTTCCTGTTCTGGCTGCCCACCTATCTGTCGGCCCAGTATGGCATGAAGGGCGACGCCATCGTGGTGCCGCTGGCCGTGCTGTACAGCATGACCATGATAGGTTCCATAGGTGGCGGCTGGTTCCCCAGCTATTTCATGGCACGCGGCTATGCACCGTATGATGGCCGCATGCGCGCCATGCTGGTGATCGCCTTCTTCCCGCTGGTGGTGCTGCTGGCGCAGCCGCTGGGCAATGTCAGCTACTGGGTGCCGGTGCTGCTGATCGGCGTGGGCGCTTCGGCCCATCAGGCATGGTCGGCGAATATCTTCACCACCGTGTCCGACATGTTCCCGCAGAAGTCGGTCGCCTCCGTGATCGGCATAGGCGGCATGGCGGGCGGCATAGGCGGCGTGCTGCTGACCAAGCTCGGTGGCTGGGTGTTCGACTACTACAAGGCGCGCAACGATATCGGTACCGGCTACATGATTTTGTTCACCATCTGTGCGCTGGCCTATCTGGTGGCCTGGTGCGTGATGAAAACGCTGGTGCCACGGCATAAGGAAATCACCGACCTGTAAGCGCTTTCAGTTACCGCGTGCAGACATAAAAACGCCAGACCGGCCGTCGTTGCGGCGGGTCTGGCGTTTTGCCTTGAAGCGCGCCGTTGTACAGCGCGCCAGTGCCCGGTCTTAGAAGAACTTGCTGACGTCAGGACGGGTGGCCAGTGCCTGCTGCACGATGGCGGTAACGCGGGCGCGGTCGGCACCTTGCAGCGGCTGGCGCGGACGGCGTACGTTTTCATTGCCCACACCGGCCAGCGTTTCGACCAGCTTCAGGTTCTGTACCAGCTTGGTGGACACGTCGAGGTGCATCAGCGGCATGAACCACTGATACAGCTTCAGAGCTTCGTCGAAGCGCTTGGCCTTCATCAGTTTGTACAGTGCCACCGTCTCTTTCGGGAAGGCCACCACCAGACCAGCCAGCAGGCCATCAGCGCCAACGGCCAGACCTTCGAAGGACAGATCGTCCACGCCCATGAACAGCTGGTAGCGCTCGCCCACGGCATTACGCAGGTCGGTAATACGGCGCACGTTGTCGGTCGATTCCTTGATCGCCACGATCCATTCGCAATCGGCCAGTTCCTTGAAGTCTTCCGGCGTCAGATCGACTTTGTAGGACACCGGATTGTTGTACACCATGATAGGCAGCTGGGCGGCTTTGGCGATGGTGCGCAGGTTATCCATGGCTTCGCGCGAGTCGGCTGCGTACAGCACGGATGGCATTACCATCAGGCCCTGCACGCCCAGATCGCGCGCCTGCTTGACGAAGCGGCAAGCGGTCGCGGTGCGGGTTTCGCTGACGTTGACCAGCACCGGCACACGGCCAGCGGCCACGTTGAGTGCCGTCTTGGTGACTTCCAGCTTTTCATCGAACGACAGGGTGCTGGCCTCGCCCAGCGAGCCGCAGGTCAGCAGCGCATCGACACCGCTATCGATCTGGAAAGCAAAGTGCTTTTCCATCGCGGCGTGGTCGAGATCTTCGTTCTCCTTGAATTTGGTGGTCACTGCAGGGAAGACCCCTTGCCATTTTGCTGCTGCCATAATGCTCTCCTTGTGATGGTTCGGTTGGGTGTACGCTTACTGGTTTGCTTGGTTGTCCGGCGTCTAGTCCGGGGCTGATTCGATCATGCTGGCCACGCGGGCCGGTACGATAGGGCTGCGTACGGCCGCTGGCCGCCAGCCGTACAGCAATTCGGTGGCGCCACCGCAGATGCGGCCCTGACAGGGGCCCATGCCGCAGCGCGTATGCAGCTTGGCACTACGCCAGCTGCTATGGGTTTTCAGTTCGCCGTGACAAACATCTTCGCAACGGCAGACGATGGTGTTGTCCTCGGCCAGCGCCAGTATTTCGGGGCGCAGCGCGAAGGTGTGTTCGAGCCGGCTGGCGAATTTGCGCCAGCGGGTGCGCTGGTGGAACAGCGTCGCCGTTTCCGCCACAGCGCCGCTGGCCGCCAGTCCCGCAATCCGGCCTTCCACCAGCGCCAGATCGACCCCGCCTACGCCCGTACCTTCACCGGCGCAGTACACATTGCTGATGCGGGTCTGCTGCCAGCTATCGATGGTGACGGCGGTTTGGCCCTTGCGGCTATGGGTAGCGGCGCCCAGTGCCTGCGCCAGTTCTACATTCGGCAGCAAGCCGTAGCCGCAGGCGAGGTAATCGCATTCGAGGGTGATGGTGCTGCTACCCTTTTGTATGCGGACCGCGCGCAACTGTGGCGCAGCCGCAGCGACGCCAGACGTATCCAGTGCCGCGCGCACATAGCTATCGGACCAGTAAGGGATACCGCGTAAATGGCGCGCCAGTTGCAGCGCCTGTGCCGCTTTGGACGGTGTCGCCAGCAGGCCGGCGCCAAAGCGCGCCAGTGCCGGCAAGGGCGCCTGTTCGACGATAGCGATAATCTGTGCACCGCGCGCGCGCAGCGTGGCTGCTACCGCCAGCAGCAGCGGCCCCGTACCGGCCACCACTACGCGCTTGCCGGCGACGGGATAGCCGCCTTTGCTGAGCGCCTGCAGGCCGCCGGCACCGGTCACGCCGGGCAGAGTCCAGCCGGGGAAGGGCAGCAGGCGCTCACGCGCACCCGTGGCCAGTATCAGGCGCTCGTAGTGCACGGTGATAGCGCTGCTGGCTGTCTGTACCTGCAACTGCTGCGCGGCCGGTGCGTACAGCACGCGCGTCTGGCTGAGGAATTCCACATTCGGCGCATCCTGCAACGATAGCCACAGGGCGCGTGCGCGCGCGTCGCTCTGGCTGGCGGGACCACCGCGCCAGATCTGGCCACCGGCCTGCGGATTGTCGTCGATGATGCCGACCTTGCGGCCGCTGGCTGCAGCAGCCTGCGCAGCTGCCAGTCCGGCCGGGCCCGCGCCGACCACCAGAATATCGTAGCGCTTCATTGTGCGACCTCGCAGCGTTCGACGCGCATACCTTCTACACACGGCGTCTGGCAGGCCAGCTGGTGCTGCATACCGTTGATGGTGGTGCGGCATTCCTGGCATACGCCCATGCCGCACAGTGGCGCACGGGCAGTACCCGTGACCGAGTAGCGCGTCACGGCACTGCCGTGGATGGCCAGTGCGGCAGCCACACTGATGCCGGCTTCCACGCGCACGGCCTGGTCGTTGAGGTAGATGGTGATGTCAGCCATGGAAGCGTTCCGGCAAATAGGGGCTGGTGGCAATCGTGCTGCTGCCGCCGCACATCTGGCTGGCCAGTAGCTGCGCCGTGGCCAGCGAAGTGGTGATGCCCAGCCCTTCATGGCCCGTGGCCAGCCACAGGCCCTGGCGCGCAGGGTGGGGGCCGATCAGCGGCAGGCCATCCGGCGTGGCGGCGCGCAGGCCAGTCCAGCAGCGCAGGATGTGGTGCTGTGCCAGTGCCGGAGTAAAGCTGACGGCATGGCGCAGCATGGCTTGTAGCATGGCGTTATCCACGGCCAGATCGGTGGTGCCGAACTGGCGCGACGAGCCGATCAGAACCTGGCCCGTGGGTCGCGGTTGCAGATTGAACGCGACCGAGCTGCCGCTGGCAGCGTGGGCGCTCTTGATGTAACCCAGTTCCACCAGCTGGTGGCGGATAAAGCCCGGATAGCGGTCGGTAATGGCAATATGGCCTTTCTTGGGCTGCAGCGCCAGTTCCGGCAGCAGCAGGCTGCAGCGCGAACCGGCCGCCAGCACAATGTGTTGGGCGCGCAGCGTGCGGCCATCGGCCAGCACCACGCCGTGGTCTTCCAGCGCCGTCACGCTGCCGTATTCGAGCTGGGCGCCGCGCGCCTGCGCTTTACCCAGCAGCAGGCGGGCGCTCTTGGGGGCATACACCAGCCCGTCGCCGCGTACCAGCAGGCCGCCGGCCAGACCGGCGCGCAGCTGCGGCTCTGCCGCATACAGCTGGTTCGCATCGAGCATGTCGCAGGCGATGCCGTGTTTGCCCAGCACTTCGGCCTTGGCGCGGGCCGCCGCCATTTCTTCTTCGTCGGCGGCCACCCAGATAGTGCCGCACTGGGTGTATTCGTGCCGGGCTGCCTGATCCTGTCCGGCCGTCAGCTGGCGCCACAGCGTCAGCGAGTAGGACGACAGGGCCAGTTCGGCCGCATTATCGTCCATCACCACCAGATGGCCCATGCCGGCTGCCGTGGCACCGCTGCCCGGCACATCCTGTTCGATCACCGTGACCTGCAGCCCGCGCTCGCTGAGCGCGTCGGCACAGGCGGCGCCGATGATGCCGGCACCGACGATGATGACGTCAGCCTGTTTCACTTGATGCCCCAGCCGAAAGGATCAGTAGGATCGATCAGCAAACGGGCTTCCGCATTGACCCAGGCGCGGCCACGAATGCTGGGGATCAGCTTGCCGTCGCGGTAGTGGTAGCGGCCTTCGAACACGCTGCCGATTACGCTTTCCTGTTTCCACAGCGCGCCTTCGGCCAGCTTGCCGTCGGCTGCCAGACAGGCCAGCTTGGCGCTGGTGCCCGTGCCGCAAGGAGAGCGGTCGTAGGCCTTGCCGGGGCACAGCACATAGCTCTGGCTATCGGCGCCCGTACGCGAAGGGGCGAACAGTTCGATGTGGTCGATCAGGCCGCCGTTATCGCCACGGATACCGCTTTGTTCGAGCGCGGCGCTGATGGCCACCGAGAAGTCGGTCAGCGCATCGATGTTTTTCAGGCTGACTTCCATGCCGTGATCGGACACCAGGAAGAACCAGTTGCCGCCCCAGGCGATATCGCCCGTGACAGGGCCGTAGTCGGGCACATAGACGGTGACACCGGCCTGACTGCGGTAGGCGGCCACGTTATCGAGCGTCACGCTGCCGTCGGCATGCAGTTCCGCTTCCACCACGCCCACCGGCGTATCGATGCGGTGGCGGCCCACGCCGATGCGGCCCATGTGGGCCAGCGAGGCGACCAGACCGATGGTGCCGTGACCGCACATGCCGAGGTAGCCGACGTTGTTGAAGAAAATGACGCCCGCAGCACAATCGGCGGCATGCGGCTGGCATAGCAGGGCGCCTACCAGTACATCCGAGCCGCGTGGCTCGCATACCACCGCAGTGCGGAAGGCATCATGCTCGCTCTTGAATCGTGCAAGCCGCTCGCTGAGCGGGCCGCTGCCCAGTTCCGGGCCGCCATCCACCACCAGACGGGTAGGTTCGCCGCCGGTGTGGGAATCGATGATGTTGATGGTTTTCATACCGCCATGTTAGGCCTAGCGGGGTAGTCTGTCTTGCATGGTCTGCGCATGATGGATGACGAAATCTGCACAATTGTGAAAAAGTCCGCGACATGCCGCAAGCGCGCTGGCAGAATCGGAACTATGCATACATCCCACCATGACGAGATAGCGCGGCGCGCTCTGGGCGCGGCCATTGCCGACCCTTTTTTCAGCGAAGCGCTGTTCGATGCGCTGCCCGACGTGGTGTTCTTCGTCAAGGATGAACAGTGCCGCTACGTGGTGGTGAACCAGACGCTGGCCCAGCGCTGCGGCCAGAAGCACAAGGCCGCCCTGATCGGACGCACGCCGGCCGAAGTGTTCGGCCATCCGTTCGGCCAGTCCTATCTGGCGCAGGATATGGCGGTGCTGGCCGGTGCGGCGGAACTCGATGAGCAGCTCGAGCTGCACCTGTATCCCAACCGCGATCCCGGCTGGTGCCTGACGCGCAAGAAGGCGCTGCGCGACAGCCATGGCCGCATCGTCGGCCTGACCGGGGTATCGCGCGATCTGGCCATGGCCGACAAGAAGAATCCGGCCTACCGTAAAGTGGCGGCTGCCGTCAGCCTGATCCACGAAGAATACGGCCGCCCGCTGGCACTGGCGGAGCTGGCCGCGACGGCGCATATGTCGGTGGCGCAGATCGAACGCTACTTCCTGCGCATCTTCCATCTGACGCCGCGCCAGATGATCATCCAGACCCGAGTCGATGCCGCCTCGCGCCTGCTGAAAGGCGATACCAGCGTGGCCGATATCGCCCAGGCCTGCGGCTATGGCGACCATTCGGCCTTCACGCGCCAGTTCAAAGCCACCACGGGCGTTACGCCCAGCCAGTACCGCCAGCTGGCCGTACGGGGTGGCTAATCTGCCACAAGCGCGCGTCGGGACAGCCTGCCGGGCGCCCTGACGTTGACAGCCATGGGTTAGAAATTGACAATCGGAGACCGTGTTTTTTTCTCGACCCTGATCCGAATTCCGTCGCTATGCCTATGCCGTTCAACGACCCGCCCATGGCCAGCAGCTACCTGCGCCAGATTGCCGATCAGGTAGCCAGCATGGGTGGTGATGTGGATGCGTGGCTCGGACGTCAGGGTCTGCAGGCGACCCAACTGGACGATGCCAGCTTCCAGCTTTCCTTCCCCGTATTCCGTCTGCTGCTGCTCGATGCGCTGGCGCTGACGCGCGAACCGTCGTTAGGGCTGCTGATCGGCGAACGCATGCGCGCCCATACCCACGGCATACTCGGCTATGCCGCCATCAATAGCGGCACGCTGCGTCAGGCGCTCGACGTGACGCGGCGCTACTTTCGCCTGCGCACCACCATGCTCGATACGGCCATCGATCTGCAGGGTGACTATCTGCGTCTGCAACTGGTGGAATGCCTGCCGCTGGGCGATATCGCTCGTCCCGTGCTGGAAGCCGTGCTGCTGGCGATTAAGAATATCCTCGATTTTATTGCGCGCGGCAGTGCGCCCTGCCAGCTCGTGTCCTTCCACTGCGCGGCGCCGGACGATATGGCGCTGGCGCGCGAACTGTTCCAGTGCGAGGTGCGCTACGGTGAAGACTGGACCGGCATGCTTCTACCCGCTGCAGCACTGGATATCCCGCTCAAGGTGGGCGATGCGGCCAGCTTCGAGCAGGCCTTGCAGATCTGCCAGCGCGAACTGGACAAGCTGGTAACGCCGTATTCCACGGCCGCGCGCGTGCGCAAGCTGATGCTGGAACAGCGCACGGCCTTTCCCTCACTCGCGCTGACGGCGCGCATGCTGCACCTGACCCCGCGCACCTTGCATCGGCGCCTGCTGGCGGAACACAGCTCCTACCAGCAGATACTCGACGAAGTGCGGCACATGCTGGCACTCGAATACCTGCGCGGCGGCCAGACCAGTGTGCAGGAAATCAGCTATGCGCTAGGCTATACGGATATCGCCAATTTCAGGCGGGCGTTCAAGCGCTGGGAAGGAGTGCCGCCCACGGCATGGCGGGCGGCCTAGGTAGGACGATGGCGGCTTAGTGCGCGTTAGGCTTGGCACCGGCCATGGCGACCTGATTGCTGGACGGGATATTCTGTTCTATCCACTTCAGCATGTCCTGCCAGATGCGGCGCATTTCGGCCTGTTCGGGCAGGCGGCCGGCGCTAGGCAGTTCTATGGTCAGCACCGGCACCTGATTGCCGCTGTAGGCACCGAGCGAACCCGGATATACGCCGATAGGCGCGAGGCGCAGCGCGCCAAAGCGCACGGGCGGATCGACCGGACCATCGAAATCGAGCACGCCGAACGGCGCGTGCACGGAAATGATGAGCTGCGGTTTGAAGCGTTTGATTTCTTCGCTGAGCCAGCGGCTTTCCGGTTCCGACAGCGGGCTGGAGCCGGGGAAGCGGCGCGGGTCGCGCCCCGTCTTGCTGACCCAGTAGCGCTGCGCTTCCACATTCCAGCGCGGCGTAGGGAAGTTGCGGTTCAGGTCCACGCCGTTGGCGTTGACGCGGCGCGGCTTGGCCGCCAGCATGCCGTCCGGATTCAGCACCGGCACGATATTCCAGTGCAGCGGGCTGCTGTCCGACGGTGGCAGCCACTGCATCCACTGGAACACGGCCGACGAAGCGCTCAGTTCATCGCCATGGATGCCGCCTATCAGCAGCACGCGCACGGAATCCTTCTTGCTGGTAGACGCCTGCTGGCGCGTGAGGATAGGGAAACCCTGACGCGAACGGGCACCCGACTGCACTAGCTGGCTGTTCTGGCACATGGCCGGCGTGACGCTTTGCAGGCGCGCCGTCAGGCGTGCGCAGGGTGTGCGGGCATTCGCTGTATTGCTGGCTGCCGGAGCGTTGTTTTTATGCGCAGGTGCGTGGCCATGGGCTGCAGCATGGGCCGGAGCCGCCAGCGCTGCGGCGCTGAAAACGGAGCTGGTGCACGTTATGGAGAACGTCAGTAAGGCGAGAAAATTGAGTGGTCGCATCAGGTAGCTGGGGTGTGCCGGAGTAGTCCGCATCCGGCTCACATTATAGCTGAATTCCCCCGTTTCCTCGCCCGGGATTTGACTGCTGGTTACTTATCGCCCCCACTCAGACGGCCGGTGACTGGAACTTCTTGCGGTAGGACGCAGGCCGCATGCCAACGCGCTGCTGGAACAGACGGCGGAAAGAATTGCTGTCTTCATAACCCACCTTGAAGGTGATGCTGTCCAGATTCATGCGGGTCGATTCCAGCAGGTGTTTGGCCCGCTCCAGCCGCAGCGTCTGCAGGTAGGCCAGCGGCGTGTATTGAGTGGCTTCCTTGAAGCGGCGCACGAAGTTACGCGGGCTGAAGCCGAAGCGCTGGGCCAGTTCGTCGATGGCCAGCGGCTGGTCGAAATGCTGTTCCAGCCAGTTCTGCACGCGCAGGATGTCGGCATCGCCATGGGCTTTGGGCATATTCCACATCACGTACACGGATTGCTCGGTGGGGGCGCTGTCGATCAGCAGGTAGCGGCTGCATTTCTGCGCCAGTTCCAGCGAGCCGTAACGGCGGATCAGGTGCAGCAGCAAATGGGCCGAGGCACCGGCACCACCGCTGGTGATGACGCGGTTGTCTTCGCACAGCACGTCGCGCTCGGCCATGCGGATCTGCGGGTAGCGGCGGCGGAACAGGTCGGCCAGCGCCCAGTGGGTGGTGGCGCGCGCATCGTCGAGCAAGCCTGTTTCGGCCAGCATGAAAGCGCCCGTGCACAGCGAGGCCAGCACGGCGCCCCGGCTGTGCTGCTGGCGCACCCAGTCCGTGTAGCGGCCAAAGCCGGGCAGGGCGTCGCGCAGCGTGAACAGAAAGCCGGGCACCAGCACCAGATCGGTATGGCTGATGGCGCCCAGCGCCAGCTCGGCATGCAGGGTCTGGCCGCTCAGGGTGGCCACGGGGCCGCCGTCCAGCGAAGCCGTGTGGATCTCGAAGATGGGCTGGCCGGCAAACAGATTGGCCGCCTTGAGCAGTTCCAGCGCCGTGGTGGCGCTGGCGGCGGAGCATTGTTCGGACAGGAGCAGGGTCAGGTGCATGGCGGATTTCGCATGAAATAAGTCATTTCTGCACCTACTTTAGCAGAATCGCCTGACCTATAGTGGTGTCCATCGTCTACTTTGCTATCCCCATCATGAATCTCTGGTTCCGTCTGCTCAACATGCTGCTGCGCCGTCCGTGGCGCCAGTCGGTCGATCCGTTTTCCACCACCGTGGTGGGCATGCGGGTGTGGCCGTTCGATCTCGATCTGAATTTCCATGTGACTAACGGGCGCTATCTCACCATGGCCGATGTGGGCCGCATGGACTATGTGCTCAAGACAGGCGCTTTCCGTACGGCGCTGCGCCACAAGGCCGTGCCCATCGTCGGCGATGTGTGGGGCAAGTTCCGCCGCGAGCTGCGCCTGTTCGAGCGCTTCGAAATCCATACGCGCATGCTGGGCTGGGATGAAAAATGGCTGTTTGTCGAACACCGCTTCATGAGCAAGGGCCGGGTCGTGGGCGTGGTCATCATGCGCGGCGTGTTCCGTTCGGGCCGCGGCCCGCTGCCGCCTATCGAAATCGTGCGCGACCTCGGCGTGCCGGAACAGTCGCCGGCATTGCCGGAATGGCTGCAGCGCTGGTCCGACAGTTGCGACGGCCTGAGCGGCCATCTGCGCGGCGAAGAAGGCCGCGCCCTGCGTGCCGCCTAGCTGCGCGCGCCCAGTGCCGAGCAGTTCAGTTCGATGATGCCGCGCTGCAGGGCCAGCACGGCCGCATGGGTGCGGTCGTTGGCCATCAGCTTGGTCAGGATGTTCTTGACGTGGGCTTTGACGGTGTCTTCGGATATATCCAGATTGAGGGCAATGCGCTTGTTGGACTTGCCATCGGCCACCAGCTTGAGCACTTCCACTTCGCGCTTGCTCAGCGTATCGCCGCCGGCCGGCGCAATCATTTCCATGGCGATTTCAGGCGGGATGCAGCGCCGCCCGCTGTACACCTGGCGCACCGTATCGAGCATATCCTTGCGCAGCATGCTTTTCAGCAGATAGCCGGAAGCGCCCGCTTTCACGGCGCGCAAGGCGCGCACATCGCCCTCGTATGTGGTGAGGATGATGATTTTCGCCTGCGGGAATTCCTTGCGGATGGCGATGGTGGCATCGATGCCGTTCAGATCCGGCATCTGGATGTCCATCAGCGTGATGTCGGGCTGCAGGCGGCGGAACACTTCCAGTGCTTCGCTGCCGCTGGCGGCCGTGCCCACCAGGCGCATATCGGTCTGGCTTTCGATCACGCTGGCAATACCCTGCCGCATCAGTGGATGGTCATCCACGGAAAGTATGTTGATCACTGCGGTCGATTCGCAAGCTTCCATGATTCCAACTGCAAAAAGGACCTGGGTGCTGACACGCCACACGCGGGCGTCACTAGCATCCACAGTATTGATATAAATCACAACTATAGCACTGATTTAACAAACCGGTAGTCGGTTACAGGACTGCGCTGTGGCCTTGTTATTGCAGTGCAGGCAGGGGCGCCAAGTCAATTACCCGAAAGAGTCATTGTGGTCCGGCGCCATAGGGGCGACAGTGCATTTTTCTGCCCGGAGCCTGGGTGCCATGTTGCTATCTCCTGACGTTGTTCTGGCCTTGCTGTACGCAGCGCAGGCGCAGGATCAGTATGCGCTGCTGAATGTGCTGGCCAGCAGTGTGCTCGTGTATGCGCTGTGCAGTGCAGCGATGCGGCGTGCGCGCCAGCTGGCGGGCCGTCCGCTCCCCTTGCAGCTCATCCAGCATGACGCGCTGATCCAGGGCGGCCAGGGCTTGATGCTGAGCCTGTATGGGGCGGTGCTGCAACTACCCGCAGGCAGCCCGGGCCGTCGCGAGCTGGAGCAGGTGCTGGACGAGGGTGACCGCTGGCTGGCGCACAGCCGTCAGGCTGTGCAGCAGCAGCGCCAGACCGATAGCCGGCTCGAGCAACAGTTGCTCGAGCTGCCCGCGCGGGCCGGCTGGCCGGCGCAGGTGGCGTATCGCGTCAGCGTGCAGGGTGCGACGCTGGCCTTGCCGCTAGACGTGCAGGAGGCCTGTCTGCAGGTGGTACAAGCCATGCTGGAAAGTGCTTTGCCGCAAGGCCGTCAGCTCGAAGTGGAACTGTGTTTCGGCTGGGACCAGCTGCGCTTGCGTGTGCGCCACGATGGTAGCGCTACCACGATTAGCCACCCGCTCGATAGCGCCCGTCTGGCCACCTTGCTGCCGCGCTCGCGGCACGCCGCGCTGCAAGTGTGGAGCGGCGCCAGCACGGGCGTGGAACTGTCGCTGCAGTTCGGGCTGGGCGCCAGCCCGGCAGCGCGGCCCGTGCATGCTGCGGGCCTGTGCTGGCATGCACTGCGGCGCCAGCTCTATCCGTTCTAACACGCCAGCGGCGCCGCTCCCATTACCCGAAAGAGTAGGCCGCCACCCCCGCTTAATGGCGATGTGCAATGTTGTCCATTTTCCTAAACTGCTGATTCACGTGGTCCAGTCTGTTGTGGTCTGGCCGCGCGGCGCTCCGTGCAATGTCTGTGCGCAGCGTAACCGTCAACCAGATCCGATAGGAGCAATCATGGATAGCGAAGAGCAGGTAGACCAGCAGCGCCGCACGGTCATGCTCGGTGGCGTGGCCGCCCTGGGCGCGCTCAACTTCCCCTTCGTCGCAACGGCAGCAACGGCCAATCAGGCACATCAATTTCACGGAGAGAAAAAAATGGCTTACTTCAAAACCAAAGACGGTACCGATATCTACTACAAAGACTGGGGCTCGGGCCAACCGGTGGTGTTCTGCCACGGCTGGCCGCTGAACTCGGACAGCTGGGAATCGCAGATGATCTTCCTCGCTGCGCAAGGCTATCGCTGCATCGCCCACGACCGCCGTGGCCACGGCCGTTCCAGCCAGCCATGGCAGGGTAACGATATGGACCACTATGCCGACGATCTGCACCAGCTGATCGAGCTGCTGGATCTGAAGAATGTGATCCTGTTCGGTTTTTCTACTGGCGGTGGTGAAGTGGCCCGCTACATCGGCCGCCATGGCAGCAAGCGTCTGGCCAAAGCCGGCCTGATTTCGGCCGTGCCGCCGCTGATGCTGAAAACCGACAGCAACCCGGGCGGCCTGCCGATGTCGGTCTTCGACGGCATCCGTGCCGGTTCGCTGGCCAATCGCGCCCAGCTGTATCTGGATATCGCCGGCGGTCCGTTCTACGGCTTCAACCGTCCCGGTGCCAAAGTCTCGCAAGGCCTGATCTATTCGTGGTGGGCACAGGGCATGCAGGCAGGCCACAAGAACACCTATGACTGCATCAAGGCTTTCTCGGAAACCGATTTCCGCGAAGACCTGAAGAAGTTCAACATCCCGACCCTGATCGTGCATGGCGATGATGACCAGATCGTGCCTATCGAGGCGGCCGGCCGCGCTGCCGCCAAGCTGGTGAAGAACTCCAAGCTGATTGAGTACGCCGGTGCGCCCCATGGTCTGACTGACACCCACAAGGAACAGTTCAACAAGGACATGCTGGCCTTTATCAAGGCTTAAACCCACGTCCATGCAAAGACTGTATGCCATGTTCCCGGCCGGCAGGGCCGGGGCAGGATTGCTGATCCTGCGGGTAGTGGTGGCCCTGCAGCTGATGGCCGTCGGCGGCACCTGCGCCCGGCCCGTACTGGGCACGCTGATGAGCTGGCTGGCCCAGTTGATGGCCGTGCTGCTGTGTATCGGCATCGCCACGCCCGTGCTGGCGCTGCTGTATGCGGCCGTGGCGAGCTACTGCCTGCTGGACCACTGGTCGGCGCCGCCGCCTGTGCTGGTGATGTATGGACTGATCATCGCCAACAGTGTGGCGCTGGCCTTGCTGGGGCCCGGGGCGTATTCGCTCGACGCGCAGCTGTTCGGCCGCCGCCTGATCGTAGTGCGGGATGGCGAGTCTGCCGCAGCCGCCAGCACGGACGGGCGCCCTGATGACGAAATCTGATAAGCGAGAATGATGATGACTAAATTGATCACTTCCCTGACCACGGCCGCCGGCGCACCGGTAGCCGATAACCAGAATACCCAGAGTGCCGGCCCGCGTGGCCCGCTGCTGCTGCAGGATGTATGGCATCTGGAAAAAATGGCCCACTTCAACCGCGAAGTGATTCCCGAGCGGCGCATGCATGCCAAGGGCTCCGGCGCTTTCGGCACCTTCACGGTCACGCACGATATTTCGGCGTATAGCAAAGCCGCGCTGTTTGCCGAAGTGGGCAAGCAGACCGATATCTTCATGCGCTTTTCCACCGTGGCGGGCGAACGCGGTGCGGCCGATGCCGAGCGTGATATCCGCGGCTTTGCCGTCAAGTTCTACACGGAGCAGGGCAACTGGGACGTGGTGGGCAATAACACGCCCGTGTTCTTCATGCGCGACCCGCTCAAGTTTCCGGACTTGAACCATGCGGTGAAACGCGACCCGCGCAGCAATCTGCGCAGCGCCGACAACAACTGGGACTACTGGACCCTGATGCCGGAAGCGCTGCACCAGATTACCATCGTGATGAGCGAGCGCGGCATCCCTGCCAGCTACCGTCACATGCACGGTTTTGGCAGCCACACTTTCAGCCTGCTCAATGCCAGCAACCAGCGCTTCTGGGTCAAGTTCCACTTCATCTGCCAGCAGGGCATCATCAACCTGACCGATGCCGAAGCCCAGCAGCTGATAGGGCAGGACCGCGAAAGCGCACAGCGCGATCTGTACCACAGCATCGAGCATGGCGATTTCCCGCGCTGGGTGCTGAAGATACAGGTGATGCCGGAGCACGACGCGGCCAACTACCACCTCAACCCTTTCGATCTGAGCAAAGTCTGGCCGCATAAGGACTATCCGCTGATCGAAGTGGGCGTGCTGGAACTGAACCGCAATCCCGATAACTATTTCGCCGACGTCGAGCAGTCGGCCTTCTCGCCCGCCAATGTGGTGCCCGGCATCGGTTTCTCGCCCGACCGCATGCTGCAATCGCGCCTGTTTGCCTATGGCGATGCGCAGCGTTACCGGCTCGGTGTGAACCACCACCAGATTCCCGTCAACGCACCCAAGTGCCCGTTCCACAGCTACCACCGCGACGGTGCGGGCCGGGTCGATGGCAACTACGGCAGCACGGTCGGCTACGAGCCCAATTCGCGCGGCGCATGGCAGCAGCAGCCCGAGTTTGTCGAGCCGCTGCTGGCGCTGCAGGGCGCAGCCGGCCACTGGGATCACCACGTCGACGAAGACTATTACAGCCAGCCCGGCGCGCTATTCCGCCTGTTTAATGCGGAGCAGCGACAGGCCCTGTTCGACAACACGGCACGCTCGCTGCATGGCGTGGCGAGCGAGATCCAGCAACGCCATATCAGCCATTGCACGCTGGCTGATCCGGCCTACGGTGCCGGCGTTGCGGCGGCGCTGGCCGCCCTCGAACGCTAGGTCCTGGTACGCAGCAAGCCCAGTGTGTATAAGCAGTTCTTATATTTGATTCACCCACCCCAACCAAGGAAAACATCATGCCTATCGCAAAAGCCGAAGCCGGCAAAGCCCTGCTGAACCCGATCAACCACACCCTGATCATGATCGACCACCAGCCACAGATGGCCTTCGCCACCAAATCCATCGATCCGGTGGCGCTGCGTAACAACGCTGCCCTGGTGGCCAAGGCCGCCAAGGAATTCAAGGTGGCGACCATCCTGACCACGGTGGCAGAAAAATCCTTCTCCGGCCCCATCTTCGAAGAAATCAAGAGCGTGTTCCCTGATGAGCACATCATCGACCGTACCACCATGAATACCTGGGAAGATGGCCGCATCGCCGAAGTGGTGAACGCCAAAGGCAAGGACCGTATCGTGCTGGCCGGCCTGTGGACTTCGGTGTGCATCGTCGGCCCGGCTATCTCGGCACTGGAACAGGGCTTCGAAGTGTATGTGATCGCCGATGCCTGCGGCGACGTGTCCGACGAAGCGCATGAACGCGCGATGGAACGCATGATCCAGATGGGCGCCCGTCCGATGACGTCGCTGCAATATCTGCTGGAACTGCAGCGCGACTGGGCCCGTGGCGAGACCTACAACCAGACCGTGGCCACGGCCGTGACCCATGGTGGCGGCTATGGACTGGGCCTGATCTATGCCAAGAGCATGTTCAACGCCAGCGAAGGTCATTAATCTGCGCTGCTAGTGCGTTCTTTAGCTTGTTAGACTGGAAGTGGCCAGCGCGTAGGCTGGCCGCTTCCGCACCCCGAATACCGGAAGGCCCCCCATGTCCGCAGACCTGATACTCCATAACGGCCAGTTCCACACCGTGGACCGCAGCCAGCCACTGGCCACGGCCGTCGCCATCAAGGATGGCAAATTCCTCGCCGTCGGCGACGACGCCAGCATCATGCGCTTGCTGACCGAGCAGACCCGCGTGATCGACCTGCAGAAACGCTGCGTGATCCCCGGCTTGAACGATTCCCACATCCATCTGATCCGCGGCGGACTCAATTACAATCTCGAACTGCGCTGGGAAGGCGTGCCTTCGCTGGCCGATGCGCTGCGTATGCTCAAGCAGCAGGCTTTGCGCACGCCGTCGCCGCAGTGGGTGCGCGTGGTGGGCGGCTGGACTGAATTCCAGTTTGCCGAGCAGCGCATGCCGACGCTCGATGAAATCAACGCAGCGGCGCCCGATACGCCCGTGTTCATCCTGCACCTGTACGACCGCGCTCTGCTCAACCGCGCTGCCTTGCGCGCGGTGGGTTATAGCAAGGACACGCCGAATCCACCCGGCGGCGAAATTCAGCGCGATGCGTCCGGCAACCCTACCGGCATGTTGATCGCGCGTCCGAATGCCATGATCCTGTACGCCACGCTGGCCAAAGGCCCCAAGCTGCCGCTGGAAATGCAGGTCAATTCCACGCGCCAGTTCATGCGCGAACTGAACCGGCTGGGTCTGACCAGCGCCATCGATGCGGGCGGCGGCTTCCAGAACTACCCGGAAGACTACGCCATCATCGACCGGCTGGCGCGCGAGCAGCAGCTCACCGTGCGCATTGCCTACAACTTGTTCACCCAGAACAAGGGGCAGGAGTTGCAGGACTTCGAGCGCTGGAGCGAGATGGTCAAGCCTGGCGATGGCAGCGATTTCTACCGCCACAACGGCGCCGGTGAAATGCTGGTGTTCTCGGCCGCCGACTTTGAAGACTTCCTCGAGCCGCGCCCCGATCTGGCGGCCGGCATGGAAGATGAACTGGAAAAAGTCGTGCGCCATCTGGTCAGCCAGCGCTGGCCCTTCCGCCTGCACGCCACGTATGACGAATCGATCAGCCGCATGCTGGACGTGTTCGAAAAGGTCAACCGCGAGATTCCTTTCGATGGCCTGCACTGGATGTTCGACCACGCCGAGACTATCTCCGAGCGCAATATCGAACGCGTGCGCGCACTCGGCGGCGGCATCGCTATCCAGCACCGCATGGCCTTCCAGGGCGAGTACTTCGTCGAACGCTATGGCGCCGAAGCGGCCAGCGCCACGCCGCCCGTGGCCAAGATGCTGGAAATGGGCGTGCCGGTCGGTGCCGGCACGGATGCTACCCGTGTGGCCAGCTACAACCCGTGGACGGCGCTGTACTGGCTGGTATCCGGCTGCACCGTGGGCGGCTTGCGCATCGCCGGCGTGAACGCCCGCCTGTCGCGCGACGCAGCGCTGGAACTGTGGACCCGGGGCAGTAGCTGGTTCTCCAACGAGCAAGGCAAAAAAGGCCAGATCAAGCAAGGCCAACTGGCCGATCTGGCCGTGCTGTCGGCCGATTACTTCAGCGTGCCGGAAGGCTGCATCAAGGATATCGAATCCGTGCTCACCATCGTCGACGGCAAGATCGTGTATGGCGCAGCCGAATTCGGCCCGCTCGGTCCGCCGGCCTTGCCCGTGCTGCCCGAGTGGTCGCCCGTGAGCAAAGTCAGCGGCCATTACCGCGCCGTGTATTCGTCCCAGGCCACACCGGCTCTGGCGCACCAGTGCCGCGGTGCCTGCGGCGTGCACGCGCACCAGCATGATGTGGCGCGCCGCTCCAAAGTGCCGGTATCCGACTACGCCGGTTTCTGGGGCGCGTTCGGCTGCAGCTGCTTTGCTTTCTGACGGAGGGGCTATGTCGTATGCCAAAGTGTTACTGGGGCTGGTGATCTCGTTCATCACCGGTGCCGGCTGCCAGTTGCTGCACATTCCCGTACCGTCGCCGCCCGTGCTGAGCGGAGCGCTGCTGGTGTTTGCCATGAGCGTAGGTTACTGGCTGGTGGACCGTTCCATGCGCCACTGCGCAGCGCGCCATAAAAGCCTGTGCGGCGGCCATGCCATCAGCACGGGCAAGGAGGGTTGAAATGGGACTGCTGCTAGGAGTTCTACTGGGACTGGCCATCGGTGGCCTGTGCCGCTGGCTCGATATTCCTTCACCGGCCCCGCCCACGCCCATCGGCGCACTGCTGGTGGTGGCCATGACGGCCGGCTATCTGGCCGCCGCCCAGCTGCTGTGAGGACGCCATGCTGAAATCATTCCCGTGGCTGGCACCCCAGCCCGATCTGGGCCTGCTGCTGTTGCGCCTCGGTGGCGCCGTGCTGCTGCTGACGGTGCACGGCCTGCCCAAGCTGCAGCACTACGCGGGTGAACTGGCACACATCGACGATCCGCTGCATATCGGGCGTGGGCTGACCCTGTGGCTGGCCTTGCTGGCCGAGGTGGCGTGCCCGCTGGCGATAGCGGCCGGTGTGCTCACGCGGCTGGCCTGCTTACCCATACTGGTGCTGCTGCTGGTGTCCATGCTGGCCGTACATCCGGACTGGAGTCTGGCCGATGGCCAGTTCGGCTGGCTGCTGCTGGTGATCTTTGCCAGCATCAGCGTGGCCGGTGCAGGGCGCTATACCTTGCCCGCGCTGCTGCGTATGGGATCGCTGCCCGCTGCCCAGCCACCGTCTGGCGGTGCTGCCCATGGCTAGCCGGCACGCGCTCGGTGTGGCGCTCGGCTACACGGCAGGCTATGTGGACACGGTGGGCTTTGTTGCCCTGTTCGGTCTGTTCACGGCCCACGTTACAGGGAACTTCGTGCTGATAGGCAGCGAGCTGGCGCGGCCTGGCCATGGTGTGCTGATCAAGCTGCTGGCCTTTCCCGCCTTCATCCTTGCGGTGGCGGCAGCGCGCTTGCTGGCCGTGTGGCTGGAAGCGCGCCAGCGTCCGGCGGCGCGGGCGCTGACGCTGCTGCAGCTCGTGCTGCTGCTGGCCTTCATGCTGCTGGGCCGGGCCGCCACGCCCGTGCAGCAGACGGACGCGTTGCTGCCGCTGCTGGCCGGCATGGCCGGTGCTGCGGCGATGGGCGTGCAGAATGCGGCCAGCCGGCTGGTCTGGAGCGAGCTGGCACCGACCACCGTGATGACGGGGAATGTGACCCAGCTGGTGATCGATCTGGTCGATCTGGCGCGCGCCAGTGCGGCGCCGGGCACGCTGTCGCGGCTGTGGAAATTCCTCTGGCCCGTGCTGGCCTTTGGCCTCGGTGCCATTCATGGCGCGTTTGCCTACCATTGGGCCGGCTTTTATGCCGTGCTCTTGCCGGTGGCCATACTGGGCGTGCTGCTGGCGGCGCAGTGCTGATGCTGTAGCGTTGATTTTACAGCGCTGATCCTGCTGCCGGCCTCAACCGCTGATGATGCTCGCAGGCTGATGGCGTGAAAAAAGTCATAGCCGTCAGCTCTTCACCTTCTTATATTTCTGGTTACACTGTCATTTCTATAATGCCCAGAGGAATGTTTGTGTATTTTGCAAAAATGCGGGCCGCGTTGCGCCGCGGTTTGGTGGCGTGCAGTGTGGCCCTGTGGCTGGCGCACCCGCCCGCGCAGGCAGCTGCCGCGCTGGTCACTCCGCCCAGCCCGCTGCTATCTGATTACACCCATACTGCGTGGAATGGCCTGAACGGCGCCCCTGTCGATGTGCACAAGATCGCCCAGACCAGCGATGGCTGGCTGTGGGCGGCTACGCCTACAGGCCTGTTCCGCTTCGATGGTGTGCATTTCGAACGGATGGATAAGGTGTATGGGCAGGCACTACGCTCGAGCAATGTGATGGGCTTGCTGGCACCGGCCGATGGCAGCCTGTGGGTGGGCTACCGGCTCGGTGGCCTGAGCGTGTTCGGCAAGCACGGCGTGCGCCATTTCGGTCCCGAGCAGGGCGTGCCCGATAGTGCCGTATGGAGTATCACGCAGGGGCCGGATGGCACGGTATGGGTGGCCACCAGTGCCAGTATGGCCAGTCTGGCGCCCGGTGCGCAGCGCTTTACCACGCCCGATGCAGCGTCGGGGCTGGCCCATACGCTGGTGCGCCAGATCGTATTCGACCGCGCCGGTGTGCAGTGGGTGTCGGCCCAGGGCGGTGTGTATTTCCGTGCCCCGGGCGCGAGCCGCTACACGCAGGCCTGGCCGCGGCTGGACCTGATGGGCATGGCGCAAGGACCGGATGGCACCATGTGGGCTTGCGATGGCCTGAGCAAATGCTACCGCATGAGCATGACAGCACCGGCCGGCAATACGCCTGCGCGCGCCGAAGTGGAAGGCAATGGCATCCATTTCGACCGCGCCGGCGGCATGTGGACCTTGCGCTTCCATGCGCTGCTGCGCCATCTGCAGCCGGGCAGCGCGACGGTGGCGCCGGCCCAGCAGCTAACCAAGGAAAACGGCATGAGCGGCCCGCTGCCGCAGACGTTTTTTCAGGATCGCGAAGGCAGTATCTGGATAGGCACGTCGAACGGCATCGACCGTTTGCGGCGCAACCGGCTGCAGGTGATGCCGGTGGCCGTGCCGTTCGACCAGCCGATGATGGTCAGCGTCGGCAATGGCGAAATGCTGATTTCTGATTCGGCCACGCCGCTGCGGCGCTACCGGCCCGATGGCAGTGCCGAGCCCGAGCTGCCCGGCAATTTCGATAGCGCCTACCGCGATGAGCAGGGCACCGTCTGGCTGGGCAATGGCGACGGGCTGTGGCGCCGCAACGGACCGGCCCAGTACAGCCGCACGCCCATGCCGGCCGAACTGGCCAGCTTCCCCGTGCAGGCCATGGTGCATGATCCGGCCCGGCAGATGTGGGTATCGATAGGGCGCAAAGGCCTGTACCGCATCGAGGACGGCCAATGGCGCAAGCATGGCGGGCTGGATGGCCTGCTGGACGACATGGCCATGTGTCTGGCCAAAGATGGTGCGGGCCGGGTCTGGGTCGGCTATCTGCGCAATCAGGTGGCGATGATAGACGGCCGCACAGTGCAGCTATATGGCCCCGTGCAAGGCCTGGCGCTGGGCAATGTGCTGGCTCTACTGGTGGATGGCGATCACCTGTGGCTGGGCGGTGAAACGGGGCTGGCCTTGCTGGACCTGAAACGCCAGCCGCTGCACTTCATGCCTGTCCATCTGGCAGCGGGCGGCGTGGCGATAGGCTTGCGCGGCGTTTCCGGCATCGTGCGCACGGCCGACGGCGAGCTGTGGCTGCATGGCGCGAGCGGAATTACCCGCATAGACGCAGCCGATGTGCGGCGTCTGCTGGCCCAGCCGGAACAGACTGTGGCGGCCGAACAGTTCAATGCGCTCGATGGCCTGCTCGGTTTGCCGGGCCAGTTCCGCCCCCTTTCCACTGTACTGGAGGACAGCACGGGGCGGTTGTGGTTCTCCACGGCCAGCGAAGTGGCCAGCCTCGATCCGCGCCATATCGCCCGCAACCCGCTGGCGCCGTCGGTGCAGATCACCAGCATCCATGCGGGCGGGCTGGATTATCCGGCCGGTGCGGCCGTGCAGCTGCCGCAGGACCAGCGCGACGTGCGTTTCAATTTCACGGCACTGAGCCTGAACATGCCGGAGCGGGTGGCGTTCCGCTACCAGTTGCAGGGCTATGACAAGGACTGGCAAGACCCGCAGGGCCGGCGCGAAGCGTTCTACACCAATCTGGCGCCGGGCAGTTACCGCTTCGTCGTCAAGGCCGCCAATGAAGACGGGGTGTGGAACGAGCAGGGCGCCGACGTGTGGCTGAATATCGCGCCAGCCTTCACGGAGACGGCGCTGTTCTACCTGCTGCTGGCCGGTGCCGCGCTGGTGCTGCTGTATATTTTCTACCTGCTGCGGGTGCGCTACCTGACGGCGCATATGCAGGACCTGATGCACGAACGGCTGGCCGAGCGTGCGCGCATAGCACGCGGCCTGCATGACACGCTGCTGCAAAGCGTGCAGGGCCTGATCATGTATTTTGACAGTCAGGCGCGGCGCCTGCCCAGCGATTCGGAAGAACGGGCCAAGCTGGAACAGACGCTGGATCTGGCCGACCAGCTGATGGTGGAAGGGCGCGAGCACATCATGGACCTGCGCAGCGAAGCCATACCGGACCAGCTGGAACAGGCGCTGCAGCAATATGGCCGCGTGCTGCTGCACGATCACTTCACCATGCGCGTGCTGGGCAAACCGCGGGTGCTGTGCGATGCCGTGCGCAATGAGGTGCATGCCATCGCCCGTGAAGCGCTGCTCAATGCGGCGCGCCACGCCAAGGCCAGCATGGTGGTGCTGGAACTCGATTACCAGCGCGATTACTTCACCGTGCGGGTCAGCGATAACGGCCAGGGGCTGCCCTGTCACGTGGCCCAGGCCGGCCAGCGCGAAGGGCACTGGGGGCTGGTGGGCATGCGCGAAAGGGCCGAAGCCATGGGCGCCCAGTTCCGCCTCGATTCGGCAGCGGGGCAGGGCACTCGCATGGAACTTAGGCTAAGCATGACACTGGCTACGGCCCAGCCGGACAAACACGGGCCATCCGTGCCGGCGACAGTGCCGCAACGGGCATGGTGGCGCGGCCTGTTGCGCCGACTGGCACGGGGCAAATAAATACTTTCCGATCAGAGAACTCTGGCATATCATCGCGCAAGCAGACTAGCGTCGCGGTAATTCTTCAGATCTCACATCGGGAGTATTTCATGCAAGAGCGTTATGATCCGTTGCAAGCCATCGCCGAGCAGGCCGACAAGATTATGCTGGGCGTACTGGGCGCCTTGCTGCTGTTCTCGTTTGCGCTGGCAGGCCTGAACCAGACCTGGGGCCTGGCCCTGCTGATCGGCGTGCCCAGCGCCGCCATTCCCGCCCTGTTGCACTTCAACGCGCCCGGCGCCTTGCTGACGCGCTGCATCATCGCGCTGGCGCTGATGGTATTCGCGGCGCTGAACATCCATCAGGGCGCGGGCCTGACGGAGCTGCACTTCGGTATCTTCGTCTATCTGGCTTTTCTGCTGGCCTACCGCGACTGGCGCCCCATCGTGGTGGCGGCGGCCGTGATTGCCGTGCACCACCTGAGTTTCCACTATCTGCAGGAATGGGGCTATGGCGTGATGTGCTTTACCCGTCCGCAGCTCTCCACGGTGTTCATCCATGCGGCCTATGTGGTAGTGGAGTCGGCAGTGCTGATCCATCTGGCCCTGATCCTGCGCCGTGCGGCCTGCCAGGCGGCCGAGCTGGAAAGCATAGTGGCAGCGCTGGCCGCCATCGAAGGGCGCATCGATCTGTCGGCAGCGGAAACCAGCCCGCGCAGCCGGTTAGCGAGCAAGCTGGTGGAAATGCTGACCACCATGCGCGACACCATAGGCGGGGTACGCGCCGGGGCCGATGCCATTGCTGCTGCGTCGGGCGAGATCGCGCACGGGAATGCCGAACTGTCGCGCCGCACCGAGCGTCAGGCCAGTAGCGTGGAGCAGACGGCTACCTCGATGGCGCGGCTGGCGGCCATGGTGCGGCAGAATAACGAGAGTGCACGCCAGGCCAATGCGTTGGCGCAGAGCGCTTCGCAGATCGCCGAGCGTGGTGGCGAGGCAGTGCGGCAGGTGGTCGATACCATGGGCGTGATCAATGCTTCCTCGCGCCAGATCGTCGACATCATCAGCGTCATCGATGGCATCGCCTTCCAGACCAATATCCTGGCCTTGAACGCCGCGGTGGAAGCGGCGCGCGCGGGCGAGCAGGGGCGCGGCTTCGCCGTGGTGGCAACCGAGGTACGCAATCTGGCGCACCGCTCTGCGGCGGCGGCCAAGGAAATCAAGGAGCTGATCAACAACACCGTGCAGACGGTGGAAAGCGGCAGCCGGCTGGTCGATGGCGCCGGCAGCACCATGCTGGAAGTGGTCAGCAGCGTGCAGCGCGTGACGGCCATCATGGGTGAAATGAGTAATGCCAATCAGGAGCAGAACGAAGGCATAGAACGGATCAACCATGCGATCGTGGCGTTTGATGAAACCACCCAGCAGAATGCCGCGCTGGTGGAAGAAGATGCTGCAGCGGCCGATGCGCTGGCACAGGAAGCCCAACATCTGGCGGCACTGGTGGCCGCCTTCAAGCTGGGCGAGCGCCAGAACGCGGCGGCGGCCAGCGCCCCCCGTCTGGCTCTCGCAGCCAGCTAGCAGCAGCGCCGCCTAGAAGCTGTAGCTGAGCCCTGCATCGAAGGAGCGGCCCATGCCGGGCAGCGCGTGCAGGCTGCCGCCTGTGGCACGCAGGCCGGACAGATAGACGCCGGACAGCGGATCGGCATAGGTCTTATCGAGCAGATTGCTGATGCCCGCGTTCAGCTGCAGCTGTTTGCCTAGCTGGTAGCGCGTGTGCAAAGCCAGCAAGCCATAGCCGGCCGTCGCCGCTTCGATGCGGCGCTGATCAAGCTGGGTCTTGCGTCGGACCAGTTTGAGTTCGATCTGGTTGGTCCACGCACCGCTGCGCTGCTCGAGCGTCAGCAAGGTATTGAGCGGCATGATGTGATACAGCGCGCCGCCATCGGCACGCTGGCCGCGGTTGTAGGCGGCCGTGCCGTTCAGGTTCAAGGTGCCCAGTACGGCGGGTGCTGCCAGTGGCAGTTGCCAGCTCAGGTTGGCGCCGTACAGGTGCGCGTTGTGGTTGGCAAACTGCAGCAGCGCGCCACGGGCGGCGGTCTGGCTGTAAGGATTGAACTGGCCCAGCACATCCACATCGATGTAGTCCTGCACGCGGTTGTAATACGGATTGAACTTGACGAACCAGCTATGCGCGCCGCTGCCGCCATGCCAGTGCGCCGTGGCGGCCAGCGTGTAGGCCGTTTCGGGCCGCAGGTCGAGATTGCCCACATAACCGTTGCCGTCGCCGAACCAGTTGGTCATGGTCATGGCCATCTTGCCGCGTCCCCAAGAGTAGCGCTCGTACAGATTGGGCGAACGGGTCTTGCGCGCTGCCGCCAGCTCGTAGCTGCTGGCGGCATCGGCCTCGTAGCGGGCCAGCGCCGTCAGGTCGTAGTTATTGTCGCGCAGCTTGTGTGTGCGTGCGTTGAACGCTTTGGCGGCGGCCGCATCGGCCGCATTCATCATATTGCTGGCATAAGGCTGCACGGCGCCCGTATCCATGCGTACCGACTCCCAGCGCGCGCCGAACAGGCTGGTCCACTGCGCGTTATGCTGGGTTTCTGCTTCGCCGTACAGGGCCAGCCGGTCGCGCTGGCCGCCGTTGATATTCACATAGGTCTGCGGCCCCATCATCATGGAACCGGCAACGGCTGGCCAGTAATCGTCGAGCCGGAACACATGGTATTCCTGACCGATGCGCAGCAGCGCACCGTCGCCTTGCGGCAGGCTGGCTTTCAGGCTGTAGCCGGTATTGCGGCCCTGCGTCAACATAGGCATCATGCCTTTCCGTTCGGGTGTGAAGAAACCCATATCGTGGCTGGTGCGCTCCCAGTAGGCACTGGCATCGAGCTCGCCCCAGCCGTAGCGGGCGTGATAGCTGGCGTTGCCGTAGCGCCCAGTATTGTCCGTCATATCCATGTACTGGTTGGGGTAGCCCTGATACGGAATATGCTGGGTGCCGAGGCGCACGCTCAGTTGCTGGCCATCGCCGCGCCAGCCCAGCAGCACGGCCTGATTGATGCTCTCGTACAGGCTGGCCAGCACGGTCTGGCCGCTGCCGTCCTGGTAGCTATGGCTGCGTGCATAGGCGGCGTTATAGCCCACGCTCAGCGTATCGCTGGCGACGCTGGCGCTGATGCCGCTGCTCAGACCATTGCCATTGCTGCGGCCCGCGAAACTCAGTTTGCCGCTGCTGCGCAGGACGCCGGCCGTGTCCGCATACACGGGGGCGGCGGAACGCACGGTGATGGTGCCGCCTATGCTGTCGCCGCCTGCGCTGACGGGCGTGACGCCGGCCAGCACATCGATGTGGCCGACCTGGGTGGGATCAATGTAGGACAGCGGAGCATTCATGTGGTTGGCGCAGGCCGAAGTGATTTCCATGCCATCGATGCGGATTTTGAGGCGGTCGTCAGCCAGACCATTTACGCTGGGCAGGCCGGACACGCCGCCGCCCTGTGCCACGTTATAGCCGGCGATGGCGCTGAGCAGTTGGCTGGTATCGCCTATGCCGGACGCGCGTGCGGGCAAGCCTTCGGCCATGGCCGTGACGAGCACTTTCAGGCGCGGTTCCTGATGTAGATCACTTTCAGTCTGAGCGTGGGCGCTGGCGGCAAAACTCAGGCCGGCGGCGGCCAGCAGATGCAGAGGGTGTGCAGAGAACTTCATAATATCCTTGGTACTTATCGGTTACTGCGAGCTTGCTGTGTGATGCGCGCAGGCCGGCCGCGTACCGGCCTATGGGCCTGAGGTACGGACGTGCAGCAGCCTGCGCCGGACTCGCGGCGCTAGTGAGCGCTAAAAAAAATCGGAGGAAAAGGAGAACTCAGGCGCGCACGGGCGGCGCACGCGGATTTGCGGCCGACCAAACGTGGGCCGTGTAGGCTGACGAGTAGTAGCGGGCCGGGTAGAGCGTGCGTCCGCTCACGGCTGGCAGCACCAGCGTGCCTGTGGCGGGCAGCGCCAGCAGCGGGCTGTGGGTGGCGCAGTACAGGCAGTGCTCGATGCTGGCTTTGGCGGGTGTGCTTTCGCGCTGGCCATCGCCATCGAGCTTGATCAGCTTGGTGCCGCTGGTAGTACAGATTTCGATGCTGCTGCTGCGGCCCTGCTGGTATTCGAGCGCGCGCGTGATGCTGGGCGCGACCAGGCCGAACAGGAAAGTCAGCATGACTATCCATACTTGCAGTAGGCGGCGCTGGGCGAAGAAATTCATGCGCCGATTATAGACTAGCCTTGCCAGAAAGCCTACGCACCACTGTGTCGCGCGGCCGTCGCGGCGACGGGCAGCGCTAGCGCGCCGCCGCTTGCTGCGCTAACTGGTACTCGGTCTTGGCATAGCCCTGCAGATGCTGGTTGGTGTAATCGAGGAAGGCGCGCGAGCGGTAGGCTGCTGCGATGTCGCGCGCATAGGGCTGGTCCTTGTCGGCACTGCGCACGGCCACCAGATTGATGTAGTTGGGCGAAATTTTTTCCGTGATCAGTGCGTCGGTCAGTTTCAGGCCGGAGGCCAGTGCGAAATTGCCGTTGACGAAGGCGTAGTCGCTATCCTGCAGCGAGCGCGGTAGCTGGGCCGCTTCCAGCGCCACCAGCTTGAGCTTCTTGAGGTTGACGGCGATATCCTTTTCGGAAGCGCGCAGCGGATCGATCTGGGGGCGCAGGCGTATCCAGCCCAGCTGGTCGAGCAGCACCAGTGCGCGGGCCTGATTGGTGGGATCGTTGGGCATGGTGACCAGCGCACCTTCGCGCACTTCGGTCAGCGCCTTGTGCTTCTTGCTGTACAGTGCTATCGGCGCAGTGGGAATGGTAATCAGCTCGCTGAGCGCGAGTTTGTGCTCGCTGGCGAACTGGCGCAGGTAGACGATGTGCTGGAAGATGTTGGCATCGAGCGCGCCTTCGGCCAGCGCGAAATTGGGCTGGATGTAGTCGCTGAATTCCACCACCTTCACTTTGTAGCCCTGCTTTTCCAGGATAGGTTTGATGCCGAACTTGACCTGATCGGCATACGGCCCGACGCTGGTGCCGATGACCAGTTCGTGCGGATCGCGCGCGGCCACGTTGTGGCTGGCCAGCATGGCCAGCGAAAGGCCGAGCAAACGGCGGCGTACTACGGAACGATGGGATGGCATGGCGGTTCTCCGTCTAGTCAGGCAATGGGGGGATGGGATAGGGTTTAGCGCCGGTCGAGGCGGCGCGCGAGCCGGCTGCCGCCGAACTGGATTAGTTGCACCAGCAGCACCAGCACGGCGATGGTGCACACCATCATGCTGGTGTCGAAGCGGTAGTAGCCGAAGCGTATGGCCAGATCGCCGATGCCGCCGCCACCCACCACGCCGGCCACGGCCGAGTAGGACAGGAAGCTGATCGCCAGCACGGTGAGGGCGCTGACCAGACCGGAACGCGCTTCCACCAGCAGCACCTTGCGCACGATCTGCCACGGACTGGCGCCCATGGCCACAGCCGCTTCCAGTACGCCGCGCGGCACTTCATGCAGCTGCTGCTCGACCAGCCGGGCGAAATACGGCACGGCCGCGCAGGCCAGCGGTACCGAGGCGGCCAGCGGGCCGATGGAACTGCCGACGATCAAACGCGTCAGCGGCACCAGCGCCACCAGCAAGATGATGAAGGGGAAGGAGCGCAAAGTATTCACCAGCCAGCCCAGTATCGCGGCCAGCGCGCGCTGCTGCAGGATCTGCCCGGGGCCTAGCAGGAAGAGCAGCACACCGAGCGGGCCGCCCAGCAGCAGGGCCACGCTCAGGCAGATGGCCAGCATCAGCAAGGTCTGGCCCAGTGCCTGCCACAGCTCGGGCGCAATCGCGAGTACGGTGTCAAGCATGCTGCACTCCCGCCCAGCTGGCGGCCAGACCCGCTTCGCTGCGGTAGAAGGCCAGCTCGCGTCCCAGCGCCGTGTGGCGCACGCGGGCTGTATCGGCCGGATCGAACTGCTCGGCGATACGGCCCTCGTCCATCACCACGATGCGGTGACACAGCTGGCTCAGTGCCGCCAGTTCGTGGCTGACGATGACGATGGTGACGCCCAGTGTCTGGTTGATGTTGCGCAGGGTGGCCAGTATGCTGCGCGTGGTATCGGCATCGAGCGCGGAAGTGGGTTCGTCGCACAGCAGCACTTCGGGGCGGCTGGCCAGAGCGCGGGCGATGGCCACGCGCTGTTTCTGGCCGCCCGATAGCTGGGCCGGATAGCTGCCGGCACGTGCGCTCAGGCCGACGATGTCCAGACATTCGCTGACGCGTGCGGCCAGCCGCGGCGGATTCAGGCGCTCGTGCAGGCGCAGGGGAAAGGCGACGTTGTCGTACACGTTCAGATTGTGCAGCAGGTTGTAGTGCTGGAACATCATGCCTATCTGTTCGCGCGCGCGGCGCAGTTGCGCGGCCGGCAGGCGCGTGAGCTCCTGTCCGTTCACCTGCACGCTGCCGCGATCGGGCCGCTCCAGCAGATTGAGGCAGCGCAGCAGGGTGGATTTGCCGGCGCCGCTGCGGCCTATCAGACCGACGATCTGGCCGGCGGCGATAGACAGGCTGACGTCCTGCAGAACCGGATACGGGCTGCCGTCAGGCAGAGCAAAGTTTTTAGTGACGCCGTGTAGCTGGATGAGATTGTGCATGGTGGCCCGCCGCGCTGGTGTAGGGAAGGTGGCCCATGGCTGCGATGCGAGCCATGGGCCGGCCGGCTGCCGGATGTGGCAGCGGGCTATCAGTGCGGCAGTATGCGCTGCGCGGGCGGCAGCGTGAACGAAGATATTCGCGTTAGCAAATGCAGTTTATGCACGAGCATGCGCCGGCCTGGCGGGGAGATTCAGGCAGGCCGGCGCTGGCGCCACAGCACCCAGCCGCTGGCCAGCAGCAGGCTGGCCGCGAGCAGGTTGAGCACCACGATGCCGCTGGCCAGATGCAGTACCATGCCGAGGCTGACGCCGGCCTTGACGGCCCACTGGGCACTGCCGTCGTAGGCATAGTAGCTGACCACCTGCACGCCGTAATACAGCAGCGCGCCAATCCAGCCCAGCCGCTGCTGCTTGAGGGCCAGTGCGGCCGCAGCTATGCCCAGCATGGCCACGCCTATCAGTATCGCCAGCGGCATGCCGCTATGGGGCTCGCCCAGCCAGCCCAGACACACGCCCAGCGTCAGCAAGCCATTGAGTAACAGGACTCTGGCCAGCCACTTTTCAAATTCCTGCATCAAGGTGCTAATTCTTTCCTGTACGGTGGATCAGACATCTAGCCCGTCAGGCAGGCGTAACTGGAAATGGCTGCCGATACCGGGTGTGCTGTCGAGTATAACCTGACCGCGCATCATGCTGACTATCATGCTGTGTACGCTGGCCAGGCCCAGCCCCGTGCCCGTCAGTCCGAGCTGGGTGGTGAAGAAGGGTTCGAACACATGGGACAGATGCTCGGGCGCGATGCCGCAGCCATCGTCTATCCAGTCGATGATGACCGTGTGTTCCTGCAGCGCCGTGCGCACCACGATGTTGCCGCCGGTGCGGCGCGCAAATGCGTGCATCAGGCAGTTGTCGAGCAAGTGCTGGAACACGATCTGGCAGGCGCCCGGATAGCCCACCAGCCATAGCTGCTCGGGCATGGCCAGCGTCAGCGTGATGCCGCGCTTGTGTAACTGCGGGCGCCAGTTGTCGGCGCAATAGCGCAGGCGGTCGCTCAGGTCGAAGCGGCTGGCCACTTCCTGCGCCGGTTCGCCGGACAGGCTCTTGAAACGGTCCACCAGTTGGCTGATCTGATACAGGGCGCGGTCGACCAGTGCGCCGCCTTGTAGCACATCGTCCAGCACCCGATCGAGCTGGCTGCGGCGCAGGCTGCCCGTGGCCATGGTCTGCTGCAGCGAGGCGGCCTGCTCGGTGATGGCGCTGGCGGCCACGCGCGCATTGCCGAGCGGGGTGTTGAGTTCGTGCGCCATGCCGACCACCAGCCGCGACAGGCCCAACTGCTTTTCCTGCTGCATCAGCGAGTGCATGGCTTGTTCCAGTGCCGCCGTGCGTTCGCGCACTTCCTGTTCGAGCCGGTCGTGTGCGGCTTGCAGCGCCTTTTCGGCGGCCTGACGCACGGCCACTTCGCGCTGCAGGCTGTCTAGCGTCTGCTGCAATTCCTGATTGCGCTGCACCAGCGAATTCTCCAGCACCGTACCATGCTGGGCCAGCAGGGCATTCTGGTACAGCAGTTGCGGCCTTTCCATCACGGCCGTCAGGGTTTCGCCCAGCGAGGTGGACAACTCGCGCTTGTAATAGCGCTCCATCGCCACCTGATCGATGGTCGCTTGCAGCGCCTGTTCCAGATAACCCCAGCGCCGGCCATAGCGGCGGATCGCGTACAGGCTGATTTCGCGCAGCCGGCTAGGGTGCAGCGATTCACGCGCCAGCGTGGCGTCATAGGCCAGCAGATCGGCCCAGGCTTGCTGGCGTTCGCCTTCGGCACACTGGATCAGCAGGCGGCACAGGTGCAACCACGGTTCCCAGTAGCCGTCGTTGCCGTATTTGGCATACACCTGCTGCATGTAGTGGCGGCTGTCGCTGGTCTGCTCGCGCGTGGCCGAGACCACGGCCAGATTTAGCAGCGCCACGCATTCCTGCGATTCCAGCCCAAATTTGCGCGTGCACTGCAACACCTGTACGCGGCGCGACAGACAATCACTCCAGTGCTGGTCAGCCTTGACGGGGTTGCCTTCTTCCAGCGCCAGATAATACGAAGCAGAAGCGGAGTAATCGAGCAGCGTGGTATAGATGGCGGGGCTCAGCGTGTCGCTCTGGGCCAGCATGGTGGCGCAGAACTGGCGCAGCTCCTCGTGCATTTCCGCGCTCAGCATGACGCGGCAGCGCGCCGCCTTCATCTGCACCACCAGTTCCGGCAGTGCGCAGCGTTCGTACAGCTCGGCCGCGCGGGCCAGACTGTCCAGCGCCGCATGGTGCAAACGCATGCGCATTTGTACCCAGTGCAGGGCGCGGAAGGCGGCCGCCTGGGCCAGCGGGTGCTGCTCGGTCTGGGCTTGCAGCTGCAGCGATTTGGCCGGCATCAACAAGGCTTCGGCCACGTTTTCCAGATTGGCTGCGCGGTCCAGTAGCTGGAAAGCTTCCAGTTCCAGCTTTTGCGAGGCGTTGAGTTTTGCTGTTTGTAGCTGGGCCAGCACGGGACGCAGATGCAGCATTTCATGGCCGGACAGGCAGACCCGCAATGTGCGCAACTGTAGCTCCGCCCCGGCGATGGCCGCGCCAGTGGCGGCATACGCTTGCGGTGGACGGATTTCAGAAGCAGACATGGCGAGACCTTGTGGTGCACTGGCACGTGCAAGGAGTATCCCATGAAGTCGCTTGCTGCCAAACAGCGCGAGGCGGGCAAGCTAGCCGGGTGTTGCTATTTCGCAGCTAACATAGCAAATCGGCAAACTGTCTTTCAGGACAAGGGCCGGGTGTTTTTCCACTTGCGCTCGATGGCGGCACGGGTGCCATTGAGTACGATGGCCGCATAGCCGCGGTTGAATAACTGGCGTGCCTGCTCGCCCTGCGGGTGCAGGCTGCTGAAGCCGATATACGAGCCTTGCGGTGTGGTCTCGAAAGCGAACACCACCTGCTGCACGCCGGCTTTGCTGATCAGCGCATCGTCGGTCTTGAAGTCATCCATCATGCTGACCACCAGATCGATGTGGCCGACCGCCAGTTTTTTCAGATTGGTTTCTTCCGAACGGGCTTGCAGCAGATGGATGCCGCGTTCCGTCAGGCGCAGGATCTCGGGCGGATACTCATAGCCGTTGACGATGCCGACGCGCAGACCGGCTGGCAGCTCGGCCAGTGTGCGGGCCGCCACGGGGCGGCTGGTGTGGTAGTAGAAGCGCGGATAGGCATAGAACAGGGGCAGGCCCGATAGCCGCACCTTGCCGGCCAGCTCGGGCGCATCGGACATGCTCAGGCAGGCCGCGACCGCGCCACTGAGTACGTATTTCTTGCAGCGCGCATAAGGCACCACCGTCAGCTTGACGGGCGTATCCATGGCGGCAAAAGCGGCCAGCACGATTTCATTGGCATAACCGCTGCCATCTGGATTGGACATGGGCGCAGCCGCATCTTCCACCATGATTTCTATGGGCGCGGCCAGCGCCAGCGCGCTCACCAGACTTCCTATGCAGATTGCCAGCAGACGGCGCATGGCCAGACTCCGTAAACGTATGCCACATTTCGACAATAATTGCGGGTCATGGTAGCGTAAACCATCCGCTGTCAGTGCCATGCTTGCTGCAAGTCTGACACGGCTACAACGGCACTACGGCAATTTTGGTAGACAAATCGCGCCAAAACGTTCAGATTGGAAGGGCCTGCACTGGTATCGCCCCGAGCTTGCGATATGCTGCCCCGCAGGTGTACCTGCCCTACAGTGAGAATCCATGCGTTTTACCGCCTCTGCCCGCCAGCGTTTCATTTTTTCTGTCACGGCCTTGTACGTCGTTGGCGCTCTGCTCTGGATCTTCCTTTCCGACCAGTTACTGGCGGCCCTGACGGACTGGCAGGCGGTAGTCTGGCTATCGACGGCCAAAGGGGTGTTTTTCGTCGTCATCACGGCGGCCCTGTTTTTCTGGGGCCTGAAGTCGGTTCCGGCCAGCGATGCGCCCGCCAACCTGACCTTGATCAATGCACTTACCAGCGGGCTGAGCCAGCAGCGCGGCCGCTGGCCCATGTATCTGGTGGCCGCCGCCATCACGCTCAGTACGCTGGCCCTGCATCTGGCCTGGACTACCCAGCGCGACCCCATGCTGATCCTGTTCATGCTGCCCATCGTGCTCAGCGCCACGCTGGGCGGCATGGGGCCGGGCTTGCTGGCCACGGCGCTGGCCGCGCTGAGTACCGAATACTGTTTGATCCCGCCCGTGTTCGACTGGCATGTGGGCAATCCCGACATCATGCTGCAATGGGGCTTTATGCTGGTCAATGGCGTGGCCGTCAGCCTGCTCAGCGAAATGCTGCAGCAGGCCATCAACCGGGCCGAAGCGAAACGCCAGTTGCTCGATGCCGTAATCTCTGGCACCTCGGACGCCATCTTCGTCAAAGACCTGCAGGGCCGCTACCTGCTGGCCAATCAGGCCACGGCCGGTTTTCTGGGCCGGCCCGTGCAGCAGGTGCTGGGGCAGGATGACTATGCGCTGCTCGATAGCGTTTCGGCCCAGATCATCAAGGATAAAGACCATGCGGTGATGGCCAGCGGCGCGATCCGCTCGCACGAGGAGCACCTGACCCTGCCTGACGGCAGCGTGCGCGATTTTTCCGTTACCAAGGGCCCCATCCTCAACCATCTGGGTCAGGTCGGCGGCATCTTCGGGATTTCGCGCGATATCACGGAAGTCAAGCAGGCGGCGCTGCAGAACCGCCTTAACCAGCAGCGTTTCGAAATGGCCATCGAAGCCACCAGCGACGGCCTGTGGGACTGGGATCTGCGCACGGGCAAAGTCTACCGTTCACCGCAGTACTATGCCGTGACCGGCTATGTGGCGGCGGAAGATACCCATGATGTGGCCTTCTTCAAGCGGCTGGTGCATCCGGACGATCTGCCCCATGTCATGGCCGCCATCGAAGCCCATTGTGCCGGTCTGACGCCGGCAGTGGATTTCGAATTCCGTCTGCAGACGCGCAGCGGCGAAATCAAATGGATGCATACGCGCGGCCGTGCCACCGAATTCAATAGCGACGGCTCGGTCGCGCGAGTGGTGGGCATACTGGCCGATATCAGCGAAAAGAAACAGGCGGCGGCCGCACTGCGCGAGCAGCAGCTGCGCCTGTCGCGCGTGATCGAAGGCTCGGATCAGGGCTATTGGGACTGGAATATGCAGACCCAGCACTTCGAAGTCAGCGCGCGCTGGGAAGAAATGCTGGGCTACCGGGCCGGTGAAATGGATATCTCGGTCGGCAACTGGAATAATCTAGTCCATCCGGACGACCTGCCGGCCACCATGGCTTCCATCCAGCGCCATCTGAGCGGCACCAGTAGCAGCCACGAAGCGGAATTCCGTGCCCGCACCAAGGATGGTGACTGGCGCTGGATACTCACGCGCGGCCGCATCGTCCAGTACAGTGCCGACGGCCGCCCGCTGATCATGTCCGGCACGCATACCGATATTACCGACCGCAAGCAATTCGAACTGGCCCAGCGCGAAGCCAGCACCGTATTCGAAAGCAGTTACGAAGGCATCATGGTGGTCAGTGCCGATCTCGTGATCACCAAGATCAATCCGGCCTTCACGCGCATTACCGGCTACACGGCGGAAGAAGTGATAGGGCGCTCGCCCAGCATCCTCTCGTCCGGCCAGCAGGACCCGGCGTATTACCGCGCCATGTGGGAGTCCGTGCTGCAGAAAACCTTCTGGAGCGGCGAAATCTGGAACCGCCGCAAGAGTGGCGAACTGTATGCGGAACTGCTGTCGATCTCCACCGTGCGCAATAGTACGGGCGCGGTCGAACATTATGTCGGGGTGTTCTCCGATATCAGCCAGCTCAAGGCGCATGAAGCGGAACTCGACCGCATCGCCCACTACGATCCGCTCACCGGCACGCCCAATCGCCGCCTGCTGACGGACCGCATGGAACTGGCGATCGCGCGCGCCACCCGCAGCGGGCGTGCACTGGCCGTGTGCTTTATCGATCTGGACGGCTTCAAGCAAGTCAACGACAGGCTGGGCCATGCTGCCGGCGATACCCTGCTGGTGGGCGTGGCGCACCATCTGCAGCACATGTTGCGCAGCGAGGACACGCTGGCGCGGCTGGGCGGCGATGAATTCGTGGTGCTGCTGTCGGATATTGCTTCGCCGGAAGAATGCATGCTGATCCTCGACCGCGTGCTGCAAGCCATCACCCGTCCCGTGCAGGTGGAGCAGGAAGCCATCAGCGTGACGGCCAGCATAGGCGTGAGCCTGTACCCGACCGATAATTCCGATGCCGATGCGCTGCTGCGCCATGCCGATCAGGCCATGTATCTGGCCAAGGAGGCCGGCAAGAACCGCTACCACCTGTTCGACCCCGAAGCGGACCGGCAGGTGCAGGAGCACCGCCGCTTCCTCGACGCCATCCAGCAGGCGCTGCACAACAACGAGCTGGTGCTGTACTACCAGCCCAAGGTGCATCTGCGCACGGGCCAGCTGGTGGGCGTGGAAGCGCTGCTGCGCTGGCAGCATCCGCAACAGGGCTTGCTGTCGCCGGCCCACTTCCTGCCCGCCGTGGATGGCAGCCCGCTGGAACAGCCGGTGGGCGAATGGGTGCTGCGCACGGCACTCAAACAGGGCGCCTGCTGGGCGCGCGAAGGCCGTGACGTCAGCATCAGCGTGAACATCAGCGCCGACCATCTGCTGCATGGCAGCTTTGTCAGCCATTTGCAGACCATGCTGGCCGAACATCCCGATATGCCGCCTGCACGGCTGGAGCTGGAGGTGCTGGAAACGGCGGCGCTGGCCGACATGGAACAGGCAATCGCCATCCTGCTGCGCTGCCGTGAGCTGGGCGTGCAATTCGCGCTCGATGATTTCGGCACCGGCTATTCCTCGCTGACCTATCTGCGCCAGCTACCGGTGGACTTGCTGAAAATCGACCAGAGCTTTATCCGCGACATCCTCAGCGATCCCGATGACCGCGGCATCGTGGAAGGCATCATCCGGCTGGCTGGCGCTTGCCACCGCAGCGTGATCGGCGAAGGCGTGGAAACGCTGGAGCATGGGGCGGCGCTGCTGCAGCTGGGCTGCGAACTGGCTCAGGGCTATGGTATTGCGCGTCCCATGCCGGCCGAACAGCTATTCGACTGGCTGGACCAATGGCGCCACGAGCAGCCCTGGACCCGGCTGCCGCAATGGCCGGCGCCCGCCGGATCTGAACCGGGCCCGGCCTAGCCCAGCAACTGGACGGCGTCTTCCGGGTTCATCGGTTTGCCGAAGCAATAGCCCTGCAATTCGTCGCAGCCGGCCAGCCGGGCGGCGGCGGCCTGCTCCTGGGTTTCCACCCCTTCGGCCACCACGGCCAGTCCCAGCACGGTGGCCAGCTTGCAGATGGCTTCGACGATGGCCAGGCCTTCGCGCCCGGGCAGGGGATCGATCAGGGCCTTGTCGATCTTGACGGTGTCCAGCGGCAGGTTGCGCAGCATGCTCAGCGAAGAGAAACCGGTACCGAAATCGTCGATGGCGATGTGGATGCCGCCGTTGCGCAGTTCGCGCAACTGGGCGCAGGTGTGCTCGAGGTTTTCCACTGCCGCGCTCTCAGTGATTTCCAGCGTCAGCAGCCGGGGTGCCAACTGGAACTCTTGCAGCATGTCCAGCACCAGCCGCGGGAACTGGGGATTAAGCAACTGCAGCGGCGAGACATTCACGGCGATCGGCACGCAGGCCTTGCCGGCGGCCAGCCAGCGGGCCTGCTGCTGGCAGGCGCTGCGCAGCAGCAGCGTGCCCAGTTCGGCGATCAGTCCCGTGGTTTCGGCCGCCGCGATAAACACTTGCGGATTGACCATGCCTATGCCGGGCCGGTGCCAGCGCGCCAGCGCTTCGAAGCCGATCAGGCGCTGGCTGGCTGCGTCCACCTTGGGCTGGTAGCACAGATAGACATGGCGTTCGCGGATGCCGGCGCGCAGGGCTTGTTCCAGCGTCAGCATGTCGCTGCTGCCCTGTTCGAAGCTGGCCTGGGCCCGTACGATGTTGCTGCCCGGATGGCGCTTGGCCACATGCATGGCCGCGTTGCCGGCCCGTAGCAGCGACTCGTCCAGCGCGCCATCGGCCGGATAGTTGGCCTGGCCGATCGAGGTATCGACATAGAATTCGCCGAGCGGCGTCTGCAGCGGGCGCTGCAGACGTGCCAGCAACTGCTGTTCCAGTTGCTGCAAATCGGGCGCATTGGCCGGCAGGCTGGTGGTCAGGATGAATTCGTCGATGCCGATGCGGTAGAGCTGGCCCACGCCCTCGCTGAGGGCGGCAATCGCTTGCGCATAGGCTTTGAGGATTTCATCGCCGCTGCTGTAGCCGTGCGCTGTATTGAACAGTTTGAAGCGGTCGATATTCAGCAGATACAGCGTGAGGTGGGGATGGCCAGCCGGGTCCTGCGCATATTCGTGCAGCCGCTGCATCAGCGCGCCACGGTTGGGCAGACCGGTCAGCGCATCGTGGGTGGCGCGGTGCAGCAGCGCGCGGCTTTGTTCGACGCGCTCGGTTTCATCGGTAATCATCAGGCAGACGGCAAACTGCTGGTCCCAGCGCACGCGGTAGGCAAAGAAGTGCAGATAACAGGGGCTGCCATCGATGCGCTGGCGCTGGCCTTCCCAACTGGTGCGCTCGATGCTGCCGGACAGCAGTTGCGGGAACAGGGCAAGCACGCGCTGGCGCTCTTCGGTCGGGGTGGTCTCGTCGAGAAATGCCGGGGTCAATCGGCGTGCATGGTCGGCGCCGTAGATGCGCAGCGTGGCCGGATTGGCATACAGCAGTTCGGTGGCGGTCATAATGGCCACGCCCTGCAGCGAATATTCCGTCAGGCGCGCAAAGCGTTCGCTGGCGTGCAACGATTCCGTGGCCGACAGGTCGAGCGAGACATACAGCACGGCAAAGCCCAGTGCCGTGCGCAGCACGGCGCCGGTGGCAAACTGCAGCATGATGGCCTGGGCTTCGCCGCTGGCGGAGATCATCGGGTGGACCGCCAGCAGCAGGAGCAGCGGGCCGATCAGCCGGTGTGGACGCGATTTATGGCGCAGCACGCGGGTGGCCAGCAAGCCTATGCACAGATAGATCAGGGCCACGGCCGTCTGCGAACCCAGTGCCTCGGGCTGCAGGGCCACCGAAACCATCAGGCTGAACAGGGAGAGCGCCAGCAGGCGCGCACGCCAGCCCCGTAGCGGGGCGTCCATCAGGTCGAACACGCCCGAGGTGAGGAAATACAGGCTGCAACTGGCCAGTGCCGGGATCACCAGCAGATTGACGGGGCTGCGGATGGCGGCATCCTGAAACAGCGCAAACGCCAGGATGGACCCGGCAACTCCAAAGAACGACAGCCCCAGTTTGCGCGCAAAGGCTTGAGTACGGTTACGGTGCCATGAAAACAGCAGGCTGATCCCGACCACCATCTCTACCGCTGCAGCGAAGTAAAAGAGTGCCGTCATACGTTCCCCGAGGAAATAATTCCTTGAATTATAGTGCGGAGTCCGCCCGGGTCTTCAATGCGGCGCGCTGCAGCGGGAGCTGGCCGTTGTCTTGCGGGTACAGCCGGCTGGCCGTATCAGCCGGCTAAAGCGACCAGCGGACGGGGCCGGATGGTGCTGGCCGGCGCAGCGATGCGCTGGGCCTTCCCCGTGGCGGCCGATGCTGCCAGCTTGAACACGTCCACCACGTCCACCAGCCGGTGCGACTGCTCCTGCAGGGCGCTGGCGGCGGAAGCAGCTTCCTCCACCAGTGTGGCATTTTGCTGGGTGGTGCGGTCCATCTCGACGATGGCCTGATTGATCTGCTCTATGCCCTGGGTCTGTTCGGCGCTGGCTGCAGTGATTTCGCCCATGATGTCGGCCACGCTGCGGATGCTGCCGACGATGATGTTCATGGTGTCGCCCGCTTCGTTGACGAGGCGCGAGCCGCTATCGACCTTGTCGACCGAATCGTCGATGAGCTGCTTGATTTCCTTGGCGGCGGCCGCCGAGCGCTGGGCCAGATTGCGCACTTCCGTCGCCACCACGGCGAAGCCGCGGCCCTGTTCGCCAGCGCGGGCCGCTTCCACGGCCGCGTTCAGTGCCAGAATATTGGTCTGGAAGGCGATGCTGTCGATCACGTTGATGATGTCGACGATGCGGTGCGAAGAACTATTGATTTCACCCATGGTCTGCACCACTTGCGCCACCACGTTGCCGCCTTTGACGGCGATGTCCGAGGCGGATACGGCCAACTGGTTGGCCTGGCGCGCGTTGTCGGCATTGTGTTTGACGGTGGCGGTCAGCTGTTCCATGGCCGAGGCGGTTTCTTCCAGCGAGCCGGCCTGCTGTTCCGTGCGTGATGCCAGATCAAGGTTGCCGCTGGCGATCTGGCCGGAAGCGGTGGCGATGTTGTCGGCACCCGTGCGGACTTCATCGACGATGCGGATCAGCGCGCTATTCATGTCGCGCAGCGCGCCCAGCATCAGTCCGGTTTCTTCCTGCGTTTCGACGTGGATCTGCACGGTGAGATCGCCATCGGCCACTTGCCGCGCCACGTCGACAGCCTGATGCAGCGGCGTGGTAATGGTGCGCGTGGTCAGCACGGCCAGCGTGACGGCGATCAGGCTGGCAGCGAGTGCAATGACCACGATCAGCACGATGGTCTGGCTGGCCTGGGCCTGCGATTGCTGGCCCGACGCCGTCATCAGTTCTTCCTGATAGGCGATCAGGTCATCGAGCTGGGTAGTGTAGACCTGCAGGCAGGGGCGGACTTCGTCGAGCAGATTGTGCAGGGCCGCGTCACGCTGGCCTTTGCGGGCGTTGTCGAGGAAGGTGGTGCGGGCGGCTAGGTATTTGCGGCGCGATTCTTCCAGCGCGCGCAGCTGGACTCGGCCTTTTTCACTGGTGAGTACCTGGTCCAGCTTGGCCAGCGTCTGGGTAATCACGCGCGTATTGTCGGCGATGCTGGCATATTCTTTTTCCAGATCAGCGGGCTTATCCATCAGCAGCAGGTTGCGCATATTCAGCGCCTGTTCGTTCAGCTCATCCTTGACGGTGTGGACCAGCACGGTTTTCGGATAGCGGTCCTGGTTGATCAGTTGCAGGTCGTCGCTCAGCGCGCTCACGCGCAGATAGGCGAGCGCAGCGACGATGATCAGCATGCCGATGACGATGGCAAAGCTGAGGCCGAGTTTCTTACCGATGGCTAAATTCCTGAAGTTCATGGGGGGGGACTTTCACTGTAACGACGACTTCGAAGGCGCGCCTGTAGCAGGCGCGCGTGTAATCGAACTATCTTGATTTCAATTAAGGAAGTAGCACGATAAGTTTTAGATGTAATACTCGGTATGATATGAATCAAAATTTTCAGTAGAAGTGGTCGATTTACGTGTTACTACGCAAGCTTGAGCATGGGTATGGTCTAATGCTGAAGTAATGCAAATTGTTCATTCCATGGGGCCGGCTGGAGGAAGTATGCGTTTTCGTCGATTGCTGCTGTTACTGACTCTGATCTGCCTGCCGCGCCTGCTATGCGCGCGCGAGATCACCTTGCTGACCACGGAATATCCGCCGTTCTCGATGGCGGCCAAGCCGGGCGGCGGGCTGTTCACGCAGTTGATTACGGAAGCCCTGCGGCGCAAGGGCTGGGAACTGAAAGTCCGCAGTGTGCCATGGGTACGCGTGCCGCTGGAACTGGCATCGGCACGCGCGGCCGGCGCGCTGATTTGCTGGCCGGAAGAAGTCAAGCGATTTGATCTGATGGCTTCGCGCCCCGTCTTCATTAGCGAACTGGGTTTTTTCGTCAGGAGGAGCGATGCCGAAAAGATCAATGTGGCGCTGGCCGGCCTGCGCGGCATGAAGGTGGGGGCCGTGCGCGGCTATGGCTATCCGCCCGCACTGGAAGCCTCGGCCGCCCAGATCGAATACGTGCAGGATGACCAGACCAATCTGCGCAAGCTGGTGGCGGGACGCATCGATTATGTGGCACTGGAACGGCTGGTGGGCGGCTATCTGCTCGAGCGGGAAAGTCCGGCCGAAATCCGCGACAAGGTGGTGTGGAAAGGCCCGGCATTTGCCTATCTGCCCTTATTCGTCGGCATAACGCGCCAGTGGCCGAATGGCGCCGCCATCGTGGCTGACCTGAACGAAGGGCTGGCGGCAATGGAAAAAGACGGCAGTTATCAGGCGCTGCTGCGGGCCTACAATATCGAGGCGCACGGTTTGCCCAGCCCCTAACGTAGCAGACTCTGCGCTGCTCACGCGCTGGTCACATAGCTCGGCTACAATCGCGGGCGGGAAAACCAGCGAGCGGAAAACATGGAAGCAATCGACGTTACATATGGTTCGGATACCGCAGGGCTGGTATGGGGTTATCTGCTGGGGCCGGAACCGGTCAAGCCGCGCGCGCTCAACTCTGCCCAGGCGCTGGAATGGCTGAATGGCGAAGCACGTCAGCCGGGCGAGTTCGCCTGGCTGCACTTCAACCTGTCCCATGGGGCCAGCGAAAAATGGCTCAGGGCTTATGCCGGCCTGTCCGATGAGTTTTACGAAGCCTTGCATCAGGGCTCGCGTTCGACCCGCATCGAAGTGGCCGACAATGCCCTGATCGCCGTGGTCAACGATGTGCTGCACGAATTTAATTTCGACGCGTCCGATATCTCCACGCTGTGGGTGGCAGTGGCGCCCCATTTGGTGATCAGCGCACGCCGTACGCCGCTGCAATCGATAGAGCGGCTGCATCAGGCCGTGCGGCGCGGCGAACCGCTGCGCTCGTCAGTGGAACTGCTGGTGCACCTGCTGCGCGATCAGGCCGATGTGCTGGTAAATATCGTGCGCACGGCCGTCGAGCGGGTGGATGCCATCGAAGATTCGCTGCTGGCAGGGCGGGTCCGCGTGAAGCGGGCCGATCTGGGCAATATGCGCCGTGTGCTGGTGCGCTTGCAGCGCCTGCTGGCGCCCGAACCGGCCGCCCTGCTGCGCTTGCTGCAACGCCCGCCCGGCTGGATGTCCGAGCTGGACACGCAGGAATTGCGCCAGTCCAGCGAGGAGTTTGCCGTGGTGCTCAGCGATATGTCCTCGCTACAGGAGCGCATCAAATTGCTGCAGGAAGAGATCGCTGCCCAGGTCAACGAAGAAACGGGACGCAGCCTGTTCGTGCTGACCATCGTCACCGTGCTGGCGCTGCCGATCAATATCATCGCCGGCCTGCTCGGCATGAATGTGGGCGGCATCCCGCTGGCCCAGCATCCGCACGGCTTCTGGATTATCGCCGCCGTGGTGATCGCCTTCACCGTGGTGGCGGGCGCGCTGGTGGTGCGCATGCAGAACCAGGACTAGCGGATAGCCCAGACCAGAAAGCAAAAACCTCCCGGCAGCGGACTGCGGGGAGGCTCTCGGAATTCGTGGTGGTGATAGATGGACTTGAACCATCGACCCCAGCATTATGAATGCTGTGCTCTAACCAACTGAGCTATATCACCGCTGCAAACTGGATTAAAAAAGCCTCTATGCAGATCTGCTTAGAGGCTTCTAGAATTCTTGGTGGTGATAGATGGACTTGAACCATCGACCCCAGCATTATGAATGCTGTGCTCTAACCAACTGAGCTATATCACCTGCAACGCCCGATATTATCGGGGGTGAGCGCTAAGCTGTCAAGGATAGCCCCGGATTTTTTCCAAATATTCCGCGTATTTCGTTTTCTCGGGGAAACTTCTGCGCGAAGTCGTATATTTTTTTTAATTCCCGGGGCGTGCGTGGCTAGCCCAGCCGCCGGCCTATCTGCGCCAGCAACTGGCCCGTGGGATCGGTACCCAGACAGTCGATCACATGGCGTTCGGGCATGGAACGCAGCCAGGTGAGCTGGCGCTTGGCCAACTGGCGCGTGGCGATGATGCCCGTTTCGCGCATGGTGGCGTAGTCGATATTGCCATCGAGGTAGTCCCAGGCCTGACGGTAGCCCACGCAGCGTATCGAGGGCAGGCCAGGATGCAGGTCGCCACGGCGGCGCAACTGTTCCACTTCCGTCAGCAGATTGCCGTCCGGGCTATCGGCCAGCATCAGGTCGAAGCGGCGTGCGATGCGGTCGTGCAGCACGGCGCGGTCGGATGGTTCGAGTGCGAACGACAGCAGCTCGAACGGTAGTTCGGTGTGCTCGCGCTGGGCCAGCAGGGCCGACATGGGCTTGCCGCTCAGCGTGCAGATTTCCAGCGCACGCTGGATGCGCTGGGCATCGGCCGGCGCCAGCCTTGCGGCCGTGACCGGATCGAGCAGGGCCAGCCGCGCATGCATGGCGGGCCAGCCCAGTTGTGCGGCCTCGTCTTCAATCTGCGCACGCAGGGCCGGATCGGCGCCGGGCAGGTCATCGAGGCCATCGGCCAGTCCTTTGAAGTACAGCATGGTACCGCCCACCAGCAGCGGCAGTTTGCCGCGTGCCACGATGTCGTCGACGAGGCGCAGCGTATCGTTGCGGAACTGGGCCACCGAGTAGGCGTCGAGCGGGTCGATGATGTCGATCAGGTGGTGCGGCGCGGCCGCCAGTTCGGCGCGCGTGGGCTTGGCGGTGCCGATGTCCATGCCGCGGAATACCAGCGCGGAATCGACCGAGATGATCTCGGAAGGAATGCGCTCGGCGATGGCCAGCGCGGCCGCCGTCTTGCCGGAAGCGGTAGGGCCCATGATGGCCACGGCCAGTGGCCGGTTTGCTGGCTGTGCCATGTTATTGACCACGCAGGAAGAGTTTATCGAGCGCGCCGATTTCCACCTGCACCCAGGTCGGGCGGCCGTGGTTGCACTGGTCGGCCCGCTCCGTGCTTTCCATCTGGCGCAGCAGCGCGTTCATTTCCTGCACCGACAGGATGCGGTTGGCACGCACGGCCGTGTGGCAGGCCAGTGTGCCGAGCAGCTCGTTCTGGCGTTCGATCAGCAGGCGCGAGCCGCCGAATTCGCGTACATCGCGCAGCACGTCGCGCGCGAGTGTCTGGGCGTCGGCATTCTTCAGCAGCACGGGCACCGAGCGCACGGCCAGCGTGGTGGGCGACAGCGCGGCAATATCGAAGCCCAGTGCCTGCAGGGTTTCCTGCTGTTCGTGCACGGTGGCCACTTCGATCGCATCGGCATAGAAGGTGACGGGGATCAGCAGTGGCTGCACCTGCATGGCTTCGCCGGCCACATGGCTTTCCAGCGCCTGCTTAAGCTGTTCGTACAGGATGCGTTCATGGGCCGCATGCATATCCACCAGCACCAGCCCTTTGGCGTTCTGGGCGAGGATGTAGATGCCGTGTAGCTGGGCCAGCGCAAAGCCGAGCGGGAATTCTTCCTGCGCCATAGCGGCTGGCGAAACGGTAAACGGACTGGCCTGCGGCAGTGCACGGTCGCTATCGTTGCTCAGGCTGTCGCTGCGACTGTAGTCGCCTGCGGTGGCGTGGCTGCGCAGGTCATCGCTGCCGCCGTTGCTGCCGCCATTGAACAGCGCACCGTAGCGCTCTGTGCTCTGGGCCACGCCACCGGTGCGGGCGTCGAAGCGGGGCGCACTGTGCGGCGCATAGGCCGTGCCGCCTGCGCTACCGGCAGCGCCGCTGGCATCGCCCGGTTTGGCAAATGGCGAAGGCGAAAAGGTCGGCGTGTAATCGGGTTTGAGCAGGGCGCCGAAGCTGGTCTGCTCGCCGCGCCACGGCGTGGTTTCCAGACTGTCGGCGGCAGGCAGCGGCGATGGTGCGCTGCCATGGGCGGTGGCCGAGGTCTGGGCCAGTGCGCGCTGCACCGCGTGGAAGACAAACTGGTGTACGGCGCGGCTGTCGCGGAAGCGCACTTCGATTTTCGACGGGTGCACATTGACGTCGACCAGCGCCGGATCGAGCTCGAGCGACAGCACATACGAGGGGAAACGGTCGCCATGCAGCACGTCCTGATAGGCCGCCTTGACGGCGTGTACCAGTACCTTGTCGCGCACGAAGCGGCCATTAACGTAGAAGAACTGGCCATCGGCACGCGCTTTGGAGGCAGTCGGCAAGCCCGTGTAGCCGTGCAGGCGCAGCGGGCCGGCTGCCTCGTCGATGTGCAGGCGCGCTTCGGCAAAACCGTCACCGAGAATGTGGGCGCTGCGCTTGGCCATTTCCGTCACGTTCCAGTGGTCGATGGTGCGGCCATTGTGGCTCAGCGTGAAGGCCACGTCGGGACGGGCCAGCGCAATGCGGCGTACCACTTCGGCGCAGTGGCCGAATTCAGTCTGTTCCGACTTGAGGAATTTGCGTCGCGCCGGGGTGTTGAAATACAGGTCTTGCACATCGACCGTGGTACCGCAGGCGCCCGAGGATGGTGCCACCGTGCCCTGATGCGAGCCGACGATTTCCCAGGCATGGGCCGCATCGGCCGTGCGCGAAGTCAGCGTGACGGAAGCGACCGACGCGATCGAGGCCAGCGCTTCGCCCCGGAAGCCCAGCGTGCCCACATTTTCCAGATCATCGAGCGAGGCAATTTTCGAGGTGGCGTGACGGGCCAGTGCCAATGGCATCTGCTCGGGCGGGATGCCGCGGCCGTTATCGGTGATGGCGATGCGTTTCACGCCGCCTTCTTCCAGCCGCACATTGATCTGGCTGGCACCCGCATCGAGCGCGTTTTCCAGTAATTCCTTGACTACGGCCGAAGGCCGCTCGACCACCTCGCCGGCGGCTATCTGGGAAATCAGCTGGTCGGGCAGGGCGCGGATCGGACGCGGGCCTGTGCTGCTAGGGGTGGTATCGGGCGCATTCATCCCGCGATTATAACTGCTTGCAGCGCCCCGTTTGCGGGGCGCTGGCAGGGGTGCTTAGGGAAGCTTAGGGAAGCTTAGGGACGCTTAGGGACGCACGCGCACCGGTATCGGCGCGTTGCACAGCTCGACGTAGCCGGGCGAGAACTTGTTCCACGGGCCGCCACGGTTACGCTGGGCGTCGATGACCTGCTGGTAGATAGGCGCTTCGCTGCGCATCACTTCCAGATGGCTGCGTTCGGCCTCGGGTACATCGGCTTCCAGCCGCACCGACTTGATGGCCATGCGGGCTTCCTTGGCACCATAGAAGCCCATGGCTTCGCCGCCGCGCGGCAGCGAGGACAGCAGCGGCATGCCGGACAGCACACGGCCCACCAGTGTGATATTGCGGTCCAGATGGCGCGGCGCGTGGCCCGTCACCGCGTACAGCTCGGCACCATTGCCGCTGTCGGTGCCGTTATCGCGGCCCACGCCCACCATGCCGTAGCAATGGGTCAGCCAGGTGGTGCCGGCTTTCGGATCGCGCGCCACGGGGAAACCGTTGGAATGGCCGATCTGCGGTGCATAGCCGTCGCGGTCGGGCTGACGCACGAAATGTTTGTCGTTCTTGAGCGGCACGCTGAATTCGCCCACTACCTTGGGCTTGGCGCTGCCCAACGGACGCGGGTGGTCCGATTCGGCCTGCGGGTCGCCCCACTGGGCCACATAGTTATCCTGCGAGCGCAGGATGGCCAGACCGTCGAAATACTTTTCCTTCACCAGCGTTTCGATGTTGGCGATGTTCTGCGGCGCAAAGTCGGGCGCCAGTTCGATGACCACGCGGCCGCTTTCGAGTTCCATGTAGAGCGTGTGCTGCGGATCGGTGGGACGCCAGTCGGACGCCTGCGATTGCTTGACGAGGTCGCCGACACTGGGTTTGATCGGCAGATCGGCAGCGCTGGCTATGCCGCTGGTAAGCAGCGCAGCAGCGGACAAGGATGGTAACAGCATGGTTCGGTACATCCGGTATCTCCCTGGGTTATTGGGCTAAGGGGGCGACGCGCGGCTTGCGCGTTCGTGAAAGATTTTAATCTGGATAACAGCGCGCGGGAAACTGCTCACTTGGCGCCATTCGTGGTGTATGATTCCGGCGCTGACTTTATGGGAAGAATATGGATTTAATGCAATTCTTCGGCATGATACTTCATGTCGACAAAACGCTCGAAGTGCTGATACAGCAATACGGTACCCTGATTTATGCCGTGTTATTTGCCATCATCTTCTGTGAAACGGGGCTGGTCGTCCTGTTCTTCTTCCCTGGCGATACCTTGCTGTTCATCGCAGGTGCCCTGTGCGCACTCGGTGAAATGAATCTGTTCCTGCTCAACGGCTTGCTGATCACAGCGGCCGTGCTCGGCAACACCACCAATTACTGGATAGGCGAGGCCATAGGCCAGCGCGTGTTCACCCATGATTACCGCTGGCTCAACAAGGAAGCCTTGCGCCGTACGCATGAATTCTTTGAAAAACATGGTGGCAAGACCATCGTTCTGGCCCGTTTCGTGCCAGTGGTGCGTACGTTTGCCCCGTTCGTGGCCGGCGTATCGGACATGACCCATGGTCGCTTCCAGCTCTACAACATCACGGGCGCCGTGCTGTGGGTGGTGCTGCTGACCACGGCTGGCTACTTCTTCGGCAATATCGCCATCGTGCGCGAACACCTGACGGAAATCGTGCTGGTGGGCGTGGGCGTGGCCGTCGTGCCGATGGCGCTGGGCGGCGTCTACAAGCTGGGCCGCCGCATGCTGCGTCGCTAAGCGACCGCATCGGCCGGCTGGGCCATAGCCGGGCTGCAGCGCAGCGCGGCTATGGCCCAGCGGTCCGCGCCGCTTCGTGCTGGCGCGCCGAATCCGGCATATTTCACAAATAAATATCTTTCCTGACCTAGGCTCCACTCAAGTTTTTCCCAATTGCATCCGTATACCAGTGTGTAATTCTTATACTTCTGGACTGCGATGCGTACTTTACTCACCCTGATCGCCTGCTGCTGCGCGTTTGCCACCGCTGCCAGCGCCAATGAGGCGCGTGAACCGGCGTCGGCCAAAGCGGCAGCATCCACGGTTAAAACCAAGGGCACGCCCGCTGCGGGCGCCAAATCGGAACATGGTGTGAGCGTGGGCGGCGTGCCGCTCAAACAGATCGCAGCGGCAGCAGAAAAAGGCGAAAGCGAGCCGGCATCGGCAGGGCGCAAGGCATCGGCCGCGGCTCCGAGTGCGCGCGAGCGCGAAGCGGAAGCGGAAGCCGATCTATCGGCCAAGATCGCCGCCCGTCTGGCGCTGATGCGCGCCAACCAGCAGGCCCGCGTGGCCGCTGCGGCCAAGGCCAAGAAGGCTGCAGCCGTGGTGGAAGCGGCGCCGAAAGTGTATAGCCACCACTGGTCGTACGAAGGTGAAAACGGTCCCGCCAACTGGGGCCGGATCAATCCGGAATGGGCCAAATGCAGCACCGGCAACCGTCAGTCGCCTATCGATATCCGCGATGGCATGAAAGTCGAGCTGGAACAGATCACGTTTGATTACCACCCATCGTCGTTCAATGTGACGGACAACGGCCACACCGTGCAGGTGATGCTGGGCGGCGGTAATTTCATCACGGTGCAGAACCGCATGTATGAGCTGATCCAGTTCCACTTCCACCGTCCATCGGAAGAGCGCATCAATGGCAAGGGCTACGAGATGGTCATGCACCTGGTGCACAAGGATGGCGAAGGCAAGCTGGCCGTGATTGCGCTGCTGCTCGAACGTGGCCGTGCGCAGCCAGTGATCCAGACCGTGTGGAATAATCTTCCGCTGGAAAAACTCGACACCATGGCGCCATCGTCGGTGATCGATCCTATCGACCTGATTCCGGCCCGGCGCGACTACTTCACCTTCATGGGTTCGCTGACCACGCCGCCTTGCAGCGAAGGCGTGCTGTGGCTGGTGATGAAAGAGCCGGTGCAGGCTTCGCCGGCCCAGATGGCACTGTTCGCCCGTCTGTATCCTATGAATGCACGGCCTATCCAGCCCGGTTCCGGCCGCATCATCAAGGAATCGAATTAAGCCTTAGTTTAAGCCTTAGTTTAAGCCTTAGCTGCGCCAGCTAGCTGGCGCAGCTAATACGGTGGGCACCGGTCCAGCTACTGCCGGCGGCGAGTTGCCGCTGGTCGATGCAGGCCGGTTCGATGCAGACGAAACGCAGATACTCCTCATCCGCCAGATCGGTCAGCGCCGCCGCATCGGCCTGACCCGGATTCCACACCACCCAGTTATCAAAGCCCTGCTGTTCCAGATGCAGCGTGGCGTTGGCCGTGTTCAGCGTCAGCATAGGCGTGGACTGGTACAGGCGGTCGTGCTTCTGGTTGAAATGCAGGGCAGGGTAGTCCTGCGTGGCTGTCTGCAGATGATGGTCGGTATAGCATTGGCCCTGCAGGCCGCTGATGCTGGTGGCTTCGAGCTGGCCCACATCGTAATAGGTATGCAGTGCCACGCCGAACGGGAATTCGGCCGTGCCGCTGTTATGCACCGTGTAGCGCACGTCGAGCGCATCACCTTGCAAGGTATAGCGCAGCGACAGTTCAAATGCGTGCGGCCATGCTGCCGCGTGTTCGGCTGTCAGATCGTGCTGGTTCAACTGCAGCTCGACATAGGCATGGCCGCCATCACCGCCACTAGCGCTCAGGCGCCACTGGCTGACGCGGGCAAAACCGTGGCGCAGACCGGGGCCGCGCACATTAAACTGGGGGAAGATCACGGGTACGCCGCCCCGTATGGCCTTGCTGCCATCGAGCGGGGTCTGGCTGCTGACGAACAATCGCTGTTTGCCGTCGCCGGTTTTCCATGACAGCAGATGGGCGCCGAACAGCGACACCGTGATTTCGGCGCCATCGGCCGCCGTGATCTGCACTGCGGGCAGTGCGCCATATTCTGTCATCGTTGCTACAGCCATGTGGATTCCGTAAAAGTGGTGTGATAGTGCCGCGTTTTAGTCGCTGCCTCAGGTCAGGCGGTTCTTGGCCAGCGGCGGGTTCTTGGCGAAATAGCGCCGTATGCCTTTGACGATGGCATCGGCCAACTGGTTCTGGTAACCCTCGTCGAGCAGCTTGGCTTCTTCTTCCGGATTTGAAATGAAGGCCGTTTCGATCAGGATGGAAGGAATGTCGGGTGCCTTCAGCACGGCGAAGCCGGCCTGCTCCACCGAGCCTTTGTGCAGGCGGTTGATGCCGCCGATTTCACCGAGCACGGACTTGCCCAGCTTGAGCGAATCATTGATCTGGGCCGTGGTGGACAGATCGATCAGCACACTGGCTAGCTGGCGGTCGTGGTTGCGCACGTTGACGCCGCCTATGGTGTCGGCCAGATTTTCCTTGTCGGCCAGCCAGCGCGCGGCCGTCGAGCTGGCGCCTTTTTCCGACAGCACGAACACTGAAGAGCCGCGTGCCGTGGGCTGCACAAACGCATCCGCGTGGATGGAGACGAACAGATCGGCCTGCACCTTGCGGGCTTTTTCCACGCGCGTGCCTAGCGGCACGAAGTAATCGCCGTCGCGCGTCAGCATTACGCGCATATTCGGGATTTCTTCGATGCGGTTCTTGAGGCGCTTGGCGATGGCCAGTACGATGTCTTTTTCGCGGCTGCCGTTCTTGCCCGAAGCGCCGGGGTCTTCGCCGCCGTGGCCGGGGTCCAGCACCACCGTCAGCATGCGTACCAGCTTGCCGTTATGGTCGTATTTTTCCGCCGGCTTGGCCACCACTTCGGCCGTCCTGCCCTCATGTTCTGGCCGCGCCGTTTCCGCTGCCGTATTGGGTGCGGCCGGTGTGGCGGGTGTTTCTACGGCCGCCACCTTGCCGCCGCTGCTGACGCTGTCGGTCTTGCTACTCTTGCCATCGTTGGACCAGTCGCCTTTTTCTATCATGGCGGCGATAGGGTCGGCTTCCTTGACGGGATACAGGTCGAAAATCAGGCGGTGCTTGTAATTGCCGGCCGGGGCCAGCGTGAATACCTGCGGCCGCACTTCTTCTTTGAGGTCGAATACCAGCCGCACCACGTTGGGCCGGTTCTGGCCTACCCTGACCTGTTTGATATACGGATCGTTGGACTGGATCTTGGCCACCAGACTTTTCAGGGTGGGATTGAGTTCCAGCCCTTCGATATCCACCACCAGCCGCTCCGGGTCTTTCACGGTGAAGTGGGTGGCTTTGAGGATGGCGTCGTTTTCCAGCGTAACGCGGGTATAGTCCTCGGCCGGCCAGACGCGCACGGCGAGAATTTGCGCCGCCATGGCACGGCTGGGCGCCAGCACGGACAGCAGCAGGGCACCACCGGCTTTGAGCACGGTGCGGCGTGCGCGCGCGTCCGGCTGGGCGGAACTGGCGTCGCTCACAGATTGGGCGCGAATTTCAGGCGTTGCAGACATGAGTGACCGGCAGGAGTGGATGCCCGCAATTCTACATCACGACCGGCACCGGCCACGCTCAGGTTGACATCGAGATCAGCGGGTGGCAGTACGCCGTCGGCCTTTTCCGGCCATTCGACGATGCAGATGTTGCTGCCGTTGAAATCTTCGCGGAAGCCTGCATCCAGAAACTCTTCCGGGCTGCCCATGCGGTACAGATCGTAGTGGATCACGCTGATGGCCTGGCCGGCCAGCGTAATCGCATACGGTTCGGACAGCGTGTAAGTGGGGCTTTTGACGGTGCCGACGTGGCCGGCCGCGTGCAGCAGCGCGCGCGTGAGCGCGGTTTTGCCGGCCCCCAGATCGCCATGCAGATAGATGACCAGACCGGGCGCCATAGCGTGCGCCAGCGAGACCCCGAGGGCGGCAGTGGCGGCTTCGTCGTGGAGATGGGCTTGAAAGTGCGGCATCAATTAAAATGTCAGGTTGGTTGGTACGCCAGCCATTGTAACCGCCTGCGACCATTCTTACATTGTTACACCGCCCATGCCGCATTCCCTGTCCGAAACCGCATTAGCCGAACTGGCCGCCAGCATCAAGCGCTGGGGTACGGAGCTGGGCTTTGCTGAAGTACGCATCACCGATATAGACCTCAGCCATGCGGAAGCGGGCCTGCAAGCCTGGCTGGACGCCGGCTTTCACGGCGAAATGGACTATATGGCGGCGCATGGCATGAAGCGCGCTCGCCCGGCCGAGCTGGTGCCCGGCACGGTGCGCGTGGTCAGCGCCCGCATGGACTATCTGCCCACCGATACGCCGCCAGACTGGCGCGAGCGCGAAGCACAGCGGCTGGCCGACCCGCAGGCCGCCGTGATCTCCGTGTATGCGCGCGGACGCGACTACCACAAGGTGCTGCGCGCGCGCCTGCAGCAGCTGGCCGACAAGGTTAAGGCGCAGATCGGCGAATTCGGCTACCGCGTGTTCACGGATTCGGCCCCCGTGATGGAACTGCCGCTGGCCGAAAAAGCAGGGCTGGGCTGGCGCGGCAAACATACGCTGCTGCTGTCGCGCACGGCCGGTTCCACTTTTTTCATGGGCGAGTTTCTGCTTGATCTGCCACTGCCAGTGGACGCGCCCACCGGCGCCCACTGCGGCCAGTGCACGGCCTGCATCGATGTCTGCCCTACGGGTGCCATCCTCGCGCCGGGCAAACTGGACGCGCGCCGATGCATCTCCTACCTGACCATAGAACTGAAAAGCGCGATACCGGCGGAACTGCGGCCCCTGATCGGCAACCATATCTATGGCTGCGATGATTGCCAGACGGCCTGCCCGTGGAACAAGTTTGCGCAGAAAGCCGTGCTGGCCGATTTCGACGAGCGCCATGGCCTGGGCAGCGCCAGCCTGCTGGAACTGTTTGCGTGGAGCGAGGAAGAATTCAACCGCAAGATGGAAGGCAGCCCGATACGCCGCATCGGCCATGAACGCTGGCTGCGTAATATCGCGGTCGCGCTGGGCAATGCGGCCAATGCGGGCGCCCGCGGCGATGCTGCCATAGTGGCTGCGCTGACGGCGCGCTGTGACGGCGCTACGCCGCTGCTGCGCGAGCATCTGGAATGGGCGCTGGCCTGCCACCGCTGAACTGCGCTACACTCGTATGATCGACTTACAGAGGAAGATCATGCACACTCCCCGCCGCTCCATCGTTTTTCTCGCTACTGCCAGCGCTGCGCTAAGTTTCAGCGTGAGTCTGGCCGCGCAGGCTATCAGCTTTGACCAGTGGGCTGACAATCTGGCCAGCGTCAAGGTACGCAACGATCCGGAGCAGGCCACGCTCAAGCAGTACTTCAACGGCAAGGAGCAGGATGGTCTGGACCGCAAGCTGACGCCAAATTCCATCGTCCAGCGTGCGCGTGATGTCGCTGCTGCCAAGAAGGCGCTGGCGCAGCTAGACAAGATGAATCTGCAAAGCCTGAGCGTGCAGCAGCGCGCCAGTGCTGCCACCATACGCTGGAATCTGCAGAACCAGATCGACAGCTACCCTTACGCCGACTACAACTTCGTCTTCAACCAGTTCGGCGGCCTGCATGTGCAGCTAGTGAACTTCCTCAGCCAGGCCCACCCTATCCGCAACCAGCGCGATGTGGAGAACTATCTGGTGCGCTTGCAGGCTGTGGCCGGCAAGATCGATACGGGCATCCTGCAGGCGCGCGGGCTCGGTGCGCGCGGCATCCTGATGCCAACCTTTCTGACCCAGTCCGCCATCGGCCAGCTCGATCGCTTCCTTGAAGGCGGTGCCGAAGCCAATGTGCTGGTGGTATCGCTCAAGCAGCGCATGGCGAACGTGAAGGAGCTCACGCCGGAAGCCCAGCAGCAGGCCGCCGCCAGCGCGGAAGCCATCGTGCGTCAGTCCGTCATGCCATCCTACCAGCGCGTGCGCACGCTGCTGCAGGAGCAGCTACCGCAGACCAATAACGATGCCGGGCTGTGGCGTTTGCCTAATGGCGACAAGGCCTACGCCTTGCTGCTCAAGCAGATGACCTCGAGCAGTTACACGCCTGAGCAGGTGCACCAGATTGGCCTGCGCGAAGTGGCGCGCATCGAAAAAGAGATGGATGGATTGCTGGTCTCGCTGGGCTATACGGAAGGCAGCATCAAGGAGCGCATGGCCAAGCTGGAAAAGGATGTGCAGCCGAAAGAAGCCGATCCCCGTCCAGCCCTGCTGGCGCGCTATGAAGAAGTGCTGCGCGACGCCGAGCAGCGCTCGCGCGAGCTGTTCGACATTACGCCGAAAGCGCCCGTGGTGGTGAAGCGCGAACCACCGTTCACGGAAAAGACGGCCGCGGCCCACTACACGGGACCGGCCAATGACGGCACCCGTCCCGGCATCTTCTGGGCACCGATGCCGGGGCCGGTGTTCCGCATCGTCGGCCTGCGTACCCTGACGTATCACGAGGGCGTGCCGGGCCACCACTTCCAGGTCGCGCTGCAGCAGGAAAACAGCAAGCAGCCGCGCTACCGGCGCGACCGCGTGTTCCCGGTCGGTTCCGCTTATGGCGAAGGCTGGGCCCTGTATGCAGAACAACTGGCGGTGGAAAACCACTGGTATGACGGCGACGTAGTGGGCCACCTGGGCCAGCTCGATGCAGAGCTGTTCCGCGCGCGCCGGCTGGTGGTGGATACCGGCCTGCATGCGATGAAATGGACGCGTCAGCAAGGCATAGACTACGGCATACCGGCAGTGGAAGTAGAACGCTATGTGGCCATGCCGGGCCAGGCCTGCGCCTACAAGATAGGCATGCTGCGCATACTGGAGTTGCGCGCCCGCGCCCAGCAGGCGCTGGGCGAGCGCTTCTCGCTGAAGGCCTTCCACAATACCGTGCTGGAAACGGGTAATGTGCCACTACCTGTGCTGGAGCAGGTGGTCGATGAATGGATAGCGGCGCAGAAGAAGAGCTAGGGCGTAGAAGAAAAGCTAGATCTATTTCAGCAGGCCGGCCAGTTCGACCGCCGTTTTCACCTGCATCTTGTCGAAGATATGCGCGCGGTGTACTTCCACCGTGCGCATGCTGATGCCCAGTTCATCGGCTACCACCTTGTTCATTTTCCCGGCCAGTATCAGGTCCAGCACTTCGCGTTCGCGTGCCGACAGCGTGGCGAGACGCGCATGCACCTGCGCCATTTCGCCAGCCTTGCGCGAACCGGCCAGACCTTCCTGTACGCGGTCCATGAGCTGGTTGTCATTGAACGGTTTCTCGAAGAAGTCGAACGCGCCGCGTTTGAGCGCATCGACAGCCATCGGCACATCGCCGTGGCCGGTGAGGAAGATCACCGGCATGCGCTGGGTCAGGCCACGGGTGGAGAGCTGGTCGAAGGCGGCGATGCCGTTCATGTCCGGCATACGCACGTCGAGCAGCACGCAATCGCCTTCCGGATCGAACTGGCCGCTATCGGCATGGCGTAGTAGCTGCAGCGCCGAAGCGTAGCTGCGCGAACTGATGCCGCGCGAGGTGGCCAGCCAGGTCAGTGCGTCACGCACCACTTCTTCATCATCAACGATATGCAGCATGCTTCAGGTCTCCGTTTCCGTGTTCTCTGCCAGTGCCGGCAGCACGAAGGTAAATATGGTGCCCCCTTGCGGGTTGGCGCTATGTGTCAGTGTGCCGCCGTGGAATTCTATCGCGGTTCGGCAGATGTTGAGTCCCATGCCCATGCCCTCGGCCTTGGTCGAGAAGAAGGGCGAGAACAGCCGCTGCGCCACGTCTTCCGGTATGCCATGGCCCTGATCGATCACGGCCACGCTGACCTGCGCCGTATCGGGCAGATAGCTGGCCTGTACTTTCAGCAGGCGGCGCTGGGGCGGTATGTGCTGCATGGCTTCGATGCCGTTGCGGGTCAGGTTGAGCAGCACCTGTTCTATCATCACGCGGTCGGCCAGCACGGGCGGCAGTTGGTCGGGAATGCTGGTCTTGAACGATACAAAAGCCTGGCGCGCCTGCAGTTCGATCAGCGTACGTATGCCTTCCAGTAGCGGGCCGATGGCGATCTGCTGGCGCTGCGGTTCGCTCTTCTTCACGAACTCGTGCACGCTGCGGATGATCTGCCCGGCCCGCTGTGCCTGGGTACTGGCCTGTTCCAGCGCCGGTATCAGCGCCGGTGCCTGAACCGGCGCATGCTGGCTGTCGGCGCGCTTGAGGATATTCAGCGCGCCCGTGGTATAGCTGGAAATTGCGGCCAGCGGCTGGTTCAGTTCATGCGCCAGCATGGACGCCATTTCGCCCATGGTGGCGAGGCGGGCGCTGGACTGCAGTTTTTCCTGCTGCTGGCGATTGAGTTCTTCCACTCGCTTGCGGTCGGAGATGTCGAGGATGGAGCCCATCCATCCGGTCTGCTTGCCATTGTTATCGACCAGCGGCGCTTCGAAAATCAGTACGGGCACGCGTTCGCCATTGGGGCGCTGGAAATAGGTTTCGAACTGCGGGGTGACCTTACCGGCCAGCACGGAAGCGAAGCGGGTCTGGTATTCGGCCATGGCTTCCGGCGCCCAGTAGGGCATGGGCGGCAGCTTGCCGATGATTTCTTCGGCCGGGTAGCCGACGATCTGGCAGAAGGCCGGATTGACGTAGGTGATGCGGCCTTCCAGATCGCGCGCGCGCAGGCCCGTCACCAGCGAGTTCTCCATCGCCGTGCGGAACAACATCTGCTGGCGCAGCGCGCCTTCGGCCGCCAGCCGGCGCGAGATATGGCCCCACAGGGCCAGCAAGCTCCACAACAGCCCCAGTGACAGCACGATGACGGAACCGACCAGCAGATTCGGCAGCAGCTTGGGTTCGCTCTTCACGCTGTCCGTCACCAGCGTGAGGTTGGCGCCGGGCAGATCGAGCGCGCGCTTGTGGGTGTACACGCCGTGGCCCGGACCGGCGGCCGCGCGGCGCGCCAGCACACGGTCGTCGCGGTCGATCAGCGAGACCTGATTATCCTGCGCGAACCACCACGGCACCATTTCTTCCAGCAGCACGCTAGTCTGGTAGGTCGCCACCAGATCACCGAGATATTCGTCGCCGCGGAACAGCGGCACGTGGTAGTCCATCAGCACGGCGGCCGGTGCCGCGCTCTGGTTGCCGTTCTGGATTTCGGGCTGGGTGTACATGGGCTTGCGCGTCTTGCGCACCAGTTCCATGGTGGCTTCGGAAGCCTGGGTCAGGCGCACGGGCAGGGGAATGGCGTCGCTGCTCGCGTGCAGGCTGCCATCGGGCCGCAGCCACACCACACGTAAAAATTCGTGGCCATTTTTCAGCAAGCGGGTCAGGCGGGCTTTGAGCTGTTCGTCCGACAGGTGGACGGCGCCGATTTCATAGGCCAGTGCGCGCAGCGATTCTTCGTCGCGTCCCAGCTGGAAGCGTATGGTCTGCTCGACCCACAGCGTGTCGGCAATCAGCTGTTCCTGCCGTTCCGTGCTTTCCATCTGGCGCGCCTGCCATGGCAACCAGATCAATATTGCCAGAAAAAACAGTACCAGTACGATGGGCAGCAGCCAGCGCAGCGCACTGCTGGACAGGCCACGCCGGAGGCCGCGCCGGCGCGCGGTAGGGGAGCTGGTAGATTCGGTCATGGGCGTTCAGGGTATCGCCTTGCACGCTGCTCGCCATTGTGGTTTTCCACAGTTGCAGGGCTTGTCACGGTTGGTGAGAATCGATCACACTACAACAATACCGTATTTTCCTTCCTTCTGGAGACTCCATGAAACTCAATGCCATGCTTCTGGTTCTGGGCGCCGCCCTGAGCATCAACGCCTACGCCCAGGCGCCTATCGTGATCAAATTCAGCCACGTGGTGGCGACCGATACGCCGAAAGGCCAGGCAGCAGAACGCTTCAAGCAACTGGCCGAAAAAGCCACCAATGGCCGCGTCAAGGTCGAGGTGTATCCGAACAGCCAGCTATATAAAGACAAGGAAGAACTGGAAGCGCTGCAGTTGGGCGCCGTGCAGATGCTGGCGCCTTCGCTGGCCAAATTCGGCCCGCTGGGTGTGAAGGAATTCGAAGCGTTCGACCTGCCTTACATCTTCCCATCCAAGACGGCGCTGTATAACGTGACGGAAGGCGAAATCGGCAAAGGCCTGCTGAAGAAGCTGGAGCCGAAAGGCATTACCGGTCTGGCCTTCTGGGATAACGGCTTCAAGGTGATGTCGGCGAACAAGCCGCTGCACTCGGTAGCGGACTTCAAGGGCCAGAAGATGCGTATCCAGTCGTCCAAGGTACTGGACGCGCAGATGCGCGCACTGGGCGCCAACCCGCAGGTGCTGGCATTCTCGGAAGTGTATCAGGCGCTGCAGACGGGCGTGGTAGATGGTACCGAGAATCCGCCGTCGAATATGTACACCCAGAAGATGCACGAAGTGCAGAAGCATGTGACGGTGTCCAACCACGGCTATCTGGGCTATGCCGTGATCGTCAACAAGAAGTTCTGGGATGGTCTGCCAGCCGATATCCGCGCCGCACTGGATAAGGCCATGAAGGACGCCACCACCTTCGAGAAAGCCATCGCCCAGCGCGACAACGATATGGCGCTGGACGCCATCAAGAAGGCCGGCAAGACGGAAATCTACACGCTCAGCGTGAAAGAGCAGGCTGAATGGCGTAAAGCCCTGCTGCCGGTGCAGAAGGATATGGAAGGCCGTATCCGCAAGGACTTGATCTCGGCGATTAACAAGGAAGCCGCCAAGTAAGCATTAAGTAGTGCATGGCGGATCTCACGGTCCGCCATAATAAAAAACCCCGTGTGGCTGTCAGGCCACACGGGGTTTTGTTTTAGGCCGCAGCCCTTACATCAGGCCCATGGCTTTCGGCAGCCACAGCGACAAGCCCGGCCAGTAGGTGACGATGACGAGGAACACCAGCATGGTGAGCAGCCACGGCATGACGGCCACGGTCAGCTCGGAGATGCTCATCTTGGAGATGCCGCTGGCCACATACAGGTTCAGGCCCACAGGCGGGTGGCACAGGCCCACTTCCATATTGGCGTCGATCATGATGCCGAAGTGCACCGCATCGATACCCAGACGGATGGCGGCAGGGTGCAAGATCGGTGCCATCACCAGAATGATGGACGAAGGTTCCATCACGTTACCGGCCAGCAGCAGCAATATGTTGGTGAAGAACAGGAAGCCGGCCTGACCCAGATCCTTGGCCAGAATCCAGTCTGCCATCGCCTGCGGAATATTTTCGTGCGCCATCAGGAACGAGAACAGCACGGCGTTGGTGATGATGTACAACAGCATGGCGCTCAGGCTGGCCGATTTCTTCAGCACTTCCGGGGTTTTCTTGAGCGGCATGTCCTTGTAGACGAACACGGAAATGATGAAGGCATACACGGCGCTCATGGCGGCTGCTTCGGTCGGGGTGAAGATGCCCTTGGTGATACCGCCGATGATGATCACCACCAGCATCAGGCCCCACACGCTTTCCTTGAAGGCTTTCAGGCGATCACCCCAACTGGCTTTGCGCATGCGCGGATAGCCGTTTTTCTTGGCCAGCACCCAGGTGGTGGTGCACAGCATCACCGTCAGCAGAATGCCGGGGAACAGACCGGCCAGGAACAGCGCGCCGATCGAGGTGTTGGTGGAAATCGCGTAGATCACTTTCGGAATCGACGGCAGCATCAGGATGCCGAGCGAACCGGCCGTGATGATGACGCCGGCGCCGAAGCGCTTCGGATAGCCCTGCTTGACCATGGCCGGCAGGATGATGGAGCCGATCGCTACCACCGTGGCTACCGAGGAGCCGCACACGAGTGCGAACATGGCGCAAGCAATAATCCCTGCCAGCGCCAGACCGCCATGCCAGTGACCGATCAGGCTGGTGGCAAACTTGATCATGCGTTTGGCCACGCCGCCGTGGGTGAGGAAGTTACCGGCCAGGATGAACAGCGGGATGGCCATGATTTCGAACTTCTCGATGCCGCTGAACAGTTTCAGCGCCACCGCCTCGACCGGTACATGGGTCAGCAGATACATAAACATCAGCACCGTCAGGCCGAGTGCAATGGAGACGGGAATGCCGGTCAGCATCAGCGCCAGCAGTAGCGCGAACACGATGCCGACCTTGCCGCCGATGAAGCACAGGGCCAGCAGGATGGCGCCTATGCCCAGCAGCCAGGCAGCAGCGCGCTGCTTGCTCATCTGGGCAACGGCGGTGAGAGCGTTAGCGTGGCTCATTGTGCACCTCCGTGGGCTGGTTTGGCGACGGCAAACATTTCGTCATCGCTGTCGTCTTCCAGACCGTCCACCTGCGATTCATCCTGATGCGGCATTTCACCCGTACGCCAGAACGCGATGGTGACCTGGATGAAGCGCAAGCACATCAGATAGGAACCCATGGGCACGACGGAATACACAAACCAGGTCGGCCATTCCAGGTCGGGCGTGGTCGGGCCTTCCGTGAGCGCACTTACATCAAGACCGAGTTTGTTGTAGATGGCATAGTGCATGCCGTTTTCCCACACAAAGGTCAGGCCCAGCGTGCCGATGATGCCGGTAAACAGCATGCCGCAAGCCAGTGCCACATAGGTGGCACGGTTGCGCCATTCGGTCGGCAAACGGCTGACCAGCACGTCCACGCCCACGTGGACGCCCATGCGCACGCCATAGGCCGCGCCGAATTTGGCCATCCACACGAACATGATGATGGCCAGTTCCTGGGCCCATTCGAAGTGCAGGCCTAATAGATAGTCCTGCACGCCGGGGATAGCCAGGCCGGTGCCATAGCGGTGTGCAACGGAAAGGAAGATAATGAAGGTAGCCCCACCCATGAGGAAGGTGATCATCCACTCCTCTAGGTGATCGAGTAATTTACTTAGCATGATGTGTCTCGACTTTTATGTTGATTCCGGGAAATCCGGTGCTCTTGTAGGCTAAAAATAAATGGCGGCGCCCGGGCTGGCAATGAGGGGAACTACTAGGTCGGCAGAGTGAAAAGCTGCTTACCACAACTTTCGGAATCTGCGTAAAAATTGGTTCAGACTTGAAGTATGGCTGTACGACCGTGCTTAAAATAGTTGGTCAAAAACGAAAGCCTTACGTTATGATGGCGTCGCTCTCAAGGAATAAAGCATAAGGATATGTAGCCTTGTAGCAAGAGCCCAGAATTGTAGGTGGGGAGTGTGTAGAGAAACGGCAATCAATGCCGGCGATGGAACGAGGAGACACACGTTTTACAGAATGTCGTTGTGATAGAGGCTGCAAGCCGCCATAAGCGCGCTACGGCATCACGCAAACGACCGGGAACGTGAAGCAGTATTTGAAAACGCACCTGAGGGTGCGTTTTTTTTTGCGCGCAGCCTGGCGGGCGCGCTTAAAATGCTGTCAGCCAGCCACCTATGCGATTATTACAATATGATGAAATCGCAACATGTTGGTGCATTTTTACAACGTTGCCCATCCTTTTTTGGTGCATGAACTGTGATGAAAATACAACAGGAAGCACAATTGTTTCAGGCCATAGTGGACTTGCCACTCGGAAAAATCGGCGTGCGTACCGAGGCGGGCAAGATTGCCGAGCTGTGTTATCTGCCGCCCCATTTTGATGCAAAAGCGCCACAGGATGCTGTGGCGGAAATTGCTGTACATCAATTGCAGCGCTATTGCGACGATGCCGACTATGTGTTCGACCTGCCGCTGTGCACGGTGGGCACGCCGTTCCAGCAACGCGTGTGGGACACCATCCGTTCGATTCCGCGCGGCAGCGTGCGCACCTATGGCGAACTGGCCAGCCACCTCGGCTCGGTGCCCCGTGCCGTGGGGCAGGCTTGCGGCGCCAACTGGTTCCCCGTGGTGATCCCGTGCCACCGCGTGACGGCTGCCACGGGACTCGGCGGCTTTTCCCGTAGCGACGATCCGAACGGCTATCTGCTCGGCATCAAGCGCTGGCTGCTGGCCCACGAAGGCTCGAGCGAATACGCATGGCAACAGACCACGCTGCTCTGATCGACGAGTTCTGCGACAGCCTGTGGCTGGAGGACGGGCTGGCTAAGAACACGCTGGAAGCCTACCGGCGCGACCTGCGCCTGTTCGCCCAGTGGCTGGCCAGCCAGCGTGCGCAGATAGACGGGCTGGCCGCCGTGGCCAGCCACGACTTGCAGGCGTATATCGCGGCGCGCCATCAGGATAGCGGCAAAGCCACTTCATCCAACCGGCGCCTGTCCGTGCTGCGGCGTTTCTACCAGTGGCTGCTGCGCCAGCACCGCATCAGCGCCGATCCCACACTCAAGCTGGTATCGGCCAAACAGCCGCAGCGCTTCGTCCACACGCTGAGCGAAGCCCAGGTGGAAGCCCTGCTGGCGGCACCCGAGGTGGCTACGCCGCTGGGCTTGCGCGAACGTACCATGCTGGAACTGATGTATGCATCCGGCCTGCGCGTGTCGGAACTGGTCAGCCTGAAGCTGCTCGATCTGGGCCTGAACGAGGGCGTACTGCGCATCACGGGCAAGGGCGCCAAGACGCGGCTGGTGCCGTTCGGTGCGCAGGCACGCCTGTGGCTGGAACGCTATCTGCACGAGGCCAGAGGCCAGATACTCAACGGCCAGCAGGACGATGCGCTGTTCGTGACGGCGCGCGGCGGCGCCATGACGCGCCAGATGTTCTGGATCCTGATCAAGAAGCATGCGCACAAGGCCGGCATCACCGTGCCGCTGTCGCCGCACACGCTGCGCCATGCATTTGCCACCCATTTGCTCAATTATGGCGCCGACTTGCGCGTGGTACAGCTGCTGCTGGGTCATGCCGACATTTCTACCACCCAGATCTACACCCATGTGGCGCGCGAACGCCTGAAACAGCTGCATGCTCTGCACCATCCACGTGGATGAATCAGCAAGGTGGGCGTTAACTGGTTCATAATGGGATGACTAACGTACCGGATACTGAGAGGCGGCCCATGGCAAAAACCAACTTCGCATATGAAAAGCGCCAGCGCGAGCTGGAAAAAAAGAAAAAGGCGGAGGAAAAAGCCCGCCGCAAGGCCGAGGCGAAAGCCAACCCCGGTCTGGCTGAATCGGAGCAGGAGCAGGCGCTGGACAGTGATGACGATGCCGACCAGGCTGGCATGACGGGTGATTGAAATATAAAAGTACAAAACCGGGCCAGGCCCGGTTTTGTTTTGATACTGGTGGCGTCAGTCTTTACGCGACTTCGGCGATATCGGCCGGTTTGACGGGGTGCAGGTGTTCTTCTTCCTCGTCGTGGGCACGGCCACGGAAGTAGCGCGCGCAGCGTTTGCCCAGCGTATCGAGGTAGGTGTAGGCCACCGGCACCACCACCAGCGTCAGCAAGGTAGAGGTGATCACCCCGCCGATCACGGCCCGGCCCATGGGCGCTTGCGTTTCGCCACCATCACCCATGCCTATGGCCATAGGCAGCATGCCGAAGATCATGGCCAGCGTGGTCATCAGGATAGGACGCAGCCGCACCTGGCCTGCATTCATCAGCGCCTCGATCTGGCCCATGCCTTCGCGCTGGGCGTGGTTGCTAAAGTCCACCAGCAGAATCGCGTTCTTGGTCACCAGCCCCATCAGCATAATGAAGCCGATCACGGAGAAGATGTTGAGCGTGCTGCCCGTCACCAGCAGGGCTACCAGCACGCCGATCAGCGACAGCGGCAAGGACATCATGATGGCGACCGGCTGCAGGAAGCTGCCGAACTGGGATGCCAGCACCAGATAGATGAAGATTACGGCGATGCTGAGCGCGATCATGGCCGAAGACATGCTCTCCTCCATATCCTGCGCATTGCCGCCCACGTCGAAGCGCACGCCGGCTGGCAGATCGATTTCCTTCATGGCCTTGCGTACATCGCTATCCACGTCGCCGGCCGGACGGCCTTCGACGGACGCATACACGGCAACGCGGCGCTGCAGGGCCTGACGTTTGAGCACCTGCGGGCTGAACGACGGTACGAATTCCACTACCTGACGCAGCGGCACCATCAGCGGACGCCCGTCCGGGCCCAGCTTGGAGGACGCCAGCGACAAGTCGGCCAGATCGGCAATCTTCTGCCGGCCCGATTTGGGTAGCTGCACATTGACGTCATAGTTCTGGCCATCGTCGGCCAGGAAGTGGCTGGTGGTATCACCGGCCACGAAAGGCCGCAGCGCCGTACCGATCTGCTGCACGGTCAGACCCAGATCGCTGGCCAGCTCGTTGTTGATGCGTACCGTGGTGGACGGGTTGGCGCCTTCCTGGCTGTATTCGAGGTCGGCCACGCCTTTAATCTTGCGCATCTTGTCCATCAGGCGGTGCGCCACGGCGTCGAGCTTGCCTTCATCCGTGCCCAGAATGGCGATGAAGATAGGTTTCCAGCCCACCGACATGGTGATGCCGGCGATGCGGTTGAGCCGCGCGCGCACCGCGCCTTCGAGTTCCTTCTGGCTGCGCCGCTTGAAGGTCTTGCGGTCCTGCAGCTTGACGTCGACCTGCGCCGTGTTGCGGCCATCCTGCGTGCCGACCACGGCGATGACCTTGGCCACTTCCGGGAATTCCTTCAAGGCCAGTTCGACCTGCTTGACCTTGCTATCGGTGTATTCGATGCTGGAGCCGACCGGGGTTTTCAGGCGCAGATTGATCCAGCCATTGTCCTGCTCGGGGAACATTTCGCCGCCTATCATGGGCACCAGCATCAGGCTGCCCGCGAACAGGGCGAACGCGATGGCCAGCGTCAGCTTGCGCCAGCGCAGCGCCAGTGCCAGCACCTTGCCGTACCACACGTGCAGATGTTCGATGCCATGCTCGATGCTGTGCATGAGCTGGCCCAGCCACGGCACATATTTGAAGCGGTTCTTCACGGGGTCGGGCCAGACCGAGGACAGCATGGGGTCCAGCGTGAAGCTGACGAACAGCGACACCAGCACGGCCACGGCCACGGTAATGCCGAACTGCAGGAAGAAGCGGCCTATGATGCCCTGCATGAACGCCACGGGGATGAACACGGCCACGATGGCAAACGTGGTGGCCATCACGGCCAGACCGATTTCATTGGTGCCATCTTCAGCGGCCTTGCGGTGGTTCTTGCCCATGCCGAGGTGGCGCACGATGTTTTCGCGCACCACGATGGCATCGTCGATCAGCAAGCCTATGCACAGCGACAGCGCCATCAGCGTCAGGAAGTTCAGCGTAAAGCCGAAGAACTTCATGGCGATAAAGCTGGCCATGACGGAAATCGGCAGCGTCAGCCCGGTGATGATGGTCGAGCGCCACGAGTGCAGGAAGAAGAACACGATCACCATGGTCAGCACCGCACCTTCGACGATGGTTTCCTTGACGTTGTCGAGCTGGCTCTGGACTTTCAGCGATTCGTCGTTGAGCACAGTGAGGCTGATGTCGGAAGGCAGGGTTTTCTTGAGTTCGTCTGCTACTTTCTGGATGCGCCGGCCCACTTCCACCACATTGGCATCCTGCACCTTGGTGATATCGATGGTCACGGCGCGCTGGCCGTTCAGGCGCGAGATCGACAGTTCTTCCTGCGCGCCGTCCACCACGGTGGCCACCTGATCCAGATACACGGGGCCATTGGCGCGGCGCGCCACGATGATGCGGTTGAAATCGCGCGCATCTTTCATCTTGCCTTCGATGCGCACCAGTTGTTCATTGCCGGCAAAGCTGATCGAGCCGGCCGGCAGGTTGGTATTGGTAGCCTGGATGGCGTTGATCACTTCATCCACGCCTATGGCTTGCGCCGTCAGGTCTTGCGGACGCAGGCTGATCAGGATTTCGCGTGCCGACATGCCGTTCAGGCGTACCTGACCCACGCCGGCCACGCCCTGGAAGCGCTTGCCGATTAGCTGGTCGGCCATGGTGGACAGTTCGCGCAGCGTGTGATTGGTCGCGGTCAGGCCGATCTGGGCGATGGGGCGGCTGTTCTCGCCTTCGAAACGTACGATGAAGGGGTCTTTGGCTTCACGCGGGAAGCGCGGACGCACTTGCGCCACCTTGTCGCGCAAGTCCTGCATGGCCTTGTCCATATTGGTGGACAGCTCGAAATCGATGTAGACGCCGGAACGGCCTTCCCACGAGTTGGCGCGCAGGGTCTTGATGCCGCTGACGGTGTTGACCACGTTCTCGATCGGGCGGGTGATGTCGTTTTCCACCGCCTCGGGCGAAGCACCGGGGTATTTCACCTCGATCATGGCGCCCGGAATGTCCACATTGGGCATGGCTTCCAGACCGAGACCGCGATACGAGAACAGGCCCAGCACCATCAGCGCCACCATGACCATGGTCGCGAACACGGGGTTCTGGATACTGGTTTTAGTAATCCACATGATCAGCCTTTCTTGCCGGCTTCGGCGCTGGCCTGACGGCTGCTATCCTGGTTCGCGGCAGGCAGCTTGACGGGCGTGCCCGGCTTCAGCGCTTCCAGCTTGGCGACGATGACGTGGGCGCCAGCCTGCAGGCCATCGCGCACTTGCACCAGTCCTTCATCTTCGTTGCGCAGGCCCAGTTTGACGGGCTGGGCTACCACCTTGCCGGCCACGATCTGGTACACCACGGGCTCGTTCTGGTTGCCGCGCAGGGCCGTCAGCGGAATGATGGGCGAGACGTCGGAACGGTCGGTGACGATGCTGCCTTTGGCGAACATGCCGGCGCGCAGCGCGCTATCTTCATTGCGCACGGCGATGTAGACCAGCATGGCGCGCGAACCAGCTTCCGTGGCCGGGTTGATGCGCGTGACTTTGCCGGCGAACTCGCGGCCCTGGAAACCATCGACCTTGAACTTGACTTCCTGGCCGATTTTCACGCGCGGGATTTCGGCCGCCGGCACTTGCGCTTCCAGCGTCAGCTCGGCCAGATTGACGATGCTGAACACGGGCATGTCCGGTGCCAGCTTTTCGCCGGCCTGTACATGGCGCTTGCTGACCACGCCGCTGATGGGGGCGCGGATCACGCCGTCGTTGAGAGCGATGCGGGCGATTTCCACCAGTGCGGCAGCCGATTTGACATTGGCGCGGGCCAGATCGACGCTGTTCTGGGTGGCGTCGTAAGCGGTCTGGGAAATGAATTTTTGCTTGAGCAGGGCCTGGCTATTGTTTTCGTTCTTGCTGGCCAGCGACAAGCGCGCTTGAGCTTCGTCCAGCGCGGCCTGCTGCTGCTGCAAACGCGCGCGCAGGTCGGCCTGATCGATGCGGGCCAGCACCTGGCCGGCGCTGACCGCCATGCCTTCCTGCACGGTAGTGGCTTCCACCACGCCCGAGACCTTGGATTTGATGGTGGCCGAACTGAGTGGCGCGAGCGAACCGGAGAGCGGCAATTTCACATCAAGCGCGCGCGCATCGACGGCGGTCACGTCGGTACCGGCCAGCTCTAGAACTTCGGGCGCCTTGTCCTTGGCAGCGACGGGGGCATTAGTCGCGGCTGGCTTGTTCTGCAGCACGCTCCAGCCTCCGCCTGCGGCAGCCAGCACGACGAGAATGGCCACCGGCTTGCGCCAGCGTTGGGTGGTGCGCGTGGGGTGCTGGGTGTGGGGCAGGGTCTCTAGTTTCATTTGTATTTATCCTTGAAGGGCCGCAGCGAGCAGAGAGCGGCATGGCGCATGTTGCCACTGTATGAAATTACAAGGCCGCTTACCAGTCCCGTGCGACAGGCGGTGCGAATTTCGCGCTGAAATGCGAAATACGGGGGGCGAGAGTGGCTATGTTGGCTGGAATGACTGCAGGCGGCCTAGTTTAGTTGTACTTGCACTAATACTTGCCCATGATCGGAAGCGCCCGCGCAGACGTCGGCCAGGTGCTCGTTGAAATAGCGCACGGACAGCACCTGTCCGAGCGGCTGCGTTGCGGCCGGATGGAAATGCTCGGACACCAGCACGTGGTCTATGGTCATGCGCAGCTCTTCGTGCAGGATGGTGTAGCCATGGGCCGAGCTGCTGGGATCGCGCTGGATGCGGCGGCTATCATAATAGCGGCCGGCCGTTTCGCTGCCGCCTTCGCCCATGATGATGGAGGTGGTAACGGCATCGACGCTGTCGTTGAAGTCGCCCAGCACGATGCGCGCGCGCGGCGCTTCGCGGTGTAGCTGGCACAGCAGCGAACGCAGGGCGACGGCTTCCGTGCCGCGCCGGATCAGCGAGCGCAACTGGGCCTGGGCATGGCACATGGGGTTGTCGTGGGCTGCTTCGCCATCGTAGTCGGGGCGCTTGGATTTCAGGTGCAGCACGATCACATCGAGCTGGCGCTGGTCATCGAGTTGCAGGGTCACGCGCAGCAGCGCGCGCGCGTAGCTGAGCGCGTCGCGGCTGCCGGCCGGCAGTGTCACGCCGGGTGGAAAATCCGTGTGGATGGCGGCCGGTGCGGCGAGTGGCAAACGCGAGATCAGTGCCACCTGCGGCATCTGGCGCGGTGCACCCGTGACTGGGTCGGGCGCCGTGCTGACGCCGCACAGGGCGGCATCGCGATAGTGGAGGCTGTGCGCGAGCACGTCGCGCAGAGCTTGCAGGCAGAACACTTCCTGCAGGCCGATCACATCGGCATCGAGGCGGTCCAGCTGCTGCGCCGTCCATTGCACTTTGGCGGCATAGTCGTCGGGGCTCAGGGGTTCCAGATTGTCATACAGTTTTGCGCCGGGCTGGGAAAGGTTGCATACATTGAAAGTGGCAAAACGTATTTCCTGCGGCATAATGACAGCCTCCCTTGCTAACCTTAACCCCGATAGATTGGCAGCGTATCACGCATGGCAAAAAAAGAGCATATCTCCGAGACGCCGGCTACGCAGTTTCTGCGTAAGCACGGCGTGACCTTTAGCGAACATCCTTACGACTACGAGGAACATGGCGGCACCAGCGTGTCGGCACGCGAACTGGGCGTGGATGAACACGCCGTCGTCAAAACCCTGATCATGGAAGATGAAGCGGCCAAGCCGCTCGTCGTACTCATGCATGGCGACTGCAAGGTGTCGACCAAGAATCTGGCGCGCCAGATCGGCTGCAAGAAAGTCGAACCGTGCAAGCCGGAAGTGGCGAATCGCCACACCGGTTTTCTGGTCGGCGGCACCAGCCCGTTCGGCACGCGCAAGCAGATGCCGATTTATGTGGAAGAGAGCGTGCTGGCGCTCGAGCGCATCTATATCAACGGTGGCCGGCGCGGTTATCTGGTCGCGATAGCGCCACAGGTATTGCTCGACTTGCTACATGCCCAGGCGGTAAATTGTGCGCTAGCCGACTGAAGGCGGACAGTGTATAGTCTTTCGCCTTTGGCAATTAGCCGATTTTGCTCAATTTTGAGGTGTTAATGAATACAGTTTGGATGACCGTCGCCGCCTATCTGATCGGCTCGATCTCGTTTGCAGTGGTAATGAGTAAAGTGTTCCGTCTGGCCGATCCGCGCACCTACGGTTCGAAAAACCCCGGTGCGACCAATGTGTTGCGAAGCGGCAATAAAGCTGCTGCTATCGCCACCCTGATCGGTGATGGCGCCAAAGGCTGGCTGGCCGTGTGGCTGGCAATCCGTTATCAGAACCAGTTGCAGATCGGCGACATGACCATTGCGCTGGTGGCGCTTGCCGTGTTCCTCGGCCATCTGTGGCCCGTGTTCTTCCGCTTTGTTGGCGGCAAAGGCGTGGCCACGGCGCTGGGTGTGCTGCTGGGCCTGAATCCATGGCTGGGGCTGGCCACGCTGGTAACCTGGCTGGCTGTGGCCTTTGCCTTCCGCTACTCGTCGCTGGCCGCACTGGTGGCGGCCCTGTTCGCACCGTTCTACTACGGCCTGCTGTTCGGCGCCGATGCCGAGCTGGTGGCCGTGTTCGTGATGAGCGCACTGCTGGCCTTCCGCCACAGCAAAAACATTTCGAATCTGCTGGCCGGCAAGGAAAGCCGCATCGGCAGCAAGAGCGCCGACGCCAAGAAAAAATAAACTACGATAAACTACGGGGTCAGGTCGGGCATTGGTGCAGAGTTCGCTTTAAAACTGAGCGAACTCTGCACCAATGCCCGACCTGACCCCGACTGTTTTTCATCTGTTTAGCAAAGGCCGATATGAGCAAGCCCCTTACGATCGATTTCGTTTCTGATGTTTCCTGCCCGTGGTGCGCGATCGGGCTGAAGTCGCTGGAACAGGCCCTGCACAATCTCGGCGAGGAAGCCGATGTGGCGCTGCACATCCAGCCTTTCGAGCTGAACCCGCAGATGGGCCCGGAAGGCCAGAACATCGATGAACACCTGAGCGAGAAATACGGTTCCACCCCGCAGCAGCAGGAACAGGCCCGGGCCATGATCCGCGCGCGCGGCGCCGAAGTGGGCTTTGATTTCGCCATGGGCAAGCGCGACCGGATTTACAACACTTTCGATGCCCACCGCCTGTTGCACTGGGCGCAAGGCGAGGGCAAGCAACTGGCGCTCAAGGGCGAGCTGTTTGCGGCCTATTTCAGCCGTGGCGAAGACCCCAGCTCGCATGAAGTGCTGCTGCGTGCCGCCGAGGTCGTAGGGCTGGACCGTGAAGCGGCAGCAGCCGTGCTCACGTCGCAGCAATATGCCGACGAGGTGCGTGAAGCCGAGCAGTTCTTCCAGCGCCATGGCATCAATTCCGTGCCGGCCGTGATCATCAACCAGCGTCACCTGATCGCTGGCGGCCAGCCCGTGGCCGTGTTCGAAAAAGCCCTGCGCGAAATCATGGCACAAAGCTAAGCCTGTTTCGGCTAAACTGTCTGAATTGCATCATTGGTGGACGCTATGCAATGGCGTCCAGTGCCTATTCATCGCAGTTCGTAGCCGTACAGGAAGCCCATGCAGGTCGCTGAAAACGTTACGTCCCTCCCGCTTGCCCGTCCGCAGACGGAGCAGTTCCGCCTGGCTGCCCTGCAGCGCTACCAAATTCTCGACACCGGCCCCGATGCCGACATCGATTTCCTTACCGGCCTGGCCGCCCGGCTGTGCGGCATGCCGCTGGCCTGTGTGGCGCTGGTCGATAGCGAGCGCGTGTGGTTCAAATCCGGTCATGGGTTGCCGACCCATGCGCTGGCGCGCGATGACAGCTACTGTGCACTGGCCGTGCTGGGCGATGGCATGACCGAAATCAGCGATGTGCAGCAGGATTACCGCACGGCGGCCATGAGCTGGAGCGTGCAGGCGCCGCACGTGCGCCACTATTGTGCAGCCCCGCTGCTGTCGCCCGATGGCTATCCGCTCGGTACGCTGGCCGTGCTCGCGGACCAGCCCGGGCAGCTCGATGAGCAGCAGCGTAGTACCTTGCAGCAGTTGGCACGCCAGATCATGGCCATACTCGACCGTAATGCGGCGCAGGCCGGGCTGGCCCGCGTGCTACAGGAGCGTGAGCTGCTGGCCACTACCGACGAGCTGACGGGACTGCATAACCGCCGCTCGCTGCAACAGAAACTCAAGTTTGAAGTGGCGCGTGCCCGCCGTTTCCGCTCCCACCTGTCGGTCCTGATGCTGGAACTCGACGAGCTGGCCGGGCTGCGTGTCACGCTGGGGCCCGCAGCAGCGGAGCAGGTGCTGGCCAGCGTGGGCCAACTGTTGCGCGACAACGTGCGCGTGATCGACGTGCCGAGCCGCTACAACGATACCCAGTTCTGCATCCTGCTGCCGAATACGCCACCTGATGGCGCACACATCCTGGCGGGCAATCTGCGCCGCAAGATCGCGGCGCAACTGCACCAACTGGCCCAGCGCGAACTGAGGCTGACGGCCAGTGTGGGCGTGGCCGCACTGGATTTCATGGAGATCAATGATGGCGACAGCCTGCTGCAACAGGCAGAACGCGCCTTGAACCTGGCCAGCAGCGACAGCGCTGGCACTCGCCCAGTGCATGGATAACCTCAGTCATAGCATCATAGGCGCCGCAGTCGGCGCTGTGGTGCAGCGTAGCTTGCCGGCCGAAGCTGATAGCGGCGCCCAGCGGCTGCGCCAGCGCTTGTTGATACTGGCTTGCGTACTGGCCAGTAATTTTCCCGATCTCGATCTGCTGCTGTCGCCGTTACTCCAGCAGCCACTCGGCTATCTGCTGCACCACCGTGGCTTCACCCACACAGTGCTGCTGGCCATTCCGCAAGGATTGCTGCTGGCCGCCTTGCTGTGGCTGGGCTGGCCGGCAGCGCGTGCCTTGCTGGGCAGCAGCCGTACCGCGCGACTGGGGCTGGCGCTAGCCATAGGCAGCGGGCTAGCCCTGCATCTGCTGATGGACTACACCAATTCCTACGGCCTGCATCCGTGGTACCCGTTCAATACGCGCTGGTTCTATGGCGACATGGTGTTCATCGTCGAGCCGCTGTTCTGGGTGGTACTCGGCGTGCCGCTGGCCATGCTGGTGCAGCGCCCGTGGTTGCGCTATGGCTGGCTGCTGGCGCTGGCCGGCGTGATACTGGCATGTGCGGCCCGGGCTTATTTGCTATGGCCGGCCGTGCTGGTGCTGGCGGTGCTGGGCGCCAGTGTGGCGCTGGTACAGCACCGTGCCGGCGCACAGGGGCGGGCCGGTTTGCTGCTGGGGCTGGCGTTGGGCGTGGCGTTTCTGGGGCTGCAGGCCGGTACGTCCATGCTCGCGCGGCAGACGGTAACGGCCGCCTTGCAGCAGCATGACCCGAAAGCGCAGGTGCTCGATGTGGCCATGACAGCCTTCCCCAGTATGCCGCTGTGCTGGTCTTATGCGAGTGTGGAGAGTAATCCGCAACATGGCTATTACCGCTTGCGCCGTGGCGTGCTCAGTCTGACGCCGACGCTGGCCTGCCCGGCCGCGCTCGTGGGCGAGGAGACTAGTCAGGCGTTGTCGCCGCAGGTGGGCGAATTTGCCCATGTGCTGGCGCCGCTGGCAGTGCTGCAGCAGATGAAACAAAGCAACTGTGTGGTCGACGCCTGGCTGCGTTTTGCCCGCTTGCCGGTGCTGATACTGTCGACGGGGACACTGAGCGATTACCGTTTTGCTACCACGCCCAAAGGCAATTTCACTACGCTGAGCACGGCCGGCCCGCCGGCCACTGGCTGCCCCACTGGCGTGCCGCAATGGGAGTATCCGCGCCAGGATATGCTGACTCAGCCGACTATCGGCATATTTTAGATTTGAAGTTGATTCGCGGAAACCCGCATGGCAGGCCGCTTGCACGACTTTGGTGCTGGTGCAGTGCAATAACTGTGGCATGTTCACCACAAAAGTGCTAGAAATTCCTGATTTTGCGCAATTTCAGACAATGTTGCATGGCATGACAATTGCAATGCCTTCTGGAAAGTAAGATGATCTTTCCATATGGAGGCAGTTATGAAGAAGACAATCGAACAAAAAAACACCACGATCACCCATGAATCGCCGGCCGACGAACACCGTTCGCGCAGCGAGCGCATTGCCGCACAGGGCGTGCGTCTGGGCAAAGCCAACTACCTGATTCCACTGGTGGGACTGGCCGTGCTGGCCGGGATGGCTTTCGCGCAGGCCTGAGGCCTGCCGCGCCGTACCACGCCATGCCTGCGCGTCTAGATGACGCGCAGTTCTTCCAGCGGCCAGCGTGGCCGCACGTTGAAACTGTAGTCCTTCTTGGCCGCATCAGGATTGATCTTCAGGCGCATGGCGCCGGCAAACGCGATCATCGCACCGTTATCGGTGCAGAATTCCAGTTCGGGGTAATACACCTTGAACTTCTTTTTGGCCGCCGCCGCGTTGAGCGAGGCGCGCAGTTGGGCATTCGCGCCTACACCGCCGGCAATCACCAGCCGCTTGAGGCCCGTGTGGCGCAGGGCCGAAACGCATTTGGCCGTCAGCACGTCGACGATGGCATCGACGAAACCGCGTGCGATGTTGGCTTTGTCCTGCTCGCAGATATTCGCCACCACTTGCTGTTCGTGGTTTTTTACCACCGTCAGCACGGCCGTTTTCAGGCCCGAGAAGCTGAAGTTGAAATCCTTGGTGTGCAGCATGGGGCGCGGCAGTTTGTAGGCGGCCGGATCGCCGAATTCGGCCAGACGGGAAATCGCCGGACCGCCCGGATAACCGAGGCCCAGCAGCTTGGCTGATTTGTCGAAGGCTTCGCCGGCCGCATCATCCAGCGTTTCACCGAGCAGGGTGTATTGGCCCACGCCATCGACGCGCATCAACTGGGTGTGGCCGCCCGACACCAGCAAGGCGATAAACGGGAACTCGGGTGGTTGCGACGCCAGCAGCGGCGACAGCAAATGGCCTTCCAGATGGTGCACGCCCAGCACGGGGCGATCCAGTGCCAGCCCCAGACTGCAGGCCACGGACGAGCCCACCAGCAGTGCGCCAGCCAGACCGGGGCCCTGGGTGTAGGCGATGGCATCCACGTCAGCTAGTTGTTTGCCGGCTTGATCGAGCGCCTGGGTCAGCAGCGGCAGCGCACGGCGGATATGGTCGCGCGACGCCAGTTCCGGCACCACGCCACCATATTCTTCATGCATGGCCACTTGCGAATACAGGGCATGCGACAGCAGGCCGCGCTCTGTGTCATACAGTGCGAGGCCGGTTTCGTCACAGGAAGATTCAACGCCGAGAACGATCATAAGATGCAGTAGTGCTTGAGAACAATCCGCCATTGTAATGGAAAGCTGTGCCGGCCACTGACTCCGGCCATTGCGGCAGGGCCAATAAAAAGGCACGCGGCCCTGGCGGAGCGCGTGCCGGTCTGGCAGGATGAGGCCCTAGCTGTCAGTCTTAAGGGCGGTTTTTTAGCTGCTGATGGGCGTCGCGCAGCATCTTTTCCGTGGTGTCCCAGTCTATGCAGCCGTCCGTTACGGAGCAGCCGTATTTGAGCTCGCTCAGATTGGCCGGTATCTTCTGATTGCCGCCGACGATGTTCGATTCGATCATCACGCCGACCAGCGACTGGTTGCCCTGCGAGATCTGGTGGATCACGTCGGCCATCACCAGCGGTTGCAGTTCTGGTTTCTTGTAGCTGTTGGCATGCGAGCAGTCGACCACCAGATTGGCTGGCAGCTTGGCTTTGTGCAGGGCCTGCTCGGCAATCGCGATCGAGACGGAATCGTAGTTGGGGCGGCCGTCACCGCCGCGCAGCACCACGTGGCCGTAGGCATTGCCGCGCGTGCGCACGATGGCCACATTGCCCTGGGCATTGATTCCCAGGAAGGAGTGCGGATGGGCCGAGGACAGGATGGCGTTGATGGCAATGCCGATATCGCCGTCCGTACCGTTCTTGAAGCCGACCGGGGTGGACAGGCCGGACGACATTTCACGGTGGGTCTGCGATTCCGTGGTGCGCGCGCCGATGGCGGTCCACGCGATCAGGTCGCCCAGATACTGGGGCGAGATCGGGTCCAGCGCTTCGGTGGCGGTGGGCAGGCCCAGTTCGCACACGTCGAGCAGGAACTGGCGGGCTTTTTCCATGCCCACGTCGACGCGGAAGGAATCATCCATGTCCGGGTCATTGATATAGCCCTTCCAGCCGGTGGTGGTACGCGGCTTTTCGAAATACACGCGCATCACCAGCAGCATGGTGTCGGCCACTTCTGCCTGCAGCGCCTTCAGACGGCGCGCATAGTCCAGACCGGCAACGGGGTCGTGGATGGAGCACGGGCCGACCACGACAAACAGGCGTTTGTCTTTGCGGTCAATAATGTTGCGCAGGGCTTCGCGGCCCTTCATCACGGTGTCCGACGCGGCGTCCGACAGCGGCAGCTTGCTATGCAGGGCTTCCGGCGTGGGCATGGGCGCGAACGAGGTGACGTTGATGTTTTCGATATCTGGGGAAATCATGATCTGCTAGTTTCATTGCGGGGGAGGGATAGTGTAGCCGAAATGGGCCGGACTGGTTTAAGCTGCGCCTATGACGACCGAGAACCCCACCCCCACCCCCACCTCCGCCGACGCGCCATTTGCTACTGCCCATCTGATCAAGGAGATCGGGCGAGGCAAGAACGGTGCTCGCAGCATGACTCGCGACGACGCCCGTGAACTCTACCGCGCCATGCTTGATGGCAGAGTGGGCGAACTGGAACTGGGCGGCATCTTGCTGGCGCTGCGCATCAAGGGCGAATCCATAGACGAGCTGGCCGGCTTCCTCGATGCGGCCGAAGCTTCGTTCACGCCGCTGCAGGCGCCGAATGGCCCGTATGCGCCCGTCTGCATTCCCACCTACAATGGCGCGCGCAAGATGGCCAATCTGACCCCGCTGCTGGCGCTGCTGCTGGCGCGTGAAGGCGTGCCCGTGCTGGTGCATGGTGTGCTGCGCGACGCGGGGCGGGTCAGCACGGCTGAAGTGTTCGAGGCGCTAGGCGTGTTGCCCGCAGCCGACAGTGCTGAAGCGGAACAGGCGCTGGCGCAGGGCAAGGTTGCACTGATCACTGTCGATACGCTGGCGCCCAAGCTGGCCTATCTGCTGTCGTTGCGCCGTCGTCTGGGCGTGCGCAATTCCACCCACACGCTGGTGAAAATCATGCAGCCGTTTGCCGGACCGGCGTTGCGGCTGGTGTCCTATACCCATCCTGAGTATCTGGAACTGCTGGGCGAGTACTTCACGGGCTCGGCCTTGCCCGAGCGCGGCGATGCCTTCCTGATGCGCGGCACGGAAGGGGAAACCGTGGCCAATGCCAACAAGGCCCAGCAGATCGACTGGTTCCATGGCGGCCTGCGTACCACGCTCGTGCCCAAGCAGACACTGGTGGGCGAGCTGCCCGTGCTGCCGGCCGAGCGCGATGCCGCTACCACGGCAACGTGGATCAAGGCCGTGCTGGCGGGCGAGATTCCCGTGCCGCCGTCCATTGCCGAGCAGGTCGCACAGTGCCTGCTGGTATCGCGTACGCTGCAGTCGCGCCAGCGCATACAGGAACCTATCGTCTAGCCGATCATAGCCGGCCACTGTCGGCCTCAGGTGTGTCTCAAGTACAATACGCCTTTGCACGATAGGATAGTTATGGCTAAGTTTGACGTGGTGGTAATCGGCGCAGGTGCTGCCGGCATGATGTGTGCAGCAACGGCGGCCCAGCGCGGACGGCGCGTGGTGCTGATCGACCATGCGAGCAAACTGGCCGAGAAAATCCGCATCTCCGGCGGCGGACGTTGCAACTTCACCAATATCAACGCCGGTCCGGCCAACTACCTGTCGGAAAATCCCCATTTCTGCAAAAGTGCGCTGTCGCGCTACACGGCGGCGGATTTCATTGCGCTGGTCAAAAAGCACCGCATCGGCTACCACGAGAAGCATCGTGGCCAGCTATTCTGCGATGACTCGGCCGAGCAGATCATCGACATGCTCAAGGATGAGTGCAGCCGCGGCGATGTGCACTGGCGCATGCCGTGCAAGGTGGACGCGTTGGAGCAGGCGGCCGAAGGCGGCTTTGTACTGCAGACGGATCAGGGCATGATCGAAGCGGAAAGCGTAGTGATCGCCACGGGCGGCCTGTCGATTCCCAAAATCGGTGCGACCGACTTCGGCTACCGCATTGCCGAGCAGTTCGGTCTGCGCATGGTGGCACCGCGTCCGGCGCTGGTGCCGCTGACCTTCGATGCGCAAAGCTGGGCGCCGTTCGTGGAAATGGCGGGCATTGCACTGGAAGTGGATGTGGAAACGGGCTCGCTTAAAGGCCGCAACCCGACCGGCGCACGCTTTCGCGAAGACCTGCTGTTCACCCACCGTGGCCTGTCCGGTCCGGCCATCCTGCAGATTTCGTCCTACTGGACGCCCGCTACGCCCATCATCATCAACCTGTTGCCGGAACTCGATCTGGCGGCCACGCTCATCGAAGGCAAGGGCAGCATCAAGAAACAGCTAGGCAATGTGCTGGCCCAATGGCTGCCCGCCCGTCTGGCCGAAGGCTTGCTGCATGCCCATGGCTTTGCCGCCGATGCGCGTCTGGCCGATATGCCCGATGCCCAGTTGCGCAAACTGGGCGCCGCCATCAACCAGTGGACGCTGACCCCTAGCGGTTCGGAAGGCTATAAGAAAGCTGAAGTTACGCGTGGCGGAATTGATACACGCGAACTGTCGCAGCAAACCATGATGGCTAGCAAAGTTCCTGGGCTGTATTTCATCGGTGAGACAGTGGATGTGACGGGCTGGCTGGGCGGCTATAACTTCCAGTGGGCCTGGGCATCGGCGGTGGCGGCAGGTGTTTCCGTATAGAAATTATAATTATTTTCTTGACTCCAAACTGTGGTTCATTGCATCATGAATACTTAAGTTGCGCTTAATACACTTGAGTTGCTGTATTGACAATTTCAGGTGGGGTGCAAACAAACCCACATCGGACTCCATCATGAAAAAAATCATCATCGCACTTGCCGCCACGCTGATCAGCACCAGCGCTCTGGCCAACACCGTCAGCCTGCAAAATGCCAGCTTTGAAATTAACACGGTTGGCAACTGGTATGGCTACGGTAATGTGGCCGCTGGCTGGAGTTTCACTGGCGGTGGTGCAGTGTCACATAACGGTACTCCTTGGTATGGCAATACCTTGAGCGGCGACTATTTTGCTGTGCTGCAAAACACTGCATCGATCTCCCAGACTTTCAGCAATAGTTCGGCTGCCAGCTACACCATCGGCTTCGATATGGCCCTGCGTCCTTACTACAGCACCGGGCAAGTGGTGAGTGTGAGCCTGGATGGTCATACGCTGGGTACTTACGATGCCGCTTCGACCGGCTGGAACGCTTTCACCACCGGCGCCATCAGTCTGGCCGCAGGCAGCCATACGCTGACCTTCGCCGGCCTGAACCCCCATAATGCTTCCGACACCTCGGCCTTTATCGACAATATCAGCATGAATGTTGCCGCTGTGCCGGAACCAGAAACCTATGCCATGCTGCTGGCCGGCCTGGGTCTGGTGGCAGGTGTGGCACGTCGTCGCAAGGCCTGATCTGGCTGCTGCTGCGTCACTATTTCCGCAACGGAAGGTGCAAGGGAAGCTGATTCCGGGCTTCCCTTTTCTTCAAAATAGTGCTAATATCTCTTTCTTCCTATAACCTCTAACGGTTTGAATTTTACATGACCACCATTCGCCTTAAAGAAAACGAGCCGTTCGAAGTCGCCATGCGTCGCTTCAAACGCACCATCGAAAAAACCGGTCTGCTGACCGAACTGCGCGCACGCGAGTTCTACGAAAAGCCAACGGCTGAGCGCAAGCGCAAGCTGGCAGCTGCCGTTAAGCGTCACTACAAACGCATCCGCAGCCAACAGCTGCCGAAAAAACTCTTCTAAGACTGCTCCACGGAGTCAACCCGGCAGTATGGCGCTTACGCCTCGGGTTGTCTCTTGCGGCATCAAGAGATACCCGCCCCGGTTCGCCGCGGCGGGTTTTCGCATTTTTACTACCTTCTGAAAGATCGCCATGGGCCTGAGAGAACAAATTACCGAAGATATGAAAACCGCGATGCGCGCTAAAGACGCTGGCCGTCTGGCCACCGTGCGTCTGATTCTGGCGGAAATCAAGCGCAAGGAAGTGGACGAGCGCATCGAAGTCAACGATGAGCAGACCGTTGCTATCGTGGAAAAAATGATCAAGCAGCGCAAGGATTCCATCACCCAGTTCGAAGCCGGCGGCCGTGCCGATCTGGCTGACATCGAAAAGGCTGAACTGGCCGTGCTGGTCAACTACATGCCGGCGGGTCTGTCGGACGAAGAAGTGGCGGCCGAAGTGGCTGCTGCCGTGGCTGCCTCGGGCGCTGCCGGTCCGCAGGACATGGGCAAGGTGATGGCCATCGTCAAACCCAAGCTGGCTGGCCGTGCCGACATGACTGTCGTGTCCGCACTGGTGAAAAAGGCACTGGCTCCGGCATAATTGCTGCCAGTACGAGACTGGGCAGCGATACGCCGCCCAGCAGTCGCATCTGATCCGGCGCAATACCGGATCGTTGCGACGGTATAGCCTGATTCACAACAAGACTGCGTAGCCCTGTGATCCCACAATCATTTATTGCCGATTTGCTGAACCGGGTCGACATCGTCGACGTGGTCGGCCGTTATGTGCAGCTCAAAAAAGGCGGCGCTAACTATATGGGCCTGTGCCCCTTCCACAGCGAAAAATCCCCCAGCTTTACTGTCAGTCCCACCAAGCAGTTCTATCACTGCTTCGGTTGCGGCGCCCATGGCACCTCGATCGGTTTCATGATCGAATACTCGGGCATGGGCTTTGTCGATGCGGTGAAAGAGCTGGCGCAGAATGTGGGCATGGTGGTGCCGGAGCAGGACGACAAGATCCCGCCGGCCCAGCGCGCCCAGATGGCGGCGCATAGCATGGCGCTGACGGAAGCCATGACCAAGGCTTGCGATTTCTACCGCGCGCAGTTGCGTGGCGCCACCAATGCGATTACCTATCTGAAAGGCCGTGGCCTGACGGGCGAAATCGCCGCCCGTTTTGGCCTCGGCTATGCGCCGCCCGGCTGGGACAATCTGCGCAGCATCTTCCCTGATTACGAGGCCGTGGTGCTGGCCGAGGCCGGGCTGGTGATCGACCGCGTGGACGAGGATGGCGGCAACCGCAAGCGCTATGACCGTTTCCGCGAACGGGTGATGTTCCCGATTAAAAATACCAAGGGGCAGGTGATCGCTTTCGGCGGCCGCGTGCTCGATCAGGGCGAACCGAAATACTTGAATTCGCCCGAAACGCCATTATTTTCCAAGGGTCACGAGCTGTATGGCCTGTTCGAAGCCCGTCAGGCCATCCGCGATGCCGGTTATGTGCTGGTGACGGAAGGGTATATGGATGTGGTGGCACTGGCGCAAATGGGTTTCCCACAGGCGGTGGCCACGCTGGGCACGGCGTGTACGCCTTTCCACGTGCAGAAGCTGTTGCGCCAAACCGACAATGTGATTTTCAGCTTCGACGGCGACAAGGCCGGGCGGCGTGCCGCGCGGCGGGCGCTGGAAGCCTGTCTGCCCCATGTGACGGATAACAAGACGATACGCTTCCTGTTCCTGCCCACCGAGCATGATCCGGACAGTTATGTGCGCACTTACGGCAAGGAAGCCTTCGAGCAGGAAATCCACGAAGCCATGCCGCTATCGCAGTTCCTGATCAAGGAGGCAGTGGGCGAGCATGATTTGCAGAGTCCGGAAGGGCGGGCGCGCGTGCAGTTCGACGCCAAGCCCATGCTGCAGGCTATGACGCCGACGGCGCTGCGGCTGCAGATCGTGCGCGGGCTGGCCCAGCTGACCCAGACCACGCCGTCCGAGATCGAGGTGCTGTACGAACTGGCCAAGCCGGTGGCGGTCGCACGGCAGGCGCCTGCGCGCACGGGACGGCCCGTGCCGGTGGGACTGGAATTGCAGATCGTGCGCATTCTGATCGCCCACCCGCCGCTGGCGCAGGAAGTGGACGGATCTGCGCTGGCGGCCTTCCAGTATTTCGGCGCGGAACCGGCCGAACGCCTGGCGCAGTTGGTGGCGCAGGCGCAGGCACTGGGCGAGCAAGGAAGTTTTGCAGCATTTGCGCAACATCTGAAAGCGCAGGGCGACGAGTACGACAGCATCATTGCCGAAATCGTGCAGGAGCCTGAATCGGAATTCGATGCCGTGCGGCTGTTCTTGCGCGGCGCCATCCGGCAGGTAAAGAATGATGCTTTAAAGCAAGAGTTAAGTCAGTTGTTTGCGGCCGGGCTGTCGTCCGAGCAGATCGGCGTGCGCTACCGCGAGATCACGGCGCAGCAGGATCAATTGCTGCGTGAAGCGCAGGCGGAAACGGCGCACCGTTGATCTGGCTCAGGCTCCGCACAGTCTGGCGGTGCGACTGGTGACAGAGGGCGTAGCATGGTTTCGCCCTCTGGAAATTGAAAAGTGGCGTGCTATAATAAAACGCTAAGTGTTGTATGTTTTGGCATCGTTTTTCAGCTCAGAGTGTGTTTGTTTTCAGTAAGTTAGGCTCTTGATCGACATGGAAGAACGGCTGTCGGCGGCTCGGGCCAGCTTGGGTAGTAGCAGCGGAGAGTACTCCCGCTACGCGGAACGCTACATTGCGTTACCAACCCGGTCATGGTTTCTTGTCCCCACGCACGTGTCCTATGCAGTAGAATTTCTGCCAAGAGTGGCGGAGTTCTAACGCGGTAGATCGTCCTGACTGGATGTAAGTAAGTCGTAGTGTCGTCGGACTTGGGTAGTCGGCAAGTGCGAAGACGTAGGTTCGATAGGGCCGCAAGAAACTTTATCCTAAATAAGCAAGTCGTTGTGTAATCGAAAGCGCCTGTGCCAACTAAGAAACCTGAATCCAAAGCGGCTGCAAAGCCGAGCAAAGTGACCGCAAAATCTGCCAAAACGGCGGACAAGTCGGAGACGCGTGTTGCCAGCAAAGTGCCGGCCGTGAGCCAGACCACCGATGCTGCTGCACTGGCAGCCATCGATACTTCGGGCTACGTGCTGCCGACGGTGAAAGTGCCGGGGCGGCGCGGTCGCAAGCCGAAAGAATTCCAGCCTGAAAACGACGAAGTGGCCGCACTGAATGCAGTCGAGCGCGCCGAACTGAAAGCGGTGGACAAGGCCAAGGCCAAGGACCGCAAGGCCAAGGAAAAAGCACTGCTGAAGGATGCGTTCTCGTCGGACACGGAAGCTTCGGAAGAAGAACTCGAGCGCCGCCGCCAGAAACTCAAGACTCTGATCAAGTTTGGTAAGGAACGCGGTTTCCTGACCTACGCCGAGATCAACGACCACCTGCCTGACAATATCGTCGATCCGGAAGCGATCGAAGGCATCATCGGCACCTTTAACGACATGGGCATAGCCGTCTACGAGCATGCGCCCGATGCCGAAACCCTGCTGCTGTCCGATAACGTGGCCACCGTCACCAGTGACGATGAGGCTGAAGCGGCGGCCGAAGCAGCGCTGTCCACCGTCGATTCCGATTTCGGCCGTACCACTGACCCGGTGCGTATGTATATGCGCGAAATGGGCTCGGTCGAGCTGCTCACGCGTGAAGGCGAGATCGAAATCGCCAAGCGTATCGAAGACGGCCTCAAAGACATGATCCAGGCGATTTCCGCCTGCCCTGTGACGATCGCCGAAATTATCGCCGCCTCCGACCGTATCCGTGCCGAAGAGATCAAGATCGACGAAATCGTCGATGGTCTGGTCGACGAGAACGAAGAAGAAGCGGCCGCCCCGGCTGCTGCTGCCCCGTCCGACGATGAAGAGGAAGACGAGGACGAGGAAGAAGAGGAAGAAGAGGAAGAAGAGGAGTCGGGCGGTTCCGCCGCCGGTGCGGCCGGTTACTCGGCCGAACAGCTGGAAGCCCTGAAAGTGGCTGCGCTGGAAAAATTCGACGTGATCTCTGTGCAATTCGACAAGATGCGCCGCGCCTTCGAGAAGGAAGGCTATAACTCGAAAGCCTACGTCAAGGCACAGGAAGCGATTTCCTTCGAGCTGCTGGGCATCCGTTTCACCGCCAAAGTGGTGGAGAAGCTGTGCGATACCCTGCGTGGTCAGGTCGATGAAGTGCGCCATATCGAGAAGCAGATTCTGGATGTAGCCGTGAACAAGTGCGGCATGCCGCGTGCTCACTTCATCAAGGTCTTCCCCGGCAATGAAACCAATCTGGACTGGGTGGATGGCGAGGTGGCCGCTGGTCACGCGTATAGCGCGATTCTGGGCCGTAACATCCCCACCATCAAGGAACTGCAGCAGCGTCTGATCGACCTGCAGGCCCGCGTGGTGCTGCCGCTGCCCGATCTGCGCAACATCAACCGCCAGATGGCGGCCGGCGAAATGAAGGCGCGCAAAGCCAAGCGCGAGATGACGGAAGCTAACTTGCGTCTGGTGATCTCGATTGCCAAGAAATACACCAACCGTGGCCTGCAATTCCTCGATCTTATCCAGGAAGGCAACATCGGTCTGATGAAGGCGGTGGACAAGTTCGAATACCGCCGCGGCTATAAATTCTCCACCTATGCGACGTGGTGGATCCGGCAGGCGATTACGCGTTCCATCGCCGATCAGGCGCGCACCATCCGGATACCGGTGCACATGATCGAAACCATCAACAAGATGAACCGGATTTCGCGCCAGATTCTGCAGGAAACGGGTGCCGAGCCTGATCCGGCGACACTGGCCATCAAGATGGAGATGCCGGAAGATAAGATCCGCAAGATCATGAAGATCGCCAAAGAGCCGATTTCCATGGAAACGCCTATCGGTGACGACGACGATTCCCATCTGGGCGACTTCATCGAGGACAACAACACGCTGGCGCCGTCCGATGCGGCCCTGCATGCCTCGATGCGCGGTGTGGTCAAGGATGTGCTCGATTCCCTCACGCCACGCGAAGCCAAGGTGCTGCGCATGCGCTTCGGTATCGAAATGTCGACCGACCATACGCTGGAAGAAGTGGGCAAACAGTTTGACGTCACGCGCGAGCGTATCCGTCAGATCGAAGCCAAGGCACTGCGTAAATTGCGCCATCCTAGCCGTTCCGACAAGCTCAAGAGCTTCCTGGAAGGTAACTAGGGCTTGACGCTGGGCCTGCCTAGCCAGTATCCTCGCGCATTCGCTTAGTGCATGCACTTCAGGCGTAAGCTTTCAAAGTATGGGCCGTTAGCTCAGTTGGTTAGAGCAGAGGACTCATAATCCTTTGGTCGCAGGTTCAAGTCCTGCACGGCCTACCAATACAAAAAGGAGTCAGATACCGTATCTGACTCCTTTTTTCATTTCCGCTCCCGGCAGCATCCAGCAGGTTTGCGCAAAGTGGCTACAGGCCGCTATTTGGCCGCTACAGTGAAGTAGCGTCACCCAGCGCAAAAAATTGTCACTCTCATTGATGTGATATATACTCAATTTTGAGTAATTAAGGACTCATTTCATGAGGCCGAATTACAAGCCCCCTTTTCTGGCATTCGTGAAGAAACAGAGTCGTCCGTTTCAGCTGGCGATCGAGGATGCCGTAGAGGACATCTGCGCGCAGCCATCTATCGGCGTAGCCAAGGCGGGTGATCTGCACGGTCTCCGGATTTTTAAATTCAGATACCATGGCCAGCAATTCCTGATTGCCTACTGCCCAACCGAGAGCGCCGGCTCAGGCAAGGCGTCAGGCTGGCAGCAGATAGACTTTTACCAGATAGGGCCGCACGAGAATTTTTATAGCAATCTCAAGAAGTATCTGAAATCGTGAGGACATATGCGTCAGAACACCGCAGAAGAAGTCTATCTAAGTTTTACCCGCTTACCGGCGAACGAGCGCGCCAGATTTTTCGCCTTGCTTGCCGAGCCAGCCCCCCCATCGCAGAATTTTTCACACGAGCAGGTGTTCGGGCATCTGGCTGGAGCGCGCTTCACGGCACAGGAGGCAGCAGAGTATCTGGGAGTTTCGATGGCCACCTTCCGCCGCTATGTGGCCCATGGCAAGCTCAAGGCGAGAGAAGAAGTTGGCCGTAGCCAGCTGTTCGCAACGGAAGACCTCAAGCATTTCAAGCGGGCGTTGCAGGAAGTCAGAACGCGTGGCGCCGTAACGGCAGCCTGAATCAGCTTTGCATAGATGCTGACATACCCGCTTGCGCAAGGCAGACGGCGCGTAGCTGCAGCAGGCTGGCGCGGTGCAAGTGCTCGTCCAGCTGGTCGGCGCTGGCCAGCGCAGCGTCGATCTGGGCTCGCTGGCTGGCGTAGTCCTGCAGGTAGCCATGGGCTTCGGCCAGCGGATGCAGGAAGGCCACCAGTATGCCCGGCATCACGCTGCGCACGGCGCCGGCAGCGTATTCGAGCAAGGCGATGCCTTCAGGCTGGCCGGCACGGGCCAGACTCCAGCCGCGCAGCATGGTGCCCGCCACCTGCCACAGTGCGAGCTGGTACTGGCCGGCGATGGCAAGGATTTCTTCGGCCAGCGCCGCCACCTGCGCACCATCCTGCTGTAGCCGGTGCACGGTGGCAGCATGGACCAGCGCGAAGCAGAGCGAATCAGGGTGTTCGAGCTGGCGTGCCAGCGTCACGGCGGCCGCAGCGGTTGCCAGCGCGGCCGTATGCTGGCCCAGCGCTTGATGGGCCCACGCCGCATAGGCCAGACCCGCCACTTGCGGATCATGGCCGCGCTGCTGTCCGTGCCCGTGCTGCCGTGGCTGACCGGCACAGAGCTGGGTGGCTGCCTGTGCATGGTCCAGTGCTGCATCGTAGCGGCCCTGCCACAGGGCCTGATTGGCGGCCGCTGCATGGGCGTGGCCACGCCGCAGCACATCGCCACTCGCGTCGGCCGCCTGCAGCAGTGGCGCTATCAGTTCCGCGCTGGCGCGGAAGCTGGCCTGCGCGCGCGAACTTGAGACCATCCACAGGCCCCACAGCACGTCGAAACGGGCCGCACCGTCATACAGTCCGGCATACTCGCCCTGACACTGGGCAAAGGCGCGGTCGTACACGGCCGCTGCCTCTGCCGAGCCATAACCGGCCAGTGCCAGCAAAGCCTGTCCCAGCACCAGCAGCAGATCGCGTTCCATGCCGGCTCGTATCGTACCGGGAGGGAGATGTTCGAGCGCCGCTAGTCCGTTGCGCAAATGCGCCGCCGACTCGGCGCAGGCGTGTGCGGCCAGTGCCTGCTGGCCTGCCTGGAGCCACCATGTCAGCGCGGCCGGATAGTCGGCTGCCTTGCCCAGATGGTAGGCCAGTTGTGCCGGCTGCTGGCTGGTGCGCTGGGGGAAGTGCTGGATCAGCGCATCGGCAATGCGGCGGTGGGCGCGCTGGCAGTCGGTGCGCGTCTGTGACTGGTAGGCGGCCACCTGCAGCAGGGCGTGGCGGAATTCGAACTCGCGTGCATCGCGCGCTTCCAGCAGGCGCGCCTGCTGCAGCGTTTGCAGTTGCTGTGCATCGACGTGGGTGACATGGGCCAGCAGCTCTAAATCGAAGCTGCGGCCTATGGTGGCGGCGTATTGCGCGAGTCTGCGGGCCGCACCTGTAGCGTCCAGCCGCGCCGCCAGCAGATAGGCCAACGTGGCCGGTACGCTGCTGGCGGCCGGCTGCGCCAGTGCCTGCTGCACCAGTTCCTCGGCAAACAGTGGTATGCCTTCGGCACTGGCGACGATGCGGGCGATGGCGGCGGGCGGCAGTGCGCCTTCGCTGGCACCGACCAGCGCTGCCATGGCTGCGTCGTCCAGTTGCGCCAGTTCCAGCAATGTCGTGTGTGCGGGCAACCACGGGGCCAGCGGGCTGTCGTTACGGACTGTGTAGACGGTCAACACGGGCAGCGCGGTCGTGTGCTGGGCCAGCGCGGCTAGCAAGGCCTGAGTGGACGGATCGGCCCAGTGCAGATCTTCCACTGCCAGCAGCAAGGGGCATTGTGCTGCAGCGCTGCGCAACAGCGCTATCAGCGCGCTGCTGGTGTGCTGGCGCAGCGTTTCGCTGCTCAGCACCGCTGGTGTTTCGGCTATGCCCAGCAGTGCTTGCAATCCCGCTGTGACGGCAGCGGCGATGGCGCTGTGCTGGTGCGCCAGATAGTCGGCCAGCAGGCTGCGCCGGCTGGCCGCATCGTCCTCGGGCTGGCAACCAAGCTGGCGTTCCAGCAGCGTGATCAGGGGCTGCCACGGGGTGTGCTGAAAGGCTGCTTCGCACTGCAGTTCCAGCCGCTGCCAGCGTGTGTCGTCCAGCGTGCCGGCCAGTTCGCGCAGCAGGCGCGATTTGCCTATGCCTGCTTCGCCGCGCAGCACCACCTGCAGGCCCTGTCCGTGGCTGGCAACGTCGCGCAGTGCTGCCAACTGCGCGAGTTCGGCCGCGCGCCCTACCAGCGGCAGTAGACGGGGCGCAGCATCGAGACGGCTGGTGGCGCTCGTGGCACCGGCCACGCGGTAGCTACGGAAGGCTTGCGAGCCGCAGGGCTGCAGATAGAAATAGCCGCTCACTAGCTGGCGGGCCGCATCACTGAGGTGGATTTCGCCACTGCCGGCGCGCTCGTTCAGGCGCGCGGCCAGTGCCGAAGCCTGACCGGCGGGGTCAGGCTGCTCGCCTTGCGCGCCCGTGACGATGATAGCGCTGTGTATGCCGCTGCGGGCGTAGACGCCGGCCTGACAGGCGGCGCTGATGGCGCGGGCGGCGCGTACGGCGCTGCGCGCGGCATCTTCGGCGGCGACAGGGTAGCCGAAGTAGCCGACAAAGCTGCCGCCCGGGCCCGCGACGACGTGGCCACCGTGCTGACGTGCCAGTTCGGTACCGTGCTGGTAGGGCAGGCGCAGGCGTTCGGCAAGGTCTTCTGCGTCAATGCTGCCCGCTGCATGCAGGCTGCAGTGCAGTATGGTGACCAGCCGCCGTTCGGGAAAAGCCGGCACGTGGGCTGCAGCGACTCCTTGCTGCGGCGCAGGCCAGCCGTCCATGCGGACGCTGCACGCTTCGCGCCGCTGCAATTGGCCGCGTATGGTCTCGGCCAGCTCGCGCGTAGCCGCTGCCGGGCTGGTTCCCAGTTCGTGTTCCAGCAGGCGCTGGCAGTTGTCATAGTGCCCCAACGCTTCGGCCGGCCGCCCGGTGGCAGCCAGCAGGCGTATCACGGCGCGGTGCGCCGTCTCGTTCCATGGTTCCAGCGCCAGATAGCGGCGCGCATGCTGCAGCGCGCGCTCGCTGGCGCCTTGCTGCTCCAGTGACTCGCGCAAGCTTTCCAGCAGTCGCAGCATGTGCTGGTGCAGGCTGGCGCGCCAGCCATCACGCCAGCCTTCAAAGTCCGCTGCATCATCGACGGCCAGATCGGCGAGGAAGTCGCCACGATACAGGGCGGCGGCCGCTTCCAACTGGCCGATGTGCTGTTCGATGGCCTCGCTGCTGCGGGTCGGCAGGCTGCTGGCCGTAGCGAGAAAGGCGCGCACGTCGAGCCACCAGTCGCCATCGTTATTCAGGCGTACGGCCTCGCGTCCGGTGATTAGCTGCGCAGCGCCATCGCCCAGCATGCGGCGCAGATGGTAGAGCGTCTGGCGCAGGTTGATGCGCGCTGCTTCGGCGGGCAACTGTGGCCACAGCAAGTCTGCCAGTTGTTCGCGGCGGTGGCTGCGCTGGCTTTCCAGCGCCAGATAAGCCAGCAGAGCCAGCATCTTGCTATAGACCTTGCCAGCGGGCGGCTGGCCCGCGACGCTGAGCTGGATGTCGCCCAGCAGGTGGAGCTGCAACCGGACTGGTGATGGAGGTTGTGGCGGCATGGCGGTGCTGGGAGCGGACACTTGGAAATTGGCGCTTGCTGGTTGGCGTTATCAGCGCTCGGCTTGCAGTTAACGCCCGGTTTACGCTGGCTTGTTAAGATGAAAATTATATTTAATGCAATTAAGACATTTTATCATCAAGTGACGTAGCGCTCTGGCGGGCTGCGTTGGCAGCGGGCGCGCGTGATGGCGTGGCCTGCTTCGAATCACTACGGACTGCAAGCGCGATGACCTATTTTTCTCTGACTACTCCACGCCGTCAGGCGCTGGCGCTGGCCTTGCTGCTGGCCAGTGCGCTGGCGGCTGCCCGCGCCGACGAAGCGGCTAATGCGGCTAATTCTGCTAACGATGCACCAGCGGCGCTGCGCCTGTCCGGCTTCGGTACGCTGGGCATCACACACAACGATAACAGTGATGCCGGCGCGATCTTCTCGAGTGCGCAGAAACGTCCGGCCGGGCAGGGCTGGTCGGCCAATCTGGATTCTGTACTGGGCTTGCAGCTCGAGTGGCAGGCTGGCGCCAACACGGCGTTCGTGCTGCAGGGCGTGGTGCGCGCCGGTGACGACCTATCGCCCGAACTGCGCATGGCCTATCTGCGCCAGCAGATCAGCAATGACTTCGCCGTGCGTGCAGGGCGCATCCGCAGCCCGCTGTATTTCGACTCGGACGTGGTGGAAATCGGCTACGCCTATCTGATGGCGCGTCCTGCACTGCCGCTGTATGGCACCGTCAACAGCGTGGCCTCGCTGGACGGAGCCGACCTGCAATGGCGCCACAATATCGGCGACACCGCGCTGCTGGCGCAGGCCTATTACGGCCAGTCCGATTACCGCCACCGCTTCTATAATCTCGACCCCGTGCAGGCGGCCGATGCCAGCTTGCGCAATATCCGCGGGCTGGCCGTCAGTGCCACCCTGCCCAATCTGATCCTGCGTGCGTCGCATAGCGTGATCGGCAGTTACACCATGCGCTCGGCTCAGGTCAGCCAGATCAATGGCGCAACGGCGCAACTGGCCGGGGCGCTGCAGGCCAGCGCTGCCAACCCCTATCTGCCGCCAGCGCTGGCGGCCGGACTGCAGGCGCGTGCCCAGAGCATACGTGCGCTGGCCGCGCCGTTCGATAGCCGGCCGCTGTACACCAGCGTGGGCTTCGATGCGAATGCGGGCGACTGGCGCCTGCTGGGCGAAGCCACGCGGCTCGATTCGCGCTCGGCCATGGTGGGCAAATACCATGGCTACCAGTTCACCGTGGCGCGCAGCTTCGATGAATTCACGCCGTATGTATCGCTGGCGCGCCAGCGCCGCGCCAGTCCGGCGCTCGATACTTCGGCGCTGGCACCTACCGGGCTCGATCCCATGCTCGATGGCGGGCTGGCCCAGCTCAAAGGGGGGCTGGATCAGGCTGCGCGCTATGCCGATCTGTCGACCCGTTCCATCAGTGCCGGCGTACGCTACGACTTCCGCGGCAATATGGCGCTCAAGCTGCAGTACGACCACCTGCAGACGCCCGGCGCCTACTCGCCCGGCTACTTTGCCGTGTCCCGCCTGCCCATCCGTCCGACCGTGAACCTGTTCACCGTGTCGCTCGATTTCGTTTTCTGAAGGTCGCATCATGCGCATAGCACAGTACTCTCTGATCAGTTGCCTGCTGCTGGCCTGCAGCTGGGCCCAGGCGCAGGTCGTGGTGGTGGTCAACCGCGATACTGCCGTCGAAAAAATCAATTCCGATCAGGCCACCCAGATGTTCCTCAAGCAGGTGCAGACCTGGCCTGATGGCAAGCCGGTGCAGCCCATCGATATCCGTGAAGGCGCGCCGCTGCGCGCCGAGTTCTATAGCAAGGTCACGGGGCGTAGCGCCGGCCAGGTGCGCGCCTACTGGGCGCGCCAAAGCTTTACCGGCATGGGCTTCCCGCCCAGGCAGGCCGACAGTGCCGAAGAGGTGAGCAAACTGGTCCAAGCCACGCCCGGCGCCATCGGCTACATTCACAAGAAGCAGGTAGCGCCGGCCCTGAAAGTCGTACTTGAAACCTCGCCCTGATTGCGCAATCCCATGCTGAGTCACTTTCTGGCTCCCACCGTCTGGCTGTCCAACCGCCTGAGCTTCAAGCGCAAGTACGCGCTGATCGGCGCGGTGGTGCTGCTGGCACTGGCCCTGCTATGCACTCCCTTGCTGCGCAAGGCAGGCAGCGATATCGAACTGGCGCGCAGCGAACGCGAAGGCCTGGTGGCTTACCGTGCCCAGGCCCAGGTGCTGTATGCGCTGGTGAATGCACGCAGCGCTGCCGTGCTGGCACCGCTGGACCGGCCGGACTGGCAGGCGCTGGAAGCGAACATGCTGCAACTGCTGCATGCAGAATATCGTGGCGCCGCCAAGGAGGCAGCCGCACGGCTACGCAGTAGCTGGCAACAGGTGCAGGGGATAGCCCAGTCGGGCGACCGGCGCCAGCGCTTTGTCGCGCTGACGGGCAGCATCAATGCCGTGCTGGCGCTGATGCGCGAGGATGCGCGCACCCACCGGCTGAACGTGGATGGTGAACTCGATGCCACCTTCGACATGCTGGCCAACCGCCTGCCGCTGGTGGCTGAAACGCTGGCGCGCCAGCAGGATGCACTGACCTTCAATTCCGATGACATGGCTTCGTATGCGCTGGGCGCACAGGTGGTGCTGAGCGAATCGGTGGCCAATCTCAAGGCCGGGCTGTCGCAACTGGCGGCGCTGCACCAGCCGGCCACGCGGCTGCAAACGCCGCTCAGCCAGTTCCTGGCAAATATCGCGCGCCAGCAGGACGCAGCCGACAAGACGCTGGATGCGCCGGCCAGCATCAACGAACTGCGCGCACTGGCCACCGACAATCTGCAGGCCGCGCGCGAACTGCTGGAAGCCACGGCCGGCGATGCCGACGCTTTTCTGGCGCTGCGCATCGCCCGCCTGCAGCAGTCGCAGCTGATCGTGGCGCTGATACTGGTGGCCGTGATTGCCGCCATCGCCTATCTGTTCGCCGGCATCTATCTTTCCACCCTGCGTTCGCTACGCAGCCTGTCGGAAGGCACGGAATCGTTCTGCGCCGGCCGGCTCGATACCCGCATCCATGTCGATACGCGCGACGAACTGGTGCTGGTGGCGAATAACTTTAATACCGTGGCCAGCGAATTTGCCGGTCTGCTCGAAGTGGTGCGAGAGCAGAACGAATCGCGCGAACGCGAGCTGGAAGAGCAGGTGGCGGCGCGTACCTGGGAGCTGGCGGAAAAGAACGAAGCCTTGCGCGCGGCCGGCGAGCGCGTGCAGGAAGAGCTGGATCTGGCACGGGCCATGCAGCAGGCCATACTGCCGCAGCACTTCCCGGCCGAAGATGACTGGGCCGTGCATGCCGCCATGTATCCGGCGCGCGAACTGGGCGGCGATTTCTACGACTGCTTCCCGCTGGCCGATGGCCGCTGCGGCGTGCTGGTGGCCGACGTCTCCGGCAAGGGCGTGGGGGCAGCCTTCTTCATGGCCGTTTCGCGCACGGTACTGCTCGATCTGGCCATGACGGGCGATGCGCCTGCGCGCGTGCTGGCTGCTGCCAACGAGCTGCTGTGCGAACGCAATCCCATGGAGTTGTTCGTCACGGCCTGTTATGCCATCTACGATCCGCAGGATGGCTCGCTGGTATATGCCAGTGCCGGCCATCCGCCGCCGCTGCGGCGCCAGAGCGATGGCACGGTGGCGGCCTTGCCCTGCATGATGGATGTGGCGCTGGGCTGGATGCCGGGGCTGGAATACACCGATCAGCATGCCGCGCTGGCAGCCGGTGAAGCGCTGCTGCTGTACACCGATGGCGTGACGGAAGCTTTCGCCGATACCGGCGAAGCGTATGGCGAACAGCGTTTGATGGCATGGTTTGCTGCCAGTGCCGCCAGCAGCGCGGCGGTGACGGTAGCCAGTCTGGTGCGCGATGTCGCCAGCTTCGTAAATGGCGCGGAAGCGTCCGATGATCTGACCTGTCTGGTGCTCAGACGAAAACCGGGAGTCCCCCTGATGGATACAACACCTATCGTGCTGCATAACAAACGCCTGCTGCTCGAATATGACCTGCCGTCGCGGCTGGAAGAAATCGCCCAGTTGGCGGAAGCCGTCAGCACAGCGCTGGCCGACCGCAGCGATCTGGCATTCGCCGCCAATCTGTGTCTGGAAGAGCTGGTGACCAACACCATACAGTATGGCCTGCACAGTGCGCCGGACCGGGTGATCCATGTCCGCATGAGCATTTCCGACGAATGGCTGGAGATCATCCTCAAGGACGATGCGCCGCCGTTCGATCCGTTTGCCGAAGCGCCGCCACCTGACCTGGATGGCGATCTCGAAGCCCGTCCTATCGGCGGCCTGGGCGTGCATCTGGTGAAGACTCTGATGGACGATGCGCGCGCCTACTTCGATGGCAGCGGCAACCTGATCGTGCTGCTGAAAACCCTGCGCACCTGACACGCGCAAACATCTCCGACCCGACGACTAGACCAGGACCTACCATGAGCTTCCAATACGACATCTCCCAACTCGATGGCGCCACTGCCGTACGCCTGAACGGCCGGCTCGATAGTGCCACGGCCAGCGGTTTCGAAAAGCCGCTGCAAGACCTGTTCAACCAGCCGGCCAGCCGCGTGCTGATGGACTTCAGTGCGCTCGACTATATTTCCAGTGCCGGCTTGCGCGTGGTGCTGATGGCAGCCAAGCGCGCCAAGCAGAGTCAGGGCGCGCTGGTGCTGTGCAGCCTGCAGCAGCAGGTGCGCGATGTGTTCGAGATCAGCGGTTTTCTGCGCATCCTCGATGTGGCCGACGATAGCGCTGCGGCGCTTAACCAGCTGCGCGCCAGCACCTGAAACTCACGCACGCCGACTGAACCCGCATGGATATTTTTGCCAGCATCTTCGCCGGACTGGGGCTGTTTTTCATCGGCATCCGCCTGTTGAGCAACAACGTCAAGCAGCTCATAGGGCGGCGCATGCGCGTGCTGATCACGCGTGTGCTGGCCGGGAATGGTTCGGTGGCGCTATTAGGCCTGCTGGCCGGCGCCATCATCCAGAGCCTGAATGCCGTCACCTTCGTGATGGTGGCGCTGGTCAGCGCGGGTGCCATCGACAAGCGCCGCGCCTTCCCCGTGATTAGCTGGGCCAATCTGGGCACCTCGGTGCTGATCCTGATGGCCACGCTGAATATGCACTGGCTGATCCTGCTGCTGATAGGGATCACGGGTACCACCTATTACCTGAATCTGGACCAGTCGGCGCGTTACCGCCATGCCATCGGTGCCTTGCTCGGACTGGGCTTGCTGTTTCTCGGTATAGACTTCATCAAGTCCGGCTCCGCCATCCTCAAGCACACCCTGTGGCTGAAGGACGCCATGCAGGTGGCCGGGCAGTACCCCCTGCTGAGCTTTGCCATCGGCACGCTGATCGCGGCGCTGGTGCAATCCTCGCCCACGGTGACGGTGGTGGCCATGGCGATGGCCGCTGCCGGTCTGCTGCCGTTCAGCAGCGGTGCCATGATCGTGCTGGGTGCAGGGCTGGGCTCGGGCCTGGCCACGCTGTCGATGACGGGCAAGCTGACCGGCAGTGCGCGCCAGCTCGTGCTGTATCAGGTCACGCTCAAGGCCAGCGGCGTGACCGTGATGATGACGCTGCTGACGGTCGACTGGCTGAGCGGGCAGCGGCTGGCGGAGCATGGTATGCAGCAGCTGGGGCTGGGGCCTTCGGGCCAGTTGGCCGCCATCTATCTGCTGCTGCAGATCGCGTCCGATCTGGCCATGCGGGCCTTGCGCGCTCCTGTGCTGCAATGGCTGGAACAACTGGCACCACCGTCGGTGGAAGAGACGCTGGGACGGCCCCATTACATTAACGATGAAGCGCTGGTGGAGCCAGAGACGGCGCTGCTGCTGGTGGAAAAGGAGCAGCAACGCTTGCTGGCCAGTCTGCCCACTTATCTCGATGCGCTGCGCGAGGATGTGTACAGCAGCAGCCCGGCTGCCCACATCCTGCGGGCGGCAGAGGGCAATGTGATCCGCGAATGCGATGTCTTCCTGACCGAGCTGGCCGACCGCAATCACAGCCGCGAAGTGCTGGAACAGACCATCGTGCTGCGTGACCGCAACCAGCTGCTCAACAATCTGCAGGAAGCGCTGGCGGAACTCGATCAGGCCATCGGCGATCCGGTACGCATGGGCGAAGTACGCGGTTTGATTGATAGCCTGGTGGAGAGCCTGCACATGATGCTGGAAACGCTGGCCGAAGTGGCGGCCGCACCGGCGGCAGCGGATCTGGAAATGCTGCGCATGCTGACCCATGACCGATCGGAACTGATGGATGCCATCCGCCGCCGCATGCAGGGTGGCGGCATCGCGGCCGAGATCCAGCAGGCCGTGTTTTCCGCTACCGGCCTGTTCGAGCGCAGCGTGTGGCTGCTACGGCGCTATGTGCTGCTGCTGGACGTCAGGCCGGACAGCGCGGCGCCAGCGCCGGCAGGCAGCGAGCGTGCCAGCAGGTATAGCGCCGCATAGTAGGTGCCCAGTACCAGCAGGGCAGAAGCGGGTAGCGGTGCATAGAATTTGTTATACGCCAGCAGGGTATCGGAACTGAGAAACAGCAGGCCGCCCAGCGCGGCCAGACTGCTGGCCGGCGTGGCCAGACTGCGTGCCCGCGCGATCGCTTGTGCACTCATCGCCACCAGGCACAGCATGTAGGCCAGCACGGGCGGACGCAGGGCCGCGCCTATGCCGGGCCACAGCACGGCCAGATTGGCGCAGCCTATCAGCAGCAGGAATAGCAGCGGCCATAGTGGACGGGCCCAGCGCGCGTCACGCGTGAGCGCGCGCAGAAAGCACAGGTGGGCCAGCAGGAAGCTGGCCAGGCCGAGTTCAAAGCCCAGTGCCAGCGTGCTTTTCGGGAGCATCAGCAGCACATCGCCCAGCCATGAAAATCCCAGCCCGGCCAGCAGCGCGCGCCGGTAGGCGGCGTACGTTGACGGCGTAGCATGGCGCCACACCAGCGCCGCAATCAGCAAGGTGGCCAGTGGCTTGGCGATGTAGTGCAGCCAGATGGCAGCGCCACCCAAGGTCGAGCCGAGTATGGCCAGCGCAACGCTGATGGCAATCGCGTACTGGTGTAGACGAGAAACTGGCATGGCGTAATCCCCGATCAAGGCTGTAGACACAGCAAACCCGGGCAAGACTAGCACAAGCTTGGCGTCCGTCGCCAGATGCGCCAGTGCGCCGCTTTATTCCTTGCTGCGGATATCGTGCATGGAGATCACCAGATCGGCCGCCGTCAGGCTGGTCTTGGCAGGGAAGCCGTCTTCCAGCGCCACCACGGCGCCCGCACTGATCTTTTCGTCGGCGCCGCTGCTGGCCGGCATGAAGGCAAAGTTGGGGAAACCGCTGCGGCCCTGTGCAGCGATCTCGCGCAGCGTGCGCGGCGCGGCGCGCAGCAGGCCGTTGCGCACATGGCGCTGGCGTTCTTCGTTGCGGTCTTTCAGCAGTGCCTGCAGGCGCTTGATGTCCTGTATCAAGTGCTCCTGCTCGGCATACAGCGCTGCCAGCGCGTCGTCATCGAGCGGCGCTTCCCACTGGGTCAGCTTGAGCAGGCCGCGGCGGTGCAGATTCTGGCGCTGGATGTCCAGATCGACGGTGCTCTGGCGCGCCTGCTGTGCTTCGAGGTTGCGCGCTTCCTGCAGTTCGCCATGCTGGCGGTGCCATTTGTCGCCGAATTCGAACACCAGCCCGTCGAAGTAGAAATACATGGGCAGGCCGCTGGCCAGAATCTGCGCTTCGCTCTGCTGCCAGCGGGCAGCCAGTTCGGCGACGGTGAGGGTGATTGGTTCGATGATGGACATGGTGGCGTAACGCGGGTAGGGCAGGCAAAGCGCTATTGTAACGGGGACGGCGCGGTTTGCTGTAGTTGTCGCTGCTTGCTGCTGCTTGCTGCTGTTTGCCGCGGCTAGCTGCTGGCTGGGGCACGGGAGGAGTAGAATGGCGCAGTCAACAGGAGTTGTGGTCATGATGTTTTTAAAAGTTCCGTTCGCGGAAAAAGATGAAGCCAAGGCACTCGGCGCACGCTGGAATAGCGAGCGCAAGTCGTGGTATGTGCCTGACGGGAAGCCGACCGAAGCGTTTGCACGCTGGCTGCCACCCGGCGGCGCCGATTTTGTGCCGGCCATTGCGGCCGTCACGCCCCGTTCCCATCCCGTGACGGTTGATAGCTATGCCGGCAAGCCCGTGGTGGGCAAGCACTTTATCGATCTGCAGCATCTGTGCAATCCCTTCGCCGCCTGCGACCATTGTGCGCCACGCCTGCAGGAATCGGGCTGGCAGGCCGCGCATGACGAGGCGGGGCAGTTGCTGCTGTCAGCCGTGCGCTGAACATGGAACCGGCCGCCGCGCTGTTTGCTGCGCTCTACGCTGCCCTCGAATGCGGCGAGCAGCACCAGCGTACGGCCCTGCTGCTGGCGCCCGATGCGCCGTTTATCCGCTTTATCGAAGTAGGCTATGCGCTGCGCGCCTGTCTGGAAGATCGGCGCCAGCATGAATATCTGCTGCAGCGTTTGCGCCCCCATGCGGGCGTGATCGTCGGTACGCTGCCACCCGGCCTGCTGCCGCATAGCATGCTGCCGCGTAGCCCGGCCTTGCCGCAGTTCCGCCCATTGGAGCAGATCAGCGATGCCGAAGTGCGCGACTGGCTGGTGCAGGATGCCGGCATGGTGTACGGCGAACTGCAGCAGGACGAACTCGCGCGCTATTTTGCTGCGATCGCGCCGCTGCTGGCGCCGGGCGGGCTGATGGTCGATCTCGGTAGCGGCCTGGGCAAGGTGGTGATGACGGCTGCACTAAGCCTGCCGTTCCAGCGCTGCGTGGGCGTGGAATTGCTAGCCTACCGCCACCAACTGGCGCTGCAGCGCTGCCAGCAATTGCTGGCGCTGAACCGGCAGCAACTGCAGCGTTTGCCGCAGCCGTTGCAGCGCGATCAGCCTTTGCTGTTGCCCGGCGGCGCCAGCGCCACGCTGGCCCATCTGCTCGATCTGCCGCAGCGGCTGGCTTTCATCGAGGCCGATATGTTCACTGTCGATGTGCGCGCGGCCACGCTGGTGTTCCTCTACAGTACCTGCTTTGGTGCACTGATGCCGGCGCTGGCCCACAAGCTGGCCAGCGAGCTGCAGCCCGGTGCGCTGGTCAGCACCACCACCTATCCGCTATCCCATCCGGCTTTTCGTATCCTGCACCACTATCCGGCCGGTACGCTGGCCTGGACTGCCGTCAATCTATACCAGCGCTATGGCGAGTGGGATGGCAGTGCGCCGCCGGCCACCAGCTATGAGCCCGACGCGGCCGAGTGGGAAGCGCGCATGCGGGCCGAACTGGCGGCGCGCTAGGCCGGGCTGCTGTCCTGCAGCAGCCAGCGCTGCGCCGTTGCGATCATCTGCTGCGACAGCGCGCGCGTGTAGGGCGTATCGATATCCCAGCGGTGCCAGATCAGTGGTACGTCGAGATAGTGGCCCGGCGTCAGGTCGACCAGCGTGCCATCGCGCAGGCCGTCGGCACATTGCAGCACGGGCAGCATGCCGTAGCCGAAGCCGGCCGCGACAAAACGCAGGAAGCCATCCGAACTGGCATAGGCATGGTGCGGGAAGGCGCCCGTATAACCCGTGTACTGGGCGATGTAGCGCGACTGCAGAGCATCCTTGCGGTCGAAGATCATGACCGGCGCACGCTGCACGGCTTGCGCTGTCATGCCTTGCGCGAACCAGCGCCGGGCAAAAGCGGGGCTGGCCACGCACAGATAGCGCATCCGCCCCAGCGGCGTGGACGAGGTGCCCGCCACCTGCGCCGTTTCACTGGTGACGCAGCCGAACACCCGGCCTTCGCGTAGCATGCTCAGGGTGTGGTCCTGATCGTCCATGCGGATGTGCAGCATGCAGTCGCCGCGCAGCATCAGCGGGGTCAGGGCTTCCTGCAGCCAGGTGGCGGCGCTGTCGGCATTCACGGCAAGCGCGATTTCCGGCGTGGGCGCGCTGCCCGGTGCTGTCTGCAGCAGCGTGGCTTCGAGCAGGCGCACCTGACGGTAATGGGCAATCAGGCGCTGGCCGGCCGCCGTCGGCACGGGCGGCTGGCTGCGTACGATCAGCAGTTCGCCGGCGCTGTTTTCCAGCATGCGCAGGCGCTGCGAAACGGCAGACTGGGTAATCGCGAGCGCCGTGGCGGCCTTGTCGAAATTACCATATTCGATGATGGCGTCGAGCGCGGCCAGCCCGCGGTAATCGACCTGCTTCATTAGCTTTCCTAATATTTGGTGATTTTTATTAATTATACTTATCTTCCATCCCCCTTTAAGCTGGCGTTTTCTACAGGGGGTAGCCATGCTGGCAACGGCTTTTTTCAAGGGGATGGGACTCGGCGGCAGCCTGATCGTGGCGATCGGTTCGCAAAACGCCTATCTGTTGCGGCAGGCGCTCAAGCGTGAATTCGTGCTGAGCTGCGTGGCCATCTGCGTGCTGTGCGATGTGGTGCTGATAGGTGCCGGCGTGGCCGGCATGGGCGCGCTGATTACCGAGGCGCCTGCTCTGCTGTTGCTGATCAAGATCGCCGGTGCGGCGTTTCTGGGCTGGTATGGCTGGCGCGCCGCCCGCTCGGCCCTGCAGCCGGGCAGCATGCAGGCCGGAGCGGAAACGGCTGCAGCCGACAGGCGCACGGTGCTGACCGCCATGCTGGCTTTCAGTTTGCTCAATCCCCATGTGTATCTGGATACGGTGGTGCTGCTCGGTTCCATAGGCGGCCAGCAGGCCGGCATGGGGCGCTGGTATTTTGCGGCCGGCGCCATGCTGGCTTCGCTGCTGTGGTTTAGCAGCCTGGGCTTGGCTGCGCGCTATCTGACGCCCGTGTTTGCCCGTCCGCGTGCGTGGCAGATACTCGATGTGGTGATCGCGCTGGTGATGTGGAGCCTGGCCATTTCCTTGTTCCTGTGACAGCGTCTGTGTTAATCGGCAACAGAACTTGCGTGTTGACGTGCTCTGCCGTATCGCCGCTGCCGGACTTCGTCATACAATGATCTGAATAAATATTCCTAGAACGTTGAGACGCAAGATCGCAGGGCCTCCTTTATGAGCACGGATCTCGGTAGTTACTCCCATCTTTCAGCAATTGCTGCGGCTTTTGCGGCAGATGCCATTCTGAGCACATTGCTGATTTTCCTATGGCTCATGCAGCGCAAGGAAAAGCATGCGCTGTACTGGGGGCTGGGCCAGCTCTCGGTCATGAGCGGCATCGTGCTGTGGTTTATCGGCGGCCGCTATCTGGCCGAAGCCTGGCGTATTCCGCTGTGTGCCGCGCTGCTGGCGGCCGGCATGGTGGGCTACTGGAGCGGTACCAAATTCTTCCTCGGCGAATTGCATCGTGCCCAGCAGCGCTGGATTCTGCCGGTGGCGCTGGCCATCACGCTGGTTTGCTACGTGGTATGGGATGCCATGCCATCCCTGCTGGCGCCCGGCAGTGCTGCCATCCTCGGCGTGGTGATGGTGTGGTGCGGTCAGCGCCTGATCCGCAACAAGAACCGCTATCAGTTCCTTGGCGTTACCCTGCTGCTGCGCGGTGTCTTCAATGTGCTCAGTTCCGTCACGCTGGGGCCGGAGCTGTATCTGTTCTGGTTTGTCGGCACTACCGTGCTCAAGACCCTGAGCATGCTGGGACTGATCTATGCCGTACAGGACGAAATCCAGCAGCGCTATGCGCGCACCATCGATAGCCTGAGCAACGGCTTCCTGATCCGCGACCGGCGCGGCTATGTGCAGGTGGCCAACGAGCGCTGCGCGCGCTTGCTGGGCTTTGCCGGACCGGCCGATCTGGTGGGCAAGCATGTAAGCGATCTGCTGCCCGGTCTGACGCCGCAAATGGCCGACGAATACTTCCAGCGCTTCATGGCGCCCGGCGCCGTCTATCCGCTGGTGGAGACGGCCATGTTCCAGTTGCATGACGGCAGCCGTCTGCCGGTCGAGCTGCTGGCGTCGCCGTATGAAGAACGGGGCCGGCTATATTGTCTGGTGCAACTGCTCGATATCAGCGAGCGCACGCGCAAGGATGATTTGCTGCGCAAGGCCGCCAACATCGATCCCGTGACAGGCTATTTCAACCGCCATGCCATCACCAACCGGCTCAAGGAAGAAGTCACGCTGGCCTGCAGCGGTGACTGCGAGTGTGCCGTGCTGTTCATCGACCTCGACAAGTTCAAGCGCGTCAACGATTCTTTCGGCCATGCCGTGGGCGACGAGCTGCTGCGCCAGTTTGCGCGCCGCCTGCATTCGGTGCTGGGCACGAAAGATGTACTGGCCCGTTTCGGCGGCGACGAGTTCATCGTCGTGCTGCCCGAGCTGGCGGCCGGCACTGCCGAGCAGCAGGCGCGCGCCTGCGCCGAGCAGATCGTCGCGGCCATGGATAACAGTTTCACCGTGACGCACCACGTGATCGGCGTGTCGGCCAGCGTGGGCGTGGCCTGCTATCCGCAGCACGGCATGGATGGCGCCACGCTGATCCGGCATGCCGATATCGCCATGTATGTAGCCAAGAAAAGCGGACGCGGCGAAGTGCGCTTCTTTAACGATGCGATGAATGCGGCCGCCAAGGATGCGCTGGTCATCGATGGCGCTTTGCGCAGCGCAATTGCCGGGCAAGAGTTCCGTCTCGTGTATCAGGCCATTACCAGCGCTGCCAGCGGCGCCCTGACCAAGGTGGAAGCGCTGCTGCGCTGGCACAGTGCTTCGCTCGGCAATGTGGCGCCGGACCGCTTCATCCCCGTGGCCGAAGACAGCGGCATGATTGTGGAAATCGGTACCTGGGTGCTGAACGAAGCCTGCCGTCAGCTTGGAGTATGGAAGGCTGGTGCGCTGGGCGAACTCACGGTCAGCATCAATGTCTCGGCATGGCAGCTAGCCGATCCCGCATTTGTGGGGCTGGTGCAGCAGGCGCTGGAGCGCAACAGCCTGGCGCCACGCCAGCTGGAGCTCGAGCTGACGGAGCGGGTGCTGATCGATAACGGCGGCGAAGTGCAAAGCGTGCTGGCGCAGTTGCGCGGCATGGGTGTGGGCATTTCGCTCGATGATTTCGGCACCGGCTATTCCTCGCTGAGTTACCTGACCCAGTTCCACCTCAACACGCTGAAGATAGACCGCGCTTTCGTGATGAATATCGAACATAGCGAGCGCAGCAACAATCTGGTGCATGCGATTATCGCCATGGGCCAGAGCCTGGGGCTGCAACTGGTGGCCGAAGGCGTGGAGACGGCAGGGCAGGCCAGCATCTTGCGTCAGCTCGGCTGCCACCATCTGCAGGGCTATCACATTTCGCTGCCGATACCGGCCGATGAACTGCCGGCCTTCGCCTGCCGCCTGAAATCGGCCGCTGCAGTGGCCGAAGTAGCCGAAGACGCCTGAAGTTCGCGCCGGTGTCAGCGGCTGCTGGCGGCCGGCTTTTGCGCTGCTTCTTCCGCCGTCAGTATCCAGATGCGGTCGATATTGCCCCAGTTATCGACCGTGTAATTGACCACCAGATCGCTGCCGCGTATGGCCGCCGGCAGTTCGATCAGATTCTCCTGATTGAAGATGCGGGCCGAGGGCGCGAGCTGGCGCACTTTGCCGTCGATCAGCACTTCGGGAAAATAGGCGGGCGTCATTTTGCCGCGCACGGCATGGGCGGGAAAGGGCCGCTCGAAAGCCTGCACGCTCAGGCTGGCTGCACCGGCGAGCAGCAACAGCGCTAGTCGGATGGTACGAAGCATAATCCCTCCCTGTATGAAGCAGCCATTATAGAGCCATCGTCAGCAGCATGGCCGCCACGGCCACGGCCATCACGGCCGTGCACAGCCAGCCCAGCACGGTGAGGCGGCGCGAAATCACCAGCGTGCCCATCACGGCCGGCCGGCATGCCAGCAGCATCAGCACCACCATGATGGGTACGGAAATCACGCCATTCACCACGGCACTCCAGTACAGCGCGCGGATAGGATCGATGCTGGTGAAGCATAGCGCCGTGCCGATCAGGGTGGCGGCGGCGATGATGCCGTAGAACTTGCGCGCGCTGCCATACTGCAGTTCCAGACTGCCGCGCCAGTGCATGGCGCCCGCCATCGCATAGGCAGCCGATCCGGCCAGTACGGGCACGGCCAGCAGACCCGTGCCGATGATGCCCAGACTGAACAGGGCAAACGCGAAATCGCCGGCAATCGGGCGCAAGGCTTGCGCGGCCTGGGCCGAGGAACTGATGTCGGTGATGCCGTGCGCGCCCAGCGTGGCGGCCGTGGTCAGCATGATGCACAGCGCTACCAGATTGGAAAAGCCCATGCCGATCACGGTATCGACCTTGATGCGCTGTAGCTGGGGCTGGGCCTGCTCGGTCGCATGCTTGAGCGCATGGGCGTGCGGATCGGCGCGCAAGTCTTCCACTTCCTGCGACGCCTGCCAGAAGAATAGATAGGGACTGATGGTGGTGCCGAACACGGCCACTACCGTGGTGACATAGGCGGGCTGCCACGACAGCGTGGGCCAGACCATGGCCTGCAGTACCTGCAGCCATGGCAGTTGCAGGCTGATGGCCGTGGCCACGTAGGCAAACAGGGCCAGCGTCAGCCACTTGAGCACATGCACGTAGCGGTGGTAGGGCAGCAGCACTTGCAGCAGCAGCGATAACAAGCCCGCAGCGGCGGCATACCAATGGCTGGGGCCGCCCGTGAGCAGGCTGACGGCCTGGCCCATGGCGGCAATATCGGCCGCGATGTTGATGGTATTGGCCACCAGCAGCAGGCTGACGATGGCGTATAGCAGCGGGCGCGGCAGATGGCGCCGCATATTGGTGGCCAGCCCCGCGCCGCTCACGCGGCCGATGCGCGCGCTGATGGCCTGTATGCCCACCATCAGCGGCAGGGTCAGGATCACGGTCCACAGCATCTGCAGGCCGAACTGGGCGCCAGCCTGCGAATACGTGGCGATGCCGCTGGGGTCATCGTCGGCCGCGCCCGTGATCAGGCCGGGGCCCAGTTTGCTGAGCCAGCTACTGGCGCCCTGAGCCTGCGCAGCGTTGGCTTGCGCACTGTCCTGCGCTGCGGGCGTCGCTGGCGGAGCTTCAGTGTCGGGCGGGGTAGGCTGGGACATAAGGCGAGTGTAAGGAAATCCGGTACTGCATACTAACCGAGGTGAAGAAACCTTGTCATAAAGTTGTCATGGCCGCGTCATGGCCGCGTCACATGCTGTTTCTACAATCTTGCGAGTTAGTTTGCTACCGCTCTTACATTCACTCACAAGAAAGAAAAATCATGCAACAGCGCTTCCCACTGAAACCTCTGTGCCTGCTGGTTCTGCAGGCGCTGGCTTGCCACGCCTATGCAGGCGAGGCGGCCGACGCAGCTGCCGACAGCAATCTGGCCGGCGCCGTAGTTGGCCCTATCCAGACCGTAGAGATCACTGGCCGTGGCCAGTCGCGTCAGGTCCAGAACATCAACAAGACGGATCTGGCCGAAGCGCTGCCGGGTACCAGCGCACTCAAAGTGCTGGAGAAACTGCCGGGCGTGAACTTCCAGTCGGCTGATCCGTTCGGTGCCTACGAATGGTCGACCCGCTTCAGCGTGCGCGGCTTCAACCAGAACCAGCTCGGCTTTACGCTCGATGGCGTACCGCTCGGCGACATGAGCTACGGTAACAACAACGGCCTGCACATCAGCCGCGCGATTTCGTCGGAAAACATTGGCAGCGTCACCGTGTCGCAAGGCGCCGGTGCACTGGCCACGGCTTCCACCAGCAACCTCGGTGGCACCGTGCAGTTCTTCTCGCAAATGCCTAACGATGAACTGGGCCTGACCTTCGCCCAGACCTTCGGCAGCGATTCCACCTCGCGTACTTTTGCGCGCGTCGATACGGGTTTGCTGAATGGCGTGACCAAAGCTTATTTGAGCGGTACGCGTCAGCGCACTGACAAGACCAAGGGCGCTGGTGGCCAGAATCAGGACCAGTTGAACTCCAAGTTCGTGTTCAACTTCGGCGAAAACAAGCTGACCGGCTTCCTCAACTATTCCGACCGCCGCGAAGTCGATTATCAGGACGTGTCGCCGGAAATGGTGCAGCGTCTGGGCTACCAGTGGGATAACTATGAAGGCGACTGGCAGCGTGCTGTGAACGCTGCCGCCGGCAAGTTCACGGGTGGCGTGAACAGCATGGATGATGCCTACTACTCGGCTGGTGGCCTGCGCAAGGATACGCTGGGTGGCCTGACGCTGGACCTGAACTTCGGCAGCCATGTGAACCTGAACAGCACCATCTACCACCACGACAACGATGGTCAGGGCCACTGGTACACCCCGTACGTGCCGACTGATGCCGCCAATCCGATTTCGCTGCGTACCACCGAATACTCGATAGGCCGCGATGGCGTGACCAGCAGCCTGACGTGGGAACTGGGCAGCCACACCGTCAACTTCGGTATCTGGGGCGAGCGCAGCAACCACACGGCCAGCCGTAACTACTACGGTGTGACCGGTCCGGCCGACACCATGGTGTTCCTGTCCAAGCCTTTCCGCACTGACTGGAAGCAGAACTTCATCACCACCACCTCGCAGTACTACCTGCAGGACAGCTTCAGCGCCATGGACGGCCAGTTGAAATTCAACGCCGGCTTCAAGGGCATGGACGTAGCCATCAAGGCCACCAATCTGGTGGGCAACCGCGCTGCCGGTGAACTGAGCGCCGAGAAATCCTTCCTGCCGCAGGCCGGCGTCAACTACGCCATCAGCAAGGACGACGAAGTGTTTGCTTCGGCTTCGAAAAACATGCGCGCGTTCCAGCCGGGCGTGAGCGGTCCGTTCTCGCAGACCCAGGTGGCGTTCGATGCCGGCGTCTCGAAACTGAAACCGGAAACTTCGGTCAATCTGGATCTGGGCTACCGCTTCAAGCGCGCTGACGTACAGGGCTCGCTGGCCGTGTACAGCGCCCGCTTCGACGACCGTCAATTGAGCGTTGCCACCTGCGCCGGCATCGTTGGCTGCCCATCGACGCTGGTCAACGTGGGCAAGGTCGATACCAAAGGGGTGGAAGCGATCGGCGTATGGAAGATCAACCGTGAACTGAGCTGGTTCAACTCGGCCACTTTCAATGATTCGAAATACAAATCGGATTACATGGACGGCAAGACGCTGGTGGCCGTCAGCGGCAAGCAGGTGGTCGATGCGCCGCGCGTGCTGTTCAACACGGAAGCTTCGTATGAAAACGCGGGCTGGTTCGCGCGCGTCGGTGCCAAGTACACGGGCAAGCGCTACTACACCTACACCAACGATGCCAGCGTACCGTCGTTCTGGCTGGCCAATCTGTCGGCTGGCTACAAGCTGAAATCGCTGGGTGGCTTGAAAGACCTGACGCTGCAAGCCAACGTCACCAACCTGTTCGACAAGAAGTATCTGAGCTCGATCGGCACCAACGGCTTTACCGCGAGCGATGCCAGCAACACCCTGCAGAGCATGCTGACGGGTGCCCCACGCCAGGTCTTCGTTTCGCTGAACGGCAAGCTGTAATGCGGGCGCCCCTGCTGGCGCTGGTCTGCGGTGCGCTGAACGTTACGGCCGCCGCAGCGGCCACCACGCCGATCGAGCACGTGATTGTGCTGGTCGGCGAGAACCGGACCTTCGATAATCTGTACGGGGTCTACCAGCCGCGCAGGGGGCAGACTGTCTCCAACCTGCTGTCGAAGAAGATCGTCAATCTCGATGGCACGCCGGGCCCACGCTTTGCTGATGCAGCGCAGAAGCTGGGCCTGTCGACGGGCGCTTACACGCCTACGCCGGCCGTCACGGGCAGCTATGCCACGCTGCCGCAGCCGTGGGCGGCCGGTGCTTTCGGCCAGCGTCAGGATGTGCCGGATGTGCGTTTTCCGGCCAGCCTGCCTAACGGTCCGTTCCAGATCACCCATCACGTGGGCTATGGCGCCCACACGGGCGACCCGACCCACCGCTTCTTCCAGATGTGGCAGCAGGTGAATGGCGGTAAGAACGATCTGTTTGTCTGGGTCGGCGATCAGACGGGCCCCGGCCCCAGCAATCCCTTCCCGCTGGCACCCGGCCGCACAGGGCAGGGCGGGGTGGCCATGGGCTTCTACAATATGGCGCGCGGCGACGCCGCCCTGTTCAAACGGCTGGCCGACCAGTATGCGATCGCCGACAATTATCACCAGCCTATCATGGGCGGCACTACGGCCAACTACTTTGCGCTGGCCACGGCTGATGTGGGCGTGTATCTGGAAGACGGCAAGCCGGCCATACCGCCGGCCAAGCTGATCGAAAATCCTGATGCTCAGCCGGGTACCAACAACTGGTACACGGAAGACGGCTACCGTGGCGGCACCTATGTGGCCTGTGCCGATGACAGCCAGCCCGGTGTGGCCGGTATCCGCCAGTTGCTGGCGGCGCTGCCTTACAAGGCCTTCAATGACGGCAATTGCGCAGCGGGCCACTACTACATGGTCAACAACCTCGATCCGGCCTATGGGGCGATGGGGCAGGCGCTGGAACTGGGGCCGGACAAATTCCTGCTGCCGCCGCAGACCATGCCGCATATCGGCGATGCGCTGACGGCGGGCGCGGTGTCGTGGAAGTGGTATAGCGGCGGCCGTAACGACGGCATCAAGGTGGACAAGGAATACTGCGGCATGTGCGATACGCCGACCTTCTTCAGCTCCACCATGCAGGGGCCGGACAAGGCCAAGCTGGTCGATCTGATGCAGTTCTATGTGGATGTAAAAGATGCCGCCACTTTCCCGGCCGTGTCCATCATCGCACCGTATGACAGCATTTCCGGCCATCCCGGCTATGCCATGGAAACCAGTTTCGATGAACTGGTGGCCGGTGTGATCGACCGCGTCCAGGCCAATCCGGCGCTGTGGAAGAATACCGCTATCCTGATTACGTTCGACGAAGGCGGCGGCTATTACGATTCCGGCTATGTGCAGCCTATAGATTTCTTCGGCGACGGTACGCGCATACCGCTGATTGCGGTGTCACCGTGGGCGAAAAAGGGTGTGGTCGATCACACCTATTACGATCACGCGTCGATCGCCAAATTCATCGAGCGTAACTGGTCGCTGCCGCCGCTGTCGGCACGCAGCCGCGACAATCTGCCCAATCCCGTGCACGGCAAGGCCGATCCGTATGTGCCGCTGAACCGTCCCGCGATAGGCGATTTGATGCCGCTGTTCGATTTCTCCAGCAGCCGCCGCTAGTCGGCCAATGATTAGCCAGCGGCCGGTGTTTCTGGCCGGGCGTCGCCGGCAGTCTGCTGCGCGGCGCTCTGGCGTTTCTGCCATTCTTTCAGGGCCACGCGGTAGCGATCGAGTTCGCCCTGATACATGTCTTCCACGCAGAAAGTGCAGCCGCTGTGGCAGCAGTCGCCCGGTGCCGGCGGCTGCGGTGCTTCCGGCTCCGGATCGTGGTTTAGTGTGGCCGGTGGGATCACAGGTGGGTGTGCTTCAGACATCTATTCCTCAAACAGGTGGCATGGCCAGTAGCGCCATGTTACGGCCCTTTTCCTTGGCGCGATAGAGGGCGCGGTCGGCCATCTGCACTAGCTGGTCCGGCGTGCTGTCCTCGCTGGGCACGATGGCGGCCACGCCTATGCTGATGGTCATCACGCCAAACGGCGAGGCCACGTGCGGCAACTGGCGGCGTGCCAGTTCGGCACAGATGGCTTGTGCCGTGCCGTAGGCATCGGTGGCATCGGTGGCTGCGGCAAGCAACGCAAACTCCTCGCCGCCATAGCGCGCTACCAGATCGGAGGTACGCCGGCCATGGCTGGTGATCAGATCGGCCACGGTGCGCAGCGCGCTATCGCCGGCCAGGTGGCCGTAGTGGTCGTTGTATTTTTTGAAGTAGTCGACGTCGAGCATGGTCAGGGCCAGCGTCTGGCCGGTGCGGGCCGCGCGGCGCCATTCCGTCTCCAGCGCCAGATCGAAACCGCGGCGGTTGCTGACGCCCGTCAGACCGTCGGTGGTGGTCAGGGCGGCCAGCTTGCGGTTGGATTCTTCCAGTTCTGCCGTGCGTGCCGTGACCAATTGTTCCAGCTTGGCCTGATGGCGCGTCAGACGGCTGATGCGCACTTTATACAGCAGCAGCAAGGTGCTGACCACCAGCGCAATCAGGCCGGCGCGGAACCACCAGCGCTGCCAGAACGGCGGCGTGATCGTCACTTCCAGCGTGGCCGGCTCGGGATTCCATACGCCCAGATGGTTGGCCGCCTTGACGCGGAAAGTGTAGCGGCCCGGATTGAGGTTGGTATAGCTGGCGCTACGGTGGGCCGCATCGGTTTCCACCCAGTCCTGATCAAAGCCATCTAGCTGGTAGGCATAGCGGTTGAGCGAGGGCTCGGTGTAGTGCAGGGCGGCGAATTCGATCGAAAACACCGAGGCCTGCGCCGACAGGGTCAGCGCAGTGGGCGAGGTGACAGGGCCTTCGGCCTTGACGTTCTCGCCCGGTTTGCCATCCTGCAGCGAGTGGTTGAATACGGTGATGTCGGTGATGGCTACCTGCGGCGGGCGCGAACTGGTACGCACATTGGCTGGTGTGACGGCCGTCATGCCGTGCACGCCGCCGAAGTACAGCACGCCTTTTTCATCGGTGGTGGAGGAGTTGACGGTAAAGCCTTCCGTCAGGCCGTCCGAGGCTGTGAAGCGGGCTACCTGGCCTGTGGCCGGATCGAGCCGGTACAGGCCGGCGATGGTGGAACACCAGATGCGGCCTTCGCTATCGTGTTCGATGGCGAGAATCTTCGGTGCGCGCATGGCGGCCGCGTAGGACTTGAAGCTGACCGTGCCATCACCCTTGAACTGCACCAGATCCAGGCCCTTGCTGGTGCCGACCCAGATGCGGCCCTGCGCATCTTCGTGCAGGCTGGCGATGTTGTCGTCGCTCAGGCTGGCGGCGTCCTTGCTGTTGTGGCGGAAGTGGCGGAATTTGCCGGTGGCCGGGTCGAGCAGGTCGAGGCCGCCGCCATTCCATTCCGAACCAGCCCAGACGCGGCCCTGACGGTCTTCGAGTACGGCCGAGGTGCCATTCACGGCGCGCGTGGTGGGGTCTTTCGGATCGTTGTAGTAGATTTTGCGCGCATCCGTTTTGGGGTCGTAGCGGATCAGGCTATTGCCCGTGGCCAGCCACAGCATGCCAGCCGCGCCGGGCGCGATGGCGTTGATGTAGTCGCTAGCAGTATTGCCGAAGTGGATGACCTGGAACGGGCTGTCCGGCGTGTCGAGGCGGTTCAGGCCGTTGGACGTGCCCAGCCACAGCGGGCCTTTGCTGGCCACGTCCTGATACATGCTGTAGATGATGGAGTGGCTCAGTTTGCCTTTGGTCTTGTCGTCCGCGTGGTAGGTGCGGATCACCGTGCTGGTGGCCGGATCGTACAAGCTCATGCCTACGTTGCCGCCCAGCCAGACGCGCCCGCCCGGCGCTCGCGCCAGACTCAGCAAGGCATTGCTGGCCGGACCGGAACGGCTATCGATGCGGAACGGCACATGGCGCGTAAAGCCTTCGCTGTTCAGATTGGCAAGGCTGATGCCGTCCGTGAACGAGGCGATCCACAGCATGCCGGCGCGGTCCTGCAGCACGGCGCGCAGATTGTCGCCGGGCAGGCTATACGGGTCATCGGCCGCGTGCACGAACTGGTCGAAGCTGGCCGTGGCGTCGTTCCAGCGCAGCAGGCCGGCCGACAGCGTGGTGCACCATAGCGTGCCCTTGTCGTCCAGATTGAAATTGGTGATGCGGCTGTAAGGCGAAGCGATGGCCTGGCGGCTGCTCCAGTCGCTCTTGCCATCCCAGCGGATTACGCCCGATTCCGTACCTATCCACAGCGCGCCGCTGCGGTCGAACTGCAAGGCGCGCACAATGTTGACGCGCGCATCGGGCACGGGGTTGGGGTCGACCTGATGGTGCTGGAAGCGGCTGCTGCCGGGTGCCAGATAGTCTAGCCCGCCGGGCCAGGTGCCTATCCAGACGCCGCCGCGGCTATCGAGTGCCAGCGCATTCAGGTCATTGCTGGCCAGACTATCGGGATTGTCGTCCTCGTGGGCGTAGACGGTGAACTTGCCGTTGGCCGGGTTGAAATGCTGCAGCCCGCCCCAGCTACCCACCCACATGCCATCCTTGCCATCGGAAATGATGTTCTTGATGATGCGGTGGTTCTTGGGCGCCTTGCCGCTGGGCGCGTAGGTGGTGAAGTTGTTGGTGTCGGGATTGAAGCGGGCCAGCCCGTTCTGGGTGCCGGCCCAGATAAAGCCCTGCTTGTCTTCGTAGATGGCCGACACGCGGTCATGGGGCAGGCTGTGCGGATCGCCGGGGATGTTGATGTATTTGACTGCCTGATAGCCGTTGTAGCGGTACAGGCCATTGGTATGCGTACCTATCCAGATAAAGCCCTTGCGGTCCTGCAGCAGCGACAGCATGGACGGTTCGTCGCCGTCGAGCGGACCGAGCTTCTTGAAGCGCAGCGAAGGAACGGGGGCGGCCGCCAGATCGGCGGCGGGCAGAATGCTGAAGACGGTGCAGACAAAAAGGAATAGCCGCAGAGCGCGGCGCAAGGCTGTTGCTAGGTCAGGCATGTTGATTTTCCGTGAACGGCGCAAGCAGCCACGCGCCGTGCTAAACATTAATTGGTATCTGAGTAGAATGACTATTATACATGCCATTGATGCAATGAAATTGGCGTAAACTGACGGTTTTTCGCGCAGTTGCCGCAATTTAGGGTATAGTTTACGGCGCTTATAGTATCGTGCTCACCGCATTACCGCTCCGCCGGTTGTTCCGCACTTCCTCCAGGTTGTCCAGTAGCGCCGGGCCGGCCGCGCAAACACGTTGTTAATTGAAGAAAGCTGGGCTGCCCGCCGTAGGGCCGCCACCCACATTATGTCCGAAACCCAACATTTCACCCCGACCGTGTCCGAGCCAGTTCTGGCCAGTGTGCCTGTTACCGTTGAGCCTGCGATGGCCGTTGAAGCGGCCGTCGAGGCAGCGGTCGCGGTTGAAGTCGCTCCTGCCGCTGTGGCAGTGGCTGTCGAAGTTGTTAGCGAAGTTACCGTAGCCAGCGAAGTTGCCGGCACCGCAGTTGCGGCAGTCGCCGCTGCTGCCACCTCAGCGGCCCCTGAGGTGGCCCCTGTGTCAGCCGAGCCAGCACCAGCAGCACCGGCCGGCGTACGTTTCTCCGACTTCGGCCTGTCGCCGCTGATCCAGCGTGCGCTGACCGAGCAGGGCTATGAACACCCGACGCCTATCCAGGCGCAAGCCATACCCGTGCTGCTGCAAGGCCGCGATGTGATGGGCGCCGCCCAGACGGGCACCGGCAAGACGGCCAGCTTCTCGCTGCCGATTATCCAGATGCTGCTGGCCCACGCGAGCCACAGCACTTCGCCGGCGCGCCACCCTGTGCGCGCGCTGATCCTCACGCCGACGCGCGAACTGGCCGTGCAGGTGGCGGAAAACGTGCAGGCCTATGCCAAGCATACGCCGCTGCGCTCGACCGTGGTGTTCGGCGGCATGGACATGAAGCCGCAGACCGTAATCCTGCGCAATGGCGTGGAAATCGTGATTGCCACCCCGGGCCGTCTGCTCGACCACGTCGAGCAAAAGAATATCGCGCTGAATCAGGTGCAGATGCTGGTGATGGACGAAGCCGACCGCATGCTGGACATGGGCTTCCTGCCCGACCTGCAGCGCATCATCAACCTGCTGCCGGCCAAGCGCCAGAACCTGATGTTCTCCGCCACCTTCTCGCCGGAAATCAAGAAGCTGGCCAACACCTTCCTGAACCAGCCGGTCACCATCGAAGTGGCGCGCAGCAACCAGACCGCCGACAAGGTGACGCAGGTGGTGTACAAAGTGGCCGAGAACCAGAAACATGCGCTGACTGCACATCTGCTGCGCCAGCGCGAGCTGAAGCAGGTAATCATCTTCTCGAATACCAAGATAGGCGCTTCGCGTCTGGCCCGCGGGCTGGAGCAGGAAGGCATGAAAGCCGTCGCCATCCACGGCGACAAGAGCCAGCAGGAGCGTATGGCGGCGCTGGACGCGTTCAAGAAGGGCGAGATCGATATTCTGGTCGCCACCGACGTGGCCGCCCGTGGTCTGGATATTTCCGACCTGCCGTGCGTGATCAACTACGATCTGCCATATAACGCGGAAGACTATGTGCACCGTATTGGCCGTACCGGCCGTGCGGGTGCTTCCGGCGATGCGCTGTCGATTTATTCGGACAAGGACGAGCGTCTGCTGGCCGATATCGAAAAACTCATCAAGCAGACCATCAAGCGTGGCGATCTGGCCGGCTTCAATCCGGCGCCTGCCTATGCGGGCGAGGAGCGCGGCGAACGCCGTGGCCGCCGCGACGATGCGCCGCGCAGCAGCAGCAGCCGCTCCGGCGAACGCGTCGCACCGCGTACGGGCAGCAGCACGTTTGTACCGCGCCGTGAAAAAGTCGATCCATGGTTCCTCAAGCCTTACGAGCCTGCCAAGGCACTGGCACCGGCCAGCACGGCGACGCTGAGCGCGGCGGCGCCGAGTGCGCCCAAACCCAAGCAGAAGCTGGCCTTCCTGCTCGGCGGTGTCCCGCGCAGCTAGTCCGTTCCCTACTCAATCCATGCCGCTCTCTAAACCGAGCGGCATTTTTTTTGCCTGAAAAGAAATTCTCCAAGACAACATTATTTTCAATTTGGAATCGAAATTTGTAGACAGATCAATTTTGTGGCGATATACTTCAAATATCCAATAAGAAATTATTGTTTACAAATTTCAACTAAAAGGGAAAATCATGCGCTTTATCACCATCGCTAAGTCTGCTGCTGTTGTTGCCGCTCTCGTTGCTGGTCAGGCGCATGCCGCTCCGGTCGAACTGATCACCAACGGCAGCTTTGAAACCCTGACCGGCGGCCAGACCCTGAGCAGCGGCAACTGGAGCACCTACAACAACATCGATGGCTGGCACGGTATCGATTACGGTATCGAAGTGCGTAATCGCGTGGCTGGCTCTGCCTACGATGGCAACAATTTCGTCGAACTGGACACCAACCGCAATAGCAGCATGTGGCAGGCGGTTACCGGCCTGAGCGCCGGCAAGCACTACACGCTGAGCTTCGCAATGGCTGACCGTGCCGGTGTGGCCGCCGATTCGCAAGGTTTGCAAGTGTGGTGGAATGGCTCCAAGGTGGCCGAATACACCAATGCCGCTGACTGGACGGTGCAGACGGTGGATCTGGTAGCGGGCAGGGGCTCGAACAAGCTGATCTTCAAGGCCGCTGGTATCAGTGATTCCTACGGTACCTCGCTGGACAAGGTGTCGCTGGTTGCGGCTCCGATACCTGAGCCAGAAACCTATGGCATGCTGCTGGCCGGTCTGGCCCTGGTGGGTGCTGTGGCTCGCCGCAAAGCACGCAAGGCCTAAGCTGCGGCCGCTGAACAGCGGCGCTGGCAAGCAACGCGCTGACGGGTGTCACCACCCGCAGCGCGTTTTTTTTGGCCGGGCACGGACGTGCAGTCGTTACCGTCTTGTCACAGTGTCGTGTTATGGTAGCGGGCTATGAAGAAACTATTTGCCCTGATCCTGCTGCTGGCGGCGCAGACCGTGCTGGCGCGTCCCACCGCGCCGCTGATTTTGATTTCGATCGATGGCTTTCGCGCCGATTATCTGGAGCGCGGCGTGACCCCGCATCTGACGGCGCTGGCGGCGCGCGGCGTGCGTGCGCAGGCCATGCGGCCGTCCTTCCCTTCGCTGACTTTTCCCAACCACTACACGCTGGTGACGGGCTTGCGCCCCGACCACCACGGGCTGGTGGGCAATGTCATCATTGATCCAGCTATCCCGGAACGGCGCTTTCAGATCCGCGATAAACAGGCTGTGCTGGACCGGCGCTGGTGGGATCAGGGCGTGCCCGCATGGGTAAAGGCCGAACAGCACGGGCTGCGTTCGGCCTCCGTATTCTGGCCCGGCAGCGAAGCCGATATACAGGGCGTGCGTCCCACGCTGGCGCCACCGTACGACGATGAGATGACGCCCGAGCAGCGGGTCGATCTGCTGCTGTCCTGGCTGGACCAGCCGCAGCAGCAATGGGATTTCCTGTCGCTGTATTTCAGCCATCTTGACCATGCCGGCCACGATTACGGTCCGGTGGCCGAGCAGACCACGGCCGCCATCGCGCGGGCCGATCAGGCCATAGGCCGCTTGCTGGCTGGTCTGCAGCAGCGCGGCATACAGGCCAATCTGGTGGTGGTGGCAGATCACGGCATGGCTGCCGTCAGTCCGCAGCGCGTGATCCGCCTGGACCAGTTGGCGCCTGAAGGCAGTTACGCGCATGTGGTGGACGGTCCGTATGCAGGGCTGGATCCGCGCGCGGGGCGGGAGGCCGAGCTGGAAGCAGCATTGCTCAAGCCGTGGCCGCATATGCAGTGCTGGCGCAAGCAGGACATACCGGCGCGGCTGGCGTATGGCAGCCATGTGCGTGTGCCGGCGCTGATCTGTCTGGCCGAACCGGGCTGGAGCATCGTTTTCAGTGCCGAGCAGGCCGCCAAAGTCCACGGTGGCCGGCACGGCTACGATCCGGCTGCGCCCGAGATGGCGGCGCTGTGTATTGCGGCCGGGCCCGGACTGCGCAGCGGCATGCTGCTGCCGGCCTTCGATAACGTCGACGTGTATCCGCTGCTGATGCATCTGCTGGGGCTGCCGGCGCGGGCGACCGATGGCCAGCTCACACCATGGCTGCCGGCCTTGCGCTAGCGGCAAGGCGGAAGCTTTTTACAATTCTTGCAATTTTCTGTGGCATTTGCCCGTCCAGGCTGGTTTACAATGAGCGATTTTTCGCTCTGTATCTGTCGCCATGAAACGTGAACCACTGTCCGCCAGCGCCGTCGAGGCGCCCATCGTTGCGCCGCCCCATCCGGCCTACCGACCCGATATCGATGGCCTGCGCGCGATTGCCGTGCTGGCCGTGGTGCTGTTCCACGCTTTTCCGAGCTTGCTGCCGGGCGGCTTCATCGGCGTCGATATTTTCTTCATCATTTCCGGTTTCCTGATCGGCAGCATCATCATGGGCGAAATGGCCCAGCAGCGCTTCAGCTTTGCGCGCTTCTACGGGCGCCGCATCAAGCGCATCTTCCCTGCGCTGGCGCTGGTAATGGCCTGCTGTTTGGTGGCCGGCTGGCAGGTGCTGTTCGCCGATGAATTCCGCATGCTGGGGCGCCATCTGGTCGCTGGTGCGGGCTTTATGTCCAACCTGCTGCTGTGGAGCGAAGTAGGCTACTTCGACACGGCGGCCGATACCAAGCCGCTGCTGCATCTGTGGTCGCTCGGCATCGAAGAACAGTTCTATATTTTCTGGCCCATCCTGCTGATGCTGGCACAGCGCTGGCGCCAGCGCGCGTGGCTGTGGGCACTGGTACTGGGCGGCCTGTCCTTCCTGCTGAATGTGGCGCTGGTGCACCGTTATCCGAGCGCGACCTTCTATTCGCCGGCCAGCCGCGTGTGGGAACTGCTGATGGGCAGCATGCTGGCTTATCTGACGCTGCACGGCCAGACGCTGGCCGGACTGCTGCGCGCGGGATCGACGGCGGCCGTGGCACCAGCGCCCGCGCCCAGTGCGCAGCGGCGCAATCTGTATAGCGTGCTGGGCATGGCCCTGCTGCTGGCAGGGTTCATATTGATTAGCCGTAACCGCGCGTTCCCCGGCTGGTGGGCGCTGTTACCGACCACGGGTGCCGTGCTGCTGATCGCCGCCGGTCCGCAGGCCTGGTGCAATCGCTATGTGCTGGCGCAGCCGCTGCTGGTGTGGGTCGGTCTGATCAGCTATCCGCTCTATCTGTGGCACTGGCCGCTGCTCTCGTTCGCGCACATCCTGCACTCGGCTCAGCCGGCATGGCAGATCCGTGCTGCTGCCGTGCTGCTGGCAGTGCTGCTGGCGTGGCTGACTTACCGCGTGCTCGAGCAGCGCGTGCGTGCACCGGCCCATAGCCGGCGCAAGATCATCGTGCTGAGCGGGCTGATGACGCTGGTGGCAGCGGCCGGCCTGTGGCTGGCTACCCATGCGGGCCTGCCCGAGCGTTCCGGCATCGTCGCCAATGCAGCCTTGCAGAAGTCGCTGATCGTGGTGGAGGATGTGGCCAATGCGGAAGCTTGCAAAGCCCGTTACGGTTTCGCCAGCAAGTATGAATACTGCCTGCTCGATCAGGTGAAGCAGGAGCCGACGGTGGTGCTGATCGGTGATAGCCATGCCTACCATCTGGTGGCTGGCCTGACGCGCTATTACCACGAGCATGGCGGCAATCTGCTGATGCTGGGCACGCGCGTGCCCTTCATCGGCCTGCCCACCGGCGACGATCCCTATCAGCAGGCCACCCCGCGCATGCTGGAACTGGCTTTGAATACGACCAGTGTGAAGACGGTGATTTTCTCGACCGCGCTCAAGCTGCATGAAGGTAATCCCGACGGCGTGGCGACGGTGCAGGCCTTGCGCACGACGCTAGAGCGCTTCAGTGCCGCCGGCAAGCAACTGGTGTGGGTGAACGATGTGCCCATGCTGGACTTCGAACCGCGTTCCTGCATCGGTCGCCCCGGTATGAGGCTGGTCGGGGCAGGCGTGGATTGCACGCTGCCGCGTGCCACCTTCGAACGCAATACGGCCGGCCATGCGGCCATCGTGGCACGCCTGCTCAAGGACATGCCGCAAGTGAAAGTGTTTGATACGGCGGCGCCGCTATGTGACGCCAGCCGCTGCCATGTGATGCTGGACGGGAAGCTGATGTACCGTGATACCCATCACCTGAGCTACGACGGTGACCTGTACGTGGCCAGCACTTACGCACGTCAACTGGGGCTGGCGCCTTAATCGCCGGCGCGCTGTGCGGCGGACCGGCAGGCCCGCCGTGACAGCCGCTTGCTAGCGGAATTCCAGCTTGGCCAACATCATGCCCAATAGGCGCTGATCTTCGCCGAGGCCCAGCGTATGCGGCGACTTTGCATCGGGCAGGGTGAAGCTCAGTTCCACCTCGCTGCGCTGGTCGGCCGCTAGTGGCAGCGTGAGCTGCTGCTGCGCATGGGCGGCGTCAAAGACAAATTCCTGCACGGCGCCGCCATTCACGCGTAGCTGCACGCGCTGGCGCCGGTCTTGTTGCACAAACGCGGATGCGTGCAGCGTGAGACTGCGTGGCCGCTGACCGTTTAGCTGCGGTAGCGGGCACTGGATGCTGGCGCTGGCCTGTTCGCTCCAGCGCCCCGAGGGTTCGGCAAAGCTGAAGCCACGTAGCGTGCAAGGTGGCGGCAAGGCTAGGCTACCGAGTTCGATCACTGGCTGGGCTGCTACCAGTTCGCGTGTTACGCAGCGTGCTTCCAGCATGGGGAAGGCCTTGCTGGAGCCGGGCAGTGCACACTGGCTCAGTTTGCTCAGGGTCGAGTTCTGGCCAGTCAGTACTACGCCATCGAGCTTGGCTTCGCCCAGTGGTGCCAGCATTTCAAACGCGGCTTCACGGCTGGTGCGGAAGATGCCCAGACTGTACATATAATCGAGATAGGTGTCGCTGTGCGTCATCTGCAGGACGTAGACATTGCGCGCCGGCGTATCGGCCAGCAGCAGGTCGCGCCGCAGCGTGAGCTGGTGCTCGAGCTGGACCAGATCGGATGCATCGCGTTTCGGTCCCTGCGGTTGCACGGCATAGCAGCACAGGGCGGCCAGTGCCGGCAGCAACAGCAGCTGTGCGGCCGCGCGTTCGCTGCGGCTGGCGTGCGGCGCGCTATTCCAGTGGCGCAGCATGGGCAGCAGTGCGAGCAGCAGCAGCAAGGCCGTGTCGAGCGCGAAGATGTGCTTTTTGACGGCATATTCGGAACCCTGTCCGAGCTGCAGGGCGATCAACTGCAGCACGCACATGCCGCTGACGGCCACACCGTACAGGGCCAGATACTTGAGCCCCAGCGCCTGACGGCCCTGCGCAGGCGCGGTGTGCGCGAGGCTGCGCCAGCGCCATGCCAGCAGTGCGGCCAGCACCAGCACGGCCAGTGCCAGCACGGCCATACTTTTCATGTTGGGAATATAGACCAGATCGAGCACGCCATTGTTGGCGGCGATTTCTTTCATGGCGATATAGCTGGGGTGCTTGATGAACACCAGCGCACCAAGCACGGCCAGCGCTGCGCTGGCGCCGAGCTGGCGCAGCGTGGGACGGCGCTGGCATAGATCGAACAGCAGGCTGGCACCGAGCAGGCCCAGTAATTCGGAGGCGGGCAGCAAGTGCACCAGTGCCACTACGGCGATGCCGGCAATGATGAACAGGTGGCGGCACCACGCGCGCGCACCGCGCCGTTCCAGTAACAGCGCGGCCAGCAGTACCAGCAGCGCGCCGGCATGGCCTACCAGCTGGGCGTAAAAATAGTAGCCGCTGATTTCACTCGCATGCACGAACAGTTGCAGGCTGGCGCGATTGGCCAGCGCGAGCGCGGCCAGCAGCAGCGCGCAGCACCAGCGGGCACGCAGCGGCAGCGCCAGCAGCACGGCGCTCAGCGTGGCCCAGATGAGGGCGATCGACAGCCCGGCCAGCAGTTGCATGCCAGCCAGCGGTGAGCCGAGCAGCTTGCCCAGCAATGCAGCTAGCTGGTGCGAGCCGCGCGGGTAGATATTCATCTCGCCCAGACTGCGATCGATGCCGGGCGCTAGCGACCAGTCCTGATACAGCCTGGCCGTCAAGGCGTAGTGGTGGCCCAGATCGGTGGTGTAGGCATACAGGGCATCCATCCCTCTGAGTACCAGTGGCAGCAGGGCCAGTACCAGCAGGAGCAGCATCCATGGGCGCAGGCTGTTCTGGCTGCGCGCGTGGTCGGCATGGCCCGCCATGATCAGTGCTTTCCGCCCAGCCGTGCCAGCAGCGCCTGCGCGGCAGCGCGGCCTTCGCGGATGGCGTAGTTGGTGCCGCGGTCTTCCGGATAGATCTGCGCCATGGTGCTGATGCGGGCATTGGCAAACGGTGTCTGCGCGGCCGGCACATACGACGAGTAATTGCGTTCCGTGACCGGCTGCGCATAGTCGGCGCGCCAGATCTGGTAGTCGCGGATCCAGTCGCGCTGCATGGCCGGGAACATGCGCTGCAGATGGCTCAGGGCGAAGTCCAGATAGGCTGCATCGTCCATGGCCCACAGCGGGTCTTCCTTGGCCAGATAGCGCGACAGGAAGACGATGTGCTTGCCGTCGTAGTTGGCCGGACTATCGAAGTTGGTATGCTCGATCACGCCGACGAAGGGGAAGCCCGGATCGTTGACGTTGAGCCAGTAGGTATCGGACAGGCTGCGGTCCAGTTGCAGCACCAGACAGGCATTGGCCAGATACTTCACGCGGCGCAGGCTGGCCAGCCAGTCGGCCTTGGCGCTGCTCTGGAAAATATCGGCAATGATGGGCAGCGCAGGCGTAAACAGGAATTCACGCGCCGTGTAGCGGCCCTGTGCCGTCTGCACGGCCTGCACCTGCTGGCCGTCGGCCGTCAGCTCCAGGCTACTGACAGGAGTACCGTACTGTACGCGGCCACCGAGGCGGGTGATTTCATCGGCCATGGCCTGCGCCAGCCGGCCGAAACCGCCCTTGAAATAGGCCAGTTGTTCGCCGCCCTTGGCATCGCGCGTACTGCCGCGCAGTACCAGCTTCTTCCACATCCACACGGCGTTGATGGCATCGGCAAAAATGCCGAACTTGTTTTCGATCAGCGGCTGCCACACGATGCGGTAGACGTTTTTGCCGCACAGGGGTTCCAGCCATTCGCGGATCGTCAGGTGTTCGATCGCGCGCCAGTCCTTGACGCTGCGCACGCGCAGCACCAGCAGGCCGAGACGGATGCGGTCGATCAGCGAGAGCGGTTTGAAGCGCAGCAGGTCGAGCGGCGTAGACAACCGCCAGTGGCGGCCATTGAAATACATGCCGGTCTTGGACGGCATGATCTGGATCTCGCCTTCCAGCCCCAGTTCGCGCACCAGTTGCGGCACATAGCTATCGTTGTCGAACCAGTGGTGGTAGAACTTTTCGATGGTCACGCCATCGCGGAACTGGAAGGTGCCGGCCAGGCCGCCCGGGCCGCTGTCGCCGTCGAGCACCAGCACGCGCTGGCCGGCGCGGGCCAGATCGAGGGCGGCACTGAGGCCGGTGAAACCTGCGCCGACGATGGCGACGTCGTAGTCGGGAGTGTTATTCAGATTAGCAGTCATGGAACAATATCAGTTGGCAGGCGCGGCTTGCGCGCTCTGGAAAGTAAAGCGGCGGTTCAGGGCAAACTGCAGCACCACCACCATCGGCAGCGTGAGCAGCTTGGCCAGACGGGCATCGAGGCCAGCCTGCTGTACCAGCAGCCACAGTAGCACGGCTGATGCCGTATAGCCGACCGTGGCTACGCCGAGGAACAGGGTCAGGCGCTGCAGCACGCGGTCGCGCTGGCGGAAGGTGATGATGCGGTTGAGCGTGAAGCTGAGCAGCGTGCCCGTCAGATAGCCAAGCACATTGGCGGCCTGGTACCACATGCCATGGCCAATGCTGAGGTGGTAGACCAGATAGTCGCTCGATACACCGAGCCCGCCGCACAGGCAGTAAAGCAGAAACTGCATCATGCTTGCTCCTCCGGCAGGCCGACCGTGGCGCCGATCACATACTGGGGCCGGCCGTTCAGGGTGAGCAGCACGCGGCCCAGGTATTCGCCGAGCATGCCCAGTGCCACCAGTTGCACGCCGCCGATGATCAAGACCGTCACGATCAGCGAAGACCAGCCGATAGGCATGCGGTCCAGCGTGAATTTCTGGATGATCAGCAGGACGGCCAGCACAAAGCCCAGCCCCGCCATGGCCATGCCGGCGAACGAGGTCAGACGCAGCGGCACGATGGAAAAGCTGGTGGCCATTTTGAGCCACAGCGAGATGGATTTTTTCAGGCTGTAGCCGCTGTCGCCGGCAAAGCGCGTATGGTGCGCCACCGTCACGCTGCCGATATTGCGCGTGGCCGACAGGATCAGGCCATCCACATACACATACGGACCGTGGTAGCGCAGCACATCGCGCGCAATGCTGGCGCGCATGGCGCGGAACGGCGACAGGTACAGGCCTTTGGGCTTTTTCATCAGATAGCTGGCGACCTTGTCATTGAGGCGGCTGCCCAGCAGCTTCCATGCCGCGTGCTGGCGCTGGGCGAAGCTGGCGTAGACCACGTCGCGCCCTTTATCGAGTTCGGCCAGCAGGGTAGGGATGTCGGACGGCGCATGCTGCAGGTCGTCGTCCATGGTGACGATGACGGCGCCGCGCGCACGTGCCAGGCCGGCCATGATGGCATTGTGCTGGCCGGCGTTCATGCGCAGGTGGATGCCGCGCACCCACGGGTACTGGGCCGAGAGTTCGGTCAGCACTTGCCAACTGCGGTCGGGCGAACAGTCGCACACGAAGATGGCTTCGTAGCTGCCGCGGATGGCGGGCAGGCTGTCTAGCGTGTCCTGCAGGCGGCTCACCAGTTCAGGCAGCACCAGTTCGCTGCCGTACACGGGTATCACCAGCGACAGGGCGAGGGAGGTTTCAGTGGCCATAGTATTTGCGGATCAGGTTAATGATGTAATCAGGGCCGAATTCCAGACCGATGGCACGCGCGGCCGCCATCGACAGTTCCACGTCGAGCTGGTAATGGTCACCTGCATCGACTTCGGTGTACTGGGCGCGTCGGCCCAGCACCTGTTCGAAAGTATGCACGAGTTCGGGCACGGGCACGGAGAACGGGCAGGCCACGTTGGTGATCACGCCATCGGCCCAGTGGTGGTCGATCAGCTGGGCGACGATGGCGGCCACGTCTTCCACGTCGATCAGATTGCGCCAGGCGCGCAGCCAGAGCTGGAATGGTTTGGCTTCGGTGATCTGTTCGTTGAGGTAGTTGGTCAGCGTGTAGGGATTGGGCGTGCTGCCTACCACCTGCGGCAGGCGGATGATGGCCATCTGCCGGTTACGTGCCGTAATCAGCGCTTCCATCGCACGCTTGTGCCGCACGTAGGGCGTATGGGCCAGTTCTGCATCGTGTACCGAGCAGCTACTGAAATACACGGTGAACAGCCCGAGTCTGAGGGCTTCTTCCAGCATGGCCTGTTCGCGCGCATATTCTTCGGCACGGGTTTCGCGCGAATTCGAGACGCCGGAAGCGAACACCAGGACGTCGTTGCGGGTGCGGAAATGGGGGGCGCATGCTTGCGCCAGGAGTCCGTTGCCAATAATCATTTAGGATGGGTCAGTGAGCGTAGAGAGGGTTCAGGGGCTGGCAGGGCGTTCCGCAATGCGCAGGTTAATCAGGCCCAGGCCCAGCGCACGCGAGTCGTTGCCTTGGCTCACAGAGGCGGGCGTGGTGGGGTGGGGGATGGTCAGGTGCAAGCTGCGCTGCTGGCCGTCCGTGTCGAATTGCAGCGTCACATCCTGTTCGCTATCGCCGGCATTGAAGCGGAACGTACGTTCCTGATTGCCCACGCGTGCCACCACGGGCGCGCCGATATTCGGGCCATAAGCATGGCCGCGTAGCTGGATGGTCAGACGTTGCGGTAGCGCTTCGGTGAACTGCAGGTCGAGCTGTTTGCCCTGGGTCCAACTACCCCAGTGTTCGGCGTCGCACAGGCCGCTCGCGCTGGCCAGGATGGCGCGATCCGGCTGGTTGAAATTGAGGCTGCGCAGCAGCTTGCTGCGTGCGGGCAGGCGTAGCAAAGTATAGCCGGGGCCCTGGCCGAACACGCTGAGCTGGGGCGGGATGGCGTGCTCGCCCACCACCAGCAGCCAGTCGCTGTCGCCGGGCGCCTGGGTCAGTTCGAGCGGGGCGCCCGGTTGCAAGCGCACCATGCCGACATCGGCCTGATCGACATGGAACATGGCGCGGTAGATACCCGGTACTTCAGCGCCGGCGATGCTGAGACTGGCCCGTTGTTGCGGGCTCAAGGTCTGATGCGCATAACGTCCTGCCAGATCATACGGACTAGGCTGTTCGGCCCGGCTCAGGATGTTGCGGGTCTGTAGTTCGCCCACCACGCAAGTGAGCGGGGTGAGTACCAGCAGAAAGCCCAGCAGCGCCTGACGCGGACGCCAGACCCACATGGCCAGCAGCGGCAGTTGCAGCCAGCCTAGCCAGCGCATGGGCAGGCTCAGTTCCGGGCCATCGATGAAGGATGGGTGGAAGTGGGCGGGCAGCCACAGTTGCGCGAGCAGTAGGCCGAGTGCCAGCGGCACTGCCCAGGCCAGGCGCACGGCGCGGCGTGTGTCGGGTACGGCCAGCAGACCAGCGCTGCTGAGCAGGATCAGCGGGAACACGAAATCGTAGTAGCGCAAGTGCATGCGCTCGCCTTCGCCGGGCGCGGCACTGGCGATCGAGCCCGTGTACGCGACCGTCATGGCCAGCGCGGCGCCCAGCATCAGCACCGTGTACAGGCTGAGTTTGGCCGCGCCCGGCACGGCCTGGCGTTGCTGGCGGCTGCAGGCCAGCGTGAGTAGCGCGGCCACTGGGACGGCGTACATCAGAATCAGCCCCAGCACATGGCCTTGCAGGCTTTGCCAGGCGGCAGCCAGGACCGGCAGCAGGTGGGCCAGGCCGGAACTATTGTTCGCATGGCCGCCATAGAAACTGCCCAGCAAGCTCAGGCCGGCAGGACCGGCCAGCAGATAGCCTAGCGTGAGTTTTACTGCCAGCAAACAGGCCACAGTGATGACGGTGCTGGCCGGCAGCAGCAATGGCAGGGCGCGCCAGCCCGTGCGGCGCCAGCCACAGTACCAGATGAACGCCAGCAGGGCCGGGGTAAGGAAGAGTGCATGGACTTTCACCAGGCTCAGGGCGCCCAGCAGCGCGCCGCCCAGCGCGGCCACGGCCAGGTCCGGCCATTGACCATGGCGAGCCAGCACAGCCCAGCTAAGTACGCTGAAGCCGAAGAAATACGTGGCTTCCGGCATGAAGTACACGGTGTAGCTGTTAAACGGTGCCAGCACGGCCAAGAGGGCCAGCGTGGCGGCCAGCGGGGCACTGCAATAGCGCCGCCCGGTGAGGTAGAGAAACGGTACGGCAGCGACCACCAGCAGCGCATTGCCGATGCGGGTGCACTGCAGGAAGGCGTCACCGCAGGCGCTGCTGAGTCCGAACAATGCCAGGTACAGATACGAGGGGACGCTGGCCTGGGCCAGCGGCTGCAGGCGGGCAAAGCTGCTGTAGCTCCATTCATCCATGAAGATCAGCGGGTAGGCTGCCTGGTTGCGCCAGATCAGCACGAACAGCACCAGCAGGGACAGCGCCGCGAGCACGGGCGCGATAGGAGTGTTGGCCGCCGAGGCAGGGCGCAAGATGGACATATACGAGCGAGAGTTGGTTCGGTTCATTTTTATTATACCAATATTATTTATAAACTAATTTCCGAAGGGAATAATTCACTTCCCCAGCGGCGTTTAGTCCGGCCTGCGCTCAGGACTGCGCGCGCCACTGCGCCAGGTCTTGCTGCAATTGCTCCCAGCGGTAGAAGCGCCGGTTTTCGTAGTACAGTGGGCCGTCATGGGGGCGCTGCTGCAGGCGTTCCAGCGCCACGGCCTGCAACTGCTGCTGTCCGCGCAGCAGATAGTGCAGCAGCACGAAAGGAAACAGACCCAGCCAGGTGCGGCGCTGGGACGGGTACATCAGGCACAGGCGCAGGTGCTGCCAGCGCTGGCGCCATGGCAGGCGGCTGCGCTGCACGGGGCCATTCTGTGGCAGCGGGGACAGCACGCGGAACCACGGTGCGGGACAGCCATCGGCGTTGTATAGCGCGTACTGCTTTAGCCGTCCCAGCAGGCCGCGCTGCGCCGCCACGCTGCAGGCCAGCGCATGCAGCGCATCGTGGTCGTGGTGGCCGCCTTCCCACGCGGTGACGTACAGGCTATCGATCGTGCCGGCCTGATCTAGCCACTGTGCTAGCCAGTGTGCGGCTGCGCCCAGGTGCTGGGGCAGGCTCGCATCGGCGATGCCCAGCGTATCGCCCGCAAAGCTGACGGCTTGCGGTGCGACGCCCAGCCGCGCCAGCACGGCCAGCGATTCGGCATTGCGCTGTGCCGCCAGCGTGCCGGCAGCGCAAGTGAAATAGGCGCAGCGCACACTGAGTCCGCGCTGCACGCAATCGGCAATAGCGGCGTAGACGCCGTATTCGTCGTCCTGGTGGGCGAACAGAAAGAGTGCGCTGTCAGTAGGCATCGAAATCGAGGAAGCTGAAACGGATGCGGGCCGGGTCCAGCCGGCTTACGCGTGCGGACAGCGGCTTGAAGATCAGGTTCAAAGGCGAAGGCCGCAAGCGCTGCGGAATGCTGGCATAGTTCCAGTATGCGCGCTCTGCATCCGGCACCAGACCGATGAACAGGCGCGCCGGCGATGGCCAGGCCACGCGGGCGATTTGTGGCAGTTCGGCGGCATGGTCGAGCTGGGCTATGGCGGGCAACAGCGGGCTCAGCGAGGGCGCAAAGAATTGCCAGCCCTGGCCGGACGCATGGCGCCGCACCGGGTTGTTGGGATTGGCGCAGCGCCAGGCCAGCGCTGCTGCGCTCCAGTAGCGCTCGAACGATGGCGTGCGTGTGCTGGGACGGCGCAGCAAGGGCCCGAGGCCGATGCGCGCTTCCAGCGGGCGCACTAGCTGGAAGCCCAGCTTGCGGATAAAACCAGGCGTACTGTTGGCGTTTGCCACGCCATACACGGCGTCGTAGCCGAGCGCGGTGGCCGCGTCATAGCACATGTGGGCGAGCTGGCTGAACAGGCCCTGGCCCTGGTAGTTCGGATGGGTGGCAGTGTTCAGCGATAGCAGCACGCGGATCAGCTGGCCTTCAAAGCGGGCCTGCGCCGGCAGGCACACATAGTGCGCGGCCAGCGTGTCGCCATCCCAGGCGTCGAAGCCCACCACGCGCCCGTCGGGATTGGCGCGGTATAGCCAGTCCAGATAGTCGGCCGTGAAACGGTCGGCGGCACCGGCCGGGAAGCAGGCCAGAAATAATTCGCGATAGCGCGCTAAGGCGGCAGGCGTGGTTTCGACGTTGGCGTATGTAATCACTTGAAGATCCAATGCTTGCTGAGCAGGAAACCATTAACAGCCACCACGGGCAGCGAGACGACTTTGCCGGCCAGTGGCGGGAGACCAAGGGCGATGGCCAGGCTGACCAGCGCCACCGTTATCGTGTAATTGATCGCTACGACGCACAAGAAACGCAGGAAGCTGGCACCGGATGCGAGCTGGCCAAACGTCACGCGTGCGTGAAACGCATAATTTAACAGCAGACCGGCCAGAAAGCCGCAAGAGGTGGCCAGCAAAGCCTTACTGCCCTGCCACAGCAGCAGTTGCATCAGCCCCACATCGAGCGCGGCGCACAGCAGGCCGCCCAGCACGAAAACGCCAAACTGGCGGCGCGGTTCACTCATGGGACACACTGGCCGGCGCCGGACGGGCGCGGCGGCGGAACAGCTTGCGCTGCAGCGGCTGGCGCGGCACGCTGGCAATATCGTAGGCCAGGAAGGCCAGCACCAGTTGCAGCCCCATCAGCAGTGGCAGGGCGGCCAGCATGACGGTACCGGCCGGGGTGCCGACGCCGGCGCGGGCCGAATCGGCCCAATGCCAGATGCCGTAGCCGAGGCCGGAAAATATCATCAGCAGACCCAGTGGTAGCTCGATCGATGCCAGCGACATATTGCGCAGATAGTAGTTGTAGAACAGCCGCTTGAAGAAGTTGCGCGCGTGCTTGGCCAGGAATTCCGTAATGATTTTGGAGACCTTCAGGTTGCTCACTTCATCGCCGTAGACGGCGTCCATGGGCACGTCGGCCACCACCGCATGCAGGGTATTCAGACGGAACAGCATGTCGGTTTCAAAGAAATAGCGCTGGCTGATTTTTTCGAACGGCAGGTGGCGCGCTGCTTCCGCATGGATCGCCGTATAGCCGTTGGTGGGGTCGAACAGATGCCAGTAGCCCGAGGACAGTTTGGTCAGCAGCGACAGCATGGCGTTGCCGAACAGGCGTACCGGTGGCATCGCGCCTATCTGTTCCAGATCGTAGAAGCGGTTGCCTTTGGTGTAATCCGCTTCGCCGGCCAGAATAGGGCCGACGAAGTCGGCGATCAGTGCCGGGTCCATCTGGCCATCGCCATCGATCTTGACGATGATGTCCATGCCATGCTCGATGGCGGCGCGGTAGCCGGTCATGACGGCGCCGCCCACGCCCAGATTGACAGGGTTTTCCAGCACCACCACGCGGCTGTCCTGGCACTGGTTGCGCACGAACTGGCCCGATTGATCGGGACAGCGGTCATCGACCACGTAGATGCGCTCCACCTCCGGCCCGATGGCCGCAATCACCCCGAGTATGTGGCGGGTTACTTTGTAGCTGGGGATGACGACAGCAATACGGGCGTGAGTGTTGGACATGGTGTGATCTTGCAGGTTCAGTTAGGGCTGGCCGTTGGTGTCGGCGCCGAACAGGATGTGGGTTAGCTGGCGGGCGTTGTCGGCCCAGGTATGCCAGGGCATGCCGTGCGAGGCGATGGTTAGTCCGTCGGCGTGGCGGCGCAGCCACTCGCGCAGCGCGTCGGCCAGCGCGGCTCCCGTATTGCCGTTGAAATACTGGGCGTGCTCACCGGCGATTTCGCGGAACACGGGTATATCGCGCGTCAGCAGCGGCATGTCGTGGCGTGCCGCTTCGATCAGCGGCAGGCCGAAGCCTTCGCCTTCGCTCGGGAACAGCAGGCAGGCGCAATCCTGATAGACCCGTTCCAGGTATTCGTCGCTGATGCCTTGCAGCCAGTGCAGACGGCGTCCCAGTTCGGGATGCTGGCGCAGGCGCGCCATGATGGCCGGAATGGTGCGGCGCTGCGCTTCGGGCAAACCCTTCCAGCCTTCGCCGCCGACGATCACCAGGCGGATGTCGACACCGGCGGCCCATAGCTGCTCGAACGCGTCGAGCGCCTGCAAATGGCCTTTGCGCGGTTCGATGGTGCCCACCATCAGGAAGCTGGGCACGGACTGGATGTCGGCCAGTACCGCAGCGGCATCGGCAGGCAGACCCGTGCTGGGCACTGAAGCAGCAATGTCGGCACCGTGATGCAGCACGGCGAACTGCGGCAGTGCGCGCTGAGGCGCGTGCTGGCGCAGCCAGTCGCGGGTTTCGTCGGCCACTGCGCCGCTGATACACAGCAGGCGGTCGGCATTGCTGCTGACGCTGTGCAGCCACTGCTCGAACACGTCGTCGACGTGGGACGGGAAGAATTCGGGACGCAGCACGGGCAGCAAGTCGTGGATCAGGAAATTGACGCTGACACCGGCATGGCGCCAGCGCTGGTACAGGCCCGTGCGGGCCGCTTCCGTCACGGCACCCGGATAGAAATCCGGACTGTAGAACACGTCGCCGGCGCGCACCTGGACTTCGTCATCCACCACGCCATAGCTGTCGGTACCGGCCAGCGTGTGCAGATAGCAGCGCCCGTAGCGGTAGTGCCAGCGTCCGCCTTCGTCGCTCAGGTACACCGGCAGCACCTGGAAGCGCGGCTGGTGCTGGGCCAGCAGTTCGGCCAGTTGGGCCCGCACCACGCGCTGGATGCCAGTCTTCAGATCTTCGCGTGCGATCGCTGAAACGTCGACCAGTAGCTGCGGCGCTATCCCATTTGCAGCCACGCTGGTATAGCGCTGGCCGTACACGGTGGCCTGCATGAGCTGCTGGGCGCTCTCTGCCCAGCTCAGCCATGGCATGGCGCTAGACTGCGGTGCCTGACCCTGGGCGTGCAACTGCAGCCAGTGGGCGATGGCGTCGGCCAGATCCTGCGGCTGCTTGCCGTCGAAATAATAAGCATGTGGGCCGGCGACTTCGCGGAACACGGGAATGCCGCGTGCGATGATGGGCAACTGGTGCTGGGCCGCTTCGATCAGCGGCAGACCGAAGCCTTCGCCCTCGGACGGCGCCAGCAGCGCAGCACAGTGCTGGTAGAGCTGTTCCAGCATCTGGTCGGACACGCCGGCCAGCCAGAACAGGCGCTGCCCGCGTTGCGCATGCTGCTCCAGTCGTTTGGCGAGGTCGTCGACCAGCCAGCCGTTCTTGCCGACGATGACCAGATTGACGGCCACGCCTTGTTGCCATAGCAATTCGCAGGCGGCCAGAGCCTGGGCCTGGCCTTTGCGCGGCTCGAGCGTACCCACCAGCAGCAGGGTGGGGGCTTGCTGAACGGCGGCCAGCACTTGCTCGGCATTCGGCGGCAGGCCCGTGCTGGGGGCGCTGGCCTGCAGGTCGGCACCCAGGTGGAAGTAGCTGAGCTGCAGCGGTGCGTGACGCCGGTTCGGCTGCTGGGCCAGCCAGGTGGCCAGCTCGTCCGCCACCGAGCGTGAAATGGTGACGATGCCATCGGCCACGTAAGTGATGGTGTCGAGATAGTCGCGGTAGTATTTTTCGGCACCGAACACAAAGCATTCGGGGCGCAACACGGGCAGCAGGTCGTACACCACAAACCATACGGCGACGCCGCGGCGGCGCAGTGCCAGCAGTTGTGGCTGGTTCTGGGTGGTGCTGTTGGAGGCCAGATCCAGGCCCAGGAACAGGTCACCGGGGCGGCTTTCGATAGGCGCATCTTCGAGTTGCGGCGAGTGTACGCCCAGCATGGCGCTGGTGAAGCTGCGCGCATAGCGGTAGCTGCGGTTGCCGCCTTCGCCATACACGGGCTCGACCCGGTAGCCGGCTGGCGGCTGCTTGATCAGGGCCAGCAAAATGCTGCGTACCACGCGCTGGATGCCGGTCTTGTGGTCGATCTGCACGAGCGCGGATATATCCACCAGCAACTGGCGTGGTGTTTGTGCCGGCTGGTTGGCTGCGATCGCCGCGGCCGCGCTGATCAGTTGCGCCGTCTGCGGCGCCTGTGCTCCGGGCTGGGCGCTGATGCTGGCCAGATTGGCGACCAGATGCTGGTAATGGGCCATGCTGCTGCGCTGGCTCAGTTCTTCGATGGCTTGCTGGTACAACTGGCCGACCAGGGCCGGTGCGTGCTCGACGCGGACGAATTCGCGCGCGGCCGTGGCCAGCTTGGCGCGCTGCTGCGGGTCCTGGTAGAGCTGGTCCAGAGCGGCGCCCAAGGCCGCGTCTTCGAACAGGTCGGGCAGCTTGACGAGAACCTGCTCGGGCAGGCTGGCGGCCGCGCCATGCGCGTTGATGATGGTGGGGATGCCATGCAGCAGGCAGTCCAGCACCGAAGCCGAGGTTTCGCCGCGCGTGCTGGTGCGTAGTTGCACGGCGATATCGCTGGCTGCCAGATAGTGCTGGTAAGCCTCGGCACTGACGAATCCGGTAATGCTGATACGGGCAGCGCCGGCCGCCTGCTGGGCAGCAATCTGCTGGCTCAGTTCCAGGCCGTAGCGGCCGCCTTCATTTTCGCCCACGAAGACCAGGCGGCAGCGCGCTTGCTGGGCCAGGCTACTCGCGCCGAAGGCGGCCAGCAGGCGGTGATTGAGTTTGGTCGGGCCCAGCATGCCGAAGCTGCACACCAGGAATTCATCGTCGGCCAGGCCCAGTTGCTGGCGCGCGAGCTGGCGCGCGTGGGCCGGCGTATGCTGGTGCGGCATGCCGCGCAGCAGCGGCAGCACGCGCCAGTGCTGTGCCGTGCCGGGGCCGTACCACTGGTCGGCCAGCACGCGCGAGAATTCAGCATGGACGATCACGCCGGCCGCCTGATCGAGTACTTCCTTGTTGGCCGGCATGGCCCAGATGGAAGGATTGTGGCCCAGTTCACGCTGGGCCAGCAAACCCGTGTAGCCGTGCGCATGGTATAGCGCGCGCACATAGGCCAGCGGCTGCACGCCGTCGCGCTCCATGTTGTCGATCACGCCGCTGAGGAAGAAATCGTGCAGGACCACCATGCCGGGGAAGCGCTGCAGCAGGCCGAACATATACTGGTGGGCATTGGAATTGCCGAAGTGGTAGAGGCGGCGCTGGAAGCCGGCCGCCACGGCGGCGAACTGCTGTTCGTTGAGCAGCGGCAGGCGCTGGCCTAGTTCGGTGGCGGCGATCTCGGCCTGGTTGGCGCTGGCCACCACGAGCGTGATGTCATAGTGGGCTTGTAGTTGTTCTATCAGTTCCACGCTGTAGTCGGCGATGCCGGACTTTTGCGGCGGCAGCGGCGAGATATAGGCCAGCGCAGGACGGCCGGCTGGCGCCGTGGCCGTGCGGCGCTGATCGCAGCAGGCCTGCAGTTGCTGCATCAGGCTTGCGGCGACGGCGGCAGCATCATCGTGCACGGTTGCTGGCAGCGTGTAGACGCAAGCTGCGCGTTGCAGCGCCTGGTGTGCACGGTCGGACAGCTTGGCGGCTGCGCTAAGCGGCTCGGCGCGCGTGTAGGCCAGCCGCAAGCTGTTGGCTTCGCAGCCGAAGACGGCCAGCTCGCAGGGCTGGTCGAACAGGCCAGGCACGAGTACCACATCAGGATTCAGGCTGGCCAGAAAGCCGGCCCGTATCACGCTGGCAGCATGGTGGCTCCAGCCTGCGCCGGTCGGGGTGTCGTACGGTATCAGATGCTGGGCGGGCAGCAGGCCGTCCAGCGCCAGCCGCAGCGCATCGATGCTGTCTTGCGGCTGGCTGGCATACACCACCTGCACGCTGTGCTCGGGATCGCGCAGCAGCGCTTGCACCAGGCTGAAGATGGCCGCCGGGGCAGTGGCCGCACCGTTCTGGCAGGCTTGTAGGTCGATGACTAGACGCATGGTTATTCAGTATGAGTGTGGTGGGCCTGTTGCAGGTCGGCCAGTACTTTACGTGCAGAACATGGTAATTCGCGCAGTAGATGGGGCACATCGGCCGCACCTGCCGCGGGGCCGCCGCCCTGCTTGATGACGAGCAGGCTGCGGCTCACCAGCGCATTCAGACGGGGCGAGCGCAGCAGCAGGGGCAGCAAGGCACGGCGCAGCAGTTCGCGGCTGGTCAGCCAGCGCACGCTGCGGCGCAGGGCATCCAGCGCCGCGCGCCGGGCTTGCTGAGGCAGGCTGTGTTCGCCGCGTCGCAGCAGCCAGCGCAGCGGCGCAGTAATGCGCCAGGAGCTGCTCGCATACACGGCCAGCAGGCGTCGCTCCAAATCGCTGCCCCAGGCGGCGCTCTGATGCAGGTTCTGTTCTAGTGCTTGGGCGCGGCTGGCGGCCTGTTGCAGATCGTGCTGCGCCTGACTCGCCAGTTGTTCCAGTTGACGTTGGCATTCCGACAGCAGCTGGTCGCGTCGGCGGACTTCCAGTTCTAATTGGGCGCCATAGTCCAAGGCATGCTCAAGTTCCTGGGCGCGAGCCTGAGCCTGTTCGGCAGCCTGATGCAATTGCTGTTCTAGCTGATTGTTCTGCTGCTGGCTGCGTTCGACGTCCTGTTTCAACTGCTGGCTACGCTGGTCGGCTGCCTGCGCCTGTTTGGTGGTCTGGGCCAGTTGCTGGTCGAGCGCTTTGCCGCGCTGCCAGGCCTTGTCCAGATGGTGGCTCAGGTAGTCGTCGAACACATTGGGCTGGCATTGCAGTGGCGCGAGCAGGGCCTGCTGTTCGTCGGCCACGTAGTAGCGGTTCAAGCCGTCAAACCAGGCGAACTGGTAGCGGTGCGCGGTAATCAGCGCTTCCCATTGCTCGTGGTTGCTGTCCTGGCTGTTGGGCATGATGGCTTCCACCACCACTATCCATGGCCGGCATAGTTCGAAGTCCATGCCGCGCAATACATCGGCCTCGAAACCTTCCACGTCGATTTTGAGGAAGTGGACCGGACCTTGCACATGCTGGCGGCAGATGTCGGCCAGCGTCAGCAGCGGAACCTGATGTTCCACCACCTGATGGCCGTGCGCGCGGTGGCGCGCAGCCACGGCCGCATCGGTAGAGGCCCAGCCATTGATGGCGGGGATGTCGTACAGCGTGATGCTGCCACTGCTGGCGCCGGCCGCCGCATTCAGATTGATATCCCGCGGGCGCTGGGCCTGGAAAGTGGGACCATAGGAGGGCATGGGCTCGATATTGATACCGTGCCAGCCATGGTCGTAAAACGCCTTGGTCACGGAATGCAGTTCCGGATCATTGGCGCCGACGTCGATATAAAAGCCTTGCGGCACGTGCTGCAGAACGCGCCACAGCAGCACGTCTTCATAGTTCTGGGCAAAGGAAATAAAGCTCATGAGCGAGTAATCTCGATGCTAGGGTCCAGCCAGGCCGAACCTTCAAAATGGGGACGCTGCATATTTACCACGGTAAATACCAAGGCCAGATCGCGCCATTCGTAGTTGTTCACCAGATGGGTGGCCGTGCTGACGATGGCGGTGGCCACCGAGTAACTGCCCGCACCGAGGTTGGCGGCGAAGCTGAAGCGGTAAGTCACCTGCTGGCCCGGCTGCATGTCTTCCAGCGGCAATTCCTTGAGGTGGGTGTTGGTGCCATACATGGGCTGGCCCAGCCTGTCCTTGATCATATAGCCGAGCACCATGCGCGGGATAGGCGCATGCACGGCCACGGTCACGCTGAGCGTGACCTGCTGGCCCACATCCACCACTTCCACGGCCTGACCGGTTTCATCCAGCAATGCGATGGCTGCTACCGTGGCTTCGCCGGTGCCGGAAACCACCTGCAGCTTGCCATCGTCGCGCTGGTTCAGGCGCAGCGTGGAGTTTTCCCGCTCGGCGATCATGGCGTTGTAGTAGTCCATGATTTCTTCCGGCTTGCCTTCGCGCGCGAGCCGGCCGCCATCGAGCAGGATGGCGCGATCGCAGACCGACTGGATGGCCTGCTTATCGTGCGACACCAGCAGCAAAGTGGTGCCGGCCTGGCGGTACTGGCGGATCCGTTCAAAGCTCTTGTGCTGGAAATAGGTATCGCCCACCGACAGGGCTTCGTCGACGATCAGAATGTCGGGCCGGCGTGCCGTGGCCACCGCAAACGCGACGCGCATCTGCATGCCGCTCGAATACACGCGCACAGGCTGGTCGAGGTAGTCGCCAATTTCGGCGAACGCTTCGATATCGGGCATCAGCGCGCTGATTTCATCGACCGTCAGGCCTATCAACTGGCCTGCCATATAGACATTCTGGCGCCCCGTGAAATCAGGATGGAAACCCATGCCCAGTTCCAGCAGGGCGGCCACGCGGCCTTCCATGTACACCAGTCCCGTGCTGGGCTGGGTGGTGCCCGTGATCAGCTTGAGCAGGGTACTCTTGCCCGCGCCATTGATGCCGATCAGGCCGACGGCCTCGCCCGGCGCCACATGAAAACTCACATCCTGCAATATCCATTTGAGCTGATGGCGCGCGCCGCGCCACGGCAGCAGCCATTCGCGCAGGCGCGACCAGCGGTTGGGATACAGTTTATAGGCCTTGCCCAGTTGTTTGACAGTTATAGCGCCCATCAGAGTTCATCCACCATTTCGCCTGCCCGCTTGCGGAACAGTTGCATGCCGAGCACGCACAGTACTAGGGCCAGCACGGCGGCCGGCAGTAAATCGGCCCAGACCGGCATGCTGGCGCTGAACAAGATGGCCTGGTAGGCCTGGATCACGGCTGCCATGGGATTCCACACCAGCCAGTCCTGCACGCCGGGCGGCAGGATGCTGGTCGGATAGACGATGGGCGTGAACCAGAACCAGAACTGTATGAAGATCTGGAAGAACTGGCCGACATCGCGGAAGAACACATTGAGTACGCCGAGCACCATGCCGAGACCAATGGCCAGTGCAATTTGCAGCACCAGCAAAGGCAGGATGCACAGGAAGACCAGGCCGGGGAACTGGCCGCTGGCTAGCAGGAATAGCGTGAACAGCGCAAAGATGATGGCGAAATTCACCAGCGCGTTGAGCACCACGATGATGGGCAGGCAAATCCGCGGGAAACTGATTTTCTTGAGCAAGTTGGCCTGTTCCACGAATACGTTCTGGGCCCGCGTGGTGATTTCCGCAAACAGGCCCCAGGTCAGTATGCCCGCGCACAGGTAGATGCTGTAGCCGAACTGGCTGCTGTCGCCGGGCAGGCGGCTGCGCATGACCTGGGAAAAGATCAGCGTGTAGACCAGTATCATGGCCAGCGGATTTAATACGGTCCAGGCGGCGCCGAGTATGGTGTTGCGGTATTTGGACTGGAATTCGCGCTTGACGCTGCCCAACACAAAGCCGCGGTAGCGCCACAGGCCTTGAAGCATGGCTCTGGACATCATAGGGGCTGCCCGTAGCGGTGGCGGGAAGGGGAGCAAGCTGCGATCATCATGTACGGGCGGTGCCGCCGGAGTAGTGGAGAGTCGGCGATTATAGCGTATGCCTTGTTATGTAAGTAACATGTTACAGCTTGTCACAGTGGCGTTGTCACGCCGCTTTTACTCGCCTTGCACCAGCTTTTGCAGCGCTTCCGGGTCCTTGATGACGAGCCGGTGGGGTTCTTTCTGGACGATGCCTTGCTGGGTCAGCGTGAGCAGCGCGCGCGTCACGGTTTCCCGGCTGGTATTGATCATATTGGCAATATCTTGATGGGTTGGCAAGTTTTCCACCACATTGCCTTCCGGGTTTTTCTTTTGCATCAGAATGATGAACGAGAAAATCCGCTTGGCCGTGTTATTGATGCTGAGCAGGGCGCGGAACTCCGAATCACGCTGGATTTTCTGCGCCAGGTATTGCAGCATCTGCTTGGCCACCGACGGCGAGTGGGAAAACAGGTGCAGCGCCACGGGCGCAGGCAGAAATGCCACCAGCACGTCGGTAGTGGCGACCACCGAGGCGGAGCGGGTGGAATTGTTAATCAGCGCAATTTCGCCGAAGAAGTCGCCCGGCGCGAGCATGCGCAGGCCGATGGCGCGGCCGTCTTCCGTCACATCGATCACCTGTAACTGGCCGGCCAGCAGGAACAGCAAGCCGTCGCCGGCGCCACCCTTATGCAGTACCAGATCGCGCTTGGCGTAGTGGCGAATACGGAATTCAGGCTTGATGCGCAGGATTTCTTCGTCCGACAGTTCGGACAGCAAAGGAATCTTGCGCAGGTGGACCTGAATATTGCGTTCTTCGCTAGCCGCTGGTGCCGCGTTGGCTGGGGTACTGTTAGGCTTCATGCAGAGTGTTTATCAGGAAAAAGACGCAGGGCGGGACACAGGACAGATTACGGCCCCTGCCATTGCCAGCTTAATTGTAACAGGCGTCCATTGTACTGAAAGATGGGCACATTTTCCTGATTGTGCACGGCGCGGGCTTCCAGCAGCAGCGCAGTCTGTTTGCTGAGCGGGTAGCTGATGGCCGCGCGCAGGCTGTGGTTGTACTGCCTTCTGACCACATCGATCACCCCGGGTGCATACGGGCTGGCGCTGTGCCAGCTTTGCCAGCTATAGCCCAGTTCGGTTGTGATGCCGCGCGGCAGGCGCTGGCGCCATTGTGCGCTGGCAGCCAGGCCATGGCGATTGCCGCCCGGACGGGCACTGTCGGCGCGGTCATCGAGGATGCCGAAGTTGGCACTGACGATACTGCTCTCGCCACGCCGGCTCAACTGGGCACGCAGTTCGCCCGTGGTCGCATCGAAATTATCGAGCGTCATGTATTCGACACGCGTCAGGCTGCCGAGCAGGTTGAACTGCACGCTATATGGCAGGATTTGCGGTGGCCCCAGCCGCAACTGGGTCTGGAACTGGCGCTGGTAGTACTGGCCGCCCAGCGTGATGACGCCCACCATGGCATTCGCCTTGACACTCCAGTTGCGCCAGCGCCAGGGCATTTCGGCACCGGCAAACAGCGAATCGCTGTCGTACTGATGGAGATGATCATTGCGCCGGCTCTGGAACTGGGCATAGCCGAAGCTGCCGTTGGCGCTCAGATCGCGCATATAGTCGGCCGACACCACGCTGAACTGGTCATGCTTGGGGCGGAATTCGGGCGCCAGATCGAATTGGGTTTCTGCTCCCATCAGCGTGCCATAGTTGGCTCGGCTGCCCTGATTGACGTTCTGGTCTATGCCGCGCCCTACGCTCAGGCTGTACTGGCTTTGTGCGGTCCAGCTATTGCAGCCGTGCTGGCGCGCGTCGGTAATTAGCTGCATGATGCCATCCGGCGGCGCAAAGCGCTGCTCGATGATGGTAAACAGGCGCTCGGCTTCGGCCGTATGGCCCAGGCCGCATTGAATCAGGGCCAGATCCAGCCAGGCACCGGCATGCAGCGGCTCCTGGTCGATCACGCGCTGCAGCGTATCGGCGGCATCGTTCTGACGCCCTTCGGCGATCGATTGCAGGGCGTCGCGGTAGAGTGCCTGAGGGTCGGGGGCCGGATTTTCCTCGGTCGCGGCGCGCACGTGCGGGCTGCACAACAGGGTGGCAGCCAGGGCCAGAAATAGCGGCCGCTTCACGTGCTGCTTTCAGTTGTCGCACGCTGCGACGTCGGGTTGGATACGATCATTGGTGCAACTACGGTGTACAAAATAGTGGGTTTTTCCTTGCCGCGTAACAAACGTTCGCCCAGCCGCAGAAATTCGTGGCGGTGTGAGCGGCTGACAGTACCAGCGCCAATAATGATGTCATGCGGCAGATCGCGTGCCGCCTGTTCCAGCCGGGCCGCAGTGTTGACGCTATCACCGACGGCCGTGTATATGCTGCGGAAACTGGTACCGAAGTCGCCCGCAAAAGCAGGGCCGCTATCGATGCCTATGCGTACCCGCAGCGGCGCATAGCCGGCCGCGACGCGGCGCGCGCTCAGCGCCTGCACCCGTGCCACGATGGCGGCTGCCGCTTCCAATGCCAGATCGGCATGATCGGGGTTGGGCAAGGGCGCACCCCAGAAGGCAACCAGGCCATCGCCGGTGTATTTATCTAGTGTACCACCCTGAGCAATCACGGGGCCAGTCAGACATTCGAGGAAGGCGCGCGTGAGCTCGGCTGCTTCGCTGACAGGCAAGGCCTCGACCTGGGTGGTGTAACCCTCCATGTCGGCAATTAGCGTGGTAACGTCGAGCTGGCGCGGCGCGAGCGGGTCAGCCAGATCGCTGCGCAGTAATTGCTCGACCACGGCAGGCGCCACGTACTGGCGCAGCGTGTCGAGCAGGTGGCGCGAATTGCGCTGGGTGATCTGCCACTGGTAGGGCACGGCGATGGCCAGCAGGAAGGCATTGGCCACCAGCGGGGCGGTCGTGGAAAAATTGCCGTCGTGGGGCACTAATATATAGGCGCTCACCAGCCAACCGCCCGACAGCACGGCCAGCAAGCCTACGCTCAGCGTGGCCGACAGGCGCGGCAATGCATAACTGACCCCGAGTACGCTGATCAGTGCGTACAGGCTGCCGATCAGGCGGCCATTCCATGGGGCCGGCGCCAGCCCTTGCTGCTGGTCCAGCAGCGTCGAGAGCATGGCCGCCTGTACGCCCAGGCCCGGGCGGTTCGGCGCTAGCGGGGTGGCGACGCGGTCGCCCAGGCCCAGCGACGATGAGCCAACCAGCACCAGTCGCGTGCTGGCGCTGGCAGGATCGATGCGTCCGGCCAGGATATCGGCCGCACTGACCACCGTGTAGGCGCTCCAGTCGCGCTGGTAGGAAACACGGTAGGCCGCCGCACCGCGCAGGCTGCCCGCTGCTGGCGTTGCGCAGCATTGCAGCAGGGCCAGACTGAGGGCCGGATAGAGCTGGCCGTCGAAGCGGCTCCACAAGGGTACCCGGCGCAAGGCACCGTCCTGATCGGGAATGAAACCGATGTTGCCCACTTTGGTCAGGTCTGCCCAGGCCGGCTGGTTGGCGATATAGCCGGTGGCTGTGATGGCGGGCGTGTGGCCAGTGTCCGGCTGGCCGCCCGCGAGTTGCCCTTGGCGCAGCGGCACAGGACGGCTGGCGCTGTAATCGAGTGCCTGGGCAAACACGACCGGACCGTGACGCGCGAGCAGTGCGAGGCGGGTATCGCCTTCGGCATCGGCAGTACTGGGGAATACGATGTCGAGCGCTACGCCGCGCGCGCCATAGGTGGTGAGCAGAGTTTCGACCAGGTCGGCCAGGCGCGCGCGCGTCCACGGCCAGGGACCCAGTTCGGCCATGCTGGCTTCATCAATGTCGACCACCAGTATGCGGCTGTCGGGCGTGCTGACGGCCTGCCAGCGCACGTAGACGTCGCGCAGCCATTCATCGGCGAACAGGGAGTTGCCGGTGGGCGTGAGCCACTGCGCGCCCAACGCTAGTGCCAGCGCCACCACAGCGATCAGCTTGCGGATGGCCGTTGCCGGCACGCGCCAGATCGCAGTATTCAGCACATCATTCAAGATTATTAATATTATAAATGTTGAAATAAAAGAGTGTAGCAGTATAGCGCCTAGTCGTCACACTAACATGCTTGGCCGCAGTTTTTGCTACAAAGTGTAAGTTCAGCGGTAGTCCAACTTGAATTCAGTAAAATGTGATAGCTGTCACGGAAGTTTATTCTGTGCGCACGATAATGATGGAAAAGGGGAATATCATGTTGCGTCAATTACTCGCTACGGCCATTCTCGCGCTGGCGTTGCCGCTGGCTCGGGCAGATGTCGCCGGTACCATTATTTTTGTGGCTGGACAGGTCAATATCGCTGCACGCCCAGCCGTACTCAACAGCCCGGTCAATGAAGGTGAGTTGATCAGTACGGGTGGTGATGGCTATATATATATCAAGACCATCGATGGTGGTCTGTTCATCGTGCGGCCCAAATCGGAAGCGCGCATCGCTACCTATCACGTGGATCGTGTGAATCCAGCGAATACGGTAGTTAAACTGGAATTGTTGCGCGGCGTGGCGCGCAGCCAGTCGGGTGATGCCGTTAAGCAGGCGCGCCAGAACTTCCGCTTCAATACGCCCGTGGCTGCCATCGGCGTACGCGGGACCGACTTTACTGTTTTCACCGATCATGAAACCTCGCGCGTGACCGTGCTGACGGGTCGTATCACGATTAGCGGTTTCGGCGAAGGTTGCCACCCCGAAGGGCGTGGTCCATGCGAGGGGGATATGAGCCGCGATCTGTCGGCAGCGCAAAAAGGCCAGTTGCTGCAGATTCGTCGCGGCCAGGCAGCGCCCCAGTTGTTGCAAGAGTCTAGCCTGACACCAGATGTGATTGCGCCACCGCGCGTGGACGAGCCTAGCGGCAAACCGGTGGCTAATAATAATAGTGCGGCGCCTATCAGTCTCGATCCGCAAAAGAATGCATCGTTCCAGCAGGCAGTTAACAATGCAGCAGCGAGCGGAACTGGCCAGAACGGTGGCAAGAATCAGGAAACCACTCCTCCGCCTGCGGTGGTAACCCCCCCGGTAGTGGTGACGCCGCCGGTGGTGGTGGTACCCCCAGTGGTGGAGGTGCCGGTGGTAACGCCGCCGCCAGTCGAAGTGACGCCACCCGTGGTGGTGCCGGATGTGCCCGCAAGCAAGATTGTGTGGGGGCGCTGGCAGCCAGTTATTAATCAGGCCGTGGTGGTGGACTTCGTCGGCGAGCTGAACCGGAAATCCACTCTGATCGCCCAGAATGCTGACTTTGCTTTGTTCCGTACTGAGGGCAAGGAATATGTGGTGCCGGAGCGCGGCTCGGTGGGTTTCACTTTGCAGAATAGCGAAGCGTATATCCATAACGATAATATTATTGTGCCTACCACGGCAGCCAAGCTGGAAAATGGTTTATTGAATTTTAATTTCGATAATCGCACTTTCGCCACCAGCTTTGATCTGGTCAGTAATACTGAACGGGTGGAATTGAAAGCCCGTGGTCAGGTGGTCGCCGATGGTCGCTTCTCCGGCGAGAACCGCTTCCTTAATCCAACTACGACTAATATGTGGGTTGATGGTGTGCTCAGTTCTGAGAATGGCGGCACGGCGGCTTATCTATTTAATACTCGTCTGGGCAGTGACCGTACCGTGTATGGCGCAACCCAATGGGGTAAGTCAGCGGTGAAATAAGGCAACAGCGGCAGTTCGTCGCTCAATATCAGGCAGCCGCACTGTGCAAGCAGGGCGGCTGTTTCATTTAATACCAGCATCTGGATCAAGCCACGCTCTCTAGCAATGCGGACTTGAGCTTGATGCTGTTCTGCAACATACGGCAATGTGGCGACGTATAGTTACAAATTATTGCAATTGATTGAGAGTAATTTAGACGCCCCCATCTGTTGCGCTGCAATACCTGCTGTCAGCCTGATTCTGCCACGTGTCTCCTAGGTAAAACGGTAGCTCTGGCAGGGGCGAGTGAGTGCTTGCGTTAGCCTCAAACTTCCCAGATAATGGGCCGCCGAACGAATGTTAGTGAATAAATCATTAAAATTCGGAAGATATTGTTCCTTTTTGTGATGATCGTCACATAAAAGGGTCAGTACCTTCTGACATTATTCGGAACGTTAGGTTGCAGATGGCGGTCACGTTACTGCAAGTTTTAACTTTAATCATATTTTCCATTAGGAGCACTAAATGGGTATTTACACCGAAGCACTTCAAAAACTGTACGTGGCCTACTACAACCGCCCAGCGGACCCTATCGGTCTGGCATACTGGGAAGACGCACTGACCAAGGGCGTAGTAACCCAGGCTCAGGTTGCAGCATCGTTTGCATCCTCGAAGGAATACACCGATGTCTTCGCTGGTATGAACAATACCCAGATCATCGCTAAGGTATACCAGAACCTGTTCGGCCACCCTGCAGACAACGCTGGCCTGGTATTCTGGGTTAACCAGATCAACAGCGGTGCAGTCACCCTGAGCAGCGCTGTTACCTCGATCGCTGCTGGCGCACAAGGCGCCGACGCAGTTGCTTACGCTTCGAAAGTAAGCGCAGCGACCTCGTTCACCACCGCTATCTCGAACTTCCCAGGTGGCGTAGGCGCTTACACCGGCGACGCTGCTAACAAACTGGCAAAAGACTACATCGCCAGCGTAACCGACGCAGCAACCCTGGCTGCCGCAACCGCCCCAGCTGCTCTGGCTGCTCTGGAACAGCAAGTTCTGGCAACCAGCGACGCTGACGCTGCTGCTACCATCGTTGCTAACAACGCTGCTGCCGCTCTGGCAACCGCTGTTGCAACCTCGACCGCCGCTGCCGCTGCTGCTGCAACCGCTGCAAGCACCGCTGCTGCTGCTATCGCTGCTGTAGATTCGCCAGCCGCTGCTAAGACCGCTGCTGACGCTGCCGCTGCAGAAGTAACCGCTGCTAACGCTGCTAAAGCTGCTGCTGCTGCTGTTTCGGCTGCTGCTGCTTCGTACGCAACCGCTGCTGCTGCAACCAAAACCACCACTGACGACGCCGCTGCTGCTAAAGCTGTTGCTGACGCTGCTGCTGCCGCTGCCGCTGCTAACACCGCAGTAAGCACCGCTGCTGCTGACGTTACCGCTGCTCAAACCGCTGCAACCGCTTCGGCTGCTTCGATCTCGGCTGCTGCTGCTGCTGCAACCGCCGTAACCGCTGCTACCACCGCTGCTGCTGCTGCTACCACCGCCGCCGCCAACCTGACCGCTGCTGTTGCTGCTGACGCTGCTGCTGCTGCTCTGGCTGCTAAGACCGACGCTGCTGCTCTGGCAACCGCTGCTAGCACTGCTGCCGACGCATCGAAAGCTGCTGCTGATGCAAAAGTTCTCGCTGACGCCGCCGTAGTAACTGACAAAGCTAACCTGGCTGCTGCTATCAAAGCTGGCGACGTTGCTGCTGTGAACGCTGCTAACGGTCAACTGCTGATCGATCAAGCTGCTGCTGCTGATGCTGCTACCGCTGCTACCACCGCTGCCGCTGCTGCAAAAACCGCTGCTGACGCTGCTGCTGCTGCTAAAGCTGACGACGCTGCTGCTGTAACCGCAAGTGCTGCCGTAGCTCCTGCTACCACCGCTGCTGTTGCTGCTGCTGCTACCGCAACCACCGCTGCTGCTGCTGCTAAAACCGCTGCTGACGCCGCTGTAGCCGCTGCTGCTGCTACCAAGCCAACCGCTGATGACGCTGCTGCTGCTGCTGCTGAGACCGCTGCTGCTAAAGCCGTTTCGGACGCTGCTGCTGCTAAGCTGGTTGCTGACAAGGCTGTAGCTGCTGCTGAAGCCGCTGCCGCTGCTGCTGCTGCTGCTGCTGCTGACGCTGCTGCTGTTGTTAAAGCAACTGCTGCTGCTAATGACTACACCACCGCTGCTGCTGCTGCTGCTGCTGACGCTGCTGACGCTACCACCGCTGCGAACACTGCAAAAGCTGCAATCGCTGCTGTGAACTCGCTGGATTCGGCGAACGCTGCAATCGCACTGACCGTTACCGAAAAAGCTGCTGCTGATAAAGCTGTTGTTTCGGCTGCTGCTGCTGTTGCTGCTGCTGCTGCTTACGCTACCGCTGCTGCTGCAACCAAAACCACCACCGACGACGACGCTGCTGCTGCTGCTAAAGTTGCTGCTGCTAAGCTGGCTTCCGACGCTGCTGCTGCCGTTACGGCTGCTGTTGCTGACAAAGCTGCTGCTGATGCAAAACCAGATAATTTCGTCGCTAAAAACTTCACGCTGACCGCAGGCGTTGACGAAATCTTGGGCGGCGCTGGTGCAGACACCATCAAAGCAGTGATCGATGCTACCGCTGGTGCTGTTCAGACCTTCACGGCACTCGACTCGATCGATGGTGGCGCTGGTGTTGACACGCTGAAAATCAGCGCAATCACCGACGTAGCCATTCCTGCAGGTGCAACCGTTACCAACATCGAGAATGTCAGCATCGCTGCTGCTGCTAAGGTTGGTACCTTCGCCGCCAACGGCGTGGGCGCTCTGGATCTGTCGACCGCGTTCGCAGGCGTAACCGCTCTGAGCATTACCTCCGGTACTGAAGCTGACTTTAAAGTCGCGTCGGGCACCGCAGTTACCCTGAGCAACGTTACCGGCGGTGTGGAAATCGTTGGCGGTGCATCGCAGACCGTTACGCTGGCTGCTCAAGGCGCAGCTGTCAAACTGAGCGGTGCTACCGGCGCAGTGAGCTTCACTTCCAACAAGTTTGGCGCTAATGCTGTTGATATCGACGGTGGCTCGACCGTAACCGTGAACACCACTTCGACCGTGGATAACGGTGCTATCACCATCGGCGCAACCACCAAACCAACTGGTGCTGTTTCCGTAACCAGCGCACTGAATGGCGACGGCACGGCTACCCTGGATCAAGGTGACATCACTGTCAGCGGCGGCAAAACCGTGACTGTGAACTCGAACATGACCATCACTGCAGCCGACCAGCTGGCAGGTGCGGCACACACCTTTGGTGATGTGCGCGTCAACGGCGATGGCAAAACCACCACCGTGACCATCAACCAGAACTACGCTGAAACCGAGTTCACCAAGCCAGCAGTTGCAGTAGTTAAAGAACTGCACACTGTGACCTTCCTGGCACTGGCTAGCGGCGAAAGCACCACGGTTGATGGCCTGACCTTCACCGCAAGCAAAGCTCTGACTGCTGCTGAAGTTGCACAGGCATTCTCGAACCTGACCGCTTCCGACACCCAGACCGTCGGCGGTAAAGTTGCCAATGGCGTATTCACCGGCGCTCTGAGCGCTAACTTCACCAGTGGCGCAGCCAGCGGTGCAGTAGTTGTGTTCACGGCTAAAGATGAATCCGAAGCCCTGAGCCTGACCGCTGGTACCGTTGATCCAACCGAGACCGTTGTTGCAGGTTCGGCAGCTGTTGCTAAAGTAGTGTCGGCCAACACCGTCACCTACGGTGCTGTGCGTGTAGACGACGTTGCTGCTGCTGCTATCACCAGCCTGACCGTCAATGGCTATAGCTCGGCTGACCTGGGTGATACCAGCGCCAACGACCTGAACGCTCTGACTTCGCTGTCGCTGGCAAACTCGGCTGGTACTGCAACCATTGACACCTCGGTCGCTACTCTGGCCCTGACCGTCAACACGGTTAACAACACCGTTGATCTGTCCGGCGCTGCTAGCCTGAAGACTCTGAACGTAACCACCACTGGTGACGATTCGGCCTTCGCTCTGAGCGCTGCTGCTGTCGAAGCACTGACCGTGACCGGTACCAAAGCGCTGGATCTGACTGGTTCCACGCTGACCGCACTGAAAACGGTGGCTGTGACCGGCTCCGCAGGTCTGACCATTGACGCAAGCGGTGCCAACGTTACTTCCGTTACCACCACCGGCACCACCGGCGCCGTGACCGCAACTGTAGACGCTTCCAAAGCGACCTACACCGGCGGCGCAGGTGTTGACAGCGTAACCACCAAAGCAGGCGCTGCCGTAACCAAGGCAATCAGCACCGGCGCAGGTGACGACATCGTGACTCTGGCAAGCGGCGTTTCGTCGTTGACCGCCAACGTTTCGGGCGGCACCGGCACCGACACCCTGGTGATGACTGCTGCTGACGCAGCAACTGCATCGGCTGCTACTGTGTTCGAAACCTTCATCGATGGTTTCGAGAAATTCAGTGTTCAGCAAGTTGCAACCACTGCAAGCAACACCATCAATCTGGCTAACGTTGATGACATCAGCTATGTCATCTCGGCTGGTACTGCTGACGTGGCACAGGTCAAGACCCTGACCCTGACCGCTGGTACTGCAACTGGCGCGGCTGATACGGCTTCGATCACTATCAATGGTACGACCTACACCACCGCCGCTCTGGGTGCTGCTGCTACCGCAACCGCGATCGCTGCAGCTCTGGACACCGCCGTTGGTGCAGGTTACAACGTGACGAATGCTGGTGGTGTTCTGACCTTCACCAGTGCAAACGGTGGCGCGACCACGATCAGTGGCCTGACCATCACTGGCTCCGGTACTGTATCGGGCGTTGAAGCTACCACTTCGTCGCAACTGACGCTGACCCACATGGCTAATGCTGGTACGCTGGAACTGACCGGCGCAGGTGTTGGTGCTACGGTAACCATGAATGATGCTACTGGCTCCGCTGATAGCTTCAATATCGTGACCAAGGTTGATGCTGCTGACCTGAACTTCGGTACTGTTGCTGTGGCTGGTGTTGAAACCATCAGCATTAAAGCTAGCGACATCACCCCAGTGAACGCTAGCGGTGCTGCAACCATCAGCAACACCACCCTGGCTCTGGCAGACAGCGCAGCTGCAACCGTGAACGTGTCGGGCGAATCGAACCTGACTCTGGATCTGGCAGGTGCACTGGGCGTTACCAAGGTTGATGCTGGTACCTTCACCGGTAAGCTGACCCTGACCGCAACTGGTACCGCAGCTATGACCGTTACTGGCGGTTCTGCTGCCGATATCCTGACCGCTTCGGGCAGCGGCGACGTCCTGCTGGGCGGCGCTGGCAACGACACCCTGACTGGTGCTAACCTGACCACCCTGACCGGTGGCGCTGGTAAAGACACCTTCAAGTTTGTTGCTCCTACCAACGTGAACAGCTACTCGACCATCACCGACCTGGCTTCGGGCGACGTGATCAGTCTTGGCAACTCTGGTACGGTTGTGTTCACGAAGAGCGCTATCACTCTGGCTGGCTCCACGGCAGTGTTCCAGGATTACGCTAATGCTGCAGTTAATGCATTGGGTACTGATGGTAACGATGCTGCTTGGTTCCAGTTCGGTGGTAACACCTACATCGTTCAATCGGGCAACACTACGGTGAACGACTTCGTGAACGGCACCGACCTGATCATCCAGATCGTTGGTCTGGTGGATCTGTCGACCGCATCGTACAATCAGACGAACGGTACTCTGGAAATCGCCTAATCTCTTCGGAGATAAGTACCTGCCTCCGGGTAGGTGCTTAAGGTGAAGACCTGCAAAACCCCTGCAACTTCGGTTGCAGGGGTTTTTTTATTGTTAATGTGCGCCATACAACTGATGCGACTGCAATCCTGTAAGTGCTACTTTGCTGAGATTTAATGCATTATCGGTAACTTTTCACAATAAGAGAGTAAAAATTTGTGACGCAAATCACATATTCGTAGGAATATAGGCGATAATGTGTCGTCTTTAGATAATTGTGCGGCGGCTATTTATGCAGTGCAGTTGGTCGCCAGGGAGTGCGCATGTCGCGTTCTATCCTGACGCTCTCTCGTGATTGTTCGACAGTCTGATCCTATGAAACCATTATTCAATAAGAAAAATGAAATTGAGCAAGTCTTGCTCAGTTTTAAAAGTGCCTTCTATACCGTAGGCGCTTTCAGCGCGATCATCAATTTGTTGATGTTGGCACCATCGCTCTACATGCTGCAGATCTATGACCGGGTACTGCAAAGCCGCAACGAAATTACATTGGCAATGCTCACCTTGCTGATACTCGGCGCTTACATACTGATGGGCGGGCTGGAGCTCATTCGTAGTTTTGTACTGGTAAGACTCGGTGCGAAATTCGACATGCAGTTGAACCGTCGCGTGTACACCGCGGCATTTGAACAGAATCTCAAACAAGCTGGTGGCAACGCTGGTCAAGCATTGCAAGATCTGACAGCGCTGCGCCAATTCCTGACGGGTAACGCTTTGTTCGCTTTCTTTGATGCGCCTTGGTTCCCGATCTATCTGCTGGTGATCTTCCTCTTTGAACCGATGTTGGGCGTGTTTGCTGTATGTGGCACCACCTTGTTAGTTGTGCTGGCCGTTGTGAATGAACGAGTCACCAAGAAGCCGCTGGCGGAAGCCAACCAGATGGCAATCGTATCTAATGGTTTAGCCACGAACAATCTGCGTAACGCTGAAGTGATCGAATCGATGGGCATGTTGCCTAATTTGATGGGGCGGTGGTTCAAGTTACACGGAAAGTTTCTGCATCTGCAGGCTGAAGCGAGCGAAAAAGCAGGCCTGATCGGTGCTGCTACCAAATTTGTCCAGGTTTCCTTGCAATCGCTGGTATTGGGCTTTGGTGCTTTACTGGTTCTGGATGGGAAAATTACCTCCGGTATGATGATTGCAGCGTCTATTCTGTTGGGGCGCGCACTGGCACCGGTTCAGCAAGTTATTGCCGTTTGGAAATCGCTGAGTAGCACCCGTAGTGCTTATGCCCGCCTGACGACTTTGTTGGAAGAGAATCCTGCTCGTGAAAGCGGCATGCCGCTGCCTAAACCTTTGGGACAGGTTTCCGTCGAGAACGTGATTGCTTCGCCGCCAGGCGTACGTACTCCTTTGTTGAAAAATCTGAACTTTGCTATTCAACCCGGCGATGTCATGGGCGTGATTGGCCCTAGCGGCTCCGGTAAATCTACCCTGGCGCGCTTACTGGTGGGTATCTGGCCTGCCGCCAGCGGTAAAGTGCGTCTCGATGGCGCTGATATTTTCAGTTGGAACAAATCGGAATTGGGTCCGAACATTGGTTATCTGCCGCAAGATATCGAGTTGTTTGGGGGCACTATTGCAGAAAACATTGCGCGCTTTGGCGAAGCAGATCCTGAACAAGTTGTATTGGCTGCCAAACGGGCAGGCGTACATGACATGATCCTGCATATGCCAGAAGGTTACGATACCAAGTTGCGCGATGGCGGTGCCGGCCTTTCGGGTGGTCAGCGTCAACGCCTGGGCTTGGCCCGTGCAATGTACGGTGACCCGTCGCTGATCGTGCTGGATGAACCGAACTCCAATTTGGATGATGTTGGTGAGCAAGCATTAGTCCGTGCAGTGACGGATTTACGTCAGAACGGCAAAACGATCGTGTTGATTACCCATCGCATGAACGCGATAAGCGCGACTAATAAATTGCTGTTACTGCGAGATGGTAACTTGGAGATGTTTGGACCGACGGATCAGGTGCTGGCTGCACTTCAACAAAACTCACAGAAAAACGCTTTGGCACAACAGCAAGCGGCACAGGCGGCAGCCCAGCAGCAGGCGGCTCAAGTAGCGGCTCAGCAGCAAGCAGCTCAGGTCGCAGCTCAGCAGCAAGCAGCCCAAGCCGCAGCACAGCAGGCGGCGCAACAACAGGCGGCACAAGCGGCAGCCGCTGCCGGCGCAGTGACCAAGGAACAGGAGTAAATATGAAACTGATTGATACCAAGGCGTTGGCGACAGATGTTACCGCGCATGAAGTAAGTCCACAGACGGTCAATGTTGATCCCAGTGCCTACAGCCGCATAGGCTGGTTGATCATAGTGTTTGGTGTACTGGGCTTCCTGATCTGGGCAATTTTTGCCCCACTCGATAAAGGGGTGCCGATGTCCGGCAATGTGGCTAAGGAAGGAAACCGCAAAGCCATCCAATACCAGTTAGGCGGAACCGTTGAACGTATCCTGGTTAAGGAAGGCGAGCAGGTTAAGAAGGGGCAAGTCTTGGTGCGGATGAATGCGGTGAATGTGACCGCACAGTCCGAAGTGTCCAAGACTCAGTTGTTGGCGTTGCTGGCGACCGAAGCGCGCCTGCTGGCAGAGCGTGATGGCAAGTCGGCACTGGTACATACGGCTGAGATGGCGGCTTATCAGAAGGAACCCATTTTTCAGGATAATTTGCAGCAACAAGTTCAGTTGCTGGCATCGCGCCAAGGGGCACTGGCGAGTGAACTGGCGGCGGCAGAAGAAAGTATTGCCGGGCTGAAGTTCCAAATCGCCGGTTTGCAAGCAGCACGGGAAGCTAAACAACAGCAACTAGCCATACTCAAGGAGCAGGTTGGTAATTTGCGCGAGCTGGCCCGCGATGGCTATGTAGCGCGTGCTCGTTTGCTGGACGTAGAGCGTAGCTATTCCCAGACTGAAGGCGGCATTGCGGAAGACGCGGCAAATATTGGTCGTTGCCAGCGCCAGATTGCTGAGTTGACCTTGAAGCGCGCACAGCGTACTCAGGACTACCAGAAGGAAGTACGTACGCTACTTTCAGATGTGCAGCGTGATGCTCGCGCATTGATGAGCCGTCAGGTTGCTGAGACGTATGCGGTGGGTAGCGTCGAGGTGAAATCGCCGGTAGATGGCTTTGTGATCGGCATGGCGGTCTTTACGGAGGGGGGCGTGGTGCAGCCGGGTTTCCGCATGATGGATGTGGTGCCGCTCAATGATGAATTGATTGTGGAAGGACGCTTGCCAATTAATCTGGTGGATAAAGTGCACGAGGGGCTGCCAGTTGAACTGATGTTTTCAGCCTTTAACAGCAATACCACGCCCCACATTAAAGGCGTCGTGAAATTGGTTTCGTCGGACCGTCTGCTGGATGAGCGCAACGGCACACCCTATTACAGTGTGCAAGCGAAGGTGCTGCCAGAAGGGATCAAAATGATGCAAGCGAAACAGATGAGTATTCGTCCTGGTATGCCAGTCGAGTTGTTCGTGAAAACGGGCGAACGTAGCATGATGAGCTATCTGCTCAAGCCAGTGTTTGATCGTGCTAAGTCATCGATGTCGGAGGAGTAATGGGGCAGCGTTCAATGTTTCGGCGCACTCCGCTAGTGCTGGCTCTGTGTGCCGGTCTGAGTCTGCTGAGTGCGCCTGCTAGTGCGGCATCGCTGAGCCTTATAGAGGCTTACCGCGCCGCGCTTGCCAATGATTCAGCTTATCGTGCAGCAGTTTATGCCAACGAAAGCGGCCAGGAAAATCGCATTTTGGGTCGTTCGAATCTCTTGCCTAGCCTGTCTGCGAGCTATAGCGGCAGCAAGGCCCACAGTGATATTACCTACGGCAGTAAGGCACAGCCGCAGCAGGACTACATTAGCCGCTCGGCCAATGTGCAGTTGCGTCAGTCGCTGTTTAGCCTGGACGCTTGGGCGCGTTATAAACAGGGAGGCTTGCAGTCCGATTACAGCTCGGCTGTGTTTCTGAGCGAGCAGCAGCAAGTGATTATGCGCACGGTAAGTGCTTATATCGAGTTGCTCTTCAAGGAAGACCAACTGGCACTGGCCCAGTGGGAGCGTGATACTTATGTGGAGCGTATGAAGGCGAATGATCGCTTGTTCGCTCAGGGGGAAGGCACGCGTACCGATATGCTGGAAACGCGTGCACGTCTGGATGTCGCCGAAGCGGGCCTGCTCGACGCACAAGATAATCTGTATTCGACCCGCCTTGCCTTGGAAGCCATCGTGGGAGGGCCGGTTGAGTCGCTCGATCATTTGACGCCTGAGTTTAACGGACGTGTCAGTGAGCCGATGAGCTTCGATGCTTGGAAAAGGGTAGCGCTGGAGCGCAATCCGGATTTGAAGGCCAAATTGATTGCCGTTGAAATTAATCAGCAGGAAATTAACAAGGCGCGTGCAGGCCATTTGCCACGCATGGATCTGGTAGCCACATACGGGAAAAATACGTCGGAGTCGATTAACACCATTAATCAGGATTCGACTACCCGTAGTATCGGCATCCAGCTCAATATTCCCCTGTATTCCGGTGGTGCAGTGAATGCTTCGACGCGACAAGCTGTGGCAAATAAAGAAAAGGCTTTGGCTGATCTGCAAGCGGAAAAGGATAAGCAATTGCTTGAGTTGCGCAAGAATTTCGACAGCCTTACTAGTAGTGCTGCGCGGATCGATGCATTGATGAAAGCGGTGGAATCGGGGCGTTTGTTGGTCAAGGCAACGGAGCAGAGTATCAAGGGTGGCATCCGGATTAATCTGGAGTTGCTCGACGCGCAACGCCAATTGAGCTCTACGCAACGCGATCTAGCGCAAGCGCGCTATACCTATGTTCTTGCACACTTTAAATTGCGTGCGGCGGCAGGGACATTGGGCGAGAACGACGTACGTGAGATTTCCGCGTATTTTCGTTAATTAAGGAGTGCGTGATGGATCCATTGAAGATCGAGCAACAGCTGGAAGTCACAGTCAACGGGGTTAGTTATCCTGTTGCTGAACTCAGTGCCGAAGCACAGGCCCAGGTAACCAATCTGCAATTTGTCGAAGGTGAGATTACTCGCTTGAATGCCCAGCTTGCTGTGTACATTACTGCCCGCATAGCGTATGAAAATGCGCTACGCGAAGCATTGCCCCGTTCGTTTCAATAGTTGTTTCCTGGACCGCCACGTATAATTATTTTTCATAATTATTGCGTGCCGGTCCATGAACTCTTCCAATCTTCCGTACAACCCCCGTCTTGATCAGTTACGCTGGCTGGCCGCGACTATCGTTTTTCTGTTCCACTTCTACCTGGAATACCGCGGACAAGGCGGTGTGCAAATCACCAATGACTGGCTGGGGTTGATCAGCGAAGGGCATACCGGGGTGGCTTTATTCTTTACCCTGTCTGGTTTTCTGTTCATGCAGATCGCCCAGTATCAGCAGCAGATCGATTATCGGGAATTCCTGCGCAACCGCTGCCTGCGCATCCTGCCCTTGTTCTTGACCATCTTTGCAGTCGCCTTATCGATAGGGCGCGATAAATTTACTCCGCAGGATCTGCTCTACCTGTTTGCCACCAATCTGGGATTGGCGCCTACTTCCTATACGCCTATCACAGGAGCGGCCTGGAGTATTTCGGTCGAATTCTGGTTCTATCTGGTGTTTCCATTTCTGGCCCGCTTCACTTTGCAATATGGCGCGCGCTATCTGCTGAAGTTACTGGCGCTGATGCTGTTCTTTAAGGTGGCGTCCTATACCGTCAATGAGAAGAGCACGCTGATGTATTTCAGCACCATGGTGGGACGCTTCGACCAGTTCCTGGTCGGCATGCTGGCGGCCGTGCTTTATCAGCGCCACAGTGGCTGGATTCAGCGCTACGTGGGCTGGCTGTTGCCACTGGCGGCACTGCTGGTAGTTGCCGATAGCGCGCTGCAGTCACATGTGGCCAAATTCGAACCCTATACGCACCGGCCGTTCTGGATCGTCTGGTCGCTGCTAGAATCTATCGGCTGGAGTACCTTGATTATGGCGTGGGTGGCTTACAAACGTCCGTTGCCGAACTGGTTAGACCGTACGCTGGGGCAAGGTGGGCGTATCAGTTTCTCTTTCTATCTGTTGCATATGGGTGTGCTGCATGTCTGGATGCAGTATGTTGGCTTGCCTGCAATTACCACAAATCACTGGATAAATACGTCGGTTGCACTGATAGCAACGTATGCAGTCACCTGGCTGTTGTCCACGTTGTGTTACAGCGCAGTGGAGCAACCATTCCTCGCCCTGCGGCGTTCCTATGGAACCCGAAACGTTGCGGTGTAGCCATATTCTTTAGTGGATGTTTTATTCGCTGCTTGTTTTCGGCCATGTCTCTTGCATGCTCCATGCGTTTTTTTTTGCTGGCAGGCAAGATACTATGAGTTTATTTCCTAATGGAATTGTTATAATTAAATTGCTACTTAACAATTTCCGCAAGCTCAGCTTAGCTCAGCTTAGTTTAGCGAAAGCTCCCACACTTCTATTTGGTTACAGATTATGCGTCATCTAGTTTTGCTTAAAGTTTGCGTGGCAATTTTGATAGGATGCTGTACTGGCTGGGCGTTGGCCGTACCCACCCGAGTTGACTTGCTGATGGTGTATACGCCAGCGGTGCTAGCAAAAGAAGGTAGCGTCGCTGCCGTTACCGCGAAAATTCGTGCGATGGTTAAGTCTGCTAATGCAGCTTATGCCCGCAGTGACGCTGACGTATTAGTCAATTTGGTTGATATTCGGGCAGTGAACTACAAGGAGTCAGGGAATGGCGACATTGACCTAAACCGCCTGTTGCTCAAGGCGGATGGATATTTAGATGAAGTACTGCTTTGGCGCGAAGAAACAGGAGCCGATGTGGTGGGGATGTTGGGGCAGGGGGGCGGCGGCGTGGCGCGGTTGCCTATGTCACCGGATAGCTCGGAGCGAGATTTCGGGTTCTGGATTTCTAATGTCCCAACTGGCGGTGACATAAGTATTTTGGCGCATGAGTTGGGACATGTGCTGGGCGCTGGCCATCATCTGGATAATCCCTATAATTTAGGAAGATGGGATTATTCTCATGGTCAAATTAGCGTTGGCCAGAACTATGTTTTTTCAGATGTGATGGTGTCTGGAGGCGGATTACCGCCGGGCGTTACAGCCAGTCCGGAACTAATCGAAATGTTTTCCAATCCCCGGCTCTACTATGATGGGGTGGCTACAGGCACAGCTGAAGGGCTCAGTCGTGCTGCAAACAACGCCCGGACCTTACGCGAGATGGCACCCTTGGTGGCCGCATATCGGCCAGAGAAATTAAGTCGCGGGGCGCCCTTGAAGCCTGTGATCGAGCTCGATGCACCACTCGTCATGTTGAAGGCGCCAGGTTACGGCGCTTCCTTCTCTGCCAGGGTAGATGCCTCTGTTTTTCCATCATTACAGTGGCAATTTTCTGATGATCTGGGGTTGCACTGGCAAGATTTGGCGGATAGCCTGACCGTTTCGGGTAGCCGTAGCGCGAATGTATCGATCGCTGCCGTGGATGCCGCAGCACATGGTCGGCAATTTCGGCTGGTGGCGACCAATAACAGTGGAGTATCAGTAAGTGGCGTTGCGACATTGTTGATGAATGTCTCTTTAGTTACCCAGCAGATAGAGCAGTCATTTGGTTCTTGGATTAATGGTTGGCAAGAGATAGTTCCTGCAACTAACTATATCCAAGCCATTGATGTGAATTTGAGTGTAACGGGACACCCGCCTGCAATTACTGCAGTCTTGGAAACACTGGACGGGAAACCCTTGGCCCGTACTCAGGTGACCATCGCGGCTGACATTCCCGAAACGCCGATCTGGGTGCGCTTGCCATTTAATGTCGCTGTCGAGCCTAAGCAAGCTTATCGTTTGCGCTTATCTATGCCGGAAGCTGAGGACGGCACATATGAAGTGCGCTGGCGCGGCAGTTTAGACAATCCTTATCCTGCCGGCCAGGCGAATTTCTCTGCTAATACGGATCTGAGTTTTCGCGTATATGGTACGGAAAGTCCGCAGGGCAAGCCGGCATCTATTCGGGTAGCGGGTTGGCACTTACTGGGCAACGGCACTCTAGCGTCAATGCAGGTGGCTAGCCTGTATGGCGATGCCAGCAAGACAGAATCAGTCTGGCACTGGAATACGGCAACGGCACGTTGGGGTATCTATTTGCCGGCACTGAGTGCGGATGCGTTGGCAAAATACGCGGCCGAGCGCGGTGCAGATGTATTAACGACGATCGATGCCGGCCAAGCCTACTGGGTCAATTTCAAGCAAGCCTACAGCATGCCTATACCTGCCGCTGTGCCGCTTGAAGCCAGCGCATACCGCCAGATAGGGGCGGGCTGGCACATGGTTGCAATCGGAAGCGCGATAACGCCGCAAGCGTTTCATCAAGCACTGGATGAGAGTGATGGCGCTGTCAACTTCAGTTCGTTGTGGGTGTGGGATAACACGCGTGGCAAGTGGTATTACTATTCGCCTGCGCTGGCCGCGCAGGGCGGCACGGCCCTGGCCGACTACGCGCAGGCCAATGGTATGCTGGACTTCGCTACCGAAGGCAAGCTGATTGAAGCCCATACGGGTATCTGGATCTACAAATAATTGCAGGCCATGGCGCATGGTGGGCAGAGCCCTGCCCACCGTCGCAAGCTAATGCAGCGCTGAGGCTGCATCAGCCTAGCCTATTTGCCGTAGCAGTGCGGGCAGGATTTCTCGAATACGTATTCGGGCGACAGTTGCTGGCGCGGCGTGACCACGGCGCGGCACACGAAGCACTGGGTAGTTTCGGTCGGTTCCAGCTTGGGATTGAGCGCGGTACGGTAGTCAAACACGAAGCAGTCGCCCGTGTAGTGCGCACCACCCACTTCTTCAAAATACTTGAGGATGCCGCCTTCGAGCTGATACACATCCTGATAGCCGATGTTCTGCATGTGGATGGCAGCTTTTTCGCAGCGGATGCCGCCGGTACAGAAAGTCACCACGGTCTTGCCGGTGAAATCCTCCTTGTGCGCAGCGATCACTTCCGGGAATTCGGTGAATTTCTTGATGCGGTAATCGACCGTGTTATCAAACGTTCCTACATCCACTTCGAAATCGTTACGGGTATCCACCATTACCACTGGCTGGCCTTTATCGTCCACGCCGTTATCAAGCCAGCGCTTGAGCGTGGCCGCTTCGACGAAGGGCGCACGGCCATCTTCCGGCTTAATCAGCGGCATGCGCATGGTGATGATTTCTTTCTTGAGCTTGACCAGCATGCGCTTGTGTGATTGCTCGTTCGAATAGCTTTCCTTGACTTCCAGATCAGCAAAACGGGCGTCGCTACGCACCCACGCGAGGAATTCGTCGATGTGGGCGCGGGGGCCGGAGAGGAACATATTGATGCCTTCCGGCGTCAGCAGGATCGTGCCTTTCAGGCCTAAACGCTGGCAGATCGCCTGATATTCAGGGCGTTTGGCTTCCGTATCGTCGAAGGTAACGAATTTGTAGGCGGCGATATTGACGTGAGCGGCAGCGGCGGCAGTTGCGGCAGCATGCGCTTCAGCTTGTAAAGCAGTATTAGCGTGCATGATGATCCAGATCAAAAATTTTTCGGAGCCGACATTATACGCAAGCTTGGCCGCCAAGGTTTTTTTACCGTTGATCGGCATTGTGTTTTTCGCAACGCATGCCGGTTTTAACTACATCAGTTGATTTCCGGAGTAGGGGCGCCACACGGTAAAATAGCCGGATATTGAACCCGCAACGAGCAGCATATGAACATGGTAGTAGACCCAGCAGCCACCCCCGCCGCATCCGTCCCGGCAGCTTTGCCTACGGGGCCGGATTTTGTCCACCTGCGCGTGCACTCCGAATACTCCATCGTCGATGGACTGGTGCGCATCGACGATCTCGTGAGTACGGCGGCCAAGGACAAGCAGGCGGCGCTGGCCGTCACGGATCTGGCCAATATGTTCGGCATGGTGAAGTTCTACAAAGCGGCGCGCGGCAAGGGTATCAAACCTGTGGTTGGCGTGGATTGCTGGATCACCAATGACGAGAATCGCGACAAGCCCTCGCGCTTGATGCTGTTCGCGAAAAACCGCATGGGCTATCTGCAGCTGTGCGAGCTGCTGTCGAAAGCTTGGCTGACCAACCAGCACCGCGGCCGCGCCGAACTGCGTACCGAGTGGCTGCAGGAGCTGACCCAGCAGGACTACCCGCTGCTGCCCAATGACGCCAAGGCCAATGGCCTGATCGCGCTGTCCGGCGCCCATTTCGGCGACATCGGCATGGCCATTGAAAACGGCAATCCAGCGCTGGCCGAACAGTTGGCACAGAAATGGGCTGCTATTTTCCCCGGCCACTTCTACATCGAGATCCAGCGCGCCGGCCAGCCTAATCAGGAATCGCAGGTGCGCCATTCGGTGGCGCTGGCGTCCAAGTTGGGTCTGCCCGTGGTGGCCACCCATCCAGTGCAGTTCCTGTCGGCCGATGAATTCATCGCGCACGAAGCCCGTACCTGTATCGCCGAAGGCGAACTGCTGGCTAACAGCAAGCGCGTGCGCAAGTTCAATGAGCAGATGCGCTTCCTGTCGCAGGCGGAAATGCGCGAGCTGTTTGCTGATCTGCCGGCGGCCTTGCAGAATTCGGTGGAAATCGCCAAGCGCTGCAACCTGACGCTGACGCTGGGCAAGCCGCAGTTGCCGAATTTCCCGACGCCGGGTATGACCATCGACGAATTCCTGGTGGCCGAAACCAAGAAGGGGCTGGAGGAGCGCCTGCTGCACCTGTTCCCCGATCCTGTCAAACGCGAGCAGGAACGTCCGCGCTACGAAGCGCGGCTGGAGTTCGAGAACAACACCATCATCAAGATGAAGTTCCCCGGCTACTTCCTGATCGTGGCCGAGTTTATCCAGTGGGGTAAGAATAACGGCGTGCCGATCGGACCGGGCCGGGGTTCGGGTGCGGGTTCGCTGGTGGCATATGCGCTCAAGATTACCGATCTGGACCCGCTCAAATACAATCTGCTGTTCGAACGTTTCCTTAATCCTGAGCGGGTCTCCATGCCCGACTTCGATATCGACTTCTGTCAGGAAAAGCGCGAACTGGTGATCCAGCACGTGAAGGATCTGTATGGCCGCGATGCGGTGTCGCAGATCGCCACCTTCGGTACCATGGCGGCCAAAGGTGCGATCCGCGACGTGGGCCGCGTGATGGACTTCGGCTACAACTTCTGCGATGGCGTGTCCAAGCTGATTCCGTTCAAGCCGGGCAAGCCCGTCTCGATTGCCGATGCGATCGAAGAAGAACCGATGCTCAAGGAGCGCCAGCAGAACGAAGAAGAAGTGGCGCAGTTGCTGGATCTGGCGCAGCAGGTGGAAGGCATCACGCGTAACATCGGTATGCACGCCGGTGGTGTGCTGATCGCGCCGGGCAAGCTGACCGACTTCTGCCCGCTGTACACCCAGTCCGGCGATACCGGCGTGGTGTCGCAGTACGATAAGGACGACGTGGAAGCCGTCGGTCTGGTGAAGTTCGACTTCTTAGGTCTGACCACGCTGACGATTCTCGATCGCGCGGTCCGCTACATCAAGGACCTCGATCCGGCCGAGGCGGAATTCGATCTGGCCAAGCTGCCGCTGAACGACCGCCCATCCTACGAGCTGCTGACCAAGGCCAAGACCGTGGCCGTGTTCCAGCTTGAATCGCGCGGTATGCAGGGCATGCTGAAAGATGCACGGCCCGACCGCTTCGAGGACATTATCGCGCTGGTGGCGCTGTACCGTCCGGGCCCGATGGACCTGATTCCCGATTTCTGCAAACGTAAGCACGGCGAGAAGTTCGACTATCCCGATCCGCGCACCGAATCGATTCTGTCCGAAACCTACGGCATCATGGTGTATCAGGAGCAGGTGATGCAGATGGCGCAGATCGTCGGCGGCTACTCGCTGGGCGGCGCGGACATGCTGCGCCGGGCCATGGGTAAGAAAAAGGCCGAGGAGATGGCCGAGCACCGCGCCATCTTCCGTGCCGGTGCGGCCAAGGATGGCCTGTCGGAAGAAAAGGCCGACGAGATTTTCGACTTGATGGAAAAGTTCGCAGGCTACGGCTTCAACAAGTCGCACGCGGCCGCCTATGCACTGCTGTCCTATCACACGGCCTATCTGAAGGCGCACCATCCGGCGGCCTTCATGGCAGCCAATATGTCGCTGGCCATGGACGATACGGAGAAGGTCAAGATTTTGGTGGAAGATGCCATCGACATCTGCGGCCTGACCATCCTGCCACCCGATATCAACCACTCGGATTACCGCTTCACGCCGGAAGGTCCGGCGCCTTCCGTCACGGGCAAGAAAGTCACCCATATCCGCTATGGTCTGGGTGCCGTCAAAGGTTCGGGCCAGAATGCCATCGAAGCGATTATCGCCGCGCGCAAATCGGGTGGCCCGTTCACCAGTCTGTTTGATTTCTGCAAGCGCGTGGACAAGAAGCAGATCAACCGCCGCACCATCGAATCGCTGATTCGCTCGGGCGCGTTCGACTGCCTGCAAGTGGATCGCGCCGTGCTGCTGGCATCGGTCGGCTTTGCGATGGAATGCGCCGAGCAGGAAGCGCGCGCCGCCAATCAGGTCAGTCTGTTTGGCGGTGATGATAGCGATCTGGTGGCGCCACCCGAATACGTGAAGACGGCGCCGTTCACCGACCGTCAGAAGCTGGCCGAAGAAAAAATCGCGCTGGGCTTCTACCTATCCGGCCATATGTTCGATTCGTTTGCGCCGGAAGCGCGGCGCTTCTGCCGCACCAAGCTGTCCGAGCTGGAACCGTCGCGCGAACCGCGCATGCTGTGCGGCGTGATTACGGGCGTGCGGCCGCAGATGACCCAGCGCGGCAAGATCCTGATCGTCACGCTGGACGACAAAACCTCGGTGGTGGAAGTCACCGTGTACAGCGAAGTGTTCGAAGAGAACAAGCATATGTTCCGCGAAGACGAATTCCTCGCCGTAGTGGGCAAAGTGTCGGAAGACCGCTTCAATGGCGGCTTGCGGATTTCGGCCGAGCGGGTGTTCGACATCATCACGGCGCGCGTCAACTACGGCAAGCAGTTGGGCATGGCCCTGCCGGCTACAGTGGATGTGCGCAAGATGTCGGAGCTGCTGGCGCCGCACCGTCAGGCCGACGGCTTGCCCGTATCGCTGCGCGTCATGCCGCAAGGGGTGAGCTGCGTGCTGCAGCTTGGTGAAGGCTGGCGCGTCGCGCCGTCGGATGAATTGCAGCTGGCCCTGCAGCAGGTGCTAGGCGCGAGCGAAGTGGCGATTGAATACTAGCGCGGGAGGCTGGCCGCTTTAGGCCAGTGCCAGTTCGTCTTCTTGCAGTTGCGGGGCTGGCATAGTCGGATAGCGCTGGCCTAGCGTGCCATTGACGGCTTCGAAACGCGGCGCATGCAAACCCTGGCGGATGTGCAGAGCCAGTTCGCGCAGGGTTTCGTGGCGCTTGCGCGCTTCCGAACGTTTTTTCGATGCGATCGCGGCGAGATCCGGTGCGGCGATGGCCGTGCACGGCAGGCGGTAGTCGCCATCGCTGCGGCGCGTCGCTTCCAGTTCTTGCCACAGAGCGTCGTAGTCGGCATGCACCTTGCCCTGGCGGGTGGCGCTCTGGACGACGCGATTGGCATTGCTCACCAGCCGCATTTCCACGCAGCCGTAGTCATGGCCGATTTGGCTCAGTAGCTTGATCATCAGGTTTTTCGGACGCAGGCCATGCAGTTCGCGCGTGGCGTCCTTGATCAGTTGCAGTCCCTGTTCGCCCTTCGGCCCTTGCATGCAGCCTATGCCCAATTGCATGCCGCGCGTACCCTGCAGGAAGGAGAAGGCACAGCTATATACCAGTATTTCACCTTGCAGCAACTGCAATACCAGCTCGCCTTCGCGTTCCATCGGTTCGATCGCGCGTAGCTGGATGCGGTAGGGCAGGCCGCTCTTGCCGCTAATTTGCCCGAGCATGACCGGTGCGCGCGCCGCGCGCACGGTGAGCGGGCCTAAACCCTGACGGAAAATGAAGCCATAGTGCTGCTGCATCAGATCCACGCGGCTGCGGCAGCAGGCCGTGTTGCTCAGATACGGGCGATAGATTTTGTACAGCAGGCGGGGGCGCGATCTGACCAGATCGAGAAACATGGGGTGGGAGTTCAACAAGCCCAGCCATGCGCCGGTGGCTTCACGGTGCCATAGGCCGCGCAAGGAAAGTTTCAGCGACTCGCGCAGCCGCTTCAGGCCGCGAAAGCCGATCACGCCGGAGCGAAGAGAGATGGTGTTGGACATCCGGAAACTTTCATTACACTTTATTCAAGTCGATATGGTAGCGGCTGTGTAACGCAATGTAAATTGGTGTAAAGACCTACGCTTTTCCCTTAATAATGGCGGTCTGGAAAAATAGCCTCTGCACGGCGTAAACTCTTGGATTCATAAGGGAAACGCGTAGGCATAAAATGCAGTGATTATTGCTTTCAGAAAATGCATAATGCTACAAAACGATACAAAGCCACCTATGCATCAAGTCCGTTCCCGTTATCTGGAATTTCCAGCGTTCATAGCGCTGTACCTGCTTTTCGACTGGGCCACTTATGTCGATCCGCTGTATGGCTTGAATATCACGCCCTGGAATCCTGATCCTGCGCTGGGGCTGGTGTTTTGGCTGCGTCATGGCTGGCTGGCGGCATTGCCGTGGTGCGTGGCGCTGGTCGGCGGCGAGCTGCTGGTGCGTGGCTTGCCGGCAGGCTGGTGTATCACGCTGTTAAGTTCGCTATGGCTGACTTGCGGCTACGGCATGCTGGGGGCGATGTTGCGGCGCCAGTTTGGCGATGGCGGCGTGTTCGATAGCCGCGATCGCATGTTCCGTTGGGTAGTGATCGTGGTGGTAGGCGCGCTGCTCAACGATCTGGGCTATATCGCGCTGTTGTCGGCGGGTGGGCTGATTCCGCTGGGGCAGTGGGGCGAGGCCGTGTTGCGTTTCGGCATAGGCGATGTGGTGGGCATACTGGTGTCGATGCCGCTGTTCTGGATGCTGTCCAGTTCCTCCGGCCGGCAGCGCCTGTTTGCGACCGTGTGGCGCGCCGAGACGCTGGGCTATCTGGGGCTGACGATAGGCGTGCTGTTTCTGGTGTTCGGTTCCATCGCCACCTCGGAATTCAAGCATTTCTATTTCCTGTTCCTGCCCGTGATCTGGGCGGCGTTCCGGCAGGGGCTGTACGGCACGGCGCTGATGGTCTTTACGCTGCAGGCAGCCATAGGCGCGCTGGTGAAATGGAACCATGCGGTCGATATTGCCGTGCACGAGCTGCAGATGCTCGATGCCGTGCTGGCGCTGGTGGGTTTCTCCATCGGTATTGCGGTGGATGAGCTGCGCAAGGCCTCGAATGAATTGAAACGCACCTTGCGCCTGGCGGCGGCCGGCGAAATGGCGGCCGCGCTCGCGCACGAGCTGAACCAGCCGCTGACGGCGCTCGGCGCTTATGGCAAGGCATGCGAATTGCTTCTCGAACGCGGCGAAGCAGGTGAAGTGATGAAGGGCGCGATTCAGCGCATGATCGCCGAGTCGGGCCGGGCGGCGGATGTGGTGCGGCGCCTGCGCGATTTTTTTCGTACCGGCGCAATCAAGCTGGAATTGCTCGAAATGAATCAGGTAGTGGCTGATGTGAGCCAGCAGTTCCTCGGCCCCATGCGCGAGCAGGGCGTGGTGCTGACCATCTTGCCGGCACCGGCGCTGGCCGTGCAGGCTGACCGCCTGCAGCTAGAGCTGGTGCTGCGCAATTTGCTGGCCAATGCCATGGAAGCCGTGCAGGAGCAGCCGGCCGGGCAGCGCCATGTGACGGTGACGGTCAGCCAGATAGCGGCCCAGCGCCGGGCCGGGCGCGCGCGCCATGGCTGCGTGCAGTTGTCCGTGGAGGATAGCGGTAAAGGTATTTCCTCGGCGCAGGCCATGCGCCTGTTCGAGCCCTTTGTGTCATCCAAGGCGAGCGGGCTGGGACTGGGGCTGGTGCTGAGCCGCGCCATGATGGAAGCGCACGGCGGTTCGCTGTGGGCAGAGGTGGCGCAACATGGTATTTTCAGATTGGCGCTGCCGCTGGTGCGGGCGGAAGAGCAGCTAAATACGCAGGTGAATAATGCAACATGATCTAACTATTTTTATCGTCGACGATGATCCCGCAGTGCGCGACGCACTAGGCTTGCTGCTGGGCGTGCGCGGCTACCGCACGGCCATGTTTGCCAGTGGCGAAGCCTTCCTGCAGGCTTGGCAAGTGGCTTGGCGCGGCTGTCTGCTGATCGATATCCGCATGTCCGGCATGGACGGGCTGGTATTGCAGCAGGACCTGCTCAAGCGCGGCTGCACACTGCCCATGATTATCATGAGTGGCCATGGTGATGTGAGCATGGCGCGCGCCGCGTTCCGCGCCAATGCCATTGATTTTCTGGAGAAGCCCTTCGATGATGCCAAGCTGATTGCCGCCATCGACGAGGCGCTGGAGCTGGCGCGCAGCCACCATACGGCGCAGGAGCAGCACGACCGCAGCCTACACCTGCTGAGCGAGCTGACGCCGCGCGAGCGCGAAGTGATGAAGCTGGTGGTGACGGGGCGGCATAACCGCGATATCGGCCCCGAACTGGGCATCAGCGTGCGCACGGTGGAGGTGCATAAAGCCCGGCTGATGGCCAAGCTCGGGGTGGATAATGTGGCGGATCTGGTGCGGATCAGCATGCTCGACAAGAACAACTGAACCGCAGCGCGGAAATGCCCGCGCCGGGCAGCTTAGCCGGCAGCGTGTTCGCGCAGGCCGTGTACGGCCACGATGGTGCGGTCCGCAGCACGCTGCAGCACCACCTTGCGGTTGCTGGTTTCCTGGTCGCGCTGGTTTTCGCGGTGCCATAGGTGGAACACTTCCGTGCTGAAAGCGCCGTCCTTGCGCATCACCCCCGCATTAAACAGGCGCACCACCAGATCGGAATCCTCATGGCCCCAGCCGAGGAAGCTCTCGTCGAAGCCGTTGACCATGTCCAGATCACTGCGCCAGACGCCCAGATTGCAGCTCTTGATGCGGCGCCAGGTAAAGCGCTTGCTGGTGCGCCACAAGTCGGGCCAGGTGGCCAGCAGTTGCAGCACCTTGTTGGTGTCGCCGCGCACGCGCCAGCCCAGCTTCTGGCCCAGCGTCAGGCTTTGCAGATCGAGGTGCTGCTGCAGCGTGCGTTCGGTAGCGGCCGGACTGAGCAGAATGCGGCTGCCCGATACCAGATAGCCGCGCTGCGCCAGTTTGCGGTGCTGGCTGATAAAATCGCGCTGCGGTACGCAATCGCCGTCGAGGAACACGATGTAGTCGCCATGGGCGTCCAGCGTGCCCAGATTGCGCGCTCTGGCGGCACGGAAGCCCAGGTCTTCCTGCCACACATGGCGCAGCGGCATGGGCGCACGCGCCTGCAGCGCGGCGATGGCCTGCTGCGTGTTGTAGCCGGAGCCGTCATCAGCGATAATGATTTCGAAGTCCTGATCGTCCTGGGCGAAGCAGGCCTCGATGACGCAAGTCAGGGCATCAGGACGGTTATAGGTGGTGACGACGACGGAAATAGTGGGCGATGGCATATTGGAAACTGCGCGCACGAAGGGCAGTCCCGTCGCACCGCATAAAACATAAAAATGCATGAATAATAGCTCACCTCCGAATCGCGCCAGCACTGTCTTTATCCACAGCCTGATTTTCATGCTGCCTTTTCTGGCGCTGATCAGCAGTTTTGGCGTAGGCCTGTGCAGTTTCGCGTTTCTGCTGGCCGCGATTTTCTACCGCCGTCCGGCCATGGCGGCGCTGCGGCCCCATATGCCGGCCGTGCGCCCCGTACTGATCGCGTTTGCGCTGGCGCTGCTGCTGGCCGTGCTGAACCTGTGCTTCAGCAGCGGCGTGCTGCTGCGCGATATGGAAAAACCCACACGCATGCTGGCTGCGGCCACCGTGATGCTGACCGTGCTGGCGCTGAGGCCCCAGCGCCGTGCGCTATGGTGGGGCCTGATCGCGGGCTCGATAGCCGGCGCCATCTTCATTGCCTACCAGCGCTGGGGGCTGGGCGTGGACCGGCCGGGTGGCCTGATTAACTCGATTACCTTTGGCGACATCGTGCTGTGTATGGGCCTGCTCTGCCTGGCCGGCATGCAGGATTTCCCCGGCCGCGCTGCGCTGTGGCCCGGCCTCGGCGCGCTGGCCGGGCTGTTTGGCTCCATCGCTTCGGGCACCCGTGGTGGCTGGCTCGCCATCGTGTTCGCGCTGATCGTGCTGCTGCGTTACAGCCACGTGCTGCGCGGCCGTCTGCGCAAGGGCCTGGCCTTGCTGGCGCTGGCGCTCATGGTGAGCACCTTCTTCATTCCGCAAACGGGCGCCCGGGTGCGGGTGGATCAGGGCATCAACGATGTCGAACAATATCTGAATGGCGGCGAAACCTATACCAATGTGGGCATCCGCTTTGAACTGTGGCGCAGCGCCGTGCAACTGATCAAACAGCACCCACTGCTGGGATTGAACCCCGTCAGCGAACGCAGCGAGCTGCAGGCGCTGGTGGTACAGGGGCGAGTCCACCCTTACGTGCTGGATTTCCCTCATTATCACAACGATATCTTGCAGATGCTGGTATTCGGTGGCGTGACCGGCCTGCTGGTGTGGGCGGGTACGCTGGTGGTGCCCATGCTGTTCTTTGTGCGCATGCTGAACTGCCCCGAGGCCAGCCGCAATGGCGCGTATGCGCCGGCGCTGGCGGGGCTGCTGCTGGTGCTCAGTTACTTTGCCTTCGGTCTGACCGAAGTGATTTTCTGGTCAGTGCGTAGCTGTATGTTCTACGCCCTGATGCTGTTTCTGTTGATAGGCCTGTGTCTGAATACGCAGTTGCCGCCCGCGAGTGGAGAAAAGGCATGAGCCAACTGCGTACCCTGGTGATTTCGCCCAACTGGATAGGCGACGCCGTGATGGCCCAGCCGCTGCTGCAACTGCTCAAAGCGGCCCATCCGGAGCGCCCCATCGATGTGCTGGCGCCACCGGCCGTATCGCCCGTCTGGCGCCAGATGCAGGAAGTGGCGGAAGTGCTGGAAACCCCGTTCCGCCATGGCGCGCTACAACTGAAGGAGCGCTGGAAGTATGCGCGGCTGCTGCGCCAGCGCGGCTATGCCGATGCCTACGTGCTGCCGAACACCATCAAGTACGCATTGATCCCCTGGCTGGCCGGCATTGCGCAGCGGGTCGGTTACAAGGGCGAGAGCCGCTATGGCCTGATCAACCTGATGCACCATGACGAAACCCCGCCGCGGCCTATGGTGGCGTTCTATGCCGCGCTGGGTGCACCCGTGCTGGCCCAGCAGAGCGCAGCCACGCGTGCCGCGCTGCCCAAGCCGCGCATGCAGGTCAGTGCCGAGCAGCGTCAGGCCGTCTGCACGCGGCTGGGCATCGATGCCGTACGGCCCGTGCTGGCACTGGCGCCGGGCGCGGAATTCGGCGGCGCCAAGCGCTGGCCGGCCAGCCACTTTGCCGGTCTGGCCCGTGCCGTGGTGGCGCAGCAGCCTGCCACGCAGGTGATCCTGCTCGGTTCACCGAAAGATAAGGAAGCCTGCATCGAAGTCGCCAGCCAGCTAGCGGGCGCGCAGGTGTTCAATCTGGCTGGCGCTACTTCGCTGGCCGAAGCGATTGCGCTGATCGCCGTGAGCAGTGCCGTAGTGGCCAATGATTCCGGTCTGCTGCACATTGCATCGGCGCTCAACCGTCCCGTGGTGGCGCTATACGGCCCGACGGACCCCGACCATGCGCCGCCGTTTTCCGATCTGGCCGCGTCGATTTCGCTGCGTCTCGCTTGCGCGCCATGCAAGCAGCGCGAATGCCCGCTCGGGCATCAGGACTGCATGGTCAAGCTGACACCGGAGCTGGTGTGGCAGCGCCTGCAGCCTATGTTGGCGGCCCGCTAGCATCCGCTACGCCCACGCCCAGTAGCGCAAATGCTGCTTCGGCCACGGATGGTGGCACCAGATGGCCGCCATCGAATTCTGCGTAATGCACCTGATAGCCTTCGTTGGCCAACTGGGTAGCTAGCGACTGGCCCCGCTCGACGGGCAGCACGGCATCGCCCGTGCCATGGCCGATGAAGATGCGCGGACTGGCGCTGCGCGCATTGGGCAGCATGCAGCCCGGCGAGAACGCCAGAATATCGCTGAATAGCTCGCCATTCATCAGCCCCACCGACAGTGCATACGAAGCGCCGTCGGAAAATCCGGCCAGCGTGACGGCATTTGCGGCGATTTCATGGCGCCGCATGACCCACATCAAGGACTGGTCGAGGAAGTCCATATCGGGACCGTAGCCGCCACGAAACATATCCCAGCTCGTACCATGGGCCTCCGGTATCAGCAGCAGTGCCTGTTCACGCACTGCATAGCGCAGGGCAGCCGCATCAGCGCCGCCATGCTGGCCACGGGCGCCATGCAGCAGCACCAGCAGCGACAAGGCCTGTCCGGTGGCGTGCGGAATGTACAGCACAGCTTGACGCTGGGCGGGGAAAGCCAGTTTGTGTATGCCGGCGGGCAGCGCCAGAGCGGCGCTGGCGCCGTTGCCATAGAGCGAGGTACGGGCCTGCAGCCGCCCGTGGTGCACGGAAGCAGGGCTGCTCGGTACGGGACTGGTCATGGCGACTCCTGCACGATCACGGGGTTAATCCAGTGTAGCGGGTTTTGTCCGGGTGGGTGGATTTCGCAGGTCCGGATAGGTGGGCCGCCGCCACCAATATTTCTTTTTGCCACAATCAATAAAATTCTCAAAATAAACAATTATTGCCACACGGAAGTTTTTAAAATACACTTTCATTATAGTGTTTTTAATAAAAAACGTAATTTTGTTGATTTTGGAGAGTATTTTGTCCAGTCTAGATCGTTCTGTACTGCGGCTAGCAGCCCGCGCTCTGGTGCTGCTGGTGGCGGCCACCACGCTGACCGGCTGCGAGGGCCAGCGCCAGGCGCTGGCTGACGTGCTGGCGCCGCCCGATGCGGCCGTCATTGCCCAGCGTATCGAACTTGCCGCAGAACGCGAGCAGACCGCTGCCGCGGTGGAAATCGGCACAGGCTTTTTGCAGAAGCATGCTGATCCCGAGGGACTGGTTCATCGTGCGCTGGTTGGTGCTTATCTGGCCAGTGGCAATGCCATGCAGGCCGCACGGCACATGGAACTGGCTGTTGCTGCTGGCGCAACGGCGGCACCCAAGGCCGCGCCTGAATCTATTACTTCCCTTCCCGCTGCCGCAGCCCCGCTGCCGCCGGCCAGCATACAACAGAGCTCGCAAGGAATGAGCGTACAGGCCGGCGATGCTGCAGTCACTGTTGGCAAATAAACCTAGTTGTTCTATCCGGAGATTAAAGAAATGTTCATGAAAAAACTGGTCCTGCCCTGTCTGATCACCGCCTTGTGCGCCGGTTTGCCGGCTTACGCAGAAACCGTGGAAGCCAAAGGTAGCTCGGAAGAAGTCAGCATTCAGGAAAGTGGCAGTCTGCTCAAGGCGCGTAAGCTGGCCAAGAAAGCGGCAGATCGCGATGCCGTCATGGCGGCGCTGAAGAACCGCATGAACATCAGCAAGAACAATCCGGCCGTGCAGGAAGCGGTGGATGATCTGGTCAAGCAATTGTCCGACAATCTGCTGACCAGCTACAGCACGGATGGCGATCTGGTGACGGCCAAGTCGGTGCTTAAGGCGGAAGCCAGCGAAGTATATGAACTGGCACGTTCGATTGATGGACTGATCTCCAGCAAGGCGCTGGCCAAGATCGTATTCATCATTGACGAATATTTCGGTGTCGGCACGATGCTGGAAGCGGGCCAGCCGCTGAGCACGGAGATCAAATTCCATCAGGATAAGAGCAGCGCCTCTTCGTCCAGCAAGGCGGCCGCTTCAGCATCGTCGTCCAAGGACGCTATTGCCGTGGCTGCCAGCTCCAAGAGCGCGGTTGCGTCCAGCGATAGCGCGTCCATTTCGGCGCGCGACAAGGGTTCCTTCAGCGCTAGCGAGCAGCGCGGTGTCGCCGTGGCCGACCGCTACGGCAATTCCGGCGCGGCCGCCAGCGATACCCGGGTAGCCGGTTCGCGCGATGCGAGTCTGGATGCTAGCCGTAAGTCCTCGTTTGCCGGTTCGCAGCAATCGAGCTTTGCCGGTGCCGCCAGTTCGGAACGGGCTGATGCGAGTTCTTCCAGCTCGGCTTCGGCATCGAGCAAGAAAGATGTGACCGACTTCAGCTTCAAGCAGACCTTTGCCGGCATCGATAATGCCAAACCGTCTGATACCTCGGCGGCGCTGATCGGCAAGGGGCTGGAAGAAGTCGCCAAGAAATTCGGCCTCGAATACGTTCCAGAGAAAGATATCCGCACCGAAAAAGGTGCGCGCCTGCTGATTTCCGATATGGAGCGTCAGGGCAAGTTTGACGCGATCACCCAGAAGGCCTCCCGTCAGCCGTATATGGCCAACTATATCGTGTATGGCACGGCCGTGATGAATACTACCGGCAAGACCGCCAGTGGTGACGTGACCTGCTCCGGCGCACTGGGCCTGACTTCGTATAACGTGGGCACCAATTCGGGTCTGGTATCGAAGAAGCTGACGCGTGAAGCACAAGGCAAGGTCGATCAGGAATGCCGTCAGCGTCTGGCTGCTGCACTGTCGGAAGATGCCGCGCAGGCGATCAGTCTGGCCGCTACCAAGGAATTGCAGCTGAAAGCGGTGCAGGGCGAATCGTTCTATGTATTCCTGCATAGTGCCAAGAAAATCAAGGCATCCATCATGCTGGCCTTCCCTGATCTGCTGAAGTCGATCAGCAAAGAGATGCAGGAAGATCCTAGCAAGGATCTGAGCTGGTCGGTCAAGGCCAAGGAAGGCTTTATCAACAAACTGCGCGCGCTGGTGGCCCAGATCGCCGAAGAGAATCCCGATGCCAAGAATGCCCGCATCATTGTCAAAGGCGGGCAGATCGCGGTGAGTATCGACGGCTCGGCACCGAAAGGCTTCTGATATGGCGCGCCCTAGCTTGCGCAGCGCCGGCCTGCTGCTATGCACGGCCTTAGTGGCCAGTTCGGCCAGCGCGCTGGATTACTACGTCTATCCTATCCGCGAAATCGAAGGATTGAATCTGGAAGGTAAGGCGCGTACAGCGCGACCGCTGATCGATAGCCGCATGTATGACGTATTCACGCGCGACGTGCAGAAAAAGCTGCTGGGGGAGTTTGGTGCGGCACTGGCGGCAGCCTATCCGGCTTCGATCGTGCACGCTACGCAGGTGCGCGATGTGAAAAAGGGAAGTTATGCCTATCTGAGCGAGGGCGTGGCCTGTGGTCAGGGTAGCTTTGCCGTAGCAGTCAATGCCGCCTATGCAATGGTCATGGGGGTGACGCGCGCTTCGCTGTATGCGGTGGAGAAGGGCGCCAATGTCGAATTCCTGATGCCGGTCACGCTCAATGTGCAGGTGCTCAAGGCCGAGCGCTCGAAACTGGCCTACGTGGCCAGCAGCACCCAGTACACCACGGTGGTGGTGAGCAAGGCGGAGTTAGGGCAGAAGAGTACCGATGCGCTGCTGGCGCAGGCGGTGGTGGCGAATACGGAGAAGCAGATCCGCGCGCTGGTGGCCGATGTGCGCGAGCATTTCAGTCCGCAGCAGAAGCCGGTCAAACTGACCCACAAGGTGGGTGATTACTGGGTCACGGATCAGGGCTATGGCGTCGGTTTCGCAGCTGGCGAGGATCTGGAAGCGAGCGACCCCGCCCGCCCCGAGCAGGATGCACTGGTATTCAAGGTGATTAGCACAGATCAGCATTACACCGTGCTCAAGGCGATCAGTGGGGCGCCCCAGTTAAACGCCAGCTATCAGTTCGTGTTTTCCAGTCTGGGTAGCGATGGCAGCAAGCCGCGCGTGATGCCGGTCTACTCGGCTACACCGGAAGGGCAGGCAGGCTATATTGCGGCGGATCTGTTCTCGAAGAATATCGGCTTCAGTGCCCCTTTTACACTGGCGCCGGTGGATATCAATTTTGCCGATACCATGGCCTCGGTACGTCAGCAGGCCAACTGTGCGCGGTGGGATAAATATCCGTCCTCCAAGCAGGTGTATGACAGTCGCAGCGATGTGCCGGACTTCTTCGTCCGCTTCGGCGTCTGGAACACGCCTGTCTTTGTGCAGACGGGGGCGGCCGGTGTGAACAGCGAAGAGAAATTTGGCACGCTGGTAGCCGGTACCTTGCTGGATAAATCCGGCAATGCGATTTTTTCGGAGCTGGGCAGCGACCAATATGTCATCAAGCGCACCAGCGGCGCGGGGCTGGCGCTGGCCAGTGCCAAGGAAATCTCCAGCAAGAACGCAGTGGTGGATCTGAGCCAGCGTTTCCTTAAGAACGTGCGTTTCGACGTGCGCGACTATGTGATCAGCGAAGCCCAGCCGGGACAGTTCATGGTGCAGGGACTGCAGCTGAACGAAGGTCAGGACATCACCTTCGACGTGCTGCATCCGCTGGGCGTGAAGCAGGGTGGTGCCGCAGTGCTGGTGAAGCTGGCGGCAGAGGCGGCCGATGCGCCGCCGCAGAGCAAGGGCACAGGTACGCTGTTCTCCTACCGTAATCTCGATCCGCGCAATTATCCGGCCGTTAGCAACGGCGACATCTTCCGCGTCGTGGCAGCGTCACGTGCCGGGGTGCCCGATCTGGCCAGTTGCGGGCCTGTCACCGGCTCTACCGGTAGCCTGAGCGGCGAGTTTCTCGGTGCCGTAATCGAGCACGCAGTCGGGCACGCGGGCAATTACAACCTGCAGATTACCGATCCGGCTTTCTACAGTGCTGCCAACACGCTGTTACACGACGGTTTCTACAAGATGCGGCTAACCCCGCCGCCGGTGCCAGCCGCTTGCTACAAGGGCGGCTATGTACTCAAGGCTGGCGATCGGCAGTGCAACGCCGAAGGCTGTACTGCCAAGCTCGTACTGGGACTACGCGCCACCATACAAGGCAAGACGGGCGTACTGAAGGATGCCATAGCCGGCGAAAACATACAGATTTCCGGTGCCCATGAAAGCCAGGTGGAGAACCTGGCCGGCTATCAGGCGCTGCAAAGTAGTAGCAACGTAGCATCCGAATTACTGAAACGGCTCAATGCCAAATAATCACAAAGGAAAGCACAGCATGAAGATCAAAACTCTGGTAATGGCTCTGTCGATCACCGGTGTACTGGCGGTTTCTGCACCAGCTTCGGCCCAGTTCGGCGGCCTTGGTAGTGCACTGGGCGGCGGTAAATCGGAAGCCAAGGGCGACATCGACGGTCAGGTGAAATCCTTCATGGAACAGAGCGGCAACACCTATAAGCTGGTGTATAACTCGCTGAAAGCGGTAGAAGCTGCCTACGCGACGGCCGAGAAAGCCGCCAAGATTCAGGAAGAAGTGGCTGCCTTCAACAAGAGCACCGACCCGAAAGAACAGCAGGCTAAAGCGGCTGAAGCCCTGAAGACAGATGGTGCACTGGTAGCCGAACTGGCCCAGAGCAAGACTGCGCAGGAAGACACCAAGAATCTGAGCAAGGACAAGCAGAAACTGCTGCTGGCTGGCGTCAGCAACTTCACCATCGCAGCACTGGGGGCCGGTAACCTGGGCAAGACCGGTGGTGATATCGTCAAGAGCGTTTCCAGCAACCCGATGAGCATGGGTAAAGTCATGCCGGTAAAAGATGCGCTGCCTATCTTGGCCGATACCGTTAGTGTCTCCGGCAAGTTGCTGCCAGCGCTACTGAAAGTGATGAAAGGCGCGAATCTGTCGGTGCCTGACGTGAAGGCTGAATCCAAGCCGGCCGAACTGAACGCCGATATGTTTAAATAATCTGCGCTAATCGATTTTCGATCTTCGATCTGGGGGCTGGTCGGGCATAGTTGCAGAGGCTGCACATTTGCCCGACTTGCCCCCTTTTCTTTCGGCGCGCTAGCGCTACATCAGGATGACGTCGTACTGTTCCTGATGGTAGGCCGTCTCCACCTGTAACGAAATCTTCTTGCCGATGAAATCACCGAGCATGGCCAGATGCTGCGATTCTTCTTCGAGGAACAGATCGACCACTTCCTGCGAAGCGAGGATGCGGAATTCGCGCGGGTTGAACTGCTTGGCTTCGCGCAGCAGTTCGCGCAGGATTTCATAGCAGATGGTGCGCGAAGTTTTGACCTGTCCCTTGCCGTTGCAGGCCGGGCAGGGTTCGCACAGGATGTGGGCCAGCGATTCGCGTGTACGCTTGCGCGTCATCTCCACCAGTCCCAGCGCCGAGAAGCCGGACACGGAGACTTTGGTGCGGTCGCGCGACAGGGTTTTCTTCAGCTCGAGCAGCACGGCGTTGCGGTGCTCGGTGTTTTCCATGTCGATGAAATCGAGGATGATGATGCCGCCCAGATTACGCAGCCTTAGCTGGCGCGCAATCGCATGCGCCGCTTCCAGATTGGTCTTGAAGATGGTGTCGGCAAAATTGCGTCCGCCCACGAAACCGCCCGTGTTGACGTCGATGGTGGTCATCGCTTCGGTCTGGTCGACGATCAGGTAGCCGCCCGATTTCAGATCGACGCGGCGCCCCAGTGCGCGCAGGATTTCTTCTTCCACGCCATACAGATCGAACAGCGGGCGCTCGCCCGTGTAGTGCTGCAGCCGTGGCAGTACGCTAGGCGTATAGGTCTTGCCGAATTCCTGCAGGTTTAGATAGTTCTCGCGCGAGTCCACCTGTATGGTGGCGGTTTCATCGTGCACGAAATCGCGCAGCACGCGCTGGGCCAGGCTCAGATCCTGATGCAGCAGCGTGGTGGCCGGTTTGGTGCGCGCGCCATGGCTGATCGCGCCCCAAGTCTTGCGCAGGTATTCAATGTCGGCAGCGATGTCGGAATCGCTGGCTTCTTCGGCCTGGGTGCGCACGATGTAGCCGCCTTTTTCATCTTCCGGCAGCAGGCTTTGCAGGCGTGCGCGCAGCGCCTCGCGGTCGGCTTCCTTTTCGATCTTCTGCGAGATGCCGATATGGCTATCCTGTGGCAGATACACCAGCATGCGGCCGGCAATCGAGATCTGGGTAGAAAGGCGCGCGCCCTTGGTGCCTATCGGGTCCTTGATCACCTGTACCGTCAGCACCTGACCGTCGAACAGAATTTTTTCTATCGGGGTCGGCGCAGCGTTCTGGCTGCCGTCGTGCGGACGGGCTTCCCAGATGTCGGCCACGTGCAGAAAGGCGGCGCGTTCCAGACCAATGTCGATGAAGGCAGACTGCATGCCCGGCAGTACCCGCACCACCTTGCCGGAGTAGACGTTACCGGCCAGGCCGCGCGTGAGCGTGCGTTCGATGTGCAGTTCCTGCACGGCGCCCTGCAGAATCAGGGCGACGCGGGTTTCCTGCGGGGTGATGTTGATCAGTATGTCTTCGTTCATAGGTCTCCGGCTACTGCGTATGGTTATGAACGTCGATCATACACGCCGCTTACAGCAGCGGCAAACCGGCCTGCTTGAGTAGCTGGGCCGTTTCGTACAGGGGCAGGCCCATGATGCCGGAATGGCTGCCCGAGATATGTTCGATGAACTGGCCAGCCATGCCCTGGATGCCGTAGCCGCCGGCCTTGTCGAACGGTTCTTTGCTGTTGCAATAGGCCTGAATGGCTTCGGCCGACAGTTTGCAGAAGCGTACCTCGGACACCTGCGTGAACTGGCCCTGGAACGCGTCCGAGCACAGCGCCACCGAAGTCAGTACTTGATGGCTGCGGCCCGACAGCAGTTCCAGCATGCCGCGTGCTTCCGTCACGCTGCCCGGCTTGCCGAGGATGCGGCCATCGATGGTGACCGTGGTATCCACCCCCATCACCAGCCGCTCCGGCATATTGCGCAGCTTGACCATGCGGTGGGCAAAATGGGCTTTTTCATGCGCCACGCGCGCCACATATACTTCCGGGGTTTCGCCGCGCAGTACTTCTTCCGTCACGTCCATGCCGCGCCGGCCGTCGCTACGCAGTTGCAGCAGCTCGAACTCCACGCCGATCTGGCGCAACAGTTCACGACGACGCGGGCTTTTGGAGGCAAGATAGATCATGTTTTCGGCTGACTGCATGGCGGACCTCAGACTCGGTGGTAGGGATGGTTTTGGGTGATCGTCCACGCGCGGTAGAGCTGCTCGGCCAGCATCACCCGCACCATGCCGTGCGGCAGGGTCATGCTGGAGATGCGGATCAGGCCCTCGGCGCGGGCTTTTAATGCAGGATCGAGACCGTCGGCGCCGCCGATCAGGAAGGCCGTGTCACGGCCATCCTGCTGCCACGCTTCGAGCTGCTGCGACAGGCCGAGCGACGTCAGATCCTTGCCGCGTTCGTCGAGCGCGATGATGCGCACCGACTTGGGCAGGGCTGCTTCGATGCGCTCGCGTTCGAGCGCCATCGCGGTGGCGGCAGTCTTGCTACCGGAACGTTCGACCGGCTTGATTTCCTTCAGCACGATCTTGAGTTCCGGCGGCATGCGCTTGACGTATTCGGCGTAGCCAGTCTCTATCCAGGCCGGCATTTTATGGCCGACCGCAGCGATGATGAGCTGCATCTAGACTTACTCGGCAGCTTTCTTGATACGCTTGATGACGGTTTTCACCGGTGCTTCTTCCGCCTTAGGCTTGGCGGGCTTGCGCTTAGGCGGCTGGGCTTTCAGTGCAGCGGCAGCAGCGATCGCGGTTTTGGTTTTGCCAACCTTGACGGTTTTGCCAGTTGGGACAGCAGCTTCTTTCTTGACGGCGGTCTTCTTCTCGGCGGCCGGTTTGGCAGCAGCGGCTTTGCGCGCCGGGGCTTTCTTCTCGATGACCGGGCTCGCATCCACGGCTTTTTTGCCGGCGGCCAGGTGGGTGCTGACCTTCTTAGGCGCTGCAGCAGCTTCGCCTTCCTTGGTCGACTTGCGCTTGGCGGCGCCCAGTTTGACCGGCTTGTCGCCCCAGATTTCTTCCAGACGGTAGTAGGCGCGGATTGGTGCCTGCATGATGTGGACGATCATATCGCCCAGATCGACCAGTACCCATTCACCCGTGTCTTCACCTTCCATGCCGTAGACGTCGCCGCCGGCTTCCTTGACCTTGTCGCGCACCGAGGCGGCCAGCGCCTTGGTCTGGCGGTTCGAGGTACCGGATGCGATAGCGATGCGGTCGAACAGGCTGGTGAGGTGGGTGGTATCGAACAGGACGATATCTTGGCCTTTGACGTCTTCCAGAGCGTCAACGACGAGGGTTTGCAGTTTTTTGATGTCCATTAGCTTTTGTATAGATGGTGTTGTTCAATATAGTCTAGCACTAGCGGCGGGATAAGCGAGTTTGCCGCTTCCCCCCGTTGTAATGCCGCACGTAGTCCGGTGGCAGAGATATCCACCGCGAGGTCCTGTGCCAGATAAGTCAGACCGTGCGGCGTGTTACGGATTTGTTCCGGTGTTCCCAGCCGACTGGAAAACACCTCGGCCACGGCTGGCGGCAGGCCAGCGGTGGCAATGTCATAGCCGGGGCGGCTCGCTACGCAGATGTGGGCGTAGTCGAACAGCACGCGCCATTCGCGCCAGCTATCGAGTTTTTGCAACTGGTCGACGCCCATGATGAAGCTGATGGAAGCGTCCGGCCCCTGTTCGCTGCGCACCTGCCGCAGCGTATCAATTGTGTAGGTGGGCTGCCCCTGCGCGGCCCGTTCGATTTCCTGCGGGTCGATCACCACGTGGGCGGCCGCGCCGGCAAACGCCAGCGCCGTCATTTCTGCCCGTTGCAGCGGGCTGGCCTGCAGGCCGGATTTCTGCCATGGCGCGCCGGCCGGGATGATGCGTAACTGGTCAGCCTGCAGCAAGTGCGCGAAATACTGTCCCAGCGCTACATGACCGTTATGCACCGGATCGTAGCTGCCTCCCAGCAGTGCGATTCGGCGGGCCATCGTCACGCAGCGAGCCAGTCGCGGTGGGGCAGGAAGTCGGTGTACAGCGCCGCTTCCGGCGAGCCGGCTTCGGGTTCCCAGCGATAGCGCCATTTGACGATAGGCGGCATCGACATCAGGATGGCTTCCGTGCGGCCGCCCGACTGCAGGCCGAACAGCGTGCCGCGGTCGAACACCAGATTGAATTCGACATAACGGCCGCGTCGATACGCCTGGAAGTCGCGTTCGCGCTCGCCATACGGCGTATCCTTGCGGCGTTCCAGTATCGGCTGATAGGCCGCGAGGAAGGCGTCGCCCACGCTGCGCATCATGGCGAAACTGGCGTCGAAACCGCCTTCGTTGTAATCATCGAAGAACACGCCGCCTACGCCGCGTGCTTCCTGCCGGTGTTTCAGGTAAAAATATTCGTCGCACCATTTTTTAAAGCGTGGATGCAAATCCGCGCCATGTGGTGCCAGCGCGTCCGCACAAGTGCGGTGGAAGTGCCTGGCGTCGTCCAGATTGCCGTAGTACGGCGTCAGGTCCATGCCGCCACCGAACCACCACACCGGCTCGCCCGCTGCATTGGTGGTGGTGAAAAAGCGTACATTCATGTGCACCGTCGGTGCATACGGATTACGTGGATGCAGTACCAGTGAAACGCCCATGGCCTGCCATGGTTTGCCGCCCAGATCGGGGCGCGATGCTGCTGCCGAAGGAGGCAGTTTGGCGCCGGCCACGTGAGAGAAATTTACCCCGCCGCGCTCGATTACATTGCCTTCTTCAACCAGACGGGAAATCCCGCCGCCGCCTTCCGGCCGTTCCCACGCATCGCGCAGGAAGGGCTTGCCATCCACCGTCTCCAGTGCCTGAACGATGCGGTTTTGCAGCTCGAGCAGATAAGCCTTGACGGCTTCAGGGTTAGGGGAGGTGGGCATAAAGCGGCGCAATTAAAAAAAGTGAGGGTGGATTGTACCCTGTTGCGCGTTTTTGTGATACCCACCTGCCTATAGCAGAACTAAGTAGAGCTTAGTGCGAGAACTTAGTGCTTGAGACCGCGCCAGCCGATGTCGCGACGGCACTGCATGCCTTCGAAGCTGATCTGGTCGACCACTTCGTAAGCCTGCTTCTGCGCCATTTTGATGCTGTCGCCGAGACCGACCACGCACAGCACGCGGCCACCGCTGACCTGCAATTGGCCGGCGTTCTCCACCGTGCCAGCGTGGAAGGTGACGGTCTCCGAAGTTTCGGCCGGAATGCCGTCGATCACAGCGCCTTTCAGCGGCGTGTCCGGGTAGCCGGCCGCTGCCAGTACCACGCCGACGGCCGTGCGGCGGTCCCATTCCAGTTCCACCTGATCGAGCGTGCCGTTGACGGCATGTTCCATCACCGTGACCAGATCGGTTTTCAGGCGCGACATGATGGGCTGGGTTTCAGGATCGCCCATGCGGCAGTTGAATTCCAGCGTACGCGGGTTGCCGGCTGCATCGATCATCAGACCGGCATACAGGAAGCCGGTGAACACGATGCCATCCTTGGCCATACCGGCGATGGTAGGGTTGATGATCTCGCGCATCACGCGTGCATGCATGGCTGGCGTGACGATAGGTGCAGGCGAGTATGCGCCCATACCGCCCGTGTTGGGGCCTTCGTCATTGTCCTTCAGGCGTTTGTGGTCCTGGCTGGTGGCCAGTGGCAGCACGTTTTTGCCATCACACATGACGATGAAGCTGGCTTCTTCGCCGGCCAGGAATTCTTCGATCACGATGCGCGCACCGGCATCGCCGAAGCGGTTATCGGCCAGCATATCGTCCACTGCGCGGTGGGCTTCTTCCAGCGTCAGTGCGACCACTACGCCTTTACCGGCAGCCAGACCGTCGGCCTTGATGACGATAGGCGCGCCGTTGGCGTCGATGTAGGCGTGCGCCTGAGTCACATCGGAGAAAGTCTGGTAGCGGGCCGTAGGAATGCCGTGACGCTGCATGAAGGCTTTGGCGAAGTCTTTCGACGACTCCAGCTGGGCTGCTTCTTTCGACGGGCCGAAGATTTTCAGGCCGCGTGCGCGGAACAGGTTGACGATGCCGCCAGCGAGCGGGGTTTCCGGACCGACCACGGTCAGGCCGATGTTTTCCTGTTCGACGAAGTTTGCCAGTTCGTGCAGGTCGGTGATGTTGACGTTGACCAGACGCGCATCGCGTGCAGTACCGCCATTGCCGGGAGCAACGTAGACCATCTGGATGCGCTCGGATTGCGCGAGTTTCCAGGCCAGTGCGTGTTCACGGCCACCAGAGCCGACTACCAAAATTTTCATATGTCCTCAGTCTTCGATCAGCGTGTTGGAATAGACTTCCTGTACATCGTCCAGCGCTTCGAGCGCATCGAGCAGCTTCTGCATCTTGACGGCGTTATCGCCACTGAACACGGTTTCCGTGGCGGGCTTCATGATGATCTCGGCCACTTCAGCCTTGAAGCCGGCCGCTTCCAGCGCGTCTTTCACCGCAGCGAAATCGTGCGGGCCGCACAGCACTTCGAAACCGCCTTCTTCGTCGGCGATCACGTCTTCGGCGCCCGCTTCGAGCGCCACTTCCATCAGCGCGTCTTCATTGGTGCCCGGCGCGAACAGGAACTGGCCGCAGTGTTTGAACATGAAGGCCACCGAGCCTTCGTTGCCCATGTTGCCGCCGTTTTTGTTGAAGGCATTGCGCACTTCGGCCACGGTACGTACGCGGTTATCGGTCATGCAGTCGACGATCACGGCGGCGCCGCCGATGCCATAGCCTTCGTAGCGTACTTCTTCGTAGTTGGCGCCATCGTCGCCACCGGTGCCGCGGTTGATCGCGCGCTGCACGTTATCCTTCGGCATATTCGCATCGGCAGCCTTGTCCACGGCCAGACGCAGGCGCGGGTTGGTCTGCACGTCGCCACCGCCCATGCGGGCAGCAACGGTAATTTCCTTGATCAGACGGGTCCAGATCTTGCCACGCTTTGCGTCAGTGGCAGCCTTTTTGTGTTTGATATTGGCCCATTTGCTATGTCCAGCCATGTTTGCTCTTCCTTCGGCGGTGTCAGTTGGTGTTCGGTGAGGGCGATATTCTAGCATAGGCCGCATGGCGGCCGACGCTAGCGCCGCCCGCCGGTAACCGGAAGTCGGCTTAGAGGGATACCTCCATTTTATGTAGCACGAGCGTCATTTTCCGCTGATAACATTTTCTTTCTTATAACCAAAATAAATCTAGGAGAGAGTCTATGGATAGGCGGCAATTTATCAAGTTCGGCAGCTTCATCACGGCATCCGTGGCGACCGGCGCAGGACTGACGGCTTGCGGTGGCAGCAGCAGTGCAGGCCCGGCAGCCACGGCTAGCGGGGCATGGAAATTCCCCCAGAGCGTAGCTTCGGGTGATCCGCACAGTGATAGCATCATTCTGTGGACGCGCGCCGTACCGGCTACGGCCGATGATGTGGCTGTGCTGACGGGCGTGGCCGATAGCAGCATCCGCGTGATTTTGACGGCGGCCGACAACAGCGCCGCCATGGGCAGCAACAAAGCCCTGAGCGGACAGCTGGTGGCCGATGCCACCGTGCCTTTGCAGTCGCAATTTGACAACACCGTGCGCCACAAGGTCACCGGCTTGACGCCGAACACTTTGTACTACTATCAGTTCATCGCCGGCGACACGCGTTCCAACGTAGGCCGCTTCAAGACGGCACCGGCCGCCGAGGCCGACGTGGCCCAGCTACAGTTCGCCTACATGACCTGTCAGGACTGGAGCATCAACCACTGGGGCGCGATGAGCAGCATCGCAGCCGAGAACCTCGATTTCATCGTCCATCTGGGCGACTACATCTACGAGACGGTGGGTGAAGATTTCCAGCTGGGCGGCGTGGAAAGCCGCCACGACAAGCTCAAGCTGCCCGATGGCGCCTACAAGAACGGCAGCAGCGGCGCGCAGTATGCGAATACGCTGGCCGACTACCGCTATCTGTACAAGAAATACCGCACCGATGCGCGCCTGCAGGCGCTGCACGAGCGCTTCGCCTTCATCGCCATCTGGGATGACCACGAATTCAGCGACGATGCATGGCAGGATGCCCAGACCTATGACGGCAGCTTCAATCAGGCCGACGGTTCCGACCTGCACCAGACCAGCCGCCGCCGCAGCGCTAGTCAGGCATGGTTCGAATTCATGCCGGCCGATGTGGTGCTCGATACAGCCGCTGCCGGCTTCCAGAACATCAAGATTTACCGCGATTTCCAGTTCGGCAAACTGATGCAGCTGGTGATGACAGATGAGCGTCTGTACCGTGCCGACCACGTGATCCCCGAATCGGCCATCAATCCGGCCACGGGCAAGCCGCTGGGACGTCTGGGCGCGCGCTATCTGGTGCAGCAGGATGTATTCAACACGGTGGAAGCGCAGAAGATGGGCGGCGCCACGGCCATCGGGCTGGAGCCGCTGGCCACCGTGTCCATGCTGGGCACGACCCAGCGCCAGTGGTGGATGGACAAGATGAAATCGGCCAGCAGCACGTGGAAGCTGTGGGGCAATGAAGTCTCGCTGCTGCGCATGGGCTTGAACGGTACGGATGCCGTGGCCACGCTGCTGGCACTGAATTCCATCGCCACGCTGGCCGGTTCGATCAGCAGCACGGCCACGGCCACGGCTGGTAACTTCCCGTTGGCCGCTGCCATCGTGGCGGCCGCTACGGCGGGTGCCACGCCAGCACTGGCCCAGCAGGGTGCAGGCGCGATCATGGCAGCTTACGCGGTACCGGGCAGCAGCACTGAAGCGCGCGTGGCGGCCGGCATGAAAGCGGGACTGACGGCAGCGCAGGCCGGCATCGCTGTGGCGACTTATACGGCAGTGTATCTGGCAGGCAGCGGCGTGGTGGCGGCAACGCCGGCAGCGCTGGTAGGCGCTGGCGCGCAGACCATCGCGTTCGGCTACATCAAGCCCGATGTACAGGCTAACAAGGCCGCTTCCGTGTTCGTGCAGGCAGCAGGCAAGCAGGCTGCGCTGGCGCCATTCTTCGCGCGCTTCCTGCTCAACTGCGACCAGTGGGATGGCTACAATTCGGAGCGCAAGGCGCTGATGGCTCACCTGAAAAGCAATAGCGTGAGCAATGTGGTAGCGCTGACGGGCGACATCCACGCGTTCTTCGCCGGTAGCGTCAGCGACGACTACGATGCTGCAGGCGGCGGCACGCCGGTGATGACAGATCTGGTCACGGCCGGTATCAGCTCGGACTCCTTCTTCGTGTATCTGCGCGATGCAGCCACTACGCTGGGCGATATCGCGGCACTGGTCACCTATCCGCTGGCAGTGCCAGTAACGGGGCTGGGCACGCTAAACCTGAGCTTCAACCTGCTCGACTACACCATGGGCAAGGCAGCGCCGACCGTGGCCAGCCTGCTGGAGCAGACCCGCGTGCAGGTACGCGGCGCGCTGGGTGCCAAAGGCTTGCCGGAAGCGCAGCTCGATGCGACCACCAGCGCCGTGCTAGCCGGCCTGCAGGCCAATAGCGACTTCAGTACCAGTTTGCTGGCGCTGGCGCAGCAACTGGCTGGTCTGGGCAACAACCCGTGGCTCAAGCATGTGAACACCGATGCGCAGGGCTATACGCTGGTAACGCTCACGCCGGGCAAGCTGGTGGCCCAGTTCAAGCAGGTGAATAAGTTGGTAGGTGGCAGCGCACCAGCCAATGTAGTCGCACGCATCACCACCGCTACCGTCAACGCCGGCAGCGCAGCAGTGAGCATCAGCTAACTCCAGCGCGGGGTCAGGTCGGGCAAAGTGCAGGGGTCAGGTCGGGCAAACGGGCAAGTTGCGGCTCGTTACCTTTCATGGCCTGGCCAGTACGAAGGCCCGACCTGCCCGTGTATGGTCTGCCCCCAGTGCAGCTGGCTGAGTCTGCACAAATGCCCGACCTGACCCCTGCACTTTGCCCGACCTGACCCCGTTTTTGATTTGCCTTTACAATTGCTGTATGGATAAAGGGATCAAGGATGGCGCTGCGGCGCGTGCCGCCTATCTGGGCGGGCTCGGTATCGCCGTCGGCGGGGCTGTGCTGTTTTCGACGAAGGCGGTGGTGGCCAAGCTGCTGTATCGCTATCAGATCGATGCTGTTACGCTGATCGCTTTCCGTATGCTGTTCTCGCTGCCCGTGTTCGCGGCCGTGGCGATCTGGAAGATGCGCACCGAGGCGCCACTGTCGCGCGCTGACCGCTGGCGCGTGCTGGGGCTGGGACTGGTGGGCTACTATCTGTCCAGCTTCCTCGACTTCCTCGGCCTGCAATACATCTCGGTTGGGCTGGAACGCCTGATCCTGTTCCTCACGCCGACGTTTGTCCTCTTGATTTCTTCTACGCTGCTCAAGCAGCACATCAGCCGGCGCCAGTGGCTGGCGCTGCTGCTATCGTATTGCGGCATCGTGTTCGTCTTCCTGCATGACCTCAATAGCGGCAACCGCAACGTGGCGCTGGGGGCTACGCTGGTGACGGGATCGGCCGCCGCCTATGCGGTCTACCTGCTGCTGTCGGGCGAAATGGTGCGCCGGCTTGGTTCGCTGCGGCTCGTTTCGTATGCCATGTGCGTATCCACCGTGGCCTGCGTGGGCCAGTTCCTGCTGCTGCGCCCCGTCACGGGGCTGCTGCAGCCGCTGCCTGTGTACGGGCTGTCGCTGGTCAACGGTATCCTGTGTACTGTCATGCCGGTATTTATGACCATGGCGGCAGTGGAGCGCATCGGTGCCGGTACGGCTTCGCAGGCTGGTATGATCGGACCGGTTTCTACGCTGTTTCTGGGGGCGCTGCTGCTGGGCGAACCCATCACATCCTGGCAGCTGGGCGGCACCGCACTGGTGCTGGCCGGGATCTATCTCTTATCAAAAAAATAGGAAAACTCTCTGATGAAAACCCGCATTGCCTTGATCGCCCACGATAAGAAAAAAGACGACATGATTGCGCTGGCCAGCCAGTACAAGGATTTTCTGGCTACCTGCGAATTGACTGCCACGGGTACCACCGGTGGCCGCCTGGTCAAGGAAGTGGGGCTGACGGTGGACCGCAAGCATTCGGGGCCTTTCGGTGGCGATTTGCAGATCGGCTCCATGCTGGTGGAAGGTGGCATCGATTGCGTGATTTTCCTGCGCGACCCGATGACGCCACAGCCGCACGAACCGGACATCAATGCGCTGGTGCGCGCCTGCGATGTGCATAACACGCCATGCGCCACCAATGTCTCGTCGGCCCATCTGGTGCTGTCGCAACTGCAGCAGCGCGCTGCACGCGGCTAAGTGGCGCTAGACTTTCCTCTTTCCTCAAGCACAAGCGTACAGGAGGCGTTATGACCAAGGTTATCCGCATTAACCGCGTGGGCGGTCCCGAAGTAATGGAGCTGGTGGATGTGGAACTGGGCCCGCCCGGTCCCGGCGAAGCGCAGGTGCGCCAGCACGCCATCGGCATCAATTTCATCGATGTGTATTTCCGTACCGGCCTGTATGCGCAGCCGCTGCCCGGTGGGCTGGGCATGGAAGGCGCCGGTGTGGTGGAGGCTATCGGCGAGGGTGTCACCGAGGTGAAGGTGGGCGATCGCGTGGCCTATGCGGGCCGTCCTATCGGCGCTTATGCCGAAGCGCGCAATATGCCAGCCTCGCAGTTGCTGGTGCTGCCCGATAACGTGGACTTCGACACGGCCGCCGCGATGATGCTGCAAGGCCTGACGGTGCAGTATCTGTTCCACCGCACCGTGGCGCTGAAGGCGGGCGACACCATTCTGTTCCATGCGGCTGCCGGCGGAGTAGGGTTGATCGCCTGCCAGTGGGCCAAGCTGCTCGGCGTAACGCTGATCGGCACCGTGGGTTCGGATGAGAAGGCGGAACTGGCCACGCGCAACGGCGCCCATCACGTCATCAACTACAACAAGGAAAACTTCACCACGCGCGTGCGCGAGATCACGGGTGGCAAAGGGGTAACGGCCGTCTACGATTCGATTGGCAAGGATACCTTCATCGGTTCGCTCGACTGTCTGCGCCCGCTGGGCACCATGGTCAGCTTCGGCAACGCATCGGGGCCGGTGGAGCCGTTCAGCCTGAGCGAACTGGCTAACCGTGGCTCGCTGTTTGTCACGCGGCCTTCGCTGATGGCGTATATGTCTACCCGCGCCGAGCTGGAAACGGCGGCCAAGTCGCTGTTCGGCGTGGTCGCTAGTGGCGAAGTCAAAATTGATGTGCGTCAGCGCTATGCACTGGCCGACGTGGCACGCGCCCATACGGAGCTGGAAGCGCGCCAGACTACCGGTTCCTCGATACTGCTGCCGTAAACGCCAAGCAGCCGGTAGGGCCGGCTGCTTGGTGTGGCTTGCTGGCCAGACGGCTGTGCGCTGACCTCCGTATGCGGCGGCTGGCGCAGCGCGTTTTTAGCCACCTTTAGCCGCCTTTAGCCCGCTTTGGCGGGCGTCACAGGCGCCGTTTCCGTCTGTGGTTTCAGTTCCAGATCAACCCGGCGCGGTACGCCGTTCTGGCCGGGGAAGCCCGTGAAGGCGCTCTGCACCAGTGCCGGCATCACTTGCGGCGTGGCGGCTACGCGGCTGGTGTTGTTGACGGTGACGTCGTACAGCTTGCGGCCATCCGTGCCGTTGATCGTGATGCGCAGCTGGCGCTGGTACTCATGTTTGATGCGCTCGGTGACCATGACAGGCGCGCCATAGCCGAACGGATCATAGAAATACGGACGGTAGCCGAGACGGCTATAGCCCCAGCCATAACGGCCCCAGCCCGGACCCCAGTAAGGCCCGACCATGAACGGATCCTGCGCTTCCAGTATGCGCACGGGATGGTCTACGGTGCTGAATTTCATTCCTACTAACAGTTGCGCTGGCTGCTTCTCCGCCGCCTGATGCAGGCCCAGCTTGTCCAGCTCACGCGCCACCAGCAACTGGTAGCTGCGGTATTCCAGCGTATCGTCGGCACCCTGTGGCGCTTCGAAGGCATAGCTCTGGTCGCGCGCTTCCGCGCTCCAGGCGTTGAACGAGGTGACGTCGCTGCGCAAGGTGGTGGCGCAGCCACTCAGCAGCACAACTGCGGCAGTCGCGATGAGGGCGATTTTTTTCATGATTTAGCCTCGGTAAAAGTGGGTCGGATGGGTGCATCTGATAGTTTATGACGGCTTATGCACCGTTGCACGAATCTTACAGAAAGTTACGGCCGGCGGGAAAGCTGACATGTACACCGCGCTTCCCTTGCCGGATTTCAGGCGACCGCCAGCGCTGGTATTGGTAAAATAGGCTTTTGCTCACGTTTCACGGGATTTTCATGCGACCAGACAGCACGCCACCGACCATCTACCGTAAAGATTACACCGTCCCAAGTTATCTGGTGGAAACAGTGGAGCTGGGATTCGATCTCGATCCGGACCGCACCATCGTCGCCAACCGCATCACCATGCAGCACAATCCGGCCAGTCCTAGCCGCTCCATCGTGCTGCACGGCGAAGAGCTGGATCTGGTGGAGCTGCGCCTGAACGGCCGCGCACTTGCGCCGACGGAATACAAGATCGACGGCTCGGTGCTGACCATACCGCGCGCACCGGCCCAGGTGGTGCTGGAAATCGAAACCCTGTGCACGCCGATCCAGAATACTTCGCTGTCCGGCCTGTATGTCTCGAACGGCAGCTTCTATACCCAGTGCGAAGCGGAAGGCTTCCGCCGCATTACCTATTTCCCCGACCGTCCCGATGTGATGGCCAAGTACACGGTGATGCTGCGGGCCGACAAGGCGCGCTATCCGGTGCTGCTGTCCAACGGTAACCTGATCGAATCGGGTGAGCTGGACGATGGCCGCCACTACGCCAAATGGGAAGACCCGTTCAAGAAGCCGTCCTATCTGTTTGCACTGGTGGCAGCGCGGCTGGTCTGTCAGGAAGAGCACTACACACTCAAGTCGGGTCGCGAAGTGCTGCTGCAGGTGTGGGTGGAAGAGGGCAATCTGGACAAGACCGACTACGCCATGCAGTCGCTGAAGAACTCGATCCGCTGGGATGAGGAACGCTTCGGCCTTGAGCTGGATCTGGACCGCTTCATGATCGTCGCCGTGGGCGACTTCAACATGGGCGCGATGGAAAACAAGGGCCTGAACATCTTCAACACCAAGTTCGTGCTGGCCAACCCGCGCGTAGCCACCGATATCGACTACGCTGGCATCGAAGCCGTAGTGGGCCACGAATATTTCCACAACTGGACCGGCAACCGCGTGACCTGCCGCGACTGGTTCCAGCTATCGCTGAAAGAAGGCCTGACCGTGTTCCGCGATCAGGAATTCAGCGCCGACATGATAGGCACGGACAGCGGCCGCGCCGTCACCCGTATCGATCAGGTGCGCACGCTGCGTCAGGCCCAGTTCCCGGAAGATGCGGGCCCGATGGCCCATCCGGTGCGGCCTGATTCTTTCGTCGAGATCAACAACTTCTACACGGTGACCGTGTACGAAAAAGGCGCAGAAGTCGTGCGCATGTATCAGACCCTGCTGGGCCGCGATGGCTTCCGCAAGGGCATGGATCTGTACTTCGCCCGTCACGACGGGCAGGCCGTGGAATGCGACGACTTCCGCGCCGCCATGGCCGATGCCAATGGCCGCGACCTGCGCCAGTTCGAGCGCTGGTACAGCCAGGCCGGCACGCCGGTAGTGTCGGCACGCACGCGCTACGATGCCGTCAAACGCAATTTCGACATCATCCTGAGCCAGCGCTGCCCGGCTACGGCGGGCCAGCCGGACAAGCTGCCCTTCCACATTCCCGTGGCAGTGGGGCTGCTCGATGCGAATGGCAAGGACCTGCCGCTGCTGCTGGAAGGCGGCGACCATCCGAAAGACGCCACCACCGTAGTGCTGGAACTGAAAGAGCAGGAGCAGATTTTCCGCTTCCGTAACGTGGATGAACGTCCTATCCCGTCCATCCTGCGCGATTTCTCCGCACCCGTGGTGCTCGAACACGATTACACGGATGACGAACTGCTGCACCTGTACCGTCATGACAGCGATGCCGTGAACCGCTGGGAAGCGGGCCAGCGTCTGGCCATGGAGCGTCTGCTCAAGCTGACGGCGCAGGTCACGGCGCATGGCGATGCCGCGGTGCTCAAGCTCGATAGCACTTTCATCGAAGCCCAGCGCGCGCTGCTGGTGGACGAGTCGCTCGATCCGGCCTTCCGCGAACTGGCGCTGATCCTGCCATCGGAAACCATCATCGCCGAGCAGATGGAAGTGGTGGACCCGCAAGCCATCCACACGGCGCGCCAGTTCATGCGCCGTACCATAGGCGCAGCCCTGAAAACCGAACTGCTGGCGCAATACCACGCCAACCAGACGCCCGGCGCCTACAGCCCCGATGCGCTGTCGGCCGGCAAGCGCGCGCTGAAAAACCTGTGCCTGTCCTATCTGCTGGTGGCGCCCGAAGCGGCCGAGCTGAAAGTGGCGCAGCAGCAGTTCGACAACGCCAGCAATATGACCGACCGCGCTGCAGCACTGGTCGCGCTGATTCACAGTGGTGGCGATGCGGCGCCGTATCTGCAGGCGTTCTATCAGGACTTCGAGAACGAAGCGCTGGTGGTGGACAAATGGTTCGCCATGCAGGCTGCAGCGCCGGCCACCAATGTGGCTGCCGTGCGCAAGCTAATGCAGCATCCAGCCTTCACGCTGAAAAATCCTAACCGCGCACGCAGCCTGATCTTCAATTTCACCAACGGCAATCCGGCCCAGTTCCACGCCGCTGATGGCAGCGCCTATGCCTTCTGGGCCGAGCTGGTAATTCAGCTTGACGGCATCAACCCGCAGGTGGCCGCACGTCTGGCACGCAGCATGGATCGCTGGCGCCGTTACGCACCGGCGCTGCAGGAAAAAATGAAGCAGGCGCTGGAACAGGTCGCCGCCCAGAACAAGCTGTCGAACGACGTACAGGAAGTCGTCAGCAAAGCACTGGCTAACTAATTCAAACCAAACCAAGGGTACTCATGAAACGTATCAGCCTTACTCAATATCTGGTGGAAGAACAACGCCAGCACAATTCGATTCCGGCCGAACTGCGCCTGCTGATCGAAGTAGTGGCGCGCGCCTGCAAAACCATCAGCCACGCCGTAGGTAAAGGCGCGCTGGGCGAAGTGCTGGGCACTGCCGAAGCGGAAAACATCCAGGGTGAAGTGCAGAAGAAGCTGGACATCATCTCCAACGAAATTCTGCTGGAAGCTAACGAGTGGGGCGGCCATCTGGCAGCCATGGCATCGGAAGAAATGGAATCCATCCACCCGATTCCTAACCGCTATCCTAAGGGCGAATACATGCTGCTGTTCGATCCACTGGACGGCTCTTCCAACATCGACGTCAACGTTTCGATCGGTACCATCTTCTCCGTGCTGAAGGCACCGGAAGGCATGGGCCAGCCGACCGAAGCGGACTTCATGCAGCCGGGCACCCAGCAAGTGGCCGCAGGTTACGCCGTGTACGGCCCGCAGACCATGCTGGTACTCACCACCGGCAATGGCGTGAACTGCTTCACGCTGGACCGCGAAATGGGTTCGTGGGTACTCACCCAGCGCAATATGCAGATTCCTGCCAAGACCAAGGAATTCGCCATCAATATGTCGAACGCGCGTCACTGGCACCCGCCCGTCAAGCGTTACATCGACGAACTGCTGGCCGGCGAAACGGGCCCGCGCGGTACCAACTTCAATATGCGCTGGATCGCATCGATGGTGGCCGACGTGCACCGTATCCTGAACCGCGGCGGCGTGTTCATGTATCCGGCCGATCTGCGTGATACCTCGATGCCGGGCAAACTGCGCCTGATGTATGAAGCCAATCCTATGGCCTTCATCGTCGAGCAGGCCGGTGGCGCAGCGACCGATGGCAAGCAGCGCATCATGGAAATCCAGCCGCACAAGCTGCACCAGCGCGTGCCGGTATTCCTCGGTTCGCGTGATGAAGTGGCCGTCGTCACCAGCTACCATCAAGCCTAAAACCACGGTTTTTCGCGGGTTCTGACGAGTTTTCCTTAGCGCGCTGTAAATTTTTCGATTTGGGACTAGCGCGCTACAAGAATTATTTGTTAGAATATGCGACCCAGCCGCTTTAGCTCAGTCGGTAGAGCAGTTCATTCGTAATGAAAAGGTCGCCAGTTCGATTCCGGCAAGCGGCACCAGGATCATAAAGCCTGCTATTCCTCACGGAGTAGCAGGCTTTTTCCTTTTCTGCGCGGGTTTTCTCGGGCGGTTTAGTTGAATAACTTCGAAGCCCTTCGCCGAAGGCAGTGCGTCACGCGCTGCCTTTTTGCGCTGCCGACATCGCAGACCTTCACTCATTCAGCTGCGTCAAGCGTCGATGTCATTGCTAGGCTGATAGCAAAAAAATGAGCGCGCTCTTCACTTCACAACCTCCCAGAGTATTCGTGTTAAATCGAGATTCTCCGTGAATTGGTTCGCTGACGTTTTGATCTTTGCATAGATGAGTCCTTCGCCAGCCGTGGCGACAGAATAGTCCCACGCGTGCGATTACGAGTTCCCGATAAATATTATTTTCTTGTGCGTTCTCAAGCATTCGGAAATTCACAGCTTAATAATAGCGTTCGGCATAAGGACGGTTGTTATTCATAGTGAATAGGAACTAGATCATGAAGCGTCACATCATTACGCTTGGAGCACCTACCACAGCCGGTGGCACTGTTCTTATGGCGAGTGCTCATGGCAGTATCAATCGGAAAAATATTGCATTGGAAGGCGATCCGATATTCTGCCCAGTATGCAATTCGAAAGGGAAAATCAAATGCGTTGAACCGCGTATTAGTGAAACTTGGAATGAAAGGAAGGTTGCACTGGAACATGACCTTTGCATTTGTGGTTGCGCTGTACCGCCTCGACTTGTTGCAAACCAATGCTTGCGGTATCAGATGATTGGTGGCACAGCTTCCGCTGGAATGTCTAGTAGATTAGCGGATACTGTGTCGCCCAGCGGTTCGCATGCTCCAGCATCCTCAGTCCCTAATTACGATCTGTTCTTTGTTCTTCAGGATAAGGATACTGGTGAATCCCTCGCAGGTGTTCCATACAAAATTACGCTCGAATCAGGCAGAGTGGTTAAGGGGAAGAGCGACATGGGCGGTAAGACGCAGCACATCTACAGTGATCAGCCGGAAATGGCAATTCTGGAGGCGCCATACTATGACGAAGACTCAGCACAAGCTTACCTCTGCAACGGATCAGACGCCTGCGATTGCTAAGATCGTTAAGCTTGAGCTGAGCGGCCCGCAATGGGTTACCAGATTTCCAGGTAGCGCATCGCTGAAAGAGTTAAGCGCCCCCTTCAGGGACTATGCGAGCGCATTTGTCGAAGCTCTTAGAAGTGCTGGCGCTGTCGTAACAATATCAGCTACTTTCCGTCCAATTGAACGTGCCTATTTGATGCACTGGGCATGGCTGATTGCGAAGGCAGAAAAAGATCCACGCAAAGTACCTGCAATGGGAGGAGTTAATATTCAATGGGATCATCAATCTGAAGATGGGGAATATTTGCATTTACCCTCAGTCGACGCAGCAAAGGCTATGACAAGAGCCTATGGGATAGATGGACTTGGTATTGCTCCAGCTTTAACTTCACGCCATACCGCAGGTCGCGCTGTCGACATGTCAATACGCTGGAATGGCCCTTTGACTATTCAGTCGGCGGAGGGAAATACCGTGCATATCCTGAGAGAGCCTAGAACTGGAATGAACCTAGAACTTCATCGGGTTGGTGAAGCCTATGGAGTGATTAAATATAACCGAGGCGGAGACGATAAACCGCATTGGTCAGACACCGGAGCGTAGTATGAAAAGCCAATTGATCACAGCAATTTTATTCGGCTTTGTGGTGTCACCTGCCATTGCGATTCCCCAGTTTCCTAAGGATGTGCAATCCTTTATCGCAAAGAGAGATGATTGTGATCACTTTCGAGGGGAGATACCCGATCCCTCTGAGAAGCGAAGAATGAAGGAAGTAATCCGGCATCTCAATACATCGTGCAAAGGAAGTGACAAGGCTCTTGCCAGTTTAAGACTGAAGTATGCGAAGGATGAGAGCATCATCTCGCGATTGCGCGATTATGAAGATGAAATCGAGCCACATCCTGAAAAGGTGAATCCGAATTGAAAGCGGCGTGAGGGATAGTTGGCGTGGCGTGGAGGGGAGAGAGCTGAATCACCACGAAATTGCTAGATGCTCGTCAGCCTCCGAGAGTTTAGCTGCCATCGAGCGCGATTTCGGCTTACAGCAACTGGCGCCTTCCAAAGCCGCCTTACGGCATGCACCGACCAAGGGCGAGATTGAAGAGGGGGTGCGTACAGGTGTGCCGTCGACGCGTCAGCGCCTGCAAGAGCTGTGTGATGCGGCTGCCAGTGATTGCGGAAGCTTCAGCCTTTACGCAGAGCGCTTGCATGCTGTGGGTGTGGAACTACTCCCCGTCATTCAGCTAGCGGGTCGGAGAATGTCGGGCCTGTCGTACCTGCTCGATGGTGTGATGATGAAGGGCAGCGATCTTGGAAAAGGATACAGCGCTTCGGGGATTGCGAAACGTGGGGTGAGCTATGACAAAGAGCGAGATGGCGAGGCAGCTAGCGAGTGCATCGAACGCTTCAAGATTGAACGCCCTCAATCAGCAGATCGAGGCATTGCGTCAGGCGAAGATCAGCAGCGCGGAGCAACTAGCGCAGATCATCGAGCCACTAGCGCAGGCGATGGCCACATTGACGGACGAGACGAGGGACAGTCTGGCCAAGACCAGCCAGTACAACCAGACGCAGAGCGAGCAATTCGCGAAGCAAGTCGAGGAGACGATACAGGCTTGGCAAAGCGCGGCAGCAGCAGCGGAACGGGCAGCGCAGAGGATGGAGCGGGCAGGGCGTCAGATGGAAATCATCCACTACCTGATGGTGATGGTAGCCGGGGTGATGAGTGGACTGCTGGCGAGCGCATTGTGGCTTTGGCTGGCACCAGCACCGGTCATACAGAACACACTGGATCCGAAGGAAATCGCCCAGTTGTTAAAGCCGGAGATCGCAGCGCAATTGCAGCGCAAAGGCAAATGATGGCCATGGGTTGTCAGCGCTTTGTTGTGACCTTGATTGATGCGAAGCTAGGCAAGCAGGAAGAGCGCGATTGGGATCAGGACAAGGTGATGCAGAACATCGGTTGGCTGAAGCATATGAATGCACGTGGCTACGATGTTTGGATACGGCCATCAGGGGAGCATAACCTGATCGTTCTGGGTGGTTTGAGTGCTGCGCAACTACAGGCGTTGAACGAAAGAGAATACTTGCCTGCTGTAGTGATTGAAACAGGAACAGGGCAATATCAGGCATGGTTGAAGTTATCGAACGTGCCGGTAGTAGATAACTTGCGTTATCAGGTTAAGCAGGAAGTATTCAAGGATTTTGAGCGCGCTGGAATTAAGGCTACCGATCGCGCAGATGGACGGCTGGCAGGTTTTACGAACCAGCAGGTACAGCTTAGTGGGGGGGCGACACCCATTTGCGTTGCTCAAGTCGTCGGAAGGTAGGGTTGCCCCTGCGGTAAGACTGGCGGTTGAAAGATTAGATAGCGCGAGGAAGCGGTCTTTAAGTCCAGCTAAGTCGGATAGTGGTCGCTCTCGCGGATTTGATCGTTAACCATCGTCGATAGAAAAGCACTGCGTATTAGAAACACCTTAATTGGGAGCGGCTTTTTTCATCCAACAGCAAACCAACTGTAAAATGGAATGGCCGGTCCTGTTGTGTCCGGCGTGCGTAGATAGGAAACGACCTCCAATCTTAAAAAATTGGAGGCACATGAAGCACAAGCAGCAATTGCAAGAAAAGTCGGCTCGCGTCCGGAATATTTTTAACTATTTTAAGGAGCATGCCTTTCTCAATGGATGGCTTTACTATGAATTGATTGGATCACTCACAGAACAAAACTACACTAACACCAAAAATCTACTGATTAAGCTTCTCGTTACGACAGTTTGTCAGTTAGTTCTCAGATGCTTTAAGTCGCCGTCAAGGAATGCCGATGAAAAAAACAAAAAATAGTTTCGTAATCTAACTTATCCCGCACCCTGGAGGTTCATCCTCCCACCTGAGGAATGCGTGCAGGACGCATGCCTAAGAGGTAACACAACTAGGGCACCCGCAAGAATCATGGCTGAACAACTAGAACTGTTCGAAAACCTGTCCCCGCTGGATCGTCAGCTCATCGCCCTCGATGATGATGGGTGTGCTTACGCGCAGGCTCTTCTAGAAATGCTTTTCGCTGATCCGTTCGTGATCCGTAAGATGAGTCTCAACGGCTCCATCATTGCCTCTAAATACGTGCATTTGCGTCTCGACGAGGCAGCGCAGATTTTGATCGGTGACAATTCTAAGCCAGCGCGATCGAGCGCTTGGGTTCTTGCAATGTTGATGGCGCAAGTCCGCCCGCTACAACAAGAAGCTATTGTTTTAAGCCCGATACTCATCCTGAAACGCAGGAGCGGCCACCAAGCGCGAGAGCCTCCAAACACGGATATAAAGCGTTGGTTAGCACTTTCAGCATGTAGTAGCGTTATCCTCGACAGGCTCACTTTAGGCCTTATCCTACTGGTAAAGATTGAGGTGAATGTTCGGCATTAACTGGCGAGCAAACCATTTGAAAATCGTCGATACAGGCTCTCATTTGCTAAATGCGCAGTAAGCTCTAGCAGCTGCTTTCGAAGATTCTGCAACAAAATCCCCTACACTTGCATTTGGATTTGACGTGACAAATGCTTGGTGAAATTTCGACCAACGAGCATAGTCTGCGCTTGCACTTGATCTAATTTGGGGCGGGAAGCCAATCAGTCGAGCAAATATATCAAGCGGCAGATCACCAATCATGCTCCGGTGCATTGCTTCTACGTATTGCCGTTCACTTTCGCCCATTTCTCCTGCATCAGCGGTTGCTTTCATATTGATCAGCCCCTGGAACCACACGTCAGACTCTCGCCACGGACGTTGCACTAGTTAGTGAAATATTGCTTTCTCGGTGACTGACCGCAACTCCTTGTAGGGCTTCTGCATAAAGTCAAACATATCGATCGTAGCAGTTGCTGCTCTTCCACCAAAATAGACGTCATCATTTGTTTTCTTTGCAAAGAAATATAATCCAGCCGCGACCATTAAAGCGACCAAAACGAACGTCAGCATATTTACTCCACTTTATTAATCGTTGTAGTGGCGGTCGGGAACTTACAGTTGTTTTCTGTTTGCGGCATCATTGCAGGAAATTCCGACTTAGCCCTCGTCAGTCCCGGCTTATGAATGTTTTGCCGGATTAAAAATTATCGGAACTCGTAATCAGGAAGACCGCCGAAGCCGGCTGGATGAGTGATAGTGCGGTAGATCCTACCGTCAGATCGGACTTCATAGTCCGCTAGAGCGCTCCAGCCCTGAGGATGCATTACGGTCCTGTAGATCTTGCCATCGGCCCGAAACTCATAATCTGGCAGTGCGCTCCAGCCATCGGGATGCGTTACTGAGCGATAAATCTTTCCATCATTGCGAATCTCATAGTCTGCTAATCCGCTCCACCCATGTGGGTGTGTCACAGTACGGAATATTTGCTTCAAGAGAGTCACTCCTATGTAGTTGATGTTCTGAGTATGCTTGAGAATGTACGTTCTGTTCCGAAGGCGGAGTCAACACTAAAGGTTAGCATTTAAGATAAATGAAATATTCACAAATTCTCACTTTTGGTGTGTTTCAGTTTTTTTTTGTGAACTCCCTGTCTGGACTCGTGTCTAACACACGCGGAAAGACGCAAAATGGTTCCTGAGCGCAACTCAGGAACCATACTGGCGAACATGTGCCCGCTTGAGGGACCAAGGAGGGACAAATGCTGGTCCCGCAGCGATTTTTCATAGGAGATTCGATTCCGGCAAGCGCACCAGGATCATAAAGCCTGCTATTCCTCACGGAGTAGCAGGCTTTTTCCTTTTCCTTCTAGGCTTTTTTTGGGGGGGGCTTTTTTAGTTCTCCAGCTGGAACTTCCAGACATTCTCCTGTTCGATAAACCGGGCGTATCGAATTTTGCCCGTGGGTTTGAATTTTCCTTGAACAATGCGGTATTCAGTAAAGCTAATCCCGTACGGAATCTCCATTTCGGGCTTATAGCGGTAATTAATGTCGTCAAAAAGTATATCTCCCCTTTGTGCTTTGCGTATGTTTTGGCATGAGCCAAACATGCCTGGTAGTTTATAAATGACGGGTCTTTTTTGACGACGGTCTATCAGATAGACGGCAAAGTGCCGTACGGCAGTGCCGCTGCTCGCAGCGGCTTGTCCCTCTATGCAGTCTAGCTTTCCTGATCGGTAGGCGGTGGGATGGGAGCCCAAGTCTCCCGGGCTAATTTGTTCGGTTGGAAAGACCCTCGCGCTTGCGAAATAAACTCTGGTTTCTTTCCAAGACAAATAATTGTGCGTTATTTTAGGCCCCGGAATTAAGGTTCGAGGGGAAAACACCTGCTCTTGTAAAGTGCTGAAATAGTCTTGATAGCTTTGAGCCAGTTCGTTGGTAAGCGCCAGGCTTAGAGTCAATATAAGTGACGTCATCGATACTCCTTGCAGCCAGTTGCAGCAAGATATTCCGGTGAGTGTTTCCAGAAGATAGTTTTTCCGATAGCGGCGGTTGATAACCAAACACACGTATATTCACCGCGTACTTTAGATGTAACTTCTTTTCCGGTATTTTTATTCTTGATGATCCAGTAGATCTTTGTCTTTCGAAGTTGCTCCTTAACTCCAAATATATTGTGATCAGGCGAGCCAAATTTAAAACCATCGATGACTTTTGGGTGACGTGAAAAATTGGTTGAGAAATCTACTCCATCCCACCAGAATGCACCATGCGATGGATCTGATATAGAGTTTGCGAGCACTTCCTGGGCTGATTCCCAGGCGAGTAGTTTTCCAGAGTCTTTGGTCAACTGTTTGATTTCACAAATTTCCATGAAATTGTTGAAGCGCTTGCTTTTTCCCTGTACGACATACGTGTAGTTTGGATCTGCTGCGATCAATTGCTCGACTGTCTTATTGCCCCAGATTCTGCATCGGTTCATCACAGTGTGGGCAATTCCGGTTAATTCATCTTTTAGATTCGCAGGTGAAGCCTCGCCGTATGCAATTGCGGCGAGTAGTTTGGTCTGCGGGTCGAGAACACTCATGTTGGATTCGCCCAGCAGGTGAATTGCAGGTCTTGATGAATCGAGAATGCCTTGGTTTTCGAGTCAGTACCAAACATACCTCGGTCCAGAACTACGCCATCTTCATGGATAACGTATGTCAGATTTGGTGTCTCTTGGTCGTCTCTGGTGGCTATAAAGTATTGTTCCAACTCTTCAGGCACAAAATCTTTGATTTCAGAGGCGACCAGTAATGTTGCAATTGAAGCGCTAGAATTCTGAAAATTTTGTTCTGATAGAAAAGATTGGTAGCGCACCGTTTGACTTGCCAGCAGGCGAGGAGGGGGAAAGCATCCACATGAACAAATGTCGTCAGAAAGTGCGCAGTTTTTTCCTTGAATGTGTTGTTTATGCCGCGGTGAGATGCAGACTATTGTTCCTGTCTTTTTGCATTTAGGACAATAAATTGTGTCGCCTTCGACGGCAATCCTCGTCCCGCTGATCATTGCTGGCGTCGTAGTCGCTTGCACGACACCGCCTGCGGTTGTCTTTGCACCTACTGTGATGTTATAGCGCCGCATAGGTAAAGCCTTCCATTAGAGTGAAGGTCTCAGTTTAAGTTTACGTGGGCCCTAGGAATTGAGTGAAATCATAGTGCGCATTAAATCAGTGGAAGATTCTAGCTAACGAGTGTTGTGGCTTAGTCCAATTTATCAGGTGACATCATGATAAATAACATCGGTCAGACGCTGGGATAGGGTATGAGAAAAGCATTAATGGCGGCGATTCTGTTTTGCTTGATGGTGAAACTTGCTATTCAAGCCGCACCCTGAACGGCGCCAATCGAACTGAAAATGAGGGAAGCGCTGATTGTTCGTCTGCGCTGGCCCTCACGTATTTCCGGTGCTTCCTAGTTTCCCCCGTCTGGACAGCCTGCTGCCGTCTGGCGCGCGCCGAGCGTGCGGCGCCGGCGCCAAGCTAGCAAGCTCAGACCACCGAGCAGCATGGCATAGCCTGAAGGTTCAGGCACCGCGGATACGCCTATGCTGCCGTCGCGCCCCAGATGCGAGAAATCCAGTTTTGCGCGGTCGTAGCCGTCGACGACGATGTGCTCTGCATCGAGCTGACCACTGAAATGCTGGAAGTCGAACAGCTTGATGCTGCTGCCCGGGTTGGCATTGAAATCCGCGCCGAATACCAGATGCAAAGTGCCATTGAAATTGAGCGTAGAGAGCCCGCTCATCCGGTCGTGGCCGCTGCCCATTACTTCCATCGTCAGTATCGCGTTGCTGTCGTAGCTGGCGCTGCCGCCGCCAAAACCGACTTGGGCGCTGGCGCCTGCGCCGCCGGGATTGTAGCCGGCGCGGAACAGCATCTGCCCCGTGAAGCTGCCCGTGCCGCTCACGTCGTCATAGAAACTGAGCGTGCCGCCACTGCTGCTAACGCTGCCCTGATTCACGAACAGGCCGTAGATGCTGGTGTTGCCGCTGCTGCTGAGCGTGTTGCCCGCGCCTAGCAGCAAGCCGTCGCTACTATGCAGCTGGCCTTTGTCGCTGATGAAGGTGGCGTTGCCCAGCTGTGCTACACCCTGATTGAAGATCCAGACCCGGCTATTGCCGACATCCAGCGCACCGGCAAAGCCGAATCCTGCTGCATCGTTGCCGTCGCCCACAGACAGCACGCCGCCGCTGGCATTGATACGCGCGCTGCTGCCGCCGCTGATGGCGCCGTTGACGCTGCCGTAGCCTTGCAGCAGGCCGACGTTGTCTAAGTTCAGCTGACCGCTCACCCGTCCGCCTTGCAGCGCGAGCGTGCCCGCCTTGAACTGGCCACCATCAAGGACCAGATTGGTGTTGCGCCCAAGGCTGAGCGTGTGGTCCACGTTGAGATTGCGCGCGCTGTTGAGCACCAGCGTGTTCAGCGCCAGTGCGCCGCTGCCCAGCGTCGCACCGTTGCGGCCGCCCAGGCTGAGCGTGCCGCTGGTCCAGTTGAAGTTTTGCGGGCCGGCCTCGTTATCGAAGCGCAGCGTGCCACCGCTAAGGTTGAGGCTGGGTGCGCGTAGCTGCCCTCCTGCCAGTGTCAGGCTAGTGCCCGCTACGACGTTCAAGCCTTTGCTGACCTCGAGCGTTGCATTCTGGCCCAGGCGGACACTTTGTTCAAACAGGCCAGCTCCCAGTGCCATATTGTCATGGCTGGTAATGCGCAAAGTCCCACTGTTGAGCGCCACTTTGCCGCTTACCGTGCTGTCGTCCATGATGTTAAGAGTGCCGCCGTCTAGCTGCAAATAGCGGGCGCTAAGCCGTCCGCCATCAACGCTCAGGCTGCTGCCTGCGTCCAGACTGAGCGTGTCAGCCAGTTGCAGTGTCTTGCCAGTATCCAGGACGGGGGTATTGCGCAGCAGCTTGCTGACACTGATGTTGCCTGTACCGTTCACCACCAGAGTACCGCTGCTGAGCAGCACGCCATTGCTGGCCGCTTGTCCGGACAGGCTCGCTGTGCCGCCCCGGACTGCGAGCAGACCACTTTGTAGCTGGCCGTCTGTTACTGTGAGCGTAGTGCCAGTACCGACGGTTAGCGTATTACTCACCTGCAGGCCCTTGCCACTATCGATGAGTAAATTTTCAGGCAGGATACCGGAGCCTAACTGCGCGCCGTCGGCCCCGGTAATTCCAAGTGTGCCGTTCTGCCAGCTAAAGCTCCCCGCATTGTCGAACTGTGCAGCACTGAGCGTACCTGCGCGGAATATGAATGTACTTTTTTGTCCAAAGCTGGCCTTGCCTTGAACTTGAATTGCACCGCCTTGGAGAGTGGCTAGTCCTGCATTGAGCTTGAAATCGCCTTTCACATCGAGCGTGCCACCTGATACAGACCATAAACCCGAGAAGCTGTTAGTGTGAGTAAAGTTACCTGTACTCATGTACGCGCCGTTACTGATGTCGAAGTCACTGCTGTTGTTTGTGTACCCGACTTCAAAATCGAAGTCGCGTTGAGAGAGCCATTTGGTTCCTGCACCAGTGATTTGGAACTTTGTTTCGGGGCTATTATTGAAAGACGATGCCATTCTGCTGTCAAAGTAGTTGGTGCCACTGGTGCCTATGTCATTGAATACAGCACCGTTCCCCATAAAAAATGCGGTGGAACGGCCACCGAAGGCTAATGCAGAGTTGTTATTCAAGGTCGCACCTGGACCATACATGGTCAACGAGAGCCAGCCATCCGCATTAAATATACCGCTGCTGCTATTCACAAAATTTGTTGTGAGTGTCGAATTGGCGTCGATATAAATGTTGTTGACCGAATAATTACTTGATTTCAGATTGGCAATGCTAACGTCGTTGCTGATTTTGAGCGATCTGCTGTCCAGCGTGACATCGGCTAAATGTAGACCAGCCTTGCCACCATCGATTTGGCTCTCCCTTGGCATATAGAAGACCGGGCTACTGAATTTAATTGGCATATTAATCGTTTGCCGATAGGCGCTGAAATTGCGGATATCTGCCTGGCTGTCGACGGTCCTCCCGCTTAGTGTCATGGCGGGCGCATCGCTGGCAAAAGTCAGGTGGCCTATCTCCTGGAGTAAGTCATTATTGCTGGCTGATACAGCGCTAGAGCCGAAGATGAGATTGTCGCGTTTAGCCGGCAATAATGCCGCGCCCCAATTACCTGCGCAATTCCATTGTATGCAATCAATAGCGCGGCCTGTCCAAACGACATCGGCGGCGCTGGACGGCGCTTGCGGCAGGATTAGGCCGGCCGCCATCAGAGCAGCAATGAGAGGGCGTTCCCTGCGGGGAGTACGGGCGCGATACATGCGAGGGGACATGGTAAATTCTCCTGAAAATAGAGGCGTTGTTGGGCGAGATGAGGCGGGTGATCGGCAGCGCCGCGGGAAAAGGCGGCTGGCGCTGGGGGGGGCATTGCCCAGCCCTGCACGTGTTCTATGCAATATTTTTGATTTTGCATGCCATATTGGAAATTTTAATTCCCTGCCAGTCCGAAGAAAACAGTCCATTCAGACGGTTTTTTGCCTGCTGGTGTGGCTGGCCGGGATGCGGCGCCACGATAACCGCACGCGAGCCGATGTCATTTCCGCGGGGATGCGATGGCCACGGCACCGAATACGGGTTGACCATCCCTTCGCTGACTGCCACTGCCGGTGGCACAGTTCTTATGGCGAGTGCTCATGGCAGTATCAACCGGAAAAATATTGCGTTGGAACTTACAAGGCTCTTGCCAGATTAAGACTGAAGTATGCGAAGGATGCGAGCATCATCTCGCGATTGCGCGATTTTGAAGATGAAATCGAGCCACATCCTGAAAAGGTGAATCCGAATTGAAAGCGGCTTGAGTGATAGTTGGTGTGGCGTGGAGGGGGGAGAGCTGAATCACCACGAAATTGCTAAATGCTCGTCAGCCTCCAAGGGTTTAGCTTCGTGCATTGGACGTCGACTCGTGGGGCGGGCGACAGAGTTTGAGGGAGTGCGCGATCAAACGGGAGATTATTAACGGACTTGCCGCTGCCCCGATAGTAACTTTGCTGACTGGCGCCCAAGCTCGGGTTTGAGTGGGACGTCAGTCAGTGTGGCGTGCAGACCATTTTGCCAAGATGGTCTGCGACATGTTGCCTACTTCTGCTTGCGACGGCGTGCAACGCCTGCCATCAGGCTTAGGCCAGCCAGCATCATGGCGTAGGTTTCAGGCTCTGGTACAGCGCTGGTAAAGATGGCTGAGCCATTGCCAGTGTTGTAAGCGAAATTCAGGAAATCACCAGTGTAATAGTTGCCGCCACCACCACCTGCGCCTACACGGGTGCCACCACCACCACCACCGGAATAGCCGCCGCCGCCGCCGGCATTTGCTTCAAAGTTGGAATGCATACCAGCACCAGCGCCGCCGCCAAAGCCGCCTGCCACATTCAGAGTCAACGCGCCGTACCAGGTCAAATTAGCACCACCCTGGCCGCCATTCAGGAAACTAGTACCGCCACCTCCTGCGTAAGCATTGCCACCCTGGCCGTTAGCAATGAAGCCGCCACCGCCCGCACCGCCATAACTAGGCCTCAAGCCACCATTGCCGTTGGCGCCACCCACACCTGCAGCGCCCCAGCTATATGGCGAACTTATCCCGTTGGCGCCAGAAGTAACGTTTGCCAGCGAAGCGTCGCCACCGTTAAGGGTAGAAAAGCCACTACCCTGTGCTGCACCGCCACCGCCACCCGCGACCAAGATCAGCTTACTGTCGGTAGCATCATAAATAAACGTGCCGCCACCGCCACCGCCAGCTGAAGCCGAGCCGGAATTAACACTGGCGCGTCCACCCTCTTCGCCAACCAGAATCTGGATGGTATGACCTGCCAGCAGTTGCTGCTGGACGGTTAGCGAGGCACCGCGACCACCCAGTGCATTGGCAGTGTAACCACCCGAGGCACCGCTGGCCGTAATAGTGTACAGACCGCTGGTAGGAACGATCCATTGCTGGATGCCAGTGCTCAACGCCACGACCTTTCCAGCCAGAGCAGAGTTGGCATAAGCGGCATCGATCTGTGCCTGAATCGGGCCGGTCTTGCCGCTAGCGCCAGCCGAACTAAACGAGTAAGTCGTGGTTGCAGCGTGAACGTGTTGTGCGCCGAGAGCCGTGAAAGCCCAAGCTGCAAGCCATGGTAAGGTCTTTTTCATAGTTTCCTTCTGGAAAATTTAATTGAATATTTGAAAGTAAAGTGACTTTAATTTAATTATCAAATTTTTACAAGTTATTTTGCAATTATTTTTTCCTAGAGGCTACAAATTGGCCGCACGCACGAGGAGATGGATGCGGCCGATCGTTTACCAATCGAAACTGTATGGCTCGGCGTGATTCGGCGTTGTCGCAAAATCCCGTCACTCTTGTTTAGTAAGCAAACTAAACTAAATGCCAATTTTGAAATCCTGTTGAATGGCCAAAACTAAGTTTGTATAAACAGTTATGGGCGAAACGCGATGCCCATCGACATGCAGGTGGCACCTCTGTCGTTTAGTAAATCGTCTGATACTGCGCCGCTCAGCGCAGCGCACAGTGCAGTAATACGGAGAGACGCGGGAGGCCGCCACCAGTTCCACGGGTCATGGGAACTTTGCTACCGCCATATAAAAAAGCCCGACCCCGGGCATAACTAGGAGATCTACATGATGTTCAGTACCCATCTCGCAAGCCGGCAGCCTCGCTGCTCCGTCAAGCCTCTTGCTCTTGCTGTGGCGACGGCACTGGTGGCGCTGTCCAGCGCGCACGCGCAAACGGCGGGCAAGGCCGCCGATGCCAAAGGTGATGCCGCCCAGCCGGTAACGGTGCAGGTCACGGGCTACCGCTATGCGATCGAACAAGCGCTGGATCAGAAGCGCAACGCCAACGCCATCGTCGAAGTGATTACCGCCGAAGACGTGGGCAAGTTCCCCGACAAGAACGTGGCTGATGCACTGCAGCGCGTGCCCGGTGTGATCGTCAACCGTGATGGCGGCGAAGGCAAGAACGTGAGTGTGCGCGGCCTGTCGTCGGAACTGACGCTGACCCAGTTGAACGGCAACTACATCGCCACCGCAGAATCGAACGGTGATCCTACCCGCTCGTTCAACTACATGCTGATGCCGTCGAATATGCTGTCCAGCGCTGAGCTGTTCAAGACGCCGGAAGCGCGCCTCGATGAAGGCGGTATCGGCGGCACGGTAATCCTGCACACGCGCCGTCCGCTGGAAGTGAAGTCGGGCAGCGGCTTTGTCTCGGCCGAAGGTACCTGGGCCGACACCACCAAGAAAACCGATGGACAGTTCTCCGGCCAGTACGCCTGGCACGACGAAGCCAACACCTTCGGCATTCTGGCCGGCTTCACCCAGCAGAAACGTACTACCCGCACCATGGGCGCCAGCACGGAAAACTGGCAGTGGTATGCCGACGATTACAAAGCCCATCCGGCGACCGACGTGAACGGCAAGCCTTCGGGTCTGAATTCGCGCTGGTGGGGCCAGTCCGGTTTCTACGACCAGAACGGCAAGTACTACACCAACTTCATGATGCCGACTTCCGTCAATCTGAACGTGAAGAACGAAGAGCGCGAACGTAAAGGCGGCCAGTTGACCATGCAGCTGAAACCGATGCGCAACCTGACGCTGACGGGTAACTACTTCCGCTTCGATCTGTCGCAGGACTCGCAGACCAATACCCTCAAGGTGCCCGAGTGGAATCTGGCGCGCTACGATGGCGACGGCAACTGGCCCGGTGGCCGTATGCTCGATGGCCTGACCTTCGATCGCAGCGGCACTATCGTGACGGGTGCCCAGTACAGTGCCCACGCTGGTAAAAAATACTACTGCAGCGGCGATGCTGCGGCAGCAGCAGGCTACAAGAACACAGGCGGCTTCGGTCCGGACGATTGCACCATCCCGACGCCGCAGATCACCGGTAGCTACAATCAGGAGAAGTCGCTGTCGCAGACGGCCGACTTCGAAGCAGACTGGCACGGTCAGTCGCTCGATGCGCTGTTCAAGCTGGGTCGTACCTGGGCCACGGGCGGGCCATCGATGCAGTTCACCATGCCGATCAAGCCGCGCGTGCAGAATGCCGATGGCAGCTGGACGCTGGGTAACTACGCCAGCGCATGGACCACGCAAGGAACGCCGACCATGACCTTCTCGCCTGAGCTGATGGCCAATCTGCAGAAGGGCATAGGCGAGATCGACCTTGGTTCGACCCAGTCCTCGTGGACCCGCAACAGCACCGAGCAGAAATATCTGCAGGGTGATTTCACCTGGCACACGGATACCAACTGGCTCGATTCGCTGCAGTTCGGCGCCAAATACCGAGACGGCGGCACCCACCGCAGCACCGGTAACAACTACTGGGCCTGCAAAGGCAAGGACGCCAGCAACTACGACAACCGCTATCAGGCCGGCTGCGATTCGAGCGCTTCGCGCTTCCAGTCCAACTACCTGTATTCCGAGTCGCTGTCGAATCTGGCCGGCGGCATCAAGGCCAGCGCCTTCCCGGCGATTAACTACCCGGCCTATATCGCGCATCTGAACGAAACCTACGGCGCCATGCAGACCCGTAACGAAGATAACTTCGTCTACAACGTGGGCGAGAAAATCACTTCGATGTATCTGCAGGCGAATGTGAAGACCGACCGTCTGCGCGGCAATGCCGGCCTGCGTGTCATCCGTACCCGCCAGCACGCCGATTCGACCGACCGCGTAGACAACTACAACGACTACTTCTTCAACGGCGCCAACGGCGCACCGGCGCCCTGCCAGGCTGGTGGCAAACCAGCCGTGGGCGCACCGGCCGGTTCGGGCTGCGTCAGCGGCTTCACCACGCTGCCGGATAGCGTGGCGCACACTTCGTCGTTCGTGGTCAGCTCGCTGGACCGCAGCTACAACGATGTGCTGCCTAGTTTCAATCTGGCCTACGATCTGAGCGACCAGCTGCTGCTGCGTGCCGCCGCATCGAAAGTGGTGGCCCGTCCTAGCTATGGCGACATCGCCTCGCCGGGCGGCCTGCAGAACTATAGCCAGGAATATGTCAACGACCGTCGCCTGATCGGTGGCGGCGACCAGCAAGGCTGGTTCGGCGAAGGCAGCAACAAGGCGCTGGAGCCGTACAAAGCCAAGCAGTTTGATCTGGGTCTGGAGTGGTACTTCCACCGCGGTTCGGTGCTGGGTACTGGCCTGTTCCGCAAGAACGTGAGCAACTTTGCCGTGCCGGTGGTGCTGAGCATGCCGATGACGGTGGGTGGCCAGACTGTCACGGTGCAGAACTACTCGACCAGTGCCGGTGGTCGTGATGCGGTGTCGCAGGGTATCGAACTGTATGGCCAGCACACGCTCGACATGGGTCTGGGCTTCCAGTTCAACTACACCTACAACAAGACCAATCAGGCGGCCATCACGCTGGCTGACGGCAAGCAGATCGGCACTTCGCCACTGGTGGGCAGCGCGCGCAACCAGACCAACCTGACCGTGTTCTACGGTACGGACCAGTACATGGTGCGTGCTTCGTACAACCGTCGCGGCGAAGTAGTGGGTGGCCTGATCAATGGTCTGAATGTGTATTCGGATCCGTACAGCCAGGTGGACCTGAACGCGTCGTACAACTTCACCAAGCAACTGAGCCTGACCGCTTCGGTGCTGAATCTGACCCGTCAGGAGACCCGTTCGCATCTGGGTAACGACACCACGGATCGCTTCTACGGCAATAACTACACGGGCCGTGTGATCTACGGTGGTCTGAGCTACAAGTTCTAAAACTTCCCCAGGCTCCCCGTCCCGCCGGATGGGGAGTTTTCTCTGCAGTTGCCGGTTCCGCCGGCAACTGCCTTCTTCATTTGGGCAGCGCGATGACGACAACTCAAGCGACGCAACAACGCATTTCCAGAATCACCGTGGTGGGCGGCGGCAGTGCCGGCTGGATGGCCGCAGCAGCGCTGACCACCTATCTAGGCAAGGGCGCCAGTGTGCGCCTGATCGAGTCCGAGGAAATCGGCATCGTCGGCGTGGGCGAAGCCAGCGTGCCGCATATCCGCCAGTTCAATGGTCAGTGGCTGGGACTGGACGAAGCAGAATTCGTCCGGCGTACCCAGGGCACGGTCAAGCTGGGCATACAATTCAACGACTGGGGCCGCATAGGCGACAGCTATATTCATGGCTTCGGCGCCATCGGCCGTTCACTGGGGCCGCTGCCGTTCCACCAGTTCTGGCTCAAGCTGCATCTGGCCGGCAAAGCCGGGCCGATAGGCGACTATTCACCGCAGACAGTGATGGCGCCGCAAGGCAAATTCACCTCGGGCGACCGCAATGCGGCACCCGGATCGCCGCTGGCAGATATCGCCTACGCCTATCACTTCGATGCGGCGCTGTACGCGCGCTATCTGCGCGAAGTGGCCGAGCAGCGCGGCGTGCAGCGCATCGAGGGCAAGATCGTCAGCGTACAGCAGCGCGCTGATGACGGCTACATCGAATCCGTCACGCTGGCATCAGGGCAGGTGGTCGATGGTGAACTGTTCATCGACTGCTCCGGCTTCCGTGGCCTGCTGATTGAAGAGACCCTGAAGACCGGCTATGTGGACTGGTCGCACTGGCTGCCTTGTGACCGCGCCGTGGCCGTGCCTTGTGCCAGCGCGCAGACTATCACGCCCTATACCCGCTCGACGGCACGTGCGGCCGGCTGGCAGTGGCGCATACCGCTGCAGCACCGTATCGGCAATGGCTATGTGTATTCCAGCCGCTATCTGAGTGATGACGAAGCGGCGGCAACACTGATGGCCAACCTCGATGGCAAGGCACTGGCCGAACCGCGTCTGCTGCGTTTCACGACCGGCATGCGCAAAAAAATCTGGCATCGCAATGTGGTGTCGCTGGGGTTGGCCAGTGGCTTCCTCGAGCCGCTGGAATCAACCAGCATCTATCTGGCCCAATCGGGCATCACCCGCCTACTGAGCCTGTTCCCGAATGCGGACTTCAACCCGCAACTGGCCGAACAATACAATCGCGAGACGGCCTTCGAATACGAACGGGTGCGCGACTTCCTGATCCTGCACTACCACGCCACCGAACGTAATGACACGCCATTCTGGGACTATTGCCGCACCATGGCGATACCGGACAGTCTGCGTGAAGCGATGGAACTGTTCCGTAGCGATGGCCGCTATTTCCGTAACGGCGAAGATTTCTTTGCCCTGCCTAGCTGGGTACAGGTGATGCTGGGGCAGGGCATAACGCCGCAGGGCTACCATCCTATCGTCGATGAGATGCCGGAGCCTAAGCTGGTGGAGCTGGTGGAAGGCATGCGTGGCATGCTGGCCCATGCTGTAGCCGCCATGCCTAGCCATGAGGAGTGGATAGAACGCTACTGGAAGGCGCGCGCAGCATGATGGACTTGATGAAGTGGTGCTGCCGTGCGGCGGCAAGTGTGGCAAGTGCGGTGCCGAGGGGGGCGAATCTGCTGGCGTTGCTGGTCTTTGCGTCATCAGCATCAGCGACCACGGTGCAGTCGCTCGACCAGGGCTGGAGCTTCAGCATGCTGCCGGGCGATGCGCAGCTAGCGAGCCATCCGCAAGCGGCAGGCTGGAAGTCGGCCACCGTGCCGGGCACCGTGCACACTGACCTGTTTGCCCACAAGCTGATTCCCGATCCCTATGTGGGCGCACCGGAAGCGGGGCTGCAGTGGATAGGGCTGGCGGACTGGGAATATCGCACGCGTTTCGATGCTGCTAGCGCCACGCGCAACAGCGCACGCAGCGATCTGGTGTTCCATGGCCTTGATACCTATGCCGAAGTCTGGCTCAACGGTGAAAAACTGCTTGATGCGGATAATGCGTTCCGTGTCTGGCGCATCCCCGTGCAGGGGCGGCTGCGCGCGCGTGGCAATGAACTGCGCATTGTGCTGCGTTCACCCATCAGCAAGCTGCTGCCGCAGGTGACGGCCATGCCGAACAAACTAGCCGGTAACTATCCTTCGCCGTATGGCGACGAGCCGGCCGATGCGATGACGGCCAATTTTGCGCGCAAGCCCGGTTACCACTATGGCTGGGACTGGGGGCCGCGCTATGTCACGGCAGGCATCTGGAACACTGTGCAACTGCAAAGCTGGGATGTGCTGCGCATCGATGACCTGCAATTGCGGCAGGACCACGTGGACGAGCAGCGTGCCGAACTCGCTGCCATCGCCACGCTCGATGCTATCGGTGCTGGCAGTGTAGAGCTGCGTCTGTGGCAGACTGCGCCCGATGGCAAGCGAGTGCTGGCAGTGCAGCAGAAAGCGGCGCTAAAACAGGGCAACAACCGCATCGAACTGCCGGTGCATGTGCTCAATCCGCAGCGCTGGTATCCGAACGGCTATGGTGCGCAGGCTTTGTACCGCTACGAGCTGGAAGTAGCGCAGGGGAGCAGGCTGGTGGCCAGCACCAGTGCGCGCACGGGTCTGCGCAGCATGGTGCTGAAACGCGATAGCGATGCGCAGGGACGGAGCTTCTATTTTGAAGTGAACGGCATCCCCGTGTTTGCCAAAGGTGCCAATACCATCCCGTTCGATATGTTCCGGCCGCGCGTGAGCAAGGCACAGTTGCGCCGTGTGCTGGAATCGGCGCGCGATGCGAATATGAACTTCCTGCGTAGCTGGGGCGGCGGCTACTACGAAAGCGATGCATTCTTCGATCTGGCCGATGAACTGGGTCTGCTGGTCTGGCAGGACTTCATGTTCGGCGGCGGCATGCAGCCTGCCTATGACGATGCCTTTCGCGCCAGCGTGATCGCCGAGGCACGCGACAACGTACGGCGTTTGCGCAACCATCCCAGCATTGCGCTCTGGTGCGGCAATAACGAGGAAGAAATCGCATGGAAGTACTGGGGGCCGGGCAAAGCCATGATGCAGGCCGACCCTGCGTTTGCTACCCGTGTGTGGAACGGCTACGTGCAGCTATTCGGTAGCGATCTGCGCAAGGTGGTGGCGGAAGAGGGCGGCGGCGTGGCCTACTGGGCCAGTTCGCCCAGCGATGATCTGGCCGAGGTGGCTAATACGGTGGCCAGCGGCGATATGCATTACTGGGAGGTGTGGGGCAATCCCGCCCACCCAGTCAGCAAATATCTGGAGATCACCCCGCGCTTCATGTCGGAATATGGGCTGCAGGCCTGGCCCGTGCAGCGCACGGTGGACGCATTTGCTAAACGCGCCGAACAGGGCATGGGCACGCCCGTCATCGAAGCGCACCAGAAGTTCATGGCCGGCAAAGGCAATGAACGGCTGCTCAAATACGTCAACGACGAATTCGGCACGCCTTCGGGCTTTGCCAGCTTTATCTATCTGAGCCAGATAGCGCAGGCCGAGGGCATAGCGCTGGCGGCCAGCCACCACCGTGCCAGCCGGCCCTACACCATGGGCTCGCTGTACTGGCAGCTTAACGATGTGTGGCCCGGCGCTTCGTGGTCCAGCGTGGACTGGTTCGGGCGCTGGAAGGCGCTGCAGTTCTATGCGCGGCGTTTCTATGCGCCCGTGGCCGTGGCAGCGCTGCGCGATGCGAACGGCATCAGCCGCGTGCATTTGCTGAATGACCGTACCCATAGCCTGCGTGGCACGCTGCGTTTGCGCGTTACCACGCTGGATGGCCAGTTGCTGCGTGAAGAGCACCGTGCCGTGGAACTGGCGCCGCTGTCCGCACAGCGCAGCGCCGAGTACACCGATGGGCAGTTGCTCGGCAATGCCGATCCTGCGAATACAGTGGCCGTGTTCGATCTGCAGGTGGAAGGCGAAGCGCCAGCGCGCAGCGTGCTGTACTTCCGTGCGGCGAAAGAAATGCGCTGGCCCGAGGCGCAACTGCAGGCGCGCTTGCAGCCTGCAGCCGGCGGCTACTACTTGGAGCTCAGCGCACGCCAGTTCGCCCGCGCTGTCTGGATAGACTTCGGCGAGCTCGATGCGGAACTATCCGATAACGCTCTCACCCTGCTGCCGGGTGAATCCGTGCGCCTGTCGCTGCGATCGCCGGCCAGTCTGGCGGCCCTGCGTCGCGCCATGCGGCTGCAGTCCGTGGGCGATGTGCTGGCGCAGGGAGCGCGTTGATGCGCACCGTTTTACTAAACAATGCTAAAGAGCGCCCCGCACAGCAGCGCGCGATTGTTGCTGAAAAGTGGCGCTGATATAAAAGCGTCCTAGGCAGCGCAAGGCGAACATCACCACCGCCATGCCTTGGACTAGCGCTCGCCGAGGCGTTTATTAAACCGAAAAAATGGAGACATCGGATGTACCTGAATTTGCTGCGAGCTTTGCTGTGCCCTTGGCTGCGTGTAGCGCGGGGGCAGGCGTGAGCCAGACCACGTTGCGCGATATCGCGGCGGCTACCGGTCTGTCTATCGGTACGGTCTCGCGCGCACTGAAGAACCAGTCGGGTATGACAGAGTCCACCCGCAGTCTGGTGCTGGAAACGGCGGAACGGCTGGGCTATGACTTCGCGCAGTTGCGCAGTGGACCGATCCGCCGCATCGCCTTCCTGCTACATAGCCAGCACAACACCCTCGCTTCCGGTTCCTTCTTCTCGCCAGTGCTGCACGGTGCCGAGGAAGTCTGCCGGCGCGAAGGGATAGCGCTATCATTTTTTGCTGTTGGTCCGGCCGAGCCGGTAATGGGCCTGATTCGTCTGCACCAGCCTGATGCCATCCTGTGTGCCGGCTACTTCGAGCCGGAAGTATTGACGGCGCTGCAGCAGGCCGGCAAGCCTATGGTGCTGGTGGATATGCAGCGGCGCGGCTTCAAGTCTGTCAATCCGGACAATCTGCACGGCGGCTATCTGGCCACCCAGCATCTGCTGCGGGCCGGACGCAAACGCATCGCCATGCTGTCCGGCTCACTGGCGCACTACAGCATACAGCAGCGCAATCGCGGCTTTCGTCAGGCGTTGTTCGATGCCCACGTACATGCCGACCCTGATCTGGAAGTCACGCTGCCAGCCGTGGGCGATGCCGAGCAGAGTGTCAGCGATGCCGTGCAAGCCTTGCTGGCGCTGCCCAAACGTGCCGACGCCGTGTTCTGCTACAACGACAGCACGGCGCTGGCGGCCATGAAGGCTTGCCGCAAGGCGGGCCTGAAGATCCCGCAGGACATCGCCATCGTCGGCTTCGATGACATCGCTGCCGCCCCTGCCGGCATCCCGCCGCTCAGTACTGTCCGCGTGGACAAGGCAGCGCTGGGCCAGACCGGTGTCGAATTACTGCTACAGAAAACCGAAAACCACCCATCCCAGATAACCGTGCCAGTTGAGCTGATCGTGCGCGAGAGTAGCCACGGCGTTTAACCCACTATTACCGGAAGAACCATGATCAATTTACCCGATTTCCGTAGCCCTAGTGTCCTGCTCGAGCATGCGCAGCACACCATGCGCTTCTACCATCCGCGCGCCATCGATCCGGCCGGCGGCATGTACCATTTTTTCAAGGATGATGGCAGCGTCTACGACATGCAGCAGCGCCATCTGGTGAGCAGCACGCGCTTCGTGTTCACCTATGCCATGGCCTATCGCCATTTCAAGGAAGAGGCATATCTGAGGGGCGCGGAACATGCACTGCGCTTTCTGCGCGAAGTACACCGCGATCCTGTCGGCGGCGGCTATGCATGGCTGCTGGATGGTACGCAGGTGATCGACGGCACTCAGCACGCCTACGGCCAGGCCTTCGTGCTGCTGGCCTATGCTCACGCCACCATGGCCGGTCTGGAACAGGCGCGCCCGTGGATCGCCGAAACTTTCGATCTGATGGAACAGCGCTTCTGGGATGCGCAGGCTGGTTTGTATGCTGACGAGGCAAGCCACGACTGGAGTGTGCTGTCCGGCTATCGGGGCCAGAACGCCAATATGCACGCCTGCGAAGCGCTGCTGGCGGCCCATCTAGCTACGGGTGAAGTGCGCTATCTGGAACGCGCCTACACGGTGGCCTACAACATCACCCAGCGTCAGGCGCAGCGGTGTGGTGGTCTGATCTGGGAGCACTACGACGAGCAATGGCAGCCTGACTGGCAATTCAACATCCATGATCCGGAAAACCTGTTCCGTCCATGGGGCTACCAGCCCGGCCACTTCACCGAGTGGGCCAAGCTGCTGGTGCAACTGGAAGCGCGCGCGCAGGGCGTGCTGGCGCAGCCGCTGGACTGGCTGGTACCGACGGCGGAACGGCTGTTCCGCGTGGCGCTGGAAAAAGGCTGGGATGCCGAGCATGGCGGCGTGTGCTACTCGCTGGCGCCGGAACTGCATGTGTGCGATGGCCATAAATACTTCTGGGTGCAGGCCGAGAGTGCCGCGGCGGCCGCGCTGCTGGCTCAGCGTACAGGCAATAGCGAATATTGGGACTGGTACCAGCGCCTGTGGGCGTATAGCTGGACTTATATGGTCGACCACAAATATGGTGCGTGGTATCGCATACTCGACCAGCAGAACCGCAAGCTCAGTGACGAAAAGAGCCCTGCAGGTAAAGTCGATTACCACACCATGGGGGCCTGCTACGACATTCTGACGGTACTGGGAAAGGCTGATCATGCATGAAGCCCCTTTAATGCTGTGCGCCGGCGAGGCGCTGACCGACATGATTCATCAGGGGAATGAGCAGTGGCTTAGTCAGGTGGGCGGCTCGGTCTGGAATGTGGCGCGCGCGCTGGCCGTGCTGGGCGAACGTACGGCCTTCGCCGGCGCCATCAGCAATGACCGTTTTGGCGACGCGCTGTGGAACGCCAGTGCCGCCGTGGGGCTGGATCTGCGCCTGATCCAGCGCGTACCGCGTTCGCCGCTGCTGGCAGTGGTGGAGCAGGGCGAACCACCGAGCTACTTTTTCGTGGGCGACGACAGCGCCGATCTGCACTTCAATCCAGCCACGCTGCCGGCTGGGTGGTCGGGCGCGTTGCGCTGGGCGCACTTCGGTGGCATTAGTCTGGCGCGCCAGCCGCTGGCATCCACGCTGGTAGCGCTGGCACAGCAGCTCAAAGCGCAGGGCGTGGCGATCAGCTACGATCCGAATTTCCGCAATCTGATGGACGCCAGCTATCAGCCTATCTTGCGCACCATGGCGGCGCTGGCGGATGTGATCAAAGTATCGGACGATGATCTGCGTGGTCTGTTCCCCGATATGACGCTCGATCAGGCCTTGCAGCAATTGCGGGCAGCTAATCCATCGGCCTACTGTCTGCTGACCCGTGGCGGGCAGGGCGCAACGCTGTTCCATGGCAGCGAACGTGCCGATGCGCGCGCGCCCAAGGTTGAGGTGGTGGATACCGTGGGCGCGGGTGATGCCAGCGTGGCCGGGCTACTCCATAGTCTGGCCGGCTATCCGCAACGCGGTTTGCAGGCACACCTGCACGCAGCGCTGGCCGCCGGTTCCGCTGCCTGTCTGCAGGCGGGAGCCAATCCGCCGCAGGCTGCGGCGATGGAACAATTCTTCGAACAATTACAAGGAGACAGCAAGTGAAACAAGCAATCCGATTTTCCCTGTTCCGGCCCGCTCTGCGCGGTCTGAATATCGCACTGCTGGCTGCCCTGCCACTGTTTGCGCAGAATGCCAGTGCGGCCGATACGCCAGCCAAGGCCCAGCCAGCGGGCAAAGTAGTAGCAAATATTGCGCTGCGTCCCGTCAGCGAGGCGGAAGCAGCGGCGCTGGCGCAGCAGGTGAAAGATGAAGTGCGCCATGCTTGGCGCGGCTACAAGCAGTATGCATGGGGTCATGATGCGCTTAGTCCGCTCAGCAAGAAACCGCGCGACTGGTATGAACATTCGCTGCTGATGACGCCTGTTGATGCACTCGATACCCTGATGATCATGGGCCTCAAAGAAGAAGCGGACGAAGCGCGCGAACTGATCGCCCAGCAGCTCAACTTCGATCAGGACATGTATGTGCAGAACTTTGAAATCACCATCCGTCTGCTGGGCGGCTTGCTGTCGGCCTATCAGATCAGCGGTGATGCACGCTTGCTGGACAAGGCGGAAGATCTGGGCAAGCGTCTGCTGCCCGTATTCGATAGCCCGACCGGTATGCCCTACACCCACGTGAATCTGCGCACCGGTAAAGTACGCGGCAAACTCAGTAATCCGGCCGAAACGGGCACGCTGGTGCTGGAATTCGGTATGCTGAGCCGCCTGACGGGCAAGCCGGTCTACTTCGAAAAATCCAAACGTGCACTGGTGGCGACCTATAAAGCCGCCTCGCCACTGGGACTGGTGGGTTCCACCATCGATGTGGAAACGGGGCGCTGGACGGATACGGGCGCCCACATCGGTGGCGGCATTGATTCCTACTATGAGTACCTGAACAAATGCTGGCGTTTGTTCGGCGATATGGAATGCAAAGCCATGTGGGAACACAGCATCAAGGGCATGAACCAGGCGCTGGCCGATCAGCGTGGTAGCGCGCTGTGGTACGGCCATGCGGATATGGCCACGGGCGTGCGCAGCAAGACCCAGTACGGCGCACTGGATGCCTTCATGCCGGCGCTGCTGGCACTAGGCGGCGACATGAAGCGCGCCAAGGCACTGCAGGAATCGGGTCTGCGTATGTGGCGTCTGCACGGCATCGAGCCGGAATCGCTGGATTACGCCAGCATGACGGTGCAGTCACCCGGCTACGCGCTGCGTCCCGAGATTGTGGAATCGGCCTACTACCTGCATCACTACACTGGTAATCCGCGCTATCGCGCGATGGGCCGCGAGTTCTGGGAAGCCTTTGTGCGATACTGCCGTACCGAAGCTGGCTATGCTGCGCTAAAGGATGTGCGCAGCAAGGAGCAGGAGGATTCGATGGAGAGCTTCGTATTTGCCGAGACCTTTAAATACTTCTACCTGCTGTTCGCGCCTAAGAGCGCCTTGAATTTCGATGCCGTGACCTTCAACACGGAAGCCCACCCGCTGCATTTGCCAGCGGCACCGGCTGCACACTAGGCGGAGCGCGTACAGATGACTCTCATCACAATCAGAAGCAGCCTGCGTTGTATCGGCCTCGTGCTGGCAGCCGGTGTGCTGCCGCAGCTTGCGCTGGCTGCTATGCCGGCAGGTAGCATGCCGGTCAATACCTTCATCGGTACCCAGGACGAAGGTAATACCTTCCCTGGTGCTTCCGCGCCGTTCGGCATGATACAGGTCAGCCCCAGCGGCGAACATTACGCTGGCTGGCGTTATAGCGATACCCGCATCCGTGGTTTCGGCCACTCCTATCTGTCCGGTGCCGGTTGCTGGGAGCAGGGCGGGCAGGTGTCAGTGCTGCCTGTGACGGGACGTATCGGTGCCGGTGGCGATATCGATACGGCCAAGCCGGAAAGTTTCGATTACCGCCGCTATGCGGCCGAATACACGCATGATGGCGAAGTGGGGCAGGCTGGCTACTACAAGGTGCACTTGACCAGCTATGGCGGCATTACTGCCGAAGCCACGGCACTGACGCGCGCCGCCGCAGAGCGCTATACCTTTGCTGCTGGTAACAAGGATGGCCACCTGCTGGTCAATCTGGGACAGGCCAACGAACGCCACGCGGTAGTGGGTAGTACCTTGCGCGTGATCGACAACCATAGTATCGAAGGCAAGGTGGTGACCAAGAGCTTCTGCGGCGGTGCCCAGTACACCACGTGGTTCCGTATGGTGTTCGATCAGCCTTTCGTGGCGCATGGTATCTGGGACGATCAGGGTGGCAAAGCCGGCGTGAACGGTCCTAGCCAGCAGGGCGAAGCGCGCCCGCACGGCGCATGGTTCAGCTTCGATCTGAAGTCTGGCCGCAGCGTCACGGCAGTTAGCGCCATCTCGCATGTGGATGCCGATGGCGCCCGCATCAACCTGCAGGCCGAAGGCATGGCTGGTGGCCGTCCGCTGAGTTTCGATGCCATGCGTACCCAGGCACAGGCAAGCTGGCAGCGCGAACTCTCACGTGTACGGATCGAAGGCGGTAGCCAGGACGACCGCACCGTGTTCTACACGGCGCTGTACCACACGCTGCTGCAGCCGTTGACGGGTAATGATGCCGATGGCCGCTATCGCGGCTACGACAGCGCGATCCATACCGCCAAGGACTGGACGTATTATGAGTTCTTCTCGCTGTGGGATACTTACCGCGCGCAGAACCAGATGCTGGCTTTGCTGTACCCGCAGCGGGTGCGTGACATCGCCAACTCCGTGCTGAAGATACGCGAGCAAGGTGGCTGGCTGCCACGCTGGGGCTACGCCAACTTCGAGACCAATATCATGACGGGCGATCCGGTGACGCCATTCCTCGTCGACCTGTGGCGCTACGGTGCGCTGAAAGGGCGCGAGAAGGAAGCCTACGCTGCCTTGCGCGAGAATGCTTTCGGCGTGCCGCCGAATGGTATCCGCGCGCAGGGACGGGCCGGTAACGAAAGCTATATGCGGCAGGGCTTTGTGCAGTACGACCGCGGCTTTGTCTCCAAGGGTATGGACGTTGATCCGCACCATGGCGCTTCGGCCACGCTGGAATATGCACTGGCGGACGGCGCACTGGCAACCATGGCGAAAGCTCTCGGACAGCGCAGCGATGCCGCCACACTGGCGCAGCGCGCCCTGAACTGGCGCAAGATCTGGGATGCCAGCGTCAAGGATAGCGGCACCGGACTGCAAGGCTTCCCGCGTCCCCGCCTGATGGATGGTAGCTGGTTCAGCGAACTGACGGGCGGTTACGATCCGCGCAGCGACCGTGGCTTCCATGAAGGGACAGCATGGCAATACCAGTGGCTGGTGCAGCAGGATGTGCCGGGACTGGCAGCGGCGATGGGCGGCCAGAAGGCAGCGCTGCATCGCCTTGATCTGTTCTTCGATTACGATGCTGTGCAGGCCGATGCGGCAGCAGTACGCAAATCATGGGTGGTGGGGCCGTATAGCTATTACAGCCAGTTCCGCTACAACCCCAATAACGAACCGGATCTGCATACGCCGTGGATGTACACTTTGATGGGGCAGCCGTGGAAAACCACCACCGTGCTGCGGGCGGCGGAAACCCTGTTCGGCAATAGCCCTGGCGGCGTGACGGGCAACGATGATCTGGGTACGATGTCGGCCTGGTATCTGTTCAGCGCACTGGGTCTGTATCCCGATGTGCCGGGTAGTGGCCGTTTCCTGCTGCATGCGCCACGCTTTGCCAAGGCGGAAATCGATTTGCCGCAGGGCCGCATGCTGAGTATCAGCGCACCAGCCGCGGTAGCGGGGGAACGCCGCTTTGTGGACAGCGTGCGCTGGGCTGGTCAACCGCAGCAGCGCGTCTGGCTGGACTGGGAACAGATACAGGCAGGTGGCATGCTGGATTACAGCCTGACGCCGCAAGCCGGTGGCAATTGGGGCACCCGTGCACGTGATTTGCCCAAAGCCCCCGCCGGCATTGCGCCGTGAACGGCAATGCCGGACTGGCCGCTGAAGCATTGCGGCAGTATCGGTGACAATACAGATAACAACAACGACGAGACGACAGGAGTCCACGATGGAACACATAACCCAGCGCGCGCCGCTGCAGCATACGCAGGCCAGTACCGGCAATACGGGACCGCTAATCATCATTACCACGCTGTTCTTTATGTGGGGGCTGCTGACGGCACTCAATGATGTGCTGATTCCCCACCTGAAGGCACTGTACACGCTGAATTATGTGCAGGCCATGCTGGTGCAGTTCTGCTTCTTCGGTGCCTACTTCCTCGTCTCGCTGCCGGCCGGCATGCTGATCAAAAAGATCGGCTACCAGAACGGCGCGGTGGCGGGGTTGGTGATCGCCGCTGCGGGCTGTGCCCTGTTTTATCCGGCGTCGATGAGCGGTTATGCCTTATTCCTGCTGGGCTTCTTCGTGCTGGCAGCGGGCATCACCATCCTGCAGGTGGCAGCCAATCCGTATGTCACCGTACTTGGCGATGCGCGCACGGCTTCCAGTCGTCTGACGCTGACGCAGGCCTTCAATTCGCTAGGCACCACGGTAGCGCCTACGCTGGGCGGTATTCTGATCCTGTCCAGTGATGTTACCGACCGCGCAGCGCAAGCGGCCAGCGTACAAGGGCCGTATCTGGCGCTGGCCGGGGCCTTGCTGCTGCTCGCAGTGATGTTCGCCTTTGCCCGGCTGCCGAAAATCGATTACGCAGATGACGCTGCTCCGGCCGCCGCTGGCAGCAAGGCATCGGCGCTATCGCACCCGCAACTGGTGATGGGCGCCATCGGCATCTTCCTGTACGTGGGCGGCGAAGTGAGTATCGGCAGCTTCCTGATCAACTTCCTCGGCGAGCCGAATATCGCTAGCCTGCCTGCGGATGTGGCGGCGCATTACGTCAGCTACTATTGGGGTGGCGCCATGGTGGGCCGTTTTATCGGTTTCCTCGTGATGCGCTATGTTAGCCCCGGCAAAACGCTGGCCTTTAATGCGGCGGCTTCGATGGCGCTGATACTGGTGGCCATCTTCGGCCACGGCCCGATAGCCATGTGGGCGATACTGGCGGTGGGGCTGTGCAATTCCATCATGTTCCCGACCATCTTCAGCATGGCGCTGTACCGCCTCGGTAATCTGACGGGACAGGCTTCGGGCATACTCTGCATGGCCATCGTGGGCGGCGCCATCGTGCCGTTTGCGCAGGGCCTGCTGGCCGACTCTATCGGCCTGCAACTATCCTTCCTGATGCCGCTGGTGTGCTATGCCTTCGTGCTGTACTTCGGTGTGAAATACGCTGGCTTGTATAGCGCGGGCGAGCAGTCCTGAGGCACGCGGACTGTCGCCATGCGGATTCTGAAACCTGTGTTCGCCGTTTGCACTGCGCTGGCAGGGGCGGGGGCCTATGCCCAGCTAGCGGCGGTGGCACATCCTGCCATCGCCTTCCAGCCGCGCTACTACATTGCCTACCGCACCACCACGGCGCCGCAGATCGATGGACAGCTAGATGAGGCGGACTGGCAGAAAGCCCAATGGACGGAAGACTTTGTCGATATCGAGGGCAGTGCCAAGCCGGCACCGCGCTTCCGCACCCGCGCCAAGATGCTGTGGGATGACGAGTACCTGTATTTCGCCGTGGAGATGGAAGAGCCGGATCTGTGGGCCACGCTGGCTGAGCGCGATAGCGTGATCTATCACGATAACGATATCGAACTGTTCATCGATCCCGAAGGCAGCACGCACCGCTACATGGAACTCGAAATTAATCAGCACGGCACGGCATGGGATCTGCTGCTGACCAAGCCTTATCGCGATGGTGACCGTGTGGCTTATACGGGCTGGGATATGCACGGCCTGAAAATTGGCCGCCAGTTGCGCGGCACGCTGAACCAGCCCGGCGACAGGGATCAGGGCTGGACCGTGGAGGTGGCGATACCGTGGCGCGCGCTGCGTGAAAGCCATGACGCCGTGCTGCATCCGCTTGCGGGCGAGCAGTGGCGCCTGAATTTTTCGCGGGTGGAGTGGCAGACCAGCAGTGTAGACGGGCGCTACCGCAAACTGACCGACGCCACCACCGGCAAGCCGCTGGCGGAGGACAACTGGGTCTGGTCGCCGCAGGGCGTGATCAATATGCATTACCCCGAAATGTGGGGCGTGGTGCAGTTTTCCGGCCACAGCGTAGGCGGTGCGCGCGATACCTGGCGTGCCGATCCCGCACAGGCGGCGCGCTGGGCGCTGCGTGAGGTGTATTACGCCCAGCGCAGCTATTTCACTAAACACCGGCGCTTTGCCTCCAGCCTGCAGCAACTGGGGCTGAAGCTGGCGCCAGTGGCGGGCTATGTCTGGCCACCCCGTATCGATGCGACGCCTTACCAGTTCTCGGCCCGCTTGCAGGCGCGCGACGGGCAGTCCGTGCTGCAGATCGACCACGATGGTCTGCTGCACTGAGTGGAGTGATGGATTTGTTTAGTAAATTCCCGATAAACTCGCTATCTATGGCCCCAGCGGTGCTTGCCGGTGCAGAGGCCATGACTATACTGGCAGGCATAGCAGCCCGCAGAGGCACAGATGGCAAGGGTTTAGTAAATACGGGAGCGAGACACATGAGCATTACCATCCGCGATATCGCCAAAGCCACGGGGCTTTCGAGCGGCACCATTTCGCGCGCATTGAAAAATGAAGGCGGCCTGACGGAAGACACCCGCCGCATGGTGGTGGAAAAAGCCCGCAGCATGGGCTACGACATGGGGCGTTTGCGCCAGAAGAAGCTGCGCCGCCTGACCTTTTTGCTGCACCGCCAGCATAACAATATGTCCAGCAGCCCGTTCTACACGCCAGTGCTGCATGGCGCGGCAGAGGCCTGCCGCAAGCACGGCATCATTCTGTCGTTTACGGCAGTGGGGCCGGCCGATGGCATCGTCGAGCAGATACGCCTGCACCAATCGGATGCCATCCTGTGCGCCGGTTACTTCGAGCCGGAGCTGCTGGTCGTACTGCGTAGCATAGGCAAGCCGCTGGTGCTGATCGATATGAAGCTGGCCGGCTACACCTCGGCCAATCCGGACAATATGATGGGCGGCTATCTGGCCGCGCGCCATCTGCTCGACATCGGCCGCGAGCGCATCGGCTTCATCTCCGGCTCGCTGGCGCACTTCAGTATCCGCGAACGCGCGCGTGGCTTCCGTCAGGCGCTGTTCAATGCCGGTGTGCTGGCCGATCCGCGCCTTGAAGTCATGATGCAGGAGGGCGTGGAGCTGGAAGCGGCTGCGCGCGAAGCCATGGAAACGCTGCTGGCTTTGCCCCATCCGCCCGATGCTGTGTTCTGCTACAACGATGCTGCCGCGCTGGTGGCGATGGATACCTGCATGCGCGCTGGTCTCAAGGTGCCTTACGATATCAGCATAGTCGGCTTCGACGACATTGCCGCTGCCGCCCATGCGCGCCGGCCACTGACTACTCTCAGTGTGGACAAGAGCGCGCTCGGTGCGGTCGGGGTGGAACTGCTGCTCAACGGTGAAACGGACGAAGTGATAGAGCGGGTGCTGCCGGTGAATCTGGTGGTGCGCGAGAGTACCGTCTGCCGACCGAATAAATAGCCGCAAAAATAGCTGTCGCTGCGCCCACTACCATCAGAAAGGGACGTTCTCCATGTTATACCGCTCCATCATGCTCGCCGCAGCATGGGCCGCTGCATTGTCTGTTGTCTCTGTTCCTGTTTTTGCTGCACCTGCCGCGACATCGTCCGATTTGGCGCGCTACGTCAACCCTATGGTGGGTACGGGCGGCCATGGTCATACCTTTCCTGGACCGACGTTACCGTTCGGGATGATACAGCCGGGCCCTGATACCCGCCTGACGGGCTGGGATGGCAGTAGCGGATACCACGATAGCGACCGCGTGGTGTATGGCTTCAGTCATACTCATTTGTCCGGAACGGGCGTATCCGATTATGGCGACGTACTGCTGCTGCCCGCCACGGGCAAAGTGAAATGGGCCAGCGGCTACCGCTACAAGGGCGAAGATCCGCTGCCCTTCGATGCCAGCGGCTATGGTAGCCAGTTCGATAAAGCCAGTGAACGGGCAGAAGCCGGCTACTACGCTGTGACGCTGAAAGATTACGGCATCAAGGCCGAGATCACCACGACGCTGCGCACGGCACTGCATCGCTGGACATTTGCACGCGCCGAGCAGGCGCATGTGATGCTCGATCTGTCGCATCGTGGCGAACTGCTGGCTTCCGGTCTGAATATCGTCGATGACTATACGGTGGCAGGCTGGCGCCGTACCAAGGCATGGGCGGCCAACCGTCCGGTGTATTTTGTTATCCGCTTCGATCATCCGTTCAAACGTGTCGCGGGGCCGATGGGGCAGCAACAGATCAAGGCTGCGCTGGCGTTTGACCTGAAGGAGGGCGAAGTGCTGCAGGCGCAGGTGGGCATTTCGGCAGTGGATGGCAAAGGCGCGGCGGCCAATCTGGCGGCCGAACAGCAGGGCTTTTCCTTCGAACGTGTGCGCCAGCAAGCGCGCGCTGCATGGAACCGCCAACTGGGTCGTATCGAAGTCGAAGGCAGTAGCGAGAAGGACAAGCGGGTGTTCTATACCGCGCTATACCACAGCTTCGTGCAACCGAATACTTTTCAGGATGTGGACGGACGCTACTTCGGGCGCGACGGACGCGTGCATCAGTCGCACGACGGCACGCGCTATTCGGTGTTCTCGCTGTGGGATACCTTCCGTGCCGCCCACCCGCTGTACAGCATCGTCGAGCGGCGCCGTAGCGCAGACTTCATCAAGACTTTTATAGCCCAGTTTAAGGAAGCTGGCCGGCTGCCCGTGTGGGAACTGTGGGGTAACGAAACCGACTGCATGATCGCCTACCATGTGGTGAGCGTGATTGCCGATGCCTATGTCAAGGGCATACGGGGCTTCGATGCCAGAGCCGCTCTAGAGGCCATGGTAAAGACTGCCGAAGTGGATAAATATGGCCTGACGACCTATCGCAAACAGGGCTATCTGCAGGGCGACGAGGAAGCGGAAAGCGTCTCCAAGACGCTGGAATATGCCTATGACGACTGGTGTATCGCCGTACTGGCCACTGCGCTGGGCGAGAAAGAGATTGCGCAGCGTTTCGCTGCCCGTGCCGAAGGCTGGCGCAATCTGATCGACGAAAAAGGCCATGTGCATCCGCGTGCCAAGGGGCGCTGGATGGAGGGTTATGATCCGGCCGAAGTGAGCGCGAATTTCACGGAGGCCAATGGCTGGCAGTATGGCTTCTTCGTGCCGCACAATATCGCCGGCTTTATCGCGCGCGTAGGAGGTAATGAAAAATTCCTGCAATTGCTGGATGACTGCTTCAACGCACAGCAGGGACTGAGCGGCCGTCATCAGGTGGATATCACGGGGCTGGTGGGGCAGTACGCGCATGGCAATGAACCGAGCCACCACATGGCCTATCTGTACACTTTTGGCGGCCAGCCGTGGAAGACACAGGCGCTGGTTCGGCGTTTGATGGATGAAATGTATGACGATACGCCGGACGGTCTGGCCGGTAATGAAGATTGTGGCCAGATGAGCGCTTGGTATGTGATGAGCGCACTGGGTCTGTATTCCGTCACGCCGGGCCAGCCGGACTATGTGATCGGCACACCGCGCTTCCGGCGCGCCACCATTCATCTGGAAAATGGCAAGCGTTTCACCATCCGTGCTGACGGCAGCGGCCCGTATGTGCAGCGCGCACAACTGAATGGCAAACCCTGGAGCCCCGTCTGGCTGGCACATGATGCGATCATGCAGGGTGGTGAACTGCGCTTCAGCATGGCTACTACGCCGTCGCAGTGGGGCAGCGCGGTGGCAGACCGTCCCAGCACTGGTCAGGTACAGACGGCGGAAGCGCTAGTACTGGCGCCGGTCGCCAGCGGCCCGTATCGTTTCAAGGAGTCGGCCGTACTGGATGCGCAGGCGCTGGAAGCGGTGGACGCCATCCACTACAGCACCGACGGCAGTGTGCCGGATGCGGCCAGCCCGCGCTGGCACGGTCCTATGACGGTGCATGCCAGTACCATGCTCAAGCTGCGTGCACGCCGTGGCACGTACTGGAGCCCTGTGACGGAAGCACCTGCTGTGAAGTTGAGCGAGCAGTTGAAGATCACGCTCAGGCATGCGCCGAATCCGCAGTATGCAGCGGGTGGCGCGGCGGCGCTGGTTGATGGCATCCGTGGCGGGAATGATTTCCGGCTCGGTGGCTGGCTGGGTTTCTATGGCGTCGATCTGGAGGGTGTGATCGATCTGGGCGAGCCGCGTGCGCTCAAGCGCGTGGCCGTCAACTTCCTGCAGGACCAGAATAGCTGGATCTTCATGCCCAAGGCACTGGAAGTCGAAGCCAGCAGCGACGGCAGTCATTGGGTTACCCTTGGCGCGGTGGCGAATAATGTGGACGAACATGCCGATGGCAGTATCATCCGTGAGCTGAGTGTGGCCACGGATGGCAAAGTGGCCCGTTATGTGCGGGTCAGGGGTGTTGCACCCGTCTGGTGTCCGGACTGGCACAAGGGCCAGGGCAACCGTAGTTTTATTTTTGCTGATGAAATCACCGTGGAGTAAGACGATGCGTAGTGAGCTGCAATGGAATAAACAGGGCAGTGCTTTGCTGCTGGCCGCCGTGGCACTGGTCTGTGGTCAGGTGCAGGGCAAAGAAGTCAGTGTCAGTTCGCCTGATGGCAAGCTGACCGTGATCGTCAGCGACGAACACGGCACACCGGATTACCGTGTCCAGTATGCGGGCAAGGAAATCATGCCGGCGGCGCGCCTCGGTCTGGTGCTGCGCGACGGGCCGGAACTGGGTGAAGGCTATACCATCGCCGCCAGCCGCACGGCGGATAAGGACGAGACGTGGCAGCAGCCATGGGGCGAGCGCCGGCTAGTGCGTGACCATCACCGCGAACTGCTGGTGGAACTGGCGCGTGGCGGCAAAACGCCGCGCAAGTTTGCACTGCGCCTGCGCGTGTTCGACGATGGCCTGGGCTTCCGCTACGAAGTACCGCGTCAGCGCGGCGTCGAGCAGGTAGAGATTAGCGACGAACGCACCGAGTTCCGCTTTGCCGATAGTGCCAAGGCGCGTGCCTGGTGGATACCTGCGCGCTACTGGCGCAGTTACGAAGCGCTGTACCAGAAGACTGCACTGCACGATGCGCCGCATGTCGAGACGCCGTTCACGGTGCGTCTGGCCAGCGGCGTGCATCTGGCATTGCATGAAGCGGCGCTGACCAACTACGCGTCGATGACGCTGAACCAGCGTCGCGAAGGCGTCTTCAAGGCTGACCTTACGCCCTGGTCGGACGGCAGCAAGGTAAAACTGCGTGCGCCGTTCAATACGCCATGGCGTACCGTGCAGGTGGCGCCCGATGCAGCAGGCCTGCTGAATTCCGATCTGATCCTGAACCTCAATGAGCCGAACAAACTCGGCGATGTCTCTTGGGTCAAGCCCGGTAAATATGTGGGCATCTGGTGGGGCATGCATCTGTGGCAGAAGACCTGGGCTTCCGGTGACAAGCACGGGGCCACCACGGCGGAAGTGAAGCGCTATATGGACTTCGCTGCCAAATATGGCTTCACTGGCGTGCTGGCCGAGGGCTGGAATGTAGGTTGGGATGGCGACTGGCCGGACAACGGCGAGAAGTTCAAGTTCTCCCAACCCTATCCGGACTTCGATATGGCTGCCGTAGCAGCATATGGCCGCAGCAAAGGTGTGAAGTTGATCGGCCATCACGAGACCTCCGGCGCCGTGAGCCACTATGCCAGCCAGATGGGGGCAGCCTACGATTACGCGCGTGCCAATAACATCGACACCATCAAGACGGGCTATGTGGCGGACAACGAACGGATCAAGCGCATCGACGCGAATGGGCAGGTGCGCTACGAGTGGCACGATGGCCAGTTTATGGCGGCGGAATATCTGCGCTCCGTAACGGAGGCGGCTAAACGTCATATTGCCATCGATACCCACGAGCCGATCAAGGATACGGGCTTGCGTCGCACCTATCCCAACTGGCTGTCGCGCGAGGGCGCGCGCGGGCAGGAGTATAACGCCTGGGGCTATCCGCCCAATCCGCCCGAACATACGGCGATACTGCCATACACGCGCATGCTGTCCGGTCCATTCGACTACACTCCGGGCATCTTTAATCTGGAGCCAAACGGTAAAGGCCACGAGAACCGCGTGCGCTCCACATTGGCCAAGGAGCTCTCGCTGTACGTGGTGCTGTACTCGCCCGTGCAGATGGCGGCAGACCTGATCGAGAACTACGAGGCCCGTCCCGATGCCTTCCAGTTCATTGCCGATGTGCCGACCGACTGGGAGCAGAGCCGTGCGCTGGCTGGCGAAGTGGGCGAATACGTGGTGATGGCACGCCAGCAGCGTGGTGGTGCGGACTGGTATCTGGGTGCGCTGACCAATGAGCGTGCGCGTGATGTGCAGTTCAAGCTCGATTTCCTTGATCCGCAGCGGCGCTATCAGGCGCAGATCTACCGTGACGGTGCAGCCGCCAATTGGGAGACAGCGCCCTACGACCTGGTAATCGAGCAGCGCGAAGTGCGTGCCAGTGATGTGCTGGCGCTGCATCTGGCAGCCGGTGGCGGCGCGGCGATCCGTTTCAAGGTACTGGATTAGTGGTGTGCATAAGCTGACATGACAATTGTCATGTCAAACTCATGTTAATTGCTTCTTTTGCAGCATTGCAGTCTTCGGCACACTGGTGCCATACCTACACCGGAGATTGCAATGAAACCTGTATTGAGCAAATTGCTGCTGGCCTGCGGCCTCGCCCTTTCTCTGCCGGCGCTGGCCGACACCTGGCTGATCCGCGACGCGCGGGTGTTTGATGGCGAAAAGCTGCACGCGCGCCGGTCGGTGCTGGTTCAGGATGAAAAAATCGTTGACGCGGACTTTCGCGGCCCAGTGCCGCCCAATGCGCGCATCGTGGAAGGTGCTGGCCGGACCCTGCTACCGGGCCTGATCGACGCCCATGTCCACGCGTTCCAGCAGTTCGAGCTACCGCTGCTGTTCGGCGTCACTACCCAGCTCGACATGTTCACCAGCGTCAGCGTGCTGCAGGAAATGAACGACAGGATGCGGCGCCACGATAACCGCACGCGGGCCGATGTCATTTCCGCTGGTACTTTGGTAACGGCGCCCGATGGCCACGGCACCGAGTACGGCATGACCATCCCCACGCTGACCCGGCCCGAAGACGCGCAGAGTTTTGTCGATGCCCGCATTGCGGAAGGCTCCCACTTCATCAAGATCGTGATGGAAGATGGCGGCAGCAAGTTCAAGTTCAAATCGCTCGATCTGGCCACCGTGCGCGCCGTGATCGCTGCTGCACACAAGCGCGGCAAACTCGCCGTGGTCCACATCGGCAATCTCGCCAACGCCCGTGCCGCGCTGGAAGCGGGTGCCGATGGTCTGGCGCACCTGTTTGTCGGGCGTGGCCTGAGTGAGGCCGAAGTGCAGGACTTTGTGCGGCTGGCGCGTGAAAAGCGCGCGTTTATCGTCCCCACCCTGAGTGTGCTGGAGAGTGTGGCGGGGCTGCGCGCTGATGATCTGCTGGCTGATGCCGGCTTGACGGCACTGCTGACCAATGAAGAGCTGGCGCCACTCAAAGTCAGTTTTGGCCAGCAGCCGGCTGCGGCCATCATGACCTCGCCGCGTCAACTGGTTGCGGCGCTGTCCAAGGCAGGTGTGCCGCTGCTGGCCGGAACGGATGCCGGCAATCCCGGCACCCTGTACGGGATCAGCCTGCTGCATGAAGTGGCCGCGCTGGTGCAGGCCGGCCTGACACCGGTGCAGGCGCTGGCCGCCGCAACGTCAGCACCGGCCAAGGCTTTCCGGCTGCAGGACCGTGGCCGCATCGCCAAGGGCTACAAGGCCGACCTCGTGCTGGTGCAGGGCGATGCGGCCAGCGATGTGACAGCGCTGCACCACATCGTCGAAGTCTGGAAAGATGGTGCGGTACTGACGGACACGCGTCAGGCCAAGCAGCAGCAGGTTGCGCAGGCATTGCAGCAACGCCAGCAAGGCTATGCGGCCCTGCCGCACGACGGCCGGATCAGCCAGTTCACGCCCGAACATCTGGGCAGTGCATTGGGCATGGGCTGGATGGCTTCTTCCGACCAGATGATGGGCGGCCAGTCGCAGGTAGATCTGAAGGTGCTGGAAGCCGGAGCAGATGGTCAGCGGCCGCTGGAAATCCGCGCCAAAGTGGCCACAGGTTTTGCATTCCCGTGGGCTGGTGTGGCCTACATGCCCGGTGCGCAGCCGCTGCAGCCGGCTGACCTGCGCGCCGCCAAGCTGCTGCGCTTCCGCGTTAAAGGCGATGGCCAGCGCTATGTAGTGGCCATGCTGTCCAGCGGCAGCCGGATTCCCGTCAATGTGGGCTTCGCCACCAGCGATAGCTGGCAGGAAGTGGTGCTGCGTCTGGAGGATTTCCGCGGTGTAGACTTCGGGGCCGTCACCATGATAGCGTTCAATGCGGGACCGCAGGCAGGCGATTATCAGTTCCAGATCGCCGATGTGCGGCTGGTAAGCCAATAAACGGAGCAAACGTGCAGCGATGAAGTCTATACGGGAAATGCTGATGCGCGGCTGGCGCGCTGCATGGGTGCCGCCGGCGATGGGCAAGGCGCCCTATGTGTGGACTTTCTCGCTGCTGTTCATGGTGTGGAAGTATTACTTCATCCCGCCCACGGTGCTGGAGCTGGCGCTGCTGCTGTTGTCCGTGCCGCTGTTCCTGCTCATTTACTTCAATAGTCTGTGGCATCGCAATCTGGCCGTGCTGCCCCATCTGCTGGGCGTGGTGCTGATCGGATTGCTGTGGGCACCGTGGAATCCCGGTGCCAGCTGCTTCTTCATTTTCGCGACCAGCATGTGCGCACGCTTCGAGCGCGGGCGCCATGCCTATACTGCCATTGTGCTGGTCGTGGCCAGTGCCGTGCTGGCCGGCTATGTGCTGCATCTGAAGCAGAACTTCGTGCTGCCAGTGTTGATCTTCGGCCTGCCTATCGGGATAGCCTGTGTTATGGAGGGCAATGTGTGGCGCTCGCGCGAACAACTGTTGCGCAAGCAGGAAGAGGTAGCGTATCTGGCGCGGATAGCCGAGCGTGAGCGCATATCGCGCGATATGCATGATCTGCTGGGCCACACGCTGTCGCTGATTACACTCAAGGCGGAGCTGGCAGGTAAGCTGCTGGAGCGTGACCTAGCAGCCTGCCGCAATGAAATCCGCGATATCGAACAGAGTGCCCGCACGGCCTTGTCCGAAGTGCGGGCTGCGGTCAGCGGTATGCGCCAGAGCGGCTTTGCGCACGAGATGGCGATAGCCCGCGCCGCACTGGCTGCAGCGCAGATAGGTTTGCGCGAACACCTGGCCGCTTGCGAGATGCCGGCCGTGGCGGAAAATGTGCTGGCGCTGGCTTTGCGCGAAGCCGTGACCAATATACTGCGGCACGGTCAGGCCACGGAATGCGTGGTGGCGCTGCAACTGGCAGGATCTATGCTGACCTTGCAGGTGCGCGATAACGGCCGTAGTCTGGCCGATGGCAGCATGCCGGAATACGGCAACGGCTTGCGTGGTATGCAGGAGCGGGTGGCAGCACTGGGTGGGCGTCTGCTGCTGCGGGTGGAGCAAGGAGTGACGCTGGAAGTGGCGTTGCCGGTGGGGGGAGTCGGTATATGACGGCGATGATCCGTATCGTGATCGCGGAAGATCAGGCCATGCTGCTGGGAGCGCTGGTGGCGCTACTGGGGCTGGAAGGCGATATCGAAGTCGTGGGCCGTGCCAGCAACGGACAGCAAGCACTGGCGCTGTGCCAGTCGCTGCGGCCGGATGTGCTGCTGACCGATATTGAAATGCCATTGATGACGGGGCTGGAACTGGCGGCAGCACTGGCCGAACAGGGCCTGTCTACCCGGGTGATGATCGTGACCACGTTTGCCCGCAGCGGCTATCTGCGGCGGGCACTGGCAGCCGGCGTGCGCGGCTATCTGCTCAAGGATGCTCCGGCCGAAACGCTGGCAGCCGCTATCCGCAGCGTGCATGCAGGCGGGCGCGCCATCGCGCCAGAGTTGGCGCTGGAAAGCTGGAGTGGCCAGCAGGACCCGCTGAATGAACGCGAGCGGCAGGTGCTGCGGCTGGCCGGCGAAGGCAAAAGCAGCGGCGAAATCGCGCGCATGCTGCATCTGTCCGAAGGGACGGTGCGTAACTACCTGTCGGAGGCGATCAGCAAACTCGCTGCCAGTAACCGGGTCGAAGCCTTCCGGCTGGCGCGTGACGCCGGCTGGCTATAGAACGGCGGGCCAGCGCGGCGCAGCGGTGTTGTGTGAATGTAGCGCCGATGCCGTGTGCTGGCAGGAGCTTTGCCCTCCGCTTGCTAGCTTGGGGGCGGCTTAGGCTACAATGGTTTAGCCGTCTGCCACATCGGGTTCGCCATGCCTATGCACTACCTCCGGGCTTTAACCAGCCCGCATCGCACACATCTGAGTAATCGTCATCTGGGCCGTTCGCTGGCCTTCGTCGCCGGTGCCGTCAATGCCGGCGGCTTTTTCGCCGTGGGGCAGTACACCTCGCACATGTCGGGCATTGTTTCGTCGCTGGCCGATGGTGCCGCGCTGGGCGATGTGCCGGTGCTGCAGGCTGGCCTGATGTCCTTGCTGTCGTTTGTCTGGGGCGCGGCGTTCTCCACCATCATGGTCAACTGGGGCAAGCGGCGTCGCGCGCAAAGCCAGTTTGCCCTGCCGCTGATACTGGAAGCCATGCTGCTACTGAGTTTTGGTCTGGTAGGGGCGACGCTTGATGCTTCCGGCCATATCGAAGCGATCCTGTCGCTGCTGTGCTTCGTGATGGGCCTGCAGAACGCCATCGTCACCAAGATTTCGCGCGCCGAAATCCGTACCACTCACGTTACCGGTCTGGTGACCGATATCGGCATCGAGCTGGGCAAGATGCTGTACTGGAATCGCGTCAGCGACGATCCCACGCTGGAACCCGTGTGTGCGGACCGCGATAAACTGCGCTTGCTTAGCTCCCTGCTGGCGATGTTTTTCTGTGGTGGTCTGGCCGGTGCTTTCGGCTTCAAATACATAGGCTACATCGTCACCGTGCCGCTGGCGCTGGCCCTGCTCACGCTAGCTATCATTCCTGTCTTTGATGACTGGCAGGCCGTGCGGCGGCGCCAGTCACCCTTCAACTTCTGAAGCCTGCGCTGCGTGTTCGTGCTGCTGGCGTAGCGTTTCTTCGGCGGCCTGCTGCAGCACGTCCGCTTGCTGATACGGGCTGGCGACACGTGCAGCGACGCTGAAGCGCAGGCTGCCCGCGCCCTGACGTGGCAGGCCGCAAGCTTCCAGACAAGCGCCTATCTGGCGCAGCAGCACATGGGCTGCATCGGCATCCAGTCCCGGCGCGAGGAAGGCAAACTGGTCGGAGCCGTAGCGCGCCAGCGTGTCGCCCGCGCGGTGCATGCAGTTCTTCAGCGTCTGCGCCACCTGCTGCAATAGTTCGTCGCTGGCGGCCTGGCTATGCAGTTCCTGATACACGTCCATCTGCTGCAAGGCGATCAGGCCCATGGCCACAGGCTGTTCTTCGCGCGCGGCGCGGCGCCATTCGCGCACTAGCTGATCGTCAAAATGACGCCGGTTGGCCAGCCCCGTCAGCCTGTCATTGGACGACAGATAGGCCAGCTTGTGCTGGGCTTTGCGCAGTTCCTCATTGCGCTCGGCCAGCAGCGCTTCCAGTTCGTGGGCGCGGGCGCGCCAGCGCCGCATCAGCCAGCGCGCCAGTACGGCGGCAGCACTGAGTACCAGCAGGGCCTGTGCAGCGCGGGCCCAGCCAGTCTGCCATGGCGGTGGCGTGATGGTGACGGGCAGGATGATTTCGTCGCGCGCAGCCACCCCCTTGTTGTTGGTGCCTTGCAGGTGGAAGTGATATTTGCCCGGCGCCAGATTGGTGTAGGTGGCGACCGGACGGCTGGCATCGGCCTGCACCGGTTGCTTGTCGAAGCCTTCCAGCCAGTAGGTATAGGCATTGCGGCGCGGTTCGGCGTAGTGCAGGACAGCGAATTCGAAGGAAATGGTGTTGGCACTCCATGGCACGGTGAGCGCGCGCGGCTGGGTCAACGTGCCTTCCAGTTGCACGCCTTCCGGCAGTGCGCCCGTGCCCAGCGAGCGGTTCAGCACGCGCAGGTCGGTAATCGCCAGTTGTGGCGGGCGCGAAGCGCTGCTGTGGATGGCCGGATTGACGGCCGTCACGCCGCTGCTGCTGCCGAAGTAGAGCAGGCCGTCGCTGCTGTTGGCGGCCGAGTCCATGTAGAAGCCTTCCGTCAGGCCGTCTTCTACCGCGTATTCCGTCACGGTCCACGATGCCGGGTCGATCTTGCTCATGCCGGCCGCCGTCGTCACCCAGATGAAGCCATTTTTGTCGGTGCGTATGGCTTCGATCAGACGGGTACCGAGTTCGCCTTTTTCCTGGATGCGGGTGACGGTAAATTTTCCGTCCTTGCCGGCCACGATGTGGTTCAGGCCTTTCGAGGTGCCTATCCACATGCTGCCATCGGCATCCAGATGCATAGTGCTGACACGGTCGCTGCTCAGGCTTGCCGGATTATTCGGATCGAGCCGGAAATGGTGGAATTTGCCCGTGACGGGGTCGCGCATATCGAGCCCGCCGCCGCGATAGAACTCGCCCGTCCAGACCCTGCCTGCGCGGTCTTCGATCACGGTGGTGGCGCCGTTCACGCTGCGGCTATCGGGATCTTTCGCATCGTGGGTAAAGCTCTCGGTGGCGCCGCTGACGGGATCGTAGCGCAGCAGCGCCGCGCCCGTGGCCACCCACAGCATACCGCCCCGTCCCGGCGCGATGGAGTTGACGAAGTTGCTGGTCTTGCTGCCGAACTGGATGACCTTGAACGGACCGTCCGGATTATCCAGCCGGTTCAAGCCTTCCGATGTGCCCACCCAGAGCGTGCCATCGGGCGCGTGGTAAGTGCTGTAGATGACGTTGGAGCTGAGTGCGCCGGGCCGTTTCGGGATGGCGCTATAGGTGCGCAGCATGGCGCGTTTGACGGGATCAAATAATGCCAGACCATCGTCGAGCGCCAGCCATAGCTGGCCATTGGCGGCTGCGCCTATGCTGCGTACGAAGTTACTGGATTTGACGAAGTCCGGTTCAATATCGCGCGGTACAAAGCGTTCGAAGCCGTGGTAGCCCAAATTGGCGCGGCTCACGCCGTCCGTCAGCGAACCTACCCACAGCGTACCGGCGCGGTCGCGCATGGTGGTGTTGATGGCGTCGCTGTTGAGGCTATGCGCATCTTCGGCACGGTGGCGATAGCTCTGGAACTGGCGCAGTTCGCGGTCGTAGCGTATCAGGCCGGCCGTACGGGTACTGATCCAGACATCGCCGGCACGGTCTTCGTCGATATCGGTCACGCGCTTGGCCGCTACCGGCATTAGCGTGCGCTGCTCCCACGGCTGGCCGGCCTTCCACGTGTAGACGCCGTCGGCCGTGCCTATCCACAGCGTGGTGGCGCTATCGAAGTACAGCGCCCGCACATCGTTGGCCTTGGGGTTGGGACGGGCTGTGTCATCGACGCGGAAATGCTGGAAGCCGCTGGCACCGGGCGCCAGATAATCGAGCCCGCCCGGCCAGGTCGAGGCCCAGACTCCGCCCTTGTTATCCACTGCCACCGCATTCACATCGTTGAATTGCAGGCTATCCGGCCGTCCATCTTCATGCTGGTAGATCAAGAATGCGCCGCTGCGCGGATCGAAGTGTTGTAAGCCGCCCCACGTTGCCAGCCACATGCCGCCACGGTTATCGCTGATGATGCGGCGGACGATGCGTGCATTGGCCGGCCCCTCTTTGGGCAGGTAATGGACAAAACCGTTAGTTACGGGATCGAAGCGCGCCAGACCTTCGTCGGTGCCTACCCACAGCTGTCCTCTTTCATCTTCGAACAGCGATGTGACGCGGCCACCGGGCAGGCTGGCCGGATTCGAGGGATCGCTGAGAAAGCGCACCTGCTTGTGGCCATCATGGCGGAACAGGCCTCCTTCTATCGTGCCTATCCAGACGAAGCCTTGCCGGTCCTGCAGGATGCTGAGGATGGCGCGGCTATCGGCGCCCAGCGAATCGACGGCGGTAAATGCGAGCGGACGTGGTGCGGCGACCACGGCGGGGGCCGGCCCACCGAGGGCCGCCAGCAGTAGTAAAGCCGTGTATATACGTCCGGAATTGCGCAGCATGGTCTATCCTCGCGGTGTCAGCCTAGGGAGTAAATCACAGAATGGGGCGGGGTGGAAGCGTTTGCAGTGTACTTTTCAGTTATACTCCATTGTCAAATATTCACGCAATGCCAGGTGCAATGGACGGACCAGCAGACGGAAAACCTCAGCGAACGGCGGCTCTGCCTGTCCGGCCGCTAGAGCATTTCCGAAACAGCCTGCAGCGGCGCGGCTGGCGTAAATTGATGTTGATACGCTGGGCCGGACTGGCCTTGCTGGTGGCGGCGAGCGCCGTCTTGATCCAGCGGCAGGTGGTATACCAGCAGCATGGCCGCGACCTGCGCGCGCGCGCCGACGACATTGCCCGGCAAATCCAGATCGATAGCACCGATGGCCGCGTGATGGGCGGCGCCATTCTGATGGGACTGGTGGAGGACAGCGTCAAGCAGTTGCTGGCCGGCGCAATGAGTGCCGATGCCTATCGCCTGCATGTGAATTTCGCCGCTGTGCTGGACCAGTACAACGCGGATACCGTATTCGTGCTGGCTGGTGATGGCAGCACCGTCGCTTATCTGAACAAGGAAGGCAAGGCCATAGGCGTGGGACGCAATCTGCGCTACCGCCCTTATGTACGGCGTGCGCTGGCCGGGCAGGCGAATGTATATGCCGCCATCGGCAGCAATTCGCACGAGCGCGGCCTGTATTTCGCCGCTCCCGTGTATAGCGGGAATTCGCGCGACACGCCGATAGCCGGGGTCTACACCATCAAGATGCCGGCCGCCGAAATCGACCGCATCCTGGTGCGCAGCAAGGATCCTGCGCTGCTGCTATCGCCCGACGGTGTGGTGTTCGCCACCAACCGCAATGAATACCTCTACATGGTGAGTGGCCAGATTGCGCCGGCCCGCATGGCGCAACTGGAAAAGGAGCGCCAGTTTGGTGATGTGTTTTCCGCCAGCGGGCCTTTGCAGCTACCGTTCGAAACCCGTGGCAGCCAGACCAGCATCGCGGGCCAGACCCATGCCATAGCCAGTGCCACGCTGAGCTGGCCCGATGACGGCGGTCAGTGGCGCGTACTGATCATGCAGGACCGTAGCCAGTGGCTGCCCCTGTGGCATCAACTGGCGCTGGCTGCTGGCTGCGCCGCTGCGGTGTGGCTGTTTGCGCTGGTGGTAACGGGGCGCACCCGCGCGGCAGAACATGCACGCCAGGTGCGCTTTGAAAACGAGCGGCGCATGCGTGAGATCACCAACAACCTGCCGGTCGCGGTCTACCAGTTCAAGGTGGATGGCAGTGGCCAGCCGCAATTCCGTTTCATGAGCCCAGCCATCACGGCCATCACGGGTCTGCAGGCCAGCGACGTGCTGGCCGATGGTGCAACCCTGTTCGCGCTGCTCGATCCGGAAGGGCAGAGCGGGTTGCTGGCCCAGTTTGCGGACAGCACACGCCAGCACTGGTTTGTACACCGGCGTATCGCTTTCGGTGCCGAAGGCGGCCTGACCCAGCGCTGGGTCGACCTGCACTGTAGCTGCGTGCATCAAAGCGCCGAGGAACAGGTGTGGAACGGCTATCTGGCCGATGTCACGGCGGAACATGCGGCCGCGCAGGCACTCGGCGCAGCCAAGCTAACGGCGGAAGAGGCCACGCGCAGCAAGTCGCTATTCCTCGCCAATATGAGCCATGAAATCCGTACGCCGATGAATGCCATCATCGGCATGAGCCATCTGGCGCTGAAGACGGAGCTGACGCCGCGCCAGCACGATTACGTGCAGAAGATCCAGCGCGCCGGCCAGCACCTGCTGGGCATCATCAACGATATTCTGGACTTCTCCAAGATCGAAGCGGGCAAGCTGCAGGTGGACAAGCAGCCGTTCGAACTCGATCAGCTGCTGGAAAATCTGGCCACGCTGATCGGTGACAAGGCCAGCGCACAAGGACTGGAACTGGTGTTCGATGTGGCGCCGGACGTGCCCACCGCACTGGAAGGCGATGCCCTGCGGCTGGGCCAGATTCTGATCAACTACGCCAACAACGCGCTGAAGTTCACCGAGCGCGGCGAAGTGGCCGTGACGGTGCGCGTGCAGAGCCGCGATGCGCAGCATGCGGTGCTGCATTTTGCCGTGCGTGATACCGGCATAGGCCTGAGCGAAGAGCAGATCGGCCAGCTATTCCAGAGCTTCCAGCAGGGTGATGCCAGCACCACGCGCAAATACGGCGGCACGGGGCTGGGCCTGGCGATCTCGCGCAAACTCGCGCAGCTGATGGGGGGCGAGACGGGCGTGGAGAGCGTGCTGGGACAAGGCTCGACGTTCTGGTTCACGGCCCGCCTGGCGATAGGCCAGAGCCAGCGCCCGACGCTGCTGCCATCGCCCGACCTGCGCGGCCGGCGTCTGCTGGTGGCCGATGATAATGCCAGCGCACGCAGCGTGATTGCCGGTATGCTGGCCAGCATGGGCTTCGCAGTGGAGACGGCCGTTTCCGGTGCCGAAGCGCTGGCCATGGTGCGCGTGGCCGCGTTGAGCGATCAGCCGTATGAAGTGGTGCTGCTGGACTGGCAGATGGGCGCCCTGAGCGGGGTGGATACGGCCGGTGCCATCCGCGCACTGGCGCTGGCCGCGCCGCCACGCCTGCTGATGGTGACGGACTATGGTCGCGAAGAAGTGATCCAGCAAGCCCATAGCGCCGGCTTCGATGATGTGTTGATCAAGCCCGTCAACGCCTCGGTCCTGTTCAATACCCTGATCCGCTTGCTCGGTGGTGCCGTGGACGATGCGGCGCAGGCGCGGGTGGCACCGCTCAGCATGCTGGCGGCGCTGGGCACGATACGCGGCGCACGCGTGCTGCTGGCGGAAGATAATGAGCTGAACCAGCAGGTTGCCGCCGAACTGCTGCTCGATGCGGGGCTGCAGGTGGATATTGCCGTCAACGGCCTGGAAGCGCTGGCGATGGCCCAGCGCGGCGGCTATGAACTGGTGCTGATGGATATGCAGATGCCGGAAATGGATGGCATAGAAGCCACCCGTGCCATCCGCGCGCTGCCGGCGCTGGACCCACTGCCCGTGGTGGCCATTACGGCCAACGCCATGCAGGCGGACCGCGAACTGTGCCTGCAAGCGGGCATGGTCGATTTCATCGTCAAGCCTATCGAGCCCGATGAGCTGTGGCGCGTGCTGCTGCGCTGGATACCGGTGCGCAGCGCTGCCGAGGCAGCCGAGCAACCCGCGGCCGAAGCTGTCGTTGAATATGCCGCACCGGCGCAAACACCGTTAGCCCCTATCGAGGGGCTGGACATGGTGGGCGGCATGCGCCGCGTGATGGGGCGGCAGGCGCGCTACATCAGCATGCTGCGCGCGTTCACAACGAATCAGGCGGGCGCCGTACAGCAGATGCGCACCCAGCTCGAGATGGGCGACCGCGCCGGTGCCGAGCGCACAGCCCATACGCTTAAAGGCCTGGCCGGGAATATCGGTGCCGATGCGCTGCAACTGCTGGCCGACGCCATCGAGCATGCGCTCTCGCCGGCGCAGACGGGCAGTACCCGCGCTGCCGTGCTGGTAGAGCAGCTGGAGCCGCAACTGGCGCAGCTGGCGCAGGTGCTGGCCAGCCAGATCAGCGCCATCGAAGCAGCCTTGCCGCAGGAGCAGGCGGCGGCTGCCGTACAATATACGCCAGCCGAGCGCGATCAGCTGGTGCGCGAGCTGATGTCGCTGCTGGCTGATGATGATGCGCGCAGCGCGCATCTGCTGAATGAACACAAAGCCCTGTTTGCAGCGAGTTTCCCGCAGCAGTTTGGTGCGCTGGAACAGGCAATAAACGAATTCGATATGGAGCTGGCGCTGGAGCTGTTGAACAATGCCAGCGAGAGCGCCATCAATAAATAGCCACTGAATAGCCTATAAATAAGCCAAAAGCGCGAATAAGGAAAATGCATGAGCATCACCGCACGCAAGCCCGTCATCCTGGTTGTGGACGATACGCCGGAAAAGCTGACGCTGATGAGCGATCTGCTGTCCGAACAATATACCGTGAAGGTAGCGCCCAACGGTGCCCGCGCGCTGAAAATCGCCCAGAGCGACAAGGCGCCTGACCTGATCCTGCTCGATGTGATGATGCCGGATATGGATGGCTACGAAGTCTGCCGCCGGCTCAAGGCGGATCCCGTGTCGGCCGAAATTCCGGTGATCTTCCTGACGGCGAAGACCGAGCGTGAAGATGAGCAGATGGGCTTCGATCTGGGCGCCGTCGATTACATCACCAAGCCGGTCAGCCCGCCCATCGTGCTGGCGCGGGTACAGACCCATTTGACGCTGAAAGCCTCGGCTGATTTCCTGCGCGACCAGAACGCTTATCTGGAGCAGGAAGTGCAGCGCCGTACGGATGAAGTGCAGGCGCTGCAGGATGTCACGATTCTGATCATGGCTTCGCTGGCCGAAACGCGCGACAACGAAACGGGCAACCACATTTTGCGCACCCAGCACTACGTCAAGCTGCTGGCCGAATATCTGGCACCGCATCCGCGCTTTGCCGCCACGCTGACGCCGCGCTACATCACCCAGCTATTCAAATCGGCGCCGCTGCACGATATCGGTAAAGTCGGTATTCCGGACCGCATCCTGCTCAAGCCGGGCAAGCTCGATGCGGATGAATTCGAAATCATGAAAACCCACACCACGCTGGGCCGCAACGCCATCGTGCATGCTGAACAGGGCCTGGGCGTGAGCGTGCCCTTCCTGCAGACGGCCAAGGAAATCTGCTATTCGCATCAGGAGAAGTGGGATGGCAGTGGTTATCCGGAAGGACTGCAGGGTGATGCGATTCCGCTATCGGCACGGCTGATGGCGGTGGCCGATGTGTACGATGCACTGATCTCGCGGCGCGCCTACAAGGAACCCAAGACGCACGAGGAAGCACTGGCCATCATGCGTGCAGGGCGGGGCAGTCATTTCGACGCCGATATCCTCGACGCCTTCATCACGCTGCAGAACGAGTTCCGCGCCATTGCGGCGCGCTATGCGGACGAGGAGCACGGCGCCTGAACAGGCGCCTGCTTATCAGTAGGTCAGTAGGTGGTGATAGCGCTAGGCTGACCTGCCTTGAAGCTGAAGATGGTGACGGGCGACTGCTTCATGTCGCCGCGTGCATCGAAGCTGTAGTTGCCGGCGACGCCTTTGTATTCGCCGCCACTGATCACGGCGCCGACTTTCTGCGGGTCGAGCGAATTCGCCTTCTGCATGGCCTGCGCATACATCATGGTGGCGTCGTAGTAGGTGGCGGCATATACGTCGGCATCCTGCTTGAAGCGCGCCTTGAACTTGCTCTTGAAGGCAGGGCCGCTGGCAGCCTTGTCCAGCAAGGCACCGCCTTGCGGGCACAGCACGTTTTCACCTACGGCATCGCCACCGAGCTTGCCCATTTCCACCGTACAGATGGTATCGCCACCAAGCAGGCGTGCGTTGATGCCCAGCTGTTTCATCTGGCGTGCCATTGGTGCCGCCTGCGGTGCATAGCCGCCGAAGAAGATGGCTTCCACCTTCTTGGTTTTCAGCTTGGTCAGGATGGAAGTGAAGTCGAACGATTTGTCGGTGGTGAATTCATGGCCTGCCACCGTCATGCCGGCCGCCTTGGCCTGCTTCTTGAATTCTTCGGCCAGCCCCTGGCCAAAGGCCGTGCGGTCGTCGATTACGGCGACGTTTTTGAGTTTCAGCTCATTGGCCGCATACAACGCCATTTTGCCACCGAGCTGGGTGTCGCTGGCGTTGACGCGGTAAATGCCCTTGTAACCTTGCTGGGTCAGTTTCGGGTTGGTGGCCACGGTTGCGATCAGCACACCGGCGTCGTTGTAGGCGCGCGAAGCGGGAATCGCCACGCCCGAGTTGTACGGACCGACGACGAATTTCACACCCTGATCGATCAGCTTCTGGGCTGCCGCCACACCGGCTTTCGGATCACCCTGATCGTCTTCCGATTGCAGTTCGAAGCGCACCTTCTTGCCCGCTACGGTGATAGGCTTGGCGTTCAGTTCTTCCACCGCCAGCCGTGCACCGCTTTCATTGTCCTTGCCCGAGAAAGCCTGCGCGCCCGACAGCGGGCCGCTGTGGCCTATCTTCACCACGGTTTCCTGAGCCTGAACCTGAGCGGTGGCCAGCAGGGCAGCGGCCAGTACGATGTGCTTCAATTTCATGTGATCTCCGAGTTTTGGTAGGGTAAAACGATAGCAGGATTATCGCTAAAAACGGAAAATATTATCGTGTGACTTGGTTGCGCAGAGGGCCTTTTTTGTCGGCCCCATCCTGAGAATAGCCATTGCAGCCGAATTTAGTTCGGCTGTCCGCGCATGGCGAACCAGCTACGCACATGCTCGGCCACGGTGGAGGGAGGAATCGCCGCCATGCAGGGGCAGGGGATCACGCTGGCGCCATGGGCTAGCCGGCGTTCGCCGCGACAGCGCACATGGCTGTGAATCACGCTGGCCATGGGGCCCAGCGGGCGCCAGCGCTGCACATCGCTGCGGCGCGACTGGAACAGGCCCAGCGTGTGGATGCCCAGCGCGGCGGCCAGATGCAGCGGCCCTGTACTGCCGGCCACCAGTCCGTCGCACTGGCTGATAAAGGCCATGAATTCCGTCAGCGACAAGCGGCCCACCAGATCCGTCACATTCGCCGCATGGGCATGGCGCTGCAGTAAGGGCTGCAGGCTGGCGCGGTCTTCGGCTGTGCCGCAGATGAACCAGTGTACTTCGCGTGGGTCGATACGCTCGATCAGCTCTGTATAGAATTCGAGTGGCCACTGGTGCGAACGTGCCGTCACCAGCGCGGGGCTGAGGATTACCGTGCGCCGGCCCTGTGCAAACTGGGCCGGATGCAGCGCGCCTGCAGGCGTGCTTGCGCCGGCCGGCATGGCTGCCGCTGCCGGCGGCGCGAGGTGATACAGCGCCGGTATCTGGGTGGCGTCATTGATGACGATGCCCAGCGGGCGCAGATACTGCAGATCGAGCAGGCGCTTGTTCAGGCCCGAGTTGGGCGAGGAGATAGGCACCAGATGGGTGCAGCGCTGCCAGTTATATAGCCGGAACAGCGAGCCGATACGGATGGGCAGCGCCGCATCGTAGGCGCTCTGGGCCAGCCGGCGGCAAGGGTTGACCTGGATGAAGATATCGGGCCGCACGGCAGCTAGCAGTGCGGTCAGTTCGGCGCCATCTTCCGGCGCCGCGTAGACCTGATCCACGTCGGGACAGTGGCGCGCAATGTCGGCCGTGCGGCGGTTGGTCAGCAGGATGACAGTGCAGTGCGGGTCGTGCTGTTTGAGTGCAGCGGCCATGGGCAGGCTGATGACCAGATCGCCCAGTTGTGTGGTCTTGGCCAGCATAATGCGCCGGCCCGGCGCCATTGCCGTGGCGGGTAAAGGCTGCAGCTTGCGGAAAAACGCCATGTTCTGAAATAGTTCCTGTACTGGCTCGGAGTATCGCATATTCATGGTGAACACTGCGGCCCGATTTGTATCAGCTTCTTTACAGCCCGGTTACAGCGGTATGCACAGTTCCGCACTGAACGCACCGCTAGCGGGATCCATCGCGTAATCGGCCGCATAGCGTTCGAAGCAGGGGCCGGCCGGCGGTTTGCCGTCGGCCTGCAACTGGGCGAAGAAAGCGCCCCAGGCCGGACCGATTTCGGCCGCCGTGCCATGGAACTGCGCCACGGCGTAGCTGCCGCCCGCCAGTTCGGCTGCGCGGGCTGGTTCGCGCACTGGGTATTCGGCCGACACTTCCACGCAGGCGTCGTAGCGGCATTCGGCCGCAGGGGTGCTGGCCGGATCATCGAGCGCCACGCCGTAAGTGACTTTGTTCACCAGCCCCATGGCTTTCTGCCACGGCGTGAAGACTTCCTGCCAGAATTCGCCGATGGCAGGACCGAACGGACCCTTGTAGCGCAGATAGACTACCCGTACCGGTGCTAGCTGCCTGATGTCGTATTCCATGTCCTGCCCCTTTGCTTACTCTGCTTGTTCGATATTTGCGTTAGTGGCCACCTCCGGCAACCTGACGCAGCGGCGTGACGCTACGGCCATCCTGATCATCGTCATGCTGGGCTGGCCGGCGGCGCAGTTTGGCCATCAGTCGTTTCAGCAGGTGTTCCAGATCATCGATGTAGGTGAACACGGCCGGTACTACCAGCAGGCTAAGCAGGGTCGAGGTAATCAGCCCGCCGATCACCGTGATCGCCATCGGCGAACGGAAACTCGGATCGGCACCCAGACCCAGCGCCAGCGGCATCATGCCCGCGCCCATGGCGATGGTGGTCATCAGGATGGGACGGCTACGTTTGTGGCAGGCGTCTACCAGTGCCTCGAAGCGGCTCATGCCTTCCTGACGCGCCAGAATAGCATAATCAACTAACAAGATAGAGTTTTTCGTAACGATCCCCATCAGCATGATCAGGCCTATCATGGATGGCATGGACAGGGCGCGGCCCGTAATCAGCAGCGCCACGAAGGCGCCACCGATCGAAAGCGGCAGGGCGGCCAGAATCGTCACCGGCTGCATGAAGTCCTTGAACAGCAGTACCAGCACGCAGTAGATGCACAGCACGCCGATCAGCATGGCGATGCCGAAGCTGGCAAACAGCGCGGCCATTTCCTGCGTGTCGCCCAGTTCGGCGATCTTTACGGAGGGCGGCAAATTCTTCAGGGTAGGCAGGGCGCGCGCTTCTTCATTGACTTCGCCCAGCGCGCGTTTGCCCAGCTCCACTTCCAGCGTGACGTTGCGGCTGCGGTTCAGGCGGTTGATCTGGGCCGGACCGCTTTCCACCGCGATGCTGGCCACCGTGGCCAGCAGCACAGGGCCATTCTTGCCCGGCACGGTCAGGCGACCAATCGCATCGAGGTCGGCGCGCACGGCGTCCGGCAGCTTGACGCGGATAGGCACCTGACGCTCGGGCAGGTTCATCTTGGTCAGGTCGGTATCGTAATCGCCGGCCGTGGCCACGCGCACAGTCTGGCCTATGGCTGCTGCCGTCACACCCAGATCGGCTGCCTTGGCGAAGTCCGGCGTGACGATGATTTCCGGCCGCACCAGCGAAGCGCTGGAACGCACATTGCCCACGCCCTTCAGGGTACGCAGTTCGCGCTCGGCCTTTTGTGCCGTTTCTGCCAGCGCCACCGGATCTTCGCTGCGCAGCACCAGCTGCATTTTCACGCCGTTATCGGGCGGGCCCACCTTGAAGCGGGCGCCGGGGATGGCATTGAGCTTGTCGCGGATTTCGCCTTCCAGATCAGCCATGGAAGCCTTGCGTTCGTTGCGGTGCACGGTGGTCAGGGTCAGCACGGCGCTGCGTGCTTCGGCTGCCGCACCGGGGGCGAAAGCGTCGCCGCTGGAGCCGCCGCCGATGGAGCTGAACACGGACTTGATGCCTTGGACTTCCATCGCCGCAGTGCGGGCGCGCTCGGCCACCACACGGGTTTCGGCCAGCGTGGAGCCGGGCGGTAGTTCCAGATTGATCTGGGTCTGCGAGCGGTCGGCGGCCGGTACGAAGCCGGTCGGCAGCAGGCCCACCAGCATGATGGAGCCAACGAAGAAGGCCATCGAAGCGCTGGCCGTGACCAGACGGTGCTGCAAACACCAGCGCATCACCTTCATGTAGCGCGTCATCAGCCAGCCATCGGCCTGCTGCGCATGGGCGGCAGGCTTGAGCAGATAGGCCGCCATCATCGGCGTGAGCAGACGGGCGACGACCAGCGAAGCCAGCACGGCTACCACGGCGGTCCAGCCGAACTGCTTGAAGAACAGGCCGGGAATGCCGCCCATGAAGGCGGTAGGCAGGAACACGGCCACCAGCGCAAAGGTGGTGGCGATTACCGCCATGCCGATTTCGTCGGCCGCTTCCATCGCCGCTTCCATCGGGGTTTTACCCATGCGCAGATGGCGCTCGATGTTTTCGATTTCCACGATGGCATCGTCCACCAGCACGCCTACCACCAGTGCCAGCGATAGCAAGGTCACGGTATTCAGGGTGTAGCCGAACAGATAGATGCCGAGGAAGGCCGGCAGTACGGACAGCGGCAGGGCGGCGGCGGCCACCAGCGTGGCGCGCCAGTCGCGCAGGAACCACCACACCACCAGCACGGCAAGGATGGCACCTTCGTACAGCAGTTCCATCGAACCGCCAAAGTTTTCTTCGACGGGGAAGGCGTTGTCGATCACCTGTTTGAGTTCGACGCGCGGATTAGCCTGCGCCAGTTCTGCAATGGCGGCGCGCGCGCCCTTGGCCACCGCGAGTTCGCTGGCGCCCTTGGTGCGGAAGATTTCGAAGCCGATCACGGGGGCGCCATCCTGCAGCGCGATAGCGCGCGGTTCGGCCACGGTATCGGTCACCGTGGCTACCTGATCGAGACGTACACGGCGGCCGTCGGCCAGCGGCAGTTCCATCGCGCTCAGTTCGGCCGCGCTCTTGACGGTGGCGATGGTGCGCACTGCCTGTTCGGCGCCGCTCACGTCGCCACGGCCACCGGGCGCTTCTTTCTGCACCAGGCGTAGCTGGCGCGATACATCGATGGCGGACACGCGCAGCGCTGCCATGCGGCTGTCATCGAGTTCCACACGGATTTCGCGCTTGACGCCGCCTACGCGTTTGATGGCACCCACGCCAGGTACGGCCAGCAGGCGCTTGGATACCGTGTTATCGACAAACCAGCTCAGTTCCTGCGTATCGAGCTTTTCGCCCGCAGCGTTGGAAGCGGCGGCAGTAAAGGTCAGCACCACGCGGCCTGCGGTCGAAGCCTTGGTGACGGTGGGGTCGCGCAGTTCGGCCGGCATATCGGCTTTCACCCGTGCCACCGCGTCGCGCACATCGTTGACGGCGTCGGCGATCTGCTTTTCGAGGATGAATTCCACCGTGGTGGTGGAAACGCCGTCCAGCACCGTGGTGTAGATGTTTTTTACCCCTTGCAGGGTGGCGACCGAATCTTCGAGCTTGCGTGCCACTTCGGTTTCGAGCTGCGCGGGCGCACTGCCATCCAGCGTGGCGGTAATGGTGACGATGGGCAGTTCGATATCCGGGAAGTCCTGCACCGGATTGGCTTTGTAAGCCATCATGCCGGCCAGCGATAGCAATGCAAACAGCATGATCGCCGGTATCGGGTTCTTGATGGAGAGAGCAGAGAAGTTCATCGGCGTTCCTTATTTGGCGGCCACTTTGGCTGCGGCAGCGCTGTCGGCGACGTTGTGTACCAGATCACCATCGTTGAGGAAGCCGGCGCCGCGCACCACGATCTGCGTATCGCTGTTCAGACCATTCAGCACTTCGATGCGCTCGCCCAGACGGCGGCCCGGCTGCACGCGGATCTGGCTGACGTGGTTATCCGCATTCAGACGGAACACGAAGCTGAAGCCGTCACGCACCACGATGGCCTGCTGCGGCACGGTGATGGCGTCGGACGTGCCCAGATCGAACTGGCCGCTGGCGAACATGCCGGCTTTGAATGGCGCATCCTTGCCGCTGGTTGCGCTGGCAGGCAGGTCGACATACACCAGCGCCGAGCGGGTCTGGGCGTCCACGGTGGGGGCAATCATGCGGATCTTGCCGCTGGCGACGCTGCCGTTGGCGGCCTTGACGCTGGCTGTGGTGCCTGGCTTGAGCTGGCGCAGGTCGGCGGCCACCACTTCGGCACGCCATTCGAGGCGGCTTTGCAGAATCATGCGGAACAGTTCCGTGCCAGTGCCGGATACGGCGCCCACGGTGGCGCTGCGCGCCGTAATCACGCCGCTATCGGGCGCCACGACCTTGGTGTATTTCATGCGTAGCTGCTGGCTGGCCAGTGCGGCTTTGGCGGAAGCGATGCGCGCATTGGCGCTCTGTTCGGCCGTGGTGTACTGGCTGATCTGCTGGGCGCTCAGCGCGCCGGTGTTCTGCAGGCTGCGGGCGCGGGCGGCATTGGCCACGGCTTCGGCCGCATTGGCTTCGGCTTCCAGCAGGGCTGCCTTGGCCTGAGCCAGATCCGCTTCCACTGTTTCGGCGGCAAACACGGCCAGCACATCGCCTGCCTTGACTACATCGCCCACGTTGACGCGCACTTCGGCCAGCCGCAAACCATTCGACTGGCTGCTGACACTGGCCTCCTGCCATGCGGCCACATTGCCGTTGGCGGCCAGTTTGATGGGCAGGCGTGCTGCTTCGGGCTTGGCAGTGGTGACGGTCAGGGCTGGCTTGGCAGCCGCCGGTTTGGCATCGCTGGCAGCGTGCGAGGCAGGCGAGAACAGCGTCATGCCGACCACGCCGGCAGTAAAGATCGCCAGCAGGGCAAAGGCGACAGGCTTGTAGGAGGTTTTCAGAGTTTTCATGGCGTACAGGGATTATTGGGGGCTGGCGAGGGCGGAAGTGCCGTGGCGGTTGGCGGTATCGGTGCCAGCCGCAGGGCCGGTGCCGGTGTTCGGTACAGTACTGGCGCTGGACCAGCCGCCACCGGCGGCGCGGTACAGCGCCACCCAGGCAGCGCTACGCTCGCGCTGCAGATTGATCACGCTTTGTTCCGCCGCCAGGCGGGTGCGGCGTGCGTCTTCCAGTTCGAACAGGCTGGCGAGGCCGCCCTGGTAGCGCTGTTCGACGGCGCTGAAATTGACGCGATAGCCTTGCAGGGCGGTCTGGGCATCGCTGCTGCGCGCGGCGCTGGCATCGAGGTTGACCAGTGCCTGTTCCACTTCGCTGACTGCCTGACGTACCGTGGCGCGGTAGCTGCTGACGGCACTGTCGTAGCGGGCCCGTGCGGCTTCCACATTGGCGCTGCGCTTGCCGCTATCGAAGATGGGCAGCGTCATGGACAGCGGGCCGATCGTCCAGGTATCGGTTTTGGTGTTGTCGCCGCCGGCGCGGAAATTCGCCACGCCGACCGAGCCAGACAGGGTCAGGCGCGGATAGCGCGCGGCCTGCGCTGTGCCGACGTCGGCACTGGCGGCGCTGACGGCGCGTTCGGCGCTGAACACGTCGGGGCGCTGGTTCAGGGTGCTGGCTGGCAGTTCGGCAATCGCAATGGCTGGGGCGCTAGCTGCTGCGCCAGCGTCAGTGCCAGCAGCACCAGCACCAGCTGCAGCAGCGTTGCCGCTGGCGCTTGCCAGCTGGCGGCGCAGTTCCGGTTCGGTGATCGCCGTCAGTGCGGCCAGGACTTTGACATCGACATCGCAGGCGGCGCGCTGGGCGATGGCGCGGCTATTGCCATCGGCAGCGCTGGCGCGTGCCAGTGCCAGACTGGCGGGCGACTGGAAGCCCGCCTGCGCACTGAGTTCGGTCAGGCGTGCCGTATCGGTGCGCGAAGCGGCATCCTGTCTGGCCACGGCCAGCAGCCGTTCGCAGGCACGCAGGCCGTAATACTGGTTGGCCACTTCGGCCGCCACGGAGACGCGCGCATCATGCCAGCCCGCGCGGGCGCTATCGTAGCGCTGCTGCGCCGCATCGCGCGCTGCACGGTTGGCGCCGAACAGGTCGATCTCCCAGCTAGCCTGCAGGGCAGCCTGCGAGACGGTGCCCATAGGTAGCGTGGATTGCTGGTTGGCGCGGCTGATGCTGGTGGCCGCATCAAGCGAGGGCGCCAGCGCGGCACCGGCTGCCACACGTTCGGCGCGCGACTGGGCAATGCGGCTGGCTGCTGCCGCCACATTCGGGCTGGCTGCCTGCGCTGCATCGATCAGCTGCACCAGCAGGGCATCGTTCTGGGCACGCCACCAGTTGGCCAGCTCGGTCTGATTGCCGTGATGGGGCAGCGGCGCCTGCCACTGTGGCGGCACCTGCGCCGTCACATGGGGCGCAGGCACCGGGGTGGCGCAGGCGCTCAGCGCTGCCACGGCAGCTAATGCTCCCGTGCGTTGAAGTAGCTTCATGCTTATCCTTGTTGAAGTTTGTTTTTCTCGGCCTGCACCAGTGCCTCGGCGTAGTCGCCCAGATGCTGCAGCCAATCGGCCACGGCTTGCGGAGTGGCCAGCAGGTGAGGTGTGATGGTATGAATGATGTCGCGCCCGACCAGTAGCTGGATGGCCATGCCGACCAGTGCATAGGCCAGCCGGTGCACGCGGTCGTCAGGCTGGGCCAGGCCCAGATGGCGGCTCAGTACTCCCACCAGCGCCAGATGTTCGGGCTTGATGTTGTTGTGGATTTCACGTTCCCACAGCCCGGTCGGCTCCAGCATTTCGCGGTAGAACAGACGCACCAGCTGCTGGGCATCCTCGCCCGCCAGCAAAGGCGCCAGAAGCTGGCGGTAGTAACCGTCGAGCGACTGGCGCAGCGTGTAGTGCGGCTGGTCGAACTGGGCGATGTTGTCGGGCGCCGGCTCGCACATGGCAGCAAAGCAGGCTTGATACAGGCCGGCCTTGTCACCGAAGTAGTAGCTGATGGCGGCCACGTTGGCACCGGCCGCCTGGGCGATTTCGCGTGTCGACGTGCGGCTGTAACCTTGATTGCCGAATAGACGCGTGGCCGCCTGCAGCAGGCGGGTGCGCGACTGCTCGCCATCGGAACGGGGTTTGCGGCTGTCGTCGTGAGCGGGTAGAGAGGATGATTTTGCGTTCATGGCGCCATTACATCACATAATTTAAACGATTGATATAACTAAATCAGTTGTTTAAATTAAGGCGCGTAAGCCGCCATGGGAACGAAGTCGTCCCCCTGCCTGAATCAGCAACTGATGCAGTGCAGTCGTATGGCTAAGGGAAATATTGTGGGGAGAATAAAAAAAATGCCCGCGACCAGATGGGCGGGCATAGTTCCAATGTCAGGCGACATACGGAGGAGACAGTTCTACTATAGTCCTGTTTATGTTGCGGTGCAATACCGTAGAACTACGCTGTCGTTCTCGCCAGATTGGTAAAAAATTAAATCCTCTGCTGCGCTGCGGTCCTGACTTCAGGGCTGGCCCTGGAAACCGTTGCTGCGCCAGGTCAACACCAGCGTGTCGCGGTGGCCGTAGTGCTGCAGCGGCTGGATGGGCGTCGATTCGTGGATCACGGCGGCATCATCGAGCAGCAGCAGGGTCCATGGCTCGCTCAGCGTGAAGCGCTTGCCATTGGGGCCGTCTGCTTCAAACAGGCGCGATTCGCCGCCCTTGATATCCTTGCGCCCGATCAGGATCACGGCGACGAAATCGACACCGTCGCGGTGCGCCCCTTCCGGCGTGGGCCGGCCTATGCCGTCCGTCGTGTCGATGCGGAACTGGTGCGCCTCGACGTACCAGGGCGTGCTGCTGCGCCGCGCAGCGCTGCACAGCTGCCCGAGTCCCTGCAGCAGGGCCGGCCAGGCAGGCAGGGCCACGGTCTCGGCCAGCATGGGTTCGAACAATCGGTTCATGCCGCCATGCAGCGCGTTGTATTCAAGCGGCTGCCAGTGGGCGCGGTGCGGCGTCTGCTGCAGTTCGCTGCCATGCAGGATGAAGCAGGAATGGCGCCGGCGCCGGTAGCGCCCGCCGTCCTTCATGTACAGATCGGGCTCCAGCCCTTCCCAGCTGGGGATTAGCTGGTTCAGCGTGGCCAGCGGCACGCCGGCCAGGGCGGCCACATCCTGCGGCGGCAGGATGGCATAGCCATCCTTGCGCAGCGCTTCAGCCATTTGCGAGGGGTGGGTGTAGAACGGTGCGGGACTGGTCATGGTCGGGTCTAGCTGGCGGACATCAAGCTGGCGCGCAGGGCGTCCAGCTGGGTTTTCATACCGACCACCTGATCCACGCTGCAATGCGTGGCCTGCAGGATGGAGGGCGGCAGTTTGGCGGCTTCGTGGCGCAGCGCGTCGCCTTGCGGCGTCAGGCTGATGATGACCTGGCGCTCGTCGCTGGCAGCACGCGCGCGCGTCAGCAGGCCGGCCTGCTCCATGCGCTTGAGCAGCGGGGTCAGGGTGGCTGAATCAAGAAACAGGCGTTCGCCCACTTCCGATACGGTCAGTTCGTTGCGCTCCCATAGCACCATCATGACCAGATATTGCGAATAGGTCAGGCCCAGGCCGCGCAGCAGCTTGCGGTACAGCTTGCTCATCGCGAGCGAGGTCGAGTACAGAGCGAAGCACAACTGCTGGTCCAGTTGCGGTACGCCGGAAGGGGGAGCTTGAGTAGTCATGCATCCAGTATAAGTAGTGCGCGATACAATTGCAAGCAAAGCGGCACTGCTGGCGTTGCCGGGTCACCAAATTAAGCGGAGAAAAATGTCTGGCAGGCACTATGGTCGGTTAATATAACGCTAGGGATTAACCTTGGGAGTAGCAGCGGATGAACACCAGGAAGGCCATCGTACTGATTGCCGATGCAGCGGCGGACAACCTGATCTCGATTAACGGGATGCTACAGGAGCACTATGAAGTGCTGCTGGCGAATCAGGGCGCCGGTGTGCTGCAGCTGATGCAGCAGGTGCCGCGGCCGGATCTGGTACTGCTCGATACGGCGCTGCCCGATATGGATGGCTACAACGTTTGCCAGCAGCTCAAGTCCAGTCCCGATACGGCGGAAATCCCCGTGATCTTCCTGCAGCAGGAAGCCGACGAAGCACGCGCCCTGCTCGAGGGCGGCGTCGATGTGCTGCACAAGCCCGTGCTGGCCGATCTGCTGCGCGCCCGCGTGGCGGCCCACCTCGAACTGCGCCACTCGCGCGAGCTGCTCAAGCAGCAGCGCAACCTGCTCGAGCATGTGGTGGAAGAGCTGACGGTGGAACTGAGCCAGATGCTCGATGCGATGATCTGGGCGCTGGCTTCGCTGGCCGAAACGCGCGAATACGAAACCGCCAACCACCTGCGCCGCGTGCAGCACTATGTGGCGGCGCTGGGGCGTCAGCTATGCAGCCATCCGCGCTTTACCGAAGAGCTGAGCGCAGCGAATATCAAGGCGCTGTTCAAGGCTGCGCCGCTACACGATATCGGCAAGGTATCGATACCGGATGCCATCCTGCTCAAGCCGGACCGCCTGACGGAAGCCGAATTCGCCATTATCAAACAGCATACAGTGTTTGGCCGCGATGCCATCGTGGCGGTGGAAAACCAGCTTGGCTACTCCAACACCTTCCTGCGCTTTGCGCGCGAAATCACCTACTCGCATCAGGAAAAATATGATGGCAGCGGTTATCCGCAAGGGCTGGTGGGCGATGCCATCCCCATCTCGGCGCGCCTGATGGCGGTGGCCGATGTGTACGATGCGCTGATTTCCAAGCGCGTCTACAAGCCGGCCTTCAGCCACGAGACGGCGATGGAAATGATACGCCAGGGGAGCGGCGAACATTTCGATCCCGATGTGGTCGATGCCATGCTGACCATAGAAGAGGAATTCATGGAGATCGCCGCGCGCTACCGCGACGAGGCTGATACTCCCGCCTGTGCGCCCGCTGCGCTGGAATAGGCGCTAGCACCCATGCTTAAATCGCGCGGCTATCTGGCATTTATCGTGGGCTTATGTCTGACCCTGGCAACCTGCCAGATCGTGCTGACGGCGCAGCGCCATCAGATCCGCAGCAACTTCGAGCGCGATGCGGAAAAAGTCGTGCGCGATACGGAAACCCGGCTGCAGACCTATTTCGATGTGCTGCTGGCCATCAAGGGCGTGTATGCGCTCGATGACGGCATGGACCGCCAGCGCTTCCAGCGCTATGTGAACGAACTCAAGCTGGACCAGCGCTATCCCGGTTTTCAGGCCATACAGTTTGTGCGGCGTGTGCCCGAGCAGCGCTTGCAAGAATTCAGCAACAGTATACGCAAGGCTGGCTATCCGGCCTTCAGCGTGCATCCGGCCAGCAGCCTGCCGCTGCATTATGTGATCGAATATACCGAACCGCTGAAAGGCAACGAGGCTGCCTTCGGGCTGGATCTGGCGGCGCTGCCACCCCATCTGCGTGCGCTGCAACTGGGGCGCGATAGCGGGCAGATCGTCGCCACCGAGCGCATCACGCTGGTACAGGATAGCAGTGGTGAACCCGGCTTTGTGGCCCGCGCCCCCGTGTACCGTAACGGCGCGCTGCTACAGACGGCAGCCCAGCGCGAAGCAGCGCTGGTGGGCTTTGTGGCCATCGTCTTCAAGGTCAATACGCTGATGCGCGAAGTGATAGACCCGGCCATGCTGGAGCACCTGCATGTGCGCATACAGGACCGCGGCTACCGCCAGGATGCCACACCGCTGACGCCCAGTGCGCACACGCTGATGTACGACAGCCGGGCCGGCAGCGCAGCAGCAGCAGCAGCGCCCGCGGCGCTGGAAGATCTGGCCGCGCAGATGCCCATGGTGGTGGGGATGCGCCAGTGGCAGGTGGAAGTGCAGGGCCATGCCGGTAGCCGCTACACGCGCGCGCCGTGGCCGGTGGTCCTGATCGGTATTGCCGGGGTGATCATCAGTGCGCTGATTGCAGCGCTGCTGGTCTCGACCCGGCGCATGACGGTGGCGCGGCACGGGCTGGAATACAGTCTGGCCGAACTGGAACGGCAGAAGCTCAAGGTGGAACAGGCGCGCGCCGATCTGGCCGCGCTGACGGAGACCCTGAAGCAGGCCCAGACCAATCTGCTGACGTCAGAAAAGATGGCGTCGCTGGGCGCACTGGTGGCGGGCGTGGCGCACGAGCTGAATACACCGATCGGCAATAGCCTGCTGACTGCCAGCGCCTTGAGCGACATGGTGCGCGAACTGGAACACAAGCTGGCCAACGATGGCGGCCTGAAACGCTCGGCGCTGGAAGCCCATATGCAGGATGCGCGCAAAGCCTGCGACATCATGAATAGTTCGCTGACCCGCGCTGCCGACCTGATTACCTCTTTCAAGCAGGTGGCGGTGGATCAGGCCAGCGGCCAGCGCCGCCGCTTCAAGCTCGATGACGTGGTGCACGATACGCTGGCCACCTATGCAGCCCAGCTGCGCCGCAGCGCCTGCAACGTCACGGTGGATCTGCCGGCCGGTGTGGAGTTCGATTCCTATCCCGGTAGTCTGAGTCAGGTGCTCAGCAATCTGATCGGCAATTCGCTGCTGCACGGCTTCGATGGGCGCGACTGCGGTGCCATCCGCATCGAGGGCCGGCTGGAGAGTCCCGATGCCGTCACGCTGCGCTTCATCGATGACGGCGTCGGCATGTCGCCGGGCACGCTGCGCAAGATCTTCGATCCCTTCTTCACCACCAAACTGGGGCAGGGCGGTTCCGGCCTCGGTATGAACATCGTCTACAACATCGTCACGGGCGTGCTGCGCGGCACCATACAGGTGGAATCGCAAGCCGGCCAGGGCACCACGGTGACGCTGGTGCTGCCGTTGCAACTGCCGCCGGAAGAGCAGCCGCTTCAGGCATAGCGCTGACGCAGCAGCTCCAGCATGGCGACATTCAGTTCCCACGCATTCGATACTTCCTTCTGCGTATAGGGCAGGGTCTGGGTGTAAGGCACGGGGCCGAACTCCGGCGTCAGCGTCATGCGGCTGGCACCGGCGGCGCGGCGCAGGCGGATGATTTCATCCCACCAGCCCAGATGCGCTGCCAGCGCAGCCTGCGCTTCCGGCGCGCGGAAGTCGGCCACCTGCGGGCCTTGTGCATGACCGACGCGGGCATGGATGTGGCGCACCTGAGGCAGGGTGGCGGCCAGCGTATGCGGCTGGTCTTCCAGCAGCGATTCGCAGGAGCAGCACCAGTGCGACAGGTCGGCCGTGAGCTGCAGCTCCGGCAGTTGCTGCAGATAAGGCAGCAGCAACATCGGATGACCGCTGAAGCGGCTGCGGTGGATTTCGTGCACGATGGGGATGCCATGCTGGCGCGAGATATCGGCCGCCAGTTGCAGTAGCTGCAGATTCTGCTCGCGCGTGTAGTAGTCCTTGCCCGTATGCGAATTGACATGCAGCGGGCGTGCTGCGCAGGCGTTGTGCAGTAGCTGCTCGAGTGCCGCACGGTGCGCCGCGAAGTCGCTATGGAATACGGTTTCCCATTGCGCCACGATCAGGCCCAGCCCCGCCTCGGCAATGCGCGTGGTCCATTCCTCGCGCGCTGCCACGTCGAGCGGCAGCGACATTTCGATGCCGTCGAAACCGGCCTGTTTGACGCGCTCGATGAAGACGTCTGGCGCCAGTTCGTTATTGCCCCAGTGGGCGGCAAAGATTTCGATCTTCATCAGATAAAGCCTCGCACGGGGAAGCTGGCGTCGCGCTGTATCCAGTTGTATGGCGAATAGGCGGTGGCACCGTCGGTTACGTGCAGCGTGTAGGCATGGCGCGAGATGGGCGAGCGATTCGGCGCACTGTAGTGCGGCAGCAGGCCGTGGAAGCACACCAGGCTGCCGGCCTTGCACTCGAGCGGCACGGCCGTGCTGTTGTCGGGCCAGGGCTGGGTGCTCAGGGTTTCCATGCGCAGCTCGTCGCCGTTGCGCAGGAAGCGTTCGCGCATTGGACCTTGGTGGCCGCCCGGTTCGGCCCACAGGCAGCCGTTCTGCAAGGTGGCGTCTTCCAGCGCAAACCAGAAGGTGGTCACGCTGATGGGATCCGTATCGAAATAGGTGGCGTCCTGATGCCAGCGCACTTCGCCGCCTATGCCGGGCTGCTTGAAGATGTACATCGATTGCCATACCTGCGCTTCGGCCAGTCCCAGATCGCGCGCTAGTTCGGCCAGCCGCGCATCGCTGGAGAAGCTGCGGAACACGGGATCGAGATCGTGCATGGCGTGGCCGATCTTGTTGATCGACAGGGCTTTGGGCTGTTTCAGTTGGCCGTCCGGGCCGAACGCTTCTTCCTCGAAGAAGCAGCGGATGGTGTTGTCCGAGCCGAGGAAGTAGGCGTCATTGGTCTTTTCCTGCTCGATGGTGCTGAAGATGCCGGAGCGCTGGCTGGGATCGAAGGCATCGACGATCTGTTCGGCGCGTGCGCGCAGGGCAGCGATCTGCTCGGCCGATTTGAAGTTTGGCAGGACGATGTAGCCGTCGCGTTGATATTGTTGTTTCTGGATGTCAGTCAGCATGGCTTTTTCCGTTTTCGAGGGCGAATACAGTGCAATTTGGCAGTTTAGGGCGACAAGCAGACGCCTACAATGGGGCGATGGTTGACACATTGTCGCCAGAATCGAGACAATGGCGGCATGGATCAGTTACGCGCGATGGAAATTTTTGTCGAAGTGGCACGCTGGCGCAGCTTCAGCGAGGCCGGCCGCCGGCTGGGCCTCACGCGGGCCATGGTCAGTAAGCACATACTTCAGCTGGAAGAGCGTTTGCAGGCGCGGCTGCTGCACCGTTCCACGCGCGAGGTCAGCCTGACCGATGCGGGGCTGGCCTACCTGGCGCCGTGCCAGGCCACATTGGCGCAGGCGCAGGAAGCTACCCGCACGCTGCATCAGGTCAGCCAGGCGACGGCCGGGGCGGGACTGGCGGGGCCGCTGCGCATTCAGGCCCCGTCGAGCTTTGGCAGCGAGTGGCTGGCCGATGCCGTGGCACGCTTCGCCGCACTGCATCCGCAACTGACCCCGATGTTGTACGTGGACGACGCTCTGCTCGACCCGATTGCGCACGGATTTGATCTGACCATCCGTGTCGGCGGAATTCCGGATGTGCACGCGCTGGCCATGCGTCCGCTGGCGCCGTGCCGCGGCATGCTGTGTGCCTCGCCCGACTATCTGCAGCGCTACGGCGTACCGCGCCACCCGCAGGAATTGCAGCAGCACCGCTGCCTGCATTTCAGTCATCTGACGGATGGCACGCTGTGGCAGTTTGTACGGGGCGAGCAGCGCGAATCGGTGCGGGTGACGGCCAGTTTTACGGCAAATAACGGCGTGGTGCTGCAGCAGGCGGCCCAGCGCGGGCTGGGCATCGTCTACAACACGACTTTTCTGGCATGGCGCGCGCTACTGGCCGGCACGCTGGTGCCGGTGCTGCAGGACTGGGCGCTGCCGCTCAACCATCTGAGCGCGCTGTATCCGGCCAGCCGCCAGCCGTCGGCCAAAGTGCGCGCGCTGATCGATTTTCTGCTGGCTGAATACCAGCCCGTGCCGCCGTGGGATCGCGAGCTGATGGCAGCGGGGCTGCTGGTCGCTTAGGCGGCGGGGCTGGCCTGCCCGGTGCTGACCTGCCAGGCACCGTCGCGGTACACGCATTCTTCGCCCAGATACACGCCTTCGGTAATGGCGAAGACGTCGATGTGGTAGCGCGTGTCGGCACGGCGGAACTGCGGCTTGGCGTACTGGCCATGCTTGGCGCCCAGCGACAGGTGGATGCCGCACATGCGCTCGTAGGTGCCGATATCGGCCACCATGCGTTCGCGCGAGAAGGCGCGATTCATGCCGAAGCCCAGTTCGCGCAGCCAGACTTCGCCTTCATGGGCGCGTATCAGTTCCAGCACGGTGTCGAATTCGGGCGTACTGTTTTCCGTGCCGCTGACGCGGCCTTTTTCCACGATCAGGGTAATCGGCGTGGCCGGATGGTTGACGCGGAAGCTGGTATCGCCGAATACATAAATACGCACGCGGCCATTCACGGCTTCCAGATCCTGCGCTTCCGTGAACACTTCACCCAACGGATACTGGCCGCCGACGTTCTGCATGGCGCTGTAGTCGCCGATATTCAGCTTGGCCGTTTCGAACGGCGAACCGAATACCAGCTTTTCGCCCGCGCCGCTATCGACCACGCCATACGGCGCCTGATCAATGCGCGCCTTGAGCGCGTGGCCCACGCCGCGGTAATAGGCCGGATCATAGGCCAGCGCGTCGATGTAGAGCAGGCCCTGCGCCGTATCGGGCATGCGCGCCAGATGCACGTGCTCGATCACTTTCAGACCCCGTTTGAACAGTTCGATGCGGACCCGGAAGGCTTCCAGCCGGAAGCTGGTGGACTGGATCAGTACCACCAGATCACCGGCCTGATAACGGTCGAATGCAGCCAGCACCTGCTCCGGCGTAACGCTGTCGAAGTCAATAAATTCGGCTTGCGGCAGGCTGCGGCGGTAGCCTTCGGTCAGCGCGCGGTTCAGATCGGTGCGCTGGTCATGCACGATCAGGGCGGCCTGCTGCTCGGTCAGGCCGATGGCGATGCGCACCGTGTTGCCGATATTGATGGCTGCCGTATCCACTGCAGATTCCGGAATCACGCCGTAAGGGCTGGCAGGAGTGGTGCTGGCAGGGGTAGGGGAGTTCATGGTGGCAAGGGCAGCAAAGCAGTTAAATGGGGACAGCCGGCATTATACGGCTTGCGCCAGCTTGATTATCCGCAACGCCACGTTCCTACGCTTTCTCCTTGTCTTGTGCAAAATCGCAGGATAGAATCGAAATATAGCCTAGCAGCAACATAACAACAGGAAGCGTGATGAGCGTATTAATGGGACAGGATTTGCCGTACGAGCGGCCGGATGCAACGGGCCGCGCGGCCCTGTTTGTGCCGACCCCGAACATCAAGCCTGATGTGCTGGAAACCGTGCGCAAGGGCGCGGCGATCGTCGGCTTTGGTAATCACGACCGCACGCTGACGATCTATTACGAGAGCAACCGTTTCAACGAAGCGCATCTGCAGAAGTGGGAACACAAGGCGCGTAAGGCCTTTGACCGGCTGGTCGACAATCTGCCTACCGTCTCGAAAATGACGGTCAAGGCCGAGAACTTCGAGCAGGTGGGTTACATCAGCCACAAGGGCATCTTGATACGCCGGATGGAAAAGCTGCGCAACTGGCTGGATCAGTCGGACGCGCTGGATGGCGCGCCGGAAGCGGAAACCATCGCGTTTGCACCGCCGGCAGCACCGAAGAAGATCAACGCCGAATAAGCCCGGCGTGCGCGGAAACCATACGCGGCACGCAAAACAGCCACCCTACCGCCTCAGGTAGCGTGGCTATTTTTTTGCGCGTGCTTGATGTGGACCACGTTATTGGCTTCGTTCGGGCTAGGTGGCACGGCATCGGGCGCATCGCCGAGCACCACCGACAGATCGACGAAGCCGGCCCTCCACGCCCGTTCCAGATCCTGCTCGATGGCTTCCAGCGTGGTGTGTTCGAAGTTGGCGAAGCCGCGCAGGCCATACGCACGGTGGCGGCCATGCGCCTTGGCCAGATACAGCGCCATGTCGACCAGATTCACCACGCGCTCCCATGGCAGCGGGGTGCCGTCGGGGGCCAGCGGGAAGGGCGCATAGCCGACCGAGACCTGCACCGTAATGCTCTGGCCCTGATATTCCACTTTCTGGGCCGCGATGCTGCGTAGGATGCGGCGCGCCACATCGTCGATGCCGTGGCGTGACACGGCCGGCAGATAGGCGAGGAATTCTTCGCCGCCCCAGCGTACGATCATATCGGTTTCGCGCAGCGCCACGCGCAGGTGTTCGGCCAGCATTTTCAGCACGGCGTCGCCGGCTGCATGGCCGTAGCTATCGTTGATATGCTTGAAGTGGTCGACATCCAGCAGGAGCAGGGCGCCCACCAGATCGGACTCGCGCGCCTCGCTGTGCGGCAGCGCGCGCATGAAGTCCTGGAAGTGGCGGCGGTTGTACAGCGCCGTGAGCGGATCGCGCACCGACTGGGCCTTGAGTTCCAGATTCTTCACTTCCAGCTGGGCATTCGCATGGCGCACGCGGCGGTACAGCATGCCGACGATGAGGGCGCCGAGCGCCGTCACCAGTGCCAGCAGCCACCATACGCGCTGCTGCAGGCGCTTGTTATCGAGCTCCGTGCCTTTGAGCTGGTTGTCGCGGCTCAGCAGTTCGATCTGGCGCTGCTTCTTCTCTGTCTCGTATTTCTCCTGCAGCTCCAGCACGGCCTGCTGGCGGCGCCGTTCAAACAACTGGTCGGAAATGGTGCGCTCGCGGTGATAGGCCGAGACGGCACCGGCCGTATCGCCCACCCGTTCCAGCGCCTCGCCGTATTCGCGCAGGGCATCCTGCAGCAGCGGCTTGTTGTTCTCCTGCTCGTAGCGGTTCAGCGCCTGTTCGTATTGCTGCTTGCCTTCGGCAATACGGCCCATCGCCAGATAGGCCTGGGCCAGATTGGCGCGCGCAGTCGATTCCATGCTGCGGTCGCCGGATTTCTGGGTTGAACGCAGCGATTCGTTGGCGTACTGGGCGGCGCGCGGATAATCGTGCAGCTTCAGATAGGCGTCCGACAGATTGCCTAGCGCCATACCTATCCCGCGTTCTGAGCCCAGTTTGCGCATCAGGTCCAGTGCCAGTTGCTGCGCCTGTATGGCCCGTTTGTACTGGCCGATTCCCACTGCCAGCACATACTCGGTGGTCTTGGCTGCCGCCATGCGCCCCGGTGAACGCAGCTGGCCGGCCAGCTCCAGCATTTCCTGCAGCGTGAGGTCGGCCTTGTCGTACTCTTTCATCTGGGTGTATAGCTGGGTCAGTGCATTCAGGGCACCGAACAGCATGACGGGATCGCTGGTGGCCTGACGCGCCGTATCGAGTGCCTGCTGCATCTTGCTCAGGGCGGTAGGGAAGTCACCCTGTTCGGCATAGGCTTGCCCCACCGTCACCTGAGCCTGCGAACGCAGGACCAGATCGCTGCTCTTGTTGGCCAGTTTTTCCGCTTCGAAGGCTAGCTGGTAGGCGGCCCGGGCTTCGGCTTTTTCGAACAGCACATAGCTCTTGGCGAGCAAGCCTTTGGCCAGCATGGCGTCATCGCGCTGGGCGCGGCCGAAGCTGATCAGCTGTTCCGTATCGGCCATGGCAGCGTCGAGCTGGCCCGTGCGCAAGTGGGCCACGCTGAGCTGGTTGATCAGTTCGGCGCGGGTGGCCGGCGGTTCCTGTTCTGCCTTGGCTTGCAGGGCCAGCAACTGGGTCAGGGCTTTTTCGGGGACGAAGCGGCTCTGGTCGCGGATATCGAGGATGCGCTGATACATACCGGATTCCTCGGTTTGTGCCGAGGCCAGTAGCGGCGACAACAACAATGCAGCAGCCAGCGCGAGCGCGCTACGGTGCTGCCGTGGGCGGTGTATCCGTGCTGCCAACGATCGGTCTCCTGGGATGATGGCGCGATTAAATTGTGTAGTAGATTATATTCTTGTTGCTGATTGGAAATCCCGTGCAACCTTGTATTTTCGCGAAAACGCCACAGTTTCGGAGGAGGCGGCGCGCTAACTGTTGGATTGCTGCAGCGCTGAACAGGTGAATCTTATAAAAATATAATGCTTGCACGGTTCAGATTCAAGCCGCCAGTTGCTGCAGCAGGTAGAGGCGCTGGTAGATGCCGTCGTTTATCTGCATCAATTGCTCGTGCGCACCTTGTTCCGCAATGCGGCCATGGTTGAGCACGATGATGCGGTCGGCATCGCGGATGGTCGAGAGGCGGTGCGCAATCGCGATGACCGTCACGCGGCCGCGCAGCGCATCGAGTGCCGTCTGCACGATCTGCTCGGTCTGCGAATCGATGTGCGAGGTGGCTTCGTCGAGCAGCAGGATGCGTGGCTGGCCGGCCAGCGCGCGGGCTATCGCCAGCAACTGCTTCTGGCCCACCGACAGGCGCGAGCCGCCCTCGCCGAGCGGACTGTCGTAACCCTGATCGAGCGCGCAAATGAAATCGTGGGCATGGGCCGCGCGTGCCGCTGCTTCGATGGCGGCATCGGACAGGCCGCGTCCCATGTCGATGTTTTCCCGTGCCGATGCCGCCAGCAGGAAGGGATCTTGCGGCACCAGACCCACTTCGGCGCGGAAGCGCTGATTGGCGATGCTGGCCAGCGGCGTGCCGTACAGGCGGATGCTGCCCTGCTGCGCCGTGTAATAGCGCAGGAGCAGGGCCAGTAGGGTGGATTTGCCGCTGCCCGTGTGGCCGACGATGCCGATATAGCTGCCGCTGGCGATCTGCAGCGACAGGTCGTGCAGCACGGTGCTGCCGGGATGGTAGGCAAAGCTCAGATGTTCGATGCTGACGGCAGCAGCATCCGTCGCCGCTGCGGACGCGCTGCTGCTGGCGGCGCTGGACGGACCGGCGTGGTCGCCGCCATGTTCGTCGGCGCGGGCTTCGTCGAGCAGCGTGGCGACGCGCGCGCTGGCCACGACCGATTGCTGCAACTGGCTGAACTGCATGGTGATCTGGATCAGCGGTTCGATCACGCGTGCCAGATAGCTGATGAACGCATACAGCACGCCCACTTCGGCCGCCGTCATGGGGCGCTGGCCGAACAGGAAGATCACGGCTGCCAGCAGGATGATGTTGAACAGGTCGAGCGCAGGGCGTAGCAGCCAGGCATTGGCGCGCAGCTCGGCCAGACGGGCGTGGTAGTGGTCCTGATTGGTGCGGGCGAAGCGCTGGCCGAAGCGGCGCTCGGCATTGCTGGCCTGGAGCACGCTCATGCCGGCGATCGATTCGGCCATCTGGGCATTGATGTCGCTGCGCAGCGCGCGGGCACGCGTCACGGCCGGTGCGCTCCAGCGCTGGTACAGCCAGACGATCAGCAACACCATGGGCAGCAGGGCCAGCACGATCAGCATCAGATGCCAGTCCAGCCATGCCATGGCAGCCACCGTGCCGATCAGCACGATGGAACTGTCGAGCATCACGAACAGTACCTGGATGTACAGAGTCTTCACGGCTTCCGTGTCATTGGTGACGCGCGACACTAGCTGGCCCGTGATGGCGCGGTCAAAGTAAGCCATGGGCAGTTGCAGCACATGGCTGTAGACCATTTCGCGCAAGCGCATCACCGAGCGCATGGCCAGACCGGACAGGCGCACCAGTTGTAGGTAGCGCAGGCCGCTGGCGATCCAGCCCGTCAGCACCACGCCGGCCAGCAGCGCGGCCATGCGCGGCCAGTCCAGATGGTGTGGCAGCAGGTGTTCGTCGATCAGCGCCTTGCCCATGATGGGGCCCAGCACTTCCAGCAGGGCGGCCAGCACCAGCCAGATGATCGCGCGCCAAAGGTGGTGCAGATCGGGCTGGGCGGCGCGCTGCAGCAGCGCCAGTGCGGGACGGAATGCCTGCGCGGCCGGGGTTTTACTGGTGGATTCAGGATGCATCGAGACTGGCTTCCAGTTGTTGATAGCGCCACTGGCTGGCATACCAGCCGTCGGCGGCCAGCAGTTGTTCGTGGCTGCCCGTTTCGCAGATGCGGCCGGCGCGCAGCACCACGATCAGGTCGGCGTTGACCACGGCGCTCAGGCGATGGCTGGCGATGATGGCGCTGCGGCCGTGGCGCTGCTGGCGTAGCTGCTCCAGATGCTGCAGGATGCGGGTTTCCGTGCCCGTATCGACGGCCGACAGGGCATCGTCGAGCAGCAGCAGATCGTTATCGGCCAGCAGGGCGCGTGCAATGGCGACGCGCTGGCGCTGGCCGCCGGACAGGGTAATGCCTTTCTCGCCCACAGGCGTGGCATAGCCTTGCGGGAAGCGCAGGATGTCGTCGTGGATATCGGCCAGACGGGCCGCCTGTTCGATCTCGGCGCTGCTCGCTTCGGGGCGTGCCAGCGCGATGTTCTCCGCAATCGAGGCCGAGAACAGGAAGGATTCCTGCGGTACCCAGCTAATCGCAGCGCGCAGCGCCTGCAACTGGTAGGAGGCCAGCGGCTGGCCGGCCCAGACCACGCTGCCCGATTGCGGCGTGAGTTGGCGCAGCAGCACGCGTAGCAGCGTGCTCTTGCCGCTGCCGGTAGGGCCCACCAGCCCCAGCGTCTGGCCGGCAGCAAGCGTCAGCGTGATGTCTGCCAGCGCGGCCGCGCTCTGCTGCGCATAGTGGTAGTTCACGTTCTGCAGCACCAGCGCGCCGCTGGCCACCTGCGCCAGCGTGCCGTGATCATCGATCACCAGCGGCGCATCGAGCATGGGTTGCAGACGCTGCCAGGCAGCGCGGCCCCGTTCTATCAGCGAGAGTACCCAGCCGGCCGCAAACATGGGCCAGATTAGCTGGCCCAGATACATGGTAAAACTGGTCAGCGCACCGATGGTTAGCTGCTGCTGCCAGACCAGATAGCCGCCCAGTCCCAGCGTCAGGCCGCCAGCCGCCGTCAGGGTCAGGCCGACAGCCGGTTCATAGGCCGCTTCCCACACCTGCGCACGCAGGCTGGCATCGGAGGCGTGCTGCGCCAGCGTGGCGAAATGCTGCGCGCTGCGCTGTTCCAGACCCAGTGCGCGCAAGGTGCGCACGCCGGACAGGGTTTCCTGCACATGGTCGTTGAGGGCGCTGAAATGCTTGAGGGTTGCCGTGGCCGCCGTGTGGATATGGCCCGAGATAAACCAGAACGACCACGCCATCAGCGGGAACGGCAGCAGGGCAATGCAGGCCAGCCGCCAGTCCACGCCCAGCAGCATCACGCCCAGCACCATGGCCAGCGTGAGCGCACCGTCGAAGCCGGCCAGCATGGCTTCGCCGGCCGCCATTTCGATGGCGTCGATATCGTTGGTGGCCAGTGCCATCAGGTCGCCCGTGCGCTGCTGCTGGTAGAAGGCGGGGCCCTGCAGCGTCAAGCGGGTGTAGAGGCGGGTGCGCAGCGAGACGCCCAGCTGGTAGGCGGCGCCGTACAGGATCTGGCGCCAGCCCACGCGCAGGAAATAGATGCCGGCACCGATCAGCAGCAGGTAGCTGATTTCGCGCAGCAGCTCGCTACTGCCTAGCGTATGGTTGGCCAGCCCGTCTATCATGGCGCCCACTTTGCGCGGCACCCAGATGGAGAGTGTCGCCACGCCGGCCAGCATGATGGCCGAAAGCGCATAAGCGCGGCTGTGCTGGCGCACAAAGCCGCCTATCAATCGAGAAAGTGTTGCCATAGAACCCAGCATGAAGCATACAGCCCGCTAGGATACACCAAAGCAAGGCGGGATCAGGGCAGGCCTGGCGCCCGCGCTGATCCCGTCTCATTGCTATGCGTTTCTGGACCCGCTGTTTGTCGGGCCTGAGCCCTGATAGCGTGCAATTGCCAGGCGATTGCCGCGCTGCCGCTGCTACTTATTTCTTGGCTTTGCTGGCGGGCTTGGCTTTGGTAGCGGCTTTGGCTACCGGCACTTCCTTGACTTCCACGACTTCCGCGTCGATCAGCTGTGCCTGCACGGGAGCGGTGGTGACGATTTCCACCGCCACGGCTTCCACGGCCACGACAGGTGCAGGCGCGACGGCAGCTACCGGCTTGGCTGCGGCCGGCTTGGCACTGGCCGGTTTTTCGGCCACGGGCTTGCTCACGGCTGCCAGTTTAGGGGCTTCTGTTTTGGCCGGTGTCTGCTGCGCGGCGGCGCTGGATGGCGTGAGTTTCTGCAGGCTGGCCTTGGCGTTTTGCAGCAGTTCCGTCTGCGCGCTGGCAGCGATGCTGTAGAGCGCGCGGCCATAGTCGAATAGCTGGTCGAAATTGAGAGTGTCCGCCTTGTTCAGTTCGAGCAGCTCCTGCGGGCCACGGGCTTCCAGCAGTTTCCTGGCCGTGGCGGAACTTTGGGCCACGCTGGTGCGGCTGGTGTTGAGGTTGAGCGCAAACAGTTTCTCGGCACTTGCAACGGCGCTGCTGGCCAGCGTGTTGAGCAGGGTGATCTGGTTTTCTAACTGGCTGCGGGTGGCTACGGAAAACTGCTCGGTGATCGAAGACATGGTTTCTCCTGGGCGATTAGAATGTCGGCACGGTTGCGCTCTGCCGGTTGATTTGGTGCGATGCAATAATTTGATTCTAGCCTTGAATATTGGGCTTGAAAAGTATTTTCGTATCTTGTTACCAATGAATTACTGCGGCGCAATAATTTACGGGTTTTCATGAAAGGACGCCACCATGGCGATCAAGCTGGATAAAGATGCGGAGCAGCGCCTGATTGGCTCCATACAACGTTATTGCGCCGAGCATCTAGACGAGGAAGTCGGGGAGCTGAAGGCCAGGCTGCTGCTGGATTTCTGTTTGCGTGAAATCGGCCCCTCTGTCTACAATCAGGCCATCCTCGATGCGCAGGCCGCCATGCAGGACCGGATCGCCGAATTGCAGACCGAGTGCTACGAGACGGAATTCTCATACTGGAAAAAATAAGCGGGAGCGCATATGGATGTTTCGGTCGATACAGTGATCCGCAATGCCAGCCTGGCCGATGGTCAGCGCAGCGTGGATGTGGCCATCGCGGCCGGACGCATCACGGCGCTGGGCCCGGCCCTGCCGCTGCGCGGGGCACAGGAAATCGATGCACAGGGTGATCTGCTCAGCGCCCCGTTTGTCGATGCCCACTTCCATATGGATGCTACGCTCAGCTACGGCCTGCCGCGCGTGAATGCTTCCGGCACGCTGCTGGAAGGCATAGCGCTGTGGGCCGAGCTCAAGCCGCAACTGACCCAGCAGGCGCTGGTGGATCGGGCTTTGCAGTATTGCGACTGGGCCGTGGCACGCGGCCTGCTGGCCATACGCTCCCATGTGGACGTATGCGATGACCGCCTGCTGGCAGTGGAAGCGCTGCTGGAAGTGCAGCGCCAGGTGGCGCCCTACCTCGATCTGCAACTGGTGGCCTTCCCGCAGGATGGCGTGCTGCGCAGCCCGACGGCGCTGGCCAATCTGCGCCGTGCGCTCGATATGGGCGTGGACGTGGTAGGCGGCATCCCGCATTTCGAACGCACCATGGCGGACGGCGCCGCCTCGGTACGCCTGCTGTGCGAACTGGCGGCCGAGCGGGGCCTGATGGTGGACATGCATTGCGACGAATCGGATGATCCGCTGTCACGCCATATCGAAACGCTGGCCTATGAAACCCAGCGGCTGGGCCTGCAGGGGCGGGTGGCCGGTTCGCACCTGACTTCCATGCATTCGATGGACAACTATTATGTGAGCAAGCTGTTGCCGCTGATACGCGAAGCGGGCGTGGCGGCGATCGCCAACCCCCTCATCAACATCACCCTGCAGGGGCGGCACGACAGCTATCCCAAGCGGCGCGGCATGACGCGCGTGCCGGAACTGCTGGCGGCCGGCATCGAGGTGGCGTTCGGCCATGACTGCGTGCAGGACCCGTGGTACAGCCTGGGCTCGGGCGATATGCTGGAAGTGGCGCATATGGGGCTGCACGTGGCGCAGATGACGGGGCAGGACGCCATGCGGGCCTGCTATCAGGCCGTCACCAGCAACCCGGCCCGCATCCTCGGCCTGCAGGGCTATGGCGTGGCAGTGGGGAATTACGCCGATCTGGTGCTGCTCGATGCGCCCGACCCCGTGGCCGCCATCCGCTTGCGCGCTGCGCGCCGGCTGGTTATGCGGCGTGGTAAGGTGCTGGCGGAGGCGCCGCGTGCAGTCAGTCGTCTGCATATTGATGGCCGTCCGGCGCAGGTGGATTTCCGTTTGCAGCGCTAGACGCCACAGTACGGCAGCCTAAGCTGGACTTGCCGTATGAAATCCTCGACAATCGGGATGTGCTTTCTGTTGCGCGCTGGCAAAGTGCCCTGCAGTTCTGTAGCGCCGCGTGACGTCCTGTTTTCTCTGAGGTTTATTCCTAGCATGAAGATATTGAGTACCGAGCGCCTGCATCTGCGCACCATGAATCCGGAAGACGCAGCGTTTTATTTCGAACTGGTCAACGACCCTACCTGGCTGGAAAACATAGGCGACAAAGGCGTGCGCAGTGTCGAAGGTGCGCGGACGGCGATACAGGACGGACCCATGGCGATGCAGGCCCTGCATGGTCACTCGCTGTATGTGATGGAGCGCCAGAGCGATGGCCAGCCGCTGGGCCTGTGCGGCCTGATCAAGCGCGACACCCTGCCTGCTGTGGATATCGGCTATGCCATCCGGCCCGCCTATTTCGGTCAGGGCTACACTTACGAAGCGGCTGCCGCCGTGCTGGCCTATGCGCGCGAACAGTTGAAGCTGCCCGCGCTGATGGGGATTACCAAACCCGGCAACGTGAATTCTATCCGCCTGCTGGAGAAGCTGGGCCTGTGTTATATCGGCAGTGAAGTGTTTCCGCCGAATACGGAAGCGACCAATAAATACCGTATCGAGTTCACGCCAGCCTGAGCTGCAGGCTCGCTTGCTGGCCTTTTGAAAGTTTCACAAGAAAACTTGGTTTGTTAAATTTTTTCCGCTGTTGGTATGGGGCTCTCCATCCGGGGCGGACATGATGGTTCCGAATTGTTACCAAGGGGGAAGTCATGAATTTGTCGAATCTGAAAATCGGTCTCAGGCTGCGCTTACTCGGGGTATTCTTTTTCATCGCTTTATCCATCGTCGCCACAGGCGGATGGCGTACGCTGCACGACACCAATGTCACCAGTGCGCAGGCCATGGCCCGTTCCGTCGCGCTGAGCCAGGCCATCGACGGGGCCCGCGCTGCGCAGGTGGAATTCAAGATACAGGTGCAGGAATGGAAGAACATTCTGATCCGGGGCAATGACCCGGCAGCCCTGCAGAAATACACCGAGGCCTTCGTCAAAGGCGGCGAACAGACGCGCGCCAAACTCAAGCAGCTCGACACCCAGCTGAAAAAGCTCGAGCTGGCTACGCCGCTGGTGGATGATGCGATCCGCACCCAGAACGAGCTGGTCAGCAAATATCTGGCAGCCCTCAAGCAGTACGACAGTGCTAATCCGGAGAGTGTGCACATCGTGGATGGGCTGGTGAAAGGCATGGACCGTGAGCCGACCAAGAAGATCGACGACATCGTCGCCTACATCGGCAAGGAATCGCAGCGGCTGACGGAGGAAATGGCAGCGGCCAATGCGTCCGCCTACAAGCAGGCCTTGCTGGCCATGGCGATCACCTTGGCCGTGACGCTGGTAGTGGGCTGGGTAACCGTGGTGGCGCTGATCCGCAGCATTACCCGCCCCTTGAGCGAAGCGGTGGATATGGCACAGACGGTGGCTGCCGGCGATCTGCGCACGGAAGTGCAAGTACGCAGCGGTGATGAAATCGGCGAACTGCTGGGCGCACTCAAGCAGATGCAGAGCAATCTGAGCGACATCGTCGGCAAAGTGCGCGAAGGGACGGACAGCATCTATATGGCCTCGTCCGAAATCGCCAAAGGCAATCTCGATCTGTCGGGACGCACGGAAGAGCAGGCCAGCTCGCTGGAAGAAACCGCCGCCGCCATGGTGGAACTGACCACCACCGTGCAGCAGAACAATGCCAATGCCACGGAAGCTTGCCGGCTGGCCGATGCCGCATCGAGCGTGGCCGCCAAAGGTGGCGACGCGGTCGAGCAGATGGTGCGCACCATGGGCTCGATTAATGAATCCTCGCGCAAGATTGTCGACATCATTGCCGTGATCGACGGCATCGCCTTCCAGACCAATATCCTGGCCTTGAATGCAGCCGTGGAAGCAGCGCGTGCGGGCGAGCAAGGGCGCGGCTTTGCCGTGGTGGCTACGGAGGTGCGCAATCTGGCCCAGCGCTCGGCGGCGGCGGCCAAGGAAATCAAGGAACTGATCGGCGATTCGGTCGAGCGAGTGGAAGCGGGCAGCCGGCTGGTCGGGCAGGCGGGTGCCACCATGGATGAAGTGGTGGCCAGCGTGCAGCGGGTGACGGCCATCGTCAGCGAGATCAGCGTGGCCAGTGTGGAACAGCGCGATGGCATCGAGCAGATCAGCATCGCCATCAGCCAGATGGATAGTGTGACCCAGCAGAACTCGGCGCTGGTGGAAGAATCGGCGGCGGCAGCGGAAGCGCTGGAACAGCAGGCGGCGCGGTTGACGGATGCCGTCAGCGTGTTCAAGCTGCAGGGCGGGGTCAGGCTGGCGGTTGCCCCCAAGCGTAACTTGCTGCCAGCACCGGCCTGACCGTTTCAGGCCGGCATGACAGGCTTAGTGGCTGCTGGCGGCAGGAGTAGGATGGGTGGGATGGGCAGAACTGGCGGGATATAGCCAGCGCAAGGGGCGCTCGACCCGCGCCGCCCAGGAACGTTCGTTATGGATGGCTGCATCAGCAGCATAGAATTCCAACTCCGTGTGTGCGCGATAGCCTTGTGCCAGCAAGGCGTCGCGCATTTTTTCTGTGTCTTCCAGACCATCGCTGCTGGTGCCGGCATCGAGGTAGAAGCGCACGGGCAAGTGAGCCGGCGGCTGGCGTACCAGCGCCTGCTGGTTCCACCAGAATGAGCCGGACAAGCTGGCTGCCATGGAAAACACCTCGGGACGGCGCTGGGCCATATACACCGAAGCGATGCCGCCCAGCGAAGAACCCATGATGGCCGTATGCTCGCGTTCGGGGCGGGTACGCAGGTGGGCATCGACCCACGGCTTTACGGTATCGGCAACAAAGGCCAGATAGGCATCGAGCTTGCCGCCGCCATGCTGTGGGTCGCAGCAGGGCGTGTACTCGGCGATGCGGTCAGCATTGTTATCGATACCGACGATGATCACGGGCGCCACCTCGCCGCTGGCGATCAGGCGGTCCATCACGCTGGCCATTTCCCATGCCGCACCGTAGGCCGCGCTGGCCGCATCGAACAGGTTCTGGCCGTCGTGCATGTACAGCACGGGATAGCGCTGCGCCGTAGCGCGTTCATAGCCGGGCGGCAGATAGATGCGTAGCTGGCGCTGGTTGCCTAGCTGGGGCGAAGCGATAGGCGCCGTGATCTGTACACTGCCTCGCGGCGGCAGCGCCGGCAACTGGGCTGATGTTGCCGCTGCTGCCGTTCTGCTCACCGTAGCGCTCTGGCCCGATGGCGTCACGGCAGCCGCAGCGCCGCTGTTTGTGGCGCGGCCCGTGCCGGGCGTGGCCGCAGCGGCCAGCGGCAGCAGGCGCAAGCCGTACAGATCGAAGCGGTTGGATGGCCCTTGTACGCCGCCCGCATCGGCATAGCTGCTATTACTTTGCAGGTAGCTCATGTTGTAAAAATCGCTGAGCTGCATGCGGTAGCTGCCGGCTTGCAGTTGCGCCGTCAATGGCGTGGACCAGCTCACGGCGGCATTGTGCGGCAGTTGCACCACACCTTGCGCCACGACGCGGCCGGCGTCATCGCTGAGCGTCATCCATTTGACGCCGCCGCTGATGCCCAGATTGATCTGGTGCGCCGCGTTGCGGTATTTCAGTTGCACGGCATAGCGGCCCGTCCGTTCTACCCGCAGCGCGCTGACGCTCAGCGTGTCGCTGCTGGCGCCCCAGTTGGCGATGCGGCCTTGTTCGGCGCTGATGCTGGACTGGAAGCGCGCATCATCGGCGGCGATTTCCAGCCCGCTGTGCAGGCAGACAGGCGGGGTGTGGTGGCTGCGCTGGCCGCTGGCCTGATGCACGGCTTCCATGCTGTAGCACAGATTGTCGGCTGCGCCTTTGCCCAGCAGCGGGGCACGGCGGTCGGCCCAGCTGCTGCTGGTGAGGCCTTGCACGGCCAGCCGGCCATTGCGGTAGACGTTGTAGCGCACGCCCTGCTGCGGCGCGCTGAAGTTCAGCGTAGGGAAGCCGAAGCTGCCCCGTGCCAGCGCTACCTGCTGCGGTTCGGCCGGTGCTGTCACGGCGCTGTCCTGTGCCAGCGGCGCAGCGTGCACGCGCTGAATTTTTTGCTGGCCGGCCTGCAGTGCGCCCAGCGTGATGACGATGTGGTTGTCGTCGGCCAGTGCGGCCCAGTCTATGCTGGCGCTGGCCGGCTGGCCATTCAGGCTGATGCTGGCCACACTGTAATAGCCTTCACTCTGGCTGGCAGCGGGCAGGCGCAGCGTGACCTGCAGCTGCTTGCCGCGCAAGTCCAGATGGCGCAGGCTGATGCTGTCGCTGCCGGCAAACTGTTCGCGCCGCAGCCGTGCCGTCACGAAGGGCTGTAGCGCGATGCCGTGCTGGGTAGTCTGTACGCCGAACACATTGCCGACCACCATGCCCAGATAGGCGCCCACCGACCAGAGTTGACGGCGCGAATTGATCACGGGGCCGCTGAGGTCTTTGCCATCGCGCTGGTCCTTGAGCATGGGCAGGCCGCTCAGCCATTCCATGTTTTCCATATTCGACAGATTGGTGGCGGCGCCGCGCATCAGGGTCTGGTAGGCGGCATCGGCCACGGCGCCATTGCCGGCCATGGCGGCGGCGCGCAGGCCGAAGGCGGTGACGAAGGGCCAGATGGCGCGGTTGTGGTAGATCGCCGTATCAGGCTGCTGCGGATAGATCACCGGCGCACCCATCGGGCCATGCGGATAGTGGGCCAGTATGCTGGCGGCCTGACGCTCATCGGCGATGCCCGTGATGATGGCCAGCGACTGGCCCAGCCAGTCGTATTTGTACAGTGCAGCACCATCGAAATGGCCAGCCGTGAGGCTGCTGTACATGCCGCTATCGGCTTGCCACAGATGCTGGTTGATCGCGCGTTTGAGTGCGGCTGCCCAGTCCTCATAGCGCTGCGCCAGCGCCGGCTGGTCCTGCTCGCGGGCCAGTTGTGCTGCGAGTGTGAGAGCCTTGTAATGAGCCGCATTGGTGGACAGCGCTTTGCTGCTGGCCATGCTGGCCAGATCGCCGGTGATCCACGGCGCATAGCTTTGCTCGCGCCAGTCGAGGAAGGATTGTTCGCCCGTGTACAGACCGTCGCCGCTGTCGTAGGCGGCCAGACGGTCGTTCTCCAGCGTGTTGGAGAGTGCGCGCAAGGCTGTGCGGGCAAAGGCGCGGCGCTCGTCCGGCGCCAGTGCCTTGAGCGCTTCGTCTGCACCGAAGGCCCAGCTGACCCGGTCCGTGCTGACCGGCCAGCTGCCGCCGCTGCCCGTATCCTGAATGATCTGCAGGCCGTCGCTGCTACCGGCCACCGTGCTGGCAGGCGTGATGCCGCTGCGGTAGCCGGACAGCTTGAATTCGAGCGAGTTGCGCACGCGGCGCGGGTCCAGCATGCCCAGCCCCAGCGCGGCTGCGTAGGACAGGTCGCGGGTCCAGACATAGTGCCAGTATTCGCCGGTCTCGAAGCAGTTGCAGCTGATAGGCTGGCCGCCGTTGTAGCTGCCGTCGCGGATCTGGCTGACGGAGTTCTGTGCCATTTCCAGACCGGCCAGCGTGAACAGCGCGTCGAAGCCCGGATTGCCGCTGCGGACCACGGGCTGGCCGGCCACTTCGCTATAGCTGATTGCCTGTTCGCCCACGCGCACCGGCATGCTGCTGCGCTGGGTGTAGCGGCGCAAATCGTGTTCCAGTGGGGTGACGCTGTATTGCACCGTATAAGGCGCGGCAGCAGGCACGGGATAGCTGACCGTCAGCGTGTCGGCTGGACTGCTGGCGGGGCTGGCCAGTACCGGCAATGCCGGCATGGACGACAGGGCCAGCAGGCCCAGCGCAGTGCGCAAGCTGGCGGCGAGGATGTGCGGGGTGGGCTTCACGGGGCGATCTCCAGTATCAGTGCCGAACGGGCCGGCAGGGTAAGCTGTGCACCGAGCGCGATACGCTGGCCGGTAATGATATCCGTACCGCTCTGCGCACCTTGCAGCATTTCCTGAAAACGCGCTGTGTCGAGTAGCGTTGCAGTGCGATTTTTATTCAATGCCACCATCACCTTGCGGCTGCCATCGTAGCGGAAGTAGACATAGGTATTCTGCTCCGGGCCGAAGTGCATGGTGCGGCCGTGGTGAATTACGCTGGCATGCTTGCGCCAGTTGAGCAGCTTCTTCAGATAGTCCTGCGCGGCCTGCTGCTGCGCTGTCAAGCCGGCGCCCGTAAAGGCGTTGATGCGGTCGCCCTGCCAGCCGCCGGGGAAGTCGCGCCGGTAGGAAGCATCGTCGCGCCCCTTGGTACTGCTGGACATCTGGATTTCTGTGCCGGCGTAAAACTGCGGGATGCGCGGTGCCGTAGCCACGAAGGCCAGCGCCATGCGGTACAACTGATCGTCTTCACCGAGTTCGCTATACAGGCGCGACATGTCATGGTTGCCTTCGAAAAGCACCAGATTGCCCGCATCGGCATACAGATAGTCCTGCGACAGCGCTTCGTACAGGCTGGTCAGGCTGTAGTCGCCATCATCGGGTGCGGCCAGTGCGCGGCGCAGCACGTCGGCCAGCGGGAAATCCATCATGCTGGGCATGTGCGATACGTAGCCGTTGGCATTGCGCTTGCCGCGCTGCCAGTGTGCGACCACGGGAATGTGCGGACTCCATTCTTCGCCCACCAGATTCAGGCGCGGATACTCGGCAATCACGGCGCCCGACCAGCGGCTCAGGAAATCTGTGTTGGAATAGCTGTAGGTATCCACGCGCAGGCCGGACAGGCCGGCATACTCGATCCACCATAGCGTGTTCTGGATCAAATAGCGCGCCACATGGGGATTGGCCTGATTCAGGTCCGGCATGCTTTCGACAAACCAGCCTTCGGTGAAGTTGCGCTTGTCCTGTTGCGAGGCATACGGATCCTGCACGGCGACGCGGTGGTGTTCGGTGGGGACGAACTTGCCCTGATAGGTCAGCCAGTCCGGCTCCGGCATGTCCTGCAGCCACCAGTGCTGGCTGCCGATGTGGTTGAGCACCACATCCTGTATCACCCCCAGCCCTTTGCTGCGCGCCTGCGCCACCATGGCGCGGTAGTCCTCGTTGCTGCCGTAGCGCGGGTCGATGCGGTAGTGGTGGGTAGCCGCATAGCCGTGATAGGAATAGGCCGGCATATTCGATTCCAGCAGCGGGGTAGGCCATAGCTGGGTGTAGCCCATGGCAGCGATGTAGTCGAGATGGTCGCTAATGCCGCGCAGATCGCCACCATGGCGGCCGGAGCCTTCGCTGCGCTGCGCCTGTTCGCGCATGTCCGGCGCGTTGTCGTTGGCCGTATCGCCATTGGCAAAACGGTCCGGCATGACCTGATAGATAGCGTCGGCACGGCCAAAGCCCTGACGCTGGGCCGAGCCTTGCACGCGCGCCTGCAGCGGATAGCGGTAGTGCAGCTCTGGGGCCGCCGCGCCGCGCACCTGCTCGCCGCGCGCACTGAATGTCAGGTCCAGTTCGCCGGCGCGGGCCTGAGCGCCGATGCGCAGATTGATGAACAGGTAATTGGGATTGGCCACCTTTTCGACGGAAGTGATCTGCACGCCCGGATAGTGCAGGGTGGGCTGTAACTGGCTGATCTGCGGGCCATGCACCATCAGCTGCAGGCTGCGCTCGTGCATGCCGGTCCACCAGCTCGGCGGTTCCATGTGATCGATGCGGTAATCGGCGCGGGCACTGCCCAGAGTCAGGCTGGCGAGGGCGGCCAGCAGCAGGCGCTTGTTCATGCAGTCTCCATTTTTAGATGAGTAGTCGTACTACAAGGCGTGTTTTTCTTTGTCTTTTGGCCATTTTGCTTTATTTGCCAATAGTTTGCGTCAAAAAGGTGCGCAAATAGTGGCCGAATAGAAAAGCAATTTTAGTCAAAATACAAAGTTTGCCCGATTTTTGTCTTCCAGCCACCCTCTGCTGGCGTGTTTAGTGCCATTTGAACGGATGGACGGTGAAAAATTCTTGCAGAAAAAAGTGGTCTTAGCTCGAAATCTGTAGTTCCACTACAAGTTTAACGCTATTGTCCTGTAGCCGAAATACAACGAGTCACCCTTGTTCGCTAGGGAAACCCGCTTGTATGCGCGTTTTAAGGCGTAGTCGGCCGTGCTTTTGTTTGACACAGAATCTAGTTTTAGTACAAAATTCTTTCCAGAACGTCTTAAGAACGTTGTTTTTCCTTGGATCCCGTGTAGTTTGAGACGCCCCGGCTTGCGGAGCGGCTGATGTTTGCGGGAATTATGTTTTGTGTCGTGTGTTGAGGGGACATTAAATGAGTATTTTCGCGAATAAGCGCCGTCAAAGCGCTGCGTTCCAGTTGAATCCAGTCGCAGCTGGCTGCGCTGTATTCCTGTCTATGATGGCGAGCAACGTCTACGCGCAAGAAGCTGCGCAAGGCGAAGCAGCTCAGGCTGCAGACGTAACGGCCGCTCAAGCCGACGCTAAATCGGCCGACGTACAGACCGTGGTCGTTTCCGGTATCCGGCGCGGTATCGAAGCAGCGATCTCGATCAAGAAGAATTCCACCTCCATCGTTGAAGCCATCTCCGCTGAAGACATCGGCAAGCTGCCGGATTCCAGCGTGGCGGAATCGATCGCCCGTCTGCCAGGCGTCACCGCCCAGCGTAGCCGCGGTTCGGGCAAGGCAGCCGACATCAGCGTGCGCGGTCTGGCACCGAGCTTCAACGGTACTCTGGTCAACGGCCGCGAAATGGCGTCGACCGGCAATGCCCGTAGCCCTGAATTCGATCTGTTCCCAGCGGAACTGATCGGCAGCGCCATGATCTACAAAACCCCGGACGCGACCGTGATCGGTCAGGGTCTGGCTTCGACCATCGACCTGCGCACCGTGCAGCCGCTGGACTTCGGCAAGCGCGTGCTGGCTGCCGGTATCCGCAACGAGCGCACCGGCGTGCGTTCCGGCTCGCCAGAAGGCGACGGCAAGCGCTACACCTTCAGCTATGTGGACCAATTCGCTAACCGCACTATCGGTGTGGCAGTGGGTATCACCAGCTACAAAGAAAACGGCGGCGGCCAGCAGAAATTCGAAGGCGGCGGCACCGAGACGGTAGACTACAATGGTCAGAAAGTAGTTGTTCCTTCCGGTTTCAAAGCGGATACCGAAACGTCGAAAAACAATCGCGATGGCGTTTCCGCCATGCTGCAATACCGTCCTAACAAAGACTTCAAGACTTCGGTCGATCTGTTCTACTCGGCCGGTAGCACCAGCCTGAAGAAAACCGGTCTGGAAGGTTCGATCGGCGGTTCGTGGGGCGGTTACGACCCAGTTGGTGTTCTGAGCAATGCCACCGTGCAGAATGGTGTAGTGACCAGCGGTACCTACAGCAACTTCAAGGGCGACGTACGTAACCACAAAGAATCGGCCGACGACAAACTGACGGCGATCGGCTGGAACACCCAGCTCAAAGTCGCTGACTGGACCCTGACCGGCGACCTGTCGCACTCGAAAGCCACCAAGAACGCCTCGCGTTATGAAACCACTGCGGGCCAGGCTGGTAATGTGCCTGCTTCGCAAATCGGCTCGCTGTCGTGGACCGGTTTCGACGGCAAAAACCTGGCAGGCATGAAGCTGACCTCGAGCTTCGACTACTCGAACCGCTCGCAAACCTTCCTGACCGACACCGACGGCTGGGGTGGTGGTCCTAACTCGCCACAGGCTGGCTATGTAGCGCTGCCTAACGTGGACGACAAGATCGATGCAATCCGCCTGTCCGGTCGCCAGCAAGTGGAATGGGGCCCAGTGGCTGCCGTGCAGTTCGGCCTGAACTACACCAAGCGTGACAAAGTACGCTACGGCGAAGAAGGTCGTCTGGTTGTGAAGGGCACCGGCGGCTACGCTACCGCAACCGTTCCAGGCAGCGAAGTGGCGACTGCAGGTACCACCGGCATTCCTATCGTTTCGTTCGACCCAACCGGCACTCTGGGTTCGATCTACACCATGGCTAAGTGGGTAGATGCAAGCGTGCTGGCGAAAGACTGGTCGGTATCGGAGAAAGTCACCACCGCTTATGCGATGGGTGATCTGGATGGTGCACTGGGTGGCTTCAACTACCGCGGTAACTTCGGTGCGCAGTTCGTGCACACCAAGCAGTCCACCACCGGTAACAAAGTGGCACTGGAAACCTGCACCGGCATTACGCCTGAAACCTGCCCATCGTCTGTGATCTCGGATGGCACTTCGTACAGCGACTTCCTGCCTAGCGCTAACGTATCCTTCGATCTGGGTAACGAACAGCAGATGCGTTTCGGCGTGGCTAAAGTGCTGGCCCGCGCTAACCTCGACGATATGCGTGCTAGCTCGGCCTTCGGCGTGAGCAAGAACAACACCGTACCTATCCTGACCGGTAGCGGCGGTAACGCCAAACTGGAACCGTTCCGTGCAAAAGCCGTGGACGTATCGTACGAGAAGTACTTCGGCAACAAGGGCTACTTCAGCGCTGCTGCCTTCTACAAAAAACTCGATACCTACATCCTGCGTGCGCCACGTGCGTTTGACTTCAAGAATCAGGTTACGGCTGCTACCCCGCTGCCAACCACCGGCCCATACGCTGGTTCGACGGTTGGTCTGCTGACCATCCCGACCAATGGCGACGGCGGCAACCTGCACGGCTACGAGTTCGCAGTCAACGTACCGTTCTCGCTGGTGTCGACCTATCTGGACGGCTTCGGTGCTTCGGCTAACTTCTCGAACACCGAGAGCGGTATCGAACTGCCAGCAGTTGGTTTCGCCACCCAGGGCGTAGGCAGCGTGAAGATTCCTCTGCCAGGCCTGTCGAAGCGCGTAACCAACCTGCGTATGTACTACGAGAAGAATGGCTTCCAGTTCGCATGGGCTGCCCGTCGCCGTTCGGACTTCCTGGGTCAGATCAGCGACTACCAGGACAACGCACAGCTGACCTTCGTAAAAGGCGAGACCATCATCGACCTGCAGGCTTCGTATGAATTCCAGCAGTCGTTCCTGAAAGGTCTGTCGGTCTACGTACAGGCTAACAACTGGAACAATACGCCTTACCAGGAGTACAACGGTGTTGATTCCAGCGCCATCTCGTACAAAACTGTGTTCGGTCGTACCTACCAGTTCGGTCTGACCTACAAGTTCTAACTCTCGCAGTTCAACGCATAGTTAGTGCTAACATCAACCCCGGTTCGCCGGGGTTGTTTCGTTTCTGGAGCTGGTTTTTTGAGGAGTAAGTTGGATGCAGCAGACTGCGATTAAAAATATCGTGATCGTCGGTGGCGGTACGGCGGGCTGGATGAGTGCCACGGCGCTGGCCACCATCCTGCGCGGGCAGTACAACATCCGGCTGGTGGAGTCGGATGAAATCGGCATCGTCGGCGTAGGCGAAGCCACCATTCCGATGATCCAGCGCTTCAATCAGGTGGCCGGCATCGATGAAGCCGAGTTCATGAAAGCCACGCAGGGCAGCTACAAGCTCGGCATCGAATTCGTCAACTGGGGCAAGCTGGGCGACCGCTATATTCACGGCTTCGGCATACTCGGTCAGGACCTGTGGACCGTGCGTTTCGATCAGTACTGGCAACGCATGCGTGCGCTGGGCAAGGCGCGCGAGCTGGATGAGTATTCGATCACGCGCATGGCGGCGCGCCACAACAAATTCATGCCCGCGCGGCCCGATCTGCCCAATTCGCCGCTGGCCGATATCGCCTACGCCTATCACTTCGACGCCAGCCTGTATGCGCGCTTTCTGCGCGGTGTGAGCGAACAGCGCGGCGTGCGCCGTACCGAAGGCAAGATCGCCAGTGTGGCGCTACGGCCCGATAACGGTTTTGTCGAAGCGGTGGTGCTGGAATCGGGCGAGCGTATCGAAGGTGATCTGTTTATCGATTGCTCCGGCTTCCGTGGTTTGCTGATCGAAGATGCGCTGAAGACGGGGTACGAGGACTGGTCGCACTGGCTGCCGTGCGACCGTGCGCTGGCCGTGCCGTGCAAGTCGGCTTCCGTGCTGACGCCTTATACCCGTTCGACTGCCCACACGGCAGGCTGGCAGTGGCGCATTCCGCTGCAGCACCGTACCGGCAATGGCCATGTGTATTGCAGCGCCTTCATGGATGACGCGCAGGCGCAGGACATTCTGCTGAAAAATCTGGATGGCGATGTGCTGGCCGAGCCGCGCCAGATCAAGTTCAAGACCGGCATGCGCAAGCAGGGCTGGAACCGCAATGTGGTGGCCATCGGGCTATCGAGCGGCTTCCTCGAGCCGCTCGAATCGACCAGCATCCACCTGATCCAGTCGTCGATTGCGCGCCTGCTGCAATTCTTCCCTGATAGTGGCTTCAATCCGCTGGAAGTGGCCGAGTACAACCGCCAGAGTCGCTTTGAATACGAGCGTATCCGCGACTTTGTGATCCTGCACTACAAGGCCAACCAGCGCGATGATTCCGAATTCTGGAAGCAGTGCGCCGCCATGCCGGTGCCGGACTCGCTGCAGCATAAGATTGATCTGTTCCAAGCGCGTGGCCGCGTGGTGCGCTTCGATAACGAGCTGTTTGCGGAGACGGGCTGGCTGCAGGTGATGCACGGCCAGAACCTCAAGCCGCAAGGCTATGATCCGCTGGCCGATCTGCTGCCGGTGGAAGAGGCGGAGAAGTATCTGGAGAGCATACGCGATGTGATCGCCCAGTGCGTACAGCACATGCCGAGCCACGCCGACTATATTGCGCAGCATTGCGCTGCACCGCGCCAGCCTATGCCGAAGTAATCCGGCACTGAAAACTGGCCCGTGACCGCAGCAGCATCGCGCTGCAGCGGCCACGGCTTCCGTCAGTCTGGTGCTTTACATCTTCTCGGCGGCGCACTGCGCTGCAATGTACTCTTCGTGCGTCGGCATGTGATCGACGCAGCGCTGCACCACATCCTTGACGTTGTTGAGGAAGGCTTCGATTTCCTCCGGCGTGCGCTGATCCACCAGCGGGTGGTAGCCCTTGCTGCGCAGGCCCTGACCATGCATCACCTGTATCCAGCTAGTTTCCGTGAACAGTTCGTCGCGCGACAGCAGCAGGCGGCCGTTGCTCTGGTACAGATCCATGCGACGCTGTAGCGTATCGGGTATCGGCATATTGCGGCAGTAGTCCCAGAACGGATCGCCGACGCGCTGATTGAGCTTGTAGTGCAGGATCAGGAAATCGCGGATGCCGATGTACTCGTCGTCATTGGCGCGGTTGAACGCGTCGATATCGGCCTGCTCGAAGCCCATGTGCGGGAACATCATGAGCAAACGGGTAATACCGGTCTGCACCAGATGGATACTGGTCGATTCGAGCGGCTCCATGAAGCCGCCGGCCAGACCGATGGACACCACGTTGCGGTTCCACGCCAGCTTGCGCTTGCCCGCCTTGAAAGTCAGGTGGCGCGGGTGGGCCAGCGGCTTGCCATCCAGATTATTCATCAGGATGTCTTCCGCTTCGGCTTCCTGCATGAACTGGCTGCAGTACACATGGCCGTTGCCGATGCGGTGCTGCAGCGGAATGCGCCACTGCCAGCCTGCCTTGTGGGCGGTGGAGCGGGTGTAGGGCAGCAGCGGGCTGACCGAGGCGCATGGCACGGCAATCGCGCGGTCGCACGGCAGATAGTGCGACCAGTCTTCGAAGCCCGTCTTCAGGGTTTCTTCGATCAGCAGGCCGCGGAAGCCGGAGCAGTCGATGAACAGATCGCCTTCGATGCGTTCGCCGCTATGCAGTACTACCGCTTCCACATAGCCGTCGCTGGCGCGTTGCTCCACCTTGACGATGCGGCCTTCGGTGCGGATGGCGCCACGGCTTTCGCTCACGCGGCGCAGGTATTTGGCATACAGCGAAGCGTCGAAGTGGAAGGCGTGGGAAATATCGGCCAGTGGCGAATCGCCGCTTTCGCGGTCGGCACGCATGAATTTGAACTGGCGTGCGGCCGCCGTGTTGATCGAGTAGTCTTCGATATTCGGCGCCTTGCCTTCCTGGTACATCTTCAGCCAGTAGTGGTAGAAGCGCGCCAGCATCTGGTCGCGCCCGATCACGCCGAAGCCATGCAGATAGGAGTCGCCCGGTTTGCCCCAGTTGACGAACTCGATGCCAAGTTTGAACGTGCCTTGCGTGTTGCGCAGGAATTCGTTTTCGTCGATGCCGATCAGGTCATTGAACCCGCGGATGACAGGAATAGTCGCTTCGCCTACGCCGATGGTGGAGATCTCATCGGATTCGATCAGGCGGATTTCGCAACCTTTGGAGATTAATGTGGACATCGCGGCGGCGGTCATCCAGCCCGATGTGCCGCCACCGACGATGACGACTTTTTTAACCAGTCCCAGACTCATTTTCACTCCGTTTTGTAAGCTGATGAAGCACCCGTTAATCGGGGTGCTTCATCATACACGCTGGGGTGATGCTAGTCTCGGACTGTCGCTTAAATACAGCGTCTGACGGCTACGCTGATGTTGGCATTTTTACTTCTTGGCAGCGGCTGCATAAGCAGCATTCTGGGCGTCCAGCCAGGTCTTCAGCGGTGCGAAATAATCAAGCAGCGCGCCGCCGTCGATACGCTCTTCACCCGAAATGGCTTTCAGCTCTTCTGGCCAGGGTTTGCTCGCGCCCATGGCCAGCATCTGCTGCAGTTTGGCGCCTGCTTTGGCGTTGCCGTAGATCGAGCAACGGTGCAGAGGCCCCGTGTAGCCTGCCTCGCGGCACAGCGCGCGGTGGAACTGGAACTGCAGCATATTGGCCAGGAAGTAGCGTGCGTAAGGCACGTCGGCGGCCACGTGGTACTTGGCGCCGGCATCGAAACCTGACCCTTTAGCATCCATCGCGACCGGGCGTTTCATGCCCATGTACTGCTCGCGCAACTGCCACCAGCTCTTGTCGAAATCAGCCGGTTTGGTCTTGCCGGCGTAGACATCCCAGCGCCATTTATCGACCATGTAGGCGAACGGCAGCATAGGAACTTTGCCCAGTGCGCGTTCCAGTAATTGACCTATATCTGCATCGGCATCCGGTGCCTGATCCATCAGGCCGATTTTCTGCAGGTAGTCGGGCGTGATGGACAGGGCAATGGTGTCGCCGATGGCTTCGTGGAAGCCGTCATTGGCGCCGCCGCGGTACAGGTAAGGCTGGCCCGTGTAGCCGAGGAAGTAGTAGACGTGACCGAGTTCGTGGTGAATCACGGTGAAGTCTTCTGCGGTCGGGTTGATGCACATCTTGATACGTACATCATCCTTCTCGTTGATCGGCCATGCCGAAGCGTGACACACCACATCGCGGTCGCGCGGCTTGGTGAACAGCGAACGTTCCCAGAACGACGCTGGCAGCTTCTGCATGCCCAGCGAGGTGTAGAAGCCTTCCGCATACTTGGTCATCTGCTTGGCGTCAGTCTTGCGCTCTTCCAGCACCTTGGTCAGGCTGTAGTTGCTGGCACCCGTAGCCGGTTTCAGGATCGGGTACAGATTGTTCCAGGTCTGGCTCCACATATTGCCGTACAGGTGGGCCGGAATCGGGCCTTCCATCGGCACCACGTCGGCACCATAGGTTTCGCGCAACTTGTAGCGGCTATAGGTATGCAGCGAGTCGTACAGCGGCTTGACCTGCTGCCACAGGCGTTCCATTTCGTTGGCAAAGGCATCGGCCGGCATGTCGTACTGCGAGCGCCACATGGCGCCCGTATCGACAAAGCCCATCTGCTTGGCGCCCTTGTTGGACAGGGCGATGTAATCGAGGTATTTGCCTTTGTACTCAGGCGACTGGGCGTGCCAGCCGGCCCACATTTCTTTCAGTTTGGCTTCGTCGCGGCTATTCGCCAGCACTTTTTCCATTTCGCCCAGCGCCATGCAGGCGCCCGCGCTGCCGTCGGCATTTTTCGGACAGTATTTGGCCTTGCCGTAGGCGCCGTTCAGGCCAGCCTGCAGGGCGGCGTATTGTTCGCGTTCTTTCGGGTTGGCGAACACCAGCGTCTGCTGCAGCAGCAGCAGTTTGCGGGCCGAGTCGGCCGGCAGTTTCAGGCCGTTGAAGCGGCGCGCTCCAATGGCGGCTTCACCGGAGGCGGTCAGATAGCGCTCGGCAAAGAAGGAGGCTATCGCTTCCGTATCATCGGTAATGAAATTGGAACCGACCCATGCGCCCTGCGCCTGTTCGTTATTCAGTTTATTGAGTTTGGCTTCCGTCTCGCTGAGGAAGCGCTCGGCTTCGGCAACGGTCGGTTTCTGGGGGGGGGCGGCCAGCACGGTGGTGCTGGCGGCTGACGTGGCGGCTAGGGCCAGCAGCGTGCTGATAATTTTTGGTGTCACAGGCATCTCCCTTGGTGGTCTTGTCATTGCACCGGATGTAACCATCCGATGGGCGGCAATGATACACCTACAGCGGGGTCAGGTCGGGCGTTGGCGCAGAGCTCGCTTTAAAAATTAGCGAGCTCTGCGCCAACGCCCGACCTGACCCCCGGTGTTTATAAGCTGATGCTGACGTTGCGGCTGGCGGCGCCGCTGGCTGGCATGGCTACGCTCAGTACTTTGCTGCTTTCGTCCCACACGAACATCATGGCTTTGCCATCAACGCGCACTACGGAAGGCGCGCGCGTGACATTGTGCACCTGCAGCGCGATGCTGCGGTCTGGTCGCTGATACTGCTTGCCCGCTTCGGCGCTGACGCTGATGGTCAGCTCGCGGCCCTGCAGTTTGCTGGCGAAGTTGAGCAGCTCGTACTGACCCTGTTCATAGGCGTTGGCAGTGGCGCCATCGTCGTCATACAGCTTGCCGCTGCCGGCGCTGACGCTGGCATCGTGGTAGTAGTGCAGTTCGATGTGGCGGGTGTTGTAGTCGCGCGTACTCTGCACCACTTTGGCCATGGGGATGAAGGCGCCACCGCGCACGTACACGGGGATATGGTCCGCTTCCAGTTTGACGCTGTCGCTCATGCCGCCGGCATGTTTGGCGCCCGTGTAGAAGTCGAACCATACGCTGCGCGCCGGGAAGTAGACCTCGGCCGCGCTGGCGCCCTTGGCCAGTACCGGCGTCACCAGCAAGTCCTTGCCCCACAGGTAGGTGGACGACATGGCATACACCTTGGCATTGCGCGGCTCTTCGTACAGCATGGGGCGCATCAGCGGCAGGCCGGAGCGGTGATTGTCGAAGGCCAGCGTGTAGTTATAGGGCAGCAGGCGGTAGCGCAGACGGATCGCCTCGCGCGCCAGCGCCTTGGTGGCGTCATCGCGGTAGACGGGTTCCGGCGCTACATCGTCCTGTGCGTGCGGGCGGAAGATGGGCTGGAACACGCCATACTGCAGCCAGCGCGCATACAGTTCGTTGTCGAGTACAGGGTTGGCAAAGCCGCCCAGATCGGAGTGCATATAGGCGGCGCCCTGCATGCCCATCTGCAGCGCGATTTCCGGTTGCGAGTGCAGGCCGCCCCAGCTACGGTCCACATCGCCCGACCATGGAATGATGCCGTAGCGCTGGGTGCCCGAGTAACCGGCCCGCATCAGGATGAAGGGGCGCTCCGTCGGGTAGTCGCGCTGATAGCCTTCCGCCACCAGTCTGGCCCACTGGTGGCCGTAGATGTTGTGCACTGCCTCGGCGCTGCCGGTGGCGTGCTGCATGGCGGCCGGATGGACTTCCGGCTCACCCAGATCGCCCCAGACGCCGGCCACGCCCTGCTGGTGCAGGCCCTGGTAGATATTCCAGAGCCAGTCCTTGCCGGGCTGGCCGAAGATGTCGATCAGGCCAGTGTGGCCGAAGTAGAAGTCATAGGCCAGCGCAGCGCCGCTCGCATCGGTGCCGAGGATTTTTTTATCCACGGCTTCCTGCCATCGGGCCGAAGTATCGACGATGAACGGTTCGGTAATCACCACCGTCTGCACGCCCTTGCTGCGGAAGTCGCTGATCATGCCGGCCGGGTTGGGGAAGTTATCCTTGTCCCAGGCCAGATTGCCCATGGTGCCTTTGACTTCTTTGCCGAACCAGAACAGGTCGAACACGATGGCGTCGAGCGGAATATCGTCCGCAATGAATTTATTCACGGTGGCGCGCGCGATCGCCTCATCGCGGTAGCCGAAGCGCATGGCGAAATTACCCAGCGCCCAGCGCGGCGGCAAGGGCTGCCGGCCCGTCAGGCTGGTGTAGCTGGCGATCAGGTCTTCCCAGCTGTCGCCGGCGATCACCTGATAGGTCTTGCGCCCGCCCGTGGTTTCATAGCTCAGGCTATTGTCCTTGCGGCTGTCGAAATCCAGATAGCCCGTCTGCGGATTATCGAAGTGCAGCGCATACATTTTCGACGACAGGGCCAGCGGCATGCCATAGCCCATCTGGGTGGAATGCTCGCCATAGCCGTAGTGGGCCTTGTTATACAGCGTGAAGCGCTGGCCGCGGCGGTTCATGCCGACGGCGCGCTCGCCGGCGCCATACAGGGCTTCATCCTTGTCGAGCGCGAATTCGATGGCTTCCAGCGTGCGCGCTGCGCCCTGATGGATATCTTTGCTGCCGTGAGCGGGATCGTCCTGCTTTTTCATATAGCCATGCTTTTCCGCGACCAGCTTGCGGCCCTTGTAGGCGTAGCTGATCTGGAAGGGAGCCTTGGTGATGGTCACTTGCATGCCACCGGCCGTGTATTCGAGGCTGCCCGCTTTGCTGGCCAGTGTGGTTTTTATGCCCGCCGGCGCCAGCACCACGGCATGCGAGGCCGGGTCGGCCGCTGCGCCATGCGGCACAAACGTGGTTTCGACTATGCTGGCCGTGTAGGGCTTGATCAGGTAGCGGCCATCGCTGGTGCGCACTTCCAGCACGCCGTCGTGCTGGCTGGCACTTTCGAACTTGCGTTCGGCATTCTGCGCCAGTGCGCTATGGCTGCCCAGCAGGGTTAGCGGCAGCAGGGCGGCAAGGCGGGTCAAAGGTGGTTTTTTCATGTAGTCGGGTCGTCTCGAAATGGTCCGTGTTTATGTTGTTTGGCTACATTTAAGCAGGGATTTTTACGGTGAGGTTGGCTTTTTTCCTGTATTTTACCTTGGGTTCTATCATTTGACACACATCAGGCGCCGTGTTATTTTGCTACAAATCTCAAAATAGTCGGGGACACGCCGCATGCACACTTCCACCAGTAAGCCCATACTGTCGTTCTGGCAGTTATGGAATATGAGCTTCGGCTTTTTCGGCATCCAGTTCGGCTTTGCGCTGCAAAATGCCAACACCAGCCGCATCTTTTCCACCCTTGGTGCGAATCCCGACGACCTCTCCCTGTTCTGGCTGGCCGCGCCCGTTACGGGGCTGCTGGTGCAACCCATCATCGGCTATTTGAGCGACAACACCTGGCACCCGACTTGGGGCCGCCGCCGTCCGTTCTTCTTTGTGGGCGCCTTGCTGGCCTCGATCGCTCTGTTCCTGATGCCGAATTCCACCGCGTTGTGGATGGCCGTAGCCGTACTGTGGCTGATGGATGGCGCCATCAACGTGTCGATGGAGCCGTTCCGCGCCTTCGTCGGCGACAAGCTGGGGCCATCGCAGCAGACTGCTGGTTTCGCCATGCAGACCTTCTTCATCGGCTGGGGCGCCGTGATCGCGTCGCTGCTGCCGACCATCTTTGCCGACTATCTGCACGTGAGCAATGTGCCCGTCAACGGCGCGATTCCCGATACCGTACGCTATTCCTTCTACAGCGGTGGCGCCATCTACATGCTGGCCGTGCTGTGGACTGTGCTGACGGCGAAAGAGACGCCGCCCGATGACCTGGAGGCTTTCCGCGCCGAGCAGCGCCGCACCAAGGGTATGGCCTTCGCCCTGCGTGAAATCATGGGTGGCTTTACCCGCATGCCGGCTACCATGCTGCAACTGGCGGCAGTGCAGTTCTTTACCTGGATTGCGCTGTTCGCGATGTGGATCTACACCACTTCGGCCATAGGCGAAAACGTGTTCGGTACGGTCGATGCCCAGTCTGCCGCCTATCAGGAAGCGGGCAACCGCGTGGGCGTAATGTTTGCCGTGTATAGCGGTGTATCGGCACTGGCCGCGTTCATCCTGCCTATCTTCGCGCGCTACACCAGCCGTAAATTCGTCCACATGAGCTGCCTGGTCATCGGTGGCGTGAGTCTGTTCAGCCTGTATGCCATCCATGATGTGAACCTGCTGTATGTGCCGATGATAGGTGTGGGCATAGCGTGGGCCAGCATCCTGACCATGCCGTATGCGATACTGGCCGGCGCTCTGCCTGCCAAACGCATGGGCTACTACATGGGCGTGTTCAACTTCTTCATCGTGATTCCGCAGATCGTCAGCGGCTTGCTGCTGGGTTTCGTCACCAAGCACCTGTTCGCCGGCCACACCGTGCAGACGGTGATGCTGGGCGGCGTATGCATGATCGTGGCCGGTGTGTTGACCCTGATTGTGCGCGACAACGCAGAACCGGTAGGCCAGTAAGGTAATATTGTTCGCATGATCACTCTCTGCGCTGCGGCTCTGGCCCGTCCGGGCTAGTGCGGGCGGCGTCGATGGTGCCTGCAATCTGCCCTACCCATGCGCGGAGCGAACATGAGCATACAAGTCCGATCTACTCTTCCATTCGCGGGCCAGCGGCCCGGCACTTCCGGCCTGCGGAAAAAAGTCACGGTTTTCCAGCAGCCCGGCTACCTCGAAAATTTTGTCCAGAGCGTGTTCGATACGCTCGGCGATTGCAGCGGCCAGACGCTGGTGCTGGGCGGCGATGGCCGTTACCACAACCGCGTGGCCGTGCAGACCATCTTGCGCATGGCCGCAGCCCATGGCTATGCGCGCGTGCTGGTGGGGCAGGGCGGCATCCTGTCCACGCCTGCCGTCAGTTGCGTGATCCGCAAGCATGGCGCCATGGGCGGCATCGTGCTGTCGGCCAGCCATAATCCGGGCGGCGCCGATGGCGACTTCGGCATCAAGTACAACATCGCCAATGGCGGCCCCGCGCCCGAGAGTGTGACCGAGGCGATCTACCAGCGCACCACTACTATCGGCAGCTACCGCATCAGCGATGCGGACGAGATAGACCTGAGCCAGCCGGCCAGTTATCAGCTCGAGCAGATGGCGGTGCAGGTGATAGACCCGGTGGCTGATTATGCGGAGCTGATGCAGCAGCTATTCGACTTCGATGCCATGCGGGCGCTGTTTGCCGGTGGCTTCCGCATGTGCTTCGACGGCATGCACGCCGTCTCCGGGCCGTATGCGCTGGCCATACTGGAAGGGCTGCTGGGCGCGCCGGCCGGTACGGTGATCAATGCCGTGCCGCTGGAAGACTTTGGCGGCCACCATCCCGACCCGAATCCCGTCAACGCCGCGCAACTGATCGCCATCATGGCGGACGATGACGCGCCTGATTTTGGCGCTGCGTCGGATGGCGATGGCGACCGCAATATGATCGTCGGCCGCCGTTTCGAGCTGACCCCGTCCGATAGTCTGGCCGTGCTGGCGGCGAATGCGACGCTGGCACCGGGCTACCGTCAGGGACTGGCCGGCATCGCCCGCTCCATGCCCACTTCGCGTGCGGCCGATCGGGTGGCGGATGCGCTGGGAATAACCTGCTACGAGACCCCCACCGGCTGGAAGTTCTTCGGCAACCTGCTCGATGCGGGCAAGGCGACCCTGTGCGGCGAGGAGAGCTATGGCACGGGCTCCAGCCATATCCGTGAAAAAGATGGGCTGTGGGCTGTGCTGTTCTGGCTTAACCTGCTGGCCGCCACGGGCAAACCCGTGCAGCAACTGGTCGATGAACACTGGGCCCGCTTCGGCCGCAACTATTATTCGCGCCATGATTACGAAGCCATCGACGCCCATGCTGCGAGCGAGCTGATGGCGTCGCTGCGCATCAAGCTGCCATCGCTGGCCGGCCAGGACCTCGGCAACTACGTGGTCGATTATGCCGACGATTTTGCCTACACCGATCCCGTCGACGGCTCCATCTCGACCGGGCAGGGCGTGCGCATCGTCATGACGGACGGTTCGCGCATCGTGTTCCGCCTGTCCGGCACGGGTACGGAAGGAGCCACGCTGCGCGTCTATCTGGAGCGTTACGAAGCCGACCCCACCTACCACCATCTGCTCACGCAGCAGGCCCTGTCCGCATTGATACTGATCGCCGAACAGGTGGCCGGTATCAGCGGCTGGACCGGCCGTGCGCGCCCTAGCGTTATCACCTAAACTCACTACAGGACGACAGCATGAAATTGACACCTCTCGCACTCACAGTGGCTCTGGCACTGGGTAGCAGCGCCCTTGCTACGGCGGCGCCGCAGGCAGTACCGGCGGCAGCGCGGGCAGCAGCCCGGCCATTCTCGTGGGATAACGCGACAGTCTATTTCCTGCTGACGGACCGCTTCAACAACGCTAACCGCGCCAACGATCTGGCTTATGGCCGCAAGGCCGATGCAGCGCCGCTGCGCGGTTTCATGGGCGGTGATCTGGCTGGTATCACGGCGAAAATCCGCGCCGGTTATTTCACCAGTCTGGGCGTGAACGCGATCTGGCTGACGCCACCCGTGGAACAGATCCATGCCGGTACCGACGAAGGCACGGGCAAGTCCTACGGCTTCCACGGCTACTGGGCCGCGGACTTCACGGCTATCGATGCCAATCTGGGTACGGAGCAGGATTTCCGCGAGCTGGTGGAAGCGGCCCATCAGCGCGGCATCCGTGTGCTGCTCGATGTGGTGATGAACCATACGGGGCCGGTGACGGAAGCGGATCCCGTATGGCCGGACGAGTGGGTGCGCACGGCGCCGACCTGCACCTACAAGGATGCGGCCAGTACTATTAGCTGCACGCTGGTGAAGAATCTGCCTGATGTGCGTACCGATAGCGATACGCCGGTAGCGCTGCCGCCTGCGCTGGTGGCCAAGTGGCAGCGTGAAGGACGGCTGGAGCGCGAACAGCGCGAGCTCGACGAATTCTTCGCCCGCACCGGCTATCCGCGTGCACCACGCTACTACCTGATGAAATGGCATAGCGACTGGGTGCGCAAATACGGCGTGGATGGCTTCCGTGCCGATACGGTAAAACACGTGGAAGCGCCCGTGTGGAAGGAGCTGCGTACGGTGGCCGATGCGGCCTTCGAAGACTGGAAGCGCGCCAACCCCACCAAGAAGCTGTCGGACGAGCGCTTCTACATGACGGCGGAAGTGTATAACTACCGGCTGGCGGACGGCCAGCTACATGATCTCGGCGGCGGCCACAGCGCCAACTACTACCAGAACGGCTTCGATAGCCTGATCAACTTCGGCACCGTGGCCGATGCCGAACAGGATTACGAGAGCATGTTCAGCCGCTACTCGGCCATGCTGCATGGTGGCGCGCTGCAGGGCTATTCGGTGCTCAACTATCTGGCTTCGCACGATTTCGACCGCCCTTACGATGCGGCGCGCCAGCGTCCGTTTGTGACGGCCAACAAGCTGCTGCTGGCACCCGGTGCAGCGCAGATCTACTACGGCGACGAAACGGCACGCCGGCTCGACGTGGCCGAAGCCGTGGGCGATGCCAAGCTGCGCTCGTTTATGAACTGGGATGAGCTGAAACAGAATGCTCAGCGTGACGGCTACCGCGTGGCGCAAGTGCGTGCGCACTGGGCCAAGCTGGGCCTGTTCCGGCAGGCCCATATCGCCGTGGGGGCTGGCGTGCACCAGCAACTGCAGGCGCAGCCCTATGTCTTTAAACGCACTTACAGCAAGGGCGCGCTACAGGACAAGGTGGTGGTGGCGCTCGATCTGCCGACCGACCGCAGCACCAGCATTGCGCTGCATGGCGTGTTCGCCGACGGTGCCAAAGTGCGCGACTACTACAGCGGCAAAACTGCCGTGGTTCGTCACGGTCAGGTCAACTTCGGTACGCGCAATGCGGTACTACTGATAGGGCAGGATTGAAGCGCGGCTAGTTGGATTTACCCCGACGCGCTTACTGGACCGTGATCATCACGGTAGACGGCAAGCTATCGAGCTTGCCGTCATTGACGATCAGTGTCGCCACATACACGCCGGGCACATCGGGATTGAAGGTCGGCGTAGCGACTTTGGAGTTGAGCAGATAGGCCACGCTATTGGCCGGCTTGGACAGGGTCCACAGGTAGGACACCAGATCCTGGTCGGCATCGCTTGCCGTGCCATTCAGTTTCACCGACGTCCCCACAGTCACCACCTGCGCCGTACCGGCACTGGCAACAGGCGCATGGTTGGAAGGCGGCACGTAGTCGCCGCCACCGCAGGCGCAAAGTAACACTGACAGGAACAGGGCTGCTGCGTAGTGGTGTCTCATCACGATCTCTTTCCGGATCCATAGGGAGCCGGAAAGATAGCATGATTTTTTAGTACGTTTCTACGAATACCACGGCACTTCGTGGCGGAATTACAAAGGAACCCGTGCTGGCGTCAAATCTGGCTTCCGAGGCCACGCGTTTGTCCGCTGCGGCCATGTCGGTGTGGACCGGATGTAGCTGGTAATGGCGGTTTTTTTCTTCGCTGATGGTCAGCTTGTGCACCTGCGTATCGACGTTGATCAGATAGGTGATGGACTTGAACTGCGCCCCGGCATAGCCGGCGCCTTCGAGGTGGCCTACCAATACCGTTGGCACCTGCTGGCTGCCCGTATTGTAGAAGCTCAGGCGCTGGCGGATTTCGGCCGCGCTGCGTAGGCGGAACAGCGTGCTGCTGGAACGGATGCGCAGCAGGTCGCGGAAGGCATCGCGTGCAAAGGCGATATCGTTGGGCGTGGGCTTGATGGCGCTGTTACGCAGCAGTGGCAGGATCAGGTCGTAGTCCTTACCATTGTCTTCCGCGCGCGGTGCGCCGACACCGTAGTAGTTGTCCTGATAGCTCCAGTCCAGCCGGTTGAACCAGTCGCCCGATTCGAAGCTGTTGCGGTCCAGTGATTTCGAGCGCAGGATATCGAAGCCGGCATGGAAGTAGGCCACGCCCTGGCTGAAGGCGTTGATGGCAGCACCGAGCATCTGCACGCGTGCGCGCTCGGCGCTGCTGGTGGAGGTGGGCAGCTTGAAGGCGTTGATATCGTACAGCGTCTGGTTATCGTGGTTCTCCACATAGTTCACCACTTCATCCGGTTCGCTGGCGTAGCCGGCCGGCTGGTTGCCGCCGTAGACGATGTTCTGCAGCGGCTGGATGCTGTCGTCGTAGCGCCGCATGGGGTAGCTGCGGATGGAACCGGCCAGACCCACGCGCACCATATCGGACGTCTGCAGCAGATCGGTCATGCTGCGCTTGCCGGCCTGCGCATTGTTGTCGTACACCAGACCATTGATATAGCCCTGCTGGCTGATCATCTGCAGGCCGCTATCGCCGGCGCCGCCACCGCGCACGGCATCACGCGCACGGTCGCTGAAGGTGCCGATGCCGCTGCCATTGAGCGAGAGCTGGGAAGCCTGCACGAAGCGCGCACCATCGGCCACTTCGCCGAAATTCCAGCCTTCGCCGATCAGGTTGATGTGGCGGCCCGCCGCGCGGTCGGCCTTGAGCTGCAACTGCTCCATGGCGGCGCGCGGCTGATGCCCCATCAGGTCGAAGCGGAAGGAATCGATGTGGTACTGCTGCGCCCACAGCGCAACGGAATCGATCATCAGCTTGCCCATCATGCGGTTTTCTGTCGCCGTGTTGTCGCAGCAGGTGGAACGCTCGACTGCACCGTTGCCGTTCAGGCGGTGGTAGTAGCCGGGCACGATGCGGTCGAGTACCGATTTTTCATTCTGGCCCGCGATGAACGTGTGGTTGTACACCACGTCCATGCCGACGCGCAGGCCGGCCTTGTGCAGTGCCTGCACCATCTGGCGGAATTCGATGATGCGGGTGGCGCCGTTGGCCGGATCGCTGGCGAAGCTGCCTTCCGGCGCGCTGTAGTGATACGGGTCGTAGCCCCAGTTGTAGCAGTCGCTGGCCTGGGTGCGGGCGATGTTGGCCTGTGTCTCCGTATTATCGGGTGCCAGCCCGGCCGGGATCTGAGGCGTGATGCAGCCCTGTTCGGGCACGCTGCCGATATCGAATACGGGCAGCAGATGGATGTCCGTCATGCCGGCCTGCGCCAGTGCAGCCAGATGCTGCATGCCGTTGCTGGTGCTTTCCGTGAAGGCCGCATATTTGCCGCGCCTGGCGGCGCTGACGCTGGCATCGTTGATGGAAAAATCGCGCACATGCAGCTCGTACACCGTCATGTCAGGCTGGAAGTAGACGCGCTTGGGACGGCGCTCGCGCTCCCAGCCGGCCGGCTTGAGACGGGGCGCGTTCAGGTCGGCGATATAGCTGCGGCGCGAATCCGTGGTCAGGCTGACGGAATAGGGATCGGTGACCAGATTGCGCACCAGCCCCGTGGACGGTGCGATCACATCGACCACGTAGCGGTAGTACTGGCCGTCCTGTGCGGTACTGCTCTGTAGCGACCAGACGCCGCTGGCGCTGTCGCGCTGCATGGGCTGAATGCTGCTGGCGGCTGCCGTGCCGCTGGCGTAAGTGCAGACGGCCACCTGCTGGGCCGTGGGCGCCCACAGCTTGAAGCTGACGGCGGCATTGCTGGCGATGCTGACGCCCAGATCGTTCACCTCTGCGGCCGAGGCATACAGGTCGTCCAGTGCGCCGGCGATCTGCAAGCTGGTGGCGTCGCGTACTTTGCCATCAGTGCCTTCCAGTACCAGCATCAACTGGCCCGTCAGCAGTTGCGGCAGGCGCGCGCTATCGGCGGCGGCTAGCTGCAGCTGCGCACCCTTGGCAACAAAGCGGAAGCGCTGCGCGAGTGCAGCGGGGAGTGCAGTCGTCATGGCGCTGAGTGGCAGCACGGCTTCGGCCCCGCGTACGGCCGCACCTTTGCTGGCGCTGAGCGTCGGCGTGCTGGCGTAATACAGTTTGATTACGCCATCGCTGGCGCTGGTGCCGGGCCATAGGATGGTCTGGCGGTCCAGCCAGTAGGCGCGTGCATCGCTGGCCGGGGCGGCCTGCAGCGTGGTGGCGTAGGGGCCGTCGCAGGCGGCCAGCGTGGGGGCGGGGCTGGCGCCCAGGCAGGGTAGCGCCATGGCGCTACCCAGAGTGAGGCCAGCCGCGTAACGCCACGCGGCACGGGGATGAGCTGCCATACTAGTCTCCGAAACGTTAGATTTTTAGTAGTGCAGTTACAAAATCAACTGCATTACAGTGGAATTTGCCGGTTATGGTAATCCAAAATCTGTAGTTTTGATACTTGATGGCCGTTTTTTACTCGAAACCCAGGCGTTTTGCGCCGGACAGCACTTCCACCACCTCCGTGGTGGCTTTGGAGAACGGCGTGCCGTGGCTCAGTGCCTGTTCAGCGCGCAGGTAATCGCCCTTGTTGATCAATTCGCCGACCTGACCGGCGATGCGGTGGAAACGCGCATGCTTGTCGATCAGCGTAACAAAGCTGGGGCGGCCGCCGAGGCGCTGGCCTTCGCCATAAATCCATTTGCCCAGTGCGCAGCAGTCGTCGCGCTCCAGCGTTTTGACGTCGATCTGATCACCCTGTTCGATGGCGTCGCGCAGTTTGACTTTCCACTGGCGGTGCGCATCGATGATGCTGTCCACGTCCACCCCTTCCACCAGCTTGCCGGAACCCTTGCCGGGCAGGCGGAATTCGTCTACCTGTGCGGCCAGATGGATGGCCACATCGCGCTGGGTGCCGGCCGAGGCGGCGGTTTCGTCCACCAACTGGGCGTTGGCCTGGGTGTTGCGGTCCAATTCGGCCACGGCTTCGCCGATCTGGCCTATGCCCAGACTCTGCTCGCGCGCACCATTGGCCACGTCGTCGAGCAGCAGCTTGATCTGCGCCGCGTTGGCGACGATTTCCGTAATGGTCTGGCCCGCCTGGCGTACCACGTCGGTACCGGCCCGCACTTCCTGCGAGCTCTGGGTAATCAGCGCCTTGATTTCGCGTGCGGCTTCCGCGCTGCGGCCCGCCAGCGCACGCACTTCGGTGGCTACCACGGCAAAGCCGCGCCCCTGTTCGCCGGCACGCGCCGCTTCCACCGCTGCATTGAGCGCCAGAATATTGGTCTGGAAGGCGATGCCGTCGATGACGCTGATAATTTCGCTGATCTTTTTCGACGATGCTTCGATGCCTTCCATGGTCAGCACCACGTTGTGCATCACTTCGCCGCCACGGGTCGCTGCGGCAGCGTTTTCGATAGAAATGGCCGAGGCCTGCCGTACCGAGTCGGCCGTCATCTGCACGGTGGAGACGGTCTGCTCCAGCGCTGCCGAGGATTGTTCGAGCGCGGAAGCGGCAGCTTCCGTGCGGCTCGACAGGTTGCGCGTGCCTTCGGCGATATCGATACTGGACGACACCACCAGATCGCTGGCTTGCTGTACTTCTGCCACGGTATCGCGCAAAGCTTTTTGCATATTGGTCAGCTCGCGCAGCATGCCCGACAGTTCATCGCTGCCGGTAGGGCGGATGTCGGAGCGCAGATCGCCCATGGAAATGGCGATCAGCTCGCGCCGCAGCTTCTTGAAGCCGCTCTGCATGGAATTGTAGAAGCCGACGAACAGATAGGCCGACAGCAGGATGGCGATCAGGCACAGCGTCAGGGTGGCATACAGCGCCGTGCGCAAGCCGGACTCGCGTTCGGCCAGCATGGTATCGAGCACACCCAGATTGGCGGCGATATCTTCGAACTGCAGCTTGATGGCGCCGTTGACCTGGGCGCCGTAAGCATTGCGGTCGCCCGCTACTTCGCTCTGGCCATACGGGAAGCTGCTGCGTACCAGCGTGGCCAACGCGTTCAGGGCTGCCTCGCTTTCGCTGCGCTGGGCGCTGGCATATTGCGGCTTGGCGGCGGCGACGATGGCGCGGTCCTGCTTGGCCTGACGCTGTTCGTGTTCGATGATGGCCAGCAGGCGCTGGATCTGGATGCTTTGCTGTGGCGTGATGCTGCCGGCCTTGAGACTGCTGCGGCCCAGCGTACGCAGTTCCGACAGGCGGTCGATCACTTGCGGCGCGTGCAGCAGGGCGGCGCTCATCAGGTGGTAGCTTTCCAGTGCCGGGTCGAGCGACAGATCGGAATTATCGAGTGTGCTTTCGGCCAGCCTCACCAGCGCCAGGTCGAGTGTGCGCAGCTTTTGGGCGGCTTCCTCGCCCGAGCTGAAATTGCCCTGTGCGACGCGATAAGCCTCGCGCACATTGATCATATCGGCCTTGGTGCCCAGCGCATCGGCCGATTCGGCTTCCACGCTGTCGAGTTTCTGGAAAGCGCTATCGAAAGCGCCGCGTGCCGTGGTCAGCTCCGGTGCGGGCTCGCCATCGGCAGCGCTGCGCGCCTGCAGGCGCCAGCTAATCGCTGCTTCGCGTGCCTGCAGCAGCGGCGACATGACGCGCACGCCCAGGCGCTCGCGCCCGACGACACGCAGATCCTGTCGTGCGGCCGAGTTGTAGCTGTAGAACAGCCAGATCAGGGGAATCAGGAAGCTGACGCTAATCAGCAGGAACTTGCCCGGCAGGCGCATCACGCGCATCAGACGGGCGCCGGGACGCCACAGGGGGAGGGAGAGGAATCGGGTGACGACTTTCTTCATTCAGGGCTCGCAAAATAAGTAACTCCCTTATTTTGCGCCCCTGCAGCAACAATGAATAGTAAAACTATTCAATTAATAGTTTCCTTTCGATAATTATCGACCATGGTGTAGCGCATGGCATACAGCGCAAACAGGGCTGCCACCAGCAGTGCGAAGGCGGCGAAGAAGAACATCTGGAACGCAATCGGACTCATGCCGCTGCTGGCTATGTGGGCGCTGACGGCTGGATTCTTTACACCAGAATTGACAATAAGCACCCAAAGGTTCCCTACGGTAACGGCGAGATACCAGAAACTGAGGATGATGCCCTTCATGGTGGCCGGTGCCTGGCTATACGCAAATTCCAGACCAGTGGCGGACACCAGCACTTCGCCCAGCGTCAGCAGAGCATAGGGCAGTAGTTGCCACAGGATCGAGATTTTGTCGCCGCCGTCAAGCTGCAGTTGCAGCAGGCCCACCACTACCCAGGCCAGCGCCGACAGCGCAATGCCCATGCCCATGCGGCGCAGTGGCGTAGGCGTGATGCCGATCGCGCGCATCAGCGGGAACAGCGCGATATTGTTGAACGGGATCAGCAGCATCACCAGGATGGGATTGACCGCCTGCATCTGTGCCGGCAGCAGCGTGAATTCCCAGCCGAACAGCGACAGTAGCGGGCTGTTCATGGTGTTGGCCTGCACGATCCAGGTCGACGCTTTCTGGTCGAATAGCGACCAGAACGGGGTAATCATGGCGAACACGATCAGGATGCGCAGCACGGCGCGCACGCCTTCCACCGCTTCATCCGTGTGCAGGCCGCGCGCACGCTCGAGTTGCAGCGAGACGCCGATGCCGCCGAAAGCCAGCAGCAGCACCAGCGCCGTGCAGGCTGCAATCACGAAACCCCATTGCGGCGTCATGGCCAGCGAAGCGACTGCGCCGAGTGCGCCGGCGCCGGCCACCATCAGGCCGGGGCGACCCTGACCGTCGCGTTTGGCCAGCAGGGCAGTACGGGCCACGCTGCTGAAAGCGTTCGGGTCCGGTTTGGCCGGTGGCACGTGCACGTATTTGCGTTTGCCGAGCCAGAATACAAACGTGGCAATCGCCATCAGCAGGCCGGGGATGCCGAAGGCCACGGCAGGGCCGTAGTCGCGCAGGAACACGGGCATCAGCAGCGAGGCGAAGAAGGAGCCGAAGTTGATGATCCAGTAGAACGCGTCGAACACCAGCTTGGCGCGGTTCTTGTTGGTCTGGTCGAACTGGTCGCCGACGAAGGCCACCACCAGCGGCTTGATGCCGCCCGAGCCGAAGGCGATCAGGCCCAGCCCCAGATAGAAGCCGTTCAGGTTGTCTTCAAAGATGGCCAGACAGGCGTGGCCGGCCACGTAGATCAGGCTGAACCAGAACACCGTGTTGTATTTGCCGAAGTAGCGGTCAGCCAGCCAGCCGCCCAGCAGCGGGAAGAAATACACCCCGATCACAAAGGTGTGGAATACGTGCTTGGCTTCGGCCGGCCGGTCGCCCAGCGGGATGAACAGCAGCAAAGTACTGAGCAGGAAAGGCGTGAGGATGTTGCGCATGCCATAGAAGCTGAAACGCTCGCAACCTTCGTTGGCAATGATGTAGGGAATCTGTCGGGGCATAGGCCCGTTACCGTGATCGCTCACTGTATTTCTCCTGATTTGTGTAGTTTGACTACTATTTTTTTGGATGGAATTTTTTGTAAAAATTCCAAGTTATTGATTTTAAACGGATAAATGCCAAAATCTGCAGGGTGGCTGGCGATTGAAAATTATAGAATCGTGATGTATATTCTCTACAAACATAATCCACCACCGGGCCCACCCCGGATTCTCATATGACCAAGCAACTTACACAAGTCTCCCCGCATGCGTCGGACTGGTATCGCGAAGCAATTATTTACCAGATTTATCCGCGCAGTTTCATGGATACCAATGGCGACGGCGTAGGGGATCTGCCGGGGATTACGGCCAAGCTGGACTATATCGCATCGCTGGGCGTGGACATTGTCTGGATTTCGCCGTTCTTCAAGTCGCCCATGAAGGACTTCGGCTACGACATTTCCGACTACTGCGATGTGGACCCGATGTTCGGCACGCTGGCCGATTTCGATACCATGATCGCCAAGGCGCACAGCCTGGGCCTGAAGATCATGATCGATCAGGTAATGTCGCACACGGCCGAAGAACACCCGTGGTTCAAGGAGAGCCGCTCCAGTCGCGATAATCCTAAAGCCGACTGGTATGTGTGGGCCGATCCTGCACCGGATGGCAACCCGCCCAACAACTGGATGTCGGTGTTCGGTGGTTCGTCGTGGCAGTGGGACACGCGCCGTCGGCAATACTATTTACATAATTTCCTCACCAGCCAGCCGGACCTGAACTTCCATAGCCCGGCCGTGCAGCAGGCCCACCTCGATGCGCTGCGTTTCTGGCTCGAGCGAGGCGTGGATGGCATCCGTCTGGACGCCTGCAACTTCCACTTCCATGACACTGAACTGCGCAGCAATCCGCCGGCCACCAACCGCGATACGGCCACCGTGTCGGACGTCAACCCGTATGGCATGCAGGCGCACATCTACGACAAGAGCCGGCCCGAGAACCTGCCTTTCCTGCAGAAGCTGCGCGCACTGCTGAATGAATATCAGGCAGTGGCTATCGGTGAAGTGGGCGCTGACGATTCGCTGGCCGTGATGGCCGAGTACACGGCCGACGGCGACAAGCTGCACATGGCTTACAGCTTCAATCTGCTGGTGCCGCAATGCTCGGCCCACTACATCCGCCAGCAGGTGGAGAATTTCGAAGCGCGCGTGAAGGGCGGCTGGGCCTCGTGGTCGGTCGGCAATCACGATGTGCAGCGCGTCGCCACCCGCTGGGGCGGCCCCGAGGCGCCGGCCGCTTTCGCCAAGATGATACTGGCCATGCAGCTTTCGCTGAAAGGCACGCCTTGTCTGTATCAGGGCGACGAGCTGGCGTTTGCCGAAGCCGATGTGCCGTTCGAACTGCTGCAGGACCCGTACGGCATTACTTTCTGGCCCGAGTTCAAAGGGCGCGACGGCTGCCGTACGCCGATGGCCTGGAGCGATGCGGCCAACGGTGGCTTCACGAGCGGCAAGCCGTGGCTGCCCGTCTCGCCTGACCATCTGGCCAAGGCAGCGTCGAAACAGCAAGGCGATGCGCAATCGTCACTGGAATTTACCCGCCACTTCATCGCCTGGCGCCGTCAGTTCCCGCAACTGACGCGTGGCGGCATCGAGTTCTTCGATGCGCCGGAACCCGTGCTGGCGCTGCGCCGCGACGCGGCCGGTCAGCGCAGCATCATCGCCGTGTTCAATCTGAGCGGCGCGCCTGTCAGTTGCGCACTGCCGCAAGCCGCCGGTGCCGAACAGTTGGCCGGCTATGGCCTGCCGGGTTCGGTGCACAACGGTCAGGTCGAGCTGCCCGCCTTCGGCGCGTGGTTTGGCTACGCCGCCTGATAGTGTCGTAAACAGGCCGGGGATTTGCCGCTCCGGCTTTTTAACATCAGGTATTTCGGGTATGCTTCCGCCAACTGTTTTAACTGTATAGACAATGAAACAAGCCGAAGTGGATCAAAAACTGAACCGTACCGCCTTTGCTGATGGCCCGCGCCTGCTGGCCGACATCGGCGCGACCCATGCCCGCTTTGCCCTGCAGACGGCGCCCGGCGAATTCCGCGCGGTGCGCGTGCTCAAGTGCGACGATTACACCGACATCGTCGCCATGTTGCGATCCTATCTGGCTGACCATGCCGACCTGACGCTGAATCACGCCGCACTGGCCGTGGCCAACCCGGTCAGTGGCGACTATGTGCGCATGACCAACCGCGCGTGGGAATTCTCCACCGATGAAGTGCGGCGCGCACTGGGCCTGCACACGCTGCTGGTGGTGAACGACTTTACTGCACTGGCGATGTCGCTGCCGGGCCTGAAATCGTCCGACCTGATGCAGGTGGGCGGCGGCAAGCCCGCGTCGAATTCCGTGATCGGCGTGCTCGGTCCCGGTACGGGCCTGGGCGTGTCGGGCGTGATCCCTACCGTCGATGGTTTTGTGACGCTGGGGTCGGAAGGTGGTCACACCAACTTTGCACCGGCCGACGAACGCGAATACGCGATCCTGCAGTACGCGTGGCAGACCTGGTCGCACGTGTCGACCGAACGTCTGATCTCCGGCCCCGGCATGGAAATCATTTACCGCGCGATCGCCAAACGCAATGGCCGTCAGGTGCGCGATCTGACGTCGCAGGAAATCATGGCCGGCGCGCTGACGGACAAAGACCCGCTGTGTATGGAAGTGCTGGAATGCTTCTGCGCCATGCTGGGCGGCGCCAGCGCCAATCTGGCCGTCACGCTGGGGGCGTTCGGTGGCGTGTTCATCGGCGGCGGCATCGTGCCGCGCATGGGCGAGTGGTTTGCTAGCTCGCCGTTCCGTGCGCGCTTCGAGGCCAAGGGCCGTTTCACCAGCTATCTGGCCGAGATTCCGACTTATGTGATTACCACACCGAATCCGGCCTTCTATGGTGTGGCGACGATATTGTCCGAGCACCTGCGCGGCCGCAGCGGCGCCAACACGCTCATGGAGCGGGTGCAGCATCTGCAGCACGAACTGACGCCGGCCGAACAGCGCGTGGCTCAGTTGGTGCTGGAACAGCCGCGCCTCGTACTGAACGAACCGATCGCCGATATCGCCCGTCTGGCCGAAGTCAGCCAGCCGACTGTGATCCGCTTCTGCCGTTCGCTGGGCTTCCTCGGTCTGGCCGATTTCAAACTGAAGTTTGCCAGCAGCCTGACGGGCGCCATCCCTGTGCGCCACAGCCAGGTGCGGGTCAGCGACAGCACGCACGACCTGAGCGCCAAGGTCATCGACAATACCGTGTCGGCGATTCTCAAATTCCGCGACCAGCTCGATGTGCGTTCGCTCGACAAGGCGATAGCGCTGGTGGCCAAGGCCAAGCGCGTCGAGTTCTACGCCATGGGCAATTCGCGCGTGGTGGCGCTGGACGGCCAGCACAAATTCTTCCGCTTCCGTATCCCGACTTCGGCCTATGGCGATTCGCACTTGCTGACGCTGGCGGCCGAGCTGCTCAATCCGGGCGATGTGGTGATTGCCATTTCGAATTCAGGCCGTCTGCCTGAACTGCTGGAAGCCGTCGATGCAGCGCGGGCGGCCGGTGCCGACGTTATCGCCATCACGTCCAGCAATTCGCCGCTGGCCAAGAAGGCCAGCGTCTGTCTGGCGGTCGATCACAGCGAAGACAGCACCACCTTCCTGTCGATGATTTCGCGCATACTGCAACTGCTGCTGATCGATATTCTGTCGGTCGGTATTTCGCTCGATACGCAGAACTCGCGTCTGGTGGTCGAGCACAAGGCCAGCGCTGGCGATGCCGATAGCCGCCGCCTGCTGATCTCCCACCTCGACAGCTAGCCTATAAATTCGGGGTCAGGTCTGTCATTCGGACATAGTCCGCACACTTTTGAGCAAATTCAAGACGTATTCTGTACTCGCGCATCAAGCGTGAGGCGGAATGCGTCTTTGACTTTTGGCGCCCATATTGAGCGTGCTCAATCTAATTCGTCGACTGTCCGAATGACAGATCTGACCCCGAACTTAGACCCCAAAATTTGCTTGCGTTCTTACGAAAAGAGTTTAAGATATATCTTATTAAGTTATATCGTAAGAAGATATTACTTAAGTTGTCATATCTTAAGGAGCTCTACCATGTTTAAATTTTTACATCATCAGCATCGCCATCACGCCAGTCATGGCGAGCATCACGGCATGCGTGGCGGCGGCCGCGGTCGCGGTCCGAAAATGTTCGATGCAGGCGCCATGCGCTACATCGTGCTGCAGTTGATTGCCGAGAAGCCAAGGCACGGCTATGAAATCATCAAGGAACTGGAGCAGCGTTCGGGCGGCGCCTATACGCCCAGCCCCGGCGCCATCTATCCGCTGCTGTCCATGCTGCTCGATATGGGCCATGTCGTCGCTAGTGCCGACGGCAACAAGAAGCTGCACACCATTACGCCGGAAGGCCAGGCGTTTCTGGCCGAGAACCGCCAGTTTGTCGATGCGATCCAGAAGCGCATGGGCGAACCGGCCGATGCGCGCGATGATCTGCGCACCCTCATGCACGAACTTAAGCATGCAGTGATCGCACAAGCGCAGGATTTTCAGTCCAACCCGCAACGGCTCGATGCCATCCGCGCCGTGCTGCGCCGTGCGACGGCAGAAATCCAGGGGCTGGAATGAGCCAGACCACACCCACCTCGGCTGGGGCGCTGGCACCGGCGCGCGAACGCATCGTGCTGTGGCTGCTGGCGCTGACCCAGTTCACCGTCATCATGGATTTCATGGTGATGATGCCGCTGGCGCCCCAGTTGATGCGTGCCTTCGACATCACGCCGGCCGCCGTTTCGGGCGCTGTCTCGGCCTATGCCTGGTGCGCCGGCATCTCCGGCCTGCTAGCCTCCATGTATATCGACCGCTTTGACCGCAAGCGTCTGCTGCTGACCATGTTCGCGCTGTTCACCGTGTCGAATCTGGCCTGCGCGCTGGCGCCCAACTTCCATGTGCTGGTGCTGTCGCGCGCGTTTGCCGGCCTGACGGGCGGCGTGCTGGCCTCCATCATCATGGCCATCATCGGCGATTTGATCCCGGCCGAGCGGCGTGGCGCTGCCACCGGCATCGTGATGACTTCCTTCAGTCTGGCCGCAGTAGCGGGCGTGCCGACCGGCGTGATTTATGGCTGGGCGGCGCCGTTCTATCTGCTGGTCGTATTCTCGCTGCTGATCTGGGCGGCGGCATGGCGCGTGCTGCCTGCGCTCGATGGCCATCTGGCGCGGCGCGTGCCGCTGGCGCAGGTGCTGCCCGAGCTGCTGGCGCTGTACCGCGTGCCCGGCCATCAGAAAGCTTTTCTGCTGTCCGGCGTGAACATGCTGACGGGCATGCTGGTGATTCCTTTCATTTCGCCTGTGCTGGTGAATAACATCGGCGTGCAGCCGGCCGAAATCACCTTCGTGTATCTGGCGGGCGGGGTGGCCACGCTATTCAGTGCGCGCCGCATAGGCCGCTGGTCCGACCGGGCCGGGCCGCAATTCGTCTACCGCGCCGTGGCGCTGTTCTCGCTGCTACCGATTCTGTTCATGACCCATATGCCGCAGCTACCGCTGTGGGGGGTGCTGCTGTTCTTCCCGTTCTTCATGATGGCGCTATCGGGGCGCAATATCCCGCTGCAGGCGCTGATGACGACGGTGCCGCAGCCGGCCCGGCGCGGCGCTTTCCTCAGCACCAATTCGGCGATTCAGTCTGTGGGGAACGGGGTGGGCGCGCTGCTGGGCGGTCTGCTGCTGCAGACGGAAGCGGGCGGGCATATCAGCGGTTATGGCCTGAACGGCTGGCTGGCCGTGGGTCTGACGCTGTTTTCGGTGATCTGGATAGGGCGGGTGGGTGCCGGCGTGGCGCCAGCACCGCTAGCGGCCAAGGCTTAACCGTCGATGCTGGTGCGCTTGGACGGGTGTTTTTCCCGGCGCCAGCGCGCCAGACTGATGACTTCATCGGTGCTGGCATCTTCCACCAGGATCTCGTCGTCGCTCGACGACACGAGGAAGCTTTCCCAGCGCTGGGCGGCATCGCTGCTGTTGTCGACGAAGCTGAACTGATAGTACAGCTTGCCGTTGAGTTTGCGCGGGGTCGGATCGTATTCGATCAGGGCGCCGCGTGATTTGCCGCCCGAGTTCTTTTCTATGATGGCCGACCAGGCCTGCAGTTCGGGCAGGGCCATCAGCGCTGCCGCACTTTGTTCCTTGCTATGCAGGTGGTGCGCCTCGGCCGTGGCCACGGGCGCTGGCGCGCTGCTGGCGCGCGGCACACTGGCCGTGCTGGCTGGCGCACTGGCAGCCGTGCTGCTGCTGGCGCTGGCCGCCGGCAGCGCCGGCGTGGTAACACCGGGGGCGCCGGCCTGGGTCTGGTTTGCGAAATAAAGCCCTCCACCCAGCAGGGTCGCTCCGGCGATGACGCCTGCGAGAAACAGATTTCGGGAGGACTGGGTATGCGATTCCATAGACTTGCGGACCTGGGCAACATTATTGTCGGCCATACTAAACCAAAGCTACCTCAGGGGCAACGATTTCGGCCTATTTTCGGCCCTGCCTATACTATTTTCGTATTACTCGGACGAGATAATTCATTGGAGGCGCAGGGCGCTTTTCCGTACCATGGCGGCAGCATCTGCATAGGAAAACTGCAACGTGGACAAACAAATTCTGGCGGTGGACTGGGGCACCAGCAACCGCCGCGCTTATCTGATCGATCAACAGGGCCACTGTCTGGCCGAGCATGAGGATGGCCTGGGCATGCTGGCCGTGGGCGGGCGCGAGCGTTTCAGCGAGGCGCTGGCGCTACTGTGCCAGCAGATGGGCGTGGCGGAGCATGTGCCGGTGGTGATGTCCGGCATGGTGGGCAGCGCATCCGGCTGGCAGGAAGTCGATTACCTCGATAGCTCCGTGCCGGTGCAGCAGTTGCCGTCCCATCTGGCCGCACTGCAGGACCCGGCATGGACAGGGCGCTGCCACATCGTGCCGGGCTACCGCTACCATAGCGGCGCTGCAGTGGATGTGATGCGCGGCGAAGAAACCCAGTTGCTGGGCGCCGTAGCGCTCGGCCATCGCGACGGCTGGCTGGTGCTGCCCGGCACCCACAGCAAATGGGTGCTGCTGCGCGATGGCTTGATCCAGTCACTTTCGACCTATATGACGGGCGAACTGTTCGCCATGCTGTCGGCCGGCGGTACGCTGTCGGCCATGATGAAAGGCGATGCGGCCGATGCCGAAGGCTATGCGATCGGCCTGCAGCAGGCGGCGCGTGGCGAACCGCTATCCAACACACTGTTCCGTGTACGTGCCGGTGTGGTGGCCAAGGCGGCACCGGCCCAGCAGGCCGCGGCCGTGGTCAGCGGCTTGCTGATAGGCGCCGAGTTTACCGCGGCTGCGCATTCGGTCGCTGGCGGTGGCGGGATTACCGTAATCGGTAGTCCGGCACTGGCGCAGCGCTATGCGCAGGCGGCCAGCCATTTCGATCTGCCTTGCACGGTGCTCGATCCGCATCGCGTGTACCGCGCCGCTGCCCAGCAGTTTTTCCTGTGATTTTTTTGATTGAAGACACCATGCCATTGTCCCATCCTGCTGTACCTCTGGTCGCCATTCTGCGCGGTTTGCCTGCTGCCGATGCCGTCGCGGTAGGCGAAGTGCTGTATCAGGCGGGCTTCCGCGCGCTGGAAGTGCCGCTCAACCGGCCCGGCGCACTGGAAGCGATTGCTGCGCTGTCGCAGCGCTTTCCCGATGCGCTGGTCGGTGGCGGCACCATGCTCACGGTAGCCCATGTGGAGGCCGTGCATGCAGCCGGCGGCCGTCTGCTGGTGTCGCCTAACTGCGTGCCGGCGGTGATCAGCCGTGCGGCCGAACTGGGCATGTATTGCGCGCCGGGCGTGGCCACGCCGACCGAAGCCTTCGCAGCGCTCGATGCGGGCGCCCACGCGCTCAAGATCTTCCCATGCGATATGGTGGGCCATGCCGGGCTGAAGGCGTTCAACAGCGTGCTGCCTGCCGGTACGCCGGTGTGGCCGGTAGGCGGCATCACGCCGGACAATATGGCAGGCTGGAAGCAGGCCGGCGCCACCGGCTTCGGCATCGGCGGCCAGCTCTACACGCCTGGCATCGCGCTGGACCAACTGCGCGGCCGTGCCGAAGCCTATATGCAGCAATGGCGCAGCCTGAGCGCACTTTAAACTGCTATTTGGTTTTATGATGGCGGATTCGAATTCTGGAGAACAGCGTATGAGCAAGCAGGAAGCGCAGTGCATCTGGCCACTGGGCGCGCAACTGGGCGAAGGTCCGCTGTGGATGGCGCAGCAGAACCGCCTGTATTTCGTCGATCTGAAAGGCTGTGCCCTGCATGCGCTCGATCTGGCCGATGGCCAGCGCCATCGCTGGGATATGCCGGACTATATCTGCTGGCTGGTGCCGCGCCGTGATGGCGATGGTTTCATGGCGGGTCTGCGTGATGGCATAGTGCGCCTGTGGCTGGAACCGCAAGTACGCATCGAGTATGTGGCGCGTCCATTTGCCGAAGGCAGCGGTCTACGCATGAACGACGCCAAGGCCGATAGCACGGGCCGTATCTGGGCCGGTTCCATGCACAACACGGATTATGCGCAGGCCGCCGGACGTCTGTTCCGCCTAGAGCCCGACCAGAGCCTGAGCGTGGCCGACCACAACTACCATATCTGCAATGGTCCGGCACTGAGCCGCGATGGTGCCACGCTGTACCACACGGATAGCTACGAAGGCCGCATCTATGCCTACCCGTTGGCGGCTGACGGCACGCTGGGCGAACCGCGCCTGTGGCGCCAGTTCGAAGGCGATGAAGGTGCACCCGATGGCATGACGGTCGACAGCGAAGGCTGTCTGTGGATCGCCCAGTGGGGCGGTGGCCGCGTGTGCCGTTACGCGCCCGATGCCACGCTGCTGGAAACGGTGACGGTGGCGGCACGTAATCCTGCCTCGTGCACGCTGGGCGGGCCGGATCTGCGCACGCTCTACATTACCACCGCGTGCGAAGACAACACGCCGGAACAGTTGCAAGCCTATCCTCTGAGTGGCGCGCTGTTTGCCGCGCGCGTAGCGGTGCCCGGCGTTGCCGCCTACCGCTACGGCTGATGCCACGTAAGTGCCAATGAAACTGGAACAGCGTCTGGCCGGCTGGCTAGCTGCCGCGGGCCTGATGTGGGGCATGGCGGCGCAGGCTGCCAGCTTTGCTAACGGTGCCGATGTGAGCTGGGTCAGCCAGCAGGAGTCCAGCGGCCAAGCCTTCTATAACAGCAGCGGCGTCAAGACCGACCCGTTTGTGCTGCTGAAGAAGCTGCAGGTGAATGCCATCCGCCTGCGCGTGTGGGTGAATCCTGCAGGCGGCTGGAATGATGGGGCGGACGTGCTGTACAAGGCCCAACGCGCTGCTGCGCAAGGGCAGCGCATCATGATCGACTTCCATTACAGCGATGGCTGGGCTGATCCGGGCCAGCAGACCAAGCCTGCAGCGTGGGCATCGCATACGCTGGCGCAGTTGAACCACGATGTGTACCGCCATACGCAGGGCATATTGAGCTACCTGAAAACCAATGGCATCGTGGTCGAATGGGTGCAGGTGGGGAACGAGATCAATAGCGGCATGCTGTGGCCGGAAGGGCATACCAGCAGTTTTGACTATCTGGCCCAGTTGATTAACAGCGGCTATAACGCCAGCAAGGCCGTGTACCCGGACGCCAAGGTGATCGTGCATCTGTCGAATGGCTTTGACAACGCCATGTTCCGCTGGTTCTTTGATGGCGTAAAACAGGCGGGCGCCAAGTGGGATGTGATCGGCATGTCGCACTATCCGCCGGCTGCGGACTGGGCCAGCTATAACGCCAAAATCTCCAGCAATATGCAGGATATGGTGGCGCGCTACGCCAAGCCCGTCATGGTGACGGAAGTGGGCATGGACTGGACCCAGAGCACTGCGGCCCGAGCCATGCTGGCGGATTTGCACAGCAAGACCAAGGCGCTGGGCGACTATGGCCTCGGGGTATTCTACTGGGAGCCGCAAGCCTATCCGGGCTGGCAGGGCTACAGCATGGGCGCGCTCGACGCGGCTGGCAAGTTTACACCGGCTATGGACCCGTTCTAGAATGCCGGACGTCACAGCCGAGTACCCATACCATGCAAAACCACACGCTCAAATATCTGCACCTCGTTCCCGATAGCCCGCTGCCTGAACTGAAAGGCATGGGGCAGTTTCAGGCCATCGTCATTGTCGATGGCGAGGTGGCCGAGATGAGCATGTGGGAACTGGCGCGTGGTCTGGTGGAATCAGGCTGCATGCTGGCGCTGGTATGGGGCAAGGATTGCGAAGCATGGCGCGAAGCGCTGGAAGATGCTGCGCTGGAAGCCGCTGATTATGACGATGTACCGGCCGAACGTGCCGTCGTCGTTACGGCTCACGAGGACGACGAGCTGGAGGAAGTGTTCTGGTATGCGCGCCACCGTGCCGCCCATCCGGCGCTGGCGCTGCGCGAAACCTTGATCGTGCATATCGCCGACGCAGCGCGCCGCGAAGAACTGGAAGCAGCCTACCACGACGCTTGAAGTAAAGTCGGGGTCAGGTCTGTCAAATGGACACAGGTGTCCATTTGACAGACCTGACCCCGAATTAAAAAACAAAAAGGGCAGATCGCGCGATCTGCCCTTTTTTGCTAGCGAGGCTGGCATAGGGACGGCGCTGCCGTCCCTTAGTCATTACATCATGCCGTCCATGCCGCCCATGCCGCCCATACCACCCATGCCGCCCATGCCGCCGGCTGGTTTGTCTTCGGCTACTTCAGCGATCATGCAGTCGGTGGTCAGCATCAGGCCAGCGATCGACGCTGCGTTTTGCAGAGCCGAGCGGGTAACTTTGGCTGGATCCAGCACGCCCATTTCAACCATGTCGCCGTAGGTGCCGTTGGCAGCGTTGTAACCGTAGTTACCTTGGCCAGCCAGAACGGCTGCAACCACGACCGAAGCTTCTTCGCCGGCGTTCTGAACGATCATGCGCAGTGGCTCTTCCATTGCGCGCAGAACGATCTTGATACCTGCGTCCTGGTCTGGGTTGTCGCCTTTGACGTTCAGAGCAGCGCGGGCACGCAGCAGAGCTACGCCGCCGCCTGGCACAATGCCTTCTTCCACAGCTGCGCGGGTTGCGTGCAGTGCGTCTTCAACGCGGGCTTTTTTCTCTTTCATTTCAACTTCGGTCGCAGCACCGACTTTGATCACGGCAACGCCGCCAGCCAGTTTGGCTACGCGCTCTTGCAGTTTTTCACGGTCGTAGTCCGAAGTCGCTTCTTCGATCTGAACGCGGATTTGTTTTACGCGCGCTTCGATCGCAGCAGCTTGGCCAGCGCCGTCGATCACGGTGGTGTTTTCTTTGCCGATTTCGATGCGTTTAGCCTGGCCCAATTCTTCCAGCGTGATTTTTTCCAGGGTCAGACCCACTTCTTCAGCAACGACCTGGCCGCCGGTCAGGATAGCGATGTCTTCCAGCATGGCTTTACGACGGTCGCCGAAGCCTGGAGCTTTCACTGCGCAGGTTTTCAGGATGCCGCGGATGTTGTTCACGACCAGGGTTGCCAGTGCTTCGCCTTCGATGTCTTCAGCGATGATCAGCAGTGGACGGCCCGACTTGGCAACTTGCTCCAGTACTGGCAGCAGATCACGGATGTTGGAGATTTTCTTGTCGCACAGCAGAACGAATGGATTGTCCAGCGCAGCAACTTGCTTCTCTTGGTTGTTGATGAAGTATGGCGACAGGTAGCCGCGGTCGAACTGCATACCTTCAACGATGTCCAGTTCGTCGTTCAGCGATTTGCCGTCTTCTACGGTGATCACGCCTTCTTTGCCGACTTTTTCCATCGCTTCAGCGATACGGTCGCCGATCGAGGTGTCCGAGTTAGCCGAGATCGAGCCAACTTGAGCGATTTCTTTGGTGGTGGTGCATGGACGGGCGATCACGGCGATCTGCTCGACGGTCGCAGCAACTGCTTTGTCGATACCGCGCTTCAGGTCCATCGGGTTCATGCCGGCGGCAACGAACTTCATGCCTTCGCGTACGATGGCTTGTGCCAGCACGGTTGCGGTGGTGGTGCCGTCGCCAGCGTTGTCGCTGGTGCGCGAGGCCACTTCTTTGACCATTTGCGCGCCCATGTTCTGCAGCTTGTCTTTCAGTTCGACTTCTTTAGCAACCGATACGCCGTCCTTGGTGACGGTAGGGGCGCCGAACGAACGCTCCAGCACTACGTTACGGCCTTTAGGGCCCAGGGTGACTTTAACGGCGTTGGCCAGTACGTTCACGCCTTCAACCATCTTGGCGCGCGCTGCGTCGCCGAATACTACATCTTTAGCTGCCATGTTTAATTCTCCGAAATTAGGTAGATATGGGGTCTATCGCTGGTCTTACTTGACCACGATGGCCATGATGTCTTCTTCGCGCATCACCATCAGTTCTTGACCGTCAACTTTGACGGTCTGGCCGGCGTATTTGCCGAACAGAACGCGGTCGCCTACTTTGACATCCAGTGGACGGACTTTGCCGTCTTCCAGAATCTTGCCATTGCCTACAGCCAGGACTTCGCCTTGATCTGGTTTCTCAGCAGCCGCATCAGGGATGATCAGGCCGGACGCAGTTTTGGTTTCCTGGTCGAGGCGTTTGACGATTACGCGATCGTTCAAAGGGCGAAGGTTCATACAAAACTCCTTAATGATTAACAATGGTACAGTTTGTTGCTGCTTCAACAAGGTTGCCGCAGCGGAAATTTAACGAAGCAGACTGTTAGCACTCCTCCGTATCGAGTGCCAATTATAGGGACGACCCTTGACCATTTCAAGGCGCAAAATTTGCGCGGGCGCAAAAAAGCACGATTTCAGGGAGGATTCTTGCTTGGAGGATACGAAATCGGGCTTGAGCGGCGGCTCAAGCCCGATGCTGTCCGGCCGGCAGGGGGACCGGCCGGCGCGCGATGACTAGGTCTAGCGGCGCTCGCCGCGGGTTTTCAGTTGGTCCAGCAGTACGGCGGCCAGCAGAATCACGCCGCGCATCAGGTATTGATAGAAGGCGTCCACGTCGAGCAGGTTCATGACGTTTTCCACCGTACCCATGATCAGCACGCCGATCAGCACGCCGAAGATGCGCGCTTTACCACCGAGCAGGGACACGCCACCCAGCACGCAGGCCGAGATTACGTCCAGTTCGAAGCCTTGCGCTGCGTTAGGCTGGCCACTGGTGATGCGCGAAGCCAGTATCAGGCCGGCCATGGCGGTGACCACGCCCTGGATCAGGAAGATCCACACGCGCAGACGTTCCACCTGCACGCCGGCCAGACGGGCCGCTTCCGGATTGCCGCCTATGGCCAGCGTATTGCGGCCGAAGATGGTCTGATTGAGCAGTATGCCAAACACCACGAAGCAGGCAGCGCATACCAGCACAGGCAGCGGCAGGCCGAAGATGCGGCTATCGCCGAAATCGATGAAGGCGTCGTTGCTGATGCCGACCGCCTGACCCTTGGAGACGATGAAGGCGAGCCCGCGCACCATCAGCATGGTGGCCAGCGTGGCGATCAGCGCATTGACGCGCAGGTAGGCAATCAGCACGCCGTTGGCCGCGCCGATGATGGCACCGGCCGCCAGACCGGCACCGACGGCCAGCAGCACGCTGCCCGTGTGTTCGAGCACCATGGCGCCCAGCACGCCGGCAAAGGCGATGGTGGAGCCGACCGACAGGTCGAAGTCACGCGAGGCCAGGCACAGCATCATGGTGCAGGCCACCATGCCGATCTGCGCGACGGACAGCATCAGGCCGACCACATTGGTCAGCGAGAAGAAGTTTTCCACCGTGGCCGACAGCACGGCAAACAGCACCACATAGCCGAGCGGCATGCTGTAGTCCACCAGCCACTGGCGCTGGCGCTGGTTGGTCTGGGCCGCCGGCGTAGTGGCGGAATTCATTTGTGCGACGTTCATGCAATGCTCCGGATAGGAAGGGCGGATGATTCGGTAGTTTCAGTTGGTGCGGCAGCAGCGGTAGCCGGTGCGGTAGCGGGAGCGGTATCCGGCAGCGCCAGTGCCAGCACGGCAGTTTCGCTGGCCTGCTCGCGCGGCAGCTCGCCACAGATCTGGCCTTCGCGCATCACGATCACGCGGTCGGAAATGCCCAGCACTTCCGGCAGTTCGCTCGAGATCACAATCACGCAGCAGCCTTGCTCGGCCACTTCATGGATGATGCGGTAGATATCGTTCTTGGCGCCCACGTCGATGCCACGCGTAGGCTCGTCGAGGATCAGCACTTTCAGGCCCGGTTCGGCCAGCCAGCGCGCCAGTATCACTTTCTGCTGGTTGCCGCCCGAGAGCAGGCGGATTTCCTGCTGGCGGTTAGGCGTTTTGATGCGCAGGCGGGCGATGAATTCCTCGGCCAGTGCCGCTTCGCGCTGATGGCGCAGGAACAGGCCGCCCAGCAGATCGAGCCGGCGCACGCTGATGTTGATGTTCTCGGCCACCGAGGCGGTGGCGAGGATGCCCTGTTCCTTGCGGTCTTCGGGGCACAGCACGATGCCGGCCTTGATCGCGGCGGAAGGGCCACTGGTCGGCACCACGGCGCCATCGAGCAGCACGCTGCCGGATTTTCGCGCATCGGCGTTGTACAGCAGCCGCATTAGTTCGCTGCGACCGGCGCCGACCAAGCCGAAGAAGCCCAGCACTTCGCCGGCACGCACGCTGAAGCTTTGCGGCTGGCTGATGTGCTGGCCCGACAGGCCTTGTACCTGCAGGCGTTCCTTGCCCAGCGGGCGGGCGCGGTAGTCGTAGATGTCGGACAGTTCGCGGCCCACCATATCGCTGATCAGACGCTCGCGCGGTACGTCAGCCATCACGTCATGGGTGACGATCTTGCGGCCATCGCGGAAGATGGTGCAGGCGTCGCACAGTTCGTACAGCTCTTCCAGCCGGTGCGAGATGTAGATCAACGTGCGGCCTTCGGCGCGCAACTCCTTCACCAGCCGGAACAGGATTTCCGTTTCGCGGTGCGACAGGCTGGAGGTCGGTTCGTCGAACGCGATCACCTGTGCATCCTGCATGATGGCTTTGCAGATTTCCACCATCTGGCGCTGGGCGATGGACAGGTCCACCAGCTTGGCATCCGGTGCCAGATCGACGCCGATCGCCGCCAGCTTCTCGGCCACGATCTGGTAGGCGCGCGGCTTGTCGAGCAGGCCGAAACGGGTGGGCATACGCCCCAGCAGCACGTTTTCGGCCACCGTCAGTTCCGGCACGTATTGCAGTTCCTGATGGATGATGGCGACGCCGGCGGCAATCGCATCCTTGGCACTAGTGAAGCGGCACTCCTGACCGTTGACCAGCAGGCGGCCACCGTCCGGCTTGTACTGGCCCCCGAGGATTTTCAGCAGAGTGGATTTGCCTGCACCGTTTTCGCCGAGCAGGCCGTGTACCTGGCCGGCATGGGCCGCGAAGCTCACGCCATTGAGCGCCTTCACGCCGGGGAAGACTTTGCTGACCTGATCGAATTGCAGATACGCGTTCATGTTACTGGCCCATCTGCTTGCGCACTTCCGCCTGATTAGCGCGCGTCATCAGCATGCCCTTGGTCTGCACTTCGGCCGGCGGCACGGCTTTGCCGGTGATCCAGTTGAACAGATTGACCGAGGTCTGATAGCCGTGTTCCTTGGCACTGATCATGACGGAGCCGAAGAAGCCCGTGGCTGCCGGTTTATTCAGTTCGTTCTCGGCGGCTTTGGCGCCGCCTATGCCTACACCGATCATGCTGTCGGCCTTGATGCCGCGCCCTTCGGCAGCGCGCACGGCGCCCAGCACGGCTTCATCGTTGAGGCCCACTGCCACCCAGTATTTGAAGCGGGCGTTTTTGGTCAGCGCGATGTTGGCCGCATTGAAGGCGCTTTCCGTATCGGTCTTGGCCTGCGGCGCATCGATCACGTTGGCGGCCACCAGGCCGGCCGCTTTCAGCGCGTCGATCGCGCCCATGGTGCGTTCTTTGGCCGTCGGTAGCTGGTCGTAGGCGACGCGAATCGCACCTACTTCAGCCATATTCCATTTGCGTGCCTTGATTTCGGCCACGATGCCTTCACCGACCTGCTTGCCGATGGCGTAGCCGGAAATGCCCATGTGGGGAATCGACGCGATCGGCTTGCCGCTGCCGTCAACCAGCCTGTCATCGACGGAAATCACTTTCATGTTGTTGCGACGGGCCGCGCGTTCGACGGCCGTACCCAGTTTCACGTCCGGTGCACAGATGACGAAACCCTGCGCCTTCTGGGCGGCCAGATTGTCGATCGCAGCGATCATCTTTTCGCCATTTGGTACGCCGATCTTCACCAGCGCAAAGCCTTTATCTTTGGCGGCTTGCTCGGCATAGCGCCATTCGTCCTGGAACCATGGTTCCTCGGCCTGTTTGACGAGGAAACCGATTTTCACAGCATCGGCAGCCTGTGCCAGTTGGGAGGCAGCCAGCAGGCACAGGGCCGCTGCAGCGATTAAGTGTCGTTTCATGAGTATCTCCGTTTGCTATTTTTGTTCAAGGTGTCACGCGCAGGCGGTACACGGGCAGTACGCTTACGCTGCGCAGTTGGGCGATCTGGCTGGCTGCGCCGAAGTCAGGCCGGGCTTCGCGCGGCAGATAGATAGGGGCGTCGGCGCGCAGCGGCAGCACCGCAACCGTTAGCGGGCCAGTGGCAGCCGTCTGCGGCGAGCGCAGGCTGACTTGCCACGGATAGCCGCTGTAGTACCAGTCGTCCAGCATGCGGGTGCCGGCAAACAGGCGGCCGATATCGCCCACGAAGTCGATCTGTAGCAGGGCGTCGTCGAGTCCGCGCAGTTGTTCCTGCGGCACGTTGATGCGCCACGCAGCCGCCGCCTTGAAGCTTTCCGGCGCCGGCTGGATGGCGGCACGTGCAGCGCCGCCAATGACTACGGGCGGAGCTTCCTGCGCCTCGCGCACGCGAGTGATTTCTGCTGTCACGCTGCGTGCAGGCAGTTCGGCGCTATACGTCTGGAACAGGCTATCGTTTCCGCCAGCACGCAGCACGGATGCGGCGGCATCCGTGCGCGGCTGTTTCGGCAGAGGAGGATAGACCCCGAAGCGGAACTGGTTGCTGCCGACCGAGCGCAAATGCAGTGCGCCGTCGGCTACATAATTCTGTTGTGCGCTGAGCAGCAGGCGGCGCTGGCCGGCCAGTTGCACCACGCTCAGTTGCTGCGCCTGTTCTGGCGTGAGTACCACGATGGTCAGCGGGCGGGCGCCCTGGCGCTGCACGGTCAGCGCGACGTTGCTGCCGGGCTGGATATCGCTGACCAGCAGACGGCCATTGCTGACGGTTACGCGGGCGCCACCGGCCTGCACCTGCTGGCTGCTTACGCCGTCCAGTGCCAGTTCTACCGGTACACCGGCACTGGCGCTGAACACCGCGACCACGCCGCTGCGGCCCTGATCGAGCAGTGCCAGCGGCTGCGCGGTGGCGTAGCTCAGGTTGGTGCCGTCCAGATCGAGGTTGAGCGGCCAGATGAAGTAAGCGCCTTTGGCGATATCGACTGGTTTGCTCGGCAGCGTCAGGGTCTGCTTGGGCAGTTTGATTTCGAACTGGCTGGCCTGTTGCACCGCCATGTCGTACTGGCGCACATGGTTATTCACGAACAGGAAGCCGCGTTCTGCTGCGCTGCGTACGGCAAAGCGCGGTGCTTGCAGATCGTCCGGCGTGGCAGGAGCGACTTCCGGCTTGCGCACGGTCATCGGCGCCAGACGGCTGCCGAAATCATGCAGGAACAGGTGGAAGGGACGCAGTTTTTCCAGTACCTTGCGCTGCTGGCCATCCGGGCCTAGCGGCGCCTGGAAGTCGTAGCTGATCATGGTAGTGTCGTTGTAGCCGCCACTGAGTGTGCTTTCTTCCATCGAGGTGCCGCCGATGGCGGTGGGATTGCGCCCGCCATGGAACATATAGTAGCCCATCAGATTCACGCCGGAGCCCAGTTGTACGGGCAGCATGGACGCAATATCGTCGGCCGATACCACGGTGCGGCGGCGGTACATGAACGGCAGACCGGCGCCATATTCAGCGCCGAGGAAGGGCGTCACATCCTTGTCGGTTTCGGCGCTGCCCGGGGCATGGGCGGCCGTCTGCGCACCGAGGTCGCCGCTCACGCGCGTATCGAAGCGGAAGGCATAGGTTTCCTTGGGTGGCAGTTCCTTGGTGCTGGTGCCCCATGGTTCATCGGGGTAGCCGCCGAAGACGGGGGTGACTTCGCCATGCGGATAGATGGTGCCATCCCAGCCGGTGACGGTGTAGTAGGGCACATCGAGGCCAGCTTTCAGCGCCAACTGCTTGAGCGCGGCGATGTGGGCCTTGCCCTGGTCGGGACCATCGAGGTTGTATTCGTTTTCGAGCTGGATGCCGATCACGCGGCCGCCATCTTTCCATAACTGGCCTTTGAGCTGCTGGCCGATTTCACGGTACAGCTTTTCCACCAGTGCCATGTACTGGGCGTCGTTGCGGCGGGTGGGCATGCTGTTGACCACCCAGTCCGGCACGCCGCCGTAGCGTACTTCGGCGTGCGCCCATGGGCCTACGCGCACCACCACATCGAGGCCGGCCTGTGCAGCCAGTTGGACAAAGCGGCGCAGATTGCGCTGGTTCTTCCAGTCGAACTTGCCGGCGACTTCTTCATGGTGGTTCCACATCACATAGCTGGCAACGATGTCGATACCGGCTGCCTTCATCTTCTGCAGCTCGGCCAGCCACTGGCTATCGGGCGTACGGCTGTAGTGGAATTCGCCCATGACGGGCAGCCATGGTGCGCCGTTGCGGGTCAGGTAGCGGGCGTTCACGCCCAGCGTGTCGCCGTTTGGTGCGACGGCACTGCCCATGCGCAGGGCAGCCGCAGCCGGCGCCGCGGTGGCGGCGCTGGCGTCGATGCGCAGCGTGGCTGCGGTGCTAACACCGGCATAGGTGGCGGCGCCGGCAAACAGGCCGGCAATCAGCGCCGCGCTGGCGCGGCGGCGCAGTTTAATCGAGGTCGAGAACAGCATCAGGTCTCCGTTTTTATTTTGTGGCGAGTAGGGCGGGCAGGTGTGACTTACCACTCCGCCACGCTGCCGTCGGCATGACGCCAGACGGGGTTACGCCAGTCCGGCGCGTTGCGGCTCGCTTCGATGACTTTTTCTTCGTCCACGATCACGCCCAGACCGGGCTTGGTCAATGGCTGCATGTAACCATCGGTGATACGGAAGTCTTCCTTGTTGACCACGTAATCGAGCAGCTCGCCGCCGCGATTGTAGTGGATGCCCATGCTCTGCTCCTGCAGCACGGCGTTGTACGAGGCAAAGTCCACATGCAGGCAGGAAGCCAGTGCGATCGGGCCGAGTGGGCAGTGCGGCGCCAGCGTAACGTCATAGGCTTCGGCCATCGAGGCGATCTTCATGCACTCGGTGATGCCGCCAGCGTGCGACAGGTCGGGCTGGACGATGGACAGGCCGCCCGCTTCGAACACATGCTTGAACTCGAAGCGCGAGTACATGCGCTCGCCCGCTGCCAGCGGAATCGACGTCATTTCGGCCAGACGCGGGTAGTACTCGGCTTGCTCGGCCAGCACCGGCTCTTCCACGAACAGCGGACGGTAGGGTTCCAGTTCGCGCAGCAGGGTTTTGGCCATCGGTGCGGCAACGCGGCCATGGAAGTCCAGACCGAATTCGATGCTGTTGCCGAAAGCGGCGCGGATTTCCGCCACGCGTTCCACTGCTTTATCAACGGCGGCAGCCGTATCGAGCATGCCCAGTTCTTCCGTGGCATTCATCTTGAAGGTATCGAAGCCGCCCGCACGCAGCGTGCGGATATGTTCGATGATGTCGGATGGGCGATCACCGCCTACCCAGCTATACATTTTCATGCGATCGCGTACCAGACCGCCGAGCAACTGGTGCACGGGCTGGCCCAGTACCTTGCCTTTGATGTCCCACAGAGCCTGGTCGATACCGGCGATGGCGCTCATCAGGATGGCGCCGCCACGGTAGAAACCGGCGCGGTACATGGTCTGCCACAGGTCGTTGATGCGGGCCGGGTCCTGGCCGATCAGATATGGTTCCATTTCCTGCACGGCCGTTTCGACGGTGCGGGCGCGGCCTTCGATCACGGGCTCGCCCCAGCCGACCACCCCTTCATCGGTTTCTATCTTCAGCAGCATCCAGCGCGGTGGCACACGGTAGGTCGTCAGTTTGATGATTTTCATAGAGGCTAGAGGAATAAGTTCAGGAACAGCATGCAGTCTAAGCCCGTGCGCTAGATCGGAAATATGATTAATTCGTAAGTAGGCATATCAATATCGGATAGCTGGCAGAGAGCTGATAGCGCTATCTGAAAACGCTATGGCAGGGGCGCGATTATTTATAGCTCAGCGCAGGCGCCCGCCTATAGACTGGCGCGCTATCAGCCCGAATTCCCACTTTTTTCCGAACGGAGTCCCCGTAGCATGAGCCTAGTCTCCACCTATGCCCCCTTGTTGATGCGCTGTGGCCAGAGTGCGGCGGCGCTGCGCTGGGACGCCCGTAGCGGAGCATGGCGCTGGCTCGATCCTGTAACCGGTCTGCTGTATACGCTGGCAGCCGATGGCGATTGCGCCCTGCCGCTGCGCCTGCAGGAACATGCCGGCGTGATGGCCATGTGCAGCTCGGGGCGCGTGCTGCTGGGGCAGGGCAAGCGGCTGGGCATGGCGGAGCTGCCCACGGGCGTGGTGCCCGCGCGGCCGTTGCAGGCGCAGGTGCTGGCCACCATTGATCCGGCCGAACCGCGTACGGCCATGAGCGATGGCGCCACCGACCGGCATGGCTATTTCGTCTTCGGCAGCGCCAATATCGCGGCCGACCGCCGGCCTATCGGCAGCTTCTACCAGTACTCGCAGCGCTATGGTTTGCGCCGGCTGGCATTGCCCACGGTGGCAACCGCTTGCGGCATTGCATTTAGCCGCGATGGCACGCAGATGTATTTTTCCGACGCCACCTTGGGCGCCATCATGCGCTGCCGTTACGATGCCGAACGGGCCCGCGTGGGCGAAGTCCAGTTGTTTGCGCAGGGTGGCATAGGCGGTGGGGCCTTGCTGGTCGACGCCTGCGATCAGGTCTGGAGTACGCAGGGGCCTGCTCTGTGCCAGCATGATGCGGGCGGTGCCGTGCGGCAGATGATCGTGATCGGCGATCAGGTGCTGGCCGGTGCTGCAGCGGGTGGTATGCAACTGGATCAGTTGTTGTTAATTGGCGGCGATGGTGGCGTGTTTAGAGTCTCCCCTCAGGTCAGCGGCGTGGACTTTGCGGGACTGGCCGATACGCCCTTTGAGGACGCCTATGCCGAAGCACAGGCGCTGCGGGCAGGCGCGGCAAGGTGATTGACGCTATTGCTACCCCGCCTTATGATGGGCAAGCCCTTAATTCCCCATCATGACTGATTCCCGTTCCGACCGTTTTGTCCGTTCCCATCTGAAGACCCGCCATCTGGTGCTGCTGGTCGAACTGGGGCGGCACGGTTCCATCGCCCATGCGGCGCAAGCAGCCAATCTGACCCAGCCCGGCGCGTCCAAACTACTGGGTGAGCTGGAACATGCGCTCGGCGTTCAACTATTTGAACGTTTGTCGCGCGGCGTCGCCCCTACGTGGTATGGCAAGGTGCTGATCCGGCGCGCCGGTGCAGCGCTGGCGGAAATGGATGCGGCCCATCAGGAGGTGATGGAATTGCTGTCCGGCCTGCGCGGCCGCGTGGGCGTGGGCACCGTGCTGGCGCCGGCAACGGGGCTGGTGCCGCAGGCGATTACGCTGCTCAAGTCGCGCCATGCGCGCGTGCATGTGGCAGTCAGCATGTCGACCAGCAAAGCGCTGGTAGAGCGCCTGCGTGGCGGCGAACTCGATCTGGTGATAGGCCGCATACTCGATACGGCAGCTGCCGACGAACTCAATTTCGAACCACTCACGGATGAGCCGCACCGGCTCATTGTGCGGGCCGGCCATCCGCTCACAGCGCGCGATGATCTGCAACTGGAAGACCTGATGTCGCAGTGCTGGATACTGCCGCCGGCAGGCAGCATTTTGCGCGACAGGCTGACGGCGCTCTTCCTTTCGCGCGGTCTGGAGCCGCCGGCGGAAACCGTGGAAACCCCTGATCTGCCCGTAGTTGCCAGCCTGCTGCTCAATAGCGATATGATCGTGGCGCTGCCGGAAGATGCCGTACAGCCTTATCTGGCGGCCGGTCTGATGACGGCGCTGCCCTTCGATCTCGGTGTCAGCATGGATTCCTTCGGTATTGTGACGCGCAAGCGACACCAGCTCTCACCGGGCGCCGACGCCATGCTGCAGGCGCTGCGCGATGCCGCCGCCAGCATGTATCCGCACTACCGCAGGCCGGACTGAGTGCGAGCTATACCTGTCTGCGTCTGATATACGATCTTGATATGCCGCGCACGCAATAAGGAATTGGAACTGCGTGGAGCGTTTCGCTAGCATCCAGTTATTCGTCCGAGTCGCTCAATAGAGACGGAACATAATTACAAACACTGGAGATGCTAATGAAGCATAAAAAAATCAGCTGGCTGATAGCCACGCTATTCACGTCCCCGCTGCTGGCGCAACAGGCGCTGGCGCAGGAAGCCAGCAGCACCGTCTCCACCGAGACGCAACAGGTGAACGTTACCGGCATCCGTGCTTCGGTACGCAATGCGCTGGCCATCAAGGAAGCTTCCAACAGCATCGTTGAAGTCATATCGTCGGAAGATATCGGCAAACTGCCGGACACCACGATTGCCGAATCGCTGGCGCGTTTGCCCGGCATGTCGTCCGGCCTCGATCGCGGCAACGCCAGCCAGATCGTGGCGCGGGGCATGGGCCCGCGCTTCATCGGCGCGACGCTGAATGGCCGCGAGCTGGCCTCGTCGGAACCTAACCGCGCGGTGCGCTTCGAGCAGTTCCCGTCCGAATCGCTGAGTGGTGCCACCATCTACAAGACCCAGTCGGCCGAAGTAGTGGAGGGCGGCATCGCCACCACCATCGATCTGCAGACGGTCAGCCCGCTCAAATACAGCGGCCGTCAGGCCTCGCTCAAAGCCGACGCGCTGTACTACGAAATCGGCCGCGACGTGCCCGGTGCCAGCAAGACGGCGCCGCGTCTGGGCGGCATCTACATCGACCAGTTCGATGATCGCAAGCTGGGCGTCGCACTGGCCTTCAGTTATCAGGACCAGCCTTCCGTGCAGAAGAACGTCAAGCACTGGGGCTTTAACGAAGACCACTCGGGCGATCTGAATGGCGACGGCAAGGTCGACAAGACGCCTTGGGGCTGGGGCGATTCGATCAAGCGCGGCAAGGATAAACGCAGCAGCGTGCTGGGCAAGGTGGAATGGAAGCCGAGCAGCGATGCCATCATCACGGGCGACGCCTACTATGCGCAAGCCAAGATCCGCGAGCCGGGTCTGGAACACTGGAGCGGCGACGTCGGTAACTGGGACGGCTGGCAGAAGTCCGCTTACAGCAATCTGGATATCCGTAACGGCTATGTGGTGGGTGCGACGGTGACGGGTGTAGGCCTGACCACCAACGACACGCTGTGGACGCAGGATATGGATACCTTTGCAACCGGTGTGAATGGCAAGTTCAACGTGGGCGACTGGAAGCTGGAAGCTGATCTGTCGACTTCGCGCGCTGGCCGCGACAGCGCATGGTATGACCTGCGCCAGTCGTCGCGTAACGGCGCCACGGTCAGCTACGCCTTCAGCGGCAATGAGAAGCCATCGTTCTCGTTCGGCCAGGATACGGGCAACCCCGCCAACTTCTGGCCAGCCACACTGTATGTGGATACCGACGGCCACCTGCGCGACAGCCTCGATGCGCTGCACCTGAACGCCTCGCGCGGCGTGGAGTGGGGCCCGGTCAGCCGCCTGAAACTGGGTGCACGCGTGACCGACCGCCAGAAGGACTACCATCAGACCACGTGGAATATGCAGCCGGTTAGCGCAATTGCCGATTCCGAATACGAGTCCGTCAAGGTCGATGGCCTGTCGGCGCCGTATCTGGCGCTTAAGGATTTCATGGGCAGTACGCTGAAAGCATTTGGTGCCAAGGCCTATGATCCGGCTGGCCGCACCCAGACCCAGAACGACCTGCTGTCTGGCTGGAAGGTGAAGGAGCGCAGTTCCTCGCTGTATGCGCAAGGTGAACTGGATGGCACGCTGGGTGGCCTGAGCTACCGTGGTAATGCCGGCCTGCGTGTAGTGCACACCACCCAGACGGGTGAAGGCATGCAGACGCTGAATGGAGCCGCTCCGACGCCGGTTTCGGAAAGCGCCAGCTACACGGAAGTGCTGCCTAGCCTGAATCTGATTTTCAATCTGGACGAGAAACAGGAACGTCAACTGCGCTTTAGCGTGGCGCGTGCCATGTCGCGTGCCCCGCTGGACGAGATGCGCGCCTCGCGTACCATCTACATCGATCCGAATCCAACCATGCCGCTGACGGGTAGCGCCGGCAATCCGGGCCTGAAGCCCATGATGGCCAACCAGCTCGATCTGGCTTACCAGTGGTATTTCGGTAAAGGTTCGCTGCTGTCGGCTGGCGCTTTCTACAAAAAAGTTACGCGCTACATCGGCATCACCAGCGACACCACCACCATCGATGGCCGCAAGGCGGTCATCACCCGTTCCGTGAATGGAGAGGGCGGCAATGTGGATGGCGTGGAACTGGTGTACCAGCACTCGTTTGATAATGGCTTCGGCATCTTCAGCAACTATGCCTACACCCATAGCGACATCAAGGAGAGCTTCCCGGCCAATAATCCCTTCCCTATCGAAGGCCTGATGAAGCACAACGCCGGTGTCACCCTGTGGTACGAGCGTGATGGCTTCGAAGCCCGTACCTCGGTCAACTACCACAGCAAGTTTGTGCGTAACCCGACCTGGGCGGCCGGCCAGTTGATCGAAAACGGTGCCGAAACCTATGTCACCCTGAATCTGGCCAAGCAGCTGACCAAGGAACTGCAACTGCGCTTTGGTATCGACAACCTGACCAACCAGAAGGTGGTGTACACCAGTGCCAACGTGCCGCAGCAGCAGGAAGTGACGGAATTCGGCCGTCGCTACAACCTCGGTCTGTCCTACAAGTTCTAATCCCGTAGTCGTGTGTTCGGTTGGCGGGGTGGCGCTGCTAGCGCCACCCCGCCTTTTTTTATAGGCCGGATCAAGTTTGTTTTGCTGTCAACGCAGATATCAACGTTGATCGTGGGGAATAATTTGTGACATTGCCCCCTGAATCTGCCGCTGCGGTGTGTGTGCCTGTTGACGGCGCACGGCGCGCTCCCTATAGTGATGGGATGATTCCAGATTTCCAAGAACTCTCCGATAAAATCGACCAGTTGGCCGAACTGACCCACGCTCTGCGCCGCGAAAATGCCCAGCTACGGCAGGCTAATTCGGCACTGGTGGTGGAAAACATGGGCTACCAGCGCAAGCTGGGAGAAGCGTCCGCGCGTGTGGCCGCCCTGCTGGAGCAGATTCCTGCACTCGAGGAGGAGATCGCCCCCGAGGAACTGCCTGTCAGTGAGGAAGCACAATGAGTACTGTCGATGTGACCATCATGGGCGCACCGTATCGCCTCGTCTGCAAGGAGGGCGAAGAACGCGCGCTGCGCGAAGCGGCCGCCTTCCTCGACAAGAAAATGACGGCCATCCGTGATGCCGGCAGGATCAAGGGTAATGACCGTATCGCCGTGATGGCGGCACTGGGCGTGGCGGCGGAGTTCCTGTCGGCCCGTTCGCCGGCCGGACCGTTGTCGGATATGTCACTGCTGGATATGCAGACCAAGATGAGCGCCATGCATCAGGTACTTGATGGCGCTCTAACGCCGCAAGAAACCCTGTTTTAATTCCGGTTTTTTCTTCCTTTGCGGCGCACAAAGGAGTAAACTGCGTTCTACCCTGCGGTGTTCGCGATTGCCATATAGTCCTTGAACCATTTATGTGCACCGGTTGCGGAATTTTGTTTGATGGGCGTGAGCGTCGCTAGTCCGATGAACCCGAAATTGAACTAACTGTGACCACCTTGAACCATTCGGTTCGGGATGCCGGCAAAGACGGCACAGGCGGGGCCGAATACCTTGAAGCGGTTGCTTGCATGAGAATGCGCAGCCGCTTTTTTTCGTCTGGAGCAAAGCAATGCAATACTGGTTGATGAAGTCCGAGCCTGATGAAGTGAGCATCGACGATGTGATGGCATCGCCCAACCGCACCACGGCGTGGTTCGGGGTGCGCAACTATCAGGCGCGTAATTTCATGCGCGATGCCATGCGCGACGGCGATGGCGTGCTGTTCTACCACTCGAGTTGCGCGCAGCCGGGTATTGCTGGTCTGGCGCGCATCGTCGGCCAGCCCTATCCCGATGCTAGCCAGTTCGATCCCGCCAGCCATTATTTCGACCCTAAAGCCACGCCCGAACAGCCGCGCTGGATTTCCATCGACGTGCAGGGCACGCACAAGACGCGGCTGTTGCCGCTGGCCGAGCTGCGCAGCATCCCCGAGCTGGCCGACATGGTGCTGCTGCAGAAGGGCAGCCGCCTGTCGATCACGCCCGTGACGCCGGACCAGTGGCGCTACATCGAGGCACTGCTGACAGGCGCTGCATGAGCGCGGGCCTGATCCTGCTGCTGTTGCTGATGGGGGCATTCGGCGGTTTTGCGGCCGGCATGCTGGGCATAGGCGGCGGCATGATACTCGTGCCTTTCATTACCATGATCTTTACGGCGCAGGGCTTTGCGCCGCACGCCATCATCCACATGGCCGTAGCCACTTCGCTGGGCGTGATCATGTTTACTTCCATCTCCTCGGTGCGCGCCCATCACCAGCATGGTGCCGTGCTGTGGTCCGTGGCGGCGCTGCTGGCGCCGGGCATATTGCTCGGTGCATGGTGCGGCCCTTGGATCGCCAAGCAACTCAGTTCGGCAGGGCAGGCCTTGCTGTTCGCCGTATTTCTGACTATCTCTGCGACCCAGATCCTGTTCGGCAAGAAGGCCGCTGCGTCCGCGCCGCAGAACGGCGCAGCGGCGGCCCATCTGCCGGGCCGCAGCGCCATGTTCGGCACCGGTATGCTGATCGGCGTGATTTCGGGGCTGGTGGGGGCGGGCGGCGGTTTTCTGTCCGTGCCTTTCCTGATGCGGCGCGGAGTGCGCATCCAAAACGCGGTAGCGACCAGCGCTGCGCTGGGCTTTCCTATCGCGCTATCGGGCACGCTGTCGAATATCTATTACGGCTGGCAGGTAGCTGATCTGCCGCCGTATGCGCTGGGCTTTGTGTATCTGCCGGCACTGGCCGTGATGGCGCTGGCCAGCGTGAGCATGGCGCCGTTTGGTGCGCGCGCGGCGCATCGTCTGCCGGTACAGACGCTGAAGAAAATATTCGCCGTGATGCTCTACTGTCTGGCAGCGTACATGCTGTACAAGGCGCTCAACTAGATTGTGTCGCAGCAGTTGGCAAGCGGCGGTGCGCTGCCTGCCCGGTCTTGCGCTAGCGCTGCAGCGGCGGACGGCCTTGCTGGCGTACGGTGTAGGCCCAGACCAGCATGGCGATGGCGCCAGCGATCATCGGCAGCGACAGCACCTGACCCGACGTGATGGGCAGGCCCAGTACCGTGGTTTCCCAGTCCGGTGTGCGGAAGTATTCCGTGCCAAACCGCGCGCAGCCATATAACAGCGTGTAGAACGCGCCCACGGCCAGACGCGGACGCTGCTTGCGTGCATATAGCCACAGCATCACGAACACCAGCAGGCCATCGATCAGCATCTGGTACAGCGGCGATGGATGGCGCAGGCCTTGCAGGAACACGGGATTCGGCGCCAGCGGGTAGGCATTGTCCGGCCACAGCATGGCCCAAGGCAGCGACGCATCGCTGACCACGCGGCCCGGCAGTTCGGCATTGATGAAGTTACCGAGGCGGCCAGCGGCATAGCCGAGCGGCACCAGCGGGGCGATGAAGTCGTACACATCGAGCAGGTTGCGGCCGGCCTTGCGCGCCCATACGGCCATGGCGATCAGCACGCCGAGGAAGCCGCCGTGGAAGGACATGCCGCCGCGCCAGACCTTGAAGATTTCCAGCGGGTTGGCGAAGTATTCGAGCGGATGGTAGAACAGCACTTCGCCCAGGCGCCCGCCGATCACCACCCCCAGCATGCCGTAGAACAGCATGTCGTCCAGATCTTCCTTGCTCCAGCGCTGTGCTGCGATGTGGGGCTGGCGGATGCGCACGCGACCCAGTGCCACGAACAGGGCAAAGGCCAGCACATACATCAGTCCATACCAGTGTATCGATACGGGCCCAAGGTGCAGGGCAATGGGATCGGGCATAGGGTGTATCAGCATAAAGTGCTCTTTCTCAGTAAATCCAAAAATCCGTGCAGTACCGGCGAGGCGTTATCGCGCCGCCATGCCAGCCCGGTTTCTACCAGCGGCGTGGCTTCCGCCAGCGCCCGGTATTCTACTCCGGGCCGCATCAGGTTGGAGACCGACTGCGGCACCAGTGCCATGCCCATGCCGGCCGAGACCAGACTGACGATGGTCTGCATCTGTATGGCCTGCTGGCCGATCTGTGGTGTCAGCCCGGCGCTGCGGAACACGGACAGGATGGCGTCGTACAGGGCCGGCGATATGGCGCGCGGGAAGATAATCAGGGGCAGCGGCGGCAGGCTGGCCAGCGTCAGCTTGCCCTTGCGTTTTACGCCCGGCAGGTCGGCCGGCAGGGCCAGCACCAGCGGCTCGCTGAGCACGGGCAGATAATCAAGTTCCTGTTTCGCCTTGTCGGGCAGGGGCGGAATCAGCAGGCCGGCATCGATGCGGCCCTGTAGCAGATCGTCCAGTTGCAGGTCGGAGGTGGCTTCCTGCAGCGTGAGCTGTACCTGCGGATAGGCCGCGCGGTAAGCGCGCAGGAAGGGTGGCAGCACGCTGTAGTCGGCCGACGAGACAAAGGCCAGTGTCAGGCTGCCCACTTCCCCTGCGGCAGCGCGCTGTACCAGTTGCGGCAGTTCCTGCACCTGTGCCAGCAGGCGGCGCGCAGCGGGCAGCAGGGCCAGTCCCGCCGGGGTGAGCGCGACGCCGCGCCGGTTGCGCTCGAACAGCGGCGCGCCGAGCTGCTGTTCGAGCGCCTGTATGGTCTGCGACAGCGGCGGCTGGGTCATGTGCAGGCGCAGCGCCGCCTTGCCGAAGTGGAGTTCTTCCGCCACGGTGACGAAGTAGCGCAGCGGCCGTAGTTCGATGTTGCGCAGGTCGGTAGTCATGGCGGGAACTGGAGGGTTGATGTTCTGTGATATTTTATACGACTCACAGGTGCAGAAATCATATATTTGACACTAGAGCAGGGGCAAGGCAAGCTGTCAGGCTAGAACAGCTTATTTAGCTTAGATAGCTTACGCTAAGGCGCTTAAAGCGGCCTTATCGTCCAAGCACCATACGTTGCACTACCGGAGAGACATCATGCCGCAATACCGTTCCCGCACTACCACCCACGGCCGCAACATGGCCGGCGCCCGCGCCCTGTGGCGCGCCACAGGCATGAAGGATGGCGATTTCGATAAACCTATCGTTGCCGTGGTCAATTCCTTCACCCAGTTCGTGCCGGGCCACGTGCACCTGAAGGATCTGGGGCAGCTGGTCGCGCGCGAGATTGAAAAAGCCGGCGGCGTGGCCAAGGAATTCAACACCATCGCCGTGGATGACGGTATCGCCATGGGCCACGGTGGCATGCTGTACTCGCTGCCATCGCGCGACCTGATTGCCGATTCGGTGGAATACATGGTCAACGCCCACTGCGCCGATGCCATGGTGTGCATCTCCAACTGCGACAAGATCACGCCCGGCATGCTGATGGCCGCCATGCGTCTGAACATTCCGGTGGTGTTCGTGTCGGGCGGCCCGATGGAAGCGGGCAAGGTGCTGAAAGTGGTGGACGGTTCGAAGAAGGTCATCAAGCTCGATCTGGTCGATGCCATGATCAAGGCCGGCGACCAGACCGTGAGCGATGCTGATGTAGCGGAAATCGAACGTTCGGCCTGCCCGACCTGTGGTTCCTGCTCCGGCATGTTCACGGCGAACTCGATGAACTGCCTGACCGAAGCGCTGGGCCTGTCCCTGCCTGGTAACGGCACCATCGTCGCTACCCACGCCGACCGCGAACAGTTGTTCCTGCGCGCTGGCCGTCTGATCGTGGAACTGGCCAAGCGCCACTACGAGCAGGATGATTACTCCGTGCTGCCACGCTCGATTGCTACCAAGGCCGCGTTCGAAAACGCCATGGCGCTGGACGTCTCCATGGGCGGTTCCACCAACACCGTGCTGCACCTGCTGGCAGCAGCGCACGAAGCCGGCGTGGCCTTCGACATGGCCGATATCGACCGCATCTCGCGCAAAGTACCTTGCCTGTGCAAGGTGGCGCCGATGACGGATAAATTCCACATCGAAGACGTGCACCGCGCGGGCGGCATCGTGGCGATTCTGGGCGAACTGGCACGTGCCGGTCTGCTCGACACTTCGCTGCCGACCATCCACGCGCCGACGCTGGCCGAAGCGATTGCGCGCAACGATATCAAAGTGAGCGACGATGCGGCTGTGCAGCAGCTGTTCCGTGCCGCGCCGGGCGGCGTGCCGACCCAGGTGGCGTTCTCGCAAGCGGAGCGCTACGACGCGCTCGATTTAGATCGCAGCACCGGCTGCATCCGCGACAAGGCGCACGCGTATTCGCAGGATGGCGGTCTGGCCGTCCTGTATGGCAATCTGGCCGTGAACGGCTGCATCGTCAAGACGGCCGGTGTGGATGAAAGCATCCTGAAATTCAGCGGCAAGGCACGCGTGTTCGAAAGCCAGGACGCTGCCGTTGAAGGCATACTCGGCGATACCGTGCACGAAGGCGATGTCGTCATCATCCGCTACGAAGGCCCGAAAGGTGGTCCCGGCATGCAGGAAATGCTGTACCCGACTTCCTACATCAAATCCAAAGGTCTGGGCAAAGCCTGCGCACTGCTGACCGATGGCCGCTTCTCCGGTGGCTCTTCGGGTCTGGTGATCGGTCACGCATCGCCGGAAGCGGCCGAGGGTGGCGCCATCGGTCTGGTGGAAGAGGGCGATATGATCGATATCGATATTCCAGCCCGTACCATCAGCCTGCGCATCAGCGATGCCGAACTGGCCGCGCGCCGTGTGGCCATGGACGCCCGTGGTGATGCTGCCTGGAAGCCGGTCGATCGCGAGCGCTATGTGTCGCAGGCGCTGCAGGCTTATGCTGCGCTGACCACCTCGGCTGATCGCGGCGCCGTGCGCGACCTGTCACAGATCAAGCGTTAATTCAGTCACGCTGAGAACGAGAATCCCGCTCCCTGTGGAGCGGGATTATTTTTTTATGCCGAACTCCTGCGCAACGCGGGCCCGGCGGCGCTTCTCGTCTTCGTTATGCGCCTTGCGTTTGTCCAGTCCCAGCAAGGGCTCCAGAAATTCGAACCAGATAAAGGCGAAAACCATCAGGCCGCCTATCCACCACCACGACAGCGTGGCAAAGTGCCACACCTCGAAGTAGCGCAGTCCGCACAGGGCGGCAATCAACAGGATGAGGGGCATGAGGGTCTCCTACAGTACTCAATTCCATTTTACTTGCTTTACGGAAATTTCAAAGGTGTTTTTATGTGTCGCGTCAACGCCTAAACTCGCATTGACGTTAATAGCAACAGGCGAAAACACGGTAGAATGGCCTATAGAATTGCTTAGTACTCAACTGGAGAAAACGATGAAACGTAACGTAATGATGGCTGGTCTGGTTCTGGTGTCGGCTTTCGCTTCGCAAGCTGCTATGGCTGATGCTGGCGCTGATCTGGCAAAAGCTAAAAACTGCCTGGCTTGCCACGCGGTTGCTACCAAACTGGTAGGCCCAGCTTACAAAGATGTAGCTGCTAAATACGCTGGCCAGAAAGATGCAGAAGCCAAGCTGATCACCAAAGTACTGAAGGGTGGCTCGGGCACCTGGGGCGCTATCCCTATGCCAGCTAACCCACAGGTGAACGAAGCTGAAGCCAAAACTCTGGTGAAATGGGTTCTGGCACAAAAATAAGCCTTCCCTGTGAAGCAAAAAAAACGCGCTCATGAGCGCGTTTTTTTTCGTCCGGAGCTAGCCGCAGCCGGCTCCGCGCTCGTCCTTATTTGATGACTTCCATCTTGGTCTTTTTGTTGTCCTTGTAGGTGTACAGGGTCAGTGCGCCATCCTTGATGTCTCCCTTGCTGTCGAACATGATCATGCCCGTCACGCCCTGGTGCTGGATTTTCTGCAGCACAGGCAGGTATTTGGCTGGCTCGGCCGAATTAGCCTGCTGCATGGCGGCTGCCATGGTCATGACCGAGTCATACACATACGGGGCGTATAGCTGCACGTCGCCGTTGTATTTCTTCTTGTAGCGGGCAACGAAGTCGTCCATGTTCTTTTGCAGCTCGGGCGTTACGCCGCCCGCTTCAGCACACACCACCATTTCATTGGCCGCGCCATCGCCGGCCAGTTTCGGCAGCGATTCCGTGCACATGCCATCGCCACCCATGTAGCGCGCCTTGATGCCTAGCGCCTTCATCTGGCGCAGCAGCGGGCCGCCTACCGAGTCCATGCCGCCGAAGAACACCAGATCGGGATTCTTGGCCTTGATGGTGGTGAGGATGGCGTTGAAGTCGGTCGCCTTGTCGGTGGTGAATTCCTTGGCGACGATTTGTACGCCGGCACCGGCTTTCTTGGCGCCCTTGATGAACTCGTCTGCCACGCCTTGACCGTAGGCCGTGCGGTCATCGATCACGGCGATCTTCTTGATGCCCAGCTTGTTGACGGCATAGGCGCCCAGCGTGCCGCCCAGCTTGGCATCATTGGCCACTACGCGGAATACCGAGTTGAAGCCTTGCTGGGTGTATTTGGTCTGGGTGGTGGCTGGCGAAATCTGTGGGATGCCCGCATCGTGATAGATCTTTGAGGCAGGAATCGAGGTGCCGGAATTCAGGTGGCCGATCACGCCCTGTACTTTGGCGTCAACCAGTTTCTGTGCCACGGCCGTACCCTGTTTCGGGTCGCCGCCGTCATCTTCCAGCATCAGCGTGAACTTGACGGCTTTGCCGCCGATCTTGATGCCCTTTGCGTTCAGTTCTTCTACCGCCATCTTGGCGCCATTTTCATTGTCCTTGCCGAGGTGGGCCGACGGGCCCGAAACAGGGGCGACGTGACCGAGCTTGATGACTTCCTGCGCTTGGGTGGCCGAGGCAAAAGCCATAGCGATGGCGAGCGGCATGAACTTGGTCTTGAACAGCATATACATTCTCCAATGGTTGAATAGCGACATGGTGCGCGGACGCGGCAGAATTCTCTGCAAGAGCCATACCGTACAACAAAATATGCATGCCGGATAGGAAAGATTGCTGCAATGTGGGGATTTCGCAGAGCATGCCCTGCGCTGTGGCAGGTTTGCGCTAAGGTGGGGCGGTAGATGCACCATGACGGGCATCTACCGGCAGCCGTGAATGGCTAATGACGGTGCTTACTTCTTGCGTGCTTGCAAGTGGATCAGTTCCTGCGTCACCGCGCGGGCAACGATTTTTTCGATGGTGTCGTGCAAGCCCACGCGCACTTCATTGGTGAGGTCGCGCAGGGCGTGGTTGAGCACCTCGGCCATGCTGTCCTTGATGCGCTGCTCGAGCACGAAATCGACGCGCGACAGCAGGCGCTGCATGATACGGCTGGACAGGCGGTGCTCCATGGCTTCCCATTCCGCATCGGTCCAGTTTTCTATGGCATCTTCTTCCAGTTGTGCCGCCAGCTCGGCACGACGGGGTGGGGCGGCTTCGCCCGGTAGCAGGTCGTCGTTGAGGGCGTCGACCTTCATTACTTCCGTCAAGACAGGGATGCTGGCATCAAATGATGGTGCTTGGCTCATGATTTTCCTGTGACAAAGTGGGTGAGTGGATAGGCTTGCTGCTTGTAGGCGCTGTAGCGCTTGCGGCCAGCGGCCGCATCGTCCTCGTCGGAGGATATGATTTCTATCACGCGCGCAAACTGGTCCAGCGTTGCCGGCGTGCGGCGCGACAGATTAATTAATAATTCGCGGTGTGGTAATTCTGCCGCATCGTTGTCCGTGAGCAGCACCGGCGTCTGCGTGGCCAGCACATCGCTGGCAGCCACGTGGGGCAGGAAGTCGGTAGCGGAAAAAGTCCACATCGCCGCGTCAAGTTCCGCCAGTTGGCTCGCATCGTCGGTCATCAGCACCACCTTGTGCCGGGCCGAACGGGCTTTGCGCACCAGCCGGCAGGCATAGGCGATTTTGTCCGGCACATTGGTGTAAAAGTCGATGCGGGTCATGGTGCGATGATCTATTCGTTGGTTCAGGGTTTTGTCGTACTGCGGCGCCGGGGCTGACCCCGTGCTGAGCCGGAAAATGCGGCGCTTTTGCGCAGGGCGAACGAGCAGTGTAAGGGAAAAAACGCTTAGGCGCTGGCATCGCTTTTGCTACCGTGCGCGCTGTTTTTACCCGCTTGACTTGGCCGCCATTTGTGCGTGTCAAGGCCGTGTTGCGGCGTTAGCACAGCTCCGTTTTTATTGTTGCAAATTGCGCCGGATGGGATTCGTCCGGCGCAGCAAAGTTAGGCGTCAGGCCGCCATGCCGCTGTGGCGCAGCAGCGCATCGATGCTGGGTTCGCGGCCACGGAAAGCCGTGAACGATTCCAGCGCCGGACGCGAGCCGCCCACGGACAGAATCTCTTCGAGGTAGCGCTTGCCCGTCTCCGCCGTGGCAGCAGGGCTGATGGCCTGCGCTTCTTCGAAGGCGGCATACACGTCGGCCGACAGGACTTCGGCCCACTTGTAGCTGTAATAGCCAGCCGCGTAGCCACCGGCAAAGATATGGCCGAAGGAATTCTGGAAGCGGTTGAAGGCAGGCGGAATGATCAGCGCGAACTGCTGGCGTACGCCGTCGATGACTGCCTGCACCGACTGGCTGCCGTTGGCATCGTAGTCGTAGTGCAGATGCATATCGAGCAGCGAGAATTCCACCTGACGCAGGGTCTGCAGGCCGGACTGGAAATTCTTCGCCGCCAGCATCTTGTCGTACAGCGCGCGCGGCAGTGGCTCGCCCGTGGTCGCGTGGGCTGTCATGTGCTCGAGCACGTCCCACTCCCAGCAGAAGTTTTCCATGAACTGCGATGGCAGTTCTACTGCATCCCATTCCACGCCCGCGATACCCGATACGCCGAGTTCATCGACGACGGTCAGCATGTGGTGCAGGCCATGGCCGAACTCATGGAACAGGGTGATCACTTCATCATGCGTGAACAGCGAAGGCTGGGCCACGCCATCGACTACGGCAGGCTCGGTGAAGTTGCAGGTGAGGTAGGCCACGGGCGTCTGCACCTTGTCGCCGCTGGCACGGCGGCCACGGGCATCGTCCATCCATGCGCCACCGCTTTTGCCGGCGCGTGCATACAGATCGAGGTAAAACTGACCTATCAGTTTGCCGGCGCGTTCGATGCGGAAGAAGCGCACGTCCGGATGCCAGACGGGGGCGCTATCGGTTTTGATGTCAACGTTGAACAGGCGCTGGATCAGGCGGAACAGGCCATCGACCACTTTCGGTTCAGGGAAATACTGCTTGACTTCCTGTGCCGAGAAGGCGTAGCGGCGTTCCTGCAGCTTTTCCGATGCGTAGGGAATATCCCAGGCCTTGAGTTCATCGAGGCCCAGTTCTTCGCGCGCGAACTGTTTCAGCTCGTCGAGATCCTGCTGGGCGTAAGGGCGCGCACGCTGGGCTAGATCTTCGAGGAAGCTGATGACCTGTTCGGGCGATTGCGCCATCTTAGGCACCAGCGATACTTCGGCGAAGTTGCGGTAACCGAGCAGCTTGGCTTCTTCGTCACGCAGTTTGAGCAGGGTGACGATGTTGGCCGTGTTGTCCCAGTCGTCCTTCTTGCTGAAGCCTTCGGCCTGATCGGAGGCCTTGGTGGCATTGGCTCGGTAGATGGCTTCGCGCAGTTCGCGTTTGTCGGCAAACTGCAGCAGCGGGAAGTAGGACGGGAAGTGCAGCGAGAATTCGTAGCCGGCCTTGCCTTCTTTTTCGGCGGCGGCGCGCGCAGCGGCTTTCACGTCAGCCGGTACGCCGGCCAGATCGGCTTCATCGGCCACCAGCAGTTTGAAATCGTTGGTGGCGTCGAGCACGTTTTCCGAGAAGCGCGTGGATACGGCCGCGTGCTGCTCCTGAATTTCAGCGTAGCGCTCTTTTTGTTCCGCTGGCAGTTCGGCGCCGCCCATGCGGAAGTCGCGCACGGCGTTGTCGATAATGCGCTGACGCGCTGGTGACAGCGTGGCGAATTCGGCGCTGGCCCGCAGCGCCTTATATTTAGCGAACAACACTTCGTTCTGGCCCAGTGCGGTCCAGAACTCCGTAACTTTGGGCTGGTTCTCGTTGTAGGTGGCGCGCAGCTCGGGCGTATCCACCACATTGTTGAGATGACTGACGATGCCCCATGCGCGGCCCAGCAGTTCCGTCGCCTGTTCCAGCGGCGCGACGAAATTGTCCCAGCTTACTTGCGCTTGCGGTGCTTCCAGTTGCGACACCACGGCACGGCTCTGTGCCAGCAGCGTGTCGATAGCAGGCGTGACGTGCTCGGCCTTGATGGCATCGAAGCGCGGCAGGCCGGAAAAGTCCAGCAGGGGATTCTGTTCAGTCATCTCGTATCCAGTCCGTTGAAGAGTAATCTTTAGGCGCGTTCGGCCGCTTCAACCGTGTTCATCAGCAGCATGGTGATGGTCATCGGACCCACACCGCCCGGTACCGGCGTAATGTGCGAAGCGACTTCTTTCACACCGGCAAAATCCACATCGCCGCACAGCTTGCCCGCGTCATCGCGGTTCATGCCGACGTCGATCACGATGGCGCCCGGTTTCACCATGTCTGCCGTCAGGGTGTTGCGACGGCCGACTGCTGCGACCACCACATCGGCCTGACGGGTGTACAGGCCCAGATCCGGCGTCGCGCTATGGCAGATGGTGACGGTGGCATTGGCTTGCAAGAGCAGCAGCGCCATAGGTTTGCCGACGGTGTTGCTGCGGCCGATCACCACGGCGTGTTTGCCGCGCAGATCAACGCCCGTGCTTTCGATCAGCTTCATGCAACCGTAAGGGGTGCATGGGCGGAAGCCTTCCAGACCCGTCATCAGTTCGCCGGCGCTCAGCACCGAGTAGCCGTCCACGTCCTTGGTGGTGGAAATGGCTTCGATGACTTTGTGCGGGTTGATGTGCTTAGGCAGCGGCATCTGTACGAGGATGCCGTGGATGGCCGGATCGACATTCAGTGCGGCGATGCGTTCGAGCAGCGCAGCTTCGGTCAGATCGGCAGGATATTGCTCCTTGAGCGAGTAGAAACCGGCATCTTCGCAGCCTTTGACCTTGTTGCGCACGTAGACGTGACTGGCCGGATCGTCGCCCACCAGAATCACGGCCAGGCCGGGTTGTTTTCCTTCAGCGGTCAGTTTGGCAGCACGTGCAGCAATTTCAGCGCGCAGTTTTTGGGAGAGGGCGATTCCGTCGATCAGTTGAGCAGTCATGATGTGGGCAGAGTGAAGAGGGAAAGAGAGGGAAAGCGTGATTATAAGGCCGCAGCGCCCATTGCGCCGCGTTTCCTGCATGTTCGGGTGTTGCGCTGCACAAGTTTTTCATAGGGAAATTTCATAATACGAAATGTCATATCGTAATTTGAAAAAGCCGGAAAGTGCTGTTAGAATCCGCACACGGCTTAGTAGTATTGGTAAATAATCAGCGTAAAAACCCTTTCGGCACAGGCGGATCGGGCCCTTAACTCAGGAGACTTCATACATGTCAGCTCAACTTGACCAGGTTACGGTAAGCACCGACCCGGACGCGCAGGAAACTAAAGAGTGGTTGGACGCACTGGCCGCAGTGCTGGAACAAGAGGGCCCTGAACGTGCTCACTACCTGATGGAACGTCTGATCGATCTGGCCCGTCAGGCTGGCTCCGACATTCCTTTCTCCGCCAATACTGCCTACGTCAACACCATCCCTGCCCATCTGGAAAACCACTGCCCGGGCAATCTGGAATATGAAGAAAAACTGCGCTCGTGGATGCGCTGGAACGCCATGGCCATGGTGGTCAAGGCTAACCGCGCGGACGGCGACCTCGGTGGCCACCTGTCCTCGTTCGCCTCGCTGGCCAATATGCTGGGCATAGGCTTCAACCACTTCTGGAAAGCGCCTAGTGAAAACCATGGTGGTGACCTGCTGTACATTCAGGGCCACTCGTCGCCGGGCGTGTACGCCCGCGCCTTCCTCGAAGGCCGCCTGAGCGAAGAACAACTGACCAATTTCCGTCGCGAAGTCGATGGCAAGGGTCTGTCGTCCTACCCGCACCCGAAACTGATGCCGGACTTCTGGCAGTTCCCTACCGTGTCCATGGGTCTGGGCCCCTTGATGGCCATCTATCAGGCACGCTTCCTGAAGTATCTGCACGCCCGTTCGATCGCTGACACTACCGACCGTAAAGTCTGGGCCTTCTGCGGTGACGGCGAGATGGACGAGCCGGAATCGATGGGCGCAATCGGAATGGCTGGCCGCGAGAAGCTGGACAATCTGGTCATCGTGGTCAACTGCAACCTGCAGCGTCTGGACGGCCCAGTGCGCGGCAACGGCAAGATCATTCAGGAACTGGAATCGGACTTCCGCGGCGCCGGCTGGAACGTGGTCAAAGTCATCTGGGGTCCGGGCTGGGATGCACTGCTGGCCAAGGACAAGGAAGGCATCCTGAAAAAAGTAATGATGGAAACCGTCGACGGCGAATACCAGAATTACAAAGCCAAAGATGGCGCCTATGTGCGTAAGCACTTCTTCGGCAAGCATCCTAAGCTGCTGGAGATGGTCGCCAACATGACCGACGACGACATCTGGCGTCTGACCCGCGGTGGTCACGATCCGCACAAGATCTATGCTGCCTTCAAGGTCGCACAGGAACACAAAGGTCAGCCTACCGTGCTGCTGGTGAAAACCATCAAGGGCTTCGGCATGGGCAAACACGGTGAAGCGCGTAACACCGCTCACCAGACCAAGAAACTGAGCGACGAAGCTGTGCGCGAAATGCGCGACCGCTACTCGATCCCGATTCCAGACGATCAGCTGGCCGATATTCCGTTCTACAAACCGTCCGACGACGCTCCGGAAATCAAATACCTGCACGAGCGCCGCAAAGCGCTGGGCGGCTACCTGCCTGCGCGCCGCGTCAAAGCTGACGAAACGCTGGTGGTGCCACCGCTGTCGTCGTTCCAGAACGTACTGGAAGCGACTCCGGAAGGCCGCGAAATTTCGACCACCCAGGCCTTCGTGCGTATCATTACCGCGCTGCTGAAAGACCAGAGTCTGGGTCAGCGTGTGGTACCGATTCTGGTGGACGAATCGCGTACCTTCGGTATGGAAGGTCTGTTCCGTCAGATCGGTATCTTCAACCAGCAAGGTCAGTTGTACGAGCCAGTCGATAAAGATCAGGTGATGTACTACCGCGAAGACAAGGCCGGCCAGATTCTGCAAGAAGGTATTAACGAAGCCGGTGGTATGAGCTCGTGGATCGCTGCGGCGACCTCGTACTCGACCAACAACCGCGTGATGATTCCGTTCTTCACCTACTACTCGATGTTCGGTATGCAGCGTATCGGCGATCTGGCCTGGGCTGCCGGCGACATGCGCGCCCGTGGCTTCATGATGGGCGGTACCGCCGGTCGTACCACGCTGAACGGCGAAGGTCTGCAGCACGAAGACGGCCATAGCCATCTGTTCGCTGCCGCGATTCCGAACTGCCTGCCGTACGATCCGACCTTCTCGCACGAAGTGGCCGTGATCATTCAGGATGGTCTGCGCCGCATGGTGACGGAACAGGAAGACGTGTTCTACTACATCACCATCATGAACGAGAACTACCCGCACCCAGGCCTGAAGGCTGGTCAGGAAGAGGGTATTCTGAAAGGTATGTACCTGCTGCAGGAAGGCGACAAAGCCGCCAAACAGCGCGTACAGCTGATCGGCTCGGGCACGATACTGCGCGAATCCATCTTCGCTGCCGAACTGCTGAAAAACGACTGGAACATCGCTGCTGACATCTGGTCCGCTCCGTCGCTGACGCTGGTAGCGCGCGAAGGTCAGGATGCTGAACGCTGGAATCTGGTCAACCCGACCAAGCCACAGCGCGTGCCATACGTGACCCAGCTGCTGCAGGGCACCGAAGGTCCTATCGTTGCCACCACCGACTACATGCGTCTGTTCGCCGAGCAGATCCGCGCCTACATGCCGAAAGACCGCAGCTACCGCGTGCTGGGTACCGACGGTTTCGGCCGCTCGGATAGCCGCGTGAAACTGCGTGAATTCTTCGAAGTGAACCGCTACTACATCACCGTAGCAGCGCTGAAATCGCTGGCCGAAGAAGGCAAGATCGACGCCAAAGTGGTGGAGCAGGCTGTAGTCAAATACGGTCTGGATCCGAACAAACCAAATCCGGTGACCCAATAATCCGCTGATAAAAGATACGGAGCAAACGCTATGAGCATTGTGGAAGTTAAAGTCCCGGATATCGGTGATTTCAAGGAAGTGGAAATCATCGAGCTGATGGTTAAAGTCGGCGACACCATCAAGGTCGATCAGTCGCTGATCACCGTTGAATCGGATAAAGCCAGTATGGAAATTCCTTCGTCCGCCGCGGGCGTGGTGAAGGAAATCAAAGTTAAAGTTGGTGACAAGGTTGCCGAAGGTTCGCTGCTGCTGATGGTGGAAGCGGATGGCGCGGCTGCTGCTCCTGCGGCCGCCGCTGCGGCACCGGCACCTGCCGCTGCTGCGCCTGCACCAGCCCCTGCGGCGGCTGCACCTGCCGCTGCGGCAGCAGCCGGCCCGGTGGAAGTGACCGTGCCGGACATCGGCGACTTCAAGGAAGTGGAAGTCATCGAAGTCATGGTCAAAGTGGGCGATACCATCAAGGTGGACCAGTCGCTGCTGACCGTGGAATCGGACAAGGCCAGCATGGAAATCCCGTCGTCGCACGCCGGTGTGGTGAAAGAAATGCGCGTCAAGGTCGGCGATAAAGTCGGCATGGGCAGCGTAGTGCTGGTGGTTGAAGCGACCGGCGGCGCTGCTGCGCCAGCGGCTGCTCCGGCTGCCGCTGCGCCAGCCGCCGCTCCTGCCGCAGCATCGGCACCAGCGAGCGCACCTGCTGCTGCGCCAGCCGCCGCAGCGTCGCAAGGTTCGGTACATACCAGCAAACTGGCACACGCATCGCCTTCGATCCGCAAGTTTGCCCGCGAACTGGGCGTGGATCTGGGCAAAGTGCCGGGTTCGGGTCCGAAAGGCCGCATCACCCAGCAGGACGTGCAGAACTTCGTCAAGGGCGTGATGGCCGGTACCGTGGCCGCACCTGCCGGCGCTGCTGCCGGTGGTTCGGTAGGCGGTGGCGGCAACTTCAGCGTACTGCCATGGCCGTCGCTGGACTTCAGCAAATTCGGCGAAACCGAACTGCTGCCGCTGTCGCGTATCAAGAAGATCTCCGGTCCTAATCTGCACCGCAACTGGGTACAGATTCCGCACGTTACCCAGTTCGACGATGCCGACATCACCGATCTGGAAGCGTTCCGCGTCGAGACCAATAACGCCAATGCCAAGAACAAGGATGCCGCCAAGCTGACCATGCTGGCCTTCGTGATCAAGGCATCTGTGGCCGCACTGAAGAAATTCCCGACCTTCAATGCCTCGCTGGACGAGAAGGGCGAGAACCTGATTCTGAAGAAGTACTACAACATCGGCTTCGCGGCCGATACGCCGAATGGTCTGGTAGTGCCGGTGGTGAAGAACGCCGATCAGAAATCGGTCTCGCAGATCGCCCGCGAAATGACGGAGCTGTCGGCACAGGCACGCGAAGGCAAGCTGAAACCGACCGATATGCAGGGCGCTACCTTCACCATCTCGTCGCTGGGCGGCATCGGTGGTACCCACTTCACGCCTATCGTGAATGCGCCGGAAGTGGCGATTCTGGGTCTGTCGAAAGCTTCCATCAAGCCGGTATGGGATGGCAAAGCCTTCCAGCCTCGTTTGATGATGGGTACCTCGCTGTCCTACGATCACCGCGTGGTCGATGGTGCGATGGGCGCCCGCTTCTCCGTGTACCTGAGCGAAGTGCTCGGCGACATGCGCAAAATTCTGCTGTAAGGAGCGACTATGAGCACAGAAGTAAAAGTGCCGAATATCGGCGACTTCGCAGATGTAGAAGTGATCGAAGTGATGGTCAAAGTGGGCGACACCATCAAGGTGGATCAGTCGCTGGTCACGGTGGAATCGGACAAGGCCAGTATGGAAGTGCCTTCCTCGCACGCAGGTGTGGTGAAGGAAGTGCTGGTCAAGGTCGGTGACAAGGTCAAGGAAGGCGTCACCCTGCTGCTGGTCGAAGCCAGCGCTGGCGCCGCCGCTCCGGCTCCTGTCGCTGCACCGGCTCCGGCCGCTGCTGCCCCTGCAGCCGCACCAGCCGCGCCTACCGTGGCGCCGGCTGGCAGCAGCTACAGCGGCCAGATCGATATCGACTGCGACATGATGGTGCTCGGTGGCGGCCCCGGTGGCTACTCGGCAGCTTTCCGCGCAGCGGATCTGGGCATGAACACCGTAATCGTCGAGCGTTTCAGCACGCTGGGCGGGGTCTGCCTGAACGTCGGCTGCATTCCGTCGAAAGCGCTGCTGCACGTGGCTTCCGTGATCGACGAAACGGCGCACATGTCGAACACCGGCGTGACCTTTGCCAAGCCGAGCATCGACATCGATCAGGTACGCAAGTACAAGGAAGGCGTGATCGCCAACATGACCAACGGTCTGGCCGGCATGGCCAAGGCCCGCAAGACCCAGATCGTACAGGGTGTTGGCCAGTTCCTGAGTGCTAACCACATCGAAGTGACTGCGGCTGACGGCAGCAAGAAAGTCGTGCAGTTCAAGCAGGCCATCATCGCTGCCGGTTCCTCGGTCGTGAAGCTGCCGTTCGTGCCGGAAGATCCGCGCATCGTCGATTCGACCGGTGCACTGGAACTGCGCCAGATTCCGAAGCGCATGCTGGTCATTGGTGGCGGCATCATCGGTCTGGAAATGGCGACCGTGTATTCGACCTTCGGTGCCCGCATCGACGTGGTCGAAATGATGGACGGCCTGATGCAGGGCGCTGATCGCGACGCGGTTAAAGTCTGGCAGAAGTACAACGAGAAGCGCTTCGATAACGTCATGACCAAGACCAAGACGGTGGCGGTTGAAGCGCTGCCGGAAGGGATCAAAGTCACCTTCGAAGCAGCCGAAGCCGGTGCTACTGCGCCTGCTCCGCAAGTCTACGATCTGGTGCTGGTGGCCGTGGGCCGTAGCCCGAACGGCAAGAAGCTGGCAGCCGACAAGGCTGGCGTGATCGTGAGCGACCGTGGCTTCATCCCGGTCGACAGCCAGATGCGCACCAACGTGCCTAACATCTTCGCCATCGGCGATCTGGTGGGCCAGCCTATGCTGGCACACAAGGCCGTACACGAAGCGCACGTGGCAGCGGAAGCTGCAGCGGGCCAGAAGTCGCACTTCGACGTGAAGGTGATTCCGTCGGTGGCCTACACCGATCCGGAAGTGGCATGGGCCGGCATCACCGAAGACGAAGCCAAAGCCAAGGGCATCAAGGTCGAAAAGGGCCACTTCCCCTGGGCAGCTAGCGGCCGCGCTGTGGCCAATGGCCGCGCCGAAGGCTTCACCAAGGTACTGTTCGACGCTGAAACCCACCGCATCATCGGCGGCACCATCGTCGGTACCCATGCGGGCGACATGATCGGTGAAATCGCACTGGCCATCGAAATGGGCTGCGACGGCACCGACATCGGCAAGACCATCCACCCGCACCCAACGCTGGGCGAGTCTATCGGTATGGCGGCAGAGGTGTACGAAGGTACTTGTACCGACCTGCCGCCACCGCGCAAGCGCTAAGCTCGCGTAACAGGAAGCAGACAGAAGCCGGGACTAGTTCCCGGCTTTTTTTATTTCTTCCATGCCGATGTCGGCAGGCGACACCACGCGTCCTGAAGCGGCGCGGATCTGCACGGGCGGAATTACGCTACCGTCCTGCAGGTCGATCAGGCGAGCGGGTTGCTGGCAGTCGGCAAACAGCCAACGGTCGCCCCACTGGCGCAGCGCCACCAGCGTGGTGACCAGATCCAGCCCCATGGGGGTGAGCACATATTCGAGGCGCTTGGCGTTTTCGGCGATGGGCTGGCGGATCAATACGCCGCCTTCCACCAGTTTCTTCAGACGGGTGGTGAGCAGATTGCGCGACATCTGCAGATTCTGCTGGAAGTCGTCGAAGCGGCGTACGCCGGCGAAGGCTTCACGCAATATCAGTATGCTGCCCCATTCGCCTATCAGATCCACGGCCCGCGCCATCGGACAATTCTCTTCAGCCCATACCTTGCGCTGCATAGTCGGTTTTCGTGCGAGTGAAAAATACGAACAGTACCATAGATGACAGCTGCCAGTCGTCATTCCGCTGGCAGCTGCGCACCGCTTGCTGGCAGTCGGCTAGCCTCGAGCGGTCTGGCGCTGATGCTGCTGGTAGCGGCGGATTCTGCGCTGGTCGTTCAGCACGTGGCTCAGCAGGGCGCTGCGCGCGCCATATTCTGGTGCGGGCGGCTGTCCGGCAGCCAGTGCTTCGATCTGGTGGTAGTACCACGCCGCCTGCGCCAGATTGTTCAGCGTGCGCCACAGGTGGGCGCGGCTGTTCGGCCCGAAATAGCCCTGTCCCAGCACTAGCCGACCTTCCGGTATCGGCAAAGTCTCCATTCGGCCCGCGATCAGCTGGCTGGCCAGATCGGGTTGCAGGCAGTAAGGCCGTGCCAGCCCGATGAAATCGGTGGCGCCATCCTGCAGCGCCTGCACCATGCCGCTACGTGTGCGGAAGCCGCCCGTCAGCATCACCGGCATGTGCGCCACGCGCTTGATGGCACTGGCGTAGTCGAGGAAGGTGGCGACGCGCTGGCGTGTGCTGGCGCGAATCTGTTCGGCGGGCAGCGCGTCGAACATCACCAGATTTTCGTAGGTACCGCCCGATACTTCCAGCACATCCACCTGACAGTCGTTGAGCCACTCGACTACTTGCAGGCATTCCTGCTGGGTGAAACCGCCCTGCACGAAATCGGCCGAGTTAAGTTTGACGGCGACGCACATGGTCGGACCTACGCGCTGGCGTACCGCGCGCACCACGGCCAGCAGCAGGCGGGCGCGATTGGCCAGCGAACCACCCCATTCATCGCTGCGCTGGTTGGTGCGCGGGGAAAGGAATTGCGATAGCAGATAGCCATGCGCGGCGTGGATCTGCACGCCGTCGAATCCAGCTCGCTGCAGAATGGCTGCCGTATTGGCAAAGCGTTCGATAATGTCGTGCAGTTCGGCGCTGCTGGCGGCGCGGGGCTGGCCGAAGCTGTGTGCAAGATCGAGCCGGACTGCGGAGGCGGACAGCGGCTGGGCGCAGATCTGGCGCGGGCACTGGCGTCCCGGATGGCTGATCTGCCCCCACAGCAGGCTGCCGCCCGCATGGACCACATCGGCCCATGCGCGCAGCTTATCCAGGCCGCTGTCATCCTCCACGATGACATTGCCGGCGCGTTCCAGATAGCGCCGGTCTATCATGATATTGCCGCTGATGTGGGCGGCACTGCCGCCCGCACCCCAGCGCCGGTAAAGCTCCAGATGCGCGTTGCCGGGCCATCCTTCGGGCGTAGCCAGACCTTCTGTCATGGCAGCTTTGATGAAGCGGTTTGCCAGTTGCTGACCGCAGGCGAGGGTGTAGGGCTGCTCTATCATCTCAGGCTTCCTTCTGATCGTTGCGGCGCATGCACGCATAGGTGCACGGCTGTGCCATGGTAGCGTAGTTGCACTTCATTGTGCATGGCCCTGGCCGGACTGGCCGCTGATATCGATGACTATTTTGCCGCGGGTATGGCCGCCAGCGAGCGCGCTGTAGGCCGCCGCCAGCTGGTCGAGTGGATAGATCCGGTCCAGTACGGGCTTAAGACGGCCAGCTTCTACCAGTGCTGCCAGTTCGGCGAGCTGGGCGCCATCGGGACGGGTCAGCAGGCCGTGGAATTCGCCATCGCGGGCGGCGGCTTGATCGACGTAGCGCTGCACCCCCGCTGCGGCCGCGCGGGCGATCGCTTCGGGCAAGCCGATGGACATCAGGGCGCTGGTATCGGACAGGCCTACCAGCCCGACGTAGCGGCCGCCGGGCGCCAGGCTGGCGATGCCGCGCTCCGTCAGCGCGCCGCAAACAGCATCGTACACTACGTCGTAGGGACCGAAATCCTCGAAGCGCTGGCTGCTGTAATCGATGGCCTGATCGGCGCCCAGCTGGCGCAGCAAGGCCTGATTGGCGCTGCCGGCGGTGGCGCTGACATGTGCGCCCAGATATTTGGCCAGCTGGATGGCGATACTACCCACGCCGCCGGCGCCGGCCTGTATCAGCAAACGTTCGCCCGGTTGCAAGCGGGCCCGTTCCCGCAAGGCCTGCCACGTGGTCAAGGCCACAGTAGGCAGGCTGGCGGCCTCGTAATGAGTAAGGCCGGCAGGTTTGCGTGCCAGCAGCGCGGGAGTGATAGCGACCCGTTCCGCATAGGCGCCGGCGCTGTGGCTGGGCAGGCGGGCATAGACTTCATCGCCGCGCTGGAAGCCGCTACCGACTGGAGCGGTAAGCACCACGCCGGATATATCGAAGCCGGGAATATGGGGGAAGTTCAGCGGCATCAGCTGCTGGTAATGGCCGGCACGGATGGCCAGTTCCACCGGATTGATACTGGCGGCATGGACTTCCACCATGACCTGATGTTCCTGCGCTGCCGGTTCGGGTAGGCTGCCATAGGCCACCACTGACTGATCACCATAGCCGCTTAGATATGCTGCACGCATGTTTGCTACTCCTTAGGTTGAGATTTTAAAATTAGTCTCATATTTGAACTAATTTTCCAGCTATTTTATATGTTTAGTCTCTTTATTGAACTAATTTTTGTAATTGTTGAGTGATTTAGTCTGGTATATGCGTGCGCCTGGGCGAGGGCGCTCGGGTGCCGCAAAAGAGGGGGAGGAGGGGAGAGTATGGCGGCCACGCAGATCCGGCCGCCATGCGGGAGCGGGGTTAGCGGGTCAGGCGGTACAGCAGCAAGGCAGTGCGGATGGTGGCCCGTTCGATCGAGCTGATTTCCAGTTCTTCGTCAGGCGAGTGGGTGCCGCTGCCGGTGGCACCCAGACCGTCGAGGCTATCGAGCATGGGGGCAACGAACTGGATGTCGCCGGCGCCACGCTCACCGGGCGGGAAGGCGGGAATCTCGCCGAGTCCCGCATCGGCGCTGGTCTGCGAATAGATTTTCAGCAGGGCCAGATTGCCGGCTGTCGGCGCCATCGGTGGATAGTGTTCGTGGAATTCGATGCTGGCGCTGGTGCCGGGCAGGCTGGCTGCGACGATCGCACGCATTTTGGCGTGGGCACGGTCGCGCTGCTCGTAGTTCAGGTAGCGCAGATCGCCTTTGACGCTGGCGTTGGGCGAGATGATGTTGTTCTTGCCTGCCACCTGTGCGCGGCTGCCTTCGACGCTGACGCCGGTGCCGCCCGCAATCAGGCCCGGGTTGAAGGTCAGATCCGGTTCGATGACCTGCTGACGGAAGCCGTCGAGTATGCGGGCCGCTTCGTAGATGGCGCCATAGCCAGCACGCTCGCTGAACACGCCGCTCGAGTGTCCCTGTTTGCCCTGCACGGTGACTTCCCAATCGGACGAGGCGCGCCGGCCTACGGTGCCAGTATCGCCGCCCTGTTTGTTGCGCGCAGTGTTTTCGAATGCCAGTGCCAGATCGCTGTGCTTGGCCAGCGCGAGCATGTCGGCACGCGAGACTTCTACCGGATTGCCGGCATTTTCCTCGTCGCCCGTGAAGATGATGCTGATGCGGGTGTTATCGAGCGCGCCGGCGCGCTTGAGCGCATGCAGGGCCTGGATCAGGATGACGTCGCCGCCTTTCATGTCCGTCACGCCCTGGCCGCGTACGCGGTCGCCATTGCGCTGCCACAGCGCGACGGGGCTATCCTTTTCGAACACGGTATCGAGGTGGCCAATCAGCAGCAAGCGCTTGCCCTGCTTGCCTTCGCGCGTGGCGATCAGGTGGCCGGCACGCTGCACGCTGGCCGGCATCTCGGCCCAGCGGGTCTGGAAGCCCAGTTGTTCGAACTGGTCGCGGAACAGCGCCCCTACGGCGCGCACGCCTGCGTGATTCATGGTGCCGCTGTTGATGTTGACGGCGCGCTCGAGCAGTTGCAGGCCCTGTTCGTTGTGGGCTTTCACGTCGGCGACGATGCGCTGTTCGATGGGGGAGAGGGTAGCCGCCTGCACGGTGGCACAGGCCAGCGTGAGGACGGCAAACGCGATTTGCTTCAAGCTCATGGACGCTCCATCTGAGTACAGTGAGGGACGCCGTAGCATAGCACTGTCAGCGTGCCATGATGTCGCCGGAATGCAGTCGCAGGGGAGGGCTAGTTTGATGGTCTTAGTTGACGGTGAACTGGGCGGGAATTTCGATGCCGCCACTGCGTGCGGCTTCTGCATAGGCTTGCAGTTCCGCGATCACGGCGTCCAGCTGTTCCTGGCCGGGGTTGGCCTGAAACGATTTAATGCGCTCGTTCATGAGCGTTACCTGTCTACTCCAGTCCAGTCGATTCGCTTTGCTCATATATCTGCTCCATGTAAAAAAAGCAGTATAGACCAAATGATAAAATTTTACAGCGCCTGCTGCTGTACGCCGTGCAGGAACAGCTTCAGGCCCTGCTGCACGCGGGCCTGCCGCACTTCCGGCGTCAGGGCGGACTCCTGCGGGAATAGCAGGCTGCACATGCCGTCGCCCAGCACGCAGTTCAGCAGGTGGAAGGCCAGTACATCGCTGGAGAAGTCGCTGCGCAAGCGGGCGCGGATGTCCGGCCGGTCGAAATAGCGCGCCAGTTCCTTGCGCGTCTGCTTGGGCCCCGCTTCATAAAAAGCTTCGGCCAGTTCGGGCGACGTGCGCGACTCGCCCAGCACCATGCGGTAGAGCTGATTGGATTTAGGCTGCGACAGCAGTTCCAGAAAACGCAGCGAGAAATCGGTCAGCACCTCTTCCATCGGCCGCGTATCGGTCTCCATGCTGCGCATCCCTTCGAAGAAGTGGGCGCGGCGATTGACGATGACGGCATTGAGCAGGCCCACTTTGCCGCCGAACTTGACGTAGATAGTACGCACGGCCACATGCGCTTCGCGCGCAATCATTTCCAGACTGACGTTGCCATAGCCTTTGTCGAGGAACAGGCGACCGGCTGTCTGTAACAAGGCTTGCTGGCGCGCTTCCTTGTCGGCGGCGCGCGGGCGGCCGGCACTCTTGCCGCCGCATGGCGTGCTGTCGTTCTGCTGGGCGATTTCCTCGGGGCAATCAGTTTCGTCGAGGTCGTGGGCATTCATGATCGTGAGTGTAGTGAGCTTGGATACCTTCATCGTAGTGCAAAATAAAATGAAATGCAATCGTTTCATTTCTTGACTTTGCCCAAAAAAGGGCCATAATGCACCTCTCTCATTTCATTTTTTATTGGAGCAGCACATGTCCACTCAGCAAAATCAGGAACAGAAAGTGCTCAGCGCTGTCCCTGCCGCCCCGGCCGCGACGCCGCCTGCCAACCGCCGCGTGGTGGTGATTGCCGCCGTGATTGGTCTGGTCGCTCTGGCTCTGGGTGGCCGCATGTGGTACCGCAGCCATTACTACGTCGAGACGGAAAATGCCTACATCGCTGGCCACGTGCACAATGTTTCGGCGCGCATCGCTGGTACCGTGACCAAGGTGCTGATCGACGATAACCAGATGGTGCATGCCGGCGATGTGATTGCAGAACTTGATCCATTTGATCAGCAAGTGAAAGTGGAGCAGATCCAGGCGCAGATTGGCTCGGTCGAGCAGCAGATTGCCCAGGCCGACGCCCAGATCGCGCAAGTGCAGGCGCAGGCCAGCGCCGCCGCCGCGCAGGTGGCCCAGTCGGAAGCCCAGCTGGTACGGGCCAAGCAGGATGCCGAGCGTTTCGGCCAGCTGTATAACAGCCAGATGAAAGCCGTGTCGAAAGCGGAACTCGATGCTGCCGTGGCAGCCCGCGCGAGCGCGACGGCCGATGTGACGGCCCGCAAGGATAGCGCAGCCGCTGCCAAAGCCCAGATCAGCGCCGCCCATGCCGCGCGCGATGTACTCAAGGCGCAGGCTTCGGTACTGCGCGTGCAGCTCAAGGACGCCCAGCAGCAGCTCGCTTACAACCGCGTGCTGGCACCCGTGGATGGCCGCATCGGCAAGCGTACGGTGGAAGTGGGCCAGCGCGTGACGGCCGGCCAGCAACTGACGGCCATCGTGCAGGAAAACGTCTGGCTGACGGCCAACTTCAAGGAAACCCAGTTGGCTGAACTCAAGCCGGGCCTGGAAGTGAAAGTCTCGATCGATGCAATTCCGGGCAAGGAGCTGATCGGCAAAGTGGAAAGTTTTGCACCGGCCTCCGGCGCCCAGTTCGCGCTGCTGCCAGCTGATAACGCCACCGGTAACTTCACCAAGATCGTCCAGCGCGTCCCCGTGAAAATCGTCTTCAAGCCGGAAGATGTGAAAGCCCTCAGCGGCCGTCTGGTGCCGGGCATGTCGGCCATCGCCGAAGTCTCGCTGAAAAATTCCGGCGCTGCTGCCGAAGCTAAAGCTGCCCACTAAGGAGCTGCCTCATGGCTAGCACAACCCACGATACGCCAGCGGCGCTGAAGCCGTTTGCACCGCCAGCGCCGGGCGAGAAGGTCAGCGCCCGCACCTGGATGGCAGTAGCGGCAGGGATGCTGGGCGCCTTCATGGCGGTGCTCGATATCCAGATCACCAACTCCTCGCTCAAGGATATCCTCGGCACGCTGTCGGCCACGCAGGAAGAAGGTTCGTGGATCGCCACCGCCTATCTGGTGGCCGAAATCATCATCATCCCCATGACAGGGCTGATGACGCGCGTGTTCGGCATGCGCGCCTACATGATAGGGACGACTTCGCTGTTCCTGCTGTGCTCTACGCTGTGCGGTTTCGCCTGGAATCTGCCCAGCATGATCGTGTTCCGCATGATGCAGGGCTTCACGGGTGGTGCGCTGATTCCGATGGCGATGACGCTGGTGATGGCCAAGCTGCCGGCCACCAAGCGCGCAACCGGTATGGCGATCTTTGGCCTGACGGCCACGCTGGCGCCGTCCATGGGCCCGACCTTCGGCGGCTACCTGAGCGAGCTGTATGGCTGGCCTTCGATCTTCTATATAAACTGGGGCCCCGGCCTGCTGCTGATCGCCGGTATTGCGCTGGGACTGGACAAGGAAAAGCGCCAGCTCAATCTGCTCTACAACGCCGACTGGCTGGGCATCGCTTTCATGGCCGTGGGGCTGGGCAGCCTGACCATCTTCCTCGAAGAAGGCAATAGCAAGGACTGGTTCGAATCGAGCTTCATCATCACCTTTGCTGCGCTGGCGATTATCGGCCTGCTCGGCTGGGCCGTGACGGGCGCACTGCGCAAGCAGCCTTTCGTCAATCTGGGGCTGTACGGTCAGCGTAATTTCTTCGCGGCCACGGCGCTGTCGATGGCGATGGGTATGGGCCTGTACGGTTCGTCCTTCCTGCTGCCGCTGTATCTGGGCCAGATCGCCGGCTACTCGCCGATGCAGATCGGTGAAGTGATCATGTGGGCTGGTCTGCCGCAGCTGTTCATCATGCCGTTCGTGGCCAAGCTCTCGTCCAAGGTAGATAACCGCATCCTGTGTACGTTTGGTCTGCTGCTGTTCGGCGGTTCCTGCTTCATGAATGCGTATATGGATGCTACCACCGGCTACGACCAGCTACTGCTGTCGCAGATCGTGCGTGCGCTGGGTCAGCCTTTCGTGATGCTGACGCTGTCGAACTTCGCCATGAACGGTATTCAGCCCAAGGACATGCCTTCCGCATCGAGCCTGATTAACATGACCCGCAATCTGGGCGGTTCCATCGGCATCGCTTTGCTGGCCACGGCGCTGACCTCGCGCGAGCATTTCCATTCGCAGCGACTGGGTGAATCGGTGACGGGCTTTGCTGCTGCCACGCAGGAGCGTCTGGCTGCGCTGACGCAGTCCTTCCTGAGCCGCGGCTTCGATAGCGCTACGGCGGGCGATATGGCACTCAAGGCGATCGACGGCATCGTGCGGCGCGAAGCGTATGTGATGGCGTATAACGACGGCTTCTTCCTGGTGGGGGCCGTGCTGTTCGGCTGCATAGGCGTGCTGTGGTTCTCGGACAAAGTTAAAGCCCCTTCGGGTGGCGGTGGTGGTGCGCACTAAGTGTTCTGTTCAGAACCGAATGCTGCACCCGACAAATCAAATACAAGTGAGGTAACACCATGTTCCATTCCGCTTTACAGCGCCTGACTCTGGCCACCGCCGTTGCGCTGGCTGTCACTGGTTGCGCCACGGTCGGTAGCGATTTCTCTGCACCGCCGGCTGTCGCCGATGCCGGCTTCCGCCATCTGGCGCCAGGCGCCAGCAGCGAAGCACGTCTGCCGGCCCAGTGGTGGAGCGTCTTCAACGACGCCACGCTGGACCGTCTGGAGCAGACCGCGCTGCGCGACAATCCGGGCGTGAAAGCAGCGGCCCAGCGTCTGGTTCAGGCGCTCGAGCAGGCCGGTGTGACGCGTTCCAGCCAGCAGCCGCAGATCAATGCACGCAGCTCGATCGGCAACTCGCGCACGTCGGCCGAGACGTCGCAGGGGCTGGCGCTGGGTGGCCGTTCCATCAAGGGTAACGATTATCAGATCGGTGCCACGCTGTCGTATGAAGTGGATCTGCTGGGCCGCGTACGCCGTCTGGTGGAAGCATCCGATGCGCAGGCACTGGCTGCGGAAGCAGACCGCGATGGTGTGCTGTTGCTGCTGTCGTCGCAAGTGGCCACCACCTACTGGCAGTTGCGTGGTCTCGATGCGGAAATGGCGATTCTGAACAGCGCGCTCGATACGCGGCGCGAATCGGAAGAGCTGGTGACGGCGCGCTTCAACGCCGGCCTGTCGAATGAACTCGATGTATCGCGTGCCCGTATCGAACGGGCCAACGCGCAGGCCGATCTGCATGAAGTGCAGCGTCAGCGCAATCTGCTCGAACATAGTCTGGCGACGCTGGTCGGTGCGTCACCCGCAGCGCTGCAACTGCCTGTCAGCAGCAACGCCGCCAGCTTGCCGCTGCCGCCGGCGATTCCGGTCGGCCTGCCAGCCAGCGTGCTGGCCCAGCGCCCGGACCTGGCCGGCAGCGTCGCGACGCTGCGCTCGGCCAACGCGCAGGTGGGCGTGGCCGAAGGCGCGTTCTATCCTTCGTTCAGCCTGACGGGTAACTTCGGCTTTGCATCGGAAAGCCTGCGCGATCTGAGCAAGGGCGGCGCGCGTCAGTTCAGCGCCGGTCCATTGGCGCTGTCGCTGCCGCTGTTCGACGGTGGCCGTAACAAGTCGAATCTGGCGGTGGCGAAGGCACGCTACGAAGAAGCTGTGGCCAACCACCAGAGCAAGCTGCTGACGGCACTGCGCGAGGTGGAAGATGCGCTGTCCGACGTGCAGCAGCGTCAGTTGCAGGGCGAGGCGCAGGCCACGTCGCAGGTAGCGGCAGCACGTGGCTATCTGGTGGCGCGCGCCCGTTACGAGCGCGGCGTATCGACCTATCTGGATGTGACGGATGCCCAGCGCAGCGCGCTGGCCGCTGACCGTGCCGCCGTGCAGATCAACACTCAGCGTCTGCTGGCTGCTGTGTCGGTAGCGCGTGCGCTGGGCGCAGGCTGGCAGCCTTCCGCGCAGCTGGCACAGGTGGCGCAGAACGCTGCGCTCAAGCCTGCCGCGCGCTAAGTCTGCGCGATTAGCGGGCGGACCAAGGTAGTAGACTAAAATACTAGCCTCACCATTTCCGAGGCTAGTATGAAGAAAATTCTGCTCCCGCTGGCGCTGGCCAGCGCCTGTTTCGCTGCCTATGCTGCGCCGGCCAATGTGGCCGAGCTGCAGCGCATGACCAAGCGCTTTGCTCCTGTAGCGCTGACGGCCGATACCAGTGCCCTGTCGGCTGGCGACAGAAAAGCCATCGCCAAACTGATCGAAGCGGCCAAGATACTCGACGTGCTGCAACTGCGCCAGCGCTGGTCCGGCAACGAAGCCCTGTGGGCAGCGCTGCAAAAAGACCATAGCCCGCTGGGCAAGGCGCGGCAGGAATACTTCTGGCTCAACAAAGGCCCATGGTCCATCCTCGACGACCACCAGCGTTTCCTGCCAGCCGAACTGGCCGGCATCGCCATCCCTGAAAAGAAACCCGCAGCGGCCAATTTCTACCCTGAGGGCGCCAGCAAGCAGGCGCTGGAAAGCTGGATCAACGCACTGCCTGCGGCCGACAAGGAACAGGCCCAGTGGTTCTTCACCACCATCCGCCAGAATGCGGCTGGCCAGTTCGTCGCCGTCAAATATTCGGACGAATACAAGCCCGAGCTGGAGCGCGCGGCAGCCTTGCTGAAGCAGGCCGCAGCCGATACGGATAACGCCTCGCTGAAAAAATTCCTCACCCTGCGTGCCGATGCATTCCTCAGCAACGACTATCTGGCATCGGACTTCGCGTGGATGGATCTCGATGCGCCAGTCGATGTCACGATCGGCCCTTACGAGACGTATAACGATGAACTGTTCGGCTACAAGGCGGCGTTCGAAGCCTATGTGAATATCCGCGACGAGAAGGAAACCCGCAAGCTGGACTTCTTCGCCCAGCATATGCAGGAGCTGGAAGACAATCTGCCGCTCGATGCACAATACCGCAATCCGAAAGTCGGCGCAGCAGCGCCTATGGTGGTGGTGAATCAGGTGTATGGCGCAGGCGATGGCAATATGGGTGTGCAGACGGCGGCCTACAATCTGCCCAACGACGAGCGCATCATCAGCCAGCGCGGTTCCAAGCGCGTGATGCTGAAGAACGTACAGGAAGCCAAATTCAAGGCCACGCTGACGCCGATTTCCAAGCTGGTGCTGAAGAAGGCCGACCAGCACGATCTGGATTTCGATTCCTTCTTCACCCATATTCTGGCGCATGAAATCATGCACGGTCTGGGTCCGCACAGCACGCGCCTGAACGGTGCCGAGTCGACGCCGCGCCAGGATCTGAAGGAAACCTATTCCACCATCGAGGAAGCCAAGGCCGATATCACCGGCCTGTATGCGCTGGCCTATATGATGGACAAAGGCCAACTGGCCGGCACGCTGGGGCAGGGCGCTGCCGCCGAACGCAAGCTGTACACCACCTTCCTCGCATCGGCCTTCCGCACGCTGCATTTCGGCCTGACGGATTCGCATGCGCGCGGCATGGCGATACAGGTGAACTATCTGCTCGACAAGGGCGGCTTCGTGGCCCACGGCGATGGCACGTTTTCGGTCAACTTCAAGCAAATCAGGCAGGCGGTGACGGATCTCGATCGCGAGTTCCTGACCATCGAAGCGACGGGGGACTATGCGCGTGCCCAGGCCATGATCAGCAAATATGTGGTGATCCGTCCCGAAGTGCAGAAGGCGCTGGACAAGATGAAAGTGGTGCCCAACGATATACGGCCAGCGTTCACCACGGCGGCCCAGCTCGTGAAATAAGCACGCCAGCCAGCCGGAACGGCGCTTGCCGTTCCGGCATACTTTTTTTACTACGTAGAAATAAAGCGTTGTAGATCCTTCCATACGGCAATTTTTCTTGCCATCCGCATGCTACAGTCTGATCACCATGATCAAGCACTGTCTGCCCCTGTTAGCCCTTGCCCTGTACGCTGCCAGCGTGCCTGCAGCCGAACTGACGGCGCAGGAAATCCGCTGGCTCAGCGCAGGCAGCAGCGTGCTGGCCTATGCCAAGCAGACTCTGCAGCTCCCGCTCGATATCACCGTGCAGCCGCAGGCGCGCGCCAGCGATGTGCCGCTGGCGCTCGGCTATCAGGATGGGCGCTGCAAGCTGGTGCTGTCGCTGCGCGGCAACCCGCATAGCGAAGATGTGCTGGCCGGTGTGCCGGCCGAGCAGCATGGCTGGATGATAGAGGCCATGGTGGCGCACGAAATCGGCCACTGCTGGCGCTATGTGCAGGGTGCATGGCACAGCCTGCCTGCGGGTTTTGAACAGGCCGCCAGTGCGCCCGAACTGGCGCTACAGGAAACCCGGCGCGAAGAAGGCTATGCCGATCTGGTGGCGCTGGCGTGGACGGCGCAGCGCCAGCCGCAGCGCTATGCGGCAGTGCTGGGCTGGTTGCAGAAGGTGCGTGAGCCCGCCGCGACTGTGCAAGGCAGCCACAGCACGGCAGCATGGCTGCAGTTGGCGCCCTCGGCCGGCGTATTCGGCGATGCCACGCTATGGCAGCAGCGCGTCGACCAACTATGGTTGCAAGGCTTGCAGCACGATCAGTGAGCTGACGCCCGCTAGCGATTTTGCAACTTTGTACGTTTCCGCACAGATGCTCAGCGCGCGACGGCGTTTAATGTGTCCACCAACTACCATAAAGGGACACATCATGAACAAACTGCTCTTACTCGTGATGGCGACGGCTACCAGTGCCAGTTTCGCTGCGTCGGCGCCGAACAACGATACTGTGGCTTACAAAAACGCCACCCAGAAGGCTGCGGCCGAATACAAATCGGCCAAAGACGCGTGCGATGCGCAATCCGGCACGGGCAAGGATGTCTGCATTGAAACGGCCAAGGTCGCGCGCGCCAATAGCGAAGCACAAGCGGCCATGCAGTACCGCAACGACAAGAAGACTATGCAGAAGGCCCAGACCGAAGTGGCCGATGCCAATTACAATCTGGCCAAGGCCCGCTGCGCACCGATGACGGGGGCGGACAAGTCGGGCTGTCTGGATACGGCCAAGTCGGCCCATGTGGCAGCCGTCAACGATGCCAAGGAAGGCCGCCAGATGGCCGATGCCGCGCAGACGGGCATCGATTGCAGCAGTATGACGGGCGCCGATAAAGTGGGTTGCGAAACCCGCTCAAAAACTGCGCAGGCACGCGATACCATGGCCGATACCATGATCACCACCAAGGTAAAAACGGAGCTGCTGGCCGAGCCTAGCCTGAAGTCGCTCGACGTGCATGTGGAAACCACCAACGGTACGGTCATGCTGAGCGGCTTCGTGCCTTCGCAGGCGGAGGTGGACAAGGCCGTGGATGTGGCGCGCAACGTCAAAGGCGTCAATAAAGTGCAGAGTTCGCTGCGCATCAAATAAAGACTGGCCCAAGATAGGGAAGATCAGCCTCGGATGATGAAATAACAAGGTTGTTGTTTCGCCTTGTGGCGTGTGTTTTTCCCAACATCATTTACTTTTTTACGCCCTCCGGGGCGTTTTTTTTTGCCTGCATGATCTATCTGAGCCATTACAGCGGGTGAGATAAATGAAACCAATCACCGTGCGCACGGATGCTCGCTCGGTGATTGATTTTAAACAGGAAAGTGAAATTTTCTCATGATTAATTAATTGATAAAAATAAACATGAGTAATTATTTTAATAATTTCAAGATAGATTTTTAGGCAATTTCTGACACATTTGGTAACACTTTTCAAGAACTTTTATGAAAAATATATTCCAATTCAACAAGTTTAAGTTGCAAAAATTCAATAATATATTTTTATCACACTTCGGCTATCTGGGATGTATCACACATGGGATAGGCGGGTTTCTCAAATAGAAAACATTTTCCAAAAGAAATCACAAAGGGATCGTAAACATGACCTTCGGAACCAAACAATTCAAGCTCGCTGCACTGACCGCTGCCCTGCTGTTTGCTGCCTCGGCACAAGCATCGAACGAGAAGACCGCTGATCTCGGCTCGCTCAATCCAATGACGGGCAATACCTCGGCGCCATCGAACTGGCGCTTCACCGTCGGCCAGAGCTTTAATGGTGTGGTGGGTGCACTGGACGGCGTTGCTCGTCTGAGCTTCACCAATGCTGACGGTAACTGGGCATGTTCGGGTTCTCTGCTGGCCGGTGGTCAGTACGTACTGACGGCAGCACACTGCGCCGATGATTTCACCAAAATGACTGTACAGTTCGGTTGGCAGGATGGTAAGGCCGCGATCACCCGTAACGTTTCGGTAGGCAATGCTTACGTGAACAAACGCTGGACCGGTGCGCTCGATACCGGTGCTGACATTGCGATTCTGAAACTGGATACCGCAGTTACCACCATCAATGGTTACAAGCTGAGCACCACCAACGACGTCGGCAAAGAATATCTGATGGCTGGCTACGGCACCACTCAGTTGGCTACCACCAACTCGGCGACCAACTGGAATGATGGCAACTGGGGCCATTATGCTTACAACCGTTTTGATGTGGACAGCCAGACCTTCAACCGCGTTGCCGGTGACTATGGCGTGTATGATTATGACCCAAGCTTTTACGCGCCTGGCGCCACCTACATGAGCGACTTCGATAACGGTACTGCTGCACGTAACACGCTGGGCCGTATGGCTGGCGTAACTGGTAACAACTGGACTAGCGATACGGGTCTGGGTGCGCGCGAAGGTCTGATTGCCGGTGGTGACTCGGGCGGTGGCGACTTCGTCTGGAATGGCACGGAATGGCTGCTGTCGGGCGTGCACTCGTGGGGCTGGCAAGGTAGCGAAGCCTGCCCAGATTTTAAACTGGGTGGCTGTGACAATGCCATCAGAAACACCTCCAGCTATGGCGACCTGTCCGGCTCGACCGCGACCTACTCGCACGTTGCATGGATCAACTCGGTGACCGCCGTACCAGAACCAGAAACCTATGCCATGCTGCTGGCAGGTCTGGGTCTGATCGGTGTAGCCCGTCGCCGCAAACAGCAATAATCGCTGAAATCAAATACGCCCCGGATGTCTGGTTGAGGCCAGCATCCGGGGCGGCTTGTTTCTGGCCCTGCCTATTTCAAGTACTTGGCCAGCCAGCCGTGCACTTCCTTGTAGAAGTAGCGGCTGTTCTCGCCTTTGAGGATCCAGTGATTTTCGTCGGGGAAGACCAGCAGCTTGGCCGGTACATTCAGGCGGTGCTGCAGCGCATAGTTCATCAGCGCGTTATTCGCTGGCACGCGATAGTCAAGTTCGCCTACGGAGATCAGGATGGGGGCCGTGAAGCCCGTACCTTTGGCGTGGTTGCCGGCCTGTAGTACGGGGCTTTGTTCGCGCCACACGGGCTGGTCGCCCCAGACGGGGCCGCCGCTGTTGACTTCGCGGCCATGGATGCTGTCGCTGGTACCCCATTGCATGATCAGATCCATTTCGCCTGCGTGCGAAACGATGGCCTTGTAGCGCGTGCTGGTGGCTTGCAGCCAGTTGGCCAGGTGGCCGCCGTAGCTGGCGCCGCCTGCGGCGAGGCGGCTGCCATCGATATAGCTGTATTTCTTGACTGCTTCATCAACGGCTTCGTTGATTTCATCGGCCGGACCCTTGAGCGGATCGCCCTGGATGGCGCGGGCGAATTCTTCGCCATAGCCGGTCGAGCCTTTATAGTCCGTCAGCAGCACCACATAGCCGGGCTGGGCCAGCAGGTGGTAATTCCAGCGCAGCACGAACTGGTCGCGCCACATATTCGCCGCGCCGCCATGGATGACGGCGAACAGTGGATATTTTTTGGCCGGATCGAAGTTGGCCGGCTTCACCAGCATATTGTGGATCATGCGGCCATCGCTGGCTTTGAACCAGAAGTGCTCGGGCGCCTGCCAGTCTATGCTGGCGGCGCGCTCCGTGTTGAAGCTGGTCAGGCGCTTGGGACCGTTCTGGCCGAAGGCATACACTTCAGGCGGATTGATGGACGATTCCCACACACCCACCATGGCTTTGCCGCCCGCGGCCAGCGAGTTGATGCTGCCGGTCGGCAGCGATTTTTCAGCACGCAGATCGCCGCCCTGCAGATTCATCGAGTGCAGCTGTTCCAGGCCCGCGTGTTCGTAGCTGAACACCACGCGGTTGCTGCCGGCAGGCAGTACGTAGCGCGAGATCGAGCGGTCCAGCGTCGCTGTCAGGACTTTCGGTGTAGTGCTGGTGAACGGCCATGCAAAGCTGATCAGGCGCGTCACGTCATACACTTTGCCTTCCTGCTCCGCTTCCGTCAGCGCAAACAGGGCTTTGCCTTCATTGCCGAATTTCAGGCCATGGTAGCTGTGGCGGTCGCGCGTGAGCTGCTGCGGTTCGCCGCCTGCCACGGACATGCTGTAGATCTGGGTATAGCCGCTGGCGCGCGCCAGTTCATCGCGGTTGGTGGACGCAATGAACAGCACGGTTTTGCCATCGGGCGCCCACAGCGCTTCGAGTGACTGGCCATCATCGCCCTGGGCACCGCCAAAACCGGGCAGGGTCACCAGACGGGTGCTGCTGAGCAGGTCGCGCGGTTTGGCGCCGGGCTCGGCATCCATCACGAACAGGCGTACCTTTTTATCGTCCAGCCATTTGTCGAAAAAGCGCGGCGGGAAGGTTTCATAGGCGCGCGCCGAATACTTGCGATCCTTGTGTTCCTTGGCCGACTTCTTGATGTCGTCTTCCGAGCCATTGCCCGGATAGATGTCGCTGACGAACAGCAGCTGCTTGCCGTCCGGGCTGTAGCGTGGTGCACGGGCACCCAGCGTCAGGCTGGTCAGGCGCTGTGCTTCGCCACCCGTCTGCAGGTCGAGGCGGTAGATCTGGGCCGCCTCGTCGCCATCGCGCTTGGCGACGAACACTAGATAGCGGCTGTCGGGCGACCAGTTCAGGCTGCCTTCACTGCCTTTGCTGAAAGTCAGGCGGCGCGCTGGCGTGTCGTCGTTGAGGGCTTTGATCCACAGGTCGGACCACTGTTCTTTGCTGTCGTATGCGGGGTCGGTAACAGAAAATACGGCCCATTTACCGTCCGGACTAGGCAAGGGCGCGCCGACGCGCTTCATCAGCCACACATCTTCGTGGGTGATCGCATGTTTGGCCGTATTGTCTTCGGTGGCGGCGAGCACAGGCTGGCTCAAGCCGACAGAAATTAACATGGCGATAAGGGAAAGTCGCGGTATAGTCATGACGAGTTCGCTGGTAAGTCGGTGAAATATCATAGTGGCTAACTCTCTCATTGCTGTCAATCAAGAAGCTTTTCCATTTACCCCTTTCTATGGAGAACCAGCTATGCAAACCATCATCAAAGTCCATCAGGTTGCTGCTTTTACCGCTGACGATCAAGGCGGCAATCCGGCCGGTGTGATGATACGTGCAGCCCTGCCCGACGAACGCGCCATGCAGGAAATTGCCAGAGAGATGGGGTATTCGGAAACCGTGTTTGCCGCGCCGGCCGGCGAGGGCTGGCGCGTGCGCTATTTCTCGCCGGATGGCGAAGTGCCATTCTGCGGCCATGCCACGATAGCGCTGGGTACCGTGCTGGCCCAGCAGCATGGTGATGGCGTGTTCCCGCTGACGACCAACCATAGCGAGGTGGTGGTGGAAGCGCAGGCACGCGATGGTCTGGGTTTTGCCACCCTGCAGGCGCCGATGACCAGCAGCCTGCCGGCGCCGCCGGCGCTGGTGCAGGCCGCGCTGCAACTGTTCGGCTACCGGCTGGCCGATCTGGACGACCGCATTCCGCCAGCCATCGCCAATGGCGGTGCCAGCCATTTGGTGCTGGCGCTGGTTAGCCGCGACAAGCTGCGTGCGATGCGCTACCAGCTCGCGGCCGGGCGCAGCCTGATGCAGCAACATGGTTTGACGACGATTTCGCTAATCTATGCCGAAACGCCGCAGCGTTTCCATGCCCGCAATGCTTTCGCCTCCGGCGGCGTGTACGAAGATCCGGCCACAGGGGCGGCTGCCGCGGCGCTGGCCGGCTATCTGCGCGACCTCGACTGGCCGCACGGCGGCAGCATCGCCATCGAGCAGGGAGTCGACATGGGCGCGCCCTGCCATCTACAGGCCAGCATACCGGACCAGCCCGGTGCCGCCATCCGCGTTTCGGGACGGGTGCGCATGATGGGGGAGTGAGCGGCAATAATGGCTGAGGCGGCTGGGCAGCCTGAATCTCTCGTTCTTAATCCCACTTGTGGATCAGGCGCTCCAGTTCGCCACTTTTTTCGAGCTGGTAGAGCGCCCGTTCCAGCCGCTCGCGGGTTTGCGGTGCCAGCAATTTGCTGGTGGCGAAATATACGGGCGAGCTGAACATGACTTGCGGCAGGATACGGACCTTGCCGCTGTTACCCGTGCGTTCGAGCAGCTTGCGCAGATCGCGACCGCGGTGGAAGAACAGACGTCCGCGTCCGGCCACCAGCTTTTGCAAGTTGAGGACCTGATTGGCGGCGCTCTCGTCTATGGGGATGCCCCCTTGCGCGCGGATGATGTTACCCGCAGCAAAACCCCGGTTGATCAGTACCGTGTTGTCGGGCGCCAACTGGCGCAAGTCTTCCCAGCTAGTGATTTTGACGGGATCGTTGATGCGCGCCAGAAAATGGTATTCATTGTTGTACAGCGCAGGGCCGATAAACTGGAAGCGATGTTCCCGTTCGCCTATGCGCTGGACGGCGCAAGCCACGTCGAGCTGGCCATATTCGAGTTCCGAATAGGCGCGGATCAGTGGTTTCCAGTTCTGGTCGCCCACTATCTGGAGTTCCGGATCGAGCTGTTCGATGGCGCGGAACAGGTCGACGCACATGCCGACTATGCGCTCGCCGCCGCCAGCGATGAATTTGGGTTCCGTGCCTTCCTGCGCAGCCGTGCGGATGACGATGGCTTGTGCCGGCAGACTGATGGCCAGAAAGGCGAACGCAGCGCAGCCTGCCAGCCACGAGCCTAGTCTGCCACGCCATGCCGCCATGCTGTCTCCTTTGCACTAATAATTGTCTAGCTTACACCACTATGGTGCAGACGTCAGTGCTGGATGGGAAGGGAGGTGTTGCAATGTGTCCCCATGGCTGCAGGCCGGGAGGAGGGTGTGGCTGGCTAGTGCACAGACGTAAAAAAAGGAACTACGATCACTCGTAACTCCTTGATTTACTGCAGCAAATTCGGTGGTAGGCCGTGCGGGATTCGAACCTGCGACCAACGGATTAAAAGTCCGCTGCTCTACCAGCTGAGCTAACGACCCCCGAAAGAGGCATTATTATATACAGGCTTGTGCAAACTGCAAAGCTCTTTTTTGAATAGCGACATTTTTTAGTTGGGGCTGGCGGGCATGCCGAGTGCGGCCGTCACTTTCAGCACCTCGTCGGCGCTGGTCACGCCTTCGAGTATTTTGTGTGCGCCGGCGATGCGCAGCGGTAGCATGCCATCGGCCAGACTCTGGCTGCGCAGCGCTTCGAGCTTGCTATCGGCCCGCACCAGCTGGCTGAAGCCCGGCGTGACCTGGAGCAGCTCATACAGTCCGGTACGGCCGCGGTAGCCTGTCTGGCGGCATTCGGGGCAGCCCACGGGGCGATATACGGTGGCTGGTTGGGGGATGTCCCAGCCGCCGGCCAGACTGTCCCAGATTTCAGCGCTGATGCTGCCGTCCGGCTGTTTGCAGTCGTTGCACAGCGTGCGCACGAGGCGCTGGGCCATGATGCCGATCAGCGTGGCTTCCAGCAGATAGTAGGGCACGCCCAGTTCCAGCAGGCGCATCACGGCGGAAGGCGCGTCGTTGGTGTGCAGCGTGGATAGTACGAGGTGGCCCGTCAGGGCGGCCTGTATGGCCATTTCGGCCGTGGCCAGATCGCGGATCTCGCCCACCATGATGATGTCGGGGTCTTGCCGCATCAGGGCGCGCACGCCGTCGGCAAACGACAGCTCGATGCCGGGCTGCACCTGCATCTGGTTGAACGCCGGTTCCACCATCTCGATCGGGTCTTCTACCGTGCAGACATTCACTTCCGGTGTGGCCAGCGCCTTGAGCGTGGTGTACAGCGTAGTCGTCTTGCCCGAGCCGGTAGGGCCGGTGACGAGGATGATGCCGTGCGGGCGCTGGGTCAGCTGGTCCCAGCGCTGCGCTTCGGCGGGCGGGAAGCCCAGTTCCGGCAGGGTCTTGACCACGACTTCGGGATCGAAAATCCGCATCACCAGTTTTTCGCCGAAGGCCGTGGGCAGGGTGGACAGGCGCAGTTCGATTTCCTGCCCGCCCGCCGTGCGGGTCTTGATGCGGCCATCCTGCGGACGGCGTTTTTCGATCACGTCCATGCGGCCCAGCAGCTTGATGCGCGCCGTCATGGCGATCATCACCACGGCCGGCACCTGATACACCTGATGCAGCACGCCATCGATACGGAAGCGGATGGCGGCCAGTTCGCGCTTGGGTTCCAGATGGATGTCGGAAGCGCGCTGTTCGAAGGCGTACTGCCACAGCCAGTCGACGATGTTGATCACATGCTGGTCATTCGCATCGACCTGCTTGTTGCTCTTGCCCATTTCGACCAGCTGTTCGAAATTATTGCGCAAGGCCAGGTCATTGCCCGTGTGCTTGTTGGCCTTCTTGATGGACTTGGCCAGACTGAAGAACTGGGTAATGTACTGGGCGATATCGAGCGGGTTGGCGATCACGCGGCGGATGGCGCGGCGCGAAATCTTGCCGATTTCATGTTCCCATTCCGTCACGTAGGGGTCGGCCGTGGCCACTACCAGCGTGTCGGCGCTGATTTCCAGCGGCAAGATGTTGAAGCGCGCCGCATAGCTGGCCGACATCACATCGGCCACACGCGTAAAGTCGACCTTGAGCGGATCGATGCGCGTAAAACCCAGTCCGCAGCGGGCGGCCAGCCATTCGCACAGCAGGTCTAGCGTGAGCAGTTTATGGGGCGGGCGGGCCGACAATATCTTGCTGTGGGCAATCGCGCACAGCGGGTGCATGCTGCCGACGGCGTTTTTCAGGATGCCCTGGCTGTGGGCATACATTTCCTTGAAGTCGGTCTTGCGTATCATGCCATCGGCCAGCAGCCAGCCATATAGTTGCTGCAGGTCGAGTGGCGCAGCCGGCGGCAGCGGCGCAGTAGCTGAAGTAGTAGCAGGAGTGACAGACATCGGGCGCCGCTTTCAAAAGGAGTTAGGTCGCTGCCAGACCTTTTACCCAGCTCTTGGCCGGTAGTTTGGTGGCTGCCACGATTTCGACAGCCCGCAGTTTCAAAGCTTCCAGATCGATGTTGCGCTGGCGCTTGAAGGCGATGGCAATCACGTTACCATCATGCACGGGTGGCAGGCAAATCACTTGTGCAAAGGTGAACTTGATGGCTTTGGTATTGCGCGCATAGCTGGGGTGGTCGCCAAACAGGTTGACGGTCATGATGCCGTCGTCGTTCAGGCAGCTCGCGCAGGCCTGATAGAACTCGGCCGTGTCCAGCACGGGGCCGCGCGCAGTGGCGTCGTACAGGTCGACCTGCAGGGCATCGAGCGTGCCGGCGTTGGCCGGGTCGTTGACATAGTCGAGCGCATCCATTTCCAGCACTTGCAGGCGCGCATCATTGGGCGGCAGCTTGAACATGGATGCGCAGATATTGATGACTGCGGGATTCAGTTCAACCGCCGTCACCGTGGCGTCGGGGAAGGTGGTGTAGCAAAACTTGGTCAGGGTGGCCGTGCCCAGACCCAGTTGGGCGATATGGCGCGGCTGGGGCTGCCATAGCATCCAGGCCATCATCTGCTGGGCATATTCGAGTTCCGGCCAGTTGGGCTTGCGGATGCGCATGGCGCCCTGCACCCATTCCGTACCGAAGTGCAGATAACGTACGCCCTCCTGTTCCGACAGGGTCACGGGCGCATACTTGGGCTTGCGCGCAGGACGGGAGGATTCTTCTTTTTCGATGGATTTACGTTTGATCAGCATGGGACGGGTGGCGACAGAGTGAACTGGCATTATCCCGCGATGCTTTAGATCAAGGCAAGCCTGAAAACGGCACTGCCGGCGCAGAGGCCGGCAGTGCAGGGTATAGCGCGCTGAAATTAACGCTGGACAGGTTCCACTACCACGCGCAGACGCACGCGCTCGCCCGGATCATAGGACATGACGGTGGTGTAGTTGCGGCCACGGTAATCGTAGGTCACTTCATAGCCGGCCGTACGCGATTCCCAGTGGTCCACGGTACGGCACTGTTTTACCTGCTGTTCCTGTACGCCGCCGCTGCTAGGGGTGTTGGCATTGTCGACGCGGTCACCGACCAAGGCGCCGGCAATGGCGCCCGCTGCCGTGGCCACCGAGCGACCGGAGCCGCCGCCAACCTGATTACCGGCCAGACCGCCGATCAGACCACCGACGATGGCGCCGCCCACGCCGCGCTGGGGCGCTGGCTGCTGGACTTGCACGTATTCCGTGCGGCACTCCTGACGTGGATGGTTGACTTGTTCAACCTGCGGGGTCACCCGAACCACACGGCCGAAATCTTCAAAATCGGCTGCTTGAGCGGCAAAAGGCAGGGCGCCTACGCACAGGACGGATGCGATCAGTTTGGCTTGCAAGTTCATTTGGTAACCTCGTTTCAATTTGGATGTCTTATCAGGGATTCTGATATTGCATGAAGAGTATGGTACCCCCCGTACACGGCGACAACTAGTGCTGATTAAGTATCTATGGCAACAAATTGTAACATCGCCCCCGTTTGCCCGCCGCCACGCTGCCATAGGGGAAGTGTGCCGAATTGGTCCACAATCTCGGCCAAAATGTTCTGTTTTTAACAAATATTGCGTGTGAAACCACAATCAAGTTGATCTGAAAGGAACAACACGTTACCCTAATACGCGTAGGGAATTCGTGAAACATAGGATACCGCCGCGGTGAGACGCCGATCCGTACACCGCGTAAAGTGCACAGGTGCTCAAATTATCTACTCATTAATTCACAAGCTAGGCACTCCCGACAAAAAAGTGGACACACCTTACATGCCAGCTCAAGCCGAAGGACCCGAGAGTTTGCTGATGAGCGTGCCAGCCAATCTGGTGCAATCGATACGCGCATTCCGCGTCAACGAATTGCAGGAAGAGGCGGCCCGGCTGGAGCAGCATTTTCTCTATGCCCACTGCATCGCCGGCCTGACCAAGCAGCAGGTGCTGGGTATTATTTCCGAGTCATTCCGCTTTCCTAAAGGCGTGGGCAAGAATTTTGATGGTTTGCGGACAACTTTAACGGAAACCATGGCCGCCGCCGGCCACCAGAACGGTTTCCTCGTGGTGCTAGAGCAATTGCCGAATACTCAGAAATTCGACAAGGAAGCACGTGAAACCCTGCTCGACGTGTTCCGCGACGCGGCCGACTACTGGGCCGAGAAAAAAGTGCCATTCCGGGTGTTCTACTCGTTCGAATAGGCCCATAACTCCCTGTAAAACGGCGCGCCGGCCGCGCCGGGTAGTCCCGACCGCCTGAACAAGGTACAATGGCGGGCTATGAAAAATATCGTCATCCTGATTTCCGGTCGCGGCAGCAATATGGAAGCCGTGGTACGCGCCTGCCAGGAGCAGCGCTGGCCCGCCCGTATCGCTGCAGTGATCAGCAACCGTGCCGATGCCTCCGGGCTGGGTTTTGCGGCGGCGCAGGGAATCCCGACGGCTGTGGTCGCCAATAAAGACTATGCCAGTCGCGCCGAGTTCGACGCGGCCCTGCAGACTGTGATCGATGGCTATGCGCCCGATCTGGTGGTGCTGGCCGGCTTCATGCGGATACTCACGCCCCCGTTCGTGGAACATTACGCGGGGCGCATGCTCAATATCCACCCTTCGCTGCTGCCGCTGTTCCCCGGTCTCGATACCCACGGGCAGGCATTGCGGGCCGGGGTGGCCGAGCATGGTGCGACTGTGCACTTTGTTACCGCCGAACTCGATCATGGCCCGATGGTGGCGCAAGCTGCCGTGCCGGTCATGCCCGACGATACCGTAGACACCCTGTCCGCCCGGGTGCTCAAGCAGGAACATGTCATTTATCCGCAGGCAGTACGCTGGTTTGTCGAAGACCGGCTAACGATAGTGCAGGGCGCGGTCCAGGTCGACCACAGTAAGTAAAAACTAAACAAGGAACTCCATGAGATTGCCACCAGCGATACTCGCCAACGCCGAAGAAGTGTTGCGCGAGATTTTGCGCTTTTCCGCGCCAGCCGACACCACCCTGTCGCGTTACTTCAAAGATCACCCCCGTCTGGGCGGCCGCGAGCGCGGCGCCATAGCCGAGTGTATTTACAACGTGCTGCGTAACAAGTCCTTCTACACCGATTTTTCCGAAGCGGGTGGCGGCGCCACCATGCGCCGTCTGACCCTGCTGGGCATGAGCGATGCCGTGGGCGTGGAATCGCTGGGCGGTCTGACGGAAGAGGAAGTGGCATGGGTCGAGCGCATCATGCAGATCGATCGCAAGCTGATGCACAAGTCTAGCCGTTCGAATATGCCGAAGTGGTTGTTCGACAAGCTGGTCGAGCAGATGGGCGAAGAAGAAACCCTGCTGCTGGCCGACGGCATGAACAAGCCGGCGCCACTCGATCTGCGCGTGAATGCGCTCAAGGATAACCGCGAGGACGTGGCGGCCAAGCTGCTGGAAGCGCCTATCCGCAGCACGCCGACGCCGTACGCGCCGCTGGGTCTGCGCGTGCTGCAGAAGCCTGCACTGCAAAACCTGCCGCTGTTCAAGGAAGGCCACATCGAAGTGCAGGACGAGGGTAGCCAGATTCTGTCGGCCATCGTCGGCGCCAAGCGTGGCGAAATGGTGGTGGACTTCTGCGCGGGTGCCGGCGGCAAGACGCTGGCACTCGGTGCCACCATGCGCAACACGGGCCGTCTGTATGCGTTCGACGTGTCGGAAAAGCGTCTGTCCAAGCTGAAACCACGTCTGGCCCGTAGTGGTCTATCCAACGTACATCCGGTGCTGATCGCGCACGAGCGCGATGCCAAGATCAAGCGTCTGGCCGGCAAAATCGACCGCGTACTGGTTGATGCGCCTTGCTCGGGACTGGGTACCTTGCGCCGCAATCCGGACGTGAAATGGCGCCAGCAACCGGGCGCCATCGCCGAACTGCAGCAGAAGCAGGCCGCCATTCTCGATGGCGCGGCCCGTCTGCTGAAAGGCGGCGGCCGTCTGGTGTATGCCACCTGCAGCTTCCTCGACGACGAGAACGACTTCATCGCCCAACAGTTCATCGAAACCCACCCGGATTTCGAACTGGTGCCTATGAGTAAAGTGCTGGCCGAACAGAAGATCGCGCTGGAAATGGGCGACTATCTGAAACTGCTGCCGCACAAGCATGAAACGGACGGCTTCTTCGCGGCCGTGTTCGAGCGCAAGCCGATGGCGAAAAAAGCCGCCAAGGAAGAAGCGCAGGATAGCGACGAGTAATTCGCCGCATGGGCGGTATAGCCGGTTCAGGACGGCTTAAGCGGGGTCGCTCATACTGAGCGTCCGCACTACTGATCTGAAAAGGCCGGGTAACCGGCCTTTTTTACGTTAATCTAGCAATGTTTTTAACTCGCTCTGCATGAAGATGACCCCACAACAGCCGCTGCTGAACCTGATCGATGACCTGACGGGCGACCTGCAAGACCCTAGCCTGCTGTGGCAACTGGGTGCCGTGCTGTTGTCCGTGCTGCTGGGCTTCGGGCTGGCACGTTTGTTCCGGCGCCGCTTTGGCCGTGCGGATGGCCATAATGCCGTGATCGAGTGGGGCGTGGAAAGCTTCGGCCGCGTGCTGGCGCCGCTGGCTGTGGTGGGCTGGCTGTGGCTGGCGCGGCTGCTGTTCGTGAAATACCACCAGCATGTGAACCTGCTCAAGATTGCCCTGCCTATTTTCGGTTCGCTGGCGGTGATCCGCTTCACCTTCTATCTGCTGCGGCGCGTGTTTGCCCGCGAGGGGCAGGTCAGCGCCACCATGCTGGCTTTCGAAAAAGTGTTCCAGTTGCTGGTGTGGCTGGCCTTCGTGCTGTATATCACCGGCCTGTGGGTGGAGGTGTTCGATTACATGGACAACACCATTCTGCCGCTGGGGAAATACAAAGTGTCGATCGCCGACATCCTGCAGGCCACCGTGTCGGTGGTGGTGCTGCTGATACTGGCCCTGTGGGCGGGCGCAGCGCTGGAAGAGCAGTTGATGAAAGTGCAGGGCATGCACACCAATCTGCGCGTGGTGGTGGCCCGTACTGCGCGCGCGCTGCTGATATTGGTGGCCGTGCTGGTCAGCCTGACACTGGTGGGGATAGATCTGACGGTGCTGTCCGTATTCGGCGGCGCGCTGGGCGTGGGGCTGGGGCTGGGCTTGCAGAAGATCGCCAGCAATTACGTATCCGGCTTCGTGATTCTGCTCGATCGCAGCCTGACCATAGGCGACATGATTACGGTCGATAAATACAGTGGCCGCGTGACCCAGATTAACACGCGCTACACCGTGCTGCAGGGGCTGGACGGGGTGGAATCCATCGTGCCGAACGAAATGCTGGTGTCGGGGGCTGTGCAGAACTCCTCGCTGTCGAACAGCCAGCTATGGCTGTCTACCAAAGTCTCCGTCGCCTACGATACCGACGTCGATCAGGTGCTGCGCCTGCTGGAAGAGGCTGCGCTGTCGGTAGAGCGTGTGCTGAAGGAAGAAAAACTGCCGTCGGCCCAGTTGCTCAGTTTTGGCGCTGACGGACTGGATCTGCAACTGGGTTTCTGGATCAACGATCCGCAAAACGGCCGCGGTGGCGTGATCTCGGACGTGAACCGCGCGGTCTGGCGTGCACTCAAGGAACACAATATTTCTGTTCCTTTCCCGCAACGGGAGATGCGCATACTGGGCCCGGCCCTGCCGCCCTTCGTCCCTGCTGAAACCCCCTCTGTTCCTAAACAGAATTGATGTGGATCTGATGACGCAAGGAAAAAACCTTGCGTAAGTCAGCCATAATTCAGCGTACAATATTCGCCAAAAAGGACCAATATAGGCCTATGTATGCCTGTTAAATGCGCAAAATTGGCGTAACTGCCAGCTTGCGCAACACGCCCACCTTGGAGTAGTAATGAGCTTGAATTTATCCGACGTTTTAGATTTTCTGTCAAATGGCGTGACGCGCGCCAGCGCCTGGCAGGTGTTCGCCTACACCATGATCGTGACCCATATTACGATCGCCAGTGTGACCATCTTCCTGCACCGCCATCAGGCCCACCGTGCGCTCGATCTGCATGCCATCCCCAGCCACTTCTTTCGTTTCTGGCTGTGGCTGACGACGGGGCAGGTGACCAAGGAGTGGGCTTCGATCCACCGCAAACACCACGCCAAGTGCGATACGCAGGAAGATCCCCATAGCCCGGTTACGCGCGGCATTAATAAAGTGCTGCTGGAAGGTGCCGAGCTCTACCGCGCCGAATCGCTGAATCTGGAAACCATGGAGAAATATGGCCACGGCACGCCGGACGACTGGATCGAGCGTCAGTTGTACACGGGACGTAGCTGGATGGGCATCGTGCTGATGTTCATCATTAACTTCACCCTGTTCGGCGTGATCGGCATTACCGTCTGGGCCGTGCAGATGATGTGGATCCCTGTGATGGCGGCCGGCATTATCAACGGCATAGGCCACTACTGGGGCTACCGCAACTATGATTGCGCTGATGCTTCGACCAATATTTTCCCGCTGGGCCTGCTGATCGGCGGCGAGGAATTGCACAACAACCACCACACTTTCGCCACCTCGGCCAAGCTGTCGTCGAAATGGTATGAATTCGATATCGGCTGGGGCTATATCCGCGTGATGGAAATGGTGGGGCTGGCCAAAGTGAAGAAACGCGCACCCGCGCCGAAGTTTGCCAAGGGCAAGCTGGAAGCGGACTTCGATACGCTGCAATCGGTGATTACCAACCGCTACGATGTGATGGCCAAGTATGCCAAATCGCTCAAGCAGGCGTGGAAAGAGGAACTGGTGCACCTCAAGCACAAGGCGGAACTGGAAGCGCGCTTCCTCAAGTCTTCGCGCAAGCTGCTGCAGCGTGAACCGGGCAAGCTGGAAGCGCCGCAACAGCAGCAGCTTAGCGAGCTGTTCCAGCACAGCAAGGCGCTGGAAACCATGCACCTGATGCGCGTGGAGCTCGGTGTGATCTGGGAACGTTCGCACTTTAGCCGCGACCAGCTGCTGCAGAAGCTGCAAGACTGGTGCGATCGCGCCGAGGCGTCCGGCATCAAGGCACTGGAAGACTTCTCGCTGCGCCTGCGTAGTTACGCCTAAGGCTGTTACCAGCAATAAAAACGGCACCCTAGGGTGCCGTTTTTATTTGCGGTATGCGTCTTAGGCGGATTGCTTGCGGCGGCTGATGGCGCCTACCAAGGCCAGGCCGGCCAGCATCATGGCATAGGTTTCCGGCTCCGGCACGGCAGTCACATTCACATTCGACAGGGCGGTCCAGCTCTGGCCGCCGTAGGCCAGGATTTCCACATAACGGCCGCTGCTGTTAATGGTCTGGGTCAATACGTCGCCGTTATGGCCAGCACCGCTGAAGGAAGCGATAGGGCTGAGGCTGCTCCAGTTATTGCCAATGGCAGTGTCCGAAACAAAAATTTGCTGGACCACGTCGTTATTCGGCAGCAGGTCCAGTGTGTACTGCACGCTGGCGATGTTTTTGACGGCGCCGAGGTCTACCTGCAGCCATTGGTAGCCATGGCTGCCCGAGTTCCAGCCGCCACCGTTAAAGGCGGATTCGGCCGTGTGACCATTCCAGCTGCTGCTCTGGGTATAGCTTTGCGACGACAGATTGGCAGCGATATTGGTAGTAGCGTTTGCGGTGGCGGTAACAGCGAACAGGGCGACGAGACCAGCCAGCAGAGTTTTCTTCATATGTTTCCCCTTGATTAGTTACTTAAACACAATTTAAATATTTATTAAGCAATTTTCTATGAGGAATTATAGCGTACTACTTTGTTAACGCAATTATTTTTTTTGTATCAGAGTGCCGAACGTGGTCTGCTGGTAACAATTGATGGATCAAATCATGCGTACAGATAATAAAAAAGCCGCTGAGCAGATGCTGAGCGGCCTTTTCTGAAACGGGGATCGATTATTTGATCTTGGTTTCTTTGAACATTACGTGCTTGCGAGCTTTAGGATCAAACTTGATGATCTCCATTTTCGCTGGCATGGTGCGCTTGTTCTTGGTGGTGGTGTAGAAGAAACCCGTACCTGCGGTCGATTCCAGTTTGATTTTGTCGCGGCCAGTTTTTGCCATGGTAGCTCCCTAATTAGACTTTTTCGCCACGGGCGCGCATGTCGGCCAGTACGGCATCGATGCCGACTTTGTCGATTACGCGCAGACCAGCGTTGGACAGACGCAGGGAGACCCAGCGGTTTTCAGATTCAACAAAAATACGACGGTTCTGCAGGTTAGGCAGGAAACGACGCTTGGTTTTGTTGTTTGCATGGGAAACGTTGTTGCCGACCAGCGGCTTCTTCCCAGTAACTTGGCAAACACGTGCCATAACGCACTCCTTAAAAGACATTCCAGAATTGGAAAAACAAGAGTATATCTAAAAAACTGAGCTTTTTCAATGACTTGTGAAAAACAATTGTGTCTCGTATTGATGGTAAAATTTAACAATTGTGTCTTCCCTCAGAAAGTGCGCGTAAACCCTTGAGCGCATAGGGGTAAACCTAGAGTTGGCCATGCTCGGCAAACGAGTAAACCTGCTGGCCGGCCACAATGAAATGGTCGAGGATGCGGATATCGACCAGCGCCAGCGCCTGAATTAATGCACGCGTCAGCAGCAGATCCGATTCGCTGGGCTCGGGCGAGCCGGACGGATGGTTGTGTGCGAGCATGACGCTGGCCGCATTGCTGGCCAACGCCGCCTTGACCACTTCGCGTGGATACACGCTGGTATGGGTCAAGGTGCCACGAAACATTTCGCGCGCTTCCAGCAAGCGGTTCTTCACGTCGAGAAAGAGCACGTGGAAGGCTTCGCTGGTGGCTTGACGAAAAAGCAGGCGTAGGTAGTTTTTGACGGACTGCGGGGTGCTCAGGGTCGTGCCGGCACATAATTCTTCCAGCATGGCGCGGCGCGAAAGCTCCATGACTGCTTGTAACTGTGCGTACTTGGCGGCGCCCAAGCCGTGGAGGGCAGAAAATTCTTCCAGCCGGGCACCGAACAGCGTTTGCAGCGAGCCAAAATGGCAGAGCAGTTCATGCCCCAGTTGTACGGCATCCTTGCCTTTGACGCCGACGCGCAGGAAGACTGCCAGCAGTTCGGCATCCGCCAGTGTGGCGGCGCCATGCCGTATCAGGCGTTCGCGTGGACGACGTTCTTCGGGCCAATCCGGAATTGCCATCGCCGCTCCCGCGTATGAGTGAGACAGCCCGGGCTTGGGCCGTAGCAGGCATTATCGGGGGCAGGGGAGCAGGCGGGGAAACAGGCGCAGCGGAGCATGAGTTGGATCAAGTCCGCTGCCAGCCCAAATAAAGCTGCCGCGCCAGCGGGCGCGGCATAGTCTGAAGATTATTTCTTGGCGCTTTTACGGCGTTTTGCCAGACCCAGCAGGGCCAGACCAGCGCCCATCATGGCGTAGGTGCTAGGCTCAGGCACGGCTTCCATCACGCCGAATTTCGGACCGGCGTAGCCATCATTGTTCGGCAAATCATTCCAGGTGCCGCTGGTGTAGGTGTGGACATAGTTTTCATAGCCACCTGCATTGTTAGGCTCGCCGCCGGCCCAGTTGGTATAAGTGACGGCATCGCCATTCGACCAGGCGAAGTCACCGGCGCCAGGGCCGGTACGCTGCAGACCTAGCCACAGAGCATTTGCGCTACCAAAGGTGCTGATCAGGAAGTTGTTTTCTGCAGCGCTATTGACGGCAACCAGATGGCCGCCCAAAGCAATGGCGGCCGCTTCGGCATCGGTCCAGTTGCTGGCTTCGAATTGAACATAGTGGTGTCCGCCGAAATCGGCCGTGGCGATCGGTGCCAGCGCATGCGCAGAACTGGCGGCCAGCAGCAGGGAGGACAGGCCCAGTGATTTGATAATCGACATAGGAGCTCCTTATAAAGTGGTCTAAATGAATGGTGTAGAATTGATACTATCATTGTTATGAATGCACTATCTAATAGTATTTTGCAAATGTCGTTTTTTTGAGCGCTCGTCAAATGTCGGCGCCGGATAGTGAATTGCGGCGCGAATTCGGCACGGATTACTAGGGCTGAAGGCAAGCTGGCTTACAATATAGGCTTTTCCAGTCTAACCAAGCTCACGTCATGTCCAACGCGCAACCTGCTGTCGTCACCCCATCGGCTTATCTCACTCTGCATTACCGTCTGGCTTCGCTCGATGGCAAAGACATCGTCACCACCTTCAACGCCAATCCGGCCACGCTGATGCTGGGCCAGGGCCAGCTGGCTCCGGTGCTGGAAGAACTGCTGCTGGGTCTGCCGGAAGGCACGCACCGCACCTTCAATCTGGAGCCGGGCGTCGGCTTCGGTCCGCGTAACCCGGAACTGGTGCGCGAAGTGTCGCGCGCTACGCTGGATGAAAACTCCAGCCCGGACGCGGAATACAAGGTGGGCGATCTGGTTGATTTCGCTGCCCCCGGCGGTGGCCGCTTTGCCGGCGTGCTGCGCGAGCTCGGCGAGGAAGTCTGCCTGTTCGACTTCAACCACCCGCTGGCCGGCGAGCCGCTGACCTTCGAAGTCAAGATTATCTCTGTGCTGTGAGGAACGGATGAGCGATAAAGAAGTTCTGCTAGCCCAGCCGCGCGGCTTCTGCGCCGGCGTCGACCGCGCCATCGAAATCGTCGAGCGTGCGCTGGTCCAGTTTGGTGCGCCGATCTATGTGCGCCACGAAATCGTGCACAATGCCTACGTGGTGGAAGACTTGCGCGCCAAGGGCGCCATCTTCATCGAGGAACTCGACGATGTACCAGCCGGGAATACGCTGGTGTTCTCGGCCCATGGCGTGTCGCGCGCCGTGCGCGCGGAAGCGGAGGCACGCGGTCTGAGCATCTTCGATGCGACCTGCCCGCTGGTCACCAAGGTGCACGTGGAAGTGGCCAAGATGCGCAAGCAGGGCTGCGAGATCATCATGATCGGCCATCAGGGCCATCCGGAAGTGGAAGGCACGATGGGCCAGGCCGATGCCGGCATGTATCTGGTGGAAACCGTGGAAGATGTGGCCAAACTCAATGTGTCCAAGCCGGACCAGCTGGCTTATGTGTCGCAAACCACGCTGTCGGTGGACGATACGGCTGACATCATCGCTGCGCTGAAAGCGCGCTACCCGGCCATCATCGAGCCGAAGAAGGGCGATATCTGCTACGCCACTACCAACCGTCAGGATGCCGTGAAATTCATGGCGCCGCAGGTGGAAGTGGTGATCGTGGTGGGCAGCCCGAACAGCTCCAACTCCAACCGCCTGCGTGAAGTGGCGCAGAAGAAGGGCACGCCCGCCTACATGGTGGACAACGCCAGCCTGATCCAGCCGGAATGGCTGGAAGGCAAGGCGCGCATCGGCGTCACGGCCGGTGCTTCGGCACCGGAAGTGCTGGTGCAGGCCGTGATCGATCGTCTCAAGGAACTGGGCGCACGCAGTGTCCGCACGCTGGACGGCGTGGAAGAAGCGGTCACCTTCCCGCTGCCCAAGGGGTTGGATGGCAACAAAGCCACAGAGCAGACGAATAGCGCTGCCTAAGGCGCTATCAGACGGATAACGGAATAATATTTAGCACTTTACGGATTATTCCGCCGTTCGTTTTCCTAAAATCTCGCTATCATTGCTTCGCCCTTTAGTAGATGAACTGTCAACTGGCAGTTCCACACGTAGAGGACGCGGCTCGCAGCGAGGTGCTGATTCAGGCATAGAACTTGCAACGTAAAAGCGTAGTCAACGGCGGCACTACGGAGACCACTTCTCCGGGTGCCGTTTTTGTTACTTGAACCGGCTGTGTAACACAATAGTAAAGGCACTCTGCATGGATACTTTTATCCAACAAATTATCAACGGACTGGTGCTCGGCAGCATGTATGCACTGGTCGCACTCGGCTACACCATGGTGTACGGCGTGCTCAACCTGATTAACTTTGCCCATGGCGATGTGCTGATGGTCGGCGCCATGACGGGCCTGACCATCCTCAAGTACCTCAACGAATACGCGCCGGACCTGCCCGGCTCCGTCAAACTGGCGATTTCCATTGCCGGTGCGATTCCCGTCTGCATGCTGGTGAACGTGCTGATCGAACGCGTGGCCTATCGCCGCCTGCGCAATGCACCGCGTCTGGCCCCGCTGATTACGGCCATCGGCGTGTCCATCCTGCTGCAGACGGTGGCCATGATGATCTGGTCGCGCAACCCGCTGGCCTTCCCGCAACTGCTGTCGTCGGAGCCTATCATGATAGGCGGCGCGCTGATTTCGCAAACCCAGATTCTGCTGCTGGTGCTGGCGGCACTGTCCATGGTGGGGCTGGTGCTGCTGGTAGAAAAAACCAAGATGGGCCGCGCCATGCGCGCCACGGCGGAAAATCCCCGCGTGGCCGGACTGATGGGCGTGGATGCCAACCGCGTCATCGTGACGACCTTTGCGCTGGGCGCTGCGCTGGCTGCCGTGGCCGGGGTGATGTGGGGCGCCAACTATGCGTCCATCCAGTTTGCCATGGGCTTTGTGCCGGGCCTGAAAGCCTTCTCTGCTGCCGTGCTGGGCGGCATCGGCAATATCTACGGCGCCATGATAGGCGGCATCGTGCTGGGCATCATCGAAAGTCTGGGCGCCGGCTATATCGGCGACCTGACCGGCGGTTTCCTCGGCAGCCACTATCAGGATATTTTTGCCTTCGTGGTATTGATCATCGTGCTTACCGTGCGCCCCTCGGGCATCATGGGTGAACGCGTGGCTGATCGCGCTTAAGCAGGAGGGACGACCATGGCACTGCTGAATTTCGACACCTCCCGTAATCCCCGTCAGGCCTATGCCAGCATGGCAGTGGTGCTGATCGGTTTGCTGATCTTCCCGTTTGTGGCCGCGCCGTTCGGCAACTCGTGGGTGCGCATCGTCGATATGGCGCTGCTGTACATCATGCTGGCGCTGGGCCTGAACATCGTGGTCGGCTTTGCCGGCCTGCTCGATCTGGGCTATATCGCCTTCTACGCCGTTGGCGCTTACATGACGGGCCTGCTGGCTTCGCCTCAGTTCGCCACGCTGCTGGAATCGCTGATCAATGAATATCCGGCCATCGGCAATACGCTGGTCGCCGTGCTGGGACCGGAAATCCAGCAGAACGGTATCCACCTGTCGGTATGGGTGATCGTGCCGCTGGCGGCGGCGCTGGCCGGCCTGTTTGGTGCGCTGCTGGGCGCGCCGACGCTGAAACTGCGTGGTGACTATCTGGCTATTGTGACGCTGGGCTTCGGCGAGATCATCCGCATCTTCATGAACAACCTTAACGAGCCGATCAACTTCACCAACGGCCCGCAGGGCATCAACCTGATCGATCCTATTCGCGTGTTCGGCGTGAATCTGGCCGGCGAGGCCGGTTCGCGTGCCACGGTGACGGTGGCCGGCTTTGCCATGCCGTCCGTGAACGCCTATTACTTCCTGTTCCTGTTCCTGTGCGTGGCCGTGGTGTTCGTGACCACCCGTCTGCAGCACTCGCGTCTGGGGCGCGCGTGGGTAGCGATCCGCGAAGATGAAATCGCCGCCAAGGCCATGGGTATCAACACCCGTAACGTCAAACTGCTGGCGTTTTCGATGGGCGCTTCGTTCGGTGGTATCGCCGGCGCCATGTTTGCGTCGTTCCAGGGCTTTGTGTCGCCCGAGTCGTTCTCGCTGACGGAGTCCATCGCCGTGCTGGCCATGGTGGTGCTCGGTGGTATCGGCCATATTCCCGGCGTGATCATGGGCGGTGCCTTGCTGGCCGCGCTGCCGGAAGTGCTGCGCCATGTGGTGGAGCCGCTGCAGGAGCGTCTGTTCGGCCATGTGGTGGTGGAAGCGGAAGTGCTGCGCCAGTTGCTGTACGGTCTGGCCATGGTACTCATCATGCTGAACCGTCCGGCCGGCCTGTGGCCAGCGCCCAAGCACGAAGATCGCCCGGATGGCGATTCCGACGCCAAACAACAATCGTCCGGCACGATGGCAGCCTGAGGAAAGACAGATGAGCGAACCAGTAATCCTCCACATCGCCGGTGTGAACAAGCGCTTCGGCGGCCTGCAGGCGCTGACCGATGTGGGTATCAAGATCATGCGCGGCCAGATCTATGGCCTGATCGGCCCTAACGGCGCCGGTAAAACCACTTTCTTTAACGTCATCACGGGCCTGTACCAGCCTGATACGGGTACCTTCGAGCTGGCCGGCAAGCCGTATTCGCCGTCGGCGCCGCATGAAGTGGCCAAGGCCGGTATTGCCCGAACCTTCCAGAACATCCGTTTGTTCGGTGAAATGACGGCACTGGAAAATGTCATGGTGGGTTGCCATGTGCGTACCCGTCAGGGCGTGTTCGGTGCCATCTTCCGTCATAAGGCAGCGCGCGAGGAAGAAGCGGCGATCCGTCGCCGCGCGCAGGAGTTGCTCGATTTCGTAGGCATAGGTCAGTTCGCCAGCCGCACGGCCAAGTTCCTGTCGTATGGCGACCAGCGCCGCCTCGAAATCGCCCGGGCTCTGGCGACGGAACCGCAGTTGCTGGCGCTGGACGAACCGGCGGCCGGCATGAACGCCACGGAAAAGCTGGCGCTGCGCGAACTGCTGGTGAAAATCAAAAACGAAGGCAAGACCGTGCTGCTGATCGAGCACGATGTGAAGATGATGATGAGCTTGTGCGACCGGCTGATGGTGCTGGAATACGGCAAACCGATCGCCGAAGGCTTGCCGGCAGAAATACAGAGTAATCAGGCAGTGATAGACGCCTATCTGGGAGGATCGCACTAATGAGCGACAATGTTCTTAAAGTATCGGGACTGAAGGTCGCGTACGGTGGCATCAAGGCCGTCAAAGGCATCGATCTGGAGGTGAATCAGGGTGAGTTGGTGGCGCTGATCGGCGCCAACGGCGCGGGCAAGACCACCACTCTGAAAGCCATCACTGGCACGCTGCCAGCCTGCAAGGTGGAAGGCACGGTGGCTTACAAGGGCGCCTCGCTGAAAGGCAGCCAGTCCTTCCATCTGGTGGAGAAAAAGCTGGCCATGGTGCCGGAAGGGCGCGGCGTGTTCACCCGCATGACCATCCATGAAAACCTGATGATGGGCGCTTACACCCGCAACGATCAGGCTGGCATCGATGCCGACATCGCCACATGGTACGAGACTTTCCCGCGCCTCAAGGAGCGCTCTAGCCAGTTGGCCGGCACCCTGTCCGGTGGCGAACAGCAGATGCTGGCCATGGCGCGCGCGCTGATGTCGCATCCGGACCTGCTGCTGCTCGATGAACCGTCAATGGGCCTGTCGCCCATCATGGTGGAAAAGATCTTTGAAGTAATCCGCGCCGTTTCAGCGCAGGGCGTGACCATCCTGCTGGTAGAGCAGAATGCCAAGCTGGCGCTGCAGGCTGCGCACCGCGGCTATGTGATGGATTCGGGCGTGATCACCATGACGGGCAACGCTGCCGACATGCTCGATGATCCCCGCGTGAAAGCCGCCTACCTCGGCGAATAAACGGCGGGGTCAGGTCGGGCAAAGGGACAGACTCAGCAGTTGCCCATGTGCCCGACCTGACCCCTGCACTTTGCCCGACCTGACCCCGGACAAAAAAAAGCCCCGGCAGGGCCGGGGCGATCAACCGCTAGGGTTGAGCAGTATTACTTCTTAAGTATTACTTCTTGGCAGTTGCTTTGGAAGCAGCAGCGGTGAACTGATTAACAGCCTGGTTCAGGTTCGATTCCAGCGATTCAACAGCTTGCTTGGCGGTCTTGGCGAACTGCTCGTAACCAGCGTTGGCATTGCCGATGGCCGATTTGAAAGCGGCTACAGCGTTTTCGGTGCCGGCTGGGGCGTTTTTGCTCACTTCGTCAACCAGCGAGATGACTTTGCGGTTGGTTTCAGCGATCTGGGTTTCAGCAGCTTTGCTGAACTCGGCGCCAGTGCTGGAAGCGATGCTGGCCAGATGACGGCCGTAGGCCAGGGTTTTTTCAGCGGCTGGCTGGGCTTGTGCGGTAGCCAGCGAGAAGAATTCTTGTGGGTCTTTGGCAGCCAGCAGTTGCTTGGCGGTAGCCGACGACTCTTCCAGCGAAGCTTTGGCAGCGTTCAGGTTCAGGTCGACGAATTTCTCTACGCCTTCGAACGCCTTGTTGGTCAGGGTCGAGAAGATGGCGAATTGCGATTCAAAGTTTGCTTTGGTCGCATTGGAAAATTGCTCAGGGATCGAAAACATGTGACTCTCCAGTAGTAGGGTATTGTTTAGGTACTGCTGTTTCTTACAGCCGGCTAGAAACAAAGCAGCGACGTTTCAGACCGAACAACATAATTGTGCAACGCAACAAGGCGAATTCTACGGGCTTCAAAAATTAAGTCAAGCATTTTTTGTGCGTTGCATCAAAGCATGTGAAATTGACATCTTGCAGGGCTTTCCGCAGCGCGCTTGCGGCCGTGTTAGACTCGTACGATGACTACCACTAGCCCGCCTTCACGCAGCGCAACACGCGCCTCTTTCCTGTCGCCGCTGCCGCTGTTTTTCGTGCTGCTGTGGAGTAGCGGGTTTATCGTGGCCAAGTTTGGCCTGCCCTATGCGCCGCCGCTGACTTTTCTGGTGCTGCGCTTCCTCGGTGTGCTGCTGTTTCTGCTTCCGGCCGTGCTGGTGTTGCGCGCGCCGTGGCCGCACGGTCGCATCGCCCATATCGCATTGGCCGGTCTGCTGGTGCAGGCCGGTTATCTGATCGGCGTCTGGTGCGCCATCAAACAGGGGATGCCGGCCGGTCTGTCGGCCCTGATCGTGGGCATGCAGCCCATTCTGACGGCACTGTCGGCCCGCCTGATCGGCGAACGCGTGCGCGCGCGCCAGTGGCTGGGGCTGGTATTCGGGCTGGGCGGGGTGGCGCTGGTGGTGGCGGCCAAAATCCGGCTGGTGGGGCTGACCACGCCAGCCATACTGCTCTGCGTGATGGCGTTGCTGTCGATTACGGCCGGGACGCTGTACCAGAAGCGCTATTGCGCCCAATTTGATCTGCGTACGGGGACGGTGATCCAGTTCTCGGCTTCATTGTTGCTAGTTTTGCCGCTGGCTATCTGGCTGGAAGGGCTGGGACTGGATTTTGCTGCGGTGCAGTGGACACCGCGCTTCGTGGCTGCCTTGCTATGGTCGGTGCTGGGCCTGTCCATAGGCGCGATCTTCCTGCTGTTTGCCCTGATCCGCCGCAGCCATGCTACCGAAGTGACCAGCCTGATGTACCTGACTCCGCCTACCACGGCCATCATGGCCTGGCTGATGTTCGGTGAAGCCTTTAATAGCCTCGGTATTCTGGGGATGGGCTTGGCCGTGACTGGTGTTATATTTGTCGTCAAGAAACCTAACTAGCGCCCGTGCGCCTTATGAGCGAGACCGTATGATTTCCAGTTCCAACCAGCAGGCGGTGGATGCTGCCATTACCAGCCGCCGTTCCATCCGCGCCTTTCTGCCGCAGCAAGTGGCACGTGCAGATATCGAGCAGCTCTTGCAGGTGGCAGGGCGGGCGCCATCGGGCACCAATACCCAGCCATGGAAAGTGTATGTGCTAACGGGCCAGCGCAAGGCGCAGCTGACGGCAGCCATACTCGCCGCCCATAACGATCCGGCCGTGGCGGCCCAGCACACGGAAGAATATGCCTACTACCCCAGTCAGTGGGTATCGCCTTTCATCGACCGGCGCCGCAAAGTGGGCTGGGATCTGTACGCGCTGCTGGGCCTGACGCGTGATAACAAGGCCGGTATGGCCGCCCAGCATGGCAAAAATTATGATTTTTTCGGTGCACCCGTGGGCCTGATTTTCACTATCGACCGTGTTATGGAGCAAGGTTCGTGGCTGGACTATGGCATGTTTTTGCAGAACATCATGGTGGCGGCCCGTGGCCGTGGTCTGGATACCTGCCCGCAGGCCGCATTTACCCAGTATCACCGCATCATTACGGAACAATTACAGCTGCCGGATCAGGAAACTGTGGTGTGCGGGATGGCACTGGGCTATGCTGATCACAGCAAGGTAGAAAATAGTTTGCAGACGGAGCGCATGGCGCTTCAAGAGTTTGTGAAATTTGTCGAATAGTTTTATAGGGGCAAGGCTTGTGCAAACTTAGCAATTTGCTAAACTGCAAGTAGTTGCTCCTTGTTGATATAGGTTTAGCGGGGATAGGAATGGTTAAGAGAACGCTCATTTCGAAAGCTGGCGGCGCGCTGATCGCGCTGATGCTGGTGTCCGGTGTGGCCCATGCTGCTCATGGCAGCGTGGCCAAGAAACACGGCAAGAAGTCCAAGACGCAGAGCAGCAAGGTGGTTGCGGCGGCGTCGGCCGAACGCACCGTCAAGCGCGTGATGATGGTCAATGGCAAGCGCAAGGTGGTGTACCAGCGCATGATGGTGGCGGCACCGGCCGTGCCGACCATGGGCGATCTGGCCGGTCTGAGCCAGACCCATGATCCGCTCGACCTGAAATCGAATGTGGCGCTGGTGCTGGACCAGTCGAATGCCGAAGTGCTGTTCGAGAAGAATTCCGATGTGGCCCTGCCGATCGCCTCCATCACCAAGATGATGACGGGGCTGGTCGTCGTGGAAGCGGGGCAGGACATGGATGAAGTCCTGACCGTGACGGATGAAGATGTGGACCGCGAAAAATTCAGCAGCTCGCGCCTGAAAGTGGGCAGCAAACTGACGCGCGCTAATATGCTGCACATCGCCCTAATGAGCTCGGAAAACCGCGCCGCCTCGGCACTGGGGCGTCACTATCCGGGCGGCAAGCCGGCCTTCGTGGAAGCCATGAATGCCAAGGCACGCGAACTGGGCATGACGGATACCCATTATGTGGATTCCAGCGGCCTGTCGAAGATGAATGTGGCCAGCGCACGCGATCTGGCCAAGCTGGCCATGGCGGCCTACCAGCAGCCGCTGCTGCGCCAGTACTCGACCGACGTGAAAGCCATCGTGGAAACCAATGGCAAGCCTATGCAGTTCGGCACCACCAACCATCTGGTGGCCAGCCCCGACTGGTCGATCGGCTTGCAGAAAACCGGCTTTATCAATGAAGCCGGGCGTTGTCTGATGATGCAGGCCGTGATCGAAGGCCGTGCCGTGATCATGGTATTCCTCGATTCCAAAGGCAAGCAGGCGCGCGCTGCCGATGCCGGCCGCATGCGCAAGTGGCTGGAAGCGCTCAAGCCTGCAGCGCTCAGCTCGCCTTCTTATTCGACAGGGATGTAACCGAGCGTGGCCGAGATCTGGTTAGCGGTGCTGACCAGATCTTCCAGCCACTCTTCCTGCAGACGGTCGGCCGGCGCCGAGATGGACAGGCCGGCGATCAGCTTGCCGCTATCATCATGGATGCCGGCGGCCATGCAGCGCACGCCCAGCTCCAGTTCCTCGTTATCGCGCGCATAGCCGCGCGACTTCACCAGATTCAGTTCCCGTTCCAGTTTCGGCAGATCCGTAATCGAGTTCTTGTTGTGGCCGGCCAGCCCCGTACGGGTGGCATAGGCGCGGATGGCTTTAGGCTCATCCACCGACAGGAACAGCTTGCCCGTTGAGGTCAGGTGCAGCGGAGCGCGGCCACCGATGGCGCGCACCACCTGCATGCCGGAACGCTCGGAGAAGGAACGGTCGATGTAGACGATCTCGTCGCCCTGGCGAACTGATAAATTGATCGTTTGCTGGGTTCTTTTGTGCAGTGCACGCATAAAGTCCACGGCAGCTTCCCGCACGGACAGGCGGCTCTTGACCACATTGCCCAGTTCCAGCAAGCGCATACCGAGCCGGTAGGTGCCCGGTTCGATCCGGTCGACGAAGCGGGTGAGTACCAGATCGTTCAGAATCCGGTGGGCCGTCGAAGGGTGTAGCCCCGAGACTTTGGATAATTCCTTGAGGCTGACAGGGTCGGGATATTTGGCGAGCGCATCGAGTAAAGCCACCATACGTTCAATCACCTGTATGGTGGTTTTTTGTTCGGGTACCGATTCGATTTTCATGATGTGGTTGGTGCGGTGCGGTATGCGATGACTTCTTTATACCATAATGTGAAAACAATGTGAAATAATGCATAATGAGGCTTCCTTCTAATGTGGCAAATCCATGCAACCTACCAGTGAATTCAAAAGCAAACCGGGTCTGAAACGGCTGTTCGCGGCCTTGCGTTACTCCAGAGATGGCTTCCGTTCAGCCTGGCGCCACGAGGCCGCGTTCCGGCAGGAAGTGGCGCTGCTGGTGGTGGGCAGCAGCATCGCACTGGCGCTGCGCATTTCAGCTTTTGAAAAATTGATGCTGATCGGTGTGCTGGTGCTGATTCTGATCGTGGAACTGATTAATTCCTCGATCGAAGCCGTGGTGGACCGGGTGTCGCTCGAACGTCACCCCCTATCCAAGAACGCCAAGGACTTCGGCAGTGCCGCCGTGCTGCTGGCCTGTCTGCTGGCGGCCGCAGCATGGGGCGTGGTGCTGGTCAACCGCTTTTACTGACTATATATGAAGTTTTGGTATATTGAACTGCTAAAAGCTTCGTTTTAAATTATAAAGGACAGCATTAATCTGGAGACCTTCATTCACAGGGGAATCCTATGCTGTCCAAAAAAATTATCGCTGCTGCTGTTTTTGCTTTGTCCGCTGCCGTTCCTGCTCTGGCAGCAGAAATCTCCTTGCTCAACGTTTCCTACGATCCGACCCGCGAGCTGTATCAGGACGTCAACGCTGAGTTTGCCAAGCAATGGAAGGCCAAGACGGGCGACACGGTGAAAATCAAGCAGTCACACGGTGGCTCGGGCAAGCAGGGCCGCGCCGTGATCGACGGGTTGGAAGCCGATGTGGTATCGCTGGCGCTGGCCTACGATATCGACGCCATCGCCGAGCACAAGCTGCTGGGCGCCGACTGGCAGAAAAAACTCTCGCACAACAGCACGCCTTACACCTCGACCATCGTATTCCTGGTCCGCAAAGGCAATCCGAAAGGCATCAAGGACTGGAACGATCTGGTAAAACCGGGCGTGGCCGTGATTACGCCGAATCCTAAAACCTCGGGCGGTGCGCGCTGGAACCATCTGGCCGCCTACGGCTATGCGCTGCGCCAGCCGGGCGGTAGTGAAGCTTCGGCCAAGGACTTCCTGAGCAAGCTGTACAAGAACGTGCCGGTGCTCGATTCCGGTGCCCGCGGCGCCACCACCACCTTTGTGGAACGCGGCATCGGCGACGTGCTGATCGCCTGGGAAAACGAAGCGCTGCTGGCCATCAAGGAACTGGGCCCGACCAAGTTCGACATCGTGGCGCCTTCCGTGTCGATACTGGCCGAACCGCCGGTGGCCATCGTTGATAAAGTGGTCGATAAACACGGCACCCGCAAAGTGGCCGAAGCCTATCTGAACTTCCTCTACACGGATGAAGCGCAGGACATCATCGCCAAGAATTACTACCGTCCGGTGGTCGACAAGTACGCCAAGAAATACGCCAACCAGTTCCCTAACGTGAAGCTGTTCACGCTGGCACAGGTGGCGGGCGACTGGACCAAGGCACAGAAGACCCACTTCGCTGACGGTGGCCTGTTCGACCAGATCTACCAGCCGAAATAATCATGGCCAGCGCACTCGACCAATTTCGCGTGCTGATTGCCCCCGGTCTGCATAACAGCGGGCCGGGCCACTGGCAAAGCCGCTGGCAGCTGCACAATCCCGCATTCGAGCGGGTGCGGCAGGAAGACTGGGCCCAGCCTGATCTGGATCGCTGGGCCGGGCGCATCGACCATCACCGCCGCCATGGCCGTGATGGCCGGCCCGTGCTGATCGTGGCGCACAGCTTTGGCGCGCTGGCCAGCGTGCATAGCGTGGCGCGCGATCCGGCTGGCGTGGCCGGGGTACTACTGGTGGCGCCGGCCGATCCCGACAAGTTCGGCGTGGCACAGCGGCTGCCGCTGCAGGCGCTGGCCGTGCCGTCCATCGTGGTGGGCAGCCGCAACGATCCGTGGATGACGCTGGAGAAGGCGACTAGCTGGGCGCAGCGCTGGGGCAGTGTGCTGGTTGATGCGGGAGCGCTGGGCCACATCAATGCCGAGTCGAATCTCGGTGACTGGCCGCAAGGTCTGGAAACATTGTATTTTTTAGCAGAAAAGGCGCAGAATAAGAAAGCTGTAGCCTATGATTTCTGTGTGTAACTGATGACGATCTGGAGCAGAACATGACCATACGACTGGGCGATATCGCCCCTGATTTCGAGCAGGACTCTTCCATCGGACCGCTGCGTTTCCATGAGTGGGCAGGTGATTCCTGGGTAGTACTGTTTTCCCATCCGGCCGACTTTACGCCGGTCTGCACCACTGAGCTGGGCCTGACGGCCAAGCTGAAACCGGAATTCGACAAGCGCAACGTCAAGGCCATTGCCCTGTCGGTCGATCCGGCCGAGTCGCACAAGGAGTGGATTGCCGATATCGAAGCGACCCAGAACACGGTGGTGGGCTTCCCCATCATCGCCGATGCAGATCGCAAGGTCTCGACGCTGTATGACATGATCCACCCCAACGCTTCCGCTACGGCTACCGTGCGTACGCTGTTCGTGATCGATCCGGCCAAGAAAGTGCGCCTGAACATCACCTATCCGATGAGCACGGGCCGCAATTTCGATGAAGTGCTGCGCGTAATCGACGCCTTGCAGCTCACGGACGGCTATACGGTGGCCACGCCGGGCAACTGGAAAGATGGCGATGATGTCATCATTCCGCTGACAGTGCAGGATCCGGAAGTGCTGAAGCAGAAGTATCCGAAAGGCTATACGGCGGCCCGTCCTTACCTGCGCGTGACCCCTCAGCCTAATAAATAACGCATAAGCAAATAAAAACTGCGTTGTTTGGTTCTCCCCCAAGAGTCTGTACCCTGCGGTCTACTCTTGGGGGAATGTATGGATTTGTCGTTTGTCGCATCCGGGTTTGCCGTAGGTCTGCTGGTCGGAATGACGGGCGTGGGCGGTGGCTCGCTGATGACGCCTCTGCTGACGCTGCTGTTCGGGGTGTCGCCCGCTGTGGCCGTCGGTACTGATCTGGCTTTTGCTTCGCTCACCAAAGGCGTGGGCACTTTCACGCACCGCCTGCGCGGCACGGTGCACTGGGAAATCGTGCGCCGTCTCTGTCTGGGCGCCTTGCCGGCAGCCTTGCTGGCCAGCTATTCCCTCAAACACTTCGGCAACCTCAACAAGGAAATCGGCCAGATCATCCGCTATATGATTGCCGGTTCCGTGCTGCTGACCGTGGTCGCCATCCTGTTCCGCCGCAAAATGCTGGCATGGATTAATGCCCACCCTGAGCGCCAACTGCAGGGCGATAAGCTGGTCTGGGCGACCATCATTTCCGGTGCCGTACTGGGCACGCTGGTCACTATTTCCTCCATCGGTGCGGGTGCCATCGGCGCCACGTTGCTGGTGATGTTGTATCCGCGCCTGACGCCCGCCGAAGTGGCTGGCACCGACATCGCCTATGCGGTGCCGCTGACGGCGATCGCTGCGATCGGCCACTGGTGGCTGGGCTCGATCGACTGGAGCCTGCTGCTGACCCTGCTGGTAGGCTCCGTGCCCGGCATTACCATAGGTTCGTATGCGGCCCGCGCCGTGCCGGAACGCCTGCTGCGCGGCCTGCTGGCCTTCACGCTGGTGGCGGTGGCGGCCAAGCTGGTGTCCTGAGTCGCGAGCACTGCGCTATATAGCGGAAACGTCTAATTAAATGATAAAAGCTTCGTTTGGATTATGAAGCATCAGTGAGAATATGGCGCCCTTATAGAAGAATTTGTAATAAGGGAGCATTTATGTCTGCAGTTCTCGCTGCGCCAGCGCCAGCCAGGCAGGGCGCACCATTCCGCGTCATGCCGGGCTTCCGGCTGTCGCTGGGATTCACGATCCTGTATCTGACCCTGATCGTGCTGATACCCCTATCGGCCGTTTTCCTCAAAACCTTTACGCTGAGCTGGGACGGTTTCTGGCACGCCGTCACCAACGAGCGCGTGATGGCGTCCTACCGCCTGACCTTTGGCGCTTCGCTGCTGGGCGCGGCCATCAACGCCGTATTCGGTCTGGTGGTGGCGTGGGTGCTGGTGCGCTACGAATTCCCCGGCAAGCGCATCGTCGATGCACTGGTGGACCTGCCGTTTGCACTGCCGACGGCCGTCGCCGGTATCACGCTGACAGCACTGTACTCGGCCAATGGCTGGTTCGGCCGCGTGCTGGAAGGGCAGTTCGGCCTGAAAGTGGCGTTCACGCCCATCGGTGTGGTGATTGCGCTGACCTTTATTGGTCTGCCGTTCGTGGTGCGTACCGTGCAGCCCGTGCTGGAAGACGCCGAACGCGAACTGGAAGAAGCTGCGGCCAGTCTGGGCGCCAGCGCACTGCAGACTTTTACGCGCGTGGTGTTCCCCACCATCCTGCCATCGCTGATGACAGGCTTCGCGCTGGCGTTTGCGCGCGCTACCGGCGAATACGGTTCGGTGATTTTCATCGCCGGCAATATGCCGATGATCTCCGAGATCACGCCGCTGTTCATCATCACCAAGCTGGAACAGTATGACTATGCCGGTGCCACCGCGATTGCGGTGGTGATGCTGGTGGTGTCCTTCCTCATGCTGCTCAGTATTAATCTGCTGCAGGCCTGGGCACGCGGCAAAGGAGGCAAAGCATGAGCGCCTTGCCGAATACGCCCGTGCGTCGTGGCGAACTGCCATCGCCGCCGCAGATACTGGAACCGCGCTGGGTGCGCGCTGTGCTGATCGCCGTGGCGCTGACCTTCCTCACGCTGTTCCTGTTCGTGCCGCTGGTGGCCGTGTTTGTCGAAGCCTTCCGCAAAGGCTGGGATGCGTACGCGGCAGCCATCGTGGAAGAAGATGCGCTGGCGGCGATCAAACTGACCTTGCTGACGGCCGTAATTGCCGTGCCACTGAATCTGGTGTTCGGTGTGGCGGCATCGTGGTGTATCGCCAAATTCGATTTCCGCGGCAAGAGCATTCTGCTGACGCTGATCGATCTGCCGTTCTCCGTTTCGCCGGTGATTTCGGGGCTGATCTACGTGCTGCTGTTTGGTGCGCAGGGCTGGTTCGGCCCATGGCTGCAGGAACACGAAATCAAGACTCTGTTTGCCGTGCCGGGCATCGTGCTGGCGACCATTTTCGTCACCTTCCCGTTCGTGGCGCGCGAGCTGATTCCGCTGATGCAGGCGCAGGGCAGCGAGGAAGAAGAAGCGGCCATTGTGCTCGGTGCTTCGGGCTGGGATACCTTCCGCCGCGTCACGCTGCCGAATATTAAATGGGGCCTGCTGTATGGCGTGATTCTGTGTAATGCCCGTGCCATGGGCGAGTTTGGCGCCGTGTCGGTAGTGTCCGGCCACATTCGCGGCGAGACCAATACGATTCCGCTGCAGGTAGAGATTCTCTACAACGAATACAACTTTGCTGCCGCTTTTGCCGTGGCCTCCTTGCTGGCGCTGCTGGCACTGGTCACGCTGGCACTGAAAACCTTTGTCGCCTGGCGCCTGAATGAAAACCGCGCCGACGATGTTCGCCCTACGGAGTAATCATGACGATCGAAGTTAAAAACATCCACAAGCGTTTTGGCGAATTCACTGCCCTGAACAATGTGTCGCTGGATTTTCCGAACGGCGAACTGACCGCGCTGCTGGGCCCATCGGGCTGCGGCAAGACCACGCTGCTGCGTATCATCGCCGGTCTTGAGCATCCTGATTCCGGTCAGGTGCTGCTCGATGCGGAAGACGCTTCGCAGCGCCATGTGCGCGAGCGTCAGGTCGGTTTCGTGTTCCAGCACTATGCGCTGTTCAAGCATATGACGGTATTCGAGAACGTGGCCTTTGGCCTGCGTGTGAAACCACGCGCCCAGCGTCCATCGGAAGCGCAGATACGCGACAAGGTGAAGCAGCTGCTGGAGCTGGTGCAGCTGGACTGGCTGGCTGACCGCTATCCGCCGCAGCTGTCCGGTGGCCAGCGTCAGCGTATTGCGCTGGCGCGCGCACTGGCGGTCGAGCCGCGCGTGCTGCTGCTGGATGAGCCGTTCGGCGCACTCGATGCCAAGGTGCGCAAGGAGTTGCGGCGCTGGCTGCGCCGCCTGCACGACGAACTGCATGTGACCTCGATCTTCGTCACGCACGATCAGGAAGAAGCGCTGGAAGTGGCCGATCAGGTCGTGCTGATGAATAAAGGGCAGGTGGAGCAGATAGGCACGCCCGATCAGGTTTACAACCATCCGGCTTCGCCGTTCGTGTACAGCTTCCTCGGCAATGTGAACATGTTCCATGGCCGCGTGCAGGATGGCGTGCTGGCCAGCGGTGACGCCAGCTTCGCCGTGCCAGAGCAGGCCGGTAGTGCCGGCAAGGGTACCGCCTATGTGCGTCCGCATGATCTGGAAATCGAACGTTATACGCCCGGTGCCGAAGGCATCGTGGTCAAGCTGCTGCGCGGCCATGCCATCGGCCCGCTGGCGCAGCTGGAACTGGAGCGCGCCGATACGGGTGAACTGATCGAGGCCGTACTCGGTAACGAGCGCTATAGCGCGCTGCAACTGCGCGAAGGTGAAACGCTGGTGGTGCGGCCCAAGCGCTTGCAGGTGTTCGTTGATGCGGGAGTGGCGATATGAATTTCCAACAATTGCGTTCCATTCGCGAAGCAGCACGGCGCGGCTATAACCTGACGGAGGTGGCGAATGCGCTGTTTACTTCGCAACCGGGTGTGAGCCGCCAGATCCGCGAGCTGGAAGATGAACTCGGTGTGGTGATCTTCGAGCGTAATGGCAAACGTCTGACGGGCATGACGGAGCCGGGCAAAGGCATACTGAAGATTATCGACCGTTTGCTGATCGAAGCGGAAAATCTGCAGCAGGCCAGCCTCGAATACACAGGCCAGCAGAGTGGCACGCTGAGCGTGGCCGCCACCCACACGCAGGCACGTTATGCGCTACCCAAAGTGGTACAGAGCTTCCGCACGGCCTATCCTGATGTGCGCATCGCCTTGCAGCAGAGCGCACCGGAACACATCGCCGAATGGATTTTGTCAGGCAAGACGGATATCGGCATCGCCACCGAGGGCTTGTCGCAGTTCCCGGATCTGGTGTCCTTCCCTTGCTACCGCTGGAGCCATTTGATCGTGGTGCCGGATGGCCACCCGCTGCTGACGCGCAGCCCGATCCGGCTGGAAGATCTGGCCGAGTTCCCGCTGATTACCTACGACGTCGGTTTCACTGGCCGTGGCCATATCGATGCGGCGTTCGCACAGGCGGGCGTAAAGCCCGATATCGTGCTGACGGCGATGGATTCGGACGTGATCAAGCAGTACGTGGCACTGGGCCTGGGCGTGGGCATCGTTGCCTCGATGGCTTTCGATCACGGTCGCGACAAGGGTATGCGTGCAGTGGAAGCGTCGCACCTGTTCGCGCAGAACACTACGCGGCTGGCAGTGCGCCGTGGCGCCTATCTGCGCTCGTATGCCTACCACTTCATCCAGCAGTTCGCACCTGATCTGACCCGCGCCGATATCGATGCGGCGATGAATGGAGGTGAATTAGCCGCATAATGCGGCAGGCATTGCCGACCCCTTGTACCCGATGCAAGTACGCTGGCGCCAATAGCACATTCCGTCGATGAATGTAAAAAAGCCGGCAAGCAGGGATATCCCGCTTGCCGGCTTTTTGACGTCTAGCGCTTACCAGTTGTAGGCTGCCTTGGCGTAGTAGTAGCGGCCATTGAAGCCGTTCGGTGCAAAGCCGCTATACGGGTTGATGCCGTTGTTGTTCAGATTGCCGGCCGAAGTAACCTGATCCGGATAGCGGTTGGTGACGTTATCGATACCCGCGCTCAGGCGCCAGTTCTTGTTCAGCTTCACGCTGGTCGACAGATCGAGCACCCATTGCGGATCATAGGTCTGATCCAGCGTGGCATTGTTCTGCGGGACCGTGAAGCTGCCGTAGCGGGTAACCACGCCACGCGCCGACCATGCACCCCAGTTGGCATCTGTGGCCAGACTCAGTTTGTCCTTGGGCGAGCCCACCGTCAGACGGTTGATGGTCTGGCGATCAATCAGCGTGAGGTTGTTGGCCGTGAGGATGGCCGGATTGGCGTTCACATGCTCGAGCGAGTTCTTGTTGTGGTTATAGGCCAGCGTGAAATCGTAGCGGCCGGCGCTAGCCAGATCGAGACGATAGGTGCTGACCACATCCACGCCCGTGGTGCGGGTATCGATGGCGTTGGTGAAGTAGCGGCCTGCGCCCACCAGTATGTTCTGCTTGGCCAGCGCCGCTTGCAGCGCAGGCGACAGCGTCATATTGGCCGACAGGGCGATGCGGTCATCGATGTCGATGCGGTAGGCATCCACCGTGGTGCTCCAGTTGCTGAGCGGGGAGAACTGCAAACCGAGGCTGTAGTTACGGGCTTTCTCGGCTTTCAGCGGGGTTGCCCCCAGCGCTGCGGCGGCAGCGCTACCCACGGCGAATGTTCCGGTCTCGATAGGCGTATTGACGCCATTGACCACCGAGAAATTGGTGGTGGTGATGGTGTAGAACTGCTGCGCCAGCGAGGGTGCGCGGAAGCCCGAGGACGCCGTGCCGCGCAGCGAGAATGCTTCGCTGAAGGCATAGCGCGCCGAGCCTTTGGCCGAAGTGGTGCTGCCGAAATCGCTATAGCGTTCGTGGCGCAGCGCGGCCGAAGTGGAGAACTGGCGCGAGACGTCGGCTTCCAGATTCAGGTAGACCGATTCATTGTGGCGGCTGTTGCGGCCTGCATTGACAGGGCGGAAGCCGGAGAAACCCTGCGCGCCCGTGCCGATGTAGGAAGCCTCGTCGCCAGCACCGATCTCATAGCTTTCGTGGCGCGCTTCGGCACCTACGGCCACCGTCAGCGGGCCGCTGAAGGCTGCCACCGGATATTCGCGTGCCAGATCCACGTTGAACAGTTGCTGGGTGTTGAGCAGCTTGCCGGCGTAGAAGTGGGTAGGGCTGGCCGCACCCAGCGTCTGGTTGACGGTGTGATCGAGGTCGAGCTGGAATTCATTGCGGCCGTAGTTCAGGCTGACGTCCCAGCGCCATCCCGATGCTTCGCCGCGCAGGCCAGTAACCAGCGAGGTATCCTGCGATTCGCTGTTCTCCAGTGGCAGGAAGCCTTCCGGATACAGCGGCGTACGCTGGGCCGTGCCATTCAGGGCAGTGCGCCAGGTGGCAGCAGCCGAGGTATTGCGCTGGCCATAGTTGGCGAAGGCATACCAGTCGATATCGTCGTTGACGCGGTACTGGCTGTTGACAAAGACACTGCGCGGACGGGTTTCCGGATCGCCGAAGCGCTGATTGACCTTGCCGTAGCGCGGTTCGGCCGGATTGCGGAAATCGGCGCCGGCGCGGTTGGTCGGATCACGGTCGGCGGCTTCCAGTGCGACGCGTACCCAGCCTTGATCACCAAGGTTGAAGCCGGTCGAGCCACGCACGGTCAGCTGCTTGCCGTCGCGCTTCTGGTACTCGCCCACGCCCACTTCAGCATCGCCACCGCCGGCGCCTTTTTTCAGGATGATGTTGATTACGCCGGCAATCGCATCCGAGCCATACTGGGCGGCTGCGCCATCGCGCAGCACTTCGATGTGGTCGATGGCGGACAGGGGGATCGCATTCAGATCGACGGGAGCCGAACCGCGGCCCTGCGTGCCGTTGACGTTGACGACGGCGGAGGCATGGCGGCGCTTGCCGTTCACCAGCACCAGCGTCTGGTCGGGCGACAGGCCGCGCAGCTGGGCCGGACGCACTGCGTCGCTGGCATCGGCGCCGGACGGACGGGGGAAGTTCATCGAGGGCAGCAGGCGTCCCAGCACGGTGGCCAGTTCGGTCGAGCCGCTGGCCTGCAGTTCGCGTGCGCCGATGATGTCGATCGGCGATTCGGAATCGACCGTACGGCGGTTCTTGGCATAGGTGCCCGTGACGACGACGGATTGCAGTTCGCCTTCTGCCGGCAGTTGCTGGGCGAAGGCAGGAATGACGATGGTGGAAATCAGTGTGCTTAACAGCAGCGGACGTGCGATGGTGCGGGTGCGCATGAGACGAACTTTCTACGTTTAGGATGAAGAAAATCTTACCAGCGTGCTAGCGGATTGCCCACGAATGGATACGTCTAATGATATGCAAGTTTTGGATATCGTGCAGAACAGCGCCCCGTTTTCCGTCTGTGGCAGAGAACGGGGCGCACTTGCAGCGGGTAATACGGGCTGCGCTTACTGGCCCGGATTGGTGATGCTGGCGTGGATGGCATCCACGGCCGCAATGACGTCGGCCGGCAATTTGATCTGGTAGGCGTCGATGTTCTGCTTGAGCTGATCGAGATTGGTCGCGCCGATGATGGTGGAGGCGACAAACCAGCGCGAGTAGCACCACGCCAGTGCCAACTGGGTGGGTGTTAGGCCGTTGTCGCGTGCCAGTTTAGCGTAGCGGCCCACGGCTTCCAGCACGGCTGGGCGCAGGTAGCGCGGGCTCCATGTGGGCGGGAAGATGGTCAGGCGGCCATGGGCTTTGGGATTGTCGTGGTACTTGGCCGTGAGCTGGCCGAACGCCAGCGGGCTGTAGGCCAGCAGGCTAACCTGCTCGCGGAAGCAGGTTTCGTCCAGCAGGCTGGTTTCGAAATGGCGCGCCGTCAGGTTGTACAGGTTCTGGATGGTGGCGATGCGCGGCAAGCCTTTCATCTCGGACTGCTTGATGAATTCGCTCACGCCCCAGCACGATTCGTTGGAGACGCCGATCGCACCGATCTTGCCTTCCTTGATCAGATCCCCCAGCGCGGCCAGTGTTTCTTCGATGGCCACGTGCTTACGCTCGTTATCGGGCTTGAATACGCTGGCACCAAAGATAGGTACGTTACGGCTAGGCCAGTGCAATTGGTATAAATCGATATGGTCGGTCTGCAGGCGCTGCAAGCTGGTTTCTACCGCCGCGCGCAGATTGGCGGCATCGAAGTTCTGTTTGCCGCCGCGTACCCATGTCATCTGCTTGTTCGGGCCGGCCGCCTTGGTCGCCAGCACCACCTTGCTGCGTGCGCCCGTCTTCTTCAGCCACGTGCCGATATAGCGTTCGGTCGAGCCCTGTGTGGCGGCACTCGGCATGACGGGATACATCTCCGCCGTGTCGATGAAATTGATGCCCCGTTCGAGCGCATAATCGAGCTGGCTGTGCGCTTCGGCTTCCGTATTCTGTTCGCCGAAGGTCATGGTGCCGAGGCAGATGCGGCTCACTTCAAGGGCGCTCTGGCCCAGTTGTACTTTGTCCATGCTGTTCCTTATCTGGTGTTGTGGACTCAGGCTTAGCGCTGGCGTAGCGCGTCGGCGCAATCGCGCACCAGTGCCGGACCGGCGTAAATCAGACCGCTATACAGCTGCACCAGTTGCGCGCCACAGGCGATTTTGGCCTTGGCATCTTCGCCGCGCATGATGCCGCCGACACCGATAATCGGCAGCGCATCGCCCAGTTCCGCTTTCAGCAGACGGATGACGGTATTCGAGAATTCGAACACGGGCGCACCGGACAGGCCACCCGTTTCGGCGCCGTGCAGCATGCCCGTTACGGCATCGCGGTTGAGCGTGGTGTTGGTCGCGATCACGCCATCGATGCGGTGGCGGATCAGTGCATCGGCGATGTTCTTCACCTGTTCGCCATCCATGTCCGGTGCGATTTTCAGGGCCAGCGGCACGTAGCGCTTGTGCTGGTCGGCCAGACGCGACTGGGCGTCTTTCAGCTGGCCGAGCAGGCCGTCGAGTTCCGAGCCGCCCTGTAACTGGCGCAGGTTCTTGGTGTTGGGCGAGGAAATGTTCACCGTCACATAGCTGGCGTAAGGGTAGACTTTTTCCAGGCAGTGCAGGTAGTCGTCAGCCGCGCGTTCGATCGGCGTGTCGGCGTTCTTGCCGATGTTCAGGCCCAGTATGCCCAGCTTGTCCTGATAGAAGCGCGAGGACTGTACGTTGGCCACAAACGCGTCCACGCCGCCATTGTTGAAGCCCATGCGGTTGATGACGGCATGCGCTGCCGGCAGGCGGAAGATGCGCGGCTTGGGATTGCCCGCCTGCGGGCGCGGTGTCACGGTACCCACTTCGATGGAGCCGAAGCCCAGTGCAGCCAGCCCGTCGATGTAGGCCCCATCCTTGTCCAGACCAGCGGCAAGGCCGACCGGATTGTTGAACGTCAGCCCCATCACGGTGCGCGGATCGGCTGCAGGTTTGCTGATCAAAGAGGTCAGGCCCAGTGCGTGGGCGCGTTTCAGGGCAGGCAGGGTGAAGTTGTGGGCTGCTTCCGGATCCATGGAAAACAGCAGGGGACGGGTAAGCGAATACAGGGAATGTGCGGACATGGGCAGGGCTCGGTTGATGTTTAGCCCGTATTTTATCAGGCGTCCAGCACGCTCCAGTGGCCTTTGATACGCGCTTCCAGTGGCTGGAAGTTGGTTTTGTAGGACATTTTCGGACTCTGGCGTATCCAGTAACCGAGGTAGACATAGGGCAGCTGCAAGTCCTGCGTCTGGGCGATCTGCCACAGGATGTTGTAGGTGCCGTAAGAAGCACCGGCCACATCGGGGTCGAAAAAGGTGTAGACGGAGGACAGGCCATCGGACAGCACATCGATGATGCTGACCATGCGCAGCGTGCCGTCCGGATCGCGGAACTCCACCAGCCGCGTGTTGACGCGGCTTTGCAGCAGGAACTGGGCATACTGGTCGCGGCTATCCTGATCCATGCCGCCGCCCGCATGACGCCGGTTCTGGTAGCGCAGATACAGTTCGTAGTGCTCGTCCGAGAACGCCAGTGCAGCCACCGAGGCGATCAGCTCGCTATGGCGGGCCCAGGCGCGGCGCTGGTTACGGTTGGGCAGGAACTGCTGGCTGACCACACGCACGGGGATGCAGGCCTGACAGCCGTCGCAATAAGGGCGGTAGGTGAAGATGCCGCTACGGCGGAAGCCGTTGCGCACCAGTTCGGAATACACGTCGGCGTTGATCAGGTGCGAGGGCGTGGCCACCTGCGAGCGGGCCTGCCGTGCATCGAGATAGCTGCACGGATAGGGCGCTGTCGTATAAAACTGCAGCGTGGCAAATGGCAATTCGTTGAGTTGCGTCATGCACGTCCTGTCGGGCACGGTTCGGTTGAAATCCATGATAGCGCAAGCGGTGCGTTTGCGCTGCCTGCAGCGCATCGCGGCCAGTGCTACTCTGCTGCCGGTAAGGCTGGCGCTGCAAGGCGCATCGCATATAGCTAGCTTAACCGGCTGCGGGCAGCGGTGCAATCACTTGCCAGTCGTGGATCTGCGGCAGCGTGATGCTGTGGCGTAGATGCGCCAGAAATGCCGTGCGCGCGATGGGCGCGGCGCCCAGCGAGGCCAGATGACCGGTTTCCTGCTGGCAGTCGATCATCTGCACGCCATGCTCGCGCAGGAAGGCCACCAGATAGGCCAGCGCGATCTTGGATGCATCGGTGACGTGGGCGAACATCGATTCGCCATAGAACATTTTGCCGATCGATACGCCGTAAGCGCCGCCCACCAGATGGCCGTCCAGCCAGACTTCGGCCGAGTGGGCATAGCCCAGCCGGTGCAGGCCGCAATAGCCGGCGATGATATCGTCCGAAATCCAGGTGCCGGGGCCATCCTTGCGCGGAGCGGCGCAAGCGCGCATCACCTGTTCAAAGGCGCTATCGAAGCGCACTTGCCAGCGGCCACCGGCCAACCGGTCTTTTTCCACCTTGCGCAGGGTTTTTCTGAGGCTGTCGGAAATCCGGAACTGCGCCGTTTTCAGCACCATGCGCGGGTCCGTGCTCCACCACAGGATGGGCTGGCCTTCGGAGAACCACGGGAAGATGCCGTGCTGGTAGGCCAGCAGCAAACGCTCGGGCGACAAGTCGGCACCGGCAGCCAGCAGGCCGGGCGCATCCTGCGTCAGCGCCGTGCTGACGTCAGGGAAGGGCGTATCGTGGTCTAGCCAGGGGATCACTTGGTATCGGCGTCCGAGCGCATGGGGCGGGTCAGGTCCTGCGTGTGGAAACCGTAGTCGCCACCCTCGCGGATTTTGACGCGATCGGCGAAGAACAGTTCCAGCGTGGTCTGGATGGTGGGGAAGGCCAGATCCTCCCACGGGATTTCGCTTTCGCTGAACATCTGCACGTCCAGACTCTCCTCGCCGGGGGCAAAGTCGAGATCCTGCAGCGTTGCCAGATAGAACATGTGGACCTGATGAACACGCGCGACATTGAGCAGCGTGTACAGCTTGCCCAGCGTAACGTTGGCACCGGCCTCTTCACGCGTTTCGCGCAGGGCCGCTTCGCCCGTGGTTTCATCGTTTTCCATGAAACCGGCCGGCAGCGTCCAGTAGCCATAGCGCGGCTCGATGGCGCGCTTGCACAGCAGCACCTTGAGTTCGCCATCCTGTTCCCACACGGGCACCGTGCCCAGCACCATTTTCGGGTTCTGGTAATGGATCGCTGCGCAGCTATCGCAGACGTAGCGGGGGCGGTTGTCACCTGCCGGAATCTTCAGACTGACAGGGGAGGCGCATTCGGAACAGAATTTCATAGAGGATAGCCGGGGATGATAAGGATGCTCACGCCAGCTACTTTACACTGAATGGGGCCGCTACGGCATGACCGCAGAGGGCAGGGGGCTGCATTTATTCGGGCTATCGTCAGCGATTTCGGGATTAATATTGCCTAAATTGCTGATCTAGCCTATAATACTCGTATCAGACGCGGGGTGGAGCAGTCTGGCAGCTCGTCGGGCTCATAACCCGAAGGTCACAGGTTCAAATCCTGTCCCCGCAACCAAATTTCAAGCCGTTGATATCGTCAGGTATCAGCGGCTTTTGCGTTTTCTGGTGTAGTTGTCCAACCGTATCGTTTAACGGATAGGGCGTATCTGCAGCGTGGATACGAGCTTATCCCAGAGGGCTACTGCCTCGGTGTCGTTCAGGCTGGTATGGACTGCGCCCTGACGGTTGCCTTTGACGCCAGTATTCAGTTCGATGTCGAGACGGGTGTAGTAGCGATCGTTTTTCGCACCGCTGCTGGTAAAGTGGAATTCGTGCGATTCGGTGGCGGTTTTCTGTGGCGGCAAGTGAGCCAGCACTTCCGAGCCTTTCCAGTGTGCGATCTGGCGCGGCGCGCGGCGTAGAAAGTCGACTCTTGAGTACCATGTGCCAGGACCGTGGGGTGTGTCCTCCTGTGCCTCTTTCATCCGGTCTTCGATATCGTCACCTTCGACGAGGAAGTCGCCGTTTTTTAAGGACATGATCGAGAGATGGACATCCGGGAATTCCTTTAAGCGGATGCCGATCGATGCTTTCTCGTAATCGTATTCAGATTTGGCAAAGCCGCCCTCGATGCATAGACCTGATTCTGTGGGTATTTCATCGTCTGCACGTAGGCGTATGTTTTTTGCTGCGTTGTTCAGGACGCCCACATTTTCTTCAATTTCGTTGAAGTCGGTACGCCCATCTTGTATGTATAGGTGATCTCCCAGTGGAATGAAAGACGCGATTGTTAAATTTGAAAAAAGTTTTGAACCGAACACTAATTTTTGCCCAGCTACAGCACCATCCACCACTTTGCCGTACATTGCAAAATCAATCGGACTGAGGTTTTTTATCATGTAGCGCTCCTTCTCGTATTTCTCGACTTCCTTTGCAACATGCACATTGATTCGCTGGGCTTCATTGGCAATATATGCAATGGGGAAATCGACATCCGTAGGCCCGTATACCACTGTCGCGGTAGATGGTACGTTGATTATCAGGCGGCCGAAGCAGACACGTTTTGTGTGTTCAAAAAGTGGGATGAGGCGCGTGGGTAGCTCGTTCATATTGGGCCTTGTATAGGTAAAGCGATGGTAGGCGTTTGCTTTTAAAAACAAGACGACGAAAAAGATTGTCAGTAGGTCGAGCCATACCCAATCAGGATGAGAGGATCGCCTAAGCCCTATCATTTGCTCCACCTCATAGTTTCGGCTATACGGACTAGGCCATAGAGTGTCGAATGCAGGACTTTATTATTGTTGTAGCTGTCCTGATGTTCATATCCTGTCTGGCGGAATATTCCTTTGAATTTTCCGCTACTGAGCTGATGGTCGGCGGAATGCGTAGGTACAGTCTGGTCGCCGGAATCTTCTGGTGGCATTAAGTGGGCCGATAAGGCCTTGCAATCACCGATAGTTCTTCGGTTCTCGACAGGAACGGTAAGACGTAGTCTGCCCTGCATATTGTCGCGCTCAATTGTGAGCTTACTGATATCGGTGAATTGAGAACTGCCTTCGAGTAACCATACGACACGATGCCATGCGGCTTTAGTCTGGTCTGCACCGTAATGAGCATAGCTTTGATCGTGGTATGTGCCGGCTATATCTGAGTGGAATTTTTTGGCCTTTTTCAGCATTTTTAAGGTGGAATCGAATCCGACGCCACGAGAAAGCGCTGGATTAATCCAATCATTTTTCAGTAGCCCATACCAGACGTCTTTGAGCTTATAAATTTCTTCGTAGGGATCGCCATGCACTGGCAGGCTCAATAGCGTCTGATCATCGCGTGTGACCTGCAGCCAGCCGTTTCCATAGCTTTGGCTGGGCAGCAATTCTAAAGCGCCGGGAGCATTTGCTAAGACTGAAGTAACTTTGTTGCCGTAGTTACCTAGGACTTTGGGTGTAAGCTTAAATAGGCTGTCTTCAAAGCCGCAACGCATACGTTTATAGGCCGCACCGGCGCCCATTGCCGGCATCACGCCATGTACCATGCCTAGTATCTTATCTTTCATGTTGCCCATTGCCGGATGTATTAGTGCGCGGGCCACAAGTCCTCCCATGGAATGCGTGACGATGATGATTTTCTCGCACTGGAATCCCTGTTCCTGATAGCGTTGCATGAGGCTGTTAATCCGCTCCGCTAAGCGGCAGGCGGAGGCACTGCTGGCCTTCAGCCAGTTGTAGCCCATCGCATGAACGGGAAACCAGATGTTTTCTATCGCAGCGCGGAGCGTGTTGCGTTCCAGCGGAGCTAGAAGAGGCTGAGTATGTGCTTGCCAGACTGTAGGTGATACATCAATGATCTGCTTCCAGTAATCGTTCATGACGCCATATTGGAAAGCTGTGTTCAGTTGTAATTCGCAGGTCTCAAGTAGCGTCCGGTAGCAATCGAAATACACTTCGCCCCACCCGCGTTCACGCGCCTTCTGATCTTTGCTCTTGCATGGCGAGGCGGTAGGCGGGTCATCCATTAACAAAGGGGTTTCTATACTGACGTTCAGGGCGTAGAAGAAATCGACCTTGGCATTGCTGTGGCGCTCGTCGGCGCTTTCATCCGGATCGCCGGTCGGGTTGGTGAGTGGATCATATTCATCGACTTCGGTCTGTTCAGGATCGAGTTGGAGCTGACGCTGTATTGCGTCGGCCCGGCCTATCTTTATCGACTCGATATTGCTATCCGGTCGCCACGCGACATTGTTCGATTTGCCAAGTTGCTGCTGGCGTACCGCGCTCATGCGTAAGTTGGAGCCCATGATGCCCGGTAAAAAAATGATGGGTAGCACACGCCTCGGCGGAATATGGAATACCTGCGGCATCCGGTCCTGTATGGGCGTGGTATATCCCTGAGTCTTGTAGCCGCCTAGTTGCTCCGGATAGGTCGGAAGCGGATAGCCCTGCTGTCGAGTAAAGTCTGCCATTGCCGAGTCTCCCGTAAAAATGGGGGACTCCACTATGGCATCGGCTAAAGGGGCTGAGAAGGGAGGGAATGCCGACTAGATCAAACGATGGCGTAATTTTCTTCGGCCAGCCTAGCCGATACGCTCGACACGCTGTCACCTATTACGGCATTCTCCTTTGCTGTCACTCAGCGGCCGTAGGAATAGCGTACGCCCAGCACGATAGTACGCGGGGCGCCCGGACCGTAGAAAGTGGAATGCACCACGCTCTGGTTGTCTCCGCTGGCCGAGAACGGACGGGCGATGAAGTTGCCCGCTGCCGTCAGGCCGGTGGCGTTGAGTTGCGCCGCCGTGGCATAGCGCCGGTCGAACAGGTTGCTGATGTGGGCGAACCATTGCCATTGCGTGCTGGCCGCATAGCTGGCCGACAGATCGAACAAGGCATAGCCGGCCATGCGGCCGGAGCCCAGATAGTGCACGCCGTCCGGCTGGTGCTGGCCGTTTTCATTGCCACGCGCGTTAGCGCTCGATACGGCGCGCATGCCCGCTTCCAGCGTCCATGCTGCGCTGGCATGCCATTCGGCGCTGGCCTTGAAGTTGTGGCGCGCGATCAGCGGCAGCCGGTCGCCGCTGCGGATGGTGATGTTGCCGTCGGCATTTGCGCTGCTGTTGGCCGCGCCGCCCAGTACTTCGCTGCTGCGGAAGGTGGCATCCAGATAGGTGTAGCCGGCCGACCAGTCCAGCTGCGTGCTCTTGCCGCTGAGTGCCAGTTCGAGGCCGCGCCGGCGCGTATTGCCGACGTTGCGGAAGTAGCCATAGCCGGCGCTATCGTCAGCTACGAACTGGATGTCGTCGCGGTTGCTGGCGCTGAACAGGCTGGCATTCCAGTCTATGCTGCGCGCGAGCGTGCCGCGCAAGCCCGCTTCCTGCGTGCGCGTAACCACCTGACGCAGCGGCGGATCACCGGCCATGGCGTTGGGCAGTTTGCACGGGTTGGCGGGATCAGCACATCCGAGTTCGATGGCCGTCGGGGTACGGCTGCTTTCGCTGACGCGGGCATAGAAGTGCGCCGCTGGCGCCATATCCCAGCTCACGCCCAGTGCCGGATTAAAGCGGCTGAAACGATGATCGCCATCGAGCGAACCGGCAGCGCCGCCGGGTGTGAGGTGGTCGCGGTTATGCACGCTGGTGCGGTTGTAGCGGCCCGACAGCGTCAGATGCAGCGTCGGGTAAAGGCTCAGCGTCTGGCTGGCGTACAGGCTGGCCGTGCGCGTACGTCCGGCCAGATCGACGCGGGCATCGACTGGTTTGCCGTCGTCGTCGATCTCGCTGCCGTCAGCATAGAAATCGACCGGCGTGATGCTGCGGTCCGGATTCAGGTAGCCGAATTGCGAGGACTGGCGGAATTCCGTATGACTAGTGTCCAGTGCCATACCGGCGGTGAACTGCTGCGGCATGCCGGCCCAGTCGCCGGAGACGGTGGCCTGAGCGCTGAAGCCGGCGTTGTGCTGCTGGCTGGCGCTGCGGTTGAGCAGACCATTGCACTTCTCCGCCGGTTCATCCTTGCGCAGCACGTTGGCCACGCAGCGCCAGTAAGGAAAGGGCGTGTTGGCGGCGGTCGCGCCTTTGGCGGGGTAGCCGGTGTAACCGGCGGCGGCCAGCGCGGCCTGTTCGGCGGCATTCGGCTGGTACACGGACTGGTCGAACGCATCGTCGTTCATGTCGCCATTCAGGCTGTCGCTGTGCAGGCGGCGGTAATAGGCATTGGCGGCCAACTGCAGTTGCTGGCTCACGCGATGGCTGGCCTGCAGGTTCAGTAGCAGCCCGTGGTTATGGGTCTGGTCGGGACGGGTGTAGACGCTGGCATAGTCGCGTTCCAGCAGACGCATCTCCTGCAGGCCATTGCCGGTCAGGTTGGACGACGATATGGCGCTGCTCAGCGAAATGTCGGTAGCGCGGTCGGCCCAGCCCAGTTTGCCGAACCACTGGCCCAGCCGCGTAGGCGAGGCTACACGCCAGCCGTCTTCCTTGTAGCCGTTGGCGGCCGTGTACCAGTGCCAGCCTGCGTCATTGTGGCCGCCGTGCTCGAAGGCCAGTTCCTTGCGGCCGTAGCGGCCAAGTTGTAGCTGCAGTGTGCTGCCGGCATCGTGGTGGCCATCCTTGCTGCGCAGGACCAGCGCACCACCCAGCGCATTCAGTCCGAACAGGGGATCGGAGCCGGGCAGCAGATCCAGCGTGGCGATGGCGTTGTGGGGAATCAGATCCCAGCTCACGACGTCGCCGAAGGGCTGGTTCATGCGTACGCCGTCAAGATAGACGGCCAGTCCCTGCGGCGTGCCGAGCAGGGGCGAGGCCGTATAGCCGCGGAAGCTGAGGTCAGGCTGGTAGGGATTGCCCTGTACTTCGTTGATGGTGACGCTGGCCAGTTTGCGATTCAGCGCGTCCGGCAGGTTGGCGCTGGCGGGGGCGGCCAGATCGCTGCTGTCCAGATGCTGCACGTGTGCGGCCACCTGATCGCGTGCCAGCGTGGCGCCGGCCAGCGGCGTCGTGCCTATCACCTCCACCGTCTGCATCACGGGGCTGGCATCGGCATCGGCGTTTGCTGCCCATGCGGGCAATGCCAGGCAGATGGCGCTGATGGCCAGCGCGAGCTGTTGCGGACGGGGCGCGTGGATGGCGATGGAATGGGCGTTGGCGCGTAATGGGGCTGGCATGCGATGTCTCCTGAATTTTATGGCCTTGCTGGCTCTGGATGGGACGGATTATTCCCGTCGCAGGGGCGGGCCGGCTAGGGAAAAATTCCCGATCTGCGGCCTCGCCGGCTTGGCATGGAAGTTGCGAATTCAGCGTGTATAAAACACACAACGAGGGGACATCATGGATTTGCGCCGCCGTCTGGTTGGTTCGCTGAGCCTGTTACTTGCCGCGCTGCTGGCAGGGACGGCGCTGGTCCAGCTGTATTCGCTCAGGGCGGATGTGGCAGCGGAAGTGAGGGCATCCAGCCAGCTGGTTACCGTGCTGCTGGCCGCGGGCACGCTGGCGCCAGACGAGGCGCAGGCGCTGCAGCCGTTACTGGCGCAAGCCGGCCTGCGTCACCTGAGCATACGCACGGAAGGGCAGGCGCCGCTGCAGCCTGCGCGCGATTCCCTGTCCGGCTGGCTGGGACTGGAAGCGCTGGTACCGTCCCAGCCCGAGCAGCAGATCCGCATCGGCCAGCAGACGCTGTACATCGCCCCCTATCCGCATTCCGAAATCAGTGAAAGGCTGGCGGACACTGTGCGACTTTGGAGCACTCTGTTGTTCTTTTCTGGTACAACTTTGCTGGTGGCGTGGTGGAGTGCCGACCGCGCCCTGCGTCCTGTACGGGAGCTGGAGGCGAGCTTGCACCGGCTGGCGCGCGGCGAGCCGGACCCCGCTCTGCCACAGTTTGACCTGCGCGAGTTCGGCCGGGTGGCGCGCGCCATCGACCATCTGGCCAGAGCGCTGGGCGCCGCCCGTGCGGCCCAGCAAGCGCTGGCACGCCAGCTGATCACGGTGCGCGAAGATGAAAAACGTACGCTGGCGCGCGAGCTGCACGATGAAATGGGCCAGACCCTGACGGCACTGAATGTCACGGCAGCCCATCTGGAGCGGCATGGCGCTACCATGGCACCCGCTGAAGTGGGCGAGTGCGCGCTCGAACTGCGGCGCGAGCTGCGTACTTGCAGCGGACAATTGCGTGGCATGCTGAAGACTTTACGCCCCCATGGCTTGAGCGCACATGGCCTGCAGCAGGCGCTGGCCGATCTGCTGCAGGGCTGGCGCAGCAAGCAGACGGCGATTACTTTCGAGCTGCTGTTGCCCGCCGCGATGCCGGCAGTGGATGAGCAGCTGGCGCTGGTGATCTATCGGGTGGTACAGGAGGCGCTGACCAATGTGGTGCGGCATAGCGGCGCGGTGAGCTGCACGGTGCAGCTGCAGGCCACGGCAGCGGGGCTGCAACTCGATGTGATGGATGATGGCTGCGGTCTGCCCTCAGATCTGGCATGGCAGGGCGGCTTGCTGGGCATGCGCGAGCGCATCAGCATGGTGGATGGCCAGTTGCAGGTATGGCATGGCCCAGCCGGTGGCCTGCATCTGCATGCGCAGTTCCCTTTGCTGCATCAGTCCTGTGCCCGCGTGGCCGAGCTGGCGGGAGTGACAGCATGATAGAGATCGTTCTGGTGGATGACCATGCCGTCGTGCGCAGTGGCTACCGGCGCTTGCTGTCGGCCGAAGCTGATTTCGAAGTCGTCGGCGAAGCGGCCAGCGTGGCCGAAGCCAATGCCCTGCTGCAGCGCTGCACGCCGCAGGTGGCGCTGGTCGATCTGAATCTGAAAGGCAGTAGCGGGCTGGAAGCCATCGCCGGCATGCTGGCACGCCAGCCTGCGCTACGGGTGCTGGTGCTGTCCATGCACGATGATGCGGGCCATCTGGCGCAGGCGCTCAAGGCGGGGGCACATGGCTATCTGAGCAAGTGCAGCGAGCCGGAAGAAGTCATTATCGCGATACGCGGCGTGATGGCGGGGCGGCGCATGCTGTCGCGTGATATGCAGGCGCTGGCCCCGCTCGACAGCGAAGACGGTGTGCATGGTTTGAAGCCGCGTGAATTCGAGCTACTGCGCCTGCTCGTGCATGGCGAGTCGGTGCAGGACATCGCCAGCCAGATGCACCTGAGCCCCAAGACGGTGCTCAATTACCTGACGCTGATCCGGCAAAAACTCAATGCCGAGAATGACTTCAAACTGATGCATCTGGCGGCCCGTTCAGGGCTGGTCGATTTCGGCATGCCCCTCATGGCGTGAGTGCCGGCGGCACCAGTCTGGCACGTAGCGCATCGACAAATGCGGCCGGTTGATCCATGCTCAGGTAGATCGTGTGTACGGGACGCTTGCGGCCCATCAGATTGGGTAGCTGGGTAGCGGTGCTGAGCTGGATTTTCACATTGAGCTGGCCGCCCTGGCGGAATATCAGCACGCCGGCCTGATGTCTCACCTCATCGCCACAGCGGCTGACCGCCTCTATCAGCGGATAGGGGATGTTGCGGTCTCCCGCCAACACGCCGTTACGGATAATCAGTGCCTTGGCGTCGAGAGAAATGGGGCGCCAGCGCGTGGCGCGGTATTCGGCGATGAGGGCCAGCAGGCCCCACAGATTCAGCAGATCCAGCGTCCAGAGTAGCCAGCCGGTGCCCAGCCATAAGTGCAGGAACAGGTGCGAGATGGGTGTCTCGAACAGGATCAGCATGATCCACGCCAGCTGATTGGAAGCGTTGCCCTGATTCTGGTCGTAGCGGAAGTGCTGCTCACCGCGGAAATGCAGGCGTTCGCCATGCCGCATCAGCATGCCGTAATACCAGATGCGGGCTTCGAGCTCCATGGGCTTGTTGGTGAAAATCGTGGCGAAGGCGTCATCGGCGCTATGACTTTGTTTGAGCAATTGCCGGCACTGGTAAATCAGTACGCCGACCAGCGCCAGTTCCAGCCCTATCTCCAGCGCGATCAGCAAGATGGTGTAGTGGCCGAAAGCCTGCTCCTGCGCCGGATTGAGCAAACGCCCCGCCAGCATGCCGAACGACGCGATGGCCAGCCACGCAGTCAGCATTTTCTTGCGGCTGGGGCGGAACAGGAAGTAGTACAGCAGCGGCAAGGTGAAGGTCACGTCAACCAGATAAGGCCATGCGGCGGGATCCGGTCCGTAGATGGGGGTGACCAGGGCGGTGCGGAAGTAGCAGTAGTAGAAAACCAGAACGGTGGCGATAGCCAGTATAAAAAATTGCTTTCTCGATCCCAAGTGCTGCATACAGATCACCTTTGCGGACGCGCGTAACGATAAGGCCTAGCCTGTGTAGTCGACCATGCTGACAGCACAAAATTGTACGCCGATGCGGCTGGTTTTTCAGCGCACGGCAAAGCGCATGGATGGGGCTAGCGTTTCCCTATGAGCGCTGGGGCGTAGCGCCGTCAGTCCGCACTACGCGGATGCAAGCTGGCCCACAAATGGGCTGCGGCCATGGTGCGGTGGGGGCTGTAGCGGGCCAGTATCTGTTCGGTGCGAGCCAGATCGGGTTTGCTGTCTTCGCCCAGCAGGTGCTGCAATGCTGCGCGCACGGCCACGTCGCCATGTAGCGAGCAATCGGCATAGCCATAGCCGCGCAGCATGCCGTAGTTGACCGTCCATGGCCCTATGCCCTTGATGGCCAGCAGCGCTTCCGACACTTGTTCGATGCTGTTACCGGCGGAGAGTTCCAGTGTCAGACTGCCGTCGGCCACCAGCCGCGCCAGCCGCAGCACGGTTTCCGCTTTGGCGCGCGAGAACTTGCGGCTGGTGAGTGTTTCTACCTCGAGCGCCGCCACGGCAGCGGCATCGGGATAGCACCACAGGCCACTGCTGTGCTGGCGGCCAGCCTGCTGGATCAGGGTGCGACGCAGCGCGATGGCAAACGAGAGATTGATCTGCTGGCCGATGATGGCCCAGGTTAGCGCTTCGAACAGCGTGGCGGATTGCACCACGCGCAGGCCGGGCTGGGCGCGTGTGAGCGCGCCGAACAGGGCATCGTCGGCGGCAAAGTCGCAGAATGGCTGGGGATCTAGCCTTAGCCCTAACACGCTGTGCAGCACATCATCGAGCTGCTTCTGCGCGGCGGCACTGGCGCTACCATCGAGTTCCAGTTGATAGCGTGCACTCTCTGGTGCATGGGCGGCGTCGAATTCGATGGAAAGCAGGGCAGCGCGGCCATCGAGCAGCAGGCCTTTGCGCAGGCTCTGTTCACCTACCTGCTCGGCCACACTCTCGCTGTCGCGCCGGTGGAAGGCCAGCACGTCCTGCAGGCGGTAATGGGGCGGCAGCTTGAGCGTACGGGGTTTCATGCGGCCGGCTGTTTTTTCAGGAAGCCGAAGTTGGGACGGAAGCCCGTGACCAGCGCCGTGCCGGTAATCACGATGGCCGCGCCGACAAAGGTGTACCAGCCCACATGCTCGCCGAGGAACAATATGCCCCACAGGATGCCGAACAATGGGCTGAGGAAGGTGACCGTCAGTGCCGAGGAGGGGCCGATATCCTGAATCAGGCGGAAGTACAGCAGATAGGCGATGCCGCTGCACAGTATGCCCAGTGCCAGCACGGCAGCCATGATGCCCATGGTGGGTTCGCCGGGCACGGGGAAGAAGGGCAGGGCCGGTGCGACCAGCAGCGTGGACGCCCACATCGAACCGTGCGCATTGGCGAAAGGCTCGACGGCCTTGGCCTGCTTGGCGTAGTTGCTGGCCACACCGTAGTTAAACGCGGCGAACAGCACGGCAGCGATGGCAATGCCGGCACCGGGTTTGCTGCTGACATGGTCAAAACCCACCAGCAGGGCCACGCCACAGGCGCCCATGAGCAGGCCCAGCATGACTTTGGCGCTGACCATGTGGCGCGTCCATACGGCGGCGATCAGCGTGCCCCACAGCGGCGTGGTGGCATTCAGCACGGCCAACAGCGAAGCGGATAGCGTGCGGGCGGCGAAGCCGAACAGCAGGAAGGGCAGGGCCGAATTGAACAGGCCCAGTATCAGGTAATGCTTCCAGTTCTCGCGCAGGTTCAGGGGCTTTTTCAGGATCAGGGCAATCACGGCAAGGAACAGCGAAGCGAACAGCACACGGTATTCGATCAGCACGGCGGCGCCGAGCACGGGGGCGGCGATACGCATGAACAGGAAGGAACCGCCCCAGATGGCGGCAAGGAGTATCAGGCGTAGCAAATTGGTGGTGCTCATGCGTTTTCCGGGCTTGGGCTAGTGGGTGAGTGGATGGGCTGGCGCTGGCAGTGATTGTCGCTGACCGTGGCGCGTTGTGCCAGCCGGTTCTTGCTGTTGAATTCGGCCTGATGCTGCGGGCTGCATCACGCTGCGCCCAGTTCAGTGGCGCAGGCGCTGCTGCCCGGTGCGGCCGGTGTGGCGGCATGCGGCACCAGCAGGCTGGCCGGCACGGCATTTTTTATGGCCGTCATCTCGGCCAGTATCGAGATGGCGATTTCGGCCGGGGTCTTGCTGCCGATGTAAAGGCCGATGGGCCCATGCAGACGGTCTACCTGTTCTGCCGTCAGGTCGAACTGCAGCAGCCGTTCGCGCCGTTTGGCGTTGTTCTGACGCGAACCGATGGCGCCGACGTAAAACGCATCGGAACGCAGCGCTTCCATCAGGGCCAGATCGTCGAGCTTGGGGTCGTGCGTGAGCGCCACCACGGCGCTGCGGTGGTCGAGCTGGAGTGCCAGCACCACGTCGTCCGGCATGTCGTGCAGCAGCGGCACGTCGTCCAGCGTCCAGCCGGCACGGTATTCTTCGCGCGGGTCGCAGACGACAACGTGGTAGTCCATGGCGCTGGCGATCTGGGCGAGGAAGCGGGAAAGCTGGCCTGCCCCGATGATGAGCAAACGCCAGCGCGGACCGTGCACGGTGAGCAGCGCATGTTCACTGACCTGTAGCTGGGTGCCGGCACCGGCCGGCGACAGTTCTACGGCGCCCGTGCGCAGATCGAGCCGGCGCTGCACCAGTTGGTGCTGTTCCAGCCGTTGCAGCAGTTCGTCCACGCGGCTGCGTGCCGATAGAGGTTCGATGGCCAGTTCTATGGTGCCACCGCAGGGCAGACCGAAACGGTGGGCCTCGTCGGCCGTGATGCCGTAGCTGACCAGCCGCGGTATGGCATCCGCAATGCCTTCGCGCTGCACGCGCGCGATCAGGTCGTCCTCGATGCAGCCGCCCGAAACGGAGCCGACCACCGTGCCATCTTCGCAGATGGCTAGCGTCGCGCCCACGGGGCGCGGGCTGGAGCCCCAGGTCTTGATGACCGTGACGAGTTCGCAGCGCTGCCCTGCGGCGATCCAGCCGGCGCTGGTTTTCAGAACTTCGAGGTCGATGCTGTCCATGGATGGACTATACTACGGCTCTCCCAAGCTTGCAGGATTAGCCATGACTACGCGTGATGAAAACGACGGAAAACCGAAATTCGGCCGCTTGCTGCTGGTGCTGATAGCGACTGTGCTGTCGCTGGGCGCGCTGACCTGGGTGATGAGTAACTACTTTCCGAATTTCCCTGGCTAGGGAGTGCCCGTTCAGGGCTCGCACACGGCGCCCAGCGCGTGGTCGAACGGGCTGTCGGGAATAATGTCTTCGGCTTCGAACTTCTCGTACTTGTAATTGCCCACGGCTTCCCCCTTGCCCATCGCATCGGGGTAGTACACCTGCGCCAAAAGGATGGTGGTGCGCTGCTCGCAGTTATACGTGTGCAGTGCCTTGACGGAGCGGTAGCTTTTGCCGTCCGGCGTTAATCGTGCCTTGCCATAGCTGCGCATGGTCCAGACCTTGTGCGACTTGTCGTTCTTGATGATGCTGGCCTTGTCCAGATACACCACTGCGCCATCGCCCGTACCTAGCTTGTTCCAGTCCGAAGCGTGCGCGCTGGCGCAGAAAACAGCAGACAGGAAAAGAGCAAGGACGGTAGGCTTCATGGCGAGGAATCCGGCGGACTAGGGAAGCAGGGGCCGGCGGCTGGCCTGCTTGGCTTTGATTTCGGCGATGGTCTTGTCGATCACGTTGAGGCGATAGGCAGTCGACGGATGGTGTGCCGTATAGCTGTTCAGCACTGTGGGCGGGTACTGGGTGGCCAGCCGCTGCCAGAAAGCGTGGGCGCGATCGAGGTTGTAGCCGGCGCGCGCCACCATGTACAGGGCCAGATAATCGGCCGCTGCGTCGAGTTCCTGCGGCATGGCTTTGACGCCGGCCGTGCCTATCAGTTGGCTGGTATCGGGCCGCACGGCCACCAGATTGTCGATGATGCTGCCTATCGTGTAGGCAGAGCGGGTGACGGCAGCGTGGCCCAGCACATTGTGGGCGATTTCCGTCGCCAGCACATAGGCGATGGCTTCGTCGCTCTGGGCAAAGTTGACCATGCCGCGCGTGAGCATCACGCGCTGGTCATCCGAATAGGCGTTGATATTGTCAGCGTTGCCGATATCGATGCGGAAAGCGCAGGCGCGGGTAACCGGCACCACCAGATTCTGGTTGCGGCCATCGCGCGCGATGATCAGATTGAGCGACTGGCTGCTACTGACTAGCGGAGCGAGGATGGCGGCAGCCTGGGTTTCCGCGTTCTGGCCGGCGGGCAGGCTCTTGCCCTCGACCGCCATCAGACGGTCGCCTTTGCGCAGGCCGGCGCGCGCCGCGCCACTGCCGGCCAGCACGCTGGCCACTTCTAGCTGGTCGCCGTAACCGAGCACGTTCTGGGCCGCGTCGACGAATTCGCCCGAATACGAATAGCGGTTCTTGGCCGTGAAGCCGAGCAGATTGCGCGCATGGTTGCGGCACAGGTCTGCATTGTTGATCAGGATGGGGGCAGCAATGCGGTACAACTGTTCCTGCAGGTTGACCATTTGCGTCAGGGCCGTGCGGGCGGCGGCGGTGCGTGCCGTCAGCACGGGCGCTTCTTCCTGCATGGACTGGGTGACCGCCGGTTCGGCAGGCTGCGGCGCTGGCTGCGAAGGCAGCAGCGAGCAGCCAGATAGCAGGGCAGCGAGTGTTAGCAGCGCGTAGCAACTACGGCTATGTAACCATGCTGTGTGCTGCCCCATGCGGCTCTCCTTTAGTGTTTGCCGGTACTGCCAAAACCACCTTCGCCACGTTCGCTGGCGCCGAATTCTTCCACCACTTCAAAACCTACCTGCAGCACCGGCACGATGACCAGTTGCGCCAGCCGTTCCATAGGGTTCAGCGTGAAGGCGTTCTGGCCGCGGTTCCAGGTCGATACCATTAACTGGCCCTGATAGTCGGAATCGATCAAGCCTACCAGATTGCCCAGCACGATGCCGTTCTTGTGGCCCATGCCGCTGCGCGGCAGGATCACGGCCGCGTAGCCGGGATCGGCCAGATGGATCGCCAGACCGGTAGGGATCAGCACCGTCTGTCCCGGCTCGATGACCATTGGTGCATCGATGCAGGCGCGCAGATCGAGACCAGCCGAACCCGGAGTTGCGTAGGCCGGCAGATTGTCTTTCATGCGCGGGTCTATGATTTTAACGGCGATTTTTTTCATTTAATGAGCAAACAGTGAATGCTGGGTGATACGTTTGGAAATTTCCGAGATCAACTGGCGCGCCAGCGTCAGTTTGTCGGCGCGCGGCAGGATGGTGTGGCCGTTCTCGTCGAACAGGATGATGGTGTTGTCGTCCTGGCCGAAAGTGTGGTGGCCGATATTCCCCACCAGCAGAGGGATGCCTTTTTTCTCGCGCTTGTCGGCGCCGAACTGCACGAGGTTTTCCGATTCGGCGGCAAAGCCCACGCAGTATGGATAGCCGGCCAGCGAGGTGCGTGCGGCCACCGTCGCCAAAATATCGGGGTTCTGCTCGAACTTCAGATCCGGCACGGAACCGTCCGGATTCTTTTTGAGTTTCTGCTCGCTGGAGTTGGACACGCGCCAGTCGGCCACCGCCGCGACAGCGATGAAGATGTGCTGGTGGTCGACATTGGCCAGCACGGCGTCGTGCATCTGCAGCGCGCTCTGGACGTTGATACGGGTGACGCCGAATGGCGTAGGCAGCGCCGTCGGGCCGGACACCAGCACCACTTCGGCGCCCGCTTCACGGGCTGCACGTGCGACCGCATAGCCCATCTTGCCGGACGACAGGTTGGTAATGCCGCGCACAGGATCGATAGGCTCGAAGGTGGGGCCGGCCGTGATCAGGATGCGCTTACCGGCCAGTACTTTGGGCTGGAACGAGGCGATCAGTTCTTCCAGCAGGTGGTCCGGCTCCAGCATGCGGCCCATGCCCACTTCGCCACAGGCCTGTGCGCCCGAATCGGGGCCGAAGAAGACGATGCCGTCCTCGCGCAGTTGCGCCACATTGCGCTGGGTGGCTGGATTGCTCCACATTTCCACATTCATGGCCGGTGCTACCAGCAGCGGCACGTGCTGTGGCCGCGCCAGACACATGGTGGATAGCAGATCGTCGCATACGCCATGGGCCAGCTTGACGATGAAGTCGGCCGAGCATGGCGCGATCAGGATCGCGTCGGCATTGCGGGTGACATCGATGTGCGCCATGTTGTTGCTGACGCGTGGGTCCCACTGGCTGGAGTACACGGGCTGGCCGGACAGTGCCTGCATGGTGACAGCCGTGATGAAGTGGGTGGCCGCATCGGTCATCACCACTTGCACGGAGGCGCCAGCCTTGGTCAGGGCGCGGCACAGCTCTGCGGCCTTGTAGCAGGCCACGCCGCCGGTCAGGCCGAGTACGATTTTTTTGCCACTCAAATCCATCATGATGCTGGTTCCTGATTGGGAAAGTTAGACCGTGTAATACCGGTGCAGCTTAGCGATGCACGCGGCGCAGTTCGTCGAGGATGAACAGACCGGCGCCTATGCAGATCGCCGTATCGGCGATGTTAAAAGCAGGGAAGTGGCCTACGGCGCTGTGGTGGAAGTCGAGGAAGTCCACCACATGGCCGTACAGCAGACGGTCGATCACGTTGCCGATGGCGCCGCCGAGGATCAGCGACATCGACCATGCAAACATGCGCTGGCCGCCATGTTTTTTCAACAGCAGCACGATGTAGCCGGCGGCACCGAGGCCGATGGCAGTGAACAGGTAGCGCTGCCAGCCGCCGCTATCGTGCAGGAAGCTGAAGGCAGCGCCCTTGTTATACGCGAGCACAAGATTGAAGAAGCTGGTGATGACCATTTCTTCGCCCAGCTGGAAAGTGCGGGTGATGGTGATTTTGCTGATCTGGTCGAGCAGGATCACGATGGCGGCAATGCCCAGCCATGGTGTCAGGCTGCCGGAGGATTTGCTAGGGAAGATTTTTTTGGTGGCCATAGATACTCAGTTTAGTTCGTTACGACAGTAGCGCCCATCCACGCACAGCGGGATGGGCGAACCACATATTAAGCGAACTTGCGCTGTTCGCCCGCACCGAACAGATTGCTATGGCAGCGGCCGCACAGCGTAGGGTGGTCGGCGTGGCTGCCCACGTCGGCGCGGTAGTGCCAGCAGCGCTCGCACTTCTCGGCGCTCGACGCGGCTACTTCGACAGCTTCTTCCGCTTCCGTGCCCACTTGCAGCACCTTGGCAGCGGACGTGATGAAGACGAACTTCAGATCGTCATCGAGGCTGGCCAGCAGCGCATACTTGTCACCAGCCGCCTTGATGGTCAGTTCGGCCTGCAGCGAGGAACCGATGGCGCCCGAAGCACGCAGGTCTTCCAGCTGCTTGGTCACGTCGGTACGGACGGTACGCAGCGCGGTGTACTTGGCCAGCAGGGCTTCGGCCTGCGGATCGGCCGGCAGCTGCCACCAGGTCTGGGTGAAGATGGTTTCGTCGCTGGCTTTGAAAGCGTCGGCGCTGGCGAAGATGGCCCAGGCTTCTTCGGCCGTGAACGACAGGGCCGGTGCCATGATGCGCAGCAGGCTCTGGGTGATATGCCACAGCGCGGTCTGGGCCGAACGGCGTGCCTTGGAGGTCACGGCACTGGTGTACAGACGGTCTTTCAGCAGGTCCAGATAGAAGCCGCCCAGATCTTCCGAGCAGAAGTTCTGCAGCTTGGAGTAGACCGGCTGGAATTCGTACTGCATATAGTGCTGGCCTACTTCGGCCTGCAGCGCAGCCATGTTGGCGATGGCGTAGCGGTCCACTTCCAGCATGTCTTCCAGCGCTACGCTGTCTTTGCTCGCATCGAAGTCGGACAGGTTGGCCAGCAGGAAGCGCAGGGTGTTACGGATGCGGCGGTACGATTCCGTCACGCGCTTGAGGATCTCGTCCGAGATCGACAGTTCGCCCGTGTAGTCGGTGCTGGCCACCCACAGACGCAGCATGTCGGCGCCCAGCTTGTTCCACACGTCCTGTGGTGCGATGGTGTTACCGATCGACTTGGACATTTTCTTGCCTTCGCCATCAACCACGAAGCCGTGCGTGAGCAGTGCCTTGTAAGGCGGCGTGCCGTTCAGCATGGAGGAAGTCAGCAGCGAGGAGTGGAACCAGCCGCGGTGCTGGTCCGAACCTTCCAGATACAAGTCGGCCGGGAAGGCCGACTGCTCTTGGTGCGAGCCGCGCAGCACGGTCTGGTGGGTCGAACCGGAGTCGAACCACACGTCCAGCGTGTCCTTGTTTTTCTCGTACTGGGCCGCTTCATCGCCGATCAGGTCTTTCAGGTCGAGTGCCTGCCATGCCGCGATGCCGCCCTGTTCGATCATCTTGGCCACCTGTTCCAGCAGTTCCGGCGTACGCGGATGCAGTTCACCGGTTTCCTTGTGCACCACGAAGGCCATAGGCACACCCCACTGGCGCTGACGCGACAAGGTCCAGTCGGGACGGTTGGCGATCATGCCGTGCAGGCGCGCCTTGCCCCAGTCAGGGAAGAATTCGGTCTGGTCGATGCCGGCCAGCGCGGTCTGGCGCAGCGACGGGCCGCCATCTTTCGGCTGGGTGTCCATGCCGGCGAACCACTGCGAAGTGGCGCGGTAGATGATAGGCGTCTTGTGGCGCCAGCAGTGCATATAGCTGTGGTCGAACATCTTCACTTCGAACAGCGCGCCCGCTTCGCGCAGCGCGTTGCAGATCGGCTTGGAGGCTTCCCAGATGGTCATGCCGCCGAACAGCGGCAGGCTGGCGGCGAATTTACCGTCGCCCAGCACCGGCGTGAGGATGTCGGCATCCTTCATGCCGTGCGCGCGGCAGGAGATAAAGTCGTCCAGACCATAGGCCGGTGCCGAGTGCACCACACCGGTACCGCTTTCGGTGGTCACGTATTCGGCCAGATACATGGGCGACAAACGGTCGAAGAACGCGTCCGAAGCGTGCAGCGGGTGACGGAAGCTGATGCCGCCCAGTGCTGCGCCGTGGCAGGTGGCGATGGTGGTGCCTTCCAGCTTGTAGCGGGCCAGGCAGCTTTCCACCAGATCCTGTGCCAGGATCAAGAGCAGCGGCTGGCCGTCACGCTCGGTCTGCACCAGCGAGTAGATCACTTCGGCGTTGACGTTGAGTGCCTGATTCGACGGGATGGTCCACGGGGTGGTGGTCCAGATCACGATGTAGCCGTTTTCGGTCGGCAGTTTAGGCAGATTGAAGGCGGTGGCCAGCTTGTCGAATTCGGTGAACTTGAAGCCCACGTCGATAGCCGGATCGCGTTTTTCCTGATATTCCACTTCCGCTTCGGCCAGTGCCGAACCGCAGTCGAAGCACCAGTTGACGGGTTTCAGGCCGCGGTAGACATAGCCCTTCTCCAGCAGCTTGCCCAGTGCGCGCAGCTCGTCCGCTTCGTTCGAGTAGTTCATGGTCAGGTATGGGTTGTCCCACTCGCCGAGCACGCCCAGACGGATAAAGTCCTTGCGCTGGCGTTCGACCTGTTCCTTGGCGTAGGCGCGGGCTTTTTCCAGCACTTCGCCGGTCGGCAGGTTTTTGCCGAACTGTTTTTCGATCTGGATTTCGATCGGCATGCCATGGCAGTCCCAGCCCGGCACATACGGTGCGTCGTAGCCGGCGAAGCTGCGCGCCTTGACCACCATATCCTTCAGGATCTTGTTGACGGCGTGGCCGATGTGGATGTCGCCGTTGGCGTATGGAGGACCATCGTGCAGGATGAATTTAGGACGACCGGCTGCCGCTTTGCGCACGCGCTCGTAGATTTTCTTTTCTTGCCACTGCTGTACCCAGCCCGGTTCGCGCTTGGCCATATCGCCGCGCATAGGGAAGGGGGTTTCAGTCATATTGACCGGGTATTTGCTTTCAGGTTTTTTGGCAGATTTGTTGTCGGACATGGTGATCTATTCAGTAATTTAATTCGGAGTTCTGTTTAGCCGGCGCGCGTAGCTGATCGCGCGCTCAAATTCGGTCTGTGGCGGTCACTGCACCATCGCGCTCGGTAAAGAAGCGCCGCGCAATCGCTGCATCGTTGTTGATGGCCGCCGTCAGGGTAGGCAGGTCGGTGTATTTTTCTTCGTCGCGTATCTTGTGCAGGAATTCCACCCTTACCTGTTTGCCGTAGCAGTTGGCGGCAAAGTCGAACACATGCACTTCCAGCAGTACGCGGCCGCTATCGTCCACGGTAGGGCGCACGCCCAGGCTGGCTACGGCGGCCAGCGGCTGCCCGGCCAGACCGTGCACCTGCACGATGAAGATGCCGCTCAGGGCAGGGCGGTGCGAAACACGCAGATTCAGTGTAGGGAAGCCCAGCGTGCGGCCCAGTTTCTGGCCATGGATCACATGGCCGGAAATCGCATACGGGTGGCCCAGCAGAGCTTCGGCCTGGACGAAATCGCCGGCCGCCAGTGCCAGCCGCACGGCCGAGGAGGACACGCGCAAATCGCCCTGCATCACGGTGGGCAGGGTATGCACTTCGAAGCCATAGCGCTGGCCTGCTTCCATCAGCATGGCCACATTGCCGGCCCGCTTGGAACCGTAGCAGAAGTCGTCGCCGACCATCAGCCATTTCACGTGCAGACCTTCCACCAGCACCTGTTCGGTGAACTGCTGGGGCGTGAGGGCCGCAAACGGGGCGGAGAAATGTTCGACGATGACGCGGTCTATGCCGTTATCGGACAGCGATTGCAGCTTGTCGCGCAGATTGGCGATGCGTGCCGGCGCCTTGCTCGGGTCGCCCATTTTGCGGGCAAAGAACTCGCGCGGGTGAGGTTCGAAGGTCATCACGGCTGCTTCCAGTCCCAGCTGGCTGGCTGCTGCCCGCACGCGGCCGAGCAAAGCCTGATGGCCCAGATGGACACCATCGAAATTGCCGATCGTCAGGGCGCAGGGCGCACGCGCCGCCGCATTGGGGAGACCTCGAAATACCTTCATGGAATTTGGGGGAAACTGTCGCTAAAGGGGAGATTATACGGTCTGTTGGCCGTGGCTGACAGTTAACCGCACTCGGGCGGACAAAAAGCAAGGGCAGTAAGGCAAAACCAGCAAAAAAAACGCCGCCGGCATGAAGCCGGCGGCGCTCAGAACGCTACAACCGTGTTGAATTACGAACGGTTCAGGTTCAGGGTCCAGTAACGGGCCAGATCGGCAGCGCCGTCTTTGCCTTTGACCGATTTCAGGGTGGTCAGCGCAGCCGCTTTCTTGCCGGCGATCGACTGAGCGATACCCAGGTGCAGCTTGGCAGCTTCCGGATTGCGGGCGCTGTCGAGTTTCACAGCCTGCTCCATGAGTGCCAGACCTTTGTCAGCCTTGCCTGCGGTAACCAGCGCGAAGCCCATGTTGGACAGAGCGTCAGCATCTTTGGCTTTGACGGCTTCCGCTTCTGCAGCAGGTTGCTTGGCTTCGAACTCGCTCTGGGTCTTGGCAGCCAGATCTTTCAGACGCTGGTGACGGGCAGCATCGGAACCGGTGCCCAGTGCGCCTTTTTTGTAGCCCTGATCGATGATCTTGACGGCTTCGGCAGCATTACCAGCTTGCAGAGCCAGCTGCGACATTTCCATGAATTCGCTAGGCTTGGTCAGCAGGCCGTTGGCCAGGCGCAGGCGCAGTACGTCCAGCGACAGCGAGGAAGCAAAGCCAGGCTTGCCGGAAACGCGGTTCAGCAGGTCGGCCCAGTAGCTCGACTTAGGATAGGCGCCAGCCAGTTTTTCCAGCGTCTGGACGTAGCCTTCTTTATCGTTCTGCTTGAGCTGGATGTTGGCCAGCATTTGCAGCGATGCTTCCGAAGCGCCTTTGGTGCCTTGCAGTTCTTTGGCCGCTTCAGCGTATTTGCCGCTGATGTAGTAGGTCTGGATCAGCAGTTCGTGCATCTGGCCGTCGCTAGGATTGTCTTTCAGCGCGCGCTGGATCCAGGTAATGGCTTTAGGGTAGTCTTTGGCGCGGTAGTAGATACCCGCCAGAGCCTGGGTGAATTTCGGAGCTTCGGCAGGCGACAGCTTGCCGGAGTTGATGACCGTTTCGAAGGCCTTGGCGGCGGCGTCGTTATCGCCAGCGGCAGCTGCGGCCGAAGCGCGGGTGCGCTCGATCATATAGATTTCGTTCGGGGACTTGCCACCGACGGCGTCGGTTTCTTTCAGTTTAGCCAGCGCTTCCTTGTTCTTGCCGGCTGCGGCCAGTTTCTGTGCTTCTTGCAATGGTTTGCCGATTTCAGCGCGCACTGCTTCGGCAGCGTAAGCAACCGAGGAAAGACCTGCCAGAGGAGCTGCTGCAGTGAAGCCAATAGCGGCCATTACCAGGCCGAGATGAGCGAGACGAAACTTGGTCATGGATATTCTTTCATCAAAATGCGAAATAGGCAGGAATGGTCCTGCCTATTGTTGAACATATAACTGTTTATTGGAACTGTTCGTTGCCGACCAGACCAATTTTGGTCACGCCCAGACGTTGAGCCGAAGCCATCACGCCTGCCACGACTTTATACGATACCAGCTTGTTCGGACGCAGATGCACTTCCGGCTGATCAGCTTGCGCTGCGACATCGGTCAGTTTCGCTTCCAGGGTGCCGCGGTCAGGAACGACAGCGTTATCCCACAGAATCGTACCGTCGAAGTCGACGTCAATCGTGATGACCACAGGTTCTTTCACTGGCGGTGGCGGGGTGCCGACCGGCATGTTCAAGTTGACCGAGTGGTTGGCTTTAGGAATCGTAATGATCATCATGATAATCAGCACCAGCATCACGTCGATGAGGGGCGTCATATTCATTTCCATCATTGGTTCCGGATCCGCGCCTGCGCTGGCGGGGGAGCCGACATTCATACTCATGGTGTTTCCTTTTTAGAAGGGCAGACCGGCGAACCGGTCTGCGATGCACTTTGAGGGATTAACCCTTATCAGGCGGTTCGGTGATGAAACCGACCTTCTGAATACCAGCGCGCTGGGTAGTGTAAATAACCTTGCCGATTGCTTCGTAGCGAGTTTCCTGGTCGCCACGTACATGTACTTCCGGCTGAGGCAACTTAACTGCTTCCACCTTCAGAAGGTCGAACAGCTCATTCGCGTCGCGCATTTTCTTCTGATTCCAGTAGATGTCGCCATCTTTGCTTACAACGATGTTGACATCTTCCGGCTTGGTCTGAATAACCTGGTTGGTTTCTTCTGGCAGCTGGATCTTGATCAGCTTCAGAACAACCGGGCTCGTGATCAGGAAGATAATCAGCAGAACCAACATGATGTCCACGAGGGGCGTCGTGTTGATTTCTGACATGACTTGATCTTCGTCTCCGCTATCGGAGCCTACGGACATCGACATGATTAATTATCCAATCTTTTTAGCGCCAGCAGCACGGCCAGCTTCGCTGGTGGACATTGCGCCCGAGATCAGTACGGAGTGCACGTCAGCCGAGAACGAACGTACATCTTCCATTGCCGACTTGTTACGACGTACCAGCCAGTTGTAGCCCAGAACGGCAGGAACTGCAACGAACAGACCGAAAGCGGTCATGATCAGTGCTTCACCCACAGGACCTGCAACTTTGTCGATCGATGCGTTACCCGACATGCCGATAGCGATCAGTGCATTGTAAATACCCCAAACGGTACCGAACAGACCGATGAACGGTGCGGTCGAACCAACGGTTGCCAGGAAGGACAGGCCGTCTTGCAGACGCGATTGAACTTTGTCAACAGCGCGCTGGATGGACATGGTTACCCAGGTCGACAGGTCGATTTGTTCCAGCAGAGCGCCGTCGTGATGAGCGGTAGCTTTGGTGCCGGTTTCAGCGATGAAGCGGAATGGCGAGCCGTCGGTCAGGGTAGCCGAACCAGCAGCGATCGACGAAGCTTTCCAGAACTTAGCCGAAGTTTCTTTCGACTGCTTGAAGATCTTCATCTGGTCGATCAGTTTGGTGATGATGATGTACCACGAACCCATGGACATCAGCGACAGGATGATCAGGGTACCACGCGATACGAAACCGCCGTTCCATACAGCTTCGAAGCCGTAAGGATTGTCCACTTCTTCTTTGCCGCCTTTAGCAGCTGGTGCTTCTGCTGCTGGAGCAGCTGCCGCATCCGCTGGAGCGGCTGCTGGTGCCGAAGCGGCTGCCGAGGCTGGCGCATCTTCAGCGAAAGCTGGTGCGCTTACCAGGGCGGTGGCTGCGGTCACGGAAAACAGCACTGCGGCCAGTACAGCGGACAAACGGGTATTCTTAAACATGCTTCCTCCAAATTGATAATAATAAGATCGCTGAACTATTTGACAACGAAATCATAAATGAGACTAAGACTGCAGTCTCGGTTTAATCCAGCGACCAGACGTATTGCACTGGTTGCCACTGCTGTTCAGGCTTGCCATCAACCGTGGCTGGCTTGAATCGGCATTTACCCAAGGCGTTTTGTGCTGCCTTGTCCAAGTCGCGGAAGCCGGAAGACTTCGTGACTTTGGATTCCATCACCGAGCCGTCTACCCCGATCAGGAAGGAAACGGTAGTAACACCGGTTTCCTCATTACGCAGCGAGCTCTTAGGATATTCAGGCTTGGCACAGGTGCTCATGTCAGCAACTGCTGGCGTGCGCACCGATTTTGCCGGGCCAGGAGCCGCCGCCGGAGCTGGCGGTTGTGGCTTCTGGAGTTCAGTCGTCGCAGGCTTGACGTTAGTAGCATTGTTAATAACGCTTTGGGCCGGAGGCGGCTGCTGCACATTCACCTCAACTGGCGGGATGAATGGCGGTGGTGGCGCTTTCATCTCTGGCGGAGGTGGTGGCGGTGGGAGTTCCTTTGGTGGAGGAGGCTTTACCTCCTCAATGATCTTGGTCTCCACTGGTGCGATCATTTTGCTTACCAGACGTTTGCCCAAGCCAGTCACGATGCCGTAAGCGACCAGGACGTGCAACAAAACGACAATGGTAATGCCCGTAAAGTTCTTCCCGGTGCTTTTCTCGTTGTGCGTGAAATTCATGCCTGCTTTCTCCAATACCAACTCTTTTTGTTGCTACTTAAACCCCAAAATGGCGACACAAAACAACAGCCGCATCCGGGACGTCGGCGAATTATACATACGAATTCTTGATTTTACATAGAATTTTCATCCCTTAAATCGCTTTAATTTCATAGGGTTTTCCTAGGTGTTAGCGCTCTCATCGCACCACTCTGATACAAAATGCAAGTCACTTCAGTGCATTTTGGGAGCGCAATGCACCACGACATTACTTAGTTTTCCCTTAAGGCGAAAAACGGAATTTTATGTGCGTAAAATTACTACGTCCAATCGATAATTCGGTTGTAAATCTTACTGCAATGAAATACTTGCGTCCGCCCTGCATGAAATCACTGCAAAAAAAGATTGACTTTTGCAGTGCAACATGCATAAGCGAATATAGCCAGCATTTCGCCCGCTTTATACCTTGCAAGAGTTGTGCCTGATTACGATTACTGGTCACGAAGGCTGCTTAACTGCTGCGCTAACTGCCGCGTCCCCGTTTTTCCCGTTTGACTTCGAGCGTGTTCAGCACTTCACCCTGTGCGTTGACGGTCTCCAGATGCACATCAAATCCCCATAGCCGTGCCACATGCTTGAGCACTTCGCCGGCCTGCTGGTTCAGCGGGCGGCGCTGGAACTGCGTATGGCGCAGGGTGAGGGCGCGGTCGTCGCGCGTATTCACCGACCACACCTGTATATTAGGCTCGCGGTTGCCCAGGTTGTACTGCTCAGCTAGCTGCTGGCGTACATAGCGGTAGCCTGATTCATCGTGGATAGCCGAGATTGCCAGTTTTTCGTTCTGGTCGTCGTCCAGTACCGCGAAGAAATGGAATTCCCGGATCAGCCGCGGTGAAAGATACTGGGCGATAAAGCTTTCGTCTTTGAAATTGCGCATGGCGAAGTCCAGCGTCTTGCGCCAGTCGCTGCCCGCTATGTCGGGGAACCAGGCCCTGTCTTCGTCCGTCGGCTGTTCGCAGATGCGGCGGATATCGCTCATCATGGCGAAACCGAGTGCATACGGATTGATGCCACTATAGTAGGGGCTGCTGACGGGCGGCTGGTACACCACGTTGGTATGGCTCTTCAGGAACTCCATCATAAAACCATCGCCGACGACGCCTTCGTCGTACAACTGGTTCAATATAGTGTAGTGCCAGAAGGTGGCCCAGCCTTCGTTCATCACCTGGGTCTGGCGCTGCGGATAGAAGTATTGCGAGATTTTGCGCACGATACGCACCATTTCGCGCTGCCAGGGTTCCAATAATGGTGCATATTTTTCGATAAAGTAGAGCAGGTTCTCTTCCGGCTCGGGCGGGAAGCGCACGGCTTCCTTGCTGACTTCCTCTTCTTCGCGGCGCGGCAAGGTGCGCCACAGTTCATTCACCTGCGACTGTATATAAGCTTCGCGCTCTTTCTGGCGCGCTCTTTCCTGCGCCAGCGATAAGCGGGCCGGGCGCTTGTAGCGGTCCACGCCATAGTTCTGAATCGCATGGCAGGAATCGAGCAGCAGTTCCACCGCATCGATGCCGTGGCGCTGTTCGCACTCGGCGATATAGTTCTTGGCGAACACCATATAGTCGACGATGGCTTCCGCGTCGGTCCAGGTGCGGAACAGGTAGTTGCCTTTAAAGAAAGAATTATGGCCGTAAGCCGCATGGGCAATGACCAGCGCCTGCATGGTCAGGCTGTTCTCCTCCATTAAATAGGCGATGCAAGGATTGGAGTTGATGACGATTTCATAGGCCAGCCCCATCTGGCCCCGTTTATAGCTTTTTTCCGTGGCCAGAAAATGCTTGCCGAATGACCAGTGGTTATACGACACCGGCATGCCTACCGAAGTATAGGCATCCATCATCTGCTCGGCCGTGATGATTTCCAACTGGTTCGGATAAGTGTCCAGCCCGAAACTGGCGGCCACGCGGCGGATTTCTTCATGAGCTTGCTCGATCAGCTCAAACGTCCATTCGGACTGGTCGGGCAGGGCGTTGGGATGGCGGCGCGGAGTGGGCATGGCGTTCATGATTTCGGCTGCTTCTTGAACAGTTCGCGGAACACCGGATAGATGTCGGCCGGCGTGACGATTTTCTGCATGGCGAAATGGGCGTGGTGGTCGGGCACTTGCGCATACTGTTCCCACAGGTTTTGCGGCGGACCATCGGTAATCTCGACATAGGTGTAATACTGCACCTTGGGCATGATGGTGTTGACCAGCAGCTGGCGGCACAGGATGGAATCGTTATCCCAGTTATCGCCGTCCGAAGCCTGCGCCACATAACTGTTCCACGCGCCGCCGCCATAGCGTTCGTCGATGATCTGGTTGAGCAGGTTGAGCGCGGACGACACCACGGTGCCGCCTGATTCGCGCGAATGGAAGAATTCGTTCTCGTCCACTTCGGCCGCAGCCGTGTGGTGGCGGATGAAGACTACATCTATCTTGTCATACACGCGTTTCAGGAACAGATACAGCAGGATGAAGAAACGCTTGGCCGTATCCTTGCGCGTTTCATCCATGGAACCCGAGACATCCATGATGCAGAACATCACGGCCTGCGTCATGGGCTTGGGCACTTTGATGCGGTTGCTGTAGCGCAGGTCGAACGGGTCGATGAAGGGGATCGCAATCAGCCGCGTATGCAGATGGTGGATCAGTTTTTTGAGTTCCAGCACGCGCGCGGCGTCGGCAGTTGCGCCATCCTGCAGCAACTGCAGCAGTTCCGTTTCCGCTTGCTGCAACTGCTTGCGCGCATGGCCGCCTACCGCGATGCGCCGTCCCAGCGCCCCGCGCAGTGAGCGCAGTACGTGGATATTCGACGGCGTACCCGACATATTGTAGCCAGCACGCTGGTTTTTGAACTCGGTACTGCTGCTGAGCTGGGTCTTCACCATGTGCGGCAATTCCAGATCTTCGAAGAAGTAGTTCATGAATTCTTCGCGCGACAGCTCGAAGATGAAATCATCTTCCGAGGTCTGGTCGCTATTGCCGGCCTTGCCTCGTCCCGCACCACCGCCGCCGCGGGGACGGTTGATCAGATCGCCTTTCTGGTATTCCTCGTTGCCCGGATTGACGGTTTCCCACACGCCACCATGGGCGTGACCAAATGAAGGCTCGCCCACATCCTTGACGGGGATGGAGACTTTCTCGCCGTTTTCCACGTCCGTGATGGAGCGCCCCTTGGTGGCACGCCCCACCGCGTCCTTGATCTGGGCCTTGTAGCGCCGCAGGAAGCGCTCGCGATTGACCGCAGATTTATTCTTGCCCTGCAAACGCCGGTCGATGAGGTAAGTCAAATGACCTCCCGTTGCTCGTTACTAGGCTGCCAGCGCAGCGGCGTGAGCCGCTACACTAGGACGACTTGCGTACCCGCAGATACCATTCGCACAGCAGTCTGACCTGTTTGGCCGTATAGCCTTTTTCCACCATGCGCGCGACAAAGTCCGCATGCTTGTTGGCATCTTCGGCACTGGCTTTGGCATTGAAGGAAATCACCGGCAGCAGTTCTTCCGTGTTCGAAAACATTTTTTTCTCGATCACACTGCGGAATTTCTCGTAGCTGGTCCAGGCCGGATTCTTGCCGCCGTTATTTGCGCGTGCGCGCAAACCGAAGTTGACGATCTCGTTGCGGAAATCCTTGGGGTTGGAGATTCCGGCCGGCTTCTCGATCTTCTCCAGCTCGTTATTCAGCGATTCACGGTCAAAGCTCTCGCCCGTATCGGGATCGCGGTATTCCTGATCCTGTATCCAGAAGTCGGCAAAGGTCACGTAGCGGTCGAAAATATTCTGGCCGTATTCGGAATAGCTTTCCAGATAGGCCGTCTGGATTTCCTTGCCGATGAATTCCACGTAGCGCTGGGCCAGATGCTCTTTGATGTACGAGAAGTAGCGCTGTTCCGTCTCAGGCGGGAACTGTTCGCGCTCGACTTGCTGTTCGAGGACATACAGCAGGTGCACGGGGTTGGCCGCCACCTCCGTATTATCGAAGTTGAAGACTTTAGACAGGATTTTGAAGGCGAAGCGGGTGGATAGCCCGCTCATGCCTTCGTCTACGCCGGCATAGTCGACGTACTCGTGCATGGACTTGGCTTTCGGGTCCGTGTCCTTGAGGTTTTCGCCATCGTAGACGAGCATTTTGCTGAAGATGCTAGAGTTTTCCGGATCTTTCAGGCGCGACAGAATGGCGAACTGGGCCATCATCTTCAGCGTGCCCGGCGCGCACGGCGCTTGCGCCAGCGAGGAGTGGGCGATCAGCTTGTCGTAGATCTTGATTTCGTCCGTTACGCGCAGGCAGTACGGCACTTTGACAATGTAGATACGGTCCAGGAAAGCTTCATTGTTGCGGTTGTTCTTGAAGGTCTTCCATTCCGACTCATTCGAGTGGGCCAGGATGATGCCTTCGAACGGAATCGCGCCAAAGCCTTCCGTGCCTTTGTAATTGCCTTCCTGCGTGGCTGTCAGCAAGGGGTGCAGCACCTTGATGGGCGCCTTGAACATTTCGACGAATTCCATCAAGCCCTGATTGGCCAGACACAGTCCGCCCGAATAGCTGTAGGCATCGGGATCATCCTGCGAATAGTCTTCCAGTTTGCGGATGTCGACCTTGCCGACCAGCGAAGAAATATCCTGATTGTTTTCATCGCCGGGCTCGGTCTTGGAAATCGCCACCTGCTTGAGCACGGAAGGGTAGCGCTTGACCACGCGGAACTGGTTGATGTCGCCGTTAAATTCATGCAGGCGCTTGACTGCCCACGGACTGGGGATGTTGCGTAGATAGCGTCGCGGTATGCCGTAATCTTCTTCAAGCAGCGTGCCATCTTCCTCTTCGTTGAACAGGCCCAGCGGCGATTCGTTGACGGGCGAACCTTTCAGGCAGTAGAACGGTACATGCTCCATCAGCGATTTGAGTTTTTCCGCAATCGATGATTTACCGCCGCCCACCGGCCCCAGCAGATACAAAATCTGCTTGCGTTCTTCCAGTCCTTGCGCGGCATGGCGGAAATAGGACACCACCTGTTCTATCACTTCTTCCGTGCCGTAGAACTCGCGGAAAGCTGGATAGATCTTGATGACCTTGTTGGCAAAGATGCGCGACAGCCGCGTATCGTTGCGCGTGTCCACCAGCGTGGGCTCGCCGATGGCGGCCAGCATACGCTCCGGTGCGCTCGCATAAGTCAGCTTATCTTTTTTGCAGAGCTCGAGATATTCCTTCATGGACATCTCTTCTTCTCTGGTGCGTTCGTAGCGTGCGGCGTAGTTGTCAAAAATGGTCATTTGTATGTCCTTTTTTAATGTGAACCTACTGGTCGCGTGAACCGGTTAATGGTGGCCGGTTCGGAACGATGCCTACCTTTTCTGATCTTCTTATTCTTCTGGCCCGCTTCTTTATGTATTACGGATTGCCCGTAACGATGAGCTGGCTTTATTGCCGGACGGCTTATATGTGTGGTGCGTAATGCTTCTTACGTTTGTGAAATTGATTATTGCGCTATTGGATACGGAAGTCAAAATAATTGTCGTGCTGTGGCGGGCCACTTCTTATGTCACAGTAGCACGCTTGCGCGTGGTCTGCTGATCGCAACGCAAACGGAGCAGATGACCAGCAGGCACAGGGCTTTCTGACGCACAGCGCAGGCATGCGCTAAGATGTGCCCATTCAATTCTTCGCAACAGGAAAATCGACCATGCTGAATCCCCAATTGCGCACGATCGTGCAGCAGATGCCCAAAGCCGAACTGCATATCCACATCGAAGGTTCGCTGGAACCTGAACTGATCTTCGCGCTGGCGCAGCGCAACAATGTGAGCCTGGCCTACCCCAGTGTGGAAGCGCTGCGTGCTGCCTACGCTTTCACCGATCTGCAATCCTTCCTCGATATCTATTACGCCGGTGCCAGCGTGCTGCTCAAGGAGCAAGACTTCTACGACATGACGGCGGCCTATCTGCAGCGCGCGGCAGCAGACAACGTGCGCCATGCGGAAATCTTCTTCGACCCGCAAACCCACACGGCACGCGGCGTGCCCATGCAGACCGTGATCGATGGCATCTACCGTGCCTGTCAGGATAGCCCCGTTTCGGCCACGCTGATCCTGAGTTTCCTGCGCCATCTGTCGGAGGAGGATGCGTTTGCCACGCTGGAAGCAGCGCTGCCGCACCGCGACAAATTTATCGGCATCGGGCTCGATTCTTCCGAGCGCGGCAACCCGCCGGAAAAATTCGCCCGCGTGTTTGCACGCTGCAAGGAACTGGGTTTCCATCTGGTAGCCCATGCCGGCGAAGAAGGTCCGCCAGCTTATATCAGCACGGCACTCGATACCTTGCAGGTGGAACGTATCGACCACGGCGTACGCTGCACGGACGATGCGGCGCTGGTGCAGCGGCTCGCGCGCGAGCAGGTAGCGCTCACCGTCTGCCCGCTATCGAACATCAAACTGTGCGTATTTGGCGACATGGGCCAGCACAATCTGCTGCAACTGCTCGATGCCGGCATCATGGCCACCGTTAATTCCGACGATCCGGCCTATTTCGGCGGCTATATGAATGCCAACTTCGAAGCGGCCTTCGAAGCTTTGCCGCTAGGCCTGCATCATGCGCAGCGGCTGGCGCGCAACAGCTTTGCGGCAGCCTTCTTGCCGGCCGCGCAGAAGCAGGCCTTGCTGGACGAAGTCGACGCTTATTTCGCTGCCCTGTAAGCCCCGATGTTTGCGCTCGCCCTGAAAATGACCTTGCGTGACTGGCGTGCCGGCCAGTTGCGCTTTTTACTGATAGCGCTGACGGTGGCGGTGGCAGCGCTGTCTGCCACCGGCTTCTTTATCGACCGGCTGCGTGCGGGACTGGACCGCGATGCGCGCCAGTTGATAGGCGCCGATGTAGTGATCAATGCCGATCTGCCCGTCAATCCCGCATGGCGTGCGGAAGCGCAGCGGCGTGGCCTGGTGCTGGCCGATGTGGTCAGCTTCGTCAGCATGGCGCAGGTGGGCGAGGGCGAGCAGTCGCGCTCCGTGCTGGCGGCGCTGAAGGCGGTCGGCCCCGGCTATCCTTTACGCGGCCATCTGCGTACCAGCACGGACCTGCTGGCCGCGCAGCAGGGGCTGGGCGAGACGACACAGGAGGTGCCGGCGGCCGGTACGGTGTGGCTGGATCCGGCCCTGCTGGGCAGCCTGTCTACCCGCGTGGGCGAGCAGCTCAAGCTGGGCGAGCGCAGTTTCACCATCACCCGTTTGATTGCGGCCGAGCCGGACCGGGGCGCCAACTTCATGGCCTTCGCTCCGCGTGTAATGCTGGCATTGGACGACCTGCCCGCCACCAATCTGATCCAGCCCGGTTCGCGCGTGACCTATCGCTTGCTGGTGGCCGGTGCCGCGGGCCAGCAAGCCGGCACGCAGGCGGCAGGCCAGTTCGGCGAATGGCTGGAACAGCAGATCAGTGCCAACAATATCAAGGGCGTGCGCATAGAAACGCTGGCCAGCGGGCGCGGCGAAATGCGCGCCACGCTGGAACGGGCCGACCATTTCCTGTCGCTGGTGGGCTTGCTGTCAGCCTTGCTGGCGGCCGTGGCCGTGGCCATGGCGGCGCGCCGTTTCATGCAGCGCCACCTCGATGCCTGCGCCATGCTGCGCTGTCTGGGCCTGACCCAGAATCAGGTGACGGCCATGTATCTGATTGAATTCCTGCTGGTGGGGCTGGTGGGCAGCCTGGCTGGCGTGCTGATAGGTTATGGCGCCCACCATGTGCTGTTGCAGGCACTGGCCACGCTGGTCGGCAATGAATTGCCGCCGCCTTCGCTGTATCCGGCCCTGCAGGGACTGGGCACGGGCGTGCTGTTGCTGGCCGCGTTTGCCCTGCCGCCGATTTTGCAACTGCGCAAAGTGCCGCATAACCGCGTGATACGGCGCGAGCAGGAGCCGCCGCAGGTGGCAGCGCTGGCCACCTACGGGCTGGGCCTGGCCGGCTTTTGCGCCCTGCTGTTGTGGCAGGCCGGTGATGCCCAGTTGGCGCTGTACACGGCACTGGGTTTTGCTGCCGCGTTCGGCCTGTTTGCACTGGTGGGCTGGCTGGGACTGGCCGCGCTCAAGCCATTGCGCGGCCTGATCGATCACCAGAGCTGGCGCTTTGCGTTGACCTCGCTGCAGCGCCGCCCCAGCGCGACGCTGGTGCAGGTGGTGGCGCTGGCACTGGGGCTGATGGCGCTGCTCGTGCTGACGGTGGTGCGCGGCGACTTGATGACGGCCTGGCGCAAGGCCACGCCGGCCGATGCGCCCAACCGCTTCATCATCAATATCCAGCCCGAGCAGTCGGCCGATATTGCGCGCCGTCTGCAGGCAGCAGGCGTCAGCTATGCGCCCCAGTATCCGATGATCCGTGGCCGCCTGACGGCCGTGAACGGCGTGGCCGTGACAGCCGACACATATACGGACGAACGGGCGCGCGGTCTGGCTGACCGCGAATTCAATCTGTCCACCATGGCGCAGATGCAGGCCGAGAACAAGATCGTGGCGGGGCAGTGGTTTGCCGACCGGCCCGGCGCGCCGGAAGCTTCGGTGGAAGAAGGCATCGCCAAGACGCTGAAGTGGAAGCTGGGCGACAAGCTGCGCTTCGATATCGCCGGCGCACCTGTGGAGGCGACCATTACCAGCCTGCGCAAGCTCGAATGGGGCTCGATGCGGGTCAACTTCTTTGTGATTATCAATCCGGCCGCCATGACGGAAGTGTCGCAAAGCTGGCTCACGGCCTTCCATCTGCCGCTGGCGCAGGCCGGCTTGATGAATGCGCTGACGCGCGATTATCCGAATCTGACGATTGTCGATGTGGGCGCGATTCTGCAGCAGGTGCAGCAGGTGCTCGATCAGGTGATTACGGCGGTGGAGTTCCTGTTCATCTTCACGCTCGCATCCGGCCTGCTGGTGCTATATGCAGCGCTGATGGGATCGCAGGATGAACGTACGCGCGAAGCGGCGCTGCTGCGCGCGCTAGGCGCTACGCGCGCCCAGTTATCGCAGGCCCAGTTGATCGAGTTCCTGCTGGTGGGCGGCCTGTCTGGCCTGCTGGCAGCCACGGCGGCAGCCGTGATGGGCTGGGCGCTGGCCACCTACCAGTTCAAATTTGCCTGGAGCTTCACGCCTTCAGTCTGGCTGATAGGCTTGCTGGCGGGCGGCCTGTGCGCCATCGCCGGCGGCTGGCTGGGCCTACGCAATGTGCTGCGCCAGCCACCGCTGCAGACGCTGCGCGAAGCGTGAGTGCTTAGCCTGTCCTTGCCTCAGACGCTCGCGCATTCAAGTGCGCGGCGCTGGCTGAGGAAAGTGGCATAGGCATATGGCGGCTGGCGGAAGTAGTGCGCAGGCAGGTCGAACAGGGCCCAGTAATACGTCTGCCGGCCTTCACATACCTGCGCCGCAGCGCAGTAACGGTGCCACTGGTCGCCGATGTCGGGCCGGTACATGGCGTCGCCGTGCGGGTCGTGGAAAAACGGCAGCACGCGTTTGGCCAGCAGGGCTTCCAGCAGGGCAGGCGGGGCATCGCTGTCGCGCGCGATTTCAAACTGGGCAAACATGCCTTCGGCCGTTTCTATCATCAGTAAGCGGGTTTTGCCGTGCTGATCGATCAGCAGTATGCCGCTGGGATTGGGGAATACATAGTGTTCGACGATGCCGAGACGCACGCGTAGCGTGTCAATCAGGCGTGCCAGCACGGGATCGGTGAGGAAGTGGTAATGGTGCAGCAGCACCAGATCGCGCAGGGTTTCTTCGCGGTCGTCGAAGTAGGCGTGCTGCAGGGTGCGGATCTGCTGTTCGAGCTGGTCCAGCGCCTGCGGATCGCTCTTCTGGATGTAGCGGTCGATCAGGCCGCGGTTGAAGGCGGTGACGGCGATCTTCTCGTCGGCCGCTCCCGTGAACAATATCTTCTTGCAGGGCAGGTGGGCTATCGCGGCGCAGAATTCCAGTCCGTTCATCTGCGGCATCGAATAGTCCACCACCACCACGGAAGGCGTTTCGAAGCGTAGCGGCTGTTCGCAGATGCGATAGATGCGCTCCAGATCAATGGCCACATTGCACTGGTCGGCCGGCAGATTCTGCATATCGAAATTCACCTGCAGCGGTACCCGCTCAGGCAGCCGTTCGCGCCCCAGCCAGCGCTGGGCTGCCAGCGCATCGTCAAACGCCAGCGTGGGCAGGATGGGATCGAGCTGGAACGACAGGCTGCGCAAAAAGGAGCAGCTATCGTCGACCAGCACGGTCAGAGTCGGGTGGGCATAGACGGGAAAATGCATGACTTACCTCGCTGGTGCTGACTGGGGGGGAATTCGAGTATAAAAATAGCGTAAGCCTGCTCGCGCGTGACGCAGCGGATGCCGCCATTCCAGGCGCGCAGTATGTCCTGGCACAGCGCCAGACCGATGCCGCTGCCGTTGTGCGCCGGATAGGAATAGAAGCGCTGGAAGATCAGCGGCAGATGGTGGGGGGCAATGCCGCAGCCGGTATCGATGAACAGCAGGCGGGGCGGCTGGTGCTGGCCGTCGACGATGATGCGCACCCGTCCTTTGCCGGCGCGCTGTATGGCTTTCAAGGCATTGCGGAGCAGATTGAGCAGCACCACCACGGCCAGTTCGCTCTGGCCCGCGAACTGGAAGTCACTGCGCAGCTCGACGGCGACCTGATGTTTCTGGGCGTCGCTGACAAACGGATAGCGTTGCAGCATGGAGTCCACCATGGCGTGCATGGGCAGCGTTTCGACTGCGCGCAGATTCTGCCGCACGGCGCTGGCGCTGAGCAGGAACAGGTCGATCATGTGGTTCATATGGCGCACTTCGAACTGGATGCGCGCCAGTGCATCGATGGCGCCGAGTTTTTCCTCGCCGCTGCGGCAGATGCCCGTGCCCACCATGCGCAGCAAGCCGCGCACATTGGCATTCACGCTGCTGAGCGGGGTGCGCAGTTCATGCGCCACGCTGGCCAGCCCGGCACCGAGGCCGGCCAGTTTTTCCTGGGCCAGCATGTGGCGGCTGATCTTGGCCACGGACAGCACGGCCATGGTGAACATGTGGATGGGGAGCTGCTGCAGCGCAGCCTTGCTGAGCAGGGTGGCACTTTCGCCCATCAAGCTGGCCGCAAGGCAGGCGGCCAGCGTGCCGGCCAGATAGGCTTGCAGGGCCAATGCCGTCTCGAAGTGGAATAGCAGCACCAGCGCAATCAGCAGCGATTCGCCCCACACGCCGGAAGCGTGGTTCATCAGGAACATGTAGGTGAAGAAGAAAGGCAATACATAGCTGAGGGTGAGCAGCAGATAGGCGTGCAGGATGCGTGGCCGATAGCGCCGCGCAAACAGGCCCAGCATGCAGAGCGCGATGCCGAGTGCGCGCAGCGGTACCGATTCGTATTCCTGCGGGAAGTAGTGGTGCCAGATCAGGTAGTACAGCGGCATACAGACCGTGCCTATGCCGGCCAGCAGCAGCACCCGTTTGGTGGCATGCTGCTCCTGCCCATGGTATTGCAGCAGATTATGCGCGCACGCTTGTAGACGGGATTTGCAGGAGGCGAACAGGTTTGCGGGCATGAGGTGATTGATTTTTATCAAAGCGCCATCATCGCCCGAATTTGTTGCGCGTTTGAATGTATCGAGTCAGCCATTGATCAGCATCAAGTGTCCGACCTTTTTTTGGCCTCAAGGTTGTTGTTGATTTCATTTCATTAACAATCCTTGGGGAGTCTAGCTGATGAACAACGTCATCCTATCCAGTGCCACACCAGCAGCCGCAGAGCGCCGCCTGCCTGATTTTGTCGAACGCCGCATGGATCTGCACCACATCACGCGGATCGAGCAATTGCTGGGCGGCGAGCATCCGCATGCCTGGCAGCCCACGCCGGCCGATGCCGTGTATCTGGCGGGGAATGACTATCTGTGTCTGGCCGATGAGTCCTCACTGCGCTACGCCCAGCTGGCGGCACTGGTGCAGACTCAGGGCGAGTTGCTGATGTCGGCCGTGTATCTGCAGCAGGGCAGTGCCCAGCACCGGCTCGAGCAGCGGCTGGCCCAGTGGCTGGGCACCGAGGATTGCATACTGACCCAGTCCGGCTGGGCGGCCAATGTGGGGCTGGTGCAGACGCTGGCCGAGCCGGGCATACCCGTCTACCTCGATATGCAGGCCCACGCTTCGCTTTGGGAGGGGGGGCAGTCGGCCGGCGCCCAGCCGGTGCCGTTTCTGCACAATGATCTGGGCCATCTGGAAAAGCAGCTGGCCCGCCACGGCCGCGGCCTGATTGCGGTGGATGCGCTGTACAGCACCAATGGCAGCGTGGCACCGCTGGCCCAGCTGGTGGAGCTGGCCGAACGCAGCCACAGCATGCTGATCGTGGACGAATCGCATTCGCTGGGCACCCATGGGCCACAGGGCGCAGGACTGGTGGCGGCGCTGGGGCTGAGCGAGCGCGTGCACTTCCGCACCGCTTCGCTGGCCAAGGCGCTGGCCGGACGGGCGGGGCTGATCAGTTGTTCGCAGCGCTTCAAAGGCTATTTCCTGTCCGAGTCGCGTCCGGCCATCTTCAGTTCCTGTTTGCTGCGCCACGAGCTGGCGTGGTTCGACGCGGCGCTGGACTTCATCCGTCTGGCCGAACAGCGCCGCGCCACGCTGCAGCAGCATGCCCGCCATGTGCGTACAGCGCTGGCAGAGCTGGGCTTTAATGTCAGCGACGGCACGGAGCAGATCATCGCGCTGGAAGCGGGGCCGGAGCCGCAAACGCTGGCCTTGCGCAAGGCGCTGGAAAGGCAGGGCGTGTATGGCGCCATGTTCTGTGCGCCAGCCACGGCCAAGAACCGTTCGCTGGTGCGGCTCACGCTCAATTCGGGCCTGACGGCGGCGCAGCTCGAGCAGATCATCGCTGCCTGCGCTGCTGTGCGCGATGAGCTGGACTGGCACAACTGGTCATCCACGCGGCGCTTGCGCAAGCTGGCGCTGGTGTGAGTGTCAGGGCCGCTGTGGTGCGCTATCATGGCGGCTATGACTGAATCTCGAACTCTCTACGAAGTAATTGGCGGCGAAGCGCGCGTGCGCGAGATGGTGGATCGCTTTTATGATTTGATGGAACTGGAGCCGCAGTTTGCCCTGCTGCGCGCCACCCATGGCAGCTCGCTGGACAATGCGCGCGAGCGCCTGTTCATGTTCCTCAGCGGCTGGATGGGCGGGCCGGATCTGTACGTCGAGGCGCATGGCCATCCGCGCCTGCGCATGCGCCACATGCCGTTTGCCATCGGCACCAAGGAACGCGACCAGTGGCTGCAGGCGATGGCCTGGGCGATGGAAGACGTGGGCATAGATGAAGCTTTGCGTCTGCGCCTGATGGAGTCGTTCTATCAGACGGCAGACTGGATGCGCAACAAGCCGGATTGATGCCATGGGCCAGATAGAATTTTTCGTGCTGTTGCTGCTACTTGCGGCCGTGCTGGTGCTGCAGGTGCTGGCGCTGCTGCGTGCACGCGCCGGACAGAATGCGACACAGGAGGCTGGACTGGCGGAACGGATAGAGCGGGTGGAACGCGAAGTGCGCCTGCAATTGCAAGCCACGGCGCAGGCTAGCCATGGCGCCACGGTGCAGCAGTTCGAAGGGCTGCGCCGCCAACTGGAAGCACAGGGGCTGGTGGGCCGAGAAGAGCAGAGCCGCAACCTGAAGCTGTTCGCCGACAGCATGAACCAGACGCTGGCGCGGCTGACCGAATCGAATGCGGCGCGCATGCAGGAAGTGCGCGCCACGCTGGAAGCCAAGATCCGTGATCTGCAAACGGATAATGGCGCGCGGCTGGAAGAGATGCGTAAGACGGTGGATGAAAAACTGCATGCCACGCTGGAAGCGCGTCTGAGTGCATCGTTCCAGCAGGTGTCGGAACGGCTGGAGCGCGTGCATCAGGGGCTGGGCGAAATGCAGCAGCTGGCGCTGGGCGTGGGCGATCTGAAACGGGTGCTGACCAACGTGAAGACCCGTGGTACCTGGGGCGAAGTGCAGCTGGAAATGCTGCTGGAGCAGGTGCTCACGCCGGACCAGTATGCCAAGAATGTGGAAACCATCGCCGGTAGCGGCGCGCGGGTGGAATTCGCGCTCAAGCTGCCGGGCCAGAAGGACGGCGGCGTGCCCGTCTGGATGCCGATCGATGCCAAGTTCCCCAAGGAGCAGTACGAACGTCTGCTGGAAGCTGCCGAACAGGCCGATGCCGATGGCGTGGCGCTAGCCGGGCGCGAACTGGAACGGGCCGTGCGCGGGGAAGCCAAAACCATCGCGGAAAAATATCTGGCGCCACCCCATACCACCGACTTTGCCATCCTGTTCCTGCCGACCGAAGGGCTGTATGCGGAAGTGATGCGCCGCCCGGGGCTGGCCGATGAATTGCAGCGCGTACACCGCATCAGCATAGCGGGGCCTTCGACGTTGTCGGCCCTGCTCAACAGCCTGCAGATGGGCTTCCGCACGCTGGCGCTGGAACGCCGTTCATCGGAAGTGTGGCAGGTGCTGGGCGCCGTCAAGACGGAGTTCGCCAAATTCGGCGATGTGCTGGCGGCCACCAAGCTGACGCTGGAACGGGCCGCCAAGAATATCGAATCGGCGGAAACCCGTAGCCGCCAGATGGCACGCAAGCTCAAGACCGTGGAAGCACTGCCCAGCGAAGCGGCGCAATTGCTGCTAGGTGCGCAGCCCGAAGCGGGCCAGCACGACGCAGATTGATGGCGGCCGCGCCGGCGCTCGGATAGTCAGCATGGCGCGCTAGATCAGGCCTTCGAACAGCAGCACGTCGACCATTTCGCCAGCGGCCACATTGCCCTGTTCGTGGCCGAGCACCACCATGCAATTGGCTTCCGTCATCGAGCGCAGGATGCCGGAGCCCTGAGCGCCCGTCAGCCGTACTTCGGGCTGACCGTCCGCGCCGCGGCTAATAATGCCGCGCTGGTACTCGGTGCGGCCGGGCCGTTTGCGCATGGCCGTTTGTGCTCTGGCCTGCAGCGTCAACTGGGGCGCTTGCGCACCCATCATGGCTAGCAGGGCAGGGCGGGCGAACAAATAGAACGATACCGCTACGGCGACCGGATTGCCGGGCAGGCCTATCAGCCATGCGCTATCGGCGCCGTCGCGGATCTGGCCGAATGCGAGCGGACGGCCGGGACGCATGGCCAGCTTCCAGAACGACAGCTGGCCCAGGCTGGCCAGGATGTCGCGCGTATAGTCGGCCGCACCTTCCGATACGCCGCCCGAAGTGATGATGGCGTCGGCCTGCTGGCAAGCGCTGCGCAGCGCCGCATCCAGTGCCTGCGGATCATCGCGTACGATGCCTATGTCGATCACTTCGCAACCCAGGCGCGTCAGCATGCCGAATACCGTGTAGCGGTTGCTGTCGTAGATGCTGCCTTCGTCTAGCGGCTGTCCCGGTGCGCGCAGCTCGTCGCCGGTGGAGAAGAAGGCCACGCGCAGCTTGCGCTGCACGCTGACTTCGGCCATGCCCAGCGAAGCGATCAGACCCAGATCGGCGGGCCGCAGCAGTTTGCCTCTGGCCAGTGCCACGCTGCCCTGCTTCAGGTCTTCGCCAGCGAAGCGGCGATTGGCGCCTTGCTGGATCACGCCGTGGGCGATGGTGACGCTGTCGTCGCTGATGGCGCTGGCCAGTTCCTGCGGCAGCACGCTGTCGCAGCCAACCGGCATGGCCGCTCCCGTCATGATGCGAATGCATTCGCCGGCCTGTACTTCCAGCGCGCACGGGCGGCCCGCGTAGGCGATGCCTATGACTTTGAAGGTAGCCTGGGCCTGCGCGGCGTCAGGCAGATCGGCGCCGCGCAGGGCGTAGCCATCCATGGCCGAATTGTCGTAAGCCGGTACGTTGATGGGCGAGATCACGTCCTGCGCCAGCACGCGGTCCAGCGCGCTGAAAAGCGGAACGGTGTGGCCAGCGTCGAGCGGCGTAATTTGCTCGGCGATCAGGCGCTGCGCCTGTTCCACATGCAGCGCGCTGTCATGCTGGCCCGTGCTGCGGGCTGCACTGCTGCCTGCGTTGCCGGTAGTGCTGGCGACGGCGGCAGCAGAGGGGGGAGCTGCAGAGGGGGCAGCTGCGGAGGCGGGCGGCTGCTCGAGCACCTGCAATTCATCCAGCGTGTTGACGTTGCTGAATGCGGCATCATCCTCGAACAGAACTTCGGCCACGCGCAGCGACTTGAACCAGCTTTCCATGCGCCGTTCGCCACTGGCCAGATAGGCTTCCAGCTGCGGCAACACGCTGGTCCTGAGCAGCGCGAATACGGGATGCAGCTGGCGCTGCGGCGCGGCGGCACCGGCGCGCGTCTGCATGGTCACGGCCAGTGCGACGTCGGCGTTCTGCTCACTCAGCGCAGCATGCAGGCGCGCCGCCAGATCGGCTGGCAGCAAAGGTGAATCGCAAGGGACGGTGAGCAGCAGTTCGGTAGGGCAGAACTGCAGGCCTATCTGCAGCCCCGCCAGCGGACCCGCATAGCCATCGATGTAGTCCGGCAGCACGGGCACATTGCCAGCCAGTTCCTGGTAGCGTGTCAGATTGCGGTTGGCATTGATGGCATAGCTGGCGACCTGCGGTGCCAGACGGGCGATCACGTGTTCCACCAGCGTGCTGGTGCGGAAAGGCTGCAGGCCTTTATCAACGCTGCCCATGCGGCTGCCGCGGCCACCGGCAAGTATCAGGCCGGTGATCTGGTTCTGGAAAGACAAACTAACCTCCGATGTAAGACATTTCAACTTTGCGCCGTTCGGCCTGCGGCAGCGCCGTCTGCGCCGTACGCAGTTCCGAATAGCGGTCGGCACGCACGCGCCAGAGCTGGGCTAGCGCGCCGCTGATGGCGCTGTCGCTCTGGCCGCCGCGCAGCAGCGCACGCAGATCGTGCCCGCTGCTGGCAAACAGGCAGGTATATAACTGGCCTTCGGTCGACAGGCGTGCGCGCGTGCAGTCGCCGCAGAACGCCTGGGTGACGCTGGATATCATGCCGACTTCGCCGCCGCCATCGGCGTAGCGCCAGCGCGTGGCGGTTTCGCCGCTGTAGTTGGCGTCCAGCGCCTGCAGCGGGAATTCGGCGTGGATGCGTTCTACCACTTGCGCCGAGGGCAGCACTTCGTCCATCTTCCAGCCGTTCGAAGCGCCTACGTCCATGTATTCGATAAAGCGCAGGATGAAGGGCGAGTGGCGGAAATAGCGCGCCATGGGCAGGATTTCCTGGTCGTTCATGCCGGCTTTGACCACCATATTCACCTTGATGGGCCCCAGTCCTACCTTGTGCGCCTGTTCCAGCCCTTGCAGCACGTCGCGCACGTCGAAATCCACGTCATTCATGCGGCGGAAGGTCTGGTTGTCGAGCGCATCGAGCGAGACGGTGACGCGCTGCAGGCCGGCGTCCTTGAGCGCCTGTGCCTTGCGTGCCAGTAGCGAGGCATTGGTGGTCAGCGTCAGGTCCAGTGGCTGGCCGCTGGCCGTCTTGAGCTGGGCCAGCATGGCGATGAGCTTTTCGATATCTTTGCGCAGCAGCGGCTCGCCCCCCGTCAGGCGGATTTTTTCGACGCCGTGGGCGACAAATATTCTGGCCAGCCGGCTGATCTCCTCGAACGAGAGCAGGGCCTTGTGCGGCAGGTACTGGTAGTCGCTGTTGAAAATCGCCTTGGGCATGCAATACACACAACGGAAATTGCAGCGGTCAGTGACCGAGATGCGCAAGTCGCGCAGCGGGCGGCCTAGCTGATCGCCCAGCAAACCGGTGGGGTTTTCAGCATGCGCGGGTATGGCTGGCGTGGCGTGGCGCTGTTGCGCCAGCATGATGATTTTCTCGGCCATGGATAGGAGAACGTTAGAGAACTGCGAGCCGCTACGATAGCACGTTGGCGCAAAAAGCGTGTTTAGCCATGGGGCGGAATAAAAAAAGGGAAGCACATGGCTTCCCTTTTGTGGCGAAACTGCCGGCCGGATTAGCGGCGGGTATCGACCTGGATCAGCGGCTCATCCGACTGCGGTGGCAGCGGTTTGCGCTCGCGTGGTTTGCGCACTGGTGCCACGATGGCAGCAGCCGCTGCCTGTGCAGCGCGCAGCTTGGCAGGATCGGTGGCTGCCAGCGTCAGACCGGCGGAGCTCAGCAGGGCGTTCAGATCCGCGGCCGGAGCAGCTGCTGGAGCTGGTGCAGGTGCAGGTGCCGGTGCAGCGACTGGTGCCGGTGCCACTACGATAGCTTCGGCAGGCGCAGCAGCGACTTCAGGGCTGGCGACTGCCGGTGCAACTTCAGCCACCGCTTCAGCGGCTACCGCTGGAGCAGCTTCCACCACTGGGGTAGCGGCAACTTCAACTACTGGCGTAGCAACCGGGGCCGCTGCAACTTCAGCAACGACTGGTGCCGGTTCAACTGCGGCTGCGGCTTCGACTGCTGGAGCAGCCACTTCAGCGACAGGGGCAGCTTCGACCACCGGGCTGGCGGCAGGGGCTGGTGCTGCAACAGGCGCTTCTGCGGCGGCGGCTACAGGTGCCGGGGCAGCCACTTCGGCGGCAGCAGCAACTGGTGCAACTACTTCAGCGGCAACGGCTTCCACTGCGGCTTCCACTACAGCTGGCGCAGCGGCTTCGCTGACGGCAGCCACAGGTGCTTCGGCCGTATCAGCCGGTGCCACCGTGAACTTCAGCGTACCCTGTTCGCCCTGTTCGCCAGCAACGGCTTCCTGACCTTCGGCGCCATCGCGCTCGCGGCGGTTACGGTTACGACCACCACGACGGCGGCGGCGGCGTGGCTCTTCGCCATCGGCTGCCTCGTTTTCTTCACCTTCCGGACCATTCTGCGGTGCAGCTTTCAGGATGGTGGCGGCGGCGTCCGTGGCCGGACCGTTCAGCGCGGCGGCTGGATTGAGTACCAGTTCTTCCGCTTTGGCTTCCTGGTTGGCTTTCTCGCCACGTGGTTCACGCGGTGGGCGAGGTGCGCGCTCGCGTGGTGCTGCTGCTTCGCCGTTCTGGCCTTCGCGTGGCTCGCGTGGTTCACGCGGTGGACGCGGAGGACGGGCTGGGCGGCCATTGCTTTCGCCTTTACCTTCTTCGCTACCCGGACGGGCGGCACCGGCTTCGCGTTCTTCACGCTCGCCACGGCCACCTTTGCCGCTGCGGTTACGGCCGCGCGGGCCACGGCCATTGCGCTCGCCACGCTCACCGGCAGGGGTTTTCACCACGATGGTTGGCTGCTGTGGCAGAGCGGCTGGTGCCGGCTCTGGGCTCAGGAAGCTGAACAGACGGGCGAAGAAACCTTTCTTCGGTGCGGTCGGGGCCGGTGCTGGCACAGGCTTGATGACGGTTTCGCTGGCTTTATTGCGTTCCACCATAGGCGCAGGCTGATCCGGCGTAATGGTTTTGACGACAGCTTCCTGACGTGGCTTGGCTTCTTCCTTTTGGCGCTTGCTGTAGGCCATGTCGGTTTCTGCCTGCTCGGCCAGGTTGTAGCTGGCCTGATGGTCTTCCAGACGCGGATCGTCGTGCTTGATGCGTTCCAGCTTGTAGTGCGGGGTTTCCAGATGCTTGTTCGGCACCAGAATGATGGTGATGCGATGACGCGTTTCGATCTTCAGCACTTCGCCGCGTTTTTCGTTGAGCAGGAAGGCAGCAACGTCCACCGGTACTTGCACGTGGATAGTGGCCGAGTTTTCCTTCATCGCCTCTTCCTGAATAATCCGCAGCACTTGCAGCGCGGACGATTCGGTATCGCGGATGTGGCCGGTGCCGGAGCAGCGCGGGCAGGTCACGTGCGAACCTTCCGACAGGGAAGGACGCAGACGCTGGCGCGACAGTTCCATCAGGCCGAAGCGGGAAATCTTGCCCATCTGGACGCGGGCACGGTCATGGTGCAGCGCATCTTTCAGGCGCTGTTCCACTTCGCGCTGGTTCTTGGCCACTTCCATGTCGATGAAGTCGATCACGATCAGGCCGCCCAGGTCACGCAGACGCAGCTGACGGGCAACCTCTTCGGCTGCTTCGCAGTTGGTGTTGAAGGCCGTGGTTTCGATGTCCGAACCGCGGGTGGCGCGGGCCGAGTTAACGTCGACGGATACCAGCGCTTCGGTGTGGTCGATCACGATAGCGCCGCCCGATGGCAGCGGTACGGTACGCGAGTAGGCCGTTTCGATCTGGTGTTCGATCTGGAAGCGCGAGAACAGCGGTACGTCGTCGCTGTAGCGTTTTACACGGTGCACCATGTCGGGCATCACGTGGCTCATGAACTGGTGTGCCTGCTCGTAGATCTCGTCGGTATCGATCAGGATCTCGCCGATATCAGGCTGGAAGTAATCGCGAATCGCGCGGATCACCAACGACGATTCCTGATAGATCAGGAATGCGCCCGGGGCCGACTTGCCAGCGCCTTCAATCGCGCGCCACAGTTGCATCAGGTAGTTCAAGTCCCACTGCAGTTCATCGACATTGCGGCCGATGCCGGCGGTGCGGGCGATCACGGACATGCCAGGTGGCAGGTCCAGCTTGTCCATGGTTTCGCGCAGTTCCTGACGCTCTTCACCTTCGACACGGCGCGAAACACCACCACCGCGCGGGTTGTTCGGCATCAGCACCAGATAGCGGCCTGCCAGCGAGACGAAGGAGGTCAGCGCAGCGCCTTTGTTGCCGCGCTCTTCCTTCTCCACCTGCACCATGATTTCCTGGCCTTCGCGCAGCGCTTCCTTGATGGTCGCGTTGCGTACGTCTATGCCTTCACGGAAATAAGTGCGTGCAACTTCTTTGAATGGCAGGAAACCGTGGCGATCTTCACCGTAGCTGACGAAGCAAGCTTCGAGCGACGGTTCGATGCGGGTGATCACGCCTTTGTAGATATTCGACTTGCGCTGTTCGCGGCCCGCCGTTTCGATGTCGATATCGATCAGTTTCTGACCGTCGACGATGGCTACGCGCAGCTCTTCTTGCTGCGTAGCATTAAACAACATGCGTTTCATTTTTATAAACTCCGCGACCCTAAGGTCATCTCTGTGCCAGCTAGCCGCAGGGCGGCCAGATGACGTGGTACAGGGATATACGCGAGAACGGGAGTGATGGCGGTGGGTATGCCCATCCTGTGCGTAGTCGCAGCGCACCCCTCGGGGAGCACTACGCGGCCGCAACTGGGCGCATGAAGCCGATCGTCATGCCGCTGTGTTCGCATCACCAGCAACTCATCCATGCGGCCCCGACGGACGGCAGAGAATCGCAGGCGGTGAACAGCCTCGGTTGGGCCAGATCCTGGCCGGGCTCGCATACTGCACGCCACAGACTGCCAAGGTCGCTGATGGCAACCCTGCGTCGTACGTGCAGCAAAGCCCGGGGTCTGGCAAAGACGGCAAGCGTTATCTACTTCATCAACCGGACAGCTGGACCCTTGATCCATCTGCCCGGACTTTATCCTTACAAAGCTATCACTTTAATTCTACGTCCCTGCCTGTCTCCGATTACAACTGCGGTGCAACCCTGAGCCCGGCAAGGGCGGTGCGTATACATTTTTTTCCTCTGAATTTGCAATTAGGCGAGGCCAGTGGAGACGCCCCTGTGTAAAATGTGCTTTTATTCTTACACTTTCCGCAGTGTGAACTGCAGCGAAACGATTATATATTCAAAATGAAGGACTTAGAGAGATTTCTGGGAAGACAGAGCAAATGAGGCAACAAAAAGATGTTTCCCCGCCTTCAACACCACAAGAGCGCCCGCAAAATTCGCTGCAAGCACAGTTTGTGACCATCACGGAAGAGGAAGCGGGCCAGCGTATTGACAATTATTTATTGCGCGTCTGTAAAGGCGTGCCGAAAAGCCACGTCTATCGCATCCTGCGTTCGGGCGAAGTACGGGTCAACAAGGGTCGGATAGACCAGCTTTACCGGCTGGTGGCCGGGGATATGGTGCGTATACCGCCGATTCGCATCGCCGAAAAGGCTGAAAACAGCCATGTGCCGGCAGCCGAATTTAGTGTGATTTTCGAAGATGCCCATCTGCTTGTGATCGATAAACCGGCTGGCGTGGCCGTGCATGGCGGCTCCGGCGTATCGTTCGGCGTGATTGAGCAACTGCGCGCAGCCCGTCCGGAAGCCAAGTTTCTGGAGCTCGTGCACCGGCTGGACCGCGATACTTCCGGCTTATTGTTGTTGGCAAAGAAACGTTCGGCGCTGACCAGTCTGCACGAACAGATGCGCGACGGCCATACGGACAAGCGCTATCTGACCATGGTGGCCGGCGACTGGAAGAACGCGCGCCAGCACGTCAAATTGGCGCTGCATAAATATAGTACGGCCGATGGCGAGCGGCGCGTGGCCGTGCAGGCCGACGGCCAGCCCTCGCATACGGTATTTACTCTGCTGAAGAAGTTCAAGGACTTTGCCCTGCTGGAAGCGGAACTGAAAACGGGGCGTACCCACCAGATTCGCGTGCACACCTCGGCTTCCGGCTTCCCTATATTAGGTGACGATAAATACGGCGATTTCGCCCTGAACAAGGCCTTGCAGAAAGCCACTGACGAGCGTGGTGCGCTGAAACGCATGTTCCTGCACGCCTATCAGATTACGTTCACTCATCCGGAGTCAGGCAAAATCATGACCCTGAAAGCGCCTTTAGCGCCCGAATGTGAGCGATTCTTGTTAAGCTTAGGGAAACCAGTTAACTAATCGTAAATATCTTGAGGAGTCGTCCCACGGGGACGGCCGGATTACATGGCAAGAAAGCAATTTGATTTAATCGTCTTCGATTGGGATGGAACCCTGATGGATTCCACCTCAACTATCGTGAAATGCATACAGGCGGCAGCGCGCGACCTGTCCTTGCCGATTCCGCGTGACGACGTGGCGGCCCACGTGATCGGCCTCGGCCTGCATGAAGCCATGCAGGCTGTGCTGCCCGAGGTGGATCCGGCCTACTATCCGCGCATGGTGGAGCGTTACCGCTACCATTTCCTGTCGCGCGACCATGAACTCGCGCTATTCCCCGGCGTCCACGACATGCTGACGGAATTGTCGCAAAACGGCTATTTCCTCGCCGTGGCCACGGGCAAGAGCCGGGTAGGGCTGAACCGCGCCATGAACGATGTCAAAGTGCTGTCCCTGTTTGATGCCACCCGTTGCGCTGATGAAACATTCTCCAAACCCCATCCTGCTATGTTGCAAGAGTTAACGCGGGAGTTAGGGCAGGATATGCGCCGTACGGTGATGATAGGCGATACCACCCATGATCTGTTGATGGCGAACAATGCCGGCGCGCAGGGTATTGCCGTGCAATATGGCGCCCATCCGGTTGATCAGTTGGCCGCCTGTAATCCGCTGTACTCGGCTGCTACGGTGGCCGAACTGCATCAATGGCTGAGTGAGCACGCATGATGGCAAATGAAGAAATCCTGATCTGTGCGGCCGAGGCCGTGCTCGAAGGCGGCAAAGGCGTGCGTTTCCCCGTGACGGCTGGCGGCGATGATGCCACCGGCTTTGTCGTGCGCTATGGCGGACAGGCGTATGCTTATTTGAATCGCTGCGCCCATGTGCCGATAGAACTGGACTGGGCCGAAGGCGAGTTCTTCGAATCCAGTGGCTTGTACCTGATGTGTTCCACCCACGGCGCCGTATATGTGCCGGAAAGCGGCCATTGTGCCGGCGGCCCTTGCAAAGGTGGCCGGCTACGGCCTATCGCGGTGGTCGAGCGCGATCAGCAACTGTATTGGCAGCCTGACGACTATGTGCGTCCGGCCCGTGCCTGAATGTGGTTAAAAAGATAAATATGAGCGATAACACCAGCGAAAATCCCGAAAACCAGCCCAACAGCGCCGAAAAGCCCGTCGCCTCGCCGGGCGTTAGCGCGCCGGTAGCGGCTGCGCCCTGGGAGCGTGAAGTACTGGAAAAGCTGGTGTTTGCTGCCTTGAACGAGCAGAAAGCGGCACGCCGCTGGGGCATCTTCTTCAAGGCCATCACAGTGGTGCTGGTGGTGGTGGCGCTCAGTGCCTATCTCGATCTGGGCTGGACTGGCTCCGACGGCGAGGCACTGGGACGCCATACGGCGCTGATCGAGATCGAAGGCGCCATCGAATCGGAAGGCAGCGGCTCGGCGGCAGTGGTCATCCCGGCGCTGAACAAGGCTTTTTCCGACAGTGGTTCGGTGGCCGTGGTGATGCACATCAATAGCCCGGGCGGCAGCCCCGTGCAGGCCGGCATGATCGTCGACGAAATGCACCGTCTGCGCAAAGGCTATCCGGGTAAGCCGCTGTACGTGGTGGTGGATGAAATCTGTGCCTCGGGCTGCTACTACATTGCCGCCGGTGCCGACCGCATCTATGTCAACAAGGCCAGCATCGTTGGGTCCATCGGCGTGCTGATGGATGGCTTCGGCTTCTCCGGCATCATGGACAAGGTGGGCGTCGAGCGCCGCCTGCTGACGGCAGGCGAGAACAAGGGCTTTATGGACCCGTTTAGTCCGCTTTCCGACAAGCACAAGCAATATGCCCAGTCCATGCTCAATGAAATTCACCAGCAGTTCATCCAGGTGGTGCGCGAAGGGCGCGGCAAACGCCTGAAGGAAAGCCCGGAAATGTTCTCTGGCCTGTTCTGGACCGGTGCGAAATCCATCGATATGGGGCTGGCCGATGCTTTCGGCACGGTCGATAGTGTGGCACGCGATGTGATCAAGGCGGAAGACATCATCGATTACACCCAGCATGAAGGCTTGCCGGAACGTGTGCTGAAAAAATTTGGCGCAGCGCTGGGCGCTGGCGCCATGAAAGCCAGTATGGAGCGGGTACAGCCGGCGCTGCGCTGAGACGTGAGTATTGGTGAAAATCTTGCTTGCATCCCCGATGTGATGAGCTATAGTGAAGCTGTAGTTCTTTCCAAGGGGGGCGATATAAACAGTTTATTTTGTTTTCACCACAATCTTGATCAGACAGACGGAACTACTACACTGCATCGTGGATGCAGCCTAGAGTGAATTGCGATTCCTCATACAGCCCCTGCCGGGGTTGAAGACAGCGGTGCAATGCCGCTGTTTTCTTTTGTCCTCGCAGTTTGCATAAAACCACCCTGATCCAACCATGCGAGAAAATCGACTTGCCGCTGCGTATGCCATTGCTGGCTTGCGGCGATAGGCACACCATCGTTTTGTAAGGCGTAACGGCAGGCCACGATTAGTAATGCGGCGCGATGGCCGGCTGCCGCCTGTGCACTCAGTGCTGGAAGTTTAGTAAGCTTGGGCATAACAGTTCTCTCTGGCACATTCCTAGTCGATTAGGCGGATTCCTAATCGGGTTTCAGTTTAGCAAGTGAACCTGTGTCCGATTTGATGTGTGTCAATGAGCTGCTTTGTCTAGGACACTATTGCCAAGCATGTATCGTCGGCTTTCCCCCGTCCTGCGCCATCCTGTAAAATCGGTCTATGAGCAAACTATCCCTAGACCGCATCCTGCAATCGCAGGGCTTTGGCACCCGTAAATACTGCCGTTCGCTGATCGACGATGGCGAAGTCAGTATCGCCGGCGTGGTCCACGACAATTACAAAGAAACCATCGAGACGGAAGGACTGGTTCTCACCATCTTCGAGGAAGAATGGGTGTACCGCGAACATCTGTATATTGCGCTGTATAAACCCGCCAATTTCGAATGTTCGCGCAAACCCAGCCACCATCCCGGCGTGCTGACGCTGCTGCCCGAACAGTTCAGTTGGCGCGAGCTGCAGCCGGTCGGCCGGCTCGATCACGACACTACGGGTATGCTCTTGATGTCGGACGATGGTCCATTTATCCATGCACAATCGTCGCCGAAGCGCCATGTTCCGAAAATTTATCAAGCCACGACAGCAGAGCCGGTAACGCCGGAATTGATAGAGCAGCTGAAATCCGGCGTGCAATTGCATGACGAACCGGCGCCACTGGCGGCCCAGCATTGCGTGCAGCGCGGCGAGCACCAGCTCGAAATCGTGCTGGAACAGGGTAAATACCATCAGGTCAAACGCATGCTGGCCGCAGCCGGCAACCATTGCAGTGCGCTGCACCGCTCGGCTATCGGAGGACTGACGCTGGATGCGCTGGAGCTGGAAGAGGGCGAGTGGTGCTATCTGACGCCGGAGCAACTGGCGCTGCTGGTCCCTAGCGCATGAAACTGGCCACTCTGAACGACGGCACGCGTGACGGCCAGTTGATGGTGGTGTCGCGCGACCTGAAGACGGCCCAGCTGGCCGATGGCGTAGCGCGCACGCTGCAACGGGCGCTCGACGACTGGAGCTTTATTGCCCCTCAGCTCGATGCGATCTATCAGGAGCTGAATCAGGGCCGCGGCCGCCGTACGTTTGCCTTCGAGCCGGAGCGCTGCATGGCGCCGTTGCCACGGGCGTTCCAGTGGGCCGATGGTTCGGCCTATGTGCACCATGTAGAACTGGTGCGCAAGGCGCGCGGGGCGGAACTGCCTGCTTCATTCTGGGAAGACCCGCTCATGTATCAGGGCGGCAGCGATGATTTCATCGGACCTTGCGACGACATCGCGCTCTTGCATGAAGAGTGGGGCATCGATTTCGAAGCCGAAGTGGCCGTGATCACGGACGATGTGCCCATGGGCGCGACGCCTGATCAGGCCCACCAGCGTATCCGCTTGCTGATGCTGGTCAACGACGTTTCGCTGCGCAATCTGATTCCGGAAGAGCTGGCCAAGGGCTTCGGTTTCGTCCAGTCCAAGCCGGCGACGAGTTTCTCGCCCGTGGCAGTGACGCCGGACGAGCTGGGCGATGCATGGAAGGGTGGCAAAGTCCATTTACCCTTGCTTTCCACCTGGAACGGCAAACTGGTCGGCAAGCCGCAGGCCGGGGTCGATATGGTGTTCAATTTCCCGCAACTGATCGCCCATCTGGCCAAATCGCGCAATGTGCGCGCTGGTTCCATCATCGGTTCCGGCACGGTGTCCAACACCAGTGGCAAGCGCGGCTATTCCTGCATCGCCGAGCAGCGTTGCGTGGAGATGATCGCTGATGGCGTCGCTAGCACGTCGTTCATGGCGTTTGGCGACACTATCCGTATCGAAATGTTGGATAGCGATGGCAAATCCATCTTCGGCGCCATAGACCAGAAAGTCACCCAGGCAGGCGTTTGAAAATCAAATTTCCAATGGGAAACACCGAGTAAGGCGGAAAAAACTGCCGTATTCGGCTGATGGGCCAGCGCGCGCGAGCGGGATAATGGCACGATCGAGATAGATCCGCGTTCCACTTAACCCCGCAGCAGGCAGGCACCATGGCAGAAGATAGCGACGCCGAAAAGACCGAACCCGCGTCACAGAAGCGCCTCGAGCAGGCGCGTGAGGAAGGCGACGTTCCCCGAAGCCGGGAAGTAGCGACGTTTACCGTGCTGATGGCAGCCGGTGCCGGTCTGTGGATGACGGGTGAAGGGCTGATCCGTCAGCTCAGTTCGGCACTGGTGTCGGGGCTGGCCCTGACGCCGGAGCAAGTATTCGATGCCGATGTGCTGATCAACCGCATCCTGGTTGATCTGGTGCGCGTGCTGCTGGCCTGTCTGCCGCTGGGCGTTGCCGTGATGATCGTGGCGCTGGTGTCGCCGCTGCTGGTCGGTGGCTGGCTGTTCTCGGGCAAGGCCGTCATGCCGAATTTCGGCAAACTCAATCCCATCAACGGTATCGGCAATATGTTTTCCACCAATGCGCTGGTGGAACTGTTCAAGGCCGTGGCCAAGGCGCTGGTAGTCGGGCTGGTGGCCTGGCTGGTGGTGATGAAGCAGAAAGATGCCGTGATCGGGCTGGCCGTGGAGCCGCTCAAGCTGGGTACTGCCCATCTGTTGCATATGCTGGCCAGCAGCTTTTTGTTCATCGTCGGTGCGTTGGGCTTTATCGCCGCCATCGATGGTCCTTACCAGATGTGGCATTACGCAAACAAGCTGAAGATGACCCGTCAGGAGCTGATCCAGGAATCCAAGGAGTCCGACGGCAATCCCCAGATCAAGGCCAAGATTCGCCAGCTGCAGCGCGAGATGGCCAAACGCCGCATGATGGCCGATGTGCCGACCGCCGATGTGGTGGTCACCAACCCGACCCACTATGCGGTGGCGCTGAAGTACGACGACGGCATGCGCGGTGCGCCACGCGTGGTGGCCAAGGGCACGGACGAAGTGGCGGCCAAGATACGCGAGATCGCGCGCGAACACAAAGTGACCATGCTGGAAGCGCCGCCACTGGCCCGTGCGCTGTTCAAGCACACGGAAATCGGCGACGAAATTCCGGAAGCCTTGTACGCGGCAGTGGCCGAAGTGCTGGCCTATGTGTTCCAATTGCGTCTGTTCAGCAAAGGCAATGGCAACCGTCCTGAAGTACCGAAGAAACTCGAGGTGCCGCCAGAGCTGGACCCTCTGCACGTGAGCACGCTCAAGCAGCAAACTGATACGAATAACGGAGCACCTGTATGAACGCCCTGAGCAACATCAAACTGCCGCCATGGCTGCAAGGCCTGGCCAATAGCCGTAACAAGAGCAGTCTGGCCGCGCCTATCCTGATCATCATGATGCTGGGCATGATGGTGCTGCCTCTGCCGGCCTTCATACTGGATTTGCTGTTCAGTTTCAATATCGCCCTGTCCGTGATTGTGCTGCTGACCAGTCTGTACACGGTCAAGCCGCTGGATTTCATGGCTTTCCCGACCATCCTGCTGGTGTCGACCATGTTGCGCCTGTCGCTGAACGTGGCCTCGACCCGCGTGGTGCTGACCCAGGGGCATACCGGTGCCGATGCGGCCGGTAAGGTGATTGAAGCGTTCGGCCACTTCCTGATCGGCGGTAACTATACGGTCGGTATCGTGGTGTTCATTATTCTGACCATCATCAACTTCACCGTGGTCACCAAAGGTGCGGGCCGTATTGCCGAGGTGGGCGCGCGTTTCGCACTGGATGCGATGCCCGGTAAGCAGATGGCGATCGACGCCGACCTCAATGCCGGCCTGATCGGCGAAGCGGAAGCGCGCAAGCGCCGTAGCGAAGTGGCGCAGGAAGCGGAATTCTACGGCGCCATGGACGGTGCCAGTAAATATGTACGCGGCGATGCCGTGGCCGGTATTCTGGTGACGGTGATTAACGTGGTGGGCGGCCTGCTGGTGGGCTTGCTGCAGCACGATATGCTGTTCGCCGACGCGATCAAGAACTACACGCTGCTGGCCATCGGTGACGGTCTGGTGGCACAGATACCCTCGCTGGTGATTTCGACGGCAGCCGGTATCGTGGTGTCGCGCGTGGCCAGCGAACAGGATATCGGGACCCAGGTGGTGGGCCAGTTGTTTGCCAAACCGCAGGTGCTGTATATTACGGCCGCCATCATCGGCGGCATGGGTCTGATTCCGGGCATGCCGAATCTGGTATTCCTGCTGCTGGCAGCCGTGCTGGGTGGTTCGGCCTATCTGCTGACGCGCAAGGAAGAATCCTCCAAGGCGGAAGAGGTGGCGGCGGCCGAAGCGGCTGCGGCGGCACCTGCCACGGCGCCCGAACAGGAAGAAGCCAGTTGGCAGGATATTATGCCGGTCGATACGCTGGGGCTGGAAGTGGGCTACCGCCTGATTCCGCTGGTCGACAAGACCCAGGGCGGCGAACTGCTGAAACGTATCAAGGGCATCCGCAAGAAGTTTGCCCAGGAAGTGGGCTTCCTCGCGCCGCCCGTGCACATCCGCGACAATCTGGAACTCAAACCTTCGGCCTACCGTATCGCGCTCAAAGGCGTGGAAGTGGGGACGGGCGAAGCCTATAACGGCCAGTTCCTGGCGATTAATCCCGGCATGGCCAGCGGTACCTTGCCCGGCATGGCGACCAGCGATCCGGCCTTCGGCCTGCCCGCCACGTGGATCGATGCCAGCTTGCGCGATCAGGCCCAGAGCATGGGCTATACGGTGGTCGATGCAGGCACCGTGGTGGCCACCCACCTGAACCATTTGATTACTACCCACGCTTCCGAGCTGCTGGGTCGGGCCGAAGTGCAGGCTTTGCTTGACCATCTGGGCAAGGATGCGCCCAAGCTGGTGGAAGATCTGGTGCCGAAAACGGTGTCGCTGTCGACGCTGCAGAAAGTGCTGCAGAATCTGCTGGTGGAAGGCGTACATATCCGCGATATGCGTTCGATTATCGAAACGCTGGCCGAGCATGCAGGCAATACCCAGGATCCGAACGACTTGACGGCGCTGGTGCGGATAGCATTGGGTCGTGCCATCGTGCAGCAGCTGTTCCCGGGTGCTAATGAATTGTCCGTCATGACGCTGGATAACCGGCTCGAACGCTTGCTGATGCAGGCGCTGGCGGCCAGTGGCCCGGATGGCGCCGGTATCGAACCGGGCTTGGCCGATACCATTGCCCAGCAAGCTCAGCAGGCTGCGGCCCAGCAGGAAGCGCTGGGTCTGACACCGGTACTGCTGGTGCCCGGCCCGCTGCGGGCGCTGCTGTCGCGCTTCCTGCGCCGTTCGCTGCCGCAGTTGAAAGTGCTGTCGCATGCTGAAGTGCCGGAATCGAAAACCATACGCGTGACCGCGCTGGTTGGTCAGCAGCCCGCTTAATCCGCAGCGTGCGACTGGCACGCTATGGCACCAGTCTTTTCCGGTGGTGAAGCTGCGCGATTTCGAGGTGCACATGGAGCAGTTGTGCAGCGATCCAAATCCGTTTGCGCTGGTTACGCTGGCCCATCTGCAGGCGCGCCGGACGCGGCGCAATGCGTTTCAGCGGCGCCATGCGAAATGGCATCTGACCAAACTACTGTTGCGGCGCGACTGGGATAGGCAGCGTATCATCGATCTGTATCGCCCCCTAGACTGGCTGCTGCGGCTGCCAGCCAGCCTGGAAAGCCGGGTGCGGCGTGGCATACATCTGATAAGGGAGGGTACCGACATGGCATACCTATCTTCTCTCGAGCGTTACGGTCTGGAACAGGGTTTGCAAAAAGGTTTGCAACAAGGCTTACAGCAAGGACAGGCCGCGCAGTTGCTCGACATACTGGAGTTGCGTTTCGGTACTTTGCCTGAGGCTGTACGCAACCGAGTTGCGACGGCAGAATCTGCCCAGTTACGGCGCTGGGCGCGCAACTTTGTTTATGCAGAGCGGCTGGAGCAGGTTTTTACCGCCGAATAGGCGGCTGGGGCTGCATAGGGGAAATACGGCCGAATTGTCCTCTTGTTCATCGGATCGTTTCCGGAGTGCATCGTCAATAATGGCACTGTACGAGGAAAAGTCGTCTCATCCAGAAGACGCCACTCGCCCCAGAATGCAGAGAGCCGGCCATGAACGTCAAAAAATTTACCGCCCCGACCTCCCGTGAAGCGCTGCGCAAAGTGCGCGAAGCCTTAGGCCCGGATGCCGTGATCCTGTCCAACCGTCAGGCCGACGGTGAAATCGAGATACTCGCGCTGGCGAACGAAGACGCCGCCTCGCTGGCCATGCCGGCTCCCCATTCGCCTATGGCTGAACCGCCCCCGCTGCTGGACCTGCCGACGGCTGCGCCGGCAGCGCGCGCCGAAGCGCCGCGCGCTGCCGCGCCAGCGCCGCGTGCCCCTGCCGCCGCACCACGCCGCGCTGCAGCACCTGTTGCTGCTGCACCAGCCTACGCCAGCGCCGCCCCTGTGGCAGCGGCCATGAGTGCAGACCAGATCAACGCCATGGTGGCTGCCGCTGTGGCCAGCGCCAAGGAATCGGCCGCTGCCGAGATGATGGGCATGATGAATGAAATCCGCGCCATGCGCGGCATGATGGAAACCCAGTTGGCAGAAATCTCGTGGGGCGCCACCCAGTCGCGCGAACCGCAGAAAACTGCCGTACTGCGCGAAATGCTGGCCGCCGGCTTCTCGGCCAGCCTGGCCCGCTACCTGATAGAAAAACTGCCAGCCAACCGTGACGCGGCCGATAGCATGCGCTGGATTAAATCGGTGCTGAGCCGCAATCTGTCGGTAATGTCGAATGAAGATGCACTGCTCGATCAGGGCGGTGTGTTCGCGCTGGTCGGTCCTACCGGCGTCGGCAAGACCACCAGCACGGCCAAGCTGGCCGCCCGCTGCGTGATGCGCCACGGCCCGGACAAGCTGGCCCTGATCACCACCGATGCCTACCGTATCGGCGCGCACGAACAGTTGCGCATCTACGGCAAAATCCTCGGCGTGATGGTGCACTCGGTCAAAGACGAAGCCGACCTGCGCATCGCCCTGAAAGAACTGAAAAACAAGCACACCGTACTGATCGATACCGTTGGCGTGAGCCAGCGTGACCAGATGGTGACGGAACAGGTATCGATGCTGCAAGGCGCGGGTGCCAACGTCAAGCGCCTGCTGTGCCTGAACGCCACGGCTACCCAGGAAACCCTGAACGAAGTGGTGCGCGCTTATCAGGGCAGCGGTCTGGCCGGCTGCATCATGACCAAGCTGGATGAAGCGGCTGCGATCGGCAATGTGCTGGACGTGGTGATCCGGCAGAAGCTCAACCTGTTCTATGTGTCGAACGGCCAGCGCGTGCCGGAAGACCTGCATCTGGCTGATCCGGCTTATCTGATCGACCGTGCTTTCAAACTCAAGCGCGATGCGGCCGCCAGCCAGTTCCTCGATGCCGAGCTGCCTCTGGTAATGGGCGCCGGCACCAGCGATTCCGCACTGCGCGAGGTGCACCTTGGCTAATTTCGATTTCGATCAGGCCGAAGGCCTGCGCCGCATGCTGGCGGGGCCCAAGCCCCGCATCGTCACCTTCCTGTCCGCGCAAGCGGCCGACGACAAAGCCGCCATGCTGGTCAATCTGGGTGCCTCGCTGGCCCGTGCCGGCAACGATGTGCTGCTGATGGATGCTTGCGCCAGTGCTCATGGCGTGGCCAGCCGTCTGGGTGTCGATAGTGGCGCCAGCCTGCTCAATGTGGCACGGCAGGAATGTGCGCTCGATCAGGTTATCCATCAGGTACCGCAGGGTTTTGCGGTCGCCTCGATGACGCGCGGCCAGCCGCGCAGCGGCCCCGATGAGACGCGCCGTCTGGCCAAAGCCTTCGACGTACTGGTGAAACAGACGGGCATCGTGATCGTCGATGGCGAATTCGATGCCCACGGTTTCCCGCTGCCTGTCATGGATAGCTCGGAAATTGTGGTGCAAGTGGGAAAAAGTGCTGCCTCGATCACGGCCGCATACAGTATGATCAAGCGTCTGAATCAGGAACTGGGGCGCCGTCCGTTCGGAATTCTGGTCACCGGGGCTTCCGAAGCGGAAGCAAAGGTGGTATACGATAACATGGCACAGGCTGCCAGCCGTTATCTGGCAGTCAACCTGATCTCCATGGGCTCGGTCCCGGCGGATGAATACCTGCAACGCGCAGCACGCTTGGGGCGTGCCGTGGTCGATGCGTTTCCGCTGGCCGGTGCTTCCGTGGCGTTCCGCCAACTGGCCGGACGGTTTGCCATGGCGGCAAGCCCGGCCTGGCGCTAGGTCCGGCACGACGAGTGAACTAGTGCGCTTGCAGACACGTACTCAATGACGATAAAAATAGTTTATGTACACGGTTAAAGGGAAAGCGGACAAGAATTCTTTACTGACGGAGCATATGCCGTTGGTAAAGCGCTTGGCCCATCACATGAAGGCGAAACTGCCCCCCAGCGTCGAAGTCGACGATCTGGTGCAGGCCGGTATGATCGGTCTGCTGGACGCCATCAGCCGGTACGAAGATAGCCATGGTGCCCAGTTCGAAACCTATGCCGTGCTGCGCATCCGCGGCGCCATGCTGGACGAGCTGCGCAATAGCGACTGGCTGCCCCGTTCGATGCGCCAGAACATGCGCAAGATCGAAGCGGCCATGAGCACGCTGCAGCAGCGTCTGGGCCACCCGCCGACCGAATCGGAAGTGGCGAAAATGCTCAAGCTGTCGCTGGCCGACTATCAGGAAATGCTGTCCGATGGCGGCGGCCACCAGCTGGTCTACTACGAAGATTTCCACGACGACGATGGCAACGATAGCTTCCTCGACCGTTATTGCTCGGATGAAGAGAGCGATCCGCTGCGCGCGCTGCTGGACGGCGATTTCCGTCAAGCCGTGATCGACGCCATCGATGCCTTGCCGCCGCGCGAAAAGATTCTGATGGGGCTGTACTATGAAGAGGAGCTCAACTTGAAAGAAATCGGCGCCGTGATGGGCGTGTCGGAATCACGCGTATCGCAATTGCATACGCAAGCAGTGGCACGTCTGCGTGCTTCGCTGCGGGAGCGGTCATGGACTGGGCCAGCGTAGCCGGGGTGCTGCTGGCGCTGGCCGGCATCATCATCGGCCAGTCGCTGGAAGGCGGCAAGCTGTCGTCGCTGTTCCAGCCGGCGGCTTTCGCCATCGTGGTGGTGGGCACGGTCGGTGCCGTGCTGCTGCAAAGCCGGTTTGCCAGCTTCAAGCGCGGCCTGCGCATGCTCAAGCTGGTGTTTGCGCCGCCGCCGGACACCCGGCTGGCACTGGCGCGCGAGATCAATGCCTGGAGCTTGTCGGCACGGCGCGATGGCTTGCTGTCGCTCGAGCGTTACATGCTGTCCTCGAAAGACCCGTTCATTACCAAGGGTTTGCGCCTGATCGTCGACGGCATCAATCCCGACAAGCTGCGCCAGATCCTCGATGCCGAAATCACCGTGTATGAAACGGAAGAGCGGCTGGCCGTGCGCATCTGGGAATCGGCGGCCGGCTATTCGCCTACCATCGGCATTCTGGGCGCCGTGCTGGGCCTGATCCACGTGATGGAAAACCTCACTGATCCGAACAAGCTGGGTGCCGGTATCGCCGTGGCCTTCGTCTCCACCGTGTACGGCGTGGGACTGGCCAACTTGCTGTTCTACCCGATTGCCAACAAACTCAAGGCCGTGGTCACGCAAGCCGTGTTCCAGCAGGAGATTGCAGCGGCCGTGTTCTACGATATCGCCACCGGCGACCATACCCGCGTGATCGACGAACGCGTGGCCACGCTGATGCAGGGGCGCTAGCATGCAATACCGGCGCGCCCGCAGGAAGTTCGATGACGAACCGGAAAACCACGAGCGCTGGCTGATTTCGTATGCCGACTTCATTACGCTGCTGTTTGCGTTCTTCGTGGTGATGTATGCGATCTCTTCGGTCAATATCGGCAAGTACCGCGTGTTCTCCGATGCGCTCGGCGATGCGTTCGGCGGTGCCGGCTCGGCCCAGTTGATCAATACGGAAGTGCCTAGCCTGCCGTTGCCGAATGTGGCCATCAAGCGTCGCGCTGATGCGGTGCGCAAGGAAAAAGAACACATGACCAAGCTGGCGCAGGATCTGCTGTCCACGCTGGCGCCGCTGGTTAAGGAAGGCAAGGTCAGGGTGACGCAGAACAGCCGTGGCGTGAGTGTGGAAATCAATGCCTCGGTACTGTTTGATCCCGGTGATGCGCGCCTGACCACGGAATCCACCGAAGCGCTACGTGCCGTTGCGTCGCTGCTGCGTAACGATAGCCACAATGTGCAGGTGGAAGGGCATACCGATAACCAGCCTATCCGCAATGCGCTATTCCCATCTAACTGGGAACTATCGGCCGTACGTGCGAGCAGCGTGGTGCGGCTGTTTGTCGATGCCGGTGTGGGGGCGGAACGTTTGACGGCGGTAGGCTATAGTTCGAACGTGCCGGTGGCTTCCAATGATGATCCTATCGGGCGCGCGCGCAACCGCCGCGTGGCCGTGACCATCCTGTCCGGCATACCGGAAACCATCACGGAAATTCCGACCGGCCTGCCGAATCAGTAAGTTATAAAGTAAGCCGCAAAAACAGCAATGGCGACAGCGCAGAGATGCGCTGTCGCCATTTTTTTTCGTGGGCCTCACATGCTGCCGCCAGGGGAGGGCGGCCGAATCGGAAGGCGCTTAGCCGCTTAGCCGGCCAGGAAACCGCGGCTGCGCGGCAGCGTGGTGGACATGCCGCCGGGGCCGTAGAAATTATTTGGTGCCGCGTGGGCGGGGCGCAAGGCTTGCAGCGCAGCCTGGGTATTGTTCATCTGCTTGTTGATCAGCATGCCGTTGATGCGGTTCAGCTCTTTGGCTTCGCGCGTATGCTGTAACAGGGCTTGCCACAGGGTGGTGGCTTCGTGGGCGTCGGTGCCGCTGGCGGCGATCCAGCCATCCATGCCGACTTCTTCGGCCGCATAACCGGCCCGGCCCAGAGCCCGGTGGCGCTGGGCGGATAGCATGGTCATCTGCGTGACCAGCGTGTTCTTCTTGGTGGTGATGGCCGGCATGCCTTCCATCTCCGCCGCTACCAGTAATTGCTGTTCCTGCTTGAGTACATCCACCAGCGTGGACATGATCTGTTGTTCTTCGCGCAGGCTGTTCAGCGGGGTAGCGGTTGCCATGATGGACCTATCGTTTACGTGAGTGCAGCAGATCCTTGACGGTGTCGAGTAAGCCATCTGCTACTTTTTCGGAATTGACCTGGAACTGGCCGTCAGCAATTGCGAGCTTGATGCGTTCGACTTTCTTCGTGTCGAACACTGCGCTGCTGCTGCCGGTCGAACTGGCCGCCAATGCCTGCCCTTGCGGCGACAGGCGCACATTGTCTGACGTCGCTGGCGTGGCCGGAGCTGCGGCCTTTTCTGCGCCGCGCGCAGTCGAGGTCGAGGCCGGAGTCGCCGACGGCAAACCAGTGGTGCTCTTCAATGTATCGTTAATTTTCACAGCATTTCCTTCTCTGGTAGGAGTACGAAACTCCGGGATCTGAGTATCTATCGGCACCGTCTTAAGAAACTTTAGCGTTGCCTCGCATAAACTTCAGATCTTCCGTCGTTGCGCCTGTTCCTGCGCACGCTGGCGCTAGAAAGCTACCTCTACCATGCCGCCCGCTTTGGCGATGCCGCTGATCTGCTGGCCGCCGGCGGTACGCACTTGCACTACCTGTCCATCGCCGGCCGTGCTCATGGCCCGGCCTTCGGAGGACACACTGAAACCATTGCCGCTGGTGATCACACGCACTAGCTGGCCCGATTGCACGACTGGCTTGCTGCGCAGCGTATCGAGCCGCAGCGGCGTACCGGCAGGCAAAGAAATATTGGCACTTCGACCAATCACTTGTGCCGCTTCGGTGGCGATGCCGGCCGGCAGCATGGTCAGGTCGCCCTTCAGCGTGACCAACTGCTTGTCGTCTATGCTCTGGCCCTGGGCCAGCGGCACGGCACTGGCCACATAGTCGCCGATCACGGTCACCGTGGCTTGTACATAGATAGTCCATGGGCTGGGCGCGACGCAGCGCACGCCTACCGTAGTCTTGCCCCATGCGCGCGCACCGGCCATGAAGAAGGCTTGCGGTTCAGCGCAGGCCGCTAGCTGCATGCGCGGATCGATCGCGCCTATGCTCAGCGTGACCTGGCCCGGCAGGCCGGCCGTCTGCACTTGCAAAAACTGTTCGACCGTGCGCCGCAGTGTGGCGGGATCCTGGCGTTGTGACGCGTTCTGGGCGGACGCCGTATTAACAGCAGTGGCGCTCAGGCAGAGCAGGGCGGCGCTAACAGTGCAGGCGAGACGAGTATTCATGGCGGTTTTGCGGCCGTAGCCGGAAAGAGTCTTACTGATGCTGCCATCTTAAACTTCCGCGCCGCACTTGAATGGATGAATAGGCTGGAAAAGCCCCCGTTTATTGGGCGATGGTGCGGTGCTGCGCATGCGTATCATCGATCCTGTCATTACACCTTGTCCGTGGTTGGACATTCATCAGTAGGCATGTGGAGAGGTTGGAGGCTGTCATGTTAGGAAAACTCGACGCTTATCTGCGCTTTAACGAAGCGGCACTGAGCTTGCGCTCGCAGCGCCAGGCTGTGCTGGCCTCGAACATCGCCAATGGTGATACGCCTAACTACAAGGCACGCGACATTGATTTCACCAGCGCGCTGCAAACGGCCCTGGACAAGAGCGGCGGCAATGTGCCGGCCACGCTGAAGACCACGGCGGCCAAGCATTTCCCTAACCCCCTGCAAGCAGCCGGTACTAATGCGGACGGTACGCCGCTGTTGTACCGCGGCGTGGTGCAGGGTGCGGTGGACGGCAACACGGTGGACATGGACGTGGAGCGTAACCAGTTCACCGATAACGCGGTGCGCTATGAAGCCGGCATCACCATGATCAATGCGCAGATCAAGCACATGATGGCCGCGATTCAGGGAGGTAACTAATTATGTCGCTGTTTAATATTTTCAATGTGTCCGGTTCGGCCATGAGTGCGCAGTCGCAGCGCCTCAACGTGGTGGCCTCGAATCTGGCCAATGCCGACAGTGCCACCAGTGCCAGCGGCGAAGCCTACCGTGCGCGTCAGGTGGTGTTCGAAGCCACCCCGCAGGCTGGCGATGGCAGCTCCACGGGCGTGCGCGTCAAGCAGGTGGTGGAAGACCAGTCGCCCATGAAGCAGATGTATGACCCGAAACATCCGATGGCGGACGAAAAAGGCTATGTGACCATGCCTAACGTGAATGTGGTGGACGAGATGGTGAATATGCTGTCGGCCTCGCGCTCCTATCAGACCAACGTCGAAACCATGAATGCAGCCAAAACGCTGCTGCTCAAAACCCTGACCATCGGCCAGTAAATTTTAAGAGGCAATCATGACTATCAGTGCAGTAAGCGATACGCCCAAAACTTCCACCGTCGCCAGCGCGGCCAGTACGGTCGCCAAGGACAGTGTCGAGGCCGATCAGGATAAATTCATGAAGCTGCTGGTAACGCAGCTCAAGAATCAGGATCCGTTAAACCCGATGGATAACGCCGCCATGACCAGTCAGTTGGCCCAGTTGTCGACCGTGACGGGTATAAACAAAGTCAATGCCACGCTGGAGTCGCTGCGTACCGATCAGGCCAATGCCCAGTCGCTGACGGCCACCAATCTGATTGGCAAAGGCGTGCTGGTGGCCGGTAAAGGCATAGAGCTGTCGAGCAGCACCGACAGCAGCGGCAAGACCACCAGCAGCAGCGTGTTCGGCGTCGATCTGGCATCGGCGGCGGAAAGCGTGAGCATCACTATTCAAGATGGCGCAGGCAAAACAGTGCGTACGTTGAGCCTGAAAAATAGCGAGGTCGGCACCTATCCCATCACCTGGGATGGCAAGACCGATGCAGGCGGTAAAGCGGCCGATGGCAACTACACTTTTAGCGTCAAGGCCGTCAGCAATGGCAAGACGCTGAGCGACGCTACGGCTTTGCAGCTGGCCTCCGTGGCCAGCGTATCGACCGGCAGCGGCGGCGTGAAACTGAATACTTCGCTGGGACAGTTTGCAATGTCCGCAGTGAAAGAAGTGCTGTAACGATTAACTGGCGCGGCTTCATGATCGGGGCCACGCTCACATTAGCTCATACCTAGCAGGGGGAATACCATGTTCCAACAAGGACTTAGCGGCCTGAACTCAGCATCCAAATCGCTGGATGTGATCGGCAACAATATCGCCAACGCCAGCACGGTTGGTTTCAAGAGCTCGCAGGCGCAGTTCGCCGATCTGTATGCCAATTCGCTCAACGGCGTTTCCGGCAACAATGCCGGTATCGGTGTGACCACTGCCAAACTGGCCCAGCAGTTCACCCAGGGCAATATCGAAACCAGTACCAATCCGCTCGATGTGTCCATCAATGGTGGCGGCTTCTTCCGCGAAGTGGTGAATGGCGCCGTACAGTACACGCGCAATGGCCAATTCCATGAAGACAATACCCACACGCTGGTGAGTGCCCAGGGCGCCCAGTTGACCGGTTATCTGTCCAATTCCGCGGGCGTCATCCTGCTCGGTGCACCTGTCCCGCTCAAGCTCGACAAATCTGACCTGACCCCTGTGCAAACCACCACGGCCAACTTCCAGTTGAACCTGAGCTCGGCCGAAAAAGTCCCCGCTACCATCCCGTTCGATGCGGGCGACCCGACCAGCTACAACAAGCAGACGGTGCTCAATGTGTATGACAGCCTGGGTACCTCGCACATCATGACCACCTACTACGTCAAGACGGATGCGAACACCTGGGACGTGTATGCTGCGGCCGATAACAAGGAAGTCGTGTCGGCCAGCGTTGCCGCGGCGATCAATTCCGATACCACCGTGCAGGGCGCGCGTACGGCGTATAACGATGCGGTGCGTGCCACTCCGCCAGATATCGCTGCGATCGCCACCGCTGCGGGCACCTATGCCACCGCTGCGTACAACTCCATGCTGGCGGCAGCCTCGGTACCGCCGGCCGCCGCTTCGCAGGCCCAGCTCGATGCGCTGACGGCAGCCTACACGGCGCTCGATCCGACCACGAGCGGCTCGATCACGGGCATGACGCCGGACCAGATCAATGCCAAGCTGGCTGCGGCCATTACCGTACCGGCGATCAAGGTTGGTACGCTGTTATTCGATAAAAACGGTGCGCTCAATCCGGAAGCCATGGCGCTGATGACGCCGCCACAGACGCTGCCATTCAATATCAGCCTGCCGATCTTCCCGGATACGGGTGCGCAGCAGCCGATGATGGTTTCCACCACGTTCGACAAGACCACCCAGTACGGCAGTGTGACCAATGACCTCGGTTCGACCCAGAACGGTTATTCGGCCGGTTCGTGGCAGCGTTATGCCATCGATGAAAATGGCGTGATTCTGGGCCAGTACAGCAACGGCAAGTCGCGTCCCATGGGGCAGATCTGCATGGCCAACTTCGCCAGTGTGGATGGTCTGACGCCGCTCGGTAACAATGCCTGGAGCGAGAGTTCGGCATCGGGTGTGCCGACCATAGGCGTGCCGAATGCCGGTTCGATGGGCGCGCTGCGGGCCAGTTCGGTGGAAACCTCCAACGTCGATCTGACCCAGGAACTGGTGAATATGATTACCGCCCAGCGCGTGTATCAGGCCAATGCGCAAACCATCAAGACGGAAGACTCGGTGCTGCAGACGCTGGTCAATCTGCGCTAAGTCTAGGCTTAATCGGAAAGTAACAGGATCAGCATCGGGAAGAGGAAGCGGCCATGGATCGTTTAGTTTATACGGCAATGACGGGCGCACGTCACGTGATGGAACAGCAGGCCACGGTGGCCAACAATCTGTCCAATGTGACCACCACGGGCTTCCGCGCCCAGCTCGACAGCTTCCGTGCCGTGCCGGTAGTGTCGGAAGGCTTGCAAACGCGGGCCTTCGTGGTCGATTCCACCGTGGGTGCCGACATGCGTGCCGGCCCCATCCAGACTACCGGCCGTCCGCTCGATGTGGCGGTGCGCGATCAGGGCTGGCTGGCCGTGACCTCGGCCGACGGTTCGGAAGCCTATACCCGCAACGGTAGCCTGAAAGTCAGCGACAACGGCCTGCTGCAGACCCAGAGCGGGCTGACGCTGGTCGGTGATGGCGGCCCCATCGCGATTCCGCCCGACACCAATATCAGCATCGCCAGCGATGGTACGGTGAGTGCCATCTCGAACGATTTCAAACCGGGTCCCGCCAACGTGCTGGGCCGCTTAAAACTGGTCAACCCCGATACCAAGGGGCTGGTGCGCGGTAATGACGGTCTGTTCCGTCAAACTAGTGGCGAAGTGGCGGAAAACGATCCCGCCGTGCGCCTCGTCGATGGCGCGCTGGAAGGCAGTAATGTGAATGCCGTGGACTCCATGGTCAACATGATCAGTCTGGCAAGGCAGTTCGAAATGCAAATGAGTCTGCTCAAGAACGCCGAGAATAACGCCGCAAAAGCCACCCAGATCCTCGCTTTGAGTTGATGCTTGCTCCCGCATAATGCTTGCGTGGGATGAGTAGCTGTCGCTACCCCGTCCAAGCAAGGGAGAAGCATCATGATACGTTCACTGTGGATCGCCAAGACCGGCATGGAAGCGCAGCAGACTGCGCTCGACGTCACCACCAATAATCTGGCCAACGTCGGCACCAACGGCTTTAAAAAGTCGCGCGCCGTGTTCGAAGACCTGCTGTACCAGAACCTGCGCCAGCCCGGCGCCCAGTCCTCGCAGCAGACCAATTTGCCTTCGGGTATGCAACTCGGTACGGGTGTACGTCCTGTTGCGATCGAACGCATCCATACGCAGGGTAACTCGCAAGCCACCGGCAATGACAAAGACCTCATGGTCAGCGGCAATGGCTTCTTCAATGTGCTGCTGCCGGACGGCACCACGGCCTATACCCGCGACGGTTCGTTCCAGCGTGATAACAATGGCCAACTGGTCACCTCCAGCGGCTATGTGCTGCAACCGGCCATCACCATCCCGCAAGCGGCGCAGTCGTTCACGGTAGGCCGCGATGGCACCGTGTCCGTCACGCTGCCGGGCCAGACGGCGCCACAGCAGATCGGCAGCATCCAGGTCTCGACTTTCATCAATCCGACCGGGCTCGAATCCAAAGGTGAAAACCTGTACGTGGAAACGGGCGTGTCGGGCAATCCGCAGACCAATACGCCGGGCACCAATGGCGCCGGGGTGATTCTGCAAGGCTATGTGGAAACTTCCAACGTCAACGTGGTGGAAGAAATGGTCAATATGATCCAGACCCAGCGTGCCTATGAAATCAATTCCAAGGCCATCACCACGTCCGACCAGATGCTGCAGAAACTGTCGCAGCTGTAAGGAGATTGACATGAAATCCAGCTTTCTGATGATCGTCGCGGCACTCGGCCTGAGCGCCTGTGCCACCACCCCGACCTCCATCGTGCAGATGCCGCTGACGGCCCGTCCGCTGACCAGCGCGCAGATGCAGGCCGCGCCCAACAGTGGCGCGATCTACCAGCCGGCCGCCTACCGTCCGATTTTCGAAGACCGCCGTGCGCGCCATATCGGTGACGTGCTGACGCTGGTCATCACGGAAAAGACTTCGGCCGTGAAAGCCGGCGCCAGCTCGGGCAATAAATCGGGCAGCGTGAGCGCCAGCGTGCCGGGCCCGCTGCAATCGACGTTCGGCGGCACCATAGGTGCTAACAGCGCCAGCAAATTTGCCGATGCCGACAACCAGTCGGCCAGCAATACCTTCACGGGCACCATGGGCGTGACGGTGGTGGAAGTGCTGGATAACGGCAACCTGATCGTGGCTGGCGAAAAGCAGGTGGCCATGAACAAGGGCGTGGAATTCATCCGCTTCTCCGGCATGATCAATCCGGACAACATCGGCACGGGCAATACCGTGCAGTCGACGGCCGTGGCCGACGCCAAGGTGGAATACCGCACCAATAGCACGATAGACCGCGCCGAGATGACCTCGATGGCCTCGCGCTTCTTCCAGAGCCTGTTACCTTTCTGAGTACTATCATGGACAGCTTACAATCAATCACAGAAGGCGTACGCCGCGTCAGCGGCCTGTGCAAACTGGCTGCACTGCTGCTGGTGCTGCTGGTGCTGCTGGTGGGCGCGCTGCTGGTGCAGCCGGCCCGCGCCGAGCGCCTGAAAGATCTGGCCAGCATTGCCGGCGTACGGCAGAATCAGCTGATCGGCTACGGCCTCGTAGTCGGTCTCGATGGCAGCGGTGACCAGACCACCCAGACGCCGTTCACGGTGCAAAGCGTGGTCTCCATGCTGCAGCAGCTGGGGGTGAACCTGCCGCAGGGCACCACGCTGCAACTGAAAAACGTCGCGGCCGTGATGGTAACGGCTTCGCTGCCAGCGTTTGCCCAGCCGGGCCAGACGCTTGATATCACCGTTTCGTCCATGGGTAATGCCAAGAGCTTGCGCGGCGGTACGCTGCTGATGACGCCGCTTAAAGGTGCGGACGGCCAGGTCTACGGCATGGCCCAGGGCAATGTGCTGGTCGGCGGTGTCGGTGCTTCCTCGGGCGGCAGCTCGCAGGTGGTGAACCATCTGAGCGTGGGCAAAATTGCCGGCGGTGCCACGGTGGAACGTGCCGTGGCCAGCAAGCTGGGCGAAAACAACTTCATCCATCTGGAACTGAATACGGCCGATTTCGCCACTGCCAGCCGCGTGGTCGAAGTGATCAACGACAAATACGGTCCCGGCATCGCTTATGCGCTCGATAGCCGCGTGATCCGCGTGCAGTCGCCCAGCAGCAGCGACCAGCGCGTGGCCTTCATCGGCACCTTGCAGGATATGCAGGTGGCGCCTTCGGAACAGCCGGCCAAAGTCATCATGAATGCGCGTACCGGTTCGGTGGTGATGAACCGCGCCGTCACGCTCGATACCTGCGCGATTTCGCACGGCAATCTGTCGGTGTCGGTGTCGGCCGAGCCGCAGGTTAGCCAGCCGAATGCGCTGTCCGGCGGCCGCACGGTGGTCACGCAGAATCCGCAAATCGGCATCAAGGCCGATAGCGGCAAAGTCATGCTGGTCAAAGGCGGTGCTTCGCTGGCTGATGTGGTGAAAGCCCTCAATGCGATCGGTGCCACACCGCAGGACCTGCTGTCGATACTGCAGGCCATGAAAGCGGCCGGTGCCTTGCGCGCCGAACTGGAAATCATTTAAGCGGGTACCATCATGACTAGCCCGAACGTATCTACCGATCTGAGCAACAAATTCGCCCTCGACGTCAAGGACATGGGCGGTTTGAAGCAGTCGGCGCGTGCCAATGATCCGGCTGCGCTGAAGACGGCTGCGACCCAGTTCGAGGCCATGTTCGTGAATATGATGATGAAGTCCATGCGCGACGCCACGCCGCAGGACGGGCTGATGGATAGCCAGACCACCAAGACGTTTACCTCCATGCTGGACCAGCAGACCAGCCAGAATATCGCCAAGCGCGGCATCGGCCTGTCCGACATGCTGGTGCGCCAGTTATCGCAAAGCAGCCAGCAGCAGGCGCTGGCCATCGGCAACGATGGCACGGCCAGTGCTGCTGCCGACGGCAGCGGCGGCAGCTTCGGCGGGCTGGCCAGCCTGATGGATGCGCGCCTGCAGCGCGCGATTGCAGCCGCAGGCGGTCCCGGCACGGGCTCGGTGGACGATCACAGCGCCGTACCAGCCACCACTACCGGTTCCGGCGCCGAGCATGTGCGCAAATTCCAGCAGAAACTCGGTGCAGCAGCCGAAGAGGCCAGCCGCAGCAGTGGCATCCCGGCCAAGTTCATGCTGGGCCAGGCGGCACTGGAAAGCGGCTGGGGCAAACGTGAAATCAAGGGCCGTGATGGCAGCAACAGCCACAACCTGTTCGGCATCAAAGCCAGCGGCGACTGGAAAGGCAAGGTGGTGGAAGCCACCACCACGGAATATGTAAATGGCAAGGCGCAGACCAGGGTAGAGCGCTTCCGCGCGTATGACAGCTATGCCGATTCGTTCAAGGATTACGCCAAGCTGATCGCGACCAATCCGCGCTATGAAAAAGTGCTGGCCAGTGCCGGCGATGCGACCCGCTTCGCCCAGGGCCTGCAAAAAGCGGGTTATGCCACCGATCCCCATTACGCGACCAAGCTGGCGAGCATCATCAAGCGCTCGCTGGCCGGATAAGCGCGTTAATCAAGTTTGACGCCGGCTTGCCGTAAACGACACCATAGAGAGTAATCCATCATGTCCAGTCTCCTCAGCATCGGTACTAGCGGTCTGTTGTCGGCGCAAGTAGGCCTGTCAACCACCGGCAATAACATCACCAACGCTGGTGTGGCCGGTTACAGCCGTCAGGTTGCCATCCAGGTTGATTCGTCCACGCGCGACGAAGGCTTCGGCTTTGTCGGCAGCGGTACGGAAGTGGTGGCCGTGCGGCGTTTTTACGATAATTTCCTGGCTACCCAGTTGCGTGGCGCAGAAGCCAGCCAGGCGTCGCTCGATGTGTATAACAAGCAGATCGCGCAGGTAGATAATCTGCTGGCCGATCCTACGGCCGGGCTGTCGCCTGCCCTGCAGGACTTCTTCAATGGCGTGCAGGATGCGACCTCGAATCCGGCGTCGGCCGCGTCGCGCCAGGCGCTGCTGTCGAGCGCCGGTTCGCTGACCTCGCGTTTCCAGGGACTCAGTGCCCGGCTGACGGAAATCGGTGCCGGCGTGAACAACCAGATCGCCTCGATCACCACGGAAATCAATTCCTATGCGCGCGAAATCGCCAACCTGAATAACGCGATTTCCGGCCTGAGTACGGATGGCAAGCCGGCCAACGATTTGCTCGATCACCGCGACCAGTTGCTGACCGAACTCAACAAGCTGGTCAAGACCACCGTGCTGAACGGACCGAACAACACCATGACGGTGGAAATGGGGACCGGCCAGCCACTGGTGGTCGGTACTACGGCATTCCAGCTCGGTACGTCGAACTCGCCGACCGATGTGGCGCGCGTAACGCTGGGCTATCAGGCCGACAATGGCTCGTTCAGCCCGCTGCCGGAAAGCGTGTTCACGGGGGGGCAACTGGGCGGCCTGCTGGAATTCCGCAATGGCGCACTGGACCGTGCGCAAAATTCGCTGGGTCAGGTAGCGGCCGGTCTGGCCGTCAGTTTCAATGCCCAGCATGTGCTGGGTCAGGACCAGAATGGCGATCTGGGCCAGCCTTTCTTTGGCCCCATCAATGCCTACGTGGGGCGTAACAACCATAATTCGAAAGCCAGTACGGCCGATGTGACGGCGGTGGTGAGCGATGCCAGTGCGCTCACTTCGAGTGACTACAGCGTCGATTTTGACGGCAGCAATTTCAATGTCACGCGCAAGAGCGATGGCAAGATTACCCAGATTAATCCCTTCCCGCAAACCAAGCCGCAGACCATAGACGGGGTCGATTACACCATTACCGGGATACCGCAAACGAAGGATAATTTCCTGGTCCGGCCTACCTATATGGCAGCCAGCCAGATGTCGGTGCAGATCGTCGATCGCAGCAAGATCGCGCTGGCTGCACCTATCGCGACGGCGGCGCCGACCACCAATTCCGGCACCGGCAAGATTACCGCCGGCACGGTCGATGCCGCTTATCTGGCGCCCGGCGCGGCACTCACGGCGCCATTGACGCTGACCTACGATAAGACGGCCGGTACGCTGTCGGGTTTTCCGGCCGGGCAGGATGTGACGCTGACGCTGAATGGCAGCAGCACGGTGTATCCGGCCGGCACGCCCAGCATTCCTTACACGGATGGCGCCACGATTAGTTTTGGCGGGGTCAATTTTGCCATCAGCGGTTCGCTGGCCGATCAGGATAAATTTACCGTCGGCCCCAATGTGAGCGGGGTAGGCGACAGCCGTAATGGCGCGCTGATGGCCGCTTTGCAAAGCAAGAATGTGCTCGATAACGGCAGCGCCACCTATCAGACCACCTATGCGCAGATGGTCAACTTCGTCGGTAATAAAGCGCGCGAAGCCCAGATCAGCAATACCGCCGCAGATGCGGCGGTCCAGCAGGCAACCAACCAGCAGCAGAGCGTGTCCGGGGTCAATCTCGATGAGGAAGCTGCCAATCTGCTACGCTATCAGCAAGCTTATCAGGCTGCCGGTAAAGTGGTGCAGATGGCCAGCACCTTGTTCGATACATTGCTCAGTCTCAGGTAACTCAGGTCTTTATCTTAGGTAATCATCATGATTATGCGTATTAGTTCGAAGACTATCTTCGACGTCGGCGTCAACCAGATCGGCTCCTTGCAGAATGCGGTGTCGCGTACCCAGCAGCAGCTGTCCACGGGACGTCGCAATCTGACTGCGGCCGACGATCCTATCGCGACGGCGCGCGCGCTCGAAGTGACGCAATCGCAATCGATCAATACCCAGTTGGTGACCAACCGCGCGAATGCGCGCAGCATGCTGTCGCTGGAAACCGTGGCACTGGCCAGCTCGACTTCGATCCTGCAGGATATCAAAACGCTGACCGTCAACGCCGGCAATGGCGGCATGACGCAGAAAGACCGCGAATCGCTGGCGGTAGAGCTGGAAGGCCGGCTGGCCGACCTGCTCGGCCAGGCCAACTCCTCGGATGGCGTGGGCGGCTATGTGTTCTCTGGCTATAAATCCACCACCTTGCCATTTACGCCCACGGCTGCGGGCGCCGCCTATCAGGGCGACCAGGGGCAGCGCGAATTGCAGGTCGGTTCGACCCGTAAAGTGCCGATCAGCGATTCCGGTTCGTCCGTGTTCGAAAACAATATCACCGGCAACGGTACGTTTGTGACCAGCCCTGATCCCGCCAATTTTGGTCGTGGCGGCTCCGGCATCATCAGCCCCGGTTCAGTCAAAGATGCAACCCAGTTGACCGGGCATAATTACCAGATCAATTTTCAAGTAGTGCCGGCCACCCAGGGCACACCCAAAGTCACGACCTATACGGTGACCGATCTGACCTTGAACCAGCCGGTGCCGGCCAGCCCTGTGCCGGCCGTGCCGCAGCCCTATGCCACGGGGCAGAGCATCAGCTTTGACGGCTTGCAGTTCGAGATCAAGGGCGATCCGGCTGACCAGGATAATTTCACGGTAGCGCCGAGTACGCGGCAGTCGGTATTTACCACAGTAACGGATCTGATTGCCGCCTTGCGTGCTCCGGGCGACGGTCCGGCCGGCCAGGCCAGCCTGAATAACAAGCTCAATCAGGCCCATATGAATATCGATAATGCCACCGATAATCTGCTGTCGGTGCAGTCGGCAGTGGGCTCGCGCCTGAAAGAGCTGGATTACCTCGATAGCTCGGGCGATGACTTGAACCTGCAGTACGCAGCGACGCTGTCGGACTTGCAGGATGTGGACACGGTCAAGGCAATTTCGCAGTTCACCCAGCAGCAAACCATGCTGGACGCCGCGCAGAAATCGTTTAAATCGCTGTCCGGCTTATCGCTGTTTAACTACATCAGCTAAGAGCTGAGCGCCTGCCGTTGCACAGAAGTCCAGCCCCGCGAGTGCGGGGCTGTTTTTTTGTGCGTTCAGGCTGTTGTTGCTGTGGCCGTCTATTTGGCGGCCAGTACGCCGGTCAGGCTGGCCGGATGGCGCCAGTCATCAAGCGCGCTGCTGGTGGCCGGACTGAGCAGAGCGGTGCTCGCGTCATACTGGCGCAACTGGGCGCTCAGGGCCGCGACCTGGCTGGTCAGCGCGCTGCTGTCGGCCGGCATGGCCAGGCTCTGGCCGGACGCGCTGCTGGCGACGCTGCTGGCATAGCTGCCGATGGCTTGCGTCAAAGCACTGGTATTGGCGGCGCGGCTGGTAAGGAACCAGACATCGGCCACTTGCCCGCTGCTGCCATCGCTGCGCGTAAAGCCCGAGCGCAAGCCTATCCAGTTATTGTTGTCCAGCTCGCTGACTTTTTGGGCAGCAAGGTTCAGGCTGGCAACCCCTTGTTGTGCCAGCGTCTGTAATTCGCTGGCCTGACTAATCCCGTCGCCATTCGCATCTATCCACAGCCGCAAGGCGCTGAACTGGCTGTCCTGCTGATCGATCACACCATCGTGGTTGCTGTCGAGCACGCCCAGTGCGGCAAAACCGTCACTCGCGCGGCCGCCATCGCTGCCCGCGGTGGCCGTGCCAAACAGCTCGCTGCCATCGTTGATCTGGCCATCCTGATTGCGGTCCATAACCAGCAAGGCGTCGCCGCCACCGACCCAGCCGGTATTGATGCGTTCACCGTCGGCATAGATATCGAACTGGGTGCCGGCTTCGATGCCGCTGGTACGGATGCCATTGCCGTCGAGGTCGAGTATCAGCGGGCTGCCGGCCGGCAGCACGGCCAGTTGGGCAGCAGAGAGGGCAGCGCGCTGGTCGACCGTGAGTGCGCATACCTGGGTCGAAATCATGGCCGCCACTTCCGTAACCGTGAGCGCGGCAATCTGGGCCGTGCCCAGTGCTTTGATCTGGCCCGCTTTGAGCGCACGGATCTGGCTGGTGGAGAACGCGGCCACCTGGGCCGTATTCAGGTTGGCGATGGTCTGCAGCGAGAGATTGGAGAGCTGCGCGGTGCGCAGCGCGCCGATCTCGGCACCATCGAGTGCGCCCAGTTGTTCCGAATTGAGCGCATTCAAAGCACTCACGGACAGTGCGCCCAGCAGGCTCAGATCAAGCGCAGCAATTTGTGCCGTGGTCAGCCCGGCCGACTGGGTGGCGCCGAGTCCGGCAATCTGGTTGCTGCGTATGCTGTTGATCAGTTCTGCCGACAGGCCATTGATCTGGTCGGAGCTGAAGCCGCCGAGCTGGGACGAAGTGAATGCGCCGAGCGAGCCCAAGGCCGTCAACTGCGTCGTGCTCAGGCTGCGTACCTGGGGCAGTGCCAGGCTGGCGATGGCTTTGCTGGACAGCGCGGCCACCTGGTTGCCGCTGAAGGCTGCCACCTGGGTGTTCTTCAAGCTTTGCAACTGCGCCGTACTGAGTGCCGCCACGGCCTCGATGCTGAGTGCGGCAATCTGGTCAGTATTGAGGGTGTTGACCACCATGCCACGGATTTGCTGGGTGGTGACCACGCCCAGCTGGTCGGTCGTCAGTGCGGCCATCTGGCGCTGCGTGAGCACGGCCAGTTGGGCCGAACGCAAGGTGGCGAAGTGGTCGAGATTAAGCGCTCCGAGCTGGTCGGTGCTGAGCGCGGCCACCTGGCCCGCGTTGAGCACGCCCAGCGTGTTGAGCTGGTTGATCTGATCCGTACTGAGCACAGTGATTTCGCTCGGCGTGAGGCTGGCGATCTGCTGCGAGCTCAGCGTGGCGAGCTGGGCCAGTGTCAGCGACTGGAATTGCAGACGGCTCAAATTGGCCAACTGGGCGCTGCTCAGGGCTGGCACGTCATCCAGTTCGATGGCCTGGATCTGATCCGTGCTGAGGCCGGCCAGCGCGGCCACGCTGATCGCACGTAGCTGGGCCGATGTCAGACCGACGATCTGATCGGTGCTGAACGCTTGCATCTGGTTTTTACTGAGCACGGCAATCTGGGCCGTTCTGAGGGTGACCATGTGATCCGCATTCAGCGCAAGTAGCTGGTCCGAACTCAGAGCCGCTACTTGTACGCTGCTCAGGCTGCTCAAGGTGCCGAGCGCATTCAACTGGCTGCTGCTCAGGGCCCGGGTCTGGTTGGTGGTCAGCGCCGTCAGTTCCTGAGTCGTCAGCGAGCTGAACTGGTCGGCACTGAGCTGGCTGATCTGGTCGGTCGTCAGCGATGCGAGCTGACTGGTCCTGAGCCCCGTCAAATCTTCCAGTTCGATGGCCACAATCTGGTCGCTCGACAGGCCGCGCAGCGCGGCCGTGCTGAAGGCTTGCCACTGGCTGCGCGTGAGCTGCTGGATCTGATGGGTATTCATGGCCTGCAGCTGGCGGCTGCTCAGCGCGCCAATCTGGGTGCTGGTGAACGCGGCCAACTGCTCATCATTGAGCGCCTGGATTCTATCCGTCGAGAATGCGGCGACCTGGGCGGTACCGAGCGAGCTCAAGGTGCCCAGCAGCAGGAACTGGTCCGGCGACATATAGCTGAGCTGGGTGGCGCTCAGTGCTGCCAGCTGGGCACTGCTGAGCGCCATCAGCTGGTTGCTGGTAATGCTGGTGATCTCGTCCGAGGTCAGCGCGCGGATCTGGTGGCTGCGCAGGGCGGCCAGGTCGACCAGCTCGATGGCCACAAACTGGTCCGTGCTCAGGGTGGCGATGCTGCGCGTGGACAGTGCGCGGAATTGCTGTTCCGTCAGATTGACGATCTGGTCGGTGCTGAGTGCGCGCACCTGGTTGGCGCTCAGATTGCTGATGGAAGCGCTGCTCAGATAGCCGATTTGTACAGTGTTCAAGGCCTGGATCTGATCGGTCGTCAGCGCCATGAGCTGGTTGCTGCGCAGGGCCGTGATATCAGCGACGCTGACGGCCTGGATCTGGTCAGTGCTGAGCGCCGCCAGTGCGCGCGTAGTGAGCGCCTGGAACGCGGCCGTACCGAGTGCCGCAATCTGGTCGGTGGTGAGGAACTGGGCCTGGCTGCTGTTCAGGGCCGCAATCTGGCTGGTGCGCAGGCTGGCCACCTGGCTGGCCAGCAGCGCTGCCAACTGGTCCGAATTGAGGACCTGGAACTGGGCCGAACCCAGTGCCGCCAGATTGGTCAGCGCGACCAGTTGATCGGTGCTGAGCTGGCTCACCTGGGCCGGGCGCAAAGCCGCCACTTCCTGGGTGGTCAGCACGGCCATCTGGTCAGTATTCAAGGCCAGTACTTGCGCACTGTTGAGTGCCTGCAACTGGGCCGTCTTGAGGGCCGTAATGTCGGCGATTTCGATTGCATTGATCTGGTCGCTACTTAGACCTCTGAGTGCAGCCGTGCTCAGCGCAGCGAGCTGATAGCCTTGCAGCGCCACGATGCCATCCGTGCTCAGCGCGGACAATTGCAGCGAAGACAGTGCGCCCAGTTGGCGCGTATTCATCAGGGCGATGTCGGCCGCACTGAGCGCTGCGATGCGGTCGGTCGACATGGCGACAATCTGCAAGGTGGAGTAATCGGCCAGATTCCCCATGGCGGCGGCCTGGGCGTTGCTCAGGGCGGCCATCTGCTGCTGGGTGAACGCACCTATGCTGGCGCTGCCCAGCGCATGCAACTGGTCAGTCAGCAGGGCTGCCATCTGGTCCGTGGTCAGCGCGCGTAATTGCAGCGTGGTAAGGGCGGCCAGATCGACCGCCTCGATGGCTTCGATCTGGTCGGTGCTGAGTGCGCTCAGCACGCTGCCGCTCAGCGCACGGATCTGCGCCGTCGTCAGCGCGATGATCTGGTCGCTGTTCAAACCAAGTACCTGGCGCGCGCCCAGCGCGGCCAGTTGTTTGGTACTGAGCGCACCCAGGCGGGCTGCACTCATGGACGCCAGCTGATCGCTGCTGAGTGCGCCAACCTGGGTGGTGGTCAGCGCGGTCAGGCTGCTCAGCGCGGCTATCTGATCGCTGCCCAGATAGCTGAGCTGGCGGGTGGAGAGGGCGGCAATTTCGGTCGTACTCAGGTTGCCATACTGGGCTGGCAGCAAGGCGTTCAACTGGTCGCTGGTGAGGGCGCGCAACTGATCCGTATTGAAGGCGACCAGTTCGGCAGCCGTCAGTTGCTGCACTTGATCAGTCGTCAGCGCGGCCACGACGGCGCTCGTCAAAGCTCGGACCTGGCTGCTGCTGAGCAGGCCGATCTGGTCAGTCGTGAAGAACTGGATCTGCATGCTGTTCAGCGCTGCGATTTGCCCGGTTTTCAGCGCCGCCACCTGGCTGGCCGACATCGAGATGATCTGGTCGCTCGACAGGCCGCCGATCTGGCGCGTACCGAGGCCGGCCAGATTACCCATGGCGGCAAACTGGTCCGTGGTAAGCACGCTGAGCTGGTTGGCGTTGAACGCCGCAATTTCCTGCGTGGTCAGCGCGCCCAGCTGGCCCAGAGTCAGCGCCAGTATCTGGTCGGTGGTCAGCGCGCTGATCTGGTTGCTGCGCAAGACGGCGATGTCGACCAGTTCGATAGCTGCGATCTGGTCGGTACTGAGTGCGGCCAGCAAGCTGGTGGCCAGGCCGCGGATTTGCGCCGTTTCGAGTGCTACCACCTGGTCGGTGGTGAGCGCCTGGATCTGTACGCTCGACAGTGCATTGAGCTGGTTGGTACGCAGCGTGATGATCTGGCCCAGACCCAGGCTGGCCAGCTGGTCGCTGGTGAGAGCGCCCACCTGGGCGCTGGTCAGCGGCACCAGCGTGGTCAGGCTGTCGATTTGCGATAGCGACAGCGCTGCAATCTGGTCGGTGCCCAGGCTGGCGAGGGTGCGGCTGCTGAGCGCGGCAAACTGGGGCGCAGTCAGCGCGGCCAACTGGGCGCTGTTCAGCGCCGCCATCTGGTTGGTGCCGAGCGCGGCCACATCGGCCAGCGACAGTGCAACGATCTGGTCGGTGCTCAGCGCTGCCAGCGTGGCGGCATTGAGGCTACGTGCCTGGGCGGTGCTGAGAGCGGCAATCGCTGCCGTGGTCAGGGCGCCGATCTGCTGGCTGGTCAGGCCGGCGATCTGGCTGGTTTTGAGCGTGGTAATGCGGTTGACGGCGAGGTTGGCAATCTGGTCCGTCGTGAGGGCGGCAATCTGGTTGCTGGTCAGCGGTGCCAGCGTGGCAAAGCTGGCCACCTGGTCGGTCGTCAGTGCCGCGATCTGGCGCGTGGTCAAGGCGGCGATAGCGACGGTGCTGAGCGCGCCGAACTGGGGCGCACTGAGTGCCTGCAACTGGTCGCTGGTCAGGCCGGTAAGCTGGCGCGTCGACAGTGCCTGCAGGTCCACCACTTCGATGGCGCGGATCTGATCGGTACTGAGCACGCCCAACTGGTCCAGGCTCAGCGCACGGAACTGGCCCGTCACCAGCGCCACGATTTCGTTGGTGGTCAGCGCTGCCACCTGGTCGCTGGTGAGCGAAGCCACCTGACGCGTGGTCAGGCCGGCCAGTATGGTCAGCGAGAGCGAGGCGATCTGGTCCGTTGTCAGGGCGGCGATGGCGTCCGTGGAGAAGCTGGCCAGCGAACTTAGCGCGGCCAGCTGGTCGCTGCTCAGCGCGGCTTTCTGGTCCGGCGTCAGCGCGGCGATTTCCTGCGTGGTCAGCGCCGTCATTTGCTGCGTGCTGAGGGCCACGATCTGGTCCGTATTCAGCGCGGCCAGTTGGCGCGTGCTCAGGCTGGACACTTCGGCTGCGCTGAGTGCGGCAATCTGCTGGGTCGCCAGATTGGACAGATTGTCCGCGCTGATGCTGCGGATCTGGGCTGTGGCCATGCCACGGATCTGGTCGGTGGTGAGCGCCAGTAACTGGTCGCTATTGAGCGCAGCCACCTGGCGGGTTTGCAGCGAACGCAAATCCGTCAGGTTGAGGGTGGATAACTGATCACTGCTGAGCACGGTGATCTGGCGTGTGGTCAGCGCTGCCAGCGTCGACAAGGCATCCAGCTGGCTGCTGTTGAGCGCGCCGATCTGGTTCAGCGTCAGCGCGGCCAGGCTGGCCGTGGGCAGTGCGCGCAACTGCTGCGTGCTCAGTGCCAGCAACTGGCTGCTCGACAGCGCGGCGATCTGGCGCGTGCTCATCGAAATCAGGTCGACATTGCGCAGGGCGGCCACGGCATCGCTGCTCAGGGCCGCGATGGCGCTGCTGTTCAAGGCCAGCACCTGGTCGGTCGCCAGTACATAGATCTGGTCGCTGCGGATGACGGCAGCCTGATCCGAATTGAAAGCGGCTAGCTGGCTCGATTGCAATGTGGCAAAGCGGGCCGTGCTCATTTGTTCGATCTGGTCGGTACTCAGCACGCTGATCTGGCGCGTGGAGAAGGCGCTCAAGGTCGACAGTGCGCCGAACTGGTCGGTGCTCAGGGCAGCTACCTGGTCGCTGCCCAGTGCGCGGATCTCGGCCGTGGTGAAGGCAGCCAGCTGGGCGGTGGTCAAGGCTTGTAGCTGGTCGGTGCCAAGCTGGGCAATCTGTACCGTACGCAACACCCGGATATCCCGCGTTTCGATCGCGGCAATCGCGTCGGTGGATAGCGCGGCCAGTGCGCTGGTGCTCAGTGCGACCAGCTGGGTCCCCGTGAGCGCAATGATCTGGTTGGTGGTCAGCGCCTGCAACTGCAGATTGGTCAGGGCACCCAACTGGCGCGTGCTCAGATTCGACAAATCGCTGGTCGACAGCGTGGCGATCTGGTCGCTGGTGAGCGCGCGCATCTGGCGCGTGTTCAAAGCACTCAGATAGCGCAATGCATCGATCTGGGCACTATTGAGTGCGCCCAACTGGTCAGTGGTCAAGGCTGCCGTGTCGGCCGAGGTGAGCGCGGCAACCTGGGCCGTGCTGAGCACGGCCACCTGGTCCGAGCCCAGCACGCTGACCTGATTCGGATCGAGCGCAGCCAGGTCGCGCGTCTCGATGGCTACCACCTGATCCGTGCTGAGCGCAGCGATTGCGAGCGAGCTCAGGCCATGGAACTGGCTGGCGCTCAAGGCCACGATCTGGCTGGTGCTGAGGGCCTGAATCTGGTCTGAGCCGAGCACGCGCAGCTGGCTGCTGGCCAGCGAGGCCAGATTGCGCGTCGACAGCGAGCTGAGCTGGCCCGTGGTCAGCGAAATAATCTGGTTGCTCGAGAAGCCGGCCAGCGAAGTCAGCACATTGAGCTGGTCGGTGGTGAGCACGCTGATCTGGTCAGTGCTGAGGGCACCGATCGCGCTGCTGCTGAGGGCCGCGAACTGGTGGCTGCGCAAGGCTACCAGTTGGTCGGTGGGCAGGCGCGCGATCTGGTTGCTGCGCAAGGCGGCAATATCGCGCGTTTCGATCTGGCTGAACTGGTCGGTGCTCAGGCTGGCCAGTTGGCTGCTGCCCATGTTGGCGAACTGGCTGACGCTGAGCCAGACGATCTGGTCGGTGGTCAGCGCCTGCAGCTGGTCGGGATTCAGGGCGGCCAGCTGGCTGGTGCTCAGGCTGGTGATGTCGCCGCTGTCGAGCGCCGTCATCTGGTCGGTGGTGAGCGCACGTAGCTGAGCACTGTTGAATGGCGTCAGCGTGCGCAAGGCGACCAGTTGGGCAGTGCTGAGTACGGCAACCTGATCAGGCAGCAGGGCGGCCGTGGCGGCCGTGCCCAGCGCTGCCATCTGGCCCGTGCTGAAAGCGCCTAGCTGATCGACGCTGAGCAAGCGGATATTGGCTGTGCTGAGCACGGCGACATCGCGGGTTTCCAGCGCCAGGGCCTGATCCGTGCTCAGGGCGGCCAGCATGGTAGTGCTCAGATTCGCCACCTGGCTGGTGGACAGCGCGACGATCTGGTCGGAATTCAGTGCCGCGACTTGTCCTGCCTGCAAGGCTGCCAGTGCGTTGCTGCTCAGCGTGGAGACGGTACGGGTAGTCAGGCTGCCCACCTGGCCCACGTTGAGGCTGGCGATCTGGGCACTGTTGAGCACGTTCAGATTGCTCAGCGCATTGAGCTGGTTGGTGCTCAGCAGTGGTAGTTGGTCGGTGGTCAGGGCGGCCACGGCATTGCTGCTGAGCACGCGCAACTGGTTGGTGCTCAGGCCCGCCAACTGGTCGGCGCGCAGCGCACGTATCTGGTTGCTGTTCAGTGTGACCAGATCAGCGGTTTCCAGTGCGGCGATCTGGTCGCTGCCCAGATAGTTGAGTGTGGCGGTGGCCAGCGCCGCCACCTGGATGCTGCTGAGCCCGGCAATCTGGTCGGTGCTCAAGCCTTGCCACTGGTCGGCATTCAGCACATTCAGTTGGCTGCTGCTAAATTGCGACAGCGCGGCTGTACTGAGCGACACCAGTTGATCCGTACTGAAGGCGGTCAGCGCCGAAGTGTTGAAGGCGCGCAACTGCTGCGCGCCGAGTGCGCCCAGCTGGTCGGTGCTGAGTCCGATAATCTGGTTGGAGCCGAGTACCGCCACCTGGTCGGAACTGAGCACGCGGACATCCGCCGTTTCCAGCGCTGCCACCTGAGTGGCGCTCAGGGTGGTGAGCTGGCGGCTGGTCAATGCCTGCATTTCGCGCGTACTCAGGGCGACCAACTGGTCACTGCTGAGAGCGGAAATCAGCGCAGTATTCAGGGCGGCTACCTGCTGGGGCGTCATGACCGGCACGTTGGCCGTGCTCAGACCAAGCAGCGCATCGGTGCTCAGTGCGCCTAGCTGCAAGGTGCTGATGGTGCGTACCTGGGCCGTGCTGAAGGCAGCCAGCTGGTCTGAACTCAGAGCGGCAATATCTTCGGTCGACAGCAGGCCGATCTGGACAGTCGTGAGACTGACGATCTGGTCTGTTGTAAAATCATAAACGATCGAAGTCATTGCCTAATTCTCCCTCGGTTCCCATGATACGCCCAAAATTGCCGCATGGAAACCAAATTTCACCTGCTGGTCATCGTATTCGCTATGGCCTAGGTGCAGCCAACGGTGTTACTGGCGGCGGTCGCTGGGCCCAGGTCCGCGGCATGAGTCGCGCCCGCTCGATACCATCCAAAAACCAGTTTTGCACCGGTGTGGCCAGATACGGGAGAGTCATCGCCACCACCAGCAAACCTACTCCTAACGTGATCGGAAAACCGATCCCAAACAAATTCAACTGCGGTGCTGCGCGGGTCAGAATCCCCAGCGCAACGTTGGTAATTAATAAAGCTGCCACGATGGGCAGCGATAGCTGCACACCGGTGCTGAAAATCCTGCCGCCCCAGTCTGCCAGTTGTTTGAAGCCGCCGCCGTACACGGGCACTGCAGCAATGGGCAAACTGTAAAAGCTTTCCACCAGTGCTGATAACAGCACCAGGTGGGCATTCACGGCCAAAAACAACATGGTCGTCACCAGCGCCAGAAACTGGCTGATGGCAGACGAGCGTCCCTGCGTATTGGGGTCGAAAAACGTGGCAAACCCCAGCCCCATGGTCAGACTGGAAATTTCCCCAGCCATTTCCACGGCGGCAAACACGATGCGCATACTGAAACCCATCGCCACGCCTATCAACATTTCTTGCACAACAATTAACAAACCGGCATACGACAACGGATCGCTGGCCGGCATGGCCGGCACGGCCGGCGCCACCACCATGGCGATCAGCGTACCGAGGCTGATCTTGACGCTGGCCGGCACCGCCGAGTTGCCAAACAGCGGAGCAGCCGCCAGCAATCCGAGGATGCGCGTCAGCGGCCACAGCAGCCCAGCTATCCACAGGTTTATATCGGCAGTCGAGAAGGAAATCATGAGGGTTGCCCAGCTATTTATTTCCGCAAGGCATATTTAACTTAGCCCACCAAGCCCGGTATGCCGCTGAATACTTCGCGCATGTAGTCGAGCATGGTGGCCAGCATCCATGGTCCGGCTATCACCAGAGCCACAAAGATACCAACCAGCTTGGGAATAAAGGACAGGGTGGCTTCGTTAATCTGGGTGGCTGCCTGGAAGATACTGACGATCAGGCCGATCACCAGCGCCACCAGCAGCATCGGCGCCGCGATCATCAGCGTGACTTCCATCGCATGGCGGCCCAGTGTCATGACGCTTTCCGGGGTCATCGCGCGCTCCTAGTAAAAACTCTGGGCCAGCGAACCCAGCAATAGTTGCCAGCCATCGACCAGCACGAATAGCATCAGCTTGAAGGGCAGCGAAATCACGGCCGGCGACATCATCATCATCCCCATCGACATCAGCACGGATGCCACCACCATGTCGATGATCAGGAAAGGAATAAAGATGGCGAAGCCGATCTGGAACGCGGTTTTCAGTTCACTGGTAACGAAGGCCGGCACCAGTATGCGCAGCGAGACATCTTCCGGTCCCTGCAGGGCGGGACTGCGCGAGAGCTTGACGAACAGGGCCAGGTCGGCCTGGCGCGTCTGTTTCATCATGAAGGCTTTGAGCGGGGCAGCGCCCTTGTCCATGGCCACGCTAAGGTTGATGCGGTTTTCCTGCAAGGGCAGATAGGCTTCCGTATAGATCTTGTCAAACGTGGGACCCATGACGAAGAAAGTCAGGAACAGGGCCAGCCCGACCATGACTTGATTGGGCGGCGACGATTGCGTACCCAGCGCCTGGCGCAGCAGCGACAAGACGATGATGATGCGGGTAAAGCAGGTCATCAGCAGCAGCGCGGCCGGGATGAAGCTCAGCGCCGTCATCAGCAGCATGGTCTGGATAGGCAGCGTGTAATTGGTGCCGCCGCCCGGTGCCGGGGTGGCCGTCAGGGCCGGTATGCCTATGCTCGATTCGGCCCCGGCCAGCAATGGCAGGCTGAGCGTAGCCAGTAGCAGCACGGCGCGCGCACCATGACGGCGCAGAAGGGAGTTATTTGCCATGGCGTTGTTCGATGGTCTGTTTCAGCCATGCGGCGAAATTCGGTTTGGCGGTGCTGTCCGGGTTGGCTTCTTCCGGCGGCAGTTCCTGCCGTGGCAGCGTGGTCAGCGCATTCATGCGGCCGGCCGAAGCGCCCACCAGGACCCATTGTTCGCCCACTTCCAGCAGCAGGATGCGCTCGCGCGCGCCCAGATTGAGGCTATCGACCAGCTTGATATGGCGCTGGCTGCCCGTCAGGTGCTTGGGACCGAAGCGTTTCAGCAGCCAGGCCAGGCCGACCAGTACGGCCAGCACGAACAGCAGGGCCATGGTGGTCTGCAGCAGGCCGCCACTGCTGGTGGGCGCCGGTGCCGGGGTGGGAATGGTCATGGCCAGCGGGCCGGGCGGGGCGGCGACACTGGCAGCCGGCGCGGCAGCACTGGCCGCCAGACCGGCAGCAGGGGCGGCGCTGGCCGTGGCGGGTGCAGGCTGGGTGGTTTCGCTGGCGGCCGCCGCAGCAGCGGGGGTAGCCGCGCTGCTAGCCGCTGCAGCAGCAGGAGTACTGGCGGCTGCGGCGTGGGCGCTGGCGCCATGCTGGCCGCCTATGGTGCCGGAAACGCGGTGCTGGGCGATTGCAGGCGCGGCGGCCAGAGCCGCCGCGATCAGGAGGGTGAGAGTCAGGCCACGCTTCATTTATTGAGTTTTCGGATACGTTCGGACGGCGTGATGATGTCGGTCAGACGGATACCGAACTTGTCGTTCACCACCACCACCTCGCCCTGCGCGATCAGACAGCCGTTGACCAGCACGTCCATCGGTTCGCCGGCCAGACCGTCGAGTTCCACCACCGAACCCTGAGCCAGTTGCAGCAGGTTCTTGATGGCGATCTTGGTACGGCCCAGTTCTACCGTGAGCTGGACGGGAATATCGAGAATGAAATCGATATCGTTATGGGTTTCCGTCTTCGGCGCCGTGTTGGAAAAATCCTTGAACACGGCAGCACTGGCCGCCTGCGCCTGGGCTTTTTCCGCCGCAGCCGCTTCAGCCTGGGCTTGCTCGGCGATGGCCGCGCCCCATGGATCGTCGTCCATAGGCTGATCGTCTTGATTATCCGACATGCTTCTCTCCTGTATTGCGGTCACCGGCCACGCCGGTCTTATTTGATGTTATCGGCATTGGCCAGCAATTTCTCTACTTTGAGTGCGTACTGGCCATTCATCACGCCGTAGCTGCAATCCATCACGGGCACGCCATCGACGGTGGCCGCTACCAGTTCCGGGATGTTCAGCGGGATGATGTCGCCCACGCGCATATTCAGTATTTCGTCGAAATTCACCTTGGCCGTGCCCAGCGTGGCCACCAGTTCCACTTCGGCGATCTGGATCTGCTGCGTCATCAGGCGGATCCAGCGTTTGTCCACTTCCAGTGCCTCGCCCTGCAGGCTCGAGGTCAGCGAATCGCGGATCGGTTCTATCATCGAGTACGGCATGCAGAAGTGGATCTGGCCGGACACGGAACCCAGTTCCACCGTGAAGGTGGACGCCACCACCACCTCGTTAGGGGTGGCGATGTTGGCAAACTGGGTATTCATTTCGGAACGGATGTATTCGAACTCGACGGGGAATACCGGCTCCCATGACTTGGTATAGGCTTCGAACACGATGTCGAGGATGCGCAAAATGATGCGCTGCTCGGTCTGGGTAAAGTCACGCCCTTCGACGCGGGTGTGGAAGCGGCCATCACCGCCGAACAGATTGTCCACCAGCAGGAATACCAGACCCGGATCGAACACCATCAGGGCCGTGCCGCGCAGCGGCTTCATGTGCACCAGATTCAGATTGGTCGGCACCACCAGATTGCGGATGAATTCCGAATATTTGGAGACGCGTACCGAGCCGACCGACACCTCGGCGCTGCGGCGCAGGAAGTTGAACAGGCCGACGCGCAGCAGACGGGCGAAACGTTCATTGATAATTTCCAGCGTAGGCATACGCCCACGCACGATGCGCTCTTGCGTGGCAAGGTTGTAGGTGCGGACGCCCGCAACATCTTCCTGTGCCGCGACATCGTCCTGGTCGCCGTTGACGCCCTTTAACAGGGCATCGACTTCTTCCTGGGAGAGAAAATTATCAGCCATGACGGTTAGACTACTCTGTGATTACTGGATGATAAAGGAGGTGAACAGCACGTCTTCGATTTCCTGTGGCGCGCCACGGTCTTCGAAGGGTTCCTTGAGCTGGGCGATGATTTCGCGTGCCAGTTGCACCTTGCCTTCGGGCGACTTCAGATCTTCCGCGTGCTTGCTCGACAGCAGCAGCAGCATGCGGCTACGCACTTTGGCCATATTGTCCTTGACCGTCTTGCTCTCTTCGGGACCGCTCACTTCCAGCGTGAAGGCCAGTTGCAAATACTGGTCGCCGCCGCCTTCGCCCGGTTGCAGGTTGACGGTGAACGGTTCGATCACCACATATTCCGGTGGACCGGCATGGCCTTTTTTCGAGGCCTTGTGCTTGGCCTTGGCTGGTGGTTCCTCTTCTTCCTCATGGGCGGCATCGGCGTTTTTCGCATGCAGGAAGTACCAGGCAGCACCGCCGCCACCGCCACCGAGCACCAGCAGCAGTGCCACGATGATGATAATCAGTTTTTTACTGCCACCGCCCGCAGCGGGTGCGGCTTCGACTTTCGGCTCGGCTTTCATTTTAGGATTCGCTTTCAAGTTGCTTTTCTATCACGGAAAGTGGTTCATCCCGTCATTATGTCATTTTCACCTGTCCCTGAGACAGCACAAGCATGGAAAAGCAGGGCAAATTACGGTGTGTTCGCTGTTTCCCTAGTGTAACAGGTCGCCGTGGCGACGCGTAGGCTGGCTGCTTCAGGCAAAGGTATCGACGGCGCCATCGGCCACCCGTCGTGCCGGGGTGCTGCGCGCGGTTTCGCTACGCGGGGCTTCGCGCTCGTTGCGCGCCGTGCCGCCATGGCCACCGCTGGTCGAGCGGCCGGAGTCGCTCTGGGCCGCGCTGGCCTGCTGGCTGAAGCTGTTGCCTTGATCTGACATACCGGCCGACACGCTGGCATTGCCTAGCTGTATGCCCGCTTCACTCATCATTTCCTTCAGCTTGGGCAGCGCCGATTCGAGCGCCTGGCGTACTTCCGGCTGCGCCGACGTGAAGGCCGCCGTGGCTTGATCCTTATTCACGCTCAAGACCACTTGCAAAGGACCGAGGTCAGGCGGATTGAGCTCCATGGTGGCGCTCTGCTCGCCGCCGGCGGCCATGAAGATGATTTTCTGCCCCAGTTGCTGATCCCAGGCCGGAGTGCCGACGCGGCTGCTTAGTTTATCGACCGGCACATTGCTGAGTGCCGTCTTGGCCATGGCCATGCTGCTCTGGGCATTGCTAGCCGCCTCAATCGCCGGAGCAGCTTCCTTGGCGGCTGGCGCCACTTCGCTGCTGGCCGCGCGCGCCGGGCTGGCCGCGGCCGCATCGGCCAGCGTGCTGGCAGCGGTCGTGGCTGCATGAGCCGGCATGTTGGCAGGCTCAGCTTTGAGCGCAGGCGTGCTGGCGGCATCCGTTGCGCTGGCGGCAACCGTCGGCTTGGCCGCGGCGGTGTTGCTGACGGCCGTCGTGGCCGTCGCCTGGTCGGGCACAGCGATGTCGCTCTCAGTCGGGGCAGTCTGAACCACGGTGGCGCTGCTGCTTAACGGTAGTTTCGTACTGCTGGCGGGTGCCGCGTCAGGCATGCTGGTCGCGGACCCGGCCTGCACAAGGGTTTGCTGCATCGTGCTGGCAAAATCGGCCTGGCCAGTGCTGGCTGCGCTATCAGCCGGTGGACTGGCAGCGGGCGTCGTTGCCACACTCGCTACGCTGCTGCTCGCGGCGCTGGCTAGCTGACTAGCTGGCGTGACTGTCTGACTATCGCCCGTATCGGCTGCGGCGCCCTGGACGGTAGGCGTGGCCAGTGGCGCGAGCGGCACGTCCTCGCTGCTGGCGCTCGCGAGCGCCGGGGCCCATGCGGTGGTCGCCGCTGCCAGCACGGGCGCGGCGGCAGTATCGGCCGGGCTGGCGGCATCCTGCTGCGTGACCTGCGCACTAACCAGGTTCAGCTTGCTGTCCAGTGCCGGCGCGGAATCGCCGGCACTGCTGTTATCGGCGCTGACCGGCTGGTTGAACGCAGCCACCAGTGCCAGCATCTGGGCCATAGGGTCGGTTTGGGCGGCAGCCTGGGCATCATTGCTGGCCACGTCGGTGCTATGGTCTGCCGTGTTGCCGTCCTGTGCCGCTGCACTGGCCTGGCTGCTGCTGGCCGGTTGCGGCGCGGCGCTGGCACTGGCATCGCTGGGGCTGCTGGCAGCCTCGGCTGTACTAGCGCTCGTGCGCTCAGCCTGACCGGCGGGCTGGCTAGCGGCCTTGCTGCTGCTCTTGCTGGACGGGGCGGCGGGGCTGGCGCTGGCCGGCTTGGCGGCTTCATTGGCGCGCGCGACGTTGCGATTCAGCGCGGGGCGTTCGCTGCCCTTGGCGGCGCTGCTCGCAGCCGGGCTGCTCACCTGACGCTGATCCATTTCCCGCGACAACGCCCGCTGGAACGTGTTCTCGCTCTGCAGATTCAAATTGACTCTGGGAGCGGCTGCGGCATTGGCATTCAGCGTAGGGATTTGAATATTCTGGGTTTGCATGTTCGCGCCATCTCAGTTGGTTGCGGCTAGCGTTTGTAATACGCTTGCCGTGCTGCGTGTTCATCCATCAGCTTCTGGTCGCGCTTGTTTTCAAGCTTGAGCGCTGCCGCATCGGCCCGGTCATTTAAGGTGGAGTAGGACATGCGCTTGCGCTCACTGGCCTGCCAGGCGGCTTTCTCCTGTTCGGCGCGGTACTCAGCATGTCTGATCATCTCCAGCTGTCCTTTGACGGCCGTGTCGAGCTTGTCCATAAACGCTTGAAAATTCCGATAAGCCATGGGCGTGATGCCGGCCGCCTGGGTAGCGTGAAAACGTTGCACGTATTCTTCACGATAGCCTTGCAGCATCTGGTGCTTTTGTTTGGCATCCTCGACCGCCTTCAACGCAACCCCGAGGCGTTTTGCCGCCTCGTCGGTTTCGCGCTGGGCCAGACCCATCAGTGTTTCTAATTGCGCTTTTGAAGCCATGATGCATCAATTATAGGAGGGCAGCCGGCCCGCCCATCAGTCGAATAGAGAGGTAAGTTGCCCTAAGCTCTCGCCCATGGTCACCCGTTCGGTGATCTGCTGCTGGAGGAAATGCTCGATGCGTTCGTGTAGCTGGATAGCCTGGTCGAGCACGGGATCGCTGCCGGCGGCATAGGCGCCCACGCTGATCAGGTCGCGGCTACGTTCATAGCGGGAAAAGAGTTGCTTGAGGCGGCGGGCCTGATGCTGGTGCTCGGCGCTGGTAATGCCATGCATGGCGCGGCTGATCGATTGTTCGATGTCGATGGCCGGATAGTGGCCCGCTTCGGCCAGCCGGCGGTTGAGCACGATGTGGCCGTCCAGAATCGCCCGGGCCGAGTCGGCAATCGGGTCCTGCTGGTCGTCGCCTTCCGTCAGCACGGTGTAGAAGGCCGTAATCGAGCCGCCGCCCTGTTCGCCATTGCCGGCCCGTTCGACCAAAATCGGCAGCTTGGCGAAAACGGAAGGCGGATAGCCTTTGGTGGCCGGTGGTTCGCCGATGGCCAGTGCAATTTCACGCTGCGCCATGGCGTAGCGGGTCAGCGAATCCATAATCAGCAGCACGTTCAAGCCCTGATCGCGGAAATGTTCGGCAATCGCGGTGGAATAGGCTGCGCCCTGCAGGCGCATCAGCGGCGGCGTGTCGGCCGGCGCGGCCACCACCACCGAGCGTGCCAGGCCTTCCTCGCCGAGAATCTGTTCGATGAATTCTTTCACCTCGCGGCCCCGTTCGCCGATCAGGCCAACCACGATGATGTCGGCTTCCGTGTAGCGTGCCATCATGCCCAGCAGCACGGATTTACCCACGCCGGAACCGGCGAACAGGCCCATACGCTGGCCCCGGCCCACCGTCAGCATGGCGTTGATCGAGCGTACGCCCACGTCCAGCGTGTCGGTAATCGGCGCGCGGCCCAGCGGGTTGGCCGGGCGCGTATTGATAGGCGCGCTGGCGCTCGCGTTGAGCGGGCCCAGCCCATCGAGCGGACGGCCGGCACCATCGAGCACGCGGCCCAGCAGTTCCGGTCCCACCGGCAGGTGACGCGCGCGGTCGCTCGGACGGCGGCGCGGATGGGGCACGCTGCCCGGACGCGGGATGGCCGGCTCGACCGGGAACACGCGCGTGCCCGGCACCACGCCTTCCACATCGCTTTGCGGCATCAGGAACAGGCGCTCGCCTTCGAAACCCACCACTTCCGCTTCGATATGGCCGCCGGCCGGCAGCGGCACGGTGCAGGCCGCGCCGACCGCGAGGCGCAGCCCGACGGCTTCCATCACGAGGCCGGCCACGCGCGTGACGCGGCCGGAAACATGCATGGGCTCGACGAAATCGGCCAGCGTGGCGCAGTCGTGCAGATAGGCTTGCCAGCGCGCAGTGTGTGCATTGGCAGGCTGGTCAGCAGACCGTGCGGCCGGCGCGGGCAGGCTGGTATCCATGTCAGTCCAGCCAGCTGACATCTTTGCCCAGCGCATGGCTCAGGCGTTGCCAGCGTACGGCGGCTGTGGCATCGATCTGGTTGCTGGCCGTATCGACCTTGCAGCCGCCCCGGCCCACCTGCTCGTCTTCGACGATGCGCCAGCCATTCTGCTGCAGTTCTTCGCCTATGCCGGCGCGCACCACGGCCGCATCGTCCGGGTGCAGCATCAGTTCGGCCGGCTGCTGCAGCGAGGGCAGGTAGTCGACCGCTTCGCGCACCACGGGCAACAGCAGCTCCGGTTTCACGGGCAGGGCGGTTTTGAGCATATTCTTGGCCAGATGCAGGGCCAGTTCCAGCACATCGTTGGCAATCAGCTGGTCGGCCTGCTGCACGGCCGTGCCGAAGCTCTCTGCCAGCTTGTGCAGTTCGGCCAGCACGGCATCGGTGCGCTGCTGGCCGGCTTGCATGACCTCGGCATGGCCATCGGCATGGCCGGCCGTATGGCCTTCTTCATAGCCTTCCTGGCGCGCCTGTTCGCGTATGGCTTCCAGTTCTTCCACCGTGGGATAGCTCGGTGGTGGCGGAATCGGCGGGCCCATGTCTTCCTGCTCGCGCGCCTGCCGTTCCAGTTCTTCCTGTTCGTGCTGCTCGGCCGCCAGTTGCGCCGCTTCGGCGTCGCGCAGGCGCTGCTCGGCCTCGCGTTTGGCCACGGCGCTGGGGCGCTCGTCGCCGAACGAGGTCATTTGCCAGCGCTGGAAGGCTGGCTGGGGTGTTTTTACCGTACTGTTCATCAGATGAAGGAATCGTCGCCTTTACCACCGAGCACAATCTGGCCTTCATCGGACAGACGGCGCACGATCTGCAATATGCCTTTTTGCTGGGCTTCCACTTCGGACAGCCGCACCGGACCTTTGGATTCTAGATCTTCGCGCATCATTTCGGCCGCACGCGCCGACATGTTCTTGAAGATCTTCTCGCGCAGTTCGGGCGAAGCGCCTTTCAGCGCAATCACCAGCATGTCGGACTGGACTTCGCGCAGCAGCAACTGGATGCCGCGGTCGTCGATATCGATCACGTTGTCGAACACGAACATCTCGTCCATGATCTTCTGTGCCATATCGTTGTCGTAGTTCTTGATGTTATCCATCACAGAACCTTCCTGTTCGCCGCTCATGAAGTTGAGGATCTCGGCCGCCGTGCGTACGCCGCCCAGCGAGGATTTCTTGATATTTTCATTACCCGACAGCAGCTTGGTCAGCACGTCGTTGAGCTCGCGCAGCGCGGCCGGCTGCACGCCGTCCAACGTGGCTATGCGCAGCACCACGTCGTTGCGCAGACGGTCGGTGAAGTGGCCGAGAATTTCGCACGCCTGATCACGCTCGAGGTGGACCAGTATGGTTGCGATGATCTGCGGGTGTTCGTTGCGGATCAGCTCGGCCACGGATTGCGAATCCATCCACTTCAGCGATTCGATACCGGACGCATCCTTGCCGCCCAGAATGCGCGACAGCAGCACGGACGCCTTGTCGTCGCCGAGTGCCTTGGTCAGCACCTGACGGATGTATTCGTCCGAATCGAGGCCCACGGTGGAGGCGGCCGCCACCATGTCGCGGAAGTTGTCGAGTGTGCCCACCACGTCTTCGTGCGGCACGTTTTTCATGGTGGCCATGGCCGCGCCGAGCTTGAGCACTTCGCGCGGGCCGAGGAATTTCATCACTTCGGCCGCTTCCGTTTCGCCCATGCACAGCATCAGAATTGCTGCTTTCTGCAGTCCGGTATTCTCAGTCATTTGCGCCTATCCATTCCTTGATGATGTTGGCCACAATCCGCGGGTCCTCGGTCGCCAGTTTCTTCGCCATGGCCAGATTTTCGCGGTAGCTGCGCACCGTGTTTTCTTCCATGAGGCGCAGTTCTTCTTCGGCGATGAGCGCTTCGTTCGGACCTTCTTCCACTTCTTCTTCGGGTTCCGGTTCCGGCTCTTCCGGCTCCGGCTCGACGGCATTGAACTCGTCGATTTTCTTGAACACGGGACGCATCATCGGCTTGACGATGCGCAGCACGATGTACAGCAGGATCATGGCCGTGATGAGGAATTTGGCGAAGTCCTTGGCCAGCGGCAGGTTGGCCGGATCGCGCCACCATTCAGGCGGCTGCTCGTACGGACGATCCACGCCTTCGAACGGCGCATTGGCCACGCTGACGGCGTCGCCGCGGTCCTGGTTATAGCCCATGGCCTGCTTGACCAGATCGTTGATCTTGACCATTTCTTCCGGCGTATAGGCTTTCACCGTGACCTTGCCATCCTTGCCGACGATGCGCTTGTGGTTGACCACCACGGCCACGGTCAGGCGGCGCAGGCCGCCCATGCCGCGCTGCTCGTAGCGCACGGTCTTGTCGACTTCGTAATTGGTGGTCGATTCCTTGTGGGTGGGCCCTGTGCTGCCCGTGGTGCCGGTGGCGGCGCCCGGTGGCGTGCCCGGGGCCGGTGCCGTGCTGCCGTTGGCAGCAGTCTGGTTGAGCGGTGCCGTGGCCGTGCCCGGCGGCTGGTTGGACAGCGCGCCCGGGATGCCGTTCGGATTATTGCTGCCGGCGCTGCCGCTGGTTTCGCTGCTCTGCTGGCTGCGGATGGCGGAAGCGGCCGGTGGCGAATTCGGTTTATAGGTTTCGGCCGCCTGTTCGATCTGGGCAAAGTCCACATCGGCCGTCGCTTCGGCGCGCACATTGCCTTCCCCGACGATAGGGATGATGATGGATTCGACCTGTCGGATCACCTGCTGCTGCATGTCCTTGACATACTTGAGCTGGGTCTCGTTCATGTTCTTGGCGTTCTGATTGGCGTTGCCGTTCTTGTTCAGCTCGGAAATCAGATTGCCGGCCTGATCGACCACGGTGACGTTGGCCGGAATCAGCTCGGGCACGCTGGACGCTACCAGATGGACGATGGCAGCCGTCTGCTCGACGTTGATCATGCTGTTCGGACGCAAGGTCAGCAGCACGGAAGCGGTGGGCTTCTGCTGGTCGCGTACGAATACGGACGGTTTCGGCAAGGCCAGATGGACGCGCGCATTTTCCACTGCCGCCAGCGACTGGATGGAACGTGCCAGCTCGCCTTCGAGCGCGCGCTGGTAATTGACTTGCTCGAGGAATTGCGACACGCCCAGCTTCTGGTTTTCCATCAGCTCGAAGCCCACGCTGCCGCCTTTCGGCAAGCCCTGCGCGGCCAGCTTCAGGCGCACATCATGCACCTGATCGGTCGGCACGAGGATGGCCGTGCCATTGTCGGAAAACTTGTGCTTGATGTTGAGCTTGTCCAGTTCGGCCGTGATGGCGCCGCCGTCGCGGTCGGTGTAGTTGGAGAACAGCACGCCGTACTCGGGCGGCTTATTCCACAGGTACAGCCCGAACAGAATGGCGATCACTGCGGCAGCAGCGGCGGCACGGGCAAAGTTGCGTCCCAGCGGAGTCTGGAAGAACGATAGCTGTTCGCTAACTTCTTCGTCGCCAGTCTCGCTGGTGTTCTCGTTGGCTAGGGTGTCGGCTACGGCCATGATGATGGTTTTCCGGTACGGGGTTGGTGTGAGGATGAACGATTATTGCCTGTACGGTGAGATTTCAATCGGGCAAATAGAGCCTCGTTTTGGCCTCTGCTCGCAACTGTCGCTAGACTGTCGCGCTGTTATTCTGCTAGCACTGAAAGAGCCGTGACGTATTGTAACGCTGCGGCCGCCAAGTCGTGGAGTTTGTTCCATGACAGCAACAAGATGGAGTGCGCAATGAAAACCGGTGGCATCGACAGTACGCAGATACAGAATATGATCGCGCAATTGAAGGCGCATGCCACGCGGCCGGGACTGACGCCGCCTGTGATCAAGACTGAGCCGGCCGTGGCGCCGGCCGCGCGCGTACAGTTTTCTGATGCGCTCAAGTCGGCGCTGGACGGGGTGAATGCCAGCCAGGTCAAGGCCGAGGACATGAGCCAGAAATTTGCACTGGGCGACGACAGCGTGAGCCTGTCCGATATGATGATTGCGACCCAGAAAGCCAGTATCAACTTCCAGGCCACCATACAGGTGCGCAACAAGCTGGTGTCGGCGTATCACGACATCATGAATATGCAGATCTAAGCGGCCGGCACGGGCACCGGCCCCGGTTGATCTAGCTCAGGCCGGCAATACGCGCATTGCGCTCGCGTTCCAGACGGGTGATGTAGCGCTGGACGGCGGCCAGGTTGCCGCGTGAAATATTGATGAATTCACAGCCCAGACGGCGGTTGGTTTTGTTATTGAGCAGCGTCAGGTCGAGCGAATTGCGCACCTGTAAGTCCGTGCTCACCATGCCGATTTCGGGCAACTCTAGCCGGCAATCGTGGTATTCGCGTCCCACGGCTTCACCCAGCACCATTTTGTTATCGAGGATGGCAATACCGCCACAGCTAATATCGGCCAGCGGGAAGCTGGTCGGCCCGCCCAGGTCATCTGGCAGCCGCAGCAACACCCGCACCGGATTGCTGACGGGCGTTGCGATACGGTAGTACTCGCGCCGCTGTAAGCGGATCAGGCTGGCCGGAATCGCGATGCGATAAGCCGGATGGCCACCGTAAGTGGCAGTACTGACGGCATCGGCCGCAAACAGGATACGTACTTTATCGAGCGAGGTTTCGAACGACAGGCGGCTCGACGACAGGATGCGTTTGTGCTGGCCCGGATCGACCGAGGTATCGAGGATGACGGTGCTGCTGGCTTCGTCGACATCTAAGATGGAAGTGACGCAGACGTCATTTTCACCCTGTATCAGCATGCGGATCAGCTGTTTCTTGGCGCCTATGCCACGCAATAGGGAAACAATTTCCTTGCGCGATTCGACTTCGAAATCGTGCCAGTTTTCTAAAGCCGTATCCTGAAAATGTGGGTACATCAGTTCTAAGTGTCGGTAAGTGGGGCATGCGGAGATGCCTGTAGTGAAGCGAGCGGGTCGGGTGCCAGCGGTAGCGGCAGACCAGACTTTTGCGCTGATTCAATATGATATAGCCACGCTAGTAGTTCCGCAATCGTCCTATAGAGCGTGGGCGGAATCTGTTGGTCCAAGTCAATATCCATGAGCAAAGACACCAGATCGCGCGACTCATGCACAAACACGCCCGCTTCGCGTGCCAGCTCGATAATTTGCTCGGCGATCAGTCCGCGCCCCTTGGCGACGACCTTGGGCGCAGCATCATTGACGCCGTAGGCGAGGGCGACGGCGCGCGGCACAGGGCGCGGGCTGGTTTCATCCGTCATGCTGGTCGCCTTGTTCGATTTGCAATGAGGCCAGATTAATGCCGGCCGCGCTCATGGCCTGTTCCAGCGTGCCGGCCTGGGTGCGCAGCGTGTTCGTGCTGCTGGCCTGGTCAGTCTGCAACTGCAGGTGCACTTGCTGGCCGACCATGGTGATGGCCACCGACAGTTCGCCAAGCGCGGCAAAGCGCAGGCGTAGCTGGCTACGCCAGACGGGCGCCGGCGCAGCATCACTGCCGCCACGGCCGTCGCTGCCGTGTTCGCTATCGCGCTGGATCTGCCAATGCATGGGGGTGCCGGGCCACGCTTCGCCCTGCCATTGCACCCGTCCCTGTTCATGGCTAAGCAGTTGCTGGTTGATCTGCTGGGCGCTGCTGCGATCGGGCTGGCCGGCCGTATCGGGGCGCTGCAGTTGTTGCATTTGCGGTTCGCGCTGCAATTGTTCCAGCGTGCGCTCGCCCCGGCTCCAGGCGGCCAGGTGCGATTCGTAAAACAGGCCGCTGTCTTCTATGCTGTTCTGCAAGGTCTGGGCCAGTTGTGCCGGATGGGCTTCAGTACGGTTGAATAAAGGTGTTTTGCCCTGTAGTGGCTCGGCGCTGGCAGCGGCCGGCTGGTTCAAAAGCTTGCCCAGTATGCGGGCCGCCGGGCTCAGTTCGGGCTGGCTAGTGCCTGCATCGAGTGCGGGTAAGTCCGCCAGCGCCGTCAGTGGCGCTTTGCCCAGCAGGCTGGCCGCGCTGTGCTGGGCCCGGCTCGTCTGGGAACTGGCCTGGCCGCTGCTGATGCTTGCGCCGCCGTGGCTGGACAGCGCCGCAGCGCCATGCTCTTCGTCTGCTGCGCCGACGCTGGCTGCGTGTGCGGTGTCCGTTGCGGCGAGAGGTGTGCGGGTGTTGCGGCTGGGCGCGGCATTCAGCATGGCGCCCGCAGCCAGCAAGGCGCCCGGCACCGACGCAGGCGGCAGGGCAGTGGGCGGCGTCAGGCTGGCACTGCCGCTTGCACGCGGGTCTGGAGCGGCCGTGGCTGCACTGGCGGGCGTGCCGGCAGAGTTGACTGCGGCGGAAGTGCTGGCGTTTGTGGCAGGGCCCGCACCACTGCGGGCCGCGACGGTGGCCGATACCAGCGCCGCCGTATCTGCTGACCAGGCAGTTGCCGGTGCCGCAGCGCCAGGCATACTGCCGGCTGATATGGTGGCCGCCGATGAGGGCGCGCCAGCGCTCGTGGGCGGCAAACTGCCAGCCGTTGGAGCGGACTCTGCCGGCATGGCGGTAGTGCTGCCCTGACCAGGCAGCGCTACGCGGGCCAGTGCGGCGGGGGTGCTGCTGGCCTGCGGGTTAAGGCCAGCGCCGGATGGATGGGGCGGACTGTATAAATCGTCGGTGCCGGCCGGGGCTTCACCATACAGCACCACATTGCTGCTACTGGCCTGGCGCAGTTCGAAGGTGGCGCGCGGTTCGGCGCTGAGCACTGTCAGCGGCAAATGGCTGCCGACGCTGGCGTCGGCCGGCAATTGCATGCGCACGGCATGTTCGGCCACGTTGACCATGAAGCTGCCATCATTGAAACGCGACAGCACCTCGCCCGTGACCGACTGTCCCACCAGACTTTGCAAGGCACGCTGGAACGCTGCCTGACGGCCATCGCCGATGGCCGCGGCCGGACCGGCTGCCGCAACTGCGCCGACCGGCGGGATCGTCAGCGGGGACGGCAGCATGCTGGTCTGCGTGCTTAGACGCTACCGTAAGCGTTGACCACGCGCCGTTCGGCGCCCGTGGCGCTGATCAGCTTCGATAGCTGGGCCATCCACGGCATGGTCAGGTCGCGGATCTGCCGGTCAGCATTCAGCATCTGGCGGATCAGCTCGATTTTGCGCTCGCGTTCGGCGCCGCGCATAGGCGTGCCCGTATCGTGTTCACGCAGCGTTTGCACATGGGCAGCGCAACCCTGTTCCAGCACGATCAACTGGTCCCAGTCGCTGCGCTGGGCAGCTTGTACCATTTGTTCCGTCAGGTCGGCCATGGCGGCATACACCGTCAACACTTGTTGGTGGGTCATCATGTATCAGGCGCTCGCGAGTGAAGGGGTAGGAACAGTCTGGCCGGTGACTGCAGGCGTGTCGCCGATGGCGTTCCATGCATCGCGCAGCTCGGTCAGCAGACGCTGGACTTCTTCCAGTATGCTGGGGTCATTGTTCAGGTTGGCCGTGAGCAGGCGACCGCTCATATATTCGTACAGCGCATCGAGGCCTTCGGCAATTTCGCCGCCGGCCTTCTTGTCGAGTGCCGCGCGCAAGCCACTGTCGATGATCATGATGGCTTTGGAAATCGACTTGCCTTTTTCGCCGATATTGCCATCACGCATACTATTTAGAGCAGTGCCCAAGGCCACTAGCGCACCGTCAAACAGCATAACGATCAGCTTGTGGGGACTGGCGGCTACTACGCCGGTTTCCATACCTACTTTGGCATAGGCATGCACGCCAGTTTGTCGGGATCCGAACATACTCACTCTCCTGTTAAAGCGTTCTTGCCTAAGACTTGCTTAGAGCAGCGAACTGTTGCGTCAGGAATGACGCGGTTTTATTCATACTGGCGATCGACGTATCGAGACCAGTGTATTGCTTACGATAGCGCGCTTCGATGTCGGCCAATCGTGAATTAAAAGCGTCTTTTTGCTTGGTAATATCTTTTACCGAATTGTTCAAACCTGTGGTACGACTCGTGATCGCACCTTTCGCGCCCAGATAAGTGCCTGCCAGTGCATTGAGCTGGTAGGCATAGCCTTGCGAGAAGCCAAACGTGCCACGGTTGCCGATGGCATCGCCCGTCACGGTCAGCTTCAGCCCATCGACAGGCGCACCCGGCGCGCCCGTCAGCGACTGGCCATCACCGGTGGCGGTATAGCCGCCGATAGTGCCGGCCACATCCACGCCATCGACGGAACTGCCGCTGCCGAACACGGCGCTGGTATCCGTGCCGCTGGCCGTGACCAGATGGATATTCGATTTCGAACCGTAGCGCGTGGATTGCAGCTTGAGCTTGCCATCGTCGCCGACGGTCGCCGTGACCGTCGCACCGGCATTGGCAAACGCGCTGACGCCATTGATCGATGATTGCAGCAAGGTGGCTAGCTGGCTCGGGTTGTACGTGCCTGCAGGCAGACTGATCGTTGCAGTGTTGGACAGCGTGGCCGGCGTGGTGTCGTTCAAAGTCACGGTCCAGCTAGTGTCCGCATCGATCGTGGTTTCGGCTGGCAGCGCCAGCGTTCCCTGCAGCGTGCCCTGGGTGGCCAACTGGGTGATATTCAAGGCGTAATCGCCGGCTTTGGTGTTGGTTCCCGAACTGGTGAACTTGACATCGGGATCCGTGCCGCGGCCGACTGCTGCGAACAGGCCGGCAATATCATTGAAATTGCTGTTGATGGCCTTTTGCAGCTTGGCATTATCCAGCGTCAGCGTGCCATCTTTTTGGTAGGAAATGCCGATCTGCGACAGATTGGTCAGGCTGGTGCCGCGCAAGCCCGTGATCGAGCTCGATAACTGACGCCGTATGCCGGCCTGCAGATTACGCAAGGTGGTGTCGCCCAGCAGCGGTCCGCCGGTCTTGGTGTCGGCGTTATAGCCGCCCAGCGAAGTGATCTGCGTATTCAGCTCGTTATAGGCTTTGACGAAGCCATTGACGGACGTGGTCAGCGAGCTGCTGTCCTTGGAAACGGTCAGGCTGGAGCTGCCGACAGCCAGCGCGCTGATGTTGACGCCGGCAATCGCGCCGCTGATGCTGGTGCCGGAACTGGTCACGGCGATGCCGTTGACGGTGGCGCGCGTATCCGCAGCGGCCGCCTTCTGGCTCAGGTTCTGTACACCTGCAGGATCATAGGCCAGCAAGGCTTCCAGTGCCGGGTCGGGCGGATTGCCGCCGGAACCGGCGAGCGTGATCTTCATCGTGGAACTGACGCCGGTCGCTGTGGACGTCAGAATCAAGTGATTCGGGGTGGCGCCGGTGCCGGTAGAACCGTCCGAAACAATGCTGGCCGTCACGCCGAAATTGCCCTTGTTGATGGCTTCGAGTATGCCTTGCAGCGTGTTGTTGGTGCTGTCGATGACGATGTTGCCGCTGGTGCGCGAGGCGTCGGCGGCAAAGCTGGCACCGATGTAGGCGCCGCCCGTGCCGGCGCTAAAGCCGGCGCCGGCCGGATTGGTGCCGCCCACGGTAATCGGGCTGCCATCGGCCGAAACCAGCGAAATACTGCCGACGGCCGTGGTACTGGAGCCCACATTGGCCGTGCCGCTATTGCCCAGGCCGCCCGTGACGGTACCGCTGACCACTTCCGTGATCGCGATATTGCTGCCATCGGCATTGCTGAATTGCAGCGTGCCATCTGCGGCCGTGCCGGTAAAACTGATGTTGGCGTCGGCTAGCGCACGGCTGACGGCGCTACCCGCGAGCGCGCTGTCGAGCGCGGCAGCGGTCAGACCGCTACCGGCGGCGACGCCGCTGGCCTGGGCCGCGATTTCTACGCCGCCCACCGTGATGGCATAAGTGCCGCCGCCGCTGGTATCGACATTGCCATAGTTGGCGGCGCCACTGCCGCCGAACAGGGTGGCGCTGGTGACGGTGGTACTGGGTTTGGCGGATACGCCAGTGGTGGTGCTCTTGGCGTTGATGGCATCGGCCAGCAGACGGGCGCTGCGGGTGCTGCCGTCCGTGGCGATCACGGTATTGTTGAGTGTCAGCGAGCCCGGCGTCAGGCCGCCGCTGCTCAGACTGGCGCCGAGCGCGCTGCCGCTCAGGCCGAAGCTGCCGCCGCTGACGGTGCCCATGGCAAAGTTAATCGTGGTCTTGTTGCCGACGCCGATGGCGGCCGTGGTGCTCTTGTAGCCACCCGAACCCAAAGTTTGCGACTGAGCAATCTGATTGATGTTGATCCGGTAAGTCCCCGTTTGCGCGGTACTCGAGGCGGACGCACTAATCACGGTGGAATCGCTGGGGGTGCTGACCAGTGCCTGGAAGCTGGAGACCGAGGTCAGGCCGGACAGTGCACCCTGGAACGTGCCGAGCGCACCGGACAGGTTGCCGAAAGCCGACACCTGGGCCAGATAACTGGCCGACTTCTTGTCGAAATCCGCCAGCGGGGCAGACTCCACCGCCATCAGCTTACTGACGATGGTGTTGACGTCGATGCCTGAGCCGATGCCGGGTGATGAGATGCCCACGTTGCGCTCCTAAGTAAAGCAATAATATAAGACAATATCGGTCGAATCAAACCCGACTTGAGAGGGGGGAATACCTGTCAGTTCGTCAAAAGCTAAAAAAACAGGCAGTTTGGATATGACAAAGCGACGGCCAGGCGTCAAGGAGACGCCGCCGTGAGGGGCGGGAGAACCAGCACGCAAACGGTGGCGTGACGGGTAAAGCGGCTGCGCTGGGCGCGCAGTCGCCTCAGGCGGTTTGCTGGATCAGCAGACCGGTGCTGGCTTTCGAATCCAGCGATTTGGCAATTTCCAGTGCTTCAGGCGAAGGAATCTGGCGCAGCACTTCACCGGTGCCGGAATCGACCACTTTCACCACCGTGCGCTTGGTGTCATTGTCGACAGAAAATTCCAGCCCTTGTGATTTGGCTTGCGACGATTTATTCAACTGCGACACGGCATTTTTTACCTGATCCAGCGTCGGCACGTTGGCTGAAGCCGTCACCGCGGCGGCCGTTTCCACGGCGGTCGCAGGTGCCCTTGCGGCCCCGGTAGCGGCGCTGGCATCGCTGGCGGCAGGACGGTCGACCGTGCGGGCCGTCGTGCTGTTGCCAATAGTATCGATAGTCATGATGCTTCCTTTGTGAAAAATCCCCGACTGATGACATCAGCCGGGGAACCTAGTCAGAGCGACGGTGTTAAGTCAACTCATCCCCGGATTTTAGCCACGCAGCAGCGACAGCACACCGTTAGGCAGCGAGTTCGCTTGGGCCAGGATCGCCGTACCAGCTTGTTGCAGGATCTGACCGCGGGTGAGGCTGGCAGTTTCTGCAGCGAAGTCGGTATCTTGAATCCGGCTACGCGATGCCGACAGATTCTCGGTCGCGATGTTCAGGTTCGAGATGGTCGAAGCAAAGCGGTTCTGGATCGCACCCAGAGCAGCGCGGTTCGAGTTGATCTGGTTCAGTGCAGCGTCCAGCGTTTTCAGGGCTTTGTTCGAGCCGTCCACGGTGCTGACGTCGATTTTGGCAACCGATTGCAGATCCGAACCAGTCGAGCCATTGACGATGTCGGTGGTGGTCGAGCTGATGGTGAAGCCGCTTTCCGACGAGAAGTCGAGGTGGCCGCCTACCGTGGCCGACGTAGTGCCGATCAACTGTTGGGTACCTTCGATTGCAGCAACCGAGCCATTGGCTGGCTGATCAGGGCCACGCAGCGAAGCGGCGGCCAGCGAGTCATCCGAAGCGCCGTTGGTGTTGGTGATCTGGATGTCAGCGCCCGAGGCGTTGGTCAGCTTGATCTCTTTGTTGTGGGTGGTGCCGTTGGTCTGGATGGTGGCGCTGATACCGGTGGTACCCACTTGTGCATTGATGGCCTGAGCTACTGCCGACAGGTCGCCGCCTTTGATTTTGGCGGAGATGGTGACAGCGGTCGAGTTGGCATCTGCTTCGATCGAGTTATCGCCACGCAGAGTGAACTGCAGCGAGCCATCGACGAAACCGGTAGCGGTTGGGCCCGACAGGGTAGCCGTGGTGCTAGCGGTGGCGGTCACACCCGAAGTAGCGCTCAGCGCATTGACGGAAGCGGCGATTTTTTTAGCGCTGTCAGCCAGTTTGACGTCCACGCTGGTGCTTACGCCGCTGCCCGAAGTGACGGTCAGGGTTTGGGCCAGTACGCCGTTGCTGGCGGTACCGGTGGCGGCATTGGCGCTGCCGGTGGCGTTGCCGTACACACCAGCCAGAGTGTTATTGCCGATGTCGGTAGCTTTGGCCGACTGTACGCCGACGTTAATGGTTTGGTTGGCGTTAGCACCGACCTGGAACTGCGAGGTGGTCAGCGAGCCGTCCAGTACGTTTTGACCGTTGAACTGGGTGGTGTTGGCCACGCGGTTCAGTTCTTGCGACAGAGCGGAAACCTCGCCCTGGATCGATTTACGGTCGGAATCGGAGTTGGTGCCGTTGGCCGATTGAACAGCCAGTTCGCGAATACGTTGCAGCAGATCGCCGGCGGTGCTCAAGCCACCCTCGGCCGTTTGCGCCAGCGAGATACCGTCGTTGGCGTTGCGAGCAGCCGTCGTATTACCGCGAATTTGCGAAGTGAAACGCTCCGAAATAGCCAGACCTGCAGCGTCGTCTTTAGCGCTGTTAATACGCAGACCCGAGGACAGGCGTTGCAGCGAGGTCGACAGGGATGCTTGCGAGGTGGTCAGGTTACGTTGCGAATTCAGCGATGCAAGGTTGGTATTGATGACTTGTGCCATGATGTTTCTCCAGACTTAATACTTCGATTGGGCTATTTGCTCATTCCCATTGGTCTGCCTCGTTATTCTGAGACAATCAAACCGCTGTTGTGATGACTAACGGTTGCCGTGCGGGAAAAATTTAGGGTGAAAAAGCCGCAAAATTTTGTCGGAATCGCCTCAAGTTCCGGGCTACTGGGCGTCTAAACGACCGCAAAAAGTGAATCTTTAGGGTGAAAAAATTTATTTTTTTCGCTATGTTTTTCGCTCGGATATGCAGGTTTGACTCTCAAGCGGTGGCTAAATTTGCATAAAAAGCAAATTCCTAGTTTGAACTGGCAAGGTTTCTGTGATTGTTATGGCAATAATTCGATGCGTCCGAGGCCGGGCGGAACCGGCATCGCTCAAGTCGTGGCGAAAAAAAAGCCCGGCCTAGGCCGGGCTGTGTCTGGACGGTCGGGCTAGTCAGCCACCACCACGCGGTTTTTGCCAGTTTGCTTGGCCGTGTACATGGCTTTGTCGGCGCGCTTGACCAGTTCCGTCTGGTCTTCATTCGGGCGGCGCAGGGCCACGCCAGCCGAGAAGGTGATCAGCACTTTCTCGTTATCGTGCAGGAAGAAGTGCTTGGTCAGCTCGCGCTGCAGCCGGGTCATGGTGCTGGTGGCCGCTTCCACCGTGGTTTCCGGCATCAGGATGAGGAATTCCTCGCCGCCGAAGCGGGCGATCACATCCATCGAGCGCAGCGTATCCTTGACGATCTTCACCAGATGCTTGAGCGCGCCATCGCCGGCGATGTGGCCGTAGGTGTCGTTGAGCTTCTTGAAATCGTCCAGGTCGAGGATGGCGATGCACAGCGGCGTGCCGCGGCGGTCCGAGCGCGCCGTTTCCCGTTCGAATACATCGTCGAGACCACGGCGGTTCAGGCTGCCCGTGAGCTGGTCTTCGCGCACGAGTTCACTTAAGTGCTGCAACTTGGCTTCGAGTTGATGGATGCGCTGTTCCGCATCCTGCACTTCCTGCCGTGCCAGCACCATCTTGTCGCGTGCTTTCAGGGCTTCGCTCTGCACCAGCCGGGTTTCGCGCAGCACTTCGTCGAGGATGGTATTGAGTTCGGCGATATTGTCGGCCTTGCTGATCTTTTCCGAATAGCCGCCGATTTTTTCGTGGAAGTCGCCCGTCGAGGCCGCCACCTGGCCGAGCCGGTCGATAAAGGTCATCATCATATTCTTGACGGTGAGCTTGACGTCCGACAGGCTGTGCTTGAGCTGGCCCTGTTTATAGATGACTTCTTTCAGGCTGCGCGTGGCTTCTTCGAGCGCGCGTACATCAAGCGGGCCGGCGATCAGATTCTGCACGGCTTCGATCTGGCCGCGCAGCCAGCTATCGTCGTCGAGCAGCTCGCCGACGTTTTCCAGCAGCAGGCGGAACAGGCGCAGCAACAGCTCCTGCTGTTCGGCGCTATCGCCGCCACGCAGTTCAATCTGGTAGCACAACTGTTTCAGCCGCACGGCGATATCGGCCAGCGCTTCTTCGCTGTGCGCGAGCTTGGTGGCAGCGCCCAGCGATTCCGCTTCCGCCACCAGCACGGGCGCACCGCTGAGTAGCGAGGCCACAGCATAAGTCAGCGTGCGGCTGAGCAGATCGCGCAGCGTACGGCTCTGGTCGTCGTCGGGCCCCAGACCGGCCACTTCGATGCCGCCCCGTTTGGGCTGCAGATGTTTTTCTGCCAGTTGGCTCAGGGCGCGGCCATAACCATCCCAGTCGCGTGATTTGAGCGCGCGCTGGCAGCGCCGGCCAAAATCGGCCAGCTCGCCGTGGCTCTGTTCGCCGAGGCGATTGGCAAACTGGCTCAGTACGGATTCCGGCCCAGGGTCCACTGCGCCCAGCGGGCTGGCAGCGGCAACGGCCTGGGTGCCGGCAATTTCATGGTAGATGTCGCGGTAGGCTTCCGGCGTGGGCGCTACGCGCCGCAGGGCCAGTCGGCGGAAAGCTTCGCGCGCGATCTCGGCCGGATTCTGCTCGGGAGTGTTCGGTTTGCTGGACATGTGAAGCGCGACCTCTTGAAGATAGACTCGTTCTTAACATCTTAAGTGCGCGCTGAGCTCGCCATTCCCCCGAGTAGAGGGCAGAAAACCTGTTTCATTTTGGCATTAATAAACGGCAAGTCATCCGCGCACTGGCCTGCCGCTCCATGGTCTTATTCTACCAAGTGGTTGCGGATCGCGTAGTGCGTGAGTTCCGCGCTGTTTTTGAGCTGCATTTTAACCAGCAGGCGGGCGCGGTATTCGCTCACCGTTTTGACCGAGAGCGACAGCTCGCGCGCGATATTGCTCACGGTTTTGCCGGAAGCTATCATGGTCAGGGTCTGATATTCGCGGTCGGACAGGCTTTCATGCGGTGGCGCCAAGTGGTCTTCGCCTACATGGTTGGCCAGTTGCTGGGTCAGCGTGGCGCTGACATATTTGAGCCCGCCCGCGACCTGACGGATCGCGTCGAGCAGCTCGGCCGGCGCGCACTGCTTGCTCAGATAGCCGGCCGCTCCGGCTTTGAGCGCACGCAGCGCATACTGTTCTTCGCGCTGCTGGGAGAAGATCAGCACGGCCAGTTCGGGATGGTCTTTGCGTATCTGTTTGAGTACGTCGATGCCGCTACGGTCGGGCAGCGCAATTTCCAGCAGCAGTACCTGGCAGCGCGCCTTGCGCAGCAGGCGGATGGCATCGAGGCCGTTGTCGGCTTCGCCGCCGAATTGCAGGTCTAAGGTGCCGGCCAGCACATGTTTCACACCTTCGCGCACGATGGCGTGTTCGTCGGCGATAAAGATTTTGATGCGGTTCTTTTCAGACATGAGGCGAGGTCTTCCTGAGTTGCTACGCCAGCGTTACGGCGGCTGTCGCCTGCATAATACGTGAAACCATGTTCACTGCGGGGAAAATCGGGCGGCACTGTCACTCTGCGCACACTGCACGGAGCGCGTGTATTGGCTACAATAAGCTTATGAATAAAGCCTTTGTGAAAGAATCCGATGGCGATGACGATGACGAAGCCGCCGCGCTGGCGCTGGCCATCCCGCCCGGTTCGAAAAACTATATAACGCCTGCGGGCTATCAGCGCATCAAGGACGAGCTGCTGCAACTGATCGATGTGGAGCGGCCGGAAGTGGTGCGCATCGTCCACTGGGCCGCCTCGAATGGCGACCGCTCGGAAAACGGCGACTATATCTACGGCAAGCGGCGTCTGCGCGAGATTGACCGGCGCATCCGCTTCTTGACCAAGCGCATGGATCTGGCGGCCGTGGTCGACCCCAGCGTGCACCATGGTTCCGATCAGATCTACTTCGGCGCGACCGTCACCTATTGCGACCAGCATGGGCAGGAGCGCACGATTACCATCGTCGGCATCGATGAACTTGATCCGCTCAATGGCAAGATTAGCTGGGTAGCGCCGGTCGCGCGCGCACTGACCAAGGCGAGGGTAGGCGATGTAATCACCTTCCAGGCGCCGCATGGGGTGGACGAGCTGGAAGTGCTGGAAGTCAGTTATCCGGCGCCGGCCGCCGATTAGCGCAGCGGATTAGCGCAGCCAAGGCGCGCTGGCTGCGCGAGCTGCCTTAGCTGGCCTTAGCTGGTCCTAGCTGCGTTCGCGCAGCACGCGGTTGACGCCGGCCACGCGGCGCACATTGCGCAGCAGGGCGGCCAGATGCACGCGGTCCTTCACCTGGATGGTGAAGCGCAGCTGGTGCAGCACGTGTTCTTTGTCCTCGTCCATGCCGACATAGGTGATGTTGGCGTCGGACTCGCCGATCTCGGCCGCCACGCGGGCCAGGATGCCCTTCTCGTTATTGATCAGCAGCTTGATGCGGCTGTCGAAGCGGCGGTTCAGTTCCGTGCCCCACTTGACGGCGATCCAGCGTTCCGGCTCCTTGGCCTTCTGGCGCTTGGCCAGCACGCAATCGAAGGTGTGTACCAGCAGGCCCTGATCACGGCGCAGTTGACCGATGATGGAGTCGCCCGGTATCGGCATGCAGCACTGCGCCAGTTGGACCGATACGCCTTCGCTGCCGCAGATGGTGACAGGATCGAGTTCGGCCGCGTTGTTATGGTCGACCGGGCCGCTGGCCGATTCGCCGCCGCGCAGGCCGAGGATGTGGCGCGCTACCAGCGCTGCCATGCGTTTGCCGATGCCGATATCGGCATACAACTGGTCCAGCGATTTGGCGCTCGATTCGTTGAGCAGGCGTTCTACCAGCCCGTCTTCGAGTTCCTGGTTCAGGCCCAGCGAGGACAGTGCATGCTCGAGCAACTGGCGCCCCAGCGTGATCGATTCCGGCAGATTGATGGTGCGCAGATGGTGGCGGATGGCCGAACGGGCTTTACCCGTGCGCACGAACGACAGCCAGCTAGGGCTAGGGCGCGAATTCGGATCGGTGACGATTTCCACGATGTCGCCGTTGCGCAGTTCGGTGCGCAGCGAAGCGGCTTCGTTGTTGATCGTGACGGACACCGTATGGTCGCCGATGCCGGTGTGGATGGAGTAGGCGAAGTCGATGGCGGTAGCGCCGCGCGGCAGCGCAATGATTTTCGACTTGGGCGTAAACACATACACGGAATCGGGGAACAGGTCGACCTTGACGTGTTCGAGGAACTCGGCCGAATCGCCGGTCTGCTGCTGGATGTCGAGCAGCGATTGCAGCCAGGCGTGGGTACGCTGCTGCAGGTCGGACAGATTGGCATCGCCGTTCTTGTACAGCCAGTGCGCCGCCACGCCCGATTCGGCCGTGCGGTGCATTTCCTGGGTGCGGATCTGGAACTCCACGGGCGTGCCGTAGGGGCCGATCAGCGTGGTATGCAGCGACTGGTAGCCATTGAGCTTGCGGATCGCGATGTAGTCCTTGAACTTGCCCGGCATGGGCTTGTACAGCGAATGCAGCGTACCGAGTGCCACATAGCAGTTGGGGAAGCTGTCGACCACCACGCGGAAGCCGTACACGTCGAGCACCTGCGAGAACGACAGGTGCTTGCTGCGCATCTTCTTGTAGATGCCGTACAGGGTCTTTTCGCGGCCGTACACTTCGGCCGGAATATTCGCCAGCGCCAGCGTGTTGGTGACGGAGTCGAGAATTTTCTTGACCACCTCGCGGCGGTTGCCGCGCGCTGCCTTGACGGCTTTCGCCAGCGTGCGGTAGCGCATCGGGTGCAGGTGCGAGAACGACAGATCCTGCAGCTCGCGGTAGATATTGTTCAGGCCAAGGCGGTGCGCAATCGGCACATACACGTCCATGGTTTCGGACGAGATGCGCGCCTTCTTGGCCGGCGCCATCACTTCCATGGTGCGCATATTGTGCAGCCGGTCGGCCAGCTTGATCAGAATGACGCGCACATCCGAGGCCATGGCCAGCAGCATCTTGCGGAAGTTCTCCGCCTGCGCTTCGATCTGGCTCTGGAATTCGATCTTCTCCAGCTTGGACAGGCCATCCACCAGATTCGCCACCGGTGCGCCGAAGCGTTCGATCAGCTCTTCCTTCTTGACGTCCTGATCTTCCATCACATCATGCAGCAGGGCCGCCATGATGGCCTGCGCATCGAGCTTCCAGTCAGCGCAGATTTCTGCCACCGCGATCGGGTGGGAGATATACGGCTCGCCCGATTTGCGCAATTGGCCCAGATGCATTTCGTCCGAGAAGCGGTAGGCTTCCTTGACCTTTTTCAGGTCGGCTGGCGACATGTATTCGGCCAGACGTTCAGTCAGATGGGAAATCGACGCGACGCCCGCAGTCACGGTGGGCGCAGCCAGAGGCGACGTAGCAATCACAGGGGCAGCAGCAGAGGTAGAGGGGGTAGCGGAGGAAGTACTGGATGCAGCCGATGCTGCAGGAGCGGGAGTGTCACTGCCGTTGCCATTGTTCGGGCTAGCCGTTGCCGCGACCGGCGCGCTGGCCGGTTCGGCGGGTGGCGTGCTCTGGCCATGGCTGGCCAGAGACTGCGCGGCAGTGAGCTGATTCATACAGAAACCAGCTTGATTACATTGGTACCTTTTTCAGCATTTCCAGACCGACTTTGCCGGCAGCGATTTCGCGCAGGGCGACCACGGTAGGCTTGTCCTTGGCTTCTACTTTAGGCGTATGGCCTTGCAGCAGTTGGCGTGCGCGGTAGGTTGCGGCCAGGGTCAACTGGAAGCGGTTAGGTACGTTTTTGAGACAATCTTCAATAGTAATACGGGCCATCATAACTCCTAAAATCTTGTGTATTTATTCAGCGTGGATACCCAGTTGGGCAAACAGCGAGGCGTTGCGTGCCGCTTGTTGCGCAAACCGGCAACGGGCCGCTCTGACTATCGCCGTCAATTCACTGAGTGCGACGGCAAATTCTTCGTTGATAATAGCATACTCGAACTCGGGAGCGTGGGCGATTTCGCCGCCCGCTGCCAGCAGCCGGCGCGTGATCACGTGCGGTGCATCGGTTGCGCGTTTTTTCAGGCGTTCTTCCAGCGCATCGATCGATGGCGGCAGGATGAAAATACCAGCCGCCTGCGGGAACTGCTTCTTCACCTGACGCGCGCCTTGCCAGTCGATTTCGAGCAGAATATCGGTGCCGGTTTTCATCTGCTGTTCGATCATGATGCGCGACGTGCCGTAGTAATTGCCGTGCACTTCGGCCCATTCCAGAAACTCGCCCGCTTCGGCGCGCTGCTCGAAATCTTGCGCCGTCGTGAAATAGTATTCCTTGCCATGGGTCTCGCCCGGACGCGGCGGCCGCGTGGTCGTCGAGATCGACAGTTTGATGCTGGGCTCCTGCGCCAGCAGTGCATTGACCAGCGTGGACTTGCCGGCGCCCGAAGGGGCGACGACCATGAACAGGCTGCCTGCAAATGCGTTGGTTAAGCTCATCGTGATCTTTCCTGAGGTGGGCAGTGAGCGCCCAAAGAAGTATTTTACCAAGAGCCCGGAAGGCGGACCAGATTCCGTCATCCGCCGGATGCGCGGGCGCGGTTTTTTTTTTGCTTGCAGCGGCTGATTTTGCGTGCTAAAGTTATCGTCATAATGATTATCGCAATAAGTAAATTTCATAACCAAGCGCAGGAGTTGTTCATGAACTTATTCAAACTACCCTTGGCCGCGCTACTGGCAGCGTTGCTGGCAGCGCCCTTGATGGCCGGCGCAGCCCAGTCCTCGTGCGCCGATCCTTTTGCCTGCATCCGCCAGATCGATGCCGGCGAGCTCAATGTGGGCTATGTCGATGCCGGCCCGGCCGATGGCAAGGTGGTGATACTGCTGCATGGCTGGCCGTATGACATCCACAGCTACACGGACGTCGTGCCTATGCTGACCGGTGCCGGCTACCGCGTGCTGGTGCCTTATCTGCGTGGCTTTGGCACGACCCGTTTGCGCGCTGCCGACGGCGTGGCGGATGGCGAACCGGCCGCCGGCGGGGCCGACGTGATCGCCTTCATGGATGCGCTGAAAATCGACCGCGCCATATTGGCCGGTTTTGACTGGGGCGCGCGCAATGCTGCCATCGCTGCGGCGCTGTGGCCGGAGCGGGTGCAGGGACTGGTGGCCGTCAGTGGCTATCTGATCAGCAGCCAGCAGCAGGCCAGCCAGCCGCTGGCGCCCGAGGCGGAACTGCAGTGGTGGTATCAGTTCTACTTTGCTACCGAACGGGGGCGGGCCGGCTATGCGGCCAACCGCCATGCCTTCGCCCGTCTGATCTGGCAGCAGGCCTCGCCGCGCTGGCAGTTCGATAACGCGACGTTCGAGCGCAGCGCGGCAGCGCTGGATAACCCCGACCATGTCGCCATCACCATTTCCAATTACCGCTGGCGGCTGGGGCTGGAAACCGGCCAGGCCCGCTATCAGGCACTGGCAGCCCGGCTGGCCAGCCTGCCGCCTATCAGCGTGCCCGCCATCACGCTCGAGAGCGATGCCAATGGCGCGCCGCACGCCGCGCCGCAAGCTTATGCGCAGCGCTTTACCGGCCCTTACCGCCACCAGCAGGTCAGCGGTGGCATCGGGCATAACCTGCCGCAGGAAGCGCCGCGTGCGTTTGCCGATGCGGTGATCGCCGTGACCCAATTTTGACGTGTGTTGTTCTCTTGAACTGGAAAGGAAATCTGATGCAAACGCTGGAAAAAATTCTGTACACGGGACGTACCCGTACCACTGGCGGCCGTAACGGCCATGCCCGCAGCGACGATGGCCGGCTCGATATTCAGCTCGCGCCGCCCGGCAGCGCTGCCGCCGGCAGCAATCCCGAGCAGCTCTTCGCTGCCGGCTGGTCGGCCTGTTTCATCGGTGCGCTGGGCCGGGCGGCACAGGCGCAGCACTTGGTGCTACCGGCAGACACCGTGGTCGATGCCGAAGTCGATCTGGGTACTGGTGCGGATGGCTTTGCGCTGCAGGCGCGCCTGCGGGTCAGCCTGCCCGGGCTGGAGGCGGAACAGGCGCAGGCCTTGCTGGCGGCCGCACACCAGATCTGCCCGTATTCGAAAATGAGCCGCAACAACATCCACGTCGAACTGTCGCTGGCCTGAGCTGCTGGCCAGAGTCTTTAAACCCGGGAAGGAAGTGTCATGCAACCTCGTTCATACATACTGGCGATGCTGCTGGGCTGGGCCAGTTTCAGTGCTGCCCTGCCAGTGCAGGCGGCCAGTCCCATCGCGGTGGCCGGCAGCAGTGCCGCGCGTCCCACCATCGTGCTGGTCCACGGCGCCTTTGCCGATAGTTCCAGCTGGACCGCTGTGGCGCAGCGGCTGTCTGCGCACGGCTATCCGGTAGTCAGTGTGGCCAATCCGCTGCGCGGCGTGCAGGCCGATGCAGCCTATACGGCCAGTCTGGTCCGGTCGATTGCGGGGCCAGTGGTGCTGGTCGGTCATTCCTACGGCGGCATGGTGATTGCCCGTGCGGCACAGGACGAGGCGCAGGTCAGGGCGCTGGTGTTTGTCGCGGCACTGGCGCCCGAAGCTGGCGAAACGGTGGCCGGACTGGCGGGGAAATTCCCCGGCAGTACACTGGGCACTGCACTGGCCGATCCGGTCACGCTACCCGATGGTGCGCAGGAGCTCTACATACGACAGGATAAATACTGGCAGCAGTTTGCTGCCGATGTGGCCGAGCCGCAGGCTGCCGCCATGGCTGTGGCCCAGCGACCGGTGGCGCTGGCAGCGCTGAACGAACCGGCCGGCGCAGCTGCGTGGCAGCGCTTGCCATCGTTTTTTGTGTATGGCACGGCTGACCGCAACCTGCCGCCGGCAGTGCTGCGCTACATGGCCGAACGTGCCCATGGCCGCGAGATCCGCGAAATCCCCGGTGCTTCGCATGCGCTGATGGCGAGCCATGCGCAGCAGGTGGCCGAACTGATAGAGGTGGCCGCCCGCGCGGGCGCGCCAGCACAGCCATGAGGCCGGCAGCGGGCGGTATGCGACGCTGGATGCTGACTCTGGCCGGAGCGGGCGTACTGGCGGGCGCAGTGCTGGTGGCGCGCGGTCAGGGCAGTTTGCCGGTGGAGGGAACGGGCGCCGGCTTCGAAGGCGCCAGCGGCTGGCTGAACTCGGCCCCGCTCACGGCCGCCGATTTAAAAGGCAAAGTAGTGCTGGTGGATTTCTGGACGTATTCCTGCATAAACTGCCTGCGCACCATGCCGTATATCCGCGCCTGGGCCGAAAAATACCGTGCGCAAGGGCTGGTCGTGGTGGGCGTGCACAGCCCGGAATTCCGCTTCGAACAGTCGCTGGCCAATGTGCAGACGGCCGTGCAGCGCTTGCGCATCGACTTTCCGGTGGCGCTGGATAGCAGCCAGGCGATCTGGCAGGCATGGGGGAATCGCTTCTGGCCCGCCTATTATCTGCTCGACGGGAACGGCAAGATACGCTACCACCAGTACGGCGAGGGCGATTACGGCCGCACCGAGGCTGCCATCCAGCGTCTGCTGGCGGAAGCGCATGGCACGGCGCCGACCGATCATAGTCTGGTGCGCCCCGAGGCGAAGGCCGAGCAGTCGGCGCCCGATCTGGCCCGGCTGGGATCGGACGAAACCTATCTGGGCTATGGCAAGGCAGAGCGCTTCCATTCGCCCCAGCCGCTGCGGCCCGATCAGCCACAGCGCTACAGCGTGAGCACCTTGCGCCTGAATCAGTGGGGGCTGGCCGGCAACTGGCTGGCCGGCGAGGAGAAAATCGTTGCGCAGGAGGCCGGCGCCAGCATTGCCTACCAGTTCAGCGCGCGTGACCTGCATCTGGTGCTGGGCCCCGGTGCGGCAGGGCGGCCGCTACGCATACAGCTGACGCTGGACGGCGAGCCGCCGGGCGCCGATCATGGCAGCGATATCGATGCCGCCGGCATGGGGCTGGTCGATGCTACCCGCCTGTATCAGCTGGTCAGGCAGGGCACCAGAGTGGGCCCGCGGCGCTGCGTCATCCGCTTCCTCGACGCGGGCGCCGAGGCCTATGCCTTCACTTTCGGCTGAGGGAGCGCTTGATGCCGGGCTTGCGCAACGGGAGCGCAGCGACGACAATTCCCAGCTTGATAACCAACCATGGGCGCAATTATGGGTGCCAGTGAAAATCGCAACAGGCAGGCGGCCAGGCTGGGCGACTTTATGTGCTTTGCCATCTATTCCACCAATCTGGCCTATTCGCGGGTGTATAAGCCGGTGCTCGAAGCGCTGGGCCTGACCTATCCCCAGTATGTGACCATCATCTGCCTGTGGGAGCAGGACCATCAGACCGTCAAGGGCCTGAGTGAGCAGCTGTTTCTCGAACCCAGCACCATGACGCCTATGCTGAAACGGCTGGAAGCCATGGGCTATGTATCGCGTGAACGGGACAAGGACGATGAGCGCAGCGTCCGGATTTCGCTTACCGAGGCGGGGCGCCAGCTGCGCGAACAGGCGTTCGACTACCGCGACATCACGGCCAGAGCGGCAGGGCTGAATGCCGATGAGTTCAAGGTGCTGCAGAAGGCCATCGTCAAGCTCAGGTCCAATCTGATGAATGCGGCCAGCGCCAGCGACGCCGAATAAGCGCCTCGGTACGCCCGCCTAGCGGCTGCGCGCAAAAAAAAACGCAGGCGCGCGGCCTGCGTTGTGTGGGCCGGACAGGGCCGGGCCTTATTCGAGGTTCTGTACCTGTTCGCGCATCTGCTCGATCAGCAGCTTGAGTTCCATCGAGGCGTCGGCCAGCTCCTTGACGGAGGCTTTGGCGCCCAGCGTGTTGGCTTCGCGGTTGAGTTCCTGCATCATGAAGTCCAGCCGCTTGCCCACCTGACCGCCTTTTTTCAGGATGTGACGGGTTTCGTTCAGGTGCGCCGACAGGCGGCCCAGTTCTTCGGCCACGTCGATGCGGATGCCGTACAGGATCACTTCCTGACGGATGCGTTCCAGCGCATCCTGACGCGACAGCGCCGAGTTGGAACCCTGGCAGGCCAGCCCCAGTGCATCCTGCATGCGCTCCACGGCTTTCTGCTGGAAGGCTGCCACCACTTGCGGGATCAGCGGGGTAATGCGCTTGACGATGGCTTCCATCGCATCGATGCGGGCCGTCAGCATGGCTTCCAGCGCCGCGCCTTCGCGCTGGCGGCTGGTAACGAAGGCGCTCAGGGTGCGCGTCATCAGGGCGGCCACATCGGCCTGCAGCGATTCCTGGCCGATTTCCGCTTCTTCGATCACGCCGGGCCAGCGCAGCAGCTCAGCCACCGACATGGTGTGGGCGGCAGGGAAGTGGCTGCTGACTTCATTCTGCAGGCGTTGCAATTCCGTCAAGAGGGGCAGATTCAGTGCCTGGGTGCCGGCACTGGCTGCCTTGCGCCCGAAACTCAGGCGCAATTCCACCTTGCCGCGCGTGATCGCGCCCATGATGGCAGTGCGCAAATCCGGTTCCAGCGCGCGCAAATCGTCGTTTATTCGAAACTGTAGATCGAGAAAGCGCGAGTTGACGCTCTTGATTTCGATGGTCAGTGTACCCGCAGCACTTTCGCTGGTGGCGACCGCGTAGCCCGTCATACTGGAAATGCTCAAAGGATGTCCCCGGTTAAATCTTTACAAAACAGTGATTTATCCACACAATCGGCGGGTTCAGGCGAGGAGTCCTATGGCAGCACAAAACAACGCCCCCCTACCAGATGGTCTGGAAATTGCTGGATATCGCATTGTAAAGAAAATTGCGTCGGGTGGGTTCAGTATTGTTTACCTTGCATACGATAGCGAGGGCGCGGCCGTGGCCATCAAGGAGTATTTGCCGGCCGCGCTGGTCCAGCGCCTGCCCGGCGAACTGGTGCCGACGGTGGCGCCGGCCCACCTGCCGGCCTTCCGTATCGGCCTCAAATGCTTCTTCGAAGAGGGACGGGCACTGGCCCGTATCGCTCACCCCAACGTGGTCAGCGTGCGCAATTTCTTCCGCGCCCATGAAACGGTTTATATGGTTATGGCTTATGAATCGGGCAATACGCTGCAGGACTACATCGCCCGCCAGCGCAACCGCAACAGCAAAGTGGGCGAAGCCTTTATCCGCACTATTTTTTTACAAGTGATCAAAGGCCTGCGTGAAGTACACGCCAACAAGCTGCTGCATCTTGATCTGAAGCCGGCCAATATCTATCTGCGCACGGATGGCTCACCCATGCTGCTCGATTTTGGTGCGGCGCGCCAGACGCTGAATCAGGATATGCCTACGCTGACGCCCATGTACACGCCCGGCTATGCGGCGCCTGAGCTGTACGACAAGGGCGGCGGACTGGGGCCGTGGTCGGATATCTACAGTCTGGGCGCAGCCATGTTCGCCTGCATGGTGGGTGCGCCGCCCCAGCCGGCCGACCAGCGCCGCAGCGAAGACAAGATGGCGGCCCATTTCGTACAGCTGCAGGGCCAGTATTCGGACGAATTGCTGAAACTGCTTGAATGGTGTCTGGCGCTGGAGCCGCTGGACCGGCCGCAAAGTCTGTTCGCCCTGCAGAAGGTGCTGCTGGCTACAGCACCGGCGCCCGTGGTCACAGACGCTGCGGCGCCGCCTGCCAGCGGTTTCATGGCGCGGCTGGGGCGCGGCTTGCGGCGCTGGCTGGGCGGTGCGGACAGTGGTAGCACGCCGTCGGCCGGTCCGGCCACACGCCAGTAGCAGGAGGGCGGTACGATGCAATTTTCCGTCTACCAGCAAAGCCATATCGGCGCCCGCAAGCAGAATCAGGACCGCATGGGCTACAGCTACACGCGCGATGCGCTGCTGCTGGTGCTGGCCGACGGCATGGGCGGCCATGCCCATGGCGAAGTGGCGGCCACGGTGGCGCTGCAGACCATCTCGCTGTTATTCCAGCAGCAGGCCGCGCCGTATGTGAAAAAGCCGGAACAGTTTCTGCAGCAGGCCATACTGGCCGCGCACGAAACCATACACCGCCACCGTCAGGTCAAAGGCTTGAGCGAAACCCCGCGCACCACCATCGTGGCCGCGCTGGTACAGCACAACGCGGTGGTGTGGGCCCATTGCGGCGATTCGCGCCTGTACTGGCTGCGCGACGGCCAGGTGCTGGCGCGTACGCGTGACCACAGTCATATCGAGAACCTGATCGCCAAGGGGCTGGTGCCGGCCGAGCAGCGCCACACTCATCCGGACCGCAACAAGCTGTACAACTGCCTTGGTGCGGATAGCCTGCCGCGCGTGGAACTCGGGCAGGGCGTCCTGCAGAGCGGCGATGTGCTGCTGTTGTGCTCGGATGGTTTGTGGTCTATGCTGCCGGACCAGCAAATCGCCCATAGCGTGCAGCACCAGCCTATCGTGCGCGCCGTGCCGGCCATGCTGCAGGCAGCGCTGGCTGCCGGTGGACGTAGCTGCGACAACGTGACGGCGCTGGCCATCATGTGGCAGGGCAGTGCGGTGGCCGACCAGCGCGGCAAGGCGGCGGACGAGCTATCGAGTATGATCTCGACCGAAGCGCTAAGCCAGCAGGAACATAGTAGTACCATCGCGCACACTGCTGCGGGCCAACGCGCCGACCTGTTCGATGACGCTGAAATCGAAAAAGCCATTGCCGAAATACGCGGGGCGATCGCAAAATCTTCGCAATTACTCAAATAAGGAAAACAGTATGACTTTTGTCTCCCGCCCTAGCGGCCGCGCCGTCGATGCGCTGCGCAATCTGCGCCTGACCCGCAACTACACCAAGCACGCAGAAGGCTCGGTGCTGATCGAATGCGGCGACACCAAGGTGATCTGCACCGCCAGCATCGAAGAGAAAGTGCCGGGCTTTTTGAAAGGCAAAGGGCAGGGCTGGATGACGGCCGAATACGGCATGCTGCCCCGTTCCACCCATAGCCGCATGGACCGCGAAGCGGCGCGTGGCAAACAGTCCGGCCGCACCCAGGAAATCCAGCGCCTGATCGGCCGCTCGCTGCGCGCAGCCTTCGATCTGGAAGCTTTCGGCGAACGCACGCTGCACCTCGATTGCGACGTGATCCAGGCCGACGGCGGCACCCGCACGGCTTCCATCACGGGCGCCATGGTGGCGGCCTACGATGCGTTCTCCAAGCTGGTGGCCAGCGGTGCCGTGCCGGCCATGCCGCTCAAGAGTTTTGTGGCGGCCATCTCGGTAGGCGTGTATCAGGGCATGCCCGTGCTCGACCTCGACTACGTGGAAGATTCCGGTTGCGATACCGACATGAATGTGGTGATGAACGATGCCGGCCATTTCATCGAAGTGCAGGGCACGGCCGAAGGCGCCGCGTTTGACCGTGAGGGCATGAACCGTCTGCTTGATCTGGCGCAGGCCGGCATCGCTGATCTGATCAAACTGCAGAAACAGGCGCTGGGCCTGACGGCTTAACTCAGCGTCCCGGCCAGTAGGGAATCGGGCTGCCGCCGCAGGTGCGGCAGCCAAACGGTTTACAATGTCGGCTTCCATGCTTTTTTACAGCGCAGCAGCGCTCTTGCAGCCGACATCATGACCCAACGCCTGATCCTCGCCTCGAACAACGCGGGCAAACTCAAAGAATTCAACCAACTGCTGTCCACCGTGGGCTATGCCGTCCACGCGCAGGGCGAATACGACGTGCCGGAAGCGGACGAGCCTTTCCACACCTTCGTGGAAAATGCCCTGCAGAAGGCGCGCCATGCGGCCCGCCTGACCGGACTGCCAGCGCTGGCCGATGATTCCGGCGTCTGCGTGAATGCGCTCGGTGGTGCGCCGGGCGTGTATTCGGCGCGCTATGCGGGCGAGCCCAAGTCGGATGCCCGTAACAGCGCCAAACTGATTGCCGATCTGGCCGCGCATGCCGATAAATCGGCCTACTACTATTGCGTGCTGGTGTTCGTGCGCCATGCCGACGACCCGCAGCCGGTGATCGCCGATGGACGCTGGAATGGCGAGATCATCGCCGAAGCACGCGGTGTAGGTGGTTTCGGCTACGATCCGCACTTCTACATTCCGGCACTGGGCAAATGCGTGGCCGAACTGGCGGCGGACGAGAAGAACCGCCTGTCGCACCGCGGGCAGGCATTGCGCGCTCTGGTCGAGAAGCTCAAATGATTCCGATTAAAGTCGTGGGCGCCAAAGCGGCCAGCCAGCCCAGCGCGCCGGCCAGCCATAGCGATGTGGCGGGCGTGGCGGCCAAATATCTGGCCGGAGGCACGCTGAACCTGACGGCGCTGCCGCCGCTGTCGCTGTACATCCATTTCCCGTGGTGTGTGAAGAAGTGCCCGTATTGCGACTTCAATTCGCACGAAGCCAGGGATGGCGGCCATCAGGCCGGCTTCCCTGAAAAGGAATATCTGGATGCGCTGCGCACCGATCTGGAAATGGCGCTGCCGCTGATCTGGGGCCGCAAGATTTACACCATCTTCATCGGCGGCGGCACGCCCAGCCTGCTGTCGGCAGCAGGGCTGGACCGTCTGCTGTCGGACGTGCGCACCTTGCTGCCGCTCGACAGCGATGTCGAGATCACCATGGAAGCCAATCCCGGCACCTTCGAGGCAGAGAAGTTCAAGTCCTACCGTGCCAGTGGTGTGAACCGGCTGTCCATCGGTATCCAGAGTTTTAGCGAGCGCCATCTGAAGGCGCTGGGCCGCATCCACGACGATGGCGAAGCGCGCCGTGCGGTGGACATCGCCGTGGCCAACTTCGATAACTTCAATCTTGACCTGATGTATGCGCTGCCGTCGCAGACGCTGGAAGAAGCGCAGCGCGATATCGAAACTGCGCTGTCCTACCAGCCGCCGCATCTGTCGCTCTACCATCTGACGATGGAACCGAATACGCTGTTCGCCAAGTATCCGCCGGCCTTGCCGGACGACGATGCCAGCGCCGACATGCAGGACATGATCGCCGAACTGACGGCGGCCAACGGCTACCAGCATTACGAAGTGTCGGCCTATGCCAAGGCGGGACGGCGCGCGCGCCACAATCTCAACTACTGGGAATTCGGCGATTATCTGGGCATAGGCGCAGGCGCGCATTCCAAGCTGTCCTTCCCGCACCGCATCCTGCGTCAGGCCCGCTACAAGCAGCCCAAGGCGTATATGGAGCAGGTGGCGCTGGGCGCACCCGTGCAGGAAGAGCGCGAGATCGGTCGCGAGGAAATGGGCTTCGAGTTCATGCTCAATACCCTGCGCCTGTGCGGCGGTTTCGATCCGCGCCTGTTCATGGAACGCACCGGCATGGCACTCAATGCCATCGAACGCCAGCTCAATGCCGCGGAAGCCAAGGGGCTGCTGTACCGCGATCACCAGATCATCCGCCCGACCGAGCTGGGGCAGCGCTTCCTCAATGATCTGCAGGAGATGTTCCTCACCACCTGAGTGGTTGAGGAGTAGGCGCTGCCGGCTAGAAGCTGGCGGCCTGCTTCAGATCGGGGCGCTCGCACCAGCGCGCAAAGTCTTCCGCCATGCGTTCGCTTTCGCCGATGGCGCGGCGCCAGTCGCGCATGCGCAGGCCGTGGTTCTGGCCATAGGCCTTGAAGTCGGCCCGGTCGGGCAGTTTGCTGTTGGGCAGATGGGCGACAAATTCCGGCGACGGCGAAATCAGGATCACATTTTCCAGCGCGGCATCGCGCGCGCGCCGCCATGGCAGGCTTTTATCGAGCCAGCCCGGCACGATGTAGTCGCTAAAGTGCGGATACAGCACCAGTCCCTCGTCGCGCTGGTAGGGCAGATGCAGGTGGTAGTCGATCAGGCCACCGTCCCAGTACGGTCCTTGCGGTGCACCGGCGATATCGTTGACGGCCTGCAGCACCAGCGGGATGGAGCCGGAAGCCAGCAGCGCATCGCGCAGATTGGCATCGGACAGACCGACAAAGTGGGCATTGAAGGCGTCGAAGCCGTCGCGCAGCCATGCGCTGTGATCGTGCTGGTGATGAAAGATCACGCGTTCCATGGCTTTGGCCAGCTGGCTGCGCGCCAGCAGGTTGCCCGTCGCTGCACCGATGAAACCGGCCATTTCGCGCCAGCGCTGGCCATCGCTGCGCCCCAATGCGCCGATGCCGCGCACCGTCAGCACGGACAGATGGTGCTGAGTATGGTGCAGCACTTCGGCGCCGCGCCCATCGAGCAGCTCATCGAGCAGGGTGCGGCAGGTGGCCGTCACCTGCGGCGACTTTACTTTTTCCGGATACTGCTGGGCCGAATACAGTTGCGCCAGCCGCTTGTGGGCAGCCACCGGATCATCAAATGCCGATGCCGCCATACGCCATGCACCGATGGAAGCGCCGATCAGACGGCGCTGGCGCGGTGCGCCTTTCAGCCATTCGCCGAAGGCCCAGATATCGAGGCCATTGAGGATCAGCCCTTTGGGGCCGCCTGCTGCGGCAGGGATGATGGCAATGTCGGCCGCCTGCATACCTTCGGCAGCGATGCGCGCGCGGGCCCGCTTGCCGAGGCGTATGGTGATCGACGAAGTCATGGCTGCAGGCCGCCGCCCAGTGCACGATACAGATCGACGGCACTGCCGCTACGCTGCTGACGTACCTGCACCAGCGTCTGCTGGGCGCTGAACAGTTCGCGCTGGGCGTCGAGTACATCGAGGCTGCTGGCGATGCCCTGCTCGAAGCGCAGTTGCAGCAGCTTCAGGCGGTCGGCCTGGGCTTCGACGATGCTGTTCTGTGCCTGCACCTGTTCACCCAGATAGTCGCGCGCTGCGAGTGCATCGGCCACTTCGCGGAAGGCCGTCTGTATGGTCTTTTCGTAGTCGGCCACGGCGATATTCTTGCGCGTTTCGGCCAGACTCAGATTGGCGCGGTTGCGGCCCGCATCGAAGATGGGCAGCGACAGTTGCGGCGCGAACGACCAGCTACCGGAGCCGCTGTCGAACAGGCCACCGAGTGATGGGCTGCTGCTGCCCAGCGTGGTGGTCAGGCTGATGCGCGGGAAGAAGGCCGCACGGGCGGCACCGATATTCGCGGTGGCCGCTTTCAGGCGCTGTTCGGCGGCGCGGATATCGGGCCGGCGTGCCAGCAGTTCGGACGGCAGGCCGGCCGGCAGCGCGCCCATGGCATCGAGCTGGCGCTGGTCGGGCAGGGCGCCGCTGGTGCTAGTGCTAGGCTGGTTCTGGCCGACCAGCAGCGTCAGCGCGTTCTCTGCCTGTGCACGCTGGCGTGCCAGCGACAGGGCGGCGGCACGCGCGGTTTCCATCAGCGTTTCGGCCGAGCGCAAATCGAGGCGCGACGAGGCGCCCACTTCGGCGCGCTGCTGGGTAAGCTGGTAAGTGCGGCTGCGCGCTGCATAGGTCTGCTGTGCCAGTGCCAGTTGTTCGGCGTAGGCGCGTTCCGTGTAATAGGCTTGCGCCACCTGTGCCACCAGACTGATTTGCGCCGCCTGACGGGCTTCGTCCGTGGCCAGATAGCTGGCCAGTGCCGCATCGCTCAGGCTTTTTACGCGGCCGAAGAAATCCAGCTCGAAAGCGGAAATCGCCAGTCCTGCATCGTAGCGTTTGCCCACCGTGCTGTGGCCGCTGGAGGACAGGAAGGCCGGTGTCTTGGCGCGCGCCACGCTGGCGTTGGCGTTCAGATTCGGCAGGCGGTCGGCCGACTGCACATCGTACAGCGCGCGTGCTTCGTCCATGCGCAGCACGGCAGTGCGCAGGTCGCGGTTATGTTCCAGCGCCGCGGCTATCAGTTGCTGCAACTGGGCGTCGGCAAAGAAGCTGCGCCAGCCCGTATCCACGGTGCTGGCAGCGCTGGCAGGCAGGGCTACGCTGGTGCGTGCGGCCGCACCTGCCGTATCCTGCGGATAGGCGGCAGCGACAGGAGCAGCCGGACGCTGATAGGTCGGCGCCAGCGAGCAGGCCGACAGCAGTGCTGCTGCCAGCAGAGTAGGAGCCGTTTTAATCAATGGTTTCATGGTTCTTGTCGTTCAGTTCATGTGCGGCCAGTTTGCGCTGGCGTTCGCTGCCCTTGAAGATTTTGCGGATTACCACGAAGAATACGGGCACGAGGAATACGGCCAGCACGGTCGCAGTAATCATCCCGCCCATCACGCCCGTGCCGATGGCACGCTGGCTGGCCGAACCGGCGCCAGTGGCGATCACCAGCGGTAGCACGCCGAGGATGAAGGCCAGCGAGGTCATGATGATGGGGCGGAAGCGCAGGTGCACGGCTTCGAGCGTGGCTTCGATCAGGCCCTTGCCTTGCGCCTGCAGGTCCTTGGCGAATTCGATAATCAGAATCGCATTCTTGGCCGACAGGCCGATAATCGCAATCAGGCCCACTTTGAAGTACACGTCATTGGGCAGGCTGCGCAGGGTGGCACCGAGCAGTGCACCGAGCACGCCGAGCGGCACCACCAGCAGCACGGCCACGGGAATGGTTTCGCTTTCATACAGCGCAGCCAGTACGAGGAAGGCGGCCAGCAGCGACAGGGCAAACAGGGCAGGCGCCTGCGAGCCCGACGTTTTTTCTTCCAGCGACTGGCCGGTCCATTCGATGCTGAAGCCGGGCGGCAGCTGTTCGGCCAGACGTAGCAGCTCGTCCATGGCTTCGCCCGTCGAGCGGCCCGGTGCTGCATCGCCCGTCAGCTTGATGGCTGGGTAGCCGTTGTAGCGTACCAGTTGCACGGGGCCCTGTATCCAGCGCGAAGAAGCAAAGGAGGCGAATGGCACCATGGTACCGCTGGCGCTGCGCACATGCAGTTGCAGGATGTCCTGCGGCTGCAGACGACGCGGCGCATCGGCCTGCACGATCACGCGCTGCTGACGTCCGCTGCTGGCGAAGTCGTTGACGTAGGACGAACCAAGTGCGCCCGACAGCATGCTGTTGATGTCGGCGAAGCTGACGCCGAGTGCATAGGCTTTTTCACGATCGATGTCGACTTGCAGTTGCGGCGCATCTTCCAGCCCTTCGGGACGCAGGCCCTTGAGTATCGGACTCTTGGAAGCCAGTCCCAGTAACTGATTGCGGGCTGCCAGCAGGGCAGCGTGGCCTTGCGCGCTGCGGTCCTGCAGACGCGCCGTAATACCGGTGGCATTACCCAGTTCGCGGATGGGCGGAGGGCTGAGCGGGAACACCACGGCATCGGCAATGCCGGACAGAGCGCCAAACGCGCGCTGGGCGATGGCCTGTGCCGACTGGTCGGGACCGCGCTCGCTCCAGTCCTTGAGCGGCACGAATACCAGACCGGCATTCTGGCCGTTACCGGAGAAGCTGAAACCTGCGACGGCGATGGTGCGCGCCACGCCCGGCTGCTGGCGGAAATAGCTATCCACTTTGGCCAGCACGGCTTGCGTACGGCTGGTGGATGCGCCCGGCGGTAGCTGCACGTTGGCGATCAGATAGCCCTGATCTTCGTTCGGCAGGAAGGATGAAGGCAAGCGCACATACAGCCAGCCCACCACGCCGCACAGCAGCGCGAAGATGATCAGATAGCGGCCGGTACGCTGCAGCATGCGCGCAATCACACCCTGATAGCGCGTAGCGCTGCGTGCAAACACACGGTTGAACCAGCCGAAGAAGCCGCGCTTCTCGTGGTGGTGGCCAGCCTGCACGGGTTTCAGGATGGTGGCGCACAGGGCCGGCGTCAGGGTCAGCGCCATCAGTGCCGAGAACAGCATGGCCGATACCATGGCCAGCGAGAACTGGCGGTAGATCGCGCCCACGGCGCCGCCGAAGAAGGCCATAGGAATGAATACGGCGATCAGCACCAGCGTAATGCCGATGATGGCGCCCGTAATCTGGCCCATGGCTTTGCGGGTAGCGTCACGCGGCGACAGGCCTTCTTCGCTCATGATGCGTTCGACGTTTTCCACCACCACGATGGCATCGTCCACCAGAATACCGATGGCCAGCACCATGCCGAACATGGTCAGCACGTTGATGGAAAAACCGAACAGCTGCATGGCGGCGAAAGTACCCATCAGTGCCACTGGCACGACGATGGTAGGAATCAGCGTGTAGCGGAAGTTCTGCAGGAACAGATACATCACGAGGAACACCAGCACCACGGCTTCCAGCAGGGTCTTGACTACTTCCTCGATGGAGATTTTGACGAACAGCGAAGTATCGTACGGCACAGCGTATTTCACGCCGGGCGGGAAGTACTTGGACAATTCTTCCATCTTGGCGCGTACGGCGGTAGCCGTCTGCAGCGCGTTACCCGTTAGCGAAAGCTGCACGGCGATGGCGGAGAAAGGCTGGCCACTCAGGCGCGCGCTGATGTTGAAGCTGGCGCCGCCCATTTCGATGCGTGCCACATCTTTCAGGCGTACCAGTGCGCCACTCGATTGCGAGCGCAGTACGATTTGGCCGAATTCGGCGGCAGAAGTGAGCTGACCTGATACCACGATGGGGGCGGAAATGGTCTGCGCAGCAGGGCTGGGCAGGTCGCCCAGCGTACCGGACGTAACCTGTGCATTCTGTGCGCGGATCGCGGCCGTCACGTCGGCCATGGTCAGCTTCAGGCCGACCAGCTTGGCCGGATCGATCCAGATGCGCATGGCACGTTCAGTGCCGAACAACTGGGCCTGGCCGACGCCGGGGATACGCTTGATTTCGTTGACCACGTTGCGCGCCATGTAGTCGCCCAGCGCGGTCGGATCGAGCCGGCCATCCGTCGAGGTCAGGCCGACGAACATCAGAATATTGGAGCGTGCCTTGTTGACCTGCACGCCTTGCTGCGTAACGGCAGCCGGCAGACGCGATTCCACCCGCTTGATGCGGTTCTGCACATCCACTGCAGCCAGTTCGGGATTGGTGCCGGGCTGGAAGGTCACGGTGATGGTGACGGCGCCGCTAGCCTCGCTGGAGGACTCGATGTACTGCATGCCATCGGCGCCATTCATTTCCTGCTCGATCACGCTGGTGACAGCGTCGTCCAGCACCTGCGCCGTAGCGCCCGGATAGTTGGCCGTGATGACGATGGAAGGCGGGGCGATAGTCGGGTATTGCGACACGGGCAGCACGGTAATCGCCAGCATCCCGCCCAGCAGGATGAACAGGGCGATGACCCATGCGAACACGGGCCGGTCGATGAAGAACTTGGCCATCAGGACTCCCCGTTATTTCGCTGCGCTGGCAGGTGCAGCAGCGGCAGCAGCGGGTGCAGCACCGCTGGCCGAGCTGCTAGCCGTCGCTGCGGCAGCAGCAGCGCCGCTGCCGGCTGGGCCCTGCCATGGTGCCGGTTTGACGGTGGCACCCGGCTTGGCTTTCTGGAAGCCTTCCACGATGATGCGTTCGCCGCCTTTCAGGCCGCTGCTGACGATCCAGTTCTGGCCATCGGCTGCGCTGGCCGTGACCGGCAGCGACTGCACCTTGTTGTCGGCGCCTACCACCAGCACGGAGGAACCTTCCGGTCCGCGCACCACGGCCTGCTGCGGCACGCTGATGGCTGCACCATTCACGCCCTGTTCAAGGCGGGCACGCACATACATGCCGGGCAGCAGGGTGCGCTGCGGATTGGGGAATTCGGCGCGCATGGCCACCGTGCCCGTGCTTTCATCGACCGAGACATCGGAGAACAGCAGCTTGCCGGCCTGCGGGTAGGGCTGGCCATCTTCCGTCAGCAGGGTGACGCGGGCTGCGCCGTTGCCAGCGCTTTTCAGTTTGCCGCTGGCCAGCGCTTTCTGCAGCGCCAGTAGTTCCGACGAGGACTGGGTAATCGTGACGTAGATCGGATCAAGCGTCTGTACGGTGGCCATGGGCGTGGCTTCGCCCTGACCGACCAGCGCACCTTCCGTAACCAGCGCGCGGCTGATGCGGCCCGAAATCGGCGCCGTCACGGTGGCATAGCCGAGCGTCAGGCTGGCATTGGTGCGGGCAGCTTTGGCGGTGGCCAGATCGGCGCTGGCCTGCTTCTGCGCCGTCACGGCATCGTCGTATTCCTGCTGGCTTACAGCTTGTGCAGCCAGCAGCGGCTTGTAGCGTTTGACTTTGAGTTCGGCCTGCGCCAGATTGGCTTCCGCCTTGGCGACGGCGGCCTGGGTGCTGTCGTAGCTGGCCTGGAACTGGGCCGGATCGATGCGGAACAGCACCTCGCCCGCTTTGACTTCGCTGCCTTCCTTGTACACGCGTTGCAGCACGATGCCGGCGGTACGGGCGCGTACCTGCGCCACGCGCGAGGCTTCGGTGCGGCCCGGCAGTTCGCTGCTGATGGTCACGGCGCCCGGAGCGACGGTGATGACGGCGACGCTGGCCGGTGGCGGGGCGGAAGGGGCAGCAGCTTTATCGCCGCAGGCGGCCAGCAGCGACAGGCTGATAGCGCCGCCTGCCAGCATGGAGTAACGGGATGCAGATCGCATATTTGGTTCTCGCAGGGTTTTCGTCATTGAAACTGAAAGTAGATGAAGTGCTCCGCCAGACTGGGCAGTTGGCGATGGTCGCTGCATTGTAATACAGACGTTTATGTAACGTTTTGTATAAGGCAATTACATGAAAAAAGGCGGGGTGACAGCCTTTGCTGCCACCCCGCCCTGTATGCTGTTCAAGCTTTGCGGTAAAACGGAATCAACGCATGCCCGAGATGATCTGTTTCAGCTTGCCCGAATCGGCGCAGAAGGCGCGGATGCCTTCGGCCAGTTTTTCCGTCGCCATGGCATCTTCGTTGAGCTGGAAGCGGAAGGTTTTTTCATCCTGCGCCAGTTTCATCATGCCGGTGGTGGAGGCGGCCTCGCTGCTCAGCTTACGCTCGACCAGACCATCGCTGTCCTGCAGTTGCTGCAGCAGCTCAGGGCTGATGGTCAGCAGATCGCAGCCGGCCAGTTCCAGAATCTGGCCCACGTTGCGGAAGCTGGCGCCCATCACTTCAGTCTTGTAGCCGAATTTGCGGTAGTAGTTGAAGATGCGCTTGACGGAAGCCACGCCCGGATCCTCCGAAGGCAGGTACTCGATGCCGGTGGATTTCTTGTACCAGTCGTAGATGCGGCCCACGAACGGCGAAATCAGCTGGGCGCCCGCTTCGGCACAGGCGATGGCCTGGGTCAGCGAGAACAGCAGCGTCATATTGCAGCGGATACCTTCTTTTTCCAGAATCTCGGCAGCACGGATACCTTCCCAGGTCGAAGCCATCTTGATCAGCACGCGCTCGCGGTCGATGCCGGCCTTGCGATACAGTTCGATCAGTTCACGTGCCTTGGCCACCGAACCTTCCGTGTCGAACGACAGACGGGCATCGATTTCGGTCGATACGCGGCCAGGAATCGTGCGCAGGATCTGCTTGCCGAATGCGATCAACAAATGATCGATGGTGGTGGTGATCGAGTTGTCGAGGTTATCGCGCACAGCTTTTTCCAGCAGCGGCTGATACTCTTCTTTCTGTACCGCCTTCAGGATCAGCGATGGGTTGGTGGTGGCGTCGCGTGGGGTGTAAGCCTGGATCGACTGGAAGTCGCCGGTATCGGCTACCACGGTGGTGAATTTCTTGAGCTGTTCGAGCTGGTTCATGTGCGCTGCCATTTAGTGTGAGGACAATAAGTGGTCTTATTGTACTCAAGCTAACAGCTTGCGCAAAGAAAGCATGGCGATATAGTCGCTATATCGCCATAGAATAAACGCCAGTTTGCCGTTCTTGCAACGTTAGCGGATGAAGGAATCGAACTGCAGGTCGAACTCCTGCAGGGCTTTCTGGGCGTTCTGCATCTTCTTGCGGAAGTCCGGCCCCCGTTGCAGCGCCAGCCCCACGGCCAGCACGTCGATCACCACCAGATAGGCCAGACGGGCCGAAATCGGCGTGTAGGGGTCGATGTTGAAAATCAGATCGATAGGGATCAGCACCGTGGCCAGATCGGCCAGCGGCGTACCGGAAGGTGCCAGTACGATCACATCGGCGCCGCCACGGCGAGCCAGCTTGATCGAGCGCACCAGCGACGGGCTGTTGCCGCGCTGGGAAATCGCTACCACCGCATCGCCTGTGCGCAGCAGCGCCGCAGCGATACTGTGGATGTGCGGGTCGGCATAGGCTACGGTAGGCACGCCCGAGCGGAAGAATTTGTGCTGGGCGTCCGTGGCCACAATGCCGGACGTACCCTGACCGTAGAATTCGATCTTGTTGGCTTTGGACAGAATGTCGAGCGCCTTCTGGATCGCTTCCGGATCGAGGTTGTTACGCAGATCGAGCAGGGTGTTGATGGAGCGGCTGCAGATCTTGTTGACCAGATCGGCCGCTAGATCGTCCTGGGTAGGCTGCTCGTTCAGTCCGGGCAGGGCCAGAGCCAGCCCCTGCGCCAGTTTCAGCTTGAACTCGTGCCAGCCATCGTAGCCGAGGGTGCGGCAGAAACGCACCACGGTCGGTTCCGACACTTGCGCGCTTTTGGCCAGCGCGGTGATGTTCTGGCTGACCGTCTGGCCGGGGTTATCAAGCACGGCCAGCGCCACCTTGCGCTCCGATTTGGAGAGCGAGTCGAGCTGGGTGCGGATCGAATCGAGCAGCATAGAACCTTAATCTTCCGGCAGAACTTCTTCGCGCCATTGCAGGCCATCGCGGCCGATCAGGGCCGAAGCGGCAGCAGGGCCCCAGGTACCGGAAGCGTAGGGCAGCGGGAAGCTGTCGTCCGATTCCCAGTTGTTGAGGATAGGTTCAACCCATTCCCACGCCGCTTCCAGTTCGTCGCCGCGCATGAACAGGGTTAGCTGGCCGCGCAGCACATCCAGCAGCAGGCGCTCGTAAGCATCCATGCGCGGGGATTTGAACGATTCGCGGAAATCCAGTTCCAGCTCGGCCTGTTTCAAGCGCATGCCGTCGCCCGGGGTCTTGGCCATCAGGTTCATGCGCAGGCCTTCGTCCGGCTGCAGACGGATTACCAGCGAATTGGGCTGGAAGTTATTGGTCGGCTGGGCGAAGATCGAGTGCGGAATCTGTTTGAAGCGCACCACGATTTCGGCCAGACTGTCGGCCATGCGCTTACCGGTACGCAGGTAGAACGGCACGCCGGCCCAGCGCCAGGTATCGATTTCCGCCTTCATGGCGACGAAGGTTTCGGTGCGCGAGTGTTCCGGTGCATCTGGCTCATCGCGGTAGCTCGGCACAGCCTTGCCATCCACATGGCCGGCGCGGTACTGGCCGCGCACAATGTTTTGTGCCAGCGTGGTCGGGGTGAATTTTTTCAGCGAACGCAGTACGTGCAGCTTGGCGTCACGCACGGCATCGGGTGCGATCGAGGTAGGTGGTTCCATCGCCACGATACACAGCAGTTGCAACAGGTGGTTCTGCAGCATGTCGCGCAGCGCGCCCGAGGTGTCGTAGTAGCCGAGGCGGTTACCAACGCCGAGTTTTTCGGCAATGGTGATCTGCACGTCGGAGATCCATTCACGGCGCCACAGCGGCTCGAACAGGATGTTACCGAAGCGCAGAGCCAGCAGATTCTGTACGGTTTCTTTGCCCAGATAGTGGTCGATACGGTAGATCTGCGATTCTTCGAACACCTTGCCCACTTCGGCGTTGATCTGTTTGGCCGAAGCCAGATCGCGGCCCAGCGGTTTTTCCAGCACCACGCGCGAATTCTGCGTGACCAGACCATTGGCTTTCAGGTTCTCGCAAATCTGTGAGAAGATGGCCGGTGGCGTGGCCAGATAATAGACCTTGGTGATCGCATCGTCCTTGCGCAGCGCATCGACCAGCGTGTGGTAGGTGCCGGCATCGGTGGCGTTCAGCGAGACATAGGTAATGCGCGCAGTGAACTTGGCCCACGCTGCCGCCGAAACGGTGGTCGCCTTGATATGCGGTTTCGACGTGGTTTCTATGGTGTGCAGGAATTCTTCCTGACTGGCGTCGGCACGGCCTACGCAGATGATGCGGGCCGAAGCCGGCAGATCGTTGGCCACATCGCGGGCAAACATCGCAGGCAGCAATTTGCGCATCGCCAGATCGCCGCTGCCGCCAAACAGAACCAGGTCAAAATCGGTAAGAGCCATAATAGTGTGAATTCGCAGTAAGTAGAGTGCAAAGAAAGGACTGCAGGTGTAAATTTACTACACGAATTGTTGACTTGCAAGAAAATTTACTACAAAGTGCCGGAGGTGATGCTTGTGGCCCACGTCCGGCTGCTACCGTCGGTCGGGATGACAAAGTTTATTCCAAATACGGCACTTCCGTGCGGCCTGCCACGTCCACCCGTACGCGCAGCAGTTTGCCGCTGAGCGGATAGGCCGCCAGTTCCTCGGCCGGACGTGCGCCAGCGCTGGTGATGTAGAGCGTGCGCAGGTCGGCATCGCCAAACGCCAGCATGGTCGGGCAGCGCACCGGTAGTGGCAGTTCGCCGAGCAGCGTGCCATCCGGCGACAGCTTGACGAGGCGCGCGCCTTCGAACATGGCGACCCAGTAATTGCCTTCGCTATCGACTGCCGCGCCATCAGGACGGCCGCCGTAGTTATTCGCTTTATCGGCCGAGAACTGCATCAGCGTACGCTGGTTGCTCACGGTGCCGCTGTGCAGATTGAAATCGTAGCGCGACACGCGGTGGGCGCTGGTGTCGGCGTGGTACAGGCTGCGGTAGTCAGGGCTGAAACCGAGACCATTGGAATTGGTCACGCCGCCCGACCATGCCAGACGCACCTGACCTTTTTCCAGTACATACATTTCCGCTGCCGGCTTGTCGCGCGGCTCGTAGATGGTGCCGACCCAGAAGCGGCCCGCGCCATCCACATGGCCGTCATTGAAGCGGGCGATGCTGGTGTCATAAGGCGCTGGCGCGATGGGTGTCAGGCGTACTGCCTCGCTACTGGTATCGAGGTGGGCAAAGCCGCTGCGCATGGCCACGATCAGGCCACCGCGCTGGCACAGCGCCAGCGTGGCCGGTTCGCTGTCCAGCTTCCAGGCACGGTGTGCGCCCGTAGCGGGATCGAGCCGGTGCACGGTGAATGCGGGAATATCGACCCAGTACACGGCCTGCTCCTGCGGGTGCCACAGCGGGCATTCGCCCGTCTGCATCACCGCGTCGTAAGCGACGCTGATTTCGCTAGTGTTCATCATAGGTGCTGCGCTGCCTTGGCCATGACGATCAGGCCGTTGGTGGAGCTGTCGTGACGTTCCGGCTGTACGCTGCCCGTCAGTTCGGCCTGAATGTTCTTGGCCAGTACCTTGCCCAGTTCTACGCCCCACTGGTCGAAGCTGTTGACGTCCCAGATGGCGCCTTGCACAAAGGTCTTGTGTTCGTACAGAGCGATCAGCGCGCCCAGTGCGGACGGGGTGAGCTGGTCCATCAGGATGGTGTTGGAAGGGCGGTTGCCGGGGAAGACCTTGTGCGGCAGCAGCGCTTCGATTTCAGCGGCACTCAGATTCAGCGCCTGCAGATCGGCACGGGCTTCTTCTGCCGTTTTACCTTTCATGAAGGCTTCCGACTGGGCGAAGCAGTTGGCCAGCAGGGCATCGTGGTGGCCGGCCAGATCATGGGTGGCGCGCAGGGTGGCGATGAAATCCATAGGCGTGACATCGGTACCCTGATGCAGGAGCTGGAAGTAGGCATGCTGGGCGTTGGTGCCGCACTCGCCCCAGACCACCGGGCAGGTCGGCGTATCGACCGCGGCGCCGCCACGGGTAACACGTTTGCCGTTGCTTTCCATGTCGAGCTGCTGCAGATAGGCCGGGAAGCGGCTCAGGTCCTGATGGTAGGGCGCGATCGAGAGCGAACCGGCATCGAGGAACTGGCGGTTCCAGAAGCCCACCATGGCCAGCAGCACCGGCATGTTCTGCTCCAGCGGCGCAGTGCGGAAATGTTCGTCCATGGCATGCGCGCCAGCGAGGAAATCGTTGAAGTAGCCAAAGCCCACGGCCAGTGCCAGCGACAGGCCGATGGCCGACCACACCGAATAGCGGCCACCCACCCAGTCCCAGAACGGGAACATATTGGCGGTATCGATGCCGAAGGCGCTGACGGCCTGCTTGTTGGTGGAGACGGCGACGAAGTGGCGCGGCAGATCGGCTTCCGTGGCCGACTGCAGGAACCAGTGGCGCGCGGTATCGGCGTTGAGCATGGTCTCGGCCGTGGTAAAAGTTTTCGAAGCGACGATGAATAGCGTGGTTTCGGGATTGACCTGCGCCAGTGCGGCGTCCATGTCGTGGCCGTCGACGTTGGAGACGAAGTGCATTTTCAGGCGCGGGTGGCTGTAGGAGCGTAGGGCCAGCACGGCCATTTTCGGACCCAGATCGGAACCGCCGATGCCGATGTTGATCACGTCCGTGATCGGTTTGCCCGTATAGCCCAGCCATGCGCCGCTGCGTACGCGGTCGGTGAAATCCTTGATCTGGTCCAGCACCGCATGCACGTCACGTCCTATATCCTGCCCATCCACCACCAGCGATTTGCCGCGCGGCATACGCAGAGCCGTGTGCAGCACGGCGCGTTGTTCGGTAAGATTGATTTTCTCGCCAGCGAACATGGCGTCGCGCAGGCGCTCTACGCCGCGTTCACGTGCCAGGTCGAGCAGCAGTTCTACTGTGCGGCCATCGAGGCGGTTCTTCGAATAGTCGAGGAACAGGCCGGCAGCATCTACTGTCAGTTTGGGGAAGCGCTGGGCGTCATCGGCAAACAGTTGGCGCATCTGCCAGTTGCGGGCATCCGTAGCGTGGCTGGCAAGGGCTAGAAAACTGGAGGTAGAGGTCAGAGCTGGCTGGCGCATAATAGTCGGCGTAGTAAGAGCTGATTGTGAGAGCTGATGGAGGGGATGCGGGATATCATACATTAAAAACAGGTAAATTCACTACGTTTACTTGTCTGGCTTGCGTTTTTCGTATTGGAGTAGGGGTGTTTTAGCTTGCGCCGGCCACCGATAGCTTGGTGCATCGTCGCTTTTTGGCCTGTCTGCGCACCAAAGTAGTAAAGAAAAGGCTGGCTGATCCGAAAATTTGTAGTAAAATTTCACGGAATTCATTCATAAGGAACGATCATGGCGTTGCATCCAGTCCTAGAAACCGTCACCGCGCGCATCATCGAGCGCAGCAAACCTTCGCGTGGCGCCTATCTGGCCCACCTCGAAGCGGCCCGTATCAAAGGCGTACAGCGCGGCGCGCTGTCGTGTACCAATCTGGCGCACGGTTTTGCGGCTTTCCCTGCCAACGACAAACTGGTGCTGAAGGAAGTGAAGAAGCCTTCCGTCGCCATCATCTCTTCCTATAACGACATGCTGTCGGCGCACCAGCCGTTCGAAGGCTATCCGCAACTGATCAAGCAAGCCGTGCGCGAAGTGGGCGCAGTCGCCCAGTTCGCGGGCGGCGCACCGGCCATGTGCGACGGCGTGACGCAGGGCCAGCCCGGCATGGAACTGTCGCTGTTCTCGCGCGACGCCATCGCCATGGCGGCGGCGGTCGCCCTGTCGCACAATATGTTCGACTCGGCCGTGTATCTGGGCGTGTGCGACAAGATCGTACCGGGCCTGCTGATCGGCGCGCTGCACTTCGGCCACCTGCCAGCCGTGTTCGTGCCGGCCGGCCCGATGACTACCGGCCTGTCGAATTCGGAAAAAGCCAAGATCCGCCAGTTGTACGCGCAAGGTAAAGTGGGCCGCGAAGAACTGCTGGAAGGCGAAGCCAAGTCCTACCATGGCGCCGGCACCTGCACCTTCTACGGCACCGCCAACAGCAACCAGATGCTGATGGAAGTGATGGGCCTGCACCTGCCGGGTGCGGCCTTCATCAGCCCGAATACGCCGCTACGCGATGAACTGACCAAGGCCGCGGCACGCCGCGCGGCCGTGATCACGGCGCAATCGGATGAGTACCTGCCGGTCGGTCATGTGGTGGATGAAAAGTCCATCGTCAACGCCATCGTGGCACTGCTGACCACGGGCGGCTCCACCAACCACACGCTGCACCTGGTTGCCATCGCCAAAGCGGCCGGCATCGTGATCGACTGGAACGACTTCGACGAACTGTCGCGCGTGGTGCCGCTGCTGACCCGCATCTACCCGAACGGCGACGCCGATGTGAACCACTTCCACGCTGCCGGCGGTACGGGTTTCGTGATCCGCGAACTGCTCGACGCTGGCCTGCTGCATGACGACGTCACCACCATACTGGGCAAAGGCCTGCGTGCCCACGCTGCCGAGCCTTTCCTGGGCGAGAACGGTCAGGGCGTGGTGTGGAAAGACGCGCCGCTGGAATCGGGCGACGAAAAAGTGCTGCGCAAAGCAGGCGCGCCATTCTCGGCCGACGGCGGCATGGTACTGGTCAAGGGTAATCTGGGCCGCGCCGTGATGAAAGTCTCGGCCGTGAAGCCCGAGCACCGCACGGTGGAAGCACCAGCGCTGGTGTTTAATTCGCAGGAAGCCTTCATGGCTGACTACAAGGCCGGCAAGCTTGATCGCGATTTCGTGGCCGTGATCCGCTTCCAGGGTCCGCGCGCCAACGGCATGCCGGAGTTGCATGCACTGACCCCGGCACTGGCCAACCTGCAGGATGCCGGCCGCCATGTGGCGCTGGTGACGGATGGCCGTATGTCGGGCGCATCGGGCAAAGTGCCAGCGGCGATTCACGTATCGCCGGAAATTCTGGCTGGCGGCCCGCTCGGTCTGGTGCGCGATGGCGACATGATTCGCCTGTGCGCCAACACTGGCACGCTGGAAGCACTAGTCGATAGCGCGGCATGGCATGCACGTGCCATGGCCACGGCCGACCTGTCGCCGAATCAGGTGGGCATGGGCCGCGAGCTGTTCGCCATGTTCCGTAACAGCGTATGCGAAGCCGAGAAAGGTGCGACCACCTTCCCGCTGCCATCGCCTATCCCTACCACGGTAGGCCTGCACGACCAAGACCCGGTAGGTAATACCGTACCGGGTTCCGACGAAGATTTCTCGATGAAGAAAGAAGCCTAATCATGACCATGACTCTGCTCGACATTATGCGTACATCCGCCGTGATCCCCGTGATCGCGATCGACGAACCTGAACACGCCGTGCCACTGGCACGTGCGCTGGTCGCTGGCGGTATCCGCGTGCTGGAAGTTACGCTGCGCACCAAGCACGGTCTGGGTGCCATCAAGGCCATGTCGGAAGTGGAAGGCGCCATCGTCGGCGTCGGTACGCTGACCCAGTCGGACGAATTCGCGGCGGCACGTGATGCCGGCGCCGTGTTCGGCGTATCGCCGGGCCTGACCCCAGCGCTGATCGCTGCTGCCAAGAGCAGCGGCCTGCCGTTGCTGCCGGGTGTGATGACGCCTTCGGAAATCATGGCTGCGCGCGAGCAGGGCTTCCGTCAGTTGAAACTGTTCCCTGCCGTACCGGCAGGTGGCGTGGGCATGCTGAACGCCATCGGCGGCCCGCTGCCGGACGTAACCTTCTGCCCGACCGGCGGCATTTCGCAAGACACCGCGTCGCAATTCCTCGCGCTGAAAAACGTCGCCTGCGTAGGTGGTTCGTGGCTCACGCCGAAAGACGCCATCGCCGCTGGCGACTGGGAGCGCATCACCGATCTGGCCAAAGCTGCCAGCGGCCTGCGTTCGCTCTAAGTACCGTCTCCCTTGGACGTGGTGTGACCGCTGCGGCGGCACACCACGTTTTTTTATTCTGGGGTCAGGTCGGGCAAGATGCAGGTGTCAGGTCGGGCAACGGGGCAAATTGCGAAACAGCATCAGCTACGCTCGAGGCTGCACATTTGCCCGACCTGACACCTGCACTTTGCCCGACCTGACCCCGAGTTTTAGAACTGCTGGGGCAGGCAGTGCAGGCCCGCTTCGGTGGCCAGTTTGAGGACGGGGGCGGCGAGGGCGGCGTCGCGGTAGTACAGGATGTTGGTGTCATCCCAGCCGGCGGCATAGATGCAGCCCAGTTCCGGCATGATGATGAACTGGGCAGGCACGCCGTAATCGCTGTAGCTGCACTGGCGCAGATAGCCTGCCTTGTCGTTGTAGCGTTTGATGACCAGCTTGGCCTTGGCGGGCCAGCGGCCGCGGTAGCGTACTGTGTACAGTGGCGTGAGGTCGTACAGCGCGCCCCAGTGCTGGGCGAACAGGCGGTTGCGGCGTTCGCGCTCGGCGCCTTCGTAGCAGTCCAGCAGATGCCATTCGCTTTCATCTTCCAGCCAGTGGTCGAATACGGAGATGGCCATGCCTTGCAGGCCGCCGTCGCCGGCCAGTTCGCGGATCTGCTGCAGTTGCGGGAACTGGCGCTGGATTTCTTCAGTCACGCTGGCTTGAGCGCGGGACAACATTTTCATAACTTTCCTTCTGTATAGCGGTGCTTGCTGCGCAGCAGTATAACCCCTTACTGCGCACTGCAAGGCGGCAATTGCGATTTGCCTAGCTGACTGCGGCAATAATCTGTGCGCGCAACCACTGGTGCGCGGCATCGCGGTGCACGCGTTCATGCCACAGCATGGCCATGCGGAAGCCCGGCACTTCTACCGGCGGCGCGACGCTGCGCAGGGCGGGATTGCTGCGTACCAGCCGCTCGGGCAGCATGGCCACCAGATCGGTTTGCGCCAGCGCTGCCATGACAAACAGGAAGTGCGGCACGGACAGCGCCACGTGGCGTGTCAGGCCGGATGCCGCCAGTGCCTGATCGGTCACGCCGCTAAAGCCGCCGCCATTGGGCGAGACGATGACATGATCCAGCGCACAGAACTGGCTCAGGCTGGGGCGGCGTTTCAGGCGCGGATGGCCTTGCCGCCCCGCCAGCACATAGCGCTCCTCGAACAGCAGGCGATGGCGCATGCCGGCTGGCGCTTCCGTCTCGGTGTGAAACGCCAGATCGATCTCTCCCTGTTCGGCCTGACGGCTGATGCGCGGCGGCGCCAGTTCCACCACGGCCAGCCGGCTAGCCGGTGCTGCAGTGCGGATGGTCGCCAGTGCGGGTAGCACGATGGTTGATTCGCCATAGTCGGTAGCGGCAACGCGCCAGGTATTGCTGGCCGCTGCGGGATCGAAGGCGGCGCTGGGCGCAACTGCATGTTCGAGTGCTGCCAGCGCCAGCCGCAAGGGTTCGCGCAGCGCTTCGGCTCTGGCAGTCGGCTGCATGCCGCGTGGACCGGGCAGCAGCAGGGGATCGCCGAAAATTTCGCGCAGGCGTGCCAGATGCACGCTGATGGAAGGCTGGGAGAAGTGCAGCCGTTTTGCCGCACGGGTGACATTGTGCTCGGCCAGCAGCACATCCAGCGTCACCAGCAGGTTGAGGTCTATGCTGCGTAAATTAATCATGACTATACCTGAAATACTGGAAATTCATTTCTACTATACCTCATGGCGCCCTAAGCTTTAGTCTTTCCCTCAACTAGCCGGAGCCAGACCATGAATGTATTGATTGTTTATGCCCATCCCGAAGCGCAGTCGCTGAATGGCGCCCTGAAGGATTTCACTGTGAGCCATCTGCAGGCAGCCGGCCATCAGGTGCAGGTATCGGACCTGTATGCCATGCAGTGGAAGGCTGCGTTCGACGCGGATGATATCGTCGGTGGTCCGCAGGGCCAGCGTTTCGATGCTTCGCGCGATTCCCAGTATGCCTACGCCAACGGCTTGCAGAGTGCCGATATCGCCGCCGAGCAGGACAAATTGCGCTGGGCCGATATGGTGATCTTCCAGTTCCCGCTGTGGTGGTTCTCCATGCCGGCCATCATGAAGGGCTGGTTTGATCGCGTGTATGCCTACGGCTTCGGCTATGGTGTGGGTGAACACTCGGATGCACGCTGGGGCGACCGCTATGGCGAAGGCACGCTGGCTGGCAAGCGCGCCATGCTGGTGGTGACGACGGGCGGCTGGGAGTCGCACTACAGCGCGCGTGGCATCAACGGCCCGATAGACGATATTCTATTCCCCATTCAGCACGGCTTGCTGTTCTATCCGGGTTTTGCCGTGCTGCCGCCGCTGGTGATTTACCGTACCAGCCGCATGGATCAGGCGCGCTACGCCAGCGTGCAGCAGGAACTGGCGCAGCGGCTGGACCGGCTGGCAACGATGGCGCCCATCCCTTATCGTGCGCAGAACCATGGCGATTATCTGATCCCCGCCCTGACGCTGAAAGAGGACGTGGCGGCGGGCCAGAGCGGCTTTGCGGCCCACCGCATGTAGCGCGGACGGCCTAGGCGCGACGCTCCTTGAGCATCATGCGCAAGCCTATGGGCGACATGGTGAAAGCCATACGCTCTTCCGGCTCGGCGCCGCTTTCCGTACCCAGCATGGTGATGTCGAAGCTGCTCAGCAGCATGGCACTGGCCAGCTTGATTTCGAGCAGCGCCAGATAGCGTCCGGGGCAGGTGCGCAGGCCTGAACCGAAGGGCATGGCCAGATGCTTGTTCATGGCGTCGCTGCCTTGCCGCAGCCAGCGTTGCGGATCGAATTCTGCGGCCTGTGCTACATGCTGTTCGCTCACGCTATCGTGCCGCATCACGCACCAGATCAGATTCCCTTTGGGGATGTGCACATCGCCGATCACGCTGTCGCGCAGCGCTTCCAGCGGAATGAAGGGCGCCACCGGTTTGAGACGCATGGCTTCCTGTGCGCAGGCGTCGAGGTAATCGAGGCTATCCATCTGCTCGATGCTGAAGGCCGCCGGATCGGGCGCCATCTGCTGCACTTCGGCGCGGGCCCGCTCCAGCGCGGCCGGATGCTGCTGCAGCAGATACAGCATCCATGCCAGCGTATTGCTGGTGGTATCTTCACCGGCCAGCAGCATGGTGGTGACATTGCCTGCGACGGCAATATCGTCGACGCCACTACCGCCTTCGTCGGCCGCGCAGATCATGGCTTCGAGCAGATTGGCCGGGCGCTCGCGTCGCTGCGGCTCGTCCTGCAGGCGCTGGCGCGCGGTGGCGATCAGCGCATCGACGGCACTGCTCAAGTGCTTTACGCTGCGCTCTAGCTGGCGGTCGCGCGGCAGTTTGACATAGCGCCAGTAGGGGAACAGGGCGACGGAACGGCGCGCCACTTCGGGCAGCACGATGTCCATATGGCGCTGGATTACATCTTCGCCGCCATCGATGGTGTTGACATCGGTGCCGAAGGCCAGACCGGCGATGATGTCGACGCTATAGCGTTTCAGGTCCTCGCACAGGTCGATTACCTGTTGCTGCTGCGCGGCGTGCTGCCAGCGCTTTTGCAGGCGCAGCCCGACTTTGACCAGTGCCGGAAAATAGGCCTTGATGGCGTGCGGTGCCAGCGCTGCCATGACCATGCGGCGCTGGTCACGCCAGACGCTGCCTTCGGCCAGAAACACGCCCGGGCGGCCACCCATTTCATTCGAAACCTGGGCCGTAATGGACGGGCGGCGGAACCCATCGGGGCGGTCGCGCAGGGCCGCGTTGACCAGTTCGTGCCCGGCCAGCACCACGATGGGGGTAGAACCGAACTGCATACGGAAGATGGGGCCATACTGCTGGCTCCAGCGCTCTACATGCTGGTGGATGCGCTCGGGGCGGATCTGCCCCAGATTGCCGGCCAGTGGCCAGGGACGCGGCCCCGGTAGCTGGGCGATGCTGCGTAAAACAGGTGTGCTGGCGAGAGTCTGTTCTATCATCGACTGTCCTATGTGCTGCAGCTGACGCTGCGGTTGCGACCCTGATGCTTGGCCTGATACAGCGCGCGGTCGGCCGCACCGATAAGCATTTCGATATCGGGCTGGGTATCCACGTCCAGCGTGGCGATGCCTATGCTGACGGTGACATGCTCGGCATTGCTATGCCGCCCATGCGGTATGGCCAGTTCCTGCACGGCCGCGCGTATGGCCTCGGCCATGCGCTGCGCCTGCGGCAGGTCGGTGTCCGGCAGGATGATGCCGAATTCTTCGCCACCGTAGCGCGCCATCAGATCGCACGGGCGCTTGAGCATGGCGGCCATGGTGGCTGCCACGCGGATCAGGCACTGGTCGCCTTTCTGGTGGCCGTAGTGGTCGTTGTACGGCTTGAAATGGTCGATATCGATCATCAGCAGCGATAGCGGCTGGCCGCTGCGGCGCGCACGCCGGTGTTCGCGGTCGATCGCCACATCGAAGTGGCGCCGGTTGGCGATGCCGGTCAGGCCGTCGGCAAAGGTCTGCGAGCGCAGCACCAGCGCCTGCTCGCGCAGCAGCTTCTCGCGCCCGACGGCGATACTGACATCGCTGATCTGGATCAGGCAGTGGCGCGCGGCGCCGGCCACGGCAATCGGGCTCACTTCGATGGCCTGCTGGATGCGCTCCTGCTTTTCCATTGCCATGTCATTGGCATACAGGGGGAAGGGCGCCTTGTTCAGGGTTTGCGACAGCAGGGACGGGAAGTTGTTGCTGAGCGCCTGGGTGATCGCCATCTCTACCCGTCCGCCCTGCAGCTCGGGGCAGACGGCTAAAAATGGCTGGCCCAGCGCCTGTTCGGTGCTGATGCCCGAATACTGCTGCATCCAGCTATTCCACAGCACGATGCGGCGCTCGGGATTGAGCACGATGGCGCCCATGCTGATGGCGGACAGCACGCTTTGCAGCAGGCGCAGGCGGTGATCGGGTGGTGAGTTCGGCATGCTGCGCCCCTCATTCCTGTCCCATCGCGCGGGCGATGTAGCGGTTGATCTGCTCCTTCAGGTCGTGTAGCGCCGTGACATCGAGCACGAAGGCGACATAGCCTTGTATCTGGTGGCGTTCCAGCACGAAGTCGATATGCAGCATCAGCACCACGGTATCGGCCTGGCTGCCCGAGGCGATCATGATTTCATCGCTGGTGCCTACATGGTATTGCGGCAGCGAGCCATGCAGCTCGTGGTGGAAGATGTTGGCCAGCGTGCCTACGCAGGAATTCAGGATGATGTTGCCGATCTCGCACATGGCCTCCTGTTCCATTTCCGTCAGCTCTTTGAGCGGCACGGCTTCGCCTACCATCAGCCGGACGATTTCCAGACTTTTATCTTCGGGGAACATCAGGATGGCCTGGGTGTCGAACGCGCCTTCGAAATGCTGGCTGACGCCGCAGATGCGCTCCGCTTCCGGGTCCTTGTTGTCGAGTACACGGGCGGCTTCGCGCCGGTCCACAAAGCTGATCGACGGTACCGACATGGTCACCGGTTCATCCACGATGGCACTCATGGAAGCGGCAGCCTGGCCCACGCCGATATTGAAGATCTCGATCAGCGCATCGTTTTCCAGTTCGGACAGGGCAAACATGGTCAGCCCTCGGTCAGGGGAGCCAGCAGGCTGGCGATGCGGGCTTCCGTAATGGGCTTTTCTACAAAACCCAGCCCCAGCGCCGTGGCGCGCTCGCGTGTGGCCGTCTGCACATTGGCCGTCAGCAGCGAGATCGCTACGGCCGGCCATTCTTGGCGCAGCTGCTCGGCCGCGGCCATGCCGCCCATGCCGGGCATGTTGACATCCATCAGGATCAGGTCCGGCGTCATGCTGCGCGCCTTGAGCAGGGCTTCCTCGCCGCTGGCGGCTTCTTCGATAGTCCAGTCGGCATGCAGCAGGCTGATGTAATTCCGCGCCATCATGCGCGAAACCCGGCTGTCATCGACGATCAATATGGTCTTGGGAGACGTCATTGCACTATCCTCGGCGGGCGAGTGGCTAAGTGTTGATTCTCGCACATTCACGTGCATTAATGGCAAGCATATGACAGCAGGTGCGGCGGGCGCGCCACGTTACTTTTGCGCAATACAAGGTGGCTTATTTCGGGGAGGCGGGGTCTGATCCGTTAAAATAGCGCCCATCCCCTTTTTTACCCTTCTCTTCGAATAGATAGACTATGACTCAGGACGAACTGAAACAAGCCGTAGCCCGTGCCGCCATCGCCTACGTGGTAGACAACGAAATCATCGGCGTGGGCACCGGCTCCACCGCCAACTTCTTCATCGACGAACTGGCGCTGATCAAGCACCGCATCAAAGGTGCAGTGGCGTCGTCGGAAGCCACGGCTGCCCGTCTGCGCGGCCATGGCATCGAAGTGTATGACCTGAACGACGTGCCAGCGATCGCGGTGTACATCGACGGCGCCGATGAAATCAACGCTGCCGGCGCCATGATCAAGGGCGGCGGTGCCGCTTTGACGCGCGAAAAAATCGTCGCTTCCGTGTCCGGCCAGTTCGTCTGCATCGCCGACGGCTCCAAGCTGGTGGATGTACTGGGCAAATTCCCGCTGCCGGTGGAAGTGCTGCCGATGGCACGCAATGCCGTGGCGCGCGAACTGGCCAAACTGGGCGGCACGCCCAAGCTGCGCCTGAAAGCCGGTACGGACGAAGCGTTCGTGACGGATAACGGCGGCAATATTCTGGATGTAGCCGGTCTGGCGATCACCGACCCGGTGGCACTGGAAGCGCAGATCAACCAGATCGTCGGCGTGATCGCCGTGGGCCTGTTCGCTGCCCGTGGCGCCAATGTCTGCCTGCTGGGCATGGCCGAAGGCGTGAAAACCCTGAAGTTCTAAGCAGAGCTCAGAAATGACGACGGGCGGCACAGGCCGCCCGTAGCATGTGGTCCGGCGCAAGGCCGGACACCGATCGCTGAAACCAGAGACTAAGCGTGAGCTTAGGCGCTAGGCGGCACGTAGCCGGCAGCAGCATCGGCGCCATCGCCGAAGAAGTGCTTTTCCATCTGCTGCGCCAGATATTTACGGGCGCGCTGATCGGCCAGATTCAGACGGTTTTCGTTGACCAGCATGGTCTGGTGCTTGAGCCATGCAGCCCACGCTTCTTTCGACACCGATTCGTAAATCTTCTTGCCGAGTTCGCCCGGGTAAGGCGGGAAGTCCATGCCTTCGGCTTCCTTGTTAAGTTTGATACATTGCACGGTGCGGGCCATTTGCGACACTCCTAAAGCTGAACGTAAAACGCCATTATAAGGTTTTAATCAGAACCTGGGATTTGCGCTGCCAGTTGTACATGCGCTGCCGGTCTTTAGGCAGGGCATCCACGGTGGCCGGCACAAAGCCGCGTTTCTGGAACCAGTGGGCCGTACGGGTGGTCAGCACGAACAGCTTGGTGATGCCGATGGCACGCGCGCGGTTCTCCATGTGCTTGAGTATGCGCTCGCCGTCGCCCTGCGCCTGCACTTCCGGATTGACAGTGAGGCAGGCCATTTCGGCCATTTTCTGTTCGGGGAAGGGGTACAGCGCCGCGCAGCCGAAGATCACGCCATCGTGGTCGATCACGGAGAAGTAGTCGATTTCGCGTTCTATCAGTTCGCGGCCCCGTTTCACCAGCGTGCCGTCGGCTTCCAGCGGTTCGATCAGTTTGATGATGCCGCCCACGTCTTCGATGGTGGCCTGACGTAGCGATTCCAGATTGTCATGCGAAATCATGGTGCCCACGCCATCGTGGGTGAACAGTTCCAGCAGAGCCGAGCCATCCATCTCGAACGGCACGATGTGGGAACGCTCGACGCCATTGTGGCAGGCCTTGACGCAGTGCTTGAGGTAGAACGCCGTCGAATCGGGCAGGAAGCCGGCCATCAGCACGGCTTCGGCCTGATGCGAGGACAGTTCGCGGATTTCCGTGCCACCCGCGTCCGTCATCATCGGGGTTTCGGTAATGAAGATCAGCTTGTCGGCGTGCAGGGCGATCGCCGCGCTGCAGGCCACGTCTTCCATGGTCAGGTTGAAGGCTTCGCCGGTGGGCGAGAAGCCCAGCGGCGACAGCAGCACCAGACCGTCCGAACCGAGGATGGAGTGGATGGTTTCGGCATCGACCTTACGGGTGATGCCGGTCAGCTCGAAATCGACGCCATCGATCACGCCGAGCGGACGGGCCGTGATGAAGTTGCCAGAAATGATACGGATCGCCGCATGCGACATGGGCGTATTCGGCAAGCCCTGGCTGAACGCGGCTTCGATATCGAGGCGCAGTTCGCCGGCAGCTTCCTTGGCGCATTCGAGTGCGGCCGGGTCGGTGATGCGCACGCCGTTGTGGAAGCGGCCTTCCACCTGACGCAGCGCTAGCTGTTCGGCGACCTGCGGGCGCGAGCCATAGACCACGGTGACGTTGATGTCGAGCGCGTGCAGCAGCGACAGGTCGTGGGCCAGCACTTGCAGGGCGCCAGCGCTGACCAGTTCACCGGGGAAGGCGACCACGAAGGTCTTGCCACGGAAGGCGTGGATGTAGGGCGCGACGGAGCGCAGCCAGTGGACGAATTGGGTAGGGTTTTCCATTAGGCGCATTATAATTCGGTGCGCGACTTCCGCGCCAAAACCTTTGTAAAAAACAATGTCAGACGTCCGTAATCAGCCTAAAAACCCGCAGAATCGCCCCGCACAACGCTCGCCGCAAGGTCGCAAGCCGGATCAGCCACCCCGCCCCAAGCCTGCGCAGTCGGCAGGGCAGGCCGCTGCGCAGCCAGTTGTGCAGCCCGCCCGGCAGGGCGGCGCACGCCAGCCGCAGGGCGAGCGCAAGCAGCGTGAACAGCGCCCCAGGCTGACGCCGGAGGAGCAGGCCGCGCGCGAAGCGGAGCGGCTGTTCCGCAACCCGCTGCCGGAGATTAGCTACCCCGAGGACTTGCCCGTTTCGGGCCGCCGCCACGAGATCGCCGAGGCATTGCAAGGCCATCAGGTGATCATCGTCAGCGGTGAAACGGGCTCCGGCAAGACCACCCAGCTACCGAAGATCTGTCTGGAACTGGGGCGTGGCCAGAAGGGCCTGATCGGCCATACCCAGCCGCGTCGTATCGCTGCATCATCGACGGCCAAGCGGATTGCGCAGGAACTCGGTGCGCCGCTGGGCGTGCACGTGGGCTTCAAGGTACGTTTTGCCGATACGCTGACCAAGGGCGCGTCCGTCAAGCTGATGACGGACGGGATACTGCTGGCCGAAACCCAGACCGACCCGCTGCTGAAGAATTACGACACCATCATCATCGACGAGGCGCACGAACGTAGCCTGAACATCGACTTCCTGCTCGGCTACCTGAAGCAGTTGCTGCCGCGCCGTCCTGATCTGAAGGTGATCATCACCTCGGCGACCATTGATGCGGACCGTTTTGCGCGCCATTTCGGTACGGCTGAGAAACCTGCGCCCGTGATCGAAGTGTCGGGCCGTCTGTACAAGGTGGAGGTACGCTACCGTCCTATCGACAGCGATGTGCCAAATCCGGCCGTGGCCAATGCCGAAGGCAAGGGCCAGCGCACGGCAGCCGCGCGCGAGAAGCGCGATCTGATTGATGCCGTGGTCGATGGCGTGGATGAAGTGGCGCGTATCGGCAGCGGCGATGTGCTGGTATTCCTGCCCGGCGAGCGCGAAATCCGCGATGTGGCCGAGGCGCTGCGCAAGCATCACCCGCCCCATGTGGAGATACTGCCGCTGTTTGCCCGCCTGTCGGCGGAGGAACAGGAGCGCGTGTTCAGAACCACCAATGCGCGCCGCATCGTGCTGGCCACCAACGTGGCCGAGACTTCGCTGACCGTGCCCGGCATACGCTACGTGGTCGATGCCGGTCTGGCGCGCGTCAAGCGCTATAGCTACCGCAACAAGGTCGAGCAGTTGCAGATCGAGCCGATTGCCCAGTCGGCGGCCAACCAGCGCGCCGGCCGTTGCGGCCGGGTGGCCGATGGCGTGTGTATCCGTCTGTACGACGAGCAGGAGTTCCTGCAGCGGCCCAAGTTCACCGAGCCGGAAATTCTGCGTTCCTCGCTGGCCTCCGTGATTCTGCGCATGAAGACGCTGCATCTGGCCGATGTGGAGACTTTCCCGTTCATCGAGCCGCCGCTGGCACGCGCGATTGCCGACGGCTACCAGCTGCTGCAGGAACTCGGTGCGGTGGACGAGTACAACCAGATCACGCCACTGGGCAAGAAGCTGGCCAAGCTGCCGCTCGATCCGCGCGTGGGCCGCATGATACTGGCGGCGCAGGACAACGTCTGTCTCGATGAAATGCTGATCATTGCTGCCGCGCTGTCCGTGCAGGACCCGCGCGACCGGCCGATGGAACACCAGCAGGCGGCCGATGAAGCACACAAGAAGTTCGCCGACGAGAAATCGGAATTCTTGAGCTATCTGAAAATCTGGAAGTGGTTCGAGAATGCCATCGAGCACAAGAAGACCAACCGCCAGTTAATGGACAACTGCCGCACGAATTTCCTGTCGCAACTGCGCCTGCGCGAGTGGCGCGATGTGCATTCCCAGTTGCTGACGATTGTGAAAGAGCAGGGCTGGCGCCTCAACGAAGCACCGGCTACTTACGAAAACCTGCATCTGGCGCTGCTGACTGGTCTGCTGGGGAATATCGGCTTCAAGAGCGATGATGAACCGGGTGCCGGCTACCTCGGTGCGCGCGGCATCAAGTTCAATATCTGGCCCGGTTCCTCGCTGCTGAAGAAGCCCGGCAAGTGGGTGATGGCGGCCGAGTTGGTAGATACCACCCGTCTGTATGCGCGCTGCGTGGCGCAGATCCAGCCCGAGTGGCTGGAAAAAGTGGGCGGCCATCTGCTGAAAAAATCGTGGGGCGAGCCGCGCTGGGAAAAGCGCGCCGCGCAGGTGACCGCATCCGAGCGCGCCACCCTGTACGGGCTGGTGGTGTACAGCCAGCGCCGCATCAACTACGGCCAGTTCAACCCGAGCGAAGCGCGCGAGATCTTTATCCGTGATGCGCTGGTGGGTGGCGACTACGATACCCGTGCGCCGTTCTTTGCCCACAACCACAAGCTGGTCAAGGAAATCGAGAACCTCGAACACAAGTCGCGCCGTCTCGACGTGCTGGTGGACGATGAACTGATTGCGGCCTTCTACGACAAGCTGCTGCCGGCCGATATCGTCAATGGTGCCGGTTTCGAAAAGTGGCACAAGCAGGCCACGCTGGATAATCCCAAGCTGCTGTACCTGAACCGCGATGAACTGATGCGTCATGAGGCAGCCGGCGTGACCACTGACCTGTTCCCGAAAACCATGGCGGTGACGGGGCTGGAACTGCAGCTGACCTATCACTTCGAGCCGGGCAGCGTGCGTGATGGCGTGACCATGGCGGTGCCGCTGTATGCGCTGAACCAGTTGCCGCGCGAGCGCTGCGAATGGCTGGTGCCCGGTATGCTGAAGGAGAAGGTGCATCTGCTGCTGAAGTCTCTGCCGCAGAAGCTGCGCCGCCATTGCGTGCCGCTGCCTGACTATGCGGCGCGCTTCTGCGAGCGCGTGCAGGAAGCGGGCAGCTTTGGTCGTGGTGATCTGATCGACGCCATCATTGCCGATATCCGCGCCCAGATCACCATCTCCGTGCTGACCAGCGACTTCAAACCCGAGACGCTGCCCGCGCACCACTTCATGAATTTCAAGGTGATCGACGAGCATGGCCGCCAGCTCGATATGGGGCGTAATCTGGCGACGCTGCAGGCCGAATTCGGCACGCAGGCACGCGAAAGCTTCCAGAAAATGGCCGAGGCCAATGGCGGGCAGGGCGTCAGCATGCGTGCGCTCAGCACCAGTGGCGGCAAGGTGCCGGCGAAGACGCCAGTGCAGTATGGCGCGGCTACGGCCCAGCCAGCGGCGCAGGCCGGCGCTGCGGCGGGTGCTGCAGGTGCGAAAAGCGGTCACGCGCAGCCTGCGGCGGGCGCTGGCAATGCCGCTAGCGGCTCGAGTACCGCCAACGGCATTACGCTCAATGGGCTGACTAGCTGGACTTTCGGCGAGCTGCCGGAACTGCTGGAAATCGTGCAGGGCAAGCTGACGCTGATCGGTTTCCCTGCGCTGGTGGACAAGGGGACGCACTGCGATCTGGAAGTGTTCGATGATCCGACCGTGGCGGCACGTACCCATCGCGCCGGCCTGCGTCGTCTGTTCGCCTTACAGATGAAGGACCAGATCAAGTTCATCGAAAAGAGCATCCCCAATCTGCAGCAGATGGGCATGCAGTTCATGAGCATGGGTACGCAGGAAGAACTGCGCGAGCAGATCATCCAGAAGGCGCTGGACATCGCCTGCCTGCAGGACCCGTTGCCGCTTGATGCCGCCAGCTTCGCCAAGCGCAAGGATGAAGGCAAGTCGCGGCTGGTGCTGCTGGTGAACGAGATCGCGCGCCTGCTGTCGCAGGTGCTGACCGAATTCCACGGCATGCCCAAGCGTCTGCAAGGCCTGCCTGCGGCCGTGGCCAGCGATATGCAGGCGCAGTTGCAGGGGCTGGTGAACAAGCGCTTCCTGATGGATAACGAGTACAGCCAGCTGGCGCACTTCCCGCGCTACCTGAAGGCGATGAATGTGCGAATCGAGAAGATGCGCGGCGATCCATCGCGCGACGCCAAACAGATGGCGGAATGGCAGCAGGCAGCGCAGCTTTACCTGCGCGCTGCACGCGACAAATCGGCGGGCCGGAATACCGATCCGAAGATGGTGGAGTTCCGCTGGATGCTGGAAGAATTGCGTGTCTCGCTGTTTGCACAGGAGCTGCGTACGCCTATGCCGGTGTCGGTCAAGCGCTTGCAGAAAGTGTGGGAATCGATGCAGCGCTGATGCGGCTGCAGGATTAAGCTGAAAGGGCGCGGCCGCGGTATCGTGGTCGCGCCCTTTTTTTGTGGACGGGCAGCTTAGAGCAGGAAGGCCAGTACCGCCACGGCAGTCGGCGCCAGTGCGCCCAGCAGCAGGCCGATGGCACCAATGGAGGCGTCGCGGAAGCCGTGGCGCAGCAGCGCGGCACCGGCCGGATTGGGCGCGTTGGCGATCACCGTCAGGCCGCCACCGGCCACGGCGCCTGCCACCAGCATGTATTGCGACTGCGCGCTGATGCCCTGTATCAGCGAACCGAGATAGGTCAGCGCAGCGTTATCCGTAATCGCCGTCAGCCCCAGGGCGCTGAAGAATAGCGCGGTTGGCGCCAGACTTTCCACGATAGGCTGCAACCACCATTGCTGCATCCCGCCCAGCACCACCAGACCGGCGAGGAAGAAGCCTACCAGCAGGCCTTCCTTGATGATCAGCGGCTGCTGGTAGCGCTGGTAGGCGATGGTAAAGCCGAGGAACAGCATGAATAGGCCGAGGAACAGCACAGGGTGGTGGCTGAACACCACCACCAGCGCCAGAAAGGCCAGATGCACGGCGCTCACCAGCAGCGGCACGGGCGCGCTGTCGCTATCGCTATTGGTGTGCGGGCGCAGATGGCGCGCCAGTATGGCCGTGATGACCGTGGCGTTGAACAGCACGGCCAGCGCCGCGCGCCAGCCGAAATGTTGGGCCATGAAGGCGCTATCCCACTGCCAGGTAGTGGCCACCATCAGCACGGGTGGGGCGGCGTAGGCTGTCAGCGTGCCGCCTATCGACACGTTCACGAACAGCACGCCCAGTGCCGCATATTTAAGCCGCTCCGGCATATCGTCGCGGAACACCAGCGGCGCCAGCATCAGCGCGGCGAGCGTCATGGCGGCCGGCTCGGTAATCAGCGAGCCACTGAGCGGCACCAGCGCCATGCCGAACCAGACCAGAGCCAGCTCGGTGCGCAACGGCAGCAACCGCGCCAGACCACCCAGCAGGCCCTGTACTACGGCCAGCACGGGGCGCGAGGCGGCTACCACCATCACGGTGAACACGAACAGCGGTTCGGTGTACTGGCGCGATTCGGCATAGGCGATGGCGCTCTCGCCACCGCCGACGATGGCCATGCTGATGATCAGCACGATGGCCCAGAAGCCGAACACCACTTCCACTTCGCCGAGCAGGTGGAACAGGCCCGCGTGGCGCGGGTGGCGGTGGGCCAGCTGTTCGATGGATTTGGCGGCAAAGGTATGCAGCAGTGCCAGACCAAACAGGATGGCGCCCAGCAGTTGTACAGTGTGCAAAGTTAATCCTTGTCCAATGATTTAAATGGCTAGATAGTCATCTTACAACATGCTGCGTACGCTACAGAAGAATGCCGGATCGGATGGTGTATCCTAGTCCGAATTAAGACTGAAATTAGTCTTTATCTCTTTGTTGTCGAGGTTTGAGCATGAAATTTTCCACGCAGGTAAAACCTATCAGCTATCTCAAAAGCCATACGGCCGAGATTGTGAAGGAGCTCACGGAGCATCGTCAGCCTTTACTGATTACCCAGAATGGCGAAGCCAAACTGGTGGTCATGGACGTCCAGAGCTATGAGGAGCAGGAAGAGACGCTGGCCCTACTTAAACTGCTGGCGATGGGAAATCATGAAATCGAGCAGGGCAAGTTCCGTGATGCCGAAGAGGTGTTTGCCGAACTCGATAAGGCCGATGAGGTATGACGCATCGCGTTGTTCTCCTCGCTTCGGCTGAGCAAGATCTGAAAGACCTGAGAGCCTATCTGCTCAAGAATTTTTCTTCCGACACATGGGCTAGCTCTTACGCCCTGATCAAACACACCATACGCCAGTTGCAGCACTTCCCGCAGGCTGGAACCATTCCTGACGAACTGGAAAAGTTGCACCTTGCGCAATACCGGCAGGCACTGGCAGGGATGAACCGCATCATTTACGAAGTCCGGCAGGAAGTGATTTACGTTCATATGATTGTCGATGTGCGGCGTGATATGAAAAGCTTGCTGACGCGACGACTATTGCGCCTCACATAGCCTGGCCCAGTAGTTGTAGCAGACCGTCGGCAAAGCTGTTGCGCCAGTGTTCGTAGCCGTGGGCTGCGGCATATTCGCGGTAGCTGGCGGCATAGCCTTTGGCCTGTAGTACATGCAGCAGATGGCGGCTGGTGTCGCGGATGCCGGGCTGGTTGTCCCGTCCCAGCTCGAACAGGCCCGCTTCCAGATGGATCTGCAAGGGCTGGCGCGGCGTGCTGGCGATCTGCTCAGTCAGCCATTCGGCCGGACGGCTGTAGCGCTGCGCCTGTTCCCAGCCCGGCGCCCACCAGAAGGAGCCGGACTGGCTATACACTTTGCCGAACAGCTCGGGGTGGCTGTAGCCGGCCCAGACGGCGGCCAGTCCGCCATAGCTGGCGCCAGCGATTACGGTGCGGCTGGCCGGTGCGGACAGGCCGCGTGCCTGCGCCCAGGGCATCAGCTCTTCGGCCAGAAAACGGGCGAAGGCCGGATTGGGCGGTAATTCCTGGCTGCGGGTTTCATTGCTGGGGTTGTGGATGAAGATGGCCGCCGTGCGTGGCAGGCGGCCGCTGGCGATCAGATTGTCCAGTATCACCGGTGTCGGCACGTCGCGCGTATAGTGCTCGCCGTCGAACACCACCAGCAGGGCACGCTGCGGGTCGTTCGCTTGCCAGCCAGCCGGCCGATACAGCTGGATTTCGCGGCTGTTGCCCAGTATCTGGCTAGGCAGGCGCAGGCTTTCCAGACTGCCGGCGGCCACGCCCGGCCGCGGCGCGTTCCAGATGGCGACTGGTGCGGCCGGTAATTCGAACAGGCTCTCGCCATCGTATTGGTCCAGCGGTGCGGCGATGCTGCTATGCGGGTTGAGCGGATCGCGCTGGGCCGTGGCGAGGATGGCGCGGCGGCGGATGTGCGGCGCCGCGTTCAGTTCGGGAACATCCGGTGCCAGCCGGTAGGCCAGCCGGGTGCTGTCAGGCAGGCGGTAGCTGCGGTACCAGACATCGGTGCCGGGCAAATGCTGCAGTTCCTCGTGGTCGGCCGATGGTCCGCCAAACAGGCGCACGCCCCGTTCGGCGCCGCGCCACAGGAAGGTCACCAGTGTTTCGTGTTCGGCCAGCGGCGGCGTGACGCCCGTGCTTTCTACCAGCGGGGTGGTGCTATGACGGAGTTCGGCCCAGAAGGCTTCCAGTCCGGCCGGCTGCTGCAGTAGTGCCCTTAGCCGCGGGCTGTCCGGCAGCTGGGCGGGGGCGGTCTGTGCCGTGCGGGGCACTTGTTGCAGCAGTTCCAGCCGGTAGTCGCCGGCCTGCGGTGCTCTGACGTCGAGCCGGTAAGGGCCAGCCGCACCGGCCACGAACATGAATTCTTCAGTGTCGCGCTTGCCCTGACTGAGGACGCGTACGCGCTGGCCGTTTTTGTCCAGCAGCACCAGTCGCATGCCATGACCGCTTAGGCGGCCTTGCACATAATCGCCCGGCTGGAGCGTGAGCTGATGTTCGCGGCTGGATTTGGCCGCCAGCGTGCCGCTGTAGACGGGGAGTTCAGCGGCGCAGAGGGCGGCGCTCAGGCCGGAAAACAGCAAAGCGGGCAGGACGATGGAAAGAGGCAGGCGGCGCGGCATGAGGGTTCCTTGTAAAAATGTAATGGGTGAATGTTGCAAATGATAATGATTCTCATTACAATAATAAAGTAAATTCACTCGCTCGCCAGCAGACGCCAGCCAGCCTTCATCTTTCGGAGAAAATATGGCGCTGCAAATTACCCCTATCGCCCTGGCGATAGCGATGCTGTCCCTGCCGCATTGGGCAGTGGCACAAACCCAAGAGAATAAGGACAAGACTCCCCCCGCCGAAACTACGCTGCCGACCGTGCAGGTTTCCGCCACGCTGGAACGGGCTGGCGATCTGCCGGCCGCCTATGCAGGCGGGCAGGTGGCGCGCGGTGCGCGGTTGGGCCTGCTGGGCAATCAGGACGTGATGGATGTTCCGTTCAACATCACCAGCTATACGGCCCAGCTGATCGAAGACCAGGGCGCCAGAACGGTGGCCGATGTACTCAACAACGATCCGTCGGTGCGCTTCACCACCTCGGGCTCGCATGCTTACGAGAATTTCCGTTTGCGCGGTTTCGATGTGCATTCGTCCGATCTGGCCATTAACGGCCTGTACGGGCTGGCACCGCTGGGCCATGCTTCGCTGGAATTTGCCGAGCGGGTGGAAGTGTTCAAAGGCCCGAGCGCCATGTTTGCCGGTATGGCGCCTAGCGGCGGCGTAGGCGGCACCATCAATCTGGTGCCCAAGCGCGCTGCCGATACGCCGCTGACCCGGGTTAGCGTGGGCTATCAGACTGAGAACCAGCTGTCGACCAGCATCGATGCAGGGCGTCGCTTCGGCAGTGCCAAGGAATTCGGCGTGCGCGTGAATGGGGCGTATAGCGATGGCGAAGCCGCCCTGAAAGGTCAGGACAAGACGCATCGCTTCTTTTCCACGGCACTGGATTACCGCGGCACTGCGCTGACGGCCTCGCTTGATGTGTACGACAGCAAGGACAAGTTCAGCGGTGGCTCGGCCGCCATGTTTGGCTTTGCCAGCCCCAACCTGCCGGCCGCACCGGATGGCAACATCAATATGCTCAGTTCGGCGGCGGGTGAGCTGGCTAGCCGGGCCATCATTGCCCGTGCCGAATACGCCGTGAACAGCCAGCTCGCGCTGTTTGCCAGCGTAGGCGCCCGAACCCATGATTATTCGGGCTGGGTGAACGGCACCCATGTGCACAATATTCAATCGAATGGCAATGCCCAGGTGCGCGGCGTGGCCCAGCGTGGCTATGACGATAGCCATGCGGCCGAAGCGGGAGCACGACTGTTTGTTTCGGCCGCCGGCATCAGCCATGATCTGGTGCTGCAGGCCACCCGGCTGGAGCTGGAATCTGGCAGCCTGTCGAATGTGACGGGCATGGTGGCGACCAATATCTACCAGCCCGTGGCACCGCCGCTGCCGGCCATGCCTGCACTGTACGTGCCGAAAGGCAGTAGCGCTACGCTGTCCAGTCTGGCGCTGGTCGATAACCTCGTGCTGCTGCAGGACCGTTTGCGCCTGACCGTGGGCGTGCGCCAGCAGCAGGTACAGCAGCGTAGCTATAACCCTGCCGGTGGGGTAACGGCCAATTACGACGAGGCCGCGCTGACGCCGGCCATGGGCGTGGTATTCAAACCTTGGGGCGAGGGGCTGGCACTGTATGCCAGCTATGTGCAGGGCCTGAGCCAGGGCGCCAGCGTGAAGTTGGCGAATGGCTATGTGAGCGACCAGACCTTCAAGCCCTACAAGACGGCCCAGCGCGAACTGGGGGTGAAGTGGAATGCCGGGCGCTACACCCATACGGCGGATTATTTCGAGATCGCCAAGCCGGAGCTGATTACCACCGGCACGGCCCCCAAGCTGCTGGCTTCCGACAGCGGCGAATCGCAGGTGCGCGGGGTCGAGTGGAATACCTTCGGCCAGATTCTGCCGTCCCTGAGTGTGCTGGGCGGGCTGTCCTATACCAAGAGCGAGCTGACCAAGTCTGCCGGCGGCATCAATCAGGGCAATGAGTTGTTCGGCGTGCCGCGCTGGCAAGCCAATCTGGGCACGGAGTGGGATACGCCGCTGGCAGGCGTACACCTGAATGCACGCGTGATCGCCACTTCCAAGCAATATCTGAACAATGCCAACACCTACCAGATTCCGGGCTGGGGCCAGCTGGACGTGGGCGGCCGCTATGAAACCCGGCTGGCGCAGCACCGTGCTGTGCTGCGGCTGAGCATCAACAATCTGCTCGACCGCGCTTACTACTCGGGCAGCTTTGCCGAACCCCGCGCCACGCTGGCGCTGGGACGTACCGTGCAGACTTCGCTGTCGGTCGATTTCTAAGCGGGTTCCGCTCCACCCGTCGTGCCGCGCGTGCCGCTTGCGCGCGGCACGGTTTTCTTTCGCTTTGCTGCCCTGTGGCCTGTGTCCTATGTCCTATTCTTTTCTCTTGAGCTTGCTGGCCCAATGTGCCGGCACTGTGCTGCTATATCTGGCCTCGCCTAAGCAGCACTGGCTGGCCACGCCGCTGGCAGCCCGGCCGGCCCGTGCGCTGGCCTGCGTCCTGTTGCTGGCTGCGCTGGCCGGTCTGCTGCACAGCTTCCAGCTCGCGGCGGCGCTGTTCGTCTTCCTTCACGTGCTGATGCTGCTATTGCTGCTTCTGCCTTATTGCGGGGCGTGGCTGGTGTTGCGCCGGAGGGCAGTCTGATGGCGCGCCCGCAAGCGGCGCCCATTGCGCGCGACTGGCTAGGCAAAACGCTGGCCGGCATCCTGCTGGGATTCACCCTGGCACTGGGCTGTTCCGCGCTGTTTGTCTGGCTGGCAGCGAGCCTGCCGCAGTCGGCCCGTAGCCAGTTAGCCATGTGGCTGCTGGCGCCCGTCTGGATAGGCGTGCTGGGCGGCGTGTTTTTCTTCCGTAGCGGCAAACAGGCGTGGCTATGGCTGGGCGCAGCAAATCTGCTGGTGTTCCTCATTCCCATTCTCGGCCGTCATTTCTAATTCAGGCAGCATCATGCGATCAGACTATCTCCGCATCTATAAATCCGTTCATACCTGGACCGGCATTCTGGCCGGCATGGCCCTGTTCATCGCGTTCTATGCCGGTGCGCTGACCATCTTCAAGGATGCGCTGGCGCGCTGGTCTAGCGCACCGTCGGCCGTGTATGGCCAGGCGCTGGCGCTGGAACGCGTGCCCGAGCTGATCGTGCGTACTTTGCAGGCCCAGCCGGCAGCGGGCAAGGATTTCCGCCTGCATCTGGCCGCGGCCGAACATCTGCCTGGCGGGCTGTCGTGGCAGCTGCGGCCGGACGGCGAGGACGAGCATGAAGCGGGCACGGCGCGGCACTACGTCGCCACGCTGGAGAGCACGGGCAGCGTGCAGGTGACGCAGGTGGCGCCGTCCGGGCTGGTGAGCTTTATCGATCGCCTGCACCGGGTCGCGGGCTTGCCGGACGATAAGGACGAATATCGCTGGGTGATGGGCGTGGTTGCAGTGCTGTATGCACTGGCCCTGATCTCGGGCGTGATCGTGCTGCTGCCATCGCTGGTTAAGGATTTCTTTGCCCTGCGCATAGGGAAAAATCTCAAGCGCATGTGGCTCGATGCGCACAATGTGGTGGGCATCGCCAGCTTGCCGTTTCATCTGGTGATGGCGCTGACGGCCATAGTGTTTGCCTACCACGATGGGTTTTATGTGATCCAGAATAAGCTGATCCATGCGCCGCGGCCAGCCGCAGCACGGCCTGCCGGTACGACGGCGCCGGTGCGTGATCCGGCGCAGATGCTGTCGCCCGTGCAGTTGCTGGCGCGGGTAAGAACATTGTCACCGGATTTTGAGCCCAGTTCGCTGCAATATCTGCAGGTGAGTAGTGCGCGCGCGGCTGTGCGGGTCTGGGGCCATGATCCGGCCGCCCATGCCCCGCGCTTTGGCGGCGGGTTTGTCGCGCTCGACCCTTACACGGGCAAAGTGCTGAGTGCCGATTTCCTGCCCGGGCGCCAGAGCAATGCCTATGCCCTGATCGGCAGTTTCTTTGCGCTGCATTTCGGTACCTATGGCGGCCTGCCTGTGCGCTGGCTGTATTTCCTGCTGGGCCTGGCGGGCGCATGGCTGTTCTACAGCGGTAATCTGCTGTGGGTGGAAAGCCGCCGCAAAAAAACTGCTCCGCAGGGCGCGGATGCTGTGACGGCGGTACCTGCGCAGCGGCGCGATGTCCGGCTGCTGGCAGCGGCCACGGTGGGCATCTGTGTGGGGACGGTGCTGGCCATCTCGCTGATCATCGTTGCCAGCAAATGCCTGAGCCTGCCACATGGCTGGTATCCGTGGATGTATTACCTGGTGCTGCTGGCGGCGCTGGGCTGGTCCTGCTGGCGCGGGGCGGCGCGTGCGGCGATACATCTGCTGTGGCTGGCGGCGCTGGCAACGCTGGCGATTCCGGCCAGCAGCCTGCTGGGCTGGGCATGGCCCGCACTGGGCCTGTGGGGCCATACCAGCAGCGCTGCGCTGGGCGTGGATGGCACGGCGCTGCTGGGAGCACTGGGCCTGATCTGGATGGCGCGCGCCACTACGCGACGCGCCCTGCATGGCCCGGCCGATAGCGTGTGGGCGATCCGCTGACGCTGGCTTGAGCGGGGCGGCAAGGGAGGAGGGCAGATAGGCATTGACTAAGCTGAGCAGAAAATGTACTGTATGCATATACAGTATTTTTCGCTTTGCTATTGTTCTCAAATGAGCCGCTCCGCATCACTTGTCGCGCCGGAAACAGTCCATCCCTCGCTCTGGCTGGCGTCGCAACTGGCGCGCAGCAGCGGGCGCTGTATCGACACGGGCTTTGCTGCCCTGTCCAGCCAGTTGCCCGGTGGCGGCTGGCCGCAAGGCGTGCTGATCGACCTGTTGCTGCAACAGCATGGCATGGGCGAGTTACGCCTGCTGCGGCCCGCTTTGCAGGCGCTCGGGCGGCGCCCCATTGTGCTGCTGCAGCCGCCGCATGCGCCGCAGGCGCTGGCACTGGCGGCGCTGGGGCTGGAGCCGTCGCAACTGGTGTGGATACGCAGCGGCGCGCGCAGCAGCGATGCGCTGTGGGCGGCCGAGCAGGTGCTGCGCAGCGGCTGCTGCGGCGCGCTGCTGCTGTGGCAGAACCATGCGCGCGGCGAAACCCTGCGCCGTCTGCATCTGGCCGCGCAGACGGGCGATACGCTGTTCTGCCTGCTCAGGCCGCTGGCAGCGGCGCAGGATGCTTCGCCGGCGCCGCTCAGGCTGGCGCTGCACACGGCGCCGGGCGGCATCGAGATCGGTTTCGTCAAGCGACGCGGGCCGCAACGTGATGCCCCGCTGTTTTTACCTCTGACACCTACTCTGTTTCAACGCCATGCGTCTCTGGATCGCTCTACACCTGCCGCGCTTGCCACTCGAAGTCTTCTGTCCGCGCTGGTCAGCTGACCTGTGCACGGTGGTGCTGGAGCAGGAGCGTGTGGTGGCCATGTCGGCGCTGGCGCAGCAGGCCGGTGTGCAGCTGGGCATGCGGCGCGGCGGCGCGCTGATGCTGCTGCCCCATGCCCAGTTCCAGCAGCGCGCGCCGCAACTGGAACTGGAAGCACAGCAGGCCGTGGCGCTGGCGCTGCTGCAATTTACCCCGCAGCTGGCGCTGGTGGAGGAAGCTTCGCTGCTGCTCGATGTGGGCGCCAGCCTGCGCCTGTTCGGCGGTCCGCTGGCCTTATGCCGGCGCGTGCGCAGCAGCTTGCGCGCACTGGGCTTCAGCGCCACGCTGGGCTGCGCACCGACGGCGCGCGGGGCGTGGCTGCTGGCGCGCAGCGGCGGCGGGCGGGCCTTGAAAATGGCCAGCTTGCTGGGCCGGATCGATGGCCTGCATGTGAGTGTGCTGCCGCCGGCGCGGCCTTATCTGGCATGGCTGGAGGGCATAGGCTGTCTGACGCTGGGGCAGTTGCGCCAGTTGCCGCGCCCCGGTCTGCAGCGCCGCTGCGGGCGCGCTTTGCTCGATATGCTAGACGATGCCGCCGGCATGCGCCCCGAGCTGTACCAGTGGCTGCAGCCACCGGCCAGCTTCCGTGCCCGCATCGAACTGTTCGACCGCGTGGAGCAGACCTCGGCCCTGCTGTTCGGTGTGCAGCGTTTGCTGCAGCAGCTGACGGGCTGGCTCACGGCGCACCAGTTTGCCGTTGAACGCGTGCGTCTGCTGCTCGAGCATGAGCGGGGCCGGCAGGCAGGGCCGCCCACCGTGATCGAGGTTGTGCTGGCGGAACCGACGTGGCGCGATGCCCACTTGCTGCGGCTACTGAAGGAGCGGCTGGGGCGGCAGGAACTCGATGCGCCCGTGATCGGCCTGTGTCTGGAAGCGCCGCAGGTGCAGCCCATGGCGCCGCCCAGCGAGTCGCTGTTTCCCGAACCGGGGGGCAGCAAGGAGGACTGGCAGCGGTTGCTGGAAGTGCTGACGGCGCGGCTCGGTGCGGAGAACGTGCTGCAGGCAGCGCCGCTGGCCGATTACCGGCCCGAGCATGCCAACCAGTGGGTCAGCGTGCAGCAGAAAATCCGTGCGCCGGATGCCCGTGCACAGCTACCGCCCGATGTGCCGGCCCTGCCACGCCCGGCATGGCTGCTGGCCCAGCCGATAGCGCTGCTGATGCGCGAGCACCGGCCTTACTATGGCTCGCCGCTGAAAATCATTTCAGCGGGCGAACGCATCGAAGCAGGGTGGTGGCAGTCTTTGCAGACGCGTGATTATTTTATGGCGGAAGGGGCGGATCACGCCCATTACTGGTTGTACCGCGAACGGCCCAGCGGCGGTGATCCGGCGCAGGCGCGCTGGTATCTGCACGGCTTTTTTGCCTGAGTGGCGATGCTGCTGGCTGCTACGCGGGCAGCAGCCAGACAGGTGGGACGGCAGGCGATCAGTCGCCGTATTCTTCGGACAGGTCTTTCCAGCCTTTGCTGGTCGCAAAAGTGTTAAAAGCGTCAGGCGCTTCCAGCACCAGCAGGCGGTTTTCCTGCAGTACGCTGTCGCCCGCCGATACGCTGGGGCCGTTGTAGCCGAGCTTGCGCAATTGCGCCTGCACGGCGGCGATCAGGCCGGCGTCCTTGTGCAGACCGCTGATGGGGCCGGCAAAATCGACATAGACGTCGATCGCGCCATAGCCTTCATCGAAAATGCGGATGGCTTTGACTTTGTGGGTACGGCCGCTGCCGTCGATGGCCTCGAAGGGGCCGCTGAGATGGATGTCGGTGTCTTGGTTCATGGCGCCAGCATACACCAGATTGGCGCCGCGTTGCACCAGCGCCGCTGTAAGCAAAGCCAGCAAGGCAGAGTAGCTGCCACGCTGGCTGTTTGCAGTGCGCTTACTTCAACGGTTGCAGAATCGCTTCCAGACGGTCCGGCGTACCGCTGATGCGTTCCAGACGCGGATACTTGAGACCCTCGTGGTAGTCGAAGGCATAGGTCTGGTACAGATTGCCTTTTTTCACCAGCAGGCTGATCGGGTCTTTGCTGGTCTTGGCGGCTGTGATGGCGGCGCGCAGCACTTCCGGCTTGTAGGCGCGGCCATTCACGGCCACCAGCGTGCTACCACCGGACAGGCCAGCCTTGAAGCCCAGACCTTCCCACTGGAAGGCTTCCAGCTTGCCTTCCGAGCCCACCGAGAAGCCCAGCGAGTACTGGAAGTTGGCCGATTTGCTCTGCTCTTCCTGCGCTTTCAGGAAGTCGGTCGGCTTTTCCGTGTACACCAGTTTCCAGCCGGCGCGGGCCAAACCGTCGAGCGGGGCGCGCGGGCCATGGCCGTCCAAACGGCTACGCAGGAAAGTCGCCCAGTCATATGGCTGCACAGCATTCAGGTCGCGCACCACGTCGTCGAAGGTGTAGTGCTTGGCCACGTTGACGCCGTCATCGACGCCGAAGAAACGACGCGCGAAATCGTTGAGCGAGCGCTTGTCGCCCGACAGTTCGCGGATCAGGGTGTCGGCATCCAGCCAGATCAGCTCACCTTCGGAGTAATAGTCCTCGGCACGCTGCCAGTTGTTCCAACCCTGCGCACGACGGCCATTGACGATAGGGTCATTGGTGGTGTCCTGCACGGCGCGCCATTCGCGGCCTTTGACGTTGTCGTAGCGGGCCGCAGTGGCAGCGATCAGGTCGCGCGTATGCTCGGTCTTGATCAGGCCGGAACGGGCCGCCAGCACGGCGCCCCAGTACTGGGTCTGGCCTTCATACACCCACAACAGCGAGTTCTGCAGTGGGGTGTTGAAGTTCGGTACGTTCTGATCGGCCGGACGGCGGAATTTTCCGTTCCACGAGTGGGTGAATTCATGCGGCAGCAGCTCGCGCCGCGCTTCATGCTTGGACCAGTCGGTGAAGTAGCCGAGCTTGACGCCGTTTTCGCTGGACTGGTGGTGCTCGCGGCCGATGCCGCCGAATTCGTCGCTGATGGCGAACAGGAAATCGTAGTGCTTGTAGTGCTGCGAGTTAAACAGTTTATACGCTTGCTGGATCAGCGCGCGGTGCGGCGCGATCTGCTCGGGCGTGGCTTCCAGTTGGTCGGCCGAGTCGGCCACCACGTTCAGATGCACGGGGATGCGCGCGCCCGGATCGAGGTCGATGCGGCGGAAGTAGCGCCCGGCGAACAGCGGCGAATCCATCATGGCTTCCAGATCGAGCGGCTTGAAGGCGATCTCGTCACCGCTGCGCTGGGCGGTTTCCAGCGCCGTGCCGTACTGCCAGTCTTTCGGCACGGTCAGGTTGGCCTGCATGGTGATCTTGCGGCTGTCGTAGCCGGCCGGATACAGCGTCACGGATTGCCACTGCACGCCGAGGATGTCGTTGGTCATGGTGGTGCGGCCCTGCGCCGCTTCGGTCGGCGACAGGTACTGGAACTCCACGTCCACACTGCTGGCGCCCTGCGGCACGTTGATATGGAAGGCGTACACGTTGACGGTGTCGCGCACCCAGTCTATCTGCTTGCCGTTGGCATAGACCTTGAGGCCGGCGAACTGGCTCAGCGTGCCGCTAGGGCCGTGATTGCCCACGACCCACTGCGGATACAGCAGCGTCAGTTTGCCGGGCTGGGCCGGAATGCTTTCCCGCACGCGGAAAATCTGCTGGGCCGTATTGGTGGCGTCCACTTTCAGCACGATGGTGCCCGGATAGGGCTGGTCGGAAATACTGTCGGCGTGGGCAGGGTAGGCGCAGGCGAGCAGGGTAGCGAGGATGGCGCGAGGCAGGAACATGTTCTCAGGTCAAAAAACGTAAAAACTGAGTGTAGCACGTAGGAAACAAGTGAAATGTTGCAAAGCGTATCAGCCAGCAAGAGCCGCCGATTCCGGCCGGCAGAAAATTTTTTTAGAAAAATCGAAAAAAATTTAAAAAAAATTGAAAAAAGGTGGCCGGCTGGGGATGGCCGGGGCATTTTTCAAGGCCTTGAAAGGCCCAAAAACCATCCTATATCGGAGTCAGTGGTCGCCCAGATGGGGGCCACCAGACCATATCGCTTAACTTGAAAAGGATATCTATCATGCGTAACTTCGACCTGACCCCACTGTATCGTTCGGCTATCGGTTTTGACCGTCTGGCCCAAATGCTCAACGACGCGCAACGCGGCGATGCAGCCCCTAGCTATCCTCCTTACAACATCGAACTGGTGAGCGACGATCAGTACCGCATCGTGATGGCACTGGCCGGCTTCAACCGTTCGGAAATCGACATCACCTTCGAGCGTGATTCACTGCAGGTGGTAGGCCGCAAAGAGAAAGACACTACTTCGCGCACCTATCTGCACCGCGGCATCGCGGCACGGGATTTCGAGCAGCGCTTCCAGTTGGCCAACCACGTCAAAGTGACCGGTGCCACCTTCGACAACGGCATGCTGACCATCGAACTGGTACGCGAAGTGCCGGAAGCCCTCAAGCCACGCAAGATCGTCATCGACGGCGGTGCTAACGTGACGGCGCTGGAGCAGCGTCAGGCTGCCTAATACCGGTGCTTAACGCCGCTACCGCATCGCGGTAGTTTGAAATAAGCGACTGGCCGGAGCTGAGTTGAGCTTTCCGGCCAGTTGTACGTCTGTCTGGCCGAGCGGTTTTTCTACTGCTGCGGCCAGTGCTGCGTTGGCCTGCGGGCGCGTGGCGAGTGCTACTTCCGCGCTGCGGCCGACCTGCAAAAAGTTAAGACGCATCTAAGTTTGCTGCCGCATATTGGCAGTGTTGAGCAACCTTATTTGTCAGCTTAATCGTAACCTTCATTGCAGGAGTTTCACTATGTCTCAATCTACTCTCAAACGTGCAGCCCTGGCAGTGGCCGTCCTGGGCGTGATCGGCGTGGGTGGCGCTGTCGCAGTGCAGCAAGGGAATGCTGTTGCCGCCGCTCCAACTGTGGTTCAGGCCGCGCCAGCCGCCGCCGCTGCGGTGGCCGTGCCAGCACCGAGCATCACTTTGCCGGACTTCAGCGTGATCGTTGATCACAACGGTCCCGCCGTGGTCAACATCAGCGTTACCGGCAGCACTCGCACCTCCTACAACGAACAGGCCGGCCGCGGCGATCCGTTTGCCGATGATCCCTTCTTCGAATTCTTCCGCCGCTTCCAGATGCCGCAGCAGCGTGGCGGCCAGCGCGTGCCTACCCATGGCATGGGCTCGGGCTTCATCGTCAGCCAGGATGGCGTCATCCTGACCAATGCCCACGTGGTGCGCGATGCTACCGAAGTGACGGTGAAACTGACCGATCGCCGCGAATTCCGCGCCAAGGTGCTGGGCTCCGATCCGAAAAGCGATGTGGCAGTGCTGAAGATCGATGCGAAAAACCTGCCCGTGGTGCCGCTGGCGAAATCGAACGATCTGAAAGTGGGCCAGTGGGTACTGGCCATAGGCTCGCCGTTCGGGCTGGAAAACACCGTGACGGCCGGCGTGGTCAGTGCCAAAGGCCGCTCGCTGCCGGACGGGAATGTGCCCTTCATCCAGACTGACGTGGCGGTCAATCCCGGCAACTCGGGTGGCCCGCTGTTCAATACGCGCGGCGAAGTGGTCGGCATCAATTCGCAGATCTACAGCCAGACGGGCGGCTATCAGGGCTTGTCGTTCGCCATTCCGATTGACGTGGCCAACAAGATCAAGGACCAGATCATCACCACCGGCAAAGTTACCCACGCCAGACTGGGTGTGACGGTGCAGGAAGTGAATCAGGGCTTTGCCGATTCCTTCAATCTGGCCACGCCGGAAGGTGCGCTGATCTCGAATGTGGAAAAAGGCGGCCCTGCCGACAAGGCCGGCCTGAAAGCCGGCGATGTGATCCGCACCCTGAATGGACAGAAGATTGTCAGCTCGGGCGATCTGCCGGTCATGGTGAGCATGGCTACGCCGGGCGAGAAAGTAACGCTGGAAGTCTGGCGTCAGGGTAAACTGGAGTCGCTCAAGGCCACGCTGGGCAATGCCAACGACAAGGCGCAATTGGCCGATAATGAGCGCGACGAGCAGGCCACGGGCAAGGTACGCCTCGGTCTGTCGCTGCGGCCGCTGGAAAACATCGAGAAGCGCCAGTCCGGCATCAGTTCCGGTCTGGTGATTGAAGATGCGCGCGGCGCTGCGGCGGCGGCCGGTGTGCAGCCGGGCGATGTGCTGCTGTCGGTGAACGGCCGTCCAGTGCAGAGCGTGGAGCAGGTGCGCGAAGTGGTGGACAAGTCCGGCAAATCGGTGGCATTGCTGATCCAGCGGGGCGACGATAGAATCTTCATTCCCGTGCGGCTCGGTTAATTAGCCGGATTCCGCAGGCCGTCATCCGGCCGGCAGAACGCGACACAAAAACAGAAAGGAAATAACAAGATGCGACTTCTGCTGGTAGAAGACGATACGATGATCGGTGAAGTAGTGCTTGACCTGCTCAGGGCCGAGCACTACGCAGTCGACTGGGTCAAGGATGGCGCCATGGCCGATACGGCGCTGCAGACCCAGACCTATGATCTGGTGCTGCTCGATCTGGGCCTGCCGCGTAAAGATGGTCTGGAAGTGCTGCGCTCGATGCGGGCACGCAAGGAGCTCACGCCCGTGCTGATCGCCACCGCGCGCGACGCCAAGGAACAGCGTATCGCCGGCCTCGATGCCGGTGCCGACGACTATGTACTGAAACCCTATGATCTGGACGAACTGCTGGCGCGCATCCGTGCGCTGCTGCGCCGCTCGGCCGGCCGTGCCGAACCCGTGTTCGAGCATGGCAATGTGAGTGTCAATCCGCAGACGCGCGAAGTGCTGGCCGATGGCAAGCCGGTCAACCTGTCGGCGCGCGAATGGGCCGTGCTGGAAGCGCTGATCGCCCGTCCCGGCATCGTGCTGTCGCGCCAGCAGCTGGAAGAGAAGCTGTATAGCTGGAAGGATGAAGTCAACAGCAATGCGGTGGAAGTGTATATCCACGGCCTGCGCAAGAAACTCGGTGCGGAACTGATACAGAACGTGCGCGGTCTGGGCTATATGGTTCCCAAACTATGAAGAGTATGAAGGTGAAAGTGCGTATGCCGCCGCTGCCCAAGGTGCCGGTGGTAACGCACTCCTTGCGCGGGCGTCTGCTGTGGTTCCTGCTGGCGGCAATTACCATGGCAGCCATCGCGCAGGCCATGGTGGCCTACCGCAGCGCGCTGAATGACGCCGACCAGATTTTCGATTACCACATGGAGCAGATGGCGATGGCGCTGCGCTCCAGCGCCACGCTGACCAACAAGGCCGCCGATACGGCGGCCGATCCGGAAAACGATGATCTGGTGGTGCAGGTCTGGACCCCGGACGGGGCGCAGGTGTTCCGTTCCCTGTCGCGCGCGGCGCTGCCCCAGCGCGCCGTGCTGGGCTTTTCCAACGTCAAGGCGAATAACACCACCTACCGGATTTTCTCCGTCCAGACCAGTAACCAGACGGTGCAGGTGGCGCAGGATATGGCGGTACGCAAGCGCATGGCCGGCACGCTGGCGTTGCGCACGGTGGGGCCGATCGCCGTGATGGCACCCGTGCTGATGCTGGTGGTGTGGTGGGTGGTCAGCGGCTCGCTGGCGCCGGTGTCGCGCGTCAAGCGGCAGGTGGCGGCGCGTCAGGCCGACGATCTGTCGCCCGTGTCGGAAAACGATCTGCCCGATGAAGTGCTGCCGCTGGTGCAGGAGCTGAACCTGCTGTTCGGCCGTGTGCGCACGGCGTTCGAGGCGCAGCAGCATTTCGTGGCCGATGCTGCGCATGAATTGCGCACGCCGCTGGCGGCGCTGAAGCTGCAGGTACTCAGTCTGGAGCGGGCGCAGGATGACGCGGCGCGCAGTGTGGCGGTCGCGCGCGTGACGGCCGGTATCGAACGGGCTACCCGGCTGGTCGAGCAGTTGCTGATACTGGCGCGGCAGGAAGGCGCCCAGCAGGAAGTGACGCTGGAACCCGTCAATCTGACGGAGCTGGTGCGCCGTACGCTGGGTGATATGACAGGGCTGGCGCAGGCGCGCCAGATTGACCTGGGCGTGCACCATGCGGACGAGGTGACGGTGGCGGGGCAGAGCGATGCGCTGATTATCCTGCTGCGCAATCTGGTCGATAACGCCATCAAATACACGCCGTCCGGTGGCACCGTCGATATCGACCTGCGCCGCACGGCCGGTGTGGCCGGCAAGCCGGGCCGCATACTGCTTAGCGTGGAAGATTCCGGCCCCGGCATAGCACCGGAAGAGCGCGAGCGGGTGTTCAGCCGCTTCTACCGCGTGCCGGGCAGTCCGGCTGGCGGCAGCGGTCTGGGGCTGGCGATTATCCGTTCCATCGCCGAGCGTCATCAGGCCATCCTGAGCCTCGATAGCTCCGAGCGGCTGGGCGGGCTGAAGATCAAGGTCGATTTTCCTGACACTGTGTAGGCCACTCCAGTCTAAAATGCCAGTTTTATCAGGCGTTGGAGCGGTTCATGGAAAAAATCGGCTTTTCGGGCACCTTCGATCCCATCACCAATGGGCATATGTGGGTGATCAACGAAGCCCGTTCGCTGGCGGACGAGGTGGTGGTCTTCCTGTCCGAGAATCCGGCTAAAAAGCCCCGTTTCAGCGCCGAAGAACGCAAGAGCATCATTGCGCTGAGCTGCGCCCAGCAGGGCTGGGACAATGTGCAGGTGGTGATCGTCAAGGGCGATTACACGGCGCGCGCTGCCAAAAAGCAGGGCGTGCACTGCCTGATCCGTGGTATCCGTACCACGGCCGATTTCGATTACGAAAACCTGATCCAGCAGACCAATGTGGATGTGCTGCAGGGTGCCAAGACCATCTTCGTGATGCCGCCGCGCGACCTCGGTTCCGTCAGTTCCAGCTTCGTCAAGGCGCTGGAAGGCCCGATAGGCTGGAACTGGATCATGAAAAAATTCGTACCGGCGCCGGCCTACCATGCGTGGGTGCTGAGCTGGCTGCGGCGCGAGTGGGAAACCCTGTGGGACTACGACACCATCGATGCCACCGCCATCGCCCATGCCGATGACTGGTTTGTGCGCCTGACCGGCGCCACCATGTATGGCGGGCCGCAGCGCCACTATCACAACCTCGACCATCTGGTGCACGGCCTGTGCGAAATCCGCGTGTGGGCCGCCAACACCCGCCCTGAACCGGCCGATGTGGCCATCGTCAAGCAGGCTTTCTGGTTCCATGATGCCGAATATGGTCCGGCCGCCAGTGGCAGCGACATGACGGCCGAGGAAGCCAGCGCGCGCCTGTGGCTGGACTGCCATCTGGGGCAGGAACGCGAAGATGCCGCCGCGCTGATCCGCGCCACCGACCACTTCCAGGAAGCCCATGTCGAGCACCGCCTCAAAGATGTGCTGCTCAGCGTCGATCTGGCGATACTGGGGCAGGACGACGAAGTGTATGGCAATTACACGCGCGCCATCCGGCAGGAATACATCCACCTGCCCGATGTGAAGTACCGCCAGGAGCGCTGTGCGGCGCTGGCGCATATGTGCCGCAAGGCGGAAGCGGGCCAGCTGTTCGGCAACGCTTACTTTGCCGAGCAGTACAACGAACGTGCCATCGAAAACATGCAGCGCGAAATGGCGCAGCTGACCGCCGCCTGAAGCACGCCGCCACTGACTCCGCAATTTGTTCTCAAATTGAGGAATAATTAATTTTGCCATTGTTATAATTGGTGACTTTTTGCGTGATGCCGGGTGCTAACATCGCCCGGCCTTACGCCTGTACTCCAGTTATCCAATTGCTCCATGTCTGATTATTTCTCCGTGCGCCAGACCGGCGCGCATGCCCCGGCTGTTACTGCTCACCATCCATCGGCGCCTGCTTACTGGGCCGGTTTGCTGGCCGCCTACGCCTTGCTGGCGCTGGCCATCATGTACTGGCGCTGGGGTGGCACGGTGGAGGACTCGCTGCACTACTTTGAAACGGCGCGCTATCTGCGCGGCGAACTGCCGCTGTCTGCGCTGACGGCGCCATTCCCTTACCGCTTATTGCTGCCGGCACTGGCGGCCTACCTGCCCGGCGATGTAAGGCAGAACTTCGCGCTGCTCAACTGGGTACTCATGAGCGGTGCGGCCTGGCTGGCGGCATTGACGGCGGCACGGCTGGGCTATGCACGCCCCCGCGTGATACTGGCCGGTTTGCTGCTGCTGGTGGCCGTGCCCACCTTCTGGTATGCCCCTTATCTGCTGGTGGACCCCGGGTCCATCTGTGCCCGTACCGCCTTTGTGCTCGGCGTGGTGTCCGGCCTGCCATGGCTGGCCGCGCTGGCGGGGTTGATAGGCACGGCCATCCGCGAAGAGAACATCGTTCTGCTGTTCTGGCTGGCCGTATGGCTGCTGTTCACGCGCCGCCGCGCCTTGCCGCTGGCCGTGCTGGCGCTGGCCGCTGCAGGGGCGTGGATGCTGGCCGTGCGCTGGTATTTCATCGTCGGTCTGCCCAGCTACCGGTGGCTGCCCAGCTGGTGGATGGTGCAGCATGCGCTGGCTGACTGGCGTTCGCTGCTTTCGCTGGCGCTGGCTGGCTGCGTGGTGTTGCCGCTGGCACTGACAGGCTGGCGGCAGGCACCGCAGGCCTGTCTGCCCCTGAAAAGCCTGTTGCTGCTGATGGCCTTGCCGCCACTGTATGCGGCGCTGTGTGTGCGGGTGGATGGCCGTATTATCTGGGGCCTGTATCCCATGCTGATTCCACTGGCGTTATCGAGTCGCTGGCTGGAGCGCCTGCTGCCGGCAGCGCACAGCAGGAGCGCATCGTGAACAGTATTCTGTCGGCTCACAATGGCCCGCTGCCCCTGCTGCAGGCGATGCGGCCGCGCCAGTGGCTAAAGAACCTGCTGGTGTTCGCGCCCATGCTGGCCGGTCATGCCCTGACCCAGCCCAGCTTGTGGCAATCGGTGCTGGCCTTCGTGGCGTTTTCCCTGTGCGCCTCGGGCGCCTATCTGCTCAACGATGCGCAGGATGTGGAGGCGGATCGTCTGCATCCCGTCAAGCGACTGCGGCCGATAGCCGCAGGCCGGCTATCGCCTGCGCGGGCACGGACCGGCAGTGCCGTGCTGGTACTGGCTGCCCTGTCGCTGGCCTGGCTGGGGGCTGCCGGCCTGGCCTTCTTCGGCGTCATCGTCGTGTATTTTCTGCTGACGCTAGCCTACTCGCTGTACCTGAAACGCCTGCTGATGGTGGATATCGTCATGCTGGCGATACTGTACACGCTGCGCATACTGGGCGGCGCGGCCAGCACAGGGATAGAGCTGTCGTTCTGGCTGCTGACGTTTTCCTTCTTCCTGTTCCTGTCGCTGGCGCTGCTGAAGCGGCATAGCGAATTGCAGAACCTGCGCGGGCGCGGACAGGAACGCAGCCACGGGCGTGGCTATGCCATCGGCGATAGTATGCCGATAGGTATGATGGGCATGAATAGCGCTTTTCTGTCAGTGCTGATCTTTGCGCTCTACTTCAATTCGGCGAACGTGATTCGCCTGTACCAGCGGCCCGCGTTTCTGTTCGCGGTGCTGCCCTTGCTGATATTCTGGCTCGGGCGTATGTGGCTGCTGTCTTTTCGCGGTGTCGTCAACGAAGACCCGCTGCTATACGTCAGCCGTGATCCCGTTAGCCTGCTGGTGATCGCCCTGAGTGGCGGCTTGTGCATCATGGCTAGCTAGCCGCGGCCAGCCGGTGCAAAGCAGGAATCATCAGGCCGGACTTAAAAGCGGTTCCAGTTATTGTGACGATGTTCGGTGGCTTCCTTGAGCAGGTGGCCGGCGCGTAGCTCGTCTTTCGGGCTCAGGCCATCGCCCAGTTGCACAGTCATCGCCAGCTCCTGTATGGCGGGCGGGTATTCATGTTCGGCCGCCTGTTCCAGCAGGGCGCGGGCACGGGCATGGTCGGCAAATACGCCACGGCCTTCCTGATACATGGACGACAGCAGGAACATGGCGTGCGGATTGCCCTGCTCACTGGCCACTCCCAGCCAGCGCGCGGCCTGACGGTCATCGCGCTGGACTCCTTCACCATTTTTGTAGAGTAGCCCCAGCATCAGTGCTGCCCGTGGGTGCTGCTGGCCGGCGGCATGGGCATACCAGTGCGCTGCGGCAGCAGGTGCCGCAGGCACTGCATCCGTGCCGTTGTGCCAGCCTTTGCGTAGCATTTCGCCGAGCCGGAATGCGGCTTCCGTGTCGCCGGCCAGCGCGGCCTGCTCGAACAGCGAGGCGGCCTGCTGGCGCTGGCTGGCGCGATCCTGATACAGCAAAGCCAGTTCGCGCTGGGCGACGGGCAGGCGCTGCTCCGACCATGTCATGAGTTTGCGCTCGGCAGCGGCGTCGGCCTGCTGCGCCGCCCGCATGCTGACAGCTTCGATCTGCGCCGAAGTGGGCTTCTCCTGCTGGATCTGGCAGGCTGGCAGCATGGCGGCAATCGCCATGGAACAAACGAGTGCGAAGGCGGTTTTAGTCAGGGACATGGTCGGACTCGGGGCAGGTTTTATTTACTCAGATCGACGCTGTATTTGGCATAGCCGCTGGCATCGAGCCCACCTTCTGCCGTGATGCTGCTGATGCCGCTGCTCTTGGCTAGCGCCAGATGGCCCGGTGCCGAACGCAGGATGACGGGACCGGCCGTGGCCACCTTGACGAAGCTCCAGCTGCGCGCGCTGCCGTTGCTGGCCAGCGTGACCTTGCCGTTGCCGCCGCTACCGAGTGCCGTCAGGTAGTTGCTGACCACGGTCTGGTTGGCATCGGGCGACTTGATGATGGTCTTGCTGCCATCGATGCCCGGTACCGAACCGCCGCCGCCAGCGCGGTAGTCATTGGTGGCGACGATGAAGTCGTCGCCGTCGGCCACGGCCTTGCCCAGATAGCTCAGGTTGACGATACGGCTGCCCACTGGCTTGGTGACGTCGATCTGATAGGTCAGGGCATTGTTCTCGGCGTAGAACACGTCGTAGTTGTAGATGGTGCCGTAGCTCGGTACCAGATCCTGCTCCGTGCTCAGGGCCGGATTGATCTGGGCGAACTGCTTGGCCGCCGTTTCCAGCCATGCCTTGAGGTCGGAGCCTTTGATCTTCACGGCCTGCAGATTGTTATTGCTGTACAGGTAAAGGTCGCCCGGATTGCGCACTTGCAGGCCGACCGGTGCGGCCGGGCTGGCGCCCGGTGCAACGTCGGTGAAGTCGGAGGGACCGTTGCGGCCTGCCTTGAACGGCGCGCTGCACGAGATCACGGGGATATTCTTGTAGCTGGCGATGGTGGCATCGGTGCTGCTGGCGATGAATTTTTTGACGTAATCGAGCTGGGCCTGATTGACCAGCTGGATGGCGCTGACATCGCCCACCAGTGCGAAGTAGGCCGACATTTCGAAATCGGTTGCCACGCCCAGCGGCTGTTTGGCGTAGGCGATGGTGGCGGCATGTTCGCTGGCTACCAGCGGTGCGATGCTGGCATCGACCTTGGCATTGGTGACGCCGTCCGTGTATTTAAAGCCGCGCGATTCCACCGTGGTCTTGGCAGGCTGCACCACCCACTTGCCGCCCTGATAGGCCAGCGTCATCTTGATGATGCCCAGACGGCGGCCCCAGCTCTGGGCCATCACGGTCGGTACGCCGTTGACGAAGCCGTTGATGGCATCGATCTTGGCGCTGGCCGGGAAGGCGGCGAACGATGGATCGAGTGCCGGTGCGCCGGTCTCTTTACCTTTCGGGAAAATCAGGTGCGAGTGGCCGATCAGCAGGGCATCGATGCCGGTGCTGGTCAGGTGGTAGCTACCGTTTTCCATTTTCGGGCTGTAGGTGCTCGGGTCGAGGCCACCGTGCGACAGCGCCACTACCAGATCAGCGCCTTTGCTGCGCAGCTCGGGCACATACTGCTTGGCTGCTTCCTGCACGCCCGTTACGGCGACTTTACCGGCCAGATTTTTCTGATCCCAGTCGAGGATTTGCGGCGGCACGAAGCTCATGATGCCGATGTTGATTTTGACGTCGAGCTTGTTGCCATCAGGCGTGACGGCCGAGAAGGTACGTGCCAGTACGCTGTAAGGCTGGACGATAGGCTTGCCGCTGGCCACGCCCGTGACATTGCTCAGTACCAGCGGGAAGCTCGGGCCGCCGCAATTGCCGGCCGGCTTGCTGACGCCGGGGATGCCGAAATCGGTATTGGTGATCTGGCTCAGCAGCTGCAGGCCGTAGTTGAATTCGTGGTTGCCGAAGCCGCCGCCATCGTACTTCATGGCGTTCATGGCTTTGTGCACGGCCATGGTTTCGCCGCAGGTGACAGGTTTGGTCACGGCCTGCAGATCGCCCAGCAGGGTGCCCTGGATTACGTCGCCATCGTCGAGCAGCACATTGTTGGGGGTCTCGGCGCGGGCGGCCGCCACCAGCGTGGCCGTACGCTCCATACCGAGGCTGGTGTCTTCGGCCAGCGAGTAGTAGTTGTAGCTCATCACGTTGGCGTGCAAATCGGTCGTTTCCAGCAGCGCCAGCGTTACCGTCGTCCCTTCGGGAATCGACGGGCCGTTTTTGTAGTCCGCGCCGCAGCCAACCAGACCAGCAGCTGCCATGGCAGCCAGTAACACCACATTGAATTTCATCGTTACCTCAAATTGGGGGAAATTTAAGGTAGCGACTCTAGCGCTGCGCTATGACAGCATCGTGACAGAAGATAAAGGTTTGCTACTAATGGGCCAGTGCTATTCGATCACGGCGGTATTGAAGCCCGGCGGCAGGGCGGCCGGTATCCATGCCCGCCCCACGTAGTGACGCTGATGGCTGCTGGCCACCATCATCATGTCCGACGGCGACAGGGCCAGCTGGCGCTGCGGCGCGCCCACGCGCGAGCTGTCCGGCGTGCCATGGTTGCTGAGCATGGTGAACTGCTGGCCCATCAGGTTTTGCAGGTCGGGCAGGGTGGGGCCATTCCAGCTGACGGCAAATACCACGCCCTGCAGGTTGGCATATTCGCGTACCACGGTGCCGCTGGCCAGCCGGTTCTGGCTGACCGTGTAGACGGCCATGCTGTCGGCGCTGCGCGGCATGATGCTGCGGGCTGCCATCTGGATGCCATTCTGGTCGAATGACGAGGGCGAGCTGCCCAGTGCTGCATAGGCCAGCGCGCCTTGCAGGACGGAGAGGAAAAGCATGAGTAACAGTGCGCGGCGCATGATGTGCTCCTGTGCCTAAGATGGAGCCAGTGTAGGGCGTGGCGCTGTTTTCTGCCGTTAGCGAGATGTAAGCAATCGTTACTTCAAGCGGCCTGCACAAATTCTGCGCGCCCGCCAACCAGTATGGCATCGCCGTCGAGCTCTGTGCGGATCAGGCAGGGCTGGCCCAGAGCTGCGCCCTGATACAAGGCCAGCGGCTGGCCCAGATGCAGGCTCAGGGCGCCAGCCGCAACGCCGGTAGCCTGATCTTCCATGGCTGGTTCGAGATGGTTGAAGTTGCGGCCTTCCAGCGTGCCGTCGGCGCGCCGGCACCAGACATAGCAGCCATTCACTGCGTGGGCCTTGCCCCATGCAGTGATGGCCGCGAGATCGGGGCGAAGCGCTTGCAGCGTGCTGCTGTCGGCCACCTGCAGCAGCAGTTTGGGGCTGCCGACGGAAGCAAGCACGGGCGGAGAGGCCAGCGCGATGGCGGGCATGGCGAGCAGGCGCGCCGCCAGATCGGGCGGCATGTCCGGCTGGGCGACCGGCTGCGGCGCCAGCCGGACATAGACCTGATCGTCGCGCAGGATCAGTGTCAGGAGCTGGGCCTGCATGGCCGTGCGGACTTGCAATTGTGCCTGCTGCGGCGAAAGCAGCAGCCTTGCCGCCGCCAGCGTGGCGTGCAGGCAGAGCGGGCTGCGCGCATGGGGATAGTAGTAGTCCAGTGTGATGGCGCCATCGGCGCTGCGGTCGATGAAGACGCAGGCGGGCTGGTTGCTGTCCCGGGCGAATTGCTGGCGCTGGCCGGCATCGCACTGGTCGTCCTGTACGACCAGTGCGGGATTGCCGGTTGCGGCCTGTATGCCGAAGCACAATAGTTGCTGTACGCTGGTTTTCAGCATTCTGATCCTCTGATTGGGCACTTCATCGCATGCTTGCCACGGCGCCTGCGCGCGAATGCAAGAATGCGGGCCGATGACATATGGGAGGAATATCATAATGCGTAACATCGTGTTTGTGCTGAGCGTACTGGCCGCAGCACCAGCCATGGCGGCGCTGGCGGCCACCACGCTGATCGATGGCCGTCAGGTGGAATATATGACGCTCAAACATCCCAGCGCACCCTATACGGTGGTGTTTGAAAATGGTTCGCGCGTCACGCTCGACAAATGGGACAAGGTGATCGAAGGCGTGGCGCCACAGGCATCCGTGTTTGCCTACAACCGTCCCGGCTATGGCAAGAGCGAAAGTACGGAGGCAGCACGCGATGGCCTGAACATCATCGAGGAACTGCGCCACAACCTGCAGCATGAAGGTCTGAAGCCGCCGTATATTTTGGTGGGGCATTCGCTGGGCGGGCTGTATGTGCAGCTATTTGCCAAGCGCTATCCGCAGGAAGTGGCGGGCATCGTGCTGGTCGATGCCCTTTATCCGGGCGTGATCAAGAAGCCGGAAGATTTTCCTGCCTTGACGCGTCTGGGTGCCATGCTGTTCTTCTCGAATAGCGTGCGGCGCGAAATCAGCGCCATCGACCAGACCGGCCAGCAGGTGCTTGCGCAGGGGAATATTGATCAGCTGCCCATGATACGGCTGGTCAATCAGCCCAAGGGGGCCACGGCGATACCGATCGATCTGGGTGTCGTCAACAGTGATCCGCAGACCATAGCCGCTGTGCGGGCCATGTATCCGCAGGCGAAAACCGTGGTGGTGGATTCGGATCATCAGATGCAGACGGCATCGCCCGAGGTGGTGATACAGGCTATCAGAGATCTGATGCTGGCACAGCGCAAATAGCCGGGGCAGTTCTAGCCTTGAGTATGGCGGCGGAAGGTGTAAAATACTGTACATAAACACAGTATTTTGCTAAAAATGTCCAGCCTGCCACCAGCGTCGGCCCAGAGCTTGCCCGCCTATGCGGAGCTATTCTGCCTGACCAATTTCTCCTTTCTGCAGGGCGCTTCCGATGCCGAGGAGCTGGTGGCGCGCGCCGTGCAGCTTGATTATGCCGGGCTGGCGATTACCGATGAATGCTCGCTGGCGGGCGTAGTGCGCGCTCACGCACAGGCCAAGCAGCATGGTTTGCCGCTGGTCATAGGCAGCCATTTCCATTTGCGCGAACCGGATGGGCGGGTGGCGTTATCGCTGATCGCGCTGGCGCAGAACCGCAATGGCTACGGCAATCTGTGCGAGCTGATCACCATAGCGCGCAACCGTGTGGCCAAAGGTAGTTATCTGCTTACGCCGGCCGATCTGGCTGCGCCGCCGGCGCAATATGCCCATTTGCAGGGGCTGCCCGATTGCCTGCTGATTTTGCTGCCGCAGTATCCCGTGTTCCAGCCGGAAGATGTGGATACCCTGCACGCGCAGGCAGCATGGATGGAGCGCACTTTTCCGGGCCGTGCGTGGATGGGGCTGAATCTGCTGCAGCGTGCGCTCGACGATGCGCACCGCGAGAGTATCGCCGAGGTGGCGCTCCAGCATGGCATGGATGTGGTGGCACTGGGGCATGTGTGCATGCATGTACGTTCACGCAAGCCGCTGCTCGATACGCTGTGCGCCGTACGCATGGGGAAAGCCGTGGCCGAATGCGGCTACGCGCTGGCGCAGAATGCCGAGCAGCATATGCGGCCGCGCTTGCGGCTGGCCAATCTGTATCCCTTGCCTGCTTTGCAGGAAACCTTGCGCATCCTGTCGCTGTGTGAATTCAGTCTGGATGAACTGCGCTACGAGTATCCGCATGAAGTGGTGCCGCACGGGCATACCTCGGCCAGCTATCTGCGGCAGGAAGTGGAGCGCGGTGCGCGCGGGCGCTACCCGCAGGGCGTGCCGGCCAAGGTGCTCGAGCAGATCGAGATAGAACTCGAGCTAATCGCTGATCTGAAGTACGAGCCGTATTTCCTCACTGTGTACGATATCGTGCGCTTTGCCCGTTCTCGGAACATTCTGTGTCAGGGGCGCGGTTCGGCGGCCAATTCGGCCGTGTGCTATTGCCTGGGCGTGACGGAAGTCGATCCCGATCGGGGCAATCTGCTGGTCGGGCGTTTCATGTCACGCGAACGTAATGAGCCGCCCGATATCGACGTGGATTTCGAGCACCAGCGGCGCGAAGAAGTAATCCAGTACATCTACGATAAATATGGCCGCGAGCGCGCTGCGCTGGCTGCTGTGGTGATCAGCTACCGGCCGCGCAGCGCGCTGCGCGACAGCGGCAAGGCGCTCGGGGTGGATCTGGCCATCGTCGAGCAGGTGGCCAAGGCCCATCACTGGTTTGATGGCAAGGCTGATCTGCTCGGGCGGCTGGCCGAAGTAGGGCTGGCGCCTGATTCCATGCTGGCGCAGCAATGGGCCACGCTGGCCACTACCTTGCTGGGTTTTCCGCGTCACCTGTCGCAGCATCCGGGCGGTTTCGTCATCGCGCAGGGCAAGCTGTCGCGCCTTGTGCCGATCGAGAAGGCGACGATGGAAGGGCGCAGCGTGATCCAGTGGGACAAGGATGATCTGGAAGAACTGGGGCTGATGAAAGTCGATGTGCTGGCCTTAGGCATGCTGACGGCTTTGCGCCGCGCGCTCGATCTGGTTAGCCAGCAGCGCGGCCAGCGTTTCCGCATGCAGGACATTCCCGCCGAGGATAGCGCCACCTACGACATGATGTGTGTGGCCGATACGGTGGGCGTGTTTCAGATCGAATCGCGTGCGCAGATGAGCATGCTGCCGCGCCTGCGGCCACGGGTGTTCTACGATCTGGTGATCGAAGTAGCGCTGGTGCGGCCGGGACCGATACAGGGCGGCATGGTGCACCCGTATTTGCAGCGGCGTACGAAGCAGGCGCCTATCGATTCGCCACCGCGGCTGGCGCAAGCGCTTGAGCGCACGCTCGGTGTGCCGATCTTTCAGGAACAGGTCATGCAGATCGCCATGATCGCGGCCGGCTTTTCGGATGGCGAGGCGGACCAGCTACGCCGCGCCATGGCCGCGTGGAAGCGCAAGGGCGGCGTGGATCGCTACCAGCAGCGCATCATGGATGGCATGCGCGAGCGTGGCTACGATGAATCATTCGCGGCGGCTATCTGCAGCCAGATACAGGGCTTTGGCGAATATGGCTTTCCCGAATCGCACGCGGCCAGCTTTGCCTTGCTGACCTACGCCAGCTCATGGCTCAAGTGCCACGAACCGGCCGCTTTCCTGTGTGCGCTGCTGAATAGCCAGCCCATGGGCTTTTACAGTCCGTCGCAGCTGGTGCAGGATGCACGCCGTCACGGCGTGGTAGTGCGCCCTGTGGATGTGGCCTATAGCGACTGGGAGTGCACGCTGGAAGAGCCCGATGGCAAACGCCAGCAGCCTGCCGTGCGACTGGGTTTGCTGATGCTGAGAGGCATGCACGAAGCGCCGGCCCGGCGCATCGTGCAGTCGCGTACAGCGGCGCGGGCGCGCATGGCGGAGCAGGGAGCCGGATATGGGCAGGCCGGAGCATCGGGTGGCGTGGGCTACTGGCCCAGCGTGGCCGAACTGGCGCGGCAGGCGGATCTGGACCGGCATGATCTGCAGGTGTTGGCAGCTGGCAATGCGCTGGCGGGGCTGGCCGGACATCGGCGGCAAGCCTTATGGCAGGCCGTGGGCGCCGTGCCGGACAAGGATATTCTGCGCCCCACGGTGCCGGACGAAGCGCTGCCGCAACTGGCCGCGCCATCGGAAGGCGAGAACATTGTCGGCGATTACCGTTCGCACGGCCTGACGCTGGGGCGCCATCCGCTGGCGCTGCTGCGCGAACGGCTGCTGGCACAGCGCTTCCTGCCGGCCAGTACACTGAACCAGTACACCAACGGTATGCTGGCGCGTGCCTGCGGCATGGTGACGGTGCGCCAGCGGCCCGGCACGGCCAAGGGCGTGCTGTTCGTCACGCTGGAAGACGAGACGGGCAATATCAACGTCATCGTCTGGCCCGCGCTGCTCGAACAGCAGCGTCGCGAAGCGCTTGGCGCGGCCCTGCTCGGCGTCTACGGCGTATGGCAACGTGAAGGCATGGTCTGCCATCTGGTGGCCAAACGGCTGGTCGATATGTCCCACCTGATGGGGCGCTTGCAGTCAGTCAGCCGTGATTTTCACTAATATAAGGCAAGAATATGGCAAGAAATTGGCGCTGCCAGACTGCTATGTTTGCTAGATAACTAACGGTTAATTACAAGGGAATGGAGGTTTTTTCAGGGCGGGATGCTGAAGATTTGCGCGTTTTAGGCTATAATTTCAATTTCCCGCATGTGCCGTTCGGCACCATCTGCAATGACCAAATTTGTCTTCGTCACTGGTGGCGTCGTGTCTTCCCTTGGTAAAGGGATAGCCGCCGCCTCTCTCGCTGCGATCCTCGAATCGCGCGGCCTCAAAGTCACCATGCTCAAGCTCGACCCGTACATCAACGTCGATCCGGGCACGATGAGTCCTATGCAACACGGTGAAGTATTCGTTACCGACGACGGGGCGGAAACCGACCTCGACCTCGGCCACTACGAGCGTTTCATCTCCACCCGCATGAAAAAGGTGAATAACTTCACCACCGGCCAGATCTACGAATCGGTGATCCGCAAGGAGCGCCGCGGCGAGTATCTGGGCAAGACCGTGCAGGTGATCCCGCACATTACCAACGAAATTCAGGATTACATCCGCCGTGGCGCGGAAGGCTACGATGTCGCGCTGTGCGAAATCGGTGGCACGGTCGGCGATATCGAATCGCTGCCATTCCTGGAAGCCGCACGTCAGCTGAGCCTGCGCGCTGGCCGCAAGAACTCGGCCTTCGTGCACCTGACGCTGGTGCCTTACATCGCCTCCGCTGGCGAACTGAAAACCAAACCGACCCAGCACTCGGTGCAGAAACTGCGCGAAATCGGTATTTCGCCAAACGCGCTGCTGTGCCGCGCCGATCGCCGCATTCCGGAAGACGAACGCGCCAAGATCTCGCTGTTCTCCAACATCGAAGAGCAGGCTGTGATCTCCGTATGGGACGTGGACACCATCTACAAAGTGCCGCAGATGCTGCACGACCAAGGTCTGGACGCGATCATTTGCGACGCGCTCGATCTGAACCCGGCACCGGCCGATCTGTCGGTGTGGAGCAAATTGATCTACACCCTCGAACATCCGAAGTCGGAAGTTTCGATCGGTATGGTCGGCAAATACGTGGAACTGACCGAGTCGTACAAATCGCTGACGGAAGCGCTGCGCCACGCCGGCATCCACAACGAATGCAAGGTCAATATCGAGTACATCGACTCGGAAGAGATCGAGACCACCGGCTGCGCCGAACTGTCCAAGTACGATGCGATTCTGGTACCGGGCGGCTTCGGCAAGCGCGGTGTAGAAGGCAAGATCATGGCGGCCCAGTTCGCCCGTGAAAACAAGATCCCTTACCTCGGCATCTGCCTCGGTATGCAGGTCGCGCTGATCGAATACGCGCGCCACAAGGCCGGCCTGACCAGCGCTAACTCCACCGAGTTCGATCTGGAAACGCCACAGCCAGTGGTTGCGCTGATCGACGAATGGCAGGGCGCCGATGGCAAGGTCGAGAAGCGCGACGAGAATTCCGATCTGGGCGGCACCATGCGTCTGGGCGCGCAAACTTGCGCCATCAAGCCAGGCACGCTGGCGGCCGAAATCTACGGCGCCGTCGTGACCGAGCGTCACCGTCACCGTTACGAAGCCAACAACCACTATCTGCCACGCGTCGAAGCGGCTGGACTGATCGTGGCAGCGCGTACGCCGACCGAAGATCTGTGCGAAATTATGGAATTGCCACGCAGCGGAGACAACGCTCACCCGTGGTATATGGGTGTGCAGTATCACCCAGAATTTAAATCGACCCCGCGTGACGGCCATCCGCTGTTCACGTCTTACATCAAGGCTGCACTGGCTCACAAGGCCGCTGGCGCCGTACAAGGAGATGCAGCATGAAACTGTGCGGATTTGACGTCGGTCTGGATCAGCCGTTCTTCCTGATCGCTGGTACCTGTGTGATCGAATCGCGCCAGATGGCCTTCGATACGGCAGGCGCGCTGAAGGAAATGACGAGCGAACTGGGCATCCCCTTCATCTACAAATCGTCCTTCGACAAGGCCAACCGTTCCTCCGGTACTTCCTACCGTGGGCCGGGCCGCGAAAAAGGTCTGGAGATACTGGGTGACGTCAAACGCGAACTGGGTGTGCCGGTGCTGACCGACGTGCACGATGTGGAAGAAATCGCCGAAGTGGCGGCCGTCGTCGACGTGCTGCAAACCCCGGCCTTCCTGTGCCGTCAGACGGATTTCATCACCGCCTGCGCCCAGTCCGGTCTGCCGGTGAACATCAAGAAGGGCCAGTTCCTCGCGCCCGGCGACATGAAGAACGTGATCGACAAAGCCCGTCTGGCCGCCCGTGCCAAGGGCCTTAACGAAGACAACTTCATGGCCTGCGAGCGCGGTGCTTCGTTCGGTTACAACAATCTGGTGTCGGACATGCGTTCGCTCGCCATCATGCGCGAATCGAACTGCCCGGTGGTATTCGATGCGACCCACTCGGTGCAGCTGCCGGGCGGTAACGGTACTTCGTCGGGCGGTATGCGCGAAATGGTGCCGGTGCTGTCGCGTGCTGCGGTGGCCGTGGGCGTGGCCGGTCTGTTCATGGAAACCCACCCGAATCCAGCGCAAGCGCTGTCGGATGGTCCGAACGCCGTACCGCTGGGCCGCATGCGCGAGCTGCTGTCCACTCTGATCGAACTGGATCGCATCACCAAGAAAGCTGGCTTCCTGGAGAACAGCTTCAACTAAAAGCAACAAGCCCGCACACCGGACAGGTCGGGTGTGCGGGAAATTCCCGTTATCCTGACTCGTACAAGATGCGCGAGCATCCGGTGCGACATCGTATCGCCTAACTTTGGAGAATGACATGAGTGCTATTGTTGACATTATCGGCCGTGAAATCATCGATTCGCGCGGCAATCCTACCGTCGAATGCGACGTGCTGCTGGAATCGGGCGTGATGGGCCGTGCCGCTGTACCGTCGGGTGCATCGACCGGTTCGCGCGAAGCCATCGAACTGCGTGACGGCGACGCCAAGCGCTACTTCGGCAAGGGCGTACTGCAAGCCTGCGAAAACATCAACACAGAAATCTCCGAAGCCATCATGGGTCTGGACGCCAACGAACAGGCTTTCCTGGACCGCACCCTGATCGATCTGGATGGCACCGAGAATAAGAGCCGTCTGGGCGCCAACGCCATGCTGGCCGTATCGATGGCTGTGGCTAAAGCTGCTGCAGAAGAAGCTGGTCTGCCACTGTACCGCTACTTCGGCGGTTCGGGCGCGATGCAACTGCCAGTGCCGATGATGAACGTGATCAACGGCGGTGCACACGCCGACAACAACCTGGACATCCAGGAATTCATGATCATTCCGGTGGGCGCACCGTCGTTCAAGGAAGCCGTGCGTTATGGCGCGGAAGTGTTCCACACCCTGAAAAAGATCCTGCACAAGAAGGGTCTGAACACGGCAGTGGGCGACGAAGGCGGCTTTGCTCCTTCGCTGGCTAACCACGAAGAAGCCATCAAGCTGATTATTCAGGCGATCGAAGAAGCCGGCTACGAGCCGGGCACGCAAGTGGCTATCGGTCTCGATTGCGCTGCGTCCGAGTTCTACAAAGACGGCAAATACGAACTGGAAGGCGAAGGCCTGTCGCTGACCGCGACCGAGTTCACCAACCTGCTGGCTACCTGGTGCGACAAGTATCCTATCATCTCGATCGAAGACGCGATGCACGAAGGCGACTGGGACGGCTGGGCGATTCTGACGGCTGCTCTGGGCAAGAAAGTCCAGCTGGTCGGCGACGATCTGTACGTCACCAACACCAAGATCCTGAAAGAAGGCATCGCCAAAGGCATCGCCAACTCCATCCTGATCAAGATTAACCAGATCGGCACCCTGACCGAAACCTTCGCAGCCATCGAAATGGCCAAGCGCGCCGGCTACACCGCCGTGATCTCGCACCGTTCCGGCGAAACCGAAGATTCGACCATCGCCGATATCGCTGTTGGCCTGAACGCCCTGCAGATCAAAACCGGCTCGATGTCGCGTTCGGACCGCATGGCTAAGTACAACCAGCTGCTGCGTATTGAAGAAGATCTGGGCGACATCGCTTCCTACCCAGGCCGTGATGCGTTCTATAATCTGAAGTAATTCAGATAGTGCGGCCGGCTCCCCGCCGGCCGCTTTCAAGTTATGCGCCTGATTACCATCGCCCTCACAGCCTTGCTGCTGTTGATCCAGTACCCGCTCTGGCTGGGGAAGGGGGGCTGGCTGCGCGTTGCTGATTTCGAAGCGCAGGTGAATGCCGCGCACAAGAAGAATGCGGAGCTGATCGCCCGCAATGCTAAACTCAACTCCGAAGTGATGGACCTGAAAGATGGTACGGGAGCCGTGGAAGAACGCGCCCGCTACGAGTTGAGCATGATTAAACAGAACGAGATTTTCATCCAGATCGTCGGCAAAGGGCAGGCCACTCCGCCGCCACCGCTGGCGCCCCGACCCGAACCCCGTTGAGGCCCCGATGTTGATGCGTTACGCCCTGCTGTTGTTGCTGGTGCTGCAGGCACCGCTGGCTTACAGTGGTGGCGCTTGTATACCCGTGCGTGTCGGTTATATCGACCAGCACCGCCCGCCATACTGGCTGGGCGAAGGCGAAGTCGTGCCGGAACCGCCCGGCGCCTCCGTTGATCTGATCCGCGCCGCCGTGCAAGGCAGCGGCTTCCATTGCCCACCCATCCTGGTCCGCCTGCCGGCCGCGCGCCTGAAAATGGCGCTCGAAGCGGGCGATATCGATATGACGCCGATAGGCGAACAGCCTAGCTACTCGCCCGAGATTGCCTTGCCGCGTGACCGCGATGGCAATGTGGACCGCAACCGTGCCTTGCGCAATACGCTGGTGGTACTGGTGCGCAGCAAGGATAAAGTCCCAGCCAATACCAACCCGGCCGACTACCTGCGCGGCAAAACCATAGGCGCCTCACAGGGCAGCGGCTTTAATCCGCGCCTGCGCGAAATGGGGCTCAACGTGGACGACGGTGCGCGTGACCTGGACCGCAACCTCGCCAAGCTGAAGCTGGGGCGGGTCGATGCGGTGGTCACCAATCTGGTCAAGCCCGGCCATCTGGATGCTACGCTGAAGCGCTACGGCGGCAGCATCGTGCAGCTGCAGCAGCCTCTGATCAATAGTCGCCTGTGGATGGCCTTCAATGCCAGCTACTACCGTGCCCACCCGGAACAGGTGGAAGCGCTATGGACCTGGCTCGATACCAATCGCCTGCATCTGGGCGACTACATCAACAAATACCGTAATACCCAGTGAGCGCGTGGCGCCCGAACGGCAGCCTGCTGGCAGGCCTGCCGCTATTGTCTTTTCCTACCTGATCCTCTACCGGAGCTACTATGAAACTGATCGGCATGCTCGATTCGCCCTACGTCCGCCGTGTGGCCGTGACGCTGCAACTGATGGGACTCAAGTTCGAGCACCAGTCTCTGTCTGTGTTCAGTACCTACGACCAGTTCCGCGCCATCAATCCTGTCGTCAAAGCGCCCACGCTGGTGGCCGATGACGGTACTGTGCTGATGGATTCCACCCTGATCATCCAGTATGCCGAAGCGCTGGCCATGCCGGCCTACCGCATGACGCCTTCGATGCCCACCGAGCTGCTGCGCTCCCTGCGCGTTCTCGGCGTGGCGCTGGCTGCCTGCGACAAGGCGGTGCAACTGGTGTATGAGCACAAAGTGCGTCCGCTGGAAAAAATGCACCAGCCATGGGTGGCACGCGTGACTACCCAGTTGCTGGAAGCGTTCGATGCGCTGGAAGCGGAACTGGCGCGCCAGCCACTGGAACTGCAGAAGCCCGACCATGCCAGCGTGATGACGGCCGTGACGTGGTACTTCACCCAGCAGATGCTGGGCGATGTGGTGGTGGCCAGCCGCTACCCGCTGCTGCAGGCCTTCTCGCAGCAGGCCGAAGCCCTGCCGGCATTTAGCGCCGCGCCGTATGGCGATGGCACTTACCCGGTGACGGCAGGAGCCTGAGCATGGCGCTGGAACGCTATCTTGATACGGCGCCGCAGCTGGCGGCCGAGGTGTATCTGCATGCGACGGCGCAGGTGATCGGCGATGTGACGCTGGGCGCGAACAGCTCAGTGTGGTGCAATGCCGTGGTGCGCGGCGATGTGAACCGCATCGTGGTGGGCGAGGGCACGAATATTCAGGACTTCAGCATGTGCCACGTGTCGCACCGCCGGCCCGACAAGCCGGAAGGCTCGCCGCTGATCATTGGCGACTACGTGACGATCGGCCACTCCGTGCTGCTGCACGGCTGCCGCATCGGCAATGAATGCCTGATCGGCATGGGCTCCATCATCATGGACGATGTGGTGATTGAGGACCATGTGATGGTGGGTGCGGGCAGTCTGGTCTCGCCCGGCAAGGTGCTGGAAAGCGGCCACCTGTATGTGGGCCGCCCCGCTGCCAAGGTGCGCGCGCTGACGCGGGAAGAAATCGCCTATCTGCGCTATTCGGCCGAACACTATGTGCGCGTGAAGAATAACTATCTGGCGGGCTAGCAGGCGGAATTTCGCTTGTAAATGAGAATCATTCTTGATAATATAAGTCTTCCGCCAGCAATCAGCATTGTTCCGAGAGCCAGCTATTAACCTCTCTCGTATGGAACTCTATGCTCGCTTTTTCTACCGATGCCGGTATGCGGCCGGCGTCGGCCTGCCTGCGGCCTGCCACGGCCGCCGTCCAATGCGCACTATGGATCATGCTGGGCGCGCAGCCACTGCACGCTGGTGCGCAGGATGCGCCCACACTGGGCGAAATTCTGGTCCAGTCCACCCGTGTTGAAGCTGGTACCGCTGGCGCCAGCAATACGGTGGTGCTCAGCGCCGAACAACTAAGCCGTAACAATGCCAGCGATATGGCCAATATCGCGCGCTATGCACCACTGGTCAGTGTTCCGTCGGCCGCCAGTGGTGGCGGCAATATCTGGGATGGTGCCGGCAATACCGGCTTCAATATCCGTGGTGCGGAGGGCAATCGCGTCAGTTTGACGCTCGATGGCGTGGCCTTGCCGGATGCTGCCCCCAAGCCTGATGCCACCAGTGCCAATACTTTCGGCATAGGCCGCGATTATTTCGATCCCGAAACGTTCCGCGAAGTGCGCATAGGCGCAGGTGCCAGCCCGGCCGGTGCTGGCACACCCGGTCTGGGTGGCGCCGTTGCGTTCGTGACCAAGGTGCCGGAGGACTATTTATCTGGCCGTTCGCTGTATGCCGATTTGCGCGTCGGCTATAGCGGCGAGCAGTCGCAACGCTCGCAGGCGCTGACGGCTGCAGCCCGTCTGGCGCCGTCGCTACAGGCTCTGATCGTGGCGGTGCACCGGGCGGGCAAAGAAACGGCCAGCATGAGCACGGTGCTTGTCAATCCGGACCGCTGGCATTCCGATGCCGTGCTGGCCAAGCTGCACTGGCAGCTGACGCCGCAGCAGCGCCTGCTGTTTGCCATCGACCAGTATCAGGCCCAGCATGATCGTTTGTTTGCCAACAAGTTGGGCGCCTCGTATCCGGAAGGCGCCACCCAGGACGGCAGCACCGAGCGCACCCGCTACAGCATAGAGCACCGCTACGCCCCTGTGGCGCTGTGGCTGTTCGATCAGCTCACCACCCGTCTGTACACCCAGAATGCGGCCGTGACAGATCTGACCCGGGCCAGTTACATCACTGGTGGCCAGCCCTATCTGCGCACTATCAGCACGGGTTATTACAACCACAGTCAGGGGCTGGCATTCGAAGCCAGCAAGCAGGTGCAAGCCGGCTGGCAACTGGCCTATGGTGCCAGCTACGAGCAGCAGCAGGCGCGCCGGCCCTGGCTGGAAGACCGCACCGTGCTGAAAACCGGCGCGCACCAGATCACCATGAAAAACCGTATGGCCGATATGGATACGGACAAGCTGGCCCTGTATGTGCGTAGTGACTGGATGTTCAAGCTGGCGGGGCTCGATGCCACGCTGACGCCGGGCCTGCGCACCGAGCAGCGCAAGCTGCACCCGACGAATCTGGCGGCCTATCTGATTGCCGTGCCGGCCGCGGCGCGCGAAATCCGCGACGAAACCGATGCCTATCTGAGCCCGAGTCTGGAGTTGGCGCTGGAATTGTGGCCCGGCTATAGCGCCTATGCCAGCTATAGCCGCGGTACCCGCCTGCCGACGGCAGCCGAGCGCACCGGCACTTTCGATTCCTTCAGCTACACGGCGGCCGGCAATGGCTACGCCGTGCTGGGCAATCCGGCGCTGCAGAAGGAGACCAGCAACAGCTACGAGCTGGGGCTGAAAGGGGCACCGGCAGCGGGTATCGAACTCGATAGTTCGGTGTTCTATAACACCTACGACAATCTGATCGAATATGCGGCCCAGCCGGCTGATCCCGTCAATTATCCGACCATTACGGCAGGACTGTATCGGCCCGAGAATATCGGCAAAGCCCAAAGCTGGGGCGGTGAAGTGTCGGCCCGCGTGCAACTGGGGCAATGGCAGCCTGCCCTGCAAGGCTGGAGCCTGGCTGCCGCCGCTGGCCTGTCGCGTGGCGCGGCGCAGAACCGCAGCAGCGGCAAACAGGGAGGTCTGCCATCCATCCAGCCTTACAAGGCCAATGCCAGTCTGGCGTATGACGCTGCGGCGGGACTCGCCGGTATGGCATTCACGCTGGCCGGCGTGCGTGGCAAGACGGCCAGCGAGGACGTCATCAGCAGCAATACCACAGCGCGCTTCCGTGTACCCGGCTATAGCGTGATGGATGCCACTTTCTACTGGAATCTCGGCAAACATGCGCAACTCACGGGCGGGGTGTACAACCTCGGCGACCGCAAATACTGGGACTATGCATCGGCACGTAGTCTGGCTGCAGGCAGCACGGCGCAGGCACTGGCCGACATTGAACGGGCGTCACGTCCGGGCCGTAACTATGCACTGAATCTGAAAGTTATCTACTAATGGAGGCGAATATGAAGAAGACTTATGTACTGGCGCTGGCGTTGGGCAGTGTGCTGTTGTGTGGCGCCGTCTCGGCCAGTGAGCTGGCGGTGCGCTGGGAACGTCTGCGGGCGGAACAGCCACGCCTGACGGCGCGCGATGCGGCTAGCAATCTGGGCGTATCGGAAGCGGAACTGTTAGCCACTGGCATAGGGCAGGGCGTGACCCGATTGCGCGAAGGCGAACTGGTGCCACGCGAGATCATGCGCCGGGCACTCGATCTGGGGCCGGTAATGGCGCTGACGCGCAATGACTATGGTGTGATCGAACGCACCGGCGTAGCCACTCGTCTGAAGGCGCAGGAGCAGGTGACGGGACTGGATGCGGACAAGGACCAGGAACGCGAGGCACGCCTGCGCAATATCGCCGGCGGCTATCTGGGCGGCCCGATCGACCTGCGCTTCACTTTCCGCAACTGGAAACATGCATTTGCCGTGGCACAGCCGGGCAAAGATGGTGTTATCAGCCGCAGCCTGCAGTTCTTCGACGGGCAGGGCAACGCGGTGCACAAGCTGTATGTGAAAAGCGAGGCTGGTACGGCGATGTTCGACCAGATGGTAGCCGAGTTCCGCCATCCGCAGCAGCAGGCGCCGCTGCAGATCACGGCTGCACCGGTGCGGGCGCCAGAGCGGCCAGATAGCGCCATCGACGTGCAGGAATACCGGCTGGCGTGGCAGGACATGAACGATGTGCACCAGTTCAACCGCCTGCTTGGTGAATTCGGGGTGAGTCGCGAACAGGCCATGCGTCTGGCACCTGCCGGTGCAGCGCGGGCGATTGCGCCGCAGGCCGTGCGCCAGCTGCTGGAACAGGCGGCGCAGCAGCAGGTGGAGATCATGGCCTTCCTCGGTAACGAAGGCACAATCCAGATCTACAGCGGCAAAATCGGCAAGGTACAGGAAGCGGGGGGCTGGTTCAACGTGCTGGACCCGCAATTCAATCTGCACCTGCGCGACAACGCTTTCCGCAGCGCTTATGTGATCCGCCGTGCCGGCGTGACCTCGGTCGACTTCTATGACCAGCGCGGCGATCTGGTAGTCAGTTTCTTCGGCGTGCGCGCACCCGGCAAGCCGCAACCGCAAAGCTGGCTGGACCTGACCGCAGCCCTGCCGCAAGCGCCAGGTACTGCTGGTCAGGCTAGCCTGCAGGCCAGTCGCTAGACGCCGGGCCCGTTGCCACCGCGGTTATCGTTTCAGACAGTGGCAACGGCCGCGCGGCCCAGCGCCGGATCGTCGGTAAAGAAACCGTCGATGCCGGTGGCGATGTAGCGCTGCATCTCCGCAATCGATCCCGCTTCATGGCGTGCCGCAGGCCCGTCATTGCTGCGGAATTCGGCCGCGAGGAAGTAGTTCTCGGGACGGAAAGTCCACGGCTCCACCCGCAGGCCGGCGCGGTGCGCGTCCTCTACCAATGCCGTCGGTTGGCCCAGCGTGCCATCTTTCTTCAGCGGGATGATGGCGCGCGTGGGCGGCGCGACCACATCGGCATAAGTGGCGATTTCGCGCAGACCGGCCGGGGTGCACATCTGCTGGTAAGTCAGCTTGCCGCCCGCTTTGGCCACATCCATGGGCGGTACCGGCAGATCCACTACCAGCTGCATCAGGCGCAGATTGGCGCGCTGGCCCAGCTTGCCGCGCATGTATTTCAGATTGCTCACCTCGAAGGACTGTATCTCCACCGGATTGCGGCGCGTGTAGTCATGCGCAGCGAGGATGGCGAGGAAACGGTCTTCCAGCGGCAAGCCTACGCTGGCAAAGTAGGTCGAGCTTTTCAGCTCCGGCACCAGGCCGATCAGGCGCCCGCGTGCGGCCGCTTCGGCCGCGACGAAGTCGATGATTTCCTCGAATGTGACGATCTGGAACATGCCGTTGTAGGCCGCGCTGCCGGGCCGCAGCTGGGGCAGGCGTTCGATGGCGCGCAGGGTTTTCAGTTCGGCCAGCGTGAAGTCGTCGACGAACCAGCCTTCATGGGTTTCGCCATCGATGGTCTTGCGGGTTTTGCGGCTGGCGAACTCGGGCCGCGTGGCCACGTCCGTAGTCTCGTTGACGAAGGCATCGTGGCGCGCCACCAGCACGCCGTCGCGGGTGCTGACCAGATCGGGTTCGATATAGTCGGCACCATCGGCGATGGCCTTGGCATAGGCGGCCAGCGTGTGCTCGGGACGCAGCGCACTGGCGCCGCGGTGGCCGAACACCAGAGGCTTGCCGCTGCCTAGGCCCATGGCGGCCACGCCGGGCAGGCCGGATAGGTCCGGCGTAGCGGGCGCGCCAGCTGCCAGCATGCTGGCAGCACGGCCAGCGTTGGCTGGCGTGGTTTGTGCGAAGGCTGTGGCAGGCAGCAGGGTTGCCCCCGCCGTAGCTGCTGCAGCACCGAGAAAACCGCGCCGGGACAGGCGCGCTTGCAGTGTCATATCACGCATCAGAAGTCTGCCATCAAAGTCAGGAAGCCCTGACGTGGAGCGATAGGATAGGTATTGTAAGTGCCGCTGGCAGCACCCACCACCACATTGAGCGGACCCTCGCGATTGGCCAGATTGCTGACGTTGAGGCGGTAGCGCGCATTCTTCAGCACATTGCTGTTCAGGAAAGGCAGCTTGCCCGAAACGCCGAGGCTCATCAGGAAGTAGCTCGGTACGTCGAGGTCATTGGTGTAGGTGGCGTAGCGTTTGCCCACGTAGTCGCCGATCAGCTGGAACTCGGTATCGGCGATGTTCAGCGTGGCCACGGTCTTGTTCATCCACTCAGGGCTGCCCGGCACGGACTTGCCCGAGGTCGGCACCAAATCCTTGCCGTTGTTGTAGTTGTCCGAGTAGGTGGAGCGGTTGAACGACAGCGCGTTATACAGCGAGAAGCTGCGGCCCATGTGCACAGTGCCGGACAGGTCGATGCCGTTGGTCTTCACGCTACCGACGTTGGCCAGCACCGGATTGCCGCCGATGATGGAAGTAATCACGGGCGTCGGGCTGATGGTCAGCAGACGGTCCTTGAAGTCCACATGGTACAGGCTGACCTGACCGTCGAAGGCAGTGATGGCGCCCAGATCAACGTTATGGCTGCTACGCAGGCCCAGTTCGTAGGTGATCGAGGTTTCCGGTTTGGCCGTGGTCTTGAACAGATCGAACGCGGCCTGGCTGGCCAGACTCCATGGCGAAGCACCGCCGCCGCCGTAGGTGACGAACTGGCGCATATTCTTCTGCACGTTGATGAAAGCCTGATCCTGCGCGCTGATATCCCAGCGTGCGCCGACCTGTGGCAGCAGCCATTTCTTGGTGTCGATCTTGCCGACTGGCAGAGCCAGCGAGCCATTGGCAATCGCCCCTTTGGCCGGCTGCACCGGGAACTGGCCGTCGGCAAACTGCAGGCTGGATTTGAAGCCGGCCTGCAGCGCCAGATTGGGCTGCATGCGCCATTCATCCTGCAGGTGCAGTTGCACCACCTTGTTATCGATCTCGCTGCCGTACTGGGTGATCAGCGGATTGCTAGGGCGGCCGTATGGCGAGCTAGGATTGTTCACATCGAGTGCATACCAGCGGCGGTAAGCCGAGGAGCGGTTATGTTCGAACCACAGGCCGCCCTGCACGGTGTGGTTGCCGAATTCGCTGCGCACGGTGGACAGCCAGCCGTTGCGGTTGATGGCGTATTCAGTGGTGCGGGTGGCATAGCCGGAATTGCCGAACACCTGTTTCAGGTTCTGGTTAGGGTAGTACACGGCGAACAGGCCGGGCAGACCGGCCACGCCGATCGGACCTGCCACCACGCCCACGCCATCGTCGTTGTGGTAGTAGATCTGGTTAGACCAAGTGGTGTTTTCACCGAGCGGCATTTCGTATTTGGCATAGGTCAGGTAGTCGGTACGCTGCGCATCGCTGTAGTAGTTGCGGTAGTTGTTGCCTTCTGCTGCAGGCGTGGCGCCGGTGGGCGACAGATAGGCCAGTGCGGTAGCAAAGTCCGGATACATGAAGGGACGGGTGTAGGGCTGGAATTTTTCCGTCGCCGAGTGCACGGTGGCGTCTTCGTTCGGCTCGATCTTGTCGGAATAGTTGAAGAACAGGGTCAGCTTGCCGGCATCGTCGTTGTGGATGAATTTGGCGTTGACCTGATTGCCGCCCTGACGGCCATTGAAGTCCCAGGCTTTCTGTTCGTGGTGGGTGGCCGACAGGTAGGCGCTGTTGCCATTGCCGAAATTGCCGCTGTCGTAGCGCAGGAAGGTACGCGAAGTCTTGTAGCTGCCTACTGTCTGCTGCACGGCCAGATTGCGTTCGCGCGCCGGATCACTCGAGAAGGTTTCGATGGTGCCGCCCAGATTGCTGGTCGAGGCGGTGGCCAGATCGCCGGCGCCCGAGGACAGAATCACGCGGCCGACGTTTTCGCTGATCACGGCGCGCTGCGGCGACAGGCCGTTGTAGTTGCCGTACTGCTGGTCGCCCAGTGGCACGCCATCCATGGTGTAGCCCAGTTGCTGGCCGCTGAAGCCGTGTACGAACAGCGACAGGTTCTGCTCGTTATTGCCCCATGGGTCGGCCGTCTGGAAGCTCACGCCGGGCAGCGTCTGCAGGGCTTTCAGCGGATTAATGCCGGGCAGGATTTTCTGCATATCGGCTTTGCCCAGCGCGACCGAGGAGCGGGTCTTTCGGGTCGATACTTCCACCGTAGCCATCGGTGCGGCCATGGCGCCTACGCTGGCATCGGCGGCCGTCTGGGCGGCTGTATCAGCGGCTACGTCGGCTGCCACGGCTGCGGCGCCAACGGCATTTGCGGCAGCCGCTTCGCCGGAGAATTCGGCCACGGCTGCAGCAACGTTGGCCGCCATGGCCAGCATTGGTACACTCAGTGCCAGTGCCAGTGTAGGGACGGTGAAAATTGGTCGATTCATGATTAGCCTTCAAGACAAGTTGGTGGAATTTGTAACGTCGGCAATGATAGTGACCAACTATTACCGGAGCGTGACGCGAGTGCGCTACACTGCCGGATCGAGACAGCAGAGAACGGGAAGGGAGCAGGATGGGAACTTACACACGGCGCTGGCGTGCCCTGTGCGGGCTGGGGGCGCTAGCGGCGCTGGCTGCCTGCACTACGGTGAATCAGGGAGCGTTCAGCAATTACGTGGCACAGACGGTGCAGCCCGGCATGACGCTGGACGAAGCGCTGGTGCGCATGCGCGCGGAAGGCTTTAGCTGCAATACCAGCACGGGCGGCAGTGTGACAGTGTGCACGCGGCCGCTGGAGCGCATGTTGCGTACGGACTGCGTGGAGCGGGTGGATCTGGTGCGTAGCGTGAACGCGGTCAAGCTGGTGGGGAAAGTGGATGTGCTGGAGACGCGCTGCGCCAAACTGTGGAATTAGCGGCGCGCCACGAACGGGCGCGCCGGCAGCAACTTGAAGCCAGGTGCTAGCGCCTGGCGTCGGGCTTAGTGCTTGGCGTCGCTGGCAGGCAGCAGCGCTTCGGCAGGGGCGATGAATAGCTGGGCGCAGTCGACCGCATCGTAGGCGTAGTGCTGGCCGCAGAAATCGCAGTTGATGGCAACCTGGCCCTGTTCGGCCAGCACGCTTTCCACTTCGTCGCGGCCCAGCATCTGCAGCATATTGCCGACTTTTTCGCGGCTGCAGCTGCAGTGGAAGCTAGGATGCACGGGATCGAACACGCGGATGGTCTCTTCCCAGAACAGGCGCTGCATCAGCACCTCGATGCCGGTGCTCAGCAGCTCTTCCTGCTTCAGCGTGGAGCCCAGGATCACGGCGCGGTTCCAGGTTTCCAGTGCTTCGTCCGCACTCAGCGGTGCCGCTTCGGCCGTACCGCCATGCAGCGGCAGCTTCTGCAGCAGCAGGCCGCGCGAACTCTGTTCGTCTGCCGCCAGCCACAGCTTGGTATCCAGCTGTTCCGAGCGCAGCATATAGTTTTCGATCACAGTCGCCACGTCGCCGCCATCGAGCGGGACTATGCCCTGATACGGTTGCTGACCCGGCAGCTTGTCGGCCGGATCGAGCGTGATGATGAAGCGGCCCTTGCCATGTGCGTGCAGCAGATCGGTCAGGGTTGCATCGTCGGCAATCACGGCATCCGGTGCCAGCTTGGCGGTTGCGCGCAGGCGCAGTTCGGCGTCGCATTCAACCACCAGCAGACGTACCGGACCATCGCCATGGATCTGCATGATGATGGAGCCGTTGAATTTCAGATTGGCCGACAGCAGCGCAGCGGCCGCCACCATTTCGCCCAGCAGCTTGCGCACGGGAGCAGGGTAGTGCTGGCGTGCCTGCACTTCGCGCCAGGTAGCGGAAATGTCGATCAGTTCGCCACGTACGGCAGCGTTCTCGAAGATGAATTTTTGCAGGGTGTCCTGCCCGGTGTTGCTCATGGTGTTCCTATCTTTTTCAGTTGCGACTTGAAGAGCTGGCCGCGTTGTACATAGTTGTCGGCGTTGGCGCGCAGATTGGCGGCATCCTGTTCCGTCAGCGTGCGCACGGCCTTGGCCGGCGAACCGATGATCAGGCTGTTGTCAGGGAATTCCTTGCCTTCCGTGACCAGCGCACCGGCTCCGACAAGACAGCCTTTGCCGATCTTGGCGCCGTTCAGGATCACGGCCTGTATGCCGATCAGGGCGCCGTCGCCGATGGTGCAGCCGTGCAGCATGGCCTGATGGCCGATGGTGACGTTTTCGCCCACCGTCAGCGGGTAGCCCATATCCGTGTGCATCACCGTGCCTTCCTGCACATTGCTGCCGGCGCCTATGGTGATGCGCTCGTTATCGCCGCGGATGGTGGCACCGAACCACACCGAGGTGTTGGCATGCAGCGTGACTTTGCCGATTACGGTGGCGGTGTCTGCAACAAATGACGATGCATCGATCTCGGGCGCGTGTTCGCCCAGTTGATATATAGACATTGGAAACCTTTGTGGGTGTGGTGAGATGCCGCGCCAGCCCCGCAACGGTCTGAGTTGTCGGTCCGCTAATGCTTGGATGCTTGCGCGCCAGAATGTCGCTATTTTACGCTTGTGCAGCTATCGAACGGTCGTGCTATTATTTTGCAGCGCCGCCAGCTAGCTGTTTTGTCGTGCTTGCTGGTGGATATTGCGCCAATTTACGTCTTTTCAAGGACAGACATGACTTATACGCCTTCCCGATCCGAATTTCTGACCATACGCGGTCTGCGCAGCCATGTGCGGCACTGGGGGCGCGAGGGCGCGCCCAAACTGTTCATGCTGCATGGCTGGATGGATGTGGGCGCCTCATTCCAGTTCGTGGTCGATGCCTTGCAGGGCGACTGGCATGTGATAGCGCCGGACTGGCGCGGTTTCGGCCTGTCCCAGCGTAGCGGCAGCGATACCTACTGGTTCCCCGATTATCTGGCCGACCTCGACGCCATTCTCGACCATTATGCGCCGGGCGAGGCCATCAACCTGCTCGGCCATAGCATGGGCGGCAATGTCGTCAGTCTGTACGCCGGGGCGCGGCCGGAGCGCATCCGCAAGCTGATCAATCTGGAAGGGGGCGGCCTGAAGTCCAACAAGCCGGAACAGACACCGCGCCGCTATGCGGCCTGGCTCGATGGCCTGCATACGCTGCCCGCCCTGCGCACTTATACGAGCGAGGCCGAAGTGGCAGCGCGTTTGCAGAAAACCAACCCGCGCCTGAGCAATGAACGCGCTGCCTTCCTCGCCCAGCACTGGTCGGCCCAGACCACGCCGGGCCGCTGGGAAGTGCTGGGCGATCCGGCCCACAAGCAGCATGGTCCGCTGCCTTACCACTCGGAAGATGTGCTGGCCTGCTGGAGTGCCATCACGGCGCCCGTGCTGTGGGTGGAGGCGGCCCAGACCGATATGTGGAGCTGGATGGGCGGCGAGGCCGAAGGGCGTACGGAACTGGATTTCCGGCTCGGTCATTTGCGCAATGTTGAACGCCATATCCTGCCAGATGCGGGCCATATGCTGCACCATGACCAGCCAGAGGCGCTGGCCCGCCTGATCGAGCAATTTCTGCAGAGGTCATTGCCATGACAGCGGCTAAGTGAATTTTGTGCAAGAGGCGTACAATGCAAGCTTCATTGCAGCGTTTTATGTACCCGTATGTCTAATGCCTTAAAAGTCGATTTGCACTGTCATTCCAATGTCTCTGATGGCGTACTGGCGCCCGCTGCCGTGGCGCAGACGGCGCGCAAGGCCGGTGTCGATGTGTGGGCGCTGACCGATCACGACGAAATCGATGGCGTGGCCGAGGCGCGCGCTGCAGCGCAGGCGTTGGGCATGCAGTTCGTGAGCGGGGTGGAAATTTCGATTACCTGGGCCAAAGAAACCGTGCACATCGTCGGCCTGCAGATCGATGAAACCCATGCCGGCCTGTGCGCCGGTCTGGCCGCCACCCGTGCCGGCCGCGACAACCGTGGCCGCCAGATTGCGGCCGAGCTGGCCAAAGCCGGCATCGCCGATGCGTATGAAGGCGCGCTGAAATTTGTCGGCAATCCCGATCTGATGTCACGCACCCATTTTGCCCGCTATCTGGTGGAGCAGGGCGTGTGCGCCAACATCCCTGACGTGTTCAAGAAATACCTGTCGGAAGGCAAACCCGGCTATGTACCGCACCGCTGGGCCACGCTGGAAGATGCGGTGGGCTGGATCCGTGCGGCCGGCGGCATCGCCGTGATCGCCCACCCGGGCCGCTATAAATTCAACGACATGGCGCAGGGCGTGCTGTTCGACGAATTCAAGCAGCTGGGCGGTACGGCCATTGAGGTGGTGACGGGCAGCCATACGCCCGACCAGTATCCCGAATATGCCGAGCTGGCCAGACGCTATGGTTTCCTCGCTTCGCGCGGCACGGATTTCCATGCGCCGGGCGAAGCGCGGGTGGATTTTGCCCTGCTGCCGCCATTACCGGCCGGGGTCACGCCGGTCTGGCATGACTGGTTCTAGGCGCTATACCAGCCCTTGAAAATCAGCCAGGCTGGTCTTATCTATCTGCCGCGCGCTGTTCCTTAATTCCGTGATCCCCCAGGGAGACTTAGCAATGAAACGTATCGTCCTGTTTATTCTGACCAATCTGGCCGTGATGCTGGTGCTGTCCATCGTGCTGTCGCTGCTCGGTATTGGCCGTCCCGGCAGTGGCAATACGCTGCAACTGGGCAGCCTGCTGGCCTTCTCGCTGGTGGTAGGCTTTACCGGTGCCATATTCTCTCTGCTGATCAGCAAGCCCATGGCGAAATGGTCGACCGGCGCGCGCGTGATTACGTCGCCCACTAACTCGACCGAGCTGTGGCTGGTCAACACCGTGGCCACACTGGCCCAGCGCGCCGGCATCGCTATGCCGGAAGTGGCCGTATATGACGGCGAGCCGAATGCTTTCGCGACGGGCGCTTTCAAGAATTCGGCGCTGGTGGCCGTCTCCACGGGCCTGCTGGAAAGCATGAACCGCGATGAAGTCGAAGCCGTGCTGGGCCATGAAGTGGCCCACATCGCCAATGGCGACATGGTGACCATGACGCTGATTCAGGGCGTGGTGAATACCTTCGTGGTGTTCCTGGCCCGCGTGGTGGGTTTCTTTGTCGATAAGATGCTGCTCAAGAATGACGACAGCGAGCGCCGCGGCCCCGGCATCGGTTACACCATCACCGTATTTGTGTGCGAAATCATCTTTGGTCTGGCCGCATCGCTGATCGTGGCATGGTTCTCGCGTCAGCGCGAATTCCGTGCGGACGCCGGTTCGGCCCGTCTGCTGGGCAGCTCTGTACCCATGCAGCATGCGCTGGCTCGCCTGAACGGCATGACGCCCGGCGAATTGCCGCAATCGATGGCGGCGTCCGGCATTAGCGCTTCGGCCGGCTGGGGCGCACTGTTTTCCACCCATCCACCGTTCGAACAGCGTATTGCAGCCTTGCGTAGCGTACAATCTTAAGCTTACGTCACAGCGGCCACCGCCAGCGCCATCATGAGTCAGTTTTTTCAGGTCCATCCCGTTAATCCGCAGCCGCGTCTGATCAAGCAGGCGGCGCAGATCGTGCATGACGGCGGCATCGTCGCCGTGCCGACGGATTCCTGCTATGCGCTGGTGTGCCACCTCGATGACAAGGCTGCAGTGGAACGGCTGCGCCGTATCCGCGGGGTGGATGAAAAACACCACCTGACCCTGCTGTGCCGCGACCTCAGCGAAATCGGCGTGTATGCACGCGTCGATAACCAGCAGTTCCGCCTGCTCAAGGCGGCCACGCCGGGACCGTTCACCTTCATTCTGGAAGCGACCAAATGCGTGCCGCGCCGGCTCAGCCATCCATCGCGCAAAACCATAGGCTTGCGGGTACCGGAAGACGCCATCGTTCACGCGCTGCTGGAAGTGCTGCAGCAGCCGCTGCTGGGTACGACGCTGATCATGCCGGGCGAGACGGAAGCGCTCAACGATGCCGATGCCATCGTCGAGCGGCTGGGCAAACTGGTCGATCTGGTGATAGACGGCGGCGCCTGCAGCATGGAACCGACGACCGTGATCGATCTGACGGGGCCGCAGGCCGAACTGGTGCGCCAGGGCCGCGGCGATGCCTCGATGTTCGGCTTGTGAGCAAAGCGGCGCGCTGGTCCGGCGGTCCGGCATCAGACCATGAATTAGTAAGAACTAAGCAAGAACTAAGATGGAACTGGCATGGTCTGGTGATTAACTGGGTATCTGTGCCGGCCCCTGACGGTACTGCTTGGGCTGAGTCCGCCCTCTGGTAGAATCCCCTCATGAACGAAACTGACAGTCTGATCCAAACCATCACGGTGTATCTGATCCCCGTGTTGTTTGCCATTTCCCTGCATGAAGCGGCGCACGGCTATGTGGCACGCTATTTCGGCGATCCCACGGCAGCCCAGGAAGGGCGCTTGAGCCTGAATCCGCTGCGGCACATCGACCCTTTCGGCACCATCATCCTGCCCCTCATCCTGAGTCTGCTGCACCTGCCGGCCCTCGGCTATGCCAAGCCGGTGCCGGTCGATTATGGCCGCTTGCGCAATCCCAAGAAGCAGATGGCTTTCGTGGCGGCAGCCGGTCCGGCCGCCAACTTCGCCATGGGCTTGGGCTGGATGACCTTGTGGGTGCTGCTGACCTATGCGCTGGGTTTCCCGCAGGATGACTTCTTCATTGAAATGAGCAAGGCCGGCATCGGCGTCAATTCGGCCATGTGCATATTCAACCTGATTCCTTTGCCGCCGCTAGACGGTGGCCGTATCGTCACGGGCATGCTGCCGCTGCCGCTGGCTCGCCAGTACGCCCAGATCGAACGTTATGGCATGTATGTGTTCATCGGGCTGATCCTGATGATGCAGTTTGGCCTGCTGACCGACTTCCTCGTGGGCGGCATGCACATCCTGCAGAGCATCTTCCACGTGCTGCTATTCCCCCTGATTTTCTTACTTCGCTGAGCCCTCTATGTACCCCGATCGTGTAGTTTCCGGCATGCGCCCCACTGGTTCCATGCACTTGGGCCACTACCACGGCGCATTGAAAAACTGGATCAAGATGCAGTCCGAACTGCCTTGCCTGTTCTTCGTGGCCGACTGGCATGCCCTGACCACGCACTATGATGACCCCAGCGTGATCGAACGCAGCACCTGGGATATGCTGATCGACTGGCTGGCGGCCGGTATCGATCCGTCGCAGGCCACGCTGTTCATCCAGTCGCGCGTACCTGAACATGCCGAACTGCACTTGCTGCTGTCCATGGCGACGCCGCTGGGCTGGCTCGAACGGGTGCCTACCTACAAGGATCAGATCGAGAATCTGTCCAACAAAGATCTGGCAACTTACGGCTTCCTCGGCTATCCGCTGCTGCAGGCCGCTGACGTGCTGATTTACCGTGCGAGTCAGGTGCCGGTGGGCGACGATCAAGTGCCGCACATTGAAATGATGCGCGAAATTGCGCGTCGTTTTAACCATATGTACGGCAAAGAGAAGGGTTTTGAAGAAAAAGCGCAGGAGGCCGTGAAAAAGCTTGGCAGCAAACGCGCCAAGCTGTACAACGAACTGCGCACGGAATACCAGCAGGATGGCAAGGAAGAGGCGCTGGAGCAGGCCAAGGCCATGCTGGACGATGCACAAAGCCTGTCCATGGGCGACCGCGAACGCCTGTTCGGCTATCTGGAAGGCAGCCGCAAGCTGATACTGGTGGAACCGCAAGCCCGGTTGACGGCCGCTTCGCGTCTGCCCGGCCTGGATGGCCGCAAGATGTCCAAGAGCTATGGCAATTCGATCGCCCTGCGCGAAGACAAAGCCTCGGTGGAAAAGAAGATCCGCACCATGCCGACCGATCCGGCCCGGGTACGCCGTACCGACGTGGGTGATCCGGCCCGCTGCCCCGTGTGGCAGTTCCATCAGGTGTATTCCGATGCGCCTACCCAGGAATGGGTGGTAAAAGGATGTAAATCTGCCGGTATCGGTTGCATCGAATGCAAACAGCCCGTTATCGACGCGATCGTCAAGGAACAGGAGCCTATGCACGAGCGCGCCCAGCAGTATCTGGACGACCCGTCGCTGGTACGTGCCATCGTGGCCGACGGCAATGATGCAGCGCGCAAGCTGGCGCTCGAGACCATGCGCGATGTACGCGAAGCCATGGGACTGGCTTATACATGAGCCATAGCAGCGACCTGATTTCGCCATGGGTGCAGCGCTATGCGCCGCTGATACCGAGCGGCGCCGTGCTCGATCTGGCTTGCGGCCATGGCCGCCATGCGCGCCATCTGGCAGCGCTGGGCCATGCCGTGGTGGCGGTCGATCGCGACCCGGCGGCACTGGCCGCAGCGGCCGGTGATGGCATTACCACCACGGAAATCGATCTGGAACAGGCGGGTGCGCCGTGGCCTTTCGGTGCGCAGCGCTTTGCCGGCATTGTCGTGACCAACTATCTGCACCGGCCGCTGGTACCGGCCATGCTGGACAGTCTGACAGCGAATGGCGTGCTGATTTATGAAACTTTTGCGGAAGGTAATGCGCAGTTCGGCAAACCTTCCAATCCGGCATTTCTGCTCCAGCCTGGCGAATTGCTGGGCTGGGCGCAACGCCATGGTTTGCACGTGGTAGCCTATGAAGAAGGTGTGGTCGACACGCCAAAAGCTGCCATGGTGCAACGACTGTGCGCCGTGCGGCCGGAATTCCCCCGTATGGCGGCTTTATTGCCACCATTTTGACGGTTGATTTGTCGCCGCGAATGCACCACGGCAGCGACCTATCGACTACAATCGTTGTTTTAATTCTTTACGCAGTGGTTACCTATGATTAAGGGCAGCATCGTAGCAATCGTCACCCCGATGCACGCAGACGGAAGTCTGGATTTCGAGGGTTTGAATCAGCTGATCGACTGGCATATCGCCGAAGGTACGGACAGCATCGTCATCGCCGGCACGACCGGTGAATCGGCCACCGTGAGTGTGGAAGAGCACTGCGCACTGATCAAGGCCACGGTGGCCCACGCGCGCGGCCGGATTCCCATCATCGCTGGCGCTGGCGCCAACTCGACGGCAGAAGCCATCAAGCTGACCCGTTACGCCAAGGAAGCGGGCGCGGATGCCACCCTGCAAGTAGTTCCTTACTACAACCGTCCTACCCAGGAAGGCATGTACCAGCACTTCAAGGCCATCGCCGAAGCGGTGGACCTGCCGGTGATTTTGTACAACGTGCCGGGCCGCACCGTGGCCGACATGAGCAACGAAACCATCCTGCGTCTGGCGGAAATCCCCAACATCGTCGGCGTAAAAGATGCGACTGGCAATATCGGCCGCGGCTACGACCTGCTGCGTCTGGCACCGAAATCGTTCGCCGTGTACTCGGGCGATGATCCGACCGCTATGGCACTGATGCTGGCCGGCGGCGCCGGTAATATTTCCGTGACCGCCAATGTGGCACCGCGCGGCATGGCGGAAATGTGCAAGGCCGCCATCGCCGGCGACATCGCCAAGGCGCTGGAATGGAATAACAAGCTGTTCCCGCTGCACCAGAAGCTGTTCATCGAGCCGAATCCGGTGCCAGTGAAATGGGCGCTGGCGGAAATGGGCAAGATGCCTGCGGGCATACGTCTGCCGCTGGTACCGCTGGCGGAAGATTGCCACGCTGCCGTACGTGCAGCACTGAAAGAATCCGGCGTTCTGTAATACACCTAAGCCCCGACTACGGTTCGGATCGTTTTTGATTTGCTGCTATTCAGCTATTTAAATAGTTACCACATGACTAATCGCAAGACAGTTTCTATTTCCTCGCAACGCGCTGTGCTGGTGGGCGCCTTGATGGCCAGCCTGACCGGTTGCGGCATGATTGGTTCCGTGGTTGGTACGGATAAGGTCGATTACAAGGCCGCCAAAAAGGCCAGCACGCTGGACGTGCCGCCAGATCTGACCCAGTTACAGAAAGATAACCGCTATTCGCTGCCGGATTCGAACAATGGCATCGCTACTGCTTCTGGCTACAACGCTTCGCGCGGCAACGGCGGCAATACCGCTGCAATCGTGCCGGGCACGCCAGCGGCGGGCAGTGTGGCAGTGGCGGGGCTGGGCGATATCAAGGTGGAACGCGACGGCAACCAGCGCTGGCTGGTGGTCAAGCAGACGCCAGAGCAACTGTGGCCTCAGCTCAAGCAGTTCTGGGAAGATTCGGGCTTTGTGCTGGCCAAGGAAATGCCGGCGGCTGGCCTGATGGAAACTGACTGGAACGAAAACCGCGCCAAGATTCCGCAGGACTTCATTCGCAATACGCTGGGCAAGGTGTTCGATTCGCTGTATTCGAGCGGTGAACGGGACAAGTTCCGTACCCGTATCGAGCGCCGTGCCGACGGTAGCAGCGAAATCTACATCAGCCACCGTGGCGCCAAGGAAGTGGTGACCGGTCCGCAAAACGAAACCACTTCGTGGACGCCGCGTGCCAATGATCCGGGTCTGGAAGCGGAATTCCTGGCCCGTCTGATGACCAAGCTGGGCAATGTAAGCGAAGTGGCCGAAGCCCGTAGCACGGTCGAGAATGCGCCAGTACAGGCTCAGCACGCAGTGCTGGTCGGTAGCGGTGCCGAGCGCGCCGTACAGGTGGATGAAGGCTTTGACCGCGCATGGCGTCGTGTCGGCCTGGCGCTGGACCGTGCCGGCTTCACGGTGGAAGACCGTGACCGCACCCAGGGCACATATTTCGTGCGCTATGTGGACGAAAATGGCGAAAGCAAAGGCTTCTTCTCCAAACTGTTCAGCTGGGGCTCGTCGGAAGCGGACAAGGAAGCGCAGCGCTACCGTATTCTGGTGAAAGCCGGCGCAGGCAGCACCAGTGTGGTGACGGTGGCCAACAACGCGGGGCAGGCCGATACCGGCGCTGTGGCCGAGAAGATCCTGACGCTGCTGCACGAACAGCTGAAGTAATGTTTGTAGCGCCGGTATTATCCGGCGCAATAAAAAAGCCGGCATTTTAAATGCCGGCTTTTTTTATTTTTAAACTGCAGGGATAAAAACCCGCTGAGCGGAATAGGGGAGGTTTTATCGCTGCGGTCTGGGTAAAAGTGACAGACGTAAAAAAACCGGCCCGCAGGCCGGTTTTTCTATCGAGCTGATTACTTCGAAGCAGCTGGAGCAGCAGCGGCTGGAGCAGCAGCAGCGTCCGAAGCGGCTGGAGCAGCAGCTGGAGCAGCAGCAGCGTCCGAAGCAGCAGGAGCAGCAGCTGGAGCAGCGGCTGGAGCAGCAGCTTCAGGAGCAGCTACTGGAGCTGGAGCAGCAGGAGCTTCTTCTTTTTTCGAGCAAGCAGCCAGAGCAACAGCCAGCAGGGAAACGATCAGCAGGGACTTTTTCATGGATTTTCCTTAGTTAATTCAAATTAAACACAGTGTTGCGATTAATAATTACCGGTAATTATCGCTCTATTTTAGGTCGTCTTCGAAGGCTTGCGTACCTCGTGAGGTGCCTACCAGACAACGGAAACTTCCTAACGAAATATTATAGCGATTTTTACTGCGTCGCAATAGGACGAACGGACGTTTCGGCCATTAATTTGCGATACTGCAACATTGCAAAGGGTGACCAAAAGGCTAGTGTCTTCAAATTGCGCGGAATTGGTCGCGAACTGCCTTATTCTGCGCGGAAAATGGTCAAATTTCGGCAGGGGTTTCTAACAGCCCCGGACCCGAATCTAACCAAATTGTAATAAAGCGATCTTGATAGGTTTTTACTTCGGCGGCGTCATACACGCTGTATTCGCCGCGGAAGTGATCAGAATGAAAACGCCTTACCAGATGGCTCTGGTCGGCAAGGCAGAATGAATCGCTTAATTGGCGCAGTGCGGGATGCGTGCGCCGCAGGGCGACGCGGTGCTGGTAGGCCTGGATCAGGCGCAGGAAGCGCGGCGCCATGCGTTGCAGCGGCTGACCCTGATGGGCCACCAGTTGCAGCTGGCCACCGCCGTGCAGGAAGCGACGCAGGGCCGCATCCATGTCGCTACTGCCTAGCTCCCAACTGGCGAAATCCGGGTCGAACAGGCACAGGGTATGCTGCGCGGCGCTGATGCAGCTAGATAGGTGCTGCTGAAAGGCACTGCGCGTGTCAAACGGGGTATGCAGTGCCTCCATAACGCCTCCTTACAGCAGTTCTATCCAGCCGTCCTGATACCAGGTGTACAGCGCTTCCAGCACGTCGTCCGAGGCATCGCTAAAAGCGGCACCATCGAGGCGGCGTTCATTGGCCAGCAGTTCCAGTGTCACGCGGTCGGCCTTGCCCACACCAAAGGATTCGCCATTGATGAACACGTGCTTGCCGCGATACAGCATCTGCGTCTTACGTGACAGCTTCAGGCCCTTCTGGCTGGCTTTGTCGCTGAACTTGCCGAAAGTGAGAGGTTTGGCCGGACCTGTGAAGAAGACATTGTGCTTGGGTTCGGACATGTATTCGCCGAGGAAGATGGTGATATCTTCGTCGGTGAAGCGCACTTTGCTGATCTCTTCGATCAGGGTATCGAGCATGGGACGGGGAATTTCGGCCGGCTTGTTCTGCGGTTTCAGGTCGGGATCGCTGTAGCGGCCCGGCAGGTCGATGGAATCGGCCATGAATTGCAGGAAGGCTTCACCCAGCTCCTGATAGCAGGGCTGGCGGAAACCGATGGAATAGGTCTGGCAATCGCCGATGGCGATGCCGTCGTGGGCCCAGTGCGGCGGCAGGTACAGCATGTCGCCCGGATTGAGCACCAGATCTTCCTCCGGCACGAAGTTGGCCAGTATCTTCAGCGGCAAGCCTTCTACCAGCGTCAGATCTTTCTGTGCGCCGATGCGCCAGCGGCGCTGACCCTGCGCTTGCAGCAGGAATACATCGTAGGAATCGAAGTGGGGGCCGACACCGCCACCGTCCGTAGCAAAACTGACCATCAGGTCGTCCAGACGGGCATCGGGGATGAAGCGGAATTGACGTAACAGTGCATCGGCCTTGTCATCGAACAGGTTGACACCCTGTACCAGTACAGTCCATTCCTTCTGGCTCATAGGCGGCAGCGACTCGAGCGGGCCGTGCTGCAGATTCCAGTTGCCGTCTACATTCGTCACCAGACGCGATTCGGCATGGTTGGTGGCAGCCAGCTTGCCCAGTGCTTCCACGCTCAGCAGCGGCTTGAAGCCGGGCACGGCGTTACGGATCAGCAAAGGTTTCTTGTGCCAGTATTCGCGCAGGAACTGCGCAGGCGTAATGTCGCCCAGGAGAGGTAATTTTTTCATACGGCATTATACCCATGCGCCGCGCGGAACGGCTGCTAAGGGCAGTGGCGCCGGTGAGACAGGGTATAATCACGGGGTTAATTAAGAAAGGAATTCCCATGAAGATTGCCAAGAATACGGTCGTGACTGTGAACTACAAGCTGACCGATGCCCAGGATAACCTGATCGAAGATGGCAGTCAGCCTATGGTCTACCTGCACGGCGGCTATGAAAATACCCTGCCCAAGATCGAAGAAGAACTCGATGGCAAGGATGTGGGCTACAGCTCGATCATCCAGATCGAACCGGAAGATGCTTTTGGCGACTACGATGCCGCTCTGGTGAAAGTGGAAGAGCGCAACCGTCTGCCAGAACCACTGGAAGTGGGCATGCAATTCGAAGGTATGCCGGATGGCGATGAAGATGTCGAACCGATGATCTTCACCGTGACCGACATCGCCGATGACAAAGTGGTACTGGATGGCAATCACCCGCTGGCTGGCATCGCCCTGCGCTTCAGCCTGTCGGTAGTCGATGTGCGTGCCGCCTCGGACGAAGAAATCGCCCACGGCCACGTGCACGGTGCGCACGGCCATCACCACGATGACGACGATGAAGCTGGTGAAGAGGGCGATCACGTCGCCATCCACCCTATCCACTAATTGTGGTGGAGAGGCGCCTGTGTGCAGGTGCCCATAGCCGGCCAGATCAGGGGAACTTGATCTGGCTGCGCTTTTTTCAGGTGCTCTAAGGCGCCACCTCGGCGCCGTTGGCACGGATGGCGAACAGCGTGGCATTCGCGCCGCTGACGCCAATCTCGGTCCACGCCGTGGCCAGACTCAGAGAGCCCACATTGCCGCGCCAGCTGATGACGGTCTCGCCGCCATTGCTGCCCTGCGCATCGATCAGCAAAACCTGTCCCTTGAATTTTTCTGCCAGCGCATGGATCTGACGGCGCGGTTCGGCAAAGCCATCCTGCTTGTTGCGGAAGCTGGGCAGCAGCGATAACAGGCCCGCTTCCGGCATTGTGATGGCACCATCGGAAAACAGCACCAGCCCTTGCAGCTTCTGCCGCTGCGCCAGCGAGAACAAACGGTTCAGCCATGCGCGGTTGGCCACCAGCCGGTCTTCGTATTCGCTGTTGCGGCCCGCTTCGGCGCGGTAGTGGTTGTTATTGGCGGGCAGGTTGATGGTGGCGAACAGCACCTTGCCCACCTGCCAGTGGGCATTCTCCGCATAGCTGCGGAATTTGGCCGTGCCGGACTGGCGCGTGAGCGTCAGGTGGCGCATGCCCAGCGATTCGGCATCGCCGTAAAACAGTTCGCGCACGCGGTTCAGGCGTTCGATGGCAGCCGAGCGACCGGCCGAATTCTGGCAGGCGCTCCAGTCGCTGCCGGCCAGCGACAGCACCAGCGGTACGCTGCTGTCGTTGAACAGTGCGCGGCGCTGCGCGTACAGACGGTCGCTACATGGTTCGCTGCCGGACTTGATGCCGGTGGCCACGATGAAGGCTGGTGCTTGCTGGCTGGCGCTGGCGATAGCCTGCCGCAGCGGCGCTTCGTCGGCGCTGCTTTTGAAGCTGTGGCCGATTACGCCGAACTGGAAAGGCATCGCCGCGTCAGCGCTGGCCGTGCAAGGCAGCAGCGCCAGCGCGAGTGCGCTGAATGCAGCCACTGCGGCCTGCTGCGCGCGCGCCGGGCATCGCCGCGGCTTCATGCCTGCGCCGCTGCCGACAGGCGTTTGAGCTGGTACAGCTGTTCCAGTGCTTCGCGCGGGGTGAGGGCATCGGGATCGAGCGCTTCCACTGCATCGAGCAGCGCCTGCGCGGCCGGATCGGCCGCCGCCGGCGCCACGTCCTCGTCGTCCGCATCATTGGCCGGCGCAGCAAACAGGTCGAGCTGGGGCGTGGCATCGAGAGCCTGCGCTTCCAGTCGCGCCAGATGCTTGCGCGCGGCCTTGATCACGGGCTGCGGCACACCAGCCAGCTGCGCTACCTGCAGACCATAGCTTTGCGAAGCCGGGCCTTCCTGCACGGCGTGCAGGAATACGATGCTGTCCTTGTGCTCGACGGCCGACAGGTGCACATTGGCGGCCGACGGATGGCTTTCCGGTAGCTGGGTCAGTTCGAAGTAGTGGGTGGCGAACAGCGAGAAGCTGCGGCTGGTATCGATCAGGTGGCGCGCAATCGCCCAGGCCAGCGCCAGACCATCGAAAGTCGAAGTGCCACGGCCCACTTCATCCATCAGCACCAGCGACTGGGCGGTGGCGCCGTTCAGAATCGCGGCCGATTCCGTCATCTCCACCATGAAGGTGGAACGGCCACCGGCCAGATCGTCGGTCGCACCGATACGGGTGAAGATGCGGTCGATCGGGCCTATGGTGGCGCTGGTGGCGGGCACATAGCTGCCCACATAGGCCAGCAGCGTAATTAGCGCAACCTGACGCATGAAGGTCGATTTACCGCCCATGTTAGGGCCGGTAATCAGCAGCAGGCGGCGTTCGTCAGTGAAGCGGCAGTCGTTGGCGATGAAGCGTTCGATCTGGTTTTCCACCACCGGATGGCGGCCTTCGACGATGTTCAGGCAGGGTGTTTCCACCAGTTGCGGTGCGCACCAGTTGTAGCGCACGGCATGGGTGGTCAGCGCGTTGAGCGTATCGATCTGGGCCAGTGCACGGGCGATGCTTTGCAGCGTGCCGATGTAGGGCGCCAGTTCGGCCAGCAACTGGTCGTACAGCATTTTCTCGCGTGCCAGTGCGCGGTCCTGCGCCGACAGGGCTTTATCTTCAAAGGCCTTGAGTTCGGGCGTGATGTAACGCTCGGCGTTTTTCAGCGTCTGGCGCCGGCGGTAGTCGTCCGGCACCTTGGTAGTCTGGCCGTGCGTAACTTCGATGTAGAAGCCGTGCACCTTGTTGTATTCGACGCGCAGATTGGCAATGCCGGTGCGCGCCCGTTCGCGGGTCTCCAGATCGATCAGGAACTGGCCAGCGTTTTCCGACAGGGCGCGCAGTTCATCGAGTTCGGCATCGTAGCCGCGTGCGAACACGCCACCATCGCGCACCATGGCGGCTGGTTCTTCGGCGATGGCACGCTGCAGCAGATCGAGGCAGGCCTGCGGCGTGGCCAGATCGGCATCGATGGCGGCCAGCAAGCCGGCGCTATCGCTGAGCGCGCGCTGCATGCTATGGCGCAGCTCCGGCAGTTGCTGCACGCCGTCGCGCAGGCTGGCCAGATCGCGTGGCCGTGCCGACAGCAGCGCGATGCGGGTGGTGATACGTTCGATATCGGGCACCTGTGCCAGCGTGTGCGCCAGTGCGCCCGTTACATCGGCTTGCGCGAGTGCGGCGATGGCCTGCTGGCGCGCACGCGCAATCGCCTGATCACGCCGCGCATGGTGCAGCCAGTGGCGCAGCAGGCGCGAACCCATGGCCGTGCGGCAGTGGTCGAGCAGCGAGAACAGGGTAGGCGATTCCTGACCGCGGATGGTCTCCGTCAGTTCCAGATTGCGTCGCGTGGCGGCATCGAGGCCAATGAATTCGTTTTCCGTTTCCGTAGTCAGGCTGCGCACGTGCTGCAGGCCGCGCCCTTGGGTAGCCTGGGCATAGCGCAGCAAGGCGCCGGCCGCACCGAGCGCGGCACCGAGGCCGTCGGCACCGAATGCCGTCAGGGTAGCAACGCCTAACTGGTCGAGCAGGGCCTTCTGGCCGCTGACGATATCGAAGTGCCAGTCCGGCACGCGGTTGACGTGGCAGGGCAGCTCGTTCTCGAACAGGTCGGCGCTATCGCCGCGCAGCACTTCGGCCGGCGCGATGCGTTCGAGTTCCTGCTGCATGCGGGTGGCAACCGTGTGGCTATCGCCGGAGAATTCCATCAGGCGCAGCGCGCCGCTGGCCAGCGACAGCCAGGCCAGACCGGCTGTGGCGACTTTGCGCTGGCTGACGATGCACATGGCCAGCAGTGGACGTTCGGCTTTTTCCGGCAGCAGGTCGGCATCGGTCAGCGTGCCCGGCGTCACCACGCGCATCACTTTGCGTTCCACCGGGCCTTTGCTGGTGGCCGGATCGCCGATCTGTTCGCAGATCGCGCACGATTCGCCAATCTTGACCAGCTTGGCCAGATAGCCTTCCAGCGAGTGGAACGGTACGCCGCACATCTTGATGGGCTGGCCGCCCGAGCTACCCCGTGCCGTCAGCGTGATGCCCAGTATGCGGGCGGCTTTTTCTGCGTCGGCATGGAACAGTTCATAGAAATCGCCCATGCGATAGAACACCAGCATATCCGGATATTGCGCTTTGATGCTCAGATATTGAGCCATCATTGGAGTGACTTTTTCGGTGGGTTTGACGCTCATCGGACCTATTCTATTCGCTTGTTATGGGGTAGTCCGGTACGCTGGCGGCCCTAGAGGCAAGGCCATGCGGCACGGGAAAACCTGTATCTTTTCAATGACTTGTGCGGCGCCTCGGGCGCAACGCAATTGCTGTCACGGGAGCGGGGATTATACGGGAAACCAGCCCCAGCGTCCCCTGTTGCCGCTGCCCCATGCAAGGCAGGCGGGAATTCAAACGTGCTGGCGCCAGCACGGTGTAAAGTAGCGTTTCCCACCCACTGTTTGCGAGGAGATGGTCATGGAACAGCCGAAATTGCATAGTGTCACACCTCATCTGGTATGCGAAGGCGCTGCCGATGCGCTGGCGTTTTATACCAAGGCCTTTAATGCGCGCGAGATTATGCGGCTGCCGGGCAAGGAAGGGCGGCTGATGCACGCCTCGATACAGATCGGCGATTCGGTGGTGATGCTGGCCGATGATTTTCCCGAGTATGGCGGGCTGGGGCCCAAGGCGCTGAAAGGCAGTCCTGTTACTTTGCATCTGAGCGTGGCCGATGTGGATGCCGCTTACGCGCAGGCACTGGCTGCAGGTGCACAGTCGCGCATGGAGCCGGCCGATATGTTCTGGGGTGACCGCTATGCACAGGTGACGGACCCGTTCGGTCATCACTGGTCGCTGGCCACGCATATCCGCGACGTATCGCAGGAAGAAATGCAGGCTGCCATGCAGCAGCCTATGCCGCCCTGCGAATAGGAAAAGCCGGGCCTGGCCGGTGGTGCGCGGACAGCACCGGTAATCTTCCTACCCCGTGACTCAGCGTCTTCTGATGGCAACCGCGGACCATGCGCGCTAGGCTGGTAACTGGGTCCGGAGGCGGATGTCCGGCGCAACCTTGAGGAGTGCACATGCCTGCCCGCAAAAAACGCCTAGTCACGCTGTTGCCCCTGCCTCCAGTGCCGCCAGCCCGAGCGGCGCTGCGCACCAGTCTGCCTTTGCCGCCCTTGCTGGAGCCTATGCTGCGCGTAGGCAAGGAACGGGTGATATTTTCACCGCAGCATGATGACCATCTTGCATTCCTGTCCGCGCTGATCGAACCCGACAGCTAACGCGGGACTACTCCTACAGGGCCTTCTGGTCGAGTCCTATTCTGTGTGTACTGGCTGTGAACTACGATGACTGCTCCTGTGTCGCAAGCAGGGTCTGGCAGCACAACAGGCAACACTACAGTTTCAAAGGAGATCATCATGGCAAGTTCGAACCAGAACAACGAATCCAGTAGCAAACAAAGCGATAACAAGTCGGGTAGTCAGCAAAGCGATAACAAGTCCGGTAGCCAGCAGAGCGATACCAGCAAACGCGGTTTCGCTTCCATGGACCCTGATCAGCAGCGTGAAATTGCTGCGGAAGGCGGTCGTGCTGCACACGAGAAGGGCACGGCCCACGAGTTCACCTCGGAAGAAGCACGGCGCGCTGGCAGCATGAGCCATAAGAACGATGGCCGTAGCAGCCAGAGCAGCTCCGGCGGCTCGTCGCAAAGTGGCAGTGGCGGTAGCCGCGGCAGTAGCGATGACGACACGGGCCGTGGCAGTAAAGGTAGTAGCGGCTCGACGGGCGGTTCCTCAGGTAGTTCCTCCGGGGGCTCGTCTGGCGGTCGCTCGGGCAGCAAAACCTAATCTCTGATCCGCGTAGTGAGCGTAACCCTGACGGCTTGGCCGTCAGGGTTTTTTTTCGTCTCGCGACTACCGTAACGCTACTGTGTCACATTGCAATGCTACAGTTTCAGGCTAATGTGGTTTGACATTGCAAATGATAATCATTATCATTTGATGAGTAGCCAGGAGAACCGAGATTGACTGAAACCGCCGTAGCCCCTCAACGTAACGCCAGCCGTGCCTTCTGGCTCAAACATCTGCACCAGTGGCACTGGATCAGTTCTGCGCTTTGCCTGCTGGCGATGTTCCTGTTCAGTATCACGGGCATTACCCTGAACCACGCCAGCCAGATCGAAGCCAAGCCTGTGGTGCAACGCCAGCAAGCCAGCCTGCCAGCACCGCTGCTAGATCAATTACGTGTCTATGCCGAACAGCACGATGGCGCCAAACAGCCGCTGCCGGCCAGTGCCGAGCAATGGCTGCGCGACACCTGGAAGCTGCAGGCCGGCGCCCGTCCGGCCGAATGGGCCGCCGATGAAGTGTATCTGGCCCTGCCCAAGGCTGGCGGCGACGCGTGGGTGCGTTTTGCGCTGGAAGAGGGCAGTGCCGAGTTCGAGAACACCGATCGCGGCTGGATTTCCTGGCTCAACGATGTGCACAAGGGGCGCAATACGGGCAGCGTGTGGAACTGGTTTATCGACCTGTTTGCTGTCGCCTGTCTGGTGTTCTGCCTGACCGGGCTGCTGATTTTGAAGCTCCATGCAGCCCATCGTCCTTCCACCTGGCCGGTGGTCGGGCTGGGCATGCTGATTCCTTTTGTTATAGCTTTACTGTTTATCCACTAATCGATTCCCTCTTTTCTATACGGGTCATCCATGAAATTAAAGTATTCCATCGCGCTGAGCTTGCCGCTGGCCAGTGCCTCGGCCATGGGCGCGGATCTGGCGCTCAAACTGGAACTGCCACAGCTGAATGTGGCCGAATACCACCGCCCTTATCTGGCTGCCTGGCTGGAAAATTCGGACCAGAAAGTGGTGGCCAATCTGAGTGTGCTGTACGACACCCGCAAGAAAGACAATGCCGGCACTAAATGGGTCAAGGACTTGCGCCAGTGGTGGCGCAAGGCCGGGCGCGAACTGGAGCTGCCGCTTGATGGCGTGTCGGGCGCGACCCGTGCACCGGGCGAGCACACGCTGACTTTCCCTGCCGCCAAAGCCACGCTCGATAAACTGCCGGCCGGCCAGTACACGCTGGTGGTGGAGGCAGCGCGCGAAGCCGGTGGCCGCGAAGCCGTGAAAGTGCCGCTGCAATGGCCGCCTAAAGCCGCGCAGAACCTGAGCGCACAAGGCAAGGAAGAGCTGGGCACCGTGGTAGTACAACTGAAACCCTGAGGACACAAGATGCTGAAAATGAAATCGTCGCTGCTGGCGCTGGCAGCGCTGGGACTGTCGTTGGTGGCTGTGCAGGCGCACGCGCATAAGCCATGGCTGCTGCCGTCGTCGACTGTGGTGGAAGGCAAGGAACCGTGGGTCACCGTGGATGCTGCCATTTCCGAAGGCCTGTTCGATATCGACCATCAGCCGCTGAAACTCGATGGCATCGTCATCACGGCGCCGGACGGCAGCACGGCTGCGATGGAAAACATTGGCAACGGCAAGCTGCGCAATACTTTCGATGTGAAGCTGGCCAAGCCCGGCACCTACCGCATCGCGCTGGTGTCACAAGGCGTGATGGGCAGCTACAAGGACAAGGCGGGCGAGCTGAAACGCTTCCGCAGTACGGAAGCCACGCTGGCGCAGGATGTGCCGGCCGGAGCTACCGAGGTCAAGCTGACGCGCTCGCACAGCCGGCTGGAAACCTATGTGAGTGCCGGTGCGCCTGATATGGCCGTGTTCAAGCCTAGCGGTAGCGGGCTGGAACTGGTGCCGGTAACGCATCCCAACGATTTGCGCAGCGGCGAGAAGGCCACCTGGCGCTTCCTGCTCGATGGCAAACCTGCGGCGAATCAGGGCGTGAGCCTGATACCGGGCGGCGTGCGCTATCGCGGTACGCTGGGCGAAATCCGCAAGACCACGGACGCCAACGGCGAAGTCAGCTTCGAGCTGCCTGCGGCCGGCATGTATCTGCTCAGCACTTCGTGGCCAGCAGTGGCGGCAGCGGCTCCCGGCCAGCCGCCCGCGATGCCGGCGCGCCGTGCCAGCTTTGCTGCCACGCTGGAAATCCTGCCTCAGTAAGCCTGCATGCGACGGGTCTTACTGCCACATGTCATCAGCGATGCGGCGCCGCCCGCACAGGCGGTGCTGCGCGAGCTGCGCGGCCTGAGCATGGGCACCAGCTGGTCGGTACGGCTGGCCGCTGATGCCGGAACCGATCTGGCCAGTCTGCAGCGCGGCTTGCAGCAGCAGCTCGATGATGTGGTGGCGCAGATGAGCCACTGGCAGGCGGACTCCGATCTGGGGCGCTACAACCGCGCGCCGGCCGGCAGCCGTCACGTGCTGCCGCCGGCCTTTTTCGATGTGTTGACGTTTGCGCTGGAAGTGGCGCAAGCGTCGGGCGGCGCCTACAACCCCTGTGCCGGCGCGCTGGTGAATCTGTGGGGCTTCGGTCCGACCGGTCGCTACGATGAGGCGGGCTTCACGGCGCCCACGCCGGCCCAGCTGGCGGCTGTCTGTGTCAGCCTGCAGCAGTTGTCGCTGGCGGCGGATAAGGCCACGCGCAGCGTGTGCCAGCCTGCGGCCGTGCAGCTCGATCTGTCGGCCGTGGCCAAGGGCTATGGCGTCGACCGGCTGGCCTATTATCTGCAGACGCAAGGCCATCAGCACTATCTGGTGGAAGTGGGCGGCGAATTGCGCGGTGCCGGTGTCAAGCCCGATGGCCAGCCATGGTGGGTGGCGCTGGAACAGCCGCCGGCCGCTGGCGCACATGAAGTGGCGCCGGTCCCCATCGTGCTGGCCCTGCACGGACTGGCCGTTGCCACCTCGGGCGATTACCGGCGTTATTTCGAACAGGATGGCCAGCGCTATGCGCACACCATAGACCCCCGTAGCGGCTGGCCGATCAGCAATGCGCTGGCGTCCGTCACGGTGATCCATCCGCACTGCATGGCGGCCGATGCCTGGTCCACTGCGCTGACCGTGCTGGGGCCGCAGGCCGGCCTGCAACTGGCCGAGCAGCAGGGGCTGGCCGCGCGCATGCTGTGCCGTCAGGCCGACGGCAGTTTTAGTGAAACTCTTAGCTCTGCTTTCAGTAGCATGTTAGATCGATGATTTGGACTCTGGAACCGGCCCGCTGGCTGATGGTGGCCACGCTGGGCCTGCTGTACGCGCTGCTGTGCTGGCGCGCCTATTTACCGCTGCGGCGCAAGCGCCAGCAGGCGCGGCAAGCCCGTGCAGCGGCGCAAGCTGCCGGCTGGATCGTGGCGCATGCGAGCCAGACGGGCAATGCCGAACAACTGGCGCAGCAGACGGCTGCCACCTTGCAGTTGGCCGGCATCGCCGTGCACGTGCTGGAACTATCGGAACTCGATGCTGCTACGCTGCAGAGTGCCGAACGTGCGCTGTTCATCGTCAGCACTTACGGCGAAGGCGATGCGCCCGATGCGGCGGCCGGCTTTGTGGCGCGCGTGATGGGTGCCGCGGTTCCGCTGCAGCAGTTGCATTTTGGTGTGCTGGCGCTGGGGGACAGCAGCTATCGCCAGTATTGCGGCTTTGGCCGCGCGCTGGATGGCTGGCTGCAGCAGCAGGGCGCACAGCCGCTGTTTCCCCGCATAGAGGTCGACCGTATGGCCGCGGCTGCACTGGCAGCATGGCGCCAGCAGCTCAGCCATCTGGTCGGTACCAGCGATGCGCCCGACTGGAGCGCGCCCGCATTCGAAGCATGGACTTTGCAGCGCCGCGAGTGCGTCAACAGTGGTAGCGCGGGTGCGCCGCTGTATCATCTCGAACTGCTGCCGCAGCAGGGCACCTTGCCTGACTGGCAGTCCGGCGATCTGGTGCAGATCGCTGCGCCGGCCGAGCCGGAGCGGCCGCGCGAATATTCGATCGCTTCGATACCGCAGGATGGCAGCTTGCACTTGCTGGTGCGCCTGCATAGCCATGCCGATGGCAGCCATGGCGTGGCCTCCGGCTGGCTCACCCAGCAGGTACAGGCTGGCCAGTCCATCGCGCTGCGTGTGCGCATGCACCGGCGCTTCCGGCTGGAAGATAATCAGGCCCGTCCGCTTATCCTGATCGGCAATGGCAGCGGCATCGCCGGCCTGCGCGCACACCTGAAAGCCCGTGCGCTGGCAGGGCAGACGCGTAACTGGCTGCTGTTCGGCGAACGCAATGCCGCCTACGATACGCAGTATGGCGCCGAGCTGGCGCAGTGGCAGGCGCAGGGCGTGCTGGCGCAGCTGGATCGGGTGTATTCGCGCGATCAGGCCGAACGGCGCTATGTGCAGCATGTGCTGGTCGAGCAGATGCAGCGTTTGCGCGAGTGGGTCGATGATGGCGCAGCCATTTATGTGTGTGGCAGTCTGGAAGGCATGGCGGCCGGCGTGCACGCTGCACTGCAAGCGGGACTGGGCGCGCCTGCGCTTGAAGCATTGCAGGCGGCCGGACGCTATCGGCGTGATGTCTACTAGCGCTTGCAGTCCTCGTCGTGCAACTGCAGCCCGCGCGCCAGACTGGAGATGCTGGGATTGTCGATGAAGACGCAGCGTTTGCCGTGACGCTTGCAATGATCCTTGACGCGCCAATAGGCGCTGTGGCTGATGCAGCCCGTCTGGCAGATCACCAGATCGGCGGCGGCCAGGCTGGCATCGAGCCGGCTGGCATTATCTTCCAGCCCGCCATCGTGATGACTGAAGCGCGCACCTTCGCCTTCGATCAGCGTGCGGTAGGTGGCCACGTTGCCGCTGCGCCCGCCCACGCATAGCACGGCGCGCTGCTGCAGGCACAGGGCCGCCGGTGCATCCGTGGCCGCCATTGCTGCCGGTGCTGGTGCCGCCTCGGCTGCCTGCGGCACTCCAGCATCGGCTGCGCGCGCCGCGCTCAAATGCAGGTCGGCGATCTGCTGACGCAAGGCGCGCTGCTGCTGTTCCATCTGTTCCAGCCGCGCCGTCAGGCGTATGCGGCTATCGATTCCGGGGGCGTTTAGTCTGAGCTGTTCCAGTTGCGCCTGTAGCGATGCTATCAGGCTGTCCTTGCCGATCAGGCTGGCCTGCATCTGCATCATGCGGTGCTCGTGCTGCGCAGTCAGCGTGCTTTTTTCTGCTTGCAGTGCTACCACGCGTTGCTGGGCTTTGCCGAGGTCCAGCGTGAGCTGGGCGTGGGCACCCACCAGCGCATTGAATTTGCCCAGATCGGCGCGGACGCAGGCGCCCGCTTGATGCTGCACCATGTGCAGATCGCGGCACAGTTGCTGTTCCAGCGCCGGCGTGCAGCGCGGGTGCGTCAGTGCAGCCCAGAATGCGCCGGCCACGTCGCCCATGGCGATGGCCGCGCGCCAGCTGGCAAATAGCTGTTCCGTGCTGGTGAGGCTGCGGTAGCGCAGCAGCACGGTGGCATAGCGGCGCTCGAGTTCTTTCTGCAGTGCTTCGGACAGGCGGTTGCGGCTGGCGCATTCGCTCACGGCCGCGACGTGGATTTCGTAATCATCGGCGACCGTCTTGCCGCCGCTGAGTTTATCGACCAGCTTGCGCAGCACGGGCAGCGGCAGGCCGACACCTATCAGCGGGCAATGGCAGCTATGGTCGAGCTGCCACAGGCGCCGCCGGCGCGAGCAGAGCGGCGCAGCGATCGCATGCGCTTCGGTAGCGTGACGTTCGCACATGGGCGCACCTAAACCATGCTGCCCGCGTGGCGCGCACGCGTCATGATGCGGGCCAGAAAGCTGCTGCGTTCGGGCGGCGGCAACTGGCGTTCCACCACATGGGCCCATTGTTCCGACAACTGCTGGCAGGTGGCGCTGAGCACGGGCGCCAGTTCGGGCAGGCTGGCCAGCGCCTTGAGGTGGCGTTCGATCACGGACGCGAGCTTGATGCAGCCACCCTCGGCGCTGTGATGGGCCGTGTAATGCGACATCAGATGCAGTACGGCAGACAGCATCAGCTCGGGATTGGGGCCGGCTGGCGGCGCCATGAAAATAGGGTCGTAACGATCGAGGGCCATGTATCGCTCCTGAAAAAAGGGAAACTCTGGCTGGCAGAAGCGGCTGGCGACGAGGGGGAAAGTGGGGCGGCGGCGCTAGGCCGTCAGTATCAGCTTGTTTAGCTGGGTGATGCGCAACTGGTAGACCCGGCCACCATGTTCGATTTCTATCGCCCGTCCTTCACCCATAAGGGTGGCGCTGCTGATGCGGCGCGGCGCGACAGCGCGGGCGCTGTCCGCTGCCGGGCCGGCGGGCGGTGTGGTGGTGCAGGCGCGGCTTGGGGTGCTGCTGGCTGGCAAAGTCTGGCTCATGGTTGGGGAGTCCTCAAATAAGAATGATTCGCATTTGCGTTCATTATTGAGGATAGCGCGCCGGAATGCAAGCGGATTCGTCGCGCGGTTGGCGGCACGTAGCGGCATGCGCGGCTGGCAGACAGGGGGGGAAGCAAAAAAGAGCCCGGATCTGCCGGGCTCAAGGCTGGGGGAAGCGGTGGGTGGCCCCGATCAGAGTGTGGCCAGTGCGCTTTCGCTGCTGCGCGCTTTGGCGGCGGCCTGCTGTTTGGCGCGCGTGCGCGATGGCGGCAAGCGGCGCAGGTTTTTCAGCGCTTCCGGGTCCTTGATGCCTATGGTGCGCTGGTCCACGCTGATCAGGCCGATTTCATTGAAGGCCGACAGCGTGCGGCTGACGGTTTCCAGCGTTAGGCCCAGATAGCTGCCGATTTCGTGGCGCGTCATGCGCAGGTTGAACAGCTTGGGCGAATAGCCCATCTGGGCGAAGCGTTCGGCCAGCGACATCAGGAAGCGCGCCACCCGTGCTTCCGCGCTGAGCGCGCCCAGCATGCCTATCATGGCCTGTTCGCGCACTAGCTCGCGGCTCATCACGCCATACATCAGGTGTTCCAGTTCCTGATGCACGCGCCCCAGCGCCGTCAGCTTCTTGAACGGTAGCAGGATCACGTCGCAGTCGGACAGGGCCACCGCTTCCGACGAGTAGTGGCGCGTGTGGATGCCGTCCACGCCCAGCATATCGCCCTTCATGGGGAAGCTGAGCACCTGCTCGTTACCGAACTCGTCGATGAGCACCGTCTTCAGGAAACCGGAGTTGACGATGTATAGCGTATCGAAAATCTGGCCTATGGTGTGCACGCGCTGGCCCGTCTTGAACTGCACATGCTGGAATAGCAGCTCTTCCGTGTTCACGCTGCACGCGGCCGGAATGTGCAGCAGATCGCACACCTCCTTGAGATTGGACCAGAGCCGCCCCTGACGCTGGCGGCCGGCCTCCATGGCGCCTGCTTGCAGGCTGGTGGTGCCGGCGGGGCGTAGTTCGGGGCTAGGTGTGGACAGCATGATCATCTCCTGTGGTATGGCATGGCACTGAGTGATTTCAGTATGCCAACAGAAGCAATCTGGATATATCGGCAACGGCTGAATCTGGCCGTAGGAGAGCACGCCGTCTTGTAGGAGTTTTCCTAAGAGAAAAAAGGCGATTTAAGTCTTGAAAGGCGAGAGCAAGCGGTGTGCAACCGCGTATTGGACCATTTCTGAAAGCGAGCTCATGCCCATTTTCTGCATGATGCGCGTCTTGTGCGTGCTGACGGTTTTGACGCTCAGGTGCAGGCTGTTGGCGATTTCAGTGATGGACTTGCCGGCCACCAGCAGCGAGAACACTTCGAATTCACGGTCCGATAGCTGCTTGTGCAGCAGGCTCTCGTTGGGCGCCATGATATTCAGCGCCAGTTGTTCGGCCACACCGGTGCTGATGTAGGGGCGGCCCGAAGCGACCTTGCGGATCGCGCCCACCAGCTGGGTGCCGGCACTTTCCTTGGTCAGATAGCCCTGGGCGCCGGCCCGAATGGCGCGTACGGCGTACTGTTCCTCTTCGTGCATGGTGAGGATCAGGATGGCCAGTTTGGGTGCTTCCGAACGGATCTGGCGGATCAGGTCGACGCCGCTGCGGCCGGGCATGGATAGATCCAGCAGCAGCAGGTCGAAGCCGCCCTGGCGCACATGGCCCAGCACTTCGAAACCATCGATGGCTTCGCCCACGATATCGATGTCCGGCGCGCCGTCGAGGATGCGCTTGAGACCTTCGCGCATGATGGTATGGTCGTCAGCAATGACTATGCGAATCATGAATAGTGATTTTAGGTAAGATTTATTATGTTTGAGCCAATCTTATAATCTTACTATAAAAATCGACTACCAGTTTTTTACTTGCTATCGGGTTCCTTGATCAGCCTGTGTACGAGTACCGGAATGCGCGTGTGGGATAACACCTTGTTGGTAACACTGCCCAGCAGCAATTGTCCCCAGCCGCTGCGGCCGTGCGAACCCATAAAAATCAGGTCGCACTGTTGCTGTTCCGCCACCTCGACGATTTTCAGCGCCGTATGTTCGGCGAAGGCCGTCATGCTGCGGCAGGGCAGACCATGTTGCTGGCAGGCTTGCACCACTGCGCGCGTATGTTCCTCGCCCGCCTGCAGCATGGCGGCGCGGTAATCGTCCTCGCTGGGGTAGCTGGGCGGCACGATTTCTACATAGATCGGATACTGGTATTCCGGTGCGACAAATAGCACCAGCACTTCTGCCTGCATCTGGGCGGCGAAGGCGACGCCGGCGCAGGCTGTCTTGCTGGAAACGGCCGAGCCGTCAGTGGTGATCAGGATTTTGCGGTACATGGTCCACCTCCTTGCGTGACTGTGCTCTATCATGCTTTATTCTAGACCCGATTTACATTATTGCCACTATGGAAAGAGTTGATGATTATCAAGTGAAGGCGAGATTTCCTAGTGAGACGATGTGGTTTTGCTACCGAGTCGCGGCTTTTTTTGCACCGGGGCACTACTTTTGTGTCATGAACCATGTTTTGTCGCCGTAAGCGATGTTAGTATCACCAAATACAACGAAACATGGGCTGGACTCGTGGCACAGGGGAGGCGACCCTGTGACGGGATTGAATAATCTGGCTGTGGCCTGCTACACTCAGGCAGGTGCACTATATTGCCGAGAGTCATTACCCGTAAAGCAAGTTTAGGGCAGCATTTTTACAAATTATGGAGAAGCAGGGATTATGACCAACGCCGCTGACGATTTCGACGCATTATTTGATGAAGTGTCTGCGCAGAGCAAGACTTCAGCTCCAGCGCCTGCTCCCGCACCGGCTGCGGCCGAGGACGATCTAGAGAGTCTGTTCGAGGAAGTAGCTGCTGCGCGTCCTGCCGATGTAGTAGCGGCACCTGCGGCCGCTCCGGCCGCTGCGGAAGCCGCCCCTGCCGGCGGCCCGGACGAAGAAAAGCCGATGTTTGAACGCCTGGGCGGGATTGTGCGTCTGCTGCACGATTCGCTGCGCGAACTCGGTTACGACAAGGCCCTGACGGAAGCGTCCTCGCAGATCAATGATGCGCAGGACCGCCTCGAATACGTGGCCACGCTGACCGAACAGGCTGCCAACAAGGTACTCAATACGCTGGACGAAGGCATGCCGGAACAGGATGCCCTGTCGAAGAAATCCAAGGACATGGAAGACCGCTGGGCCGACCTGTTCGCTGGCAAACTCAGTCAGGAGCAGTTCAAGCAACTGGCCGGTGATTCGCAAGCGTTTGCAGCGGCCGTTTCCGCTGCTACGGAAGCGGAGAAAGCCCGTCTGCTGGAAATCATGATGGCGCAGGACTTCCAGGACATTACCGGTCAGCTGATCAAGAAAGTCGTGATCATCACCAAGACCGTGGAACAGGAACTGGCCATGCTGCTGCGTGATAACGCACCGCCAGCCCTGCGCGAGAAAATTGCAGCGAAAGAAGTGACCCTGATGCAAGGCCCGTCGACCCCGACCGTTGCGCTGAGCCAGGATAGTGTTGACGACTTGCTTGCTGATCTGGGATTCTAATGGACGATATGCTCAAGGATTTCGTCGTCGAGGCGATGGATCTTGCGGTCAACGTTGAAGAGCATCTGCTCAAGCTCGAACGCGACCCAGACAATAAGGAAACACTGAATGCCGTGTTTCGCTCTTTCCACACCATCAAGGGTGGTGCAGGTTTCATGGGCCTGCCTGCACTGGTTGCTGCCTGCCACCTGACAGAAAATCTGTTCGATGCGCTGCGTACTGGTGCTGCGCCCGTCACGCCGCTGGCGATTGAAGCGGCGCTGCAAGCGTCCGGCTTCGTAGCCGACCAACTGGCCGAACTGAATAACGGCGTCGAGCCGGATACGCTGCCGGCCATGCCGCACGATCTGGAAATCATTCTGAAAGATGCCATCGACGGCAAGACTGATTCCGCACCGGCCGCCGCTGCGCCGGCCCCTGCCGCCGCACCAGTGAACGGCAATGCCTCGACCATGACGGCGAACGGTTTGGACTGGGATGCCATGTACGAAGCGGTGATGCCGCCCGGAACCTACACGCGCCCAGCCGCCGCGGCAGCGCCAGCACCGGCTGCCGCTGCCGCAGTGGCTGCACCTGCCGCTGCTCCGGTTGCCGCCACACCTGCTGCTGCTGCGCCAGCAGCGGTAGCCAGCGGCTCCGGTCCGGCTGCTGCCGCCGTCAAGCGCGAAGCTGCCGAGAAGCGCGACGAGCGTCCGCACGCTGCGCCGGCCAAGGAAGAATCGATTCGCGTTGATGCCGTCAAGCTCGACGCGCTGCTGGAAGTGGCCGGTGAATCCGTGCAGGCCGCCAATCAGGCTGCCGTGCTGCTCGAACGTCTGCTGCAATTCAAGTTTGAAGGTCAGGCCCAGACGCTGATGGCCACGCTGGCGGAAACGCTGGAACGCGCTTCGCGCTACTCGACCGAACTGCAGCGCGCCACGCTGGCCACCCGTATGCAGCCGGTAGGCCGCTTGTTCCAGAAGTTCCCGCGACTGGTACGCGAACTGGCCAAGGATCTGGGCAAGGATGTGGAACTGACCATCGAGGGTGCGGAAACCGAAGTCGACCGCGTGGTGGTGGACAGCCTGTACGATCCGCTCGTGCACATGCTGCGTAACGCACTGGACCACGGCGTGGAAACGCCGGAAGAACGTGCGGTGGCCGGCAAGTCGATCAAGTCGTATATTTCGCTCAAAGCCTGGCAGGAAGCCAATAGCGTGATGATCGTGCTGCAGGATGACGGCAAGGGCATGGACCCGGTCAAACTGCGCGCCAAGGCGTTGCAGAAGGGCCTGATTTCCGAATCGACCCAGCTGACGCCCGACGATTGCTTCCAGCTGGTATTCCTGCCCGGTTTCTCGACCAAGGAAGTGGCTTCCAGCGTGTCCGGCCGCGGCGTTGGCATGGACGTGGTGAAAACCGCCGTGGAGAAAAACCGCGGTGCCATCCACATCGAATCGGAACTGGGCAAAGGCACCAAGTTCGCCATCCGTCTGCCGATCGAGCTGTCGATCGTGCCGACCATGCTGGTCTCGACCTCGGGCGCCGCACTGGCACTGCCGATGGCTGTGGTACAGCGTGTGGTGGAACTGCCGGAAGAGTTCATGGAAGTGGGCGGCGCACCTGTGCTCAAGGATCAGGGTCGTCCGCTGCCCGTGCGTTCGCTGGCCGGTGCGCTCGGTTACGAAGACTGCCGCGAGAAAGTGGGCATTGTTGTTGCAGCGCCACAACCGTATATTCTGGCGGTGGAAGCCGTGGACGGCACAGCCGACCTCGTGATCAAACCTATGACTGCCATTGCCGTCGAAGGCATTACCGGTACTGCACGTTCGGCCGAAGGCGAACTAGTGCTAGTGGTAGGCCTATCCTTCCTGATGGACGGGTGTCGAGGCAATGTGCGCATGGCGGCCTAGCAGATAGCGGGGCCAGTAAGACACTAAGCCTGCGACCCCGCAGGCTTTTTTTTCATTGCAGCACGGAATTTTTTAAAAGGAGTCATAAAAAGTGTATCAAATAAGCGGAACTGCATCAGCTCACGAGGCCGACCGCAGCGACCGCTATTGCGTTGCACAATATGGCATAATCGAAGTGGATCACTCACACAGGCAGTAGCAGTACTCAACGAATATGATGAAGACGCTTTACGACAAACTCTGGGAATCCCACGTGGTGAAGGCCGAAGAAGACGGCACCACCATCCTCTACATCGACCGCCATCTGGTGCACGAAGTCACCAGCCCGCAGGCTTTCGACGGCCTGCGCGCCGCCAACCGTGCACCATGGCGGGTGTCGGCCAATCTGGCCGTGGCCGACCATAATGTGCCGACTACGGGGCGCGATCAGGGTATCGCCGATCCCGTTTCGCGCCTGCAGGTGGAAACGCTGGACAGCAATGCCAAGTCCTACGGCCTGACCTATTTCAACATGAACGACAAGCGTCAGGGCATCGTCCACGTGATCGGGCCTGAACAGGGCGCGACGCTGCCGGGCATGACGGTGGTGTGCGGCGATTCGCATACCTCCACCCACGGCGCGTTCGGCGCACTGGCGCACGGCATCGGCACCTCGGAAGTAGAGCACGTGCTGGCCACCCAGACGCTGCTGCAGAAAAAATCCAAAGCCATGCTGGTGCAGGTCGACGGCGCGCTACCGGCCGGCGTGACGGCCAAGGACATCGTGCTGGCCATCATCGGCAAGATCGGCACGGCCGGCGGTACCGGCTACTGCATCGAATTCGGTGGCTCCACCATTCGCGCGCTGTCGATGGAAGGCCGTATGACGGTCTGCAATATGGCGATCGAAGCGGGCGCGCGCGCCGGCATCATCGGCGTCGACGACACCACCATCAACTACGTCAAAGGCCGTCCGTTCTCGCCGGTTGGTCCGCACTGGGACCGCGCAGTCGAATACTGGCGCACGCTGCACTCGGACGCCGGTGCGCGCTTCGATCTGGTGGTGACGCTGAATGCCGCCGAGATCAAGCCGCAGGTAACCTGGGGCACTTCGCCGGAAATGGTGCTGGCCATCGATGGCCGCATCCCTGATCCGGACCACGAAAAAGACGAAGTCAAGCGTAACGCGATCGAAAAAGCGCTGGTGTATATGGACCTCAAGCCGAATACCGCCGTCAGCGATATCCGCATCGACAAAGTATTCATCGGTTCCTGCACCAACTCGCGCATCGAAGACTTGCGCGCCGCCGCCGAAGTGGTGCGCGGCAAACAGCGCGCTTCCAACGTCAAACTGGCGATGGTAGTGCCAGGCTCCGGTCTGGTGAAAGAACAGGCCGAACGTGAAGGACTGGACCAGATCTTCCGCGCTGCCGGCTTCGAATGGCGCGATCCGGGCTGCTCGATGTGTCTGGCCATGAATGCCGACCGGCTGGACCCGGGCGAGCGCTGCGCTTCCACTTCCAACCGCAATTTCGAAGGACGCCAGGGTCAGGGCGGTCGCACCCATCTGGTGTCGCCCGCGATGGCTGCGGCAGCCGGTATCGCCGGCCACTTCGTTGACGTACGCAGCCTGCGTTAATTGAACTCTTACGACCCACGAGGCCCCAATATGAAAAAACTGATCGCACTGACTATTCTCGCCATGACCACGCTGACTCTGACCGGCTGCAACACTGTCGCCGGTATCGGCAAGGATGTGCAGAAAGCCGGCCAGGCGGTGCAGGGCGCCGCGGGCCATTAAAACGGACCCCCATGACGGCGCGCAGCCAGGTCTGCGCTGCCGTCCACTTATAGAGCATCATGGATAAATTTACGATTTATGAAGGGCTGGTAGCACCGCTCGATCGCGCCAACGTCGATACGGACGCCATCATTCCCAAGCAATTCCTGAAGTCCATCCACCGCACCGGCTTCGGCCCCAACCTGTTCGACGAGTGGCGCTATCTGGACCACGGCGAACCGGGCATGGACAACAGCAAGCGTCCGCTCAATCCCGATTTCGTGCTGAACCAGCCGCGCTATCAGGGCGCCTCGATACTGCTGGCGCGCAAGAACTTCGGCTGCGGCTCCTCGCGCGAGCACGCACCATGGGCACTCGACCAGTATGGCTTCCGCGCCATCATCGCACCGTCGTTTGCCGACATCTTCTTCAACAACTGCTACAAGAGCGGCTTGCTGCCCATCGTTTTATCCGAATCACAGATCGATCATCTGTTCAATGAAGTCAAGGCCTTCCCCGGTTACCGTCTGGTGGTGGACCTTGAACAGCAGCGCATTTCCACCAGCAATGGCAGCGTCTCCTATCCCTTCGAGATCGACGCCTTCCGCAAATACTGCCTGATGAACGGGCTCGACGATATCGGCCTGACCCTGCGCCATGCCGACACTATCCGTGCTTTCGAAGAGCGCCATCTGGCTAGCCAGCCATGGCTGGCCAATGTCATCTAAACGCTAACCAAGATCTCAACATGAAAATCGCAATTCTCCCGGGCGACGGTATCGGCCCGGAAATCGTCGCCCAGGCCGTCAAAGTACTGAACGTGCTGGGTGAGTCGTTCGAGCTGGAAACGGCACCGGTCGGCGGCGCCGGCTATGCTGCGCACGGCCACCCGCTGCCGGAAGCCACGCTGGCGCTGGCCAAAGCGGCTGACGCCGTGCTGTTCGGCGCTGTCGGCGACTACCAGTACGACAATCTGGAACGCTCGCTGCGTCCCGAGCAGGCCATCCTGGGCCTGCGCAAGCAACTGGGCCTGTTCGCCAATCTGCGTCCGGCGATTCTGTACCCTGAACTGGCCGGCGCTTCGACGCTGAAGCCGGAAGTGGTGTCCGGTCTGGACATTCTGATCATCCGCGAACTGACCGGTGATATCTACTTCGGCCAGCCGCGCGGTGTGCGCGAGTGCCCGGACGGCCCGTTCAAAGGCCAGCGCGAAGGTTTCGACACCATGCGCTACGCCGAAGGCGAAATCCGCCGCATCGCCCACGTGGCGTTCCAGGCTGCGCAGAAGCGTGACAAGCGCCTGACCAGCGTGGACAAGGCCAATGTGCTGGAAACCTTCCAATTCTGGAAAGACATCGTGATCGACGTGCACAAGGAATATCCGGACGTCGCGCTCGAGCATATGTATGTCGACAACGCCGCCATGCAACTGGTGCGTGCACCGAAGAAATTCGATGTGATCGTGACCGGCAATATGTTCGGCGATATCCTTAGCGATGCCGCCGCGATGCTGACCGGTTCGATCGGCATGCTGCCATCGGCTTCGCTCGATGCCAATAACAAGGGTCTGTACGAACCGTCGCACGGCTCGGCACCGGACATCGCCGGCAAGGGCATCGCCAATCCGCTGGCGACCATCCTGTCGGCGGCCATGATGCTGCGCTTCTCGCTCAACAAGCCGGAACAGGCTGACCGTATCGAGAACGCCGTCAAAGCCGTGCTGGCGCAAGGTCTGCGTACTGCCGATATCTACGAAGCCGGCACCACCAAGGTGGGCACGGAAGAAATGGGTAACGCCGTCGTGAAAGCGCTGGTGTAAAGAAGCTGGTGTAAAGAAGTAAGCACCGGGACTGACTGCCGCAACAGCTGGGGAAAGCCAAGCTACAGCAGTCCCGTTCGGGAAGAAACTGAAACTCAAGGAATGATTATGAAACTGGTAGGCTTGGTAGGTTGGCGTGGTATGGTCGGTTCGGTGCTGATGCAGCGTATGCAGGAAGAGGGCGATTTCGCCCACATCGAGCCCGTGTTCTTCACGACTTCGAATCCCGGTGGCGATGCCCCCAAGATGGCGAAGAATGAAACCAAACTGAAAAGCGCCACCGATATCGACGAACTGAAAAAGTGCGAAATCATTATTTCGTGCCAGGGCGGCGATTACACCACCGAAGTGTTCCCGAAACTGCGCGCAGCAGGCTGGAACGGCTACTGGATCGATGCGGCGTCGACGCTGCGTATGGAAAAAGATGCCGTGATCGTGCTCGATCCGGTGAATATGCACGTGATCAAAGACGCGCTGGGCAAGGGCGTGAAGAATTTCATCGGCGGTAACTGCACGGTATCGTGCATGCTGATCGGTCTGGGCGGCCTGTTCCAGAACAATCTGGTCGAGTGGATGACGTCCATGACCTATCAGGCAGCATCGGGCGGTGGCGCCCAGCACATGCGCGAACTGCTGACCCAGTTCGGCACCATCAACAGCGCGATCAAGCCGCTGCTGGACAATCCTGCTTCGGCGATTCTGGAAATCGACCGTCAGGTGCTGGCAACCCAGCACGGTCTGAGCGCTGACGAAACCAAACAGTTCGGCGTACCGCTGGCCGGCAATCTGATTCCTTGGATCGACAAGGATCTGGGCAACGGTCAGTCGAAAGAAGAATGGAAAGCCGGCGCGGAAACCAACAAGATTCTGGGTCTGGGTGCCGATTTCGGTTCCAAGCCGATTCCTGTCGACGGCCTGTGCGTGCGTATCGGCGCGATGCGCTGCCACTCGCAGGCACTGACCATCAAGCTGAAGAAAGATGTGCCGCTGGACGAAATCACCGACATCATCGCGTCCGCCAACCAGTGGGCCAAAGTCGTGCCGAACACGCGTGAAGCATCGATGAAAGACCTGTCGCCAGCCGCCGTGACGGGCGGTCTGACGATACCAGTGGGCCGTCTGCGCAAGCTGGAAATGGGTCCGGACTACCTGTCGGCCTTCACCGTGGGTGACCAGCTGCTGTGGGGCGCGGCCGAACCGCTGCGTCGCATGCTGCGTATTGTTCTGGACAACTAAGTAGTTATTCAGGCAGTTTCAGTTTTTTACGGGCGTTCGATCGTCCGAGTTGAAGGGGTTTTCTCTCTATGCTCTCATAGGGAAAACCCCTTTTTTTCGTCTAAAGTAGGCGTAGACGTGACAACTAGCCCGTCATACATCGTGCAAAGCTTGCGTGCCTCAAAGCATGATGATATGTTGGGATATCTGGGAAAGTAACATTTTCCCTCTGACAACCTAATGCTGCCCACTATGCCTGTACCGAATCGTTCCCGCTTTGCCTCGTTTGCGTTGAAAACTCTCACTGGCGCGGTTGCCAGTGCGGTGCTGGTGGCGTCTGCCCATGCGGCCGGACTGGGTAAGCTGACGGTGCTGTCCTCGCTGGGCCAGCCGCTGCGCGCCGAGATCGAGCTGACTGCCGTCACGGCTGATGAAGCGGGCGCGCTGGTGGCCAAGCTGGCGCCAGCCGATGCCTACCGCGTCGCCAATATCGATTTCAATCCTGCCTTGCTGTCGTTGCGCTTCGATGTGGAACAGCGTGCTGGACGTCAGGTGATCAAAGTCAGTTCCAGCCAGCCTATCAACGAGCCTTTCGTCGACATGCTGATGGAGCTGAACTGGAACGGCGGCCGCATCGTGCGCGAATACACCTTCCTGCTCGATCCGGCCGAAATGCGCGCCACGCAGGCGCCGCAAGTGGCAGCGCCAGTTGACCTGGGCCGTCCACTGCCAGCCGCACCGAGCGCGCCGGCACCTGCCGCCGCAGCGGCCAGCGCTGCAGCACCGGCCGCTGCGGCCGCGCCAGCCCCTGCGGCTGCGCCAGCTACGCCGGCGCCATCTGCTGCACCAGCGCCTGCCCCTGCAGCCGCCGCCTCGACACAGCCTGCGAGCGAATACACGGTCAAGAAGGGCGATAGCCTGAGCCGCATCGCCAGTCAGGTCAAGCCGCAGGATGTTTCGCTCGACATGATGCTGGTGGCGCTGTATCGCGCCAATCCGGAAGCTTTTGCTGGCAACAATATGAACCGTCTGAAGTCGGGCCAGATACTCGCCGTGCCGGGCAGTGACGATATCCGCAGTAGCGCGCCCGAAGGTGAAGCACGCGGCGTAGTAGTGGCCCACGCGGCCGACTTTGCCGCCTACCGTGCCAAGCTGGCAGGGCAGGTGGCTGCGAGCACGCCGGCCAAGGAAGCCGATCTGAGCCAGAATGTGACGGGCAAGATCACGGCCAAGGTGGAAGAAAAGCCGAATGCCGTCAATGCGGCCAAGGATAAGCTGACCCTGTCGAAAGCAGCCAGCGGTACGCCCGAACAGGGCAAGACTGGGCTGGCCGTCGAAGACAAGATCGCCAAGCAGAAAGAGCTGGAAGAAGCCGACGCCCGCACCAAAGAGCTGGAAAAGAATGTGCGCGATTTGGAAAGCCTGATGGCCATGAAGAGCAAAGTGGCGGCCCAAGCTTCGGTTTCGGCATCAGCTTCCGCATCGGCATCGGCATCGGCTTCCGCCTCCGCCTCGGCGGCAGCTTCGGCACCGGCCAAACCCAAGCGTACGCTGGTGCTGCCGCCGAAGAAACCGCCTGAGCCTAGCATCTTCGAAATCCTGATGGATAACCTGCAGTATGTCGGCATTGCGGCCGCCACGCTGTTGGCCGGTGGCGGTGCGCTGATTGCTGCACGGCGCCGGCGTAAATTCGAAGTGCCTAAGGAAGAAACCATTGCGGTCGAAGATCCGGCGCTGACGGCCCATTCCCTGATCGAGGAGACGGGGGGGCAGAGCGTCGATACCAGCAACAGCGTGTTCAATTCCAATTTTGCACCGTCGGCCAGCCAACTCGATACCAATGAAGTTGATCCGGTCGCGGAAGCCGATGTGTATATCGCCTACGGCCGTGATGCACAGGCGGAAGAAATTCTGAAGGAGGCGCTGCGCGTCAATCCAGAGCGCCATCCAGCCCGCCTGAAGCTGCTGGAAATTTACACGGCTCGCAAGGATGCGCGCGGTTTCGAAGAGCAGGCTGAAGAGCTGTATGGTCTGACCCGTGGCGAGGGGGAAGAATGGGCCCAGGCCGCTGCCATGGGGCAGGCACTAGATCCGGCCAATCCGCTCTACACGCGTGGTCCGGATACTTCGGCACCGCCGGCACCGGCAGCAGAAGTCGCGGCCGACACGTACGCTGCCAGCGCCGATAGCGCCATGATGAATTTTGATAGCGGCATGGAGACGGCATTGCCGCAGGCTGCCGATGCGGCTATTTCGCCGGCCTCGGTGGCGGCCGAGAACAGCAATCTGATGGACTTCGATCTCGGTGGTCTGAGCTTCGAGCCCGTGGCCGATGCGCCTGCGGCCATCGAACTGCCAGCCAGCGCAGCGGAACCTGAGGTAGCAGCTGCGGCCGAAGCGCCGGCCATACCGGATCTGGACTTCACGCTGGATCTGCCGGGTGAGCCTGCACCGGCTGCTGCAGCGGCCAGCGATCCGCTCGATCTGGATCTGGCCGGCTTTGATCTGCAGGTGCCGGTGGCGGATACTGCTGCTGCAGCCGCCGCTGATGCCGCTGCCGCACAGGTCGATGATGATCTGGCCAACCTGCTGCAGGCAGCGGAAGAAGTTACGCCAGCACCAGCACCAGCGGCACAGGAATTCGACCTGTCCAGCATCGATCTGGATCTGCCGGAAGTGGCCAGCGCCGCGCCAGAGTCGGCGGCGGCCGACGCGGCAGCGGACGAGCCTATGTCGGCCCAGCATATGGAAATGGATACCAAGCTGGATCTGGCCGTGGCTTATCAGGAAATCGGCGACAAGGAAGGCGCGCGCGAACTGTTGGAAGAAGTGCTGCGCGGCGGTAACTCTAGCCAGATCGCCAAAGCCAACACCATGCTGGCCCAGCTCGGCTAAGCATGGACGGGACGGCGCCGCTGCCGCTGCACGGCGTTCGGCGCCCGTCTGGGCCCGCCATGCCTGTCCTTGTGCCCGTATATAATGGCTGACTCAGAGAACAGATCGGGCAGCAATTGAAACGGATAGTAATCGGCGTCCAGTACGACGGCAATGCATGGCAGGGCTACCAGAAGCAGCCGAGTGGCCTGACCGTGCAGGACAAGCTGGAAGAGGCACTGGAAAAATTTGCCACGGTAAAGCTGGCGACCACCTGCGCGGGACGCACCGACGCCGGTGTGCACGCGCTGGAGCAAGTGGTGCACTTTGATACCGAACTCGAACGCGAAGATCATGCGTGGGTGCGCGCTGCCAATGCGTTTTTGCCGCCTTCGATCAGCGTACGCTGGGCCAAGCAGCTAGAAGGCGATCCGGCCGCGCTGGACTTTTTCCATGCGCGTTTCAGCGCCCATTCGCGCACCTACCATTACGTCTTGCATAACCATCCCGTGCGTAGTGCTTTGCTGGCCGGGCGGGCCGGTTTCTTCTTCCGTCCGCTCGACGTGGAACTGATGCAGCAGGCCGTGCAGCCGCTGATAGGCTGGCATGATTTCAGCGCGTTCCGCGCGGCGCAATGTCAGGCCAAATCGCCGATGAAGCTGATGCACGAGATCAAGATCCGCCAGCAGGGCGAGCTAATCGTATTCACCATCACGGCCAGCGCCTTCCTGCACCATATGGTGCGCAATCTGGTCGGTTCGCTGGTCTACGTCGGCAGCGGGCGGGAACCCCCGGAATGGCTGGGGCAGTTATTGGAAAGCAAAGATCGCACGCAGGCGGCGCCCACTTTCATGCCTGATGGCCTGTATCTGGCCCGCGTCGGTTACGATCTGAAATGGCAACTGCCGCAAGAAGCGGATAGTCCCCTCGTCTGGTTTTAAACGGCTTTGAAGGATAAGCATGGCACGCACCCGTATCAAGATTTGCGGTCTGACCCGCCTAGAAGATGTGCAGGCGGCCGTGGCTGCGGGTGCCGATGCCATCGGCTTTGTGTTCTATCCGAAGAGCCCCCGTTATGTCACGCCTGAGCAGGCCGCGGCGCTGATCGCTTGCGTACCGCCCTTCGTCACCTGCACGGGGCTGTTCGTGAATGCCTCGCCGGAAGAAGTAGCGGCCACAGTGGCCATCGCCCCGATAGGTCTGATCCAGCTGCATGGCGACGAGACGGTGGCCGAGTCGGCCGCCATCGCGGCTGCTGCGGCGCGCCCCTATGTGCGCGTATTCCGCGTCAAACCTGACACAGCGCCCGCTGATTTGCTAGAATACGAGCAACAATGCCGCGCTGCCGGTCCCTGGTTCACCAGCCTGTTGCTGGACACCTATGTGGATGCCTACGGTGGCGCTGGGAAGGGTTTTGATTGGTCTCTCATTCCAAAAGAGCTCGCGCCTCGGGTCGTTTTGAGTGGTGGCTTGAGCGTACACAACGCCACTGACGCAGTGTGCGAGGTACGTCCCTACGCCGTCGATATCAGCAGTGGTGTCGAAGCGGCCAAGGGGATCAAGGATGGCCGCAAGATTGCTGCATTTGTTGCAGCCGTGCGTGCCGGAGATGACTTAATCGAGAGAGCAACCCATCATGAATGCGCCAGCGCAGCCCCTGTTCCACGCTAAAGATTACGATTTACCCGATAACCGCGGCCACTTCGGCCCTTACGGCGGTTCCTTCGTCGCCGAGACGCTCACCTACGCTCTGGCCGAACTGAATCAGGCCTACGAGAAGTTCAGCCAAGATCCCGAATTCCTTGAAGAGTTCCGTTACGAACTCAAGCACTTTGTCGGCCGTCCTTCGCCCGTCTACCATGCCAAGCGCTGGTCGCAGCAGATCGGCGGCGCGCAAGTGTTCTTCAAGCGCGAAGACCTCAACCATACGGGCGCGCACAAGATCAACAACGTGATCGGTCAGGCCCTGCTGGCCAAGCGCATGGGCAAGCGCCGCATCATCGCCGAGACGGGTGCCGGCCAGCACGGCGTGGCCACGGCCACCATCTGCGCGCGTTTCGGCCTCGAATGCGTGGTCTACATGGGCAGCGAAGACGTCAAGCGTCAGGCCCAGAACGTCTACCGCATGAAGCTGCTGGGCGCCACCGTGGTGCCGGTGGAATCGGGTTCGAAAACCCTCAAGGATGCGCTTAACGAAGCCATGCGCGACTGGGTAACGAATATCGAAAACACCTTTTACATCATCGGCACGGTGGCCGGTCCCCATCCTTACCCTATGCTGGTGCGCGACTTCCAGTCCGTGATCGGCGAAGAGTGTCTGGTGCAGATGCCGGAAATGACGGGCCGCCAGCCGGACTACGTGGTGGCCTGTATCGGTGGCGGCTCCAATGCCATGGGGATTTTCTACCCTTACATCGACGAGAAGCAGGTGCGTCTGGTGGGCGTGGAAGCGGCCGGTGAAGGTCTGGATGGCGACAAGCATGCGGCTTCGCTGACCAAGGGTTATCCGGGCGTCTTGCACGGCAACCGCACCTATCTGCTGCAGGATGAAAACGGCCAGATCATCGAAACCCATTCCGTTTCTGCGGGTCTCGACTATCCGGGTGTGGGACCGGAGCACGCCTATCTGAAGGATAGCGGCCGCGCCCAGTACGTTTCCATTACGGACGAAGAAGCACTGGCGGCTTTCCATGACTGCTGCCATATCGAAGGCATCATACCGGCGCTGGAATCGTCGCACGCGCTGGCCTATGCCTTCAAGCTGGCGGCCACGCTGCCAGCCGATCAGATTATTCTGGCCAACCTGTCGGGTCGGGGCGACAAGGACATGCATACGGTAGCTGAACGTATGGGTTTGAATTTCAATTAAGGAGCCGACATGTCCCTCATCGCACAAACTTTTGCCGAGTTGAAGGCACAGAACAAGACGGCTCTGATTACGTTCATCACGGCCGGTGATCCGGCACCGAATCTGACGGTGCCGCTGATGCATGCCATGGTGGCTGGTGGCGCGAATATTCTCGAACTCGGTGTGCCGTTTTCCGATCCGATGGCGGAAGGCCCCGTGATCCAGCGCGCGTGTGAGCGGGCGCTGGCACAGGGTGTGGGCATCATGGATGTGTTCGCCATGGTGGCCGAGTTCCGCAAGACCAATCAGCACACGCCTGTCGTACTGATGGGCTATGCCAATCCTATCGAACGTATCGGCCCGGCGCGTTTCATCGCCGAATCGCAGCAAGCCGGTGCCGACGGCGCCATCGTGGTGGATTACCCGCCCGAAGAGTGCGTCGAGTTTTCCGCTGCCATGCGCGCGGCCGGACTCGATCTGATCTTCCTGCTGGCGCCCACCTCGACCGAGCAGCGCATCGCGCAGGTGGCTCAGGTCGGTGGCGGTTTCAGCTACTACGTGTCGCTGAAAGGCGTGACGGGCGCAGGCAATATCGACACGGTGGAAGTGGCCGAGCGTCTGAAAGCGATCCGCCAGCACGTGGCGCTGCCTATCGGTGTCGGTTTCGGTATCCGCGACGGTGCGACCGCACGTGCCGTGGCCGAAGTGGCTGATGCTGTGGTGATCGGCAGCCGTATCATTCAGGAAATCGAAAACGTGGGCGCGGAGCAAGCCGTGTCGGCGGTTGAGACTTTCGTGGCCGGTATCCGCAGCGCGCTCGATGCCTAACTGCGCAGCATAAACTCCCTCTGTGCGCGCGTTTGGCGCACATCAAATTCCGCGGCTCACCTTGCTCCATAGTGCACTACTGACTATGGTGAAAGTGAGCCGCGGTGCGTTTTCTTTCCGATCCCAACAAAGCCCGCCTGAATCTGCTCAAGCACCGCGTCAGCTTCGACGAGGCGGCGACAGTGTTTGACGATGAATATGCCTATGGCTGGCCTGATAGCGAGCACCCGGAAGCGGAGCAACGCATGTGTATTCTGGGTATCAGTGCCCATGGGCGGATATTGCTTGTTTGTTATTGCTGTCGATCGTTTAATAACATCAGGATCTATTCTGCTCGCAAAGCCAATGCTCGTGAGAAGAGGGAATATCTAAGGAGAAGATGATGAACAGACCGGAAGTTCCATGGAGTGAGCGGCAGGTGATACCTAATCCGTTTGCGGAAGAGCTATGTTGCAAAATCAACCTCACGCTGCCAAGGAAAGTTGTCGCCTATTTTGAGGAAGTCGGGAAGCAGACAGGCTGGCCGGCGGAGCGGGTCATAGAGTTGTATCTGAGAAATATGGCATTTACTGGCCGCAAAATCCCCATGGATGTCGTGGATAGTCCTCACAGGGAATGATGCGGCTAGTAGGGGATTTACTCTAAAACGGCGGCGGGAACATGACGAAACCGAAAAATTAATGTATCGCAATGTTCGACAGGGGGGCCAGAAACGGCTACACTTCGGCCACAAGTTTGCTGTAAGGAGAATTTATGAGTTGGTTGGAAAAACTGCTGCCCCCACGAATCCAGCGTTCCGATGCTGGCGCGCGCAAGACCATGCCCGAAGGTCTGTGGGTCAAATGCCCATCCTGCGAAGCCGTGCTGTACCGCACCGATCTGGAATCGAACCTGCATGTTTGCCCTAAATGCGACCATCACATGCGTATCCGCGCGCGCGAACGTCTGGACAGCCTGTTCGACGCCGGCGGCCGCTACGAAATCGGCATGGACACACTGCCAGTCGATAGCCTGAAATTCAAAGACAGCAAGAAATACCCAGACCGCCTGAAACAGGCCATGGAAGCCACCGGCGAGACCGATGCGCTGATCGTCATGGGTGGTTCCATCATGAGCCTGCCGGTCGTGGTGGCCTGCTTCGAGTTCGAATTCATGGGCGGTTCCATGGGTTCCGTCGTCGGCGAGCGTTTCGTGCGTGGCGCGCAAGTGGCGCTGGAACAGAAAGTGCCGTTCGTCTGCATCACCGCCACCGGCGGTGCGCGTATGCAGGAAGGCCTGATGTCGCTGATGCAGATGGCTAAAACCACGGCCATGCTGACCAAGTTGTCCGACAAGAAACTGCCATTCATCAGCGTGCTGACCGACCCGACCATGGGCGGCGTGTCCGCATCGTTCGCCTTCATGGGTGACGTGGTGATTGCCGAGCCGAAAGCCCTGATCGGCTTCGCCGGCCCGCGCGTGATCGAAAACACCGTGCGTGAAAAACTGCCGGAAGGTTTCCAGCGTGCTGAGTTCCTCGTCACCAAGGGCGCCGTGGACATGATCGTAGACCGCCGCAAGATGCGCGAAGAAATCGCCCGTCTGCTGGCCCTGCTGCAGAATCAGGCCGCCGAAGTACTCGCCTAAAATTCGCTGGCTTTGCCACGCGACGGCGCGCAATCCGGTATCATCCGGCCTGCGCGCCGTTTTACATTCTGAGTCACCATCATGCCTAGCTCCCAAACTACCCCTGTTTCGCCCCCTGCCGCCACGCCTGATAACCTGCCTGAATGGCTAGCGCTGCTGGAGTCGCGCCACGCTGAAACCGTCATCAACATGGGGCTGGACCGTGTTCTGGCCGTCAAGGAGCGCTTGCAGTTGCAATTTAGCTGCCCCGTGATCATGGTGGCCGGTACCAATGGCAAAGGTTCGACCTGCTCGATGCTGGAATCCGTGCTGCTGCGCGCCGGCTACAAAGTGGGCCTGTACATCAAACCGCATTTCCTCGACTTTAACGAGCGTGCGCGCGTGAATGGCGATCTGGCCAGCGACGCGGCTCTGGTGGCGGCCTTCAATGCGGTCGAAGCCGTGCGCGGCGACACTCCGCTAACGTATTTCGAGTTCACCACGCTGGCCATCATGCATCTGCTGGCTGGCGCCGGCATGGATGTGGTGATACTGGAAGTGGGACTGGGCGGCCGTCTGGATGCCGTCAACATCGTTGATGCCGATGTGGCCATCGTCACCAGCGTCGACATCGACCATACGGATTATCTCGGCGATACGCGCGAAGCCATCGGTTTCGAGAAAGCCGGCATCTTCCGCGCCGGTAAGACGGCGATCTGCTCCGACCCTGTGCCGCCACAGTCGCTGATCGACCATGCCAACGCGATTGGTGCCGATCTGTGGCTGATGGGGCGCGACTTCAATTATTCGGGCGACAAGCAGCAATGGAACTACGGCGGCCGTGGTCAGCGCCGCAATGCGCTGGCCTATCCTAGCCTGCGTGGCGCCAATCAGATACTGAATGCCTGCGCTGCGCTGGCCGCGCTGGAAGCACTCAAGCTGGAATTGCCGGTGGGCGCGCAGGAAGTGCGCACGGGGCTGGTGACGGTAGAGCTGCCGGGCCGCTTCCAGGTGCTGCCGGGCCGTCCTAGCGTGATCCTCGATGTGGCGCACAATCCGCACGCGGCAGCGGCGCTCAACCAGAACCTCGGCAACATGGGCTACCACCCCTACACCTATGCCGTGTTCGGCTCCATGCAGGACAAGGATATCGAAGGCGTGATCGCCGCCATGTCGGAGCACGTCGATCACTGGTGTCTGACCACGCTGCCTTCGCCACGCTCGGCCACGGCAGCCGAACTGGCGGCGAAAGTGCAGGCCGTGCAGCCGGAACGCGACGAACGCACCATCACCACCTTCGATGATCCGGGCTCGGCTTACGCAAATGCCATCAGCCGGGTCGGGGAGAATGATAGAATTGTGGTCTTTGGATCTTTCCTCACGGTCGCCGGTGTCATGGCGGCGCGAAAATCCGCTCTACACTGAACGCACAGGACTGAAATCACGCATGGGCTTGTTCTCGAAACTCGGTAAAAACAAGCAAGATACTGCTGGTCAGGATAGCGGCTACTACAGCAGCGCCGACGAGCAGACAATGACGGAGCGCGCCCGTTCCAAGCGCGCCTCGTCGGCCAATAGCAAGGGACGGGGCGGACGCGAACGCGACGCTGACGACCCTATGCTGCCGGAAAAGAAACGCGCGCGCCGACGTCTGGTCGGCGCCATCGCGCTGGCGCTGGGCGTGGCCATCGGCCTGCCCATGGTGCTCGATTCCGAGCCCAAGCCGCTGTCGTCCGATATAGAAATCAAAATTCCTCCCAAAGACCGCGCCGATGCTGCCGGCATGACGCCCGTAGTGGCGCAGAGCGCTGCGCTCGACGCCAAGGAAGAAATTGTTGATCCGGGCAAGGGGGGGCGTGGTGCGCTGGCGCTCAAAGCGGACGCGACGATTTCCGCTCCTGCGGCAGCGGCGGAAGCTGCGCCAGCGGCCGGTACGCCCGCCAAGGTGGCGCCCGTGCGGGTCGAGAGTGCACAGGCCGAGCCGGAACTGCGTTCCGATTCGCGCGCCCGTTCCGAAGCCATCATCCGTGCCCGTCAGGAGCGCGAAGCCAAGGCCGAAGCGCAAGCCCGTCAGGATGCCGACTACAAGCTGGAAGTGGAACGCAAGATGGCCGAAGTGAAAGCGGCGGCCGATGCCAAAGCCCGCGCGGCAGCAGCCAAGCAGGCCGGCGAGAGCGCCAAGCCCGGTGGTGATGCCAAGGCCGCAGAAGATGCGCGTGCGCTGGCTATACTGGAAGGCAAACCGGCCGCCAAGCCGGCGGCAGCGGCCGCCGACGCCAATCAGAAATTTGTGCTGCAGGTGGCCGCTCTGACCGACCACGACAAGGTGGAAGAGCTGCGTGACAAGCTGAAAAAAGCCGGCATCAGTTCCTTCACGGAGAAAACCCCGTCCGGTGACCGTACGCGTGTGCGTGTAGGCCCGTTCAGCAACAAGGATGACGCGGAAAAAGTCCGCGCCAAGCTGAGCGCCATGGGCCTGAGCGGTCGCGTGGAAGCGCAGTAACGCTACGCTAACGGGCCACCTAGCGTGACGGTATTCGACTATCTGGTGCTGTTCGTGCTGGGCGCCTCGGTGGTGATCAGTCTGATGCGCGGACTGGTCAAGGAAGTGCTGTCGCTGGCCGGCTGGGTGCTGGCGTTTGTGGTGGCCAATGCTTACGCGGCGGCGCTGGGGCAGATGCTGCCGCCGGCCGTGCCCGGTGAAGTATTGCGGCTGATACTGGCGTTTATCGCGCTGTTTATCGGCACCCGTATTCTGACCGGCTTGCTGGCCATGGCGCTAAGCGCCTTGCTGGAAGCCGGTGGCCTGAGCTGGGCAGATCGTCTGCTGGGCGTGGCATTCGGATTGTTGCGCGGTCTGCTGATCGTGCTGACGGTAGTGATTTTGTGCGGCATGACGTCCATGCCGCAGCAGCCTTTCTGGCGTGAAGCGCGATTGAGCCCGTATGCGGAAGCTCTCGCGCACCACGTCAAACCGCTGTTACCCGCTGCGCTCGCGCAGCATGTGAATTTTTGAAGTCTTTAAATCTGTAGTACCTGTCCAGGAGCAACATCATGTGTGGCATCGTCGGCGTCGTTTCCCATCAACCTGTCAATCAATTGCTGTATGACGCACTGCTGCTGTTGCAGCACCGCGGTCAGGATGCGGCGGGTATTGCGACCAATCACAGCAGCATGTTCGCCATGCACAAGGCCAATGGTCTGGTGCGTGACGTCTTCCGTACCCGTAATATGCGTACGCTGCAAGGTAACTCGGGTATCGGCCACTGCCGTTACCCAACGGCTGGCTCGTCGAGCGAAGAAGAAGCGCAACCGTTCTACGTCAACGCGCCGTACGGCATCACGCTGGCACACAACGGTAACCTGACCAACTGGGAACAGTTGAAGCAGGACATGTTCAAGATCGACCGTCGCCACATCAACACGGATTCCGATTCGGAAGTGCTGCTGAACGTGCTCGCGCACGAAATCCAGAAAGCCACCACCGGCATCTCGATCGATGCGGACACCATCTTCCAGGCCGTGGCCGTGCTGCACCGTCGTGTGCGCGGCGGCTATGCTGCCGTGGCGCAGATCGCTGACGTGGGCCTGCTGGCCTTCCGCGATCCGTTCGGCATCCGTCCTCTGTGCCTGGGCAAGAACGAAACTGCGCAAGGCACCGAATACATGGTGGCCTCCGAATCGGTAGCGCTGGAAGGCATGGGCTTCCGTTTCGTGCGCGATATCGCGCCGGGCGAAGCCGTGTTCATCGATCTGGACATGAACGTGCACACCCGTCAGTGCGCCGACAATCCGACCCTGAACCCATGCGTGTTCGAGTTCGTGTATCTGGCCCGTCCCGATTCCGTGATTGACGGTGCTTCCGTCTACGCCACCCGTCTGAAGATGGGCGAGTATCTGGCCGAGAAAATCAAGCGTGAATTCAAGGATGGCGAAATTGACGTGGTCATGCCGATCCCCGATTCCTCGCGTCCTGCCGCCATTCAGCTGGCGCTGGCGCTGAACGTGGAATACCGTGAAGGCTTCATCAAGAACCGCTACATCGGCCGTACCTTCATCATGCCGGGTCAGGCTGCGCGTAAAAAATCCGTGCGCCAGAAGCTGAACGCGATCGCCAGCGAATTCAAGGACAAAGTCGTGCTGCTGGTGGATGACTCCATCGTGCGCGGCACCACCAGCCGTGAGATCGTGCAGATGGCACGTGAAGCGGGCGCCAAGAAAGTCATCTTCGCTTCGGCCGCGCCACCGGTGATCTACCCTAACGTGTACGGCATCGACATGCCTACCCGCGACGAGCTGATCGCCTACGGCCGCACCAATGAAGAAGTGTGCCGTGAGATCACTGCTGATGCGCTGGTGTATCAGGACATCGACGCGCTGAAGCGCGCCATCGCGGATGTGAATCCGGCACTGCAGAATTTCGAAGCGTCGTGCTTCGATGGCGTCTACGTCACCGGCGATATTTCGAAGGACTATCTGGACAAGCTGGAATATGCGCGCCACAACCCCAAGGCCGGCAAGCCTGAAGATGCGGCCCGTACCCAGCTCAATCTGAATCTCGCAGCCACGGAAGGCTGATGAATGCCCGGTGCAGTGTGCACCGGGTTTTTTTTTTTGAATCTGTACTCATGAACGACAAAAAGAATTACGGCTTTACCACCACCATCCTGCACAACGACCGCCGCAAAGGTATCGAGCACGGCTCGCTGCACAAGCCGGTGCATACTTCGGTGGCCTTTGGTTACGCCGATGCGCGCCAGCTGGCTTCCGTGTTTCAAGGTAAAGAGCCGGGCTTCCGCTACGGCCGTCAGGGCAATCCGACTGTCTCGGCGCTGGAAGATAAAGTGAACCAGATGGAGCAGGGCGTCGGTACGCTGTGCTTCGCGACCGGCATGGGCGCTATCGGCGCCGTATTCCAGGCGCTGCTGCGCGCGGGCGACCATGTAGTGTCGTCTTCTTTCCTGTTCGGGAATACCAACAGCCTGTGGCAGACCACCATGGCGCAGGGCGTGGCCGTATCGTTCGTCGATGCCACCAGCGTGGATGCGGTGGCGGCGGCCATCACCGAGCAGACCCGCATCGTGTTCGTCGAAACCATCGCCAACCCGCGCACCCAGATTGCCGATCTGGCCCGCATCGGTGAACTGTGCCGCGCGCGTGGCATCCTGTACATCGTCGATAACACCATGACCACGCCTTATTTGTTCCGGCCCAAAGCCGTGGGTGCCGGTCTGGTGGTGAATGCGCTGACCAAGTCCATCGCCGGCCACGGCATGGCACTGGGCGGCAGCCTGACCGATACGGGCGAATACGACTGGACCAAGTTCCCCAACATCTACGAGAACTACAAAAAGGCGGCAGCCAAGCAGTGGGGGCTGGCACAGATCCGCGCCAAAGGCTTGCGCGACTTCGGTGCTTCGCTCGCACCGGAAGCGGCGCACCACATCGCCGTGGGCGCGGAAACGCTGGCGCTGCGCATGGAGCGCACCTGCGCCAATGCGCTGGCACTGGCACGTCTGCTGGAAGCAGATGAACGCGTAGCGGCGGTCTACTATCCAGGGCTCGCTTCGCACCCGCAGCACAAGCTGGCCGGTGAACTGTTCCGCAGCTATGGTTCGCTGCTGAGCTTCGAACTGAAGGACGGCATCGATTGCTTCGATTTTCTGAATCGCTTGCAACTGGCGATTCCGGCCTCGAATCTGGGCGACACCCGTACCCTGATCATTCCGGTGGCGCACACCATCTTCTACGAGATGGGCGCAGAGCGTCGCGCTTCGATGGGCATTGCCGAATCGCTGATCCGCGTTTCGGTCGGCATCGAAGATACGGAAGATTTGCTGGCGGATTTTGCCAACGCGCTCAACGCCAGCTAAGCGAATAATCTGCTCGTATAAAAAAGGGGAGGTGGCGCCAGCAGGCTGGCGCCACCTCCCTTTTTTATTTGTGCGGCAGGCTTAGTGCCAGGTGCGCATCAGGCCTACGGCCAGACCTTCGAGCGCGAATTCGTCCGCTTCCGGATCGACCTTGATGATCTTGAAGTCGGGGTTTTCCGGCAGCAGTTCGATATTGCTGCCCGTCTTGCGGTAGCGCTTGACGGTGACTTCATTGCCGATACGGGCCACCACGATCTGGCCGTTCTTGGCGCTATCGACTTTTTTCACGGCCAGCAAATCGCCATCCATGATGCCGGCGTCGCGCATCGATTCGCCGCGTACCTTGAGCAGGTAGTCGGGCTTGGAGGCGAACATGGCAGGATCGACGCTGTAGCTGGTTTCCAGATTTTCCTGCGCGAGGATGGGCGAACCGGCGGCCACGCGGCCGATCAGCGGCAGCGACATCATCAGCGCGGCCGGGACTTTTGGCATGGCCGCTTCGGCATGGGCGCCGATCAGGCGTATGCCGCGCGACGTGCCGGCAGCGATCTCGATCGCACCCTTGCGCGCCAGTGCCTGCAAGTGTTCTTCCGCTGCATTGGCCGATTTGAAGCCGAGTTCATTGGCAATTTCGGCGCGGGTGGGAGGGAAACCCGTGTTCTCGATGGCATCCTTGATCAGATTAAGGATCTGTTCCTGCCGTGCGGTGAGCTTGATCATAGAGTGCGGTGGCCTGTGAATATAGACAGTCTGTATTTTTGTACAGTGTGGCGGGAAATGCAAGGGGATTTGTTGCTTTGAACGAAATATATTTGCCTAGACCAAGAGGGCGAGGTGGGAGGCACGCGAAAAGAAAAAAAGTCTAGAACGGTCTAGAACGGTCTAGATTAGTCTAGAACGGTCTAGAAGTTGCTCGGTTCAGGAATTTCTAGACCGTTTTAGATCGTTCTAGACCGTTCTAGACCAAACTAGACTTTAAATAAAAATGTCCCTAGTCCCCCTGCGGTGCGGGTGCTGGCTTTTTGTCATAAAAGCTGCTATAGTCGCGGGCTTACCTCTTCCCACACCTGTCTTGACGCCAGGGTGGGCATATTCACAGTCCTTAAGGGAGTTTGCATGCGTCACTATGAAATAGTATTTATCGTCCACCCGGACCAAAGCGAGCAAGTGCCTGCCATGATCGAACGTTACAAAGCATCCGTAACGAGCCGTGGCGGTAACGTCCACCGTGTTGAAGATTGGGGCCGTCGTCAAATGGCTTACTCGATCCAGAAACTGGCTAAAGCGCACTACATCTGCATGAACATCGAATGCGACAACGAGACCCTGGTCGAGCTGGAAACCGCCTTCAAATTCAATGATGCCGTGCTGCGTCACCTGACCGTCAAGATGAAGAAAGCTGAAACCGCTCCTTCGCCTATGATGAAGTCGGTACAACGTGAAGATGCAGCGAAATCGCATCGCGCCGAAGCTCCTGCAGCTGCTGCTGCTCCTGCAGCCTAAGAGCTGAAGGAGGCGGACTGAATCAGCTCCAGTTCATTGCCCTGATCGCCGAACGGGAAGCCTTGCGCTACACCCCGGCCGGTATGCCGATCGTGAATGCTGTCCTTCAGCACCGGTCACAGCAAGTCGAGGCAGGAATTGCGCGGGTGAGCGAGTTTGAAATAGCCGCAGTTGCTGCAGGCGAAATTTCAAACCGGTTTCATCAGGCGCCACTCGGAGGTCTGTATCAGTTCAGCGGTTTTCTGAACAAGAAAAACCGCAATAGCAAAAGCCTGGTGTTTCACATCATTGATTTTAGTGCTGTCCAAGACAGCTCAATTTAGATACAGGAGCCTAAAATGGCATTCGGTAAAAAGTTCGACAAAAACAAGCTCAAGCTGAAAGAAAAGCGTAAGCAACAAAACCCACTGTTCAAACGTAAGAAGTTCTGCCGCTTCACCGCTGCTGGCGTTGAACAAGTTGACTACAAAGACGTCGACACCCTGAAAGATTTCATCCAGGAAAACGGCAAAATCATGCCAGCACGTCTGACCGGCACCAAAGCGCTGTACCAGCGTCAAGTGGACACCGCGATCAAACGCGCTCGCTATCTGGCCCTGCTGCCTTACACCGATCTGCACAACGCTTAATTGCGGCGGCTAGATAAGATTCTGGAGAAGAACTATGCAAATCATTCTGTTGGAAAAAGTTGTCAACCTGGGCAACCTGGGTGAAGTCGTTAAAGTTAAAGACGGTTACGCACGTAACTTCCTGATCCCGCAAAAAATGGCACGCCGCGCTACCGCTGCTGCTGTGGCGGAATTCGAAGTAAAACGCGCTGAACTGGAAAAAGCTGCTGCCGCTAAACTGGCTGCTGCTCAAGCCCAAGGCGAAAAACTGAACGGCATGACCGTGACCGTATCGCAGAAAGCCGGCGTTGACGGCCGTCTGTTCGGTTCCGTAACCAACTTCGACATCGCTGAAGCGCTGACCAAAGCAGGTTTCCCTGTTGAGAAAGCTGCTGTGCGTATGCCTACCGGCCCTCTGAAGGCTGTTGGCGAGCACCCAGTGAGCGTGTCGCTGCACACCGACGTTCTGGTGGAAGTGACCGTTGCTGTCGTAGGCGAAGCTGCCTAAAAAACTGGAACAGACGGCAACGTCTGTCTAGTTTTGCAACATCTGTGTAAAAAAGCCGGGTTCGCCCGGCTTTTTTCTTGTCATGATTCTGTAGTACTGCACAAGCAGGTATAATTCGCGCCATGAACGCCCCCTCCGATCCGCAAGTCGATTCGCTACGCGTCCCGCCGCATTCCATCGAAGCAGAACAGTCCGTTATTGGCGGTCTGCTGCGCGATAATGCAGCGTTCGACCGCATTGCGGATATGATGCATCCGGAAGACTTCTATCGCTACGACCACCGCATCATCTTCGAGCAGATCGTCAAGATGATCAATGCGTCCAAGCCGGCCGACGTGATCACCGTGTTCGAGAACCTGACCCAGTTGGGCAAGGCCGAAGACGTGGGCGGTCTGGCCTACCTGAATGCGATGGCGCAGAATACCCCGTCGGCCGCGAATATCCGCCGCTATGCGGAAATCGTGCGCGACCGCAGCATTCTGCGCCAGCTGATTACCGTGGCTGACGAAATTTCCGGTCAGGCCTTCAGCCCGCAAGGCAAGGAAGTCAAGCAGATGCTGGACGAGGCGGAATCGAAGATCTTCGCGATTGCCGAGCAGGGCGCCCGTGGCGCCGCCGGCTGGACTGCCGTGCAGCCGCTGCTGACCCAGGTGGTCGAGCGTATCGACGAGCTGTACTCGCGCGAAAACCAGTCGGAAATTACCGGCGTGCCTACCGGCTTTATCGACCTCGACCGCATGACGTCGGGGCTGCAGCCGGGCGATCTGGTGATTGTGGCCGGTCGTCCTTCCATGGGTAAAACGGCGTTCTCCGTCAATATCGGTGAAAACGTGGCGATTGAAGCGGGCCTGCCCGTGGCCGTGTTCTCGATGGAGATGGGCGGCGCCCAGCTGGCCATGCGTATGCTCGGTTCGGTCGGCCAGCTTGACCAGCACCGTCTGCGTACCGGTCGTCTGCTCGACGAAGACTGGCCACGCCTGACCCATGCTATCCAGAAGATGAACGACGCCCAGTTGTTCATCGACGAAACTCCGGCCTTGAATCCGATCGAGATGCGCGCCCGTGCGCGCCGGCTGTCGCGCCAGTGCGGCAAGCTCGGTCTGATCATCGTCGACTACCTGCAGCTGATGCAGGGCTCCACCCCGGGCGATAACCGCGCTTCGGAAATTTCCGAAATTTCGCGTAGCCTGAAAGGTCTGGCGAAAGAGCTGCAGTGCCCCGTGATTGCACTGTCGCAGCTGAACCGCTCGCTGGAGCAACGTCCCAATAAACGTCCCGTCATGTCCGACTTGCGCGAATCCGGCGCTATCGAGCAGGACGCGGACGTCATCATCTTCCTGTATCGCGACGAGGTCTACAACCCCGACTCGCCCGATAAGGGAACGGCCGAGATCATTATCGGTAAGCAGCGTAACGGCCCGATCGGCGCGGTACGTCTGACCTGGATCGGCCAGTACACCAAGTTTGGTAATTACGTCGGTAACCTGGCCCTGTATCAGGGTGATTAATCTTTACGTAGCCCCGTATCCCTGGGGCGACGATCTGCAGTACTTAATGAACGGAGAATACAAATGTTTGGACGTTTGATGCCCACCGAGGGCAAATTTTTTGACCTGTTTAACCAGCACGCCGACCTGTGCGTCAAAGGTGCAAAAGAGATGCTGGGCCTGATGTCCAATTTCGATGATCTGGAAAATCGCGTGCACGCGATCGAGAGCATCGAGAAGCAGGCTGACAAAATCACTTACGCAACGGTAGACCTGTTGCACAAGACTTTCATCACCCCTATCGACCGTGACGACATCCACAAGCTGGTCACCAAGATGGACGATATTCTGGACCTGCTGGAAGATGCGGCCCAGACCGTGTCGCTGTATGACCTGCACTCGGTCACGCCGGAAGCCAAGCGTCTGGCCGAACTGGTACTGGCCTGCTCGGAAAAAGTGCGCGACGCCGTGGCCCTGCTGCACAACATGGACAACTCGAAACAGATCGTTGCGATCTGCGAAGAAATCGACCGGCTGGAATCGGACGCCGACCATGTGATGCGCGCTGCCATGTCCAAGCTGTTCCGCGATGAACCGGACGTGCGCAACCTGATCAAGATGAAAGCCATCTACGAAATTCTGGAAACCGTGACTGACCGTTGCGAAGATGTGGCCAACATCATCGAAGGCATCATCGTCGAAAACGCATAACGCATAACAACTACAAAAGAATAGTCCAATATGCATACCCTACAAATCAGCATCTATGTGCTGGGCCTGCTGATTGCCCTGGCACTGGTGTTCGACTTCATGAACGGCTTCCATGATGCCGCCAATGCGATTGCCACCGTGGTGTCTACCGGCGTGCTGAAACCGCAGGCGGCCGTGGCCATGGCCGCGCTGTTCAACTTCACGGCGATCTTCGTGGTCGGCCTGCACGTGGCCGGCACGGTGGGCAAGGGCACCATCGATCCCGGCGTGGTCGACCAGTACGTCATCTTCGGCGCGCTGGTAGGCGCCATCGTGTGGAATCTGTTCACCTGGTACTACGGCATTCCTTCCTCGTCCTCGCACGCGCTGATCGGCGGTCTGGTCGGTGCAGCCGTGGCCAAGTCCGGCACCAGCGCGCTGGTCGGCGGCGGCCTGCTGAAAACCGTGCAATGGATCGTGCTGTCGCCGCTGATGGGCTTCGTGTTCGGTTCCATTATCATGCTGGTGGTGTCGTGGATCTTCGTGCGTTCCACCCCGCGCCGGGTGGATAGCTGGTTCCGCCGCCTGCAGCTGGTGTCGGCCGCTTCCTACAGCCTCGGTCATGGCGGTAACGATGCGCAGAAAACCATCGGTATCATCTGGATGCTGCTGATCGCTGTCGGTCAGGTGCCTAGCAATGCGACCGAACCACCGCTGTGGGTGGTGGTAGCCTGCTACACGGCGATTTCGATCGGCACCCTGTTCGGTGGCTGGCGTATCGTCAAGACCATGGGCCAGAAAATCACCAAGCTCAAACCGGTAGGCGGCTTCTGTGCCGAAACGGGTGGCGCCATCACGCTGCTGATCGCCAGCCACTTCGGTGTACCGGTGTCGACCACCCATACCATCACCGGCGCCATCGTCGGTGTGGGCTCGTCGCAGAAGATGTCGGCCGTACGCTGGGGCGTAGCCGGTAACATCGTCTGGGCCTGGGTGTTCACCATTCCGGCATCGGCCTTCGTGGCCGCGCTGGCGTGGTGGATTGGTCAGCACATCATGTAATTGCTTGCCACCGGCTACTGGCGGTTCGCGCTAGTCGCCAGTGGCAATTTCTGCGCGCGGGCCCAGGCCCGCTGCGGTGCCGCCAGCTTTGCACTATCATGGCTGCTGGCCGGCACCTGTCTCTTTTCCGATGTTCATCCCGCGAAGCAAACTCTACACTCGCCGCAGGCAATTGCTGCAATCGTGCCGCCACGCGCTGCTGCTGGGCGGGCTGGTGCGCCATGTCAGCTACCGGCTGGGCCTGCATGGCCAGCTGGGCGTGAGCACGCACCACGTCAGCCTGCCACCGCGCCAGCGCCTGGCACGGCCGCTGAAAATCGCTTTTGCTTCCGACCTGCATGCGGGGCCATCCACCCATCCAGCCATCTTCGAACAACTGTTTGCCCGTTTGCAGCAGGAGCAGCCCGATCTGCTGCTGCTCGGTGGCGACTATGTGGCCGGCCCGGCTCATCATGCGGCCCAGCTGTGCGCAGGGCTGGCAGCCTGCCAGCCACCGCTGGGCAAGTTCGGCGTATTCGGCAACCATGATCTGGCCACCGACGACGGCCACATCGGCGCCCTGTTTGCGGCGGCCGGTGTGCAGATGCTGGTCAACCGTGCCGTCGGGCTGGCTGCGCCGTTCCAGCAGGTGTCTGTGTGCGGCATGGATGATCCGTGGACGGGCGAGCCGAATCCGCGCATGACCTTTGCGCGCGCCGGTGCGGTGCGGATTTTTCTGGTGCATGCACCCGATGGTTTGCTGACGCTGTCGGGCCAGCGCTACCACATCGCTTTTGCCGGCCATACCCATGGCGGCCAGATCGCGCGCCGCAATGGCCGACCGCTGGTCTGGCCCAAGGGGCCGCTGTCGCGCAAGCTTTATCATGGGCGGTATGCGGTGGCGGGCAATGGCGACCTGATTGTCACGCGCGGCGTGGGCTGCAGCACCATCCCCGTGCGCCTGAATGCTGATCCGGAACTGGTGATCTGTACCCTGCAATAGGGCAGAGCGCAGCGCGCAGTCGCTGCCTTAGACTAGCTCGACCGTCATGCCTTCGTAGGCGAGGAAGACTTTCAGTTCGCCCAACTGGTCTGCGTAGCGGCCCATGACTTCGGCAAACACGGCTTCCAGTTCATCGTCGCTACGGGTCGGTTCGTGGTGGGTGCAGTACAGCGCCTTGACGCCGCAGCGCAGCGCCATGGCCAGCGCCGTATCGAACGTGCCGTGGCCCCAGCCCTGTTTGGCCGGATATTCTTCGCGCGTGTAGGAGCAGTCGGCAATCAGCGCATCCACGCCCTGCACCATGGCATCGATGGCGGCATTGCGCTCGGCCATCCAGTCGGCATACGCCGCATGGTCGCTATGCCCGGCCGGGTAGATGTTGTAGAGCGGTTCATGGTCGCCCGTAAAGAACAGCGACTTGCCGCCCGACTCGATGCGGTAGCCCAGATCCGTGGCCGGATGGTTCATCACCACATTGCGTACCACGGCATCGTCCAGCATGTAGGGCTGTTCGATGGCAAGGTTCTGGTATTCGATGGTGGCATCCATCTGGGTTTCGCTGACGGGGAAATAACTATTTTGCAATTGCACGCCCATCACATGTTCGATGCCATCGCCCGTGTCGGGATCGACCGCGCCGTGTAGGCGTACCCGGCTATCCTTGACGAATAGGGGCGAGAAGAAGGGCAGGCCGTGGATATGGTCCCAGTGGCTGTGGGTAATGAAAATGTTGGCGTGGATAGCGCCGGTTTTATTCTGCAGCAGCGCCTGGGCAAGCGGGAAGATGCCGGTGCCGCCATCGAGGATGAGCAGGGTGTTGTTTTTGCTGCGCACTTCGATGCAGGTAGTGTTGCCGCCGTAGCGCGCGGTGCGCGGCCCCGGCGAGGGGATGGAACCCCGCACTCCCCAGAAGGTAAATTTCATGTGTTCTTCCCTGACTTTTTACTGATCGCTGCGGGCGATGATAGCTTTTTTTTTCGATAACAGGGAAAAAGTGACAACGATAGCGACTAATTTGTGACGTGAGTCATTTCTTTCTATACACCGGCTTGCACCACGGATACACTCCAGATATCGACTGCGCCACGGGCGCTCACTTCTCCGTCGTGACACGTAAGGCCATGCAAGAGTTGAATCAGACCCAGATAGCCCAGCGGCTGGAACAGTTAATCGAGCTTAGCGTCGAACTGGGCAAACGTCACGATACGGACGCGCTGCTGGAACGCATACTGCAGGTTGCGCGCGGCATGACCCATGCGGATGGCGGCACGCTGTACCGCCCCAGCGAAGACCAGCGCACGCTGGAATTTGCCATCCTGTTCAATAACACCTTGAACTTCTACCAGGGCGGCGTCAGCGGCCAGCCTGTGACGGCGCCCGGCGTGCCGCTGTACGATGCTGCCGGCGAGCGCAATCTGGCGGCCGTTGCCGCCTATGCGGCCCATTTCGGCTTGTCCGTGAACATCGAGGATGTGTACAAGGCCGACGTATTCAACTTCTCTGGCATGGTCAAGTTCGACCAGATGCATGGCTACCATTCGCAATCTTTCCTGACGGTGCCCATGAGCGACCATGAGGGCGAGCTGGTCGGGGTGCTGCAGCTGATCAATGCCACCGATGCGGAAACGGGCCAGATCCGTGCGTTTAGCCAGACTGACCAGCGTTTCATCGAAGCGCTGGCGGCGCAGGCGGCCGTGGCCCTGACCAACCAGCGCCTGATCGCCCAGCTGGAAAACCTGCTGGAAGCGCTGGTCAACCTGATCAACATCGGCATCGACGATAAATCGCCTTACACGGGGCGGCACTGCCAGTTCGTCCCGGAGCTGACCATGATGCTGGCCGAAGCCGTGCACAATACGGCCACGGGGCCGATGGCAGATTTCCGCATGAGCGATGGCGACCGCAAGGAGCTCTGGCTGGCTGGCCTGCTGCACGATTGCGGCAAGATCACCACGCCCGTGCATGTGGTGGACAAGGCCAGCAAGCTGGAAACCATTTATGACCGTATCGCCACCGTCGATACGCGTTTCGAAGTGCTGCTGCGCGATGCTGAAATCGCCGCACTGAAACGCAAGCTGGCCGGTGCTGGCGAGCCTGCCCAGATCGATGCCGAGCTGGCGGCCGAACAGGCTGCGCTGCGCGCCGAGCGCGATTTCATCCGTTTGGCCAATGTGGGCGGCGAAGCCATGGCGGCGGCCGATCAGGAACGCGTGCGCAGCATCGCCCGGCGCAGCTGGACCGGGCCTGACGGTCAAGCGCACACCTTCCTGAGCGACAATGAAGTGCAGAACCTGACGATCAAGTACGGCACGCTGACGGAAGACGAGCGCAAGCAGATCAACAACCACATCTCGATGACCATCAAGATGCTGGAGGCGCTGCCTTGGCCGAAACACTTGAAGAATGTGCCCGAATATGCGGGCGGCCACCACGAGCGCATGGATGGCAAAGGCTATCCGCGTGGGCTGACGCGCGAGCAGATGTCGGTGCAGGCGCGCCTGATGGCCATCGCCGATATCTTCGAAGCACTGACGGCAGCCGACCGCCCCTACAAGAAAGGCAAGCTGCTGTCGGAAGCCTTGCACATCCTGGGTAATTTCTCGCTCAACGGCCACATCGATCCCGATTTGTTCGACATCTTTATTCGCAGCAAAGTCTATCTGCAGTTCGCGCACAAGAATATGGATCAGAAGCAAATCGACGCCATCGACGAAAGCCGCATCCCCGGCTACACGCCCTGAGTGCGGCCATGGGCATCCCGGTACGCTGGCGTAAGGCGGTGTCGAAATATGGCTGGCGCTGGCTGCTCAGTGCACTAGTCACAGCCGTGGGCGTGCTGTACGCGCTCAATATCTGGCACAGCGATGCGGTGGTGCGGCTGGATAATCTGCTGGCAGGCGAGCGCATGAAACTGGAAGCGCCCGTGCTCGATCCGCGCATCGTCATCGTCGATATCGATGGCAAGGCGCTCACGGAATTTGGCCGCTTTCCGTGGAGCCGCAATGTGCAGGCCCAACTGATCCGCCAGCTCACCGAGCACTATCGCGTAAAAGCCGTGGGCTACGATATTTCCTTCCCCGAGCCCGATACCAGTTCCGGCTATGGCGTACTGGCCAAACTGGCCGCGCAAGAACTACGCGATGTGCCGCTACTGCAGGACAAGCTGAACTCGCTACGCAGCGCGCTCGATTACGATGGCCTGTTTGCCAGCGCCTTGCGCGGCCAGCCGGTCATCCTCGGCTTCAATCTGTCGCCCGATCAGGTCAAAGGCGTGCTGCCGCCGCCGTTGTTCAGCGAGGCCGACCTGAATGGTCGCGAATTGCTGGCCTACAATGCGGCCGGCTATGAAGCCAATGTGCCAGTGCTGCAGCAGGCTGCCGCAGGCGCCGGTAGTTTTTCCGTGGTGACAGATCTGGACGGGGTGGTGCGTAATGCCTACCTGATCCAGCAGGTGGGCGAGCACTACTATCCTTCGCTGGCCGTGGCCACCAGCATGCTGTATCTCGATGCGCTGGCCGTCAAGCCGCTGCTGACGGAATCCGTCGATCAGTTGTCGCAGAGCCAGCTCGATAGCGGCGGCTACGATGCGCTGACCATTTTGCTGCGCGAACGCAAGCAGCGTCTGATACCGGTGGGTGAAGCGATGAGCACGGTGGTGCAGTTCCGTGGCCGTGGCGGTCCGGCCGGCGGTGCCTTCCGCTATGTGTCAGCGGCCGATGTGCTGACCGGGCGGGCGCCGCAGCAGCTACTACAAGGCACACTGGTGCTGATCGGGACCACAGCACCGGGCCTGGTCGACTTGCGCGCCACGCCCGTCAATCCCGAATATCCGGGCGTGGAAATCCATGCCAATATCATCAAGTCGATTCTCGACCAGCGTTTCAAGTCGCGCCCCTACACGGCCTTCGTGCAGGAAGCCGGCGTCATTCTGCTGCTGGGGCTGGGCTTGGGGCTGGTGCTGCCCTTGTTGTCGCCGCTGCGCTCCATCGTGCTGGGTGTGAGCGTGATCGCCGCCAGCATAGGCTTCAACCTGTATCTGTACCATGTGCATGACCTGATGTTCAATTCAGCCATGCTGATCCTCGTGCTGTTCGCCGTGTTCGTGCTGAATGTGGCCTGGGGCTATTTCTTCGAAGTGCGCAAAGGCCAGGCGCTGGTGTCGCGTTTCGGCGAATACGTGGCGCCGGAACTGGTGGCCGAAATGGCCGAAGACCCGGAACAATACAATATGGATGGCGAGAGCCGCGAACTGACGGTGATGTTTGTCGATGTGCGCGGCTTCACCACCATCTCGGAAGGGCTGACCCCCAAGCAACTGCGCGAGTACATCAATCTGTATCTGACGGCCATGTCGGAAGATATCCGCGATAGCCACCGCGGCACGCTCGACAAATACATAGGCGACGCCGTGATGGCGTTTTGGGGTGCCCCCGTTGCCTTTGCTGATCATGCCAGCCGTGGCGTGGCGACGGCGCTGCTGATGCAGGCCAGCGCCGCCCGGCTGAATCAGGACTTTCTGGCGCGCGGCTGGCCCGCGCTGAAAATCGGTATCGGCGTGAATTCCGGCCTCATGCATGTAGGCGACATGGGTTCCAGCATACGTCGCGCATATACGGTGATGGGCGATGCCGTGAATCTGGCCTCGCGGCTGGAAGGCATTACCAAGGTGTATGGCGTGGGCATAGCCGTGGGCGCGGCCACGCGCGCGGCAGCGCCGGAATTTGCCTACCGCGAACTCGATCTGGTGCGCGTCAAAGGCAAGCACGAGCCCGTAGCGATCTTCGAGCCGCTAGGCTTGCTCGCAGATCAAACGGCCCAGCAGCAGGCTGAACTGGCCCTGTGGCAGCAGGCGTTGGCTGAGCTCAGAGCCCAGCGCTGGGAAGCGGCGCACGCAGCATTGTTAAAACTGCCAGAAACGACGGCACTTTACCAGTTGTACCGTCAGCGTATTGCTTACTACCAGTCGCACCCGCCTGCTGCGGATTGGGATGGCGTGACCACGTTCGAGACCAAATAAACGGGCTCTAGTGTCGTAAAGTTGTTTCAAGGCTAGCGTGATTGCTGATTAGCCATAGGTTTGACTGTTTTTTGTGCATATAATGGCCTATAGAAAATAATTCCTGTTGGAATGATCACGCCTGCCGGGGGCTGCTCGGCACGCTAGTTGCACGCATGGGCCGCTACAGCATTGCGGTCTGGTGCTCGCCTAGTTTCGAGGATGGTGTCATGAGAACCCAGTACCCACGCAAGCTCCGTGTTGCCCAACGCGCGCCGTTACGGCGCAAACTCATGGCGGTGCTGGTGGCGGCCTGCTACAGTTCGGCTCAGGCAGGCATGGTGGCGCCTAGCGTGGTGGCGGGGCAGGCCAGCTTTAGCCAGCAGGGCAAGAACTACACGATTACCAGTACGCCGAATACCATCATCAACTGGCAGGGTTTTTCGCTGGCCACGGATGAAATCGCGCGCTTCGTTCAGCAATCGGCCGATAGCCGCGTACTGAACCGCATCACCGGGCAGGACCCCAGCGTGATACTGGGCGCCATCCAGTCCAACGGCAAGGTATTCCTGATCAATCCGAACGGCGTGTTGTTCGGCGCCAGTGCCCAGGTCGATGTGAACGGGCTGGTGGCGTCCAGTCTGGCCATTTCGAATAGCGATTTCCTGGCTGGCCGGAATAATTTCAGTGGTGCCAGCGGGGCCGCCAGCGTCAGCAATGCGGGCCAGATCCGTACCCCGGCCGGCGGCCAGGTGTTCCTGATTGCGCCGTCGGTGGAAAACCGCGGCATCATTTCCGCCCCTAATGGCGAAGTGGTGCTGGCGGCCGGCCATAGCGTGCAATTGTTCGAAGCGAGTGACCCGAACGTGCAGGTGGTGGTGTCGGCTGCGGCCGATCAGGCGCTGAATCTCGGGCAGATCGTGGCGCAGGGCGGACGCATCGGGGTGTATGGCGCGCTGGTCAACCAGCGTGGCCGCATCAGTGCCGACAGTGCCGTGCGCGGCGCCAACGGCAAGATCGTGCTCAAGTCCAGTGGCACCACCTTGCTCGAGCAGGATAGCCAGACCACGGCGCTGGGCAGCAATCTGAATGTGGGCGGCGAGATCGTCGTGCTGGGGCCGCAGGTGGGCTTGAGCGGCAATGCCGTGGTCGATGCCAGCGGCGCGACCGGTGGCGGCAGCGTGCTGCTGGGCGGCGATTATCAGGGCAGCAATCCGGCCATCGCCCATGCGCGCCAGAGCTATGTGGGCAAGGATAGCGTGGTGCGCGCCGATGCATTGGACACCGGCGACGGCGGTAAAGTGATCGTCTGGGCCGATCAGCTCACGCGCGTGTATGGCAGCCTGTCTGCGCGTGGCGGCGCGCGTGGCGGCAATGGCGGGTTGGTGGAGACTTCCGGCCACGTGCTCGACCTGCAGGGCCGGGTTGATACAACTGCGCCACTGGGCAAGACGGGAAGCTTGCTACTGGATCCGGGAAATATCTATATTGCCGATGAGCCGGCCACGGCTATCAATCAGGGCAATATGTCGGAGACGGATAACACGGAACTTCAGGGCAGTACACCGTTTACTGCTGCCGCTGCAACGCGCGATTCGTTCTTGTCGACTGGTCTGCTGCAAAGGTCACTCGAGCACAACAATGTCACGGTGATCACCAATGATCCCGCTGTGCCCGGGACCGGAAAAATCGTCGTGCTGTCGGAACTCGCATGGTCGCAGCCACAGAACCTGAGCTTGACGGCCGCGGGTGACGTGCACATCGATGCGCCGATTCGCGCTGAACACGGGACGCTGACGATCAATGCCAGCGGCATTAATCTGCAGGCGGGTGTGAGTGTTGCTGGCCTGACGCTGAATGCCGCCAGCGATGCCAGCATCACAGCCACTGGCGCGATCAATATCAGCGGCATTTTTGATCTGCGCAGCGGGCACTGGGAACAGAAAGGCACGCTGCCGGCGTTTAGCGCCAGGGATTTCCGCCTGAGCGGCGGCTCCTTCCTGCGTGCAATCGGCACGGACGGCAACGGAGCGTCCGCGACGCCGTATGTGCTGGCGGATATCTATGGCGTACAAGGGATAGCTACGCTGGATATGGCTTATTCCTACCGCCTGAATAACGACATTGCTGCCAGTGGTACGGCCAACTGGAATGATAACGCCGGTTTCAAGCCCTTGGGTGCCTATGGTTCTCAGACCCACTATACGGGCACCTTCGATGGCGCCAATTATGCGATTAGCGGATTGAGCATCTACCGTCCGGACCAAGACTACGTGGGTCTGTTTGCTTCCGTATATGGCGGCACGCTCAAGAACCTGAGCCTGAATGGCGGCAGCGTGGTGGGCCAGTATAACGTGGGAGCGATGCTGGGCCATTCGGACGGTGCCAGCACTGTGCTCGAACATGTGAGCAGTTCGGCCAGCGTGAGCGGCATCGGTAATGTAGGCGGCTTGATCGGCGAACACATGGGGCGCTTGAGCTATGCGGCGGCCAGCGGCGCGGTGACGGGCAATTCCGGTCGCACGGCTTCGAATATCGGCGGCCTGGTCGGGCGTAATGTGGGCGGCATCGAATTGAGCCATGCGAGCGGTTCCGTCACGACTGCAGGCGATGGCTACGCGGGCGGCCTGGTCGGATCGAATACCAATTCTGACCAGATCTACATCGGCAGCATCAGTACGTCTTACGCCAGCGGTAACGTCAGCTCGACGGGCGAAATCGTCGGTGGCCTGGTCGGTGATAATTTTGGCGGGACCATCAGCAAGTCTTACGCTTCAGGCACAGTCAGCGGTGAGCGCAACGTGGGCGGCCTGGTCGGGCGCAGCGGCGTGCGCTTGGGCTATGGCGGCAGTATTGAAAATGCTTACGCCACGGGCAATGTCACTGGCACCCAGAGCAACGCATCGCTGATTCATGCCAATATCGGTGGCCTGCTGGGCGAACATGCGAGTGGTACGGTGGACATGGTGTACAGCAGTGGCAGCGTGACGGCGCCCAACTGGACTGACCTCGGTGGTATGCTGGGGGCCGATCTGTCCGGCACCGTCGGGCATGCTTACTACAACAGCGAAACAGCGGGCCTGAATGCGGGCGTCGGTACGGCGCTTACCAGCGAGCAGATGCAACAGCGCGATTTTTTCAGCGGCTTTGACTTCAGTGCGGTGCCGGTCTGGCGCATCTATGAAAATCATGGCACGCCGCTGCTCAAAGACTTGCTCACGCCTTATACGGTGACGGTGATAGGCGGCACCGGCGTGAACAAGATTTATGATGGCAATTCGGCCGAATTTACCGGCACCAGCGCGCCACTGCCAGCGGGCATACAAGGTACGCTGGGGTGGGACGGTGCACGCAACCAGGGCAGCTACCTTGTAGGGGGCTTGTATTCCACCACTTACGATATCAGTTACGAGGGCAGTTCACCGCTACTGAACATCACGCCGCGCGAAGTAAGGGCCACAGCCAGCGCGCAAAAAGTCTATGACGGCAACACCCTGGTGGAGATTCCTGCCAATTACACGCTATCGCTGCACGACGTGGTGCCCAGCGATACCAACCTCGCCTTGAGTGCTACGGTCGAATTCGATAATCGCAATGTGGGCACCGGTAAAGTGCTGACGGTCAGCAACCCTCAACTGCAGGGCAACGATTACGGTAATTATGTGCTGGTCGGTTCGGTCACGGGGACGGGCAGTATTACACCGCGACCTTTGCGCCTGACGGACGTGGTCTTGCAATCGACCCGTGTGTATAACGGAACGGATGCCATCAGTTTTACCGGTGGCAACACGATTGCCGACGGTCTGGATAATGATGTGGTGAGTCTGGCCTCGGGGGCCGGCACGGCGACTGCACATTACAACAATAAGAACGTGGGAAATAACAAGCCGGTGATTTTCGATGTCAGCCACTACGTGCTGACGGGAGCGGATGCCGCCAACTACATGGTGCAGGGGCCGGCTGAGGCCGTGGCCAGCATTACTCCGGCCGCGTTGAGTATCAGTGGTGTGACTGCGCTGGACCGCGTGTATAACCGTGCAGCCGATCCTGGCAGTGGCAACGCTATGAGCTATGGCACGCTGGCGACCTTGAATACGAGCGCGGCCACGCTGGGCGGTGTGCTGGGCAACGATAGCGTGACCATCATCAGTGCGCGCGGTTCGTTCGAAGATCGCAACGTGGGCAGCAATAAGCCAGTGACGGGCAAGGCCGTGACCCTGGGCGGCACCGACGGTGGTAATTATGTTGTGACCAACTTCTCTAACCATATGACGGCATCGATTACCCCGGCGCCGTTGACGCTGTCATTCGCTAGCCGTGAGTACAACAACAGCGCCAGCGCCAGTTTCGAGAATGCCGTATTGAACGGGGTCTTGTCCTACGGTGAAGCCAGCCACGACAGCGTAACCTTGCAGACGGGCTCTGCTACGGCGAGCTATGCGGACAAGAATATTGGCGTGGCCAAGCCTATTACGATTACGGGAGCGTTGACGCTGGAAGGTGCAGACGCGGCAAACTATATGTTGAGCGGCAATCTGGTCGGCACCATTACGGCGCTTCCACAGGCCACCTGGATAGGTACTGGCGGCGGTCTGTGGGGCAGTGCTGGTAACTGGGCGAATGGCGTCGCACCGTCGGCCGCCAATGTGCTCACGGCCGTGCTGGGGAGCAGCGCGGGCACGATAAGCTATGACGTGTCGGCGGGTAGCACCAGCTTGCAAACGATGAATGGGGGCAGCGGTACGACACTGGCGCTGACGGGTGGAAGTTTGACGCTAGGTACGGGCAATTCTGGCTTGAGCGGCTTAACTGTGAGTGGCGGCAGCCTGGTATTGAACGGCAATCTGACCGTAAACAGCCTCAATCTGAGTAGCGGTTCCATCACTGGTAGTGATAGTGCGACCAATCTGCTTGCCACCCATATTAATCAGACGGGGGGCAACATTAATATTAGCGGTGCACTCAGTCTAGGCGATGGCGGGAATATCTCGTTGGGGACGGTGCGGGCCCAGCGCGGGATTACCTTGAACGCGGGTGAAGGCGGTACGATTACCCAGACGGGGGGCTGGACCAGCAACAGCCTGACTGCCACGGCGTCGACGGGGATCACCTTAACCAGCAGTAACCATCTGGCCGCATTTACTGCCAGCAGTTATAGCGGCAACATCGAATTGAATAACACGGCGGATGGCGGAACTTTAACGCTGGGTACGCTATCGACCGACGGCAATATTCTGATCGATAACCACGGCGGGGTGGTGGTCGGTAGTCCCGTCCATGCCTATCACAATGCGCCGAACCGGGGCCGCGTATCGATAGCCGCGCATAGCCCCGTTGATATCAACAGTATAGTCGAAGGTGAGGAACTGGCATTTTCGGCCAGTACTGCCATTAATCTGGGTGCGGGCGCGGCGCTGAATGCGGTGAATCAGATTAATTTAACGGCAGGTACCAATATTTCGCTCGGTGGCACGCTGGCAATTAGTTCGTCATCTGGCAATATCAATTTGACGGCCACGAATGGTTCGATCACGGCCAGCTCCTCGACTGTTATTACCAGCAATGGCGGGAGCCTGAATCTGTCCGCGCCCATGGGTACGGTGACTACCAACAATGTCTCATATGGGGCGAATACCACGCCCTCGATCAACTCTGGTACTGCCGCGGCAGCTCAGGCGGCTGCAGAAGCAGCTGCCAAGGCGGCAGCGGAAGCCGCCGCGAAAGCTGCTGCCGATGCGGCCGCCAAGGCCGCAGCCGATGCAGAAGCCAAAGCAGCGGCCGATGCCGCAGCCAAAGCAGCGGCCGATGCAGCGGCCAAAGCAGCAGCTGATGCGGCACAAGCGGCGGCCGATGCCGCGGCCAAAGCGGCGGCCGACGCCGCAGCCAAGGCTGCCGCGGAAGCGGCGGCTAAAGCAGCAGCCGATGCGGCAGCCAAAGCAGCAGCCGATGCGGCAGCCAAAGCAGCCGCCGATGCTGCGGCCAAAGCGGCAGCCGATGCAGCAGCCAAAGCAGCAGCCGATGCGGCGGCCAAGGCTGCAGCCGAAGCGGCGGCCAAGGCAGCGGCTGAAGCAGCCGCGAAAGCGGCAGCCGATGCGGCGGCCAAGGCTGCGGCGGATGCGGCTGCTGGCAGCGGACAGGCGTCTGAACCGATTACTCAGGTGATCAATTCAACCGTCAAATTACAAAACATCGTTAGCACGCCGCAACTGCAAAGCCCGCCATTGGCGGTCTCGACGGTGGCGTCGAATGGCGCCACATCCAGCCAGTCCGGTGGCAGTAGTGGTGGCAGTAGCGGTGGCAGCTCCAGTGGCAGTAGCCCGCCCGACGATAAGAAACTCGATGACAAGACGGCGGAAAAGCCAGCAGAAAAGGCGCTAGATTCGGGCAAGTCGCCCGCGTCTGACAAACCTAAGACTTATTGCAATTGAGTTGAGCTATCGATGAAAAATCGCACCAAGAAGAATGCAGCAACTGATAGGGTGGCGCGTGCCGTGTTAGGCAGTGTGATGTGCCTGCCTTTGCTGGTAGCTGCTGCCGAGCCTGACGATAGCATCGTCCGCTTTGAAATCCGGCGCTTCGAGGTGCAGGGCAATACGCTGCTCGGTCCAGCCGAAGTCGATGGCGTGCTGCAGCCCTACACGGGCGCGGTCAAGGATTTCGGCGATGTTCAGCGTGCGCTCGAAGCACTCGAGCAGCTTTACCAGCAGCGCGGCTACCGCCTCGTAACAGTCGAACTGCCCGAGCAGGAACTCAATGGCGGCGTGGTGCGCCTGCGCGTGGTGCAAACCCGGATAGGGCGGGTGCAGGTAATCAACAATGCCTATTTCGACGAAGCCAATATCCGGCGGACCTTGCCCGCACTGGTGACGGGGCAGACGCCGAATCTGCCTGCCGTGTCGGCGAATCTTAAGCAGGTCAATGAAAATCCGGCCAAGAATGTCACCATGAAGTTACAGAGCGGCGAGGTGGACGAGGAAGTCGACGCGCTGCTGGACGTCAAAGACCAGCGCCCGTGGAAGGTGATGGCGAATCTGGACAATACAGGTACCGAACAAACCGGCAAGACCCATGTGAGTATGGTCTTACAGCATGCCAATCTTTTCGGCCTTGACCATGTCGCATCGCTGCAGTACACCACCACGGCCGAGGAACCGGGGCGCGTCAAAGTATATGGCGCCGGCTACCATATCCCGCTGTACGCGCTGGGTGACGCGCTGGACTTGTACGCCAGCTATTCCAACGTTGATTCTGGCACGGTGGCGGCCGGTGTGGTCAATCTGGCCGTGAGCGGCAAGGGTGCCACCTATGGCGCGCGCTACACCCATAATCTGGCCAAGCAGGGCGAGCTCGAATCCCAGCTAGCGCTGGGGCTGGATTACAAGGCGTATAAAAACAGCGTGCTGCTGCAAGGCCAGGAACTGGGCAACGATGTCACGGTGCATCCGCTCAGCGTCAGCTACCAGGCCAGTTTGCCGATTAGTGCTGGCAACCTGAGTGGCCAGCTCACGCTGTCGCATAATCTGCCCGGGGGCAGCCGCGGCGACCAGGCCGCTTTCGAGGCGGTACGCGCTGGCGCCCGAGCACGTTACACCGTGCTGCGCTTGTCTGCCAGTGCAGTTCAGGCCTTTAGTACCGACTGGCAACTGCGTGCGCTGCTGAACGCCCAGTATAGCCGTGACGAGCTGGTACCTGGCGAGCAATTCGGTGCGGGCGGAGCCAGTTCGGTACGCGGCTTTCAGGAGCGCGAGCTGGCCAACGATAAAGGCGCGAATGTGAATCTGGAAGCCTATACGCCCAACTGGTGCCGGCGTGATAACTGGAATTGCCGCCTGCTGGGGTTTTATGACAGTGCCTATGTGCGGCGCAGTCATCCACTCGCAGGCGAACAAGCCAGTATGGTCATCAGCAGCGTCGGTGTCGGCGCCCGTTTCCTGCTGTCGAGCTATGTAAACCTGCAGCTCGATTGCGGCCGTATTCTGAAAGCTGGTGATAGTGGCCGGCAGCATGCTAGCCGCTTGCATGTGCGGCTGGGCTTAGCATATTAATGAAGGGAAGCTTCATGTCTCGCCCGAATTTGCGTTCATCGTTGCATGCCCTGCGTCTAAGCCTATGCTGGCTGGCGCTGCTGGGCTGTTGCAGTCTGGCCTGGGCTGCCCAAGTGGTCGGCACCATCGTCCAGCTTAGCGGCCCGCTGATGGCCAAGAAGGCCGATGGCAGCGCGCGCATACTCTCGCTGCGCTCGGAAGTCGAGGGCGGCGATACGCTGATCACGCAAAAAAATACCTATGCCATGGTGAAGTTTATCGACAACAGTGAAATCACGCTGAAACCCGATACCACGTTCAAGGTCGAAAGCTTTGCCTATGCGGCCGATCACCCTGAAGGCGATCAGGCTGCGTTCAGTTTGGTCAAAGGGGGGCTGCGCTCGGTCACCGGCCTGCTGGGCAAGCGCAACAAGGAAAAATTTTCCATGAAAACTCCGAGCGCCACCATCGGTATCCGTGGCACGACCTTTACTGCCGAGTGGGTGGCGCCCGACGCCGAGGCTTTGGCCGCTTATAACATGGCTAGCACGGCCGCGCTGGACCCGCTGGCGGCGCCCGTCCAGCCTCTGCTGCTGGCCCAGGCGGGTGGCAGCAGCAATCCCACCCCGCTCAACGGTGCTGGGCTGGCGCCCGGCTTATATGTGCATGTGCTCGATGGCATGATCCATTTGTCCAACCAAGGCGGCAACTTGAATTTCCAGGCGGGGCAATTTGGTTACACGCCCAGCCGGATGCAACCGCCTGTCATCCTGCCGGTCAATCCCGGCATACAGTTCACGCCGCCACCCGCATTTAGCCCTGTGGCGCCGGCCAGTGGCAGTACGCTCAGCGGGCAGAACAATGCGGTCGATTGCATCGTGCGCTGAAGCCGATAAAATCACTGCTTGACCTTCCCATCGTGGGATACTCGATGCTATGGTTACCGAGTCGTCCTACGAGATCATCATGTCTGCTACTGCCACCGCTCCCCACAGCCTATCATTCAAAGTTCAGGGCATGACCTGCGCGTCGTGTTCTGGCCGGGTGGAACGCCTGCTGGCAGCCATGCCCGAAGTGGTTTCCGCCAACGTCAATCTGGCCACGGAAACGGCGCGCGTGTGCTCGCTCCAGCCGCTGGCTTTCGAGCCGCTGGCACGCGCTATTGAACAAGCCGGCTATCACGCCGTGGCGCCGGCCGCAGCGCCACCACCGGTGGCATTGCTGGCCACGGGCGGCGGCGCCGCCGTGCTGCTGGCTGCCTTGTTTTCCCTGCCTTTGCTGCTGCCGATGTTGCTGGAACTGGCAGGAGTGCACTGGATGCTGGATGGTCGACTGCAGTGCTTGCTGGCGACGCCCGTGCAATTCTGGTTGGGCGCGCGTTTTTACCGGGCCGGCTGGGCAGCAGTCAAAGACCGTAGCGGAAATATGGATTTGCTGGTGGCCCTGGGCACCAGTGCTGCCTACGGGCTCAGCGTCTACCAGTTGCTGGCCGCACGCAGCGCGATGCCGCATTTGTACTTTGAAGCGTCGGCTGTCGTGATCACCCTGATTTTGCTGGGTAAATGGCTGGAAGCGCGCGCCAAGCGCCAGACCACGTCAGCGATCCGCGCCTTGCAGGCATTGCGGCCGGAAACAGCGCGCGTGCAGCGCGGCACCGAGGAAGTCGAGTTGCCGATCGCGCAGGTGCAACTCGACGATCTGGTGGTGGTGCGCCCTGGCGAAAGGATAGCCGTCGATGGTATCGTGCAGCAGGGGGCTAGCCATGTGGACGAGGCGCTCATCACGGGCGAGAGCTTGCCGGTGGCGCGCAGCGTGGGCCAGCGCGTGACGGGCGGCGCCATCAACGGCGAGGGTTTGCTGCTGGTGCAGGTGACGGCTGTCGGCGCCCAGAGCACGCTGGCGCGCATCATCGCGCTGGTGGAAGATGCGCAGGGCGCGAAAGCGCCTGTACAGCGGCTGGTGGACCGGATCAGCGCGATTTTCGTGCCGGTAGTGCTGCTGCTGGCGGCTGTGACGCTGGCCGGCTGGCTGCTGGCGGGGGCCAGCGGCGAGCAGGCAGTGATCAATGCCGTGGCGGTGTTGGTGATCGCTTGTCCGTGTGCACTGGGCCTGGCCACGCCCGCTGCCATCATGGCTGGCACAGGCGTGGCGGCGCGCCACGGTATCCTGATCAAGGATGCGGGTGCGCTGGAGCTGGCGCACCGCATCAGTAGCGTAGCCTTTGACAAGACCGGGACGCTCACGGAAGGCAAGCCGGCCCTGCTGGCCATCCATGCGATCGACCACGACCACGATGGCTTGCTGCGTGCGGCTGCTGCCATACAGCGCGGTAGCGAACATGCGCTGGCGCGCGCCGTGCTCGATGCCGCTGCAGCGCGGGGGCAGGACGCCACGCTGGTGGCGAGCGAACTATCGGCCCTGCCCGGGCGCGGCGTGGCCGCTACAGTGGCGGGCCAGCGCCTGCTGCTGGGCAGTAGCCGCTTGATGAGCGAGCAGGGGGTGTCGATACAGCCGCTGCAGACGGAAGCGGAGGCGCATGCACGTGAAGGCCGCACCATCGCCTGGCTGGCCAGCGTGGCGCCGACGCCGCAACTGCTGGGGCTGCTGGCCTTCGGCGACCGCATCAAGCCGCAGGCGCAGGCCGCCTTGCAGGCCCTGCATGCCATGCATGTCGAAACGATTTTGCTAACCGGTGATAATCAGGGTAGCGCCGATGCGGTCGGGCGCGAACTGGGGCTGACGCGGGTGATCGCCAACATGCTGCCCGGCGATAAGGCGGCCGCCATCAAGGCCTTGCAGCAGCCGGGCGCCTGTATTGCCATGGTCGGTGATGGGATTAACGATGCGCCTGCGCTGGCTGCTGCGGATGTGGGCATTGCCATGGGCAGCGGTACGGATGTTGCCATGCATGCGGCGGCGATTACGCTGATGCGCGGCGATCCGGCCCTGGTGGCCGCCGCCATCAGTATTTCGCGCCTGACCTACCGCAAGATCCGGCAGAATCTGTTCTGGGCGTTCATTTACAATCTGGTGGGCATACCGCTGGCTGCGCTGGGGCTGCTGAACCCGATGGTAGCAGGGGCGGCGATGGCACTCAGTTCCGTTAGTGTGATCAGCAATGCGCTGCTGCTGCGCCGCTGGAGACCCGCATGAATATTGGACAGGCCGCTGCCGCTACCGGCGTCAGCGCAAAAATGATACGGCATTACGAAAGCATCACCCTGATCCCGGCGGGCAAGCGCAGTCCGGCCGGCTACCGCATCTATGCGGACAGCGACCTGCATGCACTGCGTTTCATCAAGCGCAGCCGCAGCATGGGTTTTTCGCTCGAGCAGATACGCGAGCTGCTATCGCTGTGGCAGGACCCCAGCCGCGCCAGCGCCGACGTGAAACGCATCGCGCTTGGCCATGTGGCGGAACTCAATCAACGCATCGCTGAACTGACGGAGATGCGCGACAGCTTGCAGCAACTAGCGGGCTGCTGCCACGGCGATCAGCGTTCTGATTGCGCCATACTGCAGTCACTGGCGGACTAGGCCGGGCCGCCAGTTTGCCGGCCCGCGGGGGCTATTTGTGGGGCGGTGACAAAAGGTGAGCTTTGCTGGGCGCGCCAATGTTATTCTATAGTCAATGTTGCTGCGGATGTCTGCGGCTGAACGGGCGCGCGCATCGGCGCTTGCCACCTGACGATAGCGAGAACTATGCGACCCAAGATACTCCAGTTGTTGCTGGCCGGACTGTGTGCAATGCCAACAGCCTGGGCCCAGGAAGCGCCGGCCCTGACTCCGGTGCAGGCCGAACTGAAGCGTGCTGCGGCCATCGAACTGACCCAGCTCAGTTCTATGCAGATAGACAATCTTGCGGTCACGGCCAAGGTCTGGGGTTTTTTGAAGTACCACCATCCGGCCGTCACCAGTGGCCAGCAGCACTGGGACCAGGCATTGCTCGAGATTTTGCCGTCAGTGCTGGCGGCGCCAGATCGCGCCAGCGCAGATCGCGTGCTGCGTGGCTGGATCAGCCGCCTGGGTGCGGTGCCTGCGTGTCAGGATTGCGCTACGCTGGAGCCGGCACAGTACCAGCTCCTGCCCAGTCTGGCCTGGCTGCAGGATGATCAACTGCTCAGTGCCGAACTGCGCGACGATTTGAAGGCGATCTACCGCAACCGCGCGCGTGACGCCAAGCAGTTTTATGTGACGCTGACGCCCATGGTCGGCAATCCGGTATTCGAGCAGGAAGCCGCCTATGCGGACTTGAAGTTTCCCGACAGCGGCTATCAACTGCTGGCCCTGTTCCGGTTCTGGAATGTGATCGAATACTGGGCGCCTTACCGCGATCAGATCGGTGCCGACTGGGACCAGGTGCTGCGGGCATCGATAGCGCCGCTGGCGCTCGCGCCGGACCGCAATAGTTATGAACTCGCGCTGATGGCATTGATCGCTCAGGTTCATGACACCCACAGTAATTTATGGAGTTCGCTGCACTTGCGCCCACCCGTGGGCGCGTGCGCCTTGCCGGTGCGGCTGCGCTTTGTGCAGGATCAGGCAGTGGTCAGCGGCTATACCAGCGCGGCAGAAGGCATGGCCAGTGGCCTGCAGCGCGGCGATATTCTGACCGAGCTCGATGGCGTACCGCTGGCGCAGTTGCTGACCACGCTGCAACCCTATTATGCCGCGTCGAATCAGGCGGCACGTCTGCGCGACGTTGCTGGCGGCCTGACCCGGGGTGCTTGCGGCAGTACGCAGTTGGTGGTTCAGCGCGATGGCGCTTTGCGTCAGCTAGCCGTGGCACGTATCCCCGACAGCGGCCCAAGTAGCAGGGTCACGCACGACAAACCGGGCGACACCTTCCAGCTAATTAACGATCAGATTGCCTACATCAAGCTGTCGTCGATCCGGCGCAGCGATGTGCCCGCTTATATGGAGCGGGCCGCGCGCAGCAAGGGGCTGATCATCGATATCCGCAACTACCCGTCGGACTTTGTGCCGTTTGCACTGGGGCAGTATCTGGTCGAACAGCCCACCCCGTTTGTGCGCTTCACCGTCGCGGATCTGGCCAATCCGGGCGGATTCAAGTGGAGCAAGGAGTTGATGCTCCAACCGCAAGCACCGCATTACGCGGGCAAGGTGGTGATACTGGTTGATGAGCGCTCGCAAAGCCAGTCCGAATATACGGCGATGGCCTTGCGTGCGAGTCCGCGTGCGCTGGTACTGGGCAGTACGACGGCGGGGGCCGATGGGAATATATCGGCATTGGTCTTGCCCGGCGGTTTAAAAACCGTGATCAGTGGTATCGGGGTGTTTTATCCCGACAAACGGCCTACCCAGCGTATCGGCATCGTGCCTGATATCGTGGTCAGCCCGACGGTTGCGGGCTTGCGCGAGCAGCGCGACGAGGTGCTGGAAGCGGCCATCCGGGTCATCGAGCGCGAGTGAGGCGGGCCCGCTGGACTGGCCTCTAGCCTTTAGCTCAGGCGCGCATAAACATCCACACGGTCAGGCTGGCACCGACCAGCACCACAAAGGCGCGCATGACTTTTTCCGGCAGGCGGTGGATTAGCCAGCCGCCCACAAAGCCTCCGGCAATGCCGCCTGCGCACAGGGCCAGTGCGGCAGGCCAGCTAATCAGCGAGGAGCTGGCGAAGATGGCTGCCGCGGCGGCATTCATGGCCATGGCCAGCACATTCTTGGTCGCGGTCGCGGCACGCACCTGCTGGCCGGCGATGGTCAGCGCAGCCAGCATCAGGAAACCGATGCCGCCACCAAAATAACCACCGTAGACCGCGATGCAGCTCTGCACCAGGATCAGGGTCCAGCGCGGCATGCTGCTGGCTGCGTGCAGCGGCTTTTTGCGGAAGCTGCCCCAGGCGAACACGCTGGTGGCAAACAGCACCAGCCAGGGCACCAGCCGGGCAAAGAACGAAGGCGGGGTGTTGAGCAGCAGGATGGCGCCGAACAGGCCGCCGATGGCGCTGATGATCAGCATCTGGCGGAAGGTCAGCGGGCCCACATCGGCCACCAGTTTGCGCCCCGCATAGCCGGACGTGATCTGGCTGGGGAACAGGGCAATGGTGGAAGTCATATTCGCCGCCAGCGGGTTCAGGCCGGCCAGCAGCAGGGCAGGGAAGGTGATGAAGGAGCCGCCACCGGCAAGGGCATTCTGTACGCCGGCCAGAAAACCGGCCGTGGCAACCATCAGTATCAGGGGGAGATCAAGAGCGGGTACGGGAAGCATGAGTGGGCGCCCGGCAGGCGGGTTGCAACGGTTAAAGTGGAATTGTGACCGTTGATTATAACCGCGCCTGCCTGAGCCCGTGCCGGGCCAGTTGCTGCTAGCTGGCCGCGCTGACGGGATAGCCAGCCTGCACGATGGCAGCCGTCAGGGCCGGCAACGCCGTGCTGCTGTCGATGCGGACTTGTTTGCTGGCCAGATCGATCTCGACGCGGGCTGCGGCATCGACGGCCTGTACGGCTTTGGTGACAGCACCCACGCAGTGGTTGCAGCTCATATTTTCTACCTGTAATTGATACATCGTAATTCTCCGTAGTCGGTGACGATGATCATACTGTAGCCCTTACCACAGTGGGAAGGGCAAGCAGTGTTTCAGGTTTCTGGTGGGTCGTCGAGTTTGGACAGGTCGAGGCAGACCAGCGCCCAGATGCCGCCTGCATAATCTGGCTGGCTGGACAGGCGTTCCACTTCGGAGGGCTTGATTTCGAAGGCGCGGCCCTGTTCGACCAACTGGCCGACGTGGCCGTAGATGGCCTTGGTGGCATTGCTCATGGCTTTGCCTACGGTCTCGCCGCTGGTGACGCAGCCGGGGATATCGGGCACGGTGACACCGTAGCGGCTGCCATCGCGCTTGCGGATCAGGATAGGGATGTCCATGGTCTCACCTCAGCTCGGTCCGTAGGGCAGGGAATACAGGGCCTGGCTGTCTAGTTTCATACAGCTTGAGAGCAGTTTCAAGCACTTTCGAAGTTAACCTCGTGCTACAAAAGTTAAAAATTTATTCTTGACATCACATGTTTCCAAAGATATCATCTATTTAATTCTCTTGGGAATATATTATTACTTTTGAGAAAGTGATGCGCTAGGTTTCTTGTGGTAAATAATGCTGGCGAATCGAATCAGAAACGACAACTCATAAAACAGGGATACCATGAAAAACTTTAAATTTGCCGCTCTGGCACTGGCCTTGGCCGCTATCGGTAGCGCCAACGCAGCCGTCATCACTTTCCAGACCGGCACTTCCACCGCTGGTATTCAAAGCACGGCGCAAGCTTATGCCGATGTCGTCAATGCGGCAGTTTCCGCCCCGGGCGCCCATTCGGTAGTGTTGTCCTCGTACGACAACGTCTCGAACAACAGCATTTTCCACGCTGGCACCAACAATATCGCATTCAAATCGACCATTAATTTCGGCCTGACCAGCGCCGGCACCTATTCGTTCCGCGCCGGAGTGGACTTCGGTAACGGTGGTGCAGTCTTCCTCGACGGCCAGGTAGTGGACATCAAGAAGAACGATATGTGGTGGGGCGGTAGCTACAGCAACAGCAGCCAGTACTTCCAGGTGTCGGGTGCAGCCCTGTCGGCTGGCAACCACACGCTGACCATCTATGGTCTGGAAGGTTGCTGCGATGGTGGCCAGCAGGTGCAGTTCGCCAAAGCGGGCGACGCCTATCAGAGCTTCAGCGCCAATACGCTGGCACCGGTACCAGAACCAGAAACCTATGCCATGCTGCTCGGTGGTCTGGCCATGCTGGGCGTCGTTGCCCGTCGTCGCCGCGCTTAAGCCTGTCGCGTACAGTCTGTAAAAAAGCCTGCCAGCATCACGCTGGCAGGCTTTTTTTATGTTTCAGAATTCCGTATGCAGACGTAGGGAGGCGATATCGACAGGCCCGCGCGCGGCATTGTAGGCTGGATGACGGATGCGCTGCCAGTCCAGCGTGAGTGCCAGCGACGGGTTCAGGGCCAGATTGTAATAGGCTTCCATGGCCTGTTCCTGCCGGTATTGCAGCGCGCCATCGCCGATGAAGAAGCTGATGCCACCTGCTGCCAGATAGGCCCGGCGCGCACCCGACAGGCCATTGCTGGCCACGGCCACGCCTATGCTGTCCCGGGCCCGCTGCCACGCCGTACCGCGCAGCACGGCGCCGGCCGTCAGCGATAGATCGATTTCCGTGAAGGCATAGGTTTCGGTCTGGCCATCGGCCTTGCTGTAGCGCCCGAACAGACCCAGATCCGCGCCGACAGCCTGCTCGACACTGATGCCCAGCCCCCGCTTGTGCTGGTCGCCACGGCGCACCAGACCGAGCTCGGGCGTGCTGCCCGTGCGGCTGGCTAGCTGCGTGGCGTCTTCAAATCGTGCCATGCGCAGATGGCTGTTAAAGGCCAGCGCGCGTACGCGGCCGGGCTGGCCCGCGAGCGTGTGCGCATGTTCGAGTTCGATCTGGTCGCCATAGTGCTGCCAGATTTTCGGATCGAGCGCTTGCTGGTTGGGCTGGCGCGGCTCGATAAAGCGGCCCGCGCGCAGCACCCAGTCATCGGCATAGCGCTCCAGCGCGGCACCCCAGGTATAGCCGCGCGCATCGGCCGCATAGTCGTAGGCGCCATAAGTCATCAGCGACCAGTTGAGGAACTGGGTACGCGGATCATGGGCATAGCTATTCGGATCGAACACATCGAGCACGCTCAGGTTGCCGGCCGTGAGTACCCAGCGGCGCCGGCTTTGCGTGCCGGCCAGCTGGTTGGCGGCCGATTCCAGCGCTTCCGTCTCGCCGTCCTGCTGCCAGCTCTGGCGCAGGAACAAGCGGGCGCGGTACAGCTTGAGGTTGCTGCCGGAAGCACGCCCCATGTCGCCATTGCTGAAGCCGCCCAGCCCCGTCAGGCCGGACAGGGGGATGCCCTGGGCCGCTTCCGGATTGACATACAGCTCGCCGCCCTGCCACGGGCGCCAGCCCAGTGCCAGCGTGGTGGTCCATGAGTAGCTGAGTTCGCGGTTGGTGCTCAGGCTGTTGGGGCCGGAATAGGCGGCCGCAAACGCATGCTTGTTCTGCCAGGTATAGGTGGATTGCAGGTGGGCATTCCAGTCTTCCGGCGTGGCAGCTTGGTCGGCATGGGCATAGCCGGTCAGCAGGGGCAGCACGGCGCAGCCAGTGAAGAATTTTGAACGAGAAAAAATACGACGCATACAGACTCCCGGTTCCCGCGCCGCTGGCGCAGGAGCGTGCCCGTGCCGCAGCGGCAGCAGGCAGATTGAAATGATGGGGAAGCGTGCGGCCGGATCTTGCGATCCGCCAGGTGCACTACCCGCCAGTCAGGCATGGTAGCGGCACGATGTGTCGTGCGGATTACCTTGCCTGTGACATGTCGAAAAATCGACGACTATAACTGTCCACAGGAATGACTCCGAAGTTGGGATGGCGCGATTATAGCTAAAAATAAACTAGCCCGCCGGCAGCAAGCTGCGGGCGGGCTAGTGGGCTAGCTAGGCCTAAGAGGCCGGGCTTACAGCACGTCGCTGGCGTGGTCGGCCAGACGCGAGCGTTCACCCCGGGCCAGCGTCACATGGCCGCTGTGCGACCAGCCTTTGAAGCGGTCGACCACATAGGTCAGGCCACTCGAACCTTCCGTCAGATACGGCGTGTCGATCTGGGCGATATTGCCCAGGCACAGGATCTTGGTGCCGGGACCGGCACGCGTGACCAGCGTCTTGACCTGTTTCGGCGTCAGATTCTGCGCTTCGTCGATGATCAGGAACTTGTTGACGAACGTACGGCCGCGCATGAAGTTGAGCGACTTGATCTTGATGCGCGAACGGATCAGATCCTGGGTAGCCGCACGGCCCCACTCGCCGCCATCGGAATCGGACTTGTTGAGCACTTCGAGGTTGTCGTCGAAGGCGCCCATCCATGGCGACATTTTTTCTTCTTCCGTGCCGGGCAGGAAGCCGATGTCTTCGCCCACGGGAACGGTGACGCGGGTCACGATGATCTCGTTGTACAGCTTGGTTTCTAGCACCTGCGCCAGACCGGCCGCCAGCGCCAGCAAGGTTTTACCCGTACCGGCCTGACCGAGCAGGGTGACGAAATCGCACTCGGGATTCATCAGCAGGTTCAGCGCGAAGTTCTGCTCGCGGTTGCGCGCCGTCACGCCCCACACACTGTTCTTGTTGTGGCTGTAGTCGCGCAGGGTTTGCAGCACGGCCGTCTTGCCGTTGATCTGCTTGACCTGACCGTAGAACGGCGCTTCGCCATTCTTCGGTTCGAGGAACACGAACTGGTTGACCAGCAGGCTGGGGATGAAGGGGCCCGTCACGCGGTAGAACGTCGCGCTCTGGCCGTTCTTGTTCTCCTGCCAGCTTTCCAGATCCTTGCCGTGCTTGCTCCAGAAATCATCGGGCAGTTGCACGATGCCCGAGTACAGCAGGTCGGTATCTTCGAGTACGTGGTCGTTGAAATAGTCTTCCGCCGGCAGGCCCAGAGCACGCGCCTTGATGCGCATATTGATGTCTTTCGACACCAGTACCACATGGCGGCCATCCTGCTCCGCTTCGAGCGAACGCACCACCGACAGGATCTGGTTGTCGGCCTTGCCTACAGGCAGGCCCAGCGGCAGGTCGGCCGACTGGATACGGGTCTGGAAGTACAGCCGGCCCTTGGCATCTTTGTTGCCCAATTTGGACAGCGGGATGCCCTGATCGATCGCGTCGTCGTCCGTATTCGACATCAGCGCGTCCAGCGTGCGCGAGACCTGACGCGCATTGCGCGCCACTTCCGTCATGCCTTTCTTGTGGTTGTCGAGCTCTTCCAGCGTCATCATGGGCAGATACACGTCGTGCTCTTCGAAGCGGAACAGCGACGTTGGATCGTGCATCAGCACATTGGTGTCGAGCACGAACAGCTTGGTAGCGCCGGTCTGGTCGGCATGGCGGCTGGTGGACGATTTGAGCGGCACTTCCACCGGTTTGTGTTTGGCCGGATGGGGCGCTTTGGTGCTGATAGGCGTGACCTTGCTGCGCGCAGCAGGCGCGACCTTGGCCTTGGCTGGGGCTTTGGCGGGCTGGGCCGCCGGCTCGGCGGCAGCGGCGGCTTTCAGTACGGCCGGTGCCGCTTTCAATACGGCAGCCACGGCACTGCCTTTGCCGGCCTTGCTGGCGGCCGGCGCTTTCACTGCGGGCTGTGCTTTGGCCGCAGCGGTCTTGGCTTTGGCTGGCGCCGCTTTCTTGGTCGCAGCGGCCAGCTCAGGCTGGGCAGCCAGTGGCGCTATCGCGTGGGTGCCGCTGGCTTTGGGATAATCTTTGGCCAGCAATATGGTCGCTGGCTGACTTGGAATTTTTGGCAGTGGCATCAGGATCTCATTTTCAAAAAAGCTGGAGGAATCCGCCCATAGGCGCAGCGCGCTGCCGGGCGCGCAAGGCGGCTGGCAACGTTGCTACCGGATGGGGTGGATGCGAGGGAAAACAACTTACAAGACTGCCGACGGGCGCTCATCTTGCCCGGGGAAAGAACCGCATGGTGACCGGCTGGCCACCATGTTGGGTGGAAGAAAGTACAGTGCTGACTCAAGGATAGGTGCCGTTTAGGCTGTTACGCCTGCTTGGTTAATAAACGTCTTGCGACGTTCAGCAACGCTGGCGCTTGCAACACGCAACCGGTGATTAAGCCTGGTGCGCTACAAATTCCAGCACTTCATCGACGTGACCTGCAACCTTCACGCCTCTCCATTCTTTCACTATTTGACCTTGAGCGTCAATCACAAACGTGCTGCGTTCAATGCCACGTACAGTCTTACCATACATCTGTTTCATCTTCATGACGTCGAACAGCAGGCACAGCGTTTCGTCAGGATCGGAGATCAGTTCGAACGGCAGGCCCAGCTTGGTCTTGAAGCCTTCATGCGAGCGCAGCGAGTCGCGGCTGATGCCGTAGATTTCCGTGTCGGCGGCCTGAAACTGTGCATGCAGGTCACGGAAGGCAATGTTCTCGGTGGTGCAGCCCGGCGTATTGTCCTTGGGATAGAAGAACAGCACCGTGTAGCGGGCCGGACGGCCCGCCAACTGGAAGGTCTGGCCACCCGTCATGGCGGCGGAAAAATCACTTACTGCGGTAGGGCGGTCAGCCACAGGCGTCTCCTGTTCAGTTGTTGGTTGTGCGCGCCGACACTAGCTGGCAATAGCTTGTGCTAGTTGCGGCTAGCGGCACGGGCTGCGCCCTGAACGATCAACTGTCCCGAGCGGCCCGGCAGTTCGCCCCAGGTTATCGGGCAAACGGGCAAGGTCTGGTGCTGCACTTTCTGGTAGTAGTCGGCCATGGACGCGAGCTGATAGCCTTGCGCTTTCCATCCGGCCAGCAATTGCTCGAAGATGGGGGCAAGTTTTTGTCCTTCAAGCTCAGCATGCAAAGTATATACATGGTCGCGCGTGGCGCCGGCCGTTAGCTGCAGCAGGAAGTCGGCAATATTCGCCGTGCTGATGGTCACGCCGTTGATTTCGCGGCCCAGCAGTTCATCCAGCGTGGGCAGGGTGGTCGGTAGCTGCACGTGTTTGAGTACCGTAGCACCATCGCTGAGCCGGTGCGGGCCGTCGGCCGGGTTGGCCAGCGTGCCATCGTCGTTCAGGCGGCAGCGGCCGTCGGAGGCATAGGCATAGCCGGCCGTGTCATGTTCGGCAAACGCGGCAGCATTCATCTGCCAGCCGGCTGCGCCATGGGTGCGCGGCGCTACGCCATACACCTGGCTGAAGCGGGCGGCAGCCTTGCGCATCATGCTGGTAGTCCAGCCGGCATCGCGCTGCGCCACATTGTCCTGCCACAGCACGTGGTCCCAGGTGTGGATGCCGCATTCGAAACCGGCCGCCTGCACGCTGCGCAGTTCGGCGGCGCACTGTTTGCCGATGTCCGGCCCCGGTAGCAGGGTGCCGTACATCAGCGTTTTCAGACCGTAATGCTCGACCACCGAGGTGCGCGAGACTTTGCTGAAAAAACCGGGACGCAGGGCGCGGCGCAAAGCCCAGCCCGTATGATCTGGCCCCAGCGAGAACAGGAAGGTGGCGCCGGCCTGATGGGCCGACAGCATGCGCACCAGATTCAGGGTGCCTTCCCGGGTGCCGCGATAGGTGTCGATGTCGATCTTCAACACCATCAGCGGTTTAGTCGTCGCAGTCGTCTCGGTCAAGGTCAAGGTCAGGTCTTAGTCCATCAGTTTCTGCGCTTCGGCTACCTGGCTGCGGTAGGCGTCGAAGATTTTTTTCAGGGCATCGGCCATGGTGGTGGTCGGTTTCCAGCCCAGCTCTTCGCAGGTGTTGGTGATTTTCGGTACGCGGTTTTTCACGTCCTGATAGCCGGCGCCGTAGTAGGCACCCGAGGTGGTTTCCACGATCTGCACTTTGGCGGCGCCTTCAGCGTACTCTGGGTACTGTGGTGCCAGTTTCAGCATCATGTCGGCCAGTTCGCGGATCGAGTAGTTGTTGACCGGGTTGCCGATGTTGTAGATCTTGCCGCTGGCAGCACCGTTCTTGTTCTCGATGATTTTCATCAGCGCATCGATACCGTCGTCGATGTCGGTGAACGCACGCTTCTGGTGGCCGCCGTCCACCAGCGAGATGTTCTCGCCGCGTACGATGTGGCCGAAGAACTGGGTCACCACGCGCGAGGAACCTTCTTTCGGCGTGTGGATCGAGTCCAGACCAGCGCCGATCCAGTTAAATGGACGGAACAGCGTGAAGTTCAGGCCTTCCATGCCGTAGCCCCAGATCACGCGGTCCATCAGCTGCTTGGCGTTGGAGTAGATCCAGCGTGGCTTGTTGATCGGGCCGCAGATCAGTTCCGAGTTTTCCGGATCGAACTCTTCGTCGTGGCACATGCCATACACTTCCGAAGTCGATGGGAAGACCAGATGCTTGCCGTACTTGGCCGCCGAACGCACGATAGGCAGGTTGGCTTCGAAGTCCAGTTCGAACACGCGCAGCGGCGCCTTGACGTAGGTGGACGGGGTGGCAATTGCTACCAGTGGCAGGATCACGTCGCATTTCTTGACGTGGTATTCCACCCACTCCTTGTTGATGGTGATGTCGCCTTCGAAGAAGTGCATGCGCGACTTGTAGCTCTCATTCTCCAGCAGGTCGGTGATGCGGTCGGTATTCATGTCCATACCGTACACGTGCCAATCGGTGGTTTCCAGAATGCGCTTGGACAGGTGATGGCCGATGAAGCCATTGACGCCGAGGATGAGGACTTTTTTCATATGCTGTTTTCCAGTGAGTGTTCAGTAGCCGCCGGACTATCAGGCTGCCAGACGGGTTTGCAACTGCTGGGCCGAGATGGCCACGCCATCGGCCGTAATAGCGAGTATGGTAATAATGCCACCATCGCCGCAGACGCCAAAAACGCAATTATCCACTACTGTCAAGCCGAGTGGCAAACTTCGCGCTGCAACATTGTCGGTTTTGCCATTCTGCAGTACACCGTGACGGTCGCCTAGACGGGCCCGTTCGATCACATAGCGCACCCCGTTGACATCGGTGAACGCGCCCGGATATGGCGGCGCCACCGCGCGGTGCAGGTTGTACACCTGCTGCGCCGGCAAATGCCAGTCGATGCGGCCATCTTCGGGCTTGCGCCCGCTGAAATAGCCACCCTTGCTGAGGTCATTATTGATGCGTGGCGCCGTGCCATCGAGCAGCGAAGGCAGCACGCGCCACAGCGCCTGCTCGGCCGCTACGGTGACTTTGCCGAAGACTTCGAAGGCCGTATCGTCGGGCAAGATGGGCACTACCATCTGCGACACGATGGCGCCGGCATCGGGCTTGACCGTCATTTCATGCAGCGTTGCGCCAGTCTCGGTCGCGCCATGCAGCACGGCCCAGTTGACGGGCGCGCGGCCGCGGAATTCCGGCAGCAGCGAACCGTGCATATTGAAGGCCGGTGCCACTTCCAGCAGGCTGGCCGGCAGCATGTGGCGGTAGTAGAAGCTGAAGATGAATTCAGGATCGGCCGCCTTCACTTGCGCCAGCAGTTCCGCCGATTTGGCGTCGGGCGGCGTGATGTAGGGGATGCCTTCGGTCTGGCACAGGCTGACGACGGATTCGAACCAGATATTCTCCGTCGCGCTGTCCTCGTGGGTCACCACCAGCGCCACATCGACGCCGCCGGCCAGCAGCACCTTGAGGCAGCGTACGCCCACATTATGGTAGGCGAATACCACGGCGCGCGGACGTGGCTCGGGTTCGTAGCTGTTCATGGCATCAGTCATGGGGACGTCCTACCGTGCGTTTTTCCACGCCTTGCGGTGTATCCAGCGCTTGGCCCGGTTGCTGTTCGAGGATGGTCTGCACCACATAGCGCGGACGCGCGCGTACCTGCTGGAAGATGCGGCCCACGTATTCACCGAGCAGACCGATACCGAACAGTATGGTGCCCATGAAGAAGAAGGCAATCGCGAACAGCGTGAACAGGCCTTCCGCCTCGGCGCCGAGGAATAATCGGCGCACCAGCAGCACGGCTACCAGCAGCGCCGAAGCGAGCGACAGCAGGATGCCGAACATGGAGAAGAACTGCAGCGGCACCAGCGAGAAGCCGGTCACCAGATCGAAGTTCAGGCGGATCAGGCTATACAGCGAATACTTCGATTCGCCGGCCGCGCGCTCTTCGTGTTCGACGATGATTTCCGTCGGGTTGCGCGCAAAGCGATAGGCCAGCGCCGGCACGAAGGTATTCACTTCGCCGCACTGGTTGACCAGATCGATCACATTGCGGCCATAGGCGCGCAGCATATTGCCCTGATCCGTGATCTTGATGTTGGTGATGTTCTCGCGCAGGTGGTTCATGGCCTTGGAGGCATAGGTGCGCCAGGCGCTGTCCTGGCGCTTGCGGCGGATCGAGCCGACGTAGTCATAGCCTTCGCGAACCTTGGCCACCAGATTGCCAATTTCCTCGGGCGGGTTCTGCAGGTCGGCGTCGAGCGTGATCATAATCTCGCCGCGGGCCGCTTCGAAGCCGGCCAGTATCGCCATGTGCTGGCCGTAGTTACCGTTGAACAGTACCACGCGCGTCACGTCGGGACGGGCGCGGAACTGCTCGGCCAGGATCGACACCGAGTTATCGCGGCTGCCGTCGTTGACGAACACGATTTCGTAGCGGCTACCGAGCTTGTCGAGCGCCGGATACAGACGGTCGAACAGGGTCTGCAGGCCGGCCTGCTCGTTATACACGGGGATAACGACGGAGATTTCTGGTTTCATTGCGGTCGTACTCATTTGATCAGGATCGCTTTCACGGCGGCCACGGTGCGTTCGACGTCGGCCATGGTCATGGCGTAGAACATCGGCAGCGTCACGGTCAGTCGGCCTATGCGTTCAGCCACGGGGAACATGCCTTCCTTGAAGCCGCGTTCGCGGTACATGGTGAACAGGTGGATAGGCGCATAGTGGTAGCCGGTGCCGATGTTATAGCCTTCCTGCAGTGCGCGCATGAAATTGGCGCGGGTGCCGGGGCCGTTATCGGGCAGGATGATCTGGAACAGGTGGTAGTTGCTGCTGTCGAAAGCCTGCAGCGGCAACTGGGCGCCCGACTTGGCTTCGAAGTCCGTGCCGAAGCACTCGTAGTAGTGGCGTGCCAGTGCGCGGCGGTGCGCCGTGATGGCGGCGATATTGGCGAACTGGCCCAGACCGATGGCGGCCATGATGTCGCTCATATTGTATTTGCCGCCGAGGACATCGACATCGATGCCATCGACACCGCTGCGGGTCACGCCCTGCAGGCGGTATTTTTCGGCCAGACGGGCTTCCTCCGGCGTGTTCAGTACCAGCGCGCCGCCTTCGCCGGTGGTGATGTTCTTGTTGGCCTGGAAGCTGAACGAGACGAAGTCGCCAAAGGCACCGATGCGCTGGCCCTTCCATTCCGAGCCGAAGGCTTGCGCCGCATCTTCCACCACGCGCAGATTGTGCTTGCGGGCGATCGCGTACAGCCGGTCCATATCGACGGGCAGGCCGGACAGGTAGACCGGAATGATGGCCTTGGTACGCGGGGTAATGGCCGCTTCGACCTTGTCCAGATCAAGATTGCGCGTGATCGGGTCGATGTCGGCGAACACCGGAGTGGCGCCCACTTCGATGATGACGTTGGCCGTGGCCACCCACGAAATCGGCGTGGTGATCACTTCGTCGCCCGGGCCTATGCCGGCGATGCGCAGGGCGATCTCCATGGTGCAGGTGCCGGAATTGAAGGTGCGCACAGGGCGGCCACCGAAGTATTCCGACATCTGCGCTTCGAAAGCCTGAACTTTCGGGCCGCTGGTGATCCAGCCGGAACGCAGCACGTCGCCGACGGCAGCAATGGTGGCTTCATCGATAGTGGGCTTGGAGAAGGGCAGGAAAGGCAGGGCTGAGGTCATGGTATGTGTAGGGTAGTTAGTCTGGGTCAGACAGTATGGGCCGCATTCTAAAGCCAGACTCAGGTCCGCGCCAACAGGGCGACGCCGACCAGAATCACGGCAATGGCGAACAGGCGCTGGAAAGTCAGCGCTTCGCCGAACAAATACCACGCGCCGATGGCGGTGACTACATAGCCCAGCGACAGCATGGGGTAGGCGATCGACACATCGACGCGCGACAGGGCGATGATCCACAATACCACCGACAGCACGTAGCAGGTCAGGCCGCCGATGATGGGCAGCTGGGTGGCGACTTTCAGGCCGACGCTGAACAGATTGCTCAGGGTCAGGTGGATTTCGCCCATATTGCGCGCGCCCGCTTTGAGCAGCAACTGGGCCACGGCGTTGAGCAGCACGCCGAATGCGATAAGAATGAAGGTGGCAATATTCATGCAGTAAATCAGACTTTCAAATCAGCGCTGGCGCGGATGCGGCGCCAGCTCGGGGGATGGTACTTGGTGTTTACAGATTGGCCACCACGACGCGGCGGGTATCCTGCACCACCACGCGCATGGTCAGGCCTTGCTGTTTCAGTTCGGCGTATTTTTCCGGACTGATGATGGCCAGCGCTTTCACGCCTGCCTTGCTGTGCTGCTGCCAGCGTTCGACGAACTGTTCGACCTTGGGAATGGACAGCTCCGGCTGCTGGCTCAGGCCGAACGTGAATTCGTCCCAGTAGTCCACCAGCGTGACCGGACGGCGCAGGTAGAAGGTCATCGACTGTTCGTAGGTGGCCACCGAGTAGATCGGTGTATCCGCTTTCAGCTCCGGCAGCATTTTGAGCGCTGCAGTCTTACCGGCGCGCATGGCGCCGTAAGGTTCAAAGCCCGTAAGTATCAGTTCGGTGGCGGCAAAGCCGGCGATCGCCATGGTCAGCACGGTCAGGTCGCGGCGCAGGTGGCGCGCATGCAGCAGGGCCACGGCACCGCCGGCAGCGGTGATGATGGCGGCTGCCAGCACCCACGGCTGGTAGGCCACCAGCAGCTTGGTCTCGCTGGCATGGCGTACGCCGACATTGACCATCTGCGGCACGGCGATGATGCCGGCGATGCCGATGACCACCAGCAGGCCGGCCGCGATAATGCGGCTGCGGCGCGGCGCGGTTTCCAGATAGACGGCCAGCAGCAGGGCCAGCGCCGGGAAGATGGGCAGGATGTAGCCGGGCAGTTTGGAGCTCGAATAGCTGAAGAAGGTGAAAATGAACACGCTCCAGATCAGCAGCAGCAGGCGCGGCTGGAAACGGGTTTCGACGCGGCGGCGGCCGGCGGCCAGCAGCGCTTGCGGCAATATGCCCAGCCACGGCAGGATGCCCGGTGCCAGCAGCACGAAGAAGTAGTACCACGCGCCTTCGCGGTGGTGGGTCTTGAGGAAGAAGCGTTCCCAGTGCTCGTGCACGAAGAAGAAGTGCGGCTGTTCGGGGTTGCGCAGGCCCACCAGCACGAACCACGGCGTGGCAACAGCGAAGAACAGCAGCAGGCCTTTGCCCAGATGCAGACGCTTCCAGATGGCGAAGTCGCCCGACAGCAGCGAATACAGCACCAGCACGGCGCCGGGCAGCACCAGTCCGATCAGGCCCTTGGCCAGCACGGCCAGCGCCATGCCGGTCCAGCACAGCAGCATCCAGTTGCGCTGTTCGCTGGCCGTGGCGTCGTCGCGCTGGGCGATCAGCACTGAGCACAGGACGATGGCCATCATGCCGGACAGGCTCATATCGAGCGAATCGATCTGGCCGGAAGCCACCCAGAACAGGCTGGAGCCGAGCGCCAGTGCCGCGTAGAAGCCCACGCGCGGGCCGAACACGCGCGTGCCCGCATAGCCGCTCAGCAGCACACCGAGCAGGCCGCACAGGCCCGTCCACAGGCGCGCCTGCCATTCACCGAGGCCGAAGGCGGCGAACGACAGCGCGTTCATCCAGGTCTGCAGCGGCGGTTTCTCGAAGTATTTGATACCGTTCAGGCGCGTGGTGATCCAGTCGCCGCTGGCGAACATTTCGCGCGCCATTTCCGCATAGCGGCCCTCATCGGGCGGTACCAGGGTACGCACGCCCAGTGCATACAGCCAGACCAGGATGAACACGGTCAGCAGCGACCAAAGGACTTTCTTGTTGTTATACAGATCGTTCATCAGGCGGCAGACTCCCCTTGCGGTGGAATGATCAGGGCCAGCGTGACCTTGCGGCCTTCGCCCATCAGGATGTTGTAAGTGCGGCAGGCAGCCTGGCTATCCATGCATTCCACGCCGATGCGGCGCATGGTCAGGGCGGCCGTCAGGCGCGGGTGGATGAAGCGCTGGCGCTCGCCCGTGCCGAGGATGACCACGTCGGGGTTGTCGGCACCTATTTGCTGGAAATGGGCTTCGGTAATGCTTTCGAAAGTGGGGGCATCCCAGGCGCGCGGTGCCACTTCGGGCATGACGATCAGGCTGTAATCGTAGCGCTGGGCATTGATTTCGACGCCAGCGGCGTCGTAGCCGGTGACGGTTTGGTATTTCTGGGTATCGCTGGCGTGAAGCTTCATGGGGCGGTGTTAATCAACAGATTCAACAGATGGGCGGTTTTAATCGTCAAAAGAAGCGTCATTGTAGCGTTTTTCCGTGCACTTCCAGTCTGAAAGGTTGATTAAATGGGATGCTTTCGGCAGAATGGGTCTTTTCGCATTGCAGCACGGGCCGGCGGGCGTTTTTAGCAGGCCACAGCGGTTTGCTTCACCAGAACAGGATTTTATTTTGCGACCTATTCAAAAATCCAACAAATTAGCGGAAGTTTGCTACGAAATCCGCGGTCCAGTGCCGGAAAAAGCCCGGCAGATGGAAGAAGAGGGCCATAAGATTACGAAGTTGAATATTGGCAACTTGGCCGTATTCGGTTTCGATCCGCCCGACGAGATCGTGCGGGACATGAAAATCAACCTGCCCGACGCGGCCGGTTACACGGATTCCAAGGGCATGTTTGCCCCGCGCAAGGCGGTGGTGCACTACAGCCAGCAGAAAAACATCCGTGGCGTGACCATCGACGACGTGTATCTGGGCAATGGCGCCTCCGAGCTGATCGTGATGGCCATGAATGCTCTGCTCAACAACGGCGACGAAGTGCTGGTACCGGCGCCCGACTATCCGCTGTGGACGGCGGCCGTCAGCCTGTCTGGCGGCAAGCCGGTGCACTACATCTGCGACGAGCAGCAGGAATGGTATCCCGACATCGAGGATATGCGCAGCAAGATCACGCCGAACACGCGCGCCATCGTCGTCATTAACCCCAACAACCCGACCGGTGCGCTGTATCCGGTGGAACTGCTCGAGCAGATCATCCAGTTGGCGCGCGAGCACGAGCTGATCATCTACGCCGACGAGATCTACGACAAGGTGCTGTACGACGGCGCCCAGCACGTCTCGATCGCCTCGCTGGCCGACGACGTGCTGTTCGTGACCTTCAACGGTCTGTCGAAAAACTACCGCGCCTGCGGCTATCGCTCGGGCTGGATGATCGTGTCGGGCGAGAAGAGCCATGCCAAGGACTATATCGAAGGCCTGAATATGCTGGCTTCGATGCGCCTGTGCGCCAACGCGCCGGGCCAGTTTGCCATCCAGACGGCACTGGGCGGTTACCAGTCGATCGACGATCTGGTGGGGCCGGGCGGGCGTCTGCTCAAGCAGCGCGATCTGGCCTATAAGCTGCTGACCGATATTCCGGGCGTCACCTGCGTCAAGCCCAAGGCAGCGCTGTATATGTTCCCGCGCCTCGATCCCAAGATCTACCCGATCGAGGACGACCAGCAGTTCGCCTACGAGCTGCTGGCGGAAACCAAGGTGCTGATCGTGCAGGGCAGCGGCTTTAACTGGATCGCCCCGGATCACTTCCGCGTGGTATTCCTGCCCAATACCGACGATATGACGGAAGCTTTCGGCCGTATCGCCAAGTTCATGGAAAGCTACCGCAAGCGTCACGGCAGCAGCTTCTAATTATCCAGACCAGATCATCAGAGAAACGGTTTATATGAAATCCATCAAAGTAGGTTTGCTCGGCGTCGGCAACGTCGGTTCCGGTACCTTCAATGTACTGCAGCGCAATCAGGAAGAAATCCGCCGCCGTGCCGGCCGTGGCATTGAAGTGGTGGCCGTATCGGCCCGTAATCTGGAACGCGCCAAGGAGCGCACTGGCGGCAAGGTCAAAGTGGTGGCCGACCCGTTCGACATCGTCAATGATCCGGAAATCGATATCGTCGTTGAACTGATCGGTGGTTACGATCAGGCCAAGGCACTGGTGCTGCAGGCGATCGCCAATGGCAAGCACGTGGTCACTGCCAACAAGGCCCTGCTGGCCGTGTATGGCAACGAGATTTTTGCAGCAGCACAGGCCAAGGGCGTGATGGTGGCGTTCGAAGCGGCAGTCGCTGGCGGCATCCCCATCATCAAGGCGCTGCGCGAAGGCCTGACGGCCAACCGCATCGAATGGCTGGCCGGTATCATCAACGGTACCACCAACTTCATCCTGTCCGAAATGCGTGACAAGGGGCTGGATTTCGCCACCGTGCTGAAACAGGCGCAGGAACTCGGCTATGCCGAAGCCGATCCGACCTTCGACATCGAAGGCGTGGATGCGGCGCACAAGGCCACCATCATGTCGGCCATCGCCTTCGGCATTCCCGTGCAGTTCGATAAAGCCTATGTGGAAGGCATCTCCAAGCTGAATGCCATCGATATCCGCTACGCCGAACAGCTGGGCTACCGCATCAAACTGCTGGGCATCGCCAAGCGCGCCAAGGTCAATGGCGTGGAAGGTGTGGAGCTGCGCGTGCACCCGACCCTGATCCCGGCCAAGCGCCTGATCGCCAATGTGGAAGGGGCCATGAACGCCGTGCTGGTGCAGGGCGACGCCGTGGGCGCGACGCTGTACTACGGTAAAGGTGCGGGTTCCGAGCCGACTGCTTCGGCCGTGATCGCCGATCTGGTCGATATCACCCGTCTGGCCACGGCCGATGCCGAGCACCGCGTGCCGCATCTGGCCTTCCAGCCGAACGAGCTGACCAACATCGAGATTCTGCCGATGGCGGAAATCACCACCAGCTACTACCTGCGCATGAATGTGAGCGACCAGCCGGGCGTGCTGGCCGACCTGACCCGCATTCTGGCTGATGCGACGATTTCGATCGATGCCATGATGCAGAAGGAACCGGCGGACGGCGAAACCCGTACCGACATCATCTTCCTGACCCACCAGACGCAGGAAAAGAATGTGCTGGCAGCGATCGCCAAGATCGAAGGCCTGGCCACCGTGTGCGGCAGCGTGACCAAGATACGTCTGGAAAACCTGGCCTGATCTGATCAGACCAGCTTCCCCGGCAGCCGGCATTGCTTTGCATGCCGGCTGTTTTATTTGCCGCGCCGCTTCAGGCGGGGCCGACGTCCATGCCGTCGTAGGCTTCCAGTTGCTGGGCTTCGGCAAAGCGGTAGAACTCCTGATTGCGTGCATGCAGGGTGTCGACCGTGTGCAGTTCCACTTTCTCTATATGCAGCCACCACAAGGCCGGCGTATCGGCTTCCGGTTTGGAATCGTAGATGCCCACCTGATGGTAGCCTTGCGCTTCGAGCAGCTTGCCGGCTGCTTCCAGCTTGGCCTTGTCCTGATCGGCAAAGAAATAGCCCCACAGTAGCGGCTTGTTCATATCCCACGGGGCGTTCTTTTTCATATCGGCGAACAGGCCGAGCATATCTTCTCTGGTAATCATCGGGAGCTTTCGGTTGCGTGTTGTGCAGCGAGGCTGGCTTGCGCTGATGCCTCAGGGGGCGATTTTACCCGAGCGCGCTGCCCGCTGCGGGAAAGCTGACCTGTACCTTGAGGCCGGGGGCTTGCGGCGTGCCTGGGCTGGCGTCGCTCAGGCTGATGCTGGCGCCATGCAGGGTGGCGATATCGCGCACGATGGCCAGCCCCAGACCGGCGCCGCCCGGGTTGCGCTCCAGCGTGGCGCTGGCGCGATAGAACGGCGCGAACACGCGTTCCCGTTCGCTGGCCGGTATGCCCTGGCCGCTGTCTTCCACTTCCAGCAGCACCTGCTGCGCCGTACTGCGCACGCGCAGCGTGACGCTGCCGCCGGCCGGCGTGTAGCGCAGCGCATTGTCGGTCAGGTTGGCGATCAGTTCATGCAGCAGAAAAGCCTGCCCTTCGATCACGCATTCGGTTTCCGCTTCCAGCGCCAGATCGATCTGCTTGGCCACGGCCGCCATGGCCAGTTCCAGCCCGACCTGACGGGCGATGTCGCGCAGGTCCACCCGCTCGTTGGTATTGCTGCTCCCTTCCAGATCGCCGCCATGTTCGATGCGCGCCAGTGTCAGCAAACGGTTGGCCAGATTGATGGTGGAGTCGGTGGTGGCGGCGATGCTGTGCACAATATCGCGCAGCGTGGCACGTAGCTGTTCGGCATCGCTGCCGGGCCGGTCGCAGGCGCGCAGGGCCAGCTCGGCCTGCGTCTTGAGTACGGTGAGCGGGGTGCGTAGCTGGTGCGAAGCGTCGGCAATGAAGCGGCGCTGGCTGCTGATCAGTATCTGCAGGCGCGCACGCGAGCTGTTCATGGCCGCCACCAGCGGGCGCACTTCGCGGTGCACCAGTGCCGGGTCCACGTCCGAGCTGTCGTTGAGCGAGCGGGTTTCCACCACCAGTTTCAAACGCATCAACGGCTGCAGCACCAGCCGCACGGCGAACCACACCAGCAGGGCCAGTGCCAGCAGCAGCAAGGCCTGCCATGCCAGTGTATCGAACAGGATCTGGTTGGACAGGCCGCGCCGCGCTTCCAGCGTTTCGCCCACCTGTATCAGGGCGATGCCGCGCATGGAATCGTCATACACGGGCTGCAGCAGGGCGGCGATACGTACGGGCTGGCCGTTGTAATTGGCGTGGTAGAAGCGCACCAGCGCCGGATAGGTTTCAGAGCGAGGCACGTTGGCCGGCACGGGCGGCAGGTCGCCATAGCCGGATACGGTTTCGCCATTGATGCCGGTGACCTTGTAGTAGATCCGCCCCAGCGTGTCGGTTTCGAAGCTGTCCAGCGCTACGTAGGGGACGTCCGCCACCACCTTGCCGTCGACGATGGACACGCGTTCGGCCAGCGCGCGCGTCGAGGCCAGCAGCGAACGGTCATAGGCCACGTCGGCCGCATCGAGCGCATTGCGGTAGACCGAATAGGTATTCAGCGCCACCAGCAGCAGCAAGGGCCCCAGCAGCCAGCGCAGCAGCTGGCCGCGCAGGCTGCCCTGACGGGCTTCCGGGCCGAAGCGGCGCGCGAGTCTGGCCAGTAGCGGCATGCGGTGGTCCTAGCTGGCCGGGCGCGGCTGCAGCAGATAGCCTATGCCACGCAGCGTGGTAATGACGGCAGCGTCGGGAATGGCGATGTCGAGCTTCTTGCGCACGCGGTGGATGTACAGTTCGATGGCATCGAGATTGGCGTCATCGGCCAGCGCGAACACTTCGTCGAACAGCTTTTCTTTCGATACGGCGCGGCCCGATCGGGTAATCAGGGTTTCCAGTACGGCGTGTTCGCGCGGCGTCAGTGCCAGCGCATTGCCGCCGTAGCTGAACATGCGCGTCACCGTATCGAAACTCAGCGCGCCACAGTGGTGTACCAGCGCTTCATTGCCTACGCTGCGGCGGAGCAGGGCTTTCACGCGCGCTTCCAGTTCGGCCAGCTCGAACGGTTTGGCCAGATAGTCGTCGGCGCCCAGATTCAGGCCCTGCACGCGGTCTTCCAGTCCGCCCCGTGCCGTCAGTATCAGTACCGGCGTCTGGCCGCGCGGTGCCGGCCGGGCGCGCAGGCGGCGCAGCACATCCAGTCCGTCCATGCGCGGCAGGGTCAGATCGAGGATCACCAGCGCGTAGTCCTGGGTATGCAGCAGGGCGTCCGCATCGGCGCCGTTATCGGCGCACTCCACCGTCAGGTTGGCCTCGCGCAGGGCTTTGGCCAGCCAGTGGGATAGCTCGGTGTGGTCTTCAACTAACAGTATACGCATGTCTTTTCGCTAATTTCTGGCCCTCTTGTTGCGTACAAAAGGGAATCGGTTCAGTGTATGGACATGCATGATGGTCGCGCGCGGGGCAAAAGGGAAGCGCGGGCCGGTTTTGTGGCAGCCAGGCGACACTGAAAGGGAATTGAAAGCTAAGGACTCCTATAGTGGGAAGCCTGATCGCATATCAGGCATCACTGATAACTATATCTTCTGGGAGACTCGAATGAAAAAATCCGCTTTGACTCTGGCCGTTCTGGCCCTCGCAGCAGGCGCCGCACAGGCGCAATCGAATGTGCAGGTATATGGTCTGCTGGACGTGGGCATGGAAACCGCCAATAACAAATCGGCAACGGGCGGCAGCCAGACCAGCGTGATTTCCGGTGGTATGAATACCTCGCGCTGGGGTCTGCGTGGTTCGGAAGATCTGGGTGGCGGCCTGAAAGCCGTGTTCAACCTCGAAGGCGGCATCCTGATGGACACCGGCAATATGGACGGCGTGCTGTTCAAGCGTCAGGCCAATATCGGTCTGGAAGGCAGCTTTGGCCGCGTGATCATCGGCCGTTCCTTCACCACCGTGTATGACACCGTGATCTCGTTCGACCCTATGGGCTTTGCGCCTTACTACTCGTGGGCCGCGGGCGGCTCGGCGACGGGTCCAAGCAAATACGGCTTCACCACCGCCTATGACAACATCATCAAATACAGCGGCTCGGTGGGCGATCTGAAAGTCGGCGCCAACTACGCTGCCGGCGAACAGGCTACCGGCGCACAGGATAGCGCCAAAGTGGGCTTCAGCGCCATTTACAAACTGGGCGACGTAAATCTGATGGGTACCTGGGAGCGCAACAACGGTAACACCGTGGCAGCCACCGGCAACCGCGACAAGAATACCGTCTGGCATATCGGCTTCAATTATGAAACCGGTCCTGTCAAAGTCTGGGGCGTAGTACGCGATTACAAACTGGTAGCAGGCAAAGCGCTGACGGCTGATGTCGCTGGCACCACGACCTGGGGCGGTGTGGCCTACAAGGCCGATGCTGCCACCACCCTGACCGCTGCGGTCTATCACATCAACGTGAAGAATGTCGCTGCCGGCAAGGATGCCGATCCGACCATGTACGTGGCGCGTTATCGCTACGCGCTGTCCAAGCGTACCGACGTGTTTGTGTCGGCCGCTTACGCCAAGTCGAAAAATGGCCAGCTGACCGGCATGTCGCGTGATGACGCCGGCTTCGGCACCAGCCAGCACGGTCTGGCGCTGGGCATGCAGCACCGCTTCTAAGCCGGTATAGCGACGGCGCCAGTTCCTCCGCTGGCGCCGTCGACTGAAAGCGCTTTGAAAGCTTTACCGTTCTAAGATTACACACACGATGATCAAAGTTTTGCTGGCTGTTGTGGCGGCCCTCTGGGTCAGCGTGACTGCGCAGGCAGCAGGTGCCGAGTGCATCGTGCCATCCAAACCGGGTGGCGCGATGGACCTGACCTGCAAGCTGGCGCGCAAAGGTCTGCAAGCTTTGCAGGGCAGCGCCAAAGCGCCGCCGGCCGATATGCACATCAGCTACCTGCCCGGTGGTATCGGTGCAGTAGCTTGGCATTCGCTGGTATCGCAGCGGCGCGCCGAGCCGAATACGCTGGTGGCTTTTTCGGGTGGTTCGCTGCTCAATCTGGCGCAGGGCAAATTCGGCAAGGTGAAAGCCTCCGATGTACGCTGGGTGGCGGCGCTAGGTGCCGATTACGGCATGATCGCCGTGCGGGCCGATTCGCCTTACCGCTCGCTGGGCGAATTGCTGGCCGCATTGAAAGCCCAGCCGCACAAGGTGCTGATCGGCGTATCGGGCACTATCGGCAGCCAGGACTGGCTGAAGATGGCGCTGATCGTCAAAGCCGCCGGCATCGATCCTAAAGTGCTGCGTTTCGTGGCGCTCGAGGGCGGCGGCGAAGCCTTCACTGCCATGCACGCCAATTATGTGCAGGTGGTGTCCGGCGATGCAAGCGAAGCAACGCTGTATGCGGGTAATGGCACGACACGGGTGCTGGCGGTGCTGTCCGAGCAGCGTCTGCCCGGTGTACTGGCCAGTGTGCCGACGGCGCGCGAGCAGGGCTACGACGTGGTGTGGCCTATCATCCGCGGCGTATGGATGGCGCCACAGGTGCCGGAAGCGGATTATCGTTTATGGGTTGCAGCGTTCGATCGTGTGATGGCAAGCCCCGGCTATGCCGCCATGCGTGACAGTGCCGGTCTGTTCCCCTTCGGGCTGACTGGCGATGCCCTGACCCGCTATGTAAGCAAGGCCGTAGAAGACTACGGCAAGCGTGCGACCGAACTCGGTCTGATGCGCTGAACACCAACTATTAAAACGACGGAGACCAAGATGAAGTTACATATGACTGTGGCCGCTGCATGCGCCACCCTGTTTGCCGGCGCCGCCATGGCGCAAGTGCCAGCCGGCTATCCGGCCGACTACCAGAAGATTATCGACGGCGCCAAGAAAGAGGGCAAGCTGGTGATCTACGGCGCGACAGACAGCAAGGCTACCCAGCCGCTGATCAAGGACTTCAATACCCTGTATCCCGGCATTACCGTCGAATACAACGATATGAATTCCACCGAAGTGTACAACCGCTTCATATCCGAAGTGGCTGCCGGCGGCAATACGGCCGACGTCATGTGGTCGTCCGCGATGGACCTGCAGATGCGCCTCGCTTCGGATGGCTATGCGCTCAAGTACAAATCGGTCGAATCGGCCAAGATTCCGGGCTGGGCCATCTGGGATGACCAGGCCTACGGCACCACCTTCGAGCCGGCTGCCATCGTCTACAACAAGCGTCTGCTCGATGCCAAGGAAGTCCCGCAGAACCATGCCGACTTCGCCAAGCTGATCGTGCAGCCCAAGTTCAAGGACAAGGTCACCACCTACGATATCGAAAAATCCGGTGTGGGCTTCATGTTCATGACCCAGGATGCGCGCGAGAACACCAAGTTCCTTGAGCTGGAAAACGCCTTCGGTGAAGCCAAGGTGCGCGTGCAGTCGTCCACCGGCACCATGATGGAGCGGATCTCGTCCGGTGAAAACCTGATCGGCTACAACGTGCTGGGCTCCTATGCACTGGTGCGCGCCAAGACCGATCCATCGATAGGTGTGGTGCTGCCCAAGGATTACACGCTGATCCTGTCGCGCGTCCAGTTCATCAACAAGGGCGCCAAGAACGTCAACGCGGCCAAGCTGTGGCTGGACTATCTGCTGTCGCAACGCGGCCAGACCATCATCGCCAACGATGCCAAGCTGTTCGCCATCCGCGAGGATGTAAAAGGCGAAACCACGTCGGCAGAGCTGATCAAGATGATAGGCAAGGACAAAGTCAAGCCGATTCCTGTCCATCCCATGGTGCTGCAATTCCTCGGGCCAGCCAAGCGCATGGCCTTCCTCAAGCAGTGGAAAGAAACCGCCGGCAAGAAGTAAGCGCCGCGATCCGTACGCCCGATATTAGGCGTCGACTTTAGACGTCGACTACGCTGACAGGCTAGCCAGCGCGCGCTCCCTTCCTGCGCGCTGGCCGATACATCCATCCGCTCACACGGACTCATTATGCAAACTCTGAACCTTACCGGCTCGGGCCGGCACAGTATTAACTGGCCGCGCGGGGTGGTGGTGACGCTCGCCGCTACCGCCATCTTCCTGCCGCTGCTTCTGATCTTTTATCAGAGCTTTTTGAATGCGCCTTTCTTCATGCCCGCCAAGGAGCTGGGACTGGACGCCTACCGTTTCATCTTCGAAGACCCCGATTTTTCGGTGGCCTTCAAGAACGCGCTGGCGCTGGCCGCCGGCCTGACGGCCATCGCCGTGCCGCTGGGCGGCATGCTGGCCTTCCTGATGATACGAACCGATCTGCCGGGCCGTGGCCTGATTACGCCGCTGCTGCTGGTGCCCATCTTCGTATCGCCCATGGTGATGGGCTTCGGCTACGTCGTGGCGATGGGGCCGGTGGGCTTCTACTCGCTGTGGGTGAAAGACCTGCTGGGCTTCATCCCGTGGAATATCTACTCCTTCACCAGCATCGTGGTGATCGCCGGTCTGACCCACGTGCCGCACGTGTATCTGTACGCCTCCTCGGCCCTGAAGAGCCTCGGTTCGGATGTGGAAGAAGCGGCCCGCGTCACGGGTGCCTCGCCGCTGCAGGTGATGTTCAATGTCTCGCTGCCCATGGTGACGCCGGCGCTGGCTTACGCGGCCGTGCTGGTGTTCTTCCTCGGCTTCGAGGTATTCGGTCTGGTGCTGGTGCTCGGCGATCCGGAAGGCCATCTGGTGCTGGCCACCTATCTGTACAAGCTGACCAACAAGCTCGGTACGCCGTCCTATCACCTGATGGCTGCGGTGGCCGTATGTCTGGTGGCCGTCACCATGCCGTTGGTGATGCTGCAGCGCTGGCTGCTGAAGTCGGCCAATAAATTCGTCTCCATCAAAGGCAAGGGCGCACGCAGCAAGCCTATGCCACTGGGGCGCTGGAAATGGCTGGCGTTTGCGCTGATCTTCGGCTGGCTGATGATCACCATTATCATGCCGCTGTCCGGCATTCTGCTGCGCTCCTTCGTGCAGTACTGGGGCGAGGGCGTACGTCTGGCCGATGTGTTGACGCTGCAGCACTTCCGTGAAATTCTCGACCAGCCGGCACTGATGCGCGGCATCCTGAACACGGTGCTGATCGGCGTGATTGGTGGCGCCTGCGCCGTCATCTGCTACTGCGCGATTGCGCTGGCCATGCACCGCAAGCCGGACGGCATTACCCGCTTCCTCGACTACAGCGTGCTGGTGCCGCGTGCTGTGCCGGGCCTGCTGGCCGGCCTGTCCTTCCTGTGGGTGTTCCTGTTCGTGCCGAGCTGGCTCGATGGTGTATTGAAAGGCATGGATAACGGCATGGCGATCTGGCTCAGCGAGAACGCGATTCCGCTGCTGCGCTCCTTGCGCTCCACCATCTTCGCCCTGTGGCTGGCCTACTCGGTGGTATGGCTGGCTTACGGCATGCGTCTGATTTCGACGGCGCTGCTGCAGGTAGGGCCGGAACTCGAAGAAGCGGCACGTGCCGTCGGTGCCAGCCGTGGTCAGGTCACGCGCGATGTGACGGTGCCGCTGGTGAAATACGGCCTGCTCGGTGCATGGCTGATGGTGTTCCTGATCTTCGAACGCGAATACTCGACCGGTGTGTATCTGCTCTCGCCCGGCACGGAAGTGATAGGCGCGTTGCTGGTATCGCTGTGGGCCACGGGGTCCACCGATCTGGTGGCCGCGCTTTCCTTCATCAATATTTCGCTGGTTGCGATCGGTCTGGGCGTGGCGCTGCGCTTTGGCGTGAAGTTACATAACTAGTTACATAACTAAGTACCTCACCAAGTTTAAAAAATATGAAACGAGACATCACCATGAATGAACTGACCGTCAACGATCTGCATCTGGACTATGGCTCAGGCGCCCATGTGAACCACATTCTGAAGGGTGTATCCATGCACCTGCAGAAGGGCGAAGTGGTAGCCCTGCTGGGGCCCTCCGGCAGCGGCAAGACCACGCTGCTGCGCGCCGTGGCCGGACTGGAAAGCCCCAAGGCGGGCACCATCGCCATCGGCGAACGTAATGTGTTTGATGGCAGCCGCGATTTCGAGCTGCCGGCCGAGCACCGCAATCTGGGGCTGGTGTTCCAGTCGTATGCGCTGTGGCCGCACAAGACCGTGTTCGACAACGTGGCTTACGGCCTCAAGCTGCGCAAGCTGGGCGCCAGTGAAATCAAGGACAAGGTCAACGACGTCCTCAAGAACCTCGGCCTCGGTCATCTGGGCGAACGCTTCCCGCACCAGTTGTCCGGTGGCCAGCAGCAGCGCGTGGCGATAGCCCGTGCGCTGGTGTACAACCCGCCCGTAATTCTGCTGGACGAGCCGCTGTCGAATCTGGATGCCAAACTGCGCGAAGAAGCGCGTGCCTTCCTGCGCGAACTGATCGTTCGTCTGGGACTGTCGGCCCTGATGGTGACGCACGATCAGGCCGAAGCGATGGCGATCTCCGACCGTATCCTGCTGCTCAATAACGGCAAGATCGAGCAGCAGGGCACGCCGCAAAGCATGTACGAAACGCCGGAAACGCTGTTCTGCGCCGAATTCATGGGCAGTAACAACCGCCTGCCGGCCAAGGTCACGGCACGCAGCGGCCAGCAGGTCACGCTGGCGCTGGGCGGCACCACGCTGCAGGCCACGGCGCGCGGTGCTGGCGCGGCGGAACCGGCCACCATCATCCGAGTGGAAGAGGTGAAGATCAGCGCTACGCCGGTGGAGAATGCCATCGAACTGCCGCTGCTGACCTGTATGTATCTGGGTGACCGCTTCGAATGCCTGTTCAAGAGCACGGACGGCAGCGACATCAGCGTGCGTGCCCATTCCAAATACAAGCTCGAAGCAGGGCAGTACTGGCTGCAGCTGCCAGCCGATAAGCTGTGGGTATTCTGATGCACTGAACTGCTGCGCACTGCTCCCGCTTTCCTTAGTAGCGGCGCACGGCGACTTGCCGCGCGCCGTTTTTTTTATGGGCGGCGAATTTTTGCGGTCGGCCGTTTAACGCAAACCGGGGCCGAAAGCTGAGGTTATAATCCGTTCAATCTTTCCGGTTACTCTATCTTGAACGGACCTGCCCAGCATGAGCCAGCCCAATCAGTTTTCCCTGTTGATGCAACGCCGTTTCGCGCCGTTTTTCTGGACCCAATTCCTGGGGGCGCTCAACGATAATCTGTTCAAGACGGCGCTGGTGGTCATCATCACTTACGATGCCCTGAGCTGGACCACGTTATCGCCCGCGCTGATTACCAACCTGATTCCGGGCCTGTTCATCCTGCCTTATGTGCTGTTCTCGGCCACGGCCGGGCAATTGGCTGAAAAATACGAGAAGGGCGCGCTGACCCGGCTGGTGAAGTGGCTGGAGCTGGGCATCATGTCGCTGGCCGCGCTGGGCTGGTTCACCCACACTTTATGGCTGCTGGTGCTGGGCGTGGTTGGCATGGGCGTGCATTCGACCCTGTTCGGCCCCGTCAAATATGCCTATCTGCCGCAGCAGCTACAGCCCGAGGAACTGATGGGCGGGAATGGCGTGACGGAGATGGGCACTTTCGTCGGCATTCTGCTCGGTGAGATATTCGGCGCGCTGCTGGTGGTGCAGCACCCCCATGGCATCGTTTATGAAGCGCTGGCTACGCTGGCCGTGGCGGCGCTGGGGCTGATCGCCAGCTATCGCATTCCGCACTCGCCCGCGCCGGTGCCGGAGCTGAAAGTGAGCTGGAATTTTATCGGCGAATCCGTGCGCAACATCGGCCATTCGCGCAAGAACCGCGTGGTGTTTCTGGCCATGCTGGGCAACTCGTGGTTCTGGTTCTATGGCGCGCTGGTGCTGGCCCAGTTCCCCGTGTTTGCCAAGGATAATCTGCATGGCGACCATAGCGTGTTCGTGCTGCTGCTGACGGTGTTTTCGCTCGGTGTCGGCTGCGGTTCGCTGCTGTGCGAACGCATGTCCGGCCGCAAAGTGGAAATCGGTCTGGTGCCGTTCGGTGCCATCGGCCTCACGCTGTTCGGTGCCGACTTGTATTTTGCCAGCCGCGGCATCAGCACCTTGCTGGCCCCGGCCGCGGCGGCGCAGTTCGATGCCATGGCCTTGCTGCATCAGCCGGGCGTGCTGCACATTCTGCTCGATGTGCTGCTGATAGGTTTGTTCGGCGGCTTCTACATCGTGCCGCTGTTCGCCTTGATCCAGACGCGCTGCGAACCATCGCACCTGTCGCGCACCATCGCCGGCATGAATATTCTGAATGCGCTGTTCATGGTGGCGGCGGCCGGACTGGCCATCGTGCTGCTGGGGCAGGGCTTCACCATACCCGAGCTATACCTCGTGACCGCGCTGCTGAACGCGCTGGTGGCGCTATACATCTTCTCGCTGGTGCCGGAATTCCTCATGCGCTTCCTGGCCTGGCTGCTGATCCAGACCGTGCACCGCGTGCGCAGCGTGGATGCGGAGCGCATTCCCGTCGATGGTGCTGCGGTGCTGGTGTGTAACCACGTGAGCTATGTCGACGCGATTGTGATCATGGCGGCCAGCCCGCGTCCCATCCGTTTCGTGATGGATCACCAGATTTTCAGAATGCCGTTGCTGGGCTGGGTGTTCCGCACTGCGCGCGCCATACCGATCGCGCCGGCCAAGGAAGATCCGTGGCTGATGGAGAAGGCTTTCGTCGATATCGCCCAGGCTTTGCACGAAGGTGATCTGGTGTGCATCTTCCCCGAGGGTCAGTTGACTCGTACGGGTGAACTCAATCCGTTCAAGAATGGCGTCAGCAAGATCGTTGAGCGCAGCAAGGTGCCGGTGATTCCTATGGCCTTGCGCGGCCTGTGGGGCCATCTGCTGAGCCGCAGCAGCGAGAACGTGTTCGAGCGGGCATTCCGCAGCGGCCTGCGTTCGCGGCTGGAGCTGGCCGTGGGCGAAGCCGTGGCGCCGCAGGATGTCACGCCCGAGCATTTGCAGCGGCTGGTGCTGGACCTGCGCGGCAACTGGAAATAAGCCCGCAATCGTGGTGAGCCTGCAGGTACTAGGTAGTACCTGCAGGCAGCAGGCCCGTGCTGCCGGCCTAGCGGCGCACGCGCAGTGGTTTGCCGAGCTGCTTGTCCTGATACATGGCGCGGTCCGCGCGGCCCAGCAGCATTTCGATATCGTGCGGATCGTCCGGATGGTGCACGGCGATACCGATGCTGGCGCTCAGCGTGACGCTGGTAGTTTTCAGCTTGAATGGCTGCAGCAGTGCAGGGCGCAGCTTGTCGGCCGTTTCCTGCGCGGCGCTATCGTCCTGCAGGTTTTCCAGTATCACCACAAATTCATCACCAGCCAGACGACCCACCGTATCGGTCTTACGCACATTCTCGTGCAAGCGCTGGGCAAACTGGCGCAGCAGCTCGTCGCCTTCTTCGTGGCCGTAGCGGTCGTTGATCTGCTTGAAGCGGTCCAGATCGACGAAGAACACGGCGCAGTTCTGGCGCAGTCGGTTGGCGCGCTGGATGGCATCATTCAGAGCCACCAGCAAGGCACGCCGGTTCGGCAGGCCGGTCAGGGTATCGCGCAGCGCCATCGCCTCCATCGAGGCAAACAGCGATTTACGTTCGCTGATATCGTGCAGGAAGGCGATGAACAGATGGCCCGAACTGCGCGGCACGTAGGCCAGTGCGACTTCTACCGTCAGCTCCTGTCCGGCGCGGTTGTGCAGCGTCAGTTCGATACGGCGGTTGAGCACCGTATCGCCGCCACTTTCCGCCAGTTGGCGCATATCGCGTTCATAGGCGCGGCGCAGCAGCGGCGGCAGCACCATGGCGGCCAGCGGCTGGCCTATGACTTCGGCGCGGCTCCAGCCCAGCAGCTTTTCCGCCTGACGGTTCCAGTCCAGCACCACGCCGCCGGGATCGAGCGCGATGAAGGCATCGTAGGCATTGTCGAGAATCGCGCGCAGTTCGGCGGCGCGTTCCTGCAGCAGCATCTGGGTGCTCTGTTCCTGTGCCAGCGCGCGTTCCAGCAGCATGGCCTTGCCGGCGATTTCACGCGTGCGCTGGGCCACGGTGGTTTCCAGCCGTTCGTTCAGATTGCGCAGCGAATCCAGATGGCTTTCTTCCTTGCGCACCAGTTCCGCCAGCGCCTGCGACAGCACCTGTCCTTCATGGAAGCTGTCGACCTGCGCGATGGGCGGTAGCGGCGCGCTGTGGTCCTGCGCAGCCAGCCGGTTTTCGATGTCGGCACTCAATGCGTTGAGGGGAGCGAGCAGGCGGCGCGCCATCAGCATGCTGATCAAGCCGGCCAGCACGGCCAGCAGGGCGCCCAGCAGCAGGATGGGGCGCTGCAGCTGCTCGGCACTGGCCAGTGCGATAGCTTCGGGCTGGCGCACCAGCACGGTCCAGCTCAGATTGCTGCGGTCTTCCGCATCGCCCGTCAGCGCATAGGCGGTGAGATAGGTTTTGCCATCGGCCCAGTTCTCGCGCACGCTGCCCGCCGTGCCACTCTGGGCCAGCGACAGGCTGGTGCTGCGGATCACCGTGTCTTCCATGCCCTGCGGGCCGAGGATGACCGTGCCGTCCGGCCGCAGGACAAAAATCTCCACGCCATTGAGCTGGGCGCCCGGCGGCAGCAGCGATTGCACCAGACGGCGCGCCCAGGTCCAGCTCATTTGCACGCACAGCACGGCGCGGAACTGGCCATCAGGGCCCGTGACTGGGCCGGCTACATCGACGAAGCGCCATGGGTCGGCACTGCCCGGCAGTTTTTTGCCCAGCAAGGTCGTGGGGTGGTAATCGCTCGCGTAGTAGCGGTCGTGGCCGTGGTTGAACCAGTTGCGCGTGCTGACGTCCTGTCCTTCCAGCGTGCCCTGAGTGGCTGCATACACTTTGCCGTCCGGATGGCCCAGACCTATCCATGCATAGTCGGGCGAGGATTTTTGCAGCGCTTCCAGTACCTTGCGGGCTTCGTCGGGCGAGCGGGGATTGCTGATCTGGGGGAGTTCGCGCACCAGCTTGATGTCGTTGATGGCGCTCAGGACGACGCGGTTGAGCGTGTCGCGCATTTGCCAGGACAGTTGCTGCAATCGCTCTCTGGCCTCGCGCTCGGATTTCTGGTGGGCGTTGTGGCTGACCAGTCCCAGCACGGCGAATACGGACAGCAGTACGGCAGCGACCAGACCGGTCGTGATCAGCGTTGTAAGGCGGGGCCGTCTGGCACGTGGGGGGAGCGGCGAAATCATGTACAGACGACCAGAATAATGACTGTCGGAAATAAATCATTGTAGCACCGGGCTGTGCGCGGAGCCCTGTCCTATGGGCAAATTCCTTGCTTGACGCCACTAATTCGCCACGTTCTAGATGGGTTTTTCAAAAAAATGTTGCTTGACTTAATTAGAATGATCGTTCATTCTAACGTCTGTGCTTATTTTTTACACAGAAAGAATTCATATGGAAGCTCGTTTCTGCCCCCCGAATCTGCGCACGACCAGCCTCGTCGCACTCATTTCAGCCAGCGCTGTGCTCAGCCTCAGCGCTTGCTCCCACTCCAGCTCCGAAGCACCTCATGCGCAGGTGGCGGAGGTGGGCGTTTTCAAGGTAGCGCCGGAAGCGCTACAGATCAGCACCGAACTGCCGGGCCGCACCAGCGCCTATCAGGTGGCCGAAGTGCGCCCGCAGGTTGGTGGGCTGGTCCGGAAACGTCTGTTTGTCGAAGGCGCCGATGTGCAGGCTGGCGCCGCGCTGTACCAGATCGATGCAGCCAGCTATCAGGCCGCCCACCAGTCGGCCAAGGCGGCACTGGCCAAGGCGCAGGCGAATCTGCTGAGCAGCGCTCCCAAGGCAGCGCGCTACAAGGAGCTGCTGGCCATCGAAGGCGTGAGCAAGCAGGATTACGACGATGCCGTGGCCGCGTACGAGCAGGCCAAGGCTGATGTGGCGGTGGCTACTGCTGCACTCGAAACGGCCAGCATCAACCTGCAGTACACCAAGGTGGAAGCGCCTATCAGTGGCCGTATCAGCCGTTCCAGCGTCACGGCCGGTGCGCTCGTGACGGCAGGACAGAGCACGGCGCTGGCCACCGTGCAGCAGCTCGACCCTATCTATGTGGATGTAACGCAGTCGAGCGAGGACTTGCTGCGCCTGAAGCGCGAACTCGAAAGCGGCAGCCTGAAACGCGGTGCACAGCAGGCCAGCGTGCATCTGCTGCTGTCGGACGGCAGCCGCTATGCGCAGGAAGGCAAGCTGCAGTTTTCCGATGTGACGGTGGACCCGGGTACGGGCAATGTGACGCTGCGCGCCATCTTCCCCAACCCGCGTCATGATCTGCTGCCCGGCATGTTCGTGCGCGCCGTGGTCGATGCTGGCGTCAACGAGCAGGCCATCGCCGTGCCGCAGCAGGGCGTGAGCCGCAACCAGAAAGGCGAGGCGACGGCGATGGTGCTGAACCCGCAGGGCAAGGTCGAGCAGCGCACGCTGGTGACAGGCGGGACGCGTGGCGATAAATGGCTGGTCAAGTCCGGCCTCAAGGCTGGCGATCTGGTGATCGTGGAAGGCTTGCAGAAAGTGCAGCCGGGCGCGCCAGCACAAGTAGCGAAACCGGCAGCAGCGACGGCGCAAGCGAGCAGCGTCGCCCAGCACGGCAACGCGCAATAAGGGAGGCAGCTTATGTCAAGATTTTTTATAGACCGGCCTATCTTTGCGTGGGTGGTCGCCATCGTCATCATGCTGGCGGGCGCGATAGCCATCACCGGCCTGCCGATAGCCCAATACCCTAGCATTGCGCCGCCATCGATTTCGATTACCGGTTCCTATCCGGGTGCTTCCGCCAAGACTGTGGAAGATGCGGTCACGCAGGTGATCGAACAGAAAATGAAGGGCATCGATGGCTTGCGCTATATGTCTTCGTCCAGCGATGGCACGGGCGGCATCAGCATCACGCTGACCTTCAAGAGCGGCACCAATCCCGATATCGCGCAGGTGCAGGTGCAGAACAAGCTGCAACTGGCCACGCCGCTGCTGCCGGCCATCGTTACCCAGCAGGGGCTGGTGGTGACCAAAGCCACCATGAACTTCCTGATGGTGCTGGGCTTCGTTTCGGAAGACGGCAAGATGACGCAGGCCGATCTGGGCGACTACGTGGCTTCCGATGTGATCGATAGCCTGAGCCGCGTCGAAGGCGTGGGCGATGTGACTTCGTTCGGTGCGCAGTATGCGATGCGGATCTGGCTCGATCCAGCCAAGCTGCATAGCTACCAATTGACGCCAGCCGAGGTTTCGGCGGCCATCCAGGCACAGAATGCCGAAGTCTCGGCTGGTGAACTGGGTGGTGCGCCTGCAGTGCCGGGGCAGCAACTGAATGCCACCGTGTCGGCCCAGAGCCGCCTGCAGACGCCCGAGCAGTTCGGTGCGATTCTGCTGAAGACGGCCAGCAGCGGGGCGACTGTGTATCTGCGCGATGTGGCGCGCATCGAACTCGGTAGCGAGAACTACAATGTGCTGGCGCGCTACAACGGCAAGCCGGCAACGGGTGTGGCCGTGAAGCTGGCCACGGGTGCCAATGCGCTCGATACGGCCAAAGCCGTGAAAGCCAAGATCGGCCAGATGGAAAAGCAGTTCCCTGTGGGGATGAAGGCCGTAGTAGCGTATGACACCACGCCGTTCGTCAAGCTGTCCATCGAAGAAGTGGTGAAGACGCTGGTGGAAGCGGTGCTGCTGGTCTTCCTCGTGATGTATCTGTTCCTGCAGAACTTCCGCGCCACGCTGATTCCGACCATGGCCGTGCCGGTGGTCCTGCTGGGTACTTTCGCCATCCTGTCCGCGTTCGGCTATTCGATCAATACGTTGACCATGTTCGCCATGGTGCTGGCCATCGGCCTGCTGGTGGACGATGCGATCGTGGTGGTGGAAAACGTCGAGCGCGTGATGACGGAAGAGGGCCTGTCGCCGTTGGAAGCCACGCGTAAATCCATGGGCCAGATCAGCGGCGCACTGGTAGGTATTGCGCTGGTGCTGTCGGCCGTGTTCGTGCCTATGGCTTTCTTCGGCGGTTCGACCGGCGTGATCTATCGCCAGTTCGCGATCACCATCGTCTCGGCCATGGTGCTGTCCGTGCTGGTGGCGATGGTGTTCACGCCTGCACTATGCGCCACCTTGCTCAAGCCGGTGGAAAAAGGCCACCATGCCAGCAATACCGGCTTCTTCGGCTGGTTTAACCGCAGCTTCGAGCGTGGCAGCAGCACTTATCAGGGCTGGGTCAGTGCGATCCTGAACCGTCAGGGCCGTACGCTGGTGCTGTATGGCGTGCTGCTGGCGGCCCTGGCTGCGCTGTTCATGCGCTTGCCGACGTCCTTCCTGCCGGAAGAAGATCAGGGCGTGCTGTTTGCCCAGATCCAGCTACCGACGGGTGCAACCCAGCAGCGCACGCTGAAGGTGATCGAACAGGTCGAGCAGCATTTCATGAACGAGGAAAAAGCGGCCGTCGATTCCGTGTTTGCCGTGGCAGGCTTCAGCTTCAGCGGCAATGGCCAGAATACCGGTATCGCCTTCGTGCGCATGAAGGACTGGTCGGAGCGCAAAGGCGCCGCCATGCGCGTGGATGCCATAGTTGGCCGTGCCATGGGCAGCTTCTCGCGCATCAAGGATGCGATGGTGTTTGCCTTTGCACCGCCGGCCGTGATCGAACTGGGGAATGCCAGCGGCTTCGATTTGCAATTGCAGGACCGCGGTGGTGTGGGCCATGAAGCACTGATGGCAGCACGTAACCAGATGCTGGGCATGGCGGCACAGAACCCGCTGCTGATGGCCGTACGCCCGAACGGGCAGGACGATACTCCGCAGTACAAGATCACCATTGATCAGCAGAAGGCTGCGGCACTGGGCCTGTCCATCGACGAGGTGAACAAGGTACTCAGCACGGCATGGGGTAGCGCCTACGTCAACGATTTCGTCGATCGTGGCCGCGTCAAGAAAGTGTATATGCAGGGTGCGGCCGAGTCGCGCATGGCGCCGGAAGATCTGGGTAAATGGTTTGCCCGCAATGCCAAAGGCGAGATGGTGCCATTCTCGGCCTTCGCCAGCGGCCAGTGGATCTACGCTTCGCCACGGCTGGAGCGCTACAACGGCATGCCATCCACCGAAATCCTCGGCATGCCGGCTCCGGGTCTGAGCTCCGGTGTGGCGATGGCGGAAATCGAAAAGATGGCGGCCAAGCTGCCACCCGGTATTGCCTACGAATGGACCGGCCTGTCGACGGAAGAACGTGATTCCGGTTCGCAGACCACCCAGTTGTATGCGCTGTCGCTGCTGATCGTGTTCCTCTGTCTGGCGGCACTGTATGAGAGCTGGTCGATTCCGTTCTCGGTGCTGCTGGTGGTGCCGCTGGGTGTGATCGGCGCCGTGCTGGCTACCTTTGTGTTCAAGCTGTCGAACGACGTGTACTTTCAGGTAGGCCTGCTGACGGTGATCGGTCTGGCGGCGAAGAATGCGATTCTGATCGTGGAGTTTGCCAAGGAGTTGCAGGAGCAGGGCGTGGCGCTGAAACAGGCGACGCTGCAGGCAGTGCGCCTGCGTCTGCGGCCGATTCTGATGACGTCGATCGCTTTCGGTCTGGGCGTGTTGCCACTGGCACTGGCCAGCGGCGCCGGTTCCGGTAGCCAGAATGCGATCGGTGTCGGGGTGCTGGGCGGTATGCTGTCGGCCACCTTCCTCGGCATCTTCTTTGTACCGCTGTTCTTTGTGCTGGTGCGCGGCTACTTCGCGCAGAAAAAAGCTGCGCCAGCCAGCGCTGTGGAGGCCAACTAATCATGAAAATGAGCATGCAAAAAACTCTGATCTCTGTGGCCGCGCTGGCGTTGCTGGCCGGTTGCAGTCTGGCACCCGTGCTACCGCAAGCCAGCAGCGGCGTGCATGCGGCATGGCCGCAAGGCGATGCCTACAAGGCGCTGCCGCAGGCTGCCAACGATGACCAGCCGGCATCGGAAATTCTGTGGCGCGACTATTTTGCCGATGCCAGCCTGCGCGAAGTGATTGCACTGGCACTCGCGAACAACCGTGATCTGCGCGTGTCGGCGCTGAATATCGACAAGGCCAAGGCCCAGTACAGCATAGACAGTGCGGCGCTGCTGCCCAAGCTGTCGGCCAATGTGGGTCAGACGGCCAGCCGTACGCCAGCAACCATGAGCGCCACCGGTGCGGCGCAGATCAACCGCCAGTACAGCGGCGGCCTGAGTATGGCGGCCTATGAACTGGACTTCTTCGGCAAGTTGCGCAATCTGTCGGAAGCGGGGCTGCAAAGCTATCTGGCGACGGAAGAAGCGCGCCGCGCCCAGCAGATTACGCTGGTGGCCGAAGTGGCCAATGCCTACCTGACATTGGGTGCCGATCAGCAGCGTCTGAAGCTGGCGAACGACACGCTGCAAAGCCAGCTACTTAGCTATCATCTGATACAGAAGCGCCAGGCCGGCGGCATCAGTTCCGGCGTCGATCTGTATGAAGCCCAGAGCAGTGTGGAAGCGGCCCGCAGCGATGTAGCGCTGTACACGGCGCAAGTGGCGCTCGATGTGAATGCATTGCGTCTGCTGGTGGGCGCCGAAGTGCCTGCGGCGCTGCTGCCGGCTGCTGCACTGCAGCTGAATTCCACGCTGGCGGCCATCCCCACCGGCTTGCCGTCGGACGTGCTGACCAGCCGCCCCGATGTGCAGGAAGCTGAGCGCGCGCTGCGGGCAGCAAATGCGAATATCGGTGTGGCCCGCGCGGCCTTCCTGCCCAGCATTTCTCTGACGGCCAGTGGCGGTAGCGCCAGCAGCAGCCTGAATGGCCTGTTCAAAGCCGGTTCGTCGACGTGGAGCTTCATCCCCCAGATTAATCTGCCGATTTTTGACGGGGGTGTGAACCGCGCGAATCTGAACATCGCCAAAGCCAACCGCGATATCTCGCTGGCCCAGTATGAAAAGGCCATCCAGTCGGCCTTGCGCGAAGTGTCCGATGCGCTGGCCCAGCGCGGTACGCTGGTGCAGCGCGTCGATGCGCAGACCGCGCTGGTGTCGGCGGCCGACAAGAGCTACCGCATCCACGATGCGCGCTACCGTCAGGGCAGCGAATCGCATCTGGCTGCGCTGGTAGCGCAGCGTGCGCTGTACGTGGCGCAGCAGGGGCTGATCGGCGCACAGTTGGAGCAGTCCAGCAACGCGGTGGCACTGTACAAGGTGCTTGGTGGCGGCTGGCAGCCGGAGAGCGCCAGCCCGCGCAGCTAATGTGCCGTGCGGGCGGGCAGGGCGGCGGTGTTGTTTGGCCGTCGCACTGCCGGCCCGCCAAATTGACAAATGCCGTATGCTTCGCCACAGTACCGCCTCACCTTCGCCACTCGCCAGACCATAGACTAGGAACCAGCATGAGCACAGCTCCCGTAAAACGCCGTACCGATCCCGAGCGCGCCCAGCAGCGGCGTAATCAGGTACTCGAAGCCGCGGCGCTGTGCTTTGCCCGCAGCGGCTTCCATGGCGCCAGCATGGCGGAGATCTCCAAGCAGGCCGGCATGAGTGCGGGCCATATCTACAACTACTTCGACAGCAAGGATGCCATCATCCTGGCGTTTGTGGAGCGCGAAGCGGAGCACGTGGCTGGTCTGCTGCGTGATCTCGATAGCCGTGACGATCCGCTGGAAGCCATGCTCGAAGACGCGCCCATGCACGTGGCCGAGTCGCTCGATCCGCAGCCGTGGCATATGCCGCTGGAGATGTATTCGGAAGCGTCGCGCAATCCCGTGATAGCGGCCAAGCTCAAGGAAGTCGATGAGCGCGCCCATAACCAGTTACGTGAACTGGTCCGGCGTGGTCGCGAGCAGCGCCAGCTGCCGGTGGACGATACCTTGTTGGACGGCCGGCTGAATACGCTGGTGACGTTTTTTCACGGCCTGCCCGTGCGCGGCATCCAGCGGCCGGACATGAACCGCGAGGCGCTGGTGGAAGGATTCCGCTGCGCGATGCGGGCTTTGCTACTCAGTTAAAGCTGTCCCGGATGCAAGCGACGTTGGCCGCTTGAAAGCAAACATGACAAATGCTTAAAGTGGCTGTTATAATTTAATTCTAGTCGGGGCGTAGCGCAGCCTGGTAGCGTACTTGCATGGGGTGCAAGGGGTCGGAAGTTCGAATCTTCTCGCCCCGACCAGAAGAATCAAAGACTTAGGCCAATCTATGGATTGGCCTTTTTCTTTTCCGGCCTCAGTGCCTTAATGTTGCCTAAGTAATTGCCGGAATCTGCTGATCCGGTTGCGCTGGCAGCAGCTCCAGTAAAGCCTGTAACTGCGGCGTGACGGCGTCGCGCCGCCATACCAGCCAGGTGTCTAGCCAGCGCCATGCTTCGGCCACGGGCCAGACGCTGACCTGATCGTGGCCGGGCATACTCTCCAGCATTTTGCGCGGCATCATGGCCAGCCCGCCGCCCGCGATCACGCAGGCCAGCATGCTGTGGTAGGACTCCATTTCGTAGATCTTGCCCGGCATGGCCAGTCCGGCGCGGAACCATTCCTCGAAATGCCTGCGGTAGCTGCAATGGCTGCGGAAGGCATACAGATTGCGGCCAGCCAGCTCGCTGGCACAACTGAAGGCCGGCTGCGAGCGCGGTGCGATGATCAGCATTTCTTCCCGATACACGGCGCGCCCCTCCAGTGCCGGATGCAGCAGCGGAGTATGGACGAAAGCAGCCGTGCAGTGGCCGGACAGCACTTGCTCCAGCATGAGCCCCGAAGCCCCCGTGGTGAGTTCGAGCTGGATGTGCGGGTAGCGCTGGTGGAAGGTCGCCAGCAGGGGCGGGATGCGTACGGCAGCAGTGCTTTCCATAGAACCCAGCGTCAGCGTGCCCAGCGCGGCGCCGCCGCTGACGGCTTGGCGCGCTTCGGCCACCAGCGCCAGTATGCGGCGGCTGTATTCCAGCAGGCTGTGGCCGGCTGGTGCCAGTTGCAGGCGCTGGTTGCTGCGGATAAATAGCTGCACGCCGAGTGCCTCTTCCAGCTGGCGCAAACGGGTGGTGACATTCGACGGCACACGATGCAGGCGCTGGGCGGCACCAGCCACGCTGCCGCATTCGGCGACCGCCTGAAAGATTTCCAGTTCCGAGAGTTTCATATTCTCAATTTGTGAATGGTTTATGCTTAATTATTCACTTTTTTATGGGTTTGTGCCACGCTAAGCTGTGCTCTGTTGATGGCAGCCGTCTGCCATCCGTTTGACTGGCAGGATTTCTATGGCAACAGCGTCCCACCCATCGCCCCTGATAGAACGCAGCGTGCCGTGGCTATTCGTATTTCTGTGGAGTACGGGCTATGTGGCCGTCAAAGCCTGTGTGCAGTATGCGCCGCCCTTCAAGCTGCTGCTGTGGCGTGGTGGCCTGTCGGCGCTGGTGTTTCTGGCGCTGGCGCTGGTCTGCCGCGTGCGCTTTCCTACGCCGCGCGGCATGCGCCAGGCTTTGCTGACGGGCCTGCTGATGCAGACGCTGTTTCTGGGCGGCTGTTTCTATGCCATGAGCCGTGGTCTGCCTGCCGCCGTGACGGCTCTGATCACGGGCCTGCAACCCGTGCTGACGGCACTGTATGTGAGCACGGCGCAACGGCAGCGGCTGGGCTGGCGGGCGTGGCTGGGCATAGTCGTGGGCTTTGGCGGCGTGTATCTGGTGCTGGCGCCGGGCTTGCAACCGGGCGGGCTCGATGGCTGGGCCATCATGGCGGCCTGCATCGCCTTGCTGGCCGTGACGACGGGCACGCTGTACCAGAAGCAGTTGCCGGCCGATGGCCATGTCTTTGCCAGCACGTTTTTCCAGTATGTGGCCGTCAGCGTAGTGATGGGGTTGGTCTGTGTGTTCGATCACTCCGCGCCTGTGCAATGGCAGGGCAGTTTTGTGTTTGGCCTGCTGTGGATGGTGTTCGGTGTCTCGGTGACCGCCGTGCTGTTGCTGATCTATCTGATCAAACGGGGTGAAGCGACGCGCGTCGCGACCTATTTCTATCTGGTGCCGGTGGTGACGGCCCTGCTGGGCTGGCTGCTGTTCGGTAGCAGCCTGAGCGGCACTACGCTGGCCGGCATGGTGCTGGCCGTGCTCGGCATGTTGCTGGTACTGTCCTAGCGCGCATAAAAAAGGCCGGAGTGCTCCGGCCTTTTGCGCTCTGGAGAAGCTGACGCCATTCCAGCCCAGACTACAGGCAGCGCACCAGTTTGATCTGCACGCCTTTACGCAAGGTGTAGTGCTGGGGCGCGGCTGCGCCACTGGCATGGATGGTAAGCGTCATCTGCTCGCCTTTGACGTTGCCACTGTAACGGGTGGCTGCGCCGCCACTCTCATCCGCCGGTTGCGGCCCTGGCTGATGGGTCTCGAACTTGCCGCTGGCCGTAAAACTGCCGTGGGCATCGAGCACCAGCGGCACGCCGATGCTGCCGCTGGCACAGTCCATGGCGAGGCGGGCGCCGTGCGCTTCGACCGTCAATTGCAGACGGTCGCCGCCCCAGGTGCCCAGTGCGGCGGCGCTGCTTGTTGCCGGTTCTGCAGCCATCGCCGCACCTCCCCAGTAAGCCGCCAGCACGGCGGCGCTTAGCCACTTTAGCATGGGCTGCCAGTTGCTGCGTTACGGCGGCGACGTGCCAGCACGCCCACCATGCCCAGGCCGACAAACAGCATGGCCCAGCTCGATGGTTCTGGTACCGGGCTCACATCGATCATGGCGACCCAGGTGCCCCAGCGCGATCCGCCAGTGCCGCCGGGGTGGCCGCTGGCAGGATTGTTGTACTCGCGGGCGAATTCGCCGATCAGGTAGAACTGCGAGTCATCGGTCGGATCGATCGATACCTGGCTATAGTCGCCCCAGCGCTGACGGCCACTGGCGGCCTGGCCGAACAGGCTGCCGTTGTGGTAATCGTCCACCAGGCTTTCTTTCAGCATGATGTCGCTGCTGGTCGAAATCAGGTGACCGGTGGCATCAGTGCTGAAGGTGTGGGCCATGAAGGCGATCTTGCCATCCGCAGCATTGAGACCGGAGCGATTGAAACCGACCACCACCTGGCCGCTGCTGTTGACGGCGATCGACCCCATGTAATAGTCATGGCCGGCCGAGCCGATGTCGCCTTGATCGATGATGGCATTGGTGGCGGCATCGACGACGGTGTAGCGTACCCGTGCCTCGTCCAGCCCATCGCTGGTGGTGTTGACCGTGTTGACCATGTAGATGCGGCCACCGACTTCATACACGCTGCTGCTGATACGCTCGTCGCCCGTATCGACCACGCGCCGGTTGGCCGGCAGTGCGACCGACGGTTGACGTGCCGCCCCTGCGGTAGTGAAAGCGGCCATGCCGATTTGCTCGGAAGCGCTGACGGTGGCGCCCGTAGCCGAACTCGAGCTTAGGCCGTTGATGGTGTAGCTGATGTTGTCATAGTTGTAGATCGAGGCGCCAAATACGTGGCCGGTCGAGCTTGCCGAATTGCTGTTGACGCCCTGCGGAGCAAAGCCTCGGTCGAGGCCGCTTCCATTATATGGCGTGACGATCTGCTGCATATTGGTGGTCGAGGGTCCGCTGGCACCAAACAGGCTGTCGATAGGGATCACGTTCATGGTGGTGCCGCGGAAGCTATTGGCGCCGCCATTGGTCGCGGGAGCGAAGTTGTTGGTGCCGATGTAGACGGCATTGCGGTCCAGCGCCAGGGTAGGATAGTCGGCCGTGGCGCCGAAGCCGAGGCCGGCATAGCCTTCGAACTTGGTGGATTTCCAGCTGCCCAGCGCGTTCGAGGTGTCCGAAACGGCGATCTGCAAGTCCTTGGTATTGGCGCCGAAGGCGACGGCGATCCAGCGGTCGGCCGTAGCGTTGTACATGATGCGGGTATCGCCATTGGTGCCGGTCTGGCCCGCGTTGGCCCAGAAGGTCACGTCCGACATCAGCGCCGTGCGGTTGCCCGTGGTTTTGTCGAACACGGCATAGGCGCCGTTGGTGGTGGACATATATTGGGTTTTGCCCACTGCGCCCATGGTGTCGGGCGGGATGAAGTTGCGGCCGAAGGAAGCGCCGTCATACTGGCTGATCCCTTCAAAACCGAGCCGGTAAGGTCCGGTAGCATTCACCACGACCGAGGAAGCCCCGTTGGTGTCGAGTGAGAGATCACCCGGGATGGTCACCATTTTAGGCTTCTTGAACTCAAAGTAGGGTTTCATCACCTGATCGGCCTGGGCGGCACTTGCAAACACGGCCAGGATGGCGGCGGCCACGACATGGCGCCGAATGGAGCTGGAGTACAGTTTCATTTTATAGTTCCCTGTTCTTAGCTGAAGTGGTTAGGCTGCTGTGCCTTACCCTGCCGCGCGTAGGGGATCCCCTGAAGTCCCTGCTTTTTATTTGCGACCGTGATCGAGCTCAGCAGGAGCCCAGTATGGGTAGGTGTGAATATCAAGTCAACAACACAAATGTCAAATTGATAGTTTGGTTGTAAAAGTGCAAATTTGCGTTTGATAATTTTCTAAGTTATTGATTTTGCTAATGTTGTTGCCGTGCATTTCAGTTTTGGGCAGGCAATGGCAGAGCGCTTTTTGGCGCTAACAGAGGCAGGGGGAATGGCAGGGGGGATGCAGTCAGGACAGGCCCGACTGCATGGTGTGAGCGCTACAGCTCAGGAGTTCAGGCAGCGCCGTAGCGGCCCGGCACGTGGTTGATGGCCAGCGTGAGGTTGAGTACGGCAGCGCCCAGCAGAGAGATGGCGATGCGGTCGACAGGAACGATGGCCAGCGACAGCAGCACAATGGCGCCATCGATGGTCAGCTGCATATAGCCGGCGCGCCAGCCCAGGCGTTCCTGCAGGAACAGCACCAGCACATTCACGCCGCCCAGACTGGCGCGATGGCGGAACAGGATCAGCAAGCCGACGCCGGCCAGCAGGCCGCCCATCACGGCCGAATAGAACGGGTTCACATCGCCGATCTTGAACACCAGCGGCAGCAGTTCCGACCATGCGCTGAGCAGGCCTACCGAGAGGAAAGTCTTGAGCGTGAATACGCGCCCCATCTTCTTGTAGGCGAGGATGTAGAACGGCAGGTTGACCAGAAAGAACAGCTTGCCGAAGGACACGCCCGTGAAGTACTTGAGCAGGATGGCGATGCCTACCGTGCCACCGGTAATCAGGTTGGCCGTGCCGAGCAGGTTCACGCCCAGCGAAATGAGCAGGGTGCCGGTGACGAGCGCCTGAGCGTCGTCGAACAGGGAATGTTGGCTGACAGGAAGCGTAGATTGCATAGTGGCGCGATCATATAAGCGATAGGCCGTCCGGCGCATTGACTTAAATCAAGAAAAGCGCTGAGTTTTCTTGATCGAAAACAGAACTTTCTGACAAGGTTGCTGTTGATTTCCATCAATTTTTTGCAGGAAAGCAACAGTGTTACATGCCAATATCGACTTTGCGCAAACGCAGGCGTACGATCAAAGCGTTACAGCAGCGGGGATCCCGTGGCTGTTACTGCTAGATTTCATTCTATTCATTTCACAAAAAGGAAGCCTCATGAAACGTTTCGCCATTGCTGCAATCAGTCTGCTGTCGGTCACGCTGCCCGCGTTTGCCGCCGATAAAATGGCTACTCTGGATCCTAAGGTCCCATGCTCGATCGAGTATCCGAAAGCCTCGCTGATGAATGAAGAAAAAGGCACCGTGGTTCTGGGCCTGAAACTGTCGCCAGAAGGCAAAGTGCTGGAATCGAAAGTGAATAAGTCGAGCGGCTTCAAGAATCTGGACAAAGCTGCTGAGAAAAGTATCACCAAGTGCAAATTCGTTTCGCCAGGTGGCGATCAGTGGCAGACGCTGGAATACGTCTGGAAACTGGACTAATCTGCTGAAAGCGGATTGAGCCGGACTGGGATCCGGACCAGCAAGGCGGCCTGCATGGCCGCCTTTGTTTTTTCTGCGCGCCCATCAGCCACACTCCTGACAAAAACTGTCACAGCGTTTTCTTACCATATGCACAAGCAACACCGCGGTGGTGTGCATCTGATGGAGTAAGAAAATGTTTAGCCCTGATTACGTACTGTTGTATGTGGAAGACCCGATTGCCAGCGCCGCCTTCTATGCGGGCCTGCTGGGTCAGCAGCCGGTCGATACGGCGCCCACCTTCTCGCTGTTCATGCTGGAAAATGGCCTGAAGTTCGGACTGTGGGCCCGTTCGTCCGTCCAGCCCGTGGCACTTGGCGCCGGCGGCGGGGGCGAGCTGTGCATCCATGTGGCCGACCGCGCCGCTGTCGATCGCCTGCATGGCCAGTGGGCCGAGCAGGGCGTGGCCATCGCCCAGCGTCCCGTGGCGCTGGACTTCGGCTACACCTTCGTGGCGCTGGACCGTGATGGTCACCGCCTGCGCGTGTTCGTGCGCGAAGGCGACTGACCCACTTCATAGCGCGCGCAGGCCGCTTGCGGCGCGCGCGCGAATTCTCGAATTCCCGAATTCCGGTTGACACTCAAATTCTAGCGGTGCTATAGTCGGCGGCATGAATTGGTAACGTTTCCAATTCCGTTCGATGTACCCCTAGTCTCTTCGCACGAAGTTACCGGCGCTGTGGACGGCGCCGGTTTTTTTTGCATGAACAGGGCAGGCATCGTAGTATCGCGTTTTACCCCGAATGAGCAATGCTGGCGCCGACCGGCATGCAAGGAGACCGGATGACCAAATACCGTATGGGCGGCGTCGCTGCGGCGGCGCTGGCCGCGTGGACGCTGGCTGCAGGCGCGCAAGCGGCCGGGCCGAAAGCCGAAGTAATGCACTGGTGGACCTCGAGCAGCGAGTCTGCCGCCGTGCGCAAATTTGCCGATGCCTACCGCGCTGCCGGTGGCGTGTGGGTCGATACCGCGATTGCCGGTGCCGATCAGGCCAAGGCCGTGGCGATCAACCGCATCGTCGGCGGCAATCCGCCCACTGCGGCGCAATTCAATACCACCAAACAGTTCAGCGACCTGATCGACCAGGGCTCGCTCAACAATGTCGACGATGTGGCTGTGCGCGACAAGTGGGACCAACTGCTGCCCGGCCCCATGCTCGATGTGATCAAGGTGAAGGGCCATTACTACGCGCTGCCTGTCAACATCCATATGTCGACCTGGATCTGGTATTCCAAGGCCGCGTTCAAGAAGGCCGGCATTAACAAGGAACCGGCCACGCCGGACGAACTGTTTGCCGCACTCGATAAACTCAAGGCCGCAGGGCTGATTGGTCTGGCCCACGGCGGTCAGGCCTGGCAGGAGAACATCCTGTTCCAGGCCATGCTGGCCAATGTCGGCGGCAAGGAGCTGTATCTGCAGGTGCTGCGTGACCGCAATCCGAAAGCGCTGAATTCGGAAGCCTTCAAGCAGGTGCTGGTGGCGTTCAAACGTCTGCAAAGCTATGTCGATGCCGGTTCGCCTAACCGTAACTGGAACGATGCCACGGCCATGCTAATTAGCGGTAAGGCCGGCGTGCAGATCATGGGCGACTGGGCCAAGGGCGAGTTCTCGGCAGCGCGCCAGAGCGCCGGCAAGGACTTCGGCTGTATCGCCGGTCTGGGCCCGCAAGTGCCGTATCTGATACAGGGCGATGCCTTCGTGTTCCCGAAAACGGCGAATGCCGATGCCGTGAAAGCGCAAAAGCTGCTGGCCACCACGCTGCTGGCGCCAGCCGCCCAACTGGAATTCAGCAAGCTGAAAGGTTCGCTGCCGGTGCGCAGCGATATCGATGTGTCGACTATGGATGCATGTGCGCAGGCCGGCATGGCTGCCATGAAGGACAAGGCGCGCCAGGTCGGCATGATAGAGGTGTACATCACGCCCGACCAGAATGGCGCGCTGCAGGATGTGCTGACGGCGTTTTGGAACACCCGCATGCCGGTGGAGAAAGCCCAGAAGAGCATCGCTGCGGCGCTGCTGCAGGACTAGGTGGGCAGGGCCGATCATGACAGCTTGTCATGGCGGCAGGCCATGCGGTATGCTTGCCGCCGCATAGATAGAACGGACAGGGGAACGCGTGGCAACCATTAAAGACGTAGCCCGCCTGGCGGGAGTAGGGCTGGGCACGGCGTCGCGGGTGATCAGCGGTAAAGGCTCGGTGTCGCCGGCCACGCTGGAAAAAGTACGCAAGGCCATAGAGGAGCTGGATTTCCGCCCCTCGCACGCTGCGCGTACTCTGCTGTCCGGTAATTCGCAGATGATAGGCGTGTACATTCCGTATCTGAGCGGGACCTTCTACACGCCCATCCTGCAATCTATCTACACGGCGCTGCGCGCGGCCGGGCTGAATATGGTGGTGGCGTTCGGCGTGGGCGAAGGCGATGCGCGCCAGCAGGCCATCGAAGGGATGAACTTCCTGATTGAACGCGGTAGTGATGGTCTGATCGTGATGACCAACTCGCTCGAAGAGGAAGACTTTGCGGCACTGGGGCCGTATCAGGCGCGCGTGGTGGTGATTAACCACGAATTCGCCAGCATCGCCGAACAGTGCTTTACGGTCGACCATGAAGCTGGTGGCCGGCTGGCCGCGCAGACGCTGCTGGCGCAGCAGCACCGCAAGATTGCCGTGATCGCCGGCCGTGCCAGCGCCGCCGACAATCAAGCGCGCATCGCCGGTTTCATGGCAGAGCTGGAAGCGGCAGGCATCGCTCCCGCTTCCGTGTGGATGGCAGACGGCGAGTTTTCGCCCGAAGGCGGCTGGGCCTGTGCCGAGCGCCTGCTCAAGTCGGGCTATGAATTTACCGCGCTGTTCTGCGCCAATGATGAAATGGCGGTAGGCGCGCTGTCCTGCTTCCAGCAGGCTGGCGTGGCCGTGCCGCAGCAGGTGTCGGTGCTCGGTTACGACGATACGCATAGTGCGGAATTCACTGCGCCGCGCCTGACCAGCGTGCACATACCGTGGAGTGAAATGACGCTGAACGGACTGAATTTTCTGCTCAACCGCTGCTATGATATGCAGCGGCCGGTGGAACGGCAGTACCGTTTGCATGTAGCCGAGCGGGCTTCGCTGGCTGCAGCGCAGAAGTAACAGACAGGGGTAAGGGCAGGCTGGTTTGCCCTTTTTTTGCAGTGCTATTGGAAACGATTCCAAATTCAGGAGTGGCCATGTTTACCAAGCGTTTGCTGTGCGCCGTCAGCCTGCTGGCGGCACTGCTGCCGGCGGCACCTGCGTGGGCCCAGCCGCTGTCCATACTGCATACGCAGGGCGGGCGCTGGCTCGATGCCGCGGGCCAGCCGGTGGCACTGCGCGGTATTAACTTCGGCAACTACCTGATGCAGGAATTCTGGATGATGGGGCAGGGCAGCGCCGGCATCGATGACCAGTGCAAGCTGGAAGCCGTACTGGATCGCCGCTTCGGCTATGCCGAGCGCGAACGCCTGTACCGCCTGTTCCGCGACCACTGGATCACTGAGCGCGACTGGAATCTGCTGCCGCAGCTAAAACTTAATCTGGTGCGCCTGCCGTTTATCTACAGTGTAGTGGAAGATGAAAAGCAGCCTTACCAGCTACGCGCTGACGCGTGGCACTATCTGGATCAGGCCATCGACCAGGCCGAGCAGCGCGGCATCTATGTGGTGCTGGATCTGCATGGCGCCGTCGGCAGCCAGGGCTGGGAACATCACAGCGGCTGCGCAGGAAAAAATCTCTATTGGAGCACGCCCGAATACCAGCAGCGCACGATCTGGCTGTGGCAGCAGATCGCCGCGCGCTACAAGGACCGCGCCGCTGTAGCTGGCTACAGCATCCTTAACGAACCATGGGGTACGACGCCGGAACATCTGGCCACGGTGATGGACACGCTGTATCAGGCCATCCGCGCGGTCGACCCGAATCACGTGATCATCCTGCCCGGCCATAACCTTGGCTTTGACGCCTACGGCAAACCGGCCGAACATGGCCAGCAAAATGTGGCCATCGAAATGCATCCTTATCCCGGCCACTTCGGCTGGGGCAAGCCGGGCCTGACGGTACACCGCGACTGGCTGGAATGCGGCAGCGACGGCAACAGCGGCGTGTGCGAATGGCAGCGCAAGCTGGCCGAACGCGATGCGGCCTTTTTTGTAGGCGAGTTCCAGCCATGGGCCTTCATGGGGCCGGAGCTGGGCGGCCAGATCATGCGCGTCAGCTACGACGCTTACACGGCACAAGGCTGGGCCGCCACGGCGTGGGCCTACAAAGTCGTCAGCAATCAGGGCGGGCAGGGCAACGGTAGCTGGGGACTGGTGACCAACGCGCGCGGCGCAAAGATTCCATCCATCGATTTCAATACTGCCACGCTGGCCGAGATCGAAAACCTGTTCCGCCAGTTTGGCAGCGTGCCGTATGAAGTCATCGCCGGTGCGCAGCAATGGATGAATGCTCCCGTACCGCCCACACCGTTCAACAAGAAAAAATGAAGACACCGATATTTAAAGACCTGCCCATGGCGATCCGGCGCGCCGACTTTGCGGACGATTTCGTCTGGGGCGTCTCCACTTCGTCCTACCAGATCGAAGGCGCTGCCACGCTGGATGGCCGCGTGCCGTCGATCTGGGATAGCTTCAGTGCCACGCCGGGCAAGGTGCGCGATGGCAGCACAGGTGCCGTGGCCTGCGATCATTATCATCGCTGGGAGCAGGATCTGGATCTGGCGCAGTCCATGGGGCTGACGGCCTACCGCTTTTCGATTGCATGGCCGCGTATCTTCAACGGTAGCGATGCCACGCCCAACGCCAAGGGGCTGGAGTTTTATTCGAAGCTGGTAGATGGCATGCTGGCGCGCGGCCTGCAGCCGTGGTGCACGCTGTACCACTGGGATCTGCCGCAGACGTTGCAGGATCAGGGCGGCTGGGCCAGCCGCGCCACGATAGACGCCTTCCTGCAGTATGTGGATGTGGTGACGCGCCATCTGGGCGACCGGGTGCGCCACTGGATTACCCACAACGAACCGTGGTGCACCGCCATGCACGGCAACTGGGATGGCATGCATGCGCCGGGCCACCGCAGCCTGCCGCTGGCCCTGCAGGTGTGTCATCACGTGATGGTGTCGCATGGCCGCGCCGTGGCGCTGATCCGTTCCAACGTGGCGGATGCGCAGGTGGGGATTGCTCTGAGCCTGCACCCGGTCCATGCTGCTAGCAGCAGCGCGGAAGATCAGGCAGCCGTGCAGCGCCACGACGGGCTGCGCAACCGCTGGTTCCTCGATCCGCTGTATGGCCGCGGCTATCCGGCGCAGGTGCTGGAACTGGTGGGGGAGGATGCGCCGCACGTCGAGGCGGGCGATATGGAAGCCATCGCCGCGCCGCTGGATTTCCTCGGCGTGAACTACTACTTCCCCGAAGTGGTACGCGATGCGCCGGAACAGTATCCGCTGCGTAGCACCATCGTCCATCCGCAAGGGCGCGAACGTACGGCCTTCGGCTGGGAAGTGGCGCCGCAGGGCATGGTGGAACTGCTGGCCCGCATAGCGCGCGACTATCCTGCCGGCCCGCTCTACATCACGGAAAACGGTTCGACCTATGAAGACCGGGTCGAAGCCGACGGCAGCATCAACGACGTGCAGCGGCGCGATTATCTGATCCGCCATCTGGCGGCCATGCGTACTGCCATTGCATCAGGTGCTAATATCCGCGGCTATTTCGCATGGAGCTTGCTGGATAATTTTGAATGGGCAGAAGGCTATTTGCGGCGCTTCGGCCTGACCTATATCGACTACGCCACGCAAGAGCGCACGCTCAAGCATAGCGGCCACTGGTACAGCGCTTTTCTGCACGGCGCGCACAACTAAATCACACAAGGGGACAGCAAAACCATGAACACCACTCCACACAATTACCTGATGCGCCGCGCCGTACTGGCCGCCACGCTGGCTTTGAGCGCCGGCGCTGTTACCGCTACCGCGACTGCGGCACCGAGTACGCCGCTCAAGGACTGGCCGCACATTACCAGTGCCGTCAAGCAGGACAAGGCGATGGAAGCACGCATTGCGCAGATCGTGGCCGGCATGACGCTGGCGCAGAAAGTGGGCCAGATCACCCAGCCGGAAATCAAGTTCATCACGCCCGAACAGGTGCGCGAGTACTACATCGGTTCCGTACTGAATGGTGGCGGTAGCTGGCCGCAAGGGAACAAATATGCGACGGCAGCGGACTGGGTGAAGCTGGCCGACGCCTATTACGACGCTTCCATGAGCACCGATATGAAGGTGCAGGTGCCGGTAATCTGGGGCATAGACGCCATGCACGGCAATAGCAATATGTATGGCGCCACGCTGTTTCCGCACAACATAGGCCTCGGCGCTGCGCGCGACAAAAAGCTGGTCGGCGCGATGGCGCAGGCCGTGGCCAAAGCCGTGCGCGCCACCGGTATCGACTGGGTGTTTGCGCCGACGCTGGCCGTGGTGCGTGATGATCGCTGGGGCCGTACCTACGAAAGCTTCTCGGAAGATCCGGCCATCGTCAAAGACTATGCGGCAGCCTATGTGCAGGGCCTGCAGGGCGATCTGAAAGCCGACAACACGGTGGTAGCCACGGCCAAGCATTTCGTGGGCGATGGCGGTACGGCAGAAGGCAAGGACCGTGGCGTCAACCGTTCCAGCAAGGCGGACATGATCAACATCCATGCGCAGGGCTACTACCCGGCGCTGCAGGCCGGCGTGCAGACGGTGATGGCTTCCTTCAATAGCTGGAACGATGTGGATGGTGGCGTTGACTATGGCAAGATGCACGGCAGTAAAGCCCTGCTGACGGATGCGCTGAAAACCAAAATGGGCTTTGATGGTCTGATCGTCAGCGACTGGAATGCCATCGATGAAGTGCCGGGCTGCACGGTCGATAGCTGCCCCGCTTCGATCAATGCCGGTGTCGACATGGTGATGGTGCCCGAGCACTGGAAAACCTTTATCGCCAATACCATCGCACAGGTGGAAAAGGGCCAGATTCCGATGTCGCGCATCGATGATGCCGTGACTCGCATCTTGCGCGTGAAACTGCGCACCGGTCTGTTCGATGGCAAGAAGCCTTCGCAGAATGCCTATGCCGGCAAGCAGGAAGCACTGCAGGCGCGCGCGCTGGCGCGTCAGGCGGTGCGTGAATCGCTGGTACTGCTGAAGAATAACGGCGGCGTGCTGCCACTGGCACGTGGCAAAAAGGTACTGGTGGTCGGCAAGAGTGCCGACAATCTGGCCAACCAGTCGGGTGGCTGGTCGCTGACGTGGCAGGGCACGGATAACAAGAACTCCGATTATGCCGTCAGTGACAGCATCCTTGCCGGCATACAGGATGCCGTAGGCAAGGCCAACGTCACCTTCAGCGAAAACGCGGCCGGTGTCGATGTGGCGCAGTTCGATGCCGTGATTGCCGTGATCGGCGAGACGCCGTATGCGGAAGGCGATGGCGATATCGGCCCGTCCGGTACGTTGCGCCTGTCCGGCCGTCATCCGGAAGATCTGGCTGTGCTGCAGGCCGTTGCAGGCAAGGGCAAACCGGTGGTGACGGTACTGATGTCGGGCCGCCCGATGTATGTGAACGACCTGCTGAATCTGTCGGACAGCTTTGTGGCCGCATGGCTGCCCGGCACCGAAGGCAAGGGCGTGGCCGATGTGCTGTTCCGCAAAGCCGATGGCAAGGTCAATGCGGACTTCCGCGGCAAGCTGTCGTTCTCGTGGCCGAAGTCGGCCTGCCAGTCGCCCTTGAACGTGGGCGATGCCAAGTACGATCCGCTGTTCAAATTCGGCTATGGCCTGAACTACCAGAGCAAGGCCAGCGTGCCCCAGCTCGATACCAGCTATCCGGCTGGCGGCTGCGGCAAGACTACGGCCATGCCGATCTACGCACCGGCTGACCGTTCTACCTATGCGCTGTATGTGAGCAGCGCAGGCCAGCGCGTGGCGCTCGGTGCGGACCTGAACGCCGTGTTCAAGCTGCCGACCGTAAAAGTGGAAACAGCACAGGTGAATACCCAGCAAGATGCCAAGCGCCTGACCTGGAGCGGCCCTGCCAAACTGGAAGCGCAGGCTGCCAAAGCCGCGCCGCTGCCAGCTTACGCCAGTCAGGATGCGGCGCTGCAGTTCGATGTGATCGTGGCCGCTGCACCGCAAGGCAAGGTGGCGGTGGGAGTAGACGGCACCGAGCTCGATGCCAGCGCGATCTTCCAGCGTCTGGCCGGCAAGGAAAAGCAGACGGTGAAAATGCCGCTGGCCTGCTTCAGCGCCCGTGGTGCGGCATTGTCGGCCATTAGCGTGCCGTTCAGCGTGGCGGCCGATGCAGTCTTTAGCGCCAGCTTCGCCAATGTGCAGATCGTCGGCGGCGCAGCCAAGGATGCCGATGCGCTCAAGTGCAGCGACTTCAAATAATCAGACGGAGACTACAGAATCATGGAACACCATTCCTCTAGCATGCCGCTGCGCGGCGAGATGGCGCAGGGAGCCAGCAATACCGGCCCGCTCGTCATCGTCACCATCCTGTTCTTCATGTGGGGCCTGCTCACGTCGCTCAACGATGTGCTGATCCCGCACCTGAAAGCCGTCTACACGCTCAGCTATGTGCAGGCCATGCTGGTGCAGTTCTGCTTCTTTGGCGCCTACTTCATCGTCTCGATACCGGCCGGTATGCTGATCAAGAAGATAGGCTATCAGCACGGTGCGGTCGCGGGGCTGACCATCGCGGCTGCCGGTTGCGCGCTGTTCTATCCGGCCGCCACCAGCGGCTACACGCTGTTCCTGATCGCCTTCTTCGTGCTGGCTGGTGGCATCACCATCCTGCAGGTGGCGGCCAATCCTTATGTGACGGTGCTGGGCGACCCGCAGACGGCGTCGAGCCGTTTGACGCTGACGCAGGCCTTCAACTCGCTGGGCACCACTGTGGCGCCTACGCTGGGCGGCATGCTGATACTGGCGGGCGGCGTACTGAGTGCGGAAGATCTGGCCAAACAGAGCAGCGAACAGCTGGCGGCCTACCATGCGTCGCAGGCTGCTGCCGTACAGGGGCCGTATCTGGCGCTGGCGGCTGCCTTGCTGTTGCTGGCCGTGCTGTTTGCCATGGCCCGTCTGCCCAAGATCGTCGATGGTGAACAGGCCAGCACGGGCGGCTGGTCGCAAGTACTGCAGCAGCGCCATCTGGTGCTGGGTGCAATTGCCATCTTCCTCTACGTGGGCGGTGAAGTCAGCATCGGCAGCTTCCTGATCAACTTCCTCGGCGATGCCAAGGTGGCGGGCCTGTCCGCCGCCGATGCTGCGCCTTTCGTCAGCTACTACTGGGGCGGTGCCATGGTGGGCCGTTTCATCGGCTTTGCCGCCATGCGTTACATCAGCCCCGGCAAGGCGCTGGCCTTCAATGCAGCGGCCGTGATTGCGCTGGTCCTGCTGGGCATATTCGGCAGCGGCCATGTGGCCATGTGGGCCATGCTGGCCGTGGGCCTGTTCAACTCCATCATGTTCCCGACCATCTTCTCGATGGCGCTGAACAAACTGGGCCCGCTGACGGGGCAGGGTTCCGGCCTGCTGTGCATGGCCATCGTCGGCGGTGCGCTGGTGCCGTTTGCACAGGGTCTGCTGGCCGATAGCATCAGTCTGCAGACTTCCTTCTTGGTACCGGCAGCCTGCTACACCTTCATCCTGTATTTCGGCCTGAAGTACGCGAATATGTACACGGAAGAGTAACGACGGCTCTGGTGTGGCCCGAACGGGGGCAGGTACGCGCGAGCGGCCAGCCCCCGTTTTCTTTTTGCGGTGGCCTCTATTGTTTTGATTTTTTGATCTGGCGCATGGAAACCGTGCTTTAGAGTGCGGCCTCCCATTTTTGTTTTGTGCAGCGCACTATCATGGCACTCTATTCCATGAATTTCTATGTAAAAGAGGGCAGTGACATGAGTGATTCCATCAAAGCATATCTGGTCGGCGGCGGTATCGGTAACCTCGCCGCAGCAGCCTTTATGATCCGCGACGCCGGTGTGGCGGGCAGCGATATCACCATCTTCGAAGCCTCGCCATTATCGGGCGGCAGTCTGGATGGCGGCGGCAATGCGGAAACCGGCTACACCTTGCGCGGCGGCCGCATGCTCACCACCGATAACTACGAATGCACCTGGGATCTGTTCAAGAGCATCCCTTCGCTGGAACACGTGGGCAAGACCGTGTACGACGAAACCATCGCTTTCAACGAGATGCACAAATCGCACTCGAAAGCCCGACTGGTGGATCGCAACCGCTTCCGCCTGAATGTGTCGTCGATGGGCTTCAATATGCACGAACGCGCCGAGCTGATGGCGCTGGCCGAAGCGGACGAAGAAAAGCTGGGCAATACCGCAATTACGGACTGGCTCTCGCCAGAATTTTTCGATACCAAATTCTGGTATATGTGGGCCACTACTTTCGCTTTCCAGCCATGGCATAGCGCGGTGGAATTCAAGCGCTATCTGCATCGCTTCATGATGGAGTTCTCGCGCATCGAAACGCTGGCCGGTGTGAAACGCACTGTGTACAACCAGTACGATTCGCTGGTGCGTCCGCTGCAGCAATGGCTGCAGGAGCAGGGCGTGCGTGTGGTCCACAACTGCAAGGTGGAAGACATCGAACTGGATGAAGATGGCGGCAACACCATCGTCGAGCGCCTGCGCTGCAGCCGTGATGGCGTGGCTGAAACCATCGAAGTACGCCCGCAGGATCTGGTGTTCTTCCAGAACGGTTCGATGACCGACGCATCGAGCTTCGGCAGCATGCACAGCGCTCCGCCGAAATTCGACAAGCGTGACAGTCAGGGCTGGGCACTGTGGGAGAAACTGGCAGTGGATCGACCCCAGTTCGGCAACCCTGCTGCGTTCAATACCAGTATCCCAGAGTCGTGGTGGGAGTCGTTTACGGTAACGCTGAAAGACCCGGCCTTCTTCGACAAGATGGAACAGTTCACCGGCAATACCGATGGTACGGGCGGGCTGGTCACGTTCAAGGATTCCAACTGGCTGATGTCGGTTGTACTCGCGCACCAGCCGCACTTTGCCGGCCAGCCGGAAGGCGTGCAGGTATTCTGGGGCTATGCCCTGCATCCTGACCGCGTCGGTAACTTCGTCGCCAAGCCTATGGCCGATTGCACGGGCGAAGAAATCCTGCGCGAGCTGTGCGGCCACCTGAACTTCGATATGCAGATCATGGAAAAGGCTAACTGCATCCCTTGCCGTATGCCTTACATCACCAGTATGTTCATGCCGCGCTTCAAGAGCGACCGTCCGCTGCCCGTGCCAACCAACTCGCGCAATCTGGCCTTCGTTAGCCAGTTTGTCGAGATACCGGAAGATGTGGTGTTCACCGTGGAGTACTCGGTACGTGCGGCGCAGATGGCCGTGTATGAACTGCTGAACGTGAAACGCACCGTGCCACCAGTGAGCCACTACGACAAGTCGCTGAAAGTGAAACTGGAAACGCTGGTCAAAGCCTTCCGCTAGCCAAAAAAAACGGGGTCAGGTCGGGCAAACGGCAGGGGTCAGGTCGGGCAATGGTGCGTTTCTTGAGAAAAGTTAAAGAATGCACCAACGCCCGACCTGACCCCTGCACTTTGCCCGACCTGACCCCGCCTGATTAGAGGAAGCGGTCGAGGATTTTTTTGCTGTGCTTGTCCAGTTCGCGCAGGTCGCGTACGAGGAAGTGGATGCCGTGGATGTCGGAGATCAAGAGCGTATCGACGGTCAGGCGGCGGATGTCTTCTTCGCCGCGCAGCACGAACTCCGTTTCGCCGCGATCCGTCGTCACCGTCCACGTGCACGGCGTGGCATAGCTGGTGACGTTGTGGATGCGGCTAATCTCCGGCATGAATTCGCGGCCGGCCAGTTCTTCGCGCACCAGTGCGCCCGCCTGCGCATCGAGGTCTTCGATGCGGTCTATCCAGCCCACTTCCTTGCCATCCGTGTTGACCAGCGAGATGCCGTCTTCCGGCGCCTGCACCGGAAAGGCGCGCACGGGCGCTACGCCTTCATGCACATCGCCTTCCGGCGTGGTCAGTATCAGCTTGCCATAGGCGTTGCGCGTCAGTTTGAATTGTGTCGTCATGAGTCGGTTCTCTGCTTATTCTTCGGCCAGGGTGGCGGCATTGCGTGCCTGCGCCTGATACAGGCGGTAGTAGGCGCCTTCCAGTGCCATCAGCTCGTCGTGCGGGCCTTCTTCCACCACTTCGCCCCGATCGAGCACGATCAGGCGGTCGGCCTTCTGCAGTGTGGACAGGCGGTGCGCAATTGCGATGGTAGTGCGGCCCTGTACCAGATTCTCCAGCGCGCGCTGGATTTCTTTTTCCGTTTCCGAGTCCACCGATGCTGTTGCTTCGTCGAGGATCAGAATCTTCGGATCGATCAGCAGGGCACGCGCGATCGAGATACGCTGGCGCTCACCGCCGGACAGGCCCTGACCACGTTCGCCCACCATCGAGTCATAGCCCTGCGGTAGACGCAGAATGAACTCGTGCGCATGCGCGGCACGCGCTGCGGCGATGATTTCGGCGCGGGTGGCATCCGGTTTGCCATAGGCCAGATTCTCGGCAATGGTGCCGAAGAACAGGAAGGGCTCCTGCAGCACCAGACCGATGTTGCGGCGGTAGTCCGACACGGCGAACGAGCGGATGTCTACACCGTCGAGCATGATGGCGCCTTCGGCCACATCGTAGAAGCGGCAGATCAGGTTGACCAGCGTGGATTTGCCGGAACCGGAGTGACCCACCAGACCGACCATTTCGCCGGCCTTGATGTTCAGATTGATGCTGCGGTTGACGGCGCGGTTACCGTAGCGGAAGCCAACTTCACGCAGGGTGATATTGCCTTCCACCTTGGCCAGCTTGACCGGACTGGCCGGTTCCGGCACCGAGGAAACGTGGTCGAGAATATCGAAGATGCGCTTGGCCGCCGATGCCGATTTTTGCGTGACGGAGACGATACGGCTCATGGAATCGAGACGGCCGTAGAAGCGGCTCGAATACGAAATGAACAGGCTCAGTACACCGACCGTGATGTGGCCTTTGGACACCTGATAGATGCCGAACACCCAGATCACCAGCAGGCCGATCTCGGTCAGGAAGGAGACCGTAGGCGAGAACAGCGACCAGATCTTGTTGAGCTTATCGTTGACGGCCAGATTGTGCTTGTTGGCCGTGCGGAAGCGGTTGGCTTCGCGGTCTTCCTGTGCAAAGGCTTTCACCACGCGGATGCCGGGGATGGTGTCGGCCAGCACGTTGGTGACCTCGCCCCACACGCGGTCGATTTTCTCGAAGCCCGTGCGCAGACGGTCACGCACCACATGGATGATCCACGCAATGAAGGGCAGCGGCAGCAGGGTAATCGCGGCCATCCACGGATCGATGGTGAACAGGATCACGCCCGTCATGATGATCATCAGGCAGTCGGAAGCGAAGTCCAGCAAGTGCAGCGACAAGAACACGCAGATACGGTCACTCTCGCTGCCGATACGCGACATCAGATCGCCCGTACGTTTGCCGCCGAAGTATTCCAGCGACAGCTTGAGCAGGTGTTCGTAGGTGGTGGTGCGCAGGTCGGCGCCTATGCGCTCCGACACCAGTGCCAGCACATAGGTTTTACCCCAGCCTAGTATCCACGCGAGGATGGCCGAACCAAGCAGGCCGCTCATGTACAGCGTGACCAGATTGGTATCGACAGGCTGGCCGTTCTGGTAAGGGATCAGCACATTGTCCATCAGCGGACGGGTGAGGTAGGGCGGAATCATGTGCGCGCTGGTACTGAGCAGCATTAGCGTGAAGCCCAGTGCCAGCTGCCAGCGATACGGGCTGGCGAAACGCCACAGGCGGAACAGCGTCCACGTCGATGGCGGCGTGTACACCACCTTGGTGCAGATCGGGCATTCTTCCTGTTCCGGCTCGAGCGGCGCCTTGCAGCTAGGGCAGACGTTGGCCTCTTCGCGCACCACTGGCAGGCCGGTGGCATGGCTATCGAGGTGGGCTTCGAACTGTTCGACCAGACGGATGGCTTGCAGGTTCTGGCCCAGCGTGAAGCGCCATGCACCAAGGCGGCCGGCTTCGTTGAACAGTTCGATGTGGCCGACGCCCGCATGGTCGTGATGCTGCAGGCGCAGCGCTTTAGTGAAATGCCAATGTTGCCATTGCTCTTGCCCCGGTGCGCGCGCCAGCAAGCGCTGCTCGGTGAGTACCAGCACACCTTTCGCGAAACGAAGTTGCGCATCCAGGTCAACCTCCAGGGCACTTACAACGTTTTCCCCTTTGGAAAGTTGTGCCTGTATCTCGGAACGCCAGCGCTCGGGCAGTTCGCTAGCGCTAGCGGCGGAGGAAAGTTGTTCAGTTGTCATTGTGCAGCGTACTCCGGATGGGAAAAGGGCGGGCCTGGGCAAAATATTCACTCTGCCAGCAAGCAGTTGCGGCTGATATAAGTGCGTATTTACGGTATTCTGTCACTTGTAACAGTTTTGACGGAAAACAAGGAAATACCGGTGTTTTGTGCTGGCGGCAAGTATAACGCACAGACATAAACGCCGGAACAGCTTGATGAACTTGATCGAAGCCACAGGTACAACCAAATGCTATTTGGCAGCAAGCAGTAGTTCAGGGGTTAAAATACGGCGCGGGTAGGCCACGGCTGATAACAAAGACACAAGAATAGAAACATGATCAAGAAGAAAGACATCGACATTCTGCGCGTGACGTATCTGCGCGGACCGAATATCTGGACCTATCGCCCGGTGATTGAAGCCTGGCTCGATATCGGTGAACTGGAAAACTTCCCCTCGAATCTGCTCCCCGGTCTGTATGAGCGCCTGACGGCGATCCTGCCGGGTCTGATCGTGCACCGTTGCGGTGTGGGCGAGCATGGTGGTTTCCTCGAGCGTCTGCGTGACGGCACGTATGCTGGCCACATCCTCGAGCACGTGGTGCTGGAGCTGCAGAATCTGGCAGGCATGAAAACCGGCTTCGGCAAAACCCGCCAGATCGGTGAAGACACGGGCTTGTACAAGATGGCTTTCCGCACCCGTCAGGAACGTGTGGGCCGCGCCGCGCTGGCCGCTGGCCGCGACCTGCTGATGGCGATGATCGAAGACCGTCCGTATGACCTCGACGCCACCGTGGCCGAGCTGACCGATATGGTCGAGCGTCTGTGCCTGGGCCCGAGCACGGGCAATATCGTCGATGCTGCCGGTGTGCGCAAGATTCCGTTCATCCGTCTGACCGACGGCAATCTGGTACAGCTGGGCCATGGCGCACGTCAGCGCCGCATCTGGACGGCTGAAACGGAAGACACCAGCGCGATTGCCGAAGGCATTGCCAGCGACAAGGACTTGACCAAGTCGCTGCTGTCCTCGTGCGGCGTGCCCGTACCGGAAGGCGAACTGGTCACCAATCGCGAAGCGGCCGCCGAAGCGGCCAAGGACATCGGCATGCCGGTGGCGGTGAAGCCCTACGATGGCAATCATGGTCGCGGCGTTTCGCTCAACCTGAACACGCCGGAAGAAGTGGCGGCGGCCTACGATGTGGCAGCGCTGCGCGGCGGTAGCAAGAACGTCATCGTCGAGCGCTTCATCCCCGGCGACGAGCATCGCCTGCTGGTAGTGGGCAAACGCATGGTGGCTGCAGCCGCTGGCGAATCGCTGTGGGTGACGGGCGATGGCAAATCGAATATCGTCGAACTGTGCAACCTGCAGATCAACATCGATCCGCGCCGCGGCGAAACGGAAGACCATCCGCTGGGACTGGTCACGCCGGAGAAGAGCCCGGAAATCCTGCTGGAACTGGAACGCCAGAATCTGACCACGCAATCCGTACCTGCTGCCGGTTTCAAAGTGCTAATCCAGCCTAACGGCAATGTGGCGATTGACGTGACCGACAAGGTGCACCCGCAAGTGGCGGCCATGGCCGCACTGGCCGCACGTGTAGTCGGCCTCGATATCGCCGGCATCGATCTGGTGGCCAGCGACATCACTCGTCCGCTGGAAGAGCAGGGCGGCGCGATTATCGAAGTCAATGCCAGCCCGGGCCTGCTGGCTCACCTCAAGCCTGCTGTGGGCGAACCGCGCAATGTGGGCGAAGCCATCGTCGATCACCTGTTTGCACCGGAACTCGATGGCCGTATGCCTATCGTCGGCATCGCCGGCAAGCACGGCACCACCATGACGGCGCGCATCATCGCCTGGCTGCTGCAGATCAGCGGCAAGAAGACGGGCCTGAGCTGCGCCGATGGCCTGTTCGTCAATGGCCGTCTGCTGCCGCGCGATGGTCTGACGGACTGGGAAACGGGCGAGCGCATGCTGCTCAACAAAAGCGTGGAAGCGGGCGTATTCGAAGCCAGCGCGCGCATGATCCTCAGCGAAGGTCTGGCCTACGACAAGTGCGCCGTGGGCGTGGTGACCGACGTCAGCGATTTCGAAGACGTCAGCGATTTCTATATCGATAGCGCCGACAAGCTGTACAACGTGCTGCGCACGCAGGTCGATGTGATCCTGCCGAGCGGCGCTGCGGTGCTGAATGCCGCCGACGAACAGGTGGTCGAAATGGCCGAACTGTGCGACGGCGCAGTGATTTTCTACGGCGTGGACGAGCATCTGGCCGCCATCGCTGCCCATCGTCAGGAAGCCAGTCGCGTGGTGTTCCAGCGTGCCGACCGCATCGTGCTGGGCGAGGGCAGTGTGGACGTGGCAACGCTGCCGCTTTCGCCACTGGTACCGCCGGAAGCCGTGCTGGCCGCGATTGCTGCTGCATGGGCGCTGGGCCTGACGCCGGATCTGATCGGCGCCGGTCTGCGCACCTTCGAGGCGACCCCGAAAAAAACACATCACTGAGAGAACACACAGATTTATGGAAGTCATCCGTACCCGCGCCCTTCGCGGCCCGAATCTCTGGAGCCACCACACTGCGGTGGAGGTTATTGTTTCGTGCCCGCCTGAAGAGCGTTCGATTGCCGGCATTCCCGGTTTCGAACAGCGCCTGCATGCGCGCTTCCCTGCCATCGGTGCACTGCAGCCGACCGGCCATTCCGGCGATGTGCCGATGGCGCGCGTGCTGGAAGTGGCGGCCCTGAGCCTGCAGGCGCAGGCTGGCTGCCCTGTTACCTTCAGCCGTACCACGGCCACGCTGGAAGACGGCATCTACCAGACCGTGGTGGAGTACAGCGAAGAAGCGGTAGGCCGTTTGGCCATGACGCTGGCGGAAAACCTGATCAACGCTGCACTGGCTGATACGCCGTTCGATCTGAAGGGCGCACTGGCCGAACTGGCCGAACTCGATGAAGACGTGCGTCTGGGCCCTAGCACGGGCGCGATTGTTAGCGCTGCAGTGGCACGCGACATTCCGTTCCGCCGTCTGACCGAAGGCAGCATGGTGATGTTCGGCTGGGGCTCGCGCCAGCGCCGCATACAGGCCGCCGAAACGGACACCACCAGCGCGATCGGCGAAGCCATCGCGCAGGACAAGGAATTGACCAAGAAGCTGCTGCATGCAGCAGGCGTGCCGGTGCCTATCGGCCGCACGGCCGAAGATGCGGAAGACGCCTGGGCGGCAGCGCTGGAAATCGGCCTGCCGGTGGTGGTCAAACCCAAGGACGGCAATCAGGGCAAGGGCGTCACGGTCAACGTGATGACCAAGGAGCATCTGGAAAAAGCCTTCCACACGGCGCGCGAATTCCGCGACGACATCATGGTCGAGCGCTATCTACCGGGCCACGATTTCCGTCTGCTGGTGATCGGTAACAAGCTGGTGGCAGCGGCCCGCCGCGATCCGCCGCAAGTGGTGGGCGATGGCGTGCACACGGTGCGCGAACTGGTCAACATCGTCAATGCCGATCCGCGTCGCGGCAGCGGTCACTCGACTTCGCTGACCAAGATCCGTTTCGACGATATCGCACTGGCCCGTCTGGCGCTGCAGGATCTGGAAGCGGATTCGGTACCGGCCAAAGGCCAGCGCGTGATCCTGCGTAACAACGCCAACCTGTCCACCGGCGGCAGCGCCACCGATGTGACGGACGACGTGCATCCGGAAGTAGCTGCCCGTGCGGTGGAAGCGGCGCAGATGATAGGCCTCGATATCTGCGGCGTGGACGTGGTATGCGAGAGCGTGCTGCAACCGATCGAAAACCAGCGTGGCGGTGTGGTCGAAGTGAATGCCGCGCCGGGCCTGCGCATGCACATTGCGCCGTCGTTCGGCAAAGGCCGTGCGGTTGGCGAAGCCATCGTCAATACCATGTTTGCACCGGGCGACAATGGCCGTATTCCCGTGGTAGCCGTCACCGGCACCAACGGCAAGACCACCACCGTGCGCCTGATCGCCCACCTGCTGACCGCCAGCGGTCTGCGTACCGGCATGACCAATACGGACGGCGTGTACATCGAAGGCCGCCAGACCGATAGCGGCGATTGCAGCGGTCCGCGCAGCGCCCGTAACGTGCTGCTGCACCCTGATGTGGATGCGGCCGTGTTCGAAACGGCACGCGGCGGTGTGCTGCGTGAAGGTCTGGCCTACGACCGTTGTCAGGTGGCGGTAGTCACCAACATCGGCAGTGGCGACCATCTCGGCTTGAACTACATCACCACGGTGGAAGATCTGGCTGTGCTCAAACGCGTGATCGTCCAGAACGTGGGCGAGAGCGGTTACGCTGTACTCAACGCCATCGATCCTATCGTGGCCGGCATGGCGGCTAACTGCCGTGGCAAGGTGATTTTCTTCGGCGCCGAGCGTGGCCATCCTGTCATCGCCACCCATCTGGCACAGGGCAGCCGTACCGTCTATGTGGACGATGGCCATATCGTGGCAGCAGAAGGCCAGCAGCAGCACCGCATTGCGCTGAGCGACGTGCCGATTACCCGCAACGGCACCATCGGCTTCCAGGTCGAGAACGTGATGGCCTCGGTGGCGGCAGCATGGGGCGTGGGCATTAGCTGGGATGCGATCCGTCTGGGTCTGAAAACCTTCGCCAACGATTCCCATAATGCGCCGGGCCGCTTCAATGTGTTCGACTACAAGGGCGCGACGCTGATCGCTGACTACGGCCACAATCCGGATGCGATTCTGGCGCTGGTGCAGGCGGTGGAAACCATGCCGGCCAAACGCCGTGGCGTGGTAATTTCTGGTGCAGGCGACCGCCGCGACGAGGATATCCGCCAGCAGACCGAGATTCTCGGCCGTGCGTTCGACGATGTGATTCTGTACGAAGATGCCTGCCAGCGTGGCCGTGGTGATGGTGAAGTGGTAGCGCTGCTGCGCTCGGGCCTGAACAACGCACCGCGTACCAGCCATATTCAGGAAATCTTCGGCGAATTCCTCGCCATCGATACGGCACTGGCGCGTCTGCAGCCGGGCGATCTGTGCCTGATACTGGTGGATCAGGTGGAGGCCGCGCTGGCCCACATCGCCAAGCGCATCAAAGAAGCATAAACCGCTACCGCGCGCAGAAAAGGGCAGCCTGAGGCTGCCCTTTTTTCATCTGCAATCATTGTTATTGACTATTGAACTGATAAATATAATTGGTTTTTATAATAGATCAGCCTTGTTTAAAATGATTTCACTATCAAACAACAAGGAGTAATAGAAATGATTAATGATGCCATCACCACCGCTTCCGGTATCCCTGTTGCCGATAACCAGAATTCTTTGACTGCCGGCCCACGTGGCCCGGTACTGCTGCAGGACTTCCACCTGATCGAAAAGCTCCAGCATTTCAACCGTGAGCGCATTCCTGAGCGCGTGGTGCACGCCAAAGGTTCGGGTGCTTACGGCACGTTCACTGTCACCCACGATATCCGTCGCTACACCAAGGCCGAGCTGTTTTCCGCGATCGGCCAGAAGACCGAGGTGTTCGTGCGTTTCTCCACCGTGGGCGGTGAGCGCGGCAGCGCCGATACCGAGCGCGATCCGCGCGGCTTCGCCGTGCGCTTCTACACGCAGCAGGGCAACTGGGATCTGGTCGGTAACAACACGCCGATGTTCTTCATTAAGGACGGTATCAAGTTCCCAGACTTCGTGCATACCCAGAAGCGCTGCCCGCAGACCAATCTGAAATCGCCCACCATGATGTTCGACTTCTGGAGCAAGGCGCCGGAGAGTCTGCATCAGGTGACCATGCTGTTCTCCGATCGCGGCACACCCGATGGCTACCGCCACATGGACGGATTCGGCAGCCACACCTTCAGCCTGATTAACGATGCGGGCGAGCGCGTATATGTGAAGTGGCACCTGAAGAGCCGTCAGGGTATCAGGAATCTGTCGGCGGCCGAAGCCACGCGCATCGCCGGTACGGATCCCGATTACGCCCAGCGCGATCTGTTCGGCGCCATAGCAGCCGGTAACTTTCCGCAGTGGGATGTGAAGCTGCAGGTAGCAACGGCGGCCGAACTGGCAGCATGGGAACAGCGCACGGGCTGGAATCCGTTTGATCTGACCAAGGTGTGGCCGCACAAGGATTTCCCGCTGATCCCCGTGGGCGTGATGGAGCTGAACCGCAATCCGCTCAACTACCACGCGGAAGTGGAACAGGCCGCGCTGTCGCCAGCCAACATTGTGCCCGGCATGGGCTACTCGCCGGACAAGATGCTGCAGGCACGTCTGTTCGCCTACCACGATGCGCAGCTATACCGCGTGGGCACCAACCACCAGCACCTGCCGGTGAATGCGCCGCGCTGCCCGTTCCACAACCAGCAGCGCGATGGTGCGATGGCGATCAACAATGGCGGTGCAGCGCAAAATTACGATACGGTGACAGCGGCAGGCAGTGCGCCGCAGGGCATGGGCCACGGCGAGCCTGCGCTGGAGCTGACGGGAGCAGCAGGGCGCTATGATGGGCGCGGGCAGGAAGACGATTACACCCAGGCCGGTAATCTGTTCCGTCTGATGTCGCCACAGGCGCAGCAGAACCTGTTCGATAATCTGGCTGGCCCACTGAGTCAGGTCAGCAGCGAAATTATCGCGCGCCAGCTGGCCCAGTTCGATCAGGCCGATCCGGCCTACGGTGCCGGCGTGCGTGCCGCGCTCAAGGCGCGCGGCGTGGTGCTGTAACGGTTACGCTCCCATACCCAGCACCTCGTTGCACACTTCCAGCCACGCGCGTGCCGCGTGCGACAGGTAGGGGCCGCGCCATACGTGCGCGGCCTGCCATTGCAGTTCCGGCTCCACCAGTTTCAAGCGATCGAGCTGGCCGATGGCCAGCCGGTGTACCAGCGGCTCCGGCAGCAGCGCCACACCCATGCCGGCCGATGCCATCGCTACCAGCCAGTCCCATTGGCCGCTTTGCGCCGCGATCTCCGGCGCAATGCCGGCCTGCGCAAACGCGTGGCGCAGGCTGCGGGTGAGCGCGAAATCATCGGTCAGCATTACCAGCGGCAGCGTTGCCAGCGCCTTCAGCTTGAGCGTGCTGCGCTGCTTGGGGAAGGTGCCGCGTGCTGCCAGCGCCCAGATCGGATAGCTGACGATGGGCGCCGTCTGCAAACCTAGTTGCGGATCGGCCGGCAGCACCGTCATGCCGATTTCCAGCTCACCGCTGGCCACCTGCCGTTCCAGTGCCTGCCCGGCATCTTCCTTGAGCGTCAGGCTGATGCCGGGGTGGCGCTTGCGGAAAGCCTTCAGCACGGGTGTGAACAGCAGGTTGATCATGGGCGGTATGCCTACCGTCAGGTGGCCGCTCTGTGCGGCCTGCAGGTCGGCCACTTCCATGGTCAGTTGCTGCATGGCGGCCAGCATTTCCTCGCCGCGTGCAAACACCACGCGCCCGGTATCGGTGAGCTGTAGCTGGCGGCCGCTGCGCAGCAGTAGCTCCGTTCCGACCTCCTGTTCGAGCTGGCGCACCATCTTGCTGATGGTGGATTGGGTGACGTTCAGCTTCTCCGCCGCCTGGGTAAAGCTGTTCAGCCTCACCGTTTCGACGAAGTAGCGCAGCGAGCGTAGATCCATGAAAAAAGCGACTCCAATCAGAGAATTTAAGTCATGCAGCGACTAGTTCTTAAATTCTATACTGAAACAAACATACAAGGAGGAGCACCTGATGTACGAACAACGCATACGCCGCCCGGAATTGATGAGCAAGGTCATGACGGCAGCGCAGGCAGCACGCCTGATCAAAAATGGTATGACGGTCGGGATGAGCGGTTTCACCCGCGCCGGCGACGCCAAAGCCATGCCGCTGGCATTGGTAGAGCGCTCGCGCAACGAAGCGCTGGCGCTGACGCTGCTGACCGGCGCTTCGCTCGGCAATGATAGCGACGGCATGATGGCCAACGCGGGCGTGGTGGCGCGCCGCATGCCGTTCCAGGCCGATGCCGCCCTGCGCCGCAAGATCAACACGGGCGAAGTGATGTTCATCGACCAGCATCTGTCGGAAACGGCCGAGCAGCTGCGTTCCGGCGACCTGAAAGAGATCGATGTGGCCGTGGTGGAAGCGGTGGCGATTACTGCCGATGGCGGCATCATCCCCAGCATGTCTGTCGGGAATACGGCCACCTTTGCCCAGCAGGCCAGACAGGTGATCGTGGAAATCAATCTGAGCACGCCGCTGGCGCTGGAAGGCTTCCACGATATCTACCTGCCCGTCGCACGCCCGCACCGTGGCGCGATTCCGCTGCTGACGCCATGGCAGCGCATGGGCTGGACGTCGATTCCCGTCCATCCCGACCGTATCGCCGCCATCATCATTACCGATAGTCCCGATAGCCCATCCAACGCATTGCCGCCCGATGAAGAGACGGATGCGATTGCGCGTCATGTGATCCGCTTCCTCGAAGGCGAAGTGAAAGCAGGGCGCATGGGGCCGGAACTGCGCCCGCTGCAGGCAGGCATAGGCACGATCGCCAACGCTGTGCTGCATGGTCTGATCGATTCGCCGTTCCGCAACATGACCATGTATTCCGAGGTGCTGCAGGATAGCGCCATCGAGCTGCTCGATTCGGGCCAGCTTTCGATGGCTTCGGCCTCGTCGATCACGCTGTCGGCCGCCATGCACGAGAAATTCATCCGCAATCTGGAAAGCTACCGCGAGCGCATCGTGCTGCGTCCGCAGGAGATCAGCAACCATCCGGAAGTGGTGCGCCGTCTGGGCCTGATCGCGCTGAACACGGCGCTGGAATTCGACATCTACGGCAACGTCAACTCCACCCACGTGGGCGGCACGCACATGATGAACGGCATAGGTGGCTCGGGCGACTTTGCCCGTAATGCCCAGCTCTCCATTTTTGTCAGCAAATCCGTGGCCAAAGGCGGCGCGATTTCCAGCGTGGTGCCCATGGTGCCGCACGTGGACCATACCGAGCATGATGTCGATGTGCTGGTGAGCGAATGGGGGCTGGCCGACCTGCGCGGGCTGGCGCCGCGCGAGCGCGCGCCGCTGATCATCGAGAACTGCGCCCACCCTGATTATCGTCCGCAACTGCGCGCCTATCTGGCCGAAGCGTTGAAGGGTGGCGGCCAGACGCCGCACGTGCTGGAACAGGCGTTTGCATGGTACGGGCGCTACAAACGCGATGGGAGCATGCTGGTAAAATAAGCTCCTCGGCACTCTCAAATTACGGATTACCATGACCATTAAAATCAGCCAGAATTTTGACTCGGGCGCGATCGAAGTGCTGCGCGCAGACAGCGCAGCCGAGATCGAACTGAACCTGCGCAAAGATAACAACGCGGACATCCATCAGTGGTTCCACTTCCGCGTGCAGGGCGCCCGTGGCCAGCAGCTGCGTATGCGTTTCCTGAACGCCGGTTCGGCTACCTATGCCAAGGGTTACGAAGACTATCAGGCTGTGGCCAGCTACGATACGGAAACCTGGTTCCGCGTACCGACCCATTTCGATGGCGAGGTCATGACCATCAAGCACACGCCGGATACGGATAGCGTGTACTACGCCTATTTCGAGCCGTATTCCTTCGAGCGCCATCTGCGCCTGCTCGGCGAAATCGGCGAACATCCGCTGGCCCGCGTGCAGGATCTGGGCAGTACGGTCGATGGCCGTGACATGAATCTGGTGGTGGTCGGTAATCCGGACGCCGAGAAGAAAATCTGGATCATCGCGCGCCAGCACCCGGGCGAATCGATGGCCGAGTGGTTTGTGGAAGGGCTGGTGGATTCGCTGCTGGACGATGCCAACCCTATCGCGCGCAAGCTGCTGCAGCGCTGCGTGTTCTACATCGTGCCGAACATGAATCCGGACGGCTCGGTGCGCGGCAACTTGCGTACCAACGCCGCTGGCGCCAACCTGAACCGCGAATGGATGACGCCGACGCTGGAACGCAGCCCGGAAGTGCTGTGCGTGAAAGAGAAAATGCATGCCACCGGCATCGACATGTTCTTCGACATACACGGCGATGAAGCGCTGCCCTACAACTTCGTGGCCGGTAATGAAATGCTGGAGAACTTCAGCGAAGAGCGCCGCGTCGCCCAGCAGGCGTTTATCGACCGCTACAAGGCGTCCAGCCCGGACTTCCAGGACAAGTATGGCTACGCTGCCAGCAAGTACAAGGAAGACATGCTGACGCTGGCTTCCAAGTATGTGGGCCACCATTTCGGCTGCCTCGCGCTGACGCTGGAAATGCCGTTCAAGGATAACGCCGATTTGCCTGATCCACGCGTGGGCTGGAACGGTGCGCGCAGTGCGGCGCTGGGCGCCGCCATGCTGCAGCCTATCCTGCTGTCGCTGGACGACTGAGATGGGCGTCGAGATCGAGCGCAAGTTCCTGTTGCGCGGCGATGCGTGGCGTAGCATGGGCCAGCCGGTCCTGCTGCGTCAGGGCTATCTGTCCTCGCATAAGGAGCGCGTGGTGCGCGTGCGCATCGAGGGCGAGCGCGGTGTGATGACCATCAAGGGGCGCAATGTGGGTGCCGTGCGCGGCGAGTGGGAGTACGAGATTCCGCTGGCTGACGCGAGCGAATTGCTGTTGCTGTGCGAGCAGCCCCTGATCGAAAAATACCGCAGCCGTATCGACTATGCGGGCCACGTGTGGGAAGTCGACGAGTTCCTCGGCGTGAATGCGGGGCTGGTGGTGGCTGAGATCGAACTGGGCAGCGAAGCCGAACAGTTCGAGCTGCCTGAGTGGGTCGGCGAAGAAGTCACCAGCGATGTGCGCTATCTCAACTCCAGCCTGATCAAGCACCCGTATTCGGCTTGGTAATGGCATAGCTGTCGTCTATGCTGTAAGCATGAACGACAGCGAATTCTATGCGCTCAAGGCGCACTACGATGCCATCGTGCCGACCCTTGCCACCAAGGCCGACATTGAAAAGTTGCGTGCCGAAATGCTCCACACGGTGGCCGAAATACATAAGTGGATGGTGGCCTCCATGATAGGGCTGTTTATCGGCTTTGGTGGCTTAGGCATCGCTATGGGGCAAATACTTAAACCGATTGCCGCGGCGGCACAAGCTGCTCCGCCGCAGCCTATCATTCTTTATGTCTCGCCTCCTGTACCGGCAGAAGCGAAAAAGCCCTCGTAAGCGAGGGCTTTCGTTTTAATGGAAGTGCTCGGTGCCGGTAGGTGCGTCTTCGGGCATTTCTGCATGCGCCAGTTCGCCCAGCGGATCGGCAAACAATGGCGCGCCGCAGTCGTCGCAGAACTCGGCCACATAGCGCTCGCTATGCTTCTTCACCTGCGTCACACCGGCCGCATTGAGCTGGGCCGTGATCTCGTCCACCGGCGTCACCGGGCGCTGCTGCAGGCCGCCAAAGCCGCCTTGCAGTGGGCCTTCCGGCGGCGTGCCGTCTTCATCTTCCTGCCCGTACAGCGGCCAGACGACGCCATACATCACATCGTTGGAATTGCGCTGGGTGAAAGCGACACGATATTCGTCGATCTGGCCATCGGCACTTTCTTCGCCAAAGCCGGCGATCACGGCGCGCAGGCCGGCCGGTTCCAGACCCAGCGTGTGCGTCAGGTAGTGCACGGCAGCGCGGATCGATACGGGACGGATCTGCTTGTCCGCTTCGCGGCAGGCCATGTAATAGGCTTCCGGCAGCAGCAGTTCCACGCCGCAGCCCGGCAGCAGACGGCTCACCGTGGGCGTGACCTGATTGCGCCACTGTTCGAGCGCGCTGGCACGTTCGGCGGCGTAATTAGCCTGCAGGCTAGACATCTGCCAGCGGAACAGCGGCGCACCAGCCGGTGCAGCAACAGCCACCAGCAGGTAGCGCGTATCGGCCAGGAAGGGCGCTGTTTCGGGCGTCTTGTTATCGGTTTTCAGCGCCGTGCCCTTGATGGCGGCCTGGCCCAGCTTCTGCACTTTGCCGAAGGTTTCCACGTGGCTGCGCGGCAGCTGGTCGATCGAATACAGCGTGGGGGCCATCGCCATATGCGTGCCATCGGCCAGCAGGTGGGCGCCGAAATGGGCCGACAGCGTGCTCAGAATGTCGCCGGGGATGGCGCCCGAAGCGATGGCAAAGCGGGTCCATGCGAGGATGGGCGCAGCCACCAGCAGCACGTCGTAGGCTTTGCTCGCACCGTCCGCATCGATCTGGATGGTGGCCGATTCGCTGACAGCTTCCACGCTATCCATCAGGATGTCGTAGGCATTCAGGTCTTCCTTGAACAGATGGTTCAGGGTCGCGTCGATAGTGTCTTGATGGCCAGTCTTGAGCAGCTTCTGCAGCTGCGCATCGAGGCTGAGTTCCCATGTCCGCTCTTCGATCCGGCTGGCAGCCTGACCCACGGCATTGGCGTAAGTCACCAGACGCTGGCTTTCGGCAGACAATTTTTGGGATGAATCTTTAGAAGGACGACGCATAACGCAATAAGAGTCTCATAAAAGTGGAAAAAGCGGATCAGTCAAACAAATGATAACCCTTATGACTCTATTGTAGATGATAAGCGTACAAGACGAAAAAAACGCCGGCATGGAGCCGGCGTTCTGTGGTGTGCGCTGACGCAGAGCAGGGCGCTTAGCTGGCCAGCAACTGGCGCAGCACGAAGGGCAGGATACCGCCGTGCTTGTAATAGTCGACTTCGATAGGCGTATCGATGCGCAACAGCACTTTGACTTCCTGTGCCGGCTGGCCGTCACGGTGGATCACCAGCGTGGCTAACTGCTGGGGCTTGATCTCGCCGTCCAGACCTTTGAGGTCATAGGTTTCCTTGCCGGTGATGCCGAGCGATTCGACGCTGTCGTTGCCGATGAATTGCAGTGGCAGCACGCCCATGCCCACCAGATTCGAGCGGTGGATACGCTCGAACGAGCGCACGATCACGGCTTTCACGCCCAGCAGCTGGGTGCCTTTGGCGGCCCAGTCGCGCGACGAGCCGGTGCCGTACTCTTCGCCGCCGAACACCATGGTCGGCGTATCTTCGGCCACGTACTTCATGGCCGCGTCGTAGATAGCCATCTGTTCGCCCGATGGCTGGTGGATGGTGATGCCGCCTTCCACGGCCGAACCGTCAGCCTTGGCCGGTATCATCTTGTTCTTGATGCGCACGTTGGCAAAGGTGCCGCGCATCATGATCTCGTGGTTGCCGCGGCGCGAGCCGTAGGAATTGAAGTCGGCCTTCAGCACGCCATTGGCCAGCAGCCATTTACCGGCCGGACCGTCTTCCTTGATCGAACCGGCAGGGGAGATGTGGTCGGTGGTGATGGAGTCGCCGAATACGCCCAGCGCGCGTGCACCGGTGATGCCGGTGGCCGCTGCTTTCGGCGTCATCTCGAAGCCGTCGAAGAACGGTGGTTCGGCGATGTAGGTGGAGGCCGGCCAGTTGTAGACCTGACCTTCCGTGCTCGAAACGTCTTCCCACAGCTTGCCCGGATTGCCTTTGACATCGGCGTAGTTGGCCTTGAAGACTTTGGCGTTCATGGCGAACTTCATCAGCTTGGCGATCTCTTTCGAGGTCGGCCAGATATCGCCCAGATACACGTCCTTGCCATCCTTGCCCTTGCCCACAGGCTCGGTCATCAGATCGACCGTCATATTGCCGGCGATGGCGTAAGCCACTACCAGTGGTGGGGAAGCGAGGAAGTTGGAACGGATATTCGGGTGAATACGCGCTTCGAAGTTGCGGTTACCGGACAGCACGGCCGACGCCACGATGTCGTTGCTGGTGATGGCGGCATTCAGTTCCGGCGTCAGGTCGCCCGCATTGCCGATGCAGGTGGTGCAGCCGTAGGCGGTGACACCAAAGCCCAGCTGTTCCAGATACGGCAGCAGGCCGGCTGCGCCCAGATATTCCGTCACCACGCGCGAGCCGGGCGCCAGCGACGTCTTGATGTGCGGCGCTACGCTCAGACCCGCTTCCACCGCTTTCTTGGCCAGCAGGCCTGCGGCCAGCAGCACGCTAGGGTTGGACGTGTTGGTGCACGAGGTAATCGCAGCGATCAGCACGTCGCCGTTCTTGACGTTCACGCCACTGCTGGTGGTGTAGACGGCGCCCAGATCTTCGGCTTTCTTGTTGAAGCCATTCTCTTTGGTCGGCTTGGAGAACAGTTCCGTGAAGTTGTTCTTGACCTGACCGATCTCGATGCGGTCCTGCGGACGTTTCGGGCCAGCCAGCGAAGGCGTGACCGAAGTCAGGTTCAGTTCCACCACACGGGTGTAATCGATTTCGCCCGCTTTCGGCACGCCGTACAGACCCTGTGCCTTGAAGTAGGCAGCAAAGGCAGCGATTTCGTCCTTGGTGCGGCCCGTGCCTTCGAAGTATTCGACGGTGGCGTCATCGACCGGGAAGAAGCCCATGGTGGCGCCATATTCGGGCGCCATGTTGGCGATGGTAGCGCGGTCGGTCAGCGACAGCGTTTCCGTACCCTCACCAAAGAACTCGACGAACTTGCCGACGACTTTTTCCTTGCGCAGCAGTTCGGTAATGGTCAGCACCAGATCGGTAGCGGTGCAGCCTTCGCGCAGCACGCCCGTCAGGTTCACGCCGATCACGTCCGGTGTCAGGAAGTACACGGGCTGGCCCAGCATACCGGCTTCCGCCTCGATGCCGCCCACGCCCCAGCCGACCACGCCGATGCCGTTGATCATGGTGGTGTGCGAATCGGTGCCCACCAGCGTGTCCGGGTAGTACACCCCTTCGCTGGTCTTGTGCACGCCGCGCGCCAGATATTCCAGATTGACCTGATGGACGATGCCGAAGCCCGGTGGCACCACGCCGAAAGTATCGAAGGCCTGCATGCCCCACTTCATGAACTGGTAGCGCTCGTTATTGCGCGAGAATTCCAGCTTCATGTTCAGGTCCAGCGCGCCTTTTTCGCGGAAGTGGTCGATGGTCACCGAGTGGTCGACCACCAGATCGACCGGTACCAGCGGCTCGATTTTCTTGGCATTCACGCCCATCTTGTAGGCCACATTGCGCATGGCGGCCAGATCGGCCAGCAGCGGTACGCCGGTGAAGTCCTGCAGCACCACACGCGCGACGACAAACGGGATTTCATCCACGCGCTCGGCCGTCGCACCCCAGTTGGCCAGTTGTTTGACGTGTTCTTCGGTGACTTTCTTGCCGTCGCAATTGCGCAGCACGGATTCCAGTACCACGCGGATGGAAACGGGCAGGCGCGAGATTTTCGCACCCAGACTCTGTTCCAGCGCCGGCAGCGAGTAGAACTTGCCGGTTTTGCCGGCGATAGCGAATTCCTTGAGCGTATTGAGCGTATTGTGTGCCATGACTTCTCCTAGGTTTGGGGTGTCGTCGTGCGGAGGGGGAATTCCCTGCCTGAGTGACAGGCGGCAGGGAATTACTGCAGGCTGGTGCCGGTGGCTGCCGCTTCGTTGGCAGCCAGTGGTTTCATCTGTTCAGCGTTGCGGCATTCGTTGGCCAGCTGGCGGCCCTGTTTCGAGTCCAGCAGCATGCCTTTGGCAGGAATGCCGATCCAGACCAGACCGTACACATGGTTTTCGAAGCGGTGCGCGCCCGTGGTGGTGCCCACGCGGGTCAGACGGTGCAGACGCTTTTTCCAGCGCAGGGCGATGTGGGCGTCGTCATTGACGTTCTCGTAGATGGTGATCTTGTTGCCCAGTTCGCAGTCGAATTCGGTCGCTGCGGATTCGCCCACGGCCGGTTCGGCCACATCTTCATCAGCCGGTTTGGCTTCTGCTGCCTTGGCGGCTGGCTTGGCCTTCGCAGTTTTCTTGGTAGTGGCCTTGGCTGGCGCATTGTCGGCGCGGGCGGCAGAGCTCAGAGTCAGGGCGGTAAGCGACAGGCTGCATGCCAGCAGCAGTTTGGCGAGAGACATGGTGGTACTTCCAGATGTAAGGTTATTTGGTGTTGCCGTTGAGCAGACTTTGCGCCGCTTCGGGCAGGCTTAAACCGGCCAGTTTGGCCCGCTGCAGCACAGTCCAATAGTATCTGTAGCTGGCGCGGTCGTGCAAGCGGCCATTCTGCGAAATCGGCCCCCATTGTACAGCCGCAGCTTCCACCAGGATGGCGGTGGCGTCATTGACTTCGGACATGCGCGGCGTAAAGGTTTTGATGATGGGCTTGATTTGGTCCGGATGGATGCTCCACATCCGGGTAAAGCCGAATTCGGCAGCGGCGCGCTGCGCGTCGTTGGCGGCCACGGCCGCATCTTTGATGTCGGTGGTGACATTGTGCGAAGGCACTTTGCCGTGCGCATGGCAGGCGGCGGCCACTTCGAGCTTGGCGCGGACTACCAGCGGGTGGGTGAACTGGCCCGGCGTGCGCATGGCGCTGGCCGGAATTGCTCCGTAATGGGAGGAAACAAAGTCCATGATGCCGAACGACAGACATTGCACTTGCGGCAGGGCGGCAATCGCGTAAGCCTCGTGCAGCGCTTCATGGGTTTCGATCAGCACGTGCACGGGCAGGTCCTTGCGGCCGGCCTTGCTGGCGTGGGTGTTGATCAGCTTGATGGCGGCCGTGACTTCCTTGGCGCTATGCACTTTGGGCAGCACGATGTAGGCCAGCTTGCTGGCCGCCGTGCAGATGATTTCCACATCGCTCACAAAGTGCGGGCTGGCGATATCGTGCACGCGTGCGCCTATACGGCTGAATTTATTCTCGTCCGACAGCACCAGCGCCGCGACGAGGCGGGCGTGCTCGATTTCGTTGCCGGCGCTGGCGCCGTCTTCGCAATCGAGGGTGATATCGAACAGCGGGCCAAGTTCTTGTTGCAAGGCAATCGATTTGCGCATCAGCTTTTCGCTGCCGGCGTAATGGTCACAGGCTGGCAGCAGCAAGGGTTGGCGATTGCCCTGGAATAAAACCTCGGATGGATGCATGCGGGAGATGTCTGGTACTGCGGAGGGGTGAGATGGAGCTGCCGCGCTGCTGTCAGCAGCGCGGCGGGTGCGGCGGAGCGGTGTTTTAACCGGTTCCACTTACGCAGAAGGGAGTGAGGAGTTCAGCCCGGCTTATGGCAGCAGGTGCTTAACGCCTTCGCGCTCTTCGGTCAGTTCTTTCAGGGTGAGGTTGATGCGCTCTTGCGAGAATGCATCGATTTCCAGACCTTGAACGATTTTGTATTCGCCGTTTTCGGTGGTCACAGGGAAGCCGAACACGGTGCCTTCTGGGATGCCGTAGGAACCGTCCGATGGGATACCCATGGTGGTCCATTTGCCTGCGGTGCCCAGTACCCAGTCGTGGATGTGGTCGATGGCAGCGTTGGCAGCCGAAGCAGCCGACGACAGGCCGCGTGCCTCGATGATGGCGGCGCCGCGTTTGCCCACGGTAGGCAGGAAGGTGTTAGCGTTCCATTCCTGATCGTTGATCATGTCTTTGACCGAAGCGCCATCGATGGTGGCGAAGCGGTAGTCAGCGTACATGGTCGGCGAGTGGTTGCCCCATACGCACAGTTTTTCGATGTCTTTAACAGCTTTGCCGGTTTTGGCAGCCACTTGCGACAGCGCGCGGTTGTGGTCCAGACGCAGCATGGCGGTGAAGTTCTTGGCTGGCAGCGATGGTGCCGATTTCATGGCGATGTAAGCATTGGTGTTGGCTGGGTTGCCTACGACCAGAACTTTAACGTTGCGCGAAGCGACGGCGTCCAGTGCCTTACCTTGTACGGTGAAGATCTGGGCATTGGCTTCCAGCAGGTCTTTACGTTCCATGCCTGGACCACGTGGACGTGCGCCAACCAGCACGGCGACGTCGGCATCTTTGAAGGCCGTCATCGGATCGGAGTGGGCGGTCATTTCGGTCAGCAGCGGGAAAGCGCAGTCGTCGATTTCCATCATGACGCCCTTCAGTGCTTTCTGTGCTTTTTCGTCAGCAATTTCCAACAGTTGCAGAATAACTGGTTGGTCTTTGCCCAGCATGTCGCCATTGGCGATGCGGAACAGCAGAGCGTAACCGATTTGGCCGGCGGCGCCGGTAACAGCAACACGCATTGGGGTTTTTGCCATGATGAATCTCCAAAGTGGGAATAAAACGTTCGCTAAGCGGGGCCAGTAGCGGCCCGGGGGAAACCGTAATCATACTGCATTTGAGTGCTGGCCGGCGGTCCGCAGGGGTGGTCAAACGGCTTGCCGCAAGCGCCTCGCTGGGGAGTGTAGGCCTGAGTTTGGCAGATGTCAATGCTATCTTATGTCTTATATAAGACAGATAAGTTATTGCTGGTTTTTGCTGGACGGCAGGGGGTATTTGTGGTGAAATCGTGGTCTATGAATTCCGTGCCGCCTAATAACAACCCTGCATCCACTACCGCAAGCGGCAGTGCGGGCAGCGCATCGGCGGCCCCTTCGCCCACGTTCTCGCCACTTTATCAGCAAATCAAGGGTCTGATTACCCAGAGTTTGCAGTCGGGCGAATGGAAACCGGGCGAACTGATCCCCAGCGAAGTGGAACTGGCCAACCGTTTCAAGGTAAGCCAGGGCACCGTGCGCAAGGCGATCGACGAACTGGCGGCGGAAAATCTGGTCATGCGCAAGCAGGGCAAGGGAACGTTTGTTTCCACCCATCATGAAGCGCGCGCCCACTTCCGCTTCCTGCGTCTGATGCCGGACGAAGGCGTGCCGCACTATCCCGACAGCAAGATTATCGAAGTCAAGCGTATGCGTGCGCCGGCCGATGTGGCGCGCCTGCTGGAACTGAAATCGGGCGATGCGGTGGTGTATATCAAGCGCGTGCAAGCGTTTGAGGGCGTGCCCACCATCGTGGAAGAGCTGTGGCTGCCCGGCATGATCTTCAAAGGTCTGACGGCCGAGCGCCTGATGGAATACAAAGGCCCCATGTACGGCCTGTTCGAATCGGAATTCGGCACCCGCATGATACGCGCGACGGAAAAAATCCGCGCCGTCAGCGTGGGTGAGGAAGATGCAAAATTGTTGGGCATCGCTGCCCAGACCCCGCTGCTCGAATCGGAGCGGGTGTCGTTCACTTACGGTGATAAAGCGGTGGAACTGCGCCGCGGTCTGTACTCGACCGCCCGGCACCACTATCACAATGAGCTGAACTAAGCGAGCTGAACTGAACGGATCACATGAGTTGATGTGAGGAGATGCCCGTTTGCTGCAATGCAGCGGCGGGCGGCGAAAACGGGGTAGAAATCGAGGCAAAACCCTGTTGCGCTGAAAATACGTTGAGCTACAGAAAGTAGCCGTCGCAGCTGTTGACTACCACTATTTTGGTTATATGTAACAATACATATTGGTTATAAATGCGAAAATCAGCGAAAATCGCATTCTCGAAATTTTTGTTTATGCCTAGGAGGTCTTGATATGTCTGAAGCCGTAAGGGAAGCCCCGAAAAAAGAACGGCCGGAGTTCCGTAACATCCATGTGACGGAATTGTCCAACTACCGCTTGCCTTTGGCTGGCCTGGTATCCATTTTGCACCGCATCAGCGGCCTCTCGATGTTCCTGCTGCTGCCATTCGTGCTGTACCTGCTGGAGCAAAGCCTGCGCTCGGAAATTTCCTTTGCGTACTACCAAGGCATCGTTTCCTACCCACTGGTCAAACTGATCATTCTGGCGCTGGTCTGGGGCTATCTGCATCACTTCTGCGCTGGCTGCCGCCACCTGATCATGGACATGCACATCGGCCTGGCCAAAGAGCAGGCACGTCACTCGGCCGCTACCGTGCTGGCTGTGAGCCTGAGCCTGACCGCAATCATCGCCCTCAAACTGTTTGGAGTCTTCTGAGATGGCCACTAACGATAACATCGGACCAAAACGCCTCGTCGTAGGCGCGCATTACGGCCTGCGTGACTGGCTGGCGCAACGCGTGACCGCACTGGTCATGGTGGCTTACACCGTGATCCTGCTGGTGTCCTTCCTGACCGGCCAGAACTTCACCTATGAAGGCTGGGCTGGCCTGTTCGCCCAGCAATGGTTCAAGCTGATCAGCGCCGTGACCCTGTTCGGTCTGTTCTTCCACGCCTGGGTAGGCGTACGTGACATCTGGATGGATTACGTGAAATCCGTCGGTCTGCGTCTGACCCTGCAAGTCGCCACCATCTTGTGGTTGATCGCTTGTGCCGCATGGTCGGTACAGATACTCTGGAGTGTTTAATCGTGGCAGCTATCAAATCTGCAATCCCTACCCGCCGCTTTGATGCGGTAATCGTCGGCGCCGGCGGCTCCGGCATGCGTGCATCGCTGCAACTGGCTGAAGCCGGTCTGAACGTCGCGGTGCTGTCGAAAGTTTTCCCTACCCGTTCCCACACCGTGGCAGCGCAGGGCGGTATCGGCGCCTCGCTGGGCAATATGGCCGAAGACAACTGGTTCTGGCATATGTTCGACACCGTCAAAGGTGGCGACTATCTGGGCGACCAGGACGCAATCGAATTCATGTGCCGCGAAGCACCGAAGGTCGTGTACGAACTGGAACACTTCGGTATGCCTTTCGACCGTAATCCGGACGGCACCATCTACCAGCGTCCATTCGGCGGCCACACCGCCAACTTCGGCGAAAAAGCCGTACAGCGTGCTTGCGCTGCTGCCGACCGTACCGGTCACGCACTGCTGCACACCCTGTATCAGCGCAACGTGCGTGCCCGTACCCACTTCTTCGTTGAGTGGATGGCACTGGACCTGATCCGTGACGCCGAAGGCGACGTGGTCGGCGTGGTTGCACTGGAAATGGAAACCGGCGAATGCATGATTCTGGAAGCTAAGACCACCATCTTCGCTACCGGCGGTGCTGGCCGTATCTTCGCTGCATCGACCAATGCCTTCATCAACACCGGCGACGGTATGGGTATGGCCGCACGTGCCGGCCTGCCGCTGCAGGACATGGAATTCTGGCAGTTCCACCCGACCGGCGTGTCCGGCGCGGGCGTGCTGATCACCGAAGGTGTACGTGGTGAAGGCGGTATCCTGATCAACTCCGAAGGCGAACGTTTCATGGAGCGCTATGCGCCGACGCTGAAGGATCTGGCACCACGCGACTTCGTTTCGCGCTCGATGGACCAGGAGATCAAGGAAGGTCGCGGCTGCGGTCCGAACAAGGATCACGTGATGCTGGATCTGCGTCACATCGGCGCCGACACCATCCAGAAGCGTCTGCCTTCGATTCTGGAAATCGGCCACAAGTTCGCCAACGTCGACGCCACCAAAGAGCCGATTCCGGTCGTACCAACCATCCACTACCAGATGGGCGGTATTCCAACCAACATCCACGGTCAGGTGGTCACGCCGAACGGCGACGGCACCCAGAAAGTGGTCAACGGCCTGTACGCAATCGGCGAATGCGCCTGCGTATCGGTGCACGGCGCCAACCGTCTGGGCACCAACTCGCTGCTCGACCTGGTGGTATTCGGCCGCGCGGCCGGTAACCACGTGGTGGCACAGAACCTCAAGCAGAAGGAAAACAAACCGCTGCCTAAGGATGCTGCCGACTTCGCAATGAACCGTCTGAACAAGCTGGAAACCTCGAACGGCGGCGAAAAAGTGCAGGGCGTTGCCAACGACATCCGCGCCACCATGCAGAAATACTGCGGCGTGTTCCGTACCGACGACATGCTGAACAAGGGCGTGGAAGAGATCATGAAGCTGGACGAGCGTCGCAAGCACGTATCGTTCAAGGACAAGTCGAAAGTGTTCAACACCGCCCGCGTGGAAGCGCTGGAACTGGACAACCTGATCGAAACTGCCAAAGCCACCATCGTCTCGGCCGCAGCTCGCAAGGAATCGCGTGGCGCCCACGCCCATAACGATTTCCCGCAGCGTGACGACGACAACTGGATGAAACACACCCTGTGGTACTCGGCGGACAACCGTCTGGAATACAAGGCAGTCGTGACCAAGCCGCTGACGGTCGACACCTTCAAACCGAAACCACGTACTTTCTAAGAGCTAAGAACATGGCACGCACTCTCAAACTGAAAATTTATCGTTACGATCCCGATCAGGACGCCAAGCCTTACATGCAGGACGTGACGGTCGAACTGAAAGACACCGACAAGATGCTGCTGGACGCACTGCAGCGTATCAAGTCCGACGTGGATGATTCGCTGGCCCTGCGCCGCTCGTGCCGCGAAGGCGTGTGCGGTTCGGACGCCATGAACATCAATGGCAAAAACGGTCTGGCCTGCACCACCAACCTGAACGAGCTGACCGAGCCTATCGTGCTGCGTCCGCTGCCAGGTCTGCCAGTGATCCGCGATCTGATCGTCGACATGACCCAGTTCTTCAAGCAGTACGACTCGGTCAAGCCTTACCTGATCAACGATTCCATCCGCCCTGAAAAAGAGCGTCTGCAATCGCCAGCCCAGCGCGAAGAGCTGGACGGTCTGTACGAGTGCATTCTGTGCGCTTGCTGCTCGACCTCCTGCCCGTCGTTCTGGTGGAATCCGGACAAGTTCGTCGGTCCTGCCGGCCTGCTGCAAGCCTACCGCTTCATCGCCGACTCGCGCGACGAAGCCACCGGCGCCCGTCTGGATAACCTGGAAGATCCATATCGTCTGTTCCGCTGCCACTCGATCATGAACTGCGTCGACGTTTGCCCTAAAGGTCTGAACCCGAACAAGGCAATCGGCAAGATCAAGGAACTGATGGTCCGTCGCGCCATCTGATGCACCACACGGGCGGTGTTGTGTAGGCAAACCGCCCGTTTTTGTAAAGTAGCCGCACCATGACTGCAACGAATACCGCTGCGCACCAGTCTGACCCGGCCAACCGCGCGCGCCTGCGCTGGCGCGCCCGCCGAGGACTGCTGGAAAACGACATCATCCTGACCCGTTTTCTCGATGCGCATGAAACCGAATTGACCGACGAGGAAGTCGACGCCCTGACGCGTTTGCTGGATCTGTCGGACAATGCCCTGATGGATCTGATACTGGCCCGCAAGGAGCCTGACGGCGACATCGATCTGCCCCAGGTACACGCCTTGCTGGCGCGTCTGCGACTGGCTTAAGCCGTCAGGCGACTGGCTTAGGCCGCTAGCAATATCGCCGCATTACCAGGTTTTTTTTACTTTTGTCTCACCTCTCCAAGAAGGAAGAGTTCATGAACACCTCTGATAACAAAGCCACACTGTCGTTCTCCGATGGCAGCCCATCGGTCGATTTCCCGATCTACAAAGGGACCGTTGGTCCGGACGTGATCGACATCCGTAAACTGTATGCCGGCACCGGCAAGTTCACCTACGATCCAGGCTTCATGTCGACCGCGGCATGTAATTCCTCGATCACCTACATCGACGGTGACAAGGGCGAGCTGCTGTATCGCGGCTACCCGATCGAACAACTGGCCGTGAACGCTGACTTCATGGAATCGTGCTACCTGCTGCTGAACGGCGAACTGCCGAACGCCGAACAGAAAGCCACCTTCGTCGACACCGTGACCAAGCACACCATGGTGCACGAGCAGATGCAGTTCTTCTTCCGCGGCTTCCGTCGTGACGCGCACCCGATGTCGGTACTGGTTGGTACCGTCGGCGCGCTGGCTTCGTTCTACCACGATTCGCTCGACATCAACGATGCCAAGCACCGTGAAGTATCGGCTATCCGCCTGATCGCCAAAATGCCTACCCTGGTAGCGATGGCTTACAAATACTCGATCGGCCAGCCGTTCGTGTACCCACGCAATGACCTGTCGTACAGCGCCAACTTCATGCGCATGATGTTCGGCAACCCATGCGAAGAATACAAAGTCAACGACGTGCTGGTGCGCGCGCTGGACCGTATCCTGATCCTGCACGCAGACCACGAGCAGAATGCTTCGACCTCGACCGTGCGTCTGGCCGGTTCGTCGGGCGCCAACCCGTTCGCCTGTATCGCTGCCGGTATCGCCTGCCTGTGGGGCCCTGCCCACGGTGGTGCTAACGAAGCGGCACTGAACATGCTGAAAGAAATCGGCACCGTCGAGAACATTCCTGCCTTCATCGCTCAGGTGAAAGACAAGAACTCGGGCGTGAAGCTGATGGGCTTCGGTCACCGCGTCTACAAAAACTTCGACCCACGCGCCAAACTGATGCGTGAAACCTGCTACGAAGTGCTGGAAGAGCTGGGCCTGCAAGACGACCCACTGTTCAAGCTGGCCATGGAACTGGAAAAGATTGCACTGAACGACGAATACTTCGTTTCGCGCAAACTGTACCCGAACGTGGACTTCTACTCGGGCATCGTACAGTCGGCACTGGGCATTCCAGTTTCGCTGTTCACCGGTATCTTCGCCATGGCCCGTACCATCGGCTGGATCGCCCAGTGGAACGAAATGATCGCCGACCCAGAACAGAAAATCGGCCGTCCACGCCAGCTGTTCGTGGGTTCGACCACGCGCGAAGTCAAGCCTCTGGACCAGCGTTAATCCGCTGTCTCAGGCACAAAAAAAAGCGGGCTGCGGCCCGCTTTTTTTTTCGTCTGCCGTGCTGCGCAGGCGCCGTCTTTCATAGAGAAAAATTGCCCGTCGGATACAAAATCCAAATTTGTGTTAAAGTGATCCACATCAAGAAATGCCCTGAATAGGCCGGAACTAAGTCAATTAGTTGCCGGCTTTTCATTTTTTTGCTTCATTGATCATTTGCACAACATGAGCCTAACAATAACAAACCTCAAAAACCTTAACGTCGGTAGCAAGATTACCGTTTTCACTTTCGGCCTGCTCAGCGCCATGCTGGCCATCATACTGAGCTTGATTAACCTGAGTACGGCGCGCATGCTGGAACAGCGGGCGCAGGCCAATGTGGCCGATACCCTGAACGGCATCAGCAATACCGTCGAGGTGTTTCACAGTGCCATGACGGACGAAGCTTCGCGCTTTGCCCGCATCTTCGCCAGCCATTTCGCCCAGGGCCAGTTCACGCTGGATGCGGCCAGCACCGTCGAGATCGCTGGCAAGCCTACGCCCACCTTGCAGTTTGCCGGCAAGACGCTGAATATGGATTTCAGCCTGCCTGACAAATTTACGGCCGACACGGGTGTAGTGGCCACCATCTTCGCTGCACAGGGCGAGGATTTCGTGCGCGTGAGCACGTCGCTGAAGAAGGAAAACGGCGAGCGCGCCGTCGGCACCCAGCTCGATCACAGCCACCCGAGCTACCCTTTGCTGCGCGCGGGGAATAGCTACAGCGGTCTGGCCACGCTGTTCGGCAAGCAGTACATCACCCAGTACGATCCCGTTAAAGATAGCAGTGGTAAGGTGATCGGCGTGCTGTTTATCGGCCTGGATATCGGCCATAACCTGAATATGCTTAAGGCCAAGATCAAGCAGATCAGAATAGGCGAGAGCGGCTATGTCTACGTGATCAATGCGGCAGCGGGCAAGAAGCAGGGTGAGGAACTGATACACCCGACGCTGGAAGGCCAGAACGTGCTGGAACTGCAGACCCATGACGGACGCTATTTCATCAAAGAGATGCTGGCTGCCAAAACCGGTTCGATCACCTATCCGTGGGCCGAGAAGGAGGGCGCGGCGCCACGCGAGAAAATGATTAGCTTCAATACCTTCGGCCCGTGGAACTGGCTGATCGCGGGCGGCACCTACACGGAGGAAATCACGCGCGAGGCCCAGCAGTTGCGCAATCACTATGCGCTGATCGGCGTGGTAGCGCTGCTCGTGTTTGCCGTCATGCTGTACCTGCTGGTGCGCACGGTGGTGACGCGTCCGCTGGCACTGGCTGAACAGGCGGCCGGGCAGATCGCTGCCGGTGATCTGAATGTACATCTGGTGGTGCAGAATCAGGATGAAATTGGCAAGCTGCTGGGCGCGCTGAACGGCATCAGCCAGAACCTGTCGGCCGTGGTGGGGCAGGTACGTCAGGGCGCCGAGCAGGTGACGTCGGCTTCGGCCGAAATTGCGGCCGGCAACCTCGATCTGTCGCAGCGCACGGAAGCGCAGGCTTCGCGGCTGGAGAAAACTGCGCAGTCGATGGAACATCTGAGCAATGCCGTGAACCAGAATGCTGATAATGCGGGCGAAGCCAAGCAGATGGCAGTGGCCGCTTCGCAAATCGCTGTTCAGGGTGGCGAGGTGGTGGCTCAGGTGGTGGAAACCATGGGGTCGATCACGGCTTCGTCGCGCAAGATTGCCGATATCATCAGCGTGATCGACGGCATCGCTTTCCAGACCAATATTCTCGCGCTCAACGCTGCCGTGGAAGCGGCGCGCGCGGGCGAGCAGGGGCGCGGCTTTGCCGTGGTGGCCAGCGAAGTGCGTAATCTGGCCCAGCGCTCGGCCGCCGCTGCCAAGGAAATCAAGGCGCTGATTGAGGATTCGGTGGGCAAGGTGGAAGTGGGCAGCACCCAGGTGGCGGCAGCCGGTGCCACCATGGCGCAGGTAGTGCAGAGTGTGCGCCGCGTGACCGATATCATGGCAGCCATCAGCAATGCCAGCGACGAGCAGCGCGGCGGCATCCGCGAAGTGCATGAGGCGATTGCCGAAATGGATCAGGTCACCCAGCAGAATGCCGCGCTGGTGGAAGAAGCGGCGGCTGCGGCCCATGCGCTGCAGGACCAGTCGCACGCGCTGGAAGATGTGGTGCGCATCTTCCGTATCGATGCGCGGGACCGTGCAGTGCGCCGTTCGGCGCAACACTACCTCGCACTCAAATAAATCAGCGGGGCCGGCGCGCGCTAAAGGCGGCGTGCTGCAGGTCCGGCCTAGCTGTCCTGATCGAGCAGGGCCTGTATCTCGGCCCTTTCCTTCTTGCTCACATGGCCGCCACGCAGGGCGGCCAGCACCAGCGCCTTGCCGGAACCGGCAAAGGCTTTCTGTATCAGTTCCTTCAGCAGATTGGTCTGCAGCGCATCCTGCGCCTGGGCTGGCGCATAGACGTGGGCGCGTTGGCTTTCGTCACGGCTCAGGATGCCTTTGCTGTGCATTACTTGCAGCAGACGCAGCACGGTGGCGTAGTTCATGTCGGGCCGGCTGGCCAGTGCTGCCTGATGGACCTGCTTGGCCGTGGCCGGGCCGCTGGCCCATAGCAGGCGCAGCATTTCCAGTTCGGCAGGCGTGGGTTTGGTGACGGGTGTGTTCATGGGGCGCATTTTTTTAGACTATGCATCTAGATTAAAATATCTAGATGCATTTGTCTAGTTGCGCAGCGGGGCGTAAGTGCCCCCTCTGGTTCGCTCAGCGTGGCTGGCTTACCACTTCATTTCGCCTTTGGCGACCTTGGCGCTGGTGTCCAGTGCCGCTTTCAGGCCCGCTTGCGGATACAGTTGCTGCATGCGGGCGATCAGGTCGGCCGAGTTGGCGGCCGCTGCTGTTTCCGCTTCAAACTTCACCAGATAGTCGCGGGTAAAGCCTATGCTGGCGGGCGTCAGCGCGCTGCCTACTTTGTAGTGCCCCGGCACCACAGTACTGGGCTGCAGGGCGGCGATGCCGTCCAGCGTGGCCAGCCATTGCTGGCGTGCGGCCAGCGTCTGGGTGTCAGCCGTCCAGACGTGCAGGTCGTTGAAGACCACCACGCCGCCGGCTACGGTTTTGATGGAGGGAATCCACACATAGCTGCGCTCCGGTGCCGCGCCTTGCAGGCCGGCGATCTGCAAGGTTTCGCCTTCCAGTTCGATGCGGTCACCCTGCAGCACCTGCGGCACGATGATGCTGTGCGGTGCATTGTGTTTCAGGATAGGGCCCCAGTACGCCACTTTGGCATCCTTTTTCTTTTCGATCGCGGCCACCGTGTAGGAGGTGGCGACGATTTTCGCTTCAGGGAAGGCCGCGTGGATCACGTCGAGGCCGAAGTAGAAGTCCGGGTCGCCATGGCTGACGTAGACGGTAGTCAAGCGCTTGCCGCTGGCGCGGATCTGCTCGGCCAGTTTCAGCGCTTCGGCACGCGAGAACTGGGCGTCGATCAGTACCGCATCCTTGGTGCCGGAGACCAGCACGGAGGCAACGGGGAAGATGGCGGCTTCGCCCGGATTGAATACTTCCACTTTGAGCGGGGCGGCGCTGGCGCTGCCCAGGGTGGCGGCGAAGGCAGTGGCTAACAGGGTTTGCAGTGGTTGCTTGAGCATGATGGTCTTTCGTGTTGGGTGGGAATGACGTCATCTTAAATTGCTTGAAGCGGTAGAAAAACCGCGTATCATTCATCAATTAATTGCGTAAATCGGACGAATGTATGGACAGGATTACTGCCGCCAAGGTGTTTGTCAGCATTGCCGAGCGTGGCAGCATGATTGCTGCGGCGGATGCGCTGGCCATGTCGCGCGCCATGGTGACGCGCTATCTGGCCGAAATGGAGCAGTGGGCCGGTGCGCGCCTGCTGCACCGGAGCACGCGCCGCCTGAGCCTGACGGATGCCGGCACATTGACGCTGGCACGCTGCCGCAGCATGCTGGAATTGGCCGAGGACATGGCACTCGATAGCGTGGTGGAAGAGGGCGCGCCACGGGGCTTGCTGCGCATCAGTTGTTCGCAGTCGCTGGCGCAGGCTGTGCTGGCACCGGCCGTGACGGCTTTTCTGCAGCGCTATCCCCACACCACGGTGGATATGCAGATTAATAACCGTGCCGTAAATCTGGTCGAGCAGCGCATCGATTTGGCGCTGCGCATCACCAATGCGCTGGAGCCGAATCTGATTGCACGTCAGTTGGCCCAGTGCGATTCGGTGGTGTGCGCGGCGCCGGCCTATCTGGAGCGCCATGGCAGGCCGGGGCAGGTGGCCGATCTGGCGCGGCATAACTGCCTGACCTACAGCTATTTCGGCAAAAGCCTGTGGCAGTTCACGGATGCCCATGGCGAGAGCGTGTCCGTGCCCGTCAGCGGCAATCTGTCGGCCAATGAAGATACCAGCTTGCTGCGTGCCGCGCTGCATGGTGCCGGCATCGTGCTGCAACCCAGGTACAGCGTGATGGCGCTGATCGCGCGTGGCGAGCTGCTGCCCTTGCTTGAGTCATTCACGCCGCAACAGATGGGTATTCATGCTATTTATACTTCGCGCCAGCATATGCCGGCCGCCTTGCGTGCCATGCTGGATTTTCTGGTCGACTGGTTCCGTCATGATGCCGGTTGGCTGGCCCACACGCCAGCGTTGACAGGCTCGGGCCCGCGCCGTCTGCCGCGTAGCGGGCAGGTGGGGCAAGCTTAAAATAATGAAAACATTTCGTGCGTTTCAGCGCCTAGATATGTCATTTACACACTTAACGCCACATTAAACTGCAAGTTTTCATGGGTTTTTTCCGCACAAATGGTTGTTCGGATACAATACCGATGCTATCCTGAATGACCGATTTTGTAGTACCCGAAGAAATATAGCCCTTCCCCACAACTTGATGTGCAATCCGCTAACCGGTCAGGCCGTGTCGCGGAAGGTTAGATTAACCCGCTAATCTCGCGAAGCGCGAAGAAAGGTGAGCAATATGATGCAACAATATACGTCCAACTCCTACCTGTTTGGTGGGAACGCCCCGTACGTCGAAGAACTGTACGAAGCGTATCTCGACAATCCAGGTTCTGTGCCAGACAACTGGCGCGCCTATTTCGACGCCATGCAGCACGTACCGGCCGTCGATGGTTCCAATAAACCCGACGTCGCCCACGCCTCCGTGATCGCCTCTTTCGCCGAACGCGCGAAAGCTGGTCCTATCCGCACCGTGGTGGCTTCGGCCGACGCCGAAATGGGCCGCAAACGCGTGGCCGCTACCCAGCTGATCGCGGCTTACCGCTATCTGGGTTCGCGCTGGGCCAATCTGGACCCGCTGCAGCGTCAGGAGCGTCCTGCCATCCCTGAACTCGATCCTAGCTTCTACGGGTTCACCGATGCGGACATGGACACCGTATTCAACATCAGCAACACCTACTTCGGCCCAGAGACCGCGACCCTGCGCGACCTGCTGAACTTCCTGCGCGATACCTACACCCGTTCGATCGGCGCCGAGTTCATGTACATCTCCGACCCGGCCGAAAAACGCTGGCTGCAAGAGCGTCTGGAAGCGATCCGCTCGACGCCTAACTTCACCGCAGAGAAGAAGCAGCACATTCTGGAGCGCTTGACCGCTGCAGAAGGTCTGGAGCGTTATTTGCACACCAAGTATGTCGGTCAAAAGCGTTTCTCGCTGGAAGGCGGCGAAACCTTCATCGCTTCGATCGATGAAATCATCCAGCGCGCCGGCGAAAAAGGCGTGCAGGAAATCGTGATTGGTATGGCCCACCGTGGCCGTCTGAACGTCCTCGTGAACACCCTGGGCAAATCGCCTAAGGAACTGTTCGAAGAATTCGAAGGCAAGCATGGCGACGACCTGCCAGCCGGTGACGTGAAATACCACCAGGGCTTCTCGTCGGACATCTCGACCGCTGGCGGTCCTGTCCACCTGTCGCTGGCCTTCAACCCATCGCACCTGGAAATCGTCAACCCAGTGGTAGAAGGTTCCGTCAAAGCCCGTATGGATCGCCGCGGCGACCACGCCGGCAAGCAAGTGCTGCCGATTCTGGTACACGGCGACGCCGCTTTCGCTGGTCAGGGCGTAGTGATGGAAACCCTGAATCTGGCCCAGACCCGTGGTTACGGCACCGGCGGTACCGTGCACATCGTGATCAACAACCAGATCGGTTTCACCACCTCCGACCCGCGCGATGCGCGTTCCACTATCTACTGCTCCGACGTCGTCAAGATGATCGAAGCACCTGTACTGCACGTGAATGCCGACGATCCTGAAGCCGTGGTGCTGGCTTCGCAGATCGCGATGGACTACCGTCTGCAGTTCCAGAAAGATATCGTTGTCGACATCATCTGCTACCGCAAACTGGGCCACAACGAGCAAGATACCCCTGCACTGACCCAGCCGCTGATGTACAAGAAAATCGGCCAGCACCCAGGCACCCGCAAACTGTATGCGGACAAACTGGTTGCACAAGCTGTGATCCCTGCCGACGGCGGCGAAAAAATGCAATCGGCCTTCCGTGACGCCATGGACGCCGGCAAGCACACCGTTGATCCGGTCATCACCAACTTCAAGAACAAGTTCGCCGTTGACTGGCTGCCGTTCCTGAACCGCAAGTGGACCGACAGCGCCGATACCGCCGTGCCGATGACCGAACTGAAACGTCTGGCTGGCCGCATCACCACCGTACCGGAAAACTTCAAAGTCCACGCACTGGTCGAAAAAGTGCTGGCTGACCGCGCTGCCATGGGCCGCGGCGAGCTGAATCTGGACTGGGGTATGGGCGAACACCTGGGCTTCGCTTCGCTGGTCGCTTCCGGCTACGCTGTGCGTCTGACCGGTCAGGATGCTGGCCGTGGTACCTTCGTCCACCGTCACGCTGTGCTGCACGATCAGAACCGCGAGCGCTGGGATGCCGGCACCTATGTGCCACTGCAGAACATCGCCGAAGGTCAGGCACCATTCACCGTGATCGACTCCGTGCTGTCGGAAGAAGCGGTACTGGGCTTCGAATACGGCTACTCGACCGCAGAACCTAACACCCTGACTATCTGGGAAGCCCAGTTCGGCGATTTCGTCAACGGCGCTCAGGTAGTCATCGACCAGTTCATCAGCTCCGGCGAAGTGAAGTGGGGTCGTGCTTCGGGTCTGGTCATGATGCTGCCACACGGCTACGAAGGTCAGGGCCCAGAGCACTCGTCGGCTCGCCCAGAACGCTTCCTGCAGCTGTGCGCAGACAACAACATGCAAGTGGTCCAACCGACCACCGCATCGCAGATCTTCCACGTGCTGCGTCGCCAGATGGTGCGTCAGTTCCGCAAACCGCTGGTCATCCTCACGCCGAAATCGCTGCTGCGTAACAAGGATGCCGGCACGCCGCTGACCGAACTGGCCAAAGGCGCGTTCCAGACCGTGATCGGTGAAGTCGACGAGAAAATCGACGCCAAGAAAGTCAAACGCGTTATCGCCTGCTCGGGCAAGGTCTACTACGATCTGGTCAACGCACGCAAGACCCGCGGCCAGACCGATACCGCCATCATCCGTGTGGAACAGCTGTATCCATTCCCGCACAAATCGTTCGCTGCTGAACTGAAAAAGTTCCCGAACCTGGCGGAAGTGGTATGGGCACAGGACGAACCGCAGAATCAGGGCCCATGGTTCCAGATTCAGCACAACATCTTCGAGAGCATGGAAGCCGGTCAACGTCTGGCTTACGCCGGTCGCCCAGCGTCGGCATCGCCAGCCGTCGGCTACTACGACAAGCACTATGCCCAGCAAAAAGATCTGCTGGAAACGGCTTTCTCGAAGCTCAAAGGTTTCATCCTGACCAAATAAGCCCCATGGCGCCGTGCCCGATCCGGCATGGCGCCTGACTGAACCTATGACACAGGCGTGACCGCAAGCATGTAGCGGAGCGCCATTACAAAATATACGGAGTTATCCATGGCACAAATTCAAGTTAAAGTACCTCAACTGTCGGAATCGGTCGCAGAAGCGACCATGCTGACCTGGCACAAGAAAATCGGCGAAGCCGTTGCCCGCGACGAAAACCTGATCGACATCGAAACCGACAAAGTTGTGCTGGAACTGCCGGCACCAGCTGCTGGCGTGCTGGTTGAAATCATCAAAGGCGACGGTAGCACCGTGGTGGCTGACGAAGTCATCGCTGTGATCGACACCGAAGCTGCTGCCGGCGCAAGCGCTCCAGCTGCTGCCGCTGCTGCTCCAGCCGCCGCTCCTGCCGCTGCTGCTGCCCCAGCTGCTGCTACCGGTGGCAACAAAGGCGACGTGGCCATGCCAGCCGCTGCCAAGATCCTGTCGGAAAAAGGTCTGAGCGCTAGCGATGTTGCCGGTTCGGGCAAAGATGGCCGCGTCACCAAGGGCGACGCACTGGCTGCTTCGGCACCTGCTACCCCGGCCGTTGCTCCGCTGGCTGCGCCTGCCGCTAAACCAGCACTGCAACAAGTTGCTGCGCCTGCCGCTGCCAACCTGGGCGACCGTCCGGAAGAGCGCGTGCCTATGAGCCGTCTGCGTGCCCGTATCGCCGAGCGTCTGGTGCAATCGCAATCGACCAACGCGATTCTGACCACCTTCAACGAAGTCAACATGGCGCCAGTCATGGACCTGCGCAACAAGTACAAGGACAAGTTCGAGAAAGAGCACGGCGTCAAGCTGGGCTTCATGTCCTTCTTCGTTAAAGCTGCTGTGGCCGCTCTGAAGAAATACCCTATCCTGAATGCTTCGGTGGATGGCAACGACATCGTTTACCACGGCTACTTCGACATCGGTATCGCGGTAGGTTCGCCACGCGGTCTGGTGGTGCCTATCCTGCGCAATGCCGACCAGATGTCGATCGCTGACATCGAGAAGAAAATCGGCGAATTCGGCGCCAAGGCTAAAGAAGGCAAACTGACGCTGGACGACCTGACCGGCGGTACCTTCTCGATCTCGAACGGCGGTACCTTCGGTTCGATGCTGTCGACCCCGATCATCAACCCGCCACAATCGGCGATTCTGGGCGTGCACGCGACCAAAGATCGCGCTGTGGTCGAAAACGGCCAGATCGTAGTGCGTCCGATGAACTATCTGGCCATGTCCTACGACCACCGTATCATCGACGGTCGCGAAGCTGTGCTGGGTCTGGTAGCGATGAAAGAAGCGCTGGAAGATCCAGCTCGCCTGCTGCTGGAACTGTAATCACCGCTAGTGCGTTCCGGCCCCTGTGCCGGAACGCCATTCAGAGGAAGAACCATGAGCGTTTCCGAAGAAATCAAGCGTTTGCATGAACTGCACCAGTCCGGCGCCCTGTCGGATGCAGAGTTCGCTGCTGCCAAGGCCAAGCTGCTCAGCAGCGGTTCCTACGGTGGCGAACAGCTTTCCAACGACATCAGCAAGTTGCGCCGCTCTGTGAGCGACCGCTGGCTTGGTGGCGTGTGTGGCGGCCTCGGTCGCATCAGCGGCGTCGAGACCTGGATCTGGCGTCTGCTGTTCGTGCTGTTCGTACTGACCTTCGGCTTCGGTCTCGCGATTTACCTTCTGCTCTGGATCTTTGTGCCAGAAGAAGAAACGATAGGATAAACAATGAGCAAACAATTTGACGTAGTAGTCATCGGCGCCGGTCCCGGCGGTTATATCGCTGCCATCCGTGCAGCCCAACTGGGTTTCTCGGTCGCCTGCGTCGACGCATGGGAAAATGAAAAGGGCGGCCCTGCACCGGGCGGTACTTGCACCAACGTCGGTTGCATCCCTTCCAAAGCCCTGCTGCAATCGTCGGAACACTACGAGCACGCTGGCCATGCGTTCAAGGAACACGGTATCGATGTTGCCGGCCTGTCCCTGAACCTGCCGCAAATGCTGAAGCGCAAGAACACCGTCGTCAAACAGAACAATGACGGCATCCTGTTCCTGTTCAAGAAAAACAAAGTGACCTTCTTCCACGGCCGCGCCGCTTTCGCCGGCCCAGCTACGGCTGAAGGCTACCCGCTGGCGATCTCGGCACCTGCCAATGAAACCATCAGCGGCAAACAGGTGATCATCGCTACCGGTTCGAACGCACGCGAACTGCCGGGCGCCGCGTTTGACGAGAAGCTGATTCTGTCGAACACGGGTGCACTGGCCATCGACGCGGTTCCAGCCAAGCTGGGCGTGATTGGTGCGGGCGTAATCGGTCTGGAAATGGGCTCCGTATGGCGCCGTCTGGGCGCGGAAGTGACCGTGCTGGAAGGCCTGCCAGTATTCCTCGGCGCGGTTGACGAGCAGATCGCCAAAGAAGCGCAGAAGCTGTTCACCAAACAGGGTCTGTCCATCAATCTGGGCTGCAAGATCGGCGCCATCACCAAGGGCGACAACAACGTCACCGTGGCTTACGAAAACGCCAAGGGCGAAGCACAGACCGCCGTGTTCGACAAACTGATCGTCTCGATCGGCCGTACCCCGAACACCAATGGTCTGGGCGCTGACAAAGTCGGTCTGGCACTGGACGAGCGCGGCTTCGTCGCCGTCGACGGCGATTGCAAAACCAATCTGCCGGGCGTATGGGCAGTGGGCGACGTGGTACGTGGCCCGATGCTGGCGCACAAAGCGGAAGAAGAAGGCGTTGCCGTGGCCGAGCGTATCGCCGGTCAGCATGGTCACACCAACTTCGACACCATTCCTTGGGTGATTTACACCTCGCCGGAAATCGCCTGGGTAGGCAAAACCGAGCAGGCCCTGAAAGCTGCCGGCGTAGCGTACAAAGCCGGTACTTTCCCATTCCTGGCCAACGGCCGTGCACGCGCACTGGGCGATACCTCGGGTATGGTGAAATTCCTGGCCGATGCGACCACCGACGAAATCCTCGGCGTGCACATCATCGGACCTATGGCTTCGGAACTGATCTCGGAAGCTGTCGTGGCGATGGAATTCAAGGCATCGGCCGAAGACATCGCCCGTATCTGCCACGCTCACCCATCGCTGTCGGAAGCCACCAAAGAGGCTGCGCTGGCGATCGATAAGCGTACCCTGAACTTCTAAGCAATCCTCTAGCGGACTGCGGGCGGGCTGCGGTCCGCCCTTTTTCTTTTGCGCAGTACAGAACTGATCCTCATGAACGTCGAAGAGTTTTACCAGCATGCGCTTGAGCAGCGCAATTTCAAGGCCGATGCTGCCCAGCGCCGCGCCGTAGACCGTCTGCAAGTGTGCTATGACCAGTGGGTGGCCTACAAAGGCCAGCGCTCGAGCACGTTCAAACGCCTGATTAACCGGCCCGATGTGCCGCGCGGCGTCTACATGTGGGGCGGGGTAGGGCGCGGTAAGTCCTTCCTGATGGACAGTTTCTATTCGGTGGTGCCGGTGGTGCGCAAGACCCGCCTGCACTTCCACGAATTCATGCGCGGCGTGCACCGCCAGCTCGACGATCTGAAAGGCGTGGCCAATCCGCTCGACGAAGTGGCCAAGCGCGTGGCCAAAAAATACCGTCTGATCTGCTTCGATGAATTCCACATCTCCGATGTGGCCGATGCCATGATCATGTACAACCTGCTGAAGGCGCTGTTCGATAACGGCGTATCCTTCATCATGACGTCCAACTACGATCCGCAGTTGCTGTATCCGGACGGGCTGCACCGCGACCGCATCCTGCCGACTATCGCGCTGCTGTACGAAAAGCTCGATGTGATGAATATCGATGCCGGCATCGATTACCGTGGCCGCGCGCTGGAGCAGGTGGAGTCGTATTACACGCCGCTCAACGCCGCCACCGACGAAGCCTTGCGTAACGCGTTTGCGCGCGTGGCCGAAAGTGCCGACGAAGACCCGACCATCCGCATCGAAGCGCGCGAAATCCGCGCGCTGCGCCGGGCCGGCACCACCATCTGGTTCGATTTCAATACCCTGTGCGGCGGTCCCCGTTCGCAGAATGATTATCTGGAAATCGCCAGCCGTTTCCATACCGTGATATTGTCCGGCATACCGATGATGTCGGCGGCCATGTCGTCCGAGGCGCGCCGCTTTACCTGGCTGATCGATGTATTCTACGATCAGGGCGTGAAGCTGCTGATGTCGGCCGAAGTGGAGCCGGAACAGCTATACACTACCGGTACACTGGCGAACGAATTCCACCGCACTGTCTCGCGTATCGTCGAGATGCAGTCGCAGGAATATATGGATAAGGAACAGCGCGCGGCTGCCGCAGCGCTGGCCTAGTTTTTTAGGAAGTCTATGGTGATGGCAAGTAAATGGAAGGCGCAGCTAGTTGCGCTGCTGGGGCTGGGTCTGCTGCTGGCATTGCCGGCACAGGCGGACTATGGTGCTGCGCGCTGGCCGAAAGTGCAGTCGGTCGAGCAGGCCAATGTCACGCTGCGTCAGGTCGAGCAGGAACGTGCGCTGGTGCAGGACCAGTTTGCGGAAGCGGAACGGGTCTGCTATGGCCGCTTCTTCGTCAACGCCTGCCTGAGCGACGCCAAGGAAGTGCGGCGCAAGGCGCTGGCCGTGCTGCGTGCCGCCGAAGTCGATGCCGAACATTTCAAGCGGGCTGACTCGGTAGAAAAGCGCGATGCCGAGCTGGCCGAACGGGCGCGCAAGGATGCGGAAGAAGAAGCCCAGCATGCGGCGCAGCCACCCAAGGCGCCGAAAGTCGTGGACGATACGCCACGCCCGCCGCCAGTGGCCGGGCCAGTGGTGGACCGCGAAGCCCGCCATGCGGAAAAGCTGAAAAAGCTGGAAGCGCAGGATGCGGCCAATGCGGGCAAGCGGGCGGAAAACGTGGTGAATTTCGAGCGCAAGCAGCAGGAGTCGCAGCGCCGTCAGGCTGAAGTGGCGCGCAAGAAAGCTGAAAACGAGGCCAAACAGGCTGCCAAGGCCGAAGCGGAACAGCGCAAGGCGGAAGCGGCCAAGCGACAGTAAGACGCGGCGCCGACTGCGGCAAGAAAGTGACGCAAAGCAGCAACTATTTGGCTGGGCGGCGCCGGTAGATTAAACTACGTGTAGCGTCACAGTTGTTAAGCAGTACTCCTTGTTTCAGTGAAACTTTTGTGTGGGTAGAGACCGAGAATTATGGCTGATGTAATTGATATCCAGCGTCGTCTGATAGAACTCGACGTTGAACACCGCGATCTGGATGCTGTCATCAACATGCTGACGCTCGATGGTCATCATGACCAACTGCAGTTGCGCCGCCTCAAAAAGCGCAAGCTGCAACTGAAAGACCATATCACTCTGCTCAAGATGCAACTGGTGCCGGATGTTCCGGCCTGAGTTGCGCGCCGTTCCGCTGCCTATCTAGTATATTTTGACTCAACACCCGTCCCCGTCCGCCGAGACCCCACCTGCTGCCGTGGTCGGCGAGATTGCCGAAGCGCCTCCCGGAAAACATGATGCCGAGGTCGAACGCCTGTTCGGCGCCGGTGGCCCGCTGGGCCCGGCCGTGGGCGATTTCCGTCCGCGCCGTTCTCAGACTGAAATGGCCAAGGCCGTCGCTGCCGCCATCGATAGCCAGACCACGCTGATCGCCGAAGCGGGCACGGGTACGGGCAAGACTTTTGCCTATCTGGTGCCGGCCCTGCTGTGGGGCGGCAAGACCATCATCTCCACGGGGACCAAGAATCTGCAGGACCAGCTATTCCTGCGCGATATCCCCACCGTACGGGCGGCGCTGCAGGCGCCAGTCTCAGTGGCGCTGCTCAAGGGCCGCTCCAACTATCTGTGCCACTACCATCTGGAGCGCACGCTGCAGAATGGCCGCATGACTTCGCGCGACGATGTGGGCCATCTACGCGAAATTTCGCGCTTCCTGAAAATGACCAACTCCGGCGACAAGGCGGAACTGGCGCGGGTGCCGGAAAATGCGCTGATCTGGAATCTGGTCACATCCACGCGCGACAACTGCATGGGCGCCGAGTGCCAGTATTATCAGGACTGCTTCGTGATGAAGGCGCGCAAGGAAGCCCAGCAGGCCGATGTGGTGGTGGTCAACCACCACCTGTTCTTTGCCGATGTGGCGCTGAAGGATTCCGGCGTGGCCGAGTTGCTGCCTTCGGCCAATACGGTGATCTTCGATGAAGCGCACCAGCTACCCGATACGGCCACGCTGTTCTTCGGCGATACCTTCTCCACCTCGCAAGTGCTGGAACTGTGCCGCGATGTGCTGGCCGAAGGGCTGGCCCACGCGCGCGACGGCGCCGACTGGGGCAAGACCGTGACGGTGGTGGAAAAGGCCGCGCGCGATCTGCGCCTGACCTTCCCGCAGGACATCGTGCGCCTGTCGCTGCCGCAGATTGCACCATCGAGCGACTTCTTCCCCGCGCTGGAAACCCTCAAGGATGAACTGGACGGCCTGCTGGCTGTGCTGGAAACGCAGGCAGAACGGGCCGAGACGCTGGAGCAGTGCCGCCAGCGCGGCCTGCAACTGGCGCAGCAGTTACGTGACTGGAAATTCGACCCGAAAGCGCGCGTTGAGAAGGGCGCGGAAGCCGTGTTCTGGGTGGAAGCCTATGCCTCGTCGCTACAGCTACACAAGACCCCGCTGTCGATCGCGCCCATCTTCAATGGCCAACGCGAAGGTGTGCCCCGTAGCTGGATTTTTACTTCCGCCACGCTGGCCGTGAAAAACGATTTCAGCCACTTCTCCGAGCAGATGGGGCTGACGGGCGAACCGTCCAAGACCTGGCCCAGTCCGTTTGACTATGGCGCGCAAGGCATACTGTATGTGCCTCAAGGTCTGCCCGACCCGAATTCCATGGGCTACACGGACGCCGTGCTGGACCTTGCCTTGCCCGTGATCGAAGCGGCTGGCGGCCGCACCTTCCTGCTGTGCACCACGCTACGCGCCGTCAAGCGCGCGGCCGAACGGTTGCGCGACGAGTTCGAGCGGCGCGGCCTCAACTTCCCCCTGTTCGTACAGGGCGATAAAGGCCGCACCGAATTGCTCGATCAGTTCCGCGCGGCCGGTAACGGCGTGCTGATCGGCAGCCAGTCGTTCTGGGAAGGCGTGGACGTGCGCGGCGACGCACTGTCGCTGGTGATTATCGATAAGCTGCCGTTTGCGCCGCCCGATGATCCCGTGCTGGCGGCCCGCATCGAAGTGATGGAAAAGCAGGGCAAGAACGGCTTTATGCACCACACGCTGCCGGAAGCCATCATCAATCTGAAGCAGGGCGCCGGCCGCCTGATCCGCGACGTCGGCGACCGCGGCGTGCTGATGCTGTGCGATCCGCGCGTGATTTCCAAGCCTTACGGCAAGCGCATCTGGCAAAGTCTGCCGGCCTTCAAGCGCACGCGCGAACAGGCCGACGTCATCGCCTTCTTCCAGAACCCGCCAGCGCCGGACGCCGAATAGGGCGCGCCCCCGCCCCCATTTCTACCGTATTCCTGCCCGGATAGTCCGGCGCACCTTTGCGCTGGCACAAACGCGCGCGGGTACCGGGCGTTAGAGTGAGCTCTGCGCTGCACCGTTTGGCGTGCAGTAACGGAGGATGTCATGGCAATCCGACACGGCTGTTTTATCAGTTATGCCCATGGCCATCACGCATACATGAGCCGCTTCAAGAGCGACCTGATGGAAGCTCTGGCCTGCTATCTGGAACCCCATTTCGATAACGAGGACGAACTGTTCGTCGACAGCGCCCAACTCGGCGGCGGCGACGACCTCGACCAGCGCATCGCCCAGGCACTATGCGAAAGCGTGTGCATGATCGTGATCTACACGCCGCGCTACGAAGCCCACGCCTACACGCGGCGCGAGTATGCCGCCATGCAGCGCATCGAAGCCGAACGCAGCGCCTGGTATCGCCTGCCCAGCCACCTGATCATCCCCGTCATCATGACGCGCCATCCGGCCGGCCTGCCGCCGCAGATTGCCGGGCCCGGCATGTATGTGGATTTTTCCCGCTACACGCTGGCCAGCAACTCGTTCAAATCCAACCCCGAGTTTTTGCCGGAAATCGAGAAAATCGTGCTGCGCATCGCCGAACACTACCACTGCCTGAAGCGCTATATGCCGCCCCGGCATGACTGCAGCAAGGCTGTGCTGCCCGATATCCCGCCCGAATGGCGGGTGCTTCCTCCTCCCAATTTTCCCCGCTAAAGGTTTGCCATGGAAACCCAACCTCTGCTGCTGCCGCCGCTCAGCGATCACGGCGAAGTCATCACTTTTTATGCCTACCGCAATGACGGCAGCCGTAGTGCGGCGCTGGCCAATCTGGCCGTGCTACTGGCGCGCCGGCGTGCGGCCTATAGCCCGGTGCTGATGATAGACTGGGATTTGCAGGCACCGGCGCTGCAGCAGTATTTCGCCGCGCCGCGCAATCATCCGGGCGTGCTGGAACTATTCGAAGCCTGCGCCCGGCAACTGGCCCTGCATCAGCCCAATGGCATCTGCGACGATACCCTGCTGGCCTATGAAGTGCTGGCAGCGGTGGACTGGGAGCAGTATGTGCTGCGCGTGGACGAGGGCAGCCAGCTGTATCTGATGCCGGCTGGCCGGCTGGACGAACAGTATCGCGAACGGCTGGCCGCCTTTGACTGGGAAGCGCTGTTCCGCCGCTGCCCCGCGCTGTTCCGCTGTTTTGCCGCCCAGATGGCCTGCCATTTCCGTCACGTGCTGGTCGATGCCGAAAGCGGGCAGGGCGATACGGCCGGCCTGTGCACCACGCTGCTGCCGCGCAAGCTGGTGATGCTGTTTGGCCCGGAACGGGCCAGTCTGGAAGGTGGCTGCGCCATGGTGCGGCGCGCGGCCAGCTACCGCTGCAGTCACGAAGACGAGCAGCGCCCCCTGCTGGTATATCCCGTGGCCGTGCAGCTGGAGGGCGACGATGCCCGTCTGCGCAGCCTGCGCCGCCATGGCGACGGCTTGCGCCACGCTGGCTACCAGCAGGAGCTGGAGCAGATGCTGGCCGATTGCTATGGTTTGCGTCAGCTCTCGCTCGACAGTTATTGCGATGAAGTCCAGCTGCAGCATAGCCGCGATGAAGCACTGCAGCTGGCGGTACAGGCTACCCCTGAAGGCGACCGGCATACGCTTGCGCGCTCTTACGAAACGCTGCTGGCATGGCTGGAGCCGGGCCATTATCCGTGGCAGTCGCAGGCCCAGCTGGCCGTGCTGGACCAGCTGGCGCTGCTGCCGGCCCAGCTAGCGGGCAATAGTCTGGCGCTGGCGCAGGCCAGGCTGCAGCAGGAACTGGGGCAGTTATATGGCCAGCAGCAGCGCTGGCATGAGGCGCTGGCCTGTTTCGAGCCGGCCTTGCAGCTACGCCAGCAGTTGCTCGGAACCGAACAGCACGAAACGCTGGCTAGCAAGGCAGCCGTGGCGGCAGCACAGTTTCAGCTGGGCCAGCTCGAAGCGGCGCAGATATTGCAGGAATGTGTGGCCGAAGCACGCGACCGTCTGCTCGGCGCCGAACATCCGGACACGCTGGCCGCGCGCAGCGCACTGGCCGTAACGCTGGGCGCCCGCGGCTGTCACCAGCAGGCCATGCTGATCTACGATGAAGTGCTGGCCGTGTATGGCCGGGTGCTGGGCAGCCAGCACCGGCTGACGCTGGCCTGCCGGGGTGAACGCGCACAGCAGCTGTTCCAGCAGGGCGAATTCGAAGCGGCACGCAGCGCGCAGGAACAGTTGCTGGCTGAGCGCAAGCGCTGCCTCGGCAGCGAACATGCTGATACGCTGGCCAGCCGCAGCGCGCTGGCCTGGACCATGCTGCAGTTGGACGAGCCGGACGTCGCCCACAGCCTGCTCGATGCGGTGTTGCAAATTAGTATCAAGCACCATGGTCTCCACCATGCCGCCGTACAGCAGGCCCGGGCGGCACTGACGGAAATGCTGAAACAGACGGGCAGCCATGCGGGCCAGCATCCGGGGCAGGCCGATCTGGTGCCGGAATTGCGTCAGGATGGCGCGCTCGATGCCTATGACGAAGCGCTGTTGCAGCCTTTGCAACCCCTGCATCCGCTAGGCCCCGAAGTGGCGCAGCGGACGGCCGAACAGTTGCTGGCGCTCGATCAGCTACCGGCCACGCCCCGACCGCAGGGCAGCTGAGCTAAATTTATCTGCACGGGGGAAGTCGCAGACGCGCAGGGCGGCCATTGCTTCGGGTAAAATCGTCGTATGAAAATCCTGATCAGTAATGACGACGGTTATCTGGCTCCCGGCATCAATGCGCTGGCAGCCGCGCTGGCACCCATCGCCGACATCGTCGTGGTGGCGCCGGACAGCAACCGTTCCGGTGCGTCCAATTCCCTCTCGCTGGACCGGCCCCTGTCGGTGCAGCAGGCCGCCAATGGCTTTTATTTTGTCAACGGCACGCCCACTGATTGCGTGCACGTGGCGCTGACGGGCATGCTCGACTACCGTCCTGATCTGGTTGTGTCCGGCATCAATAACGGCCCCAATATGGGCGACGACACGCTGTATTCGGGCACGGTGGCGGCGGCCACGGAAGGCTATCTGTTCGGCATCCCCGCCATCGCCTTTTCGCAGGGCGCGTTCGGCTGGGAACACATCGATGCGGCGGCCCGCCATGCGCGCGACATCATCGTGCAATACATGGAGACGCTGCCAGCACCGTATCTGCTGAATGTGAACATCCCCAACTTGCCGTACGAGCAATTGCTGCCGCCCGTGGCCACCCGGCTGGGCCGGCGCCATCAGGCCGAACCCGTGATCCGGGCACAGGACCCGCGCGGCAAGGAAATTTTCTGGATAGGGCCTCCGGGCGCCACCAAGGATGCGGGCGAGGGCACGGATTTCTACGCCTGCGCCAACGGCCGCACCTCGATCACGCCTTTGCAGATCGATCTCACCCATAAAACCCAGCTGGACGTACTCGCAAAGGCACTGGCATGACCGACAAAAACCGTCGCTTTCCGCTTCCGCTCTCCTCGGTGGTCGATCAGGGGCACAAGAAGGCCACGGTGTCGGCACCCATAGTCCGGCCACAGACGGCAACCCAGAACGCGGCGCGCCATCTGCCCCAGCCTTTGCGCAGCGCCAGCAGCGGCAACACCAGCAGCAGCGGCAACACCGGTGCCAGCAAGCCACCGCTATTTCATTCGCAGTCGCATACCCATGCCCAGCCTCGCCCGGTGCAGCCGGTAGCGTCCCAGCCCGTGATGAACCAGCGTCAGAGCCCGCTGGTATCGGATGCCGTACGGCGTGCGATGGTGCAGCGCGTGGCCAAGCAGGGCGTACAGGACAGCGTGGTACTGGCGGCGCTCGAAAGCGTGCCGCGCCATATGTTCATGGAAGAAGGGCTGTCGTCGCAGGCCTATATCGATGCTTCGCTGCCTATCGGCCACCATCAGACCATTTCCCAGCCGTATATCGTGGCGCGCATGATAGAGCTGATGCGCAATGGCGGTCAGCTCAAGCGGGTGCTGGAAATCGGCACGGGCTGCGGCTATCAGGCGGCCGTGCTGGCCTGCGTGGCACAGGAAGTGTATTCAATCGAACGTATCAAGCCCCTGCACGAGCTGGCCAAAGTCAATCTGCGCCCGCTGCGCGTGCCCAATCTGCGCCTGCATTACGGCGATGGTATGCTAGGGTTACCGCAGGCGGCGCCATTTGATGGCATCATACTGGCTGCTGCCGGACTGGAAGTGCCGCAAGCTTTGCTGGAACAGCTCGCCATAGGCGGGCGGCTGGTGGCACCTGTGGGCGCGCGCGCCCAGCATCTCGAACTCATTACCCGCACAGGCAAGGCTGAATGGACTAGCGAAACGCTGGAAGACTGCCATTTTGTGCCTTTGCGGGCCGGCACCGTCTGAGGGGCCGACACCCACTTTCAGGAAACATGAAGTAATGCGTATGACCAAAAAAATTTCCGCACTGATACTGGGCAGCAGCATGCTGTTAGCTGCCTGCACCAGCGTGCCGAATCAGGCGCCCGTGGTGGACCGCCATGTGGCGAGCAGCAGCAAACCGGCGCCGGTAGTGGAACCAGCGCCGCCAGTGGTGCGCGACGAGCGCGGCATGTACACGGTGAAGAAAGGCGATACCCTGATCCGCATCGCGCTCGAGTTCGGTCAGAACTACCGCGATCTGGTGAGCTGGAATAATCTGTCCAACCCCAATGACATTAAGGTCGATCAGGTACTGCGCGTGCTGCCGCCGGACGCGGTGGCCGGCAGCGGCGTGCAGACGGGCGCTATTGCCATGCCGCCGGTCGACAAGCCAGTGCCGGTGGTGCGTAAAAGCGAGCCGCGCGGCGATAAGAAAGCTTATTCCGAAGCGGCGCTGGCGGAGCTGCAGCGGCCTGACGGCGCCAAGCCCGACAAACCCGGCAGCAAGGCCGGTGCAGCGGCCGGTGCCGCCGCCGTGGCGGAAACGGTGGTGACAGTGCCAGCTCCCGCGCCGGCCCCGGCGCCTGCGCCGGCAGTGGAAGAGGAAAAACTTAGCTGGATGTGGCCGGCCGACGGCAAAGTGATCGCCACTTTTGACGAAGGCAAGAACAAGGGCGTGGACATTGCCGGCAAGGCGGGCCAGCCGGTTGTCGCCGCCGGTGCAGGAAAAGTCATGTATGCCGGTAGCGGCATCCGTGGTTATGGTAATCTGGTGATTGTGAAGCACAGTAATAGCCTGCTGTCGGCCTATGCCCACAATCGCAGCATCGTGGTCAAGGAAGGCAACACCGTAACCAAGGGACAACAGATCGCGGAAATGGGCGACTCCGACACGGATACCGTCAAGCTGCACTTTGAAATCCGGCAGCAGGGCAAACCCGTGGATCCGTCGCGCTTCCTGCCTAACCGTTAGCTAAGCCATGACACCAAGCTCGCACGACTCCATGGATGATGACGCGCTGCCCGACGATTTCCGCGACGATGGCAGCGAAGAGGTTGCCATCGAACCGGCCGAAGGCGAAGTACTGGCCACCGGCGCCGTGCTGGAAAGTGTCGACGAGCTGAAAAAAGTGCTGGCGGCCGAACTGTCGACCGACACCACCCAGCACTATCTGAACCAGATCGGCACCCGTCCGCTGCTGACGGCTGCGCAGGAAGTGCATTACGCCACGCTGGCCAAGAATGGCGACTTCGCCGCGCGCCAGACCATGATCGAGCATAATCTGCGGCTGGTGGTGTCGATTGCCAAGCATTACATCAATCGCGGTGTGGTGCTGCTCGACATGATAGAAGAGGGCAACATCGGCCTGATGCGCGCGATCGACAAGTTCGAGCCCGAACGCGGTTTCCGCTTTTCCACCTATGCGACGTGGTGGATACGCCAGAGCATAGAGCGCGCCATCATGAATCAGGCCCGTACCGTGCGTCTGCCCGTGCACATGGTGCGCGAACTGAACCAGATTTTGCGCGGCAAATACCATCTCGAAGCGCGCCAGCATGACGGCAAGGATGCCACGGCGGAAGACATTGCCGAATTGGTGGGGCGTCCCGTGGAAGAAGTGCAGGACATCCTTGCCATGTCCGAGCATGCGACTTCGCTCGATGCGCCGCTCGACAACGATCCCCAGTCCTCGCTGATGGACATGCTGCCCGGCGCCAGCGAAGACAGCCCCGATGCGCGTGCCGAACACCATGAAATGACGCTGCTGGTGCGCGACTGGTTGACCCGTCTGCCGGACAAGCAGCGCGTGGTCATCATGCGCCGTTTCGGCCTCGACAACGACGATCCGGCCACGCTGGAAACCCTGGCCGAGGAAATGGGCGTGACGCGCGAGCGGGTGCGCCAGATCCAGCAGGAAGCTCTCATCAAGCTCAAGCGCGCCATGGCTGCGCGTGGCGTGGTGCGCGATTCGCTGCTGTAGTCGCGCGCGGTTCTGCTATCATATTGGCCTCTCTGGTGCTGATCCCGTGCCGCGCGCCGCTGCGGTGATCGCCGGCCATACTCCTTATTCTGAAGCTTATGCAAGAAAATACCCTCGTCATCAAATCGCTCGATATGGACGCCCGCGGCGTCGGCCATCTGGAAAATGAAGATGGTTCGCCCGGCAAAGTGGTGTTTGTCGAAGGTGCATTGCCGGGTGAACGGGTGACCTTCACGACCTTCAAGAAGAAGAAAAACTGGGAAATGGCGCGCATGGATGAACTGCTGCGCGAATCGTATATGCGCGTGCAGCCGCAATGCCGCCATTTCGCCATTTGCGGCGGTTGCTCGATGCAGCATCTGGAGCCGTCGGCGCAGGTGGCCGTCAAGCAGCGCGTGCTGGAAGATAATCTGGTCCACATCGGCAAGGTCAAAGCCGAGTCCATGATGCGTCCGCTGTACGGCCCGACCTGGGGCTACCGCTATCGCGCCCGTCTGTCGGTGCGCCACGTGGCCAAGAAAGGCACGGTGCTGGTAGGCTTCCACGAAAAGAAATCCGTGTTCGTGGCCGATATCCAGAGCTGCGAAATTCTGCCGCGCCATGTGTCGGATCTGCTGATGCCGCTGCGTGCGCTGATCGGTTCGCTGTCGCTGTTCGATCAGATTCCGCAGATCGAAGTGGCCATCGGGGAAGGCGTGACGGCACTGGTGCTGCGCATCATGGCACCGCTGACGGCGGATGACGAAGTCAAGCTGAAAGCTTTTGCAGACCAGCACCAGATCCAGTTCTGGCTGCAGACCAAAGGGCCTGATACGGCCGTGCCTTACTATCCGCTGGGCGACGAGCTGCATTATCTGCTGCCGGAATTCGGCATCCGCATGCCGTTCAAGCCGGTCGATTTTACGCAGGTGAACCACTATATCAACCGCGTGCTGGTGGCCAAGGCGCTGCGTCTGCTGGAAGTGCAGCCGCAGGATCGCGTGGCCGACCTGTTCTGCGGCCTCGGCAACTTCACCTTGCCGCTGGCCACGCAGGCACGCGAAGTGGTGGGCATCGAAGGCCTGACTTCGCTGACCGAGCGCGCGCTGGACAATGCCAAGGCCAACGGCCTGTCCGACAAGACCACGTTCTACACGCGCAATCTGTTCGAAATCACGGCCGATCACTTGATCGAACTGGGCAAGTTCGACCGCATGCTGATCGACCCGCCACGCGATGGCGCGATGGCGCTCAGCGAAGCGCTGGTGGCGCTGAGCCAGAGCCGTGCCGACCTGCTGCCGCGCCGTATCGTGTATGTGTCGTGCAGCCCGTCCACGCTGGCGCGCGATGCGGGCATTCTCGTCAACGCCGGCTACACGCTGAGCAAAGCCGGTGTGGTGAATATGTTCCCCCACACTTCGCACGTGGAATCGATGGCCGTATTCGATCTGCCTGCGGCCTGAGTACGCGGCCCTGTGGCCGGATAAAAACAGCGCAACCACGGTTGCGCTGTTTTTGTTTGCGTCGCCGGATCAGGTGCGGGTGATCGACAGGCCGCCATCGACCAGTGCGGCCGTGCCGGTGACGAAGGATGCATCATCGGAGGCCAGATACAACACCGAGCGGGCCAGTTCCTGTGGCGTGGCGATGCGCTTCAGTGCATGCAGTCCCGTGATAAAGCTCTGCGATTCCGCCGTATGGTTGGTGTCGCGGTACATATCGGTATCCACCGCACCGGGCAGCACGGCGTTGACCCGTACGCCTTGCGCGCCATATTCGGCGGCCAGCGTTTGGGTCAGGCCGATCAGGCCGGACTTGCTGGCGGCATAGGCGGCCATGCCGGGGAAGGACACGGTGTGACCGACAAAGGTCGAGGTGAAGATCACCGAACCGCCGCCGTTGTTCTGCATCTGCGCGATCTGGTGCTTGGCACCGTAGAAGGCGCCCGTCAGATTGATGGCCAGCGTATCGTTCCAGCCGTCGGCCGAAATACTCGTGCTGGCGCCGCTCTCGCCTATGGTGCCGGCGTTGTTGAAAGCGATGTCGAGCCGGCCGTAGCGCTGCACGGCCAGCGCCACCAGCGCGGCGGCATAGTCTTCCGAGCGCACGTCGCCGGCCAGTGCCACGGCTTCGCCGCCCGCTTCGATAATTTCGCCGACCAGTTTCTGCAGCTCGGCATCGCGGCGGGCGCCCACTACCAGTTTGGCGCCTTCGGCGGCAAACAGCAGGGCGGTAGCGCGGCCTATGCCGGAGCTGGCGCCCGTGATCAGGGCGACTTTGCCTTGCAGGCGCTGGCTGGTGGCGGTATTGGTGATATGGCTAGCTGGGTGGTTCATTTTGCGGCTCCTTAAAATGGGGAAGAGTGAATGTCTGCTACGGAAACCAGTGTAGGATTGAAACCGCGTCCGGATAAGTGAGCAAAAGAAGGAGCTTGTGTTCGGTATAATCGAACAATCGCGTATCCGGGAGGGCAGCATGGTCAAACTCGATGGCATCAGTAGCTTCGTCGCGATCGCCGAAGCCGGCTCTATCAGCGCGGCGGCGCGCCGTTTGCATCTGTCGAAATCCGTGGTCAGCGAACGGCTGGCCGAGCTGGAACAGCATCTGGGAGCGCCGCTGTTTCACCGCACCACCCGCAAGCTGAGCCTGACGGAAGATGGCAGCGCCTTTCTCGAACGGGCCAACCGCATCGTCTGGGAAGTGCAGGATGCGGTGACGGAAGTGGCCGAGCGGCGCGGCAGCCTGAGTGGCCCCATGCGCCTGTCGGCGCCCGTCACGTTCGGGCGCATGCATCTGGGGCCGGCGCTGTATCCGTTTCTGGCCCGGCATCCGGGCATTTCGCTGACGCTGGAACTGGACGACCGCCGCATCGACGCAGCAGCGGAGGGCTATGACGCCGTGATCCGCCATGGCACGGTGGAAGACAGCCGGCTGGTGGCGCTGCCGCTGGCGCCCAGCCGGCGCCTGCTGGTGGCCGCGCCCGACTATCTGGCACGGCATGGCAGGCCCGACTCGCTGGCCGCCTTGCGTCAGCACCGCGCCATCTACTACACCAACCGCAACGTGGCCGACTGGCGCTTTGCCGATGTGCGGCAGGATGTTTTCGTACGTCCGCCGGCTGCACTGCGCGTCAACAATGGCGACATGATGCGCGATGCGGCGCTGGCCGGTCTGGGGCTGGCGCTGCTGCCCAGTTTTATCGTGGGCGAAGAACTGCGCGCCGGCACGCTGGTCAGGCTCGATATCGGCCACGAAGCGGCGCAGGAGCTGATCTACGTGGCCCACCCCGAAGGACGGCGCGCTTCGCACAAACTGCGCACGCTGGTGAGCACCTTGCGCGAGCATTTCGGCACGCCGCCATACTGGGATGTGGTCTAGCGCCCACGGCGAGCTTTAAGTATTTGAAGTTTGATGTTTTTCCGGTAATGTTGTTGACTTTGCTTTTGGTGTTTGCAACACTGAGCTGTTTCCCTTACAGCTTACGGAGTTGGCATGCGCCTGCTGTCCCGTCTCGCCGGTATCGCTGCCTTGTGCAGCCTGCCGCTGGCCGTTCTGGCCGAATCCTCGATCACGCGTTTTTCTCCTGTCGGTACGGTCAAGCAGGTGCGCCAGGTCAAAGCGCGCTTCAGCGCGCAGATGGTGCCGCTGGGCGACCTGCGGCTGGATGATCCGTTCAGCATCGATTGTGGCGTGCCGGGCAAGGGGCGCTGGGTCGATGGGCGCAACTGGGTCTATGATTTCGAGCGCGATCTGCCGGCTGCCGAGTCCTGTCGCTTCACGCTCAAGGACAGTGTGCGTGATCTGGCTGGCCAGCCACTGGCCGGTGAGCACAGTTACAGCTTCAATACGGGCGGACCCAAGATCCTCATGTCCTCGCCGCGTCAGGGCGCTTACGACATCGACGAACAGCAGGTCTTCATACTGGGACTGGATGCGCCAGCCACGAGTGAGAGCATCAGCGAACACGCTTGGTGCCGTGCGCAGGGCATCAATGAGCGCATAGGCGTGCGCCTGCTGACGGGCGAAGAACGCCAGCGCGTGCTCGATCAGCGCAAGGATCTGGTGGAGCGCCATCTGGTGGCGTACTACCGTGCCCGTGGCGTGGTGTGGAGTGCCCGGCTGGCGGTGCGCGACAAGCGCCTCGAGCAGCTCTCGCTGGCGGTCCTGCAGTGCAAGCAGCGCCTGCCGGCCAAGGCTGAAGTGACGCTGGTCTGGGGCGCCGGCATCGCCGCAGAAAACGGCATGAGCAGCGCGCAAGATCAGCACTGGTCGTTCAGTACGCGGCCGGATTTTACGGCCAGCTTTAGTTGCGACAAGCTGAAAAAGAATGGCGGCTGCATTCCCTTCCTGCCGATGCGGCTGGGCTTTTCCGCGCCGGTGCGCAAGGCCGACATGCTGGCCATCAGCTTGCGCGGGCCGGGCGGAAAAACTTATCACGGCACGCTGCCGAAAGAGCAGCAGGCGGAATTCGTCGATACGCTGGAGTTCAAAGGCCCGTTCCCCGAGCGTGCCGCATTCACGCTGAATTTGCCGGCAGGGCTCAAGGATGACGGCGGGCGCAGCCTGCTCAATGCGGAACGCTTCCCGCTGGCCGTGCGCACGGATGCACAGCCGCCGCTGATCAAATTCCCGGCGCGCTTCGGCATCATCGAAGCGCGCGGCGATCGCATGCTGCCGGTCACGCTGCGCAATGTGGAAGCCAGTCTGGCCGTGGCGGCAGCAAAGATCGAAGGCAGCAGCCTGCGCGTCAATGATGCTGCCTTGGCGCAGGAGCAGCAGGACCGCCAGATCATGGACTGGCTGCACCGTCTGACCGGCTATGGCGGCGAGCCGCGCGAACTGGCTGGCGACGCGCTGTATCAGCCGCTGCTGGCGCAAAAGAAGGGTGCCGCTGCCAGCGGCATCGAGCGCTTCGCCGTACCGAAACCGGCTGGCCGTCAGGCCATGGAAGTAGTAGGCATCCCGCTGCGCAAGCCGGGCTTCTATGTGGTGGAACTGGCCAGCCCACGGCTCGGTGCCGGGCTGGCCGAAAAGCCGGCGCCCGCCTATGTCAGCGCGGCTGCGCTGGTGACCAATATGGTGGCGCACTTCAAGCACGGCGCCAGCTCCTCGCTGGTGTGGGTGACGTCGCTCGATCAGGGCAAGCCGGTCGCGCAGGCGCAGGTCAGCATACGTGATTGCGACGGCAAGCTGCTGCGTCAGGGCGTGACCAATCAGCAGGGCGTGGCCAGTTTCAGCGGTGAACTGCCCGAGCGCCAGTGCATGGGCAGCAGCGCCTACTTCATCACGGCGCGCAGCGGCAACGATATGACCTTTACTGCGTCGGACTGGACGCGCGGTATCGAGAGCTGGCGCTTCAACGTGCCGTCCGGCGACCGGCGCGATGAAAACGTGCTGGCCACTACCGTATTCGATCGCACCTTGCTGCGTGCCGGCGAAACCGTACACATGAAGCACTTCCTGCGCCGGCATACGGAGCAGGGCTTCAGCCTGCTGACGGCCGACAGTGCGAGTAACCGCGGGCGTGGCGCTTTCGGCCGCCAGCTGACGCCGGACGAGCGCAAGGCCCAGCCGGAGAACGTACAGCTGCTGCATGAAGGCAGCGAGCAGCGCTATCAGGTGGCGCTCAAGTGGAGTGCCAATGGCAGCGCCGAAAGCGAATGGCATATTCCGGCCGACGCCAAGCAGGGCTGGTATCAACTGCTGCTGGGTGGGCGCGATGCAGGGCGTTTCCGCGTCGAGCAGTTCCGCGTGCCCACCATGAAGGCGGTGATGCAGGGGCCGAAGACGCCGGCCGTGCAGGCCAGCAGCGTGGATCTCGATGTGCAGCTCAGCTATCTGTCGGGCGGCGCTGCGGCCGGTGTACCGGTACAGTTGCGTACTGTATTGCAGAACAAATCGCTGTATTTCGAGGACTATGCCGACTTCACCTTCAATGCCGGCGATGTGCGCACGGGCATGGAGCGCGAGCAGCCCGTGTTCGACGACGATGAAGGCAGCTTCGAGGGCGAGCAGGGCGATGCCAGCGCCGCCAGCGGCTTCAAGACCCGCAAGCTAACGCTGGACAAGCAGGGCGGCGCGCGTGTAACGCTGGACCAGTTGCCGGCAGTGACTACGCCGCAGGAACTGCTGACGGAAATGTCGTATCAGGATGCGAATGGCGAAACGCTGTCGGCCACTACCACCATCCCGCTGTGGAACTCGGCCTATCTGATCGGCCTGCAGCCCGATGGCTGGGTGGCCAGCAAGGATGGTCTGAAGTTCACCGTGGTGGTGCTCGATGTGCAGGGCAAGCCGGTCGCTCAGGCGCCCGTGACGGTGGACTTCTTCCAGCGCCTGCAGTATTCGCACCGGCGCCGTCTGATCGGCGGCTTCTACGCCTATGAAAACCAGAGCGAAGTCAAAGCGCTGGGGCCGGCCTGCGCGGGCCAGACGGATAGCCGTGGCTTGCTGATCTGCGAAGTCAAAGCACCTGCCTCGGGCAATCTGATCCTGCGCGCCAGCACCCACGACAGCGCCCAGCGTGCCGCCATCACCCAGCGCGAAACCTGGGTGGCCGATGGCGCGGACTGGTGGTTCAGCGCCAGTGATAACGACCGCATCGATCTGCTGCCCGAGCAGAAGCGCTACGAGCCGGGCCAGACGGCCAGCTTCCAGCTGCGCATGCCGTTTCGTGAAGCGACGGCGCTGATTACCGTCGAGCGCGAAGGTGTGCTCGATACCTATGTGCGTCAGGTCTCGGCCAAGGAGCCCGTGTTCACGCTGCCCGTCAAAGGCAACTATGCACCGAATGTGTATGTTTCGGCGCTGGTGGTGCGGGGCCGTGCGGCCGGCGTGCAGCCGACGGCCCTGGTCGATCTCGGCAAGCCGGCCTACAAGCTGGGCATCACGCCGCTGCGGGTGGGCTGGGCCGCGCACGAGCTGAAAGTGCAGGTCAAAACGGACAAGCCGGTCTACAACATCCGCGAGAAGGCTAGCGTGCAGGTCAAGGTGGCGCGGGCCGATGGCGCGCCGCTGCCTGCCGGTGCCGAGGTGGCACTGGCTGCCGTCGATGTGGGGCTGCTGGAACTGATGCCCAACACTAGCTGGGAACTGCTGGAGGCCATGATGCAGCAGCGTAATCTGCAAGTGCAGACGGCGACGGCGCAAATGCAGGTGGTCGGCAAACGCCATTTCGGCCGCAAGGCCGTGCCCCATGGCGGTGGCGGCGGCAAAGGCGCCGGACGTGAACTGTTCGATACCCTGCTGTTCTGGAAAGCCCGCGTGGTACTCGATGCCAATGGCGAAGCCAGCGTGCAAGTGCCTATCAATGACTCGCTGACGGCGTTCCGCATCGTCGCCATTGCCAGTGCCGATGCCGACCTGTTTGGCACGGGACGTACCGAGATCCGCAGCTCGCAGGACTTGATGCTGCTATCGGGCCTGCCGCCCGTGGTGCGCGAAGGCGACCGACTGCGCGCCGGTTTCACGCTGCGCAATACCAGCGACGCAGCGGTGCAGGTTGCGCTGACGGCCAGCGCCGGCGGCAAGGCGCTGGCGCCGCAGCAGGTGGCGCTGGAAGCGGGCGCTGCGCAGGAAATCGGCTGGGATTATCTGGTGCCCGCTGGCGCAAGCACGCTGGCATGGGATGTCGCTGCCAGCATCGTGGGCAGCGATGGCGCTGCTGCGCGTGACCGCCTGAAAGTCAGTCAGCGCGTGCTGCCGGCTGTGCCGGTGCGTACCACCCAGGCCACGCTGCTGCAGCTCGACCAGGGCCAGCGCATGCAGGTGCGCATACCGGAAGATGCTTTGCCCGGCCGTGGCGGCGTGCAGGTACAGTTCAGCGCCCGGCTGGGCAGCGAGCTGTCCGCACTGCGCGAGTATATGAGCCAGTACCCATACCGCTGCTTCGAGCAGGTGACGTCGCGCGCGATCGCGTTGCACGACAAGGCCATGTGGCAGGCGAATATGGAAACCCTGCCCGCGCATCTCGATAGCGATGGTCTGGTCAAGTATTTCGCGCCCATGGCGCAGGGCGATGAAATGCTGACGGCCTACGTGCTGTCGGCCGCCCACGAAGGCGGCTATGCGATACCCGAGGATCTCAAGAACAGCATGCTGACTGGGCTGCGGAACTTTGTCGCAGGGCGTATCGTGCGCTGGTCGGCCTTGCGCACCACCGATCTGGCCGTGCGCAAACTGGCCGCACTGGAAGCGATCTCGCACTACGCGCCAATACAGGTGGAGCAACTGCAATCGTTCGCGATCGAGCCGAATCTGTGGCCCACCTCGGCCGTGATCGACTGGTATCAGATCCTCAAGCATTCGCCGCAACTGCCGCAAAGGGCGCAGCGCTGGGCTCAGGCCGAGCAAATCCTGCAAGCGCGCCTGAACCTGCAGGGCACCACCATGGGCTTCTCGACCGAGCGTAGCGATAACTGGTGGTGGTTGATGGCTTCGGGCGACAGCAATGCCAACCGCCTGCTGCTGGCCGTGGCCGACAATCCGGGCTGGAAAGAAGACATAGGCCGGTTGGCACGCGGCGCGCTGGGACGCCAGCGCAAGGGCCGCTGGAATACCACGGTGGCCAATGCCTGGGGCACGCTGGCGCTAGAACGCTTCTCGCAGTTGCATGAACGCGTGGCTGTGACGGGCAGCAGCAGCGCCACGCTGGCGCAGGTCAGCAAGAGCATTGCTTACGGCGGCGACGCCACGGGTGGCAAGGTCATGCTGCCATGGCCGCGCGGTTCGGCCGAACTGGAACTGAACCATAAGGGCACGGGCAAACCGTGGGTGACCGTGCAGACGCTGGCCGCGCTGCCGCTCAAGGCGCCGCTGTCCAGCGGCTACCGCATCAGCAAGAGCATCACGGCGCTGGAGCAGAAGCCGGCCGGCGTATGGTCGCGCGGTGATGTGTACCGCGTGCGGCTGGAGCTGGAAGCGCAGGCGGATATGACCTGGGTGGTGGTGGACGATCCGATTCCGGCCAGTGCCACCGTGCTGGGCACGGGACTGGGTACGGACAGCCAGATACTGGGCGCCAGCAAGCAGCAGGGCTGGGTCTGGCCCGCCTTCGAGGAGCGCAGCTTTGATGGCTACCATGCCTTCTACCAGTTCGTACCGAAAGGGAAGTGGAGCGTGGAGTACACGGTCCGGCTAAATAATGCCGGCCAGTTCAACCTGCCGTCTACCCGGGTGGAAGCCATGTACAACCCCGAGATGTTCGGCGAGCTGCCCAATGCTGTCGTGACGGTGAAATGAAACTGCGCGGATCGGGCCGATGGATGTTGCCATTGCTGCCACTGCTGCTGTGCGCAATGCTGCCTGCGCTGGCGGCACGCGCCGCCGTGCCCACGCCCGAGCAGGTCAGGCGCGAGTATCGCGGCTCGGAAGCGCAATTGCTGGACCGGCACGGCGAACTGATACAGTCGCTGCGCATCGATCTGCAGGGGCGGCGCGCAGACTGGGTGGCGTTAGGTGATATCTCGCCGGCCCTGCCGGCCGCTGTGCTGCAGGCCGAGGACCAGCGCTTCTACCAGCATGAAGGCGTAGACTGGAGCGCAGCCGGCAAGGCTGCCTGGGATAACCTGTTCCGCAGCCGCCCGCGCGGCGCTTCGACCATCACCATGCAGCTTGCGGCCCTGCTCGATCCGCGCCTGCAGGCGTCCAGGCAGGGCCGTAGCTGGTCGCAGAAATGGGATCAGGTGCAAGCTGCGCGCGAGCTCGATGCCAGCTGGAGCAAGGCACAGATACTGGAAGCCTATCTGAATCTGGTGTCCTTCCGTGGCGAGCTGCAGGGCGTCGGCGCGGCGGCGCGCGGCCTGTTCGGCAAAGTGCCGTCCGGCCTCACGCTGACGGAAGCCATGATCATGGCCAGCTTGCTGCGCGGGCCGAATGCCGCGCCGGCGCTGGTGTGGCAGCGCGCGTGCGCACTGTCGCGCGAGCTGCATGCACCGGCCACCTGCAGCGAAATCGAATTGCGCACGCTGGTGGCCATGGGGCGGCCGCAGATCGCGCAGGAGCTGGCACCGGCAACCCAGGTGGCACAGCAACTGTTGAACCACGCTGCGCAGAATGTGCGCAGTACGCTCGATGCGCGGCTGCAGTTGTTTGCCCAGACCGCGCTGCGCCAGCAGCTGATGGCGCTGCGCGACCGCAACGTAGGCGATGGTGCGCTGGTGGTGCTGGATAACGCCAGCGGCGAGATACTGGCCTATGTGGCCAATGCCGGCGCTTCCGAGATCGATGGGGTGACGGCGCTGCGTCAAGCCGGATCGACGCTGAAGCCTTTCCTGTACGAGCTGGCGCTCGAGCGCAGGCTGTTGACGGCGGCTTCGGTGATGGATGATAGCGCCATCGATATCGCCACGCCTACCGGCCTGTATGTGCCGCAGAACTACGACAAGGAATTCAAAGGGCAGGTGAGTGTGCGCACCAGTCTGGCCAGTTCGCTCAATGTGCCGGCGGTCCGTACGCTGGTGTTGACGGGGCTGGAGCGCTTCCATGGCCGGCTGCAGCAGGTGGGACTGAGCAGCCTGACCGAAGCGGCCGACTATTACGGTTATTCGCTGGCGCTGGGTTCGGCCGAAGTCAGTCTGCTGGAACTGAGCAATGCCTACCGCGTGCTGGCCAATGGCGGCCTGTATGGCAGCGTGACGCTGACGCCGCGCGCCCAGCCGCCAGCGCCACGGCGCGTGCTCGATGCGGGGGCCAGCTTCATCATCGGCGATATCCTGTCCGACCGTGCCGCGCGCAGCGTGACCTTCGGCCTGAAGAACGAACTCGCCACCGGCTTCTGGAGCGCCGTCAAGACGGGCACCAGCAAGGATATGCGCGATAACTGGTGTGTCGGCTACTCGGAGCGTTATACGGTCGGCGTCTGGGTCGGGAATTTCGATGGCCAGCCCATGTGGGATGTCTCGGGTGTGACCGGTGCGGCACCGGCGTGGCGCGATGTGATGGACTATCTGCACCGCCAGCAGCCTGGCCGTGCGCCGGCACCACCGGCGGGCGTACTGGCGCGCCAGATCAGCTACCAGCCGGCGCTCGAGAGTCCGCGCAACGAATGGTTCATGGCAGGGACGGAAAGCCGGGTCATCACGCTGGTGGCGGAAGCCCAGCGCGCGCCCAAAATCATCTATCCGGCGGAATCGACCATCATCGCGCTCGATCCGGACATGCCGGATGCCGTGCAGCGGGTATTCTTTCAGGCGCAGGCGGGCCAGGGCCTGAGCTGGCAACTGGATGGCACCGAGCTGGGGCAGGCTAGCCGCGCCTATCCGTGGCAGCCTACGCCGGGCCAGCACCTGCTGGCGCTGGTCGATGGCGAAGCGCGCGTGATTGCCAGCACGCGTTTTCAGGTGCGCGGTAATGGCGCAGCGGAGCAGCATACGGGTGCGGCCGAGCTGCCTGCGGGCGAGTGAGCTTGCCGGCCCGCGTCAGCGCAATGGCACGGTTGTCAGTTGCGGCTGAAGTCTGCACAATGGCAAGCCTGCTCCCGAACTTGCGAGATGAACTATGAAACGAATTCTGCTTAGCCTGGCCTTGCTCGGCGCCGTGTATGGCTCTGGCGGTGCAGCGCTTGCCGCTGATGACCTAGCCCAGTGTGCAGCTTCGGCCGGCACCTACCGTAGCGGCGTAATCGTCAAAGGGCCGAAATTTGCCCACGGACAGTTCCGCAAGGGCGTGGAACTGTCGCATACCCACCTGAAAATGAAAGCCGATCAAGATGGACAAGTCTATGATGTTGCCATCGATAATGTTTTTGCTCAGGGCTTTGAACCCGGGCAACGCAGTGTGCCAGCCTCGCTGGAACGCATCCGCGTCAATGATCGCATCGCCGTGTGTGGCCAACTGTACACGCGCGGCGGGGTAGGCATACACTGGGTACATACCAATTGCGGCAAGCGCCCCACGCCGGACAAGCCCGATGGCTGGATCAAGCTGGTGGGCGCGGACGGCAAGACCGGGGTGAATCTGGAAGACAATGGCGCGTATTGCGACCTGTTTAAACACTGATCGCCGCCCCAGAATTGTTGTGCTTGCTATACTGTTGGTTAGTAGCTACTTCTGGGGATGGGATTGCAAGTCTTTAAAAAACGCTGGCAGCGCTGGGGCGCTGGAGTGGCCGGTGCGCTGGGTCTGTATGCGCTGGCTGGCGGCTGGCTATTGCCCAAGCTGATCAAGAACCAGTTGCCGGCGCTGGTAGCCTCCGAACTGGAGCGCAAGGCCAGCGTGGCCGACGTGCGTTTCAATCCTTTTACTTTACGCCTGTCGCTGCAACAACTGGCTGTTACCGAAGCCAATGATGCGCCGCTGTTCAGCCTCGAACAGCTGGAGGTGGAGCTGCAGTGGCGCTCGCTGGTGCGCCGGGCCTGGTGCCTGGGCGATATCCGGCTGGTGGGGCCGAATCTGCAACTGGCGATTGCGCCCGATGGCAGCTTCAATATCGCCCAGCTGCTGGCGACGCTGGACAAGCACAAGAAAGACGAGCCGGATAGCGGCATGCCCCGGCTGGTGGTGGGCCACTTCACGCTGGAGCAAGGCAAGGTGGTGATGCAGGACCGCCATGCCGGCTACCGCGATACTTTCACCCCCATCGATTTCGCGCTGAATAATCTGAGCACGCTGCCGGACGATAACGGCGATTACACCCTCAGTGCCGATGCGGGCCTGGGCGGCAAACTGCGCTGGAAAGGCAAGGCCTCGCTCAATCCTATCAGTGCCAGTGGTGAACTGGCACTGGAGAATGTGGCCTTGTCTGGCCTGTCCAACTATCTCAAGCCTTACGTGCGCATGGCGGTATCCGCTGGCCATCTGTCGGCGACGCTGCCGTATCAGTTCCGCTATCACGACGGGCAGATCGATGCGGGCCTGAATGGTGCCAGTCTGGGGCTGGCCGAACTGGCCTTGCATCAGCAGGGTGTCGCTACGCCGTTTGCGCGGGTGAAGAAGTTTGATATCAGCGGGGTCGATCTCGATCTGGGGCGACAGACGGTGAATATCGCCGGCATCGGTCTGCATGGCGGTGCGCTGACGCTGCGGCGCGATGCGCGTGGTGTGCTGGATCTGACGACGCTGGCAGTGCCTGCAGCGGCACCGGTGGTCGCGCCGGTTGCAGCATCCGCTGCAACACCGGCTGTAACACCGGCCAAGCAGCCGGCCGCACAGAACACGGCAGCCATGGTCGCAGCCAAGCCGCCTGCTCCGGCATGGAAACTGAACCTCAAGCAGCTCGACCTCGATGGTGTGGCGCTGAGCGCGATTGATGAAAGCGTGCAGCCTGCGTTGAAAGTGTCGGCCGAACAGCTTGCACTACATCTGAATCTGCAGGCGCACAGCGGCAAGCAGGGCCTGGAGCTGCAACTGGCCGATGGCCGCGTGGTGCTGGACAATCTGCAATTGCAAAGCGGTGCGGCCACGCCGTTCAAGTTGGCCCGTGCGGCGGTGGAGCAGGGCACGCTCGATCTGGCGGCCCGGCGGGCCAGCGTGGGCAAGCTCGCGTTTGAGGGTGGTCAGCTCGATCTGTCGCGTGACAGCAAGGGACAGTACCTGCTGCTGCAGGCGCTGCCACTGAACAAAAATGACAGCAAAGCAGGCCAGCCGGCGGCACCCGCTGCGGTAGCTGCATCAGCTCGCGCATCAGCACCAGCTCGCGCATCAGCGTCAGCTTCAGCGGCTGCGCCGGCATGGGCGGCCAGTATCAAGCGGGTGGAGTTCAACCGCTTCGGCGCACGCTATGACGATGCCGCGAGCGGCATCAAGGCCAACGTGCAGGATTTCCGGCTGGCACTCAATGATGTGGGTAGCGATCTGGCCAAGCCGGTGAGCTTCGATGGCGCGTTGACTTTGCGCGAAGGCGGCCAGTTGCAGGCACAGGGCAAGCTGGTACCGGCCAGCGTCGCGCTGGAAGCCGACCTTAAACTGAACAAGCTGGCGATAGCGCCAGTTCAGCCTTTGCTGGCGAAATACCTGCGCCTGAAGATCGCCAGCGGCGCCATCTCCACGCAGGGCCATCTGCATCTGGGCGCCGGTACGGCCAAGGATGCTGCTGTGCGTTACGACGGCGGGCTGGATTTCGACGAGCTGGTGTTGAACGAAGATGACGGCGACCGCTTTGCGCACTGGAAGCAACTGCGTGCCGAGAAGCTGGCCTTTAGTCTGAAGCCGGATCTGCTGGATATTAGTGAGCTGCGTCTGGTGGAACCCGATGCGACGCTGATTATCGAGAATGACCGCAGCTTCAATGCGGCGCGGCTGCTGGTGCCTCAGCCTGCTGCGGCCACGGCGGCTGCCGGTGCCGCTTCGGGTACTGCGACCAAGTCGGACGCAACTACCACAGTAACGACCACCGCGACCGCAACGACCACTGCGACCGCGACGCCATTCCCGCTCAAGATACGCCGCCTGCGCCTGCAGAACGCCAAGCTGGCGTTCACGGACCTGAGCTTGCGGCCCCAGTTCAGCGCCAAGATGTATGAACTGAATGGCGTGATTACGGGGCTGTCCTCGCGCGCCGATGCCAGCAGCCAGGTGGAGATCGATGGCCGCGTAGACGAATACGGCTCTACCCGCATCCGTGGCAAGCTCAACCCCTTTGTGCTGGCCGATAACACTGACCTCAGCGTGGTATTCAAAAACGTCGATATGGTCTCGGCTTCGCCGTATAGCATGAAGTTCGCCGGCTACCGTATCGCCGAAGGCAAGATTTCGCTGGACCTGCAGTACAAGGTGCGCCACAGCCAGCTGGAAGGGAATAACCAGATCGTGCTGGACAAGCTGACTCTGGGCGAGCGCATTGATAGTCCCGATGCGCTGCATCTGCCGCTGGAACTGGCGCTGGCCATCCTCAAGGATAGCAATGGCCGGATCGAACTCGGCGTGCCGGTTTCCGGCGATCTCAATGATCCCCAGTTCAGCTATGGTGCCGTGGTATGGAAGGCGATCGGCAATATCATGAGCAAGATCGTCACTTCACCATTCCGCGCGCTGGGCAGCCTGTTCGGCATCAGTGGCGATGAACTGGAAGCGATCAGCTTCGATGCGGGCAGCGCCGCGCTGCTGCCGCCGGAACGCGAGAAGCTCAAGCAGGTAGCGCAGATACTGGCCAAGAAGCCGCAACTGCATCTGTCGGTGCCGGGTCAGTATGGCGAGGTACTCGATGGCGCAGCATTGCGCCAGCAGGCCGTACGCCGCACGGTGTTGCAGCGTGCCGGCGTGACGTTGGCGGCGGATGAACCGGCAGGGCCGCTGGACATCGGCCAGCGCAAAGTGCGTAGCGCCTTGCGCGACCTGTATGCCGAACGCTTTGGTGCGGCTGCGCTGGACCAGCAGAAGAAAGCGGCGGAGGCTGCGGCCAGCGGTAAGCCCAGCGCAGCGGCAGCTACGCCCGCCAACGGTGAGCAGGGTGCGCCAGCCGATGGCAGCGCTGCGCAGAAGCTGCCGATGCTGCAGCGTATGGCCAAGCTGGTTCAGGGCGAACCGCAGGTGGCCGATGCCAGCGCTTTCTACCAGCAACTGCAGCAGCGGCTGGAACAGCAGCAGGCCTTGCCGGCAGATGCGCTGCGTCAGCTGGGCACGCAGCGCGCCAATGTGATACTGGCGGCACTCAAGGAAGCCGGCGTGGCGCCCGCTGCGGCGCAAGCTGCAGCACCGCAGTCCATCGAAGTACGCAGCGGCGCGACCCTGCCGCTCAAACTGGAACTGTCGGCGAAATAATATAAACGATATGGACGATAGTTCCGGAGCGATTGTCAAACCTGCCGGTAGTGCGCTGCTGGCAGGGGTTGCGCTGCTAGCCAGTCAGCTCTCGCTGAATCTGGGCGCGGCACTCGCCAAGCATCTGTTTCCGCTGATCGGCGTCGAGGGTGTGGCTTCCTACCGGGTGGGGATCGCCGCCATCATCATGCTGGCCGTGTTCCGTCCGTGGCGTACGCCGCTGACGCTGGCGCAGGGCGTGAATGTGGCCATCTACGGCAGCGTGATCGGCCTGATGAATCTGCTGATCTACCGTTCGTTCAGCCGCATCCCGCTGGGCATCGCCGTAGCCATCGAAGTGGCAGGGCCGCTGACGGTGGCAGTGCTGTCCTCGCGCCGGCCGCGTGATCTGCTGGCGGTGGCGCTGGCCGCCGTTGGCTTGTACTTCCTGCTGCCTATCCATAGCGGTGTCAATCAGCTCGATCCGGTCGGGGTAGCCTATGCGGCCGGTGCGGCCGTGTGCTGGGGGCTGTACATCGTGTTCGGCAAGCGCGTTTCGGTGATGCACGGCGGGCAGTCGGTGGCGTGGGCCATGCTGGCCGCTTCCGTGTTCGTCGTGCCCATCGGTGCGTGGTATGGGGGCAGCATGCTGCTCACGCCATCCTATCTGGCCATCGGTCTGGCGATTGCGCTGATGTGCAGCGCCTTGCCCTATACGCTGGAGATGCTGTCCTTGCGCCGGCTGTCGCAGCGCACTTTCAGCATGTTCAGCAGTGCGGCGCCGGCACTCAGTGCGCTGGCCGGACTGGTGGTGCTGGGCGAGAGTCTGAGTGCCATCCAGTGGCTGGCGATTGCCAGCATGGTGGGCGCTTCGGTGCTGACTACCTTATCCTGAGCGGGCGCGCTGGCGTCACGGCAAGGGCAGAGCGTAAAAAAAATCTGCCGCTTAGCAGTTGCCAAGCGGTGCGCGCGTGGGCTAGTATGGATGCCGATGCACTTGCATCAACGTCGCTCGGACGGTTCCGGGCGCTTACGTGAGAACTCCATGACTGATACCACTCCGTCGCGCAGCTTTGCGCGCATAGATCGCCTTCCCCCTTACGTTTTCAATGTCACCGCCGAACTGAAACTCGCGGCGCGCCGCCGTGGCGAAGACATCATCGATATGTCGATGGGTAATCCGGATGGTGCGACACCGTCCCACATCGTCGAGAAACTGATCGATACCGTCAAACGTCCCGATACGCATGGCTATTCCGCTTCCAAAGGCATACCGCGTTTGCGCCGTGCCATCACCAAGTGGTACCAGCGCCGCTACGACGTGGAGTTCGATCCCGATAGCGAAGCCATTGTCACCATTGGCTCCAAGGAAGGGCTGGCGCACCTGATGCTGGCAACGCTGGATCAGGGCGACACAGTGCTGGTGCCTAACCCCAGCTATCCTATCCACATCTGGGGCGCGGTGATCGCCGGTGCGAATATCCGCTCCGTGCGCATGACGCCCGGCGTGGATTTCTTCGACGAGCTGGAACGGGCCGTGCGCGAGAGCTATCCCAAACCGAAGATGATGATCCTCGGCTTCCCGTCGAATCCTACTGCGCAGTGCGTGGAGCTGGAATTCTTCGAGCGGGTAGTGGCGCTGGCCAAGCAGCACAACATCCTGGTGGTACATGATCTGGCTTATGCCGATATCAGCTTCGATGGCTGGAAAGCTCCGTCCATCATGCAGGTGCCCGGTGCGCGCGAGGTGGCGGTGGAGTTCTTCACGCTGTCCAAGAGCTATAACATGGCCGGCTGGCGCATCGGTTTCATGGTGGGTAACCGCGAACTGGTGGCTGCGCTGGCGCGCATCAAGAGCTACCACGATTACGGCAGCTTCACGCCGGTGCAGGTGGCGGCAATTGCGGCACTGGAAGGCGACCAACAGTGCGTGAGCGATATCTGCGCGATGTACCAGAGCCGGCGCGATGTGCTGCACAAGGGCTTGTGCGAAGCGGGCTGGCAAGTGGAGAAGCCGAAAGCGTCGATGTATATCTGGGCGCCGATACCGGAAGCCTATCGCCATATGGGGTCGCTGGAGTTTTCCAAGCTGCTGCTGGCCGAGGCCAAGGTTTGCGTCTCCCCCGGCATCGGTTTCGGAGAATACGGCGATGGCTATGTGCGCTTCGCCCTGATCGAAAACGAGGCGCGCATCCGTCAGGGGCTGCGCGGAATTAAGGCGATGCTGCGCAAGCCTGAATAAATTCGCAGTACATTTACGCCGCATCAAATCCAGCCTTTGATGCGGCGGCTATGGTAGCGAAGTTAAGCTACCGGAGCCTCGACTATGTCTACTTCATCCGTACAGATGTGTTTGCGGCGCCTGCAGGCGCTGTGGCGGCAGGCGGAGCGCTGGTGGGTCCGTCTGGTGCTGCCGCAGATCATGGCAGCGCTGCCTCTGTGTTTTTTGTGCTGGCGCCATTGTCGTACGCTAGACGGCAAGATACTGCGTCTGCGCCGCATCAGCCAGAAGCTCGAGCGCTGGCAGCGCGCCATACGCGCTTATGGTCTGGACCCGAAGACTCAGATGGAAATGCTCGATGTCGACCATGCGATGCGCAACGAGATGGCCAGCACGCGCGATATGCTGTGGGGCTTGCGCGCCGACTGTATCGATGTCGAGCGCATGTTCAACCAGCTCGGCTATCGCTCGCACCGGCTGCAGCAGCGTCAGGACACGCTGATGGCCGTGCTCGACCACTGCTGCGTTGCCGCCAGCACTGTGCTGGCCGTGCTGGCCGAGCATGATGCGGCAGTGCTGCAGCGCTTGCGCGCGCAGCGTGCGGCCTAACAGTTAGGCGCTAGCCAGCGACCAGCACGATCTTGCCGCGTGCGCGGTTACTCTCGATCAGGGCGTGGGCACGCTTCAGGTTGTCCGCATTCAGGCTGCCGAAAATTTCCGTCAGCGTGGTGTGCAGCACACCCGTTTCCACCAGTTTGGCCACATCGTTGAGCAGGCGGTGCTGGGCGATCATGTCGCTGGTCTGGAACATCGACCGGGTGAACATGAATTCCCAGTGCAGCGAAACGCTTTTGCGCTTGAGCAGGCGGATATCGAGGCTGTCCGGATCATCGATCAGCGCTACCTTGCCCTGCGGTGCTATCAGTTCGGCGATGGCGGCCCAGTGCTGGTCGGTCTGGTTCAGGCTGGCCACATAGGTAACGGGCGGCAGACCCAGACGGGCGATTTCTTGCTGCAGCGGCTTGCTGTGGTCGAGTACATGGTGGGCACCGAGCTCGCGCACCCAGTCCGCCGTTTCAGGGCGCGAGGCGGTGCCGATTACGGTCAGCCCCGTCAGCTGGCGCGCCAGCTGCACGAGGATGGAACCTACTCCGCCGGCCGCACCGATTACCAGCAGCGACTGACCCGTCTGGCCTTTGTCGCGGCTCACTTGCAGCCGTTCGAACAGCAGCTCCCATGCCGTGATGGCCGTCAGGGGCAGGGCAGCGGCCTGCGCGAAATCCAGATTGACCGGCTTGTGGCCGACGATGCGTTCATCCACCAGATGCAGCGCGCTATTGGTACCGGCGCGGGTCAGATCGCCCGCATACCAGACCTGATCGCCCGGTTTGAACAGCGTCACATCGGGACCGACGGCGCGCACGATGCCGGCGGCATCCCAGCCCAGCACTTTATCGCTGCCTTCGGCCGGCGCCACGTTGCGGCGGATTTTCACATCGACGGGATTGACGGACACGGCGCGCACTTCCACCAGCAGATCGCGCCCCTGCGCAACCGGATCCGGCAGCTCGACATCGATCAGGGCGGCAGCATCGTGGATAGGCAGGGACTTGCGGTAGGCAACAGCTTGCATGGATAGCTCCATAAAGTAGGGAATGGGCGTATGATGATTTATTCTGAATCTTTGAAAAAGCCGGTGTTCGATGAAATACTTTCAAAGGAATTTTGAAAATTGCTGAGACTCGATGATTTGACCGTATTTGTCCGCACGGCCGATAGCGGCAGCCTGTCGGCGGCGGCGCGGGAGCTGGCGATCTCGCCCGCGCTAGCCAGCGCTGCACTGAAGCGGCTGGAAACAGCGTTGGGCTGGCGGCTGCTGGCGCGCACCACCCGTAGCCTGCGCCTGACGGAAGAAGGGGAAAACTATCTGCGCCATGCGCGCGAAGCACTGCGGCTGCTGCAGGAAGGGCAGGAAGCTTTGCAGCAGGGGCAGGATACGCCGGGCGGTCTGCTGCGCATCGCCATGCCGTCCGATCTGGGGCGCAATTTTCTGGTGCGCTGGCTGGACGAATTTCAGGCGCGCTATCCGCGTGTGAGTTTCCAGCTCAGCGTGAGCGACCGCGTTTCCGATCTGTACCGCCAGCCTGTCGATCTGGCCATACGCTACGGCCGGCTGGATGATTCCAGTCTGGTGGCGTTGCCGCTGGCGCCCGAAAATCGCCGCGTGCTGGTGGCCGCACCGGCCTATCTGCAAGGCCATGGCACGCTGAAAACGCTGGACGATCTGCTGCAGCACAACTGTTTGCGCTTCATGGTGGACGAAGTGATCCACGACCGCTGGCAGTTCGGGCAAGGCAGCGAGCTGCAGGAGCTGCATGTGCAGGGCAACCGCAGTGCCGACGATGCCGATGTGGTGCGGCGCTGGGCTGTGGCTGGTCTGGGCATCGCCTATAAATCGCGGCTCGATCTGGCCGACGATATCCGCGCCGGCCGCTTGCAGGTGCTGCTGCCGCAACTGGCAGGCGAAGCGGCGCCACTGAACATGCTGTGCATGCATCGCCAGCACATCACGCCCACGGTGCTGCAGCTGCGCGATTTCCTGCGCGAGCGCTGTATGCAGGCTTAGGAAGTTATTAAATCGGCAGCGTGATGCTTGCTGAATGACAAATTCCGCTTACCATAGCCACACCCTTGATCTGGAGACGCCCCGATGAATGAAACCCAGCGCGATATTCTGAGTGCCGGCTTTTCGCTGATGCTGATAGTGCTAGCCGCTTTCGTGATGCACCGCTTTTTCCTGCCGCTGGTCTGGGCCGGCATACTGTGCGTCGCCACCTGGCCTTTGTATGTGCGCTTGCGCGCGCGCATGGGCGGGCGCGATGTGCTGGCGGCCGCCGTGCTGACCCTGCTGATGCTGGCCGTGTTCGTGGTGCCACTCGCGCTGGGCGTGACGCAGGCAGCGCGGCAGGCGCCGGAACTGGCCGCTTTTGTTGTCAAGGCCAATACGGACGGCCTGCCCGTGCCGGCCTTTATGCAGAACCTGCCCATGGTGGGCGACTGGATTGCGGACTGGTGGCAGGCCACGCTGAGCCAGCCGCACGGACTGGCCCATCTGCTATCCGAGCATGAAATCAATGGCCTGCATTCGGCCAGCGATATGATCAAGGTAGTCGGCGCCGGTTTCATGCACAGACTGATGGACTTCGGCCTGGCCTTCCTCTGCCTGTTCTTCTTCTACAAAGATGGCGCAGCGCTGAGCCGCCAGATCCACGCCATCGGCAGCCATTGTGTGAGCGAGCAACGCTGGGCCCATTTCTCCGCCAAAGTGCCGACTGCCATCCGGGCCACCGTCAATGGTCTGGTGCTGGTCGGTCTGGCTGAAGGCGTGCTGATCGGCATAGGCTATGCGCTGGCCGGCCTGCATTCAGCCGCCGTATGGGGCGCTGTGACAGGCATACTGGCGATTATTCCATTCGGCGCACCGATTGCGTTTCTCAGTGCGGCGGCGCTGCTGGCCAGTCAGGGCGCCGTGGCCGGGGCCATTGCCGTGGCGGTGTGGGGAAGCATCGTCCTGTTCGTGGCCGACCACTTCGTGCGGCCCGGCATGATAGGCAATGCCACCCGTCTGCCTTTCCTCGCCGTGCTGTTCGGCATACTGGGCGGCGTCGAAACGCTGGGGCTGGTGGGCTTGTTTATCGGCCCAGTGGTAATGGTGCTGTTTGTGACGCTGTGGTACGAGGCCAATCTGTTTGATGACGGTAGGCCAGTTGCCACACCCAGGTGAGGAGCGCCCGCGAAGCTGCCGCATCAGCGGGCAGATCGGGCGACTGGGCAGGGCAACTGGCTCCGGCAACCATTAGTGCGCCTTCGACAGAATCAGCAGCCAGCGACCGAATACCAGCACCTCGAGGTGGCCAGCTTGCACGCCGGTGTCGCACTCGAGGATAGGATTGACAGCGTAGTAGCGTTTGCGGAAGTCACGGCACACCAGCAATTCACGTTTGCCCACACGTACCATGAACGAAGTCGGCAAGTATTCCATACCGAAGCGGGAACCAAAGCTGCTATTCAATGTAGTCATGTCGTTTCCTTTGAATGCGTTGTGTTTGTCGAGGAGTTCAGAATAGCATAACTACTGTATGAATAAACAGGTACTGTGTAAATAAACAGTAAATTTGCTTTTTTGTGGTTTTTCCACCAACTTGAACGGGAAGTAGTGTTGGCTGACCAAATTTTCAGCAAAGTAGTGCGTTTCATCGAAGCAAGGCTGTCGCCGCGGGAAGAATTCGGCCTGCAACTGACGGTCGGCGTGCTGTTGGTGGCGCTGGCCATGGCCATATTCCATGCGCTGGCCGTGGCCGTACTGGGGCAGGGCGGCATCGCGGTACTGGATGTACGGGTGGCGCAGTGGTTGCATGCGCGCGCATTCGAACCGCTGACCAGTGTGATGCGCATCATTTCCGTGCTGCACACGGGCATTCCCATGGTGCTGCTGGTGCTCGCGCTGGCGGCCTATTTCTGGCGCATCGGTGCGCACTACTGGCTGCTGGCCTTGCTGGTCGCCACGCCCACGGGTGCGCTGCTGAATGTGGCGATCAAATACACCATACAGCGGCCCCGGCCCGTATTCGAGGAACCGCTGGTATCCTTATTGACGTATAGTTTTCCTAGCGGGCATACGGCAGCGGCCACCATGTTCTGGGGCTTGTTGGCCTGCTATCTGGTGATCGTACGGCCACAGTGGCAGGCGCGCCTGCTGGCGGTGCTGCTCAGCATCAGCATGGTGCTGCTGGTGGCGCTGAGCCGTATGTATCTGGGGGCTCATTATCTGAGCGATGTGCTGGCAGCGATGGCGGAAAGCGTGGCGTGGCTGGCGATCTGGCTTACTGCCATTTCGACCTTGCGGCGACGCCGGGAAGCGCGCCAGCGCGCGGCAGCAGGACCTGAAACACCTACGCTGGAGCAAGGCTGATGCAGGAGGAGAGTAAGCTGGAAAGTGTAGTCGTGCTGATCAATGCCGGTGCCGGAACCGGCTCCGACGCTGGGCGGGTGGCAGCGCTGGCGCAGCATTTCCGCCAGCATGGACGGCAGGCGGAAGTGCTGCTGGCCCACAGTGGCGCCGAACTGATAGAGCGCGCCCGGCAGGCCGTCGCGGACGGCGTGACCACCGTGGTGGCGGGCGGTGGCGATGGCACCATCAATGCCGTGGCCTCGGTGCTGGTGGGCAGCAGCACACGGCTGGGGGTACTGCCGCTGGGTACGCTCAACCACTTTGCCAAGGATATGCACATCCCGCTGGAACTCGAGCATGCCATCGCCAACGTGGTACACGGGCAGGTGGTGACGGTGGATGTGGGCGAGGTGAATGGCCGCATCTTCCTCAATAACTCCAGCCTCGGCATCTATCCCGACATCGTGCGTGACCGCGAACAGCAGCAGCGCCGCTTCGGCCGCAGCAAATGGCCGGCCTTCGGCCGCGCCGTGTTTGCCGCACTGCGGCGCTTTCCCTTCCTGTCGCTGGAGCTGACCATCGATGGCGTGCAGCACACGCGCCGTACGCCGTTTATCTTTATCGGCAATAATGAATACCAGCAGGGTCTGAGTACGGGACGGCGCAGCCGGCTCGATAGCGGCCGCCTGTGTCTGTATGTGGCCCAGCGTCCCACCCGGCTGGCACTGCTCGGCTATGCGCTGCATCTGCTGTTCGGCCAGCTGGCGCAGGCGCGCGATTTCGATGTGCTGCAGACGGCTGCCCTGACCATCGCCACGCGGCGGCGCCATCTGCGCGTGGCCACCGATGGCGAAGTGACGCGCATGAAGCCGCCGCTGCTCTACCGCTCGCTGCCTGCTGCGCTGCAGGTCATCGTTCCCCGCTGAAAGGCTGCCATGCGTACCATCGTCCATCTCTCCGATCTGCACTTTGGCCGCGTCGATCAGGCTTTGCTGGCGCCCCTGCAGCGCACGGTGGCGGCACTGGCGCCCGATGTGCTGGTGGTCTCGGGCGACCTGACCCAGCGCGCCCGCACGGCCGAGTTTCAGGCCGCACGGGCATTTCTCGATACGCTGCCGGGCCCGCAGATCGTGGTGCCCGGCAACCACGATATTCCGCTGTATAACGTGGCCAGCCGCTTTCTCACGCCGCTGCGCAAATACACGCGCTACGTGACGCTGGACCTGATGCCGGAATTTGTCGATGACGAGATCGCCGTGCTGGGCATTAATACGGCCCGTTCGCTGACCATCAAGGATGGCCGCATCAACCGTCAGCAGATCGAACAGATCCATCAGCGCATGAGCGCGGTCGATCCCCATCTGACCCGCATCGTGGTGACCCACCATCCCTTCGATATGCCGGACGATTACGATCAGAAGGATCTGGTCAACCGTGCACCGCAGGCCATGCAGGCCTTTGCCAATTGCGGCGTGGACTTGCTGCTGGCCGGCCATCTGCATGTGAGCCATGCCCACAACACGGCCCAGCGCTACGAGATCAGCGGCTATGCGGCGTTGATGGTGCAGGCCGGAACGGCCACGTCCACCCGTGCCCGTGGCGAGCACAATTCCTTCAACGTGCTGCGGGTGGCGCATGACCGCGTGCAGGTCGAGCGCTATAGCTGGCAGCAGGCCAGCGGCGAGTTCGCACCGAGCCAGACGGAATATTTCCAGCGCAGTGCCGGTGTCTGGACTGAACAGTGCTGAATGGCCTAGCCGGCTAGCGGGCTAGAGCCAGTAGTGCATCAGGCTGGCGGCCCATTCGCGCAGCCGGTCCAGCCAGGGCCGGTGGCGCCATGCATCGACCGTGATCTCGCTGGAGTTGCGCAAGTCTTCCTGAAACGCCAGTTCCATCTGCTGGCCGAACTCCGGCCCCAGCACGACTACATTGAGTTCGCTGTTGTGCAGGAAGCTGCGCGTATCGATATTGGTCGAGCCCACGGTGGACCAGAGCCCGTCGATCACGGCTGTCTTGGCATGCAGCACGGTGAGCTTGAGGTGGTAGATTTTCACGCCGCTGTCGAGTAGCTGGTCGTAATACGCATGGCCGGCATAGAACACCAGTCCGCTGTCAGACACGCCGGGCAGGATGATGCGCACGTCCACGCCGCGCCGTGCGGCTGCCGTGAGCGCATCGATGGTGTGCTGGTCCGGCACGAAGTAGGCGGAAGTCAGGTGGATGCTGGTGCGCGCCTGCCGGAACGCCAGTTGATAAGCCTGATAGATATCGAAAGGATCGTCATTGTCGCTGCCCAGCACTCGCACCAGCTTGTCCCCGGCATTCACGGCAGGGGGGAAGTAATCGGCATCGCGCAAGTCCTGGCTATCCTGGCTGGACCACTGACGCACGAACAGCCACTGGAAGGCGCGCACGGCCGGGCCTTCGACTTTGATATGGGTATCGCGCCAGCCTAGCTGGCTTTGTGCGCGGTGCCGGCCGGACGAGTGGAACAAGGAGCTGCGCGCATAGCTGCCGCTGATGTTGATGCCGCCCGTGAAAGCCACCCGGCCATCGACGATCAGCACTTTGCGGTGGTCGCGGTGGTTGAGGTCCCAGTTGTCGCCGCGCAGGCGGGCCGGATTCACGGGGTTGAATTCGAGCAGGCGGATGCCGGCATCGCGCATGCGCTGGAAGAACTCGGCCGGTACGCCGAGCGTGCCCACGCTGTCATACAGGATGTTGACGCTGACGCCCTGACGCTGTTTGGCCATCAGCGCTTCGGCAAACTCCATGCCCAGTGCATCCTGATCGAAGATATAGGTTTCCAGATTGATGTGGTTGCGCGCTGCGCGTATGGCTTTGAGCATTTCGCCCATGGTCTGCGGGCCATCGAACAGCAGGGTGCAGCGGTTGCCGGCAATCAGGGGCACGCCCGTGGCCTGCTGTTCCAGCGCCGCCAGCGTGGCCGGATCGAGCCGGCCCTGCGGCCAGCGCTTGGCCAGCAAGGCGCGCGCGCGTGCGGCCGGCAGTTCGCCCCGGGCTCCCTGTATGCTGGGTGCCGCATGGGCTGCGGCGGCTGGCGCTGTGGCCGGTGCCGGCGCAGGTAATGAAGCGCAGGCGCCGAACAGGCTGCAGCACAGCAGCGTCACTGCCAATAAGCCGGTCCAGTGTGCGCGCAGCATATTCAGTCTCCGTGTGGTGTGGCAGGCGGCTCGGCGCTGCCGAAGAAAAAGCTGATCGGGCCGTGGCGCCAGCGTTTCAGTAGCGCGCCCAGCAACTGCCAGCCGTGGCGGAAGCGTGCCTGACGCGCGCGCAGTGCGACCCACAGGGCCAGCCCGAAGCTGACCAGCAGATTGACTGTGCCGATGGCGAGAAAACCGGCCACGGAAGTGAGTACCAGTTGCCAGCTAGCCTGATGGTCGAGCGCCACCATGGCCGTGGCGAAGTTGGCCGACGAGAAGGTGACGTGGCGGATATCCAGCGGCAGGCCCAGCAGAAAGCCTAGCAGCGGCATCACGCCCAGCAATATACCGAAGTAGAAATTTCCCATCAGACCACCTAGATTGTTTTCCAGATAGTGCCCGAGGCGGGCCAGCCGTGGCGCACCGATCAGGCGCTCCAGGGCATGTAGCTGCATGATGCGCTGGGCCCAGCGCGTGTACAGCGCCTTGTTGTCGTAATAGCCCGAAATCAGGCCCGCAAGGAACAGGCAGACCCCGGCGATGGCTGCATACAGCAGCGTGTAGCCGTTGAGGGGATCGATATCGTGCAGCAGGTGCATGGCTTTGTCGGGCGAGATCAGGGGCTGGCCCGTCAGATAGGGCCAGGCCATGGCGATCAGCCAGGCAGTGGGAATGGCAGTGGCCAGATTGCCCAGCACGGCCATGTTCTGGGTGCGGATCACGCGGTTGCACAGCTCGGCCATGCTGTCGATATCGATGTTGCGCCCGTCATTGCTATGCAGTTCGGCCGCGATGTGCGAGGCCGTCATGGCTGGCTGCTTGGTGGCCACGGTGAAATGCAGCAGGTGGATGAACACAAAGCCCAGCGAATAATTCATCGCATACATGAAGGTCGCCACCAGCGGCGCCGTGCGCAGGCCGGACATGAGCAGCTTGAACAGGGCCATAAAGCCTATCACCAGCCCAGCGCCGGCCGAGGAATAGAACATCGCGCGTAGCTGGGAGCGGTCGTCGGCCACATAGTGTTCGCCCGTGTGGCTGGCATTTTCCGTGACATTGCGAGCCAGCAGATTGATGTTGTCGCGTATCAGGTCGCGTACCAGATATTTGTTGCTGTGCGCGCTGATCAGTTCCTGCGCCAGTGCCAGCGCCGCCCTGCGGCGGGCCTCGCGCTCCATGGGTTCGACCAGTTCCAGCAGCTTGCGCAGGCGCTGTATGCTCTGGCTCAGCGTGACCAGCAGATAGGTCAGGGCGATGCTGGTGCCCTGGCTGAGTGCCTTCTTGCGGATGCTGGCAATGACCTGATCGCACTGGTCCAGCATTACGCCCAGATGGCTACCATCTTCCGGCGTCAGCTCGGGCTGCAACTGGCGCTGCTGGTGGTTGTCCAGATAGCGCAGCGTTTCCACGTTCTGGGCCAGAAACGGCGATTCATAGGTTTCTATCTCGGTATGGAAATTGGTCAGGCGCGGCTCCAGCCCGATGGCGCTGATGCGGTAGGACAGCGTGCGTATGGCTTCCAGCAGGCCGGGCAGCATCAGCTGTTCGGGCGGGCCGGCATGGGCGGCGCACACTACATCGAGCAGGGCCAGCCAGTCTTCCGCTGCGACGGCAGCGATCCAGCGCTGGTCGCTGCGGCGGAACAGCACGCGGTCGAGCGCATCGCTCAGGTAGTCGTCGCCTAGCGCCGGCGGCAAGATGCGGTAGGACACCCGCCGTTTCAGCTCGCTGAAAAAGCCGTCATTGGAAAGCACGCCCGTTTCCGTGTACAGGCTGGCGTGGCGGCGCTTGCGCAGCAGCGTGCAACTGTACTGGTAGAGCGCCGCGGCATGGCGCGGATTGCCCTTGAGTAGCTGGCACAGCGTGCGCACCTGCGCACCGGCTTGCGCGCCATCGCTGGCGCGGCGCGGGCGCAGCGTAGCGACCAGCTCGACCATCAGGCCGATGTCGTCGCTGTCGCCATCGAGGCGTTCGAGTATCTCTAGCATAGTGGCAGCAATGGTTGGGGATGCTGGATTCTAGGGCTGTGCGCCGTGGGTGTATGTACGCTAGCGTACATAGGGCAGCGGGAATACTGCAGGCTGCCTCTGGCTGTCGCTGAGGACTGTGGTCCGATCCGTGCTAAATTGTCTGTTTTCAAGACGATCGGGAATGCGTATGTATCTGACTTACTTCAACGGTGGCTGGTCCGAGGGCAACACGCCCCTGTTCGGCGCGATGGACCACAGTGTCTGGCTGGGTTCGTCCGTGTTTGATGGCGCGCGCGCCATCCGTGGCCGGCTGCCGGACTTGCGCCTGCACTTGCAGCGGGTGATCAATTCGGCACAGCGGGTAGGGCTGGTGTGCCCGCTGTCGGTGGATGAAATGGAGCAGCTCGTGATAGAAGGCGTGGCCAAGTTCCCGCCGGACGCCGAGCTGTATGTGCGGCCGCTGGTGTTCGGTACGGAAGGCTTGCTGGTGCCGGTGCCGGCCAAAAGTGCGTTTGCACTGACGCTGTTCGATGCGCCCATGCCCAAGTTTCAGGGCTTCTCGGCCTGCCTGACGGGCTTGCGCCGGCCCGATCCGTCCATGGCGCCGACTGATGCCAAAGCCTCGGCCCTGTATGCGAATTCCTCGAAAGTGATCCGTGAAGCCCAGCAGCGCGGCTACGATACGGCCGTGGTTTGCGACAGCCTGGGCAATGTGGCCGAGCTTGCGTCGGCCAATCTGTTCTTCGTGGCGGCCGACGGCAAGCTGGTGACGCCGGTCGCCAATGGCACTTTCCTGTCGGGGATTACGCGTGCCCGCGTGATCGCGCTGCTGGCGCAAGAGGGCATCGCGGTGGAAGAGCGCACGGTGCGGCCAGAAGAACTGGAGACGGCGCTGGAAATCTTCAATACGGGTAACTACGGCAAAGTCTCGCCGTGCACCCGTTATGAAAACCGTCCGCTACCTATCGGCCCCATGGCCGCGCTGGCCCATGCGCGCTACATGGCGTTTGCCGGACTGGCCTAAGGCGGTCGGACATTATGGGGTTTTGGGCGAGCAGCTAGCCTTGAGCCAGCGGCCTGTCGTTTCCACCGTGACTTTCTGCAGGCGGCCATTGCCGGCATCGCTGCTGGCATCCATGGTGCTGGTGAAAGCGCTATCGCCATTCATCAGCACCGTGCCTTGTCCGCGCGCCTGAGGTTTGCTGCATTCATAGGAAATCTTGTAGCCGCCAGCGATAGGCTCGCGCTTGCTGCTGCACTGGCCCTGCGCGGGCAGCGGTAGTTCTTTGCTGGCTGCCATTTCCGGCGTCATGCAATAGGGCCGGCGCATGGCGCCATCACTTTTTACGGCAGGCAGCGTGACGCCATTCTGCTGCATCATGCTGTCCAGCCGAGCGCGCTGCTCGGGCGGCAGGCTGTCGAGCTGCTTGACGGCAGCGCTGATGGCCTGGTCCGTCTGGGCGTCGGCACTCTTCACCTTGACGCTGAGTTCCCACAGGCCGGACTTGATATTCTGTGCGCCAGCCTGTGCGCTTGCGGCCAGTACGAAGAGAAAAATTGCGCTGCTTTTCATGTCGGCATCCTTGGTTGCGGGAGGCACAGCATAAACCATAGTGGCCGCTTAAACCAGTCTAGAGACCCCGGCCATTAATCAGGCGCAGCAACACCATGATGATGGCAATCACGAGCAGCACATGGATGAAGCCACCGATGGTGTAAGAAGTAACCAGTCCCAGTAGCCAGAGGATGATGAGTACGACAGCGATGGTGTACAGCATAGCAATCTCCTTATAAGTGAGGTCGCCGTTCAGTGTACTGCCGTGGCAGGGTACGGTGGCGACGCTAGCCTGCATTGTCGCTAGCCCGGCAGTCGCTGTCCGTACGCTGCCGTACTTAATTGGCGCGCAACTGTCCATTCACGATGCGCACGGCATCGCCTTCATGCCACTGCGGCTGGGCCGACTGGTGCAGGACGCGGCGCGCACCGTTATCCATGCGCACGGTAATCTCCCAGCTATGGGTGGTCTTCATATTGCCTTCCACCTGATTGCCCGCCACAGCACCGCCCACGGCGCCAGCCACCGTGGCCAGCTGGCGGCCATGGCCGCTGCCGACCTGATTGCCGAGCAGGCCGCCGAGGATGGCGCCGCCTGCAGCGCCTACGCCCGTGCCCTGGCCGCGATGCTCGACGCTGCGGATGGAACTGATCACGCCGCAGCTATTGCACACGGCTGCAGCAGGCCGTGGCGCCTGCTGGCTCTCGGGCATGGTGCGGCTGCCGTCGACGGCGGCATAGCGCTCGGCGCTTGCCGGCGTCAGGTTGGCAGGCGCGCTGTAAGGCGCGCTACGGCTGGCGCCAGTGCTGCCATCGCTGGCCATGGGCACGCTGTCGTTGGCGCGGGTATTGGGCAGCCAGCCCATGATGGCAGCGCTGCCGACGCCGCAGAACAGTACAACGGCAACGGCCGCGCTCAGGATCATTGGATGCAGCGAGCGGGCCGCAGGGGACGGAGTCGTGGCGGGAGTGGCAGGGCTGCCAGAGCTGTGATGGGTATCCATGATGAAGTCCTCGTCGTGATGAAGTAGATGATGGGAAGATTTTCCACGAGGACATCTTTTCCTTCCGTGCGTCAGCGTACATACAGCACATCATTGCACCTCTACGCTGCCGCTATGCTTACCGATGCCGCCACCGATCTAGCGCCCGCTGCGCTGCGCCTGCCGCAGAACCAGCTGCTGGCTGCCCTGCCCGAGCCCGAGCGCGGGCAGTTGCTGGCGCAGTGCGAAACGCTGCGCGTGCAGGCCGGGCAACTGCTGTTCGAACCGGGCCAGCGGCCGGGCTTCATGTTCTTCCCGCTCGATACGCTGGTGTCGCTACTGGCCGTGGCTGATGGCCGCATGACGCTGGAAGTGAGCGTGGTGGGACGCGAAGGCATGCTGGGCGCATCCGTGCTGCACGCAGGGCGACCCGTGCAACTGCGGGCCGTGGTCCAGCGCAGCGGCCGTGTGCTGCGCATCGAGGCCGCGTGCTTCGCCCGGCTGTTCGAGCAGATGCCGGTGCTGCAGCACCTGCTGCAGCGCTATACGGATGCCTTGCTGGCGCAAGTGATACAGATTGCCGTCTGCAGCCGTTTCCATATGCTGGAAGCGCGGCTGGCGCGCTCGCTGCTGATGACACGTGATCGTCTGCAATCGGAAAAATTCCACCTGACCCATGAGTTTCTGGCGCAGATGCTGGGCGTGCGGCGCGTGGGCGTGACCAAGGCAGCCAGTGCCTTACAGGAGAAGAAGCTGATCGGCTACAGCCGCGGCAATATCGAGATTCTCGACGGGGCAGGGCTGGAACAGGCGGCCTGCCATTGTTATGGACTGGTGCGCGAAGACGGTGTGCTGGGTCTGGGGCAGGTGCTGCGTTAAAAGGGGGCGCGAGGGGAAGCGCAGCACAGGCCGGCCGTGCCGGCCTGTGGCTTTCACTGCGCACCAAAGTTAGCGCGGTGGTTTGTTGACCTGATTGCCGATCACCCCGCCCACGGCGGCGCCACCCACGGTGCCGGCGGCACTGCCACCCGTGAGTACGGAACCGGCTACCGCACCCAGACCGGCACCGATGGCCGTATTCTGGTCGCGGGCCGACATATTGCTGCAGGCGCTCAAGGCCATGCTGGCCGCAATGAGGGCGCTGCAGCCCAGTAAGCGTATGCTGAGTTTCATATTATTCTCCTTGATCTGATGAGCCTTGCGGGCCAAAGGTGGTAGCGGGCGCGCCCTGTATAGCGCGCCGTCGCAGCACCAGCCTGAGGCCAGCATAATCGGCGCGCGCCGTCCGCTCCGTTCGCTAGCGCACGTTACGGGATGGAACAGGTGGACGCCGGGCTGCCAGCAAGGCGGCGCAATCGGCATCGTCGCTGCTGCCGCTGGTCATCAGGGGCAGGATGGCCGTGACGGGCGCCACCACTGCCAGCGCCAGCGCGCCACCCGCGCGCAGGGCCAGCACTTTCTTGTCGATGCTGATGTCAGGCTGCTTGAAACTGCCGCGCAGATAGATGGGCGCGCGCAGGGAAATGATGCGCACGCCTTTGGCTTCGGGCCGCAGCGTGAGGTTTAGCTGTTCATTGCGCAGGCTGACCTGACCATCGACATCGATGCGGGCATCGGTGGTGTCGGCCGCGAACAAGCGAGTCTGCATCAGGCCATTGCGGACGGTGAAATCGCTGATCAGACAGTTTAGTTGCACCTGCTTGTCGCCCACCAGCTTGGTCAATACCACGCTGCCCAGATTCAGCCCCATTTCTTCCAGCAGCAGTTTGCTGATGCTGCCCTTGCTGACCACGGCGCGCAGCTCGCCATTCGATGCGCCCAGCAGTTCTGCCACGGAATTGCCCTGGGCATTCAGCGCCACTTCGGCATTGACTTCGCCCACCGTGGCCTGCATGGCTTCGATGCGGGGGAACAGCTGCTTCAGATGCAAATGGCGCGCATGGGCTGTGAGATCGGCAGCGATCGCATCGGCCAGTTTGCGGCCACTGCCATCGAGCTTGAGGCTGGCATTGAAGCTGCCGCCGGCGATTTCGAACTGCAGCGGCTCCAGACTCAGCACGCCGTCGCGCATGAGGATGCGCGTATCGACCTGCGAGATAGGCAAATCCTTGTCGCGCGTGATGCGGCCTGCCGTGAAATGCACATCGGCATCGAGCGCCGTCCAGCGCGCTTTGCGGAAGGCTTCCACGGGCAGCACCTTGTTGCCCGGCTGTACAGGCGCCACGCCGCGTTCCTGCTTGCTGCGGTTGGAGTCGGCGCCGATCAGCGGACCCAGATCGCTCAGACGCAACAAACGCGCCTGCACGGCGCCTGTCAGTTGCGGACGCGGCAGCGCCGTGCCATAACGGTATTCCAGATTGCCGGCGATATCGGACTGGCCCACCCGGCCTATGAAATTCTGATAGTGCCAGCGGCTGGCGTGGGCGCCCAGTTCGCCATGCAGGTGGCCGGACGTGCTGAAGGGCGGGGTTTCCGGCAGTAGCACGCCGGTCAGCGCGTACAGGCGTGCCATGCTGGGGCCGGACAGGCTGAGTTGCAGATCGAGGCTGGTGAGGCTGGCTGGCCGCGTCAGTGTGCCGCTCACGGCCATGCGGCTGCCACCCACATCGAGTACGGCTTCGAGCGGATAGGGCCGGTTCTGTTCGCGCAGGCCCAGCACGGCGCCAGCCTTGCCCTGTCCCTCTACCGGCTGCTGTTTCCAGTGGCCCTGCATTTGCCACGCCACGCCGTACAGTGCATCGTGGTCCAGTGTCTGCATACTGGCCGTCAGCTCGATCTGCTGCACGGCGTCGTGCAGTTGCAGCTGGCCATTGCCCAGTTGCAGTGTGCCCAGTTCCAGCCGCCAGGCGCTGGATTCGCGCGGCGGCGCAAAGTTCCAGTTGTGCTGGCCGTCGGCACGGCGCAGCAAATGCAGTTGTGGCTGTTCGAGGCGCAGCAGCGGCACCGCGATGCGCTGCTGCAGCAATGGCAGTAGTTCGATTTCGATCAGTGCGCTGGCGACGCTGGCCAGCTCGCGCTGTTCCGCCATGCTGGCCGGATTGGCCAGATGCAGATCGCGCGCGAGCAGGCGTGGCATGGGCAGGTAGGCGCGCCAGCCGGGCGGACGTGCGCCGGCTGCAGGCCACGCCCAGCTCAGCGTCAGATCGCCGCGGATGGCGAACGGCCGTTGTAGCGCCAGACTGATTTTTTCGTTGAGCCAGGGGCGGGCGCGGTTCCAGTCGGCCGTGTTGAGCACCAGCACGGCGAGCGCGAGCAGCACGGCCAGAATGAGCGGCGCGGCCAGCAGCAGGACAGTACGGCGGCGTAGCGGCATGGTGGAGATCCTCGCTTGGGGTAGTTGGCGCTAGCTTACACCGCTTGCGGCGGCATGGCCGTGTGCTGTCGCACGCAGTTGTCGGCAGCTTGCTGGCCTGTGGCTGAGGGGCTTGCGTGCGTCAGCGAACTGAAACAGTTGCGCCAGACGCCTATAACGTCTAGCTATCGACAGGCTTTTTGAGGAGAGTGACGATGAAGCAATCCGGAAACCATTACGCCTACCGCATGGCGCCCGTGCTGGCGCTGCTGCTGGGCGCGCTGGCCGGCTGTGCCAGCCAGAAAACCCCGGCTACGGCCGATGTGGCTGTGTCGCGTGCGGCCGTTGATGCGGCAGCCAATGCCGGTGCAGCGGAAGTGGCGCCAGCCGAAATGCAGTCGGCGCGCGACAAGCTGATGCGGGCCAGCCAGGCACTGGCCGCACGCGATTATCAGGCTGCGGCAGACTGGGCCAATCAGGCTGAAGCTGATGCACGGCTGGCCCAGAGCAAGGCCAGTTCGGCCAAAGCCACGCAGGCGGCGGAAGAAGTCCAGCGCAGCATACAGGCTTTGCGCGATGAGCTGTCGCGCAGCTCGGCACCGGTCACACGCTAGGGGGAATTATCATGTACATCAAGAAAAATCCTGAGATGAACGCCGTCACGCCGGCCTTGCGGCCAGCGCAACGCTGGCCGAATCTGCTTCCGAATCTGCTATTGGTGCTGCTGCTGGCGCTATGGCTGGCCGCCTGCGCCACCACGCCCATGAGCACCATGCTGCTGGATCAGACCCGTAATGACTATCAGGCGGCGCAGAACGATGCTGCGGTGGCCACCTATGCGGCGACGGAATTCCGCGAGGCCGGCACGGCACTCGAGAAAGCCAATGCGGCAGCCGGACGGCGCGACAGCAGCGAACAGGTGGACAAGCTGGCGTATGTGGCACGGCAGAAGATCGCCACGGCGCAGGAAGTGGCACGCCAGAAGCAGGCTGAGGCCAGCGTGGCGCAGGCCGGGCGCCAGCGTGACGAGTTGCGCTTGCAGCAGCGCACGGCGGAAGCGGATCAGGCGCGCAGCGAAGCCCAGCGCGCCAAGGCGCAAGCTGATGCCACCGCCAGCAGTGCACGCGAAATCGAAGCACGCAATGCCGCGCTCCAGCAGCAACTGGCCGACCTGCAGGCGAAACAGACGGAGCGCGGCATCATCATCACGCTCAGCGATGTGCTGTTCCAAGTCGATAAGGCGGAACTCAGTGCGGACGGCATGCGCACGGCGCAGAAGCTGGCTGATGTGCTGATGCAGGTGCCGCAGAGTGTGGTGCTGATCGAAGGCTTTACCGATAGCACGGGCACGGCAGACCACAACCTGCAGTTGTCGCAGCGGCGCGCCGAAGCGGTGCGTAATGCGCTGATCGGTCTTGGCGTGGCGCAGGAAAAAATCGCCACGCGCGGCTATGGCGAAGCTTATCCTGTGGCCAGCAATGCCGATGCGGCCAGTCGCCAGTTGAACCGCCGCGTTGAAATCGTGCTGTCACAGAACGGCGCACCCATCGCCAGCCGGCGCTAAACAAGGAGTCCATCATGAGCGAACCTACCATGTCCCATGCGGGCGGTATCGATGTTGCGGCCATCCGGGCGGCAGCGCGCAATCTCAAGGACGGCCCCGTGACGGCCGGCTATCAGGGCGACCGCGTGGCCGTACTGGCCATGCTCAACGATGCGCTGGCCACGGAGCTGGTCTGCATCTTGCGCTACAAGCGCCACTACTACACGGTGACGGGGCGCGAACATGCGTCCATCAAGGCCGAGTTTCTGGAACATGCGCTGCAGGAGCAGGAACATGCAGACTGGCTGGCTGAACGCATCGTTCAGCTGAATGGCGAACCTGATTTCAATCCAGCAACATTGCTCGCCCGTAGCCATGCCGAGTATGATGTCTGTGTAGATGTGCAATCGATGGTGCGCGCCAATCTGGTGGCCGAGCGGGTAGCGATAGAGTCCTACCGGCAGATGGTGGAACAGATAGGCGATAGCGATCCCACTACACGGCATTTGTTGATCCGTATCATGGCCGTGGAAGAGGAACATGCCGACGATATGCGCGATCTGCTTGAATAAATGCTGTACAGTGAAGACTGCTGTACCGTTAAACCCCACCAGAACAGGAGCTTAATCATGCTGGAACAAAACTTCAGTACCGTGAACAACGATGTGAAAACGCTGGTGAAAGATGCCCAGGCATTGTTTACGGCCGCCACGGCGCTGACGGGCGAAAAAGCCGAAGAACTGCGCGGCCGCGGCATGCGCGCGCTCGACACGGCACTGGCCAAGGCACAGGAAGCCCAGCAGAGCGCGATTGCCGCCAGCAAGGAAGTGGCGAAACAGGCGGATGAATACGTCAAGGAAAACCCATGGCGTTCCATCGCTGCAGCAGCCGGCATCGGCCTGCTGATCGGCGTGATCATTGGCCGCAAGTAAGCCATCGTGACGGAAACTCCGCAACGCCCGCCCGGCCTGATTGCTTCGCTGGGCAATATCGCCCGCAATAGCATAGGGCTGATGCTGACGCGGCTGGAACTGGCCGCACTGGAACTGTCCGAGGTGCGCAACCATCTGCTGCAGCTGGTGCTGGTATTTGCACTGGCGGTAGTAGCGGGCTGTTTCGCGCTGGCCTACGCCACCGTGACCATCGTCTATCTGGCGTGGAATGCCATGGGCTGGCTGATCCTGCCGCTGATGACGGCCGTGTTCGTGGCGCTGGCTGTGGGCATGATAGTGTACGCACGGCGTTTGATCCGCAGTGGCAAGCTGTCGATGCCGGCCACCATGGCGGAACTCAAAGCCGACCGTGACATGCTGCTGTGAGGGGAGCGACGATGAGTAAAGAAGCCCAACGTGCCGCCCTCGAAGCAGAAAAACAGCGGCTGATACGCGAAGGTGAGCTGTACCGCATCAAGGTAGTGCATGCCAAGGCGCTGGTCGGCAATGCGCTGCAGCCTGATGCACTGGTGCAGGGCGTGGTCGAACACGCAGTCGGGCTGGCCCAGTCGCGGCTGGGCGGCTTGCTGCAGCCTGGTGGCTTGCAGGGGGTGGACGTGAAATGGCTGATGCCGTATGCCATTACCGTCGGCTCCTATCTGATGCGCAAGCGTTTGTTCAAACCCATGCTGGCCCTGGTGGCTGCGGCGGGTGTGGGCGCGGCATGGCTGCGACGCCGACGTGATAGCGCCGGACCGGAACAGGAATGAAGTCATGAACGCCGCTCTGCGGCGTTTTTTCGTTGGAGGGAATGGATGAGCAAGCAGGAACGCAATCTGAATCCGGCACGCTTGCGCGTGGTGCTGGTGCTGCAGGGCGGTGGTGCACTCGGGGCTTATCAGGCCGGCGTGTTTCAGGCCATGCACGAGCACGGACTGGCGCCGGAATGGATAGTCGGCACGTCCATCGGTGCCATCAATGCCGCCATACTGGCTGGCAACCCCCACGAAACCCGGCTCGAGCGTCTGCGCGAATTCTGGCAAAGCATCGCCCATCGCGACAGCTACGATATGCGCCGCGTGCCTGACCTGCAGCGCCGCTCCAACGTGCTGCTGCAAACCTGGGATACGCTGATCCGTGGCGTGCCCGGCTTCTTCAGCCCGCGCTGGCCCAGCATGTTTCCGCTGGGCTTGGCCGTGGCACCCGAACAGGCCAGCTTTTACGATACGAGTGCGCTAGAAACCACGCTGAACCGGTTGATAGACTGGGATTATCTGAACCAGCCGGGCGGCATGCGCCTGACCGTGAATGCGCTCAAAGTTACTTGCGGCACGCTGCGCAGTTTCGATAACCGCCAGCTCACCATCAGTGCCGACCATATCCGCGCCAGCGGGGCTTTGCCGCCTGGCTTCCCGCCCGTACGCATAGAAGGCGATCTGTACTGGGATGGCGGCCTGTATTCGAATACGCCGCTGGAGACGGTGCTCGACGATAACGAGCACGTCGATACGCTGTGCTTCATGGTGGACCTGTGGAGCGCCGATGGCCATGAACCGACCACGCTCGATGAAGTGCAGACGCGCCAGAAGGATGTGACGTTTGCTTCGCGTTCGCAGCGCCATCTCGACGATTATGTGAAGCGCCACCGCATGCAGCAGAAAATCCGCGACTTGTATCAGGCTTTGCCCGAGCATGCGCAAAGCGAGCAGGGCGCGCGTGATCTGGCCGAACTGGGCTGCGGCTCCACCTTGCATGTGGTGCGCTTGCCGTACGCGGGACGCGACTGGAATATGGCGGCCAAGGATATCAATTTCTCGCGCGGCTCTATCGAATGGCGCTGGGAGCAGGGCTATCAGGATGCTTTGCGCGGCATACAGGCGGCTGGGTGGCTCAGTCTGGTCAGCGAGGATACGCCGCTGGTGGTGCACGAGTTACCGCCACTACCGAACGCGCCGCACAGCCGCGTTGCCTGAGCTAGTGGCGCGCCGCGCGGCAGGTGAGCGCGCAGCGCTGCCCGAGTTTAGTAGCGGTAGACCCGGCCATCGATCAGGCGCACGCGATTGCCCACGCGCAGATCGTCGAGCGCATCCTGATTGACGATGCGGTAGTCGCCATTATCCATGCGCACGCTGATCTGGTATTGCTGGCGCGTCTGGGCCTTGCGCTGGCTTTCAATATTATTGCCGACCACGGCACCGCCGACAGCGCCGGCCACGGTGGCCGCCGTGCGGCCGCTGCCCGACCCCACCTGATTGCCCAGCAGGGCACCGACCACGCCGCCTGCTACAGCACCGGCGCCGCTATTGCTGTTATTTACCGCCACCACTTTGATCGCATCGACGGTGCCATAGCTGGCCGCGTCCGACTGGTTGGCGTAATAGCCCTGCTGCACGGCAGGCTGGTTGCTGGCACAGCCGCCCAGCAGGGCAGCGCTGGCCAGCAGGAGACTGAGGGTAGTGCTCTTGGTGCGCATGGTATTCCTCCTTAAACAATGTCCACAGGGTAAGCCGCAGCTCAGGGATGGTCTGTGCGCTATTGCACTCAGAGGGGGAAACGGTGTTTTTGTACGCTAGCGTACGGAGTACTGTCGGGATGGCGCGTACAACGTCAGACATCGGTGCTCATGTTGATCACCCGATAGCACAGCAGAACTCATCTGATTACACCAAGGAGAATGCCATGAAACTGACCCGCCATATTGCGACTGCTCTATTCACTGCCACGCTGCTGACTGTAGCCGGCTGCGCGCCCACGTCGACGCGCGAAGGCACGGGCGAATACGTTGATGACTCCGTTATCACCACCAAGGTGAAAGCCGGTATCTTCAATGAACCCAGCCTGAAGTCGACGGAAATCAATGTCGAAACCTTCAAGGGCACGGTACAGCTGAGCGGCTTCGTGGCCCAGCCTGACGACATGGCCAAGGCTGCTGAAATTGCCCGCAATGTCAAAGGGGTGAAAGCCGTCAAGAACGATATCCACGTGAAGTAAGCGTGACGGCCAGCATCTCCCTGTTCGTGATGGCTTGTCTCGGGCTGAATCTTGGCTAAGATGGGTGGATGGGCGCAAACCGGCATCGTGCTGGCTGCGCGCCGCAACAGGGGGATGCCATGGAACCCGAACACGAAAGACGCCAGCAATGGCAGGACGGAGTGCAAGCCGAAGGCTGGCAATCGCTCGAACATATCGTGCGCCAGGCTCTCACTGTGCAGCGTGATCTCGGCACTGCGAATGCGGTGGAATTTCTGCGCAAGATAGGGGTGAGCCCCACTGTGATCGCACGCGTGCTGGCACCTGAAGCCCAGCTACGTGAAGCGGATCAGTTGGCGCTGGCCAACAGTGTGGCGGTGGCCGAGCTGCCCGTGGCGTCGGCCGCCTATTACTGGCGCTGCCGCCAGCAATAGACGCTTCAGGCGCGGCGCATGCTGCCGTGCTGCAAAGCGTACTGGCGGGTAAATTCTGCGCCGAGAAAAAAGATCTGTGCCGAGTAATACACCCACAGCATCAGCGCTACCATGGCGCTGGCCGCGCCATAACTATCGGCCAGCGCACTGTGGCCAATGTAGACACCAATCACATGTTTTCCCAGCGTGAATAGCGCAGCCGTGCCCAGTGCGCCTATCAGTACGTCGCGCCATGCCAGCCGCACTTGCGGCAGCAGCTTGAAGATGGCGGCAAACAGGGCGCTGATCACCAGATAGGCGAACAGGCTGTTCAGCATGCCCAGCAGGGCGGCTAGGTAGCGGTTGTCGGCAGCGCCTAGCTGATCGAGCACGCTGAGGGCAGCACTCACGGCCAGTGACACCAGTAGCAGAAAGGCCAGCACCAGTATCATGCCCAGCGATAGTAAACGGGTGTGGATCAGGGCGATCAGTGCGCTGTCGCGTACGGGGGCGATGTGCCAGATTTCGTCGAGGCTGGCTTTGAGTTCGGCAAACACGGTGGTGGCGCCCACCAGCAGGATCACGGCGGCCAGGGCCGTGGCCCAGTGCCCTGCGGCGGGATTGCGGGCGCCGGCCAGCAGCAGTTCGATGGCTTGCGCGCCATCGCGCCCGAGCAGGTTGCGCAGTTCGCCGAATAGCTGCCCGCGTGCGGCCGCTTCGCCATACAGGCTGCCGGCGATGGCCAGTACCAGCAGCAGTACGGGCGCCAGTGAAAACAGCGTATAGAAGGCCAGTGCCGCCCCTTTGCTGGCGGCGCGGTGCGCCAGCCAGTCGTTGAAGGTGGCGTTTAGCAGCCTCAGCAGGGAAGCTGGCGCGCCATGCATGGCTGCCCGCGCTTACTGCACGCGCCGCTCGATGGTGATCTGCTCGACTTCCACGCGGCGGTTGGGTGCGAGGCAGGCGATCAGCGCGCTGCGCTGCTTCTGCTGGCATTGGGCCACGGGATCGGCCGCCCCCTTGCCCACGGCGTTGAGGCGCTGCGCTGCCACGCCTTTGCCGACCAGATAGTCTTTCACTGCCTGGGCGCGCCGTTCGGAAAGCTTCTGGTTGTAGCGCGGGTTGCCCAGCCGGTCCGTATAGCCGGTAATCACCACTTGCTGCACGCCCGGATTGGCGGCCAGCAGATTGGCGATCTCGTCCAGTTTAGGCTGCATGTCCTGCAGTTTCGCGCTATCAAACGCGAATAACTCGGTGGCCGACATGGTGACTTTTTCGAAGCGGGCCGGTGGCGGCGGCGGTGGCGGCACTGGTGTGGGCGGTGGTGGCGGTTCGGCCGCCACTGGAGGTGGGGGCGGCGGTGGCGCTACGGGTGCCGGTTTGGGCGGCGCATCGAAAGCGATGTTCAGGCCCACAGTGGCGTAGTAGTTGTTGCTCTTGCTGCTAGGGAAGGTATCGCCGCGCAAAAAACCATGCACATTGCGCAGATCCGCCTGCAGGCTGACGCGTTCGCTCAGGTCGGCCTGGAAGCCGAAGCCGGCGCTCAGATAGGGCGAGGTTTTGCTGCGTTCGGCCATCAGTGGCAGATTGCTCTTGTCCCGTTCCGCGCCTGCGCCTATCAGCAGGAAGGGGCGGAAACTTTGGCGCGAAAACAGGTAGAGCCCGTCCACGCCCAGCGTGTTTTGCTGGTAGCGCCGGTCGCCGTCGCGCGAGCGCGCATAGCTGGTGCCGAGCTGCACATCCCAAGCCTCGCTGACAGGTTTGCCGACGCGCAAGCCCAGGCCGTAGCCACGGTGGACGGTGCCGAAATCGCTGTCGGGCTTGAGCGCATTTACGCTAGGTTGCAGATACCACGAGGGATTGATGACCGCATCCTGCGCCTGCGCCAGGCAGGGCAGGCAGAGGGCGGCGGTGGCAAGAGGAAGTGTTCGGGTGATGAAGTTCACAGTGTCGCTCCGTTTCTGATTGTTTGAATGGATCGGCAGCAATGGCCGGACATCGCTGTTGGAGTGGAGATTAGGCCGATAGTTAGGCCTGATCCGTACGCTGCCGCACGAAAGCTTGAGCTATCTCAAATGGACAACAATCGCTGCAACTTCCGCCATTGCTATGGGTCACACCTATAAACCCGGCTTCTGCAAGCAATGTTCGCTGACGCACAGACTGAAACACTGCCTGCCGTCATTCTTGGCGTCAGAGTAGCGCGTACGCTGCGAATAGATCGGGCAATCGAGATAAGGAGTGTATCCATGTATGCAGAGCGACCAACCCAGACAGGGCCAGAGCACATGCCTGTGCCAGCCGCCACTAACAAGCCATCCGGACTGATAGAGCGTCCGGCACCGCCACTTGATCGCAAGCCGGGCCTGTGCATGGCTTCCATCGAACGCGTGCGGTCCACTTCGGCAACCATGCGCCGCATCGAAAATATGCAGAAGCTGATCGGCGAATTGCAGCTGCATGAAATGCTGGCCGACGAAATTGCCTGGTTCCTTAAATTTTCCCCTTCCGGAGCCCGCAAATACATCCGCGACCTGCGCGAAGCGGGCGTGATAGAACTGGCCCGCTATGTGGAAGGCACGGCCACCTATCTGGGCAAGGCCGTGTACCAGCTGACGCCCGACCCGGAACGGGTGCGGGCGTTTCTGGCGGCCATAGTGCAGCCCAAACGCGAGGGCGCGCCCGCGCGCAAGGAACGCCCCGGTCTGCGCGAACAGGCCATGGCCGGTGCCGGCCGCCACTTCCATATTTTGGCGGACGATACCCACTATGCCATACGGGTCAACCGCAGCCCCGTGATGCGCGATCCGCTGGTGGCAGCCCTGTTCGGCTCTGCGCCGGCCCAACAGAAAGAGCACAGTCTGTAAGGCTGGCGCCAGTGCGCTATGATGAACAGCCGGCCATGCCGGCTGTTTGCATATTGAAAAGTCGTTGCCACACCCCATGTAGGCGGGACTCGAACACTGAGGGATGCGCAAGCGATGGATGCACTGCTCTGGATAGCCTTGACGGCGCTGCTGATAGCGCTGCCGCTGTATTACCCGCGCTGGCGCTTGCGCCGTGTGCTGGCGCAGCCATTGCCTGCTGCCGCGCAGGCCACACTGGAGCGCTATCTGCCCGTCTACCGGCGCATGCCGGCCGAGCTGCAGCAGCAGTTGCAGCGCCTGATCCGGCAGTTTTTGCACGAGAAAAAATTTATCGGCTGCGAGGGGCTGGAAGTGACGGACGACATGGCCGTGCTGATCGCCGCGCAAGCCTGCTTGCTGCTGCTGAACCGCCCCAGCAAAGTGTATCCGGCACTGCATACCATACTGCTGTATCCCACCGAGTTCGTTGCACCGCGGGCCCATGTGGGACCGGGCGGCGTAGTCACGCCGGGCCACCAGAGCATGCTCGGCGAATCGTGGGATGACGGGCGGGTTGTGCTGGCCTGGGATGCGGTATTGCGCGGCATGGCAGACTGGAGCGACGGCCACAATGTGGTGCTGCATGAGTTTGCCCACCAGCTCGATAGCGAGTCGGGCCGCGCCAATGGCGCGCCTTATCTGGGCAATCCGGCCAGCTACCGTGAATGGTCGGAAGTGCTCACGCGCGACTACGACAACCTGCGCCTGCATGCGCTGTACCGGCAGGATACCTTGATGGACCCTTACGGTGCCACCAGTCCCGCCGAATTTTTTGCCGTAGCGACGGAAACCTTTTTCGAAAAGCCGTATCAGATGGCACAACACCATGGCGAACTGTATGCCGAACTGAGCAAGTATTACCGCGTCGATCCGCGCCAGTGGACCAGTGCGCCGCCACCCGTCATGCCTGCCAGTTACGCTGCACCAGCCTACTGGTAAAGCCTTGGTCAGGCTGGCAATCATGCCGTTTCGGCACTGTTGCGATGGATTGTTGCTTATGCGAGACGCTGCCTGCACGCCGCGCTTTTTTCGGTATGATAGGCGCATCAGGTTTTCAACCGGCAGCCGTTGCAACCGCGCGTTCTGATAGGAGATGCGTCTATGACTCAGGCATGGCTAGAGCTTACTCGCCCGGATGGCCGCGACGTGCGGGCACCATCCGAAGCCCAGATGGCGGCGGCGCTGGCGGACGTCTACAGCGGCAAGGTGGCCAATCCCGACGGTGGCCCCGGCAGTGCCGTGCTGCGCTTCGGTTATGACGACGGGCTGATGTATGAAGTGGAAGTCTCTGGCGGTGGCAATGTGCGTTTTGCCGAATGGTCGGACCGGGATTGCGAAATCGCGCTGGCCACGCCGCGCACCATGCAGGCGCTGAAACAGGCCGATGCCCTGCAACTGTGGCGCATGCTGGCACAACGGCAAGTGGCCAAAATCCGTAGCCAGCCCTGGCTCAATAACGATTGAACGGCGCTCGTTTAACTCTATCCAGCAGCATGCCACGCGGCCTCACGCTGGGTGGGGGCGGCCGTGCAATTCGGCCCGGGTCTGGCAGGCGATGCACAGCCGCGCGTCGGGCCGCGCATTCAGGCGTGAGTAGCCGATAGGGTCACCGCAAGTTTCACACAGGCCGTAGCTGGCTTCGGCGAATTTGGTCAGTGCATGGCGCACGCTCTGCAACTGCTGCAGCGTGTGCGCGGCTGCTTCCATCTGCTGGGCTTCGAAACTGCGCTGGCTGGCGTTGTCCGAGGGCGAGGCTTGCGTCTCATGGGGCAGGGGACGGCGCAGCGCAGCCGTATGCAGCGTTTCGTCGGCAAGCTTGGCCAGCAAGCCAGCGTAATCCTGCCGCAGGCGCTCCTGCAAATGCTCCCATTGCCGTGATTCCAGTCCATTCATGACGCTGCTCCCTATGCCTCTGTCATTAGACTGGAGCACGCGCGATTTGTTCAGTCTTCAGGGCGCGCCATGATCCAGCGCATCGAGCTGGTGCTTGATATTTTCCAGCGGCTTGAGCACATGTTCGGGTTTGCCGCTGGCAATGGCCGCACCCAGTGCCAGCAGTTCGGCGCTGAAGTCGAACACGTCCTTGATATGCTGGATATGCTCCAGCGTGGCGCGCGCGCGCGCCGTCACGGCCAGCACCTGCTGCTGGGCCGGGGCGAGGCCGCTGGCGGCCAGCCGGGCAGCATCGAGGTAAAGGCCGTTGGCACACATGCGCAAAGCCACTTCGCGCCCAAACAGCGCCTGTATTTCCGCTTGCGGCGCAGCGGGCGGGCGCATGGCCAGCAGGATGCGGCGGTGCAGGGCGGCGGCGCAGTCGCTGAGCTGGCTGGCGATGGTTTCGATATTGCTTGCTGGGCTCATGGCTACTCTCGGGAGGTTGGTGCGGCCGGCAGTTGTGCCAGCAGGGCTTGATGGCTTGCAATGATGCTGTCCAGATGCTGGCGTGCCAGCGTGCTGCGCAGGCCGAACAAACGGTATTCATTGCGTTTTTCCTGCTGCAGCACGCCGGCCAGCGCGCGCAGCAGGCGCTGGCGCTGCGGGTCGGCATACGGCAGCTCCGTTTCCAGCATGCCCAGCACGATGGCTTGTTCGTTCTCGCTGCTGCGCTGATAGAGCCGCAGCAGCGTCTGCATGGCTTCCAGCAGCTGCTGGACAGCCGGCGCGCCCGAGCGCAGCAGATCCTGCAGGGCGGCCTGCTGGGCTGGTGCCGTGACGGCCCGCGCCAGCAGGCGGCTCAGGCCGGCAAACGCCGAGACATGGCGGTCGTCCAGCCCCTGGTCGGGCCAGGCGCGGATGCCGCTGCCCATGGCCTTGACCTGATCTTCCAGATCGTACTGCTTGTCGCCGGCCAGCCGGCCCAGTGCCTGCATATAGGCTTGCACGCCACCCTGCAGCTTGACGAAGTCGTCACAGGCTTGCTGGCGCTGGCGGTCCTGCTGGCGCTCAAAGGCATCGGCCTCGGGCGTGAGAAAGGGCTGCTCGCGCTGATAGGTGTGGCGATAGCGTTCGGTCAGCTCGTGATAGCTCTGCAGATTGGGCGCCAGCGCGGCGAATTCGCGCACGGCCGCCGTCTGCGGCGTGCTGCTGGCGCAGCCGGACAGGAGCAGGATGGCTGCGAGCAGGCAGCCGAGCATGCGGCCCCGCAGTGCGATGGTGGTGTAGAAACGCATGGGCTCTCCCGCGTAGAAAAAGCCCAGTTTGGTATGCGTCTGGCGTGCTGTATTGAGCTAGCTCAATAGTGTGGCGTTGTTACACTAGCATTTTGCGTGATTGGTGCGCCGGCCCAGGCGCTAGCTGGCCAGAGTCTGGCGCCAGCTCAGGCCGGCGAGTGTGTCGCCGGCCGGCAGGTATTCGCAGCCCAGCCAGCCTTCATAACCGAGTTCGTCGATCAGGCGGAACAGGAAGCCGTAATTGATTTCGCCCGTGCCCGGCTCGTGCCGGCCCGGGGTGTCGGCAATCTGCATGTGGCGGATCAGGGGCAGGCGGGCACGGATGGTATTGGCCAGCTCGCCTTCCATGCGTTGCATGTGATAGATGTCGTACTGCAGGAACAGATGGGCACAAGCCGCCTCGGCGATGATGTCGGCCGCCTGCTGGCTGGTATTGAGCAGATAGCCGGGCATGTCGTAGTGATTGATCGGCTCGATCAGCACATCGATGCCGTGGGGCGCCAGCTTGCCCGCGGCATAGCGCAGGTTGTCGATATAGGTGGCGCGGGCCCGTTCGGGCGCCAGTCCGGCCGGCAGTTTGCCGGCCATGCAGTGCAGCTGCTTGACGTCCAGCTCGAGCGCATATTCGAGCGCCGTGTCGACGCCGCTACGGAATTCGTCCAGCCGGCGCGGATCGCAGGCCATGCCGCGGTCGCCCGCATTCCAGTCGCCGCACGGCAGGTTGAACAGCACTAGCTGCAGCTGGTGGCGGCGCAGGCGCTCGGCCAACTGGTCCGCATCGTAGGCATAGGGGAACAGGAATTCCACGCCATCGAAGCCCGCTTCGCGCGCCAGCGCAAAGCGCTCGAGGAAGGGCACCTCGTTGAACAGCATGGTCAGGTTGGCGGCGAACTTGGGCATAGTGATTCCGGCAGTCAGGCAGAACCGCTATCCTAGCCGAAAATCTGCCTGCCCAGATAGTTGCATGGCGCTAGATGCCGGGCGCTGCCCTGTGAGGGAAGGCGGCCGTGGCCGCCAGTTGAAGCAGAGCGGGGCTGGTGCAGCGCATAGTGCTGCATAGCCCCGCCCGCAGGATTAGCGGCCGCGGCCGCCAGAACGGTGCTGGGCGGCGCTGCGCGGGGCATTGCCGTTGCTGCTGCGTGGACCAGCGCCGTTGCCGCGCGGGCCGTTGCCACCGCCATTGCTGCGCGCCGGATTGCCGCCGCCATTGCCACTACCATTGCCGCGTGGTGCATTGCCGTTGCCGCCAGCATTGCGACCAGCATGATTGCCGCCACCGCCACCGCCGCCGGCACCAGCACTGCGCTGACCACCACCACTGCGTGGCTTGTTGCCGTGACGGCTAGGGCCATTGCGGTGGCCGGGGCCGCCGCTGCGCAGCTGGATAGGCTGGGCGCGCGCATTCGGATCCGGTTCAAAACCGGCGATGACTTCGCGTGGCAGGGTCTGCTTGATGAGCTTCTCGATGTCTTTCAACATCTCGTGCTCGTCCACGCAGACCAGCGACACGGCTTCGCCAGTGGCGCCGGCGCGGCCGGTACGGCCGATGCGGTGCACATAGTCTTCCGGCACATTCGGCAGATCGTAGTTGACCACGTGGGGCAGCTGGTCGATATCGATGCCGCGCGCGGCGATATCGGTCGCCACCAGCACTTGCAGCGTGCCGTCCTTGAACTCGGACAGCGCGCGGGTACGGGCCGATTGGCTCTTGTTGCCGTGAATGGCCATGGCGCCTATGCCGTCGGCACCGAGCTGGTCTACCAGCTTGTTGGCGCCGTGCTTGGTACGGGTGAATACCAGTACCTGGGTCCAGTTATGCGCCTTGATCAGGTAGGACAGCATGGGGTGCTTCTTGTCGCGGTCGACCGGGTGGATTTTCTGCGCAATGATTTCCACGGTGGAGTTGCGGCGCGCCACTTCAATGGTGGCCGGCTTGTCCAGCAGGCCATCGGCCAGTGCTTTGATTTCGTCCGAGAAAGTGGCCGAGAACAGCAGGTTCTGGCGCTTCGGTGGCAGCGCGGCCAGCACTTTGCGGATGTCGCGGATGAAGCCCATGTCCAGCATGCGGTCGGCTTCGTCGAGGATCAGGATTTCGATCTGGTCCAGTTTGACGGTGCCCTGTTCCATGTGGTCGAGCAGACGGCCCGGCGTTGCCACCAGAATATCGACGCCATGCTTGAGCTGTTTGATCTGCGGGTTGATGCCCACGCCGCCGAAAATCACGGTGGAATTGAGCTTGGTGTATTTGCCGTACACGCGCACGCTTTCCTCGACCTGGGCCGCCAGTTCGCGGGTCGGGGTCAGAATCAGGGCGCGGATGGGACGTGGCGAGCTGTTATTGCTCAGTGCCAGGCCGCGCGCGTCGGTGGACAGGCGGTGCAGCACGGGCAGGGTAAAGCCGGCCGTCTTGCCGGTGCCGGTCTGTGCGCCTGCCAGCAGGTCGCCGCCATTCAGGACGGCCGGGATGGCCTGCTGCTGGATGGGCGTGGGCGAGGTGTAGCCCGCTTCGGTAACAGCGCGGACGATGGCATCGGACAAACCGAGGGAAGTAAAGGACATGGTAACTCTAAGTGAGGATAGGCCTGTCGCCAGTTGCTGGCGCCAGTCGCAGGCAATCTAGGTGGATGATACTGCGGCAGAGGACTGGTCAAGCACGCCGCAGCACAGAGTATAGCAGCTTCAACTATAAATTGTTTCAATGCGGAAATTAAAAAGAGAGCAAATGCTCTCTTTTTTTGTAACAAACTCGCCATTCCGCCTGAAAACTGCAGGGCAGGGCGGGCCTGCCCGCCAGCTTATTCGGTGGCCGGGGCGGCCGGTGCTGCCGGCGTGGCGTGGAACGGAGTCAGCAGACCGACCATCTGGCCGAAGATTTTCGGGCTGGCGGCAATGATGTCGCCCTTGTACAGGTAGTCCGATTCACCGTTGAACTCGCCAACGATACCACCGGCTTCCGTCACCATCAGCGAACCGGCCGCGATATCCCAAGGCTTCAAGCCTTTTTCGTAGAAACCGTCCAGACGGCCCGAGGCGACATAGGCCAGATCCAGTGCAGCACTACCGGGACGGCGCACGCCGTGGCAGCGTTCAGCCATGATGCCGTACATTTTCAGGTATTCGTCGAGCGCTTTGGCATTGCCGGCCACATAGCCGGTCGACAGCAGCGCGTTGGCGATGCGGTCCAGCTTGGTAACACGGATACGCTTGTCGTTCAGATAGGCGCCGCCGCCTTTGGTGGCGGTGAACAGGTCGTTGCGGACAGGGTCATAGATCACGGCCTGGGTGACCACGCCGCGCTGGGCCAGCGCGATCGAGATCGAGTACTGCGGGAAGCCGTGCATGAAGTTGGTGGTGCCATCGAGCGGGTCGATGATCCAGGTGTATTCACTCTCGTCGTGGGCGTTGGCGGATGCGCCCGACTCTTCGGCCAGGAAAGCGTGCTCAGGATAGGCTTTGGACAGCACTTCGATGATCGCCTGCTCGGCGGCCTGATCGACATCGGTGACGAAATCCTTGTGGTTTTTCTCGTTGACGATCAGACGATCCAGATCGAACGAAGCGCGGTTGATGACCGCGGCGGCGCGGCGGGCGGCCTTCACCGCCGTGTTGAGCATAGGGTGCATGTAAGCTTTTTCCGTTAAAAGAACGCTAACGCCCAGCGGGGGCCTCAGCCTGCCCGGCAGCACGATAGAGTACAAGAGTGAATTAAAGAGCGGAGCGGCGCCGACAGGGTAAAATTCCGGAAAATCTTAGTATCGATACCGCGCAATAGCGCTATTTTAAATGAACCTGCCCGAAATCAACACGAATCTTTTCAAACGGCTGCGATTTATTCTGGTGGAAACTAGCCGTGCAGGCAATATTGGTGCCGTGGCAAGAGCCATGAAAACCATGGGTTTCACCGATCTGGTGCTGGTCACGCCCCGTTTCGAAGGGGCGCTGGACGACCCCGAAGCGATTGCTTTTGCCAGTGGCGCCGGCGATATTCTCGCCTCGGCCCGGGTGGTCGGCAGCATGGCCGAAGCGCTGCAAGGGATTAATTTCGCGGCCGCTGTCTCGGCCCGTCTGCGCGAATATTCACCGCCCGTGCTGACGCCGCGCGCGCTGGCCGGTCAGTTGCTGGCCCAGCCCGAGCTGCATGCGGCCTTGATCTTTGGCAATGAGCGCTTCGGCCTGCCCAACGAGATCGTCGAGCAGTGCAATGTACTCATCAATATTCCGGCCAATCCCGATTATTCCTCGCTCAACCTGTCGCAGGCGGCGCAGGTGCTGGCCTACGAATGCCGCATGGCTGCGCTGGGAGGTGCTCCCAGCGTGCGCCAACCGGGCGGTGACGCCAACGACATCGGTTTTCAGGGCGAGGCGGCCAGCGTGGCCCAGATCGAAGGCATGTACCAGCATCTGGAACAGGCACTGGTCGAGATCGGCTTCCTTGATGCCAGCAACCCGCGCAAGCTGATGCCGCGCCTGAAGCGCATGTTTGCCCGGGCTCAGCTCGAACAGGAAGAAGTCAATATTTTGCGCGGCATTGCCCGTCACATGACAGGCCGGCGCCCGGCCGGCAGCGATAAATAGAACGTTCACTCTATTTTTGCTGACTCTGCGGTTAGTTGATTCACGTACACTAGTTAGACAAAAAAATAACCAGTAGGACGGAGACATGAGCAACCGCAGATCTTTTCTGAAGATAGGCGCTGCCGCGGCCATTACTTTGGCAGCGGGCGGGGCCATCTATCGCATGGTGACCCCGGCACCAACGCCCCATCCCTTTGCGCTCGACGGTGAAGCCAGAGCCGCGCTGAACGCGATCATCCCCGTGCTGCTGGGCCCGCTGCTGCCGAGCGAGGCCACGGCACGTGCACAGGCACTGGCCGCCACGCTGGAACGTACCCATGGCGCCATACGGGGCCTGCCGCTGAGCACCCAGAAAGAAGTGCAGGACCTGTTCGGTCTGCTGGCACTGGCACCGGCGCGGCGTTTTCTGGCCGGCGTCAGCGCCAGCTGGGAGCAGGCTGAGCCAGCCGAAGTGGCGGACTTCCTGCAAAGCTGGCGCAAGCACCGGCTGGCCATGCTGCAGACGGCCTATCTGGCCCTGCATGATCTGGTGCTGGGCTCGTGGTATGCCGATCCATCTTCCTGGGCGGCCATCGGCTATCCCGGTCCGCGCAAGGAGTTGCTGAAATGAGCCGCACGAATATCCCGATTAATCAGACTAAGGCCCTGATTCCCGACCCGATACAGGCCGGGCTGGCCAGCGGCTGGCAGGTGACGGACGCCAGCCGGCTCGACACCGACCTGACGCTGGAAGCGGACGTGGTGGTGGTGGGCAGCGGCGCCGGCGGCGGCGTGACGGCGGAGATTCTGGCCCTGTCCGGCCTGCGCGTGCTGATCGTGGAAGAGGGCGCGTTGCATTCTTCCAACGATTTCAATATGAGCGAGGCGCAAGCCTATCCCCAGTTGTATCAGGAATCGGCCGCGCGCAAGACGCGCGACAAGGCCATCAACATCCTGCAGGGCCGTACCGTGGGCGGCAGTACCACCGTCAACTGGACCAGCAGCTTCCGCACGCCGGATGGCACGCTGGCCTACTGGCAGCGCAAATTCGGTCTGCACACCTACAGCACGGAAGCGCTGGCACCGTGGTTCGAGCTGATGGAGCAGCGCCTCAACATCAGTGAATGGAATGTGCCGCCCAACGAAAACAATGACATCCTGCGCCGCGGCGCCAGCAAGCTGGGCATCCCCACCGCGCTGATCCGGCGTAACGTCAATGGTTGCTGGAACCTCGGCTATTGCGGCATGGGTTGTCCCACCAATGCCAAGCAGTCGATGCTGATTACCACCATCCCCTCGGCGCTCAATCATGGCGCAACCCTGCTCACGCGCGCGCGCGCCGAGCGGCTGGTGCTGCGTGGCGACAAGGCGGTGCAGCTCGACTGTGTGGCGCTCGATGCGGCCGGTCTGGCGCCGACGGGACGCAAGCTGACGCTGAAGGCGCGCCACTTCGTGGTGGCGGGCGGCGCGATCAATTCGCCGGCGCTGCTGATGCGCTCGGGCGCACCGGACCCGCACGGCCTGCTGGGCAAACGGACGTTCCTGCATCCGGTGGTGGTGTCCGCGGCCACTTTTGCCGAGCCGGTGAACAGCTTCGCCGGCGCGCCGCAAACCGTGTATTCCGACCACTTCCTGCACACCGAGGCCATCGATGGGCCTATCGGCTACAAGCTGGAAGTGCCGCCGCTGCACCCGCTGCTGCTGGCTACCACCAAGGCAGGTTTCGGTGCCGACCATGCGCACGATATGGCGCAGTTCCCCTACAAGCAGGCCACGCTGGCACTGCTGCGCGACGGCTTCCATGCTGATGCACCGGGCGGCAGCGTCATCCTCGGCAGTGATGGTGCGCCCACGCTCGATTATCCGATCAGCGATTTCATTTGGGATGGTGCGCGGCGTGCCTTGCTGAGCATGGCAGAAATCCAGTTTGCCGCCGGTGCCAAGGATGTCGCGCCCGTGCATGAAACCACGCCGCTGTACCGTAGCTGGGCTGAGGCGCAGGCCGGCATCAAGGCGCTGCCCATGAAGCAGCTGGCCATGCGCGTGGTGTCGGCCCACGTGATGGGCGGCTGCACCATGGCCGATGAGGCGCGCCAGGGCGTGACGGCGGCCGATGGTCGCTATCATGGATTAAGCAATGTGTCGGTGCACGATGGCTCGCTGTTCCCCACCTCGATCGGCGCCAATCCTCAGCTTTCTATCTATGGCATCGTGGCGCGGCTGGCCAGCACGCTGGCCGAACAGCTGAGCGGCAAACCGGCCGCGCGTCCGTTACGCAGCTGATTGCCCACCATTTCTCGAGTCGGGTTATGATGGCAGCATGATCCGACGCGTGGTGTTCCTCCTACTGGGTTTGCAGCTGGCAGCGGCCTTGCTCGTCGCCGCCACGCTGCATAAATACTGGCAGCCGGCCGGGCCGCTGTACTGGCAGTTGCTGCTGGAGTTGTGCTATCTGTTGCTGGGCATAGCGCTGGTGCTGGTGCTGCGCCTGCTCATCTCGGCCAACAACTTCCGTCTCAGCCTGCGCGACCAGCCCGATGCGCCTGTGTTGTCGCTGCCGCGTCTGTGCATGCTGCTCGCGCACGAATACTGCTCCAACCTGAAAACCACCAGCTACGACATGCTGCATCCCGTCGGCCTGCAACTGCCGCCTGGCCAGCATGGTTTGCCCGTGCTGCTGATTCACGGCTATGGCTGCAACAGCGGTTACTGGCGCCCGTTGAGCGGCTTGCTGAATCAGGCCGGCATCGCCCATCTGGGCGTGGATCTGGAACCACCGGGCGCGTCCATCGACGACTTTGCGCCGCAAGTGCGTGCAGCCATCGAACAGTTGTGCGCAGCCACGGGCCAGCAGCGCGTGGTGATCGTCGGCCATAGCATGGGCGGGCTGGTGGCGCGGGCTTATCTGCGCCGCTACGGCGCCGACGCGGTGGCGCGCGTGATCACGCTAGGTACGCCGCATCAGGGCACGGCGCTGTCGCTGGCCCGTTACGGCCCGGGCCAGAATGTGCAGCAGATGCTGTATGACAGCGAATGGCTGCGTACGCTGGCGGCTGGTGAGGCGAATCTGCAACGCGGCCTGTTCAGCACAATCTATACCTTGCATGACAATATCGTGGCGCCCGCACAATCGGCGCTGCTGACTGGTGCGCGTCAGTTGGCCTTCGAGGGAATCGGCCATGTCGCGCTGGGACGGCATGCGCAGACATTGCCGCGTGTCATGGACGAAATTCTGACCGCCACACGCCTGTGACATTGTGTGAGTATTTTCGTTGACGGTTGCTGTATGTTGGTTAAGCTATAGCTAGCAGACAAAGCAAGGTGCCACTATGCCCATTGATTTCGGTAGCCTGATACTCAATGAAACACCGGATGCCGTTATCGTCACGACACTGGAGGGCGAGGTGGAGTGCTGGACCAACGGCGCGCAAGCGGTGTTCGGCTACACCCGCGAAGAAGCGCTCGGGCGCCGCCTGACCGAGCTGATCGTGCCGCCCGGCTTGCTCGAGCAGGAAGCTGCCGTGATTGCGCAAACACTCAGCAGCGGTTCGTCCAATTATGAATCGATGCGCCATGCCAAAGATGGTTCGTTGGTATATGTCGATAGCAGCTCCAAGCTGGTACGCGATGCGGCGGGCCAGCCGGAGCACATCCTGTGGAGCAAGAAGGATGTCACGGCGCTCAAGGTGCTGCGCGATGCCAAGCTGGTGGAAGCGCGCTTCGACGGTCTGCTCGAATCGCTGCCCGATGCCATCCTGCTGGCCAATTCGGGCGGACGCGTGGTGCTGGCCAATCGCCAGGCCCATGCGCTATTCGGTTATCCGCAAGGCGCCATGCGCGGCCTGCCGCTCGAACAGCTAATGCCGCCGCGTTTTCGTGGCCCGCACTTGCATCACCGTAGCGAGTACATGAAGCAGCCGCAGGTCCGGCCCATGGGGTCGGGGCGCGATCTGTACGGGCTGCGCAGCGATGGCATGGAATTTCCCGTTGAAATCAGCCTGAGCCCTATCGTGACGGAAGAGGGCACGCTGATTATGAGCGCCATCCGCGACAACACGGAGCGCAAGCGCATCGAGCGTACGCTGCAGGAACAGAACACGGAACTGGCGCGCGCCAGCGCTGCCAAGGACCGCTTTCTAGCCGGCATGTCGCATGAATTGCGCACGCCCCTGAATGCCATCATAGGCTTCACCGGTACCATGCTGATGAAGCTGCCGGGGCCCATCAATGACGAGCAGGAAAAGCATTTGCGCACGGTGCAGAGCAGCGCGCGCCACCTGCTGTCGCTGATTAACGACCTGCTCGACCTGACCAAGATCGAAGCGGGCAAGCTCGAACTGGAACTGGCGCCGCTGCAGTGCCGCCAACTGATAGACGAAGTGCTGCTGCTGTTCCGGCCGCAGGCGCGCCAGAAAGGGCTGGAGCTGGAATTTGTCAGCAGCGAAGACGACCTGACGGTGATGGCCGACCGCCGCGCACTGCAGCAGATTCTGATGAATCTGGTGCACAACGCCATCAAGTTCACCGAGCATGGCACGGTCAAGGTGAACCTCGATACGGCCCAGGTCAGCGAGCGCGATTGCGTTACCATCAGCATCAGCGACACCGGCATAGGCATCGAAGCGGAAGACCGCGGCGCGCTGTTTCAGGCCTTCTCCCAGCTCGATGCGGGCAAGGTAAGGCAGTTCGAAGGAACGGGGCTGGGCCTGCACCTGAGCCAGCGGCTGGCCGCGCTGCTGCAAGGCCAGATACTGTTCGACAGCGAATACGGGGTGGGCAGCACTTTTACGCTGGCCCTGCCCAGAGAATAGACCAGGAGGCAGCACGGTGGCAGCACGTATCCTCATCATCGAAGACAATGCGACCAATCTGGAACTGATGGTCTACCTGTTGCGCGCCTACGGCCATAGCACCGTCAGCGCCAGCGATGGCGAAAGCGGGGTGGCGCTGGCCCGCCAGCATCGTCCCGACCTGATCCTGTGCGATGTGCACCTGCCCAGACTCGATGGCTATGGTGTGGTGGCGGCACTCAAGGCCGATGCCACCATGCGCCATATTCCGCTGCTGGCCGTGACGGCGCTGGCCATGCTGGGCGACCGCGAGAAGCTGCTGTCCGCCGGCTTCGACGGCTATATCGGCAAGCCGGTGGAACCGGAGCGCTTTGTCGGCCAGATCGAAGCGTTTTTAAAACCACGCGAGCTCACGGCGGCCACCATCCTGATCGTGGATGACCATGTGCTCAACCGCGAATTCCTCATGACCCTGCTTGGCTATGACGGCCACCGTCTGCTGGAAGCGTCCAACGGTGCGGAAGCCTTGCGCATGGTCGAGGCCGAGCAGCCCGATCTGGTCATCTCGGACATCCTCATGCCCAGCATGGATGGCTATGAATTCGTCACGCGCCTGCATGCCAATCCGGCCACGGCCCAGGTGCCGGTGATTTTTTACACGGCCATCTACCGCGAGCGCGAAGCCATGGCCGTGGCCCAGACCTGCGGCGTGCGCTGGGTGCTGCCCAAACCGTCCGATCCCGAAGTGATACGCCGCACCGTGCAGGAAGCACTGGGCATGCAGGCCGAGCTGGCGCCGGCGCGGCATATGCCGGAGCCGCCGCTGGATGGCCGCTTCCATCATTTCGACGACAAGGTCGCCCAGTATCTGGACGAACTGGAGAACAGCAGCCGCCAGCTCTCGCGCATCGCCGACCAGTCGGGCGAAGTCGATAGCGCGGCGGCCGAACATCTGGAACGCATGACGCAACGTCTGACCAGTTCGCTCTCCAGCCTGCAGGCCGTGAGCCTGCGCCTGACGGCATTGATCGAGCTCGGTATCGAACTGGGGGCCGAACGCGACCCCGGTGCGCTGATCGAAATCGGCTGCCGCGTGGCACAGAATATCTGCGTGTCGAAATATGCGTGCATCGGCATGCTGGACGACGAGGCCGAGGAACTCAGTTACTTTGCCAGTTGCGGTGCCGGCGTGCCGGCCCGCGCATTGGCCAAGGCGCCACGGGCCGGTGTGCTGCGCGGCTTGCTCGAGTCGCGCCAGAGCTGCCGCCTCAATGATGTGAATGGCGACCCGGCCAGCGTAGGTCTGCCGGCCGAGCATCCGCCCGTACACTCCTTCCTCGGCGTGCCGATTGCTTCACATGAACGCGTGCATGGCTGGCTGTATCTGGTCGATAAACTCGGTTCCGAAGGCTTTTCCGAAGTGGACGAGAGAGTGGCCGTGACGGTGGCGGCACAGATTTCCGTGGCTTATGAAAACCTCGCGATGTACGAGGAAATCAAGCAGCACCATGCCCAGCTGACAGCCGACATGAATGCGCGCATCCGCCTCGACGAAGACTTGCGCCGCTTCCGGCTGGCCATGGATGCCACCGCCGATGCCATCTTCCTGCTCGATCGCAGCGCCATGTGCTTTGTCGATGTGAATGCCACGGCTTGCCGCATGCTCGGTTATACGCGCGAAGACTTCTTGCGCGCGCATCCCGATGGCAGCGGCGTAGGCGAACTGGAGTCGCTGGAAGACTTGTTCCGCAAGCTGCTTTCGGGCGAGCAGAGCGGCGCCATGAGCGAGCTGCAGCTGCATTGCCAGAATGGCGCGCTGCTGTCAGTCGAAGTGCAGCGCCGTACGCTACGCTCGGGCTCGACGTGGATCATGGTGGCGGTAGCGCGTGATATCACCGAGCGCAAGGAAGCCGAGCAGCGTCTGCTCAAGCTGGCCCACTTCGATACGCTGACGGGGCTACCCAAACCGCAGCCAGTTCTACGATTCGCTGGGCCACTCGCTGCATCAGGCGGCCGAACATGGCTGGTCGCTGGCCGTGCTATTCCTCGATGTGGACCGCTTCAAGAATGTCAACGATACGTTGGGCCATACCATAGGCGACGAACTGCTGCGCCAGTTCTCCAGCCGGCTGGTGGATTGTTTGCGCGTGCGTGACACCATAGGCCGCTTCGGTGGCGACGAGTTTGCCGCCATCCTGATCCTGCCGGAAGGGCCGCAGGCGGCCGTGACGGTGGTGGACAAGATACGCGAATCGATGCGCCGCCCGTTCGATCTGCGCGGCCATGAAGTGACGCTGACTTCCAGCATAGGCATATCCGTCTATCCTGATGATGGCGACGACCCCGACACCCTGATCCAGTATGCCGACACGGCCATGTACCGCGCCAAGGAAGCGGGGCGCGATGCCTTCCGCTTCTTCACGGCCGAGATGAATGCCCAGTCGATAGCCCGGCTGGATCTGGAAATTGCACTGCGCCGCGCGATCGAGAATGAAGAATTCGTGCTGCATTTTCAGCCCAAGGTGAATATCGCCACGGGCCGCATCAGCGGCGCCGAAGCGCTGATACGCTGGCGCCGGCCCGGCCACGGCATGGTGTCGCCGGCGCTGTTCATCCCTTTGCTGGAAGAGACAGGGCTGATCGTGCGGGTGGGGAACTGGGTGCTGCGCGAAGCCTGCCGCAAGATCGCCGAGTGGGGCAAGGCCGGCGTGGGCGCCGTACACCTGTCGGTGAATGTATCGGGCATACAGTTTTTCGTGGGCGGACTGGAAGAAGAAGTGCTGAAAGTGATGCGCGAATTCGATATCGCACCCGAGCTGCTGGAACTGGAGCTGACGGAAAGCTCGCTGATGTCGAATGCGGAAGAAACCATCACTGTGCTGCAGCACCTGAAAGCGCTGGGCATACGCATTTCCATCGACGACTTCGGTACCGGCTATTCCTCGCTGGCCTATCTGAAACGCTTCCCCATTGATAAGCTCAAGATCGATATCGCCTTTGTGCGTGAAGTGACCAGCAATCCCGATGATGCGGCCATCGTGCTGGCCATCATCAACATGGCACACAGCATGCAGCTCGAAGTGATCGCGGAAGGGGTGGAGAAGGATGCCCAGCTGGCCTATCTGCGCCGGCATAACTGCGACGAGATGCAGGGCTATCTGTTCAGCCGTCCCTTGCCGGAAGAAGAGTTCGAACAGATGCTGCGCCAGGGCCAGTGTCTGCAGTCGCCGCAGGAACTGGGCGTGCTCAACCAGCCCACGCTGCTGATCGTCGACGACGATGCCTTCATGCTCGATGTGCTGTCCGACTTTCTGGCGCAGGACGGCTACCGCATCCTGACAGCGCAGACGGCGGCTGAAGGCTTCGATCTGCTGGCACACAACCATGTGCAGGTGATTCTGTGCGATCAGTGCATGCCGTCCATGAGCGGCACCGAATTCATGGAGCGGGTCAAGAATCTGGCGCCTGACACTTTCCGCATCATGCTGTCGGCCTACACGGATCTGTCGCCCATCATGGAAGCCATCAACCACGGCGCCATCGACCGCTTCTATACCAAGCCGTGGCAGGGGGCTGTGTTAAGGGAAAATATACGCGAAGGCTTCCGTCTGCAGACCCAGCAGCACGGCACGGTGTTGTTGGCATCGCATTAGACCCATGGCTCTAGTTTTGCTGATTACAATAAAAAAATAATAACGCAAAACAACACGGAGACTCTCCATGATCAAGAAGTTGAAGCTGGAAGACGATGATCAGCGCATGGCCGACGCCATGCATATGTCGTCGCAGGAAATCTGGCAGGCCGGCCTGCACGCCTTCGCCAAAGCGCAGGAAGAGGGCGGTAAGATGTTTTCCATGCAAGTATTCGAAGAGCGCGTGCTGCGCGCCCTCAGTGCCATCGGCGTGCCCACGGCGGCCGAGGTGGCACAGTTGCAGGCGCGCGTGGACGAACTGAGCGCCCAGCTCGCTGCCCTGCAGGCCAGCCATGCCGAACGCTCGTCTGCGCGCTGACAATATTTCTAACTTCGCGGTAACGGTGTTATGCTTGCAGGAGAATAAACAGAGGTTTCCTTGCTATGCTACAAAAAGCACCCCGTCGTACCCGCGAACGCATACTAGAGCTGTCGCTGCGCTTATTTAATGAATTTGGCGAGCCAAATATCACGACCACCGTGATCGCTGAAGAAATGAATATCTCGCCGGGGAATCTGTACTACCATTTCCGCAACAAGGATGACATCGTCAATTCCATCTTCGTGCAGTTCGAGGCGGAGATTAACCGCATCCTGACGGTGCCGGACGGGCGCCGCTCGAATATCGAAGACGTGTGGCTGTATCTGCACCTGATGTTCGAACTGATCTGGCGTTACCGCTTCTTCTATCGCGACCTCAACGACCTGCTGTCGCGTAACCGCAAGCTGGAGCTGCACTTCAAGCAGATTCTGGCGCACAAGATCAAGGTGGCCAAGCAGTTGTGCGAAGACTTGCGCAGCGAAAAATCGCTGGAAGCGTCGGATACGGCCATCGACGCCATGGCCACCAATATGGTGGTGGTGGCGACTTATTGGCTGTCGTACGAATATGTGCGTAATCCGCGCAAGTACAGCGAGCAGCAATCGATGGCCGATGCGCTGGCGCGCGGCTGCTATCAGGTGCTGTCGCAGATCGGCCCGTATCTGCGCAACGAGACCAGTTTGCTGTTCCAGAAACTGTCCGAAGAATATCTGAAGAAACTCAAGTAGGCCGACCTCTATGGCGTGGACCCCTTTCCCGTATCCCGATCCCGCCTATGTGCAGACGCCGGAAAGTCTGGCGCGCCTGTGGCCCCGTCTACATGCGGGCGACCGCGAGCCCTGGCCCGATAATCCCAAGCTGGTGCAGGCCTGGATCGCCTTCCATGCGGGCGAGTTCGAACATGCTGCGCGCATCGGGCTCGATGTCGGCGTGCCCGGCTATTCGGTGGCGCACAAGGCCATCTGCATCTATGCCCAGTATCTGGAACCGAGTCCGACGAAAAAGCTGGCCACCTTCGAATGCGTGGCTGAACGCTGCGAGCGCCAGCAGCAGGAGCAGCCTGACAATCCGGCTGGCTTTTACTGGCACGCCTATGCACTGGGCCAGTATTCGCAAGGCATTTCGGTGGTCAAGGCGCTGGCCCAGGGGCTGGGTGCCAAGGTGCGCAGTAGCCTGGAAACCACGCTCACGCTGTCGCCCCAGCGCGCCGATGCGCAGGTGGCGTTGGGCATCTACCATGCCGAAATCCTCGACAAGGTGGGGGCGCTGCTGGGCGGCCTGACCTACGGGGTGAAAAAGGAAGAAAGCTATGCGGCGTTCGAACGGGCGCTGGCCCTGACGCCGGACTCGGCCATTGTCAAGGTGCGCTATGCGCGCGCGTTGCAGATGCTGGACGGAAAACGCAAACTGGCCGAAGCGCGTGCCCTGTATCAGGCCGCCGCGCGCTGCGTTGCACTCGACGCGCTGGAGCGGCTCGATGCCGATCTGGTAAGACGTCAACTGAATGAGGAAGAAGCGATTTGAAAGCGATTTGTGTGTATTGCGGTGCCAATCCCGGCCATGATGCCCGCTATGCGGAAGCCGCCCGTGCACTGGGACGGGCCATGGTGGAACAGAATCTGGCACTGGTGTACGGTGGCGGCAATGTCGGCCTGATGGGCGTGATAGCCGACGAAGTGCTCAAGTACGGTGGCGAAGTGACGGGCGTGATCCCCACCGCGCTGGTCGAGCGTGAAGTGGGGCATACCGGCCTGACGCGCCAGTTCATCGTCAAGGATATGCATGAACGCAAAGCCATGATGGCCAGTCTGGCCGATGGTTTCATTGCCATGCCGGGTGGCATGGGCACGCTGGAAGAACTGTTCGAAATGCTGACCTGGTCGCAGCTAGGCATACACCGCAAGCCCGTGGGCCTGCTGAATGTGGCGGGCTTTTACGACCAGCTAGCCGGCTTCATCAGCCACGCCAGCGCGCAAGGCTTTATTCGCCCCGAACATGTGGCATTGATGCAGCTAGAGGCCGAGCCGGAACATCTGCTGCGGCGCTTGAGCCAAGCTAAATAGTCCGGTCTGAATAATTCAAATTTTCGGCGCTTTAGCACGCCACAGCTACCGTCGCTAGGCCACCGCGAGCTGAGGCCGCAATAACCGAATCGCAAGCAGAGCCTAAAGAAGCCGCAGCTTCCGCAAGATCATGTGCAGGCTGCGGCCACAGCCGCAAAGCCGCTGGCAATTTCGTGGTTTGCCGTTCTACGTCGCGCCATACTCGTACGATCACCGTTCTCAATTTCTTCAAGCTAGCAACCATGCGCTTGTATTGAAGAGGGAAAGTGCGGAGCCCACTTCTGCTCCAAGATTTGCCAGTCGATGTGCTGCGCCAGACCGGCCAGTGGATGCTGCAGATTTACCAGCTCATCCAGTCGTTGGCGGAACATCTCATGGCTTTGCGATCCGGCTGACTTTGGTCCCATTTAACGCTCGGAAATTTGCAAGGAATCGCTCCTATTTAACGAAACCTTGCAATTCTCGCCAGCGGCTTTTCATCGACGCGCCTTTAGATTCAGGCTCCGCTTAATTGTTCAGCACGGGCTGGATAAATAATAAAAAAATATATAATTTTTTAGACAATTAAATTGTACAATTACTACGCATCATCTTTGGAATCTAAACTAATAGCAAACAGGGGAAGCCAAATGAGAAGTTTTGCGTTCGCAGCAATGGTGTTGTCTTTTGCAACAGTGGCCCAAGCACAAATTATTAATTCATCGACTCCGATCCCAAATTCAAACGTACTCATTAACCTGAACAATAGCGGTCTTGATTGGGTTTACGCAGGTCCGATCGGACCGAATGAATGGGGAGTAGGGAATATTCAACCTGCATCCTATCGGGCTGCTGAAGGATGGCGTGTTGCAACCGCGGCCGAGTGGGCAAATCGTCCCGTATGGACAGATTTTATTGTGCCGGGACACACTGTGCTAGCACAGGCAGGTTTCAACGATCATAGTGCTTACCGCTTCGCATCAGAATATTGGGGTAATTTTTATCATGTCGATATAAACGATTATGCTCGAGGCATTGTAACGGACGGTGTCAACGGTAATCTGTCCTTCAGCGTACCTGAAACGATTTATGTCCGTAATACTATAATGGGGGCAGTTCCTGAACCAGACGCCTTCGCCATGTTGGCAGCAGGTTTGGGCATGATTGGATACACGTTGCGCCGCCGCCGTCAGGCTTGATAAATAACTCACCAACAATTGTGAACCTCGATCATGAATACCATCCAGTTTCGATTGGATGGTATTTTTTTTGGGCTTCGTTGCAGTGAAGTGTGAAAATTTTTTAACTAAAAGTCTAAGTGTATCAGTTAAAAGTTAAGATACTAATCGTCGAGCGACCATCCTCGGCTCAACTACAAAACAGATAAGTAGTCTGGTCTGAATAATTCAAATTTTCGGCGCTTTAGTACGCCATAGCAACCGTCGCTAGGCCACCGCGAGCTGAGGCTGCAATAACCGAGTTGCAAGCAGAGCCAAAAGAAGCCGCAGCTTCCGCAGGATCATTTACAGGTTGTGACCACAGCCGCAAAGCAGCGCGTGGAAGGCGTCACCTTCTGTCCCGTGCTGCCAATTGCCTCGCAGCCGTCATGCGTTCTTCATGTGCCCGATGGCCGGTTCGAACGCGCTGCGACGCCGCGATAGTCCAGGTCGACAAACAGTGCTTTGGGCTGGATCTCAGTCAGGATCGCCACTTGCTCCAGCGTCTCAAATAAGGCGTGCCCGTCATAGAGGTTGCCAGCTATGCTGTGCATGCCGACCATCGGGCCTTCTGTGCGTGGTGGCGACTGAGACCTTGACAACGAATTCGTAAGGTTGTGCGATTTACCCCAGGCGATGCACTCAGCTTCGGGCGTTGCAGGCTGTACAGCTTGCTCTTGTCGCACTGCTTCTGCGTTAGCAGTCACTTGGCCTTGGCAAGCAGATTGGCCGCCTTTCCTTGCAAAGCCGCTGTTTTCAACTTCTTCAAGCTGGCACGCATGCGCTTGTATTGCTTGGCGTGGGCTTAGCGCTCGATTTGCGCGGGCAGCTCGGGTGCTTCTCGGTCGTAGTTCTGACGCAGCGCCAGGCCGCTTGGGGCGATTCGGCCACCCTAATGGTTTGCATCAGCATCCATTTGTGGCAGCCCTGTAGGAATTAGTTGGATGCGGTCGAACTTGCGTCCCAGAGTTTGCTGCCGCCATTGTCGAGGTGGGTCAGGTAGAGGCGCAAGTCGAATTCGTACTGGTGGTAATTCGGTTCCATATGCGTGCATAGCTGGTAGAACGCCTTGTCGTGCTGCTTTTCCTTCAGGTGGGCCAGCTCGTGCACGGCGATCATGGTGAGGAATTCCATAGGCACGGCCTTGAACATGGTGGCGACGCGGATTTCATGCTTGGCCTTGAGCTTGCCGCCCTGGACGCGGGCGATGGCCGTATGCAGGCCTAGCGCATGGTTGATCACGTGGATCTTGCTATCGTATTCCACCTTGTTGACCGGTTCCGCATTGCGCAGATAGGCGCTGCGCAGTTCCTGCACATAGTTGTACAGCGCCTTGTCGGTGCGGTAGTCGTGCGCCTTGCCGTAGCGGCTGTTGAGTACAGTGGCCAGCTTGTCCTGCGCGATCAGTTGCGCTACCTGGCTCTGGGTCTGTTCGGAATAGGCACTCAGGTACTTCAGGCGGGACATGGGGCGGACCAGAAATTATCGAGGCGTGAATGTACCACAGCCGCCGGGGCTGGCGCTAAAAGCACGGTTTTTTCAATCGCTATATAATCGCGTATATTACGATTCTTGCCATAGGAAAACACATGTCCCGCCCTCGATTGAAGTTGGCTTGCGCAGCAGTCCTGAGTTTGGCTTTGACGCCCGTCTGGGCCGCTGATCTGATGGTGTCGGCCGCTGCCAGCCTCAGTAATGCCTTCAAGGAAATCGGCTCGGCTTACGAAAAGCTGCACGCCGGCGATAAAGTGCAGTTCAACTTTGCGGCCTCGGACCCGCTGGTGCAGCAGATCGCCAAGGGGGCGCCAGTCGATGTGTTTGCTTCCGCCGATCAGGAGGCTATGGATAAGGCGGAGGGCCTGAAGTTGCTGGCGGCAGCGAGCCGGCGCAACTTCGCCAGCAATACCTTGGTGCTGATCCGGCCGGGCGATAGTAAAGTCGCGCTGGGTGGTGTACGCGATCTGGCTCAGGCGGCGGTACAACGTATCGCCATCGGGAATCCCGCCAGCGTGCCGGCAGGCCGCTACACGCAGCATGCCATGGAGCAGGCCGGCCTGTGGAGCGGGATCAGCAACAAGCTGATCTACGGCACTTCGGTGCGCCAGTGTCTCGATTACGTGGCCAGAGGCGAGGTCGATGCCGGCTTTGTCTATGCCACGGATGCGGCGCTGTTCAAGGACAAGGTACAGGTGGTGGCCACGGTGCCGACGGAAACGCCGGTGACCTATCCGATCGCCGTGATCGCCGGCAGTGCACAGCCTCAGGCGGCACGCCAGTTTGTCGAGTTCGTGCAATCGGCGTCTGGGCAGGCCATCCTGCTCCGTTACGGTTTCGGTCGGCCGTAAATGCTGGCGAGTTTGATGGCCGAGCCTGCCTGGATCGCGTTGCGCCTGTCGCTCAAGGTGGCGCTGTGGGCTACCCTGATCGACCTGGTGCTCGGCGTGGCATTGGGCTATCTGCTGGCACGCAAACGCTTTGTCGGGCGCGAACTGCTGGATGCCTTGCTGACCTTGCCGATGGTGATGCCGCCGACCGTGCTCGGCTATTACCTGCTGGTGCTGATAGGCCGCCATGGTCCGCTCGGTGCGTTCTTGCAGCAAGTGCTGGGCATACAGCTGATCTTTACCTGGCAGGCCGCCGTGATCGCTGCGGCCGTGGTGGCATTTCCGCTGGTGCTGAAGGGCGCGCGGGCAGCGTTCGAGGCGGTCGATACGCAGCTGGAACAGGCGGCCTATGTGCTGGGCTTGTCGCCGTTCGCGGTGTTTTTGCGGGTCACGCTGCCACTGGCCTGGCGTGGCGTGCTGGGCGGGACCTTGCTGGCGTTTGCCCGTTCCATGGGCGAGTTTGGCGCCACCCTGATGGTGGCAGGCAGCATACCCGGTAAAACCCAGACACTGTCGATCGCCGTGTACGAAGCCGTGCAGGCGGGGCAGGACGATACGGCCAATCTGCTGGTGCTGATTACTTCTCTGGTTTGTATCGTGGTGCTGGTCAGTGCCAACAAACTGACGCCGAACCGAACCTCGCAGGCCTGATATGACACTCGACGTTGATATAAGCAAGATGCTGGAAGCGGCCGGGCGCCGCTTCACGCTGCAGGCACGCTTCCGCTCGGACAGCCAGCGCGTGGTGATTTATGGCGCCTCCGGTGCCGGCAAAAGCATGCTGTTGAAAGCGCTGGCGGGGCTGGTGACGCCGGATCAGGGGCGCATCGAGCTGGGCGGGCGCTGCCTGTATGCATCGGCGCAGGGCATCAATCTGCCGCCGCAGCAGCGCGAACTGGCGTATCTGTTCCAGGACTATGCCCTGTTTCCCCATCTGAACGTGCGGCAGAATATCGCTTTCGGTCTGCAGCGTGGCTGGCGTAACCCGTCCAGCCAGACTGCACACGCTACGGTACGCCACTGGCTAGCCGCGCTGGAACTGGATACGGTGGCAGGACAGATGCCGCATCAGCTGTCGGGCGGTCAGCGCCAGCGGGTGGCACTGGCGCGCGCCCTGGCGGCTGCACCGCGTGCCTTGCTGCTCGATGAGCCGTTTGCCGCGCTCGATCCGGCGCTCCGTCAGCGCATGCGGGCCGAACTCGATAAGCTACAGCGGCAGCTGGGCATCCCCATGCTGCTGATCACGCACGATAAAGATGACGTGGAAGCGTTTGGCGATCACCTGCTCAGGATGGAGCAGGGTACACTGGTCGATACCGCGCTGGAACTGAAAGGTGTCACATATGAAGGATGAGGCGGGCGCGCAGAACGCTGGCATGGCCTTGCAGGGCAATGTCTGGATGACTGTCGATGGGCAGAAACTGGGCGGACGGGAACGCATGGATCTGCTTGCGGCGATAGCCGAACATGGTTCGATCACGGCGGCCGCCAAGGCGGTCGGGCTGAGCTACAAGGGCGCCTGGGATGCCATCGAAGCGATGAATAATCTGGCTGGCGAAGCCTTGCTGGAGCGGCTGGCGGGGGGCAAAGGCGGCGGTGGCACCCGTTTGACGGCACGCGGCCAGCAGCTAGTAAAAAATTTTGCCCAGATAGACGAAGCGCACCGGCGTTTCGTTGCTGCCCTGAGTAGCCAGTCGCATGCGCTGGCTGATGATCTTTTGATGATAAGGAATATCACCATGAAGACTAGTGCACGTAATCAGTTCAGTGGCAAAGTCGTTTCGGTACAGCAGGGTGTAGTCAACGACGAAGTCACACTGGGGCTGGCTGGCGGTCAGCAGATCGTTGCCACCATCACGCGCGACAGTAGCGAGAGTCTGGCGCTGGCGCCCGGTGTCAGCGCCTGGGCTTTGATTAAAGCCAGCTCCATCATCGTGGTGACGGAACCTGAGGGTGCCCGCTTTTCGGCGCGCAACCAGTTGAGCGGCACCGTTAGTCGCGTTCAAGAAGGCGCCGTCAATACGGAGGTCAGCATAGCGTTGGCAGGGGGCGCCACCATTGCTGCCATCGTTACGCGTGAAAGCGCTATCGCACTGGAACTCACCGTTGGTAAGCCTGCTACGGCGATTTTCAAGGCGTCCGCCGTCATCCTCGGCACCTGACTCCGCACGGTGGCTGCTTGCTCACACCTCGGGCAATAGTGCGGAATCTGGCGGAAAGGAAGAGGGGATGGGCTTAGTGGCTGGCAGCCTTGCTGCTCTGACGGCTGGCGCTCTTGCTGGTTTGCTCGGAACTGCCCTGGCCTGCGCTGCTGCCGGCGGCCTGCTGGGCCTTGGCCCGGGCAGCCGACTGCCGGCTTTCCCCGCCTTTGCGGCCTATGGTGGCCATGTGGGCGCGGTCGCGGCTGACGGCTTCGCCGCCTTTCTGGCCCGCCCGGCGCGCCTCTTCACTGTCGAACTCGTGCGCCGTGCCTTTCTGGTGTGCGGCCTGGCCGCCTTTGCTGGCGATGCTGCGCTGGGTGGCTTCGTCCATGGCGGCAAAGCCCCGCTTGGCGCTGCTCTTGGGTTTGATGTTTTCATTGCCGGAATTACTGGCCATATGTCCTCCTTGATGGTGTGGCGACCTTGCGTCGAAGTGGCGGGCAGTGCTCGCTGCCCTGCATGATTAGAGAAGCAAGGTTGACGAAAGTTCCAGTGTGAGGCGGCTTTTAGTGGTGCGTAGCTGATGTTGCCACAGTGGTGTGCACGCTGGCGCGCGGTACAGGGTTGCTGGCCGCTTTGCTGGTTTGCTCCATGCTGCGTTCCAGCGCGGTCAGGTGTTCGTGCGTCGTCTGCAGCATATTGGAATGGGTCATGCTGAGGATGTCGACCAGTTGCTGCTGGTAGTGCTGCCATGGTTCCAGCGTGGGGCTGAACAGGCTGGTATCGAGCGGATTGCCCGCTTTGCCGGCCAGCCAGCGGCCGTGATTGTCGCTGAGGTCGGACAGCAGTTCGCGCCCCAGTTGCAGATGCAGTTCGCTCAGGCGCTGCATGGCGGTGACGATGTGCTGTCCCAGTTGCTGGTACAGCGTGATGAATTGCTCGTAATTGGGCGAGGGCAAGGCGGGTTGCGGCAGCTTAGGCATGATGGAAGCTCCTGTTGCAGTGGCGGAATACGGCGAGATACGGCGAGATACGGCGAGGCCGGATCTACGATAGAGGCTGGCCGGCGCCAAAAGTTCCCCGTTTAGCCCCGGCAAGTGTTGCATCCAGCGCCCGGTGGCCGCGTCAACCTGCTGATGAATTGGGCAGTTCCCGCCCAGCCGTGCGACAATACCGGCCTTGTATGAATTCTAACGATGGTGGATATGAGCAATCCCGAATACATTCTGACTCTCTCTTGCCTCGATCAGCGCGGTATCGTGCATCGCGTGTCGGGCTTCCTGGCCGAGCATGGCTGCAACATCATCGACTCGGCCCAGTTCGGGGATAGCCAGTCGCAGCTGTTCTTCATGCGCGTGCATTTCTCGCTGGAAGACAGTGGCCTCAGCGACGCTGCGCTGCGCGCCGATTTCGCCACGCTGGCCGCCAGCATGGGGCTGGACTGGGAACTGCGCGATGCCCATTACAAGCCGCGCGTGATGCTGATGGTGTCGAAGATCGGCCATTGCCTGAACGACCTGCTGTTCCGCTACAAGAGCGGTTTGCTGCCGGTGGAAATTCCGGCCATCGTGTCGAATCACATGGATTTCTACCAACTGGCTGCCAGCTATAATATTCCGTTCCACTATCTGCCACTGGCCACCGGTGCGTCGGAAGACACCAAGCTGGCGCAGGAAGCCAAGATCATCGAACTGATCAACTCGCACCAGATCGATCTGGTGGTGTTGGCACGTTACATGCAGATCCTGTCGCCCAGCCTGTGCGCAGCGCTCAAAGGCAAGGCGATCAACATCCACCATTCCTTCCTGCCGAGTTTCAAGGGGGCCAAGCCGTATGCGCAGGCGCACCAGCGCGGCGTCAAGCTGATCGGTGCCACCGCCCACTTCGTTACGGGCGATCTGGATGAAGGCCCTATCATCGAGCAGGATGTGGAACGCGTCGATCATTCGATGGATGCCGATACCCTGTCGGCCATTGGCCGCGATGTCGAATGCGTGGTGCTGGCGCGCGCCGTGAAATGGTTTGTCGAGCACCGCGTTTTACAGAATGGCGACAAGACCGTCGTCTTCAAATAACACTAAAGAGTAGTTCTGATGGCCCTTAAAGCAACAATTTACAAAGCTGATTTATCGATTGCGGACATGGACCGCAATTATTACGAGTCGCCGTCGCTGACCATGGCGCGCCACCCGTCCGAAACGGACGAGCGCATGATGGTGCGGCTGGTGGCGTATGCCATCCATGCCAACGAAGCACTGACCTTTACCAAAGGCCTGTTCGACGTGGAAGAACCCGATCTGTGGCAGAAGGACCTGACCGGCGCGATCGAACTGTGGATAGAAGTGGGCCAGCCGGACGAGAAGGTGCTGCTCAAGGCCTGCGGCCGTTCCGAGCATGTGGTGGTGTACAGCTATGCGGCCACCAGCCATATCTGGTGGAAGGGGCTGGCCAACAAGGTGGAGCGCTGCAAAAACCTCAGCGTGATCAATCTGAACGCCGATGCCACCGAACAGCTGGGCCGCATGGCCCAGCGCACCATGCAGCTGCAATGCACCATACAGGATGGCCAGATCTGGCTGACCGACGGCACCAGCACGGTGGAAATCGGCCGCGAAATCTTCAAAAGCGAGCGCGATTAAGTGCCGTAGGGGGCGGGCCTTGCGCGCCGCCCCCGTTCAGCTTCAGCCCGTCCTATTTGACGACGGCGCCACCCTTCATCACCCACTGCACGCGTTCCAGCGTGCTCACATCTTTCAGCGGATCGCCGTCGACGGCGATGATGTCGGCGAATTTACCTGCTTCGATACTGCCCACGCGATCGGTCCAGCCCAGCAGCTCGCTGGCATTCACGGTGGCCGTACGGATCGCCTGCAGCGGTGTCATGCCCAACTTCACCAGCACGGCAAACTCGCGCCCGTTCAGGCCATGCGGATACACGGCCGCGTCGGTACCAAAGGCTATCGGCACGCCGGCCTTGATGGCGCGCGCAATATTCTGCCTTGCCGTCGGCAGCACGACCTTGGCCTTGGCCAGCAGCGGCGCCGGCAGCTTGATGGCTTCCGCGTTAGCGATCAGCCAGTCGCCCAGATACAGGGTAGGCACCAGCCAGGTCTTGTGTTCCTTCATCAGCTTGATACCTTCATCGTCGATGTAGGAACCATGCTCGATCGAATCCACGCCCGCCAGTACGGCCAGCTTGATGCCGTCGCCGCCATGCGCGTGGGCCGCCACCTTGCGGCCTAGCCGGTGCGCATCGCTGATGATGGCTTTCAGTTCTTCCAGCGTGTACTGGGAAGTGCGCGGATCGTCGCCGAACGACAGCACGCCGCCGGTGGCGCAGATCTTGATCACGTCGGCGCCGTATTTGATGATGCGGCGCGTGACCTTGAGCGCTTCTTCGGTGCCGTCGGCCACGCCCAGCGAGGTGCTCTTGTATTCGGGCGCATGCATGGTGTCGTCGCAATGGCCGCCCGTGATGCCCATGGCCGGACCGGAAGCGGCAATGCGCGGGCCCGGCATTTCGCCATCGTTGATGGCATCGCGCAGGCCGATATCGGAATAGCCTTCCGCGCCCAGATTGCGCACGGTGGTGAAGCCGGCCTGCAGCGTCAGGCGGGCATTCTTGGCGCCCGTCATGGTCATGCGCGGTACCGACTTGGCCACCACTGCATAGCCGGCATCCTGCGGATCGCCCGTCAGGTGGGTGTGCATATCGATCAGACCGGGCAGCACAGTCTTGTCGCCCAGATCGATTACTTGTGCGCCGGCCGGTATGGCCAGCTTGCTGCCGGCCGCAGTGATGCGCTCGCCATCGATCAGGATGACGGCCGATTCGATCGTGTTACCGCTGCGTACATCCAGCATGCGCGCGGCCTTGATGGCGGTGACGGCAGCGCTGGCGTGGCTGCCTATGCCCAGGCCCAGCAGGGCCAGACTGAGGGCGCTGAGGGTGGCCCAGCGTGGGTAGTTGAGTTTCAAATCATGCTCCCCTGAGGTGGTGGTTGAGATGTCCGAACTGTGCTGCCCGAATTGCAGCATGCGGCTAGCGTAACTGCGTGGCCGGCCGGACGCCATCAAATTGTTGATGTTTGCGCCCGTCGTGCCGATCTACAACAGCCGGCCGGGGCTGGCGATGCGGTATGATGCGCGCTTGAAACGAACTACCGACGCTGCAATGCAGCAGAAACTGGACTCACATGCTGATCATCACCATCAAACAGGGCAAGGAAAAGAGCTTGCTGGCCGGCGACCCGTGGATCTATCCCACCGCCATCGAACGGGTGGACGGCAAGCCGCAGGAAAAATCGAAACCGGGTTCGACTGCCATTGTGCAGACGTCGTCGCGCCAGTTCATCGGCCGCGCGGCCTTTAATACCCATTCGCAGATCCGCGCCCGCATGTGGAGCTACAAGGAAGATGAGCCGGTCGATCACGCCATGATGAAGCGGCGCGTCAAAGCGGCCGTGGCCAAGCGTTTGCCGGCGCTGCGCGCGGCCGGCCCGAATGCGCTGATGCCGGTGGTGCTGGGCGATGAAGATGGCTTGTCCGGCCTGCTCGTGCATAACTGGGGCGGGCAGGATGGCTATCTGATCTGCCAGTTCAATTCCGGCGGCGTGGAAGCCTGGAAGGTCGCCATCGTGCAGGCCCTGCTGGCCGAGACGGGCTGCCCGAATGTGTACCAGCGTTCCGATGAACTGATCCGCAAGGGCGAAGGCTTGCCGGTGATCTCGCGCGTACTGGCCGGCGAAGAACCGCCTGATCATGTATTGGTGATTGACGGCAATCAGCGTTACAGTATGGACCTGTGCACGGGATTCAAATTCCCCAAATTGCGTAGCTAATCACGGAGAGCATTGAGCTGATGGACCAATACCAATCGTCGCAAATTCGTACCCTGACCTATATCGAGAACGAAGACCATCCGGTTTTCGGTACCCTGGTCGAACAGATCCTCCACCTGCTCAACACCAAGCTGATATTCAGCGACATCCTGATCCACCAGAACAGCCCGCTGCTGTTGCGCCAGCCGGGCGGGCTGGTGGCCGTGACGGATTCGCCCATCACGCGCGAAGAGCTGCAGGAATTTTTCGAAGTGGTAGAGCCTAACTGGGCCGAGCGCATCCAGGATCGCGCATTCGACCGCGCCGTCGATCTGCATACGGCACGCATCCGCGCCAACTGCTTCAGCTTCCAGGGCAAGAAGCGGCTGGGCTGCGTGATCCGCCGCTTCCCGCGCGAACCTATGCCGCTGGCGCAACTGGGCCTGCGTCAGGCCGAGCAGAATTTCGCCAAGCTCACCAGCGGGCTGGTGCTGATCATCGGCGATACCTGCCAGGGCAAATCGACCACCATCGCAGCCATGCTCGACGAGATCAACAAGCACCGCTCGGGCCACATCATCACCATCGAAGATCCGGTAGAGACTTTGATTCCGCAGCGCCAGTGCGTGATTACCCAGCGCGAAGTGGGCTATGACGGCGACGTGGAGAGCTTTTATCTGGGCGCGCTCGATGCCTTGCGCGAGCGTCCCGATGTGATCGTGATCGGCGAAATCCGCGATGCCCAGACGGCGCAGGAAGCGCTGGCGCTGGCTGAATCGGGCCCGCTGGTGCTGGCTTCGCTGCACGCGCGTTCGACCGAGCTGGGTCTGCAGAAAATGCTGCGTCTGCTCGGCAATACCGAACCGCAGGCACAGGCGCTGGCCCATGCGCTGCGCGGTGTGCTGTGTCAGGCGCTGCTGCCGTCCGTCGAGGGCGAGCGCTATTATCTGGCCACGGAATGCCTGACCTCGAATCCGGAAGTGGTGTCCATGATCGCCAATGGCCAGATCGCGGCCTTGCGCGGCTGGATGGTCAGCAAGCCGCAGGAAGGCTGCCACACCATGAATGACTCGCTGCGCAAGCTGCTGGCCGAAGGCAAGGTGCGGCTCGACGATGCGCGCAATGCCACCACCGACCGGCTCGGTTTCGCGGCCCAGACCTAATGCGCGCCGCGCTGGCCGCTGCTGCTGGCGGCACGGGCCAGCGCGTTGGCCGGGTCCGGTTTAATCGAGCGGTACGCTGCGGTACTGGTTGACCTCGCTGGCGCTGACGGGCTCGGCCTGATTGCCCCAGCTGCTGCGCACATAGGTGAGTATCTGCGCCACTTCCAGATCGCTGAGCACGGGGCCGAACGGCGGCATGCTGTAGGGGCGCGGATTGCCCGCCGTGGCCGGTGCAAAGCCGCCATTGAGCACCATGCGGATAGGGTTGACGGTCTGTGCCAACGTCAGCCCACGGTTGCCAGCCAGCGCAGGATAGGCGGGTGCCTGCCCCTGTCCCGAGCTGCCATGGCAGTCGGCGCAATGCTGGCGATACAGCTTTTCTCCTGCCGCCAGAAACGCGGGCAGCACCACGCCGGTGTCGGCCGCAGCCGACCGCTGCGCAGCGCCGGGCGGCAGCGACTGTAAATACTGGGCCATGGCACGCAGATCGGCATCGCTCAGGTGCTGCAGGCTGCGGCGGACCACTTCGGCCATGGGCCCGCTCACGCTGGCTTCGGCACTCACGCCTGTCTGCAGCAATTGCACGATGCGTTCGACCGGCCAGTGCTGCACACCGGCTTCGTGGGCTGCGTTCAGGGCCGGCGCATACCAGCCCTGCATGGGGATCAGGCCGCCGGCCAGTGATTCGCCATCGCTGGCACCGAGCCAGTTGCGCGGGCTATGGCAGGCGCTGCAATGTGCCGGCCCCTGCACCAGATAGGCGCCCCGATTCCATTCCACTGCTTTGCCTGCATCTGGCCGGAACACGCCCGGGCGGAAGTACAGCGCGCGCCAGCCTGCCAGCATCAGTTGCTGGTTGTAAGGGAAGCGCAGTTGATGGGGCAGGCTGGCGCGATTCACGGCCGGTAGCGATTGCAGATAGACGTAGAGCGCATCGCTGTCTTCGCGCGGCATGCGCGTGTAATTGGTGTAGGGGAAGGCCGGATACAGCAGACGGCCATCTTTGCTGACGCCGTTGTGCAGGGCGCGCCAGAAATCGTCCGCGCTCCAGTTGCCGATGCCGTACTGGCGGTCAGGCGTGATGTTGGGCGTATGCAGGCTGCCGAACGGTGTCGCCAGCAGGCGGCCGCCCGCATACGGCGCGCCACCGCGTGCCGTGTGGCAGGCCATGCAGTCGCCAGCCAGGGCCAGATAAGCACCGCGGCTGCGCTGCTGTTCGGTGCTGAAGGCGCCTGTGCGGGCCGGTGGTCCGGGGTCGTCACGGCTGGCCAGAGCCAGCCAGCCGGCCAGCAACAATACGAGCAGCAGTACGGCGACGAAGATAATCAGCAGGCGGCGGCGCATGCGGTTCACCTAAGGCCTAGTTGCAGCAGGCATGCTGCCGCACTCTAGCGGCAGCGGACGGGCAGGGCGGGCTGCCACATGGGCGGCGGCGGGCGGCTGCCGGCTGAGCCACTGGGAAATCGCGGCCACGTCGGGCTCGGACAAACGTCCCGCGATCTCTGCCATGCAATCCGGTGCAGCCGCTCGGCGCGTATGGTTGCGCCATGCGCCGAACTGGGCATTGATGTAGTCGGCGGGCAGGCCCAGCAAGCCCGGTATGGCGGGCTGGACGCCGCCCAGCGTGGCACCGTGGCAGGCCGTGCAGGCCGGTATCTTGCGCCCGGCATCGCCATGTTCGACCAGCGTCTGGCCCCGTTCCAGCTGGGCCGCCGTGGCGCTGGTTTGCTGGCCGGCCAGCGGCGGATAGCTGGGCACGAGGCGGGAAAAATAGTCGGCCATTTCCGCCAGATAGGCATCGCTCTGGTGCGTCACCATATACGTCATCAGCGGATAGTTACGCCGGCCTTCGCGGAAGTTGAGGAGCTGGTTGTACAGATAGCCGGCCGGCTTGCCCGCGATACGCGGGAAATAGGCGTCACGCTTTTCTTCGCGCGCGTGGCAGCTAACGCAGGCAGCGAGGCGCTGGGCCAGCGTGTCAGGCACGGGCGCGGCAACGCTGTGCCCATTGCTACCCAGTATGATGGCGAGCAGCGCGGCACGGCATAGAGCAGGGGAGGTAGGCAGGCAAACCATGCCGCAAGGATACCAGAAGCGTGGCGGCGTGCACGCCTCCGGCATTTAGCCGGCCGGCTGGACCGGCTTGGGGAATTTGATAGGCTTCACCGGCGGCAGTTTGCGGCCGCTAGCGTGCACGTGCTGGTAGATGCGCAGCGCCACCTGGGCATCATCGGCCGCATACAGAATCTGCTTTTCGTTCAGGTGGGGCAAAGCCCAGTTGGTGACGGATATCTTTTTCGATTTCTGCAGCGTCTGGCCAAAGAACTTGGCCACGGCCGTCTTGGCGCCCAGATCGTTGCGCTGGCCCGGTTCGCGCAGCGCCACCGACAGGTCCATGATGCCGCCGCAGCGTATGCCCAGTTTGGCATGCACGCGCTTTACATCGTCGGACAGGCCAAAGCCGATTTTCAGCGGTGCAGCCGGCTCCAGTATGGCTTGCAGCACGGCCAGCATGGGCTCGGCCGTATGGCTGCCGATCTGGAACAGATAGGCATGCGTGCTAGTGGCGAACTGGATCAGATGGGGGCCGGTGGAGACTTCACCCTTGGTGAAGGTGGGTTTGGATTCCGTGTCGAAGCCTATGGCCGTACAGGCCAGCAGCGCGTCGCGCGCCGCCACGGCTTGCTCGAGCGAGCGGACCATGGTGACGTCGGCTATCCGTAAGCCCGGGTAAGGTGGTAATTCTGCGGCCGGATCGGCCGCTGGCAGTGCCTGCTCCAACTTAGCCTTTGCGCGAGAATTTCGCGGCCAGCTGGCTCAGTTTTTCTGCGTGCACGCGGGCCGCTTCGGCCGCAGCCGCAGCGTCGCGTTCGGCTTTCTTGCGCTCGGCTTCTTTCTTGTGGCGCTCTTTCAGTACCTGGGTGGCGTGGGCGCGGTGTTCGTCAGTGACTGCAGCACCGGGCTTGCCATCGAGGTCGTGCCGCTGCTTGGCCTTTTCCATCACTTTCAGGTAGCGCAGCGAGCCCGTGTGGATACCCAGCGCAGCGCGCATGGTTTTGCGGTCCAGTTCGGGCAGCGCAGCCAGCACCTGTTTATCGATGCCGATGGACAGGGGCAGGAAATCGCGGAAAGCGGGGAATTGGGTCTGCAATTGCTTCAGCAGGCTGCGCGGAGTATAGGCAGCTTTGGCCGGCGTGGTGGCTGGAGACTCGGCTGACAGCTCGGCTGGTGGCGTTGGGGTAGTGCTAGTGTTCATCGACTTCATAATTTAAAGCAAGAGGCGTGAGCATATCATGGGGGCTAGGGGAATGCAGTGCATTTTGGTCCATGATATCAAATTGACCACGTATGCGCTGCACGGCAGAGCAGCACATGATGTGGCCAGGGAGGTGCGCGCGACCCCTAAACCGTGTATAATAGCCGACGCACTAATGCAGGACAGTGCGATTCAGTTTGGTACAGGATACGTTTTGCCCTCTTCCCTATTCTTCACTGAAAAGAGAAATCAGCCCGTAGCAGGACGCGGGCTTTTTTTATTCCGTTAGTTATTCCGTTAGAACCTCGTCAGCAAAATTACAACACCCGCTCAGAGCGCACCGGTGCACCGGCAGCGCCAGCCATGGCAATGTAATTTCTGGCGTAAGCGCAAGAGAGATTTTTAATGACGAAAACGCCGAAAACTTTAACGCTGTCCGGTAAAGCAGCCCGCTCCAGCTCCGCGACGCTGGTGGTGCCGAAAACGACTTTATCCTACGTGATCGATAATGCGCAAGAGGCAGCGAGTAAAGTTACGGTGGTCAAAAAGAAAACCCGTCTGAGCGCCGCAGCGGAAGCCGCCGATACGGCAGTCGCAAGCCAGGCTGCAAGCAGCGCCGATGTACCGGCCAAGGCCGTGCGCGTGAGCCGCAAGGCTGCAGCGCCGTTGGCCGCTGGCGACAGCGAAGCCCCGGCTGCCGCTCCGGTCGTCGCCGTCAAAGCTAAATCCAAACTGGTGAAAGCCCCCAAGGCGGAGCCGGCACCGGTGATCATCCCCACCTCTGGCCCGGCCGTCAGCCAAGTGACCGACGCGGCCACGCTGGCCTCGATCGATACCTCGGGTTATCTGCTGCCTAGCGTGAAAGTGCCGGGGCGCCGCGGTCGCAAGCCATCCGAATTCACGCCGGAAAACGATGAAGTCGCTGCACTGAACGCCGTGGAACGTGCTGAACTGAAAGCGGTTTCCAAGGCGCGCGAGCGCAAGGCCAAGGGCGCGGCCGATCTGATGGGCATGGACCCTAAGAGCTCGGCGGAAGATCTGGAGCGCCGGCGCAATCAGATCAAGAACCTGATCAACATGGGTAAGGAGCGCGGCTTCCTGACCTATGCCGAGATCAATGACCAACTGCCGGAAAACATCATCGATCCGGAAGCCATCGAAGGCATCATCGCCACCTTCAACGACATGGGCATCGCCATCTATGAGCGCGCGCCGGATGCGGAATCGCTGCTGCTAAGCGATAACGTGGCCACCGTGACGTCGGACGATGAAGTGGAAGCGGCGGCGGCAACGGCACTGTCGACGGTGGATTCGGACTTCGGCCGTACCACCGATCCGGTGCGTATGTATATGCGTGAAATGGGCGCCGTAGCCCTGCTGACGCGCGAAGGCGAGATCGAGATCGCCAAGCGTATCGAAGGTGGCCTGAAAGACATGATCCAGGCGATTTCGGCCTGCCCGACCACTATCGCGGAAATCATCGCACTGGCGCGCAAGATCGAAGCGGACGAACTGAAAGTGGACGAAGTGGTGGATGGTTTCGTTGATCTCAACGAAGCCAGTGCCGCACCGGCCAGTGCCGCTGCCACCACTACCGTGGCGGGTGATGACGAAGAAGAAGAGGAAGAAGAAGTCGAGGAAGAAGAAGGTGACGCCGGCGGCGGCGCAGCAGGCTTCTCCACCGAACAGTTGGCGCAGCTAAAAAAATCGGCGCTGGAAAAGTTCGATCTGATCTCGACCCAGTACGACAAGATGCGCAAGGCCTCCGGTGGCTACGGTTCGAAAGGCTATATGGCAGCACAGGAAGCCATTTCGGCCGAACTGCTGGGCATACGCTTCACCGCCAAGGTGGTGGAAAAGCTGTGCGATACGCTGCGTGGCCAGATGGAAGAAGTGCGCCACATCGAGCGCGCCGTGCTGGAGCTGTGCGTGAACAAATGCGGCATGCCGCGCGCCCACTTCATCAAGGTCTTCCCCGGCAATGAATGCGATCTGGACTGGGTAGATGGCGAAGTCGATAGCGGCTATCCGTACAGCGCGATTCTGGGCCGTAACGTGCCAGCCGTGAAAGAACTGCAGAAGAAGATGATAGACCTGCAAGCGCGCGTGGCGCTGCCGCTGGCAGATCTGCGCAAGATCAATAAGCAGATGGCGGCCGGCGAGAAGCGCGCGCGTCAGGCCAAGCGCGAAATGACGGTGGCTAACTTGCGTCTGGTAATTTCCATCGCCAAGAAATACATCAACCGCGGTCTGCAATTCCTTGATCTGATCCAGGAAGGCAATATCGGTCTGCTCAAGGCAGTGGATAAATTCGAATACCGTCGTGGCTACAAGTTCTCGACCTATGCCACGTGGTGGATCCGTCAGGCGATTACCCGTTCCATCGCCGATATGGCGCGTACCATCCGCGTGCCGGTGCACATGATCGAAACCATCAACAAGATGAACCGTATCTCGCGCCAGATCATGCAGGAAACCGGTAGCGAGCCGGATCTGGCCACCTTGGCCGTGAAGATGGAAATGCCGGAAAACAAAGTGCGTGAAATCATGAAGATCGCCAAAGAGCCGATCTCGATGGAAACGCCGATGGGTGAAGACGGTGATTCGCAACTGGGCGACTTCATCGAAGACAACACCACGCTGGCGCCGCTGGACGCCGCGCTGCACGCTTCGATGCGCAACGTCATCAAGGAAGTGCTGGATTCGCTGACCCCGCGTGAAGCCAAGGTGCTGCGCATGCGCTACGGTGTAGAGATGTCGAACGACCACACGCTGGAAGAAGTGGGCAAGCAGTTCGACGTGACGCGCGAGCGTATCCGTCAGATCGAAGCCAAGGCCATGAGCAAGCTGCGTCAGCCTTCGCGCTCGGACAAGCTGAAGACTTTCCTGACCCAGAACTAAGTCGTAGCACTCGGTTGGGAAACTGAGTCAAGCCATAAAGGCGGATAGCGCAAGCTGTAATGCCGTTCAGTTTAAGCTGAACGGCATTTTTATTTTGTCGTTGTAAGCCGCTAGTTAGCTTGCCTAGCTAGGTGATGCAAAACATCTCTACGTTTTTGTTGGCTTGATGGGGCTGCTACTTGGAATAGCCCTGTGTATGGGGCGGGGCATCGTGGCGTATGCCCCACCACATCAGATAGGCGTTGTTCTCGCCGCGTGCGCGGAACCAGGGTTCGTTGGCATCGATCGGGCGTGCCTTTGCGGGTGGCGTTACCAGCACGGCCGTCGGAAGCTCCGGATCTGTGGTTCCGGCCACCAGTACGTTCTTGCCGAAGTGATTGGCGTAGGCGATACCCAGCGCCACGTTGGTCAATGCCGTGCCCGCTCCCATCTCGCCGAGCAGGGCTGGCGTATCGAAGGTTTGCCTGGTGACGTCCAACTCGGGCACGTCGGTTGATAGCAACTGGGCCAGGTTGGCGATGCGTTGCGGCGAGTGGGGGTGATTCTTGCCGCTATCGTGTATCACGTAGCCTACGTCGAGGCTTTGTTTGGCCGCGTTGTGGCTGGCAGCTTCCAGCGTGGTATGCCAGGCTTGTAACAGGCGTGACGGTTTTCCCTGCTCGAGAGAAAAATCGGCACTGGCGGCGCTGGCCGGATAACCGATCCAGGCCAGTGCTGCCCGCTCGGTCTTATAGTTCGGCCCAGCCAACACGAGCAGCACGATATTTTCGTTGATCTGCCTATCCTTCGGCGGGAAGCTGGGCGCATCCCAGTTCATGACCCAGACTGTTTCGTTGGGATGCGCGCGCAGATAGTCCAGCGCGGCTGCCAGAGAGGTGAACCCGGCATTTGGTCCACCCATCGTCACCCGCACGTCGGGTGGCGTGGCGCGGGTCCATGCATTAGGAGCGTTGGCGTTTCCGATCTGAAAACACTGAATCATGGCGTTGCGCAAGTATTGGCCTGCCTCGACGGCGTCGAGTCTACCTTCCGGCAGCGCATATTCGATGTGTATGCCTGCTAGTTCTCGCCAGGTTGTCTTGTCTTCGAGCGAGTGGGCGTTATAGAAGTAGCGGGAGCTGGAGAAATAGATATCATAGAACATCGAGATTAGTTTACGAGTATACTTTTCATGGTAGCCCTCGAACGTCTCCTCCCCATCATTCCCAGCCGCGATGGAAGCCACGGCTTGGAGCGTCGAGAACCTTTTTGGCTGTGTTCTCAACATATCATCGTCTTTGTTGGGCTTGACTAATCCCATGGCCCATAGCAATTGCCATTCTGTCGGATAGTCGCGCCGCTGCAGTGGGTTAAGCCACTGAACCCCTACAACCTGGGCCATGAATGGTTGAGCGGGCGTGGCTGGAGCGGAGGCCGCCGTGGTGGTGAGCGCTGGCGTTTGTCGATGGATACAAGCGCTCAGCAACATCTGGGTGGCGAAGGTTGCGATCATAGGAAGAGTAAGCAGACGTCTCATCATTTCTCCTTCGGTCAGAACGTGAGTATCGGCACCGGTCCGCCATGTGAATAAGAGCATGGACCCTAGGGCGAGCAAAAAAGCAAGTGTTGAGCGCCGAACCGACGGAGACGGGGTGATATAGGCTTGCTCATGGGTGGCCTCCCCGATTCAGACGCTCAAACAAGCGAGGCTGAAGCGGTGGGTGTTCCCGCTGGTCGACGATCTTGTCTGGCATCCGACCTTCGCTGTCCGTATCGTTAGCCCATTTGAACGTTGAATCATTTTTGAAATATCCATATAGGAAATATTCTTCAAATTCCTTGTGTTGATCCTCTTTGTCCAGTCCATCCAAGAAACGCCAATCAGCCGCGATTCTGAGCTTGCGCATGTCTTTATCCCGGATACGGCAGAGGCCAATCTCAACGTCGTAAGCCAGCGCCCGCTGCGCGTGCATGGGGTTGGTCAGGATGGTCGAGTGGTCGGTGGCATGCTCGTTGACGTTGTCGGCTAGGTAGGTTTTGATTTTCATTTTTTGCCATTCCTTGTATTCAGCGCTGGCCTTGGTGGCGTCGTCCTCGCCTTTCACGTGCTCGTCCGTCTTCTTGGCCATGCCTTCACGCCTTGCCTGCATGCGCAACCTGGCGTGGTCTTCGTAGCGCATGGATGCCTCGGTATCCCGGTCGCCAAGAGCGGCGTCCGTCTCTTCGCGTTCGCGCTTTCCTGCTTCCCGGGGGATCACGTGATCGCCCGCATACGGATCGCTGGCGTCTCGAGCACGCTGCTGGTCGCGCAACTGGCCGGGAGCTTCGTAAGTCTGATCGAAACCAAGATCCGGCTTACCGAAACGGAGTGCGGCCGGTACGAATGGCTCGGGCAAATTAGGCGCATCCAGGGGGATGCTCCACTTGTCGTCCGGCAGCGCATGGATGCGCATGCCGCTCAGCTTGAAAGCCACGATGGCGATGGGGGCCATGGCCATCGTCAAGATGGTGCTCAGTACGTTACCGCGGCTCGCGTCTAGCCCCTTCGATACGCAGTATTCGACCTTCGGTGATTCCGGCGCCCAGAATCCCGGCGTGCCGGGGCGCGGTTGCTTGTAATGGTTGTTCCAGTAGTGATAATTGCCCTGAATGCCAATCTGGTATCCATGCGCGAACACCCGCTGGCTGAAGATGCCTGCGCCGCCGCTGGCACTGATCTCCTCTTTACTCATGCCGCGCCATCCTATCCCTTGCACGGCCAGCGATGAAATCACCTGATCATGCGGATTGCAATACAAGGTGATGCGCCCGTGGGGCGCACAGGCGTTGCCGTAGGATGCACAGTCGGAGACGGCATCGAAGGGATGGTTGACGTTTTCCAGTTCGCGGTTGATGTCCTCGGCCTTCTGGCGCCTGGAGGCCGGCTGGCGGATGATGTCGAAAAAGGCACGCAGGGTGGCGCTGCGTGCAGCGCCACTTTGTCGCCCCCGCCCCCCATGCTTGTCCTTCATCTCGCTGTGGCTCCAGTCTTCGGTGAAGTTCGACGTCGTCAGGCTGTACGGGGGATTGCACAGCACATAGGTGTCGGCTACGCAGCGCCCGGTCACCCCTGCTGCGTCCTGGGCCGGCGCGAGGGCATCGCCAAAAAAGGCTGCGGCCATCCCTATCATATTGCCCTGGCTGTGACAGACTAGGCTGATCGGAACATCGGCCTGTTTCTTGCGGATGGATTCGATCAGCCTGGCCAGACGCAGCGCCGCCAGCACGTAGTAGGGCTTGGGTGGGCAGGCGAACACGCTGCGATCGTTGACGGGGTTTAAGTGTTGGATGTGCATCCAAAGAAACAGGTTTTCCGACAATCCGTTGCCCCACAGGTCGGGCAATGCCGTGCAACCGTTGGCGAACGGGCCGCCACCCCAGTAATTTTTCTCGTTAAGGTAGATCCCGTCGCCATACTTCTGCAGCTCATCTGAATTGGCCTTGTAGCCCCAGCGAAAGTGGATCACGGGTGTGCAGTGCTCGGTGGCCTCAATAAACGTATCAAACTTCATATCGGGGTTGATGTAGCCGTCGTCCGTAAGCTCGCGCATATATTTAGCCGGAGTCAGCTGCCCGCCTTCCGGCGTTGCATGAACCATATGTTCATCGCAGCGTTTCAGCCGTTCATTGAGCCCGTTGCAGAGACCTTGTTCCGCTGCCTGGTACCACTCGCCCTCGGAATTGACACCGTGGACGAAAATCACTACGCCCGGCAGTGGCAGGCGCATGAGCGCCGTGAGTTTGCCGCCATTCAGTAAGGTGATGCCCGATTTCTGCCCGACGATGATGGCATTAGGGTCGTCACGCGGATCAAGCGCAGCGGTCGAATCAACGCTTGCGTTCGCTGGAGTCGGTGCCGAATTGCTCATCGTTCAAGCTCGGGACGCACCACTACTTAGGCTTGAAACCGCGCTGCACGCGCGATTCATACGCTCCGGGACCCGTGGTGCATGCATGGATGCGTTCGACCGTGTCATCTGCTCCATCCCTTTAACCGTTGATATCCAGACCAGAAGGACATTGTCGGCATATTGCTGGCTGAACAGTTTGCGGTGGAGCAATAATTCACGTGCAGATGTACACGCATAAAAAAATGCCGTTCAGGCTGAGCTGAACGGCATTAGGGATTTGCTTGTTGCTTCTTCTACGCCATCAGCTGAAGCCTTGCGGCCGGGGCTGATGGTAGGGCTTTAGCCGGTGTTGCGCAGGCCGGCCGCCACACCATTGATGGACAGGTGGATGCCGCGATGGACGCGGGCATCGGCCTTGCCCGGCTCGCTCGACAGCGCACGGTGGCGCTTGATCAGCTCTACCTGCAAGTGGTTGAGCGGATCGAGGTAGGCGAAGCGGTTCTGGATCGAACGGGCCAGCAGCGGATTGCCGGCCAGACGTTCGGTCGCGCCCGTGATGCTCTGCAGGATGGTCAGCGTGTTCGCATGTTCTTCCGTGATGCGGTTGAATATGCGCTCGCGCAGTTCCTTGTCCTGCACCAGTTCGGCATAGCGCGAGGCAATCGCGAGGTCGGTCTTGGCCAGCACCATGTCCATGTTGGATAGCAGGGTGGCGAAGAACGGCCACTGGCGGAACATGGCTTGCAACTGGCCCAGACGCTCGGCCTGATCGCCATCGGCTACCCAGGCGCCGAGTGCGCTACCGAAACCGTACCAGCCCGGCAGCAGCAGACGGCACTGGCCCCACGAGAAGCCCCACGGAATTGCGCGCAGGTCTTCGATACGCTTGGTCGACTTGCGCGAAGCAGGGCGCGAGCCCAGATTCAATTCGGCGATTTCAGCGATAGGCGTGGCCGAGAAGAAGTAGTCCGTGAAGCCCGGGGTTTCATAGACGAGATTGCGGTAGGCCTTGTAGGCGCGGTCGGAAATCTCGGCCATGATGGCTTCGAACTGGCGCAGCTGCTGTACCTGTGCGGCGTCTTCGGTGGCGGGCATCAGGCTCGCTTCCAAGGTGGCTGCGACCAGCAGTTCCAGATTACGCCGGCCGATGTCCTTGTTGGAGAACTTGGACGCAATGATCTCGCCCTGTTCGGTCAGACGGATCTGGCCATTCACGGTGCCATGCGGCTGGGCCAGAATCGCTTCGTAGCTCGGACCGCCGCCGCGGCCTACCGTACCGCCACGGCCGTGGAACAGGCGCAGCTTGACGCCAGCGTGTTCGAACACTTTGACCAGATGGGTTTCAGCCTTGTACAGCTCCCAGTTGGAGGTGAGGAAACCGCCGTCCTTGTTGGAGTCTGAATAGCCCAGCATGACTTCCTGAATCTGGCCCTGCTTGGCGATCAGTGCTTTGACCAGCGGGATCGCCATCACGGCTTCCATGATGCCGGCTGCGCGCTGCAGGTCGGGGATGGTTTCGAACAGCGGGATCACCATCAGGTCGAGCTCCTGTTCGGCGATGCGCAGCAGGCCCATTTCCTTTTGCAGCAGCAGCACTTCCAGCAGGTCGGACACGGTTTCCGTGTGCGAGATGATGTAGTTGCGGATCGCGCGCGCACCGTAGCGGGCACGGATTTCCCGCGCCGCACGCAGCACGCCCAGTTCCGAATTGGTCTCGGCCGAGTAGCTGATGTAGGGCGAATACAGCAGGCGTGGCTGGGCCAGTTCGCTCAGCAGCAGCGCTACTTTGGCATCTTCGTCGAGTGCCGAGTAGTCGGCCTGTGCGCCGGCCTTGGCCATCAGTTCGGCCAGCACGCGCTCGTGGATATCGGACGACTGGCGCATGTCCAGCGAAGCGAGGTGGAAGCCGAAGATGTCGGCCGCACGCTTCAGCGTGGACAGGCGCGGCTGCACGAGTACAGCGCCGTGGTTGGCGTTGAGCGAATCGATCAGCAGCTGCAGGTCGGCACCGAATTCGGCCGCGTTGGCATACGGCTCGGCGTGACCCACTTCCTTGCGCAGGATGTTGGTAGCGCCCAGTGCACGCGCCGTGCTGGCCAGACGGGCATAGATACCGATCAGGGCGCGGCGGTAAGGTTCATCGGCGCGGTGGTCGGAGGTATCGGGCGAACGGTCGGCCAGTGCCTGCAGTTCGGGGCTGCAGCCGATCATCAGGGTGGACACCGACAGTTCGGACCCCAGCGTGTGGGCTTCTTCCAGATAGAAGTCGAGTATCGTGGTGGCCTGACGGGTCAGGGCGTGCTCCATGGTGCTGCCGTTGACATTCGGGTTGCCGTCACGGTCGCCGCCTATCCAGCTACCCATCTGCACATATGGTGCATCGACGGCCTGACGCTCGCCGTAATGGCTGGCGATATCGGCTTCGATGTCGTCGTACAGGCCGGGCAGCTCGCGCAGGAAGGTAATGCGGTAGTAGGACAGGGCATTTTCGATTTCGTCGGCCACGGTCAGTTTGGAGTAGCGCAGCATGCGGGTCTGCCACAGCGTGGCAATGCGGGCGCGCAGCAGGTGCAGATTGGCCGCCTGTTCCTTCGGCGTCAGCGGCAGATCGCGCTCGGCCAGCAGGCGGGCGATGTCGTGTTCCGCATCAAGAATCGACTTGCGCTGGACTTCCGTCGGGTGGGCCGTCAGCACGGGCGAAATCAGCGCCTGCTGGAAGAATTCGCCCACGGTGTCCGCTTTGACACCGGCTTTTTTCAGCTTATCCAGCGCAAAGATAACGCTACCTTGCTGGGCCGCAGAACCGGCCAGCAGGTGTGCGCGGCGGCGCCGGATGTGATGTTGGTCTTCGGCAATATTGGCCAGATGGGAGAAATAGGAAAACGCCCGTACCACGGAAATCGTCTGTTCGCGGGTCAGGATCTTGAGCATGCCGTCCAGCTCCTTGGCGGCACCGGCGTCAGCCTCGCGGCGGAAGCGCACCGCAGTCTGGCGGATGGTTTCGACCACGGCGTAGACTTCTTCGCCTTCCTGGTCACGCAGTACGTCGCCCAGCAGGCGACCTAATAAACGTATGTCTTCTTTGAGTGGAGCATCCTTGTCTGGATTTACTTCTACGCGTGGTGATTCGTCGTTTGCACTAAGTTGTTTTGCCATGTGATAAGCCGCAAAGATGTGAAATGTCGGTGCAAAGGCTTGTGGCCCGGTTCTGCAAGAAGGTGAGCATGCTAGAATTTGTGGTCCTTAACATGCGCGAATTAACTGGCCTGCGCCGGTTAGCGTCAGCTACAGCGAAAGAACTGGTTTTGAAAACATCCGAATTGGTCCCAACTCCCCCGTCCCAATTGGTCATCGCCTCGCGCGAGAGCCGTCTTGCCATGTGGCAAGCCGAACACGTTCGCGTGCGCTTGCAGCAATTATATCCTCAGTGTGATGTCAAAATTCTAGGAATGACGACCCGAGGCGATCAAATTTTGGATCGCACGCTGTCCAAAGTGGGCGGCAAGGGTCTGTTTGTGAAGGAACTTGAGGTCGCCATGGCCGAAGGCCGCGCCGATCTGGCCGTCCATTCGCTCAAGGATGTGCCGATGGAACTGCCGCAAGGCTTTGCGCTGGCCGCCGTGCTGGAACGCGAAGACCCGCGCGACGCTTTCGTCTCCAACGACTACGACTCGCTCGACGCTTTGCCAGCCGGCGCCGTACTGGGCACCAGCAGCCTGCGCCGTCAGGCCCTGATCGCGGCGCGCTACCCGCATCTGGTGATCAAACCGCTGCGCGGCAACCTCGATACCCGTCTGGGCAAGCTCGATCGCGGCGAATACGCGGCCATCATTCTGGCGGCCGCCGGTCTGAAACGTCTGGGTCTGGCCCAGCGCATCCGCGCCGTGCTGCCACCCGAAGCCAGCCTGCCGGCCGCAGGGCAGGGCGCGATGGCGATCGAAATCGCCGAACGTCAGGATGGCCTCGATCTGCAGGCGCTGCTGGCGCCACTGAACGATCTGCCGACCGCGCAAGCGGTAGCGGCCGAGCGCAAAGTGTCGAAAGTGTTCGGCGGTAGCTGTCAGGTACCGCTGGCCGCATTCGCCACCGTGGATGCCGGTCAGATGCACCTGCGCGCCATGGTGGCTACGCCCGATGGCCTGCGCATGGCCAGCGCCGAAGTCAGTGGCGCTGCGGCCGATGCCGAAGCGCTGGGCCTGCAGGTGGCCGAGCTGCTGAAGGCGCAGGATGCCGTGGATATCCTGTCGTCCTGCCTGAGCGAAGCGGCGCAGGCCGAAGCGGATGCCCGTTCCGCCACGCTGGCGGCACCGGCGCCAGACGCCTGATCCGTCCATGAGCGCTACAGTCGCCAAGCCGGGCGACACCGTGGTGATTACCCGTCCGGCGGCGCAGACGCAGCCGCTGGCCACGCACATCGCCGCGCTGGGCCGCCCCGTGGTGGAATTGCCGCTGCTGGAAATCAGTCCCCTGCCGGAACCGGCGGCTCTGCTGGCGGCGCTGGCGCGCCTGTGCGCACCCACGCCCGGCTATGCGCTGGTGGCTTTTGTATCGCCCAATGCGATCGATGCCGCGTTTGCCCACCTCGATCACTGGCCGGCCGGCGTCAAGCTGGCCGTACTGGGCGAGGGCAGCCGCGCGGCGCTGGCCAGGCATGGCATCCGGCCCGATGAAGTGGACATCGTCAGTCCGGCGGCCGACGTGCCCAGCGATACCGAACACCTGCTGCAGGCGCTCGATCTGGCTGCGCTGCAAGGCCAGCCCGTGCTGATCATCCGCGGCGAAAGCGGACGCGAACTGATGGCCGACGGCCTGCGCGCCGCCGGTGCCGTGGTGGACGTGGTGCCGGCCTACCGCCGTCAGCTGCCGCAGCTAACACCGGCGCTGGCCGTGCTGCTGCGCCAGCTGCTGGCGCGTCCGTGCGACTGGATCATTACCAGCTCGGAAGCGCTGCGCGGCCTGATGGCGCTGCTGGCGGAACTGGACTTGCGCTACCCTGATGCGATGCAGCAGAATGCTGTTGTATCAATGCAACATCAACATCTGATCATTCCGCATGCCCGAATTGCCGAGACGGCAAAAAATTTGGGCTTTACCCGACTGACGCTGACAGGTTCAGGCGACGAACGCCTGCTGGCCGCGTTACAATCACGCCTATGAACGAAACGCCTATCCTCCCCGATCCCGTCGTCTCCGCTGCCAAACCGGCCGAGACCCCGAACGCGGCGCCGCCGCAGCCTGAGCCTAGCCTGCTCGAAACCGTGCAGCAGCCGCAGACGCTGCTGGTCGGTATCGTGGTGCTGGCCATCCTGCTGGCCGGCCAGACCTGGTCGTCGCACAATCAGGTGCGCAATCTGCGCGAAGAAATGGCGCGCCGCCTGCAGAAGGGGGATGCCAGCAATGCCGAAACGGGCGCGCTGGTGCGCACCGTGCAGGAAACCAGCAAGGAATTGCAGGCCAAAGTCAGTCTGCTGGAAAGCAAACAGCAGGAAGCCCAGAGCCAGCAACTGGCACTGGAGCAGTTGTATCAGGATCTGTCCAAGAACCGCGATGAATGGGCACTGACGGAAATCGAGCAGGTGCTGTCGACTGCCAGCCAGCAGTTGCAACTGGCCGGGAATGTGCCGGGCGCGCTGATCGCGCTGCAGAATGCCGACCGCAGCCTGTCGCGCTCCGACAAGCCGCAGTTCATCAGCATCCGCCGCGCCATCGCCAAGGATACCGAGCGCCTGAAGGCACTGCCGAATGTGGACTCGGTGGGTCTGGCACTGCGTCTCGATAACGTGATCGCGCAAGTCGACACGCTGCCTATGCTGGCCGACGAAAAACCGACGCTGCCGGCAGCGCCCGAGAAAAAAGTCGCCGCCAAGGCTGGCGGCAAGGATGGCAAGGGCAAGGCCGATGCCAGCGAGACCAGCCCGTGGCTGCAATCGGCCCAGGCGATCTGGCAGGGCTGGAGCAGCGAGATGTGGACCGATGTGCGCCAGCTGATCCGCGTGCGCAGTGTGGAAACCCCGGACGCGCTGATGCTGTCGCCGACCCAGGCCTACTTCCTGCGCGAGAATCTGAAACTGCGTCTGCTGAACGCCCGTATGGCGCTGCTGTCGCGGAACGAAGCGGCCTTCCGCGCCGACCTGATTGCGGCGCAGGAAGCGCTGACCAAGTACTTCGACGTGCGCGCCAAATCGACCCAGACCGTGCAAGCCATGCTGCGTCAGGTACAGGGTAACAACCTGACCATCGAGCTGCCGACGCTGTCGGATAGCCTGAACGCTGTGCGTAACTACAAAGCGAAACCCTAGTCATGCGTTTATTTATCTGGATAGTGTTGCTGATGGCTGCGGCCATCGGTATCGCCGTGACAGCCCGCTTCAATCCGGGCAATGTGGTGCTGTTCTACCCGCCGCACCGCATCGACCTGTCGCTGAACTTCTTCGTGGTGCTGGAAGTGGCGCTGTTCGCGCTGCTGTATGTGCTGATCCGCGCCTTCCGCGCCACCGTCAAAATGCCGTCCAAAGTGGCGGCCTATCGCCAGCAGAAGCGCGAGCGTGACGGTAACAAAGGTCTGCGCGAAGCGCTCAAAGCCCTGTTCGAAGGGCGCTTCGGCCATGCCGAAAAAGCTGCGCTGCGGGCCGGCGAACTGGCGGAGAACGCCGGCGTGGCCGCCCTGATCGGCGCCCGTGCGGCGCACCGCATGCGTCAGGCCGCACGGCGTGACCAGTGGCTGGCCAAAATAGCCGACGACAACGGCATGAAAACGGCCCGTCTGATGACGATGACGGAACTGCTGGTGGACGACCACCAGCCGGAAAAAGCACTGGAAGCCGTGCATGAACTCAATGCCAGCGGCACGCGCCACATCCATGCGCTGCAGATGTCGCTGAAAGCCCAGCAGCAGGCCAAGAACTGGCCGGAAGTGCTGCGTCTGGTGCGCTCGCTGGACAAGCACCATGCGCTGCATCCGGCCCTGTCGGCCCGTCTGCGCGAGCTGGCCTATGACGATATGCTGTCCGATGCCGGCCACGATGCCGAATCGCTGCAGCGGGTCTGGTCCACCGTGCCGAGTGCGGACCGCATCAAGCCTTATGTGGCCTGCCGTGCGGCCAGTGCGCTGAACGCGCGTGGTCTGCACGATGAAGCGCGGCTGGTAGCGGAAGAATCGCTGGCGGCCGACTGGGATGACCGCGTGGTGCGGGCTTACCGCGACGCGGCTGCACCAGCCGGTTCGGCGGCCTTGCTGACCCAGATCGAACATTGCGAAGGCTGGGTCAAGCAGCATCCGGCCGATGCCGAACTGGCCCTGACGCTGGGTTCTTTGTGCCTCAAGCAGAAGCTGTGGGGCAAGGCCCAGCGCTATCTGGAGCAGGCCCTGTCGGACGCCACGGAAGCCCGCATGGTACGCGTATCGCACCTGAAACTGGCGCAGTTGCATGAAGCGCTAGGTCAGGCGGAGGAGGCGGCCAGCCACTATCGCCAGTGCGCGCTGGCCACCATCCTGTAGTTTTTACCGTCACCAGAGGCCGGAAATGCGGTGCTGCGCCGCACAAACGGCCGCTGTTTCGCTATAATGACGCGATCCCCTATTTGTCAGTACACACGAGGAAACCCCCATGAGCTTGAATAAAGTCCCATCCGGCCGCGATCTGCCGAACGATTTCAACGTCATCATCGAAATCCCGATGAATGCCGATCCGATCAAATACGAAGTGGATAAAGAATCGGGCGCGATCTTCGTCGACCGCTTCATGGGCACCGCAATGCACTACCCATGCAACTACGGTTACGTGCCTAACACCCTGTCGAAAGACGGCGACCCAGTGGACGTGCTGGTGATCACCCCGTTCCCGCTGATCCCTGGCGTGGTAGTGCGCTGCCGTCCTATCGGCGTGCTGAAAATGACCGACGAGTCGGGCGAAGATGCCAAAGTACTGGCCGTGCCAGTCGACAAAGTACTGCCTATCTACAGCCACTGGCAGAAGCCGGAAGATCTGAACGAACTGCGTCTGCGTCAGATCCAGCACTTCTTCGAGCACTACAAAGATCTGGAAAAAGGCAAATGGGTGAAGATCGACGGCTGGTACGGCGCCGATGAAGCCAAAGCTGAAATCCTGAGCGGCGTTGCTGCTTACAAGGCAGAAAACCCAGAAGCGTAATGCCTTACGCGCTCTGATACAGCAAGCCCCGAGTTGATCGGGGCTTTTTTTATTTCCGGCTCAGGTACGGTAAGGGCTGTGCTCACCCAGTTCGTCGAGATAGTGGTTAATGGCGTCGGTTTCGCGCGCGAGGAAATCGGCGATCGCATCGGCGAAGCGGGCATCGGCGATCCAGTGGGCCGACCATGTAGGCGTGGGCACGAGGCCGCGCGAGATTTTGTGCTCGCCCTGTGCGCCGCCTTCGAAGCGGGACAGGCCATGGGCGATGCAGTAGGCGATGCTCTGCATATAGCAGGTTTCGAAGTGCAGGCCGGACAGGTATTCTTCGGTGCCCCAGTAACGCCCGTACATGATGTCGCCGCCGATCAGGTTGAGCGCTGCGGCCACCGGCTGTTCGCCGCGCAGGGCGATAATCAGCAGCAGGCTGTCCGGCTGGGCGCGCAGCAGGCGCTGGAAGAACTCCAGCGTCAAGTAGGGGCGCGAGTAATGGGCGCGGTAGGTGCCTACATAACAGCGGTAGAAGAAGGCCAGCATGTCGGCGCTGATGGCGTGGCCGCGCAGATGCTGGTAGTGGATGCCGGCCTGCGCCACGCGGCGCTGGTCCTGCCGCAGCTTCTTGCGCTTGTCCATTTTCAGGCTGGCGAGGAAGGCTTCGAAATCGGCATAGCCGGCATTCTCCCAATGGAACTGCACGCCCTCGCGCAGCATGAAGCCGGCCGCGCTCAGGGCCGCGCGGTCTTCTTCGCAAGGAAACAGGATGTGCAGCGAGGAGGTATCGAGCTGGCGTGCCAGCGCAATCGCGGCCTGTGCCAGCAAAGGCCGGTCGGCCGGGTCGCGCACCAGCAGGCGCGGACCGGTGACGGGCGTGAATGGAATCGCGCCTAGCAGCTTGGGGTAGTAGGGCAGGCCATTGCGTTCGAAGGCCTGCGCCCAGCCATGGTCGAATACATACTCGCCACGGCTATGGCTTTTCAGATAGAGCGGCATGGCGCCGACCAGCTGGCCGGCGCGCCGCATGATCAGGTAGCGCGGCGCCCAGCCGGTGGCCTCGCTGGCGCAGCCGCTGTCGTGCAGCGCGTGCAGGAAAGCGTGGCTGAGCATGGGCTGGTCGCCGGCCAGCGCCTGCCATGCATCGGGGGCGATCTCGCTCAGGCTATCGATCAGGCTAAATTCTGCAGTCTGGCTGTCTGCCTTGGTGCTTGCTCCGCTCACGCGCTTCTCCGTGCTTATACTCGGCCTATACTCAGCCTTTAGTCTAGCCTATCTGCCTGGTTTGCGTTGGCGTTGCACTGATTTTGTCGGCCTTACTGGCCCATGCGATAATGACTTTTTGCCTGATGGCGCTGTGCGCGAAAGACTTCCATGAGTACCAATTTCCTCAATCTGTATGCCCATGATTTTGCCCGTGTCGCGATTGCCGCGCCGGTCAGCCGTATCGCCGATCCGGCGCATAATGCGGCGCAGACCATCGCACTGGCCACGCAGGCGGCCGAGCAGGGCGCAGCGCTGGTGGCCTTCCCCGAACTGGGCCTGGCCGGCTATACCTGCGACGATCTATTCCACCAGCGCGCGCTGCTCGATGGCTGCCTCGATGCGCTCGAACAGATTGTGCTGGCATCGCAGGAATGGCGCATGGCGCTGGTGGTGGGCGTGCCGCTGCGGGTCGAGCATCAGCTATACAACTGCGCGGTGGTGATCGCCGGTGGCCAGATACAGGGCGTGGTACCGAAGAGCTATCTGCCCAACTACGGCGAGTTCTATGAAGCGCGCCAGTTCAGCAGCGGCGATTACGCGGTGGCGACGGAAATCGATCTGCTGGGCGAGCGCGTGCAGTTCGGCTCTGGCCTGCTGTTCGAAGTGGCCGATCTGCCGCTGTTCAAATTCCACGTCGAGATCTGCGAAGACGTGTGGGTGCCGATTCCGCCTTCGTCGTTTGCGGCGCTGGCTGGCGCCACCGTGCTGGTCAACTTGTCGGCGTCGAATGCGCTGGTGGGCAAGGCCAATTACCGCAACCAGTTGGTGTCGCAGCAGTCGGCGCGCTGCATCGCGGCCTATCTGTACACCTCGGCCGGTGAAGGTGAATCGACTACCGATCTGGCATGGGATGGGCAGGGCGTGATCTGCGAAAACGGCGAGCTGCTGGCCGAAGCCCAGCGCTATAGCGATGCGGCCACGCTGACATTTGCCGACATCGATCTGGAACGTCTGTCGCGCGAGCGCATGCGCATGAACACCTATGCGCAGTCGGTGCAGCGCCATGCAGCGGAAGTGAATAAATTCCGCACCGTGTTCTTCCAGCTCGAGATCGACCAGAGTGCTACGCTGCCACTGCAGCGCCAGATCGAACGCTTCCCCTATGTGCCGGCGGACGGCCGCCGCCGCGACGAGCGCTGCAACGAGGTCTACCACATACAGGTGCAGGCGCTGGCGCAGCGGCTCAAGTCCAGCGGGCTGAAAAAAATCGTGATCGGTGTATCAGGCGGGCTCGATTCCACCCACGCGCTGCTGGTGTGCGCGCGCGCGATGGATAAACTGGGTCTGCCGCGCACCAATATTCTGGCCTACACCATGCCCGGTTTTGCCACCAGCGAACGCACGCTCAAGCAGGCGCACGCGCTGATGAAATTGGTCGGCTGCAGCGCCAAGGAAATCGATATCCGTCCGAGCTGCCAGCAGATGCTGCAGGATCTTGAGCATCCGTTCATCAACGGCCAGCCGCAATACGACATCACGTTCGAGAACGTGCAGGCGGGCGAACGTACCAACCACCTGTTCCGACTGGCCAATCACCATAATGCCATCGTCTGCGGTACGGGCGATCTGAGCGAGCTGGCGCTGGGCTGGTGTACTTACGGCGTGGGCGACCATATGTCGCACTACAACGTCAATGCCAGTGTGCCGAAAACTCTGATCTCCCATCTGGTGCGCTGGGTGGCCGAATCGGGCGTGATCGGGCGCAGCGATGCGCAAGTGCTGCTGGACATTCTGGCGACCGAAATCAGTCCGGAACTGGTGCCGGGCACGGCAGATGGCCAGCCCGAGCAGCGCACGGAAAGTACCATCGGCCCTTACGAACTGCAGGACTTCCACCTGTATTACGTGCTGCGCTTCGGCTTCCGCCCATCCAAGGTAGCCTTCCTTGCGCTGAACGCATGGCAGGACAAGACGCGCGGCCGCTGGCCTGATGGTGACCACGTCACGCGCAACCAGTACGATCTGGTGGCGATCAAGAAATATCTGGGGATCTTCCTTGACCGCTTCTTCCGTACCAGCCAGTTCAAGCGTAGTTGCGTGCCGAATGCACCGAAAGTGGGCAGCGGCGGTTCGCTCTCGCCGCGCGGCGACTGGCGTGCGCCCAGCGATAGCCAGAGTGTGGTGTGGATGGAAGAATTGCATGCCATTCCGGTACAGGACGCGAGCATTTAAACGAAGTTCAAGTGGGATCGCAGCGCGCGCGGTACAATATGTGCAAGCGCTAGAGGCATGCCCGGCACCAGATTCTCGATAGATATAACGAAGGAGTAGTGATGAAACAGATTACCGCTGTGATCAAGCCGTTCAAACTGGACGAGGTGCGTGAAGCACTGGCTGAAGTCAATGTCACCGGCCTGACTGTGACGGAAGTAAAAGGTTTCGGCCGTCAGAAAGGCCACACCGAGCTGTATCGCGGTGCCGAGTATGTGGTGGATTTCCTGCCGAAAGTAAAAGTCGAAGTGGTGGTGGACGATAGCGTGGCCGAGCAGGTAGTCGATGCCATCATCAAGGCCGCCCGTACCGGCAAAATCGGTGACGGCAAAATCTTCGTGCAGAACGTCGAGCAGGTGATCCGTATCCGTACCGGTGAAACAGGCGCCGACGCTGTGTAACTCAGCACGCAGTGCTACCCAACAAAAAATGCCGCGTATGCGGCATTTTTTGTATATCGATGTTTGGTTATATTAGTTCGGATTTACTACGTCGATTAGTAATATAGACACACGATTATTCCAAGAAGAAAGTGTGTCATGTCCCTACGCTCTAGTCTGCTTGCCCTATCTCTGCTGGCCGCAACCGCTCCTGCCGGTGCCTCGCCCAGCGTCTATCCCACCGGCGTTACGCGCTACGATCCGGCGCTGGCCCATAACCAGTATGTGCTCTTCAGCGGTCAGGACCAGAAGACCCATCTGATCGATATGAACGGCCATGAGGTGCAGCGCTGGGATGCCGAAGGTTTCCCGCCCGTGCTGCTCGATCCGGCGCTGACGGGCGGTCAGCGCGGTCATGTGCTGGTGCAACTGGCCAGTACGGCCGGCACCAGCAATGAAGGCAACGGCTTGCGCAACCAGTCCATCGGTGAACTGGACTGGCACGGCAAGGTGGTGTGGCAATGGGGCGCGGCCGGTGCTGCACAGGATGCCTATGCGGCGCCCGTGGAAGGCAAGCCCGCGCAAGTGCCCGGTGGCAGCGCCAAGCAGCACCACGACTGGCGTCGTCTGGCCAACGGCAATACGCTGGTGCTGGCCAACCTCGTACATCCGGTGGCCGGTTTCGCTGCGCCGCAAGTGCTTGACGACGTGATCTACGAAGTGACGCCGCAAGGACAGATCGTCTGGCAGTGGGTGGCTTCCGAGCACCGGAAGGAATTCGGTTTCAGCGCTGCTGCGCTGAAGCTGGTGCAGGGCGGTCATTCGCCGCGCGGCAAGGCAGCGCCGTTCGACTTCCTGCACATCAACAATTTGTCCGTGCTGGGGCCTAACCGCTGGTACGACGCAGGCGACCAGCGCTTCCATCCCGATAACTTGATGATCGATGCGCGCGAGGCCAATTTCATCGCCATCCTCGACAAGCACAGCGGCAAAGTAGTGTGGCTGCTAGGCCCAGACTATCCGGCTCAGTTGCGCGTGCCGGCCGCGTTGCCGCGTCCAGTTGACCAGATCGTCGGTCAGCATGACGCCCATCTGATCGCACCGGGCCTGCCCGGCGCTGGCAATCTGCTGGTGTTCGACAATCAGGGCGAAGCCGGGTATCCGCGCGTCAGCGTGGGTGTGCAACCGCGTTCGCGTGTGCTGGAAATCGATCCCGTCAGCAAACAGATTGTGTGGGAATACACGGGCCGCGATTCCAATCTGCCGGACTGGGGTTTCTACAGTTCGTTCATCAGCAGCGCGCGCCGTCTGCCGAATGGTAATACGCTGATCGACGAAGGCATGAATGGCCGCATTTTCCAGGTCACGCCCAAGGGCGAGATTGTGTGGGAATACATCAGCCCGTATTTTGCCCAGACGCCCGTGGCCGGTGCCGGCAAAGCTGTGCGCAGCAACTGGGTCTACCGCGCCCAGCCTGTGCCTTACCACTGGGTGCCCGATGGCACGCCACGTTCCGAGCAGGCCGTGATCCCGCCAGATCCGGCCCAGTTCCGCGTCGCCACGCACTAGACCCTTCCTGACGGCGCAAGCGCGCAGCGCAAGCACGCCACCTCTTTCGTAAAAACCGTTCCTGCCCGCTGCCCTGCGGGCGGGCAGGGCCTCTGTCGCCCGCAATTTTGAATAGGATTAGATATGCAACAGAAGAAACTCGTCGTGGCGCTGGCCGCGGTATATGGTTTAGGCTGGACGGTGCTGGCCAACGCCAGCCCGGCAGAACTGGCAGTGGCCACGGTAGCGCTCAGTAGTGCTGCGCTGGCGACCAGCGCGGAGGCCGGGGCTGCGTCAGCCGCAGCCGATGGCGCGGGAGCGTCGGCAAGTGCCGATGCAGCGGAGACCGTCGCTGCAGCCAGTGCTGCCACGGCAGCAGCTGATGCGTCGCTCGATGTGATTGCGCGCGTTACCGTGTCGGCACGGCGCCGCGTGGAATCGTCGCAGAGCGTGCCGACCACACTGAGCGTACTCGATAGCAGCGCGCTGGAAGGCAACCGCGTGTACCGCGTGCAGGATTTGCAGCAACTGCTGCCCAGCACCACCGTCAACTATGTGCATGCGCGCCAGATGAGTTTTGCTGTGCGCGGGTTGGGGAATAATCCTGCCAGCGACGGACTCGAAGGCAGCGTGGGCGTGTATCTCGACAACGTCTATCTGGCCCGCCCCGGCATGGCCGCTTTCGATGCGCTCGATATCCAGCAGCTGGAATTGCTGCGCGGCCCGCAGGGCACCTTGTTCGGCAAGAACACCACGGCCGGCGTGCTGAACATCACCAGCAAGCAGCCGACCTACCGCAGCGAGAACAGTGCCCAGCTAGCGTTCGGCCAGCAGGGCTATGTGCAGGGCAAGGCTGTGCTGTCGGGCGCGTTCTCGGATACGGCAGCGGGCCGTATCGCCGTCTACAAAACCCATGAAGACGGTTACATTACGAATATCCATACGGGCAAAAAAGTGCAGGGCGGCGACCGCGATGGCGTGCGTGCACAAGTGCTGCTGGAACCCGATGCGAACTTCAGCGCGCGCCTGATCGCTGATTACAACCGCGAAGACTCCAACAACGGTACGCTGGTGTTCTACAACGCTGGCGCCAGCGGCAAATTCCTCGCACAGGCGGCTGCCGTGGGCGGCCATCCCGTGACCGACCCTAGGCTGCGGCAGGTGAATCTCGATAGCGGCTCGCATGTGGATGTGCATCAGGGCGGCGTTTCGGGTGAACTGAACTGGAAGCTGGCCAATGAATACAAGCTGACTTCCATCAGCGCCGCGCGCTTGTGGAACTTCACGCCGCACAACGATGACGGGCTGGAGGTGCCGGTCACGCTGAATGTGGGTTCGGCCGCGCGCCATCGCCAGTTCACGCAGGAGCTGCGGCTGGCCACGCCGCTGGGCCAGCCGGTGGAATCCGTATTCGGCGCGTATTACTACTACCAGAATCTGGATAACATCAACTTCACTTACAACGGCCCGCTGGCCGACAAGTTCAACGGCACGCCGGCCGGCGCGTGGAGCAATGTCACCAGCATAGGCAATGGCCACTTGCGGGTGAACAGCTATGCGCTGTTTGGCCAGAGCATCTGGCACATTGATCCGCAGTGGGACTTGACGGGCGGCGTGCGCGCCACCTATGAAGACAAGCTGGCGCAGGTGACGCGCGATGCGCCGTATGGCGGCGTGGCTGTAACGGGCGCAGCGCTGGCGTCACGCAATGCGCGCTTCGGCGCCTATGACTCGGGCGATGTGCACCTGAACAAACTCAGCCCGTCGGCGCTGCTGACGCTGGCCTACAAGGCCGATACCGATGTACTGGCCTTTGCCAGCGCCTCGCATGGCGAGAAGTCGGGCGGCATCAATCTGTCCGTGCCCGGTGCAGCGGGCGTGTCCTCGCTCAAGGTGAATAACGAGAAGGCCAACAATCTGGAACTGGGCATAAAGAGCAATCTGCTGGGGCGCCGCGTGCAGTTCAACGCCAGCCTGTTCTGGAACGATGTGTCGGGCTACCAGAGCAATGCCTATGATCCCGTCAGCGCGACATCCTATCTGACCAATGCCGGCACGGTGCGCAGCCGCGGTCTCGAACTCGATAGCAGCGTGGTGCTGGTGCGTGGCTTTACTGTCAGCGCGAATGGCTCGTTCAATGACGTCAAGTACAAGGAGTACAAGAACGCGCCATGCCCGCCTGAGCGTGCCGGCACGTTCTGCGACCTGTCGGGCCGTGCGGCGCTGGTCAATGCACCGCGCTGGATAGGCAATCTGGCGGCGCAGTATGCCACCGCCGTGGCCGCGAATGTGGAAGCCTATGGCAACCTCAACTACGCCTACCGCAGCAGCACCTACGGCACGCTCGATGCGTCCGAATATGCACGGATTCCCGCCTACAGCCTGACCAATCTGTCGGCCGGCCTCAAGCTGCGCCAGGGCAGCACGCGCTGGGATGTGTCGCTGTGGGCCAAAAACCTGTTCGACAAGCAGTACTACACCAGTATGTGGAATACCAGCCCGGGTGCGTATAACACGGTAATCGGCACACCACGCCAGATCGGCCTGACGGCCCGCGCAGACTTTTAAGGAGCAACAGCATGACTGATACCCGTCGTCGCAATTTACTGAAAACCCTGCCCGCGCTGGCGCTGGCCGGTGCGCTGCCGCGCGCGTTGGCCGCCAAACCGCAGCAGCCGAATATCCTCTTCATCCTGGCCGATGACCTCGGCCATGCCGATCTGGGCGTGTACGGCCAGACGGAGATCCGCACGCCCCATCTGGACCGGCTGGCAGCGCAAGGCCTGCGCTTCACCCAGGCCTACGCCAATTCGGCCGTATGCTCGGCCACGCGCTTTGCGCTGATTACGGGGCGCTACCAGTACCGCTTGCGCGGCGGACTGGAAGAGCCTATTGCCGGCGCTTCCGACACCATAGGCCTGCCGCCCAGCCATCCGACCCTGCCATCGCTGCTGAAAAAGCAGGGCTATGGCACGGCGCTGATAGGCAAATGGCACCTCGGCTATCTGCCCACCTTCGGCCCGCTCAAGAGTGGCTACGACAGCTTTTTCGGCAACTATGGCGGCGCTATCGATTACTTCACCCACAAGCCCGGTGTGGGGCCGCAAGTGAAGGAAGACCTGTACGAAGGCGAAGTGCCGGTGCAGCAGATAGGCTACTACACCGACCTGCTGGGCGCGCGCGCGGTCGAATATGTGCGCGCCCAGCAGGCCGGCAAACCGTTCCTGCTATCGCTGCACTACACGGCGCCGCACTGGCCTTGGGAAGGACCGGGCGACGAAGCCGTGTCGCGCGAGATCAGCAACATCTTCCATTACGACGGCGGCGATCTGGCCACCTACGGGCGCATGGTGGAAGCGCTCGATGCGTCGATAGGACGCGTGCTGCATGCGCTGGAACAGCAAGGGCTGGCCGAGAACACTATCGTGATCTTCACCAGCGATAACGGTGGCGAACGTTTCTCCAAGACGTGGCCGCTGACGGGGCAAAAGACGGAGTTGCTCGAAGGCGGCATCCGCGTGCCGGCCATTGTGCGCTGGCCCGCGCAGATCAAGGCAGGGCAGGTGAGCGAGCAGGTCGCCATCAGCATGGACTGGCTGCCGACGCTGCTGGCAGCGGCCGGTGGCGCGCCCGATCCCGCTTACCCCAGCGATGGCGAGAATCTGCTGCCCCAGTTGCTCGGGCAGGCAGCCGTACGGCCGCGTACGCTGCTGTGGCGTTACAAAGCGAATGCCCAGCGCGCCATCCGTTCGGGCGACTGGAAATATCTGCGCATAGGGGGCAATGAATTCCTGTTTGATGTTGTAAAAGACCAACGCGAACGCGCCAACTTGGTGCAACGCCATCCAACTATTTTCAAGCAATTGAAAGCGCAGTGGGAGCAGTGGAATACGCAGATGTTACCGATCACAGCCGATGTGCGCACGCATGGTGTTTCAGGTCAAATACAGGCAGATCGCTATGGGATCAAAGCGGTTGGCGGAAAGATTGACGATTAGTTACTTATTGTTACAAATGCGCAGGAGTATTAGCGCAGAAAAATTAGTTTTTCAGTAAGTAAATTTGTAACTGTTGTTTATTTGTGAAATTTATCGGAACCTTATTGACGACCTGTTTAGCAACATGGTTCCATGCGCAGTTAGTAATTGGCGGGCAGCGGAATACCATTCCGTGATGCACGTATCAAGTTGCTTACCATGCGGCCCCGTTGGTGCAGAACAGCGCAACTAGCGGTTATTGTTTTTAAAGAAGAATTTTGGGTCTGGGAGAAGTGCAATGAAGTTACGTATGAAATCCATGCCGCTTGCAATCCTGCAAGTTGTGGCGAGTGGTGCGCTGACGATGGCTGTAAGCCAGCCTGCGTTTGCGCAGCAAAAAGAAGAAGTCGTGCCACAGCGTGTGGTGATTACCGGTTCGCTGATCAGCCGTGCTGACAAGGAAACCGCTAGCCCAGTGCAAGTACTGACGGCTGAAGACATCGCCAAGTCGGGCTACACCTCCGTCGCTGAAGTGCTGAGCAACCTGTCGGCCAACGGCCAGGGCGCTCTGGGTAGCGGCTTCTCGGGCGCGTTCGCAAACGGCGGTGCTGGCGTATCGCTGCGCGGCCTGACCGTGGGCCTGACCCTGGTGCTGATCGACGGCCACCGTATGGCTCCGTATCCACTGTCGGACGATGCCCAGCGTCAGTTCGTTGACGTTTCGGCAATTCCATTCGACGCGATCGACCACATCGAAGTGCTGAAAGACGGCGCTTCCTCGGTGTACGGTTCCGACGCGATTGCCGGCGTAATCAACATCATCCTGAAAAAATCGTTCAACGGCACCAGCATCAAGACTGATGCAGGTACCTCGCAGCACGGCGGCGGCACCACCTACAAAGCTGCGATCACCCACGGTTTCGGTGACCTGGCGACCGACGGCTACAACGTGTTCGGCTCGCTCGAAATGCGTCACGCTGAAGCCATCAAACTGTCCGACCGTGACAACCAGATCTGGGCCAACGGTGACTGGAGCAGCCGCGGTGGTATGAACCTGACCCGTGGTGTGCCGAATGCACAGAACAGCCGCCTGATCGCTACCAGCAGCCCGTTCTTCTACAACCCGGCCGGTACCGGCGGCGTGAACAATCCTGCGAACTTCCAGTTCCTGGATCCTAGCTGCAACTACAACAAATACATGGCTGGCGGCTGCGCGATTCGCGATACCGTTTCGTTCCTGCAGCCAGAAACCAAAAACGTCAACGCACTGGTAGGCTTCACCAAGAACCTGGGCGACGACTGGAAACTGGCTGTGAAAGCTTCGGTGTTCCAGCGCGAAAGCGAAAACAACCGCGGCGTGCCAGCGACCTTCTCGCCTAGCAGCTTCACCGGCAACACCTCGCTGGTTCCTGGTGCGAATCCGAAGATCGTGAACGTGTACGGTTCGACCGTATTCCCAGCTTCGTACCCACTGAACACGCTGGGCGCTCCTGCCCGTCTGTACGGCTACATCCCTGGCCTGGATCCATCCAGCACCCAGAAAAACAAGGCGACTTCGAGCCGTCTGGTCGCTGACCTGAACGGTAACTGGAACGGCTGGGATATCGGCGCTGCCCTCGGTTACACCCGCGTCAAGACCGATATCGACTACAGCGGCTACGTCAACCGTGCTGCCCTGTATCAGGCTATGACCCGTGCCAGCAACCCGTTCAGCCCGCTGGGTGGCAACTCTGCTGCCGACTTGGCCGCTGTTTCGCCGCACTTCAATAACCAGGCAACCGATACCCTGACCTTCGCTGACGTGCACGGTGTGCATGAAGTGATGGAACTGGCTGGCGGTACCATGAACTTCGCAGCCGGCCTGAGCTACACCCACAAAAACCTGAACGCACCGTCGGCTGATCTGCTGGCACAAGGTGTGGTTGGTAACGGTGCAGCTTATGTGTTCGGTAAAGAAACCAATACCGCTGCTTATGCCCAGTTGTCGGCACCTGTGCTGAAAAATCTGGAACTGGAAGCTTCGGCACGTTACGACCACTACGACACCTACGGTCACTCGTTCACGCCTAAAGCTGGCTTCAAGTACAAGCCTATGGACATGCTGAGCCTGCGTGGTACCTACTCGCGTGGTTTCCGTGCACCGAATGCGGCTGAAAACGGCATCGCCGGTTCGTTCTTCTCGTTCCACGCGATCAACGATCCTATCCTGTGCAAAGACGGCAATCCTAAGACTGCCGGCAACGTCCCAGCGGCATGTAACTTCGCTCCTGCGTTCGTACAGCAGACCACCAAGGATCTGTCGCCAGAGAAATCGAAATCGTACACCTTCGGTGCGATCTTCGAGCCTACCCGCAACTTCAGCACCACCTTCGACTACTACCGTATCGAAGTTAACAACCAGATCAACACCGCAGCCGGTCTGCCAGGCTTCGTACCAACCTACGTGCGTAACGCGATCTTCCCAGTGGATATCGCTGACGGCAAAGGCGGTACTTACTCGGCCAACCCATCGGTGGGTACCATTGCTTACGGTTCCTCGGGTTATGTGAACTCGGGCGGCACCACCACCAGCGGTATCGAACTGGACTTCCTGTACAAGCAGAAGCTGGGCGATCTGGGCAACATCAAAGCTGATCTGACCTTCAACCACATGATTTCCTATGTGCTGAGCTCGAACGGCATTGATTACGAACTGGCTGGCACCCACGGTCCTTCCGTGATCTCGGGCGACACCGGCAATCCGAAAAACCGTGCTCAGCTGACCCTGGGCTGGGACAAAGGTCCTCTGGCTGTAACGACCACCTTCAACTGGGTTGGTTCGTTCTCGGCTCTGGATCCATCGGTTGACGTAACCGAGTGCAAAGACGTAGCGTCGGTATCGGGTCGTGCTTACTTCTACGGTAAAGACACCCCAGCTGGTTACTGCCACGTACCATCGTTCATGTCGACCGACCTGAACGTGACCTACAAAATCGGCAAAAACTGGATGATCAAAGGTTCGATCCTGAATCTGTTCGATCGCAAACCACCGATCGACGTCGCTACCTACGGCAACTCGAACAACCTGACCGCGTACAACGCTACGCTGCATCAGGCTGGCGCAGTCGGCCGCTTCTTCTCGCTGGGCGCGAACTACTCGTTCTAATCTAGCAAGCTAAGCTAAGCAAAACGGCACACCTTAGGGTGTGCCGTTTTTTTTCGGGGTCAGGTCTGTCATTCTCTTTTCGGGGTCAGGTCTGTCATTCGGACATTGAGGCAATACCTTTGTGCTAACTCAAGATGCGAGCGCGCGAAGCAGGCAGGCAGTGATCAGATTGGCGATTTAAGGCGTGCAGGGCAATGCGCACTTGTGTGAGCTCATGCTGGCGTTGGATACGATGCTGGCTAGAGATGCGTACGGATATAAATCAAAGGTGCGTAGTCAATGTCCGAATGACAGATCTGACCCCGATTTTACGCTTTTAATGCTTGCCGATACGCAAATCGAAGGACCAGGTCAGCAGGCGGATGATGGTGATGGCGGCAGCGCTGGACCATAGGGCAAAGTCATCCGAGACTTCGGTGTATTGCAGGCCGATGTACATCCAGCAGCCGAAGAAGGCGCAGATGGCGTAGGGTTTGCCATCGCGGAACACCATCGGTACTTCATTGCAGACGATGTCGCGTAGCACACCGCCGAAGATGCCCGTAATCACGCCCATCATGGCGGCGATGAAGAGCGGCATGTGGGCCGCCTGGGCCTGCGATACGCCAGCCACGGCAAACAGACCGAGGCCGATGGCATCGGCTATCACGATCAGCCGCTCCGACAGGATCTGGCGCAGCGTGCGCATCAGCGGCGAAGCCACCAGCGCCAGAATGAAGATCAGAATCGCATATTCCTGATGCATGACCCAGAACAGGGGGCGCTTGTCGAGCAGGATGTCGCGCAGCGTGCCGCCGCCGAATGCCGTAATGAAGGCCACCGTGAAGATGCCGACGATGTCCATGCGCTTGCGGCGCGCTTCCACGAAGCCGGAAAACGCGCCCACCAGAATCGCGACGATTTCGATGACGGTGATCAGGGAGACGTGGGGAACGACGACGTGCTTCATGTTCGCTATGGACAAAGTGGTAATGTCCATAGGTTAACATGTCCACCGCCTAGCGTGTAGGATTGTTTCTTACTGGGAATTAGTAGCGGGTCGGCTGTAGCGCAGCGCGCAGCAGGACGATCAGGGCGCCTTCGCCGCCGTCATGGTTGCGGGCCTGGCAGAAGGCCACCACGCCTTTCTGTACCAGCCAGCTATGCACCATGGACTTGAGCACGGGTTCCTGTCCGCGCGAGCCGAAGCCGCGGCCATGGATCACGCACACGCAGCGGTAGTTGCGCTGGCCGGCGCGCGTCAGGAATGCGCCCAGCGCGTCACGGGCCTGATCGCGGTTCATGCCGTGCAGGTCGAGTTCATCTTGCACGGGCCAGTGGCCCTTGCGCATTTTTTTCATGACATCGGGACCGACGCCCGGCGCGCTGTAGTTGAGCGCCGGATCGTCTTCCAGATAGTGATCGACTTCGAACAGGTCGGACAGCGATTCGCGCAGCACGGCTGCATCGTCCTCGGCCTGCGTCAGCTTGCGCTTGGGCGCTGGCGCGGGCGCGACGGTCTTCGGTGCTTGCGGCACGTAGCGGTTCTGATCTGGCATGCGTTGCACGCCGCCCAGGCTGGACTGGAACAGATTGGCCTCGCGCGCCTGCTGCGCTTCCCGTTGGACGCGTTCGGCTTCGGCTGCCGCACGCGTCTCGGCCTGTTCCTTGAGCTGCTTGCTCAGGGATTTCAGGTCAGCGAAGTCTTTCAGGGCCACGCTTACTCCTGTGCTTCGAGGTAGCGCTGGGCGTCCAGTGCGGCCATGCAGCCCGTGCCGGCGCTGGTGATGGCCTGACGGTAGACGTGGTCCTGCACGTCGCCGGCGGCAAACACGCCGGGGACGCTGGTGGCCGTGGCCATGCCTTCGTTGCCGGCGCGGGTCTTGATGTAGCCGTTGTTCATGTCCAGCTGGCCTTCGAAGATGCTGGTGTTCGGCTTGTGGCCAATCGCCACGAACAGGCCGTGCACGTTCAGTTCGGTGACGCTGTTGTCTTCGGTCGACTGGATCTTCAGGCCCGTCACGCCGCCTTCGTTACCGACCACTTCCTGCAGCGTGTGGTTGTACTTGATGACCACTTTGCCTTCGGCCACTTTGGCATTCAGGCGGTCGATCAGGATGGCTTCGGCGCGGAACTTGTCGCGGCGGTGGATGATCGTCACTTTATTGGCGATATTCGACAGGTACAGCGCTTCTTCTACGGCCGTATTGCCGCCGCCGATCACGGCCACTTCCTGATTGCGGTAGAAGAAACCGTCGCAGGTGGCGCAGGCCGATACGCCGCGGCCCATGAATTCCTGCTCCGATGGCAGGCCCAGATACTGGGCCGAAGCGCCGGTCGCGATGATCAGGGTGTCGCAGGTATATTCGTGGCTGTCGCCGATCAGACGGATCGGTTTTTCCTGCAGTTTGACGGTATGGATGTGGTCAAACACGATGTCAGTATTGAAACGTTCAGCGTGCTGCAGGAAGCGCTGCATGAGGTCCGGACCTTGCACGCCCATCGGATCGGCCGGCCAGTTTTCCACGTCGGTGGTGGTCATCAACTGGCCGCCTTGCTCGACGCCCGTCACCAGCATAGGCTTCAGGTTGGCGCGGGCCGCATAAATGGCGGCGCTGTAACCGGCTGGGCCGGAACCGAGGATCAGTACGCGTGCGTGTTTAGGAGTGGTCATGGCAGGCTTCTTCTGTGTGTTGGATTAATCCGGATGTGGGGCCGGCGTGGCGAATAGCAAGCGCAGCAGTGTTGTAGCGCTGCCTGCTTTCGTCCGGGCAAGGCTAGATTATAGTCCAAGCAGCGTTTCCACATGAATCGGCGGTCCCGTTCGCCGCTGTATGGCTTAGAATAAGCGTATCCGAACATTTCTTGGCATATAACATTGCCGGATTTTTCTCTTGGCTTTCTCTTTGCTTTGTCCTAATTCTATTTATGAGCAGTAAAAAAGTGCAGGAACGGGCGCCCAAGGCCGTCGTTTCCGGCTATACCCGCACGCCTACCGAACGCCAGCCTCTGCCCAACCGGCTGGTGCGGCTCCTGTCCGAAGCGCGCTGGCTGGCGCTGGCTGTACTGGGCGTGTATTTCGTGCTGATACTGGCCAGCTACGACAAAATGGATCCGGGCTGGTCGCACGGTACGCTGGTACCCAAGGTGCACAATCTCGGTGGTCGTGCCGGCGCCTGGCTGTCCGATCTGCTGCTCTACATCTTCGGTTTCTCTGCCTGGTGGTGGGCTTTCTATCTGCTGCGTCAGGTCTGGCTCGGCTATCGCGGCCTGACCCAGAAATATGTGCTGGCCAAGACGCCCGAACCGGAACATGCGCAGGAACCCTTGATCCGCGCGATCGGTTTTGTGCTGCTGTTCGTCGGCTCGATCGGCCTCGAATACCTGCGCATGTACACGCTGCGCGTGCAACTGCCCCGTGCGCCGGGCGGTGTACTCGGTGAGCTGGTGGGGCACTCGGCCCACGTAGCGCTCGGCTTTACCGGCGCTACCTTGCTGCTGTTGCTGATGTTCGGGCTGGGCCTGAGCCTGTTCTTCCACGTCTCGTGGCTGACGCTGGCCGAGAAGGTCGGTACCGCCATCGAACTGGGCATCGAGTGGATAGTGCTGCGCTACCAGTACCGTGAAGACCGCCGTCAGGGCGAAGTGGCGGCCGTCAAGCGCGAAGAGGTGGTGGTGACGGAGCGTGCCAAGCATGTGGAGAAGCATGTGGTGGCGGCGCCCGTGAAGATAGAGCCGCAGGTGGTCACTGTCGTCAAGTCCGAGCGCGTAGAGAAAGAACGTCAGGCCAGCCTGTTCCAGGATATGCCGGCCGACAGTACCTTGCCGGCGCTGTCGCTGCTCGATGAAGCGGCCGAAGTGCAGGAAACTGTGTCGATCGAGACGCTGGAATTCACCAGTCGCCTGATCGAGAAGAAACTGTCCGACTTCGGCGTGGAAGCCAAGGTGGTGGCAGCTTATCCGGGCCCCGTGGTGACGCGCTACGAGATTGAACCGGCCACGGGCGTGAAAGGTAGCCAGATCGTCGGTCTGGCGCGCGATCTGGCCCGTTCGCTGTCACTGACCTCGATCCGCGTGGTGGAAACCATCCCCGGCAAGAATTACATGGCACTGGAATTGCCGAATCCTAAACGCCAGATCGTGCGCCTGAGCGAGATTCTCGGTTCCAAGGTCTATCACGATAATGTCTCGCCACTCACGGTGGCTCTGGGCAAGGATATTGCCGGCAAGCCGGTGGTGGCCGATCTGGCCAAGATGCCGCACTTGCTGGTGGCCGGTACGACGGGCTCGGGTAAGTCGGTGGGGATTAACGCCACCATTCTGTCGCTGTTGTACAAGGCCGATCCGGCTGATGTGCGCATGATACTGATCGATCCTAAGATGCTGGAAATGTCCGTGTACGAAGGCATTCCGCACCTGCTCGCACCGGTAGTGACGGATATGCGCCAGGCCGGCCATGCGCTGAACTGGGCCGTGAACGAGATGGAGCGGCGCTACAAACTGATGTCCAAGCTCGGCGTGCGTAATCTGGCCGGCTATAACGCCAAGATCGCGGAAGCCAAGAAGCGCGAAGAACATATTCCGAATCCGTTCAGCCTGACGCCGGATTCGCCGGAGCCGCTGGAAAAACTGCCGACCATCGTCATCATCATCGACGAGCTGGCCGACCTGATGATGGTCGTCGGTAAGAAGGTGGAAGAGCTGATTGCACGGATTGCGCAGAAAGCCCGTGCTGCCGGCCTGCACCTGATTTTGGCGACCCAGCGTCCATCGGTCGATGTGATTACCGGTCTGATCAAGGCGAATATTCCTACCCGTATCGCTTTCCAGGTATCGTCCAAGATCGATTCGCGTACCATTCTGGACCAGATGGGCGCGGAAACCCTGCTCGGCATGGGTGATATGCTGTACATGCCGCCCGGCACGGGCCTGCCCGTGCGCGTGCACGGCGCCTTTGTGTCCGACGACGAAGTGCACCGCGTGGTGAAACACCTCAAGAGCACGGGCGAGCCCGATTACATCGATGGCATCCTCGAAGGCGGCACGCTGGAAGGCGGCGAAGGCGGCGAGGGCGCTGCGGCAGGCGAGGGCGGCGGCGAGGCCGATCCTATGTACGATCAGGCGGTACAAGTGGTGCTGAAGAACCGCCGCGCTTCGATCTCGCTGGTGCAGCGCCATTTGCGCATCGGTTACAACCGCGCGGCGCGTCTGCTCGAGCAGATGGAGCAGAGCGGGGTGGTGTCGGCCATGCAGTCGAATGGCAACCGCGATATTCTGGTGCCAGCCGCCAGTGCCGAATAACTAGCGCCGCATTAAGGCCACGATAAGCGGCGCCGTGTAGGCTGGGCCGCAGTTAGACTCAACAGGATAAATCGTATGCATCGTTTTAAATATCTCGCGCTGGCATTGGCCGGCTGGCTGGCCGTAGCGCACGCGCAGGCCAGCGCACTGGAACAGTTCAAGAGCTTTGTCAGCTCGACCAAGGCGGCCCGTGGCGAATTCAGCCAGCGGCAGGTGAAGAGCAGCACGGGTGAAGCGCCTAAAGTGTCGTCGGCGGCCAGTGGCACTTTCCTGTTCGCCCGTCCCGGCAAATTCATCTGGACTTACAGCAAGCCGTACGAACAGGTGCTGCAGGCCGATGGCGAACAGCTCTTCATCTTCGACAAGGATCTGAATCAGGTCACGGTGAAGAAGCTAGGCGATGCGCTGGGCTCCTCGCCGGCCGCCATTCTATTCGGCAGCAATGATCTGGAAAAAAATTTCACACTGTCGGAAGCAGGTAGCAAGGATGGGCTGGAATGGCTCAAAGCCGTGCCCAAAGCCAAGGACACGAGTTTCGAACTGATTACCATAGGCTTGCGCAATGGCTTGCCGGAAGCCATGGAGCTGAAAGACAGCTTCGGCCAGACGTCCGTGCTGGCGTTGCGCAAGATCGAGAAAAATCCGCCGCTGACGGCCACCACGTTCAAATTCGTCATGCCCAAGGGCGCGGACGTGTTCAATAATTAAGCCGCTGGCCTGACCAGACTGATTGCGCATGGCTGATCTTTTTACCACCGAACCGCGCCCGCCACTGGCCGAAGCACTGCGTCCGAAAACGCTGGACGAAGTGATAGGCCAGTCGCACCTGCTGGGGCCGGGCAAGCCTTTGCGCCTCGCATTCGAATCGGGCCAGCCCCATTCGATGATATTGTGGGGGCCGCCCGGCGTGGGCAAGACCACGCTGGCCCGGTTGACGGCCACGGCCTACGATTGCGAGTTCATTGCGCTGTCCGCCGTATTTTCCGGTGTGAAGGATATCCGTGCAGCGATGGAGCAGGCCCAGCACAATCTGGAGCGGGGCAAGCACACCATCCTGTTCGTCGACGAGATTCACCGCTTTAATAAAGCTGTCAACCACTATATAAATCAACAACTTAGAAGTGTGATTGTGCAATTTCTTGTGCTTCCCCATTGTTCAGTGGGGGTAAAGCATGGCTGATTTGTTCGCACAAGAGCCTGTTGCACCACTGCCAGAAGCACTCAGACCACGGACCTTGGAAGAGGTCATTGGGCAGTCACATCTTCTAGGTGAAGGTAAGCCACTGAGGTTAGCTTTCCAGTCAGGTAAGCCCCACTCCATGATTTTTTGGGGCCCACCGGGTGTTGGTAAAACCACTCTGGCTAGACTGACTGCCAACTACTTTGATTGTGAGTTCATTGCACTGTCTGCGGTCTTCTCTGGTGTGAAAGACATCAGGGGCGCAATGGAACAAGCCCAACAGAATCTTGATAGAGGAAAGAAGACGATTCTGTTTGTGGATGAAATTCACAGATTCAATAAGTCCCAACAAGATGCCCTTCTTCCCTATGCAGAAAGTGGCTTGGTCACTTTCATAGGGGCTACAACTGAGAACCCATCTTTTGAAGTGAACTCTGCCCTGCTGTCTAGGGCTCAGGTCTATGTCTTGAAGTCTTTGACAGAAGGTGAGTTGAAGTTGTTGTTGAAGAGGGTTCAAGAACAAGTTCTTGGACACTTGAAGTTTGAAGACCTGGCAGTAGACACCATCATTGGATATGCAGATGGTGATGCCAGAAGATTCTTGAACCTGCTGGAACAATGTTCAACGGCTGCTAGTGCTGCTGGTGTGGAAGTCATTGATGCAGAGTTCATTGGAAATGCACTCACTCTGAATTCAAGAAGGTTTGATAAGGGTGGTGACAACTTCTACGACCAGATTTCAGCACTTCATAAATCGGTCAGAGGTTCCAATCCTGATGCTGCTTTGTATTGGCTGACAAGGATGTTGGATGGTGGTGCTGATCCAAGGTATCTATCCAGAAGAATCATCAGGATGGCATGGGAAGACATTGGACTTGCTGATCCAAGAGCCATGCAGATAGCCAATGATGCAGCTACAACTTTTGAGCGGTTGGGAAGTCCAGAAGGTGAACTAGCACTTGGACAGGCTGTGATTTATCTAGCTATTGCTGCCAAAAGCAATGCTGGCTACAACGCCTACAACCAAGCAAGAGCTTTCGTGAAGCAGGACAAGAGTAGAGAAGTTCCTGTTCATCTTCGCAATGCTCCAACAAAGTTGATGAAGGAATTGGGCTATGGGCATGAATACAGATATGCTCATGATGAACCGAATGCCTATGCTGCTGGTGAAACATACCTACCTGATGGGATAGAAGAACCAGGTTGGTATCAGCCAGTTCCAAGGGGATTGGAAATCAAGATTGCTGAAAAGCTGAACCTACTGAAAAAGTGGGATGAAGAAGCGGGAAAGAAATAAGGTGAAAAAATGATTAGACAACCTTTTGATAGAAATAAGCACGTTTACCACAATGAAGCTTTCGTTGAACTGGTAAAAGATGCTGTTCGTTTCTTTAATGGAACACCAGTTCACGAACTTCCACCACCAGAAAAATTTCTTGGAACGGGTGTTTATGCACTTTACTACACTGGTGACAATCCACTTTATACGCGTTATAAAGAGCTAAATCGTCTTTCGTATGATTTCCCTATCTATGTAGGAAAGGCGGTTCCCGGCGGTTGGCGTCAATCCAGAATTTCAGATTCTGAATCAACTCAATCAAATGAGTTGTATCGTAGATTGAGCGAACACAGCAGGAGTATTTCTGCTGGTGATGGATTGAACCTTTCTGATTTCTCTTGCCGATTCGTAATTTTTGAAAGAGAAGGATCGGACATGATTGGTTCAATTGAAGCTGCACTTATCAAGCTGAATAGACCTCTCTGGAATTCATGTGTAGATGGATTTGGCAATCATGATCCTGGTAGTGGTAGATATGAGCAAGCCCGTTCAGATTGGGATGTGATTCACACAGGTAGAGTGTGGGCTGATCGTTTGAATGGGACTCCGAACAGCAAGAATGATGTTGTTGCAAATATTGCAAATCATCTGAAGAACTTGAAGAAGTAATAGTGAAATCATTAGAGATTTTTTCTGGCACTGGTGGGTTAGCCAAGGGGCTGGAAATTGCAGGGTTTGAACATGCATCTTTTGTTGAATTCAACAAGGATGCATGTGTGTCACTTCGGAATAATTTCAATCCAGAAATTGTTTTTGAAGGTGACATAGCAGAATTTGACTTGAATTCCTTAGATGGAGTTGACATCGTCGCTGGTGGTCCTCCTTGCCAACCATTTTCTTTAGGTGGTAAGCACAAGGCACATCAAGACAGCAGAGATATGTTCCCTTATGCAATTCGTTGCATTGAACATCTTCAACCCAAAGCATTCTTTTTTGAGAATGTAAAAGGTCTGCTCAGAGCATCATTTGCTGAATATTTTGACTACATCATTCAGAGGCTCACTTATCCGCACTGCACAATCAAGGATGAAGAGAACTGGGAAGAGCACCTACACAGACTCAAGAAATTGAATCATAAGAAGTATGAAGGTCTTAGGTATGATGTTTCATTCAGGCTCCTGAATGCAGCAAACTATGGTGTGCCACAAAAGCGAGAACGGGTAGTTATCATTGGCATTCGTTCAGACTTAAAGAAGGAATGGAAATTTCCTGAGCCAACTCATACAGAAGATAGGTTGAATTGGGATAAGTTTGTAACTGGTGAATATTGGGAGCGACACAATATTCCAGTTCAAGAAAATGCTTCTCTTTCAAGAGTATTAAAAGACAGGTATGGAATTTTTCCACCTGAAGAAGCGCCTTGGCAAACTGTTCGTGATGCATTGTTTGGTGTTCCACATCCAAACGATAAGCACGACATTCCAGACCATATCTTTAAGGATGGTGCAAGAACCTACCCCGGTCATACAGGCAGTGAAATTGATCAGCCATCAAAAACAATCAAGGCTGGTGGTCATGGTGTCCCCGGTGGGGAAAACATGATCCGCTTTGAGGATGGTTCAGTAAGATATTTCACCACCTATGAAGCAAAGTTGATTCAGACATTCCCAAAGGATTTCATTGTCACTGGTGCATGGGGTGAGGCAATGAGACAGATTGGCAATGCTGTACCTGTCAAGTTGTCTGAGGTAATTGCAAAACATCTATTTAAATTATTAAATGGCTAAAAAAAGCACCTTCGGGTGCTTTTTTTATGATTTCCAATTTCGTTTCCAATCCTCGAATGTCTCTTCTGTTAGTTTCTTACCGTAATACCACCATTCTTTATAGCCGTTACCCCATTCAACAGCAGGACCATCTTCATGATGGAAAAAACCATTTATAGACCATTTGTTAATGGTACACCTCTGTTCTGTTTCTACAAGTTCAATAGCTGGTCCATCAGTGCGATGTAAGCAGCCATTCAAACACCAATGCCTGTTGCCATTTCTCCATTCAATGGCAGGGCCATCTTCACGATGAATTTTTCCATTTTTATAATAAGTAGTGGTTTCTGAGTTGATAATTATTCCATTCTTTTTCATTTTTTCCTCTTATTGTATTTTGTCTTTCATATTGCTAGATGATATTTATCTTTTAGCAAAAATAGTTAAGGAGTCAACTCACTTCTTGAATTTTTTATGATTCAAGGCTTCTTGCTGATTAAATGAATCCCTGAGTTTCTTCACTTGCTCTGCCATTGAAGCACTGCTTAATTTGGCTCTCACTCCTGCGGCTTTTGCTTCAAGTTCAGCAAGCTTTTTCGGATCTCTTGTGTTGGCTATTTCAGTGGTAAGTCTGTTGAGTTCAGCACTCAAACTGCCAACACTTCCACCAGAATTTGAACCACCTGAAATGATTGGTGCTGCTCCTGGTGAATCATCAGCCTGATTGTTGGACGGTGATTTATCGTTAGATGTTGATGCAGGTTCAACATCACTTCTTGGTGCTGTGGCTTCGACTGGTTTCTCTACTGGCTTAACTGGTTCAGCTTTGATTGGTTGTGATTTTGGCTCTTCTACTTTCACAGAAGCAGGCGCAGTGCCACCACCAGAGCCACCAATAGAACCACCCCCATCATTAACAGGCTTCTTGTCTTTTGGTCCATAAATGCGGTTCTTGTTTCGTCTGCCAACTGGTTTTGAAATCAAGGATTGATTGAAGTCTTTTCTTGACTTGATGAGTCTTGCAAGCTTCATTTTTACTGCTGAAAACTCTTTATCAGATAGCTTGTTTTGTGATCCACTTTTTGCTGATTGATAAGCTTTGGCTATCTTCTTGAAGTCTGCACCGTGCTCATAGGCAGGACCTTTTAATCTAAAAGCCTTCTCACTTCCATATGGTTTGATGGAAATAAACTTGTCATTGATACGGGTGATTTCTCCAAAATTTTCTAGGAAATCACATAGCTCTTGTCTGCTGTTGATCTTTCCATTGATGATTTGATGAGCAACACAATCAGATACTTCATCTTTTGTTGGCTTAACCTTACGAAAACCATCAGCCACTTTGGATGTGGATTTCTCAAGAAGCTTGGTTTCAAATTTTGAATTTGAAGCCTTGGTTGGGTCTGCTACTACCTGGTTATAACCAAGACTTTGATTGATGACTGCATCAAAAGCATCTTTGAATTCATAGGTGGTTTGACCTGGTGGAAATGGGTTTAGCTGTCTGCCGGTAGTTAATTCAGCAAGAGGGATAACATAATTTAGCTCGATTTTTCCTTTGTCAGTATGGACGTTCCAGTAATCAACAAAGTGTTCACCATACTCCAATCCAGCCATAAAAGTTTTTCTGAACTGATCAACGATAACTTTAAGTTGTTCGTCAGTTGGTTGTTCTGCTTCACGGAATACCAAAGTACCACTTACATATTTATGCTTTCTGTCGATGGAATTTCCAACAAAAATGCACTGCTCTGCATCACCTGCAAAGTCACGTGGCTTATTTTTTCTTAGAGTTCCTTCATGGTCAAAGTCTGATTTTAGATAGTTGATTGCATCTTCAATCGGGCCAGTGCCACAGTTCGGCATAACGGCATTTATCATTTTTACTTCTTACTTTTACCCATCACTTCCTGTCTAATTTTTTCGTGTTCATCAAGTGCAGACTTCAAACTTTTAAGTAATTCAGTTGCTTCTTGTCTTAAAAATTCCGGCTTACTGTTCAACTGTTTGGCGATCTGATTCATGTTATTGCCAAGCTTGTTGAGTTGAGAAAGTAGGTTCTTGTTGATATTTCTTTCTTCATCTTTTAGATCCCAATAGAGATCAATCTTGTGCTCTTGACCTCCAAATAATTTGTATCTAGCAAACTTCGCCATTGAGTTAAAGTCTGTTTTTCTCCACGCATCTTTGAAACTTTTTAGCTCAAATGGTGATAGGTTGATCTCAATAACTTTTGTTCTTTTTAGTTGTTCACCATCATCAGAACCGGCTTGACCGGGATGTTTTTTTATTTGGTTTTCATCGTTCATATGCTCTCCTTTTTATTATTGTTGTAAGCATTTTTTCTAGGGGCTTGGGGGAACCCCAACAAGAGGATAAACCCATAAAACAGGAAAACCCCCGGTTCTCCTGGTATGGTTTATTAGTCTTGCTTTAAAAATTCTTAAAAAATAACTCAAAAATTTTTACCCACATTTTTATTCTACGAAATTAAAAAACTTTGTCGAATTTTTTCATAAAGTCGATATCAAAGTTGACTTAATTTTTTAGCTTGGTATTAATCTACATATAAAAAGAAAAAATAAGAGGCAATGAAATGGCGAAAACAGGAAGACCAAAAAAATATAATGATCTTGTTCAATTTAATCTCTACATTGAACGAAGTGACCTTGAAATTTTAAAAGAAGCTGTTAAAAGATTGAATGAAAATCACAACACTGGTGATTACACTTTGGCAAGCTACTCCCGAAAAATTTTCTCAACTGCCGCAAGGGGAATTAAAGAGAAAATGAAAATTCAGGATCAAAATAAACTGCAAAGTACAACAAATAGTGAGGTAAAAAAATAAAGGAAATGAGTATGAAGAATTATAAAAATGATCCAGTTGGAAGATACTTGTCTGATGAGTGTATCGAATATATTGAGAAGTTGAATGAAGAAAAATTTAATGGAAAACAATTCGGAAGAGTTTTTTCAGCAATCATTTATGATCATGATTCTCTAAATAAACGAATAGAATCAATGGGCGCAGAAATGAAAAAAATGAGAGCGGAAATTTCTGGGTTAAAGAAAGAAATAAAATTAAAAAATGATAAGAAAAATCAGAATAATCATGGAAGTCTTGAAGATTTGGATTCGATACTTAGATTAGATGATGAGGAAAACCCGTTCAAAATTTAAAAATTGATCTACTAAAAATGCAAGTCACCCGGCTGATGCCGCCCCTCAAAGGGGCTCATGTATAGAGAACCAGACGAGCTGGTTTCACTACGTGGCTTAGTTGTGGGGATGAGGTTTTTCATCGACCTGCTTTGTTTGTGGTTCAGATCCTGGACCATAAACAAAGTAGGTGCTCCCAGCCGGGAACGTTTGCGTTATGCTCACACTATCACAAGGAGAAAACGATGAATTCAGGAATCAGAATCAAGGCACTCAATGGAAACACCTTCACTGAAACAGTGATTAAAGATGGGATAACGTTCATCAATGTTTATGATGCTGATGGTGAACTTCTGGATGTGATGGAGGAAATTGCTTCATACATTCCATCAAGAGATAGTGAAGACAAGAACAAGATTGCCAAGTGATAAATATCATCTGGCAATAAAAAAGCACCCATTGGGTGCTTTTTTATCTGCTATTGATTCAATTTTTTGGTTTGCTAAAATTAATCATAGCTGGTTGTTTTTAGCGATGAACTAAACTGCATTTTTAATTGACGAGAGCACCAATTTCACAACCAAGCTGCTCTAAAAAGCTTCGACACCACTGTTAGGTGTCTATTTGGCTTTTCATCGTAGGTGATCGGGTAGTTTTCTAGTTCTACTCTTGTTCCAGGCTACTTTGCAAACTTGCTCAATAATTTGCATGATACTTTCACGATCATAAACAGAAACATTTTCAAGAGCCAAAGCAATTCTTTTTGTCTGTTCTTCAACTCTGAGACTAGTATCAATCACAAGCTGATCCAATCCACATTCAAAAATATCAGCTAGTTGAGCCAAACGCGTGATGGATAACTCTGCTGTTCCTTGTTCATATCTGGCATAAGAAGCAGTATTTAATTTTAGTTTTTCTGCTACTTCTTCTTGTGTGTAACCTGATGCTTCTCTCCTACGTTTGATGCAAGCACCAACCATTTTTTTAATTTTTTCATCCTGAATTTTCTTCAACTCATCATTCATGTAGCTCTCCTGATCTGGGTGTTGCTATCAGTATACTGACAAGAGCCGATGCGATCCAGTTGTAGCAAGTGGTGTTGAAGACTGGCATCCAATAAATATCATCTAGCAATCGGAAATGAAAAAGCACCCGAAGGTGCTTTTTTTAATCAAACAAGGCTTGTAGCTTTCGTTTGTCTTTGCTGTTCAAACAATTCATCAACATTGAGTAGTTTTCTTCTACTGTGCGGACAATTTCTTGGTGAAGATGGTCAAACTCATCAGACCCCATAAACTTGATGACAGATTGAGGATTCTTTGGGAGTCGTTTCAACCTGATTGCGGCTTCAACCATAAAGTAGCTATTGAAAGCGATCAAGGTTTCCTTGATTTGGTCATCACGGTTGAAGTTCATTTTCTTTTGGATGTTGATCAAGGTCTTTCCATCTTTGGTGTTAGCAAAGTTAAAAAGTGGTTTCCCCATTCCTTTGATACAGTATTGAAGGCATGTAGAGACTTTCATTACACACCTCCTTCTTGTGCATCATTCTTAGCAAGCAAGTTTGAAATGGTGCCACCTACTGCCATGAACATTTCAATGAAGTGTGTACTAACAATTTCAGAAGCAAATCCAACTGCTTGCTTCTGAAATTCTTCATTATCTAGCAAGTCAGGACGACCAGCTTGGCAAACTGAATTACAAATTTCTGTGAATTGATATGAGCAAAGAAAAGCGAATGCCTTTTCATCAGGGTTTTCCTGTTCACTGGCAACTTTAAGTGCGGCATCACAAGCTTTAGAACTGACGAAATCATTTAGTGAAATCGCGCCCAATGGAACAGGTCGAAAATTTACTGCAAATTTTGTTACTGCGTTTTTGTTTTTCTTAGACATGGTAATTCCTTTCATAAGTAGTTTGTCTATTTCATGTTGAACCCTCCTAGTAATAGGCAGTTGATGGGTAGTCGCTTTAAATTGTGTATTTCGTCGCTGAATCAGTGAAACGAATTTTGCGCCTTATAGAAAAAATTCGACAGACAGTTAAACGTTAGTACCCAACGTCAAACGTATGGTCGTAAAAAAAGCACCCGAGGGTGCTTCTATCGGAGCTATTGATTAATATTAATTTTGCGCTATTAATAGTGTAGCTAGTAGAGAGGTGCCTATGAGGCTACTGGTGGACAAGAGTGGTGGTTTAACGGTGTGAAGCACCGAGAGGATGGACCAGCGGTAGTCTCATCCAACGGCACAAAGATGTGGTTCCTATATGGCAAGAGACATCGTATGGATGGTCCTGCGGTCACTGTCTTTGATGGTGCTACTGCCTGGTACAAGGATGGTGTCCTTCACCGAATGGATGGGCCAGCAGCAGAAGGCTCTGATGGAACGTGCGCTTGGTACGTTGATGGGGTGGAGTACTCACAACAACAGTTCATCAACAAGTTCACACCAACAGCACCTGTGGTCAGTCAGATGTTGAAGCTCAGAAAGAAAATGGTGGGTGTTGGCAGTTCTGGGAAGTTGAAGAAGAAGTAGATATTGATGGTCAATGATTGTCAAATTAATGGAATCTTCTTTATTGATGATCAGTCCAGCATCCACTGGTTTGCACCTCCCCCGAACAATCTTTACCCTGCGGGGCCGTGCAACTTGCAGGTGTTCCATAGTTACCAGTGCAAGACCAAGAGTAATTAGTACCATTAGAGCTAACTGCTGATGGATTGCCAGATATACACAAATTAGTAGGTGTGGAATATGCTATTTGTCCATTATCAGAGCCGCATTGACCGACTACACGTTGTCTTGCAGAACATGATGCGACATTTGATGGGCTGGTAGTATCATTCCCCGTACAAGACCAAGAATAAGTCCCACCACTGTTTGACACTGCTGAGGGTGTACCCTTGTTGCATAAAAAAGATGTTGGTGAAGATGTAAGAATTGAGTTGTTAGATGCTCCACAAACTCCGACATAAAGTTGATTTGCAACATATGTAGGTGCTGCATAGACATTAGGAACTGGTCTAACTAGATTAACGGCATCATAAGGAACAAGACTGGTTGAATCTTGGTTCATTCTTCCTTGATATGTGTTTTGAGCAAAAGCCAATTGAGACAGTGCTGCAAAAATAACTACCCCTGTTGTGATTATTGTTTTCATTTGACAACCTCCATGATAATTTATTCTAAATAAATATTAATGATTGTCAAATTATTGGCTTTGTGAAAAATCGCCCTAGCAAATTTTTTCTATTAATCGCTTAATGGGTGAAATATTGCTTTGCTAGTGTGTTTGTTCTTTCTCTTTGCTCTGTAATTCTTTATTTCTTCTATATATTGGGTGTACTTCGTTGTATTCTTTTAAAGACTAAGAAGGCATGCCGAGGCCCTAGCGCTTCTAGATTAAAGCGACTCCTGACATGCCTTCAAAAATTCTGTTCTAAGAAGGGTGTAAGATGTTTAAGGCACTTACACTTCGTGGTTTTCTTTCGGCTCTCTTAAAAGCCTGCCCCAAGGAGTTCACATGTATTTCATGTGGCATCCACTAGCAACCATTATCAGAACTTGGATTCCTTCTCTGATAACAATCACTGCCTTGGCCTTTTGCTTAGGGGCGCCCAACTGCGATTCGCTTTGAGTCAGTTCCTCGCACAAATGAGGGTGTTAAATCTCTTCAACACTTTGGATGTTATTGGGTTCTAATGCTCAACCAGGTTGCAATGTTCATTGGTCTTATCCCCCACACGGTTTGCCAATACATCAACTGAACGAAATCTATCAGTGATGCTTTCTATCTGCTCCATCGTCGCTGTAAATGGGTTGAGCTTTCCGCTTTAGTGAACCATGCTTTTTTAGTCACATCCAAAACTGATCGCATACCTTTCAGATATTTCTATCTGACTTCTGCTAAGCAACTTCACGCAAAACTGAGTCCAGAGGTTTCACTGTGACATATAGCTATCAAGTTGCCTTTGCTACCAAGGCAACTCAATAAAGAGATTAATTATTTGAATTGATATTGACTTTTAAAAATAAACGTCTTAATATTGAATTGCATGTTGGTGATATACATCTATTAAATTTTTTCAGAGATGTCAAGATTGATAGAGAAAAAAGTATATCGTTAGGTTTCGGGTGGTGCTGGCTTAACAAAAAACAAAAAAGGCTAGTCGCAATGACTAGCCTTTTTGTTTGGTGTGAAAGAATTTATTTCACACGATATTCTTCAATGTCTCCACCTGCTTCAAGAATTTCTTTCACCCAGTCAGGTTTGCGACCACGAGTAGCACCAGACCAAGTCAAATCACCATTCTTGTACATCACGGTTGAATCTTTGGCTGTGGCTTTCTTGGTGGTCTTCTTGGATGTTGATGCAAAGCCCAGTTGTTCCGCCGTCAGGTCATATTCAGAAATTTTCTTCTTGATTTCTGCAATTACGGTTTCAAGCTCCTTGGCTTTAACCTGTTCAGCTTGCTCCTGAAGTTTCTTGATTTGTGCTTGCAGTTCAGCATAGGTACTCATGGTTTGTCCTTTTGATGGTTTACTGGTCATGGTGGTGAGGTAAGTGTAAAAGAAATCTGGAATTAATTCCTGTCGCCATAGTAGACATTGGTGATTGCTGATGAACCATGTCCTGCCAACATCATGATTTCTTCTTCGTTTAATGCTTGACCACTACGAAGCTTTGCAAAGATACCTGCTAGGCGATCTGGCATGCCTTGAATCGTCTGTTCTACCGTCTGTGGGGATACACCCATTTCCTTTGCAATCTGGAAGTTGTTCAAAGCCTTCTGACGAATCAACTTAGTCAATGCAGTGCGGCGGGTGTCGTGAAAGTGAAGCCGTGTTTCTGGATCATCATACATCCCCAATGCTTTCAAAGCATCAACCCAATATTGCCTGAAATTCCAGGTTGTCAGTTTGAAGATTGGGCCTTTTGCCATCCTGTTCTTCAAGAGCCATGAACGGAAATCCTCGTCATCTGGAATCATGATGTCTCTTGGTTTGCCATTCTTTGTTTTCGGGATGAAGATGGACCAGATGTTGAAGTTCACGTTTTCCCATTGAGCACCTAGAACTTCACTTTTCCGCGCACCAGATTCAAGGCAAGTGACAAATACGAAGTAGGGTTCTGGATTGGCTTTGAGCTTCATCCACTCTGCAATCTGTACCGCCTCTTCCTCAGAGAGAACACGTTTCCTTCCAAGGTAAGGCTTGGGCTTTTCTCCCTTGGGCAACATCTTCACTGGGTTCATCAAGCCATTTGGAAACTTATCAGGGTAGAGCTTGTAGACCTTTTCAAAGGCTGAACTGATGGTAGAAATTTCACGAAGGATGGTGTTGTTTTTGATGCCTGTGGCTTTCCTTGATTCCATGTAGGCAATCAGCAACCAGAAATCCACCGTATCAATCTTAAAGTCACCAAATTCAATGTAATTCTTGTTGAAGACCTTCTTCATCATAGCGTCAACAATGGTGTTCTGATAACGGTAGTTATCAATCTTGCTGCCAATGTCCTTGAAGTAGATAGGAATAGCAGGGATGGCTGATAGGCAGCGGTTGTGGTTGGTCTTGTATGAAGACTCAGCTTGTTTGCTCATGAACTTTTCAAAGTAGTCCTTGAGAAGTGTCCGCATGTCGGGCATCTCAAGTTGATACTTCATGTCAAAAATGAGATTCTGCGGGACACCAGAGTTGATGCGCTTCAACTCCTGTTCTTCAAAGGAACGAGCAGTGGACTCATCATCAAAGACCTTGTTGATGTTCTCGCCACCTTTGCGGATCTGGACGCGCCAGCGGGTGACAGACACTTTGCGGCCTGTTTCCCTGTTTAGAACCTTGTACTTGAACGAGTAGACTGACACTGTGAGCCCCCAAATTGCACAATCAAAAACCGTGGTGCAAAAAATTGTGCATCAGAACCGGTGTTTTGTGCAAAAAACACTGTTCAGGCCACGGCAACCTGTTGATTACAAACAAGTCCATAGCACTGTATCGCGCTTCAACAAATCGCAGCAGGATGCCTTGCTGCCGTATGCGGAATCGGGGCTGGTCACGCTGATCGGTGCGACCACGGAAAACCCTTCGTTCGAAGTTAATTCGGCGCTGCTGTCGCGCTCGCAAGTGTATGTGCTGCAGTCGTTCACGCCAGAAGAACTGCGCCAGTTGGTGGACAAGGCGCGTGCTACGCTGCTGGCCCACTTGCAGTTCGACGAAGCGGCCATCGACACGCTGATCGGCTATGCCGATGGCGACGGGCGCCGCCTGCTGAACCTGCTGGAGCAGACCAGTCTGGCGGCTCAGGCAGCGCGCAGCAGTCATATCACGGCCGAGTTCATCCAGAATGCGCTGACGCTCAACGCGCGCCGCTTCGACAAGGGCGGCGACAATTTCTACGACCAGATTTCGGCCCTGCACAAGTCGGTGCGCGGCTCCAATCCCGACGCGGCGCTGTACTGGCTGTGCCGCATGCTCGATGGTGGCGCCGATGCCAAATACCTGTCGCGCCGCATCGTGCGCATGGCGTGGGAAGATATTGGGCTGGCCGATCCGCGTGCGATCCAGCTGGCCAATGATGCGGCCAGCACTTTCGAGCGGCTAGGTTCGCCCGAAGGCGAGCTGGCGCTGGGCCAGGCCGTGATCTATCTGGCCATCGCGGCCAAGAGCAATGCCGGTTACAACGCCTTTAATCAGGCCATGGCCTTTGTGAAAAAGGATAAGTCGCGCGAAGTGCCCGTGCATCTGCGCAATGCGCCCACCAAGCTGATGAAAGAGCTGGGCTATGGCCATGCATACCGCTATGCCCACGACGAACCGCATGCGTATGCGGCCGGGGAAAGCTATCTGCCGGATGGCATTGCAGAGCCGGGCTGGTATCAGCCCGTGCCGCGCGGGCTGGAGAGCAAGATCGCCGACAAGATGGCTTTCCTGCGCAAACTCGACGACGAGGCGCGCGGCCAGTAGGCGCGCCCAGCGCCTAGCGGGCCGGCGCGGCCGGGCTGGCGTTGAGCTGCGTGACCTTGAATACGGCTGGCTGCACGGCCTGGCCATTCACCACGAAACGCACCCGCGTGTAGGGGCTGGTAGGGAACAGCAGTTCCGACATCTGGGTGGCGCCCTCATCGGCAAACAGCTCGGCCGAGTTGCGGTCGAGGTAGACCCGCAGCTTGATGACGGCGGACTGTGCATGGCGCGGTGCCGTATGCAGCGCACTGGCAAACTGCTCGGCAAAATCCTTGCGTCCGGCCTGGCGCCGGTCGCTGAAATAACGCCCCGTCTGTCCGTCCAGTCCGACTTTATAGCTTTCCCCGTGCGCATTGGAAAACTCCAGATAGGCTTTGCTGCTGCCGTCTGGCCGGCTGAACTCGACATAGGTTTCCGATTGTTCGAGCGCGGCGCCGGGCAAGACCAGTTCAGCGGCCTGCGGCTGGCTCACGTGGCCTTTCAGCGCATCGAGTTCGCGTACGGGCAGAGAGTGCAGCACATAGCCTTGCGTGTGCTGATGCAGTTGCAATTCGCGTGGCAGCGTCATGCCGCTGCGCCACGCGCTGGTGGGCACTTTGGTGGCGTAATCCCAGTTGCTCATCCAGCCCAGCATCAGCACGCGGCCATCGGTGGCCGGCACGTCGGACCAGGTCACACCGGCGTAATTGTCGCGCCCCCAGTCTATCCACTGCGGCCCATCCTGCTTGAGCTGGTGCGCGAAGGCGGGATCGAGCACAAACTGGCGGCCATCGAAATCGCCGATGAAATACTGGGTGGCGGAGCCGCCATTCGGGCCACCGGGGTTGATGCTGAGCAGTAGCAGCCATTTTTGTGCGCCCGTTTCCGCCACACGGATGGGCAGCAGGTCCGGGCATTCCCACACGCCGCCATGGGCGCCCACGTCCTTGCCGAACTGGCTCAGGAAGTGCCATTGCTTGAGATCGGGCGAGGCATAGAATGCCACATGATCGCCCACGGCCAGACTCATGATCCAGCTATTGCTGGCTTCGTGCCAGCGCACTTTGGGGTCGCGGAAATCGCCCTGATCGGGCGCGGCTTGCAGCACCGGGTTGCCGGCGTACTTGGTCCAGCTCGCGCCCTGGTCGGTGCTGTAGGCGAGGGCCTGGCTTTGCGGCGGACGCTGGCCAGCCAGCCGGTCGGCCTCGTTGTGGTAAGTGTAGATGGCGACCAGCGGCGGATTCTCCGGCGTACCGAAACCGCTGGTATTGTTCCAGTCGACCACGGCACTGCCGCTGAAGATGGCGCCCAGTTCATCAGGCGCCAGCGCCACTGGCTGGTGGGTCCAGTGCAGCATGTCGGGGCTGGTGGCGTGGCCCCAGTGCATGGGGCCCCACACATTGCTGTGCGGATGGAACTGGTAGAACAGATGGTAGACACCGCGGTAGTAGACCATGCCGTTGGGGTCGTTCATCCACGCCCGTGCCGGCGTGTAGTGGTAGCCCGGGCGGTATTGTTCCTGCTGCATCATGTCTGCCCCTTTGAGTTGGCTGTCCTGCGCACCAGCACCCTGTGCGATAGCGATGGCGAATAAGAGCGGTGCGGCCAGACTGGCAGCCAGCGCACCCCGGATGAGACGTGAATTCATGTCTTGCTTCCCACGAGATTGGGCCACGTGCTGCGAATGCCGGTGTGCCCTGGTCAATGCAATCGATTGCAAACGATTGTAGGGGCATGGATAGGGCTTGTAAAGCAGATTTTCTGGCGCCGTTGTAGCGGCTCCGATAGCACTGTCGATAGCCGTACGCAGTGGCGCCAGTTACGGTAAGATATTGTTTTATTTGACAACAGGGCGAGGGGCGGCATGTCGCAGGTGAAGAAAGTGGATGGAATCGATGTCCATATCGATGGCGAGGGTGAAGAAACCATCGTGATGATCCATGGCTGGCCTGACACCTACCGCATGTGGGATGCGCAGGTGGCGGACTTCAAGCACCGTTACCGCTGCGTACGCTTCACCTTGCCCGGCTTCGATCCCGATACGCCGCGCCGCGTGTATTCGCTTGATGCGACCGTGCGCAGCATTTCCTATGTCATCAATGCCGTCAGCCAGAACAAGAAGAAAGTCATTCTGATGTTGCACGACTGGGGTTGTGTGTTCGGTTACGAGTATTACATGCGCAACAAGCAGCAGGTGGCGGCGATTATCGGCGTCGACATCGGTGATGCCAATTCCGTCGAAACCCGGCGCGCGCGCAGCTTTGCGCAGAAGCTCGGGGTCAGTTCCTACCAGAATATGCTGTCGCTGGCCTGGGCCATAGGCGGGCCTATTGGCAATATGATTACGCGCAGCATGGCCAACAGGCTCGGTGCACCGTCCGTACGCGAGTACATAGGCTCGCAGATGAACTATCCGTATTACATTCTGTCGGCCGGCGAAGCAGGTTCCTACCGCAATCTGCAAGCCTTCGTGCCCAAGGTGCCCATGCTGTACATCTACGGTGTGCGCAAGCCCTTCATGTTCCACTCGAATTCATGGCTGGAAAAGGTCGAAGCACGCAAGGGCAACAAGATCGTGCCCTTCAATACGGATCACTGGCCCATGGTGCGCCAGCCTGAACGCTTCAACAAGGTGGTGCAGGAATGGCTGCCCATCCCGTCTGCCCAGCCCGAGCAGGAAGGCGAAAGCCCGACCGAGGACGAGGTGGCCGACGGCTGACGCCGAGCCGGCCGGCCACGGGCTGCCGCGCCGCTAGCGCAGGCGGATAGGTTTCTGGTAAGGCGCAAACGGTGGCGGCGGCAGTTGCACGGCCGCGTAAGCCTGACGGAAGCATTCCGCCTTGGCATTCATCACATCGGTGGTGGAGCTGAGCACTTTGCCGCTGGCGTCCAGCGTCAGCACGATCACCACGGGATATTTGGAACGCTCGTGGCAATTGCCCCGTTCATCGAGCTTGAGGTTGTTGTTGTAGTTGATCGACACTTCTTCGTAGCGGCTGGCTTTGTCGTTGGGGAACTGGGCATTGAACTTGGCCATGGCGCTGGCGAAATCGGGATTGGCCGGTGGCGGCGCTTCCTCGCTGGCGGTGGGGTGGATGCTGGCGCAACCGCTGATCAGCAGCATGGCGGCGCTGGCCAGTGCCAGAGTACGGGTCATCATTATCGTCTCCTTGAGCTGTCTATCGTGTGGTCATCTTAGCCAGCATGGCGATGGCGTGGCGCACGATAGGTTGCGTAGGAGAAATCCTACAGTCCAGTCCGGTCAAAACTAGCGAATAAGTGCCTGCCTCTTGGTACAATGGCTGTTTTCGATACAACGGCACTTGTTCTCATGATTGATATTCAACTTCTCCGCAAAGATATAGCCACCGTTGCCGCGCGTCTGGCAACCCGCAAATTCCAGCTCAACGTCGAGGCCTTCAATGCGCTCGAAGCTGAACGTAAAGCCATCCAGATGCGCACTGAAGAATTGCAGAGCAAGCGTAATTCGCAGTCCAAGCTGATCGGCATGATGAAGGGCAAGGGCGAAGACACCACGGCCGTGATGGCCGAAGTGGCGGGTCTGGGCGATGAGCTGAAAGCCAACGAAGTGGCGCTGGGTGTGGTGCAGGCCAAGCTGAGCGACTTCATGCAGGCGATCCCGAATCTGCCGCATGAATCCGTGCCGGTCGGCACCGACGAGTCGGGCAATGTGGAAGTGCGCAAAGTGGGTACGCCACGCAGCTTCGATTTCGAAGTCAAGGACCACGTCGATCTGGGCGCACCGCTGGGGCTGGATTTCGATACGGCCACAAAGCTGACCGGTTCGCGCTTCTCCGTGATGAAGGGCGGCATCGCCCGTCTGCACCGCGCGCTCGCGCAGTTCATGCTGAACACCCACACCGACGAACACGGCTACACCGAGTGCTACACCCCGTACATGGTGAATGCTGATTCGCTGCGCGGCACGGGCCAGTTGCCGAAATTCGAAGCCGACCTGTTCTCCGTGAAAAAAGGCGGCGCGGAAGGCGAGGGCGAAAACTTCTACCTGATCCCGACTTCCGAAGTGTCGCTGACCAATATCGTGCGCGACGAAATCATCGCCGCCGACAGCCTGCCGCTGAAGATGACGGCGCACACCCCTTGCTTCCGTTCCGAAGCAGGCAGCTATGGCCGCGATACGCGCGGCATGATACGCCAGCACCAGTTCGACAAGGTCGAAATGGTACAGGTGGTGCATCCGGACCAGTCGTATGCCGTGCTGGACGAAATGGTCGGCCACGCCGAAACCATTTTGCAGCGTCTGGGCCTGCCTTACCGCGTGATGGCCTTGTGCACGGGCGATATGGGCTTTGGCGCCACCAAGACCTTCGATCTGGAAGTCTGGCTGCCAGCGCAGAACACCTACCGTGAAATTTCCTCGCTGTCGAACTGCGAAGCCTTCCAGGCGCGCCGCATGCAGGCCCGTTTCCGCAATGCCCAGGGCAAGCCGGAGCTGCTGCACACGCTGAACGGTTCCGGTCTGGCCGTAGGCCGTACCCTGGTCGCCGTGCTGGAAAACTACCAGCAGGCCGACGGTTCCATCGTGATTCCGGAAGTGCTGCAGCCGTATATGGGCGGCCTGAAAGTGTTGCAGGCGTAAAAACTCCTTTTATTTTCCCGTAAGCCTGCTATAATCTTGCCTTCTCGCAGCAGCAGGTGGGAAAACGGAGAGGTGGCAGAGTGGTCGATTGTACTTGACTCGAAATCAAGCGTCGGGGCAACCCGACCGTGGGTTCGAATCCCACCCTCTCCGCCAAACGCTGCAGAGGGAAACGTAGTACCAGGAGAGGTGGCAGAGTGGTCGATTGTACTTGACTCGAAATCAAGCGTCGGGGCAACCCGACCGTGGGTTCGAATCCCACCCTCTCCGCCAGAACATCACCTAGCATGCTAGGCTTAAAGAAACCGCCGTCTCGCAAGAGATAGGCGGTTTTTTTATGCCCGTTCTTGCATACGGCGCAGGCCTGTGAGAGGCTCTCCCTGCCGTAACACCATGGACCCCAATAGCATGCCAATTTCCGCTACCGACCTGCAGCACCCGCGTACCCCGTCTCTGGTCATGGCCCTGCTCGTGCTGCTCGGCCTGCTCGTCGCCAGCGGCATCAACCCCTACGACCGGGCCACCTGGGCCATGGAAGTATTCCCCATCTTTATTGCCGTTCCCGTGCTGTGCGCTAGCTACCGCCGCTTTCCGCTGACCACGCTGCTGTATATCTGCATCTTTCTGCATGCACTAGTGTTGATGCTGGGCGGGATGTACACCTACGCACGCGTGCCGCTGGGCTTCCAGATCGCGGACGCGTTCGGCCTGCAGCGCAATCCCTATGACAAGATAGGTCATTTCTTTCAGGGCTTTGTGCCGGCGCTGGTGGCGCGCGAAATTTTGCTGCGCGGCGCGTATGTGCGGGGCCGCAAGATGCTGGCCTTCATCGTGGTTTGCATCGTACTGGCGATTAGCGCGAGCTATGAATTCATCGAGTGGGGTGCGGCGCTCGCGCTGGGGCAGGGTGCCGACGAGTTTCTCGGTACCCAGGGCGATCCATGGGATACCCAGTCCGATATGTTCAGCGCGCTGATAGGGGCTATGGTTGCTCTGGCGCTGTGCTCGCGCCTGCACGACAGGCAGATGCGCCGCCTCGGTCATATTCAGCAAGCGGACTGAATGCCGCTTGCTGTCATCGCTGCCGCCTAGCCTTCAAGGTGACGCGCCTCAGCCGCAGGCCTCAGGCGCCGCAACACTTCTTGTACTTTTTGCCGCTGCCGCACGAGCACGGATCATTGCGCCCGACCTTGGCCACTTTGGGCGGATGCCAGTAGGCCTGCATGCTGATCACGGCTGCCGGGATGGCGTCGTAAGCCGTATCTTCCGCTACCTCGGCGCCGAACGGGGCCAGCCATTCGGGATGGGTGGCGCGCAGGCCGTCCCATGCGGCCATGTCGAGCGCCATGGCGGCACGGAAGCCAGCCGCCCATGCGGTCGCAGTCCAGTTGCCGCCACATTCGTAGATGGGTTCGAAACTGCCCGGGTCTTTGGCCATCCAGGTCTGCATGTAATGGTGGTGGCGCAGGGCCAGCGCCTGCGCTTGCGGATCTTTCAGGGCGGCCGGCAGCCACACGGCCTGCGCCGGTGCTTGCGGCGTCAGCACGATGGCCGTTAAAAAGCCTTCCAGCCAGGCGACATCCTGCAGGGCGTCGAGCGCGGCGTATTCATCATCGTTGAGCGGAGTGGTGGACATGGCTGGCCTTGTTGTATGGGAAAGCCGGTATTGTAAGCCAGCGGGCAGCGTGGCGACGAACAGCGCAGGCTGGTCGATGGCGCCGCAAGGAAGCCATATGGCCAGACATTGGCGGCTGGGACTGAGCGGAATTGCAAATTATCGGGAAATAAATATTGGCCAATGTGGGGTGGCGCACCCTGATTCTGCGTGTGCCGCTTGTAGCCTGGTCTTCCTTGCCCGATCTTGGAGTTCTCTCCCTTACACCATCAGGAGTATCGCCATGTCGCCCCATCATGATCAGACTAGCGCCGCCATGTTTGCGCAGCGCACCCATAGCACCCCCGATCCCGAGCAACCACCGCCCCAGCCCGATGATGATCCGCAGCCGAACGAGCGGCCATTGCCCCAGCACGCACCGATCGAAGAACCGCAACCCAAGCCCCATCCAGTGCAGGCAGGAGCGCAGTGAGAATCCGTGACATTCGTTGCCGGATGGCTACATTTTTTAAACTTTGTGTTGATCGTCACAACTTGGTCATAAAACAGTTTCTATAATTTAGTCATGGCAGCAGTTTTCGTTCAAGGAGGAGATCATGGGCAATTCTTTACACAATAAAATCTATCTTGGTCGTCGTAGTATTGCCCTGAGCAGCAAGCGTACGCAGGCGCTGTTGTGCCTGGCAACGTTTGCGACCGTCGGTCTGATCTGGCTGGCGATCCGTGCCTTCTGACGCTTGAACGCAGCGCTGGCAGGGCAGGGGCGACCTTGCTCTGGCAGCGCGCTGCGCGTACCATAAGGGCCAGTCTTTTATGGAACGTATGGTAATGAGCAACGAAAAATTAACACAAGACGAGTACGACGCCCTGAGCGAGGTCAAGCGCGGTATCAAGGGGGAGCGCGTCAGCGCATGTGTCGGACGCAACACTAAACGTCTGGCGGGTCTGAAATTATTTACGATCGCTAAAAATGGCCGTATCTCGCTCAGCGAGAAAGGCGAGCAGGTGTTATTCCTGCGCCGCTGCCTGCAAGCCATGCGGGCACTGGCGAGCGACCCGGCCACTGTGCCGGATGCCGATGTCGCCCTCTTCCTCGGCAAGAAATCCCACATTACTGCCATGCCCGATGGCAGCTACGCTCTGAGTGACAAAGGCCGCGAAGCGCTGGCCGACATTAACCAGCTGGGTCTGTAACCGCAAAAAGCTGTCACAGCAGCGTTTTTTTTGCGGTAATGTTACGTTATACCGATAAAAATAGCTGCTGGATATGAAATTACATACGCTGCAGAAGTTCCGCAAACTGTTTGGCATCCTGGTCGCCGCCGTGGCGCTGGTGCTGGTTGTGGTAGCAGTATTTGTAGCGCATGTTTTGCAGGAAAGCCGCGAGCGTTACTACGCCAATGCGGGGGCCACGGCCCACAATCTGGCCATCTCGCTGGAAAACTTCCTCCAGTCCCATTTCGAAGAAGTCGATCTGGCCATGCGCCGCGCCGATGTCGAGTTCCGCAATATGCAGCTCGAACATCGTTACAGCGACGAGAAGTTCAGTGCCTATCTGCGCACGCTGCGCGAGCGCATCCCGAATGCGCAGGCGGTGCGCGGCTCGAATGCCGCAGGCAAGGTGATTTTCGGCGAGCAGATCGACCTGTCGCGGCCGCAGGACCTGACTATCCGCGAATTCTTCCAGCGCGCCAAGGCCGAGCACGAGCTGATCATCTCCATTCCCGTCAAGTCGCGCATCAGCGGCGAATGGGTGCTGCCCATGGCTTATCCGCTGACGGCGGCCGATGGCAGTTTCGGCGGCACCGTGTATGCGCTGATGAATAGCGACCGCCTGACCGAGCTGTTCTCGTCGCTGAATGTGGGGCCGAATGGTTCCATCCTGCTGCTCGACGACCGCCGCCGCGTGCTGCACCGCTACCCGTTTGTCGACGATATGCAGTTTGGCGCCACCATACCGGTGGCGCCCCAGACGCGCGCCATCCTGGAAGGCAAGCAGCGCGGCACCACCTATAACGTGGTCAGCCCGCACGACGGGCGTGAGCGTGCGCTCAGCATCGAACGCGTGGGCAGTTATCCGATCGCCATCCTGGTCGGCCTGGCCAGCGAAGACTTCCTGCAACCCTGGCACCGCGAAGTGCGCAATGCCTTGTTATTCCTGGGCGTGGTGGCTGGCATCGTGGTGCTGCTGCTGCTGGCCAGTGTGTGGTATTCCATGCAGCGCCATTACCAGTCGCTTTCGCGGCTGGTGGATACGGATCTGGCCTTGCAGGGTTCGCTGACCCAGTTGCAGGCCTCGGAAGCGCGCTGGCGTTCGCTGGCCGAAGGCTTGCCGCAAATGGTGTGGACGGTGACGCCCGAGCTCAGAGTCGATTTCATGAGCCAGCACTGGGAGCGCTTCAGCGCCGTGCCGTCGGCCCAGCTGATAGAGGCAGGCAGTTGGGCGCCCGTGCTGCATCCGGACGATCGCGCTGTGTTGCTGGCCGAATGGCAGCGCGCTGCCGCCGCCGGCGACGAGTTCCGCTGCGATTGCCGCTTGCGCCGCCACGACGGCGCGTGGCGCATCTTTGATAACCATGCGCTGCCGCGCAAGAATGCGGCCGGGGTGATTCTGGGCTGGGTCGGCAGTAGCACTGACTGCACGGAAGCGCGCGCAGCCCATGTGGCGCTGCTGCAGGCCAAGGAAGAAGCGGTGCAGGCAGGCCGCGCCAAATCCGATTTCGTCGCCAATATGAGCCATGAAATCCGTTCGCCCATGAATGCCGTGCTGGGCATGCTGCAACTGCTGCAGCAAACGGAAATGAGCGAACGCCAGTGCGACTATGTGGCCAAGGCGCATGCGGCGGCCAGTGCGCTACTGGGCTTGCTCAACGATGTGCTGGACTTCTCCAAAGTGGAAGCGGGCAAGCTGGAACTCGATCCCCACCCGTTCCGGCTCGATAAGCTGTGGCGCGATCTGGCCGTGATCCTGTCGGCCAATGTGGGCAACAAGGATATCGAAGTACTGTTCCGCATCGACCCCGCGCTGCCGCAGATGGTGGTGGCCGATGCGCTGCGCCTGCAGCAGATCCTGCTCAACCTGGCCGGCAATGCCATCAAATTTACTGCCCATGGCGAAGTGGTACTGTCCGCCACGCTGAAGGAAAGCAGCGCGCAAGGCTTGAGCATAGGCTTTTCCATCCGCGATAGCGGCATCGGTATCTCGGCCGAACAATGCCAGTATATTTTCGACGGCTTTGCCCAGGCCGAAGCCTCCACTGCGCGGCGCTATGGCGGCACGGGACTGGGGCTGGCCATCAGCCAGCGCCTGGTGCAGCTAATGGGCGGCAGCCTGCGGGTGGAAAGCACGCTGGGGCAGGGCAGCGTGTTCGAATTCGAGCTGCCGGTGCAGAAAGTACAGCAGGAGCCGGCCGTGCCGGCCGAGCTGGCGCCGGCCAGCCTGCCGCTGCAGGATATGCAATGTCTGGTGGTGGATGATAACGAAGTGGCGCGCACGGTATTGAGCGAGATGGCGCGTTCCTTTGGCTGGCAGGTCGAGGTGGCGGCCAGTGGCCAGCAAGCGCTGGCCGCCATCGAAGCACGGCTGGCGCAGCAGCGCAGCTACGACGTGGTGTTCATCGACTGGCGCATGCCGGGGCTGGATGGCTGGGAAACCAGCTGCGCGATTCGCCAGATGGCCACGCCGGGCAAGATGCCGCTGATCGTGATGGTGACGGCGCATGACCGCGAACTGCTGGCGCAGCGCCACCAGAATCTGGCGCCCGTGCTGGATGGCTTTGTGGTCAAGCCGGTCACGGCCTCGATGCTGTTCGATGCCGTGGCAGATGCCCGGCTTGGGCGGCGCCCGCCGCTGGCTGCCGTGGCCGTGCCGGCCATGCATCGCCTGCAGGGGCTGCGCCTGCTGCTGGTGGATGACAATCCGGCCAACCAGCAAGTGGCCAGCGAATTGCTCAGTAACGATGGCGCCCATGTGGTGGTGGCCAGTTCCGGGCCGATGGCGATAGCCGCGGTGACGGACGGCAGCCCGCTGCCCGATCTGATACTGATGGATATACAAATGCCGGAGATGGATGGCTATCAGGCCACGCGCGCCATTCAGGCCTGGCTGGGCGCGGCCGCGCCGCCTATCGTCGCGATGACGGCCAATGCCATGGCGGCCGACCGCCAGGCCGCACTGGCAGCGGGCATGGTGGACCATGTGGGCAAGCCTTTCGATCTGTCGCAACTGATTTCCGTGATCCTCAATCACACCCGCCCGCAGAGCATGGTGCTGGCCAGCCTGCTGGCTGGCGATACGGCTGCCAGCAGCCTCGCAGCCCAGCCGGTAGCTGGCGAGGCGGCCGGCTACGGCGGCACCATCGCGCCCGACCATGCGCTGGCACCGGCGCCGGGCATACGCTATGAAGCGGCCATCAAGCGGCTGGGCGGCATGCAGTCAGTATATGTGGCCACGCTGCGCGGATTTATTTCGGAAGGCCCAAGACTGGCGGCTTTGCTGGGGGCGGCGACGCAGGCGGCCGATATGGCGGCCGCCATGCCGGCCCTGCACACACTCAAAGGGCTGGCCGGCACGGTGGGGGCCGAGCGCCTGCAGGCGCTGGCACAGACGGCCGAACTGCTGCTGCATGAAGAGGCCAGTACACCGTTCTGGGCCCAGTTGGCGCGCGTGCTGGAAGCCACAACACCTGTGCTGGCAGAAGTGGAAGAACTGCTGGCGCGGCTCGAAAGCACCGTCTAGCCGCAACGGCGCGACGCCGGCGCCGTTGCGGTGGTCCGCGCTCAGGGCTGGAAGCCGTCTGCGCTGATCTGCAATTCCGTCACTTCGCCATAGCTGGCCGCCGTCGCGCGGATGGCATCGGCTTTACCGATCAGCAGGGTCTGCAGCTTCAGGCGCGGGAAGTGGGCATCCACCAGCTGCTTGGCGCGCTGCGGCGTCAGGCTGTCGACATCGCGCATGAAGTTGTCGATCTGTGCGCGGCCCACATCTGCCGCATACATCTCGCCGAGCAGGCCGGCCAGCTGTTCGCCCGTTTCGTAGCGCGGCGGGAACTGGCCTTTGACATAGGCTTTGGCCGATTCCAGCGTGGCCGCATCGATGCCCTTGGTCCACAGCCGCTGGTAAGTCTGATTGGCCAGCTCCAGTGCCGCCGCAGTCTTGGGCAGCGCCGTGAAGCTGGACATGGCAAACGTGCCGGTCTGCGACAGCGTGGCAAATTCGCTCCGTGCGCCATAGGTCAGGCCGGAGTTGACGCGCAGCTCGTCGTTGAGCCAGGACGTGAAGCGGCCACCGACGATGGTGTTGAGCACCTGCAGCGGCACGTAGTCGGGATCGTTACGGGCGATGCCCACGCCGCCTATCATGAAGGTGGTTTCGATGGCATCAGGCTTGTTGACCAGCCAGACGCGCGCACGGTCGGCCTGCACTTTGCCATAGTCGGGCGTAGGCAGGGCCGGGCCGCTGGCCTGCCAGTTGCCGAACAGGCTCGCAAGCTGGGCGCGCATGGCCGCCGTATCGAAATCGCCCACCACGATGATGGCGGCATTGTCGGGCCGGTAGTAGCGCTGGTAGTACTGCTGCACGTCGCTCTGGTTCAGCGCCGCGACGCTCTGCACGGTGCCGCCAGCCGGCTGGCCATACGGCGTGGCGCCGAACAGCATGGCGCGGTAGTACTGGTTGACCACATTGCGCGGCGATTCCTTGGCCTGCTTCAGGCCATTCACTTTGCGCGCGCGCAGCTTGGCCAGTTCGGCGGCATCGAAGCCGGGCTGCTGGATGATTTCGGCGAACAGCGGCAGCAGGGTGGCGCTGTCCTGCTTGGCGAAGTTGGCCTGCACGGTGCTCGATTCCGTGCCGGCACCGCCGGCCAAACGGGCGCCGCGGAAGTCGAAAGCCTGATCGATTTCAGCCTTGCTGTGGCTGCGGCTGCCCAGCAGCAGCGCATCGCCCGTCAGATTGGACAGGCCGGCCTGCGCGCCATCCTGCACGGCACCGGCCTTGATCACGGCGCGCACAGATATCAGCGGCACTTCATGGCGCTCCATCAGGTAGAGCGTCAGGCCGCTGGGCAGCTTGACGGTTTCGAACTGCGGCAGGCGGAATTCGGCGCCATGGGCGCTGCTGGCGGCGAGTGCGATGGCGCCTGCCACGGCAGCGACGGCAGGGCGCAGGGTGTGTTTGAACGTGTGATGCATTTAGTCCTCCCGGGCGGCCAGTACACCGACCGTGCGTTGTGATTTTTTCAGATAGCGTGCGGCCACCGTCTGGATGTCGGCCGGGGTCAGGTTCTGGTAGGCGGCCGGCACATCGAACAGCTTTTTATAGTCGCCGAACAGCACTTCGTAATTGCCCAGTTGCTGGGCCTTGCCGTTGATGGTTTCCAGCGCGCGGTAGTAATTGAGCAGCTTCTGGTTCTTCACCTTTTGCAGCTCGTCGGCCGTCACACCGTTCTGCACCAGCTCATTGACGGCGGCCAGCGTGGCCTGTTCCAGCTGGGCCGGTGTGACATTGGCTGCGGCGACGGCGGAGATGTACAGCAGGCCGGGATCGAAGCCTTCCATGCTGCTGGCGCCTACCTGTGTGGCGAGCTGCTGCTCGACCAGCGCACGGTAGAGGCGCGAGGTCTTGCCTTCGCCGAGCAGGCTTTGCAGCACTTCCAGCGCGTAGTAGTCGGCGTGATTGGCTTGCGGGATTTTATAGGCCAGCACCAGATTGGCCGAGGTGGCCGATTCCTTGGCGACGAACACGCGGCGTTCGCCTTTCTGCTCGGGCTCCACCGTGCGCACGGCAGGCGGCAGGGCACGTGCCGGGATGGCGCCGAAATAGCGCGTTGCCAGCTTCTTCACGGCGTCGGCCTTGACGTCGCCGACGATTACGGCCACTGCATTATTCGGCGCGTAGTAGGTGGTGAAATAGCGCTGCAGGTCTTCCTGGGTCCATGCCTTGATATCCGATTCGTTGCCGATCACCGACCACGAGTAGGGATGGGCGCGGAAGGCCACGCCGTTGATCTCTTCCTGCAGCATGCGCATATTGGAGTTCTCCAGCCCCGTGCTGCGTTCGGATAGCACCACCCCGCGTTCGCTGGCGACCATTTTCGGATCGATATTCAGGTGGGCGATGCGGTCGCTTTCCAGCGTGAAGATGGTTTCCAGCGAACTGGCGGGGAACCAGTCCTGATACACCGTCAGGTCATTGCTGGTGTAGGCATTGTTGGAGCCGCCCTTGGCTTCCATGGTGCGGTCGAAGGCTTTGGGGCCGAAATTCTTCGAGCCGTTGAACATCATGTGTTCGAAGAAGTGCGACAGCCCCGTAATGCCGGGCGCTTCGTTGCGCGAGCCGACCTTCCAGAAGGTGTACATATTCGCATTGGGGATGGTGTGCGATTCCAGCACGATGAACTTCATGCCGTTGGCCAGCGTGAAGGTGTGCACTTCGCCGGCGCTCAGCGCATGGGCGGCGGAGGATAGGCCCAGCATGACGCTGGCGGCCAGAACTTTCCATTTCATACGGGACTCCTGAAAGCGTGAAGCGCAAAGCATACGCCAAAACTTGAAGGTTTTGATAACTAATTGCCGAGCCGGCGTATAACCGCTAGCATGGCGCAAACAACTATGGAGCTGGGAATGGAAAAACCGATGAGCTGGAGTGCCCATGAACTCACCATGACGGTGCTGATGACACCCGACATGGCCAATTTTTCCGGCAATGTCCACGGCGGTACCATCCTCAAATTCCTCGATAGCGTGGCTTATGCCTGCGCCAGCCGCTATTCGGGCAGTTATGTGGTGACGCTGTCGGTGGATCAGGTGATGTTCTTGCAGCCCATCCATGTGGGCGAGCTGGTAACTTTCCTCGCCTCGATCAATTACACGGGCCGTACTTCGATGGAAGTGGGGATACGCGTGGTGACGGAGAATATCCAGCAGCGGCTGGTGCGCCATGCGAATAGCTGCTATTTCACCATGGTGGCCGTGGACGAGCAGCGCAAGCCGGTGGAAGTGCCCGTGCTGCAGCCCGAGACGGAAGTGCAGAAAGCCCGCTGGGATCAGGCCCTGCTGCGCAAGCAGGCGCGCCAGATGGTGCACGGCGCGCGTAAAAAATAGCGCGGCGCCGACTAGAGCCGCGCGGGGCGGCCCCGTTCGAGCCGGCGTACCACCCAGTGCGCCAGCAGGCGATTGAGCGCGCCGAAGGCAAACAGGGTGCTGCGCTGCACGCGACGCAGCATGCCCAGTGCCGGCGTGGCCTGTTTGCCTGCCACGGCAAACAGCAGATGGTTGTTGCCGGCGATGCCATGGAAGCGGCATAGCTGGCCGTCGAAGGCGGCGTTGAGGCGCATGCGCATATCGGTATAGGCCGGATCGTAGCTGAAGATATTCGCCACCAGCACGCCGCCGGGGCGCAGCACGCGGCGGCAATGGCGGTAGAAGCTGTTGCTGCCCAGCGCGGGCGGCAGGCCCAGTTCATCGAAGCCGTCGATCAGCAGCACGTCGGCCAACTCCTCGCAGCGTTTCAGATAATCGCTGGCATCGGCGTGGATGATGCGCAGGCGCGCATCATCGGGCGGTATGGCAAACTGCTCGCGCAGGGCGATCACATCGGCACGCAGTTCCAGCACCGTGATGCGGCTGTGCGGCAGGTAGCGGTGGCAGAACTTGACCAGCGAACCGCCGCCCAGCCCCACCATCAGGATGTGGGCAGGCTGTGGCTGGAACAGCACAAAGCACATCATGGCGCGCGGATAGGCCAGCACTAGCTGGTCCGGATCGGATAGCCGCATCTCGCTTTGTATCATGCCGGGCGCGAATTCCAGCGTGCGGGTATTGCCACGGGTGCGCACCAGTGGCGGGTCAGCAGGTAAACTCAAGATGGCCAGGCGTCGGAATCGGGCGAAAAATCTGCCGTACAAAGACGGTCGTCGCGCCACCAGGAGTGTCGCTTGAGAGCTAGTGTAGACGACATTGCATTTACAGATGGAAAAATTGTATGTACATTGACGTTAGATTAAGCCAGCCATCTGGGCGGCACTACTGGAGAGTATGACGATGTTTCTCGATCACCCTACGCTGACCGCCACCAACAGCTTTACCGAACCGGATCGTCTCGAGCGCCTGACCCGTGTCTACGGCTACGTGGTGGCGCTGGCCGACATGGCCGGCAAACAGGCTTTTATCGAAAAGGTCAGCCAGCTGCATGACCACAAGGGCACGCTGATCGTGTTCTGGCACGACGCGCCGACGGAAGATGAAAAAGCCTTCTTCGGCCAGGCCTGGGCCAGCAAAGTGGGTGACGGCACCCAGAGCGTGGAACACGAAGTCTGATCAGGGTATCGACCAGTAGTTCATGGATATCAAGACTCTGGTGCTGGCGCTAGCGCTGGGCAATTTCAGCCTGTGCGCGGCGCTGTTCTTCTACCAGCAGCAGGCAGGCCGCAGCGCCCCCTCGGCCAGTCTGCGTAGCTGGCGCATCGCGCGCCAGTTGCAGGCCGTCGCATGGGGCTTGCTGTATCTGCGCGGCGCGCTGCCTGATTTCCTCACCATTCCGTTTGCTTACGCAGTGCTGTTCAGCGGCTTCGCCTTTGACGCTTCGGCGTGGTGGGAGCTGGCCGGACGGCGCGTGTGGCGGCGCTATCTGCTGCCTGCACTGGGCGTTTCCATCGGCCTGTTCACGGGCGCCTGGCTGCTCGATATCCCGGCCGGCGACCGCATCGGCATCGCTGCGCTGGTGGCCGGCTTCTTCGCGCTGGCCAGCGCCGGTGCACTGGGACGCGGCTGGCGCCGCGGCACGCTGCTGCGCCGCTATCTGGTGCTGTCGACCCTGAGCCTGACGCTGGTGGTGCTGCTGCGCGGCGTGCTGGCGGTGCTGCTGCCCGATGGCGCCGAATGGCTCAGCCCTGCGCTGGTGCAGGCAGCCGGCATCGTGGCACTGTATCTGCTCACCTTTGGCAATGTGTTCGGCTATCTGCTGCTCAGCCGCGAACAGCAGGAGAGCGAACTGGCGCGGCTGGAAGTGGCCGACCCGCTGACGGACGTGCCGAACCGGCGCGGCTTCTATCAGGCGCTGGCGCCATGGATAGCGCTGGCACGCCGCCCCGGCCAGCCTACGGCGCTGATCCTGCTGAAGTTCGATGATTTCAAACGCATCAATGAACACTATGGCCACCCGGTCGGTGATCTGGTGCTCAAGGCGCTGGTGGAAGTGTGCCAGAAGCAGTTGCGCGACAGCGATCTGATGGGCCGCATGGGCGGCGCCGAATTTGCCATCCAGTTGCCGCGCACGGGGCAGGAAGATGCCTGCATGGTGGCCGAGCGTATCCGACTGGCCATCGCCGCGCTGCCCGTCAAGGCCGGCAAGGCCGTGATCAATATGACCGCCAGCCTTGGTGTCACCACCATCCGGCCTGACGATGCGGCCGTGAGCCTGTTCAAACGCGCCGACGAAGCGCTGCAGCAAGCCAAGCGGGAAGGGCGCAACCGCGTGGTGGCGGCCGACAGCACACCGGAAGTCTGAAGTACTATTATCAAGTTGTCATTAAGCCGTCACAAACAGCGCTTATCGTGATCTATAATCATGTAAATCGTTTAGTTTGATTTCAGCCTAATCTGGCATGAATCTGATACCCAGTTCCGGGAGAGACTTCCAAATATGTATGCAGCTGTAGATCTGGGTTCGAATAGCTTCCGTCTTCATATCGGCAAGCATGATGGCGAGGCCATACGGGTACTTAAAAGCGTGCGCGAGCCTATCCGGCTGGCCGCAGGTCTGGATGAGCAGGGCAACCTGACGCCGGCCGCCATGCAGACTGCCCTCAACTGTCTGAAAAATTTCCGCAGCGTGCTGGCGGCCTACAAGCTCGATGCCGTGCGGGTGGTTGCCACCTCGGCCATGCGGGTGGCACGCAATAGCGCAGCCTTCTTGCCGCAGGCCGAACTGGCCATAGGCTATCCGATCGAAATTATCTCGGGTGAGGAAGAGGGCCGCCTGATCTACATGGGCGTGGCGAATGCGCTGGCCACACCGGGCGAGCGCCGGCTGGTGATCGACATCGGCGGCGGTTCGACCGAGCTGATACTCGGACGCGGACAGGAAATCGAAAAAGTCGAATCGTTCAGCGTCGGCACGGTGAAACAGAGCTTGTCGTTCTTCATTGGCGGCCGCGTCGATGCGGCGTCGTTCGAGGCCGCCATCCTGTCGGCACGCAGTCATTTCGAAGATGCGGCGCCGCCTTACCACCCGCAATACTGGAAGCAGTGCTACGGTTCGTCCGGCACGGCGCGCACCATCGCCGACATCATTATCAAGAACGGCATAGGCAAGGAAGTCAACGGCACTACCCTGAGTGCGCTGAAACAACGCTTTATCGAATTCGGCCATGTCAGCAAGATCGATATGCCGGGCTTGCGGCCGGACCGCGCCGGCACCATCATCGGCGGTCTGGCGATTCTGATCGGGCTGGTGCGCGAGCTGGATATTCCCGTTGTACAGCCTATCGAAGCGGGCCTGCGCATGGGCGTGATGTGGGATTTGCACCTGCGTTCCACCAAGCGCGACCGGCGCGAACAGTCGGTGCTCGATTGCGTGCAGCGCTTCCATTGCGACGAGCGGCGTGCCAACCGCGTGGCCGATGATGCGCTGGCCCTGTACGCCCAGACCAAGCCTGCCAGCGATCAGTACACGCGCCACTTGTACTGGAGCGCGCTGCTGCACGAAATGGGCATGGTGGTATCGCATACGGGTTACCACAAGCATGCCGCCTACATGATAGAAAACGCCGACCTGCCCGGCTTTACGGCACGCGAGCAGAAAACCATGGCGCGCCTGATCGTGGCGCACAAGGGCAATCTGCGCAAGGTGGCCGAAGCGCTCAACGAGCCCGACTTCGTCAAGGCAGTGGTGGCCCTGCGGCTGGCCGTACTGTTCATGCACTCGCGTATGGATGTCGATTTCAGCCAGATCAAGCTGCGTGTCAAGAGCCGCATTGAACTGGAATTGCGCCGTAGCTGGATCAGCGAACATCCCACGCTGTCATACTGGTTGGAGAAGGAACAGGAGCAGTGGGACGAAGTTGGGGTAGACTTCAGCTTGCGTAGTACGACTTGAAGCGGAGACGGAGATGAATAGCACAGGCCTGCGTAGCGTTGCCATCGGATTGCTGATGGCGCTGCTGCTGGCTCCCGCTACGGCGGCGGAGCGGCGCGAGCCTTTGCGCCTGTGCTTCGAGCAGACCAATGTGCTGCCATGGCGCACCGAGTCCGGTGCCGGCTTGAATTTCGCGCTGCTCAATATGGTCGAACAGCGCCTCAATCTGCGTTTCGAGTATCAGAGCATACCGTGGAAGCGCTGTCTGGCCCAGCTCAAGGCGAATGCGGTCGATGGCGCTTTTGCCGTCAGCTACAAGCCGGACCGGCGCGAACTGGGCGAATATCCGGGCGGGCAGGTAATCGATGCCAGCAAGCGTATGCATATTGATAGCTACATGGTGCTGCGCCGTAAAGGCAGCAAAGTGGAGTGGGACGGCAAGAGCTTCCGCAATCTGCAAGGCGCGGTGGGCTTCCAGCTCGGGTATTCGGTGGGCGATGTGCTGCGCGGGCTGAATGTGGAAGTGGACGAAGGCAGCCAGCGCGCCGATGAACTGGCGCGCAAGCTGATCGCCGGACGGGTGGCTGCGGCGGCCGTGGGCGGCAGCGATGCACATAGCCTGATGCACGGCCCGCTGGCTGGGCAGCTCGAGCAACTGCCCATCCCCATCATCGAAAAGCCGTATTTTCTGATACTCTCGCACGGGCTGGTCGCGGCCGACCCGCAACTGGCCGAGCGCATCTGGCGCACGGTGGAGGAAGTGCGTAACAGCCCCGCTTACCGCAAGCTGGAGGCGGCAGAAGGAGCCCGTCATTGATCCATTGAACGACCCTCACGCTGGCTTGCTGGTACGCATACAGCGCCTTTGGCGGCGCAATATCCTGCTGCGTCTGGGCGTCGGGATTTTTCTCGCAGTAGCGCTGTCCACGGCGGTCTACACCACCTACATCATGCGCTCGCTCAGCGCCGAGGCCGAGCAGAACCTGCAGGAACGCGCCGAGCGGCTCGCCGCCGTGCTGTCGCAGGCACTGGCGCGGCCGCTGTTCGACATCAATAGTGCGGCCATCAACAGTGTGGTCGATGCATCCGGTGCCACGCCGGAAGTACTGGTGCTGCGTGTGCTGGCGCCAAACGGCACGGAAGTGGCCAGCTATGTTTCGCCCACCGATGTGCCGGTAGCAGCCATCAAGGTGCACCGCGATATCAGCTTCAGCGATGCGCGCCGCAGTTATGCGGTGGGCTCTATCGATCTGGCGTTTTCGCGCGAGCAGATCGACCGCGACCTGCGCCGGCAGATTTTTAATACGGTGGCGGCCAACCTGCTGCTGGCGCTGGCCATTGTGGTATCGATTTTTCTGGTGGGGCGGCGCGCAGCGCGGCCATTTGCCGATATCCAGACCAGTCTCGAGAAGCTGACGCGCGGCGAGACCGATATCAAGCTCTCGGGCATAGACCGGGAAGATCAGGTGGGGCGCTTGTCCGGTGCCGTGCTGCGCTTCCGCGATGCGCTGACTCGCGTGCGCGATGCCGAGCGCGAACTGCGTGACCTGAATAGCGTGCTGGAAGAGCGCATAGCCACCCGCACCCGTGAACTGACCGAATCCATGCAGCGCCTTGGCGATAGTCAGGCCAAGCTGCAGACCATCGTCGATACGGCGCTCGATGCCGTGGTGCGCATGGACTTGAGCGGAAATATCGTCGGCTGGAATACTCAGGCCGAACGCACTTTCGGCTGGAGTCGCGAAGAAGTCATGGGCATGTCGCTGGACCAGACCATCATTCCACAGCGCTTCCGCTATGAGCACCGGCGTGGCATGCAGCGCCTGGCCGCCGGCAATAGCGTGACGCGGGTACTGGATGCGCGCATTGAAGTAGTGGCCCTGCGCCGCAATGGCGATGAATTCCCGATCGAACTGGCGATTACCAAAGTGCGTTCGGATGGCGAGCATAGTTACGAGTTTTGCGCCTTCATCCGCGACATCAGCGACCGGCGTGAGCGCGAACAGAAGCTGCTCAATGCGAACGTGATGGCGGAAGCGGCGAATATCGCCAAGTCCGAATTCCTCGCCAATATGAGCCACGAAATCCGCACGCCCATGAGTGCGGTGATCGGCATGGCCTATCTGGCGCTGCGCACGGAGATGACGCCCAAGCAGCACGACTACATCACCAAGATCCACCGCGCCGCGCTGTCGCTGCTGGGCATCATCAACGATATCCTGGACTTCTCCAAGATCGAGGCTGGCCGGCTGGAAGTGGAGCAGATTCCCTTCCTGCTCGATGATGTGCTGAGCAACGTCTCCAGCGTGACCACCCAGCGCGCCAGCGACAAACACCTGCGCTATCTGGTGACGACGGCCGACGATGTGCCGCGCTATCTGGTGGGCGATCCGCTGCGGCTGGGGCAGGTGCTGATCAATCTGGCCAATAATGCCGTCAAATTTACCGAACAGGGCGAGCTGGAACTGCACTGCCAGCTGGCGCCGGGCAAGGCGCCGGACGGCATGGTGCGGCTGCGCTTCTCCGTGCGCGACACGGGCATAGGCATGACGGCCCAGCAGAAGGGCCGGCTGTTCCGTGCATTCAGCCAGGCCAACGGCTCGACCACGCGCAATTACGGTGGCACGGGGCTGGGCCTGTCGATTTCGCAGCAACTGGTGCGCCTGATGGGCGGGAATATCGAAGTCGAGAGCCGGCCCGGCTTCGGTTCGACCTTCTATTTTGATCTGCAGCTGGCCCGCTCCGATGCGGCGGCACTCTCGGTGCAGGCCGTGCTGCATCAGGGCGCGGTGGCTGATCTGCCGCTAGAAACCAGCGAGCGGCGCACTGCGCGGGTGCTGCTAGCCGAGGATAGCCCCGTCAATCAGTATGTCACGCGCGAGCTGCTCGAGCTGCAAGGGTTGCAGGTCGATGCGGTGGCTAACGGACAGGAAGCACTTGACCGGCTGAAAAAGGTGGGGCCGCAGGGCTATGATCTGGTGCTGATGGATCTGGCCATGCCGGTGATGGATGGTCACGAAGCTACCCGATTGCTGCGGCAGGACAAGCGCTTTGACGAATTGCCGCTGATCGCGGTGACGTCGCGCGCACTGGCGGGCATGCAGGCGCGCTGCATCGAGGAAGGCATGCAGGACTACATCACCAAGCCTATCGATCCGCAGCGTCTGTACGGCGTGCTGTCACGCTGGCTGGGTATGTCGATCAGGGTGATACCGCCGCTGCCGCCGCGCGATGACAAGCTGGTCGTCGCAGGCGATGCGCGCCAGGCCGCTGCCGGCCTGCGCAAGCTGCTGGCCGAATTCAGCGGCGAAAGCGGCGACTATTTCGAGCGGGTGCGGCCCGCGCTGGCGACCTTGCTGACGCCGGTGCAAATGAGCCGGCTGGCCGATTACATGGAACATTATCAATTTGAAGCTGCCGCCAAGCTGCTGGCAGTGCTAGACGGAGAGTGAGCATGAGCGCGAGCCCGCAGCGGAAAACGGTACTGATCGTCGACGATACGCCGGACAATATTACGCTGCTGGCTGGCCTGCTCAAGGATCAGTACAACACCAAGGTGGCGACCAGCGGCGCGACGGCGCTGCAGATCGTGGCCAGTTCGCAGGTCGATCTGATCCTGCTCGACATCATGATGCCCGAAATGGATGGCTATGAAACCTGTCGCCGGCTGAAGGCCGATCCGGCTAGCAGTGCCATCCCGGTGATCTTCCTTACGGCGAAAAGCCAGCCCGAAGATGAAGCGCTGGGACGCAGTGTGGGCGCGGTGGAATTCCTGCGCAAGCCGGTCAGTCCGCCCGTGCTGTTCGGTCACGTCGCGGCAAATTTGCGGTAATTCAAGCAACAATGACATAAATAGTATATATTGTTTATAGTATTAACATCATCTGGAGCAGGTATGAATAAATCCGTGAATGGCACCGTCGGCAGCAAGACGCCGGTCGCTGCGAAAACCACCGTTGCCCGTGCTGCTGCTAAGCCGGCTGCCAAGGCTGCGCCGAAAGCTGCAGCCAAGCCGGCCACTAAGCCGGCCACTAAGCCAGTCGCCAAGGCGGTTGCCAAGCCGGTAGCGGCCAAGGTTGCGGCCAAGCCGGCCAGCAAGGCAGCACCGAAAGCAGCAGTCAAAGCACCAGCCAAGACGGCCGTGAAAGCGCCCGCCAAGGCTGTCAATAAAGCACCTGCCAAAGCAGCGCTGAAGGCAGCCAAGCCGGCCGGCAAGGCACCGGTAGTTAAAGCCGTGAAAAAGCCAGTGGTCAAGCCGGTCGCCAAGCCAGCCGCCAAGCCGGTAACTGCGCCTGCGCTGGATGCGTCCAAGGACAAGGCACGCAAGGAAAAGCTGGTGCGCGATAGCTTCACCATGCCCGAGCAGGAATACGCTGTGCTGGGTCACGTCAAGAAAGCCTGCCTGAAAGCTGGTTTCGAAATCAAGAAGAGCGAACTGCTGCGCATCGGCGTTGCGCTGATCAGCCAGATCGATCTGGCCACGCTGCAGAACGTGCTGGCCAGCCTGCCGCAACTGAAGACGGGCCGTCCGAAGAAAATCTGATATGCGGCCCCGGCTTATCAGTCCGGGGCGGATATGCGGGTTTCAGCCCGGGGGGCAGGTCTGCGCGGCAGATCCTGCCTCTCTTTTTTTGCGGATACGCCACGATTTGATGCATGTCATGCAACTGACATGGCTATGTCATGTTCCTGAAGTATTCCCCCGTTACGCTTGCTTCGTCTCCCACAGAAAGGATGAAGCATGCAAACTTCGATCATACAAGCCGACGTCCGAGCAGCGTCCGGCAAGCTGGTACTCAGTATGGCAAGCACACCGGAGGAGCTGCGCGAGGTTCAGCGCCTGCGCTACAAGGTGTTCATCGAAACCCTGGGCCTGACATCGCTGATGCGCGAGGACGGCCTCGATTGCGACGAGTTCGACGAGCATTGCGATCACCTCATCGTACGCGATAGCGCCAGCCTGAAAGTGGTGGGTACTTACCGCCTGCTCAGCGCCGCGCGCGCGCGCAAGCTGGGCCGCGTGTATTCGGAAGGCGAATTCGATCTGGGCCGCCTGAACCATCTGCGCGGCCGCATGGTGGAAGCTGGCCGCGCCTGCATCCATCCTGATTACCGTGGCGGCAGTGTGATCATGCTGTTGTGGTCCGGCCTGGCCGAATACATGCGCCGCGAGAACTGCGACTACCTGATAGGCTGCGCCAGTATCAGTCTGGCCGATGGCGGCCACAATGCCGTCGCCGTGTACCAGCAACTGGCGGCCAGTTACATGGCACCGTCGGAATACCGCGTCACGCCGCACCTGCCATTCCCGTTCTCCAAGCTCGAAGCGGCGCAGAAGCCGCAAGTGCCAGCGCTGCTGAAAGGCTATATGCGTTCGGGCGCATGGATCTGCGGCGAGCCGGCATGGGATCCTGATTTCGAAAGCGCCGACCTGTTCCTGCTGCTGCCGCTGGCGAATCTGGACAACCGCTATGCGCGCCACTACGGCGTGAACGGCGAAGCCTGATTCCGCGCGTGGTCCGGGCCGCGCCAGACTGCCTTTCCCAGCCGCGCCGTGTAGAATAAGCCGCAGTGCTTATCGACCGGAGCGGGAATGAAGTTTGAAACAGGGGTAGACCAGACTGGCGCGCAGCAACGTGCCGTGCGGCGTCACAGGCTGGCGCAGGCGCCGCAGGCGCTGGATGACAGCGTGGCCGAAGAAGCGCCGGTGGCGCTGGTATTTAACGGCATCTCCCATGCCGTGATGATGGTGACGCCACGCCAGCTTGAAGCATTTGCGCTGGGTTTCGCGCTTACCGAAGGCCTGATCACGCAGGCTGCCGATGTCTACGATATCGAAGTCAAGTCCCACTCCGGCAGTCTCGAAGTTGCCCTTACCGTGTCTCAGCAGGCGTTCCATGGCCTCAAGCAGCAGCGCCGCTCGATGGCGGGGCGCAGCGGCTGCGGCGTGTGTGGACTGGAAAGCCTGGAGCAGATCGACCTGTACCCCGAACCAATCAGCACGGCGCCGTTGCATGACGATGCGGCGCTGGCCGCTGCCGTGGTCAATGCAGTGGCGCAGTTCGGCCAGCATCAGCAACTGATGCGTGTATCGGGCGGGGTGCATGCGGCCGGCTGGTGCGATGCGGCCGGCAATGTGCTGCAAGTGTGCGAGGATGTGGGCCGCCACAATGCACTCGACAAATTGATAGGGGTGCTGGCCGCTGCCGGTGTGGATATGCGACGCGGCTTTGTGTTCATGTCCAGCCGCGCCAGCTACGAGCTGGTACGCAAGGTGGCGCGTATGCAGATTCCTCTGCTGGCCACCATCTCGGCACCGAGCACGCTGGCCATCGATGTCGCCAGCCGCGCTGGCGTCAAGCTGGTGAGCTTCTGCCGCCAGGATGCCTGCGTCGAGTACACCTGAAGGCGTGACCCTTTATTCGGCCGCTTCCTGCAGCGCCGAGCGCTGCAGCAGCACAGGAATGGATTTGGCCGTTGGCGTGCCGGCACCATCGGCCGTGCTGTGCAAAGGCAGCAGCGCATTCGTTTCGGGGAAGTAGGCGCCCAGACAGCCGCGCGGAATATCGTATTCCACCAGCAGGAAGCGTTCGGCGCGCCGTTCGATACCATCTTCCCACACGCTTTGCAGGTCCACATATTCGCCGCGCTGCAGGCCTAGCATGGCCAGATCGTCGCGCTGGATGAACAGCACGCGGCGCAGGCCGAACACGCCGCGGTAGCGGTCATCGAGGCCGTAGATGGTGGTGTTGTACTGGTCGTGGGAACGGGCCGTCATCAGCACCATCAGGCGTTCGCCATGGATGGCGCGGGCGCGGTGTATGGGCGTATCCAGATCAAGCGGGTGTATCAGAAACTGGGCTTTGCCGCTGGCCGTGCGCCACTCGCGCTGGCGCGATGCCACCGTGAGATGGAAGCCGCCCGGCTGCGCCACGCGCGCATTGAAGTCGTGGAAGTCGTCGAACACGCGGGCGATGGCGTCGCGGATGCGGCCATAGTCGGCCGCATAGCCTAGCCAGTCCACCTTGCTGCTGCCCAGCGTGGCATGGGCCAGTTGTGCCACGATCATGGTCTCCGACAGCAGATCGCTGGAAGCGGGCGTGTTCTGGCCATACGACAGGTGCACCATGCTCATCGAATCTTCAACCGTGACGCCCTGTGGCACGCCATTTTGCAAGTCGATTTCCGTGCGTCCCAGCGTGGGCAGCAGCAGCGCGGCCTTGCCGTGCACCAGATGGCTGCGATTGAGTTTGGTAGCGACGTGTACGGTGAGCTCGCACGCGCGCAGCGCAGCGAATGTCAGCGGGGTATCGGGTGTGGCCATGGCAAAGTTGCCGCCTAGCGCGATGAAGACTTTGACTTTGCCGTCCAGCATGGCCTGTATGCTGTCCACCGTGTCGTAGCCATGGTGGCGCGGTGGCGCGAAATCGAACACCTGCTGCAGACGGTCGAGGAAGGCGGTCGTGGGCTTGTCTTCTATGCCCATGGTACGGTCGCCCTGCACGTTCGAGTGGCCGCGTACGGGGCACAGGCCGGCGCCACGGCGGCCGATATTCCCGCGCATCATCATCAGATTGGACAGCATCTGGATGGTGCTGACAGCGCCCTTGTGCTGGGTCAGACCCATGCCCCAGGTGCTGATCACGTTGGCGCTGCGGCAGTAGATATCCGTGAGCTGGTCGATCTGTGCACGCGGCACGCCCGATTCTTGCAGCAGCGCAGACCACGGTTGCTCGCGTATCTCGTCGGCGAAGGCGGCAAAGCCGCTGGTATGGTCGGCGATGAAAGCATGGTCGAGCAGGCTGGCGGCACCGCGGGCCAGCGCTGCATCGTCGAGTTCCAGCAGGCGCTTGGCCACGCCTTTGATCAGTGCGAAGTCGCCGCCCAGGCGCGGCTGGATGAACAGCGAGCTGATCGTGGTGCTGCCATTGCCCAGCATTTCGCTGGGGTGGGTGGGGCTGGTGAAGCGCTCCAGCCCACGCTCGCGTAGCGGATTGATGGAGACGATGGTGGCGCCGCGCCGGGCGCAGGCGCGTAGCTCGCCCAGCATGCGCGGGTGGTTGGTGGCCGGATTCTGGCCGAAGATGAACAGCGCGTCGGCATGCTCGAAATCCTCCAGCGTGACCGTGCCTTTGCCCACGCCCACGGTGCCGGGCAGGCCGCGGCTGGTGGGTTCGTGGCACAGGTTGGAGCAGTCGGGGAAGTTATTGGTGCCGTACATGCGCACGAATAGCTGGAACAGGAAGGCTGCTTCGTTGGCGGTGCGGCCCGAGGTATAGAAGGTGGCCTGATCGGGATCGGGCAGGGCGCGCAGATGTTCGGCCATGATGCCGAAGGCGCGTTCCCAACTGATGGGCCGGTAATGGTCGCTGGCACTATCGTATTCCATCGGTGTGGTCAGGCGGCCATGCTGTTCCAGTTCATAGTCCGATTGCTGCAGCAGCGCGCTGACGCTGTGGGCCGCGAAGAATTCGGGGCGTACGCGTTTGCTGGTGGCTTCCGCTGCGACGGCCTTGACGCCGTTCTCGCAGAAGGCAAAGCTGGCGCCGGCGGCGCGGTCCGGCCAGGCGCAGCCGGGGCAGTCGAAGCCGCCGGGCTGGTTCTGGCTAAGCAGGGCTCTGGTATGGCCGGCGCTGACTTTTTCGCGCACCAGATTGACGGCGACCTGCTTCACTGCACCCCAGCCTGCGGCGGCGTGCGGGTAGGGCTGTATGCGTCCGGGCGCTTTGTTGTTGGGCATCGGCGAGTTCCATGTTTTCCGTTGTGCGGAGTATAGAGCAGATTGCCCGGCTTGCGGCGCGACCTTAGGGTTTGAGCAGCTCGTCGATGGCCTTGCGCTGCTGCGCCAAATAGAGCGGGCTGCGGCGCAGGCGGCCTATGGTATCCCACAGTTTTTCGATCAGCTGCGTGTGTGCCTCGTAGTACGCTGGTGAGATGGCCAGGTAGTAGTTCTCGTCGAGGAAGGGGGCAGGCAGCATTTCGATTTTGCCGGCAAACGGGGGCAGCATCAGCAACTGTGCACCATGGATTTCCAGCGCTACGGCGACATCGGCCCGGCCGGCCAGCATTTTCTGGAAGTTGGCCAGCATGGTGCGGCCATTGGCATCGATAGGCACGTTGAGTGCCTGCAGTTTTTCGCGCGGCATCACTGTGCCGAACGGCGTCAACACGGGCGTATTCAGGCGTGCAAAGCGTACCCCGTCCCAATCGACACTGCTGCCTACGCGGCGGAATACCATGGTGCGACCGCTCGCCACGGCATGCCCCGTTTCGATTTCTCCCCGTTGCAGCGGGTAGCGGAATTCGGCTGCCAGCGTGGGGATGAAGGGCGCGGCGGGGAAGGCATCTGCGCTGCCCGTGCGTACCAGTTCACGACAGCGTGCCAGCGGTGCGGGCTGATAGATCAGGGTGATGTCGAGTTCCTGCGCGGCCATGCGGATCAGTAGGTCCGCCGTGCCCTGACCATCCGGCGTGATAAACGGCAGCACGGCGCTTTCCATGGTGCAGACGCGCAGCGTGACGGCCTGCGCCGGCGACAGCAGCCAGAGCGCCAGAGTCAGTGCTAGCAGTAGTGCAGGCAGACGGGAATGGTGCATAAGCTTCTCCGCGAGGGGGTACTGACATTCTACCGTTGCGCGCATGACTTTTGGTATATTGATGCCTTCCGCCAACATGAAAGTGTCTTTTATGCCGACGCCAGATCCCCGCGTAGATGCGTATATCGCTCAAGCGGCGCCATTTGCCCAGACCATATTGAAGCATTTGCGCGCTGTCGTGCACGAGGCTTGCCCCGAGGTGGAAGAGACCATGAAGTGGAGCTTCCCGCATTTTATGTACAAGGGCATGTTGTGCAGCATGGCGGCCTTCAAGGCCCATTGCGCACTGAATTTCTGGAAGGCTGAACTGCTGATGGGCGATGCCGCCCAGCGCGATGCGATGGGCCAGTTCGGCCGCATCACGGCGCTGGAAGACCTGCCGCCCGTCGCGCAGCTGCAGGCCTATCTGCGGCAGGCCATGCAGCTCAATGATGAAGGCATAGCGCCGGTGCGCACCCGCACTGCGCGCAGCAGCACGGTGACCGTGCCCGACGATCTGCAGGACGCGCTGGCACAGCTACCGGCAGCGCAGCAGCATTTCGCCGCCTTTAGCCCCAGCAAGCAGCGCGACTATATCGAATGGCTGGAGGAAGCCAAGACGGCAGCGACCCGTACGCGCAGGCGCGAACAGGCGGTGGCATGGATAGCCGAAGGCAAAGCACGCAACTGGAAATACGAAAAATAGTGGAGGCGAGAGCGGCGGATGTGGCAGGGAGGGAGTCGTTCAGCAGGGTTTGGGCTGTACGTTGTTACTACTGAGGGCGCCGGGTACCGCATGCCGGCGCCTGGCATGGCACTAGCAGCAGCGCTGTTTAGTGCATAGAAGCGGTCGACAGGTCTTTCAATTCCCGTATGCTGATGTCCGACTTTTCATGCATACGCAGCAAAATGGTCGCCCCCACGGTGAGCTTGCGGTGACGAATCTTGCTGATAATCGGAGGTTGCACCTCCAAAACTCGGCAGAGTTCTGCGTCGTTTTTCAGGTTCATCTTTTCGATCAAAGTATCAAGCAGCTTGTTCGGGACGAAACTGGATGGTTCCAGAGCCCGAGCACGATTCATGGCTTCGATCAGTTCCAGCTTTTTTTGCCGTACGTTCATGATTGCTCCTCCTTTGCTCAAAACGTAAATCAAAGATGACGTTTCCTGGCAGGGCTAGCGCCCACACTCTTATCTGAATGCGGAGCGCTACTCAACATTCTTGATAACCATGCAAGTTAGGCAAATCATACTACGCCGCGTGACGAAAGGCACGATTTGACAAATAAATTAGCTTGTTTATTGGTCAAATAGCTTGACGTTTGTTGTTTCTTGTATGCCAATCTTTGATAAATGAAGGATTTTGTCGCTTTTTGCGGCAGCAGAGTGGGCGTGCGTCACCATAATCGCACAAGCACCCGTAGCCTTGATCTCGCGCTGTAGCAGTTCGAGGATGCTGTGTGCCGTGTCCGGATCGAGGTTGCCGGTCGGTTCATCCGCCAGCACCAGTGCCGGACGGTGCACCAGTGCGCGCGCGATGGCTACGCGCTGCATTTCGCCGCCCGATAGCTGGTGCGGGAAGTCGTGATCGCGCCCGCTCAGCCCCACGGCGGCCAGCATCTCGCTGGCCGCCGCTGTGGGCAGGCCGTTCAGCAGCAGGGGCAGGGCCACGTTCTGCACCAGGGTCAGGTGGGGCAGTACGTGGAAGGCTTGAAAAATAAAGCCCATGCGCTGGCGCCGCAAACGGGTGGCGGCATCGTCATCGAGGCTGGCCAGCGCCACGCCATCGACCATGATGGCATCGGCAGGGCAGCTGGCATCGGGCGTATCGAGGCCGGCGATCAGATTCAGCAGGGTGGATTTGCCGACCCCGGAATCGCCCATGATGGCGACGAATTCGCCGGCCTTGAAGTGCCAGCTCACGTCGTTCAGCACAGTGCGGCCATTGCCGTAGGTCTTACTCAGGTGACGCAGTTCTAGCATAGGGGGTTCAGCCTATTATCGGGTCAGGGCGCGGCGCAATGCGAAGCTGACGCCATCGACCATGGCCACCAGCAGCAGCATGGCGAGGATGACGGTGGCGGCGGACTGCATCTGGAACAGCGACAGGTGGTATTTCAGCATCTGCCCCAGCCCGCCGGCGCCCACCACGCCGAGGATGGCAGCGGCACGGATATTGTTCTCCCAGCGGTACAGGGTGTAGGACAGCATCTGCGGCAAGGTTTGCGGCAGGGTGGCGTAGAAGAAGGCCACGCTGGCGCTGGCGCCGTTGGTGCGCAGGGTCTGTTCCGGCAGGGGCGCGGCATTTTCCAGCGCATCGGCAAACAGCCGCCCCAGCACGCCGGCCGTGTGCGCGGCCAGTGCCAGCGTGCCGCCGAACGGCCCCAAACCGGCAGCGATCAGCAGGATGGCAGCCCACACCAGCTCCGGTATCGAGCGCAGGACATTGAGCATGGCGCGCATGGCCGCGCGTGCCGTGCGTCCCATGCGGCCGGAAGCGGGCAGCGAGAACAACAGCGCTGCCGCCACGGCCAGCAAGGTGCCCAGTGCTGACATGGCCATGGTTTCGATGGCGGCCCAGCCGGTCTTGATCAGGAAGGGCGTAGCCAGTTCCGGCGGCGCGAAGCCGGCCAGCAGTTCCAGCACGCTGCGCACGGCATCGAGAGTAAAGAATTCGCGCCATTTGAGCGGCAGCGAGGTAAAGCTGGCGACGATTAGCAGCAGCACCAGCAGCATCAGGCTGATGACGGTCCAGTCGCGTGCTGGGGGCGGGGGCAGGCGATGTTTCATCCTAGTCGGCGGCGTAAGGTTTTGGAGAACAGGTCGGCCAGCGCCACCAGTGCCACGAACACCAGCAGCATAGCGCTGACTTCGGCACCGGCCAGCATTTTCATCGATTCGTCCATGCGCTGGCCCAGACCGCCGGCACCGACAAAGCCCATCACTACCGAGCCGCGGATCGCGCATTCCCAGCGGTACACGGTGTACGACATTAGTTCGGCCGCCGCTTCCGGCAGTGCGCCGTACAGCAGCGCGGCCAGCCGCCCGCTGCCATTGACCAGCAGCGCATGGCTGGCGCGCGCGTCGGATGATTCAAGAATTTCTGCGTACACCTTGCCCAGCATGCCGCAGTAGGTGAGGGCGATGGCCAGCACGCCGGCGGTGGGGCCGAGGCCGATGATGCGCACGAAGATCAGCGCCCACACTAGTTCCGGTACGCTGCGCAGCACCACCATTTTCCAGCGCACCAACTGGCGCACGGCGCGTGCCAGCGCATGCATGCGTCCCGTACCCAGGCGCGAGATGGACAGTTGTTCGTTGATGATGAGGGTGGCGGGGATGGCGCCTATCAGGGCCAGCGTCAGGCCGGCCGTGGCGATGGCCACGGTCTGCCAGGTCTGCTCGGCCAGCATCAGCAGAAATTCGCTGCCGTGCGCCGGTACCAGAAAGTCGGCCAGAAAACGGCCGGTGGCGCTCAGGCTCTGCCAGTCCAGCAGCAGCCACGGTTTAAATTCCGTCACCACCAGCATGGGCCACAGCAGGATCAGCGCCACCACGCTGGCGGCGATGCGGCCGCGCCATGCGGGATCGGGGTGAGGGCTGGTGAGCGTGCTGGTCATCGGGCGGGTTATCGTTGCTATCGGCGCTAGCGGCGCCATCGGTTAGTCTGCCGCTATGATAGCAAAGAACCCTGCGGCGCAGAGGCTGGCGCGGCGCGCCAGCCTCTGCGCCGCTGCGCGGGCGCGCAGTTACAGCGCTTTGAGGAAGGCGGCCAGATCGGCCGCCTCCTGCGCCGTGTAGCCGATATTGAAGCGGGTGTCGTAAAACTTCACCAGCTGTTCTATGCTGGCGGCCGAACCATCGTGGAAGTAGGGCGAACGTGATTCCAGTCCGCGCAGGCTGGGCACCTTGAAGCGGGCTATATCCTTCCACTTCCCGCTCAGCATGGCGGCGCCCGGGTCGCTCACGGCAATGGTTTCGCCGGTGGCACTGTTACGCAGGGTGTACAGCGGCAGATCGGCCGTGCGCCGGCTGGCAGCGGCCACGCCTGTGTTGAACATGCGCGCGACCGACTGCGAGCCTATGCCCGGTGCGTCATGGCAACTGGTGCAGCTGCCCCGTGCCAGCGGGCGGCGCAGTTCGTCGTTGAAGCCGGCCACGCCGCTGATGTTGAAGCCCTTGTTGTTGAAGATCTGCTCGCCGCGGGCAATGGCGGCGCGCGCTACATCGGTGGCGCCAGGCGGCACGGGCGGGCGGCCGCGCTGGGGCGGTGCCTGCGGCCGGTCCAGATTGCGCCACGCGCCGAACAGGGTGATCACATCGCGGCTGAAGGGGGCGCTAGTCTGGTAGTCGCCCGCATCGAGATCGTTGATGCCGAAGTAGTAGGCGGTCTGCGACAGCGCCAGCGGCCCGCCCAGTGCACCGGCCGCCGTCAGGCTGCCGGCGCTGGCAGAATTGATCTGGGCGGTGAACAGGGTCTGTTCGAAGTCGACGATGGCGCGCTGCTGGGCGGCGCTCAGGTCGCGTGCTGCCTCGGCATGGCCGCGCACGGCGTCGTTGGCCTGATGTAGCAGGCTGCTGTCTATGCTGGCAAAGCAGAGGGTGGGACGCACATTGCGCAGGCAGTTGGCGCCCGTGCTGGCGCTGGCCGTTTCGCGGCTATCCCACATCACGCTACTGAGAAATTTCAGGTTGGTGGTGGGCAGCGGACGGCGGAACAGCGACAGTTCGGTAGCGCTGGCATAGTGGTACGGGTCATCCACGCTGGCGAGCGTGAATTCGGCAGCGGCAGGCAGGCGCAGGCCGACCCGTATCAGGCCTTTGCCCAGTAGCAGCGCATAGGCCAGGCGTTTCTGTTCCAGCGTGGTGGTGGGCGCCAGCGGCGAGACGGCGCCATCGACGCTGCGGAACACGGGATCAAGGCCGGCGCTGCTGTTAAAACGGGCGGCCAGCTTGTCCGGCCCTATGCTCCAGCCGTTGTCGGGCTGGTGGCAGCTGGCGCAGCTACGGCCATTGCCCATGGCTAGAAAGAAGGGATTGCTGCTATCGATGCTGCCCGTGCTGCTGATGGTCAGCGCGCTGCCGGCTTCGTTGCTGACTGGCTGCAGCGCATCGATGGCCTGTGAGGTCGCCAGCGAGGTGGCCAGCACGGTAGCCGCTGTCGTGGCACCAGCTTGTGTGGCAGCTCCTTGTGCGGCAGCGCTGCCGGCCGTACCGGCGCCCTGCAGCACGCGCGTGCTGGTGGTGGTGCTGGCCGTATCGACGCTGCCGCCACCGCAGGCAACCAGCAGGGTGGCGCTGAGCAGGCTGGCGGCCAGGGGTGCCAGAGGCAGTTGCTGAAGTTGGCGCATGGTGGTCTCCCTTGTGGTTTGGTTGATGGCGCCAGCTTGGGGGCCAAATGTGCAGGAAAAATGCACGATGCATTTTCTGTTGCTCAAAAACACCATCCATGCACACAGGGCGGCGCATCCACAATTCATGCACATTCGGCAGGTATGATGGCAACACACCATGTGGTGCAACTGGAGTGACAGGAAACCCATGCTCAACCGATGGCGCTGGACAATCGCACGCAAGCTGGCGCTGGCCATCACGGCCATCGTGCTGCTGTGTCTGGGCACCATGGCGTGGGTGACCAATCTGAGCTTGCAGCGCGGATTTGTCTCCTATCTCAACCAACTGCAGACTCAGGATCTGGACCAGTTGCGCGTGCTGCTCGAGCAGCGTTATCGGCGCGAAGGCAATTTCGAATGGCTGCGTGGCCGGCCGCGCGTGCTCGGTGATCTGGTGGCCGAAATGCAGCCGCAGTTGCAGGCCGATGCGGCCGATGAGCGGCCTCCCCGGGGCCGGCCGGACGGGCGCCGTGGCCCGCCCCGTGGCGAAGGGCCACCCCGTACCGATGGCTCGCCCGGCTATGGCCCGCCCACTTATGGCCATCCAGCGCCGCCACCCAGACCGCGCGCCGATCCGCCACCCAACCGGCACGATCCGGTGGGCTTTTTGTCGCGCATCTCCATCGTTGATGCGGACGGGCGCAATTTGATCGGCCCGCCCGATTTTCCGCCCGGGATAGAGCGCGATATCAAGGTGGACGGGCAGGTGGTGGGGCGTATGCGTTTGCTGCCGCTGCGTCAGGCCAGTGGCAGTGATGCCAGTGCGGCCGGTTTCCTGCGCGACCAGTTGCGCAACATCGTGCTGCTGGCCTGCGCCTTGCTGGGTCTGGCCATCCTTGCCGCCATCTGGCTGGCGCGCCACCTGCTGCGCCCTGTGGCCGCGCTGCGTGATGTGACGGCGCAGCTGGCACGCGGCGAATTTGCCGCCCGTGCGCCGCTGCTGTTGCGCGATGAACTGGCCGAGCTGGCGCTACACGTGAATGCCATGGCCGAAGCGCTGCAGGCCAGTGAACAGCAGCGCCGCCAGCAACTGGCCGATGTGTCGCACGAACTGCGTACGCCGCTGTCGGTGATACGCGGCGAAATCGAAGCGCTGCAGGATGGCATCCGTCAGGCCGATACACAGGCGCTGGCCTCGCTGCATGCGGAAGTGCTGCGCCTGAACCAGCTGGTGGATGATCTGCACCAGCTCACCATGGCCGATGCGGGCGATCTGCAATACGACTGGCAGGTGGTGGAACTGGCGCCGCTGCTGCAGCCGCTGTTGTTGCGTTACCAGTCGCGCGCGCGTGATCGCGGGCTGGACCTGAGCTGGCAACTGGCGCCACAACCGCTGCGCGTGCGTGCCGATGCGGGCCGGCTGACGCAGGTGCTGATCAATCTGCTGGAGAACAGCCTGCGCTACACCGATAGCGGCGGCCAGATCGTGCTGACACTGCTGCCACTGGGCGCACAGGCCGAAATCACGCTGGAAGACACGGCGCCCGGCGTACCGGCCGGCGCCCTCGGGCAATTGTTCGAACGGCTATACCGGGTAGATGCCGCGCGCACGCGCGAGCGTGGCGGCAGTGGGCTGGGGCTGGCGATCTGCCGTGCGTTGGTGCAGGCGCACGGCGGCGAGATCAGCGCCAGCGCTTCAGTACTGGGCGGGGTGCGTATGCAGTTGCGCCTGCCGTTGTACACGGGCGGGTGACGACAGGAGAACGGGACGAACATGGAGCAATTGCAGCACATACTGATCGTGGAAGATGACAGCAAGATCGCGGCGCTGCTGAACGACTATTTCGTTGCGGCCGGCTACCGCTGCAGCCATGTGGCGGACGGCCTCGCAGCAGTGGAGCAGGTGCGCAATGGCGGCGTTGATCTGATGCTGCTCGACCTGATGCTGCCCGGGCTGGATGGCATAGGCGTGTGTCGCGCCGTGCGCGGTTTTTCTGAGCTGCCCATCATCATGCTGACGGCGCGCGTAACGGAGGTGGACCGCCTGTTGGGACTGGAAACGGGCGCGGACGATTATGTGTGCAAGCCTTTCAGCCCGCGCGAAGTGGTGGCACGGGCGCGTGTGCATCTGCGCCGCAGTGCGGCCATGCCGCTACCCATGCCGGCGCCGCAGAGCACTGCCATATCGGCAGCGGCAGGGCTGGTAGTACAGCGCGAGCAGATGCGCATCACGCTTGATGGTCAGGCGCTGGTCCTGACGCCAGTGGAATTCCGGCTGCTGGCCGAATTGATAGGTCAGCCCCAGCGCGTGTACTCGCGCCAGCAACTGCTTGACCTATCGCATGAAGATCAGCGCGACACCAGCGACCGTACGGTGGATTCGCATATCCGTAATCTGCGCCGCAAGCTGGGCGCCCGCGCCGAATGCCTGCAATCAGTGTACGGCGTGGGCTACCGTTATGAGCCCGAGCGCTGCCAATAGCTTATAGGCAGGCGCCAGCGCCGGGGATGACGGCCAGCGGATCGATGGCCTTTTCCGCTGCCGGTGCGGCCGGCACTTCGCCTTGATACAGCGTGGCGATCATGGCCGGCGTGACCTGTTCGCGCGGCAGATCGAAGGCAATGCGGCCATCGCGCAGCGCGATGATGCGGGGGAAGTGGGCCAGTGCCAGTTCCACCTGATGCAGGCTGCAGATCAGGGTGGCGTTGCGCTGGCGTGCTTCTTCGCGCAGGGTATTGAGCGTGAGACTGGACAGGGCCGGATCGAGTGCCGATAGCGGCTCGTCCACCAGCAGCGCCTGTGCCGGCGACAGCAGCAGGCGTGCCAGCGCACAGCGCTGGCGTTCGCCGCCGGATAGCCGGTCTACCCGCGAGTACAGCTTGTCGCCCAGATTGAAGCGCGACAGGGCTTGCCACGCCGCTTCCGGATCGGCCGGTTTGAACAGCGAAGCGAGCGCACGCCACAAGCTCCATTGCGGCAGACGTGCCGCCAGCACGGCCGTCACCACGCGCTGGCGCGGTGGCAGCGGCGGCGTTTGCGGCGCCAGAAACAGCCTGGCGCGCAGGCGGTGGCGTTCACTGTGCGAGAGCTGCCACGGCGTCAGGCCGAAGGCCTGCAAGCTGCCGCTGGCCGGTTGCTGAGCCAGTGCCAGCGTGGCCAGCAGCGTGGTTTTGCCTGCGCCGGAAGGGCCGATCAGGGCGATCTGCTCGCCCTGTGCAATGCTCAGGTTCAGGCTATGCAGCGCGGCCTGCTGCGCTGCGCCGGGATGGCGCACCGTCAGCTCCTGCAATTGATAAGTCAGCATCGATTACTTCTTCAGCAGGCCTGCGTTCTGGGCTGCGGCTTCGATGGCAGTGTAGTTTTCAGCCTTGGTAGGGATGAATTTGGAAGCACGCTGCAGATCCATGATGACCTTGTCCTGCGGATTTTTCGGATCCAGTGCGAGGAAAGCGTCGGTCAGCTTTTTCTTCAGATCGGCGTTCATGTCGGTGCGTACGCTCCAGTTGTAATCGTAGTAGCCGGGGGTGGTGTAGAACACCCGCACGACGGCCGGATCGACCTTCTTCTCGCCTACCAGTTTTTCCCACACGGAGATATTCAGTGCGCCGGCATCGACCTTGCCGCCAGCAACGGCGGCCACGGTGGCGTCATGTGCGCCGGAGAAGGCGATGCGTTTCAGGTCGGTATCAGGATTGATCTTGGCGGCCAGCAGGAAGGAGCGTGGCATCAGGTGGCCCGAGGTGGACGATTCGGAACCGAAGCTCAGGGTGCGGCCTTTCAGGTCTTCCAGCTTGTTGATGTCCTTGTTGGTGGTGATGAAGACGGAGCGGAATTTCTCGTCTTCGGCGCGCTGCACCAGCGGGGTAATCTGGTTCTTGCTGCGGTCCTTGGCTTGCACGAAGGTGAAGCCGCCGAACCACACCATGTCCACTTTCTTGTTGATCAGGGCTTCCACCGAGGCAGCGTAATCGGTCACCGGGGTGAATTCCACCTTCATGCCTATCTTCTTCTCCAGATACTCGCCCAGCGGCTTGAACTTGCGCTGTAATTCGGTAGGGGCTTCGTCAGGAATGGCCGAAACGCGGAATACGTGGTCGGCCGACTGTGCCTGAGCAAAGGCGGTTGCTGCCAGCAGCGAGGCGGCAAACAGGGATTTGAGCGTGTTCAGAGGAGAAAACTTCATGGCGGTGACCTTGTCCTTATGGTGGTTGATTGCTGGTCTGGGTGGGACGCCGCACTGAAACAATGGCGTCACACGGGAAAATACGACTTCAGCTATCATAGCAAACATCGGCAGCCGGGATCATCACCTTGAAAGGGTTAGCAATGATGCAGATGACGGAAAGTTGCAGCACCCGGCCTACGGCCGCAGCAATTGGCGATACTTGCAGCAGTCCTCCCGCCAGCCCTTCCGGTCATTCCCCCAGCAGCCAAGGTTCCATGCCGCCACTGGCCCGCTGCAGCGCGCCCGCAGTCGCGCAGGGCAGCTCTGCCGTGGTGGCGGAAATCGGCGCCGGCCTGCAGGCGCGCCGGCCTCATATCTCACCCAAATACCTGTATGACACGCTGGGTTCGCGCCTGTTCGAGGCCATCTGCGAGCTCGATGAATACTATCCCACCCGTACCGAAGCGGCGATTTTTGCCCGCCATGGTGAGGATATTGCCGCCTGCATAGGGCAGGACATCAGCCTGATTGATCTCGGTGCGGGCAATTGCGCCAAAGCGGCCAGCCTGTTTCCGCTGCTGCGGCCGCGCCAGTATGTGCCGCTCGATATCTCGGCCGAGTTTCTGGGCGAGGCGGTAGCCGGGCTGCAGCAGCGTTTTCCTGCCATTGCCATGACCCCGCTCGGAGTGGATTTTTCCGCCGGCTTCCAGTTGCCCGAGCATATCAGCCAGGCGCGCCGGGTGTTCTTCTATCCCGGCTCCTCGATCGGCAATTTCTCGCCGCCGCAGGCGGTCGGCCTGCTGCGCAATCTGCGTGACAATCTGGGCGGCGATGGCGGCCTGCTGATAGGCATAGATCTGGTCAAGCAGAGCAGCGTGCTCGATGCGGCCTACAACGATGCGCTGGGCGTGCCGGCGGCCTTCAATCTGAACCTGCTGCGCCATGTGAACCGTCTGGCCGGCGCCAACTTCGATCTGCGCCAGTGGCAGCACTGCGCCTATTTCGACGAAGCGGCCAGCCGCATCGAAATGCATTTGCAGGCACAGTGCGATATCACCGTGCGCTGGCAGGGCGGGGCACGCCAGTTTGCGCGCGGCGACAGAATTCATACGGAAGACAGCTACAAGTACACACGCAGCGGTTTCCGCCAGTTGCTCGAAAGCGCAGGCTTCGAAGCGGTGCAGTACTGGACCGACCCGGCCAACTGGTTTGCCGTGCTGTATGCGCGCGCGGTGACGCGGTGAACCTGCTGTCCGAGCACTATCGGCAGGTGCGGCGCCACACGCTGGCGCTGGCCGAACCGCTGTCCGACGAGGATTGCGGCGCCCAGTCCATGACCGACGCCAGCCCCGTGAAATGGCATCTGGCCCATACCACGTGGTTCTTCGAGACTTTTATTCTGGAGCGGCTGGAAGCGGATTTTGTGCCGTTTCATACAGCCTTCCGCGTGCTGTTCAATTCCTACTACAACGGCATAGGCGAAAAGCACCCCCGTGCCCAGCGTGGCCTGCTGACGCGGCCTTCCATGGCGGAAGTGCGGGCTTACCGCAGCAATGTCGATGCGCGCCTGGTTAGGCTGCTGGCAGCCGCCAGTGGGCAGGATGGTACGGGTCTGCAGGCCGAGCTGGCGCCGCTGGTTACGCTGGGGCTGCAGCACGAGCAGCAGCATCAGGAACTGCTGCTCACCGACGTCAAGCATTTGCTGGCGCAGAACCCGCTGCTGCCGGCCTATCTGGCCCAGCCGCTGCAGCCGCCACCTGCTGCGCCGGTGCTGGAATGGCAGGCGTTTGAAGGCGGCTTGTGCGAAATCGGCCATCAGGGTGAAGGCTTCTGCTTCGATAACGAACTGCCGCGCCACCGCCAGTATCTGGCCCCGTTCGAGCTGGCGACGCGGCTGGTTAGCAATGGCGAGTATCTGGCTTTTATCGAAGCGGGCGGCTACCGCGATGCCAGCCTGTGGCTGGCCGAAGGCTGGGACTGGGTGCGCAGCCAGCAACTGGCAGCGCCGCTGTACTGGCGCCAGGACGGGCAGGGGCAATGGCACGAGTTCACGCTGTATGGCGAACAGCCGCTAGTGCCGGCGCGGCCCGCCTGCCACCTGTCGCTGTTCGAAGCCGATGCTTATGCGCGCTGGGCCGGTGCGCGCCTGCCCACGGAAGCCGAATGGGAATATGCGGCGCAGCGCGCCGGCGTGGCGGAGCCCTTGCAGGCCATGGCACTGCATCCGCGTTGCGCGGGCGAAGACGGTGATCGCGGCAGCCTGCTGCAGATGCTGGGGCAGGGCTGGCAGTGGACCAGCAGCAGTTATGCCGCCTATCCCGGCTTCCGTACGGCGGCCGGTGCGCTGGGCGAATACAACGGCAAGTTCATGCTCAACCAGTATGTGCTGCGCGGTTCGTCATGTGCCACGCCGGCCGGCCATGCGCGTATCAGCTACCGCAATTTCTTCCCCGCTGGCGCGCGCTGGCAATTCACGGCCATACGGCTGGCGCGCCAGAGCAGCGCCGCTGTCTAGGTGGCAGGCCAGCAGGCGGCGCTGCTGCCAGCACGCTTCAGGCGGAAATGCGGAACTGGCTGACCATCTGGCTCAGCTCATCGGCCTGATCCTGCATGGCCGCTGCCGCAGCGGCAGCCTGTTCCACCAGCGCCGCATTCTGCTGGGTCACTTCATCCATCTGGCTGATGGCGATGTTGATCTGCTCGATGCCGCCCAGTTGTTCCGTATCGGCGCGGGTGATATCGCCCACGATGGAGGTCACGCGGCGTATGCTTTCCTGCACCTCGTTCATGGTGCTGCCGGCCAGTTCCACCTGCTTGGCGCCGGCCGAAACCTTGTCCACCGAATCGTCGATCAGTTCCTTGATCTCTTTGGCGGCGGCCGCCGAGCGCTGGGCCAGATTGCGCACTTCCGTGGCCACCACGGCAAAGCCGCGCCCCTGTTCGCCGGCCCGTGCCGCTTCCACGGCGGCATTCAGCGCCAGAATATTGGTCTGGAAGGCGATACCGTCGATGACGGCAATGATGTCGACGATCTTGCGCGAGGAATCGTTAATCGAGTTCATGGTGCCGACCACCTGGCCCACCACTTCGCCGCCGCGGCGCGCCACTTCGTTGGCGGCACGCGCCAGCTCGTTAGCTTCGATGGCGTGGCCTGCGTTGTGCTTGACGGTGCTGGTCAGCTCTTCCATCGAGGCGGCCGTTTCTTCCAGCGAACTGGCCTGTTCTTCCGTGCGCGAGGACAGGTCCATATTGCCGGTGGCGATTTCGCTCGAGGCAGTGCGGATGGCTGTGGTGCCGCCGCGTACCCGGCCCACGATGTCGGACAGGTTGTCCGTCATCTGGCGCAGGGCCGTCAGTAGCTGGCCCATCTCATCGGTATGTTCGTGGCTGATGTGGCAGGTCAGATCACCTTTGGCCACAGCTTCCGCTGCAGCGACCGCCACGGCAATCGGCGCGGTGATCGAGCGCGTTACGCGCCAGGCGGCAAAGGCGCCAAAGGCCAGCGCGGCCAGTCCAACCCAGATCATCAGATGGCTGGCGACCGTGATGTGCTGCTTGATTTCTGCGCCATGCTCCGTCACCAGCGCGCGCTGGCGGTCGTTGAGTCGGCGTATGGATTCCTGCAGCACGGTTAGTTTAGGCAGCATGTCGGCGCGCAGGGCCGTCTGGGCCGCTTCGCGCTGGCCGGAGCCCAGCAGCTTGCCCACCTGCGAGAACGAGGCCACATAGGCTTTGCGCTGTTCGCGTATTTCCTGCAGCAGCGCCTTGCCTTCTGCGCGCATCACCAGTTGGTCCAGGGTTTCCAGTGCCGTCGTGATGGCTTTCTTGTTCGCGTCGATTTCCTTGTAGATGGCGGCGATGCGGCCGGGGTCTTCGGTGGTGAACAGCTCCAGCGTCAGCGCTGAATTGGCCCGTGTGGTGCTGCTGACCAGCGCTGCTGCATCAGCCTTGATCCAGTCCTGATCGATGATGGTGCTGCTCAGCGTGCCGATGCCATTGAGCTTCTGCAGGCTGACACCGATCACGATTGCCATCAGTAAGAGTACTGCACCAAAGGCAGCGCCCAGACGCGCGCCTATTTTCAGGTTGGAGATGAACATAGTGACATTTCCTTGGCGGGTGGATTTCAATTTAGTATAGCCACATCCCCATGGCGGAGAATTCACCGCGTTGCAACACAACAACGAAAAAGCCGCGTATTTCTACGCGGCTTTTCATTATTTATTTACTATTAAAACAATAGCTTCATGCGGGTGCAGTAGTCTTGCTCTCAGGCATGGTTTCACCGCGTTTGAGCTGGCGGTTGACCGCGCTCAGCACGGCTTTGAACGAGGCCGTGACGATGTTGCTGTCGATGGCGGCACCGAACAGGGTAGGGCCGTTAGCCAGACGCAGTTCCACGTAGCAGGCGGCCTTGGCATTGGCGCCCGAACCTATCGAATGCTCGTGGTAGTCCATCAGCTTGATGTCCAGCCCCAGTGCATTGACGAAGGCATCGATAGGGCCGTTGCCGCCACCTTGCAGGGCCAGTGGCGCATGCTGGTGCAGCAGGGCGATATCGATCTGCACCGGCTCGTCACTGGTGGTGTCTTCGGTCAGCTTGTGGGCGCTGTAGGCGTACGGCGTCACCGGCTCGAAATACTCTTTGCTGAAGATGTCGTAAATGCCCTGTGCCGTGATTTCGAGGCCGGTGGCATCGGCCACGGCCTGTACGGCGCGGCTGAATTCGATCTGCAGGCGGCGTGGCAGCACCAGACCGTAATCCTGTTCGAGCAGATAAGCCATGCCGCCTTTGCCGGACTGGCTGTTGACGCGAATCACGGCATCATAGCTGCGGCCCAGATCCTGCGGGTCGATAGGCAGATACGGGATCTCCCACAGTGCGCCTTCCTGCTGCTGGGCGAAGCCTTTTTTGATGGCGTCCTGATGCGAGCCGGAGAAGGCCGTGAACACCAGATCGCCCACGTACGGATGGCGCGGATGCACGGGCAACTGGTTGCATTCTTCCACCACCTTGCGCACTTCGTCGATGTCGGAGAAGTCCAGCCCCGGATGCACGCCTTGCGTGTACAGATTGAGCGCCAGCGTGACCAGATCGACGTTGCCGGTACGCTCGCCGTTGCCGAACAAGCAGCCTTCGACGCGGTCGGCGCCGGCCATCACGGCCAGTTCGGCCGAAGCCACGGCAGTGCCGCGGTCATTATGCGGGTGCACGCTGATGATCAGCGAGTCGCGCCGTGCCAGCTTGCGCGACATCCATTCGATCTGGTCGGCATACACATTCGGCGTGCTGCATTCCACCGTCGATGGCAGGTTGATGATCATTTTCTTCTGCGGGGTCGGTTCCCAGATGGCCGTGACGGCGTCGCAGATATGCTTGGAGAAATCCAGCTCCGTGGTCGAGAACGATTCCGGCGTGTATTCGAAACCCCAGTCAGTCTGCGGGTATTGCTTGACCAGTTCTTTCACCAGCTTGGTGCCGGTGGTGGCGATGCTGGTGATCTGTTCGCGCGACATGCCGAACACCACTTTGCGGAACACCGGTGCTACCGAGTTATACAGGTGGATGATGGCGCGCTTGGCGCCCACCGCCGATTCCACCGTGCGGCGTATCAGTTCTTCGCGCGACTGGGTCAGCACGATGATGGTCACGTCGTCAGGGATGCGGTTTTCCTCGATCAGCATGCGCACGAAGTCGAAGTCGGTCTGCGAGGCGGAAGGGAAGCCGACTTCGATTTCCTTCAGGCCGATCTTCACCAGCAGTTCGAAGAAACGCAGCTTTTTCTCGGTGCTCATAGGCTCGATCAGCGCCTGATTGCCATCGCGCAGGTCGGTGCTCATCCAGATAGGTGGACGGCTGATGATCTGGTTAGGCCACTGGCGGTCGGTCAATTGAACGGCGGGGAAGGCGCGGTATTTCGCTGCCGGGTTTTGCAACATCATGGGGTGCTCCTGAGTCTTGAAAAGAAAAGTGCTGGATGCCGGCCTGGGCTGGCGCTCTGCTGTGGCAACTGGCTGCCGGGCGGCCACGGGACACTAGGCCAGGCAACCGATCGGTAGCATTAGCAGTAGCGGCAGGGCGCATGCGTGCGCAGGCAGCGCGCGGTATGCGGCAGCGCAGGCGCGGGTGCAAACGCTGGTGCAATGCTGAGCATGGGTAGCCGGGTGGAGCATCGGTGCAAACTTTCCTGGGTTTTTGAAGACTGGAGGGGCTTGTGGCCGCCGCCGGGGGTACAGCTGGAACGCGATTTAGGCGCGTGCTAGGAGACGCGCTGCTAGCGATAGGGCGCTGGCAGGCGATAGCAGGAAAGCGGATAGGTGCAGATGCGAGGTCATGGCCTTAAATGTACGAGAAAGCCGGCGCAGGTGTCAAGCAAAATTGCTTGAAGGTTCATCGGAGTCTGGTATCGTGATGTTTTTTGCCGGGTTCTGCCATGTTGATCTTCCGCCAGCTATACGATGCCGCTTCCTCGACCTACACCTATCTGCTGGGCGACCGTGCCAGCGGCGAAGCGCTGCTGATCGACCCCGTGTACGAACAGGTGCCGCGCGATCTGGCACTGCTGGAGGAGCTGGGCCTGCGCCTGGTGGCCACGCTCGATACCCACGTCCATGCCGACCACGTGACGGGCGCATGGCGCCTGAGCCAGCGCTGCGGCAGCCGCATCGCGCTGGCGGCGGTGGCCGGTGCGCAGGGCGTGCAGCGCGCCCTCAAGCATATGGACATCGTGACTTTCGGCAGCCGCCATGTGGCCGTGCGCGCCACGCCGGGCCATACCAATGGCTGCCTGACCTTTGTGCTGGATGACCAGAGCATGGCTTTTACGGGCGACTGTTTGCTGATCCGCGGCTGCGGCCGCACCGACTTCCAGCAGGGCAGCCCGCGCCATCTGTTTGCTTCCGTGCGCGGCCAGATCCTGACCCTGCCGGACGACTGTCTGCTGTATCCGGGCCACGATTATCGCGGCATCACCGTGACCACGGTGGCGGAGGAGCGGCGCTACAACCCGCGTCTGGGCGGCGATGTGGACGTGGGCGATTTCACTGGCTATATGGACAACCTGCACCTGCCCCATCCGAAGCAGATGGCAGTCGCCGTGCCGGCCAATCTGCGCTGCGGCCAGCCAGATGGTGCGGCGCCGCCGATGGATAACCCGGACTGGGCACCACTGACGCTGCGCTTTAGCGGGGTGTGGGAAATCGAGCCCATGGCCTTGCTGGAACTCGGCGATCGCGTGCAGATCGTCGATGTGCGCGAACAGGCCGAGTTCATCGACCAGCTAGGCCACCTGCAGGGCGCCAAGCTGGTGCCGCTGTCGCAGCTGACCGAGCGGGTGGACGAATTCGAGCGCAATCGTCCACTGGTGGTGGTGTGCCGCTCGGGCGTGCGTTCGGCGCAGGCCAGCGTGCTGCTGACCAAGGCCGGCTTCACGCAGGTGGCCAATCTGGCCGGCGGCATGCTGCGCTGGCGCGGCGAAGCGCTGCCGGTCGACAGCGCTGCGGAATAGGCTTATCCGGCGACTACCACGCGCGCTGCACCGGCCTGCATCCGGCCGATCACGCTGGCGTGCTCGAAGCCTTCGCGCTTGAACAGCGCCAGTACCTGATCCACGCTGGCCGGATCGCACGATACCAGCAGGCCGCCGGAAGTCTGCGGGTCCGTCAGCAGCATGTGCTGGGCTTGAGTGATGCCGGGCGCCAGTTGCACATCCTTGCCATAGCCTTCCCAGTTGCGGCCCGAAGCGCCCGTGAAGTAGCCGTCGTGCGCCAGTTGTTCCACGTCCGGCAGCAGCGGAATATCGGCCATCTTCAGCTGCGCTTCCAGTCCCGCGCCACGGGCCAGTTCCAGCAGGTGGCCCAGCAGGCCGAAGCCCGTGACGTCCGTCATCGCGTGTACGCCAGCCAGCTCGGACAGCGCCTTGCCCGGCTTATTCAGCTTGGTGGTGTTGGCGATCATGGCCTGATAGCCGGCTGCATCGAGCTGGCCTTTTTTGAGTGCCGCCGACAGCACGCCCACGCCTAGCGGTTTGCCCAGTATCAGTACGTCGCCGGCCTTGGCGTCGGCATTGCGCTTGACGCGCGACGGGTGCACCAGCCCCATCACCACCAGCCCATAGATAGGCTCGACCGAATCGATGGTGTGGCCGCCGGCGATGGGTATGCCTGCTTCGGCGCATATCGATTCGCCGCCTTTGATAATCTGGCCTATGGTGTCGATCGGCAGTTTATTGATAGGCATGCCCACCAGTGCCAGCGCCATGATGGGCGTGCCGCCCATGGCGTACACGTCGGAGATGGCATTGGTGGCGGCTATCCGGCCGAAGTCGTAAGGATCGTCGACGATGGGCATGAAGAAATCGGTGGTCGCGATCAGCGCCTGTTCGTCGTTAAGCTGGTAGACGGCTGCATCGTCCGAGGTTTCTATCCCGACCAGCAGTTCTTTCGGTACGGGGAAACCGCAGGAATTCTTCAGTATCTGGGACAGTACGCCGGGCGCGATCTTGCAGCCGCAGCCGCCGCCGTGCGAGAACGAAGTCAGGCGGATGGGTTCATTGCTCATGGTGGATTTCCTGATGTCGGATCGATGATGGCAGATTATCGCCCAAGTGCGGCCGCTGCGCACGTGCGACGGGCGGGCCGGAATTGCGGCACAAAAGCGCGCGACAGCGCTACAATCGAAAGCATGACGATACTTGCCCCTTCGTTTCGCACGGCCACACCGCAGCAACTGGCGCATGCCCTGCGTCAGGCGCGCAGCAACACGCTTGCGCTGTTCGAGTGTTTTCTGGCCGCCGGCATGGACCAGCCCACGCAGGTGCCGCAGCTACGCTACCTGAACCCGCCCGTGTGGGAAGTGGGGCATATCGCCTGGGTGGCCGAGTGGTACATCCTGCGCGCGGCCAGCTCCAGCGACCCGCAGGATGTGCATGGCAATTGTCTGCTCAGCCGTGGCGATAGCTGGTTCGATGCCAACCGCGTGCCGCATGCGCAGCGCTGGCGATTTGATCTGCCTGCGCCTGGCGCACTGAAAACCTATTGCCACGAAGTGCTGGATCGCGTGCTCGATAAGCTGATGCGCGAGCCTGACGAAGCACTGGCGCTGTATCCTTACCGGCTGGCGCTCGCGCATGAGGATATGCATGGTGAAGCGCTGCTGGCTGCGCTGCAGGTACTGGGGCTGGAAGCGCCCGAGCCGGCCACGCAGGTACGCCAACTAGCTTATGCGCCGACTGAAATCGCTTTCCCGGGCGGAAGTATCGACATTGGCAGTGCACGTGGCGCGGCCTTCGCGTTCGATAATGAACAGCAGGCCCATCACTGCCGGGTGGCGCCGTTCAGCATAGACAGCACGCTGGTCAGCAATGCCCAGTTTGCCGATTTTGTCGACGATGGCGGCTACGATCAGCGCCAGTTCTGGAGCCCGGCCGGTGCCGACTGGCTGATGCGGCAGGAGCGTTCGGCCCCGCGTTACTGGCAGCGCGACGGTGCCCAGTGGCGCTGCATGCGTTTCGGCCGGCTGGCCACGCTGGCTGGCGCCGAACCCGTGCGCCATCTGAATCTGTATGAGGCGCAGGCTTACTGCGCCTGGGCAGGGCGCCGCCTGCCGACGGAAATCGAATGGGAATATGCTGCCCGCTCGGGCCATCCGGCATTCCGCTGGGGCCAGTTATGGGAATGGACGGCGACGCCGTTCGAGCCCTATCCTGAGTTCCAGCCGGGGCCAGAACGGGAATACTCGCTGCCATGCTTTAGCAGCCATCAGGTGCTGCGCGGCGCCTCCTTCGCCACGCCCCAGCGCATGCTGTGGGAGCAGTTCCGCTACTTTCATGTGCCCGAGCGCGACGACCTGTTTACTGGCTTGCGTACCTGTGCCTGGCCGCGCTGAAATCGCTGCAGTTTTTTAAACCAGACGTACGTCTATCCCGTATTGCTCTGCTATGCTTTTCTTTTCCCGTGAAAAAGGCGTTCCCCATGAATTTCAAGCATCTCCTGATTTCCGCCGCCGTGATCGGCGCCGCCAGCTCCGCCATGCCCACCTTTGCTGCTGCCGATCATGGCAAGGTCGTGGTGATCCGTGCCGGCAAGCTGGTAGACGTGGTGGCGGGCACCGTCCTCAAGGACCAGACCATCGTTATTGACGGCGAGCGTATCAGCGCAGTCGGTCCCACGGCCAGCACCAAAGTGCCTAGCGGTGCGCAGCTGATCGACCTGTCCGGCCAGACCGTGATGCCGGGCTTTATCGATATGCACACCCACCTGACCAATGACGCCAAACTGGGTGGCTACAATGCACTGGGCGTATCCGATACCCGCGCTGCGCTGTATGGCGTACGTGCGGCCCGCCTGACGCTGGAAGCAGGCTTCACCTCCGTGCGCAATGTGGGTGCTGGCGGCTTCGGCGACGTGGCGCTGCGCGATGCGATCAATGACGGCGACTTTATCGGCCCGCGCATGCGCACGGCCGCTTACGCGATCGGCATACAGGGCGGCCATTGTGATGAAAACCTGCTGCCGCCAGATATGAAGGTCACCGGTCGCGGTGTGGCCGACGGCCCATGGGAAGCCCGCGCCCGTGTGCGTGAAATGGTCAAATACGGCGCCGATGTGATCAAGATCTGCGCTTCGGGCGGCGTACTGTCGAAAGGTGACGAGCCGGGCGCGCAGCAGTACACCCTGGAAGAGATGCAGGCCATCGTGGCGGAAGCCCATAAACTGGGCCGCAAAGTCGCTGCGCACGCACACGGCACCAGCAGCATCCGCGATGCCATCATCGCCGGCGTGGATTCGATCGAACACGCCAGCCTGATCGACGAAGAGGGCATCCGTCTGGCGCGCGAGAAGGGCGTGTATCTGGTGATGGACATCTATAACGACGACTACATTCTGCAGGAAGGCGAGAAGGCCGGCATGCTGCCCGAGTCCATCGCCAAGGAAAAAGTCATCGGCCAGACCCAGCGCGACAACTTCCGCAAAGCCTTTAACGGTGGCGCCAAAATGGCCTTCGGTTCCGATTCCGGCGTCTACCCGCATGGCGACAACGGCAAACAGTTTGCCTACATGGTCAAGTACGGCATGACGCCTATGCAGGCGATCCAGTCGGCCACCATCAATGCAGCCGACCTGCTGGGCTGGAAAGACAGCGTGGGTTCGCTCAGCGCCGGCAAGTTTGCCGATATCGTGGCCGTCAAAGGTGATCCATTTGCTAATATTGGCGAATTGACCAAGATCGACTTCGTCATGAAGGGCGGCGCCGTTATCCGCCGCTAAAGTAGGGGTACAGTGATGGGCAGGCCGGCGTGTGCACGTGCGCGCGGCCTGCGCGGTCATCCCGCTGGCTCGCAGGGTCATGCTGTTGTGGTGCAGATGGTATAGGGCGTTGTTAGCTTTTCTATATACTTTTTGCTTTCAGATCGAGCCCTGCGAGCCCGTATGCGTTTTCTAGCTTTTCCCCGCCAGCTAGCCTGTCTGCTGCTGGCAGCCTCCTTGGGCGCTTGCGGTGGTGGCGCCTCTTCTTCCAGTTCCTCCAGTTCCCCGACCAGTTCCGGCAGTACGACTACGCCTGATGCCACTGCCAGCATCACCGTGGCCAGCCCGCAGCTGGTGACGCTGCCCGGCAATGCCGCGCTCAAAGGGCTGGGCGAAGCGCTGGTGGTGGGCGAGCGCATCGTCGTGCTGTCCGCCTCGGACGCAGAAATCACGCTGAATAAGAAGCAGGTGCATCCGCGCACCCGCCTTAGCGTGCTGGATAAGGATGGTACGCTGCTCTCCAGCACTGATTACGGCTTTACGCTGGCCGATGCCTATGTGGGTGAATGGCTGCTGCTGCCGGCGCCTGACGGTTTCGTCATGCTGCAGGCCGGTCCCGGCACGCGCATGCTGAAGTTCGATGCTCAGGCTAAATTGCAGGGCAGTGCGATCGATCTGTATCCTGCCGTGGCGGCCACCTCGACCACGGAACTGGCAGCGGCTGAGAATGCAGCCTCGGTGGACGGCAACGGCTTCTGGCTCGCCACCACTTTCTCGCTGCTGCCGGTGAACGACAAGACCCAGTATCTGCTCAAGCTGTGCAAGTACGATTACTCAGGGCGCCAGCTTACGCCACCGTTCGAAATCGCGCTGTCGGCCGTGCGGCCGCGCGTGGCGACTTCGGCGGGCACGGTGCTGACCACCTGGCTCGATGGGTCTACCGCCATGCTGGCCATCTGGCCGAAAGGGCTGGGCGCTCCCGTGATCCATTCGCTGGGTACGGGCGGCGCCGAGCCTATGCCGGTGGTGCTGGATAACAGCGGCAGGATGGGCGCGATCTGGAATGGTAAAGCGACTTTCACCAGCCCGGGCGGGGTAATGGGGGTGGCGCTAGACAAGAATGGCGTGGCGGTGCTGCCGACGGGGCGTACGGAACTGGGGCAGGAAGTCCTGTCTACCCAGTGGGCCGCGTCGGGACGGGCACCGTTTATTGATGCGCGCCTGTACAAGAATAATCTGCTGCTGGCCGATGTAGGTGTGGGCACCTATGCCAGCGGCGACGCGCAGGGCGATGTGCTGGTGCTGGCCGATTACGCCATCGGCACGACAGCCCTGTCGGAGCAGAAGGCCACCATCAAGCGCTTACGCTTGTATGGTGGCGCGCTGGTGATGGGGAACTATCCCGTGCTGCGCCAATTGATGTTCAGCGATCACAGCCTGCTGCTGGTAGGGGATGAATACCATCTGGAAGCGTTCCGCATCACGCGCCCCTAAGCTATTGCGGTCTACAGCAGGGTCTCGGCCAGATCTTTCAAGTCTTCCGCATAGACCAGCTCATCGAGTTGCTTGCGTGCCACGCCGCTGCGGTAAGCTGCGGCAGCGATTTTCGGCGTGACGCCGGACAGCAGGCGCGGATCGAGCAGACCCGGTACCACATAATCCTTGCCAAAGCGGCTGTCGCTACGGGCCATCTCGGCCAGCGCCAGCACGCAGGCGCGCTTCATTTCCTGATTGATGGTGGAAGCGCCGCTATCGAGCGCCGCGCGGAACAGGTAGGGGAAGCACAGCGCATTATTGATCTGGTTGGGGTAGTCGGAACGGCCGGTGGCGATGATGGCATCCGGTGCTGCTTCGCGCACGAGTTCGGGCCGCAGTTCCGGTTCCGGATTGGCCAGCGTGAAGACGATGGGCTGCTTGCTCATCTGTTCGATATCGCGCGGCGACAGCACGCCCGGACCGGACACGCCGAGGAATACATCGGCACCCACCATCACTTGCGACAGCGTGGTGGCATCGGTGTCCTGCGCCCATGCGGCTTTTTCGCCATCGAGCTGGCGGCGGGTACTCAGCACGCCCTTGCTGTCGCAGACAAAAATGTTCTCGCGTCTGGCGCCCAGATCGAGCAGCAGATCGAGGCAGGCCATGGCGGCTGCACCGGCACCAGAGCAGACGATTTTCACCGTGGCGATATCGCGCCCGCTCAGCTGCAGCGCGTTGATCATGCCGGCACCCACCACGATGGCGGTGCCATGCTGGTCGTCATGGAACACGGGTATGGCCAGCCGCTCGCGCAGCTTGCGTTCGATGTAAAAGCACTCCGGTGCCTTGATGTCTTCCAGATTGATGCCGCCGAAAGTAGGGTGCAGGGCCGCGATGATGTCCACCAGTTTATCGGGATCGGTTTCATCGATTTCGATATCGAAGGCATCGATGCCGGCGAACTTCTTGAACAGCACCACTTTGCCTTCCATTACAGGCTTGCCGGCCAGCGCGCCGATATTGCCCAGACCTAGCACGGCGCTGCCGTTGGTAATCACGCCGACCAGATTGCCTTTAGCCGTGTATTCGTAGGCGCGTGCCGGCTCGCGCTGGATTTCCACGCACGGTGCGGCCACGCCGGGCGAGTAGGCCAGTGCCAGATCTTCCTGCGTGCCTACGCTCTTGGTCACTTCTATGGCGATTTTGCCGGCGCTGCCCTGACGGTGATAGGCCAGCGCTTTCTGTTCGATGGTGCTCATGTGGTCCCTTGAATTGGTTCTGCAAGCGATGTAAAAAACGCCTGCACGGGCCGAAGCCGGTGCAGGCGCGAACTGCTGGGGATCAGTACATTATGGATACAGGCCGCGGACTTCACGCGCCTGCAGCACACGGGTGCAGGCAAGGATGAAGGTGGCGGTACGCAGCGTGACTTTCTTCTCCTGTGCGACAGTCCACACCGAGTTGAAAGCGTCCTGCATGATGCGGGTCAGGCGCGCATTGATTTCGTCTTCGGTCCAGAAGAAGCTGGAGAAGTCCTGTACCCACTCGAAGTAGGAAACGGTGACGCCACCGGCATTGGCCAGCACGTCCGGCACGATCAGCACATCCTTGTCGGTCAGGATGTCGTCGGCTTCCGGCGTGGTCGGTCCGTTGGCGCCTTCCAGAATGATTTTGGTGCGGATCTTCGGTGCATTGGCAGCCGTGATCTGCTGTTCCAGCGCAGCCGGAATCAGGATGTCGGACTCGATGCCCCAGAACGCGTCGCGGTCGAGGAAGGCTTCAGCGCCGGGGAAACCGGAGACGCTGCCGCATTCGGCCACGTGCTTGTGCAGACGCGGAATATCCAGGCCGCCCTGATGCACCACGGTGCCCGTATGATCCTGCACGGCGATGATTTTCGAACCGGCTTCTGCAAACATGGTGGCAGCAACGCCGCCCACATTACCGAAGCCCTGTACTGCAACGCGGGCGCCTTCGATTGCTACGCCGCGCTTGGCAGCGGCTTCGCGGCCTACCACGAACACGCCACGGCCGGTGGCTTCGCGGCGGCCCAGCGAGCCACCCAGCGAGATCGGTTTGCCGGTCACTACGCCGGTCGACAGATTACCTTCGATCATGGCGTAGGAGTCCATCATCCATGCCATCACCTGTTCGTTGGTGTTGACGTCCGGTGCAGGAATGTCCTTGTTAGGGCCGATGATCAGCGAGATTTCGCTGGTGTAGCGGCGAGTCAGGCGCTGCAGTTCGCCGCGCGACAGAGTTTTAGGATCGACACGGATACCGCCTTTAGCGCCGCCGTATGGCACGTTCACAGCGGCGTTCTTGACCGTCATCCATGCCGACAACGCCATTACTTCGGAGAGAGTTACGTCCTGGTGGAAGCGCACGCCGCCTTTGCCCGGACCACGCGACATATTGTGCTGTACGCGATAGCCTTCGTAGTGGGCGATGCTGCCGTCATCGCGTTCGATCGGAACGTCAACGGTCAGGATACGCTTCGGGCGTTTCAGGGTTTCGACCCAGCGCGACAGGCTGCCGAGGTGCGGCGTGACGCGATCGATCTGTTGCAGGTAGACGCCCCATGGGCCCAAATCTTCTGGATTCAGGTAGGAAGGCAATGCGTGTGCTGGTGCGGTAGTCATGCTCAGGTCTCCGATAGATTCGAGGCTGAAGCGCACTTGTGGCGCGCTTCAAGTGGGGCGAATCATAGAACCGGAGGGCGCGGGGCGGCCAATGCTGTATGCGCATTCAACTATGCAAAATTTGCATAGTTATGAAATCCGTTGATTTGATCTGGCGCAGTTGCGGCCTTCCGCACTAGCGTTCGGACACCACCACGCGGCGTTTGCGGCCACTGTTTTTCTGCTGCTGTTCGAGGAAGTCCCACAGCCGTTCGACGATGGCCTTGCCGCGCCGGCTGGCCGAAGGGCGCTCGCGATACAGGCGGATTTCCATTTCGATTTCCCATTGCGCACTGCCATCATCGGCACGCGCGAGCTGCCGGCTTTTGAGTTCGCGCGTGACGGCCGATTCGGGCAGGAAGGCTACGCCGCGGCCTTCCAGTGCCATCATTTTGAGGCCCTCGGCCATATCGGTTTCGTACTGGCGATCCAGATGCAGCGGTGTGCGCGCATCGGTCAGGATCAGTTCCACCATACGCCCCAGATAGGCGTTGTTGGTGTAGGACAGGAATGGTAGTGGTTCCTTTTTACTGCCGGGCAGGCTGAATTCTGGCACGCGGTTTTTATCGCAGCGGGCATAGGCGCGCAGCGATTCGCGCCCGAGTACCAGCATGTCGTAGCGGCCCGGATCGAGCTGCACGGGCTGGCGCGGATGGTGGTAGCACAGCAGCAGATCGCAACCGCCTTCCACCAATTGCATCACGGCGTCGTGCACATTGAGCGCCATCAAGCGGCTGCTGATCGGAGCGAAATCCTGCTCGAGTGCCGTCAGCCATTTGGGGATGAAGGTCAGCGACAGCGTGTGCGGCACGGCCAGATCGATGCTGGTCTGCGCGGCCGCGCGTTTGGAGCGCAGCATGTCGCGCGCGCCGTTAATCTGTGCCAGCATTTCCAGTGCCTGCTCGTAGAACACCACACCGGCAGGGGTCAGGCTGGTGGGGTAGGAAGTGCGGTCGATCAGATCGGTGCCCAGCCAGTTTTCCAGCGACTGGATGCGGCGCGAAAAGGCCGGCTGGGTGACGTGGCGCAGCGCGGCGGAACGACTGAAGTTATTGGTCTCAACCAGCGAGATGAAGTCTTCCAGCCATTTGGTTTCCATGCGATGTCCTTTACTGCGCTTGCGTTGCGTCGGGCGTGTTAGCGGTGATGCTGCCGATAGGCGTGAACAGGTAGGCCAGCACGGCAAATATGACCAGTATGATGCCACCGCCGACAAACAATTGCGACAGCGAGATCAGTTTGAGCAGCCAGCCGGTGGCGGCAGCCGAAATCGGCGCCAGCCCCATGAAGATGAACATGAAGATGCTCATGGCGCGGCCCATCATCTGCGGCGGTACGCGGCGCTGTATCCACGTGAAGACATTGATCTGCACATAGCCGCTCAGCACACCCAGCAAGAGCAGCAGGGCGCCGGCCAGCCAGGCATTGTAGGCGGCGCCCAGCCCCATTACCAGCACACCGGCCAGCGCATCCATCAGCAATATCATGGCGCCGAAGCTAACCAAGCGCAGACGCGCGCCGATGGCGGCCGCTGCGCCCATGCCGAGCAGGGTGCCGGCACCGTTGGCGGCCAGCAGCAGGCCCAGTGCCGAAGCGCCGTGCAGCACATCGCTGGCCAGCACGGGCAGCGCCACCTGCATGGAGCCGCCGATGAACAGCGACACCGTGCCCCAGTAGATGAAGCACAGCCGCAGCGGCACATCGCGCCACACCATCAGTAGACCCGCGCCGATGGCGCTCCACACCGACAATGCGCTGGCGTCGGCAGCGCGGCCCGCGCCGCTCCGGGTGGTGACGCGGCTCAGCGTCAACGCCGAGACGATGAAACTCAGGCTGTCGAGTGCGAAGGCGGCGGCCAATCCGTGCGCATCAGGCATGCTCGCGCTGCTCATGCTGCCGATGCCGCTACTGCCTGCGCCAGCTACGCCGTGGCTGCCACTGTTGCCACTGGCGCCAAACACGGTCAGCAGGACAGCGGCCAGCACGGGACCGAGCAGCATGGAGAGTTGGCGTAATCCCATCAGTACGCCGTTGGCGGCCTGTAGATATTCGGCCGGTATCGATTGCGGCATGATGCTGGTGCCCGACGGTACGCCGAAGGCCTGCGCCAGACCTATGCCCAGTGCCAGTGCGTAGATCAGCATGAGCGTGATGTGCGGCGTCAGTTCCAGGCTCAGTTGCAGGCTGCTGCCCAGCGCCAGTGTGATCACGCTTTGCTGGCGCAGCACCAGCAGGGCCAGCAGGCCGAGCAGAATCGCGTTGGCGTATTTGCTCAGCATGAGCACGCGCTTGGGCGAATACTGGTCGACCACGGCGCCGCCTATCAGCATAAAGGCAGCGCGCGGTATGCTCATCAGCGCGATCACCAGCCCCAGTGCCATGGTATCGCCGGTCAGCTTGAGCACCAGCCATGGCAGTGCCACCATGGTCAACTGGTCGCCCAGCATGGAGATCACGCCGCCGCGCAGCAGCCACTGGAAGTTGGAGTTGCGCATCAGCTCAGCGCGCTGGTTCGGTGCCGGATGGGACATGGTCTATGCTCCTGCTTAGTTTGCGCTGCCGAGAGTGACGCTGGGCAGGCCGCTGATGATGGTCATGGCTTCGGTCAGGCTGGCGTATTGCTCGCCTGGGCAGTTGCGCAGCAAGTCTTTGCTGCACAGTTCTGCTGCCGGGGTGGCATTCAGCAGCAGTTCGCGGCCGCTAGCGGTAATCGCGGCATACGCCACGCGCGCATCGCGCGGGTCCTGCTGGCGTTCGATCAGGCCGATTTTTTCCAGCGGCAGCAGAGTGCGCGTGACACCCGAAGCAGTCAGGCCCTGACGTTCAGCCAGATCGACGCGGCGCATGCGTCCGCCCGGCGCGCGCGCCAGCGAGTTCAGCAGCATAAAATCGCCGAAGCTGATACCGTGGTATGAACCCAGTACCTGATCGAGCCGGCGCACCATGGTGGCCTGGGCGCGCGCCAGACCAAGCGCCAGCGCCAGCGCTGCGCCCGTTTCGGGCAGGGGAGAAGAGTGATCGCTCATGATGACTTTCGGTAGGCTAGTAATATTGAAAACTACTGCACAACTACTTAAATAGTGCTTGAGTACGCAAGTATAATCCTATTTCATGACTTGGCAAGCATTGTTTTGTTTTGGACAATGTGTGACACAAAACTACAGTTGCGCTAAACACGGAGAATATTTACTGATTTGCGTATATTGCGCGAAAACCGCGCTAGAATTGGCGCGGCTGGCTCTGCTGGCTTTACTTAAACTACAAAAATTTTTTGGAGACATATGCACATGGCGACCACAGAAATTTTCCTGATCGCGATGCTGATCATATTCAGCCTGCCTTATCTGATCTGGCGTGTCGGTCAGACTGACTACTACGCGCCGCTGGTGGTGGTGCAGATTATTACCGGCATACTGCTGGGCCCTGGCATCCTGGGCCGGGCCTATCCCGAGTACTATCAGTTCGTGTTTAACCCGCAGGTGGTGCAGTCGCTGAACGGCATTGCGTGGTGGGCCGTGATGATCTTTGTGATGATCGCCGGTATCGAGCTGGACCTGAAAAAAGCCTGGGAGCACCGGCGCGAAAGCAGTATCACGGCCGGTCTGGCGCTAGGCGTACCGCTGGTATTCGGCAGCATCGCGGCACTCGGTCTGCTCGGCTATGCCGGCTGGATGGGGCCGAAAGCCCAGAGCTGGCAGTTCGTGCTGGGTGTGGGCATGGCTTGCGCCGTGACGGCACTGCCCATCCTGATCCTGCTGATGGAAAAACTGGAAATCCTGCGCCAGCCTATCGGCCAGCGCATCCTGCGTTATGCCAGTCTGGACGATATCGCCATCTGGGGCGTGCTGGCCGTGATCCTGCTGGACTGGGAACGCATGGGGCGCCAGCTGGGCTTCCTGCTGTTGTTTGGCGTGGCGACCATACTGTACCGCCGCCTGATGCAGGGTCTGCAGGAGCGCGACCGCTGGTATGTGGCCTTCATCTGGCTGGCCGCCTGCGCGTTCGCAGCGGATTGGGCCGGCCTGCACTACATGGTGGGCGCTTTCCTGGCCGGCGCCGTGATGGATGCGGACTGGTTTAACCAGCAGCGCATGGACTTCCTGCGCGCCAATGTGCTGATGGCCGTGATGCCGGTATTCTTCCTCAGCACGGGCTTGCGCACCAACTGGGCGCTGGGCGGTTCGGCCGTGTTTCTGGTGGCGGCCGTCATGCTGTTCGCTTCCGTTGCGGGCAAACTGACCGGCATCCACATTGCCGGCAAGATCCTCAATTGGGGGCCGGGCGAAGCGTCGATTATCGGCTGGCTGCTGCAGACCAAGGCGCTGATCATGATCATCTTCGTCAACATCCTGCTGGACAAGCAGATCATCACCAGCGAAACGTTTACCGCGCTGCTGCTGATGGCTATCGGCAGCACCATGCTGACGGTGCCGGTGGTGTATCCGAAACTGCAGCGGGTGGCGCAGCTGATCTTCAAGACCAGCTAAAGCGGCTGCAGGCGGGCAGGGAGCTGATGCTATAATCTCGGCATGAACGATACTACTCAACTCCCTCCGCTGCCCGATCGCCTGTCGATCGACCCGCGCAGCAAATTCCATGTTGCCGCTATCTTCGAACACGATATCGGCATCCGTTTCAACGATAAAGAGCGTCTGGATGTGGATGAATACTGCATCAGCGAAGGCTGGATCAAGGTCGCCGCTGGCCGCAGCCTGGACCGCCATGGCCGCCCTATGCTGATCAAGCTGAAAGGCAAAGTCGAGGCATACTACCGTTAAGCGCAGTGCGGGCCGTGTGCGCGGCCTGTAACGCAAAAAAGCCACCATCAGCCTGAGCATGCTCAGTGCGGTTGGTGGCTTTTTTACGTCCGTGGATGACGCGGCGTGCGCGTCAGCACAGCGACTAGATGGCGGGTGCCGTGACGGCGGCCGGTACTTCGGCGCGCAACTTGTCCAGCATTTCGAGCGTAGCAGGCATCATGTTCATGATGCCGTGGTAGGCGCAGTATTCGCAGAAGGCTTCTTCTGGCGTCATGGCGCTAATGCTGGCGTCGGAATGGCCGCGGCGGCGCAGCGCACGCAGGCAGCCGGCATCCATGGTTCTCGGGTTCATGTGCTATTTCCCTTTCTGTAATAAATAGTGGGTGAGCGGTAGTCGACATGAACCATTATAGTACAAAAAAGATTCCGTGCGGCAACAATGTATTCAATTATTTCATTGTATTGGACAGAATCTCAAGTTTGCCGGGGCCGTAGCGCCAGTTGCTGGTGCAGCCGCCACACCAGTGCCATGGCTAGCAAAGCGGAAGCAACGACCACGTAGCCGATGCGGTCAAAGTGCAGTAGCTGGCCGCTGGCGCTGCTCGCCACGATATGCCCGGCCAGCACCGAGGCCAGCCCGCCCGACAGCTGCTGGATGGAGGCACTGATGGCATTGAATGCGCCCCGTTTGGTGGCCGTCGGCACACTGCTCATCATGGCCTGCACGGGGATCATGCGCGAGAAGATGCCGATGAACAGCAGGGTATTCACGATGATCAGGGCCAGCAGCGACGTATGGCCCAGATTGGTGTAAATCAGCACCATGGCGATCGACAGCACAGTGCCGAACAGGTAGACGCGGAATTTGCCCACGCTGTCCGCCGCCTTGCCCACCAGTGGCCCGATGAAGATCGTGCACAGGCCCGTCACCAGATAGATGGTGGGCAGGTGGTCGAGCGAAATACCCAGATTGTTGACCACGTAGGCGCTGCCAAACGGCATCAGCATGAAGCCGCCCGTGCTGAGCAGGGCCGTGATGGCAAACGCCAGCAAGTGTTCGCGCTCGGTCAGCGTGTGGTACAGGTGCAGCCACGCACTGTGTTCCTGCGGCTGCTTCAGGTGCGCATTCACGGGCTGCATCTGCCAGGCCACCAGCAGGCCGCCGGCCAGACTGAACAGGGCCATGGCTATGAAGGGCACATGCCAGTTCCACTGGTTGGACAGGTAGATGCCGGCCGGCAGGCCCAGCACCTGACTGGCGGCAAACGCGGTCTGGATCAGGCCCATCACGCGGCCGCGCTGTTCCGGTGCGAACAGGTCGGTGGCGATGGCCAGTACGACCGAGCCGATCACGCCGCCAAACAGGCCCGTGACGATGCGCGCCAGCAGCAGCGATTCAAAGCTCTGCGCCATGCCGCACCACAGCGTGCCGAGGATGAAGCCAGTGTAGAAGAACAGCAGCAAACGCTTGCGGTCGTAACGGTCGGCAAAACCGGCCGTGAGCAGGCCGGAAATGCCGGCGCTGAAGGCGTAGGCCGAGACGACGACACCGAACTGGCTGGGGCTGATCTGCAAGGCTGGCATGATCAGTGCGCCCAGCGGCGACATCAGCATGAAGTCGAGGATGACGGCGAACTGCAGGAAGGCCAGCAGGCCGACGACGATTTTCTGGTAGCCGCTAAACGGTACGGCAGAGCTTGGTTTCATTCGGTTTTTTCTTCGGCTTTAGGGCGGCAGAATATGCCGCGGTCTTTATGGAACTGGGCGCGTTCTTCCGGCGTCATGGCTTGCCAGCGGGCCCAGCGTTCGCGGTGGCTATGGCCGTCGTGATGGTGGCCGTGGCGTCCGCGGAAGCCGCCGAACAGGATGCGGCACAGGATCAGCAGCCCCATGGCGTGCCAGTAATCGATGCTCTGGGCGCCGCTGAAGATGCCGGGCATGACGGCGTTCCATAGCCACATGACGACGCCGGACATGGCAGCAATCGCCGCCAGTATCAGGGGGATGAAGAGCAGTTTCCATTTCATGATATTCACTCCTTGGTATTCGTTACTTATTCAGGTTCATACAGGTATTGCAGGCGTGCGCGCAGGTATTGCACGGCATAACGCTTGCGTGCCAGCAGGGTATTGATCGGGGTACCGCTGGCCTCGGCCATTTCCTTGAAGCTCACGCCGTCGAGTTCATGGGCGACGAACACTTCACGCTGGGCGGCAGGCAGATCTTCCAGCGCGGCCTGCAGTTCTTCCAGCAGCATGGCGCGCGCATAGGCTTCTTCGGGCCCGCCATCAGGCGAGGGCAGCAGCAGGTCGAGGTGATATTCTTCATCATCGTCGCTGCCAGTCAGATCGGCCAGCGCCACTTCGCGCTTCTTGCGGAAGCGGTCGATGATGCGGTTGCGCGCTACACGGTAGAGCCACGCAGTCACCTGTTCTATCGGTTCCGGTAAACGATAGGCTTGCACGAACTCATGGAACACATCCTGCAGGATGTCGTCGGCATCGGTAGGGTCGGCCACGCGGCGGCGGATGAAGTTGCCGAGGCGTGAACGCTCCTTGAGCACGGTGGCGGTAATAGCCTGTTCTGTCATGGTTTGCGCGGAAGTCATGCCCTGAAGACGGGCCGGCGGAACGGATATTGTAGACGCTGACAGAAAAAACGCCACCGGCAGCATGACTGGCGGTGGCGTTGCGGGGTTCTTACCCGTTCAGATCGCGCACGCGGAACTGAACGGGTGCGGCGGCCGATTAACGGTCGCCGTAGCTGCGGCGGGCCGCGCCTTCGCTGCTGCGCGGGTTACTACCTTTGTAGCCGCCTTCCTTGCGCGGTGCGCCCGGCTTGCTGAAGCTGCGCTGGCCCGGCTTGGCGCCATTGCGGTTGTCGCCCGGCTTCCAGCCGCCCGGACGCGAGCTCGAGCGCGGTGGGAAGCTGGTTTTCTTTGGCTCGTAGCCTTCGATTACGTTGACCGGAATCAGTTGCTTGGTGAAGCGCTCGATACGCTTCACGTTCATGCCTTCGGCGTGGTTGACCAGCGAGATGGCCAGACCGTTACGGCCGGCACGGCCGGTACGGCCGATACGGTGCACATAGTCTTCCGGGAATTTCGGCAGGTCGTAGTTGAACACGTGGGTGATGTTCGGCACGTCGATACCGCGCGCGGCAACGTCGGTTGCGATCAGGATCTTCACGTGGCCGCGGCGCAGGCTTTCCAGCGTGCGGTTACGGGCGCCCTGATGCATGTCGCCATGCAGTGCGGCAGCCGAGAAACCGGCGATGTTCAGACGGTCGGCGATGGTATCGGCGTCACGCTTGGTAGCGGTGAATACCACGGCCTGATCCAGCGCTTCGTCGCGCAGCAGGTGGTCCAGCAGGCGGTTCTTGTGCGACAGATCGTCGACGAAGTGCACGCGCTGGGTGATGTTTTCATGCTTGTTGGCGGCCGTCATGATCTGGATGATCTGCGGATCTTTGGTGATGCGGCGTGCCATATTGCCGACTACGCCGTCCAGCGTGGCCGAGAACAGCATGGTCTGGCGGCTGGCCGGAGTGGCGGCGACGATTTTTTCGATGTCGTCGATGAAGCCCATGTCCAGCATGCGGTCAGCTTCGTCCAGCACCAGAATTTCCAGTTGCGAGAAGTCGATCTTGCCCGATTCCATGTGGTCGATCAGACGGCCAGGGGTAGCGACCAGAATCTCCGGATTCTTGGCCAGCAGTTGCATCTGTTTCGGGTAAGGCATACCGCCCAGAATCGACACGGCTTTCAGACGGCGCAGGTTGACGCTGTACTTGTCAGTGTTGGTGGTCACTTGCAGGGCCAGTTCGCGGGTCGGGGTCAGTACCAGCATTTTTGGCTGGGCTGGCTTGAAACGTGGACGTTCACCACGCGCGCGCGCAGCTTGCATTTCCTGATTGTGGGTTTTGCCGCCGGCAGCTGGCTCGAGGGCGGACAGACGGTGCAGCGAAGGCAGCATGAATGCTGCCGTTTTGCCGGAACCGGTTTGCGAGGAAACCAACAAGTCCTTGCCGGCGATGGCGGCGGGTACGGCTTGCTCCTGCACGGGCGTAGGCTTGGTGTAGCCGGCGTCGGTGAGGGCTTTGATAATGGACGTGTTGAGACCAAGTGCTTCAAATGTCATGCTGTTCTTTCGTAAAATTCTGCGTCCGGCTCAGGCGCCGAGCGCGATATAGCAACGCCAACCACAGACGAAATGGCCCATCGAACTAGTATAGGACAGAAATTTCGGCACAAAAGCTTTGCGCCGGGACGGTGTCAGGTTCGACACACAGGGCGGGAGGGCTTTATAAATCGCGACACCCCAAGGGTGCGCTACAGGCTTGCGAAGCTGCTCATTGTTATCTTTGCCACTGTGATGTACAGGGCAGGGCGGCATTATATCCGATATTGCGCGGCGCTGCACCAGCTATTTTGCGGCGCCGCATTTTGTGCCGCTGCAGCGCGCGCGATGGCGGCAAGCCGGTCGGCGAAAAAAAAGCGCCCGGTGGTGGGCGCTTTTTTATGGGCTGGGGCCGGCTTACGCGTAGTCTTCCGCGTTCAAGCCCATCACATGCGAGAAACCGCCATCGACATAGGTGATTTCGCCGGTGATGCCGGAGGCCAGATCGGACAGCAGGAAGGCGGCCGTATTGCCGACTTCTTCGATGGTCACATTGCGGCGCAGCGGAGCGTGCGAGGAGGCGAAGCCCAGCAGTTTGCCGAAGTCCTTGATGCCCGAAGCAGCCAGCGTCTTGATCGGACCCGCGGAAATGCCGTTCGAGCGGATGCCGTGCTTGCCCAGGTTTTCGGCCAGATAGCGTACCGACGCTTCCAGCGAAGCCTTGGCCAGGCCCATGGTGTTGTAGTAAGGGATAGCACGGATGGCGCCCAGATACGACAGGGTCAGCAGCGAGGAACCTTCTTTCAGCAGCGGCAGGGCGGCTTTGGCCAGTGCCGGGAAGCTGTAGGCGGAAATGTCGTGGGCAATGCGGAAGTTCTCGCGGGTCAGGCCGTCGAGGAATTCGCCGGCGATGGCTTCGCGCGGGGCGAAACCGATGGCGTGTACCAGACCGTCGAGCTGGCTCCAGCTCTGGGCCAGATCGGTAAACAGGGCAGCGATCTGCTCGTCGCTGGTGACGTCGCAGTCGTATACCAGCTTGCTGTCGAATTCGGCAGCGAACTCGGTGATGCGGTCTTTGAAACGTTCGCCCACATAGGTGAACGCCAGTTCGGCGCCTTCGCGGTGGCAAGCTTTAGCGATACCGTAAGCGATGGAACGGTTCGACAGCAAACCAGTGATGAGGATTTTTTTGCCTTGCAGGAACGCCATATTGACTCCGATTGCGACTGCGTGCCTGGCTGGCCGAGTAGGCGGGCTGGCGACGTCAGTTTGGTTATTGAGTTTGAAAGGCCGGAGGCCGGACAAGACCGAGATTGTAGGGCGAGTGGGGCACTACTGCAACCCGGTCAGCAGGCCGATTTCTGTGAAAACCGGCCCCGGACTGGATAAAACGGGGCAAAAACGACAGTTTTGCCCCTTAGACAGCATCAGTCGTCGTTTTTGTGACGTTTCTTGTGCGAACTGCTTTTTTCCGTTTTGCTGTCGCTGCGGGCCTGCTTGTAGCTGGTCTTGCTGACTTTGCCTGCCTTGCTGCTGCGTTCGCGTTCAGCTTCGAAGGCGACGGTGGCCGTGCGTTCCACTTCGGCCGGAATGTCGAGGCTGGCGCTGGTCGACAGTTTTGGCACCAGAATGGTGGAGCCGGCTTTGAGCGCCGTTTTCTGCGGGATATTGTTGGCCTGACGGATCACATCGGGGGTGGTGTGGAAGCGCGAGGCCAGCGTGCTGATGCTTTCGCGCGCACTGGTGATCTTGTGGGTGGTCCAGGTGGACAGGTTTTTACCCCACTGAGCCAGATTCAGGTGGAATTTGTCGGCATTTTCCTTGGGCAGCAAAATCTTGGTCTGTTCGTCGCCCGTGATTACGGGGCGCTTGAACTGCGGGTTCAAGGCCTTGAATTCGTCCACCGACAGTTCGGCCAGATGGGCCGCAATGGTCAGATCGATATCGCTGGTCTTGTCCACGGCCGTGAAATACGGCGTGTTATCGATGGCGGGCAGGTTCAAGCCGTACTGGGCCGGATTGGCCACGATGTTTTTCACGGCTTGCAGCTTGGGCACATAGTTGCGTGTTTCGGCCGGCATCAGTTCGGCCAGACTTTCGAAATCGGTCGGCTTGCCGGCGGCCTGATTGCGCTTGATGGCTTTCTGTACCGAGCCTTCGCCCCAGTTGTAGGCGGCCAGCGCGAGTTGCCAGTCGCCGAACATATCGTACAGGCGCTGCAGATAGGTCAGCGCAGCATCGGTCGAGGCCAGTATGCCGCGTCGCTCATCCTTGAAGGCATCCTGCTTGAGGTTGAAATCGCGCCCCGTGCCCGGTACGAACTGCCACATGCCGGCCGCATTGGCGCTGGACAGGGCTTGCGGGTTGAAGGCCGATTCGATGAAGGGCAGCAGCGCCAGTTCAGTCGGCATACCGCGTTTTTCCAGTTCCGTCACCACATGGAACAGGTAGCGCGAAGCGCGCGTAGTGGTGCGGGCAATATAGTCGGGACGGGTGGCATACCAGTTCACATGCTTGCCGACCAGTTCATTGCTGATGTCGGGGATGGCATAGCCACTACGGATGCGGCCCCACACGTCTTTTTCACGGAAAGCATCGTCCTCGGCGCTTTTGGCGGCCGGTTTGGCGGGTTTCTGGGAGCTGAGGTCGGAGACGGGGAAGCGGGGGAGATTGCTGTTGACGCTGTTGACGGCACTGGTGGCGGCGGCTGAGCCTGCCGGCGGGTAGCCGGTGTTGTCATCGTGGGCCTGGGCCGGCGCCAGTAGCGCTAGCAGGGTGGCCAGAACCGCGGAATGGGGAATTCGTGCTTGCATAGTATCCTAATATTGTCGACTGGAAACATCGATCGGACTATGAATAAACCCCGAGTGTACGGAGACCCTGCCGGCACGTCAAGAACTATGTCAGGCGTATGACAGGGTGGTTTGTGGAATATTTCCAATCAGATAGCGAGCAGATGGCGGCAGATTGCGGGAAGTAGGCTTTCCGCGGCAGAGTGCGTACAATCCTGCTTTTGCGCAGTCCACAAGGAATTGAATATGAGCCGTCCCGTCCCCGATCATGATGCCGTCATCGCCGCCACCGCCCACTGGGTGGACAAGGCAGTGATAGGCCTGAACCTGTGCCCGTTTGCCAAGGCCGTGCAGGTGAAGAAGCAGATCCGCTATGTGGTCTCGGACGCCAGCACGCCGGAACAGTTGCTCGAGCAACTGGTGGCGGAACTGGAAGTGCTGGCCGAAGCCCATCCCGAGAAAATCGATACCACCTTGCTGATCCACCCGCAGGTGCTGACGGATTTCGAGGACTTCAACGAGTTTCTTGATGTGGCCGATGCGGCACTGGAAGAGCTGCAGCTCGATGGTGAATTGCAGATTGCCAGCTTCCATCCGGATTACCAGTTTGCCGATACCGACCGTAATGATATCGACAACTACACCAACCGTTCGCCTTATCCTACCCTGCACCTGATCCGCGAAGACAGCATAGACCGCGCCGTGGAGGCCTTCCCCGAGGCGGCCGATATTTTCGAAAAGAATATTGCCACCATGCGTGCGCTAGGGCACGATGGCTGGGACAAGCTGATGCAGGGCAAAGATGAGTGATCTGCCGATCCGGCCCGATACGCCGTGCGTGGCCGTATGCTCGACCACCTTCGATGAAATCTGCCGCGGCTGCGGCCGTAGCGTGACCGAGGTAGCGCACTGGGTCTCCATGAGCGCCGAGGCCAAGGAAGTGGTGTGGCAGCGCATTCTGGCGCAGGGCTATCCGCGCCGCAACACCTGAAGCCCACGGCCGCAGTGCGGCCGTGCAGCTCAGTTGCAGCTTAGTGACAGCTAAGTTGTAACTTAGTAATTACCGATAAAGTCTTTCTTGCCAATTTCGATGCCGTTGTGGCGCAGAATGTCGTAGGCCGTGGTAGCGTGGAAATAGAAATGCGGCAGAGCGTAGTGGAATAGATACACGGCGCCCATGAAGTGTTTGGTCTTCTCGCCGCTGCCGGTGGTGATCGCGCGGCCTTCGCTGCCTTCGATGGCACTGCGTGGCACGCTTTCGATGAAGTGCAGGGTTTTCTCGATGCGCGCGCGCAGTTCGGCGAAGCTGGTTTCATTGTCGTCGTAGGAGGGCACGTCCTGGCCGCCGAGACGGGCCGCCGCACCTTTGGCGAAGTCGCAGGCGATCTGGATCTGGCGGGTGAAGTTCAGCATGTCCGGGTAGAGGCGGTATTGCAGCAATGCTTGCGGATCAATTTTCTTTTCTGCGACATGTGCCTCAGCCTTTTCCAGCAGTGCGAGCTGGGCGCCCAGTATCTGTTTAAACACGGGGATGGATGCGGTGTACATAGAGAAGGTAGTCATGGTAGTCCCTCGTAAACGGTGAGGGGCGATCATAGCGCGCCATGGAGTTTTTTGCATGCCATGGAACTTTTAAGACGGAATCCGTGCATAATTCTGCTTGGTAATGTTAATTTTCCGCTATCCATAGCCCCATACACGATGCTGTTTCAACACTGTTTCCCGTTTCCGCATGCTTAGCCGCCTGATAGTGAGCCTGCGTACACGGCTGGGATTGCTCTACGGACGCTCCATATATGGCGCGCTGTTGCTCGTGGTGCTAGGCGGTCTGGCCGTGCCGGCCATGGTTGGCAGCTATGTGCTGGTAGGCGTGCGCGAGCAGGAAGCGGCCCGCACGGCCCTGCAGGAAGCTTTGCAGCGCAATGCCGACATCCTCGCGCTGGGCATGCAGGAATCGCTGTGGAATATGAATACCGAATCGGCCCATTCGCTGGTCGATTCCGTCATGCGCGACCCCGCCGTGCTGCAGGTGCAGGTGGTGGGGCAGGCCGACACCCAGTTCATGAAAGTGCAGTCGCAGCGCAAGCTGACAGGCCATGTGCTGCGGGCCGAGCGCGAAGTGGTGGTACGCGGCGAGCGCATCGGCCACATCACGCTGGAAATGGATGATGCGCGCAGCCAGCAGGAGCTGGCCGAAAAGCGTACCTCGTATATTCTGGTGCTGGCCGGGCAGGCGCTGATTTCTGCGCTGCTGATCGTGCTCTTCCTGAATGCCCGCCTGATGAAACCGCTGCGCAAGCTGATGCGCTTTTCCAACCGGCTCTCGCATGGCGATTTCGATACACGGCTGGACCTGAGCGGCAGCGACGAACTGGGCCTGCTGGCCAGCCAGCTGGACCAGATGCGCGTGGCGATCCGCCGCCTGTTCGACGATATCGGCCAGCGTGAGGAACGTTTCCGCACCATCGTCACGCAGGTGCCGGGTGCCGTGTTCCGCTGCCGTCCCGATGGCGCCATCGATTTCGTCTCGGAAGCCATCGAAGAGATTTCCGGCTATCCGGCCGCCCAGTTCATGCGCGGTACCACCCATGAGTGGACCAATCTGATCGTGCCGGAAGACCGGCGCCGCCAGCGCCGCGCCGTGACGGACGCGATCCAGTCGCGCCAGCCGTATGAAGTCGAATACCGCATCGTCGATGCGCGCGGAGTGGAGCGCTGGGTGCTGGAAAACGGCCAACCGCAGACCCATGAAGGTGATCCGGTGCCCTGGGTGGACGGCATCATTTCCGATGTCAGCCAGCGCAAGTCGAATGAAATGCGGATTGCTGCGCTGCTGGCCGAGCAGAGCGCGATTCTCGATAACGTGATGTTTGGCGTGATGTTCGTGCGCCACCGCCAGATTGTGTCCGTCAACCGCCGCTGCGAACAGCTGTTCGGCTACGAGCCGGGCGGGCTGACTGGCGCTTCCACGGCCATCCTGTTCGCCGACAGCTTCGACTTCGAAGCCAGCGGCATACGCCAGTATCGCGCGCTGTCGCAGGGCGAATACTTCAGCGAAGAACGCCACTACCGGCGCAAGGATGGCAGCATGCTGTGGTGTCTGGTCAGCGGCTGCGCGCTCGACAAGCAGCATGCGGAAGAAGGCAGCATCTGGGTGTTTGCCGACATCAGCGAACGCAAGGAGTCGGAAGAGAAGCTGCGCCTGTCGGCCACCGTGATCGAGCATATCGCCGATGGCGTGGTGGTGCTCGATGGCCAAGGCATGATCGTGGCCGTGAATCCGGCCTTTACCCAGATTACCGGCTATACGGAAGCCGAGGCGCTGGGCAAGGATCACACGCTGACCCGTTCGGGACGGCATGATGAGGCCTTCTACGCAAGCATGTGGCATGAGCAGGTATCGCAGGGTTACTGGCGCGGCGAAATCTGGAACCGCCGCAAGAGCGGCGAGCTGTATCTGGAACAGTTGACGGTGAACGCCGTGCGCGACAGCGATGGCGTCACCACCCATTATGTGGGCGTGTTCAGCGACATCACCAAGGCCAAGGAATCGCAGGAAAAACTCGACCATCTGGCGCACCATGATCCGCTCACGGCGCTGCCTAACCGTTTGCTGTTCCATGACCGCCTGCAGCATGCGCTGCAGCGCGCCACGCGCGACAAGGAGCAACTGGCGCTGCTGTTCATCGATCTGGACCGCTTCAAATTCGTCAACGATACGCTGGGCCACCACATCGGCGATGAGCTGCTCAAGCAAGTCTCCAAGGCGCTGCAGGCGCGCCTGCGCGAAGGCGATACGCTGGCGCGCTTGGGCGGCGACGAATTCATTGTGCTGCTGGAGGATATCGATAACCAGTATGGCGCCAGCCAGGTGGCGGAAAAACTGGTGCAGATGTTCGAGCAGCCTTTCGTGGTGGCCGGCCACGAACTGTTTGTTACCTGCAGCGTGGGCATCAGCTTGTTCCCCGATGATGCCACCGACCTGAGTATGCTGATCCGTAATGCCGATGTGGCCATGTATCAGGCCAAGGCGCGCGGCCGCAACGGCTATAGCTTCTACACGCCGTCGATGACGGGCGAAGGGGTGGAGCGCCTGCGGCTGGAAACCTTCCTGCGCCGCTCGATCGAAAAAGACGAAATCTTCCTCAACTACCAGCCCCAGGTCGACATCGACACGGGCGCGCTGGTCGGGGTGGAAGCGCTGGTGCGCTGGAACCATCCGGAGCTGGGGCTGGTGCCGCCTATCCGCTTCATTCCGCTGGCCGAAGACACAGGCTTTATCAACCAGCTGGGCCAGTGGGTGCTGCGCGAAGCCTGCCGCCAGATGGTGCGCTGGCAGGAGGCCGGACTGGTGGTGCCCAAGATCGCCGTCAACCTGTCCGTCAAGCAGTTCGAGCGGGGCAGCATCGTCAACATGGTAGCCGATACGCTGCACGAGACGGGGCTGGAACCGGCCCGGCTGCAGCTGGAGGTGACGGAATCGGTGATCATGAATACCGACGATGCCATGGTCTTCATCAACGACCTGCATGCCATCGGCGTGGGGCTGGCGATCGACGATTTCGGCACCGGCTATTCTTCGCTGGCCTACCTCAAGCAGCTGCCCGTGCAGACCTTGAAGATCGACCGTTCCTTCATCAAGGACATCTCGACCGACGTCAATGACGAAGCGATCGCCATCGCGATCATCCAGCTAGGCAAGAGCATGAATCTGTCCGTCATTGCGGAGGGCGTGGAGACGACGCAGCAGGCCGAGTTCCTGGTGCGCCACGGTTGCCATCTGGCGCAGGGCTACCTGTACAGCAAACCGCTGGATGCCGATGTTATGCTGACGCAGTGGAAAAAATAAAAAACGGGAGACTCCCTCATGCAGCAAGATCAGCAGGCGCCACAGCCTGTCCCTGTCCGGTCATCGCGCCGGCGTTTCATCTTCGGCGGCGCAGCAGCGCTGGGGGCACTGGTGGTGGGCTGGGGCGTGCTGCCGCCGCGCCAGCGCCTGCATGCCAGTCATCCCTTGCCACTGAGCGGCGACGCCGTGGCGCTGAACGGCTGGATAGCACTGGGTGCCGATGGCAGCGTGATGCTGGCCATGCCGCGCAGCGAAATGGGGCAGGGCATACACACGGCCTTGCCCATGCTGGTGGCAGAAGAACTCGATGTGCCGCTCGAGGCGATCCGGCTGGTACAGGCGCCCATCGATAAAATCTACGGCAACATTGCCATGCTCAAGGATGGCCTGCCGTTCCACCCCGATGATGATGGCCGCCTGAAGGCAGCCGCTAGCTGGATGGTGGGCAAGGTCGCGCGCGAGCTGGGGCTGATCATCACGGGCGGTTCGTCCAGCGTCAAGGATGGCTGGTTGCCCATGCGTGAGGCGGGTGCCACGGCCCGTGCCATGCTGCTGGCTGCAGCGGCCCGGCAATGGCAGGCCCGCGTGGCCGACTGCCGCACCGAGCAGGGTTATGTGATCCATGCGGACGGGCGCCGTCTGGCGTATGGCGCACTGGCCCATGCGGCCGTGACGGCCACGCCGGCCGAAGTGGTGCTGAAGGCGCCGCAGGAGTTCAAATTGATAGGCCGTTCCCAGCCGCGCCGCGATGCGGCGGCCAAAGTCAATGGCAGTGCCGTATTTGGTATCGATGTGCGGCCCGAGGGCATGGTGTATGCGGCCGTGCGCATGGCGCCCGTGATCGGTGCCAGCGTGGCGAAAGTCGAACCGGCCGCCGTGCTGAAAATGCCCGGCGTGCTGCAGGTGGTGGACTTTTCCGCCGCGCTGCCTGCGCGCACAGGCGCTGGTGCCGGCGTGGCTGTGCTGGCGCGTAGCTATTGGCAGGCCAGACAAGCCGCACTAGCCTTGCCGCTCGAGTGGCAAGAGGGGCCGGGTGCCCGTCTGAATAGCGCCGCCATTTATGCCGATATGGCGGCCCGCCTGGACAGTGAAGCGGGCCACACTTATTACGCACAGGGCGATGCTGAAGGCGCCATGCAGCAGGCAAGTAGCGCGGCTGGCGTGCGGCGCATTACGGCCGAATACCGCGCACCCTACCTCGCGCACGCGGCCATGGAACCAATCAACTGTACGGCCCAGGTCAAGGATGGCAAGGTCCGCCTGTGGGTGCCCACCCAGTCACCCGGCTTTGCCGTGCAGGCGGCCGCCAAGGCTGCCGGTGTGGCGGAGGATCAGGTCGATCTGGTGGTTACCATGCTGGGTGGCGGCTTTGGCCGCCGACTCGACGTAGACATGGTGTCGCAGGTGGTGGCCGTGGCCAAACAGGCTGGCGGCGTGCCCGTGCAGATGATCTGGAGCCGCGAAGAGGATACCGGCCACGATGTCTATCGTCCGGCTGCGCTGTCGCGCTTTCAGGCTGCGCTCGATGGGCAGGGGCGCGTGCTGGGGCTGGTGTGCAAATCGGCCAGCGGTTCGGTGTCGCACCAGTTCTTCGCGCGCAATCTGGGCCTGCCTGCGGGCGGCCCCGATAAGACCACGGCCGAGGGCGAGTTCGATATGCAGTATGAATTCCCCCATCAGCGCATCAGCCATGTGATCGTCGATAGCGCCGTGCCGCTGGGCTACTGGCGCTCGGTCGGGCATTCGCATAATGCCTTCTTCAAGGAGAGCTTTATCGATGAACTGGCCCATGCAGCGGGGCAGGATAGTGTGAGCTTCCGGCGCGGCCTGCTGCAGCGCCATCCGCGCCATCTGGCCGTGCTCGATGCGGCCGTGGCGCGCGCCGGTACGCCAGCAGCAGGGCGCGCCCATGGCGTGGCGCTGCACCAGTCTTTTGGCACCATCGTGGCGCAAGTGGCTGAAGTGGCGATCGAAGACGGCCAGATCCGCGTCTACAAAGTGGTGTGCGCGATCGATTGCGGCATCGCCGTCAATCCCAACATCATAGCCCAGCAGGCTGAATCGGCTGTGCTGTTCGGGCTGTCCGCAGCGCTGTATGGCGCCATCACCATCCAGGATGGCAAGGTCGAACAGAGCAACTTCCACGACTACCCCGTGCTGCGCATGCCGCAGGCGCCGGAGGTGGAAACGCTGATACTGCCTAGTGCCGAACATCCGGAAGGGATGGGCGAACCGGCCACGCCGCCGATAGCGCCGGCGGTGGCCAATGCCGTGTTCAAGCTGACGGGTAAGCGCTTGCGCAGTTTGCCGCTGACGCTGTAACGAGGCGGGGCCGGCTGGTGCTGCGCGTCAGTCCGTCAGCAGCGTGCGCAGATTGCAGTCGTTCTGCCAGTCGCGCCGCTCGGCACTGCTGGCCGCTTGCGCAACCAGCTCGGTCTCACTGAGCGCAGCCTGCGCCGTGATCAGGCGGTGCGCCACGCCGGCATCGGGCAGGGTGGTGCCGAAGAAGGCCACCACGTCGTCATGCTGGATCAGCAGGGTAGGGAAGTTTTCTACGTCAAGATCGCCCACCACGTCGGCGTGGTCTTCGATATCGATCCAGACAAACTGCTTGTCCGGATGGCGGCTGGCCAGTTCTTCGAAAGTGGCGCGGTAGCTGCCGCAGGTGCCGCACCATGCGGCGCAGAGGCAGGCCACCACCCAGCCTTCGCCAGCGATGGCGGCGGCCAGTTCCTTGCGGTTGTCGGCGTTCAGGGTGATTACAGGCATGGCCAGAGTCAGAGTTTTAGTCGGATGCGGGTTCAGGCTGGGGCGGCAAGCCGCCTAAGGGGCGTATTTTACATGGCCGAGCGGGGTCGCGCCTGTTAGCGCGGCAGGTTAAAATAGGGGATGCCTATTATTCTTGCCATTGAAACTTCGTCCGAACTGGCTTCCAGCGCGCTGCTGCGCGATGAGTCGGTGCTGAGCCGCGTCTCGTCCGGGGTGCGCACCCACTCCCAGTCGGTTTTGCCGATGATACAGGAGCTGCTGGCCGAAGCCGGTATCGCCCTGCGCGATTGCGACGCGATTGCCTTCGGTTCCGGTCCCGGTTCCTTCACGGGCGTGCGTACAGCCTGCGGCGTGGCGCAAGGACTGGCATTTGGTGCCAGCCTGCCGGTGGTGCCGGTGGTGACGCTCGATGCGATGGCGCTGGCCTGCCATCAGCAGCATGGCGCTCAGGACGTGCTGACCGTGCTCGATGCGCGCATGGGCGAGGTGTACTGGGCGCAGTATCAGTTTGGCGCCGATGGCAGTCCGCGGACGGTGCTGGCGCCTGTGCTGTCGGCACCGGCTGCGGTGCAGCCGCAAGGGGCGCCGCTGGCATGCGGCAATGGCCTGTCGGCCTATGCGGAAGCATATGCTGATACGCCACTGGCGCGCGGCGATGCTGCTATCATGCCGCATGCAGTACAGATCGCGCAGTTGGCGGCGCGGGCGTTTGCCGCAGGGCAGACGGTGACGGCGGCCGAAGCCCAGCCGCTCTACCTGCGCAACAAGATCGCCTACACCCAGGCCGAACGGGCTGCCATGGCTGCCGCCAAAGCGGCGGAGGGCGGCGCGTGAAACCGGTGTGGGATCTGGCGCGGCTGCAGTACGAGCCTATGCAGCCGGCCGATCTGCTGGAAGTGGCAGCACTGGAGGCGAGCGTCTATCCCCATCCGTGGAGTCTGGCCAATTTCGAGGATTCGCTGCGCAGCCAGTATCAGGCATGGGTGCTGCGCGACCAGAGCGGCAGCCTGCTCGGCTATTTTCTTGTCATGGCCGTAGTCGATGAAGCCCATTTGCTCAATGTCGCCGTGGCGGCAGACCAGCAGGGTAAAGGGCTGGGGCGTTTTCTGCTGAATCAGGCCGTGGCGTGTGCGCGCGGGCTGGGCATGGAATCCATGCTGCTGGAAGTGCGGCCTTCGAACACGCGGGCGCTGGAAATCTACGAGCGCTATGGCTTCAAACACATAGGCCGGCGCAAGGGCTATTATCCGGCCGCTAACGGACAACGCGAGGACGCACTGGTGATGCGTTTCCTGCTATGAGCGCCATGGATAAACGTTCGGCCATATTCCTCGACGAGATGGGCATAGGCGTGCAATGGCAGTTGCGCCAGCGCCCGGCCGCGCCCGCTGCCAGCGAGCTGCCCGCCGAGGCGGAGCCGCTGGCCGATGCCGCGCAGGACGAAATTGCGCCGCCGACTATGGAAGCGGCAGAGTTGCCGGTTCTTGAGCATTTAGCAGCGACGGCAGCAGCACCTGCAGCAGCGACGGCGGCTGTGAACACGGCAGCGCCGATGGACGCTGTGACGATGGCACCGGCCTCGCCCTCGGCGCCAGTCGCCGCCCCGTCCCCCGTTTCAGTTCCAGCTTCGGCATTGGGCAAGACTGCCGGTGCAGAAGACATGTCGTGGTTCGACGATGTCCCTGCGCCGATAGTGGCACCGACCCTGAAGGGCAAGCCGGCTGCGGTAGCTGCCGCACCGCTGTCCGACGCCGCGATTGCCGCGCTGGATTGGCCTGCTCTGCAGAGCGCCATCAGCCATTGCACGCGTTGCTCGCTGTGCCAGAGCCGCCAGCAGCCCACCATCGGACGGGGCAGTCAGACGGCTAGCACCATCGCAGTGGTGGCTGCTGCATCGGCACAGGACGAAGCGGCAGCAGAACTGGTATCGGGCGACGCCGGCCAGTTACTAGGCAATATGCTGGGCGCTATTGAGCTCGATCTGGCCGGCGATGTGTATCTGACGGCGCTGGTGAAGTGTCGCCCCGTGGACGAACAGGGGCAGGCGCGCGCGCCCAGTGCGGCGGAACTGCAAGCCTGTCGGCCGTATCTGGAGCGCGAACTGGCGCTCACGGGGGCAACGCTGGCCATCACCTTCGGCCAGCATGCAGCGCGCGGCCTGATGCTCGGTGCTGCCGCACGGGGCAGCGTGATGACCTATGGCGCCAGCGGTCTGCCCGTGGTCGCCACCTATCATCCTGACGATCTGCTGCAACGTCCACAGGACAAGGCCAAAGCATGGGCCGACCTGTGTCTGGCAAGGTCGGTGCGTGACTAATCCTCTGCTCGCGCAAGGCGATGCCTATCAGGCTGGCTTTGCGCAGCGCTGGGGCCATCTGGCCCATCCCCATGTGCGGGCGCTGGCCTGGCTGCTCGATGCGCCCGATCTGCTCGACCCCGCCGCGCCCCAGTGGCAGGGGCAGGTGGCCACGCTAGGGCCGGTGAGTGCAGCCGTGGCCGACTGGCTGGCTGCACTGGACCGCCAGCCGGCCGCGCTGGAAGCGGCCTTAGGTCAGCACCGCCAGACCCGTCTCGGTAAATACGCCGAACTGCTGATGGCCTTCTATTTTGCCGCGCAAGGCCAATTGCATGCGCACGGCCTGCAGGTGCGCGCCAGCCGTAATGACACCGTGGGCGAGTTCGATTTCCTGCTGAATGCCGGCGATGGCCTGCAGCACCTTGAGTTCGCCACCAAGTTCTATCTGCTCGATGCCGCTGCGGCCAGTGATTTCAGTGGCCTGATCGGCCCGAATCTGGCTGATACGCTGGGCGCCAAGATGCGCAAGATCTTCCAGCAGCAGCTGTCCCTGTCGGCCCATCCGGCGGCGCAGCCTTTGCTGTCCAAGCCCGTGACGCAGGCGCAGGCGCTGGTCAAGGGCTGGCTGTTCTACCCGCCGCAAACTCCGGCGCAGATGTCCGGCATCTCCAACACACATTGCCATGGCTACTGGCTGACGCGCAGCGCAGCGACGCAACTGGAAGGCGAGCGCTTTGTGCTGCTGCCCCGGCTGCAATGGCTGGCGCCCGTGCGCTTGCCGCTGGCGGCGGCCGGCGAGGCGGCCGTGCTAGCTAAGGCCGAGCTGCTGCTGGCGCTGGACGACCAGCAGGCGCAACTGCCTGCGCCGGTGATGGTGGCCCATCTGGCACCTTACGGTGAAAGTCTGGTGGAAGTGCGGCGCGGCTTTGTGGTGCCTGATGCGTGGCCTGAACTGGCCGTGCAGCGCCGCCAGAGCGGCGCGCTGCCGGTCTGAACCAGCGTCAGCGTAACGCTGTGGCGGGCCGGCGCAGGCCGGGGGTCAGTGTTTGGCTTCGCCGATCAGCGCGACGGAATCGAACTCGCGCTGGTTGGCCTGATGCTTGCGCAGGATGAACAGCATGGTGCCGGCGAGGAACAGGCCGAACAGCACGATGATCACGTCCAGATTCAGGTGGGCGCGCAGCATCAGCGAGTACACGGCCAGCATGGTCAGGATGGACAGATTCTCATTGAAGTTCTGCACGGCGATGGAATGGCCGGCGCTCATCAGCACGTGGCCGCGGTGCTGCAGCAGGGCGTTCATCGGTACCAGGAAGAAGCCGCCCAGCAGGCCGACCAGGATCAGCAGCGGGTATGCCACTTTGACCGAGGTCACCAGCGTCATGCTCATCACGATCACGCCCATGGCTATGCCCATGGGAATCACGGCCAGCGACTTGCGCAAGGCGATGAAGCGGGCCGACAGTACGGCGCCCAGCGCCACGCCGATGGCCACTACGCCGACCAGACTGGTCGACTGTTCATAGCTCAGGTGCAGCGTGCGGTTGGCCCATTCCAGTACGATGAATTGCAGGGTCTGGGCAGCGCCCCAGAACAGGGTGGTGACGGCCAGCGAAATCTGGCCCAGTTTGTCTTTCCACAGCAGGGTGACGCAATTGGAGAATTCGCCGATCAGCTTGATCGGGTTGCGCTCCTGATGGCCGTACACGCAGCCCGTGTCGGGAATACGGGTATTGAACAGGGCTGCTAGGGCATAAATGGCCACCACCACGCACAGCGCGGCTTCCGGTGCCGTGTCGATGCCGGTATCGAAGAAGGGCAGGTCGAACGACAGCAGGAAGCCCGATACCTGTGCGCCCACCAGTTTGCCGCCCAGCACGGTGCCGAAAATAATCGACAGCACGGTCAGGCCTTCGACCCAGCCGTTGGCGGCAACAAGTTTCTCTGCGGGAAGTAATTCAGTGAGGATGCCGTATTTGGCGGGCGAGTAGACGGCGGCGCCGAAGCCCACCAGCGCATAGGCGAGCAGCGGATGGACGTCGGCAAAGATCAGTAAACAACCTGCAACCTTGATCAGGTTGGAGATGAACATGACCTTGCCCTTAGGCATGGAATCCGCGAAAGCGCCGACAAATGCGGCCAACAGCACGTAAAACAGTGTGAACGAGAGTTTCAGCAGCGGGGTGATCCACGCTGGCGACTTCATGGTAACCAGCAAGTCTATCGCAACGAACAGCAGTGCATTATCCGCCAGAGAGGAGAAGAACTGCGCTGCCATGATGGTGTAGAAACCACGCTTCATACTGGATGCCTGAAAACTTATCTGGCTTGCTTTATACCATGCTTTGTTCGTATCCCCAAGAATTGCACCGCGCGCTAGAGGCGGCACACGGTAAAATACGGGCTTCTCTGATTTTGCGTATTGTGATTATGCCTAGGCCTATACTCGCTACCATCCACGTTGATTCCCTGAAACATAACCTGGCGCTGGCCAAAGCGCAGTCGCCCGGCGCGCGCGCTTGGGGCGTACTCAAGGCGAATGGCTATGGCCACGGGCTGGAGCGGGCCATGCGCGGCTTTGCCGAGGCGGACGGGTTGGCGCTGGTGGAAGTCGATTATGCCGTGCGCCTGCGCGAACTGGGCTGGACCAAGCCCATCTTGCTGCTGGAAGGTTTTTTTGACGCGCAGGATATCGAGACCATGGCCGAGCACAATCTGCAGGCGGCTGTCCACTGCAATGAACAACTGGCCTGGCTGGAAGCGGCGCAGGAGCGCCTGACGGCGTGCGGCGTGCGATTTGATCTGCATCTGAAAATGAATAGCGGCATGAACCGGCTAGGTTTCATGCCGCAAGCCTTTGCCGCGGCCCATGCCCGTTTGAGCGCGATTTCCTGCGTGGCCAGCATCACCATGATGACCCACTTCGCCAATGCCGATGATACCGAGCATCCGCTGCTGCCTATCGCCGAGCAGATCCGCCGTTTTGAAGCGGGTACGGCCGGACTGGAAGGCGCGCGCAGCCTGTCCAATTCGGCCGGCGTGCTGCTGCACCAGAAAACCCTGCGCAATGACTGGATACGTCCCGGCATCATGCTGTACGGTGCCACCCCGGGCGGCGCCACGGCCGAACAGTTCGGCCTGCAGCCAGCCATGACGCTGAGCAGCGAGATCATCGGTGTGCAGGAAATCGCCGATGGCGAGCTGGTCGGTTACGGCAGCCGTTTCCAGGCCGAAGGCAAGATGCGCATCGGCGTGGTCGCTTGCGGTTATGCGGACGGCTATCCGCGGCACGCGCCGCTGGGTACGCCCGTGCTGGTGGATGGTGTGCGCACCCGTCTGATCGGCCGCGTGTCGATGGATATGCTGACGGTGGACCTGACCAATTTGCCGCAGGCTAAGATCGGCAGCAAGGTGGTACTGTGGGGCCGTGGCAATCCTATCGATGATGTGGCCACGGCGGCCGGTACCATAGGCTATGAGCTGATGTGCGCGCTGGCGCCGCGGGTGCCGGTGGTGGAAGGCTGAGCATGGCCAAGGCGAAAACCCAGTACACCTGCAGCGAGTGCGGTGCCACAGCCAATAAATGGACGGGGCAGTGCAGCGCGTGCCAGCAGTGGAATACCATGGTGGAAACGCTGGTGGAAACGGGTGGCAACAACCGCTATTCCCAGCCCCAGCATCTGTCGCTGGCGCAGACGGCCCCCGTGCTGTCGCTGGCCGATATCGATGCCATCGATGTGCCCCGTTTCGGCACCGGCATCGAAGAATTCGACCGCGTGCTCGGAGGCGGGCTGGTGGCCGGCGGTGTGGTGCTGATAGGCGGCGACCCCGGCATCGGCAAGTCCACGCTGCTGCTGCAGGCGCTGGCGAATGTGTCGCATCTGAAAAAAGTGCTCTATGTAAGTGGCGAGGAGTCGGGCGCTCAGATCGCGCTGCGGGCCAAGCGGCTGGCCATCGATGCACGCGAGCTCAAGCTGCAGGCGGAAATCCAGCTAGAAAAAATTCTCGCCACGCTGGCCGACCTGAAGCCGGAAGTGGCCGTGATCGACTCGATCCAGACCCTGTATTCGGATGCGCTGAGTTCGGCTCCGGGCTCGGTTGCGCAGGTGCGCGAATGCGCGGCACAGTTGACGCGCGTGGCCAAGCAGACCGGCATCACGATTATTCTGGTGGGCCATGTGACCAAGGAAGGGGCGCTGGCTGGCCCGCGCGTGCTCGAGCACATCGTCGATACCGTGCTGTATTTTGAAGGCGATAGCCATTCTAGCTTCCGGCTGGTGCGCGCTATCAAGAACCGTTTCGGCGCTGTCAATGAGCTGGGCGTGTTTGCCATGACGGAAAAAGGCCTGAAGGGCGTGTCCAACCCGTCGGCGCTGTTCCTGTCCCAGCACGACAATCAGGTGCCCGGCTCGTGTGTGATGGTGACGCAGGAAGGCACGCGTCCGCTGCTGGTGGAAATCCAGGCGCTCGTCGATGCCAGCCACCAGCCCAATGCGCGCCGCCTGTCCGTGGGGCTGGAACAGAACCGGCTGGCCATGCTGCTGGCCGTGCTGCACCGCCATGCGGGCATCGCTGCCTTCGATCAGGATGTGTTCATCAATGCCGTGGGCGGGGTAAAGATTACCGAACCGGCGGCCGATCTGGCCGTGCTGCTGGCGATTCATTCGTCGATGCGCAACAAGCCGCTGCCGCGCGGCTTCGTGGTGTTCGGCGAAGTGGGGCTGGCCGGTGAAATTCGTCCTGCGCCGCGCGGCCAGGAACGTTTGCGCGAAGCGGCCAAGCTGGGCTTTTCGATAGCGATGATTCCGAGTTCAAATGCGCCCAAGCAGCCTATCGAGGGCATGAGCATACTGGCCGTCGACCGTATCGATGATGCCTTTACCAAACTGCGCGAAATCCAGTAAACCTGTATTGTTATGTTTGTCCGCTGATAGCGCGGAAATACTGGAGAATAGAGTGGTTTGCAGGTTAAAAGCCGGCAAAGTGTTAGTACAAAGGATAGGAAATTGTTAGCAGATCAACGAGCTGTGCCACGTAAGATTTTAAGAGCAAAAGTTATGGTGGCGATGGATGGTATGCCACCTTATCAGGGTCGCACCATCGATATTTGTCCGCAGGGCTTGTCGCTGCATTTTGACCACAAGCTCAATCCCGGCCAGACGGGCCAGATGATGTACGAGATTTTCATTGATGGCAAAGCCCAGGTGCTGACCTGCCGTTGCAAGGTCAGCCACTGCATCTTCAGCGGCGACCAGTTCAAGATCGGCTTCCAGTTCGTCAATCCTGATGCGGCCGTTACGGCGGCCATCGCCAAATATATGCGCTAGGCAGGGCCAGTCGTACGAGCAGAACACGATTTCCGATTCTGCTCGCGGCTTTAAAAATTCCATCATGTTGCATACTATGTAAGTAATTGTGATCGGATCTCACCATGGCCACCTCCACCATCAATACCGCCGCCACCAGTAGCGGTACTTCGCTGTCGACCGACGTCTACAACCGCGTCCAGAAGACCATGTCTGCCCAAAACGGGGTGGCCACCAAGCTCAACACGGCGCTCAAGGCCGATCAGACCAAGCTTTCCGGCCTGGGCCAGCTGAAAAGCGCCTTGTCCGCTTTCCAGACGCTCGCGGCCAGCCTGAGCGGTAGCGGCCTGAGCACGAGTGCCAGTGTTTCCGCCAAGTCCGTGCTGACGGCCAGCAGCAGCGGTGCCGCCAAAGCGGGCACCTATGCGCTCGATATCAAGCAACTGGCACAGGGCCAGTTCCTCACCAGCGACGCATTTGCCGCTTCGGACAGCAAGCTCGGCAGCGGCGCGGTGACCACCGTCAAGATCGATTTCGGCACGGCCAGCGCCAAGGGTTTTACCATCAATGGCAGCGCCAGCAGCAAAGCCATCACCATCGATAGCAGTAACAATACCCTGGACGGTATTGCCGCTGCGCTCAAGGCGGCCGGGGTGGATGCCAAGGTGGTCAAGGATGAAGACGGCAAATATGCGCTGGCCCTGACGGGCGCTAGCGGGGCCGCCAACAGCATGCGCATCAGTGTCTCGGGCGATGCGGCACTGAAAAGCCTGCTCAGCTTTGATCCCGATGGTACGCAAAAGCTCAAGCAGGGTGCGGCCGCCGGCGATGCCGTGCTGACCGTGGGCGACAAGCAGATCACCAGTGCCAGCAATACGCTGGACAAGGCCATTGCCGGCCTGACGCTGAAGTTGACGGGCACCGGCAAAACCGAGGTGACGGTGACGCAGGATGCCAGCCAGATCGGTAATAACCTGAAATCCTTTGTTTCCGCCTACAACGAGCTGAACAAAAAGCTGCAAGCCTTGCAGAAAGGTGATCTGAAAGGCGATACGGCACTCAATCAGGCCGTCAGCCAGTTCAATACGCTGCTCCGATCTGGTGGCGGCGTATCGCAGTCGGCACTCGCGACAGCCGGGCTGGGACAGGATGCGAATGGCAATCTGGTGCTCGACGATAAAAAATTGCAGGCCGCCTTGAAAACCGATGCGGGCGCAGTCAGCAAACTGTTTACCAACGAAGGCCGCGGCCTGGCCGATCTGCTGGCGACGCAGGCCGGCAGCCTGACGGGCGACAGCAGTGTGCTGAAGCGGGAAACTACGCAGGTGAGCAAGGAAATTACCAGCATTAACGCCAAGCGGGCTAGCCTGAGCAAGGCGCTGACGGCACAGGCGACAGCACTGGCGGCGCTGTACTCGGCGCAGGCGCAGACGGGTTCGGGCTCGGCCATCAACGGCGCTGCTGGCAGTGCCGGCACCCTGTTCGACATGCTGGGCTGAGCCAGCGCAAGTACCAGCGCCAGTTCTGGCCCCGTTTAGGCGTATTTTTCTACAGAACTCCTTGCATCCCTGCCAGCTATGCCCGATCATGCGGGCTAGTGATAGATTCCTATTTCGGAGGTGTTATGGCAGGGAAGTTCGTTGGCAGTCTGATGCTGGCAGCCGGTCTGATGGCTGGTGCAGCGCAGGCGCAAGAGGAAAAAGTCCTCAATATCTACAACTGGTCGGATTACATCGCCGACGATACCGTGAAAAACTTTGAAAAAGAGACCGGTATCAAAGTACGCTATGACCTGTTTGATAACAACGAGATTCTGAATTCCAAGCTGACCGCAGGCAAGTCGGGCTACGACATCGTCGTGCCGACGGCGCAATGGGCCCGGCTGCAGATCGATGCCAAGCTGCTGCGCAAGCTGGACAAGAGCAAGCTGCCGAATCTGAAAAACATGGATCCGGCCATCCAGGCCAAGCTGGCCAGCATAGACCCGAACAATGAATACCTGATCGACTGGCTGTGGGGCTATACCACGGTCGGCATCAATGTGAACAAGGTCAAGGCCGCACTGGGCGGCATGCCCATGCCGGACAATGCCTGGGACCTGATCTTCAATCCGAAATATGCGGCCAAGCTGAAATCCTGCGGTGTGTCCTTCCTCGATTCGCCATCGGAAGTGCTGCCTGCGGCCCTGATCTATCTGGGCAAACCGGCGTATTCGAAAAACGCGGCCGATTACACGGAAGCGGGCAAGCTGCTTCAATCGATCCGCCCTTACATCACCCTGTTCAGCTCTTCGGGTTATATCAACGACATGGCCAATGGCGCGGTCTGCGTGGCACTGGGCTGGTCGGGCGACATCAATATTGCGCGTCAGCGCGCGATCGACGCCAAAAACGGCAATGTGATCGAAGTGCTGGTACCCAAGACGTCGGCCGCACTTGTGTTCGACACCATGGCGATTCCAGCCGATGCGCCGCACCCTAACAATGCCCACCTGTGGATGAACTACATCATGCGGCCCGAAGTGCATGCCAGCCTGACCAACAAGGTGTTCTATGCCAACCCGAATTCGGCCAGTGTGAAATTCGTGCGCAAGGATATTGCGAACAACCACACGGTGTTCCTGACCGATGCCGACAAGCAGCGCATGGCCGCTCCGGAAGCCGTACCGGCCGATATCCGCCGCAACATCACGCGCATCTACACCAAGTTCAAGACCGGCATGTAAGCAGTCCGGCGGGGCCGCGCCTTGCGGCTCCGAAAAAAAACTAAGGCGCCGGCAGCGGTTTGCTGCGGGCGCCTGTCAGGCTCTAGGCCATACTGGCTATTCGTGATAGCGGTCCATCAGTTTGTGTTTGCTGCCGCGCATTTCGACAATAATTTCATACACGACTAGGGCGATCATTCCGCCGAAGATCCCCATGGTGAGCAAGGTAAACATGCGATCCTCCCTCCGGTTGATACGCTTTCACTCTAGCAGCCAATTGCCGTTTTACAAGGCTCGTTCCACGGGATTTTTGCGCTAGCTCAGCTTGTCTCTATTTCATCACCAGATCGGCTGCCATCACGGCTTTCAGGTAGAGGCTGGCCGGATCGCCGGCATCGCGCTGGCAGAACCACCACGCGCTGGCCTTGCGCATTTCCCAGTCCATATCATCGCCCGTCATCAGCAAGGCGGCCACCTGTCCCAGCGTGGGTTGGTGGCCCACCACCAGCACGGAATCCTTGTTGCCGGGCCAGTTGGCCGCTTTTAGTATGTCGACCGGGTCGGCTCCGGGCGCCAGATCGTTGTGGATGCGGTATTTGCGGCCCAGTGCTTCGGCCGTCTGCAGCGTGCGGATGGCCGGGCTGACCAGCACCTTGCAGCTATCGGGTAGCTGCGAGCCCAGCCACTGGCCCATGCGGCGCGCCTGCTTCTGGCCCTTGCCGGTCAGCGCACGTTCCAGATCGGACGTGCCCGGCTGAGGGTCTTCGGCTTCAGCATGGCGCCACAGGATCAGATCCATTTCACTCCTCCAGTTGCGGGCTAGGCGTGCCCAGCGTTTCCATCAGGTGCTGCTGGGCGCTCAGGGCCGCCTGCTTGGCGCGTGGTTTGCGCCGCTGATACTGGCCGCTAGGTTCCAGTTCCCACGCGTTGGTGTTGTCCTTGAGGTAAGGATTCAGCCCTTCCGCCAATACCCGACGTTTCAGTTGCTTATCCAGTACGGGGAAAGCCACTTCGATACGGCGGAACAGATTACGGCTCATCCAGTCGGCACTGGCCAGCAGGATGTCGTGCGCCAGATCGTTGCGGAAGTAATAGATCCGGCTATGTTCGAGGAAGCGGCCTATGATGGAGCGCACGCGGATGTTTTCCGACAGGCCCGGTACGCCGGGTTTGAGGGTACAGGCGCCGCGTACGATCAGATCGATCTTCACGCCATCTTTGGAAGCCGCATACAGCGCGCGGATCACCGATTCGTCGACCAGTGCATTGATTTTAACAATAATCCGTGCCGGCCGTCCCGCGCGCGCGATACGTGCTTCGTTGCGGATGGCCTTGATGATTTCGTTCTGCAGCGCGAACGGCGCCAGCCACAGGTGCGACAGGCGGTGCGGCTTGGTCAGGCTGGTCAGGTGGATGAAGACTTCATTGACTTCGCGCGCAATGCCATCGTGGCAGGTCAGCAGGCCGAAGTCGGTATAGAACTTGGTGGTGCTGGCGTGGTAATTGCCCGTGCCGAGGTGGGCGTAGTAGCGCAGCTTGTGGCCTTCGCGCCGTATCACCAGCGCCACTTTGGCATGGGTTTTCAGACCCACCACGCCATACACCACCTGCGCCCCGGCCTGTTCCAGCTTGTCGGCCCAGTTGATATTGGCTTCTTCATCGAAACGGGCTTTGAGTTCGACGATGACGGTGACTTCCTTGCCTTGCTGCGCCGCGAGTATCAGCGATTCCATCAGGTCCGAATTCATGCCGGTACGGTAGATGGTCTGCTTGATGGCTACCACATGGGGATCGGTGGCGGCACTGCGGATGAAGTCTATGACGGTCTGGAAAGTCTGGTAGGGGTGGTGCAGCAGAATATCGTGCTGGCGCAGTTCGGCAAAAATATCGAGGTTGGCATTTTTGCGCGCATTGCCGGGGATGAAGGGCGGGAAGCGCAGCGCCGGTTTGTTGACGTGATCGGTGATTTCCGTCAACCGCACCAGATTCACGGGGCCGTTCACAGCGTACAGGCGGCTCTGGTCGAGGCCGAACTGGTTGAGCAGGAACTGCGACAGTTCGGGCGGGCAGTTCATGGCTACTTCCAGCCGCACGGACTTGCCGAACTGGCGGCCTTGCAGCTCGCCTTTGAGGGCCTGACGCAGATTCTTCACTTCATCCTCGTCCACCCACAGATCGCTGTCACGCGTGACGCGGAACTGCGAATAGGCCAGCACTTCGCGGCCGGCAAACAGGTCGGAGATGTGGGCGTGGATCACCGAGGACAGCAGGCAGAACGATACGCCGCCATTGTCCGACAGATGATCGGGCAGGCGGATAATCCGTGGCAGTACGCGCGGTGCTTTCACAATGGCAATCGCCGTGCCGCGCCCGAAAGCATCTTTGCCGGACAGCGAAACGATGAAGTTGAGGCTCTTGTTAACCACCTGCGGGAACGGGTGGGCCGGATCGAGGCCGATAGGCGTGAGCAGGGGGCGCACTTCCTGATCGAAATATTCCTTGACCCAGGCACGCTGGGCTTCGTTGCGCTCGTTGTGGCGCACCAGATGCACACCGGCTTCGGCTAACTGAGGCAACACTTCCTGGTTGAGGATTTCATACTGGTGGGCCACCAGTGCATGGCATTCGTCGCTGATGCGGTTGAGTGTGGCGACCAGGGCAGGGTGGTTGGACAGCGTGCCATCGATGGTGCCGGCTGCCAGCAGGCTGGCGACGCGCACTTCGAAGAATTCATCGAGATTGCTACTGGCGATGCACAGGTAGCGTAGTCGTTCCAGCAGCGGAATCGAACGGTCCTCGGCCTGAGCTAGCACACGCCGGTTGAACATCAGTTGCGAAATCTCCCGGTCGAGGAAGGCGGAGGTCTTGCTTATGTCAGCGGACAGGTCTGGCTTCATGTCTTTTTGTTCACCTTGCAATTATTGCATTCTACGCCAGGTAGCGTAATTGTTGTGAGTGTAAGCATCAAATATGACAAGTTCGTGACATAAGCTGTCATAAAAGCCTGTCACAAACCATGAAATATGACAGCCCTCGACGTCATATTAGTCCCGTTGCGGCGAACTTTTCATAGTGCGTTCCGTCTATTCCAGTAATGCTGGAGGAAATTTCAAGTTTTTTTGTTCATGTCATAAAGCTGTCACATACGCTGGTTAGACTGCGCAGCATCCTAACCCGTCATAACAAAGGACTTGATATGCGACTGAAACACTTGTTTTCCTCTCTGGTAGTTGGCGCGGCTGCTGTAATGGCATTCTCGTCCGCTGCTCACGCCGCCGATATGACCGGCGCCGGCGCAACCTTCCCATACCCTATCTATGCCAAATGGGCGGAAGCGTACAAAGCCAGCACCGGTAACGGTCTGAACTACCAATCGGTCGGCTCGGGCGCCGGCATCAAGCAAATCAAAGCCAAAACCGTGGACTTCGGCGCTTCCGATATGCCACTGAAAGCAGAAGAACTGGACGCCGAAGGCCTGATGCAGTTCCCGGCCATCATGGGCGGCGTGGTCACCGTGGTGAATCTGGATGGCGTGACCCCAGGCCAGCTGAAGCTGACCGGCCCTGTCGTGGCTGATATCTACCTGGGCAAGATCACCAACTGGAATGCACCAGAAATCGCGGCCCTGAACCCGGGTGTGAAAATCCCTGCCGGCGAAATCACCGTGGTACACCGTGCTGACGGTTCCGGTACTTCCTTCCTGTTCACCGACTACCTGTCGAAAACCAGCCCAGCCTTCAAAACCCAGATCGGTGCCGGCACCGCAGTCAAGTGGGTAGTAGGCGTAGGCGGTAAAGGTAACGAAGGCGTTGCTGCCAACGTACAGCGTATCAAAGGTTCGATCGGCTACGTCGAGTGGGCTTACGCCAAGAAAAACAAGATGGCGCACACCCAGCTGAAAAACAAGGATGGCAACTACCTGCAGCCTGACGACGACTTCTTCAAAGCTGCTGCTGCCAATGCAGAATGGACCAAGACCCCAGGCTTCGGCGTGGTGCTGACCGACCAGGCTGGCAAGAACTCGTGGCCTATCACCGGCGTGTCCTTCATCCTGATGCACAAAGCTCAGGCCGATGCGACCAAAGGCAAGGAAGTCATCAAGTTCTTCGACTGGGCCTTCAAGAACGGCGGCGCTGCTGCAGTGGAACTGGACTACGTGCCTCTGCCACCAGCAGTCGTGAAACAGGTACAGGATGCCTGGAAAGCTAACCTGAAAGACGCTTCGGGCAAAGCCATCTACTAATCCTCAGTCCCTTCGCCGCCACGGCGGCGAGGGGGTTAGCCTGCGCTACCCGGGTGGGCAGCGCAGGCTAGCTTCCATCGACGAGATCACAATATGAGTGCTGACATCACTTCCACGCCCTTGAATACCAACGAGCCAGTCCAGATGGCAACAGCCGCCGCCAATACCGATGCCGAACAGGCCGCCCAGCGCGCCATGCATCGCACTATGCGCAACCAGCGCATCCAGGACTTCTTCTTCCACAAGACCACCATGCTGTTCGCCCTGTCCGTGCTGGCAGTGCTGCTGGGGATTATCGCTTCGCTGATGGTGGGCGCCTGGCCTGCGTTCAAGGAGTTCGGCCCGCGTTTCATCACCACGGTGGAATGGGATCCGGTCAATGACCAGTACGGCGCGGCCATCGCCATCGTCGGCACGCTGGCCACTTCCGGCATTGCGCTGCTGATCGCTTTCCCGGTCAGCTTCGGCATTGCCCTGTTCCTAACTGAAATTTGCCCGACCCCGCTGCGCCGCCCACTGGGCACGGCCGTGGAGCTGCTGGCCGGTATCCCGTCCATCATCTACGGCATGTGGGGCTTGTTCGTGTTTGCGCCGCTGTTCGGCGACTATGTGCAGCCGCTGATGAAGAGCGTGCTGGGCCCGCTGCCTATCATCGGCCAGTTCTTCAGCGGCCCCACCATGGGCATAGGCATCCTGACTGCGGCCCTGATTCTTGCCGTGATGATCATTCCTTTCATTTCCTCGGTCATGCGCGACGTGTTCGAAATCGTTCCGGCCGTGCTGAAGGAATCGGCCTATGGCCTAGGTTGCACGCGCTGGGAAGTGGTGCGTAAGATCGTGCTGCCTTACACCAAGACTGGTGTGGTGGGCGGCGTGATGCTGGGCCTGGGTCGCGCACTCGGTGAAACCATGGCTGTGACGTTCGTGATCGGTAACGCCAACAAGCTGTCGTGGTCGCTGTTCGCGGCCGGCAACTCGATCGCTTCCACGCTGGCCAACGAGTTCGCCGAGTCGGATACGCCGCTGCATACGTCCTCGCTGTTCGCACTGGCCCTGATCCTGTTCGTCATCACCTTTATCGTTCTGTCCGCCGCCAAGCTGATGCTGGCTGGCATGTCTCGCAAGGAAGGCGTCAAATGAAGCAAGTTATGAATCCGGTGTACCGCAAGCGTCTGCGCATGCACCGCATCGGCATCGCGCTGTCGGTGGGCGCCATGTCCATCGGTCTGCTGGTGCTGGCCTGGATCCTGATCACGCTGGCCGTGAAAGGTTTCGGCGCCCTGAGCCTGAATATGTTCACCCAGACCACGCCGGCCCCGGGCAGCGAAGGCGGCGGCCTGATGAATGCCATCTTCGGCACGGTGATGATCGTCAGCCTGTCGACGCTGATCAGCACGCCGATCGGTATTCTGGCCGGCATCTATCTGGCCGAATACGGCGAAGAGAACAAGGTGGCCAACCTGACCCGCTTCGTCACCGACATCATGCTGTCGGCCCCGTCCATCGTGATCGGCATGTTTGTCTGGGCCATGTACGTGGCGACGGCCAAGCACTACTCGGGCTACGCCGGTTCCATCGCGCTGGCCCTGATCGCCGTGCCGGTGGTGGTGCGCACCACCGACAATATGCTGCGCCTGGTGCCGAACAGCCTGCTGGAAGCTGCATTCGCACTCGGTGCGCCGCGCTGGAAGGTGGCGCTGATGGTGCGCCTGCGCGCCGTCAAAGCCGGGGTGATCACGGGGGTGCTGCTGGCCGTAGCGCGTATCTCGGGCGAAACGGCACCGCTGCTGTTCACTGCCCTGAACAACCAGTTCTTCAGCGCTGACATGAATGGGCCTATGGCCAACCTGCCGGTGGTGATCTACGGTTTCGCCATGAGCCCTTACGACAACTGGCGTGAACTGGCGTGGGGCGGAGCCCTGCTGGTGACGTTTAGCGTGCTGGCGCTGAACATCCTGTCGCGTACCGTGTTTAGCCAGAAACAACCGAATTAATCTGATAGAGCGAGTATCCATGAATACCCAACTGAGCGCAGAAAACGTGGTAGCCAAGCAGAATAGCGTGGCCGTGAACGGCAAACCGAAAATTATCGAAATCCAGGGCCTGAACTTCTTCTACGGTAAGAGCCAGAGCCTGCACAACGTCAACCTCGACATCCACGAGAAACAGGTCACGGCTTTCATCGGCCCTTCGGGCTGCGGCAAATCGACGCTGCTGCGCACGCTGAACCGCATGTACGACCTGTATCCGGGCCAGCGCGCGGAAGGCTCGATCCGCTATCGCGGCCACAATATTCTGGAGGGCACGCAGGACGTCAATATGCTGCGCGCCAAGGTGGGCATGGTGTTCCAGAAGCCTACGCCGTTCCCGATGTCGATCTACGACAACATCGCGTTCGGCGTGCGCCTGTATGAAGACCTGTCCAAAGGCGAGATGGACGAACGGGTGGAATGGGCGCTGAAAAAAGCCGCGCTGTGGACCGAGGTGAAGGACAAGCTGAACAAGAGCGGCCTGTCGCTGTCCGGCGGTCAGCAGCAGCGTCTGTGCATCGCCCGCGGCGTGGCCGTGAAGCCGGATGTGCTGCTGCTGGACGAGCCGACTTCGGCGCTGGACCCGATCTCGACTTCCAAAGTGGAAGAGCTGATCAGCGAGCTGAAAGGCGATTACACCATCGCCATCGTGACCCACAATATGCAGCAGGCCGCCCGTTGCTCGGACTACACGGCCTATATGTATCTGGGCGAGCTGGTGGAATTCGGCGAGACGGACCAGATCTTCATGAATCCTGCCCGTAAGGAAACCCAGGATTACATCACCGGCCGTTTCGGCTGATCAACCTTATAATACCCATACGATTACGGAGAGCAGCATGATCGGTGAGCATTCATCCAAACAGTACGACAACGAATTAGAGTCCATCCGCTCCAAGGTATTGCTGATGGGCGGCATCGTCGAGACCCAGTTTCTCGACGCCATGACCTGCTTCCGCATCGGCAACCCTGAGCGGGCCGACCGCGTAATGCGCGAAGACGACGCCGTCAACCAGCTGGAAGTGTCGCTCGACGACGCCTGCAGCCACCTGATCGTGCGCCGCCAGCCGGCAGCCAACGATCTGCGCACCATCATGGCCACCATCAAGGTGATTACCGATTTGGAACGCATCGGCGACGAAGCCACCAAGATTGCCCGTATCGCCAAGGCCCTGCATGCACGCGGAACCGTCACGGTGAGCCACTATGAAATGGTGCGCGGCATCGCCACCAATGCCAGCGACATGCTGCACGACGCGCTGGATGCCTTTGCGCGCAACGACGGCAAACGCGCACTGCAGCTGATCGCGCAGGATGCCGTGATCGATCACGAATTCCGTTCCATCATGCGTAACCTGATTACGTTTATGATGGAAGACCCGCGCACCATTTCGGCGGCACTCGATACGCTGTGGGTAGCCAAGGCCATCGAGCGTATCGGCGATCATGCCAAGAATATTGCAGAATATGTGATCTACGTCGTCGATGGTAAGGACATCCGCCATACCAAGACTGCGCAGATCGAAAACAGCGCCCCCGAGCAGGCGGAGTAAATTGCCGCTACGGACGGCGCAATAAATACAATAAAATAAAGAGCTATGGCATCTGATAAAACTACCATTCTGATCGTCGAGGATGAGCCGGCGATTGTGGAACTGGTGACTTTCTCCCTGCGTGAAGCAGGCTGGAACTGCGTTGCGGTACAAAGCTGCGGCGAAGCGTGGGACTTTCTGCAAACCCGCACGCCGCAACTGATCTTGCTGGACTGGATGCTGCCGGACCAGACCGGCCTGCGTCTGCTCACGCGCATCCGCGCCGACCGCCACTTCAATGAAATCCCCGTCATCATGCTGACGGCCAAGAGCATGGAAGAGGACAAGCTGGCCGGCCTGAATAACGGCGCCGATGACTACATCACCAAGCCGTTTTCGCCGCGCGAGCTGCTGGCCCGTGCCAAGGCGCTGCTGCGCCGCAAAGCACCGGAACATGCGCAGGCCACCATGCGGGCCGCCAATGTGGTGCTCGATCCGGTCAGCTGCACGGTGATGATGGACCAGCAGAAGATCGATATCGGCCACGCCGAATACAAGCTGCTGAAGTTCCTGCTGGCCCATCCGGAGCGCGTGTTCTCGCGCAGCCAGTTGCTCGACAAAGTCTGGGGCGACCACGTGGTGATCGAAGAGCGCACGGTGGATGTGCATGTGCTGCGCCTGCGTAAGGCACTCAAAGAAGCCGAGCATTTGATCAAGACGGTGCGTAGCGTGGGCTACATGCTGTCGGAAAAATAGAAAGCGTAACGGATGAATCCCAAGTTGCTGTTCTGGGTGCCGGCGGCACTGCGCAGTGCCATCATACTGGGTGCTTGCGCCACGCTGGGCTGGCTGTTTGGCTGGGTGGAAGGACTGGTGCTGGCGCTGGGGGCCATGATCGTGATGGTGTTTGTCCAGCTATCCTATCTGTACCAGCTAAGTAACTGGCTGGACGATCCGCAAAGCGCCAAGCTGCCTGATGGCTGGGGCGCGTGGACCAGTATTTTCTCGCGCCTGTACAAGATGCGGCGCGAAGACGAAAAAAATCAGGCCGAGCTGACCGAATGGCTGGCGCGCTTCCGTCAGGCCATGCATTTGCTGCCGGACGGCGTGGTTATCATGGACGATGTGCTGTTCCTCGAATGGTGCAATCCGGCTGCAGAAAAACATCTGGGCCTGACCCATGAACGCGACAAGGGTATGCGCGTGACCAATCTGGTACGCAATCCCGATTTTATGGATTACATCATCCTGGGCCGCTACGACCAGCCGCTGACCATCAGCTTCCGCGACCGCAAGCTGATCGTGCAGATCATCCCGTTCGAGAACCGGCGCCAGATTCTGGTCACGCACGATGTGACGGAGAGCGAGCGCATCGAGGAAATGCGGCGCGACTTTATCGCCAACGCTTCGCATGAACTGCGTACGCCGCTGACGGTGATCGTCGGCTTCCTCGAAATCGCCGCGTCGGAAGGGCTCGATGCCGCTACCCGCAGCGCCCACCTGAAGCTGATGACGGAGCAGGGCCACCGCATGCAGCATCTGATCGAAGACATGCTGACGCTGTCGCGTCTGGAGTCGGTGGATTATCCGCTGCGCGCCGAGCGAGTCGATGTGAAGCGGCTGGTGGAACAGGTGCAGCGCGATGCCGAAGCGCTGTCGGCCGGGCGACATGACATCAGCATTGCGATCGATGGCCCTGATGTGATGGGCAGTTATGAGGAACTGCATAGCGCCTTTGGCAATCTGGCTTCGAACGCCGTGCGCTACACGCCGGCCGGTGGCCAGATCCGTCTGGTCTGGAAGGCTTCGGACGCCGGTGCCAAGTTCATGGTGGAAGATACCGGCATAGGCATCAGCACCGAACACATCTCGCGCCTGACCGAGCGTTTCTACCGTGTCGACAAGAGCCGCTCGCGCGAAACCCAGGGCACCGGGCTGGGGCTGGCCATCGTCAAGCATGTGTTGCTGCGCCATAGCAGCACGCTGCAAATCAAATCGGAAGCAGGCAAGGGCAGTACCTTCATCGTCTGCATGCCCAAGACGGCACTAGTGCTGCCGCAGATCGAACTGCAACTGCACTAGGCCGATTCCAGCGGCATTAGCCAGCCAGCGCGGGGTAGGTGAAGCCGAGGAAATGCACGGTATTCACCAGCAGGTGGGTGGCGATGGCCGCCTCGATGCGCCCCGTGGCATGGTAGGCATAGCCGTAGCCCACACCGGCCAGCGCCGCCAGCGCGGCATAGGCCGGGCCGCCACCCAGATGGGCTACGCCGAACAGCAGGGCAGAAACCAGCACGGCCAGCAGGCCGCAGCAGCGCGCCTGTGGCCAGCGCTGTTCCAGCCAGCGCGCCACTTGGCCCTGTATCAGTCCACGGAAGAACGTCTCTTCCGCTATCACCGTAAAGAACAGATTCACGACGATGAACTGCAGCGTATAGGCGGGCAGTTTGGCATCGACGTGTACGAAGCCGCTGGCCAGTGCCGCAGCCATCACGACGACCACGGTCGCAGGGGCGATCACTGCGAAGCTGCGCAGCGCCGTGCGCAATTGCGCCATGTTGTGCAGGCGCTGGCTGACAAGCGCTAGTAGCACCAGCCCCACGCAAGCCTTGTCCAGATTGGCGTACTGGGTGTATGGCAGGCCATCCGGCGATACCAGCACGCCTTTGAGCAGCACGGGATTCACGAAGCCCGGCAGCTTGTGCATGGCCAGTGCCAGTGTCAGTAGCAGCGTGAGCACACCGCCGAGCAGGCGCAGCGCGCGCTGCGGCGCCTGCCGGTAAGCCCATGCGGCCAGCAGCAGCGCCGCCAGTGCCAGCCAGCCGGTAATATGCAGTGCGCCGAGCAAAGTGGCCCAGCCCAGTGCCGGCATGGCCATCACTAGCCAGCGCGGTATCTGTAGTCGGGGGGAGAGGGTAATCGCGGGTGTCCAGACGGTGCCGATGGCAGACATCAGGATCAGGGAATACGGGGCAGCGGTGATCAGAGCGAGCATAAACGGGAGCAGCACAGGCCTGAGGATGTACGGCTCCCGATCATAACATTATGGCATCGTTATTAGAACGAATAGATCAGGCCAGTCAGCAGTATCGGTGCGGTGCGGCGTTTGGTGAGGGGGCTGTCGGCCGCATCGCCGGTCAGCGTCTTGAAGCCGGCCACCGTATGCACCGACCACTGCTTGTCGATCACGTGGTTCCAGTTGACGGCTGCGCCCACGCTGGTGAAACCGGCCTTGGTCGAGAAGCTGTGATAGCCTGAGTTCTGGCTCTGTTGTTGGGTGACGCCGAAGTAGGTCTGCACATGTTTGCGGTCGCCGTATTCGGCCGAGATGCCTAGCCCGATCTGATCGCTGGGAGTGCTCATCAGTTGCAGGCTGCTGCCCAGCGTGTAGGTGCTACCGTGGCTGCGCTGGCCCAGATTCTGGGTCGTGCCCAGACTGACGCTGATCGCATCGAAGCGGTAGCTGGCACTGAGTACCGCTTGCGCCGCGCCGTCGATATCGCCCATGCCTTTCAGGGCATCCGAACCTTCAAACACATTGCGCCTGTGGTCAGCGCGCGCACCGCCATAGCTCAGGGCTGCGCTCAGTTGCAGATTATCCTGAGCCATCTGGATGCCGAGGCCGCGCGTGCTGCTGATGAACATGCCGTTGCTGAAGGTGCGTTCGAAGATAGGCAGGGGCACTACGCGGCTTTTCTTGGCGCCTGCATATTCGGGTATATAGGCCAGCCCCACGCCGAGGCGCATGCTGTCCTGGCTGGCGGCGGCCGGGCGGTCTTCCGTATTGGCGCTGGCTAGTGGATCGGCGTGGCAGGGCAGGCTCAGGGCGCTGATGGCGCACAGGGTGGCAAGGGTGATGGCGACTGGCTTCATGATTTCCTCGTTGTTGGGGAGTGGCGTTGCCCCGCCGGCGCGTTGTGTAATGGCCCGGCGCTGGAGCGAACGCAGTATTGCCGTTTTTATCAGACGCCACCAGCGCTCAGTCTGAAGTATCATGTGCCGCATATTCTGGTATCACGCGGTGATGCCTCACCTTCGGAGCTTTCCATGTCGCTGACGCTGTATTACCACCCGCTCGCTTCGTTCTGCCACAAGGTGCTGATTGCCCTGTATGAAAACAATACAGCTTTTGAGCGCCGCATCATCAATCTCGCTGAACCAGCTGACCGCGCCGAACTGGAGGCCATCTGGCCACTGTGCCGCTTCCCGGTAGTGCGCGACCATGCACGCGCAGTGGATGTGCCGGAGACCAGCATCATCATCGAATATCTGGATCGGCATTATCCGGGCGCGCAGCCGCTGCTGCCGACGGACCCCGATGTGGCGCTTGATGTGCGGCTGTGGGATCGTTTCTTCGACCACTATGTGCAGGAGCCCATGCAGTCCATCGTGCTGGCGCGTCTGAACGATATCCAGTGCGACCAGACCAGCGAGCGCACCAAGCTCAAGACAGCATACAAGATGATAGAAAAGCGTATGGAAGCGCGCGAGTGGATGTGCGGCGCCAGCTTTTCACTGGCTGATTGTGCTGCTGCGCCGGCACTGTTCTACGCTGCTACCGTGCTGCCATTCCCCGAGGAGTACGATGCGCTGACCACTTACTTCGATCGCCTGATGGCGCGGCCTTCCGTGCGGCGCGTGCTGGAAGAGGCCAAGCCTTACTTCCAGATGTACCCGTTCTACGACGATATACCGGAACGTTTTCTGTAAGGAGCGAGGCGCGCGCTGGCGCCGCAGGCAGCAGGCGCGGCGCGCCTGCAAACCGTGTGCGGCTATTTGCCGGCGAAGTGGGCTTCGATTTCTTCCAGCGTCTTGCCGCGCGTTTCAGGCAGCAACAGGGCGGCCGTGAGGAAGTACAACAGCGAGCAGCCGGCGCCATAGAAGAACAGGGTGGCATAGCCATACTGTCCCACCGTGGGCAGGAATACGGCGGCGATGGAGGTCGAGACAAATTGGTTGATCAGCAGGGCGATGCTCATGCCGTTAGAGCGTATGCGGTTGGGCATCAGTTCGGACAGTGCCAGCCACACGCACACGCCGGGGCCGACGGCAAAGCTGGCCACGAACAGACACATGGCCAGCGCTACCTGCCAGCCGTGGCTGGTCGATGGCAGCGGCGACAGGTGGGCCTGTTCGATACGCAGCGGTGCACTGGCACCATCGGCCGGATCGGCAAACGGATTCAGATGCAGGCGACGGAAGAATACGCCGATCACGCTGTCTGGCTGCACCGTGTCGGCGCGGTTCAGGCGCAGCACGGGGAGAGCCGGATCATCGCTGCGCAGGCTTTGCACGTTGGTGAACGGGCCATAGGAATAGGCCAGCGTCAGTTGCAGTGCCGGCGCAGCGGTGGTGCTGCCTGCTGCCGTCGCCGCGTTGCTGCTACCGGCACTGGCACCCAGCGCCTGCAAGGTGGCGCTGTCGAGCTGTATGCTCAAGCTGTCGCCCTGCACGCGCGCCTGTAGCACACTGGCGACATCGCGCTGATGGCTCTCGGCGCTGCGGAACAGCAGCCCGGCCGACAGTAGCGCCAGCACGATGCCGCCCGTGCCCAGCATCAGCAGGAATTTGCGGCCCTTGCGGTCCACCAGTGCTACCGCGACTACCGTCATCACCGCATTCAGCACCTTCAGGCCCACGTCGGCCATATTCGCACTGGCGCCGGGCAGGCCGGCCTGATTCAGGATGGTGACGACATACGCCAGAATCGAGTTGATGCCGGTCGCCTGCGTCAATGCCAGCACCAGACAGGCCAGCAGGAAGGGCAGCACATAGCGGCGGCTCAGCAGCGGTTCGCTGGCATGGCGGCTGTCCGCCGTTTCCGGTGCCAGCGCGTGTTCGATTTCGCGCAGTTCGGCTTGCGCTTCGGCAGCAGGGCGGGTGCGCAGCAAGGCCTGATGGGCCTGCGCCAGCTGGCCACGGCGGGCCAGCCAGCGCGGTGATTCGGCCAGCAGCAGGCTGCCCACTGTGAAGATCAGGCCCGGCGTCAGGCAGACCCAGAAAATGCTGCGCCATGCGTGATCGCGTGCGGCAAACAGTGCGTCTGCCCGGGCTTCGGGTGCCAGCGCCTGTGCTGCCGTGCTGACGGCTTCCACACTCTGGGCCTGATACAGGCCGATCAGCGCGGCCGCTACCAGACCTATGGTGAGCAGCAGCTGGAACAGGGCGGCGCCACGGCCGCGCTGGCGCGCGTGCAGGCACTCTGCCAGATACAGCGGCACTACCACGCCGATCAGGCCACCGCTGATGCCTTGCAGCAGACGACCCAGCAACAGGGGCAGATAGCCGTCGGCCAGCGCAATCAGGGGAATGCTCAGGGTGAACAGGGCACCGGCCAGCACCATGGCCCAGCGCCGTCCGATCAGATCGGCCAGCGCACCAGCGAATAGCGAGGACAGCACGGAACCGAGCAGCACGGCCGCCACGATGAAACTTAGCTGCTGCGCGCTCAGATGCCATGCCACCGAAGCCGTGGCTTCCAGATAGGGCAGGGCACCGGCGATGATGCCGACGTCGATGCCATACAGCAGACCGCCCATGCCGGCGATGAATAGCAGATAGCGCATGGCGCGGGCAGTGGATTTCAACTCGGTGGGCGTTGCTGCGCTAGGCTCGGTGACGTGCATCGGTGCTCCGGTTCGGGTTGGTGGGGGAAGTGGCAGTGGTTCAGGCGGCGTTCAGCGCGATGGCTTCACCCTCGACGTAGACGGCAACGGGCTGCAGGTCGGCATCGAGCACCACCAGATCAGCCCAGGCGCCCGTCTGCAGGCGGCCACGTTCGGTTTCGCCCAGATAGTCGGCCGGGTAGAGTGACAGGCGGTGCGAGGCATCGGCCAGATCCAGCCCCAGCGCGACGAAATTGCGCAGTGCCTGATCCATGGTCAGCACGGAGCCGGCCAGCGAACCCGTGGCCAGCCGCACGCAGCCCATGCATTTGTAGACGCGCTGGCTGCCAAGGCCATATTCGCCATCGGGCATGCCGGTGGCGGCGGTGGCATCGGTCACGCCGTACAGGCGCGGGATGGCGCGCAACGCAGCGCGGATGGCGCCTTCATGCACGTGCTGCAGGTCGGGAATGATTTCGGCATATTCGGCATGGGCCAGCGCAGCGCCGACGATGCCGGGCTGGCGGTGCTGCAGCGCCGTCATGCCGTTGAACAGGTGGGTGAAGCCGGCGGCACCAGCTTGCAGCGCTGCCACGCCATCGTCGTAGCTGCCGTTGCTATGGCCTAGCTGGACGCGGATGCCTAGCTCTTTCAATTGCGGTATCAGCTGCAGATGCTGGGCCACTTCTGTGGCCAGCGTCATGGCCCGTATCGGCGCAATGGCGTGATAGCTGCGCACCAGATCGAGGCTGCCTTCCACCACCGCATCGGCCGGCTGGGCGCCGAGCCGGTGGATGCTGAGGAAAGGGCCTTCCAGATGTACGCCCAGCATGCGCGCAGCGCCGGCCGGACGCAGGGCGATCGACGGCGCCAGACCGCTGAGGGCACGGCGGATGGAGTTGTCGGTGGCCGTCATGGTGGTGCCCAGCATGGCCGTGGTGCCATGGCGGGCGTGGGCGCGCGCTACGGTCGCACCGGCATCGCCGCCCTGCATGATGTCGACGCCGGCGGCGCCATGTACGTGCAGATCGATGAAGCCGGGCAGGATGGTCAGCTTGCCGCCGGCGGCGGTGGCCGCGGCATCGGCTGCGGCGGCATCGGCTTCAATGGCTTCGATGCGTTGGCCGAACTGCAGGCTGCCTTGCAGCCAGCCTTGAGGGGTGAGGATGTTACCGCTTACTTTACGGGGAAACACGTGCTTAGTCCGCAATCAGAAGTTCGATACCGGCGGCCAGCAAGCCTTCGCGATACTCGTCGCTGATGCTGGCGTCGGTGATGACAGTGTCGACCCGGTCTAGCTGCACGATGCGGTGCAGGCTGACCCGGCCAAATTTGGAGGCATCCGTGAGGACGATGATTTTCTTGGCCCGCTCGACCATCTTGTGATTCAGGCTGGCTTCGGCCTCATGGTGAGTGGTGACGCCGAACTGCAGATCGAAACCGTCCACGCCGAGGAACAGCTTGTCGAAGCTGTAGGCCTGCAGGCAGGCTTCGGCCTGGCTGCCCTGTACCGACAGCGACTGCTTGCGCAGCAGACCGCCCGTCAGGATCAGGTCCACGCCCGGTGCCTGCGCCAGTTCCCACGCGATGTTCAGGCCATTGGTCAGCACCGTGACGTTCTCGGCGTCGTGCAGATGGCGCGCCAGCGAAATGGTGGTGGTGCCGGAATCGATGATGATGTTATCGCCGGGCTGCACCATACGGGCAGCGCAGGCGCCGATGCGCTCTTTCTGTTCGTGGTTGAGCGCGTCCTTCTGCGGTATGGTCTGTTCCGGCGGTGGCGTGCGGCTCAGGCGCGCGCCGCCATGGCTGCGCCGCGCCAGTCCCTGTGATTCGAGAGCACTGAGGTCGCTGCGTATGGTGACGGCAGAAACGCCCATTTGCTCGACCAGTTCGTTGACCTGCACGTTACCGTGCTCGGTCAGGGCTTGCAATATGGCGGCACGGCGTTGGCTGGTTTGTCGCATGATGATGTGGCTAGTGCAGAAAAGACGTCGAGCTTAACAGATCGCGAGGTTGTGGTTGCAGGCGCGTGCATACGGCGCCAGTGCCAGGCCTATGCTGTGTTCCAGCAGGGCGTCGTAGCGGTTGGGCAGCTGGCCATCGCGCACGGCTTCATACTGCAGCGGCAGGAACTGGGCGATCAGCATCAGTGGAATCTGCAGGCCATCCAGATTGCGCTGCAACTGATTGACGGCCGCCTGCACGCTGGCCTCGCCCCAGTAGTAGCGGCAGCGGTCACTCAGGCCGTAGCGGCGCAGCAGACGCTGTTCGCTGGCCGTGCCCGGATAATGCTTGAGCCACTGTTTGGGCTGGGCCAGCATGGCATCGTCGAGAATTTGCATTAGATGCGAGCACTGGCTGGCGGGCAGCAGTTCGGCCTCGATGGCGCACAGGGCCTGCAGCGCGCTGCGCAGGGCAAAGGTGGCCGCCGGCCCCACTTTCAGAATGGCGAAGTGGTCGTGCACCATGCGGTGCAGGGCAGTCTCGCGCTGGTAGTCGGTGGAGTGGGCTTCGAACACCAGGCCGGGTTGGCCGGCGATGAATTCGGACAGCGACTGTGCGGCGTCGGCCTGATAGTGCTGGATCTGGCTATGGTCGAAATCTACGCCGGGCTGCACCACCATGGCGATCACGCGGCGCCATGCGCCATGCAGATCGTGCTCGAAGAAGGCCTGGCGGTGCACGTCCAGCGTGCGCGCGGCAGCCTTGGGCGAGGTAACGGCGCCAGCCTGTGCCAGACTGGCTTCGCCGCCCGGTATCGGCACTTCCGTGCCGATCACATACACGGGGGGCGCCAGGCCGGCCTGCGCGGCGGCCGCTTCGGCTACGGCGCACAAGCGCGCCGAGCGTGTCGCTATCAGGTCGTCGCCAAGGATGGCCGGATCGTCGGCACAGCGCATGCTGCAATCGAGGTGGATCTTGTGGAAGCCCGCTGCGGCATAGGCGGCGATCAGGGTTTCCGCGTGCTGCATGGCGGTGACAGCATCGAGCGTCTGCCACGCATTCGGGCCCAGATGGTCGCCGCCCAGCACCAGCCGCTCCAGCGGGAATTGCTGTGCGCTGGCCAGTTGCTGCACATAGTCGCGGAACGCGGCCGGCGTCATGCCCGTGTAGCCGCCGAACTGGTCGACCTGATTCGAGGTGGCTTCGACCAGCAGGATGGTGTCGTAGTGCAGCGCCACCTGCATGGCGGCGCGCAGCACGGCAGGGTGGCTGCAGCACACGCTGTAGATGCCGGCCGCTTCGCCTCGGCGGTGGGCGGCGATGATGTGCTGGACGGGGGAGAGCGTAGCGTTCATTTTCTTCACGAATTGAGTCAGGGATAAAGCTGGCGTGCCAGTAAGGCCGCGCCGCGTGCACCACCGGCATCGCCGTAAGCCGGCGGCAGGATGGGCGGCACGATCACGCCGGCAAACAGGTGGCGCTTCACGGCCGCCGGTAGTTGCTGGTACAGGTGGCTCATCTGCGAAAGGCCACCACCGAGCACGATGGCATGCGGGTCCAGCGTGATGACCAGCGTCGCCAGTGCATGCGCGAGCAGGTCCAGATGCAGTGCCAGCGTCTGCTGGGCCAGTTGCGAACCGGCGGCAGCTTGCGCCGCGATGGCATGCGGCGGCGCGCCGTCGCCGCCCAGATGGCGATGCAACTGGCTCATGCCGGGGCCGGACACATAGCGTTCCAGGCAGCCGCTGCGCCCGCAGGCGCAAGGCAGCAAAGGCAGTTGGTATTGCTGCAGTAGGGCGGCCGGCATGGGCCAGTGGCCCCATTCGCCGGCAATGCCGTTGGCGCCGCGCAGCAGCCGGCCGTTGACGCAATAGCCGCCACCGGCGCCGGTGCCGATAATCGCGCCGAACATGCTGGGCAGCGCATGGGCTGCGCCGCCATCGGCTTCCGACAGGGCGAAGCACTGGCAGTCATTGCCGATTACCAGTGGCCGCTGCAGTGCTTCCTGTAGGGCGCTGGCGACCACGCGGCCGTTCAGGGCCGGCACATTGGAGCTGAGCTGGCGTCCGCTGATGGTGTCGACGACGCCGGGCAGGCCGATGCCGACGGCAGCGCGCATATCGAGTTCCACATCGGCGCGCGCCACCAGTGCCTGCATGGACTGGACGAACTCCGCAAAGTCGGTGCCCGGCGTGGGGATGCGTTCGCGGTGGACTTCGCGCAGGCCATGCTCGTCATCGTGAAACGCCACCAGTTCTATCTTGGTGCCGCCGATGTCGATGCCGTGGTAGCCGCGCAGTCTAGAACGCATCATGGCGGTAAATGGTGACGCCCTGTACCACGCGGTTGACGGTGCCGCTGGCGAAGGGATTATCGGGACGCAGCTGCAGCAGGGCCGACTGGTGCAGCGCATATTGCTGCGCCATCAGCAGCCACAGGGGCGCCAGCCATGCGTCGGCCCAGGCCGGTGCATCGATGCTGAAGTCGCCGCCGGCGCCTATAGTCAGGCAGGTAGCCGCAATCTGGTCGCGCTGCAGTTCGGCCAGCAGGTCGCCTTCGTAGCGGCGCGCTACCGGGTCGGAGCTGCGGAACATCAGCACCAGGGTTTCGCGATTGACCATGGCTTTCGGGCCGTGGCGGAAGCCCAGCGCGCTATTCGCCACGGACAGCACTTCGCCGCCCGTCAGTTCGAGGATTTTCAGTGCCGCTTCCTTGGCCAGCGATTCCAGCGGACCGCTGCCCAGATACACCACGCGCGCGACCTTCTGCGCACCCAGTTGCGCCACGGGCGCAGACCAGCCGGTCAGCGCACGCTCGCCCAGTTGGGCCAGCATTTCGATCTGCGCCGTCTGGAAGTCCGGATCAAGCACGGACAGTGCGGCCAGCAGCATGCAGGTAAAGCTGCTGGTCATGGCGAAGCCGCGGTCGCAGCTAGCGGCCGGCATCAGCAGGTTGTAGCTGGACTTGTCGCCGGCGCCCTGGCGTGCCAGATCGCCGTCGGCGTTGCAGGTGATGTTGAGGAAGCGGGCATGCGGCACCACGTCGCGCACCAGTTGGACGGCAGCCGTGCTTTCCGGACTATTGCCGCTGCGGGCAAACGAGATCACCAGCGTAGGGCGTTCGCGCCGCAGGTACAGGGCCGGGTGGGTCAGCAGGCTGGTGGTGGAAATGGCGCGCACCTGACAAGGCCAGGCTGCATTGATTTCGTCGGCAATGATTTCGCCCGCATAGGCCGAGCTGCCGGCGCCGGTCAGTATGATGCGGGCTTCGGGCGTGCTCAGTACGTCGCCGAGGAAGTCGGCCAGAGCGGCGCGCTGGCTGTCGAGCAGGCGCGCCAGTTCACGCCACAGGGCAGGTTGCTGGGCGATTTCTTCGGCAGTATCAAGGCCGCCGAGTTCGCGCCAGGCTTCGGGTGTGCGTTGGAATAGCGTAGTCATCGAAAGAATTCTCAGGTTAGGTAAGGCAAAGAATAAAGTTTAATTTTCGTTTTGTCAAAGTCGAAAGTAAAACGAAAGACGAATGCTAATGTTGTTGCGCATCAATGTGGACATTTTGCTACATAAACGAAAGCTGTATTTCCTTGTTCGAACGTAAACGAAAGATATTGCTAGCCAATTGAAAATTTTTCTTTTCTTTTCATTGACCGGCTGAATTTTTATTTCTAGAGTTAATACATCGCAATACTGTATTTACGAATTTCACACGACATGAAACAGATACCGCATCCTGCTGCTTTGTGCAGCGTTCCCGCCGTCCGGCCGCTGGTGCTGGCCATCGCCACCTCGCTGACCATGCTGGCAAGCAGTCCGGCCGTGCAGGCCGCCGCGATCGGCAACCTGCGCTCGATCCAGGCAGTTGGCAGCAGCAACAGCAGCAGCGGCGCACAGTGGCAACTGCAGACCGATACGGGCGCGCAGATCGAACTGAGCTTGCCCCGCGCCGATGTGCTGCATATCTGGGCCGGCCCGAAAAAGACTGGCCTGACTGGCCCCGGCGATCAGGCCGCGCCCATCGTGGTAGCGCAGGCGGCAGGCAAAGTCGAATACAGCGTGAGCGAACAGCCTGACCATATCCTGATCCGCACCACCGCGCTGACCTTGAAAGTAGAGCGCAAGCCGCTGCGTTTCAGCCTGTTCCGCACAGGCGAGGCCCTGCCCCTGTGGCGCGAAGTGCAGCCGCTGGAACTGGGCGACAAGCAGAGCGTGCAGGTGCTGTCTAGCGACAAGGCCGAGCGTTTCTTCGGCGGCGGCCAGCAGAACGGGCGTTACGAATTCAAGGGCAGGCAATTACCCGTATCCTACTCCGGTGGCTGGGAAGAGGGCGACCGGCCTAGCCCCGCGCCTTTCCTCATGAGTTCACGCGGCTGGGGTGTGCTGCGTAACACTTGGTCGGACGGGAATTACGATCTGCGCCAGAACGAGCAGATCGCGCTGGCCCATGACGAGGCCCGCTTCGATGCCTATTACTTCGTCGGCAAGGATGTCAAGGACGTGCTGGCGCGTTATACCGAGTGGACCGGGCGGGCGCGCATGCTGCCGCGCTGGGCGCTCGAATATGGCGATGCCGATTGCTACAACGATGGCGACAATGTGAAGAAGCCGGGCACCGTGCCTAAGGGCTGGAGCGATGGTCCAACGGGCAAGACGCCGGACGTGATCGAAACGGTGGCCCGCAAATACCGCGAACATGATATGCCGGGCGGCTGGATACTGCCGAACGATGGCTATGGCTGCGGCTACACGGCGCTGCCGGAAACCGTGCAGGGGCTGGCCAAATATGGCTTCCGTACTGGTTTGTGGACGGAAAACGGGGTCGAGAAAATGGCCTGGGAAGTGGGCACGGCCGGCACCCGCGTGCAGAAGCTGGACGTGGCGTGGACCGGCAAGGGCTACCAGTTTTCGCTCGATGCCAACAAGTCGGCCTACGACGGCATTCTGAATAATTCCGACGGCCGTCCTTTCATCTGGACGGTGATGGGCTGGGCCGGTACCCAGCGCTATGCCGTGACATGGACGGGCGACCAGAGCGCCAGCTGGGACTACATTCGCTGGCATGTGCCTACCCTGATAGGCTCCGGCCTGTCCGGCCAGGCCTATGCCACGGGCGATGTGGACGCCATTTTTGGCGGCAGCCCGGAAACCTATACGCGTGACCTGCAGTGGAAGAGCTTTACGCCTGTGCTGATGGGCATGTCCGGCTGGGCCGCGGCGGAGCGCAAGCACCCGTGGTGGTTTGCCGAGCCGTACGTCAGCATCAACCGGCGCTATCTGAAGTTGAAGATGCGCCTGACGCCGTATATGTACACGCTGATGCACGAGGCCGAGCAGAGCGGCGCGCCGCTGGTGCGTGGCCTGATGTGGGATTATGCGGATGATCCGACCGCGCTGACGGAAGCCCATAAATACCAGTTCATGCTGGGCCGTGATCTGCTGGTGGCGCCGGTGTACCGCAGCCAGGCGGTCAGCGCTGGCTGGCGCCGCGCCATCCACCTGCCGCAGGGCCAGTGGTTCGATTACTGGGACGGCCGTCAGGCCACGGCAGGCAAGGGCGGACGCGATATCGATCTGGCCGTCACGCTGGACAAGCTGCCCGTGTTCGTGCGCGCCGGGGCGATTGTGCCCATGTATCCGGAAATGCTGTACGACGGCGAAAAGCCGAAAGATGTGCTGACGCTGGACCTGTATCCGCACAGCGGCGCCGGCGATTCCGACTACACGCTGTATGAAGACGACGGCAACACGCGGCGCTACCAGCAGGGCGCATTCAGCCAGCAGACTTTCCGCCTGCGCAGCGCCGCCGATGGCTATAGCGTGGAGCTGGCGCCCGTGGTCGGCAGCTACGAGGGCCAGCTGCTACGGCGCGCCTATGCGCTGCGCGTGCTGAGCCGCCAGCGTCCCGCCTCGGTCAGCGCTGGTGATCGCGTACTGGCAGCACAGGCCGACCGCGCTGCCTTCGATGCGGCCAGCGAGGGCTGGTATTTCGATAGTGCGGAACGTCTGGGTACGCTGCATGTGAAACTGGGCCAGCAGGATATCCGCCAGCCGCTGCAGGTACAGGTGCAGCATGCGGCCCAGCCTGCGCTGGCTGACGATGCTTTCCCTGCCGCGCCAGCCATAGGCCGCGCCATTCCGGCTGACGGCATGATGGTGCTGAACCGGCCGTCAGAAGAAGTGGGCAATCCGCTGGAAAATGCGTTCGATGACAATCCGGCCAGCTGGTTCCGCACCACGCGCAGCCCGGCCGTACAGGGCGGGCCGCACGAGTGGGTGATAGGCTTTACCGAGCGCCGTCTGATCGATGGTATCGAGCTGGCGCCGCGCAATGACCAGCACTGGAAGCATGGCCAGATCCGCGACTACGAAATCTACCTTGGCGATAACAATGGCGACTGGGGTACTCCCGTTAAACGGGGCCAGTTGAAACTGGCCGAAGGACTGCAGAGCATCAGCTTCCCTGCTACCGCGGGCCGGCTGCTGCGCTTCCGCGTACTGAGCACGCACAATCCGGAGGGCGACGGTGCTTCGGCCAGCGACCCTATGGTGACGGCGGCAGCCACGCCGGTGGCGCGAGCCTACAACGCGGTAACGGCCAGCGAAGTGGCGCCGATTACCCTGTCCACTTTCCACGTGATGGCTTACCAGCCCAAGGAAGGGCTGGAAATCCAGCAGTATCTGTCCGATCTGGCCTTGCCCAAAAGTGTGCGGCGCGATCAGCCCATGCAGGGCAAGGAAATGCGCATGAACGGCCTGTGGTTCCGCAAGGGCCTGGGCGTGGGGGCCAGCAGCCGGGTCGATCTGCAACTGGCCGGTAACTGGAATCTGCTGCGTGCCGATCTCGGTGTGGACGATAGCTGCCGCAATGCCGGTGGCCTGCAGTTCCAGATCTGGAGCGGTGAACGTCTGCTGTACGACAGTGGCCTGATTAGCGCGCCCGCCGTCGTCAAGCCGGAGATCGACGTGCGCGGACTGACCCAGCTTAGCCTGCGCACGCTGGGTGTGCAGGGCAGCAAGCCGGCGCAAGTGTGCGGCAACTGGGCCAACGCGGTCCTGATAGGCACCGAGGGCAGCACCGTCCGGCCACGCTGATCTAATCCATTTTTTTCCACAAGTAGGAACCCCTCCACGGACCGGGGAGGGGTAGTTGCATCTTGACGTTTTGAGTAACACACGACACCACGCAATTCAGGGAGATAAACATGCAGATAAAAAAACTGGTAGCTGCAATGATGGCGGTGGGCCTGGCTTCGGGCGCACTGGCAGCAGACGAGCAGGAAGAACAGAAGCAGAAGAAGGACGAGAAGATCACGCGGGTAGAAATTACCGGCTCCAGTCTGAAGCGCATCAACGGCGAAACGGCTTCGCCGGTACAGGTGGTGGATGCCAAGCAGATCGCCAACATGGGCGCGCGCACGCTGCTGCAGGTGCTCGATAATCTGCCGGCCGCCCGCCCTTCGCAGCAGGACTTCCGTTCCATGTTCACCGGCTCGGATGGCGCTTCGCAGGCCAATCTGCGCGGCCTGGGTGCGCAGGGCACGCTGGTGCTGCTGAATGGCCGCCGCCTGTCGTTCTACGGCGCGCCGGCCGGCTTCCAGACCATGTTCGTCAACATCGATGCGATTCCTGCTGCTGCCATCGAGCGCATGGAAATCCTGACGGACGGCGCTTCCGCTGTGTATGGCTCCGACGCTGTGGCCGGTGTAATCAACGTCATCACCAAGAAGAATTACCAGGGACTGGAGCTGCGCGCCAACGGCGATTTTTCGCCTAGCGTGAAATCCTATGGCGAACGTCAGGCCAGCCTGCTGTACGGCCTCGGCGATCTGAATAACGAAGGCTATAACATCTATGGCTCGATCAACGTCTATCAGCGTGACCGCATTGCGCTGGAAGACACTTACCTGAAGCGCCCGGCCGGCTTCTATGAAAACAATCCGACCTTTGTACCGGGCTTCCGCGTCGGCGTCGGTAGTGAACCGGGAGTGGTCAATCCCGGCACCTTCTTCGTGTTCGACAAAAACGCCAACAATGCGCGCACCCAGCGTGCCGTGAAGGGCTGCAGTACATCGATCACGGAAGCTTCGGGTACGCGCTGCGTGTGGAACTCGCTGCCGTATGCACTCGATACGGGCCCGACTTCCGACCGTGCCACCGGCTATCTGAATGGCCGCATCAAACTGGGCGGCGATCTGGAAGCGTTTGCCGAAACGGCCTATACCCACATCAAGCTGCGCGGTGAAAACGGCCCGCGCAGTTTCAACAGCGGCACCACCAGCAACTGGTTCTCGCGCAATACCGGCAACAATCTGAATACCTTCGTCACGCCATATCTGGGCCCGAACAATGCCTACCTGAAGGGCAAGCTGGATGCCGACATGGCCGCCAAGATGGGTGGCGCAGCAGGTCTGAACTATCTGCTGACGGATGCTGTGGGCCACTTCGGCCAGACCAATATCGACAACAGCTACCGTGCGCTGGCCGGTCTGCGCGGCAGCTTTGCCAACGGCTGGGACTTCGAAACGGCGCTCAGCGTGGCAGGCAGCCACTCCACCCTGTACCAGACCATCAACATCAACACCAAAGGCTTCGAGGCGGCCTTCGGCCCGTTCACCAAGGACCCGGTCAGCGGCCGTACCTATATAGCCGATAATCCGGCCTACAAGTTCGGCGAAATCAGCGACGCCAATGCCGCACTGCTGCGCGCAGCCTATCCGACCTTCGATATCCAGTCGTGGACCAAGCTGATTACCTGGGACGGCAAGGTAGAAGGCACGGTAGCCAAGATAGGCGAACGCGAAGTGCGTGCTGCCGTTGGCGCCAGCCTGATGCGCGAGACCTTCAGTACGCCCGGTAATGCCGATGCGGCCAATGGCCTGATTACCCAGCAGGGTGGTTCGTGGTTCGACGGCCAGCGCAATATCGCCGCCCTGTTTGGCGAAGTGGTGGTGCCGCTGACGGATACGCTGGAAATCAATGCTGCGGCACGTCTCGATAAATATCCTAACTTTGCTGCCAATCTGGCGCCCAAGCTGGGCGTGCAGTGGCGCGCCATGCCGGAAGTGATGGCACGCGCTACCTACTCGGAAGGCTTCCGTGCGCCGAATCTGGCCGAATCGGGCAGCGGTGGCGTGTTTGCGCAGGTGGGCGGCATCCGCGATACGGTACGTTGCGACCAGACCAATGCCATGGCCAATCTGCTCAAGAAATCCGTGGTGCCGACCGACGTTGAACTGGGCAAGACCCTGCTCAACTCTAACTGCTCCACCACCGTGGGCGGCCTGACCCCGCCGAATCCTAATCTGCGTCCGGAAAAAGCCAAGATTTCCACGGCCGGTCTGGTGCTGCAGCCTGCTAAAGATGTCAGCGTGTCGATTGACTACTGGTTCGCCTACCGTCGCAACGAGATCGTGCGCCAAGACTTCAACGAGCTGTTCACTCAGTTGGTGGAAAAATTCGGCCCTACGCTGGCAGGTACCACGGCGGCAATTCGCAACCCGATCAGCGATGCTGACCGTGGCAACATGGCGGCGGTAGCGACCATGTGCAAGAACCCAGCCAATGCGGCTGCCTGTGCCGGTACGCTGCCGACCTACACGGTGGGCAATATCGGTGGTCTGATCAACTCCTATTCCAACCGCGGCCGCACGCTGATCGACGGTATCGATCTGGACGCGCGCACCCGCTTCAGTCTGGGCGCCTACGGCAAGCTGAATACGGGCGTCTCCACTACCTTCCGTCGGCGTGAGACTTATAACAGCGATGACGGTGCCGGCTTCGGTGGCAACAACGTGGGCTATTACGATTCGCCACGCATGCGCGCCACCTTCAATGCTGACTGGAGCTACCGCGACTTCGTCACCAGCCTGTTCGTGAATTACACGGGCAAGACCAAATGGGCTTACGGTCCATGGGATACCGACAACGCGCCGGGTACCTGCAGCGCTGCCGGGGTGAAAATGCCGAGCGAGCTGTGTGACGGTGCGCCGTCCTACACTACGGTCAATCTGAGCCTGAACTGGACGCCGATGAAGAACCTCGATCTGGGGCTGAACATCAAGAACCTGTTTAACAAGCAGCCTTACTACGATCCGAACGGCTGGGAAGGCTATAACCACAGCCAGAACCTGTTCGGCCGTCAGTACGCCTTCTCGCTGAACTACAAGTTCTTCTGATCGCGTCAGGGTAAGGCAGGCCTGTGCTGGCAGCGGGCCTGCCTGCCCGACGCTATAACGATACGAGGAGATCAGGATGCAAGGACGTAGTTTGCTGTATTCCGCTCTGATGTGGCTATGCCTGAACAGCAGCGCGCTGGCGCAGGCAGCAGCACCGGCGGCGCAGCCTGTGCCCACCGTAACGGTGGCGCTGGCAGGGAACGGGTTTGTCGTGCAGGCGCCGGACGGGGCGCAGGAGAGCATAGAAGAACAGGGGCTGACTCACTGGAGCAATCCTGCTGCGGTGATCAGCACCTATTTCCGCATGCAGCAGGCAGGCACGCTGACACTGGCGCTCGATGCCCGCCTGCAGGACAGTGAACACAGCACCATCCGCGTCACCGTGAATGGCCAGCCCTTTACTGTGGCGCTTGCGGGCAGCGCAGTGCGCAGCTATGCCGTGGGCAGCATCGCCGTGGCAGCTCCCGGTTATGTGCGCGTCGATCTGCAGGGCGTGAGCAAGGATGGCAGTACGTTCGGTGAAGTCAGCGCGCTGAAGGTGACGACCGCCAGCCCGCTGGTGTATGCCAGCGAAGCGGAGAATTATTACTGGTCGCGCCGTGGTCCTTCGGTGCACCTGAACTACAGCACGCCGAATGCTACCGAGTATTTCTATAACGAGATGACCATCCCCGAAGGTCAGGACACGCTGGGGTCCTACTTCATGGCCAACGGCTTCCGCGGGGGCTATTTCGGCATACAGGTCAACTCTCCCAGCGAACGCTGGATCCTGTTCTCGGTATGGGATGCCCAGAACGGCGAGCGGACCACGCTGGTACGCAAGGGCGAGGGCGTGGTGGACAACAACTTTGGTGGTGAAGGTACGGGCGGGCAGAGTTATCTGGTGTTTAACTGGAAGGCCGGCACGACTTACCGCTTTATCACCCGCGGCCAGCCCGACGGCCATGGCGCCACGCTGTACTCGGCGTGGTTCTATGCGCCGGAGCTAGGACGCTGGCGCTTCATCGCCACCTGGAAGCGGCCGGCCACGGTCAGCTATCTGGCCGGTAACCATTCCTTCCTCGAGAACTTCGAGGATACGCAGGGCTATGCAGGGCGCCGTGTTTTGTACGGCAATCAGTGGGCACGCGATAGCGGCGGTGTGTGGAGCGAAGTCACCACGGCCAGGCTGACCGGTGATATGACGGCACGCAAGGCGCAGCGCATGGACTATGCCGGTGGTCTGGAAGGTGGCCGCTTCTACCTGCGCAACTGTGGCTTTTTTAACGATTATGTAGGTCTCGACCAGAGCTTTACCCGTCCTGCTGCCGGCCAGCCGCCGCAAGTGGATGTGGCTAGCCTGCCGCGATGATTTTTTGAGGGAGTAGCATGAAATCTGTATTCAAACGACGTGATTTTCTGGCGGCCGGTGCCGCACTGGCCGGTAGCCTGCTGCTGCCTAGTGCCCATGCAGCGGTGCGCCCGCGTGTGCGCCTCGGCATGATAGGTACGGGCATGCGGGGGCAGGTGCTGCTGCAGGAACTGCTGCGCCGTGATGATGTGGAGGTGGTGGCGCTATGCGATATCGAACCTGTCATGCTGGGCAAGGCGCTCAAGCAGGTGGAAAAATTCGGCAAGGTGCGGCCGCAGACCTACGGCGATGACCGCGACCCGCAAGCGTATAAGCGCATGCTCGATGCCGGCAAGCTCGATGGCGTGATTATCGCTACGCCATGGGAATGGCATGCACCGATGGCGATAGCAGCCATGCAGGCCAAGGTGCCGGTGGGCTGCGAAGTGGTGGCCGGCATCACCCTGCAGGACCACTGGGACGTGCTGAACACCCAGCTGAAAACGGGTACGCCGTATATGCTGCTGGAGAATGTGTGCTACCGGCGCGATGTGATGGCCGTGCTGCAGATGGTGCGCACCGGTGTGTTCGGCGAACTGGTGCACCTGCAGGGCGGCTATCAGCACGATCTGCGGGCCGTGAAATTCAACAGCGGCGATCCGGCCAAGCCGTATGGCGGCGGGGGGGAATTCGGCAGCAAGGGCTGGTCGGAAGCGCGCTGGCGCACCGAACACTCGGTGCAGCGCAATGGCGAACTGTATCCCAGCCACGGCATCGGCCCGTGTGCGATGTACAGCAATATCAATCGCGGCAACCGCTTCACCCGCATCAACACCTTTGCCACCAAGGCGCGCGGCCTGCATGACTACATCGTCAAGCAAGGTGGGCCGCAGCATCCGAATGCGCGCGTGCAGTTCAAACTGGGCGATGTGGTGACTACCACGCTGGCCTGCGAGAACGGCGAGACCATCATCCTGCAGCACGATACTTCGCTGCCGCGGCCGTACTCGCTGGGCTTCCGTGTGCAGGGTACGGACGGGCTGTGGATGGATGTGAACCATGCCATCCACATCGAAGGCAAGAGCAAGCCGCACCAGTGGGACGATTTCCAGCAGTGGCAGGACCGCTACGAGCATCCGCTGTGGAAGAAGTACGCCAGGACGGCAGAAGGTGCTGGCCATGGCGGCATGGACTTCTTCGTGATCCACGCTTTTGTCGAGGCCCTGAAGGCCGAAGCGCCCATGCCTATCGATATTTACGATGCGGTGACTTGGAGCGCCATTACGCCATTGTCGGAACAGTCGATCGCGCAGAACTTCCAGACGCTGGATTTCCCCGACTTCACGGCGGGGCAGTGGAAGTCGCGCAAGCCTATCTTTGCCTTTAATGATGGGTATTAATCTGCTGCACTGAAGGATTAGGGCAGGCGGTGTACAATCTGGGCGCTTGAATTCAACCCAACGTTCTATCCAACCCCGTCCATGTCTGCACGCCGCCTCGCTCTTGTTACTCTTGCCACGCTGACTGCCGCTACGCTGTTCGGCTGTAAAACCACGCCGGTGGCTGAAACGCCGGTACTTCAGCCGCCGCTGGCGGAGCCTGCGCCGCCCAGAAAAGTCCGTATCGGTCTGGCCCTGGGTGGCGGTGCTGCGCGCGGCTTTGCCCATATCGGCGTGATCAAGGCGCTGGAAGCGCAGGGCATCCATCCCGATGTGGTGGTAGGCACCAGTGCCGGCAGTGTGGTCGGTGCGCTGTACGCAGCCGGTAATACCGGCTTCCAGCTACAGAAGATGGCGCTGGAAATGGACGAAGCGTCGATTTCCGACTGGGCCTTGCCGCTGTTCCGCAAGAGCACCGGTGTGCTCAAGGGTGAAGCGCTACAGGCTTACGTCAACAAGGCCGTCAACAACCAGCCCATGGAAAAGCTGAAGATTCCGTTCGGCGCCGTAGCGGCGGATCTGAAAGATGGCCAGCCCATCTTGTTCCAGCGCGGGAATACCGGCATGGCCGTGCGTGCCTCGTCCGCCGTGCCCGGCGTGTTCCAGCCGGTGACCATCAATGGCCGCACTTATGTCGATGGCGGTCTGGTGGCGCCGGTGCCGGTGCGCTTTGCGCGTGACATGGGTGCCGATTTCGTCATCGCCGTGAATATTTCGACCCAGGCCGATGTGCAGGCGACTGTCAGTTCGCTCGACGTCATCATGCAGACCTTCAGCATCATGGGCCAGCGCATCAACCAGTATGAACTCAAGGATGCCGATGTCGTCATCGTGCCTGCACTGGGCAAGATGGCCAGCAATGATTTCGCCGGCCGTAATCAGGCCATACTGGCCGGCGAGCAGGCGGCTGCGCAGGTGATGGCGCAGCTTAAACAGAAACTGGAAGCGAAGCGCCGTCCGCTGTGAGGCGGCACTACGCCATTACACACTCCCTGAAAGAGGAAACATCATGCAAAGCAAACCTTATCTGACGCTCGCCGACGTGAAAAAAATCGCTGCCGCTGCCGAAGCGGAAGCCGTGGCCAATAACTGGCCGGTGGTGATTGCCATCGTCGACGACGGCGGCCACCTGCTGTGGCTGCAGCGTCAGGATGGCGCCGCCGCGCTGTCGGCCCACATCGCTCCGGCCAAGGCGCGCGTGTCGGCACTGGGGCGCCGCGAATCGAAGATCTATGAAGACATGATCAACAATGGCCGCACTTCCTTCCTGAGCGCACCGGCGCCGCAGACGGACGGCATGCTGGAAGGTGGCGTGCCTATCGTGGTGGATGGTCACGTGATCGGCGCGGTCGGCGTTTCGGGCGTTAAATCGGCCGAAGACGCGCAGATCGCCAAAGCCGGTATCGCTGCGCTGGGCTAATTTTTTCGTTCTGTCGCCAGATCAAGCCGCCCGGCTCAGGCCCGGCGGCTTTTGTCTTTCTGGCGCTGCGTACGGCCCACTTCCAGTTGTATGTGTGAGTTCGGTGGAAATAATCAGTTGACAATAAAACGTGCTTTGTTGATACTTTTGTGATCTTTTATTCAATCAGTAATCAGGATATAGCATGAAGAAAATCCAGGCACTCGCTTTCTCGGCTCTGCTGGCACTGGGCGGCAGCGCCAGTGCGGCCAATCACCTGTACACCTTCAATGGCACACTGGCCGACGCGCTGGGCGGCGCCGACATGGTGGGGGCTGGCGGTATATTGGGTAGCACCAGTTACAGCTTCGGCAAGAACGAAGGACTGTCGCTCGGTGAACAGCTCGGTAGCGTGTACACCATCGATATGGTGATGAGCTTCGATACTCACAGCGGCTGGCAGAAGATCATTGATTTCAAGGATCGCACCTCGGACAAGGGGCTATACACCAGCGATACGCGTTGGTACTTCTATGATGTCGGCAGCATGGGTAATGTACCTGCCGATGGGCAGGCAGCGCGCCTGACGCTGACGCGCGACAGCAGCAGCCTGGTGTCGCTGTATGTAAATGGTGCGCTGGCTGGTTCGTTCGTCGATAGCGCAAACATCGCCACCTTCGAAGGCAAGGGCGCTTTCTTCTTTATGGATGACACGACGAATACCAAGCCGGAAGCGGCGGCTGGCAATGTTGACTACATTGCCACCTTCGACCGTGCGCTGACGGCGGGCGAAGTGGCAGCCGGTGTGTCGCCCGTGCCGGAGCCGGCCAGCGGCGCCATGCTGGCGGCTGGTCTGGGCATGCTGGCGATGCTGCGCCGCCGTTCGCGCAAGGCCTGATACGCCTGCTGGTAGTGGTGAGGATAGCCCGGCACGGCACACCGTGACCGGGCTTTTGGCGTAAAAAAACTCCCGCCACGCCATTGCCAAGCAGGAGAGATTTGGTTATAATTCAAAGGTTTAGCCAATCTCACATCTACCGTAGCGACTACCACTCATCCATCTTCAATCTGACTATCCTTTCCAGCCTGAGATGGCTGAGATAGCACGACGGTCGTCTGACGTGGCGCAGCTACGGTAACTTTATCAGGAGTTGCCCTTGCCGCCATTTTTTTCTGGCCCCACCGTTCCAGCCATACTGGCCCTCGCTGACGGAACCATCTTCAAAGGTTTTTCGATCGGCGCTGCCGGCCACACTACCGGTGAAGTGGTCTTCAATACTTCCATGACGGGTTATCAGGAAATCCTGACCGATCCATCGTATAGCCGCCAGATGGTCACGCTGACCTATCCCCACATCGGCAACTACGGCATCAATCCTGAAGACGTCGAATCCTCCAAAGTTCATGCCGCTGGCCTGATCATCCGTGACCTGCCACTGGTCGCCTCGAATTTCCGCTCCACCCAAACCCTGTCCGAATACCTGAAGGCCGAGAACATCGTCGCCATCGCCGGTATCGATACGCGCAAGCTGACCCGTATCCTGCGCGAGAAGGGTGCCCAGTCCGGCGCCATCCTCGTGGGTACGCAAGGTAACGAGCCATCGGAATCGCAGGCACTGGATCTGGCCCGTTCCTTCCCCGGCCTGTCCGGCATGGATCTGGCCAAAGTGGTCACCGTGCAGTCGACCTACGAGTTCACCGAAACCGAATGGGCACTCGGCGAAGGCTATGGCAAGCTGGCCGATGCCTCGCCGGCCGCCCAATTCCACGTAGTGGCCTACGACTTCGGCGTCAAGCGCAATATCTTGCGCATGCTGACCTCGCGCGGCTGCAAAGTCACCGTGGTGCCAGCTCAGACCAGTGCAGCCGACGTGCTGGCGCTGAATCCGGACGGCGTGTTCCTGTCGAATGGTCCTGGCGACCCGCAGCCCTGCGATTACGCGATTGCTGCCGCCAAGGTGTTCATGGAGAAGAAGATTCCGCTGTTCGGCATCTGCCTCGGTCACCAGATCATGGGTCTGGCCTCCGGCGCCACCACCCTGAAAATGAAGTTCGGCCACCACGGCGCCAACCATCCGGTACAGGATCTGGACAGCAAAAAAGTCATGATCACGTCCCAGAACCACGGCTTCGCGGTTGATCCTAACACCCTGCCAGCCAACTGCCGCGTCACCCACGTGTCGCTGTTCGATGGTTCGCTGCAAGGCTTCGCCCGCACCGATACGCCAGCGTTCTGCTTCCAGGGTCACCCTGAAGCATCGCCCGGCCCGACTGACGTCGCTTACCTGTTTGACCGCTTCATCGGCCTGATGGAAGCTACGGAGAAAAAATAAATGCCAAAACGTTCTGATATTAAAAGCATCCTGATTATTGGTGCCGGCCCGATCATCATCGGTCAGGCTTGCGAATTCGACTACTCCGGCGCACAGGCCTGCAAGGCCCTGCGTGAAGAAGGCTACAAAGTCATTCTGGTCAACAGCAACCCTGCGACCATCATGACCGACCCGGAAATGGCCGATGTCACCTACATCGAGCCGATCACGTGGCAAGTGGTCGAGAAGATCATCGCCAAGGAAAAGCCGGACGCGATTCTGCCGACCATGGGTGGCCAGACCGCGCTGAACTGCGCGCTGGACCTGCACCGCAACGGCGTGCTGGACAAGTACAAGGTAGAGCTGATCGGCGCCACGCCGGAAGCCATCGACAAGGCTGAAGACCGCGCCAAGTTCAAGGACGCCATGACCAAGATCGGTCTGGGTTCGGCCCGTTCCGGCATCGCTCACTCGATGGACGAAGCCTGGGCTGTGCAGCGCGATGTGGGCTTCCCGACCATCATCCGTCCATCGTTCACCATGGGTGGTAGCGGCGGCGGTATCGCTTACAACGAAGAAGAATTCGAAGCCATCTGCAAACGCGGTCTGGAAGCTTCGCCAACCAACGAGCTGCTGATCGAAGAATCGCTGCTGGGCTGGAAAGAGTACGAGATGGAAGTGGTGCGCGACAAGGCGGACAACTGCATCATCATCTGCTCGATCGAAAATCTGGACCCTATGGGCGTGCACACGGGTGACTCGATCACCGTAGCACCAGCCCAGACGCTGACCGACAAGGAATACCAGATCATGCGTAACGCCTCGCTGGCGGTACTGCGTGAAATCGGTGTGGATACGGGCGGCTCGAACGTGCAGTTCTCGATCAACCCGAAAGACGGCCGCATGATCGTCATCGAGATGAACCCGCGCGTATCGCGTTCCTCGGCACTGGCTTCGAAAGCCACCGGCTTCCCGATCGCCAAAGTGGCGGCCAAGCTGGCCGTGGGCTTCACGCTGGACGAACTGCGCAACGAGATCACCGGCGGTGCCACCCCGGCCTCGTTCGAACCTTCGATCGACTACGTCGTGACCAAGATCCCGCGCTTCACCTTCGAGAAGTTCCCGACTGCCGACCACCACCTGACCACTCAGATGAAATCCGTGGGTGAAGTGATGGCGATCGGCCGCACCTTCCAGGAATCGTTCCAGAAAGCCCTGCGCGGTCTGGAAGTGGGCGTGGATGGTCTGAACGAAAAGACCAAAGACCGCGAGAAGATCGAAGAGGAACTGGGCGAGCCAGGTCCTGAGCGTATCTGGTACGTGGGCGACGCGTTCGCACAAGGCTTCACGCTGGAAGAAGTGCACCAGCTGACCAAGATCGATCCGTGGTTCCTGATCCAGATTAAAGAGATCGTCGATCTGGAACTGTGGATGGACACCCAGAAGCTGGAACAGTTGGACAAGAACACTCTGTACAAGCTGAAACAGAAGGGCTTCTCGGACCGCCGTCTGGCCTTCCTGCTGCAGACCACGCAGGCTGCCGTGCGCGCCCGTCGTCACGAACTGAACATCCGTCCGGTCTACAAGCGCGTCGATACCTGCGCAGCAGAATTCGCCACCAACACGGCGTATATGTACTCGACCTACGATGAAGAGTGCGAGTCGAATCCGACCGACAAGAAGAAGATCATGGTACTGGGCGGTGGCCCTAACCGTATCGGCCAGGGTATCGAGTTCGACTACTGCTGCGTGCACGCGGCACTGGCGATGCGCGAAGATGGCTATGAAACCATCATGGTCAACTGCAACCCAGAGACCGTATCGACCGATTACGACACCTCCGACCGTCTGTACTTCGAATCGCTGACGCTGGAAGACGTGCTGGAAATCGTCGAACTGGAAAAACCGCTGGGCGTGATCGTCCAGTACGGCGGCCAGACCCCGTTGAAACTGGCGCTGGATCTGGAAAAGAACGGCGTGCCTATCATCGGTACCTCGCCTGACATGATCGATGCTGCGGAAGACCGCGAGCGCTTCCAGCAACTGCTGCACAAACTGGATCTGCGTCAGCCGCCTAACCGTACCGCCCGTACCGAAGCCGACGCGCTGGCACTGGCACAGGAAATCGGCTACCCGCTGGTGGTGCGTCCTTCCTACGTGCTGGGCGGCCGTGCGATGGAAATCGTGCACGAGCAGCGCGATCTGGAACGTTATATGCGCGAAGCTGTGAAGGTGTCGCATGATTCGCCAGTGCTGCTGGACCGCTTCCTGAACGACGCCATCGAGTGCGACGTGGACTGCATCAGCGACGGTGAAACCACCTTTATCGGCGGCGTGATGGAACACATCGAACAGGCTGGCGTGCACTCGGGCGACTCGGCCTGCTCGCTGCCACCGTACTCGCTGGCGCAAGCGACCATCGACGAACTGAAACGCCAGACCGCGCTGATGGCCAAGGGCCTGAACGTGGTGGGTCTGATGAACGTGCAGTTCGCGATCCAGAAGCAGGAAATCAACGGCGCGCTGCAGGACGTGGTGTATGTGCTGGAAGTGAATCCGCGCGCTTCGCGTACCGTGCCGTATGTATCTAAAGCAACGGGCCTGCAACTGGCCAAGATTGCCGCACGCTGCATGGTCGGCCAGACGCTGGCACAGCAGGGCGTGACGCAGGAAGTCGTACCTTCCTACTACAGCGTGAAAGAAGCCGTGTTCCCGTTCGTGAAATTCCCTGGCGTGGACACCATCCTCGGCCCTGAGATGAAATCGACCGGTGAAGTGATGGGCGTGGGTAAAACCTTCGGTGAAGCCTTCGTCAAATCGCAGATGGGTGCAGGCATCAAGCTGCCGAAATCGGGCAAGGTATTCCTGTCGGTGAAATCGTCGGACAAGCCGCGCGCTGTGAAAGTGGCACGTGATCTGGTGGAAATCGGCTTCACGCTGGTGGCTACCAAGGGTACGGCTGCCGTGATCGCCGCTGCCGGCATCCCTGTCACCCCCGTCAACAAGGTGGTGGAAGGTCGTCCGCACGTGGTCGACATGATCAAAAACCACGAAATCGTACTGGTGATCAATACGGTGGAAGAAAAGCGCAGCGCCATCACGGACTCGCGCGCCATCCGTACCTCGTCGCTGGCGGCCCGCGTGACCACCTACACCACCATCGCCGGTGCCGAAGCGGCGGTGGAAGGTATCCGTCATCTGGATCAGTTGCAAGTGTACGATTTACAAGGGCTGCATAAAACCTTACACTAAGGTTCTTGAGTCAGCGCGGTGTTCCACTGCGCTGACGCCAAGCAGGACTTCCTAACCACAGAGCTCGCGCAGCAGGCAGGCGCGGCCTCTGTGGTTTTCCATTGTTACAACAGAGTAAATACAAGATGACTTCAGTTCCACTTACCAAGTTCGGCGCAGAGCTGCTCCGCGAAGAGTTGCACCAGTTGAAGCACGTAGAGCGCCGCGTCGTGATCGACGCCATCGCCGAAGCCCGTTCGCACGGCGACCTGTCGGAAAATGCCGAATACGATGCGGCCAAAGAGCGTCAAGCCTTTGTCGAAGGCCGTATTGCCGAACTGGAAGGCAAGCTGAGCACGGCTCAGATCATTGATCCGACCACCCTGGACGCCGAAGGCCGCGTGGTGTTCGCTTCGACCGTGGATCTGGAAGATCTGGAATCGGGCGCCAAAGTGACCTACCAAATCGTCGGCATCGATGAAGCTGACCTGAAACTGAGCAAGGTTTCCGTGACTTCGCCTATCGCCCGTGCCCTGATCGGCAAATCGGCTGGTGACGTAGTGGAAGTGCAGGCCCCGTCGGGTCCGCGCGAATACGAAATTCTGGAAGTGCGTTACGTCTGATGTTACTCGCACGTACACGGCTACTGGTTGCAACGCTGTGGGCGGGCAGTATCTGGACGGTCGGCTATCTGGCCGCGCCGACCCTGTTTGCCACGCTGAGTGACCGTGTGCTGGCTGGCAATATTGCCGCCAATTTATTCGCCCATCAGGCCTGGCTGTCGATTGCCTGCGCGCTCGTGATGCTGGCTTTGCTGTGGGTAGGGCGCGGTAGCGAGACGGGCGGCATTTTTGCCGGTTCGGCCGCCAATTCGGCAGCCCGTACCCGCCGCGTGCTGTTGGTGATCGTCGCCATCATGCTGGCCTGCACCCTGATCATGCACTTCGGTCTGCAGCCGATGATGGCCAGCCTGCGCGCTGCGGCCGGTCCCGGCGGCGTGATGGAAGAAGCCGCCCACAACGAGTTCGGCATATTGCACGGCATTTCCAGCAGCGTTTATCTGGTGCAGAGCTTGCTGGCCGCCTGGCTAGTCGTCAAACAATAAACCACGGGGTCAGGTCGGGCAAAGTGCAGGTGTCAGGTCGGGCATCGGGGCAAAATGTTGAGTGCCCCATTGCCCGACCTGACACCGACACTTTGCCCGACCTGACCCCAAATAAAAAAGCGGGGCCAGAGCATGCGGCATGCTCTGGCCCCGAATTTCTCGCAAAAACGCGGTCTAAACCGGCTTAGCCCAGACTCTTTTTGGTCGATTTCTGACGCACTTTGGCGCGTTTGATGTTGCCGCCCTGGGTGACGCGTTCGTTGCCTTTCAGCAGAACTTTGGTCACGGATGGACGTTTGGTGCCGCTTGGGCTAGGCTTGACGATGGTGACTTCGCGCAGACCGCGGCCAGCCGTGGCGCTACGCTCGTTCGCTGCTTCCTTTTTAGGACGGTAGAGCACCAGCAGTTTGCCGATGTGTTGCACTGGAGCAGCGTCGAGCTGTTCGCAGATGCTTTCATACATGGCAATACGGGCTTCGCGGTCGTCGCCGAACACGCGCACCTTGATCAGACCATGGGAGTCGAGGCCCAGCGAGATTTCCTTGAGGACGTTGGCGGTTAATCCCGCCTCGCCGATCAGGACGATAGGCTTGAGACCATGCGCTTCGGCGCGCAGTGCGCTGCGCTCAACGGGTGTAAGTTTTTGCATAATAATATTTTTTAGTAGTTCCCTTAAAGGCAGTATTCTACGCGAATGGCAAAGAACAAAATCAACAAAAACTGGATTCACGACCACATTAACGATCCTTACGTGAAATTAGCGCAAAAAGAGGGCTTCCGCGCCCGTGCTGCGTTCAAGCTCAAGGAGATCGATGAGGACGAGAAGCTGATCAAACCGGGCCAGGTCATTGTCGATCTGGGCTGTACGCCGGGCAGCTGGGGCCAGTACACGCGTCGCAAGCTGGCCGGCAAGGAAGGCGGCGGCATCAATGGCACGCTGATCGGGCTGGATATCCTGCCGATGGAGCCGATTGCCGATTTCCACTTTATCCAGGGCGATTTCCGCGAGCCGGAAGTGTTGCAACAGCTCGAAAATGTGGTGCAAGGTCAAAAAGTCGATCTGGTGCTGTCCGATATGGCGCCCAATCTGTCGGGTATTGCTGCCTCCGATGCGGCGCGGATGGAACATCTGATCGATCTGGCCATCGAATTTTCGCAAGCCCATTTGAAGCCGGGCGGGGCGCTGCTGGTGAAATGCTTTAAAGACATGGGTTTCAACGACATCGTGCTGAAGTTCCGTCAGGAATTCAAAACCGTGACCCAGAAGAAGCCGAAAGCCAGTCGCGACAAGTCGTCGGAAATCTTCCTGCTGGGGCGCGGACTGAAAAATCCGACGGAAGGCATGCTTTCTTCGCAACCTTATGATGACGGGGATTTCCCGCCCGTCCGCCCTTGATATTTGCCTGACGGGCCGCACATAGCCACCGTGAAGATCAGTTTTGACTTGATCGCACCCGTGTTTTGGTCAAATAATGTGTTTTAGGCGAGAAATCTGCGCGCACCCCTGAATGGCCTTCTGGCAGTGGCTGTTTATTGCAGGTAAAATCGGATTTCAAGCTATAGGTTACAGATGCGCCCCGCATCCAAGGAGTTTTCGTGAATAACATGTTTTCCAAATCCGCCATCTGGGTAGTTGTGGTGTTGCTGCTGCTGATGTTGTACAAGCAGTTCGACAGCCATAGCGTGTCCGGTGGTCCTAAAACGATCGCTTATTCCGATTTGCTGGATGAGGTTAAAGCCAAGCGCATCAAGGATGTGGTGATCGAAGGCGCCAACATCACTGCCACCCGCAGCGATGACACCAAGGTGCGCTCGACCGCCACCATGCTCGATCGCGGTCTGGTCGGTGACCTGCGCGATGCCGGCATCCACTTCGATATCAAACCACCAGAAGAGCCTGGCTTCCTGCAGCAGGTCTTTGTGTCGTGGTTCCCTATGCTGCTCTTGATCGGCGTGTGGATTTTCTTCATGCGCCAGATGCAGGGCGGCGGCAAGGGCGGTGCGTTCTCCTTCGGTAAATCGAAGGCACGCATGATGGACGAAACCAATAACACCGTGACTTTTGCCGATGTGGCCGGTTGCGATGAAGCCAAGGAAGAAGTCAACGAAATCGTCGACTTCCTGAAAGACCCGAGCAAATTCCAGAAACTGGGCGGCCGCATTCCACGCGGCGTGCTGATGGTTGGTCCTCCGGGCACGGGTAAAACCCTGCTGGCGCGCGCGATTGCCGGTGAAGCCAAAGTACCGTTCTTCTCGATTTCTGGTTCGGACTTCGTGGAAATGTTTGTCGGCGTGGGCGCTAGCCGCGTACGCGACATGTTCGAAAACGCGAAAAAGCACTCGCCTTGCATCATCTTCATCGACGAAATCGATGCGGTCGGTCGTCACCGTGGCGCCGGCATGGGCGGCGGTAATGACGAACGCGAGCAGACGCTGAACCAGCTGCTGGTGGAAATGGACGGCTTTGAAGCATCGTCCGGCGTGATCGTGGTGGCGGCTACCAACCGTGCCGACGTGCTCGATAAAGCGCTGCTGCGTCCGGGCCGTTTCGACCGTCAGGTTTCGGTAGGCCTGCCGGACATCCGCGGCCGCGAACAGATCCTGAACGTGCACATGCGCAAAGTGCCTATCGGCACCGACGTCAAGGCTGACATTCTGGCCCGTGGTACGCCCGGCTTCTCGGGTGCCGATCTGGCCAATCTGGTCAACGAGGCAGCCCTGTTTGCCGCGCGTCGCAGCAAGCGTCTGGTCGACATGATCGACTTCGAAGATGCCAAGGACAAGATCTTCATGGGGCCGGAACGCAAGTCCATGATCATCCGCGAGGAAGAGCGTCGCAACACGGCTTACCACGAGTCCGGTCACGCTGTGGTAGCCAAGCTGCTGCCCAAGGCTGATCCCGTGCACAAAGTCACCATCATGCCGCGTGGCTGGGCACTGGGCCTGACCTGGCAGCTGCCTGAGCACGACAATATTTCGGGCTACAAGGACAAGATGCTGGAAGAAATTTCCATCCTGTTCGGTGGCCGTATCGCGGAAGAAATCTTTGTCGGCCAGATGTCGACCGGTGCTTCCAACGACTTTGCCCGTGCCACCAAGCTGGCCCGTTCGATGGTGACGCGCTTCGGTATGTCCGACAGCATGGGCGTGATGGTGTACGAAGATAGCCAGAACGATGGTTTCTTCGGTGGTGCTTCCAAGACCATTTCGGAAGCCACCCAGCAACTGGTCGATGCGGAAATCCGCCGCATCCTCGATACCCAGTACCAACTGGCGCGCAAGCTGCTGGAAGAAAACCGCGACAAGGTCGAAGTGATGACCAAGGCGCTGCTGGAATGGGAAACCATCGATGCCGACCAGATCAACGACATCATGGCCGGTCTGGAACCACGTGCACCGAAAGCTGGCGTAACCATCCGCAAGCAGCCACCTAGCGATGGCGGTTCGGGCGTAGCGCCTAGCGTCACGGCACCAGCCTAAGCAGCTAGCCTAGCTTGTTCTAGCGGCAAGTAACATCGGGGTGAGGAGTGATCCTCGCCCCTTTTTCATTGTACTGACACACTCCATGCATAGCACTTTACAGTTTGGCCGCTTCAACTACCCCCTGAGCGGCGAACACGCCCGCGCCCTTGTGATGGGCATCCTGAATATCACCCCCGACTCCTTCTCTGATGGCGGCCAGCACCATACGCTGGAATTTGCCATTTCCCATGCCGAGGAAATGATACGCGACGGCGTCGATATCATCGATGTGGGTGGCGAATCGAGCCGGCCCGGTGCCGACCCGCTGCCGCTCGAGCAGGAATTGCAGCGCGTGATGCCGGTGCTGTACGCGCTGCGCGATCAGGGTCCGGCCATCTCGGTGGATACCTACAAGCCGCAGGTGATGCGCGAAGCCATCATCGCCGGTGTCGACATGATCAACGATATCAACGGCTTCCGCGCGCCCGGTGCGATCGAGGCTGTGCGCGATAGCGATTGCGCGCTGTGCATCATGCACATGCAGAAAGACCCGCAGCACATGCAACTGGCGCCCCAGTACGGCGATGTGGTGGCCGAAGTCATCACCTTTTTGCGTGAGCGTATCGAGGCCATGACGGCGGCCGGCATTGATCCGCGCCGCATCTGTGTCGATCCGGGCTTTGGATTTGGCAAGACCTTAGAGCATAATTATGTTTTGCTAAGATCTACGGCGCGTATCATTGCCGAGCTACAGATGCCGCTGCTGGCTGGCCTGTCGCGCAAGTCCATGGTGGGTGCCGTGACGGGCAAGCCGGTCGAGCAGCGTATGGCAGGCAGTCTGGGCGGTGCTTTGGCTGCGGTAGCGCAAGGTGCTGTGATCGTGCGCGTGCATGATGTGGCGGAAACCGTAGATGCTTTGAAAGTCTGGCAGGCTGGAATTAACCGATAACGATAGAGAGAAACACAATGTCCCGTAAATATTTTGGTACCGATGGCATCCGTGGTCTGGTAGGCGAAGCTCCGATTACGCCGGATTTTGTGATGCGCCTCGGTTATGCTGCCGGCAAAGTGCTGGCCAGTGGCCGTAGCGGCACCTCGCGCCCGACCGTGCTGATCGGCAAAGATACCCGTATTTCCGGCTATATGCTGGAAGCGGCACTGGAAGCTGGTTTCTCGGCCGCTGGTGTGGACGTGATGCTGGCCGGCCCTATGCCGACGCCGGCGATTGCCTACCTGACGCGCGCGCTGCGCCTGTCCGCTGGCGTGGTGATTTCGGCCTCGCATAATCCTTTCCAGGATAACGGCATCAAATTCTTCTCCGAGCATGGCACCAAGCTGCCGGATGCAGTGGAACTGGAGATTGAAGCTGCGCTGGATCAGCCGATGTCTTGCGTCTCGTCGGAAAAGCTGGGCCGCGCCAAGCGTCTGGACGACGCCAACGGCCGCTACGTGGAATTCTGCAAGAGTACCTTCCCGAACGAACTCGATCTGCACGGCATGAAATTGGTGGTTGATTGCGCCCACGGCGCTGCCTACAACATCGCGCCGCACGTATTCCACGAGCTGGGCGCCGAGGTTATCGCCATAGGCAACAAGCCTGACGGTTTCAATATCAACCTCAAGCACGGCGCTACCGCACCGGCAGCCATGGCTGAAGCCGTGCAGGCCCATGGCGCCGACCTCGGTATCGCACTGGATGGCGATGCTGACCGCCTGATCATGTGCGATGCCAATGGCCGCCTGTATAACGGCGACGAACTGCTGTACCTGATGGTGATGGACCGTCTGGCTACGGGCCCAGTGGCTGGCGCCGTCGGCACGCTGATGACGAATATGGCCGTGGAAGTGGCGCTGAAACAGAAGGGCATAGGTTTTGCCCGCGCCAAAGTGGGCGACCGCTATGTACTCGAAGTGATGAAGGAAAATGGCTGGATGCTCGGCGGCGAAGGCTCGGGCCACCTGCTGTGCCTCGACAAGCACACCACGGGCGACGGCATCATCTCGGCGCTGCAAGTGCTGTCGGCGCTCAAGCGTGCCGGCAAATCGCTGGCCGATTGCACCAAGGATCTGGTGATCTTCCCGCAAGCGCTGGTCAACGTGCGCGTGACCCCGGGCTTTGACTGGACCAAGAATGCTGCCATGGTGGCTGAGAAGGAAGCGGTCGAGCGCGAACTGGGCGATAGCGGCCGCGTACTGATCCGCGCATCAGGCACGGAACCTCTGATCCGCGTGATGGTTGAAGCGCGTGAAGAGGATGCAGCGCAAAGCATGGCGCGCCGGATTGCCGACAAAATGGCGGCTTGAGGCAGGACTGAATCTTTTGCTAATGAAAGAAAATGCTTGCTCACATTGACGTTATAGAGAGCAAGCGTTAGAATGATGTCTTCGGAGTGTGGCGCAGCCCGGTAGCGCACCTGGTTTGGGACCAGGGGGTCCAAGGTTCGAATCCTTGTACTCCGACCAAAATACTAAAACGGGTTGTCGTTAAGACAGCCCGTTTTTCATTTCCGGCGGCAATTCCCGTCGCGACAAAAAAACTGCCCATAGCTCAGTTGGATAGAGCATCAGCCTTCTAAGCTGAGGGTCGCAGGTTCGATTCCTGCTGGGCAGGCCAGTATTCAGCCAAGTTTATAAGTAGCGCAACTTGTGTGATCGAGCGTATCGATCTGCCCCAGTCATTCTGCCGTCTCACACGATATTTTGGCCTTATTCTCAGGGTCGATATTTCGAATGGAACATGCTGTCGATACATAGCGCTTCCCGTCATAGTGCCAGGTAGATCTGGCTTCCCATTCCGCAGTATGTCCAAACAGTTCCAGGTCGCGATATCCGTTGCTTCGATGCCTTAGTACGCGCACTTCGTCGCCACCATAGGCAAAAACAATCTGATAGTCCGTCTTGGCATTTTTTCGTACGCCAACCACTAGCCAATAGCGGAACAGATGAGCGCCATAAAAAGCTGAACAATAGGGCTGAAGTGCCGGACGGACAAAGTAGTCGGGCAATTCATCGCCGTTCAAATCGATACGCCTAGATGAAAAAAAGCGGTTCGCAGACATGCCATGTTCTCGACTTGACCGCAGGCATTCATTGAATAGCAAGTTATCTTGGGTTTCGCCATGAAGAATTAACTTTACAACTTCTGGCGGAGGCCTAGTCGCGTGAATTAATTCCGACTCGGTAGCTGATGACATCAAGACCTGTGCATGTAGAGGCAGGTGGAATATGGCCGCCAATTGGCCAGACAAGCAAATTCCGAGTGGTGCGATTTTCATGATTGACCTCGGTATTCTTCCTGACGGGGTTGCCTTGAGCAGACTTTCAAAGTCTCGTGCAATCGCATCTGCCTTGTAAGGTATATGTTGGGTGGCCAACAATGGTATTGCTGGCGAATAGCATCAGGGGAAGAAACTGAAGAAAATATTTGTCTCGCATTGAATGCTTCCTGCAATGTAGGCGCTTAATTTTTACACTTTCTTTGAAGGCCAGCGAGACATAGAGCAAGGATGTTGCAAACATAATTTCTGACTTGGAGCGCCTAGTTAATTCGACTCGGCGACCCTCAGCTTAGAAGGCTGATGCTCTAGTCAACTGAGTTATGGACAGGCTGTATCGAGACGATAAATGCCGGCGGGTCAGATATTTAGAATTTCCCCCCCCCTAACTCGTGCGCGAAATTGTCTATTCCGGAATCGTATAGTTGGAATCGTTAAAGTCATTGGTGAGCGTGAGTATGATTGCGTAACATCGAAGCGATCTGTGATAACTACTCCGCGAGTCACCCCCCGATGATTTCCACTCTGCTCTTTATCCTGCGCGGTTGCAGCGCAGCGATGGCTATGCTGCTGACGCTTGGCATTTCCGTGGTAGCGCTTGCAGCTCCTGACATCGCTTCGGTATCCGCGTCGGCCAACACAGGCCGCGAACGCCTGTCGCTCGATCGTGGCTGGCTGTTCCATCTGGGCGATATCGTGTCGCCTGAAGTGAAAGGGCATGGCGCCAGCTATGGCTACGGCAAGGCCGGCTTTGCGTGGGGCCCGGCCGGCACCACCTATGATGACGGCGATTGGCGCACGCTCAATCTGCCGCATGACTGGGCGGTGGAGGGGCCGTTTGACGCGCAGGAAAATCTGGCGCAGGGTTACCGTCCGCGCGGGGTAGGCTGGTACCGGCGCTACCTGCGCATCGAGCCGGCCGAACGGGGACGCCAGTTCGAGCTGCAGTTCGATGCGATTGCGACCCATGCGACGGTGTGGGTCAACGGTATCCTCGTGCATCGCAACTGGTCCGGCTACAACGGAAGTAACATCGATATCACGCCCTACCTGCGTTACGGTGACGAGATGAATACCATCGCGGTACGGGCCGATGCCGTGCCCATGGAAGGCTGGTGGTATGAAGGCGCAGGTATTTATCGCCATGCGTGGCTGGTCAAACGCGCGCCGCTGCATATCGCGACGGACGGCTTGCACGCCACGCCGCGTCGTAGCCCGCAGGGGCGTTGGACGATACCGGTTGCTGTCACGCTCAAGAATGGCGGCAAGGCTGGCGCCAGTGCGATGGTTGAAGTCACGCTACGCGATCCGTCGGGCGTGCTGGTGGCTAGCCGGCGCAGCAAAATTCAGGTGCCTGTGCTGGCGCAGGCCGTGGCGCAGCTGCCGCTGGCAATCGATAAGCCGCTACTGTGGTCGTTAGAACAGCCGCAGCTGTATCAGGTCAGCGCGAAGGTGATACAGAATGGTGCGACGATTGATGAGACGAGCCTGAACACCGGTCTGCGCGACATGCATTTCGATCCGGCCCGCGGCGCCTTCCTGAACGGCCGCCACGTCAAGCTGCAGGGCGTGAGCATCCATCAGGATCACGCCGGTGTGGGCGTGGCTGTGCCCGATGCCATCTGGGCCTACCGTTTGCGTAGGCTGAAGGAGCTGGGTGCCAATGCCATCCGGTTCACCCACGGTGCACCAGCGGCCGAAATTCTCGACATGGCCGACCGCATGGGCTTTCTCGTGATGGACGAGAACCGCAACTTCAATATCTCTCCCGACTATCTGCCGCAGCTCGAGTGGCTGGTGCGACGCGACCGTCACCATCCGAGCGTGGTACTGTGGTCGCTGTTCAATGAAGAACCCATGCAATCGACGGAAGCGGGCTACCAGATGACGCGCACCATGGCCGCTGCCGTCAAGGCGCTGGATGATACGCGGCCCGTGACGGCCGCCATGAACGGTGGCTTCTTCGGACCATACAGCGTGGCCCATGCGCTCGACGTGGTAGGAGCGAATTATCAGGTCGACGCTTACGACAAGTTCCATCAGCAGTTCCCCAACGTGCCGTTCACGAGTTCAGAAGATACGTCGGCCTTCATGACGCGCGGCGTCTACAGCACAGACCAGAGCACCAATGTGTTTGCCAGCTACGACGAGGATTACGCCAGCTGGGGCAACAGCCATCGCGATGCGTGGGAGGCGATTGCGCGCCGGCCCTACGTGGCAGGCGGCTTTGTCTGGACGGGGTTCGACTATCGTGGCGAACCCACGCCCAACCAGTGGCCTGCTGTGAATTCGGTATTCGGCATCATGGACCTGAATGGTTTCGCCAAGAATGCCTATTACATTCATCAGGTGCAGTGGATCAAAGACCAGCCACTGGTGCACATAGCGCCGCACTGGAACTGGGCCGGCCGCGAGGGACAGCAAATCCGCGTGATGGTGATGTCGAACGCGGACAAGGTGGCGTTGCTGCTGAACGGACAGCTGCTGGGCGAACAACAGGTGGATCCGTACCGCATGAACTACTTCCAGGTGGCTTACGCGCCGGGCAAGCTGGAGGCGCTCGCCTACCGCGACGGCAAGCAGGTCGCCCATACTTCGGTAGAAACGACCGGCGCCGCAGTCCGGATAGAGCTAGTACCTGACCGCGGTGAATTGTGCGGCGATGGTCGTGACGCCATGCCGATTACCGTACGCGCACTGGACGCGCAAGGGCGCCCCGTACCGCTGGCCGATGCGGAGATTCGCTTTGCCGTGCATGGTGCCGGGCGGTCTCTCGGCCATGGCAACGGCGATCCGACCTCGCACGAGGACGAACAGGGCCCGACGCGCCGGCTGTTTAACGGACTGGCGCAGCTGATCGTGCAATCGCAGGACGACAGCGCAGGCGAGCTGGTAGTGGAGGCTAGCGCCCAGGGGCTGGCGCCGGCACGGCTGGTGCTGCCGGTACGCGCGACCGCGCCCATAGCGACCCAGCCAGCATCGGCGGCACCATATAACACGGTTAACTACTGGCGTATTTCACCGCACAGTGATGTGCGGCCAGACCCGAATCAGGCGCTGGCGGACTTCGATATGAACACCTGGGAATATGGCGATCCGCCTATGCTGCATGCAGCACAAAGCGCGCAGCCTGGCTACCGGATTTTCCGCGCCAGTTTCACGCCACGCAAAAAGCTCGCCGATGGCGGCGGCATGCTGCATTTCCTGCGTCTGGCCGGACGGGCCGAAGTCTGGCTCGATGGCCGCCTGATCGGCCGCAAGGATGATTACGCGCCAGCGCCGTTGCGCGTGGCTCTGCCGGCGGGTTCTGGTGCGCGCCAGCTGAATGTACTGATCGAAGGACAGCAGGGACAGCGCAGCGGAATCGAAGGTGTGGTGCGGATCGAACCGGCGTTCCCCTGAGCGGCCCGTGCGCCACCGCCAGGGATAGTGGAAATTAATGTCGTTCCAATTTTGATAAGATGATATTCTTAATAAAAATGACAACGCCGCCTGGCCACTGATCGCGCTGTAGCGCGTGCTGTTAGTGCAGGCGGAATCGGGAGACGATATTGCGGGCAGCGGCATGGTTATCGGCATTATGGCTGGCGGCAGGCGTGGCGCAGGCGCAGACTCAAACTTACACTCACACAGCCGTGCCGCCACAAGCGCAGATACAGGCACGCATAGCGCGGGTAGAGCAGGGCCTGTTGTTGCCGGTGGTGGTGCAAGGGCAGGCGGCACCCGCCATGACGCTGCAGCAGCGCATGGCCTACTGGCGCGTGCCCGGTGTGAGCGTGGCACTGATCAACCAGGGTGCAATCGAATGGTCGCGCGCCTATGGCGTTACGGATGCCGGCGGCCAGCAGGCCGTCACTCCTGAGACGCTGTTTCAGGCCGGCTCGGTGAGCAAACCAGTGACGGCGGCGCTGGTCATGCGGCTGGCGGCGGCCGGCAAGCTGGATCCCGATGAAGATGTCAATCTGCGCCTGCGCGACTGGCAGGTGCCTGCAGGCGCAGCCGCAGTCACGGCCCGTACTTTGCTAAGCCATACGGCAGGCATGCCCGAATATGGCCTGACTGGCTATGCCGCTGCCGCCAGCACACCGACCCTGTTGCAGGTTTTGCGCGGCGAGGCGCCGGCCACTAATCCACCCGTCACGCGCAGCAGCCAGCATGACTATGCCTATTCCAGCCTGGGTTATGTGGTGCTGCAGCAGTATCTCGAGGCTGTCATGCAGCAGCCTTTCGCCGCACTGGCGCAAGCGGAAGTGCTGCAGCCGCTGGGCATGCAGGCCTCGTTGTTTGCGCCGTCGCCTCCAGCACCGCAGGCTGCATTGGCCGCTGCTGGTCATGATCTGGATGGCGCTGTGCTGGCTGGACGCTGGCGCCGTCATCCCGAACTGGCGCCTACTGGTTTATGGAGCACGGCGACGGATCTGGCGCGCTTCGCACTGGCCGTGCAGGATGCGGCCGCAGGCCAGAACCGGCAATGGCTGGCGCCATCGGTGGGCAAGGCGATGCTCACGCCGGTGAGCAATGAATACGGGCTAGGCTTCGAGCTCGATCATGTCGGCAAGGCCGCAGCATTCCACCACAGCGGCTCGACCATAGGCTATAAAGCGCTGCTGTTTGCCTATACGCAGACGGGGCAGGGCGCAGTCATCCTGACCAATGGCGATAGCGCCTGGCCGCTGATCGAGGAACTGATGCGTAGTATTGCAGCCGAATATGGCTGGGAAGATTACCGGCCTATCGTGCGTACGGCTGCGCCAGCGCGGACCGATCTGTTTGACCAGTTCACCGGGCAGTTCAAGGTGGCCAATACCACGCTGCGGATTTCGCGCGTAGGCGAGAAGCTGATGGTGGCGGGGCCGCCGCTGGGGCCTGCCGCGCTGGAGCTGATCGCGGCCGGACCGTATGATTATTTTGTGCGCGAGAAGGATGCGACGCTGCATTTCGATGCAAATCAGGGCCAGCCCGTGCAGACCCTGACGCTGCATGATGGTCGCCCGCGTCCGGGTAAGCGCCTGCCTTGATGCTGCAGTCTTATGTAGCCTGCGACTGGCAGCTTCTCGAGCTGGTGCGGGGACGGGCGGTGGTCGCGTGCAGTGACATTTGGCGCATTTTCATCGTCGGTCCGGTGGTAAGCTCGCTGCATCATTCAGCATCATCATAGGAGTAGTATCAGGCATGGCGAAATTTCTACTGCTGTTGTTTTCTTTGCTGGCTAGCACTGCTGCCTGTGCCGCGCAGGAGCGTAGCGACGATCCTTTGGCTCCGCTGACAGAATGCGTCAACCGTGATGGCTTCCAGTTCCGCCAGCGCGATCGGCTGCCAGTCAGCGCGACGGGGCGCATGGTGAGTACCCGTCAGGGCGAGTTGTCCGTATCGACGGCCGATGGTTACCGGCTGATGATGTTCCGCCGCAGCAATGCGCCACTGGTCAATCTGAAGCTGGAGCGCTCGTTCCGCGGCCGCTTTGCTGATGACCGTGCGGCCATCACGACGCAGGTGCAGGATATTGCCGCTGCCAGCAAGGCGCCTCACCAGATCGTGCTGGACCGCAGCACACAGCAGGGTATCGAGATATTAGGCTTGAACTTTGCGGAGTTCGGCCAGGCCAGTGGCGTGATCAGTCACTACACCCTGTTCGACGAGCGCAGTGGCACTATCGCCACCGCGTATCTGCTGAATCAGCGTCCGGAAGTACGCGAGTTTGCAAACGAGGCGGAGTACCTGGCCTTGCGCGAGCAGTTCATCACGCTGCTGGCTGGGTGTCTGGCCACGGCCGGACAGGCAAGCGGTCAGCCGTAATAGAACGGGAGAGACGAGCATGTGGCGCTGCGTGGTTTTGCTGGGGTTGATGTGCGTAACGGCAGTGCTGCAGGCCTGCCCGCTGGCCGAGGATCTGGTGCACCGCTACGGAATTTCTGCGATAGGTTTCGAGCGCGAGCTACCTGCGGCAGAAGTCGATTTTGGCAGGAACGATGAACGGGTGCTGCGGCTTCCTCTGAACGGACGCGGAGCTCTGCTCGACGGTTTCATTCATCGGGCATACGTCGATACGCTGAGCAAGCAGGCATGGATACAGCGTTCCGGCGGCTATGCCGGGGTGTACGAATGGTATGGTCCCGTCAGCGTGGACTTGGGGCTATTGGCCGGCTGTGCTGATGCCAAGGCTCCGGCGCAGGGTGCAATGCTGGCAGGCGAGCCGAATACACGCCATGCGGGCAGCTATGTCCGCGAATAGCCACCGTGGCAGCATGGGTGGGCGTGGACCGGCGAGCTGGCGGCGGCGCGGGCAGCTAGGCCAGTTGCTAATGCTGCTGGTCTGTCTCGGGCAGGTGCCGCTGCATGCGCAGGATAACGAACTGGGTAAGCTAAACGAGGCCCTGACGCTGTACCAGCAAAAGCAGTTTGCCGCCGCCTTTAAAATGTTCGCGCAACTGGCGCGCGATGGCTTTCCCTATGCGCAGGCCATGCTGGGCAATATGTATCTGTACGGCGAAGGCGTAGCCGAAGACGATGGCAAGGCACTGTTATGGCTGCAACGTGCCGCACGGCGCAGCGACGATATGGCGCAGAACTGGCTCGGTATCATGTACGCATCGGGACGGGGCGTGCCGCAGGACAGCGCATTGGCGCGCCTCTGGTACGAACGCGCCGTTGCACAGGGCAGCGCGGTCGCCAGACTGTATCTGGAACGGCTGGCGCCCGCGCGCTAGCCGCTGGCGCGGCTAGCTGGCAGGGCAGGCCGCTTAGCGCAGGTTGCCCGTGTGGCCCACGGAGTAGCGGCCCGGCTGCGGCCAGACCACCAGACCGTGCGGCTCCTGGCCCACCTTGATCTGCTTGACGCTGCCGTCGGTAGTGTCGAAGCGATACACCACGTCGTCGAAGCGGCCCGAAAGCCACAGCGATTTGCCATCGGCGCTGACGTTGCCCATGTCAGGGCTGCCGCCGCCGGGTATCTGCCACTGTGCCACCACTTTTTCCGTGGCGAAGTCCACCACCGTCACGCTGCCGCGTACCTTGCGGCGACCGTGGATGCTGTGGGTGCCGCGGTTGGCCACGTAGAACTGCTTGCCGTCGCGGCTAGGGTAGATGCCGTGTGCGCCCAGACCGGTCGAGATGAAGCCGATTTCCTTGAAGGCGTCGCCATCGACGATGTGCACACCGTCCGCTTCCATGTCGGCGATGTAGAAGCGTTTGCCGTCCGGCGAAATGCGTATGTCCTGCGGCATGCCTTTCTTGGAGCTGCAGATTTCGCTGGCGAATGGCGCGTCCGATGGCGGCACATCCTTGAAGCGGGTGCTAGGCATGTTCAGTTTCAGATAGCCCAGTACCTTGCGTTCGACCAGATCGATCTTGGCGACGCTGCCTTCGAATTCGCAGGTGAACAGGGCGTAGCGGCCATCGATGGAGAAGTCGGCGTGGTTGATGCCGCCGCACTTGGGCGCTTCGATCGAATACTGCATGGCCATGGTCTGCGGATCGCGGAAGTCCAGGCGGTGCTTGGCTTCGGCTACGACGATGGCGGATTTGCCGTCCGGCGTGAAGTACAGATTGTATGGATCGTCTACCGCGATTTCCTTGCCCGGTTTGCCGGTGCGCGGGTCGATCGGAGTCAGGCTGCCGATGTTGGTGCGTTCGGCATTGTTGGCCACCCACAGGGTGCGCAGGTCCCACGAGGGAATCACGTGCTGCGGTGCTTTGCCAACCTTGAACTTGTCCACCACTTTGAGAGTGACGGGATCGATCACGGAGACGTCGTTGGAACGCAGATTGGGCACGTACACGCGTTCCAGATCGCCCTTGACGGCAGCGGAGATGAAGGCCGGGCCGTTGGTTTCGCTGTAGATGTTATTGCGGTTCACCACCGGCGGCATGCCCGGTACGGTGACGATGGCGGCAGCGGCTGGTGCAGCCGGCTTGTCATTGACTTTATCGGCGGCGACGACGGCGCCGGCGGCAGCCAGTGCAACGATGATTGCGGCACGCATGGTAGTTGGAGTGTTCACATTAGTTCCTATGGCTGGAGGTGGAGGCGCGCGATTCGCGCTCGTTTAAATAGTTACGTAAGCGGGTGACTGAACTGTCGACGATGCGCTGCAGGCCTAGCTGGCCCAGTTCGGCGCTGGCGCGGCGCGGGTCGCCCTGCACGCCATCGGCCGCTCCCGGCTTGGGCTGACGTGCCATGGCGTCGCTGCGTACCAGTGACTTGTCGACGGCCAGCGTCAGCGCGGTGTCGGCCAGTCCCGCATGGGTGCCGATTTCGGCTTCGCTATAGCCGCGGCTTTTCAGTTCGGCCACATAGGTGGACTGGGCGGCCTGATAGTAGTCGAGCAGCGCATAGGCACGGCAGCCTGCATCGGCGGCCCAGCTCTGATTGAGTTTCTGCGCTACCTTGCTCAGGTTCTTCTGGTAGCCGCCATGGTCGCCGATGAAAATGACGTCGCGGAAGCCGTGCTGGCGCAGGCTGCGCGCCGTGGCTTCGAGCAGCGACTCGAAAGTGGCTTCCGGGATCGAGATGGTGCCGCTAAAACGCATGTGGCCAGCCGGCGGCTTGATCTCGCCTTCCGGTACATAGGCGACGACGGGCGCGACGATGGTGTGGCCCAGTCTGAGGGCAATGTGCTGGGCCAGATACAGCGCGCGCACATTGTGTTTGCCCAGCACCAGATAGGGGCCGCTCTGCTCCGTGCCGCCGACCGGGACGATGACGGTGGTACTGCCGGCCGCGATACGTTCGCGCAGTTCGCTGCTGCTCAGTTGTTCCAGCGTGACGCTGGCCAGCATCGCCGGTGTGGCGGAACTGAGCGCTGGCGCGGGCGGCAGGCTGCCGGCGGGCGTGGCCTGCACCGTCATGGCGGCAAATGCCAGGCTCAGGCCTGCGGCCAGTTGCAAAGTGCGGCTGCAAACAGCCTTAGCCTGCCGGCGGTTCAGGGCGGGCAGGCGGGAATTCGGGACGTGACGGGCTTGCTGGTTCAAGCGTTGTTTCATGGTGCGGTGGTGGTGGGGAACTGCCCCCGTTGTGCGCTACTGTTTTCTCACTGCGCCGTGTGCGTCAGACGGTGCCCAGTGTCGCTGTTTTGGGGTGTCCAGTTCATTGATGTGGATCAAATATTTCTGTATTGCTCGCAGCATACAGCGAGTCGCGCCATAAGGGGAGGCTGCTGGCGTACCGTGCGCATACTTGGGCGGAAGCGGAGGCGGGGCCGGAGCGGGCAGGCTGGCTGCCGTTCCGGCGGGAATGGGCTTATTTGCCCAGTACTTGTACTTCGATGCCGGAGTACATCGAAGGCGCGTGGTAGATGCGCTGGGTGGCTTTGCGGAAGTCTTCCCGCTTGGCCTTTGGAATGTCGACAAAAGTCTGCGGATTCAGGTCCACCAGCGGGAACCATGAACTCTGGATCTGCACCATGATGCGGTGGCCACGGCGGAAGGTGTGGTTGACATCGCTCATGCTGAAGTTGATGGCCTCTACCTTGCCCGGCGTGAAGGGCTGCGCCGTTTCGTAGCCGTTGCGGAATTTGCCGCGCAGCGGATCACCGCGCACCAGTTGCTGGAAGCCGGCCATGGTCAGCGCCGGTTTCGGCACGTCGTTGGGGCGCGCTGCGCCATCGTCGCTGTGCGGATACTCGGCCGGATAGACGTCTATCAGTTTGACGATCCAGTCGGCATCGGTGCCCGTGGTGGAGACAAACAGGCGCGGCTTGATGGGGCCGGCCAGCGTGACATCCTCTTCCAGAATCTCGCTGCGGTAGGTCAGCACGTCGGGACGCGAGGCGGCAAAGCGCTGGTCGCCCACCATGTATTCCTTGGGCACACCCTGAGCCGGATAGGCCGTGTAGGGCACGGGCTTGAGCGGGTCGGCCACGTATTCGTCGAACTCGGCACCGGCGGCCGGCTGAGTCCAGCCCAGCTTGCCGTCCGGCGCCAGATACAGGGTGCGGGTTTTGGCCTGCTGGGGCGGCCATGCAGGGTAGTTGCGCCACACATTGCTGCCCGTCTCGAAGGCATAGACTTCGGCCACGCCCTTGTTGTTCTTGCCTTTCAGATGCTGTTCGAAGAACGGGTACAGGATGTTGCTGCGGAAGTAGGCGCCCGTCTTGGCATCGAATTTCACATAGCCGAGGCTCTGGCCATCGGCGCGGTTCCAGGCGCCGTGCGACCACGGCCCCATCACCAGACCGCTGTAGATGGCGGGGTTGTTGCGCTTGATGGCGCTATACGTGCTGAGCGGCCCTTGCAGGTCTTCCGCGTCATACCAGCCGCCCACGGTGAGCACGGCTGCCTTGATGTTTTTCAGGTGCGGCACGATGTCGCGCTGCTTCCAGAACTCGTCATAGGTACTGTGTTCGATGGTGGGCATCAGCAGCGCGCGCTGGGTGGGGCTCAGGGTGGCCGTGATATTCGACAGGGTCAGATGCTTGAGGAAGAAATCGTAGCCATCCGCCTCGCCATAGTCGAAGCGCTCCCAGGTCTTGGGCAGCGGAGTGGGGTTGGGGGCTTCCACAAACGCCGAATAGAAATCGAAGTTGGCCGCCAGCATGAAGGCGCCGCCATGGTAGGAGTCGTCATTCATGTACAGATTGGTGACGGGCGCCTGCGGCGAGGCAGCTTTGATGGCCGGATGGGAATCGATGATGCTGGCCGAAGTGTAGAAGCCGGGATAGGAGGTGCCCAGTATGCCGACTTTGCCATTGTGGTTGGCTACGTTTTTCAGCAGCCATTCCACCGTATCGTGCATGTCCTGGCTTTCATTGCCCTGGCCGGCGGCACGCTGGCTGGCCGCGTGCGGGGTCATTTCCACCCATTTGCCTTCCGACATGTAGCGCCCGCGTACATCCTGCTTGACGAAGATGTAGCCGCTGTCCTCGAACTCCTGGGCCGGGCCGATGTGCTCGGGGTAGTAGTCCACGCCGTAGTGCAGCTGGCCGTCGGCCTGCACGCCGGCGCTATACGGCGTGCGCTGGATCAGGAAGGGATAGGTTTTGCTGGCATCCTTGGGCACGTAGACGGCCGTGAACAGGCGTACGCCATCGCGCATGGGGATGCGGAATTCGTATTTGGTGTAGTGCTCGCGCAGGCTGTAGCGTGGCGCAGCGGCATCGGCTGCGGCAGCAGCGGCGGGTAGCTGTGCCAGCGCGAGGCCTAGCGCGAGCGAGAGTGTCAGGGTGGTCAGCAGGGGGCGGGCGCGCAGTGTCATGGGTTCCTTGCGTCAAGTAAGGCGAACCCGACTAGTGTAATCGCAGTGGATAACTTTGACTGCGAAATTTTTACGCAGCGAGATTTTTCCTTTTGAAAACAGCGAGTTATTCTGGTCGGGTTGGCTTTGTTAACAGCCTTATCCACAGAATTTGTTAACAACCGGCCGATTACAGTTTCGGCAGACGCAGCGTATCGACCACCAGCCGGATCAGGCGCTGGCGCGCCGCCGTGTAGGGTGGGAAGAACAGCTTGATCAGCATCAGCGGGGTCGCGCGCAGCACGGCGCGTTCGTGCGACATGGCTTTGAAGCCGTATTCGCCGTGTGCACTGCCTATGCCGGAATTATTGACGCCGCCGAAGGGTAGGTTGCCATGGGCAAAATGCGCCACGCAGTGATTGATGCATACGCCGCCCGAGCTGGTCTGCGCGACGATCTGGCGGATCTGTTCTTTGTGCGTGCTCCAGACATACAGGGCCAGCGGCTTGGGCGCGGCATTGATGCTGGCGATGACCTGATCAATGTCGTCATAGGCGATGATGGGCAACAGCGGACCAAAGATTTCTTCCGACATGATGTTGGCATCGGCCGGAATATCTTCCAGCAGGGTAGGCGCCACATAGCACTGGTCCAGATCCGTCAGCCCGCCCGTGCTCAGCACGGCGCCGCGCTGTAGCGCATCGGTCAGCAGGCCGGCCACGCGTTCCGTGTGGCGGCGGTTGACGATGCGGGTCAGGTCGGGATTGTTCAGACGTGCACTGCCATCAGCGCCGTAGCGCTGCTGCAGGACGTTGCGGCAGGCTTGCACGAAGGCGCTCTTCACGCTGGCATGGACGTAGACGTGGTCGGGCGCCACGCAGGTCTGGCCGTTGTTGAGGAATTTGCCCCACATCAGGGTTTCGGCGGCCAGCGTCAGGTTGGCGCTGGCATCGACGATGGTAGGCGATTTGCCGCCCAGTTCCAGCGTGACGCTGCTCAGGTGGCGCGCGGCGGCAGCCATGACCAGCTTGCCCACGGCCGGCGAGCCGGTGAAGAAAATGTGGTCGAACGGCAGATCGAGCAGGGCCTGTGCGGTTGGCTGGCTGCCTTCGAACAGGGCGACTTCTTCCTGCGGGAAAATGTCGGCAATGATGCGTGCCATCAGGGCCGAGACGGCGGGCGTCATTTCGGACGGTTTGATCATGGCCGTGTTGCCGGCAGCGAGTGCGGAGACCAGCGGGCCGAAGCACAGGCTTAGCGGGTAGTTCCACGGCGCGATGATCAGCACGCGGCCGCGCGGCTGGTATTCTACCGAGGCACGCGTGCCCAGCATGGTGCTGGTGGGCCAGTGGCCGCGCGGTTTCATCCAGCGCTTGAGCGAACCGAGTGCGTGGCGGATTTCGTCCATCACGGGCAGGAATTCGGATGCTTCCACCTCGGCCGGCGATTTGCGGTAATCGGCCGCAAACGCCGTGTAGAACGCTTCCCGCTGGGCCATCATGGCGTCGCGCAGGCGCGTCAGGCGGGCCTTGCGTTCGGCTAGCGTGGACAGGCGCCAGCGCAGGGCGGTGGCTTGTTGTGCTGCAAAAGTGCGCTGGATCAAACTTACGTCGGCTTCCGTCATGCTGGCAGTCTCCCATATTTTTTATGGAAGTCATTATTGCTGCATTTTCAATACCGAGCAAGCGCTTGATTTTCTGAATGGCAAGCGTAAGTTTGCCATCACGGTCGTCAGTGCAGATTATTGTGCCGTACGGCGCGGTGGTCGGAAATGGTCGAGTATGGCCTGGATACGCCCGCGCTTTTTGAGTGACTGGAGGGCGTGGTCCAAAGTTGCGAGGCTGAGCTTGCCCTGTGCCGGCAGGGCACAATAGGTGTCGAAGCTCCACACGGTGTAGGTGAGCGGATTCAGGGCCGCCCGTTCCGGATGTACTTTGCGCTGGTAGTCGTAATACAGGCTGTTGGTGATCATGTAGGTGAAGCGTTTGCGCAACAGTTTGGCCAGATTCTGGTCGTTATTGGCGGCATCGTCACGGGTGAATTCATCGTCCAACGGCTGCTCCACGTGGGGATAACGGTAGCCGAGGATGGTGCCGACGCGCTGGCGGCGCAATTCGTAGATGCTGCGGATGGCCGCCGTATCGCGCCGTGTGGCGACGATTTCATGGTTGGCAAAGACGGTTTCCGACCATTGCCAGTCCTTGCCGTCCAGCCATTCGGGACGCATATCGCACACCACATCGGCCTTGCCATCGCGCAGCGGTGCTTCCAGCCGCTTGCGCGGCACTAGCAGGTAGCGCGCGCTCAGGCCCAGTTCCTGCGCCAGTGCGTCGCCCAAGGCCTTGATCAGGCCGCCGGTCAGCTGGCCTTGCTGGAACTCTGTGTGGGGCATGGCGGTCCCGGTAGAAACGACAAACACCAGCTCACCGCCTTGGGCTGGGCCAAGGCAACAGACGGTGACGAATAGTAAGAAAAGCCGTTTCATATGGGTATCATACTCGTAGTCGTACCGGTGGCGGTTTCGGCTGATCATATTTGCTTGAGAGGATGAGTACATGCACGACAGCTACTTTTACCAGCCTGCGCACGGCCATGGCTTGCCGCACGATCCGTTCAACGCCATCATCGGCCCCCGTCCGATAGGCTGGATTTCCACGCTGGGGGCTGATGGCGTACGCAATCTGGCGCCCTACAGTTTTTTCAATGCCTTCAATTACACGCCGCCGCTGATCGGTTTTTCCAGTCTGGGGCGCAAGGATACGCTGCGGAATATCGAGCACAGCGGTGAATTCGTGTGGAATCTGGCCACCCGTCCGCTGGCCGAGGCCATGAACCTGAGCTGCGCCGCAGCGCCGCCGGAAGTGGATGAGTTTGGGCTGGCTGGCGTCACGCCGCTGGCGTCACAACTGGTGCAGCCGCCCCGCGTGGCCGAAAGTCCGGTCGCGTTCGAGTGCCGCTGCAGCCAGATCGTGCGGCTCAAAACGGCGGCCGGACAGGACACCGACGCCTGGCTGATACTGGGGGAGGTGGTAGGCGTGCATATCGCCCGGGCCTTGCTCAAGGATGGCGTGTATGACACGTCCGGTTCGCAGACCATCTTGCGCGGTGGCGGCCCGGCCGATTATTTTGAGATCCAGCCCGACAGCCTGTTCCGCATGGCGCGGCCGGAATATCCGCTGCCGGCGGGCGCCGGCGGCGGATCAGACAGCTAGTTACTGCAGCATCAGTAGCGGTAGAACATGTGCTGGATTTCCTTGCTGTCCGTGCTGCGGGTCAGGGCCAGCATCAGCAGGATGCGGGCTTTCTGCGGGTTCAGCGTATCGGCCGCCACGAAGTCCAGTTCATCATCATTGGCTTCGCCGTTGCGGGCCACGATGCCCTGGCCGACGCGGCTGGCGCGCACGATCAGCACGCCTTGCTGGCGCGCCGCTTTCAGCGCCGGCAGCACTTTACCGGCCAGGCTACCATCGCCCACGCCGGCATGGATCACCCCTTTGGCGCCGCTGGCTACCACGGCATTCAGTGCGGCCGGGCCCATGTTGGCGTAGCCGTAGACGATGTCGACCTGCGGGAGGGCATCCAGTTTGCTGATATCAAACTCCGTATCGACCGTGTGCTTGCGGGTCGACACATGGTAGAAATAAGGCTTGTTGCCCTGAATGTAGCCGAGCATGCCCAGTTCCGGCGTCTTGAAGCTGTCCAGCGTCGAGGTATTGGTTTTGGTCACGTCGCGCGCCGCATGGATCTGGTCATTCAGGGCCACCAGCACGCCTTTGCCGACTGCGTCCTGGCTGGCAGCCAGCAGCACGGCGTTGTACAGGTTGATAGGGCCGTCAGCCGACAGGGCCGTGCCCGGACGCATGGCGCCCACCAGCACCACGGGCTTCTTGCTCTTCACCACCAGATCGAGGAAGTAGGCGGTTTCTTCCAGCGTATCGGTGCCATGGGTGATGACGATGCCATCCACGTCAGGCTGGGCCAGCAAAGTGTTGACGCGCTTGGCCAGCGTGAGCCAGTGCTCGTTGCTCATGTTTTCACTGGCGATCTGGAATACCTGTTCGCCTTTTACCTGCGCCACTTTGGCCAGCTCGGGCACGGCCTGGATCAGACGGTCCACGCCTACCGTGGCAGCCGTGTAGCCTACCGTGGTGGTGCTGGTGGCGCCGCTACCGGCGATGGTGCCGCCAGTGGCGAGGATGGTGACATGGGCCAGCTTATCGGCGCTGGCAGCGGCGGCCTGGGCGGCACTGGTGAGCAGCATGGCGCAAGCAAACAGTGCCTGTAGCAGGCGGGCGGGTAGCGGATGGGACATGGGTTCTCCTGAGCTGGCTGTAAAGCTGGTGATAGTAACAAATACCCGGCCTGTCAACAATGCAAGCCTCTGCCGCGTTATGTCTGGCGGGACACAGTGTTTTCGTGGATAATTTTCCTGAAACTGTTATAAAAGAGAAAATATGATGATGTTAATAAACGTCATGAGAGGTCTGAGCCGGCTCGCTTTGGCGTCGGCCCTGATGCTGACGCTGGCAGCCTGCGGCAAGAGTGCTGCCCAGCAGCATCAGGAAGATGTGGCCACGCTCACCAGTCAGGGTGAAAAATACGTGAAAGAAAAGGTGCTGGAGCCCGCTGCGGCCCAGTTCCGCAACCAGTTCATCGGCAAGGGCGGTGCTCCTTGCGGCGAAGTCAATACCAAGGATGCGTTTGGCGGCTACATCGGCTATCAGCGCTATATCGCCGTAGCACGCGACCTGACCCTGCTGGCGCAGGATGTGGCGCCGGAAGAATTCGAGCAGAACTGGCGCCAGTTGTGTCGCTAGCGCCTAGCTGCGCACACTGCGCAGCGGCTTGCTGTGGCGGGTGGCGCGGCGGATGCCGGGCGGATGCTGGCCACGCGGGTGGCGCAGGGCTTCCTCGGCCCGGTCATAGCCAAACTGCCACTGGTCATCCATGAAACGCACAAATTCCTCGTAGGTGGGCGGCATGGTCAGCTCGATGCGGTTGCGCCGCCAGTGTAGCTTCTGCTGCAGCTGCTGGCGTGCCAGCGTATGCGACACGTCGGAACTGTCGATGCGGATATCGGCCAGATGGGTGTTGGCATAGCGCAGACGGGCATTGCCGTTGATGCCCAGCACGGCGCGCCATGCCGGGATGGAAAACACCTGATCAAACGCTTCCTTGAATTCCATAATCACTTCATGTCCGAGCCGGCGCGCTATTTCGACGGGAAATAGATCAAGTACGCCGCCTATGTATTCGTCGCCGTTGTAGGGCTGGCAGCGGAAGTAATACATATCGGCGATGGAAATACGCGCGGCCTGATCCAGCGTCGCGCCCTGTTCCAGCAGCAATTCGTTGGCGATCGCATGCTGGCCCCAGCGCGCTGAACTGAGCGGGGCCTTCATATGCGCCAGCAGGGCGGCGCTGCGCGCATCGCAGAACACCGTTTCGGCAAACAGTTTGCGCTCGCGGCGCGGCTGGCCGATCTCGCTGGCATCGAACAGCAGCTTGCCGCCTATGATGGCAACCGCCACTTCGGGCTGGCCGCTGTCGGGCGGGAAGGGCAGCTGGGGCGGAATTTCGAACAGATAGTCGCCGAACAGATCGGGTATCACGGGCGCGTTGGCGCTCGAGAGTTTGCGCCGTGCGGCTGCCAGCAGCGTACCGGCCAGATTGGCTTGCGGCGTCGAGCGCAGGCTGCACCAGAACTGGTACATGGCCTGCGACGACAGCCACGCGCGCTGGGCCGCCGGATCAGGCAGGTGGTGGATGATGGTGGCCGCAATCGCGCCACCGCAACTGGCCAGCAGCACATCGGGCGCCTGCCCGGCCGCGCGCAGGGCCGCATACATGCCGATATAGATGCCGAAACGGAAGCCGCCCCCGCCCAGCACCATGCAACGTTGATAGGGTTGTGCTGCAGGCGCACTGAGCGGGTCGGGCTGGGCAAACGGATTCATGGCGACCACCTTACCACATCCGTCGCCACGCTCCCATGCTTGCGCTCCGCGCAAAGATCTTGCCCCAGTTTTTGTATAAAAATTTGTAACATTGTTTTATTTCAATTTTTATTATGATATGCTTAGTTTTTTACTAAGTATCAATCTGGCGGGCGTTTTAGAAGGAGTGCTCGGGGCACGGCTGGTGCAGTGCAATACAATGAACTAGCGATGGCAATCAGGCCATCGACTGCACTCATTGGAATTGGCATGTACTACGGCGAACGGTTTAACAGCATCACCCATACAGTCGGCGCGGCGCTGGCTGCGATAGGCGGCACTTTGCTGGTGGTGCTGGCAGCGCGCAGCGGCGACGCGTGGAAGGTGGTCAGTTTCAGTGTCTATGCGGTCACGCTGCTGGCGCTGTATCTGATCTCGACGCTGTACCACAGCCTGCGCGGGCGTGCCAAGCAGATACTGCGCAAGATGGACCACTGCGCTATCTACCTGCTGATCGCCGGCAGCTATACGCCGTTCACGCTGGTCAGCCTGCGCGGGCCGTGGGGCTGGTCGCTATTCGGCGTGGTGTGGACGCTGGCGCTAGTGGGCATCGTGCAGGAGTTGCTGTTTGCACGCGGCGCGCGGGTGTTGTCGCTGGTGATTTATGTCGCCATGGGCTGGGTGGCCGTGATCGGCGCCAGTCCGCTGGTACAGGCGCTGGGCTGGGATGGTTTTGCCTGGCTGGCCGCTGGTGGTCTGGTGTACACGGCGGGCATCGTGTTTTTCGTGACGGACCACAAATGGTCGTATGGCCATGGAGTCTGGCATTTGTTTGTGCTGGGCGGCAGTGCCTGCCACTATGGGGCGGTGCTACTGTATGTCGCCTGAGCATATCCGGTAACAGTAATTTTCTAGGGTAGAGTGCACGTGGAAATCAATTCCGATGATCTGAAGACGTTTATTACCGTAATCGACAGCGGCACTCTGAGCGCTGCCTCCGTTCATCTGGGCCAGACTACTTCTGGCGTGAGCCGTGCACTATCGCGGCTGGAAGACAAGCTGGCGACCTCGCTGCTGACCCGTACCACGCGCCGCATGGAACTCACGGAAGAAGGCCAGATTTTCCTCGATCAGGCGCGCGCCATCCTCGGCGCCATGGAAGAAGCAGAAGAATCCATCCGCATCCGCCAGCAGAAGCCGGCCGGGCGGCTGTGCGTATCGGCTGATTCGGCCTTCATGCTGCATTGCGTGGTGCCCCATCTGGCCGAGTTCCGCCAGCGTTATCCCGACATCCGACTCGAGCTCAATAGCAATGAGCAGCTCAGCGAAGTGTTTGAGCAGCGTACCGATATTGCGATCCGCGTCGGCCTGCCGGAAGATCCGGCCCAGCACGCGCAAGTGCTGGCCAATTCGCCGCTGCAGGTGCTGGCCAGCCCGGAGTACCTGCTTGAACACGGTACTCCCCAAGTGCCGGAAGATCTGGCCGGCCATACCCTGATAGGCGAAGGCCAGCATGGCGCCGAGCAGCTTTGGCCGCTGCGCCATGGCGGCGGCAACAGCCTGCCCATCGTGGCGGCACTGGTGGCTTCCAGCGATGAAACGCGGCGCCAGTTGGCGTTGCGCGGTCAGGGTATCGTCTGCCTGGCCGATTATCTGACGGCGGCCGATGTGGCGGCCGGACGGCTAGTGCCCTTACTGGCTGAGGCGAATAATGGCCAGACCCGGCAGATCTGCGCGGTCTACTTCCGCAATACCCAGCTCGCCCAGCGCATCCAGTGCTTCCTTGGCTTTTTACGGGAAAAACTGTAAGTCTGCGTCATTCACCGGTGGATTTCCGTCATTGGCCGAATAGCGGTTTCGCCGCCAGTGGCGGCGCGGTATCGTGCTAACCATACCGCAACAGGAGACTGACATGACTGTACACACTGCTTATCGCTGGCGCAAACAGATGATCTGGGGCATCGTGATGATCGCCGCCGGCGCCGTCCTGCTGCTGGACCAGATCGAACTGATCCAGCTCGAATTCAATCTGGCCCAGTTATGGCGCTACTGGCCATGGCTGCTGGTGATCAGCGGCGTGATCAAGATGATTCCGCCCACCACGGCCAAGCATTTTTCCAACGGCCTGTGGGAGATTTTCTTCGCTGGCTGGTGGTATGTTTCCTTCAACCGCATCTGGGGTGTAGGCTTTGGTGAGACCTGGCCGGCACTGCTGATCGCCTGGGGTGTGTGCCTGATGCTGCGCCCCCTGCTGGACAATATCCACGCCTCGATCAAGGAGCAAGCATGAGAACCCCGCGTCCACGTAATCCGGCCTCGCAAATGGTGGTAGGCCTGTTCGTCATCGTCATCGGCCTGATTTTCCTGCTCGATAATATCGGCCTACTCGATCTCGATTTCACGCTGCACCTGTGGCCCACGGCGCTGATCTTCTTCGGCATCCTCAAAATGCTGCAGACCCGTACGGCCGGTGGCGCCATCGTCGGCGGCGGTCTGATCCTGTTCGGCGGCGTGATCTTCCTGCACGACATAGGCATTATCCAGCTAAGCTGGCGCGCGCTCTGGCCACTGATGCTGATTCTGGCCGGGCTGTCGGTCGTGTTCAAATCGGGCACGGGCAAGTCCTTGTTCGAAGATGGCCGCATCAGTCTGGACAAGGGTAGCGACGATGCGCTGCTGAATATCACCGCCATCCTGGGCGGCTTCCAGCGCCGCGTCACCACGCCGGATTTCCGTGGCGGTGAAGTGACGGCCGTATTCGGTGGCTGCGAGCTGGACCTGCGCCAGAGTTCGATCAACAGTGTGGCTGTGCTGAATGTGTTTGCCATGTTTGGCGGCATCACTATCAAGGTGCCGGCCGATTGGACGGTGGAACTCGAAGGCACGCCGATTATGGGCGGCTTCGAAGAGAAGACCATCGTACCGCCGACCCAGGAGAAACGTCTGATCGTACGCGGCTACGCCATCATGGGCGGTCTGGAAGTGCGTAACTGAGCATGCAGGGGCTAAACCTCAACCGGCGCGGTAGCCAGATCTATCTGCTGGTCTGGCTATGCCTCGGTAGCGCGTTCGGCAGCGTGCTGGTGCTGGCCAAGGTGGCACCGCTGGCCAATGCGCTGCTGTTCGCGATTCCCATGCATGTGCTGTATGCGTTTGTGGCGGGCTACTCGGCGCACTATCTGTGCCGCGCCTATCCGCTCAGCGGCCGTAGCGAGGGCGCCATCGTACTGGTGCTGCTGATGGCGGCCATGGTGTCGGGCCTGCTGTGGCTGGGGGCCGGGCAGTTGTGGAATAGCGCGTGTCTGGCACTGGGCGTGAGCTGGGCCGGCATCGTGCTGGGGCCGCAACTGGCGGCCACCGTGGTAGGACTGGGCGTGCTGCTATATGGCTTTGCCGCCGCGCTGCATTATCTGGTGATCGAGTTTGTGCGTGCCAAACAGGCCGAACAGCGCGAACTGGAATCGCTGCTGATGGCGCAGGAAGCCGAGCTGCGCATGCTGCGCACCCAGATCGATCCGCACTTCCTGTTCAACAGCCTCAATTCCATCAGTGCGCTGACTTCGCAGGACGCCAAGGCCGCGCGCCGCATGACGCTGGAACTGGCCAGCTTCTTCCGCCAGAGTCTGGGCATGGAAGCGCATAAAAAGGTTACGCTGGGCGAGGAACTGAAGCTGATCCGCCACTTCCTCGCGATCGAACAGATACGTTTCGGCGAGCGCCTGCAGATCAGCGAGCAGGTGGGCGAACAGGCCGATGACTGTCTGGTGCCGCCCATGATCATCCAGCCGCTGGTGGAAAACGCCGTCAAGCATGGCATCTGCAATCTGCCGGAAGGCGGTGTGATTGTGCTGACGGCTAGGCGCTCCGGTTCCATGCTGCAGATACGGGTGGAGAATCCGGTTGATCCCGACGCCGGGGCTGTGCAGCGCGACGGACATGGCATAGGTCTGAGCAATGTGCGCCAGCGTCTGGCGGGCGTCTACAAACATGAAGCGAGCATCCACTGGGGCCAGCAGGACCAGCGCTTTGCGGTGGAGATTACGATGCCTGCACAGACAGGCGAGGGAGACTAGACAGCGATGCGTATCATTATCGTCGACGATGAAATGCTGGCGCGCGGGGTGGTGCGCGAGTATCTGGCCGAGCACCCCGATGTGGAGGTGGTGGCCGAATGTGCCAACGGTTTCGAAGCCGTGAAGGCGATTACGGAGCTGGCGCCGGATCTGGTGTTCCTCGATATCCAGATGCCCAAGCTGGATGGCTTTGAAGTGGCGGAACTGGCCGGGAACAAGACGCGCTACATCTTTGCCACCGCGTTCGATCAGTATGCCATCAAGGCCTTCGATTTCCATGCGCTCGACTATCTGCTCAAGCCTTTCAGCCAGCAGCGCTTCGATCAGGCACTGGCCCATGCACGCGCGAATCTGGCCGCCAGTGGCGCTGCGGGCGATGCGGCCGTGGCGAATATGGTGAAGGAAGCGGTGGCGCGCCAGCGGCCGCTGGGCCGCGTGCTGATACGCGATGGCGCCAAGGTGCATGTGATCACCTGCGACAAGATAGACGTGATCGAAGCGCAGGATGATTATGTGCAGATCCGTTCGGAGGGGCGCAACTACCTGAAGAACCAGCGCATGGCCGAACTGGAGGAGCAGCTCGACGGCGAGCAGTTCATGCGCATCCACCGTTCGTGGATCGTCAACATCGCCTGCGTGGAGCGGATAGAACAGGCCACGCGCGATAGTTATGTGGCTGTGCTGCGTGATGGCAGCAAGGTGCCGGTCAGCCGTAGCGGCTACCAGAAGATACGGGCGGTGCTGCAGTAGCCGGCCGCGTGGCGCAAGCGGGCAGCAGCGTTGCTGCCGGCGGCTTTTTTCAACTTTCCTTTTTGAGTATCACATATGTATTCCAAACTTGAGCGTAAATGGTGGTTCATTGCACCGGTAACGGCACTGGCGGCCATCCTGACCAATTATCTGGTCGGCGCTGCGGGCTTGATCCAGCCTTACAACAGCGCCCAATGGGTGCTGTATGTGCTGGCCTTTGTCGGCATCCAGCGCGCCCTGTCGTTTGCGCTCTGGCTGTTGGTACTGTGCGTTGCACCGGCCAGCGCAGTGCCGGAACGCAGTTGATCGCTGGCTGCGGATAAGCTGCTGCGCCGTGCCGCAATACGAGCTATTCGACGTGCCACCATGCGGGCAGCAGTGCGCGTAGTTCAGGGCGGCCGAAGCGGTCATCGATCAGGTAGACGGTGCCGCGGTCAGTCTGGGTGCGGATCACGCGGCCCGCAGCCTGCACCACTTTCTGCATGCCGGGATAGGTGTAGGTGTAGTCATAGCCGGCGCCAAACAGACTGTCCATGCGCTCGCGTATCTGCTCGTTGACGGGATTGACCTGCGGTAGGCCCAGCGTGGCGACGAACGCGCCGATCAGCCGAGCACCGGGCAGGTCTACCCCTTCACCGAAAGCGCCACCGAGCACGGCGAAGCCTATGCCGCAGCTATCCGGCGTGTAGCGGGCGAGGAAGTCAGCGCGTGCCGCTTCGTCCATGCGGCGCGTCTGTGACCACTGCGGGATATCCGGGTAGTGTTCGGCCAGAGTTTGCGCGGCTTTTTCCATGTAGTCGAAGCTGCTGAAGAAAGCCAGATAGTTGCCGCGCTGCGTGGCGTACTGCTGTCCCATCAGATGGGCGATAGGCAGTAGCGATTGCTGCCGCTGCTGGTAGCGGGTGGAGATGTGGGCGGCCACTTTGACGCTGAGCTGCTCGGCCACGAACGGCGATTCCACATCCACCCATGCCGTGCTGTCGGGCATGCCGAGCAGATCGTGAAAGTAGTTCCACGGGCTGAGCGTGGCCGAGAACAGGGCGCTGCAGTGGCTGAGCTGGAAGCGCGGCGCCAGATACGGTGCGGGTACGATGTTGCGGATGCACAGCGTGCTGTCGCTGTGCGCGCTGCTGCGGCCCGCGCGCTTTTCGATGTCGAACAAGGCATGGGGACCAAAGCTTTCTGCCAGCCGGGTAAATTGTAGGGCGTTGAAATAGAACTCCTGCAGCAGCGGTTCGTTATAAGTGGGGTGTTCGTTCTGGTAATCGCTGATGGCGCTGGCCGCCGTCTGCAAGGCGCCCAGCCATTTTTCCGGCAGTTCGGCATAGGCCTGATAGTCGGCCTGCTGTTCCTTGACCAGTTGATTCCACTGGCGCTGCACGCGGTCCAGCGGTTTCTTCAAGGCTTCCGGCGCGATCTTGCGCAGCACGCGCAAGCTGCTGTGACTCATGTCGGCGCTATACATCTTGCGCGCGCGCGACACCATGTTGTGGGCTTCGTCCACCAGCACGCTGACCTTCCAGTCATTCATCACTGTCAGGCCGTGCAGCATGGCGCTCTGATCGAAATAGTAGTTGTAGTCGCCCACGATGACGTCACACCAGCGCGCCAGCTCGCTGCCCAGATAGTAGGGGCAGACCTGATGTGCCAGCGCGATGTCTTGCAGCGTCTGGCGGTCGAGTATGCGCTGCTGCTGCGCGGGCAGGCAGACGTCGAGCGCGGCCTGACGGGCGGCCGGCAGGCGATCATAGAAGCCGCGCGCCAGCGGGCAGGATTCGCCGTGGCAGGCCAGTTCGGGATGGACGCAGGCGTTGTCGCGCGCCACCAGTTCCAGTGTGCGTAGCGGCAGCAGCGCGGCGCTGGCGCGGATCACCTGAACGGCATCGAGCGCGAGCTGGCGCCCCGGCGTTTTGGCAGCCAGGAAGAATACTTTGTCGGTCTGCTGCTGGGCGGCGGCCTTGAGCATGGGGAACAGGCTGCCGACGGATTTGCCGATGCCGGTGGGGGCTTGTGCCAGCAGACATACGCCGCGTTTGCTGGCGGTGTACATGGCGGCCGCCAGTTCGCGCTGGCCGGGACGGAAGCCCGCATAGGGAAAGGCCAGTTGCTCGAGCTGGGCATCGCGGGCGCTGCGGTGAGCCATTTCCTGTGCGGCCCATTGCAGGAATCGTTCGCACTGCTGTTCGAAATAGTTCTTGAGCTCTGCTGCGCTGTACTCCTGCTGCAGCATGGTCTCCTTCTGGCTGCCGACATCAAAATACACCAGTGCCAGCGTGATCTGGGTCAGAGCCTGACTCGCGCACAGCAGATGGCCATATACTTTGGCCTGAGCCCAGTGTAGCTGGCGCTGGTTGTCGGGCATGCGCGTGAGATCGCCTCTATAGGTCTTGATTTCTTCCAGCCGCTGCGCCGCGCTGTCGTAGCCATCGGCACGGCCGCGCACATGCAGCGGGCCAAAGTCGCCGGCCAGCGCCAGTTCGCGTTGGTAGTGGCTGCCGCGCCGTGCCGTAACGGTGGCATGTCCGGCCATGCCTTCCTGCGCCGTGGGCGAGGGCGTAAAGCGCAGATCGAGGTCGCCGGTTTTGGCCGTGAACTCGCACAGCGCACGCACGGCGATGGTGTAGCGCTTCATTGCGTCCATTGCAGATAGCACACGGCGACGGGCATCGCGTGTTCGGTGCAGTATTCGATCCAGCGCAGCTGGTTGTCCTGCAGCCGGTCGCCCGGGCCTTTCACCTCTATCATGGTGTAGCGCTGCTGTTCGGGCCAGAACTGGATCAGGTCGGGGAAGCCGCTGCGGTTGGCCTTGATGTCGTCGAGGATGCGTTCGAAAGCGCGGCGCAGATGCAATGGCGGAATGCAGTCCAGCGCCAGTTGCAGCAGTTCTTCGTCCAGCGTTTCCCAGTAGACGAAGGGCGACTGGATGCCGGCCTTGGCGCTGTAGTTGGCCAGGATGGTGGCGCGGTAGCGGCCATCTTCCAGTTGCCCTAATGCCGCCTCGAACTGGCTGCGGCGGCGCTGGCGGAAATCGGCGCTATGCAGATCGGCCGGCGCGCGGTGGTAGGGATGGAAGAAGGCGCCCGGGATGGGGCTAAAGATGGCGTCCCAGCACAGCAGGCCAAACAGTGAGTTGATCAGCGCATTTTCCACGTAGTACACGGGCGCTGCATCCTGATGCAGGTGTTCGCGCACCACCAGCTCCACATAGGTGGCGACGGCCGGTGGCGCTAGCTGCAGATCGATGCGCTGCGGCTGGGCCTGCTCTACGCGGGCCGGTTTTGGCTGGCCCACGGCGCGCGCGAGTCGTGGCGCCATGCGCAGCAGTTGCTGGCGTTCGGCTGCGCTTTCGGGCGCCTGCATGGCTTGCTGCAGCAGCGCATAGGCGGGGCCGCTGCGCCCATCTTTTTCCAGCACACGGATGGCGCGCGCGCGGGCGCCCGGATACAGGCTGTCGGCGTACAGCAGGTAGGCGGCGGGCCAGTCCTGCTGCTTTTCCAGATGCTGGGCGATCTGGAACAGGAATTTGTGGCGCCGGCTGCGCAGCCACTCGTTATCGTCGGCGCAGGGCGGCAGGTCGGCGATCACGTCGCTGTAGTCCGCGCCGGCATTGAAGCGTTCGTAGCAGTTGTGCAGGGCGAGGAAATCGTCGATGTCGCGGCGGTTGCGAAAGCCCCGCGCAGCCGGCGAGAAGTCGACTTTTTCATACTGGTAGATACCCAGATCGGACAGCACGAACTCGGTCCAGTCCTGATAGAAGTTACCGAAAAAGATAAGGCGCAGGCGGTCGCACAGGGGCTGGATCAGGTTGCGGTAGCAAGGGTCGCTGGTTGCGCCGCACCAGTCCGTATAGTGCTGCGGCCTATCGAACTGCGGCTGCAGTGCTGCCAGCTGGTCGGCCTTGCGCAGCTGGCGCAGGGCCGGCGTTAGCTGGAATACCTCGGTGATTTCGGGCTTCTGCAGCAGTTCAAACAGTTCTTCCAGCGAGAGCAGGGGATCGGTGGCCACCAAGCCCCGTTGCACCAGCGGCAGTGCGGCGTCTTGGGTGTCGCCGATTTCCTCGTACACCAGTTTGGAGGCGCGGAACAGCGTGCCTTTGCGCATCACCATGCGCACCAGCAGGGCCCGCGAAGCCTGGGGCAGGCTATGGTAGGTGGCGAGGAAATCCCGCTCGTCCTGCGCCAGTAGGTCGTCGTAGCGCTCGCCTATCCAGCGCAGCACCAGTTCGAAGTTGTCGAGGTAATACAGGGGATTGTCGAGCACGCGGTTCATGACGGGCGCTAAAAGCGATAACTGTTTTTATATACAGTGTAGCGCTTCCGCTCGTATCCGGCAAACCTGTTGCGCGCGCAGTGAACAGTGGCAGGCGACCGCGTCAGGCGCGGCCGCACTGCAGGGACTGGCCTTATTTGGCCGTTTTGCGGCTGCGCGCAGGCTTGGCTGGTTTGGCTGGCGTGGCCGTGTTCTGCTCGACCAAGGCGCTGGCTTTGGCGATTTGCTCTTCCACCGAAGCGACGGCCTGCTTGGTGGCTTTAGTGACCTGCTCGTAGCCGGCAAACGCGTTGTCGATCGCGGTTTTGACGATTTGTACGGCATTTTCCGAACCGGGACGCACGTTCTTGGTTACGTCGTAGATCAGGGCGCTCAGCGTGCTCTTGGCTTCCGTCATGTGGGCGTCGGCTGCGCGGCTGAATTCTTCGCGGATTTCGGCAATGATGGCACCCAGTTGTTCGTTGTAGGCGGCAGCACCGGCCATGCCCGGCTGTACCTTGGCCGCTGCCAGCGACATGGCGGCTTTCGGATCGCTGCTCTGGCTGAGCTCTTTGCTGGTCGCCAGTTGTTCTTCCATCTGCGCTTTGGCCGTGGCCAGATTGAGCGCAACGACCTGTTCTACCCCCTGCACGGCTTTGCTGGTGAGGGTGTTAAAGGTTTCTAGCTGGAATTCAAACAAGGCTTTGGTGGCGTTCGCAAATTGCTCTGGGTTGGTGAACATACAGTCTCCTCGGATAGTTGGGATGCAGCGTGACTTGTTCTGTGTGGCTTGATACTTTGCTACGGATTGTTTGCTACCGCATACGGGCAAACCATTATTTAGCAAGCAGGCGCTTTTCGCAACGGCTATCTTTAAACGGGCCCGCATCCTGCACCCAGCCGGGGCCTAGCGGCGTCTGCGAGCAGGCCAGTTGACCGTCTATCTTGCTGCGCCACAGATACCACGGGGCAGGGCCAGCCTGCACGGCGGCAGCCAGCAGGCACAGCAGACAGAGTATCGACCAGGGTTTGATATGGCGCATGATTTATCCGAGCTGGCGGCTGCACACACGGTTGCGGCCGCTGTTCTTGGCAGCGTACAGCATGTCGTCCGCCACCGTAATCATATTCATATGGGCGCTTGTGCTGCTGCGGCCAAAGTTGATACTGGCCACGCCAAAGCTGGCGGTGGCGTTGATCTGCTGATCCTGATATTGAACGGGCTGGGCACTCAAGGCCAGCCGCAGGCGCTGCGCCAGCAGTTCGCCGCCGGCCAGATCCGTTTCCGGCAGGATCAGCAGGAATTCTTCGCCGCCGTAGCGCACCACACTGTCGACGCCTTCGCGCGTGATGGCTTGCATCAGGCTGGCAAAGTGTTGCAAGACTGCATCACCGCCATGGTGGCCGTAGCGGTCGTTGACGAGCTTGAAGTGGTCCAGATCGCACATGATGACCGTCAGGCTCAGCTGATAGCGCTGGGCCCGCGAGATTTCCGTTTCCAGCAATTGCTGGTGCAGATAGCGCCGGTTGTAGCAGCCCGTCAGCGGATCGCGGATGGACAGATTCTTGAGCACATTCTGCGCCGTGTATTCATGCCGCATCAGCAGCTGGTAACGCTGGGCGGCGACATAGCCGAACATATTGGTGAGCGCCAACATGGTTGCAATAGTGCCCAGCTCGACCGGCCGCAAATGGCCCATGCCTGCTGCCAGTAGCACGAAGCCCAGCGTACAGCTAATAGCGATCGCCGCCGAATACAGCAGGCGGTTGGGAATATAGATGTAAAACACAATGATGACGATGGCCATCGAAATGGCGTGCAGGGAAAACTGGCCGGAGCGCAGCGCCGCGATCAGCAGGAAGCCGCCGCCGCTGACCAGCTCGGCCATGCTGGCCACCAGCTGGGTGGTGGCAACGGAATCGCGCCAGCGCCGCAGCACCAGTATGCCGCCCATGGCCGCGCCGGCCACAGCCAGCCGCACGCCGGCCAGCATGGCAGTCTGGCTCGAATAGCCCAGCCAGATGATGTCGGTGATATTGAAGCCCAGATAGACCAGCGTGCAGATCACCAGCGTGACGCGGAGTTGCCGTTGGGTGCTAGCCAGATGGTGGCGCAGGAACGCTTGCTCGTCGGCGCTGGACTGGAATTCGCAGCGCCAGGCTGCCAGGGGCGGGCTTTTTTTTGAGTCGGGTAAGGACACAGCGTATGGTTCTCCGGGCTGGGTACACGAAGCTTAACTGCCTGAACTAATTATACGGCTGCAACTTCTTTGCAGATAGGAATAAATTACGCGCACTCAGTTAGGGGCAACCAGCGGCAGATGTATGGTAAAGCGTGTGCCTTGCGGGCTGCTTTGCACATCGATGCGTCCGCCCAGCAAACCGGTAATGATGTTGTGCGTGCGGTACAGGCCCAGCCCGGAGCCACCGGCGCCCAGCTGGGTGGTGAAGAAGGGATCGTAGATGCGCGACAGGCTGGCTTCCGGTATGCCCACGCCGTCATCTTCTATGGTCAGGATGATTTCATCCTGGCTGCCGCCCTGTGCGCGGAAGCGTATGGTGCCATGGCTGCGCCCTTTGAACGCATGCACCACGCAGTTGTCGATCAGGTTTTCCAGCGCTTGCCCCAGCGGGCCCGGATAACCGTCCAGTACCAGCCCTGCCGCTACGTCTTCCTGCAGCTCGATGCCATGCTGCTTGAGTTTTGTTTCGATGACGGGGCGTATCAGATGGAGTACGTCAGCCAGCAGATAGCGCTCGCGCTGGGCATTGTCGCTATCGACGGCGATGCGTTTGAAGCTGGCCACTAGCTGGGCCGCACGATTCAGATTGCGCAGTACCACGGCATCGGCATCGCTGGCCTGCTGCAGATAGTTATCCAGGGTGGAGCGGCGCAGCCCGTTGACCAGTTCGGCCTGCAAGCTGGCCGTGCGCTCGCTCATGCTGCTGGCCATGATCAGGCAATTGCCTATCGGCGTGTTCAGTTCATGGGCGACGCCTGCTACCAGCGCGCCCAGTGCTGCTAGCTTGTCGCGCCGGACCAGCTCTTCCTGCGTCATGCTGAGGTTTTCCAGCGCTACGGTCAGTTCTTCGTTGGCGTGTTCGGCTTCTTCCTTGGCCTGCTGTAATTGCGCCGTGCGTTCCTGCACCAGCACTTCCAGATGTTCGCGGTGGCGTTGCAGCTCGGCTTCGCGCCGCGTGCTGCTGACGGCGATGCGGGCGATCTGGGTGGCAGCGGCAATCAGTTGCTGGTCGTTCTCCGTGGGGCTGCGCGGTTCGCGGTAATACATGGCGAAGCTGCCCAGCACGGTGGTGGGGGTGGCCATGATGGGCGTGGCCCAGCAGGCGCGCAGGCCGAATCGGGCCGGTATTTCCTTGTAGGGCGCCCACAGCGGATCGGTCATGATGTCGCTGACCACCACATTCTGCTTGCGGTAGATGGCTGTACCACAGGAGCCTACGCTGGGGCCGGCCAATAGGCCGTCTATGCTGGCCATATAGTCTGGCGGCATGCTGGGCGCTGAAACTGCCTGCATCGTCACGCCGTCGTCCGCGACCAGCATGATGGTACACAGCACCGGTGGCGCTTGCGACTCGATCAGCAACATCAGCCGGTCCAGCGTGGTGCTGAGTGGCACACCGCTGGCGATCATTTCGAGTAGCTGGGTCTTGCCTTCACGCAGTTCTTCCGCCAGCCGGCCCGAACTGATATCGACGATGCGCGTATGCAGCAGTGCGTGGCCATCGACTGTCACGGGCACCAGCGCGACATCGCATTCGAGCGGCTGATTCTGGTGGCCCAGCATGGTGATCTTGCAGCGCTGTGGCGTGGCGCTGGCGTTTTTCTGCTGACAGATTTGCAGGCGCACTTGCGTGGCCTCCCCATCGGGCTGGCTGGCCGGGCAGAGTGCATCGAAATGGGTTTGCAACAATTCCGCTTCCGTCAGGCCGAACAGGCGGCGCGCATGCTGGTTGCTGTCGATGATAGCCAGATCGGCCGCGTGCAGCAGCAGCACGGGATCGGGCGAGTGGGCCAGCATGTGGTGGTAATTGATTTGCAGCGTGTCCTTGTCGGGCAGGCCCGGACGGACGGGGGCGGGGCTGAGTATGCGCAGGTGCAGCAGGATTTTTTCGGCCAGCAGATCGGGCGCCAGTTGTAGGTCCCAGTGGACCACCTGCAATATGCCGGCTTGCTGCCATGGCGCGCAGAGCCCGGCGTCCAGCGTCTGGTCAAATATCAGCAGGGCAGTATGTTCGGCCGCACCCTCGGCGGCTTGCGTATCAGTGGCCGCACGGCTGTCGGCCCACATGCCATGCCGTACCAGCATGGTGTTCAGCGGAGCTACAGCATACACAGGATCGCTGACGATCAGTATGCGGCGATGCTCACTAGAGGGGAGTAGCGCTGCCATGATAGTTGCCAAGGATTAGATACCGGAAGTTGGGCGCATGTTCAGTGTCACAGGATGGCGCATTGGGGTCAAGCCGCTTGTTGTTCCGCCGCCTCTTGCGCAGCGCGTATCAGGGGGAAATTGTCTTCTATCCAGTCCACCAGTACCTCCAGCCGGGTGGCCGCCTCGCGCCCCAGAGGCGTCAGGCTGTATTCCACATGAGGCGGGACCACCTGCTGGGCGACGCGCAGCACCAGCCCGTCATAAACCAGCCCATCGAGCGTCTGAGCCAGCATCTTCTCGCTGACGCCACCGATGGCGCGACGCAGCTGGCTGAATCGATGGGTGCCATCGAGCAGCACCACCAGCACCAGCACACCCCAGCGGCTGGTGATATGCCCCAGTACAGCGCGCGAAGGGCACTCGGCCGCCAGCAACTGGGCCGGTTGCTGGTCATTCAGGCGGGCGATGGCCTTGCGTAGGGAGCGGCTACTGCCGGAGCTGTTCATGATCTATCCAGTTACAAAGGTGGCGTGCTGGCGCTATTTTACCGGTCAGAACGGCAGCTAGCACATAGGCACTAACTAAAATGTGCGTACTTACATTTCGTAAGTATAGCATTTATGATGGCTGAACTCGCGCGGAAAGTTCCCCGCGAACTTACTCAAAGGAAAAAAACATGATTATCGTTACTGCAGCAAGTGGCCAGCTGGGCCGTCTGGTGATCGAACAATTGCTCAAACGCGTGCCTGCTGCGCACATCGTGGCCGCTGTGCGCGATGTCAGCAAGGTGGCCGATCTGGCGGCGCAGGGTGTGCAAGTGCGTCAGGCCGACTACACGGATCCCGCTTCGCTCGATCGCGCACTGGCCGGCGCCAGCAAAGTGTTGCTGATCTCATCGAATGATCTGGGGCAGCGCGTTGCCCAGCACCGCAATGTGATCGATGCAGCCGCACGCGCCAAAGTAGGTCTGCTAGCCTATACCAGCGTTCTGCATGCCGATACCTCGACGCTGGGCCTGGCTGCCGAACACCGCGAAACCGAGGCAGCGATACTGGCCTCCGGCCTGCCATACACGCTGCTGCGCAATGGCTGGTATGTGGAAAACTATACGGGCAGCCTGGGTGCGGCGATTGCACATGGTGCGCTGGCTGGCGCAGCAGCGGATGGCCGCATTGCCGCCGCGGCCCGGGCCGATTATGCCGAAGCAGCGGCCATCGTACTGGCCAGCGCGGCGGCGCCGCAGGCGATCTACGAACTGGCTGGCGACCAGTCGTTCACGCTGACCGAGCTGGCGGCCGAAGTGTCGCGCCAGACGGGCAAGCAGATTCCGTATGCGAACATGCCGCAGCAGGCGTATCTCGACCTGTTGCTGAACGTAGGCCTGCCGCCAGCACTGGCGCAGCTGGTGGCTGACTCGGATGCCCGGGCAGCCCACGGTGCGCTGGATGATAATAGTGGGGTGCTGGGTCGCTTGTTGGGGCGTCCGACCCAGACGCTGGAACAGGCTGTGCGCGCTGCGCTGGCCTAAGTAAGCTCGCCGACTGGCGCCGTGTAGCAGGGCGGCGCCAGAACAGGGTGACGGAACTGGGTGCCAGAACTGGGTGCCAGAAATGAAAAAAGCCTCCTTCAGTTATAACGCGCTCAAGATCGCGTTGTGTACTGAAGAAGGCTCTTGCGGAATTCTGTGGTGCCCACGGAGGGACTCGAACCCCCACACCTCGCGGCACATGGACCTGAACCATGCGCGTCTACCAATTCCGCCACGTGGGCACTGTACTGCTACTTGCTACTTACTGCTGCGTGTTCTGCAACAGAGGCCTGCATATTAAAGAAGACTTCCGACCCCGTCAAGGGTAATGCCATGCTTTTGTGAAATTATTTCAAATTTCGATATCCAGTCTATTTCTGCATTGTCCAGCCTGAGCATGGCACTTCGGTCGTCCGTAAGTGGAGGAGGGCGGAAATGAAAAAAGCCTTCAATCGCTTACGCTCATGAAGGCTTTTTGCGGAATTCTGTGGTGCCCACGGAGGGACTCGAACCCCCACACCTCGCGGCACATGGACCTGAACCATGCGCGTCTACCAATTCCGCCACGTGGGCACTGTACTGCTACTTGCTACTTACTGCTGCGTGTTCTGCAACAGAGGCCTGCATATTAAAGAAGACTTTCGCCCCCGTCAAGGGTGATTCCATGCTTTTGTGAAATTATTTCATTTCCTTTGCATCTGCCACCGCGGCAAAGCTGTCGACGCCTGGGCTTGCGGAGTTCGCTTTCGGTCACCACCTGCTTTAGCCTCGAGGCGGCCTACAACCTAATTTTGCGCAGTCGGATAGCCACGGCTCTGAGGTCGTTCTATCAGTACGCATGTCAGCAGCGGGGCAAGGCACCAAGGATGGGCTATTGGCTGATCATCCAGCGGCGCGCGGGATAATCCAGCGTGACCACGCGGTCACTCAGGTCACGCAGGCCGAGCAGAGCGACCAGTTTCTGGCCGGGTTTGAACGACTCTTGTGCGCAATAAGCAATTCTCGAGTTTGCGATGGACAATCCTGGAATAATTTGCAGGTTGCCTGGTAAAGTCGTGTCAAAGCATGGGATTTGCTTGCCCCAGCTATTGACAGAATATGCGCGCACGGTTGCCGAGGCGCGCAGGGGGACATTGTCAGTCATCATGCGCCAGTCGTTCTCGGTCAGCGCGGACAAGCCAAACGATGCGGCGCCCGTGTCGAAAAGAACGTCACCCTCCTGGCCATTCGGTAGGACTAGCTGCACTATGATGTGGCCGCCTTCATAGCCCGACCAGCGCGGATACGCAAACGGATGGGACAAGGGCTCTCGTTCGAGCGTCGAGCCTGATGAGAAACTAAAGCGCGCGTTCTTCAGATCCAGGGTCAAGGTGCCATCGTCAAAAAAAGCATTACCGATGGTTGCGATGAGCGCCTTCTTGCAGGCGCGAAGAATATCAAGCTGTACCGAGCTGCCCTTGACCAGCTGATGTCGGCCCGCAATCTCGATATCGAACTCCTTGAGTGGCTGCTCCGTGGTGGCCGGCTGGTGCCAGATCAGCGTATTCGGAGCACCCGTGTCAAGTTGAGCGTAGCAATCGACGCCATTGACCTTGATCGGCAGGATTACGCTGGACTTGACCACGCCAGCTCCTGGAACCACTTCAGTTTCAAGCCACTCAAACACCTGCCACGTGGGCGCTGCGCCAGCCTGCAGACTGCCGGCCAAGCCCACTATTCCCACTGCATGTTTTACGGATTTAAGAATGTTGCTCATCGTGCCAGTTGACTATGCTGTTGGACAATCTAGGGTTTTGTACTCCGACGTCTTGGAATTGTGACGGATTGGATAATACCAGTGACTTGGGACCAGGCCCTTGTGGCGTCGGGGCAATCTGAGGAATTGCAGTCTGTGCTTGTGCCGCCCAAGAACCGGCTAACAACAAGGCAGCGAGTTGATTTTTTATTGAGCTGGACTGGCTATTTCTGCGAAGGCTATGGCGTCTCGAATAAACTTGGTCTGCGCTTCGGAAGTGTGGGGCGATGCCAGGCGTTGCCTTGCAAACGCCAGTACTTTGGGATGTTGTCGGCAATTGGCTTTGAACGACCAGCTTGCAGCCTGAATTATCAGCATCCGTTCTACGTCGGCCTTCGGCAATTCCAGACCAGCGTATTGCAAAATGTTGGCCAAGTACACTTCATCGCCCGTGGCAAAGAAGCTTGCCCACCATATATCGAGCTTTGCTGCATTGACCTGAGTATCATCAGCCACATACTTAGCCAGCCGCGATTGGCCATCGACTATTTCTTTGGCACGCAGGCCGATAATGCCTGCGCTGATTGGCCAGTTGTTCTGTTGCGAAATCCTCGCAATCATCACGGCTACAAGTACATCGTAACCTTTGCCTGCTTTTTCGAACTCGTTGCGGAATCTTTCAGCATTTTTCTGAAAGACATCGAATGCCTCAGGTGTAGGAGTTAAATAAAAATATGACACCTGTGTCCCGAAATTTTTAAGCTCGTCGGCCAATGCAGAATGACACCACAGCGAGGCTAAAAAACAGGCAAGGAAAGCGAATCTTTTCATGTAGCTAACTTCAACAAGAGTTGACGCTCTGACTAAAAATGGTTAATTCCGAGACAGTGCAGGCAATAAAAACGTTTTGGACCAGCGCCCACACACAGACGCCAGCATAGCGACTGAAGGGCAGAGAAAGCTCTCTAATTGTCACGGCCCCGCATTTCACCCAGGGTTAAGTGATGCTCATCTGGCCGCATAACGGAGTGAATACTGGATTTCCGGCCAGGCTAAGGTTCAGGTGCTCATTCAGTCATGACGGCGGCAATGCGGCGATAGTTGGCCGACGAGACCGCCGGTAGGACTTACTAGGCAAACTATGCTTAGAAACTGATCGATAAAGCGGTAATATTAAGCTGCCGACTGTAAAGTTAGGTGCTGGCGAATTTGGGGAGACGTCGGCCGGACAGCGTGGTTCCACTTAGAGCATAAGTATTCCTTAAATTACTTAATACATCGTCAAAATAAATGGACAGCCGTCGCGAACATGCCAGAAGACTCCTTACTGTTCCAAGTACGGTGATTTCACTCGATGGCAGCCCACCGACCAATGCTCACCTAATCGATCTGTCTCGTAACGGGGTGGGCTTTCTTTCTAATGGACAGTTGAGACCCTCGGCATTCTATGAGTTACAGTTCCGGTTTCCAGGTCAGAATGTTGTTGACTCAGTCAGGATAGAAGTTGTTTACAGTGCTTTGCATGAGGCGACGGGCTTATTTCGCTGTGGTGCGCGTATTCATTCCATGGAGCCTGAGTCCTTTGCGCGCCTGATCGATTATGTCACGATGCCTGTGCCGGAATAACCAACTGGGTAGAGGAGGATAGTTTGCCTGCCTATGACGTCTATTTAATCAAATCCCATGAAAAGTATTCGATTTAGATTGCTGGCATTGATGTGCGCAATCTTCGTGGTTGTATCAACGGCACTGGTGTTTTCTGCAGTCGAACGCAGACACAGCGATTTGCAGAATGCCCGTCAGCAGTTGCAATTGCTTTCAAAAGCGATCGCTAAAGAACAAGTAGAGTCCGTGCGCAAGGCCCATACACTCTCCAGCCAGACAGGCAGCGACCCTGCGCTGATCCATTTCGCAAAATCGGCCACATGTCCGCGGACATTGAAAACGTTAGTGGATTTCGATCCGAATTTCGCCAATATCTTCATTGCCAATCTGGCTGGTGAGGTTATATGTTCGGCCCGTTCGTCCGAAGAACCGATCAATATTTCAGACAGAGATTTCTTTCGAGCGGCACTTGAGTCTGACGAGGCTGTGATTGGTCAGCCGATCATTGGAAAATTCACGCGAAAATGGGTACTGCCGTTTGCGCATAGATTCAAAAATCAAGCGCAAAAAACAGAAGGCATAATTGTTACTGCGCTGGATCTGGAGCGCATCAACCGCGAGTCGCTTGCGTTGCTCTTTCCCCATGGGACTAATGTCGCTCTCGTAACAGAGTCGGGGACGGTGGTCGCTAATTTTCCGACCGATACACTTCACGCCGGCAGGATTGCGTCCAAGGAGCTAGGTTTTGCGCAACTACTCCGTCAAGGCGGGGAGGGCGATGCAATTGTCGATAACGAACGTGGCGAATCGACGCTACATAGCTACTCTCCCGTCGCAAAGACGGCCAGCGGAGCGGTCTACTGGTGGGCGTCCATTCCCTTGCCGCTGATTACTCAAAGCGCGGATCGGCAATTGCTTATCTATAGCGCCCCGGTGGTATTGCTCGGGGCATTAATACTTGTCTTTGCATGGTTTGGAACGGAGCATTATTTATTAGGCCCACTTAGAAGTATCTCCAAGACCGCCGAGGGCTTGGGCAAAGGGCAAACCTTTAATAACCCCGAGCTCACGCGCAGGGATGACGAGATTGGCGTTCTCGCACGCACTATCAGTCAGATGGCGATCTCGCTGGAATCGAAAAGTGAAATTGTGCGATTAAATCGGGCACTGCAAGTACTGATTGAATGTGGGCGCACCATCAGTTCTGCAGAGACAGAAAAATCTCTACTGAGCAGAGTTTGTGAAACGCTTGTTCGTGTAGGTGGTTACCGTATGGTTTGGATAGGCTATTGTGATTCTGGCGATGGCAGGCAAGTGAGGCCAGTTGCATTCGGCGGCCAAAATAATGGATATCTGGAAGGTATTAAAGTATCTTGGGCGGATGACGAATATGGACAGGGTCCGACCGGATTGGCGATACGTCTGAGGCAGGCGCAATTCAATAGGGATTTCAAATCGAATCCTGCGGTTGCGCCGTGGAGCAAAATGGCAATCGACCACCAATTCAGTTCGAGCAGCGCATTGCCGCTTATTGACGAAAATGGTGACGCATTCGGCGCCCTCACAATTTACTCGTCGTCGAAAGATCACTTCACTCCTCACGAAATGCAGTTACTTTCGGATCTGGCGCGTGATGTTAGCTTTGGGATTCGAGCACTGCGCAATCGCGAGACGCGTGATGGTTTTGCCGTACGGCTGGGACTAAGTCTGGAGGCAACAGTTCGGGCAATTGCGAGTACGCTCGAAATGCGCGATCCTTACACGGGTGGGCATCAGCGCAAGGTTGCAACTTTAGCCGAAGCTATCGCGCGCGAACTTGGACTTCCTGGCACAGAAATTCAAGGGATAGTACTGGCGGCGGAGGTGCACGACATCGGGAAAATTCGGATTCCCGCAGAGATATTAACGAAGCCGACTCGGTTAACTGAACTTGAGCGTGGCATGCTTCAAACTCACCCCGATACCGGATACGAAATACTGAAGGGCATCGACTTCACTTGGCCTATCGCTGAAATGGTCAGGCAGCACCATGAACGCATCGATGGGACTGGGTATCCGCGTGGTCTCAAAGGCGAACAAATACTAATCGGTGCAAGGATCATCGCGGTCGCGGATGTGATAGACGCCATGGCCTCGCATCGCCCGTATCGTAGCGCCTTAGGTATCAACGCAGCACTTGAAGAACTTCGAAAAGGTCGCGGTAGGCAATATGATGAGTCGGTTGTAGACGCGTGCATTAAAGTGATCGCCAAAGGGGAAATCAAAATCTGACCACCGATCTTCAGCGTGCCCTTCGCTGTTATGCTCGTCGCCGATTGACAAGCTGTTGAACACCCAGCAAACCCATGGCAATTCACAACTAGTCGAGGACCAAAAACTAATGCCGCCCTTTATCGAGATTCGACACTGCCGATTTATCGCCTTGCTGTTGCTCACGCTCGGTCTCAATTGGACGTGCATGGCACAAGAACGCGCACAAACGCCAGCGCAGCCAGACCCTGCGGGAGCGGTGGGCTTGAGCGCGAAGCTTGGCCAGTTTGATTCCACGATCATCGAATATGCAGAGCATCGCTCCCCCAATGCGCGAGCGACTATCGTGTTTGAAAATGGCTTGTTGTTAGATTTTTCTACCTGGAATGCTGTCGCGGCCGGGCTCAAGCAATGCTGCAATCTGCTGTTCTACAATCGGCCCGGTGTTGGGCGCAGCGTGCGCGGCGATGTCGACCCAAGTCCGGAGGCGGAGAGCCTGCGCTTGCACCAATTGCTAAAAGAGCGCGGGTTCAGCCCGCCTTATGTACTGGTGGGGCATTCACTGGGTGGGCAGTATGTTCAAGCCTATGCCAAACGATATCCTGAGCAAGTGGATGGAATGGTTTTGGTGGATGCTTTACCGCTAGGTGTGGTTAAGCCGTATAGCGAGTTCCCTTGGTTTACCCGGTTCGGTTTATGGATATTTGCGTCCAAGGCTGCCAGACAGGAAATCGCCAACATCGATTTGATGGGCAAGTATGTGATGGAGCCGGCTGATTTCTATCGCAAGCCGGTGATACGTATCGTCGCACAGTCCTCGCCGCAACAGCACAAACCGCAAGGCCTCATCAAAGACCTTCTGAGTGGTGTTATTTATGCGGAAGATTTCGGTGTGTGGGCGATCGATCCCGATATCGCAGAAGGCCGTATGAGCGGCTACTACCCGCAGGCCGAAGTGCGCTCACTGTCCGCTAATCATCGGATACAAGAGCAATATCCAGCGGTGGTGATTGATGCCATTACGAGCTTGATCAAAAACCAGCCGGACGTGCAGGCTGCGCTGGGTGTCGTGTCGAAGGAGGCGCGCCAATAAAAAAAGCCTTCTTCAGTCACAACACGATCAAGATCGCGTCAAGTACTGAAGAAGGCTTTTGCGGAATTCTGTGGTGCCCACGGAGGGACTCGAACCCCCACACCTCGCGGCACATGGACCTGAACCATGCGCGTCTACCAATTCCGCCACGTGGGCACTGATGCTGCTCAACAACTCTGCTATTATAACGACGGGGAGAGTATCGCGCCAGATGAACTTTCGTTCCTTACTGCACATCAACCCTGTCTAGCAGTTCCTGCTTTGACTTTGTTTTTCAACGTTGTCGCTGCAAGAGACCAAGATTATAGAGGAAATTTTTCGCTTGTCAAAGGCTCGCGCAAAAAATTTTTTAGCCCCTCCGGCTGAAACCGGGGGCAAATTAGTCTTTCAGGGCGTTTCCAAGTACACTACGGCTGTCGTCGCGCCATATATATGCACCCGATGATTTTGCCAGGCCGGATTCCCTCTGAATACTGTCAATATAACCACAGAAATACTTTTGAATCAGATTACCCATACCATTCCTAGCCGGGAGGATATTCTCGGCATTTTCCGCAGCGCCAAGGGCCCGCTCGATCTGCGCGCTGTCGCCAAAGCGCTGAAAGTCGCCACCGATGCGCAGGCCGTGCTGTCGCGCCGCCTGAATGCCATGCAGCGCGATGGCCAACTCGATATCGATGACAAAGGCCGCTTTGCACTGGTCACGGAAACGGGCTTTATTGCCGGCCGTGTCAGCAGCCACAAGGATGGCTTCGGCTTCGTCATTCCCGATGAGCCCGGCGAGGACCTGTTCCTGCCCGATAAGGAAATGCAGAAAGTGCTGCACGGCGACCGTGTGCTGGCCCGCGTGGTTGGCACGGATCGCCGCGGCCGCAAGGAAGGCACCATCGTCGAGGTGGTGCAGCGCGCGAATACCCACATCATCGGCCGCCTGCTCAACGAGAACGGCGCCTGGATAGTCGCGCCGGAAGACCAGCGCATTGCCCACGACGTGCTGGTGGAAGGTTCTATCGGCAAGGCCAAGGCAGGGCAGGTGGTTAGCGTGGAGCTGACGGAACAGCCTATGCGCTTCAAGCAGCCGGTGGGCAAGATCGTGGAAGTATTGGGTTCGCTCGACGATCCCGGCATGGAAATCGAAATCGCTGTGCGCAAGTTCGGCGTGCCGCATATTTTCTCGGACGCTGCGCTCAAGCAGGCCAACAAGCTGCCTGACGTGGTGAAAGAATCCGACTGGGGCGAACGGGTCGACCTGCGCGATGTGCCACTGGTGACCATCGATGGCGAAGATGCGCGCGACTTCGACGATGCGGTCTACTGCGAACCGATCAAGATCGGCCGCAGCAAGGCTTACCGTCTGATCGTGGCGATTGCCGACGTGAGTCACTATGTCAAACCCAACGATGCGCTCGATGCCGATGCGCTGCAGCGCAGTACTTCGGTCTACTTCCCGCGCCGCGTGATTCCCATGCTGCCGGAAAAGCTGTCCAACGGTCTGTGCTCGCTGAACCCTGCCGTCGACCGATTGACGCTGGTGTGCGATGCCGTCGTCACGGCCAAAGGCGAGATCAAGGCTTACCAGTTCTATCCGGCCGTGATCCACTCGGCCGCCCGTCTGACCTACACGGAAGTGGCCGAGATCCTCGGTAATACCAAGGGCCCGGAAGCGGCGCGCCGTCCGCAGATCGTGCCGCATTTGCTGAATCTGTGCGAGGTGTACCACGCGCTGCTGAAGGCGCGCACGGAACGCGGCGCGATCGATTTCGAAACCACCGAAACCTATATCGTCTGCAACCCGTCTGGCAAGATCGAGAAGATCATCCCGCGTACCCGCAATGATGCGCACAAGCTGATCGAAGAGTGCATGCTGACGGCCAACGTCTGCGCGGCTGATCTGCTGATCCGTCACAAGCATCCGGGTACTTACCGTATCCACGCCAGTCCGACGGTGGAAAAGCTCAAGCAGGTACGCACCTTCCTCAAGCAGGTCGGTCTGAATCTGAACGGCGGCGACAAGCCGGCGGCAGCCGATTACGCGGAACTGATGCGGCAGGTGAAAGAGCGTCCTGACGCATCGCTGCTGCAGACCATGCTGCTGCGCTCCATGCAGCAGGCAGTGTACAGCCCTGATAATATCGGCCACTTCGGTCTGGCCTATGAAGCTTATGCGCACTTCACCAGCCCGATCCGCCGCTATCCGGACTTGCTGACCCATCGCGCCATCAAGGCTATTTTGCTGGGCAAGAAATACGAGCCGAAAGTGGCCGATACCAGTGTGCTCAACACCAGCGTATCGAACGCCACCCGCAAGCAGCAGGCCAAGGACAAGGCCGAAGGCAAGGAAAAGAAAGCCGCCGACCTGACCGTTTGGGATGCGCTGGGCGTACACTGCTCGGCCAACGAACGTCGCGCCGACGAAGCGTCGCGCGATGTGGAAGCATGGCTCAAGTGCTACTTCATGCAGGACAAGCTGGGCGAGGAGTATACCGGCCTGATTACCGGCGTGACCAGCTTCGGCATTTTCGTCCAGCTCGATCAGCTATTCGTTGAAGGCATGGTGCACGTGACTGACCTCGGCGCCGATTTCTTCCAGTACGACGATGCGCGTCATGAACTGCGCGGCGAACGTAGCGGCAAGACTTTCCAGTTGACCGACCGCGTGCATGTGCAGGTGGTGCGGGTGGATCTGGAAAGCCGCAAGATCGATCTGCGTCTGGCCGGCGTTGATGCGCCAGCAGAAAAGGCGGCCGTGCCATCCAAGGCCGACAAGACCAATCTGCGTCCCGGTCCTAGCGTGCCGGCAGCACGTCCCGGTCCGAAGATCGTGCTCAAGGCGGCCAGCAAGGCTGTCGCTGCGCCAGCGGCCAAGGGCAAAGGCAAGGCTGCGGCCAAGCCGGCCAATAAGCTAGCAACTAAGCCAGCAACTAAGCCAGCCAGCAGCCGGAGCAAGGCCAAGAGTGGCCATAAAACACATGCCGGAGCGAGTGCTGCGGCAGCACCCCGGGCAGCCAAAGCTGCCTCAAAAAGTAAGAAGAAGCGATAAACAATGAAGAATAAAATGATTTTTGGTTTCCACGCTGTGACCTCGCGTTTGCGTCACGAGGCATCGTCCGTGGAAGAGATTTTTATCGATGCGGGCCGTACCGACCGCCGCATGCAGGATCTGGTGGCCAATGCCAAGGCCGCCGGTGTGCGTGTGATGCCGGTGGACTCGTCGCGCCTCGACAAGATCGTCGGCACGCGCCGCCATCAGGGCGTGATCGCGTTTGCCTCGCAACTGTCGCTGGCCCGTAACCTCGACGAGCTTCTCGATGCCATCGACGGCCCGCCACTGCTGCTGGTGCTGGACGGGATCACCGATCCGCACAATCTGGGCGCCTGCCTGCGCGTGGCCGATGGTGTCGGTGCACACGCAGTGATCGTGCCGAAAGACCGCGCGGTAGGCCTGAACGCGACGGCCGCCAAAGTGGCCAGCGGTGCAGCCGAAACCGTGCCTTACATTACCGTGACCAATCTGGCCCGTACCCTGCGCGAGCTGAAAGACCGCGGCATCTGGCTGATCGGCACTTCCGACGATGGCGACAAAGGCCTGTACGAAGCCGATTTCACTGGCCCGTGCGCGCTGGTGATGGGTTCCGAAGGCGAGGGCATGCGCCGCCTGACGCGCGAAACTTGCGATGTGCTGGTGAATATCCCCATGTTCGGTTCGGTCGAAAGTCTCAATGTGTCCGTCGCATCGGGCGTCTGTCTGTACGAAGCGCGCCGTCAGCGTATGGCACAGGAAGCCTAAGCTTCCCGTTCTGCCTGCGGCGGCGCTCCAGTGGAGAGGCCGCCGTCTCTCCCTGCTGCGTCCTCCCCGCTTTTTTCGCCTGTCCAGCAACCTTGCACTGAATACGCTACCATCGTCGTTTCAGTGGTTTTTCCGGCTTTCCCTATGTTCCATCGTTTGCGCCAAGACATTAACAGCATCATCGAACGCGATCCCGCAGCCCGTAACGCCTGGGAGGTGCTGACCTGCTATCCGGGCCTGCATGCCATCGTCATGCATCGCTGGGCCTACTGGTGCTGGCATCACGGTATGAAGTGGCTGGGCCGCTTCATTTCCTACCTTGCCCGCATTATTACCGGCATCGAGATCCACCCGGGTGCACAGATCGGCCAGCGCGTGTTCATCGATCACGGCTTCGGTGTAGTGATCGGTGAAACCGCCATCGTCGGCGACGACTGCACCATCTATCAGGGCGTGACCTTGGGCGGTACTTCGCTGCACACGGGCGCCAAGCGCCATCCGACACTCGAGCGCGGCGTGATCGTCGGCGCCGGTGCGCAGGTGCTGGGCGCTTTCACGGTGGGCGAATATGCCAAGGTGGGCTCGAATGCGGTGCTGCTCAAGCCTGTGCCGGCTGGCGCTACGGCCGTGGGCAATCCGGCCCACATCGTGCAAAAGGAAACCAATCTGAGTTCTACTGCGCAGCTATTCAGCGCTTACGGCGTGACGCCGAATGGCGATGATCCGCTCAGCAAGGCGCTGCATGGCCTGATCAATCACGCCGTCACGCAGGAGCAGCAGATCGAGCGCATACTGGCCACGCTGAAGGCGGCGGGCCTGCACTGTCAGGGTCTGGCCGAATGTGATAAATTGAATTCCGATCAACTCAACAAGCTGGTGGAATAAGGGAGTATGGATGGAATTGTCGCCTGACGGGGTAGAACTGCTGGACCCCTACGAAATCCGCGTGCTGGCTGTGCTGGCCGAAAAAGAAGCGCTCACGCCGGATAACTATCCGCTGTCGCTGAATGCGCTGGTGAATGGCTGTAACCAGTTATCGAGCCGCGATCCCGTGATGTCGCTGTCGGAAGAGATGGTGGCGGAAGTGCTGCAGCGGCTGATGCAGGCCAAGTATGTGAACGGCATTACGCAGGCCGGTGCGCGCGTGACCAAGTATGAGCACCGCATGCGCATCAAGTGGTCGCTGGAACAGGACAAGCTGGCGGTGCTGACTATGCTGATGCTGCGCGGTTTGCAGACGGCCGGTGAAATCCGCAACCGCAGCGGGCGCCTGCACGAATTCAAGAGCGTGGCCGATGTGGAACAGGCTTTGCAGTTCCTGATCGATAAATATCCGCCGCTGGTATCGCGCCTGCCGCTCGCACCCGGTACCAAGGAACCGCGCTATGGCCATCTGCTGGCTGGCGAAGCTGCACTGGCGCGCGAAGAAACGGCGGCCAGTCTGGGTGGCTCGGTCAGCACGGGCGGGCAGGGTAGCCGCGTTGCTGCACTCGAGCAGGAAGTGCAGCAACTACGCCAGCAGTTCGAAGAACTGAGTGCGCAGTTTGCCGAGTTCCGCCGCCAGTTCGAATAAGCCCTTCAATGAATGGACAGCACGGCGCGTACGCTGCTGTCCAGTGCCTCACGGTCGATATAGCCTATCAGGCTGGCATCGGCCGCCACCAGTTTTTTCACCGCTTCGCTATCGCCCACGGCGACGGGGGGCTGTGCGCGTCCCGTAAATAGCATGCGCGCCCAGTGGGCATTCATCTGGGCTGGTCCTTTGCCCGTGGTCTTGCGGTAGAAGCTATCGCGGATGCCGGCGCCTTCGCTCTGGTCCAGCGGCACGGCCTTGTTGCCGTTGGGGAAGTCGTTATTCTTGCCGAGGAAAAGATCGACAGCCTGTTCGTTACTCAGCGTGCGCACGGGATTTTTCACCGAGACGATGACGATGATCTCTGCGTGCAGAGGCAAAGGTTGGGCCAGCAGCAATGGCAACGGCAGGATGAGGCGGGCGAGCAGGGTAGGCAGGGTTTTCATGGAGGCCACCCTAGAACACGAAATCCGTCAGCACGCTGACGACGTTGACCTTGCCGCCTGCCTTGGTGCCTGGTGCGACGTTCTGCAGGGTGCCGAAAGAATGGTCGTTGAGGCGTAGATGATCCCACTGGAATTTGACATCGATGTTGCGATGGATATCCCAGCGCACGCCGGCGGCATAGGTATGCTGGCCTACGGGCGCCTGCCCCGTATCGGAAATGGGGCGTAGTTCGGACAGCGTGACATAGGGCGACAAGTCACCCACCCGCACGCCGCCGTTCAGATACCACGCGGCGCGGGTGATCTTGAGATTGCTGGCATTGTAGTTGATGGCCTTGACCCATTCGGCCGAAGCAAACCACGGCCCCGGGTCCCACGCCACTCCCAGCGACATGAATTTTCCCAGCGGCGGATTCTGGTTATCCACGCGGCGCTGCTGGTAGGCCGCATGCACGGTGAGCGGCCCTTGTTCGAAGCGCTCGAAGAGCCCCGCCACATCCGTCGAATGGACGTTGACGGAGCGGGTGTTGGTGACGGTGCGTTTGCCGTACAACACCGAGACAGTGTTGACGAAGTCGCGGTCGCTATAGCGGTAGGTGGCATCGATGCCGTCGCTGTCGCGCAGGGCGAGCAGGCGATAGACTTCAGTGGGCGGGCGCGCCGTGATATTACTGTAGCCTATCTTGCGCGAATCGGAGGCCATGAAGCTGTCAAGTGCTATGCGGCCCACCCGCACGCTCAGCGCCGGTGTAACGGCGTAGCGCAGATAGGCCCAGTTGACCATGGGGGTGTAGGTGCCGTCCCAGCGGTATTCGCTCACCACTTGCAACACGGCCGATAGGTTGGGCTGCAGATTGGCCGTCAGCTGCAAGCCTAGACGGCTATCCACATCGTTGGACCATTCGTGGCTGCGCCCCGTGCCTTTGGGCTGCAGATTGTCGAACACGAAGTCGGCGCCACGTTCGCTGGAACGGGCAAAGCCCAGCGTGCCGAAACCGTTGAGTGCCAGTGCGGCCGGTGCTACCTGCATGGCGGGGCTGGCGCTGCTGGCCAGCAGGCCTTCCTCGGCACAGCTACTCGCTGCCAATGGCAGGCAGAGGGCGAGTGCGGCCAGACGGGCAGAGTGGGCAGTCATTGTAGATAACGCTCCAGCAAGGTCTCGAAAGTATGGTTTTTTTCCTGGCGTTCCAGTCCAGCATTGAGCTTCTGCAGCAGGCTGGCCGCTTGCGGACTATCGGCGGCCACGCCGAAATACAGCTCCTGGGTGGCCACGCCGGGCAGAGCCTGCTGGACCAGCGTGCCATCGACCAGCATGCCGCGCAATCTGGGGTTGATCAGATACTGTCCGGCCATGGTTTCGCGGTTGGAAATGAACAGGTCGCAGCGGCCCAGATGTAGCTTGTTGATTAGCTGTTCGTAGCCGATGGTGGTGCCGCGATCGACGCTGCTGGTACTGATGCCATAGGCTTCGAAGCGGTAGCCGCCCATGCCGCACACATGGTAGTTCTTCAGATCGGCCAGTTTGGCCAGCTTGATCCCGGCCGGACGCGCGCGGCGCGAAGTGTAGTAGACATTGTGCAGCGTGTAGTAGGGTGCGCTGGTCTGCAGCGCATTCGAGACGCCATCGCTGGCGCTGATGTTGACGGCGATCTGGATCTGCTGGCTGGCCACTTGCGCCACGCAGCGTGCCCACGGCAGCAGTTGGACTTCGATCTGCCAGCCATGTCGTTCGGCGATGCGGCGCAGCAGGTCTACGCTGGCGCCGGTAATGTGTTCGCTCTTGCGGCCATCGTTGCGTTCGGCGTAGACAAACGGCGGCATTTCGGCCTGATCGGCGCAGGCGCGCACCAGTTCCGCATGTGCCGGTAGCTGGAACAGGACCAGACAGAATGCTGCCAGGATGGGTAGCCGCATACGACTTTTTTGTCAGAAAAACGATGTTGCGATCATTCTAACATGAATAGCTTGCTTAGAAGAACTTTCTGCACAATCTGTTGCGTAAGCGGGAGAGCTGTCAGCTAGAAGCTGAGGCTGCAGTGGCGGCGCAGCATCTGGCCGCCACTGCAGCAGGGCTTACACTTCCTCGCGGCGCTGGCGCATGCGCACCGCGATGGCCAGCATGATGAGGCCGGCGACGGCGCCCAGCCAGACCGATGCTCCCGTCAAGGTATGCCACGAAGCGTAGTAGGCCGATTCGAGGGGCGGCAGGTGCTGCGCGCTCAGGTGCTGCTGTACATTGTGCGCCTCGAAGCCCATCCAGCTACCCGGGATTACGCCGAGCAGTATGCGGTTGGTGACGTTGGCCGTGAACCAGCCCGCATCCAGCCCCAGATGCAGCATGCGGTCGGCCCACAGCAGCAGCAGCGAGGTGATGACAGGCGTGCCGACGGCCCACAGGAACACTTTGGAACGGGCCATGCTCGACACCATCAGCAGCCAGCCCACGGTGGGCAGGGCCCACAGGATGTACACGGGCAGCAGCGATAGCAGGCGCAATGGCGACAGATACAGGTCGGGGCTGAGCAGCAGGCCGCCGAACAGATTGGTGCCGTGACTGAGTAGCAGCACGCAGCCCGTTACCAGTATCGCCAGAGCCAGCACGATGGCCACCAGTATGGTGATCAGCGGCGCCACTACCAGCGCGAGGATGGCTTTGGAGGCCACCGTGGCAGTATCGGAAACGGGTAGCGATTTCCAGAACAGCAGGCTGCGGTCGCGCCGTTCGTCATGCAGGGCGCCCAGGCAGTAGAAGAATACCAGCAGACTGAGTAAGGCCAGCACGGGCAGGGCGGCCATGATATAGCCCTGCGCGATGGTCTCTATCATCACCGTGCGGGCCTTGCCTTCGATGGTGATGGTGCCGATCGAGAAGGCTTCCTGCGCTTCGGCGAAGCTGGCATCTTTGCCGAGCAAAATAGAGGTGATGGCCAGTATCGCCACCGCGGCAGCCACCACGACAGGTGTCCACAGCAGCATGCCTTTGTTTTCCCACATTTCGCGCTTGAGTAGCCATTTCATGGTGTTCATGCGTAGGTTCCTTTCATGGTGGCGACGAACAGATCGGCCAGCGCTGGCGTGCGCAGTTCGCCCAGATTGGCCAGCTGTGCGCGCGGTACGCCGTCGAACAGCATGATGCTTTTGCCGAATACGGCGCGCTGGTGGATAGGCTGCAGTGCCTGTGCAGCAGGGATGCTGGCTGCTTCCACCATCACTTCCGTAAAGCGTTCGCTGACTTCGTCCATTGAAGCAGACAGTTCGATCTTGCCGTCGCGGATGAACATCAGATCGCTGAGGATGTGTTCGACTTCCTCGATCTGGTGGGTGGTGATCAGGATGGTCTTGTTCTCGTCGAAGTAGTCTTCCAGCAGGTGCTGGTAGAACTGCTTGCGGTACAGGATGTCCAGCCCCAGCGTGGGTTCGTCCAGCACCAGCAGGCGCGCGTCGATGGCCATCACCAGCGCCAGATGCAGTTGCACCACCATGCCCTTGGACATGGCTTTGACCTTCATCTCCGGATCGAGCTTGGTCTGGGCCAGATATTTTTCCGCCTTGCTGCGGTCGAAGCGGGGATGCACGCCTTCGACGAAATCGAGCGCCTGCTTTACCTTCAGCCACTTGGGCAGGATGGCCACGTCAGCGATGAAGCACACATCGTTCATCAGCGCATCGCGCTGCTGGCGCGGGTCCATGCCCAGTACCGACAGTTCGCCTTCGAAGCGGGTCAGGCCGAGGATGGCTTTCAGCGTGGTGGTCTTGCCGGAACCGTTAGGACCGATCAGGCCGACGATGCGGCCAGCTGCGATGCTGAAGCTGAGGTTGTCGATGGCGGCGCGCTTGCCATACTGTTTGCGTAGGCCGCTGGCAGTGATGATGGCACTCATGATGCTGCTCCCGTGTCCGCTGCCGGTACGCTGAGCAGGGTGGCAACATCCAGCCCCAGCCGGCGGATGCGTTCGAGCATGGCGGGCCAGTCTTCGCGCAGGAAGCGTTCACGTTCCGTGGCCAGCAATTTGTCGCGGGCGCCTTCAGTCACATACATACCTAGTCCCCTTCTTTTTTCTACCAGCGTTTCGTCTACCAGCTCCTGGTAGGCGCGTGAAACCGTAATCGGGTTGAGTTGATATTCGGCGGCGATCTGCCGTACCGAGGGCAGGGCGTCGCCCGGCTTGAGTACGCCGTCCAGCATCATGCCTACAACCCGCTCCTTGAGTTGCCGATAAATCGGCGCATTGTCATTCCAGCCTATCGCAGACATACATGTAGTCCCCTTGCTGTGTGTTGATGGAGTGGTGTTGTAGTGAACTATAACACTAGATTTTGAATTTGCAAGCATTTTTTACAAGAGCAGGATCTTGCCTGTGGCGCTGGCATAATGGCGGCACGATAGACTCACCGGACTGCGTATGCCTGTACTGACCTCTTATTCCCGCTGGGCCATAGCCCTGATCTGCGGCGCCATGCTGGCTGCCTGCGCCACCCTGATAGGCCCGCGTCAGCTGGAGCTACCCCAGAGTAAATTGCAACAGAGTCTGGAGCGTAAATTCCCTGTGCACCAGCGCATGCTCGGTATCTTTGAACTGGAACTGAGCCACCCGCAGCTGGCCATCCTGGCCGAGAACGACCGCGTTTCCCTCTCGCTTGATGTGCAGGTGACGCCGCTGCTGGCGCGCCAGAACTGGCAGGGCAGCATGGTGCTGTCGGGACGGCTGAAAGTGGATACGGCGCGCAATACCGTGTATTTGAGCGATGCACACGTGGACCGCTTCGCCATGCGCGGCATGGATGAGGGCAAGCAGAATCAGGTGGCCAGCGTGGCCAATCTGCTGGCGGAATCGTCGCTGCGCGATGTGCCGGTGCACACCTTCCGCCCTGACGAACTGCGTTACGGCGGTGTGCAGTTTGTGCTGACGGGGATTAGCACCCGCCCCGGCGCGCTGCTGGCCAACGTGCAGCCGGCCCAGTAGGCTTTAGAGGAAACCCAGATTGCGGCTGCTGGCGTTGAAGTTGGCTAGCGAGGGCAGCATGGCCAGCAAGTCGCTATTCGATACGCCCATCCAGCTACCAAGCGTGGCCGCATACTGGGCGATCGAAGTGGTGGGCAGCAAGCGGCCCTGACCCACATCGTCGGGACCATCGGCTGCCACCACGGGCGCCGTGCCGTAATAGCGTCCGCCTTTGACGGCGCCGCCCAGCATGAAATGCATGCTGCCCCAGCCGTGATCGGAGCCATCGTTATTGCCGCTCAGCGTGCGGCCGAAGTCGGACGCCGTGAAGGTGGTGACCTGATTCGCCACGCCCAGTTCTACCGTACTCTGGTAGAACGCTGCCACCGCATCGGCCACGGTTTTCATCAGCACCGGATGCTGGGTCACCAGACCATCATGGGTATCGAAACCGCCGAGTGAAACGAAGAACACCTGCCGCTTGGCGCCCAGTGCCGGTGCGGCGGCGATCATGCGTGCCACCATCTTGAGCTGGTCGCCCAGACTGTTGCTGGCCGGGTAGGGCGTATTCAGCGCGCTGCTGCCGGCCAGCGCCGAGGTCAGCACATCGTTGGCAGCGATCGCACGCTGGGTGATGCGGGCATAGTCGGACTGCATCAGGTGCGGCTGGGCCTGCGTCATCAGGGTTTGCAGGGCGTTGCTGCAGGAGGCCGAGCCGAACAGGGGTTTCTGCAGCGCCGCAAACGGTACCGAGCCACTGGTCGACACCTGATACTGCACCGCCTGCTTCCCGGCGAGGAAAACGGCGTTGCCGGAAACGTTGACGCAGGTGAAGGTCGCATTGCCATTCCCGGCGGCGAACAGATCGCCCAGCATGCCGCCCCAGCCCGTCGAAGCGCCTTCCGGCATGGACGATTGCCATTCCGATTGCTGGTCGTTGTGCGAGAACAGCTTGGATGGCAGCGGCACGGATTTGTTGGCGAACTGCTGCTTGGTGGTGGGCTGGACCAGCGTGCCGACATTGAGCAGCACGCCCAGCTTGCCGGCATGGTAGATCGGCATCAGCGGCGCCAGTTCGGGTGCCAGCGCGTACTGGTGCGCCACACCGTTGACGTCGACGGGCGCGTTGGCGGTGCTCAGCACGGTGCTGCCGAGTGCGCTGCGCTGGTAGGCCAGATTCGGCCGTAGATTGAAGTAGTTGTTGAAGCTGCTGGCGTCATAGGGCACCAGCGTGTTGGCGTAGTCATTGCCGCCATACAGAAACACGCAGACGATAGCTTTGTAATCGTTGGCATTGGCTGCCGAGGCTTCGGCCATCGCGGCCAGATTGATGGCCAGCGGCGAGGCTACACCGCTCAGGGCCAGTGCAGAAGCGCGTTGCAGGAAGGCGCGGCGGGAGAGTTCGGTAGTCATGGCGGCCTCTTATTGTTGGATCAGGTATTCCGGCGCGGCCATGACCATGGTCAGTGCGGCGTAGATGCGGTTATTCAAGGCGTTCGGGCTATTCGCCGGCATGGTGTCGAGCGCGCCGCGGATCAGACCCAGCGTGGCGCCGCCGAGCTGGCCGGCCGCCAGCACCTGATTGATTTCGGCCAGCAGGCTTTGCGCATTGGCGGCCAGCGGCAGCAGGCTGCTGTAGTCGGGCAGCACGTCGCCTATGCCTTTGCTGATCATGCGCTGCATGAAGTTGACGTAGCCGACCACGGACGATTCATTGGTCAGTTGGAACTCGGGCGCCACCAGCCCCAGCTTGGCGATCGCGCTGTTCGGCGGCACATAGCCGGGCCGGTAGAAATTGAATACGGAGGGTGAGCGTAGCGGACTCTGTCCCAGCCGTGTGGCCGCATCGCTGGTGTTGCCGATGGCCCAGTTGTCGCCGGCCGAGCTGACATTGTAGGCGCGTGCCCAGGCCACCAGACGTAGCATGGGCTCGCGCAGCTTGCCGTAGCTGGCGTTGATATAGGCTTCGTTGCGCGCTTCGGGATCGAGCAGCAGCGCCTTGACGACGGCGGCCAGATTGCCTTTGACGCCACGCCCATCGTTATTGAATACGCCCGCAACCCGGGCCACATAGGCTGGCGAAGGATTGCTGGTGACCAGCTTCTGGATCAACTGGCGGCTAATGAATGGCGCCACGTTGGGATGAGCATAAATGATGTCGATCGCAGCCTTGAGCGCATCGGCCCCGGACAGGCCGGCCGGCACAGTGCTGCCGAGGAAGGTGGAAGCCCCTGTTTCATGGCGTTTGGCGATCTGCAGCATAGGACGGCGCAGGAAGTCCGGCGTGTCTTTGCTGGTGCCCGTCAGGTCGAAGTCCCAGCCCGTGAAGACGCGGGCCAGCCCCGTGATGTCGCTGAGGCCATAGGTTTCCTGCGGATTGCCATTCACCAGTTTTGGCGTGCCATCGAGATTCAACTGGATCAGGCCGATGCTGAACAGCTGCATGATTTCGCGCGCATAGTTTTCGTCGGGTAGCGCGCCCGTGCTGGGGTTCTGCTTGGCGTTGCCGCGGAAGGTCAGATACTGCCCCATGGGTGCGCTGGTCGAGATGGCGGCCAGCAAGTTGCGGTAGTTGCCGAAAGCGTGATCTTCCAGCAGATCGAGATAGGCAGCGGCCGAGAAGCTGCGCCACGGTGCCCCCACCAGCCCGCTGATGGCTACTACGCAGATTTCGGACAGGGCCAGCGTCACGCGCTGGCGCAAGGTGTCGGGGGCGCTGATCAGCTTGCGCCATGCGCAGGCGTCGAAGCCATGTTCGGAATTGCGGAAACTGGCGTTGCTATAACCTTTGTCCACCAGCCAGTCCCAGCGCGTGCCGGAGCGCGGCGCAGCCAGCTGGGCATCTATCCAGGCCGCATAGCCCGAGCTTTGAACGCGGGAGATTTCGGCGCGCGTGGCGCCCATGGACGCTTGTGCGAGAAAGCGCGAAGCAGCGTTCGCGGTGAGAGTGGGCATGGCGGCGTCCTTCGCGCTGGTCTGGGTGTACGTGGTATTGCTCCGTGGTAATTTATGCCTATTTACCTCAGTCCGCCATCGGTTTTTTGTAACGTACCGTTACCCGCAGTGGCAGCTACCTTAAATAATAGGCAAGCTTTCTTGTGGGCGCGGGCAAACACTTCTACAATGCGCGAGATTCGCCTAGAGGGGAGCAAGCGTAATGACGATATTTGGTGTTGGACTGCATGTGCTGATAGCACTGTTTTTTGCCGTGCATGTGATCCGTAGCGGTCAGCAGTTGTACTGGCTGATGATCCTGTTTATGTTCCCGCTGCTGGGGAGTGTGGTGTATTTCATCGCCATCTACCTGCCTGATTCTAAGCTGCACCATGGGGCGCGGCAGGCAGTGGCCGTGGCCGCACGCGCGATGGACCCGGGACGCGAACTGCGCGAAGCACGCGAAGCCTATGATTTCACGCCGACGGCACAGAACCAGATGCGGCTGGCGGCGGCCCAGCTGGCGGCAGGCGCTGCTGCTGAGGCAGCGGCCACTTATGAAGCCTGTTTGCAGGGGCCGTTTGCGGGCGATCTGGAAATCCGTTTCGGTGCGGCCCGTGCCAGTCTGGCGGCGAGTAATGCCGGCGCGGCAGTGACGCATCTGCAGACCATACGCACCAGTGATGCCGGCTTCCGTGGCGAACAGGTGACCTTGCTGCTGGCACAGGCGCTGGCGGCGGCTGGCCGTGCCAGCGAGGCGGGTGCCGAGTTCGATCATGCGCTGGCGCGCTACAACAGCTTTGCTACGCAAGCCGAGTATGCGATCTGGGCGGCAGGGCAAGGCGATGCTGCCAAAGCGCACCAGTTGTATGCGGAACTGCAGCGCACCATGGATCGCTGGAACCGCCATACGCGCGACATGAATCAGGAACTGATACGGCGGCTGCAGGCGGCCATGGCCGCGCTGCCACGTTAAGGCGGGCGGGATTTAGGGCTGGCTAGTGTGCTTTAGTGTGGACTAGTGCGTTCTAGTCGGGATTAGAAAACCGGAAAAAAAACCTAGTCCACCAGCGCTGTGCCATCCAGCGCGTGGCGCGTGATGGCGCCATCGAGGCCGATGGCGATCCAGCCGCCGCGCGCAGGCGTGGCTTCCGGCTCCCAGTCGGGCAGCACGTAGCGGCGCTTGCCGTCTTGCACGTGCAGGGCTGGGCGGTGCGTATGGCCGTGGATCATCACGTCGCATGCCGTTTCGGCAAACACGGCAGCAATCGCGGCCGGTGTCACATCCATGATGTCGTAGCTTTTGTTGCCCTGATCCTTGCGGCTGCTTTCGCGCATGCCGGCTATGATGGCTTTGCGCTGGGCTAGCGGCGTGGCGAGGAACTGCTGCTGCCATGCGGGCTGGCGCACCATGGCGCGGAAAGCCATGTACTGGGTGTCTTCGGTGCACTGGGCGTCGCCATGCAGCAGCACCACGCGCTGACCAGCGATGGTGGCAACGTGAGGTTCGGTCAGCAGGGTCACACCGGCAGTCCGGGCGAATTCGGCACCGACGAGGAAATCGCGGTTGCCTGCGATCCAGTAGATGGCCACGCCAGCGTCGCTCAGCGCGCGCAGGGCGGCAATAATCTGTTGATGATAATCGTCGTGCAGGTCGTCGTCACCGGCCCAATATTCGAACAGGTCGCCCAGCAGATAGAGTTGTTGCGTGTGCCTAGCCTGCTGCTCCAGAAAGCGCAGAAACGCCGCCGTGGTGGCGGGCTGGCCGGACTGCAGATGCAGATCGGAGATAAACAGCGCGCCGGTCTGGCCGGCGCGCGTGTTGTGAGTCGTCATAAGGAATCCGACTTGTCAGCCTAGTGAATTAGGCAGCCAGTTCGATTTTCTCGATGATGATGTCTTCCACTGGCACGTCAGCGAACATGCCGGCGCGGGTGGTTTTGACTTTCTTAATCTGGTCAACCACTTCGGTGCCGGCGGTAACTTTGCCGAACACAGCGTAGCCCCAGCCGTCCTGGCCTGGGTAGTCCAGGAAGCTGTTGTTCTTCACGTTGATGAAGAACTGTGCCGAAGCCGAGTGCGGTGCCGAGGTACGGGCCATGGCCAGCGTGTACGGCTCGTTTTTCAGGCCGTTCTTGGCTTCATTCTCTACCGTGGTTTCGGTCGGCTTCTGTTTCATGCCTGGTTCAAAACCGCCGCCCTGGATCATGAAACCGTCGATCACGCGGTGGAAGATGGTGTTGCTGTAGTGGCCGGCTTCCATGTAGGCGAGGAAGTTGGCAACGGTTTTAGGGGCTTTTTCCGCGTTCAGTTCAACGGTGATGTTGCCCAGATTGGTGGTGATGATTACGTTGGTCATATGTTTATCCTGAGTGAACAATGAAGCTAATAGGCTACTTCAAAAGGCCCGCAGCTTCGTTGCGGCTCCTCGCCGTGCAAGTGCACTGTCTTCGTCGCCGCGCCTCGCTGCGCGCATTTTGAAATAGCCATAAGGGCGCTATTTTACTGTTTTGGCGCGATAGGCGTCTTTAAAATTGTGGCCGACTTGATCACGACGGGTACCACAGGGATGTTCTGGAAGCTGCCCTTGTCGTCCACCAGCACGGCTTTGATGCGGTCCACCACTTCCTGACCCTTCACCACCTTGCCGAACACGGTGTAGCCGAAGCCGTCGCGGCCCGGGTAGTTGAGGGCGTCGTTATTGGCCACGTTGATGAAGAACTGCGAAGTGGCCGAGTTCGGGTCGCCGGTGCGCGCCATGGCGATGGTATAGGTGTTATTGGTCAAGCCGTTCTGCGATTCGATGGGCACGGGTTTGTTGGTTTTTTTCTGCACCAGCTTCTCGTCGAAGCCGCCGCCCTGAATCATGAAACCATCGATGACGCGGTGGAAAATCGTGCCTTTATAGAAACCTGCCTTCACATAGTTGATGAAGTTATCCACGGTTTTAGGGGCTTTTTCACCGTTCAGTTCCACCACGATATCCCCCATGGTAGTTTTGATTTCTACCTGCGGGGTGGCTGGAGCGGCCGCTGGCGTAGCAGCCAGTGCGGCGCCGGACAGGGCCACGCCTGCGAACAGGGACATCAGTTTGCCGAACAGGGTAGGCTGGGATACTTGCATTGTTACTTCCTTGTCTAGTTATAGGCGGTGTTGTGTAGATCGAATTGCCAAAAAATCATAAGGCATATCGGGACTATGCGGTTTTTATCAATGCTATACTTGCCCATTCTACTCCTTCAGAGTGGAAAGATTAAACGGGTGTACCTGCCGGTCGCGCCGATAAAGAGAACATAGCAAGAGCCGATGAGCAATTTAAAGATTTACAACACGCTAGCGCGTGACAAGCAGACTTTCGTACCGATTCAAGCTGGCAAAGTCCGCATGTATGTATGCGGTATGACCATCTATGATTACTGCCACATCGGCCATGCGCGCATGATGATGGCGTTCGACGTGATGTACCGCTGGCTGATGGCTTCCGGCTACGAGGTGACTTACGCCCGTAACATTACCGATATCGATGACAAGATCATCAAGCGCGCCGTAGAAAACGGCGAAACTATCTCGCAGCTGACCACCCGCTTCACCCAGTACATGGATGAAGATACCCAGGCGCTGGGCATATTGCCGCCGACGCTGGTGCCGCGCGCGACCCAGTATGTGCCGCAGATGCTGGCCCTGATCGAAAAACTCGAGGCCAAGAATCTGGCCTATCAGGGTGAAGACGGCGATGTGAACTATGCCGTGCGTAACTTCCATAACTATGGCCGCCTGTCCGGCAAATCGCTGGACGATCTGCGCGCGGGCGAGCGCGTGGATGTCAACACGGGCAAGCGTGATCCGCTCGACTTCGTGCTGTGGAAAGCCTCGAAAGAATCCGAACCGGAAGAAGTGAAATGGGATTCCAAGTGGGGCAAGGGCCGTCCGGGCTGGCACATCGAGTGCTCGGCCATGTGCTCGGCACTGCTCGGTGAACACTTCGACATCCATGGTGGCGGTGCCGACCTGCAGTTCCCGCACCACGAAAACGAAATCGCGCAGTCGGAAGGCGCGTTTGGCCGTCCTCCCGTGAACTACTGGGTGCATAACGGCTTTGTGCGCGTGGATAACGAGAAAATGTCCAAATCGCTGGGCAATTTTTTCACCATCCGCGATGTGCTGAAAAAATACGATGCCGAAGTAGTGCGTTTCTTCATTCTGCGCGCCCACTACCGCAGCCCGCTCAATTACTCGGACGCTCACCTCGACGACGCGCGTGGCGCACTGACCCGTTTGTACACGGCGCTGGATGGCGTGGCCGACGATGGTTCGGCGCTGGACTGGCAGGGCGAGCAGGCCCGCCGCTTCGCCGAAGCGATGGACGATGACTTCAATACCCCGCTGGCCGTAGCGGCCCTGTTCGAACTCGCAACCGAGCTGAACAAGTCGAAATCGCCGCGCGTGGCGGCTCAGCTCAAAGCGCTGGCCGGTGTGCTGGGCTTGCTGCAACGCAGCCCGCAAGCCTTCCTGCAGGCTTCGGTAGGCGAAGCGGGCGGCGCAGGCGATGCAGCGATTGCTGATGCGATCGCACAGCGCGCTGCGGCCAAGAAGGCCCGCAATTTCGCCGAATCCGACCGGATTCGTGCCGAACTGCTGGCTGCTGGCATCATCCTCGAAGACAAGCCTGACGGCACGACCAACTGGCGCCGCGCATAATGGTCACGGCCAAGGATAACGGGGGCGCAGGCCCGGTCACGGCAGTACCGCCGTACTGGGAGCAGGCCAAAATCGAGCTCATGAAGCGTGATCGCATCATGAAAAAGCTGATTCCGCAATTTGGCGACCTGTATCTGGTCGGCCATAGCGACCCGTTCACGACCTTGGCCCGTTCCGTTGTAGGGCAGCAGGTGACGGCCAAGGTGGCCGATGCTGCCTGGGCCAAGCTATTGCTGCTGAGCCCGAAATGCACGCCGGCTCAGATCATCAAGGCTGGTGCCGAGCAGTTGGCTGCTTGCGGTTTGTCCAAGCGCAAGACCGAGTACATCCTTGATCTTGCCGACCACTTCAAAAACAAGCGCGTTCATACTGCCCAGTGGGACCAGATGGACGATGAAGCGGTGATTGCGGAACTCACGCAAATTCGTGGCATCGGCCGCTGGACGGCCGAGATGTTTTTGATTTTTAACCTGCTGCGGCCTAATGTTCTGCCGCTCGACGACCCCGGTCTGATCCAGGGCATCAGCCAGAATTACTTCTCCGGCGAGCCGGTTTCGCGCAGCGATGCACGCGAAGTTTCGGCCAACTGGGAGCCCTGGCGTACGGTGGCGACATGGTATTTATGGCGTAGTCTCGATCCGCTTGCTGTAGAATAGACACTCTAATCGCTGAGCGAGGTCTTATCATGCTTGTCTGCAAGACCCCACGGCGGAGAATAAACACGGAGGTACAATGACTAAAACGACTTTCCTCAACTTTGAGCAACCGATCGCCGAACTTGATGGCAAAATCGAAGAACTGCGTTTCGTCCAGGACGATTCGGCGGTCGATATCTCTGAGGAGATCGACCGTCTGGCCAAAAAGAGCCAGCAACTGACCAAAGATATCTACGCCAAGCTGACCCCATGGCAGGTCGCGCAGATTGCGCGCCATCCGCAGCGTCCATATACCATGGACTATGTGAACGAAATCTTCACCGACTTCCACGAACTGCACGGCGACCGCACCTATGCGGACGACCTGTCCGTGGTCGGCGGTCTGGCCCGTTTCAACGGTCAGGCCTGTATGGTCATCGGCCACCAGAAGGGCCGTGACACCAAGGAACGCGCGATGCGCAACTTCGGCATGCCTAAGCCTGAGGGCTACCGCAAAGCGATGCGCCTGATGAAGCTGGCGGAAAAATTTGGTATTCCCATCTTCACCTTCGTCGACACCCCGGGTGCATTCCCCGGCATCGACGCGGAAGAGCGCGGCCAATCGGAAGCCATCGGCCACAATCTGTACGTGATGGCCGAACTGAAAGTGCCACTGATCGCCACCATCATCGGTGAAGGCGGTTCTGGCGGTGCACTGGCGATTGCCGTGGGCGATGCCGTGCTGATGTTGCAATATGCGACCTATTCGGTGATTTCGCCGGAAGGCTGCGCCTCGATTCTGTGGAAGACATCGGAGCGTGCAGCCGATGCGGCCGAAGCACTGGGTCTGACGGCCCACCGTCTGAAAGCCATGGGCCTGATCGACAAGATCGTCAACGAGCCACTGGGTGGTGCACACCGCGATCCGAAACAGATGGCCACGCTGCTCAAGCGTGCGCTGGCTGATTCGCTGCGTCAGTTCCACGGCATGAAGACCAAGGACCTGCTGGAAGCGCGTCACGAGAAGCTGATGAGCTACGGTAAGTTCAAAGAGACCACGCCGCAGGAATAAGCGGGCGCGGCATCAACAAGAGTCGGGGGCGCTGCCCCCGATTTGCATTTTTGGAGCAGGCATTGAAGAAGCAACAGATTCCTACCCTGAGCAGCATCTTTGCTCAGGCCACCAGCGCTGCACTGGCGCGCGTACAGGCCGATGGCAGCAGCGCAAGGCCGCGCATGGCGGTCGCGCTCAGCGGCGGCCTCGATTCGTCCGCCTTGCTGCATCTGGCGCACGGCTACGCGCGCGAGCATGGCTTAGAACTGTTTGCGTTCCACATCCACCATGGTCTGAGCCCGAATGCGGATCACTGGCTGACGCACTGTGAGCAGGCCTGTGCCGCGCTAGGCGTAACGTTCGAGGCGCAGCGGGTGCAATTGACGGAGCAGGGCAAGACGGGCACCGAGGCCGCCGCGCGCAAAGTGCGCTACGCAGCTTTAGGCGGCCTGTGCGCGCGCCACGACGTCCGTTTGCTGCTGACCGCACACCACCTCGACGATCAGGCTGAAACCGTGCTACTGCAACTGCTGCGCGGTTCCGGCACTGCCGGCCTGTCCGGCATGGATGCGGCCAATGCGGCGCCGGAATTGCTGGCCAATCCGGTGCTGGTCATGGCGCGTCCCTTGCTGCCTGTGTCGCGCAAGCAGCTCGACGCATATGTGGCAGTGCAGCAGATCAGCCATATACACGACGAATCGAATGACGATGCGCGTTTTGCCCGCAATGCGCTGCGCCACAAGGTGATGCCGGCGCTGGACGCGGCCTTCCCCGGTTTTCAGGAACGCTTCGCGCGCAGCGCCCAGCACGCCCAGTCGGCCCAGCGCCTGCTGACCGAACTGGCCGAGCAGGATCTGGCCCAGTGCCTGGACGGCGACAGTCTGGATGTGACCAAACTGCGCAGCCTGAGCGCCGACCGTTGTGCCAATCTGCTGCGCCACTGGTTCAAGGTGCGCCAGTTGCGCATGCCGAGTTCGGCATGGCTGAGCGAAATGCTGACCCAGCTGCTGGAAGCCCGTTACGACGCTCAGTTGCTGGTGACTCATCCGGACTGCCATGTGCGCCGTCATCGCGACCGCTTATATCTGACGCCCAAGCTGGCAGCACTGGAAGGAGAGCGGGAAGATCAATTCGACCAGTCGCCCGGCACCACGTTTAGCTGGAACGGCGAGACGGAACTGGCGTTTCCTGCGTACGGCGGCGTGCTGCATTTCGATCGCGCCGAGCAGGGGCTGGACCCACAATGGCTGCAGCAGCAGGCGCTGGTGATCGAGTTCCGCCGCGGCGGTGAGCGCTTGAAACTGGCCGAGAACCGGCCTACGCGCGGCATCAAATACCACTATCAGGCGCTGAACATCCCCGCGTGGGAACGTGGCCGCCTGCCCGTTGTGAGCGCGCCGCAACAGTTGCTATTCGCGGCGGGCATAGGCATGGATTGCAATAAGTTGACTACAGGCACTGATCGTATCCGTCTGCGCTGGCAAGCAGTATAGACATTTGTCTGTTTCTGCCGAATTTTGTATGTAGATATGCTTATTCGGTATGACTTTATCTGTTTTTTGACTTGTTATTTTGCAGTGCGGCATGTAGAGTTTAGGGTTCCATTTACCTTTATTTGAGCGGAAAAACTCACTGTTATGGCTTTAATCGTGCACAAATACGGCGGTACGTCGATGGGTTCGACGGACCGTATCAAGAACGTGGCGCGGCGTGTCGCCAAGTGGCATGACGCAGGTCACCGCATTGTTGTGGTGCCTTCGGCTATGTCCGGCGAAACGAATCGCCTGATCGCGCTGGCGAAAGAAATTCAAGAGCAGCCTGACCCACGTGAACTCGACATGATCGCCTCGACCGGCGAACAGGTGTCGGTGGGCCTGCTGTCGATGGCCCTGCTGGCTATTGGCAAGAAGGCGGTGTCCTACGCCGGCTGGCAAGTTGCGATTAAAACCGATTCCGCTTTCACTAAAGCCCGTATTCAATCGATCGACAACGAGAAGGTGAACCGTGATCTGGATGACGGCAAGATCGTCATCATCACCGGCTTCCAGGGCGTGGACGAGGGCGGCAACATCTCGACGCTGGGTCGCGGTGGTTCGGATACTTCGGCCGTGGCGATTGCGGCCGCGATGAAGGCCGACGAATGCCTGATCTTCACCGACGTCGATGGCGTCTACACCACCGACCCGCGCGTGGTGTCGGAAGCGCGTCGCCTGAAGGCGATTACCTTCGAAGAGATGCTGGAACTGGCGTCGCTGGGCTCGAAAGTCCTGCAGACCCGTTCGGTGGAATTCGCCGGTAACTATCGCGTGCCGACCCGCGTGCTGTCGTCACTGACCGACCCTATGCTGGACATCAATGTCGAAGCTAACTCGGGTACCCTGATTTCGTTTGAGGAAGATACAAACATGGAACAAGCAGTCATCTCCGGTATCGCGTTTAACCGCGATGAGGCCAAAATCACCGTGCTGGGCGTACCGGATCGTCCGGGCGTGGCCTACCACATTCTGGGCCCGGTGGCCGATGCCAATATCGAAGTCGACATGATCATACAGAATCAGTCGGTTGACGGTAAAACCGATTTCACCTTCACCGTTTCGCGCAATGACTACCAGCGCGCTGTGGACGTGCTGAACAGCACCAAGGCCGAACTGGGCGCAGCCAGCATCACTGGCGACGCCAAAGTGTCGAAGATCTCGGTGGTGGGCGTGGGCATGCGCAGCCACGTGGGCGTGGCATCGCAGATGTTCCGTACCCTTTCGGAAGAGGGCATCAACATCATGATGATCTCGACTTCTGAGATCAAAATCTCGGTGCTGATCGACGAGAAATACATGGAACTGGCTGTGCGCGCACTGCACAAAGCGTTCGAACTGGAAAAAGCATAATTTTTTCAAAAAAATCGCCTAGTAGCCTTGACCAAACCCAGTGCGGTCTATACTATAGCGGTCGTCTGCTGTAGCGCAGTTAGCAAAGCAGACATAGTTGAGTAATCGACTAGGAGACGTGGCCGAGTGGCCGAAGGCACTTCCCTGCTAAGGAAGCATACGGGCAAAACCTGTATCGTGGGTTCGAATCCCACCGTCTCCGCCAGGAAACTTTGTTAGAGAGAATCTTTAACAATCAAAGAAGCCCGCTAGCTATGAAGCTGCGGGCTTTTTTGTTTTGGTTCGGAAAATTTGTGTCGCCAATAGGTATCCCGAATTCTCCCTTTCCAGATGATGTCTCCCTTTGAGGGATAGGCCTAGCAAACACTTTTGAGGGTCAATTTGAGGGTTGCGGGCTCATGTAGTTTATCTGGCCTTGTAGGACCGAATTAAGTCCGTCAGGATATCGAAAGCCCAATTGTGCAAGACGTCCTTTTACTTGCGCTAAAATGGCCGTGACAATTCCCAACGCTGTGAACAAAGCCATGCGACCATCTACCGCACTTGAACTGCACCGAATCGCTGTACGCCAATCCGCAAGCCGCTTCCGTACGGTAAATCCGCGCGTATTCGGATCGGTACTGCACGGCACGGATATGGATGGCAGTGACCTGGATTTACTGGTAGACGCTTTGCCCGGTGTGACCTTGTTTGATCTGGGCGGATTGCAGGACGAGCTGGAATCCTTGTTGGGTATTCAGGTTGATCTGCTGACGCCAGCTGACTTGCCCGTCAAATTCCGTGACAGCGTGCTCGCTGAAGCATTGCCGGTATGAGCGAAAATAGGCTTTCTGACTATTTGGAACACATGTGGGAGGCCGCATCCGATGCCTGTAGTTTTGTTGACGGCATGAGTAAAGATGGGTTTCTGGCCGATAAGCGGACGCAGCAGGCTGTCATTATGAGCGTCATCATAACGAGTGAAGCAGCGACCAAGGTTATGAATGGTTTTGTTGAATTTTCACTAGCGCATCCGTAAATACCATGGTGTGCTACGCGGGGGATGCGTAACCGGATAGCCCACGGCTATTCCGACATCAATCTGGATGTGGTGTGGGATACCGTGCAATTGGCGTTGCCGTAGCTCTTAAAGCAATTACAGGCATTTCATCAGGCTAACCGGCAAGGTGATGACACTGGTGACAATTTAGTTTGCGGCTGCATGTAAAATTCATGGTGATTCAAGATGTGTCTGGCCTGCAAAGCCGTCCATTCCATGAGCACATGGATCAAAGAAGGACGGCGTACTCAAATTGTCGCGCAAATGGGTGGCTTGGTTCGTCTTAGAACGAGAAGCGCATGCCGAGGTCGTATTCGCGATTACCTGAGCCGAAGCGGGTGGTGGTAAAGTTGGTGTTACTTAGGTAGGCAAAGGAGGCGTATAAGGCGGTACGTTTGCTGAGCGCGTACGAATATGCGCCGGCGTACTGGTGCGCACGATATTTATGGCTAGTGGCGCGATCGTTCTTATCGATATACGTGGCCATCAGTGTATGTTTGCCTAGCGGAATAGTTAGCGCGGCGATGCTGTCGCGGCTATCGATGCTGCCGATACCGTGATTGATGGCGTAGCCGAGGCCGGCAATCACTGGGCCGAAGTTGTATTTCGCGATCATCAGCGTATTGTGCGCGCTGTCTGTAGCGGTGGCATTGTTAGTCTGGTTGTAGCCTATGCGAGCAGTAAAATCGCCGCGGCTGTATGTCAGGCTACCGCCGAGTTGGCGCGATGCAGCTGCATTACCGGCGACTTCACCGGCGCCATAGGCCAGTTGTGTGGTCCAGCCTTGCATCTCTTCGGAGATAAACATGACGGTGTTGTTCTGACGTGCGCCCGCTTTGGCACCCGACATCAGCTGACCTGCGGCGCCAGCATACTGGTTGGCCATGGGGTCGATCGTGGTCAGGGTCTGATAGATAGGCACGTACACCCGTCCCATATACAAAGCACCGATATCCTTTTGACGCAGCCCCACGTAGCCCTGACGACCAAACAGCAGTCCGCCCTGATCCATGCCGCCGGTATCGACCAGCATACCGCTTTCGAGCAGGAAGAAGGCTGATGTGCCGCCGCCGAGATCTTCCTCACCTTTGAAGCCGAGCCGGCTGCCATTCGAGACGCCGCTCTCCAGCTTTGTGATACGGCCTTTAGGACCGCCACTTTCGACCACAACAGCGCTGTCGATCAGTCCATAGATCTGGACATTTGATTGCGCGTGTGCTGCGCCGTGATTCGCCAGCATCGCGACGGCGGCGGTCAGTAAGGTGGGGATTCGGTGCTGCTTGGCTGGTGGTGCGTCATGGTAGTCGGACGTACTGGGCTGGTTGAGGGAATGCATGAATGTCTCCTTGTCTGTTATGTATAGTCGAGCGACGCCAACGCGGCTAAGTGCGCCAGCCACGGTGAGCTTGGGTATATCGGGATGTTGTGCCGCTGACAGGGCGGCGTTTAGGCCACCCTGTATTCTGCGTACGCCAGTGCAATCAGGCGGCGCTGGCCTGACGCACCTCGGCGGCGACGGCTGCGCTGAAGGCACGTGTCCCCATGTTGCCGCCAAGGTCGGCGGTACGGGTGGCCGGATTGCGCAGCACGTTATCGACGGCGGTTTCAATCGCATCGCCTGCTCGCTGCAGAGCCGGACGCTGGTGATGCTCGCCCAGCCAGCGCAACAGCATGCCGGCCGACAGGATCATCGAGGTCGGGTTGGCCTTGTCCAGCCCTTGAATGTCCGGTGCCGAGCCGTGCTGGGCCTGAGCGCAGCACTGACAGTCGCCGGCCATGATGGAACCGGCCAGTCCGAGGCTACCCGAGAGTTCGCTGGCCAGATCGCTGAGGATATCGCCATAGAAATTGGTGGTGACCAGTACATCGAAGCGCTCCGGCGTGCGCACCAGATGGGCGGTCGATGCGTCTACCAACAGCTCGTCATAGGCCACTTGTGGGAACTCTTTAGCAACCTGACGTACGGCTTGCAGGAACAAGCCATCCGTCATGTAGAAGCTGTTGGCCTTATGGATAGCCGTCACTTTGCTGCGGCGTTTGAGTGCCAGTTCGAACGAGCGGCGCGCGATGCGTTCGCTGCAGTGGCGGCTGATCTTGCGTACCGACAGTGCCAGATCCGGCGTCGGCATCATTTCGCCCCATCCCAGATGCATGTTGCGGTCCGGGTAGAAGCCTTCTGTCGCTTCGCGCATGATGACGAGATCCATGCTCTTGCCAGCCTTGAGGTTGGAGTCAAGGAAGCTGCGGGTACGAGCCGGACGCACGTTGGCGTATAGGTCGAGTTTGCCGCGGAAGGCCGCCGATACATTGATGCCGCCCGCTTCCGGACGAGGGTAGTCGGCGTGCGAAATGGTGCCCAGCACGATGCCGTCATAGCCGCGCGCACGTTCTAGCACGTCGTCGCGCAGTGTGGTGCCATGCTGCTGCAAGCTGGCGAAACCGATATCTTCCTGATCGAAGCTCAGGCCCAGATCGAAAGCCTGATTGGCGGCGTGCAGGACTTCCACTGCACCAGTGGTGATTTCCGGGCCGATGCCGTCGCCGGGGAGTACGAGAATACGCATGATGGGGTTCCAGTAGTTGGTTATTTCGGGTGATGTTCGAGCGCGATCGGGCGGGTCTCGCCGCTATCGCGCAGGGTACGGGTGGCTTGCGGCGAGGCGTAAGTCCAAAGAATCTTCATAGGTTTGCTATCCGAGATATTGCGAAAGCGGTGCACCACATTCGGTGGAATGAAGGTCGTGTCGAGTACCTGCAAGGGATAGTGCTGGTCATCGATGTCCATGATGGCTTCGCCTTCCAGTAGAACCACGCTTTCCTCGCAGTTATGACTGTGGAATGGGATCGCCGTGCCGGGATCGAATTCCGTGATGCCGGAAATGAAGGTGGTAGCGCCCAGTGCTGGCGATACCAGCGAAACGGTGCGGGCACCGCCGCCACGGTCATGCTGTGGCAGTTCGGCAGGACGCAGCAGTTTGGCATCCGACGGGGTGGTAATGGGATACATGTATGCTCCTCAGGTGTTCAGCGGGCCGGCCCGACCCAGATGGTTTTGGTATTGGTAAATTCACGGGCACCGGCCGCACCCAGTTCGCGCCCATAGCCCGATTGCTTGATGCCGCCAAACGGCAGGCGGGCGTCCGATGCCACCAGGCCGTTGATGAACACCGCGCCGGCTTCGATACGGCGTGCGAGTTGATGGGCGCGTGCGATGTCGCCGCTCCACAGCGCCGCGCCGAGACCGAATTCAGTAGCATTGGCGAGTGCGATAGCCTGCTCGGCATCCTGAACGCGGATCACGGCAGCGACCGGACCAAAGGTTTCTTCGCTCGCTACCGCCATCTGCGGCGTAACGTGATCGAGGATGGTAGGCGGGTAGAAGCAGCCGGCGCCAAACACTGGTGCACCACCGGTCAGTACCTTTGCTCCGGCAGCGACAGAGCGTTCGACCTGGCTGTGCAGATCGTTGACCAGACTAGGGCGTGCCAGCGGACCGATCGTGGTCTGCGGTAGCAGCGGATCGCCCATTACCAGTTCGCGCGTGGCCGCAGTAAACGCGGCGACGAAGGCATCGGCCACGCTGGCTTCAACGATGAAGCGCTTGGACGAGATGCAGCTTTGACCAGTGTTGCCGAAGCGTGCTTTAACGGCCGTTTTGGCCGCGGTGGCAATATCCGCATCGGCTAACACGATGAAGGGATCGGAGCCGCCGAGTTCGAGTACTTGCTTCTTCAGTACGCTACCAGCCTGGGCCGCAACCAGTTTGCCCACGGCGGTGGAACCGGTCAGTGTCACCGCAGCGATGCGCTCATCCTCGATAACAGCTTTAACGCGCCCCGCATCGATCAGCAGTACGCCGACCAGACCAGCAGGAACGCCGGCATCGAGCATCAATTGCTGCAAGGCCAGTGCACACTGGGGCACGTTGTTGGCATGTTTGAGGATGGAACCATTGCCGGCCACCAGTGCCGGAGCCAGGAAGCGGATAAACTGCCAGAACGGGTAGTTCCACGGCATGATGGCCAGCACCACGCCCAGCGGATCATAGGCGATATAGCTGTCACTGGCATTGCTGCTGACGGGCGTGTTGGCCAGATAGTCCGGTCCATGCTGGGCGTAATGATCACAGGTCCAGGCGCATTTCTCGATTTCGCCCTGGGCCTCGGCCAGCGGCTTACCCATTTCCAACGTGATGAGGCGCGCATATTGCTCGCGTCGCTCGCGCAGTAGGCGAGCAATGGCTGGCAGAATGGCGGCGCGACTTGCGATGTCGAGGCTGGCCCAATGGTGCTGGGCTTGGGCGGCGGCGCTCAGTGTCAGCTCGACGTGCGCATCACTGTGCTCGTCATAACGGGCCAGTTCAGCGCCTGTGGCAGGGTTGGTAGAACAGATCATAGTGGGCTTTCGTGAATAGTCGTAGTGAAGGATGATCAGGGGGCGAAGCCGAAGAGGGTCGCCGGGTTGTGGATCAGGATGGCGTCGCGCTGGGCGCCTTGGCGGGCCCATTGCGACAGCAAGCCCAGCGTGCGCGTCGCATCTTCGGCGCGGAAGGCTTCAATCCGCGCAAGGTTGCCATCACGCTGGGCCGAGCTACCGGTATGCGGCCAGTCCGACCCCCACAGCAGGCGATGCGGGGCCGCATTGATTAAGGTACCAGCCAGCTCTGCCACAGATGCGTAATCAGGACCATCGCTGGCCACACGGTAGGGGGCCGACAGCTTGATGTACACGTTGCCGCTGGCTAGTAAATCCAGTAGCGCGGGTAAGGTGCTGGCGCGGCTGGCAGGATTGCTCTTCATTCCGCCGAAATGGTCGAGAATGACGCGGCAGGGTAGGGTGGCCAGCATAGGCGCTAATGCTGCGACGGTTGCGCCGTCCGCGTACAGCTGGATCAACCAGCCGAGAGGCGCGACTTTTTCTGCGGTCTGGCGCAAGGCCGCACTGATGCTGACGGCATCAGCCGATCCGGCTTCGACATTGAGCCTGACGCCACGTACGCCTTGCTGATGCAGACTCTCAAGCTGTAGTGGCGTAGTGCTGTCGGCATCGATCACGGCAATGGCGCGAGCCTGTGCGCAGCCCAGCTGTTGCAGTGCGTCCAGCAGGCAGCGATTATCCGTACCGTAAGGGCTGGGCTGGATCAGCACGACCCGTGCCATGCCCAGCTTTTGCAGGTGCTGCCGGAGCTCCCCGACGCTGGCTGTCGCGGGAGTGTAGCTGCGCGGCAGTGCGTAGGGAAAACGGGCGGGGTCGAACACGTGCACGTGGCTGTCGCAGGCTAGTGTCATATTTGTTCCGTGGTTCATCTTGAGTTCCGTGAAATCGCTTGGTGAATTACTCTTTTTTTACCAGCAGCCAGAGCGTCGAACTGAGTGTGGCAGACAGTACAAGAATGCCGGCCATAGCCCAGATGCCGTAATTGAACGAGCCGGTCGCTTCCTTGAGCACTCCCACCATGTACGGACCAGCGAAGCCGCCCATAGTGCCGATTGAGTTGATGAAAGCCAGTCCGCCAGCAGCGGCCGCCCCGGTCAGGAAGCCGGTCGGTATGGTCCAGAAGATGGCACGCGCTGAACTGATGGCAATCACGGCGATACTGATGCCGGTCATTTCCAGTGCAAAGGAACTGGTCTGGGTGGAGGCGAACAGGCCGATAGCGCCCAGCAGGCAGGCCAGCAACAGATTGCCTATCTTGCGGCCGGAGCGATCCACTACGCGGGCCCAGAGCAGCATGCCGAAGATGGCGCCGATGTAGGGGATGGTCGAGAGAAAACCAACTTCTACGGTGGAGAAACCGCGTCCTTTGAGGATCAACGGCAGCCAGATGCCGATGCCGTAGGAACCCAGTACGAAGCCGAACTGGATGGCAGCCAGCAGCAAGACCCGGCCATCGGTGAGTGCGGCCCATACTGCCTTGCGAGGTTTGTCACGCGGCTCTTCTTCCAGCATGGCGATCAGTTCGCGTCGCTCGTCGTCGCTGAGCCAGTGTGCCTGCTGTGGCGTATCGCGCAGATAGATCAACACGACGATGCCGATCAATGCGGCAGGCAGACCCTGGATGAGGAACATCCATTGCCAGCCGGTGAGGTTGAGGATGCCGTTCATCTGCAGCAGATAAGCTGACATCGGGCCACCAATGACGGACGACAGCGGTACCCCCAGCATGAACAGGGCAAGTACCCGGGTGCGGTAGGCCGCAGGGAACCAGCAAGCCAGCAGATAGGTTACGCCGGGGAAGAAGCCGGCTTCGGCTACCCCTAACAGAAAGCGCAGAATGTAGAACGAGGTCGGCCCCTGCACCAGCGCGGTGGCGGCAGCAGCGATGCCCCAGCTGATCATGATGCGGGCTAGCCAGCGGCGGGCACCATAGCGATACAGTGCCATATTGCTGGGGATTTCGAAGAAACAGTAGCCAGCAAATAAAACGCCGGCACCCCAGCCAAATTCGGTCGCGGTCAGCCCCAGATCCTTGTTCATGGTGATGGCGGCGAAGCCGACGCTGGTGCGGTCTATGTAATTGAAGATGAATGCCAGGATGAGCAGCGGCAGCAGGCGCCAGGCGTTCTTGCGAATGGCACTGCGGCGCACTGCCTCCTTGTCATAAGTGGGCAGCGTCTGCGCTGCCATAGGGGGATTCAGGTGCATCGTGAATTCCTTGTCTCGGTGTTGTGGTTGTGGTCCGTCGGGCTGATTAGCGTATCGGAATGAGTGGTATTTTAGTTGCGTAAAAAACCGCGTCAAATGGTTTTTTTGGTTGTTACAAAACAGCCGCAAATACCATTTTTGTGAATATTTCAGCGTTTTTTTACGGCATTTTCGTTCTCGAAAAACCACTAAATGGTATTATTTTGTTTTAAAAAACCATGGTGAGATTTTGATGGTGCGCCGTATCGCCGACACACTCGTACTGCAGATTAAGCAAATGATTGCTGCCGAAGGCCTTGCGGCCGGGACCCGACTAAGCGAGCGCGCTCTGGCTGAGCGCTTCCGTGTCTCGCGTACGCCGGTGCGCGAAGCGATACAGCGACTGGTGCGCGAAGGTCTGCTGGCGACCAGTGAAGATGGTGCCCATAGAATATCGAGTGCTGGCGCCATGCTGGTGCAGTCGGGCGAAAAGCAGCTTGCGCCACCGGACCCGCTCGAGCAGGCCTATTTTGCGATTGCCGAAGACAGGTTGGCAGGACAATTGCCGGAACGGGTGACGGAGAACGAATTTGCGCGGCGGTATGACATCAGCCGAGCGCAATTGGCTGCGGTCTTGCGCCGCATGGCGCAGGAGGGATGGATAGAACGTCTACCCGGTCATGGCTGGCGCTTTACCCCTATCCTGACGTCAGCGGCAACTTATGATCAGGGCTACCGCTTTCGTATCCTGATCGAAGCGGCTGGCATACTGGAGCCGACATTCAGTCTGAACCGTGCTGCACTGGAACGTTGCGAGCAGCAGCAGCGCATGCTGCTGGAGCGGATTAATGAAGTTTCTGCGGCCGATATCTTTAATGCTAATACGCAGTTACACGAAGCCATTGCAGAATGCTCGGGCAACGTTTTCTTTATCGATTCGCTCAAGCGGCTCAATAGCCTGCGCCGCTTGATGGAATATCGTAAGACGTTTAACCGCGAAGCCAGTGCACGTCGCTGCCGCGAGCACCTGAGCCTGATCGAGTTGCTACTGACAGGGCAGCAGGAGGCTGCGGCAGACTTTATCCGCTTGCACTTGAGGGATGCCGCGCGTGAAAAATCGGCGCGCATAGATAGCTAGATCTTATAGTTGGCAGGACCAGTCAAGCACTTTGAATCGCTATGAGTTCGGAAGCCTCGCGTGCCAAATGGCAAGGCGTGAATGGGGGGCGGCGAGCCGTTATAAAACTGGCGCCGATGGTAGCGGCTTAAGCCGCTTCAGACCAAACCTATCAGGCGCCCCAAAACAATGGTGGCAAACCAGACTAGCAGGGTCAGCGCTGCAATCGCGCGGGCAGGTTGTGCATCGGCTTGGGCTCTGAGCAGCAGCCACACTTGAATTAGACTGAGCGCGATCAACAGGACCAGCTTGGTACGGAAGACGGGGTTAGCCCAGAATTTCAATACGTCGGCAATGAACAGCCACAAGCCGCTGAGCAGGGCGATGCTGAGACCAGCGAGCAGGTAAGGCTGCAGGTTTCTGGCGATCTGTGCTGGCTGACTGGCGCGCAAGCCTAAGCCAATCAGCCGCAGGTTCAGTATCAGTGACGTGCCGAAAGCGAGCGCAAGACCAAGTAGATGGATGGTCATGAACGTTGCAAAGGTCCACGGATCGGCCTCATTAAAGCTGTGGGCGAGCGACGATTTAGCCAGCCAGTCGATGGCAGCAGGGTGAGTGGTCAGCGACATGGGGTTCCTCAGATGTAGAATGCGATCAGCCGGCCCGCAATCAGGATTCCGGCCCATAAGATGAGCGAAGACGCTCCGGCGAAGCGGGCTTGCCACGGCAGTGTGGCACTGCTGCTCCATTCCGCATGGCGCGAGAAGTTGTAGTGCCAGTAGCCGATATTCGCGGCGGCAAGCAGCAGCAAGGCGAGTTTGGCCTGTAATAAGGGGTTGAGCCAGATCTTGCCAGCCTGCGGCAGGAACAGGCCGATACCGGTCGGGAATACCAGCAGCGCACCGGTGATGGTAAGCGGCAGAATCTGACGCTGCAGCACATCGAGGCCAACGTCGGAAAACACCACACCCAGCAAACGCAAGTCGACTACGGCAATGCTGCCTGCTAGTAGCAGCACGCCGACGATGTGGATCACGTCGAGTGCGGAAAATAGATTCAGTGACTCGCCGATAATGAGGCTGACAGGTAGGGCAGCTACTTCATTGAAAAACTCGCCTAATGGCATGTGAACTCCTGGACTGTGAATGCGTGCAACTGGCCGGCGTGATACGTGCCGGCCAGCCACCTTTTGCCGTGATAGACGCGCTTAGAACTTGTAATTGAGCGTCGCGACATACTGGCTGCCAATATCGGCACCGAGCGGTCCGCTGGTATCGAAGGCATACTGGTACTGGGCTTTCGAGGCGTTGGTGCGCGAAATATCCGGCACGCGGCGGGCACCCTGGTTGAAGAGGTTGGCGACAGAGAACTTGGCATCAAACCCATTGCCGAGATTCCAGCCTAGCGTCACATCTGTGGTCCACAGCTTGCCCGCATCCCATTCACCGCTGGTCGGCAGGCCCTGCGCGGCATTGTCGGCATTGGTCCAGAAGCGGCGTACCTTGCCGATGCGGGTTTCACGCACATCGATCGAATATGCCCCGCGCTTGTAGGCAATATCGAGCACCTGTTTGTCGCGCGGCGCCAGATACAGGGTGTTCTGCTGATTGGTCAGCGATAGCGTGGAGATATTCGGCAATCCCTGCAGTTTGGCCGGCACACCGGAGAGGCGGGTAAATGCGCTGGAATTGAAATTCGCTGCGAAGTTCCACTTCAACACGCCCGTGCCCAGCTTTTGCTTGCCATCCAGCGTCAGATCGACACCCCGGCTACGTACATCGCCCACGTCGGTGAAGTAGTGCGCAGTCAGGCCGTTGCCGGGTTGGGGGATCGCCAGTCCTGCGGCGGTAAAGTAACTTTGCAGGATGGCCAACTGGGACGGACTGAGCACGGCACCAGTGGCATCGCGGAACTGGCCGTCGCTGTTGGTGCGGTCCAGACCCACGTTGGCAGAGGTGCCCAGCGTATGCTGGACTTCGGTCTGATAGAAGTCGATAGCGTAGTTGAACTGCGTCGCGACATCACCGGTAACGCCCAGCGTAAAGCCTTTGGCCTTTTCGGGTGCCAGCGGAACTGCGCCCAGTGCCTGTCCTGCTGCCGAATCCGGCCGTACCAGCGATGAGATCAGGCCATTCGGGCGTCCGGAAGTGTTGCTGAACGAGACAGTCTGCAATGCCGGTGCGTGGAAGCCGTTGCTGGCAGTGCCGCGCAGGGCGAAGGCAGGGCTGAAATCGTAGCGGGTGGAGAGCTTGCCGATCAGGCCGCTGCTGCCGAAGTCGGAATAGTGTTCGCCGCGCAGGCCGGCATCGACAAACCACGCGTCGGTCACGTTGCTGCCGGCACCGGCATACGCGGAATAGCTATGGCGTTTGGTGTCCGCAGCGTCGCGCGGCAGATAGCCGGGCAGCGACTGGGCGCCGCCGCTACCAGCGCCGCCATCGCCGGGGATTACGCCCAGATAGGCATTCGGCTCGCCCGGCTTGAGCTGGCTATGTTCCTGACTGTATTCGAGGCCCAGCGACAGGTTGAGCGGCTTGGCGGTCCAGCTGGTCGCCACGCTGCGGGTCAGGTCCAGCGTATTGGTCCACAGCGAATAGCCGTTCTGGCCGATGTAGAAATCCGTCTGGCCGGACGAGGCAGGTAATGCATAGTTGGCCGAGTGCACGGTATAGACATCCACCTTGTCACGTCCATAATTGCTGCTCAAGTCCCAGTTCCAGCCGGCCAAGTTGCCGCGCAGTCCGGCGACTAGCTGCGCTTCGTGATCGGACGTGGATTCCTGCGGCGTATAGCCGTCTGGGTAGTAGCCGAACCAGCCGTTGTTACGGGCCAGAGTATTGCTGTAGATAGCGTACGGACTGCGGAAGTTCTGTGCCGAGTAGGCGCGTCTATCCGTGTAGGTGGCGAAGCTGTAGGCGCTCAGATCGCCACCGAGATCATATTCGGCGTTATAGCCGACGCTGCTGGTACGTACATCCAGTTTCTGGCCGCTATTCTTCCACGGTGCGTTGTCGCGCGTAGCCTCCTTGGGGTTGATGCTGGCACCAGCCGGCAGGGAATTGTTCGGTCCCAGCGAGGTGGAAAGCGTGCTGTCGGCCTTGATGGCGGGGTAATACAGATAGCTGGTATTGAGTGGCGAACTACGTACCGCCGGCTTCTGTTTGCTTAGCTGGGCGAACAGGCTGACAAAGCCGCGGTCGTCGAGCGCAAAGCCCTTATCGGCCGTAAAGCTGCGGTTGTCGCCATCGCCTTTGCTGGTGGCGCCAGCTTTGACGGACAGGTTGCCACCCTGGGCGTTGCGTTTGAGGATGACGTTGACGGTGCCGGCAATGGCGGCCGAGCCATACAGTGCGGAAGCGCCATCGCGCAGCACCTCTACGTGATCAATTGCACTGATGGGTATCAGTCCCAGATCGACCGCGGCGGAGCCGGCGAAACCGTTCTCGCTGACCACTGCGGTGGTATTACGGCGTTTGCCGTTGATCAGCACCAGCGTATAGGAAGGCGAGAGGTTGCGCTGCTGTACACCCAGCACAATACTGCCCAGATCGGGCTGGGGCGACTGCCCCGGCAAACTAAACGAAGGAATCAGCGTGGTCAGCGCACCGAGCAGATTGCTGGCGCCGCTGTTGGCCAGATCTTCCTGCGTCAGCACATCGATGGGCGAGGCACTGTTTTCGACCGTGCGTCCGCCCGCGCGCGAGCCGGTCACGACGACCACGCTGGCAGCATCGCTAACGTCGGCGGCCTGAGCAGGTGCAATCAGGGCGCAAGACACGGCGAGCGCCAGCGTATTGAACGGAAGGTTGGGGTGCTTGCTCTTGTTTGAACTCATCTCGGTGTTTTCCATTGCTAGTTGGTCGAAAACCCGATTCTGTCCGCTGCGCTATTTGATGTCGAAGAATAAATCAGCAGAATGATATGAGGTGCTGCCGCTTAAGCTAATTACAATTCTGGTGATCCTGTCAGTTCGAACCGATCCTTATATTCATTGAGCTACTTGCATAGCAGACGAAAAAAAGGCCGGCATAGTTGTATGCTGGCCCGTGCTGGATTTCCATTCTCTCCGATTAGCTGCTGGCATCCTTCTGCGCTTCGGCCGGCTTGATGTCGCCGGGGCCGCCATCACCTTCGGTACCGCCATTGATAACGCGGCCATCCGGCAACGTGACGATGCGACCATCGATCAGACGCACGCCGGGCTTCTTGACCAGATAGCCGTCGACGACGAGCGTGTCGCCAATTTTCACATCGCCTTTTTTGAAACCGCGGCGTGACAGTGCTCCCGGTCCTGCACCTTCTACGGCCCAGTTGTAGGTCACGCCTTTGCTGTCGACCACGTCGAGGTAGAAATAGCTGTGCGGATTGGTCCAGTCCACCTTGGTCAGCGTGCCTTTCAGGCGGATCGGTTTGCTGGCATCGAACAGTGCGGCAAACGAATGGTGGGCCCATGTCACGGGACTGATGGTGAGGGCTGCTAGCAGCAGTGCTGTACACGAAATTTTTTTCTTCATGAGATCTCCAATAGCGGTAAGTGCGAGCACAGCTTACATGCAAAAAGCACGCTGACCAAACGCGCACTTATGATATGGATATGCAATAAACTTATTGGACGCAGGACAGGCTAGCTGGCAAATTGGGCGCTTCTTCAATCAGCCCAGCAAGAGGAGGCTATGTCCTTACAATTCAAACCAAGCCATATGGCTGCTGGCTTCGTTCTATCTGCCATGGCTGTTACTGGCAGTGCGCAATATCGCGACGAAGCTAAGCCGGATGGCATTAGCAGTCAGTCCCTGTCGATCTGGCTGGGGACGGAATATGCGGGGCAGCCCGCCGCCACGCCACGCGATACGAAAGGCAAACCTATCCTCAACGGTTACTGGAAACTGCTGCACGAGGCTGGCAAACCGGACGGCAATCTGGCCAAAGATCTGGCGCAATTCCAGCTGCCGTACACTGCGGCCGGTAAAGCTGCGCTGGCGGCTAATTTCAAAGTGGTTGATCCGGAAGCGCGCTGCATCATTACCGGCATCCCGCGGGCACTGACTGCCGTGCTGCCGTTCGAAATTCAGCATAACGGCGTGCGCTTTGCCACGTTTCACCAACTGGGCTGGCATCGCTTAGCCTGGCTGGACGGACGCAAGACTCCGGCTGATCCCGATCCCCGCTACAGCGGCAACGGCATCGGCAAGTGGGAGGGCGATACGCTGGTGATTCGCTCCAACGGTTTCAAGGACAGTGCAGATGGCCGCATCTGGGCCGATGATAATGCCAATCCTATCAGCAGTACTGCGGTGGTCATCGAGCGCTGGACGCGCCCTGATTATCACCATCTGCATCTGGAACTCACCCTGACTGATCCCAAGTACTACAGCAAACCCATCAAGTACACGCGCCGCTTCGTGCTGGCACCGCAAGGCGAACAGCTCAAAGAATTTTCCTGCGAATGGAATACCCACTGGGTGACCACCCATCTACAGCCGGGCCCGGGCCCGATTGGTCCGGATGGCAATCGTTACTACGGTCCGGACCAGCAGCTGGTGCCGGACTGGCCGCTGGGCGCTGTAGAAGATGATGGGCGCGGCACGGGCTACTGGCTGTACCGCAAAAACAAACCTAAGCCGTCGGACCTGCCCCCTAAACCGGAGGCCAAGTGAATCGTATGACTATGCTGATCAAATCTGAGACTATCGCACGCAGCGCTATGCTTGTAGCGCTGCTATCCACATGCGCCGGTGCTAGCTGGGCGCAAGACCGTGCTGCGGCGACCCGCGCGCCGGCGCAGGCAGAAAATGCTGATGCAGAGACGGAAATGTTCCGTCCATTGATCTATAACGGCCCGCCGCTGCCGGCACCGCGTCTGCTCGACGGCAAGCCGGATCTCAGCGGTTTCTGGCAGGGCGTGCGCGAGAAAGGTGTGCCGGGCGGGAATCACGGCAAGGACCAGCCCGGCTTCATTCTGCCGCTCACAGAGAAAGGCAAGCGCGCCATGATCTATGCGCAGAACCACACGCCTGATCCGGAAGCGGTATGTATCAATGGCGGCATCCCGCGCCACAATAGCAGCGGCCTGCCGTTCGAAGTGCTGCATACGACGGATCGCTTTGCCACGCTGTACCACTACACCACGCACCGTTCGGCCAGTGTAGCCGAGCGGCGCGCGCTGCCGCCTAAGGAACAGACCAGCAAGACCTATTTCGGCACCAATGTGGCCTACTGGGACGGCGATACGCTGGTGGTGGAAACCACCGGCTTGCGTGATTCTTCTTTCGAGAAGATCTGGCTCGATGAAAACGGTAACCCGACCAGTGACCAGACCCAAGTGATCGAACGCTGGTCGCGTCCTGACTATCACCATCTGCAGCTGGAAGAAACGGTGATCGATCCGAAGTATTATCGGGAACCGTTCAAATTTACCCGCAAGTGGAATTATGGTGGCGATGGTCGCGGTGTGGGCGAATATTCGTGCAACGAAAATAATGTCGAGCGCGAGCACATTGGCCCCGGTGCTGGCGTGATCGGGCCAAATGGCAACCGTGGCTTCGGCTATGACGCGCCGTTACCGAAGACACCGCCAAGTCCCGCTGCCTACGGCTTCTGATGCATCAATGCGGGGGATCAGCCAGGCTGATTCCCCGCTCTCTTAGCTAGGCTAGATGATGACGTCCGGATGGACTGGCGAGGAGGGGCTTAGTCGATGACCTGTGCGCGCTTGAGGTAAGTACGCAACACGTTACGGCTAAGGCTCAGGCGCTTGGCCGTGCGTACCTGATTGCGCTGGCAGTGTTCCCACGCTGCCACGATTAACTGCTGCTGCAGTTCCTCAAAATGGATGGACTGATCAGACTGCAGCAAATGATTCCATACTTTTTGCAGCATGGCCGCGTCGTCGTGCGCGTCGAGTAGCGTATCTGCTGCCGTTTCCGCCGCAAGCGTAATCGCCGGCTGGCTCGGTGGGCTGGGCTGACTCGGTGCAGCATTGTGCCAGCCCGGCAGATTCAGTTCGGTGGGCGTGATGAAACCGGCTCGGCTGAGCAGCACAGCGCGGTGGATAATGTTTTCCAGTTCGCGGATGTTGCCCGGCCAAGGGTACGCCAGCAAAGCCCGCTCGGCATCGGCCGTCAGGCGTACTTCCTCCACTTGCAGGCGGCGTGCGTAGGTAGTCAGGAAGTGCTGCGCCAGCGGCAATACATCGCCAGTACGTTCGCGCAAGGGCAGTACGGGCAGCGAGATTACTTGAAGCCGGTAATACAGATCTTCGCGGAAGCGGCCGGCGCGCACTGCTTCCGATAAGTCGATATTGGTAGCGGCAATCAGGCGCACATCGATCGGGATAGATTTGCGGGCGCCCAGTCGCACCACCTCGCGTTCCTGCAGTACACGCAGCAGCTTGACCTGCATGGCCAGCGGCAGGTCGCCGACTTCATCAAGGAACAGGGTGCCGCCGTTGGCGGTTTCAAACCAGCCCGCTTTGCCTTGCAGTGCGCCGGTGAAGGCGCCCCGTTCATAGCCGAACAGTTCGCTTTCTATCAGCGTCTCCGAAAAGGCGCCGCAGTTGATGGCGACAAATTGCGCATTGCGGCGATTGCTCATCGCATGGACGTGGCGCGCCACCAGTTCCTTGCCTGTACCCGTTTCGCCGGTAATCAGGACAGTGGCCTCACTGGGCGCGATACGTGCAATCACGTCGCGTAGCGCACGCGAACGGGGATCGGCAAACACAAACGCGGTAGCGCGGATAATCAGGCTGAGCTGGGTAGCGTCTCGGAAGGCGATCAGTGGCTGTTCATCGGCGTCTGCGCCTTTGGCCAGATTGGCGCCACGGATAAAGTCGCTCCGGAAATTGTGTGCAAGTAGTTCCATGGCAAGGACTATATCGGCAGTTCCTACCTACATGAACGAATTATGCCAAGCATGCTTATCCGGAATTGGTATAAGGACCCTGTCTATACGCCTTATGTGTTTTTCACCTTTGAGCAGTCGATTTTATTCGTTTTGTCCCGCGCATTGCGATCGTATGCTGACGTCTATCGCCATCATGTGACAAAGGTTGAATATGTCGGAAGTCGTTGTTGAAATACCTGAAGAGTTAGTGCAAGCCAGTGCCGGTGTGCCACCGGCCATCGCCTGGCAGTTGTTCTCGCAAGGGCGGGCATTGCTGGTGGATGTGCGTACTACCGAAGAGCGCAAATTTGTCGGCCACGTGCCCGATACACTGCATGTGGCGTGGGCCACCGGCACAGCACTGACGCGCAATCCTCGCTTTGTGCGCGAGCTCGAAGCCAAGGTGGGGGGCAAGGCCGCGGTGGTTCTGCTACTGTGCCGCAGTGGCAAGCGCTCTGCGCTGGCGGCCGAAGCGGCAACTAAGGCGGGCTTTACGGCGGTCTTCAATGTGCTGGAAGGCTTCGAAGGCGAGATTAATGGGCTGCAGCAGCGCGGCAAATCGGATGGCTGGCGCTACCACGGTCTGCCATGGGTGCAGGATTAAACCATGACGACCTTCGATATTACCGGCATCGTGCAATCGCTGCACGATGCGCGCCATAGCTGGCGCCGTATTCAGAGCCGCAGCAGCGAGGCAGGCAACCGCGAATTCCCGTCGCGTAATGCGCTGGCGGCCATCATCGAGAACCTCAAGGGTGTGCTGTTCCCTATGCGCTTAGGGCCACCGGACCTGCGGCAGGAAAGCGAGAACTTCCATGTCGCGCATACGCTAGACGCGGCGCTGCATGCCTTACTTAAGCAAGTGCGGCGCGAACTGTCCTACAACGCCAGTCTGCAGTTGGGCGAGCGCAGCGACATCGATACCGACGCGCTGACGGCGGTGCGCAGCTTCGCCGCCGCCTTGCCCGCCATCCGCACTCTGCTCGATAGCGATGTACTGGCAGCCTATCAGGGCGATCCGGCCGCGCGCAGCGTGGATGAAGTGCTGCTGTGCTATCCGGGCGTGCTGGCCATGATCCACTACCGCCTTGCTAATAAGTTGTATCAATTAGGGTTGCCGCTACTGGCGCGCATCGTGGCCGAGCTGGCACACAGTGCTACCGGCATCGATATCCACCCCGGTGCGCGCATCGGTGCAGGCTTCTTCATTGATCACGGCACGGGCGTGGTGATCGGCGAGACGGCCGTCATCGGCGAGCGTGTGCGTGTCTATCAGGCCGTGACACTGGGCGCCAAGCGCTTTCCGGCTGAAGGCGACGGCACTTTGCAGAAGGGTCTGCCGCGCCATCCGGTAGTGGAAGACGACGTGGTGATCTATGCCGGCGCCACCATTCTCGGCCGCATCACCATCGGCAAGGGCGCCGTAATCGGCGGGAATGTCTGGCTGACGCATGACGTGCCAGCCGGTGGGCGAGTGGCGCAGGCCGAGTCGCGCGAAGGCGCGCTGGCGAATGGCATAGGTTCCGCATGAGTACCTCGAACGGCATAGCCTGCGCACTGGTCGGCAGTTTTGGCCGCGCCGTGCGCCAGCTGCGCGAGGCGCAGGGCTGGTCGCAGGAGCGGCTGGCCGAGAATTCCAATCTGAATCGCTCGTATATCGGCGAGATCGAACGGGGCGTAGTGGTGGCATCGCTGCTGACGGTGGAGAAGCTGGCCACTGCGCTCAAGGTGACGCCCGCTGCGCTACTGGAACAGGGTGGTAAGCAGGGCGCAGGCAGGCCCTGATGGCTATAGCATGTTGAGGCGTCTAGGCCAGCGCCGCACACTAATTATGTTTTTCAACTCAATTTGATGGGAGTAAAGATGTCAGCAACTGTAGGCGGAACCACGGCGCTGGGCGATAACGCAGCAAGGCAATTAGCCAATGCAACCAAGACGGCGTCCCAGCTAGAAACGATCAGCCCGCGCTGGCTTACCCATCTGCTGCAATGGGTGCCGGTGGAAGCAGGCATCTACCGCCTGAACAAGGTCAAGAATCCGGAAGCGATCAAGGTCACCTGCACCGCACGGCAGGCCGAGAACCAGCTGCCGCGCACCTATGTCGATTACGAAGAGCATCCGCGCGAATACTTCCTGAATGCGGTCTCCACCATCCTCGATGTGCATACCCGCGTGTCCGATCTGTACAGCAGCCCGCACGACCAGATCAAGGAACAGCTGCGTCTGACCATCGAGACCATCAAGGAAAATCAGGAATCCGAACTGATTAACAATCCCGATTACGGACTGCTGTCGCAAGTGGCGGACGAACAGCGCATCTTTCCGCTGACGGGCGCACCGACGCCTGACGATCTTGACGAGCTGCTGACCAAGGTGTGGAAGGAACCGGCCTTCTTCCTCGCTCATCCGCTGGCGATTGCCGCGTTTGGTCGCGAAGCGACGCGACGCGGTACGCCGCCGCCGACCATCAGCCTGTTCGGTTCCCAGTTCATCACGTGGCGTGGTGTGCCGCTGATCCCTTCCGATAAGGTACCTGTGGCCGATGGTAAATCCAAGATTCTGCTGCTGCGCGTGGGCGACAAGCGTCAGGGCGTGGTAGGTCTGTATCAGCCGGGGCTGCCGGGTGAGCAGAGTCCGGGGCTGTCGGTGCGCTTCATGGGCATCAATAATCACGCGATTTCGTCGTATCTGATTTCGCTGTACTGCTCGCTGGCAGTACTGACCAATGATGCGCTGGCTGTGCTGGACGATGTCGAAATCGGCAAATACCACGACTATCCTGATACCTATAAATGAGCGCTCCAACGTCCAATTTGCCGGAACCACCCGGCGCGCCGTTCGATACGGCAGTACTAGCGCGGCTAGCCAACGAGCTATTCAGTTCGGCGCCGTTCAAGACGCCGCTGGGCGTGCCGGGCGTGCAGGCGCCCGCTAATCTGGCGCCGGCCGGATCGCCGCTGGCCAGTCCGGCCGGCCTCGGCCCGTCGGTGCCGGGTACGCCGATTCCGCAGGGGCAGATACCGGGCACCAATCTGCTACCGGCTTCGCCGACCCAGCTTCCTTCGCTGGCCAACCGTATTCCGGCGCTAGCGCCGGTGGCACCGGCCGGCAATGGCGTGCCGGACAAGGTGTACAGCACTTTGCCGGCTTACGAGCCGCGCAGCGGCAGCGCCGTGCTGGGCGTGCCTGCGCTGGATCTGGGCGGGCCGCGTCAGCCCGATGCACCGTCGTACTACTTCCTCAGCGACTGGCATAGTCCCGATCCCGCCGCCGTCGGTGCAGCGCGGCCTGCCACCGCTTCGCCGCTGTTACAGGCGCGGACGGCGGCGCCGCCATTCGATGTGCATGCGGTGCGACGCGATTTTCCTATCCTGCAGGAGCGTGTCAACGGGCGTCAACTGGTGTGGTTCGATAATGCCGCAACCACCCATAAGCCGCGTGCCGTGATAGACCGCATCAGCTACTTCTACGAGCACGAGAACTCGAATATTCACCGTGCTGCACATGAACTGGCAGCACGCGCTACCGATGCCTACGAGGGTGCGCGCGAACGGGTACGAGGCTTTCTGAATGCGCCCGATGTGCGTGAGGTGATTTTTGTTCGGGGCACCACCGAGGCGATCAATCTGGTGGCCAAGAGCTGGGGTGCGCAGCACATCGGCGAAGGCGACGAAATCATTGTCTCGCATCTCGAACATCACGCCAACATCGTGCCGTGGCAGCAGCTAGCCAAGGCCAAGGGGGCAGTGCTGCGCGTGATACCCGTCGATGACAGCGGGCAGGTGCTGCTCGATGAATACCGCAAGCTACTCAATAGCCGCACCAAGCTGGTGTCGGTGACGCAGGTGTCAAATGCGCTCGGTACCGTGACGCCAGTGAAGGAAATCGTCGCACTGGCGCATAGCGTGGGGGCGCGGGCACTGGTCGATGGCGCCCAGTCGGTGTCGCACATGAAGGTCGATGTGCAGGATATCGGCGCGGACTTCTGTGTGTTCTCCGGCCATAAGGTGTTCGGTCCGACCGGCATCGGTGCACTATGGGGCAAGCGCGAGGTGCTGGAAGACATGCCGCCATGGCAGGGCGGCGGTAATATGATTGCCGATGTGACGTTCGAGAATACCGTGTATCAGCCGATACCGAACAAGTTCGAAGCGGGCACCGGCAATATTGCTGACGCGGTGGGGCTGGGCGCAGCCATCGATTATGTGCACCGCATCGGGCTCGATGCCATCGCTCGCTATGAGCACGAACTGCTGGTGTATGGCACCTATCAGCTGGAGCAGATCCGTGGCTTGCGCTTGATCGGTACGGCGGCCGAGAAGGCCAGCGTGATGTCGTTCGTGCTGGATGGCTATACCACCGAGCAGGTGGGCAAAGCACTCAACGAGGAAGGGATAGCCGTGCGTACTGGTCACCATTGCGCCCAGCCTATCCTGCGCCGCTTCGGTGTTGAAACCACGGTGCGGCCTTCGCTCGCGTTCTACAACACCTACGAGGAAGTCGACCGGCTGGTGGCGGTGATCCGCAAGCTCGCTCACTGAAGCGCTTTAACGGCGCCATGTAAAGATCCGCTACCGCTGATGGTAGCGGGTCTTTTTTTTATATTCCGGAACTGGCAGCCGCGCAGCCAAGTGAGCGGAATCCGACACTGATGGATACGAGGCTGTTGATTTCCCAGCAGTTGCGGCTGCGATCTGCTGGAAATTCAACATCTGGTTTGCCTGATCTTCAAGGCTGACAGGGCGTTTCGCCCGCCAGTACAGGCGTCCAGCCTGTCGGCAGAATTCGGGCACGCTACTTGCGATGAAGTAGGCAAGTACAACTCTGCGAAAGTCCGCAATCATGAAATACATTCCGCTCATACTGGCGCTGGCGACCAGTGTCCCCGCGTTTGCCCAGCAAGCCTGGAACCATACCACTAAACAGCTGCAACGCAGCGAAGTCGATGCACTGCTGGCGCAGCCGGACAAAGTGCTGGTACTCGATGTGCGCCGCCCTGATGAGGTGACGGCCAAAGGTAGTTTCCCTGTGTACCTGAGCGTGCAGGCCAAGGATGTCGAGCAGCAGCTATCGTTCATTCCCAAAGACCGGTTGATCATCACCGTATCGAATCACGCCCACCGTGCCGGTGCGGTGGGTGATCTACTGCTGGCCAAGGGCTATCAGGTTGCCGGAGCCACCGGCTCGGAAGACTACGAGGCACAGGGCGGCACGATCAAGCGGATTGCACCGCCACCAGCAAAGGCGGCTGCACCGACAGCTGCGGTATCGGCTTCGTCACCTTCCGTTTCAGCTTCGTCGCCTGAGCCGGTGCTTGATGCGGCGACAACCGCACTGGCGTTATCGGCGCTGGCAGTCCTTCCCTGAGACGAGGTTACGATGACGTTATTCGATATTGTCCACTTGATTCAAGAATCCGAGAGTAGTACGGCGCTGCGCGAATCGCAATATGCGTTTCCACTGCTGGAGGCCTTCCATTTGCTGGGACTGGCCGTCTCGTTTGGCCTGATTCTGCTGACTGATTTGCGCCTGACTGGCCTGCTGCTCAAACGTATTCCGCTGGCCGAATTACTAAACCAGCTGCGCCATTATATTTTCGGCGGCTTTGCACTGACCTTCATTACGGGCGGTCTGCTGTTCTGGGCCGAGGCCGAGACGCTCTACACCAATCTGCCATTCTGGCTCAAAGTGGGCTGCATGGTGCTGGCCTGCCTGAATGCGCTGTACTTCGAACTGAAGTGGGGGCATCGCGCCACCCAGTGGGCCAATGAAGCCGTGCTGCCACGCGCAGCGACCCGTGCCGGCTGGATTTCGCTGAGCTTCTGGACGCTGGCCACGGTGTTTGGCCGTTCGATTCCTTACTACCTTTAATTTTCAGCTTTATATCTCGACTATGACGTTTGTACAAATCCTTGGCTGGGTTCAGGACAGCTATCTGATCACGCAACTGCGTGGTGCTAACCATCTGGTGATCGAAATTACCGAGGTGCTGCATGTAATGGGGCTGGTGAGTTTCCTGGCTGCGCTGGTGCTGGTGAACCTGCGACTGCTGGGCTTTGGCCTGCGCGCAGTGCCGCATCCGCAAATCGCTGCAGCCGTCGCTCCGCTGCTGTGGGGCGGGCTGACACTCACGGTGCTGACGGGAACTACGCTGTTCCTGTCAGGCCCCGTACGTTACTTCTGCAACAGCGCCTTCGTCCCCAAGATGCTTTTGCTGGCACTGGCACTGGTGGTGCAACTGACGCTGTATCGCAAGGTGACGCGGGCAGAGCAGGTGGCGCCATGGTTGGCGCAGGGGAGTGCCGTGCTGTCGCTGTCGCTGTGGTTGGGCGTGGGCCTGTTTGGTCGCGCTATCGGTTATGTTTAAGGGAAGACTATGAAGTTGAAGTTAGTAGTGAGCATAGGGGCAGCACTGGTGATTCCGGCACTGCTGGGCGCCTGCAGCAAACCGGCGCCCACGGCATTTCATCCTGATGCATCGATACAGGAAGTGATGGCACATATCGTCGATCCGGCTGCCGATGCGATCTGGGGCGCCGTCAGAAGTGAGACCACCGCACAGGGGCTGAAGGAATATCAGCCTAATTCGGAGGCGGAGTGGCTGGAAGTGCGCCACCATGCGGTTGCACTGGCGGAGGCGGCCAATCTGCTGCTGGTGGAAGGACGGCCTATCAGTCATACCAATCAGCTGGAGGATGCCCATGTGCCGGGCATACTGACGGCCGAGCAGGTGAAGAGCAAGATTGCGGAAGACCCGGCCAAGTTTGCTGCGGCGGCGCGCCAGTTGCAGCTGGCAACGCAGGAAGCCACGGCCGCTATCGATGCCAAGGCGGGGCCACGCCTGATGGCCGCTGGCGAAAAGATCGATGCCGCTTGCGAGCATTGCCACCGGACTTACTGGTATCCAAATACGGAGCAGCCGAAATGGCCTGCCCCGATCAAGACTGCGGCTAAACCGTGATGCCTTTGCGCGCCAGCAACTGGCGGCTGTTGTCGATGTACATCTGCTGGCGCTGCGCAGGCGTCAGCACCTGATCCAGTGTGGCGAGTCCTGCCGAGGAATCGCCACGATCTCCCCCTCCCACCCCATAGTCGGTACCGAACAGGATACGGTCGGCGCCCAGCTTATCGATCGCCAGCTTGACCCACTCGCCATTGCGCGAATACGGGCCGGGATCGAGGTATAGGCGGCGCAAGCGTGCCAGCGGATCGGTTACCCCCGCCTTGTGTGCAGCCGGCACCAGCGTATCGATCAGATACGGCAGGAAGCCACCCAGCATGATCACTTCGACCGAGACATCGGGATAAGTATCGAGAAAATCCGTCAGACCCAGCGTAATCGCGCCATTCGCCAGATGGCTGTTGCTGATAATGCTCCAGCGTGCATACTCGGTATCGCGCGGGATCAGTACCGGCGGCTGGCCCGGTAGCAGGGCGCTGGCCGGGCGCTGGCCGGAGCGCGGTGCACGAAGAAATGGCTGCCCAGCTTCTGCGCTGTGGCAAACAGCGGCGCCAGTGTACGGGCACTCTCCAGCGTAGCAAAGGCATTCAGCGGCAATGAGCCACCGATCAGCCCCAGCTCCGTGTGGGCGCGGCGCAGTTCCTGTGCAGCCCATTGCGGATCGGCGGCCGGTAGCGCCGCCACGGCAAAGAATCGATCCGGATAGCGTTTGACCACGCTGGCCAGTTCGTCATTCACGGCACGGAACAGGGGACGTAGCTGCTCCAGCGGCAGGGTGGCGTCGAAGCCTAGTGCCACGGTATGGCTAAGCAACTGGCGGCCGATGCCCAATTGATCCATGTGACGCAAGCGTGCTTCGATACTCGAGGCGCTGAAAGGGGAGGGTTTGCCGCCTGCGAACGAGGCGGTATCGAGATTTTCCATCAGGCTCACGCCATCGGCGCCGTCAAACACACGGGGTGTGCTAGAGCGTTGGCGTAGGAAGCTGATCTCGGCATGGGTAACAAAATGCGCGTGCCAGTCCACCAGCACGCGCGGACTTGCGCTGCTGGCACGGACTGCTGCCGGTGCACTGGCCATCAAGGCTAATGCACCGGCGCCGCGCAGAAAAGTGCGGCGATCCGTCATCAAAACTCCTTTACAGTTTATAGCTCAGACCTGCATACACGAAGCGGCCGGAAGCGCCGTTCGGTGCGATGAAGGAGTATGGGTTGATACCGCTGGCGCGGTTATTTGTCAGGTATTTGTCCGGATAGCGGTTGAAGGCATTCTGTACATTCAGATCCAGCTTCCAGTTTTTACTGAGCGCATAAGCCACGCTGAAATCGACATAGGTTTCGGAGGAGAATTCCTGATCGATATTGCCATTGGGCGAAGCCACACCGGCCACGTCACCCACGTTGTAGCGGTAGCGGCCGTAGCGCGTCACCGTACTGTCGGTGGTCCATGCACCGCTGGCGTAGCGCGCACCCAGTACCAGCTTGTTCTTCGGCGTACCTGTTTCGGCGTCGCGCACTTTGGCGTTGCTGACCGCGAGGATCTGGCTACCGCCGATGCTGACGTAGCGGTGTACGTTCGAAACACTGGTGTTGAGCAGGCTTAGTGCCGCACTCAGCTCCAGCTGGCCGCTGCCGGCGCTCAGGTGATGCTTGCCGATGATATCCAGACCATCAGTACGGCTATCCCAGCCGTTGGTGTAGTAGGACGCCTGCGTGAAGCCGGGCAGGCCGGCGGCATTGAAGGCGCTGGTGACGGTAGCGCCCTGCAGGGTTTCAGTCTGGATGATCACGTCACGCACTTTGAGGCGGTAGGCATCCAGCGTCAGCGAGCTGGTATCGGCCGGACGCCAGACGGCACCGAGCGAATAGGTACGCGACTTTTCCGGATCCAGTGCGCGCGCACCGAAGGCCCGCGCAGCCGGATCGTCGGGACGGAACTGGCGCGTCTGGCCCGGCGTCAGTGTGCCGCTGCCGGAGTTAGACCAGTTGCTGGTAGTGCCGGTGCTCTGGAAGCCCAGTGCAGCCAGGCTCGGTGCATGGAAGCCCGAGCTGACCGTGCCACGCAGCGCGATGGCCGGCGTGAAGTCGTAGCGGCTATTCAGCTTGAAATTGCTGGTGCCGCCAAAGTCCGAGTAGTGCTCGTAACGGCCGGTGGCGCCGACCAGCCACTGGCGGTTCAGGCGTGCATCCAGACCGGCATAACCACCTGCGACATTGCGGCTTACTTCATTGGCATCTTGCGGCTTGATGCCGGAAGTGGAGGAACCGCTGATCGGAATGCGGGTGGTATCGCTGGCATAGGCCGTGCCGGGATACAGCGAACCGACGGTTTTGCCTGCGAGTGGGCCACCCGTGTAGCCGGCGGCATCGCCCAGATCGCCGGTGCGCCAGCGTTCGTGACGTGCCAGCAGGCCAGCCGAGATATTCAGACCATCCTGCAGACCGTCGACGCCGAGCACATTGCTATAGTCGGCGGTGAGGCTGGTGGTATCGCTTTTCCATGAGCCCAGATAGAAGTGGGTCGGGCTGCTGGCGCCATACGACGGATTGGCCGTATTGTAGGTGTCGCGCGCGGTTTCGTTGGCGCCGTAACTCACCGCCAGATCGAACTGGCCGGCACGTTCGGCATCGAAGCGCACGCCGCCCACCACGGCCGCATCTTTGGCGTGGTAGCTCATCCACGGCTGGTAGCCATTCGGATACAGGCCCAGTACATCGTTCTCGCCCAGTTTGGTGCCATCGGTCACCGTGGTGTTGCTGGTGATGGCTTTCACCACGCGCTCGGGATTGACCCAGTTGTGCGAATCCTTGTCTGAATAATTGACCCAGCCATAAGCGACGGCTTTGGCGCTCAGTGGCAGTTCGGCGTTGGCGAGCGCGCTCCAGTTATTGCGCGATGCCTGGCCCCACTGGCCGTATTTCTTGTTGAAGCTGTCATTGCGCGGATCGCCGTTAGGGAACAGCTGGCGCCAGTCGGCTGCGCTGCGATCGACATTGGTATTTTTCAGGCGGTCGATGCTGAAGTTGGCGAAACCATCCTGCCCCAGTTTGATGCCGGTCCAGCCGTTGACGGCCGTGGTGTGGCCGCCGCCATCGGAATAGCCGCCGCCATGGGCGGACAGTTCGCCGCCGCTGCCATTCTCGCGCAGCACGATGTTGATCACACCGGCGATGGCGTCGGAGCCGTATTGTGCGGCAGCGCCGTCACGCAGTACTTCGACCCGCAATACGGCACTGAGCGGGATGGTGTTGAGGTCGACCACGGTAGCCGCTGGCCATGGATCGGTACCGGACAACTGGGCCGAAGCATTGCGGCGCTTGCCGTTCACCAGTACCAGCGTATAGGCGGGGCTAACACCGCGTAGCGAAGCGGAACGCACACCCTGGCCTTTGACGGCGTTCTGCCCTTGCGGGAAATTGAACGAAGGGTGCAGCTTGGAGAGCGCCTGATTCAGCGAGACGGCGCCGGTTTCCTTGATCTGCTGCGGCGTGATCACATCGATCGGCGAGGAGCTGGTGAGGACGGTGGCATCGTGACGGATCGAGCCGAGCACTACCACGCTGTCGACGATGGCAGAAACGCCATCGGCGCCGGCGGTGAGGGCTGTGTTCTGGTCACCGCTATCTGCCGGAGCAGCGTTTTCGGCGGCAGTGGCATGCAGGGGAACAGTGCTGCTGAACGCCAGCGTTACCAGCGTGGCGATCAGAGTACGACGGGGAAGTGCTTTATTCATCGGGTATTCCATTTCTAGGTTTTTTGCGGGCGAGAGTTAGCGTGGCGGCGGAGTGACAGCCACGTGGCCGAAGCCGATATTGTTTTCAGTGCAGATACGCTCGTCGCGCTCGATCACCTGCTGTTTGCCGGCCACATTGCTGGCGACTTCATAGTGCCAGCCGTCCACTGCATCTTTTTCGGTGCGGCGTTTGGCCGGAATGGTGGCCGTCCATTTACGCGTGTAGACGGATGGATCGTCGAAAGTGGCGACATAGTTGTAGCGCTGGCCATCGTTTGAGAAGATGTAGCGTTCGGTGATGTGGACGTTTTCGCTGGCGAATTCACCGGTGCGACCAAACAGCGCCTTGCTGTTATTGTTGGTGACATCGACCACCAGCGTATTGCCTTCCCAGTGGCCGCGTGAGTCGGCGTTCCATAGCTTGATATTTTCCGGCAGGTGCGGCTTGCCATCGAGATGGATGATGCGCGTCCCCGAATTGAACAGGAACACCACATAGCCGGGGAACTGGCGGATTTCGTAGCCATGCCAGATGAAGGACTTGGGCACACCAGCCGGTGCACAGCGTGCCAGCGGCTCGATGTACTGTGGCTCGGTAGGATTGTGGAAGTTCTTCAGGAAGTCTTCCTGTGCCGCCTTGGCCCACGGCTGGAACGGTACCTGCCCGTCGGCAGGATCGGTTACGCGGCTAGGCGCGCGCTCCGCGCGTGGCCCTAGCGGTTTGCGCGGCGGCGCCGGATCGCCCGGTATGCCACCTTGCGGATCGGTCCAGTTGTTATGGTTTGCGACGGTGTTGGACCAGTGGCCTTCCACGTCGGGCTGTCCATCGGCCAGCCGTTTGCCGGTCCATTTTCCGGATTCGACAGCGGTGTAGCTAGGCTCGAAGCGGATCCGGTCAGTACCGGCCAGCGGCTTGGCCTTGTTCTGCTGGGCTTGCGCATGAGGAGCGACGGCCAGCAGCAGAGTGAGCGCAGTTGCGAGTGTTTTCATGGCGTTCCCTATGGTTGCTTGTGCGTCGCTTGTGCAGCGGAAGCTGGCGGTTTGGGCGGGTAGTATTGTTCGTATTCCAGCGTGTAGCGATAGTCTTCGATCAGCTGGAAGTTCTTCTCGCGATGACGATGCAGAATCACGCTCAGATCCCATGGGCGGGCAAACACTTCCGGATCTTCTACGCGGGCGCTGTATTCGATGGTGTTGGCATCGAGGTACTTCCAGCGTTCCACCACATGCAGCGCTTCGCTGTGGTAGTTGCCGGCGCGGTCCAGCCAGGTCTCGTCGTTGAAGCCGGATACATCGACCACCAGCGTGTCGCCATCCCAGCGGCCGCGCGAATCACCAAGCCAGAACTGGTTGCGGTCGCCGCCGGGGTGATCAGTGCCATTGGTGTGAATGGTGCGTACCGAATGGCCAAACTGGTGTACCAGCGTCAGGTCGCGCTGGCGCTGAAAGATCTGGAATGGCTCGGGGTAGTAGATCCCGCGCGGTACGCCCAGCGTCCAGCCCTTCAGGCGCGGATCATCCTTGTCGCGATTGGCGAAGTTCTTCTTTTTCTGCTCCAGTGCTGCCGGCAGATAGGGCAGCACATTGCCGACCACCACGCCAGCACTCGGTGGCGCATCAATGCGGGCCGCATGCGGTTCCAGATCGAATTCGGCGGCGCTAGTGGTCTGCCAGATGCCTGAAAAGTCCGGCCGGCCATTGGCCAGACGGGGAATCTTATCGGCGGCGAAGACGCAGCCGGTGAGCGCCGCCAGCAAGGTAAATAGTGTCAGGGATCGGATCATGGACGCGGCGCCTCGGTAGTCGGGGCGTCCTGCGCGCCACCGGTCTGGATGGTGCGGCCATCGGCCAGCGTGACGAACACGCTATAGCCGAAGGCTTCGCCGTTCTTGGAGCGGAAGCCGCGGATACGTACTGGCTGGCCGATTTTCAGATCGCTCTTGGCCAGACCTGCATTGGCCAGCGAATTCGGCGCACCGAATTCCACGCCCCAGTTAGTGACCTTGCCATCCGGTCCGGTGACATCGAAATACAGCCAGCTATGGGGGTTGACCCACTTGGCTTTAGTGATGGTGCCACTCAGGTCGAGCGGCTGCTTGGCGTCGAACTCGGCGGCGAAGGCGTGGTGCGCCTGCGCCTGCGGCACGCTGATCAACGCTGCACTGCCGGCCGCTAGTGCGATGAGCCAGCGCGATAGATTCATTTTCATTTTTGTTCTCCTGAAGGATAAATGGGGCTTGCATGCCACTATGATTCGCAAGCCCTGTGCCAGCGTAGAGCGGTCGCGGGAAAATGAACTCAAGTGATTGTTTTCTTTAGAGAGTTTTGCGCCCGGCGCAAGAAGGCGCGCAGTCGCATCTGCTGAAAAATCAGCAGTACTGTTGAGTAGGCAGCAGAACTGTTGATTTTGAACGCGCCCTTATTCCATAAGGCGTATATAGGAATGCGAATGAAGTATTTATCGAATCTAAGAAGGCGCACATAGAATCTGCCGCAATGTTCGCATTCACTCTCTGACTAGGCTACGCATGTCTTCTGTTCGTTCTCATTACGCTTCATTGCTGGCCGCGCCAGCGCTGCTTGTTCCATTCGTTGCTGCACAAGCAGAACCGACAGGTCTGCTGACGGTCACCGTCGAGGCCTCCCGCACCAGCCAGCTAGGGCTGGCCGATTCCGCAAATCAGGGCAGCATTACTGGCCGTGAACTGGAGCTGCGCACGGTGTACCGGCCAGCCGAGATTCTGGAGGCTACGCCGGGTCTGATCGTGGGCCAGCATAGTGGTGAAGGTAAGGCCAGCCAGTACTACCTGCGTGGCTTTAATCTCGATCACGGCACCGATCTGGCGACCTATGTTGACGATATGCCGGTCAATCAGCGCAGCCATGCGCATGGGCAGGGCTGGACCGATCTGAATTTTCTGATTCCGGAAGTGGTCGGGCGGATGGACTACAGCAAAGGTCCGTATTCGGCGCGTCTGGGTGATTTTGCTTCGGCCGGCAGTGTGTCAGTCAATTACGCCAACCGGCTTAGCGACAATGTGTTCACCATCAGTGGTGGGCAGAACGCCTATGGTCGTGCAGCGCTTGCAGCTTCGAGCGAGGTAGGCGGCGGCAGCCTGCTGTACGCGCTGGAACGTGTGCACAACAACGGTCCCTATACGCGTGGCGATAACTACCGCAAGGCGAACGGCGTGCTGCGCTATTCGGTGGGGCCGGCCAGCAATGGCTGGAGCGTAACGGCGATGGCCTATCGCGGGCAGTGGAACTCGACCGACCAGATACCGCTACGTGCCGTACAGGATGGCAGCATAGGGCGGTTTGATGCCATCGATAACACTGATGGCGGCCGGTCGGCGCGTAGCAGCCTGTCGGCCACATGGCGCAGCACCACGGCCGAAGCGGCGGCCAAGCTGAATGCCTATGTGATCCGTAACCGGCTTGACCTGTTTTCCGACTTTACCTACTACATGGATGATCCCGTTAACGGCGATCAGTTTGGTCAGCCGGACCGCCGCGTGACGAGTGGCTTCGGTGCCAGCCACACGTGGCGTGACGTTCCTTTATTGGGACTGGCGGGCGACTGGACGCTAGGCCTGATGGGACAGAACGATAACGTGTTTAATGGACTCAATCACACGCGCGCCCAGCAGGTGCTGTCGACGATTCGCCAAGATCATATTGTGGAGAGTAGCGCCGCACTGTACCTGGAAAATGCTACTCGGTGGAGTGACAAGCTGCGTTCTGTCGCCGGGGTGCGCACTGACCACTATCGCTTCGATGTGAAGAGCAATCTGGCGGATAACAGCGGTACCGCAAGTGCGCAATTAGTCAGTCCCTCGCTTAGCCTGATTCTGAGCCCGTTTGCGCAGACCGAACTGTATCTGAATCTGGGCAAGGGATTCCACAGCAATGATGGGCGCGGCACGGTCGCCAAAGTCGATGCGAAGACGGGGGAGGCAGTGACACCGGTGCCGGGACTGGTGCAATCGCGAGGGCAGGAAGCGGGGCTTCGTACCGAACTGATTCCGCGCATGCAGACGTCGCTGTCGCTTTACCGGCTGGACTTCGATTCGGAGCTGACCTATATCGGGGACTCCGGCACCACTGAAGCGGGGCGGCCGAGCCGGCGCTATGGGGTGGAGATCTCCAACTATTACAAGGTGCTGCCATGGCTATCGTTCGATGTGGATGCGGCTTATGCTCATGCACGTTCGCGCGATCATGATGCGCTGGCAGGCGACTATATTGAAGATGCGGTGGAAGGTGTGGGGCAGCTGGCATTGACGGTGGATAAATACGGGCCGTGGTCCGGCGCACTGCGTCTGCGCTATTTTGGTCCGCGTCCGCTGACGGCGGATAATCGCGTGCGTTCGCGATCGTCGTTCACCTTGAATGGCCATGTGGCGTATCAGCTCACACCGAAGCTACGGCTGTCACTGGAAGCGTTCAATATTGCCAATCGCAAGGTCTCAGCGATCGACTATTTCTACAGTTCGCAACTGCGTGGCGAAGCGGCACCGGTCGACGACGTACATTTCCACCCTAGCGAGTCTCGCTCGCTGCGCGCCACATTGATCGCTAACTGGTAGGCTGGGTGGGGCCTCGTTACTCTTGGATGGGGCAGTTGTGGTCTCAAAGGAGCAATGCCCTTGCGCGCTGTCTTTCCGTCTTGGGATAAACAACTTGAACTGTACTAAATCCTTGCTCACTAAACTGTGTGTTGCATTCTTTGGACTTGTGACATTCCGTGAGTGATACTTGTGTATTAGTTGTTATGCTTACAGTCGCTTTGACGGCCGAGTTCGGCCACAAGCTGCCGTTCAATTTTTCTGAGCAGAGAGCATCAGAACAGGTTTCAATTCAACATTGCTAGAAAGGCGAGATGGATAAGAAAATAGCCGAGGAATTGATGAAAGAGGTCTTAGTCTTGAGCGCTCAAATCAATGTCATCATCCATAAATCTGAACAGATTTCATCGGAACCCGAGCGTCGAGAAATGCGCCGACATATTGCCCAAGTTATGGCTGCCAGTGATGAACATCTCTTCAGACCAATCCTGCGACAATATCCTGAGCTTGAGCCACATTGGTAGCTGTTTTCGGCCAGAAGCGGCCGCCTACTTGAAAGAGATATATCGGAAATGAAGCTGAGAAATTTTCACCGCTGGATGCTTGGCGTCGTCGGGGTAGCGGCGTTGTTTTGGATAGCATTTGGCTACTTCTTTAATCGCATGATGGCATTGAAGTATTATCCGCAGCTTTGGACAGGTCTTACCTTGTGCGATTATCTCATCACCGTATTGGCGAGCCACTTCATACTTACGTCGTTATCTGGTAATTGGAAATTATGGTTTCGCCGATGACGGCCAATTGCAGACATTCAATGTGCTGCGCGGTTTGTCGCGTCTCTTAAACCTTTATTTGAATACAGCAGAATGCACCAAGACTTTGTTAATAAGGCATCCTAAGCAAAGGAACACGGCAGGTTATATCGCTGACGCCTGTGTTTTATCGTAGTCTTGCGATCTCATATAGCACAGATCATTGTCAAGAAAACAATCCCCCCATCAAAACTAAAACGAACTTGCTATGGAAAAAATTATAAAGACATTTGCCACATTTATTTTCATTATCATGTTCGACGCCATGGCTCCCGTCATGGCAGCGGACAAGAATCTTGACTGGGAAGCCCAAGTCAGAAAAACCGACGAGGCATTCTGGAACGATTTTAATTTCTCGCCATCCGCAACTCTCAACTCCTACTACACGGGTGATGTGGAGTTTTATCACGATCTTGGTGGCACAATTATGGGGCTGGAAGCGTTAGCTAATGTCAATGCGGGAATGGATAAGGGTAAAAATCGAGGGCGGCGCGTACTTGTGGCAGGCTCTCTGCGCATCTATCCTATGCGCAAAGACAAGGAAATTTATGGTGCACTCGTAATGGGTGAGCATGACTTCTATAGCACCGATTCGGGAAAAATCGTCAAGAGAACATTGAGGGCTTCTTTTACTCACATCATGCTGCTCAAGAATGGCGTTTGGAAAATAGCACGCATCATTAGTTATGATCACAAAATGGATCCTGATAATACGAAATAGTGTGAGCCGGAATAGCTTGAATTAAATCTAGTCTAACCCATCAATCAACTGAAACGAGGCAGGTTGCATCATTTATTGCTCACTTTGCATATCCGTTTTGTGAAATCTTGAACTTCCGCTTCGGGGCGGAAGCAGACACTTCATTTAGCCTAATTCACCAGATCCGTTGCCAGAAGTAATCTGGCACATCTTGGGCATTTCTCATAAGAGCGAGTGTCGCACGTCTACTGATTATAGTTTTTGAGTTCATCTAGGGAGTATCAATGTTGAAGCAAAAAATATTTCAGGGCCTACTGCTGACTGTACTGACCACGATGTGACTCAGTTCTGGCCACGCAGAAGATGGCGTAGCAGTGGCGACCACTGCACAACAGCCAGGCTCGAAGTGGGGCGTAGGCTTGGGGCTAGGACTGGATCGTGGCCTGTACAAAGGTATCGATAGTCGCACCACCGCTATTCCACTGTTGATGTACGATAACCAGTACATCCATATGTTCGGCAATGTGCTTGACGTCAAACTACTTTCCGCCGAGACCGTTCAAGTGGTCTGGCGCACTAAGTATGAACTCGGCGGCGGCTACAAGGCGAGTGACTCGCCATTTCTTACCGGGATGGCAGAGCGCAAAGGTAGATTGTGGCTAGGCGCGGCCGCCACATGGGAGACCAGTCTCATCAGGATTTCAGCCCAATGGATGAAAGCCGCTGCCGCAAGCAAAGGTCAGCAATTACAACTCCGTGGCGAGCATACTTTCCGTTCTGGGCATTTCCAGCTAATCCCATACTTGGGTGTTGAGTGGTTGGATGAAAAATATGTTGATTACAATTTTGGTGTGAAACCTGAGGAGGCAATGGCCGGGCGCTCGCTGTATGTCGGCGCTGCCACGACGGAGATTAGTGGCGGTCTCAGAATAAACTACGGCGTGACTAGAAATCAGCTCGTGATGGTAGATATCGGGGCCAAGCATCGTGGCGCCGGTATTAGTGATAGTCCGCTCGTTGACAGAGCTACGACGTCAGCGTTACGACTGGGGTATCTCTACCAGTTTTAAACATACGATACCGACTTGCCAGAATTTGTTGAAGTGCTCGAGTAATATTCCCCCGCCGTTAGCGGACGCAGCCTATCGCCTCTAGACTATCGTGGCGCGTGCTGGACCAGTGGGGGAAGTGCAACGATGCAGGCGTGCATATTCGGTTTGCTTATGCGTTTTGAGGGGCAATATGAGGGGCGCGGACTCATGTGGTTGATACTGAGCGGGAGTAGGCTGTCTCACTACTTGAAACCTTTGCGGGAGGTCGTATGCCATGCCTGTAGTTTCGCGGATTGCAAGGGCAAAGGAGTGTTCCGGTCCGATTAGCGGACGCAGCAGGCTGATCGGCTGTGTGGTGCTCCCACCATCAGTCTCGGGTAAGGCCGAGGACGCACAGCGGCACGGCTTTATAGAAGTTCGATGCCCCATCGTTTCATCACTAAGGCAAACAGTCCGAACGACACCAGTGTGAGCAGAACGCCGCAGGCCAGCGCGCACCAGAAGCCCACACGGGAGAGTAGCGCGGGAAAGGCCAGAAACATCGGCAGAGTAGGCAGCACATACCAGAAGGTGTACCACGCATGATTGGCAATCTTCTGCTGGCTCTGGTTCTCGAGATGGAGCCAGACCAGCGCCAGTATGGAGACGAGCGGCAGTGCGGCAATGAGTCCGCCCAGCTTATCGCTGCGTTTGGCAATCTCCGAAACCAGTACCACGACGGCGGACGTCGCCAGATACTTCAAAATGAGCCACGCCATGCCGTTTCCTTATTGTTGTGCGCAGTCGAGCTTGCGCAGAATTGCGCATTTACCGGTTTGTGCCGAGCTACGCCAGCCGTCCGGCGACGCAGTCATACTGTACAGCGACGCCGGAAGATGTGGTGGGGAAGTGCGAAGAAGCCTGTTGCGATAGCACGATGCAGAATATTGACCGGCGATGTTAAATAATGCTACCTTATTTTTGAATGCAAAATTTACATGAAAGTGCGAGCGCCGCACGGTCGTCAATTTGTAAAGAATTGTGACAGAAATAGTTATCTTGCCAAGTTTCCATCGCTTATTTCCGCTTATCACACCCCTCGCTGCTAAATTTATTCATAAGAGAACCTTTTATTTGTGAATAAAATTCCGTCATATTCACGGAAAGGGGCTCGCCATCCCTTTTTCTTAAATCACCCTTAAAGTTGCCCGCTTTTTACATATAGAGCGCCAATTTGTTGTTTTCTATCATGATGTCAGAACGTCCATTGACGCTCGAATTTGTCATATGTTGTCATATGACATCAGCTTGTGTGGCGTATGCTCCACAAGCTGTGGGACTCAAGAAATAGATTGGCCTTAAAAAAGAGAGCGAAGTACTGGTTCAGTTTGAAGTGGTGGTTGTCCGCAAGACGCTGTGCCCTTTCTGAATTAACACGTAGCAAATCCAGGGTAGCCAACGTTTAGTGGCGCGCCGAGTTACTCGGCGTGGCCGTCACCCATCCATTGTTCAAACGGAAATTTCATGACCAAAGAAACCGTAATCTCGCGCTCGCTGCGCCTGGCGTTCTCCGGCGCCGTCGCGCTCGGCTCTATCGCCGCTCAGGCGCAAACCAGCGATGCTCCTATGCAGCGCGTGGAAATCACTGGCTCCTCGATCAAACGTGCGCAAGCCGAAGGCGCACTGCCAGTGCAGACCGTAACCCGCGACGATATCGCCAAGATGGGCGTGACCAACACCGAAGCGCTGCTGCAGCAAGTGACCGCCATCTCGGCAGTGGGCGGCGTGCCTAGCGCCGCTGGCGTGGGCTCCTCGACCTATGGCGAAGCCACCGTGTCGCTGCGCGGCATCGGCAGCAGCAAGACCCTGATTCTGGTGAACGGCCGCCGTCTGGCCAACTACGCTACCGACGGCACCGCAGTCGATATCAACGCGATCCCGCTGGCAGCCGTGGACCACGTGGAAGTGCTGAAAGATGGCGCTTCGGGCGTGTACGGTTCCGACGCGATCGGCGGCGTGATCAACTTCATCCTGCGCAACAACTTCAACGGCGTTGAAGCCACCGCCTACGCTTCGGGCACCAAGGATGGCGGCGGCCTGACCAAGAAGGCTTCCGTGATCGCCGGCTGGGGTGATTTCGACGAAGACCGCTACAACATCACCGTGGCGGCCGATGTCTCGAAAGACACCACCATCTACGGTTCGCAGCGCAGCTACGCCAAAAACAGCTGGAACAACAACGGCCTGCGCGAGCAGAGCGCGACCCCGAGCGGTGCCATCACCAGCTTCATCCCGAACACCACACCGAACCAGTTCGGCGTGATCCCGAACACGCTGGCCGCGCTGGGCAAAGGCCTGGGCAATCCGCTGGCACCGAATAACTGCGCCGCCAACGGCAGCGAATACGACGCCAACCTGGGCACCTGCCGCTTCAACTCGGCACCTTACGTGGGCCTGGTACCGCAAACCGAACGCGCCAACCTGTCGGCCTCGTTCCGCTTCAAGCTCAACGAGAACAATGAACTGTTCGTGGAAGGCTTCCACTCGCAGCAGAAGACCGACAACAACTCGCAGCCTTCGCCCTACAGCAATTCCTTCCTGTCGACCGATAGCGCCTTCGCTGCCGCCAATGTGTATCCGTCGATCATCGTATCGCCAAGCAGTCCGTACTACCCATCCGCCTGGCTGGCAGCCAACGCGCCTGCCCAGGTGGGCAAGCCGATCAGCGTCAGCTATCGCGCATTTGATGCCGGCAACCGCTCGACCGAAGACATGGCCAAACTGTCGCACCTGGTTATCGGCATGCGCGGCGTGGTCAAGGGCTTCGACTACGACGTGGCCTACACCCACAACTCGAGCGACGTGAGCGAGAGCACCCAGCAGGGTTACTCGAATCAGGTGGCGCTGGTCAAGCTGCTGAGCAACAACCCAGCCTTCAACCCATGGACCCAGTTCCAGTCGCCTGAGCTGGCCAAGCAGATCTACGCGACCAACTACGTGGGCCAGATGATCCATTCGACCCTGACCAATGACTCGCTGACCGCGCGCATCTCGGGCGACCTGTACCAACTGCCAGCCGGCATGGCCAAGTTCGCACTGGGTGCATCGGCCACCAACGAAAAACTGGACCTGAACCCATCGGCCGCCTACCAGTCGGGCGACATCTCCGGCTACGGCGGCCAGGTGCTGCCACTGTCGGCTTCGCGTTCCTATCAGGCTATCTTCGGCGAACTGAATGTGCCTATCGTCAAGCACCTGGAATCGGATCTGGCCCTGCGTACCGACCGTTATCCTAACGCCACCTCGACCAATCCTAAGATCAGCTTCCGTTATCAGCCGCTGTCGCAGTTGCTGGTGCGTGCATCTTATGGCCGTGGTTTCCGCGTGGGCGCCTTGCCTGAGCTGAACAACCCGCAGACCGTGGCCACCACCGCGACCTTCACTGATCCAGTGAGCGGCACCAGCGGCCAGTTTAACCAGACCGTAGGCGGCAATGCCAACCTGAAGCCAGAGAAGTCGGAACAGTCCTCGCTGGGTCTGGTGATTGATCCGGTACCAGGCGTGTCGATCGCTGTGGATTACTGGAAGATCAACGTCAACAACCTGATCACCACCCTGAGCCCAGAGTTCATCGTGGAAAAGGCCGCGGCTGGCGACAGCAACTACACCGGTCTGGTTCGTCGTGATGCAGGCGGCAATATCACCAACATCTACGCCACCAACCTGAACGCTGGTTCGCTGAAGACCGAAGGTATCGACATCGACGCGCGCTGGACGATCGCCAAGACCGCCAACTACGGCAACTTCTCGACCCGTCTGAACGGCACCTACACCACCAAGTTCGACGAGAAACTGCCAGACGGCACGGTGCAGGCTAGTGTTGCCCACACCATCGACGCCAACGGCAACCCGCTCAATGCAGTGGCCAACGGCGGCGTGATCTTCCGCTGGAAGCATCAGTGGAGCATGGACTGGAAATACCAGAAGTGGGGTGTGAACCTGACCCAGAACTTCCAGTCGGGCTACTGGGATGCTGCCCGTGCTGACTCCGCGACCGGCACCGACGCCGTCCACGTGGGCGCATTCTCGACCTGGGATGCACAGGCTTCGTACAGCGGCTTCAAGAACCTGCAGATCCGTGCAGGCGTGAAAAACCTGTTCAACCGTAAACCACCGGAAGCCATCACCCTGGGCAACTACTTCCAGGGCGGCTACGATCCTAGCTACTACGACGCGCACGGCGCCACCGGCTACATCAGCGCAACCTACAAGTTCTGATCGTATCGTTGAGCTGTAACTAAACAGGCCCCGCATGTTCTGCATGCGGGGCGCTTCAGTTGGTCACTCTTCACCCTGCGCAATCTATGCGTATCTCCCAGCGCGACTCCCGCCTGAACTGTCGGGACTTGTGTGCGCTCATACAGACTGTGGCGATTCACGGCCTTTTTCCGCCGCGCCGAATTCTTAGCTAAAAAGAACTAGTCTGCCTAGTTAAAATTTTCATTTTCCCTCCGCCTTCTGATGCATAGAAAGGTGGGGCGTGTTTTTTTATAATCGAATCAGAATTGGCATTGAGTTAAGCATCGCTATATACTTTTATATATAGCGATGTGAAATCTGTATGATCCCGCCCCGCTGACGAAGTTTGGAACTGGCCGGGCTATTTTTTTACCCATCGCTATATACTTAAATACATAACGAACACTATGCAAATATTTACTCCGCGTCTATGCTTGATGGCTAGTGCACTTTTCGCTGCCGGCCTGTCTCAACCAGTGCTTGCCCAGCAGGCCACGCAGCCCACGGTTTTCGAACTTGGCACCGTGGTCGTGATCGGCACCCGCGAACAGGCTGGCAGCCTGGACACGGATCAGGTTGCTTCCGTAATTGATGCGACAACGATCCGCAAGGACAATCGTGAAAACGTCGGTGATGCCTTAAACCTGTTGTCCGGTGTAACCCTGTCGACCAATTCGCGCAATGAAAAGACCATCGCGGTGCGCGGCTTCGATGCCCGTCAGGTGCCCCTGTATATCGATGGCATCCCGGTGTACGTGCCTTATGATGGCTATGTCGACTTCGCCCGCTTCAGCACGGCAGATCTGGCCAGCATACAGGTGGCCAAAGGCTTCAGCTCCATGGCGTATGGCGCCAATACGCTGGGCGGCGCCATCAATCTGGTGTCGCGCAGGCCGAGCAGGGCACTGGAAGCCGATGCGCGTATCGGCTGGGCCAGCGGCACGGAAAAGCTGGCCTCTGTCAATCTGGGCAGCCGTCAGGGCATCTGGTATGTGCAGACGGGCTACTCTTACAATCAGAGCGACAGTTTCCCCTTGTCATCGGACTTCCAGCCAACCAGCAATCAGGCCGCCGGTAGCCGCAACAATGCCTACCGGCGCGACAGCAAACTGTCGCTCAAGCTGGGCCTGCTGCCCGTGGCGGGAGACGAGTATGCGCTCAGCTACTATCAGCAGCATGGCGTCAAAGGCCAGCCGCCTTCGACCGACCCATCGGTGGCACGCTACTGGCAATGGCCGTACTGGGACAAGGAAAGCCTGTACTTTATTTCGCGCACGGCGCTGGGCCAGTTCGAAACGCTCAAGCTGCGGGCTTACCATGACAACTACGGCAATGAAGTCGATAGCTACACCAATGCCGCCTATACGACCTTGAAGCCGGCTGGTTCCGGTAGTGTAGGCAGTGGCCGCAGCATCTATAGCGACTGGACCAGTGGTGCCGGCCTCGAGCTGGAATCACACCGGCTGGCTGGTCAGACCATACGTGTAAGTGCGCACAGCAAACGTGACCGCCACGAAGAGCGCGATGCGACGGCCAGCCTGCTGGCTATTTACAAGGACGAGCTACGCTCCTATGCCATCGAGGACAGCATTGTCCTGAATAGTGCGACTACCTTGTCGCTGGGCGCTGCAGTCAACCAGCTCAAACCATTGAATGTTTTCAGTGCAGGAAATCCTTACTCCATCCCGGACGCCAAGACCGCCCACGATAGACAGGCGGGGCTGTTCTATGATCTGGCCGCCGGTCAGCGCCTGTATGCCACGCTGGCGCATAAATCACGTTTGCCGACGCTGAAAGACCGCTACTCGCAACGGCTGGGAAGCTATATCGAAAACCCTGCGCTGCAGCCGGAAAGCGCCACCCATACCGAGCTGGGCTATCGCGTGCAAGGCGACGCGACCACGCATTGGCAGGCAGCGATATTCAACAGCGACATCAGCAACAAGATTCAGAGTGTGGCCAATGTCGTGGGCAACAAGGCGCAAATGCAGAATCTCGGCCGGGTACGCATCTCGGGACTGGAACTGGAAGGCGAGCATCAATGTAATAGCGTGCTGAGTCTGGGCGGCAGCTACACGTATCTGGATTTGAAAAACCGTAGCAATCCCACGACGCGGATGACTGATGTGCCACAGCAGAAGTTGCTGCTAAAGGCGGCGCTGCAAGTAGGCGCCGATACGGAACTCACTGCTTTTGCCGAGCACAACAGCAATCGCTGGGCATCGAATACTGTGCAACTGGCCAGTTTCACCACCATGAATCTGAAAGCCAGCTACCACCCTAAGGCCCACATCAGTCTGGAGAGCGGCGTGAATAACGTTGCTGACCGCAACTATGCCTTAGCAGACGGTTTCCCTGCGGCGGGACGTCAGTGGTTTGCACAACTGGCTTATCAGTATTGAGTAAGAGGCGAGCTAGTCGCTCGCTTCCGGTCTAACTTTAGGAGCATGATATGGCAACAGCTTTACCCCGTTTTCTTCCCCGTCTGGCACTGGCTGCGACACTGGCGCTAGGCAATTTCGCCCATGCCCATCCTGTCACCGGCGATCCATCCCAGTATGTGACGACACAATTAGCTGTTCAGGGCGCTGTCGAGCATACGCTGGCGCTAGGTGTCGCCGAACTGCGCCAGCTGGCCCAGCGCTATCCGGGCGATGCGATCGTCAAGCTGCAGCACGGTAGTGCTGGGGCCAGCAGCAAGCTGTCTGGCGTGCGTCTGCGCGATGTTCTGGCCCAGGCCAGCATCATCAGCAAAGACCATAATGACGTCAAAAAGACTGTCATCATCGCGACCGCCAGCGATGGCTACGCCGTGGTGTTTTCATGGTCGGAACTGTTCAACTCCCCGCTAGGTGATGGCGTGCTGGTCGTGCTGGACAAGAATGGTGCAGCGCTGGGTGATGACGAAGGAAGGATAGCGCTGATTTCGGCGCAGGATTTGCGTACCGGCCCCCGTCACGTGAAATGGCTGCAGCGCATAGACGTGAAGAAGATCGTCGAATGAACCGCGCCGCCGCCCCCGTTATTGCGCATCCTGACGCGCACGTCTTGCGTTTGCTGGGGCGTGCCGTGCATGGGGTCATGGGCCATGCACAAGCGGGTGATTTGCCTTTGAGTGCATGGACCTTAAGCTTGCCACAGGAAGAACTATGCGAACTGCTGAGCTTTTGCTTTCCCGAGCTGGATGATCTCGAACGTATGCCTGCACAGCAGTATGACACCTTAATGAGGCAAGCCAGCTGGGAGCAGCGGCAACTGGTGCAGCTGTTGCTGGCACAGTGCACCATTCCAGTGGTCGAACGGCACGCGTACTGGGCGGCTCATGTCGTGGCTGCCGCAGCACAAGGCAGTCGTCACCTATGGGAAGACATGGGGCTGGGTGGGCGCGAAGAGGTCAGTACGCTGCTGCAGTATTTTTTCGCCCCGTTTTGCGAAAAAAATATCGCCCATCTTAAATGGAAGCGTTTTATGTTCGATCAGCTAGCTTTAATGCATCCTGACGTGCGAGTGCGCAAACCGGACTGCACTCTGTGTGAGCAGCAGCGGGCTTGCTTTCCTGCGGAATTTGCGCAGGAAAGCAAGCTCACCTGACAATGCCCCCATCGCCGGTTTCTTTGGCCTTAGGGCAGCGTCAGATCCAGCCCCAGGGTCTTGCTCAGCTGGGCGGTCAGGAGCAGCAGTCCAGTCAGTAGCGCCGCAAAGGCTAAGGCCACCGCGACACTGATGCGTAGCAGCGTTCGTTTATCCGTCACTTGCTTCTTTTGCCCCTGGTCGTAATGCCATTTGATGGCGTAGAACATGCCTATGACAAGCACGATGCCCTTGAAGCTAAAGAAAACTATGGGTATCCATTCCATCATTTTGAATATTGTTAGACTATGACCTGGCGCCAGCCATCAGACGCCGCTTGTAGGGAATGACTGCCTACAGGTAGACATACTAACCAAAAGCAAAATCCATACATTGGGACATAATGTCCTAGTCCTGGATGGCGGTAGTAAATCCGCAGAGGCGCGGCAGGGGGGCGGCGCGCAGGTCACGCTGTTGCGTCGGGCGTGCGGACTCTCTAAGGAGCGCCGAACTTCTCGTAGGTGAAATCCAGAAAGCTGCGCAGCTTGGGCGTCATGCGCCGGTCAGGCGCATAGACGACGTGCAGCAGCCGGTCGGGCGAGTGATAAGCGGGCAGCAGTTCGACCAACCGCCCGTCCCGCAAGTCATCGCCGATCAATTCTCTGGGCTGCAGGATAATGCCCAAGCCCGCCAATGCGGCAGTGCGTAGCGCTTCACCACTATCGGTTGTGAAGCGGCCGGAGATCGGTATGGTAATGCTGCCATCCGGTCCGTCAAATACCCATTCCCGCCGCATTGAGGTGTGGGAAAACACCAGACACTCGTGCTGCAGTAGCTCTTTGGGATGCGCGGGGTGTCCGTGTGTGGCGAGGTAGACGGGGGCAGCGCACAGCACCAGACGATAGGGCGCCAACTGTCTGGCCAGCAGGCCACTGTCCGGCAACGGCCCGGTTCGGAACACCAGGTCGTACGCTTCATCGATCAAATCGACTGTGCGGTTAGTTAGGCGCAGGTCCACGGTCACGTCCGGATAGCGCCGTAGAAATTCGGTCAGCGCCGGAGTCAACGCGCGGCTGCCAAAAGTAATCGGCGCACTGATGCGCAAATGTCCCCTCGGACTGGCGCGCGTCTCCGCGATCAGGGCCTCGGCAGCCTCCATTTCCGCAAGGATGTACTTGGCACGTTCATAAAAAGCCCGCCCGCTGTCGGTCAGGCTCTGGCGCCGCGTCGTGCGGTTCAGCAGCTTCACACTCAGGTTCTGCTCCAGCGCCTTTACCTGCTTTCCCGCAAGCTGGGTGGACAGATCCATGGCCTGCGCGGCGGCGGAGATCGATCCCAGCTCCACTGTTTTGACAAACACTGCCATGGCGGCCAGACGGTCCATTAGATCAAATTTGTTTCAAGTATTGATAATGTTTGGCAATTTATCCCAATTGGTTTCATATGTAAAGTACACCCCATCACAGCTATTTCGCTGTACTCGCTGGTGTCTCAGGCCAGTTTTAATGAAAGGAATATCATGTCATCCATTACCAAGAACCTGCTGGCAGCCGTTGCTTTGAGTGGCACTGCAATTTCCGCCAGCGCAGTCCCGCTGGTGCTGAAGCCGACTGTAGTGCTGGTCCACGGCGCTTTCGCTGACGGCTCGGCATGGCAGCAAGTCATCCCCTTGCTGGAAGCGCACGGCGTCAAAGTGGTGGCAGTACAGAATCCGCTCACGGCGCTCGAAGATGATGTTGCCGCGACGCGTCGTGCGATCGAAGCTGTGGACGGCCCTGTCGTTCTGGTCGGCCATTCGTGGGGCGGTGCCGTGATTACCGAAGCCGGTGTGAGCGACAGCGTCAAAGCACTGGTGTACGTTGCCGCCTTTGCGCCATCGGAGGGCGAGTCGGTGGCGGATCTGACCCAGCATTACCCTGTTCCTTCGGGCTTCAGTCACATCGTGGCGGATAAGTACGGCTTCCTGAAGCTTACGCAGGAAGGCGTCGAAAAGCATCTGGCGCAGGATGTGCCGGCTGATAAGACCAAGCTGATGACGGCGACCCAAGGTCCGGTACGCGGCAAGAATTTTGAGCAGAAGGTCGCAGCTGCAGCGTGGAAAGGCAAGCCTAGCTGGTACATCGTCAGCGAGCAGGACTACATGCTGCAGACCAGCTTGCAACGGGCGATGGCGAAAAAGATAGGCGCACATACCGTGAGTCTGAAGGCAGGGCACACGCCGCAGATTTCGCAGCCCGAAGCCGTGGCCCAGGTGATTCTCGAGGCGGTTTCGGCCCAGCAGTAAACGGCAGGTCTTGCAGCATTGCAGGCTTGGCGTCCCCACCAGGAAGGTCGGCAATGCTGTGCAAGACCCCTGCAATTCCACTGGCCGCATCACAGTCGCAATGAACTCCGTACGCCACAGTTGGCCTCGCTTTGTAACCGCCCAGACAGCCCAAGGGGCCGCAGTTGTGTCATACTGCGGCGCTTTGACGTTTACGTAACGTCAGAATAGCCATAGGCATAACCGGTCTACGCGGCCTGTTCAAAACAATAGTGGAGGGTGGTAGTGAGTATTTTTAGAACCAAGGATTTCGATGCCATGCACGCAGCCAGTGCGGGCGGCGGTCTGAAAAAGGTGCTGGGCCCCGTCGATTTGATTCTGATGGGTATAGGCGCGATTGTCGGTACCGGTATTTTTGTGCTGACCGGTAGCGGTGCTTCCACCGCCGGTCCGGCGCTGGCCCTGTCGTTTGTTGTTGCCGCGTTTGCCTGCGGCTTCGCGGCGCTGTGCTATGCCGAATTTGCTTCGATCCTGCCGGTGGCAGGTGGTATCTACACTTACAGCTACGCCATTCTGGGGGAACTGGTGGCGTGGATGATAGGCTGGGACCTGATCCTCGAATACGGGCTGGTGACTTCGGCCGTGTCGGTCGGCTGGTCCGGCTACTTCCAGTCGCTGCTGGGCGGCTTCGGCCTGCAGATCCCTGTTGCGCTGTCTGCTGCGCCGGGCGCGCTGCCGGGCGTGACCACCTTCTTCAATCTGCCGGCCTTCCTGATCATGATGACGCTGACTGTCATGCTGTCGCTCGGCGTGCGCGAATCGACCCGCATCAACAACGTGATGGTGGTGGTGAAAATCGGCGTGGTACTGCTGTTCATACTGGTTGGTGCGCGCCACGTGGCGCCGGCCAACTGGCATCCGTTCATGCCGTTCGGCGTGAATGGCGTGATGAGCGCTGCGGCGCTGGTGTTCTTCGCTTTCATCGGTTTCGATGCCGTGACCACGGCAGCAGAAGAAGTCAAGAATCCCAAGCGCGATCTGCCTATCGGCATCATCGGTTCGCTGGCCATCTGCACCGTGCTGTACGTGGTGGTGTCGGCCATCATGACCGGCATCGTGCCGTTTGCCCAGTTCAAGGGCATCGATCATCCGGTTTCGCTGGCGCTGCAGTTCGCCGGTGAAAACTGGTTCGCCGGTTTCGTCGATCTGGGCGCGATTCTGGGCATGAGCACCGTGATACTGGTGATGGCTTTCGGCCAGAGCCGCGTGCTGTACGCCATGTCGCGCGATGGCCTGCTGCCGAAAAAACTGTCGTCGCTGAATGGTGCCGGTACGCCTATCGTGGCCACCTGGCTGGTAGGTATCGTGTTCGGCCTGCTGGGCGCACTGGTGCCGCTGCAGGTGTTGGGCGAGCTGGCCAACATCGGTACGCTGGCAGCCTTCTGCCTGGTGTCGCTGGCCGTCATCATTCTGCGCAAGCAGCGCCCAGAACTGCACCGCGCATTCCGCTGCCCGGGCGTGCCTGTGATTCCTGCACTGGCCATCCTGTTCTGCGGCGCGCTGATGGCCTTCCTCAGCGCGATCACCTGGATCGCTTTCCTGATCTGGCTCGCCATAGGTCTGGTGGTGTACTTCACTTACGCACGTCACCATTCGCTGCTGAACCAGAAGTAAGCAAGTCTGGCCGGACACTGCTTGCCGCGAGGCGCAGTTGCCCATCCTGAAAACCCGCCACGGCGGGTTTTTTCATTTCTGCATGGTGGGTAGGGCACTAAACAAGCATCGGGAAAACGGCATATAGCCGATTTCTTGCGTGTTTCGCTAGAATAGACAACCTGTGTAACTTCTGCGCGCCCGGATCTCTGCGCGCTATGCCGACATGAAAAAAGCCAGTCGCCGGTCTGTAAAACTTTTGCCGCTGCTGCCGGCTTTGTTGCTGTTCCTGAGCGGGCATAGTGGTGCGGCCGTTGCCGCCGATGCTGTCACCATCGAACTGCGCGGCAGCCAGATCCTCGGTCCGGCGCAGCAGGACCTCGGCGAAGCGGACTGGCTGGCGCGGCTGAACAACTGGAAGCGCGATACGCAGGGCCAGTATGTGGCGTGGCTGCAGGCCATGCAAAGCTGGCGCAATGTGCAGCGCGCCAGCATGGGCTACGACGATGCCCAGTATCGCCGCCCGGAACTGCGCTGGACCCAGCGCGACTTCGTGCAGACCCAGGCCATGGTGGAAGACCGCTATCTGTACGATCCCGCCACGCAGCGCTACACGGTGCCGCGCTTTCTCGATGATCTGCGCCAGCGCTATGGCGGCATAGACAGCGTGCTGCTATGGCCCGTGTATCCCAACATCGGCATCGATGAGCGCAACCAGTGGGACCTGCTGCGCGATCTGCCCGGTGGGGGAGATGGCGTGCGCGCGCTGATCAAGGAGTTCCATGCGCAGGGCGTCAAAGTCTTCTTCCCCACCATGCCGTGGGATACCGGCACGCGCGATGCGGGCAGCAGCATGCATGCCGCCACCGTGGCGCTGATGGCCGAGGTGGGGGCGGACGGCATCAATGGCGACACCATGGACGGCTTGCCGTTGGAATACCGGCAGGCGGCCGATGCCAGAGGCCAGGCGCTATCGCTGGAGCCGGAACTCAATTTCAAAGACGATCGCATGCTGGCCTACAACCAGCAAAGCTGGGGCTACTGGGGCGGCTCGCTGGTGCCCATGGTCAGCAAGTGGAAGTGGCTGGAGCCGCGCCACATGGTGCACGTGTGCGACCGCTGGGCCACCGACCGCAGCACGCTGCTGCAGGATGCCTTCTTCAACGGCAGCGGCATCCAGAGCTGGGAAAATGTCTGGGGATGGTGGAATCAGATCACGCCGCGCGATGGCGAGGCGCTGCGCCGCATCGCCACCATCTACCGTGCCTTCCCCGAGCACATGGTCAGCGTAGCGTGGCAGCCGCATGTGCAGACCTTGCACTATGGCGTGTATGCGAGCGCCTTCCCGCTCAGCGACAGTACGCTCTGGACCATCATCAACCGCAGTGACTGGCAAATCAGCGAACCGGTACTGCGCCTGCCGCACCAGCCGGGCCAGCGCTATTTCGATCTGTGGCAGGGCAGGGAACTACAGCCGCGCATCGTCGACGGCGATGCGGAACTGGAAGTGACGCTGGAGGCGCACGGCTATGGCGCTATTCTGCGCCTGCGTGCAGGGGCCAGCATGGCTAGCCTGCCGGCCACGCTGCAGGTGCTGGCGCAGCAGGCGCGCAAGCCGCTGGCCGCTTATGCCGGCACATGGCAGCCCTTGCCGCAGCAAATGGTGGCGATTGCTCCCACCCGCGCCGCACGCAGCGCTCCGGCCGGCATGGTGGAGATTCCCGCCGGGCAGTTTAACTTCAAGGTGCATGGCATCGAGATCGAAGGCGAGAACAAGCCCGGACTGGACGTGCAATATCCGTGGGAAGCCGTGGCGCGCCGCCATCACTTGCATAGCCTGGCCATCAAGCGCTTTTACATCGACCGCCACCCCGTTACCAACGCGCAGTTTGAGGCCTTTATGCGCGCCAGCGGCTACCGTCCGGCCGATGCGCACAACTTCCTGCGCCACTGGGTCGATGGTGCGCCGCGCGCCGGCGACGCCCAGCGCCCCGTGGTCTGGGTTTCGCTCGAAGATGCGCGCGCCTATCTGCGCTGGGCCGGCAAGCGCCTGCCGCACGAGTGGGAATGGCAGTATGCAGCGCAAGGCAGCGATGGCCGGCTCTACCCGTGGGGCAATCGCTGGGATAGCAGCATGGTGCAGGCGCCCGAACAAGGGCGCAGCCTGACGGCACCAGCGCTGGTCGGGCAGCATCCGCAAGGCGCCAGCCCGTTCGGGGTGGAGGACCTGGTGGGCAGCGTGTGGCAATGGACTAGCGAGTTTGCCGACCAGCACACGCGCGCAGCGGTGCTGCGGGGCGGCAGCTACTACCAGCCGCAGAATTCCTACTGGTACTTCCCGCAAGCCTATCGCCTTGACGAGCATGGCAAATATCTGCTGATGGCGCCGTCCAAGGACCGTGCCGGCACGATAGGCTTCCGTGGCGTGCAGGACAGTGCCGACTGAGGCTGGCGGCTAGTTCAGACAGGCCTCAGTACAGAGCGGGCACTCAGGCCGGGGCTCCCGCTTCGATGGCCGGATAGAACTCGTGGTCTTCACGCCGCATGCGCTCGTACAGGGTACGCAGGACAGCGTTGGCTTCGCTGCGGAATACTTCAGGTTCGGCAGCCAGCAGGCGCGGGGTATTCCACTTGGCGGCAAACGCCAGATAGGCGTTGGCGATGTGGTCCATTTCGCCCCGATATTGCCGGCTCATGCGCGCCAGTTGCGCATTGCCGCTCTGTTCCAGTGCCGGGTAGAGTACCCGGTCTTCCACTGCCAGGTGGAGTTTGATGAAGCCGCTCATGGCGACGATCTGCTGCGCAATCGCGCTGGCCTGTTCGGCGATGCCTTGCTGCACCAGTGCGCGCAAGCCGGTGATGGCGCCCAGAATATCGAGGTGCTGGTGCTTGAATTTATCGAGATTCATTATGTTCCTTTCAATTTTCTTCATTGATGAAGTAATTCTAATCCAGGCGATCTAAACAGGCAAATGAAATACTCTTTATTTGAAGAAATTTTTTCTATCAAGGAAGAGATTTTTCCTATCGCTCTGCTATCACCGGCAGTTGCAACCCGGCTTGCCTGGACTGCCAAGCCCGTCTGGTGCTGAATTTTCAAAATTTACCAAATTCGACAAATAAACACATTGAGAAATTTATTTGCCAAATTCATTAAATTCAATTACACTTTCCATATGGAAACTTTGATCCGCCAGATACACTGACTAACCCGAGAGCACTCGCTGGTGCAAGGAAGACTGCGATGGAATGGATGCGTAATTTGACTGTGGGGCAACGTATCACCTTGCTCATCACCACCTTCGTGGCAGGCTTCCTGCTGTTTGGCGTGACTGCCCGCTCCACTCTCAAGGAGCTGGAAGTCAATGGGCCCGTGTACAACCGCATCGTGCAGGGCAAGGATCTGCTGGCAGATGTGCTGCCGCCACCGGAATTTATCGTCGAATCCTATCTGACGGCCACCGAATTAAGAACCGCCAGCGAAGGCGAACGTGCTGCGCTGGTGCAGCAATTGCAGCATCAGCAGAAGGAATTCAACCAGCGCAAGCAGTACTGGGTCGGCCAGAAGCTCGATGCCGAGTTGGCTGATCTGGTGCTACACCAGTCGAGCGAACCGGCCGAGGCCTTCTTCCGCGTGGCGCTGGGCGAGTTCGTGCCGGCGCTGCAGCGCGACGATAGTGCTGCTGCCGAGCGCGCCTTCCAGCACATGAAGCAGGCCTACCAGAGCCACCGCAGCGCCGTGGAGAAAATCGTCCAGCGTGCCAATGCCCGCGCCAGCGCCGACGAGACTGACGCCTTGCAGGTTTCGGTCGCGCGCGAACGCGTGTTGTGGCTGGCCTTCTTTGTAACGCTGGCCATCAGCATAGGCATTGGTGTGACAGTCAGCCGTGGTATCACCGGTCCGCTCGGCGCGGCGGTAAGAATCACCCGTGAAGTGGCCAATGGTGACCTGACGCGGGTGATCGAAACCCGCTCGCGCGATGAAACAGGCCAGTTATTACAAGCCATGGGCGAAATGTCGGATGGCCTGAAACAGACGGTGGCCAAGATTCATCTGGCAGCGGAGACCATAGAACGGGGTGTGGAGGAAATTGCCTCGGGCAATCAGGATCTGTCGGACCGTACGGAAAATCAGGCCAGCGCACTGGAGGAAACCGCCGCTTCGCTGGAAGAGCTGACCGCCGCCGTGCGCAAGAATGCCGACAGCGCCCGTCAGGCCGATGCGTTTGCTGGTTCGGCTTCGGAGATTGCTGAGCGCGGGGGCGACGAAGTGAGCCGGGTGGTCGACATGATGAAGGCGATTACACAGTCGTCCGCCCGCATCGTTGAAATTATTTCCGTGATCGATAGCATCGCCTTCCAGACCAATATTCTGGCCCTGAATGCCGCTGTGGAAGCAGCCCGCGCTGGCGAGCAGGGGCGCGGCTTCGCCGTGGTGGCCACCGAGGTGCGCAATCTGGCGCAGCGCTCGGCATCGGCCGCCAAGGAAATCAAGCTGCTGATCGATGACTCGGTGGACAAGATCAAGGCGGGCAGCAATGCCGTTGATGCTGCCGGCGCGACCATGAAAGCCATCGTCGACAGCGTGCACCAGGTCAGTGCCGTAATCGCCGATATCTCCGCAGCGGGCAACGAGCAGTCGCAAGGTATCGAGCAAGTCAGTCAAGCCATTATGGATATGGATCAGGTTACCCAGCAGAACGCGGCGCTGGTGGAAGAAGCGGCCGCTGCGGCTGCCAGTCTGCGCGATCAGGCTGTGCTGCTGATCGAGTCGGTCGATGTGTTCAAGACCGGCACGCACGCTGTTGCACCGGCAACGCAGCTGCGCCGGGCGCCGGCACAGTTACCGCTGGCCTAGGCCTGTAATCGGGCCGGGCCCGGCGGCATGGGCGGCCTGCTGCCGGTGGCAAGGCCGCTAGCAGGGCGGAGCGAGGGCGAGTTTCCTTGCACAGCCCATGTTTTTTTATTCATAATGGTTGCTACCTTCCTATGCAGGAGTAGCAATGCCGGTATTTTCGGGAAATCCGTTCTCTTTTGCCTCTGCCGCCGATCTGGCTATGCCGCAGATCAGCTCCAGCTACGATTACACCGGCATCATCGTTTCCGTTTCGATTGCCATCTTTGCTTCCTTCTGCGCGTTCGAAATGGCGCGCCGGCGCGAACAAGGGCGCTACTGGGTTACGCTGGGCGCCCTGATGCTGGGACTGGGCATCTGGGCCATGCACTTCATCGGCATGTCGTCGTTCCGGCTCAATTGCGGCGTGGCTTACGAGCCTTGGCTGACGCTGGTGTCGGCATTGCCCGGCGTGGCCGCCGCCTCGATTGCGCTGCGGGCGATTGCTTCACGCCGCATCGGCTACGTCAGGCTGCTGCTGGCGGGCGTGGTGATGGGCTGTGGCGTGGGGCTGATGCACTACATGGGCATGGCCGCCTTCCAGTTCCAGGGCCGGCTGCTGTATGAGCCTGGCGAATTCGTGTTCTCTCTGCTGGCCGCGGTGCTGAGTGCGACGCTGGCCCTGCTGTTAAACCGCCGTATTGCGCACGGCCGATTGCGGCGCATACCGTATCTGGCGTCGCTGGCTGCTGCCGTGGTGATGGGGCTGGCCATCTCCAGCATGCACTACATCGCCATGGGGGCGGCCCGTTTCCTGCCGCTGGACGGGGTGCAGATCACCTCGTCCATCAACCAGACCACGCTGGGACTGCTGGCCAGCTTCGCTACACTGATGCTGCTGAGCTTCGGCCTGCTGTTCGTCTTCCTGTATTCCAAAACGCTCAGTGCGCGCAAGCGCTATGAATCCATCCTCAGCACCACCCAGCAGGGCTTTGTGCTGATCGACGATACGGGGCACATCGTGCAGACCAATGTGGCCATGGTCGGCCTGCTAAAACAGTCGTCAGATCAAATTATCGGCAAGCGGCTCGGCGATGTGCTCGATCAGTCTGTGCAGGATGCCCACGGTGCCTACCAGCTGCAAGCCAATCTGCGCTGTGCTGACGGCAGCCTGCTGCCCTGCATGGCCTATGTGAATACTTTTGTCGATAGCTCGGACGGGCGCCAGGTCAGCTTTGCCCTGTTCAGCGACATCAGCAAGCGGGTGGCGGCGGAAGCGCTTGCCCATGCACGCGAACAGCAGTTCCGTGCGCTGCTCAATTCCACCCCGGACCCGATGGTGATCAGTGCTGCCGATGGCTGCATCGTGATGGTCAACCTGCAGGCCGTAGCCTTCTTCGGCTATGCCCACGAGGCTTTCATCGGCCAGCCGGTCGAGATGCTGATTCCGGCGGCGGGCCACCAGCAGTTCCGCCAGGACTATCTGCAGGGGGGGCAGACGCGCCGCATCGGCAGCGAGAGCATGCTGTATGCCCGCACCAGCGACGGGCGCGAAATTCCCGTCGAAGTAAGCCTGAGCCCTATTGAAACGGACCAGGGCTTGCTGATCGCCAGTTCGCTGCACGATGTAACGGAGCGTCTGCGCATCGAGTCGGCGCTGCTGGCGGCCAACCGGGAGCAGGAAGCGATACTGGGCACGGCATCGGTCGGCATCGCGCTGGTGCAGCAGCGCGTGATCCGCCAGTGCAACCACGGGCTGGACGAGCTGCTAGGCTACCCCGTGGGCGAGCTGAAAGGCCAGCCTACGCGCTGCTGGTTCCACCGGCAGGAAGACTACGATATGGTGGGCAGTACCGGCTATGCCCAGATCCTCAGCGGCCAGACGTATATGCTGGACCTGCAGTTGCAGCGCAAGGACGGCAGCCTGTTCTGGGCACGCACCTCCACCCGTGCGATCGACCAGCAGCAGCCGGAAAAAGGCGTGGTGGTGATCGCCTGGGATATCACGGCCGAGCGCCGCGCGCAGGAACAGATTCAGCTCGCCAATGACGAACAGCGCGCCATACTCGATACGGCCACTTCCGGCATCGCCCTGATCCGCGAGCGCACGCTACACCGCGGCAACCGCCGCCTGCATGAGATGTTCGGCTGGCCGCTGTGGGAGATGCTGGGCCAGCAGACTGCCATCTGGTATGCCGATGAAGAGGCCAACCGCATCGGCGGCCTGCCGTACGAAACCATCTGGACCGGCCAGTCGCACACGCGCGAACAGCAGCTCAAGCGCAAGGATGGCAGCCTGTTCTGGGCCCGCCTGCAGGGCAATGCAGTCGATCCGCATGATCATTCCAAGGGTACGGTATGGATCATCGATGACATCACGGCCGACCGCGAACTGAATGATGCGCTACGTTCGGCCAAGGAAAAAGCCGAAAGTGCCACCCGCGCCAAGTCGGACTTCCTGTCGAATATGAGCCACGAAATCCGCACGCCGATGAATGCGATCATCGGTATGTCGCGGCTGGCGCTGCAAACGGAGCTCGATAGACGGCAGCGCAACTATATCGAGAAAGTGGTGCAGGCCGGAACCAATCTGCTAGGCATCATCAACGATATTCTGGACTTCTCCAAGATCGAAGCAGGCAAGCTGGCGATGGAACGCATAGACTTCCGGCTGGAAGATGTGATCGACAATCTGGGTAATCTGCTGTCGATGAAGACCGACGAGAAAGGGCTGGAACTGATTTTCGACGCTTCCGCCAATGTGCCGACGGCACTGGTGGGCGACCCCTTGCGGCTGGGCCAGGTGCTGATCAATCTGGGCAATAACGCCGTCAAGTTCACCGACAAGGGCGAGATCGTGCTGGGCGTGAGCTGTCTGCGCCAGAGCGCGGACGAGGTCGAGCTGCATTTCTGGGTGCGCGATACGGGCATAGGCATGACAGCCGAACAGACCGGGCGTCTGTTCCAGTCCTTCACCCAGGCTGATTCTTCCACCACGCGCAAATACGGCGGCACGGGACTGGGGCTGGCGATCTCGAAGACGCTGGTGGAGATGATGCACGGCCGCATCTGGCTCGAGAGCGAGCCGGGGCAGGGCTCCGTGTTCCATTTCACGGCCCGCTTCGGCCTGCAGGCCAGCGCGCAGACCAACCGCATGTTCACGGCCGAGGAGCTGCGCGGCATCCGCGTGCTGGTGGTGGACGATAATGCGGCTGCGCGTGAAATCCTGCACGACATGGCACTCTCCTTCGGCCTGCATGTGGCCACCGCCAGCGGCGGACGGCAGGCGCTGGAAATGGTGGCGGCGGCGCAGGCCGAAGGAGCTCAGTTCGACCTGCTGTTATCGGACTGGCGCATGCCGGAAATGGATGGCGTGCAGCTGGTGGGGGAACTGCAGCGCAGCACCCGCCTGCAGGCGCCGGCTGTGATCATGGTGACGGCCTACGGGCGCGAGGAAGCGCTGGCGGCAGCGCGCGAACAGCAGGTGCAGCTGAGCACCGTGCTGACCAAGCCGGCCACACCGTCTTCGCTGCTGGAAGCCATAGGCGAAGCGCTCAAGCGCTTCTCGCTGCGCCGCCGGCCCGTGGCCGAGCTGGGGCAGAGTGTGCAGCAGGCCATGGCCCAGTTGTATGGTGCGCGCGTGCTGCTGGTAGAAGACAACGATCTGAATCAGGAACTGGCGCTGGAACTGCTCAGCGATGCCCGCCTGCAGGTGGTGGTAGCCAACAACGGGCGCGAGGCGCTCGACATACTGGCTGGCGACAGCGCGTTCGACGGCATCCTGATGGATTGCCAGATGCCGGTAATGGATGGCTATGAAGCCACCCGCATCATCTGTCAGACTCCGGCCCTGCAGCAGATCCCCGTGATCGCCATGACGGCCAATGCCATGGCAGGTGATCGCGCACTGGTACTGGCGGCCGGCATGCGCGACCACATCGCCAAGCCGCTCGATGTGGATGTGATGTTCGAAACCATGGCGCGCTGGATCAAGCCTAGCGGTGCGGCGGGCAGCCATGTGGCGCCGCTGCGCCGGGCCTATCCGAATACCGTCAGCAGCGTGCCGGCCAGCCTGCCCGGCATCGATGTGGCAGCAGGACTGGCCACCACCATGCAGAGCGAAAAGCTGTACCGCAAGCTGCTCAGCAAATTCGAAAAGAACCAGAGCCAGTTCGAGCTGCATTTCAGCACCGCGCAGCACAGCAGCGACAGCCATGCTGCCGAGCGTTGCGCCCACACTTTGCGCGGCAATGCCGGCAATATCGGCGCGCGTACATTGCAGCAGCAGGCAGCGCTACTGGAGCAGCTGTGTCATGGCGGGGCGGACCCAGCGGCGATCGATGCGGCGCTGCAGGCTGTGCTGGCCGAACTGGCACGGGTGCTGGATAGCTTGCGCAGCATGGATGCGGGCGCCAGCATGGGAGAAATGCCGGCACCGGCCCGGCGGGTAGTCGATGCCAGCGAGTTGCTGGCTGCAAGCGAGAAGCTGCTGCCCATGCTAGAGGATGGCGACCCCGAGGCGGGTCTGTGGTGGGAACAACAGCACGAACTGTTCAAAGCCGGTTATCCTGAATACTGGCAGCGCATCGAAACGCTGCTGGGGGATTTCGATTTCGAAGGAGCGCAACAGAGTCTGTGTGCGGCCATGGAGGCACGCCGGACAGAATATGGTGGCGCGCCTCAATGACTGGAGTAGCAAGTATGGAAAACAGTGCGGATATGCCTGTCAAACCCACTATCCTGATCGTCGACGACACGCCGGAAAACCTGTCGCTGATGAGTGAGTTGTTACGGCAGGAGTACAAACTCAAGATCGCCAACAGCGGCGCACGTGCCATCAAGCTGGCCACTACGGGCGAACTGCCCGATCTGATCCTGCTCGACATCATGATGCCGGAAATGGATGGCTACGAAGTCTGTCAGATACTCAAGGCCCATCCGGCCACGCGCGACATACCGGTGATCTTCCTGACTGCCAAGGCCGATATCGAGGACGAGGAAAAAGGTTTGCAGATCGGCGCTGTCGACTACATCACCAAGCCGGTCAGCCCGCCTATCCTGATGGCGCGGCTGAAAATCCATCTGGCGCTGAAAGCCCATGCCGACTTCCTGCGCGATAAGAGCGCATTTCTGGAACAGGAAGTGGCCAAGCGCACGCGCGAGGTGACGGCGATCCAGGATGTGACGATCTTGGCCATGGCATCGCTGGCGGAAACGCGCGATGCCGATACGGGCAACCACATCCGCCGCACCCAGTACTATGTGCAGGCGCTGGCGCAGCAGTTGCGCAAGCACCCGCGCTTTGCCGCCTTGCTCACCGACGAGTACATCCGCATGCTGTTCAAATCGGCGCCGCTGCACGACATCGGCAAGGTGGGCATCCCGGACCGCATACTGCTTAAACCGGGCAAGTTCGATGCGGCCGAATTCGAGATCATGAAGACCCACACCACGTTGGGGCGCGACGCCATCGACCACGCGGAAAAGCAGCTCGGCATGCAAGTCAATTTCCTTTCGATGGCCAAGGATATCGCCTACAGCCATCAGGAAAAGTGGGATGGCTCGGGCTATCCGCAACAACTGGCCGGCGATGCCATACCCGTCGCAGCAAGGCTGATGGCGGTAGCCGATGTGTACGATGCGCTGATCTGCCGGCGCGTCTACAAGCAGGGCATGCCGCACGAGCAGGCGGTGGCGCTGATCGTGGAAGGTCGCGGCAGCCATTTCGATCCCGATGTGGTGGATGCTTTCGTGGCCTTGCAGGACGAGTTCCGCAGCATCGCTGCGCGCTTTGCCGATAGCGATGAAGATATCGAACAGAAGCGCGAGCAGATCTCCCGTATCGTCAGCTAGCGGCGCTTGAGCAGTTCGAACCAGCCCACGCACAGCAGAGCAAGCAGCGCACTGGCCAGCAGCAGCGCTGGCTGGGGCAAGGCAAACGCGAACAGGCTGCGCACGGCCGGTACGCTGATGACCACGGCCAGCAGCAATATGGTGGCCGCACTGATCCAGTAGAACGGCCGGTTGGCCTGATGGCTGCGCCGCCACACGGGCTGGTGCCAGCTCAGATTGCTGGCTATCAGTCCCAGATTGGCCAGCACCAGTGTCACGAAGGTGGTGCTGCGTGCACTTGCTTCTGCCACGCCGGCATAGCGCAGCAGGGCATGGCACAGCAGCAGTACCAGCAGCAGCGCGCCGCCCTGCAGCAGGCCGCGGCGCAGCAGGCTGCGGTCGAACAGGTGCTGCTGCGGATTGCGCGGCGGGTTCTGCATGGCGCCCGCTTCGATGGCTTCCGCTTCGAATACCAGTGCGCAGGCCGGATCTATGACCAGCTGCAGGAACAGTATGTGCACGGGCATCAGCAGCAGCGGCCAGCCGAACAGTACAGGCAGAAAGGACAGCCCGACGATGGGCACGTGCACGGCGACGATGAACACGATGGCCTTGCGCAGATTGGCGAACAGGCGCCGGCCGTGCTGCACGGCTTGCAGCAGCGAGGAAAAATCATCTTTGAGCAGCACCAGTGCAGCCGCCTCGCGCGCGACGTCGGTACCGCGTGCACCCATGGCCACGCCGATGTGGGCCGCTTTCAGGGCGGGCGCATCGTTGACGCCATCGCCCGTCATGGCGACGATTTCACCGCGCTGGCGGAACGCCTGTACCAGCCGCAGTTTCTGCTCGGGTGCGATGCGGCAGAACACACGGCAGTCCTGCAGGCGCAAGGACAGGGCCTGATCATCGAGGCCGGCCAGTTCGCTGCCGCTCAGTACTGCACCATGGATGCCGGCCTGAGTGGCGATGGCCGTGGCCGTGGCCGGGTGGTCGCCCGTGATCATCACCACCTGCATGCCGGCCGCGTGGCAATGCGCCACAGCGGGCGGCACTTCGGGGCGGATAGGATCCTGCAGCGCGACCAGACCGAGGAAAGCGAATTCGAACACATGCTGGTTGTCGGGCAGCGGCGGTGCGGCAAATGTGGCACTGGCCACGGCAATCACACGCAGTCCGCGCTCGGCCATGATGCCCACTTGCGCACTAATGGCCGCGCTGCGCGCCGCATCCAGATGACATAGATCGATGATCGCTTCCGGTGCGCCCTTGGCGGCCACCAGATAGGCACTGTGGTCGGGCGATAGCCACACGCGCGACATGGCCAGCAACTGGCGCGAGAGCGGGTAGTCGTCGATCAGCTGCCAGTCGCGGTGCAGGTGTTCGGTATTGGCCAGCCAGCGCGTGCCGGCTGCCGTGATGGCCTGTTCCATCGGATCAAACGCTTGCCGGTGGCTGGCCAGCACCGCGTATTCGAGCAAGCCGTGCAAGGCCTCCGGCAGTTCGCTGGCGGGCTGGCGGCCATCGAATTCGGTCTGCTCGGTCCACAGGCCCAGCACCTCCATGCGGTTGGCCGTCAGCGTGCCGGTCTTGTCGACGCAGAGTACCGTGGTGGCGCCCAGCAGTTCGATGGCGGGTATGCTGCGCGCCAGTATCTGGGCACGCCCGAGCCGCCATGCACCCAGCCCCAGAAACAGGGTCAGGATCACGGGCAGTTCTTCCGGCAGGATGGCCATGGCCAGAGTCAGGCCGGCCAGCACGCCTTGCAGCCATGCGCCATTCAGATAGCCGTACACCAGGGCCAGCGTCACGGCCAGCAGGGCGCCGCCGCTGGCGACGGTTTTGACCACGCCGCGCGTTTCGAGCTGGATAGGCGTGAGTTCGCCACCGAGCGTGGCCAGCGAGGCGCCTATGCGGCCCAGCGCACTGGCGGGGCCGGTGGCCACGACCAGCCCACTGGCCGTGCCTTGCGTGATCAGCGTGCCCGAATACAGGCGTGACTGTTCTGGCGTGGGGCCTGCCTGCTTGCTGACGGGGACGGATTCGCCGGTCAGCATGGATTCGTCGACCATCAGATTCGAGCTGGCCAGCAAGTCGATATCGGCCGGCACGCGGTCGCCTTCGGCCAGCAAGACGACGTCGCCGGGCACCAGTTCGCGTCCGGCGATGCGGCTCTGCTGGCCATCGCGCAGTACCAGTGCGCGCGGCGAGGACAGGTCGCGCAGTGCATGCAGCGAGCGCTCCGTGCGGCGCTGCTGGAAGAACGTCATGGCCACCACGATGGCGACGAAGCCCAGCAGCATCAGCGCTTCGTCGGGATCACCGAGCAGCAGGTAGATGGCGCCGCAGGCGACCAGCAGCAGGAACATCGGTTCGGCCACCACATCACGCAGCAGTCGCGCATTGCTGCGCGGGCGCGATACGGGCAGTTCATTGGGCCCCAGCGTTTGCAGCCGCTGACGGGCTGCGGCGCTGCTGAGGCCAGCGGCGGTGGTAGGCGGTACTGGTGGTTCCATACGGTTGGCAGTCGCTTCGGGCGGGCAGATGGTGAAGTCCGGCACGAGTGTATTACATCTGCGGGCCGTTGTTTTGCCTGCGCCGTGCTGCTATCAAAAAAAAAGCGGCCGTCACCACGCAGGCGGCGTTTGCTCAGAATTCCTTAATAACTGCGAGCGACTATCAGCATTAACGGGACTTACGGACTTTGAGGGAGTAGACCATGCAAGCATTCGATCGAGATACGACAGCAGCTACGGGCACGCAAGACGCAGCGCCGCTGGTGCGCGTCTGGGACTTGCCGCTGAGGCTGTTTCACTGGCTGCTGGCGCTGTGCTTTGCTGGCGCCTATCTGACGGCCGAACTGGAAGACTGGCGCGTACTGCACGTCACGCTAGGCTATACGGTGGCAGGGCTGGTGCTATTTCGTCTGCTGTGGGGCATCTGCGGCACGCAGCATGCGCGTTTTGCCAGTTTCGTGCGCGGCCCGCAGGCGGTCATGGCCTATCTGCGCTCGCTGCTGACTGGCCGGCCCGCACATTACACGGGCCATAATCCGGCCGGTGCCGTCGCCATCGTGCTGATGCTGGCGCTGGCCTTGCTGCTGACGGCGGCGGGCTGGCTGCTGTACACGGAGCGGGTGGGCGAGTGGATGGAGGAAGTGCACGAGAGCCTGGCCAATATGCTGCTGCTGGTGGTGGTCGTGCATATCGGAGCGGTACTGTTGTCGGGCCGCCTGCACGGGGAAAATCTGGTGCGCGCGATGTTGACGGGAATGAAAGCGGGGCGGCAGGGCGAGCCTGGCCAGCCGCCGCGTACGCTGATAGCGCTGCTGCTGTTGCTGGCTGTGCTGGCCTTCTGGTGGCTGCAACTGGCTTAGCTCGATGGTCGCCCATGGTCGATTTGGCAAGACGGAAAACTAGAGGATTAACTTCATAAATGAAAGTTTCAATAACGAAAGTTAATCTGGGCGATATTTCTGTTGCGCCGCGCTCAGTATAATTGCCCTTTGGAAATTTGATCCATCGCAGGCAATTCTAGGCGCGCGCTAGATGGATGTGCCAGTAAAGGAGTTAGCATGCGCCAGAATCTGCCCGTTACGGGCACAGAATACGTATTACCCCCGCAGCGTCCGCTGGTCTCGAAGACCGATCTGAGCGGCCGCATCACCTACGCCAACCCCGCTTTTATCGAAGCCAGCGGTTACAGCCAGGAAGAATTACTGGGCGCGCCCCATAATCTGGTGCGCCATCCCGATATGCCGCCCGCCGCGTTTGCGGACCTGTGGCAGACCATACAGGGCGGCATGCCGTGGACCGGGCTGGTGAAAAACCGCCGCAAGAATGGCGACTTCTACTGGGTGGTAGCGAATGTCACGCCAACCATGGAAGGCGGCCGCGTCAACGGGTATCTTTCAGTGCGCACAGTGCCGGAACGCCAGCAGATCGCCCGTGCCGAGCAGCTATACCGCCGCCTTGGCAAGGAAGGTGCCGCCGCCGGCGTGCTGCAGCATGGCCGCCACGTGGCGCCCGGACTGGCAGGCTGGATCACCCGCATGCGGCGCGTGCCGGCGCGCCTGTGGTGCCGTGCCGTGCTGGCCGGACAGGCACTGTTGCTGGCCACGCTGGGCGTGGCAGGCTGGAGCATGAACAGCGATGGCACGGATACGGCCTATGCGCTGGCCGGCGCCGGCGGCGTTGCGCTGACGCTGGTGCTGGCGCTACTGCTGGAACGCAGCATCCTAGCGCCGTTGCGCGGCGCGCTGTACAGCGCACGCGCACTGGCGGCCGGCGATCTGAGTGTGTCCATCGAAGTGGGCGGCGACGAGGAAGTGGCCCAGTTGCTGCGCGCGCTGCGCCAGATGAGCGTGAATCTGGTGGCCATCATCGGCGATGTGCGCACCAGCGTGGAATCCATCAATACGGCGACACGCGAAATCGCGGCCGGCAATCAGGATCTGTCGTTGCGTACGGAAGCGCAGGCCGCCAGTCTGGAACGCACGGCGGCCAGCATCGAACAATTGGCGGCCATGGTGCGCCAGACGGCCGCCAATGCGCAGCAGACCAGCTCGCTGGTGGCCAATGCTTGCAATGTGGCCAGCGAAGGTGGTGCCGTGGTCACGCAGGTTGGTGCCACGCTGGGCGATATCAGCCAGTCGGCGCAGAAAATTTTCGACATCATCGGCCTGATCGACGGCATCGCTTTCCAGACCAATATTCTGGCGCTGAATGCGGCAGTCGAAGCGGCCCGTGCGGGTGAACAGGGCCGCAGTTTTGCCGTGGTGGCGACGGAAGTGCGACATCTGGCCCAGCGTGCCACGGCGGCGGCCGGCGAAATCAAGCAGCTGATCAGCGCTTCGGTGGAGAAGATCGCCCAGGGTGATCAATTGGGACGCAAGGCTGGCCAGACCATGACGGGGGTGGTGGCTTCTGTGCAGAGCGTGGCGGAAATCGTCAGCGATATCGCGCGCGACAATCTGCAGCAAAGCAGCGGGGTAGATGAAATCAACCGCACCGTACTCGAAATCGACGCTGGTACCCAGCAGAATGCGGCCATGGTAGAGCAGGCGGCCGCCGCGGCTGCCCAGCTGGACGAGCAGGCTGCCCATCTGGCACAGGCCGTGGGGCTGTTCAAGTTTGCGCCGCGCCGGCGCCGTCTCGAGGCGGCACGTCCGCTGGCGCTGCTGGAACGGCGCACGGCCAGCTAATCTGCGGCATGGCCTGCACTGTGGCGGGTGGACCGGGCCGCAGGCGGCATGTTTACGACGTTGCAGCGCAGGCGGCGAGCGCATACAATTGCGCCCGTCGGGATTTTATAACCATTCGAAATAAGGAAAATGATGAGTCTGCCACAATACATTACGATCAATGGTACGTCGTATGCTTCCGAAAAACTGAACGACGTAGCAAAAATGCAAGCTATGAATGTTCAGGTGGTTGAAGCCGAACTCGCTCGTCTGCAACAGCAGACCGCGATCGCCCAGACGGCGCGCAATACTTATGTGGCGGCACTGATCGAAGCAGTCAAAGGCAAGGACGACGCTGCAGTAGCCGAAAAGCCGAAGAAGCCGCGCGCACCGCGCAAGCCGAAAGCTGCTGCCTGATCAGGCGCGCTACAGCAAAACAAGGCAGGGGACACCCTGCCTTTTTTTATGGGGCGGCGCCAGCCTGCGCTGCGCGCTCGTCGCGCAGCTGCTGCTGGAGTGCCGCGATTTGCTGCGCCTGTTCGAATACGCTGCTGGCCGTCAGGTTAAGGCCGCTGATGGGCAGCTCGGCCGCCCGCAAGGCGCCCACTATCCATGAATTGCAGTTGTTGAACAGGCTGTAGTGGCCATTGCCCTGGTAGAAGCGGTCTGGATGGTCGGGCTGGGCGCCCAGATAGATGGGCTGGCCCTGGCCATCGAGCGCGATACTGCGGTCTATATAGGCGACCAGCTGATCCATGCCGCGGCTGGTGATGGCCAGTGGCAGGCTGTCCTGCGCGGCCACCCCTGCAGGTGGATTGCTGTCGCGCCGCCCTGCCTGCAAGGCCGGGTAGTCGGAAGCGACCAAGGCCTTGACGGCTTTCGACCATGGCGCGTCATCGCGCACGAAATACTCGCCATCGCCCCAGCCCACCAGTATGTAGCGGGCCGGACGCAGGTCGCTACGCAGGCGCGCACTGCGGCTCTGGATGTCGTTGCCGTCAAATAGCAGGGCGGTATGCCAGCCGTAGCGCATCAGATGGATGGTGTGGCGGGCTTCGGCGGCGGGAACGCTGGAACGGCTGGGCGCCATGGCGCAGCCAGTGAGGATGAGCAGGCAGCCGAGTAACAGCAGCCGCGCGTAGGCAGACAATCGCATAGTCGGAGAACAGCGGTAGAAGGGCGCATTCTACAACAGCCGGGCCCGCCTGCAGCGATTCCGGCCTGTCGCAGCGCCTGCGCCTAGGCCGGGCAATTCGCCTTGCGGAACATCAGCGTGACCTGACCCAGCTCTATGCCGAACTTGGCCATGCTAGCGCGGTTGATCATGGTGCAATCATCGATCAGGAACATCCAGTCATCGAAGCGCATGGCATAGGTGCTGCCATCGATGGGCAGCAGCAGGGTGTATTGCCAGTGCAGCGCATTGCCGGCCACCTCGCCCTGCGCCTCGCCCTCGACATCGTCGGCGCGGCCTAGCCAGCGGCCATCGGCGCCGCGCGTCAAATGCCAGACGCGGCGCTGGGTGGTGCCATCATCGTAGCGGAAACGTTCGTCCAGCGTGAGCTGCTGGGCATCGCCGGTGCCGGTAATTTCGACCTTGAAGCGCTTGACGACTGTGCCGCCGCGGCGCTGGAACATGCCCCAGGCATGCGTGGTGCCGAGGAAATAGCTCGGTAGATCGAGCTTGGGCTCGAGCGCTTGATATTGCTGGACATTCGGGCTGGCGCAAGCGGTCAGCAGGGCAAGGGCGGCAATCATCAGGGCAGATGGTTTCATGCGGGGCTCCGGAGTGGGGGCGTCAGAACGGGACTGGCACGCTGCAATGTAAGCAGGGCCAGTAGTTTGAGCAGACAGGGCAGGGCGGCATACACCAGCGGCAAGGCTATATGCGCCGTCTGGCCCGGCTGGTAGCCGAGCAGGGCCAGCAGCGGCAAGGCCAGTCCCGACAGCGCCAGTGCCAGTTTGCCCAGCAGCGTGAGCACGCCGTAATAGGCAGCGGGCGCGTGTGCGGGCGGAATGGACTGGGCCAGCAGCACGTTGGGCATGGCCAGATCGGCGCCCAGCGCGGCACCGGCGCCCAGACAGATCAAGCCATACAGCCAGACATCGCCGGCCCCCAGTAGCGCCGCGCCGGCAAAGCTGGCGATGGCCAGCAGCATGCCGCCGCGCCAGCAGGCCAGCGCACCGTAACGCTGGGCCAGACGGGTCCAGACAGGCAGGCCGGCCGCAGCAGCGATGAAATAGCTGCCGAGGAACAGGCCGGCCAGCGGCGCGGCCTGCAACTGGTCGCTGATGTAGAACAGGGCCAGCGTGGCGGGCAGCGCCACGGCGCAGGAATTCAGCAGATAGGGCAGCAGCAGGTGGCGGAAAGCGTGGTTGGCACGCATCTGCTGCAGCACGCTGCGCCAGTGCGGCGCTGGCGCGATGGTCGGCGGCCAAGCTGGCGCCAGCTTGAGCAGGGCTAACAAGGTTAAGCCCAGCAGCACGGCGAAAGCCAGGCTGTAGCTGCCCATCTGGCCGGCGATTTGCGCGCGCGGCTGGCTGAGGATGGTGGCAGGGATAGTGCTGCCGATAATCAGCCCGAGCAGCCCCCAGCCTTCGCGCCAGGCAGTGGCGGACAGCAGCGGCGCGCTGCCATGGCTGGCCTGCGCGGACAGGCGCGAACCCCAGGCTAGATAGGCGATGTTGAGCAGGCTGTGGGCGCTGTAGGTCACGACCAGCATCAGGCTTAACCACAGTAGCGGCGCCAGCAGCGCGACAGGCGCTTGCCACAGTCCGGCGAAACCAGCCGCCAGCAGCACGGCACCCGCCGTCAGCGCGCGTTGCACCTGCTGCAGGCGGTCGATCAGATGGCCGAGCAGCGGGTCTTGCAGCGTGTCGAGCAGGCGCGCAGCAAACATCACCCAGCCCAGCATGGCCAGCCCCGTGTCGTATTGCAGGTGGTAGTAAGAAGCCACTTGCACATACACAGGCAGGGCGGCCATGGCCAGAGGCAGACCGAGCAGACCGTAGGCCGCCAGCTGCCACCAGCGCGGCGTGGCGCTGCTCATGGTGCGCTGCCCAGCAGTTGCTGGCGCAAACCCTGATCGTGGCTGCGTTCGTCGAGCCAGATCGCGAAGAAAGCCTGCGCCAGCGCGGCATCATCGATCTCGGCCAGTAGCTGGCGCTGGTCGTACAGGCGCATGCCCTGGCCCGGGCGATAGACGCCTATCAGTTCGTCGCCGGCCGCGACATCGGTAAAAGCCTGGAGCAGCGTGTTACGCCAGCGGTTCAGGGTGGCGCCATCAGGCAGCTTGCGGCTCAGGCGGCGGATTTCATCGAGGCTGGTATCGACCAGCCGTTCGCGGCTGATGTTGCGGTGGTATTGCAGTTGCAGGGCGAACGGGCGCTGAGGCTGGAAGGGCTGCTGCTCGGCCCACAGGGTGGCGTGGTAGATGCGGAAACCGAACCAGCGCAGTTCGCCGCCACCGAGGCGGATGGCGGCAGGCAGCTCGTCGCGCCAGTGGCCGGCAGCGGGGGCGGCGTGAAGTGGCGCACTAATCAGGCTGGCGCACAGCATCAGCAAGGCGTACAGCACGGCGTAGCGGCCGGACTGGCGGTGCGGGCGGATGGCAGGCTGGCGTGTGGCTATCACAATGGTCGTCGTCGGTCAGGTTTAGAGGCGGCTAAGTACTTGATTGGCAAGTTTAATACTGATTGATAAAAAAATCTACTAATCAGTAACTTTACTTTCAGCACAAAATAGCCATGAGCGCACTGTAAGGTCTGGCATAGCCGGTGCGACTGATACGGATCAGCCCAAAAACCTAAGGAAAACCCTGCTATGAAGTGGTCCCGATTTTTGCCTGCCGCATGGCGCCCCGCGCCGCAACCCCGTCAACAGTTGCTGGCCAGCCTGCTGCATCTGGCCTGGGTAGTCGAAGCGCGCGATCCCTACACGGGCGGCCATCTGTGGCGCGTGGCCCAGTTCTCCCGTCTGCTGGCGCAGGCGGCCGGTCTGTCCGAGGCTGAAGTGGCGCGCGCGGCGCTGGGCGGTTTTCTGCACGATCTGGGCAAGATCGCCATCCCTGACGCCATACTGGGCAAGAAGGAAAGGCTGAATGACGAAGAATATGCCGTGATCCGCACCCATCCGGAAAGCGGCCTGCGCCTGCTGGGTACCCACCCGCTGGCGCTGCTGGCGCGCGACGCCGTGTTGCTGCACCACGAAACGCCCGATGGCAATGGCTATCCTTACGGGTTGCGTAGCGATGCCATACCGCTGGTGGCCCGTATCGTCGGCATTTGCGACGCTTTCGATGCCATGACCAGTACACGGCCCTACCGCAGCGGCATGCCGATCGCGAAAGCGCTGTCCATCATCCGGCTGGAACTGGGGCGCCAGTTTGATGCCGAGCTGGGCGAACTATTCCTCACGCTCGGCGACGGCGAGGCGCTGGCCCACATCGTGGGCCACACGGATGAAGGCATACCGCTGGAGCGCTGTCTGTCCTGCGGCCCGACGGTGGTGCGCCCGCGCGAGGCGCAGACGGGCGATGCGCTGTATTGCCCGGCCTGCCACAGCGAATACACGCTGGGCCCTGCTGGCAGCGGCATCCTGCCTAGCGGACGGCAGGATAGTGCGCGCGCATTGTCAATCGCGCCCGATGCGGCGCTGATCGAACGGCTGGTGGAGCAGCACCGCGCTGCGCTGGACTGAATGGGCGCGGCTAGATCACCACGCTGCTGCTCTGGCCGGGGCGGCGTGCCAGCAGCTCGGACAGCTTGCGCAGCGCAGCGCGCAGGCGCGCTTCGTCGGCGATGGAGCCGAGCGCAATGCGGATGGCTTCCGGCGGCTGCGGTCCCGTGCTGAACGCGCTGGCGGGGCTGACCGCCAGACCTTCCGCCTGCGCCACCTGCGCCAGCGTGCTGGCGCTCCAGTAGGTGGGCAGTTCCAGCCAGATATGGATGGCGCAGTCGGCCGGCGTCAGGTTGGCGCTGTCATGGCTGCTGCGGCCCGCCAGCAACTGGCTGGCCAGACGCTGGCGCTGGCGTGCTTCCTGCCGCACGCCGTGCAGTAGCTGTTGTGCCGTGCCGTCATGGATCCACTGGGTGGTCAGTGCACTGGTCAGCGGCGTCGCCATCAGCACCAGTGCGCGCAGCGCTGTCATGAAGCGCTCGCGCAAGGCGGCCGAGTGCAGCAGCACGAAGGCCGTGCGCAGGCCCGGTGCCAGACATTTCGACAGCGTGGCGATGTGCGCCACCTGTGCCGGTGCGCTGGCGGCCAGCGGCGGCGGCGCCGTGTCGGCCAGCAGCGAATACGGATCGTCTTCGATAATCATCACGCCATGGCGGGCGCATACGCGCAGCAGTTCCAGCCGGCGTGCAGCCGGCATGGTGTGGCCAGTGGGGTTCTGCAGCGTGGGATTCAGATACAGCAGGCTGGCACCATGCTGGCGGCAGGCTTGTTCGAGCGCGTCGGGGCACATGCCGTCGGCATCGCTGGCCACTGCCTGCACGCGGCGGCCCAGCGCCTGCGCCGCATTCAGCAGGCCCGGATAGGTCAGCGCTTCGGCCAGTATGGTGCCGCCCGCAGGGCTCAGCGCCATGATCAGCGCGGCCAGCGCCGACTGGGCACCGGCGCAGACGCTGATGCAGTCAGGCTCGATCGGGCCGAACAGCGGTGCCAGCCAGAGTGCACCGGCAGCCCGGTCGGCCGCGCTGCCGCCGCCCAGATGGTAGTTCATGAGCATGCTGCTATCGGTACGCAGCAGCACTTGCGCCAGCCCCTGCCGCAGCAGGTCGTCGAAATCGATGCCGGCCGGTGGCGGCGGGATGATCATGCTCAGGTCCAGCAACTGCCCGAGTTCCACTTTGGGCGCCGCCACATAGGTGCCGCGTGCGCCGCGCCCTTCCAGCAGGTGGCGCTGGCGTGCCACATCGTAAGCACGGGTGACGGTGGTCAGATCCACTTGCAGCAGGCTGGCGAGCCGGCGCTGGGCCGGCAGGCGGTCGCCCGGGCGCAGCATGCCGCTGGCCAGCGCCTGTTCGATGAACTGGGCAATCTGCAGGTAGCGTGGTCCCGCGTGTTGGGCGAACTGGCCCACCCAGGCGACGGCATGTTCTTCATCTTGTATGGATTTGGCTTGCGACATTTTCTTTAATGTATGGATTTTGTCATGTCATAACATGGCTGCATACCGATACTTTATCCATACAAAAGCACGCTGTCTATTCTTACTCCCTGCGAGAACTACCATGAGCCAGACTTCCCCCGATGTTGCCGTTATCCGCATGTATGCGCCGCGTGAACAGATTTATGCGCGTGAAGCGCGCGGCCGTTTTGCCAGCTGGCGCTGGCTGTGCGTCTGGCTCACGCAGGCCGTGTTCTATGGCCTGCCGTGGCTGCACTGGAATGGCCGTCAGGCCGTGCTGTTCGATCTGGGCGCGCGCAAATTCTATCTATGGGGGCTGGTGCTGTGGCCGCAGGACCTGATCTATCTGGCGGCGCTGCTGATCGTCTGCGCCTTGTCGCTGTTCCTGTTCACGGCCGTGGCAGGACGGGTGTGGTGCGGGTTCGCCTGTCCGCAGACGGTGTACACGGAAATCTTCATGTGGATAGAGCGTCAATTCGAAGGCGAACGCAGCGCCCGCATCCGGCTGGATCGCCAGCCCTGGGGCTATGCCAAGCTGGCACGCAAGGGCGGCAAGCATCTGGTCTGGCTGCTGTTCGCGCTGTGGACGGGCTTTACGTTTGTGGCCTACTTCACGCCGCTGCCGACGCTGGCCGCGAGCAGCCTGTCGTTCGCGCTGGGGCCGTGGGAGAGCTTCTGGGTGCTGTTCTACAGCCTTGCCACCTATGGCAATGCGGGCTGGATGCGCGAGCAGGTGTGCCGCTATATGTGCCCGTATGCGCGCTTCCAGAGTTCCATGTTCGATCAGGACACGCTGATCGTCAGCTACGATGCACGGCGCGGCGAACCGCGTGCGCCGCTGGGCAAACAGGTGCAGGCTGGCAAAGTGACGGCGCACAGGGAGACGGCCGCAGCGGCGCCAACTGCTGCGCAGGCGGGTGGCGGCTGCATCGACTGTTCGCTGTGCGTACAGGTGTGCCCGACCGGCATCGATATCCGCAACGGCCTGCAGTACGACTGCATCAGCTGCGCGGCCTGCGTGGATGCCTGCGATAGTGTGATGGACAAGATAGGCGCGCCGCGTGGGCTGGTCGCCTTTACCACCAGCCGCGCCGTCCAGCAGCAGCTGGCACCGCAGTCGCTGGCTAGCCGTCTGCTGCGGCCCCGCGTGCTGGTGTATGTAGCGCTGCTGGCGCTGATTACGGCGGCACTGGGCTGGACCATGCTGCACCGTAGCCCGCTCAAGCTGGACGTGATCCGCGACCGTGGCGTGATGGCACGCGAAGTGGAGCAGGGCCAGATCGAGAACAGCTTCCGCCTGCAGTTGATGCATGTGGAAGAACAGACCCGGCGCTACCGCATTTCCGTACACGGACTGGAAGGATTGACACTGGCCTCGCCAGCCGAAGTGCGGCTGGAACCGGCCAGCACGCGCTTCGTCCCCGTTACCGTGCGGCTGGCCGCAGGGCAGGGCCAGCCGGGTGCCAACCGCATCAGCTTCCGTCTGGTCGCCATCGATGCTGACGGTGCACCCGTGCAGGTGGAAGAAAAAGCCATGTTCTTCATTCCCCGTTCGTGATGCCCATGCTGGCCAGTACGCGCGCGGCATTGTCCTGACAGTCGATATCGTCGGGGCGGGCATTAATCAGGGTGATCAGCTGCTGGAGATGCTGGCGGTTGTGTTCGAGCCGCTGCTGCAGTGCTGTGATCTCGGCCACTTTCTGCTGCAACGCTGCCATCAGCTCCGCGTGCTGCCAGTGGCGCAGATCCTGCGGCAGTAGCTGGCGGATCTCATCGAGCGTGAAGCCGGCACGCTGGGCGCCGCTGAGGATGGTTAGCAGCGTGGCCGCTTCGGGCGGATAGTCGCGGTAGCCATTGGCCAGCCGCTGCACGCCCTTGAGCAGCCCCTGTGCTTCGTAAAAACGGATGGCCGATGCGGCCACGCCCGTGCGTCTTGCCAGTTCGCCGATTTTCATTGCCTGCTCCCTCTCTGCCTGTCGCTGCACTATAACCTTAAACTTAACTTGAAGCTCAAGCCTGAAAAAGAGCTTGACCTTCAAGTGCGCTTTAAACTTATCGTGGCGGAACTGTAACCACAGGAGTGATGATGCAAGTGTTTAGCCAACTGCAGCTGCCGAACGGCAGCGTGCTGCCCAACCGTCTGGCCAAAGCGGCCATGGAAGAGAATATGGCGGATGCCGATCAGGCGCCGTCCGATGCGCTGATCCGGCTGTACCAGCGCTGGGCCGAAGGCGGCGTGGGGCTGATGATCACCGGGAATGTGATGATAGACCGGCGCGCCATGACGGGGCCGGGCGGGGTGGTGCTGGAACATGCGGCCCATGCGCAGCGCTTCCGCCGCTGGGCCAGTGTGGCGCGCGCTCATGGCGGCCAGATCTGGATGCAGCTCAACCATCCGGGCCGGCAGATGCCGGCCGCGCTGGGCCAGCTCACGCTGGCACCGTCGGCGCTGGCGATGGATCTGGGCAAGTTCAGCGGCGAGTTCGCCACGCCGCGCGCGATGACGGCGGCCGATATCGCCGACGTCAGGCAGCGTTTTGTGCAGAGCGCCTTGCTGGCGCAGCAGTTCGGCTTTAATGGCGTGCAGATTCACGCTGCGCATGGCTATCTGCTGAGCCAGTTCCTGTCGCCGCTGGCCAATCAGCGCAGCGACGAGTGGGGCGGCAGCATAGCCGGACGGGCGCGCCTGCTGATCGAGGTGGTGACAGCCGTACGGGCTGCCGTTGCGCCAGATTTCGGCGTCGCGGTAAAACTCAATTCGGCCGATTTCCAGCGCGGCGGCTTCAGTGCCGATGATGCGCGCGCCGTGGTGGAGATGCTCAATCCGCTCGGGATCGATTTGCTGGAACTATCGGGTGGCAGTTATGAAGCACCGGCCATGATGGGCTTGTCACGCGACGAGCGCACGCTGGCGCGCGAAGCGTATTTCCTCGAATTCGCCAAGGCGCTTACTCAGGTGGCGCGCATGCCGCTGATGGTCACGGGCGGCATCCGCCGTCTGCCCGTGGTGCAGCAGGTGTTAGATAGCGGTGTGGCACTGGCCGGCATGGCCACGGCACTGGCGGTTACGCCGGACCTGCCCAAACGCTGGCAGAACGATCCGGCCGTGCATCCCCAGCTGCGCGCCGTGACGTGGCAGGACAAGACGATGGCGTCGGCCGCCCACATGGCCATGGTCAAGCACCAGCTGCGCCGGCTCAGTCGCGGCAAGGCCAGCGCGCCGCAGGTGTCGCCCGTGTATGCGCTGCTTACGCAGCAGCTCGCAGGCAAGCTGCAGAACCGGCGCTACCGCCAGCGCATGCAGCAGCTTCAGGACTGAGCGCTGCCATAGCTGTGGTGGCGGCCGAACCAGTCGGCGAGGAATTCCACGCACAGGCGCACGCGTGCCGACACGGACAGACGGGACGGGTAGACGGCCCAGATATCGGCCGGCTGATAGTAAGTGGGCAGCACGGCCACTAGCTGGCCGCTGGCCAGCTCCTCGACGATGTCCCAGCCCGAGCGCAAGATGATGCCGTGGCCGTCAATGGCCCACTGGCGCACGATTTCGCCATTATTGGCCGACAGCTGGCCATGCACTTTGACGGCCTGGATGCCGTGCGGGCCATGCAGTTCCCAGCGGCCGAAATCCTGATCGCGTTCGCGGATGGGAATGCAGCGGTGCTGTTTGAGCTGCTCCAGCGTGGCCGGTGTGCCGTATCTGGCCAGATAGGACGGCGCGGCGCACAGCACGCGGCGGTTGCTGGCGATGCGGCGCTTGATCACATTCGCTTCGTGCACATGGCCGATGCGGATATCGAGCTGAAAACCTTCTTCCACCAGATCGACCGCGCGGTCGAACAGTTCCAACTGGATTTCGAGACGGGGAAAACGGCTGGCCATGGCCGACAGCGCGGGCGCCAGCTGGCTGCGGCCGAAACCCGTGCTGCTGCACAGGCGCAGCACACCGTCGGGCTCGGCCTTTTCACGCGAAATGGCTTGCCCCATCAGGTCCACATCCTCGCAGATGCGCTGGGCCCACTGGTGCACGATTTCGCCCTGGGCGGTGAGGGTGATCTGGCGCGTGCTGCGGTGGAATAGCTGTTCCTGCACGGCGGCTTCGAGCAGGGCGATGCGCTTGCTGACCACGGCTTTGGAGATGCCGAGCTGGCGCGCTGTCTCGGCAAAGCTGCGGTGGCGCGCCACCACGCAGAACAGGCGCAAGTCATCGAGTTGCGGTTTGATGTACACGATTCGTGTCCGTAAGATTCACATTTACAGGGATTGTAATGAATTTCGTGTACGCTATGCTAGTCGCTTCTCTCATCAGGGGTAGTGATCGTGGGTTTGTCAGTTGCAATTGCCGTGGGCGCCATGCTGGGTTTCCTGGGCGGCATGTTCGGCATAGGGGGCGGCATCATCGCCATTCCGTTTCTGGCCCTGGCGCTGGGCATGGAGCAGGCGCTGGCGCAAGGCACTTCGCTGGCCATGATGGTGCCGATACTGCTGCTGGGCTGGTGGCGCTATAGCCGCCACCACCCGCTGGACTGGCGTGTCAGCCTGCCGGTCGGGCTGCTGGCCGTGCTGGCCACCGTGCTGGTGGCGCGGCTGGCCACGGGCCTGCATCCGGCTGCCTTGCGCACGGTGTTTGCGGCTTTCCTGTTGCTGCTGGCCCTGCGCACGCTGCTGCAGCAGCGCGCGGCTGCAGCCCCGACGGCGCACCCGCCCCGCTGCAGTCTGCGCTGGATGCCGCTGGTCGGGTTGCTGGGCGGTGCCTGCATGGGCCTGCTCGGAGTGGGCGGCGGGCTGGTGGCCACGCCTGTGTTCACCGGCATCTTCGGCCAGCGCCAGACGGTGGCCCAAAGCCTGTCGCTGGCGCTGGTCACGCCCTGTTCGATGGTGGCGCTGCTGACCTACGGCAGCGCCGGCCATGTGCAATGGAGCGTGGGCCTGCCCATGGCGGCTGGCGGTCTGCTGACCGTGTCGGCCGGGGTGGCGCTGACGCACCGGCTGCCGGAGCGCCGCGTCAAGCAGGCGTTTGCGTGGATGATGTTGCTGACGGCCTTGTGGCTGCTGCTCAAGGCCGTGCTGTAAGCCAGCGTGCTGCAGGGCGGCCTAGTCCTGCGCCACCTTGCTGCGGCTTTTCTTGCGGTGGTACATGGCCTGATCGGCCAGTTCCGTCAGCGTCTCGATGTGGTGGCCGTCGTCCGGATAAATGGCGCTGCCGATGCTGACCGAAAGGGGCAGCACATTGCCTTCGAAATGGTAGCTGCGGCAGGCCTGCTGCACCAGATGCTCGACCTTGGCTTCGATCTGCTGCTGGTCGCCGATATCGGTCAGCAGCACCATGAATTCGTCGCCACCTATGCGCGCCACCAGATCGGCCTGACGCACTTCCTGACGTAGACGCTGGCCGATTTCGCGGATGGCGGCATCGCCGGCGCGGTGGCCATAAGTATCGTTGATGAACTTTAGGCCATCCATGTCTACCCCCAGTATGCCGACCTTGTGGCGCTGCCGTTCGGCCAGCGCCAGCGTGCTACGCAGGCGGTCGAAGTAGTGCGCGCGGTTGGGCAGGTTGGTCATGGCATCGTGGGTGGCCTGATGGTAGAGCTGGTCGATATCGTATTTGCTGGCGTGGTACATGGCGGCCGCGATCACGCCCGACATCAGTTGCAAAATGGCGATGGCGCGGGCATCGAATCGGCCCGGCTCGGTGGCGATCACTTTCAGCACGCCCACTGCCTGGCTGCCATGGCTCAGCGGCACCACCACCATGGAGCGCAGTCCCACGGCCTGACAGGCGCGCTTGTCCACCCGGGCATCCGTCAGGGCATCGTGGCAGACCAGGGCCTGGCTGGATGCCACGCACAAGCCGGACAGGCTGCCTTCCAGCGGTATGCGCATGCCCAGCTGGCTGGCCGCCGTGCCGCTGGCCGCGCGGTACACCATGAAGCTGCCTTCGGCGATTTCCACCACCGCGCCGCAGCCCCGGGCCAGCTGCTGGCTGTGCTGGCATACCAGATTGATAACCTGACCGAGATCGAGGCCGCAACGGGCGATTTCGGTCTGAACCTGGATGATTTCCAGCAAAACGGCCGGATCCAGTTGCAGGGGCGGGAAAGTGTGATCCATGTCAGGTTTCTGCAGCGTTAGGCCGGCAGATAATCAATAGGTAAGCGGAAAATTCTTTGATGATTTTGTCTAGATTGTAGCTATTTTAGTCTGCAAATTGTTCTATTTTTATTGGAGATTTGTAACTTTGTTGCACTGCGAGATGCGCGACTTCTTGCGATTTTCTTGATTTTGATTGCTTGACGTCATTTTTTTAAATATGTATTGTCTGTACATGTTTAAAGCCGGTACCACCAGGTATCCGCTTGCCCCCCTTCCGTGCCCCCCAACCCCGTGCACAGTCCGTTTCATGAGTATGACTATGAACTCTATCGATGCACTTCTGGATCGCCTGCTGTTATGGCAGAAATTTGTCCTGCTGGCCGTGGTGGCGCTGGTGGTTGCCCTGATCCCCGCCACCCTGTATCTGCAGCAGACCACGGCCACCATTGCCGCTGCCCAGACGGAAATTGAAGGCACGGCGCCGGCAGCGGCGATTTTCAAAGTAATCCAGCTGACCCAGCAACATCGCGGCCTGGCCGCGCTGGCACTGGGTGGAGCGCCCGAAGCCGGGCAGAAGCGCAGCGCCAAGCAGCAGCAGGTGGATCAGGCCTATGCCAGCATGGGTGAACTGATAGGCGGCATGGACAATGCGGACCTGGCGCAGCGCTGGGAACAGCAGCAGCAACGCTGGCAGACGCTGCGCGAAGCCTTAGGCGGTGGCCAGGCGACGGTGGCGCAAAGCTATCTGCTGCACACCAGCCTGATTTCGGGCTTGCTCGGCGTGAACGATATGGTGGCGGACCAGTTTGGCCTGCAGCTCGATACCAGCATCGATAGCCACCAGCTGATTCAGGCGGTGTATTACCAGATGCCGTATCTGGCAGAAGAAACGGGCCGCCTGCGTGCTTTGGGAACGGCCTTGCTGAACCAGCACGAAGCCAGCGCCGAACAGCGCGCTGCGCTGGCGGGCGCGATTGCCCGTGTGCAGGACCGGCTGGAACAGACCGGCACGGCGCTGCGCAAGGCCACGGCGGCCAGTCCGGCGCTGGCCAGTGCGCTGGCTGCACCATGGCAGACGGCTGAGCAGCAGACCTTGGCCATCATGGCGCTGGCCAGCGAGCGTATCGTTCAGGCCGACACGCTGGACTATGCTTCGGCCACCTATCTGGAACGGGCCACCAGCACCATCGATGCCCAGTTCGCCATTAACGGCGCTGCTGCCAGTAGCCTGACGGCCATGCTTGATGCCCGCATCGAAGCGCTGCGCATGCGGCGCTGGATGATGTTTGGTGCCATGGCCGGCCTGATCGTGGCGGCCGGCCTGTTTGCCCGCCTGATCGCCCGCTCCGTCAGCCAGCCGCTGGTGCGCGCAGTGGAAATTACGCGCCGTATCGCCCAGGGCGATCTGACCTCGCGTTTCGAGCAGGGCGGCCAGAGCGAAACGGCCCAGCTCATGCACGCGCTGCAGGATATGAACCAGGGCTTGCTGAACATCGTCTCCAGTGTACGTAACAGCGTCGGCAATATTGATTCGGCCTCGTGCGATATTTCCAGCGGCAATATGGACCTGTCCAGCCGCACGGAAACTCAGGCGTCCAATCTGCAGCAGACGGCCGCGTCGATGGAGCAGATCACGGCCACGGTGCGCCAGAGCGTCGACCATGCGCGTGAAGTGGATCAGCTGATCAGCGCGGCAGCCGGTGTGGCCGGGCGCGGCGGCGATGTGGTACAGCAGGTGGTGGACACCATGGGCGAGATCAATCAGGCGGCGCGCCGCATCGTCGACATCATCAGCGTGATCGACGGCATCGCCTTCCAGACCAATCTGCTGGCCTTAAACGCCTCGGTGGAAGCGGCGCGCGCAGGCGAGCAGGGCCGCGGCTTTGCCGTGGTGGCGGGCGAAGTGCGCAATCTGGCCCAGCGCTCGGCGGCCGCAGCGCGCGATATCAAGCAGCTCATCGACAACAGTGTGCAGCGCATCGAAGCGGGCAATGCGCTGGCCGAACATGCAGGCCAGGCCATGACGGAAGTGGTGGGCAGCGTGCAGCGTGTGACGGCCATCATGGCCCACATGGTGGAAGCGGCGCAGGAGCAGAGCACCGGCATCGAGCAGGTGAATCTGGCGATTGCCCAGATCGATGAAATGACCCAGCAGAATGCCGCGCTGGTGGAACAGTCGGCCGCTGCCTCGGAATCGCTGAAGGAACAGGCCGGCGCACTGAGCGATGCCGTGGCCGTCTTCACGCTGGAGCGCGTGCGCCCGCAGCGCATGGCGCTCGACTACGCCTGAACGGTTTGCGGCGCCTGCAGCAGTTCGCTGAGCGCGTGCGCCGGCATGGCGCGCGCATACCACCAGCCCTGATACAGCTCGCAGCCCTGTTCGCGCAGGTAGGCGAGCTGGGCTGCATTTTCCACGCCTTCGGCCACCATTTTCAGATTGAAGCTGCGCGCCAGACCGATGATGGCCTGGGCAATGGTGCAGTCATTGCTGTCACTGGGCAAGCCTTGTACAAAGCTGCGGTCTATCTTCAGTTTGCTGACGGGCAGGTCCTTGAGGCGGGTCAGCGAAGAATAGCCGGTGCCAAAATCATCGAGTGCCACGCTGCAGCCCAGCGCTACCAGGGCGGCAATCTGCTTGCGCGCCTGATCGGGCCGGGCCATTACCACCGTTTCCGTGATTTCGATATCGAGCAGGGCCGCCGGTGCGCCCGAGCGCTGCAATACGTTCGCCACCTGTTGAGCCAGATCAGGCTGGTTGAACTGGTGGGCCGAGAAATTCACTGCCACGCGCAGCGGCGTGCCGGCCTGCTGCCACAGGCAGATCTGCTGGCACACTTGTTCCAGCACCCACTCCGACAGCGGCAGGATCAGCCCGGTGGCTTCGGCCACGGCGACAAAGCGCTCGGGCGATACCGGCCCTAGCTGCTCGTCATGCCAGCGCAGCAGCGCTTCGGCGCCCACCAGCATGCCGCTGTGCACATCCACCTGCGGCTGATAGTGCAATTGCAGGCGGTTCTGCGCCAGCGCTTCCTTCAGGCGGGTGTGGATCAGCATGTCTTCATGAGCGCGCGCATTCAGTTCATGCGAATAGCAGGCGAAATGACCACGGCCATTCTGCTTGGCCTGATACATGGCCATGTCGGCATAGCGCAGCAGGGTGTCGACATTGCCGGCATCGTCAGGCAGGAAGGCGATGCCTATGCTGGCGCCCGAATAGATTTGCTGGTGGCGCAGGGTGTAGGGGACTTTCAGCACGTCCAGCAGCTTGCCGGCGACGCGCATGGCATCGTCGGTGCTACCGAGCTCGCCTAACAGTACGGCAAATTCGTCACCACCCAGCCGCGCCAGCACATCGCCGCTGCGCAACACGGACTGGATGCGGCTGCCCGCTTCGATCAATACCGTGTCGCCCACGGCATGGCCGAAATTGTCGTTGATGGTTTTGAAATGGTCGAGGTCGAGAAATAGCAGGCTGAGCCGGCTGGCCTGACGCCCGGAGCGCAGCGCGGCTTGCTGCAGCAAGGCCTTGAACAGGCGCCGGTTGGGCAGGCCCGTCAGGTCGTCATGGGTGGCACGGTGTTGCAGCGAGCGCTCGAACGCATGGCGTTCGCTGAGGTCGTGTATATAGGCGATGGCATGGCGCTGGCTGCCTTCCTGCCAGTGGCCCAGCGAGATTTCGACGGGGCGCAGGCTGCCGTCGGCGCACAGCAGTTCCAGCGCCGCTTCGCCCATGGCGCGCGTGCGCGGCTGGGCGAAATAGCCGGCCATGGAAGTCGCGTGACGCGCGCGCAGCGCCTGCGGCAGCAGCATGGCCACATTCTGGCCCAGCAGCTGTTCACGCTGGTAGCCGCTGAGTTTGAGCATGGCCGGATTGACCAGGCGGATGATACCGTTCTGGTCGACGCGCACGATGCCGTCCGGCGCGGCATCGAAAGTCACCTGCTCGCGCCGCTGCTGGGTGGCCAGCCGGCGGCGCGGCAGCAGTACCAGCTGGCGTAGCGCCACGGCCAGTAGCAGCACCAGCAACGTTGCCAGCAAGCTGGCCGCCAGCACGTCATGCTGGCGTCGTAGCGCAACCGCCGCCAGCATGGCGAGCAGCAAGGGTGTCAGTGCCAGCGGGAGCCAGGCCGGCAGCTTGCGCCGTGGTACTGCAGGGCCAGCCGGCTCCGGCTGGCTCGACAGTGGTTTCATGTGCTGGCGTCAGCCAGTTGCAATGGCGCATGTGCGGCCACTGCCGGTGGCGCGCCGCGGCGGCCGCTCTCGAGGCGGAAGCGCGCCACCACTTCACTCAGGGCGCTGGCCAAGTTGTCGAGCTGGGCCGATGCATTGGTGGTCTGGTCGACCAAGTGGGCATTCTGCTGGGTGACGCTATCCATTTCCACGATGGCCTGATTGATCTGCTCGATACCGGCGCGCTGCTCATCGCTGGCAACGGCAATATCGCGGATCACGGTGCTGACCTGCTGCACACTCTGCACAATGGCTTGCATGGCCGTGCCGGCTTCGCTGACGAGTTGCGAGCCATCTTCGACCTGGGCCACCGAGGTGGCGATCAGCTGCTTGATTTCGCTGGCCGCCGCTGCCGAGCGCTGTGCCAGATTGCGCACTTCGCCGGCCACGACGGCAAAACCGCGGCCCTGTTCGCCAGCGCGCGCCGCTTCCACGGAGGCATTCAAGGCCAGCAGATTGGTCTGGAAGGCGATGCCATCAATCACGCCCGTGATATCGGCAATCCGGCGCGAAGAATCGTTGATGCTTTCCATGGTCTGCACCACGCGCTGTACTACGCTGCCGCCGCGGTCGGCCAGCGTGCGGCTGTCGGCCACCAGCGTGCTGGCGTGGGCCGTGTGGGCGGCATTCTGCTGCACGGTGGCGGTCAGCTCTTCCATCGAGGTGGCGGTCTGCTGCAGCGCGCTGGCCTGATGTTCGGTACGGGCCGACAGATCGACCGTGTCGGCCGCGATCTGGGCCGCTGCCTTGCTGATGCTGACCGTACCATGACGGACCTGCTGCACGATGTCGGCCAGATTGCCATTCATGCGCGCCATGGCGTTGATCAGGTGAGCTGTTTCATCGTGTCCTGCGCTGGCCGGGATGCGCTGGCTTAAATCGCCTGCCGCCACCAGATCGGCGGCACTGACGGCATCGCTGAGCGGGGTGGTGATGCTGCGCGTGATCATCCATGCACTGCTGACGGCCAACAGGACGGCCGCGCTGGCTAGCAACAGCATCATGCGGGCGCTATCGGCGCTGGCCTGGTGGGCTTCGGCACCGCTGATTTCCATCAGTTTGCCGCCAAGTTGCACCAGCCCCTTCACACGGTCGAAGTAGATCTGGCGCTGCTCTGCCATGGCACCCAGCAGGATGGCCGAAGCGCCTTCGCGGTCGCCGCTTTCGTACAGGCTGATGAAGCGCTGCTGGCTCTGCAGATAGTGGCTGCGCGCTTCCTGCATGTCGGCCAGGATGGCGCGCCCTTTGGGGGTGGTCAGCACATGGTCGAGCTTGTCAATATAGCTGCTGACGTGCTGGCTGTTAGTCTTGATGGCATCCAGATCGCGCTGCTGCAGCGCGGGATCGGTCAGCAGCAGCAGGTTGCGCAGGCGGATGGCATTGTCGCTGATGCCTTCCAGAATCTGGTTGGCGTACACGACTTTGGGATAGCGGTCGTCGACGATCAGACGGATGCTGTCGTCGAGGCCGGTCAGGCGGAGATAGGCCAGCAGCGTAATGCCGATCAGGAAAGCGACGATCAGGCCATAGCCTGCTGCCAGACGGGTACCGACTTTGATATTGTTGAGTTGCATATGAAGCTCCAATGAACACGCACTGCCATTTTTTCTAGGGCAGTAGTTATCGAGCCGCAGGCAATCGTGCACTGCAGCCAGTTAACGAGGCGTGTTCAGGGCCTCAGGCAGGACAGTCGGGGGTAGGGACCATTCCGTTAAAGTAGTTGTACCGTATTGTACCGTGCTGGTCAATTATTTTGATGCTGCAGGTAAATTTTTTGCACCGAGACTGAGCAGATTGCGGGCGCTGACCACCTCGTCTGCCAGCTCGGTCAGCTTGCGACGCTGACGTCGCGCGGCATCGCGCAGCAAGTTGAAGGCAGCGGTCCTGCTGAGCTTGTATTCCATCATGACGATGCCGGTGGCTACATTCACACTGCGCTCCGTATCGAGCGCCGTCTGTAGCTGGCGCTGGCTACGGCGTAGTCCGTCCAGTTCGCTGGCACGTGCCAGCGCCGCTTCGATCACGGGCAGCAGTTGCTGCACATCCTGCGGCTTGACCAGATAGGCCAGCGCGCCGCTGCGGGTGGCTTGCTCGACCATGGCCGCCTCGCCATAGGCACTCAGCATGACAAACGGGATGTGGTCTAATTGCGACAGTCGCTCGGCCAGTGCCAGCCCGCCTTGACCCTGCATGCGCACGTCGAGGATGGCCAGATCGGGCCGCGCGCCTGTGGCCAGCCAGGCCTCGGCCTGTTCCGCCGATTCGGCGCAATCGACCTGATAACCGGCATGGCGCAGGCCGGCGGCCATGGTGCTGAGTACCAGCCGGTCGTCTTCGACCAGCAGCAGGGTGGCGTTACGGGAGGGTGAGTTCATGATGGCTCCGTAATAGTGGTATGTAGTACAGGCGGCCCCAGTCGCAGGGTGGTGACGACCAGTTGCTGCTCTTGGCGCAGGCTCAGGCTGGCGCCGGCACGCGGCATCAGCGCGTGCACCAGTTGCAGGCCGCTGTATGGGTCGGGCGTGCTGGCCGGCTGTTCGGCGAGCTGGCCGTGGTTGCTGAGGGTGATCACCACCTGCTCGGCCGCGTCGCCGCGGCGCACGGTCAGATCGACCCCGCCGTGGCTGCGCCCGCCGTGCTTGGCCGCATTGAGTATCAGTTCGTTGAGGATCAGGGCGACAGGTACGGCTTCGTCGTCCGCTACGCCGGCTGGCTGCCAGTGCTGGGGAATGTCGACCCGGATGGCGGTCTGCCACAGCGCGCCGACCTCGGCGGCAATTTCGCTGCACAATTCGCACAGATGGACGGCGCCATCGGCCGCGCGGCCGCGCAGGCCATGCACCACCGACATGCCTTTGACCTGCGAGATGGCATGGCTGATGGGCTCTTCCAGCTCGGGGTGCTTGTAGGTGAACTGGCGCAGGATGCCGGTAATGCCCTGCAGATTGTTCTTGATGCGGTGGTGCACTTCGCGCACCAGCACATCGCGGTGGGCCGCTTCCTGCTGCAGGCGCAAGGTTTCGCGCTGGTAGCTATCGGTCACGTCGATCAGGTGGCAGACGAAGTGGGTGACTTCGCCGCGCAGGCTGTAGACGGCGCTGGTGGTGCCGCGTGCATAAAAATCCTTGCCGTCGCGCCGGCACAGCCAGACGTCGTCGCGGCACACGCCATCCTTGCGGGTGGTGCGCCACATGGCTTCGTAATAGCCTTGCGGCTGGCGTGCCGAGCGCAGGATGTTGATGGGCTGACCACAGGCCTCGCTTTGCGGCCAGCCCGTGATGTCGGCAAACGCCTGATTGACGCGCAGGATGTGCAGGCTGGCATCGAGCACGGCAATGCCGGCCTGCGCTTCGAAGGCGATGGCGGCGATGCGCAGCGCCTCTTCGGTCTGCTTGCGTTCCGTGATATCGATGGAAATGCCGCACATGGCGTAGATTTCGCCAGCCTGGTCGCGCAGCGGCAGCTTGACGCTCTGGTAGATTGCGGCGCGGCCATTGCGCCGATCCACGGTAGGCTCTTCCACCCGCAGCGTGGCACCATGCTGCCAGACGGCCTGCTCATGCTGGCGCAGCATGGCGACGCTGGCCGAGCTGAAAAATTCCTCGTCGCGCAGGCCGGCCAGCTGGGCCATGCTGCGCTGGAACAGCGTGCGCACGCGCCGGTTGGCATACAGGTAGCGCCCTTCGCGGTCTTTCAGGTAGACATAGCTGTCGGCATGGTCGAGGATGTCGGCCAGTTTGCGTTCGCTCTGCTGTAAAGCGATTTCGCGCTGGTTGATGGCGCTCAGCAGGCCGTTGAAGGCGATGAACAGGCGACCGATTTCATCGTCGCGCTGCACGCTGAGTGCTTGCAAAGGAGCGGCGCTCACGCGCATCTGGGTCAGCGTGCTGATGGCATCCATCAGCGGTGCGAGCTGGCGCCGCAAGGTCCACCAGGTGAGGGCGCCCAGCATCAGCGCAAACACCACGGTGGCCAGCAACAGGTGACGCTGCATGCTGGCGACGGGCGCAAACGCATCGCTGGTGGGCAGGGCGGCTGCCACATACCAGCCGGCCAGCACGCTGCGGTGGGCTGAGGCCAGTACTTCCGTGCCACTGCTGTTGCGCGTCACGCCCGAGCCTTCGTAGCCGCCGACAAAGCGGTCGACCAGCTTGCTGTGCCCGACGGGCGGCACATTGCCCAGTACATAAGCTGGATTGGTGGCGGCAATGACCAGCCGCTGGTCGGGTTCTACCACCATATAGCCGCCGCTGCCGCCATAGCCGGCGGCCAGCAGGCGGCTGAGGAAATTGCTGTTGCGCAGATTGGTAAAGCCCGTCAGCGTGGCGTAGCGCTGGCCGTCGTCATTCAGCAGCGGGACTGACATGGGCAGCAGACCGTTGAGGCGGCTACTGGCATGCACCACGACGCGGGTCTGGTTCAGAAAGGCGGGCAGGCGGAACGCGGGCGGCGCGCTATTGCCCGGACTGGCAGCGGCGCTGACCAGCATATTCCCTTGCAGGTCATGAATCTGCAGGCCGCCCTCGAACATATCGCCTTTGTCCAGCCGTTCCAGTTGCTGGCGCAGGCGCTCCGGCTGGGCCAGCATGGCCGGCTCTATCGCGCGGGCTAAGTGGCTGAGGCTGCTTCCCTGTTCATTGATGGCGGCGTCTAGCGAGGTCGCCACCACTTTTACGGCCGATAGCTGCTGCAGACCCAGCATTTGCTCCATGTCCTGCTGCAATACCTGGATGGAAAAGTAGGACAGCGACCACAGGCCGAGCAGGCTGAGCGCTAGCATGGTAATCGTCAGACGGGTTTTGAGCGTATGCCTTTGCATTGTGTGGAAGCCACGACGAATATTGGGGGCGTGGTTTTGATTATTCTTAAATAATAGGTTTTATTTTATGGAAATAATTTGACCCAACTCAAATATACAGGAAGCAGTTTAAACATAGGCATGTTCATTGCAATTTAAATGTGACTTGTATGCGGAAGTTAATACCTTGAAATACACGTTTATGCACGTTCTGCCGTTTTTCAACTAAAAACAGGCTAATCTGCGCGTTTACTTTCTTGTTTGTGCACGTTATCATGCGCTCATGAACGAGATCCCTGCTACCCGACGTGACCTGATCCTGCACCGGCTGGAGCAGGGCGAGCCTGTCCATGCTGCTGCGCTGGCGGCTGAATTTGCCGTGTCCGAAGATGCGATCCGGCGCGATCTGCGTGCGCTGGCCACGCTAGGGCTGTGCCGGCGCGTGTATGGCGGTGCACTGCCGCTATCGCCCGCTGCCACGTCCATGGCCGAGCGCATAGACCATATGCCGGAACGCAAGTCTGCACTGGCGCGGCAGGGTGCGGCGCTGGTCCAGCCCGGCGAACTGCTGCTGCTCGATAACGGCAGCAGCAATCTGGCGCTGGTGCCCTGGCTGCCGGCGGACAGTGGCATCACCGTGGCCACCAACTCGGTTGCGATCGCCGCTGCCGTGATGCAGCGCAAGGACTTGCAGCTGATCATGCTGGGCGGCAGCGTGGATGCCCACGTGGGCGGCTGCATCGATGCCAGCGCGCTGCGCCAGTTGGCCGATCTGCATCCGGACCGCTGCTTCCTCGGCGCTTGCGCCTTCTCCATGGAGCAGGGCATCAGTGCATTCCATCTGGCCGATGCCCACTTCAAGCAGGCCGCGCTGGCGGCGGCAAGCCACAGCGTGGTGTTGCTGACCAGTGAAAAGCTGCAGACGCGTGCGCCTTACCGGGTGTGCGCCAGTGCCGCCATCAACTGCTATGTGCTGGAAGCCGATGCCCCCGCAGCCTGCGCCCAGGCGCTGGAGCAGGGCGGCAGCATGGTAATGCGCGCCAGTGCCCGACTGACTTCAAACTGATTCGACTAGGAGATCCCGTGACCCCTGTTTCCGATGCCGCTGCGCGGCTTGCCACCCGTGTACTGTTTCTTGTGGCCGGATTCGGCTATTCCTGCTGGGCACCGCTGATACCGCTGACCAAGGCTCGCCTGGGCATAGACGAACATGTGCTGGGCTTGCTGCTGCTGTGCATAGGCGTGGGTTCTATCATGGCGATGGCGCTCACGGGCGCACTGGCCGTGCGCTATGGCACGCGGCCTTTGCTGATCGTCAGCGGTTTTGGTTTTGCGCTGGCACTGGCAGTGCTGCCGCTGGCCGCTTCCGTGCCCATGCTGGGCCTGAATCTGCTGGCCTTCGGCGCCACGCTGGGCGCACTCGACGTGGCCATGAATATGCATGCAGTGGAAGTGGAAAAACGTTCCGGGGCCACGTTGATGTCGGGCTTTCATGCGCTGTTCAGCGTGGGTGGCTTTGCCGGTTCGGCCGTAATGACGCTGCTGCTGTCGCGCCAGTTGGCCACGCTGCCGGCCACCTTGCTGTGTGGCGCCGTGATGGTGCTGGGCATGCTGCTGGCCACGCCGCGCATCCTGCGCGATGGCGCCAGTACGGGCGGCACCATGTTTGCCTTGCCGCGCGGGCTGGTGCTGGGCATCGCGCTGCTGACCTGCATAACCTTTCTGGTCGAAGGCGCGTTGCTGGACTGGGGCGCACTGCTGCTGACGGAGCGGGGCCTGTTCGCGCTGGAGCAGGCCGGCAGTGGCTATATCGTGTTTTCCATCGCTATGACGGTTGCCCGTTTCAGCGGTGATTATGTGGCGACCCGGCTGGGCGACCAGCGTACGCTGCTGATCGGCGGCGTGATCGCGCTGGCTGGCTTTGCCGTGCTGCTGACGGCTGCTACGGCAACGCTGGCGCTGGCCGGCTTCGGTCTGATCGGTCTGGGCTGCGCCAACATCGTGCCAGTGCTGTTCCGCCGCGGAGCCAACCAGCAGGTGATGCCGGCCGGTCTGGCCATCGCCGCGATCTCCACCACGGCCTATGCGGGCATACTGGTGGGGCCGGCCTGCATAGGGTTTATCGCCCAGCAGGTGGGGCTGTCCCATGCCTTCTGGCTGCTGGCAGCACTGCTGGCCTGTGTACCATGTTCGGCGCTGTGGCTGGTCAGGGCACGGCCCGCTGCGGCATAATCAGCGCACCCGCGCCGAAGCAGTGGAGACTCTATGATGCAGCTAATCGCGAGCAAACAGGGCAAGAACGATAAATACGACCAGCTGCGCTGTGTGCGCAGCGATGGCAGTACGACTGGCTGCATGATGCCGCGCCAGGGTGTGTTGCCGCATGACCTGATCCATTATGTGGTGGAGACGGCGCTGGCCTACCGCCACGGTTTTCTCGGCATGGTGGCGGCCGGTGCGGACATCGGCTACGCCATGGAGCAGAGCCACGCCTATGACAATCCGGCGCTGGCCCACCAGGCCATCCATGCGGAAGCCATTGTCGAAAGCCTGCAGGCGCAGTTGTGGAGCGGGGCCTTCGATCAGGCCATGTTCGACGCGGGACTGGAAAGCGCCTGCGCCATGCGTGGCTGCGCAGCGCCTGTGCTGGAGAACGCGGGTGGTGCCGCTGCGCTGTACGAGGCGGCGCTGGTGCTGGGCCAGCGCTGGCAGCAGCTGGCCTATTACGACACGCTGGAACTGGAGTTCCTGCCCGCCTAAGCTGTCCTAGGCGTGGTCCGCGATACTCGATAGCACGTGCTGTTTGAAGGCAGCGGCCAGTGGCGAGAGTTTTTTACTGGCCGGATGGACGATGTGCCAGGCCGAGGGCAGCGGGAAACCGGCCACGTTGATCACGCTGACGCCATGCTCCTTCTGGTGCCCGTGCAGGGCGTGGCGCGACACCACGCCTATGCCCAGACCACCGGCCACGGACTCCTTGACGGCCTCATTGCTGCCCAGTTCCAGCCGTATATTCGGGCGGAATTTCTCGGCGCGGAAAAACTGGTCGGCCGCCATGCGCGTGCCGGAACCCGGTTCGCGCAGGATGAAGCGGCGTTCGGCCAGATCCTGCAGCGTTACCTTGCGGCGTCGTGCCAGCGCATCGTCGCTGGCGACAATCACCACGATGGGGTTGGGCATGAAGCTCTCGTCGCGCAGCTCCATGTCGGCCGGCGGCATGGACATGATGTAGAGGTCATCGAGATTGTCGCGCAGGCGCTGCACCACGCCGTCGCGGTTGAGGATTTCCAATGACACGTCGATGGCCGGATGGCGGTTGCAGAAGCTGCCGATCAGGCGCGGCATGAAGTATTTGGCCGTGCTCACCACGGCCACGCGCAGCTTGCCGCGCGAGAGCCCCTTGATGCCGTCCACCTGCTGCTCGAAGCCATCCCAGCTCTGGGCAATGGCACGCGCTGTTGCGGCCAGTTCCTGCCCCACCTGCGTCAGGTGGACCTTTTTGCCGATCACGTCGTACAGTGGCAGACCGACCGATTCGCTGATCTCGCGTAGCTGCATGGAAGCCGTGGGCTGAGTCACATGCAAGGCGCGCGCTGCCGCGCTGACGCTGCCCGTTTCAGCCAGCGCCAGAAACAAACGCAATTGCCGGAAAGTGATATTCATAGAGTTTTATCTATGGATGATGATGTAAGAATCGATTTTACATGATATCTGGCTTTTCCTAGAATGCGGGTCTAGGAGAAAAACCATGCAAAACATCCTCGATCCCGCGATTCTGTTCTTTGTCTTCGGCGTACTGGCCGGCGCCGTACGTTCCAACCTCGAAATTCCGCCCGCGATCTCGCGCTTTCTTTCGCTCTATCTGTTGATGGCGCTGGGCCTGAAGGGCGGCTTTGCCCTGTCGCATTCGGGCCTGACGGCGCATGTGGGCCTGAGTCTGGGCGCGGCCGTCACGCTAGCCATTGCCGTGCCGCTGATCGGCTACACCATTTTGCGCCGCTTCGTGTCCGGCTTCGATGCAGCGGCCGTCGCGGCCACTTACGGTTCGGTTAGTGCCGTCACTTTTGTCACGGCCGTGCAGTATCTGGAAAACCAGCAGGTGGCATATGGCGGCCACATGGCTGCGGCGATGGCGCTGATGGAGTCACCGGCCATCATCATGGCCATCGTGTTTGCCAACAGCCTGCGCCAGCAAGCCAGTGCCAACATGGCTGTGCCGGCTGGCGGAGCGGCTGTAATGGCGGGGCCAGTGGGTACTGCCGCGCTGGCCGCTGGTGCGGGCAAGCCGGGTGTCTCGGTCGGCAAAATCCTGCATGAATCGTTCACCGATGGCGCGCAGTTGCTGCTGCTGGGTGCCATGGTGGTGGGCATCGTCACGGGCGATGCGGGCAAGGCCGCCATGCAGCCATTCTCGGGCGATCTGTTCAAAGGCATGCTGGCCTTCTTCCTGCTCGATATGGGTCTGATGGCGGCGCGCAATCTGATGCAGATCCGCGGCAAGTCGCCCGTGCTGGTGGCCTATGCCGTACTGGGGCCGCTGCTGCATGCCATGCTGGCGCTGACGCTGGCCGTGCTGTTGCACCTGCCCACGGGTGACGCGGCCTTGCTGATGGTGCTCGCTGCCAGCGCATCCTACATCGCCGTGCCGGCCGTGCTGCGCTATGCCATGCCGGAAGCCACGCCTTCGCTGTACTTCGGCCTGAGTCTGGGCGTGACTTTCCCGCTGAATATCCTGTTCGGCATACCGCTGTATGTGGGCGTGGCCCGCGCCGTGCTGGGCTAGCGCGATGGCCTCAGTGATGCTCAGGGACGCTGCTGGCGATAGCTATGGGCCAGCAGCAGGGCCAGCGCGGCCGAGGCGGTGCGCGCTTCGGCCGGATCGGCGCGGCTGGTCAGGGCAATCGGTACGGTAGCACCGAGTACCACGCCGCAGGCAGCGGCACCGGCCAGATATTCGAGCTGCTTGGCCAGCAGATTGCCCGCTTCCAGATCGGGCGCAATCAGGATGTCGGCATGGCCGGCCACGCCCGACGTTATACCTTTGGCGCGTGCGGCGGCCGGTGAGATGGCGTTATCGAAGGCCAGCGGGCCATCCAGTTCGCCGCCCGTGATCTGGCCCCGTTCGGCCATCTTGCACAGTGCAGCGGCGTCCAGCGTGGACGGGATTTTCGGCGTCACCGTTTCGACTGCCGACAGGATGGCCACCTTGGGCGAGGGCGTGCCCAGCGCATGGGCCAGCGCGATGGCGTTGCGGATGATGTCGGCCTTGTCATTGAGGTCGGGCTGGATGTGCAGGGCGCCATCGGAGATCAGCAGCACCTTGTCGTACATGGGCACTTCGAGGCGGAACACGTGCGACAGGCGCGACTTGGTGCGCAGTGCCGGTTCGGCCAGCACGGCGCTGATCAGTTCATCCGTGTGCAGGCTGCCCTTCATCAACATTTCGACTGCGCCGCTGGCGGCCAGCTGCACGGCGCGTGCGGCAGCGGCATGGCTGTACGGGACATCGAGCAGTTCCACTTCCTGCAGCGACAGGCCGGCTTCGGCTGCCACCGCCTGTATCTTCTGTTGCGGGCCGATCAGCACGGGCACGATCAGGCCTTTGTGGCCGGCTTCCAGCGCACCGCGCAGCGAGGCCGCATCGCACGGATGGACCACGGCGCATCGCACGGCCGGCAGGCTGGCCACGCTGGCCAGCAGGCTGGTGTACTGGTGGCGCGAAGGCATGTACAGCGGCGGCAACTGGGTGCGCGGCCGGCGTACTTTTTCCGTCGGCGCGATCACCGTCGCCAGACCGGATAGCACCACGGCGCCGTTCTGGTTCTTGATTTCGCAATCGAGTGTGACGTGCTTCTTCTCGTCTTCCTTGCTGGCGACGGTGGCCGTGATGCGCAGTTCGTCGCCGATGCGTACCGGCTTGAGGAATTTCAGGGTCTGGCCCAGGTATATGGTGCCGGGGCCGGGCAGCATAGTGCCCAGCAGGCGTGAAATCAGCGCCGCGCCCCACATACCGTGCGCGATCACGCCATGGAACAGGGTGTGATCGGCATATTCGGTATCGACGTGGGCCGGGTTGATATCGCCCGATACGGCCGCGAAGGCGGCAATATCGTTTTCCGTCAGGGTGCGGCATAGCCGCGCGCTCTGACCGACGCTCAGTTCCGCGTAGGTGATGTTCTCGATGATGTCTTGCTGCGCGTGAGTCGTATTGCCTGCATCATTTACGGCGTCGGTCATTGCTATGCCTTTCGGAAGGCCGGATCAGTGGGTCATCAGAACCGGCAGGTTCATATGTTTGAGCACATCGCGCGTGGCGCCACCCAGTGCAATTTCACGCAGGCGGGAGTGGCCGTAGCCGCCCATCACCAGCAAGTCCGCGTTCAGTTCGGCGGCCAGTTCCAGCAGCGCCGTACCGATAGGCTGTTTGGTGGTTTTCTGCACCACTTCCACCTGCACACCCTGACGGGCCAGATAGGTGGCCATGTCGGCGCCCGGCTGCTGGCCATGCGCGGCATAGTGTTCGGTACCGTTGAACACGGCCAGCGTGGCTTTGCCGGCGCGTTTCAGCAGCGGCAGCGCAGCATTGATGGCGCGCGCGGCCTGCTGGCCACCGTCCCATGCCAGCAGCGGCGCTTTGCCGAACTGCTCGACTTTGGTCTCGGTCGGCACGATCAGTACAGGTTTGCCGCCATGCAGCATGACGTATTGTAGTACGGCCGACGGCGTGCCGCTGGCGTCGCCCTGCGGCATTACCAGCAGGTCGGCATAACGGGCTTGCATGACGATGGCATAGTCTGGCGTGTCGTCGATGCGCCGGGTTTCGAAGGAGGAAACGCCATTGCCTTGCGCCTGTTTGGCGAAGCCGGCCAGCAGCGCATCGGCTTTTTCCGTCAGCGCGCTCATGTCGGTAGGCAGGGCAACCATGCCGGCGACGGCGGCATTGCACTGGGCGATGGCCTGATCGGCGCCGCTCAGGGCAAAACCGACCAGATGGGCTTCATTGTCGTTGGCAAGCTGGGACGCCAGGCGCACGCCATTGGCTACTGTGTCGGGTAAGTCGGCTTGTACCAAGATGGTCTTGTAAGACATGACATTTCCTTCCGTGAGTGGTATGGACGAAGGCGGGACGCTCCGATCACATGCCACTATGCTAGGTATTTCGCTCAAGAATTTGATTGATTCAGATCAAAAATTCCATGCTTCGCAGACCTAAGCCATCAGCGTAATGGTCTTACGGAAACGTGCCAGCGCGGTGCCGAACAGTACGGCGCCGATGACGGTAATGGCTAACAACTGCGGCCAGATCACGTCCAGGCCCGCCCCGCGATACAGTAAAGCTTGCCCTGCGGCAACGAAGTGTGTGGTCGGTGCGGCCAGCATCAGATCCTGTACCAGTTGCGGCATGCTCTCGCGCGGCGTACTGCCGCCCGACAGCAGTTGCAGCGGCAGCAGCACCAGTATCAGCAGCATGCCGAACTGCGGCATGCTGCGTGCCAGCGTGGCCAGGAAGATGCCCATGGCCGTGGTGGAAAACAGGTGCAGTGCTGCCAGCAGCGCGAACAGGGCCACCGAGCCGCGCACGGGCACGTGCAGCGCACCCTGTACGATGAACAGCAGCGCGCCCAGTGCGGCCACCAGCACGACCAGACCCATGGCCCAGATTTTCGACAGCATGATTTCCAGCGGCGTCACGGGCATCACCAGCAGGTGCTCGATGGTGCCATGTTCGCGTTCGCGGATCAGGGCTGCGCCCGTCAGCACGATGGACAGCATGGTGACGTTGTTGATGATTTCCATCAGCGAGCCAAACCAAGCCTGTTCCAGATTCGGATTGAAGCGCATGCGCAGCGCCAGATCGACCGGCGCGCTCGGTGCTTCCTGCTGGCGGCGCAGGAAGTCGCCCACTTCGGCAGCGATGATCTGCTGGATGTAGCCATTGCCCGTGAAGGCCTGACTCATGCGGGTGGCATCGATATTCAGCTGCAGCGCAGGCTGGTGGCCGGCCAGCGTATCGCGCTGGTAGTTGGGCGGAATGTCGAGCACAAAAGTGTAGTCGCCCTGATCGAGGCCCGCATCGGCACGGGCCGGGTCTATCATCTGGGGTGCCTTGAAGTGGGGCGGGTAGAAGGCCGAGGCGATGCGCGCCGACAGCGGCGACGCATCCTGATCGATGATGGCGATGGCGGCATTGTGCAGGCTCTCCGGCATGGCGGTCGCGGCGATGTAGATGGAGAAGCTGAAGGTGTAGACGATCAGCACCAGCATCATGGGGTCGCGCAGCAGGCTCCAGAGTTCTTTCACGCCGAGGCGGTAGATATGTTGCAGACGGGTGTACATGCTAGCGTTCCTGTTTGTGCAGCAGCAGCACGGACAGCACCACGATCACGGGAACGGCGATGGCCAGCGGCCAGAAGGCAGAACCGAGGTGGGCCAGATCGAGCGCCTTGTTGAAGACGCCGCGGCTGATGGTGAGGAAATGGGTGGCCGGATAGATCTTGCCGATCAGCCGGCCCGGCCCTTCGAGGCCCGAGACGGGATTGAGCAGGCCGGAGAACTGCACGCAGGGGATGATGGTGCCTATCATGGTAACGAACAGGGCGGCGATCTGGCTGCGCGTGAAGCTCGATGCCAGCAGGCCCAGACCGGTGGCGCAGATCACGTACAGCAGCGCGCCCAGCGTAATCGTCAGCAGGCTGCCTTTGAGCGGCACGCCGAACGCCGTCACCGCCAGTAGCGTCATCAGGGCGAAGTTGAACATGCCCAGCGCGATATACGGCAGCTGTTTCCCGAGCAGGAATTCGGCGCGCGTCACGGGCGTGACATACAGGTTGAGGATGGAACCCAGTTCTTTTTCGCGCACCACCGAGAGGGCACTGAGCATGGCCGGGATCATCATCAGCAGCATGGGGATCACGGCCGGTATCATGGCCGGCAGGCTCTTGACGTCGGGGTTGTAGCGGTAGCGCGTTTCGATGCCGCCGGCGCTGCTGGGGTGCATGCCGAGGCGGTGCTCGGCCATGTCGGCCAGCCAGCTCTGATGCAGCGACAGCAGATAGCCGCGTGTGGTTTCGGCGCGCAGCGGCATGGCGCCGTCTATCCATGCGCCCAGCTGCACGGGCGCACCGCGCTGCAGGTCGCGGCCGAAGCCGGATGGGATTTCGATCGCCATGGCCAGCTCGCCATCGCGCATGCGTTTGTCCAGATCGTTGTAGTCCTTGATGGGCGGGCGCTCGATGAAGTAGCGCGAGCCGGCCAGATTGAGCGTGTAGTTCTGGCTCAGGCCACTCTGGTCGTGATCGAGCACGGCGTAGGACAGGTGCTCGACATCGAGATTAATGCCATAGCCGATGATGAACATCAGGATGGCAGTGCCCAGCAAAGCCAGCGTGGCGCGTACGGGATCGCGCCGCAGTTCCAGCGTTTCACGCAGCGTGTAGCTGTAGGCGCGGGCCAGACTGGCGCGCCAGCCGCGCGTGGCGGTGGCATGGGCGCTGGTGGTGCTGGCGTTGGTGCTGGAGGGTGCTGTGGCGACAGCTGCCGGTTCTGGTGTGGACGCAGGTGCAGGCTGTGCGGCCGATGCAGGGGCGGTAGCGCTGGCAGCGGCAATTGCAGGTGCTGCTGCCGCTGCCTGCGTGGCCTTGGCGTTGGTGGCATCCTGCAGGTAGGCGATGAATGCCTGTTCCAGCGTGGCACTGCCGCGCATGCGCACCAGTTCCTGCGGCTCGGCGCTAACCAGCACGCGGCCGGCGTGCATCAGCGAGATGCGGTCGCAGCGCTCGGCCTCGTTCATGAAGTGGGTAGAAATGAAGATGGTCACACGGTCGCGCCGCGCCAGCTCTATCATCAGCTCCCAGAACATATCGCGCGCCACCGGATCGACGCCGGAAGTCGGTTCGTCGAGGATCAGCAGTTCCGGCCGGTGCACCATGGCCACGGCCAGCGACAGGCGCTGGCGTACCCCCAGCGGTAGCTGTTCGGGCATAGCATCGAGCACGCCATTCAGGCCGAAGCGGCTGGCCATATCGGCCACGCGCGCGGCGATTTCCTGTTCCGGCACGCTGAACAGGCGCGCATGCAGTTCCAGATTCTGCAGCACCGTCAGCTCGGTGTAGAGCGAGAACGCCTGCGACATATAGCCGACACGGCGCCGTGTGGCCATGTCGCGCGTATCGACCTCGTGGCCGAACAGGCGCGCCGTGCCGGCCGTGGCAGGCAGCAGCCCGGTCAGCATCTTCATGGTGGTGGACTTGCCGCAGCCGTTGGAGCCGAGGAAGCCGAAAATCTCGCCACGGCGGATGCGGAAATCCACTCCGTCCACGGCAGTAAAATCGCCGAAGCGCATGGTCAGGCCTTGCGCTTCGATGGCGATATCATCCTGCGCGCCCGGTTCAAACGGTGGCACCACCAGCTGGTGGTGGCCACGGCGCTTTTCTTCCGGCAGCAGGGCGATGAAAGCTTCTTCGAGGATGTTGCTGCCGCCTTGTTGGCGCAGTTCGGCCGGCGTGCCCGTGGCCAGTATGCGGCCGCCATCCATGGCGACCAGCCAGTCGAAGCGGTCGGCTTCTTCCATGTAGGCGGTGGCGACCAGCACGCTCATGGCGGGGCGCTCGACGCGGATACGGGCGATCAGGTCCCAGAACTGGGCGCGCGACAGCGGGTCCACGCCGGTGGTGGGCTCGTCGAGGATCAGCAGGTCGGGATCGTGGATCAGTGCGCAGCACAGGCCCAGCTTCTGCTTCATCCCGCCCGACAGCTTGCCGGCCGGGCGGGCCAGAAACGGCCGCAAGCCCGTGCTATCGGTTAGCTGGTCGATACGGCGGCGCCGTTCGGCCGCATTGTGGCCGAACAGGCGGCCGAAGAACTGCAGATTCTCTTCCACCGACAGGGTGGGGTAGAGATTGCGCCCCAGCCCCTGCGGCATGTAGGCGATGCGCGGACAGACGGCATCGCGGTGGCGCCGCTGCGCCATGTCGCCATCGAGCACCTGCACCCGCCCTTGCTGCACGGCGCGTGCGCCGGCCAGCAGCGATAGCAGGCTGGATTTGCCCACGCCGTCAGGCCCGATCAGGCCCACCATGCAGTTGGCCGGAATGGCCAGATCGATCTGGTCTAGCCCGACGGCTGCCCCGTAATGCAGGCTGACGCCTTCAACCCGTGCAACCGGCGGCTGTTGCGCCGGCCCGTTCACTTGCTCACCCGTACTTGCAGCTCGCTAGGCCAGGCCGCTTGCGGGTCGAGTTTGACCCAGGCCACGCCGGGCAGGCCGGTCTTCACCTGCGTCAGATGCTGCTGCAGCAGGCTGCGGTCGATCTGGGCTTTGACACGGAACATCAGCTTCTGGCGTTCGCTGGCCGTCTCCACGGTTTTCGGCGTGAACTGGGCCGTGCTGGCGACGAAGGATACCTTGGCCGGAATCACCATGCCCGGTGCGGCATCGAGCCGTACATGCACTTCGGCGCCCAGTGCCAGTTTGCCGGCCACCTGCTCTGGTACGAAGAAGGTCATGTAGACATCGCTGAGGTCGACCAGATTGAGCACCTTGCCGCCGGCGCCCAGCACTTCGCCAGCCTGGGCGATGCGGTACTGCACGCGTCCTGCGCGCGGCGCCTTGAGTGCGCTGTCATTGATATCCACGCCTATGCGTTCGATGGTGGCTTGCGCTGCAGTGGCGGCCGAAGTGGCGCCCGTGACCTGGGTGCGTGCCGCTTCGATGGCGCTGCGTGCCGCTGCGGCCTGCGCCTGCGCGGCGCGGATGGCGGCCGTGCTGCTGCGCACGCGGCTGCGGTCGTCGTCGAGTTCCTGTTCGGACGAAGCGCCTTCAGTGACCAGCGTCTGCGAGCGGCGCAGGCGGCGTTCGGCCGCATCGAGTTCGCTTTCGCGCAGCGTCACCACGGCCAGCGCGGCCTGATAATCGCTTTCACGCACGGCCACCATGGACTGGGCACTGGCCACGCCGGCTTCGGCATGGCGCAGATTGGCCGTGGCTTCGGCGCGCTGGGCTTCCAGCGTCAGCACCTGCATATGGCCCAGCGTCTGGCCGGCGCTGACAAAATCACCTTCGTTGACGAGGATGTCCTGCAGCCGGCCCGGCAGCTTGGCGGCGACGTCGATTTCGGTCGCTTCGATGCGGCCGTTGCCGCTGGCGAAGGCGTCGCCGGGGCCGCTGCTGCGCAGATGGGTCCAGCCATAATAGCCGGCCAGCAGGGCAGCACCGGCCACGCCGGCAGTAATCAGTTTGGTGCGGAGAGTGAGCGTCATGAGCGTGGCGTAGGTAAAAGTTCGGGTTGTGGTGCAGCTTGCGGTGCACCGCCCAGGGCGGCATACACGGCGATGCCGGCCGAGAGCAGCGCGCGGCGGGTCTGCACTAGCTGCTGTTCGGCGCTGAGCAGATCGCGCTGGGCATCGAGCACGTCGAGATAGGGGGCGGCACCGTTATCGAAGCGTAGTTGGGTCAGGCGCGCGCGTTCGCGCTGCACGGCCAGCGCGTGGCTGGCGATGCCGACCTGCTGGCCCAGCCAGTGGCGCGCCGACAGGGCGTTGGCCACATCGCGGAAAGCCGCCTGTACAGCCTTGTCGTAACTGGCCACGGCGCTGTCGCGGCGGGCCTGCATCAGGGCCAGATTGGCATCGCGCCGGCCGCCGTCGAACAGCGGCAGGGTGATGCTGGGGCTGAAGTTCCAGCTACCGCTGCCCGGCTTGAACAGACCGTCGAGCGCGGCACTGGCCGTGCCGCCCGAAGCCGTCAGGCTGATGGACGGGAAGTAGGCTGCGCGGGCCGCGCCGATATTCGCATAGGCGGCCTGCAGCTGCAGTTCGGCCGCGCGCACGTCGGGGCGGCGCTCCAGCAGGGCAGCCGGCAGGCCGGCGGCCAGCTCGGGCAGTTCGCCCAGCGCGCTGTCGGCGCTGGTGACGGCCTGCCACTGGATGGGCTGACCGGCCAGCAGTTGCAGGGCCTGCAGCGCAGCATCGCGTTGCTGCTCGAGCTGGGCGGCCAGTGCCTGCGCCTGCGTGAGCAGGGTTTCGACCTGGGTCAGATTCAGGCGCGAAGCGGAGCCGGCCGCCACGCGGCGGCTGTAGATGCGGAAGCTTTCCTGCCGGCTGGCCAGCGTGCGCTGGGCCAGCAGCAGGCGCTGGTCGGCTTCACGCAGCGCATAATAGGCATCGGCTACCTGGGCGATCAGGCCCAGTGTGACAGCTTGACGGGCTGCATCCGTGGCCAGAAAGTCGGCCCGCGCGGCATCGCGCAAGCTGGCCAGCCGGCCCCAGAAATCCAGCTCCCATGCGGCCAGACCTACACCGGCCTGGAACTGGCTGGTGATCATCGGGTGGCGCGTCAGGCTCAGATCAGCCGGTACGTGGGTACGGTTGCTGCCGCCCTGCGCCGCGATCACGGGCGCCAGCGCCGCTTGCTGGTAGCCCAGCGCGGCACGGGCCTGTTCTACCCGCAGGGTGGCCGTGCGCAGGTCGCGGTTGTGTTCTAGCGCCTGCGTGATATAGCTTTGCAGGGCCGGATCGCTAAAGTAGTGCTGCCAGTCGGCCGGCATGGTGCTGGCCGCGCTAGCATTGGAGGCAGCCGCGGCATTGCCGGCGGCCGGATAGCTGGCCGCTACGGCCAGTGGCGGGCGCTTGTACTGGGGCGCCATGGAGGTGCATCCGGTCAACAGGCCGAGCAGGGCGAGCGCAATGCACCGTCTGCTTGAGATTAAGGTAATGTTGGTCATGCGCCACAGTTTATTGACCGTTGTCAAAAAAATGTTTGATGTGGATCAAGGATTAACACTCTTGGCTCGCAAAGTGGTCTTATCGGGTAATTTGATGCAGATCAATTACTAAATTGCGCACGGTCGTTCATAATTTATCTGTTCAATGTTAAGGAGGGCATGTGAATCCAACCCCTAGCACCACCGCAGAGAAGTCATCCCGCACTACGCCGGGCCGGGCCGGCAAGAGCGACGCGCCGGCTGCCACGGCCAGCCAGACGCTGGATTTGTTCGTGCAGAGCCAGATGGCCAAGCTGACGGGCGGAGTCTCGCCCATAGGTATGGGGCTGGCATTCATGGACTGGGCCTGCCATCTGGCCACCGCGCCGGGCAAGCAGATGGAGCTGCTGATGCAGACCTATGCCGTGCCCGTAACGGCTGATGGCAAGCTGGCCGACGGGCGTTTTTCCGGTCCCGACTGGCAGCTCTGGCCTTACCAGCAATATGCACAGAATTTCCTCCAGTGCCAGCAATTCTGGGAGCAGGCCACCACCGGCATACGCGGCGTGGCGCCCCATCACAGCCAGGTGGTGAACTTCACGGCGCGCCAGTTGCTCGACATGCTCGCGCCATCGAACTTCCTCGCCACCAATCCGGAAGTGCAGCGCGCGGCCGTGGAAAGCGGCGGGCGCAGTCTGGCCGACGGGACGCTCAACTGGCGCAAGGATGTCTGCCGCAAGCTGGCGCCGCCCGGCATGGCCGTGCCGGAACCGGCCGATGCCAGCTACCGCCCCGGGGTGGAAGTGGCGCTGACGCCGGGCGTGGTGGTGTTCCGCAATGAGCTGATGGAACTGATCCAGTACCAGCCGCAGACGCCTACCGTGTACCGCGAGCCTGTGCTGATCATGCCGTCGTGGATCATGAAGTACTACATCCTTGATCTGTCGCCGGAAAACTCCATGGTGCGCTATCTGGTGGAGCAGGGCCATACGGTGTTCATGGTGTCGTGGCATAACCCCGGCGCAGCCGAACGCAATCTGGGCATGGACGACTATCTGCAGCGCGGCCTGTACGCGGCGCTCGATCAGGTGACGGCGATCTGCCAGCAGGCGCCCGTGCACACGGTGGGCTACTGCCTGGGCGGTACGCTGCTGGCCATAGGCGCGGCAGCGCTGGGCGCGCCTAGCGGGCCGAAACATGGCACGCTGGCTTCCGTCACGCTGCTGGCGGCGCAGACGGATTTCAGCGAGCCGGGCGAACTGGGCCTGTTCATCGACGATAGCGAGCTGGCTTTCCTCGATGCGCTGATGTGGAAGCAGGGCTATCTCGATGGCGACCAGATGGCGGCGTCGTTCCAGTTGCTGCATGCGCGTGATCTGGTGTGGTCGCGCATGATGCGCGAATACCTGCTGGGCCAGCGTTCGGCGCCGAACGATCTGATGGCCTGGAATGCTGATGCCACGCGTTTGCCGTTCCGCATGCATAGCGAATACCTGCACGGCCTGTTCCTGCGCAATGATCTGGCCGAGGGGCGCTATCAGGTCGGCGGCCAACCGATTGCGCTGGCCGACATGGCCGGGCCGCTGTTCGTGGTGGGCACCGAGCGCGATCACGTGTCGCCATGGCGTTCGGTGTACAAGCTGCATCTGCTGTCGCCCGCAACGATCGACTTCGTGCTGGCTTCGGGTGGCCATAATGCCGGCATAGTCTCCGAGCCCGGCCATGCGCACCGCAGCTACCGCCGTCTGGCCGATGGCGCGGGTGGCGGCTACCGCAGCCCTGACCAGTGGCTGGCGCAGTCCGAGCTGGTGGAAGGTTCGTGGTGGCCGTGCTGGCAGCAATGGCTGGCGCAGCATTCGACCAGCAAACGGGTAAAGCCGCCCGTACTGGGGCAGGGCCAGACGCTGGGCGCGGCGCCCGGTCATTTCGTGCTCGACGCCTGAACGGCCAGACGTAAAAAAGCCCGGCAGTGCTGACAGCGCTGCCGGGCTTTTTATTTGACGGGCCGATACGGCCGGCGTATCAGCCGCGCCGGGTCCAGCGCTCGATCACGCCGGCAAAGGCGGCCGAAGTGAAAGGCTTGGTCAGATAGTCGTCGGCGCCGGAATTGATGCAGCGTTCGCGGTCGCCATCGATGGCGCTGGCCGTCAGCGCCACCACGGGTGTGCGCGGCAAGCCTTGTGCGGCTTCGCGTGCGCGCAGCGCTTCAGTCGCCTGATAGCCATCCATCACCGGCATCATGCAATCCATCAGCACCATGTCGTACTGACGCTCGGCCAGCGCATCGAGAGCTTGCTGGCCGTCGTGCGCTTCATCGACTTCCCAGCCCAGCCGGGTCAGGAGTATGCGCGCCAGTTGGCGGTTCATCTCCGTGTCTTCCACCAGCAGGATGCGGCCTTGTTTGGGCGCCTGCGGCGTTGCCGCTGCGCTGCTGGCTGCAGCGCTGGTGGTGCTGCTTTCGGTGCTGGTGGGGCTGGTGGTGCTGGTAGTGCTCGTAGTGCTGGCGGGGGTGGGGACAGCAGTGTGCTTCATGGTGATACTTTCCACTTCAGGTTGGTTAACTGATGCTGGTCGCAAGTGCTGCGACGGAACGTCGACGGCAAAGGTGGCGCCGCAACCCGTGCTGCTGCGGCAGATGATGGTGCCACCCATCAGTTCGACGAGACGTTTGCAGATGGCCAGACCCAGACCCGTGCCGCCATAGTGGCTGCTGGTGCTGTGCTCGGCCTGGCTGAACGGCTCGAACAGGCGCTGCTGGCCTTCCGGACTGATGCCTATGCCGCTGTCGGTCACTTCGAAGTGCAGGCGCCAGCGCCCGCTGGCATCGCCGGGCGGCGTGGCATTCAGGCTCAGGCGGATGGTGCCGGCCGGCGTGAACTTGATGGCGTTGTTGATCAGATTACCGAGGATCTGGCGCATGCGCAGCGGATCGCCTTCCATCGGTCCCGGCAGGGGGCCGATATCGGTTTCAATCTGCAGCCCTTTGCGCAGGGCCACCGGTTCGTGCAGGGCCAGCACCTGCTGGATCATCAGCGCCGGATCATAGGCTTGCAGGTCCAGCGTCAGATGGCCTGATTCCACTTTGGAGAAGTCCAGCACGTCATTGATGATGTGCAGCAGTTCCACCGTGCCCTGATGCACGTTATGGGCGTAGTTGCGCTGGGTATCATCGAGCTTGGTACCGAGCATCAGTTCCGACATGCCCAGTATGCCGTTCATGGGCGTACGGATTTCGTGGCTCATCATGGCGAGGAAGCGCGACTTGGCCGCGCTGGCCGCGTCGGCGGCGGTTTTCAGCTTGAGCGCCTGCTGGGCATCCTGCTCGCGCCGCTTGAGCAATTGCTCGACCACGCGGAAGGCCAGCAGCACGGCGATCATGCTGGCCAGCGTAATGCCGGTGATCAGGCGTACATTGCGCCACCAGCCGCGCAGCAGCATGTCTTCATTGATGGTGGCGTTGATGATGAGGGGGAAGTCGCGCACCTGACGCACGGCACCCATGCGGGTTTCCGGCTTGAGATCGTTGGACGCGCGCGGGCTGCTGGTGACGACTACGTCATGCTGCTTGCCCTGGCTGATGACCTGATAGGTGGTGCCGGTCCTGACCTGTTTGCTGATCATTTCCGGCGCATAAGGCCAGCGCGCCAGCATGGTGTAATCGCGGTTGTAAAGGGTGATGGTGGAATCAGCCCCCAGATTGACGCGGTGGAAGAAGTCGGCGAAGAACTGGCAGGACACGCCCACCAGCACGGCACCGACGAATTCGCCGCGCGCATTTTCGATGCGGCGGCTGACATAAAAGGTCCAGTTGCCATTGCCCTTGTTGCGCACCGGTTCGCTCATATACGGCTGGTCGCCGCGGTGCGTGCTGTGGTAGCGGAAATAATCGCGCGTGGACAGATTGATGGGCGGGGCCGGATAGCTGCGCGTGAAGTTGATGACATTGCCCTCGACATCGAGCAGCGACACCACGTCCACCTGCGGCAGCGCGGCCATCTTGTCACGCAGGCTGTGGTAGATGTCTTCGCTGGCCAGCGCATTGCGGCGGTTGTCGCCATTGCGTTCGGGCTGGTCCTGCACCAGGGCCACCACGCTGTCGAGCAGGGTATAGCTGGCCGCCATGGTCTGTGCCGTGTTCTCGGCCAGTACCAGCGTCAGGCTGTCCATGTTTTCGCGCCAGTCTTCGATCTCATGCTGGCGCAGCGACCATGCGGAGATACCCGCCGTCAGCGTCAGCAAGGCCAGCAGGGCAAAGCAGATCAGCTGCATGGCGCGGTGGGCGCTCAGGCCCGTGCGGTGCAGCAGCCGGTGCGGACGCGAGTTCTTGTCTGGCGCCGGTTCAGGCGAGGTCTGCGTGGTCGGGACGGCCGGCTGGCTCATGCATGGTTCCCCGGCGTGCTATGGGCTATGCTGAGCTGCATTTCTTCGAATACAGCCGGATACAGCACGGCCAGGCGTTGCTCGGCCGCGGCCAGGCGTTGCTGCTGGCGCGCCGCCTGCTCCATTTCCTGCAGCACACTGGTCAGCTCTTTCGCACCGATCAGCATGGTCATGCCCTTCAGTGCGTGGGACTGGCTGGCAATGGCGATGAAGTCGCCCAACTGCAGGCCTTGCTGCAGACGTGTGTAAGTGGCGGGCGCGCTATCGATATAGGTGTGCGACAGCAGCAGGGCGATTTCCTGATTGCCGGCCGCCGCTTCCAGCAGCACGGCAGGGTCGATCACATGAAACACGGGCGAGGGCGGAACAGAGGTCATGCTGCTTCCTTGGTATTGCCGACCGACTGGGCGGGCGCTGCAATCTGGGGTGGACGGATAAACGGTATGCTGAACAGGAATACCGAGCCTTGCTCGTCGCTATGTTCGAGCGCGATTTTACCGCCCATCAGTTCGACCAGTCGGGCCGCGATGGCCAGCCCCAGACCGGCGCTATCGCGGGCGCGCGAAGCACTGTCGTCGGCCGTGGAGAATTGTTCGAACAGGCGCGGCCGCAGCGCTTCCGGCACGCCGCTGCCGCTATCGCGCACACGGAAATTCAGCTGGCTGGGGGTGGCATCGGTCTGCAGCTGTATGCTGCCTGCGCTGGTAGCCTGGATGGCGTTGTGCAGCAAGATGTCCATCACACGCATCAGCTTGATGCGGTCGCAGATCAGGTGGCTGGGCAGGGCGTTGCCGTTGACCAGTTCCAGCTTGAGGCCTTTGCTCACGGCCGCGCCGCGCTGGCGCGCCAGTGCGCCGTGCAGCAGTTCGCTCAGCACGGCCGTTTCCGGTGCCAGCTTGGTCTGGCCCGATTCCAGGCTGCTCAGTTCCAGCACGGCTTCCACCAGCCCCAGCAGCTTGATGCCGCAGCTATGGATGGCATCGGCAAAACCGCCCGCATGGCTGTTGGCGAACTCGGCCTGCAGCAGTTCGGAATAACCGAAGATGCCGTTGAGCGGGGTGCGCAGTTCGTGCGACATATTTGACAGGAAGCGCGACTTGGCACGGTTGGCCGCGTGGGCCTGTTCGCGGCTGACGATCAGGCGGCCGATCAGCACGATGATCCCCACCGTAAAGGCCAGTACCACCAGGCTGGTCACGGCAGCCAGGGTCAGCGCCTGATTGCGCCGCTCGTGGTAGTCGCCCAGTGCTTCTTCGTAATCTATCCCGACCAGCGCATACAGGGGCACGCCGGGCAGGTGGGAATAGGCATAGAAACGTTTGCGCTGGTCGATAGGGCCCGATTGCAGCACGGTGCCGCGCTGGTTCTTCTGCATGGCGGCGAACAGCGGCGTGTTGAAAATATCCTGACCGCGGCTATCGTCGTTGCCGACGCGGCGCGCGCGCACCACGCCATCTTCGCCCACCAGCGCGATCGAGCCCTGGGTGCCTACATTGATATCGCTGTACAGACGGGTGAAATACTGTGGGTCCAGCGACACCACGACCACGCCGTTGAAACTGCCGTCCGGCTTGGTAATGCGGCGTGTCAGCTGGATAGACCATTTGCGCGACACCCGGCCCATCACGGGCTGGCTCACATACAGCAGATCCGGCCCGGGCTGCATGTGGATGCGGATATGGGGCCGGTCGGCCAGATTGATGGTGGTAAAGGGCTGGGTCGACAGCACCACGTCGGCATGCTCGTCGACGATGGTGAACAGGGTGTATAGGTCGCTAGGGCCCAGACCTTCGGCCAGCTCGCGTTTCATATCGAGCTTGGTGCCCAGGCTGTTGTAGCGGTGGCGCAGGAAGGTGACGGCTTGATCGGCAGCAGAAATGGTGCGGCTCGCGTGTTCGTCAAACAGGCGCACCAGATCCTGCGCTTCGCGCTCGGCCACGGCAATCGCACGGCGCTGGTCCTGCTCCAGCTGCCACAGGGTGGAACCCCAGATACCGCTGACCAGCAACAGGGCAAACAGCGCGAGTACCCAGCGTGCGTCCAGATGCCTTTGTACGGCTTGCAACATTTCCCTCTCCCTGCACGTGCCGCCAGCCGGAATGGTGGCGCACCACGCGAGTAAGCCCTAAGATTGCCTCAGAAACAAAAATTTGTCAAATTCATTAACACCGCTAAATTTACTGGCGGTTACGTTCATGCTGGGCACAGCAGGCCTTCAGATAGCCGCGCAGTTCATCATAATTGACAGGTTTGGGGAAAAATACCACACCACGCGGCACGCCGCCCCGCGCTTGCAGCGCTTCGGGATCGAGGCCGGACAGGATGGCGATATGCATGGGGCGCAGCAGCGGATCGGCCACGATGGTGTTGATCAGTTCATAGCCATCGATGCCATCCATGACGATATCGGCCAGCACGATATCGGGCTGGCGGCGCGCGATTTCCAGCAGCGCCTGATAGCCGTTTTCGCAGAAAGTCAGCGTGGCCTGCAGGTTCCAGCTGGCGATCTGGGTTTCGTACAGCTGGCGCTGCATGGGGTTGTCTTCCACTACCAGTATGGTCGGGATGGCGTTGTTATTGCGGTTGGCCAGTACGGCCGCCGGCTGGGCTGCCAGCGAACCGGCGGCCGGCTGCAGCTTATAAGCGAGCACGGCAGCGAGGGGAATGCGGCGGTGGCCGCCCTTGGTTTTCCAGGCTTCGATCACGCCCGCTTCTACCAGCTGCTGCACGGAAGATACCGAGACGCCGAGGATCTCGGCGGCGCGCTGGGTGGTGCAGACTTCATCGGCTTGCGTTGCGTTTTTCATTGTCACTTAAGTCCCAAATTAGCCACAGTAGAATTTAAATATACCAAATTTGTTGAATTCGCAAAAAGCTCGGTATAATTGTTTTTATCGGCCATTACGTTCATATCTGCATTATGCCGCCGAAACAGTATTCCGCCTAGGGGTGGCGTAGCTGGGCGCTGGAACAGGCCGTCAGGGCAGCAGCAGAGGAACGAGGCTAACAGGCAGGGCAGGAGCGCACATGAAAGTTCTGATCGTTGACGACAATCCAGTAAATCTGGCATTGCTCACCCATGTACTGGGCACCATTGCGGTGGCCCAGCCGGTGCCGTTTGCCGACCCGGAAGCGGCGCTGGCCTGGTGCGCGGGCGAAGTGCCGGATCTGGTGCTGCTCGATTACCAGATGCCGCAGATGGATGGGCTGGAATGCCTGCGCCGTTTGCGCGTACTGCCCGGCCTGCAGAATGTGCCCATCATGATGCTGACGGCCGACACCAGCCAGGCCGTGCGCCATGAAGCGCTGCGGCTGGGCGCCAATGATTTCCTTACCCGGCCGTTCAACCACACCGAGCTGCACGCCCGCATCGGCAACCTGCTGGTGTGGCGGCTCGGGCAGAACCAGTTGGCCGAACATACCGAGCGGCTCGGCTATGCCGTGCAGCAGGCCGAAGCCAAGGCCAGTGCGCGCACCACGGAGCTGGTGCAGCGCCTGCTGGAAGCGACCCAGCGGCGCGACCCCGACACGGCCGCCCACATGACCCGGATTGCCGATTACGCGCTGCTGATTGCGCGCCAGTTGCGGCTCGACGATAGCCTGTGCCAGCAGATCGCCGATGCGGCGCCGCTGCATGATGTGGGCAAGCTGGCGCTGCCGGACGAATTGCTGTGCAAGACGGATGTGCTGAGCCAGGACGAACTGGCGCTGATGCGCACCCATGCGGAAAAAGGCGCGGCCATCCTGGCCGACAGCGATGTGCCGCTGCTGCGCATGGCAGCCCAGATGGCGCACAGCCACCATGAACATTTCGATGGCAGCGGTTACCCGCAGGGGCTGGCCGGCGACGCCATCCCGCTGGTCGCGCGCATCGTCGCCGTGGCCGACGTGTTCGACTCCCTGACCAGTGCCAAACCCTACCGTCCCGGTTGGGAGGTGGCCGAGGCGACGCAATACCTGCGCGACAAGCGCGGCAGCCAGTTTGATCCCGAGTGTGTCGACGCCTTGCTGCGCGACATGGTCGGGGTGCGCATCATCCATACCCATTATGAACAACAAGCCCACAGGGCAACCCGGAGAGCAGCATGATGAAAATTCCACGTGGACGTGGCGCCTTGCCCGAGAACTATCCCAACGGCTTCCTCGACAGCGTGATCCGCGAACAGCAACTGAAAAATGACGCCGAGCTGAGCCGGGTCCTGCAGCTGGCGCCGTCCAGCATCAGCAAGATCCGTCACGGCCGGGCTGAAGTGAGCGCCGAAGTGCTGCTGCGTGTGCATGAAGCCTTCGGCACGCCGATTGCCGAACTCAAACGCCGTCAGGGCAGCACCACCCACTAAACTGCTGCCCGCCTGATGCCGGCAGCAGGCGGGATGGTTTAAGGTTAAGGCGCACGCTGCTACAGCGGGCAGACGCCGGCGTGTAGAATGGCAAGCTTCCAGTCTTGCTTACGAGTTGCTGTTGACCCCCATCTCTGCTGTTAAACGTCGAACCAAGGCGCCGCAGGCCGCGGCCTTGCTGGCTGCTGCCTGTCAGCTGGTGCAGCAGGGCGGTCTGGCGGCACTGGCGCTGCGCCCGCTGGCGCAGGCACTGGGGGTATCGGTCACGGTGCTGAGCCACCACTACGGTAGCCGTGCCCAGGTGCTGAGTGCCATCTGCCATAGTGGTCAGCAAGCGGATCAGGCATGGCAGGCGCGCTGGCGCACTGCGCTGGCGCCGCTGCCGGCGCCGCTGCCGGCAGCGCTGGCGGCCAATCTGGTGGAATCATTGTTCGATGAGCTGGCCGATAGCAGGGCCGCCGTCACTTTGCTGCAGCTCGAAGTCATGCACGGCAGTCGTGCTGATCCAGCCTGGCAGCCGGGCTGGCAGGTATGGCGTCATGATCTGGAACAGTTCTGGAACGACTTCGGCTGTCAGTTGGGACTGGCGGGCGAGCTGCTCGACAGTGGCTGGTGGCTGGGCTATATCATGACGGAGCTCGCTTATGGCCTGACTCTGGCTGGCGATAGCAGTTACCGCATGCTGCGCCGGCTTTGTCTGGCGCGGCTGTTTGCCGGTGGTGTGGCCGGGCCGCAGGCGGCCGATACGCTCTGGTTCGCCCACTTACAGCAAAGCAGTTTTGCGCCCGTCGCGGGGCCGCCAGTGTTGGCCAGCAACTCGCTGCAACCGCGTACGGCCCCCTGGCAGCAGGCCGCCGCGCGCTGCTGCGGCGAGTTGCTGGCCGAGCGCGGTGCCAGCGCGCTGACCCACCGTGCCGTGGCGAGCGCCATAGGCATACCCCATACATCGCTGAGCTACCGCTATCCGACCCAGCACGCGCTGGTCTTACTGGGACTGGACTTCGTCAGCGCCCACATACTGGCCGCCGTGCAGGCTGACAGCTTGCCCGAACTCGAGCGCCGGCGTCAGGCCGGCGACGGCCATAAACTGGATCTGGCCAGAGCCAGTTTCGCGCTGGCGCTGGCAGCATTGCGCATGCCCGAACTACAGCGGCGCAATGCCGCCATGCGCGGTTGGCGCGGCAGTAATCTGATCCAGGTGCTGGAGAAAACACTGCCGGGCAGGCAGCCGATAGACCGGCTCAGTGCGCATGTGGTCTCGCTGGGGCTGCTGGGCGTGGGGAATATGGCAGCGGCCGGTCCCGCCAGTGAGGCGGCACTGGCCGCTGCGTTTGCGGCGGCGCTGCGCTGGCTAGAACGCAATAGTCCGTCCTTGACTCATTCGGCGTAAGCCCAGAGGTCGAGCAGGCTGTTACCGGCACTGGTCAGCAGGCGGAAGCTGGCCGGCGCGTAATCACCATCGAGTACCAGATAGCCGTCCGACTGGGCCGGCAGATCGCCACAGGCATTGCTGCTCAGGCTGGCTTTCAGCGTATTCGGCAGGGTGCTGCTGCTGAGTTTGCCTGTGAGCTTGCAACTGGAACTGCCGGCGACGATGTCACCGTTGCTGTTGATGCTGAAGCTGGCAGCTTCGCCGTTCGCCAGCCGCAAGGTATAGCTGCGCGCCAGCGTGCTGATGCTGGCCACGCTGGCGCTGATGGCGTTGCTGCTGGCCAGTTCCAGACTGGTGTCGCTGGCCGGTGCCGGTGTCATGCGCCAGGCGCCATTGCCTGCACGCTGGTACAGGCTGGCAGCTTTCTGCCCGCCATCGTTGAGCACCAGCAGCCGGCTGCCGTCGGCCGCCGCGTAATACTTGCCTTCGACGGGATTGGCCGCGTCGCCGCTGCTGACGGCGTACACGCCGGCGGACAGATCGCTTACCTTGATCTGCACTTGCGCAGTGTCGGGTTGGCTGCCGCAGGCGCTCAGAAGCAGGGCGCTGGCCGTTGCCAGAGTCAGATGCAGTAGTTTCATGGCCACGCTCACTTGCTGAACAGATCGCGCAGGCGCAGGCGCAGCCATTGCTGGGCGGCCGGGCGGTGATCGAAGCCGACCTGCATGGCGGTCACGGCGATGCGGGTTTTATACACGACCGCTTCATCTTCCGCCTGTTCGCTGGTGGCCGCCGGTGGCAGCGAGCCGCTCAGGCCCCACGGGGCAGCGCTGCTGAACTTGAGCGCATAGGTATCGTAAGTGCCGATGCGGGAAAACGCCCAGCTGCTGGAAGCGCTGACGCTATCGGGGAAATTGACATTGAGCGCCACGCCGGCCGGCAGCAGGGCCGTGCCGCCGGCCTTGGCTTGCAGTGCGGCGATCAGCTTCAGGGTTTGCTGTGCCACCAGGCGCGAATTCGGATTAGCCAGTGCGGCATTGTCGATGGTGTTGGTGCCGGCGCTGAGGGCAATCGCAGGTACGCCGCGACCGGCTGCAAACTGGGCATTGCCTATGGTGCCGGAATTGATCACGACCTTGCCGACATTCTGCCCTTCGTTGGGGCCGGACAGCACCAGATCGGGGCCTTTGCCCCAGCGTGCTGCGGACAGCACATCGAGGCCATACATGGTGGCCATGACGGGCGTGCCGTGCACATAGTTGTAGTCGCCGCCAGTAAAGCCGGTTTTGGTGAACGCACCGACGGCCGGTGCGCCCGTGACAGCGGCACCATTGTGGCAGCCACCTTCCGCTTCAATCTGGGTTTTGTCATTGTCGGCAACGATGGTGGTGGTGCTGTACATCACGATGGCGGCGCTGCGGCCGCTCTGGCCACTGCACGGCACGGACACGATCACCGAGTGGCCAGCAGCGCGCAGTTCGTCATACAGCGCTTTCAGGTTGCTGGTCAGACCATCATCATTGGTGAGCAGGATATTCAGTGCGAACGCGGGGCTGGCAGCTAGTGCCAGCGCAGCGCCCGTCAGCATACGGTAGTTCATGGCTTCCTTTATGGAGGGTGGGCAGGAGGCGAGAGTGTAGGCGCCGTATGTGACGCGTTTATGACATGTGTACTGATGAAATGCGCAAAAATTAGTGAGTTATTAAATTAAAAAGACGTTTGTACTGAAAATGCCAAGATGGCGCCCTTCAGGCCAGAGCCAGCCGTGGGGCGCTGGCTGACTGCGCTGCCGAGCCCAGCCGCGTTGGTGCAGTGCGCACCAGACGGAATACGCCTACTGCACTGACCAGTTCCTGTCCCTGCTGCTGCATGGCGGCAGCAGCAGCGGCGGCCTGTTCCACCAGTGCCGCATTCTGCTGGGTCATCTGGTCCATTTCCGTCACCGCCTGCTGGATCTGGTTCAAGCCTGTGCTCTGCTGCATGCTGGAATCGAGGATTTCGCTCATCACGCTACTGACGTTCTGCACGCGCTGCACAATGTTGTCCATGCCGCTGCCGGTGCGCTGGGCCATCGCCACGCCGTCGGCGATGCGCGCACTGGCCACGCTGGTGAGCTGCTTGATGTCTTTGGCCGCACTGGCGGCCCGCTGCGCCAGATTGCGGACTTCCGTCGCGACGACGGCGAAGCCGCGCCCCTGATCGCCGGCGCGGGCCGCTTCCACGGCTGCATTCAGGGCCAGAATATTGGTCTGGAAAGCGATGCCGTCGATCAGGCTGGTGATGTCAGCAATCTGCAGCGAAGCCTGGTTGATCACTTCCATCTGCTGCACCAGCTGGCTGACCACGGCGCCGCCGGCCTGTGCGGCACGGGCAGCCTGATCGGCCAGATCATGGGCCTGGCGCGTATGTTCGGCGCTCTGGCGGGCGGCATCGGTGACGGCATCCAGCGAGGCGGCGGTTTCTTCCAGTGCGCCGGCCTGGTGTTCCGTGCGCGACGACAGGTCCTGATTGCCTGCCGCGATTTCACTGGCGCTGCCAGCAATACAGGTGCTGCTGGTTTCCACCCGCTGCACGATGTCATGCAGCTGTTCGCTCATGCCCTGCAGGGCCAGCAGTAACTGGGTGGTCTCATCGCGCCCGGCCGGGCGTATCTGCTGGGTCAGGTCGCCTCGGGCAATCTGCTCGGCGATATGGATGGCCTGCGAGAGCGGCGCGGTAATCGCGCGAGCAATGCGGTAGGCGATGGCTACCCCGGTGAGCAGCGTCAGCACGCCCAGCACCAGCAGCAGTACGATGGTCGCTTGCGCTTCCCGTTCTGCCTCGTCGCCAGCCTGCTGCATCAGCCCGACCTGAAATTCGATCAACTTTTCCAGCGCCGTAAAGTAGCGCAACTGGGTGCTGTGCAGTTCTCCCATCAGCAATTGCAGGGCGGTGTTCTGTTCACCCTGTTCGATCAGTTCGATAAAACGGCTGCGCTGCTGCAGATACGTGTTGCGCTCGTGCTGTATTACCTGGAAGATGGCGCGCGCCTGGGGCATCTGCATGGTGTGATCCAGCTGTTCCATGCGGGTGGAGATGCGCTGGCGGTCTTGCTGCAACTGCTGTTCGGCAGCGGCGCGCTGGGCCGGGTCGGACTGCAGGGCCAGCGAGATCAGATTGATGGTGCTGTTGTTTAAGGTGTCCTTGATGTCATGCAGGGCGACGATTTTGGGATAGCGGTTTTCCAGCAGCAGATTCAGATCCTGATTGATCTGGCGCACCTTCGTCTCGGCAACCACGGCCATGATGACGGTGAGCGAGAGCAGGATGCCAAAACCCAAGGCCAGCTTGTGCGAGATTCGTAGTTGCTGTAATTTCATGATATTCCCCATGGATGCAGCCCGTTACTTTTGGATAGATTTGCTGGAAAAATTTGAATAAACCGATTTTATCGAATATCACATTAAAATACTAAATTTGATTTTCTATTGAGTTCATTAAACAAAGCTATCGTATTGATAGCCAGAATTGGCGGATTTGTTCAACACAAAACTGATTCCTGGGGTCTAGCACTTTTGATTTTGGGTATATTGCTCTAATACATCGACAGTTTCCTCTTGGAAGTATAAAGTTCGCCTTCCGGTTTTTCTGGCGTTACTTTTCTAGCGTTTCCCATCACGCTGATCGCGCCGGCCGCACGCGGCCCGCAACGCTGCTTTTCCCTACACTCTGGACTTTACATGGCGTTTGCCCCCTTATTTCTGCGCCCCAGCCGGGCGCTGCTGCTGCTTTTATCGTTGCTCGCAGCCGCCGGTGCATGGGCGGACGACGCTGCACCCGGCGCTTTGCGCATCAGTGGCTTTGGCACGCTGGGCTATGTGCATAGCAATGAAGATCAGGCCGACTACAGCGCCAGTGCGCTCAATCCCGGCACGGCCGGGGCCAGCAAAGTCTGGAGTCCTGATGTGGACAGCCGGCTGGGCGTACAGGCCGATTGGCTGCTGAGTCCGCACTGGTCGGTAGTCGTGCAACTGGTGGCTGAACGCAGCCTGCAGAATGGCTATGCACCCCAGCTCGAATGGGCCAATGTGAAGTACCAGTTCAGCCCCGAACTGAATCTGCGGCTGGGCCGGATCGCCTTGCCGCTGCTGCTGGTGGGCGACTATCGCAAGGCCGGCTATGCGCTGCCGTGGGTGCGCCCGCCGGTGGAACTGTATGGCGCCATCCCGATCACCAATAGTGACGGGGTGGATGCCAATTACCGCTGGGCTAGCGGCGAGATGACCCATAGCACCCAGTTGTTTTACGGTCATGCCGATGTGCCGTTCAAGGCGCAGGCACGCGCCAAGGCACAGGCCATGACGGGCTTGTCGCATATCGCCACGCTGGGCGCCCTGAGCGTGCGCCTGAGTGCCATGACCACGCGCGTTTCGGCCAATCTGGCGCCCGAGCTGTTCGACGGCTTGCGGGAGGCGGGTGCGGCCGGCGCCGCGCTGGAAGCGCGCTACGCGCTCGACAATGCCCGCACGGGCACGGTGGCACTGGGCTTTAGCTACGATAGCTGTGCATGGTTCCTGACGGGTGAAGCCGCCAGCATGACCAGCCATTCCTTCCTCGGCCATCGTAGCGCGGCCTATCTGAGCGGCGGCCTGCGTTTCGGCGACTGGACCCCGTATCTGGCTTACGCCATCGCCCAGCCGGTGTCGCCGATCGCCGATCCGGGCCTGCCGCTGTCCGGCCTCGATGGCACCCGGCTGGCGCGTAGCAGCAGGCTCAATAGCGGCCTGAATTATCTGCTGTCGTCCATCCCGCACCAGCACAGCCTGACGGCCGGGGTGCGCTGGGATGTGGCGCGCAACTATGCGCTGAAAATGCAGTACGAGCGACTGATGCCGGTGAGCGGCACGCGCGGCACCCTGATTCATGTCCAGCCCGGCTTCCGTGCCGGTCACGCGATCAGCGTGTTCAGCGCTGCGCTGGACTTCGTGTTCTGATGGGGGCACATATGTCACGCTACTGGCAACAATGCTGCGCCTTTGGTCTGAGCCTGCTGATCCTGCTGGCCGATGGTGCCAGTGCCACGGCTGCCGAACTGGTGGTCATCGTGTCGGCACGCAGCCCCCTGGTTGCGCTCAGCACCGAGCAGGTGGCCGATATCTTCCTGGCCCGCACGGCACGTCTGCCCAGCGGTGAAGAAGTTCAGGCGCTCGATCTGCCGCTGGGCCACGCCCTGCGCGACGAGTTCTACGCGCGCGTGGCCGGCAAGTCGCCAGCGCTGATGAAAGCCTACTGGACCCGCATGGTATTTACGGGCCGGGGCCAGCCGCCGCGCGAACTGAGTTCGATGGCGGCCATCCGCAAGCTGGTGGGCGAGAATCCCGCCACCATCGCCTACCTCGAGCGCAGCGCGCTCGATGCCAGCGTTAAAGCCGTGCTGGTGCTGCGATGATGCGCAAATCGATCTTCGCGCGCCGGCGCCCGTGGCTGCGCCGTGGCCTGGATAGCTATCTGGCGCTGCCCCTGTTTGCCGGCCTGCTGCTGCTGGCGATCTGGCTGGTGACGCTGCACGAAATTAATAACGAACGGGCCCACGCGCAGGAAGCCGTGAGCGATTCGCTGCGCGAACTGATGGGCACTTACGAAGCCCAGGTGTCGCGCAGTCTGGACGGCATAGACCAGACCCTGCGCGTGGTGAAGTATGCGGTCGAGCGCAAGGGCGCGCTGGGCGCGTTCGCTGAACTGGAACGGGTGGGCCTGCTGCCGCCGGGCGTAGTATTCAATGTCAGCATCGTCGACCGCAATGGTCAGGTGGTGGCCAGCCGGCCGCGCCGCAGCAGCATGTCGGTGGCCGACCAGCCGTATTTCAAGGTGCATCAGGAGCGCGACAGCGGCGCTACCTTTGTCAGCCCAGTGTCGCGCGATGTGGCCAATAGCGACTGGCACGTGCACTTCACGCGCCGGCTCGACGATGCGCTGGGCAATTTCGCCGGCATCGTCATCGTGGAAACGGATCCCGCCTATTTCACCAGCAGCTATGAGCGCAGCCGTCTGGGCGAGCTGGGCATGCTGGCGCTGGTGGGATCGGACGGCATCGTGCGCGCCTTGCGTACGGGCGACAAGCTGAGTTTCGGCCAGCGCCTGAATGCCCAGCAGTTCGGCCATCTGGATGGCGTGGCGCGCTACAGCGATATGCGCGAACTGCATGGCGTGGCACTGAATGTGGTGGTGGGGCTGGCGCAGCAGGAGGCCATGAGCAGCTTCGAGCGCCAGCGCAAGGAAAAGCTGTGGCAGGCCGGCATCGCCAGCGCCGTGCTGGTGCTGGGCAGCACCCTGCTATGCCTGTGGGCCTGGCAGGGCGCGCGCCACCGCACCCACGTGCGGCGTGCGCAGGAAACCTATGCGGCAGCGACGGCCGCCAGCATGGATGCCTTCTTCGTGCTGCGCGCCGTGCGCGACAGCGCGGGCGAGATCAGCGACTTCGCCTTCTTCGACACCAATTCGCGGGCCGAGAAGATGATAGGCCATAGCAAGGAGGAATTGCGCGGCATGACCTTGTGCGGCTTGTCGCCGCAGGCGCGCAGCAGCGCCATGTTTGCCGGCATGGTGCGGGTGATGCGACTGGGCGGCGTGCACGAACAGGAATGGGAAAACAATCTGCCCCAGCTCAAGGCGCGCTGGCTACACCAGCAGATGGTGGCCGTGGAGGGCGGGGTGGTGGCCATCGTGCGCGATATCACTGAACGCAAGCTCGCTGAAGAGCGCATGCTGCATCTGGCTCACCATGATACGTTGACTGGCCTGCCCAATCGCAGCCGCATCAACGCGCGGCTGGATCAGGCCATCGCCCAGGCGCACCGCCACAACAGTGCGCTGCTGGTGGCGTTTATCGATCTCGACGGCTTCAAGCTGGTCAACGACAGTCTGGGCCACAATGCCGGCGACGAACTGCTCAAGGTGGTGGCCGAGCGCATGGGCGACTGCCTGCGCGCTGGCGATGTGGTCGGGCGCTTCGGCGGTGACGAATTCGTGCTGCTGCTGAACGAGCGCCATGGAGTGGAAGCGGCGCCCGTGCTGGAGCGCGTGCGCGAAGCCGTGCTCGAATCTATCCTGCTGTGCGATCAGGAAGTGCAGGTGAGCTGCAGTATCGGCGTGGCCGTGTATCCCGACGATGGTGCCGATGCCGAGACTTTGCTGATGCATGCCGATACGGCCATGTACCGTGCCAAGGATCTGGGCAAGAACAACTGCCAGTTCTACACGCGCGAAATGAATGCCACCATAGAACGCAAGCTGCACATGCTGGAAGGCTTGCGCAATGCCGTCGATGAAGGCCAGTTCCAGCTGGTCTACCAGCCCAAGGTGGACCTGCGTACGGGCCATGTGTTCGGGGTGGAAGCGCTGGTGCGCTGGCTGCATCCGGAATATGGCCTGCTGGGGCCGGACCGCTTCATTCCGCTGGCCGAAGAAAGCGGCATCATTTTCGCGCTGGGCGAATGGGTGCTGCAGACGGCCTGCCGGCAGAACCAGATCTGGCAGGAGGCCGGGCTGTCGCCGCTGCGCATTTCCGTCAACGTTTCGCCGCGCCAGTTTGAAGAACAGCGGCTGGTACAGCGCGTGGCACAGGCGCTGGAAGAGAGCGGGCTGGCGCCCGAGTGGCTGGAACTGGAAGTGACGGAAGGCGTGATCATGCGCGACCTGCAGCAGGCCGTGGCCAAGATGGGCGAGCTGCGTGCGATGGGCATCTCGCTGTCGATCGACGATTTCGGTACCGGCTATTCCAGCCTGTCGGCTCTCAAGTCTTTCCCCATCAGTACGCTGAAAATCGATAAATCGTTTGTGCGTGATCTGGGCAGCAATGCCGGCGACGAAGCCATTGCCAGTTCCATCATCGGTCTGGCGCACCAGTTGCGCTTGCGCGTGATAGCCGAAGGCGTGGAGACGGAAGAGCAGCGGGCCTTCCTGCGCCATAACGGTTGCGACGAGATGCAGGGCTATTTGTTCAGCCGTCCGCTGGCGCCCGAGCAGCTGCGCCAGCTGTTGTTGCGCCAGTCGCCGCCTGAGCTAGCCCAGCGCCAGCTGGCCGCCGCAGCGGCCTGACGCACTGGCGTGGCCAGCGCACGCCGGGCTGGTATGCGCTTGATCTCGCGCGTGGCGCGCCAGCCATGTATCATGGCAGCCTTGCCCTGATCGTGATCGAAGATGAGATATTGGTTGGCCAGTGAGCGCGGTGCGCACTTTGTTCTGTTGCTTGGCATCGGCTTGGTGTTGCTGTTTGCCGTGCTGGAATGGCGTTTCCCCAGCGAGCAGCAGCTGCAGACGGCCAGCGGCCGGCTCGAGTGGGAACGCAGCACTATCGATAGCTATTATTTCGGTCTGCAGGGCGAAGAGCGCATGTTTGTGCTGTACCGCAAAGGTGATCCCGAACAGAAGCTGCAGGCTGCGCTGCATGATGCGGTGGCCTATCCGGCCCGGGTCAGTTTCGACCCGCAGCAGCGCGGCGGCGCCATGCTGCTGTCCGGCCAGTTCTATCCCGTGTATGGCGTCAGTGTAGGCGGCAAGCCGGTACTTCCGCTGGAAACGGTGCGTGGCTATTACCGACACGACAATCTGGTGGCACTGGGACTGGGGCTGCTATTTCTGCTGGCGGGCGGCTGGCGCAGCTATCAGTGCGCCACCGCGATCAAGCGCTATCCGCTCGACCAGCTCGACTAAGCCAGCGGCGGTACTGCGCTCAGACCAGCAGCGCAGCGTTCATTTCGATGGCGTGGATCTTGGCTTCGGCCAGCATGGACTCGAGCTTCTCGTCATCGATGAATAGTTCGATTGCCGATTCCGAATGGGGCGGCAGATCGCGTTCGGGTTCCTGCAGCGGCGATTTCACGGGCGTGAGCAGATTGGCCAGCAGCAGCGTATCGAACAGGGTTTCCGGCGGAATCGACAGGAAGCCGTCACGCAGGCTTTCGATGGCTTCCGAAACCGGCTCGGGGATGCACAGCTTGCGCAGCACTTCACGCGTAATGATTTCTTCGCTGGCCGCATGCCAGTTTTCCGGATCTTCTTCCAGCAAGCCGGGGAATTCTTCAGCGCGCGACAGCAGATAGAAGCCGCTGACTTCATGCACGATGGAAGCAAACAAAGCCGTATCGGGATTCACTCCCGTCACGCGGCGCGCGATGATGCGCGCCAGTGCAGCCACGGCAATGGTATGGTCCCACAGCTTCTCGGCCTTGGCGCGCAGCGCGGGATCGGTAATCTTGCTGCCGAATGAACGTACCACCATGGCGGCGGCCAGCGCGAACAGGTTCTGGTAGCCGATGCGCATGATGGCGCCGCGTACATTGGTGATCACGGGGGCGCCGGCCCGGTTGAACATGGCGGAATTGGAAATCGCCACGGTGCGTGCCGCCAGTTGCGGCTCGGCCAGAACCAGGCTGATGGCTTTATCGATAGGACATTCGGGATCATCCAGTGCCAACTGGACGCGCAGTGCCGCGTTAACGCTGGTCGGGAAGACCAGTTCGCCACGGATGGCCATTGCCGCGATGTGACCGTAGGCTTCGAGTTTGTTCATGGTCAAAATTATACGCATGCGGCACGGCATACTCAACGCCCGCGTAAGAATAGTGCATTACAAAACGACAATATTTCGTTTTAAGCGATCTGAACTGGACAAAATACAACGGCGCCACTGGGGCGCCGTGCGAAAACATCATGGCGCCCGACCTTGTCGGCCGTAGCGCCCGGCCCTGGATCAGGCGTTGACCAGTTGTGGCTGGCCGCCGCCGGGTTGCTGCTGATAGCGTGCCACCGACAGGTCGTCGGCCTTGATGGCCGGGCGGCGCGAAGAAATCAGATCCGCCAGCAATTGGGCCGAGCCGCAGGACATGGTCCAGCCCAGCGTGCCGTGGCCCGTGTTGATGAACAGATTGCGCACACCGGTGCGACCGACCACGGGCGTGCCGTCCGGCGTCATCGGCCGCAGGCCCGTCCAGAAGCTGGCTTCGGCCGTGTTGCCGGCGCCGGGGAACAGGTCGTTGACCACCATTTCCAGCGTCTCGCGGCGGCGCGGATTCAGGCGCAGGTCGAAGCCGGCGATTTCGGCCATGCCGCCCACGCGGATGCGGTCGTCGAAACGGGTCACGGCGATCTTGTAGGTCTCGTCCAGAATGGTCGAGACGGGCGCGGCCGCCGCGTTGACGATAGGCACGGTGATCGAATAGCCTTTCAGCGGGTAGACCGGGATCTTCACCAGACCCTTGAGGAAGCTGGTGGAATAGGCGCCCAGCGCTACCACATAGCTATCAGCCGTGACCACTTCGGCGCCGCACTGCACACCGCGGATTTCGTCGCCGGCCGTAATCAGGCGGCTGATGTCGACGTTGTAGCGGAACTTCACGCCCAGCTCTTCGGCCATGGCCGTCAGACGGGTGGTGAACAGCTGGCAATCGCCCGTTTCATCGTTAGGCAGGCGCAGGCCGCCCACCAGCTTGTTCTGGTCCAGGCCCGGTTCGGCCGCCACCAGCTGCTCGCGCGTCAGCAGTTCGTAGGGCACACCGGTTTCTTCCAGTACGCGGATATCCTTGGCCGCATCGTCGAGCTGCTTCTGGGTGCGGAACAGCTGGGTGGTGCCTTGCTGGCGGCCTTCGTATGCGATGCCGGTGCTGGCGCGCAGGGCTTTGAAGCAGTCGCGGCTGTATTCAGCCAGACGTACCATGCGTTCCTTGTTCACGCCATAGCGTTCGGCATTGCAGTTCTGCAGCATCTGCCACATCCATTGCAGCTGGAACAGGGTGCCGTCCGGGCTGATGGACAGCGGCGCGTGACGCTGCAACATCCATTTCATGGCTTTCAGGGGAATGCCGGGCGCGGCCCATGGCGAAGCGTAGCCGGGCGAGATCTGGCCGGCGTTGGCGAAACTGGTTTCGAGTGCCGGACCCGGTTGACGGTCGAGCACGGTGACTTCGTGGCCGGCGCGGGCCAGATAGTAGGCACTGGTGACGCCGATAACTCCGCTACCCAAGATAACAACGCGCATTGCAGTCTCCCTATTATTTGTTCATGCCAGATATTCCGCTATGGTATTCTCATTTAACTAGCATTTGTTACTATATAACTTGAACATTTCAGTGGATTTTCATGAGAATTCAAAAAGAATCGGTACGTACTCTTGACAAGCTTGACAGGAAAATACTGCGCATCCTGCAGGACGATGGCCGGATTTCCATGAAGGATCTGAGCGAGCAGGTGGGGCTGTCGATCACGCCGGCCATAGAGCGGGTCAAGCGCATGGAGCGCGACGGCGTGATTACCGGCTACCACGCGCGCATCCACCCGCCCGCGCTGGGCGCCAAGCTGCTGGTGTTTGTGGAAATTACGCTGAACCAGAAATCCGGTCCCGCGTTCGAGCAGTTCCGCCGCGAAGTGCTGCGCATACCGGAAGTGCTGGAATGCCATCTGGTGTCGGGCGACTTCGATTATCTGATCAAGGCGCGCATCCATGAAATGGCGGAATACCGCAAGCTGCTGGGCGATATGCTGCTCAGTCTGCCGGGCGCGGCGCAGTCCAAGAGCTATGTAGTGATGGAAGAGATCAAGGAAACCTTGAGCCTGCCTACCGAGCTCAGTAGCGCGCAGACGGGCGCACGCTAGCCGGCCGCGGTGTGGGCTGCAGCACACGCCAGACTAGGCGCAGCCGCATGAAACTGCTAGGCTGCTTGCTCTCCATCCGCGCACAACTGGGCGGCCTTTTTTCGGAAGAAAACCATGAAAGCTCTGATCCTGTTGACTGGCAGTTTGCTGATGCTGCAGGCACACGGCGATGAATATGCGCCCGTCACGCCTTACCGGCCATCCGTATCCAGTCCTGCGCAACTGCCGGCTGCCGGCCAGCTGGAGCTGGAGCTGGGCGGGCTGGTCAGCAAGAACGATGACGGCCGGCGCGCCAGCCTGCCTTACACGCTGAAGCTGGCCTTCGATAGCGCATGGGGGCTGGTGCTGGGCGGCGAAGGACTAGTCGCGACGCCGGCAGCAGACGGACGCCAGCGCGGCATCGGTGACACCCAGCTCGTACTTAAACGGGCTTACGTGTTCAGCGACGAGTCGGCGCTGGGCCTGGAGCTGGGTGCCAAGCTGCCCACGGCGCGCAGCAGCATCGGTAGCGGCAAGGCCGATTACAGCGTGAACGGCATCGTCAGCCAGGACATGGGCGCGCTGCATATGGATGCCAATCTGAACCTGACCCGTCTGGGCGCGATAGATCCGGGCAGCGGGCGTACCCAGGCGGGCATATCGGCCGCATTCTCGATGGCACTGGATGAGCGCTGGGGTGTGACGGGCGAGTGGTCGGGCAGCCAGCGCCGCGCCAGCGCGCGTAACGCCCAGCTATTGCTGGCACTCAGCTTCAGTCCCAGCAAGCTGCTGATGCTGGACTTCGGCCTGACCCATGGGCTGACGGCGGCCACGCCGAGCTGGTCCGTGTTCAGCGGTGCCGTGCTGCCGCTGGCGCGCCTGTGGTGATGCCTAGCTGCTGGCGGGCTTGGGCAGCACCACCGTCAGCAGTGCCCCGCCATCGGGATGGTTGCTCAGGCTGAGCGTGCCACCGAGATAGGCGGCCCGTTCGCGCACGGTGCGCAAGCCGAATTTGCCCTTGCTCCAGTCATTGCCAGCGAGCAGACCCACGCCGTTATCCTTGATCCGCAGCGAAATGCTGTGCGCCGTTTCATCCACCAGCACGTCGATGGCACTGGCATGGGCATGCAGGGCGACGTTGCGCAAGCCTTCTTCCAGCGCATGCAAAAGCACCACGCCATGGCTGCGCGGGCATTGCAGCTCCTGCTCGGGCTGGCAGCAGCGCACGGTGATGTGATGTTGTTCGCCAAACTGCTCGGCCGCTTCGCACAGGGCGACGCGCACACCGAGAAATTCCAGCCTGTCGTTCCATAGCCGCATCTGCATCTGCCGGTTGGTTTCCACCACTTGCTGCAGCAACTGCTTCATCTGGGCCGCGCGGTCCTGCAGGGCCGGATCGGGCGGTAATTTCTGCGTGAGCAAACCCAGATGCATGGTCAGCGCGGTCAGGCTGGAACCCAGGCTGTCGTGTAGCTGGCGCGAGAGCGAGCGGCGCTCGTTGTCCCAGCAGTTATGCAGATGGCCCAGCAGGTCGCTCAGCTCGGCGTTGCGCAAGGCCGCAGGGTGCTGGGCCGGTGGGGTGGGCGACGCTGGTGCAGGGTGGGCGGACATGGCGGACTCGCAGACAGGATCAGGTTGCGCGATCATACCCGAGCGCGGAAAAATGTGGCGCACGATGGCGCTTTGTCGCGTGCGCGCATCACCCCGCTGGCAGCGTGGGCTGGCGCACAGAGTAAAAACGGTGGCGCGGCCAGAATGGCATCTCGCGCCCGGCGCAGGAGGATAGAGCATGAATATCGACACTATCGTAGACAAGGAGTACGCGGGTATGAGCTTCCGCGCACTGGCGGCCGCACCGGTCAGTGCACTGCGCGGCCTGAGCCCGCGCGACGCCCGTGCGCTGGCCCAGGCTTTCAATGTGCACAGTGTGCGTGATCTGGCCGAGCTGGCGCTGGTGAAATGGGCCACGGCCATCGTTACGCTGGCCGATCAGGAGTTGCCGGAACCGGTCGCGCTGGCGCAGGAGCATTTGCTCGATGATGGACTAGAAATGACTTTCCCCGCCAGCGATCCGCTTTCCGTCGATGCCGGTGCGACCCGCATCGAAGTGGCGCCGGACATGGTGGATGCGCATGATGACCACCAGCATGCGGAAACGGTTGCGCAAAGTACGGAAACGGGCATGCAAGTGGCCGCTGCCACGCCGCCCCAGCCGCCCACACGGCGGCACTAGACCTGCGTGAGGACTTCCTGCTGGCCTTCGATCGCGCGCACTGCTTGCGCAGTGCAGCAGCAATTTTTGCCGCTGCGCTTGGCCGCATACAGAGCGCCATCGGCAGCAGCGATCAGCGGATTGACCTCGCTGGCATCGTCCGGGAACAGCGCCACGCCTATGCTGGTAGATAGCGTGAGTTCCAGTCCTTCGACCAGATAGGGGCGGGCCACCGCTTCGATCAGCTTGGCGGCAGGTTCGCAGGTGTCATCGAGCTGGTTCAGGCTGCCCATGACGATGACGAATTCATCGCCGCCCACGCGTGCCACGGTATCTTCCTTGCGCGAGCAGCCGGTCAGGCGCTGCGCCACCTGTTTTAGCACGGCATCGCCGGCCGCATGGCCATGAGTATCGTTGATGGCCTTGAAGCCATCGAGGTCCAGATACATGACGGCGGCCTTGTTCTGCTGCCGCGCCGCATGTTGCAGCACATGGCCGATGCGGTCTTCCAGCAGCCGCCGGTTAGGCAGGCCGGTGAGCGCATCATGCAGGGCCAGCGCTTGCTGCTGGCGGCTGTACTGGGCCAGCTCGCGGTACAGCAGGCGCACTTCGAGCATATTGTGGATGCGTTTGTAGACTTCCATCAGGTCGAAAGGCTTGCTGATGAAGTCGCGCGCGCCAGCTTCCAGTGCTGCTATCTTGAAGCTGGGCTGGGCGGTGAGGGCGAGTACGGGCAGATAGCCGCCCTGTTCGATTTCCTTCAGACCCTGCATGACCTGAAAGCCGTTAAAGCCGGGCATCTGCAAGTCCAGCAGTATCAGATCATAGCCATGCTGGCGGTGCATGGCGCAGACTTGTTCGGGCTGCGAGGTCGCGCTGACGTCGCGATAGCCGCCATCGTGCAGGATTTCGCACATCAGTTCTAGATTGTCAGCGTTGTCATCCACTACCAGTATTCGGGCGTTGAGGATATCTTCTCGGCTTGGCATAGGGATCCCGGTCGATAAGTTCTGCTGGCGCTTAGGCCATTTCTAATGGATTCATGTTAGCGCACGATGATTTTGCGCGTCGCACACATGCAATATATTTCCATGTGGAAATTAATTGTACATGTTTCTTTCTGGATTTGGTAGTTTATCCAAAGAAATTAATCTGATTTGTCTAAGCTTGCTTTTTTGTTCACTCGGGTGCTGGCGCTTGCGCTGGCAGGCGCAGCGTGAAGCGGGCGCCCTGGCCCAGTCCGGCGCTTTCCGCGCTGAGCATGCCGTGATGCAGTTCGGCCAGCTGGCGTGCAATGGCCAGACCCAGTCCTAGTCCGCCGTAGTTGCGCGACAGGCCGGGATTGGCCTGATGGAAGGGCTCGAAGATGTGCGGCAGGTCGCCGGGGACTATGCCTATGCCATGGTCGTCGATGCAGATGCAGATCGTGCTGCCTTCGCGCCATGCGTGCACGCGCACGCGCGAGCCGGGTGTGCTGAATTTGATGGCATTGTGCAGCAGCTTGCCCAGCAATTGCTGCAGCCGCTCGCTATCACCGAGCACCATTAGCTGGGCCTCGCAGGCGGCCAGTTCCAGCTCTATGGCGGCGGCGCTGGCCAGCGTCTGCTGCTGTGCCACGGCAGCCGCAAGTAGCGGTTGCACGGCCGTGCTGCGCAACTGCAACTGCAGCCGGCCGCCGGACAGGCTGCTCATGTCGAGCAAATCTTCGATGAGTTGCACCTGCAGCCGGGCGTTGCGTTCTATAGTTTGCAAGCCGCGCTGCAGATCAGCCGCATCACGTCCGCCGCGCCGCAGCACCTGGGCCCAGCCCAGAATGGCCGTGAGCGGCGTGCGCAACTCGTGCGACAAGGTAGAGAGCAACTGGTCCTTGATACGCGCATAGCCAGCCGCTTCGACGCGTACACGGCGTAGCTGGTCCACGTCGGTGCAAGTGCCCAGCCAGCGCAAGACGCGGCCGTTGCCGAGCACGACGGGCTGAGCACGGGCCAGAAACCAGCGGAACTCGCCGCTGGCACTGCGGATGGGGACTTCCATTTCATAGGGCTGGCTGTTCAGGCGGGCCTGATCCCAGCGCGCCGTCAGCGCAGCCAGCGCTTCCGGTGCGCACACCTGTTGCCAGCTATCGGCATGGCTAAGCGCCGGACTGGTGCCCGTGTAGCGGTACCAGGGCTGGTTGTGCCAGATAGTGGTGCCATCGTGCTCGGTTATCCATGCAGGCTGCGGCATGGAGTCTAGCAAAGCACGCAGCGCTTGCTGGTCGGGCTCGTCGGCAGTGCAGGTGGCGGATGTCATCGGAAGTGCTACGGGCGTGGCGAGGCACGCGTGATGTTCGTCAGTGCTGCCATTCTAGTCCGGGCGGACGCCGCAGCCGCGCACGATACGGCAGTGGAATATTGAGGCAAAAAAAAGCCCGCTACGGGAGCGGGCTAAATCTATTTCCTTGGAGGAGAATAGAGGAGACAGGTGAATGATGCTGCATTGCGCAAACATTGGCCAATTCTATGTTGTGATAAGAGAAATCACTAGCATGAATGTAGCCTTTTAGTACACTATGGCGCAGCGGCTAGGCGCGGCTAAACTGGCGAGGAGGATGGGATATGGTGACCGTAGTGCGGCACAGAAAAGTGAATATCGTGGTGCTCGAAGATGAGGAGCAACTGGCCGAGCATTGCAAGGCTGGCGACATCGCCATCTTCAACGATCAGGAAGGCTGGTGGATAAAATTTGTCGGCGAAGGTGGGCAGGTCGATTGCTATGGCGAGCCTTTTGCGTCCTATAACGAAGCGCTGTGGTCGTCCAAGGCTGCGGCGGAATTTGGCGTCTGATTCTGCTGACCCGCTACGTGGCACTGGACAAGAGCCGGGGCGCTCCCTATAATGCTGCTTCTTTCGCACGGCATGCCATGCAAAGTAAGTAGTAAATAAGGCAGTGAGTGGGTTTGCAAATGGTTCATTCGGTGTTTCGTGCATCGAACGAATAAAATGATAGAAATATCAAACTTTGCAAAACGAAATTAATGCTTTATAATGCACTACAACGCGGCTGTAGCTCAGCTGGATAGAGTACTTGGCTACGAACCAAGGGGTCGTGGGTTCGATTCCTGCCAGCCGCACCAATTCGTATGTAGAAGGGCCTGTGACGCAAGTTACGGGCCCTTTTGCTTTAAGTGTAAGCCTCCGATTCGGATAATAAAATTTCTTGACGGAATGCTTCGCTAAACGAGAAAACGCTGTTATAATCTTGTTTTTCGCGGCTGTAGCTCAGCTGGATAGAGTACTTGGCTACGAACCAAGGGGTCGTGGGTTCGATTCCTGCCAGCCGCACCAAAATTCGTAAGTAAAAGGGCCTGAAGAGTGATCTTCGGGCCCTTTTACTATAAGTGTAAGACCTGTGTTTTGATAGAGAAGAGACTTCGAAATTACTTCACAGAATACTTCGTAAAGATAGGAAAAGCTGTTATAATCCTGCTTTCGCGGCTGTAGCTCAGCTGGATAGAGTACTTGGCTACGAACCAAGGGGTCGTGGGTTCGATTCCTGCCAGCCGCACCAAAATTCGTACGGGAAGGGCCTGAAGAGCAATCTTCGGGCCCTTTTTGTTTTCGCGCCTGGTGCAGCAGGCGATACGCGGGCGTTCATTTTTCTTATTGGCATTTGTAGCGAAATCCCTGATGATCGTGTGATCACCGTTGCGGAGGACTTTCCATGGCCGTCATCACCAATATCGAGGATTTGCGTCAACTGGCGCAGCGGCGCGTACCGCGCATGTTTTACGATTATGCCGATGCCGGTTCGTGGACTGAATCCACCTACCGCGCCAACGAGACGGATTTTCAGAGCATCAAATTCCGCCAGCGCGTGGCCGTGAATCTGGAAAACCGCAGCCTGCGTTCCAGCATGGTAGGGCAGAGCGTGGCCATGCCGGTAGCACTGGCGCCGACTGGCCTGACGGGCATGCAGCATGCGGACGGCGAGATACTGGCGGCGCAGGCGGCCGAGAAGTTCGGCGTGCCATTCACGCTGTCCACCATGAGCATCTGCTCGATCGAAGATGTGGCGGCCCATACCAGCCAGCCGTTCTGGTTCCAGCTCTACGTGATGAAGGACCGGGATTTCATCAACCGCCTGATCGACCGCGCCAAAGCGGCGCGCTGTTCGGCACTGGTGCTGACGCTGGACTTGCAGGTACTGGGGCAGCGCCACAAGGACTTGCGCAACGGTCTGTCGGCGCCGCCGCGCCTGACGCTGGCGAACATGCTGAATCTGGCCACCAAGCCGCGCTGGGTGCTGGGCATGCTGCAGACGCCACGCCGCAGCTTCGGCAATATCGTCGGCCATGCGACGTCGGTGTCGGATATGTCGTCGTTGTCGTCGTGGACCAGCCAGCAGTTCGATCTGAGCCTGTCGTGGCAGGATGTGGCGTGGATTAAGCAGCGCTGGGGCGGCAAGCTGATTATCAAGGGCATCATGGATGCCGAAGATGCGCGCCTGGCGGTAGCTTCAGGCGCGGATGCCATCATCGTTTCCAACCATGGCGGCCGCCAGCTCGACGGCGCGCCATCCTCGATCGCGGCGCTACCCGCCATTGTCGATGCAGTAGGCAGCGAGATCGAAGTGCATATGGATGGCGGCATCCGTTCGGGGCAGGACGTGCTGCGCGCGCTGGCGCTGGGCGCCAAGGGCGTGTATATCGGCCGGCCCTTCCTGTATGGCCTGGGCGCCATGGGCCGCGAGGGCGTGAGCAAGTGTCTGGAGATTATCCGCAACGAGCTCGATCTGAGCATGGCCTTCTGCGGCCTGCGCGATGTCGCGCAGGTGGATAAAAATATCCTGCTGCCCGGTTCCTATTAAACGCCGGGGTTAGCTCAGGCCACCACGTTGCGCGGTGTGCCTGCCACCCACGCTTCGACGTTGTCGATTAGCTGGTCCACCAGCACCTGCATGGCCTGCGTGCTGGCCCATGCCGAGTGGGGCGTGAGGATGAAATTGGGCAGGCGCAGATTGAGCAGCACGTTGTCGGCCGGTGGCGGCTCCTGTACCAGCACATCGAAACCGGCACCGGCAATCACACCCGTACGCAGCGCATCGGCCAGCGCCGTTTCATCGACCAGTCCACCGCGCGCCGTGTTAATCAGCAGCGCGTTGCGCTTCATGCGTATCAACTGGCTGGCGCCTATCAGTTCACGGGTCTGCGGCGTGAGCGGCAGGTGCAGGCTGATAATGTCGGAGCTCTCCAGCACCTCGTCGAAGCTGGTTTCGCGTACGCCGTCGGCCGCTGCATCGGCCAGTGGCGAGCGGGTATGGACGATGACTTCCATGCCGAAGGCACGCGCGATCTGTGCCACGGATTTACCCAGCGCGCCATAGCCGAGCAAGCCCAGTCGGCTACCGGCCAGATCGCTGATGGGATGGCCGAACAGGCAGAAGCGCTCGGACTTCTGCCACAGGCCCGCTTCGATGTCGGCACGGTAGGCTACGATCTGGCGGCGCAGCGCGAGGATCAGCGCAAACGTGTGTTCGGGCAGCGTGTGCACGGCGTAGTTACGGATATTCGAGACCACGATGCCGCGTTCGCGGCAGGCTGCCAGATCGATGATGTCGGTGCCGGTCGCGGCGACGGCGATCATTTTCAGATCGGGCAACTGGTTCAGATCCGCGGCGCGCAGCGGCACCTTGTTGGTGATGGCGATGCTGGCGCCGGCCTCGCGCAGACGCGCCACGGCCTCGCCGGCACGGGTGGCCGGATACTCGGCCCAGCGGTGCTCGAAAGCCGGGCGGCGGATCGTCGCGATGACGCTATCGCGGTCGAGAAAGACGATGCTGTGTGGTGCGCTCATAGGGTGACTTATTGGGTAATTTACAGGGCTAGTTCGGCAGTCAGCGGACGTGCGGCCGGTGCAATTTTTGGCAGGCGCATACCCGGATGGTTGGAAAACAGTTCGGCCACCCATTCGACGAATACCCGCACTTTGGCGGACAGGTGGCGGTTCTGAGGATACACCACATGGATGGGCAGCGGGTCGGACTGCCAGTCGGCCAGTATCTGTTCCAGACTGCCCGCCTTGAGCATGGGTTCCAGCATAAACTGCGGCATCTGCACGATGCCCAGACCGGCGATGCCGGCTGCCGTGTAGGCATTGCTGTCGTTGAGCGCGATCAGGCCTGGCAGCGGCAGTTGCACGCGTTCGTTGCCGCGTGCGAAATCCCAGTCGAAGATTTTGCCCGTGCGCGAAGAAAAGTAGTTCACGCAGCGGTGGCGCTTGAGTTCTTCCGGATGGCCTGGGCGGCCAAAGCTGTCGAGATAGGACGGCGCAGCACAGGTGATGAATTCGAGGATGCCGACGCGGCGCGCAATCAGGCTGGAATCGGCCAGCGCACCGCCGCGCACGGCGCAATCTACGCCTTCTTCGATCAGGTCCACGGTGCGGTCGCTGCAGCCCAGCTCGAGCTGGATGTCGGGATAGCGCTGGAAGAATTCGGGCAGGGCGGGGATCAGTACCAGGCTGGCCAACCCTGTGGGCGCATCCACGCGCAGCCGGCCGCTGGGACTCAGGCGCGTGCGTGACAGCGATTCTTCCGCCTCGCGCACGTCGGACAGGATGCGCAGGCAGCGCTCGTAATAGGCCGCACCGTCCGCCGTCACACTGACTTGTCTGGTGGTCCGATGCAATAATTTGACGGACAAAGCCGTCTCCAGAGACTGGATCAGGGTGGAAACCGTGGCCTTGGGCAGTTGCAGGTGTTCGGCCGCGCGCGTGAAGCCGCCCGCATCGACTACCTGTACAAACACTTCCATGGCTTGCAATTTATTCATCGATCCACCTCATTGTTCGGGATTCTGAACAATCAATTCAACTTATCCGTATTTATTGGATTGTAAATCATGTTTAACATGTGCGTACTGTCCAAGGAAAACCAGCTTCAGGAAAGGAGATGCACATGAAATATCGGGATGGAATTATTAGCACGTTCGCACTGGCGCTGACGTCGCTGGCACTGGCCGGCGTAGTCTATACCGATGCCTATTCGCAGGCGGCCAAGGCCGAAGCGACGGGTGTGCGTGCTCTGACTGAAGTGGCGGCCGGTACTACGCTGGCTTCTGTCGAACCGGCGCTGCTGGCCGTTGCTCCCGTACAGGTGCAGTGATGGGTACCGGCGTCAGCGTGGAAGATATGCCGGAGTTTTCTCCGCACCTGAAGATCCGCAATCTGCAGGTGGGTGGCGCCGAAGGCAATCTGGCGGCACGGCTGTACGCGGTGACGCCCGATGCCAGCAAGCGCGACACGCTGGTCGTGTTCTTCCACGGTGGCGGCTTTACCAGCGGCGGTCTGGATGACGGCGATCTGTTCCTGCGCCATCTGGCCGACGAGAACACCAGCACCGTGGTGCTGGCCAGTACTTACACGCTGGCTGCCGTGAAACCGTTTCCGGCCGCAGTGGAAGATGCCCACGCCGCGCTGCTGTGGGTGAAGAAGAATAAGGCCAAATTAGGCTGGAGTGGCAAACGTCTGGTGGTGGCCGGCATCGAAGCAGGCGCCAATCTGGCAGCGGTGTGCACGCTGATGTCGCGTGACCGGGGTGGCCCGGCACTGGCGGGCCAGATTCTGATCATGCCGATGCTGGACCCCGGCCTGTCCACCTGCTCGATGCGCGATATGCAGCACGGGCAGGAATTGCTGGAAGTGGCCGATGCCTGCGCTGCCGCCTACCGTGGCTATCTGCCGAATGCGGCCGATCGCATCCATCCGTATGCATCGCCGCTGCAATCGAGCCGTCTGAAGAATCTGCCGCCGGCGCTGATCCTGTCCACCGAGGACGATCCGCTGCGTGACGAGGCAGAGCAGTACGGCGCCAAGTTAATGAGCTGCGGGGTGAAGACCACTGTCACCCGCATGCCGCCAGCACCCCTGCACGAGACAGGGGCGCGCAACGAATGTGCGTGCAAACGCTACGCACTGGGAGAAATCGCCAGCTTCATCGCTGGTCTGGAACGGGCTGACACACCAGCGACCGACTAGTACTCCCTGTATCTCTTGCTGTTGTAACCGAAACGTCCCCACTGGCTTGCCGGCGGGGCGCTAGTACCGTGTTTTCTCGCGATTCTGCCGAGCCGGCCGGTGCCGCCATTTCTATTAAATTTTTTCATGCAAAAAGGAATAACAATGAAAAACGTTAAACATTTAACCGCCAAGGTCCGGCCACTGGCCGCTGCCGTGGCGCTGGCGGGACTGGCCGCAGCCACCGGATTGGTCCTGACCGGCTGCGATACTGCTACCGGCAAAACGGCCGAAGCGCCGGCCGCCGGTGGCCCGCCGGTGTCGGCTGCCGTGGTCGTGGAGAAAACTGTCACCGAGACCCAGCAGTTCTCGGGACGTCTGGAAGCCATCGAACAGGTGCAGATCCGTCCACGCGTGGGCGGTTTCATCACCGCCATCAACTTCAAACCCGGCAGTCAGGTGAAGAAGGGCGATGTGCTATTCGTGATCGATCCGCGTCCGTTCCAGGCGGAAGCCAATCGCGCCGAAGCAGCAGCCGGTTCGGCCCGCGCCAAAGCGGATCTGGCCCGTCTGGAACTGAACCGTGCGGAAAAACTGCTGGCCGACAAAGCCATCGCCCAGCGCGAATACGATGAACGCGCTTCCAGCCTGAAGCAGCTCGATGCGGATGCCCGTGCGGCGCAAGCCCAGTTCGAAGCGGCCCGTCTGAATCTCAGTTATACCCAGGTGCAGTCGCCCATCAATGGCCGTGTATCGAAAGCCGAAATCACGCTGGGCAATCTGGTCGATGCTTCGGCCGTGCTGACTTCCGTGGTGTCGCTGGAGCGCATCTACGCCTCGTTTGACGGCGACGAAGAAACCTATCTGCGCGTCGGCGCCGCGGCCCATCAGGGCAAGCCGGCCACGGTGCGCATCGGTCTGGCCAACGAGGAAGGCTATCCGCACGAAGGCAAGCTGGAATTCGTCGACAACCAGCTCGATGTGCGCAGCGGTTCCGTGCGCATGCGTGCGACGCTGAACAATGCCGACGGTGCGCTGGTGCCCGGTCTGTTCGCGCGCGTGCAGCTGGTTGGTTCCGACAACGCCAAGCCGGCGCTGCTGATCAACGAGCGCGCCGTCAGCACCGACCAGAACCGCAAGTTCGTGTTCGTGGTGGATAAGGACAACAAGGCCGAATACCGTCCCGTACAACTGGGCCAGACCGTCGATGGTCTGCGCGTGGTGCGCGATGGCCTGAAGCCGGGCGAGAAAATCGTCGTCAACGGCCTGCAGCGCGTACGCCCCGGCGCACCGATCACGCCTAACGTAGTCGCGATGGATGTCGATCCGCTGGCCGCCAACGCCCAGCCGCCAGCCGGCAAGGAAGTGGCCAAAGACGCTGGCAAGGAAGCCGGCAAGGACGCCGCTGCCAAGGCCGACAAGCACGCTGCCAAGGATGAAAAAGTTGCCATCGCCAAGACTGGCACTCGCAAGGAATAAGAACTCATGAACATATCCCGATTTTTTGTCGATAAGCCGATCTTCGCGGCCGTGCTATCGATCGTCATTTTTGTGGCCGGCCTGATCTCGATCTTCAAGCTGCCGATCTCGGAATATCCGGACGTGGTGCCACCTTCAGTGGTGGTGCGCGCCCAGTATCCGGGGGCGAATCCGAAGATCATTGCCGAAACGGTGGCTGCGCCGCTGGAAGAGCAGATCAACGGCGTCGAGAACATGCTCTACATGTCCTCGCAAAACACTTCGGACGGCGCGCTGGCGCTGACCGTCACCTTCAAGATCGGCACCAACGTCGAGCAGGCCGAGACGCAGGTGCAGAACCGCGTGCAGCGTGCTTTGCCGCGTCTGCCGGAAGAGGTGCGCCAGATCGGTGTGACGACCGTGAAGTCTTCGCCCAACCTGACCATGGTGGTGCACCTGAATTCGCCCAATGGCCGTTACGACGACCTGTATCTGCGTAACTACGCGGTGCTGAACATCAAGGATCAACTGGCCCGCCTGCCCGGCATGGGCGAGGTGCAGATGTTCGGCTCGGGCGATTACGCCATGCGCGTCTGGCTCGATCCGCAAAAAGTGGCCCAGCGTGGCCTGACGGCGGGCGATGTGGTGAATGCGATCCGCGAGCAGAACGTGCAGGTCGCGGCCGGTGTGATCGGTCAGGGCCCGAGCAAGGATGCGGACTTCCAGCTGACCGTGAATACGCAAGGCCGTCTGCAGTCGGAAGAAGAATTCGGCAACATCATCCTGAAGACCAATAACGACGGCGCGGTCACGCTGCTGAAGGATGTGGCACGTCTGGAGATGGGCTCGAATTCCTATGCCCTGCGTTCGCTGCTGAACAATAATTCGGCAGTGGCGATACCTATCTTTGAAGCGCCGAATGCCAATGCGCTGCAACTGTCGGCGGACGTACGCGCCACCATGGCCCGTCTGTCGAAAGATTTCCCGGAAGGCGTCGAATACAGCATTGTGTACGACCCGACCCAATTCGTGCGTGAATCGATCCGTTCCGTGATCCATACGCTGGTGGAAGCCATCATCCTCGTGGCGCTGGTGGTGATCGTGTTCCTGCAGACCTGGCGCGCTTCGGTGATTCCGTTGCTGGCCGTCCCTGTCTCGGTGGTGGGTACTTTCGCGGTGATGCTGGGCTTCGGCTTCTCGATCAACACGCTGTCGCTGTTCGGCCTCGTGCTGGCCATCGGTATCGTGGTCGATGACGCCATCGTGGTAGTGGAGAACGTCGAGCGTAACATCGCCAATGGGCTGTCGCCGCATGATGCGACGATACAGGCGATGAAAGAGGTGAGCGGTCCGATTATCGCGATTGCACTGGTACTGTGCGCCGTGTTCGTGCCGATTGCTTTCGTGTCCGGCCTGTCGGGCCAGTTCTACAAGCAGTTCGCGCTGACCATTGCGATTTCCACCGTGATCTCGGCATTCAGCTCGCTGACCCTGGCACCGGCGCTGTCGGCCGTGCTGTTGCAGCCGCACGATGCACCGAAAGACCGTCTGACCCGCATCATGGACCGTATCTTCGGCCGCTTCTTCGGCTGGTTCAACCGCTTCTTCAACCGTGCTTCGCATGGCTATGAAACGGGCGTGACGGGTGTGCTCAAGCGCAAAGGCGGTTCGCTGGTGGTGTATGCCGTGCTGGCTGTGGCGGCAGGCTTCATGTTCAAGCTGGTGCCACCGGGCTTTGTGCCGGCACAGGACAAGCAGTACCTGATCGGCTTTGCCCAGTTGCCGGATGCTGCTTCGCTGGACCGCACCACGGCCGTGATCCGCAAGATGTCGGACATCGCCAAGGATATTCCCGGTGTCGCTGATTCGGTGGCTTTCCCCGGCCTGTCGATTAACGGCTTTACCAATGCACCTAACGCGGGCATTGTATTTACGCCACTGAAACCGTTCGAGGAGCGTACCAAGCCTAGCGAGTCGGCGGAAGCGATCGCCGCTGAAATCAACAAGCGCATGGGCGTGATCGAAGGCGCGTTCGTGATGGTGCTGTCGCCGCCGCCGGTGAATGGCCTCGGCACCACGGGCGGCTTCAAGGTGATGATAGAAGACCGCGACAACCTTGGCTACGATGCGCTGTACAAGGCCATACAGGCGGTGCAGATGAAAGCCTGGCAGAACCCGAAACTGGCTGGCGTGTTCTCCAGCTACCAGATCAACGTGCCGCAACTGTTTGCCGACGTGGACCGGGCCAAGGCCAAACAACTGGGCGTGCCGCTGCAGACCATTTATCAGACCCTGCAGATCAATCTGGGCTCGCTGTATGTGAACGACTTTAACCAGTTTGGCCGTACCTATCAGGTGCGCGTGCAGGCGGACCAGCAGTTCCGTTCGCACGCGGAAGATATCGCCCAGCTTAAAGTCCGCAACGACAAGGGCGAAATGATTCCGCTGTCGTCGCTGGTACGCGTCAAGGATAGCTATGGTCCGGATCGGGTACAGCGCTACAACGCCTACGTGGCGGCCGAGATCAATGGCGGCGCCGCACCGGGCGTATCGTCGGGCGAAGCACAGGCCGAAATGACCAAGATCCTCAACGAAGTGCTGCCGAAAGGGATCAGCTACGAATGGACCGAGCTGGTATATCAGGACATCCTGTCCGGTAACACCATGATCTATGTGTTCCCGCTGTGCGTGCTGCTGGTGTTCCTGGTGCTGGCTGCCCAGTACGAAAGCTGGACGCTGCCGCTGGCCGTGATCCTGATCGTGCCGATGTCCATCCTGTGCGCACTGCTGGGCGTAAAACTGACGCACGGTGACAACAATGTGTTCACCCAGATCGCCTTGTTCGTACTGGTGGGGCTGGCCTCGAAGAATGCGATTCTGATCGTGGAGTTTGCGCGCGAACTGGAACATCATGGCCGCAGCATTGTGCAGGCCGCGCTGGAAGCTTGCCGTCTGCGTCTGCGTCCGATTCTGATGACGTCGATCGCCTTCATCATGGGGGTGCTGCCACTGGTGTTCTCGCACGGCGCCGGTTCGGAAATGCGCCATGCGATGGGTGTGGCCGTCTTCGGCGGCATGCTGGGCGTGACCTTCTTCGGCCTGTTCCTGACGCCGGTGTTTTACGTGCTGCTGCGTACGCTGGCCGTACGTCTGGAGAAAAAGCCTGCTGCCTTGCCGGCAGCAGCAGAAAAACTGGAAGGGAGCCATTAAGATGAATACTTTGCAGATGATCGCCCGAGGCGTAGCGCCGGTCATGGCAGCGCTGCTGATGACGGCTTGCGCGGCGCCAGCCTTTAAGCAGCCGGCCATGGAAGTGCCGGCCGCCTACAAGGAAACCCAGGGCGTACGCACGGCTGCCGATGGCAGCACCTGGCAGCCAGCGCAGGCAGCAGAAGCCCAGCCGCGCGGCGAATGGTGGCTGGCCTTCAATGATCCGGCGCTAAATCAGTTGATCAACGACGCTACCCGCGCCAATGCCAATCTGGCCGTGGCAGCAGCGCGCGTCAAACAGGCGCGTGCCATTGCCGGTGTGGCCGAAGCCGACCGCATTCCGCAGGTGGGGGTGAGTGCTTCCGGCCAGCGTCAGCGTGCGTCCGACCTGTCGCTGGGTCTGCCGGCCGGTACGCCGGTAGCGCCCACCAAGGCTTTCAATGCCAGCCTGACGGCCAGCTACGAAGTCGATCTGTTCGGCCGCGTGTCCAGCAATGTGAGTGCCGCACGCAGCGATGCCGCGTCGATCGAAGCGACCTATCAGTCGGTGCTGCTGGCCGTGCAGGCCGATGTGGCGCAGACCTATTTCCGTTTGCGTGCCACGGATGCGGAACTGGAAACCCTGAACCGCACGGTGCAGACGCGTGAGGAAAACGTCAAGGTCAACCAGCGCCGTTTCGATCTCGGCGATATCGGCGAGTTCGATCTGTCGCGCGCCAAGACGGAACTGGCCAGTGCCCGTGCCGAAGCCATAGGCCTGCAGCGTCAACGTGCCACCACCGAGCATGCGCTGGCTGTCCTGCTGGGCAAACCGGCGGCCAGCTATACGGCTGGTAACAGCCCGCTGCTTGATAGTGCGCTGCTGCCGGAAGTCCCGGTGGGGCTGCCATCGACGTTGCTGGAGCGCCGTCCCGACATCGCGGCGGCCCAGCGCAGCATGGAAGCGGCCAATGCCCGCATCGGCGTGGCCCGCTCGGCCATGTTCCCGGCCCTGAGCCTGAATGCGGCGGCGGCCGGTGCGTCTGGCAGCACGGTGGCGGAAGTGTTCAAGTGGAGCAGCCGTTCGTGGGTACTGGGCGCCATGATGTCCATGCCGCTCATCGATGGCGGACGTAATTCGGCCAATATCCGCCGTGCCGAAGCGGCGCTGGAAGAATCCGTGGGCAGCTACCGCCAGAGCGTGCTGCAGGCGTTTGCCGAAGTGGAGGACAACCTGGCCGGCCTGCGCATCCTGCAGGCGCAGGCCGTGCAGCTCGACGAGGCGCTGGTGTCGGCACGTCGTTCGGCTGATCTGGCGCAGAAGCTGTATGCAGCAGGGCGCTCGAGCTATCTGGATCTGCTCGATGCGCAGCGCAATCTGGCGGCAGTCGAGCGCAGCGCCGTGCAATTGCGCGGTAGCCGCGCGATTACCACGGTCGCGCTGATCCGTGCGCTGGGCGGCGACTGGAATGCGGCGGCAGCCAAGCAGCAATTAGCCATTAATTAGGTCGTTCAACACACAAGCGAGCGGCAGGGCGGGGCAGACAGGGGGCAGCGAGAAACGCGCTGCAGCCTGTCTGCCCCGTTTTTTTTGGTCTGTACGATGTCAGGACAAGGCAAGTTAAAAAATTGCATTATGGAATTTTCAATTGATAAAACTCAATTTCTTTAAGATAACTATAATTATCGCTTGACAACAGTTGTTGCGAATGTTTTAATGTCACATCTACACGATTTCTGGAGTTTTTGACATGAAAAAATTACCTCTGTTGTTGGCTGGTCTGGCGATAGCTGGTTCGGCAAATGCGGCTGTATTGCAATTTGACTTCACGGCGAAAATTCAGGAAATGGTGCAGTTCTCGCCGATGACTTTCACGGGCGGTTCGGTGAACAGCAGTAATTTGAGCGGCTCGACGGTGGCGGTGGGGGATGTCATCACCGGCCACTTCACCTACGATACCTCGACGGCGCAGATCAGCAATGTGGGCGGTATGGCGATGTTTTCTTCCGCGCAGGCGCAGAACGCCCTGACGGCAGCCATCGGCAGTAACAAGCTGGTGTTGGATAGTGCCCTGAGCAGTGCTACTACTGTGCAAGTTGGCAATAATGTTGCTGCTTTCGGCGGCGCCGATTCCTTCGGGATAGCCCATGTGAGCGCAAATGCGCAATCGTCCCAGCTGATGGCGCTGAGCCTGTTCGACGTTAGCGGCCACGCGTTCAATGCCAATGCCATCCCGACCACGCTGGACTTCTCAGCGTTCAATAGCTCGACCTTCTACTACACCTATTCCTCGGTCACGACGCATGCCATGATGGGTGCCAATGGCAACCTGACCTCGCTGACGGTGACTCAACTGCCTTCGGGCAATAATCCCACCGCTCCAGTGCCTGAACCAGAAACTTACGCCATGTTGCTGGCCGGTCTAGGTCTGCTGGGTTGGACGGCTCGCCGCCGTCAGGCACGCTAAGCCTTGCCAGCGCCCGCCTCCATCTTTCCTGTTTCATCTCATACTGCTAGCCCATTACAAGCCGGAATTCTGACTTCCGGCTTGATATTGTTCTCAAAAAAGCAACAGAAAACCCCTGTAATAAGTTCAGTAGGAAATATTTTGATCTAAATGACAAAATTTATTGCTTTTCGTGAATGATGTGTCAAACTTATACGGGTTTGTAATTTTCTAATTTTTTTTGCTAGATGCAGGAGTGCAAGATGGCGGGTCGGAGCGTAAGTGCGGGCGTGTTTTTCAGTACGGATAGCGTCCAGCGTATGGCTTTTCAGGCGCTATGCGGGGAGATGTTTGCCCAGTTGCATCTGGCTGAAAATGTCGATCAGGTGGTCGACCAGCTGGGCCAGCGCCAGCCGGACCTGCTGGTGCTGGATCTGAATGGCTACAACTACCTGAATGAACTGGCCGGCATCGGCACCTTGATCCGTAGCCGTGCGGGCGCGCCGGTACTGGTACTGTGCCCGTTCGACCATACTTCGTGGCTGCCGGAGCTGATGACTTTCGGCCACTTCGACTACCGTATCTGCCCGCTGATCGACGATGAACTGCGCCAGGCCGTTGTGCAGGCGCTGGTGCAGCCAGTCGATGCGGCTGCCGCGCTACAGCAGCAACTGCTGGACAAGGAAAAGGAACTGCGCGATGTGCTCGGCGTGCAGCGCAGCCTGCAGCGTGCACTGGCGTCGATCGAGCCGGTGGAAACCATGGCCGCGCATATCTGTCTGGCCCTGTGCAACTTCCCCGGCGTGCGCCATACGGCACTGCTGCATATGAAAGAGCGCGGTGACCTGCAACTGGTGGCGCAGGAATCGCGCAACCATCTGGATCTGGCCCGTTTGCTGCAACGGCGCGACCGTCTGCTGCAATCGCCGCTGCGCGATATCTTCCCGCCGCTGCTGTCGGTAGCGCGCGGTGAGCTGATGCTGCTGGACGCGCCGGAAAAAGCCGGCAATCCCGAATTCGCCATGGCGCTGCATGACCGCGGCGTGCGCATGGTGCTGTCGCTGCCGCTGCGCGCTGCACCGGGCGGCCCGGAAATCGGCGCCATCAGCCTGATGTTCGACCGCCACATCATGTTCTCGCGCGAGCAGTTTGCCTGCTTCACGGGGCTGGCCCAGATCATCAGCTTCGCGCTCGGCATGAGCGCGCTGCAGCACCAGAACGAAGAACTGAGCGGCCAGTTGTCGCAAATGAGTACGGTGGACAGCCTGACTGGCGCCGCCAACCGCCGCGCCGGCGAAGAAATGCTCGACCACGAACTGCGTCGCGCGCGCCGCTACGCGATCCCGCTGGCCGTGCTGTCCTTCGATGTGGTGGGCTTCCAGTCCGAAAACGATATATATGGTTCCAGCGTAGGCGATGCCGTGCTGCGCACCGTTGCCACCATCGTCAAGGAGCGTCTGCGTACTTCGGACCTGCTGGCCCGCATGCAAGGCGAGCAGTTCATCGTGATTGCCACCCACACCAATGCGGCCGATGCCATGCGCCTGGCCGAGAAGCTGCGCAAGGCCATCATGGAAGCCGATCTGCCTAGCGAAGCGACGGTAGTGATCAGCCTCAGTGTCAGTCAGACCCGTTCCGATGACGGCGTATCGGCAGTACTGGAGCGGCTCGATGTGGCGCTGCAGCGCGCCAAACGCGTGGGCCGCTGCTGCATCGAACCGGCCGACTAGGCGCGCAGCCTACAGGCTGCGCTAGACCTGCGGCGGCTGATGGCGTAGTTTTGCGGTATTTTTTCAGTACCGTGGACAAATTATGCTGTATTGGCTGAGACATTACCGGCGCGCCTATCTGGCCGGCGACCTTTCTGCCGGCGTCGTCGTGGCAATGATGATGATCCCGCAGGGCACCGCCTACGCGCTGGTGGCCGGCCTGCCGCCGGTCGTCGGCATCTACGCCAGCATCCTGCCGCCCATGGTGTATGCGCTGTTCGGCAGCAGCATGACACAGTCGGTGGGCCCCATGGCCATCATCTCGCTGATGACGGCCAGCGTGATCGCGCCGCTGGCCGCCCCCGGTTCTGCGCTGGCTACCGTACTGGCGGCGCAACTGGCGCTGGTATCTGGTGCCGTGCTGCTGTTGTGCGGCTTTTTGCGGCTGGGTTTTCTGGCCAACTTCTTTTCCCGCCCCGTGATGAACGGCTTTACCGTCGGTTCGGCACTGCTGATCGCCTACGACCAGCTACATACGCTACTGGGCGCGCCGGTAGGGCAGGTGCATCTGCCGAGTGCCATACTGGGCATCAGCGCCTTGCTGCTGCTGGTGCTGGCGCGCATGTATCTGGCGCGGCTGCTGGTGCGCTGCGGCCTGTCCGACGGACTGGCCGATATCGCGGCCAAACTGGCGCCCATGCTGGTGGTGCTGGGCGGCATAGCGCTGATGGCACTGAGCACGCTGGCCGAACAGGGCGTGCGCACCACGGGCGCGATTCCGGCCGGTCTGCCCGGACTGAATCTGGCAACCTCCGCGCCGCACTGGCGCAGCCTGCTGCAACCGGGGCTGCTGATAGGCTTTATCGTGTTTCTGATGTCGATGTCGGCGGCCCAGTCGCTGGCGCTCAAGCGCAACGAAAAGCTGGTCAGCAACCACGAGCTGATCGGGCTGGGGGCGGCCAACATCGCCAGCGCACTGACGGGCGGCTTTCCCGTTACGGGCAGTCTGTCGCGTTCTGCCGTCAACTTTGCCGCGGGAGCCCATACGCCGCTGGCCAGCCTGATCACGGCGACTCTGCTGGCCTGCGCGCTGCTGGCACCTACCGGCTGGCTGGCGCTGCTGCCACTGCCCGTGCTGGCGGCCACCATCATCGTGGCGGTACTGGGCCTGCTCGATCTGGGCATCTTGCGCACGGCATGGGAGTACGACCGTGGCGACGTGCTGGCATGGGGCGCCACCTGTCTCGGCGTCGTGGCCATGGGCGTAGAAGCGGGTGTGCTGGTAGGCGTGGCGCTGTCCATGGGCACCCTGATCTGGCGCGCCAGCCGGCCCCATATCGCTGTGCTCGGGCGGATCGCCGGCACCGAGCATTTCCGCAATATCGAGCGCTATCCGGCCGAAACCCGGCCCGAACTGCTGGTGTTGCGCATCGACGCCAATCTCTTCTTCGGCAATATGGAAGCGATTACCGAGCGTATCGAAAGCGAACTGGCCAGCCATGCATCGGCGCGCCATCTGGTGCTGGTCATGAGTGCCGTCAGCTCGATCGACACCAGTGCACTGTATGCGCTGTCGGAGCTGAACCAGCGTATGGGGCGGCGCGGTCTGGGCCTGCATCTGGCCGAAGTAAAAGGGCCGGTGCTGGACCGCTTGCGTCAGAGTGCCTTGCTGCGCGAGCTGCATGGCCAACTCTATTTGAGCACGGTGATGGCTTGCGATGCGCTGCAAACCCCGCCCTACAACCGCCAGCACGCGGGTGAAGCGGGCGGCTCAGGAATCTGAGCCGCGTTTTCTGCTGTTTTTGATGCGCATTAGAAACAATATTCATGGACTTCACGGGGCTTTGAACCTATGATTTCAGGCGTTGCCAGCTGATTAACCCCGAAAAATGGTTAGCCGATGTTAGACCGCCTTGCCCGCCGTGCCGCCAATGTATCGATTGCCGTCTATGTCAGTGTGACACTGACGGCCGTTGTAACGCTGGTGTTGACCACTTTTGCCCTGTATTTCTATCAGGTCGAACGCGCCCAGCGCTGGGAGCAGCTGCACAAGACGCTGGCCGACAGTGCGGAAGAACTGGCCGTGGCCGTGGCGCTGCCGGCGTGGAATTTCGACGAGACCCAGATCGTCACCATCATGAAGAGCGGCCTGAGTAACCGCGATCTGTATGCCAGCGCCGTCACACCCGTCTCGAGCAGCCCGCCCTTTATCCTGACCCGCAGCGAAACGGGCCAACTGGTGGAATCGACCCTGCTGCCCCAGCGCGACGACCTGATTTCCGTGCAGCGCCCGATCCTGGTGTCGGGCCAGCACATCGGCACCATCACCGTTTACGCCTCGCCGGCCCAGCTGATCGAACAGCTGCGCCAGCGCCTGTACACCATTGTCGGCATGATCTTCGTGATGGTGGTGACACTGGTACTGAGCTTGTACCTGCTGCTGTGGCATCTGGTGCTGAAACCGCTGACCACCATCGAGCGCTATGCGGCCAATGTGAAAGCAGGGCAGAATCTGGGCGCCGAGCCGCCGCGCGACCTGTACCTGGGTGAACTGAAAACGCTGAACGGTTCGATCCGCGACATGGTGCGCCTGATGGATAGCCGCTACGTGGCCATGCACGCCAGCGAAGAACGGCTGCAGATCGCCAGTAGCGCAGCGGCCATTGGCATCTGGGACTGGAATATTCCAAACGATGTCGTAGAGTGGGATGAACAGATGTACCGTCTGTACGGCATCGAAGGGCGCATCTTGCCGCGCCCGATGGACCAGTGGCGCAGCATGATGCATCCGGATGACCGCATACCGACTGAAGCCTTGCTGCAGCAGGCACTCGATGGCCAGGCCGAATTCGATGCGGAATTCCGCGTAGTGTGGGAAGACGGTTCGGTACACCATATCAAGGGCGACGCCATGATCTTCCGCGATAGCGATGGCAAACCGGCCCGTATGGTGGGGGTCAACTACGATGTGACGGAAAGCCGCGTGGCAGCGCAGGAACTGCGGCGCCACCGTATCCATCTGGAAGATCTGGTAACCGAGCGTACCAATGCGCTGTCGGTGGCGGTGCTGCAGGCGCAGGCGGCCAACAAGGCCAAGAGTACTTTCCTGGCTAATATGAGCCACGAGCTGCGCACCCCGCTCAATTCCGTGATCGGCTTTTCCCGCCTGCTGGCGGACTCCAAGAACATGCTGCCGGAAGAGAAGCGCAATCTGGCCATCATTCACCGCTCGGGCCAGCACCTGCTCACGCTGATCAACGATATTCTGGAACTGTCCAAGATCGAAGCGGGGCGCGCCGTGCTGCAGACCGATGTGGTGGCGCTGGCCGACATGCTGCAGGAAGTGATGGACATGGTCAGCATGAAGGCCAGCCAGAACGATGTGGAACTGGTGCTGGAAGCGGACGGCCTGCCGCCCGGCGCCTGCGTCGACGGCACCAAGCTGCGTCAGGTGCTGCTCAATCTGATGTCGAATGCCGTCAAGTTTGCGCCGCGTGGGCGCGTCACGCTGGCGGTGCATGGCCAGTTGCTGCAGGCGGCAGGCGGCAATCACTATGAACTGGACTTTGCCGTCAGCGACAATGGTGCCGGCACTGCACCGGAAGACCAGAGCCGTATCTTCGAGCCTTTCATCCAGGCCGATACGCCGGGCGGGCATGAAGGTACAGGGCTGGGCCTGACGATTTCGCGCGAATTCGTCCAGCTCATGGGCGGCGAGCTGACCGTGGAATCGAAACCGGGTGCGGGCGCCACCTTCCGCTTCCGCCTAGCCTTGCCGCTAGCCGATGCAGCAGTGGCAGCGTGTGGTGATGAAGTGCCGGCCGGCGTGCCGCAGGCCAGCGAAGTGCGCCAGCCGGTGCCGCATGCGCTGACGCTGGACGATCTGCTGGGGCTAGATGCCACACTGCGGGCGGACATGAAGAAGGCCTTGCTGGAATTGAATCTGACGCGGGTGGGGCAGTTGCTGGCACCGTTGCCGACCGAGCTGGCCGCAGTGGTGGCGGGCATCGAATATATGCTGCGCCAGCACCAGTATCCGCAACTGTGCCGTTTGCTGGACGATGCGGAAAACGGCACAACGGCCCAGCGTTGATCGGTATATCATTCACTATGCCCGACGGGGCGGTATCTAGTACGAAAGAGTTTTTACATGGTTCGGGAAATAACGGAGCAGTCGAGCAAGGGAGAAGTGCTGATCGTGGAAGACACGCCAGCCTCGCTCAAGCTGCTCAGCGATCTGCTGACAGAAGCAGGGTACTACGTGCGTCAGGCGCCGAACGGCGAACTGGCGCTATGGACCGTGCAATCGCGCCCGCCCGAACTGATCCTGCTGGATATCCGCATGCCCGGCATCGACGGTTTCGAAGTCTGCAAGCGCCTGAAGGCAGCGCCGGCACTGAGCCAGATCCCCGTGATTTTCCTCTCCGCCCAGCACGACACGGACGACAAGGTGCGCGGCTTTGCCTTGGGCGCAGTGGATTTCATCGCCAAACCGTTCCAGGCCGAGGAGATACTGGCCCGTACCGATGCCCATGTGCGGCTGGCCCGTACGCAGAAGGCGCTGGCGGCCGAACGCGCCATGCTGGAGCAGCGCGTGAGCGAACGCACGGCCGAACTGGCTGCGCTGGCCGCTTCGCTGGAAAAGGAAGTCGAGCAGCGCCGCGCCAATGAAGAATTCATGCGCCTGTCCAGCCAGGTGTTCGAGGCCACCCAGGATGCCATCGTGGTGACCGACCGCTATGGCCGCATCGTCGCCTGCAATCCTGCTTTCACGCGGATTTCCGGCTATGCCTCCGACGAAGTAACAGGGCAGGGGGCTGCGCTGCTGCATGCGGGCGAAGCGGATATGAAGACGTTCCAGATCATGGTGCAGGCCATCGTCAAGACGGGCCACTGGTCGGGTGAGATCATGGCACGCCGCAAAAACGGCGATACCTTCCCCGGCCTGCTGAGCCTCTCCGTGGTGCGCGATGCGCAAGGGGAGGTGAGCAACCATGTGGCCGTGTTCATGGATATCAGCGAACGCAAGGCCGAGCAGCATCTGATCGATTTCCTGTCGCACCATGATGCGCTGACGGGCCTGCCTAACCGCCTGCTGGCGCGCCAGCAGTTCGAGCAGAAGCTGGTGGCTGCCAAGCGCGAACACCGCTGCGTGGCCGTGATGTGTCTCGATCTCGATCACTTCAAGAGCATCAACGACTCCTACGGCCACGATGTGGGCGACAAGGCGCTACAGGTGGTGGCGACCTTCCTGGGCGAATGCGTGGGGGCGGATAACATCGTCACCCGTCAGGGCGGCGACGAATTCCAGATCATCGTGGCGGACGACCGCCAGCTGGCCCAGACCATGGCGCTGGCCCAGCGCATACTGGCCGGCCTGCGGCAGGAACTGCTCATCGACCAGCACACGATTACCGTAACCTCGAGCATAGGCATCGCCGTCAGCCTGAGCGACGGCGATAGCTTCGATGAACTGGTGCGCAATGCCGATACGGCGCTGTTCCGCGCCAAGGAAGTGGGGCGCGATAACTATGCCTTCTTCACCGAACGCATGGATGCGGAAGTGCGCGACAAGCTGGCCATCCAGAGCCAGCTGCGCGGTGCCATTGCGCGCGACGAATTCGAAGTCTATTATCAGCCGCAAATGTGTTTGCAGACGGGCGCCATCGTCGGCGCCGAAGCGTTGCTGCGCTGGGATAATCCCATACTGGGGCGCGTGCCGCCCAATCGCTTCATACCGCTGGCCGAAGAATACGGGCTGGTGAACTCCATCGGCGAATGGGTGCTGGCCAGCGTGTGCGCGCAGATCAAGGTGTGGCACGATCAGGGACTGGGCGCGATCAAGGTGGCTGTCAATCTGGCGGCCAGCCAGTTCGTCAACGATGCCACCGTGCCGTATGTGGAAAACACGCTGCGCGATTTCAAAGTGGCGCCGCAATATCTGGGGCTGGAAATCACCGAGAGCACGGTGATGGGCGATCCGGACAAGGCGGTTGCGGCCCTGCGCCGGCTGAAGGCCATCGGCGTCAGCATCTCGCTGGACGATTTCGGCACAGGCTACTCCAGCCTGAGTTACCTGAAGCGCTTCCCCATCGATGTGCTGAAGATCGATAAATCCTTCGTCGACGACATCACCACCAATCCGGCCGATGCCGCGATTGCGCTGTCGGTGGTCACGCTGGCGCACAACCTGAATATGCGCGTGATCGCCGAAGGGGTGGAGACGCGCGAGCAGATGGAATTCCTGCGCCAGCATGGCTGTGACGAAATGCAGGGTTATTATTTCAGCCGTCCCGTCGATGCGGCGGCGTTTGCCGGATTGCTGCGCGAGCGGCGCTGTTTGCAGGACCTGTCTTAAACCGACTCACAGGAGTGTTATGGATAAGAAGTTCAACGCCGCGCTGACTGGCGCAAGCATGCTGCTGGCGCTAGGTGCAGCAGTTTCCCTGCCGCTGCAGGCCACTGCTGCCGATAAGCCGGCTGCTGCGGCCAAGGCCGAGCGCCCCGGTCCGGCCGATGCCCGCTTCAAGGCCATCTACACGCAGGAATGGAAATGGCGCCAGAGCCAGAAGCTGGAAGAGGGCGAGGATGACGACGATAGCGGCGTGGATACCAGCTTGCCGCGTATCGATGCCGCCACCCAGAAGCAGCGCCTCGATTACTGGCTGGCCGTGATGAAGAAGCTGGATGGCATCAGCGAGAAGCAGCTATCGGCCGGCGAGAAGGTCAACTATCAGGTCTACAAGGCGCAGATCGCTGCGCTGATCGCGGCCCAGCAGTTCCGCGAATTCGAAAAGCCGCTGAATGCCGATTCGGCCTTCTGGTCCAACCTCGCCAGCGGTGCGCGCCGTCCGCTCACGACCGAGAAACAGTTGCGCGACTATCTGAAACAGCTGGCCGATATGCCGCGCTACTTCAACGACGAAATCGTGAATATGCGCGCCGGTCTGGCACGCGGCTTCACGCCACCCAAAGTAACGCTGGTGGGCCGTGACAGTTCCATCACCTCCGTCACCGAGGCCAAGTCGGCGCAGGATACGGTGTACTACTTCCCATTCAAGACCATGCCGGCCAGCATGCCCGCTGCCCAGCAGGAAGCGCTGCGTGCCGAAGCCGTGAAAGCCATCGAGACTTCGGTGCTGCCGTCCTACCGTAAGCTGCTGCAGTTCATGCGCGAGGAATATGTGCCGCAGGCGCGTGTAGCACTGGCGGCCGAAAGCCTGCCCGATGGTAAAGCCTATTACCAGTCGAAGATCGTGGAGTTCACTACCACCTCCATGAGCGCCGACCAGATCCACCAGATCGGCCTGTCCGAGATGGCCAAGATCCGCGCCGAGATGCACGACGTGATCAAGCAGGTAGCCTTCGAAGGCGATCTGCCGGCCTTCCTGCAATTCCTGCGTACCGATCCGCGCTTCTATGCCAAGACGCCGGAAGAACTGCTGATGCGCTCGGCGTGGGTGGCGAAGAAGTTTGACGGCAAGGTAAGCCAATATTTCGGCTATCTGCCACGGCGCCGCTTTGCCGTGATTCCTGTGCCGGACGATCAGGCGCCGTTCTACACTTCTGGCCGTGGCGGCCCCGGTGTGTATCTGGTGAATACCTATAACCTGCCATCACGCGCGCTGTATTCGGTGCCGGCGCTGACGCTGCACGAATCGGCGCCTGGCCATGCTTTCCAGATGCCGGTGGCGATGGAGCAGAAAGGCCGTCCGGCCTTCCGCAATGCGTATATCTCGGCTTTCGGCGAAGGCTGGGCGCTGTATTCGGAACGCCTCGGGGTGGAAATGGGCATGTACGAAACGCCTTACGAAATCTTCGGGATGCTCAGTTACCAGGCCTGGCGTGCTTCGCGTCTGGTGGTCGATACGGGCATCCACAGCAAGGGCTGGACACGCAAACAGGCGCAGGATTATCTGCACGAGAACACGGCATTGTCCGAGCATGAAATCGAGACCGAGGTGGATCGCTATATTTCGTGGCCCGGTCAGGCGCTGTCCTATTATCTGGGCGAGATGAGCATTATCGCGGCACGCCGCAAGGCGGAAGCAGCGCTGGGTGACAAGTTCGATATCCGCGCCTTCCACGACACCGTGCTGCAGCTGGGTTCCGTGCCGTTGCCTGTGCTGGAAGCGCGTATTGATACCTTCATCGCGGACGGTGGCAAGAGCCCTTATCCTCATCTCGACTAGCATCAGTCTAGGCGGCGCCGCACCATTGCGGCGCCTCGCGTAAGTTCTTTATTAACGGCGCACCGCTTTGGTGCGCCGTTTTCGCTTGGTAGCGGGCAAACGCGCAGCGCGCTCTCCTATGGGCTGGCATGGTGATTGCATAGATCACGGCATGCCTGATACCACTGCCATCCGTGAATACAACGCCGCCAGCCAGCACTGGCAGGCCAGCCTCACGCTCGGCTTTGGCCGCGATGGCGACACTACCCGTCTTTACGACAATCTGCATGCCGGCCCGCTGCGCGTGCAGAAGGCGCTGTATCCGGAAGGCGGCGCAGTGTGCCACGCCATCATCGTCCATCCGCCCGGCGGCGTGGTGGGCGGCGACCGGCTCAGCATAGCCGTCAACGTGGGCGCACAGGCCCATGCGCTGCTGGCCACACCCGGCGCAGCCAAGTGGTACAAGGCCAATGGCAAAGTCTCGCGCCAGCAGGTGACGCTGCAGGTAGGTGCGGGTGCGGCGCTCGAATGGCTGCCGCAGGAAACCATTTTCTTCGATACGGCCCACGTCCAGCTGGAACAGGAAGTCCGGCTGGGCGCCGGTGCGCACTATCTCGGCTGCGAGATTCTGTGCATGGGGCGGCGCAGTTCCGGCGAGGTGTATGCCAGCGGCTGCGTAAGCCAGCGTAGCAGCATCTACCTCGATGGCAAATTGATCTGGTGGGAGCAGGGCAAGCTGCTGGGCGGCCAGCTCGATAGCCCGCTATCGCTGCAGGGCCATAGCGTATGCGCCACTTTTCTTGCAGCGGGGCGGCAGGTGCCTGCGTCTTTGCTGGCCGAAATCCGCGCCGATATTGCGGCCGATGGCGAACACCTATTCGGCATTAGCCAGACCCGTAACGTACTAGTGGCGCGCCATCTGGGCAACGACAGCGAAACGGCGCGCCGCCTGATGCTGGCCGTGTGGCGCCGCCTGCGCCCCTATCTGCTGGAGCGCGCAGCCGTGACCCCGCGCATCTGGCAGACCTGAACAAGATAACGATAGAGATACACCGACATGGATCTGACCCCGAGAGAAAAAGACAAGCTACTGATTTTCACCGCAGGCATCGTGGCCGAGCGCCGCCTTGCGCGCGGCCTGAAGCTCAACTATCCGGAAGCCGTCGCCCTGATCACCTGCGCCATCATGGAAGGTGCGCGCGACGGCAAGAGCGTGGCGCAACTGATGTCCGACGGTACCCGTGTGCTCACGCGGACCGATGTGATGGAAGGCGTGCCGGAGATGATCCCCGACATACAGGTGGAAGCGACTTTCCCCGATGGCAGCAAGCTGGTCACCGTGCACCAGCCCATACCTTAAACAACAGAGAAGCAGCATGACCCCTAACCGCATCCAGTGTTTGACAAGGAGCTCACGATGATACCCGGTGAATACCTGCTCGAAGAGGGCGAGATCGGACTCAATCAGGGCCGTGCCACGGCTACCGTGGTGGTCAGCAATCAGGGCGACCGTCCCGTACAGGTGGGATCGCATTTCCATTTTTTCGAAGTCAATACGGAGCTCAAGTTCGAGCGCTGGAAGGCTTACGGCATGCGCCTCAACATCGCTGCCGGCACAGCCGTGCGCTTCGAGCCGGGCCAGCAACGCACAGTAGAACTGGTGAAGCTGGGCGGCGAGCAGAAGGTGTACGGCTTTAACGGCAAAGTGATGGGCAAGCTGGCCGACCAGCCGCCCCGCAAGTAATCCCGACACGAGAAAGCAGGCAAGCACATGGCAACGATGACGCGGCGTGCATATGCGGAGATGTTCGGTCCCAGCAAAGGGGACCGTATCCGCCTGGCCGATACCGAACTGTTTATCGAAATCGAGCATGACTACGCCACCTATGGCGAGGAAGTGAAATTCGGCGGCGGCAAAGTGATCCGCGACGGCATGGGCCAGTCGCAGCGGCTGGCGGCCGAAGTGATGGACACGGTGCTGACGAATGCCGTCATCATTGACCACTGGGGCATCGTCAAGGCCGATATCGGTTTGAAGAACGGCCTGATCGCGGGCATAGGCAAGGCCGGTAATCCCGACATCCAGCCCGATGTAACCATGGCCATCGGTGCGGCGACAGAAATCATTGCAGCCGAAGGTATGATCGTCACGGCAGGCGGGGTGGATACCCACATCCATTTTATCTGCCCGCAGCAAATCGAAGAAGCGCTGATGAGTGGCGTCACCACCATGATAGGCGGCGGCACTGGGCCGTCGGCCGGCACTTCGGCCACCACCTGCACGCCGGGGCCGTGGCATCTGCATGCCATGCTGTCGGCGGCCGATGCCTTCCCGATGAATCTGGGTTTTCTCGGCAAGGGCAATGTGAGCCTGCCGCAGCCGCTGGAAGAACAGGTGCTGGCCGGCGCCATAGGCCTCAAGCTGCACGAGGACTGGGGCAGCACACCAGCCGCTATCGACAACTGTTTGAGCGTGGCCGATCAACTCGACGTACAGGTGGCCATCCATAGCGACACCCTCAACGAGGGCGGTTATCTGGCCGATACGCTGGCCGCGTTTAGAGATCGCACCATCCACACCTTCCATACCGAAGGGGCGGGCGGCGGCCATGCACCGGACATTATCGCGGCCGTGGGCGAGAGCAATGTGCTGCCTTCCTCGACCAATCCTACCCGTCCCTACACGGTGAACACGCTGGACGAGCATCTGGATATGCTGATGGTGTGCCATCATCTGGATGCGGCGATAGCCGAGGATGTGGCGTTTGCCGAATCGCGCATCCGGCGCGAAACCATCGCGGCAGAAGATATCCTGCACGATATCGGCGCCATCTCCATGATGTCGTCCGATTCGCAGGCCATGGGCCGGGTGGGCGAAGTCATCATGCGTACCTGGCAGACGGCGCACAAGATGAAAGTGCAACGGGGCGCACTGGCACCCGATACGGCGCGTAACGACAACTTCCGCGTCAAGCGCTACATCGCCAAATACACCATCAATCCGGCCATCACGCATGGTATTGCCCATGCCGTGGGTTCGCTGGAAGTGGGCAAGATCGCCGATCTGGTGCTGTGGAAGCCGGCCTTCTTCGGCGTCAAACCGTCGATGATCCTCAAGGGCGGCATGATAGCCGCAGCGCAGATGGGCGACCCGAATGCGTCCATCCCCACGCCGCAGCCGGTGCACTACCGCATGATGTTCGGCGCCTTTGGCGGCGGCCTGAAAAAGTCCTTCACCTTTGTCTCGCAGGCAGCCTACGACGCCGGCATAGGCCAGCAACTGCAACTGAACAAGACGCTTATCGTGGCGCGCAATATGCGCACGCTGCGCAAGTCCGACATGATTCATAACGGCGCCACGCCGCAGATGCATGTCGATCCCGAAACCTATGAAGTGCGTGCCGATGGCGAACTGCTGGTGTGCCAGCCGGCCAGCGTGCTGCCCATGGCGCAGCGCTACTTCCTGTTCTGATTCTGTGGGCCGATTATGCTGACCTTACATACCAAACTGAGCGACCTGAGTGCTGCCGGACAGATTGCAGCGCAACTGGTACTGCCTTACGAACTGCGCGAGAAATGCCGCTTGCGCGCCACGCTCGACAACGGCGAAGAAGTGGCGGTGTTCACCGTGCGCGGCACGGTGCTGCGCGATGGCGATCTGCTGACGGGCGAAGACCGCCGTGTGATCCGCGTGGTAGCCGCGTCCGAACCCACCTACACCGTCACCTGCGCCGATGCGCAAGCCTTGCTGCGCTGTGCTTTCCATCTGGGGAATCGTCACACGCAGGCGCAGGTGGGCGATGGCTTCCTGCGCATCCGTGCCGACGCCGTGCTGAAGGAAATGCTGCTGGGGCTGGGCGCCACGGTGACGGAGCAGCAGGCGCCGTTCGAGCCGGAGGCGGGCGCCTACGGCGGGGGGCACGGCCATCACCACGAAGCTGGCCAGCATAGCCATCTGCTGGCACCGGTGCCACTGCGCCAGAAGATTCACCGTCCCGGTGATACGCGCTGATGCAAGCCGCCGCTCTGCTGCACCTGCTGCAGTTTGCCAGCCCGGCATTGCCGATAGGCGCCTACAGCTATTCGCAAGGGCTGGAAGCGGCGCTCGAGCGCGGGCTGGTACACGATGCGGTCACGGCGCGTGAGTGGATAGTGCGGCATCTGCATGAAGTGGTGGCGGGCTGGGAAGCGCCCGTGTGCTGGCGCCTGATGCAGGCCTACACGCGGCGCGACTGGGTAGATGTGGCCATGTGGAGCGAGCGCTTTATCGCCTCGCGCGATAGTGCCGAATTCCGCGCCGAGACTATCCAGATGGGTTTTTCCCTGAGCCGGCTGGTGGCGGAACTGGGCTTCGTCGACGATGAAATGCTGGCCCACTTGCCGGCACACAGCGAAGTGGCGCTGCCCACAGCTTATGCCTGCGCTGTGGCCGCGCTGGGCATACCGCACGATGCCGCCTTGCTGGCCATGCTGTTTGCGTGGGCCGAGAATCAGGTGCTGGTGTGCGTGAAGTCGGTGCCGCTGGGGCAGGTGGCGGGCCAGCGTCTGCTGCTGTCGCTGCGCGCCGAGCTGGAAACGGCAGCGCGCCACGCCCAGAGCGTGCCGGATGAAGAAATGAGTAACTGGGCACCGGGCCTGTCGCTACTGTCGGCCCAGCACGAAGTGCAGTACAGCCGTTTATACCGTTCCTAACGAGAGAGTGTTTATGAGTATTCCATCCAACCCCCTGCGCGTCGGCATCGGCGGTCCGGTCGGTTCCGGCAAGACAGCGCTGTGCGAAATGCTGTGCAAGGGTATGCGCGAGCGCTATGACATGGCCGTGATTACCAACGATATCTACACCAAGGAAGATATGGAGATACTGCTGCGCGCCGACGCGCTGCCGGCAGAGCGGCTGATGGGTGTGGAAACGGGCGGCTGCCCGCACACGGCCATCCGCGAAGACGCCTCCATCAATCTGGAAGCCATCGCACGCATGCAGGCTGATTTCCCCGCGCTCGATCTGATATTGGTGGAATCCGGTGGCGACAATCTGGCGGCCACCTTCAGCCCCGAGTTGTCTGACCTGACCATTTATGTGATCGACGTGGCCGGCGGCGAAAAGATACCGCGCAAGGGCGGTCCCGGCATCACCCGTTCCGATCTGCTGATCATCAATAAGACCGATCTGGCGCCCCATGTGGGGGCTGACCTTGCGGTGATGGCGCGCGACGCCAAGCAGCAGCGCGGCGCCCGTCCTTTCTTGTTCACCAATCTGCGCAGCGGCGAAGGCGTGCGGGCCGTGATCGACTTTATTCGCGTGCAGGGGCTGATGGAAGCCCGCGACGCTGCCTGAATCTGAAACTTGAGGAGTACTACCATGCATCTGCTACGTTTTATCGCGCTGGCCGCACTGACTATCGCCAGCAGCTATGCGCAAGCCCATGTGCAGGGCGGCGTGTGGCATAGCCACGGCTTTCGCGCTGGCTTGCTGCATCCGCTGACCGGGCTGGATCATCTGCTGGCCATGCTGGCGGTGGGGATCTGGAGCGTGCGCCAGAGCGCTACGCTGCGCCTGCCGCTGGGCTTTATCGCGGCCATGCTGCTCGGTGTGCTGACGGGCGTGGCCGGACTGTCGATACCGGGACTGGAAACGGGCATCGCGCTGACGGTGGCTTTGCTGGGTGTGCTGCTGGCCGCGGCATTGCGTTTGCCGCCAGTGCTGGCCGCTGCCATGCTAGGTGTGTTCGCCATATTGCACGGCAATGCGCATGGCCATGAACTGCCGGAAGTAGCCAGTACGCTGGGCTTGATGCTGTCGAGCGCGGGGTTGATTTATGCTGGCCGTGTGCTGGGCCATAAGCTGCCCATGCTGGCTGTGAAATGGACCGGCGCGGCGATTGCCGCTACCGGCACCATGCTGCTGGCGCTAGCCTGAGGCCAGCGCTGCCGGTGTGGCGGTACTTCAGGCCTGCTTCGATTTGGCAGCGTTGTCCTCGTCGGGACGGCGCTCCTGGAACACGATGGGCGCAGCCTTTTCCGGATACAGACCCTGACGGCCGGCGAAACCGGCGCGGATTGTGGCCAGATCGGTTTCCATATCGCCCGTCAGTTCAACGTGTTCGACCAGACCCAGCGACTTGGTAGCGTAATCGATGTAGACCAGTACCAGCGGCACCTTGGCTTCCAGCGCGAGGTGGTAGAAACCGCTCTTCCAGTAAGGGCGATAGCCGCGCGTGCCTTCCGGCGTAATGCCTACCCAGTACCAGTCGGCTGCATTCATGCGGGCCGCCTGCGTCTTGATGGTGCCACTAGGCGTGCCGCGCTCGACGGGCTCGCCGCCCAGCGAGCGGAACCAGTTGCCCAGCGGGGTCTTGAACAGGGAATCCTTGGCCAGCCAGCGGAACGGCAGGTCCAGCGCCCATTTGCCGAACAGGCCTACCATGAAGTCCCAGTTGGAGGTATGCGGATAGATCACGCAGATGCCGCGCGGGCCGGGCAGGGGGCGGAACAGCAGCTTCCAGCCGAACAGATGCAGCACGCGCAAGGCAGTGCGCTGGCCCCAGGTCGGCAGATCGGCCGGTTTTAATTGAAAATCACTCATTTGTTTGATCCCGTCGTTGTTTTAATTTATTTTCACTATTGACAGGTCGGCACATCCCTAGTCAAAAAAAACTGCGCAGGCATTCTATATTGATGCTCAGAACGCAGCAAGCAACTTGTTCTGGATTAAATGATAAGAACGAACTATTGCCATTTAAGCCAGTCGAACCGGCATGACTCCCCACTCCGCCATACTGTGCCTGGCGCTAGGCAAGGGCCTGCCTACCGCCGCGCTGGCACCAGCCTTGCGCGGCCATGTTGTGCACCATGTCGATAGCCTGAAGGAAGCCGAGCGCCTGCAGTTACTGCTGTCGGTACGGGTGGGCGTGCTGTTGCTGGATGCCGGCCTGTCTGAGCCGCAGGCTGCGCTGGAAGCCTTTCTGCTGCGTTGCTGGCAAGTGCGCTGGATCGCCGTGTTGCCGCCCAGCCTGCTGGCCCGGCCATATTGGCGCAGCCTGCTGCACACCCACTGCCATGATTTCCATACCATGCCAGCCAATGCGGCACGCTTGAACCAGACGCTGGGCCACGCCCAAGGGCTGGCGGCACTGGCGCCGCTGGTGCGTCAGGACAAGCCCGCGTTGCTAGCGCAGATGGTGGGGCGCAGCCCTGCGCTGACGCAGTTGCGTGGCCAGTTGCAGCGCGTGGCCGCGGTGCTGGCGCCGGTGCTGATTACGGGCGAGAGCGGCACCGGCAAGGAGCTGGTGGCGCAAGCCGTGCATGGGCTATCGGCGCGGCGCAGCGCACCGTTTATTGCCGTCAATTGTGGCGCCATGCCGGCCACGCTGATCCACGCCGAACTGTTCGGCCATGAGCGGGGCGCCTACACGGGTGCCAGCCGCGAACGGCGCGGCCTGATCGAAGCAGCGCAGGGCGGCACGCTGCTACTCGATGAAATCGGCGATCTGCCGCTCGAACTGCAAGCGAATCTGCTGCGGTTTTTGCAGGAAAAGACCATCTTCCGGCTGGGCTCGACGGCCAGCCGTCAGGTTGATGTGCGGGTGCTGGCAGCCACGCATGTTGATCTGGCGCAGGCGGTTGCGCGTGGCAGCTTCCGCGAAGATCTGTACTACCGTCTGAATGTGCTGGCGCTGGAGGTGCCGCCCTTGCGCGAGCGCCGTGATGATCTGCTGCCGCTGGCCGAGCATTTCTTCGAACGGTATGCCAGCGAACGCGCGAGCCAGTTGCGCGGCTTCAGCAAAGCGGCCGAGCTGGCCATCACTGCGCATGATTGGCCCGGCAATGTGCGCGAACTGCTCAATCGGGTCAGGCGCGCCATGGTGATGGCCGCAGGACGGCTGATCATGCCGGCCGATCTGGGGCTGGCCGCTGTGACTCCCGAGCGTGCCGCGCTCGCGCTCGATGATGCGCGCGTGCTGGCCGAACGTGCGGCGATTGCAGCCAGCCTGCTGGAGGCCGGCAGTAACGTGGCGCAGGCAGCGCGCCGTCTCGGCGTGTCGCGCATGACGCTGTATCGTTTGCTGGCCAAGCATGGCATTCCAGTCCGGTCACGTCAGCGTGACATGGGGCGCATGGCCCCGGACTAACTCTTCCCTATCCTTGCTCGACCTTCGCAGCATAGCTGGAGCGCGCGCTCTTGCGGCCGCGCCGCGGCGTGACAGCTTGTACTGTCGCTGTCACAGCCGCGTTACATGCTGCGTCAGATGCGCTGTTCCAAATTGCCGCAAGCGGCTTCAACACTGTTGAAATAACTCTGCAACTCAAGGACTTAGATAGACCGGCAAGCAGCTGGCACCGGCTTTGCCTTGTGGCGCGTATCGGGAGCAAGCAGGCCCGGTACACCTCTGTTGTTTCCCCATAACTTGTTCAAGTAGGAGTTAGTATGAAAAAAACCATGATAGCCACTGCGCTGGCACTGGCTTTTAGCGCCAGTATGGCCCAGACCACGACGCCGCCCACCAATACTCAGTCCGGCGCCGGTGCCCACGCGAACGATGCCTCGTCCGCAGTGCAGGATAGCAGCAACAATAACAACAACAGTAGTGGCGGGGCGACAGCCAGCCAGGTAGGGGCTGCTGCGGCGAATAACGGCGCCACAGCCACTTCGGCCGTGAGTGGTTCGTACAATACCTCCGCCGCCAATGCCAACAGCACGCTGAGCGGCAACGTGTCTGGCAATACCGTGCACGATATAGGCAATAGCGCAGCTAACAGTGCCGGCAGCGGCGGCGGTGCCGGCTATGGCGGCGTGGCAGGTAATGCCAGTGGCGGTTCGGCCAGTGGCACGGGTGGCTACGGTGGCGATAGCTATGGTGGCGCCGGCGCGGCGGGCGGTAGTGGTGGTAACGCCGCCAATGGCAGTGCCAGCAACGGTGCTGCCACGGCCGCCGGTGGTGTGGGCGGTGCCGGCGGTGCGGGCGGCTTTGCCGGCTCGGCGAGCAGCGGGGCCGGCGGCGCTGGCGGCATGGGCGGCACCGGAGGGGCTGGCGGTCGCGGGGCCGCAGCTCTAGGCGGGACTGGCGGTAATGGTGGTGCCGGCGGCATGGCCACCGGCGGTGCCGGGGGCGCCAATGGCGCAGCGGCCGGTGGCGCCGGCGGAATGACGGGCGCTGCCACAGGTAGTAATGGCGGCAACGGTGGTAACACGGGCAATGCCGGCAGTGCTGCCGGTGGCGCCGGTGGTGTAGCGGGTGTTGGGGGTGCCGGCGCAGGTGGCGGTGGTGCTGGCAGTGGTTCCGGCAGTGCCAGCAGCAGTGGCATGGGGGGGGGTGCCAGCAGTGGCGCGGGCAGTGCGGCCAACGCTAACGGCGTACCGGCTAGCAGTACCGGCGCAACTCCGCCTAGCCAGACCGCCAGTGCGGGCAGTGGTAACGCTGCGGGCGGCAATGGCGCTGCCGGTAATGCCACCAGCAGCACGGGCACTGCCACGGGCGGCGCGGGCGGCAGTGGTGCGGCCGGCGGGGCTGGCGGCGCCGGTGCGGCAGCTACGGCGGGCAGTGCTACGGCCGGCAATGGTGCGGCCGGGGGCGCAGCTAGCAGTGGTGCTGGCGGTGCTGGTGCAGCGGCCAGCCAGACGGGCGGCGCAGGTGCCACTGCCAGCACGGGCAATAGCGGTGCCGGTGGTACGGGCGGCGCGGCCAGCAGCACGGGTGCCGCAGGTGGTGCTGGTGCAGCAGGCGGCAATGGTGCAGCCAGTGGCAACGCCAGCAATACCGCCGGCAATGGCGCAGCTGGTGGTACAGCCGCCGGTGGCACGGCCAGCAATGGGAATCCGACCAATGGCAGTTCCACCGGTGGTGCAGCCGGCGCAGGCGGTGCGGGTGGTGGCGGTAATCTGGCCGGCGCAGGCGGTAGCGGCGGTGGCAATACGGCAGGTGCGGCAACGGGTGGTGCAGCTAGCGGCGGAACTGGCGGTGCGGGCGGCAATATCTCGGTAAATGCCGGCACCTTCAATATGTCCAATGCCATGAGCAATGTGGGCCAGTCGGCTGCCGGTGTGATGGTGGTGGCACAGAATAGCGGCATTGCTTCGCTGGTCCAGCAAAGTGTGAACGTGCAGGCCAATCTGGCAGTCGGTAAATAAACCTCAGGCGGGCCGCGTAGCGGAGGGCGTGGCCCGCTCCGCGATAGGGAGTTGCGATGCAAACATACTTGGGAGTGCATGCAGGGCTGCTGTGGCTGGTGCTATCGGGCGCAGCCGCTGCGCAGCAGCAGGAAGTAGCGGTCAAGGCACAGGCGCGCAGCGTGGCGGACGCTGCGCAGGAAGGCGTGGTTGCAGTGCCTGGGCTGCCGATGGCACAGGGTTCAGGGACATCCACGCTGTCGGGCTGGCGGCCGCTGGCACAAGCGGCGCTGGCCGATAAGCGGGCAGGCAGCGATACGGTCAGCAATAACATGGATGTGGCAGGCTCCGTCAGCGGCAATGCCGCCATCAATGTGGTGACGGGGGCGAATGCCATTTCGGCGGCTTCGTTCGCCAATGCTGCCGGTTTGCCTGTGGCGATACAGAACTCGGGGGCGAATGTGCTGATTCAGAATGCCACCATCATCAATGTGCAGATGCGATGAAAACCTCTGCGCTGATTTCCTTTGGAGTGGGGGCGTTGCTGCTTTGCGCGGGCACGCGGCCTGCAGTGGCGGCCGATCTGGCCTTGCCCGGCGGTGGCAGCGTTAGCGTAGCCGTGACGGATATGAAGGCGGCGCGCTTTCTCACCACGGTGCATCAGCAGACCGACTTCAGTTGCGGCTCGGCGGCGCTGGCAACGCTGCTGACCTTTCACTATGGCCGGCCCACCACGGAGCAACAAGTGTTCGACGCCATGTACGCTCAGGGCGATCAGCAGCGCATACGCCAGCAAGGTTTTTCATTGCTGGACATGCAGCGCCTGCTGGCCAGTCAGGGGCTGATTGCTGATGGCTACCAGCAGCCGCTGGACAAGCTGGAGCAGGCAGGGTTGCCGGCCATCGTGCGCATCGTCGAGCAAGGCTATGCCCATTTTGTCGTGATCAAGGGCATACAGGGCGGGCGGATACTGCTGGGCGATCCGGCCAGCGGTACGCGCGCCATGAGCCGCGTCGCGTTCGAGCGGATCTGGCAGGATGGGCTGCTGTTTGTGATCCACGAGTGGCCCGGTCAGCCGCGCTTCAATCTGGCGACGGACTGGCGGGTGGTGCCGCAAGTGCGTCTGGCTGGGGCGATGAGCGATGTGATACCGGCCATGTCCGTGCTGCCCAAGACGGGCAGCGGCAATTTCTGAAGGAGCTGCCATGCATGGTCGGCGCAAGATCTTTCCGTGGTACTGGCTGGCTCTGGCCTTGCCCGCGTGCTGGCCGGCACCGGCAGCCTCCTTGCCGGACGACTGGCAGCCTGTGAGTGCCGCGCAACTCGATGAAGCACGTGGCGGCTTCGAGCTGGGCAACGGGCTGCAAGTGAGCTTAGGTGTAGAACGTTTGGTTTCGATCAATGGCGGTGTTGTAGCCAGTAGTCGGTTTGGCTATGCAGATGTGACAAAGTTGAGCGCTGCGGAGATCAGCACAGCCAGCATGGCGCTGGCCGGCATACGGGTGCAGGATGGCGGCGTTTTAGCGCTGCCGGATAACCCCGGCGCCCTGCTGATCCAGAACAGCCTGAATGATCAGGCTATCCGCAGCCAGACCACCATCAGCACCACTGTCAGCAATCTGGCCATGCTCAAAAGTCTGAACTTTGAAGGAGTGCTGAGAGCAGCTCTGAGCGCGGCAGTGGGACCCAAATGAACACCAGCGCGGAGAGCAGGCATGCCGAAGTTACATCTGTGGGTAGCAGCATTGACATGGGCGGCGGGCGCACTCGCGCACGCTGAAGACAGTACGGCGCCGGCCGTTGCGCCTTTGTTCGAACAGCCGGGTGTACTGACGCCGCGCGGCCAGATCATCGTCGAGCCTTCGGCCCAGTTCGGCTACTCGTCGAGCAACCGCGTGGTGCTGGTGGGCTACACCATCATTCCGGCCTTGCTGATCGGGCTGGTGGACGTGCGCGAAGTAAAGCGCAATACCGTTACCGGCGCGCTGACGCTGCGCTATGGGCTGGGGCGCCGCGCCGAAGTCGAATTGAAACTGCCTTATGTTTACCGTTCCGATTCCACGGTGAGCCGCGAGCTGTTCACCGGCACAGGTGTTGACAGAGTGTTCGAAACCAGCGGCAAAGGCGTGGGCGATGCCGAGCTGGCCGCGCGCTACCAGCTCAATCAGGGCGGCAATGACAGCCCGTATTATGTGGCGGGCTTGCGTTTCAAATCGCGCACGGGCAGGGACCCGTTCAGTGTCGTGACGGATTGTACGCGGCGCTGTGTCGGTACCGATGCCACCGGCACGGGTCTGCCGCTGGATTTGCCGACGGGTTCGGGTTTCTATGCCATCCAGCCCAGCCTGACATGGCTATATGCCAGTGACCCCGCCATCCTGTTTGGCGGCGTCAGCTATCTGTACAACTTCAAACGTCACAATGTGAACCGGCGCGTGCTGGCCGGTGAAATGGAGCCACTGGGTACGGTTGCGCCCGGTGGTGTGTTCGGCTTCAATTTCGGCCTGGGGCTGGCGCTCAACGACAAGGCCCTGATCAGCTTCGGCTACGACCACAGCTCGATTGCGCGCACGCGCCAGAATGGCTTGCCGGTGCCCGGCTCCGTACGCACCCAGCTCGGCACTTTGCTGATGGGGCTGTCGTACCGGCTCAGCGCCAAACGTAGCATCAACGTGGCCATAGGTGCAGGGCTGACGCGCGATACGCCCGATGTCCAGCTATCCGTACGCATGCCGATTTCGTTTTAGCAACCGGCAAACACAGCAATGAAATTTGCGGTATCGTAGCGTTTCTTTTCCCAAAAATAATAAGGAGCGCCATGATCCCGTTTAAATTTAGCCGTTCTGCTGCTGTGCTGGCTGCCATGGCGGCCGTGACTTCGCTGGCGCAGGCCGCCGCGCCCATGGCCAAATTCCAGGCGCCCGGCTTCTATCGCACCACGCTCGGTGATTTCGAAGTGACGGTGCTGAACGATGGCACCGTGGATCTGCCCGTTAACAAGCTGCTCAAGCAGCCAGCGCAAAAGACCGATGCAGCGCTGGCCAAAGTGTATGAGCACAGCCCGCTGGAAACCTCCGTCAACGGCTTCCTGATCAACACGGGCAGCAAGCTGGTGCTGATCGATACGGGCGCCGCCAGCCTGTTCGGCCCGACGCTGGGCCGTCTGCTGAGCAATCTGAAGGCATCCGGTTACCAGCCTGAACAGGTGGACGAGATCTACATCAGCCATATGCATAGCGACCACGTGGGTGGCCTGTCGTCGAATGAACAGCGCGTGTTCCCGAACGCCGTCGTGCGCGCCGGTAAGCTCGATGCCGACTACTATCTGAGTCAAACGAATCTGGACAAGGCCGGACCGGAAGCCAAGGATGGCTTCCTCGGCGCCATGGTGTCGGTCAATCCCTATGTGAAGGCGGGCAAGTTCCAGCCTATCGTGGCCAATACCGAGCTGGTACCGGGCGTGCGTTCCTACTTCAATGGCGGCCACACGCCGGGCCACATTACCTACGTGGTGGAAAGCAAAGGCCAGAAGCTGGTGCTGCTGGGCGACCTGCTGCACGTGGAAGCCGTGCAGTTTGCCAATCCCGGTGTCGGCATACAGTTCGACACGGATAGCAAGATCGCGATTGTCGAACGCAAGGAAGCCTTCGCCGCTGCCGCCAAAGATGGTTACCTGATAGGCGCGCCCCACCTGCCATTCCCGGCACTCGGCCATGTGCGCAAGGCAGGCAAGGCTTATGAGTTCATTCCGGTGAATTACACGCAGCCGCGCTAATTAGCGTACCGTCGTAAAAAAGGGCTCAGTGCAAACTGAGCCCTTTTTGCTTAGGCCAGTGCCGGATAGTCGGTATAGCCTTGCGCCGTGGCGCCGTAGAAGGTGGCCGGCTGCCAAGGGTTGAGTGCAGCATCCTGCTGCAGGCGCTGCACCAGATCCGGATTGGAAATGTAGTCCTTGCCGAAAGCCACGGCATCAGCTTTGCCCGAGTCGAGCAGGGCTTGTGCGCCGGCCTTGTCGAGTTTTTCGTTGGCGATGTAGACGCCGCCGAAGGCCTGCTTCAGCAGCGGGCCCAGGCTGTCTTCGCCCACGGCTTCACGCGCGCAGATGAAGGCGATCTTGCGCTTGCCCAGTTCCTGCGCGACGTAGCCAAAGGTGGCGGCCGGATTGCTGTCGCCCATGTCATGCGCATCGCGGCGTGGTGCCAGATGCATGCCGACGCGGTTGGCACCCCAGACTTCGATGCAGGCATCGGTCACTTCCAGCATCAGGCGGGCACGGTTTTCGATAGTGCCACCGTAGTTGTCAGTACGCTGGTTGGTTTTATCCTGCAGGAACTGGTCGAGCAGATAGCCGTTGGCGCCGTGGATTTCCACGCCATCGAAGCCGGCTTTCTTGGCGTTCTCAGCACCGAGCTTGTAGGCCGCAACGATGCCGGCCAGTTCTGCCGTTTCCAGTGCACGCGGCACAGGGTAGGGGCGTTCCGGACGCAGCAGGCTGACATGGCCTTGCGCGGCAATGGCGCTCGGTGCTACCGGCGCGGCGCCGTCGAAGAAGCTGGGATCGGAAATCCGGCCCACGTGCCACAACTGGGCGAAGATGCGGCCACCGGCAGCGTGCACGGCCGCCGTCACCAGCTTCCAGCCTGCTACCTGTTCGTCCGACCACAGGCCCGGAGTGTTTTCATAGCCCACGCCTTGTGGCGTGACGGCCGTGGCTTCGCTCAGGATCAGGCCGGCGTTGGCGCGCTGGGCGTAGTACTCGGCCATCAGGGCGTTCGGCACACGGCCGCCGCCGATGGCGCGGGCGCGCGTCAGGGGTGCCATAACGATACGGTTTTTCAGCGTCAGATCGCCGATGGTGATGGGGTCGAACAGAGTGGCCATGAGAGGTTCCTATAGTGTCATTTGAGCGATGAAGGCCGCGATGGTCTCTTCATTGCGTTTAAAGTAATTCCACTGACCCACCTTCTGGTTGGTGATCAGGCCCGCCTTGAGCAGGATGGCCAGATGCGCCGACACGGTGGACTGCGATAAACCGGTCTGCTGGTCGATCAGACCGGCACACACGCCCAGACTCAGTGGATGCTGCTGTGCTGCGAAATACACCTCGGGCTCCTTCAGCCACGCCAGTATCTGGCGCCGCATCGGGTTGGCGAGGGCTTTATGGATAGCGTCTATGTCCATCTTCTTACCTCGGGCTATGCTAGGTCCTATATGCATCGCATTTTTCCGATTTCAATATCGGAATTCTACGATATGTAAAAAATTTCTGCTCAGTGCGCTGAAATGGTTTATTTTATGGCTATCTTATTCAAAAATTAATCACGCCATGAGTAACCATTATCTCGATGTGGCGCTAGGGCTATCCGCCACTTATCTGGCGCTGAGTCTGCTGTGCAGTGCCAGCCGCGAAGCCATCGCTTCGCTGTTCCAGAGTCGCGCCAAAATGCTGCTCGATGGCGTGCTGACCCTGCTGTATGAACCGGCCGGCCTCGCGCTGTTGCGTGGCATCCTACCATCACTGCGGCGGCTGTTGCGGCGCGAGGGCGGTTTCGACCTGCGCGGGCTGGGCAGCGATTCGCTGGCGGCCGCCGTCATGAGCCATCCGCTGATCACAGGGCAGGCGCAGGCCGGGCGCATGCCTTCGTATATTCCTTCCACCATGTTTGCCCGCGCAGTGATGGATACGCTGCAGCAGCGTTATGGCCGCCAGACCAGCGCGCGCAGCTTGCTGGCGCAGTTGAACAATCCGGCCTTGCAGCGCACCTTGCTGGCGCTGCTGGGCGAGGCTGACGATCTGACAGCGCTGGAACAGGCGCTGTGCAATTGGTATGACACGGTCATGGCACGTACCACGGGCTGGTACAAGCGGCGCTCACAGAGTGTGCTGTTCGGCATCGCGCTGGTATTTGCGGTAGCCCTGAATATCGATACGCTGGCACTGAGCCAGCGCCTGTGGAGCGATGAGAATACGGCGCAGCAGAGCGCCGAGCTGGCAGCCCAGATGTCGGCCCAACTGACAGCCCAGATGGCGGAACAAGCAGCGGCGCAGGCCGCAGCGCAGATGGGCCAACCGCAGCCACCGTCCGAGCCGGCAGCGCCGTCGCCGGCCATGCTGGGCGCGGCCAGTGCCCAGCTCAATAGCCTGCCGATAGGCTGGCCGTCCGCGCGGCTGGGCCATCTGGCGCAGCAGAGTACTGGCGCGGCGGCGGGCGCCGTGCTGCTGACCGCACTGGGCTGGCTGCTGACGGCGTTTGCCGCCTCGCTCGGTGCGCCGTTCTGGTTCGACGGTGTGGGCTGGCTGCTGGCCTTGCGCGGCACGGGTGCCCGTCCGGCCAGCAGTGTGTCAGGCCAGGGCGCGCAGGGCCAGCGCTAGGACGGCCGGCACGGTCTGGATGAACAGGATGGAGCGCTTGACGGTGATCGCGCCCCAGATACCGGCCACCGCCACGCAGCACAGACCGAATACGGTGAACGCGGCGCCCGTGGCGGCATCGGGATGCAGCCAGCCTACACATAGCGCGGCCACCAGAAAGCCGTTGTAGCAGCCCTGATTCGACATGGCAGGCCGCATCAGCTCCGCCTTTTCCTGCGACAGTCCGAACACGCGCCGCCCGCGCGTGGGGAACAGCACCGTCTCCAGCAGCACGATGTAGACGTGAATCAGGGCGACCAGCGCCGTGACGATGTGGGCCAGCAGTTGCATGTTGTCTCCGTTAGCAATATTGAAGAATGATTATGTCTGCTCGCGGCGCAATGGGGAAGCTCCCAGCGTTGTTTTTCCGGCAGTGCTATAGTGCGCGCAACATTGGAGAACTTTATGACGTGGATAGCACTGATATTGGCCGGCCTGCTCGAAGTGGTGTGGGCAGTTGGTCTGAAATATACCGAAGGCTTCACCCGCCCACTGGCTACAGCCGGTACGCTGGCCGCCATGGCGGGCAGTGTGGGCTTGCTCGGGCTGGCCTTGCGCGGGCTGCCGCTAGGGACGGCATATGCCATCTGGACCGGCATAGGCACGGTAGGCACGGTCATCTTCGGCATCGTCGCGTTGAACGAACCGGCCAGCGCCTTACGCCTCGGCTGCATCGCCATGATCATCGGCGGTATCGTCGGCCTGAAACTGACTACAGCCTAGGCTCACTCAGCTCGGCCTGCGCCCGTGCCGTCAGTACGGGCGATTCAGAAATCCGGGTTGCTGCGGCACAGGTAATACCATTCGCAGTTGGCGCCGGCGGCTGCATCGGGAAACAGGATGCGCCCGTCGAAAGCGGCCAGTTCCACCGAACCATCAGCGCGTACGCCTATCTGCTGACCGGCTCGCACAGGATCGAAGCTGGCCCATGGCCGGCTGAAGACATCGTCGGCCTGCTGTTTGTCCACCACGGCCGCCATGCTCAGCGCTTCCATCTGTTCTGCCGCTATCGGTTCGGGTACGGGGCCATCGATCAGACCGAGGAAGGCCAGCGTATTCAGAATGGCGCGGTAGCCCACTTCGGGCGCCTGCGGATCGTCGTGCTGGCCGCATTCGAGTGTGAGGGCATAGCCGCCCGTGCTGCGCATGTATTCCGTCGTGCCCATGCCATAGCGCAGCACTGTCTGCAGTTCGCTTTGCTGGCGCAGGCGGCGCTGCACCCCGGCGCCGTAGGTACGCAACCAGCCATCGACGAAGCGCCGCACACCGAGGCGGCGTGCCAGCGCGCGCTCCTGCTGTTCGTGGCGGAACGGTTCCAGCGGGCCGTCGTTGTTGCGCGGGCCGACCATCACAAACGGTTCGCTGTGCGCATTGAAGGAGTGCAGATCGAGCAGCACATCATGGCGTGCCAGCAGCGGGCATAGCCAGTTGGCGATGCGGTCCTCGAAATCCTGCGGCACCTCTTGCGGGAACAGGTTGCGATTCAGATTGCGCTCGCCGGCCCGTTCGCCTTTGGCATAGGCAAGCGGATTGGTGACCGGCACCAGCGTCAGGCTGCCGCGCCGGATCAGCAGGCTGCCTTCGTCGAGCATGGCCAGCACGCGGCGGATCGCCTTGGTGCCGCAGGTTTCGTTGCCATGTACAGCGCCTGTCACGATCAGGCGTGGCCCCGGCAACTGGCCGCTGTACTGGTGGGAGATATATTGCAGGTGGTCGCTGGAGTTCATGCGCGCTGGAATAGTATGAGGATAGCGGCTTTATACCATGGCGCCGCAGCGCTATGCCAGCGGCACCGAAGCCTATGCCGCCGTGCCATGCTTTGCTATGATCCGCGCATGACTACGACCGCTACCGCGCGCAATGCCGGACTCGATACCCTGCGTGCACTGGCCATTGCGCTGGTGTTTGCCAACCACTATATGCTGTTTGTCAGCGGCGCGCCCACGCTGGGCTGGTTTGGCGAGATAGGCTGGAGCGGCGTCGATCTGTTCTTTGCGCTCAGCGGCTACCTGATCGGCAACCAGATACTGGGCGCGATCCGACGCGGCCAGCAGGGCAGCAGCCGGTTCTCTCTCGGCCGCTTCTATGCACGGCGGCTGTTACGCACACTGCCCAATTTCTACGTGGTGCTTGCGCTGTTCGCCTGCTGGCCGTACTTCCGCATGGATCTGGTGCTGCCGCCGTTGTGGCAGTTCCTCACCTTTACCCAGAATATCGGCCTGCAGCCGGGCACCGCGTTTTCCCATGCGTGGTCGCTGTGCGTGGAAGAGCAGTTCTATTTCCTGCTGCCGGCGCTGGCCTTGCTGATCGCTGCGCGCCGCAAGTCGCTGCTGTTGGCATGGCTGGCCGTGGCTGGTGTGCTGATTGCCGGTATGCTGATCCGCAGCCATCTGTGGACCAGCTATGTGGCCGCTGCGCCGGAAGGCAGCCGCGTGTTCTATACGCTGATCTACTATTCTTCGCTGTGCCGCTTTGACGAACTGGTGGTGGGGGTGGCACTGGCCCTGCTGAAAAACTACCACGCCGCACTGTGGCTGCGCCTGACGGCGTACGGCAACTGGCTGTTGCTGGCCGGCGGTGTTGCGCGGGCGCTGGTGTGGTCGCACTTCCTTGAAGACCATTATGGCTATGCCATGACAGTGTATGGCTATCCTTTGCTGGCGTTTAGTTACGCGCTACTGCTGCTGGCCGCGCTCAGTCCGGGCGCCTTGCTGCAGAAATTGCGCATACCCGGCGCGGGCGCGATTGCGCTGTGGTCGTATGCGATCTATCTGGTGCATAAGACGCTGTGCATGCTGCTGCGCGCGCCCTTGCAGGCGCAGGGCTGGGAGCCCGATCACTGGGTCACGGTATTGCTGATGGCGGCGGCCAGCGTGTTGGCGGGTTTCCTGCTGTACCAGCTGGTGGAGCGGCCCTTCATGGCGCTGCGCGACCGCTATGTGCCCAGCCATGAGGTAGCTCGCGTGCAGCTCGCCGCGGCCTGAAGCCTAGTTCAGATCGATCACGTCGAAAGGCGACTGCATATCACTGAGGAAGGCCATCAGATTCAGCGCCCGTTCCGTCATGTCGGCGTGGCGGGTGGCCGCAACGGCGGCACGCAGGCCGGGCAGCACTTCCATGATGTGCGGGCTATCGTAGGCCTGCACCAGCAGCGCAGCCAGTTCGCTGGCGCGGCCACGGTTGTTGCGCATGCGTTCTTCCAGTATTGAAAGCAGGGTACGCTGCATGCGCGGCGTAGGATTGGTGATGTAGCCGAACACCAGCGGCGTATTGCTGATGGCGTCGCACAGACGCTGTTCGATCTGTTCCGGCTTGACGTCGGAAGCGATGTCGAAATACGCGCCCTGCCAGCGCGTGCGCTCGTACAGATGGCCGGCGGGGAAGGACTCGGCCGTTTCAAAGCCGAGCAGGTGACTGAGCCGGCGCAGCCAGCGGAGTAGGGTGGGCATCATGGCGGCATTGTAGCCTGAGATGCCCGCCCCTGCTGCGGTGGCTGGTTTTGCAAATTACTGCGCTGCCTGTTCGCCCAGACGGCCGGCGCGGAAGTCTTCCACTGCCGTATGCAGTTCGGCCTGCGTATTCATCACGAACGGGCCATATTGCGCAATCGGCTCGTTCAGCGGTGCGCCGGCCACCAGTATCAGCCGCGTGGCCTCACTGGCATGCACGCGCAGACCATCGGCTTGCGGACTATTGGCCAGTATCGCCATGCGTCCGGTTGCCACTTCCTTGTCGCCGACCTGTGCTGCACCCTGATAGGTGAAGACAAAAGCGTTGTGGCCGGGCGGGATGGCCTGCTCGAAGCTGGCGCCTGCGGGCAGGTGGATATCCAGATACAGCGGCTGCGTCACGGGGCGCTGTACGGCACCATCGACGCCATGGCTGCTGCCGGCGATGACTTTTACTGCCACGCCATCGGGCGTGGTGTAGGCCGGCACCTGATCGCCATTGAAGTCGCGGTACCATGGCTGGCACATCTTGTCCTTGGCGGCCAGATTGAGCCATAGCTGGAAGCCCGACATCAGGCCTGCTTCCTGCTCCGGCATCTCCGAGTGAATCACGCCACGGCCGGCCGTCATCCACTGCACGCCGCCATTGGTCAGCAAGCCTTCGTTGCCGGCGCTGTCCTTGTGGCGCATGCGGCCTTCCAGCATATACGTCACCGTTTCGAAGCCACGGTGCGGGTGGCTGGGGAAGCCGGCGATGTAATCGTTGGCCTGGTCGCTGCCGAAGTTATCGAGCATCAGAAAAGGATCGAGCCGGCGTTGCAGCGTCTGGGTCAGGATGCGGTTGATCTTGACGCCCGCGCCATCCATGACGGCCTGGCCGGTGATGATACGTTCGACACTGCGTGTCTGAGTGACTGCTTGCGTCATATTCTGCTCCTTGTTGGTTTATACCAGAATGGCGTTGATTTCAGCTTCGGCCTGCGCCTGCGCTTTGGCGACAGCTTCAGGACCCATGCCCATGCCTTCGGCGAAGACGTACTGTACATCGCTCAGGCCCACAAAGTTCAGGAACATCTTGATGTGTGCCAGCTGGGTGTCGGTCGGTGCATCGCGATGCAGGCCGCCACGCGACAGTGCGACGTAGACTTTTTTGCCGGTCAGCAGACCGACCGGACCCGTGGCCGTGTATTTGAAGGTGACGCCGGCGCGGGCGATCGCATCGAACCAGCTTTTGAGCTGGGTGGTGATGCCGAAGTTGTAGGTCGGGGCGCCGATCACGATCACGTCTGCGGCCTGCACCTGGGCGATCAGTGCATCATCGAGCGCCACGCGGGCTGCCTGTGCGGCGCTGCGCTGGTCGGCCGGGGTGAACAGGGCGCCCAGTGCAGCTTCGTCCAGCACAGGGTGAGGTTGGCTGGCCAGATCGCGGCGCTGTACGCTCGCTGGCGGGTTGGCGGCGCGGATTTTGGCAACCAGAGCGTCAGCCAGACGGGTGGATTCGGAACCGCTGCTGCGGGCGCTGGAATTAATTTGCAGGATGTTCATAAAGCCTCCGGTGTAGTGTCGTCGTTGATGATGTTGGGTTCGGTGCTGCGATGGAGGTACTTTAGCAGTTCCATATTCATGCCAGAAGCCGTTAAAATGGATAACATTAATCCATCTATGGAACAATCATGGACATCGATCCGGCCGATCTGCTGTTGTTTGCCCGTATAGTCGAGTGCGGCAGCTTCAGTCTGGCTGCGCAGCGCGTGCAGTTGCCCAAATCCACCGTGTCGCGCCGTATCGCGCTGCTGGAAGCCCAGCTGGGCGAGCGTCTGCTGTTGCGCACCACGCGCAAGCTGACGCTGACGGAATTCGGTGCCAGCCTGCTCGAACACGCGCGCCGCGTAGCGGAAGAAACTGCACAGGCGGGGGCGCTGGCCCAGCACCGGCAAGGCGAACCGAGTGGCCTGCTGCGCGTCTCGATGCCGGCCGATTTCGCCAGCCAGACCATGGGCCTGCTGATGGCGCGCCTGCTGCGCGACTATCCGGCCATTTCGCTGGAGCTGGACCTGTCGCCGCGCCGGGTTGATTTGCTGGCCGAGAATTTCGATCTGGCCATCCGCATGGGTAATCTGCCTGATGATGCTTCGCTCGCTGCGCGCGCGATTACCACCAGTTCGATTGCACTGTATGCCGCGCCCGAATATGCGAGTTTGCGCGGCCTGCCCGAGCATCCCGATGAACTGTTCCAGCACGATTTACTGAGCCTGCCGCCACGTCAGGGCAGCATGGTGCACTGGACGCTGGTGCGTGGCAAAACCCGCTGGGAGCGCGATCTGCCCGTGCGCTTGCAGGCCAACTCGCCGGAACTGCTGGTGCGCATGGCCGCTACTGGCATAGGCATTGCTACCTCGACGCAACTGATAGCGGGAGAATTACTGAGGACGGGAAAACTGGTGCGGGTCTTGCCCGAGTGGGCCTTCCCGCCGGTGACGGCGTGGGCGGTGTTCCCCGGGCGCCGGCTGATGCCGGCCAAGACCCGGGTATTCCTCGACCTGCTGCAAAGCGTGTTCGACGCGCAGGCCGGGCGCACTGTCTAGCGCTTAGCGGCAGTTGGCCATGGTTTCGCCCAGCTGCACGGCTGCTGCCGGCTGCCACGCCGGATTGAAGCCCAGTACATCTTTAGGGAACAGCATGACGACGGTGGAACCGAGCAGGAAGCGGCCTAGCTCATCGCCTTTTTTCAGCACGATCTGCTGGTCGTCGTACTGCCATTCGCGCACGTGGCTGGAGCGGGGCGGGTTGACCACACCGTGCCAGACGGTAGCCATGCTGCCGACGATGGTGGCGCCTACCAGCGTCATGACGAACGGGCCATGGGCGGTCTCGAACACGCAGACCACGCGCTCGTTACGGGCAAACAGGCCGGGGATGCCGCGTGCCGTGGTGGGATTGACGGAGAACAGGTCGCCCGGCACATAGATCATGCGGGTCAGGCGGCCATCGCAAGGCATGTGGATGCGGTGGTAGTCGCGCGGGCTCAGATACAGATTGGCGAAGCTGCCGTTGCGGAATTGCGCGGCCAGTTCGGCATCGCCGCCTACCAGTGCGGTGGTGCTGAAGTTATGGCCCTTGGCCTGAAAGATCTGGTCATCATCGATGGCGCCGAACTGGCTGATGCGGCCATCGACCGGGCAGATGAAATCAGCGTTGGCCAGCGGCCGGGCGTCGGGACGCAGGGCGCGGGTGAAGAATTCGTTGAAGCTGGGGTAGTTGCGGATGTCGGGGTCGAGCGCTTCGTCCATATTGACGTTGTAGCGACCGACGAACCAGCGGATCAGCGCCGTGGTGCGGCTGCCGCCGCGGGCATTGGCCACACGGCCAGCGAAATTGGTCAGCGCTCCTTTGGGGAGCAGATACTGCGGCAGCACGGCAAGACGGTCGGACACGATGGCGGATTCCTACAAATGAAGATGGCGCATTATAGCGCTACATCTGGCCGCCATTGTGCCGCTTCGAGGGCAGCTTCAGTTTTGGCGCTTGCTGCGCAGGCGCCGTGCCAGCGCGAGCACGGCCAGACCCAGCACCAGCATGCTGGCGCTGGCCGGCTCCGGTACCGGCAGGGGCAGGCTGTCGTTACCTGTGCCGCCACCGCCGCCGCCACCACCTCCGCCACCGTCGCGTCCGGGGTTGTGCCAGCCACCATCCGGGCTATCCCAGACGCTAGGTGCATGGCCAGGCTGGCGGTTGCGCTGCGCGTCATCCGCTACGGCCAGTTCCACGCTCGCTGGCAGTGCTGCGGGCGTCAGGTCGAATTCCTGCAGGGGCTGTGGCGCAGCGGGCAGTTCGGCCGTACTTGCCGGCAGGCCTGCGCGCAATGGTGCGGCCTGCGGCTGCATCCCCTGCAAGCTTGCTATGCGCGTGCGTGGCGGGCTGACCGGGGCACTGTTCTGCGGCGTACCGGCAGCCCCGCCGCCATAGCCGCCGCTGCGCGTGCGCGGCGCTGCTGCCAGCCGGGTGATGCGGCTGATATTGCCGCAGATTCTAGGCACCAGTATGCAGACCGTGCCTACGCAATACACTTGCGCTGGCTCTTGCCGGCTGGCGCTCCAGCCGCTGCGGGTGACGCTGGCGCAGACCGAGGCGGCACCGAAATGCATGGCGCGGATCTCGGGGGCGTACTGTTCGCGCCCCGTAATGGCGTCACGCGTGATGATGACTTTGTCGTCCGCCTGGTTCTCGGCCATGCGGCGTTTGAGCGTGCTGGCCACGGCGGGCGGGATGTCGGTATAGCGGTCGATGGCGGCGGCGATGCTGCCACGATAGGGATTGCGTCCCGGGTGGTCCCAGGAACAGGGTTCGGTAGCGGGGGCGACGCTGGCACTGGCCAGCGCAAGAGCGAAGGTAATCGACATAGTTGTGCGCAATGCGAAGTCAGCGCGGACAGCCCGGGCCTGGCGGCGCGGGCCTACCGTCATGCAGACAGGCGGGTGGTGGCGAGAGCAATCAGAATACGTTTCATGGCGAGCGCGATACAGGGGGTGAAATGTCTTGAGTTGGACAAACTAAAGTGGCATTTCAATAATAAGTGTTGCCCTAATCAAAGGGCAAACCACCAATCCTGACCGGATGTGACCAGATGTGACATTGCGCTTGCCGGACTACACCGGTTCGGCCTCTTCGACGCTGATTTCGGCGGCAAAACAATAGCCGACGGCATGCACGGTTCTCAGCGGCAGTTCCTGGCCTAGCTGGCGCAGGATCTTGGCGCGCAGGCGGCGCACCAGTGTATCGAGCGAGCGGCTGCTGGAATAATCGTCGCGCTGGTACAGCCGAGCCAGAATGCTGCGCTTCGGCACAGCGCTGCCCGGTTGGGCGGCCAGCAGTTCGAGTAGCTGCAATTCCTTCTGGCTCAGGGTCACGGCCGGCGCATCGTCGAGCCGCAGCTCCCACAGGGTAGGTGATATATGCCAGTGGCCACCTGCCAGCGTGGCTGGCGCTGCGGGGGCTGCTGCCGCCTGCAGGCGCGCGCCCAGGCTGTGGATCACGGCGGCCAGCTCGCGGCAGTCGACCGGCTTGACCATGAATATATCGGCCCCGGCCTGATAGCCGCGCAGCTTGTCGTCGATGGTGCTGCGCGCCGTTAGGATGATGATGCCCATGGCGGTGTTCGCGCGCGCATATTCGGCCAGCACATAGCCTTCCTGATCCGGCAGGCCGACATCGATCACGGCCACCCGGAACTGCCGGTTGGGCAAAGCCTGATAGAACTCGGCGGCATTGCGTACCGCGCAGACGGGGATGCCGTGCAGCTCCATCCATTCCACCACGCTCTCGCGCAAATCAGGGTCGTCTTCGACCAGTATCACGTTAATGGCTGCGCTCAAGCGGCATTCTCCTGCGCGGGTAAAGGTAGGGTGATGGTGACGGCCGTGCCGCCTTCGGGCCGGTTGGCCAGTCCCACGCCGCCTGCATGCTGGCTGACGATGCGTAGCACCAGATACAGCCCCATGCCGCTGCCGGACACTAGCCGCGTGCGGCTGCCGCGATAGTATTTGCCGTACACCAGATCGAGTTCGTGTTCCGGTATGCCGGGGCCTTGATCGCTGATCTGTATGCGCAGGCTGTCGCCCTGGCTGCCCATCTGTATGCGCACCTGGCCACCTGCAGGGCCGTATTTGATGGCATTGTCCAGCAGGTTGAGCAAGGCTGTCTTGAGCAGCGCGCGGTCGCCGCTCACGCTGTATTCGTGGGCGCTATCGAGCACGATCTGCGGGTTTTTCTCGCTCCAGAATTCAGCTGCTTCGCCGGCGATGTTGCGCAGCAGTTCGGAGATATTGAACAGCTCCCGTATCGGACCGATCTTGCCGTCTTCGCGGGGATCGCTGCAGACAGCCGTTTCGGCCACTTCCACCAGCCGGCCGACGGCACGCTGCATTTTCTCCAGGTTCGGTTGCGTGGTGGTGCTGGCGCCGCGCAGCTTGTTATGCAGAATATCGAGGTTGGTGCGGATGATCGCCAGCGGCGTGCGGTATTCGTGCGAGAACATTTCGACGAAACGGGTCTGGGTTTCCAGCGCATCCTGGCGCGCATCGAGCGACAGCAGCAACTGGTCCTTGATGCGCTCGAAATACAGTAGCAGTAGGGCAGGGAAGAACAGCACGGTGCCGGCCAGCGGTAACAGGTAGACCAGCACGACATTGAGTTGCGAAAAGTCGTCCGGCGTGGTGACTGCCATCTGCGCAGTCAGCATGACGAGGCGGGCGCCGTGGCCCGTCAGCAGCAGGCACAGGCCGGCGATGGCCATGCGGCGCGCATAAGCGTGGCGCTGGCTGCTGCCATCATTGGCCCGTACCAGCAGGGTTTGCAGGCAGAGCAGGAATACCAGTATCAGGCTGGCGCTGCTAAACAGCAGGCGATGGGCAAACGTCGCTTCGAAACCGATCAGCAGCGTGTAGCCTATGGTGAAGGCCAGGCACAGGGCGTAGCCACTGTGGCCGGTACGGCGGCCGTAAAAGGCCCGCATGCCGGCCCAGACCAGTACGCAGGCAGAAAATAGCAGCACATTGCCGATGATCAGCAGCATCCCGGGCGGGCCGCCCGCGCTGAAAATAATCAGCGTCAAACCAGCCGCACTGCAAATGCCGAATTGCGCCCATAAACGGGTATAGCGCTCGGTCGGCGCCGCAAAATAAACCCCGACCATGATGATGGAAATACATAGCTGGGTAATGGCGAGAGCGAGACTGGCGGTGGGCGTATCCATAGCGGCAAGAGTATGGCCGTATGCCGGAATGGCATGCGGGACCGGCAATGTAGCACTGTTAGGGATTTTATTGCATAAATAAATTAATCGCTGCACCGCAGCATCGCAACTCTTTCCACCCGTGCTCCGGTGATTTATGCGGGTGATTCAGTAATAGTCCGACATTGCGCTGGCGTATTGCAGAAATATTATCTTCGTACTGGAAATGGCAGAATTTGCTGATTATATTGATATTTATCGATTATTGATGTGACTCAGTAATTGAGCTTATGGTAAATTTCGCCCATGGGATTTTTTTCTGGAAAATCTGCCGTAATTTATAACCGACTCTGCCGATAAGAAGGAAATAAGATGACAACCTATCAGGAATACAAAGCCAAGATCGCTGAACTGGAAACTCTGGCTGAAACCGCGCGCAAGAATGAGAAAACCGCTGCGATAGAACAGATACACTCCATCATGCGCGAGTATGGCCTGACGGTTGCCGATCTGGGCTCGGGCAGCAAAACCAAAACCGGCAAGAAGCGTGCACCGGTGCCAGCCAAATACCGCGACAGCGCTACCGGCCAGACCTGGACGGGCCGTGGCCGTGCGCCGAAATGGCTGGAAGGTAAAAACAAAGAGCAGTATCTGATTAAATAAAAGTTACTACGCTACTTAAACAGCGGGTTTATAGTTGCTATAAACCCGCTGTTGTCGTTTTAGCCATGGGATGTCCGTGATGAAGTCCGCCATTAAGTCTGCAGTGAAGTCCGTATTTCATGTTCTGGGGAAACTGACGGGTTTGCCGTTAGCGGGCCGGCTATTATCCGGCGCAGCCCTGCTGCTTATTCCGCCGGCGCTATTGGCGGCCGAACCTGTGGCGCCCGCGAATAAACCGCTTTTAATTACGCCAGCCCGTGTATGGACGGGTGAAGGAGCGGTACATACTGATTGGTCGGTATTAATTGTCCAGAACAGTATTGCTGCCGTCGGTCCTACCGTGCAATTAAGTGCCAGTGCGGACGCCCAGCGGATTGATTTACCCGATGCCACGCTGATACCAGGTTTAATGGATCTGCATGCCCATGTATTACTGCATCCGTATAACGAAACCTCGTGGGATGATCAGGTATTAAAAGAGCAGGTGGAATACCGTACTTTGCTGGCGGCGCGGCATGCGGCGGCGACCTTGCAGGCTGGGTTTACTACCTTGCGTGATCTGGGCAGCGAAGGCGCTTTATATGCCGATGTGGCCATCAAAAAAGCCATCGACGATGGTGTGATAGCGGGGCCCCGTTTATGGATCGCCACGCGCGCCATCGTGGCGACGGGCAGTTATGGCCCTTCGCCGCGCAGTTACCGAGCTGATGTCGATCTGCCCAAGGGCGCACAGGAAGCCAGCGGCGTGGACGAAGTGGTGCGTGCTGTGCGCGAGCAGAGCGCCCGTGGCGCTGACTGGATCAAGGTGTATGCCGACTACCGCAATGGGCCGGATGGCAGTGCCCATGCCACCTTCACGCAGGCCGAGCTCGATGCGCTGGTCAGCACGGCCCATGCTTCGGGTCGCAAGGTGAGCGCCCATGCCAGCACCGATGAAGGCATGCGGCGCGCCACGCTGGCTGGGGTGGACAGCATAGAGCATGGTTACGGCGGCAGTGCCGCCACCTTCCGCCTGATGGCCGAGCGTAAAGTGGCGTATTTCCCCACGTTGACGGCACCGGAAGCTACCAGCGAATACTTCCAGAAGTATCAGCGCGGTGGCGCGCCTACACCTTCCATGCAGGCGGCGGCGCAGGCGTTCCGGCTGGCGCGGCAGGCGGGCGTGGTGATCGGCAATGGCAGCGACGTGGGCGTGTTTGCCCATGGTAGCAATGCGCGTGAGCTGGAATGGATGGTAAAGCTGGGCATGACGCCGACGGAAGCGCTGCGCGCCGCCACGGTGGTGAATGCGGCCGTGCTGGACCGCGCCACGACACTGGGGCAGATCCGCACCGGCTATCTGGCCGATCTGGTGGCTGTCAAGGGTGACCCGACGCGCGATATCACGGCGCTGCGCGATGTGGTGCTGGTGGTGAAAAACGGACAGCTGGTACGCCGCCCTTAGGAAAAGCTAAAACTTGTAAGGGATTCACTAATCCCAACTGGGCCGGTTCGTGCGATGATAGCGCTATGGTAACGCTCCCTTTATTTCCGTTAAACACGGTTTTATTCCCCGGTGGCCATCTGCCTTTGCAGATCTTCGAGGTGCGCTATCTCGATCTGGTCAAGCGCTGCATCGAAAATGGCGAGGCTTTCGGCGTCGTGCCGCTGCTCGAAGGCAGCGAAGTGCGCGTGCCGGGCCAGCACGAGAAACTCAGTGGTGCCGGCACCATGGCGCGCATCATCAGCTGGGATGCACCGGCCGCCGGCCTGCTGAAAATTCACTGCATAGGCACCACGCGCTTCCGCATACTGTCGTGCGAGCAGCAGAAGAATGGCCTGTGGCTGGGCGAAGTAGTGGCTCTCAATGACGATCTCGATGTGCCCGTGCCTAGCGAGCAGCAGGACGTGGCAAATGCGCTGGCTACCCTGATCCGTTCGCTGCAGAAGAAGCAGATACCGAGCGAGCGCATGCAACTGGCGCCGCCGTACCGGCTCGATGATGCCGGCTGGGTGGCGAACCGCTGGTGCGAACTGCTGCGCCTCGATATGACGGAAAAACAGCGTTTACTGGTACAGGAAAATCCGCTGGTGCGGCTGGAACTGATACAGGATGTGCTGGGTGCCAACGGGCTGTTGGACACCAGCGGCGCGGCGCGCTAGCGCTGCCGGCAGGCTAGCTGAATTCAGGCTAGCCGGCGTGGGCTTCGCTATCTTCGTCCAGCGCGTGTACGCGCAGCGACCACATTACCCCTAGCGTCAGCAGCACCATGGCGGCGATCTCCAGCGGCTGCGGTAGCTGCTGTTTGTAGATAAAGCCGTATAGCAGCGCGAACAAGGTCTCGAACAGGATTAGCTGGCCGGACAGGGTTAGCGGCACTTTGCGGCTGGCGATATTCCACAGATGGTTGCCGATCACGGAAGCGCCCAGTGCCAGCAGGCCGTTGACGATCCAGAACAGGCCCCAGTCGCGGCCACTGGCCTGCGCACCGGCGCCCGTCACGTCGGCATGGAAGATGGCCAGCGCCACCGCTGCGATCAGCAGCGCAATCAGGCCGCTGGACACACCGTACAGGGCCGACCATTCACCGCTGCTGTAGTGCGGGTTACGTTTCAGATAGCGCGCATTGTCGACTGAATACCAGGTCCAGCACAGTAGCGCACCTGTTGCGCACAGCACGCCGATGATTTTGTGGGCCAGCGGACCGGTAGCTGCCGTCGGCTGAGAAAACACTTCGAGATTGATGCAGCCGATGCCGGCCGCCACCAGCAGCAGCGGCAAGGCTAGCTGGCGCAGCGGTACGGAGCCGTGATCATTTTTGCCCAGCAGCGTGACGCTGATCGGCAGCACGCCGATAATCAGCGAGGTCGCCGCCACGCCGGCCAGTTTGACGCCCATGGCCAGCAGCATGTAGTAGACGATGTTGCCGGCCAGCGCATGCTTGAGCAGCGCCACCATATCGGTGCGGTCGAGCCGGCGCAGCAGTGCAGGCAGACGGTTGAACAGCAGGCCGGCCGAAATCAGGCCGTAGGCGATGTAGCGGCCGCAGGCCAGTTCCAGCGGCGTGAACGCGGTGAGGTAGGCAGGGGCCACAAACACCAGTCCCCACATGGCTCCCGCCAGCAAACCGCACAACACTCCCTGCCACATAAGACTATCCCTGCTGATTGAAATAGAAGCGCATCAAGCCTGTCAGCGCGGCCAGATTCAGCAGCACGCTGAACCAGAACGCCAGCACGAAAGGCAGCTTGCGGGTTTTATGGCGCAGCGTCTGCTGCGCCAGCCATGCGCCGGGCCAGCCGCCGCACAAGCCCCATAGCAGCAGCGTGCGTTCGGCGATGCGGCGGCGCTGGCCGATGGCGGCCGATTTATCCAGCGCGTACAGCACATAGCTGACGATGCTGGCGCACCCGTACAGTGCCGCAAGGCCCAGCAGGGTAGGCGCCAGTTGCGTCATCAGAAGTAGCTCAGGCCCAGTGCGGCCTTGACTTCGTCGGCCGTCTTGGCGGCCACCTCACGTGCGCGCATCGTGCCTTCCTTGAGCATCTGCATGATGTAGCCGCGATCCTGCGCCAGCTCTTCACGGCGCGCGCGGATAGGTGCCAGCATCTCCTGCAGGACCACTTCCAGACGCTTCTTGACGATGGAGTCGCCCAGACCGCCGCGCACGTAGTGGGCCTTCATTTCTTCCAGCTTGTCTTTTTCCGGGTCGAAGGCATCGAGGTAGATAAAGGCCACATTGCCTTCCAGATGGCCGGGGTCTTCCACCCGCAGATGCAGCGGATCGGTGTAGACCTTTTTCACGGCGGCCGTGATTTCGGCAGCGCTGGCGCCGAGATTGATGGTGTTGCCCAGCGATTTGCTCATCTTGGCCTTGCCGTCGGTGCCCGGCAGGCGGCCGATTTCCGGCACCAGTGCTTTGCACTCGACCAGTATGTCGCGGTTGGCAATGCGGTTGAAGCGGCGCACGATCTCGTTGGTCTGTTCGATCATGGGGATCTGGTCTTCGCCCACCGGCACGATGGAAGCCTTGAAGGCCGAGATGTCGGCCGCCTGCGAGGCAGGGTAGGTGAGGAAGCCGGCCGGAATATCGCGTTCGAAACCGCGCAGCGCGATTTCCGTCTTCACCGTCGGGTTGCGTTCCAGCCGGGCCACCGTGACCATGTTGAGGTAGTAGAAGGTCAGCTCGGCCAGCTCGGGTATCTGTGACTGGATCAGGATGGTCGATTTGGCCGGATCGATGCCCACAGCCAGATAGTCGAGCGCCACTTCCACCACATTGCGGTGCACCTTGTTGGTGTCGTCCATATTGTCGGTCAGCGCCTGCGCATCGGCCAGCATGATGAACTGCTGGTACTCGTGCTGGTAAGCCACGCGGTTGCGCAAGCTGCCCACGTAGTGGCCCAGATGCAGCGGGCCGGTTGGACGGTCGCCGGTCAGGATGATGCTGGGGCCTTTGCTGGCGCCCGGGGTGGCAATAACTTCGGCGGTAGGGGACTGGCTCATCAGACTTCCTTCAGGTTGCTTACACTAGCCCTGACGGCGGCGCACAGTCGTGAAAACGCCACCAGACGAGGGCGGCATTGATAAAAATATCACATCACTAGGGGTGATTCAGGGCCGCTGGTCAGCAGCGGCGCCAATTCAGGCAGGGACTAAGTGTGGACAGAAAATTCATGGCCGTATGGTTGCAGTTCGGGGGCGGTCTGTCAAGCCGCGCAGCGCTGCAGGAAGGTGCTGCATCGGGTAGTATGGCTTTTTTCGCGCAGTTTCTAATCAATTAACTACCGGAGCCGGAATGTCTTTACCTGCTGTCGCCGTATCTGCCGCCCTGAATCTCGCCCTGAATGTCGCCGTGATTACTGCCAGCACTGTGCTGGCGTCTGCCGCCCGTGCCCAGACAGCACCAATGGCGCCCGATGTTCCTGCCAGCTTTGAGATGCGCATGCCGGCCGCGGACTATGTGCGGCGCGAAGTGATGATCCCCATGCGCGATGGCGTGCGTCTGCATACGGTGCTGCTGATACCGAAAGCTGCGCAGCACGCGCCCATGGTGCTCAGCCGCACGCCCTACAGCGCCAACGGCCGTTCGCGCCGCAACGATAGCCCGAGTCTGCTGGCCACGGGCGGGCAAGGTGATGAAGTGCTACTCGGTGCCGGCTACATCCGCGTGTATCAGGATGTGCGCGGCAAATACGGTTCGGAAGGCGATTACGTGATGACGCGCCCGCTGCGCGGCCCGCTCAACAACAGCCGCAGCGACCACGCCACCGATGCGTGGGACACCATAGACTGGCTGGTGAAGAATGTCCCCGAAAGTAACGGCAAAGTGGGCATGATAGGTTCCTCCTACGAAGGCTATACGGTGCTGATGGCGCTGATCGACCCGCATCCTGCGCTCAAGGTGGCCGTACCGATGAGCCCCATGGTGGATGGCTGGCGTGGCGACGACTGGTTCCACAATGGCGTGTTCCGCATGACGAATATCGCCTACATCGCCCACCAGACCACGGCCCATGGCAGCGGCCTGCCTTTGCCCACCGGTGTCTATGACGACTACGAAGGCGTGCTGCGGGCCGGTTCGACGGCTGATTATGCGCGCCAGTTCGGCCTCGATAAACTCAATTTCACCCGCAAGCTATTCGAGCATCCAGCCTACGACAGCTACTGGCAGCAGCAGGCTGTCGATAAGCTGCTGGCCCAGCGCCCACTGAAAGTGCCGACCATGACGGTGGTGGGCTACTGGGATCAGGAAGATATCTATGGCGCTTACGCCGTATATGCAGCGCTGGAAGCCAAGGACACGGACAACCGCCACAACTTCCTGGTAGTGGGGCCGTGGCGCCACAGTGGCGTGAACTACGACGGCTCCAGTCTGGGCGTGTTCAAATTCCCCGGCGACACGGCACTGGAATTCCGCCGTGACGTGATGCAGCCCTTCCTCGACCAGTACCTGAAGGATGGCGCGCCCGTGGCCGATACGCCGCCCGTGCTGTTCTTCCAGAGTGGCGCCAATCGCTGGCAGCGCTTGCAGCGCTGGCCGCTGGCCTGCGAGCAGGGCTGCGCTGCACCGCTGCGTGCGCTGTATTTGCAGGACGGCTATAAGCTGGGCTTCAGCGCACCGGTGGGCGAAGCGGCTTATGACGAATATGTAAGCGATCCGGCCAAACCTGTACCGTTCGTGCCCCGTCCCGTGCGCATGAACGATGCGGCCGTGTGGCGTCCGTGGCTGGTATCGGACCAGCGCGGCTATTCCGACCGGCCCGATGTACTGACCTATGTGACGGCGCCGCTGACAGCGCCGCTACGCATTGCCGGTGCCGCGCAAGTGCAGCTACATGCGGCCACCACGGGCACGGATGCCGACTGGGTGGTCAAGCTGATTGATGTGTATCCGGACGAAGTGCCGTCGCAGCCGGAACTGGGCGGCTACCAGCTCGGTGTGGCCATGGACATTTTCCGTGGCCGCTACCGCCACAGCCTGGAGCAGCCGGCGCCCATCGTGGCCAACGCCATCGAACAGTACCGCTTCGCGCTGCCGAATGCCAACCACGTATTCCTGCCCGGCCACCGCATCATGGTGCAGATCCAGTCTAGCTGGTTCCCGCTGTACGAGCGTAATCCGCAGACCTATGTGCCCAACATCTTCTACGCCAAGCCGGCCGACTACCAGAAAGCCAGCATGCGCGTCTATCACGGCGGCGCCAGTGCCAGCGCCATCGAACTGCCCGTGGTCGAATAAGCGCTGGCCTAGTCGTGGCGGTGTGTCTTGAAGTAGTAGCGCGCTACCAGTATGGCTAGCAACTGCAGCAGGGCGCAGAAGTAGAAGCTGGCGCCCATGCGCCAGTCGCTGGAGTCCAGATGGCTGACGCGGCCCAGTATCTCGGCGCCGATCAGCGGCATGAAGATGATGCCTAGGCTGCTGATCGACTGCATGGAGCCCATCAGCTCGCCCTGTTCGGCCGGTGGTGTCGCCTTGGAGGTGATGGCCTGCAGGGCCGGGCCCACGGCGAAGGAAAGGATGTTGCACAGTATGAGCACGTACATCATCCAGCCCTGCGTGGCCAGACCATACAGCAGGAAGGTGATCGCGCCCGAGCTCATGCCCAACAATGCCAGCCGCACTTCACCGAAACGCCGGATCAATACACCGAGCAGGCCGGCCTGCACCACGGCGGCCGTCAGACCCACGCAGAACAGCGCAGCGCCATTCTGGCCCGGAGTCCAGTCGAAGCGGAAGTGGGTGTACAGCACCCAGGTGGTCTGCAGCATCATCTGGGCGCAGGTGGTGAGGGTGAAGGTAATTACCAGACCGCGGATATCCTTGCGCTGGGCCAGCCGCAGCAGCGCCGCGAGCGGATTGATACGGGCCAGACTGAACGGTGCGCGGCGTTCGGCCGGCAGCGATTCCGGTACGACGAAATAGCCATACACGAAGTTCAGCGCCGACAGCGCGCCGGCCACGTAGAACGGCAGATGCAGATCGACGCTGCCCAGCAGGCCGCCCAGCATGGGGCCGCAGATGAAGCCCAGCCCGAACGCAGCGCCCACTTTGCCGAAGCTCTTGGCGCGATTCTCCGGCGTCGAAATGTCGGACGCATAGGCCGAGGCGACCGACATGCTGGCCGAGGACATGCCGCCCACCACCCGGCCGATGAACAGACAGGCCAGATTCGGCGCCCACGCCGTGGTGAGGAAGTTTACGCACATGCCGGCCATCGAATACAGCAGCACGGGGCGGCGGCCCACGCGGTCGCTGATGGCGCCCAGCATGGGCATGCAGAGGAATTGCATCAGGCCGAACACGGCGCTGAGGATGGCGAACCAGTGCGCCTGATTTTCCCGGTTGCCGGTGAATTCGCCCACCAGCATGGGCAGTACGGGCACGATCAGGCCTATGCCCAGCATGTCGATGAACACGCTGATCAGGATAAAGTTCAGGCTGGCCGGTGCGGTGGCGCCGATGCGGCGCGGGCGGGGGAGCGGTGAGGTCGGAGTGCTGGACATGGTGAGCTGAGGGTGTCAGGGAGTGGCCGGGCTGCTGGCCCATTCGGCAATAAAGTCGTCACGGAAGCTGGTCAGTGCCAGCAGGCGGGTGTTGGCCAACTGCCGGCCTGCCTGCGTCTGCATCTTGGCCGGTATGGTTGCCAGCTTGGTGTCGATGTGGTCGATGGCATAAGCTTTTTCATCGAGTTCGCGGTGCAAGGCCATGGGGTCGTCGGCATGGGCCAGCCCCGTGCCCATGCGGCCTGCCGTGTAGAACAGCCGCGCCAGACCCACGGCGCCCAGTGCGTCGAGGCGGTCGGCATCCTGGACGATTTTCGCTTCGATGGTTTCGGCAGCGATGGCGGCGGAATAACTATGGCTTTCGATGGCATGGGCCACGGCGCTCAGACGTTCGGGCGGGAAGTCCAGTGCGGCCAGCTCGCGGCAGGCCAGCAGGGCAGCCTTGCGCGAAGCCAGATGGCGCTCGGGATGGTTCTTGGGCAGGTTGACCAGATCGTGCAGATAGCAGGCCGCCATCACCACCAGCGCATCGGCTGCGGGATAGTCTTCCAGCAGCTGGCAGGCATTGCGCCAGACGCGGTGCAGGTGGTTGCTGTCGTGGGCGCCGTCACTGCCGGCGCCGGCGCAAGCCAGCTGCACCAGACGCGGATGCCAGCTGTTGAGCAAACTATTCATGGGTCTCCGGTTGCAGGGCGGTCAGATGTTGGCGATCATACAGGCTGATGCTGCGCTTGTGCAGACCCCAATTTTTGCAAGAATGTTACATCCCTCTTGCAAAGCTGCACACGATTGTGCAAAATGCTTTCATAACTGACAATTATTGGCGAATCTTATGCACATCAATGTAACGCTGGCTGTGGTGCTGTACACCCTGGGCACGTCCATGGCATGGGCGCTCGATGATACGCCGACGCTGGCACCACGTTATATGCCGCGTCCGGATGATGGCCGGGCTGTCAACCGTACTGCGCCACCCGTGCCCAGCGCTGCGCCGGCAACAGCGGCCGCAGCCACCGCAGCGGCCCGCGTGGCGGCCGAAAACGATGCGGTGCCCGCTACTGTGCGGCCCCGTCCGCAACCTCTGCCCCTGACCCGCGTGTTGCCAGCGGAAGGTCATGGCGCACCCGTGAAGCTGCCCGCCAAGCCTCTGTAAAACTGAGGAATTTGCGTCGGAAATTCGTCAAATTGCGGTTTTTATTGCTGTTGGGCATATTTTTTTGCTTTACCTGCTGATTTATTTATTGGCTTGCGGTAATATTACGCACAGTCAATTCTTTCCTGAGGTAAAGCAAATGTCCAACGTCACCGAACTGCACGCCGCTACTCCCGCCGCCGAATATCTGGCGTTCACGCTGGGGCAGGAAGAATATGGCATCGATATCCAGAAAGTCAGCGAGATCCGCAGCTACGAAGCGCCGACCCGCATCGCCAATGCGCAGGACTTCGTCAAAGGCGTGGTCAATCTGCGCGGCCTCATCGTGCCTATCGTCGATATGCGCATCAAGCTCAATCTGGGCACGCCTACCTACGATCAGTTCACGGTCGTAATCATCCTGAATATCGGCCACCGCGTGGTGGGCATGGTGGTGGACCGCGTCTCCGACGTGACCACGCTGCTGCCGGAGCAGATCAAACCGGCACCGGATATCGGCGTGAACATGAAGACCGACCACATCATCGGACTCGGCACGGTGGATGAGCGCATGCTGATTCTGGTCGATATCGACAAGATGATGACCAGCGCCGACATGGGCCTGCTGGATTCTACGGCGCTGGCGGCTTAAGCTTCAACGCCTGTTGCGCCAGCTGGTCGGCGGCGGCATTGCGATGCCGCGGCAGCCAGCGCAGTTCTACTTGGCCGATTTGCGCCATCAGCGCGCAAACTTCCTGCCTATGCGCCGCCAGCACGGCAGCGCCTTGTCCGGCTGCGATGGCTTGCGGCGTCAGATTCACATCATTGACCACGACCTGACTGTCGCCACGTATGGCCAGCTTGGTCACGCCCGCTTGCACGGCGGCCTGCAGCAGCGCTGTCAGCGCCGAATATTCCGCTTCGCTGCTGTTGCCGTAACCGGCCGGCTGGCTGATCTCGATGGTTTGCCCTTGTGGCCCGCACAGCAGCGCGCCTATGCCCATGCGGCCCGGATTTGGCACGGCCGAACCGTCAAACCAGCCTTGCCATGGTTGCGGCGGCGCTGCGCCCGTCTGCGTATCCGGTGTTGCAATGGCGGCGGGTTCAACCTGCCGCTGCGCCTTGCGCTGAGCCATGGCAGCACTGCGTGCCTGTGCGCGCAACGCGCTGCGTTGCTGCTGGGCCTGACGCTCAGCCACCAGATGGGCGAGGCCGGCCTGACCGGCCGCCAGCGTCAGCACTTGTTTCAGTGCCTGTGCGGGCGCCAGTTGCTGGCGTGCGGCCAGCCTCGCTGCTGCGGCACGTTCCGTCTTGTAGGCTAGTTGCTGGAGTTGCTGGTCGGCCGTATCACTCATCCGTTTTAATCACGTCGCGGGTTGTCAGGATGGTGATCATACCGGTTCGGCACGCCATCGCCATCCCTGTCGCGGTCATAACGGTTCGGCACGCCGTCATGATCGCGGTCGCCACGGCCTCGGCCATGGTGGTATTCGCGCCGGTCGTCGCGATCCCAGCGCGACGGTGCGGGTGCGCGCGGCACAGTCACCCAGCCGCCCGGTTCGAAGCGCCAGCCGCCACGGTCTTCCAGCCAGACAGGCGTCTGGTAGTGGTAGCCCTGACGCAGCACTTCCCAGTGGCCGGCGCGCCAGAGATAGCGATGGCCATTCCAGCGCCAGTAGCCGGGCGCCCATACATGGCCGTGGCGCGGCGGCGGCAGGCTTTCATAGCGTAACGGTGGCGGGGCGTTGCTGACCACGATGCTCAGTTCGGTCTGGGCTTGGGCAGGAAGCAGTGTCAGGGTGCTCAGTGCCAGCAGGGTGGCGCTGCACAGGTGGCTTAGGCGCATAGTCATGTTGGTCTCCATGTGAAGTGCGGGGCATGGAGCCCAATATAGCGCGGCCGGCTGATGCTGGCGCGACCTGATGCAAACGCTTACAAGTGATGCAGAATTGATGCAGAGTAATGTGGTCTAGCGCACGGAGCGCAGCTGGGCGGCACGCCTGCGGCGGGAGGAAAACCTCGCGGCAGGCGTGGCGAACAGGGTGATCAAATCTTGCTCGCAGTACTGTTGCGAGTGGCCAGCGCGGCAGGACGGGCGCCTTCCTGCATGGCCTGTTTCTGTTCTGGGCTCAGACGTTTGGCACTGACCACCACCACTTGCATATTGCTGGCAGCGGCTATGGCTGGCGTGGCGTAGTTGGTATTGTCCATCGTGCTGTCCAGGGTGTAGCTGGCAGCGCAAGCCAGACCCAGTGCAACGACAAACACGGCTTCGAAGTTTCTCAGGATGTTCATTTTGCTTCCTTTCGTTGGCGTTAAGTGGTGTTCGATGTGCTCACTTTATGGCAGCAGTCCTAAGCGCTCCAGCGGATTGCGACGAAGCGCCGCCGGCGTAGCGCGAAATGCAGATAGACGCGATAAAACGTCGTTGCAGGGCGGGCTTTCTTGCTCCCTCCGCTAGCTGGCTGCGTTGCCCGACCATCCCTGCGAGGAAGCCATGCCGCGTCTGTATTCCCAACTACTGCTAGCCCTGCAGGCACGCTTGCGGGCGCGCCGCCGCGCCGCCAATCTGCGTGCGGGCAGGCCGGGCGCAGCTGCGCTGCCGGGGCATGCGGCGCCGATACGCTCAGAGGCAGGGCGGCGCCCGCAGTGGCTGGCGCAGTGGCACTGGCTGTGGCTGGTCGCCTTGCTGCTGGTGGGCGGCTTGCTGATCGCCAGCCATGCGCGTTATCTGGTGCAAATCAGTGCGCTCACGCCGCAGGCCAGTCGCACGGTACGGGCCGTGCAGGAATTTCAGGCCGTGCTGCCCGGGGTGCGCTTCGAAGTGCCGCAGCAGGCGGGTATTTCGCTGAGCCTGCATCCGGAGGCGGCCTTGCTGGTGCTGACCGGCATGCAGGCTGCACCAGCCGTGCGTATCGATTTATGCAGCCAGTTGCGCGCGCCGGATGACCCGCGCCTGCTGCCGCTGCGACTAGGCTACCGTTTCGACGATGTGCAGCGGCTGGTAGGACAGAACCAGTCCGCTGCCTTGCCGCAGGCACTGCGCAATGTGCTACTCGTGTCGGAGCAAGGCGTGGCGGCGGGCATGCCGCTGGTGCAGATCAGTGGCAACGCAGGGGCCGATTTCAATGACCCTGCCGGCGCAACCCTGCAGCTGAACTGGCAGGCTCAGCGCACGGACGTGCGCTGGCTTAGCGACGCCGGTTTCGGCCAGATCGAACAGGGCCGTACTGCCAGCGTGAGCTTGCGCCAGCAGGGCTGGCTAATGTGGGGCAATGAGGCCGCGCTGCACATCGAACGGCGCAGCAACGTCACCTGTCCCCAGGCCGGCGAATTGACCGTGCAGCTGTACCGCACTGCCAGCACGGGTGCGCGCGCAGCGGAAGCTGGCGCAGCGCAAACGGCGCTGGTGCAGGCATTTCCGGCCCGTGGCCGCCCGGTGAGCAGTGTCCTGCAAGCGGGCGTGTATCAGGTGCCGGCCACTCCGGCCGCCGCGCTGGAAGATGCCAGCCTGTTCGCTGCCCTGCAGGCGCAAGGGCTGCTGCGCCTGAATGCGCAGGGCAGCATAGAACTGGCACCGCCGGACCTGTTGCAGTGGCAGGCACTGGCGCCAGACCAGCGGGTGGAAGGTGCCCAGGACTGGCAGGCGGTGGCGCCCGACGCGGGCAACCGCAAGCTGCTCAAGCGTTTGTACTATCAGGCTGATGGTGCGTATGTCCGCCAGCAGGTGGAACTGTTTAATAGCGAACGCTGGCTGCTGGCATGGCGCGCGCCGGAACTAGCGCCAAGCGCCGCGGCGACGGCAGGGGCAATCAGCAACAAGGGGGCGTCGGCTGGCACTGGGGCACCGTCCGAGATGCGGGACCAGGTAGCGTCGCCGCAGTGGCAGGCCAGTATGGCGCCGCCCGGCGCGAAGGAGGGCATGGCCGTGCCGCTGGCCAGCACGGCCCAGATGCCGGTGGCCGCGACCCGTTTGTTTGCCGCTTTGCCGCAGGGCTGGCAGAGCTGGAACCGGCTGGCCAACTGGCCGCCCGCCCTGCAGGCCGGGACGCGCACCGTGCGGCTGCAACTGGCGCTGCCGGCGCCAGCACAGGGCGGTGAGCAGCTGCGCCTGATGCTGATCGGGCAGGTGGCACAGGTGGATGGCGCGACCGTACATAGCTTGCCGGCCTGCACGGGGCGCGCGTGCCGTAGCGCCAGCGATGTGCAGCAACTGCTGCTGAGCGTACAGCCGGGCGCGCGCAGCGTGCAACTGCTGATAACGCCGCTGCCCTTCCATCCGGCCGAAGACGAGAAATACCGCCACCTGTGGGTAGACCACGGCCAGCTGCGCTGGCAAGCCTTGCCCGCCGCGTCGCATCGCACGACAGTAGGCGGCACGCAGGCTGGATCGCCGCCAGCGCTACAACTGGTGGACCGCCACGGTACCGCCTTGTGGCACGATGGCGCCAGCACGGCCGAAGCAGCGCAAGCCGGTCTGGCCCCTTTGCTGGGGCTGGCGCGCGACCATGGCAGCAGCGTGGCTGGCATGCTGGCTCGTTTGCCCGGCGTGCCACAGCAAGCCCGTTTGACGCTAGACCTGCCGTTGCAGGCGCTGAGCCAGCAGGTGCTCGAATGCGTAGGCCTGCGCCATGGCCGTTGGGATGGCGCGCAGTGCCATGCTGGCGGGCCGGTGCCGGAAGGCCGCCATGCAGGACTGGTGATCCTCGATGCGGAAAATGGTGACATTCTTGCTGCCGCCGGTGCGGGTATGGGGCATGTGTCGGCAGCCAATTGGGCCGAAGTGCGCGATTTCGATCGCACCAGTCCGGCCCGCAGTCCCTTGCGCCTGCCCGCATGGCAGCATGATGGCGGTGCCCACCAGAGCCCCGGTTCCACCTTCAAAGTGGTGACGGCGCTGGGGCTGGAACTGGCAGCGCAGCAGGATCACCAGCTCGATGCGCTGCTGTCAGGCTTGCCGCTGCCCGCACTCAATCGGCTGGCGCAGCAGCGTGGCTTCGGCTTCCAGACCGATGCCGCCAGCTACCCGCTCAACCCGCGTCTGGCCCACGTGACCAACTACCGCGAGCAGAGTCTGGAACGGCGCGCACAGGATGGCAAACTGGGGCTGGCACAGGCGCTCACCTACAGCCTGAACACGTGGTTTGCGTGGACGGGTGAACTCAGTGACCGTTCGCTGTTTGGCCTGGCCGAAGGCGGTGCGCCGGACCTGCAGGCACTCGATGCCGGTGCGCTCGATAGCATACGGCCCATCGTGGCAGCGGCGCACAAGCTGGGTTTCGAGCAGCGCCTGCGCCTCGATGGCGGCCTGCTGCCGGCCGATTACGACTGGCGTAGCTGGGATGCGCTGCAGGCCACGCCGGCCCACATCGATCCTATCCACACCCGCCACGAACTGCGCCAGATGAGCATAGGCCTGCGCATGCAGGTCACACCACTGCAGATGGCACTGGCCTCGGCCGCCATTGCGCAGGGGTCGGTGGTGACGCCGCGCCTGTTGCTGGCGCTGGACGGCAGCAACAGTGTAGCGCCGTCCCAGCCGCCGCTGGGCATACGGCTGGATCGCGTGCGGGCCGGCATGAAAGGCGTGGTGGATACGGGCACGGGGGCAGGCGCCTTCCGTAGCAGTGCGCTGGCAGCGCTGCGCCCCGGCTTGTACGGCAAGACGGGCACGGCGCCTAGCGGCCCCGATAGCGCCACCGTCTGGTTCACGGGCTGGCTGGAAGCGGGCAGCCTGCCGGGCCAGCGTCACCGGCTGGCGCTGGCGGCTTTTGTCAGCCATTCCGAGGCCACGGGTGGCGAACATGCGGCGCCGGTGCTGGCCACGGTACTCGCGGCACTGGCCGGACGGGTGCACCAGAACAGCGAACAGAAGCGGAATTAGCCCTGTGACTGCGCAATTGGAACCGGCACTGCTGTGGGATGATCTTGAGGCGTTCGCCCTGAGGCGGACTTTGATCAATTACACAACAGGATAGTATGCGCCTGCCAGGAACGCGGTATCAGGAGCCCGGCTGGGAACAAGTGCGGAAATTGCTGGGGCAAGCCAGTGTGCAGATGCTGCGCACGCTTGCTCCCGATGAACTGCAGGACCCGGCCCTGCTCGATCGCTACGTCGATGAGACGGGCGCACTGCTGCACGCCTGCCGCCACACGGCCCGCGCCGCTGCCGCTGGCAATAGCTATGGCGATAGCGTGGGCGAGCTGGCTCTCAGTCTGCTGTACGAACTGCCAGTGCAACCGGCGTTCTGGCAGGCCTTCCTCGCCACGCTGGAGACGGAACTGGCGCGCAGTGGCGTATTCTGGCAGCAGCCGGCCGGCGAAGGCATGCTGCGCAAAAAGGTCAACGACCTGTACGCGGGCCTGCGCGACCGGATCGACGCCGATGGCTATATGGTGGCGACGGGGCGCAGCTGCACGCCCAACCGCATCTACACCTACCGCATGCTCGATACGGCTTACGGTGAAATCGCCGCCCTGTTCGCCGACTGGCAGGCCCATAGCGCGCAAGTGGGAGCGATTCTGGGGCGCGAACTGCAGGGCATACCTATCGAAGTGCGGCAGATGAAGTCTATAGCTGGCTGCAAGGCAGACTGGGTGATTGCCTGGAGTGCTACGCTGGAGCAGTTTAGCGGCGCCGCCGGGCCGCTGCACACGCGCTCCAAGCGTTTTGCCAGCCTGAAAAACAGTCCTGACAAGATAGCCGCCATGCTGGCCGAAATCGGCGAGTACGAACAGTTATCGGCCAATCAGGATAGCGCCGAGACCTTCCGCAGCGATGCCGGGGAAGCAGGGATATGGCTGGAAGACTACTGGCGCGTGCTGCACGCATCCGAGCAGTACGAGCAGGATGGCGGCGATAGCGGCCCTGATCAGCTGCTGATGGCCGAAGCGGGCGAGTACGATAGTGAGGTTGACGGCGAGGCAGTGCCTGACAGCGAGCAAGTGGCTGAAGCGGGCGCCGAGGCGGATAGGGTAGGCCTGCACGCGGCATGGGCCGAGCCGGACGAAACTACGCGCATGCTGGAGCAGCAGCGCGCCAGTGCTGTTTCTCTGCCCCCCGGCTATTTGTCACTGGCGCGGTTGGCACAGCACGCCGGTAGCCGTATGCTGGGCATACTGGCGCAGGAAAGCTTGCCGATACGGCTGGCCGTGTATCACAAACTGCTGGGTGTGGCCGATGACAGTTATCCGGATGTCTGGCTGGACCCGGCCACGGGCGAATTGCCCACTTTGCAGCAGCTGGCCGCACTGGACGGAATCTCCATGCCCACCCTGCGCAAGCGCCGCAATGAAGCCATCGATAAGCTGTATGCTGCCCGCCCGAGCGGTGCAGCCTGAAGGAGAATGCCGTGAAACCCACCATCACCGGGCTGGAAGCCCGATTGCAGGAACAGTTGCTGCTGGCGCGCGCCGTGCCCGGCGACCGGCTGATGCTGGCCGATGCCACCCTGCTCCAGGCACTGGACGGCAGCCGTCCCCTGACGCCGGCAGAGCGCACGGCCCTGCAGGCTTCGCCGCTGACCCTGAAACGCTTCCGCCAGCTGGCTTTGCAGCGCCATCACGCGGCCCAGCCTGGCCATGCCACAGGCTGGAACGGCAGTCAGGGTCTGCTGCGCGCCGCCGCCACGGCAACGGCACTGGAAACCCTGCGCACGCAGGATGGCTACTGGACGCTGGACTTTGTGCCATCGGAACAGGGCTGGCGCGTGATACTGGCGCTGTGCGCCGATGCGCCGTTTGCTGCGCTGGCCGTGCAGCAGGGCTGGCGTGTGCAGGTGCACGATGGCGCCGGCCAGCTGATGCTGCAAGGCGCGCTCGATGACGATGGCGAATGCGAAGCCGCCTGGCCCCATGCGGCGGCACCAGCATCCTACCTGCAGCAGCATGGCGCCAGCTTCGTGGTGACACCAGCAGGGCAGCGCTAATGGGCCTGTTCTCGCGCCGCAAAGCTACCGGTACCGAGCTGTCGGGACTGGGCAGCAGCATGATTGCGCTACCGTGCGAGGCGGGCAGCGTGGTGCCGGCCGGCTGTACGCTGGTGCTAGGCAGCGCCGACGGCCAGACCCGGCGGGTGGCAGCGGCCAAGGTGGTGCTGGGGCAGGGCGAACGCGCGTGGTGCTTCCATGCCGGCCCCTACACGCTCGATCTGCAGCCGTTTGCGGCGGCACCGGAATGGGGCTTGCGCTTGCGTGTGCTGGTGGATGCTGCCGATCCGCGTGTCTCGCAACAGCGTTTCGATCTATTCCTGCAGAGCGAAGTGGCGCAACCGCTGAGCGGCGCAGCTTTGTGCAGCGCCCTGCAAGGCGCGGTGCAGAGCGCTCTTGCACTCGGTACGCTGGAACTGCCGCCTTGCACCACGGTGGAAGAATGGCATGCCTTCCGCGCCGGTCTGAACCAGCTGATGTACACGCGCTACGGCCTGACGGTGGATGACTGCGTGCCGGTCGATCTGGCGCCGCAGGCTGATTATGCGGCCATGCTGCGCAACCGTGCACTGGCGCCTGTGGCCGCGCCGGTGCCGCTGATCATCGCGCCGCCAGTGCCGCAACCGCAGGCCGGAGCCGTGGCCTATGTGGCGCAGGATGATGCGGCCGGCCTGCGCCGTTTGTTCATCGAACTGCCGGCGCTGTGCAGCGCCTTGCGCCTGCTGGAACTGCCGGCCGGTGTCAGCAGCTTCGAGGCGCATCAGGCTGTCCTGCTAAGGCTAGGCATGGCCACCCTGAATGCATCGAGCATGCCTTCGCTGGGCTGGGCCACGCCCGACCAGCCGCTGCCTGTGCTGCAGCAGCAGCGCCGTATCGCCCACACTCTGCTGGCCGTGCAGGCGCTGGATCAGGCCTGGGCGGTGCTGGCCCGTATGCAGCTGGCGCGCAGCAGCGAATGGCTAGCCCTGCTGGATGAAACTGCGCGTATCTGCGCCAATCTGGAAACCGGTCTGGCCGGACGGCGCCAGCCCTACCCGCCGGTGGAGGAAGCCGCATGAGCAGCATGCTGCATTCCGCGCTGCCCGCTACGGCGCTGTGCCGCACTGTGCTGGCCGACGGACGGATACTGACCATCACGGCCAGCCGCCGTCCGCGCGCCAACCGTGCCGATGTCAAATGCAGCGTGGCAGCAGCGCCGGCGCTGGCCCAGCACATGCAGCAGGTGGTGCGCATGGCGCGCCTGACCGAGCCCGTACTCGATACGCGCGATCAGGTCGTGCTGAGCATGGACCATACGCCCGGCGCGCTCGAGCGCGACTGGGAACTGGCCGCCGTGCTGGCCGACCGCATGGTGCGTGGCGTCTATCAGCCGGCCAATCCGGCCGGCGTATTTGCTTTCGGCGCTTCCGATGGCTGGCATCTGGGGCGGCTGCGGCTGGCGGAATTGCCCCTGCCTGTGCCGGTACAGCGCAGCAGCGCAGGTGCGGTTGCGGCCGGTGCTGGGGCTGCCGGCGAGAACGACCGCTACGCTATTGCGCTGGCCCGGTTGCCCGACGACGGCATGCTAGTGTATTCCGAAGCGGCCACCACGCTGCCGCGCGCGCCGGACGGGCGCTGCTTCGCCATCAGCCATCTGGGCGCTTTGCACGGACATGCCGATCAGGCGGATTGTGTGGCCAGCGTACGCAGCTGGTTCCCGCTCTACAGTGGCGGCCTGCATGACAGTCTGGCATGGGTGGAAGTGAGCGTGTATCCGCTCGATGCGGCCGATGGCGGCGCCAGCGAAGAGGACAGCATCGCCGCGCCCCAGCTGGAACCGGCGCGCCTGCTGGGCTTGCGCCAGACGCTGGCGGCGGCACGCCATTTCGATGGCCACGGGCTGGGGCGCTGGCGTACGCTGGTGCGCTTCGGTCAGCCCGAGTTTCAGGGCGCATCGTATGAGCTGGCGCTGGTGATGGCCGACCGTATGGCGCGCGGGCGCGAATTCCTGCCGCGTGGCCGTCTGATCGCCAGCGGCCAGTCCAGTGCCTGGCATGCGGGGCTGGTGGAAGCGGTGGAAGGCCAGCAGGCCAAGCTGGAATTGATAATCCGGCAAGCCGGCGCGGGCGACCGTGTGCTGCTACCGGCGGACTGGGCAGCAACGCTGCCGGCCGGCTATCAGGCCCAGCTGCGCCAGCGTGGCGCCAGCCTGGCATGTATCGGCCGTATCGGCATGATTTAAAACGTGCGCAAACGCGCGCAAGAATGGAGCTGCCCTGCTAGAATCGGCTGATGGCAGAGCAATCCGCGAGATGAATGGTTGAGGGAGTCTGACATGTTCCGCAAGTTAGGTTTTGGTGGCGTCAAGTGTCCGCGCTGCGAACAGAAGAACGACGGCCAGTCGGGCTACTGCCAGCACTGCGGCCTGACGCTGGGTGCGCCGCGCAATGAGCCTGTGCTGCGCGATAACCGCTGGATACCGGCGGATGACGAGCTGGCCGTGTATTTCGGCGTCGCCAGCCTGTCCGGCATCTTCACCAAGACACTGCGCGTGCCTGCCATGGCGCGCGCCTATATCCTGCAGGCCGACAAGGCCACCGAAGTGCCGCAGGGCGAGTACGAGATTGAAGGCTTTTTCACGCGCCTCAACCACCTGCTGCGCAACCAGCATGCCGAAATCCTGATCACGCGCAGCGTGGCGCTGCCCGTCAGTTTCGAGTTCGAGCAGTTGCGTACGGCCGAGCAGCTCAAGGTGGCGGCCAGTTTTACTATCAATCTGGCGATCGAGCAGGTGCCCGCGTTTGCGCGCCACTTCATGACGGCGCCCGGTACCGTCACCACGCGCCATTTGCAGGATTTGCTGGAGCCGTCCGTGCGCCAGCTGGCGACGGAATTCATCGCCAGCCGTTCCATCCGCGATATGGCCGACAACGGCCATCTGCGCCAGCAGCTCGATGAGCGCCTGCAGTCGGGCCTGAAGCTGCGGCTGGCCAGCTACGGGCTGGCAGTGGAACGGGTGGAGACGGTAGCGCTGCGGCACGATAAATACGACCATAACCGCGAACGGGTGGGCAGCCTGTGGCTGGTGGCCGATGAACGTCAGGGCCAGCTTGAACACACGCGCCAGCTCGACCAGCTGTACGATGCCGAAGAATGGCAGGCCATCGCCCGCGAGGAGCGCAAGCAGCATACGGAATTGCGCCGCGCCGAGCTGAAACAGGATGCTGCCGTCGACCGGGCCGAGCTGACCTTGAAGGAATCGGAACGCCTGCAGGCGCTGCGCGCACGCGAAGTGGATCTGTACAGCCGCATCATGGACGCCAAGACGCGCAAGGTCGCGCTGGACAAGGGCGCGGGCACGGTGCTGGCCGATCTGGAGCATGAACTGGCCAAAAACAAGGCACAGCGCGATGGCGAAGCGGCAGACTGGGAACATGTGCGCCAGCTGGCCCGCATCCGTATGCAGACGGAGCTGGAAGTGCTGCAGCAGACGGCAGCCGAGCAGCGGCAACTGGCGCAGCAGCGCCTGTCGCACCAGCTGCGCCAGCAGGCCATCGAAAACCAGATCGGGAATGCGCTGCGCATCGAAGACGAAGCGCAGCGCCGTCAGGAGCTGCTGGCCCTGCGCGAACAGGAAAAAGCCGAAAAGCAGCGCGAGCTGGCGATTGAGGCGGAAGCCCATCAGCAGCAGCTGCAAAGCCTGACGCTGGCCACTCTGGCCCAGCGGCGCCAGGCCGAGCGGGTGCAGGAATGGGAAGACCAGCAGGCACTGGCGCGCCAGCGCGAGCTAATGCGTACCGATGCCGTCAAGGATGCGGGCAATGCGGTGGAAGTGGCACAGGTAAGGCAGCGGCTCGAAGCTTTGCAGCGCGAAGGCGCGGCGGCCGATGCGCTGGCCCAGCACGAGAAGCTGCTGCGGACGCTGGAAGCAGACCAGCTGCATACGCGTCAGCAGCAGGCCAGTGCCAGACAGGCCATGCAGGACCAGCTGGCCATCGAGGAACAGCGCCAGTTGCTGCGCCAGCGCGAGCAGGAGCTGCAGTGGCAGCAGGAATTGCGCAAGCTGGATCAGGCCAGGGAAGAGCGCTATGCGCGCTGGAAGGGCGATTACGAAGTGCTGCTGGCGCAGCAGAGCCACGAGCTGGCGCGCATGGATGCCATGCACCGGATTAGCGACACGGCCAAACTGGCCACGGCTGCCGGACCCAATGTGCAGGCGCTGGCGCAGGTGATGGGCCTGCAAATACAGGCTGGCATGGACGCCGCGCAGATCCACGCCCATGCGCAGGTGGTAGGCGCGGGCCAGCCGCCGGCACCGGTGGCCGCTGCCGCAGCGCCGGCCCGCTGCAGCAACGGCCATGTGCTGCGCGCCGGCCATGAGGACGATAAATTTTGTGCCACCTGTGGCGTGGCTTTGCAGGAAACCAGCAAGCTTGGCGGCTGACTAAAAAGCCGATATTTCGAAACATGATGCAGACAGCAAGAGACCGGATCCGCGAACTGCGGGCCTTACATGACGACGGGCTACTCAGCCTGCAGGAGTTCGACCGTCGCAAGAACGCCATCCTCGACGCCGAATATGCGCCGCCCGGCGCAGCGGCGGCACAGTCGCAGCCGCTGCCAGTAAAGCAGGGCACGGAACTGGGCTTCATGACGGGGCAGGAAATCGGTCCGCAGAACCGCCGCTACCGGCTGGAACGCCTGATCGCCATGGGCGGCATGGGGCAGGTGTGGCAGGCCACGGATCTGGCCACGCACGCCGAACTCGGTCATAGCGAAATGGTGGCGCTGAAAATCTTGCCACCCCAGCTGACCCAGAGCGCTACCCATGCCAAGCTGCTCATCGAGGAAGCCACCCAGGCGCGCCGGCTGGCGCATGAAAACATCGTGCGGGTGTACGAATGGGCGCAGGACCCGGCCACCTCCAGCTATTTCATCATCATGGAGTATCTGGAGGGGCAGGATCTGGATGCCTATCTGGCCGCACAGGGCAAGCTGGCGCTGGATGCCATCTACCGCCTGCTGCTACCGGTGGCCGAGGCGCTGGACTATGCGTGGGATAAGCACAAGCTGGTACACCGCGATATCAAGCCGGGCAATGTCTACCTGACCAGCCATGGCGACGTGAAGCTGCTCGATTTCGGCATCGCTTCGCGCGTGCGCAATGCCGGCAGCAGCCTCGGTCTACAGACGCCGAATGCGGGTACGGCCGGCTACCGCGCGCCGGAAGCCGGCACCCATCAGCGTCAGCCTTCCCGCACGCTGGACGTATATGCCGTGGCGGTGATGATCTACCAGCTGCTGGAAGGGCGCATGCCTTTCGATGCCATGCGCACGGCGGACTTCCATCCTTCGCCGCCGCAGGCGCTGCAGCCGGCCCAGTGGCAGGTGCTGCAGCAGGGCTTTGCCTATCTGGCCGAGCAGCGGCCAGCATCGGTTGCGGCGCTGCTGCAGGCGCTGCGTGCGGCCGCTGGTCCCAGCGAGGAAGAACTGGCCGCACAGGCGCGCGAGGCAGAACAACGCGAACAGCAGCGTCAGGCCGAACTGGCAGCGGCACAGGCGGCGCAGGCGGCCAAACAGGAACAGCAGCGCGCCGAAGCCGAGCAGCGCCGCGCGCAGGCGGCCCAGCTGGCGCAGCAGCGCGAAGCTGAAGCACGCGCAGCGGCTGCCGAAAAAGCCCGGCTGGAACAGCAGCGCAAAGTGATGGAAGCGCGTCAGCGTGCCGAAGCGGAAGCGGCGGCACAGGCACGCAAACAGGCTTTGCGCGAGCAATTGCTGGCGCGGCGCGAAGCCGATGCGCAGCAAGCCCGCGCGGAACGCGCCGAACAGCAGCGTAAAGCCGCCCAGCTGAAAGCGGAAGCGGCCTATCGCGCCGAGCAGGAACGCCACCGCAAGCAGCAGGCCGAACGCCATGCAGCCGAACTGGCTGCCTTGCGCCCCACGGCCGGCAGCCCCGTGGCCGATGCCAGCGGCGTGCTGCGCGACCGCTTCCTCGATGGCACGGGCGTGGGGCCGGATCTGGTGCTGATCCCGACGGGGCGCTTCCAGATGGGCTCCAATGAAGTGGAACGGGCAGCAGCCATCAAGTCCGGCGCACAGAAAGCCTGGCTCGATCGCGAGTTGCCGCAGCACTGGGTAGGCATAGAGTATTCGTTTGCGCTGGGACGTTTCCCTGTCACGGTAGGCCAGTGGCGCCAGTTTGCACGGGCCACGGGCTGGGAATCGCTGTCCGATACGGACTGGCGCGCGCCCGGCTTTGCCCAGAACGACGAACATCCCGTGGTATGCGTGAGCTGGGTCGATGCGCAGAAATATGTGGCATGGCTGTCCGAGCAGACGGGCCAGACCTACCGTCTGCCCAGCGAGGCGGAATGGGAATATGCCTGCCGCGCCGGCACCCGCACGGCTTTTTCGATGGGCGACACCATCAGCACCGAGCAGGCCAATTACGACGGCAATTACACCTATAACAACGGGCCGCGCGGCGCTTTCCTGCAGGGCACCAACAAGCTGGGCACCTTCCAGCCCAACCCCTGGGGCCTGTTCGACATGCATGGCAATGTGTGGGAATGGACCCAGGACGTGGTGCACGAGAACTACGAAGGCGCACCGGCCGATGGCAGCGCGTGGGAGCAGGGCGGCGACAAGGCGCGCCGCGTGCTGCGCGGCGGCTCGTGGCTGTACAACCCGCGCTATCTGCGTTCGGCCGTGCGTAACGGCTTTTCTGCCGTGCTGGCCAACGATATCGTGGGCTTCCGGGTGGCGCGAAAATTGGTCTAGCGGGCGGCGGGGTGTATACTGTCGGCCTCTTTAAACTTCTGGACTACTACCATGAGCGCACTGCCACCATGCCCTAAATGCCATTCCGAATACACCTACGAAGATGGCGCCATGCTGGTGTGCCCGGAGTGCGCCCACGAATGGAGCGCCACGGCGACCGAAGCCGCTGAAGAAACCGCGCGTGTGTACCGCGATGCAGTCGGTAACATCCTGCAGGATGGCGACACCGTGACCGTGATCAAGGACCTGAAACTCAAAGGCGGTGGCGGCACCGTCAAAGTCGGCACCAAGGTCAAGAACATCCGTCTGGTCGATAGCGACCACGATATCGACTGCAAAATCGATGGTTTCGGCCAGATGGGTCTGAAAACCGAATTCGTCAAAAAAGTCGTGTAATGCGGCTGCGTGAGCCGCGCTCTGCGAGCTCACGCCAAACGGTGTAAATTAGCGGTTCTTTGTCTCCTCCATAAAGGACCGCCGTATGACTATCCGAGTATTGCGCGACCAGTCGCTGCCTATGCGCCACATCGTTCATGTGCGCGATCACATTTTCTCGACCGACGGTTCGGAAGCCGAAGGCGGCAGCGATGCCGGCCCTTCGCCGCACGATCTGTATGATGCGGCCCTGAGCTCCTGCAAGGCGCTGACCGTGGTGTGGTACGCCAAGCGCAAGAACATCCCGCTGGAAAACGTCGAAGTCAGCATCGCGCGTGACGCCAGCGAAGAGCGCCAGGGCGTCTACCGTCTGGCCGTTACGCTGTATCTGGGCGGCGATCTGACGGACGACCAGCGCGCCGAACTGCTGGCCGCGGCGCAGAAATGTCCGGTCCATAAGCTGATGGCTTCCGTGACCACGGAAATCAGCACCCTGCTGGGTTAAGGCCATGACCGTCACGACCCTGATCAAAGGCCACGAGAAAGACCTCGGCGGCGGCTTCGTGGTGCGCCGCTATCTGCCTGCTGCCGTCAAGCAGGCGGTCGGCCCCTTCATTTTCTTCGACCATTTCGGTCCCGTCGATGTGCCGGCCGATGCCAACCACGACGTGCGGCCGCACCCGCATATCGGACTGGCGACGGTAACCTATCTGTTCGAGGGCGCGATGGATCACCGCGACAGCGTGGGCAGCGTGCAGCGCATCGAACCGGGCGCCATCAACTGGATGACGGCGGGACGCGGCATCGTCCACTCGGAACGTACACCGGCCGATCTGGTGGGCGTGCCGCACCGCACGCACGGCTTGCAGTTGTGGGCGGCGCTGCCGGTGGCGCATGAAGAAAGCGCGCCCGGCTTCTGCCACACGCCTGCGGACGCGATTCCCGAATACACGGCCGCTGGCGTCTGCGTGCGCGTGCTGGTGGGTTCCGCCTTCGGCCTGACTTCACCCGTGCAGACCTATAGCCCCACGCTGTATCTGGATGTGATGCTGCAGGAAGGCGCAGAACTGGCGCTGGAACAGTTACCGGCGGAAGCGGCTATCTATCCCATCAGCGGCGAGATCAGCGTGGACGGGCAGGCGCTAGCGCTGCATGCCATGGCCTTGCTCGATACGGCGGCAGCGCTGAAGGTCAGCGTGCATAGCGAGGCGCGCTTTGTGCTGATCGGTGGCGCAGCACTGGATGGCCATCGCTATATGTCGTGGAATTTTGTTTCGTCGCGCAAGGAGCGCATCGTGCAGGCCAGTGCAGACTGGGAAGCCCAGCGCTTCGATGCCGTACCGGGCGAAACGGAATTCATACCGCTACCGGCGCGGCTGCCGCGCTAAGCGTCAGCGCTGCGTCAGGCCGTGGAGAGTGCGCCGGCTGCCACCGTTTCATACAGATCGGTGGCATGGGTGCGGATGATCCAGTGTTCCGGATACGGATCGCTGGCGAAGCGGCTGGGGCGGGCGATGCGGCTCAGCTTATCGAGCGGCGTGGTGGGTGCCAGCGCGGTTTCCTTGCCGGTCACCTGATCCAGATGCCAGAAGCCGCCATCGCGGTGCAGCAGTATGGGCAGTGCGGCAGCCTGCGGCGTGGCCGGATAGGCTTTGAGCGGATAGCCGGGATGGGTCTCCGGCATCAGCAGGTAGTAGCATTCGGCGCTGGCGCCGTGATCCAGCCGGTGCAGAATCACGCCATGCGGCATGATGGCGGAAACCGTCAGCACCACGATGCCCTTGATGCTGGCCGTGAGTTCGATGCGCATGCCCAGCCTGAGCGTGGTGGGCTTGTGTTTGCCGGGCCAGACGCCATCGAGCAGGATGCCGTAGCGTGACACGTCTTCAATTTCGAAACCGGCACCGGCGCGGCGGATCACCGCGTGGCGGCCGGACAGGCGGCGCGTCAGGCCATTGCTGTCCTGGCCATCGGGCGTGTAATGGGTCAGCAGCAGATTGGCTTCCGGATCGACCAGCTCGAAACGCCCCAGCACACATTCGTCCAGCGCAAACAGGCGCACCTGACGCTGGGTGCCCGCTTCTGGCGCGGCATTCACCAGACTGGCCGCGCGGCTGGGGTGAGGGTGCACGGCCGGACCTTGCGGCATATCGATTTCTATCAGGTCTTCATCCCACGCGATGGTGGGGAAACTCAGATCGACCTTGCCGGCGCTGGCGCCCAGATCGAGCTGGGCGATGCCGGCATTGCGTGCGGTGACGTCGATATCGACGCTGTGGCCATCGGGCGCGCTGACGCGGGCAATGGCGGCATCGTCGGCCATCACGCGCACGTTCTTGTGGGTGCTGAGGAAGATGCGGTGGATTTCCGTCAGCGTGGCATCGGGCCGTGGCACCAGGATCACGAAGGTGCAGACCCATTTGCGCGTGGCTAGGCCGGTGTGGCGGCTGGTCAGCTCTATGCTGATCTGGTACTGCCCGTGTTCCTTGCCGCGCGAGGAAAACTCGGCGAATACGGGGCGCCATTCGCCGCCGCTGGCGCGCACGAAGGACTGCTGCGATGCGCCGTTGGGTATCAGGTCCGATTGCAGTTGCAGCACCAGCTCGGGAGCGCAGCCTTCGGGCATGCCGCGCAAGGTCATTTTCAGGGCCTGACGACCACCGGCGGCGCGCGGATCGAATCCGCTGATGTGCAACTGGGGGCGGTCCGACTGGGCGCGCTGGACCGGGCGGGCGTAATTGGGGGCGGGTTCTGCCGGCGCAGCATCAAGCGCCGTGCCGGCGGAGCTGGCACGGGCGGTGCGCATGGCACTCAGCAGGTCAAAGCTGGACGGTGCGGGCTGGGTGTGGCCACCCTCGCACGTAGTCGCTCCAGGCATGACCCAGTAGGTGCAATGCGGATGCTGGGCATTACTGCATTTTTTCATGATGAACCGGCACTGGGATACCCCTCAGTGTAGGCGCTTTTTGCCCTGTTTGGCAATCCGATCACTGATCGTCGTGGCGAATTTTCGCGCGGCTCATGGCAGTTTTGCCACGTCCGCATTAATCGTGGGGCTTTGCTGCCTGTGGTAGTGCTGTTTCGTCAATATTGCCATGGTGCGCAACGAGCGGACGCAACAGGATGGCACTCAGATTATCGATGTGCAGGGCCGGTGGCGGGTGCTGGCGGTAGTCGTGGTAGAGCGCCTCGAGCGCCGCTGCAACGGGCTGCCCGGGCCCGCCCAGCAGTGCCGGCCAGCGTGCCACCCACAGGTCGGGGCGGGCGCAGGACCAGAAGCCGTCCGTGGCCAGCAGGTAGAGCGCGTCGCTGCGCAGGGTGAGCGCGCGCCGGTCCGGCAGATGCTGCAGGAAGGCGGGCAGACTGGCCTGATCTAGCGCATGCAGGCCGTCGGCCAGCACCTGCGGGTTGTCGAATGCATTGCCGAGGATGTAGGCCTGCGCGATCTGGGGCCGGTGTTCGCCGTGCACCTGCTGCCACCATTGCTGTTCGTCGAGCAGGCCGTGCATGGCGTAGGCCGTGGCCGGCACATGGTCGACCGTGAGCGGGCGCACGGTTTCAGCGCTGATTTCGTACAGACGCGAGTCGCCCACGTGGTACAGCAAGGGGGCGCTGTCGGCCGGGATTTCCAGCAAGGTGAGCGTGGTGCCGGGGCGGCGGAAGCTGTCGGCATCGTGCAACTGGCGGAACTGCTGCTGCAGGCGGTGGTGCAGGGCATCGAGCTGTTCGCCAAGTTGCTGCAGCGTGTGGCAGGCCGGCACCTGCAGCAGTGCCTGCGCTACGGCTTCGGCAGCTTCGCGGCCATGACCATGGCCGCCCATGCCATCGAGCACGGCGAGGCGCACATGGCCGGCTGGCCAGTCCGCCACGGTCAGGCTGAGCGGCTGCTGCTCGAGCATGAGGACGGCCTGTCCGCGCGCATCGATCAGCAGCAGATTGTCCTGATTTTCCGGCACCTGCAGCTTGCTGATGCTGGCTTCGCAGCGGGCCGCCACGCTCAGGCTGGCGCCGAAATCCAGTTGGTCGGTCAGGCTGGTCATGGCTAGGGCAGATGTACGGCGCGGTGGGAAAGGCCACAGCTTAGCCGAAAACCGCGCCGGCGCGGCACAACGGGCTGGCGATTTAGTGTTCATGCGTCTGGCCTGCCGCTTCTTCGCTGCGGCGCAGCCACAGGCTGCTGACCCAGCCCGTGCTGCACTGGCCGCGGTTACAGGCGCTGATCTGCCACCAGTCACCTTGACGCTGGCCGGTCGGTGTGACCAGTGCCCCGGCCGGAATGGTGCGCATGCGGGTGGCTTGTACCCCGGCCGCGTAGCGCAGGTTCAGGTCGTGATGCACGATGAATGGCTGCGCCCTAGCCGCGCTGCCCGCAGCCGCGCCGGATTGGAGAGCGGCGGCACTGTCGTCGCGGGCGGATGCGGTAGCACTATGGCCGCTGCTGTCCGCTACGCCGCTGGCAGCATGGGCAGGCAGCAGCCAGTGGCTGAATAGCTGGGCAAACAGCAGCGTGCCGCCCAGCGTAACGGCGATGGCGCGCAGGTTCAGCTGGCGCCACCAGCGGCGCGGCGTGCAGTAAGCGGCCAGCACCAGCGTGACGAGCAGCGCTGCAGGATAGATGGCTGCGGCTAGCGGCAGAGGTAAGTTCATGGCGGCTCCGCGCGTCAGGCATCAAAGCGCAGCACGTAGGGACCGGCTACCAGATGGTGGCCGCGCGGCAGCAGGTAGGGCGCGTCCGTGCTGGCGCTTTCGATGTTGGCGACCCATGCCAGCTTGTCGTCGAGGTGGTAGAGCGCCTGCGTGGCGCTCAGGCGTCCGATCAGAAAGCCGCGTGGCGTGGCCTCGAAGCTGAAGGCGTCGCGCGACAGACCGATACGCTCCACCCCGGCGCATGCGCCGCCTGCACGCTGGAGGAAACGGGCTTCGCCCAGTATGCGCAGCCCGGCCAGTACGGCCGAATTGCGGCCGAAATTGAAGCGGGCGCCGGCCGGCGCTGCGGCACTCAGCGGGCGCGCCAATCCCAGTAAGGCGCAATAGCGTTCGGCCATGGCCGCCGGAGCAGGCAGCAGCGCTATGCTGGTGCCATCGACGGGCGTGAAGGTCGCCGGTGCGCTGATGCGCTCTCTGCCTTCGGCGCTGGCGGCATACAGTTCGTCGTTGCTGTTGACAATGAAACTGATCACGGCATCGGCGCTGGGCGCCAGTGCCATCTGGCGGTTGAATGGCAGTGCCAGTGCCTGTGTGCCGGTCTCGCGGTAGCGGCTCAGGCGGGGCAGGGCCAGCGCCACCAGACTGACGCGCTGTGCGCTGGTGGGGGCGTAGGTGGCATCGCCTTCGCTGCTGGCCAGTTCCGGCTTGTGCTGGACGGGGATGGCGGTTACATCCGCGTTGACATGGCGGTGCTGGGCCTTGGCGCTGCCGGCAGCGCCATCGCGCATGGACAGGCCGTTCTGCCTGTCCTGCCAGACGGCGGGCCGGGGCTGTGCTGCGCTGGCCGATGCTGGCGCCGAGGCTGAAGGCAAGGCTGCGCCAACCGCGTGGCTACGCGCGGGCGCACTGGCGCTGCGGCTGATCTTGAGCAGCAAACGCGTGCCGCCTGCTACTTCGGGCAGCGTGCGGATGACGTAATAGCCGCTGCGCGCGTCGTAGCTACAGCTATAGCCTTCCTTGGGGCGCATCTGCACCACGGGCGGCGTATCGGCGCCATCGTTGAGGATCAGCAGTGTGGCGTCGGGGCCGAACGGCCAGTGGGCTGTAGGATGGCTGGCATCGCTGCCCACTGCTCCCAGTAGCACCAGCCGCTGGGCTGGGTAGATGGGGCAGACCGGGTGCCACACGGCGCTATCGCGCGACAGGCTGACGTTGTACAGCACCTTCTCGTCCGGCGCAGGCAGATACACGGCATGGCCGAAGCGCACTTCCACTTCGCCCGCGCCCAGCGTATCCGTGCCGATCACGTCGTAGCGTACCTGCTCGCCGCCCAGCAAATCGGCAAAATCTTTCTGGTGCAAGCTGGTCAGCGATTGTGCCAGATCGCGTGCGCGGGCACCGCGGCTCAGGTGGTAATCGTCATCGACTTCTTCCTGCGGCAGCGCCAGCGTGATGTGGCTGAAGCAGCGCGTAGCGGCGCGGCCGCGATGCTCGCGCGGGCTGCGTTCGAGCAGATCGCGCAGCAGTGGGCGGCGCGAAAACAGCGATAAACCGGGCGCCTGCCATAAAGCCTCGGCGTTAAAGACGTCGGGGATGCGGCGCAATATCTCGTGTTGTACATAGACTGGCATGATTCATACTCCTTGCATGGATGGCGCACTGAAGGCACTGAAGGCTAGCAGGGGGCAGAGGAAAAACAGCAGGTGGCTGCCACCGGCGGAGAGAAAACTCATGGGCTGGCCCATGATGGGGAAGATGGCCAGATTGGTGCCCCATGAAAGCAGGAAGTGGCCCAGTACCAGTGCGGCTGCACCGCACAGGGCGAAATAGCGGAAGCGCCCCAGCCACGCCTGGCGGAAGTGGCGTGCGCTCTGGGCCATCTGGTAGTTCTGCCATGCCGTGCGCACCAGCGCGTAGAGCAGGCCGGCCTGCAGGCACCACAGCAGCAGCCCTGCCAGCAGGCCGTGCCGGTTGAGGAAGAAGGAGGCGGCAAAATCATCCTGTATGGCCGGCACGCGCAGCACCTCGCTGGCGTGCTGGCCCAGCGTCAGCAAACCCAGACGCTGATCGCTGCCCCACCAGCCGCCGTCGGCTATGGCCTGAGCGCCGGCCAGCAACTGTTGGCCGGTATGGGGATGCAGGGCAGGGTGCAGCCAGACGAGGAAGCGGTCGGCATAGAAGCCCCAGCGTATCAGTTCGTCGCTGCCGAGCAGGCGTAGTGCGGTGATGGCTGCCACGGCCATCAGACCTAGCGCAATGACGCCGGCGAGCAGGCCGCGCCGCCGTGCAGCCAGCGCATAGGCCAGAGCCATGGCACTGCACCAGACCAGCAGCAGTATCAGCGGTGAAAAGTCATCGACCTGCACCAGTGCCAGTCCTAGCAGCATCAGGAACAGCAGGGCCGGCGCGATCAGGTGCAGCCAGCGCCCGCTACGCGCGGACAGGCTGGTGCCCGATTCGTGCCAGCTGAAACGCAGCGCAAGGCAATGCGCCGTTAGCGCGGTCAGAGCCAGCTTGGCCAGTTCGACTGGTTGCAGATCGAATACGCCGGTTTCATCGCCGAAGACTACCTGCAGCAGCAGCCCCGCCAGTGCCACGGCAGCGAAGCCGGCCAGCAGCCATTCGAGCTGGCGCTGCGGTAGATAGCGGCCCTGCGCCTGCCTGCGCTGTAGCCATAACTGGCACAGGGCGGTAGCACCGGCGCCCAGCGCCACCAGGGCACTGCTTTTCTGGTAATAGCGTAGCCAAGCGGATTCGCTGGCGCCCAGCCCCAGTTCGAGCTGGGACAGCAAGCCCAGTGCCAGCAGACTGCAGGCGCAGATGCCGAGCAGGGTGCGGCGTGCCGGATGGCTGAGCCATAGCAGCAGCGCGCAGCTGGCCAGCAGCAGCGACAGCGCTGCCGGCGGTGCCTGCACGCTGCGCTGCATTAGCATGGCCGCCAGTGCGCAAGCCATTAGCAGTAGGGTGGTAACCACTGTCAGCAGCGGCGTCAGAGCATTGGTCAGCGCGTTTTTCAGCGGACTGTTTTTTTGTGGCGCTTTTATTGCGCCCGTTGGTGCACGGCCCGGTACATATGGCGGTGTGCAGTAGGCATGCAGCGCGTACAGACAGACTACGCCGGCAAGACAGATGCCGAGTGCGACGGCCAGTGTGCGCACCGACGCGGTGGCCTTGCTCAGCCCTAGCTCGCGCTGCTGCCATTGCCACTGTACGACCTGCGGCAAGGCGATTCCAGGAGTCGCATACTGCTGCACGTGCTGGGTAGGCCGCAAGGTCAGCGTGTCGTCCTGGATGGCGATGGCAAAGCGGGTGCGACCGACGATCATCGTGCCGGCGTCGGGCACGGGCAGTTCCTGACGGCGGATATCCTGCGCTTGCTCCTGTGCGTACATCTGCGATTGCGCCGGCGTTTGGCCGTCGGTCTGGTGCGGTAGTAACAGCAAGGGCAGGAGGGCGCCGTCGGGGTTGCCGGCGTGAAGCTGGTAGCGGCCATGCTCGCGCGTGATCAGTGCCGAGCCAGTGCTGACCTGAGCGAGGCCCAGGCGATTATCACAATATAGGTTGCCGCCCAGCGTCAGCGGGCGGGCTAGTGCCAGCCAGTGCGGCACGTAGGCATTCCAGTGGCCTGCCAGCCGTGCCAGCCCGTGGCTTTGCGGGCAAGCGGGCTGACGCTGGCCATCGCGATACAGCACGGCACCGTCGTAGCGCCAGTGGTGGTCCGCCGCGCTGAACTCCAGAGCGCCGCCGTTCTGGCTATCGACCCGGAACAGCGCAGTGCCTAGCTGGAAGCGCTGCCCACCAGCTAGCACGCTGCTGCCGCTGTGCTGTTCTGTGTCATCCGACTGCAGTAGCAGACGGTGGGTGCTGCTCAGGTTCTGCACCAGCCAGCCGCGCTGCGCATCGCGCCACAGACGCAGATGGCGTCGATCGGCCTGCGCGGCCGCCAGTTCGCGTGCGCCCAGCTCGATGCTGTCGCCAGCGGCCAGACGAAGCGCTATGCTGGCTGGCTGCCATGCGGCGGGGGCACGCAGTATTGCCAGTAGCTGCAGCGCCAGCAGCGCCGCCGGTAGCAGCAGCGCGGCAAAGATCGTCGCCCCTGTGCGCATGGGAAGTGCAGACCGCTGCGGGGCGGAGCGCGCGCTGCGTTGCGGTGGGTAGGCGCGTGCGCCGTAGCGTGGCGCAAACCGGACAAGGCGGGCCAGCATCATGCGCTCCGCATGGTTTGCCAGCCGTTGGCCGCAGTGGGGCGGCGCATGCCGCGCACGGGATCGGTGACATCGAGGTAGTTGCGTTCGGGCTGCATGCCCTGTATCGCATGCAGCATGCGGCTGATCTGGATAGCATGGCGCGGGCGCTGGGCAGGATCGGGATGCAGCAGGCTACGTAACAACAGCAGGGCACTGTCGCGCGCCCCGGCCGGCAGGGCGGCGCAGAAGCGCGCCGCTTCATCTTCCTGCAGGGTGGCGGGCTGCATACCGCCGCTGGCCCGCAGCAGCAGGCCGGCACCGGCATTCTGGTGGCTGCGATAGGCGTTGCCGCAAGCTGCACAGAATTGCAGCGGCGTGCCGCCCGTGACCAGAAAATACAGCATGGCGCCGAGCGAAAAATAGTCGCTGGCGGCCGAGCTCTGGTAGCTCCCTTCCGGCTGGGGGAAGTACTGCTCGGGTGCCTGCCAGTTGGCGGTGCCGGCATAGGAATGCAGCTCGGTGTACAGGCCATGGCGGTTGGTGCCGAAATCGGCCAGCTTGACCGTCTGCAGGCCCCAGTCCAGCAGCACATTGGCCGGTTTCAGGTCGAGATAGCGCCAGCCATACTGGTGCACCTTGGCCAGCGCCTGATTGATCTGGCTGACCCAGCTCAGCAAGCGGGGCAGCGGCACGGTCTGCTGACAGGTTTTCTGCGCTTGCATATGCCGGCCCAGATCCGTGGCCAGCAGTTCCAGCGCCAGTACCGGCAAGCCCTGATGCCAGCCACTATCGAGCAGGCGGACGATGTGGCGCTCATCCCACGGCTCTAGCGCCTGCAGAAAGCCGATTTCATTCTGGGCGCTGGTAATCCAGCGCTCGCGCAGGGCGGGCTCGGCCTGCGCCATCTGCTCGTGATTGATGAATTTGAGTGCTACATCGCGTGTGTTGGCTGGCCCGCTGGCGCGCCAGATCACGCCATATGCCGACCTGCCTATCTGTTCCTGCAGCCGGTAGTGGCCCAGTTCCAGCGTTATGATAGTCATGCCATTTCCCCGCTTGGTGTGTGTAAGCTGGCTAGCGGGGGGAATGAAAAAAGCCCCGTGTGGCGGGCACGGGGCTAGTTTTGGGGACTACGATCTACTGTTACCAGCGGCCGCGGTCATGGTGATGATGGTGTTCCCAGCGCTCGTCGCGATATTCGCGGTATTCGCGCACTTCACGGTAGTAAGGGCGGGCAGGTTCCACGTACACCACGCGTGGTGGCGGGGCATAGTAGACCGGCGCCGGTTCGTAGTAGACGGGGGCAGGGCGGGTGTAGACGCGCGTTTCGACATAGCGGCCACCGCGGCCACGGTCGTAATAGCGGTCGTCGCTGCGGATGCTGTTGCCCACGGCAGCGCCGATCAGGCCACCGACGATGGCGCCATCGCGGCCGCCGCTGCTGTTGCCGATCGCGGCACCAACCACGGCGCCGGCCAGCGTGTTGAACTCGCGTTCGCCGGCATAGGCCGACGACGAGACCGCCGCTGCGGTGACTAAAGCCAGCATCATCGATTTTTTGTTCAACATGGTATTCCCCTTGCGTAGGCCGGATCGGGAGGATCGCTGAGCCAGTGAGTTCACTATAAAGCAGCGCTGCCAAAGCGCCACGTCTTATACACCTGCTTACAAACTCGGGGAGCTGGTAAAGCCTTGTAACAATTAGCGCCTTGCGGCCTGCCATTCGGGCCGCAGCAGGGCAAATAGCTGCACGCTCTGGTAATGGCCGTTGATGAAGAAGCTCTCGCGCATGATGCCTTCGGCCTGGAAGCCGCATTTCTGCGCTATGCGCACCGAGGCCAGATTCTCGGGTGCCATCAGCAGTTCCAGCCGATGGTAGGTCTGCGTCTTGAACAGATAGTCCACCAGCAGGCGGCAGGCTTCGCTGACATAGCCCTGGCCCGCCAGCGTGGCGTCGAACAGGCGGTAGCCGATTTCGCGCGTGATCGGGGTGCGGCTCTTGAAGTGGGTGATGACACCGATGATGTGGTGGTGCTGGTCTTCAATCACGAATAGTTCGCTGTCCTCGGTGACGAAACTGCTCTGGGCGAACTCCTTGCGCAGGGTTTCGGGGGACTTGAAGTGGCTGGAAAAATAGTCGCCGCGCGAGGGCAGGTCGTTGACCAGTGCGATGAAGGTGTTCAGATCGGCCGTGAGCAGATGACGTACCGAGCACAGTTTCCCCTTGAGCATAGGCGCTTTCTTCAACAGATTGAAGAATCATGGTAGTGCAGCGGCGATAACAAATCAACATTAATGACAAGAACCTCATGATCGGTTATGGTTTAGATCATTTTTCATTTAAGCCAAATTCTGGCTCCACTACGCTTCCTTCTCTGCCCCTATCTGGAAAACCATGAAAGCTACCAAGTTTGCCCTGACTGCCATTGCCAGCTGCCTGTTCGCCGCTGGTGCCGTAAGCGCTGCCACTCCGAATGACGCGGCGACGTTGAGCCGCATCCGTTCCACCGCCATGGAGAGCGACTGGGCTTACGAGCGCTTGGCCGATCTGACCGATCTGGTGGGACCGCGTTTGTCGGGTTCGGCCGGTTATGCGGCGGCCGTGGAGCAGGTGGCCGATGCCATGCGCAAGCTGGGCGCCAAAGTGACGCTGCAGCCGGTCAAAGTGCCGCACTGGGTGCGTGGCGCCGAAACGGCGGAACTGGTGGACTATGCGGGCCGCCCGGCCGGCATCACCCAGAAGATCGTGCTGACGGCGCTCGGTGGTTCCGGTGCCACGCCGGCACAGGGCCTGACGGCGCCTGTGCTGGTGGTACGCAGTTTCGACGAGCTGAAAGCCAAGGCCGCGCAAGTGAAAGGCGCCATCGTGCTGCTGGATGTGCCGTTCGATCAGGAACTGGCCGACCGTGGCCATGCCGGTGCGGCCTATGGTCCAGGCGCCGGGTTCCGCTATGCCGGTCCGAAGATGGCGGCCGAGATGGGCGCTGCCGCAGCGCTGGTGCGTTCGGTGGGCGGTGCGACGTACCGTATTCCCCACACGGGTGCCACCGGTCTGACTGAAGGCAAGCGCATTCCGGCGGCGGCCATTACCACGGAAGACGTGCTGCTGCTGGACCGCCTGCTCAAGCGCGGCTCCGTAAAAATGCATCTGACCCTGACCCCGCAAACCCTGCCGGACGCCGATAGCTACAACGTGATCGCCGACTGGCCCGGCAGCGACAAGGCGGACGAAGTGGTGATCGTTTCTGGCCACCTCGATTCGTGGGATCTGGGCACCGGCGCGCACGACGACGGCACGGGCGTGGCAGGCGCCATGGGCGTGATCGACACGCTGCGCAAACTTGATCTGCATCCGCGCCGTACCATACGCGTAATCGCCTGGGCCAATGAAGAAAATGGCACCCGTGGCGGCAAGGCTTACTTCGACGCCAACAAGAACCTGCTGGACAAGCATTTCGCCGCGATCGAATCGGATAGCGGCGGTGGCCGTCCGTTCGGTCTGATCGGCAGCGTTACAGCGCCCATGGTCAAGTATTTCGCGCCACTGCGCGAGGCGTTGAGCCCTATCGGCGCCAGCGTGTTCGAGCGGCGCGATATCGCCGGTGCGGCTGATACGGGCCCGCTGGAACGTGCCGGTGTGCCGGTGTTCGAGCCGCTGGTGGATTCGTCCTTCTACTTCAACTACCACCACACGGCAGCCGATACGCTGGACAAGGTGAATACGCTGGAGCTCAAGCGCCATGTCGCCGTGCTGACTTCGCTGACCTGGTTCCTCGCCAATATGGAACAGCCTATCGGCCGCGTGGGCAAGTTCGATAGCGAAGACTGAGCTGGGCCGCTGCTGTCGTGCGCACCAGCCGTGCGCGCCACGCTAGCGCTTCATGCTAGGCTGGACCTGACTGGCATGGAGCGCGACATGGACAAAATACTCTACAAAGGCTGGTATATCCTGCCGACGGCACTGCCCACTACGGACGGGCAGTGGACGGCCAGTTGCGATCTGGCGCGGGTGGAGGCAGACGGGCCGGAAGTGTTTGAAGGCGTGACCCTGCAGTTCGTCCGGCCACGCGAGCTCGATGCCATCAATGCTGCGTGCGACGAGGCGCGGCGTCAGGTCGACAACATCCTCGCCGACCCGCTCACCCGGCTGGCCTGAAGCACGGGCCCGTGCAGGGCTGTTGGAATTGTCCTGCTGGTGGGATTTTGCTAGTATGCAAAGTCCATGACCTCGCACCAGCCCCTCTCCGCCCTCCGCATTCTGCCTTATCTGGCGAAATGGACGCTTATTGCCGCGCTGGTTGCCGTTGCCAGCGGCTCGGCATCGGCGCTGTTCCTGTGGGCGCTGGAGCAGGCCACTAGCACCCGCAACAGCCATCCGTGGCTGATCTGGCTGTTGCCCATCGCCGGCTGGCTGGTGAGCTGGGTGTATCTGAAAGTGGGCACGCAGGTTGAAGCGGGCAATAATCTGCTGATCGACGAGATCCATGATCCGCGCAAGGTAGTACCCTTGCGTATGGCGCCGCTGGTGCTCGGTGCGACTGTTATTTCCCATCTGTTTGGCGCATCCGTGGGCCGCGAAGGGACGGCCGTGCAGATGGGCGGTTCGCTAGCGGACCAGCTCACCCATCTGTTCCGGCTCAGGCACGAGGAGCGCCGTATCGTGCTGATGGCGGGCATCAGCGCCGGTTTTGCTTCCGTCTTCGGTACGCCGCTGGCCGGCGCCATATTCGCGCTGGAAGTGCTGGCTATAGGCCGGCTGCGTTATGACGCGATTTTTCCCTGCATGCTGGCGGCGATACTGGCCGATCAGGTATGCATGGCCTGGGGCATACAGCATAGCCATTACGCGGCGGGCGCACTGCCGGCCATCAGTGCCTGGAGTTTGCTGGCCGTGTTGCTGGCAGGGCTGGCGTTCGGCCTGACGGCCTGGCTGTTTGCCAGCAGCACCCATGCGCTGACGGCGCTGCTGAAACGTCTGCTGCCCTATGCTCCCGTGCGCGCGCTGGCTGGTGGCGTGCTGCTGGCACTGGCGGTCGCCGTACTGGGGCAGCGCTACATCGGCCTGGGCATACCCGTGATGCTGGAAGCCTTCCAGCATCCGCTGCCGTGGTGGGACAGTGCAGGCAAGCTGGCATTCACCGTCGCGTCGCTGGGCAGCGGCTTCAAAGGCGGCGAAGTGACACCGCTGTTTTTCATCGGCGCCACTCTGGGCAATGCGCTGGCGCCGCTGCTGCAACTGCCGTTCGGCATGCTGGCGGCACTGGGCTTTGTGGCGGTGTTTGCCGGCGCCGCGAATACGCCGCTGGCCTGCACCATCATGGCCATCGAACTGTTCGGGCCACAGATAGGCCCCTACGCGGCGCTGGCCTGCGTGATGGCCTATCTGTGCTCCGGTCATAGCGGCATCTACCGTGCGCAGACGGTGGCCGTGCATAAGCACCGTATGGGGCCGCCCGAAGCCTGATCGGCACCTGCCTGCCGCCCGTTCAGTTACGGCCGGCCATGACGCCGCCATCGACATCCCAGATGGCGCCCGTGACCCAGTCCGCCTTGTCCGACAGCAGGAAGGTGATGACCTCTGCCACATCCTGCGGTTTGCCGATGCGGCCCAGCGGATGGAAGCTGTTAAATCCCTGCAGTGCGCTATCCACTTCGTCTTTGGGAATGAAGCCCTGATAGATAGGCGTCTGCACCACGGCCGGTGCAACGGCATTCACACGGATCCGTTGCGGCGCCAGTTCCATGGCCAGATGCTGGGTGAGCGAGTGCAGGCCGGCCTTGGCCATCGAATAGGCGGACGACGGGGTGGCGGCGATGGCCTGTCTGGCCCACATTGAACCGATATTCACGATGGCGCCCGGTTTGGCGCTGAGTACCAGATTGTTTGCCACTTTCTGGGTGATGAAGAAGGTCGCCTTGTTGAGCTTCATATACCGGTCGTAATCGGCTTCGGCGTGCTGCAGGAAAGGCTTGGGCGAGAATACGCCAGCAGCGTTGACCAGCAGATCGATGTCGGTGTGCTCGTCATCCATGATCTGCAGAAGTTGGGCCAGTCCCAGTTCGCTGGTCAGATCGGCGCTCAAGGCTCGCACGGGGCCGAATTCTGCCAGCGTATCACGCGCCTCGGCCGTCTTTTCCGGGCGGTGGCCAACGATGAGCACATTGCCTCCTTGTTGCAGCACATTGCGTGCCGTTTCAAACCCCATGCCGCTGGTCCCGCCTACCACCAGCAGCTTCTTGCCTTCGAATTGATTGCGCATCATGACTCCCTGTTCCAGCCTTGCGGCATATAAATAAAAACTTCATGCACCGGCAGCCAGCTTGCGCGCTGTGGTGCATCTACCCTTTAATGGAACGCAGTTTGCGCTGGCTGCGGATAAATAACAAACCAGATAAAATGTCTTTCATCGATAGAAAAACTTTATATTCATGAAAACTCCCGTGTACCTCAATGCCTTGCGCGCGTTCGAGGCCAGTGCGCGCCATCAGAGTTTTTCTGCGGCGGCGGCCGAGCTGAATGTGACCCCTGCAGCCGTTGGCCAGCTGGTGCGGACGCTGGAAGAGTGGCTGGGCGCGCCGCTGTTCCATCGCGCTGCAGGCGGACGGGCGAGGCTGGTGCCCAGCGAGGCGGCGGAACGCGCCTTGCCGGAAATTCGCGCCGGCTTCGAGCGCCTGTCGCTGGGGCTGGAACGGCTCAGGGAAGGGTCGCTCAACGGGGTGCTGACAGTCACTGTCAGTCCGGCCTTCGCCGCCAAGTGGCTGTTGCCACGCATAGACCGCTTCCAGACGGCCTGTCCGGATACCGACGTGCGGCTCGATACCAATCTCAAGGCGGTGGATTTTGCCGCCCAGCGCATCGACATCGGCGTGCGCTACGGGCTGGGAAGCTGGCCCGGACTGATAGCGGAAAAGCTGATGGAAGAAGAGGTGTATCCTGTCTGCTCACCCGAATTGCTGCGTTCTGCAGGACGGCTGAAAAAGCCGGCCGATCTGGCGCAGGAGACGCTGATTCATGATCTGTCGATGGATGGCCACGCCGGTTTTCCCAGCTGGGTGGCGTGGCTGCAGAAGGCCGGCGTTGAAGGGGTTAATGGCCGGCGCGGCATGAAGATCAATAATTCGGCGGCCGTGCTGCAGGCGGCCGTGGAAGGGCACGGCATTGCACTGGCGCGCAGCGTGATGGCACGCGACGATCTGGCGGCCGGAAGGCTGGTGCGCCTGTTCGGCAAGATCCGCTACGCGTCGCCGCTGGCATACTACGTTGTGTATCGCGCCGAGTGTGCCGGCCTGCCGCGCATCCGTACCTTCCGCGACTGGCTGCTGCAGGAGGCGCAGTCATGAAGTAGGCATAGGCTGCGCGCATCCCTACACTGGCTTTTGCGGAACAGGCTTAGAATTGCGGAACAAGGGGAGGCCTGCGCAGTAGGGCGAAATGTGAAAGCGGCCCTAGTGGTTGTTGGTGGTGCCCGAGCCGGAATCGAAATGTGGCTTGCAGGCCTCATAAATACTAGTATTTTTGTGGTGCTTTCAAAATAGTGGATGCAAGCATGGATGCAAAAAAGTTTTCTTGCATGAGTATGCGTATGCGGCATGCCTAAAATCTGTGGTCGCTTGAAAGTGAGAGGACGCCAGTTTCCATGGCATCCTGCGAGGTAGGCCATCAAAATCGCAAGGACTTAAGAAGTAGGTTCTCCACGCGCCGCGCTCACGGGCTGAGCCTGCACCGATACTACAGTTGCTACGCTGACTTCACCGCGTAGTATGCGAGCATTTATGCTCAAATAAACAAGACTTCTAGTCCATTCAGCATCTTGCAGAATTTTGATTTGACTCTGATCGAGACTGTTGTCTTGGAAACTAGCTTGGAACTCTCTTCCGTCGGAACTGGCCTGTACTCGTAATTTAATTAGGTCAGGTTTGCTGAGGTCCGTAGCAATTATGGAATAGCTGCCATTCAATTGAACTTCTTGCGATTCGGTTCTACGTGCTGTTGCTATAACGCGGGTTGTTGCAGCGTCTAGCTGTAGGGAATTGACTGTTAGACTATCTGCGTCCCCAGTTGCACCAACAATCGCATTCCGCGCAATATCGAAGTCCTCCTGGACGTGCTGAAGTTGAGGTACTCGTGACAAGGCATCAGCCATGATTTGAAGCCTTCTTGTTTCCTCTTGTCTCATAGCTAACTTTGATCTTTCTGTCTGCTCGATCTGCTTATCATCAGATCGGTGTTTCAGGAAAGATTTGTAGGCAAGTAGTCCAGCCCCCAACGCGGCTGTACCAAGTACGGTGGTGAGCATCATTTCAGGAGTCATAGATGTTGAAATGCTAGTAGCAAGTTTTTCCGCGAAATCGCCTAAGTTCACTTCAATGATAGAGCTGCCTGTCTTAACTTTAGCCTTAAATTGAAGTTCCTGTCGCTCCCCATCCGTTAGCGATCTGGCATGCGCAGAGTGTTTAACTACCCTTGCATACGTACGATTTACAGCACGTTGAACTTCGACGATAGCGTTTGCCATGTCCGAGGTGATCGTGCTGTCATAGCCTTCACCTTCCAGTTTGATTTCAAGAACCGGCCAGCCATCAAATTTTAAGTCTATTACCTGCCCATCAAATTGTTTTTCGATAGCCAGTTGAAGTGCATCAAACGCCTGAGTTTCATTTGTGATTACAAGTTGAGTCAAAACGCACCTCTTTAGTAGAAAGGTGAATCTTAACTTTTATTTATTGGTGGAAATCTATCAAATTCTCACTGCACTTTTCGACACTTTGACGAAAACGAAGTGGAAATAAGGCAGGGCGTTACCTCTTCGTTTGATAGCTCTCAGCCCACGCGATCACTTCGCGGGCCTTGTACAAGGCATTCGCCCGTATCCGCCCGGGCAGCCGGATCGGCCGAGGGAAACTCGGCTGCACGACCACGGTATCGCGCACCGTAGCGTGCGAGCGTTTCAGGTACGTGGCGATCATCCCTATGTCCCAGAGGTCGATTTCCACCGGCAGGCGCTGAACCTTCTCGATTGCGGCGATCAACGCTCGGACGATGCTTTCTTCACTTGTGGCGCAGGTATTAGCTGCCATGCACTTCTCCTTAACGGGATGGATGGGGAGTTCAAATGAGGCTGCCAACGCAGCCTAGAATGCTGGGCCTCAGATTACAGACGCGCGTTCAGCGTTAATCATTCGTTCGGCAATTCGTTGAAGTGAGTCTAGTTGCGTTGCTAGATCCGCTAAGCATGCGGAGGGGGCGCATACTTCAAGCAGAATATCAGGATCGACTGAGCCAACGTCCATACTAACTTTGACGGGGCGGAGTGAAGTCGGCTGGCCGAAGGAGCGCGATGCAGCGTCTTCAATTTTGGCTGCCAATTCGGGACGAAGTGTGCCAAATAGTTCAGCTACTGTAAGGCCACTTCGTGTCAGGCCGTGAATCTCGCACCAGACTAAAAGCCGGCCATTGATGCGTGGAGTAGTGATATTCCAGTGCAGAACGCCAGCACCGCGAATTGCTCGGCGCACGCTTATATCGCCTTGCCATTGTGGGTCCACGTTCTCTTTCGCTTGATGTTCGTCTATAACCTGACACGCGTATGAATGGGGCACCCCGAGCAGGAGGTGTAGGCCCTTTCTGTTGATAACGTCCCACAGAGGCTCTCCAGTGGTCGAATCGAGAGGAGTATAAACGGGAGGCTTGGCTGTCTCGGTCCGCGAATTGATAGATACCTGATCGCTCGGGGCAGCTGCGTTAATCTTGGGCGGTAATGCGGTGCTGAATGATGCCAAAGCTGGCGTGGTGAGAGAGATAGTGGCTTTGACCATAGTGGCCTCCAGTATGCAGTTGAAGAACCGCGCATCCTGTCGCCAAACGGGGTGAGCGGCAAATGTTGGGGTTGGCGAACCGGTGCATACGGAAACCGGCATACCCGAAGGTATCCCCACCATTGCCGCTCATAGAGACGTAATAGTGCAACGGACGAAAAAATACCGCCGGTGGGCGGTTGTCCGCCATACGCTTTCCGAGTCGCCAAACCCGTATTCCTTTTTTCTCGGGAACGCTTTGAGAATAGACTACGTCTCGCTACGAGTCAATAAATACTCGCCAGCCAGCAGCTTAATATGCGGTATCGCGAGCGGCTTTTTTGGGGGAGGGAAGGTAAATCGTTTTAGAATGAAGTTCTCCAAAATCACAAAGGACTGCTATGCCTATTACACCTGATCTTGCTGCATACATCCCCTGTTTCACCGCACGAACAAAGCGGGTAATCGAGAACATCAGTAAAGGCGAGAAGGGCATAATTGACGTAGTTGACTCAGAGACCAATACGATGCGGATGGAAGTGGCATGCGAACTCACATCACTCTCATCGGATCAGGGTGGGCCGGCAATATGCTTTGAATTTTTCGATGGGCCAAGTAACGAAATAGTGCGGCATATGGACTGGAAGGAGCTAAAGAAACGTGCAAAATTAGCCCCTGCAGTCGAATGATGCACAACCTAATCCTTCGACTGCTCCAGCGCCGCAATGCGGGCCTCCAGCTCGTCGATCTCCTTGAGCTTAGCCACACTGCCTAGTCCGGAGAGCAGCGCCGCGCCTTGGCTGGGCGCGAGGGCGCCAGTTGCAACCGCCTGCATGATGGCCTCTCCAGATGCCGTCAAACTGGCGCCCTGTGGCAGGTCGATCTGTACCGTGCTTTCGACAGCCTTCACTGGCGGCAGAACGCGCTCTAACAAGATGCGAGCGGCTTGGACGTCGCCTCCCTTCGCTTTACTGACAAGCTGATTGATTATCTCGGGCAGATGGTCGGCAAGCGATGCGCGCATACGTGCGACCTCAGACGCCCCTGTAGGGCGTCCTTTGGGATTGCCAGATTGGCCTTTCTTCCAACCACCTCTACGTGCTTCAGTCATTGTTTTCTTCCTGCATTAACAATTCTCCCGATTGCTGCATGTTTAAGGGCCAGCAGGTAATTGGAGCTGGTCCACATACGGCGTGAGGATTGGCGCCTTGCGCAGGGCTTCTGCCAGCTTTGCCGTATAGGGCGATGCTGGCCCACCAATTCGCTGCTGAGCAATCGCTGCTGCTTCTTCGGGGTCCATGAGAGCCCGTGCAAGGGCTTCATTGACCTTTGAAGAACCAAACTGAGAAATCTTCGAAGCTGCCATCGCACCAGCGCCAGCGCCTGCCAAGCCTTGATCTACGGTCTGGCCCGCAAGCCATCCTATGCCGGCGCCAATGCCGCGCGCCACCGGACCGGGCGTCCCACCGAAAGAGTTACCGTAAATTTGTCCGGATAACCAGCTTGGCGCCTGCAGATTGAGCGCGGTATCGCTGCCGCTGCCGGCGCGCACGCTGTTGCTGACAGATTCCCGCTGCAGATCAGCAAGGATGCTATCGACTGCTGCAGATGCCTCTGGTGAAATACCGGTCTTGGAGCGGTCCAACTGGGCGGCCAGTTGTCGCGCGTGCGTCAGTGAAAGTAGTGAATTGCCAGTCGAATCAGAAGCACGACTATCAAGAGCGGTAGCGAACTTTTGAAGTTGCTCCATAGTGTTGATAGGAACGGAATTTTCGGCATACGAGGCCAGATAATCGCGATAGCCCGGTACTCCGGTGTCGATCGTGTCAACAATCGTATTTTTGAGCGGACCAAGGGCGGCCTCCTGTCGCGAACTTACGGCGCCATTGCTGGCGTATTTGGCGAGGTATCCACGCATGTTCTGGCGGATGCCATCGAGTATATCAGGGCTGGTTAAGGCTTCACCATTTTGCCCGGCGGTGCTGTGATTGCTCAGTAGGTTGCGCGCGTCTGCCACGGCCCCTCGGATCACCGGATCAGTGCCCAGATTGCTCTTCGTGATGCTGTCGAGGTGGTTCAGAATCGGGCTTGCATCGACAGGGGGCGCGGCCTTTAAGGTATCGAGGAAAGGCGCTGCTTCCGTCGAACGGTGAGCGATAGCGGCCTGCAGGTCGGCTGGGTCGCCAGCATGTTGCTGTAGCAAGTTCAGGCGCGCGGCATTATTGGCGGCCTGCCGTTCTGCCATGGCAACCTTGCCCGCGCCAGTATTGGCGAACGTCTTTTCGGTCAGAACAGCCGATGGCGTCTTCAGAATCTGCGCAGTCGTGGGGACCGATCCGGGAACGATGGTCTTGTAGTTGTTGAGCGCGTCAGCAAGCTGTGCAGGGGGCAGGCCTGACACCTTTTCGAGCAGCGGGCCTACCAACGATTCCGGATTTGTCCACGGCGCCACGAGGCCTTTGGTTTGATTCATAAGGCCCACAGCCAGCTTCCCAGCTAATGGTGCGCCGCCGCCGATTGCGGCCCCGGTACCCGCTTGAGCACCTTTCTGCTTCCAATAGTCTCCGCCATCGCTCACAGGCGATATCCCGCCGATTACAGCGCCCTGAGTTACACCACGGCCAGCGGCCTGCGACAGCCCACCGCCAAGCGGCTCCCACAGCTTGCCGAGCTTGCTGACGGCTGCGGCGCCAACGTCGCCCACGGCACCTACAGCGCGTGCCGCACCGCCGGCAATCCAAGGGGCGACTTCGCCTATAGCGGCACCCGTATATGCCCCCAAGCTGTCCGGCGTCTTGGCTTGATACGAGGCCTCACGGTTTCGCAGATAGGCATTATCGCTGGCGATCGTTTTTTGCAGATATCGATCAACGCCCGTTCCGGGTGCGGCCCAGTGTACCCCGGCGCCAATACCGTTTTCGATGAACTGGGCGGCGCCGTGCGCGGCATTGCCCACGTGATGCGCTGCAGCTGTAACGGCGTCGGCGGCGTTGCCCAGAAAGCCGCGGCTGGCCGTTGTTGCCATGAGGCCCGGGGCGGGCGCCTTTTGGGCATCAGGCAAGCGGACCTGTGCACGAATGGCCCGCAATTGGTCGAGGTCCGTATCGCCGCTGGATGCGGGGGTAGCGGCTGGCGTACGCTTGTTAGCGGGTGGCGCGGGCTGCAGCTGGGATTTGATTTGCTGCAGCGCCAGTACATCAGGGTCTTGGTAATCGCTCATTGTCCGTACCTTTTCAGAAGATTTTTGTAGGCAATCAATTTCCGTTCGAACTCGTCGTATTGGTTGCTCTTCACCAGCTCAGCCGTGAATTGGGACTTCTGGGCGGGCGCCATGTTCTGGAACATGATGATGCGCGGGTCATAGACGCTGTTCCACTGCCGGTCAAAGTCCGATGCGTTATGCATGCCGTTTCCGGGCTGGGAAAGGTAAGTAGCCTTGGCGTTGGTGAACTTATCAACCCCCATTTCGTTGGCCTTGAGGTATTGGAGAATGTTCCGATTCGGGTCTTTGCCTATCCCCCAGTTTGCGCTGCCTGCCTGCGCGACCGCCTGAGCCGCATCGGTGGCCGTGCCGCCCATGGCGCTCCGCTGCTGGGCAATGAGCTGATTTGCGTACTTGTTGAACTCCTGCGCAGCATCGGTTGCCTTGACGTCAATCGGGATGCTATGGGTCGATGCAAAGCTTTTCCACTTGGCGAGGTTGTCGGCCCCTGCGCCGGGCGTAAAGCCATCCAGTAGCTGATCCATAGTGTTCAATACCGATAGCGTGCCTGGCACTTGGGCGGCGCGCTGCTTTTGCGAAGTCCACGTTTTCGCGTTGTCCTCGGCGAGCTGTTGCTGGCCAAATGCCAATCCGCCAACTGGGCGAGTGGATGGCGGGGAAGGGGGCTGCTGCCCGCGCTGTGAGCGCGAGTAGGCTGCCAGCATTTCCTGTGCGTCGCGGTTGCCGGCACTTGCGGCCTGTTGCGCCTGCTGCAGTTGCTGATCCGATAGGGCGCCGCCGGTCCAGACTGCTGGCTGGCGCGTCCCACCGATGGGGCGTCCGGGATTTATGAGCTCGTCAACCGTCGCGTTGGTGACTCGTCCGTCATCCGTGCGTGGCTGATTATCGGTAGGGGCGATTGTCTGCGAATTGATCGCACGGCGCTTTGCCGTTTCGATGTTACCCAGTTGGTCGGCGTATCCATTAACCGGCACTGCCGTGGGGCGCAGTGGGTTGGAAAAGTCGAGATTAATGCCGTCCTCGCTTCCGGGGTTGTAGGCGATAGGCTTGCGCGTCGTAGGATCAAGGGATAACGTACCTGCCTTAACTTCCACGGGCGGAATATAGTTATTCTTGCGAATAGCTTCTTGATGCGCCGAAGTCCACTCTTGGGAGCCCGGCTGAACACCATTTTGAAGTAGCAATTTATCCAGATCAGTTCGGTTATCGCTGCGTTTAACAAATTCGGTCATGTACGCCGTAGGGTCGGTTACGTAGGCGTCGTAGGATTGCTGTGGCGTCAGGCCCGGCATGACCAAGCTGCCGCCGGACGATGCTCCAGCGTTGTTACCGCCAAAGCGCAGCAGACCTTCGGCCGTGAGTCTATTTTCCGTCCCTACAGGCTGTGGCTCAACAGATTTAGCAAGAACTGCGCCGATAGCTTGCGGTGATGGTTGATTCGGCGGGGCGCTGGGTACTGGAGCGCCCGCGTCCGTGCCGCTTGAAATTTGCGGCCCGCCCGGAGTCGCGCGGCCGGCGCCAGCGTCAGGAACGGTTGGGGTGCTTGGGGGTAGTGACGTATCCCCGGCTTCTGGCGTTGACCCGAAGAACTTACTGGCTACCGCTTTGTTCCCTGCGGTCATTGCGCCCGCCGTTAATTTGTCCGCATTCTCGCCGGCCTTCCGGCTGCCGTAGGCCTCCAGCATTTTGGCCAGACCTTGCGTCCAGCTGATCGGACCGCGCTGGTCGTATTGGATGGGTTGGGATGACTGTTCCATCAAGGCGTTGGCAAGTTGCTGCGCGCGTTGGGCCTTAAGCATCTGTTCAATGTAGCTCGGGTCCTGTGATGCTATTGGATTGCCGGCGACTGGCGCTTTCTGTACGAATGTCATGTAAATCACCTTCTGGCGGGGTTAATCGGTGTTGTCGCTAAAGCGACGAATGGAAACAATTAAGGTGTCTTTGCGTAGGGGGGGCGGTATTTGGGCCAGCACGCGCGCGGAGAACGATTCTTGGTTTTCTTCTGGCTCGGCCATCAGCTGGGTGGTGCCAACATCAGCGCATTGGCGCCACTGGCCATCTAGTTCTACCCAGCGGATTACTACGCAGGGCTGGAATTGCCCTGATATGGCGAGTTCGAGGGCTTCGAGGCGGGCCAGCAGTCGGCTCATTGTTTGGCTCCCTCTGCGCTTTCGCTTTCAGTGCCCGGCGCATCAAGCAGGCTTTCCAGCTTGCCGGCCAGTAGGGCGCCAACTTCGTATAGCGCTATGGTGGCGTCTGCCCGTACACGCTCGGCGTTGGAGGCAGGGCGGATCTGGATCGATTCACCAGCATCTAGAGCGCTTACGAGGTGATCGAGCCCGACCCAGTTCAATTCGGGCGAAGTAGTCAGCACGCCGAACAGTTCCGGCGCCTTCTGATGGTGTTCCAGTCCAAAGTAGATATAGCTTTTCATCTTTGCTCCTTTGACTCTATTTAATCGTCTTGGAGTCCCAAAGTACGGGCACTTTTGGGACTATTGCTAAGGCGGAGGATATGTCTCGGTAGGCTTGAGACTCGCCGATCTGGAATCTAGCCATCATCCGATCACGGATCGCGGCGCGGTCCACGCCGGCATCGAGCATGGCGCGCGCCGTCCTGATACGTTCCTCCCGTTCGATTTTTCCTATTCCATGCGCGGCGCCTACTTGGTAAATCAGGCGCCGAAATTCCTCCTTGTGTGCTTCGTTCAAGCTGCTGCTTTCTAGCTCGTCCAGCTTCCCGAGCAGGTCATGTATTGCCTCGCTGCGCATGTGGGCACCCGGAAAAGGACGGCTACAGCTCGGCCGCGAGGCCTCTGCGCTCGCGCTTCACTTGAGGTGCCGGCCGCGCGCCCTTGGCATCAGAGAACTGGGTGTATTGGCCCTCGTAGCTCAGCAGCACGTCATCGATTCGGCCTTGCCGGTTCTTCGCGATAAACAGGTCAGCTAAGCCTTTGAGGTGAGTCTGTGGATTGTCCACCTCGTCGCGGTGCACGAACATGACGATGTCGGCGTCCTGCTCGATGGCGCCGCAGTCGCGCAGATCGGATAGCTGCGGGCGGCTCTTGTTGGCGGCGTTTCGCGACAGCTGCGACAGGGCAAAAATGACGATGTTCAGTTCCTTGGCCAGTGCCTTTAGCCCACGGCTGATTTCCTCCAGCTGCTGGTTGCGGTTTAGACCTTCACCGGCCATTAGCTGCAGATAGTCGAGCGCCACAACATCTAAACCGTGTTTGCGCTTGATTAGACGGGCCTTGGAGCGCACATCGAGCAGGGTTAGGGCAGGTTGATCATCCAAGTGCAAATTCAGCTCCTGAAGCCTCGCATTGGCCGCCGTAAAGCCCTGCCATTCCGGTTCGGACAGTTGACCGGTGATGACGTTGCCCAGCGGGACCCGCCCAAGTGCCGAGATCGCCCGGTCTAGGAGCTCGCCGTTTTGCATTTCCTGCGAAAGAAATAGCACGGAGTAGTCCCGAGCCACATTCAAGGCAATGTTCAGGGAGAGGGCGGTTTTCCCCATCGATGGACGGGCGCCAAGGATGACGAGTGCGCCGCGGTTCGGGCCGCCGGACAGCAATTCATCGATCTGGCTAAAGCCGGTAGGTATCCCGGACGTCTTCTTTTCGTACCGCCGATCAATTTCCTCGATGTGGGTGATCATCGCCACGCTTGCTCGCACTGGCTCGCGAATTGAGCGGCGTTCGGCCAGCGCTGCCAGCTTGGCCTGTGCCGCGTCGAGAACTTGGGCGCCAGTCTGCCCATTGGGGCTCAAGGCGAGTTCGCTCAATTCGGACGTGGCGCCCAGCAGTGCCCGCATTAGTGCCCGGTCGCGGACTAGCTCGGCATGGCGGCCGATGTTGGCGGCAGAGGGAGTGCTCTGTGCCATGGCGTTCAGGTAGGGTAGTGCGTCTGGAACGCTGCTCTCCAGTGCCACGCCTACGGAAATCACATCACATGCCATGCCGGACGAAATCTGCTTCAGGATCTCGGTGAAGATCGTGCGGTGGTCGTGCCGGTAGAAGTGGCCGGGGCGCAGATCGCCCATCCAGTCCACCGCGCCGTTGTCGCGCAGCAGGCCACCGATCACAGCTTGCTCGGCCTCGATGGCTTGAGGGGTTACGGTTGTGCTGTTCACGCTGCGCTCTCCCTATCTTTTTTGCCGTTTTGCCGCAGCTCGTCCTCTAGCTCAGCAATGCGCGTTGCTGCTAGATCGGCATATGTTCGCAGCGCAGAGATTTCTGCAGACTTGAAATAGCCTGTATTGCGAATTTGTTTAGCGCCGGCTAGTTCGTAGTAGTCGCTCATTCGCTCTTGCCATGTTTTTACATTGACGCTCATGCTGCACCCCTTCCTTCGTACCGCTCCTCGCGGATCTTGGCGAAGTTCTGAGCCTTCGTCATCCACTCCAAGTCTGCAAAGAATGGGCGCTGTCCAGCGCGGCCGACAAGGAAATCACAGGTCGCCACGTACTCGAAGAACTTGCGCCAGTAGGCGAGTGTTTGCCGCTCTGGCTTCTCGTTCCATCGGGCGCGCAGTTGAGTCGCACGTGCAGGTGTCCAGTCGCGGACTCTTGGACACTGAGGCAAGATTTCGTGATAGAGCGCGATAATCTGCTGGTGTGGGCATTCAGGTTTTTTGGGGCCGGCCATCTTTTCGTTGTCAGCATCGCTGGCGACAATTACCCCGTCAGGGGTAATAGAAGTTATAGGTGAATCAGGAATCAGTGAATCAGGAATCAGTGAATCAGGAATCAGTGAATCAGGAATCAGGGCGTTATGGTTTGGTGGATTAACTTGCTCGTTCCGTGGATTAACGTTATCCACAGGCTCGCCATATCGAACACACTTGGATTTCCCTGTTATCCCACCGTTTTTGCTGCGCTCATGAACTGTGACGTAGCCTTCCTGATCTGGAAATACGCTGTCCTTTTCAGTTGAGTGTGGCGCCTGATGCTCTGCGAACTTCAGAATCTGAATAAAGCGATTGCCGTCCACTTCGTAGCGAACGATAAAGCCAAAACTGGCCAATTCATCCAGAAGGGGATCTACATCAACGCTGTCGTAAGCAAGCAGCTCGCCCTTTATCCGCTTCGGGCGGTCCTCAAGGCGGCCTTCTCGGTCAGCCAGCATCCACAAGCCGGGGAAAATGAACCGGGCCCAAACCGAGCACTCGGCTAGATTCTCGTTCTTGTAGAGGCCGGGTTTGATATTGCGTGCTCGTGCCATGCTACACCCCGCATGCCTTGGCAATGGCGCGCATAGCAGCCTCATACTCGCTATTCGTCGCGGCAGGGTGCGTTGCTTCCCACATTGCTTTCTGCGCGCTGTAACGCTCGTATTTGGCGCGGCTACCTATCGATTTCTCTCGCGCGAGGCGGAGCATGCGGCTGGGCTTGCTGGCGCTGGCATGGCAGGGGCTCATACTTGGCCTCCTGTCAGGCTGCCACGTGCAGAGCCGGCCGGCGTTTCGATAAGGTGGTACCGGGCGCAATTGGAATGCTTGATGCCTTGCGCATCGTACAGGGGCAGCAATTCGGTGGTTATGAGCTGGGCGCGTTTGTTCTTCAGTTCGAAGACGCGGGCGGCCGGCATCATAATTACGTGCTGGCGCAGTTCGATTGTGGTTTTAGGGCCTTGGCGAAGCAATGCCATGAGCTTTGCCAGCTGGGCATTGGTCGAGGTGGATTTGTTGCGCAAGGCCGCAGCATCGGTGCTAGACTGCTGCTGAGTTTTGTTGTTCACCGCATCGTGCCCGCCAGCACGATCGACATGTGCGCCGGCCCTGTTGCCGGCGTTTTTCTTTTGCCGTTTAGCCATTTGCGCACCCCTTACTTGGCTTGAGCCGTGTAATTTAATGGGTCTGCAAAGAACTTGTGGAGCTCTCGGTTGCTATAGCAGGTGCAGCGTTCGGATAGCTTAACCGGCTGCGGCGCTCTTCCTGCTTTTACAAGTTGACGAAACCTCTCACGGCAGAATGGCACAAATGGCGCTATTTGACTCCAGCGGCTCATACCGTCAGCCGGGAGAGTCCTACTCAATGGTATTTCTACGTGCTTTTCCATGTTTGCCTAACCTTTCTATTCTTCCGCCATGTAGCAGCGGGACAATGCCAAGGTTAGGCATTTTGTGTTGGACAGTCCCCGCGACTGTCCAACTTTATTTTCTTCGAGGGTTTGTCGTTTTTCTATAGATGGTCTTTCCACCGACATTAAATTTGACTCCTACGCGTTCACAGATAGCGTTCCATGACATCCGAGGGTTTTGATCCGCAATCCGGTTTGCCTCAATTTGGTACTCCTCGCGCGTTTTCTGTTTATCCTCTTTTGTGCCATATTTCGCCTTATTCCCTTTGAGCGCTCCGTCACGGACACGCTTTCCCCGCTCGAGGGTTGGTTTTAATTCAGTCAGGAGTCCGAGCGCTATAGAAGAATGGTCCTTTTCTGCTGACAGGTCTTCTAGCAGCGAGCCCACCATGTTCAACATGGCGTTCCAATATGCGTCAGCGTAGGCGAGCGATCTGATGGCAGTGTCAAGGTCTTGTACAAGGAGCCCACGTGCCAGCTCAAGCTCACGTATGCGCTCGGGTGATAGTTCGGCATTTATAGCCCTATCCCAGCGCTCCGAGAGGGATGAGAATTTGTCTTTTTCCACGGTTGATTCCAGAAATTGGTTGCGTGTATGTCCGGGCATCTAAGCCTGTGTTATGTCTTGATCGCACTTAAGCGGCATTGCCGTGTAGGGTGATTACGTCGGCGCCTGTCCGTAGCTTTTCCAAGTAGTCAGCCCATCGCTGCATCATCTGGCGCCGCGCTGGCAGGTGGGCTGTACGGTTGTAGGCGCGTCCGTTGGGATCTTTCACCGCGTGCGCCAGCTGGTGTTCAATCAGGTCCACACGTTCACCCAGAACCTCGTCTAGGATAGTGCGCGCCATCGCTCGGAAGCCATGGGCTGTCATCACTTCTTTCGGATAGCCCATGCTGCGCAGAGCTGCATTGATGGTGTTCTCGCTCATGCACCGTTCGCCCGTCCGAATACTTGGGAACACGTAGGGCCCGCGTCCGCGCAACTGCTCCATTTCGCGCAATAGAGCCACCGCTTGAGTGGACAGCGGGACAATATGGTCGTTCTTCATCTTCATCTTTGCGCCGGGGATGCGCCACTCGGCGGCATCGAGGTTTAACTCGGACCACTCCATGGAGCGCAGTTCGCCGGGGCGCTGGAAGACTAGCGGCGACAGCTTAAGAGCTGCTGCAGCATATGGGCCGCCAGAGTAGGCGTGGATCGACCGAAGAAGTTTAGCTACCTCCGCCGGCTCCGTTATCGCTGCATAGTGTGATGCAGGTATCGACGCCAGCGCGCCGCGCAGGTCGGCAGTCACATCGCGTTCGGCCAAACCGCTGGCGATAGCAAAGCGGAACACTTGGCCGCAGAGCTGCTTGATCTTGTGTGCAGACTCGATTGCGCCGCGCGCCTCGATCTTCTGCAGTGCGGCCAGCACATCACGTGGGGTGATTTCCGAGATCGGCCGCGACCCAATCTCAGGAAAGATGTTCTTTTCCAGCCAAGATGCGTTTTTCTGCTGGGTGCTATCGGCGCGGTCGGTAGCCGTCTTCTCCAGCCAGCGGCGCGCCACTAGTTCAAAGGTGTGAATGGCGGCATCGCTCATTGCCCGCTTGGCTTCGCGCTTGGCCTGCGCGGGGTCGGTTCCTTCGCTGCGTAGCTTGCGCGCCTCGTCACGCTTAGACCTAGCCTCCGCCAATGACATCAGCGGGTAGGCGCCGAATGTGAGGCGTGTATTCTTCCCGTTTGGCTGGCGATACGCCATGCGCCATGTGCGTGAACCGGTAGGCGCCACCTCAAGATACATGCCGCCGCCATCGGCCAAGGTGTAGGTCTTTTCCTTGGGCTTGGCGTTCTTGACTTGAATGTCGGTCAGGGGCTTGGCTAGTTTGGGCATTTTGCATCCATCCTTTTTTCATCCATGAGGATATGGATAAAAGAATGGATGCAAAAGTTGTGGCTGTCAATAGGCAAACTTTGGCAGTATAGGCGTAAAAAAACCCCTAACAGCTTGATTTATTAGGGGTTTGTTGGCAAACTTTGGCGTAGTTTGTGTGTTCTTTGGTGCTCCGAGCCGGAATCGAACCGGCACGCCTCGCGGCGGCAGATTTTAAGTCTGCAGTGTCTACCAATTTCACCATCGGAGCAACATAGCCCGGCATTATGCCATGAAGCGGGGATAACTGCCATAGCAGCAACTCTCAGGCACAAAGAGCGGAATACTGATGACTAAATTTTCTGCGCCGGATGCTGGCGATTTCGCAGGTGCGGCCGAACTGCTGCTGCAGGCCGATAGCCTGCTCATTACGGCAGGTGCTGGAATGTCCATCGATTCCGGCTTGCCCGATTTCCGTGGCGAGCATGGTTTCTGGCGCGCCTATCCGGCACTGGGCCGACATGGCCTTAGCTTCTACGAGATCGCCAGCCCGCGTGCGTTTCGCGAACGGCCAGAATTGGCGTGGGGCTTCTACGGCCATCGCCTGCAACTTTACCGCCGTACTACGCCACATGAAGGCTTTGCCATCCTGCGTGCGCTTGCGCAAGACATGCCGCGCGGCGGCTTTGTCTTCACCAGCAATGTGGATGGCCATTTCCAGAAAGCCGGTTTTGCCGCAGCCCAGGTGGCCGAATGCCATGGCACCATCCACACGCTGCAATGTCTGGATGGCTGTGGCCATGCGCCATGGTCGGCGCAGCATTTCGATCCCGTGGTGGACGACGCTCGCTGCGAGCTGCGCTCAGCGTTACCGTGCTGTCCTGGGTGTCAGGGACTGGCGCGGCCGAATATCCTGATGTTCAGCGATGGCGGTTGGGATGGTGAGGCAGTCGAACAGCAGATGGCGCGGCTGGAACGCTGGCTGGCCAGAACCAGCCGCACGGTGGTGCTGGAGCTGGGTGCCGGTACGACCATCCCGACGGTGCGGCGCTTGGGCGAACAACTGGGCGCGCCACTGATACGGATGAATCCCGACGAGGCGGCCGTGGTCAGGCGCAGTGATATCAGCCTGGCCGTGCCAGCATTGGCGGGCCTGCGTGAACTAAGCGCTGCCCTCAAGGCAGCAGCATCATCACCAGACTGGCGATCCAGATGAAGGCGCTGCCGACGAAGGCCTTGTTGCCCCAGCTATAGCCGCGCACTTCACCCTGCCATGCGGCCAGCCCATAGATCAGCGCCAGTATCACGCCTATGGCAACGTTGAGAGGACTGGACAGGTCCCAGACTTTTTTGATGATCAGCGTGCTGAGCGCGGCGAGCGCGAGGGCGACCCGCATCCAGCCGGCCAGAGGAAAAGTTTGCATGAGCTTGTAAGGTCACTTGAATTGGACGGTGGGCGCATTATAGACGGCGCCATCGCTGCTGTGTGGGGACGCCCACAGTGAGGCGCTGCAGGCGCTACTAATATCAGCCTTCCGATCAATCGTTTTGGGAGGTGTTATGAAAAACCAGACTCAGGATGCACTGGCCATGCTCAAGGCCGATCACCAGCAGGTGGCGACGCTGTTCGCCGACTTCGAAGCGCTGAGCGACCGTTCCAAAGTCAGCAAGAAACGGCTGGCGGATCAAATTTGTGCGGCTTTGCGCCTGCATACTCGGCTGGAAGAGGAAATCTTTTATCCGGCCGTACGTGGGCCGGTAGACGATGATGATCTGATGGACGAAGCGCTGGTGGAACATGCCGCGGCCAAGGATCTGATTGCCCAGATCGAAGAACTGGATCCCGGCGATGAACTATACGATGCCCGCATCAAGGTGCTGTCGGAACAGATAGCCCACCACGTGGAGGAAGAAGAAGGGCAGATGTTTCCCGAAGTGAAAAAGAGCGGGGTGGATCTGGCCGCGCTGGGCCAGCAGATGGCTGAACTCAAAAACAGTCTGTCCAGCGCGGACTGAAGCAAGGGGACTGGCCGCAAACAGGATATTTGCGCACTTCAATATATTTTGTGATATAATATCTTCCAGTAAATTGAAAACGGAGGATATATGAGTGGCATGCCGGAATATAAAGATCTGACCAAACAAGTATCGGGCAAGATGCGCGACCTGCGCCAGTCCCAGCCGGACCTGATGACGGCCTTCAGCCAGCTGGCTGCGGCCGGTACCAAGGAAGGTGCGCTGGACAAGAAAACCCGCGAACTGGTGGCGCTGGGCATAGCCATTGCCTGCCGTTGCGATGACTGCATAGGTTTCCACGTGCAGGCGCTGGTCAAGCTGGGCACCACCCGTGCCGAGCTGGAAGAGGTGCTGGGTACGGCCGTCTACATGGGCGGCGGCCCGTCGATGATGTATGCCACCCACGCGCTCAAGGCATACGAAGAATTCACTGCTTGATCTGGAACAGATTGGCGGCCGTATCAGGGGATGCGCGGCTCGGGCGATTCGCTGCGGGTGATTTTCTTCCAGCCGTGCGGACGGCTGAACAGGTAGCGGTCCTTGCCATCCTGGAAGAATGCCAGTGCGTAGCCCTCCGGTACGGGAGCGTGTAAAGCTTCATCGCTGCAGGTATAGTCCCTTAACAGGACGCCTTGTTCAGGACATGAACGACGGTTTTCACCTTGCAGATAGACCACGGTGATGCTTTCCATGCCAGCTATTCCTCTAACCCTGTTCTGTTTGCTCAGGCAAGAATATACGCTGACCGGACAGATCTGGGCAGAGCTAGCGCGGTATGTGGCGCAAACTAGCAAATTATGTCCAAGACAAGCAACACGATGCTAGCATATTGCAACTTTTAACTGCCGTTGCTGGGCAGATGCCAGCAAAGTGCGGCGGCCGGGCCCGGGGGCGTTGCGCCAGCAGTTGCCGGGTGTTGTACCTTCGGCTACATGGGTAGACCGATAATCACTACAGGAGCTTGAAAATGAAGAAGAATGAAGGTTCGCTGGATCGCGCCTTGCGCGTGGTGGCTGGGGTAGCGCTGATCGGTCTGGCCGCGAGCGGCAATATCGGCGCGTGGGGTTATATCGGCGTGGTGCCACTGCTGACGGGCGCGCTGGGCTACTGCCCGCTGTACACGATTCTGGGCTTTAACACCTGCCCGCTGGAACGCGAGTAACTCAGGCTACACCCGGCATTGCGCCGTTAGACAAGGGCATGGACTGCGCAAGCGGTGCATGCCCTTGCTGTTTGCAGGACGGTGCTGCGGCTTCCGACAGCGGCAGCGGGGCGGCCGCCTGCAGTGCGCTGCTGCGTACCTGCTGGGTGCAGCGCGCCTGCAGGTAGTCGCGTAATTCTGCGGCCTTCACGGTGCGGCCGAAAAACACCGTGCCTTGCGGCAGTATGCCGCGCTCGGCCAGCGTGGCCGCATCGTATTCGGACAGGATGACGATGTGCATGGTCCACAGCTTGGAATCGCCCACCAGCGTGTTGAGCATGATGCAGCCATTGATGCCATTGCTTTCGAGATCGACCAGTAGCAGATCCGGCTGCTGGCGCGCCAGTTCCAGCATGGCCTGATAGATATTGCTGGAGAATTCCAGCGTGGCTGGCAAATGCCACTGGCTGTAGCGGCGCTGGAACTGCTCGCGCCGCTCGGCGTTGCCCTCTATCATCAGGATGCGCAAATGGTCGCTCTGTCCGGGCTCCAGCAACTGGTGGCCGGGCTGGGCTTTGTAGGCCAGCACTTCGGCCAGCGGCAGGCGACGATGGCCGCCGCGCGTCTTCCATGCACCGATGGCACCCGCTTCCACCAGGCGCTGCACGGACGAGACAGAAATCCCCAATATGCTGGCCGCGCGCTGGGTGGTGCACACCGCACTGGCCCGACTTGTGTTTTTCATTTGTAACATTCCCGCTTAGCCAAATTTAAACCAATTCTAGCAATAAAATGTACTTTTGTGTGAAATTCGGTATAATTGGTTTTATCGGTTTATTTGGAATGTCGGACAGCCGGGCAGCATCCACTGCCTTAGCGCTGCCAGCACAGGGGGACTGCCATGAATATCTTGATCGTCGACGATAACAAGCTCAATCTCGAACTGTTCTGTCACATGCTCAGCATGCTTGATACCGTGGTGGCCCGTCCCATGGCCGATCCGGTGGCGGCGCTGGCGTGGTGCGAACAGCACACGCCCGATCTGGTGCTGGTCGATTACATGATGCCCGAGCTGGACGGGCTGGAATTCCTGCGCCGCTTCCGTGCGCTGCCCGGCAAGCACGAAGTGCCGGTGGTGATGGTGACGGCCGATACGGAAATCGCCGTACGCCATGAAGCCTTGCGCCTGAGCGCCAATGATTTCCTGACCAAGCCCGTCAACCATGCTGAACTGAATGCCCGCGTGGGCAATCTGCTGGCCTTGCGCCGTGCCCAGTTGCAGCTGGCCGAACGGGCCGACTGGCTGACCCACGCCGTACGCAAGGCCACGGCCGATGTGGTGGCGCGTGAACACGAAGCCATCTGCCGCCTGTCGCGCGCGGCCGAATACCGCGATCCGGAAACGGGCGGCCATCTGCTGCGCATGGCGGCCTATGCGCGTCTGACGGCTGAAAATCTGGGCCTGAATGAAGCCAAGTGCGATCTGATCCGCGATGCCGCACCCATGCACGATATCGGTAAGGTGGGCATCCCCGATGCCATCCTGCTCAAGCCGGGGCCGCTCAACGAAGAGGAAATCGAGATCATGCGGCGCCATACGGAAATCGGTGCCAGCATACTGGCCGGTAGCGAGTCGCCGCTGCTGCAGGTGGGCGCCATCATCGCGCACAGCCATCACGAACGCTATGACGGCAGCGGCTATCCGCGCGGGCTGGCCGGCGATGCGATTCCGCTGTATGGCCGCATCGTGGCCGTGGCCGACGTGTTCGACGCGCTCACATCCGTGCGCCCCTATAAAGCTGGCTGGGATCTGCAGCGCGCCATCGAGTATATGCGCGACGGTTCCGGCAGCCAGTTTGATCCACTCTGCGTGGCCGCTTTGCTGGCCGACGTGGATGCTTTGCTGGCCATCCAGCACGCCTATCAGGCCCATGAACTTGCCGACCTCGGGAGCCCCGTATGAATGCCCAACGTTATCTAGGCCTGGCGGCTGATGCCCGGCCACACACGCTGCTGGACCATGTGCTGCTGCGTCAACAGCTAAAGAATGATGCCGAACTGAGCCGTGCGCTGCAGCTGGCGCCGTCCAGCCTGAGCAAGATCCGCCATGGCCGCACCGGCATCAGCGCCGAGCTGATGCTGCGCGTGCATGAAGTGTTCGAAATTCCGATTGCCGAACTGAAGCGGCTCGAAGCCATCCACCAGCAGTATCTGCAGCGCCATCCGCAGCCGGTCTGATGCAGCCGGCCGGAATTTAATCGGCCATGAAGCGGCCGCAGTCGACGATGCCCCAGGTCGCTTCTTCTTCGCTCGAGACTATGGCTTCGGGTATGCCCGGCAGTGCCAGATCCAGCGTTTCCGGCGGCAGGTAAACCATGGACTTGAGCGAATAGATTACCCGCACGATGGGGGCGAGCAGCGATTTGCGGTTGTCCAGCACCACGGCCAGTCTATCGCTCTTGAGCCGCACCAGCGTGCCTATCGGGTAGATGCCTATGCAGCGCACGAAAGCGGCGAACAGGGTGGCGTCAAACTGGCCTTCCTTGGTCCATTCCGTCATGCGTGCCAGCGAAGTCACAGGCGACCAGCCTTCCTTGTACGGGCGGTTGGAAGTAATCGCGTCGTACACATCGCAGATGGCGCCCATGCGTGCCTGCAGGCTGATTTGCTCGCCGGGCAAGGCATCGGGATAGCCTTTGCCGTCGATGCGCTCATGGTGGTGCAGGCAGACATCGCGCGCAATCGCCGGCACGTTGCCGGTTTGCGCCAGCAGTTCGAAGCCGGCGCGCGGATGGCCCTGGATGGTGCTGTATTCGCTGTCCGTCAGGCGGCCCGGCTTGTTGAGAATTTCGATGGGAATCGCCATCTTGCCCACATCATGCAGCAGGCCGGCCAGACCGCAGTCGCGCACTTCATGGTCGGGCAGATTGAGCTGGCGCCCCAGTGCCACCATCATGGCGCACACGGCCACCGAGTGCATATAGGTGTAGTCATCGATCTTCTTCAGCCGCACCAGACTGATCAGGGCGCCCGGATTGCGCAGCACGGATGCAGTGATTTCATCGGCTAGCTGGACGGCCGTTTCGGTGCTGATCAGCTTGCCCATGCGCGCGTCGTTGAACATTTCATCGACCGCTTCGCGCGAAGTCTTGACGATGCGCTTGGCCCGTTTCAGTTCATCGCTGGTGCTGGTGGGCGCTTCCACCTTGAAGCGGAACTCGGGCGGCGTGCCATGCACGCTGATCGCAGCGCTGGCGCTGGCGACGGGTGCACCGGGCGCCGGGCTAGTGGCGGTCGGCGTGCTGGCCGCTGCTTGCGGCGCTGCTTCGGCGGCGTCCGCCGCAACATCGAGGCCGCGCGTGGTATCGATCCAGACTTCGCGCGCCGTACTGCCTTGCAGCTTCTTGAGATCGCTGGCGCTCTTGAGCGCGAACGAGGCAGTCCAGAACGGGTTATCCAGCCAGGTGCCGCAGACTTTATGCACATACATTCCGATCTGGGCCTGATCGACGGTAATCTTTTTAAACATGAGAGCGAACTGTCACGGTGGGTTAATGGGTGCTGAAGAAGTCTAGTTGCTCCGGTTCAAACAGGGTATAGCTGGCGTCGCGGGTGCTGATCACGCGGAACGGCTTGCCGGCCACGCGGATGGCACGGGGCAGGCTGGCAGTGAGGGCCGGCAGCAGGGTTTCCACTGCATCGACCAGCAGGCCGAGAACTTTTTCCTCATGGCGGATCACCAGCATGCGGGTCGGGGCCTGGCCCAGCGCATGCAGCGGCAAGGCCTGACCCCGCCATGTAATGCTACCACTGCCGTTCTCGCCCTGGTCAGCAGCCAGCGAAAAATCGGCCGGCAGCACGCACACCTGTTCCACTAGCTGGATGGGGACGGCCAGACGGATGCCGGTATTGCACACCAGATAGGCGTCGCGCGAGCGTTGCAGCACGCTGTCGGTGCACTGTAGCTGGCTGGTTTTGGCAGTGCGCGGGATCAGTTGCAGCAGGGCCGTACTATCGAGCAGGCGGATGGGGCTGGCTTGATCATCGACAATCAGGCCTGCATACAGCGCGCCATCTTCGGCGCCGCTGAGCTGGTCCGGGCGGAAACGGCGCAGCGTGGTGGCGGCGTCTATGGGCAGGCCCAGATAACCATGCTGGTCGCCGACCACGGCCAGCATGGCCGTCTCGTTCTGGCTGGCACCGAGCTGGGCTGGAGCCAGCAGATACACATGCTGGCCGCGCCAGTCCACCACGCCGCGCAAGGGGCCGCCCCACAGGAAGGCCGTACTCATGGGCGGGCACGGTGTGACTTCATGGATCAGTTCGGCGGGCAGGGCATAGCGCTGGCCGGCCAGTTCGAACACGCCCATGGGCGGCAGCAAACGTGCTTCTTCGCTGGCGGGCTGGTGCTGGTGATCCTGTTCCAGCTGGGCCGCTTGAATGGCGCTGCGGGCCTGGCTGGCCAGACTGGCGCCATCGAGCAGGTGCAGGGTGGCGCCATCGTCCAGCGTGACGCTGCGCAGTAGCGGTGTGCTGCTGTGCGGCTGGGCGGCTGCCAGCAGCGCGGCCGGCAGCTCGCGCATGCCGCCCAGCTGGTCGACGCGCAAGGCCAGCCGTATGCCCTGATGCTGCAGTATCAGATGGTAGCCGCCAGTGCTGGCGTCAGCGCTGCTGTGCGGCAGGCCGGGCAGCCAGTGGGCCAGATCGAGCGCGGGCAGGCGTTGCTGTTCCAGCGTCAAGCTGCCGGCCAGCTCGGGCGTGGCTTGCGCCAGCGCGCCCGGGACTTCATAGGGGCGGGCCTGCTGCACCAGTGCAGCGTCCACGCCTAGCTGCCAGCTACCCAGCTGCAGCATGGCATAGGTGCTGGCCGGAGTACTGGTCTGGGCTGCGCTAGGGGCGGTCATATCAGGCCTGATGGGTGGCGGAGGCCTGCAATTCTTCCAGCAGGGTCTGGACATGGCGACCAGCATCGACCTGATGGGCCGTGGCTTTATCGATCTGGCTGATGGACGCGCTGGTGTTGCGTACCGATTGCAGAATCTGGTCCAGCGCCATGCTGACCTGATCGCTGATGCGGCCGCCTTCGCTGACGCGCAACACGTTCTGATCGATCAGGCGCGAGATGCCATGCGCTACCTGGGCCGACTTTTCGGCCAGCTTGCGCACTTCGTCGGCCACCACGGAGAAGCCCAGGCCATGCTCGCCGGCACGGGCCGCTTCTACCGCCGCATTGAAAGCCAGCAGATTGGTCTGGCTGGCGATATCGCTGATGGCGCCCACCATATCGTGCACTTCCTGCGAGGACTTCTGGATTTCATGGATGGAGGCAAGCGATTTTTCCAGCAGTGTGCGACCTTCGCGCGCCTGCTGCTCGGTGTGCTGGGCGATGCCGCTCGACTGTTCGGCGCTCATGGCGATATGGTCGATATCATCCGCTAGCGCGTGCATGATCTTGCCGATCTGCTCGACCTTGTTGCTGACGGTTTCTTCGCGCGCCACCTGCTGGGTAATGTCGGTGGCGAACTTGACCACCTTGTAGGGCTTGCCGTTCAAATCCAGTATCGGGTTGTAGCTGGCCTGCAGCCAGATGGTGGCGCCATGATTGCCGATGCGGCGGAAGCGCGCATTCTTGAACTGGCCTTCGCCCAGATCGGCCCAGAAATGACGGTATTCGGCTGACTGCACCAGCGCGGTATCGCAGAACATGCTGTGGTGGCGGCCGACGATCTGTTCCAGCGTGTAGCCGACGCAGCGCAGGAAATTGGCATTGGCATCGAGGATGTTGCCGGACAGATCGAATTCGATCTGGGCTTGCGAGCGGTTGATGGCCGTGAGCTGGCCTGCCGCCTCATTGCTCAGGCGCTTGGCGGTACTGATGTCGCTGGCGTATTTGACGATTTTGACGGGCTGGCCCAGCGTATCGAGGATGGGGTTGTAGCTGGCCTGTATCCAGACATCCTTGCCCTGCTTGTCGACGCGGCGGTATTCGCCGGCGAGGAATTCGCCGGCCGTCAGGCGGCGCCAGAATTCCTGATACTGGCTGCTGCCCGCATCGGCTGCCGTGCAGAACAGGCTATGGTGCTGGCCCAGTACTTCGTCGGCCGTGTAGCCCATGATGCTGAGGAAGTTGTCGTTGGCGCGTAGCAGCTTGCCCTGCAGGTCGAATTCGACCACGGCCAGCGCTCGCTCGATCGCCGTGTTCTTGCCGTTCAGGTCGAGCTGGCTGCGGCGGCTGGCCGTGATATCGGTCATGATGACTACCGTGCCCAGCTCGCCAACGGGCAGGAACAGGGCTTTCAGCCAGTGTTCTGTCGCATCGGCGCAGGCGTGACGGAATTCGTCTTCGTAGCGCTGGCCTTGCGCCAGTTGCTGCCACAGTTCGGGCGCGTTGAAATCGCTGTGATGGATGGGGTCGAACAGGCTGCCCACATGCTGCTGTAGCGCTTGCGCTTGGGTGATGCCGAACACTTGCAGCGCGACGTCATTGATCAGCTCGACCATGCCCTTGCGGTCCAGCCGCAGGACGGGGCGGCAGGCGGCCAGCGCATCAAACAGGCTGTGGTCCAGAGAGGTGGCGGCCGCAGGCTGGGCGGCGGTGATGCGGGATAGCTGCGTAGTCATGGCTGTGACTTGCTCCGGTATAAGTCAAAAGGAAATATTTAATTCCATGGAGCAAGTATATGCGAATTTCGCAAAAAAAACACTTTAAATGTTTTTCTGCGCGAAATTTCGCATTTTCCGCCGAGCTAGCTCTTGTTCGGATCGTATTTGAGCTGCAGCTTGTAGTTTTCCGGCGCAATTGAGCTATCAAACGGATAGCGACTGAAGTTCTGCTGGTCGACCATGCCGAGCTGGATCAGCAGCGTATGGGGCAAACGGGTCTGGCGTTTTTCCAGCACATTCACGGCGGCATTGATGGCTACGCGGGCCTGGCTGACGGCGCGCGTATCGGCGGCGGCAGCAATATCGCCCAGACGTATGGCTTCAGCGATCTCGTTGGTCAGGTCGAACGCCACCAGTTTGATCTTGCCGGCCAGTCCGGCCGCTTTCAGCGGGGCGACGGCGGCCGGCGCGCAGCCGGTGCAGCCTATCAGGTAATCGATCTTGTTGCCGTAGCGGGCCAGCATCTGGCTGGCCAGTTCGGCCTGCTCGCCGGCATCGCTATCGCCATAGCGGATATCGATGATGTTGACTTCGAGGTCGGCCACCTGGGCCGCATAGCGCGTGCCATCGACTTCGCCTTTGACCCAGCCGGCGCCAAGCGGGCCGGGCAGCAGGGCCAGATTGACCGTCTTCAGGCCGCGCTTGCGCGCATCATCAAGCACCCAGCGGGTGGCCTGGCGCCCCATTTCACGCAGCGAGGTGGTGATCTTGATAGTCAGGTCGTCGCTGCGGCTATCATTGGCCAGTTCGAATACGGGAATGCCGGCGGCGCGCGCTTTGGCGATCGAGGCATTATTGGCCGTCATGCCTATCGGCGAAACGACGATGGCATCGTAATGGGCGGCGATCGCTTCATCCATCAACTGCAGCTGGCCGGCCAGATCGTCATAGCCGGTGGCCGGCAGGATATCGATGGCAACGCCGAGCCGGCGCGCTTCGCTGATCAGGGCCGAGCTGCAAGCCACCCAGTAGGGGTCTTTGACATGCGGGAACAGGAAGGCGATGCGCCAGACTTTGCTGGCCTTGGCCGCCATGGGAAACACGGTACGTTCCACTTTGCCGCTGGCCAGCGCATCGTCGGCCGTGCCGTTGGGCTGCACCGGTGCATAGATGGCATCGACGGGTATCGGGCTGTAACGGGGCGGGGCGGGTATTGCCGCAGGTTGAGCGGCCAGGCTGTGCGCTGCGCAGCAGAGCGTCAGGCAAAACAGCGACAATATGCGGATTCTGGGCATGTTGCGGTCTCAATAAGGCAGCCCCGGAACGAGGGCGTTGTGGCTTATTTTACCTGCAAGTAGTGCCGCAAATGTAAACAAAAGTTTCATCTGAGCAGTTTTTTGCATTCCTGCTCCAGTGTGTTGCGCAAGCCACGCCGGCCGCACCGGGCCGGGCGCAAGCTCGCTTATTTCAAGTCTCAGGCAGGCTGCTGGTTGGCTTCTTCAGGCAGCACCGGCAGTTCGTCCAGGCCGGTCCACGAGGCCGTGGCGACTTCCGTCACGAGGATTTTGACGCCGCCGCTCTGGATTTCATCGGCGATGCGGAAGATAGCGTCACGCACTTCATTGATGGCTTCTTTGCCGTGATAGACGTAGTTACCCGCTGGCAGTACATAGCCGCGGCCATCTTCGGCCTTGATGCCGCTGCCCACTTGATATTTGCGCAGTTCATCGGTCAGGCGCTCGAGGGTATCGGCGGCTGGCTGGGCATACGAAACGTGAATGATGTAATTAACCATAGTAGAACCTTAATTGAGGAACGAGCATGATGCGCCAAGGTTTTTACAATTGCAACCCATGGGACGGGACGATGGTGTAGCATGCGGGTCGGTCCGGGCGCGTGTTGGCGCCCGGTCCGGCGGCGCTTCCATGCCGCACAGAGTCAGGAAGTCAGGAGTCAGAACATGCAAATCAAGATTAACGAAACCCTGCGCGGCTATATCGAACCGCTCACGCAGGCTGAATTTACGGCACTCGAGCAGAGCATCCTGCAGGAAGGCTGCCGCGACGCGCTGGTGCTGTGGCAGGACGTGCTGGTGGACGGGCATAACCGCTACCAGATCTGCCAGCAGCACGGCATCCCGTTCAAGGTCACGGAAAACACCAGTTTCCGCAATCTGGAAGATGTCAAACTGTGGATGATCGACAACAATCTGGGGCGCCGCAGCATCTCCGACTACCAGCGCGGGGTGCTGGCGCTGCGCAAAAAAGAGATCATGGCGGCCCGTGCGGCCGAGCTGGTGGCGCAGGCGGCGGCCGAAGATGCGGCCATCGCGCCGCCGGAAGGCGATGCGGGCAAGCGGGTGGCGGCCATGCCGCTGACCTCGCGCGAGGATATCGCCCGTGCGGCCAGACTGAGCAGCGCCACCATAGGTCAGATTGAAAAAATCCAGAAGACGGCCACGCCGGAACTGGTGGAGGCGGTGCGCTCCGGCACGATCTCCATCAATGCGGCAGCCACGGTGGCATCGCTGCCGGAAGCGGAGCAGTTGGCGGCCGTGGCTGGCGGCAAAAAGGAATTGCAGAAAGCCGCCAAGGAAGTGCGCGAACTGCGTGCGGCGGCCCGTCCGCCCAAAGAACCCAAGGAAGGGCGCGACGGCATTGCTGCAGCGGGCGAGGGCGCTTATGGCCGGCCGGCCACGGAAGTAGACGAGCTGCGCGCCGAGAATGCCGTGCTGCGCGAGAAGAATGCGGCCTTGCGCGAGGAAATTACGGCGCTGCAGAAGCGGCTGTCGGAGCTGATGGGCGCGAGCTGATCCGGCCAGCGGCTACGCTGCCGGCTGGGCATGGTATGGTTTAAACGGTTTTTACAGGAGTGGCCGCATGGGCTTAGGTCGTACGCTTGTTTCTCTGCTGTGTGCTGCGGCATGTGGCGATGTGCTGGCTGGCGCGCCGGCTGCTCTGGCTGCAACAGCGCAGCGCGTGACCATTTTGCGCGATACCTGGGGCATTCCCCATGTGTACGGCAAGACGGATGCGGATGCCGTGTTCGGCCTGATGTATGCACAGGCCGAAGACGATTTCAAGCGCGTCGAACGCAATTACATCAATGCCATGGGACGGCTGGCCGAAGTGGAGGGCGAAGCAGAACTGTACCGTGATCTGCGCATGAAGCTGTTCATCACGCCGCAACAGCTCAAGGCCGAATACCGCCGTAGTCCCGCCTGGCTCAAGCAGCTGATGGTGGCGTTTGCCGATGGCCTGAACTACTATCTGGCCACCCATCCGGAAGTCAAGCCTGCCCTGATTACCCATTTCGAACCGTGGATGGCGCTCAGCTTTAGCGAAGGCAGCATAGGCGGCGATATCGAAACGGTCGATCTGAAACAGCTGGAAGCGCTGTACCGCGATGGCGCCCGTCTGCCCGAGCCTAAATCGCAGCCGGTGGCGCTGGCCGCGCTGTACCGGCCCGGCGAGCGTGAGCCGGGCGGCTCCAACGGTTTTGCCATAGCGCCCCAGCTCACGCGCAATGGCTATCCGCTGCTGCTGATCAATCCCCACACCTCGTTCTATTTCCGCCCCGAAGTGCAGGTCAGCAGCGAGCAGGGCCTGCATGCCTATGGTGCGGTGACCTGGGGCCAGTTCTTTGTCTACCAGGGTTTTAACGACAGGCTGGGCTGGATGCATACTTCAGGCGGCGGCGATGCCATCGACGAATATCTGGAAACTGTGCGCGCGCAGAACGGCAAGTTCTACTACCGTTATGGCCAGCAGTGGCGCGCCCTGAAGCCGGTGGATATCCGCCTGCCATATAAAACGCCGCAAGGCATGGCCAGCAAGCTGGTGCGCGTGTATTACAGCCATCACGGCCCGATCGTGCGCGCGCTCGATGGCAAATGGGTGGCGGTGCGCATGATGAACCAGCCCCGCCAGGCCCTGACCCAGTCGTATATCCGCACCAAGGCGCGCAATTACCGCGAGTTCTACCGCGCCATGGAGTTGCGCAGCAATTCCTCCAACAATACCGTGTACGCCGACGTGGATGGCAATATCGCCTATTTCCACGGCAATTTCATACCGCGCCGCGATCCGCGTTTCGACTGGAAGCATCCGGTCGATGGCAGCAATCCGGCCACGGAATGGCAGGGCTTGCACAAGGTCAGCGAGACCATCCAGCTGTTCAATCCGCGCACGGGCTGGATCCAGAACACCAATAACTGGCCTTACACGGCAGCCGGTGCGGCCAGTCCCAAGGCCAGCGACTATCCGGCCTATATGTCGCTGCAAGGTGAAAATGCGCGCGGCATCCATGCCTTGCGCGTGCTGCAGGACCAGCGCGATTTCACGCTCGATAGCCTGATTGCCGCCGCCTACGATACGCTGCTGCCGGCCTTCGAGCCGCTGCTGCCGCAGCTGTTCGCGGCCTACGACGGGCTGGCCGAGGATGCGCCGCAGAAGGCGGCACTGGCACAGCAGATCGCCGCGCTGCGCAGCTGGAATCTGCGGTATGCGCTCGATTCCGTACCGACCTCGCTGGCCATCTTCTGGATGCAGGAACTCAGCAACAGCTATGCTGCCAGTGCGCGCACGCTGGAAATGCCGCTGCTTGACTATGTGGAACAGCGGCTCACGCCGGCCCAGCGGCTGGCAGCGCTGGAACAGGCCAGCGCCAAGCTGACGGCCGATTTCGGCCAGTGGCAGACGCCGTGGGGCGAGATTAACCGCTTCCAGCGCCTGTCCGACGATCTGGTGCAGCAGTTCGATGATAACCAGCCCAGCTTGCCTGTGCCGTTTGCTTCGGCCAACTGGGGTTCGCTGGCCGCCTACGGCATGACCAGCAAGAGCAAGACGCGGCGCATTTATGGCGAGCGCGGCAACAGCTTTGTGGCGGTGGTGGAGTTCGGGCCGCAGATCCGCGCGCGTAGCGTGCTGGCCGGCGGCCAGAGCGGTAATCCGGCCTCACCGCATTTCAACGATCAGGCCGGCATGTATGCGCGTGGTGAATTTAAAGAGATATGGATATCTCGAAAGGACGTCGAAGCGCATCTCGAGAAGCGCTATCATCCGGGCGAGTAAGTTCTTGCGGCGCGGCTTCCACCGCGGGGGCCTTGATCCAGACCAGATTGCTGACCTTGTTGTTACGCGGATTGCCGTCGCGGTGGCGCACATGGCTGTGGCCGGCAGGGTTGGGCAGATGGGCTTCGGCCACCAGATGATGGACCAGGAATTCGCCCGTGCGCTTGCCATTGCGTAGCTTGACCTGCAAGCCATGCGGCGTGACTTTGGGGCGCACTGCATGGATTTTGCGGCGGCCAGCGGCCAGTACGCGGCCATCTTTGGAGACTTTATAGAAATCGCTGCCTTGCACGGGCTTGGCCGCAGCCACGCCTATCGAATACACCGTTGCAATGGCCAATACGCCGATCAGAATAATAAACAGTTCCATGGTGTGAGAGCCAGAGTAAGAGTCGAGTAAAAAGTGGGTCTGTCCGGGTCGGGAGATCCGGACGGAATTCCCGATAGCGAGATGTTAACACTGGCACAGCTTGCTGCGTAGCGCGAATAAGCGGCTGAACTACCCCTATATTTGCGCTTGACGGCGGGGCGCAGTTTATAATCCGTGCAGACCGATAGCGCACGGCATAGGCGCACTAACCCGAACGACAGAAGGCTGCAGTGGCAAAACTCTATTTCCGCTACTCTGCGATGAACGCAGGTAAATCCACCGCCATGCTACAGGTGGCACACAATTACGAAGAACAGGGCCAGACCGTGCGTCTGTTCACGGCCGCCATCGATAACCGCTACGGCGTGGGCTATGTGACTTCGCGCCTGGGCCCGCAGCGTGAGACGGAAGTGTTCGACGCTGATACCAATTTCCTCGAGCGCATAGACCAGAAGATCGCCTGCCTGCTGATCGACGAAGCCCAGTTCCTGACTACGGCACAAGTGCAGCAGTTGCACCAGCTCGCGCAGGTGCGCGGCATCCCCGTGATCACCTATGGCCTGCGCACGGATTTTCGTGGTGAACCTTTCCCCGGCTCGGCCTATCTGCTGGCACTGGCCGACGATATCGAAGAACTCAAGAATATCTGCACCTGCGGCAAGAAAGCCACCATGAATATCCGCGTGGACGAGCAGGGCAAGCGCATCAAGGATGGCGAGCAGATCAGCATCGGCGGCAATGAAAGCTACCGTCAGGCCTGTGGCCGCTGCTTCTATTCCGAACTGGGCTAACGTCTGCGCCCATGCCTGAGCTGAGCACGCTGTCGCCTGCAGTCTTGGCGTCCGGCTTGCTGGTGCTGGGCTGGCTGGCCCTGCTGCGCTGGCTGCGCCACAGCCTGTATCTGCTGGCGCTGCTGAGTTTCTGTGCCACCGTGCTGCACGAAGCCTGCCACTGGCTGGTGGGCCTGCTGCTGCATGCGCGTCCCATCGCGGTGGCGCTGTGGCCACGCCGGCAGGGGCAGCGCTGGATCATGGGCGCGGTCAGCTTCCGCAACCTGCATCTGGCAAACGCTGCGCCGGTCGCACTGGCACCACTGGCGCTGTTTCCGCTGGGCTGGCTGCTGGCGCGCCACTGGCTGCTGCCGGCCTATGCTGCCGGCCATTACGGCAGTTGGACTATGGCCGGCTATGTGGTGGCCTGCTGCGTGGTTGGCGGCCTGCCGTCGGTAGTCGATGTGCGCGTTGGCGCTCTGTCCGCGCTGCTGTATGTGCTGCTGGGTGTGGGCCTGTGGCAACTGGCCGTGTATGCGGGCCTGTTGTAGCGGCTTGACTATTTGCTAGCGTAGCGGGCGCGCCACTTCGGATGAAGTACAAGCGGCTTTATCAGTTATCATTGCTTGCATGGAGATACCTATCCAATTCTGCCGGATGGTCTTGCTGCTGGCCAGTGTGCTGACCGGCGGGCTGGCTTGTGGCAGCGCGCAGGCGCAGGCTGCTGAGCCCGGCCAGCCCACAGTCATCTGGCTGAGTTCGTACTTTGCGCCCGTGAATGTGCCGGTCGAGGGCAAGCCCGGCGACGGTATTGCCGACCGGATTACCGAATATGTGGTGGCGCACTGGACGCAAGCCCAGCACCAGTTCGTGCGCGCCAATCCCACCCGTATCTGGCATATGCTGGGGCAGCAGGCCAGCATGTGCGATACGGCCGCGCTGCGCACGCCGGAGCGGGAAAAACTGGCGTATTTCCGCGATGTGTTCTTTTCCCCGCCACCGCAGGTGATCCTCCGGCCCGAAGCGCTGGACCGGGTGCGCCTGAACGAGCAGGGGCAGGTCGATCCCGTCGAACTGATGAACAATCCTGATCTGCGTGGCGTCATCGTCAAGCAGCGGGCCTATGGTCCGGCCGTCGATCAGGTGCTCAGGCAGCCGGGCGGACGCCTGAATGTGGAGCAACTGGCCAGCCCGAATTATGGCGCTGGCACTTTGAAAATGATCTTGCTCGGACGGGCCGATTATCTGATTGAATACGACATCACGCTGGCCTATGCAATTACCCAGGATGCCGCATTGGCACGCCTGAAGGTGCTGCCGCTGAAGGGCGCGGAGAATTTTGTCGTGACGGGCTTTGCCTGCCCCCGCACGCCATGGGGGCTGGCGACCATACGCCGCATCGATGCCATCCTGTCCACGCCGGAAGCGGCGGCGCTGATCGTCAACACCGAGCTGGGTGCGCTGACCAGTGCCACCGTAGCCCGCTACGGCGCCCAGATCCGCGAATCCGTGCGCCGCGCCAGCGTGGTGGATGCCGAGCGTTTCCGCTAGCCGGTCTAGTGCTGGTGGCCGCCTGCGAGCGGACGCACCACGGCTTCCACCGTGACCTTGCTGCGGACCTGCTTGGCATCTTCGATTTCCAGCGTGAGCGGCACTTTGTCACCATCGGCCAGCGGGCGCTGCAGTTGCATCAGCATCAGGTGGTAGCCGCCCGGTACCAGCTTGACGGGCTTGCCGGCTGGCAGGGCCAGACTGTCGAGCTGGCGCATGCGCATCACATCGTTGCTCATGCTCATTTCATGCACTTCCACGGTACCGGCTACGGGCGAACTGGCTGCTACCAGCCGGCTATCCTGGGCCGCGCTGAGCGTCATGAATGCGCCCGTGGCTTTTTGCTGGGCGACGGTGCCGCGCACCCACGCTTCGCTGACAGTGACCTGGGCCATGGCGGGCAGGGCGGCGAGTAAAAACAGGTTGAGCAGACGTTTCATTGGAAGAGTCCTTTCAGAAAATTGCTGGGAGATTTCGGTTGCAGCAGCGTGCGCAGATCGGCTGCGCACTGTTCGGCTGTCTGTTCGTGTCGCAGTGCCAGACGGATGGCGCCGTGTTCATCGAACACATAGGTGATGGCCGTGTGGTCCATGGTGTAGGAACTGCCGCTGGCGACTTTGCTGTAATAGATCTTGAAATCGCTGGCCGTGCGTGCCGTCTGGGCCTTGTCGCCGCGTACAGCGATAAAGCCGGGATCGAAGGCGCGCATATACGCGTCCAGCAGGGGCGCCGTGTCGCGCTCGGGATCGACGGTGGCAAACAGCACTTGCAGGCGCTGGCCATCGGCACCCAGCAAACGTTTGATTTCGACTGCGCGCGACAGCGCAGTAGGGCAGACGTCGGGGCACTGGGTGAAGCCGAAGAACAGCAGCACCAGCTTGCCGCGGAAGTCCTTGACCGAGGCAGGCTTGCCGTTGGTGTAGGACAGGTGCAGGTCCGGCCCTATGCTGCTGCCGGTGATGTCGATGCCGCTAAGCTTGGGCGCAGCGGCGCTGGCTGGCGTCACGGCCAGCATGGTGGTGGTGAAAACGGCTGCGCTGGCCCTGGCCAGTGCAGTGATAACAGTACGGCGTTGCATAAATATCCCGTAAAAACGTAAGAAATGCGGGCTGCGCAAGGCAGCCGCCACTTGACGGACTTCAGGACAGGGCAGGCGGGGCACGTGGCTGGGCCAGATGCCAGTGGGCGTGGCAGGCTGGTGCTGCGGGCGCTACGCCGGCATACAAGGCCGCGCCTGCGGGCAGGACGGGCAGACCGGCCAGCGCAACTGGCGGGGCGTAGGTATCGGCGCTGCTGCTGCAGAACAGGCAATGTTTGAGGCTGTGGGTGGCGGCCGGTGTCTGGCCCGGGGCAGGCGTGCTGCGGCAGACTTCGGCGGCCCATGGCGTGGCTGCGGTGTTGCGCGCCGCGCTGGCCCATGCCGGGACGAGCAATTGCAGCACGATCGCCAGACAGACGATCAGGCCAGTTGCTTGCTTGCGCTTGAGAAATGCACCCATGGGCCGATTATAGGCTGTTCTGTGTTTCTTTTCAGCTAGCTTTAAGCTGGCACGGGGACACTGCAATCTTGCAGAGCCGAGCTGCCCCCTATCCTGTAGAATGGAATAGCAGTTATCCGCACTGCGCATAACCGATTAATGAGATTGCAAATTTAGTTCCGGAGTAAGCCGATGAAGAAGCAAATGCTGTTGGTCGCCATGCTGGCGGCGCTGTCCGTGCAAGTTGGCGCTGCCGTGCCGGAGAAAGCCGCGGCCGATACTGTGATCAAGCCGCAGCCGGGCCAGACCCAGGCTGCCCTGTGGGCTTCGCGCGTGCTGGGCAAGCTGCACTACAAGCCCATGCCGCTGGACGACGCCATGTCGGAAAAAATCTTCGACCGCTACTTCAAGTCGCTCGATTCGGAAAAGCTGTTCTTCAGCCAGGCCGATATCGACCAGTACACCATCGTGCGCACCCGCCTCGATGATGCGATTCTGGGCGAAAACCTCAGCGTACCATTTGCCATCTACAACCTTTATCAGCAACGTTTTACCGAGCGCATCAGCTACGCGCGCGAATTGCTGAAGACTAAATTTGATTTCGCTACCGATGAGAGCTACCAGTACGACCGCGAAAAGGCTGATTGGGTAAAAAGCGATGCCGAGCTCAAGGACCTGTGGCGCAAGCGTGTCAAGAATGACTGGCTGCGCCTGAAGCTGGCCGGCAAGGATGACAAAAGCATCCGTGACACGCTGGACAAGCGCTACGAGAATTACATCAGCCGTTCGCGCAAGCTGACCAATGAGGACGTGTTCCAGATCTTCATGAATGCCTATGCGATGTCGATCGAGCCGCATACCAACTATCTGGGCCCGCGCGCTTCCGAGAACTTCGATATCGCCATGCGGCTGTCGCTGGAAGGCATAGGCTGCGTGCTGCAGACGCGCGAGGAGTACACGGTGGTGCGCGAAGTAGTGCCCGGCAGCCCGGCCGGCCTGTCCGGCAAGATCAAGGTGGGCGACCGCATCTTTGGCGTGGCCAAGGATGACAAGAGCCCCATGACGGAAGTGCTGGGCTGGCGCATCGACGACGTGGTAGCGCTGATCCGCGGCCCGAAAGACTCGACCGTGCGGCTCGACATCCTGCCGGCCGATGCTGGCGTGGATGGCAAGCACACCACGGTGACGCTGGTACGCAAGAAAATCAGCATGGAAGAACAGTCGGCCAAGAAATCCATCTACGAGGTGAAGGACGGCGCCGTCAAGCGCCGCGTTGGCGTGATTTCGCTGCCGACCTTCTATCTGGACTTCGAAGCGCGCCGCCGCAATGACCCCGACTACAAGAGCGCCACGCGCGATGTGGCCCGTCTGCTGGTTGAGCTGAAGAAAGAGAAGGTCGACAATGTGCTGATCGACCTGCGCAACAACGGCGGCGGCTCGCTCAGCGAAGCCGTCGAGCTGACCGGTCTGTTCATCGACAAAGGCCCGGTGGTGCAGCAGCGCAGTGCCGACAACAAGGTGGAAGTGGAAAGCGACACCAATGCCGGCATGGCCTGGGATGGTCCGATGGGTGTGCTGATCAACCGCGGCTCGGCCTCGGCGTCAGAGATTTTCGCGGCAGCAATTCAGGATTATGGCCGCGGCGTGATCATCGGCGAGCCCAGCTTCGGCAAAGGCACGGTACAGACCATCTTCCCGCTCGACCGTTTTGCGCCCAACGATAAAGTGCATTATGGTGAACTCAAGCTGACCGTGGCCCAGTTCTTCCGTATCAATGGCGGTACCACCCAGCTGCGCGGCGTGACGCCCGATATCAAGCTGCCGACCATGGGCGACTCTGATACTTTCGGCGAATCGAGCTATGACAATGCGCTGCCGTGGGTAGCCATCAAGCCGGCTGTCTATATTCCTGTGGGCGACCTCAAGGAAATGCTGCCTATACTGGACAAGAAGCATGAGGCTCGCGTGGCCAAGGACAAGGACTTCCAGTACCTGTCGGAAGATATAGCGCTGGTCAAAAAGCAGCGCAAGGACAACCTGATTTCGCTCAATGAAGTGGCGCGTCGCAAGGAGCGCGAAACCCAGGATGCGCGCGCCAAGCTGCGCGAAGCGCGGCTGCTGTCGCCCGTGCCCGGCGCTGACGATCCTATCCTGATACCGGACGCCAAGGAGCTGGCCAAGCAGGCAGCGGCCGCCAAAGCCGGTAACGGCAAGACGGCAGCAGCACCGAAAGTGGCGGCCGTCAAAGGCGCTTTGCGTACGGATGATGGTCTGCAGGGCGACGAGCGCACACTGGCGGCCGAGCTGGACGCGGAAAAAGCCGCCAAGGCCGCCAAGGATGTACTGCTCAATGAAGCTGTGCACATCCTCGCGGACGAAGTCAGCCTGCTGAAGACGGATACGCGCATGGCGTCGCGCGTGCTGCCTTACGCCGTGGACAGCGTCAAATAGGCAAAAATGTAACTTGATGCAAAGAAATCTGCCACGCAAGTAGGCGGCAGATCAGCAGATATTCACCAAATATATTTCAGGCATTATGAATAAAAATTGGAAATATATTCTGCCGTAGAGCATCATTCACCTGTCTCCTCTATTCTCCTCCAAGGAAATAGATTCAGCCCGCTCCCGTAGCGGGTTTTTTTTTGCCCTGTCGTTTCGAACGCTTCCCAACTCGCCGCGCCACTCGAGGCGATGGATGCACTAGAATGCTGCTTTAAAGTTAATTTTGGGCGGTGTCTGTTGGCTATTTCGCGTTTAACCTGGCTCGCCGTAGCCGCTGTTGTGCTGGTGCTGGGCGGGGCTGGTGTGTATGGGTGGAAGCGGGCCAGCGCGCCTGCCGGTGGCAATGCCGCCGCGGTGCACGGCAAAATCCGCGCAACCGAACCGCACTGGCGCGCCCGTGTCGCCGTTTATGCGGGACTGGCACCGGCCCAGAGCTTCGACGATCCTTTCGGGCTGGTACGCGATAGTGCCGGCAATCTGTATCTGGCCGAAGGCGGCGAGGCCAACCGCGTGGTACGCATCGGCAGCGATGGCGCCGTGACGCTGCTGGCCGGCGGCAAGGAAGGCTTTAGCGATGGCAGCGGGGCGGCCGCTGCGCTGCATACGCCTTCGGGGCTGGCCATCGATGCGGCTGGCAATCTCTACGTTGCCGATACGGGCAATCACGCGATCCGCAAAATCGATGCGCAAGGCGTAGTCACTACGCTGGCCGGCGACGGTATCGCTGGCGATCAGGACGGGCAGGGCGCTGCAGCGCGCTTTAACGGCCCCGTGGGCATCGCGGTGGACCGTGCCGGCGTGGTGTATGTGAGCGATACGTATAACGACCGCATCCGCAAGATTACGCCGGACGGCATGGTCAGCACGCTGGCTGGCGGCAAGCGCAATGGCATGGTGGATGGCGCGGCTGGCGAAGCGCGCTTCGATCTGCCCACGGGGCTGGTAGTGGCGCCGGACGGCACGCTGCTGATCGCCGATACGGGCAATGATGCGATCCGCCGGCTGGGACCGGACGGCATGGTCAGCACCATTGCCGCCGCGCCCGAAGATGAGCGCGTCTCGCTGCTGCGTGCGCCGGTGGCGCTGGCGCTCACGCATGACGGCTTTCTGTACCTGGCCAGCCAGAGCCACGGCCGTATCGCCCAGATCACGCCTCAGGGCGAAGTGCTGGCGCTGGAAGACGTCGATCATCCGGCCCAGCCCGGTTATGGCGCGGATGGCGGCGTGCGCCTGCATGCGCCGCGCGGCATGACGCTGGCGGCCGATGGCAGCCTGTACCTGAGTGATAGCGCCACGCGCCGGCTCTACCATGTGGCTGCCGCAGCCAGCATGGCGACCAGTACCGAGCCGCCCGTGGCGCTGCCGCTGCCCGGTGCGCGTACGCTGTGGCCGGTAGCACCGCAGGATCAGCCGCATGAAGTGGTGGGCCTGATGGGCGAAGTGCGCGGCAGTTTCAAAGGCGAGAGCCGGCACCATTTCCATTCCGGGCTGGACGTGCAGGCCGCGATCGGCACGCCGGTACTGGCCGTGATGGCGGCCAAAGTCAGCAACCCTGCCGCCAGCTGGTCCTATGGCGATCTATCGGAGGGGCTGGCGCTGGGCGAATTCAACTACATCCACATGCGCGTAGGGCGCGATGCCAAGGACAAGGTGCGTGATGCGCGTTTCCAGTTGCAGCGCGACGAGCAGGGCAAGCCGGTGGCGCTGCGCGTGCGGCGCGGCACCCGTTTCGGTGTGGGAGAGGTGCTGGGCAGCGTCAATCGCATGGCCCATGTTCACCTTGATTACCGTCCGGCTGGCGAGGCCGTCAATCCGCTGACGCTGCCGTTTTCGGGCTTGCGCGACACCATCGCGCCGCAGATCCAGCGCATCGCGCTGGCCGATAGTCAGGGCCAGCCACTGACGGCGAAACAGCAGGGCAGGCTGTTGCTGCCGCGCAGTCTGGGCGGGGTGCAGATCATTGTCGATGCGTTCGACCAGATGGATGGCAATCAGGCACGGCGCCGGCTGGGGCTGTATCAGCTGGGCTACCAGCTACTCGATAGCAGCGGCCAACCGCTGGCAGGCATGGCGCCGCTGCCGGCCGCCCAGACCTACGACCGCCTGCCGCGCAACCGCGAAGCCGTGCAGTATGCCTATGCGCCCAGCAGCGGCATCACCGTGCATGGCGCGGCCGAAACCCGTTTCTCCTATGCGCTGCACAACACGCTGGTGCAGGGCCAGATCCAGCCCGGCCTGTGGCAGATCGGCGCACTGGCGCCGGGTGCCTACATCCTGCGCATCAGTGCACGCGACTATGCGGGCAATCCGGCCAGCGGCGTGCACGATCTGGCCGTACAGGTCGAGTAATCCTCCATTGGCTCGCGCGGCCATACGCGGCGCCACGAAAATGCCACGGTGCCGTCCAGATTTTCGGGTAGAATAATCTGAACGACCGTGCTTTTTGGCGCGGGCAAAAATAATGGAGACAGCATGGACCTCGACTATACGGAGACGGATCTGGCCTTCCGTGATACGGTACGCGCCTTCCTCGAAGCCAATCTACCTACTGACCTGCAGCAGAAAGTGCGCATGCACCGCCGCCTCGAGCGCGATGACTATGTGCGCTGGCACCGCATCTGCGCCAAACAGGGCTGGGCTGCACCGGCCTGGCCGGTGGAATTTGGCGGTCCTGGCTGGAGCGCAACCGAGCGCCACATCTGGGAAGAAGAGTGCGCGCGTGCCGGTACGCCGCCCATCCTGCCGTTCGGCGTCAACATGGTGGCGCCCGTCATCATGGCCTTCGGTAACGCCGCGCAGAAAGCCTATTACCTGCCGCGCATCCTCAATTGCGACGACTGGTGGTGCCAGGGGTATTCCGAACCGGGCTCCGGTTCCGATCTGGCATCGCTGAAAACGACGGCCGAGCGCGTGGGCGATCACTATATCGTCAATGGCCAGAAGACCTGGACCACGCTGGGCCAGTATGCCGACATGATCTTCTGTCTGGTGCGCACGGACGGCACGGTGCGCAAGCAGGAAGGCATTTCCTTCCTGCTCATCGACATGAAGACGCCCGGCATCACGGTGCGCCCCATCATCATGCTCGATGAAGAGCATGAAGTGAACGAAGTGTTCTTCGACAACGTCAAAGTGCCGGTCGAGAACCTGATCGGGCAGGAGAACAAGGGCTGGACCTATGCCAAATACCTGCTGGGCCACGAGCGCACGGGCATTGCCGCCGTGGGCCGTTCCAAGCGCGAACTGCTATTCCTGAAGAAGATCGCCACGCAACAGCGCAAGGGTGGCCGTCCGCTGTTGCAGGACCCCGTGTTTGGCGCCAAGGTGGCTAGTCTGGAAATCGAACTGATGGCGCTGGAAATGACGGTGCTGCGCGTGATTACCAAGGCTGACCACCGGCCCGGACCGGAAGCCTCGCTGCTCAAGATACGCGGCTCGGAAATCCAGCAGCAGCTAACCGAGCTGATGCTGGAAGCGCTGGGCCCTGCCGGTCTGCCTTTCGATATCGACTACCTCGAAGGCAAGCGCGAGCATGCGCTGACGGGCGACGACGCGGCCGCACCGCTGGCCGGCTATTACTTCAATTTCCGCAAGACCTCGATTTACGGTGGGTCTAACGAAATTCAGAAAAACATCATCACCCAGATGATACTGGGACTGTAAGGGGCAGCCATGGACTTTCAATTGCGCGAAGAACAGCAACAATTTGCCGATGCCCTGCGCCGCTGGGTAGCCAAGGATTACAGCCACGAGGCGCGGCGCCAGATCATCCATAGTGCCAGCGGTGTCAGCGACAGCGCCTGGCAAACTCTGGTGGAACTCGGCATGACGGCGTTGCCCGTACCGGAAGCCCAGGGCGGCTTCAGCGGCGGTGCCGTCGACCTGTGGGTGGTGATGCAGGAACTGGGCCGCGGGCTGGTGGTGGAGCCGTATTTTGCCACCGTCTGGGGCGCGCAGTTCCTGCAGCTGGCCGGCAATCAGGCCGCGTTGCTCGAGCAGGTGGCCAGTGGCGAACTCAAGCTGGCCTGTGCGCTGGGCGAGCAGCAGAGCCGCCACGACCTGTACGATATTCGTACCAGTGCCGTGCGCGATGGCGAGGGCTATTGCCTGAACGGCGCCAAGAGCGTGGTGATCCACGGCGCCCAGGCCGGTGCGCTGATCGTATCGGCGCGCGACGCTGCGGCACCGGACGGCATCTGTCTGTTCGTGGTGCCAGCCACGGCGCCCGGCGTGCAGCGGCGCGACTATCGCACCATCGACGGCCAGCGTGCTGCCACGGTAGAGTTGTGCGATGTGCGCCTGCCGGCGTCCGCATTGCTGGCACAGGGCAGCGTTGCTGCCGATCTGCTGGAGCAGGCGGCCGATTACGGCGTGACTTTGCTGTGCGCCGAGGCCGTGGGCGCGATGGATGCACTGTTTGCGGCCACGCTGGACTACCTGAAAACCCGCAAGCAATTCGGCACGGCCATCGGCAGCTTCCAGGCCTTGCAGCACCGCATGGCCGATATGTACATCCATCTGGAGCAAGCCCGTTCCATGGCCATGCTGGCCGCAGCACGGCAGGATGGCAGCGATGCGGCCGAACGGCGCCGCGCCGTGTCAGCTGCCAAGGTACGGATCGGCCAGGCGGCCAAGTTCATCGGTCAGCAGGCGGTGCAACTGCATGGTGGCATGGGGGTGACGGACGAGTTGCCGGCAGCCCATCTGTTCAAGCGCCTGACCATGATAGACCTGACGCTGGGCGATGTGGATCACCACCTGCAGCGCTTTGCCGCCCAGCCGGCGTTTGCCGAACACGCCTGAACGGGGTAGCTAGGCTAGCGTTGCCACGCAGACGCGGTCGCGGCCGCTCTGCTTGGCGCGGTACATCTGCTGGTCGGCCTGACGGATCAGCGCATCGCTGTCGCTGTGTTCGAACGGCGGCAGCATGGTGTGCACGCCCAGACTGGCCGTGACATACGGCGAGGTGGGCGAGCCCGCATGGGGAATTTTGAGCCGGCGTATGGTGTCGAGCACGCGCTGGGCCACCACGGCGGCACCACCGGCCGCTTCCTGCGGCAATAGCAGCACGAATTCCTCGCCGCCATAGCGCGCCAGCATGTCCTGCGGCCGGGCGGCACAGGCCGACATGGCCGCGCCCACTTGCTGCAGGCACAGGTCGCCGGCCTGATGGCCGTAGTGGTCGTTGTACAGCTTGAAGTGGTCGATATCGATCATGATCTCCGACAGTGGCAGGCCGGCGCGTGCGCAGCGGCGCCATTCGGCTTCCATGGTGTGGTTGAAGCTGCGCCGGTTGGCTACGCCGGTCAGGCTGTCGGTGCGGCTCAGTTCGCGCATCGCGTCGGCCTGACGCTTGATGGTGAGCTGGCTGCGTACGCGCGCGCGCACCACGGCCACGTTGAAAGGCTTGCTGATGAAGTCCACCGCGCCTGCTTCCAGCGCGCGGGTTTCATCTTCGGGCTGGGTCAGCGCTGTGACGAAAATAACCGGGATGTCCTGCAGGGCAGGGTTGGCGCGCAGGGCGGCACAAACCTGATAGCCATCCATGCCCGGCATCACCGCATCGAGCAGGATCAGGTCCGGTTTCTGGCTATAGGCCATTTCCAGCGCGCGCGCACCATCGAGGGCGAACAGCACTTCGTGCTCGTCACGCAGGGCGTGATGCAGGATCTGGATATTTTCCATGGCGTCATCGACTACCAGTATCCGTCCGTTCCAGGCCAGGTTGGTCCAGCTCATGCACTGCCCTTTCGCTGCAAAAATTCGTCAAGTAGGCGCGACGCGGTACTGAAGTCGAGCTTGCCTATGGCTTCGGCCAGCCCTGCGGGCAGGGTGTCGGCAGCAAGCTGCTCCTGTAGTTGTGCCAGCACATCCAGTGCTTTCATGTTGTTATTTTGAAGTAAAGTTTGCAACTGCGCCAGTGCTTGTCTCAACTGTTCCATGTCCAGCGAGGGTTGGGAGGCAGAAAACCCCGGCTTTGTTCTGGACAACGCTGAGCTGGCGTGGGCGAGGCGCTGCAAGGCCGCGTCCAGCGCTGCCAGTAATTCGGGCAGCCGCGGCCACGCTGCCTTGTCTTGCACGGCAGCTTCGGCGGCTGCGCAGCAGGCCGCCACGTCGACCGCACCCAGATTGGCGGCCACGCCGCGCAGGCGGTGCAGCGGCTGGGCCAGAGCGGCAGCTCCTGCTTCCTGTTGGAGCAGGTGCAAGAGCTGGCTGGCGCTGTCTGCATGTTCGACATTGAAGCGCTGCAGCAAGTTCCACAGCAGCTGGCTGTCGCCGTCCAGCCGGATCAGGGCGGCGCGGCCATCCAGTCCGGCCTGCTGCATGCTGGCTAGCCAGTCCGGCTGCTGGTCCGCTGGCTGCGCTGCACGTGCGGCGCCGGCGGGCGGGCTGAGCACGGCGTTCGGTGCCAGTTGCAGCAGCACGGCAATTAGCTGCTCCACATCGATGGGTTTGGCCACATGGGCCGACATGCCGGCAGCGCTGGCACGGCGCCGGTCGTCTGCCATCACGTTGGCCGTCATCGCCACTTTAGGCAGTTGGGCCAGCGGTCCGCCCAGCGCGCGGATGGCCAGCGTGGCATCGTAGCCGTTCAGCACCGGCATCTGGATATCCATCAGCACCAGATCGAAGCGCTGCGGCGCGTCGCGCAGCAGGTCCAGTGCCAACTGGCCATTGTCCACCGTATCGACCTGGGCGCCCGCATGCTGCAGGATGTAGAGCGCCACTTCCTGATTGATCTGGTTGTCTTCGACCAGCAGGATGCGCATGCCTTGCAGCCGACCTTGTAGCGGGGCATGGGCGGCCAGCGCGAGGCTGGGCAGGGCGGCAGGTGCCGGTGCGAGGATTTGTTCGACCTGCTCGCGTAGCTGGGTCGGTGTAGCCGGTTTCGGCAACAGGCCGGCGATGGCCGGGCGGCCCTGCTGTGCAGCCTGCTGGGCAGCACACTGTTCACCTGCCATCAGCAGCAGCGGCGGCCAGTGGCGCAGCGTGGACTTTGGGCAGGCATGCAGTTCGCCCAGCAGGGCAGCACCGAGGATTAGCACGTCGGTGCCGCTGCCAGCGTCGATGCGGGCGGCCGCAGCGTCCAGATTGGCCACGCTCTCAGCCTGCCAGCCCAGTTGCTGGCAGCAGTGCTGCAACACGGCGCGCACAGTGGCATTCGGATCGACCAGCAGCACGCGCCAGGCTTGCTGCGCCGGCTCGGGCGGCATGGCCGCCTCGAGTGCCTGCAGCGGGCAGCGGAACTGGAATTCGGAGCCCACGCCGGGTTCGCTGTGCAGGCTGATACTGCCGCCCATCAGGCCGGCCAGTTGGCGGCAGATGGCCAGCCCCAGCCCGGTGCCGCCGAAGCGCCGGCTGGTGCTGCTGTCGGCCTGCACGAAGGCGTCGAAAATGTGGGCTTGCTGGGCGGTTGGTATGCCTATGCCGGTATCGCGCACATGGAATTCCAGCCACAGCTGTTCCTGCTGGCGGCTCTGGCGTATCTGCAGCACCACTTCGCCGTGCTCGGTAAATTTGATGGCATTGCTGAGCAGGTTGAGCAGGATCTGCTGCAGACGCATGGGGTCGCCCAGCACGGTGTGCGGCAGTTGCGGGTCGATGTCGTAGATCAGTTCTATGCCCTTGTCATAGGCACTGCCGCTGACCAGCACGCTGATGCTGGCCAGCAGGTGTTCGAGCCGGAACGGGGTCTGCTCCAGCGTGAGCTGGCCCGCTTCTACGCGGGAAAAATCGAGCACATCGTTCACCAGGCCCAGCAGCGATTGCGTGGCCAGCTGTATCTTGTCCAGATAGCCGCGTTCGCGCTGGGCCAGCTGGGCTTCTTCCAGCAGGCGGGCCAGGCCGATGATGGCATTCATGGGCGTGCGAATTTCATGGCTCATATTGGCCAGGAATTCGCTCTTGGCATGGCTGGCCGCTTCGGCCCGGTCGCGCGCCGTGATCAGTTCCTCGTTGAGGCGTTGCAGGTCGAGTTCGGATTCCTTCAGCGCCGTCACGTCGGACACCAGCACCACCAGCCCGCGCACCTGTCCGGTCGGGGTCAGGTCGGGGAAGTAATTGACCCAGATGTGCTGTTTTTCACCCGCAATGTTGCTGACCTGGCCGCCGAAGCTCTGGGCCGTGCCGGCCATGGCCGCATCCAGATAGCGGCTGTGCCGTGCTACATGGCTGGCACCGAGCAGGTCGGTCATGGAGCGACCCAGCACTTCGGACGAGCTGCGTCCCAGCCAGTCGAGCAGGTAATGGTTGGCGAAGCGGCAGCGCAAGCCCGTATCCCAGTAGGCCACCATGCCGGGCAGGTTGTCGGTGACGGTACGGATGAACTGCTCGCGTTCGGCCAACTGGTTCAGGCTGGCCGTGAGCGCTTCGCGCGCCTGCTTGCGTTCGGTGATATCGATGGAAATGCCGAGCACGTGGGTGGCAATGCCGCGTTCGTCGCGCAGCGCCACTTTACGGGTGGTCAGGTAGCGCGTCTGGCCGGCGCTATTGCGCAGGGGTTCTTCGGCAATTTCCACCACGGTGTCGGCCGGCGCATCAAGTAGCTGGCGGTCGGTGGCGGCAAACTCCGCGGCCGCGGCCGCGCCGACAAAATCAGCGTCGCTCAAGCCTATCAGCTCGTCGCTGTCAGCCCGTTCGTAGAGCTGGGCACCGTAGCGGTTGAACATTTCATAGCGCAGGTCAGGCAGGCGCTTAAGGAAGATCATGGCCGGCATATTGTCGACTACCGAGCGCAGCAACTGGCGCGACTGGCGCAGTTCCGCTTCGATGCGCTTCTGTTCCGTCACGTCCAGCATCAGTCCGGTGATGCCGACGATGCGGCCATCGCTGCCGAATTGCGGGTAGTAGCTGATGACCCAGTGGCGCAGCTGGTCGGGCGACGTTTCCGGATGGCCCGAGCGGGGCAGATTGACGGCCGGCTGGCCGGTTTCCAGCACGCTGCGGTAATCGGCCAGCACTTCGCGCCGCAGGTCGGCATCGGCGATCATGTCGGCCACATGGCGGCCCAGATGGGCCACCACGGGCTGGCGGTTGAGCGCGGCCAGAAATTCGTTCAGGCGCACGTAGCGCAGCTCTGCATCCACATAGCTGAGGCCGACAGGCGCGGTGGCATACAGGGTTTCAAGCTGGCTACGGTTTTTCTCCAGCTGGGCCGTGCGTTCGGCCACCTGTGATTCCAGCCTGGCCTGATGGCGCCGCAGATTGCCCTGCAGCGACTGGATGGCATGGGCGATCTGGCCCGCCTCGAGGAAACCCATGCTGTCCAGCGTGTAAGGCTGGCCGGCGGCCAGTGCCTGCGCCGCGTCGCGCAGGGCCAGCATGCTACGCCACAGCCGGATGCTGCACCAGCCGGCCAGTGCTGCCACCGCCAGCAGCACCAGTGCCGTGCCTGTGCCCAGCGCGGCCAGATCGGCCAGCATCCCATGGGCTGGCAGGTGCTGGGGCGTGGCCAGCGCGACGCTGGTGAGCGCCTGCGGCGGATGGTTGATGGCGACCAGATAGCTGCTGTGCGCGCTGGTCTCTGCCGTGGCGATGGCCGTCTGGCGCTGGTGCAGCAGGCTGCGCAGGCTGGCTTCGCTGGACTGGTTCCAGATCAGGCGCGCGGCGCCGCCAGTGGCCAGCAGATTGCCGTCGGCGTCGTAGACGCTGACATGCTGTTCGGGTGCGAGCTGCAGTTCGCGCAGGGTTTTGCCTAGCCAGTCGGCATGGAAGATGGCGCTCAGCACATAGCGCGGGCTTGCGCTGCCGGGTACGGCCAGATCGACCGCCAGCAGATTCTGGCCCTGCAGGTTGATGGCGGACACGCGCTGGGGAGCGCCGGCGAACAGCGGCGCGAGGCGGTGCAGCGTAGCTTCCGGGCTGATCTCGGCCGCGAGCGGCGCACCCAGTCGCAGTACTGGCCGGCCCGAGCGGTCCTGCACCAGCAACTGGCTGATGGGGCTGCCGGGCAACAACAAACGGGCGGCCTGGGCACGGATGGGCGCCAGCTCATCTTGCTGTAGCGCAGGATGGATGCTCAGTGCCGTCAGCAACTGGCGCGCTTGCTGTACTTCGCCTTCGATGGTGGATTGCAGCAGGCGGGCACTCTGCTGGCTCTGCTCGCTGAGCGTGCTGTGCTGGTACTGCTGGTAGCGCATGGCCAGCAGCCCCAGTGCCAGTACGGCCGGCAGCAGACAGAGCAGCACCAGCACGGTGAGCTGGCTACGCAGTGAGTATGAGTGACGGTATTGAGTTTCTTGCAAGCCTAACCCCGGACGGCAATCTGAGCATAATGCCCTTGGATAGTAGCCGAGCTCGTGCGTTTCAGAAAGGGATTTTGTAGCAGGGCTAGCTGGCGCTACCACAGGCATAGCGCCAGCCCAGCTCGGCAATCGGGCCGGCCATGCTGCCCGCCGCCAGAGCTTGCGCGCTGGCGGCCGTACCGTCGGCATGGCGTTTCATGATGCCTTGCAGAATGCTGGCCAGCCGGAACAGATTAAAGGCCAGATAGAAGTCCAGATCGTGCGCGTGCAGCGTGCGCCCCGTGCGTTCGGCATAGCGGGTGATGCAGTGCTGCAGTTGCGGGATGCCCAGCGCGGCCAGATCGAGCCCGGCCAGGCCGCGGAACTGGCCCGGCGCCAGCCGCCAGCTCAGGCAGTGATAGGCAAAATCGGCCAGCGGGTGGCCCAGCGTGGACAGTTCCCAGTCCAGCACGGCCACGATGCGCGGCTCGCTGGGGTGGAACAGCAGATTGTCGAGTCGGTAGTCGCCGTGCACGATGGCGCACTCTTCACCGGGCGGAATGTGGCGCGGCAGCCAGTCCATTAGTTGCTGCATGGCGGCGATGGTGCCGGTCTGGCTGGCCAGATATTGTTTGCTCCAGCGTTCGATCTGGCGCGCAAAATAATTGCCCGGTTTGCCGTAATCGGCCAGCCCCAGCGCGCTGTAGTCGAGGTTGTGCAGCCGGGCGATCACGCGGTTCATTTCGTCGTAGATGGCGGCCCGCTCGGGCGGCGTCATGCCGGGCAGGCTGGGGTCCCACAGGATACGGCCCTGGATATATTCCATCAGGTAGAAGGCGCGGCCGATCACGCTCTCATCCAGACACAGCAGCAACTGGCGCGGGCAGGGGAAGCCGGCCCGGCCCAGTGTATCCATGATGCGGAATTCGCGTTCGATGGCATGGGCCGAGGGGAGCAGCTGGGCTGCCGGCGCCGGCTTGGTGCGCAGCACAAAATGCTGGCCGGCGATGCTGAGCTGGTAAGTGGGGTTGGATAGACCGCCCTTGAACTGCAGGGCGCTCAGGCTGCCGGCCGGATAGCCGGGCAGGTGCTGGCGCAGATAGGCATCGAGTGCCGTCAGATCGAACTGGTGCCGCGCCGGAATGGCGCGGGTCCCTTCGAACTGGGCGAACATGGAAACTAGAAGAACACGGCGGTGCGCTGGATCACGCTGCCATTGTTGGTGTAGGGGCCGCTGGCGCGCACCGAGCCGGTGTTGTACTTGCCGTCATCGAGTTTGCTGTCGACCTGCTCGGCAAAGCTGTCCGGCAAGTTGTCGAGCCGCACACCATTGCCGCCACGGCCAGCCACCACATCGTTGTAGATGTAGACGGCGCCGCCCTGGGCGCTGGTCATGAAATCCGTGCTGCCGTTGAAGGAGCCCGTGATGAAACCGGCCAGTGCCAGATGCTGGGGCGCGAGCTGGTATTCATCGATCTGGCCATCGCCATTGCCATTGCCGGTAGAGCCGGGCGCATGGGTGGTGCCCTGTACATCGTCGCCGGGCAGCGCATGGAATTTGTCCTGATAAGCGTTCACGGCCGCCGTCAGTGAAGTGGCCTGCTGCACGATGTTCTTGACGCGCGCGCTGTCGATCAGGCTCTGGCCTTTCAGTACGCCGCCTAGCAGCAGGCCGATGATGACCAGCACGATGGCGATTTCAACCAGCGTAAAGCCGCGGGAACGTTGGGGTAGGGTGCGCATGGGATTCCTTTCTGCTAGATATCGTTATCTTACCGCAAGCCCAACGGCTAGTGTTGCGCCGGCGCCAGCTGTTCCAGCCGGTGCGCCAGAAATGCCAGTTCGTGCGGATCGGTGATCTGGCCGCTGCTGATCAGGGCGCCGATCAGCGTGCGTGCGCTGTCGCTCTGCTGCATGTCCTCGGCGATGAAGATTTCCAGCTCGCGCGCCCAGGCCGGCAGCTGGGCAGCACCGGCCTGGCTGCGCAGGGCGGCAGCGTAGCGCCGTGCCAGTGGCATATCATGTAGCTGGTGGCGCGCTACCAGCGCGGCATGGGCCAGCCAGGGCCAGCGCCGCTGCGGGTCTTCGCGGTAGCGCTGGTAGACCAGCTCCAGCATCAGTCTGGCCCGTTCGGGGTCGCTCACGGCCGCATACACTTCGCTGGCGGCCAGCAGCGGATACTGGCTGCGCGGGTCGAGTGTGAGGATGGTGGCGAGCCAGTCGCGCAGGCGCACATAGTCGAGCGCACGGAATGCAATGCTGAGGCCGGCCTGTTCGTCATGGCTCTGCACGTACAGCATACTGGCCTTGGCCAGCGCTACCGGCTCGCCCAGGCTGGCCAGTTGCAGCAAGGCGAGCGGCGGCACGGCTGGCAGTTCGGCCGCTTGCGCGCGTGGCGCCGGTTGCAGGCTTTGCCACAGGATCTGAAGGGCCAAGGCCAGCAGCAGCGCCGGCGTCAGCCAGCGTGGTGCAGCGGTGCGGAGTTGTTGGCGGGCTGTAGCGGCAGGCAGGGTGGCCATGGCGGAAGTGCAGTTAGATGGCTTTGCGGTACAGGTCGTACAGGGCGGCCAGTACCAGCAGGGTGAGGAACAAGGCAGTCTGCAGCAGCATGGCAGTGAGGTCGTGCAGGCTGGCGCCGCCATAGACCAGCCAGTCGCTGCGGGCATAGCGGTCGAGATGGGGCAGCAGCGTTCCCAGCAGATCGAACAGCAGGCCGGCCGCGCTGCCCTGGCTGCCATCGGGGCGGCTGCCATGGGCCAGCAGTTGCAGAGTGCCTATGCTGCGCGCCAGCAGGTAGAAACCGCTGCAAGCAGCCAGCGCGGCCGGTACCTGCTGCAGGCCGACCATGCACAGCACGGCGAAAGCCAGCATGATCCAGCATTCGCACAGCAGGGCCAGCGCCCAGGCGCCCGCCTGCAATGCCGGTGCATAACAGGCTGCTAGCAGGCCGGACAGCAGCACGGGCAGCAAGGCCAGCAAGGCATAGCCGAGTAGCTTGCCGGCCAGATAGGTGGCGCGCGGAAACGCGTGTGCGAGCAGCCATTGCTGGCCCTTATCGGCCGCTTCACGGGCCATGCTGCTGATGACAAAGGTGGTCAGCAGGAACACGCTGGCCACACGCAGCAGGCTGGACAGCAGGCTGATCTGCAACTGCCGGCTTTCCGTAAGGGCCATGGCATCGAGCAGGCTGCTCAGACCGATGGCGGCCAGCGTCAACCCCAGCAGCAGCCATAGCCAGCGGTTGCGCAAGGCTTCCAGTATCGTATAGCGGGCGATGGTGCAACTGGCGTGCATGGCCATCATGGCAGGCGCTGGGCCGCCACCATACGGTTGTAGAGGATATTCGGCGAAATCCACAGGATGATGTCGTCGAAGGTGCCGCCGCTGGCACGCGGATCGTCGCTAGGGTCGCGGCTGATCAGCGCCATGCCGCTTTGCAGATTGAGCTTTTCATCATCATTGCCGGCACCCAGATCGCTCAGGCGGGTGTTCTGGTCGCTAAACGCGCCATAGCCGTTTTTGCCAAAGGAAATCAGCGCAGCCGGTATGTCATTGCTTTCCGTCAGCGGCTGCAAACGGCCGCTGGCATCGCGCGTGGCGATGGTGATATCGCGCGGGGTTTTCAGCGTGAACAGCACCACGCTATCGCTGAAGGCCGGCGTGACGCTATAGCCGAGGATGCGGTTCCAGCCATCCAGCCGGCCTACGCCCAGCGTGGCCCAGGGCAGCAGGCCGTAGCGTTTGTTGCAGGCGCTGCCGGTGCGGTCTTCCAGACCATTGGTGGTTGAAATGGCCGGACACGGCAGATAGCCATTGCGCAGCGCGAAACCGAACAGGGCTTCGCGCGCTTCTTCCATGGCCAGCCGGGTGTCGGTAGTTTTTTTCTGTTCGAGCTGCGAACTCAAGGGAGCGATCATGCCGCCTATCAGCAGGCCGACGATGAGCAGCACGATGGCGATCTCGACCAGCGTAAAGCCGCGCTGGCGCTGCTGTGGTTTAGGGTTCATTGACATCTTTCACCCTGGCGGCCGACAGATCGTAGCGCTGGCCCGGCTTGAGGACGATGCGCTGGCCCGACGGCAGCGTGACGCTGAGATCGGCTTTGCCGGTGTTGCTGAAGCGGTTGAGCCCATCATTCTGCGGCACGTTGTTGAGCCAGACGGTGCTGCGGCCTGTACTGCTGCGCATGCTGCCGCCCATGAGCAGGGTGGTGGGTGCAGCAGCGACGGGCGCGGTAGCGGGATTGCCCGCCATAGGCTGGTTGGGGTCGCCCGGCATGGGCTGGACGCCGGGCGCCGGCATGGCGACAGCAGCCGGTGCCGTGCCGGCACCGCGCTGGGCTTCCATGGCATCGCGCTCGGCCGGCGTGGCGAACAGCCGGCCCAGATTTTGAGCGTCTGCAGGGGGCGCTGTGGCTACGAGCGCGGCCATCAGTGCAGCGAGCAGCATGGACGACCGCATGGATGGGCGCAAGATTGGCGTGCAGAAGTGCAAGCCCGTCGCAGTGAGGCGCACCATCATGGCGTCTCCTTGCTGGCCGGGACGGACGCCGCGCTGGCGGCGCCCGCAGCAACCTTGGCTGGCGTGCCCAGTGTGACCCAGTTCAGCGTGCAATCGGCACCCAGCGTAGGGCCGCCTTGCGCGCCGACCGCGCGTGCCAGCCGCTTGATGTTGCAGCTCTGCACAGCAAAAAAGGCGCGCTGGTGCAAGTCGGTGAGGAAGTTGAATAAGTCCATTTCGTGCAGCAAATCCATGTGCAGATGCATGCGGCTGCTTTGCAGCTGGTAGTCGCCCAGATCGAGCGCACCGGCCAGTTGTACCGTCTGCTGTGGTTCGATTTCATAACTGAGCGGCAGCAGGCGGCGCTGCTCCTGTACGAGGCGGATAGCGTCCACCCATTCGATCCGCTTTTCTGCCCCGATCAGGCCGCGTGCGCGCAGCTCGACATAGCGTGGCTGGAAGTTGCGGATATCACGTTTTTCATTGTCCACGTGAGCATAGCGCGTGTAGGCCGCATCGCGCGTGCGCTGGGCCAGTTGCAGCCGGTCTTCTGCGCTGTTCAGGCGCCAGTGGCTAAGCTGCAAGGCGCCCATGCTGAGCACCAGACAGGCCAGCGCCGTCAGCACGGCGCTGCGGATACGGCCGAACTCGGCCAGCCAGTAAGGCAAGGGCAAGGGGCGGGCGGCGGCGCGGCGGCCGCTAGTGCTGTGGGGCAGGCTGCTCATGGTTTCCACACCAGTATCAGGGAGAAGCGCGCGTGGGCATCTTCGCTGGCCGGCCCCGCTTTGGCGCTGAGCTTGACGGAGGAACGGGTGTCCAGCGGCGGCTTGTCGATGGCCACGGTGAGGCGCGGGTTGCTGGCCAGTTGCTGGGCAAAGCGGTTCATATTGTCGACAGCAGCGCGGTAGTCATCCTGGTCGCCCAGAATTTCCGCTTCCAGCAGCAGGCTCTGGGCCGGCTTGGTGGGTATGCCCAGCAATGCCGACGAAATCGGCGCGGCCTGGCGGCCATCGCCCTGGGTGGGCGCACTCGGCGCAGCGCCATCACCCTGCATGGCTTTCCAGTCCAGCTGCAGCAAACGGATTTGCGGGGTCTGTTCCAGTGCAGCACTGACCATGGCTGCCATCTCTAGCGGCGCGGGCGCCTGGGTGCCCAGCATGCGTTCCACATTGACGGCAGCGCGCATATTGGCCGTGCTGGTCACGCTAGGCGGCATGGCCGCCATCACGCTGCGGTAGCGCTGGTCGTAGCTGGCCGCTTCGGCCATCAGCGTGCCGCTCTGCTGCTGCGCGTCACGCGCCTGCCACAGGTTGGCGCCCAGCCACAGCAGGCTGGCCGTACCGAGTACGGCGCTGCCCCAGTACAGCACGCGGCGGATGCGCCACAGCTTGAAGTGGCGCCGCACGCTGCCCAGCGGGTACTGGCGGATGCCGTGCTGGCGGGCCAGCAGCGTCAGCAGCATGGGGTCGGCCAACTGGGCTGCCAGTTCATTGACCTGCAACTCGTCGCTGCGCAGCCCCAGCCGGGTGGCCACGTGGCGCAGCGAGAGAAAGCGGAACGAGGTCTCCGGCCCGTCTTCGCACTGGCCTTCCAGCACCGGCGTGCTGGCCACGGGCGCGATCACCACTGCATGCAGCACATTGCCGCGCCCCATCAGACGCACGCTGGTGAGGAATTGCTGGGTCTTGGCGGTTTCCGTGCCCAGATCGATGGGCTGGCCATCGCGATTGATGGCGGCTGTCAGGCGCGAAAACTTCAGTTGGCCGTTCTGGAAATAGCTCTGGCGCCAGCCGCCCGATTGCTGGGTCAGCAGCAGCAGGTGTTCGTCGCGCAGGCCCAGTTTGTGCACTAGTGCCGTACTGAGCAGGGTGGTCGAGTACAGCCCGGCCAGCGGCATCTGCAACTGGTCCAGCGCGTCCAGCCATGGTTGCACGGTGGCGGGATTGGTCAGCGCGGCCAGCAGCACCATATCGTCGCGCCGGCCATCGGCCATGCGGCCCTGGATTTCGTAGTGGCGGTAGGGCGTTTCGCGGTATTGCTGCTGCAGGCGGCGCTGCAGCAGCTTGCGTCCGCCCATGCCGCCCACATGCGGTACGTTGATGCGCTGGAAGTCTTCCTCGACCAGATCGGTCAGCAGCAGGGCCGGCATCAGCGGCTGGCTGTCGAGGTAGTCCATGAAGCGTTCCACACCTTCGGCATCGTGGCTGAACACACTGCCGCCGCTCAGACGGCCGCCCTGCCACTGGTAGGCGGCCAGTTGTTCGCTGCTCAGGTAGAAAAGATGTTTGCTCATAGCACGTCAGCCTCAGGTGCGGATCTTGCTGATCGTGTCGTAAATCGGGCCCATCACGGACAGCATGATCCAGCCCACCAGTACGCCCAGTATCACCGTCATGGCCGGTTCTATCATGGACTGTACTTTTTCTATCATTTCCTTGACCTCGCGGTTGTAGAAATAGCTGACATTGCGCAGCGCGCCGTCGAGCCCGCCCGTGGCTTCGCCCACCTTCAGCATGCGGATCACCAGCGGCGGGAAGATGCCGGTCTGCTGGAATGCGGCCGTGATGCCATGGCCTTCCGAAATCAGTTGCGCAGCGCGGCGCAGGCCGGCCGCGATTACGCGGTTGCCGACTATGCCTTCGGACAGGTGGATGCACTCGAGTATGGTAATCCCGGATGCATACATCATGGCGAAAAAGGTGGCGAAGCGGGCCAGTATGATTTTGTGCAGCACGGGGCCGATCAGCCAGATGCGCAGCTTGAAACCATCCGCGCGGAAGCGCGCCGCTTCGCTATGCGCCAGCCAGGCCCGGCCACCGAAATAGGCTGCCAGCGGCAGGCCGATCAGTACATACCAGTAGTTGATGAACACATTGGACAGCCAGATCAGCGCCTTGGTGTGCAGCGGCAGGGTGTTGCCCATATTCTTGACGAAGGAAGTGAGCTGCGGCACCAGATAGATCATCAGGAAAAAGGTCACACCCACCACGAAAGTGCCGACGGCGGCCGGATACATCACGATCTTCTTGGTCTGGGAAGCCAGTTCGTCCTGCCACTTCAGGCTTTCCGACAGGTTTTTGAACACTTCCGCCAGCTTGCCGCTCTGTTCGCCGGCCGTGATCAGGCTGGTGAAGGTCAAGTCAAACACTTCCGGATAGGCTGCCAGCGCGGCCGACAGTTGCTGGCCGCCTTCGATATTCTCGATCAGTCCGGTAATCATTTCGCGAAAGCGCGGATGGTCTATGCTGTCGCGCAGATCGTTCAAGCCTTCCAGTATGGGTACGCCGGCGCCCGTCAGTTGCTCCATGTGGAAGCAGAAGTTGATCAGGTCGTGGCGCGTGATCACGCGCTTGAGCGCCACCACCCGCGTGCGCGAAGCGCGGCAATCAATCAGGTCCAGCCCCATGCGGTGCAGGCGCAGTTCCAGATCAGGCTCGTTGGCAGCGTCCATATTGCCGGGCTGGATATGGCCGGACGCATCCATGGCGCGGTAGTAGAACTGGGTCATCGGCTCAGGCGCTCGGTCAGGTCGACCACGCGGCCCACTTCTTCCAGCGTGGTAATGCCGTCCAGTACGCGGCGCAGGCCGTCGTCGATCAGGCTGTGGAAGCCGGCCGCGTTGGCCGCATTGCGCAGTTCGCGCGTGGAGGCGCGGCGTGCGATCAGCTCGTCGATGGCCGGCGTCATTTTCAGCAGTTCCATGATGGCGATACGGCCCTTGTAGCCCTGATGGGCGCAATGGGGGCAGCCCACTGCGTGGTACAGGGTCTGCGGGCCGGCGCCTTCCGGCAGGTCGAGTAGGCGGCGTTCCACTTCGTCCGCTTCGTGCGGTGCGCGGCATTCGGTGCACAGCTTGCGCACCAGACGCTGGGCGACGATGCCGATGATGTTGCCGGCCATGATGTCGGGCACGATGCCGATATCGAGCAGGCGCGACACCGAGCCCACGGCGGAATTGGTGTGCAGGGTGGAATACACCTGATGGCCCGTCATGGCGGCGGCAAACGCCATTTCCGCCGTTTCCTTGTCGCGGATCTCGCCCACCAGAATGATGTCGGGGTCTTGCCGCATCATCGAACGTATGCCTTCGGCAAAGCCCATCTTGGCCGATTCGTTGACGGAGGTCTGGCGTATCATATTCATCGGATACTCGACCGGGTCCTCCAGCGTCATGATGTTGACGCTCTCCGTATTGATATGGTTGAGGATGGAGTACAGCGTGGTGGTCTTGCCCGAGCCGGTCGGGCCTGTCACGAGGATGACGCCGTCGGGACGGGCGATCATCAGCTTCAGCAGGTCCAGCTCCGTTTCACCGAGGCCCAGACCATCGAGAGGGACTATGCCTTTTTGCCGGTCCAGCACGCGCAGTACGAAGTTTTCGCCGTGCGTGGTGGGTTGGGCCGAGGCGCGGAAGTCGATCTGGCGGCCCGAGAATTTGATCGAGATGCGGCCATCTTGCGGCGCGCGCGTCTCGGCGATGTTCATATTCGAAATCACTTTCAGGCGCACGGCCATGGCCGGCCAGTAGGATTTGTGCAGGCTGCGGATCTGGCGCAGGATGCCGTCGATACGGTAGCGTATGCGCAGGAAGGATTGCTCGGGCTCGAAGTGCAGGTCGGACGCGCCATTTTGCACCGCGTCGGCCAGAATCGCATCGATCAGGCGTACCATGGGCTGGCTGTACTCATCCGAAGTAGTGCCCAGACTGGCGTAATTGACTTCGCCCGTTTCGATTTCATGCAGGATGCCGTCGATCGACAGTTCGAAACCGTAGTACTGGTCGATGGCGCGGCTGATGTCCGATTCATTCACCAGCAGCGGGCTGATGGTAATGCCCTTGACCAGCATCGCGCTGATCTGGTCCAGCGCGACGATGTTGCTGGTGTCGGACATGGCCAGGATCAGATTGTCGGTCGCGCGTTCGTAGACGATGGGGAACACGCGGTAGCGCTTGGCCACTTCCTTGGGGATCAGCTTGAGGGCGATCGCATCGACCACCAGACTGGTCAGGTCGGCGCTCTGCTGATTGAGGTTTTCCGACAGCGCCATGCGCACCGTGGCTTCGGTCACGAAGCCGAGCGTGATCAGCAGCTTGCCCAGCGGCTCGTTGCTGCGTTTCTGTTCTATCAGTGCAATGCGCAGCTGGTCTTCGCTGATGACCCCTTTCTGGATCAGCAGTTTGCCTAGTGGAAGTTTTGCCTGTTCAGCCATGGTGTCGTTCTAGCGGGCGCTGGCGCCCAGTTCCTGCAGTCGTTTGGCCAGCGCTGCGCGGTCGAAGGCCGCCGCCGTATTCTGCGCCAGGGCCAGTGCGCGCTGGTAGTAAGTCTGCGCCAGCTTGCCCTGATTTAAGCGGTCCAGCCCGATTGCCAGATTGTAGGCATAGTCGGGATTGGTGGGGGCAGCGCTGTAGGCACGGAAGTAAGCTTGCTGGGCTTCCTGCCAGCGATTTTGCTGGGCGTACAGATTGCCCAGCGCGAAATGCACGGGCGCGGCCTCCGGATTGCTGGCCAGGATGCCTTTCAGACGTACTTCATTCTGGGCCGGATCACCTTGCCGCAGGCCGACCATGCCGGCAATCGCTGCACCGTCGCGCGGATCGAGTTCCAGCAAACGCAGATAGTAGCTGGCCGCCTGCGCAGGCTGCTGCTCGCGGCTGGCGATGCTGGCCAGAGCCAGCAGGGCATCGCGGTTGTTGCCATCCTGCTGCAACACGGCTTCATACTGCTGGCGCGCACTGGCCAGCTCTCCCGTGTTCAGCGCCTGATAGGCGCCGCCCAGTGCTGCGGCCAGCGGTTCGGATTTCTGACCGCGCGCGACGCGGATATCGCTGCTTTCCGGTGCGGCCAGTGGCGGCAGGCTGGCAGGCTGCGGCGCATTGAGCTGGGCCTGCAGCGCTTGCTGGGTGGCGGCCAGTTGCTGTTCGGCCTGGGTCAGGCGGCGTTCCAGTTCGTCGCGCTGGCCATTGTTCTTCGGCGCGGACGGCAGCAGTGCGCCATCCTCTGCCGGTGGCGCAGCTTCGCTGCTGCGTGCGGGTGCGCTGACCACCTGGGCTGGCGTGGCACCGGTGGCGCCGGGCGGCGGCATGGGGACGGGCGGCAGACGTGCACCGGCACCGGGCGCCATCACAGCTTGCCAGTAGTAATAGCCGAAACCGGCTATGATCAGCACCAGCAGGCCGATCAGTCCGAACAGGCGCAGGCGTTCAGGATCGATGCCGCTGTGTTCCGGGCTGCTGGCCGCAGCCGCACGGGCGCGCGCACGCGCTGCGCCGCGCGGTGCGTCGGCCTTTTCATTGCGCGGGCTGTCGACTGGCGCACGCGGTGCGGTTCTGGCGGCGGCTTCACGGGCGCTGGCGCCAGCCTGTTGGCTGGCGCGTGCGGCAGCAGCGTTGCCTGCCGCTGCGGTTTTCGCTGCGGCGGCTGGCGCTGTTGCTGCCGTATCCGACGCGGTCGTTGCAGCGGGCTTGGCGGCCGTGGCGGCCGGAGGGCGCGCTGCCGTCGGCGCCGGCTTATCCAGGTTTAAGCCGGCATAGTCCGCTGCTGCGGCGCTTGCCGTACTCATCAGGCCTGCATCGGCCGCAGGCGTCGGCGTGGGAGCGGCGCTGGCGCCGCCAGCGGGAAAGTCCAGACTATGCGTGCCGGCGGGGCCTGCTGGCGCGGTGGCGAAAGCAGCCGGCGCGGCGCCTGCTGCTGCAGCGCCTTCGCTGGCAGCCGTGGCGGCAGCTTGGGGCGCGGGCGTCATCGGCTCCAGGCTGAGGCCGGCCAGCGGCTCCAGACTCAGCTCCGGTTCTTGCCGCGTGCTGGCTGCGCTCATGCTGGCGGGCAGCGCGGGCTCCGGTGTGAGCGCCAGAATCTCGTCGAATTCCTGCGACGGTTTGTCCAGTTCTTCATGGCCGGCGGAATTCTGCTGGGCGCGCTCGGCTTTCTTGAGCGCCTGCATCAATAGACTCATGATCTAGTTCCCCTTGGCGGTCACGGCGGGTGCTGCGGCCTCGCCGTAAGCTGCGGTGTCGGGCGCGCTACCGGGCAGCATGTAGCGGTAATCCTTGTAGTCGCCATTGACGCTGGCATCCTTCACCACCACGGGGCGCATGAAGATGACCAGCTCCGTCTTGCTGGCGTTCTCGTTACGGTAGGAGAACAGATTGCCCAGCACGGGCACGCTGCTCAAGCCGGGGATGCCGTCCTTGGCATTGTCGACGGAATCCTGCATCAGGCCGCCCATCACGGCGATCTGGCCGCTCGATACTTTCATCAGCGATTCCAGTTCGCGCGCCTGGATCACAGGCACTTTGCTGATGACCGTGCCCAGCGCCGGATTCGGGTCTTGCACATAGCCGACGATGCGTGTGATGGTAGGACGCACATTCAGCGTGACTTCATCGGTCTCGGAAATCTGCGGCGTCACGCTCATGACGAAGCCCACGGGCACGGTTTCCAGCTTGGATTCGTAGGTGGCGGGCGAGGTTGGCGTGCCGTTCACGCCCAGCACGGCCGGTGTGACCTTGATGGAGAAGAAGACGTTGTTGTCCACCACTTTCAGCAAGGCAGTCTGGTTGTTCAGCACGCTAATTTTCGGGCTGGACAGCACTTTGACTTTACCGAACGATTCCAGTAGCTGGATGGTGGAAGCGATATTCCCTAACCGGCTAGTCGGGTTGGTGTAGTTAAGCACGAACACACCGGGGCTGGTGCCAGGGTTGATATTGCTGGGCAGGGCAGCCGTGCCCACCTGTCCCTGCGTCAGCTTGAGGCCGCTCTTGGATAGCGAGGACCAGTTGATGCCCTGCTGGTACTGGTCGCCCAGCCGCACTTCGATGATGGTGGCTTCGATCAGCACCTGACGCTTGGCGGCACCGAGCACGATGTCAAGGAATTCGCGGATTTTCTCGTGCTGGCGCGCCGTTGCGCGCACGGCGATCAGGCCACCTTCGGCATTGACGATGACCGAAGTGGTGTTCTTGTTGCTGGCCTTGTTGCCGCCAAAAGCGGCCGCATCAAAGCCGCTGGCGGCTGGTGCCGTTGCGGGCTGGGCGCCGGGATTGCTCGCGCCGGCCTGATTCAGCGCAGCCAGCGGGTCGGGATTGCTGTCCGCCAGATTCGAGCTGCGCAGCATGTCGCGGATATTCTTTTCCAGGCTGTACCAGAAATTATTGTCCGAACGGTTGTTGACGACGGTGGTCGAGTTATTGCTGCCGTTGCCGTTGGCACCGTTGTTGTTATTGCTGATGGGCGTGCTGCTCTGGCCGCTACTCGAGCTGCTGGTGCTGGCCGCGCTGGTGGCAGCGACCGGATTGGACGCGCCGCTGCCGCCGCCGGTGGTGGAAATCTGGGTGGCGATATTCACGCTGCTGCTGGTGCTGCGCGCGATGTTGACGTAGTCCACCTTGTAGTTGCGCCATTCGGGTGTGTCGGGCAGCACGGTCAGGGTGTCGCCATGAATCTCGTAGCGCATATCGACCTGACGCTGGATGCGGCTCAGCAGTTGGGGCAGCGTCTGGTCCAGCGCATTCAGCGTCACTACGCCTTCGATGCCGGGATGGATGTCCACATTCAGGCCAGCGTCGCGCGCGAGTGCGAACAGCAGCGATTCCACCGGCACCTTGTGCACCGTCACGCTATACGTTTCGACCTTGGCCGTGGCACCGGGTGGCGGCAGGGCAGCGCTCTGCTGCACCGGCTCGGGGATGGCACCAGCAGCACGGGGCGCTTCAGCGATGTGGGTGGGCGATGGCGCCAGGGTATGGCTTGCGCATGCGCTCAGCAACACGCTGCACACCATGGGGACGATGGGAGTGGCGAGTTTTTTCATTGTTTCTTTCCGGCCCGGAAGGAGTGCAGGATATTGTATATTTGCAATATAGACAGCATGATCTTACAAATTGCCCCGGGCCGCAAGGACAGCACTTGAAATTGCCCAAATAAGCAGCACGATGGCGCCTGCCCATGCAACAGCGGGCCACCACGGGCGCTGGCGCGCATGGCGCTGGAAACCCGCTTCGCGTATGGCCTGGCGCGCGTGGCGTGCCTGCACCACGCTGGCATCGGCCGCATAGGCGGCCAGCAGGGCCTTGTCGGCTAGAATATTGATGCGGCGGATGATGCCTTCTGAAGCGCGCGCGATGAGCCGCTGCGCCTGCGGGCTGAACAGGGGCGTGCCGTCGTGTCCGGCCGCCTGCAGCCGGCAAGCGAGGAATTCATCGAGCAGTTCGGCCGGCAGGGCCGGCACGGTGAAACTGTGGGTGATGCGTTCGCGCAGTTGGCGCATGCTGTTCAGGGCCAGATGCTGGTCCAGCTCGGGCTGGCCGAACAGCACGATCTGCAGCAGCTTGCGGTGCGCCGTTTCCAGATTGGTCAGCAGGCGTATGGCTTCCAGCGTGGCCAGCGGCATGGCCTGGGCCTCTTCCACCAGCAGCACGACTTGACGGCCGCGGCTATGGCGCTCGATCAGGTCGGCATGCAGCGCGCGCTGAATTTCATCGACCCGCAAGCCATGGCCGGCCAGCCCCAGCTCGGCGGCGAGCGCATATTGCACCTGTTCCGCATCAAGATTCGGATTGACCAGATAGATCACATCGATATGCGCGGGTAGCTGGCTCTCGAGCATGCGGCACAACATGGTCTTGCCGGCGCCCACTTCGCCCGTCACCTTGATGATGCCTTCGCCATGGCAGACGGCATACAGCAAGGCTTGCAGGATATCGCCGCGGGTATTGCCCGGATAGAAAAAGGCCGGATTCGGCGTGATGCCGAACGGTGCTTCGCGCAGCCTGAAGTGGGAGAGATACATGGTGGCCGCTATTCTATACAGGCAAGGAAGGCCTGTTCCAGTGTGGCCATGCCGTACTGGGCGCGGCACTCGGCCGGCGTGCCGATAAAGCGGATCTGGCCCGCGTGCAGGATGGCCAGGCGGTCGCACAGCATTTCCACATCGGCCAGGTTGTGCGAGGTCAGGAACAGCGAGCTGCCGCGCGCGCGCAAGGCCGTCAGTTGCTGGCGCAGCAGGGCATGGGCGCGCGGATCAAGGCCGCTCATGGGCTCGTCCAGCACATACAGGGCCTTGGGCGCCAGCAAACAGGCGGCCAGTCCCAGTTTCTGCGTCATGCCTTTGGAATACTGGCGCACCGTCTGTTCCAGCGCGGCCGGTGCCAGATCCAGCGCTGCCAGCATGGCGTGCACCTGTTCCGCATGGTAGTCCAGACCCTGCAGGCTGAGCACATAGCGCAGGAATTCGGCACCTTTGAGGTAGTAGGGCGGGATGAAGCTTTCCGGTAGAAAGCCCAGCGCGCTGCGGCTGGCGGGCTGGTCGTGCGGCTGGCCGAAAATTTCGATGCGGCCACCGTCGGGCCGGATGAAGTCCAGCAGGCATTTGATCAGGCTGGTTTTGCCGGCCCCGTTGAGTCCCACCAGCGCCAGACATTCGCCCGCTTCGACCTGCAGATTCAGGCCTTGCAGCACGGCTGTTGCGCCATAGCGTATATCAACTTGCTGGAAGCGCAGGGCGGGATGCGTCATGTGTGGGTGGCCGGGTGCTTAGGACGGGAAAACCTCCGCCACTGTAGCGCATTCGTGCCAGGAATGCGATATCTTGTGACTCGGGCGCACTGAAAACCGCTCAAGGCCCGCTTTCTGCCTTAGAATTGCCGCACGTTGATGAGCTGTGCAGAGAGTGAGGATCAGGAATGGCAAGACCAGAGAAAGTACGTCTGGGTGAAATACTGGTGCAGCAAAAGCTGCTCACGGAAGAGCAACTGACGGCAGCGCTGGCCGAACAGCAGCGCAGCGGGCGCAAGCTGGGCCGCGTGTTCATCGAGAATGGTTATGTCACCGAAGAACAGATCGCCGGTGCGCTGGCGCGTCAGCTCAGCATTCCCTACCTCAATCTGAAATTTTTCAACGTCAATCCCGAAGTGGTGCGGCTGCTGCCGGAAACCCAGGCGCGCCGCTTCCGCACGCTGGTACTGGAAGACCGCCGCGGCTCGCTGCTGGTCGGCATGTCCGATCCGACCGACCTGTTTGCCTACGACGAAATCAGCCGCATCCTCAAGCAGCCGCTGGAACTGGCCGTGGTCAACGAGACGGAAGTGCTGGCCGCGATCGACCGCATCTACCGCCGCACGGAAGATATTTCCGATCTGGCACGCGAGCTCGAGCAGGATCTCGGCGATGCCTCGGTCGACTTCGGCGCACTGGCGGCCGCCAATGCCAATCTGGAAGAAGCGCCCGTGGTCAAGCTGCTGCAGTCGGTGTTCGACGACGCGGCCCAGGTGCGCGCCTCGGACATCCACATCGAGCCGCAGGAAGCCCGGCTGCAAATCCGCTTCCGTATCGACGGCCTGTTGCACCTGCAGACGGAAGCCGATATCCGTATTGCCCCGGCGCTGGCGCTGCGCCTGAAGCTGATGTCCGACCTGGATATTTCGGAAAAACGTTTGCCGCAGGATGGCCGCTTTGCTGTGCGGGTAAAAAACCAGCGTATCGACGTGCGTATTTCCACCATGCCCACGCAGTACGGCGAATCGGTGGTGATGCGTCTGTTGAGTCAAGGTGGCACTAACTTGCGTCTCGATAGTATTGGTATGCCGCGCGCCATGGTGGAACGCTTCCGCGCCATAGTCCAGCGCCCCAACGGGCTGGTGCTGGTGACCGGGCCTACCGGTAGCGGCAAGACCACCACGCTGTATAGCGCGCTGTCCGAGCTCAATTCGGTCGAGAAAAAGCTGATCACGGTAGAAGATCCGGTGGAATACCGGCTGGCGGGGATTAATCAGGTGCAGGTCAACGACAAGATCGAACTGAGTTTTGCGCGCGTGCTGCGTTCAGCCCTGCGGCAGGACCCCGACATCGTGCTGGTAGGTGAGATGCGCGATCAGGAAACTGCCCAGATCGGTCTGCGCGCGGCGATGACGGGTCACTTAGTGCTGTCCACGCTGCACACCAACGATGCGGCCAGCACGCCGCTGCGGCTGATGGACATGGGCGTGCCGCGCTATATGGTGGGCAGTTCGCTGCAGGCCGTGTTGGCCCAGCGGCTGGTGCGGGTGATCTGCGAAAGCTGCACCACGCCGTATGAACTGACGGCGCCCGAGCGTGAATGGCTGCGCATGGAACTCAACGATAAAGTCGATATGGCGCGCTATTTCCATGGCAAGGGCTGCTCGCACTGCAATGGCATGGGCTACCGTGGCCGTACCGGCGTGTATGAATTGCTGGAAATGACTCGGGAAGTGGCCGATGCGGCCAACAACCCTGATCCGGCCTATTTCCTGACCAAGGCGGCGGCCCAGATGGGCGGCGAGACGTTGCGCCGGCATGCCGTGTCGCTGGTGATCCAGGGGAAGACCACCGTGGCGGAAGCCATGCGCGTCAGCAACCAGAGCGAGGATTGAGGTGCCGTATTTTTCCTACAAGGCGCGGAATGCGCGCGGCGAGTTGCTGCAAGGCGTGATGGAAGGCGTCGACAGCGGTGCCGTGGCGAACCAGTTGAGTAGCGCCGGTGCCACGCCCGTGCAGATTACGCTCACGCGTGGCGGGGCCACGCCCAAGGGCGAGGGCATAGCCGGCCTGGGCAAGCTGTGGGCGCGCTCTGTGACCTCGATGGATGTGCAACTGTTCAGCCGCCAGATCTATACGCTGCTCAAATCCGGCGTGCCCATCATGCGCGGGCTGGCCGGCTTGCAGGAATCGGCCATCAACCCCAGTTTTGGCGCCGTCATCAAGGACTTGCGCGAATCGCTGGACGCCGGCCGCGAGCTATCCGTGGCGATGCGGCGCCATCCGAAGGTGTTTAGCGAATTCTATCTGTCCATGGTACGCGTGGGCGAAATGACGGGCCGGCTGGAAGAAGTGTTCCTGCGCCTGTTCGACCACATGGAATTCGAGCGCGAGATGCGTGCGCGTGTGAAAAGCGCCACGCGCTACCCGATCTTCGTGATCGTCGCCATGTTGCTGGCGGTGGTGGTGGTGAATATCTTCGTGATCCCCCAGTTCGTCAAAGTGTTCGAGAGCTTCCATGCCGAGCTGCCGCTGATGACGCGCCTGCTGATAGGCGGTTCGCGGTTTACGGTCGACTACTGGATGCAACTGTTATTCCTCAGTGTGGCGGGGCTGGTCGGCGTGCGTGGCTGGATACGCACGCGTGCTGGCCGCTACCGATGGGATCGTATGAAGTTGAAATTTCCCATTGCGGGCAAGATCATCCTGAAAGCCACGCTGGCCCGCTTTGCGCGCAGCTACGCGCTGTCCAGCCGTAGCGGCGTGCCTATCGTACAGGCGTTGACGGTGGTGTCGCAGACGGTCGATAACGCGTATCTGAGCAAGCGCGTGGAGCGCATGCGTGATAGCGTGGAACGCGGCGACAGCATCTTGCGCACGGCCATGGCGGCCAAAGTATTTACCCCGGTGGTGATCCAGATGATAGCGGTGGGTGAGGAATCCGGTTCGCTCGATGAGCTGATGGAGGAAATCGCCCAGATGTATGAACGCGAAGTGGATTATGAGCTGAAGACGCTGGCGGCGCAGATCGAACCCATCCTGATTACCTTCCTCGGTGTGCTGGTACTGGTGCTCGCGCTGGGTATCTTCGTGCCGATCTGGGATCTGGGCAAAGTGGCGATACCGCACTGATGCGCGAGCGCGGCTACAGTCTGTTCGAGTTCGCCATCAGCGTGATTGTGTTCGCATTGGTGCTGGCGGTGGCCCTGCAGCGCATGGGTTTCTATCAGCAGGCCGGTGAACAGGCTGTGGTACAAGCGATACAGATCAATTTACGCACGGCACTTGGTGGCAAAGTGCTAGCTTTGCAGGCGCGCGGTGCGGAAGATCAGATCGCCGCATTGGCCGGTGCCAACCCCGTCGAATGGCTCGAACATCCGCCGGCGCATTATGCCGGCGTGCTGCAGGCCGCGCAGGCACAGGCTTTGCCGCCCGGTAGCTGGTATTTCGATGCGACGCAGCAGCAGCTCGTGTATGTGAGAGACAATCAAGAAACTAGCTTAAATAGTGCTGCTAGGAATATATGTTTCAGAGTAGAATTGCAGCGCTTGCCCGAAAAGAATGCCAATGCCAAGCAAAGGCCAGTCAGACCGACTGGCGTGGAGCTGATAGAAGTAACCAATTGTCGGACACTGCCGTAACACCGGCCCGGTCCTAAAAGTTGTTTTTAATAGTTAGGTATGGAGAATCACATGCAAATTCCAGCAGCACGTCGCAGTTTCGCTGCGCAGCAAGGCGGTTTCACGCTGATTGAACTGATCGTGGTCATCGTCATTCTCGGCATTCTGGCAGCAACGGCGGTGCCCAAGTTCGCGACTCTGGGTACGGATGCCCGTATCGCTAAAATGCAGGGCGCGCGGGCTGCTATCGTGAGTGCCGCCAATATGTATCATGGCCGCTATCTGGCCAATGGTTCCGTCGCGGCCAGCTACGATGGCGTGTCGGTAAACTCCAGTGGTTATCCTGACCTGGCTGGTATGGTGGTTGCCGTACCGCTCACTGATTACATCACCACCAGTTACGCGAACAAAGGCGAAGTCACGCCTGATGCCGGTCATGCGAACTGCAAGCTGACCTATGATCCATCCAACGGTACTGTCACCATGGCGGTCGCTACCACGGACTGCTGATCGGCCTGCGGGGCGGGATGGCGTGATGAAGCCGTGGACTGCGCTGCCCGCCGCTGCCCGTGCGCGCGGCTTTACCTTCGTAGAGCTGGTGATGGTGATTATCGTGCTGGCGGTGCTGGGTGGTATGGCGGTGCCGCGCTTCTTCGAGCGCACAGGTTTCGATGCCGCGTCCTACAACGAACGGTTGAAGGCGATGCTGCGCTACGGCCAGAAAATCGCCATCGCCCAAGGGCGCAATGTCTATGTGCGGGTGAATGGCAGCGGTGTGGTGCTGGCCTATGATCCGTTCTATCTGGTCTACGCGATAGCGCCTGCCGGTACCAATGATGGCAGCGCGAGCACGGTAAGCCTGTGTGGCAATACGGCGAACCGGGCCTGTGCCGGTGTGCCTGGCGGCCTCACGCTGACGGGCGGCACCAGCTTCTATTTTGACCCGACCGGCAGACCCTTCCTGCTGGCCAACACGCCGCCTACACTGACATCGACCTTCACGACCCTGGTACTCGCGCTGACCGGTGATGGCAGCACCCATAACGTCACGGTAGCGGCGGAAACCGGCTATGTCTATTAATCCTACACGGCAGTTGGCGGTGCGCGGCTTCGGGCTGGTCGAGCTGGTGATGTTCATCGTCATCGTCAGTATCGCCGTGCTCGGCGTGTTGCAGGCACTGAGCAACGGTGCGCGCAATAGTGCCGATCCGATGCTGCGCAAACAGGCGCTGGCCATCGCCGAAGGGCTCATGGAAGAGGTGCGTCTGGCCCACTTCAGCTATTGCGACGGCAATGATCCGGCCGCTGAAAGCCCGAGCACGATTAGCCCGGCCAATTGCAGCGTGGCGGAGGGAGTTGGGCCGGAAGCGGGTAACAGCCGTCCCTACGACAATGTCAACGATTATGTGCTGGCCTTCGGTACGCCGCAGGCCTACTCGACGGATGCGGCGGGGAATGGTTTTCCGAATGGTTATAGCGCCACGGTCACGATCAATCCCGATAGCACACTGGGGCCGGCGGGCGCGCAGATTAGCGCCAATGCCACACCGGCCAATATGAATGTGCTGCGCATTACCGTGGCGGTCAGTTATCCGGGCGGCGATACGGTGGTGCTGGATGGCTACCGCACCCGCTACGCGCCGAGGTCGATATGAAGCGCAGCGCTATGCGCGGTTTCACGCTGGTTGAGCTGATCATCGTGATTGCGATTACCGGGATACTGGCCGGCATGGTGGCGATATTCTTGCGCAGCCCGGTACAGAACTATGTGGATACGGCGGCCCGGGCAGAACTCTCCGATATCGCTGATCTCGCCTTGCGGCGGCTGGCGCGCGACGTGCGTCTGGCGCTGCCGAACAGTGTTTATGTTTCGGCGGACCGCAAGATGCTGCAATTTCTGCTCGTGAAAACGGGCGGCCGCTATATCGATATCAGCGATGCGCCACCTGCGACGCTGCTGCCGCTCGATTTCAGTCCGACGGCCAGCCTGTCTTTCGATATTGCCGGTGCCGCGCCGACTGGACGCCAGCAGATACTGGCCAATGATTACATCGTGGTGTTCAATATCGGCAGTGCGCCGGCCGATGCCTACACCGGGGGCAATATCGCGCGCGTGGCATCCGTGTCCGGCACGCGCGTGACGCTGGCCAGCAATCCGTTCGCCACGGCTACGCCCAGCATGCCATCGCCGACCAATCGTTTCCAGGTGGTGACAGGCACGGTGACCTATGTCTGCGCGCCGGCGGCGGGCGGCGGCGGCACGCTGACGCGCAACTACAGTACGGCGATTTTCGGCCCCAACGGTCTGGGCGCGCCACCATACGGCGCGCCGGCTCTGCTGGCTAGAAAAATCTCTGGCTGCGCTTTCGATTACACAGTGTTGGCCAATACCAATGCGGCGCTGGTGAGCATGACGCTGACCCTGACGGCCCCGAATGGCGAGAATGTCAGCCTGAGCCGCCAAGTCCACGTGGATAATACGCCATGAGAGTGCCTAGCCTGATACGCCGCGCCCAGCGTGGCTTTTCCATCGTGACCGCGCTATTTCTGGTGGTGGTGCTGACCACGCTGGCAGTGGCGACGATGGTGTTGAGCACTTCGCAGCAGACCACGGTGGCGATAGACCTGCTGTCCTCGCGTGCCTACGAGGCCGCGCGCGCTGGCATCGAGTACGGCCTGTACCAGAAGCAGATCAATGGCAGTTGCGTCGCCAGCCGCTCATTTGTACCGGGTGGCTCGCTGTCGGGCATGACGGTGACGGTGCTATGCAGTGTGGTCTCCACGCCGGGCATGGGCACCAGTCTGGATCTGGTGACGATCACGGCCACCGCCTGCAATATGCCGCAATCTGGTGCCTGTCCGAGCGGCGTGGCGTTTAGCAATAGTCCAGATTACGTGCAGCGCACGGTCACTGTTCAGTTCTGAGCCATGAAACCGATCACCAATCATACTTCGATGTTGGGCCAATGGCTGCACCGCACGCTACTGCTGCTTGGCATGTTACTGGCGGGTAGCGCGCTGGCTGATACGCCGATCAAACTGTTCAAGAGTTTTGCTGGCAATGTGAGCTTCACCGGGACGCAGAAAACCATGCGTACCAAGGACAATAACAGCGGCCCCTGCAGCGTCAACAATGGCACCATGAATATGGTGCTGAGCGGCGTGCCGGCCGGCGCTACCATAGTCAATGCCCAGTTGTACTGGGCCGGCTCCAGCTCCACCCCCGACTATACGGTGAGCTTCGATGGTGCGAGCGTCACGGCCCCCGCCAACCGCAGTTTTTTTTCGCCCACCATACAGCTAGATTTCTTTGCCGGCGCAGTGGATGTGACCGCCCAGGTCAAGGCCAAGGGCAATGCCACCTACACCGTGGGCGGCTTGACGATCAATACGGGCAACCCGTATTGCAGTGTGCAGACGGTGCTCGGCGGCTTCCAGTTGCTGGTGATTTATTCGCACTCCAGCGAGCCATTCCGGGTGCTGAATATTTACGAAGGCTTCCAGTACATGCAGTATTCGAGCCAGACGCTGACGCTGGCAAACTTCAAGATTCCTTCGCCGGTCGGCAGCTTGACGGGCCGTATCGGCCACATTACGTGGGAGGGCGATACCACGCTGTCAGGCGGCGGCGAAATCCTGCGTTACAACGGGGTGGAAGTCAAAGATAGCCTGAACCCTTCCGGCAACCAGTTCAATTCGGCCAGTAACATCAATAACGATGCGGTTTCCTATGGTATCGACTTCGATGCCTATAGCGTCGCCTCGCCCGTGATACAGGCAGGCCAGACGCAGGCGCGCAGCGACTATCAGTCGGGGCAGGATCTGGTGCTGCTGAACGCTGAAGTGATTGCGGCACCGAATGTGCCAGCCACCGACCATGGCGTGTCGATGACGTTGCAGACACCGCTGCAGCCCTCGCAGGCCAGCAACTACCTGATCAATGTGGTCAACAACGGGCCGCTGGCCGAGGGTGGCCCCATTAAAGTGGTGGATGTGTTGCCCGCTTCGCTGATTTTTGTGAGTGCCAGTGGTACCGGCTGGGCTTGCAGCAATGCGGGCCAGACAGTCACTTGCCTGTATGCTGCCAGCGTGCCCGCTGGTACCAGTCTGCCGCCAATTACGCTGCGCGTGACGGCGGCCGCAGCGGCGTCGGGCCTGATCACGAATAGTGCTACCGTCAGCGGGCCGCTGTACGACTATTACGATGGCAACGATACTTCCACCGTGAGTACTTCGGTGGGGGCGGCAGCCATTGCGCCCACCTATGGCTATACCGATAGTCCCTGCCTCAACGGTCTGCCGTTCGGCGATCCCGACCAGAGCTGCAAGCTGATAGACTTTAACGCCCAGCAGAATCTGGGCAATGACACGATACCGTTGTATCTGACCTATCTGATCTCGAACGTGCCGACGGCGGTGGCGAGCAAAGATACCACCATCAAGCTCAAATATGCGCTGGCCTGCTATGACCCGGCGCAGGACGCCGGCGTGCGCGCGACCTTTACGCGCAATGGCGGCAGTACCGTCACGCTGCCGCTATGCTCGCGTTCGGGTGCTTTGCCGACCGCCAACTCCTCTTACTGGAGCGGCCTCAATGATGTGGTGTTCGAAGGCGGCACGGCCAGCTCGACGGATTACTTCCTGTTTCAGTATGCCGACGTGGGCCGGGTCGAATTTCTTGTCAGTGATGCTTCGGCGCGACTCGGCACGAGCGGCGCCTTTGTAGAGCGCCCGGAGCGGCTGCTGCTGGTGCCGCCCGCAAGCAACGGGGCGCGCACTCCGGCCAGCGTCACCGATCCCAAGTTCATTGCCGCAGGGACGAATTTTTCCATGAGTGTGCAGGCGCTGTTGTATCGCGGCGGTCTGGCGCCGAACTTTGGCAAGGAATCCAGCCCCATCCAGGTTTCGCTGCTGGCGCGCGCTGCCACGGATGATACGGGCGCGCGCCTCAGCGACATGCTCGACCCCGGGGCTAATCCGGAGGACGCGCTGACATTCAGCGGCAGTTTTGGTGCGTTTAGCGGCGGCGTGGCCAGCGGCGCGGCGTTCTCCTATGCCGACGTCGGTGTGCTGGAACTGACTCCGGTGCTCAGTGCGGGGTATCTGGGCACGGGCAATATACAGGCCGAGGCAGTCAATGTCGGGCGATTTGTTCCAGATCATTTCAAGACAGTGATGAAAGCGCCCATGGCGTGTGATCCGAACGGCATGAGCTGTCCGGCCAATGTGGATGGCATGGCGTATTCCGGCCAGCCATTTGAGTTGCAAGTGGTGGCGCAGAACGTGCAGAACGGTACGACCAAGAACTATCGCGGTACGCTGGCGCGGCCTGTGCTGCTGAGCGCCTACGCGGCACCCGGCACCACCACTACGCCCAATCCGCCTGCGAGTCCGAGCGGTGCGGCACTGTCGGCCAACAGCGTCACGGCGGCCAGTTTTGCGGATGGCACGGCCAGCCCCCATCCCGTCTACACGCTACCGAATCCGTTTGTGGCCAGCGCACCCTATGCCAAGAACTGGGTGGTGCCGACCATGGTGTATATCCGCGCGAGCGAAACCGGGAGTACCAGCGATGGCGTGACTTCGCTGCGCAGCAATGCCGAGGAGGGCGGCGTGGCGGTGGTGGCGGGCCGGCTGCTGGTGCCGAACGCCTATGGCTCATCGCAGTTAGCCGTGCCGCTGCAACTGTCGGCCCAGTACTACGGCGTTACCAGCCGCAGCGGTGTGGCCAGCTATTCGTGGCGCGCCAATCCCAGTGATAGCAGCACCAGTCTGACACTGGCCAGTGCCTTGCAGTTTTCCAGTTGCGGTCTGGTGTCCTGTCCCACGCTGGCCAGCGGTGCCGCAGCCGTGCTGACCATAAGCAGCGGCAGCGCCACCACCAGCCTTAAAGCGGGTAGCAACAGCGTCAAAAGCGGGGCGAATCTGAAAGTCAACGGGCCTAGCTGGCTGCCGACGACGCAAGGGCGCGTGACATTCGGTGTTTACCGCAGTCCGGTGATTTTCTTGCGGGAAGTGTATTGAATCAGCCTCATTTTGTTCCGCTTGGTGATGGAAAGTAATCAAACTGGCACCTAGTCTTAAAAATGCGGCAACCTGGCCATGAAACTTGAATATAATCAAGGATGTGTGGCGATTATTGAAAGCAGCACCTAATCATTTGAGAACTTCGGATGCGTTTATTCGGAAAAGCAGGTAACAAGAGTGGCTGGCTGGCACTGGTGCTGACGGCAGACGGGGTGCAGGCGGTCGCCATCGAACGGCGCACCGGCAGCCAGCCGCGCGTACAGCTGGCCCAGACCTATACCGCGCCCAGCGGCTACTCGGGCTCCATACTGTTTCGTGTGGCGCGCGACCTGCATGCCGCCAACTACTACTGCACCACCTTGCTTGGCAGTGGCGCCTACCAGTTGCTGCTGGTGGAAGCGCCGAATGTACCAGCGGCGGAAATGAAGGCCGCGCTGGGCTGGCGCGTGAAGGATATGATCGATTTTCCGCTCGAAGAAGCGACCCTCGATATGGTCATGCTGCCGCCGCCGCAGAACAGCAATATGCATAATTCGCAGGCCTATGCCGTGGTGGCGCGCAACAGCATTCTGGCGCCACACCAGCAAATTTTCTGGGATAACAAGGTGGCACTCGATGCCATCGATATCGACGAAATGGCGCAGCGGAATATTTCGGCCCTGCTGGAACCGGAAGGACGTGGCGTAGCCATGCTGTCCTTCGATAGCGACGGCGGCTTGCTGACGGTGAGCTTCAATGGCGAGCTGTATCTGGCACGCCGCATGGACATTACCTTGGGCCAGTTGCTTGAAACGGAGGTCGACCGTTTGCAGCATCTGCATGACCGTATCACGCTGGAACTGCAGCGTTCGCTCGATCACTTCGAGCGGCAATTCTCGTTTGTGACCATCGCCAAGCTGGTGCTCACGCCGGTCGGCAGTGGCGAGCTGCGCAACTATCTGGCCGCCAATCTGTACCTGCCCGTGGAGCAGCTCGATCTGGCCAGTGTGCTCGATCTGGACGATGTGCCCGATCTGCAGCAGCTGGACCAGCAGGCCGCCTATCTGCGTGCCATCGGTGCGGCACTGCGTACGGCGGAGGTGGTGGCATGAGCCAGCAGATCAATCTATACAACCTTGCCTTCGAGCCGCAGAAGAACTATGCCACCACGCCGGTGGTGCTGGGGGTAGTGCTGACCACCTTGCTGGTGCTGGGCGTGTTCACGGCGCTGGCAAAAAGCCAGCTCAGCGAAACCATGGCGCTGGCGCAGAAGGTGCAGGCCGAACTGGATGCACGCGTGGCCAGCAAGACGGCCGCAACGGCCGCCTTTGTGGCGCCGCGCAAGAGTGAAACGCTGCAGCAGGAAGTCGATCAGGCCAGCAGCACACTGGCCAATCTGCAGAAAGTGGCAGGCCTGCTCGAGCAGGGCCATAGCGGCGCCGTGCAGGGTTATTCGCCGTATTTCCGCGCACTGGCGCGCCGTACCAGCGAGGGCCTGTGGCTGACGGGAGTGCAAATCCTCGCCAATGGCGACAGCATAGGCCTGCAGGGGCGGGCGCTGAAGCCCGGCTTACTGCCGCCGTATCTGGCCGGTCTGTCGGGCGAGCCCGTATTGCGCGGTAAGAAATTCGCCCAGCTCGATCTGCACGAGCCGGCCAGTAGTGCCAGCGCTAGCGCCGCTGCCAGCATGGCGGCGGGGGCTGTGCAAGCCTCGGCCAGTGCTGCAGTGCCGCGGTTTATCGAGTTTAGTCTGCAGTCGACGGCCGATGTGGCCAGCAGCAAGGCGGTGCAACCATGATGGCCAACTGGAAGAAATTCGATGCCTGGCTGATGGCGCTGAGCTTGCGCGAGCGGCTGCTGGGGACGCTGTGCGTGGTGTTGCTGCTGGTGTATCTGGGCTACCAGCTGGAACTGGAACCGCTGTACCGCCAGAATGCCACGCTGCGCGCTACGCTGGAGCAGCAACGCCAGCAGACCGGTGCCATCGATGCGGAACTGGCCCAGCTAGCTGCAGCCGCCAAGCGTGACCCAGATCAGGAGTTGCGCCGCAAGCTGGCCAGCGTGCAGGCTGACAGTGCGGCCCTGCGCGATACATTGCGTGTCGCGCAAAAAGGTCTGGTCGCGCCTGAGCGCATGGGCCCCTTGCTGCAGCAGATGGTCAATGGCCATGGCAAACTGCGTTTGCTGTCGCTGAAGACGCTGGCACCGCAAGGCACGGCCGATGGCCAGTTCCTGTCCAACGAAGGCAGTGATGCCCGCAGCAGCGTCACGCCACTGTTGTACCGCCATGGCGTACAGGTGGTGCTGCAGGGGAGTTATCTGGATATGATCACCTATCTGGAAGCGCTGGAAGCCATGCCGCAGCAACTGTTCTGGGGCGATGCCGTGCTCGATGCGAGCGGCAACGGCGCCGCGCGGTTGAGTCTGACGCTGTACACCTTGAGTCTGGATTCGAAATGGATAGCACTGTGAAGCGCCTGCTAGGCGTGGTAGGACTGGCCTTGCCTATGCTGGCAGGTGCGCAGCAGTTGCAGGACCCGACCCGCGCTCCTGCCGGGCTGGTGTCCGGCCCAGCGCAAGCGGGCGAAATGGAAGGCGCGCCAGCTGCGCCGCGTCTGCAATCGATATTGATCGGTGCAGCGCCCAACAACCGGCGGCTGGCGGTGATCGATGGCGTAACGGTGACGCAGGGTGGCAAATTTGCCGGTGCGCTCGTGGAACGTATCAATGATAATTCGGTAGTGCTGCGACGTGGCAAACTGCGGGAAACCCTGATCCTGTTTCCCCAGACTCCGGGTGGCCTGCAGGCAAGCGGGAATAAACGATGACTAACTACGAGCTTTACATGCAAAAAATGATCTACTGGGCAGGCGTGCTAGGCGCGTCGGCAATGCTGGCGGCTTGCCAGACGCAAGCGCCGCGCGACGCGTATAACAGCATCGATCAGCAGCTCAAGGCTGCCGCAGTTTCCGCACATGCGCCGGCCGCCACGCCGGCCGCAGTGGAAGCGGCCCTGCTGCCGCCAGCGGCCAGCACGCTGGCGGCAGAATTGCCGAAAGCCCGTACCGTGATGGAAGAACGGTTTAATGTCTCGTTCAATCAGGTGCCGGTGCAGCAATTCTTCAATTCCATCGTGGCAGGCACGCGCTACAACATGCTGGTGCATCCCGATGTGACGGGCACGATTTCGGCCAACCTGAAAGACGTCACGCTGTTCGAAGCGCTCGACGCCGTGCGTGAAATGTATGGCTACGATTACAAGGTGGAAGGCACGCGTATCTACATCCGTCCGCTGACCATGCAGACGCGTATTTTCCAGGTCAACTACCTGAGCGCTACGCGCAAAGGTACCTCCAATGTGCGCGTGTCCTCGACTTCGGTCAACACGGTGGGCTCGATGACGGCAGGCCAGGGTAGCGCGGGGGGGAATTCCGGCTTGGGCAGCAATGGTCAGACTAACCAGCCGCAGCAGCCAGGCCAGACCCAGCAATACGTGCTGGAAGACGCCAGCAACGTCAAGACTGCTTCCGCCACGGACTTCTGGACTGATCTGAAGGAAGCACTGGTGGCCCTGGTCGGTGGCACGGGCGAAGGACGCAGCGTCGTCATCAGCCCGCAGTCCGGCGTGGTGGTGGTACGCGCGTTGCCAGAGCAACTGCGCGGAGTCGAGCAGTATCTGAAAGCCACCCGTCTGGCGGTGGAGCGGCAGGTGATACTGGAAGCCAAAATTCTTGAAGTGCAGCTCAATAGTGGCTACCAGAGCGGCGTCAACTGGGCCAGCTTTGCATCCTTTGGCGGCGGCGGTAGCAATCGCGTTTCGGGCGGCGTGATTGCGCCGGGCACCTCGCTGGCGCCTTTGCCAGCGGCCGGTGGACAGCCGCCAGTGATGACCAGTGGCGGCACGGCCGGGATCAGCGCCAGCGCCGGCTACACGCTGTCGAACGCGGCCAATAATGCCGGTACATTGTTCGGTATGGCGTTCCAGACCAGTAATTTTGCCGCCATGATTTCCTTCCTTGAATCGCAAGGTTCGGTGCATGTGCTGTCCAGCCCGCGTATCGCCACCATGAATAACCAGAAGGCCGTGCTGAAAATCGGTACCGACGAATTCTATGTGACGGGCGTGAGCACCACCACCAATTCTAATGTGAGCGGCAATACCACCAGCCCTAACGTGACGCTGCAGCCATTCTTTTCCGGTGTGGTGCTCGATGTGACGCCGCAGATCGATGAAGACGGCAACATCATGCTGCACGTCCATCCTTCGGTCAGCCAGGTGTCTACCGTCAACAAGATCGTCAATCTGGGGGCGGCGGGTTCGCTGCAACTGCCGCTGGCCGCTTCCAGCACCTCGGAAATGGATAGCATGGTGCGTGGCCAGGATGGCCGTATCGTCGCCATCGGCGGGCTGATGCGCCAATCTGCCGTGTCTGACAATAGCCAGGCGCCCGGTCTCGGCGATGTGCCGCTCGTCGGTGGCCTGTTCCGCAATACTGAACGCAGCATGGTCAAGCGCGAACTGGTGGTGCTGATTAAGCCGACCATCGTTGACGGCGCAGCCAGCTATGCGCAGGACCTCGACGAAGCCAGCCGCCGTATTGAGCAACTGGCGCCGCGCAACGGGGGACGCAAGTAAATGTATCAGGCTCACTTCGGTCTGAGCGAGATGCCATTTGGCATCACGCCAGACACCAGCTTCTTCTTTACCAGCCCCCATTCGCAGCAGGCGCTCAACACGCTGCTGGTGGCGGCACGCAGTGGTGAAGGCTTTATCAAGATTACTGGGGAAGTGGGCACGGGCAAGACGCTGTTATGCCGCAAGTTCATGGCCTCGCTGGGGGCGGGCTTTGTCACGGCCTATATTCCCAATCCGTATCTGGAACCGCGCACGCTGATGCTGGCACTGGCGGATGAACTGGAATTGCCGCTGCAGCGCGACGTGGACCAGCACCAGTTGCTGAAATCGCTGACCTTGCGCCTGATGGAACTGGCGCGCGAAGACAAGCAGGTGGTGCTGTGCCTCGATGAAGCCCAGGCCATACCGCTGGAAAGTCTGGAAGCGCTGCGCCTGCTGACCAATCTGGAGACGGAAAAGCGCAAGCTGCTGCAGATCGTGCTGTTCGGCCAGCCTGAGCTGAACCAGCATCTGCAAGCCAATTCCATCCGCCAGCTGGCCCAGCGCATTACTTTTCACTATCATCTCGGGCCTTTGACGCGCGACGACATGGAGTACTATCTGGCTCATCGTCTGCGTGTGGCCGGCTATACGGGTAGCCGCTTGTTCAGCCGAGGCGCCATCAGCAGCTTGTTCAAGGCCAGCGGCGGCATACCGCGGCTGATTAACATTATGGCCAACAAGGCTTTGATGGTATGTTACGGTGAAGGTAAACAGCAGGTAACGAAACGCCATGTAGGACTGGCGGCCAGCGATACTGTGACCCGCGATAAGCGCTGGGTGTGGTGGCTGGCCGGGCTGGTAGTGGCTGCGGCCGCAGGCGGACTGACTTGGGCGTTGATGAAATGAGTTTGATAAACAAGATGTTACAGGACCTCGATGCGCGCGGTGGCAGCGCTGATGGCGCCATGCGCCAGCAGCAGTTGCACGCCGTCGAGGTGCCGGCGGCCCGGCATGGCAAGTACCAGCTCGGCGCACTAGCGCTGGCTGTCGTCGTGCTGGCAGCAGGCGGCTGGTATGGCTGGCACTACTGGCAGGGCCAGCGTGCGGCCCATGCGCTCGGGGTGGTGGCGACTGCAGCGCCGGCGCCCGCATCGGCCCCAACCTCGGCAGCCATCGTTTCAGCACCAGCTGCCAGCCAGAGCGCGACTGCGCCGGTGGCCACAGCTGCACCGCTGGAACTAACGCCCGTAGGGGGGGCGGCGGCCACCAGCACGCCGGCGGCTGTTGCCGCTAAAGCGGACAGGAAAGCCGCCGAAGCACCGGCCAAGCCAGCGGAAGCGGCAAGCGTGGCCGTGGTGCCAGCCGACAAAGTGACGGCGGCACCGAAAGCCTTGGCGGCCAAGAGTGAACGCAAGCTTGCCGCTACGGCCCGCAGCAATGATGAAACAGGCGAAGCGGGCACCATCACGCACAATTTGAGCCCCAAGCTGATGGCCGAAAATACTTACCGGCGCGGGCTGGTGGCTTTGCAGGAAGGCCGCATCAATGCCGCGCTGACGGATTTCGAGCGGGCGCTGGAAATCGATCCGCGCAATGAAGCGGCACGCCAGACCTATATCAGCCTGCTGCTCGAGAACAAGCGTAATGACGAGGCGGTGCGCCAGTTGCGGCTGGCACTGGGCATAGACCCGCGCCAGCCGGGGCTGGCCATGATATTGGCGCGCTTGCAACTCGAAAAAGGCGGCCCGGCGCTGCAGACCTTGCTGACGACATTGCCATACGCCGGCAGCAATCCTGAATACCACGCTTTCCTGGCTGGTGTGCTGCAGCGCGAACAGCGCCACGCCGAAGCGGCCCAGCATTACCGCAATGCGCTGCAGCTCACGCCGCAAAACGGCATCTGGTGGATGGGGCTGGGCATATCGCTGCAAGCCGACAACCATCCGGCCGAAGCGCGCGAAGCTTACCGTCGCGCCCGTGCAGCGAACGGCCTGTCAGCCGAGCTGCAAGCTTTTGTTGAGCGTAAACTCGACGCCTTGTCGCGCTAGTTCTTTACAGGCTGGCCTGTTCACCCCAGATCTGCTTCATGCTGAAGCGCAGGCCGGCCTCATCCTCGCTCAGTGCGGCACTGATGGCATAGTCCGCTGCGCTGCTGCTGCGCTGTACGGGCGGGGTGAGGGTACTGCCGTCGGCATCACGCAGGCAGCAGATGGGCTGGCCGCCGCTGCCATCGTGGCGACCGCTGACCACACCCAGTTCACCATTGTGCAGACGCACCAGCGTGCCGGGCGGATAGTCGCCCAGCTCCAGCCGGAACAACTGCAGCAGTTCCGGATCGACGGGCGCTTGCCGGTCCTGTTGCAGATTGCGCAGCGCCTGATCGGGCACGATGGAACGGCGGTAGTTACGGGCTGACACCTGGGCGCAATAGCGGTCGGCCAGACTGAGCAGCTTGGCATTGCGCGTCACCTCGGGGCTGGCGACACCGGCCGGATAGCCGCTGCCATCATCGTTCTCATGGTGTAGCAGCACGCAGGAAATCCACTCGTCGTCATCGATGCCCGCATGCTTGAGCAGGTTGACGCTCTCTTCCGGATGGCGCCGGATTACGGCCATTTCTTCATGGCTCAGCGAAGATTGCTTGTGCTGGAAGCTCTCGTTATGGCGCAGCATGCCCACATTCATGGTCAGGGCTGCCGCCGCCAGCGTCTGGGTCTGGCCGGCGTCGAGCTGCAGGCCACGGGCGGCGATGATGGTGACGATGGCGGTTTCTATGCAGTGGCGCACGGCATAGCTGCCGGCGATCTGGCACAGCAATATGCTGGCCAGTGCGATATCGGGCTGGATGTCGACGGCCTGCAGCACTTCCAGCGCGATCGCACGTAGCTCGCTCTCGGCCTGATGTTCGTTGCGCAGATTGTGCAGCAGCTTTTCCAGCCGCTGATTGGATAGGTTGAGCCGGCGCAGCACTGAAGGTGCGGCCGCCGCCATGGTTTCGCTCATGATGCCTGGTCCCCGATTTATATTTTTTGCAGTCGCTCTAAGGCGAGAGTCAGTGTTTCATCTTTTTTGGCAAAGCAGAAGCGCACGATGCCGGATTCCTTGCCCTGCTGGTAGAACGCCGAGACGGGTATCGCCGCTACCTTGATCTCCGTGGTCAGCCATTCGGCAAATTCCGCTTCGGTTTGCTGGGAGATTCTATCGTATCGCACGCATTGGAAGTAGGTTCCGTCGGCTGGCAGCAACTCGAAGCGCGAGCCTTGCAGGCCGGCGCGGAACAGATCGCGCTTGCGCTGGTAGAACGCTGGCAGCTCCAGATAGGGCTGGGGGTCAGCCATATAGGCCGCTATGCCGTGCTGCATGGGGGTGTTCACAGTGAACACATTGTACTGGTGGACTTTGCGGAATTCGGTCATCAGGCTGGCCGGTGCTGCCACGTAGCCCACTTTCCAGCCCGTCACGTGGTAAGTCTTGCCGAAGCTGGAAACGACGAAGGCACGCGCGGCCAGTTCCGGATAGCGGCACACGGACTCGTGGCGCGCACCGTCGTACACCATGTGTTCGTACACTTCGTCCGACAGCAGCAGGATGTCGGTGCCGCGCACGATGTCGGCCAGCGCCTGCAGGTCAGTGGCACGCAGCACGCTGCCGGTCGGATTGTGCGGGGTGTTGATGATGATCAGGCGCGTGCGCGGCGTGACGGCGGCGGCCACCTTGTCCCATGGCACGCTGTAGCCGCCGGCGCCGGTTTCCATCTGCACCAGCACGGGTATGCCGCCGGACAGGGTAATGGCTGGTACATAGCTATCGTAAGTCGGTTCGATGACGATCACTTCGTCGCCCGGATGCACGCAGCACAGGATGGCCGTGGTCAGTGCCTGTGTGGCGCCCGCTGTCACGGTGATTTCGCGCTCCACATCATACTGATGGCCGTACAGGCTGGCGATCTTGGCCACGATGGCCTGACGCAGCACGGGCGCGCCGCTCATCATCGGATACTGGTTGAAATCGGCCTGCATGGCGTCGTTGACGGCCTGGATCAGGCTGCGTTCGCACGCAAAATCCGGGAAGCCCTGACCCAGATTGACGGCCTGGGCCTGCACGGCCAGCGCCGACATGCGGCTAAATACGGTGGTGCCTACGGCAGGCAGGCGGCTATTCAGAACAGGCGTGGTCGGGGCGGCGGCAGGATGGCTCATGGGCTAGGGAATAATGGACGGTGTTTGATTCTAGCTCAGCGTCTCGCAGGCTTCCAGTGTCCAGGCTTCCGGCACCAGCACTTTGAACATGCCGGCCCGGCTCAGGCGCTTGGCCAGCTTGAGCAGTGCCTTGTCTTTGGTGATCAGCACGCTGGCGCCGGCATCGCGCGCGATTTCGAGAAACTTCTGGTCGGCGCGGTCTTTGCAGACGGGCAGCAGTAACGGCGACGTCTCGGGCGCCACCACTTTGATGAGCTGGTCGAAGCGGGCCGCCGCCGCGGGACGGTTGCTGTCGTCGAGCGGCAGGTGAGGGTAGCGCAGCACGATGTGGTATTCGTCGCGGCAGTCGGAACGCGTCACGGCTTCGACGGCGCCACTCTCGAGCGCGGCCACCAGCGCACCCCAGCGCGGGTCGCGGAACACGAACAGGTCGAGGCAGACATTGGTGTCGATGACGATGCGCGGGATGGCTTTTTGTGGAACAGGTATCATGTTGCTGTTTTGTATTTATGTTGATGTGAAATTTTATGCTGATAGTGCTTTCGCCTGCCAAAAGTCTCGATCTGGAGACGCCTCCGACCACCAAACTGCATACTGAGCCCGACTTCCTCGACCATTCCGCCGAGCTGATCGAGCGCCTGCGCGAACTGGCACCACAGGAGCTTGGTGAACTGATGGACCTGTCCGACAATCTCTCGGCCCTGAATGTGGCACGCTATGCGAGCTGGAGCCGCGATACCAGCGAAGGCCGTCAGGCGGTGATGGCTTTCAATGGTGACGTGTATGCCGGCCTCGACGCCCGCAGCCTGAAACCGGCCCAACTGGCCTACACGCAGAACCACGTGCGCATCCTGTCCGGCCTGTATGGCCTGCTGCGTCCGCTGGACCTGATCCATGCCCACCGGCTGGAAATGGGTACTAGCCTGAGCAACCCGCGCGGCAAGGATTTGTACGCATTCTGGGGTGATACGCTTACTGAAGCGCTCAACCGCACGGCGGCCGAGCAGGGCGCCACCACGCTGGTCAATCTGGCTTCCACCGAATACTTCAAATCCGTGCGGCCGAAAAAACTGGCACTGCCGGTGATTACGCCCCAGTTCGAAGACTGGAAGGGCGGCAAGTACAAAATCATTTCCTTCTACGCCAAGCGGGCCCGAGGACTGATGGCGCGCTATGCCGCCATCAAGAATATCCGTGATCCGCTGAAGCTGAAGAAATTCGACCTCGACGGCTATGCGTTTGACGCCAAGGATTCGACCGAGACCAACTGGATCTTCCGCCGCAAAGTGGCCGAGTAAAACTTTGTAAAGCCGGCAAGCAGATGTAAAACGGCCCCATAATCGGCCGCAAACTGCCCCGCAAGCGCATAAAAAAACCGGGATGGTGATCCCGGTTTCTCTGCTGCCGGCTTATTTAGCCGATCAATTCCACAACTGCCACCACTGGCGATCGGCTTTTTTGCCTTCATCCAGGAACTTGCTGGTGGGGTAGTTCAGCTTGAAAACGCGGGTAGTATCGTCGCGCAGTTCCGTCATGCCCAGCTTGTCGTAGCTGCGGATCATGATGAACAGGGCTTCTTCGATAGCCGGCGAATCGCGGTAATCGTTCATGATGCCCATGGCGCGGTTGGCTGCTGCCAGATAGGCGCCACGGCGGTAGTAGTAGCGCGCTACGTGTACTTCGTAGGAAGCCATGGCATTGACCAGATAACGCATACGGTCGATCGCATCTGGCGTATACTTGCTGTTCGGGAATTTTTCGACCAGCTGTTTGAACGCGGCAAACGCTTCGCGCGTGGCTTTCGGATCGCGTTCGGTGGCATCCTGCTCGTAAATGAAGTTAAGGAAGCCGATCTGGTCGTTAAAGTTGATCAGGCCGCGCAGATAGTACATATAATCGACATTGGCGTGATTCGGGTGCAGCTTGATGAAGCGCTCGACCGCTGCCAGTGCCTGGGCCTGATCCTGCGATTTGTAATAGGCATAAGCGATCTGCATTTGCGCCTGCTGGGCGTAAGTGCCGAACGGATAGCTCGATTCCAGCTTCTCATACAACTGAATTGCACGTTCGTAGTGCTGACCTTCCAGCTCTTCGTTCGCCTCCGAGTATAATTTCGTAGCGCTCCAACCTTTCGTCTCGTCAGCCTTCTCCGAGAACAGACCGCAACCGGACAAACTAAGCAGAACCAACGTTGCTGCAACTACTGATAATTTTTTTTGCATAAGTTTTGCAAGAAGCTGTTTAACCAAAGTTTTACGAGGCTAATTATAGCCGATAGGATTACCGTGATATTAACTCCAAAGCCGAATTTGGCCGAATCTTCCGCCACCCCCGAAACCGACACCGATCTGCTGCTCGACCACGACAGTGAATTCGGCGATGACGAGGATGGTCTGGCGCCGATAGAACTGAACCTCAGCTCGGAAGTGTGTGGTCAGCGTCTGGACAAGGTCATTTCGCATCTGGTGCCGCAATTCTCCCGTGGCCGCCTGCAAATGTGGATTACCGACGGCCACGTCACGGTCGACGGTAAAGTGGCCAAAAGCACCAAGGATACCGTCTACGGCGACGAGAAGATCGTCATTCTGCCCCAACCGGCGCCAGAAGACGAGGCTTTTAAGCCGGAGCCGATTCCGCTGAACATCGTTTATGAAGACGAACACCTGATCGTGATTAACAAACCGGCCGGTCTCGTGGTTCATCCGGGCAATGGCAACTGGTCCGGCACGCTGCTCAACGGCCTGCTGCATCACTGCCCGCAGCTGGCGGGCGTGCCCCGTGCCGGTATCGTGCACCGTCTCGACAAAGACACTTCCGGTCTGATGGTGGTGGGCAAGACCCTGCCGGCCCAGACCGATCTGGTGCGCCAGCTGGCCGCCCGTACCGTCAAGCGCGAGTACTTTGCGCTGGTGTGGGGTACGCCGCGCCTGAACGGCACCATCGACGCGTCCATGGGCCGTCACCCGAAAGACCGCATCAAGATGGCGATTTCCACCAATTTCTCCGCCAAACCGGCCATCACCCATTATCAGGTGCTGGCCTCGGGCGAGCTGGATCGCCGTCCCGTCAGTCTGGTGCAGTGCCGTCTGGAGACGGGCCGTACCCACCAGATCCGCGTGCACATGATGTCGATCGGCTTCTCGCTGGTGGGCGACGTCATGTACGGCAAGCAGCATCTGGCCAGCGTGTTCCCGCGTCAGGCGCTGCAGGCACGCCGGCTGGGTCTGGTGCATCCGGCCACGGGCGAGCAGTGCGAATGGCTGGTGCCGTTGGCAGAAGACTTCGCCGAACTGATCGCCAAGGCTGGCATCGCCGAGCCGGAACAAGTCTGATGACGGGTAGCACGCAGTGGCTGGTGCCGGACTGGCCGGGCCTGCCCAATCGGGTAGGCGTGCTGTCTACCACCCGTCTCGGTGGTGTCAGTTCAGCGCCGTATGACGATGGCGCAGGGCAGGGCGGGCTGAATCTGGGCACCCATGTGGGCGACGACGCTGCACAGGTGGCGCGCAACCGTGCGCTGCTCGGTGCAGCCTTGCCATCCGAGCCGGTCTGGCTCGAGCAGGTGCACGGTACGGCCGTGGTAGATATCGCTACCGTGGCTGCCGGTCAGGTGCCGCAGGCCGATGCCAGCATTTCCTCGTCGCCCGGCAAAGTCTGCATCATCATGACGGCCGATTGTCTGCCCGTGCTGTTCTGCGATGCGCTGGGCAAGACGGTGGGCGCGGCCCATGCGGGCTGGCGCGGTCTGGCCGATGGCGTGCTGGAACAGACGGTGGCTGCCATGCGCGATCAAGGCGCGCTGGGCATCACGGCGTGGATGGGGCCGGCCATCGGGCCCAGCCGCTTCGAAGTGGGAGGCGAAGTGCGGGAAATCTTCCAGCGCCATGCGGCCCATGCCGGCGGCGATGTGGAAGCCACGCTGGCCGCATTCTTACCCGTGGCCGGCAAAGACGATAAATATCTGGCCGATATCTATGCGCTGGCGCGTCTGCGCCTGCGTGCAGCCGGCGTGCAAGCCGTGTACGGCGGCAATGAGTGCACGGCCAGCGATGGCGCGCGCTTCTATTCCTACCGCCGCGATGGCGTCACGGGCCGGCAAGGCTCGTTGATTTGGATCAAATGAAACAGGCCCGTTCGGACTTAGTCTCGGGCGGGTTCCTGCGCCGGGCTGTGCGCTCCGGCTTCCGTAGTCACTTCCGACTGGCGCGCCTCGCGCGCTGCCTGTTCTTCAGCGCGCCGTCTGGCCTTGCGCTTGCCTGTGCCCGAAATGTAGATCAGGGTGCTCAGTGGCAACACGCAGTAGAACAAAAACGTTACAATTCCCGCAACCACGGTCGGTTCGGTCAATGCCATCAGGCCAACCACGTAAATCCAGGCTACAGCAACAATCAGCATACGCAATCCAGGTAAAGATTTTTAACTAATTTTTAGGGAATCAACCATGAATTTGCCCGACCCTCAAGCTATTGCCAACGCATGGATGTCGCAGATGAGCGACCCCGGACAATGGCAATCCTGGTTTAATCTGGCCCCCAGTACGGAAGCCAATCCACTGGCCGCCATGATGCAGGAGGTCGGTGCATCGGTAAAGCCTGAAGCCATGGAAACGCTGAAAAATCAGTATCTGCAGGATTTCGGCCAGCTGTGGCAGGATGTGCTGGCCGGCAAGGCGCCATCCGTATCGGACCGTCGCTTCACTTCGCCCGCATGGCAGGGCAATCCCATGTCGACCTTTAATGCGGCATCATACCTGCTCAATGCCAAATTCCTGAATGCCATGGTGGATACGGTGGAGACTACGCCGCAGCAGAAGCAGAAAATCCGCTTCGCCGTGCAGCAGATCATCGACGCCATGTCGCCTGCCAACTTCCTCGCTACCAATCCGGAAGCCCAGCAGAAGCTGATCGAAACCAAGGGCGAGAGCCTGACCAAAGGCCTGGCGAATATGCTGGCCGATATGAACAAGGGCCATATTTCCCTGTCCGACGAGAACGCCTTCGAAGTGGGCCGCAATCTGGCCACCACGCCCGGTGCCGTGGTGTTCGAGAACGAACTGTTCCAGCTGATCCAGTACGCGCCGCTGACGCCTACCGTGCACCAGCGTCCGCTGCTGATGGTGCCGCCGTGTATCAACAAGTTCTACATTCTGGACTTGCAGCCGGAAAATTCGCTGGTGCGCTACGCAGTAGAGCAGGGCAATACCGTGTTCCTGATTTCGTGGCGCAATCCCGACAAGAGCATGACCGGCACCAGCTGGGATGACTATGTGCAGGATGGTGTGATCGAAGCTATCAAAGTCACGCAGGAAATCAGCGGCCAGCAGCAGCTCAACATGTTGGGCTTCTGCGTGGGCGGTACGCTGGTCTCGACGGCGCTGGCCGTGCTGGCGGCGCGCGACCAGCATCCGGCTGCCAGCCTGACCCTGCTGACCACCTTCCTCGACTTTGCCGACACGGGTGTGCTCAGCGTGTTCGTCGATGAAACCCAGGTGGCGCTGCGCGAACAGCAGTTCCGTGACGGCGGCCTGATGCCGGGGCGCGATCTGGCCAGCACCTTCTCCAGCCTGCGGCCGAACGATCTGGTGTGGAACTATGTGCAGTCCAACTACCTCAAGGGTAATGAACCGCCCGCGTTCGATCTGCTGTACTGGAACTCGGACAGCACCAATCTGCCGGGGCCGATGTTCTGCTGGTATCTGCGTAACACCTATCTGGAAAACAAACTCAAGACGGGCAAGCTCAAGGTGGCCGGCGCGGCCGTCGATCTGACGGCCATACAGGCACCCGTGTTCATCTATGGCTCGCGCGAAGACCACATCGTGCCGTGGACCTCGGCGTTTGAGTCGATCAACATCCTTAATCCGGGCAAAGCCAGGGCCAACCGCTTTGTGCTTGGCGCTTCGGGCCACATCGCTGGTGTGATCAATTCGGCCTCCAAAAACAAGCGCAGCTACTGGGTCAATGACGCCACACCGGCGCGCGGCAGCAAGCGTCAGGATGCCGAGCAATGGCTGGCCGGCGCCACCGAAGTGCCGGGTAGCTGGTGGCCGCAGTGGGCAGATTTCCTTGCTACCCATGGCGGTAAAGACGTCAAAGCCAAGGCAAAAGTGGGCAATACGCGCTATCAGCCCATCGAAGCGGCACCGGGGCGTTACGTCAAGGCCAAGGCTGATTAAGTGCGAGGCCGGGGGCAGAAGTATGAGTAAAACTCAACTTCGTTGCGTTGCAATAAGACCCATAGTTAAGATGGTTAGTGCAACTTATGCTTTTTCCCCTCTATAATAGGTGTAGGTAACTGGGAAAGCGGACCAGGGTTCGCTTCTTTTTTTCGAATTGATGGAGTATGCGCTGCGGCGCAATAAACGGACTTGTGATGAGTAGTACGAAAAAAAATGCTGACCGTCTGATTAAAAAATACCCGAACCGCCGTCTGTATGACACGCAGACCAGTTCCTATATCACGCTGACGGACGTGAAACAGCTGGTGCTGGACAATGAACAATTTACCGTTGTTGATGCCAAGACCAATGAAGACCTGAGCCGCAGCATCCTGCTGCAGATTATTCTGGAAGAAGAGGCCAGCGGCGTGCCGATGTTCTCGACCGATGTGCTGGCCCAGATCATCCGCTTCTACGGCCACGCCATGCAGGGCATGATGGGCTCGTATCTGGAAAAGAACGTGCAAGCCTTCACCGACATCCAGCGCAAGTTCACGGGTAGTGCCGTGGGCGGCCTCGATGGCAAAGCCTTCAGCCCGGAAATGTGGACCCAGTTCATGAACGTGCAAGGCCCTATGATGCAGGGCATGATGAACAACTACATCGACCAGAGCAAGAGCCTGTTCGTGCAGATGCAGGAGCAGATGCAGAGCCAGAGCAAGAACCTGTTCGGTACTTTCCCGTTCACCCCCGGTGCAGCTCCGACCGAAAAGAAATAAGTTTTCTACCGTATAGCCGGTCCGTTCGGGCCGGTGCACGCGACAAAACGGCATGTCCACCTGTGTGGTCGTGCCGTTTTCGTATCTGTATTGCAAAAACTCGACATTTCCGTTGACACAAGAAATTCTTAGGCATTACTATCGCTTACCTGAAGTGGAAACGATTCCAAATTGTGGTCTGAGTATTTGATAGGGAGTGTCTGTGGTGTCCGTAGCGCTGGATCAGAGTATGTTGCCACCCGCCGATTCGGTGCTGTGGCAGAAGAATTTCCTGCTGGGTGCCGCCACGGCAGCCTATCAGATCGAAGGGGCCATCCACGCAGACGGCCGTCTGCCCTCGATCTGGGATACATTCTCGGCCACCCCCGGCAAAGTGCTGGCCGGTGATACGGGGGCCGTCGCCTGCGACCATTACCACCGCTGGGAAGAGGATGTGGCCCTGCTGGACATGCTCAAGGTGGATGCCTACCGTTTGTCGATCGCCTGGCCGCGCGTGATGACGGCTGACGGCCAGGCGAATCAGGCCGGCATCGCCTTCTACCGCAAGCTGCTGCAGGCGCTGCGCGCCAAAGGTATGAAAACTTTCGTCACCCTGTACCACTGGGATCTGCCCCAGCATCTGGAGGATCAGGGCGGCTGGACCAACCGCGCTACCGCTTACCGATTCGCCGAATATGCCGACATGATCAGCCGCGAACTGGCCGGTCTGGTCGATGCATGGGCGACGCTGAACGAACCATGGTGCTCGGCATGGCTGGGCTATGGCAATGGCCACCATGCACCGGGCAAGCAAGACGTGAAGCTGGCCACGCAAGCCATGCACCATCTGCTGCTGGGCCATGGTCTGGCCATGGCGCACCTGCGTGCCAACGATCCGGCAGCGCAGGCCGGCATCGTGGTCAATGTGGGCCATGCCACCACCACCGGCAATGGCGCAGCCGACCAGCGCGCTGCCATGCTGTTCGAAATGCAGAACAACCAGTGGGTACTCGACCCGCTGCTCAAGCAACGCTATCCGGCAGCCCTGTGGGAGCTGTGGCCGGACGCCCAGCCGCTCATGCAGGATGGTGATCTGGCCATCATCGGCGCGAAAGTCGATTACCTCGGCATCAATTACTACTTCCGCAGCAATGTGGTCAGCGATGGCCAGCATGGCTACACGGAAGTGCCGCTGGACGATGTGGAGCGCACCCAGATGGGCTGGGAAGTCTATCCCGACGGCTTGCGCCATCTGCTGGTTGGCTTCAAGCGCGACTATCCGCACCTGCCGCCCATCTACATTACGGAAAACGGCATGGCTTCGGACGATAAAGTGGTCGACGGGGAGGTCAACGATAGCCAGCGCATCAGCTTCTTCAACCGCCATCTGGCCGCCGTCGATCAGGCAGTCAAGGCCGGGGTCGATGTGCGCGGCTATTTCATCTGGTCGCTGCTCGATAACTTCGAATGGGCTTTCGGCTACGAGCGCCGCTTCGGCATCGTTCATGTCGACTACACCACGCAGCAGCGCACGCCCAAGCGCAGTGCCCAGTTAGTGCAGCAGTTCCTCGCAGCGCGGCGCAGCAAATAATGCGCAAGCATTGAGTTCCGCTCGGCCAACCGCATAAAATGGGCGTAACACGTCCTCAGGAGACAGAATGAACAAGGCTAACCAGCCGGGCAGGGTAGCGCGCAGACGCCAGCGGGTGTCGCTGGCCGCTTACCTTGCGCTGCTGCCGATGGCAGCTACGGTGCTGCTGGCGTATCTGGGCACCATGCTGTGGACGGCGCGCGTTTCCGTCAGCAGTTCGCGTACCTTCCCCAATAGTGATTTCGTCGGCGCGGCCCAGTACATCCGCCTGTTCAATAATGAGCGCTGGCTGCTGTCGCTGCAGAATATCGCCCTCTACGGCGTGCTGTTCATCATCGCCTGTCTGGCCATTGGCTTTCTGCTGGCCGTGTTCATCGACCAGAAGGTGATGGCTGAAGGCGCGTTGCGTACCGTCTTCCTGTATCCGTATGCGATGTCGTTTGTGGCCACGGGCCTGATCTGGCAATGGATACTCAATCCCGAGCTGGGCATACAGGAAGTGCTGCACAAGCTGGGCTTTGCCGAAGCGCGTTTCGACTGGATTGTGGATCAGGACATGGCGATCTATACCATCGTGATCGCCACCGTATGGCAGGCCTCCGGTCTGGTGATGGCGCTGATGCTGTCCGGCCTGCGCGGGGTGGACGAGGAAATCTGGAAGGCCTCCCGTATCGACGGCATACCGCGCTGGCGCGTGTATCTGAGTATCGTGCTGCCCATGCTGGGTGCCTCGCTGTCGACGGCTTTCGTACTGCTGTTTGTGATGGTGGTGAAAGTGTTCGATGCGGTGGTGGCCATGACGCAGGGCGGCCCCGGGACGGCCAGCGAAGTGCCGGCCAAATTCATCATGGATTATCTGTTTGGCCGGGCCAATATCGGCCTTGCTTCGGCCGCCTCTATCGTGCTGCTGGCGACCGTGCTGGCCATCGTCGCGCCGCTGTACTTTGTGCGTAGCCGCCGTGCTGCCAAAGGCGGTGCAGCATGAGCGCCGTCTCGACACCGCGCCGCACGCCGGGCTGGACGCCAGCCCGCATGGGCGTGTATGGCTTCCTGATTGTGGCGGCGCTGTTCTTCCTGCTGCCGCTGTACGTAATGCTGGTAACGTCGCTCAAGCCGATGGAAGAAATCCGTCTTGGGACGCTGTTCGCGCTGCCGCTGCATCCCACGCTGGAGCCATGGCTGCAGGCGTGGCAGTCAGCCTGCACGGGGCTGGAGTGCGACGGCATCCGTGGCGGCTTCTGGAATTCTGTCGCCATCGTCGTGCCGAGCACCATACTGTCTATCGCCATCGGCGCCGTGAACGGCTATGCGCTGTCGTTCTGGCGTCCGCGTGGTGCGGGGCTGCTGTTTGCCATCCTGATGATGGGCGCATTTATACCTGTGCAGGTGATGGTGTACCCGCTGGTGCGCATGCTGGCCACCTTGAATCTGTATAGCTCGTTGCCCGGCATCGTGCTGATACACACCATCTTCGGCATGCCCGTGATGACGCTGCTGTTCCGTAACTACTATGCGGCGCTGCCGGTGGAACTGTTCAAGGCAGCGCGTATCGATGGTGGTGGTTTCTGGCGCATCTTCCTGCAACTGATGCTGCCGATGTCCACGCCGGTGATTGTGGTGGCCGTGATCATGCAGGTTACGGGTATCTGGAACGACTTCCTGTTAGGGCTGGTGTTTGCCGGTACCGACCATCTGCCGATGACGGTACAACTGAATAACATCATCAACACCACCACGGGCGAGCGTCTGTACAACGTCAACATGGCCGCCACGATTCTGACGTCGCTGGTGCCGCTGGCTCTCTATTTCATTTCTGGCCGCTGGTTCGTGCGCGGCATCGCCTCTGGCGCGGTTAAAGGATAAAGCATGTCGAATGTAGCGATACGGGATTTGAAAATTACGCTGAGCGGTAACACGGTGATCGAATCCCTGAATCTGGATGTGAAGGCTGGTGAATTCGTCGTGCTGCTGGGGCCATCGGGCTGCGGTAAATCGACACTGCTGCACAGCATCGCAGGGCTGATCGATACCAGTGGCGGCCAGATCGAAATCGGCGGCAAGGATATGACCTGGGCCGATCCCAAAGACCGCGGCATTGCGCTGGTGTTCCAGTCCTACGCGCTGTATCCGACCATGGATGTGGAAGCCAATATGTCGTTTGGCCTGCGCATCAGCGGCACGCCCAAGGCGGAGATAGCGCGCCGCGTGGCGCGCGCTTCCGACATGCTGCAACTGGGGCCGCTGCTGAAGCGCAAACCGGCCAATCTGTCCGGTGGCCAGCGCCAGCGCGTGGCGATAGGCCGCGCCATAGTGCGCGAGGCCGACGTGATGCTGTTTGACGAACCGCTGTCGAACCTGGACGCCAAGCTGCGCACGGAATTGCGGCGTGAACTCAAGCAGCTGCACAAACAGCTGGGCGCCACCATGATCTATGTGACGCACGATCAGGTAGAGGCTATGACGCTGGCGCAGCGCATGGCCGTGATGAAGGGCGGCGTGGTGCAGCAGTTCGACACGCCGGACAATATCTACAGCCGTCCGGCCAATCTGTTTGTGGCCACCTTCCTCGGCTCGCCCGGCATGAATCTGTTCAAGGGCAAGCTGTCGGTGCAGGATACCCAGGTAGTGTTCCGCAATGAGCACCTGACGCTGGACGTCTCGGCCTATCCGTTTGCGCAGGCAGCCGTAGATGGGCAGGCTTGCGTGCTCGGCGTGCGCCCCGAAGATATCGACATCGGCAACCGCGATGGTGCCAGCAGTGCGGCCACAGGTACGGTCACGTTGATCGAAGCCATGGGCGCACACCGCGTAGTGTGGCTGGACCTGCAGGGCACGCCGGTGGCGGGCATCGTGCAGGATGGTCTGGCGGTGGAAAGCGAGCAGGCCATGGCGTTCTCCATCCGCAGCCAGCGCATTTCCCTGTTCGATGCCGCCAGCGAACAGCGCCTGTAATCGTTTAGCATCAGCCCACATTTCACGCGAGCAGATAAATTTGCTCACGTTCTGCATCCGTCTTTGATCGCGCACATTCCTAGACGGAAATATTTGCCGGATAATCATCCACAGGCTTACGTCGCCGGTCTGAAAAAGCTGGCGTATAGCCATGTGTGTCATCCCATAGTTCAACCTGCCGGAAGAGGAAATTATGCGCAAGCTTCTATTACTTTTCTTATTTGCTAGCGGTCTGGTTCCAGTTGCGCACGCGGAGGGTAAACGTCCCGAAGTGGCGCGTTATACGATGGCGTTTAGTGGTGAGCAAGGTTATCGGGTATGGATCACGCGCCTCGGAGCGAAGGAAAACCACGAGGCACTGGTACAGATCAGTGGAATCGACCACAAGCTTGATGGTCGCGTTCTGCGTGCCAAAGAGGTGGTTCAAACAGGCGGCAATAGCGTGAACTATATTGCTACTGTCGATGGCAAGTCCTATGATTTACTGGCGGTTCAGCGCGGCAAGGCGGAATTGCTCATCACAGGAATGGCGTGGACCAGTGAACTACGCTACGACAAGGCGCTGGCAGACCAGCGACCGCCAGAGCATCTGTTGACGGATTTTCTAGAAGGTTCGACGAAGCGATAAGAGCCTATGATTTTTGCTTGCCTTTATGCAGTGGACACCTATGACGCTGGTTGCGCCAACGTCGCGCGCATGGAGACGGTGACGGGATACTCGCGCACGATTTCGTGGCCCGTGCCATAGCACAGGTTGAGCAGCCAGCGGACGGCATTGCGGGTGACTTCCTGCATGGGGATGTGCACCGAGGTCAGTGGCGGCACGCTATATTCGGCCGTGTAGTCATCGTCGTAGCCGATGACGGAGACCTGTTGCGGCACGCTGATGCCGCGCTGGTGCAGGCAGGCGAGGGCGCCCACGGCCATCTCGTCGTTGGCGCAGAACAGGCCAGTGAATTTCTGCCCCTGATCCAGCAGCTGCGCAGCGGCGCCATAGCCGCTATCGCGCGAAAAGTCCCCATCCACCTGCTGCACATAGGCGCGAGTGATGCCGTGCCGTTCCAGCTCCGCATAGAAACCGCTGATGCGTTCGACGTTATCGAACGCCGAGGCAGGGCCGGAGATGACGGCGAGCTGGCGATGGCCCGCTTCGACCAGTGCCCGCGCCGCCAGTTCGCCGCCGCGGTAGTGGTCGGGGCAAAAGCCTGTTTCTGGCGCATGGGGATTGCGCCGGTTGAGGAAGGCGATGCGCGGCTGCTTCTTCTGCAGGGCCAGCATATCTTCTTCGCGCAGATCATGGGCCAGCACCACGATGCCGTCGCAATCACGGTCTATCAGGAAATTGACGGCTTCTATGGTTTCTTCGCGCCGGTCACCTTCGCCGCAGCCGGTAGCCACCACCACATGGCGGCGGATGGCGCGCAGCTCGATATCGGTCTGCTGCAGGATGGTGCCGTAGTAGGCTCCGAAGAAGGACGGCGTGTAAATGCCTATCATGCCCAGCGATTTGCTCGACAGCGAGCGTCCTATCGAAGACGGGCGGAAGTTCAGCTGCTCGACGGCCGCCTGCACTTTTTTCATGGCTTCAGCCGAGACAGGGCCTGCGCCGCTGATGGCGCGCGAGGCGGTGGACATGCCCACTCCCGCGAGGGCTGCGACGTCTTTTAGCGTTGCCACAAAATCTACACTCCATTCTTTGTTGCCGCAGCGTTTCTGAGGCGGCGGCCGGAGCGCCATCCTATCACGGCGCACTATGAAGAATGGGGTATAATGCTCGATTGCTCGACATTTTCACGCGTTTTCAACGCCCGCTTTCGACACCTGCTTTCGATACTTACCATGCAATCGCAATCTCTCTCCCGTAACAAGCCTGCCAGCGATACCGGCAGCACCACTGGCGCCGCGCCCAAAGTCGGTTTTGTCTCGCTGGGCTGCCCCAAGGCGCTGGTGGACTCCGAACAGATTCTGACCCAGCTGCGCGCGGAAGGCTATGAAACGGCCAAGTCCTACGACGGTGCCGATCTGGTCATCGTCAACACTTGCGGTTTCATCGACGCTGCCGTGCAGGAATCGCTCGATGCGATCGGCGAAGCGCTGGCCGAAAACGGCAAGGTGATCGTGACGGGCTGTCTGGGCGCGAAGAAGGATGCGTCTGGCGACGACATCATCATGAAAGTGCACCCGAAAGTGCTGGCCGTGACCGGCCCGCATGCGCTGGCGGAAGTGATGGACTCGGTCCACATCCACCTGCCCAAGCCGCACGAGCCTTTTCTTGATCTGATTCCGGCGCAGGGCGTGAAGCTCACGCCCAAGCACTACGCCTACCTGAAAATTTCCGAAGGCTGCAACCACCGCTGCAGCTTCTGCATTATCCCGTCCATGCGCGGCGATCTGGTCTCGCGTCCGATTGCGGACCTGATGCTGGAAGCGGAAAACCTGTTCAAATCGGGCGTGAAAGAACTGCTGGTGATTTCGCAGGATACCTCGGCCTATGGCGTGGATGTGAAGTTCCGCACCGGCTTCTGGAACGGCCGTCCGATCAAGACCCACATGACCCAGCTGACCGAAGCGCTGGGCGAACTGGCCAAATCGTATGGCGCGTGGATCCGTCTGCACTATGTGTACCCGTATCCGCACGTGGACCAGATCATCCCGATGATGGGCGACGGCCACATTCTGCCTTACCTCGACATCCCTATGCAGCACGCCCATCCGGAAGTGCTGAAGCGTATGAAGCGTCCGGCCAGCGGCGAAAAGAATCTGGACCGCATCCAGGCATGGCGCAAGATGAATCCGGACCTGACCATCCGTTCGACCTTCATCGCTGGCTTCCCCGGCGAGACGGAAGCGGAATTCGAATACCTGCTGGACTTCCTCAAGGAAGCGCAGATCGACCGCCTGGGCTGCTTCGCCTACTCGCCAGTGGAAGGCGCAACGGCCAACGAACTGGCCAACCCTGTGCCGGAAGAAGTGCGCGAAGAACGCCGTGGCCGCGTCATGCTGCTGCAGGAAGAAATCTCGCGTAACCGCCTGAAAGCCAAAGTCGGCAAGACCGTGCGCGTGCTGATCGACGAGATCAACCGCACCGGTGGCGTAGGCCGTACCAGCGCCGACGCGCCGGAAATCGATGGCGTGGTGTACGTCAAACCACCGTACGAGCCGCACAAGAAGCTGGCAGTGGGCCAGTTTGTCGACGTGAAGATCACCACGTCCGACGCGCACGACCTGTGGGGCGAGGCGCAATAAGCGAATCAAACCTATAATAAAGGCGGACCAGACATGGACCGCCTTTTTTTTCGTCCGAGCTTACTCATCATGACACTTAAAAAATCCCAGCAGACCGCCATCGTGCATCCCGATTACCGTGCACCGGAAGGCTTTGCCGCTTTTCCCGCCGTGATCCATCACGCTTCCACCGTGCTGTTCAAGAACGTGGCAGCCATGCGCTCGGGCGAATGGAAGGACAAGAACGCCTATACCTACGGCCTGCATGGCACGCCGACCACCTTCACGCTGGAAGCACGGCTGGCCGAAATCGAAGGTGGCGACTACTGCCTGCTGGCGCCTAGCGGTCTGGCGGCGATTGCGATGGTCGATCTGGGGTTGCTGCGCAGTGGCGACGATGTGCTGCTGCCTGATAACGTCTACAACCCGAATCGCGAACTGGGGCGCTGGCTGTCGGCCGATTACGGCATCACGGCGCGTTATTACGATCCGCTGATCGGCGCCGGTATCGCTGAACTCATACAACCGAATACTCGCCTGATCTGGACCGAAGCACCGGGCTCCGTGTCGATGGAAGTGCCGGATCTGCCTGCGATCTGCAAGGCAGCGCATGAGCGCGGTGTGGTGGTGGCACTGGATAACACGTGGTCGGCTGGGCTGGCGCTGCGTGGCTTCGATCTGGGTGTGGACATCATCATGCAGGCACTGACCAAATACCAGTCCGGCGGGTCGGATGTGCTGATGGGCGCTGTCATCACGCGCGACCGTGCGCTGCACGACAAGATCGCCGGTGCCCACATGCGTCTCGGCATGGGCGTAGGCGCGGACGATGCCTTCCTCGTTTCGCGCGGTCTGCCTACCATGCGTCTGCGCTTCGAAGCGCATGACGCGGCCGCACGCAAGCTGGCTGCATGGCTGCAGGCGCGTCCTGAAATCTCCAAAGTGCTGCATCCGGCCTTTACCGATTGCCCCGGCCACGAATTCTGGAAGCGCGACTTCACGGGCGCCGGCGGCCTGTTCTCCGTGATCTTCGATGAACAGTACACGGAAGCCCAGACTGATCGCTTCATCGACGCGCTGCAACTATTCAAGATCGGCTATAGCTGGGGCGGTGCCAACAGTCTGGTCATGCCTTACCGCATACAGAGCATGCGCAAGGACTGGCCTAACAAGGGCCAGCTGGTGCGCTTCAATGTGGGGCTGGAAGATGTGCACGACCTGATTGCCGATATCGAACACGCGCTGGAGGTGCTGCAATGAGCCGCTACTGGAGCGATGTCGTACACGCGCTGACGCCATATACGCCGGGCGAACAGGTGCAGATGCCGGGCTTGATCAAGCTGAATACCAACGAAAACCCGTATCCCCCTTCGCCGCTGGCCATCGCTGCCATGCAGGCGGCAGCGGGCGAACACTTGCGCAAGTATTCTGACCCGTCGAATGCTGCGCTCAAGGATACGCTGGCCGCCCACTTCGGCCTGCGCCGCGAGCAGGTATTTGTGGGGAATAGCTCGGACGAAGTGCTGGCCCATACCTTCCACGCGCTGCTCAAGCACGAGCTGCCGCTGCTGAGTCCCGATATCAGCTACAGCTTCTATCCGACGTATTGCAGCCTGTACGGCATCCGCAATGTGCAAGTGCCGCTTAACGCGCAATTCGAAATCGATATTGCCGACCATCTGCAACCGTGCGGCGCCATCATCATCGCCAACCCGAATGCACCGACTGGTATTGCGCTGCCGCTGGCGCAGATCGAGGCGCTGCTGCAGGCCCACCCCGATCAGGTGGTGGTGATCGACGAGGCCTATGTGGACTTTGGCGGCGAGAGCGCGGCTGCGCTGGTGAACCGTTACGAGAACCTGCTGGTGATCCAGACGCTGTCCAAATCGCGCTCGCTGGCCGGCCTGCGGGTCGGCTTTGCGCTTGGCCATGCCGATCTGATCGCCGGACTGGAACGGGTCAAGAACAGCTTCAATTGCTATCCGCTGGGGCAAGTGGCGCAGGCCGGTGCCCTGGCGGCGCTACAGGATGTGGCTTACACGCGCCAGACCTCGGCGGCCATCATCGCCAGCCGTGCATGGCTGACGCAGCAAATGCAGGCGCTGGGCTTCGAGGTACTGCCATCCAAGGCGAACTTTATCTTTGCGCGCCATCCATCGCATGATGCGGCCACGCTGGCAGCCGGGCTGCGCGAGCGCGCCATCCTCGTACGCCACTTCAAGCAGGCCCGTATCGACCAGTTCTTGCGCATCTCCATCGGCACAGACGAGGAATGCGCGCAACTGGTAGCGGCACTGCAAGTTTTGCTGTGAAGGATGCGGCGATGACTGGCAAAGTAGCGGTGCTGTTTGTCTGCATGGGGAATATCTGCCGTTCGCCTACGGCAGAAGGGGTGTTTCGCCAGCGCGTAGAAGCAGCGGGCATGGCTGACTGGATAGAGATCGATTCGGCTGGCACCCATGGCTACCATGTGGGCGAACAGCCGGACCCCCGTTCGATGGAATTTGCGCTCAAGCGTGGCTACGATCTATCGAGCCAGCGTTCGCGCAAGGTGAAGGCCAGCGATTTCGAAGTGTTCGATCATGTGCTGGCGATGGATCAGCACAATCTGAGTTTGCTGGAAGCTGCTTGTCCGCCCGAGCACCGCCACAAGCTGGGGCTGTTCATGCAGCACGCCAGCCGTAGCGGCGCGCTGGAAGTGCCCGATCCCTACTACGGCGGCGGGCGTGGCTTCGATCTGGTGCTCGACTATATCGAAGATGCGTCGGACGGCTTGCTGGAATTGTTGCGCCGCCCGCAGCGCTAGCAGCGCAGCCCGCGCCTGATCAGGCCAGCAACGGCAGGATGCCGTCCAGCCCGACGAAGTTGAGCGCTACGCTGGCCTGTTCGCGCACCACCGGCTTGGCGCGGAATGCTACCGACATGCCGGAAATGCTCATCATCTTCAGATCATTGGCGCCGTCGCCCATGACGATGGCCTGACTGGTGCTGATGCCCAGTTCGGCGCACACACGTTCCACCGTACGTTTCTTCTCTTCCGCATCGACGATGCCGCCAATGACATTGCCGGTCAGGCGGCCATCGATAATTTCCAGTTCGTTGGCGTGGGTGTAGTCCAGTCCCAGACGCTGTTTCAGGCGCGCGGTGAAGAAGGTGAAGCCGCCCGATACCAGCAGGGTCTTCATGCCCGCCTGCTGCACGGCCTTGAGCATGGCTTCCGCGCCCAGCGACAATTGCAAACGCTCTTCGTACACGCGTTCTAGTGCCGAAGCTTCCAGACCTTTGAGCAGTGCCACGCGGCGTTTCAGGCTGGCCGAGAAATCCAGTTCGCCGCGCATGGCCGCTTCGGTGATCTCCGATACTTCCGCCTTCAGGCCCTGCATGTCGGCGATTTCGTCGATGCACTCGATGGTGATCAGCGTGGAATCCATGTCCATCGCAACCAGTTTGAAGTCGCTCATCTTGCGCTGGCCAGCGTCGTAAGTGATATCGACTTTGGCTGCCAGTGCTGCCGCAGCCAGATTTTGGCGCTGCGTAGCGTCCAGTGCCACGCCTTCGCAGCGCAGCGCCGTGTCGCTGAGCCAGCGGCTGCTGGCCGTGCCGGTCACGTCAGCCAGTGCTGCCAGCTGTTGCAGTTGCGCCTTGCAGTCGCCCAGACCCTGCAGCACCAGATTCGTCATATTGTTTTCCGTATTCATAAAAAGAGAGAGTGCCTTGGACTAGCTGGTCAGCTGCTTGATGGCGCCCTTGATCTGGGCCACACGCGTGGTCAGATCCGGCATGGCCGCAGTGATCTTCAGCTTGTCCTGTCCGTTCAGTTTGATCTGGCGGTTCTTCTGTATCAGTTCAATGATGCGCATCGGGTCGATGGGCGGCTTGGCCATGAACTGCAGATTGGCTGCTTCGGTGTGGGCATCGATTTTGATAATGCCGACAGTCTTGGCAGCGATGCGCAGACGGTGGGTTTCGATCAGGGCCTTGACGGCATCGGGCAGTTTGCCGAAGCGGTCGATCAGTTCTTCCTGCATGTCGTCGATTTTGTCTTGGGCATTGCAGTTGGCCATACGCTTGTAGATGGACAGGCGTTCGTGCACGTCGCCGCAGAAGTCTGCGGGTAGCAGGGCAGGCACGTGCAGATTGATTTCGGTGGTGGTGGAAAGTGGCGCCGCCAGATCCGGCTCCTTGCCCGCCTTGAGCGCGCGCACGGCTTCGTTGAGCATGTCCGAATACAGCTGGAAGCCCACTTCCGTCATTTCGCCGGACTGGTTATCGCCCAGCACTTCACCCGCGCCACGGATTTCCAGATCGTGCATGGCCAGATAGAAGCCGCTGCCCAGTTCTTCCATCTGCTGGATGGCGTCTAGGCGGCGCTGCGACTGTTTGCTCAGCGCGCCCACATCGTTCACCAGCAGATAGGCATAAGCCTGGTGGTGCGAACGGCCCACACGGCCGCGCAACTGGTGCAGCTGCGCCAGACCGAATTTGTCGGCACGGTGCATGATGATGGTGTTGGCGGTGGGGACGTCGATACCGGTTTCGATAATCGTGGTACACAGCAGGATGTTGTAGCGCTGTGCCACGAAGTCGCGCATGACTTTTTCCAGATCGCGTTCGTGCATCTGGCCGTGCGCCACGGCGATACGCGCCTCAGGCAGCAGTTCGGTCAGCATGGCCAGACGGTTCTGGATGGTCTCCACTTCATTGTGCAGGAAGTAGACCTGACCGCCCCGCTTGAGTTCGCGCAGGCAAGCTTCGCGGATAATCGATTCGCCTTCGCTGCGTACAAAGGTCTTGATGGCGAGGCGTTTCTGTGGTGCCGTAGCGATCACGGAAAAGTCGCGCAGGCCTTCCAGCGCCATGCCCAGCGTACGCGGTATCGGCGTCGCCGTCAGCGTCAGCACGTCCACTTCGGCGCGTAGCGACTTCAGGGCTTCCTTCTGGCGTACGCCGAAACGGTGTTCCTCGTCGATGATGACCAGACCAAGGCGGGTAAATTTCACATCGTCCGACAGCAGCTTGTGGGTGCCGATGACGATATCGAGCGTGCCGTCAGCCATGCCCTTGATGGCCTGACTGATTTCCTTGCCAGTGCGGAAGCGCGACATTTCCGCGATCTTCACGGGCCAGTCGGCAAAGCGGTCGGCAAAGGTCTGGGCATGCTGCTCGGCCAGCAGCGTGGTCGGTGCGAGGATGGCCACCTGCTTGCCGCCCATTACAGCGATGAAGGCAGCGCGCAGTGCCACTTCCGTCTTGCCAAAGCCGACGTCACCGCACACCAGACGGTCCATCGGTTTGCCGGACGTCATATCGCGCATCACATTGTTGATGGCTTCCTGCTGGTCCGGCGTTTCGTCGAAGCCGAAGCTGTCGGCAAAGCGCTCGTAATCATGCGCCGAGTATTCGAAAGCGTGACCCTGACGCAGCGCGCGGCGCGCGTACAGATTAAGCAGCTCGGCCGCCGTATCGCGTACCTGTTCGGCCGCTTTGCGCTTGGCTTTCTCCCACTGGCCGGAGCCGAGCGAGTGCAGCGGCGCGTCGTCGGGCGAAGCGCCCGAATAGCGCGAGATCACGTGCAACTGCGATACCGGCACATACAGCTTGGTGTCCTTGGCATATTCCAGATGCAGGAACTCGGTTTCGCCTTCGCCCAGATCCATGCTGGTCAGGCCCATGTAGCGGCCGATGCCGTGGTTGATGTGCACTACCGGATCGCCGATCTTCAGCTCGGACAGATCGCGCACCATGGATTCCACCTGCGTGACGCCTTCCTGCTTTTTCTTGCCCACGCGGCGACCGGAGCCGGCATACAGTTCCGTCTCGGTGATGAAGATCAGGTGCTCGTCCGGCGTGGACAGCTCGAAGCCCGCGTGCAGCGGTGCGACGCCCAGCATCAGTTTGGCGCTGGAGGTGATGAAGCCTTCGTAGCCTTCGGCCGGCGTCAGTGCCAGATCGTATTCGTTGAAGTACTGTTGCAGCGTTTCGCGCCGGCCGTTGGACTCGGCGCAGATCATCACGCGGCGGCCAGCCTGCAGTAGGTAAGCGCGCAGATTGGTCAGCGGATCGTCGCTGTGGCGGTTGACGGCGATGTTGGGCACAGGGGCCGACAGTTCGGAGGCGCTCGCATCGGGCTCGCGGCTGATGACGAGGCGGCCGTACGGCTTGGCCAGCACGAAGAACTGTTCGTCCGACAGGAATAGCGACTCGGGTGGCAGGATGGGGCGTTCGCGGTCGGCCTTCAGGAAGCGGTAGCGCGAGCTGGTATCGGTCCAGAAGCGCAGAATGGCGGCATTGATATCGCCCACCAGTGCCAGCGTCGCGCCTTGCGGCAGATAGTCGAACAGGGTGGCAGTCTGCTCGAAGAATAGCGGCAGATAGTATTCGATACCGGCCGAAGCGATGCCGGAACTGATGTCCTTGTACACCACCGAGCGCGAAGGATCGCCTTCGAACTGCTCGCGCCAGCGGCTGCGGAAGGTGGTGCGGGCCGCTTCGTCCATGGGGAATTCGCGCCCCGGCAGCAGCCGCACTTCCTGCACCGGATACAGCGAGCGCTGGGTGTCGGCATCGAAGGTGCGTATGGTTTCTATGGTGTCGCCGAACAGGTCGAGCCGGTAGGGCAGGGCCGAACCCATGGGGAACAGGTCGATCAGGCCGCCGCGCACCGAGTACTCGCCGGGCGACATCACCTGCGTCACGTGGGTGTAGCCGGCCAGCGTGAGCTGGGTTTTCAGGCGCGCTTCGTCCAGCGATTCGCCCTTCTTGAAGAAGAAGGTGTAGGCCGCGAGGAAGGAAGGCGGCGCCATGCGCACCAGCGCCGTGGTGGCCGGCACCAGCATCACATCGCACTGGCCGCTGGAGATTTCATGCAGCGTCGCCAGACGTTCGGACACCAGATCCTGATGGGGCGAAAACGCGTCGTAAGGCAGGGTTTCCCAGTCCGGCAGCAAATGGCAGCGCAACTGATCGCCGCCGAACCATGGAATTTCAGCGAGTAGTCGCTGGCCGTCGCTGGCGCTGGCCACGATCACGGCCAGCATCTGGCCTTGGGCTTTGAGTGCTAGCGCCGTTTGCGCCAGTGCGTAGGCGTCCGACGAGCCATGCAGTGCAGGCAGGGCGTAACGGTTGCCGGGTTTGGGGATGGAATTTTTTAAGACCAGAGACACAACGCAGCTTCACTGTTAAGGCGCATCGCCAGAGTGGCGATGCCGCTGCCAGCATTATAGACCAAGCCCCGCCAGCTCGTTATGGCGGGGTTGGCCGGTTGGCCACACCAAACGGTACATGCACCATAGGGATGTTGCCACCTGCCGACTTCAGATGGCTTAACTGGTCGTCAAAGAAGATGTGCGGCTTGAGTATGCCCAGCACGCGGGCTTTCTCCATCCCACCCAGGAAAAAGGTCTCATTGGCCGATACACCCCAGCTTTTCAGTGTCGTCACCACGCGTTCGTGAGCGGGCGCGCTGCGTGCCGTGATGATGGCGATGCGCAGGATCTTGCGGTAGGACGGATCGCGCTGTTGGGCTTGCTCTTCCAGACGCTGCATGTGCGACAGTTTCTGGAATAGAGCGGCCAGCGGGCCAGGCTGGTGCGGCACAGCGACCCGTTCGCGCTCGTGGGCATGGAACTCGTCCACATTGTTATTGCGCTTGAATACGGTTTCGGATTCGTCATCGGCAATCACACCGTCAAAGTCGAAGGCTACGCGTAACTCGTTGTCGCTGTCATCGTCCTCAATGCGCGATGGCAGCACCAGTCCGGCCGGGAAATTGGCGGCCAGCGCATTGCGCACATCTTCCTCGTGCGCCGTGAGGAATAAGGAGGTATTGAAGGCGGGCAGATAGGTGTAGGGGGAATTGCCGGTCACAAAACAGGCGCGCGAAATGTCCAGCCCGTAATGGGCGATGGAATTCATCACGCGCAGCCCGGTTTCCGGTGAATTGCGTGACAGCAGCACCACTTCGACCGGTGCTTCGCCGGCGAAATGCTGGTTAATACTGAGGAAGCGACGGATGAAAGGAAAGGCAACGCCCTTGTCCAGTACCACGTCGTGTTGGGCTTCCTGATACTTTCGGTAACTTTCTTCACCTTCTTCCAGAAATATTTTATGCGACGCGCTGAGGTCGAACAGGGCGCTGGAAGCGATGCCAATGACAAGCTTGTTTTCGATGGGATAGGCCATGGCAGAGGGGCTGGTTGTAATGCTTGCTACTTTACCGCATCGCCAACTAGCGTGCTGGATTTGTGAATTGGTATGAAACTGGTAGTTAAAACAAAATAATTTTCATTGTCAGGATGGTTATTTCTATTGTTTTAAGGATATAATTCTTCCCATGCAGTCTGGTTTTACCCGTTTTGCTTACCTTTTAATCAACGTATACCAATTACATACCATGACCACTTCAAATCTGATCAAACGTGTTTTGCCACTGGTGTTGAGCATCGCAGCAATCGGTACGGCCCAGGCCGCTGTACCGAGTTTCGACCTCGGCGCCGCCAGCAACTACAGTGCTTATATTTACGGCAACGTCAGCAAAGTAACGGACATCGAAGGCCGTCTGGCCGTCGGTGGCGACTTCACTGCCTCCGGCACTTCCATCGGCTACCGCGCTCCTTACGGCAGCACCGGCCCTAGCCTGGTAGTGGGCGGCAACGTGAGCCTGAGCGGTGGCGACATCTATGCGCCACCTAAATCCAAGGTGGACACCACGGTAGGCTATGGCCCTATCACCAGCTACACCAAAGCCCTGAATGGCAAAGGTGTGTATGGCGGTACCAATACTTCCTCGAAATATCACAACCTGACCCAGAAGGACATCAGCAAGGTGACGGACTTCGCCGCCACCAAGACCAGCCTGACGGCGCTGTCCAACACCCTGAGCAAACAGGCCAGCAACGGCACCTCGGTCAAATTCGCCAATGGCGGTATTTCGCTGGTGGGTAACGGCAAATCGGGCGTGGAAGTATTCAATCTGGACACCAATAACCTGACCAATCTGACCCTGAGCAACGTGGCCAAAGACGCTATCGTGCTGATCAACGTCACCGGCACGGGGACGGTGACTTTCGGCGGCGGTCAGGATGGCCAGCTCGAAGCCCTGCGCAACAATGTGCTATTTAATCTGAACGGCGCAACCGGCGTGCAGATTTCGACCTTCACCTGGGGTTCGATACTGGCCAACAATGCAGATCTGACGGGCACGGGCCACCTGGAAGGCAGCATTGTTGCCAAGTCGATCAGCTCGGCCGTGGAAGTGGGCTGGGAACCGTTCAAGGGCTATGTGGCTCAGCCAGTACCTGAACCAGAAACCTATGCAATGATGCTGGCCGGTCTGGCACTGGTGGGGGGCATTGCGCGCCGCCGTCGCCAACAGCAAGGCCGCTGAAAGCAAGCCTACTAGTAACTGTTACAAAAATAGCTGCTTCGGCAGCTATTTTTGTTTGTCCAGAACACTTCCAGTTGCCACTGCGGATGCCCTGAGTTACATTGAATCATCATCAGGACGGGAGCCGGCGTGCTTAGCTTCGAGACACTGTTACTGGTTCAGGTTTGCACCACTGTGCTGACGACAGCACTGCTGGTGGCCTCTGCCTGCTATCGTGACAGCCCGCCCGAAATGCGCTGGTGGGCCACCGGCAATCTGGTAATTTCTGCCGGGCTGGCGCTGACCAATCTGGAAGGCGTGCCACTGCTGCTGTGCGCGCTGGTGGGCTACAGCCTGATCGCGCTGGGCATTGCGCTGGTGCTGCGCGGCGTGCGCGTGCATTGTGGCGACACTTTGAGCACAGGCCAGATCGTGCTGATTACCCTGATTGCACTGCTGGTCAGCGGCTATTTCACGCTGATCGAACCGAGCGTGCGTGGCCGGATTGCTTTTAGCGGCTTTTATTTCGGGGTGCTGAACTGGATGTGCGGCTATGCCGCGGGGCGCTATTCGAGCGAGCGCGGCGTGCCGATCGCCGTAACGGGCTTCGGCCTGCTGGGCGCGGCGCTGGTGGTGCGCGGCATGCATTTGCTGATGCAGGAAGGGCCGATCGACCTGTCCAGTTCGACGGTGCTGGGGATTACCATGCTGACCGTGCCGCTGGGCCAGGTCTGTACCAGCTTCGGCCTGATCCTGATGGTGATGTGGCGCTATGCGGAACGTCTGCGCCACCTGTCCAGCATCGATGCGCTGACGGGCGCGCTGAATCGCGCCGGGCTGGAGGATCAGGGTGGGCGGCTGGCCATGCGCTTGCAGCGGGCACGCCGCGATCTGGCAGTGTTGATGATCGATGTCGACCATTTCAAGCAGATAAATGACAGCTTCGGCCATGCTGCGGGCGATGAAGTGCTGCGCTGCCTGACCCGTTTGCTACGGCAGGAATTGCGGCCGATGGATGTGCTGGCCCGCATCGGCGGCGAAGAATTCGTGCTGGTGCTGGACGGCGTCGATCCCGCTGCCGCGCTGCGGCTGGCCGAACGCTTGCGCGCACGTATTGCGGACGAGGCGGTGCAATGCGACGAGGCCGCCGTGGCTTATACGGTCAGCATAGGCGTGGTGGCATCGGCGGCGGCCGGTTACGAACTGTCTGCGCTGATGGCAGCCGGTGACCGCGCCATGTATGAAGCCAAGCGCAGCGGCCGTAATCAGGTCTGCTCGGCCTGAGCTGACGCCGCCCATGCCGCAGCGCGGCTGGCCTATTGTTCGTAGGCGCTTAGTCTGAGCTGTTCTGCCGGGCTGAAACTGGCATCGCGCAACTGCTGCAAGGCGTCAGCAGTGCTGCCCGTACGATCGAGCAGTGCACGGCGGCGTGCCTGATAGCTGCTGATGCGGCGCTGCCAGTCGGCTTCCTCCTTATCCAGTTCGGCCAGACGGTCGGCAGCGGCCGGCGTAAATGTGCTGGCCCGCAGACGATAGATTTCGTTGTCGTCAGCGCCGCGCTGGCGTGCCTGCGCCACGGCCTGTTCCAGCGCCAGCACACGGGCGGGCGCGGCCCGTTCATTGCGCTGCTCGGGCGTGAGCGCCGCATCGAGTACCTGCCAGCGCTGCTGCTTTTCGGCCTCGCTCAGTTTGCGGTCGCTGCTGATAGTCATGCGGGCGATGGCATCTTCGTCATAGGCATCGCTGGCGCCGAACAGGGCCGCGCTTTCGGCCGGACTGAAATAGGCCGCACGGGTCTGGCGTAAGGCCTGCAGCCGCAAGCGTGCCGCTTTTATGGGATCGCCGCTCTTGGTCTGGCTGGCGGCCAGTTGCGCTTCCACGCCGGCGAGCGCCCTTTTGTAGTCTATGTAGACATCGAGCAGGCGCTGTGCTTGCTGTACGGCCTTGCCGTGCAGGCGGCGCTCCAGTTCGTGGCGGATTTCGCTATGAATGGCGTCCAGCGGCTTTTCGCCCAGCGCGGCCAGATAATAGTCGAACAGGTAGACCAGCTCGGGCGTCAGCACTAGCTGGTCCTCCCCCGACTGGCTAAGCTGGCCGTCGGGCCGTGTCCCCAGCATGGAAGGCACGAAGGCAAAGTAGTCGGGCGTCGCTTCAGGCGTGCGTGACGCCTGCGCGGCTGGCTGGTGCCAGCCTGCGTAGATGGCCGTGCCGATCAGGGCCGCGAGCAATAGCAGCCCGAGCTTGCCTGCCTTGGATTTCATGGGCAATCCTTACAGCCCCATGCCCTGCAGGCGGTTGGCCTGCTGCCGGAACAGGGTGACGGGATTGGTCTCGAACAGATTGCTGATGCCGACCATCTGGTTGACTTCATCCAGATGGTTGAGCGCATAGTCATCGCGGATCACCCGGCCCAGGTGGCTGGAGCAGCTGCTGACCAGACCATCGTTCTTGGCGCCGTTAAAGGCCAGCGACGTCAGGGCCAGCACGGGGTCGCTCACATCGAGCAGATTGGTGTAGGGCTGGGTGCCACTCCACGAGAAGTAGTACACACCGTTGACCTGATAATCGCCTTCGCCACAGGCGCTGACGGGCACGCCTTGCGGGTGGCGCTGGTTGAATGCCATTGTGCCGGCCGTGCTCAGCGAGGTGGCGGCAGCGCGCGCATTCTGCGGCAGGGTGGGATTACCGGACAGGAAGCTGATGAAGCCGGAGACGGCATTGGCGACGCCATAGGTCACATCGGGTACGGCGCCGATCAGCACATCGGCCACGCGCGAACCCTTGTTGACACCGCCGATGCTGGTGACAGAGGCCACCAGATCGGGCCGCACCGAGGCCACATAGCGCGAGGTCGGGCCGCCATGGCTATGGCCAATCAGGTTGACTTTGCTGGCGCCCGTGGCGGCGAGGATCTGGCGTACCTGCGTGAGCAACTGTTCGCCCCGTACTTCGGTGCTGTTGGCGGCCGAAACCTGGGTGATGTAGACCTGCGCGCCGCCGCTGCGCAGCGCCGAGGCGATGCCGTAGAAGTAATCGACCGGGCCGATATTGTCGAAGCCGAACAGGCCGTGCACCAGCACGATGGGGTAGCGGGTCTGGGTATAGCCGGCGGCGCGGGCGGGACTGCTTATCAGGCTGCAGGCGAGCAGACAGAATGCCAGGAGCTGGCAGATGCGTTGTCTCATGATGGTCTCCGTGGATTTTTTTATGGTCCGGCGGCGCTGCCGGTGAAGAAAATGTAGCACCAGCTCAATGACCGTGCAGACCGCAATCTAGGCCTGGCGAGCCAATCTGCATAGCTGCTGATGACAGCAGTGAGGCTGCGCTATAATCAACGCAAAAAAACCACAGCAATCCAGCGAGAGACAGCGAGACGACCTTGCCAGCCCATTTCGACCTGCAACAATTTCAGGCCATGACGCCGCTGGACGGCGACAACATCTGGGCCTATCTGCTCGACCACCATGCCGAGCGGATTACGGTGAAGCGGCGCAAACCGGCGCTGGAAAATATCGAGAAAATCTTCCGCGCCACGTTCAAGCTGGCCAATGAGGTGGGCTTCCGCACCATGAATCTGCGCGACCTGTGTCGTGAGACTGGACTGTCCATGGGGGGGCTGTATGGCTACATCAGCAGCAAGGACCAGCTGGCGGAAATGATAGAAGATGTGGTGCGCCATGCTACCCATGAAGTGCCGCGCATGTTCGATGATCTGAGCGATCCGCTGGACCGGCTCGAAGCGCTGGTGCGGGCCTCGATCTTCGTATCCGAGATACTGCAGCCGTGGTTCTATTTCGTCTTTATGGATTCGCGCGTGCTGCAGACAGCCCAGCGTGCCACGGCCAAGGAATCGGAACTGTATGTGCAATCGCTGTTCGCCCACATCATCAGCGAACTGCCAAACCGGCCGCAGGGCAGCCCCGAGCTGCTGGCGTCACACATCATGGCGATGTTCCAGGACTGGTATGTGAAGCGCTGGAAGTACCGTGCGGCCGACATCACGCCCGACCAGTTTGCCGACAGCGCCGTGCGCATGATGCGCGGCTATCTGCGCGGCTAGGCGCGCAGCCTAGCCAGGCGACTACTGATTGGCGGGCGGTGTGGCCGGTGGCGTAGGCGTTACATTCTCGCCACCGGGCGGCACATAATCTTCCATATCGAGCGAGTGGCGCGCCGCATCGCCCATGAACTCATCATACAGCCATTCGCCGTTGACCTGGGTCAGGCCGGCCGGGGTTGGACGTTCCTGCGGCGGACGGTTCTGCAGCGCCACCTTCATGTAGTCTATCCAGATCGGCAGTGCCACGCTGGAGCCGAACTCCTTGCCGCCCAGCGATTTGGAATCATCGTAACCCATCCACGACACGGCCACGATGCCGCCGCCATAACCGGCGAACCAGCCATCGACGGCATCGCTCGAGGTACCGGTTTTGCCGGCCAGATCAGGCCGACCCAGTTTGGCCACGGCAGCACCGGTGCCGGTGCGCGTTACCTGACGCATCAGGCTATCGGCTACATAGGCATTGCGTGGATCGATCACGCGGGCTTCGTCGGGCAGCGTGGTGCGCGGTTTGGTTTCGGAGATGACCTTGCCATTGCCATCGACGATTTTGGCGATGAAATACGGCTCGACCGTGTAGCCGCCATTGGCGAACACGGAATACGCGCCCACCAGCTGGGCCGGCGTAACCGAGCCGGTGCCCAGTGCCAGCGTCAGATTCTTGGGATGCTTGGCCAGATCGAAACCGAATTTGCCCAGATAGTGGTGGGCGAATGGCACGGTGATCGAGCGCAGGATGCGCACCGATGCCACGTTCTTGGATTCGGCCAGCGCAGTACGCATGGTAATCGGGCCATCGAACTTGCCGTCGTCGTTTTTCGGGCTCCAGGCTTCGTTGCCCGTTTCGGCGCCTGTCAGATCGAGCGGCGAATCGTTGATGATGGTGGACGGGTTAAAGCCTTTTTCCAGCGCCGCCGAATATACGAAAGGCTTGATGGAGGAGCCGGGCTGGCGCCATGCCTGCGTGACGTGGTTGAACTTCTGCAGGTTGTAATCGAAGCCGCCCACCATGGCATGGTAGCCGCCCGTGACCGAATCGATGGACACAAACGCCGCCGCCACTTGCGGCACCTGGGTGATGCTCCAGCTATTCTTTTCCTGCATGATGCGCACCACGGCGCCCGGACGCAGGCGTACGCTGTCCTTGGCTTTGTCGCTGAGGGCATTGGTCACCAGACGCAGGCCATCGCCGGTAACCGTGATTTCGTCGCCGGACGGATTTTGCACCTTGACGGCCTTCGGACTAGCTTCCAGCACCACGGCCGGAATCAGGCGGTCGCTGCTCGGGCGGCGCTGCAGCGCTTCCTCGATGGCGTCATCGCGTTCCTCGGCATTGGCCGGCAGATTGATGAAGGCTTCCGGTCCGCGGTAGCCGTGGCGCTGGTCATAGTTCAGCACATTGCGGCGCACTGATTCGTAAGCGGCAATCTGGTCCGCCTTGAGGATGGTGGTGTAGACGCTGATGCCCTTGGTGTAGGAGTCTTCCTTGAACTGGGCATACACTACTTGACGCGCGAGTTCGGCCACGTATTCGGCGTGGGTTTCGAATTCCTGACCACGATGGCTCACATGCAGCGTGGTATGCAGTGCCTTTTGGTATTGCTCTTCGGTGATGTAGTTGAGGTCGCGCATGGAGCGCAGTACGACTTGCTGGCGTTGTTTGGCGCGCTTGGGGTTGACGGCAGGATTGTGGCGCGCAGGATTCTGCGGCAGGCCGGCCAGCATGGCCATTTCGGCAATGTTCAGGTCTTTCAGCGATTTGCCGAAGTAGGTCTGGGCCGCGCTGCCGAAGCCGAACGAGCGCTGACCCAGATAGATCTGGTTCATATACAGTTCGAGGATCTGGTCCTTGCTCAGGGCCGCTTCAATTTTGAAGGACAGCATCACTTCATTGAGTTTGCGGCCGTAGAATTTTTCCCGCGTGAGGAAGAAGTTACGCGCCACCTGCATGGTGATGGTGGAGCCGCCCTGACGCATGGCACCACCCAGATTAGCCTTGGCCGCGCCCAGCGCGCGCACCCAGTCGATGCCGTTGTGGTCGTAGAAGCGCTTGTCTTCGATCGCGAGCACGGACTTTTTCATCATCTCGGGAATGTCCTTGATGGGGATGAAATCGCGGTGTTCTTCGCCGAATTCACCGATCAGGGCATTGTCGGCCGTGTAGATGCGCAGCGGGATCTTGGGCCGGTAGTCGGTCACCGCATCGAGCGATGGCAGGTTGGGTGCCACCACCAGCAGCAGATAGGCGATTAGCAGTCCGCCTGCGATCAGGCCGGCAACGCCTATGGCGATGAAGCCACGGATGGCATTGCGACGGGTCAGCCACTTGGAAAAATCGATGGAGGAAGTAGTCAAGGCAGGCACTCTTGGAGACATCGGTAGGCGCGATTATAGACCATCGCGTTGCGCGTTTCCCGAATTGGAAACTGGCGATTTTTGCAAATTAGAGGGAGGCAGTCTATGCTGGCGCCAAGAATTGTCGTAACGTATCATTATTCGAGCTTAAACGTATCACCGGGGAAGACATGGCGGAACCGCAGCACACTCTCGATTGCGATCTACTGATAGTCGGTGGCGGCATCAATGGGGTCGGCATCGCGCGCGATGCGGCCGGCCGCGGGCTGTCGGTGGTGCTGTGCGAAAAAGACGATCTGGCTTCCCATACTTCGTCGGCCTCGTCCAAGCTGATTCACGGCGGCCTGCGCTATCTCGAGTATTACGAGTTCAATCTGGTGCGCAAAGCTCTGATCGAGCGCGAAGTGCTGCTGCGCGCCGCGCCCCACATCATGCGCCCGCTACGCTTCGTCATGCCCCATGCGGCCGGTTTGCGGCCTAGCTGGATGATACGGGCCGGTCTCAAGCTGTATGACATGCTGGCCAAGCGCGAGCTGCTGCCGCCGTCGTCGGCCATCAATCTGCGCTGCCATCCGGCCGGCCAGCCACTGAAGCCGGAATTCCGCTGCGGTTACATCTATTCCGATGGCTGGGTGGATGATGCGCGGCTGGTCGTGCTGAACGCCATGGATGCGGAAGAAAAGGGCGCCATCATTCTGACCCAGACCCTGTGCAGCCGATTGCAGCGGCAGGCAGGCGGCTGGCAGGCCGAGTTGCACAAGCAGGGTTGCGGCGATGTGCGGGTCAACGCCCGCTATGTGGTGAATGCGGCCGGGCCATGGACTGCTCAGGTGCTGCATGCAGCCGTGCCGAAAGAAGGTGGCGGACATCTGCGGCTGATTAAGGGCAGCCATATCATCGTGCGGCGCATCTTCGAACATGAACATGCGTATATATTCCAGCACCGTGATGGCCGTATCGTGTTTGCCATTCCGTACGAGCACGAATTCACACTGATAGGCACGACGGACCTGGATTACCATGGTGACGCCAATCAGGTGGCCATCAGTGAAGAAGAAATCCGCTATCTGTGCCAACTGGCCAGCGAGTATTTTGTCCGGCCCGTCGTACCGGCCGATGTGGTGTCCAGCTATTCCGGCGTACGTCCGCTGGTGGAAGATGGGGCCGATGCCAAGGCCGTCACGCGCGACTACCGGCTGGAAGTGGATCAGGATGGCCCGCCGCTGCTGAGTGTTTTCGGCGGCAAGATCACCACCTACCGCAAGCTGGCCGAAGATGCAGTCGATCAGGTGGCCCGTGCGCTGGATAACCGCCATGGCCCATGGACCCACGACGCCTGCCTGCCCGGCGGCGACCTGTTTGGAGCCAAGCCGCAGAACCGTTCCGTGCTGGAGTTCGATAGCTGGGTGCGTACGGTGCAGAACCAGTATGCCTGGCTGGCGCCGCTGCTGGTGGCGCGCTACGCGCGCGCCTACGGCACACGGCTGCATACGCTGCTGGCACAAAAGACGACGCTGGCCGACATGGGCGAGGAAATTCTGCCCGGCCTGTATGCGACGGAAGTGGAATATCTGCGCCGCTATGAATGGGCGCGCACGGCGCAGGACATCCTGTGGCGCCGCTCCAAACTGGGGCTGCACCTGCCTGCTGACGCGGCGCAGCGGCTGCAGGACTGGCTGCTGGCCCATCCCGTCCAGTGTAAATAGAAAACGGCGCCTGTCCTTGCGGATCAGGCGCCGTGTTGCGCTAGGCGCCGCGTGCGCGGCGCTGGCTGGATTACTTCACGCCGTGCATCAGTTTCTGGATCAGCGGAGCGATCAGGAACAGCAGCACGCCGCCCGCCATCAGCGAGTAGAAGCCGAAGGTGTAGCCGCTCAGCGCCGAGGTGACCGACATGCCGGCTTCGCCACTGACGTGGGAAGCGAAGATGCCCGACAGGTTGTTGCCGATACCGGTGGACAGGAACCAGCCGCCCATGCCCAGGCCGACCAGACGGGTAGGTGCCAGCTTGGTCACCATCGACAGGCCGATAGGCGACAGGCACAGCTCACCGATCGATTGCAGTACGTAGACCATGAACAGAGTCCAGAACGGGATCTTGTTGTCGACGTTTACCAGCATCGACAGCGCATACATCAGCAGGCCGAAAGCGGCGCCGTTGAACAGCAGGCCAAGGCCAAATTTACGCGGGATCGATGGATTGGCATTGCGCATGGCGACCCAGATGAAAGCGATGATCGGTGCGCAGGTAATGATGGCCAGCGAGTTCACGGTCTGGAACCAGGCTACCGGGAAGGTCCAGTTGAACATCACGCGGTCAACGATTTTGTCGGCCAGGAAGGTGAACGAACTACCTGCCTGTTCGAAGAACATCCAGAACATGATGTTGAAGAAGAAGATCAGCAGCATGGCGATGACTTTGTCGCGCGCTACTTTGCCGTTGCGGATACCTTCTACCAGCAGCATCACGGACAGCAGGATGAACAGGCCGGACAGCACGATCTGCAGACTGGCGGCGCCAGCGGCCAGCAGCAGGTACACCAGCGGAATCACGCACAGCGAGCCCAGTACCACGTAGACCATGCGCTTGGGATCGGCGTTGCTTTCGTCCGGAGCACCGATGCCTTTGAGCTGGGCGCGGCCGATGAAGAACCATACCAGACTAACCAGCATGCCGACGCCTGCGGACAGGAACACTACTTTATAGGCAGGCATGCCGTGGTTGCCGAAGACGGCCGAAGCCAGCCACTCGGTCAGCACCGGTGCGACCAGCGCGCCCGAGTTGATGCCCATGTAGAAAATGGTGAAGCCGGAATCGCGGCGTGGGTCGGCGGCGCTATACAGCTTGCCTACCATGGTCGAGATATTCGGCTTGAACATGCCGTTACCGACGATGATGGTGGCCAGACCAAATTTGAACACGGTCTGGTCGGGCAAGGCTATCATGAACAGGCCGGCCGCCATGAACGAGGCGCCCACCAGAATCGAGCGCTGGTAGCCTAGCACGCGGTCTGCCACGTAGCCGCCGAACAGTGCTGCAGCATATACCAGCGCCAGATAGGAGCCGTACACCAGATTGGCAGCCGATTCGCCCGTTGGGTCGCCGCTGTAGAACTGGGCCACGACGTAGAGTACCAGGGCCCAGCGTATGCCGTAGAAGGCAAAACGCTCCCAGAACTCGGTCATGAACAACATCCAGAGCGGGGCAGGGTGGCCCATGATCTGTTTGAACTCGGGAATCTTCGCTTCCGTATTGGTGATGGTCGCACCGCTCATGCGGCTTCTCCTATTTTTTATGATCGAAAAAAGTCTCTCGGACTCCCTCGTGGGGTGCCAAGTGGGCGCCATTTTAATCTACAAATCGCTGGCAACGGGCATTTTGATGCACAGTTCCTAAAGTTGTGGCATTTGTGCTATTAAATTAACCATAACAGGAATGCACAATCTCGACCCCGCACGACGGCGGTTTGTCGTATATTGAGGGCGCGGCACTCTGTGCCGTGCATCGAAATTGAATAAGGATTTACGCATCATGGAACATGACGTTGTCGATACCCTGATTTCGCCGGAAGGACATCTGGAAGTCCTGTCCAAGGCGGAGGTGGCCAAACTGCTCGATACCAGCCAGGGCGGCCTGTTTAATACTCTGCGCCGCTGCGCACTCGCTGTGCTCAATTGCGGCAGCACCATCGACGATGGCAAGGAACTGCTGGAACGTTATGAATCGTTCGATATCAGCATCCTGCAGCGCGAGCGCGGCATCAAGCTCGATATCAAGGGCGCGCCTGGCATCGCTTTCGTCGACGGCAAAATGATCAAGGGCATACATGAGCACCTGTTTGCCGTGCTGCGCGATATCGTTTTCGTCAGCAGCGAAATTAGCGACAATCCCAAGTTCGATGTGGAGAGCACGGAAGGCATTACTGATGCGGTGTTCCATATCCTGCGCAATGCCGATGTGCTGAAACCTCTGCTCAACCCGAAGCTGGTGGTGTGCTGGGGCGGCCACTCGATCAACCGCGCCGAATATACCTATTCCAAGGAAGTGGGCTATCAGATGGGCTTGCGCGATCTGGATATCTGTACGGGCTGCGGCCCGGGCGCCATGAAGGGGCCGATGAAGGGCGCCACCATAGGCCATGCCAAGCAGCGCTTTACCAACGGGCGCTATCTGGGTATTACCGAGCCGGGCATCATTGCGGCCGAATCGCCCAACCCCATCGTCAACGAACTGGTGATCATGCCCGATATCGAGAAGCGCCTCGAAGCGTTTGTACGTACGGGCCATGGCATCGTGGTATTCCCGGGCGGTGCCGGCACTGCCGAGGAAATCCTGTACATCCTCGGCATCCTGCTGCACCCTGATAATGCCGAGATTCCTTTCCCGCTGATCTTCACGGGACCGGAAACTTCGCGCGAATACTTCGTGCAGATTAACCAGTTCATCCACGATACGCTGGGGCCGGAGGCACAGCAGCGCTACAAGATCATCATCGATGATCCGGAACTGGTGGCGCGCGAAATGCAGAACGGGATCAAGGAAGTGCGCGAATACCGCAAGCTGCGCAGCGATGCGTATTATTTCAACTGGGGCCTGAAGATCGACCACGAGTTCCAGCGGCCGTTCGCACCGACTCACGAGAATATGCGCAAACTGAGCTTGCACAAGCAGCAGCCCGTGCACCTGCTGGCCGCCAATCTGCGTCGTGCCTTTTCCGGCGTGGTGGCCGGTAATGTGAAGGAAGAGGGCATACGTGCCGTCGAAAAGCACGGCGTGTTCGAAATCCACGGCGACAAGGAGATTATGGAACCGATGGATGCGCTGCTGGCTTCCTTCGTGGTGCAGCACCGCATGAAACTGGCCGGTAAACATTACACGCCTTGCTACCGCGTGATCCAGTAAGCCGGCTTTATCGCATGGTCTGAACCAGTTCGCCCAGCCAGTCCGCAAACACGCGTACCCGCTTGGGGATGTTGCGCCGGTGCGGGAACAGGATGTGGCTGGGCATGGGCGCAGGCAGATAGTCGGACAGCACCTGTGCCAGCAGGCCGGCCTGTATGTCGGCCTGCGCGGCCGACTGTGGCAGCTGGGCGATGCCTAGCCCGCCACGGCAGGCCGCGCTATACGCGACGCTGTTATTCACGGTGACTTTGTGGCCCATGGCGAGGTATTGCGTCTGGCCGCTGGCGCTGTCGTAGTATTCGAATCCGGCCGGCTGGCTGGCCGGGTTGGGCTGGTAGTTGACCAGCCAGTGCCGCGCCAGATCGTCCAGCGTGGCCGGTGTGCCATGCTGTGCCAGATAGGCCGGACTGGCCACGTTGATCAATTCCAGTGGCGGCAATGGGCGCGCGACCAGCGACTGGTCCACCACGGCGCCTACCCTTACCACCAGATCGAAGCCTTCGCCCAGCAGGTCGACGCGGCGGTCGGTGCTGAACAGGTCTACCTGCAGTTGCGGATGCGCGGCCAGAAAGCTAGCCAGATGGGCGCTGACCTGCGCCGCCAGACCTAGCGGCATGTCGGCCCGGATGCGACCCCGTAGCTGGTCGCCCTGACGGAACAGGGCGCTGATGTCATCCAGATCTTCCAGCAGACGGTCACAACGTTCCAATAGATCGGCACCTTCGCGGGTGATCTGTACGCGCCGCGTCGTTCTTTGCAGCAGGCGCGCGCCTAGCTGTTCTTCGAGTCGCTGGATCGCATTCGAGATGGTGGCGCGCGGTAGGTCGAGCCGGTCGGCCGTACGGGTTAAGCTACCCAGTCTGGCCACCCAGCTAAAAATTCTCAAGTCTTCCGTCTGGATTGGTTTCATTTTTCGAATAGTGATGTCAGATTCTGCTGATTTATCCATTCATTATACGGAATTACACTCTATTTCATCTGCTCCACGTGGCGAGCATGAACGAGATAGGAGTCTGACATGAGCAATACCATCGCTAACACCGCAGCAAATACCCCAGCCTCGAATGGCCGTCTGGCCCTGATTACGGGCGGCAGCCGTGGGCTGGGCCGCTCGGCCGCCATCCATCTGGCGCGTGCCGGCTGGGACGTGGTGATCACCTATAAGGAACGGGCCGATGCGGCCGAGGCCACGCTGGCGCAAGTGCGTGCACTGGGTCGCCAGGGCGCAGCTCTGGCGCTCGACAGTGGCGTCGTGGCCGGCTTTGCCGACTTCCGCAGCCGTTTCGCGGCCGTGCTGCAGACCCAGTTTGGCCGCAGCCAGTTCGATGCGCTGGTCAACAACGCCGGTAATGGTGCCGACGTGGCGTTTGCCGACACCACCGAACAGCAGTTCGACGAGATGCTCAACGTGCACCTGAAAGGCGTGTTTTTCCTGACCCAGACCCTGCTGCCGCTGCTGGCCGATGGCGGCCAGATTCTGAATGTGTCCAGTGGTCTGGCGCGCTTCTCCTTCCCTGGCAAGGCCGTCTACGCCATCATGAAGGGCGGGGTGGAAGTGCTGACGCGCTATCTGGCCAAGGAGCTGGGCCCGCGTGGCATCCGCGTCAACACGCTGGCGCCGGGCGCGATTGCGACCGACTTTGGCGGCGGTGCAGTGCGCGACAACCCGCAGATCAACGCCCATGTGGCAGCGGCGACGGCGCTGGGCCGCGTAGGCGAGGCCGATGATATCGGCGGTGCCGTGGCCAGCCTGCTGGATCAGCGTAGCGGCTGGATCAATGCGCAGCGCATCGAAGCTTCGGGTGGCATGCTGGTGTAAGCCGTAACGGCAAGCGCAATGAAAAAAGGCCCGCTGAATCAGCGGGCCTTTTGCTATGCATGCGCAGCATGCATAGTGTTTAGCTTACTCTTCGCGGCGCAGGTGCGGGAACAGCAGCACGTCGCGGATGTTAGGCGAATCGGTAATGATCATCATCAGACGGTCGATACCGATACCGCAACCACCGGCTGGCGGCATGCCGTATTCGAGCGCGCGGATGTAGTCGGCATCGTAGAACATGGCTTCTTCGTCACCGGCATCCTTGGCGGCTACCTGTGCCAGGAAGCGGGCCGACTGGTCTTCCGCGTCGTTCAGCTCGGAGAAGCCGTTGGCGATTTCGCGGCCCACCATGAACAGCTCGAAGCGCTCGGTGATGCCGGCCTGCGTGTCGGAAGCACGGGCCAGTGGCGATACTTCGGCCGGATAGTCGATGATGAAGGTAGGTTCCCACAACTGGGCTTCGGCGGTTTCTTCGAACAGTGCCAGTTGCAGCGCGCCCAGACCGGAAGTGGCGAACGGCTTGACGCCGAACTTGGCCAGCTCCTTGGTGAGGAATTCCATGTCGGTCAGCTGTTCCGGGGTGTAGCCCGGCGCATACTTGTTGATGGCTTCGACGATGGTCAGGCGGTGGAAAGGCTTGGCCAGATCCAACTCGCGGCCGCCGTAGGTCAGGGTGGCGGTGCCGTGTGCATCGATGGCGGCCTGACGGATGATCTCTTCCGTGAAGTCCATGATCCACTTGTAGTCGGTGTAGGCCGCGTAGAATTCCATCATGGTGAATTCTGGATTGTGACGGATCGACACGCCTTCGTTACGGAAGTTACGGTTGATCTCGAACACGCGGTCGAAGCCGCCCACCACCAGGCGCTTCAGGTACAGCTCAGGCGCGATACGCAGGAACATCTGCATGTCCAGCGCATTGTGGTGGGTGATGAAAGGCTTGGCCGCAGCGCCACCGGGGATGGTGTGCAGCATCGGCGTTTCCACTTCCATGAAGGCGTTCTTTTCCATGAAACGGCGCATCGACGAGATGGCAGCGGTACGCGCTTTGAACGTACGGCGCGTCTCTTCGTTCATGATCAGATCAACATAGCGCTGACGGTATTTGGTTTCCTGATCGGCCAGACCGTGGAACTTGTCCGGCAGCGGACGCAGCGACTTGGTGATCAGACGCAGGGTGCTGACCTTGATGGTCAGTTCATCGGTCTTGGTCTTGAACAGGGTACCGGTCACACCGAGAATGTCGCCCAGATCGTAGTGGTGCAGGGCGGCCATGGCGGCTTCGCCCGTCAGGTCCAGCGTCACATAGATCTGGATACGGCCATCGGCGCGTGCGCCCGACGAATCCTGCAGCGTGGCGAAAGCGGCTTTCTTGCCGGCTTCGCGTTTGAGCATCATACGGCCAGCCAGCACCACGTTGATCGGGTTGGCTTCCAGCTCTTCACGGGTCTTCTCGCCAAATTGCGCATGCAGATCGGCCGCCTTGTGTTCCGGCTTGAAGTCGTTAGGGAAGGCTACGCCTTGTTCGCGGATGGCGGCCAGCTTGGCGCGGCGCTCGGCGATGATCTTGTTTTCGTCATGCGCTGGGTGTTCGTGATGATCCGTAGTCATGGTCATTTCTTCTGTTGAGGTAGTGATTGTTAAACGGCGGCGCTGGCAAACAGCGATTCGACATCGAGTTCGCTGAAATCGCGCGCCATGGCGATGATGTTATCGAAACCGGCAAACGCTTCGGCCGGCAGTGTGGTGGTCAGTACGACGGCGCGCATGCCGGCGCGACGCGCTGCTTCCACGCCCAGCGGTGCATCCTCGAACACGATGCTGTGTTCTGGGCGGGTGCCGGCCCGTTCGGCCGCCAGCAGGAATACGTCCGGATGCGGTTTGCCGCGTGCCACATCGGCAGCACCGGCAATGGCGGCGAATTCGGCGCGCAGATCCAGCCCGTCCAGCGTGAAGTCGATGTTTTCTTTCGGCGCAGCCGTGGCCACGGCCATGCGCACACCGGCACGCCTGGCGCTGGCCATGAAGGCTTCCAGCCCGCCGGCCGGTGCCAGATGGGGCGCATACAGTTCGCGGTACAGCGATTCCTTTTCCTCATCGAAGCGGGCATAGTCCTCGCGCGTCAGATGGTCGCCCAGATAGGCGGCCAGAATCTCGTGACTGGTGCGTCCTGCCGTCGCGCGGAAGAACGCATCGGGTTCGGGATTCAAGCCCTGACGCTGCATGAAGCTCAGCCACGACTGCATGTGGTAAGCCATGTTGTCGACTAGGGTGCCATCCATATCGAAGATGAAGGCGCGGGCCGGAGTGCTGTGCATTAGACGCCCTGTTTCAGCGAAGCGGAAATGAAGTCGTCCAGATCGCCGTCCAGTACGCCCTTGGTGTTACCCGTTTCGAAGTTGGTACGCAGGTCCTTGATGCGCGACTGGTCCAGCACATAGGAACGGATCTGGTGGCCCCAGCCCACATCGGTCTTGGAGTCTTCCAGTTTCTGCTGCTCGCTCATGCGTTTGCGCAGTTCCAGTTCGTACAGCTTCGCCTTCAGCATTTCCATCGCTTCGGCCTTGTTGCGGTGCTGCGAACGGTCATTCTGGCACTGTACAACGATGCCCGTTGGACCGTGGGTCAGACGTACGGCGGAGTCGGTTTTGTTAATGTGCTGACCACCGGCGCCGGACGCACGGTAGGTATCGATACGCAGATCGGCCGGATTGACTTCGATATCGATCGAGTCATCGACTTCCGGATACACGAACAGCGACGTGAACGAAGTGTGGCGGCCGTTGGACGAATCGAATGGCGACTTGCGTACCAGACGGTGCACGCCGGTTTCCGTGCGCAGGAAGCCATAGGCGTAATCACCTTCCACCTTGATGGTGGCAGTCTTGATGCCGGCAACCTCGCCGTCTGACTGTTCCATGACTTCGACTTTGAAGCCTTTGCGCTCTGCATAGCGCAGGTACTGGCGCAGCAGCATGGACGCCCAGTCCTGTGCTTCGGTGCCGCCGGCACCGGCCTGGATGTCGATGAAGCAGTTGTTCGGATCCATAGGATTGTTGAACATCCGGCGGAATTCCATGCCTTCGATGACTTTGCGGACTTCTTCCGCATCGACGATCAGCGCTTCCAGCGTGTCGTCGTCGCCTTCTTCCTTGGCCATGGCGAACAGATCGCCCATGTCCTGCAGGTCGGTATGGGCTTTGGTCAGGGTGAATACCACTGCTTCCAGCGATTTCTTTTCCTTGCCCAGATCCTGAGCCTTCTTAGGCTCGTTCCAGACGGTAGGATCTTCCAGCTCTTCGTTTACCTGTTCGAGTTTCTCCGACTTCTTATCGAAGTCAAAGATACCTCCGAAGTTCGGCTTCGCGCGTGGTCAGATCGGCGAGCAGGGCGGAGAGGGAGTTGATGCGTTCGGCTTCCATGTTTTCTTCTTTTCTCAGGCTGAAATCAAACCCTAGATTATACCCTAGGCGGGCCATGCTCTTGTAGCTATCTGGCCTAGTTTTAGCCCTGACGATGCCGGTGTTTGTGGCAGGATCAAGTCCAAACGGGGTGGTTAAGCGTGAAATGCTGCCATTTATGCCACAAAACAGGTAATATCTCGCCTTTGGGCCGCGCGTTACTTGTGGCCGGCAGGCTGACTGCGTATGATTTCGCGCAGTGCGTCGTTGTCAAAAATAAATACATTTCTGGAAACCGCTCACCCATGCGTCCTGCCTCCGTTCGTGCCGCCTCTGCCCGCCCTGTATTGCGGGCGCGGGGCCGGCTTGCACTGTTGCCAGCTTTGCTGGCGACTTGCCTCTCGGCTTGCGTCAGCTTGCCGCGTGAGGCTGCGCCACCGGCCGGCAGCCGCGCTACGCTGGCAGTGCTCGAGACGACCGACCTGCATGCCAATCTGCTGGGTTACGATTACTACAAGCTCAAGGCCGATCCTTCCATCGGTCTGGAACGCACGGCGACGCTGATTGCGCGGGCGCGCAGCGAATTCCCCAACCATGTGCTGCTCGATAATGGCGATGCGATCCAGGGCACGGCGCTGGCTGATTATCAGGCGCTGGTCGCGCCGCTGCCGTGCAACCAGACCTTGGCCGTCTACAAGGCCATGAACCAGTTGGGCTACGACGGCGGCGGCATCGGCAACCACGAATTCAACTATGGGCTGGCCTATCTGAATCAGGTCACGGCCAGCCATTTCGAGGTGGATGGCGTGGCCCGCGACGCGGCCCGCTGCGCCGGTCCGGCCTTCCCGCTGGTGCTGGCGAATATCTACAGCAGCCGTACGCATGCGCCGCTGTTCCCGCCTTACCGGATTTTGCAGCGCCAGATCAGTGCCATGGGGCCCGATGGCGCGCCTGTGCGCAGTACGCTACGCATCGGCATCATCGGCTTTACACCGCCCGGTGTGCTGCAGTGGGACCAGCGTGCGCTGGAAGGCAAAGTGTATGCGCAAGGCGTGCGCGAAGCGGCACTGCAATACATCCCGCTGATGCGCGAGCAAGGCGCCGATCTGGTGATCGCGCTGGTCCATGGTGGGCTCGATGGCGCGCCTTACACGGCAGGGATGGAAGATGCCGGCTACTATCTGGCGCAGGTGCCCGGGGTGGATGTGCTGCTGATGGGCCATGCGCACCAGAGCTTCCCGCAGGCGGCCAGCACGCTGCCTGCTTTCAATCTGCCGGGCGTGGACAAGGTGCGTGGTCGCGTGCATGGCGTGCCTGCCGTGATGGCTAATCTGTGGGGTAAAGATCTGGGCGTGATCGGCCTGTGGCTGCGTTACGACGGCCAGCGCTGGCTGGTGGACCGCGACGCCACCACGGTGGAAGTGCGTTCGACGCGCCAGCCGGACCGCAGTTACGTACCGGCCGATGCCGCGCTGGCGCAGTTGGTGGGGCATGAGCATGAAGCGACCATACGCTACGTACAGTCGCCGGTCGGGCATAGCGACTTCCGTATGAGTAGTTATTTCGCCGATGTGGGCGACAGCACGGCCATACAGGTGGTGAATCAGGCGCAGACGGCTTATGTACAGCGCTATGTGGAAGCCAGCCATCCGGTCTGGGGCGGCTTGCCCGTGCTATCCATGGCGTCGCCGTTCAAGGTCGGTGCGGCTGGCGCTGCCGATTACACCGATGTGCTGGCAGGTGGTCTGGCGCTCAATAATGTGGCCGACCTGTATCTGTACCCGAATGCGTTGCATGTGGTTAGAGTGAATGGCGCCGAACTCAAGGCGTGGCTGGAAAAATCGGCCGAGCGTTTCAACCGCATCGACCCGGCCAGCACTGCCGTGCAGGAGTTGGTCAATCCCGCCGTGCCCGGATTTAACTTCGATATGCTCACAGATGCCGATGTCAGCTATCAGATTGATATCAGCAAGCCGGTGGGGCAGCGCATCATTGGCCTCAGTTATCGCGGCGCGGGCGTGCTGGCAGAACAGCCGTTTCTGGTGGCGACCAATAACTACCGCGCCAGTGGCGGCGGGGCTTTCCCCGCACTGGATGGCAGCCGCACCGTACTGGCTGCACCGGATGCCAGCCGCGATGTGCTGATCAGCTATATCCGCGAGCGGCGTCAGTTGAACCGTAGCCGTGACGGTGCCCAGCGTAGTTGGCGCTTTGCACCGCTGAAGACGCGCGCTGCGGTGGTATTCCATTCGGCACCGCAGTTACAGGAGCTGGCCGAGGAGGCTGGCCTGCGCGGCATCACCCAGTTAAAGAATGACGATGGCGGCGGCAAAGGGCTGGCCTTGTATGCGATAGATTTGTCACTATGATCAAGCTTTGCACTAAACCGGTGCGCACGCTGCTGGCGGCGCTGTTATCGACTTTGCTGATGGGCTCAGGCGCCAGCGCTGGTCCGGTCGATCAGGCGCGCCTGTATCTGCGCGGCAGCGCTGAAGTACCGGTGAATCTGCCCAAGGCCTACGCGCTGTTCAGCACTGCCGCCAAGGCAGGCGATGCGCAGGCCGCCTACTATCTGGGCATGATGTACCGTAACGGCATGGGCGTAGCCGCGAATGCCAAGACTGCCGCACACTGGTTAAGTTTCGCAGCGAATCACCAGATGCCGGCCGCGATGTTCGCGCTGGCGCACCTGTATCTGAGCGGCGAAGGCGTCAAGCGCGACGAACTGGTAGCGCGGCGCTGGATAGAGAAAGCGGCCGATCTGGAATACCCGGATGCCGTGATGGCCATGGCCATCGGCCTGCGCGATGGCTCCATGGGTTTCGAGCGTAACGAAGCGCTCTACGAAACCCAGATGCGCTTTGCCCAGCGGGCGTTCGAGCGCCGCACTTCGGGCATGTAAAGCCCCTGTTTGCTAAGCAAACTTCCTTACAGCGAACTTACAACGAGGCCAGTCGCAGCAAGCGTTTTAGCTTGCTGCGATGCCGCACATGTATCTGTTGCTCACACAAGATAAGCCACCTACAATGCATCATCGATGGGGCGTAGTCCAGCCGTATTTCCAGCGTAGTTTCAGCGTAATTCACACTATAAAAACGTTGTATAACAGGAGATAGCAGATGACTTTCAAGTTGAAGATGCTCGTAGCAGGTATCGCACTCGGTTTCTCGGCTGGCGCCATGGCGGCCGACCCCATCAAGATCGGTGTGGCAGGTCCGTTTACGGGCGGTTCTGCGCCCATGGGTGTCTCCATGCGTGACGGCGTCAAGCTGGCTGTGGCGGAAATCAATGCCAAGGGCGGTGTGCTGGGCCGCCAGATCCAGTTGATCGAACGCGACGACGAAGCCAAGAACGAACGTGGCGTGCAGATCGCGCAGGAGCTGATCAACAAGGAACGTGTCGTCGCTACCGTCGGCTACATTAACACCGGCGTGGCGCTGGCTTCGCAGCGTTTTTATCAGGACGCCAAGATTCCAGTGATGAACAATGTGGCCACCGGCTCCATCATCACCAAGCAGTTTGCCGACCAGCCGGAGAACTACATCTTCCGCAACTCGGCCAATGACAGCATCCAGTCGCACATGATCGTGCAGGAAGCCGTCGACAACCGCAAATTCAAAAAAGTGGCGATACTGGCCGACTCCACCAACTACGGCCAGCTAGGCCGTGAAGATCTGGAAAAGGCGCTCGACAAGAAAGGCATGAAAGCCGTCGCGATCGAGAAGTACAACCTGAAAGACGTCGACATGACGGCCCAACTGCTGAAAGCCAAGCAGGCCGGCGCTGAAGTGGTGCTGACCTACGGTATCGGCCCTGAACTGGCGCAGATCGCCAACGGCATGGAAAAGCTGGGCTGGAAAGTGCCGCTGATCGGCAGTTGGACTCTGTCGATGGCTAACTTTATCGACAACGCCGGCAAGAACGGTAACGGCACCCGCATGCCGCAGACCTTTATTCAGGACCCGAATACGCCCAAGCGTAAAGCCTTCATCGATGCCTACGTAAAAGCCTATCACCCGCCGGGCGACCGTATGCCTTCGCCTGTGTCGGCAGCGCAGGGCTACGATTCGATCTATTTGCTGGCGGCTGCCATCAAGCAGGCCGGTTCCACCGAGGGCCCGAAAGTCAAAGCCGCGCTGGAAAGTCTGAACGAAAAAATCGACGGCGTGGTCACCACCTACAACAAGCCGTATAGCAAAGATAACCACGAAGCCATCACGGCTGACATCACCGTGTTCGGTGAAGTCAAGGATGGCAAAGTCGTAGCGGCCGGTAAATAAGCCCTGCGATTCTGGTTCCTGGCCAGTCTTGATGCGTCAAGTCTGGCCATTTTCTTATCGATCCTGACTATCGGTGGTCATTATGGAAATACTGCTGCAACTGGCGTTCAGTGGCATTGCGCTCGGCATGATTTATGCCGTCATCGCTTTCGGCTACCAGCTAACCTTTGCCACTTCCGGCACTCTCAATTTCGGCCAGGGCGAATCGCTGATGCTGGGCGCTCTGGTCGGCCTCAGTCTGGTGGGGAATATCCACGGCGGCCCTTACATGAGCTATCTGCTGATGATCCCGCTGGTGATTGTGTTCGGCGGCCTGCAGGGCATGTTCGTCGAATGGATAGGTGTACGGCCTGCCATCAAAATCAAATCGGAATTCGGCTGGATCATGTCCACCATTGCGCTGGCCATCATCTTCAAAAACGTAGCCGAGAACATCTGGGGCAAGGATGACCTGACGTTCCCCATGCCGCTCAGTTCCGCGCCGATAGAAATCCTGGGCGCCAATGTGCAGCCCATGCAGATCGCCGTGATCGTGGGTGCGCTGGCCATCATGGCTGCCGTCGAACTGTTCAACCGTAAGTCCATCTACGGCAAAGCTGTCGTGGCTACGGCCAACGACCGCGATGCGGCCGGCCTGATGGGGATTAACACGGGCATGGTGATTACGTTTTCGTATGCGCTGTCCTCGGCCACGGCGGCGTTTGCCGGCGTGCTGGTGGCGCCACTGACGCTGACGGGGGCCACCATGGGCGCTTCGCTGGGCCTGAAGGCGTTTGCCGTGGCGATTATCGGCGGCCTGACTTCGGGCGTTGGCGCCATCGGCGGCGGGCTGATACTGGGCATCGCCGAGACCATGACGGGTTACTACATCTCGACCGGCTACAAGGAAGTGCCGGGCTTGCTGCTGCTGTTGCTGGTGCTGGCGGTGAAACCGTCCGGCCTGTTCGGCAAAGCCGCCATCAAGAAAGTCTGAGGTCTACATGAACAAGAAGCTACTTGCAGCAAGCGTACTCGGACTGGTGGTACTGGCACTGTATCCGGTGCTGATTCCTAATCCTTACTATATCCATCTGTTCGAAACGATACTGATCTACGCGATACTATTGTTCGGTCTCGATATCGTGGTCGGCTATACGGGGCAGGTGTCGCTCGGCCATGCGGGCCTGTTCGGCATCGGCTCGTATGCCACCGGTGTGCTGGTGTTCAAACTGGGTGCGCCGTTCTGGGTGGCGATCCCGGCCAGCATAGCCAGTGCCGCCATCTTCGGTGCCATCCTTGCGCTGCCGGCGCTGCGCGTGACAGGGCCGTATCTGGCCATGGTGACGCTAGCCTTTGGCACCATCATCCAGATTCTGATCAACGAGATGACCTTCCTGACGGAAGGGCCGATGGGCATCAAGATCGCCAAGCCGGTGATCCTTGGTCAGAAGCTCAGTGAAGTGGGCTACTACTACATGGTGGCCGTGCTGATGGTACTGGCGCTGGTGATCGTGCACCGCGTGCTCAAATCGAATCTGGGCCGCGCGTTCGAAGCGCTGCGCGATAGCCCGATCGCGTCCGACTGTATGGGCGTTTCGGTGTATCGCTACAAGGTATATGCCTTCATCATCAGTGCCGGTTTCGCCGGTCTGGCGGGCAGTCTGTATGCGTATTCGGAAGAATACATCTCGCCCAATACCTACAACTTCGAGCTGACCATATTGTTCCTGCTGGCCGTGATCATGGGCGGCCGCAAGACCCGTTCCGGTTCGTTGATCGGCGCGCTGATCGTGGTGATGCTGCCTAGCCTGCTGGCCGACATTGAACTGTTCCGCCAGATTGCCGTTGCTGCCGCGGTACTCGGCGTGATCGGTTCGGCACTGATGCTGGCCAAAAAGCGCAGCACGGTGCGCGGCGTGCTGGTGCCGCTGGTGGCCACCATCGGTATGGCAGCGACCTCGTTTAAGCTGGAGAACATCGTCGACTGGCGTCTGACCATCTTCGGCCTGATGACGCTGTTCGTGGTGTACTACCTGCAGGACGGTATCGTTGGCTTCCTGCAGAACCTGATGGGGCGCGGCGCGCAGCATGCGCAGGGTGTGGCGGCCAGCGGCGTGGCGCCGTTCGACCGTGCACAGGGCGGCACGGCCGGCAGTACGCTGCTGCAGGTCGACCAGATCCTGATGCAGTTCGGCGGTCTGAAAGCGCTGAATCAGGTGAACCTGAACGTGATCCAGGGCTCGGTCCATGGCCTGATCGGACCTAACGGTTCCGGCAAGAGCACCATGATGAATGTGCTGACGGGGATCTACAAGCCTACCAACGGTAAGGTGAGCTTTGCCGGTGCCGTGATTTCTGGCCGCACGCCATCGGAGATTGCGCTGGGCGGCGTGGCGCGGACTTTCCAGAACGTGCAGCTATTCGGCGAAATGACGGCTACCGAGAACGTGCTGGTCGGCCTGCACAACACCTTCAAATCGAATGTGCTGGATGTGATGCTGCAGACGCCCCGTTACAAGGCCGAGGAAAAAGCCGCGCGTGACCGCGCTGCCAGCATCCTCGAATTTGTCGGCCTGTCAGCCATGGCCAACGAGGAAGCGCGCAATCTGCCATATGGTAAGCAGCGCCTGCTCGAAATCGGCCGTGCGTTGGGTCTGAGCCCGCGTCTGCTGCTGCTCGATGAGCCGGCGGCCGGTCTGACGGCGCCTGATATCAAGGAGCTCATGGCCATCATCCGCAAGATCCGCGACCACGGTATTACCATCATCCTGATCGAACACCATATGGACGTGGTGATGGCGCTGTCCGATACGGTGACGGTGCTGGACTTCGGCCAGAAGATCGCGGAAGGCGTGCCTAACGCTGTGCAGAACGATCCCAAGGTGATCGAGGCCTACCTTGGCGGTAGCGGTGAAGAACACGGCGGTACCAAAGCGCCGGCGGCGCACTGAATAGACAGATAAGGATAGCCCATGCTTTCGATTTCAAATCTGCAGGCCGCCTATGGCAAAGTCGAGGTTCTGCACGGTATTTCGCTGGAAGTCCCCAAGGGTAAGCTGGTGACGTTGATCGGTTCTAATGGGGCCGGCAAGACCACCACCATGCGCGCCATTTCCGGCATGCTCAAGCCCAAGGGCGGCAAGGTAACGCTGGATGGCAAGGACATTACCGGCGTGGATTCGCACCGGATAGCCCGTGCCGGTCTGGCCCATTCGCCGGAAGGGCGGCGTGTGTTCGCGTCGATGACGGTGCTGGACAACCTGCTGCTCGGCGCTTTCCCGCGATTTACTCGCGCCCGCCCCAAGGGCGATATCAAGCACGATCTGGACAAGGCGCTGGACCTGTTCCCGCGCCTGAAGGAGCGTCAGACCCAGCTAGCCGGTACGTTGTCCGGCGGCGAGCAGCAGATGCTGGCCATGGCGCGTGCCGTGATGCTCAATCCCGAAGTCATTCTGCTCGATGAACCGTCGATGGGGCTGGCGCCGATACTGGTTGAAGAAGTATTCCGCATCATTCAGCGGCTCAAGACGGAAGGCGTGACCATGCTGCTGGTGGAGCAGTTTGCCGCTGCTGCACTAAACGTTGCCGATTATGGCTATGTGCTGGAGAATGGCAGTATTTCCGTCCACGGCCCGGCGGAGAGCCTGAAAACAGATCCCAAGGTGATTGCGGCCTACCTGGGAGGAGGACACTAGCTATATGAGTTTGCAATCGGTACGTGATTTTTTCGTCGCTCGCGACATGCAGATGCCCATCATCGAACTCGATGTGAGTACCGCCACCGTAGCACTGGCTGCCGAAGCGCACGGGGTGGAACCGGGCCGGATCGCCAAGACACTGGCGTTCCGGCTAGGCGAAGGGAAGATCATACTGCTGGTGGCCAGTGGCGTGGCACGTATCGATAACCGCAAATTCAAGGACGCTTTCGGCAAGGGCAAGATGCTGGCGCCGGACGAAGTGGCCGATATTACCGGCCACCCCGTCGGCGGCGTCTGCCCGTTCGGGCTGGCGCAGCAGATCCCCGTCTATCTGGACCAGTCGCTCAATAATTATGATGAAGTGCTGCCGGCGGCCGGTTCCATCAATAGCGCTGTGCGCATTACGCCTGCCATGATCGCCAGCGTGACGGCGGGCCAGTGGGTGGACGTATGCTGAAGCTCAGCCGCGTGGCCAGCGCCATGACGCTGGCTTTGCTGGGCGGCTTCACGGCACTGGCGCAAGCTGCGGTGGAGCGCATCGAAGTCCGCGAACGCGTGCCGTTTGCGGCCGGCACCAGTTACGGCGAGGCTGGCGCTTACGAAAAAATTCGTGGTGTAGCCCATTTTGCGCTCAACCCGCACGAGCGCGCGAATGCCAGTATCGTTGATCTTGGACGGGCGTCGCGCGACGAAGACGGGCGCGTGCGCTTTTCCAGCGAATTCGTGCTGTTGCGTCCTGTGCATGGCAAGCCGACGACGTTGATTTACGACGTCAATAACCGTGGCGGCATCGCCATGCTGGGGCAGATCAATGGCCGCAGCCCGGCCAATAACGATCCCACCACGGCGGAAGATGCGGGCGATGGTTTCCTGATGCGGCACGGTTTCAGCCTGCTGTTTTCGGCCTGGACCTGGGATGTGGCACCGGGCGTACCGGCAGCTCGCCCGCTGGTGCTGGTTCCGCCCGTGCTGAAAGGTGTGCAGGGCAGGGTGAATAATGAATTCACTGTCAATGCCGTGAGCGATGTCGCTACCTATGCGGGCATGCGTGGCCTGACCTATGAACCGGCCACACTTAACGATCCCCATGCCCAGCTGACCCAGCGTCGCCGGCCGGAAGAGCTGCGCCGACCCATGCCGCGCAGTAGCTGGCAGTTCGTTGAACCAGCGCAGGCGGGCGGCCCCGGGCGAATACGGCTGGACGGCGGCTTCCAGCCCGGCGTGATTTACGAGCTGACCTACATGGCACGCGATCCGTATGTGGCGGGCGCCGGCATGGCCGGCATCCGCGATCTGCTGTCCTATTTGCGCGACCATCCGCTGGAAGGCGCGCCTGTGCCAAAAAATATTCTGATGTTCGGCATCAGCCAGTCCGGCCGCCTGATAGGCCGCATGCTGCATGATGGCCTGAATGTGGACGAAGGTGGCAAGCTGGTGTTCGATGGCGCTTATCTGCATGTCCCCGGCGCCGGTGGTTCGGCCGGCTTTAACAGCCGTTTCGTCCAGCCTACCCGCCACCCGTCCATGCTGGAGGAGCATGACTATCCAGCCGATGCTTTCCCCTTCACGGCAGCACCAACGCGTGACCCCGTGACGGGCAAGACGGCATCTACGCTCGATAATGCGCGCGACCGACAGGGGCGTTTGCCCAAGCTATTTATTGCCAATACGTCGACCGAGTTCTGGAACCGTGGGGCTTCGCTGATCGCCACTACGCCTGATGGCGTGCTCGATGTGGCGCCGCCAGACAATGTACGCCTGTTCGGCCTGATGGGTGCGCAGCACTATGTGGGACGTTCGCGCACGCGTGCTCCGTTCACGGCCTGCGTATCCACCAGCGACCATTACACCACCATGCGCGCACTGGTGCTGGCGCTGGATGAATGGACCAGTCAGGACAAGGCCCCGCCAGCCAACGCCTATCCCAGCCTGAGCCAGCATACGCTGACCAGCGTGGCCGACTACCGCGCCATTTTCCCGAAAGGGCTGGGTATCACACCGCCCGAGCAGAATCTGCGCGAACCACGGCTGACATTCGGCTGGCGCTATGAGCGTAACGGCATTGCCGATACGGTGCCGCCGATACAGGACGCCGCATATGAAACGCTGGTGCCAGTGCCGGATGGCGACGGTAATGACAAGGGCGGGGTGCGACTGGTGGAGGTACAGGCGCCACTGGGTACGCACACCGGCTGGAATCTGCGTGCGCCTGAAACCGGCTTTGGCTGGGCCACGTCGCGTTTCGATGGCAGCTTTGTGCCGTTTGCGCGCACCGAGGCTGAGCGACTGGTCGCTGGCGATCCGCGTCCCAGTCTGGCCGAACGCTATCCGACCCGTCAAGACTTTGCTGCCGCCGTGCGCGCTGCTGCTGAAAACCTGATCCGCGCACGCCTGTTGCTGCCGGAAGATCTGGAGCGCACCATGGCCGGCAATCTGGGCCTGTACGACCGTATCCAGCGACGTGATCCGGCCGATCAGGGCTGCAACTACCTTTACGCTACACCATGAGTAAAACCCTGCTGATAAAAAATGCGCGCGTGCTGGTCACGATGGACGAGCAGCGCCGCGAACTGGCCGATGGTGCCATCTTCATCCGCGACCACGTGATCGAACAGGTGGGCTATAGCGCCGATCTGCCGCAGACGGCGGACGAAGTGATCGACGCCCGCGCTCACGTGGTGCTACCGGGCCTGATCAACACCCACCACCATATGTACCAGAGCCTGACGCGCGCCATACCGGCGGCGCAGAACGGCGAACTGTTCAACTGGCTGACCAATCTGTATCCCATCTGGGCAGGGCTGACACCGGAAATGGTGAGCGTGTCGACCCAGACGGCGATGGCCGAGCTGATACTGTCCGGCTGTACCACCAGCAGCGATCATCTGTACATCTATCCGAATGGCTGCAAGCTCGATGACAGTATCGAAGCGGCCAGCGAGATCGGTATGCGTTTTCACGCCGCGCGTGGTGCCATGAGCGTGGGCCAGTCGCAAGGTGGCCTGCCGCCCGACCGTGTGGTGGAGAACGAAGCGGCCATCCTCAAGGATAGCCAGCGCCTGATCGAGCAGTATCACGACGCCAGCCGCCATGCCATGCAGCGCGTGGTGGTGGCGCCGTGTTCGCCGTTTTCTGTTTCGCGTGATCTGATGAAGGAAGCGGCGGCGCTCGCGCGCAGCTACGGCGTGTCCTTGCACACCCATCTGGCAGAAAACGCCAACGATATCGCCTACAGCCGCGAGAAGTTCAATATGACGCCGGCCGAATATGCGGAAGATTGCGGCTGGGTAGGGCACGACGTGTGGCATGCCCACTGTGTCCAGTTGGATGATGACGGCATCTATCTGTTTGCGCGCACGGGCACCGGCATCGCCCACTGTCCGTGTTCGAATATGCGGCTCGCTTCCGGCATAGCGCCGATCCGCAAGATGCTCGACCGTGGCGTGGCCGTGGGGCTGGGCGTGGATGGCAGTGCTTCCAATGATGCCGGCCATATGCTGGGCGAAGTGCGCCAGGCCATGCTGCTGCAGCGCGTGGGCTTCGGTCCGGACGCCATGACGGCGCGGCAGGCGCTGGAACTGGCCACACTGGGCGGCGCACGGGTGCTGAATCGGGATGATATCGGTGCACTCAAGCCGGGCATGTCGGCCGATCTGGTGCTATTCCGTATGGACGGCATCGCCACGGCCGGTGCGCTGCACGATCCGGTGGCGGCACTGGTGTTCTGCACGCCGCCGGCGGTGGACTACAGCATCATCCACGGCCGCGTGGTGGTGCGTGATGGGCAGCTGGCGACACTGGATCTGCCCGCGCTGATAGAGCGGCATAACGGGCTGGCGCTGCAACTGGCGCAGGCAGCCCGCAACGCTTAGTGGACGCTGGTCGGTACCGCTTTCTGCTGCTGTACCAGTATGAAGGGGCTGACCACGCAGGCCCATAGTTCGGCGTTGGTTTCCAGCCAGCGCTGGGCCTGTTCATCATTGACTTTGGCGAGCAGGCCTGCTTCCATCCAGCGGCTGATATTGGCTTTGTCGTCGTGCGAGATGCGCACGGCGACATCGACCAGATCGAGCGTATCGGCGATCCACACCACATTTCCCTGTGCAAAATGCTTGAGCAGCTCGGTCCATGGCAGACGTGCCGTTTCGCGATTGACCTTGTTGCGCAGTTCGATATCTTTTTCGGGTTTGGTTTGCATGGCTTGCTGGACTCACAGTGTTTCGATGTTCGGGACAGGACTACCCCGCCATGTTAACCGATAGCTGGCACCTTTGCGAACATTGCCCACCAGCGCAGGCCGGAAGCAAGCGAGGTTGGTGCCACCCGCATGGCGTACGCTGGGATAGATGAGGCCCAGCGCGCCGCTGTCGAGCAGGCGTTCGGCCAGCGTCTGCGAAGCGATATAGCTATCCGGCTGCAAACAGTTCTGATAGCGCGATTGGCCGCGCAGATCGTGGAAGCTGGCTGTGAAATCGGCCAGCATGGTCTGATACTGCACGCTGTCGTCATAGCGGTTGATCTCGGCGTATTCCACGGCTTTATGGAAGCTCACTTCGGCCAAGGCGGTCGCCACATCGAACGCACAATACCATGCACCCCGTTCGCCCGTATTGAAACGGCTGCCTTCGGGGCGGGCGTAAGTAAAGGCGGCGTTGATGATGCGGAAGTGCGGCACGCCAAACACCAGTTCATCGGTCGTAATGCCGACCGCACCACCATGCTGGGCGCGCAGGCGGGCATTGGTGGCGTTATCGAGTTCGAACAGGTCGTGCAGCTCCTGATCCGTGTCCGCCAGCGGCGACAGTACCGAGTCTTCCGTGTCGGCGTAACGCGACGGCAGCAGCCGGCAGGTGTCGAACTGGCGCAAACTCGTCAGCGGCAGCACTTACAGGCCTCCGCGCCGCGCATCGAGCAACTGCCGCACGATCTGCATGGCAGGCAGGCCGCCGCTGAGCAGATAGTTCAGCGGCGTGCGGCCGCCGAACAGCAGATTGGTGTTGGGCAGGCTGATCCACTCGTCGGCCAGTTGGTCGCCGTAAAGGATGTGCAAGGCCTTGTAGATGCCCAGCAGATAGGAAATGCGCGTGATGCAATCGACTTCCAGCGTGCGCTCGGGTTTCTTCTTCCACTCGTAGTAGGCGCTGTTGGAAATGCCGCCCAGCAGCTCGCGCGCGTCTTCATCACGCAGTTTCCAGGCTGCCACCAGTTTGAAAAAGCCCTTCAGAGCGGCTTTGCTCAGGCGCTCCCGTTCGGCCTTGGCATTCAGGTCGACCAGGATGGTGGGTTCGAAGCGGCTGCGTGGGTAGGCGTAAGTCAGATTCATGATTCCTCCGTCTTTGGAGTATTTATACTCCTTTTCCGGAGGGTGGTCAAACGGTGGCGTGTCAGGCTGCTTCCGCGTGTTCGACCAGTAATTGCACTTTTGTTACGCCGTTGTATTCGTTGGCATCGAGCCGGAATGCCACTTTGGCCCGCTCGCCCAGTGCATCCGTGTGACCGAACCAGATGGCATCGTAGCGCGCGCCATTCTTTTCCAGCAGCAGTTTCAGGTGGCGTTCCTTGAGGATGCGCTGGCTGACCACGCGGAAATCGTCGCAGAACACGGGCGGCGCGAAGCCCTGACCCCATACCTGCCCATCCATCAGCGCGATGAAGTCGGTGCTGAAATAGGCGTCTTCCAGCGGGCCATCCGTTTCGACCACGCGTTCCAGTTGCTGGCTGCTCAGCCATGCGCGGCCCACTTCTTCAAAAGCGGCGGCAAAGGCCTCGAAAGCGTCGGCGCGCAGCGTCAGGCCGGCAGCCATGGCGTGGCCGCCGAATTTGTCGATCAGCGACGGGGCTTTTTTCGACACCAGATCGAGTGCATCGCGCAGGTGGAAGCCGGGGATGGAACGGCCCGAACCCTTGAGCCAGCCATCGCCGCCCGGGGCGAAGGTGATGGTGGGGCGGAAGAACTTCTCTTTCAGGCGCGAGGCGACGATGCCGATCACGCCCTGATGCCATTCCGGATCGAAGACGCAGATGGTGCTGCTGTGGGCGGGCTCAAAGCTGTCCAGATGGAGCAGCGCAGTATCCTGCATTTCCGCTTCGATTTCGCGCCGCTTGAGGTTGATGTCGTTGAGCTGCTGGGCCAGTTCCCAGGCGCGGTTTTCGTCATCCGTAATCAGGCATTCGATACCGAGCGACATATCTTCCAGCCGCCCCGCTGCATTCAGGCGTGGTCCCAGCGCAAAGCCCAGATCAAACGGATTGGCGTTGCGCGGGTTACGTCCCGCCACGCGGAACAGGGCCGCCACGCCGGCGTGCATGCGGCCGGCGCGCATGCGCTTCAGGCCTTGCGCCACGAGGATGCGGTTATTGCTGTCTAGCCGCACCACGTCGGCCACCGTGCCCAGTGCAACGAGGTCCAGCAGGTGATCGAGCTTGGGCTGGGTCTGGGCGTCGAACACGCCACGGCGGCGCAGTTCGGCGCGCAAGGCCAGTAGCACGTAGAACACCACGCCCACGCCGGCGATATGCTTGCTGGGGAAGCCGCAGCCGGGCTGATTGGGGTTGACGATCACTTGCGCGGCCGGCAGTTCGTCGCCCGGCAAGTGGTGGTCGGTGACCACCACGGCGATGCCACGCCGGTTGGCTTCGGCCACGCCGCTGATGCTGGCGATGCCGTTATCGACCGTGATGATGATGTCCGGCTGCCTTTCTGCCGCCGTCAGCGCCACGATTTCGGGCGTCAAGCCGTAGCCGTATTCAAAGCGGTTGGGCACGATGAAATCGATGTTCGCACCCATGCTGCGCAGGCCGCGCAAGGCCACGGCGCAGGCGGTGGCACCATCGCAATCGTAATCGGCCACGATGACCATGCGTGCGCTGCGGGCGATGGCATCGGCCAGAAAGCCTGCGGCCGCATCGATGTGCAGCAGCGCGCCCGGTGGCGTCATGGCGGCCAGCTCGCTGGACAGCTCCTGCGGATCGGTCAGGCCGCGTGCCGCATACAGCCGCGCCAGTACCGGATGGATGCCGCCCTGGCGCAGCATTTCGGCCGCGCGCAGCGGACAGGGGCGGGTGGCGATACGGGTCATGTCAGCCTTGCTTCGATAAATGGTTCAGGTTGCATTTGCGCCAGAAAGTGCGCAGCGCCAGACGGCTGCAATCAGCTTGCAGCGTACGTTCGCGATCGCTCAACAGCAGCGTCAACTGGCCGATCTGGCCGCTGCGCAGCCCCTGCAGCAGAGGCGCCAGCCAGGTCTGGTCTATGGCTTGCATGCGTTCCAGCCAGACGGACCATTCACCGGCCTGCGCCGGTCCGATCAGGTCGGGCACGATCAGTGGGCGCGGCGCGGCCAGTAGTTGCTCGGCGTTGGCGCTGCGCCAAGTGTGATCTGTCAGGCCTTGCAGCCAGTCGGGGCCGCCCGCCACTGCCAGTGCAGGTGCGGCATGCGCGCGCGCAGCAGCACCGCCCCAGATCCAGCAGGCATTGATGACGGCGGCGCCACGGGCTTCGCGCGCCTGATTGACGGGGTGTTCGTGCCATGCCATCTGCACTTCATTCTGCAGGCGGCGGCCGGCGCGTGCCAGTTCGCCTTCCGGCATCCATTCGCTGACATTCTGCGTCACGGCCGCATCCGGTGTGGCGGTGTCGAGGCTGGCCCAGTCGTCGGCACGCCAGAACCACAGCTGCGGGGTGGCATATACCAGTGTGCCGCCTTGCTGCTCGAAGCTGGGGCGCGCGGCGTCGAACAGGGCGCGTGCTTCCGCTTCGCTCAGGCTGATGTTGCGCTGGTCTGCCAGCAGTAGATGGGTACGGGCCAGTTGTAAATGGCTGGGTTGGACCATAAACCAATGGCCTTGCTGCGCGGCCTCCTGCAGTCCGTGGCCTTGCATGGCGCTGGTGGCTAGCGCCACGCCGTCTGTCGTGCCGGTAGCTAGCCGTGCCAGCCAGTCTTCATGGGGCAGGGCACGGTTGGTGCTGTCATAAATGCTTGAATGCAAACGTTTGTGGCGAGACAACAACGTGGCTAGCGCAGGCGTTTCAAGGACACGTATGAGGTCGCCAGCAAGTTCGGCGGGCGGCAGAGCAAAAGGTAGTGCAACAGTAAGCTGGTTCATTCCGTCATTGTAGGCTAACACGGGGCGGCCAGGGAATGTTGCTAATTGGAATAATTGAATACTAGAGAGAATTTTTTCTTGGGAAAAAATCATTGCACTTGGATAAATTTTGCTATAATCTCGACAATACAAATGTTTTTTAGGCATGACTCTGATCCAGTCTCTGCCTGAAGTAAATCAAGCCGACCACTGCTGACCCAGCCCCGTCAACAGTCTTTCCGGCCTGTTCAATTAATCCAAGAACAACTTTTTAAGACTAAAAAAAATGACGAATTCCACTTTCAGCGGCGATAAAGCAGAGGTACTGGCATGAGTGTTCAACTTGTTAAGACCAGCATCAATGTATTTGAAGATACACAAAATACGTTCGAGATCCGCGACCTGCTGAAGAAGGCCGGATTCAATAGCACATCGGAATTGAGCATTACGTCGATTACGGTGACTTTGCCTGATGGTAGCAAGTCAACCGTGAATACCGGTCTGTTCGGTATGGTCGACAAAGATACTGTTTATGTCCGTCCCGGCGAGTGGGCGAAGGATTGGTTCGGTAAGTTCACCACGCTTGATCTGGTGGTTGAAGATAAGGCCGGCGGCACAGCCGTCAATCTGGGCCTGACCGTCAACGTTGATCCTGTTAATGATGCGCCGGTAGCCGGGAACAAGGTGTTTGACCTGAGCAATGGCGCAGCCGTAGTGCTGTCGTCCACGGATTTCGGCTTTGTCGATCCGGTCGAGCATGACGGTTTCAAATCCGTGATCGTGACGTCGCTGCCTAGCGCTGGCCAGCTGATGCTGAATGGCGTGGAAGTGACGGCCAACACGGAAATTACGGTAGCCGATATCGATGCCGGCCATCTGAGCTTCGTGCCAAGCCAGACTCAGGCGGGCAGCTTCGACGTCGGCTTCCATGTGCGCGACACGGGCGGCACCGTAGGCCCGGGCGCGGCCGACACCAGCGTGGTTGAAAACCATCTGATCTTTAATGTGCCTAAAGCCCATCTCGGCGACTTCGTGTGGGAAGACACCAATGGCAACGGCGTGCAGGACAGCGGCGAAGCCGGTCTCGGCGATGTCGTGGTCGAACTCAAGGATGGTAGCGGCAACGTGGTCGCCTCCACCAAGACGGATGCCAGCGGCAAATACCAATTCGACGTCAATCCCGGCACGTACTCGGTTACCGTGCAGGCGCCGAACGGCTATGCCGCCACCAGCAAGGCTGCCGGCGGCAGTGATGCGACGGACAGCGATATCGACGCGCAGGGCAATACTGGCAGCATCACGCTGACGCCGGGCGAAACCAACAACAAGGCTGATGCCGGTCTGGTTCGTCCGGTATCGCTGGGCAGCACCGTCTGGTACGACACGAATCGCGACGGCATCCAGAATGATGGCGAAACCGGCGTGGCCGGCGTCAAAGTGAGCCTGCTCGACGCCAGCGGCCAGCCTACCGGCGTGACCGCCACCACGGACGCGAATGGCCACTACCAGTTCAGCGGCCTCAAACCGGGCAGCTACAGCGTACAGTTCGATAAGACCACGCTGCCGACCGACTATCTGTTCACGGCCCAGGGCCAGGGCGGCGACGCCGCCAAGGATTCGGATGCCGATCTCGACACTGGCGGCACCGCACAGGTGACGCTGAAGTCTGGCGATACCGCTCAACATCTGGATGCCGGCATCGTGGTACGTCAGGCCACCGTTGGCGACCGCGTGTGGGAAGACACGAATGGCAATGGCCAGCAGGACGCAGGCGAGCAGGGCATCGACGGTGCCTTGGTCAGTCTCAAGGATGCTTCGGGCAAAGTGGTAAGCACCGTCACCACCCATGATGGCGGCCAATATAGCTTCACGGTTGATCCCGGTACCTACACGGTCTCGGTGGCGCCACCTAGCGGCTACAGTTTCACAGCAGCGGGCAAGGGCAGTGATGGCGCGCTCGATAGCGATGTGAATAGCAGCGGCAACGTGACCGTTACAGTCGGTGCCGGCGAAGTCAATCGGGATGTCGATGCCGGCATCTACCGCCCGGCGTCGCTCAGCGAAGTCGTATGGATCGACAGCAACCGCGACGGCCGTCTGAACAATGGTGAAGTGGGCGCAGCCGGCATCAAGGTTACCTTGCTGGACGCTAACGGCAATCCGGTAGCGGGCGCTTCCGCCGTCACCGATGCCAACGGCCATTACCAGTTCAACGGTCTGGCGCCGGGCGTGTACAGCGTGCAGTTCGACAAGAGCACTTTGCCCGTAGGCTATAACTTCACGTCGGCTGCTCAGGGCGCGCCGGGCGGCGGCGGATCCGACGCCGATACGGGTAGCGGTAAGACGGGCGAGATAACGCTGGCTTCTGGCGACAACCTGACCGTGCGTGCCGGCCTGACCATACAGCAGGGCACATTGGGTGACCGCGTGTGGGAAGACAGCAATGGCAACGGCGTGCAGGACAGTGGCGAAACGGGGATCGATGGCGTGCAAGTCGACCTGAAGGACAGCTTAGGCAACACGGTTGCTTCCACCGTCAGTCACGATGGCGGCCAGTACAGCTTCACCGTCGATCCTGGCACATACTCGATCGCTGTCACGGCACCTATCGGCTATGGCATCTCGGCTAAAAATCAGGGCAGCAATGCGGCGGCTGACAGCGACATCGATGCAGCCGGCACAAGCGGCAGCGTGACGCTGACGGCTGGCCAGTCCAATACCACCATGGATGCGGGTCTGTACAAGTTCGCTGAGCTGGGTGACGTAGTCTGGAATGATGCCAACCGTAACGGCGTGCAGGATACCGATGAAACCGGTCGCGCAGGCGTCAAGGTGACGCTGCTCGACAGCGCAGGCAAAGTTGTGGCCAGCAGCACCACTGATGTGGATGGCCACTACCTGTTCAACAATCTTAAGCCGGGCACCTACAGCGTACAGTTTGACAAGACCACCCTGGGTACGGGCTATGCATTTTCCAGCGCCCATGCCGGCACGGATGGCACGCTCGATTCTGATGCGGACGCCAGCACCGGCTTGACCCAGCAGGTCACGCTGACCTCGGGCGGCTCCAACCATGATCTGGATGCCGGTGTGGTCGCGCTGCAAGCGACCATCGGCGACCGGGTGTGGGAAGACAAGAACGGCAATGGTATCCAGGATGCGGGCGAGGCCGGTCTGGTTGGCGTCAAGGTCGATCTGAAAGACGAAGCAGGCAATATCGTCAAGACCACCAGCACCGGTACCGACGGCAAGTACAGCTTCACCGTTGATGCGGGCAAATATGCTATCTCGGTAACGGCACCGGACGGCATGTTCGCTACCAGCAAGGATGCAGGCAGCAACGATGGCGTGGACAGCGACATCGATGCCAGCGGCCAGAGTGATCTGATCAGCGTGGCTCCGGGCCAGAGTAATGTCAACCTCGACGCCGGCCTGTATAAAGGTGCGACGCTGGGCGATCGCGTCTGGCTCGATACCAACCGCAACGGTCTGCAGGATACGGGCGAACTGGGTCTGGCCGGCGTGAAAGTGATCCTGCTGGATCAGGCCGGTAATCCGACCGGCGTGAGCGCCACCACGGATGCCAATGGCAGCTACAGCTTCACCAACCTGAAGCCGGGCACTTACAGTGTACAGTTCGACAAGACCAGCTTGCCGACCAACTACATCTTCACTAGTGCCGATCAGGGCAGCAGCGACGCCAAGGATTCGGATGCCAACGTCACGACGGGCAAAACCGCCCAGGTCACGCTGGCCTCGGGTCAGGTCAATAATGATCTGGACGCTGGCGTGATGGCGATCCAGGCCAAGCTGGGCGACACCGTCTGGGAAGACAAGAACGGCAATGGCGTGCAGGACAGCGGCGAAAGCGGCTTGTGCGGTGTAACTGTGCAGCTCAAGGATGCTAGCGGCAAAGTGGTGGCAACCACTGCTACGGACGCGGCCGGTCATTACACCTTTACCGCCGATCCGGGCAGCTACACGGTGTCCGTCACGGCACCGAGCGGCTATAGCTTCACCAGCAAGGATGCAGGTACCGATGATGCGAAAGATAGCGATTTCAGCAGCGCCGGCGTGAGCAATGTCGTCAAGCTGGCTGCGGCCGAAGTCAATAACACCGTCGATGCCGGTCTGTACAAAGCTGCGGCCCTAGGCGACCGTGTCTGGTTCGATAGCAACAAGAACGGCCTGCAGGATTACGACGAATGCGGCGTGGCGGGCGTCAAAGTGATTCTGCTCGATGCCGACGGCAAGCAGGTAGGCAATGCAGTGACCACCGATTGCGATGGCAACTACATGTTCAGCAAGCTGAAGCCGGGCGTGTACACCGTGCAGTTCGACAAGAACTCTTTGCCGGAAGGCATGAGCTTCACCAAGGCCAATCAGGGTAGCAGCGATACGCTGGACTCGGACGTGGCGGCCAATGGTGTGTCGCACAACGTCACGCTGGTGTCCGGCCAGACCGATAAATCGGTCGATGCTGGCGTGGTGGCTGCTGCAACGATAGGCGACAAGGTCTGGATCGACAAGAATGGCAACGGTCTGCAGGACGATGGCAGCGACAGCGGTAAAGCCGGTGTGACGGTGGAACTGCGCAATGCTGCCGGTAATGTGGTCAAGACCACCACGACCGACGTCAACGGCAACTACAAGTTCTCGGTCGAAGCCGGTACCTATTCGGTCAGCGTGAAAGCGCCAACTGGCTATAGCCTGACCACGGCCGGCGTTGGCACTGACCGCGCGCTCGATAGTGACGCCGATGCCAGCGGCAGCCTCGGCACGGTTACGGTGGCGGCCGGCCAGAATGTCAGCAACCTCGATGCGGGCCTGTATCAGAAAGCCAGCATCGGCGACAAAGTCTGGTACGACACGAACGGCGACGGTATCAAGCAGTCGGCCGAATTGGGCGCAGCCAATGTCACGGTTTCGCTGCTGAACGAAAAAGGTGTGGTAGTTGCTACCGATGTGACCGACTCTAGCGGTAACTACCTGTTCACCGATCTGGGTCCGGGCAAGTATGCGGTCAAGTTCAATGCACCGAGCGGCTATATGTTCACCAAGCAGGATCAGGGCAGCAATGACAGCGTTGATTCGGATGCTGGCGCCAATGGCGTGACGTCGCAGTTCAGCGTCAGCTCCGGCACTAATGATCTGACCCGCGAAGCGGGCCTGATCAAGTCGGCCAGCATCGGCAATCTGGTGTGGGAAGACAGCAACTACAACGGCGTGCAGGATGCCGGTGAAGCAGGCGTGGACGGCGTAACGGTGAAACTGTACGACGCCAACAACGTCCTGAAAGCCACCACCGTCACCCACGACGGCGGCCAGTACCAGTTCACCGGTCTGGCAGCAGGCTCGTATCAGGTGGAAGTGACCAACAAGACCGGCTACTACTTCACCAAGACGGGCGCTGGTACCAGCACCACCAATTCGGACATCACCAGCGTCAGCGGCAGCACGGGCCGCATGGATACCATCACGCTGGCCTCGGGCCAGGACGTCAGCAACAAGGACGCCGGTGTGTACCGTAAAGCCAGCATCGGTGACAAGGTCTGGCGCGACGCCAACCACAACGGCGTGCAGGATAGCGGCGAAGAGGGTATCGGCGGCATCAGCGTCTCGCTGTTCGATTCGACCACCAACAAGCAGGTGGGTTCGACCATCAAGACCGATGCTAGCGGCAACTACAAGTTCGCCGACCTGAACCCAGGCACCTACTATCTGGTATTCGACAAGACCAATGTGACGGTGACTTTCGCTTCCGACAAAGGCACCTACAACATGAGCAACTGGAAGTGGGGTGTGAAGAACGTCGGCAGCAATGATGCGATCGACTCGGACGTGGTAGGCGATGGCAAGGACTACGCCAATGTGACCCACACCGACAGCATCACGCTGACTTCGGGCAAGAACGATATGAGCTGGGATGCCACCATCACCCCGATCGCGATCGATCTGAACGGCGACGGTATCCACACCATCGCACGTGAAGCGATGACGGGCAGCTTCGATCTGCTGGGCACGGGCAAAGCCATTCAGACCGGCTGGCTGTCGGCCAGCGACGGCTTCCTGGCCATCGACAGCAATGGCAATGGCAGCATCGACGATATCAGCGAGCTGTTCGGCGGCGCCGCCAAAGGTTCGGGCTTCGCCAAGCTGGAAACCTATGACAGCAACCACGATGGCGTGGTCGATGCCAAGGATGCCCAGTTTGCCAGCCTGCGTATCTGGCAGGACGCCAATAGCAACGGCAAGACCGATGCGGGCGAGCTGATGTCGCTGGAGCAGGCCGGTGTGGCCAGCCTCAAGGTGAGCTATGTGGAACTGCCGTTCGTTGATGCCAATAACAACGTGCATCTGGAACGCAGCAGCGTGGTGATGAGCAATGGCCAGAGCGCCGACATGACTGACGTCTACTTCAACGTGGCGCGCGAAGATGCACAGGCTGCGGGCGTTACCACGGCGACGATTGCCGATCTGATTGGTGGTGAAATTGTGACAACGTTAGTTGGCCAAAATCAAATTCCTGCACTTATTTAAGATTTTTTGATAAAATATTCTAAAGACAACTAAGATTACATTATGAAAACTCAATTCAACAAAGTAATGCAAGCCGCAGTTGCTGCTGCCGCCCTGACTTTCGCCACCGCCAGCTACGCGTCGCCGGATGTGTATTCGAGCACGAAACTTCTTGAAGAAAATATCGAAGTAAATGCTGCGGGCAGCAAATATTTCAAAGACGTGGAATTCGCGGGGTCGCTGTATATCGGCGTACAGGTTTATGAAATGTTTAATGCAAACAACGCGACGCAGCGTTACGTTGCTTACTGCATCCAGCCAGACGTAGACGTACAGCCGGGCGCTACCTACACTGCAAGCTATAATTTCACGCCATCGGCCGATGTGCGCAAGCTGTACGAATCTTCGTTTGCCAGCACTGTCGGCAATGCTGAAAAGCAGAAGGCATTCCAGCTGGCATTGTGGGAATTGCAGAACGACGACAACAACCTGAGCTATGTCGATGCAAATAGCAAGCAGTATTTTGCAGCCGGTCAGAGCCCTACTGTTGATATGGCTGCTGCCATGCTGGTAAGTGCGAGCAACTATACCCTGGGCGTGAATCACTATAGCTACGTAACGTTTGAAGGCAATGCGAATGGTGTCGAGTCGCAGCAGCTGCTGGGCGTACGCGAAGTAACTGCCGTACCGGAAGCGGATACCTGGGCCATGATGGCTGTGGGGCTGGGCCTGGTCGGTCTGGTTGGCCGTCGCAAGCAAAAGAACGAAAAATTCGCTTAATTCCCTGAGAATCTAAGCCCGGCCGCGCCGTCGCAGCACTCCTGCACGGCGCGGTTTTTTATTGTTCTTAATTAAGCTGTCTCCCGCTTTGGTGCCAATATGTGGCACACTTCGGGCTCGTCTATGCAAACCTTCACCGGAGCCCATGAGTCTTATGCAGAATTTGCCCTTCGAATGGCTGGTCGGCCTGCGCTACACGCGCGCTGGCAAGCGCAGCGGGCGCAATAGTTTTATCTCGTTTATTTCGCTGATATCCATGGCCGGCATCGGCCTCGGTGTCGCGGCTCTGATCGTCGTGCTGTCCGTCATGAACGGCTTCCAGAAGGAAGTCACGGACCGCATGCTGTCCGTGCTGGCCCACGTGGAAGTGTTCGATGCGCGCGGCGCCATGCCGGACTGGCACGCGGCGGCGGCCGAAGCACGCCGCAATCCCGCCGTGATCGGCGCCGCCCCGTTCGCCGAAACCCAGGGCATGCTGGTACGTGACGATGTGCTGCGGCCTGCCATCATCCGTGGCGTGCTGCCGGAGCAGGAGCCGAATGTGTCGGACGTGGCCAAGCAGACGCGCCGCGGCAGCTTCAATGCGCTGCAGCCGGGTAGCTACAACATCGTGCTGGGCATCGAACTGGCGCGTGCCTTGCGCGTCAATCTGGGCGAAAAGGTCACGCTGGCGCTGGCTCAAGGCCAGCCCACGCCGGCCGGTGTGCTGCCGCGCGTACGCACCTTCACGGTGGTCGGCATATTCGAAGCCGGGCATAACGAATTCGATTCCGCGCTGGCGTTTGTCCATCTAACCGATGCGGAAAAGTTGCTGCGGCTGGATGCGCCGGCCGGCCTGCGTTTGCGGCTGGTAGATATGCATCAGGCGCCGCAAGTGGCGCAGCAACTCAAGAACAGCATGTCGGGCGACTTGATCATGCGCGACTGGTCCAAACTGAATGCCAACTGGTTTGCTGCCGTACAGACGGAAAAACGCATGATGTTCATCATCCTGACGCTGATCATCGCCGTGGCAGCGTTCAATCTGGTGTCGACGCTGGTGATGACGGTGACCGACAAGCAGGCCGACATCGCCATCCTGCGCACGTTGGGCGCGACGCCGCGTTCCATCATGAAGATCTTTATGATACAGGGCGCGTTGGTGGGCATATTGGGCACCATCATTGGCGTCGGGCTGGGCGTGCTGGTGGCGCTCAACATCGACGTGATCGTACCGTTTATCGAGCATTTACTGGGAGTGCAGTTCTTGTCCAAGGATATCTATTACATCAGCACCGTGCCGTCCGACCTGCGCTGGCCTGACGTGTTCAAGATCGGTGGCGTGGCCGTACTGCTGGCGTTTGTGGCCACGTTGTACCCGAGCTGGTGGGCCGCCCGCGTGAAACCTGCGGAGGCACTGCGTTATGAGTAATCAGGAAGCTTTGGTACTGTCGTGCCGCAATCTGGGCAAGACCTTCACGCAGGGTAGTTATTCGGTGCAGGTGCTGAACGGCATCGACCTCGATGTGCGGCGCGGCGAGCGCGTGGCCATCGTCGGCGCTTCCGGTTCCGGCAAATCGACCCTGCTGCATCTGCTGGGCGGCCTCGATACGCCGACCCGCGGCAGTGTGACGCTGCAAGGCAAGGACTTCGCCAGCCTGAGCGAAAGCGTACGGGGCGAGCTGCGTAACGCGGCGCTGGGCTTTGTCTACCAGTTTCACCACCTGCTGCCGGAGTTCAGTGCGCTGGACAATGTGGCCATGCCGCTGATGATACGGCGCCAGCCACGCGCCCAGGCAAGCAGCGCGGCGCAAGACATCCTGACCCGCGTGAATCTGGCCAAACGCGTCACCCACGTGCCGGGCGAGCTGTCCGGCGGCGAGCGCCAGCGGGTTGCGCTGGCTCGCGCGCTGGTCACCCAGCCAGCCTGCGTGCTGGCGGACGAACCGACCGGCAACCTCGATCAGGCCACGGCCCAGCAGATCTTCGATCTGATGCTGGAACTGTCGCGCACGCTGGGTACAGCCTTCGTCATCGTCACCCATGATCTGGAACTGGCGCGCCGCTGCGACCGCGTGCTGCGGCTGACCGATAGCGGCCTGCAGCCGTATCAGGACTAGCCCATGTGGATCGATACCCACTGCCATCTGGATGCGCACGAGTTTGCCGGAGATGGCGTGGGGCAGGCCGTGCTGGCGCTCCAGCAGGGTGTGCAGATGATCGTGATACCGGCTGTCGAGGCGGCCAATTTCGCCACGGTGGCGGCGCTGGCCGCCAGCGCCGGCAATGCCAGCTATGCGCTCGGCATCCATCCCATCTACGTTCCCCAGGCCAGCGAGGATGATCTGCTGGTGCTGCGCCGGCAGGTCGAAGCCGCCATGGCCGATCCGCGTTTTGTCGCGCTGGGCGAAATCGGGCTGGATTTCTTTATTCCCATGCTGACCGAACTGGCCATGCGCGAGAAGCAGATCCATTTCCTGCGCGAGCAGCTGAAGATCGCGCGCGAGTTTGAACTGCCGGTGTTGCTGCATGTGCGGCGTTCGCAGGATGTGGTGCTCAAGCATGTGCGCCAGATCCGGCCCGCCGGCGGCATTGCTCATGCTTTCAATGGCAGCATGCAGCAGGCACAGGCCTATATCGATGCCGGCTTCAAACTGGGTTTTGGCGGCGCAATGACCTATACCCGCGCCTTGCAGATCCGCCGTCTGGCCACGGAGCTGCCGCTGTCGGCCATCGTGCTCGAGACGGATGCTCCCGATATTGCACCGAGCTGGATACATCCGGGCCGCAACAGCCCGGACCAGCTGGCCCGCATCGGTGCCGAACTGGCCCAGTTGCGCGGGCTGCCCTTAGCAGAAGTGGCGCAGGCCACCACGGCCAACGCGCAGGCGGTACTGCCCCGGCTGCCCCTTTGATGCAGTTCAAGCTAGCAGCAAGTGCTAGCGCACGGTAGGTTTTCCGGCGGCGTGCACGCGCATAATCAGCAGACCTGAAAGCCATCCTGACCGGAGCGACGCCATGAAAAGAGCGATAGCGCTGTGCTGCTGTGCCATGCTGCTGGGCGTTGGCCTGCCTGTTGCGGCTCAAACCAGTGAGGTGATCGAGCGCGTTGTCGATGTGCCGCGCTGCAGCCAACCGGCCGCCAAAGTAGTATTTTCTGAATTCAAATGCAAATCGGCTGATTGCTCGAGCGGGGCAGGGCAGAACGATCCGCGCCAGTACCGCTGGTGGGAGCGTGCGGGCAATGTGGCCCAGCCCAGCTATACGGGAGTCGGTACAGGCATGACAGAAATGCTGGCGACGGCCCTGACCCAAACCGGCTGCTTTGATGTACAGGAGCGCGCCACGATCGATGAAATCAACCGGGAACTGGCGTTGGTCGGCAAGAAGGTGGAAGCGGAAGCAGCGGATTATCTGATCAGCGGCTCGATTACATCACTGGGCTTCGAGCAGAGTTCGACGGGGCTTGGCGGCTTGAGTAGTCTGGGGGGCGTATTGGGGCTGATCGCCGGTTCCATCGATTACAAGAAATCGCGGGTGCACATGAATATGGATATCCGCGTGGTGGACGTGCGGCGGGCTCGCGTCGTCGCCTCGCGCACTTTTCAGGCGAATAACGAGAAGAACGGTTTCGGCATAGGCGCACTGGGCTGGGGTGGCGGCGTTGCGCTGGGCGGCAACCACGCCAGCATCAGCGGCTCGCCGCTGGAGGAAGTGGCGCGCGACCTGCTGGTACGGGCCAGCTCTTTCATCACCACGACGCTGGCAGCAGCGAATATCACTGAGCATGTGGCCGTGCAGGCCAGCAATGTCGCGCCGCGCTAGTTCGCGCTAGGCGTAATGTCGGTCTTGCGTGCAGGTAGGGCGATAGGCACTTCGGGCTAAGTCATGCGGCTGTTCAGCATCAGCTTTGTCGGTGGTGTGCTGCTGTTGCAGCAGCAGGCCAGTTTGCCGACGTGGCCGTACGTGCTGGCTGCTGCCGCATGTATTTGCGGCCTTGCCCCGCTTGATAGGCTTGGTGTGCAGCGCCGCTACGGCCAGTGGGGCCGCCGGCCAGTGGGGTTGCTGCGCCATTTGCCGCCCGTATGCTGTGGCGCTATCGGCGGCTTCCTTTGGGCTGCGTTGCTGGCCTATCTGGCGCTGGCTGAAAACCTGCATCGGCAGGACGAGGGGCGCGATCTGCGTGTGACGGGCATCATCGACAGCCTGCCTAGTCGGAGTACTCAGGGGTTGCGCTTCAATTTCCGTGTTGAGCGCGTGCTGTCACCAACGGCGGGCGCCATCCCTGCACGGTTAGCGCTAGGTTGGTACAGCGGCTACCACCAGCCGCAGCAAGGGACAGCAGCATTGCCCGCGCTGCACGCGGGCCAGCGCTGGGAGCTGACGGTGCGTCTGCAACGCCCACACGGCAATGCCAACCCGTACGGCTACGATTACGAAGTGTGGCTGCTTGAGCAGGGCCTGCGTGCCACGGGTTATGTACGCGACACCGGCAAGGCACGACTGCTTGATGCCTACGCTGCCTGCGCTACCTGCCTGATAGAAGTCGCGCGCGGTGGGCTGCGCAGTCGTATCGAAGCCGAACTGGCGGGACGGCGCTATAGCCCAGTCATCGTGGCGCTGGTGGTGGGCGATCAGCATGGCATCCGTGCGCCCGACTGGCAGGTTTTCACGCGCACGGGCATCAGCCACCTGATTTCCATCTCGGGTCTGCATGTCACCATGGTGGCGGGTCTTGCCGCGATGTGCGCGGCTTGGTTATGGCGCCGTTCCTTCTTCACCGCGGCGCAACTGCCTTTAGTGCTACCAGCCCAGAAAGTGGCGGCACTAGCCGGTGCGCTGGTCGCATGGTCATATGTAATGCTCGCAGGCTCAGGCGTTCCCGCCCAGCGCACGCTGTACATGTTGCTGGTGGTCGCGCTGGCTTTGTGGAGCGGGCGCATTGCCCGTTTCAGTCACGTGCTGTGCAGCGCGCTGCTGCTGGTGGTGTTACTCGATCCGTGGGCAGTGCTGTGGCCAGGCTTCTGGCTCTCGTTTGGTGCGGTAGCGGTGTTACTGTACGCAGGAAGCGGACGGCTGCGAGGCAGCAGTCACGGCCAGCAGCCCGATCCCGGCAGTGGGCGTCAGCCGGTAAGCAGGCCACTGCTGGCACGTTGCCACGGCGTGTTGGCCGAGGCGGCGCATGCGCAGTATGCCGTGACGATGGGCTTGTTACCTTTGACGCTGCTCCTGTTTGCGCAGATATCGCTGGTCAGTCCAGTGGCCAACGCGCTCGCGATACCGCTCGTCAGCCTGATTATCACGCCATTAGCATTACTGGGCAGCGTGGCGCCACAACCGTTGTGCTCACTGCTGTTGTGGCTGGCGCACGTCCTGTTCGCCATGCTGGCGCAGTTGCTGACATGGCTCGCAGCGCAGCCGCTGGCAGTGTGGCAGGCACCCGCTGCATCGCTGGGGCTGTTCTGCTGGGCCTTGCTGGGAACCTTATGGCTGCTGGCTCCGCGCGGCTGGCCGCTACGCTGGCTCGGGCTGGCCAGTTGGATTCCGCTGCTGCTAGCCCAAGCGCGCGCACCGTGCCCGGGCGCCATGCAGGTAACAGCGTTCGATGTGGGGCAGGGCATGGCTGTGCTGGTGGAAACGCACAACCACCGCCTGCTGTATGACACGGGCCCCGCCTATGGACGGGAGGCCAATGCGGGCAGCCGCATCATACTGCCCTACTTGCAGGCGCGCGGTATCGCCATGCTGGACGGCCTAATCGTCAGCCATAGCGACAGCGACCATGCCGGCGGCGCGCAAGCCATCCTCGCGGCCATGCCGAGCGTGCCGCTATGGTCTTCGCTGCCTTCAGGGCATGCGCTGCTGCGCATGGCCGGACAGTCCATGGCGTGCAGGGCCGGCCAGCAGTGGGACTGGGATGGCGTGCATTTCGAGATGCTACACCCGCCTGCAGCGGAGCTGGCAGCGCAGGGCATCAGACCGAATGCGCGTGCCTGCAGCATGAAAATCAGTTCGGCTGCTGGTAGCCTGCTGTTGGTGGCGGATATCGAAGCTGCACAGGAGCACGCACTGGTGCAGCGTTATGGCAGCCAGTTGCGCGCCAGCGTGTTGCTCGCGCCCCACCACGGCAGCAAGACCTCGTCCACGCTGGAGTTTCTAGAGACTGTACAGCCCGAACACGCGCTGTTCCAGCTGGGTTACCGCAATCGCTACCACCATCCCCATCCCGCTGTCTGGGCCCGTTACGGCGCGCAGCAGATCAAGCGCTGGCGCACCGACGAGAGCGGCGCGATCGAACTCAGCTTCGATACGACTGTGCAGATCAGCGCCTATCGTGAGCGCCACGTGCGCTACTGGTACGGCCGATAAATTAGAGCCTTTTGCCCAAGTTCTGGCGCCTGACTGCCATTACAATCGTTCAAAAACAACGATAGGGAGACTGCTTGTGAGTAAGCCCAAGCTGCATTTTGCGCATGCCAATAGCTATCCGGCAGGCGTGTACCGCCAGTACTTTGCTGCGCTGGAGCAGGATTTCGACATCCAGGCGCTGGATATGCACGGCCACAGCACCCATTACCCCGTGAGCGATGGCTGGCCCAAGCTGGTGGAAGAGTACATCGGCGAACTGACCGCCCGTTACACTGAACCGGTGATTCTGGTCGGGCATTCGCTGGGCGGCATGCTGAGCCTGATGGTAGCGCGTGCGCGGCCCGATCTGGTGCGTTGCGTGGTCATGCTCGATGCGCCCGTGGTGGCCGGCTGGCGTGCCCTGTTCTGGCGTCTGATCAAATTGAGCGGCAATGCCTTCCGTGTGCCGCCGGCCAAGAACTCTATCCGCCGACGCAATGTGTGGCCGGATGCCGAGGCGGCCTACCAGCATTTTGCCGGCAAGGATATCTTCGCTGCATGGGCGCCCGGCGTGCTGCACGACTACATCAGCAGCGGCCTCAAACCCCATCCCGAAGGCGTGCAGCTGCGTTTTACGCGCGAAGTTGAAACCAGTATCTATGCCAGCCTGCCGCACCATCTGTCGCGTCTGGTGAAGCGGCCTTTCCCCACGCCGATAGGCTTTATCGGCGGCACCGATTCGTGGGAAACCAGTCAGTCCGGCCACACCCACACGCAGGCGCTGGTGGGGCCGCATTTCCGCATCATACCGGGTGGCCATTTGTTCCCTATGGAGTCGCCCGAGCTGGCGGCGCAGGAAACCCGTGCCATGATCGTCAATCTGCTGGCCGAGGCGGGGAAAGAAAGCGGGAAAAAGCTGCCTCAGCGCAGGGCTTTCGCGTAAAATCTCGGGCATCCGGCGCGCCTGCGCCGCCCTTGAACTTAAGGATAGCCTTGCGATGACGATTAAAAGCGATAAATGGATACGCCGGATGGCGGAGCAGCACGGGATGATCGAGCCTTTCTTCCCCGATCAGGTACGTCAGGAAGAGGGCCGCAAGGTGATTTCCTACGGCACTTCGTCGTATGGCTACGATATCCGCTGCGCCGATGAATTCAAGGTCTTCACCAACATCAACAGCACCATCGTCGATCCGAAGAACTTCGATTCGAATTCTTTCGTGGATGTGAAAAGCGATGTCTGCATCATTCCGCCGAACTCGTTCGCGCTGGCCCGCACCATGGAGTACTTCCGTATTCCGCGCGGCGTGCTGACCGTCTGCCTCGGCAAATCGACCTACGCCCGTTGCGGCATCATCGTCAACGTGACGCCGTTCGAACCCGAGTGGGAAGGCTATGTCACGCTGGAGTTTTCGAACACCACCCCGCTGCCTGCCAAGATCTACGCTGGCGAAGGTTGCGCCCAGGTGTTGTTCTTCGAGAGCGATGAAATCTGCGAAGTGTCCTACAAAGACCGTAACGGCAAGTATCAGGGCCAGCACGGCGTGACGCTGCCCAAGGCTTAAGCGCAGGCTTTACCCATCTTTACACTGTGCAGGCTATGTCCTGCACAAACGCGACCGTTAACTACATTAATGGTAACGTTTTAGGGAGGTAAAGATGGTTAGCGCAGTAGGTTTCAGTACATCGGCAAGTGCCGCCAGCAGCAGTTCGGATAGCAGCAGTGCAATTGCCGCGCTACAGAAGCAGCTGCAAAGTTTGCAGAAAGATCTGGTCGAGGCCAACAAGGACACGTCCGAATCCGGCAAGCAGAAAGCCCAGCTGATCGAAGCGCAGGTGCAGGCCATACAGGCCCAGATCGCCGCGCTGCAGGCCGCTGCGGCACAGAAGGCGGCCCAGCAGGCGTCACAGCAGAGCAGCTCGCAGCAAAGCTCGGCGAGCAACAGCACGAGTGCCAGCACGAGCGACAAGCGCTATGACACGGTCGGTAGCGTGATCGATACGACGGCCTGATGGTCGCGCAGGGCGGGGGCGGATGCAGCCCCTGCCGCTCAGCGCTTGAGCGGCAAACGCAGTTCCACACACAAGCCACCACCGTCGCGGTTGGTGGCTTTTATTTTGCCGCCATGGGCTTCCACCACATGGCGGGCAATCGCCAGCCCCAGCCCATGGCCTTCCACGCCAGCGTTACTGGAGCGGAAGAAGGGCTGGAAGATGGTATCGAGGTCCTGCTCTGCCACGCCGGGGCCGCGATCCAGTACGCGCAAGGTCAGCCAGCGCCCGCCCTGTGGGGTGTCCGCATGTAGCTCGACCAGTCCGTGCTCGGGGCTGTGCTTGATGGCATTGCGCACCACGTTTTCGATGGCGCGCGCCAGCAGTTCGGCCTGGCCGGAAACGATCACGTCCGTATTGCCATGCAGTTGTACTTCGCGCTGCAGGCTGCGGGCTTCAAACGCCGCATCGTCGGTAATCTGTTCCAGCAGTTCGGCCATGCCGACTTCTTCCTGACTGGTGCGGATGGCGCCCGCTTCCAGCCGCGACAGGGTCAGCAGTTCGCCCACCAGTTTATCCATGCGCACGCTTTCCAGTTCGATGCGCTGCATCGACGCCGCCATCTTTTCCGGCTGCTGGTGGGCCAGTCCGATCGCGGCCTGCAACCGCGCCAGCGGCGAGCGCAGTTCGTGCGACACATCATGCAGCAGACGGGTCTGGCCATCGATCAGGGTGCGCAAACGCTCCGTCATGCGGTCGAAGTCGCGCCCCAGATCGTTGAGTTCGGCGCTACCCGTGCCACGGCCGAAGCGCGGTGCCAGATCGCCCTCGGCAGCCGCATCGAAGGCCTGACGCAGCGCGCGTATAGGGCGTGAGAAATACCAGGCCAGGATGACCGAGAACAGCAGGCTGGCCAGCGTAGCGGCGGCCAATGGTATCCATGGCGTCATGGGGCCACGGTGCATGCCGCCACGACCGTCGAAGCCGTCGCGTGGTGGCGGCGGACGCGACTGATCCGGCTGGGCCGCACCCGCAGCGTTGATGTCGCGGGCTTCGCCACCGTTGCGGTGCGGCTCGGGGCCGTGGCGCTGGCCCGGCAATTCCAGCAGCTTGGGCTCGGTCAGGCTTTTCAGGATGGGGCGGTCCAGATTGAAGCCATGGGCCGGCAGATACAGTAAATAGAGTTTGCCATCGGCACCGCGTTGCTGGCGCAGGCCGCGCTGGCGTTCATCGCGCTTAAGCATGGCGCGGGCTTCGTTCACGGTGGCAGCGCTGAATTCGCGCCCCAGCAGTTCGTGGTTCTGCTCATCGATGGCGTACACCTGATAGCGCCCACCGGCTTCCAGCATGCGGCGCAGCGCGGCACTGCCGCCGAATTCCAGCGTGCTGGCCGCTGCATTGATGGCCATTTCAGCGGGTGGGCTGGTGTCAACACTGCGCAACTGGTTTTCCGATTGCGCTCGGCTGCGCAGCCAGACTGCGCCACCTATGCCTATGGTGGCCGTCAGCTGGGCCAGCAGTATGCAGACAAAGAATTTCCAGAACAGGCGGCCCACAGGCTTATTCCTTGATGAGCTGGTAGCCTAGCCGGTACACCGTTTGCAGGCAGGAACGGCCATCGGCGATGGTGCCGAGCTTGTGGCGCAGGCTGCTCAGATGCACGTCAATATTACGGTCGAAGCGGGCCAGCGGGCGGCCTAGTCCCTGTTCCGACAGGGTGTTCTTGCTGACTGGCTTGCCGGCATTACGGGCCAGTACTTCCAGCAGATTGAATTCCGTGCTGGTCAGTTCCAGCTTGTTGCCCGCCCACGCAGCGCGGCGCTGTTCCGGCCACATGGTTAGCTGGCCGACGGTCAGTGTGGCCGGCATGCCGTTGTCGAGCGGGGCACTCTGGGCGCGGCGCAGGATCGCGCGTATGCGGGCCGTCAGCTCGCGTGGGGTGCAGGGCTTGGTGACATAATCATCGGCACCCAGCTCCAGGCCGACGATGCGGTCGGTATCGTCGCCGCGCGCCGTCAGCATCAGGATGGGCAACTGGCTGTGGGTGCGGATGCGGCGCAGCGTCTCTAGCCCGTTCATGCGCGGCATCATCACGTCGAGCACGGCAATGGCATAGCTGCCGGTGCCTGCCTCGGCCGTTCCGGCCTCGCCATCGTGCACCGTTTTCACTTCGAAGCCTTCTTGCTCCAGATATTCCTGAAACATGCTTACCAGTTCGACGTCGTCGTCGATCAGCAGAACCTTGCTCTTCATTGCAACCCAACATGATGTGTGAATAGACCGATCATAGCAGTACGCGCGGGCGTAGCGGCGGGGTTTTACCCGCTTTTACAAAGTGTTTCCACAAATCAATTGATTGGCTTTACATCGATTTACCTATGGCTAACGTTGCTTAACAAACAGCGCGCCGACAATGGTAGCTCTTACTACCAGACGAGGATTGCAACGATGAAAATTAAGAATGCCAGCGCAACTCAATTCCTGCTGGCGGGACTGCTGGCCTTGCCGCTATTGCCCGGCCATGGTCTGGCCAGCGCCACGGAACTGGACGTGGATGGCGCACCTGCCCATCCTCACATGCTGCAAAGCGGCCCGGGCGCGAAGCCGGTGCCGGTTCGCGCCGAGGGCGGCGAAGCACGCCCAGGCGGCGCAGCGAATGGCGGCCACAACCACGCCGAAGGTCCGGGACCGCAGGGCGGCATGGGGCCAGAACGCGGCCACCCACCTGTGGGTGAAATGGGCCCGGGCCACCGTGCTCCCTTCCTGCACGGCATAGATCTGACGGAAGCACAGCAGGACAAAGTGTTCGCGATTTTGCATGCACAAGCGCCCTATCTGCGCGAGCAGGGCAAGGCTGCCGCCAAGGCCAACGAAGCGCTGCGTGCACTCGGCCACGCCGAGCAGTACGACGATGCCAAAGCAGTGGCACTGGCCAAGGAAGCCGCTACGGCCATGAGCAACATCGCGTTGCAGCAGGTGCGCACCGAACAGAAATTGCTGGCGGTACTCAGCGCGGAACAGCGTAAGAAGCTGGCCGATCGCCCTTTGCCACCGCAGTCACGCCCTTGAATCGCTGTCACAACGTTAGGAGTGAACCATGTCCATTAATGCCCTGAGTAACAGCAGCACCAGCCAGTTAAGTTTCCTTAGCCGTGTAGGCAGCAGTGCCAGCAGCAGCACCGAAGCGAGCCGTGGCGCACCGCCGCCCAAGCCGCCGGAAGGGGGCGGTTTTGCCTCCGCCATTGCCGATGCCCTGAAGTCTATCGGCATCGATGATTCCAGTTTCTCCAGTAGCAGTAGCACCAGCAGCACCAGCAGCGCTAGCAGTGATAGCAGCACCAGCACCAGTAGCGACAGCGTGTCCGATGCACTGGGCAGTTTCCTGCAAAGCCTGATGGGCGCGTTGCATGCCCAGAGTAGCGGCAGCAGCGGTAGTGGCGAAGCACCGCCCTATGGTGGCGAAGGCCAGGGTGGTGGTCCCGGTGCTGGCGGACCCGGTCGCATGGAATCGGACCTGCAAAGCCTGCTTTCCAAGCTAAGCTCAGGCTCGAGCGACAGCAGCGCGAGCAGTGACAGCAGCGATGCGGTGAGCGAGCTCGAAAGCAGCTTCGCCAATTTGCTCGACAAGCTGGGTGTCAGCGCCAGCACCACCAGCGTCAGCAGCGATGGCACCGACGGTACCGACAGCACCAGCAGCAGCACCAGCAGCTCGGATACCAGCAGCAAGCTGGCCGCCTTCCTGCAAGCGCTGGCGAGCAAAGTGGAGAACCGCGGTAGCAGCGGTAATCTGGTCAATACTACGGTTTAAACAGGATGCCCATGAAGCATAACGACAACGCCCATGGCCACAGTCTGGCGGAAGACCTGAGCACCATGCTCAAGCTGGGTAGCGACCGGCGCCAGACTCTGCGCTGGCTGCTGGCCGGCGCGTCCGCTCTGCCACTGGCAAGCTGTGGTGGCGGTAGCAGTACCACGGCTGCCTCCAGCACGAGCAGCACAAGCACTGGCACCAGCACCACCGGCACCAGCACGACCACGCCGGGCACCAGCACCACGCCGACCAACGGCGCCTGCAGCGTAATACCGGAAGAAACGGGCGGTCCTTATCCCGGTGATGGCACCAACAGCAATAGCAGTGGCATAGTCAACGTGCTGACTCAACTGGGCGTGGTGCGCAGTGACATCCGCAGCAGCTTCAACGGCATGACGGGCACGGCTGCGGGCGTGCCCCTCACGATCAAGCTGCAGGTAGTGAATGCGAATGGCAGTTGCGCAGCCTTGGCTGACTGCGCCGTCTATCTGTGGCACTGCGACCGTGATGGCAACTATTCGCTGTACTCGAGTGGCGTCACGCAGCAGAACTATCTGCGGGGCGTGCAGGCGGCCGATAGCAATGGCAGTCTGACATTCCAGACCATCTTCCCGGGCTGCTATTCGGGCCGTATGCCGCATGTGCATTTCGAAGTCTATCCTTCATTGGCCAAGAGTACCAGCGCGGCCAACCGGCTGAAGACGTCGCAATTCACTTTCCCGATGGCGACCTTGAACGAAGTCTACGCAACGACGGGTTACAGTACCAGCGTACGCAATCTAGCCCAGATCAGCTACGCGACCGACAATATCTTCAGCGATGGTTATTCCCTGCAGATGGCCACGGTCACGGGCAACCCAACAGATGGCTATGTGGCCACGCTGACGCTGGCGGTGGCCAGCTAAGCAGAAAAGGGCAGGCGGCCGGTGGATGCCGGCGGCCTGCCCAGGTGGGACGGGGCAGTGTTACAGCAAGCCGTCGATAGTGGCGTTCAGCTGGGCCTTGAGGCCCACCAGATCGACCGTGCTACCGCTGCCATGAGCCACTTCCGTGTAGATGCCATCACCATTGCCGTCATGGTATAGCTCGTAGCTGGTGTGGCTGCCGCGCGTCTGCACTTCCAGCACATAGCCCGCTTCCAGTTGCTTGTAGGTGGTGTTGCTGCCTACGGTCAGCGTGCTGGTGCTGCCGTCGGCGCGCACCTGCTGCACCTGTGTCACCGCGCCACTGGCATCGATGGTGAATTTGGCGCGGTCGCAGCCTTCCACATCGAGCACGGTGGTGGCGCTACCGGCCTGCACAAACGTCTTGGCATCCGACGCAATCACATACTGGCCAGCCGTGCTGCCCGCCACGTAGGTGATGGTCTCGACGACATTGTCATGCACGCTGGTTTCGACGATTTTGCCATCGGCACTCAGGGCATATTGGCTGGTCGGGGCGATAGCTTCGGCATGCGAGCTAGTGCCACGTACGTGCTGTACGCCCGTCACGACTCCGTCGCTGATGGTGAAGGTGTAGGCGCCGCCATTGCTGCTGGTCGTGTTGTTGAACACAGTCAGATCGGAGAAGATATGGTACAGACTGCTATCGCTGGCGTCCTGCACGAACTGTATGGTCTCGGTGGCTTTGGTGCCCGTGCGCGTCTCGGTGATGCTGCCGCTGGCGATGCTAAACGTGGCATCGGAGGGCAGGCGCATGGTGGATGTGTGGGTACCATCAACGCGTGACATGCCGGTCACTGCGCCATTAGTGATGACGAATTTGAAACCTTCGGGTGTGCTCATGGCCTAACTCCTCTTGTGATGGACAAAACACTAGGCTAGTGGAGGGGCGCTCGGCTGTCTATTCGGGGGGATGTAAAGCTAAGAGGTCAAATTATTTCAAACTGTAACGGCCAGTTTCCAGCCTGTAAAAATAACAATGCCGCCCGGCTTGCGCGGGGCGGCGTGGGACGTACCGTGCCGGCCTAGCCATGGAGCTAGAGGCCGGCTGATATGTGCATTACTGTTTGACGCAGTCGACGAAGTAGCCGCGTTTGCCGTCCACTTCGCGCTTGACCAGACCGTGCACGTCCGTCTCGAAGCCAGGGAAGCGCTCGTTGAAGTCGCGCGCAAAGCGCAGGTAGTCGACGATGGTCTTGTTGAAGCGCTCGCCCGGAATCAGCAGCGGAATGCCCGGTGGGTAAGGCGTCAGCAGGATGGACGTGATGCGGCCTTCCAGTTCGTCGATGGCCACGCGCTCGATTTCGCGGTGCGCCATCTTGGCAAATGCTTCCGAAGGCTTCATGGCTGGAATCATGTCCGACAAATACATCTCGGTAGTCAGACGGGCCACATCGTAAGCCTTGTAGAAATCGTGGATCTGCTGGCACAGGTCGCGCAGGCCCATTTTTTCGTAGGTCGGATTGGCGGCCGCAAATTCCGGCAGAATGCGCCACATCGGCTGGTTCTTGTCGTAATCGTCCTTGAACTGCTGCAGTGCGGTCAGCAGGGTGTTCCAGCGGCCTTTGGTAATGCCGATGGTGAACATGATGAAGAACGAGTACAGGCCGCACTTCTCGATGATCACGCCGTGCTCGGCCAGATACTTGGTCACGATGGACGCAGGGATACCCGTTTCGTCGAACTGGCCGTCCAGCGACAGGCCAGGATTGACTATGGTGGCCTTGATCGGGTCCAGCATGTTGAAGCCCGGTGCCAGCTTGCCGAAACCGTGCCAGTCGTCCTCGGCGCGGATGATCCAGTCTTCGCGCGAGCCGATGCCGTCTTCCGAGAATTCGTCCGGACCCCAGACCTTGAACCACCAGTCTTTGCCCCATTCCTGATCGATCTTCTTCATGGCGCGGCGGAAGTCCAGCGCTTCGAGGATGGATTCTTCCACCAGCGAAGTGCCGCCCGGCGCTTCCATCATGGCCGCTGCCACATCGCACGAAGCAATAATCGAGTATTGCGGCGAAGTGGAAGTGTGCATCAGATAGGCTTCGTTGAAGGCGTCACGGTCGAGCTTGACGGATTCCGACTCGCGCACCAGCACCTGTGATGCCTGCGACAGGCCGGCCAGCAGTTTGTGGGTAGACTGGGTCGAGAAGATCATCGATTCCTTGGCGCGCGGACGGTCTTTGCCGATGGCGTGCATGTCTTTGTAGAAATCGTGGAAGGTGGCGTGCGGCAGCCAGGCTTCGTCGAAGTGCAGCGTATCGATCTTGCCGTCCAGCAGTTCGCGCAGGGTTTCCACGTTGTACAGCACACCGTCGTAGGTGGACTGGGTGATGGTCAGGATGCGCGGCTTCTTGTTCAGCGCTTCGCGCGCGAACGGGTTGGCTTCGATCTTGCGCTGAATGCTCTCCATCGAGAACTCTTCCAGCGGGATCGGGCCGATGATGCCCAGATGGTTACGGGTAGGCATCAGGAACACAGGAATCGCGCCGCACATGATGATCGAGTGCAGGATGGACTTGTGGCAGTTACGGTCCACCACGACGATATCGCCCGGCGCGACCGTCGAGTGCCATACCATCTTGTTCGAGGTGGAGGTGCCGTTGGTGACGAAATAGCAATGGTCAGCATTGAAGATGCGCGCGGCATTGCGTTCCGATTTCGCGACCGGCCCCGTATGGTCCAGCAGCTGGCCCAGTTCTTCTACCGCGTTGCAGACGTCGGCGCGCAGCATGTTCTCGCCAAAGAACTGGTGGAACATCTGGCCGATAGGCGATTTCAGGAAGGCTACGCCGCCCGAGTGGCCGGGGCAGTGCCACGAATAGGAGCCGTCGTTGGCGTAGTCCACCAGCGCGCTGAAGAACGGCGGTGCCAGACCGTCCAGATAGGACTTGGCTTCGCGGATGATGTGGCGCGCCACGAATTCTGGCGTATCTTCGAACATGTGGATGAAGCCGTGCAGTTCGCGCAGGATATCGTTGGGGATGTGGCGCGAAGTGCGGGTTTCACCGTACAGGTAGATAGGAATGTCCGCATTCTTGTAGCGGATTTCTTCGACGAAGGCGCGCAGCGATTTCAGCGCGTGATCGGTTTCTTCGGCCGAGCCGGAACCAAATTCTTCATCGTCGATGGACAGCACGAAGGCCGACGCGCGCGACTGCTGCTGGGCGAACTGGGACAGATCGCCGTAGCTGGTAACGCCCACCACTTCCATGCCTTCTTTTTCCATCGCATCGGCGAGGGCGCGTATGCCTAGGCCGGACGTGTTCTCGGAACGGAAATCCTCGTCAATGATGACGATGGGGAAACGAAATTTCATACATGTCTCCAAAAAAGCAAGCCGCCCCTGACGCAAAAGTTGAGGGGCGGACTAGGGTGCGACAGCGGGTGGGCGGTCGCGCAAAAAAATAAGAACGGGATTCTCGCAGAAATGGGGCCACTGCGGGAAAAAACATCACGTAAATCCGCAAAAAATAGCGGGACTGCTCTAAAACCGGTGGCCAGCGGCCACCGTACGGCGATTCGATCAGACTTAGTGGCCTGCAGCAGCGCCACCGAGCTTGGCCAGCAGCTGGCCGATAGGATCCACGTGCAGCCATGCGAAGGCGCCCAGCGCAATGCCCACGCCCGCCACGCCGTAGGCCAGCCCCATCATCCACTTCTTGCGGGTCAGCAGGGTGATCGCAGCCAGCGAAATGGCGATCTGCTCGGCCGTCGTGGCCAGCGCCCACTGGTGGTGCTGGTGCATGGATTCATCGGACTTGTGGTTCCACTCTTTCGACGAGTCTTCCCACTTCTCCGCTTCCTTCTTGATGTCTTCCTTCTCGTGCTTGTAGCGCGCTACTTCCGCTTCGTATTTCTTCGGGTCGACACCGGGCAGCGTCATGGCCAGCTCGGCCAGATTCTGCTTGCTCGACTTGGCCTGATAGTAGTTCCAGCTATTGGCCGCCTGAGTCTTGTCGATGGCCGCATTGTTCTTGAACAGGGCTGCATCGTTCTGGGTGGCGCCGCCGAGGTAGCCGAACAGCGCGCCCACCGTGGCCAGTATCGCCGTCATGACGGCAATGTTGTTAGAAAAGTCATCGCTGCCATGGGCAGCGTGTTCTACCGCGTGGTCGTGCGGGCCATGAACGTGAAAACCGTGACCGGACATATCGTGTTGCCTTTAGATTAATTTGAATTGGTAATGTCTGCCTTGCGGCGCAGTGTAACAAAAGCGTATGACAGTTTCGTGTTTTCGGAAACGTGATTTTCCCGTTCCGTCTCCTGCCACACATTGGCATCCGGTTCGGGGAAGAAAGCGTCGCAATCGAAGGTGGCGGCGATTTCCGTGATAATCAAGCGGCTGGCCAGCGGCAGGGTCTGGCGATAGATTTCTGCACCGCCGATCACAAAGCCTTCGGCACCGTCCAGCAGGGCGAGAGCCTGCTCCACCGAAGTCACCACTTCCACGCCTTCATGCTGCCACGCAGCGTTGCGCGTGATGACGATGTTGCGGCGGTTGGGCAGAGGGCGGCCGATGGAATCAAAGGTCTTGCGGCCCATGATGATGGGGTGGCCGCTGGTGGTGCGCTTGAAGTGCGCGAGGTCTTCCGGCAGCTTCCACGGCAGGGTGTTGTTGATGCCGATGCCGCGCTGGGCGTCGGTGGCGACGATGATGGTTAATTTGCTCATGGTGTGCAGTGCAAAGGTGAGGCGATATTATCGTCGAAATTTCAGGCCGCGGACATGGCTGTTGCGGCCAGTCGCGCGTGAAATTGATGCAGATCGTGGCTGACGGCATGTGCCAGTTCCAGCGGCAGCATGTGGCCCGAGCCCTCATGCAGCGACAGTTGCGCGGCAGGCAGATTTGTATGCATTTCGATCAGATCAGCAGGGTTGACCAGTTGATCCTGCATGGCGCCTATCAGCAGCACAGGGCAGCGGAGTTCGCCCAGCCGTTGCATCAGGTCGGGCCGCTCCATCGAAGCGGTGAACTGGGCCAGCAGCACATCCTTGCCCAGATCGAGCGCCATCTGCTGGATGATGGCCACCGTATCGGCATCATCGAGATGATCGGGATGCAGAATCTCGCGCAGGCGGATGCGGCTGATGCCCATGTAGGGCGTACGCTCCAGCATAGGGATGATGCGCTGGCGGGTCTGGATTTCACCGGCACTCAGGCCGCGCGCGGAATTGGCGATCAGTATCAGCGACTGTACACGCTCCGGATGCTGTAGCGCATACTCCATGGCCAGATAGGCGCCTAGCGAAAAGCCGACCAGATGGGCGCGCGCTGCGCTGTGCTGGGCGATCAGCGCATGCATCTGCTGGCGTGTGCTGGCCTCGTATAGCGGTACATGGTGGCAGTCGTACTGCCCATCCAGTTGTGGCAGTACGCGGGACCACATTCTGGCATCGCATAGCGTGCCGGGAATGAAGTCCAGTCGCGTCATACTGCCATCGGCGCCGTGATCGGCGCGTGGTGCTGATAGCCTTCCAGTGTGAAGTCGCCAGGTTCCACCAGTTCCAGCCACTCGGGCTGGTACTTGCCGGTGACGGCGAAGTCGGGCACGCGGTCGCTGATGCGCAGTTGCGGCGCAGGGTAAGGCGTACGGGTGAGCTGCTCCGTCACCATTTCCATGTGGTTCTCGTAAATGTGGGCGTCGCCGATGAAGTAGCTGAACCAGCGTGGCGTGTAGCCCGTCAGACGGCCGACCAGATGCATCAGCGCGGCGCCTTCGGCCAGATTGAAGGGCGTACCGAGGCCGAGGTCATTGCTGCGCACGTACAGACACATATTCAGTTCGCGCGTGGTGGGATTCGGGATGAACTGGTACAGCAGGTGGCAGGCCGGCAGCGCAACAGAGTCCAGCACTGCCGGATTCCAGCCGTGGAACAGGATGCGGCGGCTGGACGGATTATTGACGATGGTGTCCAGACATTCGCGCAACTGGTCGATGGATTTATGCAGCAGCACTTTGGTCACGCCGCCATCATCGAACTGGGAAATCAGGCGGAAGCCGTTGTTCTGGGCGTCGGCGATCTGCGCTGGCTGATCCACATCGATCAGCTTGAAGCCGGGCCACTGGCGCCACTGCACGCCGTAGACGGGGCCGAGGTCATCTTCGCCCAGACGGTAGGGGTTGGCCAGCCACTGCTGGTTTTCATTGGCATTCTGATCCCACACTTTGCAGCCCAGCGCGCGGAAATCCGCCGCACTGCGCGAGGCGCGCATGAAGGCGCACAGTTCGCCCACTATGGACTTGAAGGCCAGCTTTTTGGTGGTCACGGCGGGGAAGCCCTGCTGCAGGTCGAAGCGCATCATGGCGCCCGGTACGCTCAGGGTACGGATGCCGGTGCGGTTGTCTTGCCAGCTCCCCGTGTCGATCACGGTCTGGATCAGTTCCTGATATTGCTGCATACAATGCTCCAAAAAACACGCGGCTCGCCCGAGCCGGAAAACCTGCTATTTTAGCAGCGCTGGTAGTGCGTTGCTGGTTAGCGCGCGCCACCTTTGGCGCGGCGCGGATTGCCTTGCGCCTGTGCCTTGCCGGCCGAACGCGCCAGCGACTTGGCGCCGCGACCACCTGTGACGATGATGGTGCCTGCACTGGCGGCACGGCCTGCGCCGGCCTTAGAACCCGCGCCATTGCCAGTGCCGCTTTTGCCAGCGCTGCTGGGCTTGGCCGTGGCGGTGCCGGTAGTTTGCGCCTGCTTGGCCGCTGCGCGTCCGCCCGGTGGCCCCGTGAACGGTCGTTTCTTGCGTGGCGCTTCGGCAGCGGCCTTTTTGGCTGCGGCGAGGGCCGCGCCTTTAGACCCCGTTTCCGGCACGCGGTGGTCGGCTTCGAAACCGGCTTCCTCGACTCGATGCAGCACCTGACCGATCAGGCCCTCGATATCTTTGAGCAGCTCCACTTCATCGGCACAGACCAGTGAAACGGCTTCGCCTTCCATGCCCGCGCGGCCAGTACGGCCGATACGGTGCACGTAGTCTTCTGCCACGGTGGGCAGATCAAAATTCACCACCTGCGGCAGCGCTTCGATATCGAGGCCGCGTGCCGCCACATCGGTGGCTACCAGCAGCTGGACTTCGCGCTGCTTGAAGCGGTCGAGTGCGCGCAAGCGCATGGGCTGGGTCTTGTCGCCATGGATGGCGTCGGCCGTGTAGCCATGCTCCTGCAGGGTCTTGATTAGCGCTTCCACGCCTTTGCGCGTCTTCACGAAGATCAGCACCTGTCCCCAGCGGTGTTTTTTCAGCAGGTGCAGCAGCAGTTCCGGCTTGCTGCGCTTGTCCGTGGGGATCAGCCACTGGCGCACCGTCTTGGTGGTGGTGTTACTGGCGCTGACCTGTATCGTCACCGGGTCGCGCAGCATGCCGCTGGCCAGCTGGCGGATCGCGTCGGAGAAGGTGGCCGAGAACAGCAGCGTCTGGCGCTGCTTGGGCATGGCGGCCAGCAGAATGTCCAGATCACGTTCGAAGCCCAGATCGAGCATGCGGTCGGCTTCATCCAGCACCAGTGTAGTCAGCAGCTCGAAGCTGATGGCTGCCTGATCGTGCAGATCCAGCAAACGGCCCGGTGTGGCCACCAGCACGTCCAGCCCCTTGCGCAGCTTGCTGATCTGGCCTTCGATCGGCACGCCGCCGTAGGCCACAGCACATTTGAGCGGCAGGTTGCCGCCATAGCTGCGGAAGCTCTGGTACACCTGCTCGGCCAGTTCGCGCGTAGGCACCAGCACCAGCGTGCGCACGGCTTTCGGCGCCGTTACGCCTTCCAGCAGCAGTTTCTGCAACTGGGGCAGGGCAAAGGCGGCCGTCTTGCCGGTGCCGGTCTGCGCTGCCGCCATCAGGTCGCGCCCTGCCAGCACGGCCGGTATGGCCTGTTTCTGCACGGGCGTGGGCTGGCGGTAGCCCAGTGATTCCAGTGTGCGCTGTAGGGGGTCGATCAGGCCTAGGGCTTGGAAGGTCATGGTGGTGTCATTCAATCAGAAAGGCGGGCAGTGTAACAGCACTGCGCCGGAGCAGCCGATTATTCTGCGCGGGCGGTGGCCAGCGTCAGCTCGGCGGACCATAGCGCGAGGATGTCGCGCACGCGCTGGTCCGGCAGTGTCAGCAGATTATCGCCGATATACAGCTCGACGTAGCTGTGCTGAGGCAGCGGCGCATGGTTGGCCGCATTGAACAGCCAGATGCCATGCTCGCCTGCGATACGGTTGCGGATGTCGGTAGCCTGCTCGCGGCTGACGGGCAGGTGCAGATGCAGCATGCTGGCTTGCGGCCAGGCGGGATTTGGCACCAGCAGCGGGAAATCACGCAAGATTTCGTACAGCCATACGGTGCGGGCGTAATACTCGGGCATGGCAGCCAGCCGCTGATCGAACTGCATGGCGGCTGCGACCACATACGGCGTGCGCTGATAGACGTTGCCGCCCTGACGACGGAACCATTCCTGTGCCTTGGCGACGAAGCCGGCCTTGCCCAACAGGACTGCGCCACCCATGCCGCCTATTCCCTTGTACAGCGATACATACACGGAATCGAAGCCCTGTGCGATTTCTGCAGCGCTGCGGCCATAGGCACTCGCGCATTCCCACAGGCGGGCGCCATCCAGATGCAGGTGGATATTGTGTGCGTGGCAGTGGTCCTTGATGGCTTGCAGCTCTTCCCAGCTCTGGCACTGGCCGCCGATTTCGCGCATCGGCAATTCCAGTGTGGCGGCGCCCAGCCGGTCCGGTATGGCCTGCAGTTCGCTCACGCTCCACGGACGGTGCGGGTCGCCCACCTGCAGCGCCTTGAAGTGGTCAAACAGGCTGTGGTTGCTGCGTTCGTGGCGCAGGATGTGGGAGGTGGGATGCAGGGCCACCAGCGGGCTGCCCCGTTCCTCGCAGGCGACGCGCAGCGCCGTGGCCTGCGTCATGGTGCCGGTAATGCAGAACAGGGCTGCTTCGAAACCCAGCAGGGTAGCCAGTTTCTGTTCCAGTTCCTGTATCAGCGTGCCGCTGCCATACACATCATGGGCCACGTCGTTGGCGGCGCTCCACTCGGCCATGGCGGCAAACAGTTGAGCAGGCGTAGGCTGGCGGTGACCGGGCAGGTGAGTGGTGCAACTGGCACGCAGTTCGGCATCGGTCACGGCTATCCTCTCAGGTCTGTTGGCGGGCGATCAGTGGCCAGCGTGTACGTGGTGGAACTGCAGCGCTGCCAGATTGGCGTAGATACCGCCCAGTTCTACCAGCGATTTGTGGGTGCCCGTTTCGACGATGCGGCCGTCTTCCATCACGATGATGCGGTCGGCCCGCTGCACCGTGGCCAGACGGTGCGCGATGATGACGGTGGTTCGGCCTACCATGGCCGCTTCCAGCGCCGATTGCACCAGACGTTCGGATTCGGCGTCCAGCGCGCTGGTGGCTTCGTCCAGCAGCAGCAGCGGCGGGTTTTTCAGCAGGGCGCGGGCAATCGCGATACGCTGACGCTGGCCACCGGACAGGCGCACACCGCGCTCGCCGAGGAAGGACTGGTAGCCCTGTGGCAGACGTTCGATGAATTCGTGCGCTGCGGCCAGCTTGGCGACGGCGATCACTTCTTCGTCGGTGGCGTCGGCACGGCCGTAACGGATATTTTCCATCGCGTCGGCCGAGAAGATCACCGTATCCTGCGGCACGATACCGATGGCGCCGCGCAGTGTGTGCAGATCGAGGCGGGTGATGTCGACGCCATCGAGCTTGATGCTGCCCGACTGCGGATCGTAGAAGCGCAGGAACAACTGGAACAGCGTGGTCTTGCCGGCACCGGAAGGGCCTACGACTGCCACGGTTTCACCGGGCTTGATATCCAGCGTCAGGTGCTGCAGCGCAGCCGTATCGGGACGCGAAGGATAGCTGAAGCCGACATCCTGCAGGCTCAGGGCGGCGCCGGAAGCAGCGCGTGGCGGCAGTGCCAGCGGCTGGGCTGGCGATTCGATCTTGGACTTCACGGATATCAGCTCCAGCAGGCGCTCGGTAGCGCCGGCCGCACGCTGGGCTTCGCCCATGACTTCGGACAGCGCGCCGATGGCACCGGCCACGATGGAAGCGTACAGGATGAACTGGCCCAGATCGCCGCCCGTCATGCTACCGGCCAGCACGGCGTGTGCGCCCAGCCACAGCACGAACACGATGGTGCCGAATACCAGCACGATGGCCAGCATGGTCAGGAAGGCACGTGCGCGGATACGGCGCATGGCTGTGCCGAACGCGCTTTCTACCGAGGCGCCGAAGCGGCTCGATTCGATTTTTTCGTGGGTGAAGGCCTGCACGGTGGGCATGGCATTCAGGATTTCACCGGCCATGGCCGAGGCGTCAGCGATGCGGTCCTGCGAATCGCGCGACAGTTTGCGCACGCGCCGGCCGAAGATCACGATAGGCAGCACGGTCAGTACCAGCAGGCCGATAATGATGGCCGACAGCTTGACGCTGGTGACAAACAACATGATCAGACCGCCGATGAACAGCAGCACATTGCGCAGCGCCATGGAGATGCTGGTGCCTACCACGGCCTGTATCAGCGTGGTGTCGGTGGTGATACGCGACAGGACTTCGCCAGTCTGGGTGGTTTCGAAGAATTCGGGACTTTGCGTCACCACATGCTGGTAGACGGCGCTGCGGATATCGGCCGTGACGCGTTCGCCCAGCCACGAAACCGTGTAAAAGCGCGCTGCCGTGGCCAGTGCCAGCAGGGTGGCGAGGCCGAACAGCGCGAGGAACACCAGATCGACGTGCTGGATGCTCTTGGCACCGGCACCGCCGAAACCCAGATCGATCATCTGCTTGAAGGCAGCGGGTATGGCCAGCGTGGAACCGGCGGCAACGACCAGCGCTACCCCGGCCATGGCGAACTGGCGCTTGTAGGGCGCCAGAAACGGGGCCAGACCGCGCAGGGTGGCGAGGCTGCCTTTCTTGGCTTCGCGGGCGGTGGAGGGGGCGGCGGCGGGGGCGGTGCTGGCTGCGGTGGTGCTAGTGGTCATCGTTTGCTAGTTCTTGATAGTGTTACGGTGTAGACGTTGCTACGGTCTCGATATTGTTACGATTTGGTGTTGCCTACATTTGTTGCCTGTTCTTGCTCGGCCAGTGTCGCTTATTTGTGACACCGGTCTATTCCTGATCTTGTCAGAATTTTATCGCCTGCACATAACCTGTCATCTCCAGGTAGGCATGTCCGGCCGGTTTGCCGTCGCGCTCCAGCGTCACGGCACCCTCCCAGTAGACTGCGCCGGTCGAGCGGCGCGAATCCAGTTCCTGATCGTCCATCAGTGGCGTAATCTGCCACACGCTGCTGCCGGTGGTGAGGCGCGTCGCGACCGGATAGTTCGCTCCTGTACGGGGCGAGCGCCAGTGCCGCTCGGGCGCAAAGCTGACCTGCTCAGGCAAAAACTGTGTGATCTTACCGGATGCGTCGCGCCATGTCGCGTGCGACCATAGTTTAGCACCGGCCTTGTTGCGAATCTGGAAAGCCATCAGGGCGCCGCCATCAGCCAGATTGGCGCCTATCCAGTCCCAGCCCGCAGCATCGGCACTGAGCACCTGGCTGGACCACTCGTGGTCTAGCCAACTGCTGCCGCTGACGGCCACGCGCTGGCCGGCGCGGGTGAGGTAGCCCGTGGTGCGCAATTGCGGTTCGCTGTAGTAATAGCTGGCCGCCAGTGGCTCCTTGCCCTTGCGCGAGTAGCCCGCCTCGCCCTGCAGCAGGCGTGGCTGGGTGGGGGCCAGCGTCAGATCGAGCTGGAAGCTGGCGGCGTTGAGCAGCACGCGGTAGCTGCCGTCGGGCTGGCGCTGCATGCTCCAGTCATCCAGTTTGATATCCGTATTGCCTGCTTTGACGTAGGACAGCCCGAAACCTTCGCGGCCGTTGCGCTGGTCGTGCAGGAGCTGGCCGCGCGCGGGATCGGCGATCGCGGCATGGCCGATGATGATCTGTTTGGGTGCGAACTGGCTGGGGTTGGCGCGGTCGTGGCTAGTGGCGCTACGGAAGAAGGTCACCTGAAAACCGAGTGGCTTGCCATCCGGTGTCTTGAGCCAGCCGGTGGCGTACCACCATTCGGTCTTGTAGTCGGGGTGGGCGCCAGTATCGGCGGGGAAGCTCAGGGCCTTGCCTGCGGTGAGGGGCAGCACGGGCAGGAATTCTGGTGCGGCTGCCGTCGCCGTGGTGCAGAGGCTCGCGACGATCAGCAGCGCGCAGTATGCGGGCGTGCGTGTCAGTCGGGCCATCAGTGGGTTTAGCAAGCTGGCCATTACCAGTCCTCTCTTACGGCGCGTATCGGTCCGCCGGACAGGGCTTGCCGGCCTGCGAACAGGGCGGTCAGCGCGGCGGCAGTCAGCAGCAGGCCTGCGACGCTGGCCATCAGCGGCCATGGCAGGTGTAGCTGCATGGTCCAGTGGAACGATTGCGGATTGACCACGAACACCAGTATCAGGCTGATGAACCAGCCCAGCACGAAACCGGTCAGTATGCCCAGCGCCGTCAGCGATCCGCCTTCGATGGCGAGGATGGCCAGTATCTGGTGCCGGGTCAGGCCCACATGGCGCAGCATGCCGAATTCACGTGCGCGTGCCAGCGTCTGGGCGGAGAAGGTGGCTGCCACGCCGAACAGACCGATGACGATGGCAATCGCTTCCAGCAGATAGGTGATGGCAAAGCTGCGGTCGAAGACGGTCATGCTCATGGCGCGGATGTCCGAGGGCAGGCTGACGTCGAGAGCGGCCGCAAACGGCAGGCGCTTCAGCGCCGCTTCCGTGTCGGCAGTTTTGGTGCCAGCGTGCAGCCAGATGGCGGCGTTGCTGGCGTCCTGATCGCCGGTCAGCTTGCGGTAGTCGGACAAACGCATCTGGATCGTGCCGGTAGGGTGGGCATAATCGCGCCAGATGCCGCCCACAATGAAGGGGTGGCGCTGGCCGTTCAGCGGCAGTTCGATGCGCTGGCCGAGCTGCATGCCGTACAAGTCCACCATGGCTTCGGAGATCCACACGGGCGGCGGTGCATCCGCAGCCGGAACGACGGTGCTGCCGATGATGGCCAGCGAGCGCTCCGGCTGCGCCGCATCCACATGGCGCGCCATCAGCGCCACGGCGGGGCGGGCCGGATCTAGCGAGACGGCGGTCACGCGCAGGAAGTCTACTGTTTCCACGCCGGGCAAGGCCGCCAGGGCCGCCTGTTCGGGGGGCCGCAATCCGGCCGTATTGCCGGCGCTGGTGCTGCTGATGTACAGGTCTGCCGGCAGTACATGGCGTAGCCAGTCATCGAGCGATACACGGAAGCTGGCTACCATGATGGCCATGGCGACCATCAGACTGAAGCTCGATAGTACGCCGCCCAGTGCGATACCGGCCTGACTGGATGCGTTGGCGAGTCTTGCCAGCGTTAGCGTGAGAATGGCCGGTGCGCTCGCGCGGCCGGCTATGGAGCGTTCCCAGCGCTGATGGGCGTAGCGGAAAGTCAGCGCGGCCAATCGGGGCATCAGGGCGATGGTGCCTATCAGTAGCAGCGCAATCGACAAGTAGCCGAACAGTGGCAACTCGAACACGGGCGGCGCCTGTGACAGGGCGGCCGCCAGCGCGATGCAGGCTAGTGCTGGCCAAGGCCGCGATAGTTGGGCCAGTGCCGCTTCTTCCGTTCCTGCCTTGAGGGCGACGGCCGGCTTGGCGCGGGCCGCATCGAAAGCAGGGGCCGCACAGCCCAGGATCGCAACGGCGACACCGAGCGCAAAATAGACGGTGGCGGCCAGCGGGGCAAAGTGTATCTGAGGCTGTACGCCCGAGAAGAGTCCGGCCCCCAGGTCGCCGCCCATGAAATGTAGCGCAGCGGCAGCCAGGCCGTAGCCGCCGGCCACGCCGCAGGCAGCGCCGATTACCCCCAGGCTTAGCCCTTCCAGCAGTATCTGCGCGATCAGATGGCGCCGCTCCATGCCCAGTACGCGCAGCAGCGCAAACTGGCTGCGCCGACGGATCACGGCCAGCGCCTGGGTGGAAAACACCAGAAACGCGCCAGTGAACAGGGCCACCAGTGCCAGCACCGTCAGGTTGACCCGATAGGCGCGGCTCATGCCTTCGTTGCGGCTATTCTGGTCGGCGTCGTTAGGCTGGCTGACGCGGAAGCGGCCCGGCTGGCTGTGTTCGAGTTCCTGCTGCAGTTGTGCTTTGAATGCAGCGCTATCGACACCCGAGCGTAGCTTCAGGTCTATGCGTGACAGCTTGCCTAGCTGGTTGAAGCGCCATTGCGCTGCACCGATATCCATCACGGCGATGCGTTGGCCGGCCCGTGCTTGCGGCAGACTACCCGCGACCCGCAGGGAGAGTTGGTCTACGCCGAGTTGCAGCGTCAGCGGCTGGCCCACGGTCGACTTCAGCCACATTTCGGCGGCCGGAGATAGAAAAATCGCATCGTCGGCCAGCGCTTCTGTCATGCCGCCATCGGCCGCTATGCCGATCAGGTCGGGCGTGAGAAAGCCGGCCCGCAGCGCATCGTTGGCGATGATTTTCAGCGCGCTGTGGTGGCCGGGAACGGAGGCTTCGATTTCCAGTATCGGTGAAGCGATCGCGACACCTTCGTGCTGGGCGATGCGCGGATAAATGGCTTCGTCGAACAGGGGTTCGGTAGCCCGCACCTGTATGTCGGCGACGCCGGACAGGCCTTTGATGGCGGACGAGAACTCGTTAAAGGCCGCCGCATTCATCAGATGGATGGCGAAGCCGAGCGCGATGCCGACCGCGATGGCCGCTACGGCCACCAGTGCGCGCAGCGGGTGGGCGCGCCACTCGCCCAGCAGCAGGGCAAACGACAGGCGCCAGCGCATGCCGCTGTCGGCCTCCGCTCTGGTCGTATGTGGCGTGGCGTGCGCAGACATTAACGGGAACACTCCTGTGCCAGCGTCTGCGCGGCACGCTTAGCCTTGAGCTGGGCCGCCTCGCGCTGCGCTACCGGGGCATGGCTGGCATCCTCCGCTGCCCAGCGCTGGGCTCTTTGCAGGCGCGCGCACTTTTCCCTGTACTGGCGGGCGGCATGGCTGGCGCGCTGGTCTTCGCGCTCTTGCCGTGCTGCGCGCTTTTCACGCTGCTGGCGTAGCTGTTCGGCCAGTGCTGCCTGCCGTGCCAGATCTGCGGCGCTGGCCGGATCCGCAGGCGGTGCTGGCGGAACGGCCAGCGTGGTAGTTTGCGCCCCTTGCGGGCAGGGCTGGTCGGTGTAGCTGATTTTGCCATCCTGTGCGCAGCGGTGCACGGCTGGTGATTCCGTTTGAGCGTAGGCCGCACAGGCCGACAGGCAGCCTAGCAAAGCTACTAGATGGGGCAGATACATGATGATCCCGTTCACAGAATTTTTCCGGGATTCATAATGCCCTGTGGGTCCAGGGCTGCTTTGATGGAGCGCATCAGGGCCAGTTCCACCGGCGATTTGTAGTGGGCCAGATCGTCTTTTTTGAGTGCGCCTATGCCATGTTCGGCCGAGATGGAGCCACCGAAACTTTGCACGCTATCGTGCACCAGACGGTTGACGGCAGCCTGATTGGCCAGAAACGCTTCATGGCCTACGCCTTCGGGCGGCGCCACATTGAAGTGCAGATTGCCATCGCCCAGATGGCCGAAGCAGACCAGCTGGCAGGCGGGGAAAGCCTGCTCCAGCAGGGGCGCTGTGGTAGCGATAAATTCTGGGATGCGCGAAACGGGCAGGGAAATATCGTGCTTGATGTTCTTGCCAGCCTTGGCTTGCGCCAGTGGTATGTGTTCGCGCAACTGCCATAGCGACTGCGACTGTGCCACCGAAGTAGCCACCACGGCATCGCTGATGATGGTGCCATCGAGTGCGGCGCCGATGGCCCGTTCCAGCAGGGCCACTGCATGCTGTTCCGATTCGTTGCTGGACAGTTCCAGCAGCACATACTGGCCATGGCCATGGCCAGCGGCGAACGGTTGCGGCAAGGCAGGGAACTGCTGCGCGACCAGCGCCAGGCAGATGCGCGACATCAGCTCGAAGCCCGTCAGGCTGGCGCCGCAATAGTCCTGCATCAGCTTGAGCAGCTTGAGTGCCTGCTCGGGCGACTCCATGGCCGCCAGCGCCGTGATGCTGGCCTGCGGCTGCGGATACAGCTTGAGTACGGCGCCCGTAATGATACCCAGCGTGCCTTCCGCGCCGATGTAGAGATCGCGCAGATCGTAGCCCGTATTATCTTTGCGCAGACCGCGCAGGCCATCCCAGATGTCGCCCTGTGGCGTCACCACTTCCAAGCCTAGACACAATTCGCGTGTGTTGCCATAGCGTAGAACGGCTGTGCCGCCCGCGTTGCTGGACAGGTTGCCGCCTATGGTGCAACTGCCCTCCGACGCTAGCGAAAGGGGAAACAAACAGCCTTCGGCCGCAGCGGCCTGCTGTATCTCTGCGAGTATGCAGCCCGCATCCACAGTCATGGTGCGGTTGGCGACGTCGATCTTGCGGATGCGCTTGAGCCGCCCCAGCGACAGCACTACGGCCCGCCCGGAATTATCGGGCACGCTGCCCAGCACCAGCCCCGTGTTGCCCCCCTGTGGCACGATGGGTACCGCATGTTCTGCGCAGGCCCGGACCAGTGCCGCGACCTGTTCCACGCTGGCGGGTCGCAGTACAGCCAGTGCGCGGCCCGTATGCCGGCCACGCCAGTCATTCAGATAGGGTGCCATATCCTGTGCCGTCTCCAGCACATGGTCTGAACCTAGCAGGTGGCGGCACTGCTGTAGAAAAGCGCTCATGGAACGGTGTTTTCCTTGACCTTGTCCAGCAGTTCCTTGGCCATCTTTTTGGCCGCTTTTTTGTAAGGGCGCACATACATGATGGCGCAGACGAAATAGACCACCACGATGATGGCTTCGCCCCAGCCCAGCCATGCGGAAAGCTGGCCGCGATCGCTCCAGCCGCGCACCACGCCCTCGGTGAAGTACAGCAGGATCATCATCGAAGTCCACTGCAGCGTGTACACATCACGCTTCCACACGCCCACCAGCGGCAGCAGCAGCGGTGCTGCTTTCAGGGCCAGCCACGAGCCGCCCGGTTTGAGGGGCGCCAGCGCCAGTTCCCACGCCAGACACCAGATGATCAGCGTGATCAGGCTGCCGATGGCACCCAGATGGAAGAATTTCTGCAGTCGGCTTTCCATGATCGGCTTCCTTATTGCGGCGCGCGCAGCTTGACGGCGGTTTCGGCCAGCCGCCGCCCCAGTGCTATCGCCAGTTTCTTTTCGTCGTCGGTAAAGGACTTCTTGCCATCGAGACCGGCCCAGTGGCTGGCGCCATAAGGCGTGCCGCCGCTGGCAGTGGTCATCAGTTCCGGATTGGTATAGGGCAGGCCCAGTACCATCAGGCCATGATGGAACAGCGGGATCATCATTGACAGCAGGGTGGACTCCTGCCCGCCGTGCAGGCTGCCCGTGGAAGTGAACACGCAAGCCGGTTTGCCGGCCAGCGCGCCGGACAGCCACTGGGTGGCCGTGCCGTCCCAGAAATACTTCATGGCAGCAGCCATATTGCCGAAGCGGGTAGGCGAGCCGACGGCGATGCCGGCGCATTCCTGCAGGTCTTCCTGTTCTACATACGGCGCGCCTTCGGCCGGTACGTCGGCCTCGGTGGCTTCGGCCACGGTGGAAACGGCAGGAACCGTGCGCAGGCGCGCGTCGCAGCCCGGTACACTTTCGATTCCCTGTGCGATCAGCTCGGCCAGTTTGCGGGTTGCACCGTGGCGTGAGTAAAACAATACGAGAATAATCAGATTAGCTTGGTTCATCGGCGGTATTATAGGGCGCTTTGGCGGATAGGAACGCGTGTTCCCCGTGGATTTTGGTTTTTATACATGTCTGAAAAAATAATACGTCCGGTTTTCCAGTATTTGTCGCGTAGTTGCCAATCCGGCATAGCGACGGTGCGCTCGCTGTCGTGGGCCGAGGTGCGCGATCTGGTGATGTTTGCGCGCCGCCGCCTGCGCGAAGAAAGCGTGCCGCAGGTGGCCGGCAGCCTGACTTTCACCACCGTGTTTGCGCTGGTGCCGCTGCTGACCATCGCGCTGGCGATCTTCACTACCTTCCCGATGTTCAATACCTTCCGTGCCTCGCTGGAAGCGTATTTCGTCCAGAGCGTGATGCCGAAGACGATATCGAGCACCATCCTCAACTACCTGACCATGTTCGCCTCCAAGGCCACGCGCCTGTCGGCCGTGGGTGCGGTGGCGCTGATCCTGACTTCGGTGGCCATGATGGGCCAGATCGAGCGCGTGTTCAACCGCATCTGGCGCGTGCGTGCCGAGCGGCGCTGGGCCAAGCGCATACTGGTGTACTGGGCGCTGATTACGCTGGGGCCTTTGCTGATCGGCGTGTCGCTGACGCTGTCCTCGCATGTGTTCATGGCCACCAGTGACCTGATCGGCGACATCCCTGTGATCGGGGCGCTGATTTATGCCTTGCTGTCGCTGGCGCTGACCACCATCACCTTCACGCTGCTGTACATGGCAGTGCCGAATCGCGACGTGGACTGGCAGGATGCCGCCTGGGGCGGACTGGTGGCAGGTGTGGCTTTCGAGGTGGCCAAGCGCGGCTTTGCCATCTTCATTACCCAGTTCCCGGCCTACTCCAAGATCTACGGCGCGCTGGCGGCCATGCCGCTGTTCCTGCTGTGGGTGTATGTGTCGTGGATGATTACCCTGTTCGGTGCGCTGCTGGTGGCTGCGCTGCCTGTGGTGAAATACGAGCGCTGGTGGCACGAAGCCCAGCCGGGCGGCGAGTTTGTCGATGCCATGGCCATCCTGCGCGTGCTGTTCGTCGCGTCCGTGTGCGGCGATACGGCGCTGGTGAGTGCTGGTGCGATCCGCGCCCGCACCCGCCTGGGCTTCGATGAAGTCGACAACCTGCTGGAGAAAATGGTGGGTGAAGGCTGGGTGGGTCGCGTCAAGGTCGACGCGCCGGCCCGTGTACAGTGGGGCAAGCGGGTGACGGATGGCGGCGACCACTGGGTGCTGCTGGCCAATGTCAACAAGCTCACGCTGGCCGAGGTCTACCGCCTGTTCGTATTCGCCGGCATGTCCATCAATGCCGGCGTGGTCAGCGATAGCGACGACGAGCGCGACATCCAGGCCGCGCGCGATGCCGCCGCGCTGGCGCGTGTGGTGGAAACGGCCGTGGAGGCAGGGCTGGGCAAGACGCTGGGCGAGCACTTCGGCCCAATTGATCCCCGCTGACGCGCGCCGAGGCCCTGTTCAGCTCTGCATGAACGTCAACAGATGATCGAGCACGGCGTCGGGCTGCTCGCTCATCATCGAGTGGCCGCTGTTCACCGTCACCATCTTCGCATGGGCCATGCTGGCGGCCAGCAGGCGGGCGGACTTGGGCGGCGTCATCATGTCGCGCGCGCCGCACAGCAGCAGGGTAGGGCATTGCACGGCCTGCGCTGCCGCTTCGCCGTTGGCGTATTCGTTACAGGCGGTGAAGTCGGTAAAGAACAGCTGCTGCGGATTGATGGCGGACATGCGCTGCATCAAGCGCTGCGCCACGCCTGTGGTGTTGACGCCGGGGCTGGCTGAACGCCCCGTCAGGCTCGCGTGCGAATAGATGTTGACCATGTCGATGGCGCTGGCTTCATCCTTGCGTGCTGTGTCCAGTAGCGCTGGCGAGACCTTCATCGGATAGGTGCTGCCCAGCAGCGCCAGACGGCTGACCCGGGTGGGCGCCTGATGGCTGGCTTCCAGCGCGATCAGCGATCCCATGCTGTGGCCGCACAGGGCGGCCTGCTGTATGCCTGCTGCATCGAGCACGGCCAGCAGCCATTGTGCCATGGCGGGCACGGAAGCCAGCGCTGGCCCGCGGCTGCGGCCATGGCCGGGCAGATCGACTGCCAGCACGGCATAGCCATGGTGGGCAAAATAGCGGCTTTGCAGCGCCCAGACGCTGTGGTCGTTCTGGGCACCGTGTATGAATACGATGGCCGGCAGGCTGGTATCGAGCGGCTTGCCGCCCGTGTAGCAGTAGGCGGACTGGCCTTGTACGTCGAGCAGCATCTCAGCCTCCTTTCTGCGACAGTTTGAGGGCGCGGCCCAGATCTTCCAGCAAATCGTCGGCGTCTTCCAGCCCGACGGACAGGCGCATGGTGCCTTCGCTGATGCCGGCTAATGCCAGCTGCTCGGCCGGTACGCGGAAATGTGTGGTCGAGGCGGGATGGATGGCCAGCGATTTGGCATCGCCTACATTGGCCAGATGGGAGAACAGTTGCAAGCTATCGATGAAGCGCTTGCCTGCGGCACGACCGCCCTTGAGATCAAAGGTCAGCACGGCACCGCAGCCCTTGGGCAGCAGGCGCTGCGCCAGCGCGTGGTCGGGATGATCGGGCAGCTCGGGATACACCACTTGCTCTACCGCGTCGTGTGCCAGCAGGAAGTCGGCCACCTTGCGCGTATTCGCCACATGGCGATCCATGCGCGGGCCCAGTGTTTCTATGCCCTGCAGGATGGCGAAAGCATTGTGCGGGCTCATCGCCGCGCCGAAGTCGCGCAAGCCTTCGCGCCGCGCGCGCAGCGCAAACGCCGCCACCGTGGATTCCTCGGCAAACACCATGCCGTGGAAACCTTCGTACGGTTCGCACAGTTCGGGGAAACGGCCGCTGGCCTGATGGGCCGCCTGCCAGTCGAAACTGCCGCCATCGACCAGCAGGCCGCCTATGGCCGTGCCGTGGCCGCAGAGGAATTTGGTAGCAGAATGGAACACCAGATCGGCGCCATGATCGAACGGTTTGAGCAGATACGGCGTAGTGAAGGTGGCGTCCACCATCAGCGGCAGGTGGTGCTCATGGGCCAGCTCTGCGATGGCAGGAAGGTTGAGTACATCAAGTCCGGGATTGCCCAGCGTTTCGCCGAACAGCACGCGGGTGTTGGGGCGGATGGCGGCGCGCCAGGCGTCGAGGTCGCGCGGATCGACGAAGGTCGTCTCGATGCCGAAGCGTTTCAGCGTATAGGCCAGCAGGTTGTGCGAGCCGCCGTACAGGGCGCGCGAAGCGACGATGTGCGAACCTGCGCCGGCGATGGTAGCCAGCCCCAGATGCATGGCGGCCTGACCACTGGCTGTGGCGATGCCGGCCACGCCGCCTTCCAGCGCGGCGATGCGCTCTTCCAGCACCGCATTGGTGGGGTTGGAAATGCGGCTGTACACGTGGCCGGCCCGTTCCATATTGAACAGCGCGGCAGCATGCTCGGCGTCCTTGAAGGCGAATGAGGAACTGAAGTACAGCGGGGTGGCGCGCGCGCCGGTGGTGGGGTCGGGGGCTGCGCCGGCATGCAGTGCCAGCGTGTCAAAGCCGGGGTAGTGAGGGCCGCTCATGGTGTCTCGTGTGAGTTGTTAGTATGGACCGCATGCTACCCCGAATTCCGCTATGGCGACAGCACTGCAACAATGTTGGGAATTGATTATCCAGAGCGCTGGATTTTTTGCTGGGCATAGGCTACATTCCCATTACGGCGCGCATAACCATAACGCTTAACTTAGCCCACAGTCGATAGGACGGCCCCCATGAAAGTCTCGGAAATTCTTCAGGTTAAAGGCAGTATTCTCTACACCATCAACCCTGACCAGCAACTGTCCGAAGCAGCCAGCATCATGGCGGAAAAAGACATCGGTTCGCTGGTGGTCATGGAGTTCGGTGATCTGGCCGGCATGCTGACCTTCCGCGAGGTGCTGCGTGCCCTGCACGATAATGGCGGCAGCGTCGGTGGCGGCACCGTGCGCAAGCACATGGATGACCACCCGATCACCGTTACGCCCGATACGGAAGTCAATGAAGTGCGCCGTATCATGCTGGAAAAACACGCGCGCTACCTGCCCGTGATGAACGCTAAGACCATCCTCGGCGTGATCTCGTTCTACGACGTGGCGCGTGCCGTGCTGGAAGCGCAGAGCTTCGAAAACCGCATGCTGAAAGCCTATATCCGCGACTGGCCGGGCGAAACGGCCGAGCAGGCTGCCGAGTAAGGGCCTTCAACAGGCGGTACGCTGGCACCGGTCGCAAGATCGGTGACCAAATGAAAAAGCCATGCATTGAACTGACCCCAAATAGTTGGACGGTTTAGTTTGCTAGGCAGCCAAGGGCTGAGTCCTATATTGCACAGGACTCAGCCCTTTTAATTTGAGTTTGATGCGGTCGTGATTGTAATAGTGAATGTAC
>NZ_WNKW01000020.1 GCF_009720775.1 Pseudoduganella danionis
AGCTAACGTTATAGGGACAAGTGAATAAGTGCACATGGCGGATGCCTTGGCGATTACAGGCGATGAAGGACGTAGTAGCTTGCGATAAGCTGCGGGGAGCTAGCAAACAAGCTTTGATCCGCAGATTTCCGAATGGGGAAACCCACCCTTTTAGGGTATCACTCACTGAATACATAGGTGTGTGAGGCGAACGCGGCGAACTGAAACATCTAAGTAGCTGCAGGAAAAGAAATCAACCGAGATTCCCAAAGTAGTGGCGAGCGAAATGGGAAGAGCCTGTACGTGATAGTCGTTTTGATAGTGGAATCCTCTGGAAATAGGAACCATAGCGGGTGATAGTCCCGTACACGAAATCAAAGCGGTGGTACTAAGCGTACGACAAGTAGGGCGGGACACGAGAAATCCTGTCTGAATATGGGGGGACCATCCTCCAAGGCTAAATACTCGTAATCGACCGATAGTGAACCAGTACCGTGAGGGAAAGGCGAAAAGAACCCCGGGAGGGGAGTGAAATAGATCCTGAAACCGTGTGCATACAAACAGTAGGAGCAGACTTGTTCTGTGACTGCGTACCTTTTGTATAATGGGTCAGCGACTTACATTCAGTGGCAAGGTTAACCAAATAGGGAAGCCGTAGAGAAATCGAGTCCGAACAGGGCGATAGTCGCTGGGTGTAGACCCGAAACCAAGTGATCTACTCATGGCCAGGATGAAGGTGCGGTAACACGCACTGGAGGTCCGAACCCACTAATGTTGAAAAATTAGGGGATGAGCTGTGGGTAGGGGTGAAAGGCTAAACAAACTTGGAAATAGCTGGTTCTCTCCGAAAACTATTTAGGTAGTGCCTCAAGTATCACCATCGGGGGTAGAGCACTGTTATGGCTAGGGGGTCATCGCGACTTACCAAACCATTGCAAACTCCGAATACCGATGAGTGCGAGCTTGGGAGACAGACGTCGGGTGCTAACGTCCGGCGTCAAGAGGGAAACAACCCAGACCGCCAGCTAAGGTCCCAAAGATTGGCTAAGTGGAAAACGAAGTGGGAAGGCTAAAACAGTCAGGATGTTGGCTTAGAAGCAGCCATCATTTAAAGAAAGCGTAATAGCTCACTGATCGAGTCGTCCTGCGCGGAAGATGTAACGGGGCTAAGCCAGTCACCGAAGCTGCGGATATCCGTAAGGATATGGTAGGAGAGCGTTCTGTAAGCCTGCGAAGGTGTCTTGTAAAGGATGCTGGAGGTATCAGAAGTGCGAATGCTGACATGAGTAGCGATAATGGGGGTGAAAAGCCCCCACGCCGTAAGCCCAAGGTTTCCTGTTCAACGTTCATCGGAGCAGGGTGAGTCGGCCCCTAAGGCGAGGCAGAGATGCGTAGCTGATGGGAAGCAGGTTAATATTCCTGCACCGTCGTATGATGCGATGGGGGGACGGATCGCGGAAGGTTGTCTGACTGTTGGAATAGTCAGTTTCTGATTCATAGAAGGTGCTTAGGCAAATCCGGGCACGTAATTCAAGGGATTGGGACGAGTGAACTTGTTCACGAAGCAATCGGAAGTGGTTCCAAGAAAAGCCTCTAAGCTTCAGTCATACGAGACCGTACCGCAAACCGACACAGGTGGGCGAGATGAGTATTCTAAGGCGCTTGAGAGAACTCGGGAGAAGGAACTCGGCAAATTGGTACCGTAACTTCGGGAAAAGGTACGCCCTTGTAGCTTGGCTGATTTACTTCAGTAGGGCGAACGGGTTGCAATAAACTGGTGGCTGCGACTGTTTAATAAAAACACAGCACTCTGCAAACACGAAAGTGGACGTATAGGGTGTGACGCCTGCCCGGTGCTGGAAGATTAAATGATGGGGTGCAAGCTCTTGATTGAAGTCCCAGTAAACGGCGGCCGTAACTATAACGGTCCTAAGGTAGCGAAATTCCTTGTCGGGTAAGTTCCGACCTGCACGAATGGCGTAACGATGGCCACACTGTCTCCTCCCGAGACTCAGCGAAGTTGAAGTGTTTGTGATGATGCAATCTACCCGCGGCTAGACGGAAAGACCCCATGAACCTTTACTGTAGCTTTGCATTGGACTTTGAATCAATCTGTGTAGGATAGGTGGGAGGCTTTGAAGCGGGGACGCCAGTTCTCGTGGAGCCATCCTTGAAATACCACCCTGGTTCATTTGAGGTTCTAACCTTGGCCCGTTATCCGGGTCGGGGACAGTGCATGGTAGGCAGTTTGACTGGGGCGGTCTCCTCCTAAAGTGTAACGGAGGAGTTCGAAGGTACGCTAGGTACGGTCGGACATCGTGCTAATAGTGCAATGGCATAAGCGTGCTTAACTGCGAGACTGACAAGTCGAGCAGGTACGAAAGTAGGACATAGTGATCCGGTGGTTCTGTATGGAAGGGCCATCGCTCAACGGATAAAAGGTACTCTGGGGATAACAGGCTGATTCCTCCCAAGAGTTCATATCGACGGGGGAGTTTGGCACCTCGATGTCGGCTCATCACATCCTGGGGCTGTAGCCGGTCCCAAGGGTATGGCTGTTCGCCATTTAAAGTGGTACGTGAGCTGGGTTTAAAACGTCGTGAGACAGTTTGGTCCCTATCTGCCGTGGGCGTTGGAAATTTGAAGGGGGCTGCTCCTAGTACGAGAGGACCGGAGTGGACAGACCTCTGGTGTACCGGTTGTCACGCCAGTGGCATTGCCGGGTAGCTAAGTCTGGAAGAGATAACCGCTGAAAGCATCTAAGCGGGAAACTTGCCTTAAGATGAGATTTCCCAGAGCCTTGAGCTCTTTGAAGGGTCGTTCGAGACCAGGACGTTGATAGGTCAGGTGTGGAAGTGCAGTAATGCATTAAGCTAACTGATACTAATTGCCCGTACGGCTTGTCCCTATAACCTTAGCAGG
>NZ_WNKW01000021.1 GCF_009720775.1 Pseudoduganella danionis
CCAGCGTTTAACCATGGCACCGTCTATGCCATACAGTCGCCCTAAGGATTTAAAGCCGATCCCTTCGGCCTGGTATCGCTGGACAACCTCCAACTTGAACTGCATTGTGTACTTCGCCAATGAAAAATCCCTAAAGTTGGCGTCCAACTTTAGGGGTTCAGTTCAATAACGGTGGCGTTGTTCATTCGGGCAGCGTTGCAGTGTAGCGCCGGCCCTATGCCACTGCAATTCAGGGCATCTGTTCGTGCACACCGTGGCGTGCAAAGATCGCCTGCAGTTCACCACTGGCACGCAGTTCATTCACTGCCTGCTGCAGCATACGTGCTACATCCTGATCATCTTTGCGCACGGCCATCCCCACTGCCCAGCCAGCACGTGGCAAACGCTGGAACGCTACCTCGTTCAGAGGGAATGCCGGATCGTCGCGGAAGGTCGCTTCGATCTCCGAGCGATTTGCCAGCACAGCATCAAGCTCACCTGCCTTCAGCGCTGCCAGTGCTTCACCAGCCGTCTCAAAGATGCGCACATTGTCGCGGAAGCGGCCATTGCCTTCGCCCAGCAACACCATACCGGCTATCGATACCTTTTCCACGCCGATGGTCTTACCAGCCAGCGAGTCGACGCCATCGAATTCCGGCATCGTGCGCGCACTGCGCACCAGCCTTACCGTCTCCACATGATACGGCGCGAAGATACTCACCTTGCCGTTCTCGTTTATCAGTTGCGGTTCCACTGGCACATGCAGCAACACATCGGCAGGGCCATAGCCAAGGTAGTGGCCTTTCCACACCATGTTACGCAGGTCATCGCTCAGATTTTCGCCTGCAGGGAATGGCAGCAGCTTGAGCTTCAAGCCCAGCTTGGCCGACAGTGCATTAGCCAGATCTACGTCAATACCGGCATTCCGATCAGAGAATGGCGCGAACTGTTCGTACACCGCTACTTTCAGCGTGCCGGACTGGTGGATCTTGTCCCAGTCCGCATGTGCTGGCAGCGCAACGCTGCCGCACACTCCTGCTGCCAGTAGTACTCGTCCCAGCTTACGCAAAGTAGAGTTCAGCATGGCAGGCTCCAATTAGTTGCTAGCGTCGCGACGGGCTTCCAGATAGGTCTTGATGGCCCACATGGCTTCCTGATTGAACACACCTTCGAACGGTGGCATGTAGACGGCGCCGTTACGCACCTTGCCGTTACGGATGGAAGTCAGGAAGTAGTTGTCGATCTCTTTGAAGCAAGCCTTCTTCTTGCTGTCGTTCTTCACATCGAGGCAATCGCGATCCAGCAGACGCAGATCGGGAGCGATGCCGCCGGTAACAGCTTCCAGACCATGGCAGCGCGCGCAGTTCTGGTTATAGGCCGAGGCGCCGATCTTCAGTGCCAGTTTGTTGCCGCGGTATGGATTCTGCTCGGCCCATTTGTCACCAACAGGTGGCAGGCCGGTGGTGTCGACAGATTGCGGCACCACGTTGCCGTGCGCAGAGGCATTTAGAGCGAACAGTGCCGAGCTGGCGATTAGGGCTGCGGCGAAGGTGCGGATAGTGCTTTTCATAGTGATGTCTCCTGACTGTTTTAAGAATAACAGTCATAGAGCAAACCCCGTGCCAAGTGTTTTCCCCTGTGCCAGGAGGGCGGATTGCTCCAATCTGAAACAACTGTGACAGCCCCGCCGACTGTGATAGATCAATTTTTCACAGCTAAAAACAGAGACTGAAAGCAAAAAACCCCCAACAGTCTGCGACTGAAGGGGGATTTTCTTAATAACTAGCTTGACGATAACCTACTTTCACACTGGTTGCAGCACTATCATCGGCGCAGAGTTGTTTCACGGTCCTGTTCGGGATGGGAAGGGGTGGGACCAACTTGCTATGGTCATCAA
>NZ_WNKW01000022.1 GCF_009720775.1 Pseudoduganella danionis
GGCGTGCTGAGCACGGCGCAAATCGTTGCGCTGAGCAGCAATGCACTGGCCGCCATGGAGACGGCCGACTTCGCTGCGCTGCGTTCGGACGCGTTTGGCGCGCTCACGGCGGCCCAGCTCAAAGCCCTGAATAGTGCCCAACTGGTCGCCTTGAGCACCGCGCAAGCGGCAGCCATGACCACGCAACAACTGGCCGCGCTCACGCCGAGCGCCTTGTCCGGTCTGGAAACGGTGGACCTGTCGGCCATCAAGACGGCCACGATCGCTGCGCTGAGCAGCGCACAGGCAGCCGCACTGACGACGGATCAGGTAACGTCGCTGGGTACGGCTTCGGTGACGGCGCTCAGCGCTGGCGCGGTAGCCGCCTTTAATAGCGCGCAGATCGTGGCGCTGACGTCCGACCAGTTCGCTGCCATGACGACGGCGCAAACCAGCGCGCTGGGCACGGCAGCCATTGCAGCGATCGATGTGGCCGATCTGGCCGGCATCACCACGGCCAATGTGGCCGTGCTGCGCAGTGCACAAGTGGCAGCCCTGGGCACGGCCCAGGTCGCGGCCCTGAGCACGGGCCAGGTCGCCGCCTTCGGTTCGAATCAGGTGGCAGCGCTGAATACGGCGCAGATCGTGGCATTGACTACGGCCCAGGCCAGCGTACTGAGCGCCACTCAGGTAGTGGGTCTGGGCAGCAATGCCATGGCCGCACTGGAAACGGCGGATGTGGCGGCTCTGGCCACGGCCACGGTGGCGGCCCTGAGCGCCGCTCAGGCCAAGGCGCTGACCAGCGCGCAGGTCGTGGCGCTGGGTACGGCCCAGGCTGCAGCACTGGGAACGGCCCATATCGCTGCGCTGAATGCGGCCGCACTGGGCGCACTGGAAACGGTGGATCTGGCTGCCATCAAGACGGCCAGCCTGGCCGCTCTGGGCAGTGCCCAGGTGGCCGCACTGACGACGGCCCAGGTAGCTTCGCTGTCGAGCGCAGCGATTGCCGCGCTGAGCGTGGCGGCCGTGGGGGCACTCAATACGGACCAGATGGTGGCGCTGAGCTCGGATCAGATTCTGAATCTGAGCACGGCCCAGGTGAATGCCCTGACGGTGGCGGCCATCGGCGCCATCGAAGTGGCGGATCTGGATGGCCTGAGCACGGCCCAGATGGCGCTGCTGCGCACGGCCCAGATCGCGGGCCTGAGCACGGCCCAGATTGCTGGCCTCAGCACAGGCCAGACGGCTGCGCTGAGCTCGAGCCAGTTTGGCGCGCTCGGCACCAAGCAGATCGCTGCGCTGACCACGGCGCAGGCCAGCCAGATTTCGGCCACGCAGGTTGCCGGTCTGGGTACGAATGCGATGGGCGCACTAGCCACGGCTGATCTGGCGGTAATGGCCACGGCCACGGTGGCGGCGCTGAGCGCAGCCCAGATGAAGGCCTTGAACAGCGACCAGATTGCTGCGCTGAATACGGCCCAGGCCGCTGCCTTGGGCACGGCCCAGGTGCTGGCGCTGACCCCGGCCAGCATCGCAGCACTGGAAACGGCCGATCTGGCAGAAATCCGCACGGCGGCCATCGCGGCGCTGACGACGGCCCAGGTGGCCGGCATGAGCACCAACCAGATCAACACGCTGAGCAC
>NZ_WNKW01000023.1 GCF_009720775.1 Pseudoduganella danionis
CGGTTAAGCTACCTACTTCTGGTAAAACCCGCTCCCATGGTGTGACGGGCGGTGTGTACAAGACCCGGGAACGTATTCACCGCGACATGCTGATCCGCGATTACTAGCGATTCCAACTTCATGCAGTCGAGTTGCAGACTACAATCCGGACTACGATACACTTTCTGGGATTAGCTCCCCCTCGCGGGTTGGCGGCCCTCTGTATGTACCATTGTATGACGTGTGAAGCCCTACCCATAAGGGCCATGAGGACTTGACGTCATCCCCACCTTCCTCCGGTTTGTCACCGGCAGTCTCATTAGAGTGCTCTTGCGTAGCAACTAATGACAAGGGTTGCGCTCGTTGCGGGACTTAACCCAACATCTCACGACACGAGCTGACGACAGCCATGCAGCACCTGTGTGCAGGTTCTCTTTCGAGCACTCCCAAATCTCTCCGGGATTCCTGCCATGTCAAGGGTAGGTAAGGTTTTTCGCGTTGCATCGAATTAATCCACATCATCCACCGCTTGTGCGGGTCCCCGTCAATTCCTTTGAGTTTTAATCTTGCGACCGTACTCCCCAGGCGGTCTACTTCACGCGTTAGCTGCGTTACCAAGTCAATTAAGACCCGACAACTAGTAGACATCGTTTAGGGCGTGGACTACCAGGGTATCTAATCCTGTTTGCTCCCCACGCTTTCGTGCATGAGCGTCAGTTTTGACCCAGGGGGCTGCCTTCGCCATCGGTGTTCCTCCACATATCTACGCATTTCACTGCTACACGTGGAATTCTACCCCCCTCTGCCAAACTCTAGCCTTGCAGTCACCATCGCCATTCCCAGGTTGAGCCCGGGGATTTCACGACAGTCTTACAAAACCGCCTGCGCACGCTTTACGCCCAGTAATTCCGATTAACGCTTGCACCCTACGTATTACCGCGGCTGCTGGCACGTAGTTAGCCGGTGCTTATTCTTCAGGTACCGTCATTAGCTCTGGATATTAGCCAAAACCGTTTCTTCCCTGACAAAAGAGCTTTACAACCCGAAGGCCTTCTTCACTCACGCGGCATTGCTGGATCAGGGTTGCCCCCATTGTCCAAAATTCCCCACTGCTGCCTCCCGTAGGAGTCTGGACCGTGTCTCAGTTCCAGTGTGGCTGGTCGTCCTCTCAGACCAGCTACTGATCGATGCCTTGGTGAGCCTTTACCTCACCAACTAGCTAATCAGATATCGGCCGCTCCAGGAGCACAAGGCCTTGCGGTCCCCTGCTTTCATCCTTAGATCGTATGCGGTATTAGCGTAACTTTCGCTACGTTATCCCCCACTCTTGGGTACGTTCCGATATATTACTCACCCGTTCGCCACTCGCCACCAGAGCAAGCTCCGTGCTGCCGTTCGACTTGCATGTGTAAGGCATGCCGCCAGCGTTCAATCTGAGCCAGGATCAAACTCTTCAGTTTAATCTCTGTTT
>NZ_WNKW01000024.1 GCF_009720775.1 Pseudoduganella danionis
ACCAGAGCAAGCTCCGTGCTGCCGTTCGACTTGCATGTGTAAGGCATGCCGCCAGCGTTCAATCTGAGCCAGGATCAAACTCTTCAGTTTAATCTCTGTTTGTTTGCGATTTCTCGCACCGTTATTTCTAACGGGTCGCTCACTCAAAATACTGACAGTTCGCTTCTTTTACGAAGCGTCCTATTTCATTACTTCTTGTGAACATTTGATATTTTTTAAGTATCACGAAGACTGGCTTCGTGTGCACTTTCATCAAACGTCCACACTTATCGACTGTGAATTTTTAAAGAACTTTTCTTTGGTACTGCTTGCTGCGTTTCGACAAATCGTTTTGTTTGTCAGCAGCAGAGAAGTGAGATTATGGGGCATCTCACATATCTCGTCAAGTCCCCCATCTATCCAATTTGATTTTACTTACGCACGCGCCAAACTTGTTTTTGCGGTCAAATCATTAAGCTTGTATAAAAAATAACTAGATACTATTATTTATCGTGCGACAAGTTCGTTACGGTTGCTTGTCGCAAAAGGGTAAAACTATCATCCTGCCGGCCGGCTGCAACCGCCTGGCCGGATATTTCATCAAGGAATCCTATGCAGACATTAGCAATTAGATCTTCCTTCGCCGCCTTACTCGGCCTCGCGGTCGCACTTCCAGCATTTGCCAGCGACCCGTTCGAACCTGGCGTCTATGCGGGAGTCAATCTTGGCCGGGCAAGTATTTCATCCAAATATGTTGAGAGTGGTCATGACGCCACGGGCGGGTTTGCCATTGGGTATCAGATGACACCCAACCTCGGCGCGGAAGTTTTTGCCAGCACACTAAGCTTCGATCCATTCAAAGGATTACTGGCCGCGCCAGGAAATTATCCCGACAGTCATATTGGTGTTGCGGTATTGGGCTCTATTCCGCTCAGCGATCAGTTCAGCCTATACGGACGCCTCGGCATAGGTCGCACCAAAATGCCATCAACCCGAACTTCTTTGCCAACCACCCACGAGACTGATCCAAGCATAGGTATAGGCGCCAGCTATGCAATCAGCCGCCAATGGTCAGTCAACCTGGAGGCTACTCGACTAACTAAAACAGAGGTGAACTTGCTGTCGGCGGGCCTGCGCTTCCAGTTCTAAAGCCATGCTTCTCGCTCTGCATATCGGAGCGCACAAAGCAAAAAACCCCCAACGGCCAAAAGGCTGAAGGGGGTTTTTCTTAATAACTAGCTTGACGATAACCTACTTTCACACTGGTTGCAGCACTATCATCGGCGCAGAGTTGTTTCACGGTCCTGTT
>NZ_WNKW01000025.1 GCF_009720775.1 Pseudoduganella danionis
TTTTTCATTGGCGAAGTACACAATGCAGTTCAAGTTGGAGGTTGTCCAGCGATACCAGGCCGAAGGGATCGGCTTTAAATCCTTAGGGCGACTGTATGGCATAGACGGTGCCATGGTTAAACGCTGGATCCATTTGTATCAGGCTCATGGAGAAAGCGGACTAGTTAAGAAATTTACCGGTTATGGTGTTGAGGAGAAGCTGGCGATCTTGCAGCGCATGTGGGACGAAGAATGGTCGTACACCCAGACCATTGCAGCATTCAATATCCGTAGCATGGCAAGCCTGCGATCTTGGGAGCGCTGTTATCATAGCGGGGGTATAGAAGCTCTGAAGCCACGAGCACGTGGCCGTCCCAAGAAAATGCCTGAATCTCTGCCGCCAGACACACAGCGGTCCACCGATGACGAAACCCGTACCCGCGAGGAGTTGCTCGCGGAGGTGAACCATTTGCGCATGGAAGTGGCGTATCTAAAAAAGTTACGAGCCTTAGTTCAGCAACAGCGGCCTGTACGTACAAGCCCGCGCAAAAAGCGCAAGTAGTCGACGAACTAAGGCAACAATTCCCACTGGCTGATTTACTTCAACTGGCTGGTTTGGCCCGTAGCACCTTTTACTATCAGCAGAAGGTGGCTTTAGCCACAGACAAGCACCAGGCATTAAAACAGAAAATTCAAACCATCTTCGCCCGACATAAGGGGCGCTATGGGTATCGACGCATCACTAGTGAGATTCGGAAACTGGGGCAACAAGTCAACCATAAGACCGTGCAACGGCAGATGTTTCAGTTGGGTCTGAAGTCCTTGGTGCGCCCAAAGAAATATCGCTCCTACAGGGGCGACGTTGGCCAAGCGGCAGATAACGTATTGCAGCGACAATTCACGGCGAAGACGGCAAATCAAAAATGGGTAACCGACGTGACGGAGTTTAACGTCGCGGGCGAGAAGCTTTATCTGTCCCCCGTCATGGATCTTTACAACGGAGAGATCATCGCGTTTGAAACTGCCAAGCGGCCAGCATTTAAGCTCGTCAGTGGCATGCTTCAGAAGGCTTTGAGCAAGTTGAAGGCCAGCGAAAAACCTATGGTTCACTCTGATCAAGGCTGGCAATACCGGATGCCTGCTTATCAGCGGACGCTGCAAGAAAGAGGTCTGACGCAAAGCATGTCGCGCAAAGGGAACTGCTTGGACAACGCCCCGATGGAGAGTTTTTTCGCTGTTCTAAAATCGGAGTTCTTCTATTTGAACCAGTTTGGCAGCATCGATGAGCTACAGGCTGGCCTTA
>NZ_WNKW01000026.1 GCF_009720775.1 Pseudoduganella danionis
ACGGCCACGGACACCTCCACCAGGCAGCAGCCCATCGAGCAGCGGCAGCACGGCCACGGACACCTCCACCAGGCAGCAGCCCATCGAGCAGCGGCACAACGGCCACGGACACCTCCACCAGGCAGCAACGCATCGAGCAGCGGCACAACGGCCACGGACACCTCCACCAGGCAGCAACGCATCGAGCAGCGGCACAACGGCCACGGACACCTCCACCAGGCAGCAACGCATCGAGCAGCGGCACAACGGCCACGGACACCTCCACCAGGCGGCAGCACACCGAGCAGCATCACGGCCCAGGCCGCCGCCAAGCGGCAGCACACTGAGCAACGGCACAACGGCCGCCAGCTGGGCCGGCGCAAGCGCATCGAGCAGCGACACCACGGGCTGGCCTTCGCCACCAGGCCACAGCGTACCGAGCAGCGGAACAACGGCTCCGGCCAGCTCCACCACGCGACAGCGCGCCGAGCAGCGGCATCACAGCCCCGCCCAGCTCCACCAGGTAGCAGCCCATCGAGCAGTGGCAGCACGGCCACGGACACCTCCACCAGGCGGCAGCACACCGAGCAGCATCACGGCCCAGGCCGCCACCAAGCGACAGCACACCGAGCAACGGCACAACGGCCGCCAGCTGGGGCGGCGCAAGCGCATCGAGCAGCGACACCACGGCCTGGCCTTCGCCACCAGACACAGCGTACCGAGCGGCGGAACAACGCAGCGGCATCACGGCCCTGGCCAGCTCCGCCGGGCAGCAGCGCGCCGAGCAGCGGCAGCACGGCCACGGACACCTCCACCAGGCGAAAGCGCCCCCGGCTATAACCACTAGGCAGCAGCATACCGAGCAGCGGCATCACAGCCCGGCCCGCTCCACCAGGCGGCAGAACACCGAGCAGCGACACCACGGCCTGGCCTTCGCCACCAGGCCACAGCGTACCGAGCGGCGGTACAACGCAGCGGCATCACGGCCCTGGCCAGCTCCGCCAGGTAGCTACGCATCGAGCAACGGCATAATGGCCCCGGCCAGCTCCACCAGGCAGCAGCCCATCGAGCAGCGGCAGCACGGCCACGGACACCTCCACCAGGCAGCAGCCCATCGAGCAGCGGCAGCACGGCCACGGACACCTCCACCAGGCAGCAGCCCATCGAGCAGCGGCACAACGGCCACGGACACCTCCACCAGGCAGCA
>NZ_WNKW01000027.1 GCF_009720775.1 Pseudoduganella danionis
TGCTGCCTGGTGGAGGTGTCCGTGGCCGTTGTGCCGCTGCTCGATGGGCTGCTGCCTGGTGGAGGTGTCCGTGGCCGTTGTGCCGCTGCTCGATGGGCTGCTGCCTGGTGGAGGTGTCCGTGGCCGTGGTGTCGCTGCTCGGTGTGCTGTCGCCTGGTGGAGCTGGCCGTGGCCGTGGTGTCGTTGCTCGGTGTGCTGCCGCCTGGCGGAGCTGGCCGTGGCCGTGGTGTCGTTGCTCGGTGTGCTGCCGCCTGGCGGAGCTGGCCGTGGCCGTTGTGCCGCTGCTCGGCGCGCTGTCGCCTGGTAGCGAAGGCCAGGCCGTGGTGTCGCTGTTCAATGCGCTTGCGCCGGCCCAGCTGACAGCCGTTGTGCCGTTGCTCGGGATGCTGTCGCCTGGTGGTGGAAGGGGCCGTGATGTAGCTGTTCGACCCGCTGCTGTCTGGTGGTTATGGCCGGGTACGTTGTTCCGCCGCTCGGTGCGCTTGCGCCGGCCCAGCTGGCGGCCGTTGTGCCGTTGCTCGGTGTGCTGTCGCCTGGTGGCGAAGGCCAGGCCGTGGTGTCGCTGCTCAATGCGCTTGCGCCGGCCCAGCTGGCGGCCGTGCTGCCACTGCTCGTTGAGCTGCTACCTGGTGGAGCTGGCCATGGCCGTTGTGCCGCTGCTCGATGCGTTGCTGCCTGGTGGAGGTGTCCGTGGCCGTTGTGCCGCTGCTCGGCGCGCTGCTGACCGGCGGAGCTGGCCGGGGCTGTGATGCCGCTGCTCGGTGTGCTTGCGCCGTGTGCTGCTGCCTGGTGGAGCTGGCCGTGGCCGTGGTGTCGCTGCTCGGTGTGCTGTCGCCTGGTGGAGCTGGCCGTGGCCGTGGTGTCGCTGCTCGGTGTGCTGCTGCCTGGTGAAGGTGTCCGTGGCCGTGATTCCGCTGCTCGGTGTGCTGCTGCCTGGTGGAGGTGTCCGTGGCCGTGATT
>NZ_WNKW01000028.1 GCF_009720775.1 Pseudoduganella danionis
ACTGCATGAAGTTGGAATCGCTAGTAATCGCGGATCAGCATGTCGCGGTGAATACGTTCCCGGGTCTTGTACACACCGCCCGTCACACCATGGGAGCGGGTTTTACCAGAAGTAGGTAGCTTAACCGTAAGGAGGGCGCTTACCACGGTAGGATTCGTGACTGGGGTGAAGTCGTAACAAGGTAGCCGTATCGGAAGGTGCGGCTGGATCACCTCCTTTCTAGAGTGGCACTGATCTTCGGATCGCCATCAAGCGTTCACACTTATCGACTGTAAATAATAAAGAACAGCATTTGGGGCTGTAGCTCAGCTGGTTAGAGCACCGTGTTGATAACGCGGGGGTCGTTGGTTCGAGTCCAACCAGCCCTACCAGTCCTATAGTGAGGTATCAGACTAAAGTCTGACACCTGACATAAAGGGGGATTAGCTCAGCTGGGAGAGCACCTGCTTTGCAAGCAGGGGGTCGTCGGTTCGATCCCGTCATCCTCCACCAAAAGTTCAAACGTAAGCGACGCAAAGCGCGCATGTTTAGGTTTGATCTTTTAGAGATCAAGTGCTGTATGTTCTTTAACAATCTGGAAGAAGTAAGTAAATTTTTATTGATCGTTTTACGGTAAAACGTAGGACGATGGGTAATGATTGTATGTATCAACAAACGCATTAACGTAGTACTTCTTATTCCTATAAACGCTTTCTGTTAGTCGCAGAAGCTAACGTTATAGGGACAAGTGAATAAGTGCACATGGCGGATGCCTTGGCGATTACAGGCGATGAAGGACGTAGTAGCTTGCGATAAGCTGCGGGGAGCTAGCAAACAAGCTTTGATCCGCAGATT
>NZ_WNKW01000029.1 GCF_009720775.1 Pseudoduganella danionis
GGCACTGTTGCAAAGTTAGCGATGAGGCAGCCTTTTGTCTTATTCAAAGGCCTTACATTTCAAAAACTCTGCTTACCAGGCGCATTTCGCCCAGGGGATCACCATAATAAAATGCTGAGGCCTGGCCTTTGCGTAGTGCACGCATCACCTCAATACCTTTGATGGTGGCGTAAGCCGTCTTCATGGATTTAAATCCCAGCGTGGCGCCGATTATCCGTTTCAGTTTGCCATGATCGCATTCAATCACGTTGTTCCGGTACTTAATCTGTCGGTGTTCAACGTCAGACGGGCACCGGCCTTCGCGTTTGAGCAGAGCAAGCGCGCGACCATAGGCGGGCGCTTTATCCGTGTTGATGAATCGCGGGATCTGCCACTTCTTCACGTTGTTGAGGATTTTACCCAGAAACCGGTATGCAGCTTTGCTGTTACGACGGGAGGAGAGATAAAAATCGACAGTGCGGCCCCGGCTGTCGACGGCCCGGTACAGATACGCCCAGCGGCCATTGACCTTCACGTAGGTTTCATCCATGTGCCACGGGCAAAGATCGGAAGGGTTACGCCAGTACCAGCGCAGCCGTTTTTCCATTTCAGGCGCATAACGCTGAACCCAGCGGTAAATCGTGGAGTGATCGACATTCACTCCGCGTTCAGCCAGCATCTCCTGCAGCTCACGGTAACTGATGCCGTATTTGCAGTACCAGCGTACGGCCCACAGAATGATGTCACGCTGAAAATGCCGGCCTTTGAATGGGTTCATGTGCAGCTCCATCAGCAAAAGGGGATGATAAGTTTATCACCACCGACTATTTGCAACAGTGCC
>NZ_WNKW01000002.1 GCF_009720775.1 Pseudoduganella danionis
CGCCGCCGGGCGCCCGCCCGGCCGCGGCCGCGGCACCTGCCGCCAAGCCGGCCGAAGGGCCTGAGCGCGCCAAAGCCAAGGAGATAGCGCGATGAACCGTCCTTACTACATCCTGCTGCCGGTGAGCCCCATGTTCATCGCCTTCAGCCTGTTCTGCGCGTTTTTACTGAATCTGCTCCCGTGGGGTAACTTCATCGGCGTGCCCGACTTCGTCGCGCTGGTGCTGGTGTTCTGGGGCATACACCAGCCGCGCCGCGTCGGCATCGGTACGGCGTTCTGCCTCGGCCTGCTGATGGACGTGCATGATTCCACCCTGCTCGGCGAAAATGCGCTGGCCTACACGCTGCTGTCCTATTTCGCCATCATGCTGCACCGGCGTGTGTTGTGGTTCCCGCTGGTGACCCAGGCCATGCATGTGTTCCCGCTGCTGCTGATGGCCCAGTCCATCCAGTTGCTGGTGCGTTTCATCGTGTCCGGCAAATTCCCCGGCTGGTTCTATTTTGTCGAAAGCGCCGTATCGGTGGTGCTGTGGCCACTGGCGACCTGGATACTGCTGGCGCCTCAGCGGCGCGCAGTGGACCGCGACCATACCCGTCCGATCTGACCCCGCGCTGGCAGTATGACTGAGCTTAAGGATAATCAGCGTGAACTCTACCAGTTCCGCCTGCGCCTGACGGTGCTGGGCGGGCTGGTGTTCATCTGTTTCGGCCTGCTGCTGGCGCGCTTCATCTGGCTGCAGGTCTACAAGCACAGCGACTATGTGGCGCAGGCGGAAGAAAACCGCATCGCCATCGTGCCGATCGAACCTAACCGCGGCCTGATCCTCGACCGCAACGGCGTGGTGCTGGCGCGGAACTACTCCGCCTTCACGCTGGAGATCACGCCATCCAAGCTGAATGCCACGCTGGATGAAACCATCGATGAGCTGTCCAAGCTGATCACCATCGAAACCAAGGACCGCAAGCACTTCAAGAAGCTGCTGGAAGAATCGCGCGGTTTCGAGAGTGTGCCGCTGCGTAACCGCCTGACGGATGAAGAAGTGGCGCGCTTTTCGGCGCAGCGTTTCCGCTTCCCCGGGGTGGAAGTGCAGGCGCGCTTGTTCCGCCAGTATCCGCTTGGTGAAATCGCTTCCCACGTGATCGGCTTCATCGGCCGCATCAACCAGTCCGAGGCCAAGCTGATCGCGCAGATGGACGACGCGGCCAACTACAACGGCACCGACCATATCGGCAAGGAAGGGCTGGAAAAGAGCTACGAGAAGCAGCTGCACGGCATTACCGGCTACGAGGAAGTGGAAAAGTCGGCCGGCGGCCGTGCCATCCGCACGCTGTCGCGCACGCCCGCCACGCCGGGCAGCAATCTGATCCTGTCGATCGATATCGAACTGCAGAAAGTGATCGAGGAAGCTTTCGGCGAATGGCGTGGCGCGCTGGTGGCAATCGAACCGGCCACGGGTGACATTCTGGCCTACGTCTCGCGCCCCGGCTACGACCCCAATCTGTTCGTCGACGGCATCGATAGCCAGAGCTGGAATGAGCTGAATAACTCGCTAGACCGGCCCATGGTCAACCGGCCCCTGTCCGGCGCCTATCCGCCCGGTTCCACCTTCAAGCCCTTCATGGCACTGGCCGCGCTCGAACTGCACAAGCGCACGCCGGGCCAGACCATCTACGATCCCGGTTCGTTCACGCTGGGCGGACACAAATTCCGCGACGATAAACCGGGCGGCCATGGCACGGTGGATATGTACAAGGCCATCGTCGAATCCTGCGATACCTATTTCTACATCCTCGGCAACGAGATGGGCATAGACGCCATCCACGATTTCATGAAGCCTTTCGGTTTCGGCCAGATCACCGGCATCGACCTCGAACACGAAAAGCAGGGCGTGCTGCCATCCAAGGAATGGAAAGCCAGCCGCTTCAAGAAAAATCCCGCAGCGCAGAAGTGGCAGGGCGGCGACACGATTTCCATCGCCATCGGCAACGGCTATAACAACTATACGCCGCTGCAGTTGGCGCACGCCGTAGCCAATCTGGCCAACAATGGCGTGGTGATGAAGCCGCACCTGGTGAAGATCATCGAAGACAGCGCCACCCGCACGCGCAAGCTGACCGTACCCAAGGAAAGCTACCGCATACCGCTCAAGCAGGAAAATATCGACATCATCAAGAACGCCATGGTGGGCGTGACGCTGAGCGGCACGGCGGCGCGCGCGTTTGCCGGTGCCGGCTATACCTCGGGCGGCAAGACGGGCACGGCGCAGCTGATCGCGATTAAGAAAAACGAGAAGTACAACGCCAATCTGATTGCCGAACGGCTGCGCGACAATGCGCTGTATACGGCGTTCGCGCCGGCCGACAATCCGCGCATTGCCATTGCCGTGGTGGTGGAGAACGGCGGCTTCGGTGCCGGCGTGGCCGCACCCATCGTGCGCAAGGCGCTCGATTACTACCTGCTGGGCAAACGCCCGCATGAAAAAGAAACCACTGCCGTGCCGCGCGAGGATGCCGAGCTGCGTTCCGTGCAGGACGTGCAGGCCGAGCAAGGCCTGAGCGACGAAAAACGTCCCGGCGCCGAGACTCCCGGCAACAAGGAATAAGGGAAACCATGCATATCAACGAAAGGCGCTCGCTGTGGCGCCGCCTGCGGCCATATTTCACGGTATTCGATATACCGCTGGCGCTGATCATCTGTGCCCTGCTATCGGTGGGGCTGGTCACGCTGTACTCGGCCGGCATAGGCATACCCGGCAAGGTGGAAGACCAGTTGCGGAATATCTTCCTCGCCTTCATGGTGATGTGGGTGGTGGCGAACATCTCGCCGCAGATGATGATGCGCATCGCCGTTCCTGCCTATCTGGTGGCGGTGGCGCTGCTGGTAGGCGTGGCCCTGTTCGGCACCATCAAGCTCGGTGCGCGGCGCTGGCTGCACGTAGGGGTGGATATCCAGCCATCCGAATTCATGAAGATCGCCATGCCGCTGATGCTGGCGTGGTTCTTCCAGCAGCGTGCCGGCCAGCTGCAGTGGGTACATTACGCGATAGCCGCCGTGCTGCTGGCGATCCCCGTGGGCCTGATCGTGAAACAGCCCGATCTCGGTACCGCGCTGCTGGTGGTGGCCAGCGGTTTCGCCGTGATCTTTCTGGCCGGTCTGGCGTGGAAGGCGCTGATCGCACTGCTGGTGGCCGGTGCCGCCAGCCTGCCCGTGATCTGGTCGGTGCTGCATGATTACCAGCGCGAGCGCGTGATGACGCTGATCGATCCGACTTCCGACCCGCTGGGCAAGGGCTTCCACATCATCCAGTCCACCATTGCGGTAGGTTCGGGCGGGATTACCGGCAAGGGCTGGACCCATGGCACCCAGGCCCACCTCGAGTTCATCCCCGAGCGCACCACCGACTTTATTTTTGCCGTGTTCTCGGAAGAATTCGGCCTGACCGGCAATCTGGTGCTGATGGTGCTGTATCTGCTGTTGATAGGCCGCGGGCTGGTCATCGCCGGCAATGCCCCGACCTTCTTCACCCGTTTGCTGGCTGGCGCGATCACCATGATTTACTTCACCTATGCCTTCGTCAACATGGGCATGGTGAGCGGCATCCTGCCGGTCGTTGGCGTGCCGCTGCCGTTCATGAGTTATGGCGGCACTGCGCTGCTGACGCTGGGACTGGGTGCCGGCATCCTGATGAGCATCCAGCGCCACCGCAAGCTGGTGCAGACTTGAGGCGCGGCGGGAGCGCACAGCCATGATAGAAATGAAGGACACCGAGCGCGAGCTCGCGCAGTTCCGCGCCCGTATCACGGTGCTGGTGGGACTGGTGCTCGTGTGTTTCGGCCTGCTGCTGCTGCGCTTCATCTGGCTGCAGGTGATCAAGCACGATGAATTTGCCACCAAGGCGGATGAAAACCGCATCGCGCTGGTGCCCATCGTGCCTAGCCGCGGCCTGATACTGGACCGTAACGGTGTGGTACTGGCACGGAATTATTCCGCCTTCACGCTGGAGATCACTCCGTCCAAACTGGCCGCACCGCTCGATGAAGTCATCGACCAGCTGTCCAAGCTGGTGCTGGTGGAGCTGAAAGACCGCAAGCGCTTCCGCAAGCTGCTGGAAGAATCCAAGAATTTCGAAAGCGTCCCGCTGCGCAACCGCCTGTCCGACGAAGAAGTGGCGCGCTTTACTGCGCAGCGCTTCCGCTTCCCCGGGGTGGAAGTGCAGGCGCGGCTGTTCCGCCAGTATCCGCTCGGCGAAACGGCATCCCACGTAATCGGCTATATCGGCCGCATCAACCGCGCCGAAGCCAGAGCGCTGGAAGAGGGCGACGACGGCGCCAACTATAACGGCTCCGATTACATCGGCAAGGAAGGGCTGGAGAAGAGCTACGAAAAGCAGTTGCATGGTGTTACCGGCTACGAGGAAGTGGAAGTCACCTCGCGTGGCCGCGCCATCCGCACGCTGTCGCGCAAGGCTGCCGTGGCGGGCAATAACCTGATGCTGTCGATCGACATCGAGCTGCAGAAAGTGGTGGAAGAAGCCTTCGGCGAGCGGCGTGGCGCGCTGGTGGCGATCGAGCCTTCGACCGGCGATATTCTGGCCTATGTGTCGCGGCCCGGCTACGACCCCAATCTGTTCGTCGATGGTATCGATACGGCTAGCTGGAATGAACTGAATAATTCGCTGGACCGGCCCATGGTTAACCGTCCACTGTCCGGCACCTATGCGCCCGGGTCCACCTTCAAGCCCTTCATGGCGCTGGCCGCGCTGGAGCTGGGCAAACGCACGCCAAGCCAGATCACGCCCGATCCCGGCTTCTACTACCTGGGCGGCCACAAGTTCAACGACGACCTGGTGGGTGGCCATGGCGGGGTGGATATGCGCAAGTCCATCATCGTATCGTGCAATACCTACTACTACGCGCTGGGACATGACATGGGCATAGACATGATCCATGATTTCATGAAACCGTTCGGCTTCGGCCAGCTGACCGGCATCGATCTGGAAAACGAAAAGACCGGCGTGCTGCCCTCGCAGGAATGGAAGCGCAAACGCTTCAAGGGTGCGGCCGGCAAGTGGGTGGGGGGTGATACCATCTCGGTCAGCAACGGCTCTGGCTACAATGCCTACACGCCGCTGCAGATCGCCCACGCGGTCGCCAATCTGTCCAACGATGGTGTGGTGATGAAGCCCCATCTGGTGAAAATTCTCGAAGATGGTGCCACCCGTGCGCGCAAGCTGACAGTGCCCAAGGAGAGTTACCGGATCCCTCTCAAACAGGAGAATATCGATTTCATCAAGAACGCCATGGTCGGCGTAACCAGCGAAGCCGGTGGTACCGGCTTCCGCGCGTTTAGCGGCGCAGCCTACACGGTGGGCGGCAAGACTGGTACGGCGCAGGTGATCACGATTAAAACGGGCGATAAATACAATGCTGCCAAGCTGGCCGAACGTTTGCGCGATAATGCGCTGTTCACGGCTTTTGCACCGGCCGACAAGCCGCGCATTGCGCTGGCGCTGGTCGTAGAAAATGCCGGTAAAGGCGGGCTGGAAGCGGCGCCAATCGCGCGCAAGGCCATCGATTATTATTTACTGGGCAAACGCCCGGCTGAAAAAGACAGTACCAAGGTTGCGCGCGAAGACGCAGTGGCCGTGGTGCCGGTGGAAGGCGAGCTGCTCGAGCAGCAGGCTGCGGCGGCCGAACAGGAGCGCCAGAGCGTGCAGGCAGCTGTTGCGCCTGCACCGGCATTGGCGCCAGCAACTGCACCGGCGCTAAAGACCGGCACCACTGCCGCACCCGCTGCTGCGCCCGCGCCGGCAACGGCTAGAAAAAAACAGTAAGGAGACAGGCATGCGTTATTACCGGAGTCGTATCCTCATATGGCTGGCTGCACTGGCAATGCTGGCGCTGGCCGGATGTACTACGGCGCCGGTAGTCAGCGACACGGCGCGCACGCCACGCCCGACGGCGACTGCAGCGACCGTGCTGCGTGCACCGGCTGCCGGCAAGCCGGCCACCGGCCTGCCGGAGCTGCCACCTGCCAATTCCGGCCGCGGCGGTTATTATCAGGATGATGGCCCCGGCGATGCCCCGCCGCCGGATCTGGAAAACGTGCCCGATGCCGAAGTGCGCAATGATCCGCTACTGCCATTCTCCAACCGGCCCTACACGGTGTTCGGCAAAACCTATACGCCGATTACGGATAACCGGCCCTATACCCAGATCGGCGTGGGTAGCTGGTACGGCAAAAAATTCCACGGCCAGCGCACCTCGTCCGGCGAGCTATACGATATGTACAAGATGACGGCGGCCCACCCCGTGCTGCCGATTCCGTCCTATGCCCGCCTGACCAATATGGTCAGTGGCGCAGTGGTGATCGTGCGCATCAATGACCGTGGCCCGTTCCACGCCAGCCGCGCCATCGACGTGTCTTACACGGCGGCGCTGAAGCTGGGGCTGCTCGGCAAGGGCAGCCACGAACTGCAGATCGAACGCATACTGCCGGACGAAGTGGACCGCATGCTGGCCACGCGCAGCGGCGTATCGGGCACGGTGGCGCCGCGTCTGGCCACACAGGCAGCGCGCAATAGCGCCGGTGCCGGCCTGCTGGGACGCGGTGATGCCGGTCCGCCGCTGCTGCTGACGGCCGCCACGGCGCTGGGCGAATCGGCCCCCGCCAGTGCCAGTGAGATCGAAGCGCTGATGCGCGATGACCGTGCGCCGGGCGAGGCCGAAGCGTCGCCGGCCAAAGCGAATTTCTACCTGCAACTGGGCGCCTACGCCCGCGCGGAAAATGCCGAAGCGGTACGCAGCAAACTCAATGGCAGTGGCCTGAGCGGACTGGAAGTGGTGAAGAATGGCGCGGTGCACCGCCTGTACACGGGACCGTTCGCGAGCCGTCAGGATGCATTGCAGGCGGCGCGCGGCCTGCCTGCTACGCTGAATCTGAAGCCTATCGTCATCCAGCGCTAGGCCGAGGCCCGGGCGTGACGCCCGCCCGGACGCGGCTCATGCGTAGCGCGCCAGTGGAGCGGCTGGCGGCTAAGGTACGCGGCTAAGGCTGGCGGTTTATTTGCAGCTGTGGGTGTCGGTGCCGGGGAAGCTGCTGCGTAGCTGTTCGAGGCGGATTTTCAGATCGGGATCGACATCGCGGAACTGGAACGACAGCAGTTTGCTGCCGCTCATGCGCGGCGCGATCTTGGCCGTGCGCACACCCTGTTTCATCAGCGCTGCCAACTGGTTCTGTGCTGCCGTTTCCGTCTTGAAGACGCCCAGCGAAATGGCCCAGCGCATAGGCGTGTTATCGCTCATGATGAAGTAGTTGTGCACGCCGAGCCCGCGCAGTTCGGCCGCCTTTTTCTCTGCGCCCTCCTTGCTGCCTTGCGGCGGCATATACACTACATAGCTGGATACTTCGCTGCCGGGCAGGTTGTGGCGCGACTGGCGATCACCGAGCTTGAGCGGCGCCAGCACGGTTTCAAAGCGGCGTGCATCGGCCAGTACAAAGCTGGAAATCTCCACGCAGGCCAGAACTTCCGGTGCCGGCTTGGCAGCGGCTGCGGCACTGGCGGTGCTGGCCGCAGCTGCGCTGGCGCTATTCACGCTGCTGGCGTTGTTGGCTTTCTCTTCCGAGATGATGAGCAGTTTGTCGGCATTGAGCTGGTTGCTGAGCCGCTGCGGTTCGCGTTCGTTGCCGCTGAAATGGCCCAGATAGCCTTTGCCATAGGCGTACAGCCCAGCATTTACTGCTAACAGCGACCAGAAAATAAATTTCAGCACGACGCTTTCCTTGAGTGTTACCGCCTAGGTGGCGCTGCCGCTGGCAGCGTGCAGGCCGATCAGGACGATGTTGTCTACCATGCGATACGGCACGGTGAGCATGGGCGCGATGAACTGGGCTGCGCCGCCCGACAGCAGGCATACGCTGGCCTGATGGCGCTGGAAGGCATGCTCGATGGCGCCGCTCTGCGCTGCCAGACAGCCGCTCAGAATCGCATCGTCCGTGTTGTCAGCAAATCCATCCGGCAGCTTACCGTCTTGCGCGATCTGCGGCAACTGCGCCGTGTTGCGCGCCAGCGAACTGGCCATTAGGCCCAGACCAGGCATGATCATCCCGCCGAGGAAGCGGCCGTCGGCCGTGACGGCATCGATGGTGGTCGCCGTGCCGCAGTTGGCCACGATGACATCCTGCCCGCGTGCCAGCACATGGCCGGCAATGGCGGCAGCAAAGCGGTCGCAGCCTAGCTGGGCGGGGTTGCGGTAGCCGTTCTGCAGACCCGCCAATTCGGCCACCGAGGCAAACCAGCTGATGGTCTGCTCGGGCAGCAGCATGGCGGGGAAGGTCCGCTGCAGCACGTATTCCAGCTGTACGCGCAGCGCATTGCCGGCCACGTTGGCGATGATGATGCGGTCGACACCGTGTTCGGCCACGGCATCGTGCAGATGCAGTTCCAGTTGCGGCAGGTCGGCATGGCTGACGGCACCGTGGGCATACCATGTGCCCAGCGTGGTGCCGGTTTCCACCAGCGCCCATTTGACCCGCGTGTTACCTGCGTCTATCAGTAAAATCATATTAGTCCGGAAGGGTTGGGTTGGGCGTTGCCGCGCCGGCAGATGCGGGGTTCAGGCGCAGCGAGACATCGCCCGATAGCACTTCGACCCGGCCCGCCGATGTATCGAGCAGCAGGCGGCCGATGGCGTCCACGCCAGCCGCGCGGCCCTGCTGCAGCACTTGATCATGGTCGAGGATGACGACTTCGCGCCCGTGCCACGCATGCAGCGCATTCCAGCGTTCGCAGAACGGAGCAAAGCCGGTATCGTCGAATTCGGCCAGCACGGCGGCCAACCGGCTAAGCAGGGCGGCCACCAGCTGCTGGCGCGGCATCTGCGCCAGCCATGGCGCTGCGGCCACGCTGCGGCCTATCTGTGCTTCCAGCTGGTCCGGCATCAGCAGATTCAGACCGACCCCGATCACGGCCCAGATGGCGCCGTCCGTATCGCGTTTGGCGGTCTGGCTTTCCACCAGTATGCCGGCCAGCTTGGCGCCGTCGCGCAGCAGGTCGTTGGGCCATTTGATCTGGACGGGCACGCCCAGGCTGCCCAGCGTTTCGGCCAGCGCCACGCCGACGGCCATGGGCAGGCCGGACATGCGGTGCAACGGCCCCTTGAAGCGCCACGCCAGCGAGAACATCAGCGCTGCGCCGGGCGCGGATAGCCAGCTACGGCCGGCACGGCCCCGTCCTGCAGTCTGCTGGTGGGCGATCAGCAGGGTAGGGCCGGCCAGCGTGTCGATGCGGGCCAGCAGATCGGCATTGGTGGAGCCGGTCTGCCCGACGATTTCGATGGCGACGTGGCTGGCACTGCTGGCGCAGGCGGCGCTGATGGCTGCGGCGTCCTGCTGTCCGAGTGCGGCGGCCGTCGTTGTTGTCTGCGCTGCCGGTGGAGTATGTGGCCGCGTCATGCCTCACCCTTGCGCGGCTTGTGCGGCGCGTTGCCGAAGGCCAGATCGTACAGCCAGTTGGGCAGCATACGCAGCAGCTTGGCGACGATGCCCATCTGCCACGGGATCACCCGGTAGCTGCTGCCGTGCGCGATGGTCTGCACGGCCTTGCGGGCGAACTGCTGCACCGGCATCAAGAAGGGCATGGGGTAGGGATTTATCTGCGTCATCGGCGTATCGATGTAGCCGGGGCAGATGGTGACCACGCGGATAGCGTGCCGCTTGAGTTCGAGTCGCAGCGATTCGCAGTAACTGATCACGGCCGCTTTGGAAGCGCTATAGGCTTCCGCACCGGGCAGACCACGGATGCCGGCCACACTGCCGATGCCGACCAGCCGCGCTGCTGTGCCCTGTGCCTTCATGGCCGGGATGAAGGGCGCAAATGTGGCAGCCGTGGCCACCACATTGGTGGCGATGACGGCTTCGAATACGGGGATGTCTTCGGAAAATTCAGTCAGCGTGCCGACCGAGATGCCGGCATTCGCTACCACTACATCGATGCCGCCCGCATGGGTCAGGAAATCTTGCGCGGCTGCCGCAATGGCCGCATGGTCGCGCACATCGACCGCATAGGCGCGATGCCGTTCGGGATGGGGCAGGCTGGCGATCAATTGGTCCAGTACGGCGCTGCGGCGCGCCAGCAGGCCTAAAGTGGCACCCTGTGCCGCATATTCGGCAGCCAGTGCCGCGCCTATGCCGCTGGAAGCGCCGGTGATGAAAACCCGATCAGGCGCGGCGCCCCGTATCGACATGCTTATTTCTTTTCCGCTTTGGCCTTGGCGACCAGGATATCCATCACCTGCAGCGCCTGGGCGTGCAGCTGGGCTTCCGAGCTGGCGCTCTTGCTGCCTTCGTTGGCCATGGTAGGCGAGGTGATGTACTTGCCGTCGATGGCGATCAGCGGCCACGAGTCCACCGTGTAGGCATCCATCATGGCGCTGGCGCGGCGCACGCTGCCGGCCACGCCGAAGCCGCGATAGGTATCGATGAACTTCTGCTTGTCGATGCCCTGCTTGGCGATGAAGTCGAACACCATCTCGTCGCGGTTCATACGGTTATGGTTGACGTGCATCTCCTGGAAGATCTTGCTGTGCATGGCGTCGTTCATCAGACCCATGGCGATCAGGGTGAAGTACATTTTCTGCTGTGGCAAATCGTTGCCCTGACGGGAAATGTGCATGCGCTTGAAGACAATGTTGTCGCCCTGTTTTTTCACCCAAGCCGTCAGGTCGGGATCGAAAGCATGGCAGTGCGGGCAGGCGTAATCGAAGAACTCCAGCACTTCGACTTTCTTGCCTGCTTCAACGGGCTGCTGCTGCGCCAGCGTGCGGTATTCCACGCCGTTCTTCGGATCGGCCGGCGTAGCACTCGCCATGGCGACTACACCCAGCATCAAAGCACCTGCCAGCCATTTCATGAAACGCATAGAACTACTCCTGATACAAGAAGGTTGAATTCCGACCGACTGAGATGGTTTTATTTCTGGTTGCGCACCACGGCTACATCGATGCCGTTTTCCGACAGCTTGCTACGCACCTTGTTCATGGCTTCCACCTGATTGAAGGGGCCCATGCGTACGCGGTGCAGCACGCCGTTATCGGTCGCACGGTCCGACACATTGGCTTCAAAGCCCAGCAGGGCCAGCTTGGCGCGCGCACTCTCGGCATCGCTGACTTCGCGGAAGGCGCCGATCTGCAGATAGTAGATGTATTTTTCATCGCCGCTGTCGGCTGCCACTTTGGCTGCTGGCACAGGGGCGACATTGGCAGCGGCTGGCGTAGTAGCCGGCTTGCTCTTGTCGACCACAGGTGCCTGTGCGGGTGCTGGCGCCGCAGGGGCAGCCGGCGTCACAGCGCCTTGGATCTTGTCGACCACCGACTGCAGCGGATCGGCCGCCGGTGCTTTTGGTGCATCTTTGGAGAAGTCGCGCGCCGCTTCACGGGCCGCCTCCTTGTTGCCATACATAGGCTTGTTCGGATCGGCCGTCTGTCCCGCCGTCGGTTCCGCCGTCTTGCTGCTGCGGCCCTTGTCGGTGAACGGGGTAGCACCCTTGTTGATGACGAGTGCCACCACCACGGCGATCGACAGGCCGATGACCAGCCCGATGACGATGCCGATGATGGTATTGCCGCGCTGACGCGAGAGGGCAGGAAGACGGGAGCGGAAAGTCATGGTGCGGGACATCCTCGGTAATTACATCTTGTTCGGTGCCGAAACACCGATCAGTGCCAGACCATTGCGCAGCACCTGGCGGGTGGCCACCATCAGTGCGATACGGGCCGCTTTCAGCGCTTCGTCTTCCACCAGCACGCGCTCGGCGAAGTAGAAGCTGTGCAGATTGGCGGCCAGATCGCGCAGGTAGAAGGCGATCTGGTGCGGGCCCAGTTCGGCCTGGGCACGCGCTAGCGTTTCCGGATAGGCGGCCAGAGTCGCCAGCAGGGCGGCTTCGGTCGGTGCCGTCAGCGGCGACAGGTCGACATTGGCCAGATCTGCTTCGTTGCCGGTCCATTGTTCCAGCATGCGGCAGATACGGGCGTGCGCGTACTGCACGTAATAGACCGGATTTTCGTCCGAAGTTTTCAGCGCGACATCGACGTCGAACACGAACTCGGTATCGGCTTTACGCGAGATCAGGAAGAAGCGCACGGCGTCGCGGCCTTTGGCGATATCGCCGCCGCCCGACCAATCGATCAGATCGCGCACGGTAACGTAGGAACCGGCACGCTTGGAAATCTTGACTTCCTCGCCGCCCTTCATCACGGTGACCATCTTGTGCAGCACGTAGTCAGGGTAGCCTTGCGGTATGCCCACGTTGACGGCCTGCAGGCCGGCGCGCACACGGGCGATGGTGCCGTGGTGGTCGGAGCCCTGCACGTTGATGGCCTGGGTAAAGCCGCGCTGGAATTTGACGATGTGGTAGGCCACGTCCGGCACGAAGTAGGTGTAAGTGCCATCCTTCTTGCGCATCACGCGGTTCTTGTCGTCGCCGTAGTCTTCGGTTTTCAGCCACAGCGCGCCTTCTTCTTCGTAGGTCTTGCCGGACTTGTTGAGCATGTCCACGGCGGCATCGACCTTGCCGTCCGAGTACAGCGAGGATTCGAGGTAGTAGTTATCGAACTTCACGCCGAAGGCCTGCAGGTCGATATCCTGCTCGTTACGCAGATAGGTAACGGCGAACTGGCGGATCGATTCGATATCTTCTACCTCGCCGGAAGCTGTCGCAGGTGCGCCGTCGGAAGCGGAAACCGTCTTTTTGAGTTTGAAGTCTTCGGCGATATCGGCGATGTAGTCGCCGTTGTAGGCCGATTCCGGCCATGCCGCGTCGCCCGGTTTGTAGCCGCGCAGACGCGCCTGCACGGAATTGGCCAGCGTCTGGATCTGTACACCGGCGTCGTTGTAGTAGAACTCGCGGGTGACATCGTAGCCCTGCGACTGGAACAGCGAGGACAGCGCATCGCCCAGCGCAGCCTGACGGCCGTGGCCTACGTGCAGCGGACCGGTCGGGTTGGCCGAAACGAATTCGATGATGACTTTTTTACCGGCACCAGCACTCGCGCTGCCGAAAGCGGCGCCCTGTGCCAGCACGGCTTTGACCACGGCCTGCTTGGCTGCCGCACTCACGCGCAGGTTGATGAAGCCTGGGCCGGCGATATCGGCCGATTCCACCAGACCCTGGGCAGCCGGATTGGCCAGCAGCGCGTCCACCACCTTGGTGGCCAGCTCGCGCGGGTTCATTTTTAGCTGTTTGGCCAGCTGCATGGCGATATTGCAGGCGACGTCGCCGTGCGAAGGATCGCGCGGGCGTTCCAGTACGACGTTGGCCACCACTTCGGTGCCGGCCAGCAGAGGGGCCAGAGCGGACTGGAACAGGGCGGAGATATCTTGTTTTTGTTGGGCGAGCATGGTCAATGGGGCGGTCTAGCCGCGCAATAGGTCGGGTTGGTCTATCCAGAAGCGAAAACGGCCGGTACGCTGGCACCGGCCAAACAGCGGTAATTATACTGGTTTGCTGTCGGCCGGTCACCGCAGCGGACGCGGCCTGGCGGCGTGGCGCGGCGCGCTTCATGCCGCAACGGCATCGCCACGGCAGAGTCACTACTGTATACTGCGCGATTACTTGGCGTTTAGTGTGTGATAGCTGCCCCGGACCCGCAGCCACGCTGGTGCCACCCACTCTGGAATTAGCATATGAACAAGCGTCCGACGCTCTCTCTGAAGACCTCCGCCAAGGCGCCAGCCAAGGCACCCGCCAAGGCCGTAGCCAAGGCGCCAGCCCGCGGGCCGGCCAGGGAGTCAGCCCGAGGACCTGCCCAAACGCCAGCCCAGGCACCATCCCAGGCACCAGCCAGGACCGCCGCACCGGTCCGGGCCCCGGCTCAGGAGCGCGCGCCGCGTCCAGCTCAAGAACGACCTGCTGCGCTGCGTGCCAGCCATGCGCGCGAGTTCAAACCGGCCTTGCAGACCAGCTTCCAGACTTCGTTGAAAGGCGATTCGCTGGCATACAGCCTGCTGGGCGCAGCACAGGCCGTGGCGCTGGTACGTACCGGCACCAATCTGCCGCAGGCGCTGGCCCAGCTGTGGGCGCGCAGCGAGACCAGTCCGCAGGCGCGTGGCGCCATGCAGGATATTGCCTATCGCTGCATGCGCCAGCTCGGCCAGAGCGAAGCCCTGATCGCCCAGTTGGCGCCGAAAGCGCCCGATGCGCTGGTGGCGGCCTTGCTGGCCTGCGCGCTGGCCCTGATGACGGCGCCCGATGCAGTAGCACCGTACGAAGAATTCACCGTGGTCAACCAGACCGTGACGGCGGCCGAAGCCCACCCCGACACGGCGCGCGCCAAAGCCATGGTCAACGCCGTGCTGCGCCGCTTCCAGCGCGAACGCGCGGCCCTGCTGGAGACTGCGCTGCTGCAGCCAGTGGCGCAGTGGAATTACCCGCAATGGTGGATAGATGCGGCCCGCACGGCCTGGCCGCGCGACTGGCAGGCCATCCTCCAGGCCGGCAATGGCGCGCCGCCGCTGACGCTGCGCATCAATGCCCGTAAAACCAGCATGGAGCAGTATCTGCAGCGCCTGCAGCAAGCCGGCATGGCGGCCAGCGCTATCGGCCCGTATGCCGTGCGGCTGGAAAAACCCGTGGGCGTGCATCTGATCCCCGGTTTTGCCGAGGGCGTGGTGTCGGTACAGGATGCCGGCGCCCAGCTGGCCGCGCCCCTGCTCGATGTGCAGGACGGCATGCGCGTGCTCGACGCGTGCGCGGCGCCGGGCGGCAAAACCTGCCACATACTGGAACTGGCTGATGCCCAAGTGACCGCACTCGATGCCGATCCCAAGCGGCTGGCGCGCGTAGGCGAGAACCTCGAACGGCTGCAGCTGCAAGCCACCTTGCGCACGGCCGATGCCCAGAGCGCAGCCTGGTGGGATGGCCAGCAGTTCGACCGCATACTGGCCGATGTGCCGTGCACGGCCTCCGGCATCGTACGGCGCCACCCCGATATCCGCTGGCTGCGGCGCAAGGGCGACACGCTCCAACTAGCAACACTTTCCGCCAAAATCCTCGACAACCTTTGGCAGATGCTGGCACCGGGTGGTAAATTGCTATTCGTGACCTGTTCGCTCTGGCCACAGGAATCCGAGGCGCAGGCCGCGGCATTCGCAGTACGGCATCAGGCTGTGCGGCTCGATGCCCCCGGCCAGCTGCTGCCGGGTGGCGTAGCGGGACAGGATCAAGATGGCTTGTTCTACGCCCTGTTCCAGAAAAATGCGTAGTATTAGCTCCCTTTGCCCGCAGCAACCAAGTACCGGCCCTGACGTGACACGACGAGTTTTTCGCCTGCTGATCGCCCAACTCCTGCTGATACTGGCGTGCCTATTGCCGCAGGTGGCACGCGCCGATGGCGTGGAAATCCGCCGCGCCAGCATCGAGGCGAGCGAAGAAGGCTACCGCCTGAACGCGCGCTATGGTTTCGAACTGAGCAGCGACATGGAAGATACGCTGCAACATGGCGTGTCGCTGTACTTCACCACGGAAGTGGAATTCACCCGCCCGCGCTGGTACTGGTTCGATGAAAAGGCGATAGTTGCGCGCCAGACCATAGTACTCGGCTATAACGTGCTGACGCGCAAATACAGCGTCAACGTGAATGGCAGCCTGAAGCAGAACTATTCGTCCTCGCTGGAAGATGCGCTGCTGTCGATCCGCAACCCCAACCGCTGGGTGGTGGCGCCCCGTACAGCCCTCAAAGTGGGCGAGAACTACAACGTCAAGCTGAGCATGGGGCTGGACACCAATTACATCTCCAAGCCTCTCAAAGTCAGCGCGCTGAATAACAGCGAATGGCGTTTGACCTCGGACAAGAAAATTTTCCAGTACAAGGCGGAGTAAGTGAATACAGCATTGCGGTATGCATCCGTCGTTGGCGGCGTGGTTGTCAGCATACTGCTGTTCCTGCTGGCTTCCGCATCCGATAATTCCGGCTTTTTCGACCGCTACTATGGCTGGCTGCTGGGCCTGAACGCGGCCGTGGCCGTGGCCCTGCTGCTGCTGGTGGCCGTTTCGCTGTTCCGTCTGTACGTACGCTTCCGCACGGGGGCTTTCGGCTCGCGCCTGATGACGCGGCTGGTGCTGCTGTTCGCGGCCATAGGCGTGCTGCCGGGGCTGGTCATCTTCTTCGTTTCCATCCAGTTCGTCTCCCATTCGATTGATTCCTGGTTCAACGTGCCGGTGGAAGAAGCGCTGCAGTCCGGCATCAATCTGGGCCGCGCGGGCCTCGATACCGCGCTCAACGAGCTGCAGGGCACGGCGCGCCGCACCGCCGACCAGCTATCGGAACAGCCATTCGGCACGGAGCGGGCCACGCTGGCCTATCTGGTCAAGCAGCAGTACGGTATGCAGAACGCCATCATCGTCGATGCGGAAGGGGGGCTGATCATCAGCGCGCGCGCGAATCGTGGCGGCAACCTGAGCGCCGACCTGCCGACCAGCGAAATGATGGCCAAGGCCAAGAGCGACGGCCTGTATGGCGCGCCCGAAGGGGGTAACGAACTGCGCAGCAATCTGATCAACGCACCTGGCGGTTCGCGCGACGTGGTGCACCAGCTGCGCCTGCGCGTGGTGCTGCCGATACCCGAGCGGCCGCAGCCGAACGGCGTGCATCTGGCACCGCGTTATCTGCAGCTGATCCAGCTGGCACCCGAGCAGCTGGCGGCCGATGGCGAAACCATACGCAGTGCTTATTCCGATTACAAGGAACGCTTCGTCGCGCGGGTCGGGTTGCGCAAGATGTACATCGTCACGCTGACGCTGACCCTGCTGCTGGCCGTGTTTGGCGCCATCGCCAGCGCCTTCCTGATTGCCAGCGATCTGGCCCAGCCGCTGCTGCTGCTGGCCGAAGGTACGCGTGCCGTGGCCGAGGGCGACCTGTCGCCGCGCCCCATCATGACCACCTCCGACGAACTGGGCACGCTGACCCAGTCGTTCAATATCATGACGCGCCAGTTGTTCGATGCGCGCACCGCAGTCGAGCTGAACCGCACCGCGCTGCAGAACGCCAAGGCCCACCTGGAATCCGTGCTGGCGAATATGTCGGCCGGGGTGATGGTGCTCGATCCCGAATTCCATCTGGTCAGCTGCAATGACTCGGTGGAGCGCATCCTGCAGCAGTCCGGCTCGGCCATGCTGGGCCAGAAGCTGGACCAGATCGAAGGTCTGCAGGAATTCGGCGGCGCCATCGTGGCCGCATTTGCGGCCCAGAGCGCCCAGTCGGCCTCGGACCGCACGTTGCAGCGCCTGCACTGGCAGCGCCAGATCGAAGTGCCGCGCCGCACGGCCAGCCTGGATGATAACGATCAGACCTTGCTGGCGCGCGGTTCGCGTCTGCCCATCGAAGGGGGCGAAAGCGGCTATCTGGTAGTGTTCGACGATATTTCCGACGTGATTTCGGCGCAGCGTTCGATCGCCTGGGGCGAAGTGGCGCGCCGTCTGGCGCACGAGATCAAGAATCCGCTGACGCCTATTCAGTTGTCGGCCGAGCGCATGCAGATGAAGCTCGATGGCAAGCTGGCACCGGCCGATAACGAACTGCTCAACAAGGGCACGGCCACCATCGTCAATCAGGTAGCGGCCATGAAGCGCATGGTGGACGATTTCCGCGATTACGCCAAAACCCCGCCGGCCCAGCTGGAACCGCTGGACCTGAATGCGCTGATCGAAGAGATCCTGCACCTGTATCTGGCCGGCGAGGATGACGATATCATCTACCCGCAGCTGACGCCGGGCCTACCGCTGGTGATGGGCGACGCCACGCAACTACGTCAAGTGATCCACAATCTGCTGCAGAATTCGCAGGATGCCATGGCCGAACGCCCCGAGGGCGCACCGCCGGCCCACATTGACGTGATCAGCGAAGCGATTCATTATCAGGGCGCGGATGGCAGCACCCGTACGGCTGTACGGCTGGCAATCAGCGATAATGGGCCCGGTTTTGCGCCGAAAATCCTGGCGCGGGCCTTCGAGCCCTATGTCACCTCCAAGGCCAAAGGCACGGGACTGGGGCTGCCTATGGTCAAAAAGATTATCGAAGAACATGGTGGACGGATCGATATTCAGAACCATGTCGATAGAAGTGGTGCGTCGGTAGTGATTTTGCTGTTAAAGTTAGCGCCGACGACGCACAATACCTAAGTTAGTACCGCAGTAAGTACCGAAGTTAGTACCGCAGTAAGTACCTGAGTTGCACGGATTAGAAAAATCATTGCCGGCTACAAGCTGGCGAAATGAGGAAGGCAAGGGAAGATGGCAAATATTCTGGTAGTGGACGATGAAATGGGTATCCGCGAGTTGCTCTCGGAGATACTGAGCGACGAAGGACATGCAATTACACTGGCGGAGAACGCCCAGCAGGCGCGCGAAGCCCGTGCCGCCGGGGCGCCGGATCTGGTGCTGCTCGATATCTGGATGCCGGATACGGACGGCGTCACGCTGCTCAAGGAATGGCAGCGCGATGGTCTGCTGACCATGCCGGTAATCATGATGTCGGGCCATGCCACCATCGATACGGCCGTGGAAGCGACGCGCATAGGCGCACTCAACTTCCTCGAGAAGCCAATTGCCTTGCAGAAACTTCTGAAGGCTGTGCAACAGGGCCTGACCCGTGCGCAGGAAACCGTGCGCGCGCCAGCGCTGGCGACTCGCCCGGTAGTGGCTAGCCCGGTGGAAGAGAGCAGTGGCAGCGGCTTCGGCCAGGCCAGCCCGGCGGCGGCAATTGCCGTGCGCGGCGGTGCCACCATCGCCGGTGCCGATAACCACATGTTCAACCTGTCGTTCGACCTGCCGCTGCGCGAAGCGCGCGACGCTTTCGAGCGCATGTACTTCGAGCACCATCTGGGCCGCGAAGGGGGCAGCATGACCCGTGTGGCGGAAAAAACGGGGCTGGAACGTACCCACTTGTACCGCAAGCTCAAGCAACTGGGCGTGGAGCCCGGCAAGCTGGCCAAGAAAGGCGTGTAAGCCGGTGTCCGGCGCTGCAGCACGCGCGCCGGTCCCCACCTGGCTCGCTACCGGCGCGGGGCGCGAAACGGCCATTGCCGCCCGCCTCGCTGCTGCATCCCCCGCTGGTGCAGCAGTTTCCCGTGTCGTCATACTCGAAGGCATGCCCACCGGGCTATCGCCGCTGGCCGATCTGGCCGATACCTCTCCTAGTGTGCAAGTGTTGCGTATTGCCCCCGGTTGCCTGCATTGCAGCGGCAATCTGGTTTTGCGGGTAACATTGAACCGTGTTCTGCGCCATCCGCCCCAACAGCTGTATATCGGGCTGGCCAGTGCCGAGCACCTCGAGCTGTTCCGTGACTTTTTACAGGCGGCCCCGTATGCCGCCTTGCTGGACCTGCAAGCTGATCTGGCTGCCTGAACCCTGCTGCCGATCGGCCGGAGTGTCGGAGCGCCGGCCGCCGGAGCGCCGGACCGCCGGCCGCCGTACTTGTAATTGGGCGTCTCCAGCCCCATTTGGGTGGGGAAGACGCAACCGACTAGTGTTACGTCCCTAGTGAAAGGAAGCAGCATGAACCTCATCTACAACAGCGAACAGTTCAGCGTCCTCGAGTTTGGCGTCGACCGCAGCCATGAAGCTTTGCGCTTCGGCGGCTATGAAATTGTCGACAAGGGGGGCAAGCGCGAAATTTTCATCAACGGCATACTGGCGCAGAATTTCCGCCGCGACGTCAGCGAACTGATCGCGAGCGAACCGACGATGGCCGAGATCGACGAATTCCTCGGCAGCTATAACGAAGTCATGAGCTATCCCGCTACGCCGCACTGAAAGGCGCGGTATGGCCATGCACCGGTGCCGGCGCGCTCTGCGCCCGCACCGGTTTTTTATTGCGTTCGTAAATTCGCTGTTTTGCCCATACTGCCAGTGGGTATAATCGGGTGATGTGCCAATTACTCGCGATGAACTGCAATGTGCCGACCGACATTGTGTTCAGCTTTACCGGCTTTGCCATGCGTGGCGGCCAGACCGACACCCACCACGATGGCTGGGGCATTGCCTTTTTCGAGGGCGCCGGCGTGCGCCATTTCGTCGATCATCAGGCGGCCGTGAACTCGCCCATCGCCGAGCTGATCAAGCGCTATCCCATCAAGTCCAAGAATGTGATCGCTCACATCCGCAAGGCCACGCAGGGCCAGGTGGCGCTGGAGAACTGCCATCCGTTTGTGCGCGAGCTGTGGGGCCAGTACTGGGTGTTTGCCCACAATGGCGACCTCAAAGCTTTTGCGCCTGTGCTGGACGGGCCTTACCGTCCCGTCGGCAGCACCGATAGCGAGCTGGCGTTCTGCTACATCATGCAGCAATTGCGCAACCGCTTTGGCACGGCGCGTCCCGAGCGGGCGGCGCTGCGCGTAGCGCTGGCCGAGCTGACGCAGGAAATTGCCGCCTATGGCACGTTCAATATGCTGCTGTCCTCGGGCGCAGAACTGTTTGCCCACTGTTCTACCCATCTGGTGTATCTGGTTCGTCAGTTTCCGTTTGACACGGCGCACTTGTCGGATGAAGATGTGCAGGTGGATTTCTCACAGGTGACTACTCCGAATGACCGGGTGGCCATCATCGTGACGCAACCTCTGACGAGCAATGAACAATGGACGGCGTTTCAGCCCGGTGAGTTGAAAGTGTTCGTGGACGGCATGCCGGAAGCGCAACTGTGATGTAAATATTTCAAGACATGGTTGCGGTTTGATGTCAAAATAATAGCATGGCGCAGTGTCGCCGCTTTTTGTACTGGCAAACGCAATGATCGAACTATCTCCCCGTGGCCCCGAAGCCGACCAATTACGCGTGCGTGAGTTCTATCTGGGACGGCAGCCTATACTGGACCGTAATCAGTCGCTGTTTGCCTACGAATTGCTGTTCCGTAATGCGCCGGTCGGTCCGGCCCGCATCAGCAACGAGCTGACGGCCACGGCCGCCGTGATCGCCCATGCTTCCCAGCTGGGCATGGAGCGCACGGTGGGGGATGCGCTGGGCTTCGTCAATGTCGATGCCGAAGTCCTCATGACGGATATCTTCTCCTTCCTGCCGCGCGAACGGCTGGTGTTGGAAGTGAGCGAACACACGCCTGTCACGCCTGCGCTGATCAGCCGCATGGCCGAACTGCATGCCCAGGGTTTCCGCTTTGCGCTCGACGAAGTGCAGGGCACGGCGCCGGGCCTGCACCGTTTGTTGCCGCTGGTGGACTACGTCAAGCTCGATGTGCAGAAGGTGGACCTGTCCAGCCTGATGAAGCTGGCGCCGCGCTTCCGCGAAAGCCGCAAAACCCTGATCGCGCAGAAAGTGGAAAGCCGCGAAGAATTCAAGAACTGCCTGGATCTGGGCTTCGATTATTTCCAGGGCTATTACTTTGCCAAGCCCGTCATCATGAGCGGCAAGAAGCTGTCGCCGTCGCAGTTGGCCGTGATGGAGCTGATGACGCTGGTCACTTCCGAAGCGGACAATATGGAAGTCGAGCGGGCCATCAAGCGTGATGTGTCGCTCGCGCTGAATCTGCTGCGGCTGGTAAATACGCCGGCCGTGGGCTTGCGCCACCGCGTCGATTCGCTGAGTCAGGCTGTGATGATATTGGGCCGGCGCCAATTGCAGCGCTGGCTGCAGATCATGCTGTACGCCGAACCCAGCAAGCGGGGCCATAGCATGACCCCGCTGCTGATGCTGGCCACTACCCGTGGCCGCTTGTTGGAACTGTTGGCCGGCAAGCTGCGGCCCGCCCATCGCCAGTCGTCGGAAATTGCTTTCACCGTGGGCATCATGTCGCTGATGGATACGCTGTTCGGCTTGCCGATGGCCGACATCCTGGCGCAGATACCCGTCAGTGCCGAAGTCACCCGTGCGCTGCTCGAGCGCGAAGGCTTCTTCGGCGACCTGCTCAAACTGGCCGAATGCATAGAGCGCATCGAAGACCTGGACCACCAGATACTGCCCACGCTGCGCGATCTGGCCGTTTCCACCGACGATCTACTGGAGCTGGAAATGGCTGCCTTCGAGTGGAGCGACAACGTGGTGCGCTACGCCCTTTGATACGACGTTGCGGGCCGGTGCGCTGAACCGGATCAGGTTGCGTGCCCTGCGCCGGGCCAGTGCTTGTGCAGTTCCGGATCGGTGCGCATTTCCCACAGTGCCAGTACCACTACGGCGATGCCGACCAGCAGCGAATTCCACATCAGTTCGCGGTTGTCGGCAATTTTCATCAGCCATGGCGACAGCGCCACCCACAATCCCACGAGCAGGTTGAGCAGCACTGCCCAGAAATAGGTTTTGTACAGGTCAAACGCGGCCAGTACGGCCATCACGGCGCCCGATATCATGGCGGTCCCCGCCTGTATCGACGGGATGGGATAGGAAAATACCCACGGTGATACAAAGAACCACAAGCCCAGCAGCAAGATCAGCTGATCCTGCCAGCGCTTGAGGGATGGATGGTTTTCCGGATGAGTTGCCATATACACCTCCTTGATAGAGCCGCCGGTTGGCGACATTCCCGTTTAGGCCCCTTGTTGCGCAAAAAGTTCATATTTTTGTATTTCCTCTCTGCCATCTTGCCTAATTAGCATGCCATCGCTATGCTGGCCGCTTATCGAAAATACCAGCGACGGGATGGCTTATGGCAGCGGTTCTACTCAGCGTCAATCAGCTCAGCAAATCCTACGGTGCGCGCAAGGCCGTGGACGGGGTGAGCTTTCAGGTACAGCAGGGCCAGACGGTGGGCCTGATCGGCCCTAACGGCGCCGGCAAGTCCACCACGGTCAGCATGATCTGCGGCCTGCTGCGCAGCGATAGCGGCAGCATCCTGCTGAATGGCGTGCCCGTGACGCAGGGCGCCAGCGCGGCCAAACAGCTGATCGGCTACGTGCCGCAGGATCTGGCGCTGTACGACGATCTGTCCTCACTGGAAAACCTCAAGCTGTTCGGTGCCCTGTACGGCCTCAAGGGCGCGCAGCTCAAGCAGCGCTGCGAACAGGTGCTGGCGCTGGTCAACCTGAGCGACCGTGCCGGCGATAATCCCTCGACTTTTTCGGGCGGCATGAAACGGCGTCTGAATATTGCGGCGGCCTTGCTGCATGAGCCGCAACTGCTGATCCTCGATGAACCCACGGTGGGCGTCGATCCGCAAAGCCGCAATGCCATCTTCGACACGCTGGAAGCCCTGCAGGCGCAAGGCTGCGCGCTGATTTACACCAGCCACTACATGGAAGAAGTGGAGCGGCTGGCCGACCATCTGGTCATCATTGACCACGGCAAGGTGCTGGCCGACGAAACCCCGGCCGCCCTGTACCAGCGCCTGCCCGCGCAAGCGGCGCTGCAGGTGGAACTGGCCGTGCCGGCCGGCGCCGAACTGGTGGCCGCACTGTCCGCTCTGGACGGCGTGCGTAGTGTGCAGGCCAGCGGCCAGCAGCTCAGCATCGCGCTGGCCGAGGCGGCGCAGGCGGCAGCCGTGCTGGGCTGGCTGGCCGGGCAGGGCGTGACCCTGCTGCATTTCGCCACGGCGAAAACTTCGCTGGAAAACATCTTCCTCAACCTCACTGGCCGTTCGCTGCGCGACTGATCACCATGACTGCTCTGATAGCTTTGATCCGCAAGGATGTGAAACTGTATCTGCGCGATAAGCGCGCCCTGATGATGCATCTGCTGATGCCGGTAGTACTGGCCGCCTTCTTCGGTTCGCTGTTCGGCGGCGGGCCGGAAGCCAATACCAGCAAGGTGGAAGTGGGGCTGGTTGTGCTTGACCAGTCGGACGTGGGCAAGCAGATTGCGGCGGGCCTGCAGGCCGATAGCGCGCTCAAGGTCAGCCTGCTCGATGAAGCGGCAGCGCAGGCGCAGGTGCGCAAAGGCAAGCTGCCGGTGGCGGTGGTGATCCCGGCCGGCTTTGGCCAGCGCGCTGCCGATGCCCTGTTCAGCGGCATCGACAAGCCCAGCCTGACGGTGTACTACGATCCTTCCCAATCGACCATGCTGGCCATGGTGAAAGGCTTGCTGACCCAGCAGGTGATGCAGGCCAGCAGCGCCGCAGCCTTCAGCTTCACGGATAGCAGCGTGACCAGCAAGCAACTCGAGCAGGTGGCCAGCAGCGATCTGGCGGCAGACGACAAGGCCCAGCTCAGCGACTTTCTCGGCAGCCTGAAAAAATATCAGGACCAGCGTGCCGCCACTGCACACAAGCAGCAGGCGGAAGGCCAGGCGGACGCGCAGGCCAACAAGAAACCGGCCGGCATGAGCGTGCCGTTCAGTACCAAGGATGAAGCGCTGAGCAGCGGCCCGCGCTACAACGGCTATGCCCATTCGTTTGCCGGCATGGGTGTGCAGTTCATCCTGTTCATGGGCATCGATATGGGCATCAGCATCCTGCTGGCCCGCCGCTCGGGCATCTGGAACCGCCTGATGGCCGCGCCCGTGACACTGACCACCGTGCTGCTCGGGCGCGGCCTGTCCGGCGCGCTGATAGCGCTGGGGCTGATGTGCGCACTGTTCGCCTGCGCCATGCTGATCTTTAAAGTCACCATCAGCACGCTGGCCGGCTTCCTGATTCTGGCCATCAGTTTCGCGCTGATGACGGCCGCCTTCGGCCTGCTGATTGCGGCCTTCGGCAAAACCCCGGAAGCCGCGCGCGGTATGGCTGTGTTCGCCACCATGATCATGGTGATGCTGGGCGGCGCCTGGGTGCCATCTTTCATCTTCCCCGAGTGGATGCAGCAAGTCACGCTGGCCATTCCGACCCGCTGGGCAGTGGATGGCTTTGATGCCGTCACGTGGCGCGGGCTGGGGCTGGATGCCGTGCTGCCGCCGGTGGCCGTGCTGCTGGGCTTTGCGCTGGTGTTTGCTGCGCTGGCTATCGGGAAATTCCGCCGCGAGGCGCAGCAATAGAAGCGCCGTCCGGCCGCACGTAACAGCGTGGAAGTTGACCCATCGGGCTAAAGTTTCTCTGAATCAACCCGATACATAAGGTAACATTCTGTTACGTGAGTAAACGATGGCTTTACCCATCCGCAGCCTGATCGCCCATTGTGTGAATCAGGTCATACGCCAGTACTACCCCAGACAATACAGCTCGCTGTGTCATGTGTATGCCATTGTCGGCTCCAACCTGATCAGCATCGTGCTGGACCGCGTGTACCGCCCCGTGGCGGGGCTGGCGGCCGTCGATTGTGGCGGCGGCCAGCTGATGACCATGCTCGACAACGCCGCCTTTGCCAATCCGGCCGGCGGTTCCTATCATTGCTGGATAGAATCGGCCGACGATCTGGTGAGCGAGCGCGAAGTGGTCGATCTGACTTTCCGCCATAACCACACTTATGCCGAGCAGAATGGCTTCGGCTGGCAGCGGGCCTTGCCGCCGGATTTCTTGTGGGGTAAGCAAAGCAGCATCGTGGTGCGTGCGCCGCTGCACGCGATACCGCGTGCCTTCCCCGATGGCATGGTGTGGCTGCAGGAGACGGACGAAGGCTGGCAGTGGATGATGCGCCAGTTGCAGGAACACCAGAGCGCCTTCGTTGCGCTGACGTCGGAAGCGCTCAAACTGTTTCAGGCCCATCTCGCGCCTGACTCTTCGCTGCTGGCCCACCCGCCGGCCACGCAGACGCCCGCCACCCTGCTGATGGCAGCCGTCTAGCGGGTTGCCCGGCCCGCCAGGCGCGGGCTCAGGACAGGTTAGGGGCCAGCCAGCTTTCCAGTTGTGCCTTGTCGACCTGACGGCGCGTCGCCATATCGTCGAGCTGGTCCTGGCCGATTTTACCGACCACGAAATACTTCGCTTCCGGATGGGCAAAGTAGAAGCCGGATACGGCCGCGCCCGGGTGCATCGCGAACGATTCCGTCAGCGTGATGCCGAGCGATTCCGGTTGCATGGTCTTGAACATATCGCGCTTGACGGTGTGCTCGGGGCAGGCCGGATAGCCGGGCGCCGGACGGATGCCGCGGTACTGCTCGCCGATCAGGGCGTTGTTGTCCAGCGTTTCGTCGGCCGCATAGCCCCACAGGTCGGTACGTACGCGCTGGTGCAGATATTCGGCAAACGCTTCGGCCAGACGGTCGGCCAGCGATTTCAGCATGATGGACGAGTAATCGTCATGCGCTGCCTCGAAACGCTGCTCGTGCTTCTCGATGCCCAAGCCGGCCGTGACGGCGAACATGCCGATGTAATCCTTCACGCCCGAGTCCTTGCTGGCGATGAAGTCGGCCAGACACTGGTTAGGCCGCTGCACGCCATCCACCACCGGCTTGACGCTTTGCTGGCGCAGGCCGTAGTAGGTGAAGTCCACCGTGCTGCGCGTGTCGTCCGTATAGATTTCGATATCGTCATGGTTGACGCTATTGGCCGGCAGCAGCGCGATCACGCCATTCGCGGTGAGCCAGCGGCCATCGATCAGTTTCTTCAGCAGGGCCTGTCCTTCGGCATACACCTTGGTCGCCGCTTCGCCCACCACTTCGTCCGTGAGGATGGCAGGGAACGGACCGGCCAGATCCCAGGTCTGGAAGAACGGACCCCAGTCGATGTACTGGGCGATGGTGGCCAGATCGACATTCTTGAATTCGCGCCGGCCGATGAACTTCGGCTTGACGGGCGCCTTCGCACCATCGAACGACAGCACCATCTTGTTGGCGCGTGCCTGTTCCAGCGTCAGCATAGGCAGGGCTTTCTTGCCCGCGTGCTGAACGCGGATACGCTCGTAGTCCTCGGCGATGTCGTCGATATACTGCTGGCGGCTTTCCGGCGTCAGCAGCGACTGCGCCACCGAGACGGAACGCGAAGCATCGGGTACATACACCACCGGGCCTTCGTAGTTATGGGCGATCTTCACGGCCGTGTGGGCGCGGCTGGTGGTGGCGCCGCCGATCAGCAGCGGGATCTTCAGCATGCGGAAGTGTTCGTCGCGCTGCATTTCCTTGGCCACGTGGGCCATCTCTTCCAGCGACGGCGTGATCAGGCCGGACAGGCCGATGATGTCGGCGTTCTCCAGTTTGGCGCGCGCCAGAATTTCCGAGCACGGCACCATCACGCCCATGTTGACCACTTCGAAGTTATTACATTGCAGGACCACGGAGACGATGTTCTTGCCGATGTCGTGCACATCGCCCTTGACGGTAGCGATGACGATCTTGCCCTTCGGTTTGGCGACGATGCCGGTACGCTTTTCTTCCGCCAGTTTTTCTTCTTCGATGAACGGCACCAGATGGGCCACGGCCTGCTTCATCACGCGCGCCGATTTGACCACCTGCGGCAGGAACATCTTGCCCTGACCGAACAGGTCGCCGACGATGTTCATACCGTCCATCAGCGGGCCTTCGATCACGTGGATAGGCCGGCCATTGGCCGCCATCACCTGCTGGCGCATGGCTTCCGTATCTTCGTTGATGTACTGGGTAATGCCGTGCACCAGCGCGTGCGCCAGACGTTTTTCTACCGGCAGATTGCGCCATTCCAGATTCTGTGCATCCTGCTTGCCGGCGCCCGCTTTGAGCGTGCCGGCGAATTCGATCATGCGCTCGGTGGCGTCTTCGCGGCGGTTCAGCACCACGTCTTCGACGCGCTCGCGCAGCTCGGCCGGCAGTTCGTCGTACACGCCCACCATGCCGGCGTTGACGATGCCCATGGTCATACCGGCCTTGATGGCGTGGTACAGGAATACCGTGTGGATGGCTTCGCGCGCCGGATCATTGCCGCGGAACGAGAACGATACGTTGGACACGCCGCCCGAGACTTTGGCGTGCGGCAGATTTTCGCGTATCCAGCGGGTGGCGTTGATGAAGTCCACCGCGTAGTTGTTGTGCTCTTCGATGCCGGTGGCAATCGCAAAAATGTTCGGGTCGAAGATGATGTCTTCCGGCGGGAAGCCCACGGTTTCCGTCAGCAGCTTGTAGGCACGCGCGCAGATTTCGATCTTGCGCTCGAAGGTATCGGCCTGACCTTTTTCATCGAAGGCCATGACGATCACGGCAGCACCGTAGCTCAGGCACAGCTTGGCCTGACGGATGAATTCTTGCTCGCCTTCCTTCATCGAAATCGAGTTGACCACCGATTTACCCTGCACGCATTTGAGGCCGGCTTCGATCACCGACCATTTGGACGAATCGATCATGATAGGCACGCGCGAGATGTCCGGTTCCGACGCGATCAGATTCAGGAAGCGCGTCATCGCGGCCTGCGAATCGAGCATCGCCTCGTCCATGTTGATGTCGATGATCTGGGCGCCGTTTTCCACCTGCTGGCGCGCCACGCTCAGAGCCTCGTCATACTGCTCGTTGAGGATCATGCGCGCAAAGGCTTTCGAGCCCGTCACGTTGGTACGCTCGCCCACGTTGACGAACAGCGAGGACTCGTCGATGGTGAACGGCTCCAGACCGGACAGGCGCTGGGCTACCGGCACTTGCGGCACCTGGCGCGGCGCCGTGGTTGCTAGGATCTCGCCGATCGCGCGGATGTGATCGGGCGTGGTGCCGCAGCAGCCGCCGGCGATGTTGATGAAGCCTGCTTCGGCAAATTCGCGCAGCAGCGCCGAAGTATCGGCCGGCAGTTCGTCGAAGCCGGTGTCGCTCATCGGGTTGGGCAGGCCGGCATTCGGGTAGATGCAGACGAAGGTATCGGCGATCTGCGACAGTTCTTCCGCATACGGGCGCATCAGCGCTGCACCGAGCGCGCAGTTCAGGCCTATGGTCAGCGGCTTGGCGTGGCGTACCGAGTTCCAGAAAGCGGGCACGGTCTGGCCGGACAGGATGCGGCCCGAGGCATCGGTGACGGTGCCTGAGATCATCAGCGGCAGGCGTGGCTGCTCTGGGTGCTGCTCATAGTACTGGTCGATGGCGAACAGGGCGGCCTTGCAGTTGAGCGTATCGAAGATGGTTTCCACCAGCAGCAGATCGACGCCACCGGCTACCAGACCTTCTACCTGCTGGTGGTAGGCCGCAACCAACTGGTCGAAAGTGATGTTGCGCGCGGCCGGATCGTTGACGTCGGGCGAAATCGAAGCCGTCTTCGGGGTCGGGCCCAGTGCGCCGGCCACGAAGCGCGGCTTGTCGGCGCTGCTGTACTTGTCGCAGGCGGCGCGCGCCAGCTTGGCCGCTTGCACGTTCATTTCATAGGCCAGATGGCCCATGTGGTAGTCGTCCTGCGCGATGGTGGTAGCGCCAAAGGTATTGGTTTCGATGATGTCGGCACCGGCGGCCAGATAGCGCTCGTGGATTTCCTGTATCACCTGCGGCTGGGTCAGCGTCAGCAGTTCGTTATTGCCTTTGACGAACAGCTCGCGCGCGCCGGAATCGGCCGGGGCGGCGAAATCAATGAAGGCGCCCTGCGGGCCGCCACGGTAAGCCACTTCATCGAGCTTGTACTGTTGAATGATAGTGCCCATCGCACCGTCGAGAATCATGATGCGGCGCGCGAGAATTGCGCGCAGTTGGGCATCGGTCTTGGACATGACGGGGCGGGACACGTTGTTGTTCATTTGCTACTTTCTGAGATCGTGGACGGGCGGGGTCCAGAAGTTGAAGGCGGTCTGAGATTATACGGCATCGCAAAATTTGCTTCAGAAAATCACGTGCTCGCAGCAACAAAATGCTGTGCCGCGCAGGAAAGTGTGGTGGGCGGCGCCAGACTGGGGTATTGCCAGGTGGCGCGGCGCAATATTGATTCCTGAAATATTTGGTAGGCAATTATTGTAAGCAATTGTAAATGCGTGTAATTTGGTTGTTGAGCTTGCCGCCGTTGCGCCTGCAAGCATCGTTTGCCGCCGTCTCAAGCTGAAAGGAAGTTGACCATGAATGGTCTGTGTAACTGGCGTTGGCCGCTGGCTGGCGCGCTGCTGCCGCTGTTGCTGGCCTGCTCGCCGGGCAGCCAAACACCGCCAGCAGAGTCGGCCGGTCAGGTCAAGCCGCAGGCGGAGCTGCGGATGAATTTTTACGCGGCTTCCCGCGCTGCCGAGCAGGTGAGTTTTGGGGCAAATCCGGCATTGGTGGCGGAGCTGCAGCGCAAGGGGCTGGCGAGCTGGATCGATGAGCAATTTGCGCTGCCGCCAAGTACGGCAGTGTCGCCAACCTGGGTGCGTTATTACGATGATAAAAATGAGTTAGCCAGTAACCGCGCTGGTAACTTTCCGTCCGACCAGTTCTGGCGTCGTGCGCTGAGTGCGCCCGACCAATTGCGCCAGCGCGTGACATGGGCACTATTCCAATTCATTCCCGTGGCGCAGGGCCAGCCGAATGGCCAGGTTCAGTATTACAACATGCTGATCAACAATGCCTTCGGCACGTATCCGCAGTTACTGCATGAAGTGACGGTGCAGCCCATGATGGGCTGGTATCTGAACAACGAGACTAACCGTCCGCCTTCGCCCCAGTGCCTGGGCTGTACCCCTAACGAGAATTATGCGCGCGAGCTGATGCAACTGTTTTCCATCGGCGTGGTGCAGCTCAATAGCGATGGCAGCGTGATCCGCGATGCCAACGGTAAACCGCGCGAGACATATACCCAGAAGGATGTGGAAGCACTGGCACGGGCTCTAACGGGCTGGCGCGGTGCCTGGGATAATGACCCGCTGAGCAAGATGGCGAATTTCGACCAGCGCATGACGCCCGAAGCGGAAGCGTTTCTGCACGATAGCAAGGCCAAGGTGGTGATGGGCATGCCGCTGGTCGCCGGCATGGGCGCTGCGGCCGAACTCGATGCAGTGATAGCTTTGCTGATGCAGCACCCGAATGTGGCGCCCTTCGTGAGCTTGCGACTGATCCAGCATTTGGTGACCAGCAACCCGTCGCCGGCCTACCTGAGCCGGATCAGCACCGTATTTCGTAACAATGGCAGCGGGGTGGCTGGCGATCTGCGTGCCGTGGTCAAAGCTATTTTGCTGGATCCGGAAGCGCGTGCCGGCGACGTGCCCGGTCAGCAAACCCGGCAATCTGGCAAGTTCCGCGAGCCGGTGCAGTGGATGAGTGCTCTGATGCGCGGACTCGCGTGCACGGCGCCATTGTATAGCTCGGATGGCAAGAGTCAGTGGGTGGTGGGGCCGCCGGGTCAGCCGCCCAATGCGCCGCCCAGTGTGTTTTCCTTCTATCAGGCCACTGACCGCGTACCGGGCAGCAATCTGCTGGCGCCAGAGCAAAAGATCGTGGGAACGATGGAATTGAATAGTCGTTTAGGTATGCTCAACTGGCATTTGTTGGACAGTAACAACCCTGCCAGTGCCAGCAACCGTAGCAATAGCGGTTGTGACCTCAGTACGCCGGCTCAGTTGTTGCGTACCGATCCCACGGCATTTCTGGACATGGTCAGTCAGCGCTGGTTCCGTGGCGCCATGCCGCCTACCTTGCGCAGCAAGATGGCCACGCTGATGCAGTCGGAAACCTGGAATAGCAATGAGGAAGGGGCTTTGACGATGATTCAGTTCGCACTGGCCAGTCCCTACTATGGAGTAATGCGATGAAGCGACGGGATTTTTTGCGGGCCGGGACCCTGCTTGGATTGGGCGGCATGGGGCTGCTGGGGGCACAAGCGGCAGGCGGTGGTGACTACAAGGCTTTGGTATGCCTGTACCTGAATGGCGGCAACGACGGCAATAACACCTTGATTCCGCTGGATGGTGCGTATAACGACTACGCCGCGGCGCGGCCCGTGCTGGCGCTGCCCAAGGAAACGCTGGCACCGCTGAGCGGCAGCAGCGCAGGCCACAGTTTCGGCCTGCATCCGGCGCTGGCGCCGCTGGCCGAGCTGTACAACCAGCATCGCCTCGCGTGGATAGCCAACGCCGGGCCTTTGCTGGTGCCATCGACGGCAGAGCAGGTGATCAATAATGCTGTGCCACTGCCGCCTTTCCTGATGTCGCATAGCGACCAGACGGCCATGCAGCAAGGCTGGGGAGGGGACGCCGATGCCAGCGGCTGGGGCGGGCGCGGGCTGGAGCTGATGCCGACCACGCTGCTCAATCCTTTGCGCGCGATGACCATGAACCAGGATCGTACGCTGGTACTGGGCCGCAATTCTCCAGTGTCCTTGATGACTTCGGGCGGCATGCAATATTGGGGCAGGGCCGATCTGGCCCAGCCGCAGTCGTACTGGACGCAAGCACTCAACACCATGGCGCGCTGGCAGTTCAACAACGATTACGAGGCCGGCTTTGCCCGCAATTTTGGCGCGAGCCTGGAAGACTCCACCCTGCTGGTGAAAGTGCTGGCGATGGCGCAAGCCCCCAAGGCGGATTTTGCCTCGGACGAACTGGCGAATAATCTGCGTGCGCTGGCTTCCGCGATTCCGGTATTTAAGTCCATGGGCTACCGGCGGCAGATTTTTCTGGTGAGCTGGGGCGGGTTCGACACCCACTTTGGCCAGCGCGGTAGTGAAGCGCGTACCCAGGATAGCCAGTTGGCCATCGTCGGCAAGGCCGTGGCGGCATTTGACCAGGCCAATCGCGCCTCTGGTGTGGATATGGATGTGACGACGCTGATGATGAGCGATTTTGGCCGTACGCTGCGTCCCGCCTCCGGGGCCGGTTCCGATCATGCCTGGGGCAATCATTGGTTCGTGCTGGGCGGCGCGGTCGCGGGAGGACAGGTGGTTGGGCAATTCCCTTCGCTGGTGCTGGGCGGGCGCGATGATGGCGACCCCGGCGGTGGTGGCCGTATGGTGCCGACCACCAGTACGGAGCAGGTGGCGGCAACCTTGATGCAGTGGCTAGGCTTGCCTGATTCTGCCTTGCCATCAGTGTTCCCGACCCTGGCCAACTTCAGCGTCCACAAGCTGCCGATATTGCGTGGCTAGATGCCGCTCCACCAGAGACAGAAAGATCACTATGGAAGTTAAAGGTAGCGCAGGGGCGGATCTATACGATCAGCAGAAGCTCGGTATCACGGACTGGCTAGATTATTTCGGTCTGGGCGGCGACGATATTATTCGCATGTATCGGGGTGGTGTGAATCCCGGTGCCGGGAATGATATGGTAGAAAAATTGCCGGGTAACCAATGGGACAAACTGGCCGTGCGCTATTGGGATGCGCCGGCCGGGGTGGTGGTGGACCTGGCCAGCGGTTCGGCGCAGGATGGCTGGGGCAGCTTCGACATACTGGTACATGTCGATGATGTGCATAGCGGTGGCGCGAACGACCGCCTGTATGGTAGTGACGGCGACAATCTGTTCTCGACCGGCGGCGGGCAGGATATCGTTGATGGCCGTGGCGGCATCGACACCATCATCCTGCCCTGGGTCGATGGCCATGTGGCGACGCTGGCGGACTTGAAGATCGCAGTCTCGCTCGACGGTAGCCACGCTCTGATCACAGCACCGGCCGATGCGAACTACCGCTTAGATATCAGCAATGTCGAACTGATAGCGCTGGACTGGAGCCAGCCCCGCCTGGCGCTACGCGACTTCATTACGCCCGAGCAGATCGCCGAGCAGGCCATTGCTGCAGGCAGCAATCTGCGCTGGAATGCCGATGCAGCAGTGGGCAGCAAGGTGACAGTGAGCTATAGCTTCGTGAGCACGGCCCCTGCCAGCGGCGTGGGGGCAAGCGGCTTCCGTGCGTTCAGTGCAGCCGAGCAGCAGGTGGTGCGCAAATTGCTGGCCGAAACCAGCGCGCTGAGCGGCATCAGTTTCAGCGAAGTGGCCGATAGCGCCAGCAACCATGGCCAGATCCGCTTCGGCGTGAGCCAGCAAAGCGCAACCGAAGGCGTGGCCTGGCTGCCCAATCAGAGCGGGGCCGGGGATCAGGCCGGCGACGTGTGGATGGATGTGGAATCCATGGCCAATCTGACGCCGGGCAGCGAAGGCTATGCGGCCTTGTTGCATGAACTGGGTCACGCGCTGGGCTTGCGCCATCCGACCAATGTCGACCCGGGTGATGCCTGGAGCAATGTGGTGATGGCCGCGTTTAACAGCAAGCAGACTTCGGTGATGGCGTCGGCTGCTTCCGCCGATGGACTATTCCGCTCGGACTGGGGACTGTACGACGTGCTGGCGCTGCGCTATCTGTATGGCAGCAAGTTGCATGCGGCGGGGGACGACCATTATCAGTTCGGTGCCGCGACCAGCACCAGTAGTACGCTGGTCGATGATGGCGGGACAGACAGCATCGATGCCAGCGCAGCGACGCTGGGCGTGCAGATCAATCTGACTCCGGGCAGTCTGTCCAGCATAGGCTTGACGCCCGGCGGCGTGGCTGCCGTGAATAATCTGGCCATCGCAGCCGATAGCTGGATCGAACAGGCGATAGGCTCGCGTTACGACGATGTCCTGATCGGCAATGAGCGTGACAATCTGCTGCAGGGCAATGGCGGCAATGATGTGATCGATGGCGGTGCGGGGCAGGATACCGTGCTGTTTGCTGGCAGCATGAGCGATTACACCATCAACTCAAGTTACGACACCCTACAAGTGGCGGCCAAAGATGGCCAGTCCGGCTTTGCCACGCTGAGCCAGGTAGAAATACTGGCGTTTGGCGATGGCCGCCGTAGCCTGATGGGCGATAACGGCGCGAACAATCTGCAAGGCGGTGCCGCCGATGATGTGTTCACGGGGAGCGGTGGCAATGATACGCTGGACGGCGGCGCCGGCCGGGACTGGGCCTTCTACAGCGCGGCGCGCAGTCAGTACACCATCCACAAGAGTGCGGGCGGCTACAGCATTACTGATAACAGCGGCGCCGAAGGCGTGGATCAGCTAATCAATATGGAACGTTTGCAGTTCAGCGATCAGGCGGTGGCGCTCGATATCAATGGCGTGGGCGGCAAGGCTTACCGGATTTATCAGGCAGCGTTCGACCGCAGTCCGGATGCAGTGGGTCTGGGCTTCTGGATCAGTGTGATGGATAAGGGCTATGCGCTGGTGGACGTGGCGGCAGAGTTTATCAAATCGACGGAGTTTTCCACACTCTATGGCGCTCAGCCTACGAATACGGAGCTGCTCGGACGGATTTATCAGAACGTGCTGCACCGCACGCCGGATGCGGGCGGCTATGCGTTCTGGCTCGATGTGCTGAACCGTGGCGCAGTCAGCCGGGCAGAAGTGCTGGCCGCGTTCAGCGAAAGTCCGGAGAATCAGGAGGCGCTAATAGGCGTGATCGGCCAGGGATTTAACTATCAGCCCTTTACCGGCTGAGGCTATACTGATGTCCTCGTTCAACCTAGGACTTTGCGATGAAAATTTTTCAGTCTTGGCAGCTGGCTGTAATAGCCTGCGCTTTTGTTACGGCTAGTGCCCAGGCCGATAGCTCCGTGTCGTCGGCTTCCAGTGCCGGCTCGGCTTCCAGCGGCAGCGTCTCCGATTCACTGAGCAGTTCCAGCAATAGCTCGGGTGGCAACCAGCGTAAAGTCGCCGATGGCAATTACCACATCATCGATATCGCGGCCATGCCGGGCCATGCTGACCGCACGCGTCTGACGCTGCAAGGCGAGCAGCCGGACCAGCAAGTGGTGCTGGATCTGCCGCACAGCACGTTCGCGGCCCAGCATCTGGGCCGTGGTGATCGCATGTATGCACAGAACCGTGTGTACGGGATCGAGTTTGGCCGTAGCGATCAGCGTCAGCCGTTTTATCTGGTGCTGGCCGATGCGTGGTACGGCGAACTGGCATCGCGCCCCGTCAGTCTTTGATGCGGCAATGGGCGGCTGGGCTGCTGCTGGCAGGCACGGCCGCGGCAGCTCAGGCTAGCACGCAGGCGCCGGATGCGGCGTTCGCGCCAGCCCCTGTCCGTGCAGGCCGCGGTTCGGGTGCCTCGCATTTCTGTGACCGTAGCCAAGCCCTGAGCGCCATCGAGCAGGACCGCTTGCTGCGCTTCGCCGCTGCGCTGCGCGATGAACTGGGCGAGGACGACGATATTGTTTTGCTGAGCCGTTCTGGCCTGGATTTGAGCCGCTTTGCCATCCGTTATTCGCATGCGGCACTAGCCTGGCGTTCGGCCGAAGGCCGCTGGTCGGCGCGCCAGCTTTACTACGCCTGCGACGAAGGACGGCCACGTATCTATGATCAGGGACTGGCCGGATTTGCCCTGGGCACGGATGACCCTGCGCTTGGCTTTGTCTCGCTGGTGCGTATGCCGGCGCAGGCGAGTACCGCCTTGCGCCCCGCACTGCTCGATGCCAGCCGCGTGCAGCATTTGCTGGCGGCTAGTTATAGCGCGAATGCGTACGCGTATAGCGTGCAATATCAGAACTGCAATCAGTGGGTAGTGGAAATGCTGGCGGCGGGCTGGGCCGATCTAGCTGACGGTGAGGACCTGCGCCTGCGTGCCCAGGCCTGGCTGGCTCAGGCGGTCTACGCGCCGCAGCCGGTCGAAGTGGGATCGCGCTGGCTGATGCTGGCATCGGCCTTTGTACCCTTGCTGCATCTGGACGACCATCCGCCCGAGGCGCGTAGCGCCATGCGCCTGCAAGTGAGCTTGCCGGTCGCGATAGAGCAGTTTGTGCAGCAGCGTTTTCCGGGCAGCAGCCGGGTGGAGCTGTGCCACGATGAACACCAGATCGTGGTGCATCGTGGCTGGTCGCCCGTCGCTGCCGGCTGTGTGGCGGGACCGGATGACCGTGTGATACCGCTGGCCGACTAGGGCCGCCTGCGGCTGTCAGGGCGCACCGGCGGCGTGGCCGGCGCGCCGCGGACATCAGGCGATTTCGGACACCAGATGCTCGCTCGAGCGGCGGACTTTTTTCAGGTTGACCAGCCAGTCGCCGTCGTTGGCGCGGTAGCCGAGTGGCAGGATCACCACCGAGCGCAGGCCGCGCTGTTTCAGGCCCAGAATCTCATCGACGGCAGCCGGATCGAAACCTTCCATCGGCGTGGCATCGACCTGCTCTTCAGCAGCAGCCACCAGCGCGACGCCCAGCGCGATGTAGGCTTGACGGGCGGCCGCGTCGAAGTTGGCCTGGTCGCCACGGGCGGCAACGATGCCTTTGAGCTGTTTGCGATAGGCTTCCCAGCCTTCATTGATGAAGCCGCGCTGCTCGTTGGTCAGATCGAACATCATATCGATGCGCGCTTCGGTGATGTTGTCTCATGCGGCAAAGACCAGCAGGTGGGACGCTTCCGTCACCTGGGCCTGATTCCAGGCCACGGTCTGCATCTGGGCGCGTTTTTCCGGATTGGTCACGAGCAGCACTTCGAACGGCTGCAGGCCGCTCGAAGTGGGGGCCAGACGGATCGCTTCGAGGATGCGCTCGACCTTGTCGGCGGCGACCTTTTTGGAAGCGTCGTATTTTTTGGTGGCGTAGCGCCAGTTCAGTTTGTCAATCAGCGTCATGGGTGGTGTTCCTGTGAATATGTTATCAGTCAGAGCAGAACCCGCTCATTAGCGGGCTCTAGCATAAGACGTTAACATAAATTCTCAGGATGCGCTGAGCGCCCCCGGTTTTGCGCCGGGCGCGGGCAGGCTGAAACTCAGCCCAGCTTCAGGCCTTCGAGCGGGAAGCCCTTGATGAACTCGGCAGCCGGCAAGCGTTTGCCGCCCGGTTTCTGCAGCGAAGTCAGGCGCAGCGTACCCGTGCCGCAGGCCACCACGATGCCGTGCTGGGCATCGGCCGCGAGGATCTGGCCCGGCTCGGCCTTGCTGCTGGCAGGCAGCACTTCCGCGCCCCACAGCTTGATGTGCACGCCGTTGACGCTGGCATGGGCACCGGGGAAGGGATTGAAGGCGCGGATCTTGCGGTCGAGTTCTATGGCGGACAGGCTGAAGTCCAGCGCCGCTTCTTCCTTGCTGATCTTGGCGGCGTAGTTGACGCCCGCTTCCGGCTGCGGCACGGCTTCGAGCTGGCCGTGCTGAAGCTGGCGCAAGGCTTGCACTATCATCTGGCCGCCCATGGCGGCCAGCTTGTCGTGCAGCGTGCCGGTACTGTCGTGCGCGGTGATGGGCAGGTTTTCCACCAGCAGCATGGGGCCCGTATCGAGGCCTTCTTCCATCTGCATGATGGTGATGCCGGTTTCCTTGTCGCCCGCTTCGATGGCGCGGTGGATCGGTGCGGCGCCGCGCCAGCGCGGCAGCAGCGAACCGTGGATGTTCAGGCAGGGCTTGATGTCGAGCGTGCTGCGCGGCAGGATCAGGCCATAGGCCGCCACCACCATCACATCGTAGGGCGTGGACAACAGGCGCTGGTGCGCAGCTTTGGCCTGTTCGGCGCGCACCGGATCAGGGCTGTCCATGCGCAGCGACAGCGGCTGCAGCACTTCCATGCCGTGTGCCACGGCGTACTGCTTGACGGCGGACGGCTGCAAATGCATGCCGCGCCCGGCCGGGCGGTCGGGCTGGGTCAGCACCAGCGGAATTTCAAAACCGGCCTCGTGCAGAGCTTGCAGGGCCACGGCGGCAAATTCCGGCGTGCCGGCGAAAATCACTTTCATGCGGGATTCCTGATCGGTAGCGTAAGACGGGCAGCCGCTTAGAAGCGGCGGCCTTGCGCGCGCAGTTGGGCCGCACGTTCCATGCCGCGCTCTTCTTTCAGCAGCTTGGTCTTGATGCGGTTGCGCTTGAGTGGCGACAGGTATTCGACAAATACCTTACCCTTCAGGTGATCCATTTCGTGCTGGATGCAGACGGCCAGCAGACCATCGGCTTCCAGTTCGAAGGCCTGGCCTTTGGCGTCGAGTGCGCGCACCTTGACGCGGGCCGGGCGTTCCACGCCGTCGTACACGCCGGGCACGGACAGACAGCCTTCGTCATACACTTCGCGTTCTTCGCTGGTCCAGAGGATTTCCGGATTGATGAATACTTGCAGTGCATCCTTGGTTTCGGTCGTGTCGATTACCACTACCTGTTCATGCACGTCCACCTGCGAAGCGGCCAGACCCACGCCCGGTGCGTCGTACATGGTTTCGGCCATGTCGGCCACGAGTTTTTCCAGCCGCTCGTCGAACACGGTCACAGGCTGGGCCACCTTGTGCAGACGGGGATCGGGATAACGCAAAATATTCAGGATAGCCATAAGGGGTAGGTAACTCTCGATGTAATACGACGGCTGTCGTAGTTGATAACTATGTGGTTGCCTTGATAACGCGGGCTGCAGTGGCTGCACATCGCACTATGTTTATTGACCCGAAATGCAACACAGAGACACAGTGGTTTCGCTTGCTAGTTCAGGGTTTTGTGGGCAGAATTTGATTCAATTTGGCAACTTCAGCGACCTGCATGGTGTAACGGCAGGGTACTGTTTGCGGTGTGTGCCTGAGGCATGATTTGCATGGCTAGCGGGCACACTTACTGGATCCAACTATGAAAAATTTTAGCACAGTCGGCCCCCGCTTAGCACGGACACGCGCGTGGACAGGTCTGGCGGCCGCGCTGGCGCTGGGCAGCATCACCCTGCTGGCGGCCAGCGCCCATGCGGCGCCAGATGCTTGCAGCTTCCGTGCCGATGCGCCGGACCAGCATAAAGTGGTCAAGGGCGATACCTTGTGGGACATTGCCGGCCGCTTCCTCGACCAGCCGTGGTGCTGGCCTACCGTGTGGGGCATGAACCGCGAAGAAATCGCCAACCCGCACTGGATTTATCCGGGCCAGATCATCTGGTTCGACCGCACGGCCGGACGCTTGCGGCTGGGCCAGCCGCTGGCTGTCAGCACGGACGATGGCAGCGGCCTGCCCAGCCAGCGCCTGCAGCCGCAGGCGCGCGTGCTGGGCGTGGGGCAGGATGCCATCAGCAGCATTCCCGCCCATGTGATCGAACCTTTCCTGACCCAGCCGCTGATTATCGAAAACGACGAGCTCACGGGCGCGCCGCGCATAGTCGCCACGCCGGATAACCATGTGTTCATCGGCAAGGACGACAAGGCTTATGTGCGCGGCACGCTGACCGGTGGCCCGACCTTCCAGGCTTTCCGTCCCGGTAAGCCGCTGAAGGATCCGCAGACCGGGCAGGTGATTGCCTACGAAGCCTTCTATCTGGGCACGCTGAGCCTGCAGGCGGAAGCGCCGCCCGGTAGCGATGTGCATACCTTCATCGTGCAGAACGCCAAGGAAGAAATGGGCAAGGGCGACCAATTGCGGCCGTTACCACCGATGCCCATGCAGAACTTCGTACCCCACGCACCGGCCCAGCCCGTGGCCGCGCGCGTGCTGGCCATCTACGGCGGCGTTTCCCATGCCGGGCAGAATCAGGTGGTCAGCATTAATCGCGGCCAGCTTGACGGACTCGATATCGGCGCTGTGCTGCAGCTTTACCATACAGGCAAGACTGTGAACGACGAGACGGCGCCGAAAAGCTGGCTGGGCTTGCGTACGCAGCAGGTCAAGTTGCCCGACGAGAAAGTAGGTAACTTGTTTATTTTCCGCGTGTTCAAGCATGTGTCGTATGGCTTGATCATGCAGGTGTCGGCGCCAGTGGAGGTGGGCGACTACGCCAAATCACCCGAGTGAGGTGTGCCGTGCCAGCCACGGATATCCAGCCTGAAGAAATACAGCCGGTCAGTGCGCAAGCGCTGGCCGGCTGTTTGCGTTTACAGCAGGTGGCCGGCGTAGGCCTGCTGACGGCGCACCGCCTGCTGCAGCGCTACGGCAGCTATCAGGCGCTGTTCGAAGCCGACTACACTGCGCTGCTGGGCTGTCTGCGGCCGGCCCAGGCCAGCGCCGTGCTGGCGCCGCCTGCGCCCGCACTGGCCGCGCTGGTTGAGACGACCTTGCGCTGGCAGCAGCAGGGCGGCCACGCGCTGCTGGCTTACGGGGCGCCCGGCTACCCGCCGCTGCTGGCGCGTCTGCCGGCACCGCCGTTGCTGTTATATGTGCAGGGCCGGCGCGCATTGCTGGCGCGTACGGCGCTGGCCATCGTCGGTTCGCGCAATGCGAGCCAGCAGGGCAAGCTGACGGCCCAGCGCATGGCGCATGCGTTGTCCGACGCAGGCCTGACCATTGTTTCGGGGCTGGCGCTGGGCATCGATGGCGCCGCCCATGCAGGCGGGCTGGCGGGGCAGGGTAGCACGGTGGCCTGCATAGGCACGGGGCCGGACCGCATCTATCCGGCCGCGCATGCGGCGCTGGCACATCGCATTGCCGTCGAGGGCTGTGTGGTCAGCGAGTTCGCGCTGGGTACGCCGCCCTTGCGCGACAACTTCCCTTGCCGTAATCGCCTGATCAGCGGGCTGGCGGCCGGCGTGCTGGTGGTCGAAGCGGCGGCCAAGTCCGGCTCGCTGATTACGGCACGGCTGGCCGTGCATCAGGGCAAGGAGCTGTATGCCATGCCCGGCTCCATCCACGCCACGCTGGCCAAGGGTTGTCACCAGCTAATCCGGCGCGATGGCGCTAAGCTGGTCGAGAGTGCCGATGATATTCTGGTCGATCTGGGGCTGCTCGAAAGGACCGGTGCCGGCTATACCCAGCCTGATGATGCGTTTGTCGATACGCTGCTGCAGGCGCTGGGTCAGCAGTGTGCCACGGCTGACGGGCTGGCCATGCAACTGGGCCAGCCCGTAGCGGAGCTGCAGGGGCAGTTGTTGGCGCTGGAGCTGGCCGGACTCGTCGAGCGCCTGCCGGGCGGGCAATTTCAGCGTGTGTGGCAGTAGCTGCTATGCGTGCAGGCAGGTGGCGCTGCCGTCGCGCCGCTGTACAAGACAAAGCCGGGGCGAGACTTGTCGGCGCGCAGCCTTAGCTGATAGAGTAGAGCCATGTTCGATATCCTTGTCTACCTCTACGAAACCTACTACCGTCCGGACGCCTGCCCGGAGCCGGTAGCGCTGGCCAAGAAACTTTCGGCCATAGGCTTCGATGACGTGGAAATTTCCGAAGCACTGGTGTGGCTGGGCGACCTCACGGCCATGGCCGGTGTGGAACAATCGCTGACGGCGGCCTCGACCGGCACACGTTTCTACGTGGACGAGGAGCACGACGCACTGGGCAGCCAGGCCATAGGCTTCATCCAGTTCCTCGAATCGGCCAAAGTGCTGTCGCCGCTACAGCGTGAAATCGTGATCGAACGGGCGCTGTCGCTGGGCGAAACGCCGATTGCGCTGGCCAAACTCAAGGTGATCGTGCTGATGTTGCTCTGGAGTCAAGGTAAAGAGCCAGACGCCCTGATGTTCGACGATCTGTTCGGCTCGGACGAAGATCAAGCCCCGCGCTTGCTGCATTAAACTTGCAGTTTTGAAAATGTTGTGCGCCATACCGGTGCGCAAGCCGCTTGCAGTGCTGCCCGCAAGGCGCTTATTATTGGCGCTTTGACTAGTCACTTTGACAATTTTTATCGTGTCGTTCTTGCCTTCAGGCGCGCAAACGTGCAGACTGCGCGGCGAGCCATGTATGATGCGCATGCTGCACCGACCCCAAAAGTGTTAAAAACGAGATACAGAATATGACAAAAACCCTCATCATCGCCGAGAAGCCATCTGTCGCGAACGACATCGCGAAGACGCTGGGCGGCTTTACCAAGCACGATGAGTACTTTGAATCCGACGAGTTCGTGCTGTCCTCCGCCGTCGGTCACCTGCTGGAAATCGCCGTTCCGGAAGAACATGATGTGAAGCGTGGCAAATGGAGTTTTGCCCACCTGCCCATGATTCCGCCGTATTTCGCGCTCAACCCTATCGCCAAGACGGAAGCACGGCTCAAGGTACTGAACAAGCTGATCAAGCGTAAAGATGTCACCACCCTCATCAACGCATGCGACGCGGGCCGCGAAGGGGAGCTGATTTTCCGCTTGATCGCGCAGAACGCCAAGGCCAAGCAGCCAGTCAAGCGGCTGTGGCTGCAGTCGATGACGCCAGGCGCGATCCGCGAAGGTTTTGCCCATCTGCGCAGCGATGAAGACATGATGCCGCTGGCCGATGCCGCACGCTGCCGCTCGGAAGCGGACTGGCTGATCGGCATTAACGGCACGCGTGCCATGACGGCGTTCAACTCGAAAGAGGGCGGTTTCTACCTGACCACCGTAGGCCGGGTGCAGACGCCGACGCTGTCCATCGTGGTCGAGCGCGAAGAGAAGATCAAGAAATTCGTGCCGCGCGACTTCTGGGAAGTGCGCGCCGAGTTCGTCTGCGCTGCCGGCGTGTACGAAGGCCGCTGGCTGGATACCAAATTCAAGAAGGACGAGAACGATCCGGAGAAACGCGCCGAGCGTCTGTGGAGCAAGACCGCCGCCGATACGATTGCGCTGGCCGTACGCGGCAAGCAGGGCAAGGTCACGGAAGAAGCCAAGCCGACCACCTCGATGGCGCCGGCCCTGTTCGATCTGACCAGCTTGCAGCGCGAAGCCAACTCGCGCTTCGGCTTCTCGGCCAAGAACACGCTGGGTCTGGCACAGGCCCTGTATGAAAAGCACAAAGTACTGACCTATCCGCGTACCGATTCGCGCCATCTGCCGGAAGACTATATGCCGACCGTGAATCAGGCGCTGGAAGTGGTCAAGGAAAATCCTAACTACCACCAGTTCGCCAAGCAGATACTGGACAAGGGCTGGGTCAAGCCGAACAAGCGGATCTTCGATAACACCAAGATTTCCGATCACTTTGCGATTATCCCGACCACTATCGCGCCTAAGAATCTGTCCGAACCCGAGCAGAAGCTGTACGACCTCGTGGTGCGCCGCTTCATGGCCGTGTTCTTCCCTGCGGCCGAGTTCCAGGTCACCACGCGCTACACGGAAGTGGCGGGCCATCAGTTCAAGACTGAAGGCAAGGTGATGACCAATCCGGGCTGGCTGGCCATCTACGGCAAGGAAGCCGATAACAAGGACGGCGCTGCTGACGGTGAAGCCAAGGGCAATTTGGTGCCGGTCGCCAAAGGCGAATCGGTACTGACGGATCAGGTACATGCCAACGGTCTGGTGACCAAACCGCCAGCACGCTACACGGAAGCGACGCTGCTGTCGGCCATGGAAGGCGCGGGCAAGCTGGTGGAAGACGATGAACTGCGCGACGCCATGGCCGGTAAAGGTCTGGGTACGCCAGCGACGCGGGCGGCCACCATCGAAGGCTTGTTGACGGAGCGCTATCTGCTGCGCGAAGGGCGCGAACTGATGCCGACCGCCAAAGCGTTCCAGCTGATGACCCTGCTGCGCGGTCTGGGCGTGAACGAACTGACGGCGCCGGAGCTGACGGGCGAGTGGGAATACAAGCTGTCGCAGATGGAAAAGGGCAAAATTTCGCGTGATGAATTCATGCGCGAAATCGCCCAGATGGCGCAAGTCATCGTCAAGCGTGCCAAGGAGTACGACAACGACACCATCCCCGGCGACTACCATACGCTGCACACGCCATGCCCGAATTGCGGCAGCGTGGTGAAGGAAAACTATCGCCGCTTCGCCTGCACCAAGTGTGATTTCTCGATGAGCAAAACGCCGGGCAGCCGCCAGTTCGAAATCGAGGAAGTGGAACAGTTGCTGAAAGACCGTACCATCGGTCCGCTGCAGGGCTTCCGCTCCAAGATGGGCCGTCCGTTTGCCGCCATCCTGCGCATCGTGCGCGATGAAGACATCAGCAACTTCAAGCTGGAGTTCGACTTCGGCCAGAACGATGATGCCGAGGATAGCGAGCCGGTCGACTTCACGGGCCAGACGCCGCTGGGTAGCTGCCCGAAATGCCAGGGCGGCGTGTACGAAATGGGGCTGGCCTATGTGTGCGAAAACACCATGGCCAAACCCAAGACGTGCGACTTCCGTAGTGGCCGCATCATTCTGCAGCAGGAAATCCTGCCCGAGCAGATGGCCAAGCTGCTCAACGATGGCAAGACGGATCTGCTGCCGGGCTTCGTCTCGCAGCGCACGCGCCGTCCGTTCAAGGCTTTCCTGACCCGCGGCAAAGACGGCAAGATCAGCTTCGAGTTCGAAGAGCGCAAAGCCAAGGCACCGGCCAAAGGCAAGGCTGCTGCGGCGGCGGCCGATCAGGCGGTAGAGGGTGCAGACGAGGGCGCAGCGGCACCGGCCAAAAAGCCGGCCGCCAAGAAAGCCACGCCGGCCAAGGCAGCAGCAGCGAAGAAGCCTGCGGCCAAGAAAGCGCCGGCCAAGAAAGCCGCTGCCAAATAAAAACACGGGGTCAGGTCGGGCATTGGCGCAGAGCTCGCTACGAAATTTAGCGAACTCTGCGCCAATGCCCGACCTGACCCCGATTTTTAGAGCGGCAGCAGTTCGACGTTGATCATGTTGTCGCGCGGCTTGCGGTCGATCAGCTTGTTGTCGGGATCGATGCCGGCCTTGGCCGGACGGCCGTTGACGATCACCGTGTACAGATTATCCTTGTGGGTTATCAGCTTGCGCTCGCGGTACAGGCTGTTGCCGTCCTTGTCGTCTATGCCCACTTCTATCCAGTCGCGCAGCAGCATGTCCATTTCGGCGCCCTGTTCGTTGGCGCGCACCTTGGCAGCGCTGACGCTGAAGGCCACTTCGTAGCGTCCGTCCGGCAGGCGGCGTGCGCTGGCCGAGATGGCATGGTTCTCGTACAGCACGATCTGGTTGAACACATCGTCGATCAGGTAGGCGTAGTCGGGCGGGGTGATCTTGCGCAGCGCTTCCACCAGCACCGTCACCGAAGGATAGGGGCCGGCGCGGTGGTGGTATTCGGCCAGCATCTCTTTCAGCGCCGCGTTGATGCGCGTCTCGCCTATGGCTTCCTGCAACTGATACATGGCCAGACTGCCTTTGCGGTACTGGATGTAGTTCTGGTTTTCATTGTCGGCCAGCGGCAATTCCTTTTTGCGCTCAATCGCACGGCCCATCAGATACTGCTCGAGGTCGTAGCGCAGGAAGCGCCGCATGCGCTCGGGCCCGACGTTTTTCTTCATCACCATCAGGGCTGAATATTCGGCCAGCGTTTCGCTCAGCACGGTAGCGCCACGGGTGTTGCCGCCCACCAGCTGATGGCCCCACCACTGGTGCGCCACTTCGTGTGCCGTGACGTAGAACGGGTAGTCGACGTCTTTGGGGTTGCGCTCATTTACCTTGGCAATGAAGCCCAACGCTTCCGAATAGGCGATGGTGGTGGGCAGCGATTGCGCATAGCTGGCGTAGCGGGGGAACTCGACGATGCGTACCAGCTTGTTCTGGTAGGGGCCGAAGTTGCGCGTGTAGTAGTCCAGCGCTTCCTTGATGCCCTTGTTCATGCGTTCGAGGTTGTAGCTGTGGCCGGGGTGGTAGTAGAGCTCGATGCTGACATCCTGCCACCAGTCGCGCTTGACCTGATAGCGCGCCGACTGGAACGCGTACAGATTGAGGATGGGCTGCTCCATCCTGTAGTGATAGTAGTGGCGCTCTTTGCTGCTCCATTGCTTGACCAGCGTGCCCGGTGCGATCGCGATCTGGTCGGCGCTGGTGCTGACGGTGGCATCGAAGCTGATCCAGTCGGCGTCGTTGCTGACGTTGTTGTTGGCGAGGCCGGCAGCATCGTCACGTGGCGGCAACTGGTCGCGCGCTGGCAGGCCGTGTTTCTTGCGGTCGCCCGCATCCTGCAGTTCCAGTGCGCTCTGGTAGCCGATATGCGGCAGCACCTGATTGCTGAAGAACGTACCGTTGGCGATCACGGGCGTTTCCTCGCCCAGTCCCAGTATGCCTTGCGGCTGGTAGGCCAGATCAAAATCCATGGCCAGCTTGTCGCCCGGCGCCAGCGGCGTGACCAGTTTGTAGCTGTAGAAGCCCAGAACAGTGTCGCGCAGACCGGGACGGCTGGCCTGACTGAAGCGTACGTTGAAGCTGGTAGCCTTGTGGTCCTGATACACGATCACATCGGTGACGGGCTGGCTGCCCTTGTTCTGCAGCAGGTAGCGGCCTTTGACGGTTAGCGCGCGCTGGGCTGGTTCGATCGCCACGTCCAGCTTGACGTCGGTGATGCGGGCCTGCGGCAGCGCCAGATACTGGCGGTACTGGCGTTCGTAGCTGGCACGGTCGGCATCCTTCTGGTAGGCCGATTCGTAGCGGTTGGCCACGTGGGTGTTGTAGTACAGCAGGCCCCCCGTGCCGCCGAATACCAGCAGGCCCAGTGCCAAGCCGGCCAGTACTGGCGGCGTCAGGCCATGGCGCGCCAGTTGCAAACGCTGCGCCCAGCTATGCGGTGTGCCGCGCGACCAGAACAGCAGCGACAGCAGCACCAGCACGATGGCGGCGCCACTCCAGTACAGCAGGAACCAGTTTTCGCGCGTCAGGTAGTGGCCGTAGCCATTCATGGCCGAGTAGATGAAGCTGGGCGTGTTGCCGAAGATGAGCATGGGATCATCGATGCCCAGCGAGCTGCTGGCGATGCTGAGGATGTAGTACACGATCATGGCGAAGTAGGCCACGTAGCGCTGGTTGATCAGCACCTGCAGGGCGATGGCCAGCACGGCATGCAGGGCATAGCCGGGCAGCAGCACGAGGAACAGGTGGCGCGCATACAGGCCCGGTTCGAGCAGGAAATAACCCTGCGCGATCTGGATGCTCATGCCGCATAACATCACCACCAGCATCAGCAGCGCCTGCAGGCCGATCAGGGCCAGCAGCTTGGAGAACAGGGGCAGCCAGTTGGGGATGGGCAGCGCATCGAACATCTGGCTCACGTGCGCCTCGCGCTCGCGCCAGACCAGCTCACCCGCATAGAAAGTGGTGATGATGAACATGAACAGCGCGAACGTCTCGCTGATCGACTCGAGCACCAGATAGGTGACGGGGTAGGTGGCGGTGCCGTACAGCGAGCCCAGTTCCAGCGAACTGGCATACATCATCAGCACGCCGGCCAGGACGATGACGAGGAAATAGATGTTCTTGGTGCTTTCGCGTAAATTCATCCAGCTCATCTTGGCCAGCAGCAGGCTCAGGCTGCGGCTGGCGAAGTCGGGTGCCTGACGCGTCTGTTCGGCCGTGCTGCTGAGCGGACGCGCTTCTTCGCCTTCGCTGCGGGCGCGGCCCGTATCGAGGCTGGCGATGAAGTGGAAGCGCCAGTAGCCGGCCAGCAGACCGACGATGGCGAAGGACGCCCACATCAGGCGGTTGACCAGATACACACCCTCGGGCCAGAACATGCGGGTATTGCGTTCGATGATGGGCCAGTATTCCGTCACGCGCCCCACGGCCATGGTGCCGAACGGGTCGATCAGCGCAGCCAGGGTCTTGTAGTCGAGGTCGCGCGCCAGACCGGGCGCCACCAGATAGGCTACCAGCATCACCACGCTGGAAATATACACGGGCAGCATGCGCCGGCTCAGCGCGGCCAGCATGAAGAACACGGCGCCGAAGATCAGGATATTCGGCAGCACGACCAGCAGATACGGCATCAGATAGGCCAGCAGGCTGGGCTCGGCCAGCTTGTCGGGATCGATGCCGGGCAGATAGCGGCCCAGCCAGGCACCGAGCATGATGCTGGTGAATATGATGGCCAGCGTCAGATAGGCGCCGAGGAAGCGGCCGAACATATACTGGGCTTTGCTGATGGGCGCACTGAAGAAGAAGTGCTGCATGTCATATTCGAAATCCTGCTGCACCGAGCGGCCCATCATGGCGGCGATCACCACCACGCCGAACGAACCCAGATAGCTGGCCGTCAGCATCAGCGAGCGCGGCGAATCGATCATCACGCCGCCGAAGCTCACATTGGCCTGTTTCAGCGCGCCGCCGGCCGCCGCCATCCACAGCAGGGCCAGCGCGAAGAAGCCGGCGAAATACACCCAGGTGGAGAGCAGCTTGAGGCGCTGACGCGCTTCAAAGGAGGCGATGGCGAACATGATCTATCCTTAGCTGCACTGACTGTCGGCCTGATGGCGGCCGGAAATCGTGGCGAAATACACATCTTCCAGATCGCCCAGAGTTTCTTCGAAGCCGTCGCCCGGATCGTTTTCGCTATACACGTGGATCAGCGTGCGGCCCGACAGCAGGCGCGAGGAAATTACCGGGTGGCGCAACTGGAACGAGGGCAGGTCGCGCTTGTCGATGAAGCGGGCCCAGATCTTGTCGCTGACGTCATGGATCAGTTGCTGGGTGGGGCCGCACAGCAGCAGATGGCCTTTGTTGATGATGGCCATGTTGGCGCACAGGTCGGCCACGTCGCTGACGATGTGGGTCGACAGGATCACCGTCTTGTCTTCGCCGATGTCGGACAGCAGGTTGTGGAAGCGCACGCGTTCCTGCGGGTCGAGGCCGGCCGTCGGTTCGTCGACGATGATCAGCTTGGGATCGCCGAGCAGGGCTTGGGCGATGCCGAAGCGCTGGCGCATGCCGCCCGAGAAGCCGCCCAGCCGCTGGTGCCGCACTTCGAACAGATTGGTCTGCTGCAGCAAGCCGTCCACCACTTCGCGCCGGCGCGCGCGGCTGGACAGGCCTTTGAGTTCGGCCAGATGGTCGAGCAATTCATAGGCCGTGACTTTCGGGTACAGGCCAAAATCCTGCGGCAGATAGCCGAGCAGGCGGCGCACGGCATCTTTTTCATCAAGTACATCAATATCGTCGAGGAAGACGGAACCGGAATCGCATTCCTGCAGGGTGGCGAGGGTGCGCATCAGCGTCGACTTGCCGGCGCCATTCGGGCCCAGCAAGCCGAACATCCCGGTCGGGATGGTCAGCGAAATATTGTCCAAAGCGACAACGCCATTGGCGTAGGTCTTGGACAGGTTGCTGATACGTAATTCCATACGAACTCCTGTGGCGGGCCTGGCCCTATTTCTACGTAGCTATACACTTTACATAGATGGCATTGTATTGAACTTGTGCAGGACATGGGCGCGGATTGCGATAGTCGGCATAAAGATTGCGCCAAGATGCAAAAAAGCCCACCTGGACGGCAAGCGAATACTTGCGCTGAGGAAATGCCAACACTGTGCTGCAGTTTCGCATGGATTCATATCCGCACAGCATCGATTATGGGAAAATGGGCAAATGAATCCGGAACTCCAAGAAAAGATACTGGCCGTTACCCGCTGTGGCGTGGACCGGCACGAAGCCACCGGCTTTTTCCGCGTGGCGCTGGGACTGTATTACCTGTCCGGCCTGATGACCAAGGAAACCCTGGATTTCAAGCGGCTGGACCGCCAGTTCAACCGTTTCATCTATCACACCATCGGCAAGGGCCATAGCATCACCAGCATCCTGCAGTACATGAGCGGGGAAAAAGTGGTGCCGGTACTCGAATCCAAGCGCTTTCTGCGCGCATTCGGCGAATACTGCACGGAAGTACCAGTGGAGAACATACCCTTCCTGCTCGGGTTGAATCTGAGCGTGGCAAAAGATATCTCCAAGATCGATGTGCGCGGCCCCGTGGCCGATTACATCGAACGCCAGCGCCAGTTGCGCGAGGCGGCGGAGGAGGCTGCTCAGGCGGCTGCTCAGGCAACCCCAACGGCAGCGCCGGATGCAGGGGCTGAGCGCGACTAAGCGTGAAAATCAGCGGCTGCGCCGTATAATATGCGCTTCCATATTCTCGAGTTCGCCATGGCTTACAAGCACACCCCACTGGATCGTTTCATCTCTGGCGCCGACAAGGCTTTGCGTGTGATCACGGGTGTGGCCTCGGCTTCGCGTCCGACGCCGGCCCTGCACATTCCTGACGCGCAAATGAGCGACGCCGAGCGCCGCCATAGTGCCGGTCTGATGCGGGTCAACCATGTGGGCGAGGTGTGCGCGCAAGCGCTGTACAACTCGCAGGGCCGCTTTGCCAAGACCGAGGAAATCCGCGCCCAGTTCGAGCAGGCCGGCCGCGAGGAAGAAGACCATCTGGCCTGGACGGCCCAGCGGCTGGAAGAGCTGGGCTCGCATATCAGCGTGCTCAATCCGCTGTTCTATGCAGGCGCGTATGCGCTGGGCACGGTGGCAGCCGTGATCGGCGACGGCGCCAGTCTGGGCTTTGTGGTGGAAACGGAACGTCAAGTCGAAGCCCATCTGGAAAGCCATCTGCAAAAACTGCCCGAGCAGGATGGCCGCTCGCGCGCGATTGTCGACCAGATGCGCATCGATGAAATCGAGCACGGTGCCGCCGCACAGGCGCTGGGCGCAATCAATACGCCAGCACCGGTGCAGGCCGTGATGGCGGTGATGGGCAAGGTGATGACCAGCACCGCTTATTACATCTAAGATTACAGCTAGGCGCAGCCGCCTAAAACGGCATCCAGATCAAGCTTCGACAATCTCGAAGGAGTGGGTGATGTTGGCGGTTTTCGCCAGCATGATGGAAGCCGAGCAATATTTTTCGTGCGACAGCTTGACGGCACGTTCCACCGCTTCCGGTTTCAAGTCTTTGCCCGTCACGGTGAAGTGGAAATGGATGCTGGTGAAGACCTTCGGTTCCGTCTCGGCGCGTTCGGCTTTCAGCGTGCACTCGCAGCCGCGGACATCGGCGCGGCCTTTTTTCAGGATCAGCACCACGTCATAGGCCGAGCAGCCGCCCGTGCCGAGCAGCACCATTTCCATAGGGCGAGGGGCCAGATTGTGGCCGCCGCCTTCCGGTGCGCCATCCATGTTGACCAGATGGCCGGAACCCGTCTGTGCCAAAAAACTCATGCCCGTCGGGCCATTCCAGCTAACTTTGCATTCCATCGTGCTCTCCGCGTGTAAAGGTTGGCCGTATTGTAATGGACTGGCGCAGGGCTGGCAGGCCGCCGCCCCGTAATCGGGGCGGAACTGCGGTCCAGCGCAGAAAAATGCCGGCCTACGGGCCGGGAAAGCGCATCCAGCCTTGACTTGCGACGGATTTGGCGTTTATACTTGTCGGCTTTCCATTCGCTCAGGAAAGTAAATAAGAAGGCCGAGTCCGCTGAAGCTGTGGCGGAACCACCATTTGAGCGTGTTTCAATTAATTAGGAAGTCAACATGAAAACTTTTTCCGCCAAGGGCCATGAAGTCCAGCGCGATTGGTTCGTGATTGACGCGACGGACAAAGTCCTCGGACGTGTTGCCAGCGAAGTGGCACTCCGACTGCGCGGCAAACACAAGCCAGAATTTACTCCTCACGTCGACACCGGTGACTACATCGTCATCGTGAACGCAGGCAAACTGCGCGTGACCGGCACCAAAGCAACCGAGAAGACCTACTACCGTCACTCGGGCTACCCAGGTGGCATCTACGAGACCAACTTCCTGAAAATGCAACAGCGTTTCCCAGGTCGTGCTCTGGAGAAGGCCGTTAAGGGCATGCTGCCTAAAGGCCCACTGGGCTACGCAATGATCAAGAAGCTGAAAGTGTACGCTGAGGGTACTCACCCACACGCTGCTCAGCAACCTAAAGCACTCGAAATCTAAGGAACTGACATGATCGGTAACTACAATTACGGCACCGGCCGTCGCAAGAGTGCAGTAGCTCGTGTGTTCATCAAAGTTGGCACTGGCCAAATCATCGTCAACGGCAAACCAGCTGCTGAATACTTCTCCCGTGAAACCGGCCTGATGGTAATCCGTCAACCGCTGGAACTGACCGGCAACGTTGAACGTTTCGACATCAAAGTCAACGTACACGGCGGCGGTGAGTCGGGTCAAGCAGGTGCAGTTCGTCACGGTATCACCCGCGCTCTGATCGACTACGATTCGGGCCTGAAAGGTGACCTGGCACGCGCTGGCTTCGTAACCCGCGATGCACGTGAAGTTGAACGTAAAAAAGTTGGTCTGCGCAAAGCACGTCGCGCAAAACAATTCTCGAAGCGTTAATCGCTTTTGGTCGACACGGTCTCTGCACCGTGTCTTCCCTGCGGCAGCCGCCACGCCCTTGGGTCTGGCGGCTGTTGTGTTTTCTGGGGTTGTTAAAGCTTTAATTGGCTGTCATAATTGAAACTTTCCCCATTCGAAAATACGTCCATGAAACGCTTCTTGTCTGCTGTTCTGCTGGCCGCCACCGTTGTGGTCGTGCCCGCCCAGGCCCAATCGTCGGCAACTGCCGGGATCGACGGCTATACCCACTGGTCGCAAACTCCCCTCAATTCGACCGACTACAACAACTACCCGACCTTCAGTTTCACTTCGCTCCAGAGCGACACGACGGTGCGTTACTTCGCCAATCTGAACGCGGTGCCGGTAGAACTGAAGGGCAGCAGCGCGGATTCCCTGAGCACTTATTTGCCGGTTGGTAGTAACAATGCGCTGGCAGTTTCGTCCAATGTAACGAACTCGGCCGAATCGTGGGCGGACCAGGGACTGGTCTACAGCAGCGCCAGCACCAAGATCACTTTTATTGCCAGCAATGGTTACACCGAATTCTCCATACCCCTGATTGCCAGTGTCATGACGATGAATGGCGGCTGGGGGCACGCCAATGTCTCGGTAACGGGGGCGGTGTTTGTGGGCGGCCGGTTCATTCCGCTGTCCTACAACCTGGAGACCAGCACGGGCAGCCTGCACGAGACCATGCGCGGCGCGTTTGACACGGCGACGGGCGCGACGGCCTACGGCTATCTGAATATCGTTTCGCAATCCTGGGCCAACGCCCCGACGCCGGTGCCGGAGCCTGCTACCTACGGCATGCTGCTGGCGGGTCTGGGCCTGCTGGGCCTGGTGCGCCGCGCACGTCGCTAAACTGATGTGAGGCGCGGCGCGTGGCGCCGCTACCTGATAAAATGGCGGGTCATGCGCGCATGACGCGCCATTTTTCTTTTGTAAGGGACAAACAACATGATCAAAGTGGGCATTGTTGGCGGCACCGGTTATACCGGCGTGGAATTGCTGCGACTGCTGGCCGTTCATCCTGATGTAGAGCTGACAGCGATTACGTCGCGCAAGGAAGACGGTTTGCCCGTGGCCGACATGTTCCCGTCGCTGCGCGGCCGCGTGCATCTGGCGTTTTCCTCGCCCGACAAAGCGGATCTGCGTCAGTGCGACGTAGTGTTCTTTGCCACCCCGCATGGCGTGGCCATGGCGCAGGCGCCGGAACTGCTGGCCGCCGGCGTGAAAGTGATCGATCTGGCGGCCGACTTCCGTATCAAGGATCGCGCCGTGTTCGAGCAGTGGTACAAGATCGAGCACACCTGCCCGGGACTGCTGGAAGAAGCGGCCTATGGCCTGGCCGAACTGAACCGCGACGCGATCAGCAAAGCCCGTCTGGTGGCCAATCCGGGGTGCTACCCGACCACCATGCAACTCGGCTACTACCCGCTGCTCAAAGCCGGCGTGATCGATGCTGCCGGCCTGATTGCCGACTGCAAATCGGGCGTCTCCGGTGCGGGTCGCAAAGCGGAAATTGGTACGCTGTTCTCGGAATCCAGCGACAACTTCAAAGCCTATGGCGTGGCCGGTCACCGCCACACGCCGGAAACCGTGGCGCAACTGCAGAAATTCACCAGCGCGCCGGTGGAACTGGTGTTCACTCCGCATCTGGTGCCTATGATACGCGGCATGCACTCGACGCTGTACGGCCGCCTGACGCGCGACATCAGCAATGAGGAACTGCAGGCGCTGTTCGAAGAGCAGTACAAGGATTCGGCGTTTGTCGATGTGATGCCGTTCGGTTCGCATCCGGAAACCCGCTCCACCCGTGGCTCGAATATGTTGCGTCTGGCGCTGCACCGTCCGGGCAATGGCCGCACCGTAATCGTGCTGGTGGTGCAGGATAATCTGGTCAAAGGCGCATCCGGTCAGGCAGTGCAGTGTATGAATCTGATGTTCGGTCTGGCAGAAAACACGGGCCTGACCCAGATCGCGCTGCTGCCATAATAAAAGGTTGCGCAATCGGCGACACTTTGCTTGTAAAAGTGTCGTTTGTGCGGGGTGCGGCTGCAGGGCACGACGCAGTGTGAAAAACCATGTTCACACTAGGGGATAAGAGGCATGAGCACCGGTCTGCCCCCTGTGGCAGGCGGGTGGAAAATGATGCTTCCAAATGCATGATTTTCGCCAAAGGTCTATAATGGATCAAATTGTTCTACCTAGGAGTCTGAAATGAACGCTGTCGCCGACGCACAAGATGTAATGCCAGCACCAATTATCTTCACCGATAGCGCGGCTGAAAAAGTCGCTCAACTGATCGAGGAAGAGGGCAATCCGGATTTGAAACTGCGCGTATTCGTACAGGGTGGCGGCTGTTCCGGCTTCCAGTACGGTTTCACCTTCGATGAAATCGTCAACGAAGACGACACCACCATGGTGAAAAACGGCGTTCAGTTGCTGATCGACTCGATGAGCTACCAGTATCTGGTGGGCGCCGAGATCGACTACAAAGACGATCTGGAAGGTGCGCAATTCGTGATCAAGAACCCAACTGCGAGCTCGACTTGCGGCTGCGGTTCCTCGTTCTCGGTCTAAGGACCGCGCGCCGGTTATCACCGGCAGCTACAAAACGGCGGGCAACTCCGGTTGCGCCGCCGTTTTTTTATTTCCTAATTCGGGGTCAGGTCGGGCAAAGTGCAGGGGTCAGGTCGGGCAAAGGGACAGATTCGGCATTCGTATTGTAGAGCTTGTCACATTGCCCGACCTGACCCCGACACTTTGCCCGACCTGACCCCGTTGTTTAGGCGGGGTAGAGCGCGCCGAGGATGCGTTCGCCGTGGGCGCCCGTGACGGCGGGCAGGTTGCCGGCCAGCCGTGCCGTGTAGCGCTGGCCCAGCCATGCAAACGCCAGCGCTTCTACGTGGTTGGGTGCGACGCCCAGCGCTGCCGTCGATTGCACGCTGGTGTGCGGCCCCAGTTCGACTGCCAGTTGCTGCATCAGCAGGGCGTTGTAGGCGCCGCCACCACAGACATACACGGCGCTGGCATTGGCACCGTCAGCATCGCTGCGGATGGCTTGCGCCAGCGTGTGCGCTGTCAGCGCCGCCAGCGTGTGCTGGATGTCGGCCGGGCTGGCGCTGGCGGCTGCAGGGCAGGCCGACAGATGTTGCTCCAGCCAGTTCATATGGAACAGGTCGCGCCCCGTGCTTTTCGGTGCGGGCAGGGCGAAATAAGGTTCGCGCAGCAGACTTTCCAGTAGTGCCGGCACTAGCTGGCCAGTGGCGCCCCAGGCGCCGTCCTGATCATATTCGCGGCCCAGATGGCGCTGTATCCAGCCGTCGAGCAGGGCGTTGCCGGGGCCCGTGTCGAAGCCGCGCACGCGGGTGCCTGCGCCCGCATCCGCACCCGCACCGGGCAGGATGCTGATGTTGGCAATGCCGCCGATATTGGCCACCACACGGGTCTGCGCCGGATGGCTGAACAGCGCGTGGTGGAAAGCTGGCACCAGCGGTGCACCCTGCCCCCCGGCGGCCACGTCGCGGCTGCGGAAGTCGGCGATTACGTTGATGCCGCACAGTTCGGCCAGCAGGGCCGGGTTGTTGGTCTGGCGTGTAAAGCCCAGCTCGGGACGGTGGCGGATGGTCTGGCCGTGTACGGCAACGGCGCAGATGGCGTCGTGGCGCTGCCCGCTCTGTTCCAGCAGCAGGGTCACGCAGTCGGCGTACACTCGGGCCAGTCCGTTGGCGGCCAGCGCTTCGCGTTCGATTTCATTGCTGCCCGCAGCTTGCAGGGCCATCAGCTCCGTGCGCAGCGCGGGCGGGAAAGCCAGGAAGGCGGCGCCCAGCGTGGCGATGCCATCCGCATCGATGCGGGCCAGTGCGGCGTCCACGCCATCCATGCTGGTGCCTGACATCAGGCCGATAAATAAACTCATGTGGCGTCTGCTTTCTGTTGCGGGTGAGAAGGGGAGGCGCGGCCGGATGCTACGGCTAGGCATGAGTATAAAAAAAAACAGGCCGCCGTGGCGACCTGTGTTTTGCTGTGGCTGCGAATTAGCCTGCGCAGCGGGCGGACGTGGCTGGCTTATTGGGCTAGCTTATTTGGCTGCCACGCGGGTGCCGCGCGAGCCGCCCGGCTGCAGCAGCGCGAAGCGGTGCGCCATGTCGGAAGCGTAGCTCTTGAAGCGGCTCATTTCGGCTGCCGTCAGCGGCGCCTGCTGCTGCACGTTCATGGTGTTCGGGTCGCGCGCATCGCCGCCGACGCGGAATTCGTAGTGCAGGTGGGCGCCGGTGGACCAGCCGGTAGTGCCGACATAGCCGATCACGTCGCCCTGGCTGACTTTGCTGCCCTTCTTGATGCCATTGGCGAAGCGGCTCATGTGGGCGTAGGCCGTGGTGTAGTTGGCCCAGTGCTTGATGATGACGAAGTTGCCGTAGCCGTTCTGGGTGCCGGCGAAATCGATCACGCCATCACCGGCGGCGCGGATAGGGGTGCCGGTCGCGGCCGGGAAGTCTATGCCTTTGTGGGCTTTCCACTGGCCTGAAATCGGGTGCACGCGCATGGCGAAGCCGGACGAAATCCGCGAGAACTCGACGGGCGATTTGAGGAAGGCTTTTTTCAGCGACTTACCGTCGAAGCTGTAGTAGCCGCCGCCCTGTTTGCTTTGCGGATCTTCGAACCAGACCGACTGGTAGGTGGTGCCCTTGTTGGTGAATTCGCCGGCCAGCACGCGGCCGGCACGCACAAATTCGCCATCCTGCCAGAAGGTTTCATAGACCACGTTGAAATGGTCGCCCTTTTTCAGGTCGCCACGGAAGTCTATGCTGGTCGAGAACATTTCGACGATCTGTTTGACGATGCTGTCGGGCAGTTTGGCGCCGTCTTCGCTGGAGTCGGTAGCTGCGTACAGGGTGGAACTGATGGTACGCGCATGCATTTCCACGCGGCGTTCCAGCTTGGCAGCTTCTTCCTGCGCCACGAAAGCATTGCCTTTGCGGGAGATGCGGATGTTCTTGACGGGGATGTCCTTGCCATCCACCACGACGGCGCGCAGCCATTGCAGATTGCCGTCTTCGTCGGTCTGTGCCTGCACGCGTTTGCCAGCCTTGAGCTGCATCACGCCTTTGGCGACGCTGTCTTTCTTGATGAAGGTTTCGGCCGCTTCATCATCCACGCCCAGACGGGTGAGCAGGGTGGCCAGCGTGTCGCCGGCGCGGATTTTTTCTTCGTGGACGAATTGTTCGGTAGCGGACTTTTGTTCGATGGCAGCGATCTGGGCGCCCAGATCAGGTGCGACGACGTCTTCCTGAACCGACTTCACGGGCAGATCCGATGCATCAGGCGCCAGTGGGGCAACGCCGGCAGCACCAAAAGCACATACTGCAAGAAACAATGCAGACGCGCTGATAATGCGCGCTTTGCGCGTCGAACCTAGCAGACTGAACAAGCGTGAGCTTGTGATTTTATGTATTTGGTTCATGCAATCAGTTAAAATTTGCCGCTTGAACTATTCGATAGGGTTTTTATTTCTTCTTCTTGTGGTCTAAGTTCGTTTTCGTACGGCAATATTGATCGATCGAGGATTATATCAAATTCTATCCGCTACTCACCCATTTCTGAAAAATACCGCCCTAAAATTATGACTACTACTGCATCGACAGCGCCGTCCGCGAATGAGAACCTGCCCCTGACAGACCGTGTACTGGAGGCGCTCGCCATCACGAAACGCGGTGTTGACGAGTTGCTTATTGAAAGCGAGTTCGCCCAGAAGCTGGCCCGCTCGGAAAAATCCGGTGTGCCGCTGCGCATCAAGCTCGGACTTGATCCAACCGCTCCTGACCTGCACCTGGGCCATACGGTAGTGCTGAACAAGATGCGTCAATTGCAAGATCTGGGACATCAGGTAATCTTCCTTATCGGCGACTTCACGTCCATGATCGGTGACCCTTCGGGGCGCAATATGACCCGTCCGCCGCTGACGCGCGAGCAGGTCGAGCAAAACGCCATGACTTATTTCAAGCAGGCGTCGCTGGTGCTGGATCCGGCCAAGACGGAAATCCGCTACAACTCCGAGTGGTGCGACCCGCTCGGCGCACGCGGCCTGATCAAGCTGGCTTCGCACTACACGGTGGCGCGCATGATGGAACGTGATGATTTTAGCAAGCGTTTCAAGAATGGGACTCCGATTGCGGTCCACGAGTTCCTGTATCCGCTGATGCAGGGCTACGATTCGGTGGCTTTGAAGGCCGACCTTGAGCTAGGTGGAACGGACCAGAAATTTAACTTGCTCGTTGGCCGCGAGCTGCAGAAGGACTATGGCCAGGAGCCGCAGTGCATCCTGACCATGCCGCTGCTGGAAGGTCTGGACGGCGTCGAGAAGATGTCCAAGTCCAAGAACAACTACATCGGCATTACCGAAGTGCCCAACACCATGTTCGCCAAGATCATGAGTATTTCCGACACCATGATGTGGAAATACTACGAACTGCTGTCGTTCCGCTCGCTGGCTGATCTGGCGGCGCTGAAGGCGGCGGTGGAAGGTGGCGCCAACCCGCGCGATGCCAAAGTGGCGCTGGCGCAGGAAATCGTCGCGCGCTTCCACTCGCAGGACGCGGCCGAGCAGGCGCTGAACGATTTCGTCAACCGCTCCAAAGGCGGGATTCCTGACGATATCGCCGAAATCACCGTGCCGGGCGCACCATCCGGCATCCAGCAGTTGCTGAAAACGGCCGGTCTGTGCGCCTCCGTGTCGGAAGCGGGCCGCATGATAGAGCAGGGCGGCGTGCGCATCGATGGCACCGTCATCAGCGACAAGACGCTGAAAGTCGAAGCCGGCACCATGGTGCTGCAAGTGGGCAAGCGCAAGTTCGCTCGCGTCACGCTGACGGCATGATAGGCCTGCTGCAAAGAGTCAGCAGCGCCAGTGTGGTGGTCGATGGCGCCACGATCGGCGCCATCGAAGCCGGTCTGATGGTGCTGGTGTGCGCTGAACGCCACGACAGCGAGCAGGAGGCCGATGCCTTGCTGAACAAGCTGCTGGGCTACCGCGTGTTTGCCGACGAGGCGGGCAAGATGAACCGCAGCGTGACGGATACGGGTGGCGCACTGCTGCTGGTGCCGCAGTTCACGCTGGCAGCCGACACCAATTCGGGCACCCGCCCTTCGTTCACGCCCGCTGCGGCACCGGCCGATGGCAAGCGTTTGTTCGAGTATTTTCTGGCGCAGGCGCGGCTACGCCATCCCAAGGTCGCGTGCGGCCAGTTTGGCGCCGACATGAAGGTGTCGCTGACCAATGACGGCCCTGTGACCTTCTGGCTGCAGACCCGTCCCAAAGCGATGCCCGCGGCCTAAGTAGCACACATAAGAAACGCCGCCAGCTTACGCGCCGTCTGCGGTGGGCTGTGCTGGCAGAGCATGCTTGTAGTCCCAGCCACGCCGTAGCGCGTGGCTTTTTTGTGAAGCCACATGAATAACAGCACCATACTTCTGATCCGTCATGGCGAAACGCCGTGGAACGCCATGCGCCGTCTGCAGGGCCATACCGATATTCCGCTCAACGAGGAGGGCGAACGGCAGGCGGCGGCGCTGGCGCGCGCACTGCTCGAGCAGGGCGTGGATGTGCTGGTGGCCAGCGACCTGCAGCGCGCCATGCAGACGGCGCAGGCGCTGAGCGAGCTGCAACCAGGGCTGGCGCTGCAGACTGATGCGCGGTTGCGCGAGCGCTGCTACGGCGTGTTCGAAGGCATGCTGTATAGCGAGATCGCCGCGCAATATCCCGACGATTACGCCCGCTGGCAGGCGCGCGAAGTGGATGCCGTGATGCCGGACGGCACGCGGCCGGCCGAGAGTTTCCGCCAGTTCTATCAGCGCTGTCTGGGCGGTATCGCCGACTGGGCCCGGCGCCATCCGGGCCAGACCATCGCCATCGTGGCCCACGGCGGCGTGCTGGAATGCGCCTACCGCGCAGCGCGCGGCATGAGCCTGGACAGCCCGCGTGATTTCCAGGTCAAGAATGCCAGCATCAACCGCTTCGTGTGGGACGGTACGCAGTTGCAACTAGAACACTGGGGCGATGTCGACCATCTGGCGCCGACGGCACTGGACGACATCATCTGAGTGCTGCCGGATCTGAGTGGAGCCGGCGCGCGCCACTACGTGCCGCAACACGCCGCCACATGCCGCAACATTCAATTGCACTGGTCTGGCGAGCGCAAGTATGAAAAATAGTGCTTATTATTTGAGCAGCCGATAGGTTAAAATAGAGGGTTCCTTCCCTCGCTACAGTTATTTCCAGTGCAAATCGGTCCTTATATCCTGCGCAACAACGTTTTCGTCGCTCCCATGGCGGGTGTGACGGATCGTCCGTTCCGTCAGTTGTGCAAACAGCTGGGCGCCGGCTATGCCGTATCGGAAATGGCGGCGTCGAATCCGCGCCTGTGGGCGACGGAAAAGAGCTCGCGCCGCACCGACCACACGGGCGAGATGGAGCCGAAAGCCGTGCAGATCGCCGGTGCCGATCCGCAGGATCTGGCCGATTGCGCGCGCTTCAATGTCGAGCGCGGCGCCCAGATCATCGATATCAACATGGGCTGCCCGGTGAAGAAAGTCTGCAATGCGTGGTGCGGTTCGGCCCTGCTGCAGCACGAAGAACTGGTACAGACCATCTTGAAAACCGTGGTGGCGGCCGTCGACGTGCCCGTCACGCTGAAATTCCGCACGGGCTGGGACCGTGCCAACAAGAATGCGCTGACCATCGCCCGGATGGCCGAAGACGCCGGTATCGCCATGCTGACGCTGCATGGCCGTACCCGCGCCGACGGTTACAAGGGCGAGGCCGAATATGACACCATTGCGGCGGTCAAGCGCTCGGTTTCTATCCCCGTGGTGGCCAACGGCGATATCACCACGCCGGAGAAAGCCCGCTACGTGCTCGATGTGACGGGCGCCGATGCGGTCATGGTCGGACGCGCCGCGCAGGGCCGCCCGTGGATCTTCCGCGAGATCGACCACTATCTGCGCACGGGCAGTCATTTGCCGCCGCCGCTGGTGACCGAAGTGAGCCACCTGATGGACGAGCACCTGCGCGCCCACTATGCGTTCTACGGTGAATACCTGGGGGTGCGCACGGCACGCAAGCACATCGGCTGGTATGTGCGCGAACTGCCCGGCGGCGAACCGTTCCGACAGCGTATGAACCTGCTGGAATCGACCGAAGAACAGTTGCAGGCCGTGGCCCAGTTCTTCGAATCGCAGGCGCAGTACGGCGAGCGGTTACAATACTGCCCTTCGTCTCAGTCCGAAGCTGAGCGAGAGGCGGCCTGAACAGGCAGCCGGCACTATAAAAGACGTCAAAAAAGTCGGATAAGAACGGTGAACACCGCGGCCATAAGCCCCTTGTGATTCATCCGCTTTACAGTTAAATAAATACAGCGAACGAAACAAAATGAGCAAAGAAAGTATCCAGGAAGTAGTCCAGAAGAGCCTTGAAGAGTACTTCAACGATCTGGGCGAGCAGCAGGCCTCGAATATCTACGACATGGTAGTGCTGACGGTAGAAAAGCCGATCCTGGAAGTGGTGATGCACCGCGCCGATGGTAACCAGTCGCATGCTGCGCAGATGCTGGGCATTAACCGCAATACCCTGCGCAAGAAATTACAGGAACACGGTCTGCTGTAAACCGCGCTGTTTCCGGCATCAGTGGCTGGGGACGGCCGCTGTGGCCGGCCGCCAGAATATCGAACCGAAGTTCGCATCGAATATTTAACCACCAGTCCAGCTCACGCTGGACGCCACTAGCCCGAAAAGCCATGATTAAACAAGCTCTCATCTCCGTATCCGACAAAACCGGCGTGCTCGACTTCGCGCGCGCCCTGTCCGCCATGGGTGTCAACATCCTGTCGACCGGCGGCACGGCCAAACTGCTGGCCGACAACGGCGTAGCCGTGACCGAAGTAGCCGACTACACGGGCTTCCCGGAGATGCTCGATGGCCGCGTGAAAACCCTGCACCCTATGGTGCACGGCGGCATTTTGGCCCGTCGCGATTTCCCTGAGCACATGGCCAAACTGGCTGAGCACAACATTCCGACCATCGATATGGTGGTGGTCAATCTGTATCCGTTCCAGGCCACCGTGGCCAAGGATGACTGCACGCTGGAAGACGCCATCGAGAACATCGATATCGGCGGCCCGGCCATGCTGCGTTCGTCGGCGAAAAACCACAAGGACGTGGTGGTGATCTGCGACCCGACCGACTACAGCAAGGTGCTGGACGAGATCAAGGCCAACGATGGCGTGGTCAGCTACGACACTCGCTTCGGTCTGGCTACCAAGGTGTATTCGCACACGGCACAATATGACGGTGCGATCGCCAACTACCTGACCAGTCTGGATGCGAGCCGCAGCCACGCGGCACGCGGCACCTATCCGCAATCGCTGAATGTGGCGTTCGAAAAAGTGCAGGACATGCGCTACGGCGAAAACCCGCACCAGTCGGCTGCCTTCTACCGCGACGTGACGGCGACTGCCGGCGCGCTGGCCAACTACCGCCAGTTGCAGGGCAAGGAACTGTCGTTCAACAATATCGCTGACGCTGATGCAGCATGGGAATGCGTGAAGAGCATGGGTGGCTTCGACCAGAGCGCTGCCTGCGTGATCGTCAAGCACGCCAATCCATGCGGCGTGGCGCTGGGTGCCAATGCGGTCGAGGCTTACAAGCGCGCGCTGCAGACCGACCCGACTTCGGCTTTCGGCGGCATTATCGCCTTTAACGTGGAAGTGGATGGCGCAGCCGCCACCGAACTGGCCAAGCTGTTCGTCGAAGTGCTGATCGCGCCATCGTTCACGGCCGAAGCCAAACAGATCCTGTCGGCCAAGCAGAACGTGCGTCTGCTGGAAATCCCGCTGGGCACGGGCGTGAACGCCATGGACTTCAAGCGCGTGGGTGGCGGTCTGCTGGTGCAGTCGGCAGACGCGAAAAACGTGCTGATCTCGGACCTGAAAGTGGTGACCAAGCTGCAGCCTACCCAGCAGCAACTGCAGGATCTGATGTTCGCATGGCGCGTGGCCAAGTATGTCAAATCGAATGCCATCGTGTTCTGCGCTAACAACATGACGCTGGGCGTGGGCGCCGGCCAGATGAGCCGTATCGATTCGGCCCGTATCGCTTCCATCAAGGCGCAGAACGCTGGTCTGAGCCTGGAGAATTCGGTGGTGGCGTCGGACGCCTTCTTCCCGTTCCGCGACGGTCTGGATGTGGTGGTGGACGCGGGCGCACGCTGCGTGATCCAGCCGGGCGGTTCGATGCGCGATCAGGAAGTGATCGACGCTGCCGACGAGCGCGGCGTGGTGATGCTGTACACGGGCACCCGTCACTTCCGTCATTAATCTTCTAGCCTTGCGCTAATCTCTACAGTGTGGCGACCTGTTCAGGTCGCCACACTGTTTTTATATACAGCATTCAAGTTTCGCGGTTACAATCGCGGAATGATAATTCTCGGCATAGACCCCGGCTTGCGCACCACCGGCTTTGGCGTGATCCAGCAGCGCGGTAGCAAGCTGCGCTACATCGCCTCCGGCACCATCAAGAGCGGCGAGGGCGATCTGCCGACCCGCCTGAAAGTCATCCTCGACGGTGTGGCCGAAGTGGCGCGCACCTATCAGCCCGACTACGCGGCCATCGAGCAGGTGTTTGTCAACGTTAATCCCCAATCCACGCTGCTGCTCGGGCAGGCGCGCGGCGCGGCCATTTGTGCGCTGGTCTCGGCCGAGCTGACGGTGGCCGAATATTCGCCTACCCAGGTCAAGCAGGCTGTGGTCGGCACGGGCCGCGCCGTCAAGGCGCAGGTGCAGGACATGGTGGCGCGCCTGCTGGCGCTGCCCGGCTTGCCCGGCACTGACGCTGCCGATGCGCTCGGCGTGGCCATCTGCCATGCGCATAACCGCGAAACGCTGACGCTGATTCAGAGTCAGAGCCAGTCCCGTGGTCAGAGCGCAGGTTCAGCGGCCGCCAAGCTGGCCGGCACGGCGGCCGGCACAGTATCTCAAGGCCCGCTGGCCGGCTTGCGCATGCGGCGCGGCCGACTGGTGGGCTGAATTCACTCTAAAGGCATTGCAACATGATCGGTCGTCTCTCCGGTATTCTGCTCGAAAAAAATCCGCCCCAGTTGCTGGTCGATTGCGGCGGCGTCGGCTACGAAGTCGATGTGTCCATGACCACCTTCTACAACCTGCCCGGGGTGGGCGAGAAAGTCGTGCTGTTCACCCATCAGGCCATCCGCGAAGATGCCCATCTGCTGTTCGGTTTCGGCAATGCCGAGGAACGTGCCGTGTTCCGTCAACTGATCAAGATCACGGGTGTGGGCGCGCGCACGGCGCTATCGATTTTGTCCGGCATGTCGATTGCCGATCTGGCGCAGGCCGTGACGCTGCAGGAATCGGGCCGGCTGGTGAAAGTGCCGGGCATAGGCAAGAAGACGGCCGAGCGCCTGCTGCTGGAACTCAAAGGCAAGCTGGGTGCCGACATTGGTGCGGGCGGCGCCCATGCCGTGCCGGATGCGCAGTCGGACATTCTGAATGCGCTGCTGGCGCTCGGTTACTCCGACAAGGAAGCCGTGCTGGCATTGAAGACGGTGCCGGCCGGCGCCTCCGTTTCGGACGGTATCAAGCAGGCCCTGAAAGCGCTCTCGAAAGGCTGAGGCGCGTAGTATCATGGCTGGCAGGGCATAGTGCGCGTAGTCCGTGGTACAGCAGCCTGCCACCATCCGTGATTGAATAGGTTTTCACACATTGCATGAGCATCCAGACCGATAGTTTTACCGAACAGCGCATCATCGATGCGGCACCCGCTTCGCCCAACGAGGAGGCAATCGAGCGCGCGCTGCGGCCCAAGCTGCTCGATGAGTACGTCGGTCAGGCCAAGATCCGCGATCAGCTGGAAATCTTTATTTCGGCGGCGCGCAAGCGCAAGGAAGCGCTTGACCATACGTTGCTGTTCGGCCCGCCCGGTCTGGGCAAGACTACGCTGGCCAACATCATTGCGCGCGAGATGGGCGTCAACCTGCGCCAGACTTCCGGCCCTGTGCTCGAGCGCCCCGGCGATCTGGCGGCGCTGCTGACCAATCTGGAAGCCAACGATGTGTTGTTCATCGATGAGATCCACCGTCTTTCGCCCGTGGTCGAAGAAATTCTGTATCCGGCGCTGGAAGACTACCAGATCGACATCATGATAGGCGAGGGGCCGGCGGCCCGCTCCGTCAAGCTCGATCTGCAGCCGTTCACGCTGGTGGGCGCCACCACGCGCGCCGGCATGCTGACCAATCCGCTGCGCGACCGCTTCGGCATCGTGGCGCGGCTGGAGTTCTACAACACGCAGGAGCTGACCTTGATCGTCAAGCGCAGCGCCATGCTGCTCAAGGCGAATATCGACGAGGAGGGAGCGCATGAAATTGCCCGCCGCGCGCGTGGTACGCCGCGTATCGCCAACCGGCTGCTGCGTCGCGTGCGCGATTATGCGGAAGTCAAAGGCAATGGCGATATCACCAAGGCGATCGCCGATGCGGCGCTGGTGATGCTGGACGTCGATACGGTGGGCTTCGATGTGATGGACCGCAAGCTGCTCGAAGCCGTGCTGTACAAATTCGGCGGCGGGCCGGTCGGCATTGGCAATCTGGCTGCAGCCATAGGCGAGGCGGCCGATACCATCGAGGATGTGCTGGAACCGTATCTGATCCAGCAAGGCTATCTGCAGCGTACGCCGCGCGGCCGCGTGGCCACGGCGGCGGCCTATAAACACTTCGGCGTGAACCCGCCGCGCACCAATCCCAACGGCGAGCTGTGGGAACTGTGATGCAGATCTGGGTGGATGCCGACGCCTGTCCTGCCGTCATCAAGGAAATTCTGTACCGCGTGGCCGAGCGTGTGGCCGTGCCGCTTACGCTGGTGGCCAATCAGCTGCTGCGCGTGCCGCCGTCGCGCTACATACGCGCTGTGCAGGTGCCGGCCGGTGCCGACGTGGCCGACAGGGAAATTGTGCGTCTGCTGGCGCGCGGCGATCTGGTGGTGACGGGCGATATACCGCTGGCAGCGGATGTGCTGAAGAAGGGCGGCTATGCGCTCAATCCGCGCGGCGAGTTTTATACCGAGCACAATATCGAACAGATGCTGACCATGCGGGCTTTTATGGATGAGCTGCGTGGCAGCGGCGTGGATACGGGCGGACCGGCCGCGTTCAGCCAGAGCGACCGGCAGAATTTTGCCAACAGTCTGGATCGCCACATCAGCAAAGTATTGCGCGAGCAGGCGCGCCAGCAGTCTGCCGGATCAGCCGGCGATTAGGGCGGTGGCGCGCCGTCCTGCTCTGGCACTGGCAGGCGCATGGTGGGGACGTAACGGCACAGATACAGCGTGACGCCGCAGCCTATGCAAAACAGCATGATCTGCAAGCCCGTTCGGTGTACCACATAGGCGGAGTAGCCCAGCGATAACCACATGAGCAGCAGTATCCAGACTTTGGCGCGCAAGGGGATGCCGTAGCCGAGCTCGTAGTTGCGCAGATAGCGCCCGAACATGGGATTGGTGATGAGCCAGTTGTGCAGCCGCGTCGAGCCGCGCGCAAAGCAGGCCGAGGCCAGCAGCAGGAAGGGTGTGGTGGGCAGCAGGGGCAGGAAGATGCCCAGTACGCCCAGCACCACGGCGATGGCGCCGATCAGATTCAGCAGGATTTTCATGCCCTGCATGGTAACACTGCCCCGCTGGCGGGGCAGCGGGTCCATGGGCTAGCCCTGCTTATTCCTGACGTACCCAGACTTGCGAACGGCCCAGCATCGGTACGCCGATGTAGCCGCGTACATTGAGTTTCTTGCCGTTGTCGCTCAGGTGCATTTTGCTCTTGTAGACTTTGCCGTTGTCCGGATCAAGAATTTCGCCGCCCGTGTAGGTGTCGCCATCCTTTTTCAGACCGGACATGAATACCATGCCGATGATGGGTTGGTTCTTGCGTGCGTCTTCGCACTTTTCGCATTTCGGGTTCTGGTCTTCGGTCGGCGCGCGGAACAGCTGCTCGATCTTACCTTGCAGGACGCCATTGTTTTCCGAGATGCGGATCAGGGCTTTAGGCTTGCCCGTTACGTCATCGATATTTTTCCACAGGCCTACTGGTGTGCTGTCATCGGCAAAAGCAGGGGCAATGCTGACGGCGGCGGCGAGGGCGAAAGCAAACCATTTCATTGTGAGTCTCCAGGGTGAATTTTAGTGTCCGGCGAGTGTAGCAAATAAAATGACCGATCGTGCTATTTTTATGTAACTGTCGTGAAAATGCCAAAAACCGCTATCATTTGCGGCTGGAAACACTGACTGCCAGAACACTTTCTACAGGAACTACATGAGCTCGCTCCCACTGCCGACTTACGCCGATGTGCAGGCCGCTGCCGCCCGCATCGATGGTTATGCCCACCGCACGCCCGTGCTGACTTCGCGTACGGCCAACGCCGAACTGGGCGCCGAAGTTTTTTTCAAATGTGAAAACCTGCAGCGCATGGGCGCTTTCAAATTCCGCGGCGCCTACAATGCGCTGGCCCGTTTCGATGAAGCCCAGCGCCGCGCCGGCGTGGTGGCTTTTTCTTCCGGCAATCACGCGCAGGCGATCGCGCTGTCGGCCCGTTTGATGGGCATCCCGGCCACCATCGTCATGCCGCTCGATGCGCCGGCCGCCAAGGTCGCTGCCACCCGGGGCTACGGGGCGGAAGTGGTGTTGTATGACCGGTATAAGGAAGACCGCGAAGAAATCGGCCGCAATCTGGCCCAGCAAAAAGGCATGACGCTGATCCCGCCCTATGACCATGCCGACGTGATTGCGGGGCAGGGCACGGCGGCCAAGGAGTTGTTCGAAGAAGTGGGCTCGCTCGACAGCCTGTTCGTCTGCCTCGGTGGTGGCGGCTTGCTCAGTGGTTCGGCTTTATCGACGCGCGCGCTGTCGCCGCACACCCGTTTGTACGGGGTGGAGCCGGAAGCGGGCAATGATGGTCAGCAATCGTTCCGTAGCGGTAGCATCGTGCACATCGATACGCCGCAGACGATAGCTGATGGCGCCCAGACCCAGCATCTGGGCAATCTGACTTTCCCCATCATCCGGCGTGATGTGAACGATATTCTGACCGTCAGCGATGCGGAGTTGCGCGCTGCGATGCGCTTCTTTGCCGAGCGCATGAAGATCGTGGTGGAGCCGACCGGCTGCCTCGGTTTTGCTGCCGCACGAGCGATGAAGCAACAATTGCAAGGCCAGCGCGTGGGCATCATCCTCAGCGGCGGCAACGTCGATATCGCGCGCTACGCGGCCCTGCTGGCCGAATAAACTTGGGGTCAGGTCGGGCAAAGTGCAGTTTTTGAGAAATCTCAAATACAAACAGGGGTCAGGTAAGGCAAATGACACTTGCCCGACCTGACCCCTGCACTTTGCCCGACCTGACCCCTAGGGTTAGGCTGGCAGCTTGGCGTACTGTTCGCGGATCTTGGCCAGCGTGGCGCTGAAGTTGGCCACGCGTTCTTTTTCCTGCGCCACCACTTCGGCTGGCGCACGTGCCACGAAGCTTTCGTTGGACAGCTTGCCGTTGGCCTTGTTGATCTCGCCTTCGAGACGGGTGATCTCCTTGCTCAGGCGCTCACGCTCGGCTTTCACGTCGATTTCCACTTTCAGCATGAGCTTGGTCGTGCCGACGATGGACACGGCCGCCGGCGATTCCGGCAGCACGTCCACGATCTGCACTTCGGCCAGCTTGCCCAGCGACTGGATGTAAGGCGCGAACACGCTCATCGCTGCTTTGTCGTCGGCATTGCCCGGTTCCACGATCAGCGGTACGCGCAGCGATGGCGCCAGCTGCATTTCGCCACGCAGGTTGCGGGTCGCGTCGGTCAGCGCCTTGAGCTGCTGCATCCACGCTTCGGCCGTTTCGTCGATCTTGGCCGTGTTGGCGATCGGGTAAGGTTGCAGCATGATGGTGTCGCCCGTTTTGCCGGCCAGCGGCGCAACGGCCTGCCACAGTGCTTCCGTAACGAACGGGATGATAGGGTGGGCCAGACGCAGCACCACTTCGAGCACGCGCAGCAGCGTATGACGGGTAGCGCGCTGCTGGCCTTCCGTGCCGCTCTGCACCTGCACTTTGGCCACTTCCAGATACCAGTCGCAGTATTCGTCCCAGACGAATTTGTAGATGGTCGAAGCGATGTTGTCGAAGCGGTAGTCTTCGAAACCTTTGGCCACATCGAGTTCGGCTTTCTGCAGCAGCGAGATGATCCACTTGTCGGCCATCGACAGGTCGGCTTCATTGGCGCTGCAATCCTTGCCTTCCGTATTCATCAGCACGAAGCGGGTGGCGTTCCACATCTTGTTGCAGAAGTTGCGGTAGCCTTCGGCGCGGCCCAGATCGAAGTTGATGTTGCGGCCCAGCGAAGCGTAGGACGCCATGGTGAAGCGTACGGCATCCGTGCCGTAGGCGGCTATACCTTCAGGGAATTCCTTGCGCGTGGCCTTGGCGATCTTTTCGGCTGCTTTCGGGTTCATCAGGCCGGTGGTACGTTTTTCCACCAGTGCTTCCACGCCGATACCGTCGATCAGGTCGATAGGGTCCAGCGTGTTGCCCTTGGACTTGGACATTTTCTGGCCTTGCGAATCGCGTACCAGACCGTGCACATACACCGTGTTGAACGGTACTTTGCCCGTGAAGTGCGCCGTCATCATGACCATGCGCGCGACCCAGAAGAAGATGATGTCGAAGCCCGTCACCAGTACCGACGAAGGCAGGAAGGCCTGCAGGTCCGGCGTTTCATTCGGCCAGCCCAGCGTGGAGAAGGGTACCAGCGCGGACGAGAACCAGGTGTCGAGCACGTCGTTGTCGCGGTGCAGTGGACCGCTGCTGCCTTTGGCGGCAGCCTGTGCCTGTGCTTCTTGTTCCGTCTTGGCGACGAACACATTGCCGGCATCGTCATACCATGCCGGAATCTGGTGGCCCCACCACAGCTGACGCGAGATGCACCAGTCCTGGATGTTGTTGAGCCACTGGTTGTAGGTGGTGGTCCAGTTTTCCGGCACGAATTTGATTTCGCCCGAGGAGACTTTTTCCAGCGCCACTTCGGCGATCGATTTGCCCGGATTGTAAGTGCCTTCCGGTGCCGGCTTGCTCATCGCGACAAACCATTGGTCGGTCAGCATAGGTTCGATCACCACGCCGGTACGGTCGCCACGCGGCACCATCAGCTTGTGCGGTTTGACCTGTTCCAGCAAGCCTTGTGCTTCCAGATCGGCGACGATTTTCTTACGTGCTTCGAAGCGGTCCAGACCACGATACGCTTCCGGTGCATCGTCGGTGATCTTGGCTTCCAGCGTCAGGATGGACGGCATGCCCAGATTGTGGCGCTGGCCTACGGCGTAGTCGTTGAAGTCGTGCGCCGGCGTGATCTTCACGCAGCCGGTGCCGAATTCCTTGTCCACATAGCTGTCGGCGATGATAGGAATTTCACGGTCGCACAGCGGCAGCTTGAGCATCTTGCCGACCAGCGGCTGGTAGCGCTCGTCGGTCGGATCGACTGCCACGGCCACGTCGCCCAGCATGGTTTCGGGACGCGTGGTGGCCACCGTCAGCGTACCGCTGCCATCGGCCAGCGGGTACTGGATGTACCACATCGAGCCATCTTCTTCTTCCGATACCACTTCCAGATCGGACACGGCGGTGCCCAGTACGGGGTCCCAGTTGACCAGACGCTTGCCGCGGTAGATCAGGCCCTGCTCGTGCAGGCGCACAAACACTTCCGTCACCACTTTGGAACGGGCTTCGTCCATCGTGAAGTATTCGCGTTCCCAGTCCGGCGACGCGCCCAGGCGGCGCATCTGGCCCGTGATGGTGGAACCGGATTTCTCTTTCCACTCCCAGACTTTCTTGATGAAGGCGTCGCGGCCCAGATCATGGCGCGACACTTTCTGGGCGTCCAGTTGGCGTTCCACCACGATCTGGGTGGCGATACCAGCGTGGTCGGTGCCCGGAATCCAGGCCGTGTTGTGGCCCAGCATACGGTGGTAGCGGGTCAGGCCGTCCATGATGGTCTGGTTAAAGGCATGGCCCATGTGCAGGGTGCCGGTCACATTCGGCGGCGGCAGCTGGATGCTGAAAGAAGGTTTACCGGCGTCCAGCGAGGCGCGGTAGTAACCGCGTTGTTCCCACTCGCTGCGCCAGAACTGTTCAATGTCGGCAGGCTCGAAAGACTTGGCTAATTCCATGATTTGACAAATTAAATTGGCGAAAACAGCCATTATAGATGACTGTGCAGGCCAAACGGCAGGCGCGGCGGGCTTTTTGATTGACGTAGCCGGTTTTTTACCGACAAGATAGAAACATAACTGTACTTTGGAGTCTTGCATGTCTGATCAAATCCCTGCTTTTGAAACCCTGTCCGTCACTCTGGAAGGCGCTGTTGCCATCGTGCGCCTGAACCGGCCCGACAAGCTGAATGCGATGAATCTTGCTATGTGGAATGATTTGCGCAGCGCTTTCCAGTTCCTCGACGGCCTGCCGGCCGCCCGCGCCATCGTGCTCGAAGGCGAGGGCCGCGGCTTCACTGCCGGCATCGATCTGCAGATGATGATGGGGCTGGGCAGCCAGATCCAGAACGATTGCGACGGCCGTATGCGCGAATCGCTGCGCCGTATCATTCTCGATCTGCAGGACTGCCTGACCAGTCTGGAGCGCTGCCGCAAGCCGGTGCTGGCTGCCGTGCATGGCGCTTGCGTGGGCGGTGGCATCGATCTGATCTGCTGCGCCGATATGCGCTACTGCTCGGCTGATGCGTGGTTCAGCATCAAGGAAATCGATATCGGCATGACGGCCGATGTGGGTACGCTGCAACGCCTGCCCAAGCTGATCGGCGATGGCATGGCGCGCGAACTGGCCTACACGGCGCGCAAGGTGGATGCGGCCGAAGCCAAGGATATCCGGCTGGTGAACCGCGTGTTTGAGACGCCGGAAGCCTTGCGCGAGGGGGTGCGTGCGATTGCTGCCGAGATCGCTACCAAGGCACCGCTGGCCGTGCGCGGCGTGAAAGAAATGATTACCTATGCACGCGACCATAGCGTGGCTGACGGCCTCAACTACGTCGCCACGTGGAATGCCGCCATGCTGATGTCGGCAGACCTGCAGGCCGCCATGATGGCCGGCATGAGCAAGACCACGCCTAGCTTCAAGGATTAATTCCGCCGGGCAGCGCCATGTACCGGCTGGCGCGGGGTGCTGCCCTCTCTGCACTTCCGTTATCTGAAACGCTCTATTTTTCTTCCTGTTTCCTCCTATTTTTCCTATTTTTGAACTCTGCGGGCAAACGCGGGTCTAAAAATAGGAAAGCAGGAGGAAATAGAAGAAAAAATAGGAGGGAATAGATAATGGACGGGATGGAAGCCTCGGTAAGTGTCCCGGTCGAGCGCCAGCAGTTGGAGCGCCTGATCGAGCAACTGGCACGGCGCGGTGGCGCGCCGGATTTACAGCAAGCACTGTCCGCGGCCATAGAGATGTGGCTGGGCGAGCAAGTCAAATTGCAGATGGGCGCTGATCCTGCCTGCGTGCGCGGTTATCAATGGAAAACCGTGTTTCTGCCGGAAGGTACTTTGCTATGCACCTATAGCTATGGCGACGAACAGCATGCCCGCGTCATCGGTAGACAGATTATTTTCTGCGGCAGGGCGGTTTCGCCCAACCAGTTTGCACACTGGGCAGGCCGCAGCACGCGCAATGCGTGGAACGATCTCTACCTACGCCGCCCGCAGGACAAGTTCTATATTCTGGCCAGCCGATTGCGCGCACAGGTCGCACAAGAGCTAGAACGTGCCACTGCTACCGTCACAACATCCGCAGCACCCGAGGACGTACCGGCACGCACAGCGCTACCGTCAGCCCCTAATAATCTGCTGGCAGAAGTTCTGCATGCCGTAGTTGCGGCCTTGCAGACTAGCGAGCAGACCAAGTCCGCAATTGCCTCGCTATTTCCCCAGCCAGTCCTTGCCCCGCCGCGCGACTGCAGCAAAGGCGAAGGCTGGGACTTGCCTGAACGACGCAAGTTCCGCTTCCGTCTGGAAGATGTTGCGTTCAGCTAGGGACGCTGTGTCTATGCAGGGCGTGCGGCATCCACTGCTGCAATCGAATCAGCTATTGTCGCCGTGCCAAGACGCGGCGTATAATCGGCGCGCTGCCACAAGGTAGCAAACGCTAGGGGTCCTGTGCATCGCTGTGATGCGCGGGTGAGAAATACCCTCCGAACCTGATCTGGATAATGCCAGCGAAGGGAAGCTAAGGATAGCGCCGTCACACCGCCTTTACGATCCGGATCGCTCCGGCCATCCTCGTAATCTGGCGCGCACATGATAGCCGTCCTACCTCCTTTGCTGGCTCCTGTAGCCAACCGAGGAGCCAAATGAACGCCAACGCCAAATTCCTGTCTGCCACCGCCACGGTGGATAGTGCAGCCATCCAGCCTTTACCCAATTCGCGCAAAGTCTATGTACAGGGCAGCCGTCCTGACATTCGCGTGCCCATGCGCGAAATTAGCCAGGCCGATACGCCTGCCTCCTTCGGCTTCGAAGCCAATCCGCCCGTGTATGTCTACGATACTTCCGGCCCCTACACCGATCCCGATGCCGTGATCGATATCCGTTCCGGTTTGGCCGCCACGCCGCGCCTGCCGTGGATACTCGAGCGTGACGATACGGAGGAGCTGGACGGCCCCACGTCCGATTACGGCAAGGCGCGGCTGGCCGATCCTGCATTGGCCGAACTGCGTTTCAACCTGCACCGCCAGCCGCGCCGCGCGCGCGCCGGCAAGAACGTCACCCAGATGCACTATGCGCGTCAGGGCATCATCACGCCGGAAATGGAGTTCGTCGCCATCCGCGAAAACCTGCGCCGCAAGGAGTATCTGGAGCAGTTGAAAAACTCGGGCCCTAACGGCCAGCGTCTGGCCGATCTGATGGGGCGCCAGCACCGTGGCCAGTCCTTCGGTGCCAGCATCCCGGCCGAGATCACGCCGGAATTCGTACGTGAAGAAATCGCCCGTGGCCGCGCCATCATCCCCGCCAATATCAACCACCCCGAAGTGGAGCCGATGATCATCGGCCGTAACTTCCTCGTCAAGATCAACGCCAACATCGGCAACTCGGCCGTGACTTCCTCGATAGGCGAAGAAGTGGAAAAAATGACGTGGGCCATACGCTGGGGCGGCGACAACGTGATGGACCTGTCCACCGGTAAGCACATCCACGAAACCCGCGAATGGATCATCCGTAACAGCCCCGTACCTATCGGCACCGTGCCTATCTATCAGGCGCTGGAAAAGGTCAACGGCAAGGCCGAAGACCTGACCTGGGAAATCTTCCGCGACACCCTGATCGAACAGGCCGAGCAGGGTGTCGACTACTTCACCATCCACGCCGGCGTGCTGCTGCGCTATGTGCCGATGACGGCCAAGCGCCTGACGGGCATCGTCTCGCGCGGCGGCTCCATTATGGCCAAATGGTGTCTGGCCCACCACAAGGAATCCTTCCTGTACGAGCATTTCGAAGAGATCTGCGAAATCATGAAAGCCTATGACGTGGCCTTCTCGCTCGGAGATGGCCTGCGTCCGGGCTCCATCTATGACGCCAACGACGAAGCCCAGCTGGGCGAACTGAAAACGCTGGGCGAACTGACCCAGATCGCCTGGAAGCACGACGTGCAGGTGATGATAGAAGGGCCGGGCCACGTGCCGATGCAGCTGATCAAGGAGAATATGGATCTGCAGCTGGAGCAGTGCCACGAAGCGCCGTTCTACACGCTGGGCCCATTGACCACCGATATCGCGCCGGGCTATGACCACCTCACTTCCGGCATAGGCGCCGCGCAGATCGGCTGGTACGGCACGGCCATGCTGTGCTACGTCACGCCGAAAGAGCATCTGGGCCTGCCCGACAAGAACGACGTCAAGGACGGCATCATCACCTACAAGATCGCCGCCCACGCAGCCGATCTGGCCAAGGGCCACCCCGGCGCCCAGATTCGCGATAACGCGCTGTCCAAAGCGCGCTTCGAATTCCGCTGGGACGACCAGTTCAATCTGGGCCTCGATCCCGACAAGGCGCGCGAGTTCCACGACGAGACCCTGCCCAAGGATTCGGCCAAGGTGGCGCACTTCTGCTCCATGTGCGGTCCGCATTTCTGCTCGATGAAAATCACGCAGGAAGTGCGCGACTTCGCTGCCGCGAATGGCGTCACGCATGGCGCCGCGCTGCAGCAGGGCATGCAAGTGAAGGCTGTCGAGTTCATGCGCGATGGCGCCCAGCTATATCACAAACTGTGAGGCCGGCATGACGGAGATCGAACTCGAAAATGACATCGAAAATGAAATCGAGATTGAGCTGAATGGCGCGCCGTATCGCGTGCCGCAGCAGCACACGCTGGCGCAACTGATAGACGCGCTGGCGTTGACGGGACAGGCGCTGGCGCTGGCCGTCAACCGCAGCGTGGTGCCGCGCCAGCAGTGGCCGCAGCGCCAGCTACAGGCGCAGGACAAGGTCGAGATTGTGCGCGCCATCGGTGGCGGCTAAATACCCATTTAACGGATCAAGGAATTCACATGAACAGCATTAACCGTAACCAAGGCGCGGCCGCCGCAACGGCCGCACAGGACCTGCTGACCATCGCCGGCAAGACCTATCAATCGCGCCTGCTGGTCGGCAGCGGGAAATACCGCGACCTGCAGCAGACGCGCGCAGCGACCGATGCAGCGGAAGCCGAAATCATCACCGTGGCCATCCGCCGCGTCAACATCGGGCAGGACCCGAAAGCACCGAGTTTGCTCGACGTGCTGCCACCCTCGCAGTACACCATCCTGCCGAATACGGCCGGCTGCTACAACGCCAAGGACGCCATCTACACGCTGCAGATGGCGCGCGAACTGCTGAATGGCCACAAGCTGGTCAAGCTGGAAGTGCTGGGCGACGAAAAGACGCTGTTCCCGAACATGCCGGAAACCTTGATCGCCGCTGAAGCGCTGGTCAAAGACGGCTTCGACGTGATGGTGTATTGCAGCGACGATCCGATACAGGCGCGCATGCTGGAAGATATCGGTTGCGTCGCCGTGATGCCGCTGGCATCGCTGATCGGTTCCGGCATGGGCATCCTCAATCCGTGGAATCTGTCGCTGATCATCGAGCAGGCCAAGGTGCCGGTGCTGGTCGATGCCGGTGTCGGCACGGCTTCCGATGCTGCCATCGCCATGGAACTGGGCTGCGATGGTGTGCTGATGAATACTGCCATCGCCGGTGCACAGGACCCGGTGCGCATGGCGCGCGCGATGAAGCTGGGCGTGCAGGCTGGCCGCGAAGCTTATCTGGCGGGCCGCATCGCGCGCAAGTTTGCCGCATCGCCATCCTCGCCGATGGCGGGCCGGCTGGCATGACAGCGCAGCCATGGCCTCTGTCGCAGTCACTGTCGCAACCGCGGTCGCAGCCGCAGTCGCAGCCGCAGCCGCAGTCGCAGCCGCAGCCGCAGCCGCAGCAGACAGCAGACGCGGTCCCGCTCAGCACTGAGAATGTGCCCGAGCGGGCCTGCGTGCTGGTGTTTGCGGGACTCGATCCGTCCGGCGGCGCCGGCCTGAGCGCCGACCTGCAAGCCATAGCGGGGCAGGGCGCGCATGCGCTGACGGTGGTGACGGCGCTGACGGTGCAGGACAACGACCGCGTATGGGGCGTGCACCCGGTGGCAGCAGGTCTGATGCGGCAGCAGGCGCTGGCGCTGATCGACAAGTTTGCGATCCGTGCCGTCAAGATCGGCATCACCGGCAGCGCCGAGAATGCGCGCGCCATTGCCGAACTGATCGTGCAGTTGCGGCGCGATCAGCCGCAACTGCCGGTCGTGCTCGACCCTGTGCTGGCCAGCGGCCATGGCGATCTGCTGTCACGCGATGATGCCGTGCAGGCGCTGGCGCCGCTGCTACCTCTGGCCACCGTGCTCACGCCCAACGAACCGGAAGCGCAGGCGCTGACAGGCCTGCCCGCGACAGCGGCACAGATGCAGCGGCTACGTGAACACGGCTGTCAGCACGTGCTGCTGACGGGCGGCCATGGCATGGGTGAGACCGTGTGCAATCAGTGGTACGGCCCGGAAGCTATACCGACAGCCCGCCGCGAGTGGCGCTGGCTGCGGCTGGCTGGTGCTTTCCATGGCAGCGGCTGCACGCTGGCTGCGGCGATTGCCGGTCAACTGGCCATGCAGGTGCCACTGGCGCTGGCGCTCGATGCGGCACAGGCGTATTGCCATAGCGCGCTGGAGTCTTCCTATGCGATCGGCAGCGGCCAGCGCATTCCTGCACGCAATTCTTACTACTAGGATGCCAGTAAATGAGTGGCCTGAATCCAGCCTGAACAGATAAGCCAACGAGATCGCCGCGAGCGCTGCTGCCGCACGCAATTTTTACATTGAAACTATTAAACTGAAAGTCGAGTGCTCACCATGCAAGGACTGTATCTGGTCACCCCAAACTGGGATTCCACCGAACGTCTGCTCACCGTCACCGAGCAGGCATTGCAGGCAGCGCAGGGCTGCCAGCCCGGCATCGCCCTGCTGCAGTACCGCCACAAGCACGCCAGCCCGGCGCTGCGGCTGCAACAGGCCACGGCCTTGCGCCGCCTGTGCCGGCAGTACGGCGTGCCTTTCATCGTCAATGACTTTGTCGAACTGGCGCAGCAGGTGGAAGCAGATGGCGTGCATCTGGGCGCCAGCGATGCCGCGTTGGCCGCCGTGCGTGCCGAGCTGGGGCCGGCTGCGATCATCGGCGCTTCCTGTTATGGCGACATGGCGCTGGCACTGGCCGCGCAGGCCGCCGGTGCCAGTTATGTGGCTTTTGGCGGTTTCTATCCGTCGCGCGTGAAACAGTATGCCGTCACCACGGCGCCGGCCATACTGGATCAAGCGCAGCAGCATATCCATCTGCCGCAGGTGGTAATCGGTGGCATGACGCCGGCGCTGGCCGCGCCGCTGGTCGCAAGCGGCGCCCACATGGTAGCCGCCATCAGCAGCGTGTATCTGGCAGCGGCCAGTGGTGCCGCAGCGGCCGACGACGCCGCACCTGCTGCGGCACAACTGGCTGCCGGCGCGGCGGCCGTGCAGCGTGCCGTGGATGGATTCCTGCAGCTATTCCAGCCCGCGGCTGTTGTTTAAACGCGTATAAAAGCTGCTTAAAAACCTTGGGTGTGGCCTAAAGTCACACGAAAGCCTTACAGTAGGTGAAGTTTTCGGCCTTATAATAGGTCGTTAGCTTTAGCCCAAGGTTGTTGCACATGAATGGTTCCTCCAGCGCCAAACGTCTGATACTGATCGTTGATGACGACCAGTTACTGCTTGATTTTCTCGGCGAAGTGCTCGGTCATGCCGGTTACGACGTCCTGAAAGCACTGTCGGCCGAGCAGGCGCTACAGCTGATCAGCCAGCGCGAGCCCGATCTGGCCCTGCTCGACATCCACATGCCCGGCATGAACGGGCTGGAACTGGCCAAGCAGTTGCACGCCAGTTCTTCCGTACCCTTTATGTTCCTGTCCGGCCGCGGCGATGCCGATGCTGGCAAGCAGGCGGCCGCCTATGGCGCCGTGGGCTTCCTCGTCAAACCTGTGGATGAAAAGCATTTGATGCCCGCGTTTGCTGCGGGTCTGGCCCGTGCCGACGAAATCCGCCAGCTGCGCCGTACCGAACTCAATCTGAATGCCGCGCTGGCGTCCGGCCGCGAAACCAGTCTGGCCGTAGGTCTGCTGATGTGCAAATTCCAGACTGACCGCAACACGGCCTTTGAAGTCTTGCGCGACCATGCACGCTCGAATCGCCGCAAAGTCAATGAAGTGGCCGATCAGTTGCTGAGCGCGGAAGAAACCTTGAATGCTTTGCACGCCGCTTTCAATCAGCGTCTGAAAAAGTAAACGTCGGCAGCATTTTTTTCGAGGTTTACTTAATTTACAACTAATTTGCCCCGTCCTCTGTTGTAGACTGTTGGTTAGCAGAACGAAATACCTGCAAGCAACAGTGTGCGACGGGCTAGTTTAGCCATTCCCAGCTAGTCTCCCCGAACGTGCCGTCACCGCCTCTGCCCTGCGGTGACACGCCCAGCGTCCGGCCCAACTCCGCCGACTTATGCATGGCCGCGTTTGCGCAGTGCTATGCAGTGCCACCCGTATTCCTTGCGGAGACACAGAGATGAGTCGATTCATGACCGATCAACAGGCGGCCGAAATTGAATGGTCGCTACTGGAACAGCCGGAACTCGGTATCGTTGCCGAAGTGCCGCGCGTGTTGCTGATCGATGCGGACGCCGATGCCGTGCTGGTGCTGACCGCCTTGCTGGTGCCGGAAAACCAGGTGTGCGTGGCGGACACCCGTGCCGCCGCACTGAGCTTGCTGCAACAGGATAGTTTTGCGCTGGTGGTGCTCGATCCCGCCGTGCCGGACCCGGACGCCGAGACGGAAGGGCTGGCAGATGTGCCGCCGCCCGATCTGCTGGCGCTGGTGCGCCAGCATCACGGCGAGGCACCGCTGTTGCTGTACTCGGCCCGCGCGCCGCATACCATAGTCGGTGCACGCGGCCTGACGTATCTGGCCAAACCATGGAGCACGCCGCGCCAGTTATGGCATGCGATCAGCGAACTGCTGGGCAGCGGTGCCGTGCTGCGCAGCGCAGCCGGGGCCGGCAAGGAAAACTCTGCGCTGGTATGATGTCGTACCTGTGCGGCACCTAGTCGCCGTGCATACTGCAACCACCAGCCAGAGGATATTCCATGAAAACCAAAGCAGCCGTAGCATGGCAGGCGGGCAAACCGCTGACGATAGAAGAAGTCGAACTGGGCGGCCCGCGCGAGGGCGAAGTTCTGGTCGAAATCAAAGCCACCGGCATCTGCCACACGGATTACTACACCCTGTCCGGCGCTGATCCGGAAGGCATCTTCCCGGCCATTCTGGGCCACGAAGGGGCCGGTGTGGTGGTCGATGTCGGTCCCGGCGTGAAGTCGCTGAAAAAAGATGACCACGTCATCCCGCTGTACACGCCGGAATGCCGCCAGTGCAAATTCTGCCTGTCGCAGAAAACCAATCTGTGCCAGTCGATCCGCTCCACCCAGGGGCGCGGCCTGATGCCGGATGCCACCAGCCGCTTCTCGCTCGATGGCAAGCCGATCTACCACTACATGGGCACCTCGACCTTCTCCAACTACATCGTGGTACCGGAAATCGCGCTGGCCAAAATCCGCAGCGATGCGCCGTTCGACAAGGTCTGCTACATCGGCTGCGGTGTGACCACGGGCGTCGGTGCCGTGCTGTTCACGGCCAAGGTGGAAGCGGGCGCAAATGTGGTGGTGTTCGGTCTGGGCGGCATAGGCCTGAACGTGATCCAGGCGGCGCGCATGGTCGGTGCCGACAAGATCATCGGCGTGGATATCAATCCGGCCCGCCAGGACATGGCGCGCAAGTTCGGCATGACCCACTTCATCAATCCGAACCAAGTGGAGAACGTGGTCGATGCCATCATCCAGCTGACCGATGGCGGCGCGGATTACAGCTTCGAGTGCATAGGCAATACCACCACCATGCGCCAGTCGCTCGAGTGCTGCCACAAGGGCTGGGGCCAATCCATCATCATCGGCGTGGCTGCTGCCGGTCAGGAAATCTCCACCCGTCCGTTCCAGCTGGTGACGGGGCGCGTGTGGAAAGGCTCCGCGTTCGGCGGCGCCCGTGGCCGTACCGATGTGCCGAAGATCGTCGACTGGTATATGGAAGGCAAGCTCAACATCGACGACCTGATCACCCACCGCCTGCCGCTCGAGCGCATCAACGAAGGCTTCGACCTGATGAAGAGCGGCGAATCGATACGCTCCGTCGTGCTGTACTAAGCCGCTCGGCAGGCGCGCTCCTTGCGGCGCGCCGGATGGCGCGCCCTTTGTGCGATGTAGATAAAAAGTTCTAGACATCCCAATCTAGATAATTTATTCTACATCTACACATCGGGAGCGCAGCATGTCTTTACTACGCCAATACCACATCAAGCCGCAGGCAGGCCGCCATGCATAATCTGCTGGAGGCTCTGGTTACGGCGCTCGGCTGGGCGCTGCTCAACTTTATCTGGCAGGGCGTGCTGATAGGCTGCAGCGTGGCGCTGGCCATGCAGTTGCTACGCCGCGCCCGCCCGCAGACCCGCTACGCCGTCGCTTGCGGCGCCATGTTGTTATGCCTGATATTGCCGCTGACCAGCGTCATCAGCAGCCTGCACAACGGCGGCCTCAAGCGCGACCAGAGTAGCAGTTCCAGCGCACAACTACTGGGCAGTCTGGCGTCCACGCTGTACGCCAGTATTAGCGGCCCGGCGGGCGACGCTGCCGCCAACCCCAGCCCGAACACCAACACGAGCGCTAACGGGAGCGCTAACAAGAGCGCTAACACGCGCAGCAGCGCTGACGCCAGTCCGGCGGCATGGGATGCGCTGCAGCGTCTGGGCAGCGCCGTGCAGGACGATAGCGAACGGGTGCTGCGTCAGCAACTGCCATGGATAGTCGGCCTGTGGCTGGCCGGTGGTGTGCTGATGTCGCTGCGCCTGATGCTGGGCCTGCAGTGGGTGGCAGCGCACACGCGTCGCAGCGCCTACACCATCAACCACTACTGGCAGCGCCGCATGGCCATGCTGGCCAGCCGCTGCGAAATGCGGCGCGATGTCCGCCTCGGCGTAGCCGAAGGCATCGACAGCCCCATCACGGCAGGCTGCTGGCGGCCCATTATTCTGGTGCCGGCCAGCCTGATCAGCGGCATGCCGCCCGACCTGCTGGAAGCGTTGCTGGCACACGAATTGGCGCACATCCGCCGTCACGATTATCTGGTCAATCTGCTGCAAAGCGCGATCGAGATACTGCTGTTCTATCACCCTAGTGTTTGGGCCTTGTCACGCAGGATACGTATAGAGCGAGAACAAATCGCCGACGACCTTGCCGTGGACATGCTCGGCCAGCCGCACAAGCTGGCACAAGCTCTGGCGCAACTGGACCAGTTCCAGTTCGACAGTACCCAACTAGCCCATGCGGCTCACGGAGGAAATCTCATGTCTCGTATCCAGCGCCTGGTGCGCCCCCATTCTGAACCTGCCAGCCGCAAACTGGCCTTGCCCCTGCTTGGTCTGTTTGCTGCCGGTGTCATGCTGTATGCCCAGGCCACCGCCGAAACGGGTGCTGCCAGCACGCCTGCCGCGCTCGCCGCCGCGCCGCTCAGCGCGCCCGATGCCCTAGCGCCGCAAGACGCAGTGCCAGCCCGGGACGCAGTATCAGCCAAGGACGCAGCAGCAGCCAAGGATGCCGCACCCGCCAAGGACGCAGCACCCGCCAAAGCCGTAGCAGCCGTCAGGGAAACGTCGCCCGCAGCACGCGCGCTGCCGTCTTTGCCAGCACTAGCCGAATTGCCCGCACCACCGGCACCACCGGCGCCACCCGCACGGGCTGCGCGTGCCGCTCCGCCTGCCGTCCCTGCGCCGCCCGCCAGCGTGCCCGCAGTTCCAGCCTTGCCCGCAGTTCCCGCCTTGCCTGCGGCTGCAGCTTTGCCGGCGCTGCCAGCCGCCCCAGCCGCGCCAGCAGCACAGGCAGAAACAGGCGATAGCAAAGGCGCAGCCTATGTGATGTTCCACGAGCAGAAGCGCACGATGACGGGCCGCGTCAGCAGCCGTGACCGCGCTGAAAGCGACGCTGCCCGTGCCCGTGTGAAGGGCGATTTCATCTGGTTCCGTGATGGCAAGCAGGCCTATGTGATACAGGACGCCGCCACGCTGGCGCAGGCGCAAGCCGCATGGGCGCCAGTGGAAAGCCTGGGTGCCCGTATGGAAGAGCAGGGCAAGAAGATGGAGCAGCATGGGCTGGTGATGGACAATATCGGCAAGCAGATGGACGCCATAGGGCGCGATATCGAGCGCCAGTTTGCCGGCCCCTCGGCCGATCAGCAGCGCAAGATCGATGCGCTGGCACGCCAGCAGGAAGCCATAGGCCGCCGTATCGAACAGGCAGCACGCAAGCTGGGCGATCAGCCCACGGCGGAACAGTTGCAGCAGTTCCACCAGCGTCAGGCCGAGCTGCAGCGCGCCATGGAACCGCTGCGCCAGCAGATCGAGCAACTGGCCCAGCAGCAGGCACGCCAGCACGTGCAAGCGCAGGAACAGGCCTTGCATCAATCCATGCAGAGTCTGCACGCGCGTATGGCCGAAGCCAGCAAACCGATGGCAGCGCTGGGCCAGCAGATGGGCGAACTCGGCCGCGAACAGGCCCGCGCCAGCCGTGCTGCCGAGCGTGCTGTGCGCGAGCTGATCCGCGAGGCCAAAAAGAACGGTAAAGCACAGCAGATCGCCACGCCCGATCCAGCCTGAGGTGCCAGTGCCGGTATAATCACGGCATGCAAAATCTTTTACACAACCTCAATGAAGAGCAGTTGGCAGCGGTCACGCTGCCACCGCAAAGTGCCCTGATTCTGGCGGGGGCCGGCTCCGGTAAAACCCGTGTGCTGACCACCCGCATCGCCTGGCTGATCCAGACCGGACAGGTATCGCCGTCGGGCATACTGGCCGTGACCTTTACCAACAAGGCCGCCAAGGAAATGCTCACGCGGCTGTCGGCCATGTTGCCGATCAATACGCGCGGCATGTGGATAGGCACTTTCCACGGGCTGTGTAACCGCTTGCTGCGCACCCATCACCGCGACGCCGCGCTACCGCAGACCTTCCAGATACTCGATACGCAGGATCAGCTGTCGGCCATTAAGCGCCTGATCAAGGCGCATAACGTAGACGACGAAAAATTCCCGCCGAAAGAAGTCATGTACTTCATCAACGGCGCCAAGGATCAGGGTCTGCGCGCCGACAAGATCGACGCCTATAACGCCGATGAGCGCAAGAAGGTCGAGCTGTACCAGCTATACGACGAACAGTGCCAGCGCGAAGGCGTGGTGGATTTTGCCGAACTGCTGCTGCGTAGCTACGAGCTGCTGAGCCGTAACCAGCCGCTGCGCGAACACTACCAGCAGCGCTTCCGCCACATCCTGGTCGACGAGTTCCAGGATACCAATGACCTGCAGTACAAGTGGCTCAAGCTGCTGGCCGGTGTACCGGGCCAGCACGGCAGCGCACTGTTTGCCGTGGGTGATGACGACCAGAGCATCTACGCCTTCCGTGGCGCCAATGTGGGCAATATGAGCGCGTTCGAGCGCGAGTTCCAGGTTAAGAATCTGATCAAGCTGGAGCAAAACTACCGCTCGCACGGCCACATCCTCGATGCGGCCAACCAGCTGATCTCCAACAACAGCAAGCGGCTGGGCAAGAATCTGCGTACCGATGCGGGGCAGGGCGAACCGGTGCGCGTGTACGAAGCCAGCTCCGATCTGGCCGAAGCCCAGTGGATCGTGGAAGAAACCAAGAACCTGATCGCTGACGGGGCCGAGCGGCGCGAAATCGCCGTGCTATACCGCTCGAATGCGCAGTCGCGCGTGATCGAACATGCGCTGTTCTCGGCCGGCATCCCGTATCACGTGTACGGCGGCCTGCGCTACTTCCAGCGCGCCGAGGTCAAGCACGCCATCGCCTATCTGCAATTGATGGACAACCCGCATAATGATTCGGCCTTCCTGCGCGTGGTGAACTTCCCCACTCGCGGCATCGGCCTGCGCAGCATCGAAGCGCTGCAGGCGGCGGCCGACCAGTACGGCATTTCGCTGTATGCGGCCGTGCCCCATGTGGCGGGCAAAGCCGGCTCCTCGCTGGCCGGCTTCGTGCGCCTGATCGAAGGCGCGCGCTTCGAAACCCAGCAGATGGCCTTGCCGGAACTGGTGCGCGTGGTGCTCGAACACAGCGGCCTGCTGACCCACTATCAGACGGAAAAAGAAGGCGCCGACCGCATCGAAAATCTGGAGCAGATGGTCAGTGCCGCCACCCAGTTCGTCTCCGAAGAGGGCTACGGACAGGGCGCACCGGCCCATCTGGGACCGGCCGCGCAGGCACAATCTGGCGCCGCCGTGATCAATCAGGATGGCATCGAAATTCTCGACGCCGACGCGCCGCTGCCGGCTGTGATGTCGCCGCTGTCGGCCTTCCTGTCGCATGCTTCGCTGGAAGCGGGCGACAATCAGGCCACCGTGGGGCAGGACGCCGTGCAGATGATGACGGTGCACTCGGCCAAAGGGCTGGAGTTCAACAATGTATTCATCACGGGGCTGGAAGAAGGGCTGTTCCCGCACGAGAGCAGTTCGCGCGAACACGACGGCGTGGAAGAAGAACGCCGTCTGATGTATGTGGCAATCACGCGTGCGCGTCAGCGCCTGTACATGTGCTTCGCCCAGACCCGCATGCTGCACGGCCAGACGCGCTACAACATGAAGTCGCGCTTCTTCGACGAGCTGCCGGAAGAATCGCTGAAGTGGCTGTCGGCCAAAGTGCAGTCGCACTGGTTTGCCTCGCCTAAATCGGCATGGGATGCGGCACCCGTGCTGGGCTCCGATAACGCGATTGCGCAGAAGATCGCGCACAAATCCGCCGGCAGCGGCTGGCGCATAGGTGAGTCGGTCCAGCATGCCAAGTTCGGTGAAGGCGTGATCGTGAATATCGAAGGCAGCGGCCCCAGTGCGCGCGCCCAGATCAACTTCGGCAATGTCGGCATGAAGGTGCTCGACCTCAGCATCGCCAAGCTGGAGCGGATCTAGCCGCTCGCTGCTTCAGGCGGCGCTGCTGGCGCTGGTAGCGCGGCGGCCGGCCAGCTTGGCGCGTACATAGGCCAGTGCTGGCGCTTCGACGCAGTGCCAGCTGAACACCGACAGCGGCAACACGATGGCCAGTGTGGCCGCCAGCATGGCCCAGATGCCAACGGGCGGCAGCACGGCTTTCAGCATCAGCATTACGGGCCAGTGATAGATGTAGATGGCGTAGGAATAGTCATGACGCTGCAGCCAGCGCGAACCGAGCAGGCGCGAACTGCCCACCCACAGTGCCAGCGTGACCGCCACCAGATTCACGCCGAACACGGTCAGCGCCTGATGTTCAAGGTCCAGCCAGCGCGTCGAATTCAGTGCCAGCAGCACGCAGGCGACGAGGAAAGGACGCACGCCGATGCGCACCTGTTCGGCCAGTGTCTGCAGCAGCATCCCGCACAGGAACAGACTCCACAGACGCGCTTCCCAGATATAGCCGGCCAGTACGGTGGGGAACTGGAACGCAGCCAGTGCCAGCAGCAGCGACATCACCATCATCCAGCTCCGCATCGGCAGGATGGCGGCGGCACCGATCAGCGCCACCATCACGTACATGCGGCCTTCCCAGTACACGGTCCACAGCGAACCATTCAGCGCGGCGCCACCCAGCACGTCCGGTATGGCCAGCTCGGATGGCGGAATGATGTAGACCAGCCAGTGCAGCATGGCGCCGTTGACGATGTAGCGCCACGGTGCAGCATCGGCCAGCCCCGCCATGCCTTTGGGCGAGAACCAGATCACGGCAACGCAGGTGGTCAGCGCCAGACAGACCAGCAGGCCCGGCACCAGGCGCGCTACGCGCCGCACGGTGAAGCGCAGCAGATCGGGATCGCGCATCCAGCTTTGCGTAATGAACAGGCCACTCAGGACGAAGAACACATCCACCGCCAGCGCGCCGATATCGGCCACCGGCAGCATCAAGGCACTGAGCGGGTCTGGCCCCGCTGCCACGGTATTGTGTTCGCCCGCATGGAACAGCACCACCAGCAGCGCTGCAATCAGGCGCACCAGATTGAAGCTGTTATCGTTGGAAGCAATGGCGCTGGCCAGCGTGCGGGGTGCTTGCATGGGCGGGATCTCGGGCAGGCGATGAATATGGAGCGCAGTTCAGCGCAACGGTACGGACGGCGTGGTGGCGGCCGGCGTACCGAAATAATGGCGGTAGCACGCATACAGCGTGCAGTGCAGCAGCACTACCAGCACCAGAAAAATCGCGAATACGGTGGTCAGCTTCAGTTGCGGCGAACTCAACAGCAGCACTGGCAGCGCCGTACCGACCTGGAACAACATGAACAGCAGCAGGGCCGCGCCGAAGAAAGCGCGGAAGTCGCGCACGACGGTCACCACGCTGAAGAACAGCGCTTTGCCCAGCGTCATTTTCTGCCAGTAGATCAGCGGCGCCGTCAGACAGGTCAGCAGCCAGCCCAGCATGTAGATCAGCGAACCGAGAAACAGCGGGCCGCGCGACTGTTCCAGCATGGCCTCGTCCATGGCCACTTCGCCGGCGGCCATGCGGATCAGATTGCCATCATCGAGTAGCGACAGGATGGCTAGCGCCACCATCATCAGCAGCAGATACACCAGCCCCATGCCGAGCAGCGGATGGCGGGCCGGCTGGCGGAAGCCGTTGAACAGCACACGCGGCTGGGCGCGCTGGCCCTGATCGACATCGGTGCACGCTTGCAGCAGCGCCACCGTGAACATGGGCGCCAACAAGGTCGGTGCAATTGAGCCGAGCAGGGGCACGAACAGCGTGAACATGGACAGGAACATGCAGCAGAAGAACAGCGCCATCAGGCCGCCCGGCTGCTTGCGGAATAGCTGCCAGCCCTGTTTCACCCAGCCGAAGCCGGCACGCATGGGTAGCCGGTTCATCCGCGTAACTCCGGTGCGGGCGTGGCGATGCGTTCGCGCAGGATGCGCTCGAAGTGAGTCGGATCGTGCGGCGTCAGCATCTCGGCTTCGCGTGGCTGGTAGTAGTCATACAGGCGCGACAGCCAGAAGCGCAGCGCGGCAGCGCGCAGCATGGGTTGCCATGCGGTCTGCTCGGCATCCGTGAATGGCCGCACCGCATGGTAGGCGTCCAGCATGGCGCGTACGCGCGCCGTATCGAGCACGCCCGTCGCGAGGTCGATACACCAGTCGTTGATGGTGACGGCCACATCGAACAGCCAGGTATCGCAGCCGGCGAAATAGAAATCGAAGAAGCCGGTCAGGCGTTCGCCCACGAACATCACATTGTTGCGGAACAGATCGGCGTGGACGGGGCCGCGCTGCAGTTGGCGGTAAGTGTCGCAGCCGGCAAAAGCTTCCTGGAAATGCATTTCCGCGCGCAGCAGATGGGCATTCTCGGCCGACAGATACGGCAGTACTTTTGGCGTGGTCAAGTTCCACCAGTCCAGGCCGCGCAGATTGGGCTGTTCCAGCGGGTAGTCCTGCGCTGCCAGATGCATGCGCGCCAGCATGGTGCCCACGGCGGCGCAGTGCACCGCTTGCGGTGCCATCTGCGAGCTACCTTCGAGTTTGGAGACGATGGCGGCCGGTTTGCCGTGCAGCGGCACGATCAGCTCGCCATCGTGGGTGGCCACGGGGGCTGGCACCAGCACGCCCCGCTCGGCCAGATGGTGCATCAGCTTGAGGTAGAACGGTAACTGCTCGAAGGAAAGGTTTTCGAAAATGGTGAGGACGTATTCGCCGCTTTCGGTGGTCAGGAAGAAATTACTGTTTTCGATGCCGGACGCGATGCCTTTCAAGGCAACAGCCTGTCCGAGAGGGAATTGTTTGATCCACTGGGTCAAATCGCCCAGCGTGACCGAGGTAAACACTGCCATGGGTATAAATCAGGTTCGGTGAGCGGTGCCGCCGGACGGCAGCAGCCGCAGGCGCCCGCAGTTGCGGACGTGCGCGTGGCTAGTCTGGCAAACTACTTCGCGGCAGGTGGTGGCGTGGTCGCTTCGGCTGCGCCTTCATCCTCTGCCGTTTTTTTCTTCTTCTTGCCAATATCAAATTCCATCACCGTCCACTGCGGGCCGCGGTTGGCGCCGCCCATTGCGTCGCCGGGCAAAGCTGTGCCGGCTGGGTGATTTGGCCGCACCGTGTAAGTGCTAGGGCCGCTCTTGACGGTGGCTTCTACGACTTTACCCGTGTTGTCTCGGCGTTCCGTGATCTTGGTCTCGGCCGTCGGTTTGGACGTGACGGTGATCGGGTCTTCCGTGACTTCCTCGAGCTTTTCCAGTTTTGGTGGCGCCTGGCTAGGAGTGGACTGGGCGAACGCCGAGTGGGCGCTCAGGGTCAGAAGCAGGGCAGGCCAGAGGGTGGAAGTGCGCAGCATGGTGGATCGCCTTAATCGGGTACTAGTGTATCGAGTGAGTAAAAACCGGGGGATAAAAATCCGTCAAAATTTTCTGTATGATCCATTGTAACAAACTGACACGCTAGACTGGCTTAAAAGCGCTGGTCGGCGTGGGATTTTCCTTTGAGGACAGTCTCTACTTGTTTTTTTGAAAAGTTGTCATATGGGTCAGTGTGCCCGTAAAACCTGCGATAATGCACGTTTATGGCGGCGCAAAGCCGCCTCATCCCAGATTTCACGCTATGCAAAATACCCTGCTGTTAGTTGACGGTTCCAGCTACCTTTATCGTGCCTATCACGGCCTGCCCGACCTGCGCAGCGCGGACGGCTACCCGACCGGCGCCATGCACGGCATGGTCAATATGCTGCGCCGCCTGCGCGCCGACTATCCTGCAGCCTATATCGCCTGCGTGTTCGACGCCAAGGGCAAGACCTTCCGCGACGAGATGTACCCCGAATACAAGGCCACCCGTGCTTCCATGCCGGACGACCTGCGCCTGCAGATCGAGCCTATCCACGAAGTGGTCAAAGCCATGGGTTGGCCCATCCTGATGGTGGAAGGGGTGGAAGCGGACGACGTGATCGGCACGCTGTCGCTGCAGGCCGCGCAGGCCGGCATGAATGTGGTGATCTCCACCGGCGACAAGGATCTGGCCCAGTTGGTCAATCCGCAAGTCATGCTGATCAACACCATGACCAATGAGAAGATGGATGAAGCGGGCGTGCTGGCCAAATTCGGCGTGCCGCCGAATCGCATCATCGATTACCTGACCCTGATCGGCGATACCGTCGACAACGTGCCGGGCGTGCACAAGTGCGGCCCGAAAACGGCGCTCAAGTGGCTGACCGCGTACGACAGTCTGGATGGCGTGATGGCGCATGCGGCCGAAGTGGGTGGCGCCGTGGGCGAGAACCTGCGTACAGCGCTGCCATGGCTGCCCAAGGGCCGTGAACTGATCACCGTGAAGCTGGACTGCGACCTGTCGGCACACATGGACAGCATCAGCGCCTCGCTGGTGGCGCAGCCGGAAGACAAGGACGGGCTGCTGGCCTTCTTCAGCAAATACGGTTTCAAGACCCTGCTGCGTGAATTGAGCAGTGGCGCAGCGGGTGCCGGTGCAGCAGCGCGCGGTGCAGGTGCAGGCGCAGGTGCAGGCACAGGTGCGGGCGCTGCCGGCCGCGGCGCTGACGCCGCGGGTGCTACCGGTGCGCCTGCCATTGCCGCCGGTGGCGCCGTCTCGGCCAACCTCGACATGTTCGGCACAGCGCCGGAAATCAAGGCCGAATACGAAACCGTGCTGACGCAGGAACAGCTGGCGCGCTGGATCGCCCTGATCAACGCGGCCGCGCTGACGGCGGTGGACACGGAAACCACCTCGCTGGAACCGATGACGGCGCAGCTGGTCGGCATCTCGCTGTCGGTGGAAGCGGGCAAAGCCTGCTACATCCCGCTGGCACACGCCTATCCGGGCGTGCCGCAGCAGCTCGACCGTGCTGCCACGCTGGCGCAACTGCGTCCATGGCTGGAAGACGCCGGCAAGGCCAAGGTAGGCCAGAACCTCAAATACGACGCACACATTTTTGCCAATCAGGGCATCACCCTGCGCGGCATCGCGCACGACACGCTGCTCGAATCGTATGTATTCGAATCGCACCGCAGCCACGACATGGACAGTCTGGCGCTGCGCCACCTGAACTACACCACCATTCCGTTCGTGGATGTGTGCGGCAAGGGCGCCAGCCAGATCACTTTCGATCAAGTGGAAATCGAGCGCGCCACAGCCTATGCGGCAGAAGATGCCGACATCACGCTGCGCCTGCATCAGGCCATGATCGGTGAAGTGGAACCACACGACAAACTCAATTTCATCTACCGCCAGATCGAATTGCCGACCGCCGTGGTACTGCAGAAAATCGAGCGCAACGGCGTGCAGATCGATGCCGCCCTGCTGCAGCAGCAATCGGCCGAACTGGGTGCGCGCATCGTCGAGCTGGAAGCCAAGGCGCACGAACTGGCCGAGCAGCCTTTCAATCTGGGTTCGCCCAAGCAGATCGGCGAAATCTTCTTCGAGAAGCTGAAACTGCCGGTAGTGAAAAAGACGCCGAGCGGTGCGCCATCGACCGACGAAGAAGTGCTGCAGAAGCTGGCGGAAGACTATCCGCTGCCGAAAGTGCTGCTGGAATACCGCAGCCTGTCCAAGCTCAAATCGACCTATACCGACAAGCTGCCCAAGGGCATCAACCCAGCCACGGGCCGTGTACACACCAACTATGCGCAGGCCGTAGCCGTCACGGGCCGGCTGGCTTCGAACGATCCGAATCTGCAGAACATCCCCGTGCGTACCAAGGAAGGCCGCCGCATCCGCGAAGCCTTCGTCGCGCCGGCCGGCAGCCATATCGTCTCGGCCGACTATTCGCAGATCGAACTGCGCATCATGGCGCACATTTCGGAAGATGAAGCCATGCTGCGCGCGTTTGCCGACGGGGTGGACATCCACCGCGCTACGGCGGGCGAAATCTTCGGCGTGGCACCGCAGGATGTGGACAGCGAACAGCGCCGCTACGCCAAGGTGATCAACTTCGGTCTGATCTACGGCATGAGCGCCTTCGGTCTGGCCGCCAATCTGGGCATAGAACGGGGCGCTGCGCAAAACTATATCGAGCGCTATTTCGCCCGCTTCGCCGGCGTCAAACAGTATATGGACGACACCCGCCAGCAGGCCAAGGCACGCGGCTATGTGGAAACCGTGTTCGGTCGCCGCCTGTGGCTGCCCGAAATTAATTCGCCCAACGGCCCGCGCCGTCAGGCTGCCGAACGCGCAGCGATCAACGCACCGATGCAGGGTACCGCGGCCGATCTGATCAAGCTGGCCATGGTGGCCGTGCAGGACTGGCTCGAAGCGCAGCAACTGCAGACCCGCATGATCATGCAGGTGCACGATGAACTGGTGCTGGAAGTGCCGGACGCCGAACTGTCGCTGGTCAAGGACATGCTGCCCAAGCTGATGGCCGGCGTGGCCGAACTGAAAGTACCGCTGATCGCCGAAGTCGGCGTCGGCAACAACTGGGAAGAAGCACACTAATTACTTACCAAACGCGCGCCGGGCGCCCGCAGCGGCGCAGGCGGCGCCCATCAATCTGGGAGAGCAATGCATGGATGATCTTCAACAGGACGCCGCAAGCCTGCTGGCCAAAACCAGTCTGTCGGACGGCATAGCAAGGCGCGATTTCATCAAGGTGGCACTCGGCACGGGCTTCGCTGCGGCGGCCATGCCGGTGGTGGCGCAGAACGTCATCAGCACCGATAGCAAGGGGCTGATCGCCGGCACCATCGAGCTCGACGTGGCAGGTCAGCGCGTGCCCGTGTATCGCGCCCAGCCGGAAGGCAAGGCCAATCCGCCCGTGGTGCTGGTCGTGTCGGAAATCTTCGGCGTGCACGAACACATCGCCGATGTGGCGCGCCGTTTCGCCAAACTCGGTTACATGGCGCTGGCGCCCGACCTGTTCGTGCGCCAGGGCGATCCGCAGAAAGTGGCCTCGATCGCCGAACTGCAGCGCGACATCATTGCGCGCACGCCAGACGAGCAAGTGATGGCCGATCTCGATGCCACCGTGGCCTGGGCCACAGCCCATGGCGGTAATACGGACAAGCTGGGCATTACCGGTTTCTGCTGGGGCGGCCGTATCACGTGGCTGTACGCCGCCCATAATCCCAAAGTCAAAGCAGGTGTAGCGTGGTATGGCCGTCTGGTGGGAACCAGTAGTGCCATGACTCCCAGGCAAGCTATTGATATCGCTGGATCTCTGAAAACTCCCGTGCTGGGCCTGTACGGCCTGAAAGATGCGGGCATCCCGCAGGACAGCATCGCCGCCATGCAGAAGGAACTGGCCAAGGGTAGCAGTGGCTCGCAGTTCGTGATCTATCCCGATTCGGGCCACGCCTTCCATGCCGACTACCGCCCCAGCTATGTGGCGGCCGATGCGCGCGATGGCTGGCAGCGCCTGCAGAACTGGTTCAAGCAGTACGGCGTGGCGCCCTGAATACACCGCCAGGCAGCCGCGCAAGTGCGCGGCGTGGCGGCGGCGGTTAGCGATTCCGGCGCTGTTTTAGGCAGAAAACCGGGCTGGGCGTTAAAATAATGCCCCCGCTGTCCAGTTTGGCAGCGGTAGTCCCGTAAGAAGAGGCGATAAGATCGATCCCGTACTGATTTCCATCCTGTTAGCCACCACTGTGGCCGGCGTCGTCAGCATTTCTGCTGCCGCGCTGTTTTCGTTCGCGCTGCTATCGAAAATGGTGGAACGGATGGTCAGCCTGTCGGTCGGCATCATGCTGTCGACGTCGCTGCTACATGCGCTGCCGGAAGCGTTCGAATCGCAGGCCAGCGCGCGCAGCCTGTTCGCCACGCTGCTGGCCGGCCTGCTGGCCTTCTTCCTGCTGGAGAAGCTGGCCATCCTGCGCCACTCGCACCACCATGAAGGTGATGGCCACCACCATCACCATGGTCATGACAAGCATGAAGCGGGCAAAGCGGGCTGGATGATACTGGTCGGCGACGGCATGCACAATTTCACTGACGGCATCCTGATCGCGGCCGCGTTCCTGGCCAATCCGGAACTCGGGCTGGTGACGGGCCTGGCCATCGTCGCGCATGAAATCCCGCAGGAAATCGGCGACTTCATCGTGCTGCTCAATGCCGGCTTCTCGCGCACGCGTGCCTACGTCTACAACCTGCTGTGCAGCCTGCTGTCGATCGCTGGCGGCCTGCTTGGCTACTACACGCTGGACCGTGCCAGCGGCCTGATACCTTATGTGCTGGTGTTTGCCTCGTCGGGCTTCATCTACATTGCCGTCAGCGATCTGATGCCGCAGATGCAGCGCCGCGCTACCCTGCGCGAAAGCGTGCCGCAAGTGCTGCTGATCGCGGCCGGCGTGTCTATCGTGCTGTGGCTAACCCACAGCCACCATTAAGTCGTATCGGGAACCACGCTCAGCCTGAAGGCGCGCCTCCGATGCGCTGGAATAGCTGGGTTCGGAAGTTTCTTCGGGTATGTATGAACATGTGGATGAGCACTAGCTCATCGTCGTATTCATAGACGATTCTAGTTTGCCGCACCAATATGTAGCGGATGTTGCGGATGCCAAGTTCCAGCAGATCATCGATCTGGCTGCCGAGATGGGGATGTTCCCTGATCTGGCGTATCGCTGTCTTGTATTCCAGATTGATGGCGTTCCATACGTGCTCACCGAAGTCGTTCCTGATATAGCGCTTGACCTCTACGAAGTCCTGCTTGGCACTCTCAAGAACGACGACCTTGCGGCTCACGGGTGATCGTCCATTTCATCGAGGAACGATTCTGCGTCGCTGAATTTCCCCTCTTTGAATTCCTGTTTGCCGAGCGCGATAAGCTTGAGTAGCGCCAGCGTTTCCTGCTGTTTTTCGTACTCGCGGATATCCATCACCACCATCTTGGGTTCACCATGCTGTGTGATGATGATAGGTTCGGGATTGGTGATGAATTCCTTGACGATTTCCGCGGCGCTGGACTTGAGATAGGTGATGGGCCTGATCTGTTGAGGGAGAGGCATGGCAGCTCCTGAAAGTATGGGGTCAGAATACGAGCCGGATTCTGCCCCGTCAACGATGGCTTGCGGATAAATGCCCTGTGTTTGATTAATTGCCGGTGGCGACAGGGCGGGCCGGATCGGCGCACCATTCGCTCCACGAGCCGGGGTAGAGCACGGCGCCCGGCATGCCGGCCACTTCCAGAGCCAGCAGGTTGTGGCAGGCCGTTACACCGGAACCGCACTGCATGATGGCTTGCGCGGCCGTGGCAAACAGAGGCGCGAACTCGCTGCGCAGCTGGGCCGCATCCTTGAAAGTGCCGTCGGCCGTCAGGTTGTCCTTGAAAAAGCGGTTGCGTGCATGGGGAATGTGGCCGCCGACGGGATCGATGGTTTCGTTCTCGCCCCGATAGCGGTCTGCTGCGCGCGCATCGACCACGATGCGGTCCTGCGTGGACAGGTTGAACAGCACGTCTTCCACCGTCACCGTCTGCACCAGCGCCGCACGTTCGCTGAGCGTCCCTGCGCTGGCCGGTGCTGGCTCCGCCGTTTCCAGCGGCTGGCCCTGGGCCTGCCACGCGGGCAGGCCGCCATCCAGCACGGCCACACTGTCATGCCCCATCCAGCGCAGCAACCACCAAAGGCGGGCCGCAAACATGCCGCCGTGGGCGTCGTACGCCACCACCTGCGTGCCATCGCTGATGCCCCAGCTACGCAAGGTGGCCAGCAGGGTAGCCCGCTCGGGCAACGGGTGGCGGCCACGGAACACGCCGTCCGCGCCCGTTTTGGCGCCCGACAGATCGGTATCGATATGGGCAAAACGGGCGCCCGGGATATGCCCGCCGGCGTAGGCTACGCGGCCGGCCGCAGGGTTCATCAGGTCATGGCGGCAATCGAGCACGACCCACTGGCTATCGTGGGCATTGCGCGCCAGTTCGGCGGCGCTGATCAGGGTAGTGTGCATAACAGGGCTCCTCGTTGAGTGACTGGCACCAGTGTCCAGTCCTGATCCCGGCCTGCGGCCCCGGACCAGGCCGCAGGCCAGAACTCAGACTTCGCTGGCAATCGGATCGGTACTGGCGATGGCCTTACCGCGCTCCGTGTTACGGGTATTGTAGAACGTTGCGGCCACGCCCGACAGCAGGATCACACTGATCCCGGCCCAGCTATGCCAACTGAAAGCATCATCGAACACCAGCACGCCCCATACGCTGGAGAACACAATGCCGGTGTACTGCAGATTGGCCACCACCAGCGTCTGGCCCAGCCGGTAGGCACGCGTCATGGCGATCTGGGCGCTGGTGGCGCAGATGCCTATGCCCAGCAGCAGCAAGCCGCCGTGCCAGCTCGTGATGGGGTGCCAGACGGCCGCGCCATCGGGCGCAAGTGCATAGTTGCCGGCAATACCCGCGACCAGACTCATCGCGGAGAAATACAGCACCACGCGGTTTTCCGGTTCACCGGCCAGCCCCAGTTTGCGTACCTGCATATAGGCCATGGCGGACAGCACGCTGGAGCCCAGCGCGATCAGCGCCGTGCCTAGCTGGTTGGCGTGGAAAGCCGGTTGCAGCAGCAGCGTGACGCCGCCGAAGCTGGCAGCAATGGCGGCCAGCAGCGGCCACCGCACCTGATTCTTGGCATGCCACCAGCCCATGATGAACAGCCACAGGGCGATCCAGATGGGCGCCATGTAGTTGAGTGTGACGGCGGTGGCCAGCGGCAGGTTGGCAATTGCGTAGAACCACATCCACAGCGATACCACGCCGACCACGCCGCGCCACAAATGGGCGCCCGGCATAGTCGTGCGGAAGCTGCCGCCCTGCAGGCGGATGATGAGGGACAGGACCACGACACCGACGATGCCGCGGTACATCACGATTTCGGACGTGGAGAACTGCTGCGACGCCAGCTTCACGCACACGCCCATGGCGGCGAACATGAAACTGGCAAACAGCATCCACAGAGATTGCATCGTTAGCTGCCTACCGAGTTACTTCGGCAGTTCGATGTTGGCGCGGTACCATTCGTGGAAGTGCTGCATGCCGTCTTCCATTGGCGACTGGTAAGGCCCCGCATCCGTCATGCCGCGCTTCATCAGCGCCTTGCGGCCCGCGTCCATGCGCTGGCCGATTTCATCGTCCTCGATGCAGGTTTCCATGTAGGCGGCTCGCTCGGCTTCGACGAACTCGCGCTCGAACAGCACGATCTCTTCCGGATAATAGAACTCCACCACGTTCTTGGTGCGCTGCGGACCGTCCGGCCACAGGGTCGAGACGATCAGCACATGCGGATACCACTCCACCATGATGTTGGGGTAGAGCGTGAGCCAGATGGCGCCATATGGCGGCGCTTCGCCGCCACGGAACTGGAGCACCTGCTCCTGCCAGCGCTTATAGATTTCCGAGCCGGACTTCTGCAGGCCTTTGTGCACGCCCACCGTCTGCACGCTGTAGTCGGCACCGAATTCCCAGCGCAGATCGTCGCAGCTGACAAAGCTGCCCAGCCCCGGGTGGAACGGCTCGACGTGGTAATCCTCCAGATAGACTTCGATGAAAGTCTTCCAGTTGTAATCGCAGTGGTGCACTTCCACGTGGTCCAGCATATAGCCGGTGAAATCCAGATCCTTGGTGACGGACAGCTGCGACAGCTTTTCCATCACGTTGTAGCCATTCTGCTCGAACAGCAGACCATTCCAGCTTTGCAGCTTGGTTTGTGGCAGGTGCAGGCAAGGCGTGGCCGGGAAGTGCGGCGCACCGATCAGCTCACCTTTGAGGTCATAGGTCCAGCGGTGCAGCGGGCAGACGATGTTGTCTGCATTGCCACGGCCATTGACCATTACCGCCTGCCGGTGACGGCATACGTTGGACAGTAATTCCAGACCATCGGCATTGCGCACCAGTACGCGGCCCTCGTTTTCGGATGCGAGCGTGGCAAAGTCGCCCACATTCGGCACCATCAGTTCGTGGCCGATATAGCGCGGACCGTTCTGGAAAAGTTGCTGCATTTCACGCTGCAGTAGCGCTTCGTCAAAATAGACGTCAACCGGTAGTTGCGCGTTCGAACGCGCCAGCTTAGCGTGGGTACCCAGATCGGACATCCCAACCCCCCTTAATATGTACTTCAAACCAAGAAGAGACAGAATCCGTAAAGACCTGAATTCAAGTTTGTTGAAAATGGTATTTCGGACAGAACCGGCGATTATACCGTGTTTCCGCCCCCTGAGGCGCGCCAGCCAGTGTTTTAGGGCCTATCAGGCCTCGCTAGGGACGATAAACGGCAGGTTTGCGCTGCCTGCATGCCTAATTGCGATAAAATCCACTGTTTCCACTGCCGCGCGGGCCGCTAGAGTACCACCGGATCAGGTGGTTTGTTCTAAAATAACGGGCTACACTGCGCGGGCATGTGTATTGCCATACAACTTGAGTAACTATGTCTAAGAAATCAACTGCCGCTGGCGCAGGTCCGGACCCGGTCCCGGCCTCGTTCGAAGACGCCATGGCCGAACTGGCGCAACTGGTAGCCCAGATGGAAGGCGGCCAGCTGCCGCTGGAAGGCTCGGTGGCCGCCTACGCACGCGGCTCGACGCTGGTGCAGTTCTGCGCTGCGCAGCTGGAAAAAGTGGAAGCTCAGGTCAAAATTCTGGAAGGCGACATGCTCAAACCATTCGCACCGGGCGGGGAGGCGGAACAATGACGGCCGCTTTCGACGACTGGATGAAAACCGTACAAGCCGGATCGGAACTTGATCTAGCCGGCTTTTTACCTGCCGCCACGGTGGTGCCGACCAAGCTGCACGAAGCCATGCGCTATGCGCTGCTCGGTGGCGGCAAGCGCGTGCGCCCGCTGCTGGTGTACGCGGCCGGCGCCCTGTTCGATGCCGAAGCGCAGGCCCTGAGCCGCGCTGCGGCCGCAGTGGAAATGATCCACGCCTATTCGCTGGTGCACGACGACATGCCCTGCATGGACGATGATGAACTGCGCCGTGGCAAACCGACCGTGCACGTGGCCTATGACGACGCCACCGCGCTGCTGGTAGGCGACGCGCTGCAATCGCAGGCCTTCATGGTGCTGGCCGAAGCAACCACGCTGCCGCCGGCGCGCCAGATGGCCATGCTGCGCGTGCTGGCCCATGCTTCCGGCTCGGCCGGCATGTGCGGCGGCCAGGCTATTGACCTCGATAGCGTGGGTCTGAGCCTGACCTTGGCCCAACTGGAACAGATGCACCAGCTGAAAACCGGCGCGCTGCTGCGCGCTTCGGTGGTGCTCGGTGCGCTGGCCGGCAAGGAACTGGACGCAGCCGAACTGCAGGCGCTGAACGACTACGCGCGTGCCATCGGTCTGGCCTTCCAGGTGGTGGATGATGTGCTCGACGCGACGGCCGATTCGGCCACGCTGGGCAAAACGGCTGGCAAGGATGCCGCCGACAACAAGCCGACTTATGTCTCGATACTGGGTCTGGAACCGTCACGGGCACTGGCGGAAAAATTGCGGCTCGATGCGCATGCAGCGCTCGCGCCGTTCGGAGATAAAGCTTTGCGGTTACGCGAACTCGCGGATCTGATCGTACAGCGGAAGGCATAAATGGACTTGCTAGCAACTATAAATTCGCCGGCGGATGTGCGCAAACTGGCGCGCACCCAGCTGACGCCACTGGCGCACGAACTGCGCGCCTACCTGCTCGATTCGGTGTCGAAAACGGGCGGCCACCTGTCGTCCAATCTGGGCACAGTGGAACTGACGGTGGCACTGCATTACGTGTTTAACACGCCCTACGACCGCATCGTGTGGGACGTGGGCCACCAGACTTATTCGCACAAAATCCTCACCGGACGGCGCGAGCGCATGCACACGCTGCGCCAGCTCGGCGGCATTTCCGGCTTCCCCAAGCGCGACGAAAGCGAATACGACACCTTCGGCACGGCGCACTCGTCAACTTCGATTTCGGCCGCACTGGGCATGGCGCAGGCAGCCAAGATCAAGGGCGAAAACCGTCACGCCATCGCCGTGATCGGCGACGGCTCGATGACGGCCGGTATGGCCTTCGAAGCGCTGAATAACGCCGGTGTGCAGGAAGACCTGAATCTGCTGGTGATCCTGAACGACAACGATATGTCGATCTCGCCGCCCGTGGGCGCGCTGAACCGCTATCTGGCCCGCCTGATGTCGGGGCAGTTCTACGCGGCGGCCAAGAACGTGGGTAAATCGGTATTGCCTGCCCCTGTGCTGGAACTGGCCAAGCGCCTCGAAGAGCATGCCAAAGGCATGGTAGTACCGGCCACCATGTTCGAAGAATTCGGCTTCAACTACATCGGCCCTATCGACGGCCATGATCTGGAATCGCTGATTCCTACGCTGCAGAATATCCGCCACCTGAAAGGCCCGCAGTTCCTGCACGTGGTGACCAAAAAAGGCCAGGGCTACAAGCTGGCCGAAGCCGAGCCGATTCTGTACCACGGAACGGGCAAGTTCAATCCGGCCGAAGGCATCAAGCCGCCTACCGCGCCTAGCAAACTGACCTACACGGAAGTATTCGGCAACTGGCTGTGCGACATGGCCGCTGCCGACAAGAAGCTGGTCGGCATCACGCCGGCCATGCGCGAAGGCTCGGGCATGGTGCGCTTCGATCAGGAATATCCGGACCGCTATTTCGACGTCGGCATCGCCGAGCAGCACGCGGTGACGTTTGGCGCCGGTCTGGCCTGCGAAGGCCTGAAGCCCGTCGTGGCGATCTACTCCACCTTCCTGCAGCGCGGCTACGACCAGCTGATCCACGACGTGGCCCTGCAGAATCTGGACGTGACCTTTGCGCTGGACCGTGCCGGTCTGGTAGGTGCCGACGGTGCCACCCACGCCGGTAACTACGATCTGGCCTATCTGCGCTGCATCCCTAACATGGTGGTGATGGCACCATCGGACGAAAACGAATGCCGCCAGATGCTGACCACGGGCTACCATTACCAGGGCCCGGCAGCGATCCGTTACCCGCGCGGTGCCGGCATCGGTGCAGCGGTAGAAAAAGCGCTGACCACGCTGGAAATTGGCAAAGGCGAAATCAAGCGCCGCGGCCAGAAGATCGCCATCCTCGCCTTTGGCTCGATGGTGGCACCGGCCATGGCAGCGGGCGAAGCCTTGGACGCGACGGTCGCAAATATGCGCTTCGTCAAGCCGCTGGACGTAGAGCTGGTGCGCCAGCTCGCGGCCGAACACGATTATCTGGTAACGGTGGAAGAGGGCTGCATCATGGGTGGTGCCGGTGCGGCCGTGGCCGAAGCACTGGCTGCCGAAGGCATCGTCAAGCCGCTGCAGATGCTGGGCCTGCCGGACCAGTTCATCGACCATGGCGATCCGGCCAAGCTGCTGGCCAGCGTGGGCCTTGATGGCGCCGGTATCACGGCATCCATCCGCCAGCGCAGTGCTGCCGTCGAGCCGCGTCTGGTGGTCAATAACGGCTAAGGCGGCCCTGCCGCATTAGTTCGGGGTCAGGTCGGGCATTGGCGCAGAGTCCGCTATTTTGATAGCGAGCTCTGCGCCAATGCCCGACCTGACCCCGTTTTTATTTTCAGGCTTTGCGGCGGCGTTCGTGCTGCCACAGCACATCGCTGCCGCCCGCATGGCGGTTCAGTACGCGGGCAAGTACGAACAGCAGATCGGACAGGCGGTTGACGTACTGGCGCGGGTGTTCATGGATGGTTTCGGCCTTGCCCAGCGTGACGATGGCGCGTTCGGCGCGGCGGCACACGGTGCGGCAGACGTGGGCCTGCGAGGCCGCACGCGAACCGGCCGGCAGGATGAATTCCGTCAGTGCGGGCAGGGTGGCGTTGTATTTGGACAGATGCTCATCGAGACGCAGCACGTGGTCTTCGGTAATCATTTGGTAGCCGGGGATGCATAGCTCGCCACCGAGATCAAACAGATCATGCTGGATGGTGACCAGTTCTTCGCGCAGCTCGGCCGGCATGTCTTCGCACAGCAGCAGGCCCAGATGGGAATTGAGTTCGTCGACTTCGCCTATGGCCTGTATGCGCACGCTATCCTTGTCGGTGCGGCTGCCGTCGCCTAGGCCGGTGGTGCCGCCGTCGCCCGTGCGGGTGGCGATTTTAGAAAGTCGGTTACCCATGTCATTTCCTTGTGTTGGAGGTTAGCGCCCGAAGAATACAACAGTTTGCGCTTGTATTTCACCGGCGGGCCGGATCGACCCCACATTTGTGCTTACAATTCTGTTCTGATCCCGTGCTTTCAGGTGCCCGCTCCATGAACACAGCCACCCCAGTCACCACAGTTACAGCGGCCGCGGCCTCGCCGGCTGCGCTTTCCGCCCGCCGCGTCCAGTTGGCCGCCGCCTTGCTACAGGTGCTGCCGCCCGGTGCCATCCTGTCCGACCCCGAAGATACCCGTCCCTACGAGTGCGACGGTCTGGCCGCCTACCGCCAGATGCCGCTGATCGTGGTGCTGCCCGATAGCGAGGCGCAGATCGTGGCCGTGCTCAAGCTGTGCCACGAACTGCAGGTGCCCATCGTACCGCGTGGCGCCGGCACGGGGCTGTCCGGTGGCGCCATGCCGATCGCGGACGGGGTAGTGCTATCTACGGCGCGCCTCAACCGCATCCTGCGCATGGATGCCTATTCGCGTACGGCCGTGGTGCAGCCCGGCGTGCGCAATCTGGCGATTTCCGATGCAGCGGCCCAGCATGGGCTGTACTACGCGCCCGATCCCTCCTCGCAGATCGCCTGCACCATAGGCGGCAATGTGGCGGAGAACTCGGGCGGGGTGCACTGCCTGAAATACGGCCTGACCGTGCACAACGTGCTGCGCGTGCGCATGGTGACGATAGAAGGCGAGGTGGTGGAACTGGGCAGCGAAGCGCTCGATGCGGCAGGGCTGGATCTGCTGTCCGTATTCATAGGCTCGGAAGGCATGCTCGGTATCGTCACCGAAGTGACGGTAAAACTGGTGCCCAAGCCGGCCTGCGCACGCGTCATCATGGCCTCGTTCAACGAGGTGGTGGCAGGCTGCAATGCCGTCGCTGCGCTGATCGCGGCCGGCATTATTCCGGCCGGGCTGGAAATGATGGACCAGACTTCCTCGCGCATGGTGGAGCCTTTCGTGCATGCCGGTTATGACACCGAAGCGGCCGCCATCCTGCTGTGCGAAGCCGATGGCACGGCCGAGGAAGTGGAAGAAGAAATCGCGCGCATGTCGGCCGTGCTGCAGCAGGCCGGTGCCAGTGCGATTGCTGTGTCGCAGTCGGAAGTGGAACGGATGAAGTTCTGGTCCGGCCGCAAGAATGCCTTCCCGGCAGCCGGGCGCATATCGCCCGACTACTACTGCATGGATGGCACCATCCCGCGCAAGCGACTGGGGCAGGTACTGGAAGGCATCGCGCAGATGGAAGTGAAGTACGGCCTGCGCTGCGCCAATGTGTTCCATGCGGGAGATGGCAATCTGCACCCGCTCATCCTGTTCAACGCGAACATTCCTGACGAATTCGAACGGGCCGAAGCGTTTGGCGCCGAGATACTGGCGCTGTGCGTGGAAGTGGGGGGCACCATCACCGGCGAGCACGGGGTGGGCATAGAGAAGATCAATTCCATGTGCGCGCAGTTCGCGCCGGCCGAGTTGGAAGCCTTCTTCGGCGTCAAGCGCGCGTTCGATCCGGCGCGGCTGCTCAATCCTGACAAGGCGATACCGACGCTGAACCGCTGTGCGGAATTCGGCAAGATGCGCGTCAGCGGCGGCAAGCTGCCGTTTGCCTATCTGCCGCGCTTCTGAGGAGGCCTGACGAATATGACGACAGTAGACAAGGCTATACCGGACGCAGCGAGCGCCGCGGGCACTGCGGCGAGTGGCGCAACGCCGGCGCATGACTATGCCGCCATTGCCGCGCAATTTGCCGAGCGTATCCGCGCGGCCAGTGCCGCCGGTACGCCGCTCTGCCTGCGCGGCAGCGGCAGCAAGGACTGGTATGGTCAGCCGCCGCAAGGCGAAGTGCTCGATACCCGCGCTTATGCGGGTGTAGTGTCCTACGAACCGACGGAACTGGTCATCACCGTACGCTGCGGCACGCCGCTGGCCGAGATCGAAGCGCTGCTGGCCGAACACCAGCAGATGCTGGCGTTCGAGCCGCCCCGCTTTGGCGCAGGTTCGACCATAGGCGGCGTCGTGGCCAGTGCGCTGTCCGGTCCGCGCCGTGCCAGTGCGGGCGCCGTGCGTGATTTCGTGCTGGGTGCTGTGCTGATGGACGGGCAGGGCACCATGCTGCGTTTTGGCGGGCAGGTGATGAAAAACGTGGCCGGTTATGATGTGTCGCGCTTGCTGGCCGGATCGCTCGGTACGCTGGGCCTGATCCTTGAAGTCTCGCTCAAGGTGCTGCCGCTGCCGCTGTGCGAAACCAGCTTGCGTTTTGATCTGAGCGAGATCGACGCGCTGCGCCGCCTGAATGAATGGGCCGGCCAGCCTTTGCCGATTTCGGCCAGTTGCTGGTATCAGGGCGTGCTGGCAGTGCGCCTGTCCGGTGCGCGGGCTGCCGTGGCGGCAGCGCAGCAGCGCATGGGCGGCGCGCCGCTCGAACATGCCGACGCATTCTGGACCGCACTGCGCGACCAGACCCACCCGCACTTCAGCGCTGGCTGTTTGTGGCGGCTGTCGCTGCCCTCTGCGGCCAGTGCCGTGATCCTCGGCGGTGAACAGCTGATCGAATGGAGCGGGGCACAGCGCTGGCTGAAAACGGCGGCATGCGACGAAGCGCAGGAGGAAGCGATACGCCGCACGGTAGCCGCTGCCGGCGGCCATGCCACGCTGTACCGCAGCGAGCATAAGCCTGTCAGCGTATTCCATCCGCTCAGCGCGCCGCTGATGCGCATCCATGAACGGCTGAAAGCATCGTTTGATCCGGCCGGTATCTTCAACCCCGGCCGCATGTACTGAGAGCGCCATGCAGACTAATCTCGCTGACTTCATCCGCAACACCCGCGAAGGCGAAGAGGCCGATGCCATCCTGCGCGCCTGCGTGCACTGCGGCTTCTGCACGGCCACCTGTCCTACCTATCAGCTACTCGGTGATGAACTCGATGGCCCGCGCGGCCGCATCTACCTGATCAAGCAGGTGCTGGAAGGTGCACCGATCACGGCCAAAACTCAGCAGCATCTGGACCGCTGCCTGACGTGCCGCAATTGCGAGACCACCTGCCCGTCCGGCGTGAAATACAGCCGTCTGGTCGATATCGGCCGCAAGGTGGTGGAGCAGCGCGTGCAGCGGCCTTTCATGCAGCGCATGCAGCGCTTGCTGGTACGCGAAGGGGTGTCGCGCAAGGCCGTGTTTGGCGCGGCGCTGGCGGCAGGCCGGCTGGTCAAGCCGCTGCTGTCGCCGGCCATGCAGGATAAGCTGCCGGCGCGGCAGCCTGCCGGGGTCTGGCCTGCACGCAGCCATGCGCGCAAGATGCTGGTGCTGGACGGTTGTGCCCAGCCAGCTATGGCGCCCAACATCAACGCCGCCACGGCGCGCGTGCTCGATGCGCTGGGCGTGCAGCTGCTGGTGGCGCCCCGTGCCGGCTGCTGCGGTGCTTTGCGCCACCACCTCAACGAGCATGAAGCAGCGCTCGACGATATGCGGCGCAATGTCGATGCATGGTGGCCCATGCTGCAGGATGGGACGGTGGAAGCCATCGTGATGACGGCGTCTGGCTGCGGTGCCACCGTCAAGGATTATGGCCACTTGTTGGCGCATGATGCGGCTTATGCTGCCAAGGCGCAGCAGGTAGCAGCCGCCACGCGCGACCTGAGCGAGGTGCTGGCGGAATTCGAAGCGGAACTGGCGCTGCGTACGCGGCTGAACGAACGGGTGGCCTACCACCCGCCATGCACGCTGCAGCACGGCCAGCAGATACGCGGCAAGGTAGAAGCGATACTGCGTGCGGTCGGGGTGGATGTGGTGCTGTGCGCCGACAGCCATCTGTGCTGCGGCTCGGCCGGCAGCTATTCGCTGCTGCAGCCGGAACTCTCGCGCCAGCTGCGTGACCGCAAGCTGGCCAGTCTGGCCGATACGGGCGCCAGCACGATCGTCTCGGCCAATGTGGGCTGTAGCGCCCACTTGCAGACGGGTACTCAAACGCCCGTCATGCACTGGATAGAATTGCTGGAGCGGGCGCTGAACTAGCTTTGCTGCAAGGCTGGAATCTGGCTCGTGCCCAGCGCATGTTCGTGGTGCAGATTGACGATGGGCGGTAGTTGCGCAGCGGCCTGCCACACATCGGCGCTGCCGAAGTTGTCCACCCATGGCTGCACTTCGCTGGCCGGCATGGGACGCGCGATACCGTAGCCCTGTACCAGATCGCAGCCGAGGCGCATCAGCATGGCGCCGTGTTCTATTGTCTCCACGCCTTCGGCGATCACGCCCAATCCGAAGGAACGGGCCAGCCCGATCACGGCGCTGACCAGATGCAGGTCGTCGCGGTCCACCAGCATATTGCGCACAAAGCTCTGGTCTATCTTCAGCACATCGGCCGGCAGCCGCTTGAGGTAGGACATGGACGAATAGCCGGTGCCGAAATCATCGAGCGCAAAGCTGATGCCCAGCGCCTGACAGTCCAGCATGATGTTGCGTACATGGGCCATATCGCTGAGGGCAGACGACTCCAGTATCTCCAGTTCCAGCATATGGGCCGGCACGTCGGGGTATTCGGCCAGTATGGTTTTCAGCTTGGGCACGAAGTCGGGACGCTGGAAATGGCGCGCCGCGATGTTCACGCTGACCACCCACTCGGCGTCGTAGCTGCGCCACTGCTGCAACTGGCGCAGCGCTTCGCGCAGCACCCATTCGCCGATATCGACGATCACATCGCTATGCTCGACGATGGGCAGGAATTCCATCGGTCCGACGATGCCGCGCTCCGGATGGGCCCAGCGTACCAGCGCTTCCATGCCGATGATGCGGCCTTTGCGCATATCGAGCTTGGGCTGGTAGTACAGCCGCAGTTCGCCCGCGCGCACGGCGGCGCGTACTTCGGTGCGGCGGTTGTGGTGGGTACGTACCTGCTCGTCCAGATCGGCATCGAAGAAGTGGGCGCGGTTGCGGCCCGTGATCTTGGCCTGATACAGCGCCTGGTCGGCCTGGCGCAGCAGGCTGTCGGCACTGACTTCGCTGCCGCCATAGATGGTCACGCCGGCACTGGCCGACATGCTGACCTGCTGGCCATTGCACAGATAGGGGCGCGACAGTTCGGCCAGCAGGCGTTCCAGTGCCTGTTCGGTGGCCAGCCTATCATCGAGCTGGGGCAGCAGCATGACGAATTCGTCGCCGCCCAGACGGGCCACATAATGGCGCGGGCCGGCAAAGTCATGCAGCCGGCTGGCTGCCTGTTTCAGCACTTCGTCGCCGATGTGCTGGCCCAGCGTATCGTTGACCTGCTGGAAGCGGTCCAGATCGAACAGGCAGACGGCCAGCGGGTAGTGTTCTTCGCGAGCGTGGAAGACTTCCTGCTCGAAGCGGGTGGTCAGGGCCGTGCGGTTGGGCAGGCCGGTCAGCACGTCATGGCTGCTCTGCCACGAAATCTGCTGCATGAGCTGGCGCCGTTCCGTCACGTCGCGGAACACCAGTATGGCACCCTGGATCTCGTCCGCGCCCGAGCGGATGGCATTGGCCGTGTATTCCACCGTGTAGAGCTGGCCGTTGCGGTTGCGCATGCTCTGGTTGCCCACCTTGATGACGGAGCTGCCCGCGTAGATGGCGGCCATGGATTTGAGCAGCGAATGCTGGCCGAAGTTATTCGCCAGCACAAACACCTGATGCAGCTCCATGCCGCGCGCGTGTTCCTGCTGCCAGCCCGTGAGCTGCTGCGCCATCACGTTGATGCTGGCGATGCGGCCTGACAGGTCGGTGGTGATCACCGCATCGCCGATCGAGGCCAGCGTGACTTCGATGCGTTCCTTCTCTGTCTGCAGCGTGGCCTGTACCTGCAGGGTCTGGGTTAGCTGGGCACTGAGCTGGCTCTGGCTTTGCTGCAGCTTGTGCACCAGCGACTGCATGCGCTGGGCCATGTTGTTAAAGCTGATGGCCAGCGTGCGCGCTTCCAGCGTGCCGCTGACAGGCAGGCGCACGCCGTAGTCGCCATCCTGAAAACGCGCCGTGCCATCCGTTACGCGGCGCAGCATGCGCGTGTTGGCGTAGATGAGCAGGCCGAGCAGGGTGTAGATGATGATGATGTTTCCGGTCGTGATGACGGCCTGCTGGCGCAGCGTACGCCACACCTGTGTCAGCGGCAGGGTAGGAACAAAGCTCAGTACCAGCTTGGCATTGCCCAAATCGAGCGTGCGCTGCTGCGGCGTGATGCCGCCCAGGCGGGCAAACCAGGCCGGATATTCGGCCAGCGTGGGCTGGCTGCGCAGCGCCTCCAGATGGCCGCCCGGATAATCGAGGTGGGCGGCGGCCAGATCGGCCTCCAGCAGCATGGCGCTGGCCAGCGTGTTATCGAGCGCGGCACGGTCGCGTACTTGCAGCGATGGCAGCAGCGCCTTGTGCATATAGGTGACCAGATCGCCTGCATCGCGCTGGTAGCGCTGGTTGGCATACTCGGTCTCGTTGCCGTACAACATAGAGTAGCGCACGCTGAGCGCAATCACGATAATGATGAAAACGGGGATGAACATGCGCGCGTACATCCCCGTGCGCATCCAGCGCGACTGTATTTTTTCGAACAGCGTCATGGGCGCCGGTTTTCCTCGTGTGGTGGCATGGCGACTTATTCTGCGAGCAGGGCTTCGATGTCGGTGATTAGCTGTTCCGGTGTGGTGCTGGGCGCATAGCGCTTGTAGACCCGACCATCTTTACGCACGAGGAATTTGGTGAAGTTCCATTTGATGGCCTGCGTGCCGAGGATGCCGGGGGCGTCTTTTTTGAGCCGCTGGAACAGCGGGTGGGCCTGATCGCCGTTCACGTCGATCTTGGCAAACAGCGGGAAGCTCACGCCGTAATTCTTTTCGCAGAAGGCGCCGATTTCGTCGGCCTGTCCCGGCTCCTGCTGGCCGAACTGGTTGCACGGGAAGCCGAGTACCGTCACGCCGCGCTGCTTGAACTGCTGGTAGACCGCCTCCAGCCCTTTGTACTGCGGTGTAAAGCCGCACTGGCTGGCCGTGTTGACGATCAGCAGAACCTGACCGCGGTATTGCTCCAGACTGGCCGGGGTGCCGGCCAGCGTATCGGCGCTGTAGTCGAAAATAGTAGTCATCAGATGATGCCCAGATGTTCGGTACCTGCGCTCAGGTCACGGTTACGTGCCGTCTTGCTTTCCAGTTTGATGGCGAGGCGCAGGTCGTTGACGGAATCGGCATTGCGCAGCGCATCTTCGTAGCTGATCAGCTCCGCCTCGTGCAGATCGAATAGCGACTGGTCGAACGTCTGCATGCCCAGTTCGCGCGATTTTTTCATCAGTTCCTTGATGTCGTGGATCTGGCCTTTGAAGATCAGGTCCGAAATCAGCGGAGAATTGAGCAGAATTTCGATGGCGACTACGCGGCCCGCGCCTTCCTTGCGCGGAATCAGGCGCTGCGACACCATGCCTTTCAGGTTCAGCGACAAATCCATCAGCAGTTGCTGGCGGCGTTCTTCGGGGAAGAAGTTGATGATGCGGTCGAGTGCCTGATTGGCGCTGTTGGCGTGCAGCGTGGCCAGACACAGGTGGCCCGTTTCGGCAAACGCGATCGCGTGGTCCATGGTTTCGCGGTCGCGGATTTCGCCGATCTGGATCACGTCGGGCGCCTGCCGTAGCGAATTTTTCAGCGCCACTTCCCAGTCTTCCGTATCGACGCCCACCTCGCGCTGGGTGACGATGCAGTTGCGGTGCGGGTGCACGTATTCGACCGGGTCTTCGATGGTGATGATGTGGCCGTAGCTGTTTTCATTGCGGTGGCCCACCATGGCCGCCAGCGTGGTCGATTTGCCGGAACCGGTGGCGCCCACCATGATGACCAGACCGCGCTTGGCCATCACGATATCTTTGAGCACAGGCGGCAGGCCCAGGCTTTCCAGCTGGGGGATTTCCGTGTTAATCGTGCGCAGCACCATGGCCACGGAACCCATCTGCACCAGAGCGGAAACGCGGAAGCGGCCCAGATCGCCGGGACTGATGGCGAAGTTGGCTTCCTTGGTCAGCTCGAACGTCGCGGCCTGCTTGTCGTTCATGATGGAGCGGGCCAGATCGGTGGTGTGCGCGGCCGTCAGCGCCTGCGCCGAGACGGGCGTGAGCTTGCCGTCGATCTTGATGGCAGGCGGGAAGCCGGCCGTGATGAACAGGTCCGAACCCTTCTTGCTGGTCATCAGGCGCAACAGGTCGAACATGAATTTAGAGGCCTGATCGCGTTCCATGGTGCGTCCTGTCCTAGTGTGGAGAATTAACCGGGGAAGTTATCGGGCGACTTGGCCGCGCTGCGTGCCGCCGCCGCGCTGATCACATTACGTCGCACCAGATCGCTGAGGTTCTGGTCCAGCGTCTGCATGCCGACATTGCTGCCGGTCTGGATGGCGGAATACATCTGCGCTACCTTGGCTTCGCGGATCAGGTTACGGATGGCCGGAGTGGCCACCATGATCTCGTGCGCCGCCACGCGGCCACTGCCATCCTTGGTTTTCAGCAGGGTCTGGGAAATCACTGCCTGCAGCGATTCCGACAGCATGGCACGGACCATTTCCTTTTCGTCGGCCGGGAACACGTCGACGATACGATCGATAGTCTTGGCGGCCGAAGAGGTGTGCAGCGTACCGAATACCAGGTGGCCCGTCTCGGCGGCCGACAGGGCCAGACGGATGGTTTCCAGATCGCGCATCTCGCCGATCAGAATCGCATCGGGGTCTTCGCGCAGGGCCGAGCGCAGCGCGTTATTGAACGACAGCGTGTGCGGGCCCACTTCGCGCTGGTTGATCAGGCACTTCTTCGATTCGTGCACGAATTCGATCGGGTCTTCGATGGTCAGAATATGGCCATACTCGTTTTCGTTGAGATGGTTGACCATGGCGGCCAGCGTGGTGGATTTACCGGAACCGGTTGGCCCCGTCACCAGCACCAGACCGCGCGGCTTGAGCGAGAAGTCGGCGAAGATCTTGGGCGCGTTGAGTTCTTCCAGCGTCAGGATCTTGGACGGGATGGTACGCAACACAGCAGAAGCGCCGCGCTCCTGATTGTAGGCATTCACGCGGAAACGGGCCAGACCGGGAATCGAGAACGAGAAATCGCACTCGAGCATTTCCTCGTAAGCCTTGCGCTGGGCATCGTTCATGATGTCATAGATCATGCTGTGCACGTCTTTGTGTTCCAGCGGCGGCAGATTGATGCGGCGCACGTCGCCGTGCACCCGTATCATGGGCGGCAAACCGGCCGAAAGGTGCAGGTCCGAGGCCTTGTTCTTGACGGAGAATGCGAGTAGCTCGGTGATGTCCATTTATAATTCCTGTGCCTGACATGGTGGAGCGTCTTCATGACGCTTGCCGGTTTACAACCTTTATCTACTGATTATGTCTCTGATTCCCCAGAACTTGCAAGCGATCGCCACCACAATTGTTGCCGCAGCACAAGAATCCGGTCGACCTGCCGAATCCGTGCAACTACTGGCCGTGTCCAAGACCTTTGGTGCTGACGCCGTGCTGGAAGCGGTGGCAGCCGGGCAGCGCGCATTTGGCGAGAATTATCTGCAGGAAGGGGTGGACAAGATCAAGGCTGTGCAGGATGCCGGCGCGCCCAAACTGGAATGGCATTTCATCGGTCCTATCCAGAGCAACAAGACGCGGCCTATCGCCGAGCATTTCGACTGGGTACACACGGTGGAGCGCGAAAAAATCGCCCTGCGCCTGTCCGAGCAGCGTCCGGCCGGACTGGCACCGCTGCAGATCTGTTTGCAGGTAAATATCAGCGGGGAGGCCAGCAAAAGCGGCGTGACCCCGCAAGAACTTTCAGCGCTGGCCCACAAGGTTGCCGCGCTACCCAATCTGACCTTGCGTGGCCTGATGGCGATCCCTGAGCCGGTCGAGGACTATGCCCAGCAGCGTGCGGCGTTTGCCGCGCTGCGGGCGCTGTACCAGCAGTTGCGCGCCGAAGGACTGGCACTCGATACCCTGTCGATGGGCATGTCGGCCGATCTGCGCGCCGCCATCGTGGAAGGGGCCACCATCGTGCGGGTGGGCAGCGCCATTTTCGGTTCACGAAATTATCACAAGGCTTGAGTAGGTCGAATATGACAAGTATGAAAATAGCATTTATCGGCGGCGGCAATATGGCCTCTGCCCTGATCGCGGGGCTGGCCAACAAACTGACGGCCGGTGCACATATCCATGTGGCCGACCCGAGTGCAGAAGCGCTGGTGCGGCTGCAGCAGCAGTTCGGGGTGACGACGGCGGAGCAGGCCGATGCCGTCGCTGCTGCGGCCGACGTCATAGTGCTGGCAGTGAAGCCGCAAGCCATGCGCGCCGTCGCAGCCCAGTTGCTGCCTTTGCTGCAGGCCGTGCCTGAGCGCCAGCCGCTGATCGTATCGATTGCGGCCGGCATCCGTGGCGCCGATCTGTCGCGCTGGCTGGGCGGCTATGGCCCCATCGTGCGCTGCATGCCGAATACGCCCGCGCTGATCGGCATGGGCATCACTGGCATGGTGGCTACGGCCGGTGTGAGCGCTGCGCAGAAGCAGGCGGCCGACGATATTCTGCGTGCCGTCGGTCCTACCGTGTGGCTCGACGATGAAGCCCAGATCGATGCAGTGACGGCAGTTTCCGGCAGCGGCCCGGCCTATGTGTTCTACTTCATCGAAGCGATGCAGCAGGCGGCGCAGGAAATGGGTCTCAGTGCCGAGCAGGGTAAGCAACTGGCCATGGCCACCTTTACGGGCGCAGCGCAACTGGCGCAGCAGTCGGACGAACCGGTAACGCTGCTGCGTGAACGCGTGACCTCCAAAGGCGGCACCACCTATGCCGCGCTGACCAGTATGGAAGCGGCGGGCGTGAAGCCGGCGATTATTCAGGCGATGAAGGCGGCCGCAGCACGCGGCAAGGAAATGGGCGACGAACTGGGCGCCGCCAGCTAGCAAATATCCCGAGTGCCGCCGCGCGGCAGCGCAGCAGCGCAGCCGGGCGGCGCGGCACACGGCCTTAGGCTCAGCGCTGGTCGCAGCCCTGTTTCATCGCAGCGATCCACTCCTTGATCAGCGCCACGCCTTCGCGGTGCACCGAGCCGCGCCCGAGTTCCGGCATCATCACGCCTGTCTCCGCGCTGTTCAGGCGATACACCATGATCGAATCATCTGGCTTGCCCGGATAGATGCCGAACGTATGCCCGCCCGTACCGGCGCCTGCCGCCACAGGTGGCTTGCACAGACCCAGATGCAGATTGGCCGGTGCGCCCATATTCAGATGCAGTGCCGTGGTATTCGCTGCGCCCTTGTCGTTATGGCAGTGGGCGCAGTTGATGTCGAGGTAGGCGCGCGCACGCGCATCAAGCGGCTGGCTGCTGTCGCGCCAGTTGGCGTTGCGCGGCACAGTCTTGGCGGGATCTTGCGGCAGGCCTGTCAGGTAGCCCATCTTGGCCAGATAGGCCAACTGGTTGCTGCTCACACCATCGTAGCTATAGTCGCGGTTCATATGGCGCGCTTTCGGGCCTATGGGCTGGAACTGGCGCGATTTGATGTCGGCCACGTGGCAGGCCGCGCACTGGTTCACGTTCGGCACCACATAGGTGAGCGGCTTGCGGGTTTGGTCTTCGTGCAGCACTTCGACGGGGATCTGCTCGCCCGTGCGCGCCAGTACGGCGTCAGTCTGATCGGCATTCCACACATAGGGCAGGGCAATCCAGCCATCGGCGCGGCGTACCAGCAAGCGGGTTTCCACCAGCCGCACATGGGCCAGATCGAGCCGGTCGCCGCCACTGCGGCTGCTATCGTAAGTGGCCAGTACGGCTTTGCCGCCGCCGGCTTCTTTCGGATAGTAGAAGGTCTTGCTGATGATGGTGCCGACCGGGAAGTTGAATGTGTTCTCGGCGTCATAGGTCGCGCTCACGCCTTTCGGCATCCAGATGGTGCGCAGCTTCTGGGCGTAGTCGGTGAACAGCGGCGTGTTCAGATCATAAGGCACTACGCCAGCGTTGAGATTCAGCCGGCCGCTATTGACGGCCATCAGGTGCCAGTCACTGAGCTTGGCCGGATTGCCCTCGGTGATGAAGCTCACTTCAGGCTGGCTGCGCGTGCAGCCGCTCAACACCAGCGCGGCACCGGCGGCCATGGCCAACAGCGCCGTCGCAACGGCGCCCTGTTTCCACTGCCACCGCATCACGATTGCGCCGCCAGCTGGGTAATCGAGACGGCCGGCAGTTTGGCCAGTTCGCAGCGGAACGGTGCACTATCCTTGCTGGGGTTCTTGTATTTGTTGGGGCCATCGGCGTTGAGCACTTCCGCATCGTTCTGGATGCAGATGCGCTGCTCGGCCGGCAACTGGCCTTTGACCAGCAGCTTGGTATCCACATAGCCATCCCACAGCACATCGGGCAGATGGCCGCTCAGGCCATACATGGCGATCTTCAGGGCTTTGAGGTCCAGCCCATCCGGCGAATCGCCGCCGCCTTTGAAGCGGTTGCCGTACACGTAGATGGCTTTCGGATACGGGTCGTAATTGCTGGCCACACCTTTTTCCGTGAAGTAGCCGGTCGAGTGGTAGCTGGAGATGATCACGTTGGCCGTCTGGTTGTCCGTCACGTCATTATCGAAAATCTCCACTTTGGAATTGGAGTTGATGACGATGCCGGAACCGGCCGGCACGCTGGCCACGGCCGTGCCACGTGCAGCGAAGTTGCCCAGATTGTTCTTGTCCACCTTGTTCTTGAACACGCGCGTGCTATGGCCGGGCTGCGACAGGTTGGGCATGTTGAATACCAGGATGCCGCCCGTGTTATTGGTGGCCACGTTGTCGTACACGTCGGCATTTACGGTGTTTTCGATTTCGATGCCGGCCACATTCTGCTCGGCGCGCGAGCGGCGTACCACTACGCCGTTCGACTGGCCCACATAGATGCCGGCGTCCGATGCGGCGATGGCCACGCAGTCTTCGATCAGCACATTGCGCGTCTTGACGGGGTAGATGCCGTAAGCGCCATTGGTGACTTTGGAGCCGCCCGTCCACTGTACTTTGACTTTGCGGATGGTGATGTTGTCGCCGTCATTGATTTTCAGGCCGTCGCCCTTGGAGTCTTCGATGGTCAGGCCTTCGATGGTGAAGTTGCTGGCGTACACCAGCATGCCTTCGGGACCAGCCACCTGATCCTTGAACGAGAGGATAGTCTTGTCCATGCCGGCGCCCCGTATGGTCACGCCGTTGGCGCGCAAGGTCAGGCCGCTGGTCAGGTGATAACTGCCGGCAGGAATGTCGATCACGCTGCCGGGCTTGGCATCAAGCAACTGTTCCTGTAATTTCTTCTGGAATGCCGCATCGGCGCTGACCTTGTCGGCGCTCGGCGGCGCTTCAGATTTGCTGCAGGCGACCAGCGCTGCACTGACGGCGCCACAGATGGCGAGTGCGCGTAAAGCCTTAACCATATCATCCCCTCGTTGTTGGTTTTGTTTGATATTTAAAGCAATGCCAGCCGAGTATAGAGCATGTCTAAGGGTCAACGTTGTATCATTTCACATCACGCTGTGGCGTGGCTACGACAGAATGAAACTAGTGTAAGCCTGGGAGGGGGAGACATGACAAGCCGACGGATATTCATGCTGGGTAGCTGCGCGGCGGCGCTGGCGGCCCTGGCCACGCGGAGCGCACTGGCCGAGGATCGCCAGCCTTTGCAGGAGGACGAACCACAGGCGCGCGAGTTCAGCTACGTGAACAATGCGAGCAAAGTCGATCCGAAAAAATTCCCCGACTTCAAACCGGGTGACCGCTGCAGCAAATGCCAGATCTATGAAGACGGCCCGGACGAGATGGGCGGCTGCCCGCTGTTCCCCAAGCGTCTAGTGGCAGCGGCGGGCTGGTGCACGTCCTTCGGCTGATGAATACAGGCGGGGTCAGGTCGGGCATTGGCGCTGAGTCTGCTAAGCCCAAAGCGAGCTCTGCGCCAATGCCCGACCTGACCCCGTATTTTATTTGCGGGCGATGAGCAGGCCGACGATGACGCCTAGCGCGGCACCGAGGCTGACTGATTTCCACGGATTTTCGTGCACATAGGCGCCGGCCGACTGGGCCGCGCTGCGGCCGCGCTCCTGCAGGCTGTGCTGCAGCTGCTGCAAGTCTTTGCGCGCCGTGCTCAGGGTTTCGTGAAACTGGGTCTGGGCGGGCGTGGGCGCCTTGCTGGGCTCTTTGTCCTTGTCGTCCTGCAGCCAGCCTTCGGCGGCGCCTATGGCGGTTTTCAGTTCGCTCATCAGGCGATCGCGCGCATCGCTGCTGGCGGCTTTGCTTTCGGCTATGTCTTTACCATTTTGCTGGGTATGTTCCATGCTGTCCTCACTCTAGATGGGCCTGTACCGGGCCGCGAGTTACGAATGTAGCCTGAGCACGCGGGTGTTGGCGCGCGTTTGCCTGTGTGCAAAGTGTCGTGCTGGCGCCGTTGCGAGCGGCCAGCACGGCGGCGCGTGCGGCTAGCGCAGCGCGTAATCGAGCAGCACGCCGGCAAACACGGCCGCGCCGAGCCAGTTGTTGTGACGGAAGGCGTAGAAGCAGGCGTCGCGCTCGCGCGTGCGGATCAGCGTGTAGTGGTAGGCGGCGATACCGCCAGCCACTACGATGCCGCCCAGATAGTACAAGCCCATGTTCAGCATCTTGCCGCACACTAGCAGCAGGCCCAGATGGGCTGCGTAGCACAGCATGATGGCGGCTACGTCGTACTGGCCGAAGGTGATGGCGGACGTCTTGATGCCTATCTTCAGATCGTCGTCGCGATCGACCATGGCGTAGGCCGTGTCATAGGCCACGGCCCAGAACACATTGCCCAGCAACAGCAGCCAGGCCACGGGCGGCACGCTGTTCTGGATGGCGGCAAACGCCATCGGCATGCCGAAGCCGAAGGCAATGCCCAGATAGGCTTGCGGGATGGCGAAGAAGCGCTTGAAGTAGGGGTAGCTGGCGGCGATGATCACGGCGGCCACGGATAGCTGCTTGGTCAGAGTATTCAGCGGCAGGATCAGGCAGAACGACAGGATGGCCAGCAGGCCGGCGATGGCCAGCGCTTCCTTGCCGCTGATGCGGCCACTGGTGATGGGCCGTTCGGCCGTGCGCTTGACGTATTTGTCGAAATCCTGATCGGCGTAGTCGTTGATGGCGCAGCCGGCCGAGCGCATCAGCAGGGTGCCGAGCGAGAAGATCAGCACCAGCACGGGATCGGGGTGGCCGTTCGAAGCCATCCACAGTGCGCACAGGGTAGGCCAGAGCAGCAGCAACGTGCCTATGGGTTTATCGAGTCGGACCAGACGGTAATAGAGTGCCAGCTTGTTCATCGTGTGCGTTACAGGATGGGAAAGTAGCGATTATCGCAAATCCTGAGCGCTTGCGCTGCCTCAGTCGCTGCCGCTGACGGGGGTAATGCCGGGCAGGTTGCAGCCGGCCACCACTGCGCAGACGGCGTCGATCGCGGCTTTGCGGGTAAAGCTCTTGCGCCAGACGATGACCACGCGGCGCGACGGTACGGGCTGGTCGAACGGGCGGAACTGCAGCATGCCGTCCTTGCTTTCCATGTCAGGCACGGACGCGCGCGGCAGCACGGTCAGGCCTATGCCGCTGGCTACCATATGGCGTATGGTTTCCAGCGAAGAGCCTTCAAACGTGCGCTGCATGCCATTGCCCGGCGTGGCATAGCGCGCCATCTCCGGGCAGACTTCCAGCACCTGATCGCGGAAGCAGTGGCCATTTCCCAGCAGCAGCATGTTTTCCGTTTTCAGGTCGTCGGCAGGGATGGTGCGGCGTTTGCACCATGCGTGCTGGGCCGGCATGGCCACCACGAACGGTTCGTCATACAGGGCTTGCACGGCCATGCCGTGTTCGGGCAGCGGCAGCGCCATGATGGCGGCATCGAGCTCGCCCTGACGCAGCATTTCCAGCAGACGTACCGTGAAGTTTTCCTGCAGGATCAGCGGCATCTGCGGCACTTTGTCTATCATGCCTTTGACCAGCGGCGGCAGCAGATAGGGGCCTATGGTGTAGATCACACCCAGACGCAGCGGACCGGCCAGCGGGTCTTTATTCTGTTTGGCCAGTTCCTTGATGGCGGCGGTCTGTTCCAGCACGCGTTCGGCCTGAGCGACGATCTGCGCGCCCAGCGGGGTGACGGAAATTTCCGCGCCGCCCCGTTCGAACAGCACCACGCCCAATTCATCTTCGAGTTTTTTGATGGCGACCGATAAGGTGGGCTGCGCAACGTAACACGCTTCGGCGGCGTGGCCGAAGTGTTTGGCTCGGGCAACTGCTACGATGTATTTCAGTTCGGTCAGAGTCATGCAGGTATTTGAACACAGCCTATGGTGGTATGCAATAAATCTCGACCGATTGTCGCGCCGCCAACTATATAATGTGGGTTGCTCTGAAGCATCGAAAGGCTGATATGACTACCCCGTTTGGTCCGGAAGAGGCGCAAGCCTATCTGCACAAGCTGCTCAAGGTGATGCATCACATGGGCGCTTCCGATCTGTTTATCGCGGCTGATTTTCCGCCCAGCGTGAAAGCGCAGGGGGCGATGAAGCCGCTGAGCCAGCAGAAACTGACGGGCCATGTGACCCGTGCGCTGGCGCTGTCCATCATGAACGAGAAGCAGCAGCGCGAGTTCGAAACCGAGCTCGAATGTAACTTCGCCATCTCGCTGCCCGAGGTGTGCCGCTTCCGCGTCAACGTGTTCGTGCAGCAGCAGAGCGTGGGCATGGTAATCCGTACCATCGCTTCGGAAATCCCCAATTTCGACAAGCTGGCCCTGCCGGAAGTGCTCAAGGATGTGATCATGAGCAAGCGCGGGCTGGTACTGGTGGTGGGCGGCACGGGCTCGGGCAAGTCCACCACGCTGGCCGCCATGATCGATTACCGCAATGCCCATTCGGCCGGCCACATCATCACGGTGGAAGATCCGGTCGAATACGTGCACAAGAACAAGGGCTGTCTGATCACGCACCGCGAAGTGGGCGTCGATACGCTGTCGTGGCATAACGCGCTGAAGAATACATTGCGTCAGGCGCCCGACGTGATTCTGATCGGCGAAATCCGCGATACGGAAACCATGGAGCATGCGATTGCGTTTGCCGAGACGGGCCACCTGTGTCTGGGCACCCTGCATGCGAACAATGCCAACCAGACCATGGACCGCATCATCAACTTCTTCCCCGAAGAGCGGCGCAACCAGTTGCTGATGGATCTGTCGTCGAATCTGCGCGCCATCGTGTCGCAGCGCCTGATCCGCACGGAAGATGGTATGGGGCGCAAAGCGGCCATCGAAATCCTGCTCAACACGCCGACGATAGCCGAGATGATCTTCAAGGGTAACTTCCACGGCATCAAGGAGATCATGCACAAGTCGCGCGAACTCGGTATGTGCACGTTCGACCAGGCGCTGTACGAACTTTATAATAACGGTTACATCGCTTACGAAGAAGCGTTGCGCAATGCCGACTCGGTGAACGGTTTACGCCTGCAGATCAAGCTGCACGGCGGCCGCAAGGAGCCGGCAGAAGGCGCCGCTACGCCGGCTGATACGCTCAGCATGCAGCTCGATGACGAGGCGGCAGAAGGCGATCAGCAAGCAGATAGCAACTAAGTAGCAAATAAGGCAGCACCCGATTCAGTATCACTATAGGAAGTAACCCATGCCACAATTCGAAGAAAAAATCTGCAGCCGCGACCAGCTGGCAGCGCGCGTGGCAGCGCTACCCAAGCCCGTGGTCATGACCAACGGTGTGTTTGACATACTGCATCGCGGCCACGTCACTTATCTGGCACAAGCCCGCGCTCTGGGCGCTTCGCTGGTGGTGGCGGCCAATACCGATGCCTCCGTCAAGCGCCTGGGCAAGGGCGATGACCGCCCGCTCAACAACTGCGCCGACCGCATGGCCGTACTGGCTGCGCTGGAATCGGTCGATCTGGTGGTGGAATTCGATGAAGATACGGCCTTGCAGGCCGTGCTGACGGCGCGTCCGGAAATCTATGCCAAAGGCGGCGATTACCAGATGGACGAAATTCCCGAAGGGCTGGCGGTGCTGGCGTATGGCGGCGAAGCCGTGGCGATCGAATTCGAACACGACCGCTCCACCACCAAATTACTCACCAAAGTGCGCTCGCACAAGCTGTAAGGCTGACACCCTTGCGGTATCAGGCGCCGCCGGCATAGCCGTTCTGGCGCCACGCTTCAAACACCACCACGGCCACCGTGTTCGACAGATTCATGCTGCGGTTTTCGGGCCGCATGGGCAGACGGATGCGCTGGGCCGGAGCAAAACTTTCGCGCAGGGCCGGGTCGAGGCCGCGCGTTTCCGAACCGAATACGAACACATCACCGGGCTGGAAGTTCGCTTGCGCAAACGGCGAGGAGCCGTGCGTGGTCATGGCGAACATGCGTTCCGGCGCCGGCTGCACGGCGGCCAGAAACGCCGCCCAGTCCGGATGTACTTGCATGCGCGCGTATTCGTGGTAATCGAGTCCCGCGCGTTTGAGTTTCGAGTCTTCCAGCGGAAAGCCCAGCGGTTCTATCAGATGCAACTGGGCGCCCGTGTTGGCGCACAGGCGGATCACATTGCCCGTATTCGGTGGAATTTCCGGCTGAACTAAAACGACATGAAACACGTGCTTCTCCTTAATGCAATTCAATGGGGCGGTGTACGGGCGAACACCAGATTACTGATGCGGCTGGCGCCATAGCGCTGCAGCGTGGCCGCAATTTCCTGCAAGGTACTGCCGCTGGTCATCACGTCATCGACGATGCCGATGTGCCGGCCGCGCACCTGCGCCGCGCTTCTGACGGCAAACGCAGCGGCCAGATTGTGCTGGCGCGCGCTGGCCGTGACCAGACTTTGCGGCGCCGTGTCGCGCACGCGCAGCAGCAGTCGTGGTGCCAGTGCGATGCCGAGCTGGCGTGCCAGCGGACGGGCGATTTCCAGCGCCTGATTGTAGCCCCGTTCTGCCAGCCGGCGCGGCCCCAGCGGCACGGGGCACAGCAGTTCGGGCAGGCGGTAGCCAGGCTGGCGCAGCACGGCATCGCGCAACTGCTGTGCCATTAGTCCTGCGTAGGCCAGCCGCTGGCCGAATTTCAGCTGCAGCACGAGCTGGTCGAGCGGCAGCGCATAGTCGCATGCCACCACGGTCCGCGCATAGGCTGGCCGTTGCTGCTGACACTGGCCGCATAGCTGCGGCAGCACCGGTTCTGTCGTGGCCGGTCCGGCCGGCTGGGCCGGCACGGCGTCTGCTGCGTGCAACGCGCTGGCATCCAGCGTTGCGGGTGGCAATTGCGGCAACGGATTGGCGCAGCAGGCGCAGCGCAAGCCGTTGGCGGCAGCGCTGAAAAACTGCGCGCAGCAAGCGGGGCACAGCAGGGCGCCCGCCTCGGCGTCGCCGCACAGGGCACAGGCAGGCGGTAGCAGGGCATCGAGCAGGCGCTGCGCAGTGCGGCGCCCAAAGTTAGCCAGACTGCGCGGCAGGCGCGCTGGTGCTGGCGGTGCAGCGGCAGACATAGCAGCCTCCGGACGCGAGAGTCTCCAACCATGTACACTGCCGACATTATCGCATTACATCGTCCTCATCACCATGCAAGCCCCTGCCCAAGCTCCCAAACTTAGTGCTCCTATTGATCTGCAGCGTGTACGCAGCCTGTTTCGCCGCCCGCAGCGCGTGGCCGCGGCGGATTTCCTGCGCCGTGAAATTGCCTCGCGCATGTTCGACCGACTGGAACTGGTCAAAATTGCCCCCCAGCGCCTGATCGATGCCGGCTGTGGCACGGGCGCCGACCTGCCCCAGTTGCAAAAAACCTATCCCGCCGCCCAGATACTGGGTGTGGACGCGGCTCTACCCATGTTGCAGGCGGCGCAGAAGCCGGGCAGTCGTGGCTCTTCGCTGAACCAGTTGCTGAGCAAGCTGCTACCGGCCAAGGCTGGCGTGGACCTGCTGTGTGCTGATTTCGCCGAGCTGCCGCTGGGCCATCTGAGTGTCGATCTGCTGTGGTCGAATCTGGCGCTGCACTGGCACCCGCAGCCGGACCGCGTGTTTGCTGAATGGCGCCGCGTGCTGCGCGTGAACGGCTTGCTGATGTTCTCCTGCTTCGGCCCGGACAGTCTGCGTGAGCTGCGCGCCGCGTTTGCCGAGGCGGATCTGGCCGAACATACCTTGCCCTTCGTCGACATGCACGATTTCGGCGACCAACTGGTGGACGCCGGTTTTGCCACCCCCGTGCTCGATATGGAAACCATCACCGTCACCTACGACACGGCGCAAGCCCTGCTGGCCGATGTACGTGCGCTCGGTGGCAACCCGCTGGCTACCGTGCCGCGTGGCCTGATGGGGCGCCAGCGCTGGCAGCGCATGCTGGCTGCGCTGGAGCGCGGACGCCGTGCGGATGGCAAGTTAGCGCTCACTTTTGAGGTCATTTATGGACACGCGTTCCGTCCCCAGGCGCGCATGACGTCAAGTGGCGAGGCCATAATCCGCTTTGATTTACCACGAAAAGGGCCAAAATAGGGTTTTTCTATCGGAAGTGTGGTAAGCCTAGCAAGTCGAAATCTTGATATAGATTATTTCTTGAGCGTGGTAGTCTACTTATATATAATCGGCCAACAAATTTTGCCTTCGGACCAAGCTGCCAGCCATAAAAAGGCAGCCTGAACCGGGGGCGGATAGCAGCGAGCACGAACGAGCAGTGGAATTAAGCAGAATCGGGCTTTTTTATTGTCCTTAGGCAGCATCGAGGACGCTAGCTAGGCCCTAAGGCCCCGCCATTCTGGCATGGGGCCTGAGGTTGTTTAAGGAGCGACGCCGGTTCAGTTCACCGAAATCCGGAGTCGTTAAAAAATATACTAATTTTTAATTTCTTGGGTGGTTGGGGACAACATGAAACATGCGAAACGACTTCCATCGTTGATGCTCGGACTGTCAGTGATGGCAGCCGCAATGGCAGCCAGCGTCCCAGCGTGGGCGGCTGAAGCGGCAGGCAGTTATACGTCAGCTACGGGCGGTACCGGCGGACCTGTCGCCGGCGAACTGAATTTGCAACCGCCGGCAACCCAGATTGCATCGGAAATCTACAGTCTGCACACGTGGATGATGATGGTCTGTCTGGTCATCTTCGTCGGCGTGTTCGGCGTGATGTTCTACTCTATCTTCAAACACCGTAAGTCGCTTGGTCACAAACCGGCGACCTTCCATGAATCCACCGCCGTCGAGATCGCCTGGACCGTGGTGCCTTTCCTGATCGTGATCGGAATGGCACTGCCAGCCACGCGCACCGTGGTGGGCATGAAAGACACCTCGAATGCCGACATCACCATCAAGGTCACCGGCATGCAGTGGAAATGGGGCTATGACTACCTGAAAGGCGAGGGCGAAGGCATTTCCTTCCTGTCCAACCTGTCCACCCCGCGTTCGCAAGTGGGCGCGCCCGGCTTCGAGCCGACCGAAAAACGTGGCGACAACTACCTGATGGAAGTCGATCAGGAAGTGGTTGTGCCGGTCAACAAGAAAATCCGTCTGGTTACTACGGCCAACGACGTGATCCACTCGTGGTCGATTCCCGCCTTCGGCGTGAAACAGGATGCGATCCCCGGCTTCGTGCGCGATACCTGGTTCAAATCGGAACACACGGGCACCTTCCGCGGTTACTGCTCGGAACTGTGTGGCAAAGAACACGCTTTCATGCCTATCGTGGTGCGTGTGGTCAGCGATGCCGATTACAGCGCCTGGGTCGCTGCCAAGAAAAAAGAAATGGCCGCACTGGCCGATGATCCGAGCAAGACCTGGACGATAGACGAACTGAAAACCAAGGGCGAAAAAGTATATGCCGCCAATTGCGTAGCCTGCCACCAGGCCAACGGCAAGGGCATGCCCGGCACCTTCGCGCCACTGGACGGCTCGCCTGTTGTAACGGGCCCGAAAGCGGAACAGATTAACGTGCTGTTGCACGGTAAGAAGAGCGGTAAATATGGCACGGAGATGCCAGCGTGGAAGCAACTGTCGGATACGGATATTGCTGCGGTGATCACCTACACCCGCAATAGCTGGTCGAACAAGGCCGCCGAAAACATCGTCCAACCAGCCGAAGTTGTGGCTGCACGTAAGTAATCAGGAGCGTTACAAATGAGCACTAGCACTTTAGATCACGCGCACGATCACCATGGCGACCACGCGCACGACCATCCACATGGCCTGTCGCGCTGGCTGTTTGCCACCAACCACAAGGATATCGGTACGCTGTACCTGTGGTTCTCGCTGATTATGCTGATGTCGGGCGGCGTACTGGCCCTGATGATCCGCACCGAGCTGTTCAAGCCGGGCCTGCAGTTCTTCCAGCCCGAGTTCTTCAACCAGCTGACCACCATGCACGGTCTGGTGATGGTGTTCGGCGCCATCATGCCAGCCTTCGTCGGCTTCGCTAACTGGATGATCCCGCTGCAGATCGGCGCATCCGATATGGCGTTTGCCCGTATGAACAACTTCTCGTTCTGGCTGCTGCCACCGGCAGCGCTGCTGCTGGCCGGTTCCTTCTTCGTGCCGGGCGGTGCCACGGCGGCCGGCTGGACCCTGTACGCGCCGCTGTCGAGCCAGATGGGTATCGGCATGGACATGGGTATTTTCGCCATGCACCTGATGGGCGCCTCGTCCATCATGGGTTCGATCAACATCATCGTCACCATCCTCAACATGCGCGCACCGGGCATGACGCTGATGAAGATGCCGATGTTCTGCTGGACCTGGCTGATCACTGCCTACCTGCTGATCGCTGTAATGCCTGTGCTGGCCGGTGCTATCACCATGACCCTGACCGACCGTCACTTCGGTACTTCCTTCTTCAACGCCGCCGGCGGCGGTGATCCGGTGATGTACCAGCACATCTTCTGGTTCTTCGGTCACCCAGAGGTGTACATCATGATTCTGCCGGCCTTCGGCATCGTCTCGCAGATCCTGCCGGCGTTCGCCCGCAAGCAACTGTTCGGCTACGCTTCGATGGTGTACGCCACCGCGTCGATTGCGATTCTGTCCTTCATCGTGTGGGCCCACCACATGTTCACCACCGGTATGCCAGTGACGTCGCAGCTGTTCTTCATGTACGCCACCATGCTGATCGCCGTACCGACTGGCGTGAAAGTGTTTAACTGGGTCGCTACCATGTGGAAGGGTTCGATGACTTTTGAGACCCCGATGCTGTTCACCGTCGGCTTCATCTTCGTGTTCACCATCGGCGGCTTCACCGGCCTGATTCTGGCCGTGACCCCGATCGACATCCAGCTGCAGGACACCTACTACGTGGTGGCCCACTTCCACTACGTGCTGGTGGCCGGCTCGCTGTTCGCCCTGTTCGCCGGCTTCTACTACTGGTCGCCGAAATGGACTGGCCATATGTACAACGAAGGCATGGGCAAGTTCCACTTCTGGGCGTCGCTGATCACCTTTAACATCACCTTCTTCCCTATGCACTTCCTGGGTCTGGCCGGTATGCCACGCCGCTATGCCGACTACTCGGCCCAGTTCACCGACTTCAACTCGATCGCTACCATCGGTGCTTTCGGTTTCGGCCTGTCGCAAGCCTTCTTCCTGTTCTTCGTCGTGCTGCCGACCATCCGTGGCGGCAAAAAAGCCGAAGCCAAGCCATGGGAAGGCGCCGAAGGTCTGGAGTGGACCGTGCCTTCGCCGGCACCGTTCCATACTTTCGAAACCCCGCCACAGGTGAAGTAATCGTGAACCAGCCTAGCAAAAAGACGAACAACGCCCGTACCGGCTGGCTGCTGGCCGGTCTGGCACTGTTCTTCTTCGTGTCGGTATTCGTTAAACGCATGTGGCTGAGCTAACGTGAGCGACGAAGCAGCCAGCCGTGGTCTGAACCGCACTTTACTGGGCAAGCTGATCGTCGTCGCGATTCTGATGTTCGGCTTTGCCTACGCGCTCAATCCGTTCTACCGCCAGATCTGCGAAGCACTGGGCATCAATGTGCTGACACAGAAAGACGGCACGGTGAGCGCGCCGGTAAATACGCAGATCGATACCACGCGTCAGGTGGTGGTGGAGTTCGACGGCAATGCGCAAGGCCCGTGGCGTTTCCGTCCTGTGACGCACAGCATGACCGTGCATCCGGGCGAACTGGCAACGGCCATGTATGAAGTGGTCAACACGCTCAACCGTCCCGTGAGTGCGCAAGCCATACCGAGCTACGCACCACAGAACGCCATGCCGCATTTTAAAAAGGTCGAGTGTTTCTGCTTCAAGCAGCAGACCCTGCAGGCCAACGAAGCAAAGCAGATGCCGGTGGTGTTTTTCATCGATCCGGCTCTGCCCAAGGATGTGAAAACGATTACCCTGTCCTACACTTTCTTTGAAGTGGGTGGACTGGAAAAAACAGCAGCACGCTAAGGCTTAAGGGGTGGCATGGAATCGAACAAGCAGGCCTCGTTCCTGTATTCGCTGAAAGCGGTGATCTGGTCGTTCTTCGGCCTGCGCCGCAAAAGCGATTTCGACAGCGACGAAGCGAAACTCAATCCGCTGCACATCATCATTGCAGCGCTGATCGCCGTAGCCTGCTTTATCGGCACCCTGATCACCATCGTCAAATATGTAGTTTTAAAATAAAACGAAGCACACTCGAAAAAGTGAGGAGATGAAGATGAGTTCACATAACGCTGCGGCACCGTACTATTTTGTGCCAGGTCCATCCAAGTGGCCGCTGATGGCCGGTATGTCGCTGCTGACCACCATGATAGGCGCGTCGGCATGGGTCAATGATGTGTCCTGGGGTCCGACCGTGAATTACATCGGTCTGGCAGCCACGCTGGCCGTGCTGTTCTGCTGGTTCGGTGACGCTATCCGCGAATCGGAAGGCGGCCAGTACAGCCAGCGTATCGATTACTCTTACCGCTGGTCCATGGGCTGGTTCATCTTCTCCGAAGTGATGTTCTTCGGTGCCTTCTTCGGTGCGCTGTTCTATGCGCGTTCCATCACCATGCCATGGCTGGGCGATCTCGATCACAAAGCCATCTGGCCTGATTTCGTGCCACACTGGGGCAACACGGGGCCGGCCGGTACGGTGCAGGAATTCAAGACCATGGGTCCGTATCCTATCCCGACCATCAACACGGCACTGCTGCTGACCTCGGGCCTGACCCTGACCATTTCGCACCACGCACTGCGTGCGGGCGAGCGCGGCAAAACCGCCTTCTGGCTGTTCGCTACCGTGCTGCTGGGTGCCGTGTTCATGGGCTTCCAGGCTTACGAATATCACCATGCGTACACCGAACTGAACCTGAAGCTGACTTCGGGCATCTACGGTTCCACCTTCTTCATGCTGACCGGCTTCCACGGCTTCCACGTGACCATGGGCGCGATCATGCTGTCGGTGGTGCTGCTGCGCGTACTGAAAGGCCACTTCACGCCGGAAAACCACTTCGCCTTCGAAGGTGCAGCATGGTACTGGCACTTCGTGGACGTAGTCTGGCTCGGCCTGTACGTTGTGGTGTACTGGCTGTAAGCCGAGAGTGTGCTGACCGCAGCGCCTGCGCTGCGGTCGCTGTAGCGACAAAAAAAGCCGCATGCGGGGAAGCCCGGATGCGGCTGTTTTTTTAGCGCCAGGCGCGCGCTACGTGCGGATGCCGGTGGGGTGGATGTAACCGAGCTTGTTGGCCAGCAGCAGGGCGGCAAACAGCGCTATGGACAGTCCGACACGCACAGCGAGCGCGCGCACGGTATTATTCGTCTTGCCCTTGTCACGCATGAGGAAGAAAAATGCCGAGGCGAGGCTGCCGATGATCAGGATGAAGGCGATGGCGACAACGATTTTCATGTGGGCGGCAGTGGTTAAATGTCAGGAAAGGGAGAACTCATTGTAATGCGTATTCGCTTCCGCTTTAAGCTAATTCCGTTTATCGCGACGGTGCTGGTGGTCACGCTGGGCATACAGCTAGGCAACTGGCAGCAGCGCCGAGCGGCACAGAAGCTGGTGATGCAGAGCCAGCTCGAGCAGGGCCAGCATGCGGCGCCGCTGCGGCTGGATGGCGCGGCGCTGGCAGCCGAAGCGGTGGAATTCCGTCGCGTGCAACTGGAGGGCGAATTTGTCCGTAACTGGCCGCTGTATCTGGATAACCGGCCGTATCAGGGCCGTGCCGGCTTCTATGTGCTGATGCCGTTCCGCCTGACGGGCAGCGGCATGCACGTGCTGGTGATGCGTGGCTGGGTGCCGCGCGACGCGCAGCAGCGCGACCGCCTGCCGGCGCTGCTTACTCCGGCCGGTCCCGTGACGCTGACCGGGCTGGCCAGAGTTGGCACCGGCCATGTGATGGAGCTCGGTAGTGCCGCGCCACTCACGCCGGGCGCCATCGTCTCGAATGTCGATCCGCTGCAACTGGCCAAGGATAGCGGCCTGACCATGCAGCCTTTCGTGGTCGAGCAGCACGCTGCGGCCCAGCCGGCGGGTGACGATGCCAGTCTGGTACGTGACTGGCCGGCACCGGCGCTGGGGGTGGAAAAAAATCAGGGCTATGCACTGCAGTGGTATGCGCTGTCGGCAATGGCCGTTGTCTTCTTTGTTGTGAATGGATTTAGACGTGGAAAAAAAGCAGATTAACCGTTTGAAGCTGCTGGCCGTGCTGGCCGTATGTGCTGCACCGTTGCTGGCTTCCTACTTTACCTATTACGTGATCAAGCCGCAGGGTGGCGCCACCAATTCCGGTAGCCTGATCGATCCGCGCCAGCATCCGATACCGGCCATGGCCAGCACCACGCTGGATGGCCAGCCGCAGACGCTGGAGCAGTACAAGGGCAAGTGGATCATGCTGAAAGTGGGGCCATCCGATTGCCAGCAAGCCTGTCAGGACCAGTTGTTTGCCATGCGCCAGTTGCGCACCATGCAGGGCAAGGAAATGGAACGCATCGAACGGGTCTGGCTGATTACCGACCAGCAGCCGCTCGATACCATGCTGCTGCGCGTGAACGATGGCACGCGCATGTTGCGCGCACCGGCCGATGTGGTGGCGCGCTGGCTGCCCACCGAAGCGCACGGTGATCAGGCGGCCGATCATGTCTACCTGATCGACCCGCTGGGCAATCTGATGATGCGCTTCCCCAAAGGCGCCGTATCGAGCGATATCGAGCAGGTGAAGCGCGTGCATAAAGATATCGCCAAACTGCTCAAGGCTTCCGCCATAGGTTAAATAGGCTCATCATGCATCTGACTCTGGCCCAGATGGCCGTAACGGCCCTGCTGGTGGCGCTGCTGCCACTGACGCTGGTGTGGACTTCGTCCGACGTCAGCAAATACCGCAAGCTGGTGTGGGTGACGGTGTTCCTCACCTTCGACCTGATCGTGTTCGGCGCGTTTACGCGCCTGACCGATTCTGGCCTCGGTTGCCCGGACTGGCCCGGCTGCTATGGCGCGGCCAATCCCTTCCTCGCCCATGAGGAAATCATCGCGGCCGAAGCGCTGATGCCGACCGGCCCCGTCACCGTCTTCAAGGCATGGATAGAGATGATCCACCGCTATCTGGCCATGGCCATCGGCGTGCTGATCGTGGCGATGCTGGCGCAGGCGTGGTACCAGTGGCGTCGCAGTGCAGCCACGCCGGCCGCACGCCGGGCCGACTATGCACCGCTGATTCCTACGCTGCTTTTTTTTGCCGTGTGTCTGCAGGGCGCGTTCGGCGCGTGGACCGTCACACTGAAACTGCAGCCCGTAATCGTCAGCACCCATCTGCTGCTGGGTATGGGGCTGCTGGCCTTGCTGGTGTGGTATGGCTGCCGCCAGGACCAGTTGATTACACCCGCGCGCACGCTGACCGCTTCGCCGCCGGCCATGCGCCGCATCCGCTGGCTGGCCGGCCTGTCGGCGGCGCTGCTGCTGGTGCAACTGGCGCTGGGCGGCTGGACCAGTACCAATTACGCCACGTTGGCCTGTACCGAATTCCCGCTGTGTGGTGGCGAGCTGGTGCCGGTTATGGACTTCGAACATGGTTTCACGCTGTGGCGCGCGCTGGGCAAAACGGCGGCCGGCCACTACCTGCCATTTTCCGCGCTGACGGCGATCCACTGGGTACACCGTAATTTCGGCCTGCTGCTGGCCATGGTGGCAGGCTACACGGCCTGGCGCGCGTGGCAGCATGCGGCGCTGCAGCGCACGGCGCGCTGGCTGGCCCTGACCTTGCTGCTGCAACTGGCCACGGGCATCGCCACCATTTATCTGAACTTCCCGCTGGCCATCGCGGTGCTGCACAACGCCGGTGCGGCGCTGCTGGTGCTGTGGCTGACCATGTTAAACTATCAGGCAAAATGCCAGTTTGCGCTGGCCCTTGCTACTAATGCCACTGCAGCCGCGCATGCGCAACATGGCCGCAAAGATAACACCCCCTCATGACCACACAGACTGTCTCTTCCAAGCTTCCTAGCCGTGCCGCCCAGTACTGGGCGCTGACCAAGCCGCGCGTGACCCAGCTCGCGGTGTTCTGCGCCGTGATCGGCATGTTTCTGGCGACCGATGGCATGCCCGACTGGCGCTTGCTGATCGCGGCCACGGCCGGCATCTGGCTGCTGTCCGGCGCGGCGTTTGCCGTCAACTGTCTGGCCGAGCGTGAAATCGATGCGCGCATGGCGCGTACCGCGCGCCGCCCGATGGCGCTCGGTGAAATCACGGTCATGCAGACGGTGGTGTTTGCTGGCGTGATCGGCGGCGCCGGCATGTGGATACTCTACACGCTGGTCAACCCGCTCACCATGTGGCTGACCTTTGTCACCTTCGTCGGCTACGCCATCATCTACACCATGATACTCAAGCCGGCCACGCCGCAGAACATCGTCATCGGTGGCCTGTCCGGCGCCATGCCGCCGGCACTGGGCTGGGCTGCCGTGGCCAACGATGTGCCCATGCAGGCCTGGCTGCTGGTGCTGATCATCTTCGTCTGGACCCCGCCGCACTTCTGGGCACTGGCCATGTACCGCCGCGATGACTATGCGCGTTCCGGCCTGCCCATGCTGCCCGTTACACACGGCATGCAGTTCACCCGCTTCCACGTCTGGCTGTATTCGATCGCGCTGGCGGCCACCACGCTGATGCCGTATGCGGTACGCATGTCGGGCCTGATCTATCTGGTCAGCGCCATCGTGTTGAATGCCGTGTTCCTGCACCACGCCTGGAAAATCTACCGTCATTACACCGACCTGATTGCACGCAAGGCGTTCACCTGGTCCATTATTTATCTGTCGCTGCTGTTCGCCGCTCTGCTGGTGGACCACTACTTCAAAATATGAAAAAACTGTTTGCTGTGGGCTCTACCGCCCTTGCCCTGGCCCTGACTGTGCTGACTGGCTGCGGTGAAAACAAATCGTCCGCGCCGAAGGTGGCATTCCAGAACACCGACCTGACGGGGCTGGCCTACGCCAAGGACTTCGCCCTGACCGACCACACGGGCAAGTCGCGCACACTGGGCGACTTCAAAGGCAAGGTAGTAGTGATGTTCTTCGGCTATACCCAGTGCCCCGACGTCTGCCCGACCACGCTGACGGAAATGGCGCAGGTGATGCAGGAGCTGGGCCCGCAGGCCGATCAGGTGCAGGTGCTGTTCGTCACTGTCGATCCCGAGCGTGATACCCAGCCGCTGCTGGCGCAATATGTGCCGACCTTCGACAAGCGCTTCATCGGCCTGTATGGCACGGCCGAGCAGACTGCCGCCGTGGCCAAGGAATTCAAGGTGTTCTACGCCAAAGTGCCGGGCAAGAATCCGGGCAGTTATTCCATGGACCACACGGCCGCCAGCTATGTGTTCGACCGTCAGGGCAAGATCCGCCTGATGGTGCGCAATGGCCAGGGCCCGGCTTCGGTGGTGCATGACGTGAAGCTGTTGCTGGCCCAGTCCTGATCCATGCACGACCGCTACCAGCCCTACACCCGTCTGGCCGCCATCGTCCTGCTGCTGGTGGGCTGTGTGGCGGTGCTGCGGCCGTTTCTGGCTGCGATACTGTTTGCTGCCGCGATCACCATCGCCAGCTGGCCCGTCTATTTGTATGTGCTGGCGCGCTGCCGCCAGCGCCGTTCATTGGCCGCTGCCATCATGAGCGTGGCCCTGACCCTGCTAATCATCGCGCCGCTGACGGCCGTGACGTGGAATGTGGCCGACAACATCAGCGTGTTCTACGACCATATAAAGGCCAGTCTGGATGGCGGCACGCTGGCGCCACCCGCATGGCTGAAAGACATACCACTGCTGGGTGAGGCGGCCGATAACTATCTGCGCAAGCTGCTGGGCAGCCGAGAAGAATTACTCAATCTGGCCAAAAATCTGCTGGAACCGGCGCGTCGTCTGCTGCTCGGTGCCAGCGTGGTGCTGGGCAGCGGTGTGGCCCAGGTCAGTCTGGCCGTGTTTGTCAGCTTCTTCCTGTACCGCGATGGCGCAGCCTTGCACGAAACGCTGCAGACGGCCATGCAGCGCCTGATCGGCCCGCAGGGCCAGCTAGTAACGGAGACGGTCAGCCGTACCGTGCGCGGCGTGGTGTATGGTTTGCTGGGTACGGCGCTGGCGCAGGCTGGCGTGGCCGCTATCGGCTTCCTGATCGCCGGTGTGCCGGCCGTGGCGCTGCTGTCGGCCGCTACCTTCCTGCTGTCGCTGGTGCCGGTAGGGCCGCCGCTGGTATGGGGTGGCGCTGCCATCTATCTGTTCGATGCGGGCCAGACTGGCTGGGGCATCTTCATGCTGGTGTGGGGCTTCTTCCTGATCAGCAGTGTCGATAACGTGGTCAAGCCCATGCTGATCAGCCGTGGCAGCAGCCTGCCATTCATCCTTGTGCTGCTGGGCGTGACGGGTGGCGTGCTGGCCTTCGGCTTTGTCGGCCTGTTTATCGGGCCGGCACTGCTGGCCGTGGCACTGGGCCTGCTGAATAACTGGAGCGCACCGGCGCCGCAATAGGCGCTGCTTGGGACTTCAATCGCGCCGCCGGTTTGTACCGGCTGGCGCGCAGCAGCGGGCTAGGAGTCAGTCGTGTTCGGCGTGATCGTCGGTGTCGTCGCGCGGGATGACTTTCACCAGCAGGATGCGCGGGCCGTTCATCTTGCGCGCCACGATATCGAATTCCTTGAAGCTGATGCGCTGGCCCTGTTTAGGAATATCGCCGAGCTTGAGCATCAGCAGGCCGCCCACCGATTCCACGTCTTCGATACCCAGCTCCTCGTTTTCGATATCGATGCCGAGTGCCCGCTCGAGCGAGACGATGGGCAGGCTGGCCTTGCCGACGAGGGTGCCGTCCGGCTGCTTGAGCCAGTCGTTTTCATTCAGGCGGAATTCGTCGTGGATTTCCCCCACCATGGCACCGAGCAGATTATCCAGCGTGACGAAGCCCAGCGGGCGCTTGCCTTTTTCGCCGATCAGGGCGAAGTGGGGCGCACCGTCACGGAAGCGGCGGAACTGTTCCAGCGCGGGCGTACGCGCGGCGATGGTTTCGACCGGACGCAGGAAGGGCACGAGGTCGGTCACCGGCTTGCCGGACTGCTGGGCAAAGAACAGATCCTTCAGGTGGATCACGCCCAGCACCGTCTCGCCATCCTCATCGTAATAGGGATAGCGGCTGAAGCGGTTGCGCAGCATGGTGTCCAGGTTTTCCTGCAAGGTGCGGCTGGCATGCAGGGCGATTACTTCGTTAATTGGCCGCATCAGGTCGGATACCGACATATCGCTGAGGTCCAGCGTGTGCGCCAGTATCTTGCGCTCTTCCTGATTGAAGTTTTCGCCGGGCTGGCTGGTGCGCAGGATCAGTTTCAGTTCGTCGATCGAATAGTGGCTGTCGTGGCCGCCCTTGCCGGACAGGCCGGCCAGACCCAGTACCATGGCGGCGCTGGCATTGAGCACCCAGATAAACGGATACATGGCCCAGTAGAAGCCGTACAGCGGCAGCGCGCTCCACAGGCTGACGGCTTCCGGCAGGCGGATCGCCAGCGACTTGGGTGCCAGTTCGCCGACCACGATGTGCAGGAAGGAGATTACGCCGAACGCGAATACGAAGGCGATGCCGTGCACCAGCTCCGGCGAGCTGATGCCGATGAGCGACAGCAGCGGCTCGAGCAGGCCGGCGAAAGCCGGTTCGCCTACCCAGCCCAGACCCAGCGAAGCGAGCGTGATGCCGAGCTGGCAGGCGGACAGATAGGCATCCAGTTCGCCGTGTACGGTGGCGAGTATGCGGCCGCGCAGGCCCTGGGTTTTAGCGATGGCGCGCACACGGGTTTTGCGCAGAGTGACGATGCCGAATTCGGCGGCCACGAAGAATCCGTTGAGAGCAACCAGAATCAGGGCCAGCACGACAAGCAGTAGGTTTTGCATAGAAAGACGGCGACCGTCAGCAGTGTAAAAACCAGTATCTTAGCCGACTGTTGCCATTCCCGCTAAAAAGGGTGGACTGCAACAATGTGTGTAAATTGGCGCAAGGGCTTGCGGTATAGTGGGGTAATTATAAAAATGCTATCGACTACCGCACATGGAAACCGCTGATTACCAGAGCATAGGGCAGATCATTTATGGCTACGCGCGGGCGCGTAACGAGTTTGCCATGCTGCTGTCCTCGCTGTGCGGTATCGCGCTGCATGCGCCGCTCACGCTCGATGCCGAACTCGCGCTGATCGATACGGCGCGCCTGCGCGTGCGTGCGGCCGGCGTGGGCCGGCAGGTGGTGACGGATTTCGAAGCTCTGCTGGACTGCTTCCGCGCGCTGCAGCAGATCGATACACTGCTGCGGCCCGTGCCCGCTGGCGGCGAGGGCAGTGCCATGCTGCCGTATCAGCGCCAGTTGCAGACTGCGCGCAAGCTGCTGGAAACCTGCCGCCACAGCCTCACGCCGCTGCTCTAAATCCCTGACTTAAACGCTGACGCTGAATGGACCGTCATGCACGGTGTTGAGTATCGCCTCGATGGCGGGGTGGGTGATCTTGCGCGCGTTGGATATGGCATAGAACTGTTCGCGCAGCTCCGGCGCATGGCCCACCAGTACCACTCCGAACTGGGCCTTGATATCGGCTTCCAGCGCCGCTGGCGCAAAGAACAGCCCCATGCCGTTACGGCCAAAGGTGTTGAGCATGGCGTTGTCTTCGAACTCGCCGGCGATTTCGGGCCTGACCCCGTGCTCGATAAACCAGGCATCGATGCGCCCGCGCAGTGCGTTGTTACGGGTCGGTAGCAGCAGCGGTGCACCGTGCAGGCTGGCCGGGAAATTGCGCCGGTAGCGCCGCGCCAACTGCTGCGTACCATAGAGCTGCATATCGCTTTCGCCCAGCAAATGGCTGAAGACTTTCAGGCTGCCGCCCGCGCGCACGGTGCGGTCGGTCAGCACCACGTCGAGCTTGCCGAGCGCCAGATCGGCCAGCAGCGATTCGAATTCATCTTCCATACATACCAGCCTTACCTGCTGATCCAGCTGCTGGGTGGCCTGCAGCAGACGGTAGGCCACCAGCTTGGGCAGCGAATCGGAAATGCCCACTGTCAGGCGCATGGTACCGGCATCGGAGGCTTCCAGCGCATCCTGCAACTGGTCGCCCAGCAGGAAAATCTGCTCGCAATAATTGAGCGCCAGCTTGCCGGCTTCGGTCGGCACCAGCCGGCGCCCCTGCGGCTCCAGCAGCTGCTTGCCTATGCTCTGTTCCAGCAGGGCTAGCTGCATGCTGATGGTCTGCACGGCCAGCCCCAGCCGCTCGGCTGCACGCGTGACGCCACCTTCCTTGGCCACCATGTAGAAGAAATACAGATGGCGGAAATTCAGTCCCGAAGTTTTCATATCTTCTGTTTTTTCGAAGTAACGCTTCAATTATCTTCTATTTTTTAAAATCCTGTTTTTCTCTACACTGCGTCCCATCGTTAAAACAATATGTGAGTAAAACATGAAGCACTTCAAAGTGTCTTTTCTCGTTACTGCGCTGTGTCTGGCAGCAGCGGGCTGGTGGGGATTCGAATTAAGCGGCTGGGGCGGTGCCCTGTCGGCCGTCGGCATTGCCGCGATTCTGGCAGCGATGGAAGTGTCGCTGTCGTTCGATAACGCGGTGGTGAATGCTTCCGTGCTTAAAACCTGGGACGACTACTGGCAGAAGCTGTTCCTCGGCGTGGGCATCATTATCGCCGTGTTCGGTATGCGTTTGCTGTTCCCGCTGGTGATCGTGGCCGTGGCGGCAGATATCGGCATCACGGATGTGTGGCATCTGGCGCTCAATGATCCGAAGACTTATTCCATGCACCTGACCAATCACCATGCGGAAGTGGCAGCCTTCGGCGGCATGTTCCTGCTGCTGGTATTCCTCAACTTCCTGTTCGACCACGAGAAGGAAGTGCACTGGCTGGGCCACGTCGAGCAGAAGCTGGGCGCGCTGGGCAAGGTGTCGTCGATTGCGGTAATGATCGCCATGGGCGTGCTGCTGGGCTCCATGAGTCTGGTGGCGGAAGCACAGAAGCTGGTGGTGCTGATTTCGGGTCTGTGGGGCATTCTGATCTACGTCGGCGTGGATGCGATCAGCAACCTGCTGGAGAAGGAAGAGGAGGGCAGCAATGTCGGCGATATGGTCAAGAAGGGCGGTATTGGTGGCTTCCTGTATCTGGAAGTGCTGGATGCTTCGTTCAGTTTCGATGGTGTGATCGGCGCGTTTGCGATTACCACCGACGTGGTGATCATCATGCTGGGCCTGGCCATCGGCGCGATGTTTGTGCGTTCGCTGACGGTGTATCTGGTGAAGAAGGGCACGCTCGACGAATTTGTCTTCCTCGAACATGGCGCCCACTACGCCATCGGTATCCTCGCCGCGATCATGCTGGCCAGTATGAAGTACCACATTCCGGAGCTGTTCACGGGTCTGATCGGCGTGGCCTTTATCGCTGCCTCGCTGTGGTCCTCGGTACGCCACCGTCGCCAGCAGGAAGCTGCGGCGCTCACGGCTTGAACCGAGGCATGTAAAGAATACGGCGCGCCGTTAAAAACGGACACGGCACGCCGCCTGTAGTAAAAATTAGTCCGCTGTTTCTTTTAGGAGTAACACATCATGGCAATCAGTCTGCAAAAAGGTGGTAACGTCAATCTGAGCAAAGAAGCTCCTGGCCTCAACAAGGTCGTCATCGGTCTGGGCTGGGACGTGCGCAGCACCGACGGCAAGGACTTCGATCTCGATGGTTCGGCCTTCCTGCTCAAAGTCGATGGCAAGGTACGTGCCGATAACGACTTCATCTTCTACAACAATCTGAAATCGGCCGACCAGTCGGTGGCGCACTCGGGCGACAACCGCACCGGCGCCGGTGATGGCGACGACGAAACCGTCACTATCGACCTGACCCGCGTTCCGCCCGAAGTCGAGCGCATCGCTATCTGCGCCACCATCCACGAAGGCGACGAGCGCCACCAGAACTTCGGCATGGTGCAGCGCGCCTTCATCCGCTGCGTGAATGCAGCCAACAGCGGCGAGATCGCCCGCTTCGACCTGTCGGAAGACGGTTCGACCGAATCGGCCATGATCTTCGGTGAAGTCTACCGCTATGGCGGCGACTGGAAATTCAAGGCCGTCGGTCAGGGTTACAAGGGCGGTCTGGGCCCACTGGCGGCATCGTTCGGCGTACGCGTTTAAGCGGAAGGGGACTTTATCATGCCTGTATTTTCGATTACCGGTGACATTGATCCCTTCCTGCATGTATCGCTCGCGCATGGCGAAAAGATCTATTGCGAATCCGACGCGATGGTGATGATGGAAGCGGGCCTCGATCTGAAAGGCAAGATAACCGGCGGCCTCGGTGCGGCACTGATGCGCCGCTTCGCCAACGGCGAGTCCTTCTTCCAGCAGCATATCGAAGCCGTGCGTAGCGGCGGCGACTGTCTGCTGGCGCCACGCCTGCCCGGTGCCATGCAGGTGCTCGATGTGGGCGCGCGCCAGTATCTGCTGAGCGACGGCGCATTCGTGGCGGCCAGCGACAAGGTGGAACTGAAAGTGCGTACCCAGAGTCTGGGCAATGCACTGTTTGCCCAGAGCGGCGGTTTCTTCATCACCGAGACGGCCGGTGTGGGGCAGGTGGCAGTGTCGGGCTTCGGCGCGATCTCGCAGCTCGAGGTCACGCCCGGTAACGACATGATCATCGATAACGCCCACGTGGTGGCATGGGATAGCTCGCTGCGCTACGAGATTTCGGTCACGACCGGCAGTAGCGGCGGCTTCCTCGGCAATCTGGTGAATAGCCAGACCAGCGGCGAAGGCATGGTGCTGCGCTTCTCGGGGCAGGGCAAGATTCTGATCTGTTCGCGCAATCGTGCTGCCTTCCAGTTGTGGGCGCAGCGCGGCGCACAGCAATAAACGTATTCAAGGAGTCAGCAATGACGGTTAATTTAAGCAAGGGCCAGAAGATTTCGCTGGCCAAGGAAAGCGGTGGCGCGGCACTCGGCCGTGTGACCATGGGGCTGGGCTGGGATGCCATCAAGAGCAAGGGTTTCTTCGGCTTTGGCGCCAAGACGGAAGCGGTCGATCTGGATGCTTCGTGCGTGATGTTCGATGAAGGCGGCCGTCCGGTCGATGTGATCTGGTTCCGTCAGCTACGCAGCCGCGATGGCAGCGTGCAGCATACGGGTGATAACCGCACTGGTGCCGGCGATGGCGATGATGAGCAGATCAATGTCGATCTGAATGCCGTGCCAGCCTCCGTCAAGAGTCTGGTGTTCACGGTCAACAGCTTTACGGGCCAGAGCTTTGCACAGGTGGAAAACGCCTACTGCCGCCTGCTCGACGCCAGCCAGCACAAGGAAGTGGCACGCTTCAACCTGTCCGTGCAGGGACCGCACTCGGCGCAGATCATGGCCAAGCTGTATCGCCATAACGGCGAATGGAAAATGCATGCGATCGGTGAAAACGGCAAAGGCCGCACTTTTGATGAATTGCTGCCGCAGATAGCCGCCCATCTGTAATCCGGTTTTGTAGTCGCCCTTGGCAGCGGGGAAGTTTTCCCGCTGCCTTTTTTATTGTCGGAGTTGCTGCGAGAGAAAGTTGATGTGCAATTTGCATGTCATATGACGTGTAACAACTATGTCATATCGCGATGTTACCGTTCCGCTACTTTAACCAACAGTAACGGAATCTCTATGCGTCCTTTCCAGCCCCGTCCTATGTTTATGGCCGTCAGCATTGCGCTCGCTTTGAGCGGCTGCGGCTCGAATGTTGAAGACCAGCCACTGGTCATCCCTTCAGCTCCGGCAGATCAGGGCGCGGCGGAAGTGGTGCCTGTCCCTGCCGTCACCGCCTTTGTCGATACGGCTGCCACCAATCAGCGCGGCGATGCCCGCTATGCCACGCTGGCGACCAATGCCGGCGTGCGCGTGCTGGGTGGCTTCCTGCAGATCTGGAAACCGCTGACGGAAATCGTCGATGCCGGCGTGACCGCGCCTGCGGTGGATGGCTTCCCTGCCGTGCAGGCCTCGAAATGGAGCGGCGTACCGAACGACGGCACGCCGGATGGCATGGTGCTCAACGCTGCCGTGCACGCGGCCAATATCGGTTACGTGGTAACGGCAACGGCCAGCCGCACCGAAGCTCAGGCCGTGCAAGCTTATCTGGATGACCGCCGTGGCAAAGGCTATAGCGTGACGGAAGGTCTGGGCCCGTTGACGGCGGCGTGGCGTACGGCGGCCCAGCAGACCACCACCATCAACAATGTCCCGGCCGATGCCAGCACGGTGCTGTACAACGATGGCGGCAACAATACCGGCGTGGGCGGCAGTGCCAACGCGGCGTTTGGCAATGTGGTGGATCTGGTCAATCTGGTGGGCAATAACGCGTCCACCGAACCGGCCAAGCGCTTCTACAAATATGCCCGTCCTTACCGCTGGAGCAGCAGCGTGCAGGTGCTGCCGGCACTGCTGCCGGCCAAGAGCAGCACGCCTGCCACGGACGGTGGTTACACCAGCGGGCACTCGGCCGAAGCCGTGCGCGATGCGGTGGCGATGGCCTATGCCTTGCCCGAGCGCTATCAGGAAATCCTCAGCCGCGGGCTGGAACTGGGCGAATCGCGTATTTTTGCCGGCATGCACTCGCCGCTGGACGTGCTGAGTGGCCGCATCCTCGGTCAGGCCAGCGCTGCGGCCAATCTGGTTGATCCGGCCAATGCTGCCAAGAAGGCTGCTGCCGTTACCCAAGCCCATGCCACGCTGATGGCGGCTACCGGCACCAATGCCGATAGCTTTGCCGCGTTTGCCCAGTCCGGAACGGTGGCGAATGACCGCTTTGCGGATTACAGCGTCAACAAGGCCAACTATGTACGCCGCAGCACTTACGGTTTCGCGCCTATCGCCGCTACCAATATGGCGGCCGTGGTGCCGAAAGGTGCGGAAGTGCTGCTGGAAACCCGCCAGCCTTATCTGAGCGATGCGCAGCGCCGCGTGGTGCTGAAAACCACGGCGCTGGCATCGGGCTATCCCGTGATGGATGATGCGGAAGGCTGGGGCCGGCTGAATCTGTTCGCTGCAGCCGATGGCTATGCTGGCTTCACGGGCAACGTGGTGATCGCAATGGATGCCAGCAAAGGCGGCTTCAATGCGGCCGACCGCTGGCGCAACGACATCAGCGGCACGGGCAAACTGGTCAAGCAGGGCACGGGTGTACTCAAGCTGGCTGGCAGCAATAGCTGGAGCGGCGGGGTAGAGCTGACGGCTGGTGGCCTGCAGGCCGAGTCGGCCACGGCTTTCGGTACGGGCGACGTGTATGTGAGCGGCGGCACGCTGACGGTGGCCGCAGCGCAGGCGCTCAAGCTGGCCGGCAAATATACCCAGTTGACGGGCGCCACCACGACGGAACTGGTGCTGGGCGCGAACGGGCAGGGCAGCCTCAGCGTAGCCGGTACGGCCACGGTGGGTGGCGGCAGCTTGCGCATCCGCTTTGCCAGCGGCTACAAGCCCAAGGCGGGCGATAGTCTGGCCGTGCTGACGGCAGGCAGCCTGAAAGGCCGCTATGCCAGCATCAGCGTGGATGGCTTCAGCAATGTGAGCCCCGTGTATGGTGCTACCGCGCTGACGCTGAATCTGGGGAACTAAGTGTTTTCCTTAACGGCTTGATAACGAGAATTGCAGGAATTGCCGTTTTCCCACAGATTTATCGTGATAGTGGCAATTTCTGCACATTTTGTAGAGAGTTTCTTCACGGAATAATCCTTGCGCGCTGGCTAAGGCTATAATCAAGCTATGGAAAAGCTCAAGGATTATGCGGAAGTCGTGAGTCGCGCCGAGCGCGGTGAACTGGTATTCCCTACCAGCGTCAATGCCGCCCTGCGCCTGCAGCTGGCGCTGGCCGATCCTGACTGCGAAATGGAAGACGTGATCCGCAAGGTGCTGGCCGAGCCGCAGCTGGCGGCGCGTACCGTGGCGCTGTCGAATGCGGCGGCCTTCAATCGCAGCAACAGCCCCGTGACCAATGTGCGGGTCGCTGTGCAGCGGCTGGGTTTCCGCCATCTGTATTCGATGGCCGCTTCGATGGTGGTGCGCCAATTCGGCAACCGCATCAACGATCCCGAATTGCGCGCCAAGGCCGATCAACTGTGGCAGCACACGGCCCATGTAGCCGCACTGTCCTACATCATCGGCCGCAAGCTGACCCATACCGATCCCGACACGGCGCTGTTTGCCGCCATCGTGCACGAGGCGGGCGGCTTCTATCTGCTGTCCTGCGCCGACGAGCTGCCCGGCCTGCTCGAACATCCCGAGCAGTGGCAGGGCGCAGCACAGGAAATCATCACGCGCGAAATGATGAAGAAAATGGCGATACCGGAGCCCGTCAGCCAGGCCATCGTGGCCCTGCGTGGCGCCAGCCTGATGCCGCCACCGATAGGCTTGCGCGATACGCTGCTGGTAGCGCGTGCGCTGGCGCCCGTGCCTTCGCCGCTGGCCACCGAACCTGCCCACGCCAGCCTGGCCGAATTCATCGATGGCAATGTGGCACTGGCCCAGATACTGGAAGAATCGGCCGAGGATGCCGCTTCCATGAGCGCCGCCCTGCTGGCCTGATTTTGCCCACCGCCTGCTTGCCTCTTTCTCTGGCCTGGCTTAGCGTGTATGCTAACGGTCATCATACAACCTATCATCGCCATGAATCAGACTTTTGCCCAGCCTGGTAGCCTGCCTGCCGCGCCCGTGAAGAAGCACCGCAATCTCGCCCAGGGCGTGGTGGCGGCCATCACCAGCAGCATACAGGCAGGTACGCTCAAGCCCGGCGAAAAGTTGCCGACCGAATCCGTCATCATGGAAATGCATGGCGTCAGCCGCACCGTGGTGCGCGAAGCGATTTCCCATCTGCAGGCAGCCGGGCTGGTGCAGACCCGCCACGGCATCGGCACGTTTGTGCTGGAGCCGCCCGCTGCCAGTCTGCGTATTTCTTCCGAAACCATACGTACCATTGCCGATGTGCTGGCGATACTCGAGCTGCGCATCAGTCTGGAGACGGAAGCAGCGTGGCTGGCGGCGACGCGGCGTAGCGAGGCGCAGGTCGCGGAAATGGGCGCGGTGCTTAAGCGCATACAGGAATCGCAGAGCCGGCCCGGCTCGGTGGAGTCCGATGTAGCTTTCCACCTGCTGATTGCGCAAGCCACCGGCAACCGCTATTTCGTCGATATCCTCAGCGATCTGGGGCATACCATCATCCCGCGTGCCCGCGTCGATTCGGCCCAACTGGCCCATGACGACCCGAATGTCTATCTGGAACGCCTGAACCGCGAGCACGAAGACATTTACAACGCGATTGCCCGCAAAGATGCAGAAGCGGCCCGTGCCGCCATGCGCACCCACCTGAGCAATAGCCGTGAACGCCTGCGCCGTGCGCAGGAGGGCATGGCATCCAAGGACGCCTGAAAACCACGAATTTTTGACGCGGCGGGAGATTTTGCTAAATCGCTTGCCTGCGTTTCGATATAGTTGTACGATGTCATACAACAAGGCGCAAAAACGGCGCGCCCATAGCCACCTCACACACTGGAGACTGTATGCAACCGAATGACCTTAAAAAAATTCTCTCTTCCGGACTGCTGTCGTTTCCGGTGACCGACTTCGACGCGGAAGGCAATTTCCGCAAGTCGACCTATATTGAACGCCTCGAGTGGCTGGCGCCGTATGGCGCGAGCGCGCTGTTCGCCGCTGGCGGTACGGGCGAGTTCTTCTCGCTGGAGCCTAGCGAATACACCGACATCATCAAGACCGCGGTGGATACCTGCGCCGGTAAAGTGCCGATCCTGGCCGGAGTCGGCGGCCCGACCCGCGTCGCGGCAGCCTATGCCCGCGAAGCCGAGCGCGTGGGCGCTGACGGTCTGCTGCTGCTGCCGCACTATCTGACGGAAGCCAGCCAGGATGGTCTTATCGCGCACGTCGAGCAGGTCTGCAAAGCCACCCGTCTCGGTGTGGTGGTGTATAACCGCGCCAATTGCCGCCTGACGCCGGACTCGCTGGCCAAACTGGCCGACCGTTGCCCTAACCTGATAGGCTTCAAGGATGGTGTGGGCGATATCGAACTGATGGTGTCGATCTGGCGCCGCATGGGCGACCGCTTCAGCTACCTCGGCGGCCTGCCGACGGCGGAAGTCTATGCTGCCGCCTACAAGGCGCTGGGCACGCCGGTGTACTCGTCGGCCGTGTTCAACTTCATGCCGAAGCTGGCGATGGACTTCTACCACGCCGTGGCATCGGACAATCACGCCGAGCAGAACCGCATGCTGGACGAGTTCTTCCTGCCGTATCTGGAAATCCGCAACCGCAAAGCCGGTTACGCGGTCAGCATCGTCAAGGCGGGCGCCCGTCTGGTTGGCCACGACGCCGGCCCGGTGCGTGCACCGCTGACCGACCTGACGGCTGAAGAATGCGATATGCTCGATAAACTGATCCGCAAACAAGGCGCGCAATAAGCCTGCGCCGGTTTCAATGTCTTTGCGCACCGCTGCGGCAACTGGCCGCGCGGTGCGGTTTAACTTCGGGTGAAAAATGAGTAAACCATTTAAACGGATACTGCTGACCGGCGCGGCCGGTGGTCTGGGCAAGATACTGCGCGAACGCATCAAGCCTTGGGCCGATGTGGTGCGCCTGTCCGATATCGGCGAAATGGCGCCAGCCGGTGAGGGCGAGGAAGTGGTGCGCTGCGATCTGGCCGACAAGGCGGCCGTGATCAAGCTGCTGGAAGGCGTGGATGTGGTGCTGCACTTCGGCGGCATCTCGACCGAAAACACGTTCGAAAACATCATGGCGGCGAATATCGCCGGTACCTACAACCTGTACGAAGCAGCGCACAAGAACGGCATCAAGCGCATCGTGTTTGCCAGTTCGAACCACACCATAGGCTTCTACAAGACCACTGACTACATCGACGCTGATAGCCCGATGCGTCCGGACAGCCTGTATGGCGTGAGCAAGTGCTTCGGTGAATCGCTGTCGCGCTACTACTATGACAGCGTGGGCATCGAAACGGTCTGCCTGCGTATCGGTTCGTCGTTCCCCGAGCCTGTCAATCCGCGCATGCTGGTGACATGGTTCAGCTACGACGATCTGGTGGAGTCGCTGCGCTGCTCGCTGTTCGCACCGCGCGTAGGGCACACCATCCTGTTTGGCGCATCCAACAATCCGGCTAGTTGGTGGGATAACAGCAAGGCCGAACATCTGGGCTTCCGACCGAAAGACAGCTCGCTGCAGTTTGCCGACAAGTTCCCGCCCACGGGTAACTATCCGGCCGCCGATGATCGTGCCACGCTTTATCAGGGCGGTGGTTTCGTCGTACCCGGTCCGCAATATCAGCAGCCCTGATCGCACCAGTTTGCGATAGCGGAGTATACTTGCCGGCGTTGGTTTCGCCTTTGCGGAAACTGACGCTGGCGTTTTAGTTTGCGGCCTGCGGCCCTTTAGCCGTATGTGCGCAACATAGGCGAGCACTTTATGCTGAACACCGCGCAGGTGTTGCAGCAATCAGCACAATTCATGATGAAGCAGGGTGTGGTCTGACTACACCCGGGAACAAATTTACGGAGGCTTTATGCAAATTGCAGGCGAAATGATCATCGGCCGTAGCGCGTTTTTCGGCAAGGAAGGCACGATGAAAGCGGTGGACCCATCGCGTAATGCGGAAATCGAACCAGCTTTTGGTCTGGCTGGTGCGGCAGATCTGCAACGCGCTTGCGAACTGGCCGAGCAGGCTTTCGATGTGTACCGCGCCACCGGCCTGGAAGCGCGCGCCAAATTCCTCGAAACCATCGCTGACCGCATCATGGATCTGGGCCCTGCGCTGATCGAACGCGCCATGCAGGAAACTGGTCTGCCGCAAGTGCGTCTGGAAGGCGAGCGTGGCCGCACCTGCAACCAGTTGCGTCTGTTCGCCAAAGTCGTGCGCGATGGCCGCTGGCAGTCGGCCACGCTGGATTCAGCGCTGCCGGAACGCACGCCGCCACGTCCTGATCTGCGTCTGCGCAAAATCGGTCTTGGCCCGGTCGCCGTATTCGGCGCCAGCAACTTCCCGCTGGCCTTCTCGGTGGCTGGCGGCGATACCGCTTCGGCACTGGCGGCCGGTTGCCCTGTTGTGGTCAAAGCTCACTCGGCCCACCTCGGCACCTCCGAGCTGGTAGGTAAAGCTGTGGCACGCGCGGCAGAAGAATGCGGCATGCCGGAAGGCGTGTTCTCGCTGTTGATTGGTTCCGGCCAGACCATCGGTCAGGAACTGGTGGCCCATCCTGCCATCAAGGCAGTCGGCTTCACCGGTTCGCGCAATGGCGGTATTGCGCTGATGCGCACTGCTGCGGCACGTAAGGAACCGATTCCTGTGTATGCCGAAATGAGCTCCATCAATCCGGTGTTCCTGCTGCCGGGTGCACTCGATAATCCTAAACTGCCGCAGGCGTTTGCGGACTCGTTGACCATGGGCTCGGGCCAGTTCTGCACCAACCCCGGCATGCTGGTGGGCCTGAAGAGCGACAAGCTGGATGCTTTCGTCGCAGCCGTGGGCGGCACCATAGGCGCCAAGCCAGCCACCACCATGCTGACCCCGGGCATCCACAAAGCCTATGTGACGGGCGTGGCTGCGCTGGCCGGTATCGCCGGCGTAAGCCAGAAGGCTGCAGGTCAGGGCACTGATGCGCCATGCGCAGCTCAGGCTTTCCTGTATCAGGTGCCTGCCAGCGAATTCCTCAGCAACCCTGCACTGGAGGGCGAAATCTTCGGACCAACTTCGCTGCTGGTGGTGTGCGACGATGAAGCGCAGATGCTGGCCGTGGCCGAGCATGTGGAAGGCCAACTGACTTCGGCCGTCCACGCTACCGCGGACGACCGCGCACTGGCAGCCAAGCTGCTGCCTACGCTGGAACGCAAAGTGGGCCGTATCCTGTTCAACGGCTTCGGCACCGGCGTGGAAGTGGCGCATGCCATGGTACACGGTGGTCCATTCCCATCCACCTCGGACAGCCGCACCACTTCGGTGGGTGCTTCCGCCATCGACCGCTTCCTGCGCCCGATCTGCTACCAGGACGTACCATCCTATCTGCTGCCGGAAGCGCTGGCCGACGCCAACCCGCAGAACATTCCGCGCGTGGTGAACGGCGATCTGGTCTGGAATGGCTAAGATGGAACGCCTGAGCGACGTTAGCTGCAAGGTGGGCGAAAGCCCGACTTGGCACGCTGGCGAAGGCGCGTGGTACTGGGTCGATATTCCGCAGCAGCGCGTATGGCGGCTCGATGGCGCCACGGGCGCCACCCGCTACTGGGTGGCGGACGAGATGGTGGCCTGCGTGGCGCCCCGTTCCGATGGTGGCCTGATTGCCGGTATGGAAACGGGCATCTTCGCGCTGGAACTCGATGCCTGCACGGCGCTGGCGCAGCGCAAGCTGGCCGCGCCGGCCAGTGGTCTGGGCGAGGGGATGCGCTTCAATGACGGCCGTTGCGACCGGCAGGGACGCTTCTGGAGCGGCACCATGTTCATGGACATGGCGGCGGCGCGTGCTGTCGGGCAGTTGTATCGTTACGATTCAGCGCGCGGCTTGTCCGCACCGTTCGTATCGGAACTGCTGACCCAGAACGGCTTGGCCTTCTCGCCGGATGGCCGCACCATGTATCTGTCGGATTCGCATCCGGCGCGGCGCATGGTGTGGGCTTTCGACTACGATATCGCCGATGGTGTACCGAGTAATCGCCGCGTGTTTGCCGACATGACGGCAATGACCGGTCGCCCTGATGGTGCAGCGATTGATACCGATGGCTGCTACTGGGTGTGCGGGAATGATGATGGCTGCGTGCTGCGCTTCACGCCGGACGGCAAGCTGGATAGGCGGCTGGAAGTGCCGATGCTCAAACCAGCCATGTGCGCGTTCGGCGGCAAGAATCTCGATACGTTGATGGTTACTTCCATCATTTCCGGCAAGCCCGAAGATGCCGAGTGGGGTGGCGCCGTCGTGCTGCTGCAACCCGGCGCACAGGGCGTAGCGGAAACGCTGTTCGCTGCCTAAGGCTGGCGCAGGCCAGCTAGTCAGGCGTATAAGCTCAGTCGCATCAGTGTAAGCAGTGAGTCACAGTGAACTGTGCTCACTGCTTTTTCATTTGCAGGCGGAACTGCGTAGTCCACTGGCCGTTCAGCAGCATTTCGCTGTGGGCTTCGTAGCCATCGGCTGACGAGGGCGTCCAGCGCACGCGGTAGCGCAGGGCCTTGCCTCCTGCCACATAGTCCGTTTCGGGGAAATCCAGTCCATCTTTGGTGGCGAGCATGGTACCGCGACTATATCCGCCGCCATTCTCCACATACAGGAAAGCCACCTGCGCGCTGGCACTGTCGAAGTAGTACAGCGTTTCGCCCACATAGTCTGGCCGGCCTGCCGCCCTCACCGTATGCACATCGCGCAGCACGTGACCTTCGTACTGCCACTGGAAGCAGTGTTCATCCGTGGTTTTACCATCAGCGAAAGTGCCTTTCCAGCAGTGGCCTGCCAGAAAAGCCATAGGCTGCAAGGGCGTGGGCGGTGCAGCCTGCACGCCCGTCGCTGCCAGCAGTAGTATCGGTAAGAGTTTGCGCATGGCCCAGCTCCCTGTAGAGACAGGGCTAGTATAGGCCAGCTTCAGGATGATGGTGTGGCTTATTCGTCAGGGGTGACAAATCCGATGGGCCGCTTATTCACCGGCATTGGGGGCGCCATCAACTCTCGCAGCGTTTGTAAGATTCTCCTGAACTGCTCCTGATTGTCACGCCGATCAGTTTCGGACTGTAGTGCCATCAGTTCGGCCTTCTTTTCAAGCTCATTCAGCCGTAGTACCAATTCGCGGTTCGATACTAACAGCTCGCGCAGTTGCACGAATGCTCGTACCACATACACTGAAACCTGCGTGGCTCTGGGCGAATTGAGGATAGTAGCTGCCATGATGGCGCCATGCTCGGTGAAGGCGAATGGCAGGTAGCGCCGGCCACCCCGTTCCTTGACAGACTGGTTTGAGGTCGCATTTTGCGACCTCAAAGTGGTGTTTTCTTCGGCTGTAAGCCGGAACATGAAATCGCCCGGGAAGCATTCCAGATTGCGTTTGACCTGTTCATTGAAGCGTTTAGTGGTTATGCCGTACAGATACGCCAGTTCAGCATCAAGCAAAACCTTCTGCCCGCGTATTAGCAGAATGCGGGTTTCTATCCTCGCTTGAAAATGAAGGCCTTCAGGCTTCCTGCTTCCATGGCTGCGTGCTCCGGAAATTCAAACTTGGATCAGGCCACGAGTATCCGCTTGAACTGTGCACTACTGGCTCTCCGGGCATTTACTTCCGGAGCAAACATCGCTCCGAAAGTATGTGAGGCTTCATCAGGCGGAGAGTGTGGTGCTGTGGACCTTGCCGGCTATGGTAACGTTGTTCAGCTTGAGATCCTTGACGTTGAACAGGAACCACGGCTGCGCAGTATTTACCGGCGTGCCGAAATCGCAGTCGCTGATGCTGACGTTGGTCACGGGTGGCACGGGCGGTACCGGCAGCGGGCCGTTGTAGTCGGAGGCGACGGGACCCAGTACTACGATGGCCTGATAGCAGGAGGCTGACTTGCCGTCACGCGTACGCACGTTGCCGGCCTTGACGTTGGAGATGTGGACGTTATCGACGATGGGCGGGCGCGTACGCACGTTGTCGCTGATGGGGGTGTAGTCGCAGTCGAAAGTGACGATGGCGCCTGCTGCCGTGGCCACCGTCTTGGACTGGATCGGTGAGCCGGGCAGGGAAGCGTAGAACGAAGGGCTGGTCTGCACGCCGTTAGGAATTGTCACATCGCGCACGAAGAAGTTGCGCAGATAGCCGCCGCGGTTCAGATTGGTCTTAAGGCGGATCGCCGTGTTGAGCGGATTGGTGGCCCAGTTGATGTTCTGGAAGGTCAGCTTCTGCGCATACACGTTCTGGATGCCACCCGCCATTTCGCTGCCCAGCGTGACGGCACCATGACCGCTTTGCATGATGCAGTTCTGGATCACGATGTTTTGCGACGGGCCATACTGGGTGTCGAGATCCTTGCCGGCCTTGATGGCAATGCAGTCGTCGCCCGTGTCGAAGGTGCAGCCTTCGATCAGCACGTGGTCACAGGCTTCCGGATCGAAGCCGTCGCTATTCGGACCCAGACTCTCGCAGTGCACATTGCGGATCACGATGTTACGGCAATGGACAGGGTGATGCTGCCAGAACGGCGTGTGGGTCACGTGGTAGCCTTGCAGCAGCACGTTGGTGCAGCCTATTAGCTGTATCATCGGCGGACGCAAATAATGGCCGATACCGAATACGCGCCGTGATATCGGCACGCCCGCTTCGGACAGTGCAGGCAGATACTGCGCATCGGCGCGCCAGCGCTGGCCTTCGCCCTGTATCAGCAGGCGCTCGGCTTCCGTCAGTTGCGGCGCCACTTCGGTCAGCGACATGGCGTTAAGCGGATTCTCGGTATTCTCGGACATTTTGCCTTTGCTGAAATTCGGCGTGGAGCCCTGTGCTACCGCATTCAGGGTTTTCAGCTTGCCCTTCCAGGTCCACCAGCAGTCACCCTGTTCGTTGAAAGGTACACCGCCCTGACCGTTGAAGGTGCTGCTCCAGTCTTCGCCCGTCAGTGCGATATTGTGCTGGCCGTGAGCGTAGATCATGGACGAGTAGTTCAGGCAATCGTTGCTCTGCCAGCGCGAAATGGACAGCTTGCCGTGCTTGCCGCAATCGATATCGCCATAGCGCGCATAGTCCTGCGGCTGGTTGCTGAAGTAGATCTGCGCACCGGACGCCAGATGCACGTGCACATTCGAGCGCAGCACGATAGGGCCGGCGCAGTACCAGCGTCCTTTGGGGATTACCACGCGGCCACCACCAGCGTCATGGCAGGCCTGTATCGCGTCGCGGAAGGCAGGGTAGCAGTCCGGTGCATCCTTGGCCGGGGTGTCGATGGTGTCCTGCTCCTCGAACGAAATCCAGGCGCGCACCTTCTCCATAGTGCATGGCTTGGCGCCGTAGGCCGTGACGAGGAAGTCCTGCTTGCGGAACTGCAGCGGTTTCGATACATGGTCGATGATGGCTTGCGCCTGCAGCCATGGATCGGGCGCCGTGCTGGCGCTGGCCGGCAGCGCAGCGCTCATGCCTGCGGCAGGTAAGGCTTTCAGCAGATTGCGGCGGTGGGTATTGATGCTCATGTTGAGTGTCCTATTCATCCGAATTATTGAATTCACCGAGGAAGATCAAGGCCGGTGCGGGGCGTGCCGTGTAGCCAAGGTCCCGCACTGGATCGATGCCTGCCTGCTGCAGATAGTTCCAGTGATCGTCCGAGTTGTACTGGGCTGGCCGGTAGGATAGAGCCCCCTTCTTGTTCCAGTCCGACCACGGCGTGAGCCGGTTGATATGCGTGCCGATGCGCGAATTGAGCACCACCATCTTGCCGACTGCTTCCAGCGAGGTGCGCGCCACCGTGCCTTTCGGCGCCTGATAGCCATTGCTGGTGCCGTAGCTGCAGGTATAGCCATCCACCGCCACGGGCGCGTACGGGCTGCAGCGGGCGCTGTGGAACCACTGGCGCAACAGGGAGAATTTTCCGGCGCGGGCGTTGACCGAATTGTCGTGCGTGAAATGGCACTGGTCGAACACGAAGCCGTAGCGGGTGTTAAGGTGGGTATCGGGCGCAGCAACGTAAGAGGTGCCACGGTCGCCTAGCGTGCGGATTTCGCTCTGGTAGAAATAGGCTGTGCTGTCGCCGAAGATGAAGTCCACATCGCCTTCGATGTAGGACTTGTTGAAGAAGCTGCGGCTGGTGCTGCCGATCTGCGGTGATTTCAGGTACAGCGTGTCCTGAAAACCGAGCAGGCGGATACTTTCGAACTGCGCCTTGTCAGCCCCATCCACCTGCAGGGCCAGCGCCTGATGGTGCACGTTGTTGATATTCGGGAGTTCCTCGGCGCGGGCGTTGCCGATATCCTTGTTGTAGCCGTTTTCGAAGGTCAGATTACGCGCCTGAAAACCGTTATTCTGTACCCACACCGTTGCTGTCGCCATCGTGCCTATCTGTGGGCGGTCTTTGACGGTGGCGTACATGGCCTGTACTTCCGGCGCTGCATCGTTGAATTGCGCACCATGGCGGGCAATGTACTCGGCGCCGGAATTCGAGGCGTCCAGCTTGGCGGTGATACGGGTAGCGCTGGCGTCCCTGCCTTCACCGTACATGGTCAATGGTGCGGTGACTGCTGGCACGTAGACCAGTTCATGGTAGATGCCCGGTCTGATCAGCAGGTATAGCCGGCGCGCCGGATCGCGCTTGCTGCCGCTAATGGCGCGGTTGACGGCCTGCTGCACGGTGCGGAACATCTTGACGCCATCGGCCGCTGCGTTCTGGTCGACTATGTAGTCCGGCGTGAAGCTGACGCCGCGTGCCAGCGGGTCATTCAGCGGATCCCAAGGATCGACGCGCTCCTTGCCTGCCATGCCGACGAACTTCAGTACTTCGCTATAACTGTATAGCTTGGCCTGCTCCAGACTTAACTGGGGCCGGCTGGCGCGCGCCACCAATTCGGGGTAGGGCAGCAGGCGCTGTTCGCAATTGCTGCGGCCGGATTTGTCTGCGCTATCCACAGTGCCGTTGACGTTGGCAAATTCGATGGCACTGGCGCTGCCCTGCGCCACTGATACCTGATCGAGCTTTACTTGCAGCGGATGGGCTGCATCATAGCCGGCGATGACTACGCGGCCGGGCGTCACACTATGCACGGATTCCAGTGCAATGTTGCGGTACAGCGGTATCAGTTTGCCGCTAGCGCGCGGATTGTAGCGCGTGCTGATATCGATCGGTGTCTTGACGTTGCGCTGGCAGACGTCTCGGTAGCGCACCTGTTCGACGACGCCGCCGCGCGAAATATCGCTCTTGATGCGCAGACCGGAAGTGGTGCCGTCGAGCGTCAGGTCTTCTACCAGCACACGGCGTACACCGCCATTGGTTTCGCTACCGATGGACATGCCGTGGCCACTGTAGAAATGGTTGTGCAGCACCGAGATATTTTCCGACGGGCCGCTGCTGTTGGCCTTGATGGCGATGTTGTCGTCGCCCGTGCGGATATAGCTGTGCGCAATGGTGATATTGCGCGACGAGATAGGATCGATGCCATCCGTGTTACGCGCCGTCGCCGGCGTATCGATGCGCACACCCCAGGCGGTAAAGCCGTCCACACCATTGAGCGTGACATGGAAGTTGGGCGAATTGCGCAAGGCGATGTGGTGCAGCGTGAAATTGCGCGAGCCGGTCACTTCGATCAGGCGCGGCACGTTTTGGTGCCCGTCCTCTTTCTGGGCGCGGCGTGCCAGTTGCCACCACGATTCGCTCAGGCCTTCCACCACACGGCCACCTTGGCCGTCGATGATCCCTTCGCCATAGATGCCGCTGCCTTCGGTATTCTGGGCGCTGATGAAAGGCTTGCAGCCTTTGCTGGCATCAGTGATCTTGCCGCAAGTGCCTGCGCCACGGTCATACAGCTTAGGGTTGCGGCTGGCGTAAAGCGTGACGCCGTGATCGATCAGCAGACTGACGCCGCTGCGCAGAGTGAGCGGGCCGGCGACGAACTCGTTCTGGCCGGCAGCGGCACTCAGGCGTACTGCCTGACCGGTCTCACAATGGTCGATGGCTTGCTGGATGCGTGCAGTATCGTCGCTTGCGGAAATAGCGGCTGACGTGGAAGCCGGCGTGGAGGCGGCTGCCGTCGCCATCAGCGTGCTGCAGGTGGGCGGCACAAGCGGTTCCTGTACGTTGCGGCTATCTTGCGCCTGTGCCGGTAGCGTGACGGCGCAGAGCAGGCTGGCCGTCAGGGCCAGATCAGGCAAGCCGCGCTTCATTGCTCGCTCTCTGGTTTGAAGTAGCCAGCCGTCTCCGGCAACGCGCGCTTGATTTCATCCATCACCATGCGCGAGAAATAGGCTGCGCCCTTGCTGCCCACGTGGGTGCGGTCAAAAGCGGACTTCGCCGCGCCGGCCACTTCCACCTTGGTGCTGCCGTTAGCGGCGTCGTTGAAGTTGTCCGGCCGTGGTACCACCGCCAGCGTATCCGCCTGGTCCTGTCCCATGGCCTGTACGGCGGCATAGCTCTCGGCATTCAGATCGAGCAGCGCAACCTGCTGTTCGGTGGCCGTCGCGCGGACTACCTCCGCCCAGGGCTGCAGATTATTCTCGAGCACCTTGTCCTTGAAGGTGCGGCGCGTCAGTGGCGTGACCAGCACAGGGATGCCGCCCAGTGCGCGTACTTCGCGTACGTAGCGCGCCATATTGACGGGGAATTCGGTTTTCAGGTCGGTCGAGCGGCCCGGTTTCCCCGGCTGGTCGTTGTGACCGAACTGGATCAGCACATAGGTGCTGCGGTAGGCGGCGCTGCCGCGCAACAGGCCTTCCACCTCATCCCAGCGCCCCTCGACACGGAAGCTGCCCGAGCTGCGGCCACCTTTGGCCAGATTCAGACAGGTGTGGGCGCGGTTGACGCGCGCGCAGAAGGCGTCGCCGTAGCCGCTGCTGTTCGCCATGGTGGAGTCGCCCACCAGCAGTATGCGGATCGGTTTGGCGGGAACGTCGGCAGCATGGCTGCTGGCGATGCCGAGCATCAGGGGGCTTGCCAGCGCTGCGGTGCGGCAGAATCGGAACATGTTCATGGATGGTTCAGCGTATAAAAAAAGCGCCGGCCATAGACTAGACCGGCGCTTCAACTCAGGCGGAGAGAGTTTGATTGATCACCTTGCCGGCGATCTTGACGTTTTTCAGCTTCAGATCTTTCACGTTGTACAGATACAGCGGCTGATCGGCCTTGACCGGCGTGCCCAGATCACAGTCGCTGATCTCGATATCGGACACGGGCAGAATGGTAGGCTTGCCCGGACCGTTGTAGTCCGACGCCACCGGCCCCAGTACCACCACGGCCTGATAGCACGAGTAGTTGCCGGCCTTGGTCGGTGCATTTGCGCAGGTCACGTTGGAAATGCGTACATGGCTCACGCTAGGCGGACGGATACGCACGTTATCGTTGATCGGATCGTAGCCGCAATCGATGGTGATGATGCCACCGGCCGATGTGGCCACCGTCTTGGTCGGGATCAGCGAACCGGGCAAGGTCGAATAGAACGCGGGCGTGGTGCGGATGCCGTTAGGGATATGCACATTACGCACATGCATATTGCGCAGGTAGCCACCGCGGCTCATATTGGTCTTGAGCCGTATCGCGATGTTCAGCGGATCGGTCTTCCAGTGCGCGTTTTCGAACACCAGATCCTGCGCATAGATGTTCTCTATTCCGCCCGACATGATGCTGCCCAGCGTCAGTGCGCCGTGGCCACTCTGCATGCGGCAATTCTGGATCACGATGTCCTTGGCTGGTCCGAACTGGATGTCCGGTCCTTTGCCCGAGTCGATCGCGATGCAGTCGTCGCCTGTATTGAAGTGGCAGTCTTCGATCAGCACATTGGTGCACGATTCCGGATCGAAGCCGTCGCTGTTCGGCCCCATGCTGTTGGCATACACCTTCTTCACGTGCATGTTGTGGCAGTTGACGGGATTGTGCTGCCAGAACGGCGTGTTGGTGGTCTGATAGCCTTCGAACAGCACATTGGTGCAGCTAATGAACTGCACCATGTGCGGCCGCAGATAGTGGCCGATGCCGAAGATGCGCTTCTCCACTGGTACGCGGGCTTCCGCCAGCGAACGCAGGAAGTAGGAATCGGTGCGCCACTTGTCGTTCGGCCCCTGGATGAACAGGGCTTCTTCCTCGCTCAGGTGCGGCGCTACTTCGCGCAGCGACACGGGATTGATAGGGTTGACGTGCACTTCCGTTTTGCCCTTGGTGTGCTTGACGTAGTTGCCCGTACCGGCAGCAATGTCGCCGGCCCAGTTAGGCTTTTCGCGGCCCTTCCACGACCACCAGCAATCCGTGTCGCCATCAAACGTCACACCAGCCTGACCATCGAGGATGCTGGTCCAGTCCTCGCCCGTGAGAGCGATGTTGTTCTGGCCGTGGGCATACACCATGGACGAGTAGTTGAGCAGGTCGTTGCCTTCCCAGCGTGTGATGGAGAGCTTGCCGTGCTTGCCGCAGTCGTAGGCGCCATAGCGGGCATAGTCGAGCGGGTTGTTGCTGAAGTAGACGTGGGCCCCCGCTTTCAGATGCACGTGCACGTTCGACAGCAGCACGATAGGGCCGGCGCAGTACCAGTTCCCGCCCGGGATCACCACACGGCCACCACCGGCCTTGTGGCAGGCGGCGATCGCCGCAGCGATAGCAGGGTAGCAGTCGTGCGAACCGGCCACCGGTGTTTGCAGCGTGTCGGATTCGGTGAAGGAAGTCCATGCCGTGACGGCACGTACTTCACAGGTCTTGGCGCCGTAAGCCGTGACGAGGAAATCTTCGTCACGGAACTTGACGGGATGGCGTACCCGCTTGACGATCGCTGCGGCGGCCTGCCACGGATCGTCGGCCCGGGCCGCCGCCATCGCTGCTGGCCCGAAGCCGCCGAGGGTGCTGCTTGCACCCACGGCCGACAGGGTCCGCAGGAAGCGGCGACGGCCCGGGCCTGCCACCGTTGCTGATACTTGCTGTTCCAGTTTAGACATCTAGACTCCGTTAGAACGAGTAGGTAGCACGTACGTTGTAGGCGCGGCCGATAGGGCTGGCGGCGCTGCTCAGGTAACCGAAGCTATACAGGCTGCTGTTGGTGACTGGCGGATTCACGTTGAACAGATTGGTGATACCGGCGGTAACCGAGATGTTCTTGAAGCCGCTGTAGGTGGTCGTCATGTTCCACACCTTGTAGGAATTGATGTTGCGCCAGTACTGCTGCGCCACCAGATTCTGGTCGGTGTATTTGGAGTTGTAGTTCTGGGTCAGTTGGCTGTTCCAGTTGCCGGCAGCCCAGTTCAGTTTCAGCGTGTGCTTCCAGCGGTAGGTAATGATAGGGAAGCTGGAGGTGGTGCCATTGCTGGCCAGACCGAACTGACCGACGTTGGAAACATAAGGGCTGCCTTTATCCAGTTGGTTGTCGAACTGGGTCAGGTAGGTGCCGTCGAGCGAAACCTTGAAGGTGCCGAACGAAGTTTTCGGGAACATGTAGGCGGCCGATACGTCGATACCGGCAGCTTTCTGGCCACCCAGATTCATGGTGGTGTTCTTGATGTAGTTGATGGTGCCGTCGGCATTACGCACGAAGTAGGCCGCGTATTTCACTGGATCGAGGAAGTAGACCTGCTCTGGCAGATTGGCCAGCATGTCGGTCATCTTGATGTTCCAGTAGTCGAGCGAGATCGACGAGCTCGAAGTCGGCTCGAACACGGTACCCAGCGTGAAGCCGCGGGATTTTTCCGGCACCAGTTCCGAGTTGGAGCCGGTCTGCTTAGGCAGCGTAGTGTTGCAGACGGTGGAAGCCACATAGCCCGGCAGAGCTTTGCCGGTGCCCGCTACACCCGGCGTGCCGCCCGGGCAGAGTACCGGATCATCCCATTTGGCAGCGGTCAGGCCGGTGGCGCCGGGCAGGCGGTAGCCGTAGCGGTCGAACAGGGTCGGTGCGCGGAAGCCGGTGTTGGCCGAACCGCGGAACATCAGCTGTTTCGAAGGCTCGTAGCGGAAGCTGATTTTCGGATTGATGGTGTTACCGAAATCGCTGAAATGGTCGTCACGTACAGCGGCATTCAGCTCCAGCGTTTTGGTCAGCGGCATATTCAGCTCGGCGAACAGTGCGGCCACATTGCGCTGGCCTTCGCCGTGCGATGGCGAGCTGTTGGCGTAGGTGACTTCGCCCGACAGCGGCAGCTTGGTATCTTCCGTGGTGTCGCGGTGCAGGTCGGCACCGAGTGCCAGTGCCAGCGCGCCGCCTTCCAGATCCATCAGCGAACGGCTAGCCGTTACGTCGATGCCGGTGAAGGTCGATTTGGAAGTACGGTTCTTCTGGCCGTCCACCTTGATGGTTTCCAGATAGGCTTTGCCGTCGGCATCCTGCAGGCCGAATGGATTGAGCTGGCCGCCTTTCAGACCATCGAGCAGGCCCTGACCTTTAACGTAACCCGAGTGGTAGTAGTTATCGCGGTTCGAGATACCGATGACCAGACCGGCCTTGTAGTCCCATGCACCGATTTTGCCTTCGTCGCTAATGGCGAAGCGCTGGTTGAGCTGGACGTCTTTGGTGGTGGCCAGACCCAGATCGGCCACAGCCCACGTCACCGTCAGCGGTGCGTTGTTCAGGCCAGCGACGGCAGGTACGCCGCCCGCTTTGCCCGGATACCATTTACTGGTCGATGGCAGCGTTGCTGCGACACCGTTGACGGCCAGTGCATTGGTCGGGTTCTTGGTGCCGAGGATGAACTCTTCGCCGCGCGAATAGTCCATGGTGATCACGTGATCTTCGCTGAGTTTCTTGGCGGCGCGCGCATAGAAGGTCACCTGCTGGTTGGCATACAGCGCCGTGCCGTACTCGTTGGCGTTGAGGATACAAGTGCCTTTCTGGCCGCTGATCGAGTAGGGCGCCAGACAGCCGGTGCTGCCGTATGGGTTCTGCGCCGTCTTGTTGGTGGCGGTGGTGAAGTTGGCCGGCGTAGCATTGCCGCCCGTGCCCAGCGTTGGCGCGCGGCCTATGCTGGTCAGCAGCTCGGCCGAGCTCAGGTCGGCGCGATCGGAGGAGGCCAGACGGGTGCGCTGGTGCGCATCGATAGTGCCGTAGAAGCTCCAGCCGTCGCGTTCCAGATTGCCCTTGCCCCAGGTGATGCTGGCGCGTTGTTCGTCGCCGCCGCCATTGCGCTCCGGCTGTACCGCCTGACCCGTCAGCGACAGGCCTTCGAACGAGGTCTTGGTGATGAAGTTGACCACGCCCCCGATGGCGTCCGAGCCGTAGATCGAGGAAGCACCGTCACGCAGAATTTCCACGCGGGCGATCGCGCTCATCGGGATTACGTCCAGATTGGCGTAGCCGTCGGCAATCGCCTCGTTGGCCATACGGCGGCCATTCAGCAGCACCAGCGTGCGGTTCACACCGAGGCCGCGCAGATTGATGTTTGTGCCCGAACCGGCGTTCGATGGTGCCAGCGAGGCCGATTGCGGCAGCGTCATCATCACGTCGGCCAGCGTAGTCATGCCCTGCTTGATGAAGTCTTCGGCTTTGACAGTGCTGACTGGCAGCGATGCTTCCGTGGCCAGACGCTTGATGCTGGAACCGGTCACTTCCACGCGGGTGATGGCGCCTTCGCCATTCTGTTGTGCAGCGGCCTGATTGGCCAGGGTCAGTACGGCCACCGTGATGGCCGACAGCAGCAAGCGAGGTTGTGCAGAGCGTTGCTGTGCGGGCTGTTTCATACGAGTCTCCTTGGTTTTTGAATAAAGTTATACGCGCGCTGAAAAGCGCAAGCGTGTGTGGAGCACCTCGCGTACTCCGTGCCGTTGAGACGAGGGTCGCTGCGTTAAACGCGCGCCGAGGTCGCAAGCCGGTCGATAACTTGATTACTTTTTTATGCGCGGACCAGCAGCTAGGCTGGTCCTGCGGTACTTCCTGCTGCTTATTTGCTGCTTATGTGCTGCTTATCTGCCACTGCAACGCGTCGGCTTTTAACCGCGCGAGAAGGTACGGGTCACGCGCTCGAGGTGGGAGCGCATGGCCTTACGTGCTGCAGCCGGATCGTGGGCGGCAATCGCCTCCAGAATACGGCGGTGATCCTTCAGGGTTTCCTGACGCAGTTCTTCGGTCTGGAAGTGTTCTTTCAGTTTGTGCCACAGACGGCCACGCTGATCCCACAGGTAGTTGAGCGAGCCAACCAGCGCGCTATTGCCGGTGGCGCGCGCAATCGACAGGTGGAAGTTGCGGTCGGCCTGTTCGTTGCTGGCGTAGTTGTCGTGGTTCTTTTCCATTTCCTCGACCGCCTGCAGGATGGCGTCGATGGCACCATCGGTCGCCACGCGTGCTGCAATAGCAGCGATTTCCGATTCGATCAGGCGGCGTGCCGACAGCACTTCGAACGGACCCGGTCCGGCTTCGGCCAGTTCGGCTGCACTCGGCTGCGCCTCTTCGCACACATACACGCCGGAGCCGCCACGCACCTCGATCACGCCACTGAGTTCCAGTGCAATCAGCGCTTCGCGCAGCGAGGCGCGGCTGACATTGAGCTTGGTGGACAGGTCACGCTCCGACGGCAGGCGTTCGCCACCGGCGATATGTTCATCGCGGATCAGGTCCTGTATGCGATTGGCCACCACACGATACAGGCGCGGTTCGTGGGCGGAGCTATCGGCAACGGAAGACGGTTTTTTCTGCATGGTCTCGTTATTCTCTTGGTAAGCATCTAAGTGCTTTGTGGTTAGGACAATTCTAAGGTGGTCAGACCAAAGAAGCAATGTGGACTAGCCAAAATAATTTTTAGCTGTCATACTCGAATCGTGTTGTAGCGCTGAATTATCGTGATTTACAAGGGTAAAGCCTTGAAAAATAAGCGATTTTACACTGTGGTGCGTAGACCACAAAGTAGCGCCGGGGCGCTCCCCGCAAAGTGGCCTGACCACTTTTTACCACACCTGCAACAGAAAAAAACAACGATATTCGAGACGCCGAACACAGCAAAGGACGCCAGATGAGCACACCCGCCAGCGCCGCTACACCGCGCTACATCCTCATGCATGAAAACGATAACGTTGCGATCGTCGTCAACGATGGCGGCCTGCCGGCCGGCGCCGTATTCGAGAGCGGCCTGACGCTGCGCGAGGCCGTGCCGCAAGGGCACAAGGTGGCGCTGCGCGCGCTGGCCAAGGGCGAAGCTGTGCGGCGCTACAACGTCATCATCGGCTATGCTGCCTGCGATCTGCCGGCCGGTAGCTGGGTGGCAGAAGCGCAGGTGGAAATGCCGGATGCGCGCGAACTGGTCAACCTGCCCATATCGACCAATCTGGCTGCCGCGGCGGCGCCGCTGGAAGGCTATACCTTCGAGGGCTATCGCAATCCTGATGGCAGCGTGGGCACGCGCAATATTCTGGCGATTACCACCACCGTGCAATGCGTCTCCGGCGTGGTGGACTTTGCCGTGCAGCGCATCAAAAACGAATTGCTGCCCAAGTATCCTCACGTGGACGATGTGGTGGGACTCGAGCACACCTATGGCTGCGGCGTGGCGATCGATGCGCCGGGCGCCATGGTGCCTATCCAGACGCTGCGCAACATTACGCTTAATCCCAACTTTGGTGGTCAGGCCATGGTGGTCAGCCTCGGGTGCGAGAAGTTGCAGCCTGCGCGTTTGTTCCCTAAAGGCGCCATCCCTATCCAGAATGGCGGCGGTGCCGATCCGGCGCTCGTGTGCCTGCAGGATGCCCAGCATGTGGGCTTCATGTCGATGATAGCATCCATCATGCGGCAGGCCGAAACCAATCTGGCCGTGCTGAATGCACGCCGGCGCGAGACCGTGCCAGCCTCCGAACTGGTGGTGGGTGTGCAGTGCGGCGGCAGCGATGCCTTCTCCGGTGTGACGGCCAATCCCGCAGTAGGTTTTGCGACGGATCTGCTGGTGCGCGCCGGTGCTACGGTGATGTTCTCGGAAGTGACGGAGGTGCGTGACGGTATCGATCAACTGACGGCGCGCGCAGCCACGCCGGAAGTGGCGCAGGCCATGATCCGCGAAATGGAGTGGTACGACAATTATCTGAAGCGCGGCGGCGTCGATCGCAGCGCCAACACCACGCCCGGCAACAAGAAGGGCGGCCTGTCGAACATCGTGGAAAAAGCCATGGGTTCCATCGTCAAGTCGGGCAGCAGCCCGATTGCGGGCGTGCTGGCGCCGGGCGAAAAGCTGAGCCAGAAAGGTCTGATCTACGCGGCGACGCCGGCCAGCGATTTCATCTGCGGCACGCTGCAACTGGCGGCCGGCATGAATCTGCATGTGTTTACCACGGGACGCGGTACGCCTTACGGCCTGGCTGAAGTGCCGGTGATTAAAGTAGCCACGCGTAACGAACTGGCCGCACGCTGGCATGATCTGATGGATATCAACGCTGGCCGTATCGCCAGCGGTGAAGCCAGCATTGCCGACGTGGGCTGGGAACTGTTCCACCTGCTGCTGGAAGTGGCCAGCGGTCGCCAGACCTGGGCCGAGAAGTGGAAGCTGCATAATTCCCTGGTACTGTTTAATCCAGCTCCCGTGACTTGACTCCCCTTGCACTGGTTTTACTGGAACGCCGCTGCGCCTGAGCACAGCGGCGTTTTTTTTGGGTGGGGCTTAGCCCAGTAGCAGGGCGGTTACGACAGCGGCGTTATACAGCGCATGCACCAGCATGGGGGCCAGCAAAGTCTGGCTGCGCTGGTAGGCCCATGCCGTGCACAGGCCCAGCATGAAGACAGGCAGCATGGACAGGGGCGGGTGCACCACGGCGAAGATGGCCGCGCTGACCAGTGCCGATAACAATGGCGTCAGCGTGCGGCGCAGACCGCCGAAGATCAGGCCACGGAAAATGAATTCCTCGCACAGTGGTGCGGCCAGTACCGTCAGCCCTAGCAGCCAGTATTGCAGCGTAGGGCTGCCATCGACATTCAGATGCAGCATGGGCGCGTATTCGCTATGGCGGATTACGCTCTGGGCCAGCAGGCCGGCAGCGATGGCCAGCGCGGCAGCCGGTAGCACGGCTTTGAGCGTCGTGACTAGTTGAGTACCGCGCAATATGGCTGGTACGCCGGCCGTCCGGGCGCGCCAGTAGTACAGCCGCATCAGCACATAGACGAGGATGCCGGCGCTGATGAAACCCAGTGTGGTGGCACGCATATCGACTGTGCTCGGGTCGTCGGCGATGATGAGCACGGCCACGCCTTGCAGGATGAAGAAGGCGGTAGCGCCTATCAGGCCATCGGCCAGCGCCACCCGTGCCGGCGGGGCGGCAGCCGGATCGAGCAGATAGGGCATGGCGTCGCGCGCCTTCTGCCACAGCGCCAGCGCCATCGAGGTAATCAGCACCGTGACGATCAGCTTCTGCCACCAGAAGCTGGCCGTAATGGACCAGATGTAGAAGCTGGCCAGCAGCATGTAGAGATAGACAAAGGTAGGCTTGACCTTGTGGCGGGTATCCACCGCATGGGGATTACAGGCAAACACGCCCAGCGCCACGGCCAGTATGGAGTAGATGGGGATGCCCACCAGCGCCGTCAGCAGCGGTATCAGCATGGACCATGCGTATGCCGTGCTGTAGTAGGCACCGATGGCAAACACGGCCAGCGGATACAGCGGGCCCAGCAAGGCCCACAGGCGGGCCTTCTGCTTGAGGATATCGTTGAGCGATTGCGGCATGGTGTACAGCAGCCACAATACCTGCCCTTCATTGTTGAGGGTCTGGAAGGCTGACAGCATCAGCACATAAGCGCCTATACTGAAGGCGATAGCGGCCGTGGCGGCATGGTGCTGGCCCAGTTCGGCCAGACTATCGAGCTTGCCGTTGAAGATCAGCTGGCTGAACACGATCACCAGCGGCAGCACCAGGGTCTGCACGAGGAAGTTGCGGTCACGGCTGAGCAGACGCAGTTCGCGCCGCTGTATCGGCGAGAGCCGCCGCTCGAGCCAGCCAGCAGGCTGGCTACCGCTGTGCGGCTCTGCCTGTGCCATGGAGTGGATGGGTGTTTGCGCTGCGCCCACGGCAATGCGGCGCGCACTGTCGCGCGCACCGGAGCGCACCACGCCGTGGCGCAGCTGGTAGGACAGCAGGATCACACCGCCCCACAGCAGGACTATGCTTTGCAAGGCGAACAGGCAGAGGCTGGTGATCAGGGCGGCGCCGCCGGGCGCCTGCATGGCTTGCAGCAGCAGGCCGGGCGGCGTCCACATCAGCCACGCCGGACTGGCACGCGCCCAGTCCATGATGAAGCTGCTCGCTTCCGGCATGCTGGTGGCGATGACCAAATACATCAGCGGCAAGCCCAGCAGGGAGATTAGTGCCTGCAGATTGCGCAGCTGCGAAGCGGGCAAGGCCATGCGCAAGCCCGTGTCGGCCAGCGTCTGCACGATGGCCGATAGCGGCAGCAGGGCGATTGCAGCCAGCAGGGCCAGTGGCACGCTGGCCCAGCCTTTGCCGCCATACCAGGCGATCATGCCGTAGGCGGCGCCGAACAGGAAGATGCCGATCAGGTTGGCAGCGCTGCGTTCGACCACGCGGCCCCACAGCAGGCTGGAGCGGCTGACGGGCAGGGTGACCAGCCATTCCAGATCCCAGTCCGGCTGGGCCAGCTCCTTGCTGCCCAGTGACAGCAGCACGCTGACCAGAAATAGTGCGCCCAGCTCCAGTGCGAGTGCGTGCTGCAGCGGCGCGGCGAAGCTGGCAGCTTGTTCCAGTTCGGCCGCAGCGATGCGGTTGCGCGCCGCGCCGCCGATGTCGGGCGAGCTGTGATGGCAGGCGCTGCTGCTGACCACATGGCACTGTAGATTGAGCACGATGTTGCTGGAGATGCTCAGCAGCGAAATGGCCATGGTCACGGCCACCAGCCCGCCCAGTATCCAGCTGGTGCTGCGCTTGCCGCCATTGCCATCGCGCGCGGCCTTGCGGCCCAAGCCGCGCAGCAGTGCATGCAGCAACAGGTTGCGCTGGCGCAGGCAGCGCATTCTGGTCATTAGCCAGATGGTCTGCAGCGCGGACAGGCGCGGCATCATGCGGCGTGGGCGCTGTCAGCGTCGGTGATCTTCAGGAAGACTTCTTCCAGCGAGCCGCTGGCGGAAGCCTGGGCACGCACTTCGTCGAGCGTGCCGGTGGCCACCAGCTGGCCGTGGTGGATGATGCCGACGCGGTCGCACAGCTTTTCCGCCATATCCAGCAAATGGGTGGAAACGAAGATGGTCACGCCCCGCGCTGCGGCGGCCAGCAAGCGTTCCTGCACATCGCGCGAGGCGCGCGGATCAAGGCCGTTGATGGGTTCGTCGAGTATCAGCACGGCCGGATCGTGGATCAGGGCGCAGGCCAGTCCTAGCCGTTTTTTCATGCCCAGCGAGTAGTTGACGGCATAGTCTTCGGCCGCTTCCTGCAGGCCGAATTCTTCAAGCAGACGGGCGCTGCGTGTGCGTGCTTCGGCGCGGCCGTAACCGTGCATTTCGGCGACGAACTGGAGGATTTCGCGCCCGCGCAGATAGTCGTAAAACACCGGCGTATCGGGCAGATAGCCGACCCGCCGTTTGACTTCGGTGGCATCGGCATGGCAATCGAGCTGGTCTATCAGTACCCGTCCGCTGCTGGGCACCAGTATGCCCATCATCATGCGGATGGTGGTGGTCTTGCCGGCCCCGTTGGGACCGAGGAAACCGAACACTTCGCCGCGGCGTACGTGCAGCGAGAGGGGATGGACGGCGTGGAACTCGCCGTAGTTTTTGGCCAGTGCTTCGAATGCAATCATGCTGTCTCGCGCGCCGCACGCTGTTGGCGTATTCGGCAATGTTAAGAAGATGCTACGGATCATAGCATTGCCGGATGACGGCGGCGAGTGGCGGGTTTCAGCCTTAATGGCTGGCGTACAAGCTCATGCCGAAGCGCTCCGTGCGCGGCAGCCAGTTGCCCTGAATGTCAGCCGAAGCCAGCACCCGCTCGGCGCGGCCGATCAGCAGCGCACGCGGCACCATGCCGATGTAGCGCGAGTCGGCGCTGTTGTCGCGGTTATCGCCCAGCATCAGATACTGGCCAGGCGGCACTACCAGCGCCGCCATATCGCGCTGGGCCCGAAGCTGCGGCAGGATCTGGATGGTGTGCGGGCGGCTGCCATCGATTTTCTCTGCCACCTGCAAGGCCTTCAGTGCACCGAGACCTTGAATGTGCTCGGCGGCCTGTACCACGCCACCGTAGTTGGCCGCCTGACCGTTGATGATCAGCTGTTCGTTACGCATTTCCACCCGGTCGCCGGGCAGGGCGATCACGCGTTTGATCAACCGGGTGCCATCGGCTGGCGACGAAAACGTGACGATGTCGCCGCGCTGCGGTTCACCCGTGTGGCCCAGCACGATGTCGGTCAGCGGCAGTTTGACGTTGTAGGCCAGACGGTTGACGAACACCACATCGCCTTCGAGCAGATTGGGGTGCATGGAGGCGGACGGAATCGGGTTCCAGTCGGCTACGGCGGTGCGGAAGATCCCGAACAGCATCAGAAACAGTACAAAGCCTTTGTTGGCGCGCATCCAGTTTTTCATGACAACTCCCGTGTGGTGGAGTTGTCAGTGTGTTAGCTTTATCTTAAACGCGGCTTAGTGCGCGCCCTTTTGCACCATGGCGCTGCCGACACCGTGGCGCTTGCCTTCGCTCACGGCTGTCACCGTGCCATCCGGATTGAACACCAGCGCGTTGGCCGCGCCGATTTCTTCCGGCTGGCCCCAGCGCTGGCCCAGTTTTTCCAGCGCCTGCGCTTGCGCCGTACCGGCAAAGCCCGGCTCTACATCGGTGGCCATGCCGTTACGCTCGGACAGGCGCGGCGCATTCAGCGCATCGGCCATGCTCATGCCCAGATCGAGGTAGTTGACCATGGTTTGCAGCACCGTGGTGATGATGGTGGCGCCACCGGGGCTGCCGATGGTGAAGGCCGGTTTGCCATTGCGGAAGGCGATGGTGGGCGACATGCTGGAACGGGGCCGTTTGCCGGCTTCCGGCACGTTCGGTGCGGGACCGGAAAAATCGAAATCCGTCATTTCGTTATTGAGCAGGAAGCCATAGCCGGGCACCACGATGCCGCTACCGCCCCACGATTCGATGGTGTAGGTGTAGGAAACGATATTGCCTTCCTTGTCCGAGACCGTCAGGTGGGTGGTGTGGGCACCTTCGGCCAGCAGTTTGTTGCTGCGCGGGCGCAGCGGCACGCTGACATCGTTCTGGAACGGATACGGATCACCCGCGTCAGCATGCGGGCTGGCTTGCTGCGGGTTGATCAGCTCGCGCCGGCGCGCTGCGTATTCCTTGCTCAGCAGGCCGGCCACGGGCGCATCGATAAACTCGGGATCGGCCAGATAGGCATTGCGGTCGGCGAAGGCCAGCCGGCTCGCTTCCAGATACAGATGCTCGGCCTGGGCACGCGGCAGGGCTTTCAGGTCATAGCCTTCCAGAATATTCAGCGCCTCGGCGATGGCGATGCCGCCGCTGCTGGGCAGGGCCATGCCGTACACATCGTAGCCACGGTAGGTGCTGTGGATGGGCTGGCGGATGCGCACTTCGTAATTGGCCAGATCGGCCATGCTCATTTTGCCGGCACGTACTTGCACGCCGGGCGCCACGGGCGGCTGGTTGACGGCGGCCACCACGGCGCGGCCCAGTTTGCCTTCATAGAAAGTGCGGATGCCGCCGCTGGCCAGTTCGCGGTAGGCCTTGGCCAGATCGGGGTTGCGCAGCAACGTGCCGGCCGGCAGCGCCTTGCCGTCTTTCATGTACAGCGCGGCCGTGGCGGGGAATAGCTTGAACTTGTTGAGGTTCTCGTCGATCAGGTGGCTGAAGTTGGCATTCACGGTAAAACCCTTGCTGGCCACGCCGATGGCCGGTGCCAGCACCTGTGCGAACGACATGCTGCCATAGCGCTGCAGCGCTTCATGCCAGCCGCGCACCGTGCCCGGCACGCCGACTGCCATGCCGCTCGCAATCGCCGTGTCGTAATCGAGTTCCTTGCCATCCTGCTGGAACACGCTAGGCGTAAAGCTGGCCGGTGCCGTTTCGCGGTGGTCGATGGTGATCACGCGCTTATCTTTGGCCAGATAGATCACCATCAGGCCACCGCCGCCTATGCCGCAGCTGAACGGGTCGGTCACGCCGAGCGTGGCGGCCGCTGCCACGGCTGCATCGATCGCATTGCCACCCTTGTTGAGAATGGTAATCGCCGCTTGCGACGCCGGCTCGCTGATGGTGGCCACGGCGCCGCCCGTGCCGGTAGCGACGGGGCTTTTGGCCCATGCCGCAGCGGGCGCGCTAAAGCTGATGGTCAGGGTGGTTAGAACAGTGGTGGAAACGACGAAGGACAGGGTGGACTGGCGGAGCTGGGTCATGGGCGCTTACTCGGGTTAGGATGAAGGTGCGTTGCTCACCCTTAAGCTTACCCGATAATTCGGCGTGATTTCATCTTTTGCCGGGGCCGCTTGCGGCTCCAGCCCTGTCAGCGTGATGGTCCAGCCCTGTTCCGTGATGCTCGGGCGGGCATTCGGCATGTTGTCAGACAGCACAAACTGGCTCGTGCTGCCGTCCGTTCCTGTCAGGATAAAGCTGTAGCTGATGTAGCCGGCCCAGACGCACACCATGCCTGTGCGACAGCGGCTATCGTTGACGCGTTCCAGTTTTAGCTGGGCGACTGGCGCGCCTTCGCTGGCAGCGTTGGGGCTGGCGATGCTGCCCAGCACGATGCTGCCGCCCTGGGTGAGCACCACCTCGCGCGTAATGGGCAGCGCGGGTGTGCCAGCGGCACGCCCGAGCTGGCCGCTACACGCGTACAGCAGGGCCATGCAGGCCGTCAGCACGGGCAGGATCACGAGCTGCCGGAGTATGCTGGATTTCATGGGAATACCTCAAAACCTCGAACGCAAGCCATCATGCGGCGCGACACATGATCAGCTTAACAAAAACACCATAGATGGGGCGCACGCTACGCCTGAGCGCAGCGTGCCACGAAAAAAAAACAGCCGCGCGGGGGAACCGGCGGCTGTTCGGTGCTGCGGAACTGGCTTACACGTAATCGGCCAGTGCACCTTTCATTTTCTTCAGCGCCGCTACTTCGATCTGGCGGATCCGCTCGGCGGACACGCCGAACTCGTCGGCCAGCGCATGCAGCGTGGCGCCACTGCCATCATCGTTGGCCAGCCAGCGCGCTTCGACGATGCGGCGCGAGCGCGCATCAAGTTTGGCCAGCGCCTGTTCCAGACCTTCGGAATGCAAACGGGTGACCTGTTCCGCTTCCAGCACGCGGGTCGGTTCGCTGGCTTCCGAGGACAGGTAGGCGATCGGTGCGAACTTGTCGTCTTCGTCGTCGCTCGGCGATTCCAGCGCGATATCGCGGCCGCTCAGACGGGTTTCCATCTCGATCACTTCTTCGCGCTTCACATCCAGCGTCTGTGCCAGTTGGTCGATCTGGGCCGGGCTCATGGCATCGAGCCCCGTTTTGTGGCTGCGCAGATTGAAGAACAGCTTGCGCTGGGCCTTGGTGGTGGCCACTTTGACCAGACGCCAGTTCTTCAGGATGTACTCATGCATCTCGGCTTTAATCCAGTGCATCGCATACGACACCAGACGCACGCCCTGATCGGGATCGAAGCGCTTGACGGCCTTCATCAGACCGATGTTGCCTTCCTGAATCAGGTCAGCGTGCGGCAGGCCGTAGCCCAGATAGCCACGCGCGATGGACACCACCAGACGCAGGTGCGACAGCACCAGCTCCTGTGCGGCGGCCAGATCATTGTGTTCTTTCAGACGCTTGGCGAGCGAGGTTTCCTCGTCATGGCTCAGCATCGGCAGACGGTTGACGGCCGAAATGTAGGCATCGATATTGCCTAGATTACCAGTGAATCCCAGTCCCAAGGCGCGATTGGTGACCGGTACCAGAGCAGTCGGTGCGGACATCGTAGTCATATTCATTCCTTAGTGGTGAGTGCGTCTTAGCTATGTATTCGTATTGCTTGGTTGCTGTAGAGAACTCATTTTGCCCTACAGTCGATATATATTAGCACTCTCTGCCGTTGAGTGCCAATCACTGCCAATTTATCGCATTGATAGCAAAAAAGCTATAGTAAAAATCAAGAACAGTCGCTGGTGCAAGGAAGAGAATGCGCGCCGGATCTTAGGGCGGACTTAATACGGCACAGGGTAGGAGCGGAAGGGGAGAGCGTCCGTGCGGGGCCGCACGGACGCGAGCGCAAGCAGCGCCTAGTTCATGCGCGACAGGTGGCGCTGTACGGACAGCATGGCGCCCAGCAGGCCCAGGCCGGCGGACAGCGCCAGCAAGCCGGCCATGGCCAGCGGCGGCAGCGGGGTAAGCTGGAATTCCGACGCATACAGGCGGGCAAATTCGGCGATGGCCTGATTCAGCGGGTGCAGTGCCAGGGCCACGGCGCCCAGCGCTACGCCGCCGGCGCACAGGCCAAGCAGGGCGCCCGTGTAGAAGAAGGGGCGGTGGATGAAGTTATCGGTAGCGCCGATCAGCTTGCAGACGAGGATTTCCTCGCGCTGGGTCAGCACCTGCAGGCGTATGGTATTGAAAATCACGGCTACCACGACCGTGCCCAGCGTGGCGGCCAGGATCAGCAGGGCCAGCCGCAGCACATTGATCAGCGCGGCCAGCCGCTTGACCCAGGCTGAATCGACCTGCACGGATTCCACTGCGGGCAGGTTGCGGAGCTGTTCGGCCAACTGGTCCACATCGCCGCCGGCCTGTGCATTGCGGAACGCATCGATCTTGATGACATAGCTATCAGGCAGCGGGTTTTCGCCGAGCGTGGTCAGCACATCGGCCAGACCGTTTTTGTCGCGTAGTTGCTCGAGCGCCTTTTCGCGCGGAGTGAAGATGATCTTGGCCTGCTTGTCCTTGACGGCCTGCCGCAGCGCAGAAGCCAGTGCCTGAGCCTGTTCGCGCGGGGTATCCTGACGCAGGAATACGCTGACTTCGGGATCGACCGATAGCTGTTCCGACATGGGGCGCACATTGTCGAGCAGGGTGACGCCGGCAAACGGCAGCGCCAGCGCGATCGCGACGACGAGGATGTTGAACAGGAAACCGCCGGGCGAACGGCGCAGGTGCACCAGTGCCGCGCCCAACGCATAACGGTGTTGGCGTAACCAGTTGGTCATGCTGCGCCCTCCAGTTGGCCGTGGTTGAGGTGGATGACGCGGGCGGCTGCATCGAGCATCTGCTCATCGTGACTGGAAATAATGCAGGTCACGCCCACGGAATTAAATGCTTTCAGCGCGTCGAGCACGCGGTTGGCGCTGGCGCGGTCCAGATTGGCCGTGGGTTCGTCGGCCAGTATTAGCTGGGGACGGTTGACGATCGCGCGCGCGATCGAAACGCGCTGCTGCTCGCCGCCCGACAGCGACAGCGGCTGGGCATCGGCGCGTTCGTCCAGCCCGACTTTTTCCAGTGCGGCGCGGGCGCGGGTTTCCGCTTCCTTGTGCGAGGCGCCGGCCACTAGCAGGGGCAGCATCACATTGGCCAGGATGCTGCGGTCCGTCAGCAGGCGCTGCTGCTGGAAAATCAGGCCCAGATTGCGCCGCAGCGAAGGAATCGCGGCCGGGCGGATGCGCGAAATATCGGTGCCGTTGATCAGCACCTGACCGCTGCTGGGGCGCTCGATGGCGGCGATCATTTTGAGCAGCGTGGATTTGCCGGCGCCGGAAGGGCCGGCCAGAAACACCAGCTCGCCCTTGGCCACCGTGAAAGACACGTCGTGCAGCGCGTAAGTATCAGTGGAATATTGTTTGGAAACGTTGCGGAATTCGATCATGGAACGGTTATCCGGTCATTCACCCAGTAAAGCATCGACAAATTCGGCCGCCACGAAGGGCTGCAGATCCTCTATCTTCTCGCCTATGCCGATGAAGTAGACCGGTACAGGACGCACGCGCGCGATGGCGGCCAGCACGCCGCCTTTGGCCGTGCCATCGAGCTTGGTAATGATCAGCCCGGTCAGATGCAGCGCATCGTCGAAAGCTTTTACCTGCGCCAGCGCATTCTGCCCCGTATTGCCATCGATCACCAGCAGAGTTTCATGGGGCGCGCCTTCCATGCCCTTGCCCAGCACGCGCTGGACTTTCTTCAGTTCTTCCATCAGGTGCAACTGGGTCGGCAGGCGGCCGGCCGTATCCACCATCACCACATCGTGGCCACGGGCTTTGCCCGACTGCACGGCATCGAAGGCCACGGCAGCCGGATCGCCGGAAGCTTGCGAAATGACCGTAATGTTATTGCGCTGGCCCCAGACCATCAACTGTTCGCGCGCAGCCGCGCGGAAAGTGTCGCCGGCAGCCAGCAGCACCGACTGGTGGTGGGTCTGCATATGCTTGGCCAGCTTGCCGATGGTGGTGGTCTTGCCGGCGCCATTCACGCCCGCGATCATCATCACCATGGGCTGGTGGCGGCCCAGTTCGAATGGACGTTGCAGCGGCAGCAGCAGTTCCACCAGCAACTGTTTCAGCGCCGCTTTCACGGCCGCGGCATCGAGCAGCTTGTCCTGCTTGACCTTCTGCTTGAGTGCGTCGAGCAGATAGGTGGTCGCTTCCACGCCGGCATCGGACATCAGCAGCGCCGCTTCGAGTTCATCGTACAGATCGTCATCGATCTTGGCGCCGACAAACAGGATGGACAGATTCGAGGACGTTTTGGACAGGCCCGCTTTCAGGCGCGCCATCCACGACTGGCGCGGTGCGGGCTCTTCTACCAGCAGCGGTGCAGCGGCGGCCGGGTCGGAAACGGATGGGGTAGCTGCGCCCGCCGGTGCGGGAGCAGGTACAGCGGTCGCTGCAGCAGCAGGAGTAATCGCCTCGGGTGGCGTGACGGGTTTTTTCTTGAAGAAACTAAACATGGGCAGGTGGTTACGGGCGCTTCAAGCGGAGGCTGGCTGGGCCAGCCACTAGGAAACGCCTATTCTACCAGAGCCCTACAGCGATTTCGCCCACCGGCTCGCTTAGCGCGGGTGGCGCTGGCGCCAGTCGGCAATGGCGCTCTGTAGTTCATTGAGTGCAAACACGCGTACATACGGCGGGCGGCGACGTTTCAGCGCGACATTGCTGCCGCCAGCCCACAGTTCGGCATGGCCGCCCAGGCGGGTATGCAGTTCGGCCAGACCGTCGAGCGCCTGGCGCGCATTCATGGCGACCGAGAACGACAGCGCAATGATGTCGACGCGCTGGGCCTGTGCTGCTTCGACGATGTCGATCAGCGGGGTCTGCACACCCAGCGAGATGCAGTGGGCCCCTTCGGCCACGCACATGGCTTCGGCCATCAGCAGGCCCAGCCCGTGGCGTTCCTGCGGCAGCGTGGTCAGCATGATGCGCGGCGCACCATGGCTGTTGCCGTTGGCCTGGGGCATGGCAAAGATGGCGCTGCGCATGACTACCGTCAGCGATTCCGTGTACAGATGTTCTTCGAAGGTGGCCAGCATGCCGCTGGCCCAGGCTTCGCCTACCAGCGAGGTGAGCGGGGCGACCAGATCAATCACAAAGCTTTTCAGCCCCATCATCAGCAGCGCCTGCGACAGCTTGCGCCGCAGTGCTTCCATCTGGTGGCTCTTGCACAGGTCGATGTAGCCCTGCAGTTCGGGCGGCGCCACACTGGTGGTTTTGACGCTGGTAGCCTGTCCCGTGAGAGCGCGCAGTTCGTCAGCACTGTGCTGGATGATTTTGCTGGGGCGGTAGCCGAGATCGATCAGCCGCTTCACCAGACGCAGCTTCTGCACCTGGTCTTGCGGGTAGATGCGTTCGCCATTAGGGTCGCGCAATGGCTGAGGGAAGGCATAGCGGCGTTCCCATACACGCAAAGTCTCCTTGGCAACGCCGGTGTCGCGTTCCACGTCACTAATTGTGCTCAGTGCAAGTGGTGTATTTTCTCTATTAATCATCAGGCTACAGCGGCCACTTTTTTCGATGGCCGCAAGGGTTGGCACAGGGTCCGGGTGCACAACGCGCAGAGTCACGCCGGATAACGCGACCTGCATTCTACATTCGATTTATGAACGCAAGTATGGCACGCGGCTCACCGCTTGTCTGTGCGCACATACAGAAAACAGCTTGTCCACGACATGCTTGAGACAGTCCTGACGAATCATCTGATTCTGCCAGTTGCAGAAATTTTGTCATAGACAAAATATTTTTCTCAGGAAAGTTTATCAAATGACTGATAACTGTTGTTTTTAGTTCTTACTTTCTCAATGAAACTGACTTATATCTACACATTTCGCGATTTTGCGCAATATTTCTGAGTGTTTATGTTGCGCCAATGTGACAAGTAGCAATTACTTACAAATTGCTGATGCGGCGCAACAGCTTGCAGAGTGGACTGAATTTCATTCAGCAATATTGTGATTTTTCATGAATATAGTTGGTGTTGCCTCATATTTCCCCGTTGAAATCGCCGAATTTTCTGCGGAGTTGTAAGCTTATTACCAATTAGTTGAGGTCGTTGACAGCAGACTCCGGTATAAAATGTCATGGTTAATAGCAAATGTAGCTATTTTCACTTGGTCCGACAACGATGTCCGAACCGCGAGGCGAGGGCAGTTTGCAAGGAAGAAATCGGGCGGAGAAACCGGGCTAGTTGGCTCTGTCGGCAGGAAATATTGCGATGCGGTAAAATGCTGGCGTTTTGAAATTCTGCCAAGAGTAACAAAAGGCAATTTTGCCTGTGTGACTCTTGATAGACAAACAAAGCATCAGTATAGTGCCGCCTCCGGCGCGCAAGCGCGCTGCGATAAAGCCAGCGGCGACCGTATCGGCCGCATTTAAGTGAACGCGTCACGTACCCCGCGACGCAAAGTGGCAGCTGGGGAGTTTGCCCTCACAAATACACGGCGCCTCATGTGGCGTCGATAAGCACCGAACATGCCGTAATACTAGCTTTACCTATTTACAGCAACACAACTGAAGGAAACACGTTATGAAAAAATCCCTTATCGCCTTGGCCGTCCTGAGCGCAACCAGCGCTGCAGCCTTCGCCCAATCGAACGTCACCATCTACGGTATCGTTGATGCCGGTCTGGTGAGCGAGCGCGGCGGCGTAGCCAACACCACCAAAGTTTCCAGCGGCGTAGGCGCAGCCTCCCGTCTGGGCTTCAAAGGTACGGAAGATCTGGGCGGTGGTCTGAGCGCTGTCTTCGTGCTGGAATCGGGCATCAAAGCTGACACCGGCGAATCCGACGTTGCTGGTTCGATCGCTAACCGTCAATCCTACGTTGGTCTGAAATCGACCACCGCTGGTACCCTGACCCTGGGTCGTCAGTACACCCCTTACTACGAGTCCGTACGTGACGTAGCTGATCCATTCGCTATGGGCTACGCTGGTACCGCTAAAAACCTGTTCGGCGTGGCTGGCAACAACACCCGTAACAGCAATGCCATCGTTTACCAGTCGCCAGTAGTTGAAGGCTTCGTAGGCGAAGTGTCGTACAGCGTTGGCGAGCAAGCTGGCGATGCATCGGCTCAGCGTCAAATCGGTGCCTACATTGGTTACGCTAACGGTCCTCTGAACGTGCGCGTTGCTCACAATGCCCGTAACAACGACCTGCCAGCATCGAAGCTGAGCACCGACGTTGGCCACAACACCCTGATCGCCGCTAACTACGACTTCGCAGTTGTTAAAGCTTACGCTGCTTTCAGCAAAGACAAGGGCACCAACAGCTCGGCTCTGGGTAACACCGGCAACCCATTCGGCTACACCGTTGCTCCAGTGGCGTCGAAAGACAGCACCGTTGCTCTGATCGGTCTGACCGCACCAGTGGGCCCAGCAGGCACCCTGATGGCTTCGTACACCCGTAAGAACGACAAAGAAGTAGCGAACCGTGACGCTGACCAGTGGGCAGTGGGTTACTCCTACGCTCTGTCGAAACGCACCAGCACCTACGTTTCGTACGCTAAGATCCACAACAAAAACGGCGCCAGCTACACCGTTGGTAACAACGCTGAATCCGGTACCGGTGACAAAGCCTTCAACGTGGGCGTACGTCACTCGTTCTAATCTGATCTGATCAGGTAGAATCATCAACGGCTGCCTCGTGCAGCCGTTGTTCATTTCTGCGCCCGATTTCGGATCACCTTCATTTTTGTTGAAAGCCCCTACCATGCTGCTGTCGCGCCGCGCCCTCATCGCCAGTTCTCTGCTACTGGCGTCGTTTGCCGTACTGGCGGCGCCCAAGCTGGCGCGCAAGCCGGCTGCACAGGTGCTACCACGTTACGGCATGCTGGTGTTTTCCGATCTGTGCATCAGTCCCGAGAACGGCGAATTCGGCGGCCAGCGCATTACGCTGCAGCGCTTCGCCGAAGTCGATACGGTGCTGTACGAATATACGGCCGGTGGCCTGAGCTGGCCCGTGGTGGCCAGCGAAGTGGTGATCGATCCGCGTGGCCGCCAGTTCTATTTCACGGTGCAGCCGCCCGACGAGGAAGAGCGCACCATACGCGGCACGCTCAGTGATGATGGCAAGGCGCTGGTGCTCGACGGCAGTTACTGCAATGACCCGAAAGTGCCGATGAAGCTGGCGCGCGTGACGGATTTCGGCCGTGCGGCCGGCACTTGCCGCGTCTGTCCGGCGCCGAAAAATCCGCCGCCGGCCGAAGCGGAACCGGCGCAGCCGCAGCCAGAGCCACAGCCGTCCTTGCCGCCGCAGCCCTTGCAGAAAATCGAGGCTGGCCGCACTACCGCCAGCCTCTAGACCGGCTTATTTTGCGGCCTGGGCTTTCAGGGCGTTGCTGCGGATGGTCTCCAACGTGGCACCCGGCGTAATCAGGTTGCCGTCATAGCGCAATTCGATCACGGCCGGCAGGTTCTGGCTGCGCGCAAACGCCAGCGAACGTTCCAGCGCGGGCGCAAACGCGGCCGTCGTTTCCACCACTTCACCATGGCCGCCATAGGCTGCAGCCAGTGCGGCAAAGTCGGGATTGTGCAACTGGGTGCCCGAGACGCGGCCCGGATAGTGCAGCTCCTGATGCATGCGGATGGTGCCGAACATGCCATTGTTGAACACGATGATGACCACGCCGGCACGGTATTGCACGGCCGTGGCCAGTTCCTGACCGTTCATCATGTACTCGCCGTCGCCGGCAAACGTAATCACGGTGCGATCTGGATCAATTATTTTGGCGGCCACACCGGCCGGTACGCTATAGCCCATGGCGCCGCTGGTCGGTGCGAGCTGGGTGCGCATGCCGCCATAGCGGTGGAAGCGGTGTGCCCAGGTGGCGTAGTTGCCGGCACCGTTGGTGATGATGGTATCGGCCGGGGTGAGCTGGTCCAGTTGCTGCACCAGCTGCCATAGATCAAGTGGTGCTTTGCCATCCTGGAATATCGGCGGCTGTTGCTGCCATGCGGCCAGATCGGCCTTGGCCGCAGCCACGCTGTCGCGCCACGCGCTGCTGTCGACAGGCGTCATGGCAGCCAGCATGGCGGCCATCTGCGGCATGCCGCTGTTAATCATCAACTGGGCCTGATACACGCTGCCCAGTTCTTCTGTGTCAGCATGCACATGCACCAGTTGCTGGCGCGGCACGGGTGCCTCGATCAGGCTGTAGCCGCCTGTGGTCATTTCGCCGAGGCGCGGGCCAATCGCGATCAGCACATCGGCTTCGCGCACGCGCGCGGCCAGTTTCGGGTTGATGCCTATGCCTACGTCGCCGACATAGTTGGGGTGGGCGTTGTCGAGCAGGTCCTGGAAGCGGAAGGCGCAAGCGACAGGCAGGTGGTTGGCTTCGGCGAAGCGCTGCAGGTCGGCGCAGGCGGCCGGCGTCCAGCCACCGCCACCGAGCAGTACCAGCGGCTTCTTGGCGCCGGCCAGCAGGCCGCGCAGCTGTTCGATCTGGCTGGCCGCTGGCGCGGCTTGCACCGGCTGGTAGCCGCGCGTGTCGGCCACACTGGCCATGGAAGTCAGCATGTCTTCCGGCAGGGCCAGTACCACCGGACCGGGCCGGCCGCTGGTGGCGATCTGGAACGCGCGGGCGATGTATTCCGGTACGCGATCGGCACGGTCGATCTGGGCTACCCATTTGGCCATCTGGCCATACATGCGACGGTAGTCGATTTCCTGGAAGGCTTCGCGGTCGACGAAGTCATTGCCTACCTGGCCGATGAACAGAATCATCGGGCTGGAATCCTGAAACGCCGTGTGCACGCCTATCGAGGCATTGGTGGCGCCGGGGCCGCGCGTGACGAAGCAGATGCCGGGCTTGCCCGTCATCTTGCCGTAGGCGTCGGCCATGAAGGCGGCGCCGCCTTCCTGCCGGTTGATAATGAAGCGGATGCCGGAATCGTGCAGGGCATCGAGTACGTCCAGATAGCTTTCGCCGGGTACGCCGAAAGCCATGTCTACGCCGTGGATCTTCAGGGCATCGACCAGAATCTGGCCGCCGGTACGGGATGGGAGGGTCATTGCTTGCCTTTGCGATCTTATAAGTCTGGGTTCGGGTGGGCCAGACGGGTGTCAGGATGTCAGCCATTCTACGGCGCAGCCCGAAGCACGGCTTTTCTAATGGCGACACCAAATTTCAGATTTCTGGCACGACGGGGCTGCCGGTGGCATGGGGTAGGCGGCAACTGGTACAATAGCGCCCGAAGCAAGCCAGACAGCCGCTGGTCAGCGCGTAATGCCTGACGGGAGGAAGGTCCGGACTCCATAGAGCGGGGTGACGGTTAACGGCCGTCCGTTGAAAGCCTGCTGTGCCGTACCGGTACTTGTACTGGTGCGGAACAGGGGTATAAGGCGAGGAATAGGGCCACAGAGACGAGCGTATTAAGTTACGGTGAAACGCGGTAACCTCCACCTGGTGCAATTCCAAATAGGCACGCGATGATGTGGCTCGCGGAGCGTGCGGGTAGGAAGCTTGAGCGCCGGAGTAATCCGGCGCCTAGAGGAATGGCTGTCATAGCGCAGGTTCGCCTGTGCCGTAACAAAATCCGGCCTATCGGCTTGCTTCAACTAATTTACAGTGCGCGGCTGGAGCGCCGACGGCGTGCAGCACGACGCCTACGGGGACGATGCCGATGAAACACTACATACTGGCCCTCGATCAGGGCACGACCAGCTCGCGCGCGATCCTGTTCGATCGCGCCGGTCAGATCTGCGCCAGCGCCGCGCAGGAATTTCCCCAGCATTTCCCCCAGTCCGGCTGGGTGGAACACGACCCCAACGAAATCTGGAATAGCCAGCTCACGGTAGCGCGCAAAGTGCTGCACGAGCATGGCGTGAGCGGCGCGCAGATCGCTGCGATCGGCATTGCCAACCAGCGCGAGACCACGCTGGTGTGGGACCGCAAGAGCGGCGAGCCGATCGCCCCTGCCATCGTCTGGCAGGACCGCCGTACGGCTTATCTGTGCCAGCAACTGCGCGCGGCCGGCAAGGCCAAGCTGATCGCCGATGCCTCGGGGCTGGAACTGGATGCCTATTTTTCCGCCACCAAGCTCAAATGGCTGCTCGACCACGTGCCCGGCGCACGCGAGCGGGCCAGGCGTGGTGCGCTGGCCTTCGGCACCATCGATAGCTGGCTCACTTATAAGCTGACCGGCCAGCACGTGACGGACGTCAGCAATGCCTCGCGCACCATGCTGTTCAATATACACCTGATGCGCTGGGACAGCGATCTGCTGCACCTGTTCGATATTCCCGAAGAATTGCTGCCGCAAGTAGTGTCGTCCAGCGAGGAAGTGGGCACCACCCATGCCGCGCTGTTCGGCGCCGAGATTCCCGTGGCCGGCATCGCCGGCGACCAGCAGGCCGCCACCTTCGGTCAGGCCTGCATGACCCCCGGCATGGTGAAAAACACTTATGGCACGGGCTGTTTCATGCTGATGCATCTGGGCCGCCATCCGGTGGCCTCGCACAACCGCCTGCTGACCACCGTGGGCTGGCGCGTCGATGGCGCTACCGACTATCTGCTGGAAGGCAGCGTGTTCATGGGCGGCGCTACCGTGCAGTGGCTGCGTGACGGGCTGGGCATCATCAGTAAATCGTCGGATGTGGAGGTACTGGCGGCCAGCGTGCCCGATAGCGGCGGCGTGTACATGGTGCCGGCCTTCGTCGGCCTCGGTGCGCCGCACTGGGACCCGTATGCGCGCGGCACGCTGGTGGGCCTGAGTCGCGGCAGCAACCGTGGCCATATCGCGCGCGCCGCGCTGGAAGCGATTGCCTACCAGAGCGCCGAGCTGATGGCCGCCATGCAGAAAGATGTGGCGGCCGCGCACCGGCAGATACCGCTGACGGAAGTGCGGGCCGATGGTGGTGCCGCCTGCAATAATATGCTGATGCAGTTCCAGGCCGACCTGCTCGGCGTGCCCGTGATCCGGCCTACCGTGACGGAAACCACGGCACTTGGCGCCGCCTATCTGGCCGGACTGGCCGTGGGCTACTGGGAGACCCAGGATGAAATCCGTGCCCAGTGGCGCTGCGAGCGGCGCTTCGAGCCGGCCATGCCGGAGCAGCGCCGGCTTGAATTGATGGGCCAGTGGCAGCGCGCGGTCGAACGTTCGCGCGGCTGGGAACTGCCGGCCTGACCTACTTCTTTCCAGTCTCTCTAATAGATCGATCGCCATGTCCAGCAGCACCAACTTCGATAGCTCCAAACCGCTGGTCATCGTTGCCGCCAGCGGCACGGGTGGTGATATGTATCCTTTCATCACGCTGGCACGCGGCCTGCAGGCGCGTGGCCATCAGGTGCTGATGCTGGCGCCGGCCTTCCATGCCGCACTGGTGGCCCAAGCAGGCCTGCCATGCCGGAGTTTTTCCACACCGGCAGCGTTCCAGAGCATGCTCGCTAATCCGGCCCTGTGGGATGAACGGCGCGGCTGGGGGGTACTGTGGAACGGGCTGGTGCCGTATCTGGACGCGCTGCGCGAGCTGGTACGTCAGCTACCGGCCCAGCAGCAATGCGTGGTGCTCAGTCATCCTATCCTGCTGCCGATGGCCGATCTGGCCCGCTCGGTGCGGGCTGACTTGCGCATAGTCGGGGCCTATCTGGCACCGTCCAATCTGTGCAGCAGTCATGACATGCTGTGCGCCGGTTCGCTAACCGTGCCGCGCTGGGTGCCGCTGGGCTGGCGTCAGGGTTTGTGGAGCTTGATCCACCAGCACATGATAGATCCGCTCATGCTGCCCGGCCTGAATGCGCGCCGCAACCAGCATGGTATGGTACCGGTGTCGCACTTCTTCGAACATATGTTCGAGGTGCCCGATGTCTCGCTGGGGCTGTTCCCCGAATGGTTTGCCGCGCCTCAGCCGGACTGGCCGCAGGGCTGGCTGTGCAGCGGCTTCGTGCAGGATGAAACGACGGTGGCGACAGCGCTGGCGCCCGAGCTCGAGCAGTTTCTGGCGGCGGGCACAGCGCCCGTGCTGTTCACGCCCGGTACCGGGCACCAGCATGCGGCCGAGTATTTCGCTGCGGCGTTGCAAGCCTTGCAGCGTCTCGGACGGCGCGGCCTGCTGGTCACGTCGCACGCGACCCAGTTGCCGGCCGTGCTGCCGCCCGGTGTAATGGCGCTGGCGCAAGCGCCATTCCATGCGCTGCTGCCACGGGTGGCCGCGATCGTCCATCACGGCGGCATAGGCACCACAGCCGAAGCTTTGCGTTGCGCCACACCGCAGTTAATCGTACCGTTTGCCTATGACCAGTTCGATAACGGCCTGCGCGCGCGCCAGCTAGGCGTGGCGGACGTGCTGCTGGCCAAGCGCCTGTCGGCGCGCGGCTTGCAGCAGCGCCTACAGCATCTGCTGACGGCGCCGCAGGTGGCGCAGGCCTGCCAGACGCAAGCCCGTCAGTTAAAGGCAGAAGCGTCAATGCCACAATTGCTGACACAAGTTGAGCTTGCTCTGTTCCCTATCTTAACGTCGCAACAGATCTAATCACATTAGGCCGTCTAATTTATGTCGTAATAGTTATCTGGACCGCCAAAGAAAGTCGATTCGATTTTACGGATGCAGATCAATTGTAATCAGAGCGTTACCGGCATCTGGCAGGCTAATGGTAAATTCAACAACGGATTTCCCAATCTTTGCTACGACTTATCTACATTTTGTTGTTGGTTATAGATAATTAAATTTCCACAATTTCTAAAAGTTAAGTAATATTATTGCAATAATCATTATGCAATCCTTTGGGGGGATTACCTTCCAAGTGGCGAGTATTTGATTTTTCGCTTTAATTTTAGTTCTTACTTAACTATGAATCGTACGGAACGGATCTATAAGATTGAGCGCCTCCTGCGTGACAGGGGGACAGTTAGCCTCGATGTGTTTCTGCACGAGTTAGAGGTTTCTAAGGCGACTTTTAAGCGCGACCTAGAATATTTGCGCGATCGATTTAATGCGCCCATCGTGTGGGACCGCGAGGTGTCCGCATATCGACTGCAGAAAATAAGTAGTGAAACCAAGTTTGAACTGCCGGGACTTTGGTTCAGCGCTGCGGAAGTTCATGCGCTATTAACGATGCAGCAGCTGTTGACCAGTCTGGGACCTGGCTTATTGACGCCGCACATTACCCCTCTACTTGATCGGCTAGGCAGCATTCTCGACCATAGCTCGTATTCAGTCGAAAATCTGGCACGTCGCATTCGAATTCAGAAGCTGAATGCTCGCCATTATGAGCCTGAACATTTTCCTCCAGTTGCGGCTGCAGTTTTAATGCGCCAACGGCTGAGAATTGAGCACTATAACCGCTCAAAAAATGCCTCGACATCCCGCGAAATTTCACCGCAGCGGTTGAATCATTATCAGGAAAACTGGTACTTGGATGCTTGGTGCCATCTGCGGAATGATCTAAGACGATTTGCGCTGGATTCTTTACAGTCTGTACGCGTTTTGCCTGAAACCGCATTAGATGTACCTGAGAAAGATATCCAGAAAGCGCTCGATGGTGGCTATGGGATTTTCTCGGGACCAGAACAGCGCTGGGCTCAATTGATGTTTCTCAATGAACGGGCGCGCTGGGTCAGCAAAGAAACCTGGCACCCAGAACAAAAAGGTCATTTTGATGAAGCTGGAAATTACCACCTGACGGTTCCGTACAGCGATACACGCGAATTAGTGATGGACATAATGCGGCACATACCTGAAGTGCAGGTAATTGCCCCGCAGGATTTATGCGAACAAGTACAACGCCAACTGAAAAAAGGTTTGGAGCAATTTAGGACAGGCTCATCCTATGAGCCTAGCGCTCTGTAGCATCTGCAACATCGATTAACCATAGCGCTCAGGCAAGCAGAATATTTATCCTGAAAAATGTCCACTTACTATGCCCACTCCACTGCAAAATCCGATAAAGCGGATTGGCAAATACTGAGCGATCACTTGCAATCAGTGGGGGATCTTGCTGCAAAGTTCGCCAGGCACTTCAGCGCCGATGAGCTGGCGCGAGTTGCTGGCGTTCTGCATGATCTGGGTAAGTACACTGAAGAATTTCAGCGTCGACTATGCGGCGACGCTGGCCCTGTTGACCATTCTACCTGGGGGGCGAAAGTAGCTTGTGAGCGTTATGGCGCGTTCGGTAAATTGTTGGCGTACGGAATTGCAGGCCATCATGCTGGCCTAGCCAACGGACGTGATTCGGGGGAGCGTACGGCACTGGCAGACCGATTGAGATCGGATCTACCTGCACTACAGCCTGACTGGCGCGAGGAGATTGATCTGCCGCCAGAAGGAAAATTATCCCATCCTCAGAAGTTTCGGGTAAAAAAGGGGCGCGGGCAGTTTCAGTTGTCATTCTTGTGCCGGATGATATTTTCCTGCCTGGTTGATGCGGACTATCTTGACACTGAAGCCTACTATGATCGTATCGAATCTCGCTCCCCAAGGCGTGCAGCAGAAATGCCTGACCTGAAAATGCTGCGAGATCGACTTGATGTCCATTTATCTGGCTTTAAACAAGATACTCCGGTGAATCGCCTACGCGGCGAGATTCTGCGGCACGTGCGTGCTGAGGCGTCGCTGATTCCCGGATTGTTCTCGTTGACGGTACCAACTGGCGGGGGCAAGACGTTAGCGTCGCTCGCCTTCGCGCTGGATCATGCGATTGCACATGGTCTTGATCGCATTATCTATGTCATCCCATTCACTAGCATAGTCGAGCAAACAGCGGCGGTTTTTCGTCAAGTACTCGGAGATTATGCAGACGTTGTGTTGGAGCACCATGGTTCATTTATTGATGATCCTACTCAAAATGCAGAAGCAAAAAAGAAGCTTCAGCTTGCAATGGAAAATTGGGACAGGCCGATAATTGTTACGACCGCCGTGCAATTCTTCGAAAGTTTATTTGCCGCTAGACCAGCGGCTTGCCGCAAGCTGCATAACATCGCGGGAAGTGCCGTCATTCTCGACGAAGCGCAGACGCTTCCTCTGAAATTGCTGAAGCCCTGCATTGCTGCAATAGACGAGCTAGCGCTGAATTATCAGACCAGTGTCGTGTTGTGTACGGCAACCCAGCCAGCACTAAAAGAAGATGCCATGACGGATGGCTTATCGAATGTGCGTGAATTGGCACCGGAGCCCAAGCGGTTATTCGATGCATTAAAGCGAGTGCAGATCAGACACGTCGGAATTTTGAGTGATTTGCAATTAGCGCAGCGCATCCAGCAAAGCTCACAGGCTCTTTGCATTGTTAATAATCGACGTCACGCCCGTGCCTTATATGATCTGATTTCGCCTTTGCCGGGTGCGCGCCATCTCTCTACGCTGATGTACCCCAAACATCGTAGTGCAGCACTTGCAGAAATTCGTAGCTTGCTTCGCGCCGGCGAGCCTTGCCGACTAATTTCGACTTCGTTGATTGAGGCCGGTGTCGACATTGACTTCCCTTGTGTATTTCGTGCGGAAGCTGGTCTTGACTCTATTGCTCAAGCGGCGGGACGGTGTAATCGGGAGGGGCGCCGCCCCTTGGAAGAAAGCGAACTTCAGATTTTTAATCCGGAGAATGCTGACTGGGTGCCGCCAGCTGAACTGAAGCAATATGCACAGGCTGCCCGGGAGGTATTACGGCAACATAGTCACGATCCGTTGAGTCCAGCGGCGATTGAAAGTTATTTCCGCCTGCTTTATTGGCAGAAGGGAGAACGTGAACTAGACGCCTACAACTTGCTGGAACAAATCCACGCTGGTGGGCTCGACGGTTTTCCATTCGAGATATTGGCGCAAAAGTTCCGCATGATCGAGAGTATTCAGATGCCGGTAATTATCCCAGCGGATGAAGAAGCCCGTGCAGTGATCGAGCATCTAGCGTCAGCTTTCGGGACGCCGCGCGAGGCGCGGCGGCTGCAGCCTTACACCGTTCAAGTTCCACGTCAGGCGTTTCTTGCATTGCGTTCTACGGGGGCGATACAGCCAATTAACGAGGAGCGCTATGGTTTGCAATTTGTCCAGTTGTTGAATAGCGACCTTTATCATCAAGAGTACGGCTTGCACTGGGAGGACCCCAGCTTTATTCAGAGCGAGAGATTGTGCTGGTAATCAGGCGAAGGTTATTGGTACACGGAGCAAAAAATTAATGGAGGATACATGACTTTTGGAGTTCGATTGTTGGTGTGGGGGGAGCGTGCCTGTTTCACCCGTCCCGAAATGAAAGTGGAGCGTGTTTCTTATGACGTCATTACGCCGTCTGCAGCACGCGGCATCCTCGAGGCGATACATTGGAAACCGGCAATTCGCTGGGAGATCGACCGAATTAAAGTGCTGAAGCCAATACGGTTTGAAACCATACGGCGCAATGAAGTCGGGAGCAAACTCTCGTCAGTGAGTATCGCCAAGGCTAGTAAAGCCGGACGTACGGATACTCTGCTGACTTTCGTGGATGAAGATCGACAGCAACGGGCGGCGACCATATTGCGTGATGTTGCCTATGTTATTGAGGCACATTTCGAAATGACGAATAAAGCCGAGGCGGCGGATTCAATTGGGAAACATCTGGATATATTTACCCGTCGTGCCAGGAAAGGACAGTGCTTTCATGCACCCTGTCTAGGAGTGCGGGAATTCGCAGCTAATTTTCAATTAGTCGAGGCCGAAGCAGAGTTGCCCGAAGCCGATCCAGTTCATCTCGGTAAGAGTATTGATCTCGGATGGATGTTACATGACATTGATTTTGCCAACGACATGACGCCACATTTTTTCCGTGCGCAGATGACGGATGGATTGATCGCTGTTCCTAAGTTCATGCCGCGTGAGGTGCGAACATGATTCTGGGAGAGCTTAATCGGTACTACCAATCTATGGCTGAAAGTGGCAAGGTGCCACTATTTGGTTTCAGTCAGGAGAAAATTAGCTATGCATTGATTTTGTCCCCTGACGGCATGCTGGTTGATGTGCAGAACATTCAAGACACTTCAGGTAAGAAGGTTCACCCTAAAGTCATGGAAGTGCCGCAACCACCCAAACGGGCCTCGAATATATCCCCTTGTTTTTTGTGGGATAAGTCGAGCTATGTGCTAGGCGTAAGTGAAAAAGGGGAAGTGCGTACAGCGCAGGAGCATGCAGCTTTCAAGGCTATGCATCTGGCGATACTGGCGGGAGTCGATGAACCTGCGCTATTGGCACTTCGAAAATTCTTGGAAAATTGGGTTCCAGAGAATTTCTGTAGTCCTTTATTCAGTGACGAAATGCGGGATGCAAATTTCGTTTTCCGATTGGATGGTGAGCATATTTACATCCATCAGAATTCTGTAGCGCGAATGTTAAGGGCAAAGTTACTCGCCGATGCGCAGGTTCAGGAAGGGGTATGTCTGGTGACTGGTGAAACGATGCCCTTGGCACGTCTGCATCCATCGATTAAAGGCGTGAATGGGGCACAGAGTGCTGGTGCCTCGATCGTGTCATTCAATCTTGAATCCTTTAGGTCATACGGGAAGGAGCAGGGAGACAATGCACCGATTTCCGAAGCGGTTGCTTTTTCTTATACCACCATACTGAATTATTTGCTGCGTCGCGACGAACATAATCGGCAGCGCATACAGATAGGCGATACCACCGTTGTGTTCTGGGCCAGGGCAGCGCGTGCAAGTGCATGCGCGCAGGCAGAATCGATTTTTGCGGATTTACTGAATCCGCCGAGCGACGATGTGCAGGAAACAGCAAAGTTGCGTACGGTACTTGATGCGATAAGCGCAGGCACAGCGCTCAAGGAGCTGGGGCTAGACCTCGATGATGATACCGAATTATTTGTGCTTGGATTGGCGCCGAACTCATCACGTTTGTCGATCCGGTTCTGGTTATACGGCAGTCTGGAATTGTTTGCAAGGCGTATTGCAGAGCACTTCAAAGACCTTGAGATTTCCCCCCTACCTTGGCGGACTCCGCCTGCTATCTGGCGCTTGCTGCACGCGACCGTTCCTGTGCGTGATGGGAAGACTCGATCTGAAGATATTGCTCCCCAGTTGGCTGGCGATATCGCGCGGGCGGTGCTCGGAGGTGGCCGCTACCCACGTAGTTTGCTGGCAAATCTCATTATGCGTATGCGCAGTGACGGGGATGTGTCCGGCATACGAATCGCATTGTGTAAAGCAATCTTGGTCCGCGATAAGCGGCTAGGTGTTCATGGAATTAACGAGGAGATTAGTGTGAGTCTTGATCTAGAAAATTGTAATCCCGGTTATCGGTTGGGGAGGTTATTTGCCGTGCTGGAGGATGCTCAACGCCATGCCGTCGGAACACATGTGAATGCAACGATACGTGATCGTTTTTTTGGTGCAGCATCAGCAACTCCAGCGACGATTTTCCCGGTTCTAGTCCGTAGTTCGCAGAATCACTTGAGTAAGCTTCGTAAAGAAAAGCCCGGACTTGCAGTGGTTCTGGAGCGTGAAATTGGCGAGATCATTGGCGGGTTGGGCAGTGATTTTCCTCGGAGTTTGCGTCTAGAAGATCAGGGCCGCTTTGCTATTGGCTACTACCAGCAGACTAACTCTCGCTTTAATCGTAATGTTGAAACTGAAAAGGGAATTGAAAAATGAGCGCTATCGCTAATCGGTATGAGTTTGTCTATTTGTTCGATGTGACGAATGGTAATCCCAATGGGGATCCTGACGCTGGCAACATGCCACGGCTTGATCCTGAAACGAATCAGGGCCTTGTCACTGACGTCTGTCTCAAGCGCAAGATCCGTAATTACGTCACGCTTGAAAAAGATGGTGGCGAGGGTTATGCGATCTACATGCAAGAAAGAGCGATTCTTAATAATCAGCATGAGCTGGCATGGAAGGCTTTGGAGATTCCGGCAGATGCTAAGGACGGCTATAAAAAGCTGCCCAAAGACGCTGCAAAAGCGAAAGAATTGACAGACTGGATGTGCCAGAATTTCTTCGATGTACGAACTTTTGGTGCAGTAATGAGCACGGGCGTAAATTGTGGACAGGTACGCGGCCCTATCCAAATGGCATTTGCTACGTCAATTGATCCTGTCGTGCCTATGGAAATTTCGATTACGCGTATGGCCGTTACCACTGAAAAGGAAGCCGAAGATCAGAGTGGTGCCAATCGTACTATGGGCCGTAAGCATATTATTCCTTATGGCTTGTATCGCGCACATGGCTATATTTCGGCCAAGCTTGCAGAACGTACTGGTTTTTCAGATGCCGATCTTGAGCTCTTGTGGCGTAGCCTGATAAATATGTTTGAGCACGATCACGCGGCAGCGCGTGGTGAAATGTCAGCGCGAAAATTAATCGTCTTTAAACATGAAAATGTGATGGGCAATGCTCCGTCTCATGTGCTGTTCGATGCTGTTAAGGTGCAGCGTGTGAAAGGCGAAGCGAACACACCGGCCCGCAGCTTTGCTGATTACCAGGTAACTGTTGATGTTGCTGCAGTGCCTGCCGGTGTAAATGTTACCGATCTGATTTAATTAAGTCTGGAGTGCGGCGATGGATCAGGATTTTATACCGCTATCGGCACTCCAGCATTTTCTGTATTGTCCTCGTCAATGTGCACTCATTCACACCGAGCGATTATGGGCAGAAAATCAGCAGACTGCCGAAGGACTGCTGATGCATGATCGGGTGGATAAAATTCATTCAGGGCGACGACGCGGTGTTAGAACAGCCTGTGCTTTGCCTATAGTGAATCCTGCATTGGGAATAAGCGGGGTGGCTGATGTTGTTGAATTTTCTGATGGATCCTGCCCCAATGTTTTTCCTGTTGAATATAAACGAGGACGAAAAAAAGCACACCGCGCAGATGAGGTGCAACTGTGTGCACAAGCACTGTGTCTTGAAGCAATGCTGGATGTGAGCATTCCAGAGGGGGCGCTTTTTTACGGACTCACGCGCCGTCGAGTTGCTGTTTTATTTGATCAGGAATTACGGAATCTAACCTGCGAAATTATTTCTGCAACTCGTGAGCTTCTCCTGTCAGGTAAGACTCCGCTTCCACAATATCTTCCCAAGCGTTGCGATTCCTGTTCACTTTTTGATCTCTGTCAGCCTCGATTATTGGGCCGTAGAAAACCAGTATCCGATTGGTTGACCGAGCAAACGAAAGAAGAATCATGCGGCGACAATTAAACACCTTGTACGTGACCACGGAAGGTGCGTGGCTACATAAGGATGGTGAAAATATTGTTATGGATGTGGAGGGAGAGACTAAAGCGCGTATCCCCGTTCATATGCTTGAAAGTATGGTTTGCTTTGGGCGTGTTTTAGTATCGCCACCATTGCTTGGATTTTGTGCTGAGAAAGGAATTTGCATTAGTTTTCTTTCTTCGTATGGAAAATTTCTTGCTCGGGTCGAAGGCCCAGTCTCCGGAAATGTGTTGTTGCGGCGTGAGCAATATAGGCGGAGTGAAAAGATTCAGGAAGATCTAGAAATTGTCCGAAATGTATTGAAAGGGAAGATATTTAATCAGCGGGCTGTGCTGGCTAGGGCAATGCGAGATCATGGCGCTGGTTTTTCAACTGACGGCAGCGATAGATTGCGCTATGCACTGTTGCGGTTAAAGCGAATTGGAGAGCAGCTGTTTTCAATTGATGAGATCGATATATTACGAGGTATGGAGGGGGAGGCTGCGCAGCTCTATTTTTCGGTCTTTGATTTATTGATTCGTGTTGATAATTCAGCATTTCGGTTTACGAACCGTAGTCGGCGTCCTCCGTTAGATCCGGTAAATGCATTGCTTTCATTTATTTATACTTTGCTGACGCATGATTGCCGCTCGGCTTTGGAAACTGTTGGGCTTGACCCTGCAGTTGGTTTTTTGCATAGAGATCGACCCGGACGGCCAAGCCTAGCACTTGATTTGATGGAAGAGTTTCGGCCTGTATTTGCCGACAGGTTAGTCCTTTCATTGTTGAACCGGCGGCAAATTATAGAAAGAGATTTTCGGACCATGGATAATGGTGCTGTGATTCTGCGGGATGACGCAAGAAAGAAGGTATTAATTGCGTATCAAGATAGAAAGCGTGAAGATATTTACCATGCATTTATAGATGAGAAAGTACCACTTGGGCAGTTTCCTTTTGTGCAGGCGCAACTACTGGCCAGGCACTTGAGGGGCGACTTGGACGGTTATCCTCCATTTCTCTGGAAATGAATGAAATAGCGATATGATGGTATTGGTAAGTTATGACGTTCGCGTAAGTGATCCCGGCGGCGCTAGAAGGCTGAGGCGGCTCGCTCGCGCATGCCTTGATTTTGGGCAGAGAGCACAATATTCAGTATTTGAGTTAGAGGTAGATCAGGCGCAATGGGTGGTGGTTAAGCGGCGCCTCTCTGAAATTATTGATCCTGAATGCGATAGTTTACGATTCTATTATCTGGGTCGCAATTGGTCATCAAAAGTTGAGCACATCGGTGCAAAGCCGTTGTTGGACCTGAATGGTCCTCTTGTAATGTAGCTATTCTCTGCGCGAACCCACAATGATCTGAGCTGAGGAGTGCGGTTCGCGCGTCCATATCTTATTGATTTTCTGAAGCATTCCCGTTCGAAACTATCCGGGAGTAAAAAAACTGCGACGCTGCTGTGGCGTTCGCGGGATGACGAAGTTTTTTTCGTTCGATACAATGACTTACAGAAACACAGTCGCGCCCCGCACGGGCGCGTGGATTGAAACCGCCTAATACGGCCTCCGTTCCCAGTGTCGGTGCGTCGCGCCCCGCACGGGCGCGTGGATTGAAACATTCTCAATGTCAACTGCAGATCGAATCGCAGAAGTCGCGCCCCGCACGGGCGCGTGGATTGAAACTATAAATCCAATAAATTTCCCTTGATTGGGTCCGTCGCGCCCCGCACGGGCGCGTGGATTGAAACCTATTTGATTCCAGACTAAAGTATGCCCACCTGAGTCGCGCCCCGCACGGGCGCGTGGATTGAAACTTTGTTGGTAGCCATCTGTCTATTTAATAGCAATCTGGTCGCGCCCCGCACGGGCGCGTGGATTGAAACAGGAGTGGGGCAATAACAGCACCGAGAGCAAGCGTCGCGCCCCGCACGGGCGCGTGGATTGAAACTGATCCAGAACTCGGACTAAATGGACGATTCGAAGGTCGCGCCCCGCACGGGCGCGTGGATTGAAACCGCGGCAGTATGCGTCAGATTAAACAACTCAAGCGTCGCGCCCCGCACGGGCGCGTGGATTGAAACCTGCAGTGAATGAATGGGTGGAAAAATGGGAACAAGTCGCGCCCCGCACGGGCGCGTGGATTGAAACATCAGACGTGGTGCGGCCTCATTCACAGCGTTGAAGTCGCGCCCCGCACGGGCGCGTGGATTGAAACGTACTGATTCCCGAACGGGATCGATGTCAGGATCATGTCGCGCCCCGCACGGGCGCGTGGATTGAAACAAGTACCGGGCGAGCTAGTCACCATAGCGGCCGAGTCGCGCCCCGCACGGGCGCGTGGATTGAAACAAAACGATGGTCGTCAAGCCTACGCTGCAGGCTAGTCGCGCCCCGCACGGGCGCGTGGATTGAAACCCGTTGGGCCTGATGGGGGAAGCAGGGGCAGAAGGTCGCGCCCCGCACGGGCGCGTGGATTGAAACCGAGAAACTTGCCCGCCAGTTGCCTCTTGGAACATGTCGCGCCCCGCACGGGCGCGTGGATTGAAACGACTTCTTCCGCTTCTTCGTCATATCCGCATAAGCGTCGCGCCCCGCACGGGCGCGTGGATTGAAACTCCGCTCTGTTGGTACAGGTTTGCCACCATGCGAGTCGCGCCCCGCACGGGCGCGTGGATTGAAACCTGCGCAATATCTCGTGCGCACGGCCAGCCTCGTGTCGCGCCCCGCACGGGCGCGTGGATTGAAACTGTGTATTTGGCGTTAGCCGCTCCGCTTGCAGGGCGTCGCGCCCCGCACGGGCGCGTGGATTGAAACCAGCCTATCCATGATCGTGAATTCGGTGCTGTCGGTCGCGCCCCGCACGGGCGCGTGGATTGAAACCTCCGCATGGCTTGCAATGACCGTCTAGCCACTGTGTCGCGCCCCGCACGGGCGCGTGGATTGAAACCATAGCCGAAGTCATACGACACATTTACCTGCGCGTCGCGCCCCGCACGGGCGCGTGGATTGAAACAAGCCTATCGCCAAGAACCAAGGCTGCGTGTTCGTGTCGCGCCCCGCACGGGCGCGTGGATTGAAACTGCATAGCCGCCGCAAGCTGTGCGTTGCGCTCACGTCGCGCCCCGCACGGGCGCGTGGATTGAAACTTGGCGGAGCCGTCGCACCATCTGGATAAACGACGTCGCGCCCCGCACGGGCGCGTGGATTGAAACTAACGTAACAGCACGTGTCTCATGGCCGCATCAAAGTCGCGCCCCGCACGGGCGCGTGGATTGAAACTATCTGCTGATTAGCAAGAAGAACACGAAGTCCACGTCGCGCCCCGCACGGGCGCGTGGATTGAAACCCTGCCCTCTCGCGTAGCCCATTCATTGACCATGGTCGCGCCCCGCACGGGCGCGTGGATTGAAACATCACCGTAGCGCCTGACCGCCTCGCAGACCTGAGTCGCGCCCCGCACGGGCGCGTGGATTGAAACCTTCTGCGCCTCAAGATGATTTACGTTTCGGGCGGGTCGCGCCCCGCACGGGCGCGTGGATTGAAACAACAATCCAGCTATGGACTTGTATTGCCTATTGTAGTCGCGCCCCGCACGGGCGCGTGGATTGAAACTTGCTACCTGACGAGGTGCCCGAAGGTCCATCGGGTCGCGCCCCGCACGGGCGCGTGGATTGAAACTTCTTTACGCCTGTGCATGGGTTCTCGTTTGACGTCGCGCCCCGCACGGGCGCGTGGATTGAAACCGATATGAATAGCCTGACCACATTGTGTTATGTCGGTCGCGCCCCGCACGGGCGCGTGGATTGAAACCCGATAACGTGACCGTCGGACCGATCTGTTTACCTGGTCGCGCCCCGCACGGGCGCGTGGATTGAAACCCTTCGATTCCACGTGAATCCGATATGCCTCGGAACGTCGCGCCCCGCACGGGCGCGTGGATTGAAACCGCACGTGTAGGGATCGATGTGGAACTTGGACGAGCGTCGCGCCCCGCACGGGCGCGTGGATTGAAACCTTCGTAGTCTCCGATGGGTTTGCGGCCAACTCGGTCGCGCCCCGCACGGGCGCGTGGATTGAAACTCGGCGTCGGTACGGGCTTCTTCGACCGCGCGGGTCGCGCCCCGCACGGGCGCGTGGATTGAAACTCGCATAACTTCAATATCGCGCCGGGTAGTGCTCGTCGCGCCCCGCACGGGCGCGTGGATTGAAACCTCGTAAAGCTCATGGAACTTACGGTGCACGTCCGTCGCGCCCCGCACGGGCGCGTGGATTGAAACTTCTGCGGGCGGCCAAACCCGCTAGACGAATGCCCGTCGCGCCCCGCACGGGCGCGTGGATTGAAACCTTCTACGCCTGATTGCAGTCGCGTCCCGTCAAAGTCGCGCCCCGCACGGGCGCGTGGATTGAAACAAAAGTCATTGATGGCGTCAAAGGTGGCGGCGTCTCCATGTCGCGCCCCGCACGGGCGCGTGGATTGAAACAAAATCTATGGAATCCTTTTCAAATCGGACGCGGTCGCGCCCCGCACGGGCGCGTGGATTGAAACTGCATCGAACTGTCCGAAGTTATGAGCCGCCCAAGTCGCGCCCCGCACGGGCGCGTGGATTGAAACAGCGTCGCCCACGTGATTACCTCCAGCGCATCAGAACGTCGCGCCCCGCACGGGCGCGTGGATTGAAACCTATCAAACGCCACGCTAGTGCATGTGGGATGGCTGTCGCGCCCCGCACGGGCGCGTGGATTGAAACCTTGAGGCGGCGCACTTCGTCAATGAAGTAGGCGAGTCGCGCCCCGCACGGGCGCGTGGATTGAAACATCTTCCAGCCGCTGAAAAGGTTGATCGTCGCAGGTCGCGCCCCGCACGGGCGCGTGGATTGAAACCTGTGCCCGCTTTTTGGCGTATAGATCACGGTCCGTCGCGCCCCGCACGGGCGCGTGGATTGAAACCCTGGTGGATCGTCATTTTTAGCGGTTTCCAGTGTCGCGCCCCGCACGGGCGCGTGGATTGAAACAATCATCATCAGCAATAACAGCTGGCCGGTAAGGTCGCGCCCCGCACGGGCGCGTGGATTGAAACTTTGCCAGTCTGGTGATAGCCTCGTGGCGCGTGAGTCGCGCCCCGCACGGGCGCGTGGATTGAAACTCATACAGCGACAATTTTCAGGTGCCCGCTGGGGTAGTCGCGCCCCGCACGGGCGCGTGGATTGAAACCGCCCTCGCCGCCCAGCCAGCCACGCCTGCGGAGTCGCGCCCCGCACGGGCGCGTGGATTGAAACCTGATCCACCCCGCCCACGTCTGCAGGCATGGCTGGCTGTCGCGCCCCGCACGGGCGCGTGGATTGAAACCTGTGCAGCGCGAAATACTGCCCTGCGCATCCTAGTCGCGCCCCGCACGGGCGCGTGGATTGAAACTGCGTGAGGCCGTGGCGATGGCCAATCGAGCCGGTCGCGCCCCGCACGGGCGCGTGGATTGAAACCAACTCGGCTTTCAGGCGTTGCGTCTCTCCATTCACGTCGCGCCCCGCACGGGCGCGTGGATTGAAACCGATCGGCATCTGCACGCCGCTGGCCGAGATGTTCTGGTCGCGCCCCGCACGGGCGCGTGGATTGAAACATAATCAAGGTTCCGCTGGTACTGATTACCTGACCGTCGCGCCCCGCACGGGCGCGTGGATTGAAACACCCAAAGCAATGAGGTCCCGATGCCGCCAAGCGATGTCGCGCCCCGCACGGGCGCGTGGATTGAAACATGTCGGAAGTGGATCCCGCTAAAATCTGTCCAGTCGCGCCCCGCACGGGCGCGTGGATTGAAACATATGCGCCGAGTCGTAGCCGACACCCGGCAGCGTCGCGCCCCGCACGGGCGCGTGGATTGAAACCGAGCGCATCGAGCAGCGGGAGGTGGCAAAGGTAGTCGCGCCCCGCACGGGCGCGTGGATTGAAACTGATGCATTTGGCCTTATGTGTGTAGCCCATGAGCGTCGCGCCCCGCACGGGCGCGTGGATTGAAACACTGCAGCCGCACGGTAGGTGCTGCAGCATGATTAGTCGCGCCCCGCACGGGCGCGTGGATTGAAACCACGCCACATCGTTCAGTATGACCACATGCGGGCGTCGCGCCCCGCACGGGCGCGTGGATTGAAACTCCGCGATTGCGCGAGAACGGGTTAAACGTGTGGTGTCGCGCCCCGCACGGGCGCGTGGATTGAAACTTCAGCGATCCAATGGACCCCAAGACGCAGCAGCGTCGCGCCCCGCACGGGCGCGTGGATTGAAACTCCATCGGGTTCTATCAAGTCTAATGGGTCGCTCGTCGCGCCCCGCACGGGCGCGTGGATTGAAACCGCTACGCTTAGGAGTTACGGTCTTTTTAAACGCGTCGCGCCCCGCACGGGCGCGTGGATTGAAACACGCAAAGGGCTACGATCAGGCCTATGTAGATGCCGTCGCGCCCCGCACGGGCGCGTGGATTGAAACTGCGGAATTGGCAAAACAAAATGCTTGATGCGGGGTCGCGCCCCGCACGGGCGCGTGGATTGAAACATGGCACCAAAGCAAAATCGACCGACCCGACAACCGTCGCGCCCCGCACGGGCGCGTGGATTGAAACTCTAGTTGGTTCGTCGTTGGAATACCGGAATAAAAAGTCGCGCCCCGCACGGGCGCGTGGATTGAAACACGATATCGCGCCGCATCCTGCTGCACCGCTGGCGTCGCGCCCCGCACGGGCGCGTGGATTGAAACCTCTATAAGGATCCTGATGATAACTATGTGGAAAGTCGCGCCCCGCACGGGCGCGTGGATTGAAACTAGCGCTGGAGCCGCAGATGTATCAGCTGATGACACGTCGCGCCCCGCACGGGCGCGTGGATTGAAACATTTCAGTGGCGTCGGATTTTTCATCCATCGCCTGGTCGCGCCCCGCACGGGCGCGTGGATTGAAACCATTGCAGCTACATCATTGTAGCTGTCAGGGTAGCGTCGCGCCCCGCACGGGCGCGTGGATTGAAACATAGTCGTGACGACATAATCGCGCCATTGAACAAGTCGCGCCCCGCACGGGCGCGTGGATTGAAACTGGCTTATGTTCCAGCGGTAGCGCTTGAGGCATTCGTCGCGCCCCGCACGGGCGCGTGGATTGAAACGCCATGAGTTCGTTGCATTTCTGCTCGTCAGTGCGCGTCGCGCCCCGCACGGGCGCGTGGATTGAAACCGTGTAAGCCCGACGCCCCCAGCGGTCAGGCAAAGTCGCGCCCCGCACGGGCGCGTGGATTGAAACAGCAAGTCGATTGCGAACTGGCGCTATCATGTGCAGTCGCGCCCCGCACGGGCGCGTGGATTGAAACTGCGGTTGCCGCTCCTCCACTCAGGCCGGCGCCGGTCGCGCCCCGCACGGGCGCGTGGATTGAAACCTTGACGATCAGCCTACCAAGATTTATCGGGTGGCGTCGCGCCCCGCACGGGCGCGTGGATTGAAACCGCACCCTGAAGGCAGAACACCCGGCTATTCAGATGTCGCGCCCCGCACGGGCGCGTGGATTGAAACAGGTCAATCTCGGTGAAGAACCGGCGATCCGGCAGTCGCGCCCCGCACGGGCGCGCGGATTGAAACGCCAGGTTACGCGAGCTAATGTCGACCATCTTGTGTCGCGCCCCACACGGGCGCGTGGATTGAAACTGCGCCTGTGCTGGCTGCGCTGCCGGCAACGTGGAGCGCGCCCCGCGAGGGCGCATGGATTGAAACTCTATGGCGGCGATGGGGGGAGAGGATGGTGGATGTCGCGCTCCGCGAGGGCGCGTGGATTGAAATCCATATCACTCGCCAGTTTCTGCACCCGCTCCACATGATGCCGACGATCAGGGTGGTATCTAGGTCGCCTTAATGTGCCGTGTAGATGCGTGGATCAAATATTTTTAGCCGCAATATGTGGTTGATAAAAATACTCCCCTTTTCACTAGTTCAATGTTCAAGGTGCGGACGCTGAATTTGTTCGCTGTTGGCAAGCAGACGTCGATATTATTAAAAAGGCAATCCATGCTATGGGAATATGCGATCATCTCCGTAGAGATATAGACGCGCATCAGCCCGTTAATTCATAGCTAGTCCGCGTGCATTGGTGGAACTGCGGTATCATTACATGTCCTGATCTCCCCGCTAATCCCCGCCTAAAGCTTTTATCCTCCCGCCTCAGTGTTGCCGATTTGGCACTGCCATGTTGTCGCGATGCAACTATGTGCAATTAATTCAGCATAGCAAATTCGCCAGAAACCCATGTGCATACGTGAAGTAGCACTTTCACTGTCCGGCATAAGTACTTAATTTGGCTGATTATTTTATTTCTATCCGGCTTCAACGAATTGCGCTAAGTCCTTAATTTCATTACTAAAATCGGTGTTTCGATTGCCTGAAACCGCTTGACCACGGATCAGCCATCCTCTAAAGTGGGCACATGTGTGGAAAAGTGTCATTTTGTGGGAAATTTCACCCGACTTAGCGGCGGGGGAGATGGAAGCGAAATAGCACACTGACCATGCGCCGCTAACCCAAGTGAGGTATTCCGTGTTTCAAGGTGCGTCTGCAATCAATCTCGATGCGAAAGGCAGGATGGCTATCCCTGCCAAGTATCGTGACGCGCTTGCGATCCAGTGCGAAGGCCGCCTCACGCTCACCCGTCACCCCGATGGCTGCGTCATGTTGTTCCCCCGTCCCGTGTGGGAACAGCACCGTCAGCAAATTGCCGCCTGGCCTATGCAGGCCCGTGCATGGCAGCGCATCTTCCTTGGTTATGCCACCGACGTCGAACTCGACACGGCCGGCCGCATCCTGGTTTCGCCGGAGCTGCGCGCTGCTGTCGGCATCGACCGTGAAGTGATGATGATGGGTATGGGTTCTCATTTCGAAATCTGGGATGCCGCCAAGATGGCCGAGAAAGAGCAGCAAGCTCTGGAAGCTGGCACCCCGGATGTACTGGCAAATTTCTCTTTCTAAGGCACTGGGATGACGATGACATCGGTGCCGGAATTTCAGCATCGTACGGTGCTGCTTAACGAAGCGGTTGACGCACTCGAATTGGCTGGCGCACGCGCCGAAGGCGTGTATGTGGACGGCACGTTTGGCCGTGGCGGCCATTCGCGCCTGATCCTGTCGCGCCTCGGCGCGAATGCCCGCTTGATCGCTTTCGACAAGGATTTGCAGGCTATCGCCACGGCGGAGCAGGTGCAGGACAGCCGCTTCACCATTGTGCACGATAGCTTCGCCACCATGCATGACGCGCTGGTCGAACGCGGCGTTCAGGCCGTGGATGGCATTTTGCTCGATCTCGGCATCTCCTCGCCTCAGGTGGATGATGCTTCACGCGGTTTCAGTTTCCGCAATGATGGTCCGCTCGACATGCGCATGGATACCACGCGTGGCCTGTCGGCGGCCGAGTGGCTTGCCACAGAATCCGAACAGACACTGGAAAAGGTGATCAGAGAATATGGGGAAGAACGGTTTGCTTTTCAGATTGCAAAGGCGATTGTTGCTCGCCGGGCAGTCGAGCCAATTTCAAGCACACGACAGCTTGCCGGCATCGTGGCAGGCGCGGTCAAGACTCGGGAAAAGGGCAAGGATCCGGCCACCCGTACTTTTCAAGCTATCCGGATTTTCATCAATAAAGAGCTTGAAGACCTCGAGACCGGGCTGAATCAGGCCTGGGCCAGTCTGGCACCGGGCGGCATCATGGCCATCATCAGCTTCCACTCGCTGGAAGACCGCATGGTCAAGCGCTTCCTCGCCGCCAAGGCCAATGTCGAGCAGCCTGATCGCCGTCTGCCGATCCGCGCCGTCGACTTGCCGCAGCCGGAACTCAAGCTGCTGGCCAAGATCAAACCGTCCGACGCCGAAGTGGACGAGAATCCGCGCGCCCGCTCCGCCGTGATGCGCGTCGCACGCCGTCTGCCAGTGGCAGCCAAGGGGGCGGCATGAGCGGCAAGATTAATCTGTTCCTGACGGCGCTGCTGGTGGGCTGCGCGCTGTCGCTGGTGAACGCCCAGTATCAGGCACGCCACCTGTTCATCGAACTGGAACGCAGCCAGTCGCAGGCACGCCAGCTCGATATCGAATGGGCCCAGTTGCAGCTCGATCAGTCGACGCTGGGCAAGCACGCGCGTATCGAAGAAATCGCCCGCCGCGAAATGAATATGACGCCGCTAACGGCCGCCCGCACGCAGTACCTGACGCCGGAAGGATCGAAATGAGCCGCGGCAGCAGTCTGAACTCGTCCCGCGTGGCCGCCGCTAAAGGCGTGCCATTCTCCAAGAGCCCCGTACTGGCAGTGCGTCTGCCCGTATGGCGTTCGCGCGTGGTGCTGTTCGTACTGTTTGCCGCTTTCGCTGCACTGGCTGGCCGTGCGCTGTGGCTGCAAGGCCTGTCCACCCAGTTCCTGCAAAAGCAGGGCGAAATCCGCTATGCCCGCACCATCGATCTGCCCGCCACGCGCGGCAAGATCACTGACCGTGACGGTCAGGTGCTGGCGTCCTCGCTGCCCGTGAAAGCTATCTGGGCGATTCCGGACGATCTGCAGAATGCACCCAAGGCCAAGCTCAAAGAACTGGCACGTCTGCTCGAAATTAGCGACTTCGAACTGCAGAAAAAACTCGATTCGGACCGCAGTTTCGTCTACCTGAAACGTCAGGTCGAACCGGAAGTGGCCGAGCAGATCGCCAAACTCGGTCTGGAAGGCATACAGACCCGTAAAGAATACAAGCGCTACTACCCGCAGGGCGAAGTGACCACCCACGTGGTGGGCTTCACCAATGTGGAAGACATCGGTCAGGAATCGATGGAACTGGCGCAGCAGAAGAATCTGGTGGGCCAGCCGGGCAGCCGCCGCGTGATCAAGGACCGTCTGGGTCGCATCGTGGAAGATATCCAGTCGGTGCGCGAACCGCATGACGGCAAGGACCTGACCCTGTCGATCGACAGCAAGATCCAGTACATCGCTTTCACCCAGGTGAAAGACGCGGTGGAAAAATTCCATGCCAAGGCCGGTGCGGCCGTGGTGCTCGACGTGCACACGGGCGAAGTGCTGGCGCTGGCCAACTGGCCAACCTATAACCCGAACGACCGCTCCAAGCTGACGGGCGAACAGTTGCGTAACCGCGTGATGACCGATACCTTCGAGCCCGGCTCGTCGCTGAAGCCGTTCACCGTGGGTCTGGCGCTGGATGAAAAACGCATCACGCCGCACACCATGTTCGATACCGGCAACGGCTCGATGGTGATTGCCGACCACGTGATCCACGATACCCACCCGCACTTCGTGATCGATGTGCAGACGATTATCCAGAAGTCCTCGAATATCGGTACGTCGAAAATCGCACTCGGCATGCCTTCGCAGGATATGTGGGAAATGTTTACCAAGGTCGGTTTCGGCCAGCAGCCCAAGTGGGGCTTCCCCGGTGCTGTGGCAGGCCGCGTACGTCCGTATAAATCGTGGCGTCCGGTGGAACAGGCCAATATGAGTTTCGGTCAGGGTATCTCGGTATCGCTGATCCAGCTGGCACGTGCCTACATGATCTTCGCGCGTGATGGCGACATCATTCCGCTGTCGTTCCAGAAGGTGCATGAAGCGCCGCACGGCACGCAGGTGATCAGTGCAAAGACTGCCGCACAGATGCGCGAAATGCTGGAAATGGTCACCCAGCCTGGCGGCTCGGCCGTCAAGGCGCAGGTGCCTGGCTACCGTGTCGGCGGCAAAACCGGTACCGCCCAGAAGGTGGTCAACGGCCGCTACTCGCAGACCAAATACATCGGTAACTTCGTCGGCATGGCGCCGATGACGAATCCGCGTTTCATTATCGCCGTGATGATCGACGAACCGGGTGGTCCGGTTCACGTCGGCGGCGACGTGGCCGGCCCGGTATTTTCGGCGCTGGCCGCCAACGCCTTGCGTGCCAAGAATGTGACGCCGGATTCGACCCTCACCCATATCATCATTCCTGATAATGCAGCACAGGAGAAAATGTGACGACCTTTAACTTCGCCCCCATGGCCGACGTACAAGCCATCGCCGCGACCATCCGCAAGCTGGCGCCCGGTGCGCAGCTCGCGTCGGATTCGCGCCGCATCAAGCTGGGCGACGTGTTCTTTGCTTTTGCAGCAGCCAGCGGCGATGCCGCTGATGGCCGCAACTTCATCGAAGGCGCGATCGAACAGGGTGCCGCCCTGATCGTGCTAGACCCAGCAGGCTTCAACTGGAACGCCAACTGGAAAGTCCCGTATATCACGGTAGAACAGCTGAAACAGCAGGCCGGCGCGATTGTGCACGCCTATTACGAACAACCCGATGCGGCCATGTTCACGGTCGGTGTGACGGGCACTAACGGCAAGACTTCCAGCGCCGTCTGGCTCGGTCAGGCGCTGTCGCGCGCTGGCGAGCTGACTGCCGTCGTCGGTACGCTGGGCGTGGGCATGTTCCGCGCCCGTGGCGAAGTGGAATTTGAAGCCACCGGCTACACCACGCCGGACGCCGTGCTGCTGGGCCGCACGCTGGCGCAGTTGCGCGAGCAGGGTGCTGGCGCACTGGCCATCGAAGTGTCCTCGCATGCGCTCGAGCAGAGCCGTGTGGCCGGTATGCACTTCGACGTGGCGCTGTTCACCAACCTCACGCGCGACCACCTCGATTACCACGGCACGATGGAAGCCTACGAGGCTGCCAAGGCACGCCTGTTCGACTGGCCCGGCCTGAAAACCGCCGTCATCAATCTGGACGATGCTGCCGGTGTGCGCCTGATGAATAGCCTGAAGGCCAAGGCCCCGCTGGCCGGCGCAATTCCGCTGATCGGCTACACCCTGCAAGATGCTGCCAGCCAGCCTGCTATCGACGGCGTGCTGATGCTGCGCGCCAGCCAGTTGCGCTCGGGCCGTAGCGGCGGTACCGAATTCCATCTGGAATGCGCACTGGGCGCTGCCATGATCAAGACCCATCTGGTGGGCCACTTCAACATCAGCAATGCACTCGGTGTGATGGGGGCGTTGCTGGCCAAAGGTCTGGGTCTGCGCGCTGCCATCGAAGCCGTGGAAGCACTGCAGCCAGCACCGGGCCGCATGCAGCAGGTGGGTGGCCAGGATGCGCCGCTGATCGTGATCGATTACGCCCATACGCCCGATGCGCTGGAAAAAACCCTGCTCGCGCTGCGCAGCGTAGCCAGCGACCGCGCCGGTCAGCTATGGTGTGTGTTCGGCTGCGGCGGCGACCGCGATCCGGGCAAGCGACCGCAGATGGGCAAGATCGCCCAGATTGCCGACCATGTACTGGTCACCAGCGACAATCCGCGCAGCGAAGACCCGCAGTCCATCATCGCCCAGATCGTGGCCGGTATGGATCTGGCCAATCCTGCATCGAGCGTGCAACAGCAGGCTGACCGCGCGGCCGCCATTCTGTCGGCCATCAAGCATGCGGCCAAGACGGATGTGATACTGCTGGCCGGTAAAGGCCACGAGCCGTATCAGGAAATCAAGGGCAAGAAACTGCCATTCTCCGACGCTGACCACGCCCAACTGGCGCTGTCGGCACGTTTAACCATGATGAGGCCGAATTAATGCGCGCTGTACTCGCACAGATTCTGCCTGCGCTGACGGGCGCGCAGTTGGTGAATAGCACTGGCGGCGAAGTCGCGTTCAACGGTGTTTCGACCGACAGCCGCAGTGTGGCTGCCGGTTCGCTGTTTGTGGCGCTGCGTGGTGAAGTCTTCGACGCACACCAGTTCCTGGTACAAGTGGCCGAGAAGGGCGCGGCGGCTGTGGTGGTAGAAGAGCTGCCGGAAGGCTGGACGCTGCCAGCGCTGGTGGTGCCCGATACGCTGGTCGCACTGGGCCAGATCGCCAACTACTGGCGCAGCCAGTTTGCCATGCCTGTCATCGCGGTCACCGGCAGCAATGGCAAGACCACCGTCAAGGAAATGATCGCCTCTGTGCTGGCAGCAGCCCATGGCGAAGAAGGCCGTCTGGCCACGCGCGGCAATCTGAATAACGAAATCGGCGTACCGCTCACGCTATTCCGCATGGAAGCCAAACAGCAGTCCGCCGTGGTGGAACTGGGCATGAACCACCCGGGCGAAATCGCCCGTCTGAGCGCGATTGCAGCACCGACCATCGCCATGGTCAATAACGCCCAGCGCGAACATCAGGAATTCATGCACACGGTCGAAGCCGTGGCGCACGAAAATGGCGCCGTGCTGGCCAGCCTGCCCGCCGACGGTGTGGCCGTGTTCCCGTTCGGTGACCAGTATTCGCCTATCTGGCAGCAACTGGCTGGCAGCCGCCGTGTGCTGCGTTTCGGTCTGGACAAGGGCGCCGAAGTGCGCTGCAGCTTCCGCGCCAATGATTTCGGCAGCGAGATGTTCATCACCGTGCAGGAAGGCGAGGGCGAAGCGCAGCAGTTCTTCGTCAATCTGCAGGCAGCGGGCGTGCACAACGTGCTCAATGCGCTGGCTGCCGTGGCCTGCACTTATGCCGCCGGCATCGCGCTGGAACAGATCAAACTGGGTCTCGATACTTTCGCGCCAGTCAGCGGCCGTCTGCAGCGCAAGAGCGCCAGCAATGGCGCGCTGGTGATCGACGATACCTATAACGCCAATCCGGATTCCGTGCGCGCCGCCATCGAAGTGCTGGCCAAGGCCGCTGCGCCGCGCGTGCTGGTGCTCGGCGATATGGGCGAAGTGGGCAGCCTCGGTCGCGAGTTCCACGAAGAGATTAGCGCTTACGCGCAAATGAAAGGCATCGAACAGGTGCTGGTAACGGGCGAACTGGCCCGCCACATGCATGGCGGGGTAGTGCGTCATTTCGATCAGTTCGGCGATCTGATTGCGGCAGTCGATGCCGCCGTCACGCCACAGGCAACCGTATTAATCAAGGGCTCCCGTTTCATGAAAATGGAGCGGGTCGTGCAGCATTTGATTGGATCGCAACAAGCTAACAAGGAAACACACTAATCATGCTGCTCTGGCTCGCGCAATACTTCCAGCAGGACCTCGGGCCACTCCGGGTCTTCAACTTCATTACCTTCCGCGCCGTGTTTGCCACGGCGACGGCGCTGCTGATCGGCCTGTGCGCCGGTCCGGCCGTGATCCGCAAGCTGACGGCGATGAAATACGGCCAGGCCGTGCGTACCGATGGTCCGCAGACCCACCTGAAAAAACACGGCACCCCGACCATGGGGGGCGTGCTGGTGCTGATCGCCATCGGCGTCTCCACGCTGCTGTGGTGCGACCTGTCCAACCGTCTGATCTGGCCAGTGCTGGTGGTGACGCTGGGCTTCGGCGCGGTGGGCTGGGTAGATGACTACCGCAAGGTGGTGCGTCAGGACCCTGAGGGCATGCGCTCAGCCGAAAAATACTTCTGGCAGTCGCTGGTCGGCATCGCCGCCGCACTGTATCTGGCGTTCTCCGTGTCGGCCCCGAATGCCTCGAAAGTTTTCGAACTGTTCTACGCCTGGGTGCAGTCGGGCTTCTCGATGGATCTGCCGCCCAAGGCCGACCTGATCGTGCCGTTCTTCAAATCGATCAGCTATCCGCTGGGTGTGTGGGGCTTTATCGCGCTGACCTACTGCGTGATCGTCGGCACCAGCAATGCGGTGAACTTCACCGACGGTCTGGATGGTCTGGCCATCATGCCGACCATTATGGTCGGTGCCGCACTGGGCCTGTTCGCCTACTTGACCGGTAGCGCCACGTATTCGAAATACCTGTTGATCCCGCACATTCCGGGCGCAGGTGAGCTGATTATCTTCTGCGGCGCACTGGCCGGTGCGGGTCTGGCCTTCCTGTGGTTTAACACCCATCCTGCGCAAGTGTTCATGGGCGACGTGGGTGCGCTGGCACTGGGCGGTGCGCTGGGCACCATCGCCGTGATCGTGCGTCAGGAAATCGTACTGTTCATCATGGGCGGCATCTTCGTGGCCGAAACCGTGTCCGTGATTATTCAGGTGGGCTGGTTCAAATACACCAAGAAGCGTTTTGGCGTAGGCCGTCGCGTGTTTCTGATGGCACCGCTGCACCACCACTTCGAACAAAAAGGCTGGAAAGAGACCCAGGTTGTCGTGCGCTTCTGGATTATCACGATGATGCTGGTACTGATAGGTTTGTCGACTCTGAAACTGCGCTAATGATCTACGACGGCAAAAACGCACTGGTACTCGGACTCGGTGAGTCCGGTCTAGCTATGGCACTGTGGCTGGCCCGCAGTGGCGCACGCGTGCGCGTGGCCGATACGCGCGAGTCGCCCGAGCGCCTGCCGGCGCTGCGCCTGTCCGTGCCGGATGCGGAATTTGTCGGCGGCCCGTTCACGGCCGATCTGCTGCAGAGCGTGGACTTTGTCACCGTCAGCCCTGGCCTGGCGCCAGGCCGCGAACTGGCCCAGATTGCGCCGGCCGCTGCTGCCGCAAATATCCCTGTGTGGGGCGAGATCGAACTGTTCGCGCAGGCGCTGGAAGCGCTCAAAGCGCAGCAGGGCTATGCACCGAAAGTCATCGCCATTACGGGCACCAATGGCAAAACCACGGTCACCACGCTGGTGGGCCAGCTGTGCGAACGCGCCGGCAAGACCGTGCGCGTGGCTGGCAACATCAGCCCTGCCGCGCTCGACGTGCTGCGTCAGGTCAGCGACAGCGGCACGCTGCCCGAAGTGTGGGTGCTGGAACTGTCCAGCTTCCAGTTGCAGACTACCTACACGCTGGAAGCCGATGCAGCCACCGTGCTGAACGTCACGCAAGACCATCTGGACTGGCACGGCGACATGGCTTCCTACGCGGCCGCCAAACACCGCATCTTTGCAGCCGACACCGTGCGCGTGCTGAACCGCGACGATGCCACCGTGATGCGTATGGCCAGCGCTACCGGCCAGAACGTTACCTTCGGTACGGATGCTCCTGTGCTGCGCGATGATCTGGGCCTGAATACGGAACGCGGCGTACTGTGGCTGGCTAGCGCCGTGCCGATGGAAGAAGAGGGCGAACCGAAGAAACGCCGCAAGAATGATCCGCTGCCACCGCCAGTGGAATGCATGGTGAAGAATCTGATGCCGGCCGATGCGCTGCAGATTCGCGGCGTGCACAATGCCGCCAATGCGCTGGCTGCGCTGGCCCTGTGCCGCGCCATCGATCTGCCGCTGGCACCGCTGCTGCATGGTCTGCGCGAATATCGCGGCCAGCCGCACCGCGTCGAACTGGTGTCCTCGATACACGATGTTGAATACTACGACGACAGCAAAGGCACCAATGTGGGCGCCACCGTGGCCGCACTGATCGGTCTGGGCAAAGCCTTCGCCGGTGCCGAGCAGCGTCTGGTGGTCATCATGGGCGGCGATGGCAAGGGCCAGGACTTCGCGCCGCTGGCCGATCCTGTCAGCCGCTATGTGCGCGCCGTGCTGCTGATCGGCCGCGATGCGCCGCAGCTGCGCGCTGCCCTGCAGGATAGCGGCGTGCTGCTGGAAGACTGCGGCACCGATCTGCCGGCCGCCGTCAAGCGCGCTGCCGCACTGGCACATAGTGGCGACGCCGTGCTGCTATCGCCTGCTTGCGCCAGCATGGACATGTTCAAGAACTACGCGCATCGTGCTCAGGTGTTTATCGACACCGTGCGCGATATCGCCCTCGACGCCGGACAGGAGCTCTAATGGCCTTCCAGATGCCGTTCCGCTTTGCTGAGAAATCGACGCCGTCGATGGACAGCCGCGCACGGCTGTCGAAAATGATGGAGTACGATCAGCCGCTGGTGTGGGTCACGCTGCTGCTGATGCTGCTCGGTATGGTGATGGTGTATTCGGCTTCCATCTCGCTGCCCGACTCGCCGAAATTCGCCAACTATGTGCGCTGGCAGAATACCTACTTCCTGCAGCGTCAGGCCATGTTCGTGGCCGTATCGCTGGTGGCCGCGCTGTTCGTGTTCCGCATCCGCATCGCCGATCTGCAGAAGGCTGCGCCGTATCTGTTCATCGGCACGCTGGTGCTGCTGGTGGCCGTGCTGATTCCCGGCCTCGGCGTGGTGGTGAACGGTGGCCGCCGCTGGCTGTCGCTGAAAGTGTTCAATGTGCAGCCGTCCGAGCTGATGAAAGTGGTGATCGTGCTGTACGCGGCCGACTACACGGTGCGCAAGCAGGAATACATGCACAAGCTGACCAAGGGCTTCCTGCCCATGGCTGCTGCGGTGGCCTTCGTCGGCGGCCTGCTGCTGCTGGAGCCTGACCTTGGCGCCTTCGGCGTGATCGTCTGCATCGCCATGGGCATCCTGTTCCTGGGCGGGATCAACGTGATCTGGTTCGGCGGTATCGGTGCGTTGCTGGCGCTGATCTTTGCCTCCATCATCGCGCTGTCCAAATTCCGTCGCGAGCGTTATTTCGCCTACCTCAATCCGTGGGAAGAAGACAATGCGCTCAACAAGGCTTACCAGTTGACCCACTCGCTGATCGCGTTCGGTCGCGGCGAACTGTTTGGCGTAGGGCTGGGCGGCAGCGTGGAAAAACTGCACTACCTGCCGGAAGCCCATACCGACTTCCTGCTGGCCGTGATCGGCGAAGAGCTGGGACTAGTGGGCGTGCTGGTGGTGATCGCCATGTTCTACTGGCTGATCAAACGCGCCTTCGATATCGGCCGTCAGGCCATCGCCATCGACCAGACTTTTGCCGGCCTGACGGCCAAGGGCATAGGCATCTGGATCGGTGTGCAGACCTTTATTAACATGGGTGTGAACCTTGGTCTTCTGCCGACCAAGGGGCTGACCCTGCCGCTGATGAGCTATGGCGGCACGGGTGTTGTAATTAATTGCGTCGGACTCGCGATCCTGCTCCGGATCGATTACGAGAACCGGGTTCTGATGCGAGGTGGCAGATTATGAAACGATTGATGATTATGGCGGCCGGTACGGGCGGTCATATTTTCCCCGGGCTGGCGATTGCGCACACGATGCGCGCGCGCGGCTGGGAAGTGAGCTGGCTCGGTACGCAGGCTGGCATGGAGCAGGAACTGGTGCCCAAGCAGGGCGTGGCCATGGACAGCATTAACTTTACCGGTATGCGCGGCAAAGGCTGGCAGCATACGCTGGGCGGCGCCTTCAAGATGGTGCAGGCGTTTGCCGACTGCTTCCGCTTTATCGGCCAGCGTAAGCCGGACGTGGTGCTGGGCATGGGCGGCTATGTGACGGTGCCGGGTGGCCTGATGGCGCGCCTGCGCGGTGTGCCGCTGGTGCTGGTGAACGCCGATGCGGCCCTGCTGCTGTCGAACAAGACGCTGGTGCCGTTTGCCCAGCGCGTGTGCTTCGGCTTCCCTGCCAACTTCGGCAATGCCGCCAGCAAAGCTGTCGTGAGTGGCAATCCGGTGCGCAAGGAAATCCTGGAAATGGCGCTGCCTGTGCAGCGCTTTGCTGGCCGTGTGGGTCCGCTGCGCATCCTCGTGGTAGGCGGCAGTCTGGGCGCCAAGGCGCTCAACGATAGCCTGCCGGCTGCGCTGGCGCTGATCCCCGAAGCTCAGCGTCCGCAGGTCACTCACCAGTCGGGCAAGAAAAATATCGATGCGTTGCGCGCTGCTTATGCGCAGGCTGGCGTGAGCGCCAATGTGGTGGACTTCATCGACGATATGGCGGGCGCCTACAGCGTGGCCGATCTGGTAATCTGCCGCGCCGGTGCCATCACCGTGTCGGAACTGACGGCGGCCGGTGTGGCCAGCGTGTTGGTGCCGCTGGTGGCATCGACCACCAGCCATCAGCGTGACAACGCGCAGTGGATGGCGGCACAGAAGGCAGCCATCCATCTGCCGCAGACAGAATTGAGCGCCCGCAGCATGGCTGCGCTGCTGGAATCCCTTACCCGCAGCGCCTGCCTGGAAATGGCAACGGCCGCACTGGGCGCAGGCAAACGCGATGCGAATGACGCGATCGCTCAGGTATTGGAACAACTGACATGAAGCATAAAGTACAAAATATACACTTCGTCGGCATCGGCGGCAGCGGCATGAGCGGCATCGCCGAAGTGCTGCTCACGCTGGGCTACACGGTATCCGGCTCTGATCTGGGCAGCAATGCTGTAACCCAGCGTCTGGCCGATATGGGCGCCACCGTGCATCAGGGCCATGCGGCCGAGAACATCGGCGCAGCCGATGCAGTAGTCACTTCGACCGCTGTGCAGCAGGACAATCCGGAAGTGGTGGCTGCACGTAGCCGCAAGATTCCTATCGTGCCACGCGCCGTCATGCTGGGCGAACTGATGCGCCTCAAGCGCGGCATCGCCATCGCTGGCACCCACGGCAAAACCACCACCACCAGTCTGGTGGCTTCCGTGCTGGCACAGGGCGGGCTCGATCCTACCTTCGTCATCGGTGGCCGTCTGACGGCGGCCGGTGCCAACGCCAAACTGGGCACGGGCGACTATCTGGTAGCCGAAGCCGACGAATCGGATGCCTCGTTCCTGAATCTGTCGCCGATGATAGAAGTGATCACCAATATCGACGCCGATCACATGGAAACCTACGAGCACGATTTCGAGAAGCTCAAGCAGGCTTTCGTGCAGTTCACCCATCGTCTGCCGTTCTACGGCCGCGCCATGCTGTGCATCGACGATCCGCATGTGCGCGCCATCATCCCGCACGTGACCAAGCCGGTGACCACCTATGGCTTCCATGAAGAAGCCGAAGTGCGCGCCGTGAACGCGCGCGCGGTGGGCGTGGAAATGCACTTCACCGTGATTCAGGAAGGCTATCCCGATCTGGACGTGGTGCTGAACCAGCCCGGCCTGCACAATGTGCAGAATGCCTGCTCGGCGGTGGCAATTGCGCGCGAAATCGGTATCGAAGACCAGCACACGCAAGCCGGTCTGGCCGGTTTTGCCGGTGTAGGCCGCCGCTTCACCCGCTATGGCAACATCGCCATTCCTGCTGGTGGCAGCTTCGCGCTGGTGGACGATTTTGGCCACCATCCGGTGGAAACGGAAGTCACGCTGGCCGCTGCCCGCGCTGCTTTCCCGGGCCGCCGTCTGGTGCTGGCGTTCCAGCCGCACCGCTACACCCGTACGCGCGACCTGTTTGAAGATTTCGTCAAAGTGCTGGGCCATGCCGATGTGCTGGTGCTGGCCGAAGTGTATGCCGCCGGTGAAGCCCCGATTGTGGCTGCCGATGGCCGCTCGCTGGCGCATGCGCTGCGCGCGCGCGGTAAAACCGAACCGATTTTTGTTGAGGCGATCGGCGATTTGCCGGAAACCATCATGGGCGTGGTGCGCGACGGCGACGTCGTACTCACCATGGGCGCAGGCTCGATCAGCGGCGTCCCAGCCAAACTGACTAACTATCCTAAGGTCTGAACGTGAATCAAGCAATTGCAACTGAGGCTAAAGCATACGGCAAGGTGGGCGTGCTGTTCGGCGGCCGTTCCGCCGAACGCGAAGTGTCCATCATGTCCGGCACGGGCGTGGCCAAGGCGCTGCAGAGCAAAGGTATCGACGCTCACCTGTTCGATACGGGCGAGCGCTCGCTGGCCGAACTGGCCGCGGAAAAATTCGACCGCGTGTTCATCGCGCTGCACGGCCGCTACGGCGAAGACGGCAGCCTGCAGGGCGCGCTGGAACTGCTGGGCATTCCGTACACGGGCAGCGGCGTGATGGCCAGCGCGGTCGGCATGGACAAGATCACCACCAAGATCGTCTGGCTGGCGGCCGGCCTGCCAACCCCGCGCTATGCGGTACTGAACGCGCAGTCCGATCTGGCTGGCGTGTGCGCCGATCTGGGCTTGCCGCTGATCTTCAAACCGCCGCATGAAGGTTCGACCATCGGCATCACCAAGGTCAGCGAAGCGGGCGCACTGAAAGCTGCCTACGATGTGGCGGCAGCGCTGGACGATGCCGTGCTGGCGGAAGAATTCATCACGGGGCGCGAGTTCACCGTGGCCGTGCTGGGCGCCGGTGCAGCAGCGCGTGCGCTGCCGGTAGTGGAAATCGTTGCACCGCAAGGCAATTACGATTACCAGAACAAGTACTTCAGCGACGACACCCAGTACTTCTGCCCGGCGCAACTGCCGGCCGAACTGACGGCCGAAATGCAGCGCATCGCGGTGGAAGCCTACCGTGCGCTTGGTTGCGAAGGCTGGGGACGGGTCGACGTGCTGCTGCGCGAGCGTGACCAGAAGCCTTATCTGCTGGAGGTGAATACTTCGCCCGGCATGACGGGGCACTCGCTGGTGCCGATGGCGGCGCGCGCGCTGGGTATCAGCTATGAAGATCTGTGTGTCGAGATTCTGGCTAGCGCACGTTTGAAGATGAAGGGTTAAGTAGCAGGATGTGGCAAGACGTCAAGGCATTGAATGCAACTTCGAGCACGCTGTTCGTGCTGACGCTGTTGGCATGCATAGCCTCCGGAGTGTGGTGGGTGTCGCAGCGGCCGATGTTCAATCTGCGCACCATCCGGGTTGAAACGATGGGCGAGGACGAGTTAAGGCATGTGAATAACCTGACCTTGCGTAACAACGTGCTGGGCAAGATCAAGGGGAATTTTTTCACCACCGATCTCGATGCAGTGCGTCAGGCCTTCGAGTCGGTGCCGTGGGTACGCCGGGCCACCATCCGGCGCGAATGGCCCAACCAGCTGATCGTGGCGCTGGAAGAGCATGAAGCGCTGGGTACGTGGGGCGAAGATGGGCGGCTGCTGTCGGTGAAGGGCGATATCTTCACCGCCAATCTGGCCGAAGCGGAAGAGGATCATGTGCTGCCAGAGTTCGAAGGACCGGAAGGCAGCGAGAAGGAAGTACTGTCGCGTTATAGCGAGTTGCGCAAATGGTTCGCGCCGCTCAAGCTGGTACCGGAAGCGCTGTCGTTATCGAGCCGGTATGCGTGGACAGTGCGGCTGAATAACGGCATGAGCGTGGCGCTGGGACGGGAACAGAGCAGCACCACGCTGAAGGAAAGGGTAGACCGGCTGACGGGCATTTATCCGCAACTGATAACGCATCTGCAGAACATCGAGACCATCGATATGCGTTATCAGAACGGACTGGCGCTCAGCGCCAAAGGCCTCAAGATACCGGCCGAAGGTGTGAAACCCAAGCCGGTGACGGTAGTACGCTAGGCAGTACAGAACACGCAGCACAGAACAAACGTTGTTAAGACTAACCACAAAACATAGCAGCATCAGCGGGTAAGAGAGTAGGTTAAAAGACATGACTAAAGACGCGAAAAACCTGATCGTCGGCCTCGATATCGGCACCTCGAAAGTGGTGGCCGTGGTGGCCGAAGTAATGGCCGACGGGCGCCACGAAGTGATCGGGCTGGGTCAGCATGAATCGCGGGGCCTGAAAAAAGGCGTGGTGGTCAACATCGAAGCAACGGTGGAATCGATCCAGCGCGCGCTGGAAGAGGCCGAGCTGATGGCCGACTGCAAGATCCGCAACGTATATGCCGGCATCGCGGGCAGCCATATCCGCAGCTTCAATTCGAGCGGCATGGTGGCCATCAAGGATAAGGAAGTCACGGCCACCGACGTGGCGCGCGTGATCGAAACGGCCAAAGCCGTCAACATCTCGACCGACCAGCAGCTGCTGCATACGGTGCCGCAGGAATTCATCGTCGACAATCAGGAAGATGTGCGCGAGCCTATCGGCATGAGCGGCATCCGTCTGGAAGTCAAAGTGCACATCGTCACCGGCGCCGTGTCGGCCGTGCAGAACATCGTCAAGTGCGTGCGCCGCTGCGGTCTGGAAGTGTCCGACCTGATCCTGCAGCCTATGGCTTCGGCCGATGCCGTGCTGACGGCCGATGAAAAAGAACTGGGCGTGGTGCTGATCGATATCGGTGGCGGTACCACCGACGTGGCCGTGTTCTCCGATGGCGCAATCCGCCATACGGCGGTGCTGCCGATCGCCGGCGACCAGATCACCAGCGACATCGCCATGGCGCTGCGTACGCCGACCGCTGAAGCGGAAGAGATCAAGATCCGCTACGGCGTGGGCAAGCAGGTGCTGGCCGATCCGGGCGAGACGCTGGAAGTGCCGGGCCTCGGTGACCGCTCGCCGCGTACGCTGTCGCGTCAGGCGCTGGCCGCCGTGATCGAGCCGCGCGTGGAAGAGCTGTTCGCCATGGTCCACACGCTGGTGCGCGAATCGGGCTACGAAGGCGTGCTGTCCTCGGGCATCGTGCTGACGGGCGGCAGCTCCATCATGCCGGGCATGGTGGAAATGGCAGAAGATATTTTCCTCAAACCGGCACGTCTGGGCACGCCGGACTACCGTGGCCAACTGGCCGACGTGGTGCGCAGCCCGCGCTACGCGACTGTGCTGGGCCTGTTGATGGAAGCGAAAAAGCAGTATCTGCGCGGGCATATCGTCACGCGTCAGGATGGTTCGGTTAAAGCAGTCTGGCAGCGCATGAAGGAATGGTTCCTGGGTAATTTCTGACGTATTTTTTTTGCAGTATTTGCAGCACAAAACACACACAACCTTTTTTATATAAAAACCGCAGTTTTCAATCTCCAGTTCTCCTACTAATATGAGGCCTGGCGCTTGAAAACCGCATTCTGATAGGAGCACATCATGGAGTTTGATATGGTCGATAACGCAGCTTTGGGCACCGTCATCAAGGTCGTCGGAGTCGGCGGCGCAGGTGGCAATGCAGTTCAACACATGATTAACAAGGGTATGTCCGGCGTGGAGTTCATCGCCGCCAATACCGATGCCCAGGCACTGTCGACTTCCAAGGCGGACAACATCATCCAGATCGGCGAGACTGGTCTGGGTGCTGGCATGAAGCCTGACGTCGGCCGCCAGTTGGCGGAAGAATCGCGTCAGCGCATTGAAGACTCGCTGCGCGGTGCGCACATGGTGTTCATCGCTGCCGGCATGGGCGGCGGCACCGGCACCGGCGCTGCACCTATCGTGGCCGAAGTGGCCAAATCGCTGGGCGCGCTGACCGTGGCGGTCGTCTCCAAGCCGTTCTCGCACGAAGGCCAGAAGTGCATGGACATCGCTGACGAAGGTCTGGAACAACTGTCGGCCAATGTCGACTCGCTGATCGTGATCCTGAACGAGAAGCTGGAAGAGATCTACGAAGACGAATCGCTGATCGAATGGCTGCAACACGCCGACGACGTGCTGAACAACGCTGTCGCCGGTATCGCCGAGATCATCAACGTGCCGGGCCACATCAACGTCGACTTCAACGACGTGAAGACCATCATGGGCGAGCAGGGCAAAGCCATGATGGGCACCGCTACCGCTTCCGGTATCGACCGTGCACGCATCGCTGCCGAACAGGCTGTGGCTTCGCCACTGCTGGACGGCGTCGATCTGTCGGGCGCCCGTGGCGTGCTGGTCAACGTGACCGCCAGCCGTGGCCTGAAGGGTAAGGAAATCAAGGAAGTCATGGCTGCCGTACGCGCCTTCGCTGCACCGGATGCTTCGATTGCACAGGGTATCGCTTACGACGACAGCATGGGCGACGATATCCGCGTGACCGTGGTTGCTACCGGTCTGGGCAAAGCCAAGAAACATGTACAACTGGTGCCACAGCAGATGCTGCGTACCGGTACCCACAACGCTCCTATGGTGCCATCGGCAGCCATGGGCGGTGCCGCCGCTACTACCGTTTCGATGGGTGTGGGCAGCAGCATCGACGGCGGTGCCAATGCCGCCATGCGCGGCATGAAAGCACCAGCCGTATGGCGTCGTGATTCGGCCGCCGAGCAAGTGGCTGCGCTGGAGAAAAATGGTATGGAGCAGTACGACATTCCAGCCTTCCTGCGCAAGCAAGCTGACTAAAATTTATCCGCGTCCGGCAAGAACCGCAGGCTTCAGGCATACTGCGCGTTCTATGCCGGTTTAGGCCGCGCTAGAGCGCGGCTTTTTTGTTTACATTCATTGCGGAGATTATTATGACCATCAAGATCGGTGACACCCTGCCAGAAGGCACCCTGTCCGAATTCATCGAGACGGAAACCGAAGGTTGCTCGCTGGGCCCGAATACTTTCCAGGTGAAAGATCTGGTGAAGGGCAAGAAGATCGCTATCTTCGGCCTGCCAGGCGCTTATACCCCGACCTGCTCGGCCCAGCACGTGCCCGGCTATGTACAGCACGCTGATGCGCTGAAAGCCAAGGGCGTGGATGAAATCTGGTGCATTTCCGTCAACGACGCCTTCGTCATGGGCGCCTGGGGCCGCGATCAGAAAGCCACCGGCATCGTCCGTATGATGGCTGACGGTAATGCCGCCTATTCGAAAGCGCTGGGCCTGGACGCCGACTTCAGCAAGTTCGGCATGGGCACCCGCTCGCAGCGCTACTCGATGCTGGTAGTCGATGGCGTGGTTACCCAGCTCAACGTGGAGCAGGGCGGCAAGTTCGAAGTGTCGAACGCCGAAACCATGCTGGCACAGGCCTGATCGGTAACACAGCAAGAAAATGGCGCTGCGGCGCCATTTTTTTGTCTGAAATCTTTTGAACCGGATGCGGGCAATTACGCTGCAGCTCGCGTGGTGTCAGCAAATCTCGATGATGCGATTGAGTGTCAGACAGGCGCGTCGATAGGCCTCGGCGGGTACTTGTCTTAGCGGATGTGGCGTGGCCCGGCGGCGTCGCCAATCAAAGGACTTGGGCTGGGCGGCAAGCACATAACTTATCAGTCCATTTTCCCAGATAACTTTAATGGCGAAGGGATTGTGTTCGTTAAAGGTTGCCGTCGTCATGGGCAGCCCTATGACCAGACTGGTTGCATTGCAAAAATTCCGGGGAGTCAGCACAAGCAAGGGATGGAGATCTTTCATTTCCGCACCGACATGCGGATTAAAATCTATCCAGATGATGTCGCGCCGATCAGGTACCCATGCAGGCGGGCGTTTCATTTTATGATTTCGCTTCCAATGTTGGAGCTGGGGTGAAACTCTCCACCGAATTTATCCGGATCAAATAAAGCCAGCATCTGCTCTAGTGTCCCGACACTGCTAACAGGCGCTGCTGTGTTGGCTTGTTGGCTAGGAATCGTAACGGTGAGTGACTGCCCTGCAGTCAGCTGATGTATCAGGGCGAGCTCGCGGGGAAGGCATAGTGCGAGATGTTTGCCGATCTGCCGTAACTCCAGCGTTACTTGGGTCTCCATCGTTGCCTCCTGCGTATGGCTGAGCAGCTTGCTATAATCATCAGTCTTGAATCGAAGTTCTTTTATACCCGATTCCGGCTCCCGACGTCGCCACGCTTGACGTCTTCTTCGTTCAAACGAACACCCTGCAAGGAGCTTGCTCTGTCTTCTGCTACCCGTTCCGATAATCTGCGCAGCATCTACGCCATGCTGGTGTCGGTGGCCATGTTCTCGATGATGGACACGGCCATGAAAGTGCTGTCGGCCCACTATCCGGCCACACAGGTGACGGCCATGCGGGCTTTAAGCTCGCTGCCGCTGTTGTGCGGCTATATGCTGGCGCGCGGCGCGTTCCGCGGCATTACCCAGATACGCTGGTCAGTCCATCTGCTGCGCAGTGCGCTGGGGGTGATCATGCTGACCTCGTTCGCCTTCGGCCTGAAGGAACTCTCGCTGGCACAGGCGTACACCCTGTTCTTCATCGCGCCCACCCTGATTACTGCCTTGTCGGTGTGGGTGCTGAAAGAGCGGGTGGGACTGGGCCAGTGGGTGGCCATCGTGGTGGGCCTGCTGGGCGTGCTGGTGGTGCTGCGCCCCGAAGGCAGCGGCTTTATTTCGCTGGGCGGGCTGGCTGTGCTGGGCGCGGCCATCTGCTATGCGCTGTCGGCCATCGTCAGCCGCGTGCTGGCGCGTACCGATAGTAATGAAGCCATGATGTTCTGGTATCTGCTGATGATGGCGGCCGGCGGGCTGGCCATGTCGCTGTCGCACTGGGTGGCGCTGCGCGCAGAAGACGGCTGGGTGCTGCTGGCACTGGCGCTGAGCGGCTTCTTTGGCCAACTGGCGATTACCCGTGCGTTCAGCTCGGGGCAGGCTTCCGTGGTGGCGCCGTTCGAATATTCGGCGCTGGCCTGGGGCGTGGCAATCGACTGGCTGCTGTGGCAGGTGCTGCCGGACGGCTACACGCTGCTGGGTGCCACCATCATCATCGCCAGTGGCATTTATCTGGTGCGGCGTGAAAGCGTGCACGCAGAAGCCGAGCATCCGTGACTGCGCAGCGCGGTGCCGCCTGGCCCCGCAGCGCTTGAACTCATGGTGTTATCGGTAGCCGCATGAACTGGCAACCGGCAGCACCTTCGCGGGCTTCCGGCACAAAGCCGAGCGCACGGTAGAGCTGTACGGCGGGCGCATTGTCCAGATAGACCCATAGCGTCATCGAGCGAAAGCCGTGCCGGCGCACGCCCGCCTGGATTAACTCGCTGCACAGTATCTGTCCTATGCCCTGCTGGCGACGGCGGGGATCGATAATGATCCGGCCCAGATGGCCAGTGGCGGGCTCGCGGCGGAAAATCTGCCCGAACCCTGCCAGACTGGCGTGTTGGTCCAGCAGTGCGTAGCTATCCATGGGCTCGGTTTCGAGCAAAGTCTGCAGCATACTGGCTTCAAAGGGAAATGCGAGTTTGGGCCCGGCCCAGCGCAGGCACTGCTCGGCATCGCTGATCCAGCCGCCCAGTGTGGCGAAATGCCGGGGGGCAGGTGTGTGTAGGGTATATTCCATCAGTTCTTTCATTCTGGCGCTGATTCTGATTGTGAGCCTGCAGTGATTATTCCAGAATGACGGCCTGCCTGAGTGAATCTTCAGCCAGTGCTGGCAACATCGCCATCGGCCGATTTTTTTGTGCTGTCTTGTCGCAGGGAAACGCGCCAGATTGCAAGCAGTAACAGGGCAGCAATCACGCCCAGTTCCCAGCGATCGCCTAGGCTAAAGCGGATATGGAATATGCGGTCCAGTGCTATCCGGCCTGTGGTGTACACCAGCGGGAGTAAGCTGAAAATATTGCGCTTAACTTTTAGATGCTTGCCGCACGCCGGGCATTGTGCCGAGCCAGTCCAACGTATCGTCGAGAGCACTGAAGACGATATCGCCGCCTTTCCACAACATGGACACTTACGCATTTTTCTCTCCTGAGCTATGTGCTGTGTATTGACCGGCAGTATTCTGTTGAGTGTGGCAATAGTAGCACTTTTGCCTCTTTGAAAATGCGTGTATCGCCAAGTATGGGCTGCCAGCTATGCCGACGCCATAGCTAGCACCTGTACGGCGAGCTTTATGCTTTACTGTTGGAAACATCGTTGACAGCGCGGCCGGGCTAACTTCGCTATAATCTTCAGATGCTAAAACAACGCACTATCAAAGAAATGGTCCGCACCACAGGTGTAGGCCTGCATTCCGGCACCAAGGTCGAACTGACCCTGCGTCCGGCCGCGCCGGATACCGGTATCGTGTTCCGCCGCGTCGATCTGACGCCGGTGGTGGAATTCCCTGCCAGTGCCATGGCCGTGGGCGACACCCGCATGGCTTCCGTGCTGATCAAGGATGGTGCGCGCGTTTCGACCGTGGAGCACCTGATGTCGGCTTGCGCCGGCATGGGGCTCGATAACCTCTACATCGACGTGAGTGCGGAAGAAATTCCCATCATGGACGGTTCGGCGTCGTCGTTCGTGTATTTATTGCAACAGGCAGGCGTGCAGGAGCAGGAAGCGGCCAAGAAGTTCATCCGTGTGCTGAAGCCGGTGGAAATCCGCGAAGGTACGGGCGACAAGGAAAAATGGGCCCGTCTGACGCCGTATAACGGCTTCAAGCTGGACTTCTTCATCGAATTCAACCATCCGGCCGTGGATGGCACCCAGCAGCGCGCAGAAGTCGATTTCGGCGACGTGTCCTATGTGCATGACGTGGCGCGCGCGCGTACTTTCGGCTTCATGCAGGACGTGGAAATGCTGCGCGGCATAGGTCTGGCGCGTGGTGGTTCGCTGGAAAATGCCATCGTGATGGATGAGTACCGCATCCTCAATGCGGATGGTCTGCGCTATGACGACGAATTCGTGCGCCACAAAATCCTCGATGCCATCGGCGACCTGTATCTGGTGGGGCACCCGCTGCTGGCCAGCTACGAAGCCCACAAGTCCGGCCATGCGCTGAACAACCAACTGCTGCTGGAACTGCTCAAGCATCCCGACGCCTACGAGATTGTTTCGTTCGGTTCGGAACAGGCTGCACCACCGTCGTATCTGCGCCAGATGGCGCGCGAGTGGGCACTTACCTGATCGCCAGCGCGCAGGGCGCTTAGGCAGTGCGTGCGCGTGCGCCAGATCAGGTCAGGCCGGCTTCAAGGTGTGCGCCGGCGCGCTACCATGGCCTTCAGTGCTGCAATCAAGGGCGCATTCTGGCTGCTCGGTTCCAGCGTGTCGCCGAGCTGGTCGAACGCTTGCACCGCCGCTTCCGACAGCGACAGCGCGCGCATAGGCTCCTTGATTTCGGCCGCTTTCACCATCTGCACGCGTAATTTGACCTGATCGACCTGCCAGCCGCGCCGTGCCAGTGTGTCCTGCAGCTTGGGGATCTGCTGCTTGAGCTTGGCCGCGAGCGCCGCATTAGGCAGGGCCAGTGTCAGCACATTCTGCTCGTAGGCGAGGATTTCGCAATACTTGAACATGGCTGGCAAAGCCGCGGCGCAGTCTTTCTGCAGCGATGCCATGCGTTCGATGGCCGGTAGCAGGCTGGCCATGCGGTCGTCGCGGCGCAGGAAATCCGTCGCTTCGACGGCGGTGCGGCGTTTGATGGTCAGGTTGGAAGAGTTGAAGCGCATGGGCCGCAACATATCACAGCGGCAAAAAAACGTCACGGCAAAGGAAAAACGGTCCTAAATCCGCCGGTTTTATGACTTTGTTCATGCTTGAGCTATTGTTAATCAGGCCAATAACCCAATGTAGACGCGGTCGCATGATAAAATCATGGTCTTTTGCCATAGTCGAATAGCGAGCGCTAGGGCACGCAATCCCTTCCGGGCTTTTTTAACGGCGTTTTTTCAAGAATTCAAGCATGTCATTACTGACCCAGATTTTCGGTAGCCGCAACCAGCGGCTGCTCAAGCAATACCAAAAAACGGTACGCGAGATCAATGCGCTCGAGCCGGCCATGGAAAAACTGTCCGACGCCGAGCTGCAAGCGAAAACCCCGGCTTTCAAGGAACGTATCGCCCAGGGCGCCAGCCTCGATGCGCTGCTGCCAGAGGCATTTGCCGTCTGCCGCGAAGCCAGCAAGCGCGTGTTCAAGATGCGCCACTTCGACGTGCAGTTGATCGGCGGCATGGTCTTGCATTATGGCAAGATCGCCGAAATGGGCACGGGTGAAGGTAAAACCCTGACCGCAACGCTGCCAGCCTATCTGAATGCGCTGTCCGGCAAGGGCGTGCACATCGTGACCGTCAATGACTATCTGGCCCAGCGCGATGCCGACACCATGTCCAAGCTGTATGGCTGGCTGGGCCTCTCCACCGGTATCAACCTGTCGCAGATGGAGCACAGCGCCAAACAGGCTGCTTACGCTTCCGACATTACCTACGGTACCAACAACGAATTCGGCTTCGACTACCTACGCGACAACATGGTGTTCGAAGCGCGCGACCGCGTCCAGCGTGCACTGAACTTCGGCATCGTCGATGAAGTGGACTCGATCCTGATCGATGAAGCCCGTACTCCGCTGATCATTTCCGGTCAGGCCGAGAACCACACCGACCTGTACTACAAAATCAATGAAGTGCCGCGTCTGCTGACCCTGCAGATCGGCGAAGAAACCCCGGACGGCAAGGGCAAGGTCGAAGTACCCGGCGATTACACCAAGGATGAAAAAGCCCATCAGGTGCTGCTGACCGAAGCCGGTCACGAAAAGGCCGAAGCCATCCTGACCCGTATGGGCCTGCTGCCGGAAGGCGCGTCGCTGTACGATTCGGCCAATATCTCGCTGGTGCACCACCTGTACGCAGCGCTGCGCGCGCATGCGCTGTACTTCAAGGATCAGCACTATGTGGTGCAGAACAATGAAGTGGTGATCGTCGACGAATTCACGGGACGTCTGATGACGGGCCGCCGCTGGTCCGATGGTCTGCATCAGGCCGTGGAAGCCAAGGAAGGCGTGAAGATCCAGAACGAGAACCAGACGCTGGCCTCGATCACCTTCCAGAACTATTTCCGCATGTACGCCAAGCTGGCCGGTATGACCGGTACGGCCGATACGGAAGCTTACGAATTCCAGGAAATCTACGGTCTGGAAACCGTGGTGATTCCGCCTAACCGTCCATCGCAGCGTAAAGACCGCCACGATCAGGTCTACAAGACTTCGGCCGAGAAGTACAACGCCATGATGCTGGAAATCCGCGAATGCTACGACCGCGGCCAGCCTGTGCTGGTGGGTACCACTTCGATTGAAAACTCGGAACTGCTGTCCGGCATCCTGACCAAGGGCGGCCTGCCGCATAACGTGCTGAATGCTAAGCAACATGCGCGCGAAGCGGAAATCATCGCCCAGGCCGGTAGCCCGAAAGCCATTACCATTGCCACCAATATGGCCGGCCGTGGTACCGACATCGTGCTGGGTGGTAACGTCGAGAAGCAGATCCAGTTCATCGAAGCCAATCCAGCCCTGAGCGATGCGGAAAAAGCTGCCCAGTCGAAAGCGCTGCGCGATGGCTGGCAGGCACTGCACGAACAAGTAGTGGCCGCTGGCGGCCTGCACATCGTCGGCACCGAACGCCACGAATCGCGCCGCGTCGACAACCAGTTGCGTGGCCGTGCTGCGCGTCAGGGTGACCCTGGCATGTCGCGCTTCTTCCTGTCGCTGGACGACCAGTTGCTGCGCATCTTCGCGGGCGACCGCGTGCGCGCCATCATGGACCGTCTGAAGATGCCGGAAGGCGAACCGATCGAAGCAGGCATCGTGTCGCGTTCGATCGAATCGGCCCAGCGCAAAGTGGAAGCGCGCAACTTCGATATCCGTAAGCAGTTGCTCGAATACGACGATGTCGCCAACGACCAGCGTAAAGTCATCTACCAGCAGCGTAACGAGCTGCTGGAAGCGGCCGATATTTCCGAGCTGATCGATTCGCTGCGCCATGGCGCTTTCACGGATCTGGTGCGCGAATATGTGCCGGAAGAATCGGTGGAAGAACAGTGGAATCTGGCCGGCCTGGAAAAAGCCCTGGCCGCCGAATGGCAGATCGAGCTGCCGCTGCGCGGCCTGCTGGAAACCGAAGCCAATCTGAACGACGAAGACATACTGGAACGCGTGCTGGCCGCAGCCGATGCGCTGTACCAGTCGAAAGTGGCTATCGTCGGCAAGGAATCGTTTGCCGGTTTCGAGCGCAACGTGATGCTGCAAAGCGTGGACAGCCACTGGCGCGAACACCTGGCCGCACTCGACCATCTGCGTCAGGGTATCCACCTGCGCGGCTATGCGCAGAAGAATCCCAAGCAGGAATACAAGCGCGAAGCATTCGAACTGTTCGGCCAGATGCTGGACATGATCAAGCAGGAAGTGGTCAAGCTGATCATGACGGTACGCATCCAGTCGCGCGAAGAGATCGATGCTGCCGAAGCGGCTATGCAGCAGTCGCACGTGGAAAACGTCAGCTACCAGCACGCCGATTTCAACCCGAACGCGGCACCGGAAGAACTGCTGGCACCCGCACCGGCCATCGCCGGTCTGCCAGCGGAACTGGCTGGCCTGACGGGCGAACAGTTGATGGAACTGGGCCTGAAAGTCGGCCGTAACGATCCATGCCCTTGCGGCAGCGGTAAGAAATACAAGGCTTGCCACGGCAAGCTGGCCTAAGTGCCAGGTGCTGGCGCACTGCGCCGGCCCAAGCCTGAAGCTCACCCGACCCGGTACTGTTAGTCAGTACCGGGTTTTTTTTCGTCTTCCGGGTGAGCCGGCGGGGCAGGGCAGTGATTTGCCTGAGAGAATGAATTAAACTAGTCACACCCTATGCCCTTGTCCGCTCCCATGTCCAGCCCGCCGTCCCTCGCCACGCGCGTCAGCGCCAATTCCATCGTTACGATCACCTGTGTGCTGGCGCTGCTGTACTTCGGCCGCGACGTGCTGCAGCCGGTCGCGCTGGCCGTGATCCTGAGTCTGCTGCTGGCGCCCATGTTGCAGGTGCTGGGCCGCTTCGGCCTGCGCCGGCTGCCGGCCATGCTGGTGACGCTGGTGCTGGCCGGTGTGTGCGTGGTGGGCACGGCCATGGTGCTGGCCACCCAGCTGCTGCGTGTGTCGGAAGATTTGCCGCAGTACCGCGCCGCCATCCAGACCAAGATCGAGCAGGTGCGCACGGCCGTCGAGCGCCCGTTCATCCACATGCAGGACAGCTTCGGCCATATCAGCCCGCTGGCGCCCGAAGCCCAGGAGGCGGCACCGCCAGCAGCGCAGAATCTGGCGACGGGGCCGCGCACCGATTTGCTGAGCGACCTGACCAGCAAGGTCTGGGGGCCGCTGGGCGAAACGGGGCTGGTGCTGGTGCTGCTGATATTCGTCGTGCTCGAGCACGAGTCGCTGCAGGACCGTTTGATCCGGCTGGCCGGCCAGCGCGAGATCGGCCGCACGGCGCGTGCACTGGCCGATGCCGCGCAAGGCGTGGCGCGCTTCTTCTTTTCCCAGTTTGTGGTGAATGCCGCTTTCGGCATCGCCATCGGCCTGTCGCTGTGGGCCATGGGCCTGCCGCATGCCGTGCTGTGGGGTACGCTGAGCGCCGTGCTGCGCTTCGTGCCGTATCTGGGCGCGCTGGTGGCCGGTGCCCTGATTGCCGGCTTTGCCGCAGCCGTCGATCCGGGCTGGCAGCTCGCGCTGTCCTGTCTGGTGCTGTTCGGTGTGCTGGAACTGACGGTGGCGAATGTGGTGGAGCCGAATGTGTATGGCCATAGCACAGGCTTGTCGCCGCTGGCCGTGATGGTGTCGGCGCTGTTCTGGGGCACGCTGTGGGGGCCGGTAGGCTTGCTGATGTCGACCCCGCTAACGGTATGCCTGGTGGTGGCCGGGCGCCACGTGGCCGCGCTCGAGTGGCTGGCGATCTTACTGGGGCAGGCGCCCGATGTGACGGGCGCGCAGCGCTTCTACCAGCGCGCGCTGAATGGCGACACGGGGGCCATCCTGCGCGATGCGCGGCCTTTCCTGCGCCGTAACAGTCTGGCACGCTACTGCGATCAGGTGCTGCTGCCGGGGCTGGCTCTGGCCGGTGCTGAAATCCGCGCCGAACTGATAGACGCGACTCAGCGTGAGCATCTGCGCCATACTGTGGCCGAAGTAGCGGAAGCGCTGGCACCGAGTGGCGTGACGCGCGCCAAACGCTGCCAGGTGTCGCTGCTCGATGCCAATGTGGGCGCGCATCTGCGCCATCTGCGCGAAGCGCGACTGGGCCGCTGGCAGGGCTCGCTCGACGTGCCGCAGCGCTCCATCATCCTGTGCGTAAGCCAGGCCGCCGAGCGCGACGAACTGGTCAGCGAACTGCTGGCACGCGCGCTGCGCGAAGCCAGCCATGATGCCCGTTCCGTGGTGGTGCCTATCGCGCCCGAGGAACAGGATCCCGACAAGGCCGATCTGGTGTCGACGCTGTTCATCCCCTATCCGACCCGCGAAACGCTGGAGCCATGGATAACCGTGGTGGACGAACTGCGTGCCAATCTGCCGCAAGCCCTGCTGGCCACTATCCGGCCCACGCTGGAAGAAGATGTGCCGGCGCTCGGCAGCGTTCAGCCCCATGTGGACATGGTGCTGCGCTCGTTCGAAGAAGCGCTGGCCTTTGTGGCGCCGCGCGCAGCGGGCCGCAACTAGTTTTAGTGGCCGTTGCTGCTGCCACTGTTGCGCTGGGGCGCGCAGCGCGGCAGGATCAGGCGCACGTTGGTGCCGGCGCCTGGCGTGGAATCGATGCTGATGCGGCCACCGAGTACGCCCGTCACCACGTTGTAGACGATGTTCATGCCGAGGCCCGTGCCACCCTGTCCCATCTTGGTGGTGAAGAAGGGATCGAACACGCGGCGCAGCACCTCTTCCGGCATGCCGGCACCGTCGTCGGCAAATAGCAGGCCGATGGTGCTGTCGTCTATTATTTCGGCGCGGATGGTGATGTGGCCGCCCTTGCGTTGTTCGAAGGCGTGATTAAGGGCATTGTTGATCAGGTTGTTGAGCACTTGATACAGCGCACCCGGATAGGAATCCAGCATCAGCCCCTCATTGATCTGCAGCCGGACTTCACATTCGGCGCGGCGCAGGCGCGGCATATAGGTCGCCACCGTGTCATGCACGGCCGAGAGTAGATCGAATTCGCGCCGCTGGTCGTTGGTCTGGTCGACCGCGATCTGCTTGAACGAAGAGATCAGCTCGGCCGCCTTGTGCAGCGAGCCCGAAATCAGTTCGCTGGCCATGCGCACTTCTTCCAGATGCACCGTCAGTTCCGAACGGCGCAGCGCGCCGGCCACCACTTTGCGGTCGAATTCGATCACACGGTCACGCAATGACGTCGAGGCCAGCAGGCTGTTGCCGATAGGGGTGTTGAGTTCATGGGCGATGCCGGCCACCAGCGAACCGAGCGACGCCATTTTTTCTGCCGACAGCAGCTCGCTCTGGGTCATGCGCAGGGTTTCCAGCGTGGCCTGCAATTCCGTATTGGCCCGCTCCAGTGCAGCCGAGCGTTCCTTGACACGCAGCTCGAGCGAGAAGTTGAGGTCTTTCAGTTCGCGTTTAGCATTGAGTTCTTCCGTCAGGTCGAGCAGGGCCCAGATGATGGCCTCCTGTCCGTCCAGCGTCAGCGAGGAAGACCAGATGGCCACGCTGCCCACGCTGCCATCGGCCAGCAGCACGCCGGCGATATCGCCATGCACGGCGCCATCGTTCTGGTACATATTCCAGATGCGCTTGCGCTCCACTGCACTGGCCCAGAAGCGTACTTCTTCCGAGCGCTTGCCGATCAGCTCGGCCACGGGGTGGCCAAAAGTTTCCGTGACGGCGCGGTTGGCTGCGATCATGCGGCCCGCGCGGTCCGATACGGTCAGCGGCAGGGGGGCCATGTCGAACAGGGTCTTGAAGCGCTGCTCCGATTCCAGCAGGCGCTGCTGTGACAGCTCGAGCTGCTTGATGCGCTCGCGCAGCGCTGCGCTGAGCGTGTTAAGGGTGCGCGTGAAGACGGTGATTTCGTCATTGCCCTGTTCCGGCAGGGTGGTGCTGTAATCGCCCAGCACCATGCGGGTGGATTGCCGGCGTAGCACATTGAGGCGGCGCGCGATGCCCTGGGTGACGATGTAGAACAGCAGCATGCCCAGCATCAGGCCGGCCATGGAAATCACGCCGCCCTGCCACATCACTTCATCGCGTGCCTGTTCAAGCTCAGTGGTGGTGATGCCGAAATTGATCGAGCCGATGTGGTTATCCACCAGCAGCAGCGGGGCGCGTGCATGCAGCAGCTTGGCCCCGAGTTCCGTACGTACGCCTTTGAAAACAGTGCCGCCGCCCAGACGCAGCGTTTCCGGCAGCCGGGCCGGCGGCTGGCCGACGGACAGGATGGGCTGCTGATGTTGGTCGAGGATGACCAGATAGCGCAGATAACTGTCGGCCGGATCGGCCAGCATTTCGGCCAGATGGCCGTGCAGTTGCGGCAGACGGCCGCCAGTGGCGTAGGGACTGAGCGCGAGATTGAGGGCTACCGCATATTCCTGCGCAACCCGTTCGGCATTGGCGCTGACGGCGTTGTTCATCAGCCGCAGGCTGTTCCAGATCAGCAGGCCGACCACCAGGGTAGGGATCAGGGCGCTCAGCAGCAGGAATTTCGCACGTAGTGTGAGACTCAAATCAGGCACTCCTCGGGCTAACCGGGAGTGCCGTCCCGCGCAGATGTGCTGCTGCGCGGGCGATACTACCGGATGTTAAGGCAAGGTCAGAATGACTTTCACCGTATCATCTACTGCCGATTTATCAATATAACCGATTGCTTTCGGATCAGCAGCAACTGCTTTCTTTACCTCGGCACTATTGGCATATTCTTTCGGCGGTGTGGCTTTACCGGTGAACACCAGTTTCGACCACAAAGCTTTCACCTGAGCGGGATCCTTGTCGGCGATTTTCTGGTAGAACTCGGCACGGATGTGCGAGCTCTCCGGCTGGTCGACCGGGGTGAACAGGTTGGATTTACCGAGGAAGAACTGGGAAGCCTGTTCCGAGAACATACGGGTGGCAGGGTTCTTCTGGCTAACGATCACAACGATTTCTGCCGACGCCGGCAGAGCTGCCATGGCCAGCGCCGACAGCAGCAGGGAGGACATCAGTTTATGCATGGTGGGCTCCGGATTAGAAGACGAAGTCGAGCGCAGCGCCGACCACGGTAACGGTGTTGGTGTAGCCTGCAGCCGGGGCGAAGATCAGGGTGCCGGCCTTGGTCTTAGGCTTGACGCGGTCGATCTGCACTTTCAGGGCCATCGATTTGGCGAAGTCCCAGCGCACGCCGATCAGGTCGTTCTTCTGTTCAGCCGCAGCCATCAGGCCGCCCACGGTCGCAGCCAGTGCGCCGGTTTTCGGGAAGGTGGCGGGCGGGGTGACGGAGTGGCCAGCATCGCGCACGGCAGCGTGAGCGAAGTAAGGCAGCACTTTGCCGATACGGTAACCGGCCATCAGGTACCACGAGGTGGTGTCCGGAATGTAGACCGGCTCTTTGGCCACGCGCATGGCGAGTTCAGCCTGCGCGACCACGTTGTTCCAGTCCATGGTGCCGCCCAGCGAAGTGAAGGCAATTTTCTTGCCCTGGATCAGGCTCAGGTCGCTACCGAGCTGGGCGAAGCCGACCTTGGCCAGCGTGCTGGTCAGGGTGTTGACGGGGCCCAGATCGTTGCTGGTCATTTTCACGCGGGCATGGGCCAGACGGACGCTGAACGGGCCGTATTCGCCGCCCACGCTGAGGCCGGCCGATGGGGCGCGGTAGGTGGCCACAGTAGCGGCGGCCGGTACGAACAGCTTGCCGCGGCTCACGCCGGCGTAGGCCGAAGTGGTGAAGTTGAAGTCACCGAAAGCGTGCTGGTAGGTCACGTCGGCGCCATCCACGGCTTCGATCGGTGCCTGCGCATACATTTCGACCGGTGGGCGCATCATGGTGTTGGCATAGCCGACGTTCTGGTATTCCGAAATCAGGAAGGCAGGCAGCACCACGCGGCCGACGCGCACATTGGTTTCGTCATTGATGCGGGCTTTCAGGAAGGCCCAGGTCAGGTCGGTGGTAAAGGTCGGGCTGGTGTTCTTGCGGGTCAGAATCTGCGCAGTACCGGACAGCCAGTCATTGATCTTGTAGGTGGCTTGCAGGCCCAGATTGCTGTCCAGACCGATTTTGGCCTGATCGGCCACGCCTTCGGCCTGGTTGTAGCGGGTGAACTGCGCTTGATCGGTATTGGATTTGGCGACGCCCAGAGTACCGAAGCCGCTCAGGCTCAGGTTGCCGTCGTCGAGGGTGCCTGCCTGGGCTTGCATGGCGGCGAACAGGGCTGCGGCTAACAGAGTTTTGTTCATGAGTAGGGTTCCTTGAAATTGTTGTCGTTTGTGTGCTGCTTGAACGATTTTGTCGTCACAATCGTCTCTTGAGATGCGGGGGTACGGCATTCCATCCATCATTTAAGCGCTTTTAAGTGCAATAGGGAAATTTCTTTCGATAAATGTGTACGATCGTGCTAAAAATTTGTCGTTTTTCTGCGAATGATGTCTATTTTTAAAGTTAATTCAATAACTTGTCAGACATCTTTTGCGTGATTTATGAACTGCTGCGCAAGAGTCATGCGCCTGCGCCATTTGCCCCTGCAGGGATTACAATAGCGGCTTCCCTTCTACCCACACGAGAACACTGAAATGGCCGTTAATTCCCCTCTGCCCGTCGCCGCCGACCTGAAGCCCGTCAACGGTATCGAAATCGGCTATGCCGAAGCCGGGATTAAAAAACCGAACCGCAAAGACGTACTGGTGATGAAGCTGGCACCGACGGCCACGGTGGCCGGGGTGTTTACGCTCAACCGCTTCTGCGCAGCGCCGGTACAGATTTCCAAAGCCCATCTGGCGGCCGCGCAAACCAGCGGCCAGCCCATCGTGGCGCTGTTGGTGAACACGGGCAATGCGAATGCGGGCACGGGCGAACTGGGCCTGTCGCTGGCCAACCAGACTTGCGCCGCGCTGGCGCAGCAGCTCGGTTGCGCCCCGGCCCAGATTCTGCCGTTTTCGACCGGCGTGATTCTGGAACCGCTGCCGGCCGAGAAAGTGATCGCCGGTCTGCCTCAGGCCGTGGCCGGTCTGAAAGCCGATAACTGGTATAACGCGGCCGAAGCCATCATGACTACCGACACCCAGCCGAAAGCCGGTTCGCGCAGCGTGACCATCGCCGGCCACAGCGTGACGCTGAGCGGCATCAGCAAGGGCGCCGGCATGATCAAGCCGAATATGGCTACCATGCTCGGCTATCTGGCCTTCGACGCCAAAGTGGCCCAGCCGGTGCTCGACGTACTGGTAAAACAGGTGGCCGACCAGTCGTTCAACTGCATCACCATCGATGGCGATACTTCGACCAATGATTCCTTCATGCTGATCGCCACCGGCGCCGGCACGCTGGAAGTCAACTCGGTCGATAGCCCCGAATATGCCGAACTGGCGGCCGCCGTGACGGAACTGGCGGTGTTCCTCGCCCAGGCCATCGTGCGTGACGGCGAAGGCGCGACCAAGTTCATCACCGTGACGGTGGAAGAGGGCAACAGCATGGAAGAGTGCCGCAAGATCGCTTACTCGATCGCCCACTCGCCGCTGGTGAAAACCGCCTTCTTTGCGTCCGATCCGAATCTGGGCCGGATTCTGGCGGCGATCGGCTACGCCGGTGTGGATGATCTCGACGTCAGCAAGCTCAATCTCTACCTCGACGACGTGTGGGTGGCCAAGAACGGCGGCCGCAATCCCGACTACAAGGAAGAAGACGGCCAGCGCGTGATGCAGCAGAGCGAAATCACCGTGCGCGTGAAACTGGCGCGCGGTGCGGCCCAGGCCACCGTGTACACCTGCGACCTGTCGCACGACTACGTCAGCATCAACGCCGACTACCGTTCCTGATATGACGACGCCACTCGAGCAGTTCCTGACCCGCGCTGAAGCCTTGCTGGCGCGGGTGGAAGCCGTATTGCCGGCTGCACCGCGCGAGCCGGACTGGCGGCTGGCCCATGCTTTCCGCTGGCGCAAGCGCAGCGGTGGCGGGGCCGGCCATCTGCAGGCCGTCAGCCATCTGGCCCCGATCGCGCTCGATGATCTGCAGCACATCGGACCGCAGAAAGAGCAGATCGAGCAGAACACGCGCCAGTTCGTGCAGGGCAAGCCCGCCAACAATGTGCTGCTGACGGGCGCACGCGGCACGGGAAAATCCTCGCTGATCAAAGCCTGTCTGAACCAGTTCGGCGCGCAGGGCCTGCGCCTGATCGAAGTCGACAAGGCCGATCTGGCTGATCTGCCCGACATCGTCGATCTGGTAGCGGGCCGGCCCGAGCGCTTCGTGATCTTTTGCGACGACCTGTCGTTTGAGGAAGGCGAAAGCGGCTACAAGGCCTTGAAGGTGGCGCTCGATGGCAGTATCGCGGCCCAGTCGGACAATGTATTGATCTATGCCACCTCGAACCGGCGTCACCTGATGCCGGAGCGTATGTCGGATAACAGCAGCTACCGCCATGACGAAGATGGCGACCTGCATCCGGGTGAAACGGTGGAAGAAAAAATCTCGCTGTCCGAGCGTTTCGGCCTGTGGCTGAGCTTCTATCCGTTCAAGCAGGATGATTATCTGGCCATCGTGGCGCACTGGCTGGCCACGCTGGGCTGCACGCCTGTACAGATCGAAGCGGCACGCGCTGATGCCTTGCGCTGGGCGCTGCAGCGCGGTTCGCGCTCGGGCCGCGTAGCATGGCAGTTCGCCAAGGATTACGCAGGGAAGCACGCATGAGCGGTATCGTCGATGTGGCCGTGGGCGTGCTGATCAAGCCGAATGGCGATGTGCTGCTGGGCCAGCGTCCGCAAGGCAAGCCGTATGCGGGTTACTGGGAATTCCCCGGCGGTAAAGTCGATCCCGGCGAAACCATCTTCGCGGCGCTGCAGCGCGAATTCATGGAAGAACTGGGCCTGACCATCCACAGTGCCGAGGAATGGTGCGGGGTGGAATATGTCTATCCGCATGCCCATGTGCGGCTGCATTTCTACCTCAGCCGCGACTGGCAGGGCGAGCCCCAGAGTCTGGAAGGACAGGCGTTTGCATGGCAGGGCACGGTAGGTGTGGAGCCGCTGCTGCCAGCTACCATACCGCTGCTGGGCTGGCTGGACGAACTGCGCTATCCGGCCTGAGGCCTGAGTGTGATCTCTACTTACTCTTGGTCCAGCGGGTCTTTGGGCGGGGCCGCAGGAATCGCGTACTTTTCCTCGGCCCAGGCACCCAGATCGATTTTCTTGCAGCGCTCCGAGCAGAACGGGCGATAGCGGTTGGCGGGCGTCCATTCAACTTTGGCGCCGCAGGTAGGGCAATCAACTACGGTGGTCATGACTTGCTTCAGAAGTTACACAGGGTGAGTTCGAACGGCACATCGTCTTCCAGCGGCTTGGGTTTCAAGTCGCCATCCTGCGATGTGAAGCGCACCCACAGCATGTATTTATTGGCCGACACTTCGGGGATGGCGCCCATTTCCTCGTCCAGCGTGAGGCGCAGCATCTGGTAGACCTTGCCTTGCAGCATTTGCTGGTAGCTGCCCGAGACGGCGATCATTTTCACGGCGCTGCCCGAATCGCGCAGCAGGCGCAGCACCAGGCCCAGTGCGTCGAACAGCGGCGCAAGCGGGGCAAACCAGTTCATGATGTCGTTGTAGCGCAGATCGGCCGGACGTTTTTGCCACGCATAGTAGGACGGCAGATCGAATTCGCAGGCGCCGCCCGGGATGATGGTGCGGCCGCGTATGCTCATCAGCCATTCATTGTCGCGCACGTTCTGGCCCGTCTTGCCCTGGGCATTGACGAGCGCCGTGCTGACGCCGTCGAGTTCGTCCAATATCGCGTCGAGCATGTCGGCCTGCACATTCGGGTTCATGCGGTAGCCCAGCAGGGTCTGGCGCTGGCGCTCGAGTTCCTGCAGCAGATCGGATTTCAGATCGGCGCGGCCGGCCACTTCCAGCATGTCGAAGATCGTCGCCAGCGCCACGTGATGCTGCATGGGATGGTCTTGTTGCACAAAAAATTTAAATTTCTCGTACAGGTCCTCTAATCGCAACAACGTGCGGATGCGCTCGTTGAATGGATATTCGTAGACGATCAAAATAACATCCCTTTAGGTGGACTTGCGTGAATCCTATGATTTTGAAGCAAGCGAAGCAAAATTACAAACATTGTGCAGCGTTTGTGGCGCTTCTTTTCGAAATCGCCAGATATAACTCGTGTAGCCGGGCAATTTGCGGGGCCAGAGCAGCGACCTCGCCACCGTTGTCGATTACATCATCGGCCGCCTCCAGCCTTTGCTGGCGGCTGGCCTGATTGGCCATGATGGCTAAAACTTGCTCTTTTGTTAAATTGTTGCGTGCCATCACACGGGCCAGTTGGACCTCTTCGGGACAGTCCACCGTGACGATGCGGCTCACGCGCTGGCGCCAGGTGCCCGATTCCACCAGCAGCGGTACGGCGAAGATCACATAGCTGCCAGTAGCGGCCTCGCCTGCAGCCAGTGCGGCATCGCGTATGCGCGGGTGCAAAATGGCTTCCAGCCGCGCTTTGGCGCTGGCATCGCTGAACACTAGCTCGCGCATGCGCGCGCGGTCCATCGCACCGCTGGCATCGGCAAACTCGGCGCCGAATTCAGCCACGATGGCCGGCATGGCGCTGCCACCGGGCGCCGTCAGGCTGTGGGCGATCTGGTCGGTGTCGACCACGCTGGCGCCGAGGGCGGCGAACTGGTCGGCCACGGTGGATTTACCGCTGCCGATGCCGCCCGTGAGGCCGATGGCAAAATTCAAACGGGACATGGGCACTTCCTAGCCGAACAACTGGCGCATCAGGGCCGACAGCTCGTGGCCATGCATCATGGCCAGCAGGCCGGCGGCCGCCAGATAGGGGCCGAACGGTATGGGCTGGTTGCGGCCATGGCGGCGGAATACGATCAGGCAGATGCCGACCACGGCGCCGACCAGCGAGGACAGCAGGATGATCACGGGCAGCATGGTCCAGCCCATCCATGCACCGAGTGCCGCCAGCAGCTTGAAGTCACCATAACCCATGCCTTCCTTGCCTGTCGCCAGCTTGAACAGCCAGTAGATGGCCCACAGCGCCAGATAGCCGGCAGCGGCGCCGATCACGGCTTCGTGCAGGGGCACGAATAGCTGGTTGAGATTGAGCAGCAACCCGAGCCACAGCAGCGGCAGAGTAATGTCGTCGGGCAGCAACTGGGTATCCAGATCGATGAAGGTGAGGGCGATCAAGGCATACAGGAATACCAGGCAGGACAGGCCCATCCAGCCGCTGCCTAAGCGCCAGATCACGCCGGCCGAGAGCAGGCCCGTGAGCAGTTCGATCAGCGGATAGCGCGCCGAGATGGGCGTCTTGCACTGGCTGCAGCGGCCGCGCAGGAACAGATAGCTGAGCACGGGGATATTTTCCAGCGCCGTGATCTGGTGGCCGCACTGGGGGCAGGCCGAGCGCGGCAGCATCAGGTTGTAGCGCTCCGTGTGGGGCAGCGGCTGGCCGCTTTCCGACGCCACATAGTTATCGGATTCACGCTGCATCATTTTCGGCAGGCGGTGGATCACCACATTGAGGAAGCTGCCGAACAGCAGCCCGAACAGACCGGCCACGAGGCTGATGGACAGCATGCCGGCAGGCGCAAACAAGAGGGACGATTCAGTCATGTATCAGGGCTGGAAATAGTTTGTTGAGTAGGAGAGGCGCATTATAGTTAAGCCCGCTGGAAACACTGCAGCGCCATCGCGGCGCCGCGTGTTACACCACCGAGCCGAGTTTGAAGATGGGCAGGTACATGGCCACGACCAGACCGCCGATCAGCACGCCGAGGATGACCATGATGGCCGGTTCCATCAGACTGGACAGGGCAGCCACGGCTTCGTCCACTTCGTCTTCGTAGAAGTCGGCCACCTTGCCCAGCATGGCATCGAGCGAGCCCGATTCCTCGCCGATGGCGACCATCTGCGTGACCATATTCGGGAACACTTCGGCATTCTGCATGGCCACGGTGAGACTGGTACCGGTGCTGACTTCGCTCTGGATCTTGCGGGTGGCGTCGAAATACACGGCATTGCCGGACGCGCCGCCCACCGAATCGAGCGATTCCACCAGCGGCACGCCGGCGGCAAACATGGTGGCCAGCGTGCGGGTCCAGCGTGCGATGGTGGCTTTGCGTATCACTGCGCCGAATACGGGCAGGCGCAGCAGCAGCCGGTCCATGAAGCGCTGCATCTGCAGCGAGCGCTGCCACGCGCGGAAGAAGAAGTAGATGGCGGCAAACGTGCCGCCGAAGATCACATACCACCACGCCACCACGAATTCCGACATGGCCATTACGAACAGCGTGGGCGCGGGCAGGTTGGCGCCGAAGCTCTTGAATACTTCCTTGAAGGCCGGCACCACCCAGATCATGATCACGGCGGTGACGATGAAGGCCACAGCCAGAATCGAAATCGGATACATCAGCGCCGATTTGATCTTGGCCTTCATGGCCACGGTCTTTTCCTTGTAGATGGCCAGCCGCGTCAGCAGGTCTTCCAAGATGCCGGCCTGTTCGCCGGCGCCCACCAGGTTGCAGAACAGCGGGTCGAAATACAGCGGGAATTTACGGAAAGCCTGATTCAGGCTGGTACCCGTTTCGATATCGGCGCGCAAATCCATCACCAGCTTGGACACGGACGGGTTGGCATGACCTTTGCCGACGATGTCGAACGATTGCAGCAGCGGCACGCCGGCCTTCATCATGGTGGCCAGTTGGCGCGTGAACAGGGTGATGTCCTTGTCAGTGATTTTCTTGCCGCTGCGGTAGGCCTTCTTCTTGACCTTGGTGACCATGATGCCTTGACGGCGCAGCGTCACATTGACCACGGCTTCGCCGCCCGCGCGCATTTCGCCGCGCACGGCCTTGCCGCTCTTGTCGCGGCCTTCCCACGCGAAGATTACTTCCTTGACCTGATGGCCAGCGTTGCTCGATGTCGCCATGACGGGGATCCTATTCGTTGGTGCAGCCGAGCACTTCTTCAAGACTGGTCAGCCCGCTCTTCACCTTGAGCAGACCGGACTGACGCAGTGATTTCACGCCTTCTTGTTCCGACTGGGCGGCGATCTGCATGGCATTGCCATGGGCCAGAATCAGCGCCTCGATCGCGGGCGTGATCGGCATGATCTGGTAGATGCCCACCCGGCCTTTGTAACCGCCGCCATTGCAGCGTTCGCAGCCGACCGGGCCATAAGGCTTCCATGTGCCGTCCAGATCGTCGTCGCGGAAGCCGGCCTTGCGCAACAGGTCGGGCGAAATATCGACCGGCTGCTTGCAGCTACACAGCCGGCGCGCCAGCCGCTGGGCCGTAATCAGGATCACCGAGGAAGCGATGTTGAATGGCGCCACGCCCATATTCATCAAACGGGTCAGGGTGGACGGCGCATCGTTGGTGTGCAGGGTCGAGAACACCATGTGGCCCGTCTGCGCCGCCTTGATGGCGATATCGGCCGTTTCCAGATCACGGATTTCGCCCACCATGATGATGTCGGGATCCTGGCGCAAGAACGATTTCAGCGCGACGGGGAAAGTCAGCCCGGCTTTTTCGTTGACGTTGACCTGATTCACGCCCGGCAGGTTGATCTCGGCCGGATCTTCCGCCGTCGAGATATTGATGCCCGGCTTGTTGATCACGTTCAGGCAGGTGTACAGCGACACCGTCTTGCCCGAGCCGGTAGGGCCCGTCACCAGCACCATGCCGTAAGGGCGCTGGATGGCGTCGAGCAGCAATTCCTTCTGGTCCGGATCGTAGCCCAGCGCATCGATGCCCATCTGCGCCTGGGTGGCATCGAGAATCCGCATCACGGTCTTTTCGCCGAACAGCGTGGGCAGGGTAGAGACGCGCAAATCGATGGTCTTGGTGGGCGAGACGATCAGGCGCATGCGGCCATCCTGCGGCACGCGCTTTTCCGAAATATCCAGCTTGGCCAGCACCTTGATGCGCGAAACCAGCTTTTCCTTGATGGAGATGGGCGGCTGGGCATGTTCGATCAGCACGCCGTCGACGCGGAAGCGCACGCGGTAGAACTTCTCGAAAGGCTCGAAGTGCAAGTCGGAAGCGCCCATGTGTACGGCGTCCATCAGCATCTTGTTGAGGAAGCGCACCACGGGCGCATCTTCCACATCGTTGGCACTGGGATCAGTGGCCGCATTGGCCGAGATGACTTCCTCTTCCTCGGCGAATTCGATATCGGCATCTTCGCCGGCCAGATCGCTCAGCGCCTGCTCGTTATCCTTGTTCAGGCGCGCCAGGAGCTGCAGCAGGGCATCGTGGGCAACGATGACAGGTTCTACCGTGGTCTCGGTCTGGAACTTGATCTGGTCCAGCGCCTGCGTATTGGTCGGATCGGAAATCGCCACCGACATGCGGTTGCCGCGCTTGGCCAGCGCAATCACGCGCTGGGCCTGCATCAGCCGGCTGTCGATGATCTTGGCGGGCAGCGCTTCGATATTCAGCGCATGCACATCCATGAGGGGATAGGCAAAGGTTTCGGAACAGAACTGGGCCAGACTGTTGGCATCGATCGCCTGACTGGCCAGCAGCACATCGATGAAGGCCTGCTTTTCCGTCACGGCCTTTTTTTGCAGCAGTTCGGCCTGCACGGCAGAGAGCCGCCCGGCCTGCATCAGGGCCCTTGCCAGCCCCGGCATGGAGGCGCCGGGCGCGGTATTGGGAAGAACTGCTGCCATAGTCAATCAGTCGGAAAGCTTGGCCCGAACAGGCGGCCAAGAGGGGTGGCTATATCCTGAAATGATGCTCTCAGGAACTATATTTGTAAAGCCGTAAGGCGGCGTTTTTCGCCGCAGATGACCGATTTTACTCTGCAACGTTGCGTTTGGCGCAAGTCTGCTTGCTTCAGTGTGCCCGTTTTTGTGGCAGTCGTATCAGCTTGACCACTTTGATGGCCTGATCGTGGGCCTGGACCACTTCGACGATGCAGGGTTCCAGTTTCAGGCTGATGGGGGCGTCAGGGATTTCCTGCAGCACTTCCAGCAGCAAGCCGTTCAGGGTCTTGGGCCCGTCCAGCGGGAAGTTCAGGCCCAGCCGCTTGTTGATATCGCGTAGCGCCGTGGCGCCTTCCAGCAGGCATTCGCCCTGTTCCGACCAGCCGAAGCTGTCGGCGCGCGCCGCGCCGGGCATGGAAGTGGTGAACTCGCCTATCATTTCCTCGATGATATCGTCGAGCGTAACCAGACCCTGCACCTCGCCGTATTCGTCGACGATGATGCCGAGGCGTTCGCGGTTTTCCTGGAAATACTGGAGCTGGGTGAACACGCCCGTATCCTGCGGGATGAAATACGGCGCGCTGAGCAGCTTGCGGAAGTCGTCGACCGTTAGCTCGTCGTCCTGATTGAGCAGGGCCACGGCCTTGCGCACGTGCAGGATGCCGACGATACGGTTGATTTCGCCTTCATACACGGGCAGCTTGTTGTGATAGCAGGTAGTCAGCTCGCGCTTGATTTCTTCCACGCTCAGTTCCAGATTCAGCGCTTCGATCTGGGCGCGCGGCGTCATCACGTCTTCGACCGAGATGGTTTCCAGATCGAACAGATTGAGCAGGATGCTTTTGTGCTTCTGCGGCATGAAGTTGCCGCCCTCGAGCACGATGGAACGCAGTTCTTCCGGCGACAGGCGGGCATCGTGGGCATGAGCGCCGGCCTTGATGCGGAAGAGCTTGAGTACCAGATTGACGAACAGGTTGACGAACCAGATCACCGGCTTGGCCAGCCCCATCAGCGGCTTCAGCAGCATGCTGGTCGGCAGGGCGATGCGCTCGGGGTAGGTAGCACCTATCACTTTCGGGCTGATTTCGGCGAACACGATCAGCAGGAAGGCCACCACGCCGGTGGAAATGGTGATGACGTTATCGTCATGGCCGAAGGTTTCGATGGCGATGGCCGTAACCAGCGCCGTGGCCATCGCGTTGATCAGGGTATTGGCGATCAGCACCAGCGACAGCAGCTTATCGGTGCGGTCCAGCAGCCATAGCGTGGTAATGGCGCGGCGGCTGCCCCGTTTGGCCATGTGGCGCAAGCGGTAGCGGTTGGCCGCCATCAGGGCGGTTTCGGCCATGGCGAAGAAGGCCGAACAGAGTATCAGGAGTGCGAGGGCAAGACATTCTGCCCAAAACGGCACGGTATCCAAGGGTCACCGTCAAGAAAACTGCATGGGAAACTGGTCAGCCGGAGTTGCGCTGACACAGGCGGCATGGCCAGCAAAATCTGGCCACAGAACTTTTGATTCTAAGGCAAGCAGCCCATCCACGCAACTTTACTGAACTTCGGGGTCAGGTCTGTCATTCGGACACCGATGAATTACTTTTGTTATTTCTCAATACTGTGCATCTGAAGAAGAGTGTGTTTTCTGAGGCACTCACAACGTGCTTTGTGTTTTCTGGCGACCGGAATTTCGGACCTGGCTTGAGGGTGGTCAAAAGTGCGTTACGGATGTCCGAATGACAGACCTGACCCCGAAGTTGCTGCCGGCCTGCAGCTTCAGGCCTTTTGCAGCAGTAGGGCCAGCGCCTGTATCGGTGCGCCGTTTTCTTCGCGGGCCGTGAGTTCTTCGCAGGCCAGCACTTGCAGGCCGCTGGCACTGGCTAGTCGCTGCAGATAGGCGTGACTGTGGGCGTAGCGGTTTGATGCTTGCAGCGTGTAGTCGCCGCTGCTGGCCGCTTCGACCGAGAAGCAGAACTGGCCGCCACTGCGCAGGGCGCGGGCGATGGCATGAAACACGGCGCTCAGGTCGCCGATGTAGACGAATACGTCGGCAGCAACGGCAAGGTCCCATGCGTCGGACTGATCGGCCAGATAGGTGAGCAGATCGGCACAGTGCAGTTCATCGTAGAGCTGGCGCTGGGCGGCTTTTTCCAGCATCTGCGGCGACAGGTCGACGCCGCACAGCTTGCGCGCCCGTGGGCGCAGGGCCGGCGCGCATAAACCGGTGCCGCAGCCGAGATCGAGAATGTCGTGCGGCGTCGGCGTGGCGGGCAAGTGCTGCTGCAGCAGGCGCGCCAGATGGGCCGGCGTCTGGTAGTCGAGCACCTTGAGCAGATGCTCGTCGAAATGGTTGGCATATTGATCGAACAGATTGCGCACATATTCGGCCGGCAGGCTGGCCGGTGCCTCGCCTGCGCCGACGGAAGCCAGCGCGTATGCCACAGTTTCGGCCTGTTCGCCACATTCGAGCGCCGTGCGGTAGGCCTGTGCCGCTTCCTCGTGGCGCTGCATGGCGCGCAGGGTGTTGCCACGCGCCGTATGCCATTGGGGATGACGCGGTTGCAGCGCCAGTGCCCGTTCATAGCTGTCCAGCGCTGGCGCCAGCTCGCCCAGTCGGTGCAGGGCGGCACCCTGCGCTGCATAGGCTTCGGCCCAGTCCGGCCGCAGGTGCAGGGCGCGGTCAAAACTTTCCACTGCTTCCGGCAGCCAGCGCAGACAGTGCAGCGCATGGCCGCGTGCGAGCCAAGCGTCGGCATGGCGGTCGTTCAGATCGAGCGCAGCTTCGGAGGCGCCCAGTGCATCGAGGTAGCGGCCCAGCTCCTGCAGCACGACGGCGCGGTTGCAGTGTGCTTCTGCATAGCGGGGCTGATAGCGCAGGGCTTGTTGGTAGCTGTCCAGCGCAGCTTCCTGCTGGCCGAGGCGGTGCAGGGCGTTGCCGCGGTTGCTCCATGCCATGGCGTAATCGGGCTGCAGGGCCAATGCGCTGTCGTAGCTGGCCAGCGCTTCGGCCGCACGGCCCTGATCCATCAGTGCCACGCCCAGATTGCAATGGGCTTTGGCTTGCTGGCCGTCGAGCCGGATGGCTTGCGTGATCAGGTCTATGGCTTGATCGGTATCGCCCTGCTGGCGGGCGATCACGCCGAGCAGGTGCAGCGCGTCGAACTGCTGTGGCTGCAAAGCCAGTACCTGCCGGTAAAAAGCTTGCGCGGCGCCCAGCTGGCCCTGCTGGTGGTGGGCCAGCGCTTGCTGGAGCAATGAGGCGATCAGCGCCGTATTGTTTGAGGTCATGGACGCCTATGTTAGCGCCTGCGCAGCGTTTCAGCTACCGCGATAGGTGGAATAGGCCCACGGCGAAACGACCAGCGGCACATGGTAGTTCTGCTCGGGACTGGCTATGCCGAAGGCCAGCGTGACTTCGTCGATGAAACGCGGTTCGGGCAGTTCCACGCCGCGTGCCGCGAAATAGGCGCCGGCCGCAAACACCAGCTCGTATTTGCCGGTCTGCATGCGCTCGCCTTCTAGCAGCGGCGCATCGCAGCGGCCGTCGGCATTGGTGACGGCCTGTGCGCGCAGCTCGCGTCCCTGCGGCGTGACGGCATACAGGCTGACCTGCACGCCGGCGCCCGGCTTGCCGATGCTGATATCGAGAACGTGGGTACTGAGTTTGCCCATGGCTTGTCCTATATTGGTAGGTGATGAGTGTCTATTGTGTAAATCATATACTGGACGGCCGCTAGCCATATATGATTGCAGATATATAACTCATAGACTGGCCGCCCCTGCGACATGAATACTTACGACCACTATCCGCGTGACCTGATAGGCTACGGCCCGAAACCGCCCCATGCAAAATGGCCCAACGGCGCCCGCGTGGCGCTGCAGTTCGTGCTCAATTACGAAGAGGGCGGCGAGAATAATGTGCTGCATGGCGATGCCGGCTCCGAAACTTTTCTGTCGGAGATCATCGGCGCGGCCTCGTTCAGCAACCGCCACATGAGCATGGAGTCCCTCTATGAGTATGGCTCGCGTGCCGGTCTGTGGCGTCTGTTGCGCATGTTCGAGGAGCGCAAGCTGCCGCTGACCATCTTCGGCGTGGCCATGGCGCTCAAGCGTCACCCCGAGGCCGTCGCGGCGTTCCGCGAACTGGGTCACGAGATTGCCTGTCATGGTCTGCGCTGGATCAGCTACCAGAATATGGACGAAGCTACCGAGCGCGCCCACATGAAGGAAGCGGTGGAGATCATGCGCGAGCTGACGGGCAGCGCGCCGCTGGGCTGGTACACGGGGCGCGATTCGCCGCAGACGCGCAAGCTGGTGGTCGAGCATGGCGGCTTCCGCTACGACGCCGACAATTACGGCGACGATCTGCCGTTCTGGCAGCAGGTGGCTTACACCGACGCGAACGGCTTGGCCGCCGTGGCGCCGCAGCTGATCGTGCCGTATACGCTGGACACCAACGATATGCGCTTCGCGGCAGCGCAGGGCTTCAACTCGGGCACGCAGTTCTTCGATTATCTGAAAGACGCTTTCGATGTGCTGTACCAGGAAGGCGATCCGGCCGGCCTGAACCAGCCCAAGATGCTGTCCATAGGTCTGCACTGCCGTCTGGTGGGCCGGCCTGCGCGTGCTGCCGCGCTGGCGCGCTTCCTTGATTATGTGCAGCAGCATGACCATGTCTGGGTCACGCGCCGCATCGATATTGCCGAACACTGGCATACCACGCATCCTTATTCCGTGTGAGGCCCTGATGTCCGACACCATCCGTTATTTCTACCGTGGCGAAGTCCGCGAAATTTCCGGCCTCAAGCCTACCCGCACAGTGCTGCAGCATCTGCGTGAAGACCTGCACTGCACTGGCACCAAGGAGGGCTGTGCCGAGGGCGATTGCGGCGCCTGCACAGTCGTAGTGGGCAGCCTGAATGCGGCCGGTGAACTGGAAATGAAGGCCGTGAATTCCTGCATACAGTTTGCCCCTACGCTCGATGGCAAAGCCCTGTTCACGGTGGAAGACATGCAGCAGCCCGATGGGGTGCTGCATCCGGTGCAGCAGGCGCTGGTGGAATGCCATGGTTCGCAGTGCGGCTTCTGCACGCCCGGTTTCGTCATGTCCCTGTGGGGCATGTATCTGGACAAGGATGGCCAGCCGGCCCAGCGCCATGAGATCGACGACTGCCTGTCCGGTAATCTGTGCCGCTGCACGGGCTATCGTCCCATCATCGATGCGGCCCAGCGCATGACGGAACTGCCGCAAGTGGCATTTGACCGCGCCGCATTGACGGCGCAGCTGCAGGCCATGCAGCGCGACGGCGGCAGCCATTACAGCGCGCAGGGCCAGATTTTCCATGCGCCGCGCACGCTGGACGAACTGGTGGCGCTGCGGGCAGCCCATCCGGCTGCCACCCTGCTGGCCGGTTGCACCGATATCGGTCTGTGGGTGACCAAGCAGATGCGCGAACTGGGCGACATCATCTATCTTGGCCACGTGACGGCGTTGCAAAGCGTGCACGAGGCGGACGGCATGCTGCACATCGGCGCCGGCGTCAAACTCAATGAGGCTTATGAGGCGCTGTGCCGCCACTATCCTGCCCAGCTGGGTGAACTGTGGCAGCGCTTTGCTTCGCTGCCCATCCGTAATGCGGGTACGCTGGGCGGCAATGTGGCCAACGGCTCGCCTATCGGCGACTCCATGCCGTGGATGATAGCGCTGGGTAGCGAAGTGGTGCTGCGTGGTCCGCAAGGCGAGCGTGTGCTGCCGCTGGAAGCGTTCTATCTCGACTATCAGAAGAAGGATATGCGCGGCGACGAATTCGTTGCGGCCGTGCGCGTACCGCTGCCACGGCCAGATGTGCAGTTCCGCACCTACAAGCTGGCCAAGCGCTTCGATCAGGATATCTCGGCCGTCTGCGCAGCTTTTGCCTTCCGCTTCGATGGCGATGTGATCAGGGATGCGCGTATCGCCTTTGGCGGCATGGCTGCCACGCCGCGCCGTGCCGCGCAGGCGGAAGCCGCGCTACTGGGCCTGCGCTGGAATGAAGCGAATCTGCAGGTGGCGATGGATAAATTGGCGCAGGATTTCCAGCCGCTGTCCGATATGCGCGCTTCGAGCAGTTACCGCATGCAGACGGCGCAGAATCTGCTGCGTCGCTACTGGTTCGAGACGCGCGGCTATGCACCGCTGGCCGCACAGGATGTCAACCCGTTTGCCTGCGGCGGCTGCAAGGAGAAGCCATGAATCAGAACGTCGCCCCCAAACTGCTGGCAGCGCAAGACTGGAAAGCCGTCGGCATAGGCAGCAAACATGAATCGGCCACCCTGCATGTGCTGGGGCAGGCCACCTACACGGACGATATCCCTGAACTGCACGGTACGTTGCACGCGGCGCTGGGCCTGTCGTCCAAGGCACACGCCCGTATCACGGCTATGGATCTGGCCCCCGTGCTGGCGGCAAGTGGTGTGGTGGCGGTCTATACGGCCAGCGATATTGCGGGTACCAATGACTGCGGCCCCATCATCCATGACGATCCTATCCTGAGCGCCGGCGAAGTGCAGTATGTCGGTCAGCCGATATTCATCGTGGTAGCCGATAGCCATGACAACGCGCGCCGCGCGGCCCGTCTGGCCCGCATCGACTACGAGGAACTGCCGGCCATCTTCACGCCGCAGCAAGCCAAGGCGGCGCAGCAGTACGTGCTGCCGCCCATGCAGTTACAGCGCGGCGATTTCAAAGCCGCATTCGACAGCGCGCCCAACGTGGTGCGCGGCCAGCTATTTGTCGGCGGGCAGGAACAGTTCTATCTGGAAGGCCAGATCGCCTACGCCACGCCGAAGGAAGATCAGGCCATGCTGGTGCAGTGCTCGACCCAGCACCCTAGCGAAATGCAGCATGTGGTGGCCCACGCGCTGGGCATTCATGCGCACAAGGTACAGGTGGAATGCCGCCGCATGGGCGGCGGCTTCGGCGGCAAGGAGTCGCAGTCGGCGCTGTGGGCCGCCTGTGCAGCCATTGCCGCGTCCAAGCTGCGCCGTCCCGTCAAGCTGCGCGCCGACCGCGACGACGATATGCTGGTGACAGGCAAACGCCACTGCTTCTATTACGAGTACGAAGTGGGCTTTGATGCGGAAGGCCGCATACTGGCAGCGCGCGTGGACATGACCTTGCGTGCCGGTTTCTCGGCCGATCTGTCCGGCCCCGTAGCGACGCGCGCCGTCTGCCACTTCGACAATGCCTACTATCTGTCGGATGTGGACATACGCGCGGCCTGCGGCAAGACCAATACCCAGTCGAATACGGCCTTCCGTGGCTTCGGCGGCCCGCAGGGGGCGATAGCGATCGAATATGTGATCGACGAGATTGCCCGTCAGCTCGGGCGCGATGCGCTGGATATCCGCCGCCTGAATTTCTACGGCAAGACCGAGCGCAATGTCACGCCTTACGGTCAGCAGATCGTCGATAACGTGATCGACGCGCTGACGGCAGAACTGGAACTCAGCAGCGAATACCGCGCGCGCCGCAGCGCCATCGAGGCATACAACCGCACTAGCCCCGTGCTGAAAAAAGGGCTGGCGCTGACGCCGCTGAAATTCGGCATCGCCTTCAATGTTACCCATCTCAATCAGGCCGGTGCACTGGTACACGTGTATGTGGATGGCTCCGTGCTGGTCAATCACGGCGGTACGGAAATGGGGCAGGGCATCAACACCAAGGTGATGCAGGTGGTGGCGCATGAACTGGGGCTGGATCTCGAGCATGTGCGCATTACTGCGACCGATACCAGCAAGGTGGCCAATACCTCGGCCACGGCCGCATCGACGGGTGCAGACCTGAACGGCAAGGCCGCGCAGGATGCGGCGCGCCAGATCCGCGAACGGCTGAGCACTTTCGCCATCAAGCTGTATGGCGACGAGGATGGCCTGCCCGTGCAGTTCTTCGATAATGCCGTGCTGGTGAACGGCCACCGCGTAGCGTTTGCGGAACTGGTGCAGAAGGCTTATCTGGCGCGCGTGCAGCTATGGTCGGACGGCTTCTATGCCACGCCGGGCCTGCACTGGGATGCCAAGACCATGAGCGGCCACCCATTCTCCTACTATGCCTACGGTGCTGCGGTGTCGGAAGTGGTGGTGGACACCCTGACCGGCGAATGGAAGCTGCTGCGTGCCGATGCGCTGTACGACGCCGGCAATTCGCTCAATCCCGCCATCGACAAAGGGCAGGTGGAAGGCGCGTTCATACAGGGTATGGGCTGGCTGACCACGGAACAGCTGTGGTGGAATGCGGCGGGCAAGCTGATGACCCATGCGCCTTCGACCTACAAGATACCGGGCATTTCGGACTGTCCGCAGGACTTCCGGGTGGAGCTGTTCCAGAACCGGAATGTCGAGGACAGCATCCATCGTTCCAAAGCCGTGGGAGAGCCGCCGCTGCTGTTGCCGTTCTCCGTGTTCTTCGCCATCCGCGATGCGATTTCCAGCGTAGGCGGCCATCGCGTGCAGCCGCCGCTGAATGCACCCGCGACCAGCGAAGAAATCCTGCGTGCCATCTCTGCGGTGCAGATGGCTGCCTGAGGACTGCAATGAATCCATGGCTGAACGCTGCACTTGCCGGACCGGCAGTTCTGGTCACGGTCGCCATCGCCGAGGGCTCGGTCCCGCGCGAGGCCGGTGCACATATGCTGGTGACGGCTGATGCGCAGGCCGATACCATAGGCGGCGGCCATCTGGAGCTGTGTGCGCTGGAAGTGGCGCGCGCCATGCTGCGCGAAGCGGCAGCGTTAGGATCTGCAACCACAACGCCGGCGCCGCAACTGCAACGCTATGCATTGGGCCCCACGCTTGGGCAGTGCTGCGGCGGTGTGGTGTATCTGGCTTTCGAGCTGGTGGATGCCGGACTGACACAGACGCTGGCCGTGCTCCAGCAGGATCAGCGCAGCGACTACTGGCGCCTCAGCGCACTCGATGGTGCTGCCGCCAGCATGCTGCTGGATGCCGATGGTCATTTGCTGAACGGGGCGGGCGATGTGCGCACCCTGTTGCCTGCCTTCGAATACGCGCGCACGACGCAAGTGCTGCGCGACGAGGCGGGACGCCGCTGGCTGGCCGATGCTGTACTGGCGCCACGCGCCCATCTTTTACTGTTCGGCGCCGGTCATGTGGGCGCCGCGATCGTGCGCCTGCTGGGCGAATTGCCTTGCACCGTGAGCTGGATAGACGAGCGCGAAGACATGTTCCCGGCCGAGCTGCCGTCCAATGTGCGCATCGAAGCGACCGATGTGCCGGAAGCGCTGGTTGCCAGCGCCCCCGCCGGTGCCAGTTATCTGGTGCTGACTCACAGCCATGCGCTGGACCAGCGTTTGAGCGAAGCCATCGTGGCGCGTGCCGATGTGGGCTGGTTCGGCCTGATCGGTTCGCAGACCAAGCGTGTACAGTTCGAGCGGCGCATGGCGGCGCGCGGCCTGCCCGCAGAGCGCATCGCCGCCATGGTCTGCCCGATCGGCCTGCCCGGCATCCGCAGCAAGCTGCCTGCCGTGATTGCCACCTCCGTCTGCGCCCAGTTGCTGATGGTGTGGGAAGCGCAGTACGCGACACCGGCCGACTCGCGCTAGAATTCATTACTATTCAGGACTTCGTTATGCTCCCAAATCTGCAAGCCTACCGAGGCAGCTTGCTGCACTTTCTCGCCGATCCGGCCTTCAGCAGCGATGCCCATGTCTATCATGCGGACGGCCTGCTGATCGTGGCCGATGGCAAGGTGCAGGCAGCCGGCAATTACGCCAGCCTGCATGCCACGCTGCCTGCCGGCACGCCCGTGCACGACTATCGCGGCAAGCTGCTGATGCCCGGTTTTATCGACACTCACGTGCATTATCCGCAGACGGATATGATCGCCTCGCCCGCCGATGGCCTGCTGCCATGGCTGGAAACCTACACCTTCCCGACCGAGCGCCAGTTCGAAGATCCGGCCCACGCCGGGCAGGTGGCCGAGTTCTTCCTCGACGAACTGCTACGCTGTGGCACCACCACCGCCATGGTGTACTGCACCGTGCACCCGCAATCGGTCGATGCCTTCTTCAGCGCTAGCGAGCAGCGTGGCCTGCGTATGGTGGCAGGTAAAGTGCTGATGGACCGTAACTGTCCCGAGTTTTTGCGCGATACGGCCGAAGGCGGTGCACGCGATACGGAAGCATTGATCCAGCGCTGGCACAAGCGCGGCCGCGCCCTGTATGCGATCACGCCTCGCTTTGCACCGACTTCGACTGACGTCCAGTTGCATCTGGCCGGCGAGCTGGCACGCGCCTATCCTGATACCTTTATCCAGACCCACGTATCGGAAAACAAGGCTGAATGCGCATGGGTGCATGAGTTGTTCCCGCAGGCGCGCAGCTATATCGACGTGTATGACAGCGTCGGTCTGCTGCGCCCACGTTCCATGTATGGTCACTGCATCTGGCTCGATGAAACCGACCGCGCCCGCATGGCGGATAGTGGCGCGGCAGCGGCGATCTGCCCCACTTCCAACCTGTTCCTCGGTAGTGGTCTATTCGATTTTGCCGCGGCCGACCGGGCCGGCATGGCGCTGTCGCTGGCGAGCGATGTGGGCGGCGGCAGCTCGTTCTCGATGTTGCAAACGATGAATGAAGCCTATAAAGTAGCGCGACTGAAGGGCAGTTATCTGCCAGCCTTGCGCATGTTCTACCTGGCCACGTTGGGCGCCGCGCGCAGCATGCAGCTAGAGGGCGTGATCGGCAATTTTGCCACTGGTGCCGAAGCTGATTTCATCGTGCTCGATCCGGCCGCGACGCCATTGCTGGCGCGCCGCAACCGTGCATGGCAGGAGAGCGGCGCCAGTCTGGAAGAGCTGCTGTTTGCGCTGGCACTGCTGGGCGATGACCGCGCGGTAGCCGCCACCTATGCGGCCGGCCAGCCGGTGTATCAGCGCGCAGCGCACTAGCAGCGCCGGTCTGCGCAGGGCAGGGCGGCGCCTGGCGCCGCAGCGGTAGCGCACTTCAGACAGATTTCGCTAGTCATCCACTCTATACGGGAAAACTCATGCAAAAAAAATTCGTCAGCCTGAAGACCGCTGCACTGGCCGTGCAGACGGCCCTAGCCCTGCTGTGCGCCGTGGCGCCAGCACAGGCCGCAGCACCGAGCAACGAGGAAGTGACCAAGCGCCACTTCGCTGCGCTGCTGTCCGGCGGTGAACCCAAACTGGCCGAACTGACGATGTTCATGACCATGCTGCCCAAAGGCGGCGATCTGCACCACCATTACTCGGGTGCTATCTATGCCGAGCAGTATCTGGAGTGGGTGGACAAGCAGGGCTATTGCGTCAACAAGCAGAGTTACATGATCAACACGGTGGCAGCCGAAGTGGCGGCTGAACGTGCCAAGCCACTGGCTGAGCGTACTTGCCTGTCCGGCGTCGACGTCATGCAGAACAACACGGTGCTGGCGCAGTTGCTGCAGCGCTGGTCCGACAAGGACTTCTACAACCACAGCGCGATCCAGTCGCCGCCGGACCGCCAGTTCTTCGATACTTTTGCCTATTTCGGCCCCGTATCGTCGACCAATACGGCCGATGGCCTGCAGCGCCTGAAGCAGCGCGCCGTGCAGGAAAACCTGCGCTACATCGAAACCATCTTCGAGATTGCGCCGATGGCGCAGGATGCCGCGTTCGACCAGTTGGCCCAGTCTGGCGCAGTGACGGAAGCGGATATGGCGGCACTGGCCGCGCGGCTGGACGATAACCAGCCCTTCCAGCAGTGGATCAATGGCTATACGGCCAATCTGGATGCCAGCAGCGCCGGTATCGACGATGCCAATTTCACCATGCGCTACCAGCCATTCGCGCTGCGCTTCCTGTCGCCTTCGCAGGTGTTCTCGCAAATCGTCTCCAGCTTCAAGCTGGCACGGTCGCATCCGAAAATCGTCGGTGCCAACATCGTCGGACAGGAGAGCACCTATGTCTCCATGCGCGATTACAAGCTGCATATGCGCATGTACCAGTTCCTCAAAGCGCGTTATCCCGACGTGAAACTGGCGCTGCATGCGGGTGAGCTGGCGCTGGGCATGGTGCAGCCGGAAGACCTGAGTTTCCATATCCGCGATGCGCTCGATATCGCTGGCGCCAGCCGTATCGGCCATGGCATGGATATCGCGCATGAGACGGATGCGCTGGCTATTATGAAAAACATGCATGACAAGGACATCGCTGTCGAAGTCAACCTGAGCAGCAACCAGTTCATCCTCGGCGTACAGGGCGAGGCCCATCCAGTGACCTTGTACCGCAAATATGGCGTGCCTTTTGTACTGGCCACGGACGACGCTGGCGTGTCACGTAACAATCTGTCGAGCGAGTATGTGTTATACGCAGCACGCTACAAGCCGGACTACGCTGAAATCAAGAAACTTTCCTTCGACAGCATACGCTACAGTTTCCTGAAAGAAGCCGACAAGCAGCAATTGCTCAAGGATATGCGGAGCAAATTCAGCCAGTTCGAAGCCGCCATCGCGGCAGCAGCGCAGGTCAAGCCGCGCTGAGTTCCTAGACCGTCGCGGCAAGAAATGTTGCGTTGCCGCGACGCGTACTCTAAAATCGCGCACTTATTTTCCGCTCGACCAGCCTCGGGTGGATCAACCCGTTCTCGGCAGTTGCCGTCAGGAATGTGGTGGTGGTGCGACAGAATCCCGTAATATGCACCAATTTGGTGCGTATTGTGTGTGAATTCCTTTCAAGGATGGGCTGGTCAACTATAATTTGCCTCTTAATGAGGCTAGGCTGCCCAGCGATGTAAAGGCGGGTAATTCGTGCCTTTATTTATATCGCTTTCATATAAATCCCTAAAGTAAATCGTATTTGTCACACATTTTTGGCTCATGCATAGTTGCCAGAGATGCCTCATTCGGGCGTGGTTGGGTCTGTTCCGAGGAGGGTAGTAGCAAGCGTAAAGCGTGACAGTTTATCAACGGTAGTGCTGTCATGTTGATGAAATATTTACTGGTTACAATTTTGTGATGTCATGGGCACCTTGTGCCATGCAAGAGCCGCAGCCACAAGCTGTAGGACTCGCAAGCATCGTAGAACACAATAATTTTTTTCACATAACTGGGAGTTCCCTCAATGCAATCCTCTGTTAAACACAATCCTAAGCTGCGCCTGAGCCTCGTTGCTCTGGCCTGCCAAGTAATGTGCCTGAGCGCTTCGGTCGCTTACGCGCAGACTGACGCAGCTCCAGCAAAACCTGCTGAAGTGATCATTACCGGCAAGAAGCTCGGCATGGGCCTGATGGTGACCGAGGATGCACCGAAAGCACGCAGCACGATTACTGCTGAGGAACTGGAAAAGCAACGCCCAACCGGCAATGCTTATGAAGCTCTGGAAATGCTGCCTGCAGTGAACAGCTTCAACCAGGATGCAACCGGCCTGTTCGGTGGCGGCCTGACCCTGCGTGGCTTCAACTCCGACCAGATCGGCGCCACCATCAACGGCGTGCCAGTGAATGACTCGGGTAACTTCGCGATCTACCCACAAGAATACGTTGACCAGGAAAACACCTGCTCGCAATTCGTTACCCAAGGTTCGACCGATGCCGACTCGCCACAAGTGGGCGCTACCGGCGGTAACTTCGGTATCAACACCTGCAACCCTGAAGACAAGCAGCGCGTCCGCCTGATGCAGACCATCGGTCAGCTGAGCATGAAGAAAACCTTCGCTCGCTACGACACCGGCCTGCTGTCGGACAAGCGCACCAAAGCCTTCATCTCGTTCTCGCACGCTGAAGCCGACAAATGGAAAGGCAAAGGCGGCGCCAAGCGCGACCACATCGACGCTGGCCTGAACTACGACTGGGACCGCTTCAACTACGTACACGCAACCGTGCTGTACAACGAAGCGATGAACAACAACATCAACAACCTGACCTTGTCGGAAATCAACAAGAACGGTTACTACTACGACTACGCCGACACCTTCAAAGGTCACCTGACCCCAGTTAAAGGTACGGCTCAGACCGAAACCACCCAGTCGCCTGCTTACTACAAACTGGGCGTGAATCCGTTCAAGAACGCGATCGCTTCGGCTACCGCCAAGTTCCGTCTGGCTGACAATCTGGACCTGAAAGTACTGCCATACCTGTGGTACGGCTTCGGTAACGGCGGCGTGCAGCAACGCGCCCAGTCGGAAAAAGCCTTCTACAACTCGGCTACCGGCGCGCGTGATGGCCTGGTCGATCTGAACGGCGACGGCGATACCCTGGATACCGTACTGGTGGCCAACGCCAGCGTGACCAAAACTTACCGTCCAGGCGTGACCTCGTCGCTGCTGTGGACCGTGGACAACCACGAAATTCTGGGTGGCTTCTGGTACGAACGTGCCCGTCACGAGCAAACCGGCCCAATGCTGGCTCTGAGCAACGACGGCGAACGTGCTGACGAATACCTGCAGATCGGCAAGATCCTGCGCCCTGACGGCAAATTCGCCCAGAGCCGCGATCAGCTGACCATCTCGACCGCTTACCAGTTCTTCCTGCAAGACACCGTGAGCTTCATGGAAGACAAGCTGAAGATCAACGTCGGCGTGCGTAACCCGCAAGTCAAACGCGAGTTCACCAACTTCGGCGACGAGAACAACAGCTACAAGCCATACGCTCTGACCAAGAAGTACAACGACGTGCTGCCACAACTGGGTGCCCGTTACCGTCTGACCAACGACGACCAGTTCTTCGCTTCGATGGCGAAAAACGTCAAAGCACCACCTAACTTTGCTTTCGCTAACAGCGGCAATATCAAAGTGGCCAACGGTGTTGCAACCTTCGTGGGTGAAGTGAAAGAAGAATCGTCGTGGAACACCGACATCGGCTACCGTCACCAGGACAACAAGTTCATCGCGACTGTGACCGCTTTCTGGGTGGACTTCAAAGATCGTCAAGCAACCGCTTTCGATCCGCTGACCCAGGTAAGCACCTACAACAACGTAGGCCGCGTGAAGAACAATGGTCTGGAATTCGAACTGGGTAACATGCCTATCAACGGCTGGTCGTTCTACGCTTCGCTGGGCTTCAACAACAGCAAGATCCAGGACAACATGCAGCTGGGTAGCAATGTCTTCCTGCCTACCGCTGGCAAGGAAATGATCAATACCCCACGCCGCAAAGCTGGCCTGTCGGTTGAGTATCAGGATGGCGCGTTCTGGGCCCGTCTGAAAGCCCGCGCTACCGGCGTGCAGCAGACCTCGATGGTTAATGACGAACAAGCTCCAGGCTACACCACCTTCGGTATCGACGGTGGCTACACCTTCGCGAACTTCGGCATGTTCAAGCGTCCTAAGCTGACCTTCAACCTGAGCAACATCACCGACAAGCAGTACCGCAATGCGTCGTCGACCACGGTTAAGAACACCCTGGCTATCCCAGGCGTGACCACCGCTGTTGACACCCAGCGTTACTACCTGGGCGCACCACGCTTCGCATCGGTCACCCTGTCGATCGATCTGTAAGCCAAGCCTGCTTAAAGCCGTACTACAAAAAAACGGACCTTCGGGTCCGTTTTTTTATCCGGCTGCCGTTAATGGCATGAGGTCCGCAAAGCCGGGCTGATCCGGCTTTGTATCACATATGTTTCTCCGTCCCCCGTTGTACCTTGCTTACGGTAAGCTAGCAGTCTTATGAAAAAATTGTCTTCTGCCCTGATCGGGACCGTGCTGATGGCCACGCTGGCCGGCTGTGCGCTGCCCTGGCGCCAACCAGCCCAAACTGCCAAGGAAGTCGAGCTGCAGCTGGTAACCATCAATGATTTCCACGGCAATATCGAGGCCAGTAAATATGTCATCGACAGTGCTTACGGGCTTGGTCCGCGCACTGTCACGGCCGGCGGCATCGATACGCTGGGCGCGGCCCTGCAGGCATGGCGCAAGGAAGATCCCGAGCTGTTGCTGGTGGGCGCAGGGGATCTGATAGGCGGCAGCCCGGCGATATCCTCGATGTGGGCCGATGAACCGACGATCGGTGCGATGAATCTGCTGGGTTTAAAAGCCAGCTCGGTGGGCAATCACGAATTCGATGCGGGCCGGCTCGAACTGCTGCGCCAGCAGAAGGGCGGCTGTGCTTCGCCACGGCCGGAAAAAGCCTGCCAGTTCAGCGCCACCTATGAAGGCGCCAAGTTCCAGTATCTGGCCGCGAATGTAATCGACATGGTCACGCGCAAGCCGCTGCTGCCGGCCTATAAGATTGAACAGGCGCGCGGTGTCAAAGTGGCGTTCATCGGCACGGTGCTGCGCGATGCGCCAGAAAAGCTGCTGGCCTCGGGCATCGCCGGGCTGGAATTCATCGACGAGGCGGAAGCCATCAACCGCCAGTTGCCGGAACTGCGCAAGCAGGGCGTGGGCGTGTTCGTCGTGCTGATCCATCAGGGCGGCCGCACCACCGATAAATTCGACCAGCAGGACTGCAGCCACCTGACCGGGCCTGTGGTCGATGTGGTCAAAAAACTCGATCCGGCCATCCGGCTGGTAGTCACGGGCCACTCGCACCGCGGCTATCTGTGCAAGGTGGATGACCGGCTGGTAACGCAATCGGACATGGGTGGCCATGTGCTATCGCGCATTACCATGAAAGTCGATCTGGCCAGCCAGAGCGTGCGCGAGCTGCGTGCCAGCCAGGAAGTGATGACAGCGGGACGCTGGCCTAATGATCCGAAAATGGATGCCTATCTGGCCCAGGTGCGCGAGCGCAGTGCCAGTGCGCTGGCCCGTCCTGTGGCGAGACTGGCCGTGCCCAGCGTGCTGCGCGAAAAACATGATGACGGCGAATCGGCGCTCGGCGATCTGGTAGCCGATGCGATACTGGCGGCTGGCCGTCCTTATGGCGGCCAGATCGCCTTCATGAACAATGGCGCCATGCGGCAGGATCTGGAAACCACCAGCGGCAACCGCGTCACGGCGGGACAGGCGCTGTATGTGCTGCCGTTCGGGAACACCGTGGTGGCGATGAATCTGCGTGGCAGCCAGATCCGCGAGCTGCTCGAGCAGCAGTGGCTGGGCGGGCGCGATATCACGCGTGGTCTGATGCAGGTGTCGGAAGGCTTTAGCTATAGCTGGGATCCGCGCGCCACCATTGGCAGCAAGATCGTGCCTGATAGCGTGATGCTGCATGGCGTGCCGATCGAGAACGACACCACCTACCGCATCATCGTGACGAATTTTCTGGCCGAGGGCGGGGAAGGCTTTTCCGTCTTCCCGCTGGGCCGCAACCGTGCCGAAACAGGCATACGCGATATCGATGCGCTGACTGATTATCTGGTCAAACGCGAACAGGCCGGCAAGCCAGCCGGCCGCAGCGAACCGCTGGGCCGCATCAAGCGCCTGCAATAATTTCTAGGAGTGACCTTATGCGTCGTGTTTTACCCGCCGTTGTGCTACCGGCACTGCTGGCACTGGCCAGCCCCGCCCGCGCCGAATTCACCATTCCCGGTTTCGAGCTGGTGCAGACTGCGCCCGTCGAAACCACGCTGACGAATAGTGATTTGCGCGATCCGGCCACCGTCTGGAGTGAGTTGTTCGATCACGCCAAACAGGAAATCCTGATCGGCCAATTCTATGCCGTCAACAAGTCCGGCAGCGTGTTCAGCAAAGTGGTGGAACGGCTGGCCGCAGCAGGCCAGCGCGGCGTGAAAATCCGCTTCCTGCTGGACCAGAAAGGCGTGGGCCTGTCCGAGCAAAGCACCATAGAGCAGCTGAAAGCCATTCCGAATCTGGAACTGCGCGTAATCGACTTTAACAAGTTGACCGGCAACGGCATCATCCACGCCAAGTATCTGGTGGTCGATGGTGCGGTGGCTTATGTGGGCAGCCAGAATTTCGACTGGCGCTCGTTCGAGCATATCCATGAAACGGGCTTGCGCATCAGCGAACCCAAGCTGGTGGCGCAGGTGCAGGCCATCTTCAATCAGGACTGGCGTGCGCAGGCGCTGACCGCGCAAGGCATGGTGGTGCCAGCGCTGAACGTGGCACGCCAACCGCTCAATCTGCAGCGCGACGCCATGCTGGTGGCCAGCCCGCAGGCCTACAATCCGGTCGGGGTGGACGATAGCGAAGCCGCGCTGCCAGCCTTGCTGGCACAGGCCAAGACTGAAGTGCGGGTACAGTTGCTCGATTACGCGCCGCTCAGCTATGGCCCCAAAGGTACGCGGCCATACTACGCCGTGATCGATAATGCCGTGCGCGCGGCGGCCAACCGCGGCGTGAAGATCAAGCTGCTGGTGTCGAACTGGAATCTGGAAGCACTGCCGCAAGTGTATCTGAAAAGTCTGGCGATTCTGCCCAATGTGGAAATCCGCGTGGCCACACTGCCTGCGGCCAGCAGTGGCTTCATTCCGTTTGCTCGCGTCATCCACAGCAAGACCATGGTGATCGACAATCAGATCGCCTGGGTAGGTACGAGCAACTGGAGCGGCGGCTATTTCGACCTGTCGCGCAATCTGGAAGTGGTGCTGCGCAACGAGAAAATGGCCCAGCGCCTGGCGGCCTTGCAGGAGCAGATCTGGAGCTCCGCGTATAGCCAGCCTCTCGACATCAACCGTCAATATCCGAAACCGGCCAAAGGTAGTCCGAATGAATAAATTAGTTGTGAGCGCCGCACTGTGCGGCGTGTTTGCCAGTTTTAACGCCCACGCATGGGGCAATGATGGCCACCGTGCTGTCGGCGCGATTGCCGACCAGTTGCTGCAGGGCAGCGCGGCCGAACAGCGCGTCAAAGCGCTGCTGCTGCCGGGTGAATCGCTGGAAAAGATCGCCACCTGGGCTGATTGCGTCAAGGGTAGTTATTGCGGCCCGCAGACGGACGAGATGCAAAGCTATGTGGCGGCCAACCCCAAACATAGCGAGTACCACTACACGGATCTGCCGTTCCAGTACAGCCATTACCACGACCACGATGTGGGCAGCGCCGACAACGATATCGTGCAGACGCTCAAGCAGTGCATACAGGTCTTGCAGGGCAAGGATGACGCGACCAGCAACCCGCACCGCTTCACGCCGCGTCAAGCCCTTCTGATACTGACCCATCTGGCCGGTGATATCACCCAGCCGCTGCATGTAGGTGCAGCTTATGTCGATCAGCGCGGCACGTTTGTGGTGCCGCAGACGGCGGCGCAGGTCGATGCTGTCAATCTGTTCGATGCCCGTGGCGGCAATAACCTGCTGCTCGATGATGTGAAACTCAGCACCCTGAGTGCCCAGCTGATCGAAGCCGGTCCGGCCGACGACAAGCCGGCAGCAACCAGCGGCCAGCCGGCCCGCGCGCCGCAGACTACGCGGCCGTTCCATTCCTACTGGGATACCACGGTGGTCAACTATGTTTTCCGCCGCACGGGTGTGCGTACGCCGCAGCAGTTTGCCCAGAAGGTGATTGCAGGGCAGCCGCAGGTGGCCAGCCAGAGCGGCGATCCAGTGCAGTGGCCTTACGCGTGGGCCGATCAGGCGCTGGCCGTGTCCAAGCAGGCGCATGATGGTGTGACGGCCGGCGCGTTGTCGCGCCAGACCAGCAAGAGTGGCGAGAGCTATGCCGTGTGGGCGCTGACGGTGCCGGATAATTATCCCGTGCCCAGCTCCACACTGGCGAAAACCCAGTTGATACAGGGCGGCTACCAACTGGCGGCCGTGCTCAAGGCGATCTGGCCCTGAGAGTAGTGCGCAGCGTCATTGGCCGGTGAGCGGATTGATCCACCATTCGCTACGGGCCAGCGGCGTTTGCGGTGACAGATCGGGATTCGGCAGTTTGATCAGACGGCGCTTGAACAGCGCCGTTTTCTTTATCAGCCGGCCTTTATGCTGCTGGAACAGCGCATTCAGGCTGCCATCCTTGAGCATGATTTCCATGCCGTCGGCGATGCGGCGCGCCAGCTTCTCGCCTGCGGCGTCGCGCCGCACAAAGAAGTAGCGCGGCAGCGGATATTGCAGCAGCAGCGTCGATTCGATGGCCAGCCCTGGGTGGCTGGTGCGGCGCTCGTCGAATTCGCGCAGTGCTTCATCGGCCGAGCGCGAATAGAAATCGAAGCGCTGGGCTTCCAGCATGCCGAACAGGCCTTCGTAATTGCTGCCTTCCACCACTTCCACCCCCGCTGCCTCGAAGATGTTCACATCGGCCCAGCCTTTGCCCAGCCCGGCACGCAGGTGGCGCAAGTCGTCCAGCGTGCGCACTTTGGCAAAGCGGGCCTGATCATCGGCGCGTATCAGTAGCAGGCGGTAGCCCAGCAGACCGCGATCCACGGGCAAGCGGATGGGCAGGTAGCGTTGCTCCAGTTCGGACGAGGTGGCGCGCACGAATACATTGACGCGCCCCTGCGGCGCGCTCATTTCCTGCAGCACCCGCTGCGGCGACATGGCGACGTCGGACTGATGCAGGCGATAAGAACCATAAGCCGGCCGGGTCTTTTCCATGGCCATACGCAGCACGGCCCAGTCGTAGTCGTAGCGGCTATCGACGCCTTCGCTGGTGAGCGGAAAAGTGAGCTGGGTCAGAGCCTGACAGTAGTTGGCCGACATGGCCAGTAGCAGCGCCACAACGCATCGGATTCCCTGTGTACGCCACATACAGCACCAGCACTCTCTGAATTGAATACTCTCTAGTGTGCCATGGCTGCGGCCTATGTGCATATCAATTTGAAAGTATGCAACGTTGTTGCAACGCTTATGCAGGATTGTTGCTGCTAGCGTTGACTCGAAAACTCCCACCTGCTTATCCTAGAGATGTTTATGTACGTCAATGTTTTCTATTCCGGGGGTGGTGTCGTATGAAGTTACTCGTCCGTTTAGCTTTGCTCAGTTCCAGCTACTTGTTGCTGCCTGCCGCCGTGCAGGCCCAGACCAGCGCCGATGCCAGCGCGCCAGTGGCCGCCGCCGCACCGCTCACTGCCAACCTCACGCTGACCTCGCAATACATTTCGCGCGGCTTCCGCCAGACCTGGGGCAAGCCCGCGCTGCAGGGCGGTTTCGATTATGCCGACCCCAGCGGCTTCTCGGCCGGTACCTGGCTGTCTACGGTGAGCAACCGCTATATCGAAGACGGCACGCTGGAATGGGATATCTATGGCAATTACAACGGCAGCGTGGGCGAGCTGGGCTACAGCGCCGGTCTGTATGTGTACAAATATCCGGGCGCCGAGTACCGCGCCAGCCACACCACCTATGATTACACCGAACTGGCGCTGGGCCTGAGCTATCAGGTGGCCTACCTCAAGTACAACTACACGGTGAGCAAGGAGTTCTTCGGTATCACCAATGCGCGCGGCACCGGTTATCTCGATGTCGGCGCCAACCCTGATCTGGGCGGCGGCTATACGCTGAACCTGCACTATGGCCAGGGCAGGGTGGCCAATAACAGCATGTGGAGCTGGCGTGATTACAAAGTGGGCGTAACGCGCCAGCTGGCACCCGGCTGGGCGCTGTCCGGTGCCTACACGCGCGCTCACGGCAAGACCAATGCCTACGATGCTTACACGCTGGGCATTCCTAATTCAGCCGGCAAGATCGATGTTTCCAATCCCGCCGCTGGCACGCTGGTGCTGGCGTTGACCCGTACTTTCTGACTTTCAGGTGACGCATGAGCATGGAATTTTCTAGTTCGGCCGGCCCGTCGGGGCGTTCGCTGTTTTCCCTTTCACTCAACGGCAAAATCTGCGCGGCGGCGACAGCGCTGGTGGTACTGAGTCTGGCCGTGACGGCCACCGTGATCGGTGTGCGCAGCAGCAGCAGTGCCGAAGCGGCGGCCATGAATCTGGCGCGGACCTCGGCGCGCGAAGTGGCGGGCGCGCTGCAGAGCCGCATCGTCAGCAATCTGTCGGCCGTGATCAATCTGTCCGGTGCCATGCGCCAGACTCGCGCCGCCAATCAGGCACTGGCGCGCGACCAGATCAACGAGATGGTCAAAGCCACGCTGCTCGGTTCCGAGGATCTGATAGGTGCGGCCGTCACATGGGAACCGAATGCGCTCGATGGCAAGGATGCCGAGTTTGCCGGCAAGCTGCCGCTGTACGATGCCACGGGCCGCTTCATGCCCTACTGGACCCGCGCCAGTGGCGGCGGCACCCATGTGGAGCCTATCGTGTTCGATAGTGCGCCCGGTGCCAATGACTGGTACGACATACCGAAGAAGAGCGGCAAGGTATTTTTCACCGAACCGTATAACTATCCCGTCGATGGCAAGCCGACCCTGATGGCGTCGCTGGTGGCGCCTATCATCATCGAGGGCAAATTCCAGGGCGTGGCCAGCGCCGACTTCATGCTGACCCGATTGACGGCCATCCTCAAAGAATTGAAAGTGATCGATGGTGCGCAACTGAGCCTGATTTCGAATGGCGGCCTGTATGCCAGCCATGGTGATGCGGCGCGGCTGGGCAAGAAGGCCGAGGATATTCCGGCCGAAGCACTCGAGCATGTGCGCAAGGGCCAGACCTATGAGTATGAAGATGCGGCCGGCATGGTGCACCTGCTGCAGCCGCTGGCGATCCACGCGGATTCGGCGCCATGGTCGGTGCAACTGGTCTTCCCCAAGAGCGTCGCACTGGCGCCAGCGCGCGAGCTGCTGTGGTACACGCTGGGGGTTTCCCTGCTGTGCGCAATTGCCACCGCGCTGGTGCTGATCACCGTGGTGTTCCGCCTGACGGCGCCATTGCGTGCGCTCGGTGAACGCATGACGGCGCTGTCCAGCGGCGATGCTGATCTGAGCGTCAAGCTGGAAGTGCATGGCAACGATGAACTGGCCGTGATCGGCAATGGCTTCAACCAGTTCGTCGGCAAGATCCATGATGTGCTGGTACAGGTCAGCGCCAGTGCCGAAAATGTGGCACGCGGCAGTTCCGAAATCTCACAGGGCAATACCGATCTGTCGGCGCGCACCGAGCATCAGGCCAGCGCACTCGAACAGACGGCCGCTTCGATCGACGAGCTGACGGGAACCGTGAAAGAGAATGCGGAAAACGCCCGTCAGGCCAATCAGTTGGCGGAAGCCGCTTCCGAAGTGGCGCAGCGCAGCGGCTCCGTGGTGGCGCAGGTGGTTTCCACCATGGCGTCGATTAATGCTTCGTCCAACAAGATCGTCGACATCATCAGCGTGATTGATGGCATCGCTTTCCAGACCAATATTCTGGCGCTGAACGCGGCGGTGGAAGCAGCACGCGCGGGCGAGCAGGGACGTGGCTTTGCCGTGGTGGCGACCGAAGTGCGTAATCTGGCTCAGCGCAGTGCTGCTGCGGCCAAGGAGATCAAGGAACTGATCGATGATTCGGTGGACAAGGTCGCTGCCGGTAGCCGGCTGGTGGATGAAGCCGGCAGCACCATGGAAGAGGTGGTGAGCAGCGTGCGGCGCGTCACGCAAATCATGAGCGAGATTACGGTCGCGACGGTCGAGCAGAGCGACGGCATTGCACAGGTCAATCAGGCCATCGTACAGATGGATGGCGTGACGCAGCAGAATGCGGCGCTGGTGGAGCAGGCTGCTGCCGCAGCGGAGAGCTTGCAGGAACAGGCCCACCATCTGGAGCAGGCCGTCAGCGTATTCCGGCTGCAGCGCGCTAGTAGCGCTGCGAGCCAGACCACGCGCCGGCCGGCCTTGCCCCGTGCAGCGCAAGCCCCAGCTGCACGCCAGCTGACGGCGCGGGCGCCAGCCAATAGCGCCGCCAGTGCGGCCGCCAGCACCTCAGGCAGTAGTGCGGGCAGCAGCGCAGGCAGTGTCGCCGCCGGCAAAGCCGCCAAACCGTCCGCCAAGCCGGCCGCTGCAGCCGACAGCGAATGGGAAGAGTTCTAGCCCGTTCGTGACGGGCAGGCTGTCGCCAGCTCTGGCACAATGATGGTAACGGCGTGGCGCTGCCACGCCGTTTTTCATTTCTGTTCTACGTTCCTGCCATGTATCCGTATCTATTCCCCCCGCGCGGGCCGGCTGCCGTCCGATTCCGCACCTGTCCGGCCTTCGGCCTCGCCGTTCGGCTCGCCGTGGCTATGGCTGCCAGTTGCACCGTAACCGCTAGTGCGCTGGCAGCGCCGCTGGCAGGCAATCCGCAGGCTGGTCAGGCCGTGTTCAAACTGTGCGCGTCCTGCCATCAGGTCGGGCCGCGTGCGCGCGCGGGATTTGGCCCACAACTGACGGGCATCATAGGCCGCAAGGCGGGTAGCACCAGCGATTACCATTATTCGGACGCCATGCAGAAGTCCGGCATCGTCTGGAGCGAGGCTCAGTTAGCGGCCTTTATCCGTGCGCCTGACCATGTGGTACCGGGCACGCGCATGCGCTTCTGGGGCATAAGCGATGAGCAGAAAATAGCCGATCTGCTGGCCTATTTGAAAGCCAGTGCGCAGTAGGCAGCGGAAAGTCTGAAGAAGGGACAGGCAGCGGTCGGGGGAAGCCAGGCTGGCTTCCCCGCAGGAGGGAATAAGTGCCGAGTCTTAGCGCGATTTGACGAACGGTGTGCCCAGTGCTTTAGGCGCCACCGATTTGGCCATCAGACCGGCCAGCACGATCACTGTGACGACGTAAGGAATCATCTGGATCAGCGAGCCGGGGATGCGGCCGACTACCGGCAGTTCCACGCCTTCGATCTGGATCTGCACGGCGCCGAAGAAGCCGAACATCAGGCAGCCGAGGAAGGTGTGCAGCGGACGCCAGTTACCGAACACCATGGCTGTCAGTGCGAGATAGCCGGCACCGGCCGACATATCGCGCAGGAAGAAGCCGCTCTGCACCACCGACAGATAAGCGCCCGAGAACGAGCACAGTACCCCGGCGATCAGCATGGCCATGTAGCGCTGACGCTCGACGTTGATGCCGGCAGCATCAGCCGCATGCGGGTTCTCGCCACAGGCGCGCAGGCGCAGGCCGAAGCGGCTGTGGTAGACCACCCAGTGCACCAGCGGCACCAGCGCAAACGCCAGATAAACGAGTACCGAATGGCCACCGATCAGGTGGGCGTACAGCCAGCCGATGAACGGAATGTTTTCCACGGCAGCAGTGCCGGGCAGCACCACGTCAAACAGACGCGCCTGACCCAGATCGGGCGTGCGGCCGCCTTGCTGGAACAGATACTGGGCCACCACGAAGGTCAGACCGCTCATGGCGATGTTGATGGCGATACCGGCCACCAACTGGTTGCCTTTCTGGGTAATCGCCACATAGCCTTGCAGGGTAGCCAGCAGCAGCGATACCAGCATGCCGGCAGCCACGCCATACCACGGGTTCTGGGTCAGGAAGGCCACGGCTGCACTGACAAAAGCGCTGGCCAGTATCTTGCCTTCGAGGCCGATGTCGATCACGCCCGAACGTTCGGCAAACAGGCCGGCCATGCCGGCAAAAATCAGCACCGGCGCATTGCGTACGGTGGAGACGAGGATACTGCCGATATGGAGATCATCAAAAGTCATATCGTTCTCACTTCTTCAGTTTCAGCATTTTGGCGATGGCCGGACCGTACAGGTTTTCCATGGCACCGCAGAACAGAATGATCAGGCCCTGCACCAGTATTACCATCTCGGGCGGGATGTTCTGCTTTTCCAGCGACAGGTCGAAGCCGCCCTGCGTGAGTGCACCGAACAGCACGGCCGAGAGGAAAATGCCGACCGGATGCTGGCGCCCCATCAGCGCAATCGCGATGCCGATAAAGCCCGCACCGCCAACGAAGTTGAGCGACAGGTAGTGGGTCGAACCCATGATGGAGTTGACCGAACCGAGGCCGGCCAGCGCGCCCGAGATCAGCATGACGATGATGATCATCTTGCTGATGCGGATGCCGGCGTAGTGGGCCGCGTGAGGATTCAGACCGGTGGCGCGCAGCTTGAAGCCCCACGCCGAACGGCTGACCACCACGCCATACACTACCAGTGCAAAGATGGCGAGGAAGAAGCTGATGTTGAGCGGGGTTTCGCCGAGCACGGGGAACCACTGGTTCAGGCGCGGCATTTCGGCTGCGGCCTCAAACGCGCGGCTGGCCGGATTCTGTTCGCCGACCGGTATCATGTACTTCACGATCAGGAAGTTCATCAGCTGGGAAGCGATGAAGTTGAACATGATGGTGGTCACCACCACGTGGCTGCCGCGCTTGGCCTGCAGATAGCCGGGCAGGAAAGACCACAGCGCGCCGAAGACGGCAGCACCGAGTACGCCGAGCGGTATCAGCATCCAGCCTGGCAGCGAACTGTCGAAGGCCAGCATGGCCCAGGCCAGACCGAGGCCGCCGATATACATCTGGCCTTCGGCGCCGATGTTGAACAGGCCGGCCTGCATGGCGATGGACACGGCCAGACCCGTGAAGATAAAGGTAGAAGCGTAGAACAGCGTGTAGCTCAAACCTTCAGGATTGATCACGGCGCTGTTGATCAGGATCTGCAGCGATTCGACCGGGCTTTCGCCCAGCATGTGGATCACCAGTGCCGTCACCAGCAGTGCCGACAGCAGATTCAGTAAGGGCATGACGAAGGCAGTGGCCCAGCGTGGCAAGTCTTTATTCATGATTTATGCTCGCCCCCCATCAGCAGACCGATGCGGGTGGTATCGAATTCTTCAATTTTCAGTTCGCCCGTGATGCGGCCGCCGCACATGACGAGGATGCGGTCCGCCAGCGCACGCACTTCTTCCAGCTCCACCGACACCAGCAGGATGGCCACGCCTTCATCGCGCAACTTGAGCAACTGGGTGTGGATGCTTTCGATGGTGCCGATATCGACGCCACGGGTAGGCTGGCCGACCAGCATCAGCTTGGGCTGGGCCAGCACTTCGCGCGCGATCACCACCTTCTGCTGGTTGCCGCCCGAGAGCAGGCCGATACGCAGATCGTGGTTATTCGGACGCACGTCGAAGTTTTTCATCAGCTCCGCGCAGCGGCTGGCGATGGCCTTGAAGTTGAGCAGGCCCCAGCGGTTTTTGAGCTGATCCTGATAGCCGAAGATGGTGTTGTGCATGACCGAGAAAGCCTTGATCACGCCATCGCGCAGACGGTCTTCCGGCACGTGGGCAATGCCCAGATCGCGGAAGGTGCGCGGCAGGCCATCGGCATTGCTGCGGCCTGCAAACGGCAGCGGCTGGCCCAGCAAGTCCAGTTGGCCCGCAGAGGGCAGGCGCATGCCGGACAGGATTTCCATCAGTTCGCTCTGGCCATTGCCGGACACGCCGGCGATCGCGACGATTTCACCGGCGCGCAGCGTAAAGCCGATATCGGCCAGCAGTTTCACGCCCTGATCGTCGAGCAGTTGCAGGTTCTGCACCTGCAGCACGGGTGCACCCGGATTGTACGGTTTGCGCGGCAGATTGTTCTCGATCGGACGGCCTACCATCATATTGGCCAGATCCTCTTTGGTGGTGCCGGCCGTCGGCACGGCACCGATCACGCGGCCGCCACGCATCACGGTGACAGTGTCGGTGATGTCGAGGATTTCCTGCAGCTTGTGGGTGATCAGGATGATGGTCTTACCCTGCTCTTTGAACAGGCGCAGAATTTCGAACAGCGAAGCGGTTTCCTGCGCCGTCAGCACGGCCGTCGGTTCATCCAGAATTAGGATGTTGGCGCTGCGGTAGATCTGCTTGAGTATCTCCACGCGCTGCTGTGCCCCCACCGACAGATCGTGGATGGTGGCCAGCGGATCGACATCGAGCCGGTAGCGCTGGCAGATCTCGCGCAGTTCCTGCTCCACCCGGGCGCGGTGCTTATTCAGCTGGAAGCCGCCTTCCGTACCCAGCATGACGTTGTCGAGCACCGTCATGTTCTCGACCAGCATGAAGTGCTGGTGCACCATGCCGATGCCGAGGCTGATGGCTTCCTGGCTGTTGTGGATGCGGCGCACTTGCCCGTCGAGCAGGATGTCGCCACTGTCGGCACGGTAGTAGCCGTACAGGATGCTCATCAGGGTCGATTTGCCGGCGCCGTTCTCGCCTACCAGACCATGGATGGAACCCTTGGCGATGGTGAAGCTGACGTCCGTGTTCGCTTTGACCGCTCCGAAGTGCTTGGAGATGCCGCGAAATTCTACTGCTGGCTGCATAGGATGGTTTTCGGGGGTTATAAAAAAGCTCAAACAAAAAGCTAAAACGCTAAACGGTAAAACGCGCCGAACGGAGAAATTCTCCGGCGGCGCGCTTCATGTCAGACGAGGTTTATACCGGGCAGGATGCGCCCGAACGGATATCGATCACTTTAACTTTGCCGTCGATGATGTCCTTGCGTGCACCCAGCACGCGCTTTTCGATTTCCGGCGTAATCAGCTTGCGGTTGTGTTCATCGAGTGCCCAGTCCACGCCACCTTCTTTCAGGCCTTTGGCGCTCACGCCAGCTTTCCAGGTACCGTTCTTCATTTGCATAAAGGCGTCATACACGGCCACGTCCACGTGCTTGACCATGGAAGTGAGGATGGTGCCCGGATACAGGCTGTTCTGGTTGGAGTCCACGCCGATGGCCAGCTTGCCTTTTTCCTTGGCCGTCTGCAGCGTGCCCAGACCGGAACCACCGGCCACGGCAAACACCACGTCCACGCCACGATCAAACTGCGAGCGGGCCAGTTCGCCGCCTTTGCCCGGATCGTTCCAGGCCTGGGCGCTGGTGCCCACCATGTTCGACGTTACATCGACTTTGGCGTTGATGGCTTTGGCGCCTTGCGCATAGCCGCAAGCGAAAGTGCGGATCAGCGGAATATCGACGCCGCCAACAAAACCGATCTTCTTCGATTTGGAAGCCATGGCAGCGGCCACGCCGACCAGATACGAACCTTCTTCTTCCTTGAAGGTGATGGATTCCACATTGGCGCCTTGCGCCACGCCGTCGATCAGCACGAAGCGGACTTTAGGGAATTCCTTGGCGACCTTTTGCACGGCTGCCTGCTGGGCAAAACCGATGGAAGCGATCATGTCGAGGTTTTTGCGGGCCAGACCACGCAGCACTTGCTCGGCTTGCGTATCGCTGGAGGCTTGCACCTCGATGAATTTGATATTGGTTTCCTTGGTAAAGCGCGAAGCGCCTTCGAATGCGGACTGGTTGAACGATTTATCGAACTTGCCGCCGGCGTCATACACGATGCCCAGCTTAGGATCTGCTGCGGACGCGCTGGCAGCAACAAACAGTGCGGCCACGGTCAAACCGAGTTGTGAAAGTTTCATGAATGGGCTCCTGGAAGATCGATATTGTATATTTTTATTTGACGAAACATGTAATTTGGTGCCGGTTTATCGCAGCAAATGGCCGATTTTTCGCCGTTTGCCCCGTAACGGTGCGGTTCTTGCGCTGATCGTCGGCGCACTTCATTGCACGTCCGACAATCTTTTCGCGTCACCGTTTGCACCATCTGCAATTTTTTCTTGCCTGCAATTGACTGCGCGCCGCTGTCTTTGTCGCATCGCAGCAACAATCAGCGCCGAATTAAAATTTTTTAAAATGTTGCTTTTTTGTCCGCTTGGACAAAATTCATGCCATTCGGCTAATTTTGCCGCGCATTCCAAACTGCATTCCAGCACTATGGAAACGCTCTCCCAGCCCTGCTAACTGCCTGATTTTACGGCCATCCATAACTATGCATGAGGCGCGATATGTACGACAAATTCATTTTTTCTTGCTTATTTATATCTTTTTGATATGAATCTGTTCTGAGGAAAAGTAGATTTATGACATTTTTTTCCGTGCTAGAGTGGCTGGCAACTCGCATATCTATGCCAGTACACACACTTGAAGGAGTCCAACCGATGAACAAAAAAAATAGTGTTTTCGCCGCCCGTACGCTGATCGCGCTGGCTGTGGCGAGTGCTTTCCCGCTGCACGGCGCTTACGCTGCCGAAGGCACGGACGCGGCCGACCAGGCTGCCACCAGTAGCGCAGACTCGTCCACCAAGGGCCAGCTGGAAACCGTGATCGTGACGGCCCAGCGCCGTGCGGAAAACATCAAAGACGTGCCGATGTCGATCGCCACCCTGAAAGGCGACAAACTCGACGTGCTGACTTCGGGCGCCGCCGACATCCGCTTCCTGGCCGGCCGTTCGCCATCGGTCAACGTGGAATCTGACTACGGCCGTACCTTCCCGCGTTTCTATATCCGCGGTCTGGGTAACACCGACTTCGACCTGAATGCTTCCCAGCCGGTCGGTCTGGTGATGGATGACATCGTGCAGGAAAACGCCATGCTGAAAGGCTTCCCGGTGTTCGACGTCGATCAGGTGGAAGTACTGCGCGGCCCACAGGGCACGCTGTTCGGCCGTAACTCGCCAGCCGGTGTGATCAAGTTCGATTCGGCCAAGCCAGTGTTCAAGCAGGAAGGCTATCTGACGCTGGGCATCGGTAACTACTCGGCCAAGACGGCCGAAGGCGCGTTCAATATTCCTGTCAGCGATACCGTAGCACTGCGCTTCTCGGGCACCACCCAGCATCGCGACAACCGTGTACACAACACCAACCCGAATCCGAACACCGGCACCAAAGATTTCGAAGGCTACGGCGACAACGCCTTCCGCCTGCAAGCGCTGATCCAGCCGAGCAAGGATTTCAGCGCACTGCTGAACTACCATGAGCGTGACTACCATGGCAGCGCCACGCTGTTCCGCGCCAATATCATCAAGAAGGGCACCAATGATCTGGTCGACGGTTTCGATTATGGTTCCTACCCTAGCGATGGCGTCAACTACCAGCGTCTGAGCACCAAAGGCGGCAACATCCGTCTGAAATACAATCTGGATGACATCACCCTGCACTCGATCACCGGCTACGAAACGCTGAAGTTCAACAGCCGTGCCGACGTTGATGGCGGCTTCGGTGCCTCCTACGCGCCACCTTACGGTCCGGGCTTTATTCCGTTTGCGGTTGAAACGGCTGACCTGCTGCCTAACCATAAGCAGTTCTCGCAAGAGCTGCGCGCCGAGTCCAACTACAAGGGCCCGCTGCAATGGATAGGTGGTCTGTTCTTCTTCAACGAGAACATCCAGATCGATTCGATCAGCTTCAACACGTTTGCGCCGGGTAATCCGCAGAACCCGCAGTACGCCCAGCAATTCCAGGACGCCAAATCGTGGGCCGCTTTCGGCTCGCTGAACTACACGGTGAGCGACCAGTTCAAACTGCGCGGCGGTCTGCGCTACACCAGCGACAAAAAAGAGTTCAAGGCGATGCGCGTAGAGCCACCGAAGATCGCTGGCCCGTTCAATATCAACAATACTTCGCATAATCTGAGCTGGGATCTGAGCGGTACCTATGAACTCGATAAGAGCACCAATCTGTTCGGCCGTGTCGCTACCGGTTATCGTGCACCTTCCATGCAGGGCCGTCTGAATGGCCTGGGCGACAAGCCATCGTTCGCCGGCGCCGAGAAAGCTCTGTCGTTTGAAGCCGGTATCAAGCAGGATCTGTTTGAAAAACGCGCCCGTCTGAGTGCCTCGGTGTTCCAGTACACGGTGAAAGACAAGCAGCTGACGGCCGGTAGCGGCGGTATCAATATGAACCAGCTGATCAACGCTGACAAAGTCACCGGCCAGGGTGTGGAAGTGGACTTCCAGGCGAATCTGGGCAGCGGTTTCAGCGCCACGCTGGGCGGTAGCTACAACGATACCGAGATCAAGGACAAGAACCTGTTCGTCCAGTACTGCGGTAATCTGGGTAACACGGCGCCTAATCCTTATGGCTGCACCCCGACCAACGCGGCTGGCCCGTTCGCCGGTACTTCCAAGATCGATGGCAACCCGCTGCCACGCGCTCCGAAGACCCAGATGAACTTCACCCTGAAGTACAGCACCGACATCGGCAACGGCGAGTTCTATGCCTACACCGACTGGACCTACCGCAGCAGCTACAACTTCTTCCTGTACGAAGCGCCTGAATACAAGGCCAAGACGCTGGTCGAAGGTGGCGCACGCGTAGGCTACAAATGGAGCAAGTATGAAGTGGCAGCGTTTGCTCGCAACATCACCGACAAACGTGTGCTGATCGGCGCGATCGACTTCGACAACCTGACCGGTATGCTGAACGAGCCACGCACCATAGGCGCGACCTTCAAGGTCAACTTCTAAGCAGACAGCGTTTTTGCAGTGCGGCTTTAAACTGGCCGCAAACTCGCTTATGCTAGCAATCCCCGCCCACCGCAAGGTGGCGGGGATTTTTTCCATTCGGGGAGCCGCTTGTGCAACAAACTGTCGTCAATCTCTGGCCACTGTTAGGCGTGGCCGTCATTATTCTGGGCTTTGCCTTGCGCGCCCATCCGGTGCTGGTGGTGATTGCCGCGTGCGCGGTCACGGGGCTGGCCGCAGCCATGCCGGTACACCAGTTGCTGGAGACGCTGGGCAAAGCCTTCGTCAAGACGCGCAACCTGCCGCTGATCCTGCTGCTGCCGCTGGCCGCCATCGGCCTGCTCGAGCGCTACGGTCTGAAAGAACATGCGCAGGCGTCGATAGCCCGCATCCGTTCCGCCACCACGGGCCGTCTGCTGATCGTGTATCTGGCGATCCGCGAACTCAGTGCGGCCTTCGGCCTGACCAGCCTCGGTGGCCATCCGAATATGGTGCGCCCGCTGGTAGCACCGATGGCGCAGGGCGCGGCCGAAGTGCGCTATCCGGCGCTGACGGACGAACTGCGGCACCGCATCCGCGCCATGGCAGCAGCCACCGATAACGTCGGCCTGTTCTTCGGCGAAGACGTGTTCGTGGCGTTTGGCGCCATCGTGCTGATGCAGACCATCCTGCGCGGCGAAGGGCTGGAAGTCGATCCGCTGCACATCGCCATGTGGGGCATACCGACAGCGATTACGGCCTTCCTGATCCACTCGTGGCGGCTGCACCGGCTCGATGCAGAAATTGCCCGTGCCATGCAGCGCGGGGAGGGCCAGCCATGATCGTCAAACTCGACTGGTTCATTGTTATCGTCGGCCTGTTGCTGCTGTCGGCCGCAGTGATGGCGCTGCTCGACCGCGATAATCCCAAGCGCTACAGCAGCGCGCTGTTTTGGGTGCTGTATGCGGCCATCTATCTGGCCGGCGAGCAGATCCCGCCTGCCGTGTCGGGCCTGATGATGGTGCTGATGGCACTGCTGGCCGGTTTCGGCGGCGTGGCGCTGGGGCGCCATACGGAACGTACTGCGGAACAGCGCAAGGACAGCGCGCAGCGGCTAGGGCATCGCCTGCTGATACCGGCGCTGCTGATCCCCATCACCACCATGATAGGTTCCACGCTGCTCAAAGATGTGCAGATAGCCGGCGCGCTGCTGCTCGATCCGAAAAACCTCACGCTGGTCAGCCTCGGTTGCGGCTCGCTGCTGGCGGTGGCCACCGCATGCTGGCTGACCCGCGCCACACCGCTGCAGGCGCTGCGCGAATCGCGCCGTCTGATGGACCATCTGGGCTGGGCGCTGGTGCTGCCGCATATGCTGGCGGTACTGGGCCTGCTGTTTACCGAGGCGGGCATGGGCAAGGCAGTGGCGCACGTGGTCACTTCCTACATCAACCTGGATATCCGGCTGGTGGCCGTGGCCGTGTATTGCATAGGCATGGCGCTGTTTACCATCATCATGGGTAATGGCTTTGCCGCCTTCCCCGTGATTGCGGGCGGTGTCGGCATCCCCGTGCTGGTGGGTGTGTATCACGCCAATCCGGCCGTGATGGCGGCCATCGGCATGTTCAGCGCTTACTGCGGCACGTTGATGACGCCGATGGCGGCCAACTTCAACATCGTGCCGGCCGCGCTGCTGGAGCTGCCTGACAAGAATGCCGTGATCCGTGCCCAGATAGGCACGGCGCTGCCTCTATTGCTTGCAAATATTGCACTTCTTTATTTTCTGATGAATCTCTGAACCTGACCGGATTAGAGTAGAGTAGCGCAGCATTGGGCTAGTGCTGCACAGGTCAGTAACGTCCCGCTATTCGCGGAGTTGAGCAAGATGGAAAAAATCATATTGTTGACGGGCTTCGAGCCGTTCAATCAGGAGAAAATCAATCCCTCGTGGGAAGCCGTGCGGGCTTTGCAGGGCTGGCGTGAAGGCGACTTCGTCGTGCATGCGCGCCAGCTGCCTTGCGTGTTCGGCAGTTCGGCGCGCATGCTGCATCACGCCATCGAGGAGCTGCAGCCCAGTGTGGTGATCGGTGTGGGGCAGGCCGGTGGCCGTGTTGATATGTCGGTGGAGCGCATCGCCATCAACATCGACGATGCACCGATAGCCGATAACAAAAATCGCCAGATAGTCGATCAACCCATCGTCAAGGCCGGTCCGGCAGCCTATTTTTCTACCCTGCCTATCAAGGCCATCGTGCATGCGATCCGCGAAGCGGGGCTGCCTTCATCCGTGTCGCATACGGCGGGCACCTATGTGTGCAACCATGTGTTCTATAGTCTGATGCATCAGGCGCATGAATGGGGCACCACCATGCGCGCCGGTTTCATCCACATTCCCTATCTGCCGCAGCAGGCGGCGGCCCATCCGGGTGCTGCCAGCATGAAGCTGGACGACATGGTAGAAGGCTTGCGCATTGCCGTGCGCACCACGCTGGCCTACGACGTCGACATGCGCGAGGCGGGCGGCGTAACCCACTAGGCCGTGATGCGGCGCCTGCCTTGCGAGCGCGGCGCGCTGCAATCAGGCGGCCGGCGGATTGAGGATGTTGAGGAAAGCCCGCACCACGGGCGCATCGTCGAGCGTGGTGTAGGTGATATATAGATTGGCCGAAGGCGGGTTGCTGCGGATCGGTACGAACACCACGCCGGGCCAGCCTATGCGGCTGGTGGTTTCCGGCATCAGCGCCACGCCCAGCCCAGCGCCCACCATGGCCAGCAGGGTTTGCGGTTCGGTGGCTTCCTGAAAAATGGTCGGCTGGAAGCCAGCCTTGACGCAGCACTGGATCAGATAGCGCGGGAACGATGACTTGTCGAGCGCCAGAGTCAGCATGGGTTCTTCGGCAATATCACTGAGTTCGATGGCTTCTTCCTTGGCCAGCGGGTGGTGCTCGTTGATGGCCACGCACACGTCTTCACGGAAGCACAGTTCCTGGCGCAGATTGTCGCGCTTCAGATCTTCTTCATCAAGGCGAGGTTCGCGCCAGAAACCCACGTCCACCTGCTTGGCGCGCAGCGCTTCGTACTGCAGCGTAGGGCCCAGTTCATGGATGGTCCACGTCACGCGCGGATACTTGGTCTGGAATTCTTCCAGCAGGCTAGGTATCGGTCCCCACATGGCGGAACCGACGATGCCCACGCGTAGCCGGCCCACTTCGCCGCGGTCGATCTGACGTATGGTGTCCACCGTCATGCGCATCTTGGCCAGCAGGTCGGTGGCTTCCTGCATCAGTGCCTTGCCGGCCACCGTCAGTTCGAAGGTGCGGGTGGTGCGGGCGAACAGTTTGACTCCCAGTTCGCTCTCCAGCTTCATGATCTGCTGGCTCAGCGGTGGCTGCGAAATGTGCAGCCGTTCGGCGGCGCGGCTGAAGCTTTTTTCTTCTGCCACGGCGAGGAAATACTTGAGTTGTTTCAGATCGATAGACATAGGGAGCTAGCCTGCTTCAGTTCTGGTGCGCGTGCATGGCCAGTGCCAGTGCGGCGCCGCAGCGCGCATTGTTCTTGACCAGTGCAATGTTGGTAGCGAGGCTGCGGCCATCGGTGAGCTGCTTGATGCGGCTAAGCAGGAAAGGCGTGACCTGTTTGCCCGTAATGCCTTGTGTATCGGCTTCCTGCAGTGCCTGTTCCGTGATCGCGTCGATCTCCGCCTTCGGCATGGCTTCGGCCGCCGGGACGGGATTGCTGACCACCACGCCGCCCTTCAGGCCCAGTTGCCATTTGGTGTGGATGAAGGCTGCCTGTTCGGCTGGCGTATCGAGCTGGAAGTCGGCATTGAAGCCGCTCTCGCGTGTGAAGAAAGCAGGGAAGCCGCGCTGGCCTACGCTCACCACAGGCACGCCATAGGTTTCCAGATATTCCAGCGTGAGGCCGATATCGAGGATGGATTTGACGCCGGCGCACACTACGGCGACCGAAGTGTGGGCCAGTTCCTGCAGGTCGGCCGAAATGTCGAAGCTGGTTTCGGCGCCGCGGTGTACGCCGCCTATACCGCCCGTGACGAACACGCTGATGCCGGCCAGTTCGGCGCAGATCATGGTGGCGGCCACCGTGGTGGCGCCCAGCTTGCGCTGTGCCAGCACGAAGGGCAGGTCGCGCCGGCTGACTTTCATGGCGTCCGGCGAAGTGCCCAGCAGTTCCAGTTGCTGCTCATTCAAGCCTATGCAGATCTTGCCGTCCATGATGGCGATGGTGGCTGGCACGGCGCCTGCATCGCGGATGATCTGTTCCACTTCGCGTGCCATCTGCACGTTCTGCGGATAGGGCATGCCGTGCGAAATGATGGTCGATTCCAGTGCCACGATGGCTTTGCCGGCGGCGCGGGCGGCGGCGACTTCCGGCGAATAGAGGAGAAATTGCTGCATGGGGTATTCCTTAGGATTTCGGGCTAGATGGGAAAAGCGGCGGATGGTAATCGGCCGACAGATCGAAGTCGTGAATTTCATCGAGGATGTCGGCGGCCAGCATGGGCGATACCGTATCCTGGGTTTCCAGCGTCATGGCGGCCACTTTGAGGCCACGGCGGCAGGCCAGCGTCAGATCTTGGCTGCCCTGGTACAGCGACCAGCAGACGGCAGCCGAAAACGCATCACCGGCGCCCGTCACATCCACGACTTCCACCTGATGGGCCGGCAGCCAGACCAGCTCCGTGCCGCGCGTGTGATAGACGCCGTGGCTGCCGCAGGTGACGATCAGATCCTGCGCGCCTTCGGCCTGCACGCTCTGGCAGGCGGCGCGCACATCGGCTTCCGTGGGCAGGGCGCGGCCGACGCGGGTCTCCAGTTCGCCGCGGTTGAGGATCAGCACGCGCAAGCCGCGCAGATCTGCCGGCAAGTGGCTCATCTTGGGCTGCGAGACGGCAATCACGATCAGCGGGACATTGTCGGCGCGCGCGCTTTCCAGCAGCAGGGCCACGCTGGCATGCGGCAGGTTGAGGTCCACCACGGTCATCGCAGCGGAAGCGCGCAGCGGCTGGCGGCTGGTCAGGAATTCCGGCGTAATATGGTCGTACAGCGCCATATCGGCCAGTGCCAGTACCAGTTCGCCACGTTCGTCGAGTATCGCCGTGTAGGTGCCGCTGGCCGTGTCGGGCAGTTTCAGGCTGCCACGTGTATCGATGCCGGCGCGCTCGGCCTGATCCTGCAGGGTGCGGCCGGCCGCATCATCGCCAAAGGCGGTGAGCAGGGCAGCCGGCAGGTTGAGGCGGGCCAGATTTTCCGAAATATTGCGCGCCACGCCGCCATGCACTTCTTCCGCCGTGGCCGGATTGGAAGTGCCATGCTGCAGTGGCGCGATGCTGCGCAGCTTGCGGTCCAGATTGGCAGCGCCTATACATAGTACAGGGCGCTTATCGGGTAACACATAGGCGCGCCCCAGCAGGCGGCGTTCGCGGATCAGGCTGGCGATGTGGCCAGCTACGGCCGAACGTGACAGGCGCAGCTCCACTGCCAGATCCTGCTGCGAAATGAAGGGATTAGCGCGGATCAGTTGATATAGCTGATCTTTTTTAGAGGCGTCGGACATGGCGGTGCAGGCTAGGGCAGGAAATGAAACGGCGGATTTCGGTCGAATAAACAATTGTCTGCGAGTTTAAACATTTGTTTGTGCGGCGTCAATCCCGCTTGCTGGCGTCAATACTGATCCACATAATACTCCTGATTTATATCTGTTTCGTATAAATGTGCAAGAAAAATGGTATTTGCCATACATATGGCCGATGATGCATAGTGTCGGCTTCAGTCCCATGCTGTGCCCCGCGCGGGCTTCCCTAAAACTAGAGGATCTTCATGTCGAACAATTCCCCATTCCAGGCTGCTGACATTATTCGTGCCCGTATTAGTGCTGGTCTTCCTGCCGGTTTCAAACCACGTGTTGCCCTGATTCTGGGCTCCGGTCTGGGTGTGTTGGCCGAACAGATGAGCAATCCTGTCACCATCAGCTACGACGAGCTGCCGGGCTTCCCGATCAGCACCGTGCACGGCCACGCCGGTGAACTGGTGATCGGCACGCTGGCGGGCGTCGATGTGGTGTGCATGAAGGGTCGCGGCCACGTCTACGAAGGCTACGGCCTGGGCGTGATGACCAGCGCCGTGCGCACCATCAAGCTGCTGGGCTGCGAAATGCTGTTCGTGACGAATGCTGCCGGTTCGCTGCGCACCGAAGTGGACGCCGGTTCGCTGGTGGCGCTGACCGACCATATCAACTTCCTGCCGGGCACCCCGATGATGGGCCCGAACGACGAGCGTTTCGGTCCGCGCTTCTTCAGCATGGCCAATGCCTACGATGCCGACCTGCGCGCACTGCTGCACGCTTCGGCCCAAGAGAAGAGCGTGACACTGCATGAAGGCGTGTACATCGCCTACGCCGGTCCTAACTTCGAAACTCCGGCAGAAATCCGCGCCTTCAAGACGCTGGGCGCTGACGTGGTCGGTATGTCGGTAGTGCCGGAAGTGGTGTCGGCGCGTCACTGCGGCCTGAAAGTGGTAGGCGTTTCGGCCATCACCAATCTGGCCGAAGGCCTGTCGCCGTTCCCGCTGTCGCATGAACAGACGCTGAAATATGCTGCCGTGGCAGCGACCTCGCTGATCGACGTGATTCTGGCCTTCCTGGCCAACGTCGCCAAAACGCAGCAGGCGTAACAACCCCGAGGGGCGGCTAGTCCGCCCCTTTGCATTTGAGGAGCTGGAAAACATGAAACGCGCATTTATTCTGCTGCTGGATTCCTTCGGTCTGGGCGCTACGCCGGACGCAGCGAAATACAACGACGCGGGCGCCAACACCTTCGGCCACATCGCCGAGCGCATCGCCGCTGGCGGCCAGCCGCTGGCCCTGCCCACCCTGGAAAAACTCGGGCTGGCAGCGGCCGCCCAACTGGCCAGCGGCCAGTGGGCCGCTGGCTTTGACCAGCGCGAAGGCTTTACGGCCGCCTATGGCGCGTCGCGCGAACGCTCGACCGGCAAGGATACCCAGTCCGGCCACTGGGAAATCGCTGGTGTGCCGGTGGAATTCGACTGGGGCTATTTCCCGAAAACCGTGCCATCGTTCCCCGCCGAACTGACGGCCAAGCTGCAGGAACTGGGCAAGGTGCCGGGCTTCCTCGGTGACTGCCACGCTTCGGGTACGGAAATCATCAACAAGCATGGCGATGAACACGTCGCTTCCGGCAAGCCGATTATCTACACCTCGGCCGACTCGGTGCTGCAGATCGCTGCGCACGAAGAATCGTTCGGTCTGGAGCGTCTGTACGAACTGTGCGAGATCGCGTTCAAACTGGTCGAGCCGTACAACATTGGCCGCGTGATCGCCCGTCCATTCCTGGGCGCCAACGGCAACTACACCCGTACCACCAACCGTCACGATTACGCAGTTGCACCACCGGCGCCGACGCTGCTCGATCACGTCAAGAACGATGGCGGCGAAGTTATCGCGCTGGGCAAGATCAGCGACATCTTCGCAGCGCAGGGCGTTTCGCGCGTGGTCAAGGGCAAGGACAATATGGCGCTGTTCGACGCGCTGCTGAAAGTGCAGCAGGAAGCGGGCGACAAGTCGCTGACCTTTGTGAACTTCGTCGACTTCGATCAGGCTTTCGGTCACCGCCGCGATGTGAACGGCTACGCGCAGGCACTGCGCGAAATGGATGCGCGTCTGCCGGAATTCATGGCTGGTCTGAAAGAGGGCGATCTGGTGGTGCTGACCGCCGACCATGGCTGCGATCCGACCTGGCCCGGTTCCGACCACACGCGTGAACATATCCCGATGATCTTCTTCGGTCCGCAAGTCAAGCCGCAGGCACTGCCGATTTCCGAAACCTTCTCCGACATCGGCCAGACTCTGGCCCATCATCTCGGCGTCAAACCACTTTCCAACGGAAGCAATCTGTTATGACCATCATCTCCGACTTCAAGCGCAACGAAGCGGTCCCCCTCGATCTGGGCTGGATCAATCACATCCACATCAACAAGAGTGCGGCCGACCGTCGTGCTGCCAGTCTGGCCAATCGCCGCACGGTGAAGAAGGAATATCAGGCAGCGTGGCTGATCAAGGCCATCGGCCTGATCGACCTGACCACGCTGTCCGGTGACGATACGCCGGGCCGCGTCGAGCGCCTGTGCATGAAGGCCATGCGCCCGCTGCGCAGTGACTTGGTGGAAGCCATGGGTCTGCAGGACTACCCGCTGACCACTGGCGCCGTATGCGTCTATCACGAGATGATCAAACCGGCCGTGCAGGTGCTGCAAGGCCGTCTGCCGATTGCGGCCGTATCGACCGGTTTCCCGGCTGGCCTGACCAGCATGGAAACCAAGGTGCGCGAGATCGAACTGTCGGTGGCTGCTGGCGCTACCGAGATCGATATCGTCATCACCCGCCAGCACGTGCTGACGGGGAACTGGCAGGCGCTGTATGACGAAATGCTGGCTTACCGCAAAGCCTGCGGCGAAGCCCACGTGAAAGCGATTCTGGCGACGGGTGAACTGGTCACGCTGGAAAATGTGGCGAAAGCGTCGTGGGTGTGCATGATGGCCGGTGCCGATTTCATCAAGACTTCGACCGGCAAAGAACCTGTCAACGCCACCATCCCTGTGTCGCTGACCATGGTGCGCGCGATTCGCGACTACCACGAGCAGACCGGCTTCAAGATCGGCTACAAACCTGCCGGTGGCGTGAGCACGGCCAAGGCTGCGCTGCAATACCTGACGCTGATGAAAGAAGAACTGGGTAATGAATGGCTGCAGCCGCACCTGTTCCGCATTGGTGCTTCCAGCCTGCTGACCGACATCGAACGTCAGCTTGAGCACTATGTGACCGGCAATTACTCGGCCGCCCATCGTCACGCGCTGCCTTAAATCGTTAGCGCGCACCTTAGCCTACAGAATATCGGACACGTCATGCCATCAATTAAAGAGATCCTCAACACCATGGAATACGGCCCTGCACCCGAAAGCACGAAAGAAGCGCAAGCATGGCTGGACCAGCATGGCCGTAGCTTCGGCCTGTTCATCAATAACGAGTGGAGCGCAGCAGGTGAGCTGTTCGCCTCCATCAATCCGGCCGACGCCAGCAAGCTGGCCGACCTGACCCAAGCCACTGCCGGCGACGTCGATCGCGCCGTGGCCGCAGCCCGCGCTGCGCAGCCGGGTTGGCAGGCATTGGGCGGCCATGGCCGCGCCAAGATCATGTACGCGCTGGCCCGTCTCATGCAGAAGCATGCGCGCCTGTTCGCCGTGCTGGAAACGCTGGACAACGGCAAGACCATCCGCGAAACCCGCGACGTCGATCTGCCGCTGGTCGCGCGTCACTTCTACCACCACGCTGGCTGGGCCCAGCTGCAGGCGGAAGAATTTGCCGACTACCGCGCCGTGGGCGTGGTGGGCCAGATCGTGCCGTGGAACTTCCCGCTGCTGATGCTGGCATGGAAAATCGCGCCTGCCATGGCAGCAGGTAATACCATCGTTTTCAAACCAGCCGAATTCACGTCGCTGACTGCCATGCTGTTCGCCGAGATCTGCGTACAGGCTGGCGTACCGGCCGGTGTGGTCAACATCGTTACGGGCGACGGCCGCGTAGGTGAAGCCATCGTCACCCATCCGGGCATCGACAAGCTGGCCTTTACCGGCTCGACCGAAGTCGGTCGATTGATCCGTCAGGCCAGCGCTGGTAGCGGCAAGAAGCTGTCGCTGGAACTGGGCGGCAAGTCGCCATTCATCGTGTTCGACGATGCCGATCTGGATGCTGCTGTCGAAGGTCTGGTCGATTCGATCTGGTTCAATCAGGGGCAGGTATGCTGCGCCGGTTCGCGCCTGCTGGTGCAGGAATCCGTGCAGGAGAAATTCCTCGCCAAGCTGCGCGCCCGCATGGACAAGCTCACGCTCGGTTCGCCGCTGGACAAGTCGATGGACATTGGCGCACTGGTCGATCCTATCCAGCAGCAGCGTATCGCCGGTCTGGTCGATTCGGCACGCGCCGAAGGCTGCACCGTGTACCAGCCAGCGTGCGAAATCCCTGCCAACGGCGCATGGTATCCACCGACTCTGATTACCGGCGCATCCACTTCTGCTGCGGTAGCGCAGGCAGAAATCTTCGGCCCTGTGCTGGTGGCGATGAGCTTCCGCACGCCGCCGGAAGCTGTGCAACTGGCCAACAACACTGTGTACGGTCTGGCCGCCTGCGTGTGGACCGAGAACATCTCGCTGGCGCTGGACATGGCACCGCAGATCAAGGCTGGCGTGGTGTGGATTAACACCGCCAACCAGTTCGACGCCGCTTGCGGTTTTGGTGGCTACCGCGAATCCGGCTATGGCCGCGAAGGTGGCCGCGAAGGCATGTATGAGTACATGACAGCGCTGGCCGAAGATGCCCGTCCTGCCGCACCGGTACAGCCGGAGCAAGGCAAGGCCAAAGCCAAGGCCACGCTGGCCACGGGCGGCGGTTTCGCCATCGACCGTACGGCCAAGCTGTACATCGGCGGCAAGCAAGCCCGCCCTGACGGCGCCTACAGCCGCGCCATCAATGGCGTGGATGGCAGCTTCATCGCTGAAGTGGGCGAAGGCAACCGCAAGGACATCCGTAACGCTGTCGAAGCGGCGCACAAAGCTGGCGGCTGGAGCAAAGCCACGGCGCACAACCGCGCGCAGGTGCTGTACTACATCGCTGAAAATCTGGCAGCACGTGCCGACGAATTCGCTGCCCGCATCGCCGCCATGACGGGTGATCGCAATGCCGAAAAAGAAGTGCAGGCATCCATCGAGCGCCTGTTCTACTACGCGGCATGGGCCGACAAATACGACGGTCTGGCACACCAGCCGCCTATGCATGGCATTACCGTGGCACTCAATGAGCCGATCGGCGTGATCGGCATCGTCTGCCCGAACGAAGCACCGCTGTTGGGCTTCATCTCGCTGGTAGCGCCGGCCATCGCCGTGGGCAACCGCGTGGTGGTAGTGCCGTCGGAAGCGCATCCGCTGTCGGCCACCGATCTGTATCAGGTGTTCGATACGTCCGATCTGCCGGGTGGTGTGGTCAACATCATCACCGGTAGCGCCGATGAACTGGCCCGCACGCTGGCCACTCACAGCGATATCGATGCGGTATGGCGCCACGATGGTTCTGCTGCCGGTTGCGCCGAAGTGGAGCGCCTGTCGGCTAGTTCGCTCAAGCGTACCTGGGTAGGTGGCGCCAAAGGCCGCGACTGGTACAGCACGGCGCAAGCCGGTGGCCGTGCCGTGCTGGCCCACGCTACGCAAGTTAAAAATATCTGGATTCCTTACGGCGTTTAAGCCGCCACGGACTGCCAGCGCCGTCTAAAAGCGGCAAAGTAGGGCGGGTCTGCGGACCCGCCTTTGTGCTTTCAATACCTTATACCTGTGGAGTGTTCCATGTTTTTACCTCAAGAGATCATACGCAAGAAGCGTGACGGCGGTGTACTGAGCGCCGAAGAGATCCAGTTCTTTGTAGGCGGGATTACTTCCAACCGCGTGACCGAAGGTCAGATCGCCGCACTGGCGATGGCGGTATTTTTCAACGACATGACCATGGACGAACGCGTGGCGTTCACGCTGGCCATGCGTGACTCGGGTGAAGTGCTGGACTGGCGCTCGCTCGACCTGAACGGTCCCGTGGTCGACAAGCATTCGACGGGCGGCGTGGGCGATGTCGTGTCGCTGCTGCTGGGCCCTATGGTGGCAGCTTGCGGCGGCTACGTGCCGATGATTTCGGGCCGTGGTCTGGGCCACACCGGTGGCACGCTGGATAAATTCGATTCGATTCCCGGCTACACGACGGTGCCGGACAATGCGCTGTTCCGCAAAGTGGTCAAAGAAGTGGGCGTGGCCATCATCGGCCAGACCTCGTCGCTGGCACCATCGGACAAGATCTTCTACGGCGTGCGCGATGTAACCGCAACGGTGGAATCGGTGGCCATGATTACCGGCTCCATCCTGTCGAAAAAACTCTCGGCCGGTCTGGATGCACTGGCGATGGACGTTAAAGTGGGCAGCGGCGCGTTTATGCCGACCTACGAAAAATCCGTGGAACTGGCCGACAGCATTGTCAAAGTGGGCAATGGCGCGGGCATGATGACCTCGGCCATCCTGACCGACATGAATGAATCGCTGGCACCGTATGCTGGTAACGCCATCGAAGTGCGCGGCGCGCTCGACTACCTGAGCGGCCGTTCGCGTCCGGCCCGTTTGCACGAAGTGACCATGGCGCTGTGCGCCGAAATGCTGGTGCTCGGCAAGCTGGCTGCCAATGAAACGGAAGCGCGCGCCAAGCTGCAAGCCTGCCTCGATAATGGCAGCGCGGCAGAACGCTTTGCCCGTATGGTGGTCGCACTCGGTGGTCCGGCTGATCTGATGGAAAATCCGGATCGCCATCTGGAACGTGCGCCTATCGTGATGCCAGCGCCTGCCCTGAGCGCAGGCTATGCCGCCAGCACGGATTGTCGTGGTCTGGGTCTGGCCGTGGTCAGCCTCGGTGGTGGCCGTCGCCGCGCTGCCGACCCGATCGACTTCGCTGTGGGTCTGACCGATCTGGTTGGCCTGGGTGACAAGGTGGAAGCGGGCCAACCGCTGGCCATGGTGCATGCGCGCACGCAGGAAGCGGCCGAGCAGGCCGTGCGTGAAGTGCAGGCGGCCTACCAGATCAGCGCCGTGGCACCGGCCGCTAATCCGGTGATCTACCGTACCATTCGCCCTTAACCGAAAGACGCCTGATGAATAAACAGGAACTGATCGCCCAAGCCGCCGCCGCGCGGCTCAAGGCTTACACGCCTTACTCCAACTTCAAGGTGGGGGCAGCACTGCTGACCCGTGATGGCAAGGTGTTCCACGGCTGTAATGTGGAAAATGCTTCCTATGGCCTGTGCAACTGCGCCGAGCGTACTGCCTTCTTCAGTGCGATTGCCGATGGCTATCAGCCGGGCGACTTCGCTCAACTGGTGGTGATAGGCGAAACGGATGGCCCGATAGCACCGTGCGGCGCCTGCCGTCAGGTGACGCTGGAACTCGGTGGTAATGAGCTGCCCGTGCTGCTGACCAATCTGAAAGGCGATGTGTTCGAAACCACCGCGGCGGCGCAATTGCCGAACGCGTTTGGTGGCGCCGATCTGAAGAAGTAAGCGCGACGGAAACGAAGATAGAAATACGATCAGGATGGCCTACAAAAAAACCATCGATGTGCAGGCTGCCGTGGCGATTGCTGCGGCAGAAGCCATCAGCGCCAAGACTCAAGGGACTTTCGGCGTCGGTGGCCTGATGCTGGACCAGCACGGCAACGTGCTGCAGTCCGTGCACAGCAATGTGATCAAGCAGGGCCTGATTTTCGATCCGACCGCCCATGCCGAACGCCAGCTAATCGACTGGTATTACGCGGAAAAAGCCCGCGGCACGGCGCTGCCGCCACCAGGCGAAGTCACCATCGTGACTTCGCTCGATCCCTGCTGCATGTGTGCGGGGGCGATACTGGCGGCCGGTTTCAATGTGCTGGTGGCGGCGCCTGACCACAATGCCGGCATCAACTATGATGGCACGGCCAGTTTCGTGGCGTTGCCGGCAGCCTTGCGCCCGCAGGCGGCGGGCAGTTTCAGCTATCCGGCTGTGCTGGGCGCTTCGTCTTACCAGCGCAGTGCTTCCGGTGCCGCACCCAAGTCTTTCTTCATCGGTAAGACGATAGCCGAACCAACACAGGCCTTGTGTTCGCTGGTGTTCGAAGCCACTTCGGAAGCCGTGCTGGCACTGTTCCAGAATGATCTGCCGCGCGAGCAGTTGCGCGACCCTGCCACGCTGCCGGCCGACCATGCCATCGTGCAGGGCCTCAAGCAGTTGTATCCCGATGCGCTCACGCACCGCTGCATGCCGCAGCAGCCCGATGCGGGGCTGGCACCCTTCCTCAAACAGGCCATGCTGCGCGACCGCGAACATGGCGGCGCCGGCGACGCGGTAGCGCTGCTGGACGGTTTTGGTAATCTGCTGTTGTGCATGAGCGGGCGCTTGAGCCAGTCCGGCATACGCAGCGCCTTCATGGAAACCACACGCGCTTATGCCCAGTTGCGTTACAAGCTGATGGCCGGCGCTACGCCGGAACGCCAGCAGGAAGTGCAGCAGTATCTGGGCCACCCGAAAGAGGGGACGTTTGTGTTTGCGCTGGGGCCGGATGCCAGTGCCCTGAGTTTCATGAATCTGGGCGCTTATGGCTCCACCATGGAGGGGCCACTACCTATCTACAATCCGGCCCAGTTCCAGTATGTGCTACCGCGTCTGGCGGACGCGGCACTGGAGCAGATATGCGCAGCCATGCCGCCGCTGTATCGCGACGTGATCCGCATACGTCCTGTGGCCGTGGCCGATCAGTTGCTGATAGACGAACTGAGCGAACTGAGTGCCTGCGCCGGATCGTAAGTGCCTATACTCCAGACGTGACCTTCGGGGTCACGGCAGGTAAAGCCCCGGCCGCCGTAATCTTCATCCTGAATATCCAGCACGATCTGGCCACCCATTTCGCGCACGCGGTCGTACACTTTATCGGCATCGTTGACTACCAGATAGCTACTTTGGGTGACGAACTGGCCGATGTCCTGCGGCTGTTTGAGCAGGCGGCCATATTCCGTGTCGACTACCGATGCGAGCATCACCATGCTGCTGCCGAAGCCTAGCTGGGCGTGGGCAATGCTGCCGTCTTGGTTCGGTACGACCAGCGTGGCCGTGAAGCCAAAGGTGGTACACAGCCAGTCGATGGCGGCTGGCGCATCGCGGTAGCGCATGCAGGGCACGACATTGCATAGCGTCGTCTTGGGTATGCTGTCCATGTTACTCTCCCGTAGGTGGTTGGAATGGATATACTCAGCGTAGCCCAAGCAGTATAGCCCGATGCGTGGCAAGGGCTGATTACATTTGCTGGAACAAATGAGTGTTGCCGCGGCTTACTTCCAGTGCTGCGTCAGCACCTTTCACTTTCACCATCTGGCGCCCGCGCAGATCGCGTCCCACGGAATCGATGGCGTCCACGCGCACCAGCGTGGAGCGGTGGATGCGCCAGAATTCATCGGGGTCGAGTTCGTCGGCCAGTTCTTTCAGGGTTTTGCGAATCAGCACTTCGCCCTGTGCCGTACACACGCGCGTATATTTTTCATCGGCCTGGAAATACAGGATTTCGCGTGTGCTGATCATGCGCAGGTTCTGTCCTACCTGCGCCTGTATCCAGCGCAGGTATTCGCGTTTTGGCTGCGCCGTATGCTGGGCCAGTAGCGCGCCAAGCTGGCGCGTGATGTCCTGCGGCTGGGTGCCCACGCGCGCCTGCAGGCGCGCACAGGTCGTCTTCAGACGTTCGCCGCCGACCGGCTTGAGCAGATAATCGAGCGCACCTTGTTCGAATGCCTCGATGGCGTACTGGTCGTAGGCCGTGACAAAGACCAGATGGCAGCGGTTGAACAGCAGGCGCGCCGCTTCGATGCCGGACATGCCGGGCATGCGGATGTCGAGGAAAACGATGTCCGGCTCGTGTTGCGTGGCCAGTTCTACCGCTTCCACACCGTTCGCCGCTTCCGCCACGATATCCAGCGTGGGCCAGCTTTCGTGCAGGCGGGCGCGCAACTGGGCGCGCATGGGCGCTTCGTCATCGGCGATCAGGGCCGTGACACGCTGGTTGCTGGCCGGCTGATTCATTTGGCTGCTCCGGCAAAGATGTCGGGTGCATAGGGCAGACGTACGCTGGCACGGGTGCCACCCGTGAGCGGCGCTTCCAGCACTAGCTGGGCGCGGTTGCCGTACAGTATGCGCAAGCGTTCACGTACATTAGCCAGGCCTATGCCATCGGCCGCGTGCAGATTGAAGCCCACGCCGTCGTCGAGCACATCCACTTGCAGCACGCCCTGATCGACGCTGGCACGGATATCGATGCGGCCACCGGCGATCTTCGGTTCCAGCCCGTGCTTGATGGCGTTCTCGATCAGAATCTGCAGCGTCATGACGGGGAAAGTAGCGCTCAGCATTTCCTGCGGCACGTCGATCGAGACGGCCAGCCGGGCACCCATACGGGCCTGCATGATGGCCAGATAGGCGCGCGACATGTCGATCTGGCGGCCCAGCGTGCCGGCGCCGGCGGCGCGCATCTGCGGCAGCGTGGCGCGCAGATAATCGATCAGGTTCTGGTGGATGCGCGCAGCTTGCGGCGGGTCCGTCTCGATCAGCTGGCCGATCAGGGCCAGCGTATTGAACAGGAAGTGCGGCTCCACCTGTGCCTGCAGGGCGGCCATGCGCGCTTCCACCACGCGCCGTTCCATGCTTTCTTCGTCGGCCTGATGGTGGGCATGCAGGGCTTCCAGTTCGGCCTTGCGCTTGCCGCCAGCCAGTACTTTCAGACCCAGCGACAGCATGATGAAGGCCACGGCCTGTTTCGACAGGCCGAATGGCGTCAGGCCCAGCAGCAGCAACAATACCCACACGATGATCAGCTTGCGCCATTCGACCTGGGCCAGCCAGTCGAAGAAGCGCCACCAGATCGCGACGGCGGTTTCGCCGATTTCGCGGATCAGGTCGAGCAGACCTTTGGCGTTGGCGTAGCTGCTCTGTGCCAGACGCGATTTGGCCATCAGTTGATGTCCTTGAAGCGTGGATCACGGCGGCCGTGGATGAAGCTGGCACCGACCATGACCTTGAACACCATGAACACGACGAACAGTACCAGCGCCAGTGGCAGCACGGCGACGATCAGGGCCAGCAGCAGGGCGGCGGCCAGGATGGCTTGCGGCGACATGCGGCGCAGCAGACGGCCGCCGAAGCGGGCCACGCGCACGAAAGCTTGCAGCACTTCTTCGAGGAAATTGTAGACGGATTGAGCGGTGATCTTTTTCATGATGCGACTCCGGTTTCGTTGGCGATGGAGTTACTTTAGCAAAGCGTTTTTGCTTGGGGCAGCGCGATACGATCAACGGTTGTTTCTTAGGGATAAGTGCGGTAAAAGCGCCGACGAATGGTAAACCGCGCTGGCCCGCTCAGTCTGCCGTGCGCTCGCGCGCGCTGCGCCAGTCGCGCGCCAGCAGGCCGAGGATCAGGCTATCGGAGATTTCGCCCGCGACGAACCAGCGTTCGCGCAGATGGCCTTCGAGCCGGAAGTGCAGACTTTGCAGCAGCCGCACGGAAGCGGCATTGTCGGGATGGATGTCGGCCTCGATGCGGTGCAGGCCCAGCGGGCCGAAGCCATAATCGAACACGGCGGTCAGTGCTTCCTGCATATAGCGCTGGCCCCAGTAGGGACGGGCCAGCATATAGCCGACGTCGCAGCGCGCATTCTGCCGGTCGAAGTGATATAGCGTGACCACGCCCACCACGGCCTGATCCTGATCGACCAGGGCCCAGCGCAGGCTGCTGCCATCGGCATAGCCTTGCAGTGTCTGGGCAATATAGTCGCTGGCTTGCGTCATGTCCTGCCAGGGCGGGCAGCTCCAGTAGCGCACCGCCTCGGCATCGGAGAATAACTGGAACATGGCGCCTGCGTCCTCGGCGCTTACAAAGCGCAGGGTCAGGCGTGGCGTGTGCAACGGGACGGGCTGGAAGGCGGGCATGGCGCAAGCGGGCGGTGAACAGACCTGCCAGCTTAGCCCAGAATGCATGTTGCTGACTAGTCATGGTAAATTTGTAACAGGCAGTGTACAAATAGCAATTATGCTTATAAAATAGCAATTTCGGCTGGCGCAGGGGCGCACGGCCTCTTTAAATGGAGAATTTCATGCTGAAGCCTACCCGTTTTGCCGTTGCGATTGCCGCCCTGATCTCCAGCAGCGCCTATGCTGCTCCACTGACTGCACAGCAGATGCTGCAGCAATTTAACGTGGTGGTGACGGGCGACGTGAATTCGACTTCGCACGTGGATGGCCGCAGCTATGTGGGCGGCAATGTGGTGGGCGGCGACTATGTGCAGCACGTCAGCGATACGCCTGCCTCGGCCTATGCGGGCCTGACTGTCGGCGGCAAGCTGAGCGGCAATGTCCACGTGAATGGCCTGGGCATGGTGGTGGGCGGCGATGTGCAGGGCGTCGCGGTAAATTCGGGTGAAAGCTATATCGGCGGCAATGCCAGCTCGTCCAGTCTGAATGGCAATGCCTGGGTGGTGGGTTCGGCCGATGGCATCAACTTCGGTAACCTGATCCATGCTGCCAGCTATAACAATATGAATCTGAATGGCAAAGTGCTGGGTGCACCAACCGCCACCATGAACAGCACGCTGGCCGCTGCCACTTCGACCAACTTTGGCAATGTGATGACTGGCCTGTCCAGCCAACTGGCGGCGCTGCACGGCACGGACGGTGCATCGGTCGACTTCAGCAATTCTAACCACAAAGTGACGTTTAGCGGTACCGCCGTCAACGGCGTACTGGTGTTCGACCTGACCACTCTCGATAGCCAGGTGTTCTCGTCCACTACGGCGGAATTCGATTTCAATCTGCACGGCGCCAGCACGGTGATTTTCAATACCAATGACAAAAATCTCAGCGTTTCGGCCAACTTCCTCGGTGGTTCGGCGCAGGCGCTGGGTAGCAAGCTGATCTGGAATTTTGCCGGTGCCGAGAGCGTCACTATCGGTGCCACGTTTGGTGGCCAGATGCTGGTAGCCAATGGCACGCTGAACGACATGAATCATGCCAATGTCGAAGGTGGCGTGTTTGCCAAAGCGCTCAACCAGACGGGTGAAATTCACTTGCAGAGCTTTAGCGGTACGATCCCTACGACCCCGGTACCGGAGCCGGAAACCTATGCCATGCTGCTGGCCGGGCTCGGCCTGGTCGGTGCACTGGCACGCCGCCGCAAGCAATAAGAGCAAAAGTACAAAATTCTGAAAATAAGCACATTTTAATTTCCGAGTGGAAAAATAGTTCCATACGGAAATTTAATGTGCTATCCTCGAAGTAAGTTAAATTTCTTTGAGGGAATTTCAGATGAAAGTAGTGTTCAAGTCCGCGCTGGCGTTCGCCTGCATGACCGTGGTAGCTGCCGGTAGCGTTCAGGCCGGCGTGGTTGATCTGAACCTGCATGGCGCCAACGTTTTTGCGCTGACGGATTTCAAAGCTCCGAGCTCAGATGTGGAAGGGGCTATACTTGCCGGGCGCGATGTCCAGTTGAGCAACTATTCGGTCAACGACAAGAATTTCGATGCTTACGGCAGTTATTCCCTCATCGCTGGGCGCAATCTGAGTTTCAGCAGCGGCTCTATCAAGAACGGCAATACCTATGTGGGCGGCACGGCCAATGTGACCCAGTCGGTCGACGTGTACGGCAAAAAAATTCAAACGGGCGCAGCCAATGCGCCGGCGAATCTGACGGCGCTCGCGACGCAGTTGAAATCGACATCGAGCTCGCTGTCCACGCTGGCCACTACGGGCAGCGCTACAGTACAGTGGGGCGGTCTGAACATCACTGGCAGCAAGAGCAAGGTCGAGGTGATCGATATCGACGCCAAGACCCTGTCCAGCGTGAGCTACTTTAACTTCAGCAACCTCAGCAGCGGTTCTACCCTGATCTTTAACATCAGCGGCACTTCGGGTGCGTTCTACGGTGGCTATCAGGGTTTCGAGAAGTACAACGTGCTGTTCAACTTCTATCAGGCTAAAGACCTCGGCATCCACACGGGCCTGACGGCCAATGTGCTGGCGCCACTGGCCACCGTCAACGGCGGCAGCGGTGTCATCAACGGCAATGTGGTGGTGGATAACTGGCTGTCCTCGGTACAGATCAATGCCAATCACTTCTTCAAGCCTACGCCAGTGTCGGGCTTTATGACGCCGGTGCCGGAACCGGAAACCTATGCCATGCTGCTGGCTGGTCTGGGCGTGGTGGGCGTTATGGCGCGCCGGCGTCAGCGCACTGCGGCACGCTGATCGCTGCCAGCACCATGTTGACGATGGCTTGTTCGCCATCGTCAAAATCTTTTTTAGTCAGTTGTTTTCGGTTCAGCACCAGTGCCATCTGCGCCGAGAAATCGGCATAGGACTGGGTCATGGCCCAGATGGCAAACAGCAGATGGGTGGCGTTAATCGGCGCCACCTTGCCCGCCGCGATCCATTTCTCGAACACTTCGATATCCTTGCGCAGCAGCGGAATCACGCGGCGCTGGATCTGGGTGCCATATAGCTGCGCGCCGCTGATCACTTCCATTGCATACACGCGCGAAGCCCACGGCTGTTCGCGCGAAAACTTCAGCTTGGCCTGGATGTAGGTGCGCAGCACTTTGGCCGGTTCCTGATCTTCCGCGGCCAGATGTTCCATTCGTTCCAGCCACTCGTCCAGCACTTCGTCGAGCACGCGCTGATAGAGCGCCTGCTTGGTGGGGAAGTAGTACATCAGGTTCTGCTTCGACAGCCCGGCTTTCTCAGCCACGGCAGCGATCGAAGTACCTTCGTAGCCGCATTCGGCAAATACCCGTACGGCGACAGCGGCAATGTCTGCTTCCAGCTTGTCGCGATTGAGTACGCGCCGTTTGATTTTCGGCGCTGCTTCCGTAGTGGGCTTTATGGTCGACATAGTTGTCTCAGGAAGGTCAGCAATTGGGGGTGGTCGGCATACGCGACGTTGTAGCGGAACCAGATGGTTTCCGGTGCGCGCAGCAGGAAGAAATCGCACGGCGATAGCAGGATGCCGGATTTGAGCGCCAGATCGGCGATCAGTTTGCCGTTCCATTCCGCGTCCGGTGCGGTAGGCCAGCCGGCGCTGACGAACATGCCGCCGCGCGGCCGCGCGATCGGCGTCATGCCCACGCTGGCCAGACCGTCGATGGTGCGCTCGCGCCCCGCATCGAGCTGGCCGATCAGCTTATCCACCATGCGCTTGTAGGGCCGCGCCGTGATGGCGTGGTACACGGCGCGCTCGTTGATTTCGGAAGTGGTCAGGCCGGCCAGCATTTTCACGCGCAGCAGTTCCGGCAGCAGCGACGCGGAAGCGCAGATAGAGCCTACCCGCAGCACCGGCGACAGGGTCTTGGAAAAACTGCCGACGCGGATCACGCGGCGCAAGCCATCCATGGCCGCCAGCGAAGCTTCGCCGCGCGGTGCCAGTTCGCGGTAGATGTCGTCTTCCACCAGCCAGAAGTCGAACTGTTCGGCCAGCCCCAGCAGGCGGTGCGCCTGCGCCACGCTGAGCGAAGTGCCGAGCGGATTCTGCAGCACGGTGTTCACGAACATCAGCTTGGGCTGGGTTTGCGCCGCCTGTTTCGCCAGCGCTTCCATGTCCAGCCCCTGTTCGCCACGCGGAATACCGACGGCGATGCAGCCGTGGTGGCGGATCAGCGATAGCAGATTGCTGTAGCCGGGATCTTCCACCAGCACAGTGTCGCCCGGCTTGGTCAGCGTACGCAGGATCAGATCGAAAGCGTGGGTAGCACCATGGGTCAGCAATATCTGGTCGGCTTCGATGGGGAATAGTTCATCACCGAGCGTGGCGGCCAGATGCTGGCGCAGCGAAGGGAAGCCGAGCGGATGGCCATAGCCACGCAGGCGGTTGGCCGGTATGCGCATGGCGTGGCGCACGGCGTCGAGGATGGTGTCTTCGCCATACCAGTCGGGCGGCAGCCAGCCCGCACCGACGGGTAGCGCTTCCGATACGCCCGAATACAGATCGGGCGTGAGCGCATCGATGGCATTCGGAATGGCATGGATGGTGGACGGCAGCAGGGTGGCAGGCAGGTCCTGTCTGGCCACGAAATAGCCGGAACCGCGGCGCGATGACAACAGCCCCAGTGTCACAAGGCGGTCATAGGATTCAACAACTGTAAAGGTACTGATGCCATTACACTTGGCAAATTGCCGGACTGAAGGCATTTTCGTACCGACGCGCAACTCGCGCGCCGCCACCATCGCACTGATCGCCGCCACGATCTGATCGACCAGTCCCCCTTTGCGCTGGCGCTCTATGGGCACGACGGGCCAGGCGGAAGCACGGGCGGCGCCCGATGCGTTTTCCTGCTGCCCATTCCCAGCTTCCATGCCTGACTCCCTGTGCGGTGCACCCTGATGTAAAACGTAACTGTAATGTTTTTGCTACCTGTACGGTTGGGCAGTTTTGATATTTGTGTATCTGTGCCATCATTGTTGCGCTGTCTATTATTGCATCATCATTTTGCCAACTGGTAAATTTTTTTACGGTTTGTCAAAAAGCCCCGTTTCGAACGCCAGCCGTACAACAGGAGATGAGCATGAACGAGTCCAGACCAGCATCGATGGCATCCTTCTGGATGCCATTTACCAATAACCGCGACTTCAAGGCCCACCCGCGGCTGCTGGTGTCGGCGCAAGGCATGTATTACAAGGACGTGGATGGCAACAGCATCCTTGATGGTACGGCCGGTCTGTGGTGCGTACCGTGCGGCCACGCCCAGCCGAAGATTGTGGCTGCTGTGCGCGAGATGGTGGGGCAGTTGGACTTTGCGCCGACCTTCCAGATGGGCCACCCTGCCGCCTTCGATCTGGCCGAACAGCTGATGGAATACACCAACCACCGCTTCGGCCAAGTGTTCTACACCAACTCCGGTTCCGAGTCCGTCGATACGGCGCTGAAGATTGCGCTGGCCTATCACAAGGCCCGTGGTGAAGCCAGCCGCACCCGTCTAATCGGGCGCGAGCGCGGCTATCACGGCGTGGGGTTTGGCGGCATTTCGGTAGGCGGCATCGCTGGTAACCGCAAGCCGTATGGCGTGATGCTGCCCGGCGTCGATCACCTGCCGCATACGCACAATCTGGAAAAGAATGCCTACACGCGCGGCGAACCCGAATACGGCACCGAGCTGGCCGATGAACTGGAACGCATCGTCGCGCTACATGATGCTTCCACCATTGCTGCCGTAATCGTCGAGCCGGTAGCCGGTTCCACCGGCGTGCTGATTCCACCCAAAGGCTATCTGAAACGCTTGCGCGAACTGTGCACCAAGCATGGCATCCTGCTGATCTTCGACGAAGTGATTACCGGCTTCGGCCGTCTCACCACGCCATTCGCCTCCGACTACTTCGATGTGGAACCGGACATGATGACCACGGCCAAAGGCCTGACCAATGGCGTGATTCCCATGGGTGCTGTGTTCACCAAAAAGCATATCTACGACGCCTTCATGGAAGCGCCGGCCGGCATCGAACTATTCCACGGCTACACCTACTCGGGCCATCCAGTAGCCTGCGCTGCTTCGCTGGCCACGCTGGAAGTGTTCAAGGAACAGAAGATCCTTGAAAACGCTGCCGGTCTGGCCGAATACTGGGCCGACGCTGTGCACTCGCTCAAAGGCCTGCCGCATGTGATCGACATCCGCACCATAGGCCTGATCGCCGGCATCGAGCTGGCACCTATTCCCGGCAAGCCCGGTGCGCGCGCCTTCGCCGCGTTCAAACAGGCCTTTGCCGACGGCATCCTGATTCGTACTACCGGCGACATCATCGCTCTGTCGCCACCTCTGATACTGGAGAAAAAACACATCGATGAACTGTTTGGCAAACTCACGACGGTCCTCAAAAATCTGGCATAGCAACTGAGCCAGTCACACAAGGAGAACAGCATGCTGGTAGGTGTCCCAAAAGAGATCAAAAACCAGGAGTCCCGCGTCGGCCTTACCCCGGCCAGCGTGAAGGAACTCGTATTGCGTGGTCATCAGGTTCTGGTGCAGAAGCATGCCGGCGCGGCCATCGGCCTTAGCGACGCCATGTATGAAGGCGCCGGTGCCAGCATCGTCGAGACGGCAGGCGAGATTTTTGCCCGCGCCGAGATGATCGTTAAAGTGAAGGAGCCGCAGCCGGAAGAATGCGCCATGCTGCGCAAGGGGCAGATACTGTACACCTATCTGCACCTCGCGCCGGACCCTGAGCAGACCAAGGCACTGGTGGCATCGGGCGCGGTCTGCATCGCCTACGAAACTATCACGGGGCCGAACGGCGGTCTGCCGTTGCTGGCACCGATGAGCGAAGTGGCCGGACGTATGTCGATACAGGCTGGCGCTGCCCATCTGGAAAAATCCAAAGGCGGCATGGGCTTGCTGCTGGGCGGTGTACCCGGCGTGGCAGCAGGCCATGTGGTGATTATCGGCGCCGGTGTGGTCGGCACCAATGCGCTGCAGATGGCGGTAGGCATAGGCGCTCGCGTCACCATCCTTGATAAAAACGTGGACCGGCTGCGCCAGCTCGATCTGGTGTATGGCAACCGTATTAGCACGCTGTACTCGAATGCCCACACCATCGAACAGGCCGTGCTCGATGCGGATCTGGTGATAGGCGGCGTGCTGGTGCCTGGTGCAGCAGCACCCAAGCTGGTGACCAAGGAAATGATCGCCCGCATGAAGTCCGGTGCGGTGGTGGTGGACGTTGCGATCGATCAGGGCGGCTGCTTTGAAACCTCGCATGCTACTACCCACGAGCAGCCGACTTTTGTGGTGGATGGTGTGGTGCATTACTGCGTGGCGAATATGCCGGGCGCCGTGGCGCGCACCTCTACCTTTGCATTGAATAACGCCACCATTTCACACGCGGTGGCACTGGCGGATAAAGGCTGGCAGAAAGCACTCAAAGCCAACCCGCATCTGAAGCATGGTTTGAATGTCTGTCTGGGTCATGTCACCTACGAAGCGGTGGCGCATGGTCTGGGCTATACCTACGTGGACGCGGACAGCCTGCTGGGCTGAACGCATAGAGAGAAATTAGCGAGAGAAACCTATGAGCACTCTGGATACGATTACCCATTACATCAACGGCGTGGCAGTCGATACGCAAAGCGGCCGCTATGCGGACGTGTTCAACCCCGCGCTGGGGCAACCGGTAGCCAGAGTGGCTCTGGGTACGACGGATGAAGTGGATGCTGCCGTGCGTGCAGCGGAAGCTGCCTTCCCTGCATGGTCGTCCACGCCGCCGCTGACGCGTGCGCGCGTGCTGTTCAAATACCTGCAACTGTGCCAGCAGCACACCGACGAATTTGCCGCCATGCTGACGCGCGAACACGGTAAGACTTTTGCCGATGCACAGGGCGAAGTGGCACGCGGTATCGAGATGGTGGAATTCGCCGTCGGCATACCGCAGATGCTGAAAGGCGAATTTACGGACCAGATTTCGCGCGGCATCGACGCATGGTCGATGCGGCAGGCACTCGGCGTGGTGGCCGGTATCACGCCGTTCAACTTCCCAGTGATGGTGCCGATGTGGATGTTCCCCGTTGCCATCGCTTGCGGTAACACCTTTGTGCTCAAGCCTTCCGAGCGCGATCCTTCACCTTCGCTGCTGCATGCCAGGCTGCTCAAGGAAGCCGGTCTGCCTGACGGCGTATTCAATGTCGTGCAGGGCGATAAGGTCACGGTTGATGCGCTGCTCGATCATCCGGTGGTGCAGGCGGTGAGCTTTGTCGGCTCGACCCCAATTGCCGAATACATCTATGCGCGCGGCAGTGCCAGCGGCAAACGCGTGCAGGCACTGGGTGGCGCCAAGAATCACATGGTGGTGATGCCCGACGCGGATATGGAAATGACGGTCGATGCGCTGATGGGCGCGGCCTATGGATCGGCCGGCGAGCGCTGCATGGCCATCTCGGTGGTCGTAGCCGTCGGCGATGCCGGCGACAAGATCGTCGATGCACTGGCAAAGCGCACCGCTGCACTGAAAGTGCGCGATGGTATGGCGGCCGATGCCGAAATGGGGCCGGTGGTATCGAGCGCCGCCAAACAGCGTATCGAACGCCTGATCAGCGAAGGCGTGGAGCAGGGCGCCAAGCTGGTGGTGGATGGCCGCAACTATGTGGTGCCCGGACGTGAGAACGGCTTCTTCGTCGGCGGCACGCTGTTCGATCATGTCACGCCTGATATGACGATCTACAAGGAAGAGATTTTCGGCCCTGTGCTGTGCATGCTGCGCGCACCGGATGTGGGTACCGCAGTAGCGCTGATCAACCGTAACGAGTACGGCAATGGTGTAGCGATCTACACGCGCGATGGTGGTGTGGCACGCGAATTCGTGCGCCAGATTCAGGTAGGCATGGTGGGCGTGAATGTGCCGCTGCCGGTGCCGATGGCATTTAATAGTTTTGGTGGCTGGAAGCGTAGCCTGTTTGGCGATCACCACGCTTACGGCCCTGAAGGTGTGCGCTTCTATACACGGCATAAAGCTGTGATGCAGCGCTGGCCAAACACGGCTAGTGCTGGCGCAGAATTTGCATTCCCACAGATGAAATAAATCTCACGGAAACCATGATGATCGAATCTCTCAAATACATACCGCATCCCAAGGAAGCCAATGAATCATTGGCTAAACACTTCACCGATCTGGCGCCCGCACTCAACGAGCGACAGGCGGCGATAGAAAGTGCTCGCTGTCTGTATTGCTACGATGCGCCTTGCACACGCATCTGTCCTTCGGAGATTGATGTAGCAGCCTTCATCCGCAATATCCACGACGGTAACGTGAATGGTGCGGCGGCCGGCATCCTGCAGCAGAACATACTCGGCGGCAGTTGTGCGCGCGTGTGTCCGACCGAAATCCTGTGCGAGGATAGCTGCGTGCGTAACCATGATGCGGAAGGCCAGCCCGTCAAGATTGGCCTGCTGCAGCGCTACGCCATCGATCACATGTCGTTTGCTGAACATCCGTTCAAACGTGCTGCCAGCACGGGCAAGAAAATCGCCGTGGTGGGTGCCGGTCCGGCAGGGCTGTCGTGTGCACACCGGCTGGCCATGCTGGGCAATGATGTGGTGGTATTCGAAGCCAAGGAAAAATCCGGTGGTCTCAACGAGTACGGCATCGCCAAGTACAAGCTGACCGATAACTTCGCACAGAAGGAAGTCGAATTCCTGCTGCAGATAGGTGGCATCGAAATCCGTCACGGCCAGACCCTGGGCGGCAATCTGCAATTGAAAGACTTGCATGCGCAGTATGACGCGGTGTTCCTCGGCCTCGGCCTCGGTGCCAGCAAGCAGCTGGGCCTGACGGGTGAAGATGCACCGGGCTTGCTGGCTGCTGTCGAGTACATCGCCGCGCTGCGCCAGACGGAAGATCTGAGCAGCTTGCCCGTACCGGCTCGCGCCATCGTGATTGGTGCCGGTAACACGGCCATCGATATGGCGGTGCAGATCCAGCGCCTCGGTGCGGACGAAGTCACGCTGGTGTATCGGCGTGGCTTCGAAGCGATGAGCGCGACCGAACATGAACAGCACATTGCCAAGGAAAATCAGGTACGCATGCGCACGTGGGCCCAGCCGCAGCAGGTGCTGCTGGACGACGCTGGTCGTGTACGCGGCATGCGCTTTGAAAAAACCGCCATGAACAATGGCCGTCTGGCTGGCACCGGTGAGACTTTCGAGATAGCGGCGGACGCCATCTTTAAAGCCATCGGTCAGAGCATGGACGAAACGAGCATCAGTGATCCACTGGCGAAAACGCTGAAACGCGACGGTGACAAAATCCACGTCGACGATCAGTTCCGCACAGTGCTGCCACGTATCTACGCTGGCGGCGACTGTGTGGCGCCCGGACAGGATCTGACCGTGCAGGCGGTACAGCACGGAAAACTGGCGGCCATCGCCATCCACCAAGATATCAACGCACTGAAAGCGGAGGCCCAATAATGGCTGACCTGAGTATAGAATTCTGCGGGATCAAATCCATCAACCCGTTCTGGCTGGCGTCGGCGCCGCCGACGGATAAAGCCTACAACGTGGTACGCGCGTTTGAGGCCGGCTGGGGCGGCGTGGTGTGGAAGACGCTGGGTGAAGACCCGGCGGCCGTCAACGTCTCCTCGCGTTATTCTGCGCATTACGGCAAGAACCGCGAGGTAATAGGCTTTAACAATATCGAGCTGATTACCGACCGTCCGCTGGAAGTGAATCTGCAGGAAATCACCCAGGTGAAGAAGGACTGGCCGGATCGCGTCATCATCGTTTCGCTGATGCTGCCGTGCGAAGAAAAACTGTGGGCCGATATTCTGCCGAAAGTGGAAGCGACGGGCGCTGACGGCATCGAACTCAATTTCGGCTGCCCGCACGGTATGCCGGAACGCGGCATGGGCGCGGCAGTAGGGCAGGTGCCCGAGTATGTGGAGATGGTCACGCGCTGGTGCAAGACGCACAGCAAGCTGCCCGTCATCGTCAAGCTTACGCCGAATATCACCGACATCCGTGCACCGGCCCGTGCTGCCAAGGCTGGTGGTGCCGATGCCGTTTCGCTGATCAACACCATCAACTCCATCACCCATCTCGATCTCGATCAGATGGTGGCTTTCCCTGTCGTCGGTGGTGCCAGCACGCACGGTGGCTACTGCGGTTCGGCCGTGAAGCCTATCGCGCTGAACATGGTGGCGGAAATCGCACGTGATCCGGCCACCCGTGGCATTCCTATCTCGGGCATCGGCGGCATCAGCAACTGGCGTGATGCGGCCGAATTCATGGCGCTAGGTGCGGGCTGTGTGCAGGTCTGTACGGCCGCCATGCTGCATGGCTTCCGCATCGTCGAACAGATGAAGGATGGCCTGTCGCGCTGGATGGACGAGAAGGGCTACAGCAGCATCAATGATTTCGTCGGCAAGGCGGTACCGAATACCACGGACTGGAAATACCTGAACATGAACTATCAGGTCATTGCCCAGATCAATCAGGATGACTGCATCAAGTGCGGCCGCTGCTATGTGGCTTGCGAGGATACCTCGCACCAGTCCATCAACCAGCTGATCGATGCTGCCGGTGTGCGTACCTACGAAGTCAATAAGGAAGAATGCGTAGGCTGTAATCTGTGCGAGATCACTTGTCCGGTGCAGGGCTGCATCACCATGGTGCCGCAGAACACAGGCAAGCCTTATATGAACTGGACGCAGGACCCGCGCAACCCGCGCGCGGAAGCGGTGAAAGCGACTGAAACCGCATAGGGGCAAAGACTTCAGGAGGCAGTGAGTTAGGTACGAAACTTGCAGCGTTGGCGTATAGTTCAATTTTCTGGAGAATGCCCCGTGAGCGAAATACAAACTGGTAGTACGCAACTATGGAATGAAGATCTGGCGCCTACGTCAGCAGCGCAACGTACCTGGCGCTGGTATCACTTTTCAGCCTTGTGGGTGGGGATGGTCATGTGTATCCCCGCCTATACGCTGTCGGCCAGTCTGATCGAAAGCGGCATGTCCGGCTATCAGGCGGTGCTCACGGTATTTCTGGCCAACGCCATTGTGCTGCTGCCGATGCTGCTGATCGGCCATGCCGGCACCAAGTACGGTATTCCGTATGCGGTGCTGGCGCGTGCGTCGTTCGGCACGGCCGGCGCCAAACTGCCGGCGCTGATGCGCGCCATTGTGGCCTGCGGCTGGTATGGCATCCAGACCTGGTTCGGCGGCCAGATGATCTACACGCTGCTCGGTGTGATGCTGGGCGGCGAGTTCGGTGGTGCGGCGATTGCTGGTCTCGGCATCAACGGCGGGCAGTTGCTGTGCTTCCTGGTGTTCTGGGCCATCCAGTTCTGGTACATCGTGCACGGCATGGATGCGATCCGCAAACTGGAAACCTACACGGCGCCGCTGAAGATCCTGATCTGCTTTGTGTTGCTGGGCTGGGTGTATAACAAGGCGGGCGGCTTCGGCGATCTGCTGTCGGCACCTTCGCAGTTCGTTGAAGGCGGCAAGAAGGCTGGCCAGTTCTGGTCTGTGTTCTGGCCTTCGCTGACGGCCATGGTGGGCTTCTGGGCTACGCTGGCGCTCAACATTCCCGACTTTACCCGCTTCGCCAAAACGCAGCGCGATCAGGTGATCGGCCAGTCGGTCGGTCTGCCGGTGCCTATGGGCTTGCTGGCCATGATGGCCGTGATCGTGACCTCGGCTACCGTGGTCCTGTACGGCAAAGCCATCTGGGATCCGGTCGATCTGTCCAGCCGCATGACGGGCGTGGCCGTGCTGATCGCACTGCTGATACTGCTGATCGATACGGTATCGGTGAATCTGGCGGCGAATCTGGTCGGCCCGGCCTACGATTTTTCTTCGCTGGCGCCTAAGCAGATTTCGTACAAGATCGGCGGCTATATCACGGCCGGCATTGCGATCCTGATGATGCCATGGAAGATACTGGAATCGACGCAAGGCTATATCTTTACGTGGCTGATCGGCTACTCGGCTTTGCTGGGGCCTATCGCGGGCATTCTGATTATCGATTACTACATGGTGCGCAAGACGGAACTCGATGTGCCGGAACTGTACCGCGAAGATGGCCAGTATTCGTATGGCAGCGGCTGGAACGTGACGGCACTGGTGGCTTTCGTGATCGGCGTGCTGCCGAATATTCCGGGCTTCCTGAATGCGGCTTTCCCTGCTGCCTTCCCCGACGTTGCACCGATTTTTAAAACGCTCTACACCTACGCATGGTTTGTCGGTATCGCCATTTCGGCCGTGGTGTATGGCCTCATGATGAAGGGTAAGGCGCTGCCTGCAGCACAGGCGGCCCGCCCGTAAAATAACGGAGACCTCGATGACTATTCTGATACGCGGTGGTACGGTAGTGAATGCCGACCGGGTGTTCCGTGCCGATGTACTGTGCGATGGCGACAAGATTATCGCCGTGGCTGAAAATCTGGCGGCGCCGGCCGGTGCCACCGTCATCGATGCTGGCGGACAGTACGTGATGCCGGGCGGGATAGACACCCATACTCACATGAATCTGCCGTTTATGGGCACAGTGACGCAGGACGATTTCTATACGGGTACGGCAGCCGGTCTGGCTGGCGGTACTACTACCATCATGGATTTCGTGATTCCGGCACCGCAGCAGAATCTCATCGAGGCTTATCACCAGTGGCGCGGCTGGGCGCAGAAGGCCGCTGCCGACTACACCTTCCACGTTGCCATTACGTGGTGGGACGACAGTGTGCACCGTGATATGGGCACGCTGGTGCGCGAGCATGGCGTGAACAGCTTCAAGCACTTCATGGCATACAAGAATGCCATCATGGCTGACGATGAAACGCTGGTGAAGAGTTTCCGCCGTTCGCTGGAACTGGGGGCGATACCCACCGTGCACGCGGAGAATGGTGAGCTGGTGTACCAGTTGCAGCAGGATCTGCTCAAGCAGGGATTGACGGGACCGAGTTCGCACCCGCTGTCGCGGCCACCGGCAGTGGAAGCGGAAGCGGCCAACCGTGCCATTGCGATTGCCAATGTGCTCAACACGCCCGTCTACATCGTGCACGTGTCGTGCGCCGAATCGCTGGAAGCCATCACGCGTGCCCGTGCTCATGGCCAGCGCGTGTATGGCGAGGCGCTGGCGGGGCATCTGGTGATCGACGATAGTGTGTACCAGAGCCCTGATCTGGAGTTTGCGGCCGGCCACGTCATGAGTCCGCCGTTCCGCAGCAAGCAGCATCAGACGGCGTTGTGGCAAGGCCTGCAGGGCGGTAATCTGCACACCACGGCGACTGACCACTGCACCTTCTGCGCCGCGCAGAAGGCTGCAGGCAAGGATGACTTTACCAAGATACCGAATGGCTGCGGCGGGGTGGAAGACCGCATGTCGGTGGTGTGGGATGCCGGTGTGAATTCCGGCCTGCTGACGCCTTCCGAATTTGTGAAGGTGACTTCGACCAATGCCGCGCAGATTTTCAATATGTATCCGCGCAAGGGCGTGATTGCCGCCGGTGCCGATGCCGATGTGGTGGTGTGGGATCCGGAAGGCAGCCGTACCATCTCTGCCCAGACCCAGCACGCCAAGGGCGGCTTCAATGTGTTCGAAGGCCGCACGGTGCGCGGCATTCCGAGTACCACCATCGCCGCGGGCAAGGTGGTGTTCCAGAACGGTACGCTGATGGCGGTGGAGGGCGCAGGCCGTCATATCGACCGTCCTGCGTTTAAAGCGGCTTCGGCACGCTGATGTTGAAGGAGTAGAGCGATGAGTGATATGCGGATCAATGGCCAGCGTCTGTGGGACTCGCTGATGGAACTGGCACAGATAGGCGCGACTGCCAAAGGCGGTGTGAAACGTCTGGCGCTGACGGATCTGGACAAGCAGGGGCGCGACCTCGTGGTGCGCTGGGGCCGCGAGGCAGGCATGTCGATTACGGTTGACCAGATCGGCAATGTGTTCATGCGGCGCGAAGGCACTAACAATGCGCTGCCGCCTGTGATGACGGGCAGCCATATCGACACCCAGCCGACCGGTGGCAAATTCGATGGCAACTATGGCGTGCTGGCCGGACTCGAAGTGGTGCGTACGCTGAATGACTTGAACATCCGTACGGAAGCGCCCATCGAAGTCGCGTTCTGGACCAACGAAGAAGGTTCGCGCTTCGTGCCGGTGATGATGGGTTCCGGCGTGTTCTGCGGTGCCTTCACGCTGGAGACGGCGTATGCCGCGCGCGATACGGAAGGCAAGAGCGTAGGCGAGGAATTGGCGCGCATAGGCTACAAGGGCGAGCAGGTGCCGGGCGACCATCCTATCGGCGCCTATTTCGAAACCCATATCGAGCAGGGGCCAGTGCTGGAAGATGCCGACAAGGTGATAGGTGTAGTGCCTGCCGTGATGGGCCTGTCGTGGTATGACTGCGTGGTGAAGGGCATGGAAGCCCATGCGGGGCCTACGCCCATGGGCTTGCGCAAGGATGCGCTGCAAGTGGCAACGCGCATCATGCAGCAGGTGGTGGCGATAGCCGACCGCTATCCGCCGTATGGCCGTGGCACGGTGGGCATGGTGCAAGTGTTCCCCAACAGCCGCAACGTGATTCCGGGCGAGGTGAAGTTCAGCATCGACCTGCGCAATGTGAACGACGAGCTGCTCAACACCATGCACGAGGAAATGCTGGCGTATATCGAGCAGACCCGCAAGGATACGGGGCTGGAGATTTCCATTGAGCGGGTGTCCTACTATCCGCCTTGCCCCTTCCATCCCGACTGCGTGGATGCGGTGCGCAAGGCCACGGCCAAGCTGGGCTACTCCACCATGGATGTGGTGTCCGGCGCTGGACATGACGCGATCTATACGGCGCGACTGGCACCCTCGGGCATGATCTTCGTGCCGTGCAAGGACGGCATCAGCCATAACGAGATCGAGGATGCCAAAGCCGAACATCTGGAAGCGGGCTGCAACGTGCTGCTGCACGCCATGCTGGAACGGGCGCGCGTGGCGTAAATGGCGAGCCGCTGCCCCGCAGTGATGCGGGTTCAGCGGCTGGGGGTATTACTGATAATTGCGCAGGAAGTCCAGCAGTACCTGCGACGCCAGTTCTGCATCGTCCGCCGTCATGGTTTCCAGCGGGTTGTGGCTGATGCCGCCATTGCCGCAGCGCGTGAACAGCATGGCCACATCGGTGATGGCCGCCATGGCCATGGCATCATGTCCCGCACCGGACAGCAGATCGAAGCGCGGCAAGCCCGCGCGTTCCACCGCAGCGCCCAGTTGCTGCATCAGGCGCGGTGCGCACGGCACGGCTGCCACATCGACGATAGATTCCAGCGTGAATTCGATCTGGCGCTCTGCACAGATGCGCGCTATCCCTTGCTTGATATCGTTGACCGCTGCCAGCCGCACGGCGTCATCGGCCGCGCGGATATCCAGCGACAGACGGCAGACACCGGGCACCACGTTGACCGAGCCGTTTGGTACGTGCAACTGTCCCACTGTTCCCACCAGTGCCAGCGCCTGCGTGCAGCGCTGCTCCACCAGCAGCACGATTTCGGCGGCAGCAGCGGCAGCGTCCTTGCGCATATTCATAGGCGTAGTGCCGGCATGGCTGGCCAGTCCCGTCAGCTCGACCAGATAGCGCGAGCTACCGGCAATCGCGCTGACTACGCCCAGCGGCAGGTCGTGTTCCAGCAGCACAGGCCCTTGTTCAATATGGACTTCCACAAACGCCAGTAGCTTGGCCGGATCGCGAGCAATGGCGGCGATGGCATGCACATCATGGCCGGCCGCGTTGATCGCGTCGCGCATGGTTACGCCATCGGCATCGGTCTGGTCCAGCAGGGCCGGATCGAAGCGGCCCGTGATGGCATTACTGCCGAGGAAGGTACTGCGGAAGCGCACGCCTTCCTCTTCCGCGAAGCCCACTACTTCGAGGTGGTAGGGCAGGCGTTCGCCGCGCTGGTGCAGATGCTGTACCACGGCGATAGGCAGCAGAATGCCTAGCCGGCCATCGTATTTGCCGCCGTTGCGCACGGTGTCGTAGTGCGAGCCTGTCATCAGCGTCGGGGCGTCGGCATCGGCGGCGCGGTACACGCCTACCACGTTGCCAATCGCATCGATGCACGCTTCCATGCCGGCCTGCTGCATCCATGCCAGCAACTGGGCAGCGGTTTGCTGGTGCGCCGGCGTCAGGTAGGCGCAGGTGAGGTCGAAGTCCTGGTCGCCGCTGTTGTCGGCGTCGCTGATGGCGCCTATCTGTTCGCTCCACTGCATGACCTGCGGGCCGAAGGCCAGCGTTACACCTAGCAGGTCGTTGATGCGTAACTCGGCGATGCGTTTAATCTGGCGCAGGCACTCGGCGATTTCATCGGCGCGCTGGTTTTTCAGGCGGCGGCTAAAGGTCGCGATAATCGCGCGCCGCGTCAGGCCCTGTCCGTCCGGCCCTTTGACGGCGAGGATGAAGGGGAAACCGAAGCGGGCGTTGTAGTCGGCATTGAGCTGGTGCAGGGTGGCGAATTCTTCGGCGCTGCACAGGTGCAGGCCGGATTTGGCCTGTTCATGCGTCGATTCAGCCGTGAGCTGGCCGCTGATGGCTGCCTTGCCCGCCAGTTCGGGGTGGGCACGGATCAGGCCTAGCTGTTCATCCAGCGTGGCGTTGCTGACGACGGCCTGCAAGGCCTGTTTGAGTGCCGTGACGCTAGCGAACGGGCGCGCAGCGGCAGCCCGCTCCGGTATCCATGGCGAGTGTTCGTAGATGCCGCGCAGGCGGTCGATAAAGCTGGCGGTATCGCAGCTATTCAGTTCGGAGAGTGTGGTCATAGCCTAGTGTAGCCTTTCCATGCTGCGCTGGTATATGTCTACCTGCCTAGCGTTTATAAGCGGGTGCTTACTTCACGTGAGCCTATTTCACCAATGCCTTGGCCGCTGCCGATACCTGCTCGCGCAGCCATTTGTGTTCGGGCGCCTGATGCACGCGTTCATGCCATAGCTGGTAGAAGCGCATGGCAGGGAATTTGACGGGTACCGTAAAGCTCTTCAGTGGCATGCTGCGTTCGTAGAAGCGTACGAACTGGCGGCCTGTGGTCAGCACCAGATCGGTCTGGGTCAGCATGTAGGGGATCAGGCCGAAGTAGGCTGATTCCACCGCGACGTTGCGCTGCAGGCCTTGGGTTTCGAGGAAGGCGTCGATTACGCCCTGATAGCCGGGCAGCATCTGGGTTGGCGCCACATGGGGCAGTGCCAGATACTCGTTGAGCGTCATGGCGTCGCTGGCCGTGCGCAGCGCGTACGGGCAGTCCGCGCGCATGACGCAGATGATGGGGTCCTCGAATAGCTTGGACATGTGCAGGTGGGCCGGCGGTTCTTCCCAGTTGGCGATGACCAGATCCATGTCGCCATCGGACAGCAGGCGCACATAATCCACGCCTGGACCCAGACTGTGGATTTTCACGCGGCTGTTGGGCGAGCCTCGGCGCAGCAGGGCCACCAGATTGGGCAGGAACTGGCTATCCAGATAGTCCGGGGCGGCGATGTGGAAGGTGCGCGCTTCTTCCTGCGGCTGGAAGGGCTGCTTTTTGAGGAACAGGTTTTCCGTTTCGTCGAGGATGCGTTTGGCCGGTGCCAGCAGGCTTTCGCCATGCTGGGTGGGCACCATGCCGCGCGCGCCGCGCACCAGCAAAGGGTCGCCCGTCAGCTCGCGCAGCTTGCGCAGCGAAGCCGAGATGGAAGGCTGCGGCTGATTGAGTTTGAGAGCGACGCGTGAAACGTTCTTCTCCACCAGCAGCAGGTAAAGTATGCGGATCAGATGCAGATCCAGATGTTGCGGCAGGGCGGCCATGGGCGTTGAAAATCTGATTGTTATACGAAAATGGATATGTTTAATATACTCTAATGTTCATGTGGTCGTCAGCAAATCCGTTTATCTTCTGTAAATTAGCCACAGTGCCGTTTAAAAAAAACCGAAAGCATTCATGGAACTCATCGACTATCTGATCCCGTATGGCCTCGAGTGGCTGAACCTGATCGTGCGCTGGCTGCACGTCATCACCGGCATTGCATGGATAGGCGCCTCGTTCTATTTCGTCTGGCTGGATAACTCGATTCGTCCGCCTGCGCCCGGTTCCGAGCTGGCCAGGAAGGGTGTGTCCGGTGAACTGTGGGCCGTGCATGGCGGTGGCTTCTACAACCCGCAAAAATATCTGGTGGCACCGGCCGAACTGCCCAAGGAACTGCACTGGTTCAAATGGGAGGCTTACACCACGTGGCTGTCCGGCATCGCGCTGCTGACCATCGCCTACTACTTCAATGCGCAGGCCATGCTGGTGGATAAATCCGTGGCGGATCTGAGCAGCCTGCAGGCCATAGGCATAGGCGTGGGTACGCTGGTGGTGGGGTGGACGGTGTACGACCTGCTGTGCCGTTCACCGCTGGGCAAGCATGATCTGTGGTTCGGCATCGTGATCTTCTGCCTGATCGTGGCGGCTGCATATGGCCTGACCCATGTACTGAGCGGTCGCGCCGCCTACATCCACGTGGGCGCACTGATCGGCACCATCATGGTGGGTAATGTGCTGATGCTGATTATTCCGGGTCAGCGCAAGATGGTGGAAGCCATGTCGGCTGGCCGCCTGCCCGATCCCATACATGGCCAGAAGGCCAAGCAGCGCAGCGTGCACAATAACTACTTCACGCTGCCCGTGCTGTTCATCATGATCAGCAACCACTACGCCATGACTTACCGCCATGAGCAGGCCTGGCTGGTGCTGGCCTTTATCATGGCTGCTGGCGTGAGCATCCGTCACTTCTTCAACCTGCGCCACAAAGGCCGTGTCGAATGGCGCTATCCGCTGCTCGGCATCGCGCTGCTGCTGGCCGTGGCGGTGGCGATCGCACCGGCCCGTCCGAAAGCTGTGGCGGTAGCCGATCCGGCAGCGCAGATGAACAAGGTGGCGGCCATCGTGGCGCTGCGCTGCGTGTCCTGCCACTCGGCCCAGCCGACCCAGCCCGGCTTTGCCACGGCGCCTGCGGGTGTAGCGCTGGACCAGCCGGAACAGATACGCCAGAACGCGGAAAAAATTTACAAGCAGGCGGTGCAACTGAAAGCCATGCCGCTGGCTAACCTGACCAATATGACCGAGGCCGAACGGGCGCAGATTGCGCTGTGGTTCGAGTCCGGTGCCAAGTGAGAGCCTGAATATGAGTAACGCGATGAGTAGCGCGAAACAGCAACTGGCGCAGTGGATAGACGCGCATTTCGATGAAGAAGTGGGCGTGCTGCAGCAATTGCTGCGCGTGCCGACCGATACCCCGCCCGGTAACAATGCGCCGCATGCCGAGATGGTGGCACAACTGGTCAGCGCCTATGGCTGGAACGCCGAGCAGCATGCTGTGCCGGCCCAGCAGGTGCAGGACTACGGCATGCAGAGCATCACCAACCTGATCGTGCGCCGTCCGTACAGCGAGGAAGGTCCGACGCTGGCGCTGAATGCCCACGGCGATGTGGTGCCGCCCGGTGATAACTGGACCTATCCGCCGTATGGCGGCGTGGTGGAGAATGGCTATATCTATGGCCGCGCTGCCGCTGTGTCGAAATGCGATTTCGCTACCTATATTTTTGCCACGCGTGCGCTGGAGGCACTGGGCCTGCCACTCAAAGGCAAGCTGGAACTGCATTTCACCTACGATGAAGAATTCGGTGGCCTGCTGGGGCCGGGCTGGCTGCTGGAACAGCAGCTGACCAAGCCTGATTACGTGATCGCTGCGGGCTTCAGTTACAACATCGTCACGGCGCATAACGCCTGTCTGCAATTGGAAATCACCGTGCACGGCAAGTCCGGCCATGGCGCCATGCCGGAAACGGGGCATGACGCGCTGCAGGCGGCCACGCGCATTTTGAATGCGATCTATGACCAGTTGCCCGAGCTGAAAAAGATTAAGTCCAAAGTGCCCGGTATCGATAGCCCGACCATGCTGGTGGGCCGCATCGATGGCGGCACCAACACCAATGTGGTGCCTGGCAAAGTGGTGCTGAAGATGGACCGCCGCATGATTCCCGAAGAAGATCCGGTGCAGGTCGAGGCACAGGTGCGTGCCCTGATCGAACAGGCCGTGCAGGGGCTGCCCGGCATCCATATCGAGATCAAGCGCCTGCTGCTGTCGCACGCGCTGCGCGAACTGCCTGGCACGGCCACGCTGGTGAGCAGCCTGCAGCAGAATGCACTGGCAGTGATGGGCGAGCAGATTCCGGCGCAGGGCACGCCGCTGTATGCGGATGCACGCCTGTATGGTGAACACGGGATTCCTGCCGTGCTGTATGGCGCCGGCCCGCGTACGGTGCCGGAATCGAACGCCAAGAAGGCCGATGAGCGGCTGCTGCTGGAAGACCTGCGCAAGGCCACCAAAGTAGTAGCGTTCACGCTGCTGGATATGCTGGCACCCTCACTTTAATTCGTAATAGGTCCGGCGCAACTGCGCCGGTACGCCGCGCGCCTGCATCCGTCTGGCCGTTTCGGCCAGCGGCAACGCCAGCTCGCCACGATCCTTGTGCAGATAAAGGTAGAGTGGCAAATCTTCTATCGAGGCGCTGGTGTAGCCCTGCTTGAGCAGGCGGCGCGCATCGCCGGTAAGACCACCCACATCGAACACGCAGGCTTCGCTGCGCTGGGCCAGCACCACTTGCAGGCAGGCGTCTTCGCTTTGCACATCATGCAGCTGCAGCGACGGTACCAGCTGTTCTAGCCGCTGCTGGTAGAGGAAGATGCCACGCTTGTAGCTGACAGTGCGGGCAAAGTAGGTCAACGATTGCCAGCTGCTGATGGTGAACGGCGTGCGCGTGAAGATGCGGGTCTGGACCACGTTGAACGGTTCTTCCACCCGCACATAGTCCGGATGTTTGAGGCCATAGCCTTTGACCCGGCCGATTTCGCCATCCAGCTTGCCGATCGCAAGCAATGCCTCGGAGCGTCGCCCCGGCAGGCTGCGCAGCGCGCAATTTAGCTTGTTTTCAGCGCACAGCTGCTGCAGATAATCGCGGGCGTAATGAAAGGACGCTGAATGGGCATCGTGGGTGGTGCCGAATACCAGTTCCGTCTGCGCATGGGCCAGTGCCGACGTTTCCAGCAGGGTCGTCGCAAGCAGCACAGCGAAAAAACGCAGCATGGGCACCTCGTCGGTCGGAATCAGCACGACAGTTTTACCGTAAAAGTAAAACTATTCATTTGATGAATTATAGGCTGGGCGGTAAGCTGATGGCTGTTTAGATCTGAAGCCGGAAGCGAAATGGGACAAATTCATCTGGTGCGCCACGGGCAGGCCTCGTTTGGCAGCGCTAATTACGACCAGTTGTCGACGCTGGGTTACGAGCAATCGCGCCTGCTGGGGCAGTGGTATGCGAGCCGCAAGCAGACGTTTCATCGCGTGATCGTAGGCGGCATGGAGCGCCACCAGCAGACGGCCGACGCCTGTCTGGCCGAACTGCCCAAGACTCTGTTGCCTGAAGGGGAATGGCAGCATGATCCCGGCTTCGCCGAATTCGACCACCATCAAGTGATGCTGCGCCATTGTCCCGAGTTTGGCGATCTGGCCATGTTCAAGCAGATGCTGGCCCGCCACGAGCAGCCGCAGCGCGCGCTCGAACATATGTTCCGTGCTGCTGTGCAGCGCTGGATGAGCGGCTGGCATGACGACGATTACAGCGAAGCCTGGCCGGCTTTCCGTCGCCGTACCATTGCGGCGCTGGAGCGGCTCGATGGCGAGCATAGCAAGCAAAGCACCATCGTTTTCACTTCGGGTGGTGTGATCGCCACGCTGATGCAGCATCTGCTAGGGCTGCAGGATTATCAGGTGATGGAGATGATGTGGACGCTGGTGAATGGTTCCGTGACCAAGCTGCTGCAGCGGCCCGGCGAATTCAGCGTCAGCTATCTGAATAACTATGCCCACCTCGAATGGCTGGGGCCACCGGGCACCGTCACCTACCGCTAAGGGATAGCTGCCCGGACCTCGCCTACGGCACTAGGGCAAGGGCTTTGCTGTCGTGCCTGTCGGCGTTCGTGGCAGCCCATATCTATTCGAGCCAGGCGCGCTAACAGCCCTACAGGCACAGCTAAAACACCCATGCTGGCTGTATGTGCATACAGTATAATGCCGGCATGACGCAAGCATCTGCACAAGGTTTCATACTGACCCGCCACTGGCGCGATACGGCACAGGGGACGGAGATCGAATTCTGGCTGGCCACTGACGCCGGCCCGCAGAAAGTCCGTCTGACGGCGCAGACTTCCGTGGCCTTTGCCGAGGCCGGGCAGCGCGCCGCCATTGAAGCGCTACTGTTGCAGCAGCAGGGCATAGAGCTGCGCGAACTGGCGCTCAAATCCTTCCGCAATCAACCCGTGATCGGCCTGTACGCCAGCCGCTACAAGCAGCTGACTGCGTTTGAGCGCACGCTGGGCGAACATGGCATTGCCTTGTACGAAGCGGATATCCGCCCGCCCGAACGCTATCTGATGGAGCGCTTCATCACGGCCGGGGTGCAGATCGAAGGCGGCCAGTGGCAGGGCCACGTGGTACACAACTGCAAACTCAAGCCCGCGCCCGACTACCGGCCTGCGCTCAAACTGGTGTCGCTGGATATCGAGACCAGTGCGTTCGAAGACCTGTATTCGGTAGCGCTGGAAGGCTGCGGCCAGCGCCAGGTGTATATGCTAGGTGCTGCGCCGGCTGCAGCATCGGACGACGCTGCAGCGCCGGACTTCGCACTCGAATACTGCGCCACGCCGCGCCAGTTACTGGAAAAGCTCAATGCCTGGTTTGCCCTGCACGATCCCGATGTGCTGATAGGCTGGAACGTGGTGCAGTTCGATTTGCGCGTACTGCAGAAGAACGCCGACAAGCACAAGGTGCCGCTCACGCTGGGGCGCGAGCGCAAGACTATCGAATGGCGCGAGCATCCGGCCAAGCCCGGCTATATGTTTGCCCCCGTGGCCGGGCGGGTGGTGCTGGACGGGATAGATGCGCTGAAAGCTGCTTCGTGGAGCTTCCCTTCCTTCAGCCTCGAACATGTATCGCAGGCCTTGCTGGGCGAGGGCAAGGACATCGGCGACGTGTACGACAAGATGGCGGAAATCGAGCGCCGCTTCCAGCACGACAAACCGGCGCTGGCCTATTACAACCTGAAGGACTGCGAACTGGTCACGCGCATTTTCGCCAAGGCCAATCTGCTCGCCTTCATGATAGAGCGGGCCACGGTGACCGGGCTGCAGGCCGACCATCTGGGCGGTTCTATCGCCGCATTCTCCCACCACTATCTGCCGCGCATGCACCGCGAAGGCTATGTGGCGCCGAACGTCGGCGATGTGGCGGGCGGTGCCTCGCCGGGCGGCTTCGTGATGGATTCCAAACCGGGGCTGTACGATTCGGTGGTGGTGCTCGATTATAAGAGCCTGTACCCGTCCATCATCCGCACCTTTCTGGTCGATCCCGTCGGCCTGATCGAAGGCGAACATGCGAGCGATCCGGCCAGCGTGGTGGCCGGTGTGAATGGCACCGTGTTTTCGCGCCAGCGCCACTGCCTGCCCGAGATTACCACCCAGATCTGGAAGCAGCGCGATGCGGCCAAGCGCGCCAAAAATGAACCGCTGTCGCAGGCACTAAAGTTATTGATGAATTCCTTCTGCGGCGTGCTGGGTGCTACCGAATGCCGCTTCTTCAATCCGCGCCTGATTTCATCGGTCACGCTGCGTGGCCACCAGATGATGAAGCAGACCCGCGAGCTGGTGGAAGCACAGGGCTATGAAGTGATTTATGGCGATACGGATTCGATCTTTATCTGGCTGAAAAAAGAGTACGTCAATGATGAGGCGCTGGCGATAGGCGAGGCGCTGGTCAGCCAGATTAACGCGTGGTGGCGCGAGATGCTGCAGCGTGAGCTGGGGCTGGAGAGCCATCTCGAAATCGAATTCGACACGCACTACCGTAAGTTCTTCATGCCCACCATCCGTGGTACGGATATGGGCAGCAAGAAGCGCTATGCGGGGCTGACGCTGAACAGCCGCGGCGAGGATGAAGTGATCTACCGCGGGCTGGAAGTGGCGCGCAGTGACTGGACGCGGCTGGCGCAGCAGTTCCAGCAGGGGCTGTTCCTGCGCGTCTTCAAAGGCCAGCCCTATGAGCAGTATATCCGCGACTATGTGCGCAGCACGCTGGCGGGCGAGTACGATGAATTGCTGGTCTACCGCAAGCGCCTGCGCCACCGGCTCGATGAATACAAGGTGAATGTGCCGCCACAGGTGCGGGCCGCGCGGCTGGCCGACCAGCACAACCAGAGTCTGAAGCGGCCCTTGCGCTACCAGCACGGCGGCTGGATCAGCTACGTGATGACGACTAGCGGGCCGGAACCGCTGGAAGTGCTGCGCAGCCGGATCGACTACGAGCACTACCTGAGCAAGCAGTTGCAGCCGATTGCTGATTCCATCCTGCTGCCGCTGCACGACAATTTCGCCCGTCTGACCACGGCGCAGGCCAGCCTGTTCTAGGCCGCGCCGGGCAGTACGGCTACGCTCAGGCCTTGCGCAGCAGCGGGCGGTCGTTGGCGGCTGCGTGATCGAGTTTGAACACGGCCATGGCCTGCGCCACGCTGCGGCTTTGCTCGGCCAGCGTGCCGGTGGCTGCTGCCGCTTCCTCGACCAGCGCCGCATTGCGCTGGGTGATATCGTCGATGTTGACCACGGCCTGATTGACTTCCTTGATGCCCTGTACCTGTTCGCGCGTGGAAGTGGTGATTTCATCCATCACCTGCGTGACCTTCTGCACCGAGTAGATCACATCGCTCATGGTGGAGCCGGCCGAATTGGTCAGCTGGGTACCCGCGCTCACCTTTTCGATCGACTGGTCGATCAGGGCCTTGATTTCCTTGGCCGCGTCGGCCGAGCGCTGTGCCAGTGCCCGTACTTCGCTGGCCACCACGGCAAAGCCGCGGCCCTGCTCACCGGCCCGTGCCGCTTCCACGGCAGCGTTGAGGGCGAGGATATTGGTCTGGAATGCGATGCCGTCGATGATGCCAATAATATCCAGCACCTTGTTGGACGAGGTGCTGATCTCGTTCATGGTGGAGACTACCTGCGCCACGATATTGCCGCCTTGTTCCGCCACGGCCGAGGCGCGGGCTGCCAGTTCATTGGCGCTGCTGATGCTACCTGCGCTTTGCTGCAGGGTGGAGTTGAGCTGCTCCATGCTGGCCGCCGTCTGCTGCAGGCTGGAGGCCTGCGATTCCGTGCGGTCCGACAGGTCCAGATTGCCGCTGGCGATCTCGCTGGTGGAGGCGGAGATTTTCTCGAAGCTCAGGCGGACGTCGCCGATGATGCTGTGCAGGTTCACATTGGTCTGGCGTATCGCGGCCATCAACTGACCCATTTCATCATTGCGACGGATTTCGATTTTGCTGGCCAGATCGCCGCCGGCCATCTTGCGGGCCGAAACGGTGGCAAAGCGCAGCGGACGCACCACGCTCACATACAAGGCACGCCAGAAATTCAGCGCAATGACGGCGCCCAGCAGGGCGGCGCCCGTCATCCACGGGCTGGCATCGTTGGCAAAGAAGACGGCGGCGAACAGCAGCATGAGCGTCGCCAGTATGAGCGCATTGAGCCGGGTGGTGGTATGGATGCCCAGTTTGCTGGCTTCCTTGAGTCGCGCATACCAGTGAGTCTCGACGGCACAGCCATTGACGATGGCCAGGCGGCGCGGATTGCCCGCTTTGAATTGCTGATACAACTGGTCTGCGGCGCGCACCTGTTCGCGACTGGGCTTGGTCCGCACCGACATATAGCCGGTGGGCTGGCCCCGTTCGATGACGGGCGTGACGTTGGCCAGCACCCAGTAGTAATCGCCATTCTTGCAGCGGTTTTTCACCATGCCGGTCCAGGGCATGCCTGACTGGATGCAGCGCCACATATCGGCGAACGCTTCGGTCGGCATATCGGGGTGGCGCAGGATGTTTTGTGGGGCGCCTATCAGCTCGCTTTCCGTATAGCCGCTGACTTCGACAAAATAGGGGTTGGCAAAAGTGATGTTGCCGCGCATATCCGTGGTGGAAACGATGGTGCGGCCATCGGCGATCAGATGCTCATTCTGTGTGACAGGTAGATTGGTACGCAATGGTTTTCCCCTGAAGCTTATCGTTGGGCTATGCCGCATCGTCAAATTGTCCAGGACATTTTTTGCGTTGCGGGACGTGGTGCGATATGCACTAGGGGGTGAATTTTACATCAATAGTATCAATTTCGAGATTATTTTTGATGAAAACGAATTAAATGCCAAATTTAATTAATTTGATTTATGACTTTCTCTTAGGGAATGCGGCATGGGCTAGTGCTGCGCAGCATCGTGGTTGGCAAGCTCGGCCAATGCTGCATAGAGCTGATCGGGAGCCACAGGCTTGTGCAGCAGCGGTACGCCTGAGGCGCGGGCTTCGCGCAGCCGCACCGGCGCCGTATCGCCCGTGACGAGCAGGGCAGGCAACTCGCGGCCGAGCTGGGCACGCAAGGTGGCGATGGCTTCGGCCCCCGTGCGTTGCGCACGCAGGCGGTAGTCGCTGATGATGATGTCGGGCGGCACTTGCGCGCTGAGTTCGAGCGCGCTGTCCAGGTCTTCGGCCACCATGCACAGGCAACCCCATTGGGCCAGTAGATGCTGCATGGCGCTGCGCACGGCCTGATCGTCGTCGATCACCAGCACGCGCAAGCCCAGCGTGGGGCGCTCCTGCGGGCGCTTGCGGACATGGCGATGCAACGGTGCCTGCTGCGCCAGCGGAATACGCAAGCGGAACACGCTGCCGCGGCCCGGCTGGGAAACCACGCTGAGCGGGTGGCCCAGCAATTGTGCCAGGCCGCGTGCTATCGACAGACCCAGCCCTAGACCTTTCTGGCGGTCGCGTTCAGGATTGCCCAACTGATGAAACTCGAGGAAGATGTTTTCCTGCTGCTCGGCGGCGATGCCTATGCCGGTGTCCCAGACTTCCAGCAAGGCGTGGTCACGCCGGCGCCGGCAGGCCACCAGTATGCCGCCACGCTCCGTGTAGCGCACCGCATTCGAGACCAGATTGCGCAGTATCAGTTCCAGCAGCGCGGGGTCGCTATACAGCGCCACCGTGCTATCGCGCGTGCGGTACAGCAGCCCCTTGGCATTGGCCTGCGGCGCCAGTTCGCTTTCTATTTTGGTCAGCAGGGTTTGCAACTGGAATGCTTCCGGCTGGGGATCGACCACGCCTGCTTCGATCCGTGAAAAGTCCAGCAGGGTGTGCAGCATTTCCGCCGAGGCCAGGCCGGCTGCGCGGGCATTGCCGAGAATTTCCTGTTGCTCAGGCGTGAGGGCAGAGCGTGCCAGCACTTCAAGAAACAGCGACTGGGCGTGGATGGGCTGGCGCAAGTCATGGCTGGCGGCGGCCAGAAAGCGTGATTTGGCATGGTTGGCCTGTTCTGCTGCCACGCGTGCGTCGCTGGCGCGCGCGCTTTCCACTTTCAGCATTTCGATCAAGTCGATATTTTCAAAGCGCAGTTCTATCGCTGCCCGGGTGGCACGCGCGCTGTTATAGCCCTGCGACAGCAAGCTGCCCAGATAGGCCAGTGCCGCCACGCTGAGGGCCTGATAAGCCAGTTCGCCCATGGTCCACGCTTTCAGCGCCAGCATGCCCAGCTCGCCAACGCAGAACACCACGAAGACTGGCAGCACGGGCGACAGCAGCGACATGGAATTGCCTACGATGCCGGACAGGACGGCAATCACCAGTACGCTGGCGGGGGCGGCCTGCGGATCCAGCCCCACCCACGCCAGTGCGCCCCAGGCGATGCCATCGATGGCATTCAGCAGCAGCAGGCGGCGTACCAGTGCGGGCACCTGCGCAGGCAAGATGGGTTGTGCCAGCAGGCGCTGCGCATCCCAGGTAGCAAAGGTCTTGGAACTGATGACGGCGATGGCCCAGCACAGCACGGTGAACTTGCCGTGGGCCGGCTCCAGCGTATAGGCCAGCGCGAGCGCGACCACGATGGCCGGCCAGAGCGAGCTATACATATTGCGCAACAGCAGAGTGATCTGTTCCGCCTGCAGCTGGGGTGCGTTGGTGCTCATGCTAGCCGACCAGACCCCGGGTCCGCGCTGCAAACGCGGCCTCGGCGCGGCTGCTCACCCCCAGCGCCGCCAGGATGGCCTGTACATGGCCTCTTACCGTGTTTTCCGACAGGTGCAGGCGCTGGCCTATCAATTTGTTGGATAGCCCCTGACAGAGCAGTGCCAGTACTTCGCACTGGCGGGCCGTCAGGCGCGCGGCGCTATCGCCTTGCTCGGCAGGGTCGGGATGGGGCGCGAGGCGCTGGCCAGCCAGCGCCGTTCTGACTGTCTCGAGAAACTGTGGCGCCGGTGCCGCTTTGGAGAGGAAGCTGTGGGCGCCCCTTTCCATGGCCGAGCGTTCTGTGCTCACGCTGCTATCGGCCGAGAGCACGATGACGGGGCAGTCTGGCCACTGGCGCGCCAGCAGCGTCATGCCGTCCAGCCCGTTCAAACCTGGCATCTGTATGTCGAGCAATATCAGTTGCGGTGCCACGCTGCGCCGGCCACCGGCCAGCGCCTCGTCGAGGCTGGCCGCTTCGCGGATCTCGGTATCGCTGAGGGCATTGGCCAGCATCAGGCGCAGGCCGGCGCGGAACAGGGCATGGTCGTCTATGAGCAGGATGGTGCAATTCATGGGTTTGATTTGTGTTGTCCTCCCTGCCGGCGCCCCAGATGGGACATCAAAACGGTCTGAATGGACTATTTATTTCCTAATCATATCAAAATATCATGAACACCTGACAGATAAACAAGTAATTCACCTGAAAGGAAATCAAGATGAAGAAGATCGCTCTTGCACTGCTGTTGAGCATGTCCGCAATCTTTAGCGCCCATGCAGATGTGGTCAATCCTGCCGTGGAAATCGCGCTGGTGAAGTCGGTCGGTACGACGGACCAGTGGAGTGCCGGTTTCGGCAACACCCTTAACAAGGGATCGGATGCCTGGTTCACGGACACTTATATTTTTACCCCTGAGATGGCTGGCAAGTTCAAAGTCAATGGTGGCGTGTTCAACATCTATTCGAGCATGGCCCAGTCGGTCGCGTTCGATTGGGTGACGCTGAACGACGTCAAATTGACGCTGAAGCATAGCTACGATGCCGATCTGGGTCAGGGGTTCTATTCGGCTGCGCTGGGTAACACCTGGATGACCGGTCCGCTGAAACTGGTGGTGCACGGTTTTGCCGGTGGTGAAGCGCCGGCCTTCTCGGCATCCTATGTTGGTACCCTGAATGTGCGCGGCATTGCCGCTGTACCGGAACCAGAAACCTACGCCATGCTGGTGGCTGGTCTGGGTCTGGTGGGCCTGATGGCCCGCCGCCGCAAGCAAAGTGTTTGATTCCCGGCATTAGACTCGCCTGGATTGAGCTGGCCTCCGTGCCAGCGTTCCGCCGGCTGCGCATGGTACACATGGGCAGTCGGTGTTTTTTTTGTGGGCATCAAAGGCAGCCGGCCCGGTTGGTGAACAAGCGGCTGGCTACTTTGCCCGGGCATAGTTGAATTTTTTGAGTGGGCCGTGTTACTGTCTGGCATATTTTGCGGCGGGCCCTGTTGGCTAGCTGCGCCTTTGCCCCAGACATGAACACGCCTGTTACGCCTTTCCGCCTCAATCTTTACATGGTATTGGCTACCATAGGCCTGCATGGCCTGGTGATGGTCGCCAATGAATTATTCTTCCGGCGTACCGAATTTTTACAGGGGATAGGCTGGATCTATATTCCGGCCGGAACTCGCTTGTTGTGTACGCTGCTGTTCGGCCGCGCAGGCGCCGTCGGTTTGCTGATTGCGGGCTGGTTTGCCTGCTACTGGTATTACTTTCCCGGCGATGTTATGCGTGCGACCACGGGAACGATAGCAGGCGCTATCGGGCCTTATCTGGTCTACGTGATCGCGCAGCAGCGCTACGGCTTGCAGGCGTCCCTGACCAATCTGACGCCGAGGCGCCTGCTAGTCTGTGCCGCCGGATGTGCGCTTGCCAGTCCGCTGTTACACCACATCTGGTTTGCCCTGCACGGCGATGACCATCTGTTGCCGGGGTTTTTAGTAATGTTCGTCGGCGACCTGGTGGGGGCGCTGATCGTGCTGTACACGGCAAAAGCGATACTTGCATCACTCCCGCAGCCGCGCCGGCTCCAGTAAGGTCTAGCGGATGTGCTAATATTTACAACAGTTCGGCCGCTGTGCGGTCGATTATTACAGCGTGGTTCTCAATTGCCTCATAACTATGCCTAAACGTCCCGCCGATATCTATATGCGCTTTCTGCAACTGGCTGACGCCTTGCGCGGTCTGCCGTCGCTGCCACCGCTCGACCCACTGGAAGAGCGCATATTGGCGATTGTTGCCAAGGCCAGTCAGGAGGAGCAACGCTTGTCAGTGCGTGACATGATGGGGAAGAAAGAACTAGGTGCCCCGGCAACGGTACATAACCGGCTGACCTCGATGCGGGAGAAGGGCTGGTTGATATTGGCAGATACCGAGGACACGCGACGCAAGCAGGTTGAGCTGACGCAAGCGGCCCTGCTGTATTTTGACAAGCTGTCGAAATGCATGTTGCAGGCTGCGAAACAGGGCTAGTCGGTACTTAATTCGTCTTGCTATATACTCAAATTGCTCTAAAATATGTAGCAATATTATCGAGGGGAGTTGGACGTGGACACTGGTGTGCAGGACGGCCCGTCAGCACAGGATGTGGTTATTGAGCTCGCGTATGCCAAATACATGGCAGCACTGGCGACTCACACGCGCCGACCGCTGGCGCCGTTTTCCGGCGACGGGCGCGACTGCCTGCTGGTTTCGGCGCTGCCAACTGGACCCATGCCGGATAAGCCAGCCCAATAGCTAGTGTTCGGGCAATACATTGCTGTACTACACAGACCTGCCTCTGCAAATGTCAGGCACCGCGGCAGTTCCGGTCAACTGATGAGCCACACTATAAGTCTGCGGGTATTAATAGATTAGGCAGAAAAAATATGGGCGAGCTAGAAATCTGGCCGTACATACTCTCTGCCCGGTTTTGCTAGCTGAACCCGCCCACAGGCCAGTTCAAACTAGCAATTCCACAAGAAGAATCAAGCGCTTAAAATGCAGCAGCCTTAGCGCGCAAATATTGCCTCGCCGATCTTGCCGGGATATTCCCCCTGTTTTTCTGCTTCGGAATATACGGTCAAGATCCATTTCATTTCCGTATTATCCTTCGCGAACGCCAGCGCCGTATCCCCTTTACTATCTGCACCACCGGGACGAATCGCGCATGCCGCAAGGAATAGCCTCACCGTCAAAAAATCATTCCTGCGCGCAGCGTCAACAAATTGATCTTGGTCAAAGAACTTGAAGCCCATAGAAGTGAGTTCTTTGCGTGCCCCTATTAGCGACAAGTCGATGCCGCCATCAATGTGACGTTGTGCAGTCTGAACCGGAGCGGGTGACTTCGCCGGTGCAGGGATGGCATTTTGCTGTTCTCGGGCAGCAATTTCGGCCTGAGTCAGTGGTGGAATTAATTGCGCTACTGCGGCTTTATCAGGTTCCTCGACGGGCATACCCGGCGCCTCGATGCGTGCCACCAGTGTGGTCGGCAATAATTTGCGAATGTCTGCAATATTTTCCTTGAGTTGACTGGTGATACGCTCGCCATCACTGCCTCGGATGGATTTGGTGATGCCGTTGAATAGACCTCCGGTCAAGGACTCGGTCTTGCGTATCACATGGAAAATGATATCGACCTTCACCCCGCCTTGGAATGCAAATAGACAGGCATGAAGTGCTTCGCGATTGAAGTAAAACGCATTTTGCACGGGGGGCGGCGTCTTGGTAATCTCGGCATAGGAATTGTCACAGACATAGTCTGTAGCAGGGCTGCCTTGAATGATTACAGACTTCTCGACCGGCGAATCTGGCCTTGCCGGTACTGGCGAAGGGAGAGGATGAAAATTGAGACTGGTAGGAATACTAAACTGGCTCAGGGCATTTTTTACCATCTCTGCAGTCTGCTGAGGAGACGCGTCGCGGATAACCAGAACAGCTTTGCCCGTCTGGATATTTAGCTCATCGCGGATATCCTTGGCTTGCGCAAGGGGAAGCAGTGCAGTGGTGACAGCAATAAATAATAAGGATTTCGCTTTTTTCATTTGGTACCTAACTAATTAAGTAAAAAACAATCCACCAGAAAATCATTTAACTATTTGGCCATATCAAAAAACAGGAAGTTATCTAATGCGGCCATATTTTCAGTCGACATAATTACTTTATATCACACATGATTTCCAAATGGCAATAAATTGCATTTGGCCATATTGCAGTATTGGTCATCGCGATTGAGCCACCGCCAGCACTTATCTATGCACCCGTTCTAAGCTCTTTAAGACGCGTTGTGATTTGTAGAAATTTGGACAAGAAAAGGGGCGATGCGAAATATGTTGTGGTGGCCAGGGATCAATCTGTTTTCGCGAGGGGGAGGCATCATAGATTGATCTATCGAAATTCCATTCCTTGTTCAGAAATGCCTACTGGCGCGCTGGAAGTCCATGAGTCATACAATGGCTAAGCAACATCGTTCTTATTAAGAGTTGCGCGCTGGCTGCGTTATGCCTAGACTGTTCTAAAAAAAATAACGATATGTTTTTTGGGATCAATTCAAGGCGTAACGATGAAACTACGGTACTTTGTGGCGGTGTGTAGTGTGCTGGCTGGATGTGGTGGGGCTCCAAGCTCAGATGTGCAGAATTCTTCGGTATCTATCCAGCAGGGGAAGTCTGGTGGGCGAGTTGTTCTGGGCGATGCGACGCAAACTAATCCGGCACCGACGGGAACAGTAACGATTGCTGGCTACCGTTCAAATTTCACGATCGTGAAAGACCAAGTATCCAGCGCAGTAACTGTCACCAATAACATCACCAAGGCCGTCCAGACCTACAACAACCCGCAACTGATTAAGTTTGTGGATACATATACCTCGTTCGATGTGAACGGGGCTGCGGGGCAAGTTTACCGCTTGTATCAAGCTGCCTTTAATCGTAAGCCTGACTTACCCGGATTAGGCTTCTGGATTGCAGCCAATCAAAAGGGCATCGATTTGCTGGGTATAGCGACGCACTTTATAGGATCGCCTGAGTTCGGCAATCTTTACGGCACCAACGTGTCGAACAACAGCTTCATCAGTACCCTCTACCAGAACATCTTGAACCGCGCCGGGGAGTCGGGTGGTGTGACATGGTGGGTTGGTCAGTTGAATTCTGGCGTACCCAAGAATGCTGCGCTTTATGGATTTTCCGACTCTGCGGAGAACAAAAATAACCTGCAAGCGGAGATGCAGAACGGCTTCGACTATGTGCCGTTGAATCCAAGCGGCCCAATATTGCCTAAAGCTAGTTCATACGAAAATAAGATTGCTGCTGCGGCTGCGTTAGGTTCTCAGAATATGCCGCCAGAGGTAGCAGAGTCAAACACCGTAGCTTTTGCTGATTTCTTTCAGGACGGCAGCTATTCGATGGTCACACATTCGCTGGAATATAACTACACAGCCGCTACCGCTACTAAATTTGGACATATCAAGTTCTATAAAAAAGTCGATGGCTTATGGGTGGATAATACAGCGAAGCTGCTGAAGGACAATCTCGGATGCCTACATCCGCGTAAAGCTATTGTTGCTGACTTTAATGGAGATGGTAAGCCAGATGTGTTTTTCGCTTGTCATGGGTTTGATGCGGGTAATTATCCCGGCGAACAGCCACATATGCTTATCAGCCAGACTGATGGTACCTATCGAAATGTCACTCTCCCTGACACGTGTTATTGCCATAGCGCGTCAGCCGCTGATGTGAATCGTAATGGTTTCGCAGATATTCTAGTGACAGACAACATGGTTGGAAAGAAGCCATTTTTCTTTACAAATAAAAATGGAGTGCTCTCTCGTGACACTTCCCGTTTTGGAGTGATTTACTCTCAACCCAATGATGGTTCAAACGGTATTCCAGGGGTGAGTTACGGCACTCCGGCAATTTATACAGCTGAATTAATCGACTTTTACGGATCCGGGCGTTATGACGCTTTCTTAGGTGGTACAGCGCCCGATAATGTTTGGGGTGATTGGGCTCCGGCCATCTTTAAGAATGACGGTAGTGGGGTTTACACGCAAGCAAATTCAATTCAACTTCCATATAGTAAATATTATGAAAGTACCCTTGATATCGTAATAGATGGTGGGTTCATATATCTTACAAGCGTACATGAGAACAATGATCCCAAAACTGAAACTTACGGATTTAGCAACATCGTCAAGATTGATCTACAATCGCTGGTTTCGACTCAAATTTACGCAAATACGGAGAATTTTCCCAACGGACATGGATGGTTAAACTGGATTATTCCCTATCAAGGACAAATCGTAAGTCAGTCTGCAGCATATGGTGTGTCGGTTTCAAAGTAATTTTTGTGTAATTTCTGCCGGCGCTAATTCTGGAAAAATTGATGATTCGTTGTCTATGACGACCTTGCCTATGGTCTTACGTTAACGCGTCTTTGTCGGGTTACGCCACCAACTTACAAAGCAACTGCCATATTGTGCTTCGATGATTTCTTTGCCCACCCAGCAATTTCGTGCGTGCACTTGAATAGCGACTGGTTTTTCTGTTCCATTAATCCGGATGACGATTGTGCCTTCATACAAGTCCATCTGTTTCTCCAATAATAGTTGGGGTATCGGATGGCAAGGTGGTCTGACTTATAGATCAAGGTCCTGGACGTTTTGTGCCAACAGTCTAATGGGATTAGTTCAAGGAGTGACTTGATCGTTATTCTTTGTTGGTGCTGCATTTGACGGTGGACTCGCCATCGAAAAGCCTGATCTGCCAGAACGAACTGGCAGCCATCGTGTAAATCTTCGGCTTGTTCGAGTATCCTTTTATTGATTCGAGGGTATCGGGGATTGGTATGGTGTGTGAAGGATGTGGGGTAGGAGATTGCTGTGCAGACGACATTCTTGTTCTTATTGTCTTGTGCTAGATATTGGTGCGCCAGAATGTAAGAATTCCCGAGCCGCGAAACTAACCGTTGTACTACAAGGGATAGTGTAGTACTCAACCGCCCGCAATATTTCTTTTCAGGCGTATGTATGGGCTTAAATGGTCGGGGTGAGAGGATTCGAACCTCCGGCCTCTACGTCCCGAACGTAGCGCTCTACCGGGCTAAGCTACACCCCGACGGTGTGAGATTATTACACCGGATTTTTCGCCAGATCTCAATACCCATATTAGTGGAGAGTGCTGCGTTCTGCGCTGCGGCAGCAGCTAAGGGGATGACAATTCCGCTGTGATACAGCGGTGCCTGCGAACGACGCAAATCAGCGATAATGCGGTTTTTGCAAATCGTATCAGGGCCGACCTATGAGTATCATGATCTATCACAATAGTGCCTGCGGCACTTCGCGCAAGACGCTGGAGGCTATCCGTGCCAGTGGCGTGGAACCGCAGATTATCGACTATGTGAAACAGCCGCCTACGCGCGCCGAACTGGAGCAGATGATTGCCAAGGCCGGCGTCACGGTACGTCAGGCTATGCGCAACAAGGGCGAACTATACGAGCAACTGGGTCTGGCCGATGCTAGCCTAAGTGACTCGGCCCTGCTGGATGCCATGATGGCCCATCCCATCCTGATCGAGCGGCCATTCGTGGTCAGCGCAAAAGGCGTGCGGCTGTGCCGTCCTAGCGAACTGGTGCAGGAGATTCTGTAAGCGGATACGCCGGTTCGGCAGAATGCAACAGGGCCAGTGCCGGCGTTGCCGGGACTGGCCCTGTGGTCTGGCTGCCGCGAGGTGCGACGCCAGGCGCTATGCTATCAGTGGTTGCGGTGCACCGAGAAATGCGCAAGCTGCTGCAGCGACTCTTTGTAGATGCTGTCCGGCAGGTCGGCGATAGCGGCGGCAGCCCGTTCGGCGGCAGCCACGGCCTGCTGGCGCGTGTAATCGAGCGCGCCGCTGCTGGTGATGGCCGCGAGGATGGTGTCGAAATGCTGCTCGTCACCCTGTTCGATGCAGCTACGTACCAGTGCACGCTGTTCCGGCGTGCCGTTTTCCATCAGGTAGATCAGCGGCAGGGTAGGTTTGCCTTCGCGCAGGTCGTCGCCCACGTTCTTGCCGATTTCGCTCGCATCGCCAGCATAGTCGAGCACGTCGTCGATCAGCTGGAAGGCCGTACCGAGCGAGCGGCCATATTCGCCGGCAGCGGCGATCTGGTCATCGTTGCAGCCCGAAATCAGGGCGCCTAGTTCTGCCGCGGCTTCGAACAGCTTGGCCGTTTTCGAGCGTATCACCTGCAGATAGCGTTCCTGGTTCACATCGGGATCGTGCATGTTCAGCAGTTGCAGCACTTCGCCTTCGGCGATCACGTTGGTGGCGTCGGACAGGATCTGCATCACGCGCATATTGTTCAGGCCAACCATCATCTGGAACGAGCGCGAGTACAGGAAGTCGCCCACCAGCACGGAAGCGGCATTGCCGAACAGCGCATTGGCCGTGGCGCGGCCGCGGCGCAGCGAGGATTCGTCCACCACGTCGTCGTGCAGCAGGGTGGCGGTGTGGATGAATTCGACCACGGCGGCCAGTTCGTGGTGGGCCGTGCCCTTGTAGCCGTAAGCGTTGGCCACCAGCAGTACCAGCACGGGACGGATACGCTTGCCCCCGGCGCTGATGATGTATTCTGCAATCTGGTTGACGAGGCTGACCTCGGAATGCAGTTTCTGGCGGATCACCGTATTGACGGCGTCCATATCGGCAGCAATCGTTTGGGCGATGGTATTTTGTGGGGCGGTTTGGGTAGCGGCAGACAAGACGAACCTGTGCAGTAGACTATGGGTGGTCGTGATTATACGACATGCCCCTGCGCACAGGGGTATAGCCCAACATGACAGTCAGGATAGTTTGTTAAAAAAACAGCATAAACAGACCCTGCAAGCCAACAAGCATGTCAGACATACCACGCGCCAGAACTTTTGTGAATAGTTTTTGACGCGAAAACCCATCCCATGTATAATCAGCGGTTCCCCGGTTTTCATGCTGTTGTTTTTGCAGAGGCCGGACGGAATTTTCTTAACATTTGATGAGGTTTCAAATCATGTACGCGGTCATAAAAACCGGTGGCAAACAGTATAAAGTTGTCGCTGGCGAAAAACTCAAAGTAGAACAGATACCTGCAGACATTGGTTCCGAACTCACTATCGACCAAGTCCTCGCCGTTGGCGAAGGCGAGAGCATCAAGTTCGGTGCTCCTCTGGTTGAAGGTGCGAAGGTACTGGTTACTGTTGTGGCACACGGTCGTCACGATAAAGTGAAGATTTTCAAGATGCGTCGTCGTAAGCACTACCAGAAGCATCAAGGCCATCGCCAAAATTACACCGAAATCCAAATCGTATCGATCAACGGCTAATCGCCGCTTGCCCGAGAATTAGTATCCAAGGAGTCTTAAATGGCACACAAAAAAGGCGGCGGCACTACGCGAAATGGTCGTGACTCAGAATCAAAACGTCTGGGCGTTAAAGTGTACGGCGGTCAATCGATCAACGCCGGCGGCATCATCATTCGTCAACGCGGCACCCCAGTGCGCGCTGGCGAAGGCGTAGGTACCGGCAAAGACCACACCCTGTTCGCTCTGGTGGACGGCAAGGTCAAGTTCGTGACCAAGGGCGTAGGCTCGAAGCAGTACGTTACCGTAGTAGCAGCGTAATCACGCTAGCGGCCCGCTGCGATAACGCGCGGGCTGATTTGTAAGGCGCAAGCCTTCAATCGAAAGGCTCTGCCCCAGGTAGAGCCTTTTTAGTTTTATGGCGGCACATTATGAAGTTTATCGACGAAGCAAAAATTGAAGTGATCGGTGGTGACGGCGGCAATGGTTGCGCCTCGTTTTGCCGTGAGAAATTCCGCCCGTTCGGCGGTCCTGACGGCGGCGATGGCGGCAAAGGCGGCTCGATCTGGGCAGTAGCAGACCGTAACATCAATACGCTGGTCGATTTCCGCTTCTCCAAAGTGCACCGCGCCAAAGATGGCGAATCGGGCCGTGGTGCCGACTGCTATGGCAAAGGCGCGGACGACGTGTTCCTGCGCATGCCGGTGGGCACCCTGATCATCGACGAAGCCAGTGGCGAAATCATGGCCGACCTGACCACGCACGGACAGCAGGAACTGCTGGCCAAAGGCGGCGATGGCGGCTGGGGCAATATCCACTTCAAGACCTCGACCAACCGCGCGCCGCGTCAGAAGACCGAAGGCAAGGAAGGCGAGCGCCGCGAACTGCGCCTCGAACTGAAGATCCTGGCCGACGTGGGCCTGCTCGGTATGCCGAATGCCGGCAAATCGACCTTCATCACCTCGGTGTCCAACGCCCGTCCGAAGATTGCCGACTATCCGTTCACCACGCTGCACCCTAACCTCGGTGTGGTACGTGTGTCGCACGAGAAGAGCTTCGTGATTGCCGACATTCCTGGTCTGATCGAAGGCGCGGCCGAAGGTGCCGGTCTGGGTCACCAGTTCCTGCGTCACCTGCAGCGTACCGGCCTGCTGCTGCACATCGTCGATCTGGCACCGTTCGAAGCCAACGTCGATCCGGTCAAGGAAGCCAAGGCACTGGTCAACGAACTGAAAAAATACGATGCCACGCTGGTGGACAAGCCACGCTGGCTGGTACTGAACAAACTGGACATCGTGCCAGAGGAAGAGCGTGCCAAGAAGGTCAAGGACTTCATCAAGAAGTTCGGCTGGAAAGGCCCCGTGTTCGAGATTTCCGCACTGGGCCACGAAGGTACCCAGGAGCTGGTCAATGCCATCTATCTGCATCTGGAAGAGAAGAAGCATGGCGAGCAGCGTGCCGAAGAAGTGCACATGACGGAAGAGGCGCGTGGCATCTCGTCGATCGATCCGGACGATCCGCGCTTCAAAATTATCGACTAAGTTTTGCACTAAGTCTCGACGTACCCTCTGCATCACCGGCATAATCAGTTATCAGCTGATTATGCCTTTCCACTCTGCGCCCGCGCTGCCATCGCAGCACGGGTGACTGCTAGCGGCAAAGCCGGGCAATCCGCCCCACACCATCACAGCGCTGTATGTTTCTGGCCCCGTGCCTTTCTGGCCCCGTGCCGAAGTTTTTCGTTCGCTTGTTTTGAGAGTTGCCGCATCATGAAATCCGTAATACAGAACGCCCAACGCATCATCATCAAAGTCGGTTCTTCGCTGGTCACCAACGATGGCCGTGGTCTGGACCATGGCGCCATCGCCCGCTGGGCCGCCCAGATTGCCGGCCTGCGCGCACTGGGCAAGCAGGTGGTGCTGGTCAGCTCGGGCGCGATCGCCGAAGGCATGCTGCGGCTCGGTTTCGAGCAGCGCCCGACGGATATCCATGAACTGCAGGCCTGTGCTGCCGTTGGCCAGATGGGGCTGGCGCAGATTTACGAAACCAGTTTCCGCGCGCACCAGCTAGGTACGGCGCAAGTGCTGCTGACCCATGCCGACCTGGCCGACCGCGAACGCTATCTGAATGCCCGTTCCACCCTGACTACCTTGCTGCGGCTCGGCGTGGTCCCCATCATCAACGAGAACGATACGGTGGTGACGGACGAGATCAAGTTCGGCGATAACGATACGCTGGGCGCACTGGTGGCCAACCTGATCGAAGCCGATGCGCTGATCATCCTGACCGACCAGCATGGCCTGTACAGCGCCGATCCGCGCAAGGACCCGAATGCGGTGCTGATCCAGCAGGGTGAGGCTGGTGATCCGGCGCTGGAAGCCATGGCGGGCGGCGCCGGCAGCAGCATAGGCCGCGGCGGCATGCTGACCAAGATACTGGCGGCCAAGCGCGCCGCCAAGTCGGGCGCCCATACGATTATTGCGTGGGGGCGTGACAGCGATGTGCTGGCGCGGCTCGCGCAGGGCGAAGCAATCGGCACCCAGCTGGTGGCGCAGACGGGCCACCTGACGGCCCGTAAGCAGTGGATGGCTGACCATCTGCATACGGCAGGGCAGGTGGTGCTCGATGCGGGCGCCGTGCAGAAGCTGAGCAAGGAAGGCAAGTCGCTGCTACCTATCGGCGTGATCGAAGTGAAGGGCGAATTCGGCCGCGGTGCCGTGATTACCTGCGTCAGCGAGCAGGGCGTGGCACTGGCGCGCGGCATCTGCAATTACAGCAGCACCGAAACGCGCCGCATCATGCGCAAGCCTTCCAGCGAAATCGAAGCGCTGCTGGGCTTTGTGGAAGGGCAGGAGCTGATCCACCGCGACAACCTGGTACTGATCTGATCGATGCTGCCCAGGTGCACGCGGTGCCGGGCTAGCGTCAGAAGTACTGCACCGGACGGCTGGCAGGATCGGCGCGGGTGATGATCTCCGCCATATCCGCTTGCGGCGGATAGATCCAGACGGTGTTGATGTTCGCCTTCAGCTCAGCCGCTGCGGGGCCGGACATTTTCACCGTGCGCTGCCAGCCTTCCGTGTAGACCGCATCGTCCGTTCCCAGCGACAGGCAGGTAACATATACCGGCTGGTCATACGGTATGGCTGGCAGTCCCAATACATCGGCCATGGCGTTGTGGCCGGCCGAGCGACCCAGATTCATCGCGTGCTGGCAGGACATGAGCGCGTAATTACCCTGATCATCGGTAGCCGCATGGGCGACATCACCCGTGGCGTAAATATCGCTGGTGCCCACGCGTAGCGCGGGCGTCACATGCAATCGGCCGAAGCTGTCGCGCTCGCCGCTGATCTGCGTGGCCAGCGTGCTGGCGCGCGCGCCGGCAGTCCAGATGACGGTGTGGGCCTCGATGCGGCTGCCGTCGGCAGTGGTGATGCCTTGCGCATCGACCGTGGCAACGGCCTGCCCGAGCCGCAGGCTCACGCCCTTGTTGCGCAGCGACTGTTCGATCACCTCACGCGGGCCGGCACCCAGATCGGGGCCGATTTCCGTGGCCCGTTCCACGATGACCACTTCTACCGCTGCATCCTGACCCAGTATGGCGCGCAGGCGGGCCGGCATTTCGGCCGCTGTTTCGATGCCGGTAAAGCCGCCGCCACATACCACCACCGTATTGCGTGCCTGGCTGACCGGACGCTGCGCCAGTGCCTGCAGGTGTGCTTCCAGGCGCTGAGCGTCGCTGAGCTGGTCCACGCTGTAGGCATACTCTTTCAGGCCCGGTAGTGCAGGGCGGAACAGCGTGCTGCCGCTGGCCAGTATCAGTTTGTCGTAGCTGAACAATTGTTCCTTGCCGTCGGCTGTGCGGTAGTGCACTGCATGGTCCTGCGCGTGTATCTGCTGCACCGTGCCGGCGATGTAGTGCACACCGGCTGCATCGAACAGCGCCACCAGCGAAGGATTCATGCCGGACAGGTTGGCTTCATACAGGCGCGGACGCACATGCAGCTCGGGCTGGGGCGAGATGACGGTGATTTCCACTGCGGCCTGCTGGCCTTCCAGATGGCGCAGTCGCGCTGCCGCCAGTGCGCTCCACATGCCGGCAAAGCCTGTGCCTATGATCAGTATCTGTTTGCTCATGGTGCTATCCTTTCGTTTAAAACTGCGACTATATTAGTCGTAGTTCGTAAACGCAAGCGTTTTAGTGGGTGCATGCTAAAATATGCGACTAATTTTGTCGGAGTTATAATATGGCGCACATCAGCTCGGGAGTGGAGTACGGCCTGCATTGCCTGCTATTTCTGGTCAGTGAAGCTGGCACAGCGCGCGATGCGAGCGTGCGCGATCTGGCCGAGCTGCAAGGCGTACCGGTCGATTTTCTGGCCAAGATTTTTACCAAGCTGGCGAAGGCAGGGCTGGTGGCAGCGACCGAAGGCGTGAAGGGTGGCTTTATGCTGGCGCGCCCGGCCAGCAAGATCAGTGTGCTCGATGTGGTGCACGCCATCGACGGTGCGCGCGAGCTGTTTGAATGCCGTGAAATCCGTGCACGCTGTGCAGTGTTTGATGGTGCGCCGCCAGCATGGGCTACGGCCGGCACTTGCGCCGTGCATGCGGTGATGCTGGATGCGCAGCAGCGCATGGAGGAAGCGCTGGCGCAGCAGAGCTTACAGGATCTGGTCGAGCGCGTGGGCCGCAAGAGCCCCGCCAGTTATGACAGTAAAGTCATAGGCTGGTTGGGCGAGCGTGCCAGCAAGCGCACCGTCAAAGCTTAGCGGCAGCGTTGAAGCGCGCCGCCCGGCCTAGAATGACAGCATGGCGGGTCCGCGTAGCTGGATGCCGCGGTAGCGCCGGTGGTAGATGATCATGGCGGCTGCAGCCAGCAGCACAATGGCGATCAGTGTCATGAATTCCTGCGGCGAGCGTACCACGGTGGCGGTGGCGTTTGAGCGCATGGTTGATGCTTCGAATTTCTTGCCCTGGAACTGGGCGCCAACTACCAGTTCCTGATTGTTGATGCTGTTGACCAGATACAGCCCGTGGCCGCCCGGATGCACGGTCATTTTTCCATCGCGGTAGACAAACGAGCGGCGCTCGTCGCCGATCAGTATGGTGCCCACCACATGGCCGGCGCCGTTGACGGCCGTGGCGAAGCTGTCGCCATAGCCTATCATGTCGCCCAGATCGACCATGTTTTCGCCGTCGTACATGAAGGCATGCCAGCGGCCACTGGCCGTACTGGCCGCACCGACCACCACGCCATCATCGTTGATGGCGCTGGCCGAGCTGGCGCGGCCGCCCGGCAGCGTGCCCAGATTGATCATGCCGCTGCCGGGGCGGTACAGGAAGGCGCGGCGGTTGCCGTCGCTGAGTGCCGCCGTGCCGACGATTTCGCCGTGGTTATTGATGCCGCTGGCGTAGCTGATATTGCCGCCCAGCGTGCCCAGATCGGTCAGCACGCCATCGCTGTCGGCGACGTATGCGTGGAAGTAGTTGTCGCTGGTGTCGGCAAAGCCGACCACCTGACCGGCCGTGTTGATGGCGGCGCCATAGCTGCTGTTGCCGCCCAGCGTGCCGAGGTCGCGCATGCCGCGTTCTTTGCTGTAGATGAAGGCGCGCCACTGGCGGCGGCTGTTCTGTGCCGTGCCCACTACTTCGCCGTTGGCATTGATGCCCTTGGTGTAGCTCTCGCCGCCGCCCAGCGTGCCCAGTTCGATCACCTGCTGTCGGTCGTAGAGTATGGCGCGCTGGGTGCCTTCTTCGACATTCTGGATGATGCCCGCCACCTGTCCGCGCGCGTTGATGTCGACCGCGATGCTGGCTTCTTCGTTTTTGACGGCAATGCCGACCGGGTTGAGTTTCTCTGCCGCCGCGATGCCGGTATAGCCAAACAAGACAGCAGCCAATAGCACTGAACTGGTGGTTCGCAACATCACGCATCTCCTTGATAGGTGTTAGATATGCAACAGAAGTGCGTTGAATATATAACATCTAAAATGGAAATACAGCGAATTTTTAGCTACTTGATCCAGTGTTTTAAATAGCCGGAATCTATTGCTGCTGCGTGCGCAATCGCGCTGCCTGCGGCGCTTCAGGCATGCGACGGGGCTGGCGTTTTGCTGCGGTAATCGCACAGGTCGAGCTGCATGCAGTTCCAGCATTCGGGCTTGCGTGCCTTGCAGGTATAGCGGCCGTGCAGGATCAGCCAGTGGTGGGCATCGTGCAGGAATTCACGCGGGACGAATTTGAGCAGCTTCTGTTCGACGATGTCGACATTCTTGCCGGGAGCTAGCCCGGTGCGGTTGGCCACGCGGAAGATGTGGGTATCCACCGCCATGGTGGGTTCGCCGAACGCCGTGTTGAGCACCACGTTGGCCGTCTTGCGGCCCACGCCGGGCAGGGCTTCCAGTGCTTCGCGCTGGCGCGGAACCTCACCGCCATGCAGTTCCAGCAGCATGCGGCAGGTGGCGATCACATTCTTGGCCTTGGTTTTGTACAGGCCTATGGTCTGGATATAGCTCTTTAATTCTTCTTCGCCCAGCGCCAGAATGGCGGCCGGCGTATTCGCCACCGGATACAGCTTGCGCGTGGCTTTGTTGACGCCGACGTCGGTGGCCTGGGCTGACAGCAGCACGGCGATCAGCAGTTCGAACGGCGTGGTGTATTCCAGTTCCGTCACGGGTTTCGGGTTGGCGGCGCGGAAGCGCTCGAACATGGTCTGGCGGGTTTGCTTGTTCATGCGTGATGGGGAATTCTGCGTGGCTGACGGATGGTGGCGGATCGTGGCAGATAGTGGCGAATATTGGCGGAGTTAGGCTTTGCCTTCGGCTTCCTTGCGCAGGCGCGCTCTTTCCATGGCGGCGGCAATAATGGCGCGCTTGCGTTCCTTCTCGGCGGCGTCGGCATCGGTGGCCGGATCGAGCGCTTCCACCGCCTTCATTTTGGCCACGGCCTTGGCGGCCAGACGCGCATCGTTTTCATCTTTATCGCGCTGCAGGCGCAGGGCGCGGAAATCGTGGCGCGCCCTTGCTGCTGCTGCCTGTTCGGCGTTCCATGCCTGCCATCCGGTCTGTTCGGTGACGGGGTACATGACGATGCAGTCGACCGGGCAGGGGTTCACGCACAGATCGCAACCGGTGCACAGATCGGGTACTACGGTGTGCATCAGTTTGGCCGCGCCGACGATGGCATCCACCGGGCAAGCCTGTATGCACAGCGTGCAGCCTATGCACAGGGCCGGATCGATATAAGCCACGGCGCGCGGACGTTCCAGACCGTTGACGGGATTGAGCGGAATGACCGGATAGCCGGTCAGGGCCGACAGCCGCTGTATGCCCTCCGCACCACCGGGCGGGCACTGGTTGATCGCGGCGCTGCCGTCGGCGATGGCTTGCGCATACGGGCGGCAGCCCTGGTAGCCGCATTTGGTGCACTGGGTCTGCGGCAGCAGGTCTTCGATACGGTCAGCGAGAGTGGGCTTGGTAGACACGGCAGAGTGACGTCTTAAATCGTAAAAGCGTCATTATCCGCCAAATCGGCCAGCGAGAGAAAAACGGGGCCGGATCCGCTGCCTGCGCAGCGTGATCCGGCCCCGTGTGGCGGCCTAGCCGCCGCTCAGGCCTGCGTTGCAGGCGCAGGCTTAACCGTGCTTCTTGATGAACTCGGTGATTTTCGGGCACACCTGCTCGCGCCAGCGGCGGCCCGAGAAGATGCCGTAGTGGCCGGCCTGCGGCGCCACGAAGTCCTGCTGCATGTCAGCCGGGATGTTGCAGCACAGGTCGTGCGCAGCCTGGGTCTGGCCAGCGCCGGAAATGTCATCGAGCTCGCCTTCTACGGTGAACAAGGCCACGGTGGTGATGTCCTGCGGACGTACCAGCTTGCCGCCCACTTTCCACGTGCCCTTGGGCAGTGCGTGTTCCTGGAACACGGTGCGGATGGTGTCGAGGTAGTATTCGGCCGGCATGTCCAGTACGGCGTTGTACTCGTCGTAGAACTTGCGGTGGCTTTCTGCCGTTTCCTGATCGCCTTCGACCAGATGCATGTAGAACTCGCGGTGGCTCTGGGCGTGGCGGCCCGGATTCATGGCGATGAAGCCAGCATGCTGCAGGAAGCCCGGATAGACCTTGCGACCAAAGCCCGGATAATTAGGCGGCACCGAGTAGATCACGGTGTTTTCGAACCACGAGAATTTCTTCTCGACGGCCAGATTGTTCACGGCCGTCGGCGAACGGCGCGGATCGATAGGGCCGCCCATCATGGTCATGGTCTTCGGCAGTTTCGGATCCTTGTCGCTAGCCATCAGCGAAATGGCGGCCAGCACCGGCACGGTAGGCTGGCAGACGGAGATCACGTGCAGATCCGGGCCCAGTAGGCGGATGAAGTCCTGCACGTAGTAGATGTAATCGTCCAGATGGAAGGTGCCGGCCGACATAGGCACCATGCGTGCATCGGTCCAGTCGGTGATGTAGACGTCGTGATCGACCAGCAGGCCGCGCACGGTATCGCGCAGCAGCGTGGAGTGGTGTCCCGACAACGGCGCGACCAGCAGCACGGTGGGCTGCTTGAGCGCCTTGATCTGCTTGTCGCTGAGCGCTTTCTTGAAGTGCAGCAGGCGGCAGAACGGCTTGTTAACGGTAACTTCTTCAACGATGCCTACCGTACCATCCTGCAGTTCGACGTAGTTGATGTCGAAAGCCGGCTTTTCGTAGTCTTTGCCGAGCCGGTACATGAGTTCGTAACCAGCCGCGATACGCTGCGAAAACGGCGTGTGCGCCAGTGGCGACACCGGATTGGTGAACATTTTGGAGGACGCGTCGGCCCACTGCATCAGCGGGGTCAGGAACGAGCGTTGCATTTCGTGAAGATGGTAGAGCATAGGTTATCCCCGGGGCTAGCGTTTGGTGCGGTGCACCAATTCCGTACATCATAAACCAATTATAGGACAGTTTGCCGTAATCGATTGCATTCCCAGATGCTGCTGAGCAAGTCTACGTGTTTTCCACAATGGTTTTTGTGGCTCCAGTATCGGTCTGATAAGGATGAAAAAAAAGCAGCGCGAACGCTGCTTTTTTGTAGGACCAGCGCGCTGCGCTTAGTCGAAGACCGGGGTTTCCACGCCCAGCACCTTGTGCAGTTTTGGCGAGGTGGTGGTGTACTGCATGTGGATCTTCTTGTCCGGGAAGATATATGGTGCGGCGCCGAAGGCAGCCAGAGCCGCTTCGTGGAAGCCCGACAGGATCAGCTTCTTCTTGCCCGGATAGGTGTTGATGTCGCCCACTGCGAAGATGCCCGGCACATTGGTCTCGAACTTCTCGGTGTTCATCACTTTGAGCTGGCGGCGCTCGATGTCCAGACCCCATTCGGCGATAGGACCGAGTTTCGGCGACAGGCCGAAGAATACCAGCAACATGTCCAGCGGTACGCGGCGGGTGACGCCGTCAGCGCCCGTGACTTTCAGTTCGCTCAGTTTGCCGTCTTTGGCTTCGAAGCCGGTAGCCTGACCGATGATCAGCTGCATTTCGTATTCGTCGCACAGGGCTTTCATCTTGGCCACGGAAGCTGGCGCAGCGCGGAATTCTTCGCGACGGTGCAGCAGCACGACGGATTCGGCTTTGCCGACGAAGTTCAGGGCCCAGTCCAGCGCCGAATCGCCACCGCCGCAGATCACCAGATTCTTGCCTTCGAAGATGGCAGGATCTTTGACCTTGTAGTGCAGCTGGCTGCCTTCGAATTCTTCGATGCCGTCGACCTTGATGGTACGGGCCTGGAAGGAACCCACGCCGGCCGCGATGAAGATGGTTTTGGTGATGAAGCGGGTGCCGATGCTGGTCTCGACATCGAAACGGCCATCGGCGCGGCGCTCGACCTTGGTCACTTCCTGACCCAGGTGGAAGGTCGGATCGAACGGTTCGATCTGCTTCAGCAGATTGTCGGTCAGCTCCTGGCCGGTGCACGATGGCACGGCAGGGATGTCGTAGATCGGCTTGTCCGGATACAGTTCCACGCACTGACCGCCCACCGCACCCAGCGAATCGATCACGTGGGCTTTGATTTCCAGCAGGCCCAGTTCGAAGACCTGGAACAGGCCGACGGGGCCGGCGCCGATGATGACGGCATCGGCTTCGATGGCGTCAGGGGTAGTGACAGTGCTATTCATACTTGGTTTCCTGTTATTTCAATAATGGTTGGGCAACACCGAGCTGCGCGGCGGCTGGCTATAGCTGTCGCGTGGGGCGCTGCCTGGTGCTACCTATCCAGACGAAAGTCTTAGCGGACCAGCAGGTGCAGTTTTTCTTTAACGTCTTTGAACTGCTCGGCCTCGTCCAGTGCCGGAATGGTTTTGGTGATCGAAGGCCAGCCGCGTGCCAGTTCAACGTTCAGCTTGATGAATTTCTGCTGGTCGGACGGCACATCTTCTTCTGCGAAGATCGCATTGACCGGGCATTCGGCCACGCAGACGGCGCAATCGATGCACTCATCCGGATCGATGGCGAGGAAATTCGGGCCCTGGCGGAAGCAATCTACCGGGCAAACATCGACGCAATCGGTGTAGCGGCAAGCGATGCAAGATTCGGTAACAACGTGAGTCATAACAGTCCTATCAATGTAGTGGTGCAGCGGCGTCGGCGGCGTGGCATGGCCCGGCTAACCTCGGCAAAGCACTGTATTTTAAGGTAATTCGCTATTTCTCACAAATTGCGCTTATATACAATACAAATAAGCAAATTCGTTTCTGGCGCGCGACAGGGGCCGGATCCGGCCTCTGGCAGGGCCATTCTGGCATGCGTTCAGGCACTGGCGGCGCAGCGGCGCAACTGGCATGATGGCGGCTTTTTCAAGCAGAAGGAGAGGGCGATGGCCGACATTAACATCGTGCAGGCGCATCAGCTGGCACCCGAGCAGGCGCGTGCCGCGGCACAGCAGGTAGTCGATAAACTGGCTGAACAGTTCGAGCTGAGCTGCCGCTGGGAGGGCGATGAACTGCATTTCGATCGCTCGGGTGTGAACGGCAAACTGACGCTGGCACCGAACGAAGCGCGCGTGCAGATGACGCTGGGACTGTTTTATGGCGCGTTTGCCAGCGTGGTGGAAGCCAAGCTGAAAGACAAAATGGCGCGCGTGTTCGCCGCCTAAACAGCGGGGTCAGGTCGGGCAAATGTGCAGCCTCAACAACTCAAACTGTTGAGGCTGCACATTTGCCCGACCTGACCCCGAATGATTTTTTGATTTACTTCAGATCTTCGATCAGGTCGATGTACTGCTGCTTGGCTTCGTCCTGCGAGGTGCCGGTCAGGGCAGCCCAGGCATCGAACTTGGCACGGCCGACCATGTCGGTGAAGCCGGGACGGTCGCCGCTGGCATCGCCGCTCGACGCCTGTTTGAACAGCGCGTAGATTTTCAGCAGCGTCATATTGTCCGGACGCTCAGGCAGGTTTTTCGAATCGAGCTGGGCCTGGGCAAATTGTGCATCTAAACTCATGGTGTCTCCTCAAGGGGCTGAATGATGGCGCCATCATAACCCCAGCCACGCCGATTTCTGCTAGAGGGACTCCTCAAAAACAGAGCGGCGGTCGCTGTCTGGAACAGGGACCGCCGCTGCCGGTGCCCTGGCGGGCACTATGTTACGGACGTCTTATTTTTTCTTGGTCGGATTAACAGCCGACTTCAGGGTCGCGCCAGCCGAGAACTTAGGCGTTTTCGACGCAGCGATCTTGATCGCTTCGCCGGTGGCTGGGTTGCGGCCTTTGCGGGCAGCGCGTTTTGCGACGGAGAAGGTGCCGAAGCCGGTGATGCCTACCGTGTCGCCTTTTTTCAGACGCTCGGTGATGATGGCGATCAGGGTGTTGACCGCGTTGTTGGCGGCAGCAGCGGACACGTCAGTGCGTTTCGCAAATTCTGCAATCAATTCGCCTTTTTTCATTACTACCTCCTTGGTTATTGGAGCGCGCAGATTAGCATAAATATTGTCAAATGTAATGGTTTCTCTTCGAAGTAAGCCATACAGTAGTTAGCGCGCCACGCTGCGACGCAAAAAAACGCCCGCCGTTACAGGCCGCAGCAGGTGTTCAAAAAGGTTTATGATGACAGCACCATGGACCGAACCACGCGCTTTTCCGATCAAATACTGCAAGCCTATGCCGATGGCGTACTTGATGCAGCGACCAGTCGCGCGCTGGAGTCGGCCATGCAGCACGATAGCGCGCTGGCGCTGCGGGTCGCGCAGTTGCGGCGCAAGGCAATCGGTGCGGCCAGCGCCGAGGCGGGAGTCAAGGCGGGAGCCAAAGTGGTGCAACTGGCCGGCGTGCGGGCGGAGCGCGCTGCCGCAGCGCGCAAGGCTGGGCAGCGCCGCTGGGGTGGGCTGGAATGGAGCGTGCTGGCGCTGGTGATCGCGCTGGTGCTGGGCTTGATCCTGCTGGGTTTATACGGCAGCCGGCTAGGCTGGTGGCCCAGTTCTGCTGCCACTTCGGGTACTGCACCGGCGCCGCTGGCGTCCGCCAGTTCCGGCATTGCCGCCGTCGCCGCCCATGACGGCAGCCTGCTGGCGCAAGGTAGCCTGCTGGTGGCGCTGAACCAGCAGCCGGGCGGACGCACGACGCCGGACGGTGAAATCCGTATGGGCCAGAGTTTTATGACACAGGAAGGCAATTACTGCCGCAGTTTCAGCTTGCTGGGTATGCAGCAGGATCTGACAGGGCTGGCCTGTCGCGAGGAAGGTGTTTGGCAGGTGCCGCTGCTGGTGCAGAACCGGCGCAATGTGCCCGCGCTGGGCAGCCATCGTAATGCCACAGGCGATATGCCGGCGCTGCTGCAGGAAGCCATACGGCAGCGCAAGGCAGGCACTGCACTCGATGCGCAGGCCGAGGAGCTGGCGCTGCAGCGTCGCTGGCAGCACCAGTAGGAACGGGCGGCGGCTAGTCTGCCGCGCCCGCAGCCATCAAACAGCCAGCAGTTCGACGTCGAAGATCAGGGTGGCGTTGGGAGGAATCACGCCGCCCGCGCCGCGCGAGCCGTAGCCCAGATCGGACGGGATGATCAACTGGCGCGTGCCGCCCACTTTCATGCCCTGTACGCCTTCGTCCCAGCCACGGATCACCATGCCGGCGCCCAAGGCGAATTCGAACGGGTCGTTGCGGTCTTTGCTGGAGTCGAACTTCGGACCCTTGCTGCCGTCGTCATTCTGCAGCCAGCCGGTGTAGTGCACGGTGACGTTCTGGCCGGCTTTGGCTTCGGCGCCTTCGCCCACGGTCAGTTCGATGTATTGCAGGCCGGAGCCGGTGGTAATGGTGCTCATGTTATTCCTTCAGAAGTACGTTAAAGACAGGCCCGCATTGTAGCAGGGCGTGCGGCCGGGCGATTAATTGCGGCTTCCTCCTTGCTGCCTGCCCGTTTGCACGTAAAATAAGCGTTTTGCTCCTACAAGCGACTTATCCATGCTCCGCAGTTTTCGCCGTATCGCCCTTTCCTGTGTCTGCGCCCTGACTGCCGCCGGCAGTGTGCAGGCCAATGTCGTTGTTGTGCTCAATTCGCGCGACGCTACTGTGCAGTTGCTCGATCAGGACACGTATAAAGACCTCGCTACTTTCCCGGTCGGCAAAGAGCCGCACCACCTGATGTCCACGCCCGATAATAAATCGCTCATCGTGGCCAGCTCCGTTGGTAACGAGCTGATCTTCCTCGATCCGAAAAGCGGCCAGATCCAGCGTACCATCAAGGACATCCTCGATCCTTACCAGATCGGTTTTTCGCCGGACCAGAAATGGCTGGTCTCGAATTCGCTGCGGCTGGACCGCGTCGATCTGTACCGCTACGACGGCAGCAGCCTGACCCTGAGCAAGCGTTTGCCGCTGCCCAAGCTGCCTAGCCACATGGCCTTCAATGCGGCTAGCGACATGGTGTTCATTACCCAGCAGGGTAGCGACGAAGTCAGTGCCATCGACCTGAAGACCCAGGCCATCAAATGGACTATGCCGGTCGGTAAGCTGCCGGCCGGGATCTCGATGACGCCGGACGACAAGTATCTGCTGGTCGGCATCATGAGCAGCGATTATGTGGAAGTGATCGACTGGCGCAGCCAGAAGATCGTGAAACGCATCAAAACGGGGCAGGGCACCCACAATTTCCGCGCGGCCGGCGATGGCCGTCACATTTTCGTTTCCAACCGCGTGTCGAATTCGATTAATATCATTGACCAGAAGACGCTGGAAAATGTGGGCCAGATTAATGTGCCCGGTGGTCCGGACTGTATGGAGGTGACGGCAGATGGTAAAACCATGTGGGCAACGCTGCGCTGGATTAAAAAAGTGGCCGTAATCGATATCCCCAGCCGCAAAGTCATCAAAATGATCCCTGTGGGGCGCTCGCCGCACGGGGTGTTCTTCTTTAATTCCGCTCCCCGCATCTGATGGCACGCGCCGCCGCCCTGACACTGTGCATGCTGGCGCTGATGCCGGCACTGTCCCAGGCTGAATCGGGCGTGGCGAAGCGCGCCGCCGTAGCACGTGCCGCCGGCATCGCTGCCGCCTATGGCTACCGTCCTGCCGTCGGCAGCAGTGCCGGCGCGGCCGGTAGCAAGGCCGCTATTGCCCCTGCCGTAACTGCCATCACCAGCAAGCCGGCCGCGCCCAGCGCTGCCACTGCCATGCTGGCCGTGGTACCGGCAGCCGCAGCGGCCTCGGTGCCGGCCGCCAGTGCTGCTGCCAAAGCGGCCCAGGCTGCGCCCGAGTGCAAGGGCAATATCTATCTGACTTTCGATACGGGCAGTCAGGCGCAGGCGGCGCTGATCGCCGAGACGCTGCAGAAGCACCATATCAAGGCCAGCTTCTTCCTCGCCAACGAGAAAACCGTCAACGGCGATTATTCGCTCGACCCGGCCTGGGCACCGTACTGGAAGGCGCGGTTGGCCGAAGGCCATGTGATCGGTTCGCATACTTTCGATCACGATGTGCTGGTGCGCGACGGGGCCGACGGCAAGCTCGAGACCAAGCCCGGTTTCGGCAGCAGCGCCGGCAAGCTGCGTACGCTGAGCTCCGACCAGTACTGCGAGCAGATACGCCGTGTCGACCAGCGCTTCGTCGAGCTGACGGGCAGTCACCTCGATCCGGTCTGGCGCGCACCGGCCGGCCGCACCTCGCCGCGCGCACTGGCCGCAGCGCGTAGCTGCGGCTATACCCATGTGGGCTGGTCGCCGGCCGGCTTCTCCGGCGACGAACTGCCCAGCGAGAAGTATTCCAATGCCTCGCTGCTGGCCAAATCGCTGCGCGAACTGCGCGCCGGCGATGTGGTACTGATCCACATGGGCATCTGGTCGCGCAAGGATGCGTGGGCACCGGCCAACCTCGAACCACTGATCAAGGGACTGGCGCAGAAGGGCTATTGCTTTGCCACCCTGCGCGACCATCCAGACTACTCTTCTTCCTTTAAACATCCATGATGCAGGTATTTTCCGACTGGCTGGGCGTAGCCCAGGGCTGGTTGTTTGAAACAGTTATACAGCCGCTGGTGTTCCAGCTAGGCCTGGGCGAATTTGTCGAGGAATCGTTCGAAGGCACGGAATGGCTGCTGATAGGCGCGCTCGAACTGCTGCTGCTGTTCCTCGTGCTGCGCCCGCTCGAAGCGCTGCTGCCGGTGCACCGGATCAGCGATCCGCGCGCACGCTGGAACGACTTCCTCTATACGGTGCTGCACCGTATCGGCCTGTTTTCGCTGCTGATCTTCTTTACGCTTGATCCGCTGATGGATACGCTGGCCGCCCAGTTGCGCTTCGAAAGCCTGCATCCGCTCAATCTCGAGAGTCTGCTGCCCGGTATCAGCCCGCTGGCCAGCTTCCTCGTGTATCTGGTGGTGCTGGACTTCTTTGATTACTGGTACCACCGCGCCGAGCACCATTTCAATTGGTGGTGGGGCCTGCACGGCCTGCACCACAGCCAGCAGAACATGAACCTGTGGAGCGACAACCGCAACCATCTGCTGGACGATCTGCTGCGCGACGTCTACATGGCGCTGATCGCGCTGTTTATCGGTGTCGAGCCGGCCCAGTATGTAGTGCTGGTGTCCGTGTCGCGCATTCTGCAAAGCCTGCAGCATGCCAATGTGCGCATCCATTTCGGCTGGCTGGGCGAGCGCCTGCTGGTGTCGCCGCGCTACCACCGCCACCACCATGCCATCGGCCACGGCCACGAAAGCCATGGCGTGGGCACGCTGGGCGGCTGCAATTTTGCCGTGCTGCTGCCGGTGTGGGACATGGTATTCGGCACGGCCCGTTTCACCACGGAGTTTGCCGCCACCGGCATCCGCGACCAACTGCCGCAGACCGATGCGCACGGCGCAGTCCTGCCCGGCCGTGATTACGGGCGCGGCTTCTGGGCCCAGCAGTGGCTGGGCCTGAAGCGCATGGTGGAATATGCCGGCAAGGATGTAGTCTGATGGGCGCCGTACTGCGTAGCTGGGGACTGGCCTTCAGTACGCAGTGGCATCCGCGTCTGCTGGCCATGAGTGTGCTGCCTTTCCTGCTGGCGCTGGCCGTCTGGGCAGTGCTGCTGTATGTCGGCCTGCAGCCGCTGATCGATTATCTGCATGCGCTGTTCACCGAGTATGATGGGTTTGCCCGTAGCGGCAGCCTACTCACGGCGCTCGGGCTGGCCACGCTGAAAACCGTGGTGGTGCCGTTGATCGCCATGCTGGCGCTGCTGCCGCTGATGATACTGACGGCGCTGGTGTTCATTGGCGTGGTCGCCATGCCGCTGATCGGCCGCCACGTGGGACGGCGCCGTTATCCCGAACTGGAACAGCGCAAAGGCGGCAGCCTGCTGGGCAGCATAGGCACGGCGCTGGGCGCCATGCTGGTGTTCATGGGCTTGTGGTTGCTGACGCTGCCGCTGTATGCCTTCCCGCCGCTGGCCGTGATTACTCAGGCACTGCTGTGGGGCTGGCTGACCATGCGCGTGATGGTGTATGACGCGCTGGCCGATTACGCCAGTGCCGAAGAGCGCCACCAGATACTGCAGCAGCACCGTGGCCGCTTGCTGCTGATCGGCGTGATTTCCGGCGCCGCCGGTGCCTTGCCCGGTGCGCTGTGGCTGGGCGGGGTGATGGCGGTGGTGCTGTTCCCGTTTCTGGCGGCCGCTTCGATCTGGCTGTATGTCCTGATTTTTATCTTCACCGGCCTGTGGTTTGCGTATTATTGTCTGGAAGCGCTGGCGCAACTGCGTGCCACTGCCACCATCGAGCACGCCGGCTAGGCCAGCGCTTACAGGGAGAAGCATAGTTATGGCGATAGGTTTGATCATCATCGGCGACGAAATTCTGTCGGGCCGGCGGCACGACCAGCACTTCCCCAAAGTGCTGCAGATACTGGCCGCGCGCGGCCTGCAACTGGGCTGGGCCGAAATCCTGCCGGACGATCCGCTACGTATTACGGCTGCGCTCAAGCGCAGCTTTGCCAGCAGCGATATCGTGTTCTGCTGCGGTGGCATAGGCGCGACGCCGGACGACCATACGCGCCAGGCCGCGGCCGATGCACTGGGCCTGCCGCTGGTGCTGCATGAAGAAGGCAAGCGCAACATCCAGCAGCGCATCCTGCAGATGGGGTACGAGGCAGGGCAGCCGGCCGATCTCGAATCGGCAGAGAATCTGCACCGGCTGAAGATGGCGGAATTCGCCGAAGGGGCCGAGCTGATTCCCAACCCGTACAACAATATCGCCGGATTCTCGCTGCGCCAGCACTATTTCGTGCCGGGCTTCCCCGTCATGGCCTGGCCCATGATCGAATGGGTGCTGGACCAGCACTACTCCCATCTGTACAACCGCGCACCGCGCATCGAACAGTCGGTGCTGGTGTACGAAGCGGCGGAATCGGCACTGACGCCGCTGATGCAGATGCTGGAAGCCGATTATCCGGGCGTGAAGATATTCAGCCTGCCCAGCGTGGGCGACGCGCAGACGCGGCGCCATATCGAGCTTGGCGTCAAAGGCGAACCGGTGCAGACCGCGGCCGCCTTCCGTCAACTGTGCGCGGAACTGACGAAACTCCATGTAGAGTTCAGCAACATCTAGTGTTGCGGTGATAAGTAGTGGTCAGAAACGGCGTTCTTTCGGTGGAGAGAGCGCCGTTGTTTTTTTGCGAAAATTTCGTGCTTATATCAAAATATTGCCAAGTAGCGCCGGTGCGCGCCACCCCGATGTGGTGCAATGGAAGTGCGCAACAGCGCCTAGGTGCTGCGCGTCTATGAGTGTTTTACTGAGTTAGCTGACCGGTCTGAATCATATGTTAAGCAATCGTCGTATCCGCCGGCCTCGTTTAGTTGTCCGGGCAGCGCGCAAATCCCGCGCCAGCGCTGCTGTTTTCGCCAAGCGGCGCGCCCGCTATCTGCGCGTGGTGCCTTCGCTGAGCGATGCAGATGCCGCACAGGCGGCTGCGCTCGGCGGCGCCAGTGCGGCCGCTGCTGCTACTGCTGCTACTGCTGCTACTGCTAATGCGGCAGGCGCGCCCCATGAATCTCCCGTCACCCTGGTAGCGTCTGCGACTGACGCCGAACTGCCGGAGCCAGTGCTGGAACCCGCCGAGGAAGACGCTGCGGAGCACGGCACGGAAGGGGAAACCCAGACTGGCGATGTGCCGCCACCGCCGCGGCGTAGCGCACGCGGCAAATGGTTGCTGGCGCTGGGCGTGGCCGTTGCCGCCGTGTGCGCGCTGGGTGCTTATGAAACGCGTAGCTCGATGCTGCAGTCACGCCTGTTTGGCGATGTGGTGGGCCAGCTCAATTACAAGGTCGAAGCGGGGCCTAGCCAGTCGATCCGCTTCCCGCACGATAGCCCGTATGACGAGCGGCTCGGCTATGCCGGCCTGCCCGACTATCTGGGCAAGCTCAGTACCCGCGATTATCACGTCAGTGCGCAGGCCCGCATCTCGCCCAAGATGGCCCAGTTGGCCGACATGGGCGTGTTCGCCACCTATCACGAGAAGACCCGCACCGGCCTGACCATTGCCGACTGCCGCGAGCAGACGCTGTTTGCGGCCAGCTATCCCGAGCGCGTCTACGGCAAGTTCGAACAGGCGCCGGCCGCGCTGGTGAGCAGCCTGCTGTTCATTGAAAACCGCGAGCTGCTCGATAACCGCTACCCGACCCGCAATCCGGCCGTGGAATGGGACCGGCTGGGCAAGGCAGTGATCGAGAAAGGTGTGAGCACTGTGGCCGGCGGCCACCGCGCGGCTGGCGGCAGTACGCTGGCCACCCAGATCGAAAAATACCGCCACTCGCCGGAAGGCCGCACCAGTTCCATGAAGGACAAGCTGCAGCAGATGGTCTCGGCCAGTCTGCGCGCCTATCAGGACGGCCCCGATACCACGCAGGCACGGCGCCGCATCGTTACCGAGTACCTGAACACGGTGCCGCTGTCGGCCAAGCCGGGCTATGGCGAAGTGAATGGCATAGGCGACGGCATGTGGGTCTGGTACGGCCGCGATTTCGCCGACCTGAATCGTCGCCTGAGCGGCAATCTGTCCCAGCCTGATGCGGAAACGGCACTGGTCTACAAGGAAGCCCTGAGCCTGATGATTGCACAGCGCCGCCCCAGCTACTATCTGGCCGACGGTGCAGCGGATCTGGAAACGCTGACCAATTCCCACCTGCGCCTGCTGGCACAGGAAGGCGCGATTACGCCGGCCCTGCGCGACCGCGCACTGGCCCAGCGGCTGCATCCGGCTACCGGTAACGGCCTGCAGTCGGCACCGGCCATGACTTTCGTCTCGCGCAAGGCCTCGAACGCGATCCGCAACCATCTGGCCAATCTGCTGGGCGACAATCGCATGTACAACCTGGACCGGCTCGATCTGAGCGTGGTCAGCACGCTCGATGCGCAGGCTCAGACGGCCGTGACGCAGGTGCTGCGTGATCTGCGCGATCCGGAAAAAGCCAAGGCAGCCGGGCTGACCGGCAAGGGCATGCTCGGTAATGGCGATCCGGCCAATGTGGTGTACAGCTTTACGCTGCTGGAGAAGGGGCCGCAATACAATCTGCTGCGTCTGCAGACGGATAACTTCGACCAGCCGCTGGACATCAACGAAGGCGCCAAGCTCGATCTGGGTTCAACTGCCAAGCTGCGCACGCTGGTGAGCTATCTCGACATCGTCGATCAGCTGCACCGCAAGTATGCGGGCATGGATGGCGCCGCCCTGGCTCAGGTGAAGATCGATCCGCAGGACCGTTTGTCGCTGTGGGCGCTGGACTACTTCAAGGCGCTGCCGCAGGACCCGGCCGCGCGCGCGCTGACACCGATGCTGAATGCCGCCATGGAGCGCCAGTATTCGGGTAATCCGGGTGAGGGCTTCTTCACTGGCGGCGGGCTGCACCACTTCGGCAACTTCTCCAAGGAAGACAACAACAAGATCATGACGGTGACGGAAGCGTTGCGCCGTTCCACCAATCTGGTTTTCGTGCGGCTGATGCGCGATGTGGCCAAGTACTATATGTTCCAGACGCCGGGCTCCTCGGCCTCGCTGCTGGCCGACGCGGATGATCCGCGCCGTGCCGGCTATCTGGCCCGCTTCGCTGACAAGGAAGGCAAGGAGTTCCTCGGTCGCTTCTACATGAAGTACAAGGGCAAGCCGCCCGAAGAACTGGACAAGATCCTGCTGGCGAATATCCGCAGCACGCCGGTGCGGCTGGCGGTGATCTTCCGTACCATCTATCCGCAGGCGACGGTGGAACAGTTTGCCAGCTTCCTGCGCGCCAATCTGCCGTCGCAGAACGAGGTGCCGGACGACCGCGTGGAGAAGCTGTACGAACAGTATGGCATCGATAAATGGTCGCTGGCCGATCGGGGCTATCTGGCCAGTGTGCATCCGCTGGAACTGTGGATGGCGGCGTATATGCGCCAGCATCCGGGCGCCACGCTGGCGCAAATGACGGCGGCCAGCGAACAGCAGCGGCAGGAAGTCTACCAGTGGCTGTTCAAGACGCATCACAAGCATGCGCAGGACAAGCGCATTGCTGGCCTGATCGAAATGGAAGGCTTCATGGAAATCCACAAGCAGTGGAAGAAAATGGGCTATCCGTTCGAATCGCTGGTGCCGTCGTATGCCACCACGCTGGGCGCATCGGCCGACCGCCCTGCGGCGCTGGCCGAGATGATGGGCATCATCGTGAATGGTGGTGTGCGCAAGGCGACACAGCGTATCAGTTCGCTGCACTTCGCCAAAGGCACGCCTTACGAAACCGTGGTCACCAAGGGCAAGCCGACTGAAGACGAGCGCGTGCTGTCTCCGGAAGTGGCGGCCGTGGTGGCGCAGGCCATCCGTGGCGTGGTGTCGGATGGTACGGCCAAGCGGGCACGCAAGGCCTTTGTGCTGGCCGATGGTACGGATATGCCGGTAGGCGGCAAGACTGGCACGGGCGACCAGCGCTTCGACGTCTATGGCGCCGGTGGCCGGCTGATCGAATCGCGCTATGTGAACCGTTCCGCCACCTTTGTGTTCAACATCGGCGAGCGTTTCTTCGGTAGTATGACGGCCTATGTGCACGGGCCGGAATCGAAGAACTACGATTTCACCAGTGCTTTGCCGGTGCAGTTGCTGGTGGTGCTGGCACCGACGCTGATGCCGCTGATCGATCCTGCTGCAGCAGGCAAGGCGCCGCTGGCGGCACCGGTCAATCTGAACAAGGCCGCCGCAGGTGGCGCCGCTGCTCCTGCTGTTCCTGCTGGCGCTGCGCCGACCGCTGCCGTGCTGCCGGTTGCAGCGACCACGGGCAAAGTGGCGCAAGCTTCTGCGCTGCGCGCCTGCGGTGGCTAGCCTGACCGGTTTAACTGTGTAATCTCTGATGAAAAAAATTCTGCGCTTTTCCCGTTTTTCCCTGCGTGACCTGCTGGTGGCAGCGGCACCGACCATTGTACTGATCGTGGGCGTGTGTCTGCTGGCTTACTGGCTGGTCGATCCGGCACCACCGCGCACGGTGCGGCTGGCGACGGGGCAGGACAATAGCGCCTACGCAGAATTCGGCAAAAAATACGCGGCGGCGCTGGCGGCGCATGGCGTCAAGGTCACGCTGGTGCCTTCGGCCGGCTCGGGCGAGAATCTGCGCCTACTGAAGGAAGGGCAGGCCGATATCGCTTTCATGCAGAGCGGTACCACCAACGAGGAAGTGGCCGAGCAGGAGGGACTGAGTTCGCTGGGCAGCCTGTTCGTTGAGCCGCTGTGGCTGTTCCTGCGCGAGCGCAAGGATCATCCTCCGATTACCCGTCTGAGCCAGTTAAAAGGCCTGAAGATCAACTTCGGGCCGGAAGGGGCAGGCGCGCCACGGCTGTTCCGTCAGGTGCTGGAACTGAACGGCATCGAGAAGCAGCAGGTGCGGCGCTATTCGCTGGCCAATACACCGGCCACGGTAGAACTGCTGGCCGGCCGTATCGACGGGCTGGTATTCACTTCGGCGCCGGAAGCGCCGCTGATCCAGATGCTGCTGCAGACGCCCGGCATCAAGCTGTTCAACTTCCATCAGGCCGAAGCCTATGGCCGCAAGCTGCCTTTCCTGACCCATGTGATGCTGCCACGTGGGATCGTCGATCTGGGGCGCGATCTGCCGGCCAGTAATTTCGATCTGATCGCACCCACGGCCACGCTGGTGGCGCGCGAAAATCTGCACCCGGCACTGGTCGATCTGTTCGTGCAGGCAGCGGCCAATATTCACGGCGGTTCCGGCTGGTTTGCCCAGCAGGGCCAGTTCCCGTCGGCGAAATACTCGGAGATACCCGTGCATCCGGAAGCGGCCAAATTCTACAAGAGCGGCCCGCCGCTGCTGCAGCGCTATATGACCTTCTGGCTGGCCAATTTCCTCGACCGCATGTGGGTCGTGGTGGTGGCGCTGGGCGCCTTGCTGCTGCCGCTGTCGAAAGTGGTGCCGCCGCTGTATGTGTGGCGCATCCGTTCGCGCGTGTATCGCTGGTATGGCCAGTTGCGCGCGGTTGAGCAGGCGGTGGAAGCGGCGACGCCGGAAGACCGGCTGCAAGTGTATGCGGCGCAGTTACAGCGCCTGAACGAGATCGAGGAACTGGTGAATCAGGTATCGATTCCGCTCTCGTTTGCCGATGGTTTGTACGGCTTGCGCAGCCATATACAGTTCGTGCGCAAGCGTATCGAATTCCTGCTGGGTGAGGCGGGCGGTGGCGCGGCGGCGGCCGAGGCAGCGCCGGCCGTCAGTGCAGCCGTCAGTGCAACTTAAGCGCCTATCCAGGGCAGGCCATCCTTGCACCAGCCGTTGATGTTGCGGCGGTGGCCTACTTCATCCTTGTCGCCTTCAAAGCCTTCCAGAATATCGTAGCAGTGCTGGTAGCCATGTTCGGTGGCCGATTTGGCAGCGGCGCGCGAGCGCACGCCGGAGCGGCACAGGAACAGCAGGATCTGATCCTTGCGGGCCACCGTATTGAGCTGCTCGATGAAATCGGGATTGGCCAGACCGCCCGGATACAGCATCCATTGCACATTGCTGTACTGCGCGTCGGGGATGGCCACCTTGCCTACCCAGTCGCGCTCGGCATGAGTGCGCACATCGACCAGCTTGATGGCCGGTTCGGCACTGACTAGATCAAATGCTTCCTGCGGCGTGACAGCGCCCGCGTACGGCCAGTCCTTGCTACGGCTACGGGCCAGGGCGAGGATCTCTTCAATTTTGCTCATGACGTGTTCCAGTAGTGGGTTTGCGTTTATTATAGGCTGCCTGCACCCGCTACACGCAAGGCTGCACCAAGGCTGTGCATTTTTGGTGGTTTTTCGGAAAATGCACAAAATCGGTGCGAAAAATCGGATTTGCACTTATTTGGTGCGGTATTGATGTGCCTCAAATCAGGGCGTGGTTCCGTGCTGGTGAGTTTTTAAAAGAATTTACCTGCACGATGCCTGCGACTTGAAACATGCACCAAAATGTTTGGAGCTGGCACGAATACTGCTTACCAATGACGCACGAGCCCCACATTCCTTTAGGAGATACGCATGGCAATGACAGCCGCAGAAGTACTGAAAATGGTCCAGGAAAACGAAGTCAAATTCGTTGATTTCCGTTTCGCTGATACCCGTGGTAAAGAACAGCACGTGACCGTGCCAGTGTCGCACTTCGATATCGACAAATTCGAATCGGGCCACGCGTTTGACGGCTCCTCGATCGCCGGCTGGAAAGGTATTGAAGCATCGGACATGATCCTGATGCCAGACCCAGCAACCGCCCGCATCGACCCGTTCATGGAAGAAACCACCCTGTTCATGCAGTGCGACGTGATCGAACCTGCTGACGGCAAGGGCTATGACCGTGACCCACGCTCCATCGCCAAACGCGCTGAAGCCTACCTGAAATCGTCGGGCATGGGCGACACCGCCTACTTCGGCCCAGAACCAGAATTCTTCATCTTCGACAGCGTACGCTGGAAGATCGACATGTCCGGCTGCTTCGTTAAAGTGGATTCGGACGAAGCATCGTGGAGCACCGACAAGGAAATCGAAGGCGGCAACAGCGGCCACCGTCCTACCGTCAAAGGCGGCTACTTCCCAGTGCCACCAGTCGACAGCTTCCAGGACATGCGTTCGGAAATGTGCCTGATCCTCGAATCGCTGGGCATTCCGGTCGAAGTACACCACCACGAAGTGGCTGGCGCTGGCCAGAACGAAATCGGCACCAAGTTCTCGACCCTGGTTGAGCGTGCTGACTGGACCCAGAACCTGAAATACGTGGTCTGGAACGTGGCCCACAGCTACGGCAAAACCGCCACCTTCATGCCGAAACCTATCGTTGGCGACAACGGTTCGGGCATGCACGTGCACCAGTCGATCTGGAAAGACGGCGTCAACCTGTTCGCTGGCGACGGCTATGCCGGTCTGTCGGACACCGCGCTGTACTACATCGGCGGTATCATCAAGCACGCTAAAGCACTGAACGCGATCACCAACCCAGGTACCAACTCGTACAAACGTCTGGTGCCAGGCTTCGAAGCACCAGTGAAACTGGCTTACTCGGCGAAAAACCGTTCGGCTTCGATCCGTATTCCACACGTGGCCAATCCTAAAGGCCGCCGTATCGAAACCCGCTTCCCAGACCCACTGGCCAACGTCTACCTGTGCTTCGCAGCACTGCTGATGGCTGGTCTGGACGGTATCGCCAACAAGATCCATCCGGGCGAAGCAGCATCGAAAGATCTGTACCACCTGCCACCAGAAGAAGACGCACTGATCCCAACCGTGTGCTCGTCGCTGGAAGAAGCACTGGACAACCTGAACAAAGACCGCGAGTTCCTGACCCGTGGCGGCGTGTTCAGCGATTCCATGATCGATGCCTACATCGAACTGAAAATGCAGGACGTTCAGCGTATGCGTATGACCACGCACCCAGCTGAATTCGATATGTACTACTCGCTGTAATCGCGGTGCACCGGCTAGCCGGTGCCTGTCATGCAGAACAAAACGCGGGGCGAGCAGCGCTTTCCCCGCGTTTTTATTTGGATGTTGTATAGTCGGGCTCCATGGTGAGACACGGAAGACTGATGATGAAACACGCGTTCTGTCGCACGCTGGCCGGCCTGCTGATACTGGCGGGCAGTGGCGCTGCGCACGGGCAGATTTACAAATGCACTTCGCCCACGGGCAGTGTGGAATATACCGACGTGAATCGGGGCAAGCAGTGCAAGGCGATGGAGCTGCCCGGCGTCGTCGTGGCAGCCCCGCCCAAGCATGCTGCACCGGCGGCACCGGCGGGACGAATCGGTGCGCCGCCAGCGCTGGTGCCCGGTGAATTCCCGCGTGTCGATGCAGCCCAGCAGCGCGCGCGTGATGCCGACCGGCGCGGCATACTGGAAGAAGAGCTGCGCGCCGAACAGCAGAAGCTGGCCGAGCAGCGTAAGGCTTTCAATAACGGCGAGCCGGAACGCCAGGGCGATGAACGCAACTACGCCAAGTATCTGGAACGGGTGGCTGGCATGCGGGATAGCATCAGCCGCACGGAAAAAAATATTGACGCTTTAAAACGTGAGATCGCGAATATCCGATGAGCAGTTTAGCGAATAGTCTGAATCAGGTATCGGCAGCCGGCGGCCAGCGTCCGGCCGCGCTGGCGGGGCTGGAGTTGCTGGCTTCGGCCGTGCTGCTGCTCGATGCCGATGGCCGCATCGTGTACGCCAATGCGGCGGCCGAAAACCTGCTGGAAAGCTCGCTCAAGGCGCTGTCGCGCCAGACCCTGAGCGCACAGTTCCTCAATCCTGCCGAACTCGATAACATCTGCGCCCAGGCGCGCGAGCACCGCTACGCCGACATGCGGCAGGATCTGATGCTGGAACGGGCCGGGCGCGAAGCGCTGCATGTGCACAGCATCGTCACGGCGCTCGATGAGCCGTCTGGCCATTTGCTGATAGAACTGCGCGAGCATCTGCAGCATCTGAAGCTCGATCGCGAGGAACGCATCCTCGACCAGAGCCAGGTCAACAAGGAACTGATACGCAATCTGGCGCACGAGATCAAGAATCCGCTCGGCGGCATACGCGGCGCGGCGCAGTTGCTGGAGATGGAGCTGCCGGCACTGAATGCGGGCGAGCTGCGCGAATACACCCAAGTCATCATCAAGGAAGCGGACCGCCTGCAGACGCTGGTGGACCGCCTGCTGGCGCCGCACCGCCGTCCGCACATCGTCGGCGATGTGAATATCCACGAAGTGCTGGAGCGCGTGCGCAGCCTGATGCTGGCCGAGTTCCCCAGCGGCCTGACCATACGGCGCGATTACGATGCATCGATCCCCGAATTCCGCGGCGATAAAGAGCAGTTAATCCAGACGGTGCTCAACATCGCGCACAACGCCGCGCAGGCACTGGCGGCACGCATCGAAGCCGGTGATGCAGAGATCATTTTCAAGACGCGGGTAGCGCGTCAGGTAACGCTGGCAAAGGTCCGCTACGGGCTGGCATTAGACTTGCATATCATTGATAACGGACCGGGCATCGCGCCGCAGATCCGCGACCGGATTTTCTACCCGCTGGTGTCGGGCAGAGAAGGCGGGAGCGGTCTGGGGCTGACTCTGGCACAGACCTTCGTGCAGCAGCACATGGGCGTGATCGAGTGCGATAGCCGGCCTGGATGTACGGACTTCCGCATCCTGCTGCCATTGCCATAAGCGAGTGCGGGCGGAAGCGAAGACCGCGTCCTTGATAGAAGATCCAATGCGGGAACACACAACACACATGAAGCCAATCTGGATAGTAGACGACGACGAATCGATCCGCTGGGTACTGGAAAAAGCACTCGCACGGGAAAATCTGGCGACCAAGAGTTTTGCCAATGCCCGCGATGCGATCGCCGCGCTGGAATTTGAAACACCGCAGGTACTGGTGTCCGACATCCGCATGCCGGGCGACTCCGGGCTCGATCTGCTGCAGCGGGTCAAAGCCCGCTACCCCGGCCTGCCGGTGATTATCATCACGGCCTTCTCGGATCTGGATTCCGCCGTGGCAGCCTTCCAGGGCGGGGCCTTTGAATATCTGGCCAAACCGTTCGACATCGACAAGGCGGTAGAGCTGATCCGGCGTGCGCTGGACGAGAGCCTGCGCGAGACCAGCGTCGAATCGGGTCCGGCCGAAACCCCTGAAATACTGGGGCAGGCACCGGCCATGCAGGAAGTTTTCCGTGCCATCGGCCGGCTGTCGCAATCGAATGTGACGGTGCTGATTACGGGCGAATCCGGTTCCGGCAAGGAGCTGGTGGCGCGTGCGCTGCACAAGCACAGCCCCCGTGCCACCCAGCCTTTCATCGCGCTCAATACCGCGGCGATCCCGAAAGACCTGCTGGAATCGGAACTGTTCGGCCACGAGCGCGGCGCCTTCACGGGCGCCCAGACTTCGCGGCGCGGCCGGTTCGAACAGGCCGAAGGCGGCACCCTGTTCCTCGACGAAATCGGCGATATGCCATTCGACCTGCAGACACGTTTGCTGCGGGTGCTATCGGACGGCCACTTCTACCGCGTCGGCGGTCACCAGCCGCTGAAAGCCAATGTGCGCGTGATTACGGCGACGCACCAGAATCTCGAGCAGCGTGTGCGCGAAGGCCTGTTCCGTGAAGACTTGTACCACCGTCTGAACGTGATCCGTCTGCGTCTGCCCAGTTTGAGGGAGCGGCGTGAGGATATCCCCATTCTGGTGCGCCACTTCCTGGTGCAGAGTGCCAAACAATTGGGCGTGGAAGCCAAGCGCATGAGCGACGCTACGCTGCAGTTCCTGTGCGGGCTGGACCTGCCCGGTAACGTGCGCCAGCTCGAAAACCTGTGCAACTGGATTACCGTGATGGCGCCGGGGCAGACCGTGGAGATCAAGGATCTGCCGCTGGAGCTCACGCAGGAGCAGCAGGGTGGTAATGCTGCGCTGGCTGTCGCCAGCACGGCCAGCAGCGAACCTTACAGCATGCCCGCTTCGCATGGCACCGTGCATGTGCTGCCGGCGAGTGAAGCCGCACCGGCCAGCGGACCCGATGCGTGGCTGGCCCTGCTGGAAGCGCAGGCTGCCAGCATGCTGAGCGCGGGCCAGCAGGAAGTCATGGCTGTGCTGGGCCGCCAGTTTGAATCCTCGCTGATCCGTACGGCGCTCAAGCATACGCACGGGCGCAAGAACGATGCGGCAGTGCGGCTGGGTATAGGCCGTAATACCATTACCCGCAAGATCGCGGAACTCGGCATCGACGGCGCCAAGGATGACTAGGCACTAACGCCCGCGCTGGCCGCTTTCAGGTAAGCTCTTGGCTGCAAAGCCAGGAGCTTATTTTTTTTGGATACAGTATGTTGATCAATTGTGTGGCGTATCAGGATGGCCAGAAGCTGGCCGACATTCCGGTGGAAGACATCAGCGAGTATGTGCGCCAGCCGGAAACCTTCGTCTGGGTGGCGCTGCGCGACGCCCAGCCGGAAGAACTGCAGGTGATGCAGGAGGAGTTTGGCCTGCACGAGCTGGCCGTCGAGGATGCGCGGCGCGGCCACCAGCGGCCCAAGATCGAGGAATACGGTGACTCGCTGTTCGTGGTGGTGAAGACCATCGATTGCCGCGATGGCGAAGTGGTGGTGGGCGAAGTCGATATCTTCGTCGGGGATAACTACGTGCTGTCCTCGCGCGATAGCCACAGCCTGCAGAATTTTCTCGGTGTGCGGGCCCGCGCCGAACGCGAACCGCACATGCTGCGGCAAGGCCCGGCCTTCGTGCTGTATGCCTTGATGGATGCGGTGGTGGACCGCTATTTCCCCGTGCTGGACATGCTGGAATCGGAACTGGAGCAGATAGAAGAGCTGATCTTCTCCAAGGGCAAACAGCGCGACAACATCCAGCACCTGTATGCGCTCAAGCGCAAGGTGACGGAAGTACGCCATGCCGTGGCGCCGCTGATGGAAGCAGTCGGGCGGCTACACGGCGGGCGTGTGCCGGCCCTGTGCCGCGACACGGGCGAATACTTCCGCGATGTGCACGACCATCTGCACCGCATTAGCGCAGCGCTGGACAATATCCGCGACACCATCGCCACGGCAATACAGGTCAACCTGTCCATGGTGGCCATCGAGGAAAACGAAGTGAACAAGCGCCTGGCCGCATGGGCTGCCATTTTCGCCATCTGCACCGCGTTTGCCGGCGTGTGGGGCATGAATTTCAAAGTCATGCCCGAGCTGGAATGGCAGTATGGCTATCCGATGGCGCTCACCGTGATGGTGGGCGTGTGCCTGTATCTGTACCGGCGCTTCCGCCGCGCCGGCTGGTTGTAGCGCGGCGCTGGCGATGATAGGGCGCTTACTTGGCGGCGCCGGCCAAGATCGACTGGGCCACGGCTTCCGCCACCTTGATGCCGTCCACGCCGGCTGACAGTATCCCGCCTGCATAGCCGGCACCTTCGCCGGCCGGAAACAGGCCGCGCGTGTTCAGGCTTTGCAGCGTATCGTCGCGGCGCTTGATGCGCACCGGCGACGAAGTACGCGTTTCCAACCCCGTCAGCACCGCATCCTGTTTGAAGTAGCCCTTGATCTGCTTATCGAAAGCGGGGAAGGCTTCGCGCAGCGCGGTGACGGCAAACTCCGGCAGTATCTCGGCCAGATCGGTCAGATGCACGCCCGGTTTGAAGGATGGCACCACGGAACCGAAAGCGGTGGATGGACGGCCTGCCACGAAGTCGCCCATTAGCTGGCCCGGCGCATTGTAATTGGCGCCGCCCAGCTGGAAGGCTTTGGCTTCCAGTTCTCGCTGGAAGGCAATGCCGGCCAGCGGGTGGCCCGGATAATCGACTTCCGGCGAAATGCTGACCACGATGGCGCTATTCGCATTGCGCTCGTTGCGCGAGTACTGGCTCATGCCGTTGGTGACCACGCGGCCCGGTTCCGAGGCGGCGGCGACCACCGTGCCGCCCGGGCACATGCAGAAGCTGTACACGGCGCGGCCATTGCTGGCATGGTGTACCAGCTTGTAATCGGCCGCACCCAGTATCGGGTGGCCGGCGTTGGGGCCGAAGCGGCACTGGTCGATCAGCGATTGCGGGTGCTCGACACGGAAGCCGATCGAGAACGGTTTGGCTTCGACGTACACACCACGGTTGTACAGCATTTCGAAGGTGTCGCGCGCGCTGTGGCCCACGGCCAGCACCAGATGGTTGGTGGCGATGCGCTGGCCGTTTTCGAGTACCACGCCGCGAATCTGGCCGCCGTCGGCCTGCTGTTCGATCTCCAGATCGACTACCTTGCTCTCGAAGTGGTATTCGCCGCCCATGGCTTCGATATTCGCGCGCATCTGTTCCACCATCTTGACCAGACGGAAGGTGCCGATGTGGGGTTTGCTCACGTAGATGATTTCTTCGGGGGCGCCCGCCTGCACGAACTCGGTCAGCACTTTGCGGCCATAGTGCTTGGGGTCCTTGATCTGGCTATACAGTTTGCCGTCCGAGAAAGTACCGGCGCCGCCTTCGCCGAACTGCACGTTCGATTCGGGATTGAGTTTGCGCTTGCGCCAGAAGCCGAAGGTGTCGACCGTACGGTCACGCACTTGCTTGCCGCGCTCCAGAATAATCGGGCGCAAGCCCATCTGCGCCAGTATTAGTGCGGCGAACAGGCCGCAAGGGCCGGTGCCTATTACTACCGGGCGCGGCTGGCCGGCATGGGCAGCGGCCAGTTGCTCGGGCGTGGCGACGAATTTATAACCGGTATCCGGTGCCGGCATCACGTGATGGTCGTGGTGCATGCGCTTGAGCACGGCAGCCTCATCGCGCAGTTCCACATTGAGCGCATAGATCAGCACGATGGCGGATTTTTTGCGGGCATCGTAGCTGCGCTTGTAGACCGTGAAGCCGAGCAAGTCTTCTGCTGGAATGTCCAGACGCTGGAGGATGGCCGCAGGCAGTTCCGCTTCGGCGTGATGGAGGGGCAGTTTGAGTTCGTTTATGCGCAGCATGGGGGCTTCCTGTAGGGGCACTGTTTAGGCGCCAGGTGGAGCGGGGCGTTGACTGGCTCAGCCATTACGTCCCGTAAAAGCCGGTATTTTACCGCGATAAGCATGCCAACGCAGCAGTGGCGGGCAGCGGCTGTGCGCCAGCCAGAAACTGCTGATGCCGGGATATATCGGTGTCAGATAAACAGGCGGGCGATAGAAAAATACCTGCCCGATTTTATTATCAGAACTGGCGTTAATAAAAACGGCGGCGCATCAATTTAATAAGGGCGCAATCTGGCTATTTTAAATATATTGCGCGAACGATAATAAATAAGATTTAAGCGAATGAATATATGGAAGGTTGAGCGGGTTCTGAATAGATAGAAAAGAGTGCATGCGGCATGCCTCGAGCAGGCTGGCAGGAAGCTGGTAGCTTGTAAATTTAGTTGCCATAAATATACTTTTTTTCATTAGGCAAGTTCAGACTATGTTGTTAAAAGGCGACTTTGCGCAAATTCCTTTTTCGCGCATAGGTTAGGTCTAGAGTGTAGGAAACTATTTCCGTATGGAATTTTTCAGGTGGAAAATACTTATCCATAATGCAACCACATCCTGCGCTTTGTACAATCTTTGTTTTGATGTTTCATGGTTTTCCCTTGATTTTCGCTGGTTTCTGCTTGACGAACGCATATTTCACTGTAATTCCCCGGTGCAGTCTGCTTCTGCGTCAGAGTGGCCAAGATGGGCGGATTTGTTGCGTTTTGGCAGCGTTAAATTGTTAAAAAGTTCAGGGAAATCAAAGCAAAGCTGATCTCGCTAGCGTTGGCCGGTGGGCTGGGCGCGTTTCTGTTGTGAGGACGAGACAGCAGAGTGATGGCGTCAGGCATTTTTTTTGCCGTGCGTTCAAACTTCTTCGCGCTGTATGTTGCATTGCAATACATATTGCATGCGGTGCGACGCTAGCTCCCCGCGCTGCCGGAACAGGCCGCTTACGCGCATTGACAACGTTTGAGTTGCTATGTTTTTATGAATAGCGGAAAAATTCGACTAGATTTCAGGAACTGAGAAGTAGGCCGGATTTTTACCAGTGAAAGAGCAAGCGTAGTAAGTCGGATTTTGAATGGTTTTATCCAGGTTGTTCAGAAACGGCGGAGTTTAAATCAAGAAATGGGTCGTTTTATCTGTTATCCAAAAGATGCGGTGAAACGTCTACTAAACACACCAAGGGAATTGAATAATATGATCAAGGAAACAGTATTGTCTCGCTCGATCCGCGTGATGTTCATCGGCGGTATGGCGCTGGGTATGCAAGTTGCCACCGCGCAGCAAGCTGACGCGCCTCTGCAAAAGGTGGAAGTAACCGGTTCGCGCATCCCGACCCTGAACACCGACGGCACCAGCCCGATCGTTGTACTGGGCGCGAAAGACATCAAAACCGACGGCGTGCGTAACGTCGAAAGCCTGCTGAACAACCTGCCACAGGCCTTCGCAGCGCAAACCGGTAACGTGGTCAACGGCTCGACCGGTACCGCGACTGTCGACCTGCGTGGTCTGGGCTCGAACCGTACCCTGGTACTGGTTAACGGCCACCGTCTGCCAGCTGGCTCGCCGGGTTCGTCGGCTGCCGACTTGAACCAAATCCCAACCCCGCTGATCAAGCGTATCGAAGTGCTGACCGGTGGCGCAGGCGCCGTGTACGGTGCTGACGCTGTGGCCGGTGTGGTCAACTTCATCATGAACGACCGCTTCGAAGGCGTTCAGATCGAACTGAACGGTTCGGGCTACAACCATAAACAACAAGGTACCGCAGGCGTTTCGAGCTTGGTTGCTGGCCGTGCTGCCACCAACCCAGCCCAGTTCGCTGTTCCAGGCAACAAAGGTCTGGATGGCCGTTCGAAAGACGCTTCCCTGCTGATCGGTGGTAACTTCGGCGACGGCAAAGGTAACGCCACCCTGTTCTTCAGCTACAAACAAGACGACGCGCTGCTGCAATCCGAACGTGACTTCACCGCTTGCTCGCTGTCGGCTTCGGCTGCAGGCTTCGCTTGCGGCGGTTCGGGCACCAACGCCACCGGCCGTTTCACCAACACCAAAACCGGCAAGGTCTACACCACCGATGCTAACGGTACCCCACGCCTGTTCAACAACGCGCTGGACCAGTACAACTTCGGCCCGATCAACCACCTGCAGCGTCCTGACGAACGTTATGGCGTAGCTGCTTCGGCCCGCTACGACGTCAACGAGAAGCTGAAAGTCTACGCAGACTTCGCCTTCCACGATGACCGCACCGATGCACAGATCGCTCCAGGCGGTATCTTCGGTAACGTTTACACCATCAAAGGCGACAACCCACTGCTGACCCCAGCAATGAAGGCCGCCATGAGCCTGAACTCGCCAACCGACACCACCGACGTAGTTATCCAGCGTCGTAACGTCGAAGGCGGTGGCCGTGATGCACTGTTCACCAATACCTCGTACCGCATGCTGATGGGCGTGAAGGGCGATATCGGTAACTGGAACTACGACCTGTTCGCACAAACCTCGAAAGTACGTTACTCGGGTAGCTCGAATAACTACTTCTCGAAAGAGCGCGGCGCTAAAGCGCTGGACGTGGTCAACGTCAACGGCGTAGCACAGTGCGCATCGTTCGTGAACGGCACCGACCTGGCTTGCGTACCTTACAACCCATGGCAACTGGGCAAGATCACCCCAGAACAACTGGCTTACATCCAGATTCCTGGCCAATCGTTCGGTCAGACCGAACAGCAGATCCAGGGCGGTAACGTCGCTGCAGATCTGGGCGAATACGGCATCAAGATTCCAGGCAACAGCAACGGCGTAGGCGTGTCGTTCGGCTTCGAGCGTCGCGTGGAAGCGCTGACCCTGAATCCTGACGGTCCTTCGCAGAACTTCGACCTGGATGGTTCCGGTGGTCCTGTGAAACCAGTGTCGGGCCGCTATGTCGTGAAAGACATCTTCGGTGAAGTTCGTCTGCCACTGCTGGAAAACAAACCGTTCGCTGAATCGCTGGGCGCCAACCTGTCGTATCGTCACACCGACATCGACACCGGCGTGAAAGCAAACACCTACGGTCTGGGTATGGACTGGCAGCCAGTTTCGATGCTGAAGGTACGTGCTTCGCACCAGAAAGCTGTGCGCGCACCTAACATCAACGAACTGTTCTCGCCAGCAGGTAACAACCTGTACGACAACGACGCTGATCCATGTGCAGGCGCCAAGCCTACCGCCACCCTGGCACAGTGCGCCAACACCGGCGTAACCGCTGCTCAGTACGGCAACATTCAGGATTCGCCAGCAGGTCAGTACAACTACCTGGCCGGTGGTAACCCTAAACTGAACCCAGAGACCTCGAAGTCGAACACCATTGGTCTGGTGCTGACCCCGATCCGTAACCTGACCGTGACCGTCGACTACTTCGACATCAAGGTTAACGATACGATCTCGAACGTTCAGCCTACCACCACTCTGGACAAGTGCTTGAACACCGGCAACCCAGTGTTCTGCTCGAAGATCACCCGTGACCGTCTGGGCACCCTGTGGCTGCTGCCACAAGCTTCGATCGTTGGCACCAACACCAACATCGGCTCGCTCAAAACCTCGGGTATCGACCTGGCAGCCAGCTATGGCCAGAAGATCGGCGCATACGGTAGCCTGGGCTTCTCGGTAACCGGCACCCTGCTGAAGACCTTCGAAGTGGAAGAACTGCCAGGTGACGGTTCCTACGACTGCGTAGGCCTGTACAACGGCGCCGGCAAGTGCGGCCAGCCACGTCCGAAATGGCGTCATAAAGCCCGTGTGAACTGGAATACTCCATGGGCTACCGACCTGGCTCTGACCTGGCGTTACTTCCAGGGCGTGGACATCGAGACCACCAGCTCGAACCCGCTGCTGCATGGCACCGCGCTGGATGTAGAGAAGCACTTCGCTTCGGCTAACTACATCGACCTGGCTGCTTCGTACAATGTGACCAAGAAGATCACCCTGTCGGGCGGTATCAACAACCTGTTCGACCGTGATCCTCCAATCACCTCGAAGTACGGTACCGGCTCGGGTAACGGCAATACCTTCCCATCCATGTACGACTCGATGGGCCGTAAGCTGTTCCTGAACATGACTGCCAAGTTCTAATCGCTTGAGTCATTGCTAAAACGGCGGGTCGCAAGACCCGCCGTTTTTTTTCGTCCCGTGCCAGTGCATGCGCTGGCGAAAAAAAACGCCCGCTGGCGAGTCTGCCAGCGGGCGTTTGTCTTGTGCGGGGGCTGTACGGCGGCCTAGGTTTCCCAGTCGTTGCCGTCTTCTATGCTGCCCAGCATGGTGCTGACCAGCGTGCGTTCGCTCTCGCTCAGTTCGGGACGCCAGGTTTCGAACAGCAGGATGACGCGCGTCTCGTTGCTGCGGTTCCAGGCTTCGTGTTCTATGCTGTCATCGAACACCCAGGCCTTGCCTTCTTCCCAGTGGCGCGTTTCATTGCCCACGCGCAGGCTGCAGCCCTGCGGCACGATCAGTGGCAGGTGGCAGATCAAGCGGGTGTTCAGGATGCCCGTGTGCGGCGTGATGTGGGCGCCCGGGCGCATCAGCGAAAACAGCACGGTCGGTGCGCGGCCTGCGATCTGCGGCATCGGCACGTGGGCCATGGCAGCCATGGTGGCCGGGCAGCGCGCCGCATTCTCGGCGACGATTTCGCCGTTGCGGTAGAGGTAGAAAGCGCTCCAGTCGCGGTTGTTATGCAGGCCGCCCCGTTCGCGTGCGGGCAGGGTGGGATCGGGCTTCAGATAGGGTTCGAACGCATCCTGATCCTTGAGGATCTGTTCGAGTTCGGCGCGGATGGCGGGCGTGGCCGCTTCCACCTGATCCAGCCACGGGAAGGCCTCGCGCTCGAAGTATTGAATCTGTGGCAGGCCGGGGAAGTAGTACAGGCGCGGCTGCTGCAGATACAGTTGTTTGCGGCCCAGCAGCAGGTCCAGCGACTGGCGGAAGCGTGCGTGTTCGCGCCCATGGGTATAGCCGGCCTGGGCCAGATTGTTCTGCAGTTTCTGCTCGAACTTTTCCATGTATTCAGCACACGCGTGGCGGGCTTTCTGCACATGGGCGCGCAACTGGGCTGGCAGTTCCTGGTCGGGCGGGGCTGCGTCCAGCGCGGTGCGGTAAAAGGCGGCCGCAGCCGGGGCATTGCCGTCAGCGGCCAGCAGGTCGCCCTTGTACAGCAGCAGTTGCAGATTGTCGGGCGCGGCGCTGACGGCCTGTTCCAGCGCGGCCAGTGCCGCCTTGATTTCACCCAGCGCATGCTGGGCCTGGGCCAGGCCGAACCAGGCTTGCGGGCCGCCCTGGCCGTTGCTGGTCAGTTGCAGATAGTGGTCACGCGCGGCAGTGGCGTCTTGATGCGATGCAGTCATAGTGTCAGGTTTCGTAGCTGGCGGAATCGCTGTTGAAAGCGTAGATCGCATTGGTGAGTTCGGTGATCAGGCTGCGTTCGGCTAGCGACAACTGGGGGTGCCAGATGTCGAAGATCATGATGACGCGCAGCTTGTCGCTATTGTTCCAGGCTTCGTGCTCGATGGTATCGTCAAACACCCAGGCTTGGCCCGGTACCCATTCGCGCGTGGTATTGCCGACACGGAAGCCGCAATCGGGCGGAATGATCAGCGGCACGTGGGTCAGCAGGCGCGCATTCGATACGCCCACATGGGCCGGTATGCGGGTGCGCGGCTTGAGCAGCGAGAACATGGCGGTGGGCGTGCGGCCGGGCTGCTCGGGCTGGGGCGCGCCGCGCAGCAATTCCATGGTCTTAGGACACTTCTCCACATTGCCGGCGATAGGGCGGCCATCCTTGATCAGGTGGAAGGCGCTCCAGCGCGGCGAATTATTCAGCTCGGCAAACTGGTTGTGCGGCACGTCGTCCGGATAGGTCAGATAGGGCTGGAAGCCTTGCTCGGCCTGCAGTACTTGCAGGAATTCGTCGCGGATGATGTCGGTGCCTGCTTCGATCGCATCGAGCCACGGGAATTGCTCGCGCGGGAAGAACTCCACCGGCACCAGCCCCGGATAGTGGTACATCATGGAATGCGAATCGTAGCGCCGCTTGCGGCCCACCATCAGATCGATGGAGTCGCGGAAGCGCTGGATGTTCTCGCCGGCGTATTCACGGTATTTGGCTTCCATGAACTCGTCGAGGAAGTTGCCGTAGTCGGTCTGGTAGCGCTCGATGTAGCGGTGCGCATGTTCGACCGCGCCGCGCATATTCGGATCGAGCCGCTCGAGCGGCGGTGCGACCTGTGCTACGGCGCCATAGGCGGTGGCAGACTTGTGGGTCTTGCCCTGACGTTCCAGCAGATTGGCACGCAGCAGCAGGGCCACCATATCGTGCGGATCGGCCACCAGCGCATTGTGGATGGCCAGCTCCTCGGCTTTTTCATCGCGCTGGCCCTGGCAGGCCATGGCCAGATTGACCCAGTGCTGGGGATTATCCTGTTCGCTGCGCACCAGCCGTTCGAACGCGCGCCGCGCAGCCGCATGGTCGCCCAGACGGAAAGCGCGCTTGCCCAGCGTGGTCAGGGCCAGTGTGTGTTGTGGTTGCAGTTCCAGCAGCAAATTCCAGAGCCGGACGGCTTCGTCGTCCTTGCCTGCTTTGCTGGCCTGGATAGCGGCCGCTTCGAGTACGGCGGCATCGCTGGGCGCGTTCGCGCCGGTAGAGGAGGTGATCATGATCAAGTGAGCCAATGATTCGGCGGCCTGGGGCCGGACGAAAAATTATAGCTGCTGTACTTGCTTTGAAGGCAAGGAAGGCAGCTTATCGCCCGCGAGTGTTGGGGCGATACGTCACTTTGATCGGGTGCTACGGTGTAGGAGCCCGCCGGCCTCGGATGCCGCCAGTGCAAGCTGGCCGACGGCGGCAGCGGGCAGGCTTACATGCCGCCCCAGGCGGCGCTCAATACGGCCACAGCGGCCAAGCCCGCCGTTTCCGTGCGCAAGATGCGCGGCCCCATGGCCAGCGGCAGCGCGCCATGGCGGATAGCCTGATCTTCTTCCGCTTCGCTGAGACCGCCTTCAGGGCCGATCACCAGCGTCACGGCCTGCGGGCTCTGGTGGCGCGCCCAGTCGGCCAGCGATTGCTCGGCGCGCGGCGTCAGGATGATGCGGCGGTGCATGTCCTGCTGGGTGATCCACTGTTTGTAGTCCTGCAGCTCGCCGAGTCGGGCCAGATGGTTGCGGCCGCACTGTTCCGCGGCGGAAGCGATGATGGCTTGCCAGTGCGCCAGCTTCTTTTCGGCCCGTTCGGCCGACAGGCGTACCACGCAGCGCTGGGCCGCCAGTGGCTGGATGGCTGTGACGCCCAGCTCTATGGCTTTTTCGATGATCCAGTCCATCTTGCTGGCTTCGGGCAGGGCCTGGGCCAGCGTGATGCCGAACGGCAGTTCCGCTTCGCGCGCCGTATGGGCCTTGATTTCCACGCTGACGCGGCGCTTTTCCACTTGATCTAGGACAGCGCTGTATTCGCCGCCTTCGCCGTTGAACAGCGTGATCAGTGTGCCCGGTGCCAGCCGCAGTACGCTGATGTGGTGGGCGACCGCTTCGGGCAGCTGGACAAGCTGGCCGATGGCTAATGACTGGGGCAGGTAAAAGCGTGGCATGCAGGGTTCCGTTAATACGTAGTGGGGGGGATGGTTAGTATGTGTAGATATGCAATTTTAAATCGGGGCCGCCTCGGTCTGGTAAAATAATGGGTTCAGCAAGTAGGTAGTACCGTAGCCGTATTCCTTGCCCCCAGTTTCCATACTTTCGTGATAGATCGACGATGACTTCTACGCTCCCAACCACTCAAATGGCTAACGCGATTCGCGCGCTGGCAATGGACGCCGTCCAGAAGGCCAATTCCGGCCACCCAGGTATGCCTATGGGCATGGCCGAAATCGCGGTAGCGCTGTGGAGTGGCCATTACAGCCACAACCCGGCCAACCCGAAATGGGTCAACCGCGACCGCTTCCTGCTGTCCAATGGCCACGGCTCCATGCTGCACTACGCGCTGCTGCACCTGAGCGGCTACGCGGTGAGCATGGATGACATCAAGGCTTTCCGCCAGATGCATTCAAAAACCCCGGGCCACCCGGAAGTGGACATCACCCCGGGCGTGGAAACCACCACCGGCCCGCTGGGTCAGGGTATCGCCAACGCCGTCGGTATGGCACTGGCCGAATACCTGCTGGCTAGCGAATTCAACAAGCCAGGTTTCGACGTGGTCGACCACTACACCTACGCTTTCCTCGGCGATGGCTGCCTGATGGAAGGTATTTCGCACGAAGTGTGCGCGCTGGCCGGCACGCTGGGCCTGAAAAAACTGATCGCCCTGTACGACGACAACGGCATTTCCATCGACGGTAAAGTAGAAGGCTGGTTCACCGACGATACCCCGGCCCGTTTCGAAGCCTATGGCTGGAACGTGATCCGCGCGGTCGACGGCCACGATGTGGCAGCCGTATCGGCCGCCATCGCTGCCGCCAAGACGGCCGACAAGCCGACCCTGATCTGCTGCAAGACCGTGATCGGCAAAGGTTCGCCGAATCTGCAAGGCGGCGACAAAGTGCACGGCGCTGCACTGGGCGACAAAGAAGTGGCTGCTGTCCGCGAATACATCGGCTGGAGCGCTGCTCCGTTCGAAATCCCTGCCGACGTGTACGGCGCATGGGATGCCAAGGCGGCCGGCGCTGCGCGCGAAGCGGCATGGACCGAACTGTTCAACAAGTACGCTGCCCAGTTCCCGGCTGAAGCGGCTGAACTGAGCCGCCGTATGGCCGGCGACCTGCCAGCCGCCTTCGACGGCGCACTGGCAGCCGGTATCGCTAGCTGCATCGAGAAGAAAGAAAACATCGCGACCCGTAAAGCCAGCCAGAACGCAATTCAGGCACTGGCCCCTGTGCTGCCGGAATTCCTCGGCGGTTCGGCCGACCTGACCGGTTCCAACCTGACCAACTGGAAAGAGTGCGTTGCTGTGCGTTCCGGTAAGCCGGGCAACCACATCAACTACGGCGTGCGCGAATTCGGTATGGCTGCCATCATGAATGGCGTGGCCCTGCATGGCGGCTACATTCCATTCGGCGCCACCTTCCTGACCTTCTCCGACTACAGCCGCAACGCGCTGCGTATGGCTGCGCTGATGAAACAGCGTTCGCTGTTCGTGTTCACCCACGACTCCATCGGTCTGGGCGAAGACGGTCCGACCCACCAGTCGGTCGAGCATATTTCGTCGATGCGTCTGATTCCTCAGCTGGACAACTGGCGTCCATGCGACACCGTCGAGTCGATGGTGGCATGGGGCGAAGCGGTCAAGCGTAAGAACGGCCCATCGACCCTGATCTTCTCGCGTCAGAACCTGCCATACCAGGAGCGCAGCAGCCAGCAAGTGGCCGATATCGCCCGTGGTGGTTACGTACTGAGCGACGCGGCCGATGCCAAAGTGGTGCTGATCGCCACCGGCTCGGAAGTGGAACTGGCTGTTGCTGCCGCCGCAGCACTGGCCGCTGAAGGCATCGCCAGCCGCGTGGTGTCCATGCCTTCGACCGATGTATTTGACCGTCAGGATGCCGCTTACAAGGCCGGCGTACTGGGTAAAGGCCTGCCACGCGTGGCGATCGAAGCCGGCGTGACCGATTTCTGGTACAAGTACGTTGGTCTGGAAGGCGCTGTAGTCGGCATCGATACCTTCGGTGAATCGGCTCCGGCAGGCGTGCTGTTCAAGCACTTCGGCTTCACGGTGGAAAACGTCGTGGCCAAAGCCAAATCTGTCATTGCATAAGTATTGCGTTAAGGTTCAACCTCTAGCAGTTGCATCACCTATTTTTCTACTCAGGAGCATAGTATGACGATTAAAGTTGCAATTAACGGCTACGGCCGCATCGGCCGCAATGTGCTGCGCGCTTTCTACGAAGGCGGCAAAAAACAGGACATCCAGATCGTGGCAATTAACGATCTGGGCGACGCCAAGTCGAATGCCCACCTGACCCGCTACGACACCGCCCATGGCAAGTTCCCAGGCACCGTGACCGTTGACGGCGACAACATGATTGTGAACGGCGACGTAATCCGCGTCTTCGCACAGCGTAACCCTGCTGAAATTCCATGGGGCGATCTGGGCGTGGACGTCGTGCTGGAATGCACCGGCTTCTTCACCACCAAGGAAAAAGCTTCGGCTCACCTGAAAGGCGGCGCCAAGAAAGTCATTATCTCGGCTCCAGGCGGCAAGGATGTGGACGCGACCATCGTGTACGGCGTGAACCAGCACGTGCTGAAAGCCTCCGACACCGTGATCTCGAACGCTTCGTGCACTACCAACTGCCTGGCACCGCTGGTCAAACCACTCAACGATGCAATCGGCGTGGAAACCGGTCTGATGACCACCGTGCACGCTTACACCAACGATCAGGTACTGTCCGACGTGATGCACGAAGACCTGCGTCGCGCCCGTTCGGCTACCCAGAGCATGATCCCGACCAAAACCGGCGCTGCGGCTGCCGTAGGTCTGGTGCTGCCCGAACTGAACGGCAAGCTGGACGGCTTCGCGATCCGCGTTCCGACCATCAACGTATCGCTGGTCGACCTGTCCTTCATCGCCAAGCGCGACACCACCGTGGAAGAAGTTAACGCGCTGATGAAAGCCGCTGCTGAAGGCGCGCTGAAAGAAGTGCTGACCTACCAGACCGAACCGCTGGTGTCGATCGACTTCAACCACAACCCGGCATCGTCGAACTTCGACGCTACGCTGACCAAAGTGTCGGGCCGTCTGGTCAAAGTATCGTCGTGGTACGACAACGAGTGGGGCTTCTCCAACCGTATGCTGGACACCACCGTGGCACTGATGAACGCCAAGTAATCAGCCAGCGCTGCGCCGCGTGCGCAGCATGACTGACGCCAGGGCAGACCGCGAGGTCTGCCTTTTTTTTTCGCCGGTGCTGACTGGACGGCACTTCAGTCTATATCTTCGAGCAGGTCGACACTGCGGCGGTTTTTGGGCAGGCGTCGTTCCAGCACTGTAGTGGATTGGTAATCGACGTGCTCGATCAGGGTGACGGCAGCTTTTAATGCCTGATTCATGGCCTGCGCTGCTGCGCTGAGTGCGGCGGCCGGGCCACGGGGCTGGTTCTGATCCTGTCCTGTTTGCAGCCTGCGCAGACGGGCAGCATTGATCCAGTTACCTTCCTGTGGCAGGTGTAGCCACAAATCGCGCCAGGCATTACGGCCTTCGCCAGCAATAGATAGCACCATGGCGCGTGGGGAGACAGCATGCTGGTTGTAGATAAGTTGATCGCCATGAACCCGCGCATAATAGTGGCGCCCCTTATGGCTCATACGAAGTTCAGTTCCCGCAGGTAGAAAGAGCTGCTTCCACTGATACCCGCAGTGGGGCTGGTCTGCTGCTGGCTGGCGTGCTATCCATTCCGTGATAGCCGTGCCTATAGCATCGGCTAGGGGCAGCGGCGAGTCTGTGCAACTGAGAAAGTGCCTAAGCTCGCGTAGGGCGTCCGCAGGCAAAATGCCGGGAAAAGTATGCTGTCTCGTTTCCATGTCTCGTCCTGTCTCGTTTTGTCTCGTCTTGTCTCTGTTAGACCGGCGTTGATCCGACGAGTTCAAACGAGACAGAACGAGACAAAACGAGACATCCCAAAGCGACAGAATGCCTTACGCATGGTTGTCGTGCACCGCCACCCTGCGTAGCCGGCAACTAGAGCGTGACGCGCAGACCCAGATAGTAGCGTCGGCCGATGGCGTCGTAGGTCGAGCTATCGGTTTCCGTGCCGGGCTGGTTGCCGGGCAGGCCCGTGATGATGGGCGGCGCCTTGGTGTTGAAAATATTGTCCATGCCCAGATACAGTTGCACGGCTTTGCGCAGATCGTAGGTGAGTTGGACATCGTGGTAGGTGCGCGAACCTACGCCCACCGTGCCGGGTGCGATGTTCAGGCTTTTGAGGAACTGGTCGTCGAGCGAAACGGGACCGTTGTAGGTGGTGACCCAGTTGACGCCTAGCTGTTTCCATTTATAGGCCAGATTCAGGCCCGCGCGGTTGCGCGGCGCATTGGTATTGCTGGCCGTGACTTCACCCACGTCGGAGTTCTCCGGCGCCTCCGGCGTAGCCTTCTGCCATAGCTGGCGCAACCAGGTCCAGCTCAGTCGCGCGCTGAGGTCGCCCGGGCCCAGCTTGTCGGCCCACGAGGCGCTGACATCCACGCCTTCCGTGCCTAGCCCGCCGCTATTGGTCACGCTCAGATTGCTGTACTGGATGGAGCCGGCGCTGAGGTTGCCAACCGATGCAGGGCGGCGCACGATGAAGCTGCAGAACACCGGGTTGTTGTGGTTGTAGCACTGGTCGAGTGCGTACTGGCGGTCGGTGGCGACGATGGCATCAGCGATCTTGATGAGGAAGTAGTCGGCCGTGAAAGTGAACTTGCGCAGCATGGGGATGCCGCGTGGCGTGACCACCAGCCCTACGGTGGTGGAGCGACCTTTTTCCGCCTTCAGATCGGGGTTGCCGCTGTTGTAGCCGCTGATGCCTTGCTGGTCGGCCTGATTCAGTGTGAACACGCCGCCGTGCGCGGCCATGTTCGCTGCCACGCCCGGCGCATTGCGGCAGTTCAGCCCCAGCGCGCTGGTGTTGTTGATATTGATGCCTTCGCAGGGATCGACCAGACCGTTGGGGAAGTCCTGGCTGGGCGCCGTGTATAGCTCGTTGATATTCGGTGCGCGGGTAGACTGGGCGCGCGTGCCGCGCAGTTTGAAGTCCGGCGTGATCTGCCATTCCAGACCCGCATTCCAGCTATTGGTGCTGCCCACGGTGGAGTAGTCGCCATGGCGGAACGTGCCGAGGAAGCTCAGTTCGCGCGCCCACGGCTTCTCTTTGAGCAGGGGCACACGCGTTTCGATAAAGGCTTCGCGCACGCTGAAGTTGCCATAGGTGGGCGGCAAGGCATTGCCGGCATTCTGGCCTGTCTGGGTGAGCGGATCGGGCACGGCGCTGGAATCCTCGTCGCGCCATTCCAGCCCGGCCGCAATGCCGATCGCGCCAGCGGGTAGGCCGCGCACTTCGCCTGTCACGCTGGCGCCGGCCAGTTTCTGCGTGATGGCGGTTTGCAGCGAGCCCGGCGCCGTGACGTATTTGAGCGCGGCCGGCGTGATGCTGTTGTAGCCGAACAGGCTGATGGGCACGCAGCCTTCGGCCACGGCCGAACTGTTGGCGCACACGGGTGTGCCGTCCGGTCCGGGGATGGCTTCGAGCGCATTGCGCAAGCTGGCCACATTCACCTGTCCCGTCGAGTTCTGCGCTTCCTTGGTTTTGCCGTAGGCGAGGTAGGCATCGTAGTTCCACTGGCCGAAGCTGCCCTTCATGCCGGTGGCCAGGCGGAAGGTATCGCGCTCGACCACGGAATGGCGCGGACCGAATTCGCTCAGGCGGCGCGTGAAGAAGTAATCGGGCACGCCATCGCCATCCGTATCGCTGATGCGCTCATACAGATACTGGGGGATCAGCGGATTGCGCACCAGCTTGCCGCTGATCATGGAGCCGGCCGGCACCTGCCCGGATGGCTTGTAGACCTGATCCGAGCCTAGCGGGAAGGGTTCGATATTGGTGGCCACTTTGGACGAGGCATAGGTGCCTTCGAAGAAAGCGCTGTGCTGGTCATTGAAGGCCCAGTTGCCATTGGTGGCGAACAGATAGCGCTCGACCGGCACGGCGATCAGGCGGTAGGCCGAGCGGTTGTAGCCGGTGGCGCCCGTGCCGCTGGCATCGCTGCCGTTCTGGTTCCACGGAATGATCTGGTTGTTGGCGTCGTAAGTAAAGTCTTCCGTATCGCCGAAGAAATGCCCCTGTGGTGCATAGCCCGAATAATTCGGGCGGCGCGCGACGAAAGCCAGTTCGGGATGGCCCTGAGTAATTGCCGAGGTCTGGTCGAGCGCCGTGGCGGCGCGGTCGCGGCTGTAGACAGCGCCCTGTTTGGAGTAGCCGAAGTGGCCCATCAGATTGCTCGCGCCATCGCTGCTGGTAAGGCCGAAGGTGAGCGCGAGTTTTTTCTTGAAGTCGTCGTGCTGGTCGCTGCGTCCCGTCTGCGCGTCGAGCAGCACGCCGTTGAAGTTTTTCTTGAGGATGATGTTGATCACGCCGGCCACGGCATCCGAGCCATAGGTGGCGGATGCGCCGCCCGTCAGCAGCTCCACCCGTTCGATGAAATCAGTGGGGATGGTGTTGAGGTCGACTGCGCTATCGCCGGGCACGCCGGAAACGAAGCGGCGCCCGTTGACCAATACCAGCGTGCGGCTATCGCCCATATTGCGCAGGTTGACGGTGGTCACGCCGCCGCCCGAGGTGAGGAAGTTGGAATTGCCGCGGCTCAGCGTCGGTGTGCCCATGGTGGGATTTTTTTGCAGCAAATCCTGCAAATTGGTGGCGCCCGAGGCGGCGATATCGGCCGAGCTCAGTATCTGCAAAGGCGAGGGCGAGGCAGCGGCCGGCGACGCAATGCGCGAACCGGTGATCACCACTTTCTGCAGGCTGTCGCTGCCTGGCGCTGTGGCCGGTTCGGGCGTCTGGGCTAGAGCGGCGCAGCCGGGCCAAGTGCTGGCAAGGCCGAGGCTGCCCAGGCAGAGCAGATACAGCGGACGGTGACGGAGAAATGGCTGGTTCATACGCGGACTCCTGTAAGTGGCGAGGTGAGGGCTGCAGCGCTTGATCGCTAATAGACCGGACCGTAAGCCGAGGAGTTCCGTAAAAACTTGAATTTTTTGCAGCAGGGGGCGGCGTGCAGGGACGAAAAAAAACCGGGCTCAAGTCCCGGTTTTTTTGGAGGCAGGGCGGGCAGCGCTTATTTGTAGACGCCCGAACCGACCAGCACGTCGTCGACTTTTTCGATATAGCCGGATTTGCTTTCGACCGATTTGGTCACCGGGTTAGGCCATTTGAAATCGACCCAGCCTTTGCCCTTGGATTTGGCCAGATCGACCATTTCCTTGATCATCAGCTTGCCTTCGTTATCCTTCATGCCGATCAGCGGCTTGCCGACCATCTTGGGATTGTTGCCGTGCGCAACAGCCACGCCATTCATGTCGTACACATAGATGTACAGGTCGCGGTCGTGGAAAGTGGTGTTGGCCGGGTCGGAGATGGCGGCAAAAGCTTTTTCCTTGCCTTCGGACTTGATCAAGGACACGGCTTTTTTCACCATGGCCACGGCTTCGTCGGGGCTAGCTTTGTCGCCAGCGTAGCTGGATACGGACGTGGCTAGCAGGCTGATACCTAGCGCCGTAGCGCGTAATAATGCTTTCATGTGGTTTCTCCTCATTTTATGGTTGTGCAGAGGCGAGCGGCAGCGCTGCTGTCTCACGCCTGCAGTGCGAACCAGTGTAGACCAACTCTCATCATTGTGCTAAGAAGAAAGTTGTGAGGTAGCAACATTTCTACATAAATATTTCTTGCCACAAGGCGGTGACCTGTGCCGCATGGTGCGCCACCAGCGCCGGTTCCACCCGGGCCAGATCCTGGCCCTGCAGACGTAGCTGGTGCTGCAGTTTACGTAACTGGCGGTATGCATCACCCACCTGGCTGGCTCTTTCGGTCGAGATCAGCCCCAGTTCACCGAACATGCGCAGCAGGGCGATATTGCCGGCATTGGCCGTTAGCTGCGGATAGCGTGCCGCATGCTGCAGCACCATGAACTGGACGATGAATTCGATGTCTATCATGCCGCCCGGGTCCTGTTTCAGATCGAACAGGGCGCTGTGGTTGGGCTTGGCGTCCATCATGCGTTTGCGCATGGCGATGACTTCCTGCTTGAGCGGGCCGTCGGCCGGGCGTTCCTTGCGCAGTACGGCTTCGCGGATGGCATCGAAGCGCTGGCCTATGGCCGTATCGCCGGCGCAGAAGCGGGCCCGCGTCAGGGCCTGATGTTCCCATGCCCAGGCCGAACTGCTCTGGTATTTCTCGAAGGCCGACACGCTCGATACCAGCATGCCGCTGGCGCCGTCCGGGCGCAGCGCCGTATCGATATCGAACAGGATGCCGGCCGAAGTATGGGTGGTCATCCAGGTGATGAAGCGCTGCGCCAGCTTGGCATACTGGGCCGGTGCTTCCTGATCGGTATCGTCGTACAGGAAGATCACGTCGAGGTCGGACACATAGCCGAGTTCCTTGCCGCCCAGTTTGCCGTAAGCGATCACGGCAAACTGCGGCACGGCGCGGTGGCGCGTAGCGATGGTCTGCCAGATCGCGTTGATGGCGGCGGCCACGATGGTGTCGGCCAGTGCCGACAGGTGGTCGGCCAGTTTTTCCACTGTCAGGTCGCCGGCCAGATCCTGCGCGAGCAGGTGGAATAGCTGGGCGTGATGGGTTTCGCGCAGGATGTCCATCTGGCGTTCCGTGTCGCCAGGGTCGGCCGCGAGCTGGCGCTGCAGGTCGGCCGCCACTTCGGCTGCATCGAATTCCGTGGTGCGCAGGCGGCCATCGAGCAGCTCGTCCAGCAGTATCGGGTGCTGGCTGAGGAATTTCGCGGCCCAGCCGCTTGCATGCATCATGCCGATCACGCGTGCCAGTGTGTGCGGGTATTCCGTCAGCAGCGACAGATAGGCCGAGCGGCGCGCAATGGTTTCAAGGAAGTCCAGCAGCCGGCCCAGCGTGGCTTGCTGGCTGCCACCGCTGGTCTCGCACGAGCACTGGATGATCAGCGGCAGGGCCAGATTGACCAATCCCAGCAGGCGGTCGCGGCTGGCTTCCGGCAGCGATTGCAAACGCGGTGCCTGCCAGGTGCCGATCAGGCGCTGGGCGGCGCCGGCCGCATCATCGAAGCCCAGCGCGGCAAAGCGCGCCACCATCGCTTCGCGGTTATCGGGATCGGCGCAGGCGTCGGATACCTGCGGGTTGATCGCATGTTCGGCTTCGCCGCCACTACTGCTGCTCGGGCTGTTGCTCTTGTCGGAGAACATTTCGTCGAACTGGCCCGCGACGAACTGGCGGTGCGCTTCGAGTTGGCTGAGCAGGGTGGCCGTGTCGTCCAGCCCCATCATCTGCGCCACCAGCAGGCGGTCAGCCTCGTTGGCGGGCAGGGTGTGGGTCTGGGCATCGTCCAGATACTGCAGACGGTGCTCCAGATTGCGCAGGAAGGTATAGGAGGCCAGCAACTGGTAGACGATGGCGTGGCTGAGCAGCCCTTTTTCCGCGATGATACGCAGCGTGGTGCGGGTCGAGCGGTCGCGCAGCGCGGCATCGCGGCCGCCGCGGATAAGCTGGAACACCTGGGCCAGAAACTCGATTTCGCGGATGCCGCCGCGGCCCAGCTTGACGTTGTTGCTGCGGTCCGGATGCAAGCGCTCCTGGCGGTTCACTTCAGCGCGGATCTGGGCGTGCATATTGCGAATCGCATCGATCACGCCGAAGTCCAGATAGCGGCGGAACACGAAAGGCCGCACGATGGCTTCCAGCGCGGCGATATCTTCCTGCGTACCCGTCACGGCACGCGCCTTGACCCAGGCATAGCGCTCCCACTCGCGCCCCTGCACGATCAGATATTGTTCCACCATATTCAGGCTGCAGGCCAGCGGGCCGGAATTGCCGTTGGGGCGCAGCGCCATGTCGACCCGGAAGGTAAAGCCGTCTTCGGTGATTTCGGCCAGCGCCGCGATCAGGCGCTTGCCCAGACGGATAAAGAATTCATGGTTGGATAGGCTGCGCTGGCCGCTTTCGCTGGTGACGGTATCGCCATCTTCGGGATAGACGAAAATCAGATCGATATCGGACGACACATTGAGCTCACCGCCCCCCTGTTTGCCCATGCCGAGTACCATCAGTTGCTGCGGGCGGCCCGAATCGCGCCCGGTCGGCATGCCGTGTGCGGCCACCAGTTCGGCCATCAGCTCGTCCACGTGGCGGGCAATGGCGAAATCGGCAAAGCGTGTCATGGCCGTCACCACTTCGTTCAGATTGGCCAGACCGGCCAGATCGCGCCGGATCAGACCATTCACCAGCAGGTTGCGCAGGCGGCGCATGGCGCGTCCGAGCGGCAGCGGCGGTGCGCCTGCCTGGGCCTCGGCTTCGCGCTGCAGATAGGCGGCCAGATCGATCTGGTCCAGTGCGACTTCGGCGGCGGCGTCGGACTGGGCCGCGCGCGTGGGGGCGGCAGCCAGCCAGCGCTGGTAGAAACGGGAGACGGTGGGTTCGATCTTGCTTGCACTCATGTAGGGTTTTATCCTGTTGACGGACTGCCGCTTAGCAGTGGTAACGACGTGTAAAACTGCCGTGCGCCGGCGTAGTCGAACACTGCGCCAGGCCGGGCATAGGGTAGAATGGCCGCGCTGGCGCGACCGTCCGCCTTCGAGTGTAGCGATTTATTTGCCGCATGGCCTGAATTATTAGCGGAATTTTTAGCAGATTGATGCAAAAACGAGATGACCAGAACGTGAGCGCGACCCCGCCCGGCCAGCCGGATGGCGAGGGCTATATCGCCACGCGCTGGCACCGGCTGACGGCGTTCTACCGTTTTTGCAATCTGGCTAGCCACCACGTGCTGGGCTTCACCGTGAAGCTGGCGTTGCTGCTGTATTTCGCCTTTGCCATCCTGTTCCTCACGCTGCGCTATGCCGTGCTGCCGAATATCGACCATTACAAAGGCGATATCGAGCGCCTGGCCAGCCGCGCCGTCGGCAATGCCGTGAGCATAGACCGGGTGTATGCCTCGTGGCACGGGCTGCGCCCGAATCTGTTCCTGGGTGACGTGGTGCTGCACGATAGCGCCGGCCGTCCGGCCCTGAGCCTGCCCAGTGTGTCGGCCACGCTGTCGTGGTGGAGCGCGGTGTCGGCCAGCGTGCGTTTCGAATCGCTCGAGCTGGTGCGGCCCGATCTGAGTGTGTTGCGTGATGCACAGGGCCGGCTGTACGTGGCCGGCATGCTGCTTGATCTGAACAAGCCCAGCGACGGCAAGGGCGCCGACTGGCTGCTGGCGCAGCGCGAAATCGTGATCCGCGAAGGGCGCGTGCAATGGCTGGACCAGCAACGCCAGGCGCCTTTGCTGGCGCTGGACGGCGTGCATGTGGTGCTGCGCAACCAGTGGCTGCGCCACCAATTGGCCGTGCGCGCCACGCCGCCTGCCGCGCTGGCCGCGCCGCTCGATGTGCGCGCCGATTTCAGCCATCCGGCGTTTGGCGCGCGCGTGTCGAATCTGTCCATGTGGAAGGGCGAGCTGTATGCCGATATCCGCAATACCGATCTGCTGACGTGGAAGCCATGGCTGGACTTCCCGTTCGAGCTGCATAGCGGCGGCGGTTCGCTGCGCGCCTGGCTGGGCATAGACCAGTCGCGCCTGACGGGCTTCACGGCCGATCTGGGGCTGCAGAATGTGTCGGCCGTGCTGGGCAAGGAGTTGCCCGTGCTGGACTTGCGCCAGCTCAGCGGCCGCATCGCTGCACGGGAAGAATTGCCGAATGTGCTGCCGCTGGTGGTCAAAGGCGCCAAGGGCGCGGGCAGCGTGCCGTTCGGCGCGCTCGGTCATGCGGTGGAACTGAGCCAGCTAAGCCTGACCACCAGCGATGGTTTTGTGATGGCGCCCACTTCGCTGTCGGAGCGCTATGTGGCGGCCAGCGGGCCGAAGCCGGAACAGACCACCATCAGCGCGGCCCAGCTGGATTTGCAGAGCATGGCCGGTCTGGCCGAGCGTTTGCCGTTGAGCGAGCATCAGCGCCAGTTGCTGGCCGATTTCGCACCGCGCGGCCTGCTGAAGAATTTTTCCGCCGAATGGCGCGGCGCCTATCCGGCCCTGCAAGCCTATCGCATCAAGGGCGATCTGGTGGGGCTGGGCCTGAAACCGCAGCCGCCCCGGCCCGGCCAGGCCAAGACGGCGCGCACGCCGGCCATTGCCGCCATGCCGGCCATCCCCGGCTTCGAGAACCTGAGCGGGGCGATCGATGCCACGGAAAAAGGCGGCAGCTTCAGCCTGAATTCGCAGCAGCTGGTGCTACACATGCCGGATTATTTCAGCAGCCCGTCGATGCCGTTTGAACACCTGAATCTGAAAGCGCGCTGGAGCTTCGAGCGCGACGAGATGCTGCTGTTCCAGATCGATAGCATGGACTTTCTGCAGCAGGGCATGAGCGGTACGCTGCAGGGCAGCCACCGCATGCCGCTGGCCGGCAAGGGCCTGGGCACGGTGGACTTTAGCGGCACGCTGAATAACTTCCAGATCAACCGCATCGATAGCTATCTGCCGATCCAGACTCCGCATGATCTGCGCGCCTGGCTGACGGGCGCGCTCGAAGGTGGCGTGGCCAGCGATGTGAATCTGCGCCTGCGCGGCGACCTCGCGCATTTCCCTTTCCATGGCGAGACTGGCGCCGAGCGTAACCGCGGTGAATTCCGCGTGGCGGGCAAACTCACGGAAGGCAAGCTTAATTACGCGCCGGGCCAGTATCTGCATGATGGCAAGGACCTCGGCAAGGATGGCAAGCCGCTGCCGTTGTGGCCGCAGGCCGAGCATATCAAAGGCAGTTTCGTATTCGATCGCGCGCGCATGGAAATCCGCGGCGACACGGCCACCACGGGCGGGGTGGCGCTGAGCGGTGTGAAAGCCGTGGTAGCGAATCTGGATGCCCATAACGCCTTGCTGGAAATCGATGGCAATGCGGCGGGCCCCATGCAAGAATTTCTCAAGTACGTAGCCAGCAGCCCTGTGCTGGAATGGATATCCAACTTTACCGACGAGACCCAGGCCAGCGGCAATGCCAAGCTGGCGCTCAAGCTGCAACTGCCGCTCGCGCATCTGATCGATGCCCAGGTACAGGGCTCGCTGCAGTTGCAGAACAATGAAATCACGCTCATGAACGAGCTGCCGCCCGTGCAGGCAGCGCAGGGCAAGATCGAATTCAATGAACGTGGCGTCAATCTGAACCAGCTGTCCGGTAACTTCCTCGGCGGCCCGGTCAGCATCACGGGCGGCAGCCAGCGCGACAATGCCATCGTCGTCAAACTGGCGGGCACGCTGACGGCGGACGGCTTCCGCAAACAATATGGTTCGCCGGCCATGCAGCGGCTGGCCAGCCATTTTGCCGGCGCTACGCGCTACACGGGCACGGTGACGGCACGCGACCATCAGGTCACGGTGGCCGTCGATTCCAGCCTGAACGGACTGACGGTGGACTTGCCTGTGCCGCTGCGGAAAGTGGCCAGCGAGGCCATGCCGCTGCGCTTTGTGCTCAACAGCGCGCTGACGCCCGATAGTAGCGGCAGCCTGCACGACGATATCCGCATCAGTCTGGGCGGGAATATGGCGGCGCGCTACCAGCGCGCCAAGACGGGCAAGCAGGCGTGGAAGCTGGTGCGCGGCGGCATAGGCATCGCCACGCCGGCGCCGGAACCGGAGAGCGGCCTGGCTTATCACGTCAATCTGCGTGCGCTGAATGTCGATGCCTGGCTGGACTTTGCCAATTCCATAGGCGGCAAGGATGGCGGCGCCAGTGCGGCCAGTGATAGCGCCGATCTGCTGCAGTACGTGATGCCCGATACCATCGCTGCGCGCAGCAACGAACTGATTATCGGCGACCGCAAACTGGAAAATGTGGTGCTGGGTGTAGGGCGGCAGAAAACCGTGTGGCAGGCGAATATTGATTCCACTCAGGCCAATGGCTATCTGACCTGGAGCGAACCTTCCACCGGACAGGGGCTGGGCAAGGTGACGGCACGCCTGTCATCGCTGGTGATCCCGGAATCAGCTTCCAAGGATGTGCAGGAGCTGCTCGACAGCCAGGCGGCCAGCACCACTATTCCGGCACTCGATATCGTGGTCGAACGGTTCGAACTGTTCAACAAGGCGCTGGGCCGGCTGGAATTGCAGGCCAATAATGCCCAGTTGGCAGCGCAGCACGAATGGCGCGTGAGCAAACTGCTGCTGTCGAATGCTGATGGCGAATTCAAGGGCAGCGGCCTTTGGGTGAGCAAGGATGGCGCCCACGACTCCAGCCTGATTTTCGATCTGGACATTGCCAACGCGGGCAAGCTGCTGGACCGCTTTGGCTTTGCCGGTACTTTAAAAGGGGGCAAGGGGAATCTGTCGGGCGAAATCGGCTGGAAGGGACTGCCTTATGCACTCGACTGGCCGAGTTTGTCGGGCCAGATCAAGCTGAATGTGGAAAAAGGCCAGTTCCTCAAGCAGGATCCCGGCGCGGCCAAGCTGCTCGGTGTGCTGAGCCTGCAAGCCTTGCCGCGCTTGCTCAAGCTGGACTTCCATGATGTGTTCTCGGAAGGGCTGGCGTTCGACGGCATCACGGCCAGCGCTGGCATCAGCCATGGCATTGTGCGCACCGATAACCTGAAAATGCATGGCGTGGCCGCCACCGTGCTGATGGACGGCAGTGCCGATCTGGCCAATGAAACCACCAATCTGCATGTGGTGGTGATCCCTGAAGTCAATCTCGGTACGGCGCCTCTCGTGTATGCGCTGGCCGTCAATCCCGTGATCGGGCTGGGCAGCTTCCTGGCCCAGTTGTTCCTGAGTGCGCCCGTGATGAAGGCGCTGACTTATCATATGCAGGTGACGGGACCGTGGAAAGCGCCGGTCGTGACCAAGATCGAAACGGCCAAAACGGAAGTGCCGCCACCGCCCAAAGGCGCCCCCTGATTTTTTTTGTGCGAGTGTAGACATGAGCCATACCGTAGCTGCCATCCAGATGATTTCCTCGCCCAGCGTGGCGGACAATATCGCTACTGCGCGCCGTCTCGTGACGCAAGCGGCAGCGGGCGGTGCGCAGTTGGTGCTGCTGCCCGAATACTGGGCCATCATGGGCCACAACGATAGCGACAAGGTGGCTGTGGCCGAACCGCTGGGGCAGGGGCCGATACAGGACTTCATGGCCGGCCTGGCGCGCGAACTGGGCATCTGGCTGATAGGCGGCACCTTGCCGCTGGCCTCGCACGATGCGGCCAAAGTCATCAACACCACGCTGGTGTACAACCCGCACGGTCAGCAGGTCAGCCGCTATGACAAGATCCACCTGTTCGGCTTTAGCAAGGGGGGCGAAAGCTATGACGAATCGCGCACCATCGTGCCCGGCACGGCGCCCGGCGTGTTCGAAGCGCCGTTCGGCAAGGTCGGTATGTCGGTCTGCTACGACCTGCGCTTCCCCGAACTGTATCGCGCCATGGGCCCGCTGGCCCTGATCGTGGTGCCGGCTGCGTTCACCTACACCACCGGCCAGGCCCACTGGGAAATTCTGCTGCGCGCGCGCGCCATCGAAAACCAGTGCTATGTGCTGGCGGCAGCGCAGGGCGGCCAGCATCCGAATGGGCGCCGCACCTGGGGCCACAGCATGCTGATCGATCCGTGGGGCGTGGTGAAGGCCGTGCAGGCCGAAGGCGAGGGCGTGGTGCAGGGCCAGATCGATGCCGCGTATATGGACAGCGTGCGCAGCAGCTTGCCCGCGCTGAAACACCGCACCATGTGAAACGGGCGGCACTGGGCTACAATCGCAGCTATTCGCCTTACCATGCGTCACCCCGCAGTACTCTGCCGTATCACCTAGATAGAAGCTACCATGAAGCCATTTGAACCGAATCTGTCCACCCTTGCCGTTGCGCGCGATATTCTGCTGACGCCGTTCGGGCTGGACGAAGCCAAGCTGCTCAAGACGCTGGGCTCGATGTTTACCCACAAGGTCGATTATGCCGACCTGTACTTCCAGTTCACCAAGAACGAAGGCTGGAGTCTGGAAGAGGGCATCGTCAAGACGGGCAGCTTCTCGATCGATCAGGGCGTGGGTGTACGCGCCGTATCGGGCGACCGTACCGCGTTTGCCTATTCCGACGATATTTCCGAAGCGGCCCTGCTGTCGGCTGCCAGCGCCACCCGCACCATTGCGCGCGCCGGTGCCGGCAAGGTGAAAGTGGCCAGCGCCATGACGCCGACCGGTGGCCGTTCGCTGTATCTGCCGAACGATCCGCTCGCTTCCCTCGATGCCACTGCCAAGGTCAAACTGCTGGAGCGGCTCGAACAGATGGCGCGCGGTAAAGACCCGCGCATCGTGCAGGTCATGGCCAGTCTGGCGGCCGAATATGATGTGGTGCTGGTGGTGCGCAGCGATGGCGTGCTGGCGGCCGATATCCGCCCGCTGGTGCGCGTTTCGCTGACAGTGATCGCCGAGCAGAATGGCCGGCGCGAAGTCGGTTCTTCCGGTGGCGGCGGGCGTTATGACTACGGTTATTTCACCGACGCGCTGCTCGAGCAGTATGCTGCCGATGCGGTCAGCTCGGCGCTGGTGAATCTCGATGCGCGTCCCGCGCCGGCCGGCCCGATGACGGTGGTACTGGGGCCGGGCTGGCCCGGCATCCTGCTGCACGAAGCCATAGGCCACGGCCTCGAGGGCGATTTCAACCGCAAAGGTTCGTCCACCTTCTCGGGCCGCATCGGTGAGCGTGTCGCGGCCAAGGGCGTCACCGTGGTGGATGACGGTACGCTGCCGGACCGCCGCGGTTCGCTCAATATCGACGACGAAGGCAATCCTACCCAGTGCACCACGCTGATCGAAGACGGTATCCTGAAAGGCTATATCCAGGACACCATGAATGCGCGGCTGATGAAGATGCCGGTGACGGGCAATGCACGGCGCGAATCATTTGCCCACCTGCCCATGCCGCGCATGACCAACACCTATATGCTGGGCGGCGACAAGGACCCCGGTGAAATTCTGGCCTCGGTCAAGAACGGCCTGTACGCGGTCAACTTCGGCGGCGGCCAGGTCGACATCACCAACGGTAAATTCGTGTTTTCGGCCAGCGAAGCCTATATGATCGAAAACGGCAAGATCACCTATCCCGTGAAAGGTGCTACCCTGATCGGCAACGGTCCGGAAGTGCTGAACCGCGTGTCCATGATAGGCAACGATATGCGCCTCGATCCGGGCGTGGGCGTGTGCGGCAAGGAAGGCCAGAGCGTGCCCGTGGGCGTGGGCCAGCCTACGCTGCGACTGGATGGCGTGACGGTGGGCGGCACCGTGTAAAAGTTGCTTTGCGGCAGTGGAACCGATGAAAATTTTGTCGAAGGCCCCTGCCGTGTAGAAAAAAAGCGCTTGCCAAGTGCCAAGCTATGGGTTTATAGTCGTTGCACCTGATGTCCAGTGTGGCATCGAAACCGAAACGGAAGCTTGTACATGACCCGCTTTTTCTTTACCGGCTATTTTTACTTTAGCAATTCCAACCCAGAGGCGGTGGAGTAGCGGCCGGTGCACGTAGAAGCAAAAACGAGTTCCAGCAAATTCCGAAAAACCGCCTCTGAGGCGGTTTTTTTTTACCCTGACATTTAGTAATCGGCTTTGGAAATACCTTTTAAATCTTTTTGAATATTTTGGAGAACAGCATGCCACGTACCGATGATTTACGAATTCGCGAAATGAAGGAATTGACGCCACCGTCCCACCTGATTCGCGAGTTTGCGTGCTCGGAAGCGGCGGAACACACGGCGGCCAGCGCCCGCGTTGCGCTGCACCGCATTCTGCACGGTCAGGACGACCGTCTGATGGTGGTGATCGGCCCATGCTCTATCCATGACCCGAAAGCGGCGATGGAATATGCACGCCGGCTGGCGCCGCTGCGTCAGGAACTGGGCGCCGATCTGGAAATCGTCATGCGCGTGTACTTCGAAAAGCCGCGCACCACGGTGGGCTGGAAGGGCATGATCAACGACCCTTACATGGACAGCAGCTTCCGCATCAACGACGGCCTGCGCATGGCGCGCGAACTGCTGCGCGACATTAATGAACTGGGTCTGCCGGCCGGCACCGAATACCTGGACGTGATCAGCCCGCAGTACATCGCTGACCTGATCAGCTGGGGTGCGATCGGCGCGCGTACCACGGAATCGCAGGTACACCGCGAACTGGCTTCCGGCCTGTCCTGCCCGGTGGGCTTCAAGAACGGCACGGACGGCAACGTCAAGATCGCCGTGGAAGCCATCAAGGCAGCGTCGCAGCCGCACCACTTCCTGTCCGTGACCAAGGGCGGCCATTCGGCCATCGTGTCGACCAACGGCAATGAAGACTGCCACATCATTCTGCGCGGTGGCAAAACCCCGAACTACGATGCAGCCAGTGTGGATGAAGCCTGCAAGGCCATCGCGGCGCAAGGTCTGGCAGCGCGCCTGATGATCGATGCATCGCATGCCAACAGCTCGAAGAAGCCGGAAAACCAGATTCCTGTATGTGCCGATATCGCCCGTCAGGTGGCTGGCGGCGATCAGCGCATCATCGGCGTGATGGTGGAATCGCATCTGGTAGCCGGCCGTCAGGATCTGGTGCCGGGCAAGGAACTGGTGTACGGCCAGTCCGTCACCGACGGTTGCATCGATTGGGATAGCAGCGTGCAGGTGCTGCAGGATCTGGCGGCCGCTGTGCGTGCGCGCCGTCTGGCCACCATGGCTGCCGAAGCCGCCGCTAAATAAGCCGCCAGCATCAACCAATAACAAGGCCGCCACGCAGCGAACTGCGTGGCGGCCTTGTCCGTTTTCCGCGCTTAGAACTTGTAGTTGGCGGTCAGGTAGAAGCTGCGGCCCAGCGGGTCGGAGTAGCGACCATCGTAGCCCACCTGATTACCACCGCCCGAGTTACGCACCGAGAAAGGCGGATCCTGATTCAGCAGGTTTTTGATACCGGCCGTCAGGGTCAGGTTCTTCACGTAGTTGGCTTTCAGTTGGTAGTCCAGCGTGGTGTAGGAGCGCACATCGCGTTCCATCGCTACTACACCGCCGATGCTGCCGTCGGCGCCCACTTCGCGCACGGCCGCATCATCTTCCGTCAGGGGCTTGTCGTGGTAGCCGCTGCGGTAGTTGACGGTCAGCGAGTTGCTCAGCTTGTCCGACGATTTGAGCGTGAACACCACTTTGGAAATCACGCGGAACACCACATCGTCATACGAGTTGAAGCGGCCTATGCTTTTCTCCACGCCCACGCCCGGGGTTTCCTGTTCCGCTTTGAGCATATAGGTACCGGTCCAGTTGATGCTGGCGCGGCCTACCGGCGTATCGCTGCGGAAGGTGGTATCCCAGTCCAGACCCTGGAAGTGCGAGGAAGCCAGGTTCAGCGGTTTGCGGATGGCCACCAGCACATTGCTCTTCTGGATAGGGTCGGCGTACACGGCGATGTACTGGTTGGCCAGTACCGGGTTGGTGTACAGCTGATCCTGCGAGAAGGTGCGGATCTGGTTCTTCAGTTTGACGTCCCACAGGTCCAGACCGAAGGACAGCATGCTGCTCGGCTCCAGACGGAAGCCCAGCGTGGCCTGCTTGGACTCTTCCGCTTTGAGGGCACCTGCGCCGGTAGCCGGATTGCCGACGTCGAGCAGGCCGTATTCGGACGAGCCCGGACGGCAGTACACGGCGCGCGGATCAGGCGCTTTGACCGGGCAAGGGAAGGCATTCGACGAACCGGCATTTTTGAGCGGGTCGGCAATGTTGTTCATGGTCGGCGCCTTGAAGCCGGTGCCATAGGAACCGCGCAGCAGCAGTTGCTGGGTCGGCGTGTAGCGTGCCGACAGCTTGTAGGTAGCTTTGGCCACATCTTCGCCCACCTTGCCGGACGGTGCCAGCTTGCCGTTGGAGTCGTAGCTGTTGTTATGCTTGCTGACGGCCGCATAGCTGTCGTAGCGCACCGCCGTAGTGGCTTCGAAATTGCTGGCGATAGGCATCAGCAGCTCGGCGAAAGCACCCCAGTTATTGCGCGTCGCGTCGAGTGCCTGGGCGCCCGTGCCGCCGCCGATTTCCACGTCGGTCCAGCCGGGATTGCCGGGGCCGGGGCCCTGCGCAATCTTGGCTGGCGTATCGGTGTAGCTTTGCTTGGTGAAGTCCGCACCCAGACCCAGTGCAGCGGGACCGCCGGGCAGCGTGAATACTTCGCGCGAGGCGTGGGCACCGATCACGTCGATTTTCGATTTGATCACGTCGAGCTGCTGGCGCAGCACGGCCGGGGCCAGAATCGCTGCCGCACCGTCGGTGGACACAAACGGATTGTAGGCGCCCGTGCGCACCAGTTCTTCGAATTTGTCGCCGCTCATATAGCCGGCCAGCGCTTCGTCGGTCTGCTTGTTCTGCGAATGGGTATACGCCACACCCACATCCCAGCCTGCGATATTGCTGTCGGCACCCAGCACGAAGTGGGTGGCGTCGGTACGGTATTCATCGGTACGGCCACCCGCATCGGCACCGCGGTAGTTGAACAGTGCATCCGTCACATCGGCCGGATTGATCTTCTGGCCAGCCAGCAGCGGCACGATGGATTTGTTGTAAGCGCCGATGTAGTTCGGATTGACGGTTTTGACGCCCGATACGGGATCGGTGCTGAACACCGTCAGTGGCTGGGCGGCTGGCGCATAGCGCGCCGTGTTGGTGAATTTGGACAGCACCAGTTCGCCGAACAGCGTGGTGTCGCTGCCCAGTTTCATTTTGCCCGAAGCGAATACGCTATCGCGCTTGAGTTCCGGCAGCAGTTGCACGGTGGCCGGATAGTCGAAGCGGCAAGCGCCATTGCGCGAGAAAGTATTGGCCTGGGTGCAGGAACCCTTGTTGAGCAGGTCCGTGTTCAGTACCACGTCGTCATTGGCCGTGACCACTTCCACGTTGGCAGGGGTAGAGTTGATACTGGTCTGCCAGGTCACATACTTCTTGCCGTTGTGCGTGAACGGATGGGCGCCCGTCTTGGCGAAATCGCGCTGCTTGGCGTTCAGTTCTTTCTGCTGGTCGTGGCTGTAGGCCAGCAGCACGTTGTAGCCGTCATTTTCCAGATCGCCCCAGCCTTTGGTGATCGAGATGTTGCTGCTGCGGCCGCCGGATTTTTGTGGTGCGTCGAAAGTACCTTCGATGGACAGATCCTGATTATTCTTCTTCAGGATGAAGTTGACCACGCCGGCAATCGCGTCCGAGCCGTACAGCGTGGATGCACCATCGGTCAGAATTTCCACGCGGTCGACGGCGGACAGCGGGATGCTGGCCAGATTGACGGCGCTGCCCGTGCCATACGGCGCCATGCGGCGGCCATTCAGCAGCACCAGCGTGTACTGGGTGCCGATCGCGTGGATGGAGGCCGTCTGCACACCGTTGCCGCCGCCGTTGACGGAAGTCGAGGAGGTAATAAAGCCTTGCATGGAGGGTAGTTGGGCCACCAGATCGGCCACGTTGTTGGCACCGCTTTGCTCGATATCGGCGCGTGTCAGCGTCTGCACGGGCAGCGAGCCTTCCTTGGCGATGCGCTTGATCGAGGAACCGGTAATTTCTACACGTGCAATGTGCTCCGGTTCAGCGCTGGTCTGCGCCCAGGCCGCGTGCATGCCCAGCGCCAGACCACCGGCGCAGATCAGGCGCACGGAACGCGCCAATACAGTTTCTACCATCATTATGAATCTCCCAGTTTGATGAAACAAAGTCATGACATTCGAGAAGAAATGCGAGTTCTTCTCTTTTTCATCAGAGCATTGGCGAGAGAGCGCTGTCAATATGAAAACATTTCTGAAACAAATTGATGATGCTGTACTGCGCTTAGACAAGCAGCCTGGCTTTACAGGCCAGAAAACGCACAAATTTGGCGCGGGCTTGACTTCGCTTTTTATAACATTGTTTTTTTAATAAAAAGAAGGCAATCTTTGGCGTCGCTGTGGTTTTTTTTGCAGCATGCGCGGCACTGCGTGCCTAAAGCCGCACAGGCCGGCGTCACATCTACGCCACACTTGCCCCATGCGGGAGGGGGGGCTTGAGGCCATAAAAAAAGCCCGCCGGCTTGCGCGGGCGGGCGAGGCGAGCACCTGAGCGAACTCAGGCACTAGCAGGCATTAGAACTTGTAGTTACCAACCAGATAGATCTGACGACCCAGCGGATCAGCATAACGACCGTCGTAACCGGACTGGTTACCACCACCGGCGTTGCGGATGGTGAATGGCGGATCGATGTCGAACAGGTTCTTCACACCGGCAGTCAGCGTGAACTTCTTGCTGAAGGCCATTTTGGTCTGCCAGTCGATGGTGGTGTAGGACGATACGCGGCGTTTGAAGGCCACGGTGTCACCCTGGCTACCATCGGAGTTCAGCACGTTCACAACGCTGTCGTCTTCGGTGTACACCTGGTCGGTGTAGCCGGAGTGGTAGTTAGCCGTGATCGCGTGGGTGAACTTGTCGCTGGTTTTCAGCGAAGCGGTCAGCTTGGAAACCCAGCGGAAGGTAACTTCCGAGTAGGAGTTGAAGCGGCCGATGTTTTTCTCCAGACCTGTGCCCGGGGTATCCTGCTCGGCTTTGGACATGAAGGTACCAGTCCATTGCACGTTCAGCTTACCGAAAGCGGTCGAAGTTTTATAGGTGTGATCCCAGTCGATACCCTGGTAGTGCGAGCTGGCCAGATTGAACGGCGTCAGCGCGGCGGCCAGCACGTTCTGTTTCTGGATAGGGTCGTAGTAGCTGCGCAGCAGGCTGTCGTAGACCTTAGGATTATTGAACACCACATCTTCCGACAGAGTCTGGATCTGGTTGGTCAGTTTCACGTCCCACAGATCGAAGCCGATCGACAGCGCAGGGATAGGTTCCAGACGGAAGCCCAAGGTGAACTGTTTCGACTCTTCCGGTTTCAGCGCGCCAGCGCCGGTGGCCGCATTACCGCCAGTCAGCAGGTTGTATTCCGACGAACCCGGGTTGCACAGTGGGAAGCGTGGATCCGTGGCCGAGGTGATCGGGCAGGCGTGGAACTGCGAGGAACCGCCGTTTACCAGTGGTTTGACGATGTTGGTCAGGGTCGGAGCCTTGAAGCCGGTGCCGTAGGAGCCGCGTACCAGCAGCGAGTCCATAGGATTCCAGCGCAGCGCCAGTTTGTAGGTGGCTTTGCTGGCCGATTCACCCTGTTTGCCCGGAGCGATCAGGTTGCCGGCGGTGTCGAAGTTCTTGTCGTTGGTCACGGCGCTGAAATCGTCGTAACGGGTCGACATGGTCAGGTCCATGCGCTTGGCCAGTGGCAGCAGCAGCTCGGCATAAGTACCCCAGTTGGTACGGTGGGCATCGATCGGCAGCGCACCGGCACCGCCACCAACGATGGCGTCGGTGAAGTCAGGCTGCTGCACGTTCTGGCCTTGCGAGTAGGCATCCGGCGCTTCCGAATACTTCTGCTTGGTGTAGTCGGCGCCCACAGCCAGCTGGGCTACGCCGGCAGGCATGTTGAACAGTTCGGTCGAACCGCTGACCTGGAACATATCGATCTTGGACTTGGTTTCGCTGAACTGGTTGTGCAGCACGGCTGGTGCCAGCACATCTTTCGAGTTGCCCGGTGCCGCAAACGGATCGAACTTGCCGGAAGCGACCAGCGCGTCGAAGGCGTTCAGACTCATGTAGCCGCCTGCTGCCGTATCGGTCTGGGTGTTTTCCGAGTGGGTGTAGGCTGCGCGGTAGTCGATGCCTTTGAACGAACCGTCGACGCCGAAGGCCAGGTGGCGTGCTTCGGTTTTGTATTCGTCGGCACGGCCGCCCGCATCGGCCAGACGCAGGTTCATGGTCACGCTGGTGACCGAGTTAGGATCGATGCCCAGACGCGACAGGTAAGGCAGGATGGATTTCTTGTACAGGGCGCTGCCGACCGGAATGCCCAGTGGCTGGGCTGGTGGCGCGTACTGTGCGGTGTTGCTGAACGACGAGGCCAGTGCTTCAGCGAAGAAGTTGGTGTCCTTGTTGATTTTCAGGTTCAGCGAGCCGAAGCCGGAATTACGTTTCAGGCCAGGTACGTCTTCCACCGTAGCGGCGTAATCGAACAGGCAGCGGTTACCCACGTTGAACAGGTTAGGGCCGTTGCACTTGCCGCTCGCGAGGAAATCAGGACCGAACGATTTGCTGGTGGCGACGCCGGCTGCGGTCTTGTATTTAACCGTGGCGTTGCCCGGAATCGAGTTCGAGCTGAGCTGGTACAGATTGTACTGTTTGCCATTGTCCCAGAACGGAATCACGCCGCTCTTGGAGAAACTACGCTCGCTCGCATACATGGCCTTGCTTTCGTCATGCGAAGCGGACAGCAGGATGTTGTAGCCGTCGGTTTCCAGATCGCCCCAGCCTTTGGAGATGGCGATGTTGCTGCTCGAGCCGGAATTGCTCTTCTGCGGAGTGTTGTAAGTGCCTTCGATGATGGCGTCGGTCTGGTTTTTCTTCAGGATGAAGTTGACCACGCCGGCAATCGCGTCCGAACCGTACAGGGTGTTGGCGCCGTCGGTCAGAATTTCTACGCGCTCAACGGCGGCCAGCGGAATGCTGGCCAGATTGACGGTCGAACCGGAAGTTGCCGGGGCCAGACGACGGCCGTTCAGCAGCACCAGAGTGTAGCCTTCGCCGATAGCGTGGATCGAGGCCGTCTGCAGACCGCCGCCGCCGCCGTTGACCGACATCGACGAGGTGGTGAAGCCCTGCATCGAAGGCAGCGAAGCGACCAGATCGGCCACGGTGGTGGCGCCGCTCTGTTCGATCTGCAGTTTCGACAGGGTTTGCACCGGCAGTGCGCCTTCAGCGCTGATGCGCTTGATGCTCGAGCCGGTAATTTCGACGCGCTGGATAGGTGCGTCGGCGCTGGTCTGTGCAACTGCCGCGTGCATGCCGAAGGCCAGACCACTGGCGCAAATCAGGCGTACAGAGCGGGACAATACAGTTTCAACCATCATTATGTTTGCTCCCAATTTAAAACGGGTGTGAATGTGTTTTTTTATATCGGTGGGGTAAGCACCTGGCGGCGAAAGACAGCCTGCTTCTTTCGTCCATGACCCATCTGAACAGTCGCTCGTAGTGCTGTCAATGCAACTACTTGCATCCAGATATTAAGAAGGCATCATTGAATATACGGCAATAATGCGCACAAAAATGGTGAGAAATCGCTCTAATTTGGTGCGTGGGGCAAACTTGCTTCGCGAAAGATTGAGTGAAAGTCAAATTGGCAGGGAAAATATGGTGGTAGGCGTCAATGATGCACTATTTTGGTGCGGTGCAAAATTTATGATACAAATGTAAAGTTATTGGGTGTGTTACTTTTACGCGACAGTAGAAATTCCCATGGGAAACAGTGCGATCAGCCTGTTTGATGCGCCGCCGGGCCGGTCCGTTCGGGCTGCTTCAAACAGATGCTGTCTGGCGGCGCCAAAGTAAGGTATCGTTCCAGCACCTGTTCGAGTTGTCCGAGGAGAAATATGCTGGGTCCCCGTTCGCTGGCCCGTGTGGTAGCCGTCGTTTGGGCTTGCTGCTGGGCTGGTGCCGCCATGGCGGCAGCGCCCGTGAAGACTTTGCGCTACATCCTGCCGGCGGCCGAAGCCAGCCTGGATCCGGCCCAGGGGCGCGACCTGTACACCGGCCATATCACCGAAGCCATCTTCGAAACTCTGTACACCTATGACTATCTGGCCCGGCCCGTGCGGCTGGCGGCGCAGACGGCGGCAGCGCTGCCGCAAGTCTCGGCCGACGGCCTCAGTGTACTGATCCGGCTCAAGCCCGGCATTTATTTCACACCCGATCCGGCCTTCGGCGGCCAGCGGCGCGAACTGACGGTGGCCGACTACCTGTACTCATGGAAGCGCCTGTTCGATCCGCAACTGGCTTCGCCGAATAGCTGGCTGCTGGAAGGGCGCATCGTCGGACTCGACGCGCTGGCAGCCGAAGCCAGGCAGCGTGGCCGCATGGATTACGATGCCGCCGTGGCCGGTTTCGAGCAGCTGGACCGCTACACTCTGCGTCTGCACCTGACCCGGCCCGATCCCAGCCTGGGCATGATACTGGCCTATGAACCGCTGGCTGCCGTGGCACGCGAAGTGGTGCAGCGCTATGGCGACGCCAAGGGCGAGGTGGCCAGCCATCCGGTCGGCACCGGCGCCTACCAGTTGGGCAAGTGGGTGCGCGGCAGCCGTATCGTGCTCGATGCCAACCCGGGCTATCGCGACGAGCGCTGGGATTATGCCGCCAGCGCCGACGGCAGCGCGGCCGATGCCCGCATCGTGCGCCAGATGCAGGGCAAGAAAATTCCCCAAATAGCGCGCATCGATATCAGCGTGCAGCTGGAAGACCAGTCGCGCTGGCTATCTTTCACCAGCGGCGCGACCGACCTGTTCTGGCTGGACGGGCCGCTGGCCCCGCGCGCCATCCTCGACGGCAAGCTGCGGCCCGAACTGGCGGCGCAGGGCATACAGCTGCAGCGCATCGTCGATCCCGTGCTGACCTATTACTACTGGAATATGCAGGATCCCGTGGTGGGCGGGTTCAGCAAAGAAAAGATCGCCTTGCGCCGCGCCATCGCCATGGCGCATGACGTGGACGAAGAAATCCGTCTGCTGCTCAATGGCGAGGCCGAGCGTCTGGCCATGCCGGTGCCGCCCGGCGTGGCCGGCCACGATCCGGCCTACCGCAGCCTGCTGCAATACGATCCCGTGCTGGCCAACCAACTGCTGGACCGCTACGGCTACCGCAAGGGTGCCGACGGCTGGCGCACCCTGCCCGATGGCAAACCGCTGGTGCTGCACTATACCTCGCGCAGCGAAGCGGCCGGGCTGCAGATGGCCGAACTGTGGCGCAAGACTTATACCCGGCTGGGCATACGGATGGAAAGCCAGCGCATGATCTTCAGTGACATCCAGCAGGCCGAGCAGCTATGCCAGCTGCAAAGCCGCACCTATCAGTGGATGGCCGATTATCCGGACGGCGATAATTTCATGCAGCTGTTCTACGGTAAGAATATCCATCAGAATAACAATGGCTGCTACCAGGACGCGCAGTACGACCGCTGGTTCGAAGCCAGCCGGGCACTACCGCCGGGACCGCAGCGCGATGCCCTGTACCGCCAGATGGCGCGCCAGCTGGAAGTGCAGGCAGCGGCCATGCCGGCCTACACGCGCTACCGCAGCATGCTGGCGCAACCAGCCGTGCTCGGGTATAAACGGCATCCCATCCTGCATCAGGAATGGAAATATCTGGATATCGAGCGCAAGGATAAAAATGAGGATGGCGCAATGAAGGTGGTGAAATAATGGTGGGACCATGCTGGCCTATATAGTCAGGCGTCTGGGGCAGATGCTGCCCACTATGCTGGGCGTGGTATTGCTGCTGTTCATCCTGTTCAACTGGGTAGGCGGCGATCCGGCCTATCTGCTGGCCGGCAAAATGGCGAATGCGGAAAGCATCGCCAATATCCGCCGCCAGCTCGGCGTGGACCAGCCTTACTGGGTGCAACTGGGCATTTTCCTGCGCCAGATTGTTACGCTGGACTTTGGCCTGAGCTGGGCCACGGGCGAACCTGTGGGGCAGATTATCGCGACGCGGCTGGGGCCATCGCTGACGGTGCTGCTGCCGCTGACGCTGCTGGAAACGGCGCTGGGCATTGCGCTCGCGCTGGCCATCGCATTCGTGCGCGGCTCGCTGACGGACCGGCTGGTGATGGTCGTCTGCACGGTCGGCATGTCGGTCAGCATCCTGGTCTACATCATCGTGTTCCAGTACCAGCTAGCCTACAAGCTGGGGCTGTTCCCCGTGCAGGGCTGGGGCGAGCAGCTCGGCGATAACCTGCTGCGCTATGCCAGCCTGCCCATCCTGATCGGACTGGCCGTGTCGATCGCGCCCACGCTGCGCCTGTACCGCAGCTTTGTGCTCGACGAAGTGGGGCAGGACTATGTGCGCACGGCGCGCGCCAAAGGGCTGGGCGAAGGCCGCGTGATGTGGCTGCATGTGCTGCGCAATGCGGCCATCCCCATCCTTACCCATGTGATGGCCAGCCTGCCGTCGCTGTTGATCGGTGCCTTCCTGCTCGAGCGCTTCTTCGGCATACCGGGCATAGGGCGCGAAGTGATACTCGCCGTGGAGCGCAGCGATTTCCCCGTCATCAAAGCCATCACCGTGTATGTGGCGCTGGCCACCATGTTGGTGAATTTGCTGACTGACCTGCTGTATCAGGCACTCGACCCACGGGTGCGGCTGTCATGATGGCGACCCATATCCACACGCCCGGCCTGTGGCTGCTGGCATGGCGCCGCTTGCGGGCCGACCGCTTGGCCATGGGGGCGCTGGCCGTGGTGCTGGCATTTCTGCTGGTCTTGCTGCTGTCGGCCTGCGGTCTGATCGTGGCAGACTGGGAGCAGGAAGTGGCTGTCAGCTACGCTCCGCCCAGTTGGGCCAGCGGCGCCACGGCGCCGCCGGCAACTGCATCAGCGTCGTTGGCTGGCGCGGTTGCGGCGCGCGCTACTGCTGCTGATACGGCGACTGGCGCTGCTGGAGCTGTCTGGCGCGACAACCCCTACGATCCGCTGGCGGACGATATCCGTGCTTTGCGCGCCGCAGCGTTGCCCATGTATGGCGTGGTCGATCCGCTGGCCGACGATCTGGCTCAGTTGCGCGCTGGCACAGGCGCCAACAGCGGCGCAGGTGCTGGCACGGTGCGGCTGGCGACACTGCCGTTCGGTGCCGACAAATGGGGCCATGATGTACTGAAGAAGACCATCAAAGGCGGTGAAACCTCAGTGGTGGTAGGGCTGGTGGCGGCCCTGCTGGCGGTGGCGCTGGGCACTTTGCTAGGGGCGCTGGCCGGCTACTGGGGCGGGCTGGCGGATGCGCTGCTGAATGGCCTGTACAACATATTCACGGCCATCCCTTCCGTACTGATGATACTGGCCGTGGCCGCCGTGCTGCAGCAGAAAGGCGTACTGACCATCGTGCTGATATTGGGCCTGACGGGATGGACCGGCCCTTATCGCCTGATCCGCGCCGAATACCTCAAGCACAAGGGACGCGAATATGTGCTGGCAGCCGATGCCATCGGCGCCAGCCACTGGCGCCGCATGTTCGTGCATATCTTCCCCAACGTGAGCCATGTGGCACTGGTGCAGCTGTCGATACTGGTGGTGGGCTTCATCAAGGCGGAAGTGGTGCTGAGCTTCCTCGGCTTTGGCGTGCCGGTGGGCGTGGTGTCGTGGGGCAGCATGCTGAATGAAGCGCAGAATGAACTGATCCTCGGCCGCTGGTGGCAGCTGACAGCGGCCGCACTGGCCATGGCCTTGCTGGTCACGGCATTCTCGCTGCTGACCGATGCGCTGCGTGATGCACTCGACCCCAAGGTGAAATTTTGAGCGCGCCGCAGTCTAAGGCGCCATTGTCGGCAGCGGCGCCATTGCTGGAAATCCGCGATCTGCGCGTGAGCTTCCGTAGCGATGGCCGGCACATGACGGAAGTGGTGCATGGCGTGTCGTTCAGCGTGGCGCCGCGCAGCACGGTCGCGTTGGTGGGCGAATCGGGCAGCGGCAAATCCGTCAGCGCGCTTGCCGTGATGGGCTTGCTGCCGGCAGAGAGTAGTGCGGTGGCTGCTACCAGCAGCATATGCTACGGCGGGCGCGAGCTGCTGGCGCTGGATCGCGCCGAACGCCGGGCCTTGTGCGGGCGCGAGATCGCGATGATTTTTCAGGACCCCATGTCCTCGCTCAATCCCGTGCTCACGGTGGGTACCCAGATCGGTGAAGTGCTGCGTCTGCATCTGGGCATGAGCCGTGCGCAGGCGCGCCAGCGCACGCTGGAACTGCTGGACGAAGTGGGCATTGCCGATGCGGTGCACAAGATCGATAGCTATCCGGGCCAGATGTCGGGCGGCCAGCAGCAGCGCGTGATGATTGCCATGGCGATTGCTTGCGAACCGCGTCTGCTGATTGCCGATGAACCGACCACCGCGCTCGATGTGACGATACAGCAGCAGATCATCGAACTGCTGGCGCGCCTGCAGCAGCGGCGCGAGATGGCGGTGCTGTTCATCACCCATGATCTGGGGCTGGTGGCACAGATTGCTGACACGGTGGTGGTAATGCGTCACGGCCAGGTGCGCGAAACGGGGCCGGCGATGGCTGTGCTACAGCAGCCGCAGGATGAATACACGCGTGCCCTGTTGCGCTGCCGCCCTGTGCTGGGTCAGCGTCCCGCGCGCCTGCCCGTGATCGGCGACCAGCTGATGCTGCCAGACCTGATCGCCGTACCGGACCTGCCAGCCACGCTAGCGTCGGCGTCGTCCGCCGGCGTGCTGGATGCACCAGCCTTGCCAGCGCAAGCACGACCTGCCGCTGTGCCGGAAGCCGCGCCGCTGCTGGTGGTGAACCATCTGAGCAAGCATTACCAGTTGCGCGATGGCTGGTGGCGCCAGCGCGAGTTCCGTGCCGTGGATGATGTGTCGTTCACGCTGGCGCGTGGCCAGACGCTGGGCGTGGTGGGCGAATCGGGCAGTGGCAAAACCACGGTCGGGCTGATGCTGCTACGTTTGCTAAAGGCGAGCAGTGGCAGCGTGCTGTTCGATGGGCGCGACTTGCTGGCTTTGACGGCGCGCGAGTTTCAGCCATACAAGCGTCGCATCCAGATCGTGTTCCAGAATCCCTATGCCTCGCTCAACCCCCGCTTCACGGTAGGCCAGATTCTGCTGGAGCCGTTGCGTATCCACGGCATAGGCGATAGCGCAGCCGCACGGCTGGCCATGGCGGCCAGTCTGCTGGACAAGGTGGGCTTGCCGGCCAGCGCTCTGCAGCGCTACCCGCACGAGTTCTCCGGCGGCCAGCGGCAGCGCATCGCCATCGCCCGCTGCCTGACGCTGCAGCCGGAAATCCTCATCTGCGACGAATCCGTTTCGGCGCTCGATGTATCGGTGCAGGCGCAGGTGCTCAACTTGCTCAAGGATTTGCAGCAGGAGCTGGGCCTGTCCTACCTGTTTATCTCGCACGATCTGGCGGTGGTGCAGTACATGTCCGATCAGGTGATGGTGATGCAGCAGGGCAGGGTGGTGGAACTGGCGCCGGCGGACCAGTTGTACCGCCAGCCGCAGCACCCTTACACGCGTACGCTGCTGGCCGCCATTCCGGGCCACGCGAGTCGCTAGCCGCCGCGCGGGCGCGAAACGGCGCGCAGGAATTTGAGATAAGATAGCCGGATGGCCAATCTCATACTCTTATTGCAGGAATACGGCGTGCTGATCGTGTTCGGCGTGGTACTCGTCGAGCAGATCGGCTTGCCCATCCCTGCCTTTCCCATCCTGATCGTGGCGGGCGCATTTGCCGTGGACGGTGGCATCAGCTGGCCGGCCGCGCTGGCCGTCAGCCTGCTGGCCTGCTTGATCAGCGACTATTTCTGGTTCCGTGCGGGCCGCTATTTCGGCAAGCGCATCCTGCGCCTGCTGTGCCAGATTTCGCTGTCGCCCGATTACTGTGTGAGCCAGACGGAAGACAATTTCAACCGCTGGGGTCCGAAGGCGCTGGTGGTGGCCAAGTTCATCCCCGGTTTTAATACTATCGCGCCGCCGCTGGCTGGCGCGCTGGGTACTTCGAATGCCACTTTCCTCGGCTTCAGCGTGGCCGGTGCCCTGCTGTGGAGCGGTAGCGGGATCGCGCTGGGCGCGGCCTTCCATACCCAGATCGATCAGGTGCTGGACATCCTCAACACCATGGGCTCGACGGCGCTGATGGTGCTGGGCGGTCTGCTGGTGCTGTTCATCGTGTACAAATATGTGGAGCGGCGGCGCTTCCGTCAGGCGGTCGATATCGAACGGCTGACGGTGGAAGAACTGAAACGCCTGCTGGCGCAAGGCCACCAGCCCGTGCTGGTGGATGCCCGTAGCGTGACGGCCCAGTTGCTCGATCCGGCCGTGCCGGGTGCACTGGCTTACAACGGCGGCGACCCCATCCCCGAACTGGCGGCGCTGGACAAGGACCACCCCATCATCGTGTACTGCAGCTGCCCCAATGATGTAACGGCCGCGCAGGTGGCCAAGCATCTGGTCAGCCATGGCTTCCACCGTGCCCGTCCTCTGCTGGGTGGCCTTGATGCGTGGAAGGCGGAATTCGGCGCTGACCAGTCCGTTACTGGCGGCACCGGCAATAGTGCTGCCGCGCACTAGACAGCGCCCGCCCTCCGCGCTGTAGCAGTAATACCAGTGCACTCGCCGCGCCAGCGGCAGCACTACCTTTTCCGTTTGATGAACTCTGCCCGCGCCCTCAGCGCGGGTATTTTTTTGCCGCGCCGTGTTTCCTCAGGGAATTCCTACGCGGGCTGAAGTAGTAGTCATACTACGTAAAAAATATCCCGGATCGTGGTTTTATGTGGCATGACGCAGTTATGTGTACTAAAACTACAAAGAATTCTTGCGTCTTACTAGTAAAATACTTTAAGCTTAGGGATCAACTCATTTCGATCTATCATGACAGCTCAGTCCCTACAAACGCCTCCCATTCAGACCACTGCGACGGCCAGTGGCCCGCGTCTGCTGGCGGACATCGGTGGTACCAATGCGCGCTTTGCACTGGAAACTGCTGCGGGCAAGATAGAAGCGATCGAAGTGCTGGCGTGTGCTGCATACCCGACCCTGGCCGCCGCCCTGGTCGCGTATCTGGCATCGCCCGCGGTGGCGGCAACCGGCGTGGCCGGTATCCGCCACGGCGCCATCGCCATCGCCAATCCTGTTACGGGCGATATGGTGCGCATGACCAACCACCACTGGGAATTCTCGATCGAAGCGCTGCGCCGTGAAGTGAATTTCGAAACGCTGGTCGTGGTCAACGATTTCACGGCACTGGCCCGTTCGCTGCCACAGTTGTCGGCTAGCCAGAAGCATCAGGTGGGCGGTGGTGTGGCCGTGGATGGCGCGCCGCTGGGCCTGGTGGGTGCCGGCACGGGCCTCGGTGTCTCCGGTCTGATTCCGGGCAAGGATGGCTGGACCGCGCTGCTCAGCGAAGGTGGCCACGTGACGTTTGCACCGGCCAATGCGCTGGAAGTGGCCATCCTGCAGTACGCATGGAAGGAATTCGACCACGTTTCTGCCGAACGCCTGATTTCCGGTGTGGGCATAGAACTGATTTACCGCGCGCTGGCGCACCATACCGATATGCCGGCCGAGCCGCTGGCGGCTGCCGAAATTTCGCGCCGCGCACTGGCGGGCGAATGCACGCTGTGTGATGAAACCATCGAAGCGTTCTGCTGCATGCTGGGTACGGTGGCCAGCAATCTGGCCATTACGCTGGGCGCGCAGGGCGGTATCTATATAGGCGGCGGCATCGTGCCCAAGCTGGGCGCGCGTTTCGACCGCTCGGGTTTCCGCGCCCGCTTCGAAGCCAAAGGCCGTTTCAGCAACTATCTGGCGCAGGTGCCGACCTGGGTGATTACGGCCGAATATCCGGCATTTGTTGGCGTTTCGGCAATTCTGGCAGAAAAACTGGCCGCCGTCTGAGGCGCAGCGAGCAGCCCTGAGCCGATATTTCGCTGGCGCGACATGCGCGTAGAGGCGTTTTATCAGGTACAATTCATCAATCTGTCAGAAATACTGCTTCTGGTATCAACTGGCATGTCCCTCTGTCCCACCCGGCGCCCAGCGCGGGTGTCGGAAAAACAGCTTCAGCGAGTATTCCAGCCGGCAGCGTTGCGCTGCCCCGCCTCACTGAATGTGATTGATTTCTTTCTTGCATGAAAATGCAACCACAAGATAGCTATGGATACAGCTGAGGCTAAACGAGTCCTCGAAACGGCTTTGCTATGCGCCCAGGAGCCTTTGTCGATTCACAGTTTGAAAAAACTGTATGTCGAAGTCGATGATCAGGGGCGGCCACGTGGTCCCGGTATCGGGGCGGATACCATCAAGGAAATGCTGGAAGAATTAAGGCAGGACTGGACCGGCCGCGGTATCGAGGTGGTCAGTCTGGCGACGGGATGGCGCTTCCAGAGCCGTCCGGAAATGCGTTTGTATCTGGATAGATTAAATCCGGAAAAACCGCCTAAATACACGCGGGCAACGCTGGAAACGCTGGCGATTATTGCGTATCGCCAGCCGGTAACGCGCGGCGACATCGAGGAAATCCGCGGTGTGGCCGTCAACTCGCAGACCATCAAGATGCTGGAAGACCGTGGCTGGGTGGATGTGGTGGGCTACCGCGATGTAGTCGGCCGGCCAGCTTTGCTGGGCACGACCAAGCAGTTTCTTGATGATCTGGGACTCAATTCGCTGTCCCAGCTGCCACCGTTGCAGCAAATTAGCGAGCAGCAGGGTAATGGTCCGGATCTGGAAGCGCTGGAAGCAGCCCTGCAGGATAACTTTGATAAAGCGGCGCAGAGCGCCGTAGCTGCCGCTGGCAGCGCAGGTGAGGAAGCTGTGGCGCAGGACGCTGCGGCCGACCACCCGCAAACCAGCCACGATGTAACGACATTTTCTGCGCCCGATGTAACGGTTGACGCTGAGCACAACCCAGAAACGAATAATGAACAAACCTAATTCCCCAGAGACAGTCCAAGACGTCGCGCCGGCAGCCGCCGTCGCCAAGCCTAAGCGCCGCACCAAGGCGCAGATCGAAGCCGATGCTGCTGCCGCTGCTGCGGACGGTGCAGCACCTGCTGCCAAGCCGCGCCGCACCACCAAGGCCAAGGCCGATGGCGGCGCTGATGGCGTAGTGGTCGCCAGCGAAGGTGCCGTAGTGGCGTCGGTAGCGGCTGCTCCGGTGAAGAAAACCCGTGCCAAAGCAGCGCCGGTAGCGGCAGAAGGTGGCGAAGCTGCGCCGGCCAAGGCGCCGCGTGCACGCAAGCCTGCGGCCAAAGCGGCTGGCGATGCATCGGCAGCGGCTGTCGTGGCTGCACCAGCGCCGACGGTGTCGGCGGCTGCTGCGAGCGAAGCGCCGGCGAGCGCCGCTGGCGCGCAAGCTGAAGCCGCACCGGCCGGTCGTGGCCCGCGCGGCCCGCGCCAGATGCGCGAGCAGCGTGCTGTGCGTCAGGCCCAGCAGGCACAGGCGCAGGCAGAAAAAGTGCAGGCCGCTGGTGGCGAAGCAGTCGCGGAAGCGGCTGTAGTCGAAGCGCCTGCCGCTGCGCCAGCCAAGGAAGGTGGTAAGCCACGTCACGAACGCGGCGAGCAGCGTAACAACAACCGTAATGGCCGCAAGGGCAAGCATGGCAAGCAGCGTGGCCAGCAAGGCGCCGGTGCCAAGGCGAATGACGCCGACGCAGCCTTCTCCTACGTGACGTCGGATGCCTTCGATAGCGACGAGCCAGTCAAAGGCCGCCAGCAGCAGAAGGCCGTACGGCGCGATCTGACGGCGGATGACGATGCGCCCAAGCTGCACAAAGTGCTGGCCGAAGCGGGCCTGGGTTCGCGCCGCGACATGGAAGAACTGATCGTGGCGGGCCGCGTGTCCGTCAACGGCGAGCCGGCCCACATCGGCCAGCGCATTTTGCCGACCGACGCGGTGCGTCTCAATGGCAAGCTGATCCAGCGCCGCGTCAGCAAGAAGCCGCCGCGCGTGCTGATCTACCATAAGCCAGCCGGCGAAATCGTCTCGATGGACGATCCGGAAGGCCGTCCATCCGTATTCGACCGCCTGCCGAGCATGAAGGCCGGCAAATGGCTGGCCGTGGGGCGTCTGGACTTTAATACCGAAGGTCTGCTGCTGTTTACGACTTCCGGTGATCTGGCGAATCGCCTGATGCACCCGCGCTACTCGATCGACCGCGAATATGCCGTGCGTACGCTGGGCGTGCTGGAAGAGGGTATGCGCCAGAAGCTGCTGGCCGGTGTCGAGCTGGAAGACGGTCTGGCGCAATTCTCCAAGATCGCTGACGGTGGCGGCGAAGGCATCAACAAATGGTATCGCGTGATCATTGGCGAAGGCCGTAACCGCGAAGTGCGCCGTATGTTCGAAGCGATCGGCTTGACCGTGTCGCGCCTGATCCGTACCCGCTACGGCGCGATGACGCTGCCGAGCAGCCTGAAACGCGGCCGCTGGGAAGAGCTGGAAGAAAATGCCGTGCGCGCCATGATGTCGGCCTACGGTGTCGAGAAAAAGGCCACGGACGGTGCGGCTGCGCCGGCCGGCCAGCGTGGCGGCAAAGGCCCGCAGCAAGCCAAGCCAGCCCAGAACAAAGGTCCGGAAAAGCGTCCGCAGCGCGGCCGTGGTGCCGAGCGCGACGATCTGGACGATGATTACGACGACGAAGACGAGCCTAACTTCAACCGCGCCGATCTGAGCAACGCCAATGCGCTGCCGTTCGCCAAGCCGGCCCGTTCCGGCGGCCGGGGCGGCAATGGAAATGGCGGTGGCCGTGGCGGTAATGGTGGCGGCAATGGCAATGGCCGTGGCGGCCAGAGTTCGGGTCGTCCGGGTGGCCGTCCGCAGGGTATCGGTGCCTATGCCGGTGGTCGTCCGCTCGGCGAAGCGCCAGGTCCGCGTGCGCAAGGTCAAGGCCGTGGTCAGGGGCAGGGTGCTGGCAATGGCGGCAAAGGTGGTAAAGGTGGCAATAAAGGCCCGCGTCAGCCCGACCCGCTGCAAACCACCTTCGGCTTTGCCAGTGCCGGTGCACCTCGTCGTGGTCAGGAGTCGCGTGGCGGCGCCAGCGGCCATGGCATGCCTCGCCGTCGCAAAGGCTGATCCGGAGTCTGCCGGAACGGTGTGAAAACCCGCTCCGGCACGGCCAGATGCCGCTTGTAACGCTCATTTAGCCTGATTTTGCACGGAAGCCGTTATTGCGGCGCAGTGCAGATCAGGTTATAATGAGCAGCCTAATAAAAGTTCGTTGCAGTGCATCCTGTAACAGCGCTTTCATCTGGCTAGGTAGTACAAGAAGATGGGCAGATGCCCATTTTTTTTTTGGTGAACCGTTTTGAATGGTCTATTTTTGTTAAGTTGGAAATAGACTTTAATCTGGAGAATTTCTTGCAGCTGCCGGAATTAATTGAAAAGACCGTTGCTGGTCTGGGCTATGAGCTGGTTGATGTCGAGCGGGGCGAGCGCGGGATTTTGCGCGTCTTTATCGATTTCAGCGCTGCCGACGCTGAAGAAAAAGGTCCGATTACCGTCGAGGATTGCGCGACGGTGAGTCACCAGTTGTCGCACGTGCTGACGGTCGAGAACGTGAATTACGAGCGTCTCGAGATCTCGTCGCCGGGGCTGGATCGCCCGCTGCGCAAACTGGCTGATTTTACGCGTTTTGCCGGTAGCGAAGCTATCATCAAACTGCGCGTAGCCATGCCGGGTACGAACAACCGGAAATCGTTCCAGGGGATCCTGCAGGAACCTCAGGGCGAGAATTTGTCGTTGGAATTTGAGAGTAATGAAGGTCCGGCGCTGTTGGAGTTTACGCTCGCCGATATGGATAAGGCACGCCTGGTGCCGCAGGTGGTTTTTAAGGGACGCAAAGCATGAGTCGCGAAGTTTTGTTATTGGTAGACGCGCTGGCGCGTGAGAAGAACGTCGATAAAGATGTGGTTTTCGGCGCGCTGGAATTCGCGTTGGCGCAAGCCACGAAGAAACGCTATGAGGGTGAAGTGGACATCCGCGTTTCGATCGACCGCGAGTCGGGTGAGTTCGAATCCTTCCGCCGCTGGCACGTCGTGCCTGACGAGGCAGGTCTGCAACTGCCGGATCAGGAAATTCTGCACTTCGAAGCCAAGGAACAGATTCCTGACATCGAAGTGGACGACCACATCGAAGAACCGATCGAATCCGTGGAATTCGGCCGCCGCTTCGCCCAGGACACCAAACAGGTGGTCCTGCAGCGCGTGCGTGACGCCGAGCGCGAACAGATTCTGGTCGACTTCCTCGAGCGCGGTGATTCGCTGGTGACCGGCACCATCAAGCGTATGGAACGCGGCGATGCGATCGTCGAGTCGGGCAAGATCGAAGCCCGTCTGCCACGCGATCAGATGATCCCGAAAGAAAACCTGCGTATCGGCGACCGCGTACGTGCTTACATCCTGCGTATCGACCGCAATATGCGCGGCCCGCAAGTGATTCTGTCGCGTACCGCTCCGGAATTCATTTCCAAGCTGTTCGAGCTGGAAGTGCCGGAAATCGAACAAGGCATGCTGGAAATTAAATCGGCAGCACGCGACGCTGGCGTACGCGCCAAGATCGCCGTCTACACGGCAGACAAGCGTATCGATCCTATCGGTACCTGCGTCGGTATGCGCGGTTCGCGCGTACAGGCTGTTACCGGCGAACTCGGTGGCGAGCGCGTTGACATCGTACTGTGGTCGGAAGATCCGGCCCAGTTCGTGATCGGTGCACTGGCTCCGGCCAATGTCTCGTCGATCATGGTCGATGAAGAGAAGCACGCCATGGACGTGGTGGTGGACGAAGAGAATCTGGCCATCGCCATCGGCCGTTCGGGTCAGAACGTGCGTCTGGCTTCCGACCTGACGGGCTGGAAGATCAACATCATGACGGCCGAAGAATCGGCCGACAAGGCAGCCCAGGAAACCGCCGCGATTCGCGCGCTGTTCATGGAAAAACTCGATGTTGACCAGGAAGTGGCCGACATTCTGGTAGAAGAAGGCTTTGCCAGCCTGGAAGAAATCGCTTACGTGCCGATCTCCGAAATGCTGGAAATCGAATCGTTTGACGAAGAAACCGTCAACGAACTGCGTACCCGCGCCCGTGACGCTCTGGTCACCGAAGCGATTGCTTCGGAAGAAGGCCTGGAAGGCATGGACGAAGCGCTGGTCGGTCTGGAAGGTATGGACCGCATCACCGCCGGCAAGCTGGGTTTGGCCGGTATCAAGACGGTGGCAGCATTCGCGGGTCTGGCCTACGACGAATTCGGTGCCATTCTGGCCCTGTCGTCCGACCGCGCCCGTGCATTGATTAAGAATGAATTTGAAGATGTGACCGACGATGAGATGAAGTTGGTTGACTCGAAGTACGACGATCGTGCCAAAGGCCTGCAAGCCAAGGCATGGGGTCTAGTCGAATCTGCAAAGGCTTAATTTGAGTATCTTTATCATCTCCGCGACACATAGAAAAGAGGACTGAATGGCGAGTAACAACGTAGCCCAATTTGCCACCGAACTGAAGATGCCTGCAGATTTGCTGCTGACGCAGCTGCGTTCTGCCGGCGTCGAAAAAAGTTCGACGTCAGATCCATTGTCGAAAGATGATAAGGATAAGCTGCTGGAACACCTGCGCCGTACCCACGGCGCCTCGGGTGAAACCGAGAAGAAGAAAATCACGCTGACGCGCAAAGAGACCACTGAAATCAAGCAGGCCGATGCCAATGGCAAGGCCCGCACGATTCAGGTCGCCGTCAAGAAAGTGCGTACCTTCGTGCAGCGTGACGAACCTGCAACCACCGCACCGGCAGCCCCTGCCGCACCGGTGATCGACGCCGCCGAAGTGGCCCGTCGCGAAGAAGAAGCGCGCAAACAGGCGGAGCTGATCGCGCGTCAGGAAGCGGAACTGCGCGAGAAGCAGGAACGTCTGGCCAAGCTGGAATCGGAAAAAGCAGCGCAGGCGAAAGCCACTGCCGAAGCCGAAGCCAAGGCCAAGAAAGATGCTGAAGCGGAAGCCAAGAAAGCTGCTGCGCAAGCTGCTGCTGCGCCAGCCGTGAACGACGCGGCCGAGCAGGAGAAGAAAAAAGCCGCGGCTGAAGAAGCCCGCAAGAAAGCCGAACTGGCTGCCAAGGAAGCCGCTGAAAAAGCTGACGCAACCGAACGCGCCCGTAAAGCCGTGGCCGATGAAGTGGCCCAGATTAAAGCCATGATGAACGCGCCACGTCGCGCCATCAAAGCACCTGAGCCAGCGCCTGCGCCAGTCAAGCCGAAAGCACCGGAAGGTACGCTGCACAAGCCAGCGACCACGCCAGCTGCTGCGGCCAAGCCGGGCGACAAACCAGCCGACAAGAAAGCCGGCGGCAACGACAAGAAATCCATCAAGTCGGCCAATGTGGCTTCGACCTGGAACGACGACGCGCGCAAGCGTGGCGCGCCAGGTGGTAGCAAAGGCCGTGGTGCCGGTGCTGGTGCAGCCAGCACGGGCCGCGATAGCTGGCGCGGTGGCAAGGGCGGCGGTCGTCGCAACGCCCATGCGGAAGAACGCGAAAGCAACTTCCAGGCACCGACCGAAGCGGTCGTCAAAGACGTGTACGTCCCGGAAACCATCACTGTGGCCGAACTGGCGCACAAGATGTCCGTGAAAGCGTCGGAAGTGATCAAGCAGCTCATGAAGCTGGGTCAGATGTGCACCATCAACCAGGTGCTGGACCAGGAAACGGCCATGATTCTGGTCGAAGAAATGGGCCACAAAGCCTTTGCAGCCGAGATCGACGATCCGGAAGCACTGCTGGCAGATCAGGGTGAGCACGCTCACTTCGAATCCGTGCCACGTGCACCAGTCGTCACCGTGATGGGTCACGTTGACCACGGTAAGACCTCGCTGCTGGACTACATCCGTCGCGCCAAAGTGGCCTCGGGTGAAGCAGGCGGCATTACCCAGCACATCGGTGCATACCACGTGGAAACCCCGCGCGGCATCATCACCTTCCTCGATACCCCGGGTCACGAAGCGTTTACCGCGATGCGTGCACGTGGTGCCAAGGCGACCGACATCGTGATTCTGGTGGTAGCAGCCGACGACGGCGTGATGCCACAGACCAAGGAAGCGATTTCGCACGCCAAGGCTGCCGGTGTACCGCTGGTGGTAGCAATCAACAAGATCGATAAACCGGGCGGCAACGTGGATCGCGTGACGCAGGAACTGGTGGCCGAACAGGTTGTGCCGGAAGAATACGGTGGCGATTCGCCATTCGTGCCAGTGTCGGCGAAAACCGGTGCTGGTATCGATGCGCTGCTGGAACAGGTACTGCTGCAAGCCGAAGTGCTGGAACTCAAAGCACCGGTAGAAGCACCTGCCCGCGGTCTGGTGGTTGAAGGCCGTCTGGATAAAGGTAAGGGTCCGGTTGCCACCATACTGGTGCAGTCGGGTACGCTGAAGCGCGGCGACGTGATTCTGGCTGGTTCCTCGTATGGCCGCGTGCGCGCCATGCTGGACGAAAACGGCAAGCCTATCGGCGAAGCCGGTCCTTCGATCCCAGTCGAGATTCAAGGTCTGACCGAAGTGCCGCAAGCCGGTGAAGAAGTCATGGTTATGGCGGACGAGCGTAAAGCTCGCGAGATCGGTCTGTTCCGTCAAGGTAAGTTCCGTGACGTGAAACTGGCCAAGCAGCAAGCTGCGAAACTGGAAAACATGTTCGACCAGATGGCCGAAGGCGAAGTGAAGAACCTGCCGATGATCATCAAGACCGACGTGCAGGGTTCGCAGGAAGCGCTGGTTGGCTCGCTGCAGAAACTGTCGACCTCGGAAGTGCGCGTTCAAGTGGTGCACGCTGCAGTCGGCGGCATTACCGAATCGGACGTCAATCTGGCCGTGGCATCGAAAGCCATCATCATCGGCTTCAACGCCCGTGCCGATGCACAGGCACGCAAGCTGGCCGAGTCGAACGGCGTGGATATTCGCTACTACAACATCATTTACGATGCGATTGAAGAAGTGAAAGCCGCTATGTCGGGCATGCTGGCACCGGAAAAACGCGAAACCGTTACCGGTCAGGTGGAAGTACGTCAGGTCATCATGGTTTCCAAAGTGGGCGCGATTGCCGGCTGTCTGGTTACCGATGGTGTCGTCAAGCGTACCTCCTCGGTTCGTCTGCTGCGCAACAACATCGTGGTGTGGAGCGGCGAGATCGACTCGCTCAAACGCTTCAAGGACGATGCGAAAGAAGTTCGCGCCGGTCTGGAGTGCGGCCTGTCGCTGAAGAACTACAACGACATTCAAGTGGGTGACTCGCTGGAAGTGTTCGAAGTTCAGGAAATCGCTCGTACGCTGTAATCCGCGCACTGGGCAGTACTGGTAAAGTGGACGGGGGCAAACGCTCCCGTCCACTTGCCGTTTATGGAATCATCATGGCAAAACATAGCAAAACCATCCCACAGCGCGGTCAGCGCGTGGCCGACCAGATCCAGCGCGATCTGTCGGAAATCATCGCTTTCGAACTGAAAGATCCCCGCATCGGCATGGTCACGCTGACCGAAGTGCAGCTGACGCCTGATTACGCGCACGCCAAAATTTTCTTCACCCTGCTGAAAGACAGCAAAGAACAGGTGAAACAGACGCTGGACGGTCTGACCGCTGCGGCCGGTTTCATGCGCAATCAGCTGGGCAAGCGTCTGCACATCCACACGCTGCCAGCGCTGCACTTTGTGCACGATATGTCCACCTCGCGCGGCATGGAACTGTCGGCCCTGATCGATCAGGCCAACAGCACCCGTTCGCTCGATGATGAAGGCGATGGCGCCGATAAAGCTGCTAGCGAGTAAGCCGCGCCGCAATGAAACCTATGTCTCCCAAGAAGGTCCGCGATCTGGTGGACGGCGTGCTGCTGCTCGATAAACCGGTAGGTTTTTCCAGTAACGACGCGCTGATCAAAGCCAAACGCATCCTGAATGCCAAGAAGGCCGGCCACACCGGCACGCTCGATCCGTTTGCCACGGGCCTGCTGCCGCTGTGCTTTGGCGAAGCCACCAAGTTCTCGCAGGACTTGCTGGAAGCCGACAAGACTTATGAAACCACCGTCCATCTGGGTGTGACCACCGATACCGGTGATACCGAAGGTGTGGTGATCGACACCCGCTCCGTGGCGGTGACGCTGGAGCAGATCGAAGCCGTGCTGGCGCAGTTCCGTGGTCCCATCGCGCAGGTGCCGCCCATGCACTCGGCGCTCAAGCGCGACGGCAAGCCGCTGTATGAGTATGCGCGTGCCGGCATCACGCTGGAACGCGAGGCACGCAATGTGGTGATCCATGAGCTCAAGCTGGTGTCATATGAAGCGCCGTTCCTGAAACTGGTGGTCACCTGCAGTAAGGGCACGTATATCCGCGTGCTGGGGCAGGACATCGGTGCCGCACTGGGCACGGGCGCACACCTGCAGGCATTGCGCCGCACGCAGGTCGGTGCGCTGACCACGGCAGGCATGCTGACACTGGAAACGCTGGGTGCACACGCTGCACCGCTGTCGCTGCTGGCGCCCGTCGATGCGCTGCTATCGAGCTTTCCCGCCGTGCAGCTGACGGCGGAACTGGCCAAGCGCTTCCTCAATGGCCAGCGCCTCGCACTAGGCAAGGAACAGATCGCGTTGCCGCCTGAACAGGGCAGGGTACGCGTGTACCTCGATGCCAAGCTGCTGGGCACTGCCCAGCTCGGTGAATACCAGATCCTTGCACCGGAGCGCCTGATCGCTTTTACCCAATAAACCCGGGGCTCGCCCCGTGCAATACAGCCAATTCGGCAACTCTTTGAAAATATTCAGGATTCCGCAAAGAGTTGCACCGCACCATGCTATACTACGCGGTTCCAGAAATTGGCACCTCCCGTACATCCTGTACGAACTCGCAGTTTTTCAGCAAATATAAAAGACCATGTCCAATACTAAACGCGCAATTCGCAATATCGCCATCATCGCTCACGTTGACCACGGCAAGACTACTCTTGTTGACCAACTGCTGCGTCAGTCTGGCACCTTCCGTGAAAACCAGGCAGTTGATACCCGAGTCATGGACTCGAACGACCTCGAAAAAGAGCGTGGCATTACGATTCTGTCGAAGAACTGCGCGGTAGAGTACGAAGGCACCCACATTAACATCGTTGACACCCCGGGCCACGCCGACTTCGGCGGCGAAGTAGAGCGCGTGCTGTCGATGGTTGACTCCGTGCTGCTGCTGGTGGACGCACAGGAAGGCCCGATGCCACAGACCCGTTTCGTGACCCGCAAAGCGCTGGCACTGGGCCTGAAACCTATCGTGGTGGTGAACAAGATCGACCGTCCGGGCGCACGCGCTGACTGGGCGATCAACCAAACTTTCGAACTGTTCGACAAGCTGGGCGCTACCGACGAGCAGCTGGACTTCCCTATCGTTTACGCATCGGGTCTGAACGGCTACGCCGGTCTGGACGAATCGGTACGTGGCGGCGACATGAAGCCACTGTTCGAAGCGATCCTGAAATACGTACCAGTACGTGACGACAATCCAGACGGCCCGCTGCAGATGCAGATCACCTCGCTGGACTACTCGTCCTACGTGGGTAAAATCGGTATCGGCCGTATCAACCGTGGCCGCGTTAAGCCAGGTATGGACGTCGTGTTCCTGAACGGCCCTGACGACACCCCGACCAAAGGCCGTATCAATCAGGTACTGAACTTCAAAGGTCTGGAGCGCGTGCTGGTTGACGAAGCTATGGCTGGCGACATCGTGCTGATCAACGGTATCGAAGAAATCGGCATCGGTTCGACCGTGTGCGCGGTAGATACCCCGGAAGCGCTGCCTATGCTGACCGTGGACGAGCCTACCCTGACCATGAACTTCATGGTCAACACCTCGCCACTGGCCGGCCGCGAAGGTAAATTCGTCACCTCGCGTCAGTTGCGTGACCGTCTGGACAAAGAACTGAAATCCAACGTGGCACTGCGCGTGCTGCCAACCGACGACGACACCGTGTTCGAAGTATCGGGTCGCGGCGAGCTGCACCTGACCATTCTGCTGGAAAACATGCGTCGTGAAGGCTTCGAGCTGGCCGTTTCGCGTCCACGCGTTGTGTTCAAGATGGTTGATGGCGTCCGTGAAGAGCCATACGAAATGCTGTCGGTGGACGTAGAAGAAGCCAACCAGGGCGGCGTGATGGAAGAACTGGGCCGTCGTCGTGGCGACCTGCAGAACATGGAATCGGATGGCAAAGGCCGTGTGCGTCTGGAATACCGTATTCCAGCCCGTGGTCTGATCGGCTTCCAGGGCGAATTCATGACCCTGACCCGCGGTACCGGTCTGATGTCCCACGTGTTCGATGCCTACGCTCCAGTCGACACCAGCAAAGGTGAACTGGCTGGCCGTCGTAACGGCGTGCTGATCTCGCAAGACGACGGCACCGCTGTGGCCTACGCTCTGTGGAAACTGCAGGATCGCGGCCGTATGTTCGTCGAGCACAACACCCCTGTGTACGAAGGCATGATCATCGGTATCCACTCGCGTGACAACGATCTGGTGGTGAACCCGATCAAAGGCAAACAGCTGACCAACGTGCGCGCCTCGGGCACCGACGAAGCTGTGCGTCTGGTTCCACCTATCCAGATGTCGCTGGAATACGCGGTTGAATTCATCGAAGACGACGAACTGGTAGAAATCACGCCTAAGTCCATCCGTCTGCGTAAGCGTTACCTGAAAGAGCACGAGCGTAAAAAAGCTTCGCGCGAAGGTCAGTAATCGCCAGTGTAAGATGTTGAAAAGCCGCCTACGGGCGGCTTTTTTCATGGTGAAAGGAGACAGTATGCTGAGTCGCCTGAATCAGTGGCTGGGCGGCGCGGCGCTGCCCGAGTTCTCCCGTTCCACCTGTTATTTGCCTGCCTGAGGGGCAGCGTGGTGCTGGTGTGGTCGCTGCTGCGCTTGCTGCATCCGTAGTCCCATCATGGCCGCTACGACGGCAGCGCACGGTACTTGAAATCGATCAGACGCACGCTGCCCGTGCCAGCACAGTAGATGCCCAGCTTGAGGCTGATGAAACCGCCGAATACATTGTGGTGCAGGCCCGAGACTTCCATGCGCAGGCCGTGCAGTTGCCAGCTCCGGCCATCATCGTAGGAATAGTGGAAGGTCACCACGTGTTCGAGATTGCTGACGCGGATACGTACATTGCGCGCGCTAGCGGGCTGGCGCATCCAGCTCTGTTCTTCGGCATATTCGTAGGTCTTGATCAGTTCGGGTGTGAAGCCGACGCCGACGAAGGCTTTGTGGTTGTAGAACAGCAGCAGCCCCGCTTCCGTCGCGCCTTCCAGTTCGAGGCTGATTTCCGCCTCGTAGGAGCGGTCGCCGACACCGCAGGTGAGCGGGGTGCTATCGGCCGGGGTCTGGCCGCGTGCGCGCAGACGTAGTGCCTGCGGCAGATACTGTACGCGCTGCATTTCGTCCGGCGCTGGATCGTGGAAGCTCCATTGCACGCCGAAGCGGTTACGCGAGAAGTCGTCCGACAGGGCAAAGCCGGCTACGCCTGCAGCGGCCATTGCCTTGCTGGCGGCGCGCGGCTTCGGCAGCGGGCGCGACAAGTCGCCACCGAGGGCGCGGAACCAGCCATCTGCGGTCCACTCTATCGGTTCCAGCAAGGTCTGGCGGCCTAGCGTGCGGTAACCGTTTTCGTAGCCGTGGTATACCATCCACCAGTCGCCGGCCGGGCCTTCCACCAGCGTGGCATGTCCGCGCGACCACCACGGTTCGGCAGCGCTGCTGCTGCGAACCAGCGGATTATGCGGGCAGTGTTGCCACGGGCCGTGGATGGAACGGGCGCGCGCCGCTATCACCATGTGACCTGTGGCCGGACCGGCCGTGCCGCCCACTGCCGTAATCAGATAGAACCAGTCACCACGGCGCAGCAGCTTCGGACCTTCGGGCGCAAAGTTTTCTACCACCCAGTCGGCCGGATAGCGCCATGGCTGATAGGCTGCTTCCAGCGCGCCTTCGGCACGCAGGCCGTCGTCACTCAGGCGGATTTTGCGGATGCCATTCACAAACAGATAGCGCTTGCCGTCTTCGCCGACGATGTGGCCGGGGTCGATGCAATCGCGGATGCCTGTGTCGATGGGCGCGCTCCACGGCCCTGCGATATGTTCGGCATGGATCACGTAGATGCGCCAGCCCTGATTGTCGGGATTGGCGGGAATGTAGATAAAGTAGCGGCCCTGATGCTTGCACAGATCGAGCGCCCAGATCGTGCCCAGCGGCTGATGCAGGGCTGGCCCTACGGGCACCCAGTTCACCAGATCGGTGGAGTGCCAGATGATGATGCCCGGATAGGAAAAGAACGACGAGAACGTCATGTAATAGTCGCTGCCATCTTTGAGGATGGTGGGATCTGGATGATCGCCCGCAAGAATGGGGTTGCGGTAGCTGCCATCGCCGAGATCGGCTTTGCGCTGCCCTTCGTGGCTAGTGCCCCAGCGCACAGGCTGGCCGGTAGCTTGCGCCGGCACAGTTGCGCCGAGCGCGGCAGCGCCCGTCATCAGGGTTTTCAGGGCATGGCGGCGCGGGTTGGGGTTCATGGCGGAAGCACGAAAGATGGGATGCAGCGATACTGCTCCGTCCCGTCGCAGCCGGCAATTCCGAAATCCGCCAAACCGGCCAGCTTTTTTGCGCAGGCGGGCGCGGGCGGTATTCCCGCTCTATTCGGGCTATAATGTCGACCCCCTAGCATATTTGCCTTTCACGTCATGAGCGCTACCACTCCACCGACCTCCGCTTCCGCCCCTGTGCAGGCTAGCCGCCGTCTGTCGGTGGCGCCGATGATGGACTGGACTGACCGTCACTGCCGCGTGTTCCACCGCGAGATCAGCCAGCATACCTGGCTGTACACGGAGATGGTGACCACGGGCGCGCTGGTGTATGGCGATGTAGAACGCCACCTGCGCTTCAACGAAGCCGAGCATCCCGTGGCGCTGCAACTGGGTGGTAGCGATCCGGCCGATCTGGCCACCAGTGCCAAACTGGGCCAGCAGTGGGGCTACGATGAAATCAACCTGAACTGCGGTTGCCCGTCCGAGCGCGTGCAGAAGGGTGCTTTCGGCGCCTGTCTGATGCTGGAGCCGCAGCTGGTGGCCGATTGCGTGAAAGCCATGCGTGATGCTGTCACTATCGATGTGACAGTCAAGCACCGCATCGGCATCGACAAGGAAGAGGGCTACGGCTTTGTGCGCGATTTCGTCGGCACGATTGCCGAAGCCGGCTGCGAAACGTTCATCGTGCATGCCCGTAACGCCGTGCTGAAAGGCTTGTCGCCCAAAGAGAATCGCGAGATTCCGCCGCTGCGCTACGAAGTGGCCTATCAGCTCAAACGCGACTTCCCGCAACTGGAAATCCTGATCAATGGCGGCATCAAAACGGAAGCGGAAATCGACCTGCATCTGCAGCATGTGGATGGCGTAATGCTGGGTCGCGAGGCGTATCACAATCCGTTTGTGATGGCCAATTTCGACCAGCGTTATTACGGCGATACGCGCGCGCCGAAAACCCGTGAACAGGTGATCGAAGCGATGATTCCCTATATCCAGTCGCAACTGGATCTGTACGGCCAGTACGGCCTCAAACTCAACTCCCTGACGCGCCATATGCTGGGTCTGATGCAAGGTCTGCCCGGCGCGCGCGGCTTCCGCCAGACCCTGTCCGACTCCAAAAAACTGGCACTGGGCGACCCTGCGTTGCTACGTGAAGCAGCCGCCTGTCTGCGTCTGCCTGCCTGATTTTTCCGCAAAAAAGCGAACTTTCCACGGGACTGTTGGTATTTCCGCGCAGAAAGTTCGTTTGCGCATTTTTGCGGCAGGTTTTGCTTGCTTCGAGGAAAAATTTGCATCTATAATTCCCAAATATTCACACATATCCACGCTGCGTGCTTGTGTGGGATGCGGTTCAAAAGCGACAAGCCAGACCAGTTCGGATCGCATTTTTTGCATTCGCAGTCATTGTTTGCTACTGTCATAGATATTACTTAGCAGCAAGGGCCAGCGAGATCGTGTCGTCTACAAAACGGGACCATCTGCGGCACTCATATCAACTTTGTCACTTACGAAGAAGACGAAATGAATTTAGCAAAAATGAAAGTCGGAACGCGCCTGGGTCTTGGTTTTGCGCTGGTCCTATTATTCCTCGTGGCGGTGACTGCCGTCGGCATTCTGCGTATGAGCCAGATCCAGCAACGTCTGGATCACGTTATTTCGGTGAACAACGTGGTGTCGCGTCTGGTGGTTGATATGCGTAACAACGTCGGCGACCGTATTACTTCGCTGCGTATCCTGACCCTGATGACCGATGCTGGCGATATGGAGCCAGAAATGAATCGCATCAAGGAACTGGCATCGAAATACGGTGATGCACAGACCAAGCTGAGCTCGCAGTTCGCGCTGGAAGCTACGGCCGAAGAGAAAGCCCTGCTGGCCACCGTGAAAGAACAGGAAGCCATCGCCATGCCGGCGATCGCTAAAGCGTCGGAAATGTGGCTGGCCAATAAAGCCGAAGACGCGACCAAAGTACTGATCAAAGAAATCCGTCCAGCCCAGAAAAAATGGATGGCTGCGCTGGAACAACTGGCCGCGCTGGAAGACAAGATGAACGAGCAGGTGAAGGATGATGCCGCTGCAGGCTTCTCCAGCGCCCGTAACTTCATGATCATCATGGGTCTGTTAGCGGTAGCAATTTCGATGGTGGCTGCTTACATGATTACCCGTGGTCTGCTGAAACAGCTGGGCGGCGAACCGGATTACACCGCATCGATCGCTGGCGCTATCGCCAACGGCGACCTGTCGATCAGCATCAACACCGAAGGTCAGGATCAGGACAGCCTGCTGGCCGAAATGAAAGAAATGCGCAACAGCCTGGTAGACATCGTAGGCCAGGTACGTTCGGGTACGGAAACCATCGGTACCGCATCGCGTGAAATCGCTGCCGGTAACATCGACCTGTCGTCGCGTACCGAAATGCAGGCCAGCTCGTTGGAGAAAACCGCTTCGGCCATGGAAGAGCTGACCTCGACCGTGAAACAGAATGCAGACAATGCCCGTGAAGCTAACCAGCTCGCATCGGCGGCTTCGGATGTGGCACTGCGCGGCGGTAAAGTGGTGTCGGAAGTGGTCGACACCATGAGCTCGATTGACGCTTCGGCCAAGAAGATTGTGGACATCATCGGCGTGATCGATGGCATCGCCTTCCAGACCAATATTCTGGCGCTGAACGCTGCAGTGGAAGCAGCCCGTGCCGGTGAACAGGGTCGCGGCTTCGCGGTGGTGGCATCGGAAGTGCGTAATCTGGCCCAGCGCTCCGCTGGCGCTGCCAAAGAAATCAAGATGCTGATCGACGACTCGGTAGAGAAAGTCGGCGCAGGTACCAAGCTGGTAGGCCAGGCTGGTGTGACGATGGAAGAAGTGGTGTCCTCGGTACGCCGCGTGACCGACATCATGAGCGAAATCGCCAACGCCAGCCAGGAACAGAGCGCAGGTATCGAACAGGTTAACCACTCGATTATCGAGATGGATGCCATGACCCAGCAGAATGCTGCACTGGTAGAAGAAGCTGCCGCTGCTGCCCAGAGTCTGCAGGATCAGGCCAATGAACTGGCACGTGTGGTCAGCATCTTCAAACTGACGGAAGGTGATGAGCGCAGTGTAGCGGCTTACCAGCCAGCGGCCGCCGCCAAGGTGGTTGCCAAGCCGGTAGCGCCGCGTGCACCAGTGAAGAAGCTGGCTGCTGCTCCAGCACCAGCCGCTGCACCGGCTGCCAAAGCCAAGAAGGCTGCGCCTGCACCTAGCGCCGCTGGTAGTGATGAGTGGGAAGAGTTTTAATTTGTAGCAAACCTTTGCCGCAGTCTGCCGCCACGCTTTTGTGTGGCACGTAGGTCCGCTGTGGGATTCGATTAATCAGTTGTTAATAATAATTAGCTTGGAACGCATGATGAATAAGTTTTCGACCAGTGTTTTTGCCGCCTTCATTCTGTCGGCTGCTTCGACCACCTTTGCTGCTGAAGTTCCTGCATCGCTCGATGCAAAAAACTGCAAAGCTGAATATCCAAAAGCTTCGCTGCTGAACGAAGAGCAAGGCGATGTAACGATGTCCTTCCTGGTGGCCGCTGACGGCACCGTGGTGGAATCGAAAGTAGAAAAATCGAGCGGTTTTAAAAACCTGGACAAGGCCGCAGTCAAAGCCTTGAGCGCATGCAAGTTCAAGCCTGGCACCAAGGATGGCGCAGTCGCCCAAACCTGGACCAAGGTTGACTATAGCTGGAAGCTGTAAGACTACCTCGCCGGCCATGACGCCATGGCCGGTGTGCCGGATACTAAATACTGGGGGGAAATCAGATGTTGACGAATAAGCGTTGGTTGAGTGTGGTAGCAGCAGTGCTCGTTTCGAGCGCACCCGCAGCATTTGCTGCCGAGGTTCCAGCATCGTTCGATGCCAAGACCTGCAAAGCGGAATACCCGAAAGCGTCGCTGATGAACGAGGAGCAGGGCACGGTTTCGATGTCCTTCCTGGTCAAGGCGGACGGCACCGTGATCGACTCCAAAGTCGACAAGAGCAGCGGTTTCAAGAATTTGGACAAGGCCGCCATCAAGGCGCTGAGCGCCTGCAAGTTCAAGCCGGGCACCAAGGACGGCGCACCTGCCGAAACCTGGACCAAGGTGGACTACGCCTGGAAGCTGGACTGATCTTCCCGTCCCGACAGAAAAAGGAACCGCTAGCGGTTCCTTTTTTTTCATCTGTAACAACGGGTGTAACAAGCTGTAATGCCTGTGCCGGCGCGGGCTACTTGGATTTATAGTGGCGCCATTAGAGGAGATGCGCCATGAACAAAAACCTGATCGTTGCCGTGCTGGCGGTGGCTGGCCTGAGTGGCTGCGCAACCCAGCAGCCTGCCTATTATTCGACTGCCACCCGCGTACAGGATCCCTACCAGTGGCATACTGTATCGGTCATGCCGTCCGACCGCATGGTAGCCAGTGGCCCTGCGACCGTTTATACGACGGAAGAGTTGCCAGTTAGCAGCAACCGCGTGACCTACACCAGCGAACCTGCTTACACCACCACTTACGTGACCCAGGCACCCGTGTATTACGCTCCAGCGCCGGTGTATTACGCACCGGCACCGGCCTACTACTATCCACCGGTCAGCATCGGTCTGGACTTCTCGTTTGGACGCTGGTGCTGCGGCGGCCATTACCACGGCCGTGGCTGGGGTGGCCGCCGTCGTTAAGCGTCCTACTGCATGAGGCAGGTGGAGGATAGATCCGCTGCCTCCTGCTAGCGTAGCTGGTAGAGGGCGGTGTTCTGCTGATCCAGCATGCTGCCGGAGCAGAGTTCATAGGTGGCTGCGCATGCCAGACTTAGCAACAGCGCGCCCGTAGCAAGATGTAAGGTGCGTACCATAGCAAACTCCCGCGTATGTTTGAACTTGTTGTAAGTTCAGCATAACGCGGGAGTTGTCATTTGTGCGTCAGACTATGCTCCGACACTGTGTAGGACTATGCCTCGTGGCTTAGAAGCGATTCTTCGATTTAGGCCAGACCACAATAGGGCCGGCCGGTGCCGTATCGACTGCGCCCGATTGCTCCAGCCAATGCTGCAGCAGTTCCGGATGCTTGAGCTGTATGCCCTGGCCATCGATGAAACCGACGTATTCGAGCATTTTCGGGTCCAGCTTGGCCTTGTTCACGGTAGGTGCATTCATGACCATGCGGTCATAGGCTTTGCGCACCTTGTTCTCCCATTTATGCAGGCTGCTGTCATCGAAGCGGTTGTTTTCAAAATACACCGTCAGCGAGCCATCAGGATTGCCGAAACCGGCGATGCCCGAGCCTTTGCGGATAGACGTCGAACCTGCCACATCGAACTTTTCGGTGGGAACGAAAACCCCGGCGCGGCCGTCCAGATCGGGGCGGCTGGTCGGAGTGTCCTTGCTGTAGGTGGCGACTTCGTGCAGAGTTTTTTCTTCAGACATGGCGGAGCTGGAATTCAGAGAGTGACATACGTGGCGCGAACGCGCAGCAGATCTTATTGTAGCGCCATTTAGTGCTTTTCGGAAACAGGTGCGAAGAAATTTTTGTGACGGGAAGTCGAGCGACGTCCCCGAGCAACCAGGCAGTGGCGTGCACCGCTGGTCGCTCTGGCAGGGCGTGCTGCCTCAACCCCAGGGGCTATAGGTAAAACCGTTACCTATGCTGCCTAATAGTGCAGCCTGGTTTTCCGTGCTCTCTCCGAAATAGGCCAGCATTTCGGAGCGCGTAACGTCACCCGCATTCATATGGCCCAGCCAGAAAGCGAAACCGGCAGGGTCGCCGGCACGGTGCAGGACGTTCTGATACATACTGTTGAGGAAGTCGGTGTTGCTGGGATTTGTACCATACAGATCTGTGAACTCCTTGCTGCTGACAAAGAGCGCTGCGACGTCATTGAGCGCCATGCCTTTGTCCATGGCGCTGATCCAGTATCCGAGGCCGGCGCTATCGGGCACGCGATTGAAAGCAGCTTGGTACAGCCGATAAGCCTGGCCGCCAGTGCCGCTGATGTCCAGCGCCATGGTTGCGTCGCTAAACTGCAGGCGCTCCACCCCGGACAGTGTATCGATCGGACCCGCTGCACCATTGGTCTGCAGATTATAGCCATCGACGGTTTTGCTGATGGTGTACGCAGCTCTGTTCGCACTGAGGATGACCGTGTCATTCCCCGCACCGCCATTGATGACGTGGCCATCGTCCGCTAGTCTGATGGTGTCGTTGCCTGTCCCAGCATTGATCAGCACACTGTTGCCGCCACCCTGGAGGCTGATTTTATCGTTGCCTGCGCCGCTGGCAAAAGTCCACGCCTTGGTGAGAGGTGAACCCATGACGATGTCGAAGACGTCATCACCCGCAAAGTTCTTTTCATTGCCCAGCAAGTCGGGGCTGATGACCGTGCTGGAGCTGACAGGCAGTGCCAGATTGGTCAGGCTGAGTATGCTGCCATCTGTGTATTTTTCAATAAAGCTGGATGCCGTACCCGACACCGTCATCGCGCCCAGATTCGGCGAGTTGTTGACGTTGCTGCTGCTAATAGAAAAGTTACCGCTTAGCGTGCTGGACGCCACGATTTTTTCGGCTTTGTAGCTCAATGAGCTCACTGTTCCGCTGAGCGCGCCGCCGGGGGCGATGGTGATCGAACCTGTCATGGTATCGGTGCCGTTGCCAAGCAGGCTGTCGTAATCAGGGCTGTAGCTCGGTAGCAGGCTCTGTATGTTGACAGAAGAAATTGTGGCGCCAGAAGTGTCGATGATGGTATTGGCGCCGTTGATGGAATAAATGTAGTTAATCAGGCCCGTCGCCGTCAGGCGGAAATGAAGCGGGTAGTATTCTTCCAGACTGGTTGCGGTTGCCGTGCCGCTGCTCGCATTCGGGTTGGCCTGTACTACGCCATCACTGTTGCTATAGGCGCCATCGCTATAACTGAGGTGCAGACGTCCGTTATCCAGGCTGGCATTGGTGAAGCTCGGATGATTGTCGCCGAAACTATTTTCTGTACGGAAGAAGCCGGCAATGCTGTCGGCCAGGGTGTCGTTGTTGTTGATCTCTTTAAAGAGAGTGTTGATGATATTGCTGCTGAGATTAACAGTGATATTTGCCACAGTGCTCCTCCAGACAATAGACTATAGTCATGCAATTTTTACATAAAAATTGAACAAGAATCCACGTTACCGTCATACTGTTGCGGATTTGCCAGAGATTGCCCAAATCGACTAGATGGACCAGAGGGGGGATTGTGTTGGAGGCGCTACGCCTGGATATCGATAGAGCAACAGGCCATATAGCGCGAGGGTGGGGTGGCTGATGGGGCTCGAACCCACGACGACAGGAATCACAATCCGGCGATTTATGTATTTATTGGTGTTGAAATGCAACTATAAAACTCGCCATATTCATAAATATCAATGACTTACGATTATTGTCGTGTGTGCTTGTTTGCATCATTGTAGATTGATATACTCAAATCAGGGTTACATGGCGGTTACACGGACTGATGGAGTATTGAGCTATGGCAAAAGAAGCATTTACTGCGGGGCGGATTAGGAAGTTCTGCTGTGAGGATGGTAAGTCCCAATCGTTCCTTTGGGATGCTACTGCGCCGGGCTTGGGCTTGAGGGTCACGGCAAACGGAGTGAAGACATTTATCTTTCAGGGGAAGCTGAACGGGCAAACCATGCGTATAAGCATCGGTTCTCCTAGTGCTTGGGAGATACCGCAGGCACAAGCCGAAGCCCGACGATTGAAAGTGCTAACCGATAGTGGGAAAGACCCCCGCCAAGTGAAGGCGGCAGCAATCGAGGCGGAGCGCAACGCACAAGCGGAAAAGGAGGCCGAAGCGGCAGCAATACAGGCGCAGGAGGAGCGTGAAACGCTAACGCTGGGGGTATTGTGGCCGATTTATATTGAAGCCCGCAGGAGCGCCAAAAGGCGAGGGGGCAAGGTTGGCTGGAGTGATTGGCATATCCGTGACCATGAGAATGTTATGCGCGCAGGTGGTGAGCCCAAGAAGCGGGGCAAGGGATTAACTGAGCCAGGCCCGCTTGCCTCTTTGCGCGATGTTCGCTTGGTTGACCTAACCAGTACCCGTATTGCTGAATGGCTGGCAGGTGAGACGGAGAATAGGCCGACGCAGGCGGCGTTATCTTTCCGTCTGTTATCTGTATTTATGAATTGGTGTGCAGCTAACGAAAAATACGCCGGTCTTGTTCCTGTGGGTGCTTGCAAATCCAGTAAGGTAAGAGACGAGATACCCCGAAATAATGCTAAGAGTAACGATAGCTTGCAACGTGAGCAGCTTACCCCTTGGTTCAAGGCTGTACGTGAAATGAACAATAAGGTGCAGTCTGCTTATCTACAAGCCTTGCTGCTGACTGGAGCCCGTCGCCGTGAGCTTGCGGGCTTGCGGTGGGCTGACGTTGATTTTCAATGGCTAAGTTTGACCATTCGCGACAAGGTTGAAGGCGAGCGAACTATTCCACTTTGCCCGTATGTGGCGCATTTATTGGCAGCACTGCCCCGCCGCAACGAGTTTGTATTCTCTAGCGCATCGTCTGACAATGGACAGTTAGCGGAGCCGACGCCGGGGCATAAGAGAGCGCTGGCTGTGGCTGGACTGCCTAATGTCACGCTACACGGTCTGCGCCGCTCGTTTGGTTCGCTTGCTGAGTGGGTGGAGATGCCTGCCGGAATAGTCGCGCAAGTGATGGGGCATAAACCCAGCGCCACAGCCGAAAAACACTATAGAGAGCGCCCCTTAGACCTATTGCGAATGTGGCATACGAAGCTCGAGCAATGGATGCTGAACGAGGCAGGCGTTAAGTTCACACCAGCGCCAGCAACTTCCGTAGTGCTGCGCGTAGTGGCAAACTAGAAGCGCGAGAAGTTTAAGCATCAGTCTAGCCCGACGGGGCGAAAAGCCGGAACCTCACCGGCCTGACTGGTGCCCCATTTCTGAGGAGCGCACCGGAGGGGTGGCTGGTTTGAAAATCAATGAAATAAAGGCTAAGTTAGCAGCGACAAAGACGCCGCAGCCGCAGGCAAAGCAGCCGGTAGACGACAGATTCATTTCAGTGTTGGAGTTGATTAGACGGATTCAGCAGACGCCAGGCACGACCGCACAACAGGCCGCTGACTGCCTTCTAAGCTGGGGCTTGCTGATGGATGGAGCGCCGCCAATCATTGTCAACTCTAAAACTAGGGGGCTTGTGCTTGCGGAAGCCATGCAACAGAAATGCGCCATTCAACGCATTGAATATGTTTTCCATCGCGGGAGTTTTGAAAGTGATGACGGGCTAGTAACGTCAATTGATTATGAGCTATTCGGCTTCGATAGAGCGGACTTTGCGAGTTTTCTGCAAAGTAAAGCAGGCGAGCCGCTAGACTTGTTTTCCCCATTGGAGGCTGATGATTTTCCGCCTTGGCCTCTGCCAAAAAACCAAGAACCATTATCCGATGATGAGCGCCGCGCAATTTGGGACGCAGGTGCACGCGAACGGGAGATTGACGCAAAAATCAAAGAGTATGAGTTATCAAGGTGTGTGACACCATTGGAAATTCAGGTGCGCGATGAGCAGATAGAACGCCTCAAGCAAGCGAAGGCGGCGCTGCATAGTGTAAATATGAGCGAGCCAGCGCCAGCAAGCGAAAAGGTGTCTGCGATGGGTGATTTAGCCGCGCATGATGTTATGGGGATAACGAAGCGAGAAAGGCAAATACGTGCGATAGAAGAAGAAATCGCTAAAGCTGGATATAAACCGCTGGCGGTAATCACTGGGGGAAAAAGGAAGATAAAGGCAGCTTGCAAGCGTGAACATCCAGACCTATTTGGTGCTGGTGATGACCCATTTATAGCGGCATGGCAGGAGGCGCTTAATCAAGGAAGGGTGAGAACGGAAAGACACACGCAATACTCCGGTAAGTAGGGAGAAAATACCCCACAGCCCTACTCTTGCGTCCCCACTAGCACCCCAGTTTCCAATGAATCATCTTCAACACGCAGCGATGCGAAAGGGTGATTCAAAATGCAAACCGCAAATATCAACGAACTACAACATGCTATCAAATCCGCAACCGCCGCCAAGCGGTTGCAAAACTTCCCGCCAATCGACCAAGAGAACCGCAGCCATGTAGAAACGGCCTGCGCTGCCTTCCACCTCATGCGCCAAGCGCAAACGCTGCGCGCTTGGGCCTGCCATGAAAACGGCCCGCTTCGTCCTGTTCGCATTAATGGCCGCTTGGCTTGGAAAGTCGATGACATCAAGCGCCTTGTGGCAGAAGGGAGCGCCGCATAATGGACAAGGGCCAATCCCCACTGTTTGCAGAATTGACCCTTGGCGCTGACACCCAAGATTCTACCGCACAAAGCGGCGTAAAGTTCACCGGCACGGATAACCCGCGACACTTACGCGTAATCCATGCGCTGATGACTAGACCACGCAAGCGCGAAGAAATTGACCGTATTGCGGGCGCGTCTAATGGCCCAGAACTGATGGCGGAACTGCGTAGACGTGGAATTAGCAGAAAGGCGCGCAGGGTTCCAGGCATCGACCGTGACGGCTACCCTATTAAGTTCGGCATCTACGAATTCAACGACGACGACCGCCGCGCCGTAAATGCTTGGCTGTCAAAACGTAACCGGAAGGGCAGCTAATGCGGGCCGCGCTGTTTCAGATGGCGCGGTTTTTGTCCATTCAAGCTAACACACTGCTGCTGCTGGTTATGCTGGCGCTGGTGTTATGCGGGGGGGTGCAATGACCGCGGAGAGCCACTTCCTTAGAGTAAAGAAATTAGTAGGAGCGGGTATAGTTCGTGCGGCAGCAAAACACAATCTGCGCGAGATTGCCGCTGAATTAGGGGCAGATGGGCATATCGATGTAAGCCGAATTGTCTATAACTTGGTACTTGCTGGCGCTGATAGTGCGGAGATGATTGCAAAGGAAAGTCAGACTGCCCTGAAAGCCGCGGGCGTTACAAAGCTTCGACGCGATGCAGTTAGAGTCGTAGAGTTGGTGTTTTCGCTTCCACTAGCAACCCAGATAGACCAGCGCCAGTTCTTTGTAGATGCGGTTAGTTGGGCGGGCGAATACTTCAAGGTGCCAATCCTAAGCGCGGTAGTGCATAACGATGAATCAGCTCCGCATTGCCATGTGTTGCTATTGCCGCTTGTTGATGGGCGCATGGTGGGCAGTGACCTAGTGGGCGGGCGGCATCGGCTGGTAGCGATGCAGGATGACTTCTATAGCGGAGTGGCAGCAAAGTATGGGCTGAGCAAACCAACGCCACAGAAGCGCATTAGCGCCACAGAAAGGCAGAGAGCCTTAGCGCTGATACGCGAGTGCCTACATGCCAATTCAGGCTTGCAGGACAACGTGATAGATGCGCTGCTTGCGCCGCATGGAAGAGACCCAGTGCCGCTGATGCTGGCTCTAGGAATCGACCTGCCAGAGCCGGAGCCTAAGAAGGGCGGGTTTGTTCAGATGATGACGAAGCCATGCAAGCCAGAGCGCAAAAGCAGAAACCTAGGGTTTGCAGACACTGGCACGTTAGCTAATGATGAAACCCTATGCTCTGTAGGGTTCGCCCCTTCCGCACCATCAAAACAGGCCACACAGCCAGCGCAGCAGCAGACCGAAGCCAGCCCACAAGCGCCAGCAGATAACGCGCCAGAAGCCAGCCTAGAGCCTGCCAGTATCGAGCTAGCGCATGTTCCTCAGCCGATGGCCACAGATGACCGGCAGCACGATAGTGAGTTCACCCGCGAGAGCCTAGACCAGCCTGCGGAACTATGGGATAGCGATACAGGTGACTGGATACGCCCACCAGCCCGCAAGGCATCACACAGGGCGTTAGCAGGCGCAGCGGTTAGCGCGGTGCTAGCGATGTCTAGAAGCGGCGTAGCTGGCCCGTATGCCGTGCCCTACAACGTTTGACGAAAGGATGACGAATATCTTGACGAACAACTAAGTACAGGACTATCCTGTTTTCGCACCTAAAAAAGACGGTGCCGGGTTTGGCGACCTGAATACACGCGGCGTATAGCCGCCCCCTTAAGGCGGCTTTTTTACGTCTGTTGCATTGTCACGTCCCTATGAGTGGCAGTGTTGGGGATACCTTCGGGTATGCCGGTTGCCGTGTGTGCCGGTTCGCCAACCCTGATACTGCCACTCACCCGCCTAAATCCGTGCTGGTGGTGGTCACTTCAACTTTGATGAGGCCGCAAACTAATGGAAGTCGTCACACCGTCCCACACACACCTGAACAGCGAACCAACGCCAATCGTCTTAGATGCGCCATACGGTGCAATGCACGTCAATCGCATTGATGACATCGACCACGCTAGCATGAGGGCCGAACAACTCTGCGAGTTGCTCACACTGATGAGCGCAAACGATAAGCAACGCACGATGCTGCGCCTTGCTAAGCAGCTTGCTAGTGAGATGTTAGATAAGGCAAAGGCTGCTTTGGCGACCGATATTGGAGAAGATTTGCGAGCCGCTGCCAAGTTTGCCGATGAGGTGATGTCCTTCCTGCTGGATATTTCTCAAGAAGAGTTGAGTAACATGCTTTGGCTTGCTCAGCAGATTTGTGATGAGTTGTCCGGCACCTTGCACGGCATGGCTGACGAGCGAGGTGTAGCATGAACGCGCCTATTCCACCAAACGTGCTAGCGCTCGCTCAGTCACATGGTCGCACCGTTCATTCCGTAGTTTCAGAAATGACGTCTCGCGCTGGAGACATCGAAGGAGCCTTGGAAAACATAGCGGTCTTGGTCGACTCGATATATCAGCAGGTTGACGGTGCTGTTTGGACGAATGAGGAAGAGGCAAAATATGGTTCTAGTGCCATCAATTGCTTCACCGCCTGCATCGAGCGCTACCTAGAACTCATTACACAGGCGGCGGCGGACATATCTAATCTGGGTAGTTACTTTGATTTCACCAGTTAGTGAATTTGTTTGGCGGCGCAATTGTGGGCCGCGAGATTAAGCCAGTCCGGCATGTTCCCCCATTGGGGTTACATCAATCCATAGTTGGTTCGATGTTCAGACGGAAGACCGCGTTAGAACGAATGCAATCAGGGTGTTAGGAAACGAACGATTTCTAACAGGTAGCTGTGGCCACAGAAACACATGTTAGAAATTTAGGGGTTGAACTTTCTAACATATGGATATATTCTGACACCGTTTTCTAACACCTTCAACAGGAATCAACATGGCAACCTTCGCATACGGACGAGTTAGCACGGCAGACCAGACCGCCGACAATCAGCGCATCGAGATAGAGAAGGCAGGCCACAAGGTTGATTACTGGTTCCATGACACAGTATCGGGCAAGACCAGCGCCAGTCAGCGCCCACAGTTTGCCGCCATGCTTGGGCAGATTCGCGATGGTGAGACGCTGGTAGTTAGCAAGCTGGATAGGTTGGGCCGTGACGCGCAGGACGTGGGCGCGACAGTAAAGCTGCTGGCCAGCCGCAATATCTCGGTAATCGTTCTGCAATTGGGCAAGCTAGACCTTGCCTCACCTGCTGGCAAGATGATGCTGACTATGCTGGCAGCGGTGGCTGAGATGGAGCGCGACATGCTGGTAGAGCGCACGCAAGCAGGGCTGGCACGTGCAAAGAGCGAGGGTAAGACGCTGGGCCGCCCTTCAAAGACTTCCGCCGTACAGCGTGAAGAGATAGCCGCTAAGTATGCGCAGGGCGTAAGCGTTAGCGAGTTGGCGCGCCAGTATGGAGTATCGCGTGCTAACGTCTTGGGCGTGGTAAAGCCAGCGTAATTACTCTGTATTTGGGTGGTATTGGCCTAGACCTCGCAAGGGTGCCATTTGAAACGCGACCCTTGCCGCCATCGAGGTTGCCACCGCTGGTGTAAAGCTGATTAACCGTCTGCCCAATTTTCCGCAGACGGTCAGCCGCCATATCAGACCTCATTCGCTGGGTTGGCATAAGCCTGCCTAGAGATTCCCCCATGTTTGGAGAGGGGGAGAGGGATAAAAAGGGCTAGAGTCACTTAGGCAAAAAACCGCCGCCGTAGGGAAATTTCTATAGCCGCAAAATTCACGTTTTGAAAAATGGCGTAATCGAGTGCCATACCGGCCTGCCGCTTGTGGATGGGAGTTGCCAAGACCGCTTTGATAGTCGGTTATTCACTTCCACAAAATCCCAATTTCCGCGCATTTAGCTGCGAACCCATCCGCGAACTTAACCAATAACCGGAAAGGGTTGGATTCAAAGTCTAGCCCCCTCGCTCGGTCTATAACCGCGCATTGCTGGCGCTGCTTAACAGCCGGGCGTGGCCATCTTGTGCGTACTAGGTGCGTACCATGGGGGTGTTGGTGGCGCCGGGTTACACAGTGGTTACATGGCGAAATTGGGCGGGCTAGAAAGCAAAAAAGGCTACAAGCCAAAAACTTGTAACCTCTTGATTTTGCTGCGTATTCTGTGGGGTGGCTGATGGGGCTCGAACCCACGACAACAGGAATCACAATCCTGGACTCTACCAACTGAGCTACAGCCACCACTGATTTACTTCCAACTACACACCGTTTCGTGTGCAGGTGCCGCATTATACAGGCCGATTCTTAAACGTGCAAATGTAAATGCAAGTTTTCCAGAAGGAAGCTTCAGATGCCTGCCAGAACAGCTTAAACGGCCACCTGTTCCACTTGCGGGTGCCATCCCAGCAAGTGCTCGAAAGCTGCCGCCAGTGCTGCTACGGGCGCGCTGGTGTAGGCGCGCAGCGTGGCAGGTGCTGACGCAGCATCAACCAGGCTTGGGCGCAAGAGGCTAGCCGCCGTCAGCAGGCGTACCAGTTGGCGCGCCACGGCATCACCCGTATCGACCAGCTGCACATCGCTGCGTCCGTGATGGTCGAGCACACGCTGTATGCCGTCGCGCACGAAAGGGTAGTGGGTGCAGCCGAGCACCAGCGTATCAGCACCTTGCTCGAGCAAGGGCGCGATGTAGCGCTCCAGCATGGCCGCGATGGCCGGATTGTGCAGATCACCGAGTTCGATCTGGTCCACCAGCCCCACGGCGGGCTGCAGCAGGAACTCGGCACCCGTAGCGTTGCTGATCTGCTCGCGCAGTTGCAGGAATTTTTCGCCCTGCAGCGTGCGCGCCGTGGCCAGCACGCCCACTTTGCCGTTGTGGCTGGCCGCTGCCGCCGGTTTCAGGCCCGGTTCGACGCCCACCACGGGCAGCTCCGGATATCGCGCCCGTACCGCCTTGATGGCTGCCACAGTGGCCGTATTGCAGGCCACCACCAGCGCCTTGGCGCCCAGCGACAGCAGAAATTCCGCAATCGCCAGCGAACGTTGCACCACATAGGCTTCGCTCTTTTCGCCATACGGCGCATGGGCGGAATCGGCGAAGTAGAGCAGATCTTCCTGCGGGCACTGGGCACGGATGTGCCGCAGTACCGATAAGCCGCCCACACCGGAATCAAAGACGCCGATGGGGGCGTGCGCGCTACGGCTTAAGGACATCAGGCTTTAACGATAGGTACGTTGAGTTGTTCGATCTTGGCTGCCCATTCTTTCGGGCCGGTGTTGTGCACCGACGTACCAGCGGCATCAACGGCGACCGTTACTGGCATATCGACCACGTCGAACTCGTAGATGGCTTCCATGCCCATGTCTTCGAAGCCCAGTACCTTGGCGCTCTTGATGGCTTTCGACACCAGATACGCGGCGCCACCAACGGCCATCAAGTAAGCCGATTTGTGCTTCTGGATCGATTCGATCGCAGCAGGGCCGCGCTCGGCTTTACCGATCATGGCGATCAGGCCGGTTTTCTCCAGCATCATGTCGGTGAACTTGTCCATACGCGTCGCGGTCGTCGGGCCGGCTGGGCCTACGGCTTCGTCGCGCACTGGATCGACCGGACCGACGTAGTAGATCACGCGGTTTTTGAAGTCCACTGGCAGCGGTTCGCCTTTGGCCAGCATGTCCTGAATACGCTTGTGCGCAGCATCGCGGCCGGTCAGCATTTTGCCGTTCAGCAGCAGGGTCTGGCCCGGTTTCCACGAAGCGACTTCTTCTTTGGTCAGCGTGTTCAGATCGACACGTTTCGACAGTTCCGTGTCCGGTGCCCAGCTTACGTTAGGCCAGGTCGACAGCGGTGGCGGGGTCATGTAGGAAGGACCCGAGCCATCCAGCACGAAGTGGCCGTGACGGGTTGCCGCGCAGTTAGGAATCATCGCCACGGGTTTCGAAGCCGCGTGGGTCGGGTGCATCATGATCTTCACGTCCAGCACGGTGGTCAGGCCGCCCAGACCTTGTGCGCCGATGCCGAGCGCATTGATCTTGTCGCACAGTTCGATACGCAGTTCTTCCAGCTTGTTCTGCGGGCCGCGCTGTTTGAGTTCGTACATGTCGATGTCTTCCATCAGCACTTCCTTGGCCATCAACATGGCTTTCTCGGCAGTGCCGCCGATACCGATACCCAGCATGCCCGGCGGGCACCAGCCAGCGCCCATGGTCGGCACGGTTTTCAGTACCCAGTCGATCAGCGAATCGGATGGATTCATCATGATCATCTTCGATTTGTTTTCCGAGCCGCCGCCTTTGGCTGCGACCTTCACGTCGACCGTGTTGCCTTCTACCAGTTCCATGTGCACCACGGCCGGGGTGTTGTCCTTGGTGTTCTTGCGGTCGAACTGCGGGTCGGCCACGATGGAAGCGCGCAGCTTGTTGTCATCGTAGTTGTAAGCGCGGCGCACACCTTCATTGACGGCATCGGTCACGGTGCCGGTGAAGCCTTCGAAGCGCACGCCCATACCGATTTTCAGGAACACGTTGACGATGCCGGTGTCCTGGCAGATCGGGCGTTTGCCTTCCGCGCACATGCGCGAGTTGGTCAGGATCTGGGCGATAGCGTCTTTGGCAGCAGGGCTTTGCTCGGACTCGTAAGCGCGCGCCAGATGCTCGATGTAGTCAGCCGGATGGTAGTAGCTGATGTACTGCAGAGCAGCGGCAACGGAATCGATCAGGTCTTCTTGCTTGATGATGGTCATGATGGTCTCGCGGGTTAATGTGACTTGGATTCTTGATGCGTTACGCTGGTGATGCGGTCAGTGTAGGCAATCGCCAGCGCGGACAGCAGGAACACAACGTGGATAACGGTTTGCGCCACCAGCACCTTGATTTCGTAGGCGTTGGCGTTGATGAAAGTCTTGAGCAGATGGATGGACGAAATGCCGACGATGGCCATGGCCAGCTTGGTCTTCAGCACGGAAGCATTCACGTGCGACAGCCACTCGGGCTGGTCCGGATGGCCATCCAGATCAAGCCGCGACACAAAGGTTTCGTAGCCACCGATGATGACCATGATGAGCAGATTCGAAATCATCACCACATCGATCAGGCCCAGCACGACGAGCATGATGGTGGTTTCATTGAGCTTGTCCGGCACGGGCGCGCCGGGCACGGCCACGGCAGCGAAGATGTGCTGTAGCGCTGCTTCGTTGCCGAGCGCTGCGCCGATCAGGTCTTTGAGTTCGACCCAGAAATGGAACACGTAGACGCACTGTGCCAGTATCAGACCCAGATACAGCGGCAGTTGCAGCCAGCGCGACATGAAAATAAAAGCAGGCAGGGGACGCAGCGGGCGCGGATTCGGGCTGGGTTGGGTCATGCAGGGGAACTCCGGAAATAGCGCCGTAGCGCGGGTTGCCGATATTTTACACGCGCATTGAATGTATCGCAGTGCAATGTCGCGTCTGCTGTGGTGCGTGCTACAGCGCGCGGAAATCTTGGTAAAATGACATAATGTTAATATAGTCTGTTCGCCACCACGGCCTGTAAGGGCTCAGTAAGCGACGGCGATTATGGTTATCTCAAAGATTACAAACTCAGGAGACGAGCATGACCAGCACTACGACTCAACAAGGTCCACAAGAATCCCGCATCTTCCCATCGCCAGCAGCGTTCGCCGCGCAGGCCACCGTATCGGGCATGGATGCTTACAACGCCCTGTGCGCTGAAGCAGCTGCCGACTACGAAGGCTTCTGGGGCCGTCTGGCCAAGGAAAACCTGGTATGGCAGAAACCGTTCACCAAAGTGCTGAACGAAGACAATGCCCCGTTCTACAAATGGTTCGAAGACGGCCACCTGAACGTATCCTACAACTGCCTGGACCGCAATCTGCAGAACGGCAATGCCGACAAGACCGCCATCATCTTTGAAGCGGATGACGGCAAATCGGTGCACGTGACCTACAAGGAACTGCACGAAAAAGTCTGCAAATTCGCCAACGGCCTGAAATCGCGCGGCATCAAGAAAGGTGATCGCGTCATCATCTACATGTCGATGTCGGTTGAAGGCGTGGCTGCCATGCAGGCTTGCGCCCGTATCGGCGCGACCCACTCGGTAGTGTTCGGCGGCTTCTCCGCCAAATCGCTGCAGGAACGTATCATCGACGCCGGCGCCGTGGCCGTGATCACCGCCGACGAACAGATGCGCGGCGGCAAACAGCTACCACTCAAAGCTATCGTCGACGAAGCGCTGGCACTGGGCGGCTGCGACACCATCAAGGACGTGATCGTCTACAAACGCACGGGCGGCAACATCAATTTCGTCGCAGGCCGCGACCTGTGGCTGCACGATCTGGTAGACAACCAGTCGGCCGAATGCGAGCCAGAATGGGTCGATGCCGAGCATCCGCTGTTCATTCTCTACACCTCTGGTTCGACCGGCACCCCGAAAGGCGTGCAGCACTCGAGCGGCGGCTACCTGCTGTGGGCCGCGCTGACGATGAAATGGTCGTTCGACATCAAGCCTAACGATGTGTACTGGTGTACCGCCGACATCGGCTGGGTCACTGGCCACAGCTATATTGCCTACGGCCCGACGGCAGTGGGCGCCACTCAGGTGGTATTCGAAGGTATTCCAACCTTCCCGAACGCCGGCCGCTTCTGGGGCACCATCGCCAAGCACAAAGTCAGCATCTTCTACACGGCGCCTACCGCGATCCGTTCGCTGATCAAAGCTTCCGATCTGGACGCCAGCGTGCATCCGAAGAACTATGACCTGTCCAGCGTACGTCTGCTGGGCACCGTGGGTGAGCCGATCAATCCGGAAGCCTGGATGTGGTACTACACCCAGGTTGGCCGCGAAGTGTGCCCGATTGTGGACACCTTCTGGCAGACCGAAACGGGCGGTCACATGATCACCCCGCTGCCGGGCGCAACCCCGATGGTACCGGGTTCGTGCACGCTGCCGTTGCCGGGCATCATGGCCGCTATCGTGGACGAATCGGGCGCCGACGTGCCGAATGGCCAGGGTGGTATTCTGGTCGTGAAACGTCCATGGCCATCGATGATCCGTACCATCTGGAATAACCCGGACCGCTTCAAATCGAGCTACTTCCCGGAAGAGCTGGGCGGCAAGATGTATCTGGCAGGTGACGGCGCGATCCGTAACAAGGACACCGGCTACTTCACCATTACCGGTCGTATCGACGACGTGCTGAACGTTTCCGGTCACCGTATGGGCACGATGGAAATCGAATCGGCGCTGGTGGCCAATCCGCTGGTGGCGGAAGCTGCGGTGGTCGGCAAGCCGGACGAAACCACGGGCGAATCGATCTGCGCCTTCGTCGTGCTGAAGCAGGCACGTCCGACTGGCGACGATGCCAAGAAACTGGCACTGGAGCTGCGTAACTGGGTGGCGAAAGAGATCGGCCCTATCGCCAAACCGAAAGAAATCCGTTTTGGTGACAACCTGCCGAAGACCCGTTCGGGCAAGATCATGCGTCGTTTGTTGCGCGTGCTGGCCAAGGGCGAGACGATTACGCAGGACGTCTCCACGCTGGAAAATCCAGCGATTCTGGAGCAGCTGAAAGAAGCGTCCTAAGCAATAAGTTAGGCGTGGCAAATAAACTTTGTAGTCTTGGGAATATTTGCTATAATTCGCGGCTTCTCCGGAAGGGGAAGCAAGCAGGAGAGGTGGATGAGTGGTTGAAGTCGCACGCCTGGAAAGCGTGTATAGGTTTATAGCCTATCGGGGGTTCGAATCCCCCTCTCTCCGCCAGGAATACAAATGTTAAAAAGGCCACCCTCGGGTGGCCTTTTTGCATTTGTTTCATGGCGGAGAGAAGCAAGGCCCCTGCGGGCCTTGCGCGGGGATTCGAAGGCATCGCCCCTGCAGGGGCGAGCCGCTCCGAATCGCCACTTTGCTGCCGCGTGGCGGCAGCGCGCCGGAGGCGCCAGCGCGTAGCGCAAATTTCTTTCTAGTATGCAAATTCCGGGAAATTCCGGAATTCAAAGAATAAGTCCTCCCGAGACGATGCAACGTCAGCTAACTATCACTGCATGGATGGGGGCGACCAATGAACTTGACCAGAATGTGCTTGTCACAGTTCGCCTCGTTTGGGCCAGCATCAACAAATCGAGCCAGCGATGCTCTTACCTGTTTTCAAGTCCAGACCGAAGTGGCAAGTGTAAGGATTCTTCTTGTCTGGTTTATAAAGGGTGCAACTTAAGTCGCCACGCGCCCGGATGCGCAAATCGGTGGATGCACCGCAGGCATCCTTTTGATCCGGACCGATGGACTCAAACAAAGTCTTGGCGATTGCGCCTTGAACGGCGAACGAGGCGCGTCGGTCTGCTTTAGTTGGCGGTGCCTTTTCAGCCAGATCGTTCGAGTAGACAAGTACGTAGCCCGAAAAAGAGCTGTAAGTGCCGTCCCATGCCTTTTGGGGCGCTGCAAAGGCGAATCCGAAAACGAACGCCCCGGCTAAAAAGCCCTTAGTGATGTGTCTCATCATCGCAGTTTGAGTTGCACGTGAAAGTGGTCATCGTGTCGGGGCCATGGCCGCACCCCTGCAATTTTCGAATCATTAAACAGAATAAGCAGCGGTACTGGGGCAAGCGCTTTAAAGAGATTGATGAGTCTTTCTGTTGCGGATCGGTCGTAATCTTTATCCTGATATACACAGGCGACATGTTTCCCGTTCTTGCGCAATGGCCGTATATCGACATCAAGACCGGTGCGATGGGATTCATGGTCATTGACGGCAGTGCCGCCAGCGGAACTGATATCACCGACGCCGAAACGACGGGAATCCATTGTTTGCCATTCACGTTCGACTGCAAATATTAATGTCAGCATTCTAGGGTGAACATACTGATTAACACCGGAGCCCGGGTTGCCGTAAGTGCTGGGGAATCATCACGAAGCCGCGATCATCGCGCGGCTGAATGATCATGGTCATGTTGACTCCAATTATGCGATACGGTTGGTAATTCAGTTTGTTGTGATATCAATCGCCAGCAACAAAGTACGACATACGCCAACCCTCAGCAGTCTTAGTAAATCCTGCTCGATAGTAGAGGCCTGCGTGGGTAGGGCATTGGATCGTGTTCGCATCAATTATGAAGGAGCAGCGTAGCCGAGTAACACGTGATAGCTCATGTAGCGTTTCTTGATCGCGCTTCCATGCTTCGATAGCCTGATCCGCATCGCTATCGCCACCAAAGCTCCATTTGAACTCGGGCACCATCAACGCCTTTAATGCTCGGTAATTTTTGGTCTTTGCAGCGACATGAACGGAGCGGATAACTGACTTAGCATCATGCGGAATAGGACGCCTTGCCACGCTTGCCTGTGCGCTGGCGCTGGCCCCCAGCACAAGAAAAACAGCGAGCATCGGTGCCCCCTTATCTGACTACCTGATTGAATTGGAAGTGGAAATGGTTATCGTGTTTGAAGCGAGGCCGCACACCGGCGATCTTCGTGTCATTGAAGAAGATAAAAATCGAGCCGACAGCATGCGCCCTAAACATTTCGATCAGTTTTGCCGTTCCGTCCCGATCGTAGTTGGTCTCGGTGTAGGTCACTGGAAGATGCTTTCCGTCCTTACGCAGAGGCCTGACATCGACCTCCAGACCGCTAGTGTGTGAAGCGTGGCCGAATTTCTCGCCCTTTGAAATGCTGATATTCCCGATCCCAAATTTTTGATCATCGAAGGATTGCCATTCGCGCTAGACCGCGAAGATAAGACTCAACAACTTGGGTGCAGTGAATTGCGCTGCGCCGTCGCCCGGTGTGCCATATACGTAATAGCCAGCATCTGCAGGAGCCTGCGGTAGCATGAAATATCCACGCGGATCTTTGGGCTGTACGATAACTCCCATGATTGCCTTGTTATGCGATACGGTTGGAGGCGAGATCCCAGCCGCCGGAAGTGTTGCCGCCGGCGCCGCCCAGCACTCTCTGCTGCGTGTACTTCCAGCGCACTTTCGAGAACTTCAAGCTCACGGAGTCCTGAAGAATATCGCCTTCATGAACCGACTGATTGACCGAACCGATCAGAACGTTTTCGAGTTCGACTTCGTAATACCTGATGCGCTCGCCCTGACCGTCGGCCCGCATGAACTCGATGCGGGCTTTGGCTAAGGTTCGACCAGATGCACAGTTTTGCATCAGAACCGGTGACGCCAGGTCTGCTAGTTTAGTGATCGAGATGCTGCGCAAGTCGCAGCGTTCAGCCGTATGACCACCCGCTGTGGAGGACGTGGCGCTCTTGGGTTGCATCACGCCCCACTGTGCCGAAGTGCACTCAATCCAGCCTGAGTGTGCTGCATCAGTCGATTCACCCTTGATGCCTTCGATCTGCAGGTATACGTCGATCGCCATCAGTTCCTCCCTGAGTTGGTTTGGCAAGTTCGACCCTGTCCGGACTTGCCATACTTACGCGAGTGCTCAATTGGAATACCGAAGGCGATTGTCTCGAACAAGGAGACTGCTCATCTTGAGCAGAATCACGGCACAGAACATCTTCAATGCCAAGAGTCTCTTTGGAACCTGGGAAAATTAAGCTTCCGTCATGGCCCTGTCACAGTGCGTTGTTACATTCACAGCTTTTAAACCAAGCTGGATGTACAACATGAAACGCAAAGCTTTCTTGATGACGGCGCTGAGCATCGCAGCCGCGACCTTGATCACCGGCTGCGGCAATAGCAGCTCGTCGTCCACCCCGGCCGATACCACGCCACCAGCCCCGACGCCGACCAACGTGATCTTCTTCCTCGGTGACGGCATGGGCATGACCACCATGACAGCAGCCCGCATCTACTCGGTCGGTGAAGATGGCGAGCTGACCATGGACACCCTGCCGGAAACGGCCTTCGTCAAAACCTTCTCCAACGACGCGCAAGTGACCGACAGCGCACCGTCGATGGCCGCCTACATGACCGGCGTGAAGATGAATAACGAAGTCATTTCGATGACCTCCGACACTGTCGCCAACAGCCCGATCGCCGATGCCAACGGCAACCTGCTGGGCAATAACTGCGGCAGCAGCAACGGCAAATCCGTGCCGACCTTGCTGGAACAGGCCAAGGCCAAAGGTTTGGCCACCGGCGTCGTGACCACCACCCGCGTGACCCATGCGACGCCGGCCGCAACCTACTCGCACATCTGCCACCGCGATCTGGAAAACGATATCGCTGCGCAGGCAGTACCGGGCGGTGCTGGCTACAACAGCGCGCTGGGCACCAATGGTCTGGACGTCCTGCTGGGCGGCGGCCGTCAATTCTTCATGACCACCAAAGACGGCGGCAAGCGCGCCGACGGGCGCGATCTGATCGCTGAAATGAAGGCCAAGAACTACGCCTATGCCAGCAACGCGAGCGAGTTCAGCGCCATCGACGCCAGCAAGACCGACCGTCTGCTGGGCCTGTTCACCTCCAGCCACATGAGCTATGACCTCGACCGCGATCCGGCGAAGGAACCTAGCCTGGCCGAGATGACCACCAAAGCCATGGACGTGCTGGGCAAGAACAACAAAGGCTATTTCCTGATGGTAGAAGGCGGCCGTATCGACCACGCGTTGCATGAAACCACCGCCAAGAAAGCGCTGCAGGACACCGTCGCTTTTGACAACGCCATCAAGGCTGCCATCGCCAAAGCACGCGTGACCGATCCCGATCTGAAAAACACCCTGATCGTTGTCACCGCTGACCACGATCACACGCTGGTACTGAACGGCTACGCCAAGCGCACCGGCAAGACCACTGCCAGCGAAGCGGGCGTGCTGGGTGTAGTGAAGGATTACGTGACCGGTGCCGTCACCAAAGATAACGATGGTGCACCGTACTCGATCATCGGCTTCGGCAACGGCGAGAACCGTACCCAGAGCAGCCGCTCCGCCATGGCCAGCCTCGATAACAGCGTCACCAGCGCCAATACCTACCATCAGGAAGCCGTGGTGCGCGTCTCGGCGGGCAACGAGACCCACGGCGGCACCGACGTGTTCCTCGGCGCGATCGGCAAAGGCGCCGACACCTTCAACGGCACCATCGACAACACCAAGGTCAACGCTCTGGTGAAAGCGGCCGCCGGCCTCTGATCAAATCTATAGACTGGAACAGAACATGAAGCACACTATCATTGCAGCCGCTCTGGCACTGGGCTTTGCCAGTGCCGCCAACGCAGCGGGCGAAGCCAAGAACATCATCTTCTTCCTCGGCGACGGCATGGGCCCGTCCACCATTACTGCTTCGCGCATTTTCAAGTATGGCGAAGACGGTAGCCTGACCATGGATAAGCTGGAGCGCACCGCGCGCGTCAAGACCTATTCCTACGACGCCCAGACCACCGACTCGGCACCATCGATGGCCGCCTACATGACGGGCGTGAAGATGGCCAACGAAGTCATTTCGATGACCTCGGAAACGGTGGCTACGTCTCCCAGCAAGGATGCCAACGGCAATCTGACCGTCGATAACTGCGCCAGCACCAACGGCAAATCGGTACCGACCATACTGGAACTGGCGAAGGCCAAGGGCAAGGCTGTCGGTTCGATCACCACCACTGAACTGACCCACGCCACGCCTGCGGCTACCTTCTCGCACATCTGCAATCGCAACGCCCAATACGCGATTGCTGCGCAGGCCGTGCCAGGCGGCGCCGGCTATAACAGCGCGCTCGGTGACGGCGTCGACGTTCTGATGGGCGGCGGCCGCAACCACTTTACGCCTTACGACGCTGCGACCAACAAGACTGGTCGCGCTGATGGCCGCAACCTGCTGACTGAACTGGCAGCCAAAGGTTACACCGTGGCCGCGACCAAAGCTGAAATGAACGCCGCCGCCAATGGCAAGAAGTTCATTGGTCTGTACAGCAGCCGCAGCCACCTCGAATATGAACTGGACCGCACTGCCACGCCACCGGTGGGCGAGGGCGCCAACCAGCCTAGCCTGGCCGAGATGACTGTCAAGGCCATGGACCTGCTGTCGCAGAATAGCAATGGCTACTTCCTGATGGTGGAAGGCGGCCGTATCGACCATGCACTGCATGGCACCAATGCCAAGCGCGCGCTGACCGATACCATCGCTTTCGACGATGCGATCAAGGCAGCACTGGACAAGGCCAAGCTGACTGACCCGACGCTGGCCAACACCCTGATCGTAGTGACTGCTGACCATGATCACACCTTGGCCTTCAATGGTTACGGCAAGCGTGGTAATCCTATTCTGGACATCAATCGCGACTACAAGACTGGCCAGCCTAGCAAGGATGCCGACGGCAATACCTACACCACGCTAGTGTTCGGTAATGGTCCTAACCGTCCCAACACCCGCAACAGTGTTGACAGTGCTACCGCGCTGAGCGACAACTACCTGCAGGAGACGGGCGTGAAGCTGTCGAGCGAAACCCACGGTGGCGGCGACGTCAAGTTGTTCGCAACCGGTGCTGGTGCTAAGACCTTCAAAGGCACCATCGACAACACCAAAGTGTTCACGCTGCTGAAGTCGGCCTTCGGCTTCTGATCATGCGCGGTGCCCGGTCTGCATGGCCGGGCACTTTTTCCGTTTACGTTTTTGTCTTTTTCTAAGCAAGCATGTTCCGTACACTCGCCCTGATTCTTCTGCTGGCCGCAGGCGCCTCGCAGGCTGCCAGCGTAGTAGCGCCACCACTCGACCTGAATATCCAGTACTACAGCAAAGCTGTCACTGCCGAAGGTGTTACGCGCGAAGTGCGCTATCAGGAAACCATGTTGCGCCGTCCCGGCCACGTCTGGGTGGCGCGCGTGCTGCCGCCGCAGGCTGCCGCCGCCCATGCCGGCGATCATGAGCGCAGCGTGCACAAGCACTTCAATCCTGCGCAACTGCCGCGTCACGTGCAGTTGGCGGGCGATAAGCCTCGCCTCGAGTACATCGATCTCGCGCATAAGGAAGTCATTGCGGTGCCGCCCGGCGAGTATGGCAACGTTGATTTCGATGGCTCGTGGCCGAATGCCTATTATCTGTTCGATCCCAAGCTGGTGATGGCGATGCCCTTGTCCTCGCGCGCCTCGGCAGTGCCTAGCGCGCGCTGGCGCGAACTGGTGCGCAATGGTTCTTTCCGCCGTGTGCTGTGGGACGAGCAGCGCCAGATTCCCTTGCTGATCGAGAGCGGCGATCAGGCCGCCACCATCTTTAACCGCATCGAAGTTCAGCCGCAGGCCAGCGTCACAGCTACTCTGCCATGGCAGAACCTGAAGGGCTTTGCCCAGCGCGAGTACGGCGATTTTCTCGACTGAGCCGGTGCTGAATTTGCGGGGCTTACTCGGCAGGTTGCGGGCCTACCCGCTCAAGGGCCACCGTTGCCGCCCACTGCGCCATACACTTGTCCCGTCGCATAACTAGCCTCATTCGAGGCGAGTAGCACATACACGCCAGCCAGTTCGGCTGGCTGGCCTGGTCGCTGCATCGGCGTATGGGCGCCGAATTCCTGCAGTTTGTCGGGGGGCTGGCCACCTGTCACTTGTAACGGCGTCCAGAATGGCCCGGGCGCCACGGCATTGACCCGTATGCCCTTGGCCGCCAACTGCTTGGCCAACCCTTTCGTGAAGATCATGATGGCGCCCTTGCTGGCCGCGTAGTCGACGATGTATTCGCCGGGATCATAGGCATTGACCGAAGTGGTGTTGATGATGGCAGCCCCCCTGTTCAGCAAAGGCAGGGCCGCGCGGGTAATCCAGAACATGGCATAGACATTGGTCTTGAACGTGTCGTCAAACTGCTCGCTCGTGATATCGAGAATGGAGTCGTGAGCAATTTGCCGCGCAGCGTTATTGACGAGGATATCCAGCCCACCCAGTTCGCGGGCCGCATCGGCGACCAGTTGTTTGCAGAATTCTTCATCCCGTATATCGCCGGGCAAAGCGATGCCCTTGCAGCCTTCGGCACGGATCAGGGCGATAACCTCATCGGCATCGTCCTGCTCGGCCTGCAGATAGTTAATGGCGACATCCGCTCCTTCACGCGCGTAGGCGATTGCCGCAGCCCGGCCTATGCCGGAATCGCCGCCTGTGATCAGGGCTTTGCGGCCTTGCAGCCTGCCGGATCCGCGATAGCTGGTTTCACCATGATCGGGGCGAGGTGACATCTTGCCGGCCAGACCCGGCCAGGCTTGCTGCTGGTGCGGGAAGGGTGGCGCGGGATAGTTGGGTGGGCGCTGGTTGCTGCTGTCTGGATGACTCATGATGCGTGCTCCCTTGAAGATGAAGCACCATCTTTTGCCCTTTCAGTGATCCTCTCCGTGCGGTATGTCGCATATCCGGAGCGCCCACTGCGGTATTTTGTCAGCTTGGCTAAAGGAGGCGGAAATGCCCAAAGGAGCAAGTCCCAAGCGCGAGCGCGAATACCGTATGCTGGAACGCAAGTTCAAACAGGAAGGCCGCTATCCGGGTAGGGAGGAGGAAGTGGCCGCGCGCATCGTCAACAAACAGCGCGCGGCAATGGGCGAGACCAAATACCAGCATACAGCGCCCAAGCGATCTGCGTCGCGGCGCAAAAGCCGCACAGCACGTAATGGCGCAAGGGCGTGAATCACACAGCGCGCTAATCAGGCTGGCGTCGTCGATTCAGTGGTGGCACGCGTACGCGGCGCACGCGCTGGTGGTGCGCTGTCCAGATACGGGCTGTAACCGGGGAAGCTCATGCGCAGTATGCGCAGTACCGTGGTGCCGAACTGGCGCGTCAGCGAACCCGTGTGATACGGCAGACGATATTGCTCGCACAGTGCGCGTACACGCGGCGCCACTTCGCCATAACGGTTACTCGGCATATCGGGGAACAGATGATGTTCGATCTGGTGGCTCAGATTGCCGCTCATGATGTGGAACAGCTTACCGCCGCTGATATTGCAGGAGCCCAGCAACTGACGCACATACCAGTGTGCGCGCGTCTCATTTTCCACATCGGCCTTGGTGAATACATGCACGTCCATCGGGAAGTGGCCGCAGAAGATAATCAGATAAGTCCACAGATTGCGCACGATGTTGGCCACCGCATTCGCACCGGCCACATAGAAGAAGAACGGGCCAGCCAGCAGCGGGAACAGCAGGTAATCCTTGCGCATCTGACGCCAGATCTTGGCACGCGTGCGCAGCACCATAGGGCGCAGCACCGACCACTTCATGCGGCCCTTGATCACGCGGCCCAGCTCCAGCTCCTGAATCGCGATACCCCACTCGAAGAAGATCGCCAGCAGCAGCGCCCACAGCGGGTTACCCAGATTGAACGGCTTCCAGCGCTGGCCCGAGAACATGCGCAGCAGACCATAGCCCGCTACATCGGCATCCTTGCCGAGCACATTAGTCCACGTATGGTGCTTGACGTTGTGCGCGTGCTTCCACTGGTCGGACGGGCAGACGTGATCCCACTCCCAGCGGCCCGACTGGATCTCCGGATCGCGCAGCCAGTCCCACTGGGCGTGCAGCACGTTGTGGCCGATCTCCATATTTTCCAGAATCTTGGCAGCGCCCAGCGTCAGCACGCCCAGCACCATCACGGGCCAGAACAGCGCCCAGCTAGCCAGCGCGTGGCCCCATTGCGGCAGCAGCGCGAGACTGGCGTAAATGCCGAGGCGGCCGCCAATTTCTAGGCAGCGGTGGATGGTCAGCAGGCGGCGGATATAGCGCGCATCGCGCTCGCCACGGTCGGCCATGACTTCATTGCGGATCGCTTCGATCTGCGCCCCAAAGGCGTCGATGTCGGCGGGAGTAAGGTGAGATGGAATAGGCATGGAATTCTCGATGATTAGTTACAGCGCCAGTTCGACGTCGCCCACGGCGGCACAGACGCACACTTGCACGGTGTCGCCCGGTTCGGCGATCAGGGTGCCGTTACGCAGGTCGCGCACGCTGCCGCTCACTAGCTTGGTGTCGCAGCCGTGGCAGATGCCCATGCGGCAGCCGTGTTTGGGATTGAGGCCGGCATCTTCGGCGATGCGCAGCAGATTGCTGACGCCATCCGATGCCGCTTCGGTCGCACTGGCAGCAAAACGCACGCGGCCCGCCGTGGCAGCCTCCGTGCTGATGGCGATGGGCGCGTGGAAGCGCTCCACATGCAGCTGATGGTCCAGTCCTGCAGCATGCCAGTGGGCTTCCACCGCTTCCAGCAGGCTGGCCGGCCCGCAGGCCCAGACTTCGCGTGCGCGCCAGTCGGGGCAGACGGCTTCCAGTTGCGCCGCGTTGAAGTGGGCGCCGCCTTCACGCGTGTAAATGTGCTGCAGCTTGTAATGCGGCTGGCTGGCAGCCAGCGCTGCCAGTTCGCTGCCGAATATCACCTCGCGCGGATGTGGCGCGTAGTGCAGGTGCACGCTGTCCGGTATCACCTCGAGTTCCTGCACATAGTTGCGCAGCATGCTCATGATGGGCGTGATGCCGCTGCCGGCGGTGATGAATAGCGGGCGCACCGGCATGGATTCCGGCAGCACGAATTCGCCCTGCGGTTCGCCCAGCGGCAGGTATTCGCCCACCTGCACCTGCTGTACCAGATGCTGCGATACGCGGCCGCCCGGCACAGCCTTGACGGTGACCGTGATGCAGCCATCGTCGCGGTTAGGCGCGGACGAAATCGAGTAGGTGCGGGTATGGCGCTGGCCGTCGATGGGCACGCCCAGGCGCACGAACTGGCCCGGACGATGGCTGCGCCAGCCCGTGCCGGGACGCAGGGTCAGGGTACGGCTATCCTCGGTTTCCTGCTGCACGGCGATTACCCGTGCCATCAGTTTATGGGTAGTCCAGAGCGGGTTGACCAGCTCTACGTAGTGGGAATGGCGCAGCGGGTAGGCAAACATGTCCGCCAGACGCGCCAGTGATGCTTGGATCGTCATGGTATAGCAAATAAATAGAATCGACGTAATTGTGGACACTTGTACACATCAAGTCAAGCGTGTTGTGCTTAATAAATGGGCAAGTATGCTCTTTCGGCCTCGCGTCTCCCCACGTTGAGCGGGTAAAATAGTGGTACATCTGTACACACGACGACCATGAGCGAACACGATACTGAGGAAAGTACGGCCCGCCCCGAGCGCAAGACGGGCACCCGCAGAGCTTTGCTGCAAGCGGCGCTGACGCTGGTAGGGGAAGGGCGCAGCTTCACCAGTCTGGGCCTGCGCGAGATTGCACGGCAGGCGGGCGTGGTGCCGAATGCGTTTTACCGCCACTTCCGCAATACGGACGAACTGGGGCTCGAACTGGTGGACGAGATGGGCATTACGCTGCGTCGTCTGCTGCGCGAAGCGCGCCAGATTGATGTGTCGCGCGGTTCCATTCTGCGCCGTTCGGTGCGCGTCTACCTCGACTATGTCAAGGCGAACCGGCTGCAGTTCCAGTTCATTGCCACCGAGCGCTCGGGCGGCAGCCGCATTCTGCGGCTGGCGATTCGTACGGATGTGACGCACTTCACCAACGAAATGGCGCAGGATTTGCGCGCGCTGGGACGCTATCGCGAATTGTCCACGCCGCGGCTGCAGATGGTGTGCGGGCTGGTCGTCATGACCATGCTGGCGGCAGCGACCGATATTCTTGATCTGCCGCCCGGCCAGCCGCTGCTGGAATGGGAGATGGAAGAGAACTTCGTGCAGCAACTGCACGTGATCCTGCTGGGGGCTTCCAAGTGGCAGGAAAAAGACCCCCATCAGGGTGCAACGCCAGCCGACAATGACTAGCGTTGCCGGTGGCGTTTCGGAAAAGTTCGTATTGAGCTAAATCAGATTCGGGGAGTCAGTGTCCAAATGACAGACCTGACCCCGAATTTTTACCACATGATGACGCGCTGCTCGGGCGGCAGATACATAGGGTCGCCCGGCTTGATGCCGAAGGCTTCGTAGAAGCCCGGCTGGTTCATCACCGTGCCTTTGGCGCGGAATTCGCCCGGCGAGTGCGGATCGCTCTTGATCTGGGCGATGGCCGCTTCCGGACGCAGCTTGGCGCGCCACTTGGTGGCGAAGCCGATGTACAGGCGCTGCTCGCCCGTCAGACCATCCAGCACTGGCGAAGGCTTGCCGCCCAGCGAACGCTGGTAGGCTTTGTAGGTGATCGACAGGCCGGAGTTGTCGCCGATGTTTTCACCCAGCGTCAGTTCGCCGTTGATGTAGTAGCCCGGTACAGGGCTGTAGGCACCGTACTGCTTGACCAGACCGGCAGCGCGCTCCTTGAAGGCGCGGCGGTCTTCCGGCGTCCACCAGTTGCGCAGACGGCCTTTGGCATCGTACTGGCTGCCCGAATCGTCGAATGCATGGCTGATTTCGTGGCCGAAGGTGATGCCCAGCAGGCCGTAGTTGACGGCGTCTTCCGCTTTTACATTGAAGAACGGCGGCTGCAGAATCGCGGCCGGAATGGTGATCGAATTCAGCGCAGGGCTGTAGCTGGCGTTGACGGTTTGCGGCGTCATCGACCATTCGTCGCGATCGACTTCCTTGCCCAGCTTGTCGAAGTTCTGCTGGCGCGACCAGCTACGCACGGCGCGCACGTTGGCGATCAGGTCGTGCGACTGGGTTTTCAGCGCGCTGTAATCGCGCCATTTTTCCGGATAGGCGATCTTCGGTTTCAGCGCGGCCAGTTTGGCCTGAGCTTCTTTCTTGGTCTCCGGTCCCATCCAGTCCAGTTGCTCGATACCGTCGCGGAACGAGGCGACGAAGTTGTCGAACATGGCCATCACGCGCGGCTTGGTTTCCGGCGGCAGGAACATCTTCACATACAGCTTGCCGACGGCATCGCCCATCGCGCCATCGGTGTAGCGCAGCGCCAGTTGCCACAGCGGTTCGCTTTGCGGCACGCCGCGCAGCACCGTGCCTTCGAAGGCGAAGCGCTCCTTGACGGTGTCGGTGTTCAGGTAGGACGCATAGCTCTCGACGATGCGCCAGTTGAAGTAGCTTTTCCATGCGTCCAGCGGCACGGCGTTAATCGTTTCGGACAGGCCCTTCAGGTAGCTAGGCTGGCGCACCACGGCGGAACTGGCTTTGCTGGCCAGACCCATGGCGCTGAAGTAGGCTTGCCAGTCGAACGCCGGTGCCAGTGCGCCGAACTGGTCGAACTGCACGCGGTTGTAGGATTTGACGGGGTCGCGCATTTGCACGCGGGTCCATTGTGCAGTGGCCAGACGGGTTTCGATATCGAGCACCTGTGCAGCGTGTTCGGTGGCGGCCTTGTCGCCGCTCATGGCCAGCAGGGTTGCCACGTGCTGCAGATATTTTTCGCGCACGCTGCTCAGTTTGGCGTCGTCGGCTTTCAGGTAATAGTCGCGGTCTGGCAGGCCCAGGCCGGACTGGCTGACGTTGACGGTGTAGTGTTCGGGGTCCTGCGCATCAGGTGCAACGCCAGTGCCGATAGGCGTCTGGATGCCTTGCAGTTGCAGGTAGGCGAACAGGGCCGGCAGATCTTTCTTGTCCTTCAGGCTGGCCACACGTGCCAGATCAGCATGCAGCGGTTTGAAAGCGGCCGCATCACGCGCCTTGGCGTTCATGTAGCTGCTGTACAGATCAGCGATCTTGTGGCTTTCGCTGCCCGCTTTGCCGGGGTTTTTCAGCGTCGCTTCCATCATGGTGCGCAACTGGCCCTGTGCGATCTCGCGCAGTTCGATGTAGGTGCCCCAGGTCGATTTGTCGGCCGGGATTTCGGTGTTGCGGGTCCAGACGCCGTTGACGTAGCCATAGAAATCATCCTGCGGGCGGATGTTCTGGTCCAGCGATTTCGGGTCGATGCCGGAGACGAGGGCGGTACTGCCGGCAGCTTGCTGGGCATGCAGTACGGGAGCGGAGAAGGCGAGTAGGGCGCAGCAGGCGGCGCTGATAAGCGTGCGTTTCACAGGGTTCCTTTATGTAGACAGCGGGACCAGCCGGGGGTAATGCTGGTCCGCGTGGGCGGATTATACCGAGGGAAACGGGGGATTTCTGGCTGGGTTTGTATCGCAATATTGCGGCGTGGCTGCGTCCATGCTTATCGTAGCCCTTGCATAGGTGAGCTGCTATTTTGTATGTCGGTGTGCAGGGGAAATTCTTCGAACATCGCCTTCGATATAGTAGAGCTTTGTGTTATTTGAGCCTAATTGCAGTAAAAATCCACCACGAAGATTCTGCATGGAACCGCTATGACCAAGTCCATCAAAATTAAAGCCCACACATAGATAGCTCGTTTCACCTTCCCTGATCCGGTCCCACGTTGCGAGTGCCGGGCTGAAATGGTGGGGAATCTCTAATGATGATGGGATGGGGCGTGCGGCTGAGAGGTGGTATATCTTCTTTGAATAAACTAAAGCCGCCGCTTGAGCCTTTTCGGCGTAGCCGATTTCTGTTCCATCTTCCAGAAAATAGTATGGTGAATCGTAATCTTCGACATAAGAATCTTGCTCAAAGACGTAGTCGGTTGAGAGGTGGTTGAGACGGATTTTTGCGGTCGTCGGCTGATTTAATAAGCAACTCTCGCGCACAGACTTTGAGGGGGGATGGGCGTAAACTATTTCGTGTACGCCGAAAAGAATAAGCATGAGTAAATGGCTAAGTTGGGCCGGTTTCAACGGTATTCCTTTGCTTTCATCACTTGTAGATACTCCGACGAGAGCTTCCAGAAAATTGTTCCACCCCACGCGGCCGTGGATTCGTAAACATGGTCAAAGCGGCCGATTTCTTCGCGGCTTAGGACTCGCTTACCCGTGGAACTATCTACTCGTACGATGTTTTTATGCTTGATAACCAATAAAGTCGATTCGGCGATTTTGTAGATGTTGTGTTCGGGTTTAGAGAATCTAATACCAACGCGTACTTTGGCATGGGTCTTATATTTTTCTTTGATGTCAGCGCCGTCCCAGAAGAATGCGCGATTTGAGAAATCGGAACCCCCGGACATTGCGTTTTGTGCAGCTTCGATCGCGAATTGCATACCTGTGTTGTGCGTAATTTCTAACTCACTTGCACGCGTGAATTTTTGATAGCGTGGGTTACCGTCGCTAACAACGAACGAGAAGTTTTTGTCTTTGGCGGCAAAGGTACTTATATCAGGAAAGCCTCTGGCTATCCGTTGCCGCTCCAGTACACTCGCCAAAGCGTACATCTCATCCAGATTATCCTTTGCCGATGATTCGCCATAAACCATTGCGGCGAGTTTTTGCATTTGAGGATCCAAATCGTGCTTATCCTTGGCATCAGGTTTTGCCATGCTCATTTTCTGCTCCTGGTGAAAGCCAAGCAATCAGGTCTAGTTCTCTGTTTCCCTCAATTTGTATTGTTTTGCCATTGATAAATGGACTTGCTTTAGTACGTACCACACCATCCTCGAGCAGGTCGTAGTGGAAGTCATTAATAGGTTCTCCGTTTGCGCCGGCCAGCGAGAAGTACTGTTCAATAATACTTTCATATTGATGACCATCATTAGACGCGCTATCGCTAGCGGTGGCATGTGTTGGTGTGCCTGTCTCAGAGATTTGCTGGTATCGGACATTTTGAACCGAAACGAGTTTTGGTAGAACTGGGCATTTGCATAGGCAAAAGTCGTTTTCTAATGCAATTTTTTTGCCATTCCAGTGTTCCCGATTGCGCGGCCCTACGCAGAATATCTTGCCTTCCGTTTTGCATGCAGGGCAAAAGACACGATCTCCTTCAAGTGCAATTTTTTTGCCAGCGATATTGCCGCTCGCGCTAGCAGTGATGACTTTTCCACCCGTGCTAGTCAATGCATGCAAAGTTATGGTGTAACGCCGCACGAAGGATTCCCGCTAGAGGTGGAACACCTGTAAAAGTTTAGCCGTGGATTTACAGGCGACGTTGACTGCAGTCAATGAAAATGATTTATGCACTTAATGTCATGGGAACCTAGGTATAAGTCAGGGCGAGAATTTGGCGATCAGTGCGATGTCGGAAGTTGGTCGATCTGGCGCTGCAGCCTGCTCGCGGTGTACAGATTGATCAGCACCACGATTACCAGTACGGCTGCTATCGCCAGATTGGCAACCAGCCCCCGTGCAAACGGTGCGCTGGCATCGAGCTGGGTTTCCACGCCCCAGCGGAACACCACCATGCCGGGCACCAGCGGGCCGATATACCAGGCCCAGACGGAGCGCAGGGCGTCGCGTTGGCGCTCCAGTTGCTGGCGGTGGTAGACCAGCCCGGGCAAGCCCGGTGAGGCTGGCGCGTCTGATGCGCGGCGGTGGATCTGCCACGCCACATATACGGTACCGAGGATGACCAGTATGCTGCCGAGGCGCAGCAGCGGCTGCGGGAACTCGCGCAGATAACCCCAGAAGCCCGCGATGACCAGCACGCAGGCCAGATATTCGAGCGCGTTGCGTGCGTTGACGCGCCAGTGCAGCGTACGGGACTTCTTGCTCAGTTCCTGCTGCGTGAACTGGACGGGAACTACTTCCTGTGTTTGCCACAGCGATTTCAGCGGATCGTTGCTCATGCTGTTTTCCTTTCCATGCCTAGTTGGTTGGCCAGTACGGCTTTGATACGGTGCACCTTGGTTGCGACATTGCGGGCCGAGAGGCCGGTAATGTCAGCAATGCCTGCTGCATCCAGGTCTTCCAGATACAGCAGCATCACTTGCCGGTCCAGCGGCGCCAGCCTATGTATCAGCGCCATGACTTTCTGCAGATCGAGGCGGCGCTCGGTCTGGGCGATTTCGGCGGCTTCGCTGGGCATGCTGTCGATTTCATCCAGCGTTACGCTGTGACGTTCAGCATTGCGCAGGCTGCGCTGGATATGGCTCACGCCGACGTTATGGGCGACGCGATAGACCCAGGTGCGCAGCGAGCAGTCGGCCTTGTACTGGGCCAGGCTTTGCCACAGTGCCAGATGGACTTCCTGCAGCAGCTCGCGCCGCCGCGCCGGATCGCGCTCATAGCCCGCCGTGAAGCGGGCGATGTCGGAACCATAGTCCTGCACGGCCTGCTGGTAGAGGGGGTAGTGGTTTGTGCTGTTCATAACAAGGTAGTCAGGCGCATACGGGATTTCTTACACCGCTGCCGGAAATTTTGCTGATCTGCGCTTTTGTGTTCTCGGTTCGGTGACATTTTGCGCATTTGCCAAGCCCGGTGGAATGGTATGCTGGTGTTGAAAGTTCAACATTGCAAGTTATTTCGGAGGGTATGCATGTTCTTGAGTAGAAGTCGGGTGGCTCCGATAGCAAGTCTGGTGCTGGCGCTGTTCGCAGGCGCGCTGGCCCCTGCGGTACAGGCTAGTCCTCGCGAGATTCTGGATCTGGGTATGCTGGTGTTCGAAAAGCGCTGTGATGCGCTGGCTGCGAAATTGAATGAACGGCTGCCTGATGCACCAGCCGATGTGCTGGAGTATGCGGGGCAGTTGCATGAATTTGGCGAGTGCGTCGATGCGGACTGGGAGAAGGCCGCCGCTCTCTATACCCGTGCTGCACAAGCTGGTGCACCGTTGGCCAGATTTCATCTGATTGCTAACTATGCGGTTGGCCTGCATGATCCGGCGGCCGCACTGTGGTGGGCGGCCCAGCAGCCGGACCTGCTGTCGAAGGAGTGTCTGCCCGCGAGCGATCCTCTTAAGCAAGCTGCGGCTTTTGTTGCAGAAATTGGTGGCTGGCCTACAGCACAATTGAAGGCTTGTACTTATCAAGCCGGCATACTGGCCCGACTTATTGCGCGTGGCAAGGCGCGTCGCGTGTCCGGTAATGCAGATGACGTAAAGGTTTCGGTACTGGTGCAACCCGACCGCGGCACCATACTCTGGCGCTATGCCGGAGGCGAAAAAATCGCCGAATCGCGCCTGAAGGCTGGCGCTGCCGAAGCAGATCTGGCCACCAAACCTGAGCGCGATGAGCTCTCGCGCGTATTGTGGTTTTACGGGGTCGATGCGCTGATCGAGTTCGGCCTGCCGCCCGTGTCAGAGCCGCGTTGGGCCATGACCTATGCCTTCGACATCGAAGACCGTCTGCAGGCTTCTAGTGTGCCGATACAGATTAGCGTTAGCCAGTAGTTCTGGCTAGGCCACAATCGCGCTTTTGCATGAATACGCTGTTCGGATCTTCGAGGTAGTCGCCGAACGGACCGCACAGCGCATAGCCGCAGCGCTGGTAGAGTTTGATGGCGTCGGTCTGCAGATAGCCGGTCTCCAGGGCAAAGGCGCGGCAGCCGCGTTGCTGCGCTTGCGTCTCGAGGAAGTCGAGCAGACGCCGCGCGATGCCCTGACCGCGCTGCTCGGGGCGGGTGTACATGCGCTTCAATTCGCCGTATTCTGCTTCCAGCACTATGGCGCCGCAGGCTACCGCCGCGCCATCGTCGCTGCGTGCCACGGCAAACAGCACCTTAGGCTGCTCCAGTACCGAGATGTCGACGCCGTGGTGGCTTTCGGCCGGATAGAGCGGCACCTGATAGGCGTCGAGGTCTTCGATTAGTTGGCGTACGTCGGGCTGGTTGGGCGATTCGAGGGCAATAATCATAGCGACAGAGTGCGTAAGCGTGAAAAATAGTGGGCGGGCTAGCCTGCCACTTTAGCATGAAGCGCAGACTGGGTTATGCTGTGGGTTGTGCACGATGCCACTGAATTTGGAGAAAATTTTGCTGAAGATAAAAGCCCTGTTTCTGAGCCTGCTGCTGGCAGGCTGCGCGACGCAGGCGCCGGTGCAGAAAGATGCGCTGTCGCCGCAGCAGGCCATCATGATGGCGGCCGATGTGGCGCCCCAGCCGGTGTATATCACGCTCGATCTGCAGGTGCGCGGCATCGGTTCGCAAAACGGCTTCACCTACCTGAACTCGGAAAAGGATTACCGTGACCAGCGCAATGTGTCGCTGGAGATTACGCCGGAAGCACTGGCGCAGGTGGAAGCCAAGTTCGGTGGCCAGCTGGCCGCCTATGCGCGTGGCAAGCACATACTGGTGAAAGGGCCGGTACGCCGCGTCACGATCTGGTTCTTCGATGACGCGGGCCGGCGTAGCGACAAGTTCTATTACCAGACCCATTTGCGGGTTTCCGATCCGGCACAGATACAGCTGCTGTGATGCGCAGGCCCGCCGGCAGGCGGGCCGACAGACATAAAGGTTTTCGATGATGAAATCAGGTCGCTGGGCAGCGTGTGCCTTTGCGCTGGGGATGCTGCAGGCATTCCTGCTGCCGTCAGTAGTCGCTGCGGACGATTGGGAGCGCAGCGCGCGTCGCGCTGACGAGGCTTACTGGAATGCCTATAACCGCGCCGATGCGGATGGCATGAATGCGTTTCTGGCCGATGATGTGGAGTTCTATCACGATCGCGGCGGCACCCTGATCGGCAAGCCTGCACTGGCGGCGGCCAATGACAGCATGAAGGGCAGCGCAGTACGCATGCGCCGCGCGGCCATCCCCGGCACGGTGCGCTTTTTCCCCATGCGTCTGGACGAACAGGTGTACGGCGTGCTGGTGACGGGCGAACATGCGTTCTACGTCACGCCCAAGGGTGAGGCGGAGTTCAAGGCAGGGCAGGCCTACTTTACCCAGTTGATGCGTATGCAGGGCCAGGATTGGCGCATCAGCCGTATCTTCAGTTACGAGCATGTGGACGCGGCGCCCGTTCCAAAATTGCCGGCCCATCTGGCCGGCAGTTGGGGCACCAATGCTTCGCTGTTTGCCGGTACAGCATCGCAGGCCCAGTTGTATCTGGCGCCGGATGGGCTGGGTATGCTGGCGGGCTCCAGTTCTGCGCCCGTGTCGCTGGGCGGCGCGCCCGCAATGAGCGGACCGGCGCCACGTGCGATTATCGGCGTTCCGGTGCAGGCGGAACTGGATAACGGCGGCCTCAGATTGCAGGCGCTGATGCCGCAGAAATCGCAGTTGCAGGTGGCACACGGCATGGTATTTGTGTGCAGCTATGATGCAGCGGCACCGACGCTGATCTGCACCGCACCCAATAAGGAGGTGCTGCGTCTGTCGCGGCTGAGCGAGAACCTGACGAACGAAGCGCAGACCCAACTGGAGCAATTGCGCGCACTGAAGCGGGATTGAAGTCTCGCGCAGCGGGGTATGCTGGGTTGTTTAAACTTTCAATGGAATGGCCGATGCTGAAAGTACTAGGTAAGACGAGTTCCATCAACGTGCGCAAGGTGCTGTGGACCTGTGCCGAGCTGGGACTGGCGTACGAGCAGGAAGACTGGGGCTCGGGTTTTCGTGCGACCGATACGCCAGAATTTCTGGCGCTGAATCCGAATGCCATGGTGCCGGTGATTATCGACGGACCCACCACGCTGTGGGAGTCGAGCACCATCTGTCGTTACCTGGCCAGCAAGCATGGCCGCAGTGATCTGCTGCCGCAGGAGCCTGCGGCGCGCGCGCTGGTGGAGCAATGGATGGACTGGCAGGCGGGCGAACTGAATAACTCGTGGCGCTATGCCTTCATGGCGCTGGTGCGGCAAAGCCCGCAGCATACCGATGCGGCGGCCATGGCGGCCAGCATAGCCAACTGGAACCGCCACATGGGCATACTGGAGCGTCAGCTACAGCGTACCGGCATGTACGTGACAGGCGAGCAGTTCACGCTGGCCGACGTGGTGCTGGGCCTGTCGGCCAATCGCTGGAACAGCACGCCGATGGAGCGGCCCGACTATCCGGCCGTTGCGGCCTATCTGGAACGGCTGGCGCAGCGCTCCGGCGACGGCTTTGCGCGCCATTGCAGGAATGGTATGGCCTGAGCAGACGCCGCAATCTGACAGGTCAATAAGCGCGTCGGCAAGAATTTAACAACAGGAGTTGTATGGAGCAGCACAAGTGGTTCGGGCGGTTGTGTTTGATGGCGGCATTGGCAGCGGCTGCCCCGCTGGCGGCGCAGGCTGAGGAGGGGGGGGCCAAGGATATGCGCATGAGCTGCCTGCATCGTTTTGCGGCGCGCCTGATAGCTGGCGAATCGCCCGACAATCTGGCCGGGCTGATGGTGGCGGGCGGCGCGCAGAGTTCTGCCGAACTGGCCGCCGGCCTGCGCGCAGTGCTGCACGAGACGGGCGGACTTAGCCAGTTGCAGCCACTGGTCAAATTCCCTGCCGGTGCAAGCAAGCGCCTGCTGGTGGGGCGCCAGCAGGAGTCGCGCTCCTATCTGGCCGAGTCGTTTAGTGCGCAGTCGGAGAAGCACGGTACGGTGCAGTTCATGCTGACCCGTGAACTGAATGGCGAGTGCGCAATCACTTCGCTGGCGCTGCATACGCGCCGCTAGGGCGCGTTTAGGCTGGTCCGGCTGGTCTTGCCGCTGACATTTAGCCCGCCGTGATTTCGGCGTCGCTGAGGAAGCTGATGATGGCCGGATTGACCACTGCCGCGTGGGTGATAGGCCCCATGTGGCCGCCGCGCGTCTGCAGCGCGGTCGCGTTAGGCAGGGCCAGCGCCAGTTGTTCCGCCAGCAGACGGGTGGACGCGGGGCTGCTCAGGCCAGACATCACCAGTGCCGGCATGGTCAGCGCGGCCAGATCTTCCAGCGTGGCCGGTTCGCCCAGCAGGGCTTCGAAGTCGCGCTTCACTTTGGCGATCATGCCGGCCATTTTGGCCTGTGCGGCGGCCGGTGCGGCATCGAAGGAACCGGCCCGGTTCCAGTAATCGATGAAGATGCGGGTCGCGTCCTGCGCTTCGGTGCAGGCCTTGATGCGCTCGACTACGGCGACGATTTCCGCGCGCGCCGGGTGCTGTTCCGGCAGTAGGTGGAAGGCCACCGGCTCGAACACGGTCAGCGACAGCACGCGTTCCGGCATGCGGCGCGCCATGTGCAGGGCCGAAGCGCCGCCATATGAGTGGCCGATCAGGTGGAAAGCTTCGCCCGGTTGCAGATGGGCCGCAATGGCCGCATTGACGGCGTCGATCTCGTGCGCCAGCGTGTGGCGGTATTCTGGGCCTAGCTCGGCCGGAAACGGTGCGCTGCCGTAGCCGAGCAGATCGACGGCGATGCAGCGGTAGCCGTCGCATAATTGCGACACCAGCTCGCCCCATTGGGCTTTGGAACTCATGGAACTATGCAGCAGTACGACAGCAGGTTTCATACTCGGACAGGGTCGAAAAAAAGACCGCATATTATACCGGCATGGTGGTGGCACTTGTGAAAACGGCTACACTGCCTCATCTGCTGCAACAGTCGTCCTCAGGAAGCTAGCTGTTACATGAAACATACGAAAAAAGTCGCGGGGTTGGCCGGTATCGCCAGCGTGCTGTGGGTAGGGCTGACGGCTGCCGTGGCGGCCAGCCAGAAACGCCTGCTGTTCAACCCTCTGGGCAGCAAGCGCGAAGTGTTGCGCCCTTACAGCAGCGGGCACCGCACGCGTCCCGTGGTGATCCGCGCCAAGGATGGCACGCGGCTGTCCGGCTGGCTGATGACGCCGCCCATCCACGGCCCCCATCCGGCCGTGATCTATTTCGGCGGCCGCTCGGAAGAAGTGTCGTGGGTGGCGCGCGATGCGGGCAAGCTGTTCCCCGGCATGGCGGTGCTGGCTATGAACTATCGCGGCTACGGTGATTCGCATGGCGATCCGGCCGAAACCCATTTCGTCGACGATGGGCGCATGCTGTACGACTGGCTGGCCGAGCGCCATCATGTCGACCCGAAACGCATCGCCGTGGTGGGACGCAGTCTCGGTTCCGGCGTGGCCGTGCAGGTGGCGATGGAGCGCGATGCCCATGCCATCGTGCTGATTACGCCTTACGATTCCATCCTTGCGATTGCCAAACGCAAGTTCAAGGCCATACCGGTGGAGTATGTGCTGCGCCACCGCTTCGAGTCGGTCAAATATGCGCACCACCTGAAGGCGCCCACCTATGTGCTGCGCGCCGAACAGGATGATGTGGTACCGCATAGCCATACCGACCTGCTGGTGGAAAAACTGGGCCAGCTACATGCGGACGAAATCGTGCCCGACTCCGATCACCTGAATATTCCGTACCTGGAAAGCACCCAGCAGCGCATCGCCGGTTTTCTGGCGCAGCGCTTCGACCTGCCGCCCGTAGCGGCAGCCAATCCCGCTGCTAGTGGCCCTGAGGCGCCGCTACAGCCGAACTCCTAGCACTGTGGCCAGTGAGCCGGTTGTGCAGGCGGCGCAAGCCTAGCCACACGCCGGTGATTACCAGCGGCACGGCGATGCCGGTCAGGACATCCGGATTGATGGGCAGGTTGGCCGCCTTCATTGCCTTGCCCGCGTAACCGATTAGCCCCAGCGTGTAATAGGAAATCGCCACGGCCGACAGGCCTTCCACCGCCTGCTGCAGGCGCAGTTGCTGGGCGGCGCGGGTATCGAGCGACTGCAGTATTTTGCGGTTCTGGCGTTCCTGCTCGATGCCGACGCGGGTGCGCAGCAGGTCGTTGCTGCGGGCGATACGCTGGGCCAGCGTTTCCTGCCGCCGCGCCACCGAGGTACAGGTGTGCATGGCCGGTGCCAGCCGCCGTCCCATGAATTCGGCCAGCGTGGGCATGCCTTCGATGCGCACTTCGCGCAGCTCCTGTATGCGTGCCTGCACCAGACTGAAATACGCTTGCGACGCAGCGAAGCGGTAGCTGTTATTCACCGAGATTTTTTCCAACCGCGCGGCCAGACTGGTGATGCGGTGGAGCAGGCCCTGATCTTCGGGCGTCGCCGGCGCCGGTGCGTCCGATTGGTCGCTCTGCACCAGCAAGGCAGTCAGCTCGGCCAGTTCGTTTTCGATGCTGTTCAGCTCAGGCTGGGTGGCTTCCGCCTGCGGCAGGCCCAGTAGCGCCATCATGCGGTAGGTTTCGATTTCGAGCAGACGGCCGACCAGACGGCCGGCCTGATATTCGCGTAGCTGCAGGTCGCGCACCACGAAGCGGCTGAAGCCATCGGGCTGAATCAGGAAGTCGGTCCAGACTTCGGCGCCGCTGCCTACATTGCTGCACACCAGCGACTTGCCCTGAAACAGCGAACGGATGGTGGTCGTGCTGGTATCGTCGTCAGCGCGGCCTTTACACAGCAGCACATGGGCCGCCACGATGATCTTGCCGTGCAGGCTGGCCAGCCATTCCTGCGGCACCTGCTGCAGCGGCGTGTGCTGCACGGCCAGATCGCAAGGCGTATCAGGCTGACCCTGTTCGACGAAAGTATAGGTGGCGAACTCGGTGTGGCACTCCCACTTCAGGCGGAACTGGCCGAAATCGTGGAAGAAGTAGCGCGCCTGCGCATGTGGCACGGCCACGCCGTAGTGCATGCATAGCTGCTGCAGGATGGCGTGCTGGCTGCCGCGATGCTGCTTTTGCGAAGGCTGCTCCTGCTTTACGTACAGGGCGAAATGGGTCAGGCTTTCCGGCGCCTGCAACTGCAGGAAAGGGCGTGAGTGGATTTCCGCCGATAGCGGCACCCGCATGGCGTGATTCAGACTGGCGAAATCGGCGTTACTACGGTAAGCGAGAGACATGGCCTTCCCCGGCGAGTACGAAGCTGTTAAAACGCGGATTGCTGCAGTGCAGTATAGCGCACTGGCGGCAATCTCGCGACGGACGATGTTAGCGGCATTGCCGCTGGCTTGCGATTACTTTTTCGGCGCGATCGATGCCGCTTCGGTATGCGCAGACGTTGTAGCAGGGCTGGCCGCCGGGGTAGGGGCCGCGGAGGTCGCCGCAATCCCTGCGGGTAGCAGGTTGGGGCAGGGACGGTGCTGGATGTAGCAGGCCAGATTGTCGAATGTGACGCTGGCGATTTCGCGCATGGCTTCGATGGTGAAGAAGCCCTGATGTCCGGTAACGAGTACGTTAGGGAAGGTCAGCAGGCGCTGGAACACGTCGTCGGCGATGATGTCGCTCGAATGGTCGTGGAAGAACAGGCTGGCCTCCTGCTCGTAGACATCGATGGCCAGCGCACCGAGCTGGCGCGATTTGAGTGCTTCGATCACGGCGGCAGTGTCGATCAGGCCTCCGCGTGACGTATTGACCAGCATGGCCCCCGTTTTCATGCGGGCCAGACTGGCAGCGTTGATCATATGGCGTGTGCTGTCCATCAGCGGGCAGTGCAGCGAAACGATGTCGGCGCTGGCCAGCAGTTCGGCCAGTTCCACGTGGCGCGCCACGGCGGCCAGATGAGGCAGCGGCATCGGATCGCTGATCAGCACCTGACAGCCCATGCCATGGAAGATGCGCGCCGCTGCCGCGCCGATCTGGCCGGCGCCGACGATGCCTACCGTCTTGCCGTGCAGCGTCATGCCGAGCAGGCCGTCGAGCGAGAAATTTCCTTCGCGTACGCGGGCATAGGCGCGGTGGGTGTGGCGGTTCAGCGTCATCACCATGGCCAGCGCATGTTCGGCCACGGCTTCCGGTGCATAGGCGGGCACGCGTGCCATGAACAGGCCCAGCGCGTGGCCGGCCTGCAGATCGACATTGTTGAAGCCTGCGCAGCGCAGCAGCACGGCGCGCACACCGCTCGCATGCAGCGCCGCCAGTACCTGAGCATCGAGCTGGTCGTTGACGAACACACAGACGGCAGTGCAGCCTTGCGCCAGGGGGATGGTGTCCAGCGTCAGCGCGTCGGAGAAGTACACGGCATCGACACCACCACCGGCGAAGTTTTGTCGCGCTTCGTCGAGGAAGCGGCGGTCGTAGGGCTGGGCACTGTAGACGGCGAGCTTCATGCCTGGCTACTGCCTTCTGCCATCATGGGTATCCATGCCGGCAGGTCGGTCACGCCCACGTCGACACCCGCCTGGAACAGCAGGGTGCTGATCTGGCCGCGATGGTGGGTCTGGTGGTTGAAGAAGTGCAGTACCAGGCTGCCGAAGTGCTTGCAAAAGGCTTCGTTCTTGATGTTGCGGTAGGCGAAGGCCTGAGCCAGATGTTCGGCCGTGACCTGCTGCGACCAGTCGAGAATCAGCGCGTCCAAGCGGCGGCGGTGTGCCAGCAGGGCAGGCAGGTCGTCGCCAAAGCTTTGCGTCAGGCCGCTCACGGGCGGCTGTTCCAGCAAGTGGGCCAGGGTGCTGTAGGCGGCCGGATGGCCGGCAAAGCGGCGCAGCCAGATGGTGTCGCCCACCAGCAGGTGGTTCATGGTGCCGATGATAGAGCCGAAGAAGGCTTTGCGGTCGGCTACCAGTTCTGCATGGGGCAGTTGTGCTGCCGCCGTGTACATCTGCTGGTTCATGCCGGCGTTGTATTGCGCCAGTAGCTGGATCGAGGCTGGTGTCATGTCAGGGCTCGCACGGTAATGGTGGCTTTGCATTATACGGTGTTGCTGCCATGCTGGCGCAGCTTCGGGGCGAGCTTATCCCCGCGTCGCCGCAGGGGCGACGCCGGAGGCCGGAGCGGCGCGCTCCGGTAGCGGCTTACGCGGCCAGTTCCTGCAACGCCTGCTGGTCCGGCGTGTAGGGGCTGGCCTGCAGTTCGCTGAGCGCATCGAAGGTGATGAACTGCGGCGGACGTACCACTTCGTTGCCATACGGTGCCACGCTGACGGTCCACAGGCCCAGTTCCTTGGCTGCCTGCAGGGCCGGTACGGCGGTGTCGATGGCGATGGCATCCTGTGGCGCAATGCCGATGGCTGCCAGTGCGTGCGCATACGGGCCGGTGCCGGCCGGGCCTTCGAACGACGCGCCGCCCGAAACCACGGTGAACAGGCTGTTGACGTCGGCGCCGAAGCAGCCGGTGAGCAGGGCCGAAGTGGAGTGGGCCGGCAGGTCGGTCACGATGCAGATTTTGCCGCCCGCGCTGATGGCGTCGTCGATCAGCACCATGGCGGCCTGCAGGGCTTTCTGCGGCTGGGCCGTGATGGCCTGATGGAAATGGCGGTGCTTGTCGGCATATAGCGCGGCGACCTTGTCCTTGTCACGCGCGAATACCTCACCATTGATGGCGGCGCCGATTGCACGCGCATAGCCGTGCGTTGCGGCAGCGGCACGCAGTGCCGGCAGCGACCAGCGGACCGACAGACCGGCGTTCTCAAAGGCCGCGTTGCAGGCGGCGAGGTGCAGCGCTTCGGTGTCGAACAGTACGCCGTCCAGACCGAGGAATATCACGTCTATGCTCATGGTGGGCTCGCAAAAAGATTAGTAGGCAGTGGATGGTTTGAATATAGAGGTAGAATGAAGTAAAGAAAAATTAGAGTTTTTCTATAATCAATAAGGAATGTCTTATGTATCCTGCGAGTTTTCGCCAGTTACAGGCGCTGGTACTGGTAGCGCGGCACGAAAGCGTGGCGCGGGCGGCGGACGCATTGCATGTGACGCAGCCGGCGATTTCGTTGCAAATCCGCACACTGGAAGAGAATGCAGGCATGGCGTTGACGCGCAAGGTGGGGCGCAATATCCAGCTCACGGCCGCCGGTGAAGTGATGGTGGCATTCTCGGAACGCATACTGCGCCTGTGGGAGCAGGCCGGCGATGAACTGGCTGCGCTGCAGGGCGTGACCAGTGGTACCTTGCGCATAGGCGCCGTGACCACGGCAGAGCATTTGCTGCCGCCCATGCTGGTACCGTTCACGCTGGAGCGTCCCGATGTGCGCTTGAAGTTGCAGGTGGGAAATCGCGCTGAAATCGTGCAGATGCTGGCGCGCCATGAAATCGAACTGGCCATCATGGGCACGCCGCCGCGCGAACTGCGTACCAATGCGGCCAAATTTGCGCGCCACCCGATGGCGTTTGTGGCCAGCCCGAACCACCTTTTGATGAAGAAGAAAAAGCTCACGCTCAACGATGTGCTAGGCGCCAACCTGCTGGTGCGCGAACGGGGTTCGGGTACGCGCACGGCCGTGGAACGGCTGCTGCGCGAAGCGGGCCACCCGCTGGAATTTGGTTCGGAAGTATCGAGTAACGAGGCGATCAAGCGTATGGTGGCGGCGGGACTGGGCGTAGGTTTTCTGTCCGTGCACGCCTGCGGGCTGGAATTCGAAGCAGGCCTGCTGGCCGTGCTGCCCACGCCGGCCCAGCCGGTGGAAGCGGACTGGCACATCATGCACCTGACGGACCAGCCCATCCCGAAAGTGGCGGCAGCGTTTCAGGACTTTGTGATCGAACACGGGCAGGAACTGGTGCGGCGCGAGCTGGAAGGCTACTACAAGCTGCTGGGGCGCCAGCGCAAGCGCGTGGCAGCGGCCAGCTGATACGGACGACGGTGCGGTGGTTTTGTGTCGGCCAAACGGCCAGTACACCCCTGCCAAGTGTTTGAGCAAGTGTACTGGTACAGATCCGCTAATCCTCCCTACAATAAAAACTCCCTGACACTACCGGATCGCACCATGTCCATCGAATTATTCCTGCCCCTGTGCACGTTTGCTGCCATCAGTTCCATCACACCCGGCCCGAATAACACCATGATTCTGGCTTCGGGACTGAACTACGGCTTCCGCCGTTCGCTGCCGCATTTGTTCGGCATCTGCAGCGGTTTTACCTTCATGATTTTCGCCACCGGCGTGGGCCTGCACACGGTATTTCAGCAAGTGCCCATGCTGCAGGTGGTGCTCAAGTATGCGGGCGCTGCCTATCTGCTATGGCTGGCGTGGAAACTGGCCCATGCGGCGCCCATGAGTGCGGGCGAGGCCAGCACCAGCAAGCCTATGAGCTTCTTTGCCGCAGCGGCCTTCCAGTGGGTGAATCCGAAAGCGTGGGTGATGGCAATCGGCGCGCTGACCACCTATCTGCCGGCCGGTTTCAAGGTGCTCGATGTGGCCATGCTGGCTGGCGTGTTTGGCTTGATCGGCATCTTCTGCGTGGGCGCCTGGGCGTCGTTCGGTGTGGCCATGCGGCAGGTGCTGCAGGATGCACGTTCGGTACGCATCTTCAACGTGGTGATGGCGCTGGCGCTGGTAGCCTCGCTGTACCCGATACTGCAGGGTGCTAACTAGTCGCGAACTGGCAGCCATTAAAAGCGCGGCAGCTCGCGCAGGCCTGCCTGTACGGCGTGCAGATCGGTTGGCAGTTTCGCCTGCAGGGCGCGCAGGTAGCCGCGTGCAAAAGCGATGTGGCGTGCGGCTGGCGTTGCAGCCGGATGCCCGGCGCCCAGTTGCTGTAGCAGGCGGTCGGCCACCACCAGATCGTTGTGCTGGCCCAGCGCTTCCTGCGTAGCTTCCAGCGTGGCCAGATATTTGCGCAAGGCTTTGCCGCGATACAGTGTATGGAAGAATTCCAGCGCATAGCGCGACTGCTTGGCCGCGATGCGCGTGCGGTGGATGCTGGCTGCATCCGTGTCGCTCATGCGTCTGGCCCGTTTCAGCAAGGTCTTGCGCAGGCGCCGCATGGTGTGGCGCGAGAACTCGGCTGCGCTGGTGTTGGCTTCCTCATCAATGCCGTGCGTGGCGTCAGCTTGCGCGGCGTCGATACGCGCGCCCTTGGTCTGCATGGCTGCAGCACTGCTGCTGGTTGCGCCGGTGAGCAGCCAGTGTCCCATCTGCAGCAGCAGGCGCGTATAGCGCGGCGAGAGCAAAGCCTGCGCGGCCTGCTGCCTATGTGTAGCCACCTGCTGCTGTACCAGCGCCGGCAGGTCATGCAGGCCAGCCGGGCCGCCGGGGCTGGCCTGCACGCGCGCCAGCGTGGCGCTGCCCAGCACTTCCCAGTCGCGTGCCTTACCCAGTAGCTGCGCCAGCCAGCGCCAGTCCTGTTTGAGCTGGCGCGGGCAGGGCGCCACGCTGCGGAATAGCTTGAGCGCCGAGCGCAAGCGACGGACACCGACGCGCATTTGGTGCAGCGCTTCCGCATGGTCGCTGTGAATTACAGCCGGCTCGTTGTCCTGCACCTGCTGCAGGCAGTTGAACAGGATGGCATGGCGCGCTGCATCGAGCGTGGCATCGGCCGGCAGCACCAGTGTGCGGGCGTGGTGGGCCTGTGTGCCCGTCTGGCGGCACAGGCTATAGCCGCGCTGGGCCTTGTTGACGTTGCTGAGCTGTAGCGGCAAGTGTTCCAGCAGTTGCAGGGCCAGTGCAAACAGGTGTTCCGGCTTGCCCTGCTTGAGTTCGAGTTCGATTTCATTGAGCGGCAGTTGCTGGCCATGGCGTTCGATGTGGCCGCAATCGAGCACCAGTTCGATCTGGCTGCCCGCATAGTCGAGCTGCCAGATTTCGCGCTCGACCACGACGGCGAACAGGGCTTCCAGCCGCTGCTTGAAGTGCGGCGCCGCCAGCACGTCCCGCCAGTGAGCATCGTCGCCAATCAGCTTGCGCAGCTTGCCCAGTTGCGGCCATGGACGGCTGACGGGGCCTTCCCATTCATTGCGCTGGTGTAGTCCATTCTGCACGCTGCCGCCGGCCTTCATGGTCTGCACCCAGACGCCATCTTCCTTGCGCACGCGCAGACCGGCGCCGTGGCGCAGCAGATGCAAGTCGGGCGTGTCGAAATAGTGCGCCAGCAGTGGCTGGGTGCGCGTCGCCAGCCCCGCCAGCAAGGGATGCTGGCGTAGCTGCTGATGGTGTTCCGGCGCAAGCAGGAGTTTGAGTTCGACTTCCATGGCGACAGTGTAGCGCAGCTTACAGCCGGATCAGCGCCGCCCATGCGGGAATGGCGACCTGCCAGAACTCGTCTATGCTGGCGGCGCGCAGATCGAGACCGAGGAAGCGCGCGGCCGGCAGCAGCGCATGCTGCAGCAGTTGTTCGGCCGGCACGCCCTGATCGAAGGCGGTGGCGCCGGTCTGCTTGGATAATTTGTCGCCGTGCGCATTGCACACGACGGGCACATGCAGATAGCGCGGCTGGGGCAGTCCCAGTACCTGCTGCAGATACAGCTGGCGCGGGGTCGAGTCGAGCAGGTCGGCACCGCGCACGATGTCGGTAATGCCTTGCGCACCATCGTCTACCACCACGGCGAGCTGATAAGCCCAGTAACCATCGGCGCGGCGGATGATGAAGTCGCCCACTTCATCCGTCAGATCCTGGCTCAGATGGCCGGCCCAGCGGTCGTCGAAGGCAATGATACAGTGCGGCTCGGTCGGCACTTTCAGGCGCAGCGCGCGTGCGCTCTTGCCTGCTGCCAGACCGTTGCGGCAGGTGCCCGGATAGATCAGGTTCTGCGCCTGTTTGCCGCGCAGACTGGTCTGCGAATCGGCGATCTCCCTGCGCGAGCAGCCGCACGGATAGACCAGATCCCCGAGCTGGCGCAAAGCTAGTTCGTACAGCGCTGTGCGTTCGGTCTGGCGCGTGATCTCGCCATCCCAGTGCATGCCGCAGCGCTGCAGCGAAGCGATGATGTGCTGTTCGGCACCGGCCACATTGCGGTCGCCGTCGACGTCTTCGATGCGCAGCAGCCACTGGCCATGGTGGGCGCGCGCGTCCAGATAGCTGGCCATGGCGGCCACCAGCGAGCCGAGATGCAGGGGGCCGGTAGGTGAGGGCGCGAAGCGGCCGATATAGGATGGGCGGTCTGTCATGCCGCCATTTTAGCGCGGCGATGGTCTACAATGTACGCGCGGCAAAATTGCGCAGCAAAATACACAGCCCGCCCACTACAATTAAGAACTCAGGAAATCATGCAAAAAATGACCCCCTCCTATCTTGCTTCCGCCGTGGCTATGAGCCTGGCGTTGGCATTCCCTGTTCATGCTGGCGCCAACGGTGCCGCCGTCGTCAAGGAAGCGCCGCTGCGCGCCCATCTGGCATTTCTGGCCAGTGATGTGCTGGAAGGCCGCGGCACGGGCCAGCGCGGTGCGGACCTGACGGTTGCCTACCTCGAAGCGCAGTCGCAGGCACTGGGCCTGAAGCCGGGCAATGGCGACAGCTTCCGCCAGTCCGTGATGATTGCCGGTGTGAAGACCGACGCTGCCGCCAGCACGCTGGCGCTGCAGGCCGGTGGCCAGGCGCTGCCTGCCCGTTTCGGCGACGACTGGGTGTTTGCGCCGGGCGATGCCACGGCCACCCACAGCTTCGATAGCGAGCTGGTATTCGTCGGCTACGGCATCACTGCGCCGGACGAACAGTGGAACGATTTCAAGGGCATGGACCTGAAGGGCAAAACGCTGGTGATGATGGTCAATGACCCGCAGCCGACTGCCGAACAGCCTAACCGCTTCAACGGCAAAGGCCTGACCTACTATGGCCGCTGGACCTATAAATTCGAAGAAGCGCGCCGTCAGGGCGCAGCCGGTGTGCTGCTGATTCACACCACGCCTTCCGCCTCGTATGGCTGGAGCGTGATCCAGAATAGCTGGTCCGGCGTAGAGCGCTTCCAACTGGCGGCCGGCACGCTGGGTACCCAGCTGCAAGGCTGGATGACGGAAGCCACGGCCAAGGCGCTGTTCGCTGCCGCCGGTCAGGATCTCGATGCGCTGCGTGCTGCCGCCGAGCGCAAGGACTTCAAACCTGTGCCGCTGGCCGCCAAGCTGACCGGCACCATGCAGGCTGCCGTGCGCAAGGTCGAGCAGTTCAACGTGGCGGCCGTGGTGCCGGGCACGGATCCGAAACTGAAAGACGAAGTGGTGATCTATAGCGCACACTGGGACCATCTGGGCAAGCAGGGCGATGCTACCGGCGGCAAGGATGTGATTTTCAACGGTGCGGTGGATAACGCTTCCGGTTCGGCCGCCCTGCTGGCGATGGCACAGGAAGCCATCCGTGTGCCGGCCAAGCGCAGCCAGATGTTCCTGTGGGTAGCGGCAGAAGAACAGGGCCTGCTCGGTAGCGCAGCGTATGCGGCAGCACCGCTGTGGCCACTGGCGAAAACCGCGGCCAACCTGAATCTGGATAGCTTGAACTTTGTCGGCGCCACGCGCGATATCGGTACCCAGGGCAGCGAGCGCACGGAACTGGGCAAGCTGGCCGAAACCACGGCCAAGGCCATGGGCATGCGTATCGCCGATGCCGAGCCGGATCTGGCTGGTGGCTACTTCCGCAGCGACCACTTCAACTTCGCCAAAAACGGTGTACCGGCCTTCTCGATCGAATCGGGCCGCGATTACATCAAGGACGTGGCAGCCGCCAAAGCCAAGGCCGCAGCCTATGGTCCGCGCTACCATCAGGTGACGGATGAATACGACGCTAGCTGGGATCTGTCGGGCATGGTGCAGACGGCACAGTACACGCTGAATCTGGGCCGCGTGATTGCCAACGGCGCCAAGCTGCCCGAGTGGAAAGCTGGCGATGCCTTCGCCCAGCCGCGCAACAAGAAATAAGCAATGAAATAAGCAGTGAGCCCGCAGCAGCGGGCGTAAAAAACGGCGGACAGTAGTCGATACTGTCCGCCGTTGTTGTTTCTACCGCTGGTGTTGCGGCGGCCTTAGTGGTGGAACGAGACGGTGATGGTGGTGCCCGTCAGGTCGATGCCGCGGATGGCGATGCTGCCGAAGCTAGGCCCTTCCGAACCTTTGACACGGATGTTATCGAAGTTGATTTCACCGATAGACGATGGCATGGCCAGCGTCAGCGAGCCATCCTTGTTGATGGTGGCGGTGGCCCGGCTAGGATCGTAGACCACATTCTTCATGCTGGTATCGGCTTCGAGAAAACCCAGCACAGGATTGACGATCTTGGCCATGTCGCCTATCACTTCGAGTCCGTTGTGCTTGGCGTCCTTGACGGCGGTGACCAACTGGTCGCTGAGGCCTTGTGCTGAAGTCTCACCCAGTTCTTCTTCACTCATGGCTTGCAGGCCGGGGCGCTCGTTGATCTGCATGCCCCGCTGGTCCTTGCTCAGCATGACGGGCGTGCCGACCGCCAGCGAGGGCAGGGCTTGCGCCGCATAGCCTTCCAGCGGCGCCAGTAGCGAAGTGGCGATGGCGGCGGCCATACGCAGACGGCGCTGCTTGCGCAGAGCGTCTTCGATGTGCTGTTGGGTGATGAGGTTAAGCTCGGCAAAAATATCACCGAGGCGCTGGCCCGTCTTGCGCTGGGTTTCAATTGCATGCGCGAGCTGTTCTTCCGTAATCAGCTTCTGTTTAACCAGCAGCTGACCCAGCATCGATTTATTTTGTGTATTCGACAACCATCCCATCGCTGTTCTCCTGATGTTGTTTTTATGCCGACTTGCGCGGCAAGCCTGCCTGTAGCGATTCCGGCTCCTGCCCCGATTGATGGGCCAGATGCACGATATCCGAAGGCGCCATACCGAACCAGCGCTTGCAGGCGCGGTAGAACGCACTCGGTTCCGAGAAGCCGAGCTGGAAGCTTAGCATCTTTAGTGACAATTCCCCGCAACTCAGTGACTGGCGCGCCAGTTCGCGTCGCGTATCGTCCACCAGATTGGTGAAGCTGGTGCCTTCTTCGGCCAGCCGGCGCTGCAAGGTGCGTTCGCTCATCATCAACTGGGCCGCCACATCGTCGCGATGGGGCGGGCCTTTCGGCAGCAGGCTGGCCAGCAGGGCCTGTACCTTGGCGCTGAAGGTGGGCGGCTCGGCCTTGGCCAGCGACGCCAGCACGGGCGCGCCGCTGCCGGCTGCTAGTGGCGGATTGGCCGGCAGCGCCATCACCAGATCGGTATCGGAAAACTCCATCACGTTCTGCGGCATATTGAACTTGACGGGGCAGCCGAAGGTCTCCTGATAAACGTGGGCATTAGCCGGTTCGGGGAAGGTGTATTCCACCACCACGGGGGCGATATCATCGCGGCCGGCGGCGCAGCGCAGCGAGCGTAGCAGCACGCACCAGACGAAGTCGTAGCGTTGTTGCGGCACCACGCGCTGGGCACCGGGCAGCACCAGACCGACCCGGGTATTGCCGTGGCAGCGCTCGATCGAACTCTGTACCGTGGGCGAGACTAGCATGATGTGGCCCATCACGCCGAGCCAGCCGAGCCGGTGCGGCGAGGAGATCTTCAGGCCGATCAGGGGATCGCCCGATTGCGCCACCACCAGTTCCCACAGATGGCTTAATTTGTCGGACAGCGTCAGTGCATCGCAGGCCAGACCTTCGCCTTCACTCAGGCCGGCTTGGGCAAACAGTGCATCTGCCGCTACGCCGGAACTGGCCAGACGCGATTTGACGCCACGCACCAGATGCAGGGCGGACGAGTAACTCATGGCGTTACCGCAGCACGCAGACGCAGGCCGATTTTCTCTTTCAGGCCTTGCAGTTTAGGGTCGATCACGGCGCGCGTATCGGCCGCTACGCCTTCACCGAGCGTCTTCTGCATCTCCGGCAGCATGCTCTCGAACTTCTTTTTCACGGGCGATTCCAGGATTGCGATGAGCTGGCGCAGTTCTTCTTCGCTGAAGCGCTCTGCCATCAGCGGTGCTATCTTGGCCTGTATCAGTTTGTCGGCGCTGGCCTTGGTAATCGGCGTGGCTTCGGCCATGAAGGCCTTGGCTTCGTTGACAATGTCGACCATGGCGGCGTCGCGTTTTTCCGGCGCGGCACGGCCCTGCAGCATGGCGCGGGCCTGCTGCACGGCGTCGGCAACCGGTACTTGCAGCATGGATTGGCCGATGGTGTCCGGATTCCATAACTTCAGTACCTGTTCGACCAGGGCTTGCTTGGACGGTGCGGCCGGTGCGGCCAAGGCTCCGGCGCAGATGGCGCTCAGTGCGAGAGCCAGCAGGCTGCGGGTGAGGATGGGTGTGCTCATAGTTTGCTCCTTGTTCAATCAGAAACGCTTGTTGATTTCAAATCCGACATAGCGCACGTGGATATCGCCGTTGACGTTTTGTCCGGCATAGGGGTTATAAATAATGTTCAGGAAGTTGCTGCAATTGAGGTTGCAGTCTGTATTGGCAGGCACGTTGTAGCGGCCTTTCATATACGAGCCCGTAACACTGATGTCCAGATTCTTGTTGACCTTGAAGTTCAGGCCAGCGCTGAGCAGCTTGGTGTTGGGCAGCGGTGCCAGCAAGTCGATTTTGTCGTTGGGCACAGAGGTTTTGCGCGGCTCGAAGCCGAAGCGCAGCGTCAGGCGGTCCATCGGGAATAGCTGCACGCCGTAGGCGAAATTGACCAGGCTGCGGTAGCCGCGCGGGATGACCAGCTTGCCCGAATCGGGTATGCCGTACAGGCGCGCTACTTCCAGCAGCTTGATGCTCTGGTCGAACTGGAAGCGCAGCGCATCCCACTCGCTCCAGCGCGCATAGCTGGCATCGACATTGAGCTGCAGCAGATTGATGGGGCGCAGTTTGATGCCGACCTGTAAGTGCGACGGGAAGGGAATAATCGCGCTCATATTGCCCTTCTGCGTGGCCGGTATCGAACTCGGGAAGCCCAGCGTGGCACCCGCGATAGGCCCGAGCAGACTGGCGTTCATGCCGCGTACGAAGTTACGCAGCATGGGCTCCGTGTCGAACTGGTAGTAGCCCGTGTAATGGGTTTTTGAGCCGCCCTGATATACCACGCCGAGCGCGAAGCGCGGATTAGGTTCCCACAGTACTCCCAGATTGATGGTGGGATCGAATGGCGCCGTCATTTCGAGCCGCATATTGGCGGCCTTTTTGAACGGGCTGACCATGCCATCCTTGCCGCCGCCGCACACGCCCAGGCCTAGCACGTCGATGATGTTGCCGCCATCTTCAGGGCACCAGCCCTTCTGCAACTGGCCGAACACGCCCAGCAGCTCGTTGGGGAAACGCATATTGGTATCGACCACGAAAGCAGCGTGGGCGATCGGCACGGAGACACCGAAGCGCAGCGTGTCGGAATATTTATAGCCCACCGATGGCGACAGATACACCAGCCGCTGGATCTGTTCCTGCCGGCCCTGGTACTGGCCCGGATCATTCGGATCAGTGGTGCGGTCCAGACTCATGGCCTGCGACATATAGCTGTCGGTGGCAAAAGTCCATGGCGAACCGGCCTTGTTCCAGGCCATGCCCACACCGGGCACGGCCACGGCCGGCAGGCGCCAGCCCGGCACGCCGTAACCGGGCACGAACATGATCTGGCGTACCGGGCCGGTGCGCGTGTTCGACAGCGGATCGTCGCGCCAGCCGCCGATGTCGAAATTCGGCCCCGGCGTGAGCGCCGCCGAGGTGCGGATCGAGGCGACGAAATTGTGGATGCTTTCGCTATCGCCGGTCAGCCTGGCCAGTCCGGCTGGATTGAAATGGATAGATGCGATGCCGGGCGGATCGGCCGTGACGGCATTGCCCAGCGACATGGCGACCACGCTGGTGGTGAGGTTTTCCGTCAGCGCTGCCTGGGTGGCTTGCGGCCACAGGCTACCGCAGATGGCGGCCAGCGCGCCCGTCACGGCGAGTGCGGCCGGACGCAGGCGTACATGGGGCCGTGCAGAGGCCCATGCGCTGGTGGGGACGCTGGCGAAGTGCGGCAACATGGCGGCGCGATCCGGTCAGGCTTAGAAGTTGAGCGGCATGTTCATGCCCACCGTCATGTTCGGCGAATCCGGCGTCAAGCCTATGCCCACCGACAGATTGATGGTGGTCTTGGGCGAAATGCGGTAGCCCAGACCCATGTTGAGTATGCTCGAGGTCTGCATATGGGTCTTGGCTTCGAGGCCGTCGGCAAAGCGCAGCTTGGAACCGGCCGAGATGGCTTGCTGGAACGACAGTGTGGTGGAAATGCCATACGACAGTGCGTAGGCAAAGCCCATGCCGAAGCCCAGCGTCTTGCCCGGCTGTACCCGGGTCAGGATACGCGTGCCGTTGACTTGCCACAGATTTTTAGCCGGTGCACTGACGGTGAAGTTCAGCGAACCGAACAGAGCGACCGGATCGACGATGCGGTTGACACTCAAACCGCCCGTGACAGCGGCCACGCCGCTGCCCGTGGCTTCGCCGCTACCGGCGATAATCTTGAACGGGCTACGGCCCGTGGGCAGGCGCACATTGCTGGTCATGGTCAGGCCGGGGCGGTCGCGTTTGGCTTCAAACGGTTGCCAGCGTGCGCCCAGCGACAGGTCGCCCAGCGAATTCGAGGCGCCATTGGACAGGTTGTTGTCCGAGTAGCGCGAGATCAGCGGCATGGTGACGTTGCCGGTCAAGTTGTCGAGCAGGCCGTAGTCGACCGAGAAGGTGTTGGTGACGCTGTGCGAACTGGTGTTCTCGATGTTGAACAAAGTGGTGCTGCCGTTGGCCAGATCGGTAACGATGCGCTCTTCACCGACGTAGGAATAGGTCAGGTCATAGGTTACGGCAATCTGCTTGCGGCGGATCAGCGAGTACTGTTTGTCGACCGCCGTCAGGGTCTGCTGCAGCAGTGCGCTCTGATCGCCTTCACCTTCTTTCTTGGCCAGTGCATCGCGTGCCGCATCGCTGCTGGGCGCTGGCGTGCTTGGTGCGGCGCCCGGTGCCGGTGCGGGTGGCGTGGGGTCGAGCTGGGCCCATGCCGGGATGGCAAACACGGTGGCGAGAGCGAGGGCGAGCGGGCGGGCGAGCGGGAACTTCATGGTGGTCATCCTTGTGAGAGTGGGCGTGGCGCTGCGGTAGCTGTGAGGGTTTAGTTACGGTGCATCCAGGTACCTGCGGCGCCCGAATTGACAGCCCGCAGTAACTGCTGGGCCGAGTTGCTCATAGGGCCATCCAGCCGGCCCTTGTTGGTGACGCGGTCCATGTCCGTGACGCCAAGTTCGTGATCGGTCAGCGCCATCTTTGCTACCGGCTGCTGACCGGCCGCGGGGGAGATGATGAACAGCGTGTTCTTGTCCCACCAGCGGGCGAATTCTTCCACTGAAAAAACCATGTTGCCGGCCGAAGGATCGGCCAGAAATACCACGCCGTCGCGGATGCCGCGCAACACGACGAAGTGCTTGAAGCCGGCATAGTCGATCGGCACGATAGCCGGTTCGTTGAGGGCCATCAGATCCTTGATTTCGGCGCGGAAGCCGGCGCCGGACAGGCCCAGCGAACCGACATAGCGCTTCATGTCGAGCAGCGAGAAGCCGCGCCGCTCGATGATTTTTTCCTTCTCGCCTTTTTCCAGCATGCCTTCCATGGCCTGCTGTTCGTTGACCATCACGCCGAGGTGGTAGTTGAGGATGGTGACCAGCGCGGCCGAGCCGCAGCTAAAGTCGAACGCCTGGCGCACGATGTGGCGGTACTTGAGTTCCGAGAACGGTTCCGACTTGAACGATTGCACATAGCTGCCTCCGCCGAGCAGGGTTTGCGGCATCTCGTACTGGTCGTTAGGCCGGTCTTGCGGCGTATGACGTTCGATCAGACCGCCACCGCCGATGACGGCCGCGAGCACGCCGAGCAGGATCATCAGCATGATCAGCCAGCCCGGCTTGCGCGCGCGCAGAGCGTGCGGTGCACACGCATGGCCCGCGCGTGAAACAGGTTTTTCCGGGGCGCAGAGTGAGCGAGGCCCCGGGGCGTCTGGCGCCCCATTGCTGGTGTCATGTAGTCTCCATCTTTGCTTATTCGAACGACCGTGCTTTTATTGGGCACTAAGCGTTCGCGGTTTTTTATTGATGCCATTAACGCACGCATCGGTTCCGTGAGGCATGCAATTTTTTAGAAATGTACCTCTAGACTTTTTCGACACATGCTGTGGTAGCAGGGACAACTTATTTGCAACATTGCTCTCACTCTCAATGGCTCTCAAGGTCAAGTCGTTGGCTTTTTGGGTCAGCGTGAAAAGATAGACCGTTGTTCAACAGGACTTTTAAGATGGAATCACTTAATAGCCAAATATTAAGATTTCACGCACCAAGCAGTGCACCCCGAAACTCCTACCCGGAGGCTAGGAAGGACCTGAGGAACGTGAGCCCACATTACAAAACCAACACAAACCGGAGATCACAAATGCAAATCGTTAAAACCGCAATCGCAGCAGCCCTGGCATCCTTCGCTTTCTCGGCTTCGGCCATGACCCCGATTCAAGACGCAGAACTGAGCACCGTTAGCGGTCAGGACGGCGTGTCGATCGCTGCCAATCTGAACATCAAGATTGACTCGTTCGTCTACACCGATACCGACGCAGTTGATGCCAACGGTCTGGGTGGTGGTTCGGTGAGCTTCAACGGTATCAAAGTGAACGGTCTGATCGCCGCTAACATCGACATCCTGTCGAAGAACTCCTTCCTGGCCGCTGCTGGCGCTGCTGGCGTGACCAACCCAGGTACCTTCTACAACGCAGCCACCGGCGGCGACGTAGTTCAGATCGCTATCCCACAAAGCGTGGTAGCTGACGGCCACTACCTGAACGTGTCGGTCGACTCGATCAAGATGGGCAACAACGCTGCCTCCTTCGGTTCGGTTGCGATGAACCAGATCGACATGCGCGGCACCACCGTGTGGATCTTCGCACACTAATCTAGCTGAGCAACGCAACGAACTGGCCTGACGGGTCTGTAGCTTGGCCTGTCAGGTCAGTGTAGCAAGCTAGACGGTAATAAAGCTGCGGCCCTAAGATGGCTTAGCAGCACAACAAGTAAGAAAACAAAAACACAACCATATTGGTTCACAACATAAACGGAGACTTACAATGCAATTCTTCAAAACCGCAATCGCAGCAGCCCTGGCAACCGTGGCTTTCTCGGCATCGGCCATGACCCCAATCCAAGACGCAGAGCTGAGCACCGTAAGCGGTCAGGACGGCGTATCGATCGCTGCTAACCTGAACATCAAAATCAATTCCTTCACCTACACCGATACGGACGCTCTGGACGCCAACGGTATGGGCGGCGGTTCGGTAAGCTTCAACGGTATCAAAGTTAACGGTCTGATCGCCGCTAACATCGATATCCTGTCGAAGAACTCCTTCCTGGCCGCTGCTGGCGCTGCTGGCGTGACCAACCCAGGCACCTTCTACAATGCTGCGACCGGCGGCGATGTTGTGCAGATCGCTATCCCATCGAGCGTGGTTGCTGACGGCCACTACCTGAACGTGTCGGTTGATTCGATCAAGATGGGCAACAACGCAGCTTCCTTCGGTTCGGTTGCCATGAACCAGATCGACATGCGCGGTACCACCGTCTGGATCTTCGCTCACTAATTAGCTGAGCTTCAACAGCAGCCGCGCAAGCGGCTGTTGTTGTCTCTGCGCCTGTCTGCTCTCTATCCATGAAGATGACCTTGCACTCGCTGTGGCTGTGCGCGGGGCTGATTTTGGCCTGCTGCACGCTGACGGCATCGGCCCAGATGCAGCCGCTGAGCGAAGCGGAACTGTCCAGCATGCATGGACAGGGTATCGTCGCGATGACCAATACCAGTCTGAATGGCTTTGATTTCAGCAAAGTGTCGCTCGATGCCGACATTGCATTGAGCGCTAATCTGCGCAATGTGCGCCTCGGTGAATACACCTACTCGGCACGCAATGGCACGGGCGCCGACTTAGATATTTCGCTGTTGCAGTTTGGCCGCAGCGATGGCAGCGAGGCCCAGCGTCTGGTACATATTGCCAATCCTTATTTCGAATTCGTCTACCGCAATGCAGCCGATGGCGCCTCGCGCGAAGCGATCGGCATGCGCTTCGGCTTTGAAGCCATCAGTGGCGACATCGGTATGAAAATCAACACCCTGTCCGGTTCGATGGCCGTGACGGGTATCGCTGCCGATGGCAGCACCGTGCAGCTCGACTCGCGCAGCGATGCGCTGGGCGGCAAACGCTGGGATGGTTCTTGCACCGCACCTTGCCTGACGCTGGCGCAGGTGGGGGGCGTGACGGCCGGCGATGCGAGCGGCCCTAGCCGCGACTTCTGGGTGTCGCTGCTGAAGACTACCGTGCAATTCCCCACCACCAATGGCGCGCCCGCAACGGATGCCGCGCAGGCCGGCGTGTGGCTGAACTGGCGCGACAAGCTGCAGGCGCTCAACACCAGCGGGCTGGTGCCCGCCAACCTGCCGAAAGGCCGCTGATGCGTAGCGCGCTGGCACACTCGTTTAGCATGACCAAGCTGCTGGCGCTGCTGACGCTAGTGCTAGTCGCACCCGCGCAGGCACTGGAACCGCTTAGCGATGCTGCCATGTCAGCCGTGCGCGGACGCGACGGTGTGAGCTTTGACCTGAACGGCTTTGCCATGAGTGGCGATGCGCGTGTTAGTTACACCACACCAATAGGCACCACGCTGTATGTGGAAAAATTCAGTGCCTCGCGCAGCGATAATCCGCTGCCGTTTTCCGATCCGTACAGACTCGATATCGTCCCCGGCGCTGCGGGCCTGGCCGATGTGGTCAACATCGCCTTCCCGCAAAATACCTATGCCCAGCAGCGCTGGCAGATGGCTTACGACTGGGGCATTACGGCCGATGGCGTAACGCGCGAACAGAGCAGCGTGGTCATCAAGGATCTGGTGCTGTATGGCGGCGGCCTGCAGTTCACCACGCCGCAAGTCAATGATGGCGTGGCCTTTGGCGCTGCGCTGCGCATGGATATCGGCCAGTTGTCGCTGCGCCCGCGTGGCCGCACCGATGATACGGAAGCCATGGTGTGGAACGGCATCCACGTGGGGGCTGTCGACGGCAGCGGCATGTTCACCAACACGCCGTGGATGCTGTCCAATGTGGCGTCGCAGCCGGCCGTGATCAATGCGCTCAGTGATGAAACGGGGCCGCGTCTGCATATCGGCATCGACTGGCCTGATAGCCGTTATGGCAGCGGTGTGGCGCCGGCCGGCGGCATCGTGGTCGATAATATTTCGTTTGTCAGCCCGGGCCAGCCTACCGTCGATCTGGGATCGTCGCGCATAGGTTCGATCCAGATTCAGTACCTCGATATCAAGTTCAAGCACTGATGGCCGGCCGACTGCTCCCCCTGTCCCGCATCTGCAAAGCGCCCTGGCATGGGCGGCAGCTTGCTACTGCTAGTGTTATTACCGCTCTGCTGTGGCTGACGGCAGCTAGCGCCAGTGCCGGCAGCCTGCGTGCGCTCGACGATCAGGAACTGGCCCAGGTCTCGGCGCAGGATGGCATCAGCTTTGCCGCCCATATTTCGCTCAACGATCCGACGCTGGTGGGAGCGGTCAGCGATAGCCGGCTGTCGCTGGGCTTCAATGGCGACGGGCAGAACCGCTACATTGTATTCAAGAATGTGCGCGGCAAGGTCGACATGTTTGCCGTCAGCCTGGGTGTGCAGACCCGCAGCGATGGCGGCGGCGATTACATCGCCATCGGCCTGCCCGGCTTTGTGCGCTATACCAATCTGGGCTTCGAATCGCTGAGCGTACAGAACGATCCGCTGGCGCCCGTCACGGGCAATCTGGGCAGCCTGAATATCAACGGCACCGTGTCCCTGCAGGGACAGGTGCGCTTGTGGTCCCATTAACGGGCCTAGTCGCGCGCTGCAACGAGCCAGATCACGAAGGCGGTGAGGGGGAAGGCCAGCCCGGTCCACAGCACGCCTTGCCAGCCATGCTGGGCAAACATCCACGCACCCAGCGACGAACCGACTGCGCCACCGAGGAAGAAGATGGCGATGTACAGGCCATTCAGGCGGCTGCGGGTTTCCGCTGCGAGTGCAAACAGCGCGCGCTGGCCCGTGACCAGATTGGCCGAGACACCCATATCGAGCACGATGGACGCGAGCACCAGCACCGCCAGTTCCAGCAGCCGGCTGCCGTGCACCAGCAGGGGCAGGGCAAAGGCGGCCACGCCCAGCAGCAGGGCGGCGGCCGTGGTCGAGTGGCTCTTGCCCTGATCGGCACGGCGGCCGGCGATGGGCGAGGCGATGGCGCCGGCCACGCCGACCAGCGCGAAAATCGCAACGCCGGTCTGGCTGAGCTGGAAGCGCGGGCCCGTGAGCTCCAGCGAAACGCAGGTCCAGAACAGACTGAAAGCGCCGAACATGCAGGCCTGATAGGCGGCGCGGCGGCGCAGCACGGGAGTGTCGCGCAGCAGATGCCAGAGCGAGCCGAGCAGGGCAAAGTAATGCAGGCCCGCATGTGGCTGGCGCTGGGGCAGACGTTTGCGCAGCAGCAGTGCCAGTGCCAGCGTGGCGACGGCGGACAGGATGAAGATGGCGTGCCAGCCCAGCGCATCGGCCACCAGACTGGCGATGGGGCGGGCCAGCATAATGCCCATCAGCAGGCCGCTCATGACGGTGCCGACGGTCTGGCCGCGCGTTTCGGGGCGCGACAGGTGGGCTGCGAACGGCACCAGTATCTGCGCGGCGACGGCGGTCAGGCCTATGCAGAAGGCGGCGAACAGAAACAGGCTGGCGCTGCTGGTGCTGGCGGCGGCCAACAGGGCGGTGGCACAGGCCAGCAAGGCGAGGCAGATCAGGCGGCGGTTTTCCAAGAGATCACCGAGCGGCACGACGAACAGCAGACCGAGGCAGTAACCGATCTGGGTCAGCGTGACGATCAGACCGGCTGCACTGGCTGCCAGCCCCGTCGCCTGGCTGATAGGACCGATCAGCGTCTGGGCGTAATACAGATTGGCGACGATCAGGCCGGTAGCGCTGGCGAGCAGCCAGACCATGCCGGCCGAAATGTCTTGCTGAGCGTGAGACTGGCTCATTGCATCTCCTACAGTTAGCAGGCGGCAATTCTACCGGTGATCAAAAAATGCTGCTGAGCGTGGCCTAGTTTGTCCGGCGCTGCCACAGCCAGTACAGGCTGCAGGCCGTCACCATGGCGGCACTGACATCCACAGCCCAGTCACCCACGCTGCCATGGCGGTAGGGGAAGAAGATCTGGATGTATTCATCGAGGGCGCCCATGGCGGCGATGGTGAGCACGGCTTTCACGGCACGCTGGCGCGGCAGGCCGCTGCCGCCGGTGAACAGCAGAAAGGTCAGGCCCGCGTAGGCGATGCTGTGCAGGATCAGGCCGGAAGCCACCTGGCCTATGTCCTGGCGCGCGCCGGGCAGTGAACCGAGGATCAGTATCAGCAGGTAGAGTGTGATGGCAGTCCAGTAACGCAGGCGGCCGTAGGTGTCGGTGAGGAGTAGTAGCTTGAGCATGGTGCGGACAATAGCACGGCTGGCGCGAAAAGAGCGGCTGCGCTTCGGCAGGTATAAAAAGAAAGTGCGCCAGCAAGCCGGCGCACTGTACTTCCGTCATGCTTATCGTGTGCATGTACCGAAGATGGATCCAGTATAGGTAGCGATTGTGACGGCGTGATGACGCCGCACAAAATATCGGGGCAAAAAAAAGCCCGCTGATGAAAGCGGGCTTAAAACTATTTTCTTGGAGGAGAATAGTGGAGACAGGTGAGATTATGGGTGTCGCGCAGATATTTGTCTAATTGTCGTTTCCGATAACAGACATGCGATTTTTTTATATCTCAGTCTTGGACGGCTACAGTGTAGTTGAGCGCCAGGCGGCCGCCGTCCACATACAGGGTCTGGCCCGTCATATAACTGGCATCGTCGCTGGCGAGGAAGGCCGCAATCGAAGCCACTTCTTCCGGCTCGCCGCAGCGGCCCATGGGCGTACGCGACAGGATGGTGTGGCGCGCTTCGGGGCTGGCCATCACGGCCTGCTTGGCCAGTTCCGTCAGGATGGTGCCGGGGCCTATGCCGTTGACGCGGATGCCGTGGCTGACCAGATTGAGCGACATGACTTTGGTGAGCTGGTTGATAGCGCCTTTCGATACCACATACGGCACCTGATTCGGAATCGCCAGTTCCGCGTTCACGCTGGACATATTGATGATGCAGCCGCTGTGCTGCTTGACCATTTCGCGCGCCACGGCCTGGCCGCACAGGAACATGGATTTCAGGTTGATGCGCAACACGCGGTCGAAATCTTCCTCGCACACGTCGAGGAAATTGGCCGCATGGGTCACGCCGGCATTGTTGATCAGGATATCGATGCGGCCAAATGCGGCCAGCGTGGCAGCGACCATGGCATCCACATCGGCTTTCTGGCTGACGTCGGCAGCAAAGAAGCGGGCCCGTTCGCCCAGCTCGGCAGCGGCGGAAGCGCCCTCCGGTTTGATATCGACCAGCATCACGCTGGCGCCTTCGCTGATCAGGCGCTGGGCGCAGGCCAGTCCTATGCCTTGCGTAGCACCGGTGACGATGGCGACTTTCTGGCTTAATTTCATGGTGGGGTCCCGGTTAGATTGAAGGCTGAATTCTATCAGCCTCACGACGCAGTTTTGCCCTGCCAGAGCGGCTGGCGGCGCAGCAGTTCGGCCGGGGCGGCGCGGTTTTCGTTACAATAGAGGGTTTGCAACAGAATAAGAGGGCAGGGCCGTGACTTTCATCAATAAATTATCCGCCGCTTGGACGGCTAACGACTCGCTGCTGTGCGTGGGTCTCGATCCCGATCTGGCCAAGCTGCCCGCCCAGTTCCAGCAGGACCCGCAGGGCATCTACCACTTCTGCCGCGAAATCATTGATGCGACGGCCGATCTGGCCTGCTCGTTCAAGCCGCAGATTGCCTATTTCGCGGCCCTGCGTGCCGAAGCCCAGCTCGAGCAGATCTGTGCCTATGCACGTGAACATTATCCGCACATTCCGCTGATCCTCGACGCCAAGCGCGGCGACATCGGCGCAACGGCCCAGCAGTATGCGCGCGAAGCCTATGACCGCTATGGCGCCGATGCCGTGACTGTCAATCCCTACATGGGTTCCGATTCGGTTGATCCGTATATGGACTGGGCCGATCGCGGCGTGATCATCCTGTGCCGCACGTCGAATGCGGGCGGCTCGGATCTGCAATTCCTGAATGTGGATGGCAAGCCGCTGTACCAGCATGTGGCCCAACTGGTGGCGCAGAAGTGGAACCGCAACGGCCAGTGCGCACTGGTAGTGGGCGCAACCTTCCCGGAAGAACTGGCGCAAGTACGCGCCATCGTCGGCGACATGCCGCTGCTGGTGCCTGGCATCGGTGCGCAGGGTGGCGATATCGCTGCGACCGTCAAATCGGGCCGCACGGCCAACGGCACGGGCATGATGATCAATTCTTCGCGCGCGATTCTGTACGCTCCGCAGCAGGCCGGTGAAGATTTCGCTGCTGCCGCGCGCCGCGTGGCACTGGAAACCCGCGACGCCATCAACCAGTATCGCGCCTGAAGCTAGGCTGCAGCGCCAGACTGGTGCACTGAACACACAGGGCCCGCTGCAGTTGCTGCAGCGGGCCCTGTGTGTTTCTGCTGAAGGCTGGCTTACTGGGCCGGTGCAATCAGCTCCACATATTCGTACAGCTCGGAGAGTATCTGTTCGGCGCGCTCATCAGCGTCCTGCTGCAGGTGATCGATCTCGCCGAAGAACTGGTCTATGCTGCGCACGCCGCCTGCGCCATCGTAGAAGCGGGCTGCACGGTGCTGCTCCCAGTGTTCGAATTCCGTCTCCGATAGCGTCTCAGGGAAGTTGCGCGCGCGGTAGCGGAACAGCAGCTCGCCCAGACGCGCGTCGCTGAACGCTGGCGAGGCTGCCGCCAGACGGGCCGGGCTTTCCTTGCGCAGGCCATCGAGCAGGCGGCGGTCGTCCTTGCTGACGAAGCCGTTGTACAGGTCTTCATCCACATCGAGTGGCGCACCGGCAGGGCGGTAGAACACTTCAGCCCAGATCGCATCCATATTCGGCCCCGTTGCTGCCAGTTCTGCAGCAATTGCGGCGTGAGCCTTGCCCTGTTCCAGATCGAGGCCCCATTTGGCGGCCATGGCGGGCGACAGGGTTTTCAGGTTCGCAACCAGCATAGGCGATTTATTCAGGTGCACGCTTTTGACGGGCAGGCGCGTCATGCCTTCCGGCATGGCATCGCTGCGCGTGAAGATGCGGGTGCGTATGGTGTCGGCATCGAGCGTGTACAGTTCGCGCGGATCGTAAGCACAATCCCACACGATCAGCTCGTTTTTATTGGTCGGGTGGGTGGCCAGCGGCCAGACCAGTGCCAGACAGCCGCGTTCCACCGGGAACATGCCCGATACGTGCAGGAAGGGCTGGCGCAGGGCCGGTGCCAGATGCAGGCCTACTTCATCGGCCACGCGGTCCTTCTTGTGCAGGGCCAGACAGAAGTCGAACAGCTTGGGCTGGTGCTGGCGGATCAAGCGGGCCAGCGCGATGGTGGCGCGTACGTCGGACAGCGCATCGTGTGCCGCTTCATGCACGAGGCCATTGGCACGCGCCAGATCTTCCAGCTTGAAGCTGGGTTTGCCATCTTCCTTGGTGGGCCAGATGAGGCCTTCGGGCCGCAGCGCGTAAGTCATGCGCACTACATCGAGCAAGTCCCAGCGGCCGCACTGGTTCTGCCATTCGCGTGCATAGGGATCGATCAGATTACGCCAGAACATGAAACGCGTGATCTCGTCGTCGAAGCGGATAGTGTTGTAACCCACGCCTATCGTGCCGGGCTGGGAAAATGCCTGTTCGATGGTGGCGGCGAAGCGGTGCTCGGGCACGCCCCATTCCAGACATTGCTGCGGCGTGATGCCGGTAATCAGGCAGGATTGCGGATCGGGCAGGAAATCATTCGCGGGTTTGCAATACAGCATGATCGGATCGCCGATCTCGTTCAGGGCGGCGTCGGTACGGATGGCAGCAAACTGGGCTGGCCGGTCGCGGCGCGTGTTGGCGCCAAATGTTTCGTAATCGTGCCAGAGAAAGGTGGTTATGCTCATAAATGCGGTCAAGTTATTCGTTATTCTGCCGATCATTCCAGGATACCCCTCATCAGGAGTGAGATCATGGCAACTCCAGTATCGGCAACTTCGGGCGGCACATCCGCCAGCACCAGTGTTCCAGCGGCGGCCAAGGATGACAGCAAGATGTCGTTGACGGCCAAGGCCAAGGCGCAGCTCAATGGCTCTATCGTACAAGCTTCCTTGACGGTAGCGTTGAATTCTTCCAATGAACCGTTGTCGGTCGTGCTGAAAACGGCGCTGACCGGCATCAATGAGGCGCTCAAGGATGACTTCGGCGACAACGCTATCCAGAACGCCATGTCGCAGGATAATACGCCGGAAGGCACGGCGAGCCGCATTGTATCGCTGTCCACCGCGTTTTACGATGCTTTCAAGCAGCAGCACCCGGGTGAGGATAATGACGCGGTGCTCGACAAGTTCATGGCGACGCTCAAGCGCGGTGTCGATCAGGGCTTCAAGGAAGCGCGCGGCGTGCTGGACGGGCTGAAGGTGCTCAACGGCGACATTGCCAGCAACATCGACAAGACTTATGAGCTGGTGCAGAAGGGGTACGCCGATTTCGCGGCGGCTCACAAGGCCCAGCCTGCGCCTGAGCCGGCTTCCGCCGGCTAGACGGCTGCGGTGGGTTCCGGCGCCGCCTGATGCTGGGCCACACAGTTACGCCCCAGCGCCTTGGCGCGGTACAGCGCCGCATCGGCATTGGCAATCAGGGCCTGTTCGTCCTGGCCCGGCTGCAGGCTGGCCACGCCGAACGAGGCCGTGATATGTGGTAGCGGCAGCCGCATATCGCTGAACACCAGCGCCTGACGCATGCGTTCGCACAGGCGCTCGGCCACGGCCACTGCGACTTTTTCGCTGGTGTCGGGCAGTAGCACCATCATTTCTTCGCCGCCATAACGCACGGCAAAATCAGTCGGGCGCAGCGCGCTGCCCAGCACGCCGGCTGCCGTGCGCAGCGCCTGATCGCCGGCCAGATGGCCGTGGGTATCATTGAAGCGCTTGAAGTGGTCCAGATCGAGCATGATCAGGGACAGCGGCGCGTGCGAACCGTGCGCTGTCGCCACCATGGTGGGCAGCAGGTCGTTGAGCCAGGAGCGGTTGTACAGGTCGGTCAGACCATCGATCATGGAAAGCTGGCGGTAGAACTCGCCCAGCTTCTGGCGTCGCCGCAGTTGCGCATTGGCAGCGCGGATGCGGAAGGACAGCAGGCGTAGCAGATTGCGTGCGAGCACATGCGATTCATCGATTAGCTGCCACACCAGCTCCGCCTTAATCATTAGCACATCAGTTTCTTCGAGCGCCGTGATGGCATTCAGATTGGCTTCTTCGTCGAGCACGGCTTGTTCGCCCACGCTCTCGCCCGGCAGTATCTTGCTGATGGTGCCATCGGCCATGCCGGTACGGGTGTCGGTGGCGACCGCCAGCGCGCCGCGCAGGACGATGTACAGGTGGGCGATCTGCGATTCGGCGATACTTTCCTCGGCTGCCAGCCGCATGATGGGGCAGGGGGCCAGCAGTCTGGCCATGGCGTCAGCGTCGGTGGAATTGCGCAGCAGTTGCAAATCGCTGATCTGGTAGTGCGAGGCGCCGAAGGTGCTGATGTGTTTCAATGTGGTCTTTCAGAATGCTAGTTGATTCGCCTGTTTATCATAGCTGAACTGTCTGTAAGCCTGTGTAAATTTTGTTCAGGAAGTTGTTGCATGATCTATCGGGCGGTGCTCCAATACCGCCTTTAAGTTTAGGAAAAGCCCGCCATGGAATGGACTGATGCAGTGGGAACCGTGCACCGGGCTGCGGCCGATGCGCGCATCGTTTCGCTGGTACCTTCGATTACGGAAATGCTATGCGACTTGGGGCTGGCCGACCAGTTGGTAGGGCGCACGGGTTTCTGCATCCATCCGAGCGAAATCGTGCAGGACATACCCAAGGTGGGGGGCACCAAAGATGTCAACATCGATAAGATCCGCAAGCTGGCGCCCACCCATCTGGTGGTAAATATCGATGAAAACGAAAAGCCGACCGTCGAGCTGCTGGCTGAATTCATTCCCCATGTGATCGTCACGCATCCGATTGCGCCGCGCGACAATCTGGCGCTCGCGCGCCTGCTGGGCGGGGTGTTCTGCCGTGAACAGCAAGCGGCCGCATGGTGTGCCGACTTCGAGGCGGAATATGCGCGCCTGCGTGCCATGCCGCCCGCGCCGCCGCGCACGGTGCTGTACTGCATCTGGCAAGACCCGTGGATGACGGTTTCAGGCGATACCTATATAGCCCGCATGCTGGCTGAAATCGGCTGGCAGTTGCCGGCGGAATTGCAGGGCTACGCAATCCGCTATCCGGAATTTAGCTGGGCGCCGGAATTGCTGGCGCAAATCGATGGCGTACTGCTGTCGAGCGAACCTTACCGCTTCACGGAAGCGCATGCGGCCGTGCTGGCACAGCAGATAGGCAAGCCGGTACAACTGGTGGATGGGGAAATGCTGTCGTGGTATGGCAGCAGAGCGCTGCAGGGCTTGCGGTATTTGCAGGAGCTAGCAGGGCGCTAGCTCCGTGGTGAGCTGACAGGCCGCGGTTTATTCGGCGTCGGCTTCGATGGCGACGCCGGTGTGGCGTTTATCCTGCAGACGGCCCAGTGCGCTATCGACAGCGCGTTTGAGTTTTTCGGCAGCACCGCCGATGGCCTGATGCAGGGTGGCAGCGTGGTCGCTCACAGCGATCGGTGGCAGACCCGTGACGCGGGCTTCCAGCATGCAGCGGTTGTCGCCGTCAGCAGATTTCTGGACCAGATTGTCGCTCAGATGCACTTCGACGCGATTAATTTGTTCGTCGAATCGTTGGAGCGCATTCTTCACGACAGTTTGTACGTGCTCATCGAGACCGGCATGACGTTCGATGGTTTTGTCGGCATGGATAATGATTTGCATATGCTTGCTCCTTGTTGTTGAACTGCGATTTCATCTTACTCCTTTTTTGCTCAGGTGGGCGCTTAGGCCGGACTTAAGCAGCGCGCGCAGACAGTGGGCAAGTTCAGGCGTTGATCAACGAAGCGCCGATATTAATCGACAGGCCCAGCACGGCCAGGTTGTAGAAGAAGCACAGCACGGACTGGCCCAGCACGACTTTGCGCAGCTCGCGGCTGTGGATGCTCACGTCAGCCGTCTGTGCGGCCACGCTGATGGTGAATGAGAAGTACAGGAAATCCCAGTAATTGGGGACCAGATTCTGGTCGGGGAATTGCAGCACGGGCGGGCTGTCTTCGCCATTGGCGTGATTGATGTAAAACAGATGGGCGTAGTGCGAGCAGAACATGGTGCCTATCATGAACCACGAGCCGGCCAGCGTCAGCACCACGAAACCATAGTGGGACCACATGTCCTGCGGCGGTGCGTCTTTCAGCACGGATAGCTGCGAGACGATGGCGGCCAGGCTGGCCAGGATCAGCAACGACAGCATGCTCAGAATGACGGGGCCTTTTTCATCCTGGCGGCAGGCCGTGCGGCGGATATCGTGATGGTCGGCGCGCGCCATCATTACGGCCATCATCAGCAGATAACTCCATACCGTGGTGTTCCACGCCGTCAGCAAACGGGTCAGCACCGGCCAGCTGGCCGGAAGCAGCAGGCCGGTGGCCGCACCCAGCGCCAGCGCGGCGCTCAGGTGCGGGCGAGTATGGATGATGCGCGGCAGCGGCAAGCTCACAGACTCTCCTCCTTGTTCTCTGCGTTTCTTTCCTCGTGGGGGAAGCGGTCCATGCGCGACAGCACGGGGAACAATATGCTCCACAATCCCGTAACCACCAGCGTGGCAGCGCCACCGAATAGCACGGCACGCGTCAGGCCCATCCAGCCGGCCGTCAGGCCCGATTCGAATTCGCCCAGTTCATTCGAGGCGCCGATGAAGACGGAATTGACAGCGCTGACGCGGCCACGGATGGCATCCGGCGTTTCGTACTGTACCAGCAGGTGACGTACATATACGCTGATCATGTCGCCGGCGCCCATCAGCAACAGGGCCACCAGCGCCACGATGAAGGTGGTGGTGGAACCCAGCACCAGCGTGCAGACGCCGAACACGGCCACACCACCCAGCATCCATGCGCCCACCCGGCGCGTGATGGGGAAGAAGGTCAGCGTGATGGAGCAGACGGCGGCGCCTATGCCGGGCGCGGTACGCAGCATGCCCAGCCCCGTTGGCCCCACATGCAGCACGTCATGCGCGAGCGCCGGCAACAGCGCGGTGGCGCCGCCGAACAGCACGGCGAACAGGTCGAGCGAGATCGCGCCCAGAATCACCGGTTTGGACCAGACGAAGCGCAGGCCTTCCAGTACGGTATGCCAGGTGGCCGGTTCGCGGTGGCTGGCTTGCGGTGCCGGCTTGGTCAGGCACATCAGCAGCACGGCCAGCAGCAACAGCGTGGAAGAAATGAGGTATACCGTTTTCGGTCCCGCCAGATATAGCAGGCCGCCCAACGTGGGGCCGAGAATGATGGCCAGATGGAAGCTGGACGAACTCAGCGCCACAGCCTTGCTGAAGCTTTCCGGCGGCACCAGATTGACCAGCATGGCTTGCGTGGCCGGGCCCATGAAAGCGCGCGCACTGCCGAACAGCACCAGCACCGCGAACACGGGCCAGACGGTGCTCAGGCCGGCCAGTGTAAACGCCAGTAGCAGCAGGCCGCACAGCAATTGCGCGGCCAGTGCCAGTGCCACCAGATTGCGCCGGTTGTAGCGGTCGGCCGCGTGGCCGGCCAGCAGGATCAGTAACAGGAAAGGCGCGAACTGGGCCAGCCCGATCAGACCCAGATCGAACAGGTCGTGCGTCATCGCGTACACCTGCCAGCCGATGGCGACGTTTTGCATCTGCACGGCCAGCGTGCCCAGCGTGCGGGCCGACAGGTAGAACGCGAAATTACGGTGGCGCAGTACGCTGAAACCGTTGCGCGAAGTGCTGCTGCTGTTTGCGGCGGGGCTGCTGCCAGCAGGCTCGCTGGCGTCGTGGTTGGCTTTGTGATTGGCTGAAGCAGTACTGTCGGACATGGGCACTTTCAGGGCGCCGCGCCGGATGGCGCGGCATCCGTGTCGGCGCCCGCTGGGGTGAGAACTTAGGGTTGGTTGAGGTCTGCTTCGCTGGTGAAGGCGTCGGCGTAGAACTCTTCTTCCGGCAACTGGCACTGGGCGACGAAATCACGCTTGGCCGATTCCACCACGATCGGTGCGCCGCAGGCATACACCTGATAGCCGGACAGGTCGGGCAGGTCGGCCATCACGGCTGCGTGCACGTAACCGCTGCGGCCTTGCCAGCCATCTTCCGGCTGGGCGTTGGAGACCACCGGCACGTAGCGGAAGTTAGGCAGCGTTTGCGCCCACTGGCGGCACAGTGCATCCATATACAGGTCCTGCGGACGGCGGCCGCCCCAGTACAGCGTCATGGCGCGCTGTGAACCCTGCGCCTGCAGGTGCTCGACTATGGCCTTGATGGGCGCAAAGCCGGTACCGGAGGCCAGCAGCACGATAGGCTTGTCGCTATCTTCGCGCACGAAGAAGGTGCCGAGCGGACCTTCGAAACGCAGGATGTCGCGCTCCTTCATGGTGGAGAACACCTGATCGGTGAACACCCCGCCCGGCATGTGGCGGATGTGCAGACTCAGTGGCTGGTTCTGGTCCGGCGCCGTGGCCAGACTGTAGCTGCGGCGCTTACCGTCGCGCAGCAGGAATTCGATGTACTGGCCGGCGCGGAACTTCAGCGTTTCATTGGCCGGCAGTTGCAGCGTCATCACCACCACATCCGGTGCGACTTTTTCCAGCGTGGCCACGCGCGATGGCATTTTGCGCAGCGGGTAGTCTTCGCTGCCAGCCACTTCGCGCGCTTCGATGACCAGATCGCTGCGCGCAGTCGCGCAGCAGAACAGCGACATGCCGGCCGCTTCTTCTGCCGGCGGCAGGGCGCGTTCCTGATGGGCTTTGTGGCTGACCGTACCACTGAGTACTTTGCCTTTGCAGGAACTGCAGGCGCCGTTCTTGCAGCCATAGGGCAAGCCTATGCCGGCACGGACGGCGGCGGCCAGAATGGTTTCGTCTTCCTCGCAGCTGAATTGGTGGCCGCTAGGCTGTACAGTAACTTGAAACGTCATACAATCCTTCGATGAATAAAATCTCACTACAAAAATTCCGCCGTCCGCGCCTGCTGATTATCGGCTGCGGTGATGTGGGCATGCGCATGCTGCCCCTGCTGACGCCGTATTTCCGCGTCTTCGCCGTGACCAGCCAGCCGGCCCGCTGTGCCGAGTTGCGCGCGCGGGGCGCACAGCCGTTGGTAGCCAATCTGGATCAGCCTGCCACGCTGCGTCGGCTGCGTGGGCTAGCCCATACAGTATTACATCTGGCGCCACCGGCCGCGCAAGGCGGGCAGGATGTGCGCACGCGTCACCTGACCGCCATTTTACCTGAGCGGGCGCAAGTGGTTTATGTCAGCACCACGGGCGTGTATGGCGATTGCGGCGGTGCGCGCTTTGATGAAACCCGTGCCGTGGCGCCGGCCACGGCGCGGGCGCAGCGCCGGGTTGATGCCGAGCAGATGCTGCGCCAGTGGGCGCGCCATGCGTGCGGGCAGTTGTCGATACTGCGGGTACCGGGCATCTATGCGGCCGATCGCCTGCCGCTGGCGCGGCTGCAGGCCGGCACGCCGGCCCTGTGTGCCGCGGAGGATGTGCACACCAACCATATCCATGCCGATGATCTGGCGCGCATCGTGGTGGCGGCGCTGTTCCGCGCCCGTCCGCAGCGCATTTATCATGCGGTGGACGACAGTGCGATGAAAATGGGCGAGTATTTTGATGCCGTGGCCGACGCTTATGGTCTGGCGCGGCCGCCACGCTTGTCCCGCGCCGAGCTGCGCCAGGTAGTGACACCGGCGCTGCTGTCCTTCATGTCGGAATCGCGCCAGCTGGAGAATCGGCGCTTGCGGCGCGAGCTGGGTATGCGCCTGCGCTATCCTACTGTACAGGCATTTCTGCAACAGGCCCGAACGGCGGCCTGAGCTGTCTTACTGTGCGGCAGGCTTGCGCTTGCGCTGCTGCTGCACACGCTGCTGTTGTTTTTTCTGGGTCTGGTTGCGGTCCTGCTTGGCCTTGTAGAGGGCTTTGGCATCGATGCGCGCCTGTTCGGGCGTACGCATTTCTTCCAGATCATCATGCTTGACGAAGTAGTCGTTGGCTTGCGCGTCCATCACCAGTTTGATGGCGGCAGCGTCGTCGAGCTCGTACATTTCGTACAGCAGGGTGGTTACTTCATCGAGGAATTCTTCGTAGGTCATGGTGTTGTAAAAACTTGTAAAGATTGCAGCTTAAAAGTGCGCAAATACGCGTGTTGCTGCACAGTGTGTCAAAATAACAACCTCAGTTGGCTGTCGAATATCAAATTCGCCCACATCATACGGCATTCCTGACAGTGCCGGACTTGAGCAGTTCAGCTCGCTTTACAAAAATTTATACCCTTTCTTACAACAGATGAATGCCTAACATAAGTTTTAGGGGTAGAATCTCTCACAATCTCACGAAATAAAGTGGTCTGTTAGATGATCGCTAACGAAAACGTGTATTATTTCGATATGGCTCTAAAAATCAGGATAAATTTCTGAAATTCGTAGTGCTACATCGGTAATAGAGCAAAAATTTTTTTTACCCGTGTGTCGTTTTTTATTCAAGAATGACCAAAATTATCTAAAATTCATCATGTCTCTCAAAGAAATCACCTCCTCGCCGACCTACAATCCAAATCGCGTGCTGGACGCTATCATCGAGAAATTGCAACTGAAAAACGATGCAGCCCTGTCCCGCGCGCTGGAAGTAGCGCCGCCCGTGATCAGCAAGATCCGTCATAACACCCTGCCTATCGGCGCCACCATCCTGATCCGTATGCACGAGATCAGCGATTTCAGCATTCGCGAATTGCGCGAGCTGATGGCTGCCTGATCAGGGTAACTGCGGAAAAGATAACGGCGCGCACCTCACGGTAACGCGCCGTTGTTGTTTGCGCCCGCGCCTGACCTGAATTCAGGCCGAGGTGCTGATGGTCGTGCCGATGCGCTGGCCACTGGTATTCACGGTGGGCGCCACCGCGGCCTGTGGAGGCGGCGGTGGTGGTGGTGGTGCCGCCTGTTTCACCTGCTCGGCAGGCTTGTCGACGGCTTTACCGGCCGTCGAAGGCGTCAATTGCGTAGGCTGGACCTGTACGGTCGAAGATTGTACGGCTGGCTGGACGGCCATGGCGGGCTCCCAGAGTTGTTCGGATACCCTACAGTATGCCACTTTTTTGGGCAAATGCCAAAAAATTTCCAACCGGCACTATTTTGCCTCAGGCAGCCTGGGGCAGACGTGGTCGTACAGTGAACAGGCCGCTGTCCGCGTTCTGGCCGACTGCGGCACTCGACACGGCTGAATACGCAGTGCGCTGGCCCGCTGCCGAGTAAGCCGTCTGGGCCGACACGGCCGAGTAAGCGGTCTGGGCGGCGACTGCCGAGTAAGCCGTTTTGGCTGCCACGGCCGAATAGGCGGTCTGTTTGGCTACAGCCGAGTAGGCAGTCTGCTGGGCGACAGCTGAATAGGCGGTCTTGCCGGCGACGGCGGAATAGGCGGTCTGGCTGGCCACGGCCGAATAGGCGCTGCCCTTGGCTGGCTGTTCATCTGCGCCCAGCAGCAGCGGATAGGCCGTGCCGAAAGTTTCTTCATACAATTGCTGCATGCGTACGCCCAGACGCTCGTGGGCGGCCAAATCCTCTTCGCCGCGCAGGCCGATGTAAGGGAAGTGGTGCAGGAAGTGGCCGAACACGGCCTGGCAATCTTCCGCGTATTTGAGCGTATCGAGGATGTGGTAATGCCAGAAGGTATCGACATCCACCAGCGGTGCCGCCTGTTCCTGCGGGAAGGTCTTCATCAGATACAGGAAGCGGCGGTATTCGCGTTCTACCGCGTTGGCATGTTCCAGCGTCCAGCCTTCACCGGATTCCTTGTGCATGAGTTTGACTTTGATAGGTTCCAGATCGAGCGCATCGATAACGTTCATGGGGGCATCCTTTGCAATTGTTGGGCAAAATTTAGGGGGAACGGGGTGGAGCAGAAGCAATTTTGTCTGTTGAGCAGAACAGGCTTTTGATTTTGCGCAAACTTTCTGAGCAAATTCTGATCGCCGCGACAGATTGCGCTGACGCGCGCAGGAAAAGTCTGGTTCCGTTCCCCGCTTGCGGCGCGCGTTTGCGCCCCGTCCTACAGGCTGGTTTCGGCCGCCAGTCTGGCCGTGGCATTGATGTCTTCGATCGAGGGCGGTGCCATATAGTCGACCGGCACGGAAATCGAAACGGTGGTGCCGGCATGGTGGCCGGCCGTGATGGTGCACTGGCCGCCCAGCAGGTGGATGCGCTCTTCCATGCCCACCAGCCCGAACGAGCCGACCTTGTTGCGGCTGCCTTCGCCCATGCCTATGCCGTTATCGCTGATGGTCATGTTGAGCATGCCGTCGCTGTGGCGTAGCTCTACCCGTACCAGACTGGCGCGCGCATGTTGCATGATGTTGCTGAGCGATTCCTGCAGGATGCGGAAGATGGCCGTGGCGCAGTGGTCGTCGATCTGGATATCGCTTTGCTGCTCGATCAGTTCGCAGACTATGCCCGAGCGCTGGCGGAACTGGGCGATTTGCCATTCCACGGCCGGGGTCAGGCCCAGATCGAGCACGGTGGGGCGCAAATCGTTGATGATGTGGCGCACGCTCTTGATGGTGCTATCGATCTGTGCCAGCGTGTGGCAGGCGCGTGCATGCAGGCGCGGGTGGCGCAAACGTGTGCGTGTGGCCAGCATGTCCGTCTCGATGCGCAGGGCCAGCAGGTTCTGGCCCAGATCGTCGTGAATTTCGCGCGCGATGCGCTTGCGTTCCTGCTCCTTGATCTGGTCCGCATGGGCGCCTAGCTGGCGCAAGGTGTGGTAGGACTGCTGCAAGCGGTCCTGACTGTCGCGCAACTCCTGCGTCATGGCCTTGGCCATTGCGATGGCGCGCCGGCGCGACGAGGCCAGTGTGTGGAACAGCAGGTAGAACAGCAGGGCGCCGATGAAGCCCGTGGTCATCGCCAGCCACGGCAGGAAAGCGTCGAAGCGCGACAGCCAGATGGCGCTCGGTGCACTGAATTCGGCAGTCCAGGTGCGGCCGTTAAAGTCCAGCGGTAGGCTGACGCTGAAGTTGTTGGCCGCGCGCTGGCTGGCGGGCAGGCTGCTCAGATTATCGAACAGCAAAGTCGGTGCGGACTGGCTGCCGTCGCTGTTCTTGCCATCGTCATACAGGCGCAGATGAACCGCCTGTGGCTGGCTACCCTCCATCGCACCCAGTACCAGCCGCGGCACGCTGAAGCCTATGCCGACCGAGCCGATGTAGGCGGCGCGGCGCTGGTTGACATCGCCTAGCGGCATATCCTTGCGGTAGATGGGCATGCGCAGCGCCAGGGCCCAGCCCTGGGCATGCCGGGTGTTTTCGATCGGCATGCCGGTGGTCATCAGCTGGCCCGTGTCGCGGGCCCGCGCGAGTGCCTCGGCGGCGCCGGGGCGCACGCTGATATCAAGACCTATGCGATCGCGGAAGTGGTCGGTCGGCTCTATCATGGTGAGCACGGTGTAGCTGTCGCGCTGGCTTTGGGGGTGGATGAGGAAATCGGGATAGCCGCTCGCGTGCCCATCGCCGCTATGGCTGCTCCAGTGTTCGAATGCAGGCCGCTGGGCAGCGCTGACTACCTGGGCATAGTTGATATTGTCGAGCGCGGGAAACTGTTTCTTCAGCATCAGGCCGCTGACGTAGCGGTGAAATCCGCGGCGGTCTATATGTTCGCTGGCGGCCAGAAAGCTGGCCGTGCCGCGCAGTACATCGGTGTAGGAACTCAGGCGGGCATTGATGCTGTAGCGCGTGTTGAAGGCCTGCTGGGTAAAGCGGCCGTAGGCTTCATGTTCGATGGTGTGGCGCACCAGTATCTGCAGGCAGATGCCGATCAACAAGGCGAGCAGGATGCCGGTCCACCAGACGGGGCGGTCAGGCTCGAACCAGCGGTGTTTGGCATGCAGAGTGTCCATTGTTCAGCTCGCTTATGGGATGCGGCTGACTATAGCGGAAGTCATTTGTGGCGACTTGATTAATTTTGTCTCTTTTATATTTGTCCTGAACGAACTGTTGTAGCTGGAATGAAAAAAGCCGGTGGCTCCTGTCGGAGTCCACCGGCTGGACCGGACTGGCTGCAGCGACTTACTTGGCGCTCCAGTTATCCTTCAGCGTGACGATGCGGTTGAACACCGGTTTGCCGGGCTGGCTGTCGACGCGGTCGGCGACGAAATAGCCGTGGCGCTCGAACTGGTAGCGCTGATCCGGCAGGGCAGCGCTCATGCCCGGTTCCAGATAAGCCGTCACCACTTCCTTGGCGTTCGGGTTCAGCAGCGAGATGAAGTCCTTGCCGCCCGCATCGGGCTGGGCATCGGTGAACAGACGATCGTACAGGCGCACTTCGGCCTGCAGCGCGCTGGCCGTGGATACCCAGTGGATATTGCCTTTGACTTTGTAGTTGTCGGAACCGGGCGTGCCCGATTTCGAATCCGGGAAGTAGTTGACGTGGACGGCGATGACGTTGCCGTTTTCATCCTTGTCGTAGCCCGTGCATTCGGTCACATAGCCATGACGCAGACGCACGCGTGCACCCGGTTTGTCGTCGATCGGCGGGTAGTAGCGGAAATAGCCCTTGCTCGGCACTTCCATGAAGTCTTCTGCTTCGATCCACAGTTCGCGCGAAATCGGGAAAGTGCGCACGCCCATTTCCGGATGGTGCGGGTGCACGGGCGAGCTGCATTCTTCGGTCTGGCCTTCCGGATAGTTATCGATGATCAGTTTCAGCGGACGCAGCACGGCCGTCGCACGCGGTGCTTTCGGATCCAGGTCTTCGCGCACGCAGCCTTCCAGCGTGCTCATGTCGATCCAGCCGTCGGCCTTGGTCACGCCTATGCGTTCGCAGAACAGGTGGATGGCTTCCGGCGTGTAACCACGGCGGCGCAGGCCGACGATGGTGGGCATGCGCGGGTCGTCCCAGCCGTCGACGATGTTCTCTTCCACCAGCTGGCGCAGCTTGCGCTTGCTGGTCACCACATAGGTCAGGTTTAGACGCGAGAATTCGTACTGGCGCGGCACGGGCAGCTTGAAGAAGCCGCCCTTCGACAGCGTGGCCAGCAGCCAGTCGTAGAACGGACGGTGATCCTGGAATTCCAGCGTGCAGATCGAGTGGGTGATGTTTTCCAGCGCATCCGAAATCGGATGGGTGTAGTCGTACATCGGGTAGATGCACCACGCATCGCCCGTGCGCACGTGGTGGGCGTGACGGATACGGTAGATGGCCGGGTCGCGCATATTCATATTGGGCGCCGACATGGCGTCTTCGCTGATCTTGGCGCGCAGGATGTGCTCGCCATCAGCGTATTTGCCTGCCTTCATGTCGCGGAACAGTTGCAGCGATTCGGCCGCCGGACGGTTGCGGAACGGCGAGTTCTTGCCCGGCGTGCTGAAGTTGCCGCGGTTGGCGGCCATATCTTCGGCCGACTGGCTGTCCACATAGGCATAGCCCTGCTCGATCAGGTATTCGGCCATCGCGTACAGTTGGTCGAAGTAGTCGCTGGCATAGTGCAGGTGGTGGTCGATGCCGCCGGCGGCGTTGGGGTAGTCGTAGTTAAAGCCCAGCCATTTCACGCTGTCGATGATGGTGTCGACGTATTCCTGTTCTTCCTTGGCCGGATTGGTGTCGTCGAAACGCAGGTTGCAGCGGCCCTGATAGTCGCGTGCCAGACCGAAGTTCAGGCAGATCGACTTGGCATGGCCTACGTGCAGATAGCCGTTCGGCTCGGGCGGGAAGCGGGTAATAACACTAGGCATGCCTTCGCGCACGTGAGTGCCGGCCGCCAGATCGGATTCGACGATGGCGCGCAAAAAGTTCGAAGGCAGCGCTGGCGCTGGGCTGTTTTTATCGTTGCTCATCTGTATTGTGGCTAGAAAAAAAGTTCATATTGATAGCTATGGCAGGCATTCTACCGTATCCCCAGCCCATCCTCGGGGGAAATGCGGGCAAGCGGCGGCCAGAGCGGGTTCTGGCGGCGCGGGGCGGGTATAATTCGCCTTTACCTGTTTCGGCAACAAGGCCCGGAGTTTCCAAAATGGAAAATTATTACAACACACTGGGTATCGCGCCTAACGCCAGCGAAGATGAGATTAAAAAGGTGTATCGCTCGCTGGCGATGCGCTTCCATCCGGACCGCAATCAGGCCCCCGGCGCGGAAGCCCGCTTCAAAAGCATCACCAAGGCCTACGAGATCCTGTCCGATCCCGCCAAGCGCGAGGAATACAACCAGAGTCTGAATCACCGCATCATTATTGATGCGGAGGCGGAAGCCTATCAGTTGTGGCGCTCGGTATTCAATCTGCACGGCACCCAGTTGCCACCGGCCTGATCGTATCAAATAAGAAAAATTGGAAAGTAAGTAATGAGAAAAGTACATCCCGAGTTCGCCTATCAGGCGCGCGAACTGGAAGGCCAGATCGAGGGCATACTGGGCGATCCGCCCGATCGCAAGAACTATCAGCGCATGATAGACGCGCTGGTGGAAGAATATGCGAGTGGTGGCGGCATCGAAGATGTCAATATGCTGGCGTTCGCGCTGGTCGATCAGCTCGAGTTCAACGATCCGAAAGGCTTGCTGGCCGAAGCGGAAGACTACGAGTTCGGCGATGCCGCACGGGTGTTCGCGATGGCTGGCTGCAAGGGTGCAGCCGCCGCGCGCATGTACGCGGCACTGGAAGAAAATATGCCGGAACTGGGCCGTCAGGCCATTATCACGGCTTTCCTGCACCTCAATCCGCGCCGCTGGGACGACGACGACCAGTCGCTCGAACAGCTGTCGGCCAATGATGATGGGGATGATATCGACGATGAAGATCAGGCGAGCGATGACTTCGCCCAGATGTTCGATCAGGATGGAGATTAAGCATGAGTGACAATAGCAATCTGCCGGCACTGAGCAAGCAGGTGACCGAGCTGGTACTGGCTGGCTCGATCGAGCACGCCGAAGAAGCTTTCGCCGAAGCGGCCGACCAGTTCGGCGATCTGGCCGTGGTGGAAGTGCTCAACAACATACCACCGCAAGTGACGGCGCTGCACATGGCCGGTTTCGACGGCGGCAAGATGTCGCTGGCGACCTTGCTGGTGCCGCCTAAAGCCTGGGCCGACAGTCTGGCCTTCATCGCTGCCACGTGGCAGGACGATCTGATCGAGGATGATCCCGAGCGTATCGCCGAATCGCTGTTCGCCCACATCCACGGCGTGGTGTTCTCGACTGATGACGAAGACCGTCGCAATGAACTGCTGGCGGCTGCTTCGGCCACCGACCACGGTGCCACCGTGTTTGCGATTCTGTTCTCGATGGCGCCGAAAGAGATCCTCGAAGTGGCGGGTGAAATCATTTCCAAAGGCCCGTATCTGACGGGGCAGACCTCGTCTGATAACGACGTCGTGCCGCTGGCCATCGCGCTGGCGCAGGCTTCGGAAGATGGCTGGGACCGTGCCCTGTTCGAGCTGTTCCCGGAATTCCGCCATAGCGCCGATCTGGCCGATGCCGAGTACGACGACGATCCCGATGCGGAACCGAGCATCCTGCAGCGTTCCACCCGCGAACTGCTGTATCGCTTGCGCAAGCAGGTACCGTCCACGCGCAGTGCAGCCAAGCCCGGCTCGCGCCGCAGCATGGGCACCAAGATCTTCTCGTAAGGGTTGTCATGCTGCCTGCATTAGTCATAGAACGTTTGCCGCGCCTGACGCGCGCGATCCAGCAACTGGCCACTCATCCGGACGACGACGCGGCCTACGCGCTGGCCGACGAGCTGACCGGCATTACCGCCATGGTGGCCGAAAAGTTCACCAACGACCGCACGGCCGAAGGCATACAGAAAGCCTTGTTGCTGACGGTGGGCGGGGTGTCGCTGGGACTCGAGCATGTGCTGGGTGACGATACCGATCTGGCCGGTCTGGAATACCTGATCGAGCATGGCGCCGAGCATGCGTTCCAGCAGGGCTTCCGGCTGGTCAAGGAACTCTCGGCCATGCCGCAGGATGCACTGGTAGGCGAGTACGATACCGATCCGCTGTACGCGGCGCGGCGTCTGCGCGACCTGTTCGTGGAACTGTGTCAGACCGATCCCAACCAGAACTGGAACGGCATGGAGCGCTATCAGGTCATGCTGAAACAGCGTAAGGAAGTGCAGGCCGTGGTGCGGCTGGCCAACTGGCTGCGCCGCCACAACAGCGAAGGCGCCGTCAGCGACACCGACTTGAATGCGGAAGGCGTGATTGCGCTGGCCGTGATCTTTGCTGTCGAAGGTGGCGGCCGCATCGTCGCGCGTACAGGACAGAAGGAGTTCGAGCGTTTCGTCAAAGTCGTGCGCAAGAACAAGCCCGATTTCGAGCAGGGCTGGGCAGCACTGCTGGCTGTGGTGCCGGCCCAGCACCATCCCGTGCTGGTCGAGCGCATCGATAACTACCGCCGCTCCTGCAGCGTGCTGCAGAACATCACCGGCCGCACGGCCATGAAAACCTTGTTCGCCGAACTGGAAAACTACGCCGGTTCCGAACTCGACGCCGACTACGCCTAAGTGTCTGCGACCGACGTGGCGGTGCTCGCCGCCACGTCGGCTACTTTATCCGTTTCCCCTTTCTTCCGTTTGATGCTCGCTGGCGATCGCCATGGCGATGCCGACAAAGGCTGCGACCAGCGGCGAACTTTCTTCTTTGCGTTGCGCCAGCATCAGCGCCGTGGTGGCCGCTGCATCGCTGAGCGGGCGGTAGCACACGCCGGCCAAGCGGATAATTTCGAACGAAGCCGGCAGGATGGAAATGCCGCAGCCAGCCGCGACGAGGCCGATGATGGTGGACGCTTCGCCCGCTTCCATGGCGATGCTGGGCTGGAACCCGGCAGCGCGGCACAGACGGAAAATCTGCGGATAGATGCCGGTGCCCGTGGTGCGCGGATACATCACCAGCGGCTGATCGCGTAGATCGCTGATGCTCACGCTGCGCTGGCTGGCCAGCGGGTGGCCGATGGGCAGCACCAGTGCCAGCGGATCATGGCGCAGGGCGGTCAGGCTGACACTGTCGGGGATGCTGATGTCGGGCGGGCGCACGAGTCCCAGATCGAGTTCGCGTTCGGCGATGGCGGCGATCTGTGGCACGGTCGGCAGTTCGTGCAGGGTTAGCGTGACGCCCGGATATTGCTGGCGGTAGCGGTTGACCACGCTGGCGAAGAGCGGCGTCAGCGGCGTGGAATAGGTAAAGCCGACGCGCAGTTCGCCCGCTTCACCGCGCTCGGCGCGGCGCGCTGTCTGCTTCGCCTGCTCGGACAGCGCCAGTACGCGGCGCGCATCGTCGAGAAACAGTTTGCCCGCTTGCGTCAGGCGCACCCAGCGCTTGCTGCGGTCCAGTAACTGAGCGCCCACTTCGCTCTCAAGCTGCTGAATCTGGTGGCTCAGCGGCGGCTGGCCTATGTGCAGGCGGGCGGCAGCACGGGTAAAACTGAGTTCTTCTGCAACGGCGACAAAGTAACGCAGATGGCGCAATTCCATAGTTGTTATCTGTAAAAAGTATAAGAATCGCCTTAAATATATATTGGACGCGAGGCGGCGGCAATCCTAAGATGCAGATTCCCTGCCTGACCGAGAGTTAGTTCATGCCACCACCCGTCGCCAGCCTTGATTCCGATGCCCTGAGCGCCAGCAGTTCTGCCAGCAGCGCAGCCACTAGCCCAGCCAGCAGCGCAGCCGACCGTTCCGGCGGCACGGCGCGGATTGCGGCGGGCAGCGCCGCGTTCCGGCGCAGCAACCGCGCACTGTTCTTCGGCGGCTTTTCCACCTTTGCGCTGCTGTATTGCGTGCAGCCGCTGATGCCGCTGCTGTCGCATGAGTTTGCTCTGAGCGCAGCGCGGAGCAGCATGGTGCTGTCCTGCTCGACGGCGGCACTGGCGCTGTCGCTGCTGGCGTCCAGCGTGGTGTCGGAACGGCTGGGGCGCAAGCCGCTGATGGTGGGCGCGATGGCGCTGGCCGCCTTGCTGACGATAGCTTGTGCCGGTGCGCACAACTATGCGCAACTGCTGGCGCTGCGCACGCTGCTGGGGATAGCGCTGGGCGGTATGCCGGCCATCGCCATGGCCTATCTGGGCGAGGAAATCGAGCCGAATTCGCTGGGCCTGTCGATGGGGCTGTACATCAGCGGCAGCGCGCTAGGCGGCATGGCGGGGCGGGTGATCGCTTCGCTGCTCAGCGACCATTTTTCATGGCGGCTGGCGCTGGCCGTAGTGGGCGCGGCAGGGGTACTGGCGGCGCTGGAGTTCTGGCGCTCGCTGCCGGCCTCGCGCCATTTCCGCCCGCAGCACACAGCTTGGCGTGCCATGCCGGCGGCTTTCCGCGGCCATTGGTCCGATGCGGGTATGCCTTGGCTGTTCGCGCTGGCTTTCTTGCTGATGGGTTCGTTCGTCAGCCTGTACAACTACATTGGCTATCGCCTGCTGGCGACGCCGTTTTCCTTGAGCCAGAGCGTGGTGGGTGCGCTGTCGCTGCTGTATCTGTTGGGGATCTACAGCTCGGTGTGGGCGGGGCGTCTGGCCGACCGCTATGGCCGGCGCCATGTGCTGTGGGCACTGATCGCCATACCGCCGGTGGGCTTGCTGCTGACGCTGTCGAACTGGCTGCCGCTGATCGTGCTGGGCGTGGCGCTGTACACCTTCGGATTCTTTGCCGCGCACTCCGTGGCCAGTAGCTGGGTGGGACGGCGCGCATTGGGCAACCGTGCGCTGGCTTCGGCGCTATATCTGTTCTTCTATTACTTCGGTTCCAGTGTGGTGGGGTCGCTCAGCGGCCTGATGTGGGAATCGCATGGCTGGCCCGGCGTGGTGCTGGTGCTGGGCAGCCTGTCGCTGCTGGCACTGGCCATAGGCTGGCGGCTGCGGCAGCTCGCGCCGGTGGCGCAGGCCGATCTGTAACTGGCCAGGCATAGCGCTGTGATAGCGCTGGGGGCTGCCGGGCCTGCTGCGCTGGTCCGGCTCAGGGGCAGTTGGAATAGGAGCGCCGGCCTTCCGGACTGATGGTGACGCAGTAGCTGCCGAACGCTGTGACGATCTTATACAGACGGGATTTGCGCTCCCCATCCGGCGTGCTCAGCTCCACCATGCGTGCGCCCTGATACCACTTGGGCGGCACCGCCTCATGCGCCGCATTGATGCCACGTTCCAGCCTGGCCTGCATGCTGTCTGGCGGCGGTAAGGGAAAACGCTGGGGCGATTCCGCGCGCAACTGCTGATCGATACGGCCGACACTCTTTCTAGCCTGCTGCAGCAGTTCGTCGGCGCTGGCTGGCGCGGCGCGGGCTGCTGCCGGTTTGTCGAGCGCAAACGGATCATCGTGCGCACTGTCTTGCGCTTGCGTCACTGGCGCAGCACTGGGGCTAGCCGCGATCACAGGCGGACTTTCTGTGACGCTGGATGACTGCGGGGCAGCAGCGCTGGCCTTGTGCAGAGTGATGGCCGCTGCTGCCTTGGCTGCTGCTAAGGGGGCGGGCTTGGGGGGCGGTTCGTGCGGGCGAGGGGTGACGGGAGCAGAAGCGGCGGGTAGCAGCCACTGGATGGCGGGACCGCGCTGGCGAGTCTGGCGCTGGTTCTGGACGCCTTGCAGCAGGGCGAGCAGCAGTGCGCAATGCAGCAGTACGGTCAGCAGAATGGGCGGCAAGGCGCGGGGGCGGGCAGTCATGGCGGCAGCATATCTTGCAAAGTTGATAGCGCCGAGTCATGTCACAACTACTTACAAAATTTGCAAGCTTGACGAAAGCTGATCTGTCTCAGAGTTGCAGCTTTTCGTGGGCAGCCGCATGCAACGTGGCGGACGCTGGCGAGTCGAAATAGCAGCAGCACAGCCGTGCATGCCGCCACTTCGGAGGGAAAGCATTATGTTGCCGACACTGGAAATTCATCACCGCTTTCAATTGCTGACACAGGCCGTAGGACAGGCGGCGCAAGCCTGTTCCGGCGAACGGCTGCTGCCAGCGGAATTGCGCAACAGCGTACAGCGGCTCGACCAGCATGCCGATAAATTGGGCGAAATGCTGGCCACGGCCGATAGCGCTCAGCTGGAGCGGCTACTGGCGGCAATGCGGGTACTGGTGGAGCGCGCGCGGCAAGTGTGCATCAACGTGCCGCAGATCTCAGCCCATACGCGCAGCGCCGTGCAGGCGGTGCAAAGCCAGTTGCAGGAATTGCAGACTGATCTCAGTACGCGTGCCTGAATGCCCGGGTATGCGGCAGGTGTGGGTAGAACTGTACGCGGCAGCTGCGGGCGGCACTGTGCGCGCCACCTGCCGCCTGCTTAGCGCCTGGGCAGCAGGTGGCGGAAAGTCGGCTCGATATTGCGCTCATGCAGGTGCTGGATGATGTCGTCCAGCGTAGCGTCTTTGAGCAGCAGGCCGTCATTGCGTGGCTGCGCGGCCGCGGCGGGGCGCGTGGCCTCTGCCTTGGCGGTGTTTGCCGTCGTTGTTGGCGGAGTGGCTTCAGTCTGCTGGCTTTGCAGCAGGGCGCAGGCATGGGTCCACTGGCTAGCGCTGATGCTGTGCAGACGCTCCAGAAAAGCGGCCTGACCTGCGGCGGGCGGCTCCACTTCGAGACCGGCTTCTTCCTCGAAGGCAGCGCCCATGCCGGGGTGGATGAAGGCCGACCACTGGCCATTGCTTTGCACGCGCGGTGGGCATTCCACACTGGTCTGCGCATGCTGGCCGCCATGCTGCGGTAGCCAGTCCAGTTCGTCTGCCAGCACATCGGGGAAGTAGCTTGCGCACAGTTGCAGCAAAAAGGTTTCTGCCTGCTCCACCGGCACCGCATGGCTGAGCGACAGCCAGAGCCGATAGCTGTTCTTGCCGGAAATGCTGACGGCCGGTGCCGGCAATTCCAGTTGCTCCTGCAGGTAGTTGGCCATGCGGCACAGGTTGTCCCAGTGACGCGGTACGGCCTGCTCCGGCTTGCGACGGAATTCCAGTACCATGGCGCGCGTCAGGCCCGCGGCTGAAACCAGTTCCAGTGGCTGGCTGTCGTTGTCGCCGTCGAGGCGGTACAGACGGGTGATTTCAGCGTTGAGCGGGGTATGCATCAGACCACTCCCTGTGCGCGCAAGGCGGCAATTTCGGCGTCGCTGTGGCCCAGCACTTCGCGCAGGATGTCGTCCGTATGCTGGCCCAGCAGCGGTGGCGCTACGGCCACATCGGTCGGCGTGCGCGACATCTTCATCGGGCTGCGTACCAGCTTGGTGGTGCCGGCCGTCGGGTGGGGCACCTCCATTACCAGTTCACGTGCCAGTACTTGCGGATTCTTGTAGACGTCATCGAGGTTGTTGATGGGGCCGCAAGGCACACCTACTGCTTCCAGTTGTTCGATCCAGAACGCGCGGGTCTGTTTGGCCACCATTTCGGCCAGGATAGGCACCAGTTCATCGCGATGCTGTACGCGCAGCGGGTTGGTGGCATAGCGCTCATGGGTGGCCAGATCGGGGCGGCCGCCTACTTCGACAAATTTCTGGTACTGGCCATCATTGCCGCTGGCGACGATGATGTAGCCATCGCTGCAGGCAAAGGTCTGGTAAGGCACGATGTTGGGATGGGCATTGCCCCAGCGCTTAGGCGCTTTGCCGCTATTCAGGTAGTTGCTGCCCATGTTGGCCAGCATGGCGACCTGCACATCGAGCAGGGCCATGTCGATGTACTGGCCTTCGCCGCTGCGGTCGCGGTGGGTGAGGGCCGCGAGGATGGCGATGGTGGCATACATGCCTGTCATCAGATCGGTCAGCGCTACGCCGGCCTTTTGTGGTCCGCCACCGGGCAGGTCGTCGCGCTCGCCCGTGACGGACATCAGGCCGCCCATACCCTGAATCAGGAAATCGTAGCCGGCGCGGTGAGCGTAGGGGCCGTTCTGGCCGAAGCCGGTAATCGAGCAGTACACCAGATCCGGTTTGATGGCTTTGAGGGATTCGTAATCAAGACCGTAGCGTTTGAGCTGGCCGACTTTGTAGTTCTCCAGCACCACATCGCTATGGCGTACCAGTTCGCGGATCAGGGCCTGACCACCAGCGCTGGCGATATCGACCGTGATCGAGCGCTTGCCGCGATTGGCCGCCAGATAGTAGGCCGCTTCCGTGGTGTCCTTGCCGTCGGCATCCTTGGCGTAGGGCGGGCCCCATGCACGGGTATCGTCGCCGCTGCCGGGGCGCTCCACCTTGATCACATCGGCGCCGAGGTCCGCCAGATTCTGCGAACACCATGGTCCGGCGAGGACACGGCTGAGGTCGAGGACGCGGATATGTCCTAATGCTAGTGCAACGGTCATGAGGTCTACCTTTACAAATTTGCTATCAGGCCATTAGTGTAGTGGTTCGTCTCGGCTTGTGCACAAGGTTTTTTCGTCTGCATCTCGTTTCTTGTACAGATTTGTGTACAATGATTTGCGGGGTAAGCTGTACCGTTTTATTCAATAGCCTGAGGGGCATCATAGATGAACGTGTTAACTTTTAGCGAGGCGCGCGCGGAGCTGAAGAGTGTGATGGACGATGTTTGTGCGGATCACAGTCCAGCGATCATCACTCGCCAGAATGGCGAGGCGGTCGTTATGCTGTCGCTGTCGGATTTCAGCGCAATCGAGGAAACACTTTACCTGCTCGGTTCGCCCAAGAACGCCAGCCGCCTACTCGCCTCTCTGGAGCAGCTAAATGCCGGCAAGACCCGTAGACGGGCACTGGTACGCAATGAAAAACCAGAAGGCAAGTAACAAGAAGCAGGCCGCCCAGTTCGTTGTAGCTTTTACGGATATAGGCTGGGAGGACTATCAGTACTGGCAAATTGAAAATCCGAAACTTGCGCAGAAAATCAATCTTCTGATTGATGCCTGCCTATCCTCGCCATATAGTGGAATCGGCAAGCCGGAACCGCTGAAAGGAAATCTGACAGGGCTCTGGTCGCGGCGTATTGATCTCACGCACCGGCTGGTGTATGCCTACGTTGATGGCGTGCTCAATATTGTCGCTTGCCGTTATCACTATTGACTAACACTGTTAATTCGATCGCGCCCGCTGGCGTGATAGTGTGGAACCATGTGGCCATATCCTAAAATTGTTGCGCACCGGGGCGGCGGCACGCTGGCACCGGAAAATACCTTGGCCGGTCTGCGCGCCGGTCTTGCCCATGGTTTCCATGCGGTGGAATTTGATGTGATGCTGTCGCGCGACGGTATCGGCATGGTGATCCACGATCCCGAGTTTGGCCGCACAGTGGCTGGGCAGGGCAGCGTCGCCACCAGCACGGCGGCCGAACTGGCGGTGATGGATGCCGGTAGCTGGTTCGGCCCTGCCTACGCAGGCGTCACGATCCCCCGCTACACGGATTTCATCACCTTCTGCCGGGCCGAACAGATCTGGATGAATGTGGAAATCAAACCGGCCGATGGGTTTGAGGCCGCGACGGGTGAATGGGTTGCAAAAATGACACGCGATCATTTCCCCGAGGAGCTAGCTGCCGGCGATCCCGCTAAGCTGCCTTTGCTATCGTCATTCAGCTACGCTGCACTGGCAGCAGCGCGCGATGCCGTGCCGGAGCTGCCGCGCGGCTACCTGCTGGACCGCCTGCCGGACAACTGGCTGGAACAGGCGCAGGCGCTGGGCGCCGTGGCCATCCACACCAACCAGCGTCACCTGACGGCGGCACAGGCGGCGGCCGTCAAACAGGCCGGTTACGGCCTGTTCTGCTACACCGTCAACGATCCTGCCCGCGCGCGCGAAATTCTGGGCTGGGGTGTGGATGGCTTTTGCACCGACCGTATCGATTTGATCGGCCCTGCCTACGCCTGACAGCCCTTTACACCGCGCGCTCATATATAATCAACCCTTTGCATCTGCCAGCTACTTCTGCTTACGACATGAAATCATCTGAAATCCGCGACAAATTCCTCAAGTTTTTCGAATCCAAGGGTCATACGATTGTCCGCTCCAGCCCGCTGGTACCTGGCAATGATCCGACCATGCTGCTGACCAATAGCGGCATGGTGCAATTCAAGGACGTATTCCTCGGCCTCGACACCCGCCCGTACTCGCGCGCCACCACCGTGCAGCGCTGCGTACGCGCCGGCGGCAAGCACAACGACCTGGAAAACGTCGGCTACACGGCACGTCACCACACTTTCTTCGAAATGCTGGGTAACTTCAGCTTCGGTGACTACTTCAAGCGCGACGCGATCAACTACGCGTGGGAACTGCTGACCAAGGTCTATCTGCTGCCAGCCGAGAAACTGACCGTCACCGTGTATTTCGAAGATGACGAAGCCTACGATATCTGGGCCAACGAAATCGGCGTACCGAAAGAGCGCATCATCCGTATCGGCGACAACAAAGGTTCGCGCTACGCTTCGGATAACTTCTGGCAGATGGCCGACGTCGGCCCATGCGGCCCTTGCACCGAAATCTTCTACGACCACGGCGCCGACATCTGGGGTGGCCCTCCGGGCTCGCCAGAAGAAGACGGCGACCGCTTCATCGAGATCTGGAATCTGGTGTTCATGCAGTTCAACCGCGACGAACAGGGCGTGATGCACAAGCTGCCTAAGCCATGCGTGGATACGGGCATGGGCATGGAGCGTCTGGCGGCTGTGCTGCAGCACGTCCACAGCAACTACGAAATCGACCTGTTCCAGGCACTGATCAAGGCTGCTGCACGTGAGACGGGCGCCACCGATCTGGAATCGAAATCGCTGCGCGTGATCGCCGACCACATCCGCGCTGCTTCCTTCTTGATCGTCGATGGCATCATTCCTAGCTCGGAAGGCCACGGCTACGTGCTGCGCCGTATCATCCGCCGCGCGCTGCGTCACGGTCACAAACTGGGTCAGACCAAGCCATTCTTCTACAAGCTCGTGAACGACCTCAACATCGAGATGGGCACCGCCTATCCTGAGCTGACGGAAGCCATGGAACGCGTGGCCCAGACACTCAAGCAGGAAGAAGAACGTTTCGGCGAAACGCTGGAAAACGGCATGAAGATCCTGGAAGCGCAACTGGCCAAGGACGCTAGCCGTCTGGACGGCGCTACCGCCTTCACGCTGTACGATACCTACGGCTTCCCGCTGGATCTGACGGCCGACATCTGCCGCGAACGCAACATCACGCTGGACGAAGAAGGTTTCGCTGCCGCGATGGAACAGCAGAAGAAAACCGCGCGTGCTGCCGGTAAATTCAAAATGGCTGCCAACGTCGAATACAGCGGCGAGAAAACCAAGTTCGTCGGCTACGAAGAACTGAGCGCGAACGCCAAGGTCATCGCGCTGTACAGCAACGGCGCTCCGGTACAGCAACTGAATGCAGGCGAGCAGGGCATCGTGGTGCTGGACACCACCCCGTTCTACGCTGAATCGGGCGGTCAAGTTGGCGATCACGGTGTGATCAAAGCCGCTGGCGCCCACTTCGACGTGGAAGACACGCTGAAGATACAGGCCGACGTGTTTGGCCAGCACGGCGTGCTGGCACAGGGCACGCTGAAAGTGGGCGATGCCGTGTCGGCCGAAGTCGATCTGGACAAGCGTGGTCGCACCATCCGTAACCACTCGGCGACCCACCTGATGCACAAAGCGCTGCGCGAAGTGCTGGGCGGCCACGTGGCGCAGAAAGGCTCGCTGGTTGATCCGGACAAAACCCGTTTCGACTTCAGCCACAATGCACCGCTGACGGCCGAGCAGATCGCTGAAGTGGAAGCCAAGGTCAACAAGGAAATTCTGGAAAACCAGGCCACCAAAGCCCAGCATATGTCGTTCGACGATGCAGTCAAGCATGGCGCGATGGCCCTGTTCGGCGAAAAATACGGCGACGAAGTACGCGTACTCGACATCGGTAGCTCGAAAGAGCTGTGCGGTGGCGTGCACGTGCAGCGCACCGGCGATATCGGCCTGTTCAAGATCATTGCCGAAGGTGGTGTGGCTGCCGGTATCCGCCGCGTTGAAGCCGTTACCGGCGTGGGTGCACTGGCACTGGTACAAAACCTGAACCGCCGTCTGCTGGACGCGGCGGCCGCGCTGAAAACCAATCCGGACGAACTGGGCAGCCGTATCGCGCAGGTGCAAGACCACGTGAAATCGCTGGAAAAAGAACTGGCTGCACTGAAGTCGAAACTGGCTTCGGGTCAGGGCGATGAGCTGGCTGCGCAAGCCACTGACGTGAAAGGCCTGAAAGTGCTGGCCGCCGTGCTGGAAGGCGCCGATGTGGCCGGCCTGCGCGAAACCATGGACAAGCTGAAAGACAAGCTGAAAACCGCCGCCATCGTGCTGGCCAGCGTACAGGATGGCAAAGTCAGCCTGATCGCCGGCGTCACGGCGGACTCGACCAGCAAAGTCAAAGCAGGCGAACTGGTCAACTTCGTTGCACAACAAGTGGGCGGCAAAGGTGGCGGACGCCCCGATATGGCGCAAGCCGGCGGTACCGATGCTGCGGCCTTGCCGGCAGCGCTGGCCGCTGTCATCGGCTGGGTGGGGGAGCGCGTTTAATCTACTGAACGCCTTGCCGGAGTAGTGTTTATGCGGCCTGCGTGACTCACGCAGGCCGTTGTCGTTCATGACAGGCTGTTGTATACTTTCCAGCTTGCGTTGCAAAGATGCAACGGACAATGAACTATTTTGGTGCAGCGCGTCATTCCTTCCGTTTTGGAGTAGACTGGCGTCAGTCCTAACAAAACGAGCAGGTTTTTGATGAGCGACACGATATTAGAAGAAGCAATCATGGAATTCCACCAGGAACTTGATGCACGCGGTTTGAATTGCCCTTTGCCTATTCTGAAAGCAAAGAAAGCGCTGGCAGAACTGCAGAGCGGGGAAGTGCTGCGCATCATGGCGACCGACCCCGGTTCCGTACGGGATTTCCAGGCCTTCTGCAAACAGACCGGTAACGCTCTGCTGTCGCACGTACAGATGGGCCGCGAGTTTGTGTTTTTGATGCGCCGCAAATAAGCGCATTGCTCTAGTTTTTTTTCCAGTCATCGTCTAGGAGATTTATTTTTTAGACGATTTCTACTAGCTAAAAAACGCACGATCGTGCTTTATTTTCTTGTGTGGCGTGAATTTCTCATATAATCTAGCCCACAGAATTTAGTCCTGCCTAACTGGTGCGAGTGATGTACAGCACCTTGGCCCGGTTTTAACCCCGATTTTTACTTTTTCCAAAGGCACAGTTATGAAAGTCTTGGTACCCGTTAAGCGCGTGGTCGACTACAACGTTAAAGTGCGCGTCAAATCCGACGGCACCGGCGTGGATATTGCCAACGTCAAAATGTCGATGAACCCATTCGATGAGATCGCGCTGGAAGAAGCCACCCGTCTCAAAGAAGCCGGTAAAGTGACCGAAGTGGTGGCCGTATCGTGCGGCGTGACCCAGTGCCAGGAAACCCTGCGCACCGGTATGGCGATCGGCGCCGACCGTGGCATTCTGGTAGAAACCAGCGCCGAACTGGAGCCGCTGGCTGTGGCCAAGCTGCTCAAAGCACTGGCTGACAAAGAACAACCACAGCTGATCATCCTGGGCAAACAGGCGATCGACGACGACTCCAACCAGACCGGCCAGATGCTGGCTGCGCTGCTGGGCTGGCCACAGGCGACCTTCGCTTCGAAAGTCGTACTGGAAGACGGCAAAGTCACCGTGACCCGTGAAGTGGACGGCGGTCTGGAAACTCTGGCGCTGACCCTGCCTGCCATCGTCACCACCGACCTGCGTCTGAACGAGCCACGCTACGTGACGCTGCCGAACATCATGAAGGCGAAGAAAAAGCCGCTGGATGTGACCAAGCCGGAAGATCTGGGTGTAGACGTGACCCCGCGTCTGAAAACCCTGAAAGTGGCCGAGCCGGCCAAGCGTTCCGCTGGTATCACCGTACCGGACGTCGCCACCCTGGTCGCAAAACTGCGCACCGAAGCCAAAGTCATCTAAAGGAACAATCATGGTCGCATTAGTTATCGCTGAACACGACAACGCTAGCCTGAAGGGCAGCACCCTCCACACCGTGACTGCAGCCGCCCAGTGCGGTGGTGATGTGCACGTGCTGGTGGCCGGTTCCAACGCAGGCGCAGCCGTTGCTGCCGCTGCCCAGATCGCCGGTGTATCCAAAGTGATCGTGGCTGACGCCGCTTATTTCGCTGAAGGTCTGGCCGAAAACGTGGCCGAGCAGGTGCTGGCGATTGCCGGCGGCTACAGCCACATTCTGGCGCCAGCTACCGCCTACGGCAAAAACATCCTGCCACGCGTTGCTGCCAAGCTCGACGTAGCGCAGATTTCGGAAATCACCAAAGTAGAATCGGCCGACACCTTCGAGCGTCCTATCTATGCTGGTAACGCCATCGCTACCGTGCAATCGACCGACGCGGTGAAAGTCATCACCGTGCGCGCAACCGGCTTCGACGCCGCTGCTGTTACCGGTGGCTCGGCTGCGACCGAAACCGCGGCAGCTGTTGCCGACAACGGCAAATCGGCCTTCGTCGGCCGTGAAGTGGCCAAATCGGACCGTCCAGAACTGACCGCTGCCAAGATCATCGTTTCCGGTGGCCGCGGCATGGGTTCGGGCGAAGCCTTCAAGATTCTGGAACCGCTCGCTGACAAGCTGAACGCTGCTATGGGTGCTTCGCGCGCTGCAGTGGACGCTGGCTATGTGCCGAACGACTGGCAGGTAGGCCAGACCGGCAAGATCGTGGCACCGAATCTGTACGTTGCCGTAGGTATCTCGGGCGCCATCCAGCACCTGGCCGGTATGAAAGACTCGAAGACCATCGTGGCGATCAACAAAGATCCGGAAGCGCCTATCTTCTCGGTGGCCGACTACGGCATCGTGGGCGACCTGTTCGAGATCGTGCCGCAACTGGTAGCTGAACTGGGCTAATCCCCCGACGCACTAGGCGCCAGCCAGAGCCACGCTGATCCGGACGCCGGATTGTCGTGGCTTTTTTTTAGCGTCTAGGTGCGCAAACTTGCAGAATTCTGGAGATATTGGAGAAAAACGATGCCTTATCAAGCCCCCCTGAAAGACATGCTGTTCGTGATGAACGAACTGGCCGATCTGGCCGCCGTGAACGCGCTGCCCGGCAATGAAGACGCAACGCCGGACACGGCCGAAGCCGTGCTGGAAGAGAACGCCAAGTTCGTTGCCAACGTGGTCGCGCCGCTGAACCACGCCAGCGACAAAGAGCCTAGCTATCTGGCCGATGGCAAAGTCACCACCTCGAAAGGCTTCAAGGAAGCGTTCACGGCCTACGCGGAAGCGGGCTGGCAGGGTGTGCAGCATCCGGTCGAATTCGGCGGTCAGGGTCTGCCCAAGCTGCTGGCTACGCCGTGCATCGAAATGCTCAACGCGGGCAGCATCTCGTTCGCGCTGTGCTCGCTGCTGTCGGATGGCGCCATCGAAGCGCTGCTGACCGCGGGCAGCGATGCACAGAAGGCCACTTATCTGGAAAAACTGGTGTCGGGTCAATGGACCGGCACCATGAATCTGACCGAGCCACAGGCCGGTTCCGATCTGGCTGCCGTGCGTACGCGCGCTGTGCCGCAGGAAGATGGCACTTACAAAATCTTCGGTACCAAGATCTTCATCACCTACGGCGAACACGATTTCACCGAAAATATCGTGCACCTGGTGCTGGCCCGTACCCCGGACGCACCGGCTGGTGTGAAAGGCATTTCGCTGTTCATCGTGCCTAAGTTCCTCGTCAATGCCGATGGCACGTTGGGCGCACGCAACGATGCGCACTGCGTCTCGCTCGAACACAAGCTGGGCATCAAGGCCAGCCCGACGGCAGTACTGCAGTTCGGCGACAACGGCGGCGCGATCGGCACGCTGGTGGGCGAAGAAAACCGCGGCCTCGAATACATGTTCATCATGATGAATGCGGCCCGCTTCGGCGTCGGCATGCAGGGTATCGGTCTGGCCGAGCGCGCTTACCAGAAGGCCGTCACCTTCGCCAAGGACCGCGTGCAGTCGCGTGATCTGGCCGGTTCTGCTGGTCCAGTCGCCATCATCCACCATCCGGATGTACGCCGTCTGCTGATGAATATGCGTTCGCAGACGGAAGCGGCGCGTGCGCTGGCCTACGTTGGTGCGGGTCTGAGCGATATCGCCCACAACCACGCCGATGCGGAAGTGCGCAAGTCCACGCTGGCCGTGTACGAATATCTGGTGCCTATCATCAAAGGCTGGTCGACCGAAATGTCGCAGGACGTCACCCGTGACGGCGTGCAAGTGCATGGCGGTATGGGCTTCATCGAAGAGACGGGCGCAGCCCAGCACTACCGCGATGCCAAGATCCTGACCATCTACGAAGGCACCACGGCAATTCAGGCCAACGATCTGGTCGGCCGCAAGACCGTGCGTGACGGCGGTGCTGTAGCGAAGAACCTCATCGCACAAGTACGCGCGACTGCAGCCGAACTGGCCGCACGTGAAGGCGCCGACTTCAAGGCCATCGAAGCCCAGTTGAGCGCCGCCAGCGCTGATCTGGAAGCGGTGGTGGACTTCGTGGTGGCCAACGTCAAGAGCGACATCAAGAGCGTGTTTGCCGGTAGCGTGCTGTATCTGAAGCTGGCTGGTCTGGTACTGGGTGGTTGGCAGATGGCTCGTGCCGCGCTGATTGCCCAGCAAAAGCTGGATGCAGCCGAAGGCGATACAGCCTTCTACAGCGCCAAGATCGTCACGGCACGCTTCTTTGCCGACCACATCCTGTCGCAAGCAAGCAGCCTGCGTAGCGCCATCGTAGCCGGCAGCAGCGGCGTGCTGGCACTAGACGTCGAGCAGTTCTAAAAAATCGGGGTCAGGTCTGTCATTCAGACACTCGGCCCCGATTTTTGAGCTATCTCAAGATCATTCTCTAAAAACGTTCAGCGGCAAGTTTTGCGCTGAGCGTTTTTTTATGTGGCCGTATGCCCGTTTTATTCGGCAGGGCATTGCGACATCTCAATTGTGTGGTCTGCATGTCCGAATGACAGATCTGACCCCGAATTTGGTTTAGCCGTAGGCGCCGCCCGTGTAGAGCAGGTCGAATAGGCGCGACATGGTGGCGATCAGGCTGCCGGCGCCCAGCATCATGCTGGCCACGAGAATCACGGCCAGCGGCCATTGGCTGGCCGATTGGTGCCCGCTGGCGGGGTTGTGGCGCGCATCCCATTTCTCGTCGCTGGTCAGGCCCATGACCAGCGCTTCAAGGAAGCCGATCAGGCCCGATACGATGATGGGCAGCAGGTGGTAGAAGGCGTCGGCATGGGGCCATAGGGCGCTGGCGGCCGCACACAGTGGCAGGGCGCTCAGGTGGGCCCACAGGGCGCGATCGCGCAGGCCGCCCAGATACAGGCGCTGGGCACCGATGCCGCCCAGCAGGAAGGCCAGCAGAGCGGCCAGAGTTTTGTTTTTGTGGCGGACTTGATGCACTTCGGTCATGTTTGTTCGCTAATTTGCCGGTAAAACAGCAGTATCGGGCATAATATCGCCTCCGGTGGAGGTTTTTTTGTGCTTCAGCCTATTGCTCCGCACGCCGGATCGGGGGATAATCTTTGATTACCCCAACATTGCCCGATTATTTCATTAACGCTTGCTGCTTCGCGGCAAAGCGCGCTATAATTTGCGGCTTTTTCCGTCCTAGCACACTTTTTGGAAATATTATGGTCGTTATTCGTTTAGCTCGTGGAGGCGCCAAGAAGCGTCCGTTCTACAACATCGTTGCAACCGACTCGCGCAATCGTCGCGATGGCCGTTTCATCGAACGTATCGGTTTCTACAACCCGATGGCTTCCGGTGGTGAAGTGCCTCTGCGCATTACCGCTGACCGTCTGGCTCACTGGCAATCGGTTGGCGCACAACTGTCGCCAGCAGTTGCACGTCTGGTAGCCCAGAACAAAGCAGCTTAATTCTGGTTGCTGGTTTGACCGTCAAGAATGCATCCGGGGTGCAAGTCCCCGACGATCTGGCACAGGTAGGCTTTGTCTACGGTGCCTACGGCGTTGCAGGCTGGGTCAGGATACGTCCTTTCTCGGAAGATGCGGATGCACTCCTGCGGGTTAAAACCTGGTGGCTCGATAAGCCGGGTGTCCATGATGTCGATGTCAAGCATAGCAAAATGCATGGCGGCGATGTGGTGGCGCAAATTATCGGCATTACGGACCGTAACGTCGCGGAAGCACTCAAGGGTGCTGCTGTGTCGATTCCCCGTAGCCGTTTCCCGGTCTTGTCGGACGACGAGTTTTACTGGGCCGATCTGATCGGTCTGGAAGTAGAGAATTTGCAAGGTGAGCACCTCGGTACGGTGTCTGACATGATGAGCAATGGTCCCCAATCGATCTTGCGCATTACGCCAGCAGCCACGGCCGAAGCTGTTCCGGAAGATGCGGCGCAAGAGCGCCTGATTCCATTTGTGGACGCGTATGTCATCAAGGTAGACAAGGCCGCAAAGAAAATCATCGTCGACTGGGGCCTTGATTACTGAACATAAAGAGGGCGGCCCGCCATGCAATTTGATGTCGTGACCCTGTTCCCTGAAATGTTCGCCGCTCTGACGCAGTCGGGTGTCACCCGGCGTGCGTTCGAACAGAATAAATGTGGTCTGTCGCTGTGGAATCCGCGTGATTTCACCACCGATAATCACCGCACCGTGGATGATCGCCCCTATGGTGGCGGCCCCGGCATGGTGATGCTGGCCAAACCGCTGGAAGCGACGCTGAATGCCGCCAAGCAGCGCCAGACCGATGCCGGTCTGCCTGCGCCGCGCGTCGTGTTCATGTCGCCGCAAGGCAAACCGCTGACCCATGCGCGGGTGATGGAGCTGAAACAGGAAGCCGGTCTGGTCATTCTGTGCGGCCGTTACGAAGCAGTCGACCAGCGTTTGCTGGACCGCTGCGTGGATGAAGAAATCAGCCTCGGCGATTTCGTCCTGTCCGGTGGCGAGCTGCCGGCCATGGCCTTGATGGATGCCGTGATCCGCCAGATACCTGGCGTGCTGAACACGGATGCGTCGGCCGTGGAGGATAGTTTCGTCAATGGTCTGCTCGATGCGCCGCACTACACGCGCCCCGAGACGTATGAAGGTGTGGCTGTGCCGCCGGTACTGATGGGCGGCAACCACGCCGAAATTGAAAAATGGCGCCGCCAGCGCATGCTGGAAGCGACCGCGCGCAAGCGCCCCGATTTACTCGTTGAAGCCCGTGCAGCCGGTTTGCTGACGCGCAAAGACGAACAGTTTTTGGCAGGTTTGTAAAAATCTGCTGATGTAATGTGCAGGCATGTTGCCTGCACGTGTAACCCCCCATCCTCTACTGGGCAAGTAGGTCAGCGCGCCAGCATGATGGTTTATGGAGCCGTAAAATGGATCTGATTCAACAACTCGAGCAAGAAGAAATCGCTCGTCTGGGCAAAAACATTCCTGAATTTGCACCTGGCGATACCGTGATCGTTAACGTAAACGTCGTCGAAGGCACCCGTAAGCGTGCTCAGGCGTACGAAGGCGTTGTGATCTCCCGTCGTAACCGTGGCCTGAACTCGAACTTCATCGTTCGTAAAATCTCGTCCGGCGAAGGCGTTGAGCGTACCTTCCAGCTGTACTCCCCGCTGATCGCTTCGATCGAAGTGAAACGCCGCGGTGACGTACGTCGCGCTAAACTGTACTACCTGCGTGATCGTTCCGGTAAATCGGCACGTATCAAAGAAAAGCTGCCTAACCGTCGCCCAGCGGCGAAAACCGACGCTGCATAATTGTCACGACAATAGCTGCGTTAGTTTAGGAAGCATGAGGCTGCAGGCCTCGGGAAAGGGCGCCGCTGGCGCCCTTTTTTGTTCTGATTTCATCACTGGAGGAGAGCGTATTGGCACGCCCCCCGTTTGATCCCCGCGCATTGCCCGTCGATGGCGTGGCCGGCGAAGCCGCCGTGGCACTGGAGCGCCTCACGCCACACTGGCTGCGCCAGCGCTTTGCCGAGCAGCCCGCATGGCAGGCCGAAACGGCCGACGAATCGGCCATGCTGGCGCCCAGGCAGGCGCCCACGCCAGCCTCGGTCCTGATTCCGCTGGTAGCGCGCGAAAACGGACTGCAGCTGCTGTTGACGCTGCGTACCGAACATCTGAGCGCGCACGCCGGCCAGATCAGTTTTCCCGGTGGCCGCGCGGAAGACTATGATGCCAATGCGATCGACACGGCGCTGCGCGAAGCGGAAGAGGAAATCGGTCTGGCACGTCGCCATGTCGATGTGCTAGGTACGCTGCCGCACTATCTGACGGGCACGGGTTTCTGCGTCACGCCAGTGGTGGCGTTGCTGCAGCCGCCGTTTGCACTGCAGGCTGACCCTGGCGAAGTGGCGGAAGTATTTGAAGTGCCTTTGAATTTTCTGATGGACGGCCAGAACCACCAGCGCCTGTCGGTCGAACTGCCGGCAGGGCGGCGCAGCTTCTACGCCATGCCCTACGGCGAGTATTTCATCTGGGGCGCCACGGCCGGCATGCTGCGCAATCTGTTCCATTTCTTGCGTGCCTAAGCTCGGTGCGCTATCGTAGCGGGCATTGCAGCTTAGCCCTATCCAAGGACGTTAGATGACATTTCTTTCTATTTTATGCGCGCTGCTGATCGAGCAGATGAAGCCACTGCGGGCCGATAATCCGATTTACGCGGAAATCAAGGCACTGGCGCTGCGCATGGAGACCTGGTTCAACGCCGGTCATTCGAGCCATGGCCGCATGGGCTGGTTCCTGATGATGGCACTGCTGATGGTGCCGACCGCCCTGATCTACGGCGTCCTCAAACACTACAACCTGTTCCTCGCTGCGTTTGCGTGGAACGTGCTGATCGTCTACCTGACGCTGGGCTTCCGCCACTACAGCCACTATTTCACCTCGATTCAACTGGCCCTGAATGCTGGCGACGAAGCGGCCGCACGCAAGCTGCTCGGTGAATGGACCAAGCAGGATACGGTGGGCATGGAGAGCTCGGAAATCGCCCGTCTGGCAGTGGAAAAATCGCTGATCACCACGCACCGGAATGTATTCGGCGTGTTCTTCTGGTTCCTCATGCCGCTGGGCCCCGCCTGCGCCGTGATGTACCGCGTGGCCGAACATCTGGCCCGCGCATGGAATGAACCCGAACATATGCGCAACGAAGCGTTCGGCCAGTTCGCCGCGCGCGCGTTCTACTGGATAGACTGGATACCCGTACGCCTGACGGCCGTGGCCTTCGCCGTGGTCGGCAATTTCGAAGACGCCATCTACGCCTGGCGTAACTTCGCGCACCGCTGGACTGATGAAGCGATCGGCATCATTCTGGCCGCTGGTGGCGGCGCCATGGGCGTGCGCCTCGGCACGCCGGCAGAAAATGCCGCCAAGGTGTTGCCGGTCGATGCTGCCACGGTGGATACCAGCGACGAAGAGCCGGACGTGCTGCCGGGCGAAGAACCGAATGTGCGCGCACTGCAAAGCACGGTGGGCCTGGTGTGGCGTGCCTTGCTGTTGTGGATGATGTTGTTATTGCTGCTGTCCGGCGCAGTGTGGCTGGGGGCGGCGCCCTAAAAGGGTACAATAGGTGCATTGCCGTGGTGCAGAAAGATGGTATTTCTGCACCAAAATGCTTGATCGTGAAAATTAGCGACGTTTATTCAAGGACTTACGTATTAAGGTCTTCTATAAGATATAATACGTAAGATTCTTACAGAATGATATCCGCCCGGCAAATCCGTCGGGACCATTCACGCATTCTTGTTACCAACAAGTATCTACGCAGAAGCAGCCCGCCTATGGCCGAGTCAGCCCACAATCCGTTAGAACAGCAGGATTCGTTCTTCATCATCGGCCGTACCAGCAATGGCCGCCAGTTCCGTCCTAGCGACTGGGCCGAACGTCTGTGCGGCGTCATGGCCTGCTTCAAGCCGGAAGGCTTCGGCGGTGGCCGCGATTCCCACCTGCAGTTCTCGCCCTATGTGCGCCCGGTGGTGCTCGATGGCGTGAAATCGGTGGTCGTCAACGGCAAACTGCGCGACCTCGAGCCCATGGCTTACCATTTCGTGATTTCCTTCGCCAAAGACAACGACCTGCAAATGGTCGATGCCTGCATTCTGCCGGACAAGACCTGAGCGTCTGCTGATTTCGATGATCGCGCTATGCCGCCGGCATGGCGCCGATTGTTCTGCCGCCCCTTCAGCGTTACAATTAATGAAAGAAAAGTAACGTCGTCCTGAGGATGCAAGGGAGGGGAAGCTATGCGTGCTGCGCCGCTGATCCAAAGGCTGGCCGTGCTTGGTCTGTGCTGTCTGCTGTGTAGTGTGGCGCAGGCTCAAGAGCCGGTATTGCGCGTGTGTGTCGATGCCGTGGCCTATCCCCCTTACACCACGCCCCAGCATGATGGCTGGGCGCAAAAGCTGGCCGAGCGCAGTGCGCTTAAACTGGGCCTGCAACTGAGGTTTTATTCCGCGCCCATCAATCGTTGCCGCGCCATGCTGCAGGCCGGACAAATCGATGCGCTCAACGGCGTCGCCTACGTGGCGCAAAACCGCAAGCTGCTGCAATTTCCATGGGCGGGCGAAGCCGAAGTGCCGGCGCGCGCCATTGCCGTGGTGAGCTTCGGGGTGTACCGCAAGCGCGGCACGGTGGCGGGCTGGAATGGGCAGGCGTTTGAACATCTGACCACGCCCGTGCTGGTCAATTCGGGGCTGGTGGCCGTGACGGACCGGCTGCAGCAAATGCGGGTGGCATATGATGATGGCGCGCGCGATACCGAATCTAATCTGCGCAAGCTGCATATCGGCCGGGCCGAGGTGGCCGTGCTGCTCGATCTGGCGGCGCAGGAACAGATACACGCACAAGGATTGAGCGCGGAAGTGGAGCGTATGGCTCAGCCTTATGCGCGGCAGAATATGTATTTTGCTTTTTCGTCTGCCTACTATGCGCAGCACCGCCAGTTGGCCGAGCAGTTCTGGTTCGCGCTCGATGCGGAAATGGCGCAGGCCGACTTCCGGCGCGAGATACTGGATCTGCCGTGAACGGGCCGCTGCGATTAAATTCTGCTTAAGTGCCTAGTCACATCGCTGCGGCTAGGCGTATGCTGCCAGTTCCTAGAATTTGCGAGAGCCTCCATGAACTGCAGCCGTTTGAAATCCTGCGCTGCCGCCAGCCTGCTGCTGTGCGGCCTGTCCACTTATGCCACCGGCTCTGCATGGGCTGCCAGCACCCTGCCGCAAGGCGTCGTACGTGGCCCGGAGACGGACGGGATCAGCGAATACCGTCTGCCCAACGGCCTCAAGGTGCTGCTGTTTCCCGACGCGTCCAAGCCTACCGTCACCGTCAACGTGACTTATCTGGTCGGCTCGCGCCACGAGAATTACGGCGAGACAGGCATGGCCCACCTGCTCGAGCACATGCTGTTCAAGGGCACGCCGAAAAACCCATCCATTGTGCAGGAGTTCTCCCAGCGTGGCATGGAATTCAATGGCACCACCTCGCTCGATCGTACCAACTACTACGAAGTATTCCAGGCCAGCGAAGATAATTTGAAGTGGGCGCTGGCGATGGAGGCGGATCGCATGGTGCATTCCAAGGTGGCACGCAAGGATCTGGATACGGAAATGACGGTGGTGCGCAACGAGTACGAGAGTGGCGAGAACAATCCCTTCGGCGTACTGCTCAAACGCATGCAGAGTGTGGCTTACGACTGGCATAGCTATGGCCGCTCGACCATAGGCAACCGCAGCGATATCGAGCATGTGCGCATCGAGAATCTGCAGGCGTTTTACCGCACCTACTACCAGCCCGACAATGCCGTGCTGCTGGTGGCGGGCAAATTCGAACCGGCCAGCACGCTGGCCTGGATCAGCAAGACTTTCGGCGTGATCCCCAAACCCAAGCGCAGCCTGCCGCCGTTCTGGACGGTGGAACCGGTGCAAGATGGCGAGCGCAGTTTTGTCGTGCGCCGCAAAGGCGATATGCAGTTGGTCGTGCTGGGCTACAAAGTGCCTTCGGCGCTGCAGGAAGATAGCGATGCACTGAGCTTCATGTCCGAGATCATCGGCGATACGCCGAACGGCCGCTTGCACAAGGCGCTGGTGGAAACCGGCAAGGCGGCACAGGTATTCAGCTTCGGCCAGACCGGCTATGCGCCGGGCCTGCAACTGATGGGGGCCGTGGTGAAAGCCGGAGAACCATTGGAGCCGGTACGCGATGCGCTGATCGCCACGGTGGAGAGTTTTGCCAGCACACCGCCCACGGAGGAAGAGATGGCGCGGGCGCGGCGCAGCTTTGCCAACGGTATCGAAAAAGCCCTCAACGATCCGCAGCGGGTCGGGGTCAGCCTGTCGGAAGAAATCGCGCTCGGTGACTGGCGTCTGCTATTCCAAGGGCGCGACAAGCTGCCCAGCTTTACGTCGCAGCAGGTGGCGGCAGCGGCAGGGCGCTATCTGAAGCGTGACAACCGCGTGGTGGGCAGCTTCATCCCGGACGATGCACCCCAGCGCGCCGAGATCCCTGCGGCGCCCACGGTCGCACAGGTCATGCACGACTTCCAAGGCCACCACAGCGCGCTGACGGCAGAAGTCTTCAATCCCGATCAGGACAATATCGATGCGCGCACCGAGCGCCTGAATATAGGCGGTCTGAAAGTGGCGCTGCTGCCCAAGAAGAACCGTGGCGCTAGCGTGTCCGTGCATTTGCAGCTGCACTGGGGCGACGAGAAGAATCTGTTCAATCAGGGTGTGGTGGCCAGCGTGGCTCATGAAATGCTGATGCGCGGCACCAGCCGCTACACGCGCCAGCAACTGGCCGATACCATGTCGGAACTGAAGATGTCCGGCGGCCTGTATCAGTTCGATACGACCGGCCCCCATCTGGCGGCAGCGCTGCAGTTGGTGGCGCATGTACTCAAGGATGCCAGCTTCCCGCCGGCTGAATTCGAGCAGTTGCGCCAGCAATGGCTGGTGGCCATCGAAGCGTCACGCAACGAGCCGCAGACGCTGGCACGCAATGCGCTGGACGAATACCTGGACCACTATCCGAAAGGCGATCCGCGTGCGAGCATGAGCACCGATGAATTGCTGGCTGCCGTAAAGGCGATGACGCTGGAGCAGGTGGTGGCCTTCCACCGCCAGTACTATGGCGCCAGCCACGGCGAGCTGGCCATCGTCGGTGACTTTGATGCGGCGGCCATCAAGCCCGTGGTGGAAGCGCAGTTCGCCGGCTGGGATAGCCAGGCCGCCTACGCGCCGCTGGTGCGCAGCAATGCCGACAAGGCACCGTTACAGCGCTTCATCGATACGCCGGACAAGGAAAATGGCGTGTATCTGGCGCGCCTGCCGCTGGCGCTGAATATCGACGACGAGGCCATGCCGCTGCTGGAACTGGCCAATTACATCTTCGGCGATGGCGGCCTGAAATCGCGTCTGATGGACCGCATCCGCCAGAAGGATGGCCTGTCCTACGGTGGCGGCAGCGGCCTGCAGGCGGGCGAGCTCGATAATGCGGGCAGCTTCACCATCGAAGCGATCGCGGCGCCGCAGAACCTGAAAAAACTCTCGGCCGCGATACGGCAGGAACTCGAGCTGGCCGTCAAACAGGGCTTCACTGCACAGGAACTGGCGCGCGCCAAATCCGGCCTGCTGCAGCAGCGCGCGCAGAACCGTGCCCAGGACGCCATCGTGGCCGCCGGCTGGACCAATAATCTGTTCCGGAAGCGCAGCTATAGCTGGAGCAAAGCCTATGAGGCCAAGCTGCGCGCGGCCACGCTGGCCCAGGTGAATGCGGCCTTCCGCGCGGCCATCGATCCGGCCCGGCTGTCGGTGGTGACGGCCGGCGACGCCAGCAAAAAATAGGTGGGGTCAGGTCGGGCAAAGTGCAGGGGTCAGGTCGGGCATCGGGGCAAGTTGCCATTGATGCGGTGTTGCTGCGCCTTGCTGCTTATTGCTATTGCTTGGTAAGGTGGGCACGAATTATTCTGCCTACCTTGCGGCGCGAAAAGCCGCAATGTCGCGCAATTTCACTCATGGAAAAGCTCAGTGACTGATGAGCCTGAATAATGGCAGCTTCAGTGCTCTGGTTAGCTGTGAAATATTCGCTGAGCTGACGATGTAAAGCGCCTTTCTGGGCGCGTAGAATGTCGTGAGATTGCAGGGCCGCTTCGACCAACTCAGCTTTTACCTGCGGTGCCAGTTCGCCCAGATGAAGCTGGTGACGCAATTGTTCCATGGGGTGGCCGGCGTTTAGGCCTTGTAGTACAAATTTATAGTAGGAGTCCTTGGCGCGTTGCAGATCGTTGCCGAAATGCGAGAGCAAGGCCGTTGTATTCAGCCATTGAGGGCAGGGCACTGCACCCATGACATATCGATGGCTGCTCCAGTTCCATTCATCCACTGATTTAACCAGTTGGGCGCGCACTGGATTGAGCACGATATAGCGCGCGAGTTCCTGAAGATAGGATTCTTTCTGGCACAGTATTGCCGTGTAGCGGCCCTGGAATACATGGCCGACTAATTGATGGCGGCGATTGAAGGTTTGCGAGTAGATGCCATTCAGCTGGCGCATCCCTTGTGCCAGATGGGCTTTGCGCGTTTCGATCAGTAGATGAAAATGATTGCCCATCATGCAGTAGGCATAGATTACAAAATCGAAACGCGCGCACACCTGCGTCAGTATATCTAGCCAGCAATTTCGATCGATGTCGTCGTGATAAATGAATTCACAGCGATCCCCGCGCGTGGTGACGTGATACAGCGCACCGTCAAATTCGATTCGGAGAGGTCGGGTCATAGGCGCAATGTAGCTGAGCGTACGAAAGCGGAATTGAAATTCCTCAACAGACGGAAGCTCTCGTATGAAACTTGCTGATGCTTACAGTCGAGGCTGCACAATTGCCCGACCTGACCCCTGCACTTTGCCCGACCTGACCCCTCAGGGTTAAGTGGCGTTGAGTTCGGCTACGAAGTCGTACAGGTCGCCGCGGAAGTAGGAGCGGCAGAATTCAATGGCGCGGCCATCGCGCAGAAAACCGATGCGCTCCACGGCCAGTCCGGCTTCGCCTGTTTTGGTCTGCAGCAGGCTGGCTTGTTCGCCCGTGAGCAGCAGGGCGCTCAGGCGCTGCAGCGCGCGCACGGGACGGTTGCCAGCCTGCTCTAGCGCCGTGTATAGCGAATCCTGCACGGCACCGAGTGCGGGCAGGCTGCTGCCTACCAACGTGGCATATTCGAGGCAGACCGGCACGTCATCGGCATAGCGGATGCGGTGGAAACGGTAGACCAGCGTACCCGGGCTGAGCCGCAGCCGCAGCGCTTCCTCGGGCGCGACGATGCCTTCGCTGCGTTTGAGCCAGACGCTGTGCGGCTGGCGTCCGCGTGCGCGCATATCTTCCGAGAACGAGCTGAGTTTGGCGAAGTTCTTTTCTATCCGGGTATTGACGAAATTGCCCGAGCCGGGCCGGCGTACCAGCAGGCCTTCTTCCACCAGTCCATCGATGGCTTTGCGCACCGTGATGCGCGAGAGCCCCAGTTCGCTGGCCAGCTGGCGCTCGGCGGGCAGGGCACCATCCTTGCCGAACAGTTTGCTGTCGATAGCGCTGCGCAAAGCACGCTGTAGCTGCAGATACAGGGGTTGACTGTTGTTTTCGCCCAACTTCTGCATGATCTGTGCTAGCGCATTCATACCCAGTGGTCTCCCTTTGGTTTGTTGGAAAATAATACCAAAAAAGACCAGTTCTGCGGTATTACACTGGTCTTATCGAATTAGACCACTGCTACGCCTCTCGCCTGTGATAGAAAGCAACAAAGTGGTATGTATTGTTCATACAACATGAAGAAAAATATCGAAAACTGGTAGTGTTCTGGTATTGGTCTGGAGTATATTGGCGTTAAATTGGTTTTGTAAGTGGTTGCAAAGAAGGGATCTGCAGGAAGTTGCGGCGGCAACCAACTGCTTCTGAGATCTACGTTTAACCTGGACTGGCTTAGAGAAGCCACCAATCAAAGGGGGAGTATATGAAAGGTAATTTCACCGCAGAACAGCGCATGAAGCCGATCGCTGCAGCCGTGGCCATGCTGGCCATGAGCGTTGCCATGTCGGCCCAAGCTCAGCAAGCTAAAGAAGAACCAGCCACCGTTATCGTGACCGGTATCCGTGCTTCGCTGCAGCAGTCGCTGAACCAGAAGAAAAATGCGGATTCGCTGGTGGAAGTGATCACCGCGGAAGACATCGGCAAAATGCCGGACAAAAACGTGGCTGACTCGTTGTCGCGCGTGGCTGGCGTGACCACCACCAGCGCCGGTTCGGCGGAAGGTTCGTTCGGCGAGAACGAACACGTACAACTGCGCGGCCTGTCCTCGCAATTCACCCTGACCACCCTGAACGGCCACACCGTATCGAGCGGTGACTGGTATGGTCCTAACATCGCTGCTGGCGGCCGTAGCGTTTCCTACACCCTGCTGCCATCGGATCTGGTGGGCCGCATCGTGGTGCACAAATCGTCGCAAGCTGATCTGGTCGAAGGCGGCGCTGCCGGTACCGTCGATATCCAGACCCGCAAGCCACTGGAATTCAAGGATCGCCTGACCACTTCGGCCTCCGTCGAAGCGGCTTACTCGACCGCTGCCAAGTCGACCGACCCAGCGATTACCGCACTGGCTAACTGGAAAAACGAAGACAACACCTTCGGTATTCTGGCCCAGGTGTTCTCGCAGTCGCGCAAACTGCAACGCGCCGGTTCGGAAGGCGTATGGTGGGATAAAGCCGCTGCCAACTATCCGGATCCAGCCATTGCTGGCAAAAACGTTTCGCTGCTGAGCGGCGCCGTGCTGTTCGAACAGGAACGTAAGCGTAACGGTGGTTATCTGGAAGCGCAGTGGAAACCACAAAGCAATGTCACGCTGGACCTGTCGGGCTTCCTGTCGACTGTCGACGCGAAGAACTACAACACCAACTTCATGGCCGACACCATCAATGCCTTCAACGGCCCTGGCTGGAATGGCAATGCCGTGAAACCAACCGGTTCCTACACTGTGGCCGGCAATACGCTGACTTCTGTGTTCTATGACAAGAATGCCTTCGGCGCGAGTTCCGCCGGTGCGTTCTCGGTAGTGGAAGACGTGGCTGCACGTCCTGATGCGAAAACCGATTCGAAATTCCTGAACTTTGACGCTAAATGGAAAGTCAGCGACGACCTGACCCTGACCAGCAAACTGGGTCACACCAGCGGCAGCGGCAAGACCAAGGACGTCGGCTTCGAAGTGCTGAGCGGCTGGAACCAGGGTGCTGGCTACTCGCTGACCAGTGACGGCATCTTCGTGCTGAACGTACCGGGCGGCGACAAGTTCGTGCGCAGCGGCGGTGGCATTGGCGGCTGGGGTAGCTACACCTCGTCGACCGACAAGGAAACCTATGGCCAGGTTGACGCTGATCTGAAGCTGGCTTCGGATGTGGTGCCATCGATCAAATTCGGTGCCCGTTTCGCCAAGCACGAGCGCGATCTGCAGAAGATGGGCATGGTGCTGGGCAAAGGTGCGGATGACGAGAAACAGATTCCGGACAGCGCCATCGGCAACTACGGCTCTAACTGGTACGGCAACCTGCCTGTGAACCCAACCCCAGGCTTCAACCCGTTCAAGATCAGCAATGATTACGTGGCATCGTGGGTAGCCCAGTACGCTACCTTCAACACTCACGCTACCCAGCAAGAGTTCAACATCAAGGAAGACACCAGCGCCGGCTACATCATGGCTAACCTGCAGCCTTCCGAAACCATCAGCGGTAACGTTGGTGTACGTCTGGTGCGTACCAAGATGGACATCCGCGCTTACCTGCCAGGCGGTAAGCCACAGTACGAGCAGACCTTCAACGACGTACTGCCTAGCCTGAACCTGCGTGCCGACCTGTCGAAAGACCTGATCGCTCGCTTCGCTGTGAACCGCGGCATGTCGCGTCCTGACTTCGGCCAACTGGCTGGTAACGACCTGCGCGACCTGCAGCACAACGGCGTCGGCAGCAATCCTTACCTGACTCCTATCCGCAGCAACAACCTGGATCTGAGCGTGGAATGGTACTTCGCACCTAAAGCTCTGCTGTCGGCTGGTGTGTTCAGCAGCGACCTGAAAGGTGTGATCGCTTATGGCCATAGCATCCTGCCATACGCTGACGCATCCAAAGGCGGCGTGATCGCCAACTACGACATCTCGGCACCGGTCAATACCAACGGCAAGCTGAATGGCCTGAACCTGGCTTACGAGCAGAACGTCTGGGGCGGCATCGGCGTATCGGGTAACTACACCTACTCCGATGGCAAACAGACCGACAAGCTCGATAGCGGCACCTGCAACGGTAAAGCTGGCGAAGACTGCACCCTGTACGGCACCTCGAAGAACTCCTACAACGTAGGCGCCTTCTACGAAGATGACCGCTTCAGCGCACGTATCGCCTACAGCCACCGTTCGGTGTACAAGCTGGGTAACCGCGGCGGTGCGGACTACTTCCAGAGCCCTAACGGTTCGCTCAACATCGCTCTGAACTACACCCTGAACAAGAACGTCATGTTCACGGTGGAAGCGCAGAATCTGAACGATCCGCTGATGACCGTGTACAAGACCGACACCACCCAGATCGCTGGCGTGTACAAAAACGGCAAGACCGTGTACGGTGGTCTGCGCGTCAAGTTCTAATGGCATGACTGATCCGGCCCGCTATGTCTGACAAGGCGGGCCGCGATTAAGCAAGGCTGTCCGGCACTGGTGCCGGCAGCCTTTTTTCTTTGTATGACAGGATTAACTATGCATCGAATCTCCTTGCCTGCACTGGCCCTGGCTGGCGCCATGCTGTTCACGTGCGCGGCCAGCCATGCCGCCGACGCGGCTTCCGCTTCCGCAGCTTCCGCGCCTGCTGCCGCAGCGCCTGGCGCGCCGCCCGTGGTGCTGAGCGCCTACAAACATCTGGCGCAGTGGCAGGATGATGCCGCCCCCGTGATTACGGTGGCACCGCAAGGCGTGCGCATGCCTTATCTGGCCGATGGCGCGCGCCGTTTCGGCCGCGCCGCCCTGAGCTGGGCCTTTGCCAGCGGCGAGTGCGGCGATGAAGTCTGGGGCAGCGTGAGCGGGGCACAGATTGCGGCGGCTAATGTGGCCGCGTTTGCGCAGGCCGGCATAGGCTATATCGTATCCACGGGCGGGCAGGGTCATATGTTCACCTGTGCCAGCGATGAAGGCATGGAGCGCTTTATTAGCCGCTACGATACGCCCGCCTTGCTGGGCATAGATTTCGATATCGAAGAAGGCCAGACTGCGGCGCAGATCGATGCGCTGGTCGGGCGTGCCGTAGTAGCGCAGCAGCGCCGTCCTGCACTGCGCTTCAGTTTTACCGTGGCCACCCACGCCGCTTCCGATGGCAGCCTGCACAGCCTGAATACGCTGGGCGAAACAGTGCTCGCGTCGGTGCGCCAGCAGGGCCTGCGCAACTACACTTTCAACCTGATGGTGATGGATTACGGCCCCGCCACGCGCAAGGTGTGCGTGCTGCGCAAGGGCCGCTGCGATATGGGCCGCTCGGCCTTGCAGGCCGCGCATAATGTGCACCGCAAGTACGGTATCCCGTATAACCAGATCGAACTGACGCCCATGCTGGGCGTGAACGATGTGGTGGAAAACGTATTCACCGTGGCCGATATGCAGCGGCTGGCGCGCGCCGTCGGCCAGCTTAAGCTAGCCGGCCTGCATTACTGGTCACTGGACCGCGATACGCCGTGCCGCCAGCCTGTCAAAGGCGCTGATGCGCTGTGCAGCGGCATGGCCGGCGTGCCGGCTGGCGCCTATCTGCGTGCCATGGGCGCTGGCGCAGCGGAGCGCCAGCAATGAAGCGCATGCTGGCGCTGGACGTGTTGCGCGGCCTGACGGTTGCGCTGATGATCGTAGTGAATACGCCGGGCGACTGGGGCCACGTGTTTGCTCCGCTGCTGCACGCCCAGTGGCACGGCTTTACGCCGACGGACTGGGTGTTTCCTACCTTCCTGTTCGTAGTGGGTAATGCGCTGAGCTTTGCCGTGCCGCGTTATGCTGCGCAAGGCCATGGTGCCGTACTGCGCAAGGCGCTCAAGCGCAACGTCATCATTTTCCTGCTGGGCTTCCTGATGTTCTGGTTCCCCTTTGTGACGCAGGATGCCAGCGGCAACTGGGGCCTGATCCCGCTGGCCACCACCCGCATCCCCGGTGTACTGCAGCGCATCGCCCTGTGTTCGCTGCTGGCCACGCTGATCCTGAATTTCTGGGGCATGCGCGGTGCAGTGCTGTACTGTGTGCTGGCGCTGCTCGGCTACTGGTGGCTATTGCTGACGTTCGGCGATCTGACGCTGGCCGGCAATGCCCCGGCCAAATTCGACCTGTGGCTGCTGGGCCCAGCACACCTGTATCACGGCGAGGGCGTACCGTTTGATCCGGAAGGCTTGCTCGGCACGCTGCCGGCGACGGTGAATCTGCTGGCCGGTTATTTCACGGGCCGCCTACTACTGCAGCAAGGTACGGGCGTGGCAACGCTGCGCCGCATGGTGCAGGCGGGCGTGCTGCTGGTGCTGCTGGCGCTGTGCTGGCAGCTGGTGCTGCCGCTGAATAAAAAGCTGTGGACCAGTTCCTACGTGGTACTGACCATAGGGCTGGATTTGCTGATCTTGGCGCTGCTGGTGTATGTGATCGAAGTACGCGGCCAGCGCGGCTGGACCTATTTCTTCGAAGTGTATGGCAAGAACACGCTGTTCATTTTCATGCTGTCGGAACTGGCCGTGGTCGTGCTGGTGCGCCTGCACGTGGGCACGGTGAGCGGCTATACATGGCTGTACCAGCAGCTATTCCAGCCGCTGGCCGCGCCGCAGGTGGCGTCGCTACTGTTTGCACTGTGCTTCATGCTGCTGTGCTGGATAGTCGGCTGGCAGATGGATAAGCGCCAGTGGTATGTAAAGGTCTAGTGCGATGCGTGCCCATACTTTAGACGGCGCCGACGCCGGCGCAGGCAGCACGGCGCGCTTGCTCAGCCTCGATGCCTTCCGTGGCTTCGTGATCCTGACCATGATCTGGGTGAATTATCTGGGCGGCATGCCTGCGATACCGTACTGGCTGGAGCACGCAGGCCCGCGCGCGGACGGCATCACCTTGCCTGATCTGGTGTTCCCCGGTTTCCTGTTCATCGCCGGCATGGCGATTCCGCTGGCACTGCGCCGCGCAATCGGGCAGGTGACGCCGGCCCTGCTGGGCCGCCTGTGCTGGCGTGCGGTGAGCCTGATGGTGGCCGGGGTGGTGCTGGCCAATGCCTACCGCTATAGCGCCCAGGCGCTGCTGCCGCGCGCGTGGTATATGACGCTATTCTATCTGGCCATGCTGCTGCTGTGGCGCCAGGGCGGGGCGCGCTGGCAGGCATGGCTGGGCGGCGCGCTGATGCTGGTCTTGCTGCTGCTGTTCCGCGGTCAGCCCGATGCGGATTTCCCCAGCGTGTATCTGACCCATGGCTGGTGGGGCATACTGGGCATGATAGGCTGGGCCTATCTGGTCTGCAGCCTGCTGTATCTGGCCACAGGCGGCAATCCCATGGCGCTGACGGGCGCGCTGGCCGGCCTGCTGGTGCTGTACATGGGCGCGACGGCCGGTGCCGTAACTTTTCCCGCGGCGTTGAACGCGCTCGTGAACGTGCCGCAGTTACTGGGCTCCACCTCGGCCAATATGCTGGCCGGTGTGCTGGCCACGCTGCTGCTCACGCAGGCGGACAACACGCCGTGGCAGCGCGTGCGTGCGCTGACCTGGCTGGCACTGGCAATGTTCGTGGCCGGCCTGCTGCTGCGACCCTATCACGGCATCAACAAGATCTATGCAACAGAATCCTACACGCTGGTGTGTGCGGGCCTGATACTGGCCTTGTACATCGTATTCCATGTGCTGATCGATCTGCTGCAATGGCGGCGCTGGTGTGTCTTCCTGCTGCCGGCTGGCGCCAACGCGCTGTTTGCGTATATCGCGCCCGATCTGTGGGAGCAGGCCATGGCCGTGCTGCATATGCCGCGCTGGTGGTGGCCGTATCTGCAGCAGGGCGGTCATGCGGGCCTGCTGAATGCAGCCGTGCTGGCACTGGCGATGATGGGCTGGACGGCGCTGGCCAATCGCGCTGGCTGGCGCCTGAAATTCTGATCCGGCGATACCCGGAAAGCACTGCGGCCGGATAATCCGGCCGCAGAATTGATGCGCTGTACTCGCGCTAAGGCTTACTGATTACTTGGCTTCAGCAACAGCTTTAGGCGGGTTCTGATACATGATCCAGTAACGGGCCAGATCGGCACGGCCGTCGTTGCCGGTGATGGTTTCCAGCAGTTTGACCGACTCGTCTTTTTTGCCGGCCAGTGCCAGTGCATAGCCCAGACGCAGCTTGGCATCTTCAGGGTTCTTGGCCACGCCTTTGGCGATACCCTGTTTCATCAGGTCGATACCTTTGTCGAACTGGCCCAGTGCGATGTAGTTGTAGCCCAGATTGACCAGACCCACGCCGTCTTTGGATTTCATCGCTGCGTCGATACCTTTGTCGATGTTTTTCGCATCGTCGGCGGCACCCTTGTTGGCGCTGTCCTTGACCTTCTGGATCACGGCTTTGTCCTTGCCGGCAGGGACGCCGTTAGGATAGGCCTTGTCCATCGCCACTTTACCTTCGGTGAAGAAGCCACCCAGCACGGCCAGATCACCCAGTTCCAGGTAGTCTTCCGTTTCCATTTTCGATGGCGCAGCCAGTGCCTTCAGACGGGCCACATCCAGATCGAAACGGGTCGAGTAGGATTTTTTGCCGCGCGTGCGGTTCAGCAGGTCGAACCAGTAGTCTTCCGTGGCGTAGTAGCGGGTCAGCTCTTCCACCGCTTGCAGATACAGTTCGGTATCCTTGGTCTTGATGCCGATGTTACCCAGCAGGTTCAGTTCATCCTTCGGTGGTGCGATGCCGGTTTTCTTGGCTGCTTCCACGTCTTTCAGCACTTCAGCCTTGGCACCGGCGTAGTCGTTCTTGAAGAACATCGAGCGCACGATGAACTGGCGCTGCTTCTGGGTGTCGCCCGATTCGGTGCCATAGCGGTTGAACCAGGTAATGGCCTGATCGTAGTCCTTGATGTTGCTGTAGTAGATGCCGGCGATAGCATCGATGAAGCGCAGCTTGTTTTCCGGGGTCAGGCGGCCCGATTCCACCATTTCAGCCAGCGCCTTGACGCTCATCTCATGGTTGCCCGAAGCCTGGCCCAGTTGCACGCGCATCTGGTTCAGAATGAACTGCTCGTACGGCGTCACGTTGGCCATGGCGGCCGACTGGTCGATGCGGCTCTGGAATTCGGCGAAGTTCTTATTGTCCAGCAGGACCTTGGTCTGGGCTGGATCGATCAGTTTGTAGATTTCCGGACGTATGGTGTCCTTAGGCGGTTCGGCCGGTTTGGCCGCTTCGGCGGCAACCACAGGGGTCATACCCAGCAGGGTAGGGGCAGCGTTCAGGCCAATGGCGGCCAGCAGCAGACTAAGACGGGCGAAACGAATGTGGGACATGAATTATCCTTCTATCAAACAATTGAGCGAACGGGCTGGTAGGCCCTGCCGTCGCGACGGAGTAAACCCGCGTATTGTTACATAAAACTGGCGGAAAAACTGAAATCAAGCGTGCCGTGCGGTGCTGGTCAGGGCCAGACCGCTGCGGTCGAAAATGTGGCACTGCAGCACGGGTAGCTGCAAATGGCAGCGCTGTCCGGCCTGTAGCGCGGCCGTTGCAGCGGGTGCGCGGATGGCAATCAGCTCGCTGCGGCCATCCAGACTCGCATAGACGATGGACTGGTCGCCCAGATATTCGATATGGCCGATGCGTACTTCCACCGTGTTGTCGTGCGCTGCGGGCAGCAGTTGCAGGTGCTCGGCGCGCACGCCCAGCGTGACGCGCTCGCCGTTGTTGGCACTGCTGCCCGCCGCGCAAGCTACGGCGACGATGGCGCCGCCCGGCAGCAGCAGATTGAGCTGATCGGCGCTGCAGGAAATCACCTCGGCGCTGATGAAGTTCATCTTCGGCGTGCCGAGGAAGCCCGCCACGAACAGATTGGCCGGATGGTTGTACAACTGGTGCGGCGTGCCGACCTGCTCGATGCGGCCGCCGTTGAACACGGCGATGCGCTGGCCCAGCGTCATGGCTTCGACCTGATCGTGGGTGACGTAGATCATGGTGGTCTGCAGTTCGCGGTGCAGTCGGCTGATCTCCACCCGCATCTGTACGCGCAGGCTGGCATCGAGATTCGACAGCGGTTCATCGAACAGGAATAGCTCCGGTGTGCGCACGATGGCGCGGCCTATGGCCACGCGCTGGCGCTGGCCGCCCGACAGTTCGGACGGTTTGCGCTGCAATAGCTGGGAGATCTGCAAGGTGTCGGCAGCGCGCTGCACGGCGGCGTCGATGGCGGGCGCCTTCTGGCCAGCCAGCTTGAGCGCAAAAGCCATGTTGTCGTACACCGTCATGTGCGGGTACAGCGCATACGACTGGAACACCATGGCCAGCTTGCGCTGGGCCGGCGCAATATCGTTGGCGCGCACGCCGCCGATATGCAGATCGCCGCTGCTGATATTTTCCAGCCCTGCGATCATGCGCAGCAGGGTGGACTTGCCGCAGCCGGACGGGCCGACGAATACCATCAGCTCGCCGTCGGCGATATCGAGGTCTATGCCGTGCAGTACGGCGGTCTTGTCGTAATGCTTGACGATCTGTTTGAGACTGACACTGGCCATGGACTCAACCTGCGCTGGCGGTGGCTGGGTTGCCTTCCGCTGGTGCCTCGTCCTGCTGCGGACGGGCGGCCATAGGAATTAGCTGCGACAGCACGGCCACCGGCACGGCGCACACCATCACCCACACGAAGAAATTGCGGTAGCCCAGTGCTAGCTGGATGTCGCCGCTGAACAGCTTGAACAGCACAAAGCCCAGTTGCATCACGCCCGTCGCGAACGCATAGTGGGCAGTCTGGTATTTGCCCGGTGCGACTACCTGCATCATGTACAGGATCAGACCGACGAAGCCGAAGCCGTAGCCGAACATCTCCACGCTCAGGGCCACGCCGATCACCGACAGTTCGGTGGGCTGGAATACGGACAGCAGATAGAAGGCCAGATTCGGCAGGTTCACGGCCAGTATCAGCCACAGGATGGCGCGCTTGAGGCTGAGCCAGGAAGTGAAATAGCCGCCAGCGATACTGCCCACCACGAAGGCCACCGTACCCACCGTGCCATACACGGCGCCCACTTCGGCCGTGCTCAGGCCGAGGCCACCCAGATGGCGCGCTTCGCGCAGGAACAGCGGGCCGATCGACTGCACCTGCGCCTCGCCGGCGCGGAACAGGATGATGAAGATGATGGAAACCCAGATGCCTTTTTTACGGAAGAATTCAATGATGACCTGCCACAGTGTGCGCGCAATCGCGGCCGCATTGTGCTCGTCGCTGGTGGCGTTCTTCGCCAGCGGCAGCGCCCAGCTATTGTACAGCCCCAGCGTGACCATGATGGCGGCGAGGATGCAGTAGCTAATCGTCCATGCGGGCACCACGCCTATGGATTTCTCGAAGTGACCGGCCAGCAGCAGCAGGCCGCCCGTGGTGAAGAATTTGCCGGCATTGAAGAAAGTGCCGGTCCAGCCGGCGTAAGCTGCCTGACCTTTTTCATCAAGGCTGGTGATGTACAGGCCATCACAGGCGATATCGTGGGTGGCGGCGGAAATCGCCACCAGTCCCAGCATGGTCAGCGCTGCAGCAAACCAGAACGGCGTATGCAGCGATAGTGCCACGCCGCCCAGACACAGGCCGCCCAGAATCTGGAAGCCAACCACCACCAGCTTCTTGCTGCTGGCCAGTTCGAGGAAGGGACTCCACAATGGCTTGAATACCCACGCAAAGCCGATCAAGCCGGTCCAGTGATTGAGCTCGTCGTTGGGCACGCCCATACTCTTGAGCATCTGGTTCGCCACGATCATCACGGCGAAGAACGGCAGGCCCTGTGCCAGATACAGGCTGGGTACCCAGAATTTCGGATTGCGTACGGCGGGTGTGCTGTGTTCCATGTGGTGTCTCCCCTCAGTTCTTATTATTCGAAGCCGCCGACCGGTACGCGGCCATTCGCTTCCAGCGCGCCGGACAGCCACAGATTGATGGCTTCGAGTGCCGGCTGGGCAAAGCCGTAGGTCAGCAGAGCAGGGGCCTGGATGTCGAGCGCCTGATACGGGTTCCACAGCGCCAGATGCAGATCGGGCTTCCAGTTGTTGCGCGCGTTGTCGCCATAGCGCAGGCGCGAGGTGGAGGCCAACATCGTGTAGCGGCCATCATCGGGCAGGCTGTTCCAGTCGAAGCTGTCGGCGTTGTCGTAGGTGACCAGTTCGACGTCGTACAGCGTGCGCAGCGAGTCGGCCACCACGGCGGCTGGCACACCGGCTTCCGAGACGCCGTCGCTGACCACATCCTGTCGTGCCACCAGACGCACGCGCGCGCCAGCGGCAGGGCGCTGTGGTGCACCGTAGGCGGTCAGGCTGCGCTGCCAGCCTTCGGCCATGATGCGGCGGTCGCTGGCGTCTTCCTTGTACGAGCGCTGCTTGCACGGGTATGCCTGTGCCAGTGCGCCGAGGCGGGCCAGACGGTGCTGGATATCGGCCTGCGAAATTTCGCCCGCGGCGATAGCAGCGGCGATGGCGTTCAGGGTTTCTTCCTGCGTTTCGGTAGTACCCAGCGCCATCACCATGTCGGCACCGGCCGTCAGTGCACGCACGGCGGCATTGCCGACGCCGTAGCGGCCCGCAATTGCGTGCATGTCCATGCCGTCGGTGATGATGATGCCCTGATACTGCCATTCCTCGCGCAGCATGCCGGTCAGAATGCGGCGCGACATGGTGGCCGGATTGTCGGCGTCCAGCGTCGGGTAGACGATGTGCGCCGTCATCATGGCCGGTGCAGCACCGGCAGCGATGCGGAACGGCGCCAGTTCCATGCGTTCCAGTTCGGCCACCGGCTTGTCCACGGTAGGGAGGTCGCGGTGCGAATCGACGCTGGTGTCGCCATGGCCGGGGAAGTGCTTGACGCAGCAGGCCACGCCTTCCGCATGCGAGCCGGCCATCCATGCCATCGCCAGTTCGGCCGCGCGGGTAGGCTCGGCGCCAAACGAACGCTCGGCGATGACGGGGTTGTGCGGGTTGTTGTTCAGGTCCAGCACCGGCGCGAAGTTCCAGTTGAAGCCCAGCGCCTTGACGGCACGCGCCACGGCGGCACCCGTGCGGTAGCTCAGATCGAGGTCGTTGGCGGCACCGAGACCCATGGCTGCTGGTGGTGCCGGTACCCAGGTGGAACGCACCACGGCGCCGCCTTCCTGATCGATGGCGATCAGGGCTTCGTCGCCCATCACGGCGCGCAGATCGGCAGTCAGTTTGGCCAATTGGACCGAGTCGGTCATATTGCCGCGGAACAGACAGACGGCGCGGATGCCGTTCGTCTTGAGAAAATCAGCAGTGGCGGCATCGAGCGTGGTGCCGGGGAAGCGGATCATGATTAGCTGGCCGGCCAGCTTGCGCAACTGGTCTTGGGTTACTTGTGGGGTTAAGGTCATTTCACTGCTCCATCCATGCCGCGCATGAAGAATCGTTGAGTAAAGAGGAAGGCTGCCAGTGTAGGCAGTATGGTAAGCACGGTGCCGGCGGCGATCACGCGCGTGCTGCTGCCGAACGTGCCGCGTAAATACAGCACGCCAACCGACAGCGGGAACTGGTCTGGCTTGCTCATCACGATGGATGGCCAGATGTATTCATTCCATGCTTCCACCGCCGTGAGGATGCCGACCGTGGCCAGCCACGGGGCGATCAGTGGCAGCATGATTTTATAGAAGATGGTCCACTCCGAAGCGCCGTCTACACGCGCCGCATCGATCAGATCCTGCGGTACTTCTTCGAAGGCCTGCTTGAGCAGCAGGATGGCCACGGCCGTGACGACATTCGGCAGGATCACGCCCGTGTAGGTATCGACCAGACTGAGTTTGGTAACGGTGATGAAGTTGACGAGGAAGTTCACTTCCGACGGCAGCACCAGCGTGGCGAGGATCAGGCCGAACACCAGCTTGCGGCCCTTGAATTGCATGCGCGCGAGCGGATAGGCAGCCGCCGAACACAGCGTCAGTTTCCAGAACACGGTGCAGGCCGCGATCAGCAGCGAGTTGCCGAGGAAGCTGGCCATGGGCAGGGTTTCGAACACGGCGATGAAATTTGCCATGGATGGCTCGCGCGGCCAGAACGTGGGCGGGAAGGCGAAGATATTTCCTTCCGTGGAAAGCGCCGTGACCAGTGTCCACCAGAACGGGAACACGCACACCAGTGCCAGTGCGCTCAGCAGCAGATAATGGGCAAGCTTCTTCATGGGCGGTGTTTGGGTTTCAGATAGCGCAGGCATAACAGCGCTATGCCTATGCAGAACACCGACATGACGAAGCTGGCGGCCAGTGCGCGCGGCAGTTTCAGGTGCTTGAGGCCCTGATCGTAAGCGTAGTACAGACCCGTGAAGGTAGAGTTCATCGGACCGCCCTGGGTCAGCACATCCACTTCCTGATAAGCCTTGAGCGCAGCCAGTACGGACAGGATGGCGCATACCATGATGGTAGGGCGCAGCATGGGCACGGTGATTTTCCAGAAACGCTGCCAGCGGCTGGCACCATCGAGGATGGCGGCTTCCTGCATATCGGCCGGCACGGCCTGCAGCGCAGCCAGATACATCACCATATACCAGCCCAGCCCGCGCCACAGCGTAACGAACATGATGGCAAACAGCGCCAGACTATCATTGGACAACCAGCCTACGGGCGCATCAACCAGACGGCACAGCATGAGAACGTAATTGAGCGCGCCCTGTTCGTGGAACATGAAGCCCCACATGATGCCGACCACGGAGACGGTAGTCACGACCGGCACATAGAACGCGGCGCGGAAGTAGCGGATGCCGGGTAGCTGGTTATTCACCAGCACGGCCAGACTCAGCGCGCCGATCTGCACGAACGGCACCATCAGCAGGAACACGAGGGAGTTTTTCAGGCCCGTGACGAACATCTCGTTGTTGAAGATGTAGCGGAAGTTATCCAGACCTACCCAGTGGGTATCGCGGATCAGGCTATAGTCGGTAAACGCCAGCAGCGAACCGAAGGCCACGGGCCAGAACGAGAACACCGCCAGCAGTGCCAGTGCCGGTGCGAGGAACAGCCATGCAGTCAGGTTGCGCATCTTAATGGCTCCGCAGGCTGGCAAGTTTGCGGTTCCACTGCAGCACGGCCTGATCGAGCGCGAGGCGGATATCCTGCTTGCCCGTCACTCCCGCTTCCACGGCTTTCACCAGATAGCGGCGCAGTTCGTCGTAATCGTCAATGCCGGCCACGTACATCGTATGCGAATGGGGCATGGAGACGGCACCGGCAGCGACGGCTTTTTCGGCCGCACCGGCACCGGCCGGCACGGTGGTGAAGAAGGCATCGTTGGCTGCCTGCGCCATGGCCGGATACACGCTGGCCTGCTTGGCGAAGGCCAGCTGGTTGGCGTCGTTGGTGAGGTAGCGGGCGAACTTGCCCACCGCAGGCAGCAGCGCAGGACTGACATTTTTCGGTACGGCGAAATGCACCAGCCAGCCGCCATCGGCGATGCCGGTAGGGCCGAGCGGCGCAGGCGCCACATCGGTGATGGCGTAGATATCCTTGGCGTCCGTCTCGATGCGGCGCACGGCTGTGGGCGGTGCCAGCAGCATGCCGAGACGGCCGCCTTTGTAGGCGTCGATGGCGGCGGGGAAGTTATCCTCGGCGAACAGCGCATCCTTGAGCAGGCCGCCGGCGCGGTAGGTGTCTGCCAGCTTGCGGATCAGCGCCACATGGGCCGGCGAATTGAAGACGGCTTTGCCATCGCGGAGCAGCGGCAGACCCTGTTGCATCATCAGGCCGTCAATTTTCGACAGCGCAGGGCACAGACCGGCCTTGCCCGTACGGGCCGCGATCTGGCGCGCAAACTGTAGCTGTTCATCGAGGTCGCGCGGGGCGCGGGTAATGCCAGCCTGTTTGAAAATTTCGGTGTTGTAGGTGATCACCGCCACGTTGCTATACATGGGGAAGCCGTAGGTCTTGCCGCCGAAGGTCAGATCCTGCAGCGTGCCGGGCAGGTAGCGTGCACGCGCATCGGCCAGCAGGCCGTCCACCGGCAGTAGCAGACCGTCGCGGGCAAATTCGTCGGCCCAGGGCACGTTGAGATTGACCAGTGCTGGCGGGGTGCCGGCAACGATGCGGGTGACCAGTTTGGTCTGGATGATATCCCACGGGAAGTCGACCCACTCCACTTTCACATCGGGGTTGTCGCGCTCGTAGCGCTGCACCAGCTGTTCGAAGTAGGGGGTGAATTTGGGCTTCATGCTGAAGGTCCAGAATTCGATTTTCTGGACCGGTGGCAAGCTAGGGCTAGCCGCCGTGGCCAGCGAGCCCACCATCCATGCGACCAGCAGTGCCGATAGTTTGCGCAAGGTCTGCATGCTCATGGATGGTGGCGCGGCGTGGTGCTGCTTAGTTGGTCTTGGTGACTTTGCTCAGGTGGCGCGGTGCATCCGGGTCCATGCCACGCGCAGCCGACAGCTGGGCCGCCATCACGTAGAAGGCCTGAATCGCCACGATAGGATCGAGGTCCGGCGTGGCCGCTACTGGTAGGGTCAGATCGCGTTCGGCCACATCGGCCGGTGCCGCCAGCAGCACACGGGCACCACGGCCGCGCATTTCGCTGGCCAGTTGCAGCAGACCGGCCTGGGTTGGGCCTCGGGTAGCAAAGATCACCAGCGGGTAGCCGTCTTCGATCAGGGCCATCGGGCCGTGCTTGATTTCGGCGCCGCTGAAGGCTTCGGCCTGCAGTGCCGAGGTTTCCTTGAATTTCAGCGAAGCTTCCAGTGCGACCGGGAAGCTGATGCCACGGCCGACCACCATGATGTTGCGGGCCGGTGCCAGCACGTCGATGGCCGAGCTCCAGTCTACCTTGGTGGCCGCGCGCAGCGATTCGGGCAGCGCTTCCAGACCGGCCAGCAGCTCAGGATCGTTCTGCCATGCGGCGACCAGACGGGCACCAGCGACCATGCTGGTGATGAAGCTCTTGGTGGCGGCGACGCTCTGCTCTTTGCCGGCGCGCAGCGGAATCGCGTATTCGGCAGCGTGGGCCAGCGGCGATTCGATATCGTTGACGAGGGCCACGGTGGTGGCGCCGCCGTCGCGGAAGTATTTGATCGGCTCGACCACGTCCGGGCTCTGGCCCGATTGCGAAATGGAGATGGCCAGCGTGTCGCGCGTAATCAGCGGCGATTTGTTCAGCGTGACCAGCGACATCGGCAGCGAAGCTACCACGCGGCCCAGACGGGCCATGATCAGGTAGGCCGCGTAGGCGCAGGCGTGGTCCGAGCTGCCGCGCGCGATCGTCAGTGCGGTCGAGAAGGACGTGCTCCTCAATTTGCGGCCCAGCTCCGCATAGGCATCGCCATCGCTGGCCAGTTGCAGGGCTACGCAATCAGCGGCGGACAGGGCTTCTTTCAACATCATTGAGGTCACAACAGTTCTCCTTCGATATAGACGGCTTTGAGGTTCAGGTCACGGTCGAGCACCACCAGATCGGCATAGGTGCCGGGAGCCAGACGGCCCCGCTCTTGCAGGCCGAGATAGTCGGCCGCGTTGGTTGAGACCCGTGCCGAGGCATCTGCCAGATCGAGGCCGAGTCCGACCAGGTTGCGTAGCGCCTGGTCCATAGTGAGTGTGCTGCCTGCCAGCGTGCCGTCGGCCAGCCTGACCCCACCCATGCACTTCATGACGGTGTGGCGGCCCAGCATATATTCGCCATCGGGCATGCCCGTAGCGGAGGTTGAATCGGTGACGCAATACAGTTGCGGTATGCAGCGCAGCGCGGTGCGGATGGCACCCGGATGCACGTGCAGTAAATCAGGGATGACTTCGGCGTAATGGGCATGCGCCAGCGCAGCGCCCACCATGCCCGGTTCGCGGTGGTGCAAGCCCGTCATGGCGTTGAACAGATGGGTGAAGCCGTGGGCTCCATGTTTGAGCGCTGCCACGCCATCTTCGTAGCTGCCCAGCGTGTGGCCGATCTGCACGCGCATGCCCGCTTCGGACAGTTCGCGTACCAGTTCCAGATGGCCTTCCAGTTCGGGTGCGACGGTAATCAGTTTGAGTGGCGCCAGTGCTTCCAGCTGTTCCACGTCGGCCAGCTTGGCCGAACGCGCATAGGGCGGCTGGGCACCGAGCTTGCCGGAGTTGATGAACGGGCCTTCGAGGTGCACGCCGAGCACGCGGGCTTCGCCTTGGCCGCGCTGCTGCACGGCGCGCTGTATGCCGCGCAAGGCCTGTTCGATATCTTCCGGCGGCGCCGTCATGGTGGTGGCCAGCAGGCTGGTGGTGCCATGGCGCGCATGCACTGCAGCGATGGTGTGTATGGCGTCGCCGCCTTCCATCACATCCTTGCCGCCGCCGCCATGCACGTGCAGGTCGATAAAGCCGGGCAGGATGTAATCGTCGCGATTGAGCTCGGGGCCAGCATGATCACCGTGGATAGCGCTGATGCGCTCGGCGAACGTGATCTCGCCATGCACCCAGCCTGCCGTGGTGAGGATATTGCCCTGAATACTATTGCTGCCGTTGATTGCATCGCTCATCTGCGCGACTCCGCTACAAATTCATAATAATCACTGCGGCAATACGAGTGGGTCAGTTCCACCGCTGCGCCGTTGTCGAGATAACTGACGCGGGTAATGTGCAGCATGGCTGCCCCCGCAGGTATGTTGGCCAGTTGCGCCTGTTCGGCACTGGCGTTGACGGCGCGGATATGCTGCAGCGCGCGCATTGGGATGGTGCCATTGGCTTCCAGATAGCCGTACAGCGAATCCTGTACGCTGTGCGGATTCGGCATGTATTGGGCCGGGATGGTGGTGGTTTCGATCGCCATCACCACATCATCGGCCGTACGCAGGCGCTTCAGGCGCGCTACCGGCATATTTGGCGACAGGCCCAGCGACAGCACTTCGGTCGGCGAGGCGATGCCGATCTCGCGCTGCAGCCAGCGCGAGCCAGCCGAGAAGCCGCGTTCGCGCAGCTCTTCCGAGAAGCTGGTCAGGCGCGACAGCGGTTGTTCCAGTTTGGGCGTGATGTAGGTGCCGGAACCGCGTTTGCGCGTCAGCATGCCGCGTTCGCACAGCATGTCGATGGCCTTGCGTGCCGTGACGCGCGAGATGGTCAGCATTTCCGACAGCACCCGTTCCGACGGCAGGGCTTCGTTGACGCGCCAGTCACCGGCAGCGATGCCATCGGTCAGCTTGTTCGCCAGCTGCACATACAGTGGTGTGTCGCTGTCGGCGTCGGGACGGAAATCGCGCAGTTGGCTCAGCACCGGCTTATCCTTTCAGGTGCTGCTGGATCAGGCGCAGCGCACCGGCGGCGGAATCGCCTTGCGGGTTGACGATACGGCGCAGCATGGAGACAGGCAGATAGGGGCGCAGCGGCGCAGCGAGGCCGCCGCACAGGGCGATCGGCAGGGTGCCCGTGCCATCGAGCGCATTGCCCATCAGTTCAACCTGACGGCCCGCCTCCAGCAGAATGGCGCGTGCTACCTCATTGCTTTCGCCATGCTGCAGCACCAGTCGCGCCAGTTGCGCATAATTGGTCTGGCTGGCGCGGGCCAGCCAGTTCTGGATCGCCGTGCGTTCGCCGCCGCAGGCTTGCGCCACATCGTGGCTGAAAGCGTCAGTAGGCTGGCGGCCATCGAGTACTTGCTGCATATGGTTGATGGCGCGCAGTCCCATCCACGCGCCCGAGGCTTCGTCGCCGGCGGGGAAACCCCAGCCGCCCACTTCCACGTGGACGCCGTCGAGTCGTTTGATTTCGCCCACGCTGCCCGTGCCGAGCGCGATGATGGCGCCGGGCTGGCCGCGGTGCGCGCCCAGTACGGTGGTGTGGCCGTCGCTTTCCAGTGCGATGCGGGCATAGCCGGGATTGGCCGCGACGAATTCGGCAGCCCACTGTTTATTGTGCACGCCGGCCAGACCGAGGCCGATGGCCACGTGGCTACGCTCGGGGGGCGCCAGCTCGGCGGCGCGGTAGGCCATGGCGGCTGCTTCCTCGACGGCCTTCCAGGCATTGGCGATGCCGTGCATCAGGCCGGATGGACCGCTTACGCCTTCTGCGAGTTCTATGCCATCAGTACGTGCCAGACGTACTCTGGTGCCGCTGCCGCCGCCGTCTACCCCGAGTAAGAATTCGATCATGATTATCTGTGTAAGTCGCCGTGGAAGTCCGGCGTTGAGGGCACTATAGGGGCTTGCAAACCAGCTTGTCAACAGGTATTTAACTGGTATTATAAAATATTGAAGTGGACTGGCAATTGTATGCTGTAAATTTTGCTTAAGTGACTGTTATTAAAGGAAATAGTAAAAAATATAGCGTTTGGGTGGAGTGTGGTATTTGCATGCCACTTTGGTCTGCATCTGGTCAGTTTTCTGCTGCTTAAGATGCGTTGTGCAGTGATGCGGCGGGGCTGCTGATGCGGGAAACGCGGGGTGGGGCAAGTGGCGGGTAGGCAGGAAAGTACGAAGGCGGGGCGGTGCTGCGGGAGTATGCACGGGCAGGCGCGCTGGCCTGCCCGCTGGAAGCTTCACTGGGTGCTGCGCTGGCCGCGGCGTTCGTAGGTGACTAGCTGGGTGCGTTCACCGGACGTGCGGCCGGCCTGATTGACCACGGCATTGCCGGGGCCACGCACTTGTATGTCAGTCTGCTGGGTCAGCAACTGGCGGGCATTCAGGTTGCCTGAACCATTGAGCTGCGCCGTCAGTTGTTCGGTACGGCCATCGAGCTTGATGTCGCCGGGACCCTGAATGCTCAGCTTGACGGATTTGCAGGCTGCCGTGGCGCTCAGGTCGCCCGAGCCGCTCATTTCTGCGTCCAGTGTTTCGTTCACGCGGCTCAGATAGATGCTGCCGGGGCCGCGGCTGCGTGCGATGGCGCGGCCGACTTGCAGGTTCTGGCCTTCCAGATCGCCGGAGCCGCTCAGTTCGGCATTGAGCTGGCCGACGTTACCGCTCAGGATCATATTGCCGGGACCCGTCAGCACGGCGCGCACGCTGGCAGCCTGCAGGCCCCGTACGGTCAGGTCGCCCGAGCCGCGCACTTCACCATCGAACTTTTTCAGATTGCCGGAGATGCAGGCTTCGCCGGGACCGCGCAGCGCAGCGCTGGCTGCTTCCGTGCTCAGGGTGCAGGCATCCAGATCGCCGGAGCCGCTGATTTCCGTGCGCAATTCGGCGCTGCTGCCGCTCAGGGAGAGCGAGCCGGGACCATGCAGGGCGGCATTGATGCGGCTCGCATGCAGGTCGTCGAGGCGCAGGTCGCCCGAACCGTTCAGCGTCAGGTTGACGTCTTGCGTCATGCCGGCGGCTTCGACATCGCCGGCGCCGTTCAGGGTCAGATTCAGGCTGTTGGCCTTGAGCGTGCGCAGGCGTAGATCGCCGCTGCCGGAAGCCTGCACCGTCAGATCGCGGACGCTGCCGTTGGCGTAAATGTCGCCCGAGCCTTCGGCATACAGCGCCAGTTGCTGGCCTTGCACATTCTGCAGCTCGATATCGCCGCTGCCGCTGTTGCGCAGGCTTTTCAGCGTGGCAGCGCTGATGCGTATGGTAACGGGCGGTTTGCTTTCCTTGTTCCAGCTAAAGTTAAAGGTCCAGCCTTTGCTCTTGTGGCGTGGCTGGCGCACGGTCAGGGTGTCGCCGCTGACACTGGTTTCAATTTCCGCCAGTTGGCGGCGCTGGCCGCTCAGTTCTATGCTGGTGCCGGGCTGGTTGCTGATGATGACGTGGAAAGGACCATCCACGGCAATATTGCTGAACGCAGCCACATTGCGGTTTTCCGTGGTGCTGGCGGTATCGGTCTTGTTATCGGCATGGACTGGCAGGGTGGCCAGCAGCAGGGTGGCGGCAACGGCGGCAGTCAGCTTGGCGGGCGTCAACGTAGGCTTCATGATGGTCTCGATCATCGGTAGTGGCGATGGTGAAACGATAAGGGTTTTGCCGGCGCTGCGTAGGCGGTTTGGGACGAATGTGCCAATTCGCGGCATCAGCTGCAAAAATGCGCGGCTGAACGGTGGCTGCCCGGCTGCAATAGCTACTTTTTTGACGCATGGAAATAGTATGTAATTTGAATTCAAACTGTCATAATAGGAATCACAAATTTATAGCCAACAATAGGCTAAAGTTGTAGGCAACTGACTGCCGTTATTGAACGTATTGCCGGGAAACACCTGCGCACGTATCTGGAGAGCGCACATGATCAAGTATATGGGGACAAAAAATAAGGAAGACGGCTCGGTGCTGTACGTTTTTATTATTAACGGTCTGCACAAGGAAATCCGCGAGGGCGCATTGAAACAGCATCCCGGTTGCTACGAAGCCTTGCCTGCCACGGCCAAGGCACGCATCAGCGCCAACCGTCTGTGGTTGTCCAAAGCCTGATGCGCTCATGCTGGCGTCCACTGCTGGCCGCTGTGGCGCTGGCCGCGCAAGCCGGCATGGCGCAGGCCGTGCCCACCACCTTTGGCACCATCATCGGCAATGCCGTACTGTGCCGCGATCACACGGATAATCTGTATTTCTACGACTATCTGGTGAAATTCTTCAAGGAGCCGTACAAGCACGAGGGCGGCGCGTTCTGGTTCAAGACCGACGGCGCTACGCTGTGGGGTATCACGATACCGGAAGTGATGGTCAGCGACGATACCAGTCCTTACATCTTTGTCGGTGCTGTAGCCGAAGCGCCGCCCGAAGATCTGGAGAAAGCCATCATCGCCCAGGTTGGTCACCATTACACCCGCATCGATACATCGGCCTATCCCGTGCGCGAATCCAAGCCGGCTAGCCGGATCGTGTATTTCGATACGCGCGCCAAGATATACTGCGCCAAGTTCAAGCCCATGCCGCCGGTGCAGCCGCCGGCCGTGCAGATGCCGCCCGCGCGTGCGCGGACAAAATAGAGCTGGCCTTGCAGCCAGCGTAGTCCCGACCATGTACACCCATTACTTCCATCTCAAGCAGCCGCCATTTTCCATCGCCCCTGATCCGCGCTACCTGTTCATGAGCGAACGCCATCGCGAGGCGCTCGCGCATCTGCTGTATGGCGTGGGTAGTGGCGGCGGCTTCGTGCTGCTGACGGGCGAAATCGGCGCCGGTAAAACCACGGTCTGCCGCTGCTTCATGGAGCAGATCCCCGAGAATTGCAAGCTGGCGTATATCTTCAACCCCAAGCTGTCGGTGGAAGAATTGCTGCTATCGATCTGCGACGAATTCGGCATCGTGCTGCCCGCGCATGGCGCGGGCGCGGTCAGCGTCAAGACTTATGTGGATGCCATCAACGCCTATCTGCTGGCCAGCCATGCACAGGGGCGCAACAATGTGCTGATCATCGACGAGGCGCAGAACCTGTCAGCGGCCGTGCTCGAGCAGTTGCGCCTGCTGACCAATCTGGAAACCAGTGAACGCAAGCTGCTGCAAATTATTTTGATCGGCCAGCCTGAACTGCGCAGCATGGTGGCGCAGCCGGAGTTGGAGCAACTGGCCCAGCGCGTGATTGCGCGCTACCACCTCGGTTCGCTGACAGCGGCTGAAACGGGTGCTTATGTCGAGCACCGGCTGGCCGTAGCAGGGGCGGTGGCCAGTGCACCGTTCCCGCGTACGCTGATGCCGCTGCTGCACAAGCTGACCAAGGGCGTGCCGCGCCGTATCAATCTGCTGTGCGACCGTGCGCTGCTGGGCGCTTATGTCGAGAACCAGCCGCAGGTTACGCGCGCGATTCTGCGCAAGGCGGCGGCAGAAGTGTTTGCCAGTACCGAGGCGGGCCGCGCGGCGCAGCCATCAGCGCGCTGGTCTATGCTGGCAGCCGGTGTGCTGGGCGGGGTGCTGCTCAGCGCCGGGGTGTGGTTAGCCTACGGCCGCGCATCGTCCAGTGTGGCGGCCAGTGCGCCGAGCGCGGTAGCGGCTACCACAGTGCCCGCGGCTGCGGCCAGGGCGAGCGCCGCAGCCGCATTGACACCTGCGCCGGCATCGGCGCAGCCGGCTGCTGCTACCGCTGCACCGGCGCTAGCACAGCAGGCTGCCGGCACCGTGCCGACGACCGCTGCGGCAGTTGCGGGCACGGCATATAACCAAGCAGACGCGCTGCGCGCACTGGCGGCACGGTGGGATCTGAAACTGCCGGATGGGGAACCATGTGCGCTGGCGGCCAGGCTGAATCTGCGTTGCCTGACTGCGAAAGGCGGACTGGAAGAATTGCGCCAGCTCGACAGGCCCGCCGTGCTGACCTTGCACGATGATCCGGTGCAGCCTAACTACTTATTGCTGACCGCGCTAGATGACGATTACGCCACCTTGCTGGGTGCCGATGGCAAACCGCAGCGCATCAAGCTGGCGGCGCTGGAAGCACGTTACAGCGGCGAGTTCAGTACCTACTGGCGCGCACCGCGCAGCTGGCGCGATGAAGTCTCGGCGGGCGATAAAGGCCCCGATGTGGACTGGCTGGCGCGCCGGCTGGCACAGATCTACGGCTTGAAAAAGCCGGCCGAGGGGCAGCCGCTGAATGCCGCGCTGCGCACCCGTCTGACCGAATTCCAGAACGAGCAGAAGCTCAAGGCCGATGGCGTGGCTGGTCCGAAAACTTTTATCCGCCTGTATCAGCAGGGTGGGGTGCGCGAGCCGCGCTTGCTGGCAGCGGAGGGGAAATAGATGTCCTACATACTGGAAGCGCTGAAGAAGGCGCAGGCGGAAAGGCAGCTGGGCAGTGCGCCTACGCTGCATGGTGCGAGCATGCAGGCGCCCTCGCTGGCGGCAGCGCTGCCATGGTGGCGCCGCCCGTTGGTGCTGGCCGCCTTGCTGATGGCCGTGGTGATCGTGGCGTTGCTGGTGCTGTTGTTGCGTCCTGCTCCCGGCTCGACGCCGGCCGTGCTGACCGCTGCGCCGCCGTCGACCCCGCGCCCCGCAGTGACGGGCGCCCCGCCCGAACTCAAGCAGGAACTCACGCTGAGGGGGAGCGCGCCGCCTGCGGCCATGCCGCAACCCTTGCCGGTGCCGGTAGCGCACGGCGGTGCGGTAGCACGCACCAGCGACAACGCAGCAAGTGCGGCATCGGCGGCGGCCACTTTAGCGTCAGCCGGTGCGGCTAGCAGCGCGGCTATGCCGCCACCCGTGGCGGCAGCGAAGCCGGCTGCGGCGGTGCGCGCCAATGAGGAGCCGGTGCTTAATCTGCGCGAACTGCCCGAGCCTATCCAGCGCGCCATTCCTGCCGTCGCCGTGGGCGGCTATATCTATTCGCCGAATCCGGCCGACCGGCTGCTGCTGATCGACAAGGTACTGCGCCACGAAGGCGAGGAAGTGGCGCCCGGGCTGGTGCTGGAAAAACTGCAGCCGCGCGAAGCCGTTTTCAGTTTCCGCGGCTACCGCTACCGCGTACCGTACTAGGTCTGTCATCAAGGCGTCACGCGGCAGTGATATTTTTACATCATTGATCTTCTCGCACGGATTTATGATGAAACACTTGAAACTGATGCCCCTGCTGATCGCAGCCGCTTTCATGATGCCGCGTGCCCATGCCGCCGAGGAGCACACTGGTCGCAACGCCGGCACCTCTTACGCGGCACTGTGGATAGGCATAGGCATGCTGCTGCTTGGCGGCAGCCAGCAGCGCAACGAGCCGTTCAAGCCGCTCGACGAATAAGTGCCTAAAGCCGCGTAATGCTTGCTCTGCGTATAATGGCGGCAACCTGATTTCGCGGAGTAGCAATATGCTGAAGCACGTTGGCGGCCAGCTTTCCCCTGTGCTGGTAGTGACCGGTACCTCTGGCAGCGGCAAGACCACCTTGCTGGAATTTCTGATCGCCAGTCTGGCGGCAGAGGGTGTGCGCATCAATATGATCAAGCACAGCCACCATGACCTCGAACTCGAGCCGCCCCGCAAGGATAGTGCCCGCCTGCGCATGGCCGGTGCCGCAGAAGTGATGGTGGCCTCGCCCTATCGCGTGTCCATCGTGCAGGAGTTGCGCGGGGCGCCCGAGCCTACGCTGGAGCAGCAACTGGCGCGCATGTCGCCGGCCGACCTGACCTTGCTGGAAGGCTTTAAATCCGATCCGATACCCAAGCTGGAAGTCTACCGTCCCGAGGTCGGCAAGCCACCGCTGTATCCACATGATCCGTATATTTATGCCGTTGCTTCTGATCAAGCAGCGCCGGCCGGACTGCCGCCTCATCTGGTCTGGCTGGACCTGAACCAGCGCGCCACAGTGCTCGACTGGGTACGGAATTACTACAAAGAATCGAAATAAAAATTCGGCTAACTGCCTAAAGTTTGCCGCGCACTGTCCGTAATAGAAGTGATACCCCTTAATGGAGGATTTCATGGACATCTCAGGCATTGCCCAGACTGCCAGCACGATTGCTGACACCGGCACCAAGCAGGCCGTAGGCGTGGCCGTGTTGAAAAAAGCGCAGGATATTCAGGCATCTAGCGCCAGCGCGCTGATCGAAGCGATACCGCCAGTGCCATCGGCACCGAATCTGCCTTCGCACCTCGGCAACACCATCAATACCACGGCCTGAGCGCCGTCGTCTCCGCCGTTGCGGCCCCGCCTACCACGGGCTGGCCGCGCCGGTGTGCGTGCGCGCATCCGTGCCCGCTGCTCTGGCCAGACTGGTCGGCTGATTACTCCCGAAAAAAAATCTGAAAAAAGTGTGTAAGGTCACGCCCGTGCGCTGCGACTACTGTACAGTTGCACACGCTTGTGCAGCACAACGCCACTTTTAATATCGAGGAGATTTACCATGAATAAACGTCAAGCCCTGATCGCCGCCGCTCTGGCCACCGTCTGCGCTGCTTCCATGACCCAGGCCGCTGCTGCCGATGAAAAAGAAAAGTGCTACGGCGTGGCCAAAGCGGGCGCCAATGACTGCGCTACCGCTGCCCATTCCTGCGCTGGCCAGGCCAAGACCGACAATGCCCCGACCGAATGGAAGTATGTTCCCAAAGGCACTTGCGAAAAATCCGGTGGCAAGACCACCATGGCACCGGCCAAGTAAGCATATTTCGGGCGCAGCGCGATGTCGTTGAATGGGAGTGCAGCGCCCGTCGCCGGTGTGGGCGTCGGGCTCAGAACGCCACACTACCGGCAGTTTCTGGAACAGCGGCCCAAGGTGGGCTGGCTGGAAGTTCACACGGAAAACTATCTGGATCAGGGCGGCTGGGATAGCCATGTGCTGGAACAGCTGCGCCATGATTACCCCGTCAGCCTGCATGGAGTGGGGCTGGGTCTGGGTTCGGCACGCGGCTTCTCTGCGCAACATCTGGAACGGGTGCGGGCGCTGGTCGAGCGCGTGCAGCCGGCGCTGGTTTCTGAGCATCTGTGCTGGAGCGCCGTTGCCGACCGGCAGCTCAATGATTTGCTGCCCGTGACGCTAGATCACGCTGCGCTCGACCTGCTCAGTGCGCGCGTGCAGCAAGTGCAGGATGTGCTCAAGCGCCAGATTCTGCTGGAAAATGTTTCCACCTATTTGCGCTACCGGCATGACGCGATGAGCGAAGCCGAGTTTCTGGCGGAACTCGTGGCGCGCACAGGCTGTGCGCTGCTGCTGGACGTGAATAATCTGTACGTCAATCAATGCAATCACGGCGAGGATGCGCTCGCTGCCATGGCCGCCATACGGCCCGGCACGGTGGGCGAAATCCATCTGGCCGGCCATCTGGTGACGCCGCAGGCCGTGATCGATCACCACGGCGCGCCCGTCAGCGCAGAAGTCTGGCAGCTTTACCAGCATGCCTTGCAGCGCTTCGGCGCCGTGCCCACGCTGATCGAGTGGGATACCGATGTGCCACCGCTGGAAGTGCTGCTGGCCGATGCCGCCAAGGCGGATGTGTTGCAGACCCGGTACGCTGCGCCGCTGCTGCTGGCGCCAGCGCTGCAGCCGGCCCGTGCTACGCAGGAAGTGCCGGCGCTGGCCGCCAGCCAGCAGGCTTTCACGGCCGCCCTGTTCGATCCGCTGCAAACGCCGGCCGCGCTGGCGTTATTCAAGGGCGAGCAGAATCAACACCGCTTTGCCCTGTATCGCGGCAACCTCACCGTGGGCTGGCACAAGATACTGGCCTCGGCCTATCCGGTGATACGCCAGTTGGTAGGCGAAGAATTTTTCGAGGGCCTGACGCGCGCCTATGGCCATGTCCATCCGTCCGACAATCCCGATCTGAACTGTTTCGGTGCACGCTTTGCCGCGTTTCTGCACAGCTTCCCGCCTGTGGCCGAGCTACCCTATCTGCCCGCTATGGCGGAGCTCGAATGGGCCATGCACCGCGCCCATTATGCGACGGCAGCGCCGGTGCTTGATGCGGCTGAATTGGCAGCTGTGCCACCGGACCAGCTCGAGCAGTTGCATCTGCAACTGGCGTCCAGTTGTACGCTGCTGGCGCCCGCATGGACGGTACTTGATGCATGGTGTGCTCATCAGCCAGATAGTGCGGTGGCGCCGTATGCGCCTGTGCATGGCAATGAATTCGGTCTGGTGTGCCGGCCGCAATGGCGCGCACGTTTGCTCGCACTCAGCCCGGCCAGCCACGCAGCCCTGACAGTGCTGGCCGCCGGCGCCACGCTGGGCGATGCACTGGATGCGGCTTTCGAGTTGGATGCAGCGTTTGATTTTGCCGGCCAGTTGCAGCAATGGCTGGCCTGCGAAATTTTTGTCAGGATAGTGCGCTAGTTCCGACCAAGCTAATTTGGGAGGAAATCATGCGGGTTTTCACGGCACTGTACCAGCGTAGTCTGGCGTTGGACGAGCAAGTGGTGTACTGGGGTGGCGCAGCACTGGGGCTATTCCTGCGCCTGTATGTAGGTTGGCAGTTTTTTAAGGCGGGCATGGTCAAGATTGCGGACTGGAGCGCCACGCTGGCGCTGTTCCGCGAGGAATACCATGTGCCGCTGCTGGCGCCGGAACTGGCAGCTTATCTGGGCGCGGCCGGGGAGCTGGTGCTGCCGCTACTGTTGTTTGCGGGGCTGCTGTCGCGTCCTGCGGCACTGGCGCTGCTGCTGGTGAATTGCATGGCGGTGCTGTCCTATCCGCAGCTGTTCAGCTTCGAATGCCCTGCCGCCATCAATGACCATTTCTACTGGGGCGTGATGCTGCTGGCGCTGGCGGTCTACGGACCGGGGCGGATTTCGCTCGATGCTTGGCTGGGACGGCGGTTGTGCTAGTCAGCCGGGGCAGGGGGCTTAATGGCGATTGAAAGCGCGCAGCAGGCGCGCTTCGCCGCTCAGGTCCTGGTGCAGCAAGTTGGCGGCACGGGTCAGCTCTATCATGCGCTCGACCTGGATATCTTCGAAGCGCGCCAGTTCTTCCGTGGCGTAGTGTAAGGCCTGCGCCAGCCGGGTGCGGGCAATCTGGTATAGCTGGCTGTGAAAGGCGTTGGTATTGTTGAGCAAATCCTCGGCGTTCTCTATCACTTGCCGCAAATCTTCCAGCAAGCGTTCCTGCGTTTGCAGTTTCACTTCCGGATCGTCCATGACGCACCCCTGATTAACAAAATGGTGACGGAACTGCCGAGTCGACAATTCCACTATAGTGCACAAAATGGCCGCACGTTTGTGTGGCCGCAAATTTTGCCGCTAGCTATAGTGTATCGTACTATTTCTCTGATGCAATGAGTATTAATTGCCTTGCACATCGATACGCACGTCACCGATGGTCACATACTGGCCCGCGCGGATCTTGGCGGTTTTGCGCAGTTCCTGCTTGCCATCGACCTTGACGCTGCCACCAGCGACCAGCATTTTGCCGGCGCCACCGCTGTCGCACAGGCCTACCAATTTCAATAACTGATTCAATTCAACAAATTCACCACTCAATTCAAAACTGACTTTCTGCATATTGTCCTCTGTTGCTATGATGGGAACGCAAGGCATCCCGCTCGCCGGATTGGCGCATGGGTGGCAGTGTACTCTATAAGCTTGAGGTTGCTGTCCAGAAAAGCATTGTGTATGCTGTAATCAGAGAAGGCTCAAGCCGGTGCTGCGTAGGCGGATCCGGCCGCAAGGAGGTGCATGATGCGTCACGCAATTGTTTGCCTGATCACTGGCGGTCTGCCGCTGGTGATACTGCCTGCTGTAGCAGTTGGACAGAGTGTCAGCGACAGCGTGCTGGGCGCTAGCACTGCGCGGCTACAGTTGGGCAGCTTGCCGGCGCCATTGGTGCCGCTCGATCCGCTCGATCCGCTTGGCCCTACGCTGAATGCACCGGGGCAGCGCTTTCTTACCAGCGCCGAATTCGAGCGCAAGCTCGGTGCCGCCGTCGGTATCGTCAGCATCGGCGTGCTGCGCGAAGCGGCCAGCGTTACTGGTCCTCAGCAGAGCCCGGCGCTAGCCATGTATACCCGCCCCAGCACCAGCTTTACTGCCGCCACGCTAGGCTATGCGCTGACGCCGCACAGCGCGGTCACTGCCATGGTTTCGGCCGCCCGCACGGAAGGACTGGGCGCGCCCGATAGCCTGCTGGCGCAAGTCTCCTCGGTACGTACGCTGGCATACAGCCTGTCGTGGGCGCGGCGCGAGTGGCTGTCATCGGGCGACAGCCTGGCGCTCACCTTGTCCGTACCGGCGCGTGTGCGTAGTGGCACGCTGGCCGGCAGCGGCAATGTGGCGCTCACAGGGGAACCGGGAGCGCTGCCCTATGGCACGGCCATGCTCAATCTGCGCCCCACGGCCACCGAGCATGATGTGGAACTGCGCTACACCTTGCGCCCAAGCGGCATGGCCCGTCAGGGCAGGTTAAGTGCCGCCATCATGTGGCGCGTGCATCCGGGTCATGATGCGGCCGCCGCACCGGAATATTTGCTGGGGCTGCGCTACGTGCAGGGTTTCTAGCATTCCATTGCTAGCCATGCGCGCCGGGGCGCGTCATGGCGAGCGGATCGATCCAGCGGGCAAATTCTTCCTGCGTCACATAGCCCAGTGCCAGCGCAGCCTGCTGCAGCGTGCTACCTTCGTGTTGAGCTTTTTTGGCGATCGCGGCCGCCTTGTCGTAGCCGATATGGGGCGTGAGGGCTGTCACCAGCATCAGCGAGCGCTCCATCAGTTCGGTGATGCGCTCGTGCTGCGGTGCGATGCCAGCGGCGCAATGGTGTTCAAAGCTGTGCATGCCGTCGGCCAGTAAGCGCGCGCTCTGCAGGAAGTTGTGGGCGATCAGCGGCTTGTAGACATTTAATTCGAAATTGCCCGATGCGCCCCCCATGGTGATGGCCACATCGTTGCCCATGACCTGACAGCACAGCATGGTGAGCGCCTCGCACTGGGTCGGGTTGACCTTGCCCGGCATGATGGAGCTGCCCGGTTCGTTTTCGGGAATGCTGAGTTCACCGAGGCCGGAACGGGGGCCGGACGCCATCCAGCGCACATCGTTGGCGATCTTTATCAACGCCGTAGCGAGCGTTTTCAGCGCGCCATGAGCGTGCACCAGTGCATCATGACCGGCCAGTGCCGCGAACTTGTTGTCGGCCGAAACGAAAGGCAGGCCCAGCGTGCCGGCCAACTGGGCGGCGATGCGCTCGGCAAATTCCGCATGGGCATTCAGGCCCGTGCCTACGGCGGTACCGCCCGCCGCCAGTTGCAGCAGGCCCGGCACGGTCTGGCGGATGGCCTGTGCGGCAAAGTCTAGCTGGGCAACATAGCCGGAAAACTCCTGCCCCAGCGTGAGCGGGGTGGCATCCTGCAAATGGGTGCGGCCTATCTTGACGATGTCGGCAAAAGCGTGCGCCTTGGCGGCAAGCGTGGCGCGTAGCTGCTGCAGGGCGGGCAGCACCTGCGTTTCCAATGCCACGGCGGCGGCCACGTGCATGGCGGTGGGGAAGATGTCGTTGGAGGACTGGCCCAGATTGATGTCATCGTTGGGGTGCAGCAAACGGCCCGCGCCGCGGCTGCCGCCCAGCAGTTCGGAAGCGCGGTTGGCCAGCACTTCGTTCATATTCATATTGGTCTGGGTGCCGGAACCGGTCTGCCACACGGCCAGCGGGAATGCGTCGGGATGCTGGCCGGCCAGCACTTCATCGGCGGCCTGCACGATGGCTTGCGCCTTGTCGGCCGCCAGCAGGCCCAGATCACGGTTGACGCTGGCCGCGGCGCGCTTGACGCTGGCCAGCGCATGGATCAGTTGCGGTGCCATGCGTTCGCTGGAAATACGGAAATGTTCGAGCGAGCGCTGGGTCTGGGCGCCCCACAGCTGCGCTGCCGCTACTTCGATCGGGCCAAAGCTGTCGTGTTCGGTACGGGTATCCATGGGGCATCCTTTACAAGGTGGGCAAGCTTGTCCATTTGATCATCTGTGCATAGTGTAGCCTAGCCGGGAAAAATTAACCGAGGGCTACAAAACGGGGAAAAATTGCCGTTATAGCTGATACACTTTTAGCATTTGCGTCCAGCCGCACCCGACATGCAGCGTTCACCACTACTGACTTCCATCACCACTATCGCCGGCAGCTTGCTGCTGGCGACGGCTGCGCCTGCGGCCGAGCTGGGCGATATTGCGGTGCGCTCCTACATCGGCCAGCCACTCTCGGCCGATATCGAACTGGTGCAGGTAGCGCCCGACGAGGCGGCCAGTTTGCAGGTCCGGCTGGCGCAGGAAAACGTCTACCGGGGCGCCAACATCAGCATGAATCCGGCGCTGAGTGGCCTGCATATGACGATAGTGCGGCGCGAAGGCCGCCAGTATCTGCGCGTGAGTACCTCACGGCCTATCGAAGCTGATTATCTGCACCTGTTTCTCGAACTGAGTGGCGGCGGACGGCAGGAAGTGCGTGCCGCCACCGTCTGGCTGCAGGCCGATCCGAATCCATCGATGCGCGCCAGTGCGGTGTCGGCAGCGGCCGTGGGCAGTCCTGCGCCGGCACCGTTGCCAGCCGTGGCTGCTGCCCCTGCTGTCCCGCTTAGCCATGCGGAGCCCGCGCCAGCCCGCTCGCGTGCGGCACCGATGCCGTCACTGCATGAGTCTGAAGTGGGCACACCCGGAGGCTTGCGCGCCAGCGCTGCTGCCGCACCGGTGCGTCGTCCGGCAGCGCCTGCCAAGCCTGCGCCTGCCCGGGCAGCCAGTTCCGGCGAGGCAGCAGCCGACGGTGCGCTACCGGTGCCCGTGGCGCAAGCGCTGCTGCCCATGCCGCATCTGCCACTGCCGAAAGGCGTCAAGCGCGCTCAGCCACCGGCCGCCTGTGCTGCTGCGCCAGCGCCGGCAGCAGCGGCCAAGGAGTGCGCGGCATTCGACGCCCATAGCCAGGAATTGAATAGCAAACTGACTGAGCTGGAAGGCAAGCTGAAAGTGCTGCAGGGGGCGCTGGGCGCAGCGCCTGCGGCCAAAGCCAGTGCCTCGGCGCCCGCGCCAGCGGCAGCCGCTAGCAGCAAGCTGGCTGCGGCATCCGCCACGGCCAGCGCCTCGGCATCGGCTAGCATGGCCGCCTCGGCACCGGCAAAACTGGCGAGCAGTGCTGCTGCCCATGCATCGGAACCGGCTGCCGGCGGCGAAGCGGCCAGCGGCGAACGTTGGGTGCCACCGCCCGGCGTGCAGGGCGAACTGGCCAAAGCGCGGGCTGCTGCAGCGCTGGCCGAAGCCAGCGAAACGGCGTCGGCGTCGGCCTCGGCCGAAGCCTCGGGAGCGGCCTCGGCAGCGAGCGAGGCGGCTTCCGTTCCCATGAAAAAAGTAAAAGTCCTGCCTAAGTTGAAATACAAGAAAGAGAAACCGCCGGAACCAGCTCCCAGCAGTAGCAATCTGCCGCTGATTGCGGCCGCTGCTGGCGTGGCGGCGCTGGTGCTTGGTCTGGCCGGCTGGCTGTTCTGGCGCAAGAAGCGGGGCGCGCCACCATTGAAAATCGGACAACTATTGCGCAAGAAGAAAGGGTCCGAGCCGGAAGTGAAGCATGAGGAAGCGCCGCCTCTGGAAGAAGTGACGCCGGAATCGCTGATGCAGCAGTAAGCTGCAGGTGCTGGGAGCGGAGTCCGGCGCCATGGCCGGACGAAAAAAAAGCGCCTAACCGAAGTAAGGCGCTTTTTTATTGGGCAGGTGCCGGATCAGGCAGCCATGCCGGGAATGGTGTTCATCCAGGGTTCGGTCACGTCGCGGATGGCGCGATCGTTGGCCAGGATCTGTTTCAGCAGGTCGATCTTGCGCAGGCGCTGGGCACCGCTCAGGGCAGGAACGCCGGTGCTGATGGCGCGGCTTTCGGCGGCGCAGCGGTTTTCCAGCTTGCTCAGGCCATCCCAGTCACCCATGCGTGCGGCAGCGGCCATGTGATTGGTCATACCGGCAATATTTTCGTACATCGAGAGGACTTCGCTGGAGGTCATATTCGCACCCTGGCTGGTTAGGCGGATTACCGCATGTCCTGATTAACGTCGGGGTGGACGGGAACTTTAGGGTCTTTTTCAAATATTTTTGAAAAAAAGTGAAAAAAAACCGTCCGATGGTGATTCGGACGGTTTTTGTTGTTACTTAATTACTGTTTTCGGCTGTTTTGCGGCGTTTTTATTTCACCAGTTCTTCCAGACCCGCCGATAATTCATCCGGCGATGGCATTTCGTCTATCAGCGCATCATCATCCAGTCCCAGTTCCTCGGCCAGATCGGTCGGGTAGCAGGCAGCGATTTCTTCTGCGTTAAGCTGGGCCTGCTCGACGCGGGCGCGCCAGGCTGCCAGCGCGACCACGGCGGCCAGTCGGTTCAGCTCGCCGTTGTGATGCGGTTCGGGGAAGGCGGCGATGGTCTCGGCAAAGGTGGGCGGGAATTTCCAGCGACGGGCCAGTTCGGCTCCCACGTCGGCGAAAGTGTAGCCAAACGAAGCCTGTTCCGCATCGAGGCGGCGCGCATCGAGCGGACCGGCAATCTTGTCCAGTGCCATGGCCTGCTCGGCCATGGCCGAGTGGATGACCAACTGGCCGATGCCATGCATCATGCCGATGGTGAAGGCGAGGTCGGTATTTTCCTTGGTTTTCTTGGCGATCCATTTGGCCGATACGGCCGCGTTCAGGCTGTAGCGCCAGAATTGTTTGAGGTCCAGCCCCGGCACGGTCTTGAAGCCGCTGACCAGTCCCGAGCTGATAACCAGCGTGCGGACGGTGACAAAGCCCAGCATGAGTACCGCATCTTCCACCGTACCGATGCTGCGCGACACATGGTAGTAAGCGGAGTTGGCCAGACGCAGTAATTTCGCGCTCAACACAGGATCAGTGGACAGCTTCTTGGCGATTTCTTCCGTCGAAACGCTGGCTTTGTCGAAACTGCTGATCAGCTCTTCAACCACCTTGGGCGCGGTGGGCAACGCAGTGGGATTCTGGAACAGTGCATCAAGCTTCATGTTGGTTTCTCCTGTTGAAAGGGCGCGTTGCTGTTTGCTAACTATATAGCGATTCCCGTGGGGAAAGAAACAAATTTGTTACGTCAGCGTATCTTTTCTGCCGAGTCGATTATCGCCTGCGTGTGACTGCTGCGATGCCGCATCGACAGTGTATCCCCGCAGCGTGTGCTGGCGCACGGAGTACAAGGTTGCGACTGCCTATATTGACGCATATGCACATAGCGCAACGCTGTGTGTACCATCGTTTCATTGTTGATAGAGGAGTTGACCATGAACAAAGATCAGGTAAAAGGCAAGGCGCGCGAAGTGCGTGGCAAGGTCCAGCAGGAAGTGGGCAAGCTGGTGGGCAGTAGCGAACAGCAGGCCAAAGGACTGAGCCAGCAGGCTGCAGGTAAATTGCAAAAAGGGCTGGGCGATGCCAAGGAAGCCGTGAAGGATATCGCCAAGGGCAATCGCAATTAATTGCGGGCCCCCATAAAGCAACAGCCGCAGGCATGGCTGCCTGCGGCTGTTGCTGGAACTACCGGCGTGACGTCCGGTAGTTAGTTGGTTTCAGGCTTCAGATTCTTCTTGAAGAAGGCTTCGATGTAGCCGTACACATGGCGCTGCGGGCCGCGACCGGAGATGCCGTGCTTGGCGCCCGGATAGGTCATCAGCTCGAAGTGCACATTGCGCTTGACCAGCGCATCGATCATGCGCGTGGTGTTGGTGAATAGCACATTGTCATCGGCCATGCCGTGGATCAGCAGCAGCGGCGACTTCAAACCGTCGAGGTGGGAGTACACGCCGGCCGTGACATAGCCTTCTGGATTTTCTTTAGGCGTACCCATGAACTGTTCCGTGTAATGGGTGTCGTACAGTGCCCAGTCCGTCACTGGCGCAACGGAAACGCCCATGGCGATCTTGTCCGAAGCCTGCGCCAGCAGGCGCAGCGTCATGAAGCCGCCGTAGCTCCAGCCGAACACGCCGATGCGCTTGGCATCTACATAGCTCTGCAGGCCCAGCCATTCGATACCGGTGAGCTGGTCTTCCACTTCCACTTTGCCCAGATCGTGGTAGTTGGCATCGGTGAAAGCGCGTTCACGGCGCGACGAACCACGGTTGTCCAGACGCCAGACGATGAAGCCCTGCTGCGCCATGTACTGGTCGAACAGATTGCCCCAGCGGCGTGCCACGTGCTGCGAGTGCGGGCCGCCGTAGGTGGACAGGTAGACCGGATACTTTTTCATCACGCTAAAGCCGTCAGGCTTGATCATCGAGTAGTACAGGGTCTGGCCGTCTTTCGATTTCAGTGTGCCGTATTCGGTTTTCAGGTGGGCATCGAGGTATTTGCCGTAAGGGTGGCTGGCATTGAGTTCATTGCGTTCCAGCCAGCTCACCATGCTGCCATCCGGACGGCGGATGCTCACTTGTGGCGGCAGGTCCGGATTCGAATAGGTATCGACGAACACTTCGCCATTGCGCGCAAAGGACGCATCGTGCCAGCCATCGCCCTGCGTCACGCGGGCTGGCTTGTTGGCGCTGCTGCCATCGAGTTTCAGCGCATAGGTCTGGCTGTCCACTACGGCGTCGCGGTTGGACTGCACGAACACGCGGCCGCTCTTTTCATCGACGGCGAGTACGCGGTCTATGCCCCATTCGCCGCTCGAAATGGCGTGCTGCAGTTTGCCGCTCATGTCGTACAAATACAGGTGCTTGCGTCCGGTGCGCTCGGACGACCAGATGAAGCGGTCGCCGGACAGGAAGCGCAGGTCGTCAAAGATGCTGACCCAGGTCGGCGAAGTTTCGGTCACCAGCACGCGCTGCGCCAGCGTGGCTGCATCGACGGCGATCAGTTCGAGCTTCTTCTGGTCGCGGCTCTGGCGCTGGAACAGCAGGGCCTTGGCGTTGCCGCTCCAGTCGGCACGTACCAGATAGATGTCGGGATTGCTGCCCAGATCAACGTTGCGGATTTCGCCCGTCACCGGCGAAACGATGTGCAGGCTGACCAGCGCATTCGGATCACCGGCGGCAGGATAGCGCTGCTCGACCACGTCGGTGCGGTCGGCAAAGATTTCGAAACGGCGCGCTACCGGTACTGGTGCTTCGTCGTAGCGCTTGTAGGCAATCGCGCTATCGTCCGGGGCCCAGTAGTAGCCGCTGGTCTGGCCCATTTCTTCTTGTGCCACGAATTCGGCTTCGCCGTTATGCACGGTGTCCTTGCCATCGCTGGTGAGTTGCTTTTCCTTGCCCGTGCTCAGATCGATCACGTACAGATTCTGGTCGCGCACGAAGGAAACGTAGCGACCTTTCGGCGAAATTTTCGGATCGAGCACATTGCCGCTGGCGACCATGCGCGCTGCATCGGGCTTGCTGGCATCGATCAGGTACAGGTTGCCGGCTATCGGCACCAGCAACTGCTTGCCGTCAGGCGACCAGCTATAGCTGAGGATGCCTTTCAGACTGGCCGTGCGCTCGCGCTCGCGGCGGGCTTTTTCGGCGGCCGACAGGTTCTCGTCCGGCACCAGTATCTTGGAGTCGACCAGACGGTGGGTGGACTTGTCCTTGAGATTGAATTCCCACAGGTCGAGCTGGAACTGGTTGTCTTCGCGGCCGCGCAGGAAAGTCACGCGCGCGCCATCGGGCGACACTTTCAGGCTGCGCACACCGGGGCCGCTCAGCGAAGGGTCGGAATGCAGTCGGTCTAGCGTGAGTTTTTCAGCAGAGGCCTGGGCTCCGGTCAGGAGGGCCAGAAAGCAGAGTATGAAGCGCATGGCGGGGAATAGTCTCAGGTTGACGGAATCCGAGACGATACCAGAGCGGGCCTGTCATGGCGAGATGGCAATGTTCTGAATCTACGGGCGAAAACCGTTTTTCCTTCGGCGTCCGGTATGCGGATTTCGCCCCGTATGTGGCTAGTGCGGCTGGCCCTGCGCACGCTGCAGCGACAGCCGGTGCAGTGCCCAGCTCAGCAGCAGAGCGGCTACCGTCAGGCCGATCACCAGCGCGATCCAGAAGCCCTGTGCCGCCATGGGCTGGGCCGGACGCCAGGGCAGCCATTCCGGCGCCAGCCCCAGCCAGCAACCGAGCGGCAGCGCAAAGCCCCAGAAAGCCACTAGCTGGATCTGCATGGGCTGGCGCGTTACCTTGTAGCCGCGGATGGCGCACGAGGTGGCCACCTGGGTGGCGTCGGACAGCTGGAACAGCGCGGCCAGCAGTAGCAGGGAAGCGCACAGGGCCTGCACGGCCAGGTCGGAAGTATAAGCGGCAGCAATCTGCGTGCGCGCCAGCACGATGAACAGGGCCGACAGGGCACCGAAGGCCAGCGACATGAACACGCCCACCCACGCCACAAAGCGGGCCCGCTGCGGATTGCCTTCACCCACGGCATGGCCGACGCGGGTGATCAGCGCGATGCCGAAACTGAGCGGCACCATGAACACCAGCGATGTGAAATTGAGGGCGATCTGGTGTGCCGAAATCTGCACGGCGCCGAAGCGGGCGACCAGCAGGCTGATGGAGCCGAAGGCACTGACTTCGGCAAAATAGGTGATGCCTATGGGCAGACCGAGCTTGAGCATATTGCGGATTTCCGGCCAGTGCGGGCCTTCCCAGTGAGTGAACGGGTAGGTAGCACGGTAGGCCGGCGCAAAGCGCATCCACGCCAGCATGGCGAACAGCATCAGCCACATGCACAGGGCCGTGGAAATGGCGCAGCCTACGCCGCCCACGGCGGGCAGGCCCCAGTTGCCGAAAATTAGCAGCCAGTTGCTCAGCACATTGAAGGCCAGCCCCAGCAGGGCGATCACCATCACCGGCTTGGTCTGGTTGATGCTGGTGCTATAGCCATACAGGGCGCGGTAGGCGGCAAATGGTGGCAGGCCGAAGCTGATGATGTGTACGAACAGGGCGGCCTGCCCATGTACATAGGGCGTCAGCTGCAGGTGCTCGAACAGCAGCGTGGCCAGATTGGCCAGCAGCATGGCCAGCACACCGATGCCGGCCGCCTTCCACAGCGACTGGCGTACAGCGTGGGGAATCTTGCCCAGCTCGCCACCGCCCACATCGTGCGCGACGATGCTGTTTATCGCCATCATGATGCCGCTCACCGTCACCAGAATAATCGACCAGATCGAGGTGCCCAGCGCCACCGCCGCCAGTTCGTCGGCACTCGCGTGGCCCGTCATGGCCACGTCGGCCACGCCCATGCCCACGGTGGCCAGTTGGCCGATCAGCATGGGCCAGGAAAGTGCCCACAGTGCGGCGATTTCGTGACGGAGATTGTGCGAGGTAAATTTGTGCGGCATAGGCAAAGGTGGTGCGGCGGCATAGCAGTTGTGTGGCGGCCATTCTAGCGTGCGGGCCATGGCTTTGTCTTACAAATTCTTGCAAATTGAGCATGGCCGGCCGTCAGCCTGCGCGCTGGCTCGCGCGTTAGAGCTGCATGGCAACTTGCCAGTGTGTCGACACCTAGCTCATACTCACGATCATGAAAATCTCTCTGCTCCGTTTTATCCGCGCCGCCTTCGTGCTGGCGCTGCCCGTCGCCATGGCCCAGGCCGGTGAAATCACGCTGTATACCCATGCCAATTTCAATGGACCGGCCATCACGCTGCGTGGCGAAACGCCCGATCTGGTGCCCTATAATTTCAACGACCGCGCGTCCAGCGTGGTCGTGCGTTCCGGTACCTGGCAGCTATGCGAGCATGCGGATTTCCGTGGCCGCTGCATGGTGGTTGAACGGGGCGAGTATCCGGTACTGGCCGGCTTTAACGACATGATTTCTTCGGTGCGCGAAATCGGCGGCCGCGGCGACTGGAATGAGCGCAACGACCATAACGACCGCTGGGATCGCAATGACCGCAATGACCGCAATGAGCGTGGCGAGCGCCACGGCCGTCGCTGGGAGCGCGACGACGAGCGCGGCCATGGTAATGGCCGCGAACCGATAGAACTGTTTTCCCAGTCCGGCTTCAATGGCGCCCGCCTCGGCATCCGTAACGAAGTGCGTACGCTGGTCGATTACGATTTCAATGATCAGGCAGGTTCCATCATCGTCAATGAAGGACGCTGGGAGCTGTGCGAGCATGCCGATTTCGGTGGCCGTTGCATCGTGCTGGAACCGGGCCGTTACGAATACCTCGACAACATGAATAACCGCATTTCCTCGCTGCGCCGTATCCGCTGAGCGGGATGCGTTATCATGCATCTCAGTTAATCGTCCGGGAGCCGTGATGAGGAAGCCGCTGTTCGCTGCGTTCGCCCTGAGTGCCAGCCTGTACGCGCAGGCCGGCGAAATTACCTTATACACGCGGGCGAACTTCGGCGGCCCGGCGATCAAGCTGCATGAATCTGAACCCGATCTCGACAAGCTCGGTTTCAATGACCGGACTTCCAGTGTGGTGGTGCAGAGCGGCCGCTGGCAGGTGTGCGAGCATAAGCAGTACAAAGGGCGCTGCAAGGTACTGGAGAAGGGCGAGTACGCCCAGCTCAAGGACTTGAGCAATATGATGTCTTCAGTGCGCGAGCTCGACGAGTTGGCCCAAGCTGTCGGCAGAAGCGAGCGCCCCTGAAGAACGGGGCGCGGGCAGCGGGTTTCGTTAGCTTAGGGGGCAGCCGGCTCAGCGTCGCACCTTTAGCGTATCAGGCTTGCTGCTTGCGGCGGCGCAGGTAGCCGAGCAGGCCCAGACCTGCGAGCAGCATGGCATAGGTTTCCGGTTCGGGCACGGCATTGACATTGGTGCGGAAGCCCAGGTCATAGCCGTTACTATAGGCCCAGCCGTCCAGATAGAGCGTACCCGGGGCATAGGTGTCCCCGGTGGTCATGCCCAAGCCGCAGCAATCGTTGCTCGGCCCCATACCCTTGATACCGATGACGAAATGGTCACCTACAGCAAAATTTAAGGCTGCCGCACTGACGTCGATGGAAATCAGGCTATTGGCGGCCGGGCTCAGCGTCGTCGAAAAGTCATGAGCATCGTCTTGCCAACCCGTGCCGCGGTTAATATAGAACTCGAAAGTACCGGGTGCCTCGGTAGCCCATAACTCCACGCTGCTTAATATGCCGGCTTTGCCCGTTACGACAGATTGCTGCCAGTTCAGCGAACTCGCTTGTGAGTTAATTTCTCCCTGATTTGACCAGGCATTGTTCTGGTCTACGTCCGCTACGGCGTTGCCGGCGGCGCCCACGAAAGCAATGCTAGTGAGTAGGCGGCTGATCTGTTTGGTGACGTTGTTCATTATTCCTCCCAAAAAGTAACTTTTTAGAAATTCAATAATTACAACTAATTTTCACATGGTTTGTGTTCTGACTCAACTGTTTTAAATAGTTGCAAGATTGTAGTGTTGGGCCGTCTGGGGGCGCGTGGTATGACAGTGTTTGCGGTTAGACTATGGCGAGGGGCGACAGCCTGAGAATGGAGCGCGATAAGTGGAATACAAGGATTACTACCAGACGCTGGGTGTCGCCAAGACGGCCAGCGAAGATGAAATCAAGAAGGCTTACCGCAAGCTGGTACGGAAATACCATCCGGACGTCAGCAAGGAGGCCAATGCCCAGCAAAAGACCCAGGAGCTGAACGAAGCCTACGGCGTGCTGGGCGACGCGGAAAAACGCGCCGCCTACGACGATCTGGGGCGTGGCCACCACTACCGTGAAGGCCAGCAGTTCCGCCCGCCGCCGGACTGGGGCCGTACTCATGGCGGTGGCGGAGGCTTTGGCGGCATGGATAGCGATTTCTTTGCCGACCTGTTTGCCAACCTGGGCGGTGGACGGCGGCGTCAGGCGCGGCCGCGCAAAGGCGACGATAGCCATGCCAGCATCGCCATCGATGTGATGGACAGCTATCAGGGCGCCAGCCGCAACATCACCGTCTACGTCACGGAGGCCGATGGCTACCGTAGCGAACGCACGCTGACGGTGAATATCCCCAAGGGTATCAGCGCGGGCCAGCAGTTGCGCTTGTCCGGCCAGGGGCAGGGCGGTGCTGGTGGCCCCGGCGATCTGTATCTGGAAGTCGAGTTCCGTCCCCATCCGCGCTACCGCGTCGAAGGGCGCGATGTGTATGCCAGCGTGCCGGTGACGCCATGGGAGCTGGCGCTGGGTGGCGAAATCGAAGTGAACACGCCGTCCGGAAAACTGACGGTGAATGTGCCGGCCGGTTCGCAGACGGGGCGCAAGCTGCGCCTGCGCGGACGTGGCCTGCCAGCCAAGGAGGCGGGTGACCTGTATCTGCTGCTGGAAGTGGTGCTGCCGCCGGCCACCAGCGAGAAAGGCCGCGCCGTGTATGAAGCCATGGCGCGCGATCTGGCCTTCAATCCGCGCGCCGGCGATTGAATCGCTGGCATGGGCGCGCTGGCTGCGGTGCGGCCGGCCGGCGCCCGATTCCGGCTCGGCGCCGTACGGCGTGTGGGCCGGCTTAGCGCCGGCGCAGCGTCAGCGGTGCCGGTGCGCGCTGGGGTGCGGCTGCACATTCGGCCTGCGCTGCATCAGGCGCCGCATCTTCCAGTTCGAGGAATTGCTGCATCAGCCAGCGCGTGGCCGGTCCCGGCTCTTCGTCGCCACGGCGGATCACGTACAGCGGGAAGCTGAAGGAACTGCCTTCGCTGACGTCGAGCTGCACCAGCTTGCCGTTATCCAGATCCCACTGAATGAATTCGACGGGCATATTGCCCCAGCCTATGCCGCTGCGCAGCAGCGCATGCTTGGAACTGAGGTCACCCAGCCGCCAGTCGCGTAGTGCGCGCACACCGAAATCCTGTCCCTTGGTCAGCGTGCTGCGATCAGTCAGCACCAGCTGGGTATGCTCGCGCAGCACATCGTTGGGTATCTTGCCCTTGATCTGGGCCAGCGGGTGCTCGGGCGAGACCACCGGCACCATGGTGACAAAGCCGCAGCTCTGCCGCTCGATCGTGTCCGGTGCGCCGGGCATCCAGCCGCTGATGCCGATGTGGCATTCGCGCTCCATCACCAGCTGGGTCACCGCGCCCAGCGCCTCCGTGCGCAGGCGCATCGCCACGGTGGGGAACTCGTTCTGAAAGGCGTGCAGGATGCGCACCAGTTTGCAGGTCGAGAACATCACGTCGACCACCAGTGAGACTTCCGCTTCCAGTCCGGCCGACAGGGCTTTGGCGCGCGCGCGCATGCCGTCCACCTTGAGCGAGACGGCGCGCGCATCGGCCAGCAGGGCCTTGCCCGCTTCCGTCAGCACGGGCTTGCGCTTGCTGCGGTCGAGCAGGGCGATATTCAACTGGTCTTCCAGATTGGCGATGGTGTAGCTGATCACGGACTGGGTGCGGTGCAGGGCCCGTGCCGCATGGGCAAAGCCGCCATGGTCGATGACGGCAATGAAAACACGGAGCTGGTCTAGCGAGGGCAGGCCGGGATCGCGCATGGTGTACTTTCTGTTATCGATTTTATCGATGAATACGATTTAAATTAAACCTATTTCGTCGATAATAATCTCGAACTATCATGCCTGCAATCCCTCTCCCTTTGAAAAGGAATTGAACATGGCAAACTTACTTCACATCGATAGCAGTGTACGTCAACAAGGTTCCCTGTCGCGCCAATTGGGCGGCGAATTCCTTGCCAAATGGCAGGCCGCCAATCCGGATGGCAAAGTCGTCACGCGCGATCTGGCCGCCAACCCCGTGCCGCACTTGACTGAACAGATGCTGGGCGCCTACTTCACCCCGGCCGAGCAGCGCAATGCCGAGCAGGCCCACACCATCAAGACTTCCGATGCGCTGGTGGACGAACTGCTGGCCGCCGATACCATCGTGATCGGCGCACCGATGTACAACTTCTCCGTACCGTCCGGCCTGAAAGCGTGGATCGATCATGTGGCCCGCGCTGGCCGCACCTTCAAATACGGCGCCAACGGCCCTGAAGGTCTGGTGCACGGCAAGAAGGTCATCGTATTCGTTGCCACGGGCGGCGTCTACAGCGCCGGCCCTGCCGCTGCGTATGACCACGTCACCACCTATCTGCGCACCGTGCTGGGCTTCCTCGGCATGACTGATGTCAGCTTCATCGTGGCCGAAGGCGTGGCCATGGGCGAAGCGGCGGTGGAAGCAGCGCTGAGCCAGAGCCGCAACCAGCTCGAGGCGATTGCCGCCTAAGCTGTCTAGACAACAGAGTCCAACTCCCTAGCGGTTGCGTGCCGCAGGGAGTTTTTTTTGTTTTGAGCGTGCGGTTTGTTCTGCGATTTTCGCCGTCTTCGTTGATAATTGCGGTTACGCAAGGTTCATTGCGCATTTCTGTGTTTGTTCTGGAGTCCCCATGTCGAGGAAGTTGCATTTGCTGATCATCGATCCGCAAAATGATTTTTGTGATCTGCCGGCGGCGTACTGCCCCGTCGATCCCGTCAGTGCTCAGGTGCGCGCGCCCGCGCTGCCTGTCGCCGGCGCTCATCAGGACATGCTGCGCCTCGCCCGGCTGATCAACTATGGCCGTGATGCGCTGAGCGAGATCAGCATCACGCTCGACTCGCACCACCGCTACGACGTTGCCCACCCCACGTTCTGGCAGCGCGCCGATGGCAGTGCCGTCACGCCTTTTACGGAAATCAGTGCGGCTGCCGTGCGCGCCGGCGAATTCCAGCCGCGCCAGCCGGTCGCACTGCCGCGCGTGCTGCACTACCTCGATCAACTGGAAGCCACCGGGCGCTATCGCCTGATGGTGTGGCCGCTGCATTGCGAAATCGGTAGTTGGGGCCATAACGTACATGAAGATGTGCGCCAGGCCTACGCCCAGTGGGAAGATGCGCAGCAGCGCGTGGTGCATAAACTGAACAAGGGCAGCAATCCGTGGACCGAGCACTATTCGGCCGTGATGGCGGAAGTGCCCGATGCGGACGATCCGGAGACTGCGCTGAACACGGCCTTCATTGCGCGGCTGGCGCAGGCCGACGTGATCTACGTCGCAGGCGAAGCGGGCAGCCACTGCGTCAAGGCCACGGTGGAGCACATCGTCGCCCACATCGGTGCCGACATGGTGGCGCGGCTGGCGCTAATTACCGATTGCATGAGCCCCGTGGCGGGCTTCGAGGCCGCCTATCAGGACTTCCTGCAAGCCATGCAGGCGCGCGGTGTGCGCTTACTCACAGCGGAACAGGCTCAGGCCGAACTGGTGGCCAGCGCATGACGGCGCCGGTAGTCCGCAGTCTGCTGGAAACAGACCTGTATAAATTCACCATGTGGCAGGCGCTGCTGCATGGCCATCCGAATTCCCATACCGAATACGAATTCGTCTGCCGTAACCAGCCGGCCTATGCGCTCAGCGAATTGCGCGAGGAACTCGAGCGCGAGCTCGATCATCTGTGCGCCATGAGCTTTAGCGACGAAGAATTGCGCTACCTGCGCACGCTGCGCTACATCAAGAGCGATTTCGTCGACTTCCTCACCGTGTTCCGCTTCCAACGCCGTTTCATCACGGTGGGCACGGACGGCGACACGCTGACCATACGTGCGAGCGGACCGCAGGTGCACGTGATGGGCTTTGAAATCTACGTGCTGTACATCGTCAACGAGCTGTATTTCCGCCGTTTCGATCACAGCGCAGCGCTGGCTGAAGGGCGCGCCCGCCTGCAGGCCAAAGTCGCCGCGCTCAAGGCCTTCGGCCAGCAGCCGGCGCGCCGCCATCCTTTCGAATTTTCCGATTTTGGCACGCGCCGGCGCTATTCTGGCGCCTGGCATGATGAAGTAGTGCAGTGTCTGGCCCGGCAGGTGCCCGAGTATTTCAAGGGCACTTCGAATGTGTATCAGGCCATGCGCTTCGGGCTGGTACCTATAGGCACCATGGCGCATGAATACATGCAGTCGTTTCAGGCGTTTGGCGTGCGCCTGCGCGATTTTCAGAAAGCTTCGCTGGAAGCCTGGGTGCAGGAATACCGCGGCGATCTGGGCGTGGCCCTGACCGACGTGGTGGGCATGGACGCCTTCCTCAACGACTTCGACCTGTATTTCGCCAAGCTGTTCGACGGCCTGCGCCACGATTCGGGCGATCCTGTGGTGTGGGGCGAAAAAGCACTGGCCCACTATGCGCGCCTGCGCATCGATGCGCATACCAAGCGGCTGGTGTTTTCCGATGGCCTGAACCTGCAGAAGGCCTTTGACCTGTACTTCCATTTTGCCGACCGCATCATGACCGGCTTCGGCATCGGCACCCATCTGACCAACGATATGGGACTGGAGCCGCTCAACAGCGTCATGAAGCTGGTGGCCTGCAACGGCCATTCGGTGGCCAAGCTGTCCGATTCGCCCGGCAAAACTCTGTGCAAAGACGAAACCTTCCTGGCCTATCTGCGTCAGGTTTTTCAGCACCATAACAGTTGACATGCGTAGAACCGAAGTGTCGTTGAGATGACCGCCACCCACTACCTATACCTGATCAATGCCGGCGTGTTCAGCATCATGGGCACCTGTCTGCTGCTGATCTGGCGCCGTCACCGCAGCCAGACCTTTGCGCGCGATATGGGGCTGGCCACGCTATGCGCCGTGCTGCTGCCGCTAGGCTATCTGCTGCATCTGGTGCTGCCGCCGCAACTAACGCTGCTGCCCACGCTGCTGGCGCTGCAGGGCGCCATCCCCAGCATGCTGTTCCTCGCATCCGGCGTGCTGCGACTGGCCGGGCGTAGGCTGTCGCCGCTGGCCGCCATCACGCTGGCAGCGCTGGCCACGCTGACACTGATGTTGCCGCCCGCCGGTCACAAGCTGTTCTACTGGCCTATGCTGTATCTGCTGGTGTTATGTGGTATGGGGGCATTGTCCATGCGCTGGCTGTGGCGCCAGAACGGGCTGGAGCGTTGGGTCGGCCCCCTGCTGATTCTGCTGGGCTTTAACCAGCTATTCCTGATCATCTATGCCGAACAGGGGCTGGCCGCCAATATTCTATGGGCCACGCTGATCCGTACCGCGATCGGTGTGATATTTGCGCTGGCAGCGCTGGAAGGTGCGATCCGTGATTCGGCGCGGCTGGCTGTACGTTTTCAGCAGATGACGGAGCATACGGTGCAGGGCGTGCTGGTGACGGATAGCGCGCGCATCCTGTACGCCAATCCGGCCGTGCGCAATCTGTACGGCGTGCCGCTGGGGCAGGGCGCGTATGCCAGCTTGCGCGAACTGCCAGCCGGCTTGTTCTGCGAGCAGACCTTGCTGCGCCACCACCTGATGTTGCAGACGGGGCAGCAGGACGTGGCGCACTGGGAAGACCGCTGCGAAGTGGCCGGCGGCCGTAAGCTGGAACTGCGCTTTGAAGCGTGGCGGGTGGAATGGGATGGCCAGCAAGCCACGCAGATACTGATTACCGATGACAGCGAACGCAATGCCAGTGCGCGCGCGCTGCTGCATCAGGCTAGCCACGACGAGCTGACGGGCCTGCCCAACCGCAGCGTGCTGATGCGCCATCTGCGCGAGTACTGCTATCTGGACGATGGATCCATGCAGTGCACGCTGGTGGTGCTGAATATCGACCGCTTCAAGCTGTTCAACCAGAGTCAGGGTGACCTGACGGGCGACCAGTTGCTCAAGGCGTTTGCTGCGGCGCTGCAGCAAGCGCTGGGCGAAACGGGCGAGCTGATGCGGCTGGGCGGTGACGAGTTTGCCATTATCGATCCATCCGGTGGCGATGTGCGCGGCATTGCCGAGCGCTTGCGCGCGGCCTGCATGCAGGCGCTCAAAGTGCCCGGTGGCGAATACTTTATCGATGCATCGATGGGCATGGCCGTATTCCCCACCCATGCCGACAGCGCCGAAGCCTTGCTGCGCGCGGCCAACGCCGCCATGTACCAGGCCAAGCGCACGCCCGGCACGTCGCTGGCCATGGCTGAACAGCGCTTCGTGCAGATGTCGCGCGATACGCTGGCGACGGAACAGGCGCTGCGCAAGGGCATACGCAATCACGAGTTCTATCTTGAATACCAGCCCAAGATCGATGCTGCCAGCGGCAAGCTGCTGGGCTTCGAAGCGCTGGCGCGCTGGTACCGTCCCGAAGTAGGGCAGGTCAGTCCGGTGGAATTCATCGCCGTGGCCGAACGCACCGGCTTGATCGGCGAACTTGGTTCCAGTCTGCTGGAGCTGGCATGCTGCCAGATTGCCCGCTGGCGTAGTGAGCTGGGCTTCTGTGTGCCGGTGGCGGTGAATGTCTCGCCGGTACAGTTGCTCAATCCCGGTTTCCCCCAGCGCGTGAAAGAGCTGCTGGAAAACACTTGCATACCGGCCGAAAGCCTGACGCTGGAAATCACCGAGAGTGCGGCAGTCGATAATCTGGAAGATACGCGCCAGCAACTGACGGTGCTGGAAGAACTGGGCATCAAGGTGGCGATGGACGATTTCGGTACGGGCTTCTCGTCGCTGAGCATGTTGCGCCAGCTACCGCTGAGCACGGTGAAAATCGACCGTGGTCTGATCGAGCCCTTACCTGCGCCTGATGCGGTGGCCGTGGTACGTGCGATCTGCCAGTTGGCAGCCGCACTTGATCTGGAAGTGGTCGCGGAAGGCATAGAAACGCTGGAACAAGCGATCACCGCGCGTGACGCCGGTTGTCACGTGTTCCAGGGGTATTTCTACGCCAAGCCGCAGGCCGTGGCCGATGCGGGTGCATGGATGGCGCGCCTGTCTGCCGAGCAGGCTGGCGCTAGCGGCACTGCGGGCAGTGTCGCTAGCATTGCCGGTTGATCAGGCGTGGCGGGCGCCAAAGCCGGCCATGATGGCATCGGCCTTGTCGCGCTCATCCTCATCGTAGATATCCAGCGTCAGCATGGCGCCGCTGCGTTCGCGCGCCGCCGCCGCTGCCGCCGCGCCGCCCGGCGTCAGCGCATCGAGGATGTTGCCGACCGTGCTGGTCGGCACGCTGGCAGGCAGCGGCTTATGCTTGGTCAGTTGGATGCAGGACTGGGGAAAACCGCTGGCCAGCAGGGCGCTACGGGCGCTTTCGGCGTCCGTCACTTCGGAGAAATTGCGGTGGATGGTACGGGTCATGATGTGGTGCCTCCTGTCAGGAATTGCACATACGAATGGCTTAGAAGCCGTTGACCACGGTATTGAAATGTTCCACTTTCGGTGGCTGGGCAAAATAGCTGCCCACCAGACCGCGCCACGTTACAAAGCCTTCGCTGCCACGGAAATCGACGACGTGGTTATCCAGTGTTTCCCAGCCCACTACCAGATGGTAGGTGTCGGGCACTTCGATGTCGCGGTCGAGGCGCATGGAAATGCAGCCCTTGGCGGCTTTGAAGACGGGGATGGCCTGGGTCACAGCAGCCTGGAAGGCATCGTGCGCGTCGGGTTTGATGTACAGCTCGGCTACTTCGTAGATCATGGAACTTCCTTTCATGGTATGCCGCTATTGTGCCTCAAGCGTGGCGACACAGGTAGTACGGCTGTGCGCGCAGCGTGCGTATGAGAGGAAAAGGTGTTGGTGCCGGTATATTTCCCGACCGCCGGCGCCGGTAGTAGCGACCGTCGTGCGGTGCTAATGGGTGGTTCTATGTGAGAACTGTGGCCATGATAGTGGTCAAATATGACGGGCGTTTGACGGGGGTGCAGGCGGCCGGAAAAGGGAGTAGAATGGTGGTGTCTGTGGGGCCGACCTGGTTTCGACGTGGGTTGCAAAGCAGAACAGGGCATACCGAGGCCTGGTTACCTCGTAAATACACCCAGAAATCAATAACTGCAAACGATAACTCGTACGCACTGGCAGCCTAAGGGCTGTTAGCTCCTAAACGCTTCTTCCCTGGGGCGGACCGTTAAAAGTCATGGAGTCATTTACAGGGAATCGCGCTGTAACGGGTCACTTGAAGCAGCGCTAAATTTAAGGTGAATCGCCTGTCCATAACGTGCACATCCGTGCTGTACAGGTTAAATTAAATGATAGTGCTAAGTATGTAGAACTGTCTGTGGAGTGCTTGCGGACGCGGGTTCAATTCCCGCCGGCTCCACCACTGGATGCAAAATAAAAGGCCCGGCGCTATGCGTCGGGCCTTTTATTTTGGCCGCAGGCTTCAACTGGCGGGAATTGAACCCGCGGGACGCGGGGCCGTGCGGGGAATTCGGCGCGCAAGCGCGCCGCCCGCGCGGCGGGTTGCGCTTGCAAGCGCAACCCTCTCCGATTCGCCCGACTAGAAATCGCCGTAGGCGATTTCGCGCGAGCGCGAGCGAGCGCTGGCCGCCGCAGGCGGCGTGCCGATTTTCTCTACAGTAAGATTGTCTTTGATTAGTCTATTGTCTGCTTACGCCCCGAAGCGGACGTTCTCAGTAGCCATTAGAGTTTAAGGCAGCCGGTTAGCGCGACTTATTTTCCGTCCGTGAAGCTATATCAGGTATGGACTCAGATGGCGAGATGATCGTTTTAACACTTGCTTTGTCGATAAGCCGCTCTTTAGCGACCGATGCAAATGTGCGATTGGTCTTTTTTGCCTCATTTATTACTTCCAACAGCATCTCCCCTGAAATGGGCTTGGCGTCACTAATTATTATGGTCGAAAGATCAAAAGTGGCATCCTCGTAGCGTTCCGTTGGCTCCGTGTCATCGATGACAACCTCTGGATCAAGTTCTACAGCCTGCTGCATTCCAGCCCCCCCGGGCCGAAACCCGCACGTACTGTCGGCAACTCACTCGCCGCAAACATAAAAAGGTCTCGGTCTGAGAATGGAACATGGAAGTCATTGAAGTTTAAAAATTCACGGCCATCGATTCGCATTTGAAAGTGATAATGTGGATAGGATGAAAACCCATTACCATGACCAGCTAGATCGTTTCTAGAGCAGTCAAATGTCCACTCAATATTTTTCCATTTAATCGTGTAGCTAATAATCTTCCGTTCGGCTTTTTCTTCCTTCAAATCATTGATATTGCGAAGTGGCTTCTCTTGATTTGCACACCAACGCAGAAATGCAGCGATGTTGTGGTAGTCATATTTTTCATAAATTTTAGGAAAGTCCTTTTTTTTAAATTTTGTCCGCCTTAGAAGCCAATGCGTGCACGGAGAGTCGGTACGCATTTGGTCAAAATCCTCACCACAAAGATAACAATTTCCTTTAAGGTAAGCTCCTTCGAAAGCGGCGAATTGTTGGTCATATTCTTCTTGGTCTTTTCGATTGCCAAGTTCAGTCTGCTCGTCGCTAAGCGACTCGAGAAAGATTCTAACTTTTTCTGCGTCCATAATTGTTGCGCGTCATCGCATCCAAATTAATAGAAAGTTATGTTGCATCTGGGTACAACCAATCAATTACTTTGCAACGAAACGCCTCAAGCGATTTTGCAGTGGCGCTCAGTTTAAGAAGATCGGAGTCGAACGCCTCAGGCTGGAGCTCCTCCTCCTTAATTTCACGCTCCCCGCTACTGCCCCGTAATTTTGAATTGGTGCGAAGAAGACCTTCTCGGCCGTGAACGTTAATCCAAGGGTTGTATTTGGAATGAACAAGCTCATTCCGACGTTCACCAAGTTTTCCGAGTTCAACAACCAGCTTGTGAAACTCAGTTTTCGCGAGCGGGTCAGTATTCTTACGAAGATCAATGAAGCGAGCGAAAAGGGCATCAACGGTTTTTAAGCGTTTGCTATATTCGAGTTCGTGGACCAGGATTCGAACGGTCTCGCCTTCGGTATCCGCAAGCAGCTCAAGTAGGTTGTTTACAGACTCCTCCAGATGCTGGAAGAGAACGATAAAGCGGCCAAGTTGATGATACGCAGTGACTGTGCTCATAATTTTTAGCGTGGCATAGATAATTAACAATATAGTATGTTCAGTTATAGGAAGGAGGAATCTCTGTAGACGCCGGCCACCGGCGGTTTTTGGCCGAAGATCGACCGTCAGCTAATGGCCGTTCTCAGTCATTATTCCCTTGCCGAGAATGGGGCGTCTAAATCCTTTACCGAAGTACCCGTACGATCTCAGCAAGCAAGACATCTAATGCAGCCTTGAAGTCGACCTGTGCTGCTGCTGGAAGCACTTCCGATTTCCGGATCTGCTGATGTAGATGCATATCTGCGATCTTGCGCATGGAGCCGTCTAGGAGTTTCATCTGGTCGCTGAAAGAACGGGGTGCAGTGTAATTATTGGCGACCTCAGAAAATTTTTTGCATCCAAGGATGGGAGACACATGATCTGCTATTGCCCGCACAAGCATGGCAGTTGCCATATGCATTTGATTTTGGTGAGCTAGATTTACCTCCTCCAGCAAACGAACTAATTTCCTTAAATCCCATTGATGTGACTGTACGGCTCGCATTTCGAGGATTCGTTGAGCGTCAACGTAAAGTAGAATTTGAACTCCTCCAGGCACTCTTACTGGCTGAGATTTTTTTCGACGTACTTGGTTAAGCGCGCCTTCTACAATGGCAATAGCCTCCAATAGCTCATCCGGCGTAGGGGGATTCCATGCACCGAAACCGCTTAGGTTCTGCATCTTAAGCAACGGGACGCCAAAATCATTTAATCCGCCTAAGCCGGCATTCACTACGCTCTTTGCCTCTATTACCAAGCGTTTAAATGTGGCCCGGTCCGACCCATCAAGGCTAGGAATCGAAGAGTCCGCCGGTACATTGAAACGGTGCTGTAAAGCTCGAAGCTCCTCCAAAACATGCTCTATCTGCGACTCGTGCATACGCCCTCTAGGTTAAGCTATCATTTACGCCTGAAAAAGCTATTGGTTAAGAGGTCTTAAAAAAACGATTGGGATTACCTAGGTCCGCTTTTGGCCGTATTTGGACAAGATTCCTCTATTTCAAGCGAACGTATAGATGGACGATAGGAGAGTCATCCCTGTGTACTTCTTTCACTTCAATAAATGAAAGTTTGCGCATGAGCTCTCCCAGTTTTTGGCAACCGTAATTACGCGGGTCGAAGGCGGGACTATTTTTTATTATTAGCGCTCCAACACCAGCGAGAGCAGCGAAGCCATCATCTCGAGCAAATGCGGTAATGGCCTTGCGAATGATAACCTCAGTTTCACCCAGATTGATAGAAGAAGGCTTTGTTGCTTCCTTGTCCATTGCTGACTTTGCTGGCTGCGCCGCTGCAGCTGGCCTTAGGATTTCGGTATAGATGAACTTGTCACACGCAGCCACAAATGCCGCAGGAGTTTTCTTTTCACCGAAGCCATACACGACCAAACCTGCTTCACGAATACGAGTTGCCAAGCGCGTAAAGTCGCTATCCGAGGACACTAAGCAGAATCCATCAAGTTGCTGCGCATGAAGCAAATCCATTGCATCGATAATGAGCGAAGAGTCGGTTGAATTCTTTCCGGTAGTGTAGTTGAACTGCTGAATTGGTTGAATCGCCATCAAATGCAGTGTGTCTTTCCAGCCCTTTAGATTGGTGGTTGTCCAGTCACCGTAAGCCCGCTTTACCGAAGCCGTTCCATAAGTAGACACCTCTTCAAGAAGCTCTTTTACGATAGACGCTTGAGCGTTATCGGCGTCAATCAGAACTGCTAATTTTGCGTTTGTGGTCATAAGTATCCAGTTACCCTCAAACTACGCTTTCATATCCCAAAGTTAAATTTAACCTACCGGCTTGAAATCTAACATCTGTCTGCTTTTGGCCGAAAGCAGTCTGCGCCTAGTGTGTCAGCATTGTGACCAAGCGGTGTAAAAGGCTCTCTAACTTTCAAGTGCTCTAATTACTTCGCAGACATTCAGCGTAACATATTGCCATTTTGAAAAATTCACGCTTTGTCACTCTTGACGATATTTAAAGATCTGAACCTGAATGATGGGCAATATGCAGCAGTCAGCGGAGGGATATGCTAGTTCGGTATCGAACTAGAGTGCATATAGGCAATTGAAAACGAGAAGGTTTGTAAGCTCGTGGTAGAACGTGAAATTAGCGTAGCGTTGTAATCCAAGTGGATTAAGGGCAATTGCAGGATCGTCGCTATGCTGATTGGAGAGGGGAGTCGTCGGAACTGCTTGACCCGCGTATTTGGCGACGCAGTTGTGCCTACCGCCAGGTAGAAAGTGGTGGGGGCAGGGGGATCCCCAATTCAAGGAAATGGATAGGACTACTGCCAGCTGAAACTGGCAGTGGTAGTTAAGCGGCCAGTTCAGCCTGCTGGCGTAGACAATCGCGCAGTAGGGCAAGCAGTTGCAGCGGTTGAGTATGCAGATAATCAGCCTGCCAGCTCAGCGGCTCTTCGGCGCCAGCATAGCCCCAGCCAGCGGCGATGGTCAGCATACCTGCCGCCTTGCCCGCCTGAATATCGCGCAGATCGTCGCCCACATACCAGCACTGTTCCGGTGCCACACCGAGGCGGCGTGCCGCTTCCAGCAGCGGTTCCGGATGCGGCTTGGCATGCGCCGTGGTGTCGCCCGAAATGGCGCAACCGGCGTGACCCAGCCCGATCTGCGGCAGCAGCGGATCGGTAAAGCGCTGCGATTTATTGGTTACCACACCCCAGCGCAGTCCAGCCGCCTCGATGCCATCGAGCAGTTCCTGTACACCGTCGAACAGGCCGCTGTTGACGGCCATGGCAGCCTGATAGTTGGCGAAGAAGCCGTCACGCAGCACGGCAAAGCCTTCATCTTCCGGCGTCAGGCCGAAGGCCGCACCGATCATGCCGCGCGCACCGGCCGAAGCGGTCGGGCGCAGTACATGGTAAGCAGTTGGCTCCAGTCCGCGCTCGGTGCGCAGCAGGTTGACGGCGGCGGCCAGATCGGGCGCCGTATCGGCCAGCGTGCCATCGAGGTCGAACAGTATGGCGCGCGGCGCAGCAGGGTGGCTCATGGGCTAGGTCTTTCTTACAGCGGACGGGTGGCAGCGACCAGATAGTTGACGCTGGTATCGTTGTTGAGCGAGTAGAACTTGGTCAGCGGGTTGTAGCCCATGCCCTTGAAGCCCGCCACATCCAGACCGGCGCTGCGGATGTACTGCGACAGCTCGGACGGGGTGATGAACTTCTCGTAGTCGTGTGTACCTTTGGGCAGCATGCGCAGCAAGTATTCGGCACCGAGAATCGCAAACAGATACGATTTCGGGTTGCGGTTCAGGGTCGAGAAGAACACATGGCCGCCCGGTTTCACCAGCGTGGCCGCGGCGCGCACGATGGCGCCCGGATCGGGTACGTGCTCCAGCATTTCCATGCAGGTCACCACATCGTACTGGCCGGCTTCTTCGGCGGCCATGGCTTCGGCCGAAATCAGCTTGTAGCGCACTGCCACGCCCGATTCCAGCGAGTGCAGGTCGGCCACTTTCAGGGCTTTTTCGCCCAGATCGATGCCCGTCACATTGGCGCCCTTGCGTGCCATCGATTCACTGAGAATGCCGCCACCGCAACCGATGTCGATCACTTTCTTGCCGGCCAGCGGCACGCGCGCATTGATCCATTCCAGACGTAGCGGATTGATTTCGTGCAGCGGACGGAATTCGGAAGTGGGGTCCCACCAGCGGTGGGCCAGGTCGGCAAATTTCTGCAGTTCTAATGGATCGGCGTTCATAGTGTTTTTCTCAAAAGCGAATCCCGCTATTCTAAATCAGCAGGCGTAAAAAAACCCGCCGAAGCGGGTTTTCCTTGATGCGGTGGGCAATTACTTGCTGGTGCCTACCACTTCGATTTCTACGCGACGGTTTTTGGCGCGGCCTTCAGCAGACTTGTTGTCGGCTACAGGTTGTTTCTCGCCTTTGCCTTCGGTGTACACGCGGTTAGCTTCTACGCCCTTGGCGACCAGGTAAGCTTTGACAGCGTTAGCACGACGCTCGGACAGCTTCTGGTTGTAAGCATCGGTACCGACCGAGTCAGTGTGACCTACGGCGATGATGACTTCCAGATTGATGGTGCCCAGTTTCGAGCTCAGGTCGTCCAGTTTGGCTTTGCCTTCTGGTTTCAGAACCGATTTGTCGAAGTCGAAGAAGGCGTCAGCAGCGAAGCTCACTTTTTGTGCGGTTGGCACTGGTGCAACGGCTTTCGGTGCAGGAGCGGCTGGTGCGGCTGGCGCTACCGGTGCTGCAGGCGCAGGTGCGGCTGGTTTTGGTGCAGGTGCTACGCACTTGCCGTTTTCCAGTTTCTCTGGCTCTTTGCAGATTGGCGCGTCGCAACCTGGCACGGCATCAGCCGGGGTCCAGTAGCCGGTACGCCAGCACAGGCCGAATGGGTCACGGGCGATTACGCCGCGGGCATCCTGCACATATGCGCTCTTAGGCGTAGCAGCCTTGATGTCCTGGGTGACAGGCGCGTATGGTGGCGCGGTCGGCGCGGTCTGGGCGAAAGCCGAACCGGCGAATGCAGCCGAGATGGCCAGCATCGAAATCAGTTTTTTCATCTTTTTCTTCCTTTCGGGGGTGATATCCGCAGAAAACTGCGCGACGTAGTGATACATAAGACCAATTTTACCACGCAGGGGCGTCGCTCCGCTTTCTCGATTGTGAAACATGCAATGAGGGTCTAGTTCATTCTGCCACAAGCGATTTGGCGAGGTTTGTGGGCTCCAACATGACTCCGCGCCGCTTTCGACCAAAATGTTGTTTAGTTGCAACGTGATTGTCGATAATAATTCCTCAATGTGTCATGAATATTACAAGGTGTTACAACCTGTTGTAGACCGCGCAACGCACTTGAAAGTGGCGCAGTGGCGGATTTGCGCAGGTCGCCTTGCGCGCATGGTAAAATCGCACGCTTGCCCATCCTTACGGAGGGCGGTGCAAGAGATGCAGTACCTGCGGCATACATTGCTTAATAAATCACAGTCATAGATCAGTCGACCCGCCAATGGATCAATTCGCAAAAGAAACAATCCCAATTTCCCTCGAAGAAGAGATGCGCAAGAGCTACCTCGATTACGCCATGAGCGTAATTGTGGGCCGCGCCTTGCCGGATGTGCGCGACGGCCTCAAGCCGGTGCACCGCCGGGTGCTGTTCTCGATGCATGAGTCGAATTACGTGTGGAACCGTCCTTACGTCAAGTGCGCCCGTGTGGTCGGTGACACCATGGGTAAGTACCACCCGCACGGCGATGCCTCGATTTATGACACGCTGGTGCGTATGGCGCAGGACTTCTCGCTGCGTTATATGCTGGTCGATGGTCAGGGTAACTTCGGTTCCGTCGATGGCGACGGCGCGGCGGCAATGCGTTACACCGAGTGCCGTCTGGACAAGATCTCGGCCGAACTGCTGGCCGACATCGACAAAGAAACCGTGGATTTCCAGCCTAACTACGACGGCAAGGAAAAAGAACCGACGGTACTGCCTACCCGTATCCCTAATCTGCTGATCAACGGCTCGTCCGGTATCGCAGTGGGTATGGCCACCAACATCCCGCCGCACAACCTGCATGAAGTGATCTCGGGTGCGTTGCACGTGCTGAACAACCCGCACTGCTCGATCGACGAATTGATCGAGCTCATTCCGGCACCGGACTTCCCGACCGGCGGCATTATCTACGGCGTCTCGGGCGTGCGCGATGGTTATCGCACGGGCCGTGGCCGAGTGGTCATGCGCGCCAAGACCCACTACGAAGAATACGGCAAGGATGGCGGCCGCACCGCCATCATCGTCGACGAGCTGCCGTATCAGGTGAACAAGAAGTCGCTGCTCGAGCGTATCGCCGAAAACGTGCGCGACAAGAAGCTGGAAGGCATTTCCGACATCCGCGACGAATCCGATAAATCGGGTATGCGCGTGGTGATCGAGCTGAAACGCGGTGAAGTACCGGAAGTGGTGCTGAACAATCTGTACAAGCAGACCCAGTTGCAGGATACCTTCGGCATGAACATGGTGGCACTGGTCGATGGCCAGCCGCGCCTGCTCAACCTGAAAGAGATGCTGCAGTGCTTCCTGTCGCACCGCCGCGAAGTGGTCACCCGCCGTACCGTGTTCGAACTGCGCAAGGCGCGCGAACGCGGTCACGTGCTGGAAGGTCTGGCCGTGGCACTGGCCAACATCGATGAATTCATCGCCCTGATCAAGGCCGCACCAACCCCGCCAGTGGCAAAAGCTGCCCTGATGGACCGTTCGTGGGATTCCTCGCTGGTGCGCGAGATGCTGGCCCGTACCAGCGAAGGCAGCACCATCGGCGGCATCGAAGCCTTCCGTCCAGAGCACCTGCCTAAGCACTACGGCATCCAGGCTGACGGCATGTACCGTCTGTCGGATGATCAGGCGCAGGAAATTCTGCAGATGCGTCTGCAGCGCCTGACCGGTCTGGAACAGGACAAGATCGTCAACGAGTACAAAGACGTGATGGCCGAAATCGCCGACCTGCTGGACATTCTGGCCACCCCGGCCCGCGTGACCACCATCATCACCGATGAAATGACCCACGTCGCCAACGAGTTCGGCGACCGCGCCAAAGATCCGCGCCGTTCCAGCATCGAGCACAATGCGACCGATCTGGGCACGGAAGATCTGATCACGCCGCAGGACATGGTGGTGACTCTGTCGCACACGGGTTACATGAAAGCTCAGCCGATTTCCGAATACCGTGCGCAGAAACGCGGCGGTCGCGGCAAGCAGGCCATGGCTACCAAAGAAGAAGACTGGATCGATCAGCTATTCATCGCCAACACCCACGATTACATCCTGTGCTTCTCCAACCGTGGCCGCATGTACTGGCTGAAGGTATGGGAAGTACCACAAGGCTCGCGCAACTCGCGCGGCAAGCCGATCGTGAACATGTTCCCGCTGGCCGATAACGAGAAGATCACCGTGATTCTGCCGCTGTCGGGCGACAACCGTACCTTCCCTGAAGATCACTACGTGTTCATGTCCACCAGCCTGGGCACCGTGAAGAAGACCCCGCTGAAAGACTTCAGCAATCCGCGTAAGGCCGGCATCATTGCGGTCGATCTGGATGAGGGTGACTTCCTGATCGGCGCTGCGCTGACTGATGGCGCGCACGATGTGATGCTGTTCTCCGACGCCGGCAAAGCCGTGCGCTTCGACGAAAACGATGTGCGTCCTATGGGCCGTAACGCCCGCGGCGTGCGCGGTATGAATCTGGACGAAGGCCAGCGCGTGATCGCGTTGCTGGTGGCCGAGAACGAGCAGCAGTCGGTACTGACGGCGACCGAGAACGGCTTCGGCAAACGTACGCCGATTATCGAGTACACCCGTCATGGCCGTGGTACCAAGGGCATGATCGCGATCCAGACGTCGGAACGTAACGGTAAGGTGGTGGCAGCGACGCTGGTTGATTCCAGCGACGAAATCATGCTGATCACCACCGGCGGCGTGCTGATCCGTACCCGCGTGTCGGAAATCCGTGAAATGGGCCGCGCCACGCAAGGCGTAACCCTGATCGCGGTGGAAGACGGCACCAAGCTGTCCGGCCTGCAGCGCGTGGTGGAAACCGACATCGACGAAGTGGAACTGGAACCGGGGCCTGACGCCAAACCGGCTGACGCCCAGCCCGAGTAAGTCAACGCCATAAGCCGGACGCTGTTCCGGCTGGCAGCGGGGTCAGGTTTATTGCGCGGATAAATGCGACAATGAAGCTGGCCCCTTTTTTTTACTGTGGAGTGAAGATGAAAAAGATCGTAGCAAATACCTTAGCAACTGCTGTAGCAGCGCTGGCCCTGCTGGCCAGTGGTGGTGCTTATGCCCAGGCTACGGACGCTTCCACGGCAGCCGCACGCGAGCTGTTCGAGGCGATGAACTATCGCACCATGATGAACGGCATGATGCAGCAGATGGCGCAGAACATCGGCGGCTCCATGCGTGCCGGTGCCGAAGCGGCGATCCGCAACAATCCGAAAGCGTCGGAGCAGGACAAGCAGGCCGCCATCATCAAGATGGAAGCGGAACTGCCGGCGGCTATCAAGCCCGTGCAGGAAATGCTGAGCGACCCGTCGCTGGTTGATGAAGTGCTGGCCGAAACCGTGCCGCTGTATGCGCGCACCTACACGGCCGACGAACTCAAACAGATTACTGCGTTCTACCGCACGCCAGTGGGCAGCAAGATGCTGGCGTCGATGCCCAAGCTGATGGCCGAAGGCATGCAGATCGGCCAGCAGGTGGTGGCGCGCCGCGTCGGTCCGCTGATGCAGAAAATGCAGGAAAACAAAAAAACCAAATAAGGATCGCAACGTGACTCACATCTATAATTTTTCCGCCGGCCCTGCCGTACTGCCGAAGGAAGTGCTGACCCAGGCTGCTGCCGAAATGCTGGACTGGCATGGCAGCGGCATGTCGGTGATGGAGATGAGCCACCGCGGCCCCGAATTCATTTCGATTTACAAGGCAGCCGAGCGCGATCTGCGCGAACTGCTGGCAGTACCGGACAATTACAAGATTCTGTTCATGCAGGGCGGCGGTCTGTCGCAGAACGCCCTGATTCCGTTGAATCTGGTGGGCCACAAGCCGCAGCCAGCAACGATCGATTTCATTCATACGGGTTCGTGGTCGGGCAAATCCATCAAGGAAGCGGGCAAGTACGCCAGCGTGAATATCGCCGCTACAGGCAAGACGGGCGTGCCGCCCGTGGCCGAGTGGAAGCTGACGCCTGACGCCGCCTATCTGCACATGTGCACCAACGAGACCATCGATGGTGTCGAATTCGCTTTCGAGAACGGCGTGCCGGCCGGTCTGGCAGACGTGCCGGAAGCGAAGTTAAATGAGGTGCTGCTGGTGGCCGATATGTCCTCGCACATCTTGTCGCGGCCTATCGATGTATCGAAGTTCGGCCTGATCTTTGCTGGTGCGCAGAAGAACATCGGCCCGGCCGGTGTCACCATCGTCATCGTGCGCGAAGACCTGCTGGGCAAAGCGCTGCCGGTTTGCCCGTCGGCTTTCGATTTCAAGCTGGTGGCCGATAACGAATCGATGTACAACACGCCGCCTACCTACGGCATCTATATCGCCGGACTGGTGTTCCAGTGGCTGAAACAGCAGGGCGGGGTAGCGGCGATGGAGCAGCGCGCCATAGCCAAAGCCGAGCTGCTGTATGCAGCGCTCGATGCGGACGACTTCTACCAGACCCGCGTCGAAAAACCTTACCGTTCGCGCATGAACGTACCTTTCTACCTGAAGGACGAGAGCAAGAACGAAGCATTCCTGGCCGGCGCAAAAGCGCGCGGGCTGTTGCAGCTGAAGGGCCACAAGTCCGTCGGTGGTATGCGGGCATCGATTTATAACGCGATGCCTATCGAGGGCGTGCAAGCGCTCGTAGACTACTTAAACGAATTCGCTGGCCGATAATCCATGACAGACAAACTGAAACCCTTACGGGAACAGATCGATAGCATAGACGCGCAGATTCTGGATCTGCTCAACCAGCGCGCCCGCGTGGCGCAGCAGGTCGGCCACGTCAAGGCCGAAACCAATGCCCCCGTGTTCCGCCCTGAACGCGAAGCGCAGATCCTGCGCGGCGTGGCCGAACGCAACCCCGGCCCGATGGGCAATACCGAACTGCAGACCATCTGGCGCGAAATCATGTCGGCCTGTCGTTCGCTGGAAAAACGCGTGACCATCGCTTTCCTCGGCCCCGCCGGGACGTATAGCGAACAGGCCGTGTATCAGCAGTTCGGTACGGCCGTTGATGTGCTGCCTTGCTCGTCGATCGATGAAGTGTTCCGCGCGACGGAAGCGGGCACCGCCGAATTCGGCGTGGTGCCGGTGGAGAATTCCACCGAAGGCGCGATTGGCCGCACGCTCGATCTGCTGCTGCAAACGCCGCTGACCATCAGCGGCGAAGTGTCGATCGCCGTGCGCCACAGCCTGCTGACAGGTACGGGCAATATGGATGGCGTGAAAGCCATCTGCGCCCACGCGCAGGCGCTGGCCCAGTGCCAGATCTGGCTCAACAACAATTACCCTGATATCGAACGCCGCGCCGTATCGTCGAATGCGGAAGCCGCGCGCATGGCGCGTGACGACCATACGCTGGCCGCGATTGCAGGCGAGCGTGCAGGTGTGCGTTATGGCCTCGGCACCGTCAAGGCGAATATTCAGGATGACCCGCACAACCGCACGCGCTTTGCCGTGATCGGCTATCTGCAGGCTGGCCCGTCCGGCAAAGACCGTACCTCGCTGGCACTGGCCGCGCCGCACAAGGCCGGCGCCATGTATGGCCTGCTCGGTTCTCTGGCGCAGTACGGCGTGTCGATGACGCGCTTCGAATCGCGTCCGGCCCGCACGGGGAGCTGGGAATACTATTTCTACGTCGATGTGGAAGGCCATGTGCAGAACGAAGCCGTGGCCAAGGCACTGGAATCGCTGCAGAGTAACGCGGCCTTCTTCAAGGTGCTGGGTTCCTATCCCGTCAGCCTGACCTGAACGCATTAGTTCAGGCACGCGCAGAATTGCGGGCGGGCAGACGCCGCCGAGTCTACCCGCCGCGAGTTGGCTGATGCCGTGAGTGCGGCATCAGCGTCGTTTTATTAATCGAGTATTTAACGAGAAAACAGAGAGAGACTATGTCCAACAATTACGGCCCAGACTACGTTCGCGCAATCGCCCCCTACCAGGCGGGCAAGCCCATCGCTGAGGTGGCACGCGAATTCGGCCTCGACGAAGAGGCTATCGTAAAACTGGCATCGAACGAGAACCCGTTCGGTGTACCCGCATCGGCTGTACAAGCCATGAACGCTGCGGCGGCAGAACTGGGGCGCTATCCTGACGCTGCCGGCTTCGACCTGAAAGGCGCGCTGTCCAAGCGTTACGACGTACCGGCTGACTGGATCACGCTGGGTAACGGCAGTAACGATATTCTGGAAATCGCTGCCCACGCTTTCGTCGAGCGCGGCCAGTCGGTGGTGTACTCGCAATACTCGTTCGCCGTGTACGCACTGGCGACGCAAGGCGTCGGTGCGCGCCACATCGTGGTGCCGGCCAAGAACCATGGCCATGATCTGGACGCCATGCTGGCCGCCATCGAAGCGGACACCCGTCTGCTGTTCATCGCCAATCCGAACAACCCGACCGGCACTTTCATTCCGGCCGCCGAGATTACCGCCTTCCTCGACAAGGTGCCGGCCCATGTAGTGGTCGTGCTGGACGAAGCCTACAACGAATTCCTCGCGACCGAGAACCAGTTCGAGTCGGCCGAGTGGGTGAAAAAATATCCTAACCTGATGGTGTCGCGTACCTTCTCCAAGGCCTATGGTCTGGCCGGTCTGCGCGTGGGCTTCGCGATTGCCCAGCCGCCGCTGACTGACCTGATGAACCGCATCCGTCAGCCGTTCAACGTCAATTCGCTGGCGCAGGCTGCGGCCATCGCGGCGCTGAACGACAAGGAATTCCTGCAGAAGAGCGCGGCCAACAATACGGCAGGCTATCAGCAGTTCGTCGCCGCTTTCGAACAACTGGGTCTCGAGTATGTGCCGTCCTACGGTAACTTCGTGCTGGTCAAAGTCGGCAGCGATGCCGGCGCCGGTGCGCGCGTGAATCTGGCGCTGCTCAAGCAGGGCGTGATCGTGCGTCCGGTCGGTAACTACGGCCTGCCGGAGTGGCTGCGTATTTCCATCGGCCTGCCGCAGGAAAACGCTGTGTTCATCGCGGCGCTGAGCAAGGCACTGGCTGAATAAGCAGGTAAATCAGGCTGGCCTGAGCGGGCCAGCCGCTTGAGAGATAAAGCTGAATCAATGCTGAATAAAGTCGTCATCTTCGGTGTAGGTCTGATCGGTGGTTCGTTTGCGCGGGCACTGAAGCAGGCCGGTATGGTGGGTTCGGTCGTCGGCATGGGGCGGTCCACCGCCTCGCTGGCACGGGCGCAGGAGCTGGGCATTATCGACGTGATCGGTAGCGATATGGGACAGGCGCTGCAAGGCGCCGACCTCGTGCTGCTGGCCGCGCCGGTGGCGCAGACGGAAGCGATCCTGTCGGCGCTGGCACCGCACCTGCAGCCGGGCACCGTGGTGACGGACGCCGGCAGTACCAAGTCGGATGTGGTGGCGGCGGCGCAGCGCGCGCTGGGCGCCAAACTGGCCCAGTTCGTGCCGGGCCACCCGATCGCCGGCCGCGAGACCAATGGCCCCGATGCGGCCATTGCCGATCTCTACATCGGCAAGAAAGTAGTATTGACGCCTTTGCCGGAAAACAGTGCGGCCGATGTGGAAACCGTGGCCGCCGCATGGCGCGCCTGCCACGCCATCATCCACCGCCTGTCCGCCGAGGAACATGACAAGGTGTTTGCCGCCGTAAGCCATTTGCCGCACTTGCTGGCGTATGCGCTGGTGGACGACATCGCCAACAAGCCGCATGCAGACTTACTGTTCCAGTATGCGGCCAGTGGCTTCCGCGATTTCACAAGGATCGCCGGATCGTCGCCCGAAATGTGGCGCGACATAAGCTTGGCCAATCAGACGGCATTGTTGACGGAGCTGGATGCATATCTGGCACAATTAACGGGCCTGCGTGCCCGTCTGGCCGCCGGTGACGGCGCAGCGCTGGAGGGCATCTATAGCAATGCCCAGCGCGCGCGCCACCAGTGGATCTCCGCGATCGAGGCGGCCGAGCAGCCGCCCGCGCAAGACCAAGCTGAATAAGCACTGAATACATCAGGAACTCGCATGACTCACGAATACATAGATCTGGCCACGGTGGCGCACGCCGAAGGTGCCGTCCGTCTGCCCGGCTCGAAATCCATTTCCAACCGCGTGCTGCTGCTGGCCGCGCTGTCGCAGGGCGATGTGCAAATCGTCGATTTGCTGGCCTCGGACGATACCGCCGTGATGCTGGCCGCGTTGCGCTCGCTGGGCGTGGAGTGGCGCGAAGAGAAAACCGCTACGGGCACCATCCATCACGTCAAAGGCGTGGCAGGGGTACTGCCCAATGCCAAGGCCGACCTTTTCATGGGCAACGCTGGTACCGCTATCCGTCCGCTGACGGCAGCGCTGGCCGTGATCGGTGGCGACTACACGCTGCACGGTGTACCGCGCATGCACGAGCGTCCTATCGGTGATCTGGTCGATGCACTCAACGCGGCCGGCACCAATGTCGAATACACGGGCAACCCCGGCTTCCCGCCGCTGCACATCAAGCAGGGCAAGATACACGCGCAGCGCCTGTCGGTGCGCGGCAATGTGTCGAGCCAGTTCCTGACGGCGCTGCTGATGGTAGCGCCGCTGATGGCACGCGAACACGCGATTACCATCGCCGTGGAAGGCGAGCTGATTTCCAAGCCTTACATTGAAATCACCCTGAACCTGATCCGCCGTTTCGGCGTGCAGGTGGAGCAGGATGGCTGGGCCTCGTTCACCGTGCAGCCGGGTCAGGTGTACCAGTCGCCCGGCGTGATCCATGTGGAAGGCGATGCTTCGTCGGCGTCCTACTTCCTCGCGGCGGGCGCCATCGCTGGTGGTCCGGTGCGGGTGGAAGGCGTGGGCAAGGACAGCATTCAAGGCGACGTGCGTTTTGTCGGCGCGCTGGAACAGATGGGGGCCCAGATCACCATGGGCGACAACTGGATAGAAGCGCGTTCGAACGGCGTGCTGAAAGCCATCGACGCCGATTTCAACCACATCCCCGATGCGGCCATGACCATCGCCGTGGCCGCCCTGTATGCGGACGGCACCAGCACGCTGCGCAATATCGCCAGCTGGCGCGTCAAGGAAACCGACCGTATCGCCGCCATGGCCACCGAGCTGCGCAAGGTGGGCGCCATCGTGGAAGAGGGCGAGGACTACATCCGTGTAACCCCACCGGCCGTGATCCAGCCTGCTACCATAGACACTTATGACGATCACCGCATGGCCATGTGTTTCTCGCTGGTAGCGCTGGATGGCGCTGCCCGCAAGGGAAATGTGATGCGGATCAATGATCCTAAATGCGTCGCCAAGACGTTCCCTGAATACTTTGCTGCGTTTGCGGCAATTGCAAAATAGTAAATATGCCTACATCCATCATTCCTGTGATCACCATCGACGGCCCGACCGCGTCCGGCAAGGGCACGGTTGCCCATCGTGTGGCAGATCAACTCGGTTTCCACTATCTCGACTCGGGTGCGCTGTACCGCCTGACGGCGTTGTCGGCCTTGCGCCGTGGCACCGATCTGGCCGACGAGCACGCGCTGGCCAAGCTGGCCGAGCACCTGCAGTGCAGTTTTCAGGGCGGCGACATCATACTGTCGCATGAAAACGTCACCGAAGCGATCCGTGCCGAAGCCGTGGGGAATGCCGCTTCCAAAATTGCAACTTTCCACGCCGTACGCCATGCGCTGCTGGGTCTGCAACTGGGCTTCCGCAAGGCGCCCGGTCTGGTTGCGGACGGGCGCGACATGGGCTCGGTGATCTTCCCGCATGCCGCGCTCAAGGTGTTTTTGACAGCCAGTGTGGCTGCGCGTGCGGAACGCCGGTATAAGCAATTGATAGCTAAGGGAATTTCTGCTAATATGGATGATCTGCTGAAGGATTTGCAGGCGCGCGACGAGCGCGACACCAATCGGGCCGTAGCGCCGCTGGTGCCGCCGCAGGGCGCACTGGTGCTCGATACCTCGGAAATCAACGCCGAACAGGCGGTGGCGCAGGTGCTGGCGTGGTATGCCGCTGCCAAGTGATGGCACGCAAGTAAGCGCTCACAGCAGAACAGAATACGCAGTACCGTAACGAGTTAGTAAGTGAGTAAGTAGTAGCAAAGCAGTACAGCAGTACTTTTATCAACCCTAACCCAACTGAAGTCGCATTTCGCGAGCCTTGTTGGTAACCTGGAAGTCATAATGTCTAATATGGAAAGTTTTGCAGCCCTCTTCGAAGAGTCCCTGTCGCGTCAAGACATGCGTTCGGGCGAAGTGATCTCGGCTGAAGTCGTTCGTCTGGATCACAACTTCGTGATCGTCAACGCCGGCCTGAAATCGGAAGCATTCATCCCTGTTGAAGAATTCAAAAATGACCAAGGCGAACTGGAAGTCAAAGTAGGCGACTTCGTTTCCGTGGCCATCGAATCGCTGGAAAACGGTTTCGGCGATACCATCCTGTCGCGCGACAAAGCCAAGCGTCTGGCTTCGTGGCTGGCACTGGAAAAAGCCATGGAATCGGGCGAGATCGTTGTCGGTACCGTCAATGGCAAAGTCAAGGGCGGTCTGACCGTTCTGACCAACGGCATCCGCGCCTTCCTGCCAGGCTCGCTGGTAGACACCCGTCCAGTAAAAGACACCACCCCATTCGAAGGCAAAACCCTCGAATTCAAAGTGATCAAACTGGATCGCAAGCGTAACAACGTGGTTCTGTCGCGTCGCGCCGTTATCGAAGCTTCGATGGGCGAAGAGCGTCAGAAACTGATGGAAACCCTGAAAGAAGGCACCGTGGTGACCGGCGTTGTGAAAAACATCACCGACTACGGCGCGTTCGTGGATCTGGGCGGCATCGACGGCCTGCTGCACATCACCGACCTGGCATGGCGTCGTGTACGTCACCCATCGGAAGTGCTGACCGTGGGTCAAGAAATCACCGCTAAAGTCCTGAAATACGATCAAGAGAAGAACCGTGTTTCGCTGGGCGTGAAGCAACTGGGCGATGACCCATGGACCGGTCTGTCGCGTCGTTACCCACAAGGCACCCGTCTGTTCGGTAAAGTCACCAACCTGACCGACTACGGCGCGTTCGTGGAAGTGGAACAAGGTATCGAAGGTCTGGTACACGTTTCCGAAATGGACTGGACCAACAAGAACGTTGCTCCTAACAAAGTTGTCCAACTGGGCGACGAAGTAGAAGTCATGGTTCTGGAGATCGACGAAGAGCGTCGTCGTATCTCGCTGGGCATGAAACAGTGCAAAGCTAACCCATGGGACGACTTCGGTGTTACCCACAAGAAGGGCGATAAAGTCAAAGGCGCGATCAAATCGATCACCGACTTCGGCGTGTTCATCGGCCTGGCTGGCAACATCGACGGTCTGGTACACCTGTCCGACCTGTCGTGGACCGAAACCGGCGAAGAAGCCGTGCGTCGCTTCAAGAAAGGTGACGAACTGGAAGCCATCGTTCTGGCCATCGACGTTGAGCGTGAGCGCGTATCCCTGGGCGTTAAGCAACTGGAAGGCGACCCATTCAACAACTTCGCAGCAATGAACGACAAAGGTGCCCTGGTTTCGGGTACCGTGAAATCGGTTGAGCCTAAAGGCGCCGTGATCCAACTGTCGGAAGAAGTTGAAGGCTACCTGCGCGCTTCGGAAATCTCGCGTGACCGCGTGGAAGACGCTGGCACCCACCTGAAAGTGGGCGACACCGTTGAAGCGCTGGTCATCAACATCGATCGCAAAGCTCGCAGCATCCAGCTGTCGATCAAAGCGAAAGATAGCGCTGAGACCGCAGAAGCCATGCAAAAAATGGCTGCTACCGACAGCAACGCTGCTTCGGGCACCACCAGCCTGGGCGCTCTGCTGAAAGCCAAGTTCGATAACAAGAACTAAGACTAGTCGATGACCAAGTCCGAGTTGATCAACCGTCTGGCTGAGCGTTACCCTCAGCTGGTGGCGAAAGATGCGGAATATGCGGTCAAGACCATCCTCGATGCCATGACCAACGCTTTGGCGAGTGGTCAGCGCATCGAGATCCGTGGTTTTGGCAGCTTTGCCCTCAATAGCCGCCCCCCGCGTATCGGACGTAATCCGAAATCGGGTGATAAAGTGATGGTGCCGGAAAAACGGGTGCCGCACTTTAAACCGGGCAAGCAATTGCGCGAACGGGTGGACGCCATGGTCGGGCAACCGATCATCGAGGACTAAGCGTCTGAAGGTTAGAAGAGAAAAGCGGCGTCTGCGGATGCCGCTTTTTTTATGCCCGTGGCCGTGTCGCCATGGGGGAAGTGTCGTAAATTTTTGCGCAAAGGCGTTTCTAGTGCATACTTGCGCTCTTGGAATTGATGAACAGGAAGCAGGCTGATGAAATTACTATCCACCCTGATAGGTTGCGTTCTTTTTGTCCTGTTTTTCGGCTTTGCGCTGAAGAACACGCAGGAGGTCGATCTGCACCTTTTCCTGCACTATGATCTGCACGGCCCGCTGGTGCTGATGCTGCTCGGCTTTTTTGTGGCCGGCGCCTTCCTTGGCGTGCTGGCGCTGACGCCGACGGTGTTCCGCCACCGCCGCGAAACCAATAAACATAAAACCACGATCACGACGCTGCAAAGCTCGGCGCTGCAGGCACAAGCCCAGCCGCAGCCGGATAGCGTCAAACCACAATAAATACAAAGCATGGAATTAGAACTCTGGTGGTTACTGGGTATCCCCGTCTTTTTCGGACTGGGCTGGGTCGCCGCACGCGTCGACATCCGTCAACTGGTATCGGAATCGCGCACGCTGCCACGTGGCTATTTCAAAGGCCTGAATTTCCTGCTCAACGAGCAGCCCGATAAAGCCATCGATGCGTTCATCGAAATCGTGCGCATGGACCCGGAATCGGCCGATATGCACTTCGCGCTCGGTAATCTGTTCCGCCGCCGTGGCGAAACCGAGCGCGCGATCCGCGTGCACCAGAATCTGCTGGCCCGTCCCGATCTGCCGGTCGAGCAGAAAGAGCACGCCCAGTATGAACTGGGCATGGACTATCTGAAGGCCGGCCTGCTGGACCGCGCCGAAGAAACCTTTAACGCCATGCTGCACGGCCAGTACGCCGTACAGGCCCGCAAAGCCCTGCTGGAGATCTTCCAGCGCGAGAAGGAATGGCAACGTGCCATCGAAGCGGCGCTGGCGCTGCAGGAAGCCGGTGCCGGTTCGCGTCAGAAGGAAATCGCCCAGTTCTATTGCGAACTCGCGCAGGACGCGCTGGTACACCTGCACCCGCAGGATGCGCTGGTGCTGCTGGAGAAATCGCTGCAGGCCGACCGCGTCAACGTGCGCGCCACCATGCTGATCGGCGACGCCCAGCTGGCACAGGGCGATGTGGAAGCGGCCCTGCTGACGTGGCGCCGCGTCGAGCAGATCAGCGTGCCGCATACGGCGCTGGTCGCGCAGCGCATGATGGATGGCTATAGCAAAGTAGGGCGCGCGCAGGAAGGCGTGAACCTGCTCAAATCGTATCTGGAACAGGCTTCCTCGATCGACCTGATCGAGGTGGTCTACAAGGCCGTGCTGGAGCTCGATGGCGTAGGTGCGGCCAAGCAGCTGGTGGTGGATGAACTGCGCCGCACGCCGACCCTGCTGGGGCTGGACAAGCTGCTGGAAGCACGCCTGATGGATGCGCCGGTGTCGGTGGTGTCCGAGCTATCCATGGTCAAGAATCTGGTACACGGTTATACGCAGAAGCTGGCACGCTATCAGTGCAGCCACTGCGGTTTTAAAGCACGCCAGTTCTACTGGCAGTGCCCGGGATGCAGCCGCTGGGAGACTTACCCGCCGCGCCGCACCGAAGAACTCAATGTCATGAATTAAGAAGAGTAACACCATGAAAATTACAATTATCGGCACGGGCTATGTGGGTCTGGTGACGGGCGCCTGCCTGGCAGAGCTGGGCAACGATGTGTTCTGTCTGGACGTGGATCAGAAGAAGATCGACCTGCTCAACAACGGCGGCATTCCTATCCACGAGCCGGGGCTGGAAGAAGTGGTAGCGCGCAACCGCGCCGCGGGCCGCCTGCAGTTCTCCACCGACGTTGCCGCTTCCGTGGCACACGGTACGCTGCAGTTCATCGCGGTCGGTACGCCACCCGATGAAGATGGCTCGGCCGACCTGCAGTACGTGCTGGCTGCTGCCCGCAACATCGGCAAGTACATGACGGAATTTAAAGTCATCGTCGACAAATCCACCGTGCCGGTGGGGACGGCTGACCGCGTCAAGGCGGCCGTGCAGGGCGAGCTGACGGCGCGTGGCGCCGAGGTCAAATTCTCCGTGGTGTCGAATCCTGAATTCCTCAAGGAAGGCGCTGCCGTTGAAGACTTCATGCGTCCCGACCGCATCGTGATCGGCTGCGACAGCACGCCGGAAGGCGAAAAGGCGCATGGCCTGATGAAGAAGCTGTACACCCCCTTCAACCGTAACCACGAACGTACCTTCTGGATGGATGTGCGTTCGGCCGAGTTCACCAAGTATGCGGCCAACGCCATGCTGGCCACCCGTATCTCGTTCATGAACGAGCTGGCCAATCTGGCCGATCAGGTGGGCGCCGATATCGAAGCCGTACGTCACGGCATCGGTTCCGACCCGCGCATCGGTCACAGCTTCCTGTACGCCGGTGCCGGCTATGGCGGTTCCTGCTTCCCGAAAGACGTGCAGGCGCTGGAACGTACGGCACGCCAGTATGATCAGGACTTGCTGATCCTGCGCGCCGTGGAAGCCGTCAACGACAAGCAGAAGCTGGTGCTGGGCCAGAAAGTCGTCAAGCGCTTCGGCGCCGATCTGAATGGCAAGCACTTCGCTGTCTGGGGTCTGGCATTCAAGCCGAACACCGATGATATGCGCGAAGCGCCAGCCCGTGTGCTGATCCGCCAGCTGATCGATGCGGGTGCCACCATCGCCGTGTACGACCCGGTCGCCATGGCCGAAGCCAAGCGCGTACTCGCGCTCGACCTGAGTGCCGAGGAACTGGCCCGCATCCGTTTCGCCAGCAGCCCGATGGATACTCTGACGGACGCCGAAGCGCTGGTGATCGTGACGGAATGGAAGGCCTTCCGCAGCCCGGACTTCGACCGCATCAAAGCGGCGCTCAAGCAGTCCATCATCTTCGACGGCCGCAATCTGTTCGAGCCGGAAGTGATGGCCGAAGCAGGCTTCGAGTACCACGGCATCGGCCGTTCCATCCTGACCCGCGCATAACGAGGCTGCCGTGACGACGAGTGTGACTGTAGCGCCGGCACTGGATCAGGTGCGCATACTGGTAGTAGGCGACGTGATGCTGGACCGTTACTGGTTCGGTGATGTGAGCCGTATTTCGCCGGAAGCGCCGGTGCCTATCGTGCGTATCGAGAAACGCGAAGCGCGTCTGGGCGGCGCCGCCAACGTGGCGCGTAATGCGGCCGCGCTGGGCGCCCATGCCGGCCTGCTGGGCGTGGTCGGTGCCGACGAGGCGGGCGACGAAGTGGCGCAACTGCTGGAAGGCGGCGGCATCCACAGCTATCTGAAACGCGACGCGGCCATTTCCACCATCATCAAGCTGCGCGTGATCGGCCGCCAGCAGCAGATGGTGCGTATCGATTTCGAAGAAGCGCCGACTGATACTGTGCTGCGCGATAAGCTGGTGCAGTTCAAGGCCCTGCTCAACGACTACGATGTGATCGTGCTATCCGACTATGCCAAGGGCAGTCTGGTGAATGTGGCCGACATGGTCACTTCGGCCCGCGCGGCCGGCAAGGTAGTGATGGTCGACCCGAAAGGCGACGATTTCACGCGCTACATGGGCGCTACGGTGCTGACCCCGAACAAATCGGAAATGCGCCGCATCGTCGGCGAGTGGCGCAGCGAGGAAGAGCTGACGGCCAAAGCGCAGAAGCTGCGCAGCGAGCTGAAACTCGACGCACTGCTGCTGACCCGTTCGGAAGAAGGCATGACGCTGTACACGGAAGGCGAGCAATTCCACATGCCTGCGCAGGCGCGTGAAGTGTTCGACGTGTCCGGTGCCGGCGATACCGTAATCGCCACCATGGCTGCCATGCTCGGTGCTGGCGCTAGCTGGCAGGAGGCCGTGCAGACGGCCAACCGTGCCGGCGGCATCGTGGTCGGCAAGCTCGGTACGGCCACCGTCACGCGCGAGGAACTGTTCCCCGCTTGATCTAGCTCAGGTTCGGCAGTCTTTCAGGGCGTCAGCGCGTCAACCGCGCTGGCGCCCTGTCGTTATGGGGCTTCAAGGTGCGATGGTCGCCCTTGCAACCTAACGGAGAGAGACATGATGCGGAAACTGATACTGGCTGTTGCCACGCTGGTGGCCAGCATGAGCTTTGCGTTCGCGCAGGTGGATGTCAACAAGGCCGATGCGGCCGCGCTGGATGGCGTGAAAGGCATAGGGCCGGCCAAGACCAAGGCCATACTGGAAGAGCGCAAGAAGGGCGAGTTCAAGGACTGGGCCGATCTGGAACAGCGCGTCAAAGGCATAGGCGGCAAGAATGCGGCCAAGCTGTCGGCGGCTGGGCTGGTGGTCAACGGCAAAGCTATGGAAGGCGCTCCTGCGATGGCCACGCCGGCTAGTAAAACCAGCAAAGCCAGCAAGGCAGACAAGCCGGCATCGGCAGCCAAATGAGGCACAGGCCGGCCTAGCGGCGCGAGCCTGACCCTTGCCCGCAGCGCAAAGCTGCGGGTTTTTGTTTGAGAATTGTTTCAGAGCGAAAATTCGAGTCGGCGGCGTGAGAAGATAGCCGGATATCTTCCACGGAGACTGTAGATGTACCTGAAACCGCTGACCCTGAGTGTGGCCGTGCTGGCTGCCCTGACTACCTACGCTGCGCAGGCCGCCGCCGATGGCCCCGATACGCGCCGCCATCAGGCCCAGATAGACCAGATCGTTAAACAGATATCGCCGCAACGCATAGAAGGCTATGTGCGCAAGCTGGTCAGCTTCCGCACGCGCCATACCATGTCCGATACTGTCTCCGAAACGGAAGGCATAGGTGCGGCACGGCGCTGGATCAAGGGCGAACTCGAGCGCTGCGGCGCCGCGGCGGGCGGCAAGCTGCAGGTGGCGTTCGATAGCCATATCGCGCCCGTTTCGGCGCGCATCAGCCGCCCTACGGAAATCGTCAATGTAGTGGCCACGCTGCCCGGCACGCAGGACGCTGCGCGCGAACGCATGTATGTGGTCAGCGGCCACTATGATTCGCGCAATACCGATGTGATGGATGCGAATGGCGATGCGCCGGGCGCCGACGACGATGCTTCCGGCACGGCAGCCGTGATGGAAATGGCTTGCGTGATGGCGCGCTACCAGTTCGATGCCACGCTGGTGTTCATGACGGTGGCAGCGGAAGAGCAGGGCTTGCTGGGCGCGGCCCACTGGGCCGAGCAGGCCAAGCAGAAGAATCTGAACATCGCCGGCATGTTCACCAACGATATCATCGGCAGCTCGCGCGATGAACACGGCAAGATCGATAACAAGCAGGTGCGCCTGTTTGCCGAAGGCCTGCCGGTGCAGAAGGAAAACAGCGAAGTAGTGCGTACGCTGATCCAGACGGGCGGCGAGAACGATTCGCTGTCGCGCCAGTTGGCGCGCTCCGTCAAAGAATCGGGTGAGCGTTACGTATCTGGCTTCAAGGTCAATGTGATCCAGCGGCGCGACCGCTATCTGCGCGGCGGCGACCACATGCCCTTCCTCGAACGCGGCTACGCGGCCTTGCGCTTTACCGAACCGGCAGAAGACTTCAACCATCAGCACCAGAACATCCGCACGGAAAACGGCGTACTGATAGGCGATCTGCCGCAGTACAACGACTATGCCTATATCGCACAGGTAGCACGGGTGAATGCGGCCGCTTTGGCCACGCTGTCGCTGGCGCCGGCAGCACCGGCCAAGGTGCAGGTACGCACGTCCAAGCTGCAGAACGATACGGAACTGGTATGGCAAGCCAATGTGGAGCCGGATCTGGCCGGCTACCGCGTGGTGTGGCGCGAAACGGGAGCGGCCGACTGGCAGGGCAGCCGTTTCGTCGGCAAAGCCACGGAAGCCACGCTAACGCTATCGAAGGATAATTACTACTTCGGCGTGCAGGCGGTGGATAACGACGGCAACGTCAGCCCCGCCACCTATCCCGTCCCGCTGCGCTAACCTTGTAACTTCGTAACTTCGGGGTCAGGTCTGTCATTAGGACACCCAAGCAGTACGGTTGAGATATATCAATCGTGCTGTTTTGTTTTGTGTTTGACGCCTCGTAAAATTCATCCTTATTTTTGGCGCCTAGACAAATTACTCAGCATTGAGATTCCTCAATAGTGTGCCTTCGATGTCTGAATGACAGACCTGACCCCGAAGTTGGTGCTGAGTTTGCTACCATGGCGGCATGACTCTGAAAATTTCCCGCATTCTGCATGCCGGCTATGTGTTTGAATGCGCAGGCCGGCGCATCGTTTTCGACCCCGTGTTCGAAAACCCGTTTAGCCGCAACTGTCACGCCTTTCCTTCCGTGCGCTTCGATCTGCCGCAGATCCGCAAGCTGCAGGTGGACGCCGTGTTCATTTCCCACTTTCACGACGACCACTGTTCTTTCGAAAGTCTGGACTTGCTCGACCGGGCTACGCCGATTTATCTGTACTGCCTTTTCGATGAGCTGTTCGATTTGATACGGGAGCTGGGGTTTAGCAATGTGCATGCGCTCAAGGTGGATGAGCCGGTGCATCTGGGGCCGTTCGAGGTGATACCGCGCCGTGCGCTCGATGCCGATGTCGATTCGATGTTCCATGTGCGCGCTGCCGGCCTGAATGTGCTCAACGTGGTCGATGCGTGGATGGACCCGGAAACGCTGGAACAGCTGGCACCGTACGCGCCGTGGGATATGGTGCTGTGGCCATTCCAGACCATGCGCGAGGTGGATGTGATTGCGCCCGGCCGCGCCAGCCATGCCAGCAGTGGCGCGCCGGCGTTGCCCGAGGAGTGGCCGCAGCAGTTGCAGGCGCTGGCGCCACGCTATGTGGTGCCCAGCTCCTGCCAGTTCGTGCAGGAGCCGTGGTCGTGGTACAACCACGCGATGTTCCCTGTGACCTATCGCCAGTTTGCGGCTGCGCTGGCCGAGTGGCTGCCGCACACGCAGGTGGTGCGCATGAATCCTGGCGTTAGTTTCGAGCTGAGTGCGCAGGGACTGGCAGCAGCGGCGCCGCTGTCATGGGTGATACCGGTGGGCGAGCAGGATGTTGATTTCGATTACCGGCCGGAGCTGGTGCCGCCGCCGACGGCGCAAATCGCCCGCCACTTCGCAGCGCTCACGCCTGAGCAGACCGCGCTGGCGCTGGATTTCTGCCGCGCGGGCCTGCTGCACAAATACCGCGAAATGGAACTGCCCAAGGATAGCTATTTCACGGCGGCCTGCGGCTGGCAGCTCAGCGTGTACGACCACGAGGGCAGGGGGCAGCAGTTCCGCTACCGCATCCATGGCGACGAGATTGCACTGGACGATAGCATCGCCACGCCGCAGTGGCAGACCGCGATACCGCTGGCCAAGCTGTATGCGGGATTGGCGCTGGGCGAGTCGCTGACGTCGATGTATGTGCGCATCGACGGCGCGCCGCCCGAAGCCGATGTGGTCGATGATCCGCTGATCCGCTGCCTGTTCAATGACGCCTTTGCTGCCTATCAGGCAGCGCAACTGCGCCGCATACAGGCACGCGCCTCTGCAGCAGACTAGCGGCCCGGCGTCCAGCCGCCAGGCCTGCAACGCGCCAAGGGCTGGCTAGGCTTGCGTCAGCGGCAGGCTGGCAAGGAAGGCGTGGATCTGTGCCACCACGGCCGCACCTTCGCCCACAGCGGCAGCCACCCGCTTGGTGGAGCCGGCGCGCACATCGCCTATCGCGAACACGCCCGGCACGCTGGTTTCCAGCGCCGCCCGTTCCGGCAGGTCAGGCGGATACACGCCTTGACTGAAGTTGGCGCGGCACTGCGCTTTGGTGACGTCAAAACCGGTGCGGATAAAGCCGTGCTGGTCGACGTCCACGCCGCAGTCGTGCAGCCAGTCCGTATTCGGATCGGCGCCTATGAACAGGAACATGCGGCATACGGGATAGTCGGTTTCCTGCGCACTCGGTGCATGACGTACTCTTACCTGCCGCAAGCCTTCCTCGTCGCCTTCCAGCGCGACGATTTCGCTTTGCGTGTGCAGGGTGATATTCGGCGTCGCTTCGATCCGTTCGATCAGGTAGCTGGACATGGTGGAAGCCAGGCTGTCTTTGCGGATCAGCATGTGCACATGCTTGGCCTGGGTAGACAGGAATACGGCCGCCTGACCGGCCGAATTGCCACCGCCGACGAGGATGATCTGTTCGTTCTTGCATAGCTTGCCCTCGATCGGCGAAGCCCAGTAATACACGCCTTTGCCTTCGAACTGGCGCAGATTGGCCAGCGAAGGACGGCGGTAGCGCGCGCCGCAGGACAGCACCACCGTACGTGCCTGCAGACGCTGCAGACTGCCGCACATTTCCACTTGTAGCGGGTAGGTATCGCACAGCAGCCGTCCGGCCGGTGCGGGGATCGCCACTTCGACGCCGAACTTCTGCGTCTGCACATAGGCGCGGCCGGCCAGCGCCCGTCCCGTGATACCGGTGGGGAAACCGAGGAAGTTTTCGATGCGGGCGCTGGCCGCTGCCTGCCCGCCCGAAGCGCGGGTTTCCAGCACCAGCACGGACAGGCCTTCCGACGCCGCATACACGGCCGCCGCCAGCCCTGCCGGTCCGGCACCGACGATGATCACATCCCACACCTTGTCGCTATCGAGCTGGGGCAGCATGCCCAGACAGCGGCCGATATCCACCACGCTGGGATTGAGTTTGACCGCGCCATCGGGGCAGACCACCAGCGGCAGTTCTTCCGGCTTGGGCTGGTAGTGCGCCAGCAGGGCCGCGGCCTGCGCGCTGTGTTCGGGATCGAGTGCTTCGTACGGGTGGCCATTGGCGGACAAAAAACTCTGCAGCGTATGCAGGCGGCCATGGCCGCGCGGCGCCACCAGCAAGGGGCCGCCGGAATTGAGCGACAGCAGGCCGACACGGCGCAGGATCAGGGCACGCACGATGCGTTCGCCCAGATCAGCATGGGCGATCAGCAGGGCGCGTAGCGATTCCGGCTGGATCAGCAAGACTTCGGTTTCGCCCATCGCCCGGCCGTTGGCCAGCGAGGGCCGGCCCGATAGCTGCGCCACTTCGCCGCCGAACTGGCCGGCCTGATGGAAGGTGATGTGGGCGGTATTGCCCAGCCCGTCGTAGCGGCTGACTTCGATCTGGCCTTGCAGCACCAGCACCAGCCCGAAGCTGGTCTGGCCGGCGCGGAAGATCCAGTCGCCATCGCCGAACTGGCGCACCGTGCCGAAACGCAGCATGTGCTTCACATCGCTTTCGCTCAGGGTGGGGAAGATCTGGTGACGGCGGGTGTCGAGGTCGATGCCGGGACCGGAGACAGGGTCGTCGGCAGTAAGTTCAGGCAGCATTTCCGGGCTCTTGTTGGGCATATCAGTCCTGCTCAGAAAGTGGTGGTGAGAGTGTAGCCAGTCTAGCGGAAGCGGCGCGGCAGGTGTGTGAACTTGCACCCCCGTACCAGCATAAAAACCGGGTCTGTTGCAGTTTGACGTGCGGTTTTCGTATATGGCTGGGCGTTGCAATTCGGAAAACCTGCTAGCAGCCGTGAATAATGCAAGTTTCCCCGCGGCAGAGCGGGGTTTCAAGCAAGGCGGGCGCTTATGGGATTAGAATGGGGTTTTAGCTGGCACGAACGAACAATAAGATGGCTTACAAAACCCTGGAAGATACGATAGGCAACACCCCGCTGGTTCAGCTGGTCAACCTGCCCGGTGCCGACGCACGGGCGCGCAACAACATTATTCTGGGCAAACTGGAAGGCAATAATCCGGCCGGTTCCGTCAAGGACCGGGCTGCCATGTCCATGCTCAAGCGCGCCGAGGAGCGCGGCGATATCAAGCCCGGCGATACGCTGATCGAAGCGACTAGTGGTAACACGGGCATCGCGCTGGCCATGGCGGCTGCGCTGCGCGGCTACAAGATGCTGTTGCTGATGCCGGAAAACCTGAGCGTGGAACGGCGCCAGAGCATGGCCGCCTATGGCGCCCAGATCATGCTCACGCCCAAGACGGGCGGGATGGAATATGCGCGTGACATGGCCGAGCAGCTGCAGAAGGATGGCAAGGGCATTATTCTGGACCAGTTCGCCAATGGCGATAATGCACGCGCCCACTACGAAGGCACGGGGCCGGAAATCTGGCGCGATACGGAAGGCCGTGTGACGCACTTCGTGAGCGCCATGGGCACCACGGGCACCATCATGGGCGTGTCACGCTACCTGAAGGAGCAGAACCCCAACGTGCAGATCATCGGCGCCGAACCGGAAGAAGGTTCGTCCATCCCCGGCATCCGCAAATGGCCGGAAGCCTATTTGCCCAAGATCTATGACCGCAGCCGCGTCGATCAGGTGGAAGCCGTATCGCAGGCAGCAGCCGAACGCATGGCGCGCCGGCTGGCAGCGGAAGAGGGCATCTTCTGCGGTATTTCGGCCGCCGGAGCGTGCGAAATCGCCTTGCGCATTTCGCAAACGGTGGAGAATGCGACCATCGTGTTCATCGTCTGCGATCGCGGCGACCGCTACTTGTCCACCGGCGTATTCCCCGCCTAAAAAACAAAACCCTCATCGCCGTTGCCGGGGATGAGGGTGTTTTGCAGGACCGGTGCCGATTAGCTCTGGCCGCCGCCCGATTCGCCTTCTTTCGGTTTGAACTGCTTGTCGCTGATACGGAACTTGTTACGACGGTCGCCCATCAGGTAACGCAGGTCGCGAATGCTCAAGTCGCTTACTTCGTGCATGCGGATCAGCAGCGAAGCACCGACTGGCAGACGGTGGTGACGGATCTTACTGATCACTGGTGGCGCCACTTCCAGTGCGCGCGACAGTGCTGCGTCGTTTTTCAGGCGCAGGTTTTCGATCAGGGTATCCAGCAGGCGGTTGGGATTGTATTGCAGCAGATCATCGCCATCCGCATCGTTGTTCATGTCTATGCCGACTTGGTTTGTCATGATTTCGTTTTTTCCTTCTGTAAAGTTGTCCTGCAAAGTACAACACTCGGAGCTCGCTTAGCTGCGTTCACGTTCTTCCTTACCAGGAACGAATTCACACACGGACGGATTCCGGGATAACAATTTTCATAATATATACACAATTGTACCTAACTCATACCCATAAGCAACAAGAATCATGCTGCTCATGTGTACTGTTGTCGCTCTGCAACATTGTGTGAGAATTATACACCGGCCTTCATGTTATGCTGGCTGCGCTCACAATTATTGAATCCATAAGCTTAATTATAAAACAATTAGCTTGTGTCCCGCGTTGGTATATTCCTCAACTACCGCAAGTTTGTCGAAAAAATTTCTTCGTGTCAACTATACAATACAGTTGGCAAGTCCATATTCCAAGAGTCGTTACGCTTCCTTACATTCGTTAGCGCAACTGTTTGATGGCGCGGCCTAGTTCCAGCACCGACATGGCATAGAAATAACTGCGGTTGTACTGCGTGATAGCGAAGAAATTCCCGTTTGCTAACCAGTATTCTGTGGGCTCTGCGCCATTTTGCAAGTCCACCAGGCCATATTTTGTAATTTCTGGTGGCATAGTGTCGGTGTTCACGCCGGCGGCCTTTAGTTCATTCCAGCTATAACTGGCCACCAATCCCTGATTCAGCATGCGTTCCCATTGCAGGTGCGGCGCCACCGTAGCAGGGTAGACCATGGCACCATTGAGTTCGCGCTGCCAGCCATGCGCGACGAGGAAGGCGGCGACACTGCCGATGGCATCGGTCGGCGAATTGAGCAGATCGATCTGGCCATCGCCATCGAAATCAACGGCAAATTTCATCACGCTGTTGGGCATGAATTGCGGCATGCCGATCGCGCCGGCGAAGGAACCGCGCAGGCTGAGCGGATCGAGATTGTTTTTGCGCGCGAATTGCAGCGCCGCTTCCAGTTCGCGCCGGAAGAAGGCCATGCGCTCGGTGCGGGCCGGCGCTTCAGGGTAAGCGAAAGCCAGCGTGGTTAGGGCATCGAGCACGCGGAAGCGGCCCGTGTTACGGCCGTATACGGTTTCCACGCCGATGATGCCGACGATGACTTCGGCCGGCACACCATATAGATTTTCCGCCCGCTCGAGTGCTGCACTGTTTTCAGCCCAGAACTTCAGGCCAGCATTGATGCGCACGGGTTCGATAAACAGCTTGCTGTAGGCTTGCCAGTTTTTCGGCTTGCCCGGTGGCGCAGGCTTGATCAACTGGACGGCGGAATCGACGAAGCGCACTTGCGCGATCAGCGTATTGAGTTCTGCCCGGTCCCAGTGATTGCGTGCCGCCACGTCATCGAGGAAGCTGCTGACTTCCTTCCAGTCGCCGAAGTTGACGAATTCGCCTTCGTAATCGACGGCGGGCGCTTTTTTCTTCGCGGTTTTCTTTTTATGGGCAGCAGCCTTGCTGGCTTTGGCGGGTTTGTGCTGGACGGGTGCGGCGCAGGCATTGCCCAGCATAGTGGCGGAAAGGCCCAGCAGCAGGGCGGTGATCAACGGCTTTATCGACATAGAACTAACAGTTTCCTCAGCATCGCCAGCGATGCAGTACGTGATTCGGGGCTGTCCGCAGCATAGCGCAGACGGCTGTATAGCAATAAAAATTCCTGCAAGGCGGCTTGCTGCGCTGCGCTCGTGGGCCGCAGCCGCAGCCGCTGCGCATAGGCTAGCGGCCCTTCATGCGCGGCGCGCGCATAGCCGCGGCGCGCCTGCTGGCGGCAGAACTGCGCATATAGCTGCGTGAGCGGATCGCGCGGGCGGCGCCGGCGCAGCCACGCCAGCCCACACAGTAGCATTGCCAGGCCCAGTGCGCCAGCGCCGTAAGGCCATAAATTGCTGGCCTGTGCGCTGCCGGTCAGCGTACTGTTGAGCAGCGCCTGCTGGCGTTCCGGGTTGTAGTCGAGCACCCACTGGTTCCACTGGTTGTTAAGTGCAGCAAACTGGAAGCGCAGCGATGTGAGCAGCGATGCCGCTTCGCCGCTCAGGGTTTGCAGCAGTTCTGTACTGCCGCGTTCAGGCGCTGCTAGCGCGCCTGCTCCGGCGATGCGCTGCGGCGCCACCGCTGCCGTGGGATCGACGCGCTGCCAGCCGACGCCGGCTTGCCAGAATTCGGCCCAGGCGTGGGCATCGGCCTGGCGCACGCTGAGCACACCATCGACCGGATTAAATTCGCCGCCCTGATAGCCGGTGACCACGCGCGCTGGCACACCCATGGCGCGCAGGGTGAACACGTAGGCGCCAGCGAAATGCTCGCAGAAGCCGGCTTTGCTATCGAACAGGAATTCGTCGACGGCGTGGCGGCCCAGCAGGGCTGGTTCCAGCGTATAGCGATAGCCGCTGGTGCGTAGTAGCTGCAACAGCCTTTGCACCAGCACGGGAGCGGTGGCATGGTCGGCCGCAAGCCGTGCCGCCAGTGCCAGCGTGCGCGGATTGTAGCCGTCCGGTAGTTCCAGCCAGCGCTGCAACGTAGCGGGGCTGGCGTCGGCCTGCAGGCTGTATGTCAGCCATGCGCGGCTACGGTAGCGCAGCCTTTCGCCCGGGGTGCGGGTGGTGACGAATTCCATCTCGTCGGTGTCGTGCACCCGATAGTGATCCAGCTCTAGCTGCGGCCCGCTCAATTCCAGCGCCGGCAGATATGGCTGCTGCTGCACTTCCAGCGTGAGTTCGTAGACGAGCGCCGGATTGCGCACGCGGATATCGAGGTCGGCACGGTGCAGGCCGCGGCTGGGGGGCACGCGCGTCCAGCTACGGCCATCGTAGTCGCCCAGCACGATGGTGCGCCAGTAAAGCTGCGACGGCGACGGATGCGGTCCCTGAAACTGCACGCGGAAGGCCAGTGCGTCGGAACGGGCCAGCGCGGAGATGCTGCCCGGTGCCATGCTGTCGGACAGGCAAGAGCTGCCCGTGTGGGCATCGCCGGGCAGGCCCCACAGCGGGCCACTGATGCGCGGGAAACCGAGAAACAGCAGCAGTGCCAGCGGGGCGCCGTAGAGCAGCAGGCGCCCGATCAGCGCCACACGCTGGCGCAGCGGCGGCTGGTAAGCGCCGTACTGGAACGATAGCTGGGCGCTCAGCATTAGTGCCAGCGCCAGTATGCTGTGCAGTGCCATCAGCATGGATTGACTGTAGAAGTAGTTGCTGAGCAGGACAAAGTAGCACAGGAAGATCACCACCATCACATCGCGGCGCGCGCGCATTTCCAGCATCTTGAACCCGAGCAGCAGGGTCAGCATGGCCACCCCCGCATCTCGTCCCAGCCACGTGTGGAATTGCGCATGGACGCCGGCCATGGCAGCCAGCGCCACGGGCAGCAATAGCCAGATTGGTGGCAGGCGCCAGCCCGCACAAGTGAGCAGGGCGCGCCAGCCCAGCGTAACAGCGATGGCCAGGCTGATCCACCACGGCAGATGCAGCGTATGCGGCAGCAGTGCCGCGAATGCAGCCAGCAGCAGCAGCAGGGTGTCGCTCTGCTCGCGGTGCAGGTTTTGCAGCAGGCGCTTCATGGGTTAGGCTCCTGCTCTGCAGGGTTGTCGCCGTATAGGGCTAGTGCGCGCAGGCAGGCGCTTTGCTGGGCCGGGCCCAGTGCGGCAGGAATAAAGACCTGATCGAGCCGCAGGCTGTAAGGCTGAGCGGAGGATTCCGCTGCCAGCACCCATGCACACAGGCGTGACAGCTTGTGTTCCAGCGGTAGTTGCGGCGGCAGCGTGGCCAGATCGAGTCTCAACAGGCTGGCGCTGCCGCCTTCGAACTGCTTGGCCAGCAGCGGCAGTTCGGGCCTGCTGGTGTGACGGGCGATCTGGCGCCAAGCCAGATGACGGGGGCTGTCGCCGGGCCGGTAGTCGCGCAGGCCGGCCAGATGTTCGCTACCGGTACGGCTGCGACCATGGCCGGCAGTAGCGCCCATGGCAGGCAAGGGCACAGGCGGCTGTTCGGGGGCAGGGTAGACCAGCACCTGCAGGGCCGGCTGCCAATAGCTCCACGCGCGGAACAGGCCAAGCGGAAAGCGCGTCACCAGCCGTATGCGGCCGGCAGCCTGCCAGCCGCGCCGGCTGGTTGCTGCGCGCAGTTGCACGCTGGCGACAGGCGCGGTGCCGACGTCGCAAGGCTGTACGCTGTCGCCAGCGTCCTGAAAGCCCAGCCAGATGGCGTAGTGCTGGCGCGCGCGGGCAGGCGCCAGTTCGATCCGGAAGCTGGCCGTTTCGCCAGCAAACACGGGTGCCGTGTGGCCCGGCGTGAGTTGCAGGCCGGCCAGATTGTGCGCGGTGGCGACCATGTCGGCCAGTACGCAGGCGGCGAGCAGAAAGGTCAGCGCATAGCCCAGACCGAGGTTGTAATTGAGCGAGCCCACCAGCATCACCATCAGCAGCAGCGCACATTGCAGACCCGCGCGGGTGGGCAGGATGTAAATGCGGCGCATTCCCAGCGTTATGCTGCTGGCTGCCGCGCCGCCCAGATGGTATAGCCAGCGGGCGTGCACGGCGCTGCGGAATCGCTGCAGTAGCGCCGTCATGGTTTTCAGACTGGTACAGCGAGCCGTAAGCGTTGCACCAGTTCTGCGCCAGTTTGCACGCCTCCCTGCGCGCTAGGCAAGGGACGCAAGCGGTGCACGCAGACCGGCTCCAGCACGAGCTGCACATCTTCGGGCAGCACATGGTCGCGGCCCGCCAGCATGGCCCATGCGCGCGCCGCATGCAGCAGGGCGATGGCAGCACGCGGACTGAGGCCTTCGGCACACCATGGGCTGTTGCGCGAAGCCGCTGCCAGCGCTTGCACGTAATCGATCAGGGCTGGCGCAGCATGGATCTCGCGCACGGCCTGCTGCGCTGCCAGCAACTGGGCCGGCAGCATCTGCGGCTGCAGGTTTTTCAGCAGTTGACGGCGGTCTTCGCCCATCAGCAGGGCACGTTCGGCGGCGGCATCGGGATAGCCTAGCGAAAGACACATCAGGAAACGGTCCAGTTGCGATTCGGGCAGCGGATAGGTGCCGATCTGGTGGCCGGGATTCTGCGTGGCGATCACGAAGAACGGCGCAGGCAGGGGGCGGGTGACGCCATCGCTGGTGACCTGCTGTTCCGCCATGGCTTCCAGCAGGCCGGATTGGGCCTTGGGCGTGGCGCGGTTGATTTCGTCGGCCAGCAGCACCTGGGTGAAAATGGGGCCGGGGTGGAATACGAAAGCGCCCTGTTCGCGCTGATAGATGGCGATGCCGTTGACATCGGCCGGCAGCAGATCGCTGGTAAATTGCAGGCGATTGAAATTCAGGCCCAGCGACAGGGCCAGAGCATGGGCCAGCGTGGTCTTGCCCACGCCGGGCAGGTCTTCGATCAGCAGATGGCCGCCTGCCAGCAGGCAGGTGAGGGCCAGACGGATTTGCCGGTCTTTGCCGACAATGACAGTGCCAACCTGACGGGCGACGGCTTGCAGTTGCTGGTGCATGGTAGCGATGGACGGTTGCTCTGCCCTGATTCTAAGCGAGAAACCGTGCCAGCGATACCATGGCAGCTTGCCCTTAGTTGGCGTGCTTCAGATTTTTATCGAGGAAGGTCTCGACCTTGCGCCAGAAATCGATGTTGTTGTCGTCATGGCGCCAGCCGTGGCCTTCGTTGTTGTACATCAGGTAGCTCACGTCGGGATTGTTGGCCTTGACGGCATCGGCAAATTTGCGCGCATGTTCGGGCGGCACGCGGCGGTCCTGCGCGCCGTGGGCCATGAGCAGCGGCTGTTTCAGTTCGGCCGCGCGCAGCAGTGGCGAGGTGACGCGGAACTGCTCGGAATTCCGTTCCGGATCGCCTATCAGTTTGCGCGCACCATAGCCGAGCCACTCTTCCGACATATCCGATTCGGTAGAGCTAAACATCAGATTAATGTCGGTTACGCCTGCCCACTCGACGCCGCAGCGGAACACTTGCGGTTCCTTGATCAGTCCCATCAGCGTGGCGTAGCCGCCGTAACTGGCGCCCATCAGCGCTATGCGCTTGCTGTCGGCCCAGCCCTGCTTTACGGCCCATTGTGCGGCATCGGTCAGGTCGTCCTGCATGCTCAGCCCCCACTGCTGCCAGCCGGCGCGGAAGTGCTCGGCGCCGAAGCCGGTACTGCCGCGGAATTCCGGCTGGATCACCACGTAGCCGCGCGAGGACAGGAAGGCCGCCTGGCTATCCCACTCCCACGACGAGCCGCGCGTCTGCGGGCCGCCGTGCACCAGTATGATGGCAGGCTGCGGGCCGGCCGGTTTGCCGGCAGGTAGCGTGACATACACGGGGATGCTGCGGCCATCGCGCGCCTTGTAATGATGGAAGCTGCGCGGCCCCACCTGCGCCATGGCGATATTGGAGCGGGTGCTGCCCAGTCCTATCATGGCGCCCGTGGCGCGGGTGTACAGGATGTACTGCAATGGCTGGCGATCGGAGACCGCAGCGATCAGCAGCACCGGGCTGGCGCTGCAATCCTGCGCGCACGATACGGTGTTGACGGTGCCCGGCAGCGCCGCATCGATTTTGGCCTGTTCGGCCTTTAGTTTCGGGTCCAGCCAGACAGTCGTGCCGGCATCCGTGTGCAACTGGAAGCCCAGCAGCCTGCCGGTGGCGCGGTCGATCTCGGGGGCTCCCGTGAAATCGAAACCCGGCGTCTCGACGATAGGCTCGGCGTCCATCTGCTTCGCTTTGAGGTCATAGCGGAACAGCGCGCCGTAGTTCTTGTAAGTGGCGCGCACGAACAGGGTATCGGCACCGTCGAAGAACAGGGGCTGGAAGCGCTGGTCGGAATAGCACACGCCGTTGCTGAGTTCCTTCCATTCGGTGTCTTCCGGATTGCGGAAGTAGCTGATGCAGCGCCCTTTGATGGTGGAGGAAACCACCCGTGGCATATCCTTGCTGTCGGTGATCCAGTGCTTGACGGCTTCTGGCTGGTTGCCTTCGAACGCGCTGCGCAGGATCTGGGTGCGGGTGTTGAGGCGGTACAGGCGCGAGTGGTCTGGCTGGCGGTCGGTATGGTTCCAGACATACTTCTCCACCAATATGTCGTCCGAGCCATCATGGGCCGTATCGTAAAAGCCGTATTCGGCCGTCAGCGTACGGTTGGTGAAGCGGGTGCCTACGCTTTCCTGACGGTGGCCCCAGTTGCCGGCGATCAGGTGGACGCGGCGCTCGCCATCGCGGTCGACGGCAAATTCGTCCCAGTTGCCTTCGAACTCGATCTGCATATTTTTGACGGTGAAGCCCAGTCGCTGCTCGTTAATCCAGTGCACGCTGGTGACTTTGGCGTTGTCCACGGCATTGCGGGTGATGACTTTGAGCTTGGTGGGGTCTGCCGTTTCGCGGACTACCAGTGCTTGTGTCCCATCCGGCAGTATCGACGTGCTGGCCACGTAGCCGCCTTTGGGGGACAGCGTCACGTTGCTGATTTCGCGGGCCTTGAAAAAGCTCGCGACGTCGGGCAGGGCGGGTGTGGCAGCGTGGAGGGCGGGACTAAACAGGGTGGCAAGGAGTGCCAGTCGGTGCAGCAAAACAGGAGAACGCATAAGAGCCTTAGCTAGAATAATTTATTATTTGATTATCATATTAGTCAATTGATTTATTGTCTATTGCGACATTATGGCAAGTATGGCTTTGTGGCTTCTATGGTAAATTGGGCGATACGAGTAGAACCACGCGATATGACCACAGCTATTTACAGCCATCCCGATTGCGCCCGTCACGACATGGGCGACTGGCACCCCGAATCTCCGGCGCGCCTGCAGGCGATTGCCGACCAATTGATCAGCGCCCATGTGAACGATCTGTTCGAGCACCGCGAAGCACCGCTGGTAGCGCTCAGCGATCTGGAACGCAATCACAGCCGCAATGCCATCGCCATCGTGCGCGACAACGTACCGGCCGAAGGCGACACCTATCCGATTGATGGCGATACCACGCTGAACCACTATAGCTGGAGCGCTGCCCAGCGCGCTGCCGGCGCGGCCGTGGCGGCCACGGATGCCGTCATCGATGGCGAAATCGAGAATGCCTTCTGCGCCATCCGTCCGCCCGGTCACCATGCGCGGCCGATCGAGCCCATGGGCTTCTGCCTGTTCAACAATGTCGCCGTGGCGGCCAAGCATGCGCTTGATGTGCGCGGTCTGGCGCGGGTGGCGGTGGTGGACTTCGATGTCCATCATGGCAATGGCACGGAAGAAGCGCTGCGTAACGAACCGCGCGCGCTGATGGCGAGCTTCTACCAGCATCCGTTCTACCCCTACACGGAGCCGGAGCCGATTACTGCGAATCTGGTGAATGTGCCCTTGCCGGCCCGCTCGGGCGGCGAGGAAGTGCGCAAGGTGGTGCTGGAACACTGGCTGCCGGCGCTGCACGCGTTCAAGCCGGAGATGATTTTTATTTCAGCGGGATTCGATGCGCACCGCGAAGATGAAATCGGCGGCATGGGGCTGGTGGAAGAAGACTATGCGTGGATCACGCAGCAGATCATGGCGGTGGCGCGCCAGCATGCGCAGGGCCGCATCGTGAGCTGCCTTGAAGGTGGCTACAACCTGTCGGCACTGGGCCGCAGCGTGGTAGCGCACCTCAAGGCGCTGGCAGAAATCTAGTTGACGATGCGTTCGCCCTGACGGGCGGACCAGCGGTACAGACCCCAGACGGCGGCGCTGCCCACGATCAGGGCAATGATCATGGTGTGCGATTCGCTGAGGCTGTTGGCTATCGCCAGCGGCTCGCCTTTACCGGACAGCACGATCAGGCCGGCCAGTGCCACATTGAACAGGCTCTCGCCGACGATGAAGCCCGACATGATCAGCACACCGAGACGCTTGGCCGTTTCGCCGCCCGTCTTGCGTTCCATCGCGCGTTCGAACAGATAGCCGGTAATCGCACCAATCACCACTGGCGTAATCACGGCGCTAGGCAGGTAGATGGCCAGACCCACGCCCAGCGGTGGCAGGCTGTATTTGTCATTGCTGGCTTTCTTGAGCGCGAAGTTAATCAGCACCAGCAGCAGGCCGACCAGCGCGCCGTAGCCGAGCAGATTCCATTGCAGATTGCCGCCGATGACGCCATTGGCCAGCGTCGAGATCAGCAGCGCCTGCGGTGCGGCCAGCGGCTGGGCGGAAATCGCGTGGGTGTTGGCGGCGCCGACGAAACCGTTGGCGTGGTTGAGCAGTTCCAGTACGGGCGGCACGACGCAGGAACCGGCGACGACGCCGATCAGCAGGCCGACCTGCTGCTTCCACGGCGTGGCGTCGACTAACTGGCCGGTTTTCAGATCCTGCAGATTGTCGTTGCCGATCACGGCCACGGCCAGCACCACGGTGGTGACGAACAAGGCGAACGCGATCAGCGCCTGTGCCGTGTTCGGGCCCAGGATGCTGCGGCCTACCATGCCCACACTGAGTGCAGCACCGAGGATGGTTAGAATGGCGATGCCCGAAACGGGCGAGTTGGAGGAGCCGATCAGGCCTGCCATGTAGCCGCATACGGCGGCAGCGAACATGCCGGCGATCAGAATGTAGCCGATGCCGACGGCCACCAGCGGCACGCTCAGGCTGGCGATGGTGGTGCCATCGAGGAAGCTGGCCAGCAGCCAGCCGGCAGGGGCCATGGAGATCAGGGTAATCAGGCCGACGATGAAGATCGGCAGATCCTGCTCGGTGCGGTCCAGCGTGACGCCTTCCAGCTTGGCTTTGCGGGCGGTTTCCATGGCCGATTTGAGGCCGCTGAAAATCGGCTTGGCCAGACCGGCCAGCGTGACAATCGCGGCCAGACCAATCACGCCGGCGCCCATCATGCGCACTTCCTTGGACCAGATGCCCAGCGCGTGGGCCGAAGCTTCCACGCCAGCAGCTGCGGGCGTCAGGCTGGTCATCAGGGGCACCATGATGCCCCAGGCGATAAGCAGGCCGGCCAGCATGGCGATACCGACGGTAATGCCCATCAGGTGGCCGGCGCCGATCAGGGCCAGCGAGCTGGAAGCGCCGATGCCGGTCGCGCCGCTGCCGGTACGGAAGTAGATTGCTACTTCGGCGGCCATGAATTTGATGGCGCCGCCGGCGGCAAATGCGGCCGATGCCAGACTGCCCCAGATCACGGCCCACAGGCCGGCTTTGCCTTCTTCGGCGCCGGAACGCGAGGCCATGCCCACTTTCAGTACTTCGGCCGCAGCCACGCCTTCAGGGTAGGGCAGGTCCGATTGCGACACGAGGGCGCGGCGCAGCGGCATGGTGTACATCACACCGAGCACGCCGCCCACGGCGCAGGCGCCGAATACGGGCCAGAACGGTACTTGCTCCCACCAGCCTATCATGATCAGGCCGGGCAGCACGAAGATCACGGAGGCCAGCGTGCCGGCCGCCGAGGCGATGGTCTGGACGATGTTATTTTCCTGGATGGTGGCGTCCTTGAAGGCGCTCAGCAAAGCCATGGAAATCACGGCCGCAGGAATCGAGGTGGCGAAGGTCAGGCCTACTTTGAGGCCCAGATAGACCTGCGCGGCGGTGAATACCAGCGTAATCAGTATCCCCAGGATGATGCCACGCAGGGTGATTTCCTTCGGGTTGGACGGTGCAGCTATGCTCATCTTCAGCACTCCGGTCGAAAAATAAATATTGTAGATATGGTTAGAAACGGCAAAAGCGACCCATCATATCCGAAAGCTGCACGGCTCAGCAGGTAAAATAGCGGATTGTCAGAACGTTTTAGAAGGTCAGAGCATGTCGATACAATGGTTCCCTGGGCATATGAACGCTGCCAAGAAGAAGGCGGCCGAGCAGATGGAGAACACCGATCTGGTGATCGAGGTGGTCGATGCGCGGCTGCCCGAGGCCAGCACCAACCCCATGGTGCTGGAGTTGCGCAAGTTCCGCCAGCGCCCGTGCCTGAAGATCATTAACAAGGTCGATCTGGCCGATCCGGCTGCGACGGCAGCGTGGGTGGCCTATTACAACGCGCAGGAAGGCGTGAGCGCGTATGCCATGACCACCAAAAAGCCGGCCGATGTGGCGCGCATACCCGAGCTGGCGCGCGCGCTGGCGCCGCACCGCGGCGTGCCGACCAAGCCGCTGCGCATCATGATCATGGGTATCCCCAACGTGGGCAAATCGACCCTGATGAACGCGCTGCTGAAGAAGCGCGTGGCCAAAGTGGGCGACGAGCCGGCTGTGACAAAACAGCAACAGAAGCTGTACCTGGATAAGAACACCATTCTGGTCGATACGCCCGGCATGCTGTGGCCTAAGATCGCCATGCCTAGCGATGGCCTGATGCTGGCGGCCAGCCACGCAGTGGGCACCAATGCCGTGATCGAAGAGGAAGTGGCCGTATTCCTCGCTGATGAACTGCTGCAGTCCTACCCGCAGTTGCTGGTGGCGCGCTACGGCTTCAAGGAGATCGAGAGCATGGACGGCATCGCCGTGGTGGAAGGCATCGCTGCACGGCGCGGCTTCCGCCAGAAGGGCGGCGATCTGGATTTCGAAAAAGCCTCGCACGTCTTCCTCGGCGACTACCGCAGCGGTGCGCTAGGCCGCATTTCGCTGGAAACGCCGACTAGCCGCGCCCTGCGCCTCGAGCAGTTTGCTGCCGCTGAAGCTGCCCGTCTGGCCGAGAAGGCCGCCAAGGAAGCTGAGAAAGCCGAGAAGGCTGCACGCGGCAAGCGCGGCACCTAAGGTAGCCGCTCAGTTCTGGCGCTGGCGGTAAATCTGCAGGGCGACCAGTGAGGCCGCCATAAAGCAGGAGAACACCAGGCTGCGTCCCCAGTGATAGTCTGTGGGATCGCCCAGTGTGTGGACGTAAATCAGGTTGCCGCACAGGCCGCCCAGCATGGCCAGTGCAAAATTGCGCACATTCCGTTTCATGTCATTCTCGCGTTAAGCAGTGGCGCGATTCTAGCCGATGGCGGGGCGGTAGTGCAGATGCCCCGCTACGACAGGGCCTGTTGCGGCGCTATCTTTTGGATGGAGCTGGCCCTCGTTGACGGGCACCACCGCGAAGTCGAAGGGGCTGATGCCTTCCAGGCAGGCCACATTGACACCATACTGCTGCGGATTGGAGCGGCGCTGGTGGTGCGTATAGATGCCGCATTTCGAACAGAAGTAGTGCTTGGCCTGCATGGTGTTGAACTGGTACAGCGTCAGTGCATCGGCGCCGGCCGTGATGGTGATATCGGCCAGACTGGCCGACACGGCCACTGCACCGCGCATGCGACAGTAGGAACAATTGCAGCGCCGCGCAGTTTTCAGACCATCCGTGAGCCTGACGTGAAACTGCACCGTGCCGCAATGACAGGCGCCGTGGGCCTCCTTGATTTCCATATCCATTCGATCTGCTCCGCGTTAGCTGCTTGTGCTCGGGTTGTGCTCGGGTTGTGCTCTGTTACTGGCGCTGGCACTATAGCGCGAATTCCACTGCGAGGTCTGCCTTGTGCGATCCGGCCTGTGTCGCCGGTGGGAAGCCATCCCCTCCAATTTTTTTAAACGATGAAGCCGATTTCTTTCACCATACTGCTGGCTGCAGCGCCATTGGCCTATGGCGCCGCCACGACCTGCAATCTTCTGGCGGAAAGCGCCAACGATAGCGTGATCCGGCAGGAAGGCCAGTGCGATATCGCCACCTCGCCGATGTCGACTTTCAAGCTCGCTATCAGCCTGATGGCGTATGACGCGCAAATACTGGTGGACGAACATCAGCCGGTGTGGCCGTTCAAGCCCGGCTACGTGGATTGGCGCGCGGAGTGGAAGCAGGATATCGCTCCGGCCCAGTGGATGGCATGGTCAGTCGTCTGGTATTCGCAGCAGATTACCCAGCGTCTCGGTGAGCAGCGCCTGGTCCGCTATGTGCGGCAGTTCAGCTACGGTAATCAGGACGTTGCAGGTGGCTTGACCAAGGCGTGGTTGAATTCCTCGCTGCAGATTACGCCGCGCGGACAACTGGCTTTTCTGGGCCGGCTGGTGCGGCGCGAACTGGGCGTGACGGCACAGGCTTACATGATGACCGCACAGATTGCGCACCACGGCAAGCTGGCGAATGGCTGGGAAGTGGTTGGCAAGACCGGGGCGGGTAGCTATGGTGCGCACGGCAAGCTAGGTTGGTATGTGGGCTGGGCCAGCAAATCAGGGCGCACCGTCACGTTCGTGCAGCAGCGGCTCGAAAGTGACGAGGCGCTGGATGGCCCGGCCGGTTTCCGTGCGCGCGATGCCATGCTGGCACAGTTGCCCGCATGGCTGGACGCACTGTAGGCTAGCCGAAGCGGAAGCTGCTTACGGCCAGCGCACCCATGAAAGCATCCTCGTGATAGGGCACGCTGGCAGCATCATTTTCGGCAGCTCCCAGCACCACCATCAGCGGCAGCAAGTGTTCTTCGCGCGGGTGTGCCATGCGTGCGGCCGGCGCTTTTTCCCATTCCAGCAGCGCGGCCGTGCGTTGGGCTGGCGGCAATGCCATGCTGGTGCGCAGCCAGTCGTCAAACGCCTTTGCTGCCGCAGCACCCTGGGCGTTGAAAGCGCGCAGATTGTGGAAACTCAGGCCGCTACCGATGATTAACACGCCCTGTTCGCGCAGCGGTGCCAGCAAGCGGCCGACCTGTACGTGTGCCAGCGGATCGAGATCATGGCGCAGCGATAGCTGGACGATGGGCATGTCCGCTTGCGGATAGGCTGGATACAGCGCGCTGAAAGTGCCATGGTCGAAGCCACGCTGCTCGTCCAGCACAGCAGGGAAGCCGCCCGCGTCGAGCAGTTGCTTGACCTGCGCGGCCAGTGCCGGATCACCGGGCGCCGGATACTGCACTGCATAGGTGTGCGGCGGGAAGCCGCCGTAGTCATAGATCATCGGCGGCTTGGCCGAAGAGGACAGCATGAACTGGCGCCCCTCCCAGTGAGCCGTAATGACCAGCAGGGCTTTCGGCTTGGCCGGCAGTTCGGACGGCAGGGCGCGCAGCGAGGCGTCCAGCCTGGCGTACAGATGCCCGACCTGATCCATCATGAACGGCCAGGGGCCGCCGCCGTGGGACAGAAAATAGGTAGGCAGGGTAGACATGAGCAGACTCCGTTGGAATGATGCCCATAACTATAAGGACGGCAGCCTGCCTTATCAATCCATGAAATGTCGATAGATTCGATCTAAATAGTTAATCGTAGCGCCGCCACTGCCGGTGCAACGGCCCGGCACAGCCTCCGGCAAAAGCGCCTGCGCGCGCGCAGACGCGTATAATGCGCGGGTTTTGGTGCTTGTCAGCGTGTTCGCGCTGGCAGTTAAACGGGAAACACAGGGCCGTGCGCGCTTGCCAGCGCTGCGGCTAAGGTGTGCTGCCCCCGCAACGGTAACGCATGGCGCAATCAGCGCCGTGCCAGCCCGGATACCGGCCAGACAGGGGGAAGCGTGCAGGTGCTGCCTGTGCGTCTTCCGTACACTTCCGGCTTGCGGGGACGCAGGCGGATGCCTCTTTTGGAACTGAATCTCATGCCTGTATTCCCTCCACGCCGGCTCGCTGCAGCCGTGGCTCTCTGCTTTACTTCCCTTACTCCGCTGGCCGCTCTGGCTCAGGAAATCGTTGCTGCGCAGGTCGCGCAGGTGCTGGCACCGGTGATCGTCACCGGCTCGCGCTTTGATGCCGATCCGGCGCTGGCACCTATCGGTGCAGTGGTAATTCATGCCGAAGATATCCAGCGCGCGGGCGTGAGCGACGTGAATGCCGCCATCCGCAAGATCGGCGGCGTGTATGGCCGCCAGAGCCTCGACGGCAGCCCCGATTTCAGTCTGGACCTGCGCGGCTTCGGCACCAATAGCAGTCAGAATATGGTGATCGTGCTCGATGGCGTGCGCCTGTCGGAAAATGAACTGAGTAATGCCATCCTGTCCACCATTCCTATCGACAGCGTGGAACGCATCGAAATCACCCGTGGTGGCGCCAGTGTGCTGTACGGCGATGGCGCCACGGGCGGCGTAGTCAACATCGTTACGCGCCGTCCGGTGAAGTTCAGCCGCCGTGGCACGATGTTTGTGGAAGGCGGCCAGTTCGGCGCGGGCGAATTGCGCCTGTCCGGTGCGCACGCATGGGAGGGCTTTGCGGCCGATGCCACGCTCGATACCCAGCGTACCGACAACTACCGCGATAACAACGTATTCAAGCAGACCCAGTTCGCCGGTGGCGCACAGTGGTTCGATGACGCGGGCCGGGCCGGCTTCCGTTACGAGGGCGCGCGTCAGGACATGGGCTTGCCCGGTTCGCTGACGGCCCAGCAGTTCGCCAGCAATCCGCGTCAGGCCAGTACGCCCAACGACGCCGCCAGCCTCGATAGCGACCGCCTGACTGTCTTCGGCCAGCGCCATTTTGGCGCCTATGACGTGGCGGCTGATCTGTCCTACCGTAAGAAGCACAGCAAGGGCACTTACTACAGCCCATCCCTGTATGTGATGGAGTATGACAGCAAGCAGACCCAGTTCTCGCCGCGTGTGCGCCATCTGGGCAATGTGGCTGGTCTGCTCAACGAGACGGTAGCCGGCGTCGATCTGATGTACTGGACCCGTGTGGCCACGAGCAGCTATTCGGCTGACGCCAACCAGCACTCCAAGGCCATCTATCTGCGCGATGAACTGCGCTTCGATGCAGCCCATCAGGGCCGTATTTCGGCGGGTGTGCGGCGCGAACTGTTCGACAAGAATTTCCGCGATCCGTTCGGCTATGGCAGTAAGGCCTACAGCGCGGTGCAGGCGGTGAATGCATGGGAACTGCAGGCCAGCTATATGCCGCTGGCGCATACCACGGTATTCGGCAAGGCTGGCCAGAGCTACCGTCTGGCTACCTCGGACGAAAATGCTTACCCGCAGAAGAAAAATCAGCCGCTGGAAGCGCAGCAGTCGCACGATCTTGAACTGGGTGCCAGTTACGCCAGCGCGCTGCAGAAACTGACGGCGCGCGTGTTCCGTCACCAACTGGTCAACGAGATCTTCTACGACCAGTCGGTCTACGCCAATGTCAATCTGGCGCCGACCCGCCGTCAGGGCTTCGAGCTCGATGCAGAACAGCGCATCAACGCCGACTGGACGCTGAACGGCCACTACCAGCACGTGGATGCCAGCTTCACCGAAGGCAGCAACAACGGCAAGCAGATGGTACTGGTGCCAAAGAACACGCTGAGTGCACGTATTAGCTGGACGCCAGCCAGCGGCCAGACGGCCGATCTGGGCGCCCAGTGGGTCGATAGCCAGCGCTTTGGTAACGACTTCACCAACCAGTGCAACGCACGCATTCCAAGCTACACCACGTTCGATGCCCGCTATGCGCGCACCTACGGCCAGTGGGAAGTGGCAGTGCAGGGTTTGAACCTGACGGACAAGCACTACTACTCGCAGGCCTTCGACTGCAACGGTGCGATCTATCCGGCTGATGGCCGCCAGTTCAAGCTGTCCGCGCGTTACACCTTCTGAGCTAGACCATGAAGACTTACGCTTACCTCCCTCATCTTCGTATGCTGGCGCTGCTGGGCGCCAGTGCCGGCATGGTCGCCGCCGGTGCCGCGCAGGCGGCCATCACCGTGCGTGATGATGCCGGCAATACCGTCACACTGGCCAAGCCGGCGCAGCGCGTGATCGCCATGGCACCGCACATCACGGAGCTGCTGTTCGCCGCAGGCGGGGGCGAGCGGGTGGTAGGCGCGATGAACTTCAGCGACTATCCGGAGGCGGCCAAGCGCCTGCCCCTGATCGGCAGCGATGCGCAGATCGATCTGGAGCGGGTGCTGGCGCTGCGGCCCGATCTGCTGGTGGTGTGGCAGAGCGGTAACACGGCACGCCAGATCGAACAGCTCAAGAGCCTCGGCGTGCCGGTGTTCTACAGCGAACCGAAGAAACTGGAGCAGGTCGCTACCAGTCTGACCCGTCTCGGCCAGCTGATGGGCACCGAAGCCGTGGCACAGGCAGCCGCGCAGGACTACCGGCAGAAAATCGCCGCTCTGAGCGCCCGCTATGCCGCCCGGCCAGTAGTGCGGGTGTTCTACCAGATCTGGGAAAGGCCCATCTATACGCTGAATGGAGAGCATATCGCCAGCGACGCCATGCGCGTGTGCGGTGGCCAGAATGTGTTTGCCGATGAGCGCGTGCCGGCGCCGAATGTGAGCAGCGAAGCGGTGCTGAAGGCCAATCCGGAAGCCATCATCGGCGGCCAGCGCCACGATGCCGAATCCGGCATCCAGATCTGGCGCAAGGTTACGGCCATGGAGGCCGTCAAGCGGGGCAACCTGTTCATGCTCGATAGCGAACTGCTGGTGCGGGCCACTCCGCGCATCGCCGACGGCATTGCCGTGCTGTGCGAAAAGCTGGAAACGGCACGCCAGCACCGACCCGCCGGCAAGCCTTAATTTTCGGTTAATTTGCGGGCAGGGAAAAAGGTGGTAATCTGCCCGCGTTTGCCACCTATCTTGAACAAGGACTACTATGCGTTTCCTGAGCTTTCTGCGCCCCCTGTTAGCCACTGCCGCCTTCATGGCCGCTGCCAGCGGCGCCTATGCCGCCGATTTCAAAGACGGTCTGGATTTCAACACCGTCAACGCGCCTAGCCGCCCGGACACGGGCAAGAAAGTCGAAGTGCTGGAAGTGTTCATGTACCACTGCCCGCACTGTAACGCGCTGGACGTGCCACTGGCCGACTGGGTGAAGAAGCAGGGCGACAAGATCGTGTTCCGCCGCATGCACCTCGGTGAAGATGCACAGGCCAAGGCCTTCTACACGCTCGAAGCGATGAACGCACTGGGTAACGGCATGCACGAAAAGCTGTTCCGCGCTATCCACGTGGAGCGCAACCGCCTGAACACGGACCAGCTGGTGCTGGACTTCGTGGTGAAAAACGGCATAGACAAAGCCAAATATCTGGAAACTTTTAACTCGTTTGGCGTTCAAACCCGCATGAAGCGCGGCGTGCAAATGGCTAACCTGTATAAGCTCGATAGCGTACCAGCCATCGTGATCGACGGTCATTACACCACCTCGCCAGCCGTGGCAGGCCATGGCCTGACTTCGGTACCGGCTGCACACGCTGCCATGTTTGCCGTGGCCGACAGCCTGATCGCCAAGTCGCTGCAAGAGCGCGCGGCCAAGAAGTAAGCCAGCAGTTACCGAGTAATCAACTGCGTAAAAGCAGCGCAACGCCAGACGGGGTCAGTATGAAAGAGATTAGCGACGAACAGAAAGCCGTCGAAGGGCAGGTGATGAAGATCTACAAAGAATCTTCACCTATCATCGAAAACCTGTTCGAATGGGCGTATATCAACCATCTGGCGTGGAGTCTGGCTGCATTGGCGCTGGCGCTGGTGGTCTGGCTTACGCTGGCGCTGAGCAATGCGGAAAACCAGCGCAATGCGCTGGCGACCAAGCAGTGCGCCGACCCTGTCTTCAAAGGCGAAATCGACAAGAAATGCCTGCGCAGCGTACAGTCGCGCGAGCACTGGTGGCAGCACGTGAGCTACGCGCTGACCCACCTCAGTCCCGAGAAATAAGCCGGCCGTTCAGGCGTGCGGCCGCTGCGCTGCACGCGCTGCCGGCTGCGGCGCAGTGCGGATGATGACCGTGCAGGTGGTGCCCGCCACCAGTTCCAGCCCCTGCGGCAGCGGATCAAGCGCGATGCGCACCGGCACGCGCTGCGCCAGCCGGACCCAGTTAAACGTAGGATTGACGTCCGCCAGCAGCTCGCGCCCCGTGCTGGCATCGCGGTCGGTAATGCCATGGGCGATGCTGGCGATGTGGCCATGCAGCGCGGCCGCACCGCTCATTAGCTGAACCTCCACCGCGTCGCCGGCCTTCAGCAGCGGCAGCTTGGTCTCTTCAAAATACCCCACTACATAGTACGAAGCGGCGTCGATCAGCGCCAGCTTGGCAGCGCCCACTGCGGCGAAGTCGCCCGCATGCACATTCAGATTGGTCACATAGCCCGTGACAGGCGCACGCACCACAGTGCGCTCCAGATTCAGTTCGGCCAGCGTGCGCGCCGCCAGTGCAGCCTGATACTGCGCACCGGCCGTATCGGCAGCATAGGCCGCCGTCTCGCGGCTTTCCGCCGAGATGATGGCGCTATCCAGCGCTGCACGCCTGCTGGCTTCCTTGCTGCGCCGGCCCCGTTCCACCTGCTGCGCTGCCTGCAGGGCTTGCGCCTGTGTGACGGCATTGCGGTAGCGCGCCTGATCGACGGTGAACAGGATGTCGCCCTTTTGCACGAGCTGGTTGTCGTGCACCAGCACTTGCGTCACGGTGCCGGCCACGTCGGCGCTGATGGTGACCACATCGGCCTTGATGCGTCCATCGCGCGTCCAGGCGGATGCCATGTAGTGGTCCCAGGCGGCACGGCCCATCCACAGGGCAGCGCCCAGCAGCAGCAAAGTCAGAAAATAGCGGAAGATTCTTGTAGCGTTCACGTTGTACTCTCGGGGGCAGGGAGGTGGCTGGTTACTGGTAAAGGGTGATCAGCAGGGCGCTGAAAATGCAGACGAACAGGCAAAGCCGCGCCAGCGCCGGATGCCAGCTATGACGGTAGGCGCCCAGATGGCTGAGGGCGTGATCGAGCACGCCCTGTAACGCCATGCTGAGCAGGAAGACTGGCAGTACGCCCGGTATCAGGACGCCGAACAGATCGATTTCACGGGGCATGGCGGGTTTCTCCTGTGCTGAGCTGATCTTGCAATGAAGTATAGATGGCATGTAAATCGGGCAGGGTGGCTTGCAATGCCAGCTGCTGGTCTGGCGGCGCGGCGGCCAGCTCGGTACGCACGGCCGTGCCGGTGGCCAGCGTGATCTGCAGCGTGGTGGCGGCGGCCGCGTGGTCGGGCGCCTGCAGGTAGCGTGCGAGCTGGCTGACCAGCGTTTGCAGCGCTGTACGGGCAGCACCTGCGGGTGCCTGTGCGATATACAGGCGCAGGTCGATGATGGCGTGGCCCAGTTCAAGCAGGGTGAGGCCCTGACTGACGATGGTGCGCACTGCCGGGCCCGGCGCGGGACCGGCAGCGGCATTCAACTGGCTGAGCAGGTCGCGTACGCGGTTGTCGTAGCGGCGCTTGAGACGGAACATGGGGGCTTTGCAGGCACGCGAGGCTTCGCGCCACAGCGCTGCCGCCACATGGTCGCGCTGGCCCATGGTGTGCTCGGGCAGCACCACGCTGAACATCAGGTAGGCCACCACCACGCCCAGCAGCAATGCCAGTTCGCTGTTGATGAAGTTCTCCATATCGTAGTGCATCAGGTTGGCCGGTATCAGCAGGGTGGCGCAGAACATGCAGATGCCTATGCCGGCACCGGCCCAGCGTGCACCGCTGAGCAGATAGGCGCCCAGCGCCAGCACCGGCATGGTGGCCAGCACCAGCGTGACAAAATCGTTGGCGCGCGCCAGCAGGAAGAATTCCGTGACGAAGGCCAGCGGGGCAGCGATGCCGAAGCCGATCAGCACCTGCTTGATCATGGCCGTGGGGCGCGGCGAGGACGAGGCCAGTGCGCAGAAGATGGTAGCGATGACGATGGCATTGCCTAGCTGCGGCCAGGCCAGCCAGTACCACGCAGCCACGGTTACCAGCAGGGTGCTGGCGGCGCGCACGCCGCTGGCCAGCACGATGGCGGGCGGAGTTTTCGGCGTGTAGGCGCCGGGATCGCTGACCTGCTGGCGCTTCTCCTGCGTCAGCCCATGGTAGATGGCGATGAAGTCGCCGAGGTCGCGCACATAGCGCTCCAGCAGTTCGATGGTGGTGTCGAAGTCGATCTGCTGGGCGCGTGCGATGGGACTGTGCGCCGACAACTGGTTTAACTGGTAGCGTGCGCTGGCGATATCGCTGGCCAGCTGCGTGCGCATGGTGGCCATGCGGGCCGGCGTCAAATCCTGCGACATGGCGCTGGCCAGATGGCTGTGGATGGGCTGCACCAGTGCCAGTATGCTTTGCGCGTGTTCGGGTGCGGCACCGTGCAGGCGGTGAATCAGCCGGTGCAGCGTATAGAAGGTGGTCAGCACGGTCATGAAGGCGGCATTGAAGGCATGTAGCTGGCGCGTGCGCGCGCGGCCATCGCCAGCTTCGAAGAAGGCGGCAGCGCGGCCCGATTCCAGCGCGGCGATATCGGCAGCGAACTTGAGGTGGGCCAGCTCGGTTTCGGCCGGCGTGAGGCGCTGTTCCAGCACCTGCGTGCAGAAGGTGATGAAGCTGGTGTAGCGGTTCTGCACGGTGCGCATCACATTGCGCGCATGGCGGCGCGGGAACACCACGTCGTGGATGACGGCGGCGCAGATGATGCCCAGCCCGACTTCCGTCACGCGCGTGACGGCCAGATTGAACACGTGTTCGGGCCCGTCGATGGCCGGCACCACGATCATGCAGGCGGTATAGCCGGCCAGTACAAAGCTGTAAGACTGCTGGTTGCGGTGCATGGCGGCGCCGCTGGTGCACAGCGCTATCCACAGTGCCACGCCCAGATACAGCAGGATGGGGGATTGCGGCAGCAGGGCTACCAGCAGCAGGGCAGCCGTGCAGCCAACCAGGGTGCCGAGAAAACGGTAGAAGGCTTTTTCCAGCACCATGCCGCTATTTGGCAGTGCCAGGATGACGCTGGTGGCCAGTGCCGAGTAGGGGGCATCGAGTCCGAGCCGGAACGCCAGCCACAGGGCGCAGTAGGAAGCGAGCAGGGTGCGGGCGACGAAGATCCAGCGTTCGCCTTCGCTGTTGAACCAGTTGCGGCTTTCGGCTGCTAACCACGCCGCCAGCCGGGCCGCTGCCCCGCGCGGTTCTGCTGTTCTGGTGTTCTGATTGGCAGCGGCGGGGGCAGGGTTCATGTGTTTGCGTATGCGCTAGGTCAGCGCTTCCAGATTATTCAGCTGCCGGCGCAGCAGATCTTCAAGTAGTTTAAGTTCCACGGGGCTGTAGCCGTCGTAGGCGCGGGTGGTGGTGCCATACACTTCGGGCAGCACTTTTTCCACCAGCGCGCGGCCTGTATCCGTCAGTTTGATCATCACGCAGCGCCGGTCGCCGGGACGGTTGCCGCGGGTGATCAGGCCCTGCGCTTCCAGATCGTTGCAGACGCGGGTGAGGTTGGCCGGTTTTTCCATGCAGGCTTCGCCCAGCGTGGATGCGGTGGAGGTCTCATCCTCGGAGCCGTACAGCACGGCCAGCACCATGTAGCTGGCGTCCACCAGATCATATTTGCGCAGCGCCGCGTTACTCAGGTCCTTCATCCGTTTCTGGATGTGGTAGGTCATGCGCAGTACGCGCATCAGGTCTTCCGGGAATTCCGGCATGCGGGCATGGATGTTTTTTAAGCGCTTTGTGGTCGCTGCAAAACTACTCATTGCCTACTCCTCTGCTATCTTATAGAAGTCCCGATTGTACTATTTTAGTTTCATGGCAATTCCAGTTTTATGCCGCCACCTAGTGCCGTCATCAACAATGTGTAGTTCTCTAGTTGTTTGCTTGCCACGACTGCCTGCTGCTGCTGCTCATTGAGCACCGTCAGTTGCGCGCTGATGGTGGTTTGCGCGTCACTCAGGCCGGCACGATAAGCCTGTTCGGCCAGCTGCTGCTGGCGTTTGGCGACGTTCACTGCCTGACTGGCCAGCGCCTGCTGCTCGTGCACCGAATTGATGCGCACCAGTGCGTTCGCCACTTCCGCCAGCGCCTGGACGATGCTGGCGTTGTACTGTTCCACTGCACCATCGTAGAGCGCACCCTGTTCCTGCAACTGGCTGCGCAGGCGGCCACCCTCGAACAGGGGCAGGCTGATGGCCGGTGTGACGCCGGCCATGGCCGAATGCCCATCCAGCAGATGGCTAAAGCCCAGGGACTGCAGGCCAGCGAAGGCACTCAGGTTGATGTTCGGGTAGAACGCCGCCTGTGCCACGCCGATGCGCGCGCTGGCCGCTTCGATACGCCAGCGCTGCGCCACGATGTCGGGCCGGTGGCCTAGCAGTTCGGCCGGTAGTTGCGCTGGCAGCGCGCCATCGTGCCCGGATTGGAGTGCAAGGACTGGCCGGGCGATCGTGTCACCGTCGCCCGGACCTTTGCCAGAAAGGGCGGCCAGCTGGTTGCGCAGCAGGGCCATGGATTCTTCTATCTGTTCCAGTTCGCGCCGTCCTGCCGCCAGCGTGGTTTCCATGCTGCGTACATCGAGCTCGCTGGCCAGACCGGCTTTGTGACGCTGGCGGCTAATATCGAGCAGACACTGACGCTGCGCCAGACTCTGTTCCGCACTATCGTGCAGCGCGTATTGCAGCGATAGCTGGACGTAGTTGCGCACGATGGTAGACGCCAGCGTCAGACGCGCGAGCTGGGCTTCGGCCGAGGCGATTTGCACCTCATCGAGTGCCGCGCTGAGTGCCTGCCGGTTACGGCCCCACAGATCGAGGTCGTAGCTGGCCGTGACGGCGGCGCTGGCTTTCCACGCATAGTTGCCAGCCAGCGGAGGCGGAACCGTGCTATTGGCCGAGTAGCGTTCTCGGTCGGCACTGGCACTGGCATCCACGCGCGGCAGCGTGGCAGCGCGCGTGATGCCGGCCAGTGCTTCGGCCTGGCGTACGCGCGCCTGCGCTGCCTTCAGCGTCGGCTGCTGTTCCAGTGCGCTGTCGACGATGCGGTTCAGCTGGCTGTCGTGCAGCGCTTCCCACCAGTGCTCGGTCGGCCATTCAGCGTCGGCGCGGGCCGCGCGGATCGCCTTGCCCGCATCCAGCGCTGCAGCGTTGACAGGCTGCGCCTGCGTGCGCACCGCTTCCATCGGGGCACAGCCGGCCAGCAGCATCAGCAGGCCGAGCAGGCTGGCGCTGATGGTGGCTGGCAGAAGGGCAGAGAGGCGCTGGCGGTTCATGCTGGTCGCGGCAAGCTGATGGTGGTCAGAGTCGATGCAGGCGGGTGGTCTGGACGGCAAACCAGCTTATTTCGCGTAGTGCTTGCGGGTCTGGGCCACGTCGAGGTCCACTTCGGTCTCGATCAGCGTGCCGTTCTTGCGCGCTTCCAGATAGGCGGCCTGTACCTGCTCGCGCGTCAGCGCTGCCGGCTGGGTGCTGGTGGCCAGTGCTGCGGCAGTCACGGCGGCTGGTGCGGCGGCCGTGGTGGCGGCTGCGGCTGCGGCGGTAGTGGCGGTTTTGCCGGCCGGTGCGCTGGTCTGGGCGAAGGCGCTGGTAATGGTGGTGGCCGTAGCGGCGATAGCGAATGCGGCGGTAGCGGCGGCGCTCAACAACTGTTTGCTCATGGTGCTCATCTTGATGCTCCTAGCGGGTTGGGATGAGTAAACTATATAGATGAATAGTACATTTGTAAAGTAATTGTTTTCTATCACGGCGATAGCTTTTCTTGTGACTGGCAGGAGCGAGCACGTGCTCAGGCTGCGGACGTGTTGAAGCGCAGGCGCAGTACCAGCGGCATGATGGCCAGATTGACGGCCAGTACGGAGAGCCAGATGGCGCCGGGCCAATGCGCACGTGCCGCCATGTAGATGGCCGAGAAACCCAGCGGCGCAAGGATCGAAGCCAGACTGACGGCGGCTGCCAGCACACCCTGGAATTCGCCTTGCTGTTCGGGCGCGACGAGGCGGCTGGCCAGTGCCTGCAGCGCCGGTGCGCCTATGCCGGCCAGCGCGAACAGGGGCATGACGGCAAATACCTGCCAGTCCTGTCTGGCCATGGCCATCACGGCCAGTGCGCTGCAGGCGCCCAGCAGGCCGGCCAGTATGGCGCGCCGTTCTCCGAGCAGGCGGGTGGCGCGGCCGGGCAGCAGCGCCTGCGCCAGTGTCTGGCAGACGCCGAAAGCACCGAGTGACATGCCGATGTGCAGCGCATTCCAGTGGAAGGCATCCTGTCCCCACAGGGCCCAGCAGGTGCCATAGGCTTCGCCGGCTGCGCTGAAGGCGAAAAACACCAGCGTGATCGGCAATAGCTGCCGCTGCCCGAGCACCCAGCGCAGCGGCAACAGCGGATTGAACTGGCGTAGTTGCAGCGGCTCGGTACTGGGCGCGCGGGTTTCGGGCAGGGCGCAGAGCGCCAGCAGCAGATTGGCGCCGTTCAGGGCGGCCGCGGCGATGAAGGGTAGCCGTACCCAGTGCTCGCCCAGCAGGCCGCCCAGTACGGGGCCGATGATAAAGCCGGCGCCGAACATGGCGTTGCATAAACCGAAGCGGGCGGCGCGCTGCCCGGTGGTGGAAATGTCAGTGATGTAGGCGGTGGCGACGGACATGTTCGCGCTGCTCAGGCCGGCAATGGCGCGGCCCAGAAACAGCATCCACAGCTGCGGTGCGCAGGCCATCAGCAGGTAGTTGATGCTGGCGCCGGCCAGCGACAGCAGCAGCACGGGGCGGCGGCCTATGCGGTCACTGAGGGCGCCCAGCACGGGCGCGAAGACAAACTGCATGACGGCGTACAGCGCCGTCATGCTGCCCAGATAGGGCGCCACTTCGCCCTGCTGGCTGACTTGCTCCAGCAGGCGGGGAAGGATGGGGAAGATCAGGCCAAGGCCGACGGCGTCTAGCGCCAGCGTGGCATAGATGATGTAGAGGGAGGTAGGCATGGTGGATATTTAGTCCGAGTATAAAAATGTACTCAGTACATAAATTGTATCCAGTATAATCTCGCCATGTCAACCGCTCCCGACCGCCGATCCCGCAAACGCCAGGCCACCCGTCAGGCTATTTCCGATGCCGCCACTCGCCTGTTCATCGAACGGGGCTTCGATCAGGTGACGGTGGATGACATCGCCGAAGCGGCCGATGTAGGGCGCATGACAGTGTTTAACCACTTCCAGCGCAAGGAGGACATGTTCTTCGACCGCGATGCGGAAGGGCGCGAGCTGCTGCTGGCCGCGCTGGCCGCTAAGTCGCCGCAGCTAGCGCCTCTGGAAGCGCTGCGCCGCCTGGCGCACCAGCTGGTGCAGGAGCAGCATCCGGCGCTGGCTTTCTCGGCCCGCAGCGCCAGCTTTGTGATAGCCGTGGGCGCCAGCGAAGCGCTCAAGGCCAGAGCGCGGGCGATACGGGGGGAACTGGAAGCCGCACTGGCGCAGGCACTGGCGCACAGCGCGGGGCGGGTGGCACCTGATGCTGATGCCGAGCTGGCGGCCAGCCTGTTGCTGGCCTGCTGGAGTACGGCCTATCTGCAAGCGCATCAGCGCTACCGTATCAGTGCTGATGAAGCGCAGGCGCAGGCTGTGTTTCTGACGCGGGTAGAGCAGGGCAATGCGGCCGTGCAGGCAGCACTGGCCGGCACGCCTTACGTTTAGTGGCTGGCGGCTAGCGCGGCAGCCGCACATTGCAGGCATAAAAAAAGGGAGCGTGCAGCTCCCTTTTTGCTATTGCGTGATCGACGATCAGGCGAAGTTGGCGGCTGCGAAGTCCCAGTTGGCCAGCTTGAAGAAGGTCTCAACATATTTAGGACGGACGTTGCGGTAGTCGATGTAGTAAGCGTGTTCCCACAGGTCGCAGGTCAGCAGCGCTTTGGCATCGGTGGTCAGCGGGGTCGCAGCGTTGGAGGTGTTGACGATGTCCAGCGTACCGTCGGCTTTTTTCACCAGCCAGGTCCAGCTCGAACCGAAGTTGCCTACGCAGGACTTGGTGAACTCTTCTTTGAACTTGTCGAACGAACCCCATTTGGCGTTGATGGCGTCAGCCAGCGCGCCTTCTGGTGCGCCTTTGCCGTTCGGGGTCAGGCCGTTCCAGTAGAAGGTGTGGTTCCACACCTGAGCTGCGTTGTTGAACACGCCGCCCGACGATTTCTTGACGATTTCTTCCAGCGACAGGTTTTCGAACTCGGTACCTTTGATCAGGTTGTTCAGGTTGGTCACATACGTTTGATGGTGTTTACCGTAGTGGTATTCCAGCGTTTCTTGCGAGATGTGCGGCGCCAGAGCGTCGATGGCATAGGGCAGAGGTGGCAGAGTATGTTCCATTGTTATTCCTTTAATGGTTGCTGTTTAAAACCGGAGTGATTTTTGTCGAAACGTCCAGCATTGTAAAGCGGAAGCGCTTTCGCTGCAGGAAAGCCTTCAATTCCGTGTGGCTAAACCCGGAAAGCTAGCGTACGCGCCGCGTGGTTTCGCGTACCACCAGTTCCAGCGGCGGCACTTCGCCGCGTGCCGGTTCGCCGTTAATAATGCGCATCAGCGCCTGGGTGGCGATGCGGCCGATGTCGTACAGGGGCTGGCGCACCGTGGTCAGCGGCGGGGTGGTGTAGGACGAGCCGGGCAGGTCATCGAAGCCGACCAGCGAGATATCGTCCGGCACGCGTATGCCTTTGCGGTACAGCGCCAGCCGCGCGCCATAGGCCGTCAGGTCATTGGCGGCGAAGACGGCCGTGAACTGCTGGTGGGTATCGAATAACTGGTTCATGGCCAGCATGCCGCTCGATTCGTGGTAATTGCCTTCCACGATCAGCTTGTCGTCGAGCGCGATGCCGGCTTCCTTGAGGGCGCGGGTATAGCCGGCCAGACGTTCGCCGGCATCGATATTGTTGGCCGGACCCGTGATGAAGGCGATGCGCCGGTGGCCCAGTTCGATCAGATGGTGTACGGCCAGATAGGCGCCCGCTTCGTTATCGAGCTTGAAGCCGAGTGCGCTGGCCGTGTGCAGCGCCCGTCCCGTAGAAACGATGGGGCGCTGGGTCGAGAAGTTCAACACCGTCTGGTCCGACATGCGGCCCGACAGCAGGATGATGCCGTCGACTTTGCGTGCCAGCAGCAAACGGATACGGTCGGCTTCTTCCTCGGCATCCCAGTGGCCGCTGACGATCACCGAAGCATAGCCAGTGTTTTTCAGGCCATCGTCGACGCCGCGCAGGGTTTCGTCGAAGAAGGGCGAGGAAATATCCTGCACCACGATGCCTATGGTCATGGAACGGCCTTTTTTCAGGCCTTGCGCCATCTGGTTGGGCGCGAACTTCACTTTTTCAATGGCGGCCAGCACGGCATCGCGCTTGTCGTCGGAGACGCGGGCCGTGCCGTTGAGGATGCGCGAAACGGTGCTGGGCGAGACGCCCGCCAGACGGGCAACATCCATCAGAGTCGAAGGGCCGGAGTGTCGCGTATTGTCTGCCAAGGGATGTCCTGCTGCTAAGAATGGGGGAGTACAGGTTATGAAAACCTTTTCGCCAGCAGATTACCATAAATCGCTGAGTAATCCGGCAATTGTCACTCCTGCCCCCGCCAGACGGTCAAAACGCCATGGTTTTGTGGGTAAAAAGTAGTTTGAAATCGTTTTCAAGCATGTGCTGGCATATAATCGCGAAAAGCTGAGCCAACAGCGTACCCGCAGAAATAGAACAGGAAGCAGCATGGAGACCGTCGCACATATCCACCTCTCGAGTGGCCCCCGCCTGTTGGCGGACGTAGGCGGCAGGCGCGCCAGTTTCGGGCTGGAGACGGCACCCAACTGCATCGTCGCCGTGTGGGAGACGGATTGCGCCGACTACCCCACGCTGGGGGCGGCACTGGTGGCCTATCTGTCGCAGCCGGCCACGGTGGCGGCTGGCGGCTATCAGGCCCGCTATGCCGGCATCGCCATCGCCAACCCGATTGACGGCGACTGGGTCACGATGACCAATCACCACTGGTCGTTTTCCATCGAAGCCGTGTGCTCGCAGTTCAGCCTGAAGTCGCTGGTGGTGGTGAACGATTTCAAGGCGCTGGCCAGTGCCTTGCCCTATCTCGATGCGGCGCACCGCCACCAGATCGGCGGCGGTGTGGCGCGCGAGGGCGCCATGATAGGACTGGTGGGCGCCGATGCCGGGCTAGGCGTGTCGGGGCTGGTGCCGGCCGGCGAGCGCTGGATTGCCATCGACAGCGAGGGCGGGCACAGTACTTTCGCTCCCATGAACGAGCGCGAAATTGAGATCCTGCGTTATGCACGGCGCTATCACGAGCATGTGTCGAGCGAACGGCTGGTGTCGGGACTGGGGCTGGCGCTGGTGTACCGGGCGCTGGCCGAACGGGCGCGCATCACGCCGCAGGAACTGGATGCCGTGCAGATTACCGAACGTGGTCTGGCGCGCACTTGTCCCGTCTGTGAAGAGACCCTGCTGGCGTTCTGCGAAATGCTGGGTACGGTGGCCGGCAATGTGGCGCTGACGCTGGGCGCCAAAGGCGGCATCTATATCGGTGGCCGCGTGGTGCCGCCCATGCTGGCGTTCTTCGAACGCTCCGGCTTCCGCGCCCGCTTCGAACAGAAGGGGCGCTTCTCCGACTATCTGGCGCACATCCCCACGCTGGTGATCACGGAAAAATATCCTACCCTGATCGGCATGTCGGCCATGCTGTCGGCAACCTGAGCTACTTGCCTGCGCTGCGACTGATGCGGTGCGACCTATTCCAGCGGCTGTACCGATGCCACGCCCACCTGCGCGCTGCCACCTGCGACGCGCAGCGTAATCGTGCTGGGCGCGGTGAGCTGGGCCGGATCGCGCACGATGCTGCCCTGTGCATCGCTGACGATGGCATAGCCGCGTTCCAGCGTGCGTTGCGGATTCAAAAGCGCGAGCTGCGACGACCATGCGGCCAGCGCTTCACGCCGTTGGCTCAGTTGTGTGCCCAGCGCCAGTGTGGCGCGGTATTGCAGATGGGCGAGCCCCGTGCGCTGTGCCCTTACATCGGGCTTGAGCGCTGCCAGCCGGTCGCTCAGTCGCTGCATCTGGTAGCGTGCCTGTGCCAGCGGTGCGCGGTTGGCATGGGTCAGCGTGCTGGCCTGCGCCTGCAGTTTCAGGCGCTGCTGGCGGATCTGCGCGGCAGGGCTGAGCAGGCGGTGGCTGTAGTTATCCAAGGTCTGTGCCGCTTCGCTGCCCGTGCGGCGCATGGCGCGGCGCAGATCGATCACATGCGAGCGTAATTCGGCCAGCCAGTCGGCGCGCGGCGTCACGGCCAGTTCGGCTGCTGCGGTGGGCGTGGCGGCACGCAGGTCGGCAGCAAAATCGCAGATGGTGAAGTCGGTTTCGTGGCCCACGCCGGAGATCACCGGCATGCGGCAGTTGGCGACAGCATAAGCTACATCTTCATCATTGAAAGCCCACAGGTCTTCGATGCTGCCGCCGCCACGGCAGACGATCAGCACATCGCAGTCATTGCGCAGCGAGGCCGTATCGATGGCGGCAGCGATTTTCTCGCCTGCGCCCTGACCCTGCACGGGAGTAGGGTAGAGCACCACGTTGACGTGGGGTGCGCGCCGCTGCAGCGCGGTCAGCACATCACGCAGCGCCGCCGCCTGCGGGCTGGTGACGATGCCCACCGTGCGCGGGAATAGCGGCAGTGGGCGCTTGCGTTCGGGGTGGAACAGGCCGGCCGCTTCCAGCTTTTCCTTCAGGCGCAGAAAGGCTTCGAACAGCGAACCCACGCCGGCGCGGCGGATGGCTTCCACGTTGATCTGGTAATCGCCGCGCGCACCGTATAGCGTGACCAGTGCGCGTACTTCCACCTTGTCGCCCTCGCGCGGAATGAAGCTGGCGTACTGGGCGCGGCCACGGAACATCACGGCGCGCACCTGCGCGGCATCGTCCTTGAGGGTGAAATACCAGTGGCCCGAGCTGGCGCGCGTAAAGTTGGAGACTTCGCCGCTGATCCAGGTCAGCGGGAAGGAACGTTCCAGCAATCGGGCCACGGCCTGGTTCAGGGCACTCACGCTGATGACGGGAGCGCTGGGCGGGGTGGCAGTATCGGCAGAATTCATAGTGGCGACAGCGAGGGGCGTCCGGTGGACGGGGAAAATCGGCTAGTGCGGGATTTTAACGCGTCCGCGGCTGTGCATAGCTATCCACATGACTGGAAAGCCGTCATATAGCCGTCACACGGTATAGATTGCCCTAAATATTGCATCTATGGCACTGATTTTAAACGATAAATCACCCTGCTAAATTCCTGTGCAGCGGCAAAAACTCCTTATAAATCAAGTGCTTTGCATAAGTCATGGGTGGTTGCGCACAAAGTTATCCACAAAAAATGTGTAGAAATCCACCGCGTCGGCGATTCCGACAGGAATTTTCTCCACATGCGGTGCAGAACTGCGCAGATGTCGTCTCTGCATTATTTTTATGCATGCGTGTAATTTCCTTCCAAATCAAATACTTGCCTAATTACATCGGCCGTTGCGCACAATCTTATCCACACAAAGTGTGTAGAAGTACACAGCTCAAACGGGAATTTTAGGCTGCCCGTGGCTGCCTATTTTTTGAGCTGGAAATAAATATCCTTATAAATCAAGGTACTTAGCTACCACGTACAGCCTTGCGCACAATCTTATCCACATAATTTGTGCAGAACTGCACAGTTGTCCCTGCCAGGGGTAAAAAATATCACATTGACAATGGAATCGGCGCTTGACTCCCCCCGTGCTGGAATTTTGCGCAGGAGAACTATATTGATTGAAATCAATGAGTTAACGGGCCACCCCATGCCTTGCTCACAATCTTATCAACAGAATATGGGCACAACTTTTGCGTGCACACAGGAGCGCGGGCGCTGCTGCACTGCGCTATTTTTGAGCTTGATAATTTTCCCCATATAAATCAATGGCTTAATATGTTCTGTACGGTATTGCACACACAATTGTCCACAGAAAATGTGAAGAACTCGGTTTTGGGGATAAGCACATGTTCACCGCCCTTGGCCTGCCACTTGCCGAGTACGTCCCAACAAGATACATTGCGCCTTCGGGTGTTCATCTATTCAGGAGTCTGTTTTGCTCGCCATCTTACAAGCGGCCGGTTGGCCTATCTGGTTATTGCTGACCGCTTCGATTGTTGCCACTGCCCTCATCATTGAACGGCTGATGTATCTGCGCCGCAGCAAGATACTGCCGAAGAAGTTGCTGGACGACGTGGTGCTGGTCTACCGCAACGGCAAGGTCACTCCGGAAATCATCGAGAAGCTGGAACAGAATTCGCCGCTGGGCGTGGTGTTTGCCGCCGCCCTGCGCAATATCGATTCGCCGCGCGAAGTGATGAAAGAGTCGATCGAAGAGGCGGGCAGCGGTGTGGCCCACACGCTGGAACGTTTCCTCACAACGCTGGGTACCATCGCCACGCTGGCGCCGCTGATGGGCCTGTTCGGCACGGTGGTCGGCATGATCGAGATTTTCGGTGCGCAGAATGCCACCGGCTCCAATCCGGCCCAGTTGGCGCACGGGATTTCCGTGGCGCTATATAACACCGGCTTCGGCCTGGCCATTGCCATGCCGGCACTGGTGTTCTACCGCCATTTCCGTGCGCTGGTCGATAGTTTCATCCTCGAGATGGAACAGCAGGCGGTGAAGTTTGTCGACATCGTCCACAGCAAGCGCAAGTAAGGACGCCGCATGAACTTCCGCAAAGGCCAGCGCCGCGAGGATCCGGAAATCAATCTGATTCCCTTCATCGACGTGCTGCTGGTGATCCTGATCTTCCTGATGGTGTCTACCACCTACAGCAAGTTCACCGAACTGCAGATTACGCTACCCACGGCCGACGCACAAAAGGCCACGGAGAAGCCGTTCGAACTCAATGTGACGGTCGATGCCAAGGGCAATTACACCATCAACCAGCAGCCGATCTCGTTCCGCGATGTGGCGGGGCTGGCGCAGGCCATGAAGAACGCCGCGGCGCAGGGCGGGGCGGCGGGCCAGTCGCCGGTGGTGATCGTCAATGCCGACCAGTTTGCCATGCATCAGATGGTGATCAACGTGATGGAAGCGGCGCGCGTGGCCGGTTACGAAAAGCTCACGTTTGCCGCGCAAACCGGTGCGGCTAAGTAAGCGCAAGCGTCGGTGCCGGTGAATTCTCCTTCTTCTCAATCTTCTGAGCAGCTGCCTGCAGCGGCCGTGCCTGCGCCAGCCGGTTCGGCGCTGGAAGCGCGGCTGACGCGTGCATGGCTCAGGCGCGGCCCGCTGGCCTGTGCGCTGTGGCCGGTCTCGCTGCTGTTCCGTGCCCTGAGCGGCGTGCGCGCCGCGCTATTCCGTGCCGGCGTGCTGCGGTCCACCCGTCTGCCCGTGCCGGTAGTGGTGGTGGGGAATATCTTCATCGGCGGCACCGGCAAGACGCCGCTGACGATCTGGCTGGTGCAGGCCTTGCAAGCTGCGGGCTTGCGGCCCGGCGTGATTTCGCGCGGCCACGGCAGCAAGCACACGGCGCCGCGGCTGGTCGATGGCAGCGCCACGGCGGCGCAGGTGGGCGATGAACCGCTGCTGATCTGGCAGCGCTGCGCCTGCCCTGTGATGGTGGGACGCGACCGCGCTGCGACGGGACAGGCCCTGCTGGCGCTGCACCCCGAGATCGATATCTTGCTAACCGACGACGGCCTGCAGCATTACGCGCTGCAGCGCGATGTCGAGATCATCCTGTTCGATGGCCGTGGCGCCGGCAATGGCTGGCTGCTGCCCGCCGGTCCGCTGCGCGAGCCGGTGAGTCGGCGCCGCGATGTGACCGTGATCAATGCGCCGCAGCTCAGCTCCGGTCTGCTGGCCAGCGTAGGCGCCAGTCGCGGCGCGGCCCAGCCGGGTGGCGGGCTGCCCGATGGCACTTACCAGATGGTGCTGGCCGGCGACTATGCGGAACAGTTATGCGACCGCCAGCAGCGCACCTCGCTGGTCGAACTGGCCGCCCGGCCCGCATTGCGCATAGTGGCGGCGGCCGGCATCGGCAATCCGGCGCGCTTTTTCGGCATGCTCAAAGCGGCTGGCCTGCAGGTGCAGGAACTGCCGCTGCCCGATCATCACGATTTTCTCGATCGTCCGTTTGCAGCACTGGAGGCCGATCTGATCTTGATGACGGAGAAGGATGCAGTAAAATGTGCGCAAATTGAAGAACTCAGAGATGATCCGCGTTTGTGGGTTGTCCCGGTCTCGGCGCGCATCGATGCCGCGCTGGCCGCTCAAATCGTGGAGAAATGTCGTGGACGCTCGTTTGCTTGATATCCTGGTCTGCCCTGTCTGCAAGGGCCCGTTGGAGTACGATAAAAAGGCGCAGGAAATGATCTGCAAGGGTGACCGTCTGGCTTTCCCTATCCGTGATGGCATCCCCATCATGTGGGCCGACGAAGCCCGCACCCTGCAGGATAAGGCGGAATAAGCGGTGGCCGCACCGTTCATCGTCATCATTCCGGCGCGTCTGGCTTCGACCCGCCTGCCGAACAAACCGCTGGCCGACCTTGGCGGCAAACCGATGGTGGTGCGCGTGGCCGAACGGGCTGCGCTGGCCGGTGCCAGCCGCATTATCGTCGCCACCGACCATGCCGATATCCGCGCTGCCTGCGAACAGCATGGCGTGGAAGTGTGCATGACGCGTGCCGATCACCCGTCCGGCACGGACCGTATCGCTGAAGTGGCACGTGCGCTGGCACTGCCGGCCGATGCGGTGGTGGTCAATCTGCAGGGCGACGAACCGCTGATCGACCCCGCGCTGCTGCAGGCCGCTGCGGCCCGCATCAATGCCGATGTGCCGATGTCTACCTGCGCCCATCCGCTGCATGATGCGGCCGATGCCTTCAACCCCAATGTGGTGAAAGTAGTGCTGGATAAGGCGGGGCGGGCGCTGTACTTCTCGCGTGCCACCATCCCGTGGCACCGCGATGCCTTTGCCAAGGACCAGAGCGCGCTGCCGGCCGGCTATGTGCCGCTGCGCCATATCGGTCTGTATGCCTACCGTAACGATTTCCTGCAGGCTTACCCGACGCTTGATGTTTCCCCACTGGAATCTATCGAAGCGCTCGAGCAGTTGCGCGTGCTGTGGCATGGCTATCCGATCGCCGTGCATGTGACCGATAGCGCCCCTGCGGCCGGTGTCGATACGCCGGAAGATCTGGCGCGCGTACGCCAGTTCTACTGAGAGTCTGTCCATCTGGCGGCTGTTGTAGCGGGTGCTCCGCGTCAGGCAGTCGTCAGTTCAAACGGTTATAACTGTTTACGGTGGTGCGATATTCATACGGAATATCTCTCCATGCCCCGGATTCGCCCCATAAGAGCGGTTTTAGCTGTCACAAATTGGCGTAGAGACGAGGTTTTGTGGTAAGTTGCGTACGATAGTCAGACTTGCAGCAGATCTACTGTTTCCACATCACCCATATCCATATCTGTTTTAGGAATTTTTCATGCGTCTTATTCTTTTAGGAGCACCAGGTGCCGGCAAGGGCACTCAGGCTAATTTCATCAAAGAAAAATACAACATCCCGCAAATTTCCACTGGCGATATGCTGCGTGCGGCCATCAAAGCTGGCACCGAAATGGGTCTGGCTGCGAAAAAGGTCATGGACGCAGGTGGTCTGGTGTCGGACGACATCATCATCGGTCTGGTCAAAGACCGTCTGGCCGAACCGGATTGCGCCAACGGCTATCTGTTCGACGGCTTCCCACGCACCATCGCCCAGGCTGACGCCATGAAGGACAGCGGCGTGGCGATCGACTACGTGCTGGAAATCGATGTGCCAGACGAATCCATCGTCGAGCGTATGTCGGGCCGCCGCAGCCATCCTGCTTCGGGCCGCGTGTACCACATCAAGTTCAACCCACCTAAAGTCGAAGGCAAAGACGATGTGACCGGCGAAGATCTGGTGCAGCGTGACGACGACAAAGCGGAAACCGTGAAGAAGCGTCTGGACGTGTATCACAACCAGACCGAAGTGCTGCTGGGCTACTACAACAACTGGTCCAGCACCGGCCAGCCAGGCGCACCGAAATACCGCCGCATCTCCGGTGTGGGTCCGGTAGAACAAATTCGTGACGCGGCATTTGCCGCGCTGACGGAATAAGCGTTACAGTAGAGCGGACCGAGTGTCCGCTTTTTTTATGTCTGCGCCGGTGGTGCGCAGACCGCCCTGTAGGCAAGAGCTAGCGCTCGGTGCTCTCCCGTTTTGAAGTGATGCAGTACGCAGGTTAGTTGGCTGCGTCGTCCTACCCGGATGGCGTCAGTTTTCTGAGTGTGGTTTGTAGACTTGTTCAATAACAATAAGGGGACACTATGGCAGCTAGTCTATGGTTTGCAGTGGCGTGCGGCGTGATCGCCGTGGTTTATGGTTTATGGTCGCGTAGCTGGATATTGCGACAGGATGCGGGTAATCCGCGCATGCAGGAAATCGCTCTCGCTATACAGGAGGGCGCGGCCGCCTATCTGGCGCGCCAGTATCGCACCATCGGCATCGTCGGCGTGGTGCTGCTTGTTCTGATCGGCGCCTTGCTCGATCTGCGCACTGCCATCGGCTTCCTGATCGGCGCAGTGCTGTCCGGTGCCTGCGGCTTTATCGGCATGAATGTCTCGGTGCGCGCCAATGTGCGCACAGCGCAGGCCGCGACCAAGGGCATGAACGAAGCGTTGAATGTCGCCTTCAAGGGCGGCGCCATTACCGGCATGCTGGTAGTGGGGCTGGGCCTGCTGGGCGTGGTGCTGTTCTATATCTATCTGACGGCCAACCCTGCGGGTGCTAACGCGAACCCGCATGATCTGATCAAACCGCTCATCGGTCTGGCCTTCGGTGCTTCGCTGATTTCCATCTTCGCCCGTTTGGGCGGCGGCATCTTCACCAAGGGCGCCGATGTGGGCGCGGATCTGGTGGGCAAGGTCGAAGCCGGCATCCCCGAAGATGATCCGCGTAATCCGGCCGTGATTGCCGATAACGTGGGCGATAACGTGGGCGATTGCGCCGGTATGGCGGCCGACCTGTTCGAAACCTATGTGGTGACGCTGATCGCCACCATGCTGCTCGGTGCGCTGCTGATCGTGAATGCACCGACCACGGCCATCGTGTATCCGCTGCTGCTGGGCGCCGTATCCATCATCGCTTCCATCATTGGTTGCGCCATGGTCAAGGCCCAGCCGGGCAAGAAAATCATGTCGGCGCTGTACACGGGGCTATGGTGGGCAGCCGGTCTGTCGCTGATCGGCTTTGCCGTGATTACGTGGCAGGTGTGGCCCGATGAAGCCATGCGCATGAAAATGATGGGCTGCACCGTGGTCGGCATCGTGCTGACGGGGCTGATGGTCTACATCACCGAGTACTACACGGGTACGGACTTCCATCCGGTTAAACACATCGCCGAAGCTTCCACTACCGGCCACGGCACCAACATCATTGCCGGTCTGGGTGTATCGATGAAGTCGACCGCCTATCCGGTGCTGGCCGTGTGTGCGGCCATCCTCGTGTCCTATCAGTTGGGCCAGCTATATGGTGTAGCGATTGCGGCGACGTCCATGCTGTCCATGGCCGGCATCGTGGTGGCGCTCGATGCTTACGGTCCCGTGACGGATAACGCCGGCGGTATCGCCGAGATGTCCGGTATGCCGGAATCCGTGCGCGCGATTACCGATCCGCTCGATGCCGTGGGCAATACCACCAAGGCCGTGACCAAAGGCTACGCCATCGGCTCGGCCGGTCTGGCTGCACTGGTGCTGTTTGCCGACTACACCCATGCGCTGGAATCGGCGGGCAAGAGCATCACGTTCGATCTGTCCAACCCTATGGTGATCGTGGGGCTGATCATCGGCGGGCTGATACCGTATCTGTTCGGCGCGATGGCGATGGAAGCCGTAGGCCGCGCCGCCGGTGCGGTGGTGGTGGAAGTGCGCCGCCAGTTCCGTGATATCAAGGGCATCATGGATGGCACGGGCAAACCGGAGTATGACAAGGCAGTGGATATGCTGACGGCTTCGGCGATCCGCGAAATGATTGTGCCTTCGCTGTTGCCCGTGGTGGTGCCTATAGTTGTCGGCATGCTGCTCGGTGCTGCGGCACTGGGCGGTATGCTGATGGGTACCATCATTACCGGCCTGTTCGTGGCGATTTCCATGACCACGGGCGGTGGCGCATGGGATAACGCCAAGAAGTACATCGAAGATGGCCACTTCGGCGGCAAAGGTTCGGATGCGCACAAAGCCGCTGTGACGGGCGATACCGTGGGTGATCCCTACAAGGATACGGCAGGTCCTGCCGTGAATCCGCTGATCAAGATCATCAACATCGTGGCGCTGCTGCTGGTGCCGTTGCTGCCTGCTTCGGGCTGGCTGGCTGTGACGCCGGCAGCGCCCGTCGCTGCGGTTGCCGCGCCAGCGGCGGCGATGATGCAACGTGCCGATGCGCCACCGCCGCCACAGATGGCAGCACCGACGGAAGGCACTGCAGCACAGCCTGCTGCGTCCGATGCGCCTGCCAAGTAAGCAGCAGCACTATCGTTAGTAATTGTTACGCACCCTATCCTTCGTCACTGCGCTGGCCAATAATGAAGCTGGCAGCAGGGGCGGAGGAGGGGGATGTTTATGCAGATACATATCAGTCGGCGGCTCGCGCATGTATTGTTGGCGGCGATGCTGATGGCGTACTGCGGCATCGCGGAAGCGCAGTCCGCCAGTGCTGCCGACAGCTCCAGACCGGCTGAACGCGAAGCTTATGCGCGCCTGCCTGTCTGCACGCTGAGCGCCGATGGCCAGCATCTGGCCGTGCAACCGTGCCGTACGGCACCCGCGCGGGTGCCCATGCCGCGCCGACCTGTCCCCCAAAGAATAGACCCGCTGCCCGATACGCGGCTGGCACCATCAATTCCCTTACCTGTACTTTCCACGACCAACCGTGACAGGTCCATGCTGCCAGCGATCACCCCCGCCGCGCCTGCGATAGGCAGTCCGGCGCCAGTTGCGGCGCCGTCCGTGCCGCGCGCGTTGAATAATTGCACGGCAGGGGGATGCAATGATGCTGCAGGCGGGCGCCTGAATAATGCGGCGCCCGGCATGGTCATCACGCCGCAGGGGCAGGTGTGCAGTCGCAATGGCGTGTGGATACAGTGCTAGTGCCTATGATCAGCAGGTTTTCCCCGTTCCAGCCCAAAAATTCGCTACAATGCGCAGGTGACGTTAACGTAAACGTCAAATAAAAACCAGATAGGGACACACATGCAAATTCAGGACAATGTATTCATCGTGACGGGTGGCGCTTCGGGACTGGGCGCGGCAACGGCGCGCATGCTGGTTGCGCAGGGCGGCAAAGTGGTGCTGGCGGACGTGCAGGCGGAAGCGGGGCAGGCGCTGGCTGGCGAACTGAACGCCGTATTCGTCAAATGCGACGTGACCTCGGAAGCGGACGGTCAGGCCGTCGTAGCGGCAGCTACTGCACTGGGCACGCTGCGTGGCCTGATCAACTGCGCCGGCGTGGCGCCGGCCATGAAAACCGTGGGTAAAGATGGCCCCCATCCGCTGGAACTGTTCCAGCGTACCGTCAACATCAACCTGATCGGCACCTTCAACATGGCCCGTCTGGCGGCTGATGCCATGAGCAAAACGGCGGCGACGGAAAGTGGCGAGCGCGGTGTGATCATCAACACGGCCTCGGTGGCAGCCTTCGATGGCCAGATCGGTCAGGCGGCCTATGCTGCCTCGAAAGCGGCTGTAGCTGGCATGACGCTGCCGATGGCACGCGACCTGTCGCGCAACGCGATCCGCGTGATGACGATTGCTCCCGGCATCTTTGAAACGCCGATGCTGATGGGCATGCCGGAAGAGGTACGCACGGCGCTCGGTGCCATGGTGCCGTTCCCGCCGCGCCTCGGCAAGCCGGGCGAATATGCCCAGCTGGCGCAGGCCATCATCGAAAACAGCATGCTCAATGGCGAAACCATCCGTCTGGACGGCGCCATCCGCATGCAGCCGAAGTAAGCAGCACCCCCACGGGGTCCCCCCCCCCCACGGGGTCAGGTCGGGCAAAGTGCAGGTGTCAGGTCGGGCAAGTGGGCACGAGCTGGCGCGACGAAAAACGGTGGCGAGCTCTGCACCAATGCCCGACCTGACCCCGTGCGAGGTTTTGGTGTAGGATTCCAAAGTGATCGGGCGCGCAGCGCAGGCTGCGCGCTTTTTTATTTTGGAGAGTCTATGTTCCGTCTGAAGTCGCTCAGCGCGCATCTGGCGCTGTCCCTGCCGCTGCTGCTTGCGCTGCAAGTTCCGGCCTACGCTCAACGCAGCAGCAACGAAGCTGCCCCCGAAATCGCCACCGGCTATGCGGCCAAGGCGGGCAAATCGGCGCAGAAGTTCATGGTGGCGGCAGCCAATCCGCTGGCGACGGAGGCCGGCTACCAGATGCTCAAGCAGGGCGGCGCGGCCATCGATGCAGCCATTGCAACCCAGCTGGTGCTGACGCTGGTGGAGCCGCAATCGTCCGGCATAGGTGGTGGCGCTTTCCTGTTGTATAGCGATGGCAAGCGCGTGCAGTCCTACGATGGCCGTGAAACGGCACCGGCTGCAGCGGACGAACATCTGTTCCAGGATGCGGACGGCAAGCCGGTGTCGCGTGAAACGGGCGTGATCGGTGGCCGTTCGGTCGGCGCGCCGGGCGTGCTGCGCATGCTGGAAATGGCGCACAAGCAGCATGGCCGCCTGCCGTGGAAAACGCTGTTCGCGCCAGCCATCAAGCTGGCTGAAGACGGTTTCAAAGTCAGCCCGCGCCTGAATGGACTACTGTCGTGGGACCGTTATCTGGCGCGTGATCCCGTGGCCCGTGCCTACTTCTTCGATGAGCAGGGCAAACCGCGTCCGGTAGGCTATCTGCTCAAAAATCCCGAGCTGGCGCGTACGCTGCGCGAAATTGCCGAAGGCGGTGCCGATGCCTTCTACCAGGGACGTATCGCCAGCGATATCGCGGCCAAGGTAGCTGGCCATCCGACCAATCCGGGCAAGCTGACGGTGGCCGACATTGCCGGCTACCGTGCGCTCGAGCGTCAGCCGCTGTGCACCGACTACAAAGCGTGGACGGTATGCGGTGCGCCGCCGCCCTCGTCGGGCGGGGTGGCGATCGCCCAGATGCTGGGCGTGCTGGAGATCAAAGACATCGCGCCGCACAAGCCGGTCGACGGCCAACTGACGGCGCAGGGCATACACCTGTTCAGCGAAGCGGGCCGGCTGGCCTATGCAGACCGTGACCACTACATAGCCGATCCCGATTTCGTACCGCTGCCCGGCAAAGGCGTGGCGGCACTGGTGGACAAGGCCTATCTGGCCCAGCGCGCGGCGCTGATCGGCGAGCGCTCCATGGGGCGCGCTGCCTACGGTGTGCCGGACACGCTGAAGCTGGCTTGGGGTGCTGATAGCGCCATCGACAAGCCATCGACTTCCCATCTGGTGGCAGTCGATGCCTATGGTGGCGCACTGTCCATGACTACCTCGGTGGAAGATGCCTTCGGCGCACGCCAGATGGTGGATGGCTTCCTGCTGAATAATCAATTGACCGATTTCTCTTTCGATTCGCGCGATGCCGATGGTCCGATTGCCAACCGGGTGCAGGCCGGCAAACGTCCGCGCAGCGCCATGTCGCCTACGCTGGTGTTCAAGAAGGGCACCAAGGAGCTGGCACTGGCGGCTGGTTCGCCCGGTGGCGCTACCATCATCAACTATGTGGCCAAGGTGCTGGTCGGGACGCTGGACTGGCAGCTCGATGTGCAGCAGGCCATCAGCCTGCCCAATTTCGGTAGCCGCAACGGTCCGACCGAACTGGAAAAAGGCCGCGTCACGCCGGAAGTGATCGAACAGCTGAAGGCGCGCGGCCACCAGATCCGCGAGTCCGAGTTCAATTCCGGCCTGCAGGGCATACAGCGGCGTGTGGTCAACGGCAAGGCCGAATGGTTCGGTGGCGCTGATCCGCGTCGCGAAGGTGTCGTATTAGGTGACTAAGTTAGTGACTTAATAGGCCGAAGTCACTCTAAGTGCAGGGCTGGGACTCCCCAAACTACTCAGACCCTGCTAATCTCTTTGAATGGGAATTCATAAGAAAACCGGCCTGATACTGACAGGTGGTGGTGCACGTGCCGCTTATCAGGTCGGCGTGTTGCAGGCGATCTCGCAAATACTGTGGGAGGCCGGCTGGCCGCCGGCACGCAATCCCTTCGAAATCATCTGCGGTACTTCTGCTGGCGCCATCAATGCCACTGCGCTGGCCTGCCGTGCCGATAATTTCGGCGAAGGCGTACAGAAACTGCTGGACGTGTGGGAGCACATCGAAGTAGGGCAGGTCTATCGCGCTGATTCGCTCGGCGTGATCCGCTCCGGTGCGCGCTGGCTGTCGCTGCTGTCGTTCGGCTGGCTGCTGCGCAAATGGCGCGCCCAGCCGCCGGCTTCCCTGCTCGATAACACCCCGCTGGTCGGCCTGCTGCACCGCATGCTCGATCTGCCGCGCCTCGATGCCGTGCTGTCGGAAGGCCTGCTGCATGCGCTGGCCGTAACGGCATCGTCGTACAGCGCCGGTAATCACCTGACCTTTTACCAGACTGCGGCCGATATCGCGCCATGGGTACGCATGCAGCGGGTGGCGCTGCAGGACCAGATCGGCGTCGAGCATCTGCTGGCGTCATCTGCGATTCCTTTCATTTTCCCGGCCACGCCGCTGTACATGGGCGGCCACCGTGAATATTGCGGCGACGGCTCGATGCGCCAGCTCGCGCCGATTTCGCCGGCCATCCACCTCGGCGCCAGCAAAGTGCTGGTGGTCGGGGCGGGCCGCCTGACCGAACCGCCGCGCAGCGCTGCCGAACAGGGCGCGTCGCGCTATCCGAGTCTGGCGCAGATCGCCGGCCATGCCATGTCGTCCATTTTCCTCGATAGTCTGGCGGTCGATATCGAGCGGCTGGAGCGCATTAACCGCACCCTGTCGCTGCTGCCGGAGTCCTTGCTAGAACAGACGCCGCTGAAACCGGTGAAGCTGCTGGTGATTGCACCGTCCGAGCGGCTCGATGGCATCGCAGCGCGCCATGTAGCCAGCCTGCCCGCGCCGATACGTACCATGCTGTCCGGCATAGGCGCGACCGAATCGCGCGGCTCTGCACTGGCTTCCTATCTGCTGTTTGAATCATCTTATACTTGCGAGTTGATCCGCCTTGGCCAGCACGATACCTTCGCGCGCAAGGACGATGTACTGGCATTCTTCGAATCCTGATCGGGCTACGCTTTGTCGCTGAATCTACGTTTTTGCCGTTATCTGCTATTGCCATTGCTATTGTGGGCTGGTGCCGTCTGGGCTGGCCCGCCGCCACGCACGCTGCGCTTCGACCAGTTCCGCGTCGAGAACGGGCTGGCGCAGGAAACCGTGCTGTCGATTACGCAGGACCGGCAGGGCTTTATCTGGCTGGGCACGCAGGCCGGTGTGACCCGCTTCGACGGTTATCGAGCCGTCACCTTCAAGAGCGCAGTCTCGGATCCGCGCAGCCTGATCGACAACTGGGTGCGCGCGCTGCATGTCGATGCAGCCGGCCAGCTGTGGCTGGGCACGGACGGCGGACTGGATCGCTTTGACCCCGACAGCAATACCTTCATCCATTATCTGCCCAGCGAATCTAATCAACGCGGCAATGGTAACCGGCATATCCGTGCCATCGTCGACGACGGCGCCGGTTCCATGTGGCTGGCCAGCGGCGATGGCCTGCACCTGTTTGATCCGCGCACGCGCCGCTTCGTCAGCTGGCACCACGATCCGGCTGATCCGGGCAGCTTGTCCAACGATCAGGTGAATGCGCTGGCGCGCGATGCCAGCGGCCGGCTGTGGGTGGCCACAGCCACCGGACTGGATATGCTGGCGCCGGGCGCCATGCGCTTCCAGCATTTCACCATGGACGCCAGCCGTAACAGCAAATTCAATACGGTGCTGTCGCTGCAGGTCGATAGCGAACAGTCGCTGTGGGTGGGGACGCTGGGCGGGCTGGAACAGTGGCGCCTGCTGGGCAGCGAGCCGCAGCGGCGCCGCTTCGGTCCGCGCGAAGGCTTGCGCGCCGGCGCCAGCGTGCCCGTGATGTATCAGGATCCCGACACCAATATCTGGATAGGTACGCAGGCCGATGGCCTGTTCCGCTGGGTGCCGGCAGAGAACCGTTTGCAGCAGTACCGCCATCAGCTCAGCGATAGCCATAGTGTGGCGGATAACCAGATATCTTCGCTGTACCGCGACCGGGTAGGGACGTTCTGGGTCGGTACCTGGAATGACGGCGTGAGCCGGGTCGACATGGGCAGCGGCGGTTTCTCGCGCATCGTGCGCCAGACCGATATTCCGAATACGCTGACGGACAACAAAGTACACGCGATCATCGGCGAGACGCAGGGGCGGCTGTGGCTGGGCACCAGCAGCGGTCTGAATCTGTACGATCCTGTCAGCGGTACGGCGCGTACCTGGCGCTATACGCCGGGCAGCGCGAATAGCCTGAGCGACGACCATGTGACCACGCTGCTGCGTGACAAGAAGGGCAATATCTGGATAGGTGGCCGCGCTGGCCTGAATCATCTGAACATGGCCAATGGCAGCATCAGCGTAACGTCGTTTGCCCATGGTGATCCGGCCAGTGACATTATCCGCAATATCGTGGCCGACAGTAGTGGCATACTCTGGATCGCTTCGCGCGGCGGCCTGCACCGGCTCGATCCGCAGACCATGGCCGTGCGCACTTACCGGCATGATCCGTCGGACGTGAACAGCCTGTCCGACAATGTGGTGCGGCCGATACTGGAAGACCGGCAGGGACGCATGTGGGTAGGAACGTTCAATGGTCTGGATCTGTTCGACCGCAAGACGGGCGCGTTCCGCCACTTTCGCCGCGAGGCCAATAATCCCCATAGCCTGAGCCACGACGAAGTACATTATCTGTACGAGGATGGTAGCGGCACTATCTGGGTGGGCACCGCTGCGGGCCTGAACCGCATGGCGCAGGGCAAGGATGGCAGCATCAGCTTCCACCCCTATCTGCGCAAGGATGGTTTCGCCGATGACGCGATTGCATCCATCTTGCCCGACGATGCGGGCAACCTGTGGCTCAGTACCAATAGCGGGCTGTCGCGCTTGAACACCCGCACTGGCCTGATACGCAATTACTCGGGGGCGGATGGCACTATCGAGGGCGCGTATTTCGATGGCTCGGCCATGCGCGCAGCCGATGGCACGCTGTACTTCGGCGGTTTTAACGGCATCACCACTTTCATGCCGGCAGAGATACGCGAGAACAGCGTTGCACCGGGCGTGGTGATTACCGACTTCCAGATCTTTAACAAGTCCGTCAAACCGGGACAGACCGAGCACCCCGATGTGCTGAAGACTGCGATAGAACATACGGCCGCACTGACCTTGAGCGAGCGTGATTCCGTGTTCTCGCTGGAGTTCGCGGCCTTGCACTTTGCCGCGCCCCAGCGCAACCGCTTTGCCTATCAGTTGCAGGGCTTTGATGAAGACTGGGTGCTGACTGATTCGGATAAGCGCTTCGCCACCTACACCAATCTGGATCCGGGCAAATACATCTTCCGCGTCAAGGCGGCCAACAAGGACGGCATCTGGAACGATAAGGCGGCAACGCTGGAAATTACCATCCTGCCGCCGTTCTGGAAAACCTGGTGGTTCCGGCTGCTGGTGTTCATTGCTGCTGCTGGTGCCGGTTATGCGGTCTATCGTGGCCGCGTGCGCAGCTTGCACCATCAGCAGCTGCGGCTGGAAAATCTGGTCGGTTCGCGCACTGCCGAAGTGGAGCAGAAGAATCTGCTGCTGCAGCAGCAGAAGCAGGAGCTGGAGCTGCGCCGGCTCGAAGCCGAAGCGCAGCGGGCCGAAGCCGAGCAACGCCGCATCGATGCGGAGCGGCAGAAGATAGAAGTGGAGCACCAGAAGGAAAACGTGGAACAGGCGCACCGCAATATCTCGGTGCTGAGTGAACTGGGACGCGAAATGAGCGCCACGCTGGATGTGGAAACCAGCATGCAGACGCTGTACCGCCACGTGCATCACCTGATGAATGCGCAGATCTTCGGCATCGGCTTTGTGCGCGAAGATGCCGGCGTGATCGATTTTCCGTTTGCCATCGAGGAGGGCGTGCGTACGCTGCCTTACCAGCGCCGGCTTGATCAGCCCAACCAGCTCGCCGTCTGGTGTCTGACGCATTGCCAGCCGGTTTTCATCAACGACTTCCATGGCGAGTACCGCCAATATATGGATGAATCGGGGCTGGATAATCTGGTGCCCTGCATCCGCGAAGATGGCCAGCCTGCATCGATAGCCGAGTCGATGATGTATGCGCCGCTGATCGTGACGGACAAGGTAGTGGGCCTGCTATGCGTGCAGAGCAAGGAAAAACACGCCTACCAGCAGGTGCACATGGACATGCTGCAGACACTGGCCGCGCACGCAGCGGCCGGGCTGGAAAATGCCCGTGCCTACCAGCAGCTGGAAGAAACCCTGCAGACCTTGCGCCGCACGCAGGAGCAGCTGGTGCAGCAGGAGCGTCAGGTGCGGCTGCACACGGACGAACTGGCGCTGGCCAACCGCGCCTTGCAGGAAAACGATGAACGTCTGCGCCTGGCCAAGCAGAAGGCGGAAGACGCCACGCGCCAGAAGTCCGAGTTCCTCGCCAATATGAGCCACGAAATGCGCACGCCGCTGGCCGGTGTGATCGGCATGCTGGGCTTCGCCTTGCGCGATCTGAAGCTGGGCGTCAGCACGCGCGAACAGATTTTGCGCGCGCAAGCGAATGCCCAGTCGCTGCTGTCCATCATTAACGATCTGCTGGATTTCTCGAAGATCGAAGCAGGCAAGCTGACCATCGAGAATATCGACTTCTCGCTGTCCTCGGCGGTGGAAAATGTGGTCAGCCTGTTCGAAGAGCAGGCCGCTGCCCACAGCGTGGGCTTCAGCCTGGAGTTCGGCGAAGACTTGCCGCAATATGTGGTGGGCGATCCTACCCGTTTGCGCCAGGTGCTGGTGAATCTGGTGGGGAATGCGTTCAAGTTCACCGAGCATGGCTCGGTGCGTATGCGCGTCGAGCGCGTGCCGGCCGGCGTGGATAGTGACAGGAGCGGCATGAACCGCATCCGCTTCAGCGTCAGCGATACCGGCATCGGCATCGAGGCGAACGCCATTCCCCGTCTGTTCCAGCAGTTCGAACAGGCCGATGCTTCCACCACGCGCCGTTATGGCGGTACGGGGCTGGGACTGGCCATCTGCCGCCAGTTGGTGGAACTGATGGGCGGTGAGATCAGTGCGGTCAGCACGCCTGGGCAGGGCAGCACCTTCACCTTTGAGCTGCCGCTGGCCAATGGCGTGGCGCCGACCATGGTGCCGCATGTGCCTCGCGAGCCGCATAGCCACCAGCTCAAGGTGCTGTGCGCAGAAGATTTCCCTACCAATCAGATCATCATCCGCATGATGCTGGAAGATCTGGGCCACAAGGTGGATATTGCTGCCAATGGTGCGCTGGCCGTGAAAGCCTGCTCGCTGACGCGCTATGACCTGATCCTGATGGATGGCCGCATGCCGGAAATGGATGGCGCCAGTGCGACGCGGATCATCCGTGCCGGCGGTCCGATCGATGCGCCGGTGCGCGATCAGGAGCTGATGATAATCGCGCTGACCGCGAACGCCAGCGAAGAAGACCGCAGCCGCTATCTGGCGGCGGGCATGGATGATTTCCTCACCAAGCCTATCGATGAAGACAAGCTGCACTTCCAGCTCAGCCGCGCCATCGAGCGCCAGTTGCAGCGCGGGGTGCATCTGCCGCGCATGGCGCCGCGTAGCGAGACAACGGGCGGCACGGCGGAACTCGATGCCATGTTCGGCGTGGCGCCGGCGCCCGCACCGGGGCTGGAACCGGCGCGACTGGCCCAGCATAGTGGGGGCACGGATCTGAAGCAGCGCCTGCGCAGTGCCTTCAATCAGGATGTGCCGCTGCGGCTGGCGGAGCTGGAGCATGCGATAGAAGACGGTGCGGCCGATGTGGCCGGGCGGCTGCTGCACGGGATGAAAGGCAGCGCCGGCTATCTGGAGGAGCAGGAATTGCAGGCGCTGTGCGGCGATCTGGAGCTGGCGGCCGACCATGCCGACTGGGTACGCCTGCGTGAAGCGCTGCCGCAATTGCGCGAACTGTTGCAGAAAGTGCGCTAGAGGACAGCCAGTCGTAGAAGGTTTCGGTTAAGATGGGCCAGATCGCTCACAGTGCCATCGGCAGCGCAGTCTGGCGCGCGGGGTTGAAGCGCAAGTAACAAGGCACAGGTAAATACATGAAAGTTCTGGTAGTCGATGATGATGTGGTGTCGCGCATGGTGCTGATGCACCTGATCGACAGCTGCGGCCAGTTCGAAATCGTCGAAGCCGAAGATGGCGAGGATGCGTGGCAGCAGTTGCAGCAAGGGCTGCGGCCGGCCATCTGTTTCTGCGATCTGCGCATGCCCCGCTTGTCCGGGCTGGAGCTGCTGCAGCGCCTGCGCCAGCATAGCGACTTTGCTACGCTGCCGTTTGTGCTGGTCACTTCGGCCAATGATACCCATACGGTGGAGGAGGCAAGCCAGAGCGGGGCGAGCGGCTATGTGGTCAAGCCGTTTCAGGTCGATCAGGTGCGCCAGCACCTGTTGGCGCTGCAGGATGGCGGCCAGTCCAGCTACCGCCACCTTGCCGAGGAACCGGCACGCACGCTGGCTAGATTGGGCATCAATGGCGAACGCCTGCTGGTGTATCTGAATGGCTTTGCCACCCAGCTTACGGCGGCGAGCGAGGAACTGGGCCCGTTGCTGGAGCAGGGGCATCAGGACGAATTGCGCCAGCGGCTGGACCGCCTCCATGCGGGCTGTGTCACGCTGGGACTGAGCGGAGCGGCGGCCTGCTTGCAGCAACTGCAGGCAGCACCACTGTCGGTGGCGGCACTTCAGACAGCATTGAAAACTGTGCTGCGCGCCGTCAGCTATCAGACCGATCTGGTTTTGCAGGCTGCATCCTGATAGTCACGCTGGTCCGCTGTGGGCCGGTAAATTCTCCAGTGTTCCGTTGCGCTGCCCGCGCTTTGCCCTTGCTGGAAAAATAGTTTAAACTTAAAGTATCTTCCGATTGCGGGCGATGTGTGCGACTATTTTCGATAGGGGATCATGAAGCCTATGCCAGCCAGTTCTGCCAGTGCCCATACCGACCTGTTTGCGCGCGCCCATTTGCCGCCCGCAGAACTGTGGCCGGAGTTGTGTTTCGATCTGCCCGAGCTGCAGTATCCGCCGCGCCTGAATTGCGTCGTCGAGCTGCTCGATAGTGCGCTAGCACGTGGAGATGGCCAGCGCATAGCTTTGCGCGGCGAGCATGATAACTGGACTTACGCCCAATTGCACGCGCAGGTGAACCGTATTGCCCATGTCTTGCGTGGCACGCTGGGACTGGAAACGGGCAACCGCGTGCTGCTGCGCGGGGCAAACACGCCGATGATGGCGGCCTGCATACTGGCCGTGCTGAAGGCCGGCTGCATCGCCGTGCCCACCATGCCGCTGCTGCGTGCCCGCGAGCTCGCTGTGATCGCGACCAAGGCCGAAGTCAACGCCGTGCTGTGTGCCGACAGCCTGCGGGCCGAAGTGGAAGCGATGGATCTGACCGCAGCGGCACGCCAGCACACGGTCTACTTCGGCGGCACCGGTGACGCCATGCTGGAGACGCTAATGGCAGGCCAGCCCGAGGCATTCGCAGCCACCGATACGGCTGCCGACGATGTCTGCCTGATCAGCTTCACTTCGGGCACGACCGGCATCCCCAAGGGCACCATGCATTTTCACCGCGACGTGCTGGCCATCTGCGATTGCTTCCCCCGCTCGGTACTGCGCAGCGAGGCTGACGATATCTTCATCGGTACGCCGCCGCTAGCCTTTACCTTCGGCCTGGGTGGCCTGCTGCTGTTTCCGTTGCGGGTGGGCGGCAGTGCCGTGCTGCTGGAAAAGCTGACGCCCGAAACCTTGCTGGTGGCGATAGAGAAGTACCGCGCCACCATCTGCTTTACGGCGCCCACTTTCTACCGCCAGATGGCGCCCCTGTTCGGGCGCTACGATCTGACCAGCCTGAAAAAAAGCGTCTCGGCCGGCGAAGCCCTGCCTATCGCCACGCGCGAAAGCTGGCTGCAGGCCAGCGGCCTGACCATGATAGACGGTATAGGCGCGACCGAGCTGCTGCACATCTTTATTTCCGCAGCCGGTGATCAAGTCCGTCCCGGCGCGACCGGCAAACCCGTGCCCGGCTATCAGGCCTGCATCCTCGACCAGCAGGGACAGCCAGTGGGGCCGGGAGTGATAGGCCGGCTGGCCGTAAAAGGTCCGACCGGCTGCCGTTATCTGGCCGATGCGCGCCAGCGCGACTATGTGCTCAATGGCTGGAACCTGACCGGCGATGCCTACGAGATGGATGCGGACGGCTATTTTTACTATCGCTCGCGCACGGACGACATGATTATTTCGGCCGGCTACAACATCGCCGGCCCGGAAGTGGAGGACGTGCTGCTGCGTCATCCTGCCGTGGCCGAGTGCGGCGTGATCGGCCGCGCCGACGAAGAGCGCGGGCAGATCGTCGAAGCCCATGTGGTGCTGCGCTCCGGCTATGCGGCCGCACCGGAACTGGTGGCGCAGTTGCAGGAGTTTGTCAAAGCCCAGATCGCACCGTATAAATATCCGCGCGCCATACGCTTCCTGCCCGCGCTGCCGCGTACGGAAACGGGCAAGCTGCAGCGCTTCAAGCTACGCACAGAATAAAGAGATTCGTATGAATATTGTATGCATAGGCGGCGGACCAGCCGGCCTGTATTTCGGCCTGCTGATGAAGAAGCAGAACCCGGCCCACCAGATCACGGTGATAGAGCGCAACCGCCCGTATGACACCTTCGGCTGGGGCGTGGTGTTTTCCGACCAGACGCTGGGTAATCTCGCGCTGGCCGATGAGGTCAGCGCGCGCGAGATACAGACTTCCTTTAATCACTGGGATGATATCGACACCTATTTCAAGGGCGAGAAAGTCAGCTCGGGCGGCCACGGTTTTTGCGGCATAGGCCGCAAGCATCTGCTGAACATACTGCAGCAGCGCTGCGAGGAACTGGGCGTTGCGCTGGTGTTCGAGACGGAAGTCGAAGACGATCAGGTCATTGCGGTCCGTTATCAGGCCGATCTGGTGATTGCTGCCGATGGCCTGAACAGCCGTATCCGCACGCGCTATGCCGCCAGCTACCAGCCGCAGATCGATGCGCGCCGCTGCCGCTTTGTCTGGCTGGGCACGCGCAAGAAGTTCGAGGCCTTCACGTTTGCCTTCAAACAGACGGAGCATGGCTGGTTCCAGGCGCACATCTACCAGTACGATGGGGTGACATCCACCTTTATCGTCGAGACGCCCGAAAGCGTATGGCGCGCGGCGGGGCTGGAGCAGATGACGGCGGAACAGTCGATAGCCTTCTGCGAGCAGTTGTTTGCCGACATACTCGGTGGCCATAGCCTGATGTCGAATGCCGCGCATCTGCGTGGTTCGGCCATGTGGATGGTGTTCCCCCGCATCGTTTGCCAGCGCTGGGTGCACTGGCAGGAAATCGGGCAGCGGCGCGTGCCGGTGGTGCTGATGGGCGATGCGGCCCACACGGCGCATTATTCGATAGGCTCGGGCACCAAGCTGGCGCTGGAAGACGCCATCGAACTGGCGCGCTGCTTTGCCCATGCCGATGATACGGCTAGTGCGCTGGAGAGCTACCAGCGTGTGCGGGCGGTGGAGGTGATCAAGCTGCAGAGCGCTGCGCGCAATTCGATGGAATGGTTCGAAAACGTGGAGCGCTATACGGCGCTCGAAGCGCCGCAGTTTGCTTATTCCATGCTGACGCGCAGCCAGCGCCTGTCACATGAAAATCTGCGCTTGCGCGATGCCGCCTATGTGGAGGACTATGAGCACTGGTTCGCCCAGCGGGCCTATGCGGCAGTGGGTCTGACGGCGCCTGTAATGCGGGGCGCGGGGAATGCGAGCGAAACTGCTGCACCGCCGCCGATGTTCACCCCACTCAAAGTGCGCGAGCTGGTGCTGAAGAACCGCATCGTCGTCTCGCCGATGGCGCAGTACAGCGCAGTTGACGGCACGGTCGGCGACTACCATCTGGCCCACCTCGGTGCGCGCGCGCTGGGCGGCGCTGCCATGGTGTTTGCCGAGATGACCTGTGTGTCGGCCGATGCGCGTATCACGCCGCATTGCCCCGGCCTGTATGCGCCAGAACATACGCAGGCGTGGCGGCGCATCGTCGATTTCGTGCACCAGCATAGCGATGCCCGCATTGCCATCCAGCTCGGTCACGCCGGTGCCAAAGGTTCCACCCGTGCCATGTGGGACGGCATAGACCAGCCGCTGGAACGCGATAACTGGCCGCTGGTGTCGGCTTCGCCGCAGCAGTATCTGGCAGGCGTGTCGCAAGTTGCGCGCGCCATGACGCACGAGGACATGGCGCGCATCAAGCAGGACTTTGTAGGGGCCACGCGGGCGGCTGAACAGGCAGGCTTTGACTGGGTCGAGCTGCACTGCGCGCACGGCTATCTGCTGTCGTCGTTCATCTCGCCGTTGACTAATCAGCGCGAGGACGAATACGGCGGTTCGCTGGAAAACCGTTGCCGCTATCCGCTGCAGGTGTTTGCCGCCATGCGTGCAGTGTGGCCGCAGCATAAACCGATGAGCGTGCGCATCTCCGCGCATGACTGGGTGGATGGCGGGATTACACCTGACGACGCGGTGCAGATAGCGCGAATGTTCAAGGCGGCCGGCGCCGACATGATTGATTGCTCGTCTGGACAGGTCAGCAAGGCCGAGCAGCCCGTTTATGGCCGCATGTTCCAGACCCCGTTTGCGGACCGCATCCGTAACGAGGCGGACATAGGCGCCATCGCGGTGGGCTCCATCTTCGAAGCCGATCACGCCAATGGCATCATCGCCGCAGGCCGTGCCGACCTGTGCGCAGTGGGGCGCCCGCATCTGGCCAATCCTGCATGGACGCTGACGGAAGCGGCAAAGATAGGCTATAGCGCTGTGCACTGGCCGCGCCAGTACCTGCCGGGCAAGCAGCAGCTCGAGCGCAATCTTGAACGCGAACGGCAACTGGCCGCCAGCAGCAGCGGGCTATCGCCCCAGCAGCAGGCAGCCCGCCTGCTCGAGGGATGAATTCAATATGGAAGCAAAAGAGATGCAAGTACCGTCTGAAAATACGCCACAGGATGACGATTCGCCTGTGCTCGATCTGGCTAGCCGCCTGACGCAGGATCATCACCAGTCGCTCAAGCTGTGGCTGCGTATGCTGTCGTGCACCACCAAGATCGAAAATGAAATCCGCAGCCGTTTGCGCGCCAACTTCGGCATTACTTTGCCGCGCTTCGACCTGATGGCACAACTGGAACGCTACCCGCAAGGATTGCGCATGGGCGAGCTGTCCAAGCGCATGATGGTCACGGGCGGGAATATTACCGGCATTACCGATCAGCTGGAGCAGGAGAAGCTGGTGGTGCGGGTGGCGGATCCGAAAGACGGCCGCGCTTACAGCGTAAAGCTGACAGCGGCCGGCCGCAAGGCCTTTGCCACCATGGCGGCCGTGCATGAGAGCTGGGTGGCAGAACTGCTACAGGACATGTCGGCCGGCGATAAAGGACAATTAATCGAGTTACTGTCGCAGATGAAGCAGCACCTGTATGCTGCGGGCGACAAATAATCCGCCACGCGGAAGGATGCACAGTATGCGATATTTACCCGGCAAAGCACAGCAGCTGCCCGGCAACCGTAGCCAGCTTGGCGACTATCAGGCCAGCCATTTTCTGTTCGAAGTCAGAGGCCGTGTGGCGACGCTGACGCTGAACCGTCCCGAACGCAAGAACCCGCTCACCTTCGATTCGTATGCCGAGCTGCGTGATCTGTTCCGCGCGCTGGCCTATGCCGACGACATCAAGGCCATCGTTATCACGGGAGCCGGAGAGAATTTCTGTTCCGGTGGCGATGTGCATGACATTATCGGACCACTGACGGAACTGGATATGCCCGGTCTGCTGGCCTTTACCCGCATGACGGGCGATCTGGTCAAGGCTATGCGCGCCTGTCCGCAGCCCGTGATTGCGGCAGTGGATGGTGTGTGCGCCGGTGCCGGCGCCATCTTGTCGCTGGCCGCTGATCTGCGTTATGGCACGGCGCGCAGCAAGACGGCCTTCCTGTTCACCCGTGTCGGCCTGGCCGGTTGCGACATGGGGGCGTGTGCCTTGCTGCCGCGCGTGATCGGGCAGGGGCGGGCGGCTGAACTGCTCTACACGGGGCGCTCCATGTCGGGCATCGAGGCGGAACGCTGGGGCTATTTCAACAGCCTGCATGAGCCGCAGGACTTGCTGGCTGCGGCGCAGGCCATGGCGCTGGGCTTGGCCGAAGGCCCGACCTTTGCGCATGGCATGACCAAGAAAATGCTGCAGCAGGAGTGGAATATGGGCGTGGACGAAGCCATCGAAGCGGAAGCGCAGGCGCAGGCCATCTGCATGGCGACCAACGACTTCCACCGCGCCTACCATGCGTTTGTGGCCAAGCAGCGCCCCGCCTTTGAGGGCGATTGAAGCGGAATCACTATGAGCGATAAATCTTATCTGGACTGGCCATTTTTCGAAGCACAGCATGCGGCCCTGGAGCAGGCGCTGGATAGCTGGGCCAGTCAGCATATCAGCCAGCAGCATGAACCCGATGTGGACCAGGCCTGTCGCACGCTGGTGCGCCAGCTCGGTGCCGCTGGCTGGCTGGCCCACGCAATTGCCGGCAGCGAGTGTGGCGCGGCGGGTGCGACGATCGATACCCGCGCCATCTGCCTGATACGCGAAACGCTAGCGCGCCACAGCGGGCTGGCTGATTTTGCCTTTGCCATGCAGGGGCTGGGCTCCGGTGCCATCTGCCTGCATGGCAGTGCAGCCCAGAGGGCGGCCTATCTGCCCCGCGTGGCGCGCGGCGAGGCGATTGCCGCATTTGCCTTGTCCGAACCGCAGGCAGGTTCCGATGTGGCGGCCATGCAGTGCGCTGCTGTGCGCGATGGTGACGAATATGTGCTCGACGGTGAAAAAACCTGGATTTCCAATGGCGGCATCGCTGACTTTTACGTGGTGTTTGCGCGTACCGGCGAGCAGCCCGGCGCGCGCGGCATCAGTGCCTTCATTGTCGATGCCGGCACGCCCGGCTTTGAGATCGCCGAGCGCATCGAAGTGATTGCGCCGCATCCGCTGGCGCGCTTGCGATTTAATGGCTGCCGTATTCCGGCCAGCCAGCGCATAGGCGAGGCCGGGCAGGGCTTCAAGGTGGCGATGGCGACGCTCGATGTGTTCCGCACTTCCGTTGCGGCAGCGGCGCTGGGCTTTGCCCGCCGTGCGCTCGATGAAGCCATGCAGCGTGCGACAGGGCGACAGATGTTCGGCCAGGTGCTGGCCGACTTCCAGCTGACGCAGGCGAAGCTGGCGCAGATGGCAACCGGCATCGATGCAGCGGCCTTGCTGACCTATCGCGCCGCATGGCAGCGCGATCAGGGCCGCATAGTCACGAAAGAGGCAGCCATGGCCAAACTGACGGCGACCGAAACGGCGCAGCAGGTCATCGACGCGGCCTTGCAGATGTTCGGCGGGCTGGGTGTGGTGAGCGAGCAGCCGGTGGAACGCTTGTATCGCGAAATCCGTGCGCTGCGCATATACGAAGGCGCCACCGAGGTGCAGCAATTGATCATAGCGCGCGAACTGCTGCGTGCAGCGAAGAACAAGGATATGTGATGGATTTTCTACAACCGCCGGGATGGGCGCGGCCACGGGGCTATTCGAACGGGGTGGCGGCGAGCGGGCGTATGGTGTTCGTCAGCGGCATGATAGGCTGGGACGGACAGGGCGTGTTTCATAGCGATGATTTTGCTGCGCAGGTGCGCCAGGCCTTGCTGAATGTGGTGGCAGTGCTGGCCGAGGCGCAGGCGCGCCCCGAGCATATCGTGCGCATGACCTGGTATGTGCTCGACAAGCGCGAATATGTGGCGGCCTATAAGGAGATCGGTGCTGCCTATCGCGAAATCATAGGCAAGCATTTTCCGGCCATGACGGCGGTGCAGGTGGCCGGGCTGGTGGAGGATAGGGCACGAGTGGAGATCGAGGTGACGGCGGTAGTGCCTGCATAGAGATTTGTTGCGTTAAACGGACGAGCCGTTTTTTAGTTCAGCGGTAGTATTTGAGAATAGATGGTGTATTATAAATATGCCAACGTCTAAACTCGCGGCCCCTGGGCCGGCTCGGAGGGAATATGGAACTAACAAGCTCGTTACCAAAATTCCGTGAATGCTCAGGCGATAGAAAGTATCGAGATCTCTCGCCAGTTGACTTGCAAACCGAAGATAACCTCAACCTTTGGCGGCATCTGGAAAATTTAGCGCAGATTTCGGGACGGGAAATTACCAGCCTGCGAGTGCTAGATTTCGGTTGCGGGCGTGGTGAGTTTGTTGGTTATTTGCGAAGTAAGGGCGTACAGGCGTTCGGTGTCGAGATTGACGAAAAACTAATTGCCTCAGGTGCTATGCTCGAGACGATGTATCCGGACTCGGTACCGTTATTGTCGCTGGTGGGATCTGACGGTAAGGTTGGCTTTCCCGACGGATATTTCGATATTATTGTTGCCAATCAAGTCTTCGAACATGTTGCCCAGTTGGATGGCGTGGCTGCCGAATTGTATCGTTTGCTCGGCACTCAAGGATGCCTGCTAACGCTATTCCCGGCCCGTTTCAGGCTGATCGAGCCACACTACCATTTGGCATTGGTCCATTGGCTGCCGAAAGGGGCGCTACAGCAAGCGATGATCCGATTACTGGTTCGGCTTGGTTTTGGCGTACCACCACCGGGCAATATGTCGCGGCAAATGATGGGCCGGGTAATTGCGGAATATGCACAATGTGAAACCTTTTACCGATCCAATAAGCAGATAGGCGGGCTTTGTTCAGCCAGAGGAATTGAACTAGATTTCAGATTAATTCCACAACAGATGTTAAGCAAGAAGCTGGAACGTCTGTCGGGTCTGAAGCGCTTGGCCTATGTTGGGCTTGCCAAACTTTTGCCGCTTATCGCGCTGCGGAATAACTTTAAAACCTGTGCCGCCGTAGGTCGCAAGCACAGGCTTTGATCAGTTCCGGATAAGTGATGAGGTGCAAGCGCGCAGGGCCTGTTGCTCGGCGCGCGTAGCGGAAAACTGCCGACTATTAGCTGCGGTAACGCGAACTGATCTGCAATCGGTCGATGACTTGAATTCCGTCAAGCTGGTTAAATGTGTGCCAAGGAGTACTCGCAGTATTGTATTCGCTTCCCCATGCTTGCACGATTTCTTCTTCAAACTCGGTTTCGCTGAGTTTGACGATGCGAGTGCAAACGGTTGCGCCGCCATACACAGTTGAACAGTCCTGCGCTACGCGGTGCAAGTTTCCGTCTTTCGAAATCCACATATTGCCCGCCGGGCGAGATGAGCGAGCGTCGATTTTTACTGGGTTTAAGCTGTGTGCTTTCCATGGCCCGGTAAGCTGATCAGCCATATAAATGTGCAGCGTATCGTCCATGCTCGCGCCGCGGTCACCGTGGCTGGCAAACATCCAGAGCTTGTTCTGATAACGAATCAGAGTCGCATCAGCTAGCGACTGATCGCTGATCAGTGGTGCTAATTTTTCCCAATTTAAAGGATCATCGCCACAACGATAGAGGTAAAGTTGGCGGCTCATGGAGGCATCTGGAATCATATAGGTCTGTTCATTTTCGGTGAACAGGAACGGATAGGAGAGATGCCAAGGTTCGTCGAGCACTATTTGCGGGGCGGACTTGGGCTGGCCATCAGGTGTAAGCTCCATGGCACTGATGTTGCCTTTGCCGGTAGAAAACGGCAGGGCTTCGAAAACCAGCCATAGACGGTTCTTAATTTTTACCAGGAAAGGATCAGCCCAGAAATCGCTGGCTGGCGGCGCAATCACATGTGAGAAGCGAGCTTGTGTCGGACTATCTTCTGTATGCGTAAATATCTCCAGTCGCCACTGATCACGCCAGAGTAGCTTCTTAATAATCGCTCTGAGCAAACGTAAGAATAGATGCGTGGCTGATCTGGGGGCTTGTGTTGCGCGCGGCTGCGGCAGGCCTGCCGCAGTAGGTAGAGCTTGCCGAGCCAGTGCACCACGTAATAGCGCTGGCACTTTTGCGGCAATAAGTGTCGTGCTCTTGCAAAGTGAGCGGTGGTCCATGTCCAGCTCGCCGTGGAAAAGCAGCTGTGCGTTATAGCCGTCCGTGCTCCATACTTTGGCTGCAAGGGTGGCGCCTGGAATGGCAAGCCGGTCACGTGCAGCATCGTTTATGTGCCCGAGTGCCAGTCCCTCATATTCGATATAAAGTATGGCTTGTTTGCGAAGCAGTGCTTGTTGCTTAGCGCCTGTTGCAGTATAGGCAAGCAAAGTAGTGGCAGTATCTAGCGGGCCGGCAGGCGGCACGGATTCCAGCTTTGCCGTGAGAGTGGCGGAGTCGGCACGGCCATATAAGGCGCGATCGAGGCAGCGGAAAAGTGAATCGAGCCAGCTATTATGTGGCCGATATTCATCGGCGTCCGGCGCCGCCGTCTGATCGTGAATCAAGGTCCATTCTGCAGCCAGCGCGTTGATTGCAATGATAAGACCCTGCGGCCATGTCGCAGGATGGGGGAACCCTATCAGTTGTAGTAGTTTCGGGCTTCCTGCATTTACATCCATCAAGGCTTCTCCAGTTTATCTAACAAGCAGGGCGAATTACGCCGTACGTTAAAGGCAAGCGCAGAGCGGTGATGGTCCCCCCGACTGGAATCGAACCAGTATCCCACGCTTAGGAGGCATGTGCACTATCCATTGTGCTACGGGGAGGCCGCGGGCGTCATTATAGCGGACCCATACTCGTGCGCGTAGAGCCCGATGAAAGTTTCCATTAGCCGTGTCGCGGCCTGCGCACCATCACATCCAGGACGCGCAGCCCGTTCGCTTCGCCTACGGTATGTATACGCAGCCACGCAGTATTTTGCGGCGGGAGTAGCTGACCTTCCGATTGCTCCTCATAATGATCCGGACTTAACTGAGTGATCCGGCGCCATTCTATATGGTGACCATAGGCCGCTGCACTATTTTGTGCCGGCCGAAGCAGGCCGCGATCATCGGCGATGATAGGGCCAGCCGGGCGAGCGCAGCGGATGTCGGAGACCACAGGATTACATGCATGGGGTAGCCACGGGCCACGTAATTGCTCAGCATGGTAGATGTGCAGCTCCTCGCCCCGTTCAGCGCCTTCTTCCACTACGCTGACCCACATCCACCAATGTCCTTCAGGCGAACGCCAGATCGTGGTATCAACCGCATTCACGCCTTTTAACAGTACAGTGTCCAGTTCCCACTTACCGGGAAAGTCTACACAGCGATGCAACTCGACTTGTCTGGTGGCCGAAGTCTCCGGCACCATTAGCAGTTGGCCTTGCTCTTGCAATACAAATGGATAGCTCAGATGATGAGGTGTCTCCATGACCGCAAGCGGGCTACCATAACTTCCGTCGGCTTTAACCTCGATTGCCAGCAAGCGGCCACACGGAGCAGCGAATGGCAGTTCCTCGAACATGATCCAGTAGCGATCCTGCCAATACAACGGCATGGGGTCGGCCCAGAAAACCTCCCGAGGTGGAACGACGAAATGGAAATGCTCCAGGTCGTTCCAGTCCGGGTTAGGATCGAAAGTAAATGCCAGTTGCCATTGATCCAGGTATTTTCGCCGTTCTAGTCGGTTGCGCAGAATACGCAGGGCTACACCGGCAAGCAATTCAAATCCGTGGGGTGCAGTGCCTACTGGCGCTAGCCATTTTGCCGCCGTATCGGCTAATGCGGGTGGCAGCAGTTGTTGCTGCGATTGTTGTGCTGCGAGACACCGTACCATGAATGCTTTGGCCTTCTTGAGTGCACGTTGTCGTGTCGCGGCGAGTGAGTTGGTCACAGCGGCGCTCATCGACCGATACAGCAGTGTGGGTGGCGAGGCAGCAAAATCATACAGGCAGGTTTCGCAGAGGTGAGGCGATTGCAGCATTTCCTGTGCGCTGGCCAGCGGATGCATGGCCATGTTGTTACCCAGTGTCAGTCCCCATACGGCGATGTGGGCAGGTAGCGGGACGGCAAAGCTGGGGGCGGTTGGGAGTAGCCAGATCACCAGTCCGGTACCATTGTCGCACCACTCAGCAATGGCTTGCTCGGGGACGCTAGTGATGCCTTGCGTGCTCGTCCAGTTGGCCTCCGCTACGTGCGCAGGGACATGTGCAGGCGTTTTCAACTGGTCTATCGAAACCCCGCGTGCCATCAATCGTTGATCGAAGGCTTGGTAAATACGTGCGCCTAAGCCTAGGGCAGGCGCAGCGCTTGCTACCCGGGTCCAGCCTGCCCACACGGTTTTTTCAATGGCCAGCATATCCAGCAGCATGCTATTGGCCCAGTCCGGTAACTGCGGGCCGCTACTGATCACCTGTATCTGAATCTGGGATGAGCTCATTTTGTGCGCACTAGATTAGACAACAATTCAAGATAGTGTTGGGCCGCCGCTTCCGGTGCATGATGGCTGGAAAAAAAGCGTTGCGCCCGCATGGCATAGTCTGCGTGCAAGGGCGCCTGATTCATTAGCCGCTGCACTTGATCGCACAGGTCGTGATCGTCCGATGCCAGGACATACGGTGCTTGACCATCGAGGCGTGAGCCGGTATCGAACAAGGCGACGGTAGGAACGCTGCGTGCCCAGGCTTGCAGGAATGTGTTAGGGAAGCCTTCATGATCTGAGGTATTCACGAACAAGGCTGCTCGGTCGAAATAGACGTCGGCCTCCGCAAAGGGCAGAAAGCCCATGAACTCCAGATTCGGCAATGTCGCGGCTTCGTCGGCAATGTGCTGGTAGTAAGCCAGAACTTCCGCAGAGTCTCCCATGGCGCCACCTATCATGCGGAATTTCAGGTGCGGCAGGGCTCGAGCCAGCGCGAGAAAACGGTCAGGCCGTTTCACCTTGCGTATCATTCCCACCCATAAAATTTCGTCTGGAGGGCTGGCGGACTGGTTCATCGTTGCATCGCCAGGACGCGCATAGCAACTGGGAATTAGCACCGCGTCGCGTTGGTAGTTCGCACGCAGCAGTTCCTGCTGACGCGGATTCTGTACCACCACGGCATCCGCCTGGCGCAGGCCGCGACGGAATAGCCATTGATCGCGCCGGTTATGGACATTGGGCGGGCCCGGTTCGAAATCCAGATTTGACGCACCGGCGTAGATGGCGGCCTTGCCGTTGAGACGGCACCAGCTTGTCATCAGACCGGTATCGTTACCGGAGCTACGCTGATAGTAGATGTCGGCATTGGCGCGGCGCATGGCGCTAAACAGTCCAGTAGCGCGCGGATGGAAGAAGCGCAGGCCGCGGATACCGTCATCCGGTGCATAGGTGCGCAGCACCCGGATTCCGTCTATCCATTCTTCATCGGCCTGGCCATAGTCCATGCAGATGAAGGTGACCTTGACTCCCGCCTTGACGAGTGCGCGCGCTATCATGACTTGCTGAACCTGGGCGCCGCCCAGTTCGCGTGAGTCTCGACGACCGGCCAACACGGGGTAGGCGGTCAATGCCAGCATGCATAAATGGATAGGCTGGCTCATGATGCAAGCCCAGCCGGACGCGGAATGTAAAGCTCATACACCGCTTCGAGCGCATCGACAGCGCAATCGAGTGTGGCGTGCTGGTTGACCCAGTCCTTCTGGATTTGGGCCAGCTCTTTGTCTTCTGCTGCGCGTATGATGGCTGCCGCCATGGTATGGCTATCCCGTTCAGTCACCACTTGCCACGGCTGCGGCAAGATCATCTGGATGTCGGAGTAGGCAGTACTGACCACAGGTACGCCAGCTGTCATGGCTTCCAGTACGACATTGGGGAAACCTTCGCGCACCGAGGTGGAGAAAAATACATCAGATTGCGCCATCAATTCGATTACCTGCTTGCTATTGCCAAGGCGGTGCACGTTTTGTTGCAGCGGCAGGGTTGCAAACGCGGCTTCAACCTGTTCCGCATAGCTATCCATTTCCGCTGCACCGCCGGCCGCGTAGGTCATGAACTGATAGATAGGCGCGCCGACGAAGATGACATGCCATGGCGTGTCTGCCTGCTGCAGCAATGCGCGCGTGGTTTCTACCGCCAGCAGAAAATCTTTGTCGGGCTTGACCATGCCGACAAAGCAAGCGACTTTGGCTTGTTCAGGTATGCCCAGCGTCTCGCGCATACCTGACGCAGCCGCAGCGCGGCGCTGTACTTCCGCGACATCTATGCCATTCCAGGTAACATGAATATGATTTTTCAGGCTGGGATACATTTGCTTGGCCAGCGCTGCTCCGGCCCAGGAATTGGCAACCACACCGTCGCTGCGCCAGCGACTGGCCAGATGTGCCACTGTCTGTGCGGGGCGTAAGGCATAGTCGCTACTGCGCTCTGCGCTGAGCACGGGAACCTTTCGTCCCATGCCGGCAAGGCGTGCATATAGGTTGCCGTCGAATAGGTAACCATGGATCAGATCTGGCTTCCAGTCCCGCACAACGCGTCGCAGGCGCTGCAGCAAAGGCAGATCGAGCCGGCTATTACGGTTGTCTTCCCACAAGGTCACCCCGGCAGCGCGCACCTCGTCGGCACGATCTTTTTCCGTGGATAGAAGATAAATCGCAACTTCATGGCCGCGCGCTTTCATACCTATTGCTGTGACGATGATCTGCGTTTCAGCGCCGCCGAAGCCTAACGACGGGCAGACGATCATGATGCGCTTACGTGTGCCAGCAGGTTTTACTGGCTGTAGCGGAGTGGTTGGGTTGACAGTCATAGCTCAGTGTGAAGAAATGGACGGCGTGTTGAGTAGGGTGTGCGGTAGCCACCCGAACTTGCGTGCGATGAGGTAATAGGGGAGTGGTAAAACAACACCCAGCATTAACATGGCTGGTAAAGGTGCAATCGCTTCGGGGCGGAACTCAAATATAAGTCGGCCCAGCCCTGCCAAGCCCCAGGAAACGGCCATCATGGTGAGCAGCGTTCCCCAGGCTTGAAGCCGGCGTATGGGAATGTTGAGATAGTTGCCCAATTGCCGAATTAGCAGACTGCGTTCGATAAAGGCCACCAAAACACCGCCGGCGGCGGCGCCAGCAAGACCGAAGGCGTACGCGCTAATGACACTGATAACGAGCGATAACAGCAGCAAAGGGGTGCTGATGCGCGCCGAATAGTGCATTTGGCCGGCGAGCAATATCATACTGTTCAGTTCAACTATCTGCAGCAACCAGCTGACCGTTAACACCCGCATCACGGGGGTGGCGCCCACGTATTGTGCCGTGTAGATGGTTGTGTAGATCGGCTCGCCAAAGCACCAAATAAATGCGAGCAAAGGCAATGCGAAAAATGCGACGACCAGGTTGGCACGGTTGTTGGTATCAATAATTGCGTCCCAATCGCCTGCCGCGTGCTGCTTGCTCATGGTAGGCATCAGGGTGCTAGAAACGGCGCGTCGCATCAAAAGGACTAGCGAGCTAAACACTGCACCCAGGGAAAAGATGGCAAATTGTACGGTGCCAAAAATTGCTGCTGCAATCCACTGGTCGGCCTGACGGCGTATGGAAACCATGAGTGAAGACAGGCCGATAGGCCAGGCTAGCCGGACCTGTGCCGACCAGTAACTGCGGGTTGGTAATGTGCTGCCAAAGCGGTGTTGGCGGCGCGCGTACACGAGGATCATGCCCAGCCTGACCAGCGCTGAAATCGACAAGGCATAAAATACATAGTCTAGTTGTTCGTAGTGGATCGCTGCGGCACTCGCAAGTACGCAGCGCAGTAGCGCCAGAATAATGACGGCTCTGGCTTGCCAGTCGCCGCGTTCGTCAGCTACGGGCAGATAGTCCAGTAAGCCACCGGTGACCCAGATGCCGGTGAATAGCCCCGCCAGCCACGCCATGGCGCGAAACTCGGCCGTAGGACCGAAGTAGGCAATACCTATAGTGACGCCGCAGGTCGATATGGCTCCGATCAGCAGCATGTACCAAACTCCGACCGCTGCATGCGATTCTCTTTCCAAGCCGCTTGTACGGGGGAGGAAGTAAGCCAGTGTGTTGGGCATGCCCATCGGTGCGATGGAAGCCAGGCCGGCCGCAATCAGCCAAACTAAGCGGTAATCGCCAAAAGCAGCCTGTGACAGGTGGCGAACCAGCAGCATCGGTAAAACAACTTGTAAACCAACTTCTATGACCTGAGATAAGCCCAGCCACAGGGAACGGCGTCCAACCCCCATTACCCACCCCTTTTTACGCTAGGAGAAACGATGAATTTGAGGGGAGGGAGCTGGCGCGCAGGCATGGGGTGTTGGCTTATCTGTTTAGGGCGACGAAGAGGCTACCGGAAGGCAAAGTATTGTACATCATGCATGCGTTGTTAGCGTATGTTTAAGGCGTTGCGTTTTTCCATATAAGCTATATTTATATCTTTTTGATAATTGCCGTTCCAGTCTGATAGGGGTATCCTACCGAGAAATCTCTACACCATAGGAAATAATTTCTTTACGGAAATAAGCTTTTCCGCTATCGTGACTAAGGATGTGTTGCAGTCAGTGCAGCCAGGCGTTGCTGGTGAGGCAAGATGCAACTTTGGTCCGGCTAGCAGAGCATATTTGCTTCTGATGGTTCAAAAATTTGCAACAAGGAGTGAATCATGTTGAAACGTACCCTAGGCGGCATGGCCGCCCCAGTGTTGGTCGGGCTTGCCGTCCAGATTTCCAGTGCCTATGCAGGTCCGATTAACAGTCCGCTTGCCTGTACGCCGGCAAGTGCGAATGAGTGGCCGCAAACATCCCCTTATAACCGCGCATTGCAGCCTATGGACTGTGCCGTTATCGATCACGATCCACCGGTGTTGGCTTGGTCGAACATCAAAGGCGCAACAGGCTATGAAGTGCAGTTGAGCAAGGCTACAGACGCAACATTTGGTACGTCTACTTTGATTTCGACTGTTAGCACTACCACTGCCTGGTACCACTGGCCGACGAAGTTGGGCGCCGGGAATTATATCTGGAAGGTGCGCACCAAGGGCGCTACCGCATGGGGTCCGGCCCGGCGTTTCCAGATTGCTAGTACGGCGCGTGATTTTACCGTGCCGCCGGTCGCGACTGCGCTGAAGACTGCCTCGTCCTTGGCACACCCCCGTGCGCAGCCGCTTGGGGCGGAACGGACTGCATGGCTGGCTGATCTGACGACTGGTGCGCGTGTCAGCGGCATGTCCGAATTGCGTCGTCGGGTCGATGGCAAAGTCGGCGAAGCTATGCCGGTGGATCCATCGTCTGCGGCGAAAGTCTCGGGCTATTCCACTGCGGCGATTGCCACGGCTAATCTTGCGTTTATGAATCAAATGACCAAGCTATCGGAGGCTGCACGTGAAGCGGCTTTCATGGCTATGCTTGAACGCAAGACTAGCGTGATCGCGGATGCAAAACGTCGCATTTTATTCCTGGCCGGATTGGATCCGAATGGCGCCACCAGCTTCGCGCAGGAGCCGCTCGGTGCTGCGCGGGTGGTGTGGACTATTGCCTTTGGTTACGATTGGCTGTACAAGGATTTCACGACCGATGAGCGCGCAACCATACTGGCAGCGATTAAGGGCCGTATGGTGCTGTTGATGGCATCGTTGACCGATGTCACCGAAGGGGTTGCCGCCAAGCCGTTGAACTCGATTGCAGTCGACACCCTGCAAAATGCCTTGACCGTGGCAGCGCTGACGGTGGGCGATATTCCTGAAGCGACTACCTGGTTTAACGCGACCTATCCATTGTTCCCACAGTGGCTTAGTCCTTTCGGTGGCGATGATGGCGGGTTTGCCAGTGGTACCAACTACCTTATCTGGCAACTCGAGTCGCAGGAGAACTGGGACGCTTTACGCTGGACCACCGGTGTTGACGTCATGGCTAAATCCTGGGCCCGCAATTTAGGACGTACCCTGGTTTATTTCTATCCTCCGGGTAGCCCATTTGGTATGTTTGGCGATGGTGCTAGCGAAGATAACAGTGAGCCGAATGGCCGTCTGTTCCGTCCCTATGCTGCGCGTGCAGGTGATCCGCTGTATAGCTGGTATAACGGACAGTCGATAGCTGGTGATTATTCGCGTTTGCAGGCAATTCTGGCGCCGCCGCTGGTAAAGCAAAGCACGCTGCCTGCTAACACGCCTAATTCAATCTGGCTGCCATCGGTAGGTTGGACGGCCATGCATAGCAGTCTTGCAGATCGCATGCGTACATCGGTATATTTCAAGAGCAGTGGCTACGGCTCTTATAACCATTCTCATGCAGACCAGAATACCTTTACAATTAATAGCCAAGGCGCGGCATTGCTGGTAGAGACAGGGCTGTACGACTATTACGGCTCCTACAATTTCATTAATTGGTCGAAAACCACTGCGGCGCACAATGGCATTACTTACGATGGTGGCAAAGGACAAGGTCAGGACACCAATGGTAAAGGCGATGTCAATGCAACCGGCATCGTCAGCAGCTTCCGTAGTGATGGTGTGGTCGATATGGTGAGTGGTGATGCCAGCAAGGCCTATAGCGTAAGTGTTGTACCTAACAGCCCAGTGACCAAGGCATTGCGTACCCTGGTATATATTCGTCCCTCGACCGTGCTAGTGTTTGATACGCTGTCAGCAACGACCCCGGTGGCTTGGGAGTGGAATGTCCATGGCCAGGTTACTCCTGCGAGCTCTGATAATAGCCAGTTCACGATCCGCAATGGCACGGCAGCAGCCTGTGGGAAAATCAATAATACTGGTGCGATGACGCTATCCTCGATTACGGCTCCGACGAATGCGGCCGCAGCTGGGCAGTGGCATGGTCGCTATACGCTCAACACTAAAGTTGCGGCAACGACTTATGCGACCGTGATTAGCACGGACTGCGCTAGCGCTCTACCATCGGCAGTACCAAATGCGGACGGTAGTTGGGTAGTCAAGGGAGCAGGGTGGAGTGTGACCTATGCCAATGGCTCGGCGACTTATACTAAGAACTAGTTGAAATAAGCGCACATAAAAAAACCTGCAAGGTAAAACTTGCAGGTTTTTTTTTCGGGTACTTATCCTTTAAGCTGCTGGACTTTATTTTGATACCACTTATCCGCAGTAAATAGTATGGTCTTGTGTTTAAGAACTCGCTTTTCAACCAAATGCCAGGAAGCGACGGCAAATAGTAGAGCCATAGGAATGGACAATACTAGGTTGCCCCACCAGGTATGGGCGAACGGGAAGAGGAAGACCATGGTTTGTTGGATCGGATAACCGTATAAGAATAGTCCGTACGAATAGTCACCGGTTTCTAACAGATGCGATTTCGGTGGGTTGCGCAGACCGAGGTAGACGGTCAGATAGGTGACGGGAACTGCCAGTAAATAGCCGCCTTGCGGGGAGGTAAGGCACAGCAGCGAAATAGCCAGGGCCAGAATGGCAACAAGCAGATTGAGGCGAATATAGTCACGGAATTGATAGAATGCAACACCTGCGCAAAAACTCAGCAGTAGAATGCGTCCCGTATAGGCTTCATCGCCGCGGGATAAAATCTGCCATTCACTGTAGGCAAAGAGTGCCAAAAAGGCGGCAAGCATCATGAAGCGACGACGATGCAAGCCAAGTATACCCAAAACGGTAAGAGTTATATAACATTCCAGCTCGACAGGGATGGTCCAAAGTTGGCCGTTTACCTTATGAGATGGGTTAGTTTCGAATACGCCAGGTAATTCGAAATGAATAATCCCCAATATATTCTGGAAATACTGGTGGAAAGTTGAATTACTGAAATATTCACCCAATGGTAAGGTTGTCAGCATTGGCCCAAGTAGCAGCGCACAGACGAGGGTATCCATGGCCAAGGCAGGAAAGATGCGAAATACTCGCAGGCCAAGAAAAACGCCGATACTCTTGGAGCGTTCCAGACTGCCAGCAACCAGGAAGCCGCTCAAGGCGAAGAACATGGGGAGAATGAGGTACCACGCGCGTCCTGCGCCGTGATGAGTTACGTCCTCCTGAAAGCTGCTACCGTAGCTCGTGATCATCGAGTGGAAGCAGATTACTAGCGCAGCTAGTCCTATTCGTAGATAGTCGAAGCCAGTGGCGCGACCGCCTGTCTCCGTTATGCGCTCGTCTATGAGCGGTGCAGAAAATAGAAACTTCAAATTAAACTCCGTTTGCGCAATGGATGGGGGCAGATGTTGTGCGATAGTTGTCGTTGTCAAATAGCTAAAGACAACCAATGAGTATGCCTGAATCGTCGAAGTAGTCAAGATTTGAAGTACATTTACCTCTAGGCAAGGTGGAAATAAGTGGCGTCTAAGATGAATGGCTTTATAATTGCTATAGATGCACATTAAGTAGCATTTGTGTTAACATTCATGCTCTCTTGATGGCCATTTCCCCATTTTTAAGTACTTCTCGTAGTTGAGGAATGATGAGCACGAACATGCAAAGTTTACCCACCGCAGCAGGTATAAGTGCACGGTTTCCAAGGCTGGTTGAGTCGCTACCTATTATTGTTGGTTTGCTGGTTCTTTTTGTGCCGACAATATATAGCTTGCTGACAGGCATCTGGAGTTCAGACGAGCAGGCGCATGGTCCTATCGTGCTCTCCATTTCTATTTGGCTGATGTATCGCAAATGGGATGAAATGCTCGCAGCTAGCGCCGGCAAGTCCGGTAGTGTATGGGGCTGGGTACCGTTGGTATTTGGCCTATTGCTGTATATCCTCGGACGTTCACAGGAAATATTGCTTTTCGAGGTCGGTTCCTCGCTGTGGCTTCTGATTGGTCTGTTGCTATTGCTGCGTGGTCCGGCCGCACTGAAAGCTTATTGGTTCCCCTTGTTCTTCATGCTGTTCATGATTCCGTTGCCCGGGCCGCTGGTGGATGCACTGACCCTGCCAATGAAGACTGCAGTTTCTTACGTTGCCGAGCATGTGCTGTATTGGGCGGGCTATCCGATCGCGCGTACCGGCGTGATGCTGCAGATCGGTCAGTATAGTCTGCTGGTCGCTGATGCCTGCGCCGGGTTACATACCCTATTTACGCTCGAGGCCCTGGGGCTGCTGTACTTAAATATCGTGCGACATGATTCAACGTTCCGGAATATTACGTTGGCACTGTTGATCGTGCCTATTTCCTTCACGGCCAATGTGATTCGTGTGATGGTGCTGACCTTGATCACCTACCACTTTGGTGACGCCGCAGGGCAGGGCTTCCTGCATGGTTTTGCGGGCATGGTGCTGTTCGCCAGTGCCTTGATGCTGATCATCGGTGTGGATTCGCTGCTGCGTTTTGGGGCGCCTGATGCGGATAAGAATGATGGCAAGGTAGCCACTGGAGGGGCAGTATGAAGCGTTTTATGCGATTGTCGCTGGTAATTGCGACGTTAATGGTGCTGGCCGCTTGTGCTACGGCGTACTTAACGCCGACCAAGCGCCTGACGCGCAAGGAAGATGCGATTGACTTGGAATCGGCAGTGCCTAAGCAGTTTGGTAACTGGGTGATGGAGACTGGCGGTGTGCCATTCGTGCCTTCGGAAGACACCAAGGAGCTGATTGCACGCATTTATGATCAAACGTTGAATCGTACGTATGTCAACTCGACCTCCGGTGAACGGATCATGCTGTCTATCGCCTACGGTGGAAGTCAAACTCGGCAACTGCGTGCGCACCGGCAGGAGGTTTGTTATACAGCGCAAGGTTTCCAGATTTCGCAGCTGGAGCAGGCGAATTTGCATGTCGCGAATGCGAATATCCGCGGTACCCGCATGGTTGCCCGTCAAGGAGATGTGCGTATCGAGCCAGTTACTTACTGGTTCACGATGGGCGACACGGTTGTGCAAAGTTATGTGGATCGTCAGATCGCTCAGCTGAAGTATGCGATGTCGGGCGTGATTCCGGACGGGTATCTGTTCCGCGTCTCTTCATTGTCGAATAATGCAACCCAGGCGTACGCCAAACAAGCTGCTTTCTCGACTGAATTGATGGGTCAGGTCGATCCCCGTTTGGCGCAGCGTTTGCTGGGCGGCGCAAGTAAGCCATAATTGCTTACGCGCCTATCTCATTCACATTTCAGGAATCGCTTCGTTCATGTCAGGCACTAAGCATATACTCTTCATTGCGGGATTCTTATTATTTGCGATCCTGTTGGGCATGCTCGTTGGTTTAGGGGCAGGGGTGCCGTTGATCGCGCTGGTAGTACTGGTGTGTGGATTGATCGCGACCATGGTGGATTTTCGTGTTGGCGTCATTTTGGTCGTCATCATGATGCCTTTGGCAGCGACCGTGCTGATGCCGCGACAGTTGTTAGGAATTCCGGGGTTCACTCCTTTAAACATCGTGCTGGCGGGAACTTTAGGGGCTGCCCTGTTAGCGGGGATTGTCGGAAGACGGTGGTTAGCCCCTATTCCTTGGCGTTTATTCCTGCCAATTATTGCTCTCTTATCACTGGGGGCGGTAATTGGTATGGGGAAAGTGCCCAATATCGCCCCCCATTATTATCTGACCACGCCAACGCTATATACCACTGCAAAAGCATATTTAGTGGCTGAATTGATCAAGCCTATGCTGATATTGGTGGCAGTTTGGTTGTTGTGCGCGGCGGTGGCACAAAGTGAAAAGCCACAGCGCTGGGTTGCGTTAGTCGGCTTTTCTATCGTCATGCTGCCTATCTTAGTCTTCTTGGTGGCCGGTTTATCAGGGCTGAGTCTACGCGAAATGGCTACGCCGGCCGCACGGACCTTCCTTAATGCGACGGGCTTGCATGCCAATGAGCTCGCCGTTGAACTTTTGCCCGCGTACGCAGCGGCACTGTTTATGTTCCCGTCCTATCGTAGTTTGAATGCCAAAATATGGGGCGCGGCAGTAATGGGCGCGACCGTATTAGCCTTGGTACTGACTTTTTCCCGTGCCGCCTTCTTGGGTGTGATTCTTGTTACATTTGCATTCTTCTTCTTGCGTGGTAGTTATCGCTATATTTTTGCCGGCGTACTGGTTTTTGCAGTAGTCGCGGCAGTCTTGCCGGATTCTATTATTGAGCGTGCTACTACGGGCATGGGGCAGAAAGGTACGATCGGTGCACATAATGATCCACTGACGGCAGGTAGGGTCCGCGGTATCTGGCTACCATTGTTGCCCGATGTGGCGAGACACCCGATTTTGGGTGATGGGACTAACTCAATTTTGTGGTCCACTCCGGCACGTCAGGGCTTGATTGTGGAGGGGCACCCGCACAATGCTTATCTGCGCTTGGTTAAGGATCACGGGATTGTTGGGATACCGCTCATCGTATATTTCCTTTTGCAAGTCTGGCGCCTGTATAGGCGCTTGGCGCGGGATGAAACGCAGACACCGTTAGTGCGGGCTTATTTCAATGGGATGTCGGTTGCTCTGGTTGTGTTCTTTGTGCAATGCATGTCGGGTACTCGCCTAATATTTGAGTTATTACATGTGTTTTACTGGCTGGCGATTGCCATAGGCTTGGGTCTAGAGGCGCGCAAGCAGAGGGTTGCTCAGTTGGCCGAGCGGGAGGTCGCGCCGCAATGGCATCAAGCAAGCAAGATGTTGCGTCCTATAGCTTAATGGGGCTCAGCGGCCTGCCGGTAGTTAGCAAGTTTGCGCAATTTTAAAAGAAGAAAATCGCATGCCGATGGAAGACATTATTCACCCATTCTTGAAGCACTACACGGCAGCGCCGCAGTGGATCAAGACGACATTGGGTGGAATTTACTCGCATTTCCCGACCAGCCTGCGTTATGGCGTCAAATACGAAAAATTTCTTGCCGAAATACATGGCTGCCGCGATCCGGTGTGGACTGCGAAGCGTGCCGATGAGAAGTTGATGCAGACTCTGCGCTGGGCGGCTGAGACGGTCCCAGCCTATCAGGCTATGCAGGCAGAAGTTCGTCGTGATCGCTCGCCGGAGGAATTGCTGTCCGCTTTTCCGTTGCTGGAGAAGGTGAGCCTGAAGAGTGCGATGACGAGTTATCTCTCGAGCGCCAAGGCTGCACGGCATCGCTTGGCAGCGCATACGGGCGGCTCGACATCGATACCGATGCGCCTGTATTTGGAGAAATATGTATCCCGCTCCAAAGATTTTGCCTATAACGGTACATTTGATACGGTAGCTGGGATAGGGCCCGCCGATCGGATCTTGGCGTTGCGTGGACGCACTGTACCCGGTGCCGATCGTCCAGGCGGGCCGATCTGGATGTATGATCCGATCAAACGGTATCTGCATTTAAGTTCTGATCATCTGGAGCCGCAACACATGCCGCGGTATATGGCCGCTGCGCGTGAATGGCAGCCTACTTTTATACATGCATTCCCTTCCGCGCTAGTGCCATTTGCTAAATGGCTGGAGGCAAATCCGGCGCCAGATATCACCGAACGTATACGCTGCGTACAACTGTTCTCTGAAAATGTGTATGACTATCAGATTGAGCTCATACGGCGGGTATTTAACTGCCCGGTTTTACTTGATTATGGACACACCGAGAGAGCGCTAAAAGCTATTTCGTTACCGGAAGATCCGCGCTATTTTTTCTGGCCACTGTACGGAAAACTCGAACTTATTGGATTTGACGGTAATCCGGTGACGCGTCCCGGTGAGCTCGGTGAAATTGTCGGGACAGGATTTGATAACCGTGTCATGCCTCTGATACGTTATCGCACAGGTGATCTGGCCATGTGGAGTGCCACTCCCAATACGATCAGGCCGGGTTTCCCTGTGGTTGATCGTATTGAAGGACGACTGCAGGAATTTCTGGTTTGTAAGGAACAGCGGCTGGTGTCCATTTGTACTATCGGGGCTGCGCATTTTGAGCAATTGGCGGATGCGGACCGGATGCAATTCGAACAAAACGAGCCGGGGCGTGCCGTTCTGAAAGTACTGTCTGCAACCGAACTCAATGAGTCAGCGCGCGCGCAATTATCTGCAGGCATCAGGGCCAAGACACAGGGTGGTTTGGAGGTTGATATTGTTCGGGTCGACGAGATCGCACGGACATCGACAGGCAAACACAAGCTTTTGGTACAAAATCTGGATATCAGCAATTATCTGGGAGCTTCCCATATTCAGGGGGAAGTATGAAGCGGGTGGTAATGATCGGTCCCTCACCGACTGCCAAAGGGGGGATTGCGACGGTAATCGGCACCCTGTTGCGCGTTGGCTATGAGCGCGACGGGCGCTGTGTGTTTATCCAGACGCATATAAGTGCCGGTTTTTTACATAAAGCTTGGGTAGCTGCCTGGGCGCTACTGCGTGTCACATGGTTAATGGCTACCGGTCAGGTGGCCTTGTTGCATGCACATGTGGCTTCTGAAGCTAGCTTTTGGCGCAAGGCCGTATTCATCCGCGTGGCGCAGTTTTTCAGATGCCCGGTGATATTCCATTTGCATAGTGGAGAATTCCGGGTGTTTCTCGAACAGCGTATGAGTCTGCGGCAGCGGCAGTTTGCCATCGCCATGATGCGCCGCGTCGATTACGCGCTAGTGTTAAGCGATGATGCGATGAAGTTGCTAACAGACATTGGTGTAAAGAAGATTGAAATGTTGCCCAATCCGATACAGATCAACGGTAGCAGTCCTGCACGCCAGCAGAGTAGCGACATTCTTTTTTTGGGACGTTTGGATAATAAGAAGGGCGTTTATGATTTGTTGCGCGCGTTTAAACGCGTGCGAGATCAAGTGCCTGAAGCCAGACTGATTCTTGGAGGTGAGGGCGAGTTCACTCAGGTGCGTGAATTGGCTAGCACACTAGGCATACTGGATGTCCTTGAATTGCCTGGTTGGGTAGACGAGAGCCAGCGATCACAGCTGTTAGCCCGTGCGGCAGCATTTGTTCTGCCATCCCACTTTGAGCAAATGCCGATGACCGTCTTAGAAGCCATGGTGGCGGGCGTACCAGTAGTGGCGACACGGGTAGGCGGAGTGCCTTGCATGTTGGAGCACGGGGACTGCGGCAAGTTGGTTGATGTGGGGGATCTTGATGCGCTGGCCTGTGCCTTGGTCGAGGTGCTGTCAGATCGGCCTGCGGCAGAAGCCATGGCCAAACGAGCCCATCAGCGAGTGTTATCCGAATACGAGGCAAGTGTGGTCCTTTCTCGCTTGCAGGATCGTTATGCTGTGTTGAAGCAATAGTATTTTTTTGTTGCTTGATGTTGCCTATATTGCCATTGCGGGTCCGCATGGTGTACAGTGTGGCGGCCTTGGCGAATAATGTTGCGGCGCATCATGGACGAATGTTGCGCACAGGGCTGGAACTTTTTATTTGGCGGAACTTTCGATCTTATGACCAAGCCTTTGATTTACCTGGTTGCCGGCGCACGGCCAAATTTCATGAAAATTGCGCCGATAGTGCGCGCATTGCAGGCACATGGAGGGCTGGATTTTAAAATTATCCATACCGGTCAGCATTACGATCACGACATGAATGATGTGTTTTTCGAGGAGCTGGGTATCCCAGCTCCCGATTTGTTCATGGCGGCTGGCGGTGGTGGTCATGCTCAGCAAACGGGCAAAATCATGCTGGCGTTCGAGGAGTTGTGCCAGCAGCAGCGACCTGATGCTGTCCTAGTGGTGGGTGACGTCAACTCCACGCTAGCCTGTTCCATCGTTGCCAAGAAATTGCAGATTCCGGTCGCTCACGTCGAGGCCGGCTTGCGCAGTGGTGATTTGACGATGCCGGAAGAAATTAACCGTCTGGTGACGGACAGCATCACGGACTGGTTTTTTGTGACTGAACCCAGTGGTGTCGAACATCTGGCACGGGAGGGGAAACCAGCGTCCGCCGTGCACTATGTCGGTCACGTGATGGTCGACAATGTGTTGTACCAAGCAGCAAAGCTTGCTCAGTCAGGTGATCAAACCCTGGATCCGAATGGTTTCAAGGCGGCGCAGGCGGGAGCCCGATATGGGGTGCTGACTTTGCATCGTCCAAGTAATGTCGATGATCCTGTCACGATGGCGCGAATTGCTGAAGGATTGCGCGAGATTTCTGCAGAATTGCCATTAATTTTCCCGGTTCACCCGCGTACCCGAGCTAATCTGGACAAGTTTGGCATTGATCTGGGCCCCCACGTGATGCTGGTTGGCCCACAGGGCTATATGGCTTTCCTGAACTTGTGGAAAGACGCCGCAGTCGTGCTGACGGATAGTGGCGGCTTGCAGGAAGAGACGACTGCACTCGGCGTGCCATGCGTGACCATACGCGAAAACACCGAACGCCCGGTTACGGTAGACGAAGGCTCCAATGTGCTGGTCGGAACGGATCCGCAACAAATGGTGGCGCAGGTTAGGCTGATTTTGAGTGGCCAAGGAAAGCAAGGGCGTCGTCCGGCTTTGTGGGACGGCAAGGCTGCTGAGCGCATAGTCACCATACTGGCGGGAGTGCTGGCATGAGCAATCCGGTCAACGATCCGGGCCGGATCACCATGATGGGGTGTCAGATGGATAATCTGACCATGGAGGAGACTTTGCAGCGTGTCGAGAGCTTTATCGCGAGCGGCAAACCTCATCAGCACGTGGTCGTGAATGTCGACAAGCTCGTGAAAGCTGATCGTGATCCGGAATTGCGCCGTATTATTAACGAATGCGCACTAATTAATGTTGACGGTATGCCTGTGGTATGGGCTTCGCGCTTGCTGGGGAAGCCTATCAAGGAGCGCGTCGCCGGTGTCGACCTGTTTGATTCTTTGATGGGGCGCGCAGCCGAGCGCCAGTGGCGTGTGTATCTGTTGGGTGCACGAGAGGAAGTGGTTGCAGGGGTCAAGGCAGTGTACGAGCAGCGCTTTCCGAACCTGATTGTGGCCGGATATCGCAACGGTTATTGGAAGCCCGAAGAAGAGGCGGGCGTGGTTGACGCTATCAGTGCGGCCAAGGCCGATTTGCTGTTTGTCGCAATCAGTTCACCCAAGAAAGAGCATTTTTTGGGACGCTACCAAGAGCAGATGAAGATACCATTTGCCATGGGCGTAGGGGGAACCTTTGACGTCGTCGTTGGTCGGGTGCAGCGTGCGCCTTTGTGGATGCAACGTAATGGTCTCGAGTGGTTCTACCGTTTCCTGCAAGAGCCGCGTCGCATGTTCCGGCGTTATTTTATTGATGATATGGCGTTTATCGGACTTTTCCTCAAGGAATGGATACGCCGCTAGCAGTTCCACGTTTATTTTTCTGGTGAAGGATTTTTTATGACTATTATCGCTGTTATCGGACTGGGCTATGTGGGCCTGCCTTTGGTGGTTGAATTTGGTAAGCATGCCCGTACCATCGGTTTTGATATTGCACAAAATAAAGTAGATGCTTGCCTGCGTGGTACTGACCCATCGCGCGAGCTGACCGATGAGGAAATGGCGGCTTCGAAATTTGCCGAGTACACCTCTGACCCGACCAAGCTGGGTGAGGCGGACATTATCATCGTGGCGGTTCCGACCCCGGTTGACGATGCGCGTCAGCCTGACTTTACCCCGCTGGTCGGTGCTTCGCGTAGTGCTGGCCGCCATATGAAATCGGGCGCCATCGTGGTGTATGAATCGACCGTTTACCCTGGCGCCACTGAGGAAATCTGCATTCCAGTGCTGGAAAAAGAATCGGGTAAGACCTGGAAGAAGGACTTCTTCGTAGGTTATTCGCCAGAGCGTATCAATCCAGGTGATCGTGAGCATACGCTGACCAAGATCCTGAAGATCGTTTCCGGTGATACTCCCGAGACGCTGGAAGCTGTGGCCAAGATGTATGAGAGCATCGTTATCCCGGGCGTGCACCGTGCATCGTCGATTAAAGCGGCCGAAGCGGCAAAAGTAATTGAAAATACTCAGCGCGATTTGAATATCGCACTGATGAATGAACTGGCGATTATTTTCGATAAACTCGACATTGATACCAGCGAAGTGCTGAAGGCTGCAGGGACCAAATGGAATTTCCTGAAGTTCAGCCCTGGTCTGGTAGGCGGCCATTGCATAGGCGTCGACCCGTACTATCTGACCCACAAAGCCGAGAAAATTGGTTACAACCCGCAGGTGATTTTGGCGGGGCGTCGTATCAACGATGGCATGGCGAAATATATTGCTGAGCAAACCATCAAGAATATGATTGCTGCAGGCAGTTACATTAAAGGCGCACGTGTGAACGTGCTGGGTTTGACCTTCAAAGAGAACTGCGGCGATTTGCGCAACTCCAAGGTGGCCGATGTGATCGCTGAACTGAAGAGCTATGGCGTGGAAGTGTTTGTGCATGATCCGCATGCCGAGGCCGAAGGTGCAGAACATGAATATGGGGTGCAACTGACTAGCTGGAAAGATCTGCCACGCGCAGACGCGATTGTCGCTGCAGTATCGCACAAGGAATTCATTGCGATGGCCGCCGAGGATTTCGCAGCGAAGCTGGTCAAGGGCGGTTGCTTCATTGACGTAAAAGCTTGCTTCAACCAGGCTGCCCTGGAGCAGGCTGGCCTGCGCGTATGGCGTCTGTAAGATAGGGATGGACATGACTGCGTATCAAACCTTGCGCCAGCAATTGCTTGCCCAGCCACGTAAGTGGCTGGTGACGGGCGTTGCCGGCTTCATCGGTTCGAACTTGCTCGAATCTTTGCTCAAGCTCGATCAGCAAGTCGTTGGACTCGATAACTTTATCACGGGGCATCAGCATAACCTCGATCAGGTCCAGGCCGCTGTAAGCCCTCAGCAATGGGCGCGCTTCCAAATGATCACGGGCGACATCCGTGATGTAGAGGTTTGCCGTCAGGCGAGTGCCGGTGTGAATTATGTTTTGCATCAGGCTGCGTTAGGCAGTGTTCCTCGCTCCGTCGAAGATCCGATCACTACCAACGCATGCAATATCAGCGGCTTCCTGAATATGCTCGTTGCGGCACGTGATGCCGGGGTCGAACGATTCGTATACGCGGCATCGAGTTCCACTTATGGTGATCACCCAGCGTTGCCGAAGGTGGAGGACGCCATTGGTCGTCCACTTTCGCCCTACGCTGTGACCAAATTGGTCAATGAGTTGTATGCAGACGTATTTGGCCGTACCTACGGCATGGCCACCGTGGGTTTGCGTTACTTTAATATTTTTGGTCCTCGTCAGGATCCAGCCGGCGCATATGCCGCAGTGATTCCCAAGTGGATTGCAGCCATGATCGCCGGCGAATCGGTGCGCATTAACGGTGATGGCGAAACCAGCCGGGATTTCTGCTACGTTGCCAATGCTGTACAGGCCAACTTATTGGCCGCCACAGTGACTGATACAGACGCGATCGGCCAGGTGTATAACGTGGCGGTCGGCGATCGTACGACGCTCAATGAAGTATGTGAAAGCATGCGTGCAGCACTCGCTCCGAAGTTTCCGCATCTGGCTGATTTTAAGCCTAGCTATGGCGATTTCCGCGTCGGTGATGTACGTCATTCTCAAGCGGATGTCTCAAAAGCCAAGCGCTTGCTGGGCTATGCCCCTAGCCATCGCATCGCCGATGGTCTGCAAGAATCACTAGCCTGGTATGTGTCTCAGCTAAGTTAGTTCGTTGGGTATTGGTAGAAAAGCGCTGGCGTGAAGTATCACGCCAGCGGGGCTACTTCTGCCATTACAATGATGGCTTCTTTCATCATCTTACTGGTGTTACGGTAATGCTAAAAGCCGTTGCGCCCTATTCCTTCTATGGCTGTCATTTCTCTCTCCTCCGCGCAACTGGCCTTTGGTCACGTTGCATTGCTCGACAACGCTGAATTTTCGCTTGAAACCGGGGAGCGTGTTGGCTTGATCGGCCGAAATGGCACGGGCAAATCTTCATTGCTCAAAATTATTTCTGGCCGTACCAAACTTGATGACGGCTTGCTGGTCCAGCAGCAAGGGCTGAAAATTGCTTATGTCGAACAGGAGCCCAGCTTTGATCCGGCCCAATCAGTGCATAGCGCTGTCGCATTGGGTATGGGCGCGCAGCAGCAATTGCTGCAGGAATACGAGGCATTGACGGCCCAGTTTGGGCAGGGCGATGACGAGTCGCTCATGGAGCGCATGCATGAATTGCAACTGCAACTTGATGCGACTGACGGATGGAATATTGCCAATAAAGTGCAAACCGCGCTCGATCGTCTGAATCTGGATGGTGCCGCACTCATAGGAACACTTTCCGGTGGGATGCAGAAGCGGGTGGCGCTCGCAGTTGCGCTGGTGGCAGGGCCAGACGTGTTGTTACTGGATGAGCCAACCAATCATCTGGATTTTGCGGCAATTGCATGGCTGGAAGCATTGCTGCGGGACTTTAAGGGTTCAGTCCTGTTTATTACCCACGACCGTAGTTTTCTCGATAATGTGGCCACCCGCATCATTGAACTCGACCGTGGCCGCCTGCTGTCCTATCCGGGCAACTTCAGCGCTTATCAGACGCGTAAAAGCGAACAACTAGAGATCGAAGAAGTCGAGGCAGCCAAGTTCGATAAATTCCTTGCGCAGGAAGAGGTCTGGATACGCAAGGGGGTCAAAGCGCGCCGCGTGCGTGATGAAGGGCGGGTGCGCCGGCTTGAAGCTTTGCGCTTGCAACGCGCAGCGCGACGTGAACAGCAGGGACAAGTCAAGCTGGAACTGTCGGCTGGCGAGCGTTCAGGAAAAATAGTCGCCGATCTCGAGAATGTGTCCAAGAGCTTTGGTGAGAAGGTGATCGTGCGCGATTTTAGTGCCACGATATTGCGCGGCGATAAAGTAGGCTTGATAGGACGGAATGGCGCAGGTAAGACCACGCTGCTGAAGATGATACTGGGCGAGCTCGCGCCGGATCAGGGCGTAGCTCGACTGGGAACGCGCTTGCAGGTGGCTTATTTTGATCAGATGCGGGCCCAGTTGAATGAAGAGGCCAGCTTGATGGATACGATTGCGCCAGGTAGCGACTGGGTTGAAGTGAATGGTCAGCGCAAGCATGTGATGAGTTATCTCGGCGATTTCCTGTTTGCGCCCGAGCGTGCACGTTCACCAGTCAAGTCTCTCTCGGGTGGTGAGCGTAACCGGCTGCTGCTGGCGCGTCTGTTCGCCAAGCCTGCCAATTGCCTGGTGCTCGATGAGCCTACCAATGACCTGGATATCGACACCCTGGAATTGCTGGAGGAGTTGCTGGAGGATTACACCGGAACCGTATTCCTGGTTAGTCACGACCGTATGTTCCTTGATAACGTGGTTACTCAGGTGATTGTTGCCGAGGGCGAAGGCCGGTGGCGTGAATATGTAGGCGGCTATTCAGATTGGGAGCGCGTTGCCAGTGCAACATTGACTGAAAAGAAAAATTCACCCAAACCCGTTACAGCAGCGCCTAGTGCACCCGTCACCGCGCCAGCCACGCCAGCGAGTAAACAGAAAAAGCTGAGCTACAAGGAACAGCGTGAGCTGGAAGCCCTGCCTGAGCAAATAGCGTTGCTCGAGGATGAGCAACGTGCTTTGTCGATTGCTTTGGCTGCACCAGATATCTACCGACAGAATCCGGCAGAGGCCAAGCGCATGAGTGCTCGCATCGAAGAGATCGAAGTTCTGTTGCTGGAAGCACTCGAGAAATGGGAGCAAATCGAGGCACGTAGTCATCTCTAATTTAAGGCCGGTTTAGCTGGCGGAAGGGTGTATTGCGCAATGTGCTTGCTGCGAGTTTTAACATCGGAATGCGACCTGGTAAAAAATGGAGCCTGGTCATATTGCCGTCGTCAAAGGGAGGCAAAATGATTAGTCGTGCTGCATTCGTGCGTGTGTTGCCGTTCGCGATTTATATGGCGTTCATCGCCGTAGCCGATGCTCTGAGTCGTTTTGGCCTGAGTGCGGAAGCCTTGCGTTGGCTGTATCCCGTCAAAATCGTGGCCGTCTCAATAGTCCTCGTCGCATTTTGGAAACAGTATCAAGAGTTGGTGTCAGTTCGTGTTCAGTGGCGCTCACTATTATTGTCTATCAGTGCCGGGTTGCTGGTATTGTGGCTTTGGATAGCATTGAATGCAGACTGGATGGTCGTAGGAAAATCTGCTGGTTTTGATCCGCGCGATGACGGGCAGATTAACTGGTTGCTGGTAGGGATTAGGTTATTTGGCGGTGCCGTGGTGGTGCCGGTCATGGAGGAACTATTCTGGCGCTCATTTCTGGCCCGTTGGATAGTTGCTCAGGACTTTGAGAAGCTTGCGCCAGCCGCAATTAATTGCAAAAGTTTCATTGTTTCAGTGATATTATTCGGAATTGAGCATAACTTGTGGCTGGCCGGTATGGTTGCCGGCGGTATTTATAGTTTGCTGTACATGCGAACCCAGAAGTTATGGGTGCCTATATTGGCCCATGCGGTTACTAACGGTGGGTTAGGCATCTGGATTCTGGTTACTGGCCAGTGGACTTACTGGTAAGATGTCGAAATATCGAATTTTTAACATTTCTAAAAGACGAATAATTCATGCTGAGCCCTCTGGACATTTTCTCTGATTGCCATCGCCGGACTAAGTTAGTGACCGCCTGGGGAAAATTGCCCCGTCTCGATAGAACGACTGATTTTGTGCGCAGTTGCTGGCTGGGTGTTGCATTAATTGGTGCCGTCAGTGCGAATGCACAGGAAACTCAGCCCGGCATACATCCTTACGCATCCTTGGGCCAGTCCTATGACGATAACCTGTTCCGGTTGAGCGACAACAACCCGGGTTACGGTGGTGTGCGTAGTGATCGTTCGAGTCAATTGCAGGCAGGTTTGCAGGTGAATGAGAATATTGGGCGTCAGATGGTCAAGGTGCAGGCTAATGTGAGCAGGGTAAAGTTTCAGCACTTTACCCAGCTTGACTACAATGGCAAGGACGCTGAAGTCGAATTGAACTGGCAGTTGGGAAATCGCCTGCAGGGCACGCTTGGTGGTATGTATGAGCAAATTCTGGCACCCTACACCGACGTCGTGACCAGTGAGCGTAATTTGCGCGTGCAGCGTCAGGAATTTGCCACGGCACGCTGGAGTTTCCATCCAAGCTGGCGCGCACGGGTAGGATATACGCGCGATATGTATAGCTTTGACCTTAGCGCTCAGGCTTATAACAACCGTACTGTGGGGGCGGGACTTGTCGGCATCGATTACCTCGCGTCCTCCGGCAGTTCGATCGGCCTGCAAGTTGATCAGATCCGTAGCCGTTACGATACCCTGCGTAGTATTAACGGGCGCGTGATCGATGCGGGCAATGACCAGAATGACGTCAAACTCAATGTTGACTGGCGTGTCACTCCTATCACTAATCTTCAATTTCTAGGCGGCTGGGCCAAGCGTAAGCATGTCTATTTCACCGAGCGTGATTCGAGCGGGTTCAATGCCAAGCTGAAGGCCGCCACGTCTATGGATGGCCAGCTTGGGCTGAATGGTGCCGTCTGGCGTGAATTTGTGGCCGTTGAAAGTGCGCTGGCCAGCTATGCAATGCAAACCGGGGTAAGTGCTAATGTGGTGTGGAATATTTCTTCCAAACTGCAGGCGACGGCCCAAGGACGGGCTGAGCGCCGCACGTTTAGCGGTTTGCTGGTAAGCAGCAGTACTTTGGATGTCAGTGATCGTAACCGGCGCGTGTCGGCGGGGCTCAGTTATCTGCCTATGAACCGGGTGCAGGTGTCCGGTACCGTGTTTAGAGAAGCCCGTAGTGGCCTCGCCGCGGCAGTATTTGGCAACGGTAATTACCGTGCCAAAGGTGTTAGCCTTAATGTTAATGTGCAATATTGATAGTCGTCCCATGACCCTCAGTGATATTCCTCTGATTTCGTTTTTCCAGCGGGTGCTTGATCCGCTCGTTATTATGGGGACGCTTTATCTTTGTAGTTTAGCGTTCCACGAGCCCTTTACCGGTTATGCGCTGGTGCTCATGATATTGGCGTTTTTTGTGTCGTCGTCGGTCTATCAGTATGTTGACCCGTACCGTACCTGGCGTAGTGGCAGGATGTTGGCCTATACCCGGGATACTGTGGTGGGCTGGCTGATTACGGTGAGCCTACTATGTTTTATTGGTTTCGCAAGCGGTCTCAGTGCTCGACTGGATAACCAGGCGGTAAAAGCCTGGTTTGTGCTTACTCCCCTGATTCTATTGGCAAGTCATTGGGCGTTACGTAGTGTCACCTTCGGCTCCAGTAAGGATAGTGAAGTCCGTTCGGTCGTCGTGGTGGGGGTGAACGAAGTAGGTCTAAAGTTTGCTAACGTATGTAAGCAGCATCCTAATCTGTTCATGCAAGTCTTAGGATTCTTCGATGATCGGGTCGAAGACCGTATCGCTGGCGGCAATCGTGATCCTTTACTTGGGAAAATGGTGGATATCCCAGCCTACGTGCGGGAACACAATGTGAAGATGATCTTCATCAGCCAACCGATCTCTGCACAGCCGCGTATCCGTAAACTGCTCGACGAATTGCAGGATACGACAGCGTCGGTATATTTCCTTCCGGATATTTACGTGTTTGACCTGATGCAGGCCCGCTTTGATAGCGTGGGTGGTATGCCCGTGGTTGCCATTCGCGAGTCGCCATTCACAGGTATTAATAGCTTGGTCAAGCGTGTCAGCGATATCGTGCTGGCATTGATTATCCAGATCGCACTGTTGCCGATCATGTTGATCATCGCGCTGGCTGTAAAGCTGAGTTCGCCGGGCCCCGTGATTTTCCGTCAGCGCCGCTATGGCTTGTATGGCGAGGAAATCATCGTTTACAAGTTCCGTTCGATGACTGTGACGGACGATGGCGCAACGGTCGTGCAGGCGCGGGTAAACGATGCGCGGGTAACCCGCGTTGGCGCCTTCCTGCGTCGCACTTCGCTTGATGAGTTGCCACAGTTTATTAATGTCTTGCAGGGACGTATGAGTATCGTGGGACCACGTCCCCATGCCGTGGCACACAATGAGTTATACCGTAAGTTGATCAAGGGCTATATGTTGCGCCATAAGGTCAAACCCGGCATTACCGGATGGGCGCAAGTCAATGGTTTGCGGGGAGAGACGGAAACGCTGGATAAGATGGAGGCGCGCATACATTACGACCTTGATTATTTAAGGAAGTGGTCATTGTGGCTAGACATTTGGATTATCTTAAAGACGGTGCATGTCGTTCTAAAGCGGGAAAATGCCCACTGAGCTGAACGTTTTCCTGTTCAGTGAAATGGTTAACATTATCGTAAGCTATTATTGTGATAGCGCGCTTATACTCTATTTATAATATTGACAATCACTGGGGGTAAAGTGCATACTTCGTTGCCAGCATTTATAGATTTTTGTCAATATTAATTGTCATTAAAGCATTGTTGTACTTTCATCGCAGGCATTACGGGCACCGCATAGCAGTCGCTTTCGGAAGCACAATTTTGGACTATCGAGGATAAATACATTGAACCAGATCAAAAAGGCAAACTCAATGAATCGTGCTAAAACTCTTGCGACGCTACTGCTTGTTGCCGCTGGCTTGAGCGCTTGCGGTAATAAGGAATCTAAGCCCGGCCAGGCACTGGTTCGTGTTAATGGTGAGGAAATCACCGTTTCGCAATTGAACGAAGAACTGCAGCGGGCCAACGTGCAGGCACCTCAGCAGGAAGCAGCCAGCAAGCAGTTGATTGAATCGCTGGTGGATCGCCAGTTGCTGGTGAACGAAGCTGTGCAGGACAAGCTGGACCGTGATCCCAAAGTAGTGCAGGCGATCGAACGTGCCAAAGCCCTGATTATTGCCCAGTCGTATTTGCAAAAAAAACTCGGCGCTCCAACCAAGCCTAACGCGGCGGAGGTAGAGGCCTACTTCAACCAGCATCCTGAATTCTTCACCAATCGTAAGCAGTTCGATATGAATGAACTGGTCTTCGCGACTAAAGATATGAACGACGGGTTGAAGGGCGTGATCGATAGCGCAAAGTCGCTGGAAGAAGTAGCGAGCTGGATGGAGCAGCATAAAGTAGCATTCGGCCGCACCCAGATTTCGCGCACTAGCGCCGAACTACCACCTGAACTGGCGAATAAGCTGGTCAATATGCCGCGTGGTCAGTTGTTCATTATCAAAGAAGGCGAGCGTAGCTTGCTGGTAGTAATCGCTGAAATCAAAGATGTCCCGGTAAAACTGGCGGCAGCAGCAGGTCAGATTGAACAATATCTGGTGAACAAGAAGAATAAAGATGCGGCGGATGCGGAACTGGCACGTCTGCGCGGCAAAGCCAAGATTGAATACCTGAATGGCCGTCAACCGCCTGAGAAAGCTGCTGCGCCGGCAAGCGCTCCAGCGGCGGTCGAAGCGCCTGCGGCGGTCACCAGCGATAAATCGGAGGCTAAAGCCGATGATGCGGCCACGGCGCGTGGCGTTGCTGGTCTGAAATAAATTTTTCTGACAGATAAGAGGTCGCATCATGATGAAACAACTGACAAAATGGTTCGCTTTGCTGGCGCTACTGCTGATGGTTGGCGGTGCTCAGGCGGCAGACGCAGTGCTGGGTCCAGGTGATATTCTTAAAATCACCGTGTACGGTAATCCCGATCTGGCGACAGAGACCCGGGTGAGTGACGCCGGAACAATCACGTTCCCATTATTGGGACCGGTTGAAATTGGCGGCTTGACTGCAATCAGCGCTGAGAAAAAACTGGGTGGTTTGCTCGAAAGCGGTGGTTTTCTGCGTAAAGCACAAGTCAGTATCCTGATCACGCAAATTCAGAACCAGCAAATTTCAGTACTCGGCCAGGTAAATCGTCCGGGGCGCTATCCGATTGAAGGACGCCGCAGCGTACTGGATATGCTGGCGATGGCGGGCGGCATTGCTGCCGACGGCGGTGATGCTGTGTCGCTGATCCGTAAGCGCAACGGCACCACCACCAAGGAAATTGTGGACATCATCGGTATGGTGCGTAGCGGCGAGCTGAACAAAGATCTCGAACTGGCAGCGAATGACGTGCTGTATGTCGAGCGCGCACCACGCTTCTATATCTACGGCGAAGTTCAGCGGCCTGGTCCAGTACGTCTTGAACGCTCCATGACCGTTTTGCAAGCGCTGTCGGCGGGCGGTGGTCTGACACCTCGTGGAACGGAGCGCGGTATGGTGATTAAACGTCGCGACGTCAACGGTAAACAGCAAGTGCTCGATGCTAAGCAGGATGATCTGGTTCAGCCTGATGACGTAGTGTATGTTAAGGAAAGTCTGTTTTAAGCCGTGGGCCTGAGTTAGTACTTTGGTTTAACTCAGGCTTCTGTCTGCAATTCTTGTGAGAGTGTTTCCATGAACCTTACCCAATTCCTGCACGTCCTGCGCGCCCGTAAAGGGATCGTGCTTATGGTGCTGTTGGTTACAGTCGTTGCCACGACTATCGTTAGTCTGGTCCTGCCTAAAACCTACAAGGCGACTGCCTCCATTCTTTTGAACTACAAAGGTGTCGATCCTGTAACGGGGCTGACGATGCCGGGGCAACTGATGCCCGGATATATGGCAACCCAGACAGATATTATCGGCAGTAAGAACGTTGCGCTGCGCGTAATTGATCGCTTGGGCTTGGCGACGAATCCGACGGTGATTCAGCAATTTAATGATTCCACGGAAGGCAAGGGCACTGTACGTGACTGGCTGGCCGACTTATTGCTCAAGAAGCTGGAGATTGTTCCGTCGCGGGAAAGTAGCGTAGTGGAAATTAGCTTTAAGGGCAACGACCCTGCATTCGTTGCCGTGGTTGCTAATACCTTTGCGGATGAATATCAGAAGATCAGCGTTGCGTTGAAAGTCGAACCTTCCAAGAAGGCCGCCGCCCACTTCAATGAACAGTTGAAGCAATTGCGTGACAATGTGGAAGCGACCCAGTCGCGCCTGTCGAAGTATCAGCAGGAAAATGGCATTGTCAGCGTTGATAACCGTCTCGACGTTGAAACCAACCGCCTGAATGATCTGTCCGCCCAGCTCGTTGCTGCGCAGGGACAATTGATGGAAGCGAATTCGCGTGCGGGCATGGCAAATGGTTCGGTTGATTCGCCTGACATCAATGGCAATCCATTGGTGCAAAATCTGCGCATAGGCCTTGGCAATGCAGAAAGCAAGTTGGCCGAGTTGTCGCAACGACTCGATCGTAATCACCCTCAGTATCAGGCTGCCAAAGCAGAGGTGGAGAAGTTGCGTACTGATCTGAATGCCGCTATCAAGAGTACCGGTAGCAGCGTTGGAAATAACGCGACTATTTTCCGTCGCCGTGAAGCGGATATCCGTGCCGCGCTGCAAGAGCAGAAACGCAAGGTTCTGGAACTGAATCGTACTCGCGACGAACTGGGTGCTCTGGCCAAGGATGTTGAAAATGCTCAGCGTGCATTTGATATCACTTCGCAGCGCTTCTCTCAGACGCATCTGGAAGGTCAGAGCGAGCAGTCCGATGTGGCCATTCTTAATCCGGCTGTGGCACCGATCGAAGCGTCCAGTCCTAAAGTGTTCCTGAATGTGCTGCTCTCGTTCGTGCTGGGCTCGATGTTGGGCGTAGGTCTGGCGCTGGCCGCTGAATTGCTGGATCGACGCGTGCGCTCCGATACTGATCTGACCGAAGCATTGGAAATCCCTGTGTTTGGGGTAATCGACTGGAATGTCACGACGCGTAAGCCTAGCCGCCTGCGTAATCTGTTGTCGCCTCGTCGTCTGCGTTTGAATTAATAAGGGAACTGCTATGAATGCTCCAGTCCAATCTGTTTCTTCTGCAACTCCGACGCCACGTACTTCCGATTCCAGTATCGGTGGACTGCTGCTTGAGTCTGGCAAAATCACACCTGAAAATGCTGAGCGCGTGCTGCGCATGCAAAAAGAGCTGGGTATACGTTTTGGTGAGGCCGCACAGCGTCTCGGTCTGATTACAGAAAGTGATATTCAGCAGGTGCTGGCACGTCAGTTTGACTATCCCTACCTGCAGGCGGGCGAGGGCAGCTATTCGCCCAAACTGTTGGCGGCTTATCAACCATTCAGTAATCAGGTCGAGCAATTGCGTGCAATTCGCAGTCAACTGATGCTGCGTTGGTTCGCCCGTGGTCATAAGGGGCTGGTTATTATTGGTGTCGATTCGGGCGAAGGTACCAGCCTGTTCGCTGCTAATCTGGCCGTGGTGTTTTCCCAGTTGGGCGAGCATACCCTGCTGGTTGATAGCAATCTGCGTAAGCCTAGTCAGCACGAAATCTTCGATCTGAAAGCGCGCCAGGGCCTGTCGGACATTTTGGCTGGTCGTGCCGATACGGATGTTGTGGCCAAGGTCGATGCGTTTGTCGATTTGTCCGTGCTGGTGGCTGGCACGCTGCCGCCAAATCCGCAGGAACTGTTAAGCCGGAGCAGTTTTGCTGCGCTGACTCCGCGTCTGGATCAGCACTTTGATGTGGTGCTGTACGATGTGGCACCGTTCTCGGTTGGCGCTGATGCGTTGGCGATTGCGTCGCGTGTCGGTGGTGTCCTGGTGGTGGCGCGTAAGAATCATACGCGTATCGAAGATATCAATCTGCTGCGCGAGCAGATGCGCCACAGCGGTGCGGAAGTCATCGGATCCGTGCTGGTAGATTTTTAATTTGTACATAGGATAAAGCCGGCCATGCCGGCTTTTCCTTTCGGTTGATACCGATGTCTCTTCTGACTAGGCACCCCAGGGCTGAACAAAATGGTGCAGCCCTGATGATCATGCTGGTACTGGTTCTAGGCGCGGCAACATTGCTGATGCGGTTCGCCGAACGTCTGAATCCTGATCAGCGGCGCGAACACCTTACCCACCTGCGCCTGGCTGCAGCGCGCGATGCTCTGCAAGGCTATGCAGTTTCCCACGGGCGGCTCCCACGCCCTGCTACTTCATCTAGCGATGGCAAAGAGACTGATGCGCCGTGTTCCACTGATGCCGATTGTACGGGTTACATACCATGGGTGACCTTAGGTATTGATGGTGTCGATGGCTGGTGGCATCTACTACGTTACAGTGTGACACCGGCATTGACGGGGAGTTCGGTGCAGCGCGACGTGGTTCCCAACAGGACGATATTGCGGCGTCTGGCTAGCGGTAAGCTCGTGTATGTCGTCGGGCAAGACGAATGCTCCATCGCGTTGCTGTGCGCTCCGGCCATAGTATTCTCGACAGGAAAGAATAACTTCGGCGTCAGCCCGCAAGGACGACCACAGATTCAAAATGGCGCAAATGGTTTTAATATAGATGAGCTGCATAATGTCACGGCATCCCGCGAGTACATCAGCCGGGAGAAAACTCAGGAATCTGCCGCCGTGGGCGGTGAATTCGATGATCTTGTAGTGTGGGTCGACGCCGGGCGCTTGTTGTCGTCTATGGATAGAGCATTTCAACTGCGCGGAAAGTAAAACGCTATTACTTAATTGCCCAAGGATTAAAGATGAATATTCTCGTGACAGGGGGCTTAGGCTATATCGGCTCCCACACTTGTGTCGAACTACTCAAGACTGGGCACGCGGTCGTGGCGCTGGATAATCTGTGTAACAGCCATCGAACCGTTGTGCAGCGGCTTAGTCAGATCACTGGCCAGCCGCTGGACTGGGTCGAGGCCGACATCCGCGACCGTGGCGCACTGGAAGCGCTGTTCGCTGCCCGCCAGTTCGATGCGGTAATCCATTTCGCTGGACTGAAAGCGGTGGGCGAGTCGGTCGAGCAGCCCTTGCGCTACTACGACAATAATGTGACAGGTAGCCTGGTGTTGTTTGAAACCATGGCGAAATTCGGCGTGAAGACGCTGGTATTCAGCTCGTCTGCAACAGTTTATGGCGATCCGGCTTCGGTACCGATACTGGAAGACTTCCCCTTGTCGGCCACCAACCCTTATGGCCGCAGCAAGTTGATGATAGAGGAAATACTGCGCGACCTCTACAAGGCTGATCCATCGTGGCGGATTGCCTTGCTACGTTACTTTAATCCGGTGGGCGCGCATGAAAGTGGTCTGATCGGCGAACAGCCGAATGGCATCCCGAATAATCTGGTGCCGTATGTGGCGCAGGTGGCAGCTGGCGAGCGCGAAATTCTCTCGGTCTACGGGAATGATTATCCAACACCGGATGGTACCGGCTTGCGTGATTACATACACGTGGTTGATCTAGCACTTGGCCACCTGGCCACCTTGCAAAAGCTGGCCGACGGTGCCGGTGTGTACACCTACAATCTGGGTACCGGACGTGGCAATAGCGTGCTGGAAATGGTGCGCGCATTCGAACAGGCCAGCGGTAAGCCTATTCCGTACGAGTTTGCAGCGCGGCGCCCGGGCGATATCGCGGCATGCTATGCTGATCCCGGTCTGGCTGAGCGGGAACTGGGCTGGAAGGCCCAACGCAACATAGATCAGATGTGTGCTGATTCCTGGCGTTGGCAAACGATGTCCAAGATATAAGGGATCTGCATGAAAGCAATGATACTGGCTGCGGGTAAGGGCACGCGCGTACGTCCGCTTACCTATGATTTGCCCAAGCCCATGATCCCCATCCTGGGCAAGCCAGTGATGGCCTATCTGATTGAACATTTGCAAAAGTATGGCGTGACAGAAATCATGGTCAACGTCAGCTACCTGCATGAAAAGATAGAAGAGTATTTTGGCGAAGGCCATCAGTTCAACGTACAGATCGGCTACTCCTTCGAGGGCTACACCACGGATGAGGGCGAAGTCGTGCCGCAGCCGCTGGGTTCGGCGGGTGGCATGAAGAAAATCCAGGAGTTCGGTGGCTTCTTCGACGACACGACCATCGTGTTGTGCGGTGACGCGCTGATCGATCTGGATATCAAGTCGGCGCTGTTCGAGCACCGCCGCAAGGGCGCGCTGGCCTCTGTCATCACCAAGGAAGTGCCGTGGGACAAGGTGTCGAATTATGGCGTGGTGGTGACGGACACGGATGGCCGTATCACGGAATTTCAGGAAAAACCCAGTCAGCAGGATGCCAAATCGAATTTTGTCAGCACCGGCATCTATATTTTCGAGCCTGAAGTCATAGACCTGATTCCTTCCGGCCAGACCTTTGATATCGGTTCGGAGTTATTTCCGTTGCTGGCCGAGAAAGGACTGCCGTTCTACGCCCAGACGCGCAACTACAACTGGATAGACATCGGTAGCGTTTCGGACTATTGGGAAACCTGTCAGAGCGTACTGATGGGGGAGGTCGCGAACCTGCACATGCCCGGCATACAGATCAATGATGGTTTGTGGGTGGGCTTGAATACCAGCATAGACTGGGAAGGCACGCGTATCGAAGGTCCCGTCTATATTGGTTCGGGCACGCGCATCGAGGCCGGCGTGCATATCGTCGGGCCGACCTGGATAGGCCATGGCAGCCATATCTGTGCCGGGGCGGAGGTGGTGCGCAGTGTACTCTTCGAATACACTAGGGTGTTACCGAATGTTTCTTTAAACGAAATGATCGTGTTTAAGGATTATAGTGTCGACCGCTGTGGCGAGATGAAGCACGTCTCCGAAACCCATCCCGACTCGTGGGCCAATGCACGCGATCGGCGTAGCAAGCGGCGCACGGCGCAAGATAGCGAATTAACCAAAAAGAGAAATATTGCATGAAAATTTACCCGGTAATCCTGTCCGGTGGGTCTGGAACCCGTTTGTGGCCGCTTTCGCGTGCGGTATTGCCTAAGCAGCTACTGCCACTTGTTTCGGAACGTACGATGCTGCAGGAAACCGCATTGCGCCTGCATGAGCGCGCGCAGATGCAGGCGCCGTTGATCGTATGCGGCAACGAGCACCGCTTCCTCGTGGCAGAGCAGATGCGTGAAATTGGCATTGACCCGCTCGGCATACTGCTGGAGCCTGTAGGCCGCAATACGGCACCCGCGGTGGCTGCCGCCGCGCATTATCTGCGCGCCATCGATCCGGACGCGGTGATGCTGGTGTTGCCGGCTGATCACGTGATCGAACATGTCGGTGCTTTCTTTGCCGCCATCGGTCATGCTGCTGCGCTGGTCGAGCAGGGCGCTTTGGCGACTTTCGGCATTGTGCCGACGGCGCCGGAGACGGGCTATGGCTACATTCGTAGCGGCGCCGCCGCAGCCGCGCCACACTGCTATGCGGTCGATAGCTTCGTCGAGAAGCCGGACCGTGCCAAGGCGCAGGGCTTTGTCGATGCCGGCAATTACTACTGGAATAGTGGCATGTTCCTGTTCCGCGCCGAAGTCTATCTGGCGGAATTGCAGAAGTATTCGCCTGCCATCGCCGACGCCACTGCGACGGCAGTGGGCAAGGATTACCGCGATCTGGATTTCTGCCGTCTGGACGAGGCTTCGTTCACGGCATGCCCATCGGATTCGATCGACTATGCCGTAATGGAACATACCAAGCACGCCATCGTGGTGCCGGCCGACATAGGCTGGAGCGACGTTGGTTCGTGGTCGGCCCTGTGGGAAGTTCAGCCGCACGACGGGCACGGTAATACGACCCGCGGCGACGTCTATCTGGATGACGTGAGCGGCTCGCTGGTGCGTGCCGAGAGCCGTATCGTCGCCGTCATCGGCGTGCAGGATCTGGTGGTGGTGGAGACCAACGATGCGGTGCTGGTCGCGCACAAGGATCAGGTGCAGCGCGTGAAGAACGTGGTTGATCATTTGAAGACCAAGCAGCGTACCGAGCACCTGCACCATACCAAAGTGTATCGTCCATGGGGTTGTTACGAAGGGATTGATGTCGGCGAGCGTTTCCAGGTCAAACGGATTACCGTCAATCCGGGCGGCAAACTGTCGCTGCAGATGCATCACCATCGTGCCGAGCACTGGATCGTGGTCAGCGGTACGGCCGCGGTAACCTGTGGCGATAAAGTTACGCTGCTGACGGAAAACGAATCGACCTATATTCCTATCGGCATGACGCACCGGCTGGAAAATCCCGGTAAATTGCCTCTGCATCTGATTGAAGTACAGTCTGGCAGCTATCTGGGCGAAGACGATATCGTACGCTTTGAAGATGTGTACCAGCGTGCCTAAGCGGGCACGATAACGCTATAATCGAGACGGAAGCTGCGGCTTCCGTTTTTTTTGAAAGCTGACTTACTTGCGCCATATTTTTCTATTCTGTGCAGCCATGTCGCTGCTGACTGCTGTTCATGCCCAGTTTCTGCCGGCGCGCGGCCTGACTGCGGCGCAACTGGCTGTGGTTGTCAATGACGATGAGCCGAACAGCGTCGAAGTCGGCGAGTATTATCGCAAGGCACGCGGCATCCCGGCCGCCAACATCGTCCACGTGCAGATCCCGCATACTCCGCGCAAACTCGACGCGGAGGAGTTTGAGGCACTGAAAGGCAAGATCGACGCTAAATTGGCGCCGGAGATACAGGCCGTGCTGATGGTGTGGACGGCGCCGTATGCGGTGGAGTGCAATTCCATTACAGCAGCCTATACGCTGGGACTGGATAGTGCCTTGTGCGCCAAACCCTGTGGTCCGGCCAAGCCTAGCGCCTACTACAACTCGCCCAGCGCGCGGCCGTATAGCGAGCTGAAATTGCGTTTGTCGATGTTGCTGCCTACCGATAACGTCGAGAACGCCAAAGCGCTTATCGACCGTGGTGTGGCCAGCGGATTTTCTGTGCCTCAGGCCAGCGCGTATTTTCTGCAGACCAGCGATGCTGCACGGAGTAGCCGGGCACGGTTTTTCCCCCGTTCGATGGTATTGCCGCAGCAAAAGCTGACCATCAAGACAATGCAGGCGGACAGTATCGAGCAGGTCAGCGATATCATGCTGTATCAGACGGGACTGGCCAGCGTACCCAAGCTGAATACGCTTAAATTTCTCCCTGGCGCGCTAGCCGATCACCTGACTTCTTTCGGCGGTGATTTGCTGGGCGAGCGCCAGATGAGCAGCCTGCGCTGGCTCGATGCCGGTGCAACGGCCAGCTATGGCACCGTGTCGGAGCCTTGCAACCATTGGCAGAAATTCCCTAACTCTACCGTGCTGCTGAGCCAGTATCTACGCGGCGCCAGTGCGATCGAAGCCTACTGGAAAAGTGTCGCCTGGCCGGCCCAGGGCCTGTTTATCGGCGAACCGCTGGCCGCACCCTACCGCCACTGAATCCGCGTGGAGGTCCTGAGCGGCAGTGCTTAGTCTGAACGGACTAATGCACTGTCATCAAGGCGTCAAGCGTGCAGATTACTATGCAAAATGTCATGTTTAAATACATTTTGTTAACTCTGCATTCTCGACACTTACTACCTCAGGAAACTCCATGAAAAAAACCTCCTATTTGTCGCGCGTTGCGGCACAGGCCAGGCCTGTGCGCCGCACGGCCATGGCCGCTGCATTGCTGGGTGCGCTGTCTGCCCCGGCACTGGCTGTCGTCGCGGTGCCTGTTGATACGGGCGCCCAAGTGGTGATTAGCCAAGTGTACGGTGGTGGCGGCAATACTGGCGCCAAGTATAAGAATGACTACATCGAACTATTTAACCGCAGCGATGTCGCGGTGAATATCGGTGGCTGGAGTGTGCAGTACGCATCGGCCACGGGCGGCACTTGGCAAAAGACGCCTATCCCGGCAGGCGTGGTATTGCAACCGGGGCAGTATTACCTGGTGCAGGAAGGCGCTGGCACGGGCGGCACCGATAACTTGCCTGCACCGGATGCATTCGGCGCGCTGAACCTGAGCGGCTCCACTGGTAAGGTTGCGCTGGTCAATAGTGGCACGCTGCTGTCGGGCGTATCGCCTGCGGTGGCTAGCTTCGTCGATCTGATCGGTTTTGGCGGCGCCAATTACTTCGAAGGTAGTGCTGCCGCACCAGTGCTGTCGAATACCACGGCGGCATTGCGCGCAGCCGATGGCTGTACCGATACCAATAACAATAGCAGCGACTTCAGCACGGCTGCGCCTGCGCCGCGCAACACCAGCACGGCCTCGCATGCCTGTTCCGCGCCAGCCGCCCCCCCTATCGTTGCCACTTGCCCGGCCAGCCTGTCGCTGGGCGTGGGCGTGGGCGGTAGCGCCGCACTGAGCGCCACCGATGCGGATGGTATCGTCAACAATGCCGTGATTACTTCTGCCAGCATCCCCGGCATCAGCCTGGTCGATTTCGTGGCGGCAGCGGGCATAGGCGCCAACGCCAGCGTAACGCTGAATGTGGGCGCGGGTGTGGCGGCGAACACCTATCCAGTCACCATCCGTTTTGATAACGATCAGTCGCAGCAGACTAGCTGCACGATCAATGTGACGGTGGCTGCGCCGGCCGCAGTAAGCCATACCATTCCGCAGATTCAGGGCGCGGCGGCAGCCAGTCCCTATGTGAATACCACCCAGACCACCGAGGGCGTGGTAACGGCGAAAGTCGGCACTGGCTTCTTCATTCAGGATGCCGTAGGCGATGGCGACCCCGCTACCTCGGACGGTCTGTTTGTTTACACCACGGCTGCCAATATCGGCACCGTCAAAGTCGGCGATCTGGTGCGCATTAGCGGCACCGTGAGCGAATACACGGCCAGCGGCGCAACGCGTTCCTATACTGAACTCACCAACGTCACAGCCATCATCCGGCTGGACAAGGACAAGGTGATTGCACCGACCAATATCCAGTTGCCATACGATGATCTGGCGCGCGTGGAAGGCATGCTGGTGCGTTTCACCAACCCGCTGACCGTGTCGCAGTTGGAATTCCTGGGCGACCGTGGCGAAGTCACGTTGTCCTCGGGGCGTCTGGAAATTGCTTCCAACCGTTACCGTCCCGGTACGCCAGAAGCACTGGCCCAGGCCGCTGCCAACCAGAAGAATCAGATCATTCTCGATGACGGCATTTTCGTCACCCCGACCACGATTCCGTATCTGGGGGAAGATGGTTCGCTGCGCGCTGGCTTCAGTGTGCGTGACCTGACGGGCGTGATCGATTTCGGCGCCAAAGGCGGTGGCGGTGCCGGCTTCAAGCTGCAACCGACCGTGGCGCCCGTGTTCTCGGCCGATAATCCACGTGCCGATGTGCCCGCTTTGGTAGCCGGTAATATCAAGGTGGCCAGCGCCAACGTGCTCAACTACTTCACTACCTTTACCAACGGTACGGATGATCTGGGCAATACGGGGCAGGGCTGCTCGCTTGGTAGCGCCGTGTCCAAGTCCAATTGCCGCGGGGCCGACAATCTGAATGAGTTCAACCGCCAGACCGCCAAGATCGTGGGTGAGCTGAAGGCCATCAATGCTGACGTCTATGGCCTGATGGAAATCCAGAACAAGGGCGAATACACCGTTACCAAATTGGTCGATGCGCTCAACGAAGCCATTTCGCCGGGCACCGGCCTGAAGACGTATGCCGTCGTGCCTAAGCCCGCCAGCACTGGTACCGATGCTATCCGTGTCGCCATGATCTACAAACTGGCCAGCGTGAAACTGGTTGGTGGCGCACTGTCCGATGCCGACGCCATCAACAACCGGCCGCCTATGGCCCAGACCTTCCAGGCTGCGAATGGCGCGAAGTTCTCTGTCATCGTCAATCACCTGAAGTCCAAAGGTAGTTGCCCGAGTGGTAACGGTGCCGATGCCGACCAGGGCGATAGCCAGGGTTGCTGGAATGCCACCCGCATTCAGCAGGCGCAGCGTCTGGTGAATAGTTTCGTTCCGCAGGTGACGGCGGCTGCCGGCGACAACCGCGTGCTGCTGATCGGCGACTTCAACTCCTACGGCATGGAAGATCCGATAGCTGCCATTACGGCCACGGGCTATGTCAACCAGCTCGAGCGTTTCGTCCGCGCTGGTGGCGGCATGCCTTACTCGTTTGTGTTCAATGGCGAAGCCGGTTATCTGGATCACGCACTGGCCAGCCCGGCACTGAATGGGCAGGTGGTCGATGCGGCCGAATGGCATAACAATGCCGATGAGCCGACCGTGGTGGACTACAACACGGATGGCAAGCCGCAGGATAAATACACCAGCGCTCCTTACCGTGCGTCGGACCACGATCCAGTGGTGATCAGCCTGAATCTGGCTGCGCCTTATACCGATGTCAGCAGCAGCGTGCGTGCCGCCGCCTCGGGACTGGTGCTGAACCGTTCCACTGGCAAATGGGTGGGTAGCCTGACGCTGACGAATACTTCGAATGTGGCGCTGCAAGGCCCGCTGCAGGTCGAGCTGGTGGGGTTGGTGGCCGATGCCACGCTGGTCAATGCAAGCGGCAGCCATAACGGCGCGCCGTATATCACGCTGAGCGGCAATCTGGCCCCGGGGGCTAGCGTGGTCGTGCCTACCACCTTCAGCAAGTCTGGCAGCGGCACGGTGCGCTATTCGGCAGTTAAAGTCTACAGCGGTACTTTTTAAGGAATCATGAATATGTTGAATCTCACTACTTTCCGTCGCGGCCTGCTGGCCGTGGCCCTGGGCACGTGCGCGACGCTGGCTTCGGCGGCCAGTACCTTCCATGTTGAACTGAATACGCTGACCCTGGGCAGCAATGGCTGGATAGACATCCAGCTGGGCGGCGCGCCCATGGATCCCTCGCCGGCATGGGCCAAGCTCAGCCATTTCGGCGGTTTCATCCAGCCTGCCAGCGCACAACTGAGCGATGTAACGGGCAGCCTGGCCACTGGCTACACGCTGGATACCACGCTGAATGGCTGGAGCGAGCTCCGGCATGAAGTGAATTACGCAGGTGGCAAGATCAGTTTTGACCTCAGCATCGACGGTGCTCCCGGCAATAGCAATTCCAGTTTCAGTGTGGCGCTGTTCGATGCCCAAGGCGATCTGCTGCAGTATCCGGTCAGCAGTGACGGCTTCAGTGCCCTCAATCTGGAATTCGTGCCGGCTGCTACGGCCGGCGGCCATGGCACTTTGCTGCTGAGTGGCTACGACAATGGTCTGGTGCAGATCACGGCCGTGCCCGAGCCGTCCAGCTGGTTGATGCTGGGCGCCGGTGTGGCCCTGCTGGGCCTGGTCCGTCGCCGCCAGTTGCCAGCCTGAGTGTAGCCTGACTCAAAAAAACGACAGGCCGTTTGCCGGTGCTGTCGTTTTTTTGTTTGTCGCGCACAACTTTTGTTGATCTCGCATTGCTAGTAACGCTGATAAATACTGGATATATATCGAAAACATCTAAATCCTGAAGGCAAATCATATTAGTAAAGCTATGTTGCATATTGCATAGTATTTTCTTTACACGGATTTGCCATGCCACCTGCCCATATCCTTGTCATTGAAAACCAGCCAGCGACGCTAGAGCTGATCGCTTTGAATCTCGGCATGGCCGGCCATACGGTCAGCCGCGCGCATGATGCTGAAACTGCTTTACTGATGCTGGAAGACAGTCTGCCGGATGTCTTGCTGCTGGACTGGAATCTGCCCGGGCAGTCGGGCCTGACGCTGATACGGCGCCTGCGCGCCCAAGCGCGCACCCGTGCGCTGCCGATCATGATGGTGACGGCGCGTTGTGGCGAGCCGGACAAGATCATGGCACTCGAAAGCGGTGCGGACGACTATATGACCAAACCCTTCAGCCCGCGCGAGATGGTGGCACGCGTGCATGCATTGCTGCGGCGGTGGCCTGTGTTGCAGCCGCAGGCGGCGCCGGATGCCAGCGGCCTGCGGCTGGATCCCCATACTTTGCGGGTGACGGCGGGTAGCCAGCAGTTGGCCATAGTCGGCATGGAGTTGAAGTTGTTGAATTTTTTTATGCAGCATCCGGAGCGTGTGCATAGCCGGGCGCAGTTGCTGGATCAAGTGTGGGGCAGTGCTGTCTATGTGGCCGAGCGTACGGTCGACACCCATGTGGGGCGCTTGCGCACAGCGCTGCAGCCCAGTGGCCGACAGGGTTGTATAGAAACCGTACGGGGTAGTGGTTACCGCTATGTGGCACGCGGCGCTTCGATGCAGGCGGCGTCCGCATGAGCTACGAGGCACTGGTCATTCTGAGCAAGCTGGAACAGGAGTATCTGCTGCATGCCATCGAAGCGGCATTGCCGGTGCAGGAGCGGCGCCAGTTCTTCTTGTGGTCGCAGGGCCCCTTGCAGGCGCTGCTGCCGCATCAGTTGATGGTCTGTCTGCAGTTCGGCCCGGGCGATGTGCTGCAGCATCTCGACACGCTGCACTCTGTCGTGCTCGAGGGCGGACTGCTGGCGCGTATCTGCAATCCGCTTGACGGTCTGGCGCTGCGGCTGGCACGGACCTGCCGGATTGCATCTTTGCTGCCGGCTTGGCTCGATGCGAGTGGCAGTGAAAACCTGTCGCCGCTGGACGCCTATCTGGGCGAGTTGCGTGATCTGGGGCTGGATAATGTGATGTTGCACGGTAATGGCCGAACGGCAGGGCAGGATACGGTGTTCCTGCTGTTTAATTTGCCGCAGCGGCCGCGGGCGCGGCATGGCTATTTTTTCAGCCTGTTACTGCCCACGCTGCATCTGACCTTGCTGCGGCTGAACCAGTGGCAGGCGCAGGATGGCGTGCTGGCCCGTCCGGTGACGGCGCGCGAACGCGAGATACTGCACTGGGTCCGCGAGGGCAAGAGTAATGAAGAAATCGGCCTGATACTGGGGATTAGCGGGCTGACTGTGAAGAACCATTTGCAGCACCTGTACCGGCTGCTTGGCGTCTCGAACCGCACCCATGCGATCGCGCGCGGCATGGCTTTGCTGCTGTTCGAGCAGCCGCCGGCGCCGCTCGCGCGTGTGGCCTGAAAACCTAGCGCTTGGCACTCGGCTCGTAGGTCGATGTGGTGCAAAAAGAAAAGATTGTCGGATAAATAAAGCCCATGGTAGCCTCTTGTCTCTTGCAAGCAGGTGGGTTGGTTTAAGGAGTTGTTCGGATGGATGTAGCGAAGAGTTGTCGTCAGACAGGCGCCCCCAAGGCTGGCGGTTTTACCTTGCTGGAATTGCTGGTTGTAATCGTCATCATTGGTCTGTTGGCCGCTTATGTAGGCCCCAAGTATTTTTCACAGCTGGGCAAGTCGGAAGTGACGATCGCCCGGGCCCAGATTGAAGCGTTCGAAAAATCGCTGGACACCTACCGTCTCGATGTGGGGCGCTATCCGAATACGGAAGAGGGCTTGGCGGCTCTGCTGGCGGCACCGGCTGCGGCAGGCGCCAAATGGAATGGGCCGTATCTGAAAAAAGGCATACCGCCCGATCCCTGGGGCCATCCTTACCAGTACAAGGCGCCCGGCAGCAAAGCTGAATTCGAGATTATTTCGCTGGGCCGCGACGGTCAGCCTGGCGGTAGCGGCGAAGACGCCGACATCACCACGCAGTAAGCTGCCCTGATCCGGAAAGTTGCCACCCGATGCAGTTCGAAGTCCGTACACTGTCGGCCGATATGGTGATCGGCCAGATGCTGGTCGACGCCCGCGATGAAGTCGACGCGCGCCGCCAGGTCGAGGCGCGTGGGCTGTACGTGAGCGCGATTGCGCCGCAGCGCACGACACTGGGCTGGCGGCGCAGCGGCGCCACATCCGGCGGCCTGTCGCTGGTGCTGTTCAGCCAGGAATTGCTGGCCTTGCTCACGGCTGGACTCGGCATTGTCGAAGGGCTGGAAGCGCTGCTGGAAAAAGAAGCCAGCCCGGCCACGCGCAATGTGCTGGAGCGTCTGCTGGCCGGCTTGCGCGAAGGCCAGCGTTATTCGAGCGTGCTGGCCGAGCAGCCGGAATTGTTCCCGCCCCTGTATGTGGGCATAGTGCGTGCGGCCGAAGGCACTTCTGATCTGCCGCGGGCGCTGGCGCGCTATATCGACTACCAGCAGCGTATCGATCTGGTACGCGCCAAACTGGTGTCGGCTGCCATATATCCCTGCATCCTGCTGCTGGTCGGCGGCGGTGTCAGTCTGTTCCTGATCGCGTATGTGGTGCCACGGTTTGCCGAAGTCTATCAGGGCGCCGGGCGCAATCTGCCTTGGATGTCCCAGCAGATGCTGAACTGGGGCCAGTTCGCCGCCCAGCATACCAGCCTGCTGCTGGCGGCCGTCGCGCTACTTCTGGTGGGCGGCGTGCTGGCAGTGCGCCGGCTGGCTGGCAACGGCGGCGTAATGCGTCTGCTGGTTCGCTTGCCCGGTGTGGGTGAACGGGCCCGTATTTACGAACTATCGCGTCTGTATCTGACGCTGGGCATGCTGAGCGAGGGCGGCATCACCATCGTGCAAGCGATCGAAACCGTGCAGGGCATGGTTTCGCCGGCATTGCGCCAGCATTTGCAGCAGGCTCGCAATGCGGTCGAGGCGGGGCTGCCGCTGTCGGCTGCGTTCGAGGCCAACCAGTTGACCACGCCGATCTCGCTGCGCATGCTGCGGGTCGGCGAGCGCACTGGCGACATGGGGCCCATGCTGACCCAATCAGCCGCCTTCTACGACGGCGAAATCAGCCGCTGGATAGACCGCTTTACCCGTACTTTCGAGCCGCTGTTGATGGCCGCCATCGGTCTGGTGGTCGGCGCGATTGTGGTGTTGCTGTATATGCCCATCTTCGATCTGGCGGGAGATATGTCATGACGGCCGCCGTGCCCAGCCCAGGCTGCAGCGTTAGCGCGACCGGCGAGGGCGCGCCGGCCACCATCGATATGGCGCTGCTAGCACGCGCGCGCCGGGTGTGCCGTGCCTCGGGACGGACCTTGGTCGACGAGCTGCAGGCCCAGACGGGGCTGGAGCCGCGTCAGGTAGTACAGGCGCTGGCGCGCCCGTTCGGCATGACGGTGCTGGAAACTGCCGACATGCTGGCGCTGGCGCCGGCCTTCGAACTATTGCCGCTATCGCTAGCCATGGCGCGCCATTGCGTATTGCTGCGCGCGGCCGATGGCGGCGTGGTCGGGGTGATTGCCGATCCTTTCGATCTGGATTTGCAGACCTGGCTGGGAACGCAGGCGCGGGCCACGCCGCAGGCGCCGCTGTCGACCCGGCTGGCACTGCAGGCCGATATTCAGGCCTATCTATCCAAACAGGAGGAGTCGGCACGCGCTACGGACAGCCTGCTGCCCGGTACGGCGGAAGGGCGGCGTGACGGCAAGACGGCGGCTGTGCTGTCGTTCGCTTCCGTGTCGGAGGCTGCCAGCCCGGCCGTGCGGCTGGTGAATTCCACGCTGTACGATGCGCTCAAGGCTGCGGCGTCCGACATCCATCTGGAAAGCACGGCTGGCGGTCTGGCCGTGAAATACCGTGTGGATGGCGTGCTCGATCATGCCACTGCCGTGCATGGCGTCGAGCTGGCCGAGCAGATCATCTCGCGCCTGAAGGTACTTGCCGAACTCGATATCGCCGAGCGTCGCGTGCCGCAGGATGGCAGCTTCCGGGTCGAAGCGAACGGCCGCGAAATCGATCTGCGCGTCTCCATCATGCCGAGCATCCACGGCGAAGATGCTGTGATCCGCATTCTGGATAAGCGCGCCATGATCGAGGCCTATGGTTCGCTGACGCTGGAAGCACTGGGCTTCGATGCGCCGTCGCTGGCGGCGCTGCGCGCACTGGCGCAGGAAGCCTATGGCATGCTGCTGGTGACCGGGCCCACCGGCTCCGGCAAGACCACTACGCTGTATGCGGCGCTGACCGAGATCCATAACGGGCGCGAGAAAATCATCACGATTGAAGATCCGGTGGAATACCAGTTGCCCGGCATATTGCAGATACCTGTGAACGAGAAAAAAGGCCTGACCTTTGCCAAGGGCCTGCGCTCGATATTGCGGCATGATCCGGACAAAATCATGGTGGGCGAAATTCGCGACCGCGAGACAGCGGAGATTGCCGTGCAGTCGGCACTGACGGGCCACCTCGTGCTCACGACTGTGCATGCCAACAATGTGTTCGATGTATTCGGCCGTTTCACCCACATGGGCATAGACCCCTATGCCTTTGTCTCGGCGCTGAACGGCATCTGGGCACAACGCCTGATCCGGATGAACTGCCCCCATTGCGCTACCGCGTATGAGCCCGATTTGCAGGAACTGGCCAGTGTAGGACTGACGCGCAGCGAGGCTTATGACTACCGCTTCATGCAGGGCAAGGGCTGCGGCGACTGTCGTGGCACAGGTTACAAGGGGCGCCGTTCGATAGCTGAAATCCTCACGCTGAATGACGAAATCCGCGAACTGATTGTGGATAAGCGGCCTATCCGCCAGATCAAGCAGGCAGCTTATGCCAACGGAACCCGCAGCCTGCGGCAGGCGGCGCTGGAACTGGTCAAGCGTGGAGCTACCACGCTGACAGAAATCAAACGGGTGACTTTGCATGCGTAGAGCTTGGGGACAGTCGCTGCGCATAGGCGTCGCAGCGCAAGGCGTCAGCCTGTTGCGCGAAAGCCGCTGGCGCAAAGCTGGTGTGGAAGTGTTGGCACAACACGTGTGCAGCGCGGCGGTTGCGCATCCTTATGATGGCTTGGCGCAGGGGCTGCGTGCCTTGCTGGGCGGGCACCAACTGGCCGGCTGGCCCGTGCGTTTTGTGCTGGCAGATGAACTGGTCCGGCTGTGGCGCGTCGAGCCGCCGGCTGGCGCTGCCCGGCTGGCCGATCTGCAGGCCAGCGCCGGCCTGCGCTTCCAGTCACTGTACGGCGAAGCACCGGCGGGCTGGCAGATCAGCGCAGACTGGAATGCGGCCGCACCATTTTGGGCGGCCGCTATGCCGCGCGAGTTGCTGGAAGTGCTGCAACTGCAGGCACAAGAACACGGCTTGCGGATTGTCAGCATCGAGCCGCAGATGATCGCTGTGCTGAATCGCTGGCGGCGTGCATTGCGGCCCGGTGCATGGTTTGCTGCTGTCCACGATGGTGTGCTGAGTATCGCGGCGCTCGAGCCCGACGCGAGCGCCGTGCGCGCCATTCGGGTGCTGCCCATGCCGTCGGCCCAGAATGCCGATCAGCTGTGGCTGGGGCAGGTGCTGCAGCGCGAGGCACTGCGGCTCGATATGGCAGCGCCGCAGTTGCTGCAAGTATGTGGCAGTGCGCCCAAGCTGTGGCATGGGCCGGTCAGCCATGCTGAGCACATACCGTGCGCCGTGCTCGATCAGGCGCAGCAGGGCGCCAGGTGCGCGATGTCGGTGCTGGCCCAGCTGGCACTCAGCGGGTGTGCACAATGAAAGCCGTCAAAATCGATTTCGCCGCGGCGAGCGTGCGCCGTACGCTATTCCATACTCATCCGGCTGTGTTGCTGCTGGCTGGCGCCGCGGTGCTGCTGTGCGCGACGGCCGCGTTCACCGGTTGGCGCTTGGTGCAGCAGCAACGTGACCGTGCGGCCGAACTGCAGCACCTGCACCAGCGCGCGGAGGCCTTGTCGCGCCGGCCGCGCGAAATTGCCCAGCCGGTGCTTACGCCGGCCCAGGCACAATTCGTTAATGGCGCCATTCAGCAATTGAATCTGCCATGGCGCGAGCTGCAGGATGCCGTTCTGGCCGCCACACCGCACCAGATTGCTTTACTGGCGCTGGAGCCGGATCCGCGAAAGCAAGTGCTGCGGCTTATGGCAGAAGCCAGGACCAGCGATGATATGGTGGCCTATGTGGCTCAGCTCAAGCAGCAGGAACTGTTCAGCAGTGTGACGCTGACGCGGCATGAAATGAACGAGCAGGACGCCAATCGTCCCCTGCGTTTTCAGGTGGAGGCGATATGGCTGGCACGCTGAAGTGGCTGGAACTGGCGCCCTTGTTGCTGCGTGGCCGGCTTGCGCTGGCCCGGGCCGGCGCGCCGCTGTGTATCGCCGTTGCGCTGATGGTGGCCGGTATGGCGAGCTGGCTCTGGCTAGTGCCTCAGCACGCAGCTGTACGGCCAGTGCCTGCACAGCCATTGCCGGCACTGGTAACGGCGCCAGCAGCGCCCACAGCCAATCAGAATCTGGCCGACTTTTATGCTGTGCTGGGGCCGCAACGCTATGCTGAACAGCAGGTGAAAGTCCTGTTCGATCTGGCTGCCAAAAACGGGCTAGTGCTAAATCAAGGGGAATACAAGACGGCACGTGATGTGGCCAGTGGCGTGACGACCTATCAGATCACATTGCCCGTGCAAGGCCCGTATCAGGCGATCTGGCAGTTTGCCTTGCAGGCCCTGCGCACCATGCCGTTTGCTGCGCTTGATGAAGTGGCATTCCGGCGCGAGCAGATCGGCGAGCCCATAGTGGAAGCACGCTTGCGCCTGACCTTGTATCTGAAGGATGGCGGCGCATGAAGCCATATCAGATATTGATGGCGCTGGCGCTGGCCGCTGCGGCGGCCTTGCTGATCTTCGGCGATAGCAGTCCCGATAGCGGCATTGCTGAAGCCGTGCAGCGGTCGGTGCCAGCCGCTACAAGCGAAGCTGCATCGGTACCCAGCGCAGCTGCGCCTGAACGCAACGCCAAGGCGCATGCCGACGCGGCAATTTTGCGCCTGATTCCACGCTCCACGCTGGTGGGGGAGGCAGATGAGGCCACGTTTGCAGCGGGCGCAGGCATCTTCCAAGGACAAAGCTGGAATCCGCCAGCACCGCCGCCAGCAGCCGTTTCCCATGCGGCGCCAGCAGCGCCGACGGCGCCACCCGTGCCATTTGCCGTGATCGGCAAGGCGCTGGCCGATGGCGTATGGGAAGTTTATCTGGTACGGGGCGACAAGACCTATGTCGTCCGGCCGCAAACCATTATCGACGGCAGCTACCGCGTGGAGAAGATCGCGCCGCCAGCGATGTCGATTACCTATCTGCCTTTGAATCAGGTACAACAGATGAATATTGGAGCACTCGACTGATGGCTAGCCACCTGACAAATCTGGGCCGCCGTGCCGCTTTGCCTGCCATGCTGGCGGCTGCACTGAGCGGCTGTGCCGGCCAGATGGCTTACCGCGATGGCCGTGCGCTGATTGCCGAAGACAAGATCGAGGCTGGCCTGCTGAAGTATCAGGAGGCCAGCAAAGCCGATCCGACCAATCCCCAGTACCGTGCTGCCTATCTGCGCGCGCGCGAAGTGGCAGCACAGCGCTTCCTCGATCAGGCGGAACGCTACCGTGCCGAGGGACGGGTTGACCTGGCCGAACAGAGCCTGTTGCGTGTGCAGGGGCTAGACCCGCAGAACGAACGGGCCCGTGCCGGCCTGCGTCTGCTGGAGCGCGATCAACGGCTGGGCAAACTGCTGGAAGCCGCCAGCTTGCATCTGAACAGAAACGAGCTGGAGCTGGCCAGACAAAAGCTCAATGCCGTACTCTCTGAACAGCCGGCCCACGAGCAAGCGCGCCTGATGCTGCGCGACGTGATGGACAAGCTGGCACCGCCGGCGAGCGAGTCGGGATTGGCCAAAGTGTATAAGCAGGCCATCACCATCGAGTTCCATGACGCGCCGCTCAAGCAGGTGTTTGATGTGATTGCGCGCCGCTCGGGGCTTAATTTCATCTTCGATAAAGATGTGAAGCTGGACCAGCGTACCACCATCTTGTTGAAGAACAGCACAGTGGAATCGGCCATCTATTTCATGCTGCTGACTAACCAGCTGGAACAGCAGGTGATGGATGCCAATACCATCCTGATCTTCCCGAATGTGGCGGCCAAGCTGAAGGAATATCAGGAGATGTCGGTCAAGACCTTCTTCATGGCGAACGCTGAAGCCAAGCAGGTGGCCAATACGCTCAAGACCATACTCAAGACGCGTGACGTGGTGGTGGATGAAAAACTCAATCTGCTGATCGTGCGCGATACGCCAGATGCGATCCGTCTGGCCGAGCGGCTGATAGCATTGCAGGATACGCCCGAGCCGGAAGTGATGCTGGAAGTGGAGATTCTGGAGGTGAAGCGGGGCAGTACCACCGACCTCGGTGTGGCCTGGCCCACGACCGTGGAGCTGGCGCCCCTGACCACCACGGGTGGTTCGGGCATTACGGTGCGCGATCTGAATAATCTGAACCAGCGCAATATAGGCGTGACAGGCGTATCGGCCAGCCTGAATGCGAATACCAAGGACAACAACACCAACTTGCTGGCCAATCCGCGCATTCGCGTGCGCAACAAGGAAAAGGCCAGCATCGTTATCGGTGACAAGCTGCCGGTGATTACCACCACCGTGTCGTCGGGCGTGGGCGGCTTTGCCAGTGACTCCATCAGTCTGGTGGAAGTGGGGCTGAAGCTGAATGTGGAGCCTATCGTGTACCTGAATAACGAGGTGGCGATACGCGTCGCGCTGGAAGTTAGCAATTTGACCGGCACTATCACCACCAAGAATGGTGGCACGGCCTACCAGATCGGTACGCGTCAGGCCAGCACCATGCTGCAACTGAAGGATGGCGAGAATCAGGTGCTGGCAGGGCTGATCAACAGCGAAGAGCGTGGCTCCGGCAACCATGTGCCGGGCTTCGGTGATCTGCCTGTGCTGGGCCGCTTGTTCGGCAACAAGCGTGACGACAACCAGAAGACTGAGATCGTGTTGTCGATTACGCCGCATTTGATCCGCAATCTGCAGCGTCCGGAAGCATCGGTGTCCGAATTCTCGGCCGGGACGGAGGCAAGCTTCCGCCGTCGCCCCGATATGTCGGTGCGTGTACTGGCAGCTCCGGCGGTGACTGGCATGCCGCTTGCGCCTACCCAGGCGCCTGTCCCGGCGCCTGTCCCGGCGCCGGTTTCGCTGCCGGTGCCTATGCCACCATCGGTCGCGCCGCCTGTAGCGGTGGGGGGCATGCCACTGCCAGTTGTTAGCGGCCTGTCTGCTCCGGTCCCACCGCAAGTTGCAGGTAGTGCCGAATCCGCTGCGCAAGGTGAGGTCGTCGCGCCGTCACCGCTGCAGCCGCGCCCCTGATCCATCATGATGAAGGGCTTCACGCTGATTGAATTGTTGGTGACGCTGGCCATACTGGGCCTGTTGAGTGCATTGGTTGTGCCGACTGCGCAAATCGTGGTGCAGCGCCGTCAGGAGCAGGAATTGCGTGAGAATCTGCATCAGATTCGTCAGGCTATCGATGCCTATAAGCTGGCCTATGACCAGGGCCGCATCACGAAAATGCTGGGCGAGACGGGCTATCCCAAGTCACTGGAGTCGCTGGTGATCGGTGTGCCGGATGTGCAGAACCCTGCGCATGCCAAGCTGTACTTTCTACGCCGCCTGCCGCGCGACCCGTTGAATACTGATCCTTCCCTGAGCGAGGCTCAGACCTGGGGCAAGCGTAGTTATGCTAGCGAGCCGGACCAGCCGCGCGAGGGCAGCGACGTCTATGATGTTTATAGTCTCAGTGAAAAATCGGGGCTCAATGGTGTCCCATATAGGAAATGGTAAGCATGCGTCATCGAGGATTTACGCTGATTGAATTGCTGGTGGTGCTGGGCATTATTGCATTGATGCTCACGCTGGCTGTACCGCGTTTTTTTCCCGGCATAGACAGGTCGAAGGAGGTGGTGCTGGCGGATAACCTGCGTAATGTCCGACAAGTACTGGATCAGTATTATGGCGATACGGGGCGCTATCCGGATACGCTAGAACAACTGGTGGAGAAAAAATATCTACGTGCCATGCCGGTAGACCCGCTGACGGACAGCGACAGTAGCTGGATCATCGTCCCCCCCGAGGATGGTAGCAAGGGCGGGGTGTATAACATCCGCAGCGGAGCTGCGGGCATTGATCGCAGCGGCAAGCCTTACGCGGATTGGTAATGTTTCCATTTGCTCATCGTCGACAGTCCGGGTTTACCTACCTGAGCCTGGTTATTTTGCTCGCGATTATCGGGCTGGTGACTGCCTCGGCTATTAAGCTTGGCGCAATGCTGCAGCGCAGCAAGGCGGAGCAGGAGTTATTGTTGATCGGTGCGGCTTTTAGCGATGCGTTGCAGAGCTATGCCGAGGCCACGCCTGCGGGCCAGGCTAGCTTGCCGGGCTCACTCAATGATCTGCTACGTGACCCGCGATTCCCGACGCCACGACGGCATTTGCGCAAGATTTTTGCGGATCCGGTGACTGGACGTGTCGAATGGGGCATCGTCTATGCCGGCGATAAGCGGGGAGTCGTGGCAGTTTATAGTTTGTCTAATGCAAAACCTGTGAAGTTGAGCAATTTTCCGAGTCGATTCGCGGGTTTTTCAGGTGCCTTGAAAATTTCAGACTGGAAATTTTCGGCCGCGTCTATGACAGATAAAACCCCACCCAGCCACGAACTGGCAGCAAGATCTAGCGAAAATGTCGCATCAGCACGACAAAGCGCGAAAAAAACTAGCGAAACGGCGGAAGGCGTGCAGACCGAGGCGTCGGATGAGTGGGCTAAACCGGGCTTTCCCTCTGGGGCCGCGCCTTCGAGCCCGGAGGCGGGGCAAATCGAGTTGCCCTCACGTCAAAATTCGCAGTAACTTCTTTTCTTGAATGCACTAATTAAGCGATAAAAATGTTGCACTGCAGATAGGCTTCCCATATCGCGAAAATAGTTTCTAGTATTGAAACTTAAATGGAAAATTTACAATTGCTTTCCATCTTGTTATGATATGATCTGTTCCGTAGCACTCCGTTTAACTAATGCGTGGCCAGCGCAAGCTTAGCCACAATTCGTCTGATTAAGGAAATCATATGAAATTGAAATCTTTCGTTGCTGGCGCTCTGCTGGCTGCTGCTTCGTTCGGTGCCTATGCTGGCGACCAAACTATCGTAGTTAACACCGATGGTGAATCCTATTCCTGGAGCTCGGTTCTGGGTGATGGCATTCTGTCGGGTGGTAAAGATGTAATTAACTTTACCTCGAACTCGTCGGGCTATTTCGATGTAGCAATCAGCGTCACCGGTCAGAATCTGACTTTCGATGCAGCTACCAACCTGAACGGCGTTGCAGCTGATCTGTCGCAATCGAGCAGCGGTAAGCTGAAATTCGTTGGCGTTGAGCTGATCGGTAAGTCCCCATGGAAACTGGAACTGTTCGGTACTCCTACTGCTGGTAAAGTAGCTTCGTATGCTGGTACCTACAGTGTAACCGCTGTTCCAGAACCAGAAACCTATGGCATGCTGCTGGGCGTAGTTGCTCGTCGCAAAGCAAACAAAGCAGCTTAATTTATAGCTGACTTGAAAAAAAGCCCGCTTCGGCGGGTTTTTTTTCGCCTGTCGATAGGCGAGGGCGACTATTGGAGGGGCGGTATCAGAAGTCGGAGGGTGGTGGCTGGCGTGGGCCGGCCACCTGTAGTGCTGATTAGCGGGCGCTGCGCTTGAAGTCGCGCAGGCGGAAGCCCAGTGCCAGTAGTACGGCGAAATACACCGTCGCGCAGGCGCCGATGACCAGTAGCAGTGCGCCTATGCGCAGCAGAGTATGGTGCTGCATGCCCAGCCAATTGACTTCGTGCGCGCCATACCAAGCGGCAGCACCCATCAGGACGCAGGCGATCACCAGCTTCAGGCAGAACAGTGGCCAGCCCGGTTTTGGCATATAGATGCCGCGTTTGCGCAGTCCGGCAAACAGGAAAGCGGCGTTAATGCAGGCGCCCAAGCCTATCGATAGCGCCAACCCTGCGACTTGCAGATACGGAACGAACAGCCAGTTCATTAGCTGGGTGGCAAGCAGCACGCCGGTGGCGATCTTGACGGGCGTGCGGATGTCCTGCCGTGCATAGAATGCCGGTGCCAGCGTTTTTACCAGAATAATCCCCAGCAAGCCAGCGCTATAGGCGATCAGCGGGCGGGCTGATTGGCTGGCCGCTTCGGCCGTGAATTTGCCGTAGTGGAACAAGGTGGCAATCAGCGGTTCGGCCAACATCGCCAGTCCCACCGCGGCCGGCAGGGCCAGTAAAAAGGTCAGGCGCAACCCCCAGTCCAGCAGATCCGAATATTCTTGCGGATCGCCATCTGACTGGGCTTTGGACAGGCTGGGCAGCAGGATTGTGCCCAATGCCACGCCTAGCAGGGCGGTGGGAAATTCCATCAGGCGGTCGGCATAGGACAGCCACGAGATGCTGCCTTCAGCCAGGCGCGAGGCGATGCTGGTGTTAATCATCAGGCTGATCTGGGCGGCCGAGACGGCAAACACGGCCGGCCCCATCTTTTTCAGCACGCGGCGCACGCCCGGATCGCTCAGGCCAGCGGCTGGATTCCAAGAGAGTGTAGGCAGCATGCCGATCTTGATCAGGGCAGGGATCTGGATGGCTACCTGCAGGATGCCGCCTATGAAGACGGCAATTGCCATGGCATAGATCGGTTGCTCCAGATGCGATTGCAGGAACAGCGAAGCGGCAATAAAGGACAGGTTTAGCAGTACCGGCGTGAAGGCCGGTATCTTGAACTCGCGCCAGGTATTCAGGATGCCGCCCGCCAGCGCCACAAACGCCATGAAGCTAATATAAGGGAACATCAGGCGCGTCATCCAGACGGCGGCATCGAAAGCGCCGGCCTGCTGGTCGAGGCCGGTGGCGATCAGGTAAACAAAGATGGGCGCGCCGATAATGCCGATGGCGCTCACGAATAGCGTGGCCCACACCAGCGTGTTGGCCACATGGTCGGCCAGGGTCTTGCTGGCCTCCTGGCCGTGCTGGTTCTTGTACTCGGATAAAATGGGCACGAAGGCTTGCGAGAAAGCACCCTCGGCAAACAATCGGCGTAGCAGGTTGGGAATGCGGAACGCGACGATGAAGGCATCTGTATAGGCGCCGGCGCCAAAGGCGCGGGCAAACAGGGTTTCACGCAACAGGCCGGTAACGCGCGACAGCATGGTCATGCTGGAGATGGCGGCTAGAGTTTTAAGCAAGTTCATGGGGCATGATTATAGTTGCTCCTGACGGAAAATATCGCTATAATCGCAGGCTGTACAAAATTCTGTTATGCAGACACTAATGTTTGGCAAGCAGTAGTTTGATCGGCAGATGCAATGAATTGCACCTGCTTGGCAAACATAAATGTTTGCAAACGAACCTTTACCCTGTTTTAGGAAATTCCATGGCAAATACCGCACAAGCGCGCAAACGTGCTCGTCAAGCAGTTAAGCAAAACGCTCACAACTCGGCTCAGCGCTCGACCCTGCGTACCGCGATCAAAGCAGTTCGCAAAGCGATCCAAGCTGGTGACAAGGCTGCTGCAACGACTATCTTCCAATCGTCCGTGTCGACCATCGACAGCATCGCCGACAAGAAGATCATCCACAAAAACAAGGCAGCTCGCCATAAGAGCCGTCTGGCCGCTGCTCTGAAAGCACTGGCCGCTTAATTTCCCTCACGGGAAGTTAGCTGTTTAGAAACCCGTACTAGCCTCTGGCTGGTGCGGGTTTTTGTGCTTGCGCGGCGGGTTTTTTTTCGTCGTAAATGGCCAATGCAGGCCAGCCTGTTTGCACCGGCTGGCCGCGCTGCTGCTTTGCTCAGGTATTTATATCCTTGGGCGACACTTCCATCCATTCGCCCGGCATCAAGGGATGGGTGGCCAGCGAAATGCCGCCGATGGCGGTGCGCACCAGTCGCAGCGTGGGCAAGCCCACGGCCGCCGTCATGCGCCGCACCTGCCGGTTCTTTCCTTCCTGCAGTGTAATTGCCAGCCAGCTAGTAGGTTGATCGGCCCGTTCGCGGATGGGCGGATTGCGCGGCCATAACCACTCCGGCGCTTCGATCTGTACCGCCTTGCAAGGCTTGGTGACGAAGTCGCCCAGATCAAGCGGCGACTGTAATTTCGCCAGGCTTGCTGCGTCCGGTACACCTTCCACCTGCACGATGTAGACCTTGGCTTCCTTATGGTCGGGGTGGGCTATCATATGCTGCAGTTTGCCGTCGTCCGTGAGTAGCATCAGTCCCTCGCTGTCGGCGTCGAGCCGGCCGGCAGGGTAGATATTGGGAATGCTGAGGTGGTCGGCCAGTGTCGCACGGCCGTCCTGTGGTGAGAACTGACACAGTACCTGGAAAGGTTTGTTAAATAGAATGAGAGACATACTTTTCTTGGGGTGTTTTTGGTGTAGGCTTATTGGCCAGTATCTGAAAAACCGTAGCGCCTAGTAAAATACTCGTGCATAATGTGAAACGCCCGTCTTATGTCTTATAGAAGACTTCGGACAAATGTACCACCGTGCAACTAATTCCTGCCTGATAGCAGCTCGCTGCTAGTCTAGCGTCCACTTCGGAGATCACGATGTATCAACATATCAAAGTACCTGCCGACGGCCAGAAAATCACCGTCAACGCCGATTTTTCCCTGAATGTACCAGATAACCCTATCGTTCCGTACATCGAAGGTGATGGTACTGGCGTCGACATCAGCCCAGTCATGATCAAAGTGATCGATGCTGCTGTTGCCAAAGCCTACGCTGGCAAGCGCAAGATCAGCTGGATGGAAATCTACGCTGGCGAAAAATCGACCAATGTGTACGGTCCGGACGTATGGCTGCCAGAAGAAACCCTGACGGTACTGAAAGACTACGTGGTTTCCATCAAAGGCCCTCTGACCACTCCAGTTGGCGGCGGTATCCGTTCGCTCAACGTGGCTCTGCGTCAGCAGCTGGACCTGTACGTCTGCCTGCGCCCAGTGCGCTACTTCACCGGCGTGCCTTCGCCAGTGAAAGAGCCAGAGAAAACCGACATGGTCATCTTCCGTGAAAACTCGGAAGACATCTACGCCGGTATCGAATACCAGCAAGGTTCGGAAGGCGCCAAGAAACTGATGGACTTCCTGATCAAGGAAATGGGCGTGACCAAGATCCGCTTCCCAGAGACCTCGGGTCTGGGCATCAAGCCAGTGTCGAAAGAAGGCACCCAGCGTCTGGTACGCAAAGCGATCCAGTACGCGATCGACAACGACAAGCCATCCGTGACCATCGTTCACAAAGGCAACATCATGAAGTACACCGAAGGTGGCTTCCGTGACTGGGCTTACGAACTGGCACAAACCGAATTCGGCGCTGAACTGATCGACGGCGGCCCATGGTGCAAATTCAAGAATCCTAAGACCGGCAAAGACATCATCGTCAAGGATTCGATCGCTGACGCGTTCCTGCAACAGATCCTGCTGCGTCCAGCAGAATACAGCGTGATCGCTACCCTGAACCTGAACGGCGACTACATCTCCGACGCACTGGCAGCACAAGTGGGCGGTATCGGTATCGCTCCAGGCGCCAACCTGTCGGATTCCGTAGCGATGTTCGAAGCTACCCACGGTACCGCACCTAAGTACGCAGGCAAAGATTATGTGAACCCAGGTTCGCTGATCCTGTCGGCTGAAATGATGCTGCGTCACATGGGCTGGGTTGAAGCTGCTGATCTGATCATCTCGTCGATGGAAAAATCGATCGACTCGAAGAAAGTCACCTACGACTTCGCCCGCCTGATGGAAGGCGCAACCCAGGTTTCGTGCTCGGGCTTCGGCGACGTGATGATCGCCAACATGTAATTCTTGCATTAGCATACAGGGCCCGCTTCAGCGATGAAGCGGGCCTTTTTTTATTTCCGCACAGGGGAGAGTGGATGGTGCAGCACGAAGCGCAAAGCAGTCCGGCCACGCCGGGTTACTGGCAGGCCGTACGCTACTGGTGGCTGTTAGGCTGCATCAGTTTCGGTGGTCCGGCCGGCCAGATCGCGCTCATGCATCAAGAGCTGGTGGAGCGGCGCCGCTGGATCTCGGAACGGCGCTTTCTGCATGCGCTCAATTACTGCATGACCTTGCCCGGTCCCGAGGCCCAGCAACTGGCGACCTACATCGGTTGGCTGCTGCACCGCACGCGTGGTGGCGTGGTGGCGGGTGTGCTGTTCGTGCTGCCCTCGCTGTTGTTGCTGATCGTGCTGTCATGGCTGTACGCGGCCTATGGCCAGCTGCCGCTACTCGCAGGCATGCTGTACGGTATCAAGCCGGCCGTGACGGCCATCGTGCTGCAGGCGGCGCACCGCATCGGCAAACGTACGCTGCGCAATGGCTGGCTGTGGGGCATCGCCGCCGCAGCTTTTGTGGCCATCTTTGCCTTGCACTGGCCTTTCCCGCTGATTATCGGGCTGGCGGCGCTGGCCGGCTATCTGGGCGGGCGCTGGCGGCCTGCCGCATTCAGCATCGCGGGTCATGGCGCCGCCGTACAACAGCACTATGGTGCGGCCGTAATCGACGATTCCACGCCGCCGCCTGCGCACGCGCAGTTCCGCTGGTCGCGCCTGCTGCTGGTGCTGGTCAGCGGCTTGTTGCTGTGGCTGTTGCCCATGGGCGCGCTGACCTTGCTGCTGGGCTGGCAGCACACCTGGACCCAGATGAGCTGGTTCTTCACCAAGGCGGCGCTGCTGACCTTTGGCGGGGCGTACGCCGTGCTGCCTTATGTGTACCAGGGCGCTATCATGCATTACGGCTGGCTGCAGCCGGCGCAGATGATGGATGGTTTGGCGCTGGGCGAAACCACGCCCGGTCCGCTGATCATGGTGGTGGCCTTTGTCGGCTTTGTGGGTGCCTACGGGCAGGCGCTGAACGGCGCGCAGCCGGCCTGGCTGGCGGGCACCGTCGCAGCGCTGTTGGTGACATGGTTCACCTTTCTGCCCTCGTTTATTTTTATTCTGGCTGGCGGCCCGCTGGTAGAAGCCACGCGCGACGACTTGCAACTGACCGCACCTTTGACGGGGATCACGGCGGCCGTCGTAGGGGTGATCGCCAATCTCGCACTGTTCTTCGGTTACAACGTTTTTTGGCCGCAGGGCTGGGCAGGGCAGTTTGATCTGACAGCAGCGCTGATCGCTGTGGTGGCGGCGCTAGCGCTGATACGCTACCAGCAAAAAGTGCACAAAGTGATCATTTTCTGCGCTGCAGCAGGGTTGCTTCATGGATACTTTTTGTAGGGCTGTTACAACAGGTGCCCAGACCTAGGGGCGAAAAAAAACCTCGCATGGCGAGGTTTTTTACATCTGCTGCTTAAGAAATTAAGCGGATTGGATGTTGGAAGCTTGCTTGCCTTTAGGGCCTTGCGTGACTTCGAATTGAACTTTTTGACCTTCTTTGAGGGTCTTAAAACCGTTCATGTTGATTGCGGAGAAGTGAGCGAACAAATCTTCGCCGCCGTCATCAGGAGTGATGAAGCCAAAACCTTTGGAATCATTGAACCACTTAACAGTACCTGTTGCCATAAAAAGAACTTTCAAAATTAAAACGGATCACACGAGCCATAAAAGCAAGAAGCTTCTTGCCCCCTCCTCACGCCTCACTTCTTATCAACATGTACATTTCTGCACGCAGCCGATAACGCATTGTTAGCGTAGCAAATTCTAATGTCAAGCATATTTGTATCCATTTTGCTACTTTGAATTAAATTGGTGGAAATGCAACTCTTGAATTTGCAAGAGAGGGAGCCATCTGCGGCAAGTCGAGAAAACGCGTAAGATGGAAACTATAGACACAGCTATGTGAAATCACATTGCAACAAGACTGAAAGCATTAGAATATAAGCGTATGGCAACCAAGCATGACACCGAAGCGCTCCTGGAGCGGCAGGCACTGAAACCGCCGCCGCTGTATCAGGTGGCGCTGCTGAATGATGACTACACCCCGATGGAGTTCGTGGTGGCCATTATTCAGGAGTATTTCAATAAAGACCGCGAAACGGCCACGCAAATCATGCTCAGCGTGCACCAGCACGGCAAAGGTGTGTGTGGCGTATTTTCCAAAGACGTCGCCAGTACCAAAGTGGAGTTTGTTTTAACGCACGCCCGCAAGGCAGGCCACCCCCTGCAATGTGTGATGGAGGAAGTATGATTGCGCAGGAATTAGAAGTAAGTTTGCACATGGCGTTTGTCGAGGCTCGACAGGCACGGCACGAATTCATCACGGTAGAGCACTTGCTGCTGGCCTTGCTGGACAACCCTTCGGCTGCCGAAGTGTTGCGCGCCTGCGCCGTCAATATTGAAGACTTGCGCAAAACGCTGACCAATTTCATCGGTGATAACACGCCGACCGTGCCCGGCACGGGCGAAGTGGATACCCAGCCGACGCTGGGCTTCCAGCGCGTGATCCAGCGTGCCATCATGCATGTGCAGTCGGCGTCCAACGGCAAGAAAGAAGTGACCGGCGCGAACGTGCTGGTGGCTATCTTCGGCGAAAAGGATTCGCATGCCGTGTACTACCTGCACCAGCAGGGCGTGACCCGTCTGGATGTGGTCAACTACATCTCGCACGGTGTACGCAAGGATCAGCAGGGCGAACCGGCCAAGGCTTCGGAAGGTGGCGAGGAAGGCACGCCTAGCGGCGAAGGCCAGCCTAAGGAAAGCCCGCTTGACCAGTACACCCAGAACCTGAACAAGGCCGCGGCCGAAGGCAAGATCGACCCGCTGATCGGCCGCGAAGAGGAAGTGGATCGCGTGATCCAGATCCTGTGCCGTCGTCGCAAGAACAACCCGCTGCTGGTGGGCGAAGCTGGCGTGGGCAAGACCGCGATCGCCGAAGGTCTGGCCTACCGCATCACCCAGAGCGATGTGCCGGAAATTCTGCAGAATGCCGTGGTGTATTCGCTCGACATGGGCGCGCTGCTGGCCGGTACCAAATACCGCGGCGATTTCGAGCAGCGTCTGAAAGCCGTGCTCAAGCAGCTCAAGGATAATCCGCACGGCATTCTGTTCATCGACGAGATCCACACCATCATCGGTGCCGGTTCGGCGTCCGGCGGCACGCTCGATGCATCCAACCTGCTCAAGCCAGCACTGGCGAATGGCCAGCTCAAATGCGTGGGCGCGACCACTTACACGGAATTCCGTGGCGTGTTCGAGAAAGACCACGCACTGAGCCGCCGCTTCCAGAAGGTTGATGTGAACGAGCCTACCGTGGAGCAGACCGTGCAGATTCTGCGTGGCCTGAAATCGCGCTTCGAAGAACACCATGGTGTGAAGTATTCCGCGTCGGCACTGTCCACCGCTGCCGAACTGGCCGCGCGCTTCATCAACGACCGTCATCTGCCGGACAAGGCTATCGACGTGATCGACGAAGCCGGTGCTGCCCAGCGCATCCTGCCGAAATCCAAGCAGAAGAAGACCATCGGTAAAACCGAGATCGAGGACATCATCTCCAAGATCGCGCGGATTCCGCCGCAGACCGTCAACCAGGACGACCGCAGCAAGCTGCAGACTATCGACCGCGACCTGCGCAATGTGGTGTTCGGACAGGACCCAGCGATCGAAGCGCTGTCGTCGGCCATCAAGATGGCCCGTGCTGGCCTGGGTAAAACGGACAAGCCTATTGGTTCCTTCCTGTTCTCCGGTCCTACCGGCGTGGGCAAGACGGAAGTGGCGAAACAGCTGGCCTTCATCCTCGGCATCGAACTGATCCGCTTCGATATGTCCGAGTACATGGAGCGCCATGCGGTCAGCCGTCTGATCGGCGCGCCGCCGGGTTATGTCGGTTTCGATCAGGGCGGCCTGCTGACGGAAGCCATCACCAAGAAGCCGCATGCGGTGCTGCTGCTGGACGAGATCGAAAAAGCCCATCCGGACATCTTCAACATCCTGCTGCAGGTGATGGACCATGGCACGCTGACGGACAACAACGGCCGCAAAGCCGACTTCCGCAACGTGATCATCATCATGACCACCAATGCCGGTGCCGAGAGCCTGCAGAAGGCCTCGATCGGCTTCACCACGGCCAAGCAGGCGGGCGACGAAATGGCGGACATCAAGCGTATGTTCACGCCGGAGTTCCGCAACCGTATCGACGCCACCATCAGCTTCCGTCCGCTGGATGAGGAAATCATCCTGCGCGTGGTCGACAAGTTCCTGATCCAGCTGGAAGAGCAGCTGCACGAGAAGAAAGTGGAAGCCGTATTCACCGAGAATCTGCGCAAGTTCCTCGGCAAGAAAGGCTTCGATCCGCTGATGGGCGCACGCCCGATGGCGCGTCTGATCCAGGACATGATCCGCAAAGCGCTGGCCGATGAACTGCTGTTTGGTCGACTGGTAACGGGCGGCCGCGTGACGGTGGATCTGGACGAAAAAGATCAGGTCAAGCTGGAGTTCCCGGAACCGCCGGATGCTGCACCAAGCACGCCACCGGAAACGGTCGAAGTGGAATAAGAAAATCGGGGCCTCGCCCCGATTTTTTTTTGTGGGGTCAGGTCGGGCAAAGTGCAGGTGTCAGGTCGGGCATTGGTGCAGAGCTTGCTATAAGCCAGCCGAACTCTGCGCCAATGCCCGACCTGACCCCGGCTTAGTTTTGGCCTTCAGCGCGCAGTTTGCGCCACAGGGTGGTGCGGCTGATGCCGAGATAGTCGGCGGCGGCATCGCGCCGCCCGCCAAAGCGTGCCAGTACGGCGCTGACGCTTTCACTGGCAGCGTGTGGCGCTGGCATAGGCGCTAGTGCGGGGGCTGGACTGCCAGCTAGTGCCACTGGCTCGTGGCGGTTTGCATAGCTCAGTTCCGGTGCTACGCTCAGGGCGAAGGCGGGCGTCAGCGCCTGTAGCGGTTCGGCCGCGAGGAATAGCGCCAGCCGTTCCGTCAGGTTGCGTAGTTCGCGCACATTGCCGGGCCAGTCATAGGCTTGCAGTACGGGTGCGCAGGCGCGCATTTCTGCATGCAGGTTAGGATGGGGCCGTGCGCCCAGCGATGCCAGTGCATTTTTCAGCGACCATTCAGCCAGCGGTACGATATCGTCGGGCCGTTCGCGTAGCGGTGGCAAGGTCAGGCGCAGCACGGCCAGCCGGTAGAACAGATCGGCGCGGAAGCGGCCTTCGCGTACGCGCTGTTCAAGGTCGCAGTGGGTGGCGCTGATGATGCGTACATTGATGGGTATGGGGCGGGTGCCGCCTACCCGCACCACTTCGCGCTCTTCCAGCACACGCAGCAAGCGGGTCTGCAAGGTCAGCGGCATCTCGCCGATTTCGTCGAGGAATAGCGTGCCGCGGTTGGCTGCTTCGAACAGGCCGGCATGGCCACCCCGTCGTGCGCCCGTGAACGCGCCTTCCTCATGGCCGAACAGTTCCGATTCCAGCAGCGACTCGGCAATCGCACCGCAGTTGACTGCCACGAAGGGTCGGTTCTGGCCCAGCGTGCGCGGGCTTTCGCGATGGATGGCCTGCGCCACCAGTTCCTTGCCGCAGCCCGTTTCGCCCTGTATCAGCACGGTGGCGGCCGATTTCGCGTACAGCACCACGGACTGGCGTATGCCTTCCATCGCCAGCGATTCGCCGCGCAGATCGTTGATGCCGTGCTTGGCGCGCAGCGTGTCTTTCTCGACTGTGCCGCGGGCGCGGTGGCGGTTCGATTCTAGTTGCGTCAGGCGCGCCATTTCCAGCGCGTTGTCGAAAGCGTCGCGGATCGAGGTGGCCGAATACACGAACACACCGGTCAGTCCCGCTTCTTCGGCCAGGTCGGTAATCAGGCCGGCGCCGACGATGGCTTTGATGCCAGCCGCCTTCAGGTCATTGATCTGGGCACGTGCATCTTCTTCCGTGGCATAGGTGCGCTGAGCCACATCGAAGCCGAAGGTGCTGGCAAATTCGGTCAGTTCGGGCAGCTTTTCCTGATAGGTGATGATGCCGATGCGGTCCGATACGCGCCGCGCCCGCGCCAGTGCCTGCATCACATCGAAGCCGCTGAAGCGCGCGATCACGACGGGTACGGACAAACGCCCCTTCAAGTAGGCGGCATTCGAGCCCGCCGCAATCACGGCATCGCAGCGCTCCGTCGCCATGCGCTCGCGGATGTGCCGCGCCGCTTCGTCGAAGCCCAGTTTGATCGGTTCGATGGTGGCGAGGTCGTCGTATTCGAGCGTGATGTCGCGGAACAGGTCGGAGAGGCGCGAAACGGACACCGTCCAGATCACGGGTTTGTCGTTGGCGTCGAAGGGTAGGGGAGTGGAATGGCGCATGCTTGCATTCTAGAGTAGGTGTTGCGATGTTTCAATGTGAAACACATTTGAAACGAGAATGAAACATTTGTGGAACGTTATGGTTTGCTAAGTGATTGATTTGTATAGGCTGGCTGCATGGCACGCTGCTTGCACTAAGGACAGCACTTAACGCAACATTGAAAGGTCACAACATGAGTCTATATTCCGCAGGCGCCGCTTTCCGCAAAGCTGTACAGGAAGAATCCCCTCTGCAAGTCGTTGGTGCGATCAACGCCAACCACGCCTTGCTGGCTAAACGTGCCGGCTTCAAAGCCATTTACCTGTCCGGTGGCGGCGTGGCGGCTGGCTCGCTGGGCCTGCCGGATCTGGGCATCTCCAGCCTCGACGACGTGCTGACCGACGTGCGCCGCATTACCGATGTGTGCGACCTGCCGCTGCTGGTCGACGTGGATACCGGCTTCGGCGCCTCCGCCTTCAACGTGGCCCGTACCGTCAAATCGATGATCAAGGCTGGCGCAGCCGCCATGCACATCGAAGATCAGGTAGGCGCCAAGCGCTGCGGCCACCGCCCAGGCAAAGAGATCGTCACCAAGCAGGAAATGGTCGACCGCGTTGCCGCTGCCGTGGATGCGCGTACCGATGAAAACTTCGTCATCATGGCCCGTACCGATGCGCTGGCTGTTGAAGGTCTGGATGCTGCCATCGAGCGCGCTGTCGCCTGCGTGGAAGCCGGTGCCGACATGATCTTCCCGGAAGCCATGATCGATCTGGCCATGTACAAGAAATTTGCCGCCGCCGTGAAAGTGCCGGTGCTGGCCAACATCACCGAATTCGGTGCGACCCCGCTGTTCACTGTCGATGAACTGCGCGGTGCCGACGTTGGTCTGGTGCTGTACCCGCTGTCGGCTTTCCGCGCCATGAACAAGGCTGCCGAAAACGTCTACACCGCCATCCGTCGCGACGGCACCCAGCAGAACGTGGTCGACACCATGCAAACCCGCGCTGAACTCTACGAGCGCATCAACTACCACAGCTTCGAGCAAAAGCTCGACGCCCTGTTCGCCGCCCAGAAAAAGTAAGAGGAGAATCCCAAATGACCGAAGCTACCTTCAAACCAAAAAAATCCGTTGCCCTGTCGGGCGTTGCAGCCGGTAACACTGCACTGTGCTCCGTCGGCAAGAGCGGCAATGACCTGCACTACCGCGGCTACGATATTCTGGACGTTGCCAATACCTGCGAATTCGAAGAAATCGCCCACCTGCTGGTACACGGCAAACTGCCGACCGAAGCAGAACTGAAAGCCTACAAGGCCAAACTGAAATCGCTGCGCGGCCTGCCAGCCAATCTGAAAGCCGCGCTGGAAGCGCTGCCTGCATCGGCTCACCCGATGGATGTGATGCGCACGGGCGTATCCGTACTGGGCTGCACGCTGCCGGAAAAAGATGACCACAACACCCCGGGCGCACGCGATATCGCTGACCGCTTGATGGCATCGTTCGGCTCCATGCTGCTGTACTGGTACCACTACAGCACCAATGGCAAACGCATCGACGTGGAAACCGACGACGATTCGATCGGCGGCCACTTCCTGCACCTGCTGCACGGCGAGAAGCCACAGGCATCGTGGGTACGCGCCATGCATACTTCGCTGATCCTGTACGCAGAACACGAGTTCAATGCATCGACCTTCACCAGCCGCGTGATCGCCGGCACGGGTTCCGACCTGTACTCGTCGATCACCGGCGCGATCGGCGCGCTGCGCGGTCCTAAGCACGGTGGCGCTAACGAAGTCGCTTTCGAAATCCAGAAACGCTACGAGAATCCGGACGAAGCCGAAGCGGACATCCGCAATCGCGTGGCCAACAAGGAAGTGGTGATCGGTTTCGGCCACCCTGTGTACACCATCTCCGACCCGCGTAACGTGGTGATCAAGGACGTGGCACGCCAGTTGTCCGAAGAAGCCGGTTCGACCAAGATGTACGACATCGCCGAACGTCTGGAAAGCGTGATGTGGGAAGTTAAAAAGATGTTCCCGAATCTGGACTGGTTCTCGGCTGTGTCCTATCACATGATGGGCGTGCCGACCGCCATGTTCACGCCGCTGTTCGTGATCTCGCGTACTTCGGGCTGGGCCGCTCACATCATCGAGCAGCGCATCGACAACAAGATCATCCGTCCTAGCGCCAACTACGTTGGCCCTGAAGACCTGCAATTCGTGCCTATCAAGGACCGCAAATAATGAACACCCAATTCCGTAAAAGCCTGCCGGGTACCAAGCTTGATTACTTCGACGCGCGTGCCGCCGTCGATGCGATCGCGCCCGGTGCCTACGACAAGCTGCCGTACACCTCGCGCGTGCTGGCAGAGAATCTGGTACGCCGCTGCGATCCTGCCACGCTGAATGCTTCGCTGTCGCAGCTGATCGAACGCAAGCGCGATCTGGACTTCCCATGGTTCCCGGCCCGTGTGGTGTGCCATGACATTCTGGGCCAGACCGCACTGGTCGATCTGGCCGGTCTGCGCGATGCGATCGCCGAGCAAGGTGGCAATCCAGCGCTGGTCAACCCAGTGGTGCCGACCCAGCTGGTAGTGGACCACTCGCTGGCCGTGGAGTGCGGCGGTTTCGATCCGGACGCGTTCAACAAGAACCGCGCCATCGAAGACCGTCGTAACGAAGACCGCTTCGACTTCATCAACTGGACCAAGAAAGCCTTCCAGAATGTGGACGTGATCCCGCCTGGTAACGGCATCCTGCACCAGATCAATCTGGAACGTATGTCGCCGGTAATTCAGGTGAGTGACAACGTGGCTTACCCTGATACGCTGGTCGGTACCGACTCGCACACGCCTATGGTCGATGCGCTGGGCGTGATCGCTATCGGCGTGGGTGGTCTGGAAGCAGAGACCGTGATGCTGGGCCGCGCATCGTGGATGCGTCTGCCGGACATCATCGGTGTGGAATTGAGCGGCAAGCCGCAAGCCGGCATCACCGCGACCGACATCGTGCTGGCGCTGACCGAATTCCTGCGCAAGGAAAAAGTGGTTTCCGCCTATCTGGAATTCTACGGTGCTGGCGCTACGGCGCTGACGCTGGGCGACCGCGCCACCATCGCCAACATGGCACCGGAATTCGGTGCGACTGCCGCGATGTTCTCGATCGACGAACAGACCATCAAGTACCTGAAGCTGACCGGTCGCGACGACGAGCTGGTGGTACTGGTAGAGCAGTACGCCAAGCATACGGGCCTGTGGTCGGATGCGCTGAAGAACGCCGAGTACGAACGCGTACTCAAGTTCGATCTGTCCACCGTGGTGCGTAACATCGCTGGTCCATCGAATCCGCACAAGCGTGTGCCGACTTCGGAACTGGCAGCACGCGGCATTTCCGGTGTGGTGGAAAATGAACCGGGCAAAATGCCGGATGGCGCTGTGATCATCGCGGCGATCACCAGCTGCACCAACACCAATAACCCGCGCAACATGATTGCTGCCGGTCTGCTGGCACGCAATGCCAACAAGGCTGGTCTGCTGCGCAAGCCTTGGGTGAAATCCTCGCTGGCGCCCGGCTCCAAAGCCGTGACGCTGTATCTGGAAGAAGCGGGCCTGATGCCTGAGCTGGAAAAGCTGGGCTTCGGCGTGGTGGCCTATGCCTGCACTTCGTGCAACGGCATGTCCGGCGCGCTTGATCCGGTAATCCAGCAGGAAGTAGTGGAGCGTGATCTGTACGCTACCGCTGTGCTGTCCGGTAACCGTAACTTCGACGGCCGTATCCACCCTTACGCCAAGCAAGCCTTCCTGGCTTCGCCACCGCTGGTGGTGGCTTATGCGATTGCCGGCACCATTCGCTTCGACATCGAAAAAGATGTGCTGGGTACCGACGCCAACGGCAAGCCGCTGACGCTGAAAGACTTGTGGCCTAGCGACGAAGAAATCGACGCCGTGGTAGCTGCTTCCGTCAAGCCCGAGCAGTTCCGCAAAGTGTATATTCCGATGTTCGACCGCAGCAATGCCGTGGCCGAGAAGGCCGAGCCGCTGTACGACTGGCGTGCGCAATCGACCTACATCCGCCGTCCGCCATACTGGGAAGGCGCACTGGCAGGCGAGCGTACGCTGAAAGGCATGCGTCCGCTGGCCGTGCTGGGCGATAACATCACCACCGACCACCTGTCGCCATCGAACGCCATCATGATGGACAGCGCTGCCGGTGAATACCTGCACAAAATGGGTCTGCCGGAAGAAGACTTCAACTCCTACGCCACCCACCGTGGCGACCACCTGACGGCGCAGCGTGCCACTTTCGCTAACCCGACGCTGAAAAACGAGATGGTGCGTAATGCTGACGGCAGCATCAAGGCCGGTTCGCTGGCCCGTGTGGAGCCGGAAGGAAAAGTCACACGTATGTGGGAAGCCATCGAAACCTATATGGAACGCAAACAGCCGCTGATCGTGGTGGCCGGTGCCGACTATGGTCAGGGTTCCTCGCGTGACTGGGCTGCCAAAGGCGTGCGTCTGGCCGGCGTGGAAGCGATTGTGGCCGAAGGCTTCGAGCGTATCCACCGCACCAATCTGGTCGGCATGGGTGTGCTGCCACTCGAGTTCAAGCCGGGCGTGAACCGTCTGACGCTGGCGCTGGATGGCACCGAAACTTACGATGTGGTCGGTGAGCGTGCACCGCGTGCCACGCTGACGCTGGTGATCCATCGTAAGAACGGCGAAACCCTGCAAGTGCCGGTCACCTGCCGTCTCGATTCGTCGGAAGACGTGTCGATCTACGAAGCGGGCGGCGTGCTGCAGCGCTTTGCGCAGGACTTCCTCGCGTCGTCCAAGGCGGCTTGATCATGGCGCATCTTCCACAGATCAAAGTCCCTGCGACTTACATCCGCGGCGGCACCAGCAAAGGCGTCTTTTTCCGCCTGCAGGATCTGCCGCCAGCGGCACAGCAGCCGGGCGCCGCACGCGACGCCTTGCTGCTGCGCGTGATCGGTAGTCCCGACCCGTACGGCAAGCAGATCGACGGCATGGGTGGCGCTACTTCCAGCACCAGCAAGACTGTGATTCTCGCCAAAAGCAGCAAGGCCGATCACGACGTCGACTACCTGTTCGGTCAGGTCTCCATCGACAAGGCTTTCGTCGACTGGAGCGGTAACTGCGGCAACCTGTCGGCTGCCGTCGGTGCCTTCGCCATCAGCGGCGGTCTGGTCGATGCGGCCCGCGTGCCGCGCGATGGCGTAGCCGTAGTCCGTATCTGGCAGGCCAACATCAGCAAGACCATCATCGCCCATGTGCCGATGACCAATGGCGAAGTGCAGGAGACGGGCGACTTCGAACTCGATGGCGTGACCTTCCCTGCGGCTGAAGTCCAGTTGGAATTCATGGACCCTGCGGCCGAAGAAGAGGGCGCAGGTGGCTCGATGTTCCCCACCGGCCAGCTGGTGGATGATCTGGAAGTGCCCGGTGTGGGCACCTTCAAGGCCACCATGATCAATGCCGGTATTCCGACCATCTTCGTGAATGCCGACGCTATCGGCTACACGGGTACGGAACTGCAGGATGCCATCAACGGTGATGCCAAGGCGCTGGCCATGTTCGAAACCATCCGTGCTCACGGCGCTCTGCGCATGGGCCTGATCTCGGATGTGAGCGAAGCGGCCAAACGCCAGCACACGCCCAAGATCGCGTTCGTGGCGCCACCTAAAGATTACGTGTCATCCAGCGGCAAGGCCGTGGCAGCCGGCGACATCGACCTGCTGGTGCGGGCTCTGTCCATGGGCAAGCTGCACCACGCCATGATGGGCACGGCCGCCGTTGCCATCGGCACGGCCGCCGCCATCCCCGGCACGCTGGTCAGCCTCGCGGCAGGCGGCAAGGCGCTGCCGGCGGTGCGCTTCGGCCACCCGTCCGGCACCTTGCGCGTGGGCGCGGAAGCCCAGCTCAAGGATGGTGAATGGAGCGTGACCAAGGCGGTGATGAGCCGCAGCGCCCGCGTACTGATGGAGGGATGGGTACGCGTACCTGGTGATACGTTCTAAATAGCTGCAATCTGATACGGAGTATGGAGGAGACATGAATTACGCTGATTTCTATCAGCGCTCTATCGCCACGCCTGAACAATTCTGGCAAGACGAATCTGCGCTGATCCACTGGAACACGCCATGCACGCAAGTGCTCGATCATTCCAACCCGCCGTTCGCCAAGTGGTTCGTGGGCGGCACCACCAATCTGTGCTACAACGCGGTGGACCGCTGGGCGGCTAGCCAGGGCGATAAGGCGGCGCTGATCGCCATTTCGACCGAAACGAATACGGAACGCAGCTATTCGTTCACTGAACTGCAGCGCGAAGTCGAGCGCTGCGCCGCCGTCATGCAGTCGCTCGGCGTAGGCCGTGGCGACCGTGTGCTGATCTACATGCCGATGATAGCCGAAGCGGCGTTTGCGATGCTGGCCTGCGCCCGCATAGGCGCGATCCACTCGGTGGTGTTCGGCGGCTTTGCCGCCAACTCGCTGGCCAGCCGCATCGATGATGCCAAGCCGGTGCTGATCGTGTCGGCCGATGGTGGCTCGCGCAACGGCAAAGCCATCCCTTACAAACACCTGCTCGACGAAGCCATCAACCTGTCGTCGGCCAAGCCGGCCAAGGTGCTGCTGGTGGACCGCAAGCTGGCAGCGATGGAGCTGGTAGCAGGGCGCGATGTGGATTACGCCGAACTGCGCGCCGTCCACATGGACGCGCAAGTACCGGTCACCTGGATGGAGTCGAACGAACCGTCCTACATCCTGTACACCTCGGGCACCACCGGCAAGCCGAAAGGCGTGCAGCGCGACGTGGGCGGCTATGCCGTGGCACTGGCCTCGTCGATGAAGTACAACTTCTGCGGCAACGCCGGTGAAACCTTCTTCGCCACCTCGGACATCGGCTGGGTAGTGGGCCACTCCTACATCGTGTATGGCCCGCTGATCGCCGGCATGGCCACTATCATGTATGAAGGCATGCCGATCTGCCCTGATCCCGGCATCTGGTGGAGCATCGTCGAGAAGTACAAGGTGACCCGCATGTTCTCGGCGCCGACGGCAATCCGCGTGCTGCGCAAGCAGCCACCCGAATATATGCGCAAGTACAATCTGACGTCGCTGCGCGCACTGTATTTGGCGGGCGAGCCGCTCGATGAAACCACCTCGCAGTGGATTTACGACGAACTCCATGTGCCCATCATCGACAACTACTGGCAGACCGAAACGGGCTGGCCGATTCTGTCTATCGCCAAGGGCATCGAAGACTTGCCGACGCGTCTGGGCAGCCCCGGTGTGCCGATGTACGGCTACAAGGTCAAACTGCTTAATGAATCGACCGGCGAGGAATGCGGCGCCAACGAAAAAGGCGTAGTGGTCATCGAAGGGCCGCTGCCGCCGGGCTGCATGCAGACCGTGTATGGCGACGACCAGCGCTTCGTTGACACTTACTGGTCCACCTTCACCGACCGGCAGGTGTACTCCACCTTCGACTGGGGCTTGCGCGACGCGGACGGCTATTACTTCATCCTTGGCCGTACCGACGACGTGATCAACGTGGCCGGCCACCGCCTGGGTACGCGTGAAATCGAAGAATCGATTACCAGCCACCCGAATGTGTCGGAAGTGGCCGTGGTCGGGGTAGAGGACAAGCTGAAAGGGCAGGTGGCGGTAGCGTTCGTGATCGCCAAGAACGCCGCCGAAGTCAGCAGCGACGAGCAGCGTGCGGCGCAGGAGAAGGAAATCTTCGCCGTGGTCGATCGTCAGCTCGGTGCGGTGGCGCGGCCAGCACGCGTCTTCTTCGTGCCGCAACTGCCGAAGACCCGTTCCGGCAAGCTGCTGCGCCGTTCGATACAGGCGATTTGCGAGGGCCGCAGCCCGGGCGACCTGACCGCCATCGAAGATCCTGCATCTTTACAACAGATCCAGAACGCAGTGCAAAACGGCCTCAAAAATTAATTTTGCCGTAAGGGGCTGGTAAGCCAGCCCCTTTAATCTTGCCTCAAGCTCGAATAAAAAAAGAGTACCTGTACCTAAAATAGGAGACATAAAATGCAAGATCATCTCGTTCAGAAAATAAAAAGTGATCCCAACTATCACAAGTTGGTCAAAGTCCGTTCGGGCTACGGCTGGTGGCTGACGCTGGCCATGCTGGTGGTCTACTACGGCTACATCCTGCTGATCGCTTTCAATAAAGAGTTCATGGCATCCAAGCTCGGTGCCGGCGTCATGACCTGGGGTATGCCTCTCGGTCTGTTCGTCATTCTGTTCACCGTAGTCATCACCGGCATCTATGTACGTCGCGCCAACAGCGAATTCGACGAACTGACTGAAGCCATCAAAGCAAAGGTGAAAGCATGAACGCACGTAAGTTTCTCTCTCTGATGGCAGCCGTCGGGCTGCTCGGTGCCTCCGGTGTTGCTCTGGCTGCTGGCGGCGATCTGGGCCAGGCCGCCAAACAGGCCACCAACTGGACCGCGATCATAATGTTCGGCGTGTTCGTGGTGTTCACCCTGTTCGTGACCAAATGGGCTGCCGCCAAAACCAAATCGGCCGCTGACTTCTACACCGCCGGTGGCGGTATCACCGGTTTCCAGAACGGTCTGGCGATCGCCGGCGACTATATGTCGGCCGCGTCCTTCCTGGGTATTTCCGCTTCCGTATTCCTGAACGGTTACGACGGTCTGATCTACGCGATCGGCTTCCTGGTCGGCTGGCCTATCATCACCTTCCTGATGGCTGAGCGTCTGCGTAATCTGGGCCGTTTCACCTTTGCTGACGTAGCGGCTTATCGCTTCAAGCAGACCCCGATCCGCGTGTTCTCCGCTTCCGGTACGCTGGTGGTGGTGGCCTTCTACCTGATCGCCCAGATGGTGGGTGCAGGTCAGTTGATCAAACTGCTGTTCGGTCTGGACTACTGGATCGCCGTGGTGCTGGTTGGTACGCTGATGATGATCTACGTGCTGTTTGGCGGTATGACGGCAACTACCTGGGTGCAGATCATCAAAGCAGTGATGCTGCTGGGTGGCGCGTCCTTCATGGCCTTCGTGGTGATGGCACAATTCGGCTTCAGCCCTGAAGCACTGTTCTCGAAAGCTGTAGAAGTGCACAGCAAAAAAGAAGCCATCATGGGCCCAGGTACTTTCATCAAGGACCCAATCTCGGCAATCTCGTTCGGTATGGCACTGATGTTCGGTACCGCCGGCCTGCCACACATCCTGATGCGCTTCTTCACCGTACCTAGCGCAAAAGAAGCACGTAAATCCGTGTTCTGGGCCACCACCTGGATCGGCTACTTCTACATCCTGACCTTCATCATCGGCTTCGGCGCAATCGTGCTGGTCAGCACCAACCCTGAATTCAAGGACGGTGCCGGCAAACTGCTGGGCGGTAACAACATGGCAGCTATCCACCTGGCCAAGGCTGTGGGCGGCGACGTGTTCCTGGGCTTCATCTCGGCTGTGGCATTTGCGACCATTCTGGCCGTGGTTGCCGGTCTGACCCTGTCGGGCGCTTCCGCTGTGTCGCACGACCTGTACGCTACCGTGATCAAGAAGGGCAAAGCCTCCGGTGCCAGCGAACTGAAAGTGTCGCGTATCACCACCATCGCTCTGGGTATCGTTGCTGTGGCACTCGGTATCGCCTTCGAGAAGCAGAACATCGCCTTCATGGTGTCGCTGGCCTTCGCAATTGCTGCTTCGGCTAACTTCCCTGTGCTGTTCATGTCGGTGCTGTGGAAAGACTGCACCACCCGTGGCGCTACCATCGGCGGCTTCATGGGCCTGATCACTGCAGTGGGCCTGACCATACTGTCGAAATCGGTGTGGGTGGACGTACTGGGCAATGCCAAGGAAATCTTCCCCTACGCTTCGCCAGCCATCTTCTCGATGACGGTAGGCTTCGTTGGTATCTGGCTGTTCTCGATCACCGACAAGAGCAAGCGTGCGGCAGAAGACCGTGCTGGTTACGAAGCGCAGGAAATGCGTTCGGAAACCGGTATCGGTGCTGATGCTGCCAGCGGTCACTGATGGTAGCCGGCTAAGCGCCACAGCGATGCGCTAACTTTCAATGCGAAACTTAGCTATATCAAGTGACTGAATTAGCCGAAAATAAATAATGCTTGAAACGCAATGCCCGGTTCGCCGGGCATTGTCGTTTTTAGGAGCTTTGCTCGGGCGCCGCGTTGGCGTAGTCCGAGTTTGTGGTTTATCATCTGCCAACTATGCTGCCAAGTGGTAATGGGCGAGGTGGCATCGCCGATCAGATGCCACAGGTTTTCATGACTTACGTTGCAAGCTATTCCGAATTTATTGCCGAGGCCCTCGCGCTGGTAGGCGTTCCCGCCTGCGCTTACGACGTGGACGGCACGCTGCTTGCTGCCAATCCGGAACTGGTGGCCTTGTTGGGTACGGATCCGGCCGGGCGCAATGCGGGCGACCTGTTTGCGCGCCATGTGCGCGCTGCCAGCCTGGCCGCCATGCAGACGGCAGTCGAGGACTATCAGCGCTGGGACAGTTGCCTGACTTGTGCCGACGGGCGCTATCTGTCCGTACAGGCCAGCAGCAAGCCGCTGCCGGCCAGCGCTGGCGTGCGTGGCGCCACCATCGTATTCCATGATATTACCGAGCTGGAGCGCGACCAGCGCGCGCTGCGCAAGACGCTGCTCGAGCAGCAGGCCATACTGGAAAATGCCGCGGTCGGGATATTGTTCACCAAAGATGCCACCGTACAGGAATGCAATATCCGCTGTGCCGAGATGCTGGGCTATAGCCGGCAGGAACTCGAAGGCGGATCTACCAATCAAGTCTTCCCGTCCGAAGCGGAGTTTATCGAACTGGGGCGGGCGGCTGGTCCGCTGCTGGTACAGGGCTTGTCGTTCAAACGCGAAGCGCAGTTGCGGCGCAAGGATGGCACGCTGTTCTGGGCCCGTCTGTATGGGCGGGCGATCGATCCTAGCCATACGGCCGATGGCACCATCTGGATCGTCGAAGACATCAACGAGCACCGCATCGACGAGGAAAAGCTGCGCCGTGCGCTGCTGGAGATGCAGGCCATTATGGACAATGCGCCGCTGGCCATCGTGTTCCAGCGCGATCACCGCATCCTGCGCTATAACGACCGGTTTGCCGAATTCTTCGGCTTCAGTGTCGATAGCGGGGTGGGGCGCCTGACGTCCACGCTGTACCCGTCCGGTGCGATGTTCGATGCCGTGATGGCCCAAGCCTTGCCACTGCTGGCCAGCGGCAAGCCCTATCAGGCCGAAATGGAAATGCGCCGGCAGGATGGCTCGACTTTCTGGGCCCACGCGTTTGGCTACGTGATCAATCCGGGCCGCTCGCAGCAGGACACCATCTGGATCTTCGATGACCGCAGCGCCCAGCGTCAGCATGAAGAAGGCACGCGCCAGCTACTGCTGGAACAGAAGGCGATTCTTGATAATGCGTCGATCGGTATCCTGTTCAGTAAATCGCATACGGTAGTTAGCTGCAATCCGCGCATGGCACAGATGTTCGGCTACGATGTCAACGAAATGATAGGCCAGCCTTCTTCGGCCGTGTTTCCGTCCTATGAATTGTACCGGGCGTTCCGGCGCGAAGCGGCGCCGCTGCTGGGCAAAGGGCTGCCGTTTGAACTCGCCGAGTATGAATTCAAGCGCAAAGATGGCAGTCTGTTCTGGTGCCGCGTGCGTGCCAAAGCCGTCGATGCGAGCCACCATGAAGGCGGCACCATCTGGATTCTGGAAGACGTGACGGTATCGCGCCAGATGCAGATGGAAGTCGAAGCCATCATGACCAATGCGTCGATGAGCATTCTGTTCACCAAGAACCGCGTGGTCACGCGCTACAATCGCGGCTTTGCCGAGATGTTCCGCTACGAAGGCGATGCGGCGCTAGGCCTGCCCGGCATGGCGCTCTATCCGTCCCGTGCCGACTACGAAGCGCTGGGCGCTAAAGCCTATCCCTTCCTGTCGGTGGGCAAACCGTTCCAGACCGAGATCGAAATGCGGCGCGCTGATGACACACGCATGTGGGCGCAGCTAATCGGCTATGTCATCAATCCTGAAGATCCGACTCAGGGCACCATCTGGGTGATCGAAGACCGCACCGAACAGAAGCGCGCGGAAGAATCGCTGCGCAATGCGCTGCTGGAGAATCAGGCCATCCTCGATAGTGCCGTGATGGGCATCTCGATGATAGAGCAGGGCCGCAACGTGCGCTGCAACGCCAAGATGGAAGAGCTGTTCGGCTACGCGCCGGGCGAGATGCAGGCGCTCAGCGTGCAGTCCTTCTATCCCGATCTGGAGGAGTGGGACAGGGCCCGTGCGGCCACCGCGCGCGATTTCGAGGCGGGCCGGGTGCACGCCTCCGAATACCGGCTGGTGCGGCGCGATGGCTCGCTGTTCTGGGGCCGCCTATCGGGTCGGCCGTTCGACCTGTCGCAGCCGCGCGGGCGCTCCGTCTGGCTGGTGGACGATGTGACGGAACGCCACGAGGCGGCCGATGCTGTGCGCCGCGCGCGCGATGAGCTGGAACTGCGCGTGCAGGAACGTACGGCCGAACTGGCGGGCGCCAATGCCCAGCTGCAGGCTGAAATCGTGGAGCGCCGGCAGGCCGAAGCGCGCGTGCATCACATGGCCTATCACGATAGCCTGACCGGCCTGCCCAACCGCTCGCTGCTGGCCGATAGGCTGGACCGTGCGATGCTGGCGGCGCTGCGCTCGGAACGCCTGTTGGCCGTGATGTTCATCGATCTGGACCGCTTCAAGACCATCAACGATACGCTGGGCCACCTGACAGGCGACCAGTTGCTCAAGGAAGTGGCCAGCCGCCTGTGCCGCGCGGTGCGCGCCAGCGATACTGTGGCCCGCCTGGGCGGCGATGAATTCGTGGTGCTGGTGCCGGGCATACGCTCGTCCGAAGAAGCCAGCAATGTGGCGCAGAAGATTATCGAAGCGCTGTCCGAGTCCTTCCCGCTGGAAGGGCGCAATCTGCATATCACCCCGTCGATCGGCATCTCCGTATTCCCTGATGATGGCGGCGATGTGGAGACGCTGATGCGCCACGCCGATGCGGCGATGTACCACGCCAAAGCCAGCGGCCGGAATAATTACCAGTACTTCAAAGAGGCCATGAATCAGACGGCCGCACGCCACTTCGAGCTGGAGTCGAGCTTGCGCGGCGCGCTGGCGCTGGATGAATTCGAGCTGTACTATCAGCCCATCATGGACATCGGTACGCGCCGCCTGCACAGCATGGAAGTGCTGCTGCGCTGGCGCCACAAGGGCGAGCTGATACAGCCCGACCATTTCATCCCTATCCTGGAAGAGAATGGCCAGATCGTGGCTGTGGGCGAGTGGGTGCTCAGACAGGCCTGCACCCAGAGCATGGCATGGCGCGCGGCCGGCATGCTGCCGGTGCCGCTGGCGGTGAATCTGTCGCCGCGCCAGTTCATGCACCGTGGTCTGATGGACGCCATCCGTACCATACTGTCCGATACGGGCATGGACCCGCAGATGATCGAATTCGAGATCACGGAAACGGCACTGATGCAGCACGGCGAGCAGACGCTGGATGTGCTGGGGCAGATCGACAAGCTGGGTATCCGCCTTTCCATCGATGATTTCGGCACTGGTTATTCGAGTCTGGCCTATCTCAAGCGCTTCCCTGTGAAGAAGCTGAAGATCGACCGGGCCTTCGTCAAGGATCTGGAGGCGAGCGCGGAAGACCGCGCCATCGTCGAAGCGATTATTGCGCTGTCGGACAGCCTGCAGCTATCGGTGGTGGCGGAAGGGGTGGAGACGGAAGGGCAGTATGCCTTGCTGCAGCGTAGCGGCTGCCAGTATGCGCAAGGTTATCTGTTCTCGCAGCCGGTGCCGCATGCGACGGCCCAGTTGCTGCTGCCGCGCGCCTGAGCAGGCGCCGGCAGGCTGTCAGGTGGTGTCTATTCGTCGAGCGTGGCCACCACGGGCGCGTGGTCGGAAGGCTGCTCCCATTTGCGCGGCACGCGGTCGATTATGCAGGCGCTGCAGCGTTGTACCAGCGCCGGCGAGAGCAGTATGTGGTCGATGCGCAGCCCTTTGTTGAGACGGAAACCCAGCGCACGATAATCCCACCAGCTAAACGATTTTTCCGCCTGTTCAAACAGGCGGTAGGCATCGGCCAGACCGATGTCGAGCAGGCGCTGCAGCGCTGCGCGCTCCGGCACCGACACCAGTACCTGTCCTTCCCACGCGGCCGGATCGTGCACATCGCGGTCTTCCGGCGCAATGTTGTAATCGCCTACCACGGCCAGTTGCGGATACTGCGCTGCTTCGGCCTTGATCCAGTCATGGAAGGCGGCCAGCCAGCCCAGCTTGTACTGGTATTTGTCGGAATCGATACTCTGGCCGTTAGGCACATAGGCACACACCACCCGTACGCCATCTATCGTAGCGGCGATGATACGTTGCTGGGCATCTTCATACAGCGGATTGTTCTTGACCACATCGGCGATGGGCGACTTGGAAATGATGGCGACACCGTTATAAGTTTTCTGGCCGCTGTAGACGACGTGATAGCCGGCCGCTTCGATCGCGGCTTGCGGGAACTTATCATCCGTCATCTTCGTTTCCTGAATACACAGCACGTCGATGGGATTTTCCTCCAGCCATTTCAGTACATGGGGCAGGCGGACGTTGAGAGAGTTGACGTTCCAGGTGGCCAATTTCATTGTTGTGTTCTTTCTTGCGTTGCCGTTGGGGCGGTTGAATTCATGCCGCGCATCTTACCGCATCTGCCGCAGGCAGGTTGTTGTTGCATAGTTAATCATTTTTGTAAAAAAACATCGAAAAGGACTTTGTGCGGAACGAGGGCGAGGCTAAAATGCAGCAAATCGCCGAAAAATGAAAAAAAATTTCTGAAAATGTCTCGCCGTTGTCAAAATTGAACGGAAAATACAGACATAGTAAGCAAAAAAGAAATATACTATTGCAAATTCATCAGAGAACTAGTTTTTCTCGGCGGCAATAAAAAATAACAAGTACCACACATATTTTTATGTTGTAAAATAATAATAAATGGTACTATATGGAAATTACTTGTGGTTTTAATAGTGAATTGCGCGTAGCGCATTTGCAAAGGATGAAAAATGCGAGCTGCATTTGAAGCATGGGCACAGAAAGACGGTCACATCGTCCGACGTCGCGAAGATAAACCTGATGAATACCTGGTCTTTGAGACCCAGCGCCGCTGGGTGATCTGGCAGGCAGCGCTGGCCCACGGCAAAGCTCCCGGCGGTCGTAAAACGGCTGCCCAGAAGGAAGCCGAAGCTCAGGAAAAAGCCAAACAGGCAGTACAGCGCGCTCCGGCCATTGCACAGAACGATGCGGCGGTGCGTAATCAGGTGCTCAACGAAGTACTGGACGCGTTCTCGTCGCTCGGCGGTGCCGGTGGTCTGGACGATATCCTGAAAGTGGTGCAGAGTCTGAAACAGAAGCAGGAAACCGTGGCCGAGCAACCGGCCAAAACGGCGGATCGCGTGCATCACAACGCCTGATGGCGCAACGCTACAGGCATTACAAAGGTGGCCTCTACGAACTCGTGTGTGAGGCCACCCAGGAAGCTGATCTCCGTCCAGTCATCGTGTATCGCGCCGCGAACGGCACCGTCTGGACCCGCCCCAAAGATGTTTTCTTCGAACTCGTCGAGGTCGATGGCGTGAAAGTACCACGCTTTACACCGCTTGATTGAGCCTTTGCTTTTCCTCCCCGCTGCTACACTGGTGTGACCGAAGATACTCTGGGTCGACCATGTTCTATCGCTTATTCCCTGTTACTGCCGGTATGGCCGCACTGCTGGCGCTGAGTGCCTGCGCGACGCTGACGGAAAACACCGAGCAGTCCGTGCTGGTGCAGACGGTGCTCAATCACCGCCAGATCGCTGGTGTTGGCTGTGTGCTGTCCAACGATGTGGGCAAATGGTTCGTGACGACGCCGGCCCGCATCAGCCTGCGCAAGAGCGCCAGCCCGCTGCGTATCGACTGCAAGCAGGATGGCACTGGCTGGGCTTACGAGAAAGTTGATTCCAAGGTGAATAGCAGCCTGTGGGGCAATCTGGTGCTGACAGCAGGCGTGGGCTACTTCGTCGACAAGAACACGGGTGCCGGCTACGAATATCCGGCCACGCTGACGGTGCTGATGCGGCCTGCTACCGAGCGCGATATGGCGCCCGCACCGGCGGCTGGCGTGACGCTGTACTGAAGCCTGGCTGCGGCAGCAGCGCCGCCCGGCATAAAAAAAGGCCCGCACTGCGGGCCTTTTGCATGGGCTAACCGGATCAGGTGCGGTTGATCAGGAAGTTGGTCAGCAGCGGTACCGGACGGCCGGTAGCACCCTTGGCGCCGCCCGATTTCCATGCCGTGCCGGCGATGTCCAGGTGGGCCCAGGTGTACTTGCGGGTGAAGTTTTCCAGGAAGGCTGCAGCCGTGCAGGATGCGCCGCCCGGCGTGCCGATGTTGGCCAGATCGGCGAAGTTGGACTTCAGTTGTTCGTTGTACTCTTCGCCGATAGGCAGGCGCCATGCGGTGTCGCTGGCAGCTTTACCGGCGGCCAGCAGCTCGTCGGCCAGCTTGTTGTGGGCTTCGTCGTCACGCGTGAACAGGCCGCTCTTATGGTGGCCCAGCGCGATGATGCAGGCGCCCGTCAGGGTGGCGATATCGACCACGGCGGCCGGGTTGAAGCGCTCCGAATAGGTCAGCGCATCGCACAGGACCAGACGGCCTTCCGCATCTGTGTTCAGGATTTCGATGGTCAGACCGTTCATCGAGGTGACGATGTCGCCTGGCTTGGTGGCGCGGCCCGATGGCATGTTTTCGCAAGCCGCGATCACGCCGATCACGTTCAGCTTCAGATTCATTTCGCCGATGGCGCGGAAGGTGCCCAGTACCGATGCGGCGCCGCCCATGTCGAACTTCATCTCGTCCATGCCGGGGCCGGCTTTGAGCGAAATGCCGCCCGTGTCGAAGGTAATGCCTTTACCGACCAGCACCACTGGCGCGTCTTTGGCTTTGCCGCCCATGTGTTTCAGGATGATGAACTTCGGTGGCTGTTCGCTGCCGTTGGTGACCGACAGGAAGCTGTTCATTTTCAGGGCTTCCAGTTGTTTGCGGTCCAGCACTTCAACGTCGAACTTGTAATCCTTGCCCAGTTTTTTGGCAGTATTGGCCAGATAGGTCGGGGTGCAGACGTTGGCCGACAGGTTGGCCAGTTCCTTGGTCAGGTCCATGCCGTTGGCAATCGCGATGGCCTGAGCCAGTGCCAGCTTGGTGGCGGCGGTGCTGGCCACGGCCAGAGCGATTTTCTTCACGCCGGCTGGTGCAGGGTCTTTCTTGCTCTTCTGGCCGTCGGTGCGGAACACGCCTTCGTGGGCAGTCTGCACTACGCAGCGGATTGCCCAGTTAACGTCGCGCTCTTTCACTTCCGACATCGGCAATGCGATAATAGCGTCGCTTGCGCCCAGGGTAGCAAACACCTTGAGTGCAGCGGCCACGCCGCTGGCAAAGCTCTTTTCGCTGATGCTGTCTTCGCTGCCCAGACCTACCAGCAGTACGCGCTCGGCGCTGGCGCCTTTAACGCCGCGCAGCAGCAGGGTGCTGCCGGCTTTGCCGGAGATGTCGCCAGACTTCAGCGCAGCGCTGATTTCGCCCGAAGCATCGAGTGCCTTGGCCGCTTGCGACAGCTTCTTGTTTTCGAAGACTGCGACGGCCACAACGCCGGCTTTGGCCGTAGCGATGGTGTTTTTTGTGTCGAATGCTTTTATGCTAAAGTCCATTTGATTCTCCGTGTCGTGTACGAATTGCCAGCCCGTTATACAGGCTGTTATTTAAACTGTGGCTCTGTGATGAGCCCTTAACTGCCGAATTATAAACTTCGAATGATCTTTCAACGCGCCTTACGTCGTGAAATGGCCAGTGCAGCCGGGGCCACCTTCACGGTGCTGTTCAGTATCAGCGTGACGTGGACCCTGATCGGCGTCCTTGGTAAGGCTGCCGGCGGCAAGGTCGCATCTGGCGACGTGATCGCGCTGATCGCGTTCGCCGCCTTGAATTATCTGCCAACTATCGTCATCCTCACCAGCTTTATTTCTGTGCTGATGGTGGTCACCCGCACTTACCGCGATTCGGAAATGGTGGTGTGGTTCGCCTCTGGCCTGAGCCTGACCCGCTGGATCCCGCCGGTGCTGAGTTTCGGCCTGCCGCTGGTGCTGCTAACGGCTGGCCTGAGCTTTGTTGCGACGCCGTGGGCGCAGCTGAAAAGCTCGGAATATGTCGACCGCTTCGAAAAGCGCGAGGATCTGCAGAAAGTCTCGCCCGGCCAGTTCAAGGAATCGGCTTCCGCCAACCGGATTTTCTTCGTCGAAGGTGTGGCCGGTGAGAAGGCCGTGGTGCAGAACGTGTTCGTCAATACGGTCGACGAACATGGTACGGCAGTGGTGGTGGCGCGCGAAGGGGTGATCAATATCGGTCCTAAAGGCGAGCGCTATCTGGTGCTGAAGAATGGCCGTCGTTATCAGGGTACCCCAGGCCAGTCCGATTTCCAGACCATGGAATTTGAGAGCTACAGCATGCGCGTAACGCCGCGTAGCCAGGATCTGGATGCCGAACGCAATATCAATGCTGTGCCCACCATGGAACTGCTGGCGGATAACTCCAACTTCGCCCGTGCCGAACTACTGTGGCGCATCGCTTCGCCCGCGACCTGCCTGATTCTGATACTGCTGGCCATACCGCTCGGTTTCGTCAATCCTCGCGCGGGCAGCTCGGCCAACCTGATCATCGCGCTCTTGATCTTCTTCAGCTATAGCAATATGGTCAAACTGGTCGAGGCCAGCGTCAAACAGGGTAAGGCCAGCTTCGTGATGTCGTGGTGGCCGCTGCACCTGATCGCTCTGCTGTTGGTGTTTGCGCTGTTTGCTTGGCGCCTCAACCTGAACCACCGTTATCATCCGCTGGCTTTGCTGTCGGCTCTGAAGCGCAATCGCGCTGCTGACAAGAAGGCCGAACTCAAATGAAAATCCTGCAACGCTATTTCGCGGTCTCCATTCTGCAGGCCGTTGCCTTTGTGCTGGTGGCCTTCCTCGCGCTGCAGGCCTTTATGGACCTGACGGGGGAACTGCCTTCGGTAGGCAAGAACGGTTACGCGATCCAGTACGCCTTCCTGTATGTGCTGGTGCAGTTGCCGGGCCATGTATACGAAGTGATGCCGCTGGCCGCGCTGATCGGCACCATCTACACGATGGCGCAGTTTGCCGCCACTTCGGAATTCACCATCATGCGTGCGTCCAGCATGTCGACCGGCATGGTGGCATGGATGCTGGCCAAGGTGGGGCTGGTGCTGGTGCTGGTGACTTTTCTGTTCGGTGAAGTGATTACGCCCCGTACCGCGCCTATCGCCGAGAAAATCAAGCTGACGGCACGTGGCGCTGCGATTTCCTCGGAATTTCGTTCCGGCCTGTGGACCAAGGACATCGTCAAATCGGAAGGCATGAAGGGCACTGTCATCGGTTCGCGTTTTTTCAATGTGAAAAAGGTGCAGCCGGATGGTACGCTGGTCGGCGTCAAGCTGTACGAGTTCGATAACGAACTGCGTCTGCGTTCGATTACGCTGGCGGCGACTGCATCGTTCAAGGGCAATAATCTGTGGCAGATGACGGACGTGACGGAAAACCTGTTCACCAATCCGGGGCTGCTGAAACCAGGCAGTGTGGCCACGCTGGAGAACAACTTCGCGCAGGATACCAGCATGATCAGCACCAGCAAGCTGGCGACCAAGGATCTGCTGTCCGAGGTAACGCCGCGCATCCTTGCGGTGGCAGGCTCCGATCCGGATCGTATGTCGGCTTCTGAGCTGGCAGCCTACACGCGCCACCTGCAGGAAAACAAGCAGGAGACGGAGCGCTTCAAGATCGCGTTCTGGAAGAAGCTGTTCGACCCGCTGGCGATTTTCGTGCTGATGGCGCTAGCCCTGCCATTCGGCTATTTGCACACGCGTGCCGGTGGCGTGAGCCTGAAGATTTTCATCGGCATTATGATCGGTGTGAGCTTCCTGCTGGTGAATACGCTGTTCTCCCATCTGGGCATGCTCAGCACATGGCCGGCCGTGATTACGGCAATAGCGCCCAGTATATTGTTCCTGCTACTGGCGCTGTGGGCGCTGTGGTGGGTGGAACGACATTAAGGAATCAGCTTATGAGCAGCGCACTCGTATTGTTTGCCCACGGCGCACGCTCTGCAGCGTGGGCTGTACCGTTTGAAAAGCTGCGCGATCTGACGCAGGCACGTTTGCCTGATGTGCAAGTGCGTCTTGGGTTTCTTGAATTGATGGCGCCGCGCCTGCCCGAACTGGTGGCCGAGCTGGCCGCCAGCGGCGTCACGCAGGTGACCGTGGTGCCCGTATTTCTGGGGCAGGGCGGTCATGTGATGCGTGACTTGCCGGTGATGGTGGAAGAACTGCGCAGCAGCTTTCCGCAAGTGGCCATCAAGGTGGTGGAAGCTGCCGGAGAAAATGCGGCCGTGCTCAATGCGCTGTCGGACTACTGCGTGGCGTCGCTGCCTGTCTAATCCGCTTTATTTGCGTGGCACCAGTTTGATTTCGTACAGCTTGGGCCACAGCTTGCCCGTCACGAACAGGCGTTTTTTTTCTGCATCGTAGGCGATGCCATTCAGGACGTTTTCGCCATTCAGGCCTTTGCCGGCAGCGGGATACAGCTTGGCCAGATCGATCCAGCCTATGATCTTGCCCGTCGCCGGATCGATACGGGCGATGGTGCTGGTATGCCAGATGTTGGCGAAGATTTCGTCGCCCACCACTTCCAGTTCGTTCAGTTGATCGACGGCGATGCCGTCTGCCGTCACTTTCACGCGCCGTATTTCGAGGAAGGTCTTGGGATCGAGGAAGCGCAGCGTGGCCGTGCCATCGCTCATGATCAGTTCTTTGCCGTTCTGGGTCAGGCCCCAGCCTTCACCCGGATAGACGAACTGGCTGCGCATTTCGAAGGTCGCCAGATCGAATACAAAGCCCGTCTGGGTCTGCCATGTGAGCCCCACCAGCGCATTGCCCCATACGGTCAGGCCTTCGCCGAAATACTGCGGCGGTATGTCCTTGCTTTGCAGGATGGCACCCGTTTCCAGATTCACTTTACGGATCGACGATTTGCCGTTCAGGCCAGTGCTCTCGTAAAGGAAGCCGTCGCGGTAAAGCAAGCCTTCCGTGAACGCCTGCGGATCATGCGGATAGCTGCGCACGACCTTGAAATCGTAGGTGGGAATGGCAGCAGCAGCGGCCAGCGGCAGCAGGCTCGTGGCGAGCAGGGCGAATGAGTAGCGGGCAGTGACGTACGACGTGCGCAGAAAATCCATTGTGACCTCGGTTGGTAGCAATGGATATTCTATTACGGATCAGGCGCGGCGTTGTTGAGGTTTTGCTTCGGTGGTCAAGGCACTATCGGCATCGTACTGGTGGGCGCGCATCTGCATGGCGTCGCCCAGCATCACTAGCACAGGGCCGTGGGCAGCGCCCAGTCCTTGCGCTAGCGCGGCGATGGTGAGGCGGCGGATATGCTGGTCGGGACGGCTGCAGTTCTCGATCACCACTACTGGCGTTTCGGGATGGCGCCCTTGTCCCAGCAGGCGTTTTGCCGTGGCGATGGCTTCGCGCCCGCCCATGTACTGCACCAGCGTGTCGGTGTCGGGGATGGCCTCGTGCTCGCTGTGTTCCGGCGCCGTGGACGAGGTGAAGAAGGCCACGCTGCGTGCCACACCGCGCTTGGTCAGCGGCTGTTTGGTGGCGGCGGCGGCGGCCAGCGCGGTAGTAATGCCGGGCACCACTTCCACTTCGATGCCAGCTTCTTCCAGCGCGCGTAGCTCTTCATCGGCGCGGCCGAACATCATCGGATCGCCGCCTTTGAGGCGTACCACCAGCGGGAATTTCTTGGCGCTATCGATCATCTGCTTGTTGATGAACTGCTGCGCCGTGGAGAGCTGGCCGCAGCGCTTGCCGACCAGGATTTTCTCCGCTTGCGGGCACAGCTCCAGCATTTCGTCTGTCACCAGAGCGTCGTGCAGCACCACGTCGGCTTGCGCCAGCAGGCGCGCGCCACGTAATGTGATCAGATCCTGCGCGCCGGGACCGGCGCCGATCAGATAGACTTTTCCCAATGCTGACATGCTGTGCTCCTAGTTTGCTGCGGTTGCTACGAGTGCTACGTTTGCCAATTAGTCGGCCAGACGGATCATGCCCGCAGCCACGGTCTGGTGGGTGACTTCATCGATCAGGATGAAGGCGCCGGTAGCACGGATATCGGCATAGGCGTCGGCTGCCAGCGGCTGCTGCACAGTCAGGCCGATACGGGCGATATCGTTGAGCTTCAGGCCTTCTGCGCTGTGACGCTGCTGGGTGTTGATGTCCAGCAGAGACTCGATGGTGGTGATCTTGGCCGAAGTCTGTTTGGTGCCGTGCTTGATCCAGTATTTGCGGCGCAGGTCGAGTGCTTCATCCGACATCCAGCAGACGTCCGCTTTGAGCTGCTTGAGCAGGGTGGCTGGCTGTTCGGCGCCGGCCAGCATGTCGCCGCGCGAGATGTCGAGGTATTCGTTCAGCAGCAGGGTGATGGACTGACCCACCACGGCCGACTGGTGCGAACCCTCCAGCGTGAGGATGTCTTTCACGGTAGCGCTCTGGCCCGAAGGCTGCACCACCAGCTTGTCGCCTACCGAAACCTTGCCGGCTTCGATACGGCCCATGTAGCCGCGGAAGTCGTTGGCTTCGTGGCCGTTGTGGCGTGCCACCAGCTGTACCGGGAAGCGGAATGGCGCAGCGTGCGATTCGTCGTACACCGACAGCGATTCCAGCAGCTCGATCAGGGTAGGGCCCTGATACCAGTCCAGCTTCTCGCTCTTGTCCACCACGTTGTCGCCGGTCAGGGCGGACAGCGGAATCGGCGTGATGTCTTTCAGGCCCAGCGTGGCAGCGAATTCGCCGTAGGCTTTGACGATGCGGTCGTAGATGCTCTGGTCGTAGTTCACCAGATCCATCTTGTTGACGGCCACGATCACGTGCTCGATCTGCAGCAGGTGAGCGATGGTGGAGTGGCGCTTGGTCTGGATCAGCAGATCCACACCGCCATCTTCGCGCAGCTTCACTTTCGACACGTCGATCAGAATGATCACGGCATCGGCGGTGGAAGCACCCGTCACCATATTGCGGGTGTACTGTTCGTGGCCCGGCGTATCGGCGATGATGAACTTACGCTTAGGGGTTGCGAAGTAGCGGTAGGCCACGTCGATGGTAATGCCCTGTTCGCGTTCGGCTTCCAGTCCGTCCGTCAGCAGCGACAGGTCGACCGTGTCGCCTACCGTGCGCTTGTGCTTGGAGCGCGACATGGCGTCCAGCTGGTCGGCGAAAATGCCTTTGCTGTCGAACAGCAGGCGGCCGATCAGGGTGGATTTGCCGTCATCGACGGAACCGGCGGTAATGAAGCGCAGCAGGCCTTTTTCGGTCTGGTCTGCGGCTTGGGTTTCTATGCGTGCGTTCATCAGAAGTATCCTGCTTTTTTACGTTTTTCCATCGAGGCTTCGGAGGTCTGGTCGTCCATACGGGTGGCGCCACGTTCGGTAATCTGGGTCACGGCCGTTTCGGCAATGATCTGCTCCACCGTTGCTGCATCGGACGATACCGGGCAGGTGCAGGAGATATCGCCCACGGTACGGAAGCGTACCACCTGCGTTTCCACCGTTTCGCCTTCGCGTGGCGGGGTCAGATCGGTCAGCGGCACCAGCAGGCCGTTACGTGGAATCACCTGACGTTCGTGCGCGAAGTAGATCGGCGGCAGTTCCAGTTTTTCGCGGGCGATGTATTGCCACACATCGAGTTCGGTCCAGTTCGAGATCGGGAACACGCGCATGTTCTCGCCCGGATGGACGCGGGTGTTATACAGATCCCACAGTTCCGGACGCTGCGATTTCGGATCCCACTGGCCGAATTCGTCGCGGAACGAGAAGATGCGTTCCTTGGCGCGGGCTTTTTCTTCGTCGCGGCGCGCGCCGCCGATGCAGGCGTCGAAGCCGTGTTCGGCGATGGTTTCCAGCAGCGTCACGGCTTGCGCGGCATTGCGCGAATCGGTTTGCGGGTTACGCAGACGTACCGTGCCTTTTTTGATCGAGTCTTCCACCGAACCCACGATCAGGCGTTCGCCCAGTTCGGCCACGCGCTTGTCGCGGAAGGTGATCACTTCAGGGAAGTTGTGGCCGGTGTCGACGTGCACCAGCGGGAACGGGAATTTACCGGGACGGAAAGCTTTTTCCGCCAGACGCAGCAGCACTACCGAGTCTTTACCGCCCGAGAACAGCAGGGCAGGGTTGCTGCATTCGGCCGCGACTTCGCGCAGGATATGGATCGCTTCCGATTCCAGAGCATCGAGGTGGCGCGAATTGACGTGCGCGGCGTGGTTTTCAACGAGAGCGTTCATGACGATTGCCTATTCTTGTGTGTACTGGGTTTTCTGTGGCGCTGGAGCTTACGCCGCCACGGATTTAATGCGTATCAGTTTGCCGTCGACCATGTGCAGGCCGCACTCTTTCGAGTCGGGGTTCTCCCACCACCAGCGGCCGGCGCGCACATCTTCGCCCGGCTGGACAGCGCGGGTGCAAGGTTCGCAGCCGATCGACGGGTAGCCCTGATCGTGCAGTGCGTTATATGGTACGCCATTGTTGCGCAGGTAGTCCCATACGTCCTGTTCCGACCAGTCGGCCAGCGGATTGAACTTGGTCATGCCGTGGGCCGGATCATCTTCCTGCACATGCAGTTCGGCGCGCGTGGTGGACTGGGCGCGGCGCTGACCCGTGACCCATGCCTTGTTACCGGCCAGTGCACGACCGAGCGGCTCGACCTTGCGGATGCGGCAGCATTCGCGGCGCATTTCCACGCTGTCGTAGAAAGCGTTCAGGCCATGCTGGGCCACGTAGCCTTCTACTGCTTCTGCCTGCGGGCGGTACAGGGCAATCTCGTAACCGTCGTAGTGCTGCTTGACGCGATCCAGCATGTCCAGCGTTTCCTTGTGCAGACGGCCCGTTTCGAGCGAGAAGATACCGATGTTCAGCTTGGCCTTCAGGATCAGGTCCGTCAGCACCATGTCTTCGGCGGCCAGACTGGAGGCGAAAACAGCGGGGCTGAAGTCGGCCGCAATGCGCGCCAGCGTGGCGCTGGTGTCGGCGATTTTCTGGTTCAGGTCAGTCATGGTGTGTCCTTAGATACCGAAGCCGGCATCGCCAGTATTGACACCCACGTTGCGGGTGTGGCGGCGGAACAGCGGTACTTTCTGGTCGACCGAAGCCTGATAGGTTTCCGAGAAATCGGACAGGCCTTTCAGCGCATCGTGGATGTTGCGGTCGGCGCGTACGGCATAGGCGTCGAAGCCCACGCGCTGCATCGAGAACAGCTGGTCGCGCAGCACATCGCCAATCGCACGCAGCTCGCCGGTCCAGCCCAGGCGGGTGCGCAGGTTGTAGGCGATCGAATAGCCGCGGCCATCGGTGAATTTCGGGAAGTCCACTGCGACGACTGCGAACTTGGCCAGATCGTCCTTGAGTGGTTCCGGGCGTTCGTCGCTGGCGAACCAGACGCCGATTTCGCCATTTGCAGCCCGTGCCAGCAGCGCTTCGCGCTGGGCGTTCCACACTGCCACCGGCACGATGACTTTACCGGCAGGGACGGCCAGGGCAGCGATGTCTTCAGCCTCGGCCTTCACGCCTTCCGGCAGTTCCGGGCCGCGCAGTACCAGCCATTGATCTTCGACGACGCTACGGCCTTTGATGATCTGGCCGGCGTTCTGGGTCTTTACATCATGCATATTCATCCTCTCCTACCAGACGACCGGGTTCGACGATCGGCGTGGCGTATACAAATTCCTTGAACGGGGCGATGCCCAGACGCTGGGCGCATTCGGCAAACGGTTCGCCTTCGGCGCGCTCGCGTACATACACCTGCAGCAGGCGGCCGATTACTTCCGGCATTTGCAGCGCCGAGAACGATGGGCCGATGATCTTGCCGATGGCGGCGTTGTTACCTTGCGCGCCGCCGATCGAGACCTGATACCATTCGCTGCCATCCTTATCCACACCCAGTACGCCGATACCGCCCACGTGGTGGTGGCCGCAGGCGTTGATGCAGCCCGAAATATTCAATTCGATTTCGCCGATGTCGTGCTGGAAGTCGATGCTGTCGAAGCGCTCGGCAATCGCCGCTGCAATCGGGATAGACTTGGCATTGGCCAGCGAGCAGAAGTCGCCGCCCGGGCAGCAGATCATGTCGGTCAGCAGGCCGATATTCGGCGTGGCCAGACCTTTGGCTTTGACCTGTTCCCACAGCGTGTACAACTGCGACTGTTCGACGTCGGCCAGTACGATGTTCTGTTCGTGCGTGACGCGCAGTTCGCCGAAGCTGTATTTGTCGGCCAGATCGGCCATGAAGTCCATCTGTTCGGCGGTCGCGTCGCCCGGCGGCACGCCGGTCTTCTTCAGCGACAGCACCACGGCGGCATAGCCAGCCTGCTTGTGTGCCTTGACGTTGCGCTTGACCCAGTTGGCAAACGCCTTGTTGTCGGCGTGCTGTGCCAGATAGTCGATGTTGTCCAGCGCCTTGTAGGCATGCGGCTGGAAGTAGTCGATCACGCGCTGCATTTCATCCTGCGTCAGGGTTTCTGGACCATCTTTCAGGTCGGCCCATTCGGCTTCCACCTGACGCGTGAATTCTTCCACGCCGATGGCTTTGAGCAGTATCTTGATACGGGCTTTGTACTTGTTGTCGCGGCGGCCGTACTGGTTATACACGCGCATCACGGCTTCCGTGTAGGTCAGCAGGTGTTGCCATGGCAGGAATTCGCGGATTACGCTACCCAGAATAGGGGTACGGCCCATGCCGCCACCGGCCATGAACTTGAAGCCGATTTCGCCCGCTTCATTGCGCACCACGGTCAGGCCGATGTCGTGCACGGCAATCGCAGCGCGGTCTTCTTCAGCACCATTGATGGCAACCTTGAATTTACGCGGCAGCGCGATGAACTCAGGGTGGAAGGTGGACCACTGGCGCAGCACTTCCGCATACGGACGCGGATCGATGATCTCGTCGGCGGCCACACCGGCGAACGGGTCGGAGGTGGTGTTACGGATGCAGTTGCCCGAAGTCTGGATGGCGTGCATTTCCACCGAAGCCAGTTCGCTCAGGATGTCCGGGGTCTGTTCCAGCTCCATCCAGTTGAACTGGATGTTCTGGCGGGTGGTAAAGTGGCCATAGCCGCGGTCGTACTTGCGGGCAATATGGGCAAACATGCGCATCTGTTTCGATGCCAGCAGGCCGTAAGGCACGGCGATACGCAGCATGTAGGCGTGACGCTGCATGTACAGGCCGTTTTGCAGGCGCAGCGGCAGGAATTCGGCTTCGGTCAGCTCATCGGCGAGACGGCGGCGTACCTGATCGCGGTACTGGGCAATGCGTTCACGGACGATGAGATGGTCATATTGGTCGTATTGATACATATTCTTCCTAGATAGTCGCTGGCTAGAATCCCCAAACTAGCGGCAATAGTAATAAACTTCGTCTTTATTCCATACGACTTAGTCTTTATTTGCTTATATACGTATTGGGTATAAGCTAGAACACTTAATAATTAAGATGGGCCAGAACCTGCAATGAACCTACATCAATTGCGTTTCGTGCGCGAAGCTGTACGCCAGAATTACAACCTGACCGACGCTGCCAAGGCACTGTTTACCTCGCAGCCGGGGGTGTCCAAGGCCATTATCGAGCTCGAAGAGGAGCTGGGCGTGGATATTTTTACCCGTCACGGCAAGCGTATCCGCGGCCTGACGGAGCCGGGCCGGCTGGTGCTGGAGTCGGTAGAACTGATTATGCAGGAAATCGATAGCCTGAAACGCATAGGTAAAGAGTACGCGGCACAGGACAGCGGCAGTTTTACCATCGCCACCACCCACACCCAGGCGCGCTACACCTTGCCGAAAGTGGTGCAGGCCTTCATGGTGAAGTTCCCCAAGGTGCGCTTATCTTTATTGCAAGGTAATCCCCAGCAGATTGCTGAGATGGTACAGCGCGATCAGGCTGATCTGGCCATTGCTACCGAATCGATTGCGGAAATTAATGGTTTGATCACATTGCCATGTTATCAATGGGAACACGTGGTGGTGGTGCCGCCTGACCATCCTTTATTGAAATCCAAGCAAGTAACGCTGGAAGAAATTGCCGCTTTCCCCATCATCACGTACGATAGCGCCTTCGCCGGCCGCAGCAAGATCGACCATGCGTTTTCCCTGCGTGGTCTGAAGCTGGACGTGTTGCTGGAAGCCATAGACGCTGATGTCATTAAAACCTATGTGGAACTGGGCATGGGCATAGGCATTATTGCCGGTATGGCGTTTGACCCGGAACGGGACAAGAATCTGCGCGCCATCCCTGTAGGCCATCTGTTCGGCATGAATGTGTCGCGGGTGGCGGTCAAGCAGGGCGCGTATCTGCGCAGCTATATATATACCTTCATTGAATTGCTGGCGCCTACGCTCAACCGTAAGCTGATCGAGCAGGCCATGAACGGTGAAAAAGAGCACTACGAACTATAAAGAGAAAGCATCCCATGATTACCAATCAGTTGGCACAATTCTATGCCGTCAACGCCGACAACTATGATCAGGTCTATGCGCAGGAAGAGCGCTTCGATGATCTGGACGACCTGCAGGAAATGGTCGCCGAGCTGTTCCAGGGCCATAAAGTGCTGGAGCTGGCCTGCGGTACGGCTTACTGGACTGACCTGATCGCCGAAGTGGCGGAATCCGTGCATGCCACCGATTTGCTACCGGAAATGATAGAACTGGCCGAAACCCGTGGTCTGGACGAAGATGTGGTCACTTTCAGCGTGATGGATGCGTTTAATCTGCCGGACGGGCTGGAAGGCAAGTACACCGCCGTGTTCGCTGCCGGCCTGTGGGGCCACGTGAAGCGCGAAGATCAGGAGAAATACCTGAAGACGCTGCGTGCCAAACTGGGCAAGGATATTCTGCTGGTGCTGCTGGACGAGTCCTATGTGGACGGCAATTCCATGGTGTTCGCCCGTACCGACGCCGAAGGCAATACTTATCAGATCCTCACGGCCGATGACGGCCAGCGTTACGAGATTATGAAAAATTACCTGACCGACAGCACCCTGCGTAAGCGTTTTGCCACGGCAGCGCGCCAGATCCGTGTCGAGCGGCTGGAATATTACTACCTGCTGAGCTGCCGACTGAAATAGCAGATGCACGGATTTCCTTGAGAATTATCGAAAAAAGCCGCTTTTAGCGGCTTTTTCTTTTATGACGTTGATTTGCAACAAATCCGGTCATGTCACATTCCTGAAGCAATTGGTAGGCATGATTCGCCCCGTAGATGCAAAACAAGCTTTACCTTCTATTAACTCATCAAAGAGATTTTCAAGTGAAAAAACTGACTCTGGCAGCAATGATCATCGGCGGCTTCGCCGCACAAGCCCAAGCTCAATCGAACGTTACGATCTACGGTCTGGTCGATGCAGGTCTGGTGAGCGAGCGCGGTGGCGCCGCCGGCAGTGTGACCAAAGTAACCAGCGGCATCGGCGGCCAGTCCCGTCTGGGCTTCCGCGGTACCGAAGATCTGGGTGGTGGCCTGTCGGCTATCTTCCAACTGGAAACCGGTCTGAAAGTGGACGACGGCGCACTGGACAACACCAACAGCGCTCTGTTCAACCGTCTGTCCTACGTTGGTCTGAAGAGCAAAGAAGCTGGTTGCCTGACCATCGGCCGTCAATACACGATGCTGTACAACGCCATGAGCCAGGTTGCTGACCCATTCGGCGCTGGCTACGCTGGCAGCATCAAGAATCTGTTCCCAACCGCAGGCGCTAACACCCGTACCAGCAATGCTCTGGTATACGTTACGCCTACGATGGAAGGCTTCAGCGCCGAAGCCCTGTACTCGCTGGGCGAGCAAGCTGGCAGCGCCACCGCTGGCCGTCAATTCGGTCTGGGCCTGAACTACGCTCAAGGTCCTCTGAATGCCCGTCTGGTGTACAACAACCGTAACAACGACACCGCTGCTGTAGGCTCCACCCCAGCCAAGCTGCAGGACACCGGCCGCAACACCCTGTTCGCCATCAACTACGACTTCCAGGTTGCTAAAGCCTACTTCGCCTACGGCGCAGACAAAGGCGTGAACAGCGCTGCTCTGCCAGTGGCTAATGCCTACGGTTACGCTGTTGCTCCTAAAGCTAGTCTGGACAGCAACGATCTGCTGATCGGTGTGTCGGTTCCAGTGGCACCAGCCGGTACCGTTCTGGCTTCTTACACCCGTAAGAACGACAAGACCAGCTTCAATCAAGATGCTGACCAGTGGGCTGTGGGTTACCTGTACGCGCTGTCGAAGCGTACCAGCACCTACGTGGCTTACGCCAAGATCAAGAACAAGAACGGCGCTGGCTATACCGTTGGCAACAACAACGAAGCTGGTTCGGGCAACAAGGCCTTCAACATCGGCGTACGCCACTCGTTCTAAGCGGCAGGGGCGGGAGCCTGATCCGGCAGCGGCAGGCGGATAGTGATCCGTGTGCCGCCGTCTTTGATAATGGTGATCTCGCCCCGTAAAGCACGCACGCGTTCGCGCATCCCGAGCAGGCCGAAAGTCATGGCCTTGTCCATGTCCTGCTCGGCGATGCCGCGTCCATCATCTTGTATCTCTATCTTTAAATCGGGCGGCTGGCGCTGCAGCGACAGTGAAACTTTGCTGGCTTCTGCGTGGCGCGAGATATTCGTCAACGCTTCCTGCACGATGCGGAAAATCTCCGTACTGTAGGTATCATTCAGTATCAATTCCTCTTCGCTGGCCTGCATCTGACACGGGATGTTGTAACGATTGACGAAGTCCTGGCGCAGACTCTCCAGTGCGTAGTACAGTCCGCCTTCATCGAGTGCGCGTGGCCGCAGATTGCTGGCGATGCGGCGTAGTGAAGTAATGGCCGACATCAGCAGAGTGTCCATACCCGTCAGCAGCTTGCGCGCTGAGGGTCCGAATGGTTGGGCGCGCTTCAGTAGTGCCAGATCGCCCCTTAGGGTGGCCAGCAACTGGCCCAAGTCATCATGTAATTCCCGTGCAATATATTTGCGTTCCTCTTCGCGTATGGTCTGCAGTGCAGCGGACAATTGGCGTAGTTGTGCGTAGGACTGCTCCAGCTGCTCCTGCACCTGCTTGCGTTCGGTGATGTCGCGCAGAATGATGGTGTAGATGTTGTGATTATTCTCGTTCAGTGCCGAAATCGAACCTTCCAGTGGAAAGAGCTGGCCGTGCGCGCGCTGTCCCGTCACCAGATAATCGCCGGCGCGGCGCCCCTTCATGCGCAGGCGTATGCCGGTCTCGCCGAAATAGCGGCCCTGTCCGCTGTCGCTGTACTGGCGCTGACCACGTGGCAGGTAACGCTGTAGTGGCGCGCCTTCCATGGCTTGTACGCTGGTGTCGAACATGGCAGCCGCAGCAGGATTGGCGTGCAAGATGCGCTGATGTTCGTCAGTGGAAATGATGGCGTCGCTGGCATGCTGGATGATGCTGCGGCTGCGCTGGGAGGTGGGGTTGGTGCTGGCGGGCGTATGGCGGCTGCGCTGTAGCCAGACGATGGCGAAGGCTATGCCGGTGGTGAGCCATAACAGGGTACGGTGGCGAGCCATGGAATTCTCCGTCGCGGCTTGCACCGCATGGCTCTACACTAGAACAAGCGAAGCACGGCAGCTTGCGCTGCCGCAGGCGTCGCCGGCAGTATCACATCTGTTTGAACAGATGCAGGAAGCTGCGGCTCACTTCAAGGCGCTCGGGGCGGCCTTTGATCATGACCAGATGGCGGCCACGGATATCGCGCGTGACGCCCTCTATGGCGTTGACGTTGACCAGCGTGGCACGGTGGATCTGCCAGAACAGGGCAGGGTCCAGCTCGTCTGCCAGGTCGCGCACGGGTTTGCGGATCAGCGCCTCGTAGCGTTCGGTCTGGACGCAGGTGTATTTCTCATCCGAGCGGAAGAACAGGATTTCTTCTACGGGAATCATGCGCAGATCCTGACCGATGCTGGCCTGTATCCATTGCAGGTGGGCCGGCTTGGGGGCGGCGATCTTCTCTGCCAGTTGCGACAGCATGGCGGTCACGCTGGCATTGACGTCGGCAGCCGGTTTGGACAGGCGGGTCTTCAGCCTATCAACGGTAATCTGCAGGCGCTCGGGCTCAGGTGGTTTCAGCACATAGTCCACCGCACCGCGCTCGAATGCTTCCACGGCATACGCATCGTAGGCGGTGACGAACACGATGTGGCTTTTGGTGCCGATGGCCGTGGCGGCTTCCATGCCGGTTTTGCCCGGCATGCGGATATCAAGGAAGGTAAAGTCAGGTTTGAGCTGATCGACCAGTTCGATGGCTTCATCGCCATTTTTGGCTTCGCCAATAATCTCCAGTTCAGGCCAGACCTGTTCCAGCCGCATACGCAGCTGGTCGCGCATCAGTCTCTCGTCGTCGGCAATAATTGCTGTAGGCATGTGTACGTGCTCTTTGATGTTTTTTAGTTAAGCGATTATTCAACGAATCGGGTGAATAATCAATTGGGTTTTTTATCGGACGACTGGGCTAGCTGGTAGGGCACCTCAATCGTGGCGATCACCCCGCTAGGGCTGTTGGCCGCGATCAATAGCTGGCCCTGATCGCCGTGCAGCAGCTTCAGGCGTTCGCGTATGGTCATCAGGCCCAGTCCCGTGCCATCGCTAGGTATGGCACCGAAGCCGAGACCATCATCCGTGACGATCACGCGCAGCTTGTTGTGGGCCACATCGGCGCGCACTTTCAGCGTGCCGCCTTCCGGCTTGGCTTCGAGGCCGTGCTTGATCGCATTTTCTACCATGGACTGCAGCATCATGGGCGGGAAGGCGGCCGTGCGCAAGCCTTCAGGGATGTCGAAGTCCACGGTCAGGCGCTCTTCCATGCGCATTTTCAGCAGGTTCAGATAGGCCAGCACCATGTCCGCTTCGCGGCCCAGATTGGTAATCAGGGTGTTATCGCGCATTTGGGGCAGCACCGCGCGCAAGTATTTGATCAGGCTGCGCTGCATGGCCGAGGCGCGTGGCGGGTCTGTCTGTATCAGGTGTTCAACCGAGGCCAGCGTATTGAACAGGAAGTGAGGTTCTACCTGTGCCTGCATCATCTGCATTTTGGCTTCACTGAGCTGGCGCTGCATGGATTCCCGTTCCGCTGCCGCATTGGCGTTCTGGGTTTCTGCTTCGGCGCGTTTCTTGCCGCCCATCAGCGCTTTGGTGCCGAACAGTGCCAGTACCAGCAGGGTGACGAAACTCTTGAACCAGGTCGAAGCCTGACGATGGTAGCGGGTAACCTTCTGCTCGGCCGCATCGTCGACAGCTTCTTCGATAGCATTCGACAGTTCCTCGCCAATTTGTGGTGGCAAGTCGATATGCACCTCTTCGCCCGGTAGGGTAGGCAGCGCAGGAACCGAGGCGGTCGATTTGCCGCCTTTGCCGCGCTGGCCGGGAGGGGTAGCTTCGGCCGGTGGCGCAGGCTCGGCGGCGGGAGCGGGTTCAGCAGGCTCCCTTGGTTCAGCAGGCTCGCGTGGTGGCGTGGGGGATGCCGGCGGGGCACTGCTTTCGCTATCCTTGTTGCGAATTTTGCCGCGCGGGTTGAAATGGATGCCGCTATCGTCGATCAGGATGTTGGTGTCGCCATTTTTCCGCTTCGGACGTTTTTCATTATGGACAACAACTTCCTCATCTGGGCCGGAGGAGAATAATTCGTCCTGCAGAATAGAGCCTGCAATCAGCATCAGGATGGCAAAGACTAAGAACTTCCACCAGGACAGCTGGGTTACCCAGGTCGCCACCGTGTCGAAAAAGCGGTGCAGCCAAATACCGGCGGCGCGGAGTGTTTCCTGGGTTTTGGGATTGGGCAGCATATTAACGAAGCACTCCTGAATTCGGTCTGTATGGCAATGGGCCAGATGTTACAACTGTAACGAGGCGAGCCTGTACTTGCCAAGTGAATGCGACAGTCTGCATAAAAACGGGATTGGACGGTGAAAAGCGCGATAAAAAGCAGGGCTTGCCTAAGCCGCCAACTATTTGCTATAGTTCGCCCCCTCGCAAAACAAGGCGTCGCTCAGAAGCAGCGCCGAGTTAAACGAGTTGAAAAGTAGGGGTTGACGAAACGATTTAAACGCTTCATACTCTCGCTTCTCTGCTGCTGACAAACAAAACGATTTGTCGAAACGCAGCAAGCAGTGCCAAAGAAAAGTTCTTTAAAAATTCACAGTCGATAAGTGTGGACGTTTGATGAAAGTGCACACGAAGCTAGTCTTCGTGATACTTAAAAAATATCAAATGTTCACAAGAAATAAATGAAATAGGACGCTTTGTAAAAGAAGCGAACTGTCAGTATTTTGAGTGAGCGACCCGTTAGAAATAACGGTGCCAGAAATGGCAAAAAACAGAGATTAAACTGAAGAGTTTGATCCTGGCTCAGATTGAACGCTGGCGGCATGCCTTACACATGCAAGTCGAACGGCAGCACGGAGCTTGCTCTGGTGGCGAGTGGCGAACGGGTGAGTAATA
>NZ_WNKW01000030.1 GCF_009720775.1 Pseudoduganella danionis
ACTGCATGAAGTTGGAATCGCTAGTAATCGCGGATCAGCATGTCGCGGTGAATACGTTCCCGGGTCTTGTACACACCGCCCGTCACACCATGGGAGCGGGTTTTACCAGAAGTAGGTAGCTTAACCGCAAGGAGGGCGCTTACCACGGTAGGATTCGTGACTGGGGTGAAGTCGTAACAAGGTAGCCGTATCGGAAGGTGCGGCTGGATCACCTCCTTTCTAGAGTCGCACGACTCATTAAGCGTTCACACTTATCGACTGTAAATAATAAAGAACAGCATTTGGGGCTGTAGCTCAGCTGGTTAGAGCACCGTGTTGATAACGCGGGGGTCGTTGGTTCGAGTCCAACCAGCCCTACCAGTTTAAAAATGAGGTATCAGACTAAAGTCTGACACCTTGGCTAACGAGTACCTCAGGGGGATTAGCTCAGCTGGGAGAGCACCTGCTTTGCAAGCAGGGGGTCGTCGGTTCGATCCCGTCATCCTCCACCAAAAGTTCAAACGTAAGTCAGCCAGTTTGGTTGCGATTTAGGTTTGATCTTTTAGAGATCAAGTGCTGTATGTTCTTTAACAATCTGGAAGAAGTAAGTAAATTTTTATTGATCGTTTTACGGTAAAACGTAAGACGATGGGTAATGATTGTATGTATCAACAAACGCATTAACGTAGTACTTCTTATTCCTATAAACGCTTTCTGTTAGTCGCAGAAGCTAACGTTATAGGGACAAGTGAATAAGTGCACATGGCGGAT
>NZ_WNKW01000031.1 GCF_009720775.1 Pseudoduganella danionis
GTTTTACCAGAAGTAGGTAGCTTAACCGTAAGGAGGGCGCTTACCACGGTAGGATTCGTGACTGGGGTGAAGTCGTAACAAGGTAGCCGTATCGGAAGGTGCGGCTGGATCACCTCCTTTCTAGAGTCGCACGACTCATCAAGCGTTCACACTTATCGACTGTAATTAAGAAGAACAGCATTTGGGGCTGTAGCTCAGCTGGTTAGAGCACCGTGTTGATAACGCGGGGGTCGTTGGTTCGAGTCCAACCAGCCCTACCAGTCCTATAGTGAGGTATCAGACTGAAGTCTGACACCTAACAAAAAGGGGGATTAGCTCAGCTGGGAGAGCACCTGCTTTGCAAGCAGGGGGTCGTCGGTTCGATCCCGTCATCCTCCACCAAAAGTTCAAATGTAAAGGTAGACCTTTAGATTTGATCTTTTAGAGATCAAGTGCTGTATGTTCTTTAACAATCTGGAAGAAGTAAGTAAATTTTTATTGATCGTTTTACGGTAAAACGTAAGACGATGGGTAATGATTGTATGTATCAACAAACGCA
>NZ_WNKW01000032.1 GCF_009720775.1 Pseudoduganella danionis
ATACAATCATTACCCATCGTCTTACGTTTTACCGTAAAACGATCAATAAAAATTTACTTACTTCTTCCAGATTGTTAAAGAACATACAGCACTTGATCTCTAAAAGATCAAACCTAAATCGCAACCAGACTGGCTGACTTACGTTTGAACTTTTGGTGGAGGATGACGGGATCGAACCGACGACCCCCTGCTTGCAAAGCAGGTGCTCTCCCAGCTGAGCTAATCCCCCATTGGGTAAAACTGGTAGGGCTGGTTGGACTCGAACCAACGACCCCCGCGTTATCAACACGGTGCTCTAACCAGCTGAGCTACAGCCCCAAATGCTGTTCTTCTCTTATTTACAGTCGATAAGTGTGAACGCTTGATGGCGATCCGAAGATCAGTGCCACTCTAGAAAGGAGGTGATCCAGCCGCACCTTCCGATACGGCTACCTTGTTACGACTTCACCCCAGTCACGAAT
>NZ_WNKW01000033.1 GCF_009720775.1 Pseudoduganella danionis
GCGAAGCGCAGACCTTCTTCCATAGCGATCGGGTTGATCAGCTTAACGGTGATCGACACGTTGTCGCCTGGCATAACCATTTCTTTATCGGCTGGCAGCTCGATCGAACCGGTTACGTCGGTGGTACGGAAGTAGAACTGTGGACGATAGTTGTTGAAGAACGGGGTGTGACGGCCGCCTTCATCTTTCGACAGAACGTAGATCTCGCCGGTGAAGTGGTTGTGTGGCTTGATCGAGCCTGGTTTTGCCAGAACTTGACCACGTTCCACGTCTTCACGCTTGGTGCCGCGCAGCAGCAGACCAACGTTGTCGCCTGCTTGACCTTGGTCCAGCAGTTTGCGGAACATTTCCACGCCGGTGCAGGTGGTTTTCACGGTGTCTTTGATACCGACGATTTCGATCTCTTCGCCGACTTTGATGATACCGCGCTCAACACGACCGGTTACCACGGTACCGCG
>NZ_WNKW01000034.1 GCF_009720775.1 Pseudoduganella danionis
CTCTGGTCCGTCGTCAAGCCGCCGATCTGGCGCGTATTCAGTGCACCGAATGCCGCGGCCGTCAGCGCCAGCATCTGGTTGGTCGACAGTGCTGCCAGTTGGTCCGTGCTCAGGGCCGACAACTGGGCGCTGCGCAACAGCGCCACACTGGCCGTGGTCAGACCGGACAGGTCAGCCACTTCGAGCGCGCCGACGCTGGCGGCCGTCAGGGCCGAGACCTGGCCCGTGGTCAGTGCACTCAGTTGCGCGGTGGTCAGGGCAACGATCTGGGCCGTGGTCAACGCGCCCACGGCAGCATTGCTCAGCGTGCTCAGCAAGGCAGTGCTCAGCGTGTTGATCTGGTTGGTGCTCATGCCGGCCACCTGGGCCGTCGTCAGCGCCGCGATGGCCGCCGTGCGGATTTCTGCCAGATCGGCCGTTTCCAGTGCTGCGATGCTGGCCGGGGTCA
>NZ_WNKW01000035.1 GCF_009720775.1 Pseudoduganella danionis
ATGCCGTTGCTCGATGCGTAGCTACCTGGCGGAGCTGGCCAGGGCCGTGATGCCGCTGCGTTGTACCGCCGCTCGGTACGCTGTGGCCTGGTGGCGAAGGCCAGGCCGTGGTGTCGCTGCTCGGTGTGCTGCCGCCTGGTGGAGCTGGCCGTGGCCGTTGTGCCGTTGCTCGATGGGCTGCTACCTGGTGGTGTCCAGGGGCGCGGTGTCGCTGCTCGGGGAGCTGCTGCCTGGTGATGGCGGCCTGGGCCGTGCTGCCGCTGCTCGGTGTTCTGCCGCCTGGTGGAGCGGGCCGGGCTGTGATGCCGCTGCTCGGCGCGCTGTCGCGTGGTGGAGCTGGCCGGAGCCGTTGTTCCGCTGCTCGGTACGCTGTGGCCTGGTGGCGAAGGCCAGCCCGTGGTGTCGCTGCTCGATGCGCTTG
>NZ_WNKW01000036.1 GCF_009720775.1 Pseudoduganella danionis
CAGTCCTATAGTGAGGTATCAGACTAAAGTCTGACACCTGACATAAAGGGGGATTAGCTCAGCTGGGAGAGCACCTGCTTTGCAAGCAGGGGGTCGTCGGTTCGATCCCGTCATCCTCCACCAAAAGCTCAAATGTAAAGGTAGACCTTTAGATTTGATCTTTTAGAGATCAAGTGCTGTATGTTCTTTAACAATCTGGAAGAAGTAAGTAAATTTTTATTGATCGTTTTACGGTAAAACGTGGAACGATGGGTAATGATTGTATGTATCAACAAACGCATTAACGTAGTACTTCTTATTCCTATAAACGCTTCCTGTTAGTCGCAGGAGCTAACGTTATAGGGACAAGTGAATAAGTGCACATGGCGGATG
>NZ_WNKW01000037.1 GCF_009720775.1 Pseudoduganella danionis
TCAGGTGTGGAAGTGCAGTAATGCATTAAGCTAACTGATACTAATTGCCCGTACGGCTTGTCCCTATAACCTTAGCAGGATATAGGTAAGAAGACCGTTAAACGTTGTTGAGACAACTTCATTACCCACAGCACCAAGTGCTGATTACTTACCGATTCCAGATTCTGAGCAACGTTCTTGTGAACGCGGCTCGTACAAGTCAAAGCTTGATGACCATAGCAAGTTGGTCCCACCCCTTCCCATCCCGAACAGGACCGTGAAACAACTCTGCGCCGATGATAGTGCTGCAACCAGTGTGAAAGTAG
>NZ_WNKW01000038.1 GCF_009720775.1 Pseudoduganella danionis
ACATCCTGCTGGCCCGTCAGGTTGGCGTTCCATACATCATCGTGTTCCTGAACAAGTGCGATCTGGTTGACGACGCAGAACTGCTGGAACTGGTTGAAATGGAAGTGCGCGAGCTGCTGTCGAAGTACGACTTCCCAGGCGACGACCTGCCTATCGTTAAAGGTTCGGCACGTATGGCTCTGGACGGCGACACCGGTCCTCTGGGCGAACAGGCTATCATGCAACTGGCCGAAGCACTGGACAGCTACATCCCTACGCCAGAGCGCGCAGTGGACGGCGCCTTCCTGATGCCAGTAG
>NZ_WNKW01000039.1 GCF_009720775.1 Pseudoduganella danionis
AACCTACTTTCACACTGGTTGCAGCACTATCATCGGCGCAGAGTTGTTTCACGGTCCTGTTCGGGATGGGAAGGGGTGGGACCAACTTGCTATGGTCATCAAGCTTTGACTTGTACGAGCCGCGTTCTCATGAACGCTGCTCAGAATCTGGAATTGGTAAGTAATGGGGTAATGAAGTTGTCTCAACAACGTTTAACGGTCTTCTTACCTATATCCTGCTAAGGTTATAGGGACAAGCCGTACGGGCAATTAGTATCAGTTAGCTTAATGCATTACTGCACTTCCACACCTGA
>NZ_WNKW01000003.1:0-1931 GCF_009720775.1 Pseudoduganella danionis
GCCTGGTGGAGCTGGCCGTGGCCGTGGTGTCGCTGCTCGGTGTGCTGCTGCCTGGTGAAGGTGTCCGTGGCCGTGATTCCGCTGCTCGGTGTGCTGCTGCCTGGTGGAGGTGTCCGTGGCCGTGATTCCGCTGCTCGGCGCGCTGCTGACCGGCGGAGCTGGCCGGGGCCGTGATGCCGCTGCGTTTCCGCCGCTCGGTACGCTCTGGCCTGGTGGCGAAGGCCAGGCCGTGGTGTCGCTGCTCGGTGTGCTGCCGCCTGGCGGAGCTGGCCGTGGCCGTTGTGCCGCTGCTCGGCGCGCTGTCGCCTGGTAGCGAAGGCCAGGCCGTGGTGTCGCTGCTCGGTGTGCTGCCGCCTGGTGGAGCTGGTCGTGGCCGTTGTGCCGCTGCTCGATGGGCTGCTACCTGGTGGAGGTGTCCGTGGCCGTTGTGCCGCTGCTCGGCGCGCTGCTGACCGGCGGAGCTGGCCGGGGCCGTGATGCCGCTGCGTTTCCGCCGCTCGGTACGCTCTGGCCTGGTGGCGAAGGCCAGGCCGTGGTGTCGCTGCTCGGTGTGCTGCCGCCTGGTGGAGCTGGCCGTGGCCGTTGTGCCGCTGCTCGATGCGTTGCTGCCTGGTGGAGCTGGCCGTGGCCGTGCTACCGCTGCTCGATGGGCTGCTGCCTGGTGGAGGTGTCCGTGGCCGTGATTCCGCTGCTCGGCGCGCTGCTGCCCGGCGGAGCTGGCCAGGGCCGTGATGCCGCTGCGTTGTTCCGCCGCTCGGTACGCTATGGCCTGGTGGCGAAGGCAAGGCCGTGGTGTCGCTGCTCGGTGCGCTGTCGCCTGATGGAGGCCTGGGCCGTGATGCCGCTGCTTGGGGTGCTGCTGCCTGGTGGCGCTGGCCGGGGCTGTGATGCCGCTGCTCGGTGTGCTGCCGCCTGGTGGAGCTGGCCGGGGCTGTGATGCCGCTGCTCGATGGGTTGCTACCTGGTGGGGCTGGCCGTGGCCATTGTGCCGCTGCTCGGTGCGCTTGCGCCGGCCCAGCTGGCGGCCGTTGTGCCGTTGCTGGGTGTGCTGTCGCCTGCTGGCGGCCTGGGTCGTGATGCCGCTGCTCGGTGTGCTGCCGCCTGGTGGAGCTGGCCGTGGCCGTTGTGCCGCTGCTCGGCGCGCTGCAGCCCGGCGGAGCTGGCCAGGGCCGTGATGCCGCTGCGTTGTTCCGCCGCTCGGTACGCTGTGGCCTGGTGGTGATGGCCAGGCCGTGGTGTCGCTACTCGATGCGCTTGCGCCGGCCCAGCTGGCGGCCGTAGTGCCGTTGCTCGGTGTGCTGTCGTCTGGTGGCGGCCTGGGCCGTGATGCCGCTGCTCGATGCGTTGCTACCTGGTGGAGGTTTCCGTGGCCGTTGTGCCGCTGCTCGGCGCGCTGCTGCCCGGCGGAGCTGGCCAGGGCCGTGATGCCGCTGCGTTGTTCCGCCGCTCGGTACACTATGGCCTGGTGGCGAAGGCCAGGCCGTGGTGTCGCTGCTTGGTGTGCTGTCGCCTGGTGGCAGCCTGGGCCGTGATGCCGTTGCTCGGTGTGCTGCTGTCTGGTGGAGCTGGCCGGAGTCGTTGTACCGCCGCTCGGTACTCTGTTGCCTGGTGGCGAAGGCCAGGCCGTGGTGTCGCTGCTCGATGCGCTTGCGCCGGCCCAGCTGGCGGCCGTTGTGCCGTTGCTCGGTGTGCTGCTGCCTGGTGGAGCTGGCAGGAGCCGTTGTACCGCCGCTCGGTACGCTGTGGCCTGGTGGCGAAGGCCAGGCCGTGGTGTCGCTGCTCGGTGTGCTGCCGCCTGGTGGCGCTGGCCGGGGCTGTGATGCCGCTGCTCGGTGTGTTGCCGCCTGGTGGAGCTGGCCGGGGCTGTGATGCCGCTGCTCGGTGTGTTGCCGCCTGGTGGAGCTGGCCGGGGCTGTGATGCCGCTGCTCGG
>NZ_WNKW01000003.1:2027-631607 GCF_009720775.1 Pseudoduganella danionis
GGCGCTGGCCGGGGCTGTGATGCCGCTGCTCGGTGTGTTGCCGCCTGGTGGAGCTGGCCGGGGCTGTGATGCCGCTGCTCGGTGTGTTGCCGCCTGGTGGAGCTGGCCGGGGCTGTGATGCCGCTGCTCGGTGTGCTGCCGCCTGGTGGAGCTGGCCGGGGCTGCGATGCCGCTGCTCGGTGTGTTGCCGCCTGGTGGAGCTGGCCGGGGCTGCGATGCCGCTGCTCGGTGTGTTGCCGCCTGGTAGAGCTGGCCGGGGCTGTGATGCCGCTGCTCGGTGTGTTGCCGCCTGGTGGAGCTGGCCGGGGCTGCGATGCCGCTGCTCGGTGTGTTGCCGCCTGGTAGAGCTGGCCGGGGCTGTGATGCCGCTGCTCGGTGTGCTGCCGCCTGGTGGAGCTGGCCGGGGCCGTTGTACCGCCGCTCGGTACGCTGTGGCCTGGTGGCGAAGGCCAGGCCGTGGTGTCGCTGCTCGATGCGCTTGCACCGGCCAAGCTGGCGGCCGTTGTGCCGTTGCTCGGTGTGCTGTCGCCTGGTGGCGGCCTGGGCCGTGCTGCCACTGCTCGATGGGTTGCTACCTGGTGGAGGTGTCCGTGGCCGTGCTGCCGCTGCTCGGCGCGCTGCAGCCCGGCGGAGCTGGCCAGGGCCGTGATGCCGCTGCGTTGTTCCGCCGCTAGGTACGCTGTGGCCTGGTGGTGATGGCCAGGCCGTGGTGTCGCTGCTCGGTGTGCTGCCGCCTGGTGGAGCTGGCCGGGGCTGTGATGCCGCTGCTCGGTGTGTTGCCGCCTGGTGGAGCTGGCCGGGGCTGTGATGCCGCTGCTCGGTGTGTTGCCGCCTGGTGGAGCTGGCCGGGGCTGTGATGCCGCTGCTCGGTGTGTTGCCGCCTGGTAGAGCTGGCCGGGGCCGTTGTGCCGCTGCTCGATGCGTTGCTACCTGATGGGGGTTTGCGTGGCCGTGATTTCGCTGCTCGGCGCGCTGCTGCCCGGCGGAGCTGGTCAGGGCCGTGATGCCGCTGCGTTGTTCCGTCGCTCGGTACGCTGTGGCCTGGTGGCGAAAGCCAGGCCGTGGCGTCGCTGCTCGGTGCGCTTGCGCCGGCCCAGCTAGCGGCCGTTGTGCCGTTGCTCGGTGTGCTGTTGCCTAGTGGCGGCCTGGGCCGTGATGCTGCTGCTCGGGGAGCTGCCGCCTGGTGGAGCTGGCCGGGGCTGTGATGTCGCTGCTCGGTGTGCTGCTGCCTGGTGATTATGGCCGGGGGCGTTGTTCCGCCGCTCGGTAGGCTGTGGCCTGGTGGCGAAGGCCAGGCCGTGGTGTCGCTGCTCGGTGCGCTTGCGCCGGCCCAGCTGGCGGCCGTTGTGCCGTTGCTCGGTGTGCTGTCGCCTGGTGGCGGCCTGGGCCGTGCTGCCACTGCTCGGCGCGCTGCTGCCCGGCGGAGCTGGCCAGGGCCGTGATGCCGCTGCTCGGTGTGCTGCCGCCTGGTGGAGTTTGCCGGGGCTGCGATGCCGCCGCTCGGCGCGCTGTCGCGTGGTGGAGCTGGCCGGAGCCGTTGTACCGCCGCTCGGTACGCTGTGGCCTGGTGGCGAAGGCCAGGCCGTGGTGTCGCTGCTCGATGCGCTTGCGCCGGCCCAGCTGACGGCCGTTGTGCCGTTGCTCAGTGTGCAATGGCCTGGTGGTGCTGGCGGTGGGCATTATTCCGCTGCTCGGTGCGCTGCCGGCTGGTGGGGGGGCAGGTGGCTGGTGCCTTTTTTCGCTGCGTTACTTTGCGGTGGAGCTATTCAGCAGCTTTTGTATTTTGTCTTATTACGGCCGCTATTCATCGTCCACGAAAGCGTCTCAGGTTTTGTTACTTTTTGCTCCTGAACGGCCCACTAATGAATCTGTTCTGCTGCTAGAATCTTGTAACCAAGCCTAGAGCGGCCACTCGAAAACCGGATACCTTCACCGGCTGGCTTGGTCATTTCGGAAGGGGCCGCTTGAAGGGGCGCAATGAATTTAAATGAACCGCCGTCCTATGAGGACCGGCGCGCAGCCATTCGTGCGACTGCGGATCAAGAATCGACGGAGACGGCCGATAGCCGCAATTTGGCGGTGAGGTCTGACGTCAAATACGAAACTAAGTCTGATGCAGCGATGCATGCGGCTGCGCATTTGCACGAACTGCTCGATCAAGGAAATGACAGTGCTGCCGAAGGTTTTCTTACCTCGGAGCGGTTTAACCTGGCTGTACTGAAAAGGCTACTAGAGCTGCGTGCATTGGATAAGGTAGAGCTAGAGAAAAGGTTGCGTGATGCTAAATTGCAGCTCGCGGAGATCGACCGAAAGATTCGTGAGCGTAACAAGAAAGCCGTAGAAGCCAGGAAGGATCAGTCGAAAAACCCAAAGATAAAAGCTTGGTTGCGTAAGCAGGAAGAAAGCGGAGTGAATATAAACCAAAGGCACATCGCTGGACAAATAGGCATTAAGTTTCAGGTTTCTGCGACATACGCGAGAAACATTCGCACAGAGTATCTCAACGAAAAAACATCCAAGCGCAACTAACGGCGGTCGGTTTCGTTTTACGTAACTAACCATCGTTAGTTGCGTTTCACCAATCAAAGTGCATTGTGTCGGCGTTGCATCCCGTAACGTCCCGATTACTCCCATGAGGACACAATGCAATCTAATCAAACTGCTAATCGGCTGCTCCGGCTGCCCTCGGTCTCGGCCCAAACGGGCCTGTCAAAATCTGAAATTTATCGTCGTATTAAATCGGGCACTTTCCCGCAGCCGTTGAAGTTGGGGGCACGTGCCGTTGCATGGCAGGCATCGGCTGTTGACGATTGGGCTGCCTCCCTCCAAAAAAGGGAGGGGTAAATGTCTAGGGCGATAAAAAATAGAGCATACATCCAGCCGTTACTTGGAACTTCTATTTTGAGTGTATTGGCTGGATGTAAAGGTGAGCCTCTACAGGTACGTGAGGAGCAAATCATTGCGCTGGCCTTTGACGGTAGGTCGGATGTCCCAATTCCGTTGACATGGCATGGCGCAGTCTCTGGTGACTTTGCAATACTCCAGAAAAATGGCGAGGTATTTGTGCCTGCCAGCGGGAAAAGCTTTGATTCTAAAGACATGTGGTTTGACCACTGTAAATCACTCTGGGACCAACTACAGTTTGCGAGATCGGGCAGTGTGGCAAAGGAAATTCCTGATCACCTGCGGGACATTCACGCTGCGCTTCTTGTCGCCCGTGGTCTGAGTGCGCAGAGCATAGAGCGGGGCTGATTATGGCCGGACGTTGGAAAAACATCGCTGCGCGAACTGTGCAGACGTCTGCACAGCGTAAGGCCAGCGAACTTCTTCGCAAAAAAGTCATGTTGGCTTGTAATCGTCGTGCCTATAGCCCCAACAAGAGGTGTGGTTTCTGCCTGCTTCAAAAGGAGGGTTTCTAATGCCTCGCGCCGATCATCGGAAGGTATCACTTGCCAGTACTGGACATTCGGACTATCCTACGACTGTTCCTGAAAAAAAAGGAACCGGGTTTGACAGCCTGAACACTCAAAGCGCACAGACCGCGCCATGCGGTTTTTTTGTGTGTGCATGCCTTCGTGCGCCTTCAATGAGCGGCGGTGGTTGGGAGGCCTTCGGGCCTGCTGGTCTCTTTGGGTGCCAGTCTGTCAACCCTTCCACTTGCCGCTCCCCCCGTTTGACAGCGAGGGGCGGTGTAACCGATACCCAAGGAGGCTCACATGCCTAGTCGTTCCCGCACGTCCGTACCTCTGGCAGACCCTGCCAGCACCCCTAATCTCAAATCAGGAGCAGCAAAAGCTAATGCGCTCCAGGAGGCCCAAGCAATGGGCCGGCGGCATTCCGCAAGTTGGTCTGAGCTTGATCCGACAATGCGCCCACGTGATGCCTGGCGTGCGATTGGCTACGCCGATGCCGTCTTGTCGTTTGAACATAGCCCGCTGTTGGTGGAGTTGATGCGAGCTTGGGAACAAGGTTTCGATGGCGTAAGTAAGCCCATTGCCGCTGATGTATCGGCTCCCACGGCTGAGCAACCGGACGCTGTCACGCCAAATCCGTACTTTGCTAATCCCGACCGCGCCCCTTACGAGCTTGGACAATTATTGCAACAGTTGCCCGCTGACTTCGGCGTCTCGCCCGTTGTCGAACTGAAGCATGTACAGATGGCTTCTGCCGCCGAAGTGCACGCTAAGGCGGCGGGTATGACCATTCTGAGCGGTATTGAGGCAATTGGCCAATTAGTGGAAATGGCCGGTGCTAACGAAGAAGAGAAAGTGCCGGCATACACGCTGTTCTGCCTGGGTGGGCTGCTCCGTCACTTGGCCGTTGAGGGGCAATACATGGAAAGCGTCAGCGGGAGTCTGGCTTATGCCAATGCGTTGTATGCGAAGCGCGGAAAGGTAAAAAGTACGCACGAGAGCGGTGGCCAGAAAGGCGGTGCAGCATGAGCGCTTTCATCAATCAGCCGGCGTTGCTCAAAAACCTGGCGGGTGCCCATTTACCGCCAGTCGCGCTCAACGTATCCGCTGAGTTTCAATTCTGCGTAGACGCTGGTGCCTGTGCGGCTGCATGCTTTTTTGACGACATGACGGCGGTTGGACTGCATGACCACGTAGCCATCTCCATTCACGGTTTCCTGCAATCCCTGGAAAACGCCATCGTGACCGATACGGCCGCAAACGGCCTATGGCTGCGCGAACGCAAGCAACTCTGCGTGGATGCGTTTGGTGCGGGCTACCTTGGGCGCATTCACCAGGAGTTGCGCCTGTTCCATGATGTACAGACCCGCCGTTCGGGCTTGTTCAATTGAGGTCCGCCATGAAGAAAAACTCTATCCGTACTATTGCTCCTCATTTGACCCAAGCCACTGCGGAGGCTGTTGATTTGAGCGCCAGTGAGCTTTCCCTGGTACTCGCCTTGCGTCGCCTCCCTGAGACTGTTCGCAATACCATTGATGCGGTAGTGCAAATTCAGGACGAGCGCTTCCGCAAGGCGGCGCGGCCGTCCTTGCGTGTGATTCAAGGTGGCCACGCGACCGCCAGCGAGGTGGCGCAATGAGCGCGCCGCATGTGTCTGCTGTAACCCTGGGCTGCATCGAGACCGACCATGCCGGCGTCCGCCTGATCGTCCACGCGAGCGCCGAAGATCACTGCAATATGCGGGCCAGCCAATTGGCGTCGCTGTTGCGTCTTATCAGCGCCGATGGCCTGGACGCTTTTCTTGGCCAGGATCGCGCCACCAAGGACGGCGTCTTGTGGTTGGCATCGTCCTTGGCCGACGAAGTGGAGCGCATGCTGCCGGTGGTGAGCCTGGAGATTTCGCTACGCGGTACACCGCCGAATAGCCGACCAGGCCCGGAGGTGCAAGATGCGACGCAATGAGGCCGTAGCAATCGCCTCGCTCGCGGCAATCGCACCCGGCCGTGCGCCGGCAATACTGTGGGGCTGTGCAGCTACTAGGCGGCTGTTGCCTGGCAAATTCAGAAACTTTGTGCTGCGGCACACGAAGGCGTTGCGCAACTTGGCTTTGCTTTCGGTGCGACCATGGCCCGCCCAGGTCGAGAAATGGAATTGTGCATGAATAATAAATCTTATCCGGTGAGTGAGGCCGTCGCGAGGGCGGCGCTGTCCATGATCCCGGCCGATGACCGCGATGTGTGGTGGCGCATGGGCATGGCGCTCAAGTCGGAGTTTGGGGAGGGCGGCTATCAGATGTTCCATGACTGGAGCGAAGGTGGCGCGGGCTTCGATGCCAAAGCGGTTAAGTCCACTTGGGCCAGTTTTAAGCACGGCGGCAAGGTCACCATCGGCAGTCTAATTGCGGAGGCCAAACGCCATGGGTTCAATCCCAAGGATCACGCGTCCGCCAGTCCGTTGACGCCTGAACAGAAGGCACAGGCACGCCGCGAGCGTGAGGCCCGCGAGCAAGCGGTGGCGGAAGAAACGGCGCGCCTACACGCGGCAGGAGCGGAACAGGCCGCCAAGGAATGGGCAGCCGCTGCTATTGAGGGCAGCTCGCCCTACCTGGTGCGCAAGGGGGTGGCGGCCTATGGCGTGCGGTTCAATGGCAAAGTGGCGCTGGTGCCACTGCGTGATGCCGCCGGCAAGCTATGGAACCTGCAACGCATCCAACCCAATGGGAACAAGCGGTTCCCGGACGGTGGTCGAGTGTCGGGATGCTTCCATATCATTGGTGAGCGGGCCAACGCGGTATGGATGCTGTTCGCGGAAGGCTATGCCACGGCGGCCACACTGCATGAGGCGACCGGCTGGCCGGTGGTGGTGTGTTTTAACGAGAGTAACCTGCGTAACGTCGCGAAAGTGGCGCGTGACTTGTCTCCGGCGGCCAGGCTGTTGTTCTGCGCCGATGATGACCAGGAAACCGCTGCGCGCACCGGCAAGAATCCCGGCGTGATGTCGGCACAGGTGGCCGCTGCGGTGGCTGGCGGCGTTTGGTGTAAGCCGGAAGGGCTGCCGATTGGTCATTCTGACTTCAATGACCTGGCAGCCCTGGCAGGGCTTGCGGCGGTGAAGGCGCAAATCCTGGCGGCATGCGAGCAAGCTGACGCGCAGCCGAATGCAACAATCAATCAGACGGCCGCCCCCCGTCAGGCCGAGGCGGAGACGGCGCAAGGCGATACACCGAAGCCGCGACAAACAAGCAAAGGTGGCAGCGGCCGACGTCAGCCGGCGCGGCGCACCGATGTCGGCGGCGATCAGGCTGGACGGCCCTTCTTCAATGTCGATGAACGTGGCGTGTGGTATCACGGCTTTAGCAACCAAGGCGACCCATTGCCGGCACAGTGGATTTGCAGTGAGCTACATGTGACGGCAAAGTCACGCGATGCGACCGGTAACGGTTGGGGCTATCTCCTGGAATTCACTGACGGCGACGGCGTTGCCAAGAGGTGGGCTATGCCTTCCAGCATGCTTGCCGGTGATGGTACGCAATACCGCGCAACGTTGCTGTCGATGGGGTTGCGTATTGGCACGGGGGTGGCCGCTAAGAACCATTTGTCCTCTTATATTCAAACGCAGCAGATTGATGAGAGGGTTCGCTGCACGGAGCGAATCGGTTGGCATGACGATGTGTATGTTTTGCCAGATAAAACCATTGGCAGCGGTGATGAAAAAGTGATGTTCCAGGCTGACGGCGGCATCGTGTCGCATTTCAAGCAACGCAGCACGTTAGAGCTTTGGCGTCAGGAAGTGGCGTTGTATTGCCGTGGTAATTCTCGCTTGCTGTTCTGCGTTTCTGCTGCCTTCGCAGCCCCACTGCTGTATCTGGCGCACGTGCCATCGGGAGGCTTCCACATATGGGGCGACAGCTCAAGTGGTAAGAGTACGGCGGTCAAGGTGGCGAGTTCCGTTTACGGCGGTAAGGATTACATGCGCACCTGGCGTAGCACGGATAACGCATTGGAAGCGACGGCTACGCAGCACAGCGATGCACTGTTGGTGCTGGATGAAATTGCGCAAGTTGATCCCAAGGTGGTGGGTGATGTCGTGTATATGCTGGGCAATGAGGCCGGTAAGAGTCGCCTTGATAAGTCAGTAAAGGTGCGTCAATTGGCGAGCTGGCGGCTTCTATTCCTTTCCGATGGCGAAGTTAGCTTGGCAAGTCACATGGAACAAGCAGGTAAAGGCAGCAAGGCCGGACACGATGTGCGTATGGCGCATATTGCCGCTGATGCTGGCTGCGGCCTGGGCGTGTTTGAAACACTGCACGGCTTCGCTAATGGTGCGGCCTTCTCCGATTACCTGGTAGGGAAGTCCAGTCAACACTATGGAACTGCTGGAATGGCGTTCATTGAGTATCTTGTGCGCGAGGTCGGGGCCTTGCGTGAAGTGCTGCAAGCGAACGTGAGCGTGCTGGCCAAGGAGCTTTGCCCCGCTGATGCGCATGGCCAGGTGGCACGGGTAGCTACTCGCTTTGCTCTTGTGGGGTTGGCTGGCGAACTTGCTACCGTTGCCGGCATTACTGGTTGGGTGGCTGGTGATGCGATTGGAGCTGCTCGCACCTGCTTTGCCACGTGGCTGGAAGGTCGCGGCGGTGCTGGAAACATCGAGCATACGTCGATCCTTCGCCAGGTCTGCGGCTTCTTTCAGTCTCATGGTGACGCCCGCTTTACCTGGTGGCATAGGGCGAACGACGACCATAAGCCAAACACGATCAATCGCGCTGGCTTCAAACGGATGCTTAGCCGAGATGGCGCAGCCATCAATAGCAATGCCGATCATCACAAGGCTTATGGCGACAAGATGCACCCTGACGACGCAGAACAGTCGAGCCAGGAGTACTTCGTGTTCAGCGAGGTATTCCGGGATGAAATCTGCAAGGGTTTCAATCCCAAGACGGTAACGCGCCTTTTGGTCGACCGGGGACTATTGATGACCGACAGCGACGGCAGTGCTACCCGCAAGGAGCGCTTGCCAGGCATGGGGCCGGCAAGGGTCTACCGCTTTAAGCCGGAAATCGTCGGGCTGAACGTGTGAAGCCTCACGGCCGCCCCCGTGGTGGGGCGGTGCGGGGAGTTTCTTTCGCGCAGAAATTCATCGACGCACGTTTAGAATTCCAGAAGGAAGCACGTTTGAAATGGCGCGCTACCATTTGCATCTGTCCCGGTTGTCCCGGCTTGTCCCGGCTACAAATTCTGCGCTTTCCGGGACAATTTTTCTTATTTAAATCATCAACTTACTAGCGATTTTCGGAATTGTCCCGGTGTCCCGGCAAAAAAAACAGGGCAGCCGAGGTCGGAGTGCTAAAAGATCGGTGCTTGTTCTGATCGGTCGAACGTTTAGGTGGTGACGTAAGCCACTGTCCAAGAGTAAATCTTTAGAAATCCTCTGCATCCGCGAAGAGCCTGCGCCATGTCCCCAGTGGAGCAATTGCGTTCGCTTTAAAAAACCGACAGTGGCGTTGCCCATGTGTGCGGCCATGACATCCGGCCCGCCCATACCGGGGGTGCCAAAAAGTCTGGGCGAAATCGGGGGAGACCGTGCGGTTCCCCGAATTTCCCACGCGGGTTGTTTTTGATAGGGGGGGGTGTCCGATTTATGCCCCCCGGCTTTGGCGCATGTGGGGTAGTACCAGTGCACAAAATAACCAGCCTGGTGACCGTTATAGTGCGTTTCTAGACCCCTTATGCTGCGATGATTTAGAAATTATCACTGGTCTAGCTCAGGTGCATGCAGCCAGCCGAGATGCGCGTCACTACCTGGTTGAGCTGTCGGGCTGCTGCTCTCGGTCCTGGCGCTGCCTGGTGGTGTCTAGGCGCAAGGTGCTGGCCGAGCTGCGGGTCTTTACCCGGTTGAACTGTCGGGCCGCTGCTCTCGGTCCTGGTGCTTCCTGGTGGTGTCCAAGCGCACGCCGCTGGCCGAGCTGCGCGTCACTATCTGGTTGAGCTGTTGGGCTGCTGCTCTCGGTCCTGGCGCTGCCTGGCGGTGTCTAGGCGCAAGGTGCTGGCCGAGCTGCGGGTCTTTACCCGGTTGAACTGTCGGGCCGCTGCTCTCGGTCCTGGTGCTTCCTGGTGGTGTCCAAGCGCACGCCCTGGCCGAGCTGCGCGTCACTACCTGGTTGAGCTGTTGGGCTGCTGCTCTCGGTCCTGGCGCTGCCTGGCGGTGTCTAGGCGCAAGGTGCTGGCCGAGCTGCGCGTCACTACCTGGTTGAGCTGTCGGGCTGCTGCTCTCGGTCCTGGCGCTGCCTGGCGGTGTCTAGGTGCAAGGTGCTGGCCGAGCTGCGCGTCACTATCTGGTTGAGCTGTTGGGCTGCTGCTCTCGGTCCTGGCGATGCCTGGTAGTGCCCAGATGCATGCCGCCCGCCGTGCTGGACGTCGTCACCTGGTTGAGCTGGCCGGTCGGTGCTAATGGTCCCGCTGTCGCCGCCTGGTGGGACATTTGTGCATGCCGGCTATGTGCTCCCTGCGCTGGTTTTGCCTTTGTGTTTTATCTCGCTGCGTGCAAAAGCCTGGGGGGTATAACGTCATGCATCAATCTATACGTTTTATGTCTCGCGCTCTTTGGGTTGAGGTATCTAGAAATTTCTCGGGTCCTTTTTTGAGTTCTTTACACGCGGGTGCCACGACCCCGATTTCTCTCTAGTTTTAGAAAATGCTAGGGGGGTGTAAAACAGTGCCACATAGCAATATGCGTGACTGCTTGAATCTGTTTAGCCGTGTGCTGTTGCGGAACAGAAAAGCCAAAACCGTAGCGGGCGAGAAAGTAGAAAAAATTTCCGTAAGGGGGGGTATGTTCAGCCGTAGCCATGAATAGGCTTTGGGGTCAGCCTGGACCGGATATTGAGGGCTGTTGTTGCCAAGCATTCACAGCTTGTTCCCCTTTTTTTCATGGCCTGTTCGCATGGCCTGCGATGACTGCGAGTGGCCTACTCCCTTGGAGAAAATGGCCTAAGAAAATTTTTTTGGGGGCATGTTTGGGGGCATGTTTTGAATGCACCATTGCATGAGTCTATGATTAATGCGGGTTTTGAGGGCTTGTTTGACTGCCACCGCTCCGCCAGAATCCATGAAAAAGGCCATTGACACGTCAATGGCCTTTTTCATTCTGGTGCCAGTTTGCTGCTTAGAGACCGAATTTTTTCAGGAATGCCGGCATCAGTTGGGCGAGGAATATTGCCGAGACTACCCAGATGATGATGGAGGTTTTGGATTCCTGTATCTCGGTTTTCAATTCATATTTAAATTTGGCACACTCGGTTTTGAAATCCACCCTGGCTTCGTTGATTGCAGCCAGCAGCCTTGATTCTGCATCTTTGATTTCCAATATGAGCCGGTTTTCCGTTTCCTTGCCCTCGATCCTGAGCCTGTTTTCTGCATCGGTAATTTCGATAATGAGCTCGGCTTTCGCCGTGGCAACGTCACTGCGCGTGTCGTGATTTACCTTGATCAGCGCTAGATCGTTGGTCAGCGCTTCAAGGTCTGCGGCAGGTTTGGGTATCGACGTTTCCATGGTTTTATCCTCGGCCGATTTCGCTCGAGAGTCAATTGAATTCCGCTCGCGGTTAGGTACTGCCGGGAATGGTGGCGTGTTGATAAAGCGCGGTGCTTTATTCATGATGGGGCTCGCCAATCATGGGCTGGCTGGGATACGGCCCATTCTGTTCGCGCGCAGAGTCGTGCGCTTGTGCAGGCTCAATCGTGTGGCTGCTAACGGGAACGGGCAATAAAAAAGCCGGCGCGAGGCCGGCTTTTTGGTTAAGTGCGAACTGGTTTAGTCGCGGCTACCGCCGAAGATGCCCAGCAGCGACAGCAGGTTGGTGAAGATGTTGTAGATGTCCAGATAGATGCTCAGGGTGGCGCGGATGTAGTTGGTTTCGCCGCCGTTCACGATCTGCTGCACGTCGTACAGGATGTAGGCCGAGAAGATGGCGATGGCAACCACCGAGATCACGATGGCCAGCGCTGGAATGCCCAGGAAGATGTTGGCAATCGAAGCCAGCAGGATCACGATCAGACCGGCAAACGCCCAGCTAGCCACGCCCGAGAAATCGCGCTTGGACACGGTAGCGATGCTGGCGAGCACAGCGAATACGGACGCCGTACCGCCGAAGGCCGTCATGATCAGGAAGCCGCCGTTGGAGAAGCCCAGAATGCGCGACAGCAGCGGGGTCAGCCACAGGCCCATGAAGAAGGTGAAGCCCAGCAGCAGGGCCACGCCCAGACCGGAATCCTTGTTTTTCTCGATGCCCCAGATAAAGCCGAAGGCGATACCGAGGAACAGCAGGGCCATCAGGCCGCCGCCCAGTGGCAGGTGCAGCGAGACGCCCAGCGCCGCGCCGAAAATGGTCGGCACCATGGACAGGGCCAGCAGCCAGTAGGTATTGCGCAGCACTTTGTGCTGGGTGAGCTGGCGACTAGACGACAGATCGTAAGTATTTTGCATATTATTCATGAGCTTATCTCCCTCTTGGTGATTCGAGTACTGCTTGCCAAAAGCATAGCATGTCTGTGCAAAATTGCGCAAAGTTCGGGCCTTTCGCCCCTTAGACTAGCCTTAAACAAGCTGGTTCAGGGGTAAAATTGCCGCTAATGCAAGCTTATCTGACCCTGATACTCGGTAGTTGGGGTGTTCTATGGTAAAATTAAAGGTTGATTGAGTTATCAATTTTGTTTTAAACCTTTCTTTTTATTGGAGTTTTTCAAATGGCAATCGAACGCACCCTGTCGATCATCAAACCAGACGCAGTTGCAAAAAACGTCATCGGCCAAATCTACAGCCGCTTTGAAAGCAATGGTCTGAAGATCGTTGCTGCTCAAATGAAGCAACTGTCGCGTGCAGATGCCGAAGGTTTCTACGCTGCTCACAAAGAGCGCGGCTTCTTCAAAGATCTGGTGGACTTCATGGTTTCGGGTCCAGTCATGATCCAGGTTCTGGAAGGCGAAAACGCCGTTCTGAAAAACCGCGAACTGATGGGCGCTACCGATCCTAAGAAAGCCGACAAGGGCACCATCCGCGCTGACTTCGCTGATTCGATCGACGCGAACGCTGTTCACGGTTCGGACGCTGTTGAAGCTGCTAAAGTAGAAATCGCCTACTTCTTCGGCGCTTAATACTGGCTGTACCACCGTTTCTGCCGCGCCGGGCCTGGCGCGGCGCGCAGAAGCGGTTTTTTATTTGTAGTCGAATTTGTTTTAGATAGAATGGGCAACACCGTGAACGCACCTCTGACCAACTTGCTGGACTTCGATCCCGCGCAGCTCACCGCTTATTGCGCCGAGTTGGGGGAGAAACCGTTCCGCGCCAAACAATTGCAGCGCTGGATACACCAGTTCGGAGCTTCGGACTTCGACAGCATGACCGATCTGGCCAAATCGCTGCGCGACAAACTCAAGACCCGCGCCTACGTGCAAGCGCCGGCCATCATCAGCGACCACACTTCGAGTGACGGTACGCGTAAATGGCTGGTCGACGTGGGCAACGGCAATGCCGTGGAAACTGTGTACATTCCGGAAGAAACCCGCGGCACCCTGTGTATTTCCACCCAGGCCGGCTGCGCCGTGAACTGCCGCTTCTGCTCGACGGGCAAGCAGGGCTTTTCGCGCAATCTGACGGTGGGCGAAATCATCGGCCAGCTATGGATGGCCGAATTCGAACTGCGCCGCACCAAGGGTATCGAACCGGGCCCGAAAGGCGAACGCCAGATCACCAACGTGGTGATGATGGGCATGGGCGAGCCGCTGCTGAATTTCGAGCCGACGGCTACGGCGCTCAAGCTGATGCTGGACGATAACGCCTACGGCCTGTCGCGCCGCCGCGTAACCCTGTCCACCTCGGGCGTGGTGCCGATGATAGACAAGCTGTCGCAGGAAGTGCCGGTAGCGCTGGCCGTGTCGCTGCACGCGTCCAACGATGCGCTGCGTGATGGCCTGATCCCGCTGAACAAGAAGTACCCGCTGAAAGAACTGATGGCGGCCTGCAAGCGCTATCTGGAATTCGCCCCGCGCGATTTCATCACCTTCGAATACTGCATGCTCGATGGCGTCAACGACAGCGACGAGCATGCGCGCGAACTGGTGGCGCTGGTGCAGGATCGCCAGACGGGCGTGAACTGCAAATTCAATCTGATTCCGTTCAACCCCTTCCCGGAATCGGGCCTGCTGCGTTCGAAAAATCCCCGTATCAAAGCCTTCGCGCAGATACTGCTCGATGCCGGCATCGTCACCACCATCCGCAAGACCCGTGGCGACGATATCGATGCGGCCTGCGGCCAGCTGGCCGGCGAAGTACAGGACCGCACGCGCGTGCAGGAGCGCATGGAAAAAATGAGCGAATACCAGCAGAAGTTTGGTGCCAATTTCGGCAAGATCGTGGAGATCCGTTCCTGATGATCGCCCTGGCGCAGCGTTGCCAGTCCAGTCTAGTCGCCCTGTGTGCAGGTGCGCTGCTGGTTGCCTGCGCCTCGTCCGGTTCCAATCCCGGCCATAGCGGTCAGGCGGAACTGAGCACGGTATCCGATCAGACGGCCATCCAGCGCAAGGTCGATATCCGCATGCAGCTGGCCGTGGGCTACTACGAGCAGGGCCAGTATCTGGTGGCGCTCGATGAAGTCAAGCTGGCGCTGGCGGCCGATCCCCAGTATGCCGACGGTTACGGCATGCGCGGCCTGATCTACCAGCAGTTGGGCGAGCTGGCGCTAGCCGAAGATAACTTTGTGCGCGCCCGCAAGCTGGCGCCCGGCAATCCCGATCTGGCCAATAACTACGGTTCTTTCCTGTGCCAGATGGGGCGCGTCAAGGAAGCCATGCCGCTGTTCGATGCTGCACTGGCCAACCGCGCCTATCGCGCGCCTGCCAGCGCGGCCAATAACGCCGGCTCGTGTGCACTGAAAGTGAAGGATTACGCCAGCGCGGAGCGTTATCTGCTGCAAGCCTTGCAGCTGACGCCCGATCTGCCGGCAACCAACGCCAATCTGGCGAAGGTGTATTTTGAAAAGCGCGATGTGGTACGCGCCAATTTCTTCATTACGCGCCTCAACAAGGTGGCGAAGATGGAGAGTCTGACGGCCGATGTGCTATGGCTAGCGATTAAAGTGCAGCACCAGCTCGGCGATGCCGGTGCCGAAGCAGCGTGGGCGACCCAATTGCGTCGTCACCATGCCGGCTCGGCCGAGTATGCTGCTTATCAACGTGGGGCGTTTGATGAGTGATACAGGGGAATCGATGAATTCAGAGTGGGTTGATACGCCGCAGGAACAGGCAGCACCCGGCGCGGCTACGCCCGGCGCGCAACTGGCAGCACAGCGTGAAGCGCTGGGGCTGACGGTAGAGCAGATTGCGGATCAACTGAAACTGGCGACGCGTCAGGTGCGCGCACTGGAAGCCGGTGATTACGAGGCACTGCCGAATATGGCCGTGGTGCGCGGTTTTGTGCGCGCCTATGCCAAGGTCGTGAAAATCGATGCAACGCCTCTGGTCGCGATGATCGAAGTGATTTCGCCGACCAGCTACGAAGCGGCGCCGCCGCGCAAGGAAGCTGCGCCCAAGTTCACGGAATCGCGCTTCCCGTCGATGACGCCGCGGCCTACCAGTTCGGTGGGCTGGCTGGCCGGTGCTGCTGTTGCCGTAGCGCTGGTCGCTGGCGGCGTGTATGCCTACCAGAGCGGCATCATCCCGCTGACGATGTTCCAGCGTTCGGATGCCGATGGTGCGAGCGCCGTGGCCGATGCCGCCAAGGCGGCGGAAGCGGCGGTGACGCCGATCGAAACCACGCTGGTCAAGCCGGGTGAAGAAGGTGCCGCCGTGCAGAGCACCAATGTGCCGCTGGTATCCGTACCGGCACCGGTCGCCGATGCTGCGGCTCCTGCTGCGGCCACTGCGCCTGGCGCTACCGCAGTACCAGCGAATGTGTCCGCTAATGTACCGGCTGCCGCGCCGGCCGCCACTGGCGCAGCGCCTGCGCCGGCTGCCACGACGGCAGCTGTGGCCACTACGCCTGCTGCGGCAGCCGCCAAGCCGCAGACTGCTGCTCCTGCAGCCCCTGCGCCTTCCGGTACCCAGCTGGTGCTGAAAGTGAATGAGGATTCGTGGGTCGAGATACGCCGCCCCGGTGCTGCGTCGCTGATTTCGCGTACCGTGAAAGCGGGCAGCACCGAGACCTTCGACATCAAGGAACCGGCACTGCTGATCGTTGGCAAACCGGGCGGTGTGGAAGCTACGCTGGGCGGAACAGCACTGGCGCTGCCACCTGTTGCGGGCGGCACGATTTCGCGCGTGAACATCAAGTAATCGATACGCTGTATAACCAAGCTGAAATTTATGTCTTCTAGTCTTACTGCCATTCCATCGGGTCCTGCACCGCGCCGCGCCAGCCGCAGCGTGCTGATCGCGCACGGCCAGCGCAAGATCTGGGTGGGCGGCGACGCGCCTGTCGTGGTGCAGTCGATGACCAATACCGATACCGCCAATGCGCTGGAAACGGCGATCCAGATTAAGGAGCTGGCGCGTGCCGGTTCCGAGCTGGTGCGCCTGACGGTGGACCGTCCCGAATCGGCTGCAGCGATACCCTACATCCGCGAGCAGCTGGACAAAATGGATATCGATGTGCCGCTGGTGGGCGATTTCCACTACAACGGCCACACCCTGCTGACCGATTATCCCGAGTGCGCCAAGGCGCTGTCGAAGTACCGCATCAATCCCGGCAATGTGGGTAAGGGCGCCAAGCGCGATACCCAGTTTGCCCAGATGATCGAGGTGGCGGCGCGCTACGACAAGCCGGTGCGTATCGGCGTCAACTGGGGCAGTCTGGATCAGGCTCTGCTGGCCCGCATCATGGATGAAAACGCAGCGCGCGCCGAGCCATGGCCGGCGCAGGCAGTGATGTACGAAGCGCTGATTACTTCGGCCATCGAAAATGCCGTGCGTGCCGAAGAACTGGGCCTGGGTCGCGACAAGATCATCCTGTCCTGCAAGGTCTCCGGCGTGCAGGACCTGATCGCCGTGTACCGCGAGCTGGCGCGCCGCTGCGACTATCCGCTGCATCTGGGCCTGACGGAAGCGGGCATGGGCAGCAAAGGTATCGTGGCATCGACGGCGGCGCTGTCGGTGCTGCTGCAGGAAGGTATCGGCGATACCATCCGTATTTCGCTCACCCCCGAACCGGGCGGTGACCGTAGCCGTGAAGTGGTGGTGGGGCAGGAGATCCTGCAAACCATGGGCCTGCGCAAATTCACTCCGATGGTGATTGCCTGCCCGGGTTGCGGCCGTACTACCTCGACCACTTTCCAGGAACTGGCGGACAACATCCAGACCTTCCTGCGCGAGCAAATGCCGGAGTGGAAAAAAATCTATCCGGGCGTGGAAGCCATGAACGTGGCGGTAATGGGCTGCATCGTCAATGGTCCCGGCGAATCCAAGCACGCCAATATCGGCATCAGCCTGCCGGGTACGGGCGAATCGCCTGCTGCACCGGTGTTTGTCGATGGTGCCAAGGTGGCGACGCTGCGCGGTGAGCGCATCGTGGAAGAGTTCCAGGAAATCGTCCTGAACTACGTGAAGAATAACTATGGCAAGCCGCAGGCTGCCTGAAGCTGAAAAGAACTGATATGTCCGAAACGAAGAAAGCTGAAAAAATCACTGCCATCAAAGGCATGAACGACATCCTGCCGACCGACTCGCATCTGTGGCAGTTGTTCGAAAACACCGCTCAGTCGGTGGTGCAGAGCTACGGCTTCCAGCAGATCCGTACCCCTATCGTGGAAAACACTGCGCTGTTCGCGCGCGCCATCGGCGCCGTGACCGACATCGTGGAAAAGGAAATGTATTCCTTCACCGATTCCATGAACGGTGACCAGTTGACGCTGCGCCCTGAAGGGACTGCGGGTGCGGTGCGTGCCGTGATCGAACACAATCTGGTGTACGAAGGCCCGAAACGCCTGTGGTACACGGGCCCGATGTTCCGCCACGAGCGTCCGCAGCGCGGCCGCTATCGCCAGTTCTACCAGTTCGGCTGCGAAGCCGTGGGCTTCAGCGGCCCGGACGTGGACGCGGAAATGATCATGATGTGCCGCCGCCTGTGGGACGATCTGGGTCTGGAAAACATCCGTCTGGAACTGAACTCCATCGGTGATGCGGAAGAGCGTGCGCGCCACCGCGTCGACCTGATCGCCTATCTGGAAAAGCACGAAGACATTCTGGATGCAGAAGCCAAGCGCCGTCTGCATTCCAACCCGCTGCGCATACTCGATACCAAGAACCCTGCCATGCAGGAGATGGTCAATCAGGCGCCCAAGCTGCTCGACTATCTGGGCGAAGAATCGCTGGCCCACTTCAACGGCGTGCGCAAGATCCTCGACCACAACAACATCCCTTACGTGATCAACACCCGTCTGGTGCGCGGTCTGGACTACTACAACCGTACCGTGTTCGAATGGGTGACGGACTCGCTGGGTTCGCAGGGCACCGTGTGTGCGGGCGGCCGTTACGATCCGCTCATCGCTTCGTTCGGCGGCAAACCTACGCCGGCCGTCGGTTTCGCCATGGGCATCGAACGCCTGCTGGAACTGCTCAAAGCTGCCGGCGAGCCGGAACAGCCTAACCAGTGCGACGTCTACCTCGTGCATCAGGGCGAAGCGGCCCAGCTGCAAGCCTTCGTGCTGGGCGAGCGCCTGCGCGACGCCGGTCTGGACGTGATCATGCACGGCTCGACGCCTGCCGGTGCAGGTAGCTTCAAGTCGCAGATGAAGAAGGCCGACGGCGCTGGCGCCGCATTTGCCGTCATCATCGGTGAAGACGAGGTGCAGAACCACACGGCCGCAGTCAAAGCCATGCGCGCTAGCGAAGGCGAACAGCAGCAGAGCACCGTGCCGTTCGACGAGGTGGTAGATTTCGTAGTGGACCAGATCACTGAAAGCGGCGATCATCACCACCACGTACACGACGAGAACTGCAATCACTAATCGACCGAGCGCAGCTTCATTTTGAATAACTCTTACAACTAGCAGACACACTGACATGGCATACGATCTCGAAGAACAAGAACAAATTGCGTCCCTTAAAGCATGGTGGGAAAAGTACGGCAATCTGACCTCGTGGGTGGTGATCGCTGGTCTGGCAGCATATTCCGGTTACAACGGCTGGAACTACTACCAGCGTAATCAGGCCACCCAGGCTGCTGCGCTGTATGACGAGCTGACTTCGGCCGTCGATGCCAAAGACAACGCCAAGGTATTGCGCGCTGCCGGCGATATGGAGAGCAAATTCGGCAGCACCACCTATGCGCCTATGAGTGCGCTGGTGGCCGCCAAGAGCAGCTTCGACGCCAACGATGTGAAATCGGCCAAGGCCCAGCTGCAATGGGCAATCGAGCATGGTGGCGACGAGTTCAAGGCTGTGGCCAAAGTGCGTCTGGCCGGTGTGCTGCTGGATGAAAAAGCTTACGACGAAGCGCTGAAGGTACTGGCCGGCGAAGTGCCGGCCCAGTTCACAGCGGCCGTGGCCGACCGCAAGGGCGACATTCTGGTAGCGCAGAACAAGCTGGCCGAGGCCCGCACGGCCTATCAGGCTGCGCTGGATGCCAGCGATAAGAAATCGCCAGGCCGCCAGCTGATCCAGCTGAAATTCGAAGCTATCGGCGGCGCCGTGCCAGCCGCTAAAGACGCAGCTTAATATTCTGGCGCCGCCAACTGCGGCGCTTTCCGATCAAGGTTGAAATATGCGTATTACCGAAAAAGTTATTACTGCAAGCTTGCTGGCGACGTTGGCCGGTTGTTCCTTGTTCTCGTCGAAAGATACCAAGATCCAGCCAGCAGCGCTGGTGGAGCTGAAGGGCGGCGTAACGCCGCGCACCGTATGGAAATACTCGCTCGGTAAAGCCGGCAATGCCGTGTTTACGCCGGCACTGGTGGGCGACAGCCTGTATGTGGCCGATGGCGACGGCGTGCTGGCTCGCCTGAACGCGGCCAGCGGCAAGGAGCAGTGGCGCGTCAAAACCGGCACCGACCTGACGGCCGGTGTAGGCAGCGATGGCGAGGTAGTGGCAGTGGGCGGCGTCAAGGGTGCTATCCTTGCCTATGACGCCAGCGGCAAGCAGTTGTGGAAAGCCCAGGCGACCAGCGAAGTGCTGTCCTCGCCCGTAGTCGGCGGCGGCATGGTGGTAGTACGCAGTGTCGATAACCAGATCACGGCCTTCGATGCCAAGAGCGGCGCCAAGCGCTGGAGCGTGGCCCGTACTACGCCGGCACTGACGCTGCGTAATGCGCCGGGCATGGTGATCAACGGCGCCAACGTGTATGTGGCCCAGCCGGGCGGCAAGCTGCTGGTGCTGGTGCTGGCCACCGGCCTGCAGCGCTTCGAAGTGGTGGTGGGCGAGCCACGCGGCGCGACTGAACTGGAACGCGTGACGGACATCGCCGGCACGCCGGTGATCTTCGAAAAAGATGTATGTGCTGTATCGTATCAGGGCCGAGTGGCCTGTTTTGATGCGCTGACCGGTGCTCCGCACTGGAGCAAGCCGGCATCGTCCGATGTGGGCGTGACGGTCGATCAGCGCTTTGTATTCGTCTCCGACGACAAAGGTGAAGTTGCAGCCTACAGCCGTGAAAACGGCAGCAACGCCTGGAAGAACGACAAACTGTCCTATCGCCGCCTGTCGACCCCTGTGTCGTACGGCCGTGCCGTGGCAGTGGGTGACTTCCAGGGTTATGTCCATCTGCTCTCGCGGGAAGATGGCGCATTTATAGGTCGCGCCGCGACCGATGGCAGCCCGATCCAAGCGGACCCTGTCATCGCTGGCGCGAATTTGATTTTCCAAACCCAATCAGGGACAGTGACTGCACTCGCAGTCGAGTAAAAAATGAAGCCGGTAATCGCACTAGTGGGTCGACCCAATGTAGGGAAATCGACCTTGTTTAATCGTCTGACCCGCTCGCGCGATGCGCTGGTGGCGGACTTGCCTGGGTTGACGCGCGATCGTCACTATGGCGAGGGCCGTGTCGGCGAACGTCCCTTCCTCGTTATCGACACGGGTGGTTTCGAACCCGTGGCCAAGGAAGGCATCATGTATCAGATGGCGCTGCAGACCAAGCAGGCCGTGGCCGAAGCCGACGTGGTCGTGTTTCTGGTCGACGGCCGTCAGGGCCTGACACCGCACGATAAAACCATTACCGACTTCCTGCGCAAGAGCGGTCGTCCGGTGATGCTGGTGGTGAATAAATCGGAAGGCATGCGCTATACCAGCGTGGTGGCCGACTTTTACGAACTGGGTCTGGGCGAGCCGTACTCGATTTCGTCGGCGCATGGCGACGGCGTGGCCGATCTGGTGCAGGAAGCGCTGGACCTGGCGTTTGCCCAGCGTCCGGAAGATCCGGAAGAACTGGAAAAAGACGAACGCGGTATCAAGATCGCGCTGGTCGGTCGTCCTAACGTGGGCAAGTCCACCCTGATCAATACGCTGGTGGGCGAAGAGCGCGTGATCGCCTTTGACATGCCGGGTACGACGCGCGATTCGATCGAGATTCCGTTCGAGCGCGATGGCAAGCAGTACACCCTGATCGACACGGCCGGTATCCGCCGCCGCGGCAAGGTGTTCGAAGCGATCGAGAAGTTCTCGGTGGTGAAAACGCTGCAGTCGATTTCCGAAGCCAACGTGGTGGTGCTGCTGCTGGATGCCCAGCAGGACATCTCCGAGCAGGATGCCCACATCGCCGGCTTCGTGCTCGAGACTGGCCGTGCGCTGGTGGTGGCCGTCAACAAGTGGGACGGTCTGCGCAGCGATGAACGCGACGAAATCAAGATCGATATCGACCGCAAGCTGGACTTCCTGTCGTTTGCCAAGACCCACTTCATTTCGGCGCTGCGCGCACAGGGCATAGGCCCGCTGATGAAATCCGTCGATGCGGCTTATGCAGCAGCGATGTCGGACCTGTCCACGCCTAAGCTGACGCGCGCGCTGATCGAAGCCGTCGAGAAGCAGGAACCACGCCGCAAGGGTGGCATTCGTCCTAAGCTGCGTTATGCCCACCAGGGCGGTATGAACCCGCCTGTGATCGTGATTCACGGCAATGCACTGGACGCTGTGGGCGAGCCTTACAAGCGCTATCTGGAAAAGCATTTCCGCGATACTTTCGCGCTGGTAGGCACGCCGCTGCGCATCGAACTGCGTACCGGTAAGAACCCGTTTGCCAAGACGGCAGCGAAATAAGGCATTTTTAAGGACTTTTTTTGCTGTACATAACTGCAAAAAAAGTCAAAACAGGTTACAGTGGCTTAGAAGCACCATTCTTCCTTCGGCGAGCGGTGTTTCAGCGGAAATCATTTGACTTTCGTTGAGCCACGTACTTGAAATTAAGCGTTTCGCCTCCAAATCCGAACACAACAACACAAAAATGGAGCTGTTATGAGCAACAAAGGGCAACTGTTACAAGACCCATTCCTCAATGCCTTGCGTAAAGAGCATGTGCCTGTTTCGATCTATCTGGTCAACGGCATCAAGCTGCAAGGTCACATCGAATCCTTCGACCAATACGTTGTGCTGCTGCGCAATACCGTGACGCAAATGGTGTACAAGCACGCCATTTCGACCGTGGTGCCAGCCCGCGCCGTCAACCTCAGCGTTGATGCGGACGCGGAATAAGCGTTTGCCTTACCGCTACATCTTCTAGCCTGACCGTATGCGTGCAGCTTTAGTTGGTATCGATTTCGGTCAGGGCGACTTTGCCGCCAGCGTCGAGGAACTGCAGTTACTGGCCCGTTCGGCCGGTGCAGAACCGATTACGACGATCACGGCCAAGCGGGCGGCGCCTGATGCCGCCTATTTCGTCGGCAGCGGCAAGGCCGACGAAATCGCTATGGCGGTGCAGGATCACCGCATCGAAATCGTCATTTTCAATCATGCGCTGTCGCCCGCCCAGCAGCGCAATCTGGAAAAGCGCCTGAATATCCGCGTGCTGGACCGCACCAGCCTGATTCTCGATATTTTTGCCCAGCGTGCCGCTTCCCATGAAGGTAAGCTGCAGGTGGAACTGGCTCAGCTTCAGCATCTGGCCACGCGCCTGATCCGCGGCTGGACTCACCTGGAGCGGCAGAAGGGCGGTATCGGTCTGCGCGGCCCCGGTGAAACCCAGCTGGAAACCGACCGCCGTCTGATTGGCGAACGCGTCAAAGCCTTGCGTGCCCGTCTGGGCAAGCTGCGCAAGCAGCATGAAACCCAGCGCCGTTCGCGCGGCCGCAGCCAGACCTTCTCGGTGTCGCTGGTGGGGTACACCAATGCTGGCAAATCCACGCTGTTCAATGCCGTCACCAAGGCCGGTGTGTATGTGGCTGACCAGTTGTTCGCGACGCTGGATACCACTTCGCGCCGCGTCTACATGGGGCAGGAAGTGGGCAATGTGGTGATTTCCGATACGGTGGGCTTCGTGCGCGAACTGCCGCACCAGCTGGTGGCCGCGTTCCGCGCTACGCTGGAAGAAACTATCCACGCTGATCTGCTGCTGCATGTGGTCGATGCATCGTCGCCCGTGCGCATGGAGCAGATCGAGCAGGTCAATCTGGTGCTCAAGGAAATCGGTGCCGATCATATTCCGCAGATTCTGGTGTGGAACAAGATCGATGCGGCCGAGCTGGAGCCCTCGGTTGAGCGCGATGAGTATGATAAGATTTCCCGCGTTTTCCTCAGTGCCCGCACGGGTGCTGGGCTGGATCTGCTGCGTAGTGCCATCGTCGAATGGGCCATGAGTGCGCCCGGCGCGCGCCTGAACCAGACCTACGCGGTAGATGAAGAAGAGCTGGCGGATGACGCTGAACTAGCCGATGACGCCGAAGCAGCCGAAAGCAGTCCCACCCTCACTCAAGTTGGATCACACTGATGCGTGTCTCCTCGATATTCAAACGTCTCGGCCTGAAAGCCAATCTGAACGACCCGCGCTGGGGTTCGGATCAGCAGGACGGCAAGCCGCAAGCCAATGAAGGCAAAAAGCCGGGCGAAGGCCCGCCCGATATGGAACAGCTGTGGCGCGATTTCAATCAGCGCCTGAACAGCATGTTCGGCCAGAAGAACCGTCCAGACGGTGGCAATGGCGGTGTGCCGCCTAGCCGTCCCGATGCGGGCGGACTGCGTGCCACGGCCGGTGCGGTAGCCGTGGTGGTGGCCCTGATCTGGCTGGCCAGCGGTTCCTTCATCGTGCAGGAAGGCCAGACCGGCGTGGTCTACACCTTCGGCAAGATCAGCCACACCACCGGTGCCGGTTTTAACTGGCGCTGGCCGTATCCGTTCCAGAGCGACGAAGTGGTCAGAGTGTCGCAGATGCGGGTGGTGGAAATCGGCTATCGCGGCAATATCAAGAACAAGCAGGCGCGCGAGTCGCTGATGCTGACGGACGATGAAAACATCATCGACATCCAGTTCGCCGTGCAGTTCAAGCTGAAGGACCCGGTGGCATGGCTGCTGAATAACCGCGACGAAGAAGATACCGTGCGTCAGGTTGCCGAGACCTCGATCCGCGAAATCGTCGGCAAGAACAAGATGGACTTCGTGCTGTACGAAGGCCGCGACAAGGTGGCGCTGGAAACCCAGCAACTGATGCAGCAAATTCTCGATCGCTACGCTTCCGGCGTGCTGATCTCGAACGTCACGCTGCAGGCCGTGCAGCCGCCCGAGCAGGTGCAGGTGGCCTTCGACGACGCCGTGCGCGCAGGACAGGACCGCGAGCGCCAGAAGAACGAAGGTCAGGCCTATGCCAACGACGTGATACCTAAGGCTCACGGTACGGCTTCGCGCCTGCTGCAGGAAGCCGAAGGCTACCGTTCTATGGTGGTGGAAAACGCTACCGGTAATGCGGCCCGCTTCAAGCAGGTGCTGGCCGAGTACCAGAAAGCGCCCGCCGTGACGCGCGACCGCATGTATCTGGACACCATGCAGCAGATTTACTCGAGCACCAGCAAGGTGATGGTGGACGCCAAGTCGGGCAGCAATCTGCTCTACCTGCCACTCGACAAGCTGATTGCACAGGCAGCGGCGACCGATGCTGCCGCCAGCGCCAGTGCCGCCAAGCCGGCTGCCATCAGCAGCGCCGGCAGCAGCGAGACCATGCAGACGGTGGAAGTGAACCGTCCGCGCGATCCGCGTTCGCGCGAAGCCTTACGTGACCGGGAGAGCCGTTAATGAATCGTATAGCCAGTTTCCTCGTGGCGGCTTTCGTCGCTTTCCTGCTGCTGTCGTCCACCGTGTTCGTGGTCGATCAGCGCAAGTATGCGATCGTGTTCGCGCTGGGGCAGATCAAGGAAGTGATCCGCGAGCCGGGCCTGCACTTCAAGCTGCCGCCGCCATTCCAGAACGTGCTGTTCCTCGACAACCGCATCATGACCATCGAGTCGCCTGATGCCGAGCGTTTCATCACGGCCGAGAAGATGAATATTCTGGTCGACAGCTTCGTCAAATGGCGCATCGGCCGTGCCGATGGCCAGCCCAAGCTGTACTACGTCACCTTCAATGGCGACGAGAACCGCGCGCGTGACCGCATGTCGCAGATTATCAAGGCTGCCCTGAACGAAGAAATCACCAAGCGCACCGTGGGCGAAGTGATCTCCGGCCAGCGCGGCAAGGTAATGGAAGGCATACGCACCAAGGTGGTGGCGGAAGCGGCCCAGATCGGCGTCGAGATCATCGATGTGCGTCTGAAGCGGGTCGAGTATGTCGAGCAGATTAACAACTCGGTGTACGACCGTATGAAGGCCGAGCGTCTGCGCGTGGCCAATGAACTGCGTTCCACCGGTTCGGCCGATTCGGAGAAAATCCGTGCCGATGCCGAGCGTCAGCGTTCGGTGATTCTGGCCGAAGCCTATCGTGACGCCGAGCAGATCAAGGGTGAGGGCGATGCCAAGGCATCGGCCATCTACGCTGAAGCCTTCGGCAAGAACCCCGAGTTCTACAAGTTCTACCGCAGTCTGGAAGCCTACCGCGCCACCTTCAAGAATCACGGCGACGTGATGGTGATGGATAGCAGCTCGGACTTCTTCAAATACTTCAAAGGCACGGGCGCTGCACCGGCCGGCGCCGCTGCAGGCGGCAAGAAGTAAAGCCACAACCCTGCCGGGCTGCCAGATGGCAGTCCGGTAGCGGCGTTTTCAGGTGCTTTTGCGCATCTTTTCTCGTCTTAAAATCCATTTTCGCGTAAAATATCAGGTTCGGCCTACCGCTTGTCGGTCGCCGGTCGCGCAGTCTATTGCTGCGTATTGCTCTTTATTTAATTAAATATTCCGTACCAGTTCCCCATGCCAAATTGGCTTTTGCCCGAGAATATCGCCGACGTATTGCCGTCGGAAGCACGCAAGATTGAAGAATTGCGTCGTCTGATGCTGGATAACTTCCGTCTGTACGGTTACGAGCTGGTGATGCCACCCATGCTCGAATACCTCGAGTCGCTGCTGACGGGCGCGGGCGAAGATACCGATCTGCGCACCTTCAAGCTGGTCGATCAGCTGTCGGGCCGCATGCTGGGCCTGCGCGCCGACATGACCACCCAGGTAGCGCGTATCGATGCCCACCTGCTGAACCGCGCCTCCGTCACCCGCCTGTGCTATGCCGGCAGCGTGCTGCATACGCGTCCTTCAGGCTTGCACGCCACCCGTGAGCCGCTGCAGATCGGTGCCGAAATCTATGGCCATGCGGGACTGGAAGCGGATGCTGAAATTCAGGAACTGGCACTGGCTTCGCTGGCACTGGCCGGTTTCACCAGCGCCCGTCTGGACCTCAGCCACGTCGGTGTGCTGCGTGCCATCACCGAGGGTGATGCTGCGGCCACGCGCGATGCGGCGCAGATCGTGCAACTGCTGCGCGCCAAGGATGTGCCTGGCCTGCAGGCGCTCACGCGTGACTACACGCCGGTAGTGCGCGACGCGCTGCTGGCTCTGCCTAGCCTGTACGGCAGTGTGGAAGTGCTGGGCCGTGCGCGTGACGTGTTGCCGGATCTGCCCGGTATCAGCAAGGCGCTGGCCGAGCTGGCCGCGCTGGCAGCGTCGGCGCTGGGCCGGGCTGAAGTGGCCATCGATCTGGCCGACCTGCGCGGTTACCAATATGAAAGCGGTGCGATGTTTGCACTGTACGTGCCCGGCCTGCCGAATGCGGTGGCGCGCGGTGGCCGTTATGATCACGTCGGCGAGGCGTTTGGCCGGGCACGTCCCGCCACCGGCTTCTCGCTCGATTTGCGCGAACTGGCGCGTCTGTTGCCCACGGCGGAACGTAAGCATTCGATCCGTGCACCATGGGGCAATGCGCCGGAGTTGAAGGAAAAAATCGCCGAGCTGCGCAAGTCCGGCGAAGTGGTGATCCAGAGTTTGCCGGGTCACAGCAACGAACTGGACGAGTTCGAGTGCGATCGCGCGCTGGTGCTCGACGATAATGGTAGTAACTGGATTCTTAAAAACTTAGGTTAGTGTGATGTCAAATAAAAACGCAAAAAACGTCGTCGTCATCGGCACCCAATGGGGCGATGAAGGTAAAGGCAAGATCGTCGACTGGTTGACCGATCATGCACAGGGTGTGGTCCGCTTCCAGGGCGGTCACAACGCCGGCCATACGCTGGTGATCGGCGGCGTCAAGACTGCGCTGCAACTGATCCCTTCGGGCATCATGCGGCCGGGCGTGGCCTGCTACATCGGTAACGGTGTGGTGGTGTCGGTGCCGGATGTGCTGCGCGAAATCGACAAGCTGGAAAAAGTCGGCGTGGAAGTGGCATCGCGTCTGAAAGTGTCGGATGCGGCACCTGTGATTCTGCCGTACCATTCGGCACTGGATCTGGCCCGTGAAGCAGCCCGTGGCGCTGCCAAGATCGGCACTACCGGCAAGGGTATCGGCCCGGCCTATGAAGATAAAGTAGCGCGTCGCGCGATTCGCGTAGCCGACCTGCTCAACGAAAAACGCTTCGCTGAAAAGCTGGCGGAAAATCTGGACTACCACAACTTCGTGCTGGAAAACTATCTGAAAGCACCGAAGGTCGAGTACCAGAAAACGCTGGACGACGCGCTGGCCTATGTGCCGCGTCTGCGCCCTATGGTGACCGACGTATCGAGCGCCCTGTACGCTGCCCACAAAGCCGGTTCCAACCTGCTGTTCGAAGGCGCGCAAGGTTCGCTGCTGGACGTCGACCACGGCACCTATCCGTTCGTCACATCGTCCAACTGCGTGGCCGGTAATGCCGCTGCCGGTGCTGGCGTGGGCCCGAACATGCTGCACTACATCATGGGTATCACCAAGGCTTACACCACCCGCGTGGGTTCCGGTCCGTTCCCTTCGGAACTGCCTACCGATGCTGGCGTGGGCCACCATCTGGCGCAAGTGGGCCACGAGTTCGGCACCGTGACGGGCCGTGCCCGCCGCTGCGGCTGGTTCGACGCTGCGCTGCTGCGCCGCTCGGTACAGATCAACGGCGTGACGGGCATGTGCCTGACCAAGCTGGACGTACTGGATGGTCTGGAAACCCTGAAGCTGTGCACCGGCTACACCATCGACGGCGTGGCCGTGGATATCTTCCCGTCCGGCGCGGAAGAGGCAGCGCGTTGCGTGCCAGTGTACGAAGAAATGCCGGGCTGGAAGGAAAGCACCGTGGGCGCGAAAACCCTCGAAGCGCTGCCAGCCACCGCCCGTGCCTACATCAAACGTATCGAAGAGTTGGTCGGCGTGCCGGTCGACATGGTATCGACCGGTCCGGATCGTGAAGAAACGATCGTACTGCGTCATCCGTTCGAGTAATCAAGGAAGACCTTATGAACAACCCACAATCGAATGAAAAACACCTCTGGGTCAGCTGGGATGAATACCACCGTCTGATCGAGCGTCTGGCACTGAAAGTCCATGAATCGGGCTGGAAGTTTGACCAGGTGCTGTGTCTGGCGCGCGGCGGCGTGCGTCCGGGCGATGTGTTCTCGCGTATCTTCGATGTGCCGCTGGCCATCCTGTCGACCAGTTCCTACCGTGAAGAAGCGGGCACCGTGCGCGGTGATCTGGACATCGCCAAATACATGACGATGACCAAGGGTCCGCTGAGCGGCCGCATTCTGCTGGTGGACGATCTGGCCGATTCCGGCGTGACGCTGGTGAAAGTCATGAAGCATCTGCAGGAAAACTTCCCGGGCGTGACCGAAGTGCGTTCGGCCGTGATCTGGACCAAGGGTTGCTCGGTGTTCAAGCCGGACTACCAGATGGAAGAGCTGCCACACAATCCGTGGATCCATCAGCCGTTCGAAGACTATGACGGCCTGCGTCCGCACCAGCTGGCTGCGTGGATTAAAAAGGGCGAGAGCGCCGAATAAGCCTCTTTGTTTCCTCTGCATCAATAAAAAAACGACCTGCGGGTCGTTTTTTTATTGTCAATTTCAATAAGGTAACTTTTGTTGTGATAAATGTATATAAAATGTCGCAAAAGTAATGCAAATTGAATATTTCATGTTATGATCCATTCAAGTAAGCAAGTTTGGTGGCGCGGCAACTTTTTGCAGCTAGCCTTTTATGCCGCGGTATGGCGCTTCTTTTATGGAAAACGTATGAAACTGAAAACCTTAGCTACTGCAGTTTGCCTCGCCGCAACGACGTTCGCATTGCCAGCCATGGCCGCGGTGCAAACCATTAACCTTGCGGGTTTTAACGATACCAAGACCAACTTCACTGAAACGTTCAATTTGCAGCAGTTCGACTACCATTTGGGCACGTTGACTGCCATCAACATCAGTTACAGTGCAGAGGTGACGGGGCAGCTCCTGCTGAGTAACAGTAAAAGCGTGGCCAAGAACGTCAATATGCAGTTGAACTCGGCTATGCAACTGTCGCTGCCAGGTGAAGTACTGGGTTCGGATGCGCGCAATCTGCTGTCTGGTTCGGTTGTTTCTGCAGCAAAATCTACCGATGTTCTGGTTGGCAAACATAGCGAAACCCTGATTGTGAATGTCAATGTGGCAGATAGTGATTTTGCCAAGTTCATTGGTGCTGGAGCGCTAGAGAGCCAGCTGCAAATTACTGCCACTAGCGGTGCCAATAGCCCAACGGGCATTACCGCTGACTACAGCACCCTGGTCCACAGCCTGGGCGGCAAAATCACTTACACCTATATTCCGGCATCAGTGCCTGAACCTGAAACCTACGGCATGATGTTGCTGGGTCTCGGTGTACTCGCCTATGCAGGCAAGCGTAAAGCCCGTGCGGCTCAGGTCTGATTCGGACCATCACGATTAATTTAGGGACAGAAGATGAGCAAAATGACCAAGACTTTGATCGCTGCGGCAGCGCTGATGGTAAGTATGGGCGCACAGGCGGCGACGCTGCAGCAGACGCTGCCACAATCAGTGACGATTTATGATGTTGAAAATAATCCGGGCTCGCTAAACTTCGCCCAGTTCGACAGCCATTTGGGTAAGCTGACGTCGGTGACCTTCGAGCTGTTCAGCACCTTGAATGGTTCGATTAAGCTGACCAATAATGATCTGGGCTCGGGCTGGTTCAGTGTGAAGACGGGCGCGGATATGACGGCCACTGTAGGCGGTAAAACCGTAGTGGCAGAAAACTGGGTTACGCCTGGATATCTGTTGGCGGCAGGGGGCAGTGTGAACGATGCTCTGCCGACGCAGCTTATCAGCAAAGTTCTGAGCTTTAGCCAGCCTGCGGACTTGTTAGCGTTTATTGGTACCGGCTCGTACTCTGCAGCGCTGAGCGCCATTTCCGATCAGTCGTTGGCAGCTGGCGGAAATGCCAAGTATGGTACGGATGTAACAGTGGATGGCTATGCCCAAGTGACCTACACCTATACCACAGCGCCAGTGCCTGAACCGGAAACCTATGCCATGCTGCTGGCTGGCCTTGGTCTGGTTGGTGCTGCTAGTGCAAAGCGTAAAGCGAAAAAAGCAGCCTGATTTAATGCATCATTAGATCGGCAAAATACGGGAGCTGCGGCTCCCGTATTTTTTTTGGAGGCGAAAACGTGTGGGTGTGCTTGAATTAATATCAAAATACAAGTCGCGCACACGAAAAATTACACAAGAGAAATTTTAGTTGCAAATTTTCTCTTTAAAGTGCAAAAAAGAAATGACAAATCCGTATTTCGTGTTAAGATTCGTTTAAGCAAAAAATTTATTGCAAATGCAAGTAAGGTGTTTGATTGGCAATGAATTGACTTGACGTCTACTCAACAGGGAAATCCATGAAACTCAACAAAATCACCAGCGCAGTATTGGTTGCCGCCTCGCTGATGGCCGGCGCCGCCCACGCAAAAACTGAGGTCTATGAACTGAGCAAAATTGACTCTACCAAAGTGAATCTGGTGGATGTGCTGATGACTTTCCAGGGTTTTGATCCCGCCAAAGGCATTTTGACCGCAGTATCGCTCGACATCTATTCGGATATCGATGCCTCGGTCGCGCTGGCCAACAAAAACACTAGCGATCGTACGCTGAATGTTTCGGTACCTGCCAGCCTGAAACTGGTTGCGCCCGGCGCTACGTTAAGCACTTCGGCAACCCTGCTCAATACGGCGCTGTGGGTGGGCCCGAAAATCAATGGTGTAGCAGGCACGGCTAGCGAATCGGAAAAATACACGCTGCACGCCTCCACGTCCTTCAGCGGTGCTGATCTGTTGCTGTTCAAAACGGCTGGTACTCTGACTTCCGAGTTGTCGGTTTCGGCCTCTACCACCCTGACTGAAGATAAAGTAAAAGCGGTGTATAGCAACTTCGCAAATGGTTATGGTCATGTAACCTATACCTTCGATGCGGCACCGGTACCGGAACCAGAAACCTATGGCATGCTGCTGGCCGGTCTGGCTATGCTGGGCCTGGTTGCCAAACGCAACAAACGTTCCGCCTAAGTGATTGCGGATTGATCTCCTAATTTTTGCGGAACTAGACAAATGACCCCAATGACCAAACTGTTCGCAGCCGCTGCTGCAATGACTTGTGCGCTGAACGCTACGGCTGGCACCAGCGTTTCCGAAGCTACCGTATTCGATGTGCAGAGTAATGTGCCCAGCACGTTGACGCTGGACGGCTTCGATACCCATCTGGGCAAGCTGACTTCCGTGCAGTTCGAACTGCACGACCGCCTGTCTGGCTACGTCGAGCTGGCAAATCTCGGTAATAAGTCGGCTGACTTTACGGCAAATCTGACCGGCGTTCTGCACACGGCATACGGCGACATCAGTGCCGTATCGAACAATGTCTTTACCATCGATGCCCAGGACGAGCTGGACACCAACCTGCCACTGGCTACCCAGGCGTACACCCGTACGTTCACCGCGCCAGCTGAACTGCAGATGTTCCTCAATGGTTCGCTGGCACTCAGCGTGACTGGCAAGGTTTCGCCATTCTTTTCCGGTCCGGCCAATGCGTCGTACTACTCGGAGGGCACGATCGATGCCTACGCCAAGGTAACCTACACCTATGAGACCGCGCCTGTTCCTGAGCCAGAAACCTACGCCATGCTGCTGGCTGGCCTGGGTCTGGTCGGTGCCATCGCCCGCCGCCGCAAGTCGGCATAAGCTGAATCTGGTGGTACACTAGAAACGGGAGCTGCGGCTCCCGTTTTTTGTTGATACGAGCCCACTCATGACCCAGAATTTTTTCCAGACCTTTATCCTGCTGTTGCTGGTAACTGACCCCTTCGGCAATGTGCCGCTGTTCGCCAGCGTGCTCAATCCGGTGCCGGTGGCGCGCCGTCCCCGCATCGTGATCCGCGAATGCGCCATAGCCTTTGTGCTGCTGCTGGTCTTCATGTTCTTCGGCCGTCACTTCCTGACAGCCTTGCAGTTGTCTGAGGTTTCTTTGCGCATAGGCGGGAGCGTGATCCTGCTGCTGATTTCTATCCGCATGATTTTCCCTCATCCCGATGGGGTGCTAGGCCGTACCGAAGGGGGCGAGCCTTTCATCGTGCCGCTGGCGATACCGGCGCTGGCCGGCCCGTCGGCGCTGGCCACGGTGCTGCTGTTTTCGCGCGAGAGCACGGGCGAGGTGCTGGTGCACGTGGCAGCGCTGGCAGCCGTCGGGCTAGTCTGGCTCGCGGTGTTCCTCAGTGCTGAAAAGCTGCAGAAGGTGCTGGGGCCGCAGGTGATGACGGCGTTCGAGCGCTTGATGGGCCTGATCCTGACGGCCATGTCGATAGAAATGCTGCTGGGCGGCATACGTGAATTCGTTAAAACCCTTTGATGGGGCAGGGCAGGTGCTTGACGCCTGCCTTTTTTGCTCTTATATTTAGATAACTATCTAATTAGATGAATTTCTAATGAATGCCGCCAACAGTGCCTTTAAAGCCATCGCCGACCCTGCGCGCCGCGAAATTCTGCGTCTGCTGCGCCAGGGTGAGATGACGGCTGGCGATCTGGCCTGTCACTTCGACATGAGCAAGCCCACCATGTCGCACCATTTCGCCGTGCTGGCCGATGCGGATCTGATTACGCGCCGGCGCGAGGGGCAGACCATCTGGTACGGCCTGAATACCACCGTCTTGCAGGATGTGCTGGCCTGGATGCTGGATCTGGCCGGTGATCTGCCTACCGAGAGGAAACCATGAAGCCACGTGCTGTTCTGCTGTGTTTGCTGATGATCGTTGTCATGTGTGTCGTCACCGCCTACTTGTATCCGCGCCTGCCGGCAACGCTGCCCATGCACTGGAATGCTGCCGGACAGGTGGACGGCTACGGGCCGCGCTGGCAGATCTGGCTGCTGGGGCCGGGCGCCATGGGCGGCTTGCTGCTGCTGGGCATGGCGTTGCCGTGGTTGTCGCCGCGCCAGTTTGAAGTGCAGGCATCAGGTGCTACCTATGGCTATCTGATGACGCTGCCGGTGGCGTTGATGGCCTGCGTCGAGGCACTGGTGCTCGGTGCTGCGCTGGGGTTGCCGCTGGAAATCGGCCGCATCGCACCGGCACTGGGCTGTGTTGCGCTCATCCTGACCGGCAACCCTATGGGCAAAGTCAGACGCAATTTCTACATGGGCATACGCACGCCTTGGACGCTGGCCAGCGAGCGCGTGTGGTATGCCACCCACCGGCTGGCCGGGCGCCTGATGGTGGGTAGCGGCGTACTGGGCTTGCTGCTGCTGGCGGCAGGCGCGCCGCACTGGCTGTTGCTGCTGGCTTTGCTGGCCTGGGTGCCGCTGGCCGTGCTGTATTCGCTGCTGTATTACAAACGTCTTCCTCAATGATATGGAGTGCACCATGAAGCTATTGCTGTCCTTGCTGCTGTTATCGTCTTCCGCCTTTGCGGCCTCGGTGCCGGTGACGCTGGACGTGGGTGGTGCTGCCGTATATGGCACTGAACTCACGCCGGACGGCGTGCAGGGCAAGCTGCCGGTAGTGCTGCTGCATGCGGGCTCGGGGCCGACTGACCGCGATGGCAATAACCATTTGCTGCCGGGACCCAATGATTCGCTGAAACTGCTGGCGGAAGGGCTGGCACGCCACGGGATCGCTTCAGTGCGCTATGACAAGCGCGGCATCGCCGCCAGTGCCAATCCGCGCTGGCGCGAACAGGAACTGCGCTTCGATGACTATATTGCCGATGCGGCCGCATGGGCGGCCCGCTTGCGTACCGATGCACGCTTTTCGCGCGTGATCCTGATCGGTCACAGCGAAGGGGCGCAGATCGTGGCGGAAGCCTGTGCCATCGCCAAGGCCGATGGCTGCGTACTGCTGGCCGGCGCCGGTCATCCGGCCGATGAACTGTTGCGCGAACAACTGGCCAAGCAGTTGCCGCCGCCGCTGCTGGCAGAAAACGAGCGCATACTGGCGGCCTTGAAACAGGGGCAGCCCGTGGCCGATGTGCCGGCGCCGTTGCAGGCCTTGTACCACGCCTCGGTGCAGCCGTATCTGATCTCGTGGCTGCAGCACGATCCGCGCAAGGCGGTGGCAGGCTTGAGCATGCCCGTGCTGATCGTGCAAGGCACGTCCGATGTGCAGGTGCCCGTCAGCGAGGCGCAGGCGCTGGCGGCAGCTGCGCCGCGCGCCCGTTTGCAAATCATCGACGGCATGAACCATCTGCTGAAGATGGTCGGCACGGATGCCGAGCTGCAGCGTAAATCCTATGGCAGCCCGGACCTGCCGGTGGCGCCCCAGTTGCTCGACAGCGTGAACAGCTTTATCGACCAGTTGGCGCGCTAGGGCAGGCGTGATGCGCTGGCCTAGCCCAGCGTATCGGCGCCTGGTGCGCCGAACAGCTGCTGCTTGAGCACATGCAGCTGGTCGCGCACCTGCGCGGCTTTTTCGAATTCCAGATTCTTGGCGTGATCGAGCATGGCTTTTTCCAGCCGCTTGATTTCCTTGCTGATCTGCTTCTCGCTCATGGCCTCGTACTTGGCCGTCTGCTGCGCCACTTGCAGTTCTTCCGTGACCTGCTCAGGGCTGTACACGCCGTCTATCATGTCCTTGATGACTTTGTGTACGCCGCGCGGCACGATGCCGTTGGCTTCGTTGAAGGCGATCTGCTTGGCGCGGCGCCGTTCCGTTTCGCCGATGGCGCGTTCCATCGAATCCGTCATGCGGTCCGCGTACAGCAAGGCTACGCCGTTGAGGTTGCGGGCGGCGCGGCCTATGGTCTGGATCAGCGAACGCTCGGAACGCAGGAAGCCTTCCTTGTCGGCGTCGAGGATGGCTACCAGCGATACTTCCGGCAAGTCCAGCCCTTCGCGCAGCAGGTTGATCCCCACCAGCACGTCGAAGGTGCCGATGCGCAGGTCGCGCAGCAGTTCCACCCGTTCCACCGTTTCGATATCGCTGTGCAGATAGCGTACCTTGATGCCGTGGTCGCCCAGATATTCGGTCAGCTGTTCCGACATGCGCTTGGTCAGCGTAGTGACCAGCACGCGTTCGTTGCGCTCCACCCGCAGGGTGATCTCCGACATCAGATCATCCACCTGTGACAGGGCAGGGCGCACGATCACTTGCGGATCGACCAGACCGGTCGGGCGCACCACCTGTTCCACGACCTGATCGGCGTGGGTTTTTTCGTAGTCGGCCGGGGTGGCGGAAACGAAGATGGTCTGACGCATCTTCTGCTCGAATTCCTCGAACTTGAGCGGGCGGTTGTCGAGTGCCGACGGCAGGCGGAAACCATAGTCCACCAGATTGGTCTTGCGCGAGCGGTCGCCGTTGTACATGGCGCTGAGCTGGCCCACCAGCACGTGCGATTCGTCGAGGAACATCAGCGCATCCTTGGGCAGGTAATCGACCAGCGTGGGTGGCGGTTCGCCCGGCAGGGCGCCGCTCAGGTGGCGCGAATAGTTTTCGATGCCCTTGGTGAAGCCGATCTCGGCCATCATTTCCAGATCGAAGCGGGTGCGCTGTTCCAGTCGCTGTTCTTCGATCAGCTTGTTCTCGCGGCGGAAGAAGTCCAGCCGTTCGCGCAGCTCATCCTTGATGGTTTCGATCGCGCGCAGCACGGTGGAGCGCGGCGTCACGTAGTGCGAACCCGGATACACGGTAAAGCGCGGAATCTTTTGCTTGACGCGCCCCGTCAGCGGGTCGAACAGCTGGATCGATTCCAGTTCGTCGTCGAACAGGTCCAGCCGCACGGCCAGTTCCGCATTTTCGGCCGGGAAGATGTCCAGCGTGTCGCCCCGTACGCGGAAAGTGCCGCGGCCGAAATCGACTTCGTTGCGGGTGTATTGCATCTGGATCAGGCGGGCGATGATATCGCGCTGCGAGACGCGGTCCTTGGCGCGCAGCGTCAGGATCATCTGGTGGTATTCGGTGGGGTTACCGATACCGTAGATGGCCGAAACCGTGGCCACGATCACCACATCGCGCCGTTCCATCAGCGACTTGGTGCAGGATAGCCGCATCTGCTCGATGTGTTCGTTAATCGAGGAATCCTTCTCGATGAACAGGTCGCGCTGCGGCACATAGGCTTCCGGCTGGTAGTAATCGTAGTAGGAAACGAAATACTCGACCGCATTTTCGGGGAAGAATTCGCGGAACTCCGAATACAGCTGGGCCGCCAGCGTCTTGTTGGGTGCAAACACGATGGCTGGCCGTCCCATACGGGCGATCACATTGGCCATGGTGTAGGTTTTGCCGGAACCCGTTACGCCCAGCAGGGTCTGATAGAACAGGCCATCGTTAATGCCTTCGCACAGCTGGTCGATGGCCGTGGGCTGGTCGCCCGCGGGCGGGAAGGGTTGATGCAGGCGGAACGGCGAGTCCGGGAAGGTGACAACCGTTGCCTTTGTGGAGTTATCTGTCGCGTTTTCTGCGGGTAAATCAGCCATCGTGTACCGACCTTTGTTAAAATAATGGCCTGCCAGCGGCCTGAAGCAGTTTTTGGGGCGCGCTGTCTACCTTCAACCGCAGTGAACCGCTTCCAATCGAATCGAATCTTATCATGACGAATCCTAGCTTGTTCAGCGCCATCGACATGGCCCCACGCGACCCAATTCTGGGTATCACCGAAGCATTTAACGCCGACCAAAATCCAGCCAAAATCAATCTGGGTGTGGGTGTCTATTATGACGACAACGGCAAAGTGCCGCTGCTGTCGTGTGTGCAGAAAGCCGAGGAAATTCTGATCGCTGCACCAGCGCCGCGTACCTACCTGCCGATCGAAGGTCTGGCAGCTTACGACAAGGCCGTGCAGGAACTGGTATTCGGTGCCGATAGCGCCGTGGTGCAGGAAAAACGTGCTGTCACCGTGCAGGCTATCGGTGGCACGGGTGCACTGAAAATCGGTGCCGACTTCCTCAAGCGCTTCGCGCCGGATGCGCAGGTCTACATCAGCGATCCTAGCTGGGAAAACCACCGCGCCCTGTTCGAGAGCGCCGGTTTCACCGTGAATAACTACGCTTACTACGATGCAGCTACCCATGGCGTGAACTTCGCCGGCATGCTGGCTGCACTGAAAGCCATGCCGCGCGGTTCCATCGTGCTGCTGCACGCTTGCTGCCACAACCCGACCGGCGCCGATCTGAGCTCGGCCCAGTGGGATGAAGTCATCGCTGCCGTCACCGCTGGCGGTCTGGTACCGTTCCTCGACATGGCCTATCAGGGCTTTGGTGCGGGCATCGCTGAAGACGGCGCTGTGGTACGCCGCTTCGCTGCCGCTGGCGGCCCGCTGCTGGTCTCGAACTCCTTCTCCAAATCGTTCTCGCTGTACGGCGAGCGCGTGGGCGCGCTGAGCGTGGTCGCTGCCAGCAGCGAAGAAGCTGCGCGTCTGATGTCGCAACTGAAACGCGTGGTACGTACCAACTACTCCAACCCGCCTGTGCACGGCGGCAAAGTAGTGGCGACCGTGCTGACCACGCCGGAACTGCGTCAGATGTGGGAAGACGAACTGGCAGGCATGCGCGTCCGTATCAAGGAAATGCGCGAAGCGTTTGTGGCCAAACTGAAAGCCAAAGCACCGGCCCATGATTTCGCTTTCGTGCGCGATCAGGTGGGCATGTTCTCGTACTCGGGCCTGAGCAAGGCACAAGTCGAGCAACTGCGCGCTTCGTCGATCTATGCCGTGGACACGGGCCGTATCTGTGTTGCTGCGCTGAACTCGCGCAACATCGATATCGTGATTGACGCCATCGCAAAAGTGCTTTAAGATCTTGCTTCTTCGGTTGCGTCGCATGATGCAGCCGATGAGCAGCAGATTGTAGTGTTAAAGATTACTTCGATAGCAACCTTGTCGAAATGATCTAAACAGTATAAAATGTTGCCTCAATTCCCTGATAGCTCAGTCGGTAGAGCGACGGACTGTTAATCCGCAGGTCCCTGGTTCGAGTCCAGGTCGGGGAGCCAGAATATTGAAAGCCCCAAGTGTGTCATGCGCTTGGGGCTTTTTGTTTCTGGGGTCTGGTGTGGTGCGTTGGCGATATAACTGCGCAGGCAAAAAAATTTGGCAAAACCGGAAAGGCCAGCTATAATTCTGGCCTCAATTCCCTGATAGCTCAGTCGGTAGAGCGACGGACTGTTAATCCGCAGGTCCCTGGTTCGAGTCCAGGTCGGGGAGCCAGAATACAAGAAACCCCATATGCTAGTTGCGATGTCATGCGCTGCTAGACCATATGGGGTTTTTTTCTGCTTGTCCGCTTTTAAACGCTAGCGCCATTATCATGTACAAGCATTCCAACTCGCGCGCGGTAAGACATCATGTGTTACCCAATGAGCCGCGCATTATTGACGCCCAGCGTCAGGCTGAATTAACGGCAGCATACTTGCAACCATGGTTGCTCGAGCTCGAGGCCTTCTTTCTAGCGGTACGTGCCCAGATCGATCTGAAGCTGATCCCTTTGTACCCATATAAGCTGGGCAAACCCTATCCCTTAGGGCAGTGTCTGGAAATTAGCCTGGAAGCACAACAAATGCTGAAGGCGGTAGATCCCGTAATACTGACTAGCGACAAGGCCCGCCATGGGCATCATGCCTATCTGGCGTTTCGTCGTGCTGGTGGTGTGCTTCGGCAGGTATGGGGGGATCTGCGCGGAGAATTCTTTCAGAACGCTTTTCAGTTGGGCAGTCTATATGTTGATGTTTCCAATGATACGGTCACGCCCACCAAGCCCAAGGTCGAAATTCTGCCTTTTCAGGATGCTAACTTCACGCCTATTCGTGACTTTCAACATTTCATTCGTATTGCAGAGCGGTACTGGAAAGTTGAGGTGTTTCCCAACTATTTATTGCCAGAAATAGCACCCTATTGTCCGCTAATTTATCGAAGAGGCGATGGTGCTTTAATGCTGGCGGAAGCGAGCAGCTATATGGTTTCTTTGGCAAATGTCGAGGCGTTCACATCCAGCGAAGATGTATTGCGTAACGGGGAGTTGCCGGGTGTGATATTTGGGCAGGCTAAGGCCGCCTTGGCCGGAACGAGTGGATTGGCCTCGGATGCATTCAGTGGTCGGTTGGCGGCATTGCAGAAATGCAAAAAACTTCGGCATACCGTGCATCAAAGTTCTGCACATCGCTTGAATCATATATTGCAAACTGTGGGGCGGCTCAACATGCGCTTGGTTGCTGCGACGGCAAATACGGGTTTAAATTTTCAAAAGGACAAGGCGATGGAACAAAACAATTTACTTACAATTGACGGGAAGCAGTATGCACTGGCGGCACTTTCCGAGCCGGCGCGCCAGCAGTTGCAGATGCTGCAGATGAGTGACCAGCGCCTGCAGGAGTTGCAGCGCGATCTAGCCATTACCCAGACGGCCCGTAACGCTTATCTGCAGGCGTTGAAAGAACTATTGCCGCAGTCCTGAAGCTGGAGTCGGGTTGCCGTCCACCTTGGGTGGGAACAGGAAGTATTCGGGATGGCGCCGTATCATTTCTGCCGTTTCGGGCGAGAGCAGGGGATTGGCGAGCTGGAAGATCAGACGATTCTTCATGTTCTTGGAGAGCAGAGTTTTGCTCCAGCGCTTGTCGAACATGGCGTCGAAACTGCCATCGGCCAGCATGCGGTTCAGACCGCTTTCTATGCGTGCTGCCAACGCCGCCTTATTCGGCGCAACAAAGAAAAACACAGGTGCCGGATATACCAGTGCCAGATTTTTTTCGACTATCAAATCGACATCGCTGTGCTTGCGTAGCTCATCATCGATTTCATTGATGCCCAGCGGGATGGCATCGAAGCGGCGCGCCTGCAGCATAGGGTAGAGCGTATCGTAAGACGAGGAAGTCACGGTTTTCAGCCCGGCCGCCTGCTGGATGGTGGTGTCGGGCCAGTCATGGCCCTGTCCCAGGCGGAAGTCGCGGCGCAGATCATCGAGCGTACGTACCTGCGCAAAACGGCTGGCCGTTTCGGGCCGGATGGCCAGCAGGCGTTGCCCGAGCAAGCCTTTAAGCAGCGGAATGCGGATCACGATCACGCCCTGTTCGCGCGTCTGTGACGTCATGCTCCAGTAGACATCGAGCTTCTGATTGTTGCGCAACTGGGTAAATGCCCGGTCCTGCGTCATATGGGTTTCCAGCCAGTGCAGACGGTCCGGCGTGGTGGCGGGAGACTTGGCCAGCGCAGCCTGCAGCAGTTCCACTATATAAGGCGCCCAAGGTTCGCGGTCGTTGGAGCGCGGAATGTAGATGTCTTCCGCCTGCGCACGCACATGCACGCCGAGCAGGGTGCTGCAAAGGATGAGCAGGGATAGTTTGTGCAGGTAGTTGCGCATGCGGTAGGCGGATCAGGGCGGCGTCAGGCCGAGAGCAGGGTTTTCGCGCGCATGGTAGAACGCTTCCAGCGCATCACTATAGCGCTGCCGGCTTTCGGGGCTGAGCCAGCGTTCCGTGCTCTGGCGCAGCATCTGTACACCTTCGCGCGTGGCCAGGATGCTGCTTATCTTCAGAGCGGTGGCCTTGCCCCAGGCCGTTCTGGGGCAGGCAAATCCCACCCGTATGGGCGCGGCATTGCCCGCAATGGGCAGGGTCAGCAACTCGCGCAGCATGGGGTCGCGCTTCAGATAATAGGCGTACACGAAATCGTAATCGATGGTGTAGTCCGTGCGGTTGACCAGCAGGCGCGCAAAGATATTCTCCCCCAAACTGCCTACCGGAGTGACTTCAAGCAGCGCCTGGGCGGAGCGTTGTTGCAGCGCGTGATCTATGGTCAGGCCGAAACTGCGCTTTTCGCTTAACAGGCCGCGCAGCTGGCGCTGTGCCAGCAAGCGTTCAAGGTCAACTTCGTGTTGGGCATTCAGCGGCAGGCTGGGTAGGGCGTCGCGGCGAAAGATCAGTTGCGGCGGTGGCAGCACGCTGGTCGGAACAATGTAGGCCCGCTCCAGCCGTTGCGGCGTGATCAGGGTAAAACTGTAGCAGGCTTGCTGCCCCGCTTCCAGCAAGGCCCAGCTGCGCTTCAGGTTGGCATAGGCCACGCGATGCTCGACTTCCGGCCAGTGCGCACGGATATAGGCGATCTGCTGGTCGGTGATGCCGTCGCTGGGTAGACCGGCGACACGGATAGAGGCCGGCGGCAGGTCGGTCATCAGCCAGGTCATGACGTTCTGCGCCATGGCCATGACGGGCGAGAATAGGAGCAGAACGTAGCAGAGCTGTCGCATGGTGTCGCGGGTTTGCAGACGGTAGCTTTAATTGTCCTGCTGGAAATCACAATGGCGCAATGAAAATTTTTTAAAATGGGCTGCGGACGTTGCCTTCATGCCCCTGTTGCCCCGCTTTCGCACCATAAACGCACGGTTTTGCGCGATTCAGGTAGACGGAAATCTTGCGCGTGGGTATTCTGAAACCTATTTCTGGCCAGCAGGCACTGCTGCCAGCGAGATTTTGTAGAAAATAAATAGAGGTAGAACATGAGTCGGGAAAACAAGGATGTTGTGTACGGCACCGAAGACTTGCTGATGAGTCTGTGTAATTCGGTGATCCGTGTCTTGAACGTCGCTACCCAGAGCAAAGTGAATTACTCGGGCATGGTGCAACGGATTACCAAGATCGGTCTGAAACCCGATATCGGTTGCTTTGTGCTGTTTGATGGCGGATTTACCGGGCTGGTCGTGCTGAACTTTGCTGCGGATACGGCCATGGAGATCTATGAGCGCTATATGCTGCACATGGGCATGCCTAAATCGGAACTGGCGGTGTCGCATACCTCGGACGAGGTGTCCAACATCATGGGTGAGCTGATGAACCAGATCGTCGGCGACTTTACTGGCAAGGTGCGGCGCGAGCTGCAAACTAACATCACCCAGAACCAGCCGAAAATGCTGGTGCTGAACAAGCAGGTGATGCTGAGTGTGGATACGCCACTGGACCGGCCGGAAATGCGCCGCGTCACCTTCTACACGGAGAAGAGCAATATCTTCTATCTGGAGCTGGCCATAGACCGCACCGAGTTCATCCGCCTGCACGATTTCGATTCCAGCGAAGTGGCCGATCCGGATGCGCTGATGGAGCAGGAACGCGACAATCATGCGGCCAGCAGTGCGCCTGGCCAGTCCGATGAAGAGGCCGCGAACGAGGAGCTACTGCGCTCTTTAGGCATGTAACTGCACGCAAATACTGGAAACAGGGAAGCAGCTGTGGCATTTATGTCACAGCTGCTTTTTTTATATCGGGTGCGCCGGCGCTATTTCTGCGCGGCGTAAGGCGGGTCGGCCCGCGATTATTCAGCGCCCCCGCTGGGGTCACCAAATTTCTATCAGTAAATGACATGCCGGTCATATTGCGCTTGCAATACACGGTATCAATGAAAGAAAATACTGCCCTTCCGCAAGCCGGTGCATTCTAGCCAACGTTGTACGGTTCAGCCTCCGCTTGTGCTGCCACGGTCACGTCAGATGACTGGACAGAGTCAAATAAAGAGAGAACAGGAGACACTGTTTTTAACTCTTTGCATTACCACTCATCGGGAAATTGAATGATCAAACTGTCGAAGATGCACAAGCGCCTGCTGGCGCTGAGCGCCGTTATGCCTATCGGTTCCGCCCTGGCCCAGAATGCCAGCGAACCGCAACTGGAAACCGTGACCGTGACGGCGCAGCGCCGCGCCGAAAACATCAAGGATGTGCCGGTTTCCGTCACCCTGCTGAAAGATGAAAAACTCGACGTGCTGGTATCCGGTGGTCAGGATATCCGTCTGCTGGCCGGTAAAGTGCCATCGCTGAACGTGGAATCGTCCAACGGCCGTACCTTCCCGCGTTTCTACATTCGCGGCTACGGCAACACCGACTTCTCCACCTTCGCTTCGCAGCCAGTATCGTTGGTGTATGACGACGTGGTGCAGGAAAACGGTATTCTGAAAGGCTACCCTATCTTTGACGTGGCTGGCGTGGAAGTACTGCGCGGCCCGCAAGGCACGCTGTTCGGCCGTAACACCCCGGCCGGTGTGGTCAAGTTCGAATCGGAAAAGCCGAACACCAAGAAAGTCGAAGGCTATTACAACGTATCGTGGGCCACCCACAACACGGTGAATCTGGAAGGCGCTGCCAACGTGCCGCTGTCGAACGAGTGGGCCATGCGCGTGTCGACTCTGCGCCAGCACCGCGACAACTTCGTTGACAACACCTATACCAAGCAGGACGACGTGCTGGAAGGCTACAACGAACACGCCGAGCGCGTACAGTTCCTGTACACGCCTAGCACCACCTTCAGCGCGCTGTTCAACGTGCACGCCCGCAGCACCACTGGTTCGGCCCGTCTGTTCCGTGCCAACATCATCAAGAAGGGCACCAACGACTTCGCTGATGGCTACGATTTCACCAAGCTCAACACCAATGGCCTGAACGGCCAGAACCTGCGTACCAACGGCGCCAATGCCCGCCTGACCTGGGATCTGGGTTCGGTCAAACTGTTCTCCATCACCGGCTACGAAGGCGTGGACGAGTACTACAGCCGCGGCGACATCGACGGCGGCACGCCGACCGGTCCGGGCTTCATCCCGTTCCAGGTACAGACCGGTGGAGGCCTGAGCTGGCTGCACCAGTACAGCCAGGAATTCCGCGTCGAATCGAAGAACGCTGGCCCGCTGAACTGGCAGAGCGGCGTGTACTTCTTCAAGGAAAGCGGCGAAGGTTATAGCAACAACTACGACAGCAACACCCAGGCGCAAACCTCACACTTGCAGAGCCACCAGAACAACACCGCTTCGGCGCTGTTCGGTTCGGTGACCTACGATCTGTCGGATAGCGTGGTGCTGCGCGGTGGCCTGCGTTACACCCAGGACAAGAAGGACTTCCGCACTGTGGAAGCCATCAACGTCACCCAGATCGGTCCTAAGTCGGTCGATGAAAGCAAGCACAAGACCAACTGGGATCTGAGCGCCACCTACAAGCTGAGCAAAGACATCAGCACCTACGCCCGTGTTGCCACCGGTTTCCGTGCACCAAGTATCGCTGCTGCCAGCGCTTCCGTGCCGATCACCGTGGCCGATGCGGAAACCATCACTTCCTACGAAGCCGGTGTGAAAGCTGACCTGTTCAACCGCCGTGCCCGTGCCTCGCTGAGCGTGTACAACTACGATGTGAAGAACCAGCAGCTGACCGTAGTGGGTGGTAACTCCAACGTCACCAAGCTGATCAATGCTGCCAAAACCACCGGTCGCGGTCTGGAAGCCGACTTCGAAGCTTTCGTGACGCCGGACTTCAAAGTAACGGCAGGCGGTTCGTACAACTTCACCGAAATCAAGGACGCATCGCTGTCCGTGGCCAAGTGCGGTTCGTGCACCGTTACCGATCCGCTGAACGCAGCAGGTCGCGTGGTTATCGACGGCAACCCGCTGCCACAGGCACCGAAGTACATCCTGAACGCTACCGCACGCTACAACTGGGCGCTGGAAAACGGCAACCTGTTCGTGCTGACCGACTGGTCGTACCGCAGCAAGATCAACTTCTTCCTGTACGAAGCCAAGGAGTTCACCGGCAAGCCTATGGTGGAAGGTGGCCTGCGCGTGGGTTACAACTGGGCCGGCGGCAAGTATGAAGTGGCTGGTTATGCCCGCAACATCACCAACACCGAGCGCATCATCGGCGCCATCGACTTCAACAACCTGACTGGCTTCGTCAACGAGCCACGTCAGTTCGGTGTGCAGTTCAAGGGTAGCTTCTGATTTTTCAGAAAATTTTCCTCTAGCCTAGACAGCTAGAAATTGGCCGTATATAATGCGGCCTCTTTTCCCTGATAGCTCAGTCGGTAGAGCGACGGACTGTTAATCCGCAGGTCCCTGGTTCGAGTCCAGGTCGGGGAGCCAGAATACTGAAAAACCCAGCCCTTACCGGCTGGGTTTTTTGCTTTTCAGCGCAGGAATAGCTGGGCGGCGATGCCGACGATGAGCGCTATCGTGGTCAGCTGGGTGGCGATCATCCATTTGGCAAGCTGGTCAATCTTGGCATCCAGTTGATCCATTCTCGCCTCCATTCGATCCAGCCTTGCCTCCATTCGATCCAGCCTTGCCTCCATTCGATCCAGCCTGGAATCTTGTCGATCTAGCCTAGTATCCTGATGATCCAGTCTGGCGGTCAAGATCTGTACTTCGTTGACGATACGGTTTTCCAGACGTTGTGCCTCATCTTCGATCTTTTTGCTGAGCACTTTCTCCAGATTGTGCAGACCATCGTGAAATTCCCGCCGCAGTTTTTCTTCCGTCAGCGCAAGCTGTGCCTGTGCAGCCTCAAAACCGCTGCTTACTCTCAGCCCTAATAAGTCATGGTCGCATTGCAAAGCTGTCACTGCTTTCTCCAACTTGGTCAGACGAAGCTCGGGATCATGATACGCTGGTTGGGGCGGTAATTCGTTTGCTGTGGGTTCCATGTTCTGGCTCCGGTGGATGAGCCATTGATTGTTGCGTGGCGGTTGCCTGACGTCTTGAGTGAGCACAAAGCGTATGCTCGACCTGAGGCGGGGATAGGCAAGGACTTCTCATTCCTGCGCTGGTCTGGTCCACTCTCTGATCTTCTTGCATTTTTGCGGCGCTTGCTCGGGCCGGAACTGGCAATCGAGTGCCACGAAAAAGTCCCGCGTCAGGCCGTAGTCGCGCGCATAGCGCTGCTGGATGCGGTCGATTTCGCCGGTTGCATACAGTTGCGCGATGCCACGCTCGAACGCGTCGCGCTGTGCCTCGGTACGAAAGCGCATCCAGTAGAAGCGTCCCGGCCCCAGCACGTCGTGATAGGCCAGCACATCATCTCCTGTGCGCTGGTGCGGCAGTTGCTGGCGCAGGTAGTACTGAAAAATATCGGGCTGGGAAATGATGATGTCGGTGCGGCCCAGTAGCAGGGCGCCGGAAGGCATGGTCACCACCTCGCGGTAATCGGGATTGACACCGACCACGGCCGCATAGGCCGCTCCCAGCACATTGCGGGCGCCGCGAAAGGCGGTGACGCGGTACCTCTTCAGATCTTCAAGGCGGGACAGGGTAGGGATCTTGCTACGTAGCGTGATCGCCATGTTATGAAAATGCGTTACGGGCCAGTGACTCAGATAGCCTACCTGTGCAGCGTCGGTACCGGTGGTGGGAGTAATGTCCAGCAGACCCTGGCGCATCTGGTCGTCAAAGCGGGCGTTCGGCAGGTAGCGGAATTCGACCTTCACCTGTTGCGTAGCGAAGGCGGCGCGCACCACATCGACCAGCAGGCCGGAAGTATTGTCGGGCAGGACGAATGGCGCGACCACACTTTGCAGTCCCATCTTGACCGGCGTCGCAGACTCCGCAGCAGTCGCCGTGATGGCAGCGGCTGCAAGCGTAACGGCGGCAAACCACATAGGCATCCCCCCCATCTGTCCGATATGTTGCCTGTATTATAACCAGATAGTTCAGGCTGAGGGGGAGCCGCAAGTGCCCGCGCAATACTCCTAGTTCATCGGTGCCAGCAGTTTTGCGTCGGTGACAAGGTTGCGCACACCGTGGCCGTGGTCTTCCTTGAATACATTGGCCTTGCACCATGCGCCCACGGATTCGGCATTCACTTTCAGCACCTTGGGCCGCACGCTCCACGAAACCTGCAGGGGCGAACCTTTTTCATTGTAGCTAGGGCCCGTGGTCGAGCCGGCGTACTGGATAGGCTTGCCCATGTGTTTAGGGATGTGCAGCGCCTGCTGGTAGCCGCCCACTTCGCCGAGCTTGGTCAGTTCGGCAAAATCGGCCGCCTTGGCATCGTTGACCAGTACCATGACCTGCGCTTCCACGCGCAACTGGGGATTGCTGTCCGCTTCGCTGAGGCAGGAGTTCAGCGTAGGGCCGGGAGTTACTTGTGCCGTGCTGTGAACGTAGTGCAGTTCGATAGTGTCACCGGCCTGCAGGCCGCCGTGTTCATTGGGGCAGACTTCGGCGCTAAGCGGCGCGGCCTCGGCAGGCGTCAGTTTGCCCGCATATTTAAAGCCGCTGTCTGCTGCTGTGGTGAATTCGCCACCTTTGTGCTCGGCATTCTTGTGGAAGTGGATATTACAGAGATTCATTTTTGATGCAGCCGGTGCCGTCGTGAACACACGCAGATTGCTGCCCGCTCGCGCGCTCAGGTCGCGTGGTGCCTGCGGGCCGTAGCCTTTGCCTTCCGTGTTCCTGGACAGCGCCGCGTTCTGGGCGGCCACTGCGTCGCTGCCGCCATGATGGGCATCCTGCGCATAAACTTGCGTGCTCAATGCAAGGGCTAATATGGTCAAAGCGTATGGCGTTTTCATCGAGCGCTCTCCGGTAGGTGATATGGGGATTCTGATTCTAGTCCCTTTGCTTAGCCTCGTCGATTGGTGGATTTAGTGCGGGACAGAAACTCAGCCCGAACTTGCAAAGCAAGGCTGGCAATCGGAGTTTGACTGATGGCAATACGCCGCAGGCATACTTTGATGACAATCGCTGCTGTTCTGTCGTCAACAGGAGCGCCTATTGTGATGAATGCTATCCGTGGTTTTTTCCCTCGCTTATGGAGCCGTCTGTCGCGCCGCAATAGTGCGCAACCGCTGTCGCGTTTCGCGCTCATTGTGTTATTCGCACTGGATATTTTTGTTCTGGTGGAGATGATGGATGGCCTGACTCATTCGGCCAGATTAATCGAGCGGCCCCGCAACCAGATTACGCGCGAATGCGCCGAGGTATCCTTGGAGTTTGTGCAACTAGACGCCAGTGCTCGCCTTAAAAGTATAGGGACATACTTGGTGCCGCATTCTGAGGAGAGAGCGCGGCTTGCGCGTGACTTTGGCCTGCATCCTTCACCGCTGAAAACCTGTCAGACTTTGTACAGCCTTTTTCTGGCGACGATCAATAATGAGGAACTCATAGCGCTGTATGGGGATTTTCAGGGCAGGTCAGCCGCAATCCGGGCAACAGAAGAGAAAATTGCGGATCTGAAGAAAAGCTATCAGGCAGCTTTACTGGAAAAGGTCGCCCGTCAGAGTAGAACGGATTCCATATTGCCCGCGAGTGCCAGCGATACCAAGAACCATATAGCCCGGTTTGAATATGAACTGGGCGCCTTGCAGGCGCAGCAAGCCAGCACGAAAGCAGCGCTGGAGTCGCATCCTGTTTTGCTTGCCTATCTCGAAAAAGTTAAAGCTCTGCTGGCAGCGGGTGAGCTACAGCAGGCGCAGCGGAAGTTTGAACACGAGGTGTTTACCTACCCGTTCCGGGTGGTGGCGATCCAGATTGGATTTATGCTGCCCTTGCTGCTGCTGGCCGCATTCTGGAATGTGCGGGCAATCCGGCGTCAGGACGACAACAAAATATTGGTCTCCTCGCATTTCATGCTGGTTTGTATGATTCCCATCTTTGTACGTGTGCTGCAGTTTGTTTACGAGCTGCTGCCGAACTATCTGATGGAAACCATCCTGATTCAACTCGAACAAACGAATCTGATGTTCCTGCTGAATTATGGCGTGATCCTTGCCGGACTAGGTGGCGGTTTATTGCTCATCTTCATAGCGCAACGGACTTACTTTAAACCGGCCCGGCAGCGCGTGCTGCGCTTGCGCAAGGTCCAGTGTCTGGGCTGCGGTGAAAAACTCGCCTCCAGCGAGCAAGCATGTTGTGAGGTGTGTGGTAGCGAACAGCTTGGAATCTGCCGCCATTGCGGATTGAGAAGCCGGGTGCTCGCATTCTATTGCCAGCACTGTGGAACGGCGCGAGATTGAGCTGGCTTCCGAATAATTCGTCAGGCCCACCAACATCAAGGAGGATATATGAGTCAGAGAAATGGTCCATCGTCCGCATTTGTAGGCGCTTCATGGGCAGCTTTGTTCGCCGGCATGCTGACCTATTTGATAGGGCTGTGGAATGCCACCATGGCCCTCAACGAAAAAGGCTATTACCTGACCTTGCTGATGTATGGCCTGTTTGCCGCCGTCTCACTGCAGAAAACCGTGCGCGACCGGCTCGAGGGTACACCCGTCACGGGCATCTATTTTGGTCTGTGCTGGCTCTCGCTGGGCTCGGCCATTCTGCTGCTGACCATAGGCCTCTGGCATGCCAGCCTTGCATCGAGCGAAAAAGGCTTTTATGCGATGTCCTTTGTATTGAGCCTGTTTGCAGCGGTCGCCGTCCAGAAGAATGTGCGCGATACGCTGGCCCAGAGTTCGTCCTGATGCGCCGTGGCTGAGCCAGGCGGCGCGCCTGTTGGTGGGGCGGCCGCGTCCTTGACCTCGTTTGGCGGCACGGGATGGCGGTTTCACGCCATTTAAAAGCGGTTTGGTCGCTTGACGGTTGCCAGCAGGGCAGTCGCTCGGTGACAATATGGCAAGCCCAACTGGAAAGTGTTGCATGCCATCTCAGATCCAAACGCCGTTCCCGTGGCGCCGCTTTGGCGCCGATACCCTGTACATGCTGGGTTTCAATCTGATCCTTGCTATCGTGCTGACTTTTTTCTTCAGCCATGGGCGCTACTTCTGGCTGACGCTGGTGGCCACCAACTGCATAGGTCTATGTTCGTTCTTCTACATTGATGGCCTGCGTCTGCTGCTGTGCCGCAAGCGGCCGGAGAAGATGAACTGGCTGGTGTTTTTCCCTGTCGTGATAACGGGCGTACCGTTCGGCACGCTGGTCGGTTCGCACATTTCCAACTGGCTGGTGGGGACGGATCCCGTTTCGCTGTCGGCTTTCGGTAGTGGCCGGCTGAATGGCATGTTGCTGATTACGCTGGTGGCCACCGTGGTCGCCAGCACGCTGTTCAACAATCGCGACCGCGCCCGCCGTGCCGAAATGGCGGCCGCGCTGGAAAAGGTCAGAGCCGAATCGATCCAGCGTCAGGCGCTGCAGGCGGAACTGCAGCTGCTGCGCGCCCAGATCGAACCGCATATGCTGTTCAACACGCTGGCCAATCTGCAAGGGCTGATCGCTATCGATCCGGCGCGGGCGCAGCAGATGCTGGACCAGCTGATCCAGTTTCTGCGTGCCACCCTCAGTTCTTCACGCACGGAGAGCACCACGCTGGCCGAGGAATTCGCGCTGCTGGAGGCTTATCTGGGCCTGATGGCAGTGCGCATGGGTGAACGGCTGCGCTATGCTTTCGAACTGCCGGCCGATCTACGCAGCGTGCGCGTGCCGCCCATGTTGCTGCAGCCGCTGGTGGAGAATGCTATCGCCCACGGCATAGAACCGAATATCGAGGGCGGTACCATCACCATCAGCGCGGCACGGCAGGATGGCATGCTGGCGCTGAGCGTCAGCGATACCGGCCGTGGCCCCCATGCCGGTGCTGGCAAGCCCGGCACGGGGCTGGGTTTGCACAACACGCGCGAACGCATCAAAGCCCTGTATGGCGAAGCTGCCAGCGTCACGCTGGACGCCGCCAGCCATGGCGGTGCCATTGCCCGTCTCACTCTACCTCTCTGAACCATGACTACTGCACTGATCGCCGAAGACGAACCGATACTGGCTGCTACGCTGGCCCACACGCTGCAATCGCTGTGGCCCGAGCTACAGATAGTTGCCACTTGCCCCAACGGGGTGAGCGCGCTGGAACAGAGCCTGGCGCTACGCCCCGAGGTGCTTTTCCTGGACATCAAAATGCCGGGCAAAACGGGACTGGAAGCGGCAGAGGAACTGGCCGAGCTGTGGACTGGTCCGCAGCCGTTTCCGCAGATTGTATTCGTCACGGCATATGACGAATATGCGGTGCAGGCCTTTGACCGCTCGGCAGCCGATTATGTGCTGAAGCCCGTCAGTGCCGAGCGGCTGGCGCGCACCGTGCAGCGGCTCAAGGATAGGCTGCAGCAGCAAACGGTGCAGGGCGGGCAGGGCGGCATGGATGCGCTGATCGCCCAGTTGCGCGCGCTGGCACCTGCGGCAGCAGCGCCGGTAGAGCGCTTGAGCATCATCCGCGCGGCAGTCGGCAATACTGTGCGCATGATACCGGTGGCCGAGGTGGTGTACATGGAAGCGATGGATAAATACGTCAATGTGGTGACGGCCGATAGCGAAGCACTGATCCGCACCAGCTTGCGCGAACTGCTGCCGCAACTGGACGACAAGCAGTTCTGGCAGGTTCATCGCGGCACCATCGTCAATGCCTCCTGCGTGCTCAGTGCCGTGCGTGACGAGGCCGGAAAAATCTCGCTCAACCTCAAGCACCGTAACGAAAAAGTGCGCGTCAGTCCTCTGTATGCGCACCTGTTCCGCCAGATGTAAGCGCGCACGCTTGAACTAGAAACTGCGCTGGATACTGGCGATGGCGAGCCGGCGGGTGAGTATGCCGGCCATGCCATAGTACTGGCGCAGGCTGGCGGAAAATAGCCATGGCCCCTGCTTCCATGAGGCGGCGATGGTACCCACCTTGCTCTGGCTGGCAGGCTGCCATAGCACATCGGCTGCGAGGTCGAAGTTATCCCAGTTCTGCGCCGCGCGCAGGAACACATTGCGCTGCTGTGGCGACGCCACGCTGCGATCCAGCCATGCTTCGCCGATCAGCGAGAACTGGTTTTCAGTAGTCCATGTGAAACCGGCCAGCGCTTTGCCGCCCCGTCCGGCCGCCAGCCAGCGCTGCTGGCGCCATTCTTCATGCTTTTGCTGCCACAGCAGCGAAGCATGCAGCTCCGTGCCTTCATTGAGCACATGCGAAAACGAAGCGCCTGCTTCCAGCCCGTTACGCTGCGATACGCGCAGCACGGCATACTCGTCGCGTTCACCACGATGGCGGTATAGCCGCATTGCCAGTGCTTCATCGTCACGCGGCTGGGCGGCTTTGCCCCGGCCCGGATTACTCAGTACCATGGTCAGCGCGTGGTCCTCATCAAACGCTTCCTGCGCCAGCATGGGGATGCCTTGCAGCGTGGCGGGATTGAGCGCGCGCCGGTCTTCCTGCTGCACCACGTCGAGCGGGCGGAAGGCATAGCCCACATCCCAGCTCATGATCTTTTTGCCGGCCGTCAGAAAGCCGCCTGCCAGCGGGCTTTCCAGCGTCAGCTCATTTACCTGCAGCAGCGTACTGTCATCATGATCATGGCGCGCACTGACATTGCCGCGCAGCGCCTGCTGCCACGGCCCATCGACCTGCCAGCGCAGATCGGCCTGCTGGAAGTGGTGCTGGCTGTCACCCAGACCGAGCGGATTGCCATGGCTGGCCTGACGGGCTTCGCTCTGGGCCAGCACGCTGGCCGAGAATTCGTTGCTGGCCAGCGCCTGTGTGGCGCTCAGGGACAGGCAGGCCAGTGCGAGTAAGGGGCGCTTCATAATTTGACGTCGTTGCGGCTCAGGTACATGGCATTGAACAGCTCATCGCCAAACTGGCGCGGCTTGCTGCTCAGGGTAGTCACCACGGTTTCACGCGCTGTCTGCACTTCGTCGCGCAGGCTGATGCGGGTAACGGTAGGGCGGCCGTCACGCTGTTCGATGAAGTAGCGCGCCTGTTTAAGCTTGCGCCCTGAGGCGGCATACAGGTCGGCATGCAGCGGACGGTAATCCTGCTTGGCCACGTGCAGCACTACGCGCTGGTAGCTCAAGGTCTTGCGCGTAGCCGTCAGTTCCAGTTCCAGACAGGCCTGGCCATCGCAACTGCTTTCGCTTTTGATGTTGCCGTCGTAATCGCCTGACCACGTCATGGTGGCGATATCGCCGGTGGACGCATCGCCCAGCAGTTTCTGCAGGGGCGTAATGCGCATGGGACGGGCGCTACCCGGCAGCAGCATCCAGAAATCGTCGCCCGACATCAGCACCTTCTGTCCCACCTCGCCGGGGGAGCGGAACAGAATCAGACTTTTACCACCGGGACGGATCAGCACTTCATAGCGCTTCTCCTTGTCCGGTTCCCCGTTCTTGTAAGTCTGTACCAGCGTTTCGATCTGGGCCGAGCTGTCGGTCTGGCGGAAGGCGTCGGCCTTTTTCAGGATCGTGGCCACATCGCTGGCCTGCGCCAGTGCGGACAGGGACAGCAGCGCGGCTGCCAAAGCAGTTGATTTAAACATGGGCTAAAGCCTCCACAACGGGTTGCTGTGCCGCTTTGCGGCTGACCAGCAGGGATGCCAGTGCCGACAGCAGCGTGACGGCGACACCAGCGACGATGAATAGCTGCGACGACAGTTCGATCACCAGCGGATACCCCTGGCTGCGGCCCGGTGGTGGCGGCATCTGTACTTTGAGAGCCAGCAGCAGATAGGCGATCAGTGCGGCCAGCAGCATGCCGCTGATGGCGCCACCGGCACCCAGCGCCATGCCTTCCAGCGTAAAGACGCGGGTGACTTCGGCGGGCGTCGCGCCCATGGCACGCAGGGTGCCGATTTCGCGCGTGCGCTCCATCACGGCCATGGCCAGCGTGTTCCCGACGGCGAACAGCACGATCACCAGCACGATGAGGCCGAGGAAGCCGAAGATGCGGTTGTACAGGTCTTTCACGCTCTGGTAGAACTGCGCCATCTGCAGCCAGTCGCGCACTTCCAGCTTGCCGCTGGCGTCCTGCCGCAGTTGCGCCGCAACGGTGCCGGTATCGTCCATTTCGTTCAGATAGACGTGCAGCGAACTGACCTTGTCGGTAGCTAGCAGGGTCTGGGCGGTGCCTATGTCCACCATGGCCAGCCGCTTGTCGATGTCGGCGATGCCGGTGGAGACGATGCCGGTAACGGTGACATCGACCGCGCTCAGGCTGCCCGTCACCGTGGACGACATCAGCGTGAGGCCGCTGCCGGGACGGGCGTTCAGCGTGCGGGCCAGCGTCTTGCCCAGCACGATGCCGGGGCCTTTATCGGCCGGCTGGGCATCCAGCATGTCGCCCGCTACGGTATGCATGAACGGGCCTTTGACGAGGAACTCCTGCTGCGGATCGACGCCGGTGCCGATGAAGATCTCGCTGCGTTCGCCATTGCCGATCAGGCCGGAGAATTGCAGGCGTGGCAGTACCCGCTTGACTTCCGGGCGCGCCAGCAGGCGCTGCGCCAGCGCAGCGCTGTGTTCCAGACCGAATTCCAGCGGCGTGTTTTCGGCGCCGTCGAAGTAGTGCGGTGCTGCGACCACCACATGGCCAGTATCGCGCGCCGAAGCTTCGGCCAGCGACTGGTAGGTGTACAGGGCAAAGCCGCCACCGAGCAGGGCGGCTGCCGTGCCGGTGGCGGCGATGGCCAGCGTGACGAGCGAGCGGCGGCGGTTGCGCAGGGCGTTTTTCAGCGCCATCGCCAGCCAGGGAAATTCAATGCGCATAAGAGCCTCCTGCCAGTACGCCGTCATCGAGATTCAGAGCGCGGTCGCAGTGGGGCAGCAGCCTCTCGTCGTGGGTGGCGATGAGAAAGGTGGTGCCATGTTCGTGCGCCAGCCGCTGCATCAGGGCGACGATCTGGGCTGCCGTGACGGCATCCAGATTGGCGCTCGGCTCATCGGCGATGACCAGGCGCGGATGCTTGACGATGGCACGGGCGATGGCCACGCGCTGGCGCTGGCCGCCGGACAGCTGGTCGGGGCGGTGCTGGCCGAACGCGGCCAGGCCGACAGCTTCCAGCGCCGCAGCCACGCGGCGCTGTCGTTCGCTGGCCGCTATGCCGAGCAGGTAGAGCGGGAAGTCGACGTTGTCGTGCGCGCTCATCACGGGCACCAGATTAAAGCTCTGGAACACAAAGCCTATGGTCTGGCGGCGCAGTGCCGTGCGTTCCTGCTCGTTGCCGGCAGCGACGGTGGCGCCGTCGTAGCGCACTTCGCCTGCATCGGCGCTGTCGAGCAGGCCGCACAGATTGAGCAGCGTGCTCTTGCCACTGCCGGAAGGGCCGGTGATGGCGGCGATTTCGCCACGGGCGATGTCCAGATCGATGCCGCGCAAGGCGTGGATGGTGTCGCTGCCCAGCGTATAGCTTTTGCGCACGCCGCGCAGCGTAAGCAATGCGGTGGTGTGGTTCACAGGCCCAGCTCCTTCAGGCGTGCCGCAGCGCGCGCGTGCTGGCTGGTTTCTGGCAGGGCCGTCACTTTCTGCAACCAGCTGATTTCATCCTTGCTGCGCTGTTCCTTGTTGGCCAGACGGGCTGCCGCAGCATACAGATTGGCGCGGAACTGGTCGCTGGCCTGAGCCAGTGCGGGCGAGGCCAGCGCTGCTTCCAGCGCACGCTTGCCCTGATTGCGGCGGTTCATGAATTCGGGCAGCGCCGTCAGGGTATTGGCAGCGACCAGCCGTGCTTCCAGACTTTCCGGCGTGCCGTTGAAGAGCGCTTCGTCATGGGCGGGAGTGAGCAGGGCCAGAGCTTTCTCCAGCAGGTCGGCGCCTTTTTCCGTGTATTTCATTTTGTCCCAGGGCATGCTGGCATCGCGCCCCTTGAGCGTGTAGGCCGCGCCTTCGTAGGCCATCAGCAGGGGATGGTCGGGCTGGCGGGTGGCGAGTACGTGGAAGGCTTCGATGGCGCTGTCGCTGGCATTGCTCTTGCCTTCGACGGCGGCGAGGAAATGCTGGCGTGCCTGCACGAAGCTGGCAGTAGCGAGTTCCTGTGGCGCGGCACCGGCGCTGGCGCACAACAGGCTGATAAACAGGGCGATGGCAGTGTGTTTCATGGGCTTCTCCGTTGGGTGATCGATAGGCTGCAGACTATCGATGGCAACGGCAAGGCTCTAGGCCCATGCGATGAAAACGGCTTTTGCGGCGCCGAAACCGCCCCGCCATGGCGCCAAAAGTGCGCACGGGCGGGGCGGCTAGAACTAGGCGGGCGTGGCGTAGAGCGCCACGCTGCCTTCCAGCGAGGACTGCAGCGCGGCGCCCGCGTGGACCCGCATCGCGCTTTCATAGTGCTGTATGGCTGTCTCCAGCGAGCACTGCCCGGCCAGCACCTGTTGCAGCTGCTGGCACAGCAGCTGGGCATCGCGCAGCGCCGTATTGCAACCGAGGCCGCTGGCAGGACTCATGGCGTGCACGGCGTCGCCCAGTGCCGTGATGCGTCCTGTCGGCCAGCTGGCGATGCGCGCCGTCTGGCGCACCGTCATCAGGGCTTGCGATTGCACTGGTGTGGCCGCAAACAGTGCGCGCAGCTCGGGCGCCCAGTCTGCCGCGATGGCGCTGCAGCATAGGCTGAGTGTTGCGCCGTCCTGCGGCAGCGCGGCGCCCGGGGTTAGGCCGAAGCGGTGGCGCTGGCCTATCAGCGCCCAGTACAGATAATTCTCCGGCGACGGCATAAGCCCGGGGGCGTCGAACTGCATGGGATCGATGATCAGCGCGAGCTGGCGCTCGAAGATGGCGTGGGTGGCCTGCAGCAGCGGCGCTGCCAGTCCCGCCTGCTGTGCCTGTGCCTGCGACAAGCGGCCGTACAGACAGAGCGCGCCCGTGTCCTGCGCCGGTGCACTGGCCAGATAATGGCTGGCCAGCCACGAATTGACGCCGTCTGCGCCCACCAGCAGATCGCAACGCTGACTGGGGCTGTGGGCGAAATTCAGCGTAACGCCGTCCGGATCGCTGTGCACGCTGGCTAGCTGCATACCGAACTGCACGCAGGGTTCCAGTCCCTGCAGCATGGCGCGGCGCATGGCCTGGCGGTCCATTTTCCAGTCGTGATCGACGCGGCCCTGCACCAGCCGGTCCGACCATGCGGGCAGATGCTTGTCGAGCGCTTGCAGGCGCGCGTCGAACGAGCGCAAGGGCGTGGTACTGGCCCGCGCCGATGCCAGCGCCGCACTGGCGGCGGTGCCTAGGCAGGCAGCCAGTGCCGCCTGTCCGCTCTGGTTGATACGGATGCGGTAGCCCTGCGGGCGGCTGTCGAGCGCGGCGTCGCGCTCGAACACGCTGACGCGGCAGCCTAGTGCCTGCAAGCCCTGAGCGAGGCACAGGCCGCCCAGGCCGGCACCGAGGATGGCTACGTGTAATGGGTGGTCTGACATGTCCGCTAGCTCCATGAGGATGAGTGAGGCTGTCAGTATTGGCGCAAACGGCTCTGCAGTGGTAAGCTGGTTTGGTCAAAAAATAGTGAATTCTGGCCATGAGCAATGACTACAGCGAACGCCACGATGGCCCTGCCATGATCGTGCTGCGCGGCGGCGCCGAGGCAGCGGGGCAGTTCCAGCTCGGTACGCGCGAAGTGGACTGGCACAGCCATGTGCGCGGCCAGGTATTCTGCGTCGAGCACGGGCTGCTGCATGTGGAGACGGCAGCGGGCAGCTGGCTGCTGCCGCCGTGGCGGGCCGGCTGGATACCGCCGGGCACGGCGCACAAGGTCAGGGTGACAGGCGCCTTGCGTGGCTGGAGCGTGCTGCTGGCGCCGGACTGGTGCGCACAGTTGCCGCAGCAGCCGGCCATCGTCACGGTGACGCCGGTGCTGCGTGCGCTGGCCGCGCAGGCGGCCGGCTGGAATCCCGAAGCCGGGCTGACAGCGGCGCAGCAGCGCCTCACGGCCGTGCTGCTCGATGAATTGCAGCAGCCCGCGCAGACGGCCTTGCACCTGCCCATGCCGCAGGACCGGCGCCTGCAGCGCATCGCCCATGCACTGATGGCCGAGCCGCTGGATACGCGCAGCATGACGGCGATGGCGATCTGGGCCGGTATTTCGCCGCGTAATCTGAACCGGCTCTTCCGCCACGAAACAGGCTGCAGCTATGGCCAGTGGCGCGAGCAGCTCCGGCTGGCCGTGGCGCTGGAACAGCTGGCGCGCGGTGCTGCCGTGGCGGCGGTGGCCGATGCGCTGGGCTATGCTTGTCCCAGTAATTTCATCGTCATGTTCAAGCGCCATTTCGGCCGTGCACCGGGGCGCTACTTCCGCACGCTGGCGCCGGAAATGGCCGCTGGCGTAGATGACTAGACATGTTATGATGCGTCGGGTTATGTGGTCTTTTTGATATCATTATGCGAGGCACTATGATTCGACGCGAGCGGCTGACAGCACAACTGGACGGAGATTTTGTCGTCTTTCTGATCGGGATGCGCATCAACAAACCGTTGATGCTGCACAAGTGGATGCCGGTGGCGCGCGCCATGCCGCGCATGATAGACGAGTTATCGCGCCAGCCCGAGCGCGGATTTCTGCATGCGGAAATGTGGTTCTCGCGCACCATCATACTGGTGCAGTACTGGCGTTCCATGGAGCAGTTGCTGGCCTATGCCAAGGATCGCGAAGCCGAGCACCTGCCAGCATGGCAGGCCTTCAACAAAGCCATAGGCACGGATGGCAGCGTCGGCATCTGGCATGAAACCTATACGGCCTCGCCGGGCAGCTACGAAAATATCTACGTGAATATGCCGCCGTTCGGGCTGGGCCGGGCCGGCACGTTGGAGCCCGTGAGTGGCGGCAGGCAGTCCGCTGCCGGACGGATGGCAGCGCAGCGGCAGCATAGCCAGCCATAACGCGCTAAGGGGCCGGCTGGCGGCAGGCCTGATCGCTGTCCCAGCGCCCGGCGCAGATCCGGCTACGGCATAGCATGCCCTCTATCATGCCCAGTTGCTGGCAGCGCTGCAGCAAATGCTGGGTGCTATCGCTGGCCTGACGTTCGACGATATCGCGATTGGCCATGGTGGCGCTATCGCGGCTCGAACTGCCGTGCGCCACCAGCGCGGCCAGCAAGGCAGCGTCGCGGTCGGCGCCCGCTTCGGCTGGCACCCTGGAGGCCACTCTGGCAGCCATCTGATCAGGCGGTGATGCCGGACGTGGGTTCTTATGTAGCAGTCCCTTTTCATGTCGTTGTGGATGCGCAGACATAACGGCGGCTACGGCAGGCTGCGTCATGTCTGCTGCTTCCGCGCTGGCCGGAGAATTGATGATCTCTGCGACCTGATTATTCTGGCTGACGGGGGAGACCGGCGTATGCGCCGGCGTCAGCGGGATTTGCGCTGCTGGCGTGGCTGAAACTGCCGCCGGTCTGGTGGCGGGTGCCAGCGCTGCGGCAGGCGCCGTGGCCTGCGCCATACTGCGCGCTTGGCGCGGATGCAAATACCATGCGCTGGCACAGATGAGCGCTATCAGCAGGCTTAACCGGATGATCCATTGATCGATGCTCCAGTGCTGGGGCCTACTGGCTGCTGGCGCTACGGTGCCACCGTGCGCATGCCCATGCTCGAGCTGCTGCAGGATGCGCCAGTTGTCGTCGCGCGGCTGGCTCGCCGCACCCTGCAGGCTGGGGCGGATATCCGGACCCGGCTGCCTATTTTCTGCAATGTTGATCTGGTCTTTCATGCGTTTTTCCTCAAGGCTTTAGGCTGTGGTGCTGACGTCTGGCAGTTTCCGGCGACTTAAGCCGGCCAGCTTTGATGGAGCGCACCATGTTGCTTTTCTTTGTGCCTGCCGCTTTTCTGGCGGCCTGTTTTGCCTGTTCGATCTTGCTGTTTTCGCCCGTGCGGGAAGCGCTGCAGGTGCAATGGCAGATGCTGTGTCAGCGCATGCGCCGCTGGCGCTGGCCGGCGGTGCTATCACCACTGGCCCTGCAGGGCGGGGTGGCCGCATGTGGTCGCAACTGGCATCATCTGCAGCAGCTACTGCGGCGGCGCTGGTTGTTAGTGCTGGCGGCGCTGGTGCTGGTTACAGTGCCGGTGCTGCTGGCCCTGATGCTGGCTGGCCGGACCATGCTGGAAGGATTTCAGGGCGCTGAACGCGACAGCAACGAACAGGTACTTGCTTTGCTGCAGGGCGAACAGCTGACCGCACCGGTGGCCTTGCCGCCGCTGGCATTTACCACGGCCGAAGTACTGCAGGTCCGTCCCATGCTGGCCAGCGCCGACCGCAACTGGCAATTGCTGCATCCGGGCTTTTCCCAGCGCCTGTTGCGGGTGTTTCGCGTCATGCGCGAGCAGTACGGCTACGAGATGGCGATATTGGAAGGCTATCGCAGCCCCGAACGGCAGAATCTGCTGGCTCAGGCGGGCAGCAATGTGACCAATGCACGTGCCTTCCAGAGTTATCACCAGTTCGGTCTGGCGGCGGACTGCGCTTTCCTGCGCGATGGCAAGCTGCAGATTTCCGAGAAAGACCCGTGGGCCATGCGTGGCTACCGCCTGTATGGCGAAGTGGCCGAAGCGGCGGGACTGCGCTGGGGCGGCCGCTGGACCATGATGGACTTTGGCCATGTGGAGCTGCAGCAGGCGGGGTTGTTGCACAAATAGTGCTGCTGGTCATTCATTGTTTTGACGCAAGAAAAGCTGGCGTGGGTGGTGGCAACATGGTCCGGTCCGCCTGCTGCGATGGCGCCACTTTTTGCTGGCAAACTTCATGATGCGACGCCTATGGTATGCCCTGACTGAACCTCGCCACCTGGCCCTGATCGGTCTGGCGGCGAGCATCGCCGTGTGCTTTCTCGGTGCGCAGTTGCTGGAGCTGGCGCTGTTCTGGGCGCTGCTGGCGACACTGCTGCTGTTGCTGCTGGCGCGCGCGATCTGGCTGTGGCGCCGCCGCCGTGCCGGGCGCGAGGCGAGCCAGCTGGCCAGTGCGATCGGCGATGCCGGTGCTGCGCCGGAGGCGGCGCAGCAGGAACAGACGGGCGCGGAAGTGCGCCTGCTGCGCGAAGCCCTGCTCAAGGCGATTGCCACCATCCGCAGTTCGCGGCTGGGGGCCGTGGCGGGCCACCGTGCGCTGTACGAGCTGCCGTGGTATATGGTTATCGGCAATCCGGCTGCGGGGAAAAGTACGGCGATTGCCAATTCCGGTCTGCAGTTTCCTGTTGCCGACGGCAAGGTGTTGCAGGGCGTAGGCGGCACCCGCCAGTGCGACTGGTTCTTTACCAGCGAGGGCATACTGCTCGATACGGCGGGGCGCTATTCCGTGCAGGATGAGCACAGGCCGGAGTGGTATGGCTTTCTGGATCTGCTGCGCAAGCATCGCCAGCGCGCGCCGATTAACGGCATACTGATCGCCGTCAGCATTGCCGAGTTGCGTACGGCCGATCCCGAAGCGGGCATCTTGCTGGCGCGTAGCCTGCGCAAGCGGGTGCAGGATCTGATCGAGCGCCTGCAAGTGTTTGCCCCCGTCTACGTGGTATTCACCAAGGCTGATCTGATAGCGGGCTTCAGCGAATTCTTTGCCAGCAGCGAGCGCAGCGAACGCGAGCGGGTGTGGGGCGCCACCATGCCCTACAAACGCAAGATGGCCAGCCAGCAGATCATGGCCTTCTTCGACAGCAGCTTTGATGAACTGTGCGCAGGACTGAAGGACCTGAGCGTGGCCAATATGAGCCAGCAGCGGCGCGAACGGATGGCGCCCGGCGTCTTCACCTTTCCGCTGGAATTTGCCACCATCAGGGCGCCGTTGCGGGCGTTTCTGGCTACGCTGTTCGAAGAAAATCCCTACCAGTTCAAGCCCGTGTTTCGCGGCTATTACTTCACCAGCGCACTGCAGGAAGGCGGCAGCGACAGTGCGCAGGCTAGCCGGCTGGCGCAGCGCTTTGCGCTAGCCTCCACGCCCGTCAAGGTTGCGCAGGAAGGCGGGCAGGCCGGCTTCTTCCTGCTGCAGCTCTTCCGTCAGGTGATCTTTGCCGACAAGGATCTGGTGACCCATTACGCCAGCCGCCAGCGCATGCGCCTGATGTACGGCGCGTTCTTCGCTGCGGCGCTGCTGCTGGGGGTGGCGCTGGGCGGCTGGAGCTGGTCGTATCTGGCGAACCGTCAGCTGGTCAGCAATGTGCAGGCCGATCTGGATAAAGTGGTGCGTCTGCAGGGCCAGCGGTCCGATCTGCAGGCTAGGCTGGAAGCTCTGGAGATACTGCAGGACAGGCTGGAACAGCTGGAACGCTACCGTAGCGAGCGGCCGTGGAAGCTGGGATTCGGTCTGTATCAGGGCGATGCGCTGGAAGCGAAATTGCGGGCCGAGTATTTTGCCGGTGTCCGGCAGGTGATGCTGGCGCCCGTGGTGACGAATCTGGAAGCCTTGCTGGCCGAGATGAATGCCCATGCCGACCAGTTGCAACTGGCTGCCGCACCAGCGGCCGCGCCGGCAACTGGGCCGGCAGGGCGGCAGTTCCAGGAAGCCTCGCCACTGAATGTGGACGATGGCTATAACGCCCTGAAAAGCTATCTGATGCTGGCCGATCCGGCCCATGCCGAGGCCGGGCACCTCAATGATCAGCTCACGCGCTACTGGCGCAACTGGCTGGAAAGTAACCGCGGCAATATGCCGCGCGAGCAGATGATCCGCAGCGCAGAACGGATGATGACCTTCTATCTGGCGCAGCTGGCCGATCCCGCATGGCCACGCATAGAAGCCAGGCTGGCGCTGGTCGATCAGGCCAGAGAGAACCTGCGGCGCGTGGTGCGTGGCATGCCGGCGCGCGAGCGGGTGTATGGCGAAATACGGGCGCGGGCCAATACACGCTATCCGGCGCTGACGGTAGCGCGCATGGTGGGCGAGGCCGATCAGGCCCTGATCACGGGTAGCCATGTGGTCAATGGGGCTTACACGCGCGAGGCGTGGGAAAAATTCATCGAGCCGGCGATACGGGACGCGGCCACCCACGAACTGCAAAGTGCCGACTGGGTACTGAAGTCGGCCGCACGCGATGACCTGACGCTGGAAGGCAGTCCGGAGCAGATCCAGAAAGGGCTGCTGGAACTGTATAAGGCGGACTATGTGCGCGAGTGGCAGAAGTTCGTGCAGGGCGTGAGCATCGCGCCGCTGAACGGTTTTGAAGGCGCGGTGCTGGCCATGAACCGTCTCGGCGATCCGCTCGCATCGCCGCTGCTGAAACTGTTCTCGGCCATTGCCCAGCAGACCAGCTGGGACAATCCGGTAGCAGCGAGGGTCGAAGTGGCCGAAGCGAAAAGCGGCCTGCTGAACTGGTTTACCAGTGTGGTGCTACGGCGCGCGCCTGCGCAGGTGAATCTGACGGTGGCTGCCGATGGGGGGCAGGCACAGAAACCGGCGGGTGTGATCGCGCGTGAATTCGCTGCCTTTGCCCGTCTGCTGGCTGGCAATGAGAAGGATGCTACGCTGCTGCGCACCTATCTGGAGGGGCTGTCGCGCATACGTGGCCGGCTCAATCAGCTGAAGAATCAGGGCGACCCCGGCCCCGGAGCACGCCAGCTGATGCAGCAGACACTGGAAGGTTCCGGCTCCGAACTCGCCGATACGCTGCGGCTGGTTGACGAGCAGATGCTCACTGGCCTGAGCGACGCCCACAAGCAACTGGTGCGTCCTCTGCTGGTGCGTCCGCTGATGCAGACCTTTGCCGTGCTGGTGGCGCCGGTGGAGCAGGAATTGAACAAGACTTGGCTGGCGCAAGTGCTGGAACCGTTCCGCCAGACGCTGGCGCAGAAATCTCCTTTTACGCCAGCAGCGCGCGAGCAGGCGAGCGAAGCGGAGATAGGGCGGATTTTTGGCCCCGAGGGTGCCATCGCCCGTTTCAGCACCAGCGCCATGGGTGCACTGGTGATCCGCCGTGGCGACATGCTGGCCGCCCGCACATGGGCCGAGATGGGGATACGGCTGTCGCCAGCCATGGCCGCACGTCTGGCCGGATGGATGGCGCCTTTGGGGGCAGCGGGCAGTGCCAGCCAGACCAGCCCGGCCAGCACAGCGCAGACGCTGTTCCAGCTACAGCCCATGCCGGCGCAGGGCACCAGCGAATACACCATCGACATTGATGGCCAGCAGCTACGCTATCGCAATACGCCGCCCCAATGGGCTAGCATGGTGCATCCGGCAGGGCAGGGCGTGTCCGGTGCACGCATCACGGCGGTTGCACTGGATGGCCGCAATGTCGTCGTTTTTAACGAAAGCGGCGACGCTGGCCTCAAGCGCATGATCGAAGCAGCGAGCAAACAGAAGCGCGATGGCGGCGTCTTCGAGCTACGCTGGCAGGCCGGCCCGCTCAGCATACCGGTGGCGCTGAAAATCATCAGCAGCACGGATAGTGGCGCCAGCCGCAACGCGGAGACGGGATGGCGCGGCCTGCAGCTACCCGACAGCATCGTGGGGACGTTACCGTGAGCAGCGCCGAACCGGGCGTGCAGCTCGCCCGCATCGCCTATTTTGGCAAGCTGCCTGCGCGCGCCGATTTCATCAAGGCGGCTGACCATCCTGCCGTACTGAAGCTGCTGGATTGCTGGCTGGCTGAAGTCATGAATGCGCTCAGCAGCGATCCGCGCTGGAAGCTGCACTACGATGCCTTGCTGCCGCTGGATTTCGTCTTTCTCGGCACGCGGCGCCGGCATGCCATTGCCGGACAACTGCGTGCCAGCGGTGACCGGTCGCAGCGGCGCTTCCCGTTTCTCTGCGCCAGCCTGATCGAGGTTGCGCAGGCGCGCAGTTTTCTGCCCATGAGTCCCATGCTGCTGGCGCCGCTGTGGCAGCGCCTGTCCCCGCTGGCCAGCAGTGTCTGCGCAGCACATGATCCGGCTTTGCCGCTCCAGCTGCTCACTGCCGCCAGCGTTGAAATCGAACGCAGTACCGAGCGGCAGGAGCAATGCTTCGCGGTCTTCGTCGAGCAGCAGACTATCGCGGCGCTGGAAGCCATGCTCGATAGCCGGCAGGTGCGTCAGCTGATACTGGCGCTAGGCTTGCTGTTGCAGCCGGTGCGCCGTAGCGGTGCCGAGCGGCTCGATAAGAGTCTGGTGCTACCACTACCGCAGCCGCCAGTGCACCGGATGGCCGTCGCCACCTTCTGGCTGACGCTGATCATGCCGTTTCTTCTTCCGGCAGATTTCGAATTATGCCTGTTCATCGGCCAGCAGCGCGGGCGCTACGTGCTGGTGCTGGGCTTTGGCGGTGCGGCGCCGGAGACTCTGCAAGCCATCATAGACCCGCAATGCGCAGCGGAGCAGCAGATCAGTTTTGAATATACAGGCTGGGTGGATGAGCTGATCACTGGTGATGCCGAGGCCCAGAAGCTGTCCGCCTATCTCGATCAGGGCCAGCTTTCGCTACGCTCGGTGATCTCACTATTTCAAGAAACCTTTCATTGAAGGGAGTCCATCATGCTGATACGCCTTAGCGCCATGCTGCTGGGCGCCGCGCTGTTGGTGGCCGTGCCGCTGCATGCGCAAACGCCTGCCAGCACTGCGCCCGTAGCGGGGCAGATTGTGGTGCAGGGCGCGCTGCCGGACGAAGCCAGCAAAGCTGCGTTGATGGCACGCCTGCGCGAACTGTATGGCGCAGAGCGCGTGGTGGACCAGCTCAGCATCGCTGCCGTTTCCATGCCGGCTGGCTGGAACACTTATCTGCTGAAACTGATACAGCCTAATCTGAAACTGATCAGCAAGGGCGAACTGAAGGTGGATGGCAATCGGGTCAGCGTGCGGGGCGAGGTGGCGAACGAAGCGCAGCGGCAGCAACTGGCCAGTGAGATGGCGACCAGCCTGAATTCCACCTACACGGTCAGCAATGGCCTGCGCGTGAGCGCGGCGGAACAGACACTGCTCGATGAAACGCTGGCGCGCCGCATCATCGAATTCGAAAGCGGCAAGGCGGCGCTGGCGCCGTCAGGTAAGCGCATACTTGATGAAATGGCTGCCGCGCTGCTCAAGGTCAATGGCAAAAAAGTCGCGGTAATAGGCCACACCGATAATGTCGGCGCGCGCGAGAGCAATCTGGCTTTGAGCCTGGCGCGGGCCGAAGCCGTGCGTCGGTATCTGGGCGAAAAGGGCATCGCCCCAGCGCAGATACAGGTCTCCGGTCAGGGGCCGGACCATCCAGTAGCCGAAAATACCAGCGCTGACGGGCGCGCGCGCAACCGCCGTATCGAATTCCGTGTCCTGCCTTAGCTAGGGCAGGGTAATGGTCACGTAGGCCGGGCGCGGGGCCAGCTTGATCAGCTCATGGTAGCCGGCCAGCGTGTCCTGCGTGCTGTGCTTCAGGGCCGAGGATAGCCAGCCATAGGTGCCCAGTGCTACCAGCGCAAAGATGGCGCAGGCGGCCCACACGGGCGTGTGGCTGCGCAGCTTGTTGACGATCTGGTCGGGGCGCTGTGCCTGCGGCGCAAAGCCTTTGCTCTTGCCCTGCATGCCGGCGATTTCCTCGCCCAGACGGGCGATCAGGTAGGCCAGTTTGTCCTGCGGTTCGAGCGCGTAGCGGCCCTTGAAGCCGATTAACAGGCACATCTGGAATACCTGCAAGGCCGCCAGCCGCGCTGCGCCGCCCGAGCGCAGCACTTCCAGCCGGTCAAAAAAGTGTTCGCCTGCCAGTTGGTCGCCAAAGATCGCTAGCTGCAAAGGGCGGCGTTCCCACGCCGTGCGCAAGCTGAAATTCGATGACAGGATGATTTCGTCCAGCGCTGCACAAAACGCGTATTTGGCTGCCTCGATGTCGGCGCTGGTGGCGCGCAGTTTGGCGGCATCGCGGTCGAAGTCGGCGAGTAGTGCCGTGATGCTGTTGAAGAACTGGGTCTGCTCGGGCGGCGTGCTGCCGTTCTTCAGCATGAACAGCAAGTAAAAGCCATCGCCCAGCAAGTCCACCAGCGTCTGGATATGCCCATAGCCGGGCTGCTGCTGGCGGCGCTGTCCCCCCATCAGCGTGGGGATGGCTCGGCGTTCGATCTGGGCGTTCATGCGGTAGCCTCCAGCGGGGTAATTGGGGGGAGCAAGCGGCCGTTGCCTGCAGTATTAAAGTCCATTCCGGCAGCCAGTGGCTTGTGGCTACGCAATCAATTTTCGTATGAGCATCTACTTGCGCCCGCGCAATAGTTCATCTGGGCATTCATGAATAATGGCTTCCTTCCTGTCTGATGACGCGAAAGGAGTGCTTCATGTCTATCTTGCATAAAGGACTGCCACTGCTGACGATGGCCGCGCTGCTATCGGCCTGCGTGACGGATGGTGCGATGGTGCGTAGTGAAAAACTGCAGGCTGCCACGCTGGAGCGCAGCATGGCGGAGGCTGATACGGCGTTGGCTGCGGGCCGCAACGAGCAGGCGCTGGAGCTGCTAAAAAGCGCGGGCGCAGCCTATCCGGCCGATAAAACTCCGTGGCTGCGTCTGGCCCAGCTCAAGTTCGACCGCGCCAGCTATGGCGAAGCGATCACGTATGCGCAGGAAGCCTTGCAGCGCGATCCGGCCGACAAGCTGGGTAACAGCATCGTGGCCGTCAGCGGTCTGCGCCTGTCGACCAAGGCGCTGGCCGATCTGAGCCAGCAGAATAATCTGAACGGCTCGCTGCGTTCGGAAGCCAGCGATCTGGCCAAGCTGCTGCGCGCAAGTTTGGGCGAGGAAGTGCTGGTGCCGGCAGGCGGCACAGCTGCGCGCAAAACGGTCGTGGGTGGCGCGCCCGTACGCAAGGCCACGTCTAGCCCGCCCGCAGCCAAGTCCGCGACCCAGAACAGCAATACTGATCCTTTTAGCGGCTTGAAATAATCCATCGCAGTGATCATACACAGGAGGTTGTTATGGCAAATCGCGACAGCGTGCAGAAGCGCCTGACCAAGGTCAGGCCACCGAGAGTGCAGATGACCTATGACGTGGAAATCGGTGACGCGATCGAAAACAAGGAGCTGCCCTTCGTGCTGGGCGTTGTGGGCGACTTTGGCGGCAATTCGGCGCAGGAAGCCAGACGGTTCAAGGACCGGCAGTTCGTCAGCATCGATAGCGGCAACTTCGATGAAGTACTCGCCGCGATTGAACCGGCCGCGGAATTCGCTGTGCCGAATCAGTTGGCCGGTGACGACAGCAGTTTTCGCGTTGATCTGCGCTTCAAGGCTATGGCAGATTTCCGTCCCGAGTCGGTGGTACGGCAGGTTGAGCCGCTAAGCCAGTTGCTGGAGGCACGCAACAAGCTGGCCGATCTGCGCAACAAGCTGGCCGGTAACGACAAGCTGGAAGATCTGCTGAGCGACGTGCTGAACAACACCGACAAGCTGCAAAGCTTGGTGCAACCACAGGGGAAGTGAGATGACGACCATGCCAGCCCAGCTAGCAGTAGCGCAAGCAGCGGAGCCGAGTGAGAATCTGGCGCAAGCCGTCAGCCTGCTCGACCAGATCGTGGAGCAGAGCAAGGTAGCCCAGTCGGGCGCGGAGCATCAGCGCGCCAAGGACATCATTGCGGAACTGGTGCAGCAGGTACTCGCGGGCACCGTGGTGGTGTCGAATAATCTGTCGGCCACCATCGATGCGCGGCTGGCCGAAATCGACCAGCTGATTTCCAGTCAGGTCAGCGCGATCATGCATGCGCCGGCCTTCAAGAAACTCGAGCAGAGCTGGACTGGCCTGTATTATCTGGTCGGGAACGCCAGCTCGGGGCAGGGCGTCAAGGTGCGCATGCTGAATGCCAGCAAGCGCGAGCTGGTCAAGGACTTTCAGAGTGCGCTGGAATTCGATCAGAGCGCCATGTTCCGCAAAGTCTACGAAGAAGAATTCGGCACGTTCGGCGGCGCGCCGTATGGTGCGCTGATCGGCGACTTCGAAATCAGCCGCCAGCCCGAAGATATGTATTTCATCGAGCAGATGTCGCATGTGGCGGCAGCGGCCCATGCGCCGTTTATCACGGCGGCCTCTCCCGAGCTGTTCGGGCTGGAAAGTTATGGCGATCTGGCCCGCCCGCGCGATCTGGCCAAAGTATTCGACACGGTGGAATACGCCAAGTGGAAGGCCTTCCGCGAATCGGAAGATGCCCGCTACGTGGGCCTGACGTTGCCCCGTTTTCTCGGTCGGCTGCCTTACAACCCGCTCGATGGCACCACCGTGGAAGGCTTCAGCTTTGTCGAGGAAGTGGATGGCAGCGACCACCAGAAATACCTGTGGTGTAACGCAGCCTATGCTTTCGGCGCGCGCCTGACGCAGGCATTCGACGACTTCGGCTGGTGTGCCGCCATACGCGGGGTAGAAGGGGGCGGGCTGGTGGACGATCTGCCCACCCATACTTTCAAGACGGATCAGGGCGAGGTGGCACTGAAGTGCCCGACCGAAGTGGCGATTACCGACCGGCGCGAAAAAGAGCTTAGCGATCTGGGTTTCATCTCGCTGGTGCATTGCAAGAACACGGCCTATGCCGCTTTCTTCGGCGCGCAATCCGCGCAGAAGGCCAGGCGCTATAGCTCCGATGCGGCCAATGCGAATGCCGTGCTGTCCTCGCAGCTGCAATACATCTTTGCCGTCTCGCGCATTGCGCACTATATGAAGGCCATGATGCGCGACAAAATCGGCAGCTTTGCTGCCGCGTCGAATGTCGAGGATTACCTGAATCGCTGGCTGATGAAATACGTGCTGCTCGACGATGGCGCCAGCCAGGAACAGAAGGCCCAGTTCCCGCTGCGCGAAGCCTCGGTGCAGGTACATGAAGTGGCCGGCCGGCCCGGCGTGTATCGCGCCGTCTCCTTCCTGCGGCCGCATTTCCAGCTCGATGAATTATCGGTCTCTCTCCGTCTGGTCGCGGAGCTGCCGCAATCGACCAGTAAGTGATTCTTCCCCCAACCTGAAAACGGAGCGTGCCATGGCAATTGATGTCTATCTGAGCATTGACGGGATAAAAGGCGAATCGAGCGACGATCGCCACAAGGACTGGATCGAATGCCGTTCGGTCAGCTTCGGCGTGGAGCAGCCCAAGTCGGCCACCGCGTCCACCGGCGGCGGCCACACGGCAGAGCGCTGCGAACACCGCGACATCGTGATCTCCAAGCTGGCCGATCTGGCCACGCCGGTACTGCTGCAGACCTGTGCTGCCGGCCGTACGATACCCAAGGCGCGGCTGGAATTCATGCGTGCGGACGGGCAGGGCGAGCGTGTCAAATATTTTGAAATCGAACTGGAAAATGTGCTGATCGGCGCGGTCTCGCCGGCCGTGGATGAAGGTGACATTCTGTCGGAAGAAGTGGCACTCAAATTCTCCAAGGTGAAATGGAAGTACACCCAGCAGAAGATAGGCGGCGGCGCCGGTGGCAATACTTCCGGCGGCTGGGATCTGTCGGCCAATCGCATCGTTTAGCCAGCAACCGCAGCGAAGCCGGGCTGGCTTTGCTGCGGCCCACCTTTCGGGCCAGCCGGCCAGCCTATCCATCGTCTAAGCAATCGGAGACGCAAGCATGGAATTCAATCTGAAGACGCTGGTCAGCAAGCTCAATCCCGCCACCCGTCAGGCCTTCAACCGGGCGGCCGGCATCTGCGTTGGGATGGGGCAGTTCGAAGTGGAGGTCGAGCATCTGATGCTGGCCTTGCTGGAACAGCCACGCAGTGATGTATGCCTGATCCTGCAGCGCGCCGACATCAGCAGCGAAGCGCTGATGGCCAACCTGCAAGCGACGATCAGTCAGCTCAAGGCTGGCAGCACCCGCACACCGGTATTCTCGGCCGACTTGCTACGTCTGCTCGAGCATGCGTGGATGATCGCTTCGCTGGCCATAACGCAGACAGGCTCGATCCGTAGTGGCCATATGCTGGTGGCCTTGCTCACGGATAGCCAGCTGGCCCAGTTGGCGCAGCGGGCTTCACCCTTGTTCGCACGGTTGCCCATCCATGAAATCAAGCACCAGCTGGAACGCTACACGCAGGGCTCGGAGGAGGCGCAAGTAGCGGATAGTGTGCCGCCCCAGCCTGACCGCGACGCTGCATCAGTAGCGGCGAGCGCAGTGCCATGCCAGCCCACACCAGCACTCGCGCAATACACCGTCTGCCTGACCGGACAGGCAGGCGCTGGGCAGCTTGATCCGGTGATCGGGCGCGAGAAGGAGATCCGCCAGCTGATCGATATCCTGATGCGGCGACGCCAGAATAATCCCATCCTGACGGGCGATGCAGGCGTGGGCAAGACGGCGGTAGTGGAAGGTCTGGCGCTGCGCATTGTGGCCGGTGCGGTGCCCGAAGTCTTGCGCAAAGTCGCTATCCATACGCTGGATCTGGGCTTGCTGCAGGCCGGAGCCAGTGTGAAAGGCGAGTTCGAAAGCCGTTTGCAAAACGTGATCGATGAAGTCAAAGCCAGCCCGCACGGCATCATCCTGTTCATCGATGAAGCCCACACCATGATAGGCGCGGGTGGCGCGGCGGGGCAGAATGACGCTGCCAACCTGCTCAAGCCGGCGCTGGCGCGCGGCGAATTGCGGACGATAGCCGCGACGACTTGGGGCGAGTATAAAAAATACTTCGAAAAGGATGCTGCACTAGCACGCCGCTTTCAGGTGGTCAAAGTGGAAGAGCCGGACGAAACGGTGGCAACTGCCATGCTGCGCGCCATGTCGCCGCTGATGGAGCAGCATTTTGGCGTGCGTGTGCGCGACGAGGCGGTGACGGAAGCTGTGCGTCTGTCGCATCGCTACATCATCGGCCGGCAGTTGCCGGATAAGGCAGTCAGTGTGCTCGATACCGCCTGCGCACGCGTGGCGCTGGCCCAAAGCGTGGCACCTGCCCGGCTGGAAGATGTGTGGGCGGAGATAGAACGCTGTGTGGCCGAGCTGGCGGCAGCGCGCGCCGACGTCGAGGTGGCGGCCAGTTGCTGTTCCAGCCGCATCGCCAGACTGGAACAGCAACTGGCAGCCTTGCAGACGGAGGCAGACGCGCTGGCACTGCGCTGGCAGCAGGAGCAGGCGCTGGTGGCGGCGCTGTTGCGTGTGCGGGCTGGCGATGCAGGCCCGGAGAATGGCCGCGGTGCCAGCAGCACCGACGAAGCTGCCCGTCTGCGCGCCGAACTGCAGCAACTGCAAGGGGATGCGCCGCTGGTGCCGTTGGAGGTGGACGGTGCTGCCGTTGCTGCCATCATTTCGGGCTGGACCGGCATACCGCTGGGACGCATGGTGCAGGATGAGCTGCGCACCGTGCTGCACTTGCAGCAAGCGCTGGAGCAGCGCGTGCTGGGCCAGTCCGGTGCGATGGCAGCGGTGGCGCAGCGCGTGCGTACGGCCCGCGCACGGCTCGATGATCCGGTCAAGCCGCAGGGTGTGTTTCTGTTTGCCGGCCCCTCCGGCGTCGGCAAGACCGAGACAGCGCTGGCGCTGGCCGATCTGCTGTACGGTGGCGAACGCAAACTCATCACCATCAATATGAGCGAGTATCAGGAAAGCCATAGCGTGGCTGGTCTGAAAGGCGCTCCGCCCGGCTATGTCGGCTACGGACAGGGCGGCGTGCTAACCGAAGCCGTGCGACGCAATCCCTACAGCGTGGTGCTGCTCGATGAAATCGAAAAAGCCCACGCCGACGTGATCGAGTTGTTCTATCAGGTGTTCGACAAAGGTGTGATGGAAGATGCAGAAGGACGCGAAATCGACTTCCGCAACTGCATCATCATCGCAACCTCCAATCTGGGTTCGGCAGCCGTCATGCAGGCCTGCCTGAACCAGACTGCACCAGCGATGGCGCAACTGGAACAACTGCTGCTGCCGCATCTGGTACGTCACTTCAAGCCAGCCTTTATCGGCCGCCTGAAAGTAGTTCCGTTCTATCCGATTGCCGACCACGTGCTGGCGCAAATCATCGCCTTGAAACTTGGGCAGATTGCACGCCGCCTGCAGGAGCAGCACGGTGCCGAATTCAGCTACGAACCTGCTGTCATCGAGGCCGTGCTGCAGCGCTGCACCGAGGTGGATGCGGGCGCCCGCAACGTGGACCACATCCTCAATGGCACGCTGCTGCCGGAAATTGCCGGTGCCATTTTGCAGCGCATAAGCGAGGCTGTTGCGATAGAGCGTATCAAGGTCGGTATCAACCGACAGGGGCAGTTCAAATATACCTTCAAATAAAGTGAGGGCGCGTATGTTGAATATCTCCCAGCTATTACAGCCTGTTAGCGAAGAGCGTCGCTGCGGCGACGATCTGACCTATAGCAACGACATGGACCAGATTGCCCGTGCGCGGATGGAAGATGATCCAGCGCTGGATCAGGGCGTTTGGGTGACGACTCTGAGGCAGGCCGACTGGCCGCTGGTAGCCGGCCGCTGCGCCGTATTGATTGAAACGCGTAGCAAGGATATGCGGCTGGCGGTGTGGCTGGCCGAAGCGCTGGCCCAGACGCAGGGGCCACGTGGACTGGGCGATGGCCTGGCCGTGCTGGCAGGTTTGTGCGAGCAGTTCTGGGATGGGTTGTATCCGCTTGCGGACGATGGCGATTTTGATGAGCGCATAGGCAATCTGCGCTGGCTGGTGAGCCGTATCCCGGCGCTCATGTGCGTATGGCAGCGGGAGCATGGCCCGGTGCCGCGCAGCGATGCCGACTATTGCGCGGCCATGCTGCAGCAGCTGGAACAGGTTAGCGACCGGCGCCTCGGTAGCGAAGGACCGAGCTTTGCTGCAGCGCACGAAAGTGTACAGACAATGGAAGTGTTGGCGCAGGAGGAGGCAGTCACGCTGGTGCCGCTTGTACCAGAAACAACGACTACTGGAATGCAAGTAGGTGACGGTGGGCCGATACGCAACCGTCAGCAGGCGCTGGGTGACTTGCGTCGTGTGGCGGCGTATTTTCGTCTAGCCGAGCCCCATAGCCCGGTAGCCTATCTGGCGGAAAAGGCTGCAAGCTGGGGCGAGATGCCTTTGCATGGCTGGCTGCGGGAGGTGGTCAAGGATGGCAGCCAGCTAGCCCAGTTAGAAACCATGTTGGGAGTGGCTAGCACGGGATAACGAAATCATTCGAAGTTGCCAAGAAATAATGCTAGGATTTGAACACAGATTATTTCGGTGAGGCACTTATGAATAATTTTAAGATCGGGACACGTCTGGGGATCGGTTTCGCGCTGGTGCTGTTGCTGCTGGTGGCGATGACGGTGGTGGGCCTGCTGCGGCTCAGTAATGCCAGTGCTTTGACAGAAGAGATGATCAATGTGCGTATCCGCGATGAGCGCATGATTGCTGATTGGGGCAAGATCATCGAAGTGAATGCGGCCCGTACTATGGGGGCCGTGATGGCCACTGATCCGGCTGACCAGAAGACGCTGGAAGGGCTGATGGCCGCTTCGTCGGAAGCAGCCACCAAGATACAGGACGAAATCGGCAAGAATATCGATGATGCGGAACTGAAGACACTGTTCGATCAGTTGCTGGTCGCCCGTAAAACCTATACGGATATACGCAAAGCCGTGTTTGCCGCCAAGGCTGGCGGCGATCTGGAAGGCGCGAAGAAACTGCATGAAACCGAGATGACGCGCAGCCGCACAGTCTATCTGGATGCGCTGAAAAAATTCGCCGACCGCCAGAGTGAAGAACTCGATGAGGCAGCCACCGAAATCAAGAGCCAGTACACCAGCGGCCGCATGCTGCTGATCACGCTGGGCATCGCCGCTATCGTGCTCGGCGTGACGGCCGCATGGTGGATATCTCAGTCGATTACAGGGCCGATCAACTACGCTGTGAAAGTAGCGGAGACGGTGTCCTCGGGTGATCTGACTAGCGACATCGTGGTGCAAAGCGAAGACGAGGCGGGCAAACTGATGCACGCGCTGAAGACCATGAACGGTAATCTGGTCAACATCGTCGGGCAGGTGCGCAATGGCACAGAACTGATCGCCACTGCGTCGAGCGAAATCGCTCATGGCAATCTCGATCTGTCGTCACGCACCGAGCAGCAGGCCAGTTCGCTGGAGGAGACGGCATCGTCGATGGAGCAGCTGACATCGACCGTGCGCTTCAATGCCGAACATGCACGCGAAGCCAACCAGTTGGCCAATGTGGCCTCCGAGATCGCCAGCCGTGGCGGTGCGGTGGTGGGTGAGGTGGTGCATACCATGGGCGCGATCAATGAATCGTCGCGCAAGATAGTCGACATTATCTCGGTGATCGACGGCATCGCATTCCAGACCAACATTCTGGCACTGAATGCGGCCGTGGAAGCAGCACGTGCGGGTGAACAGGGACGCGGCTTTGCCGTGGTGGCGTCGGAAGTCCGCACGCTGGCGCAGCGCTCGGCGGCAGCGGCCAAGGATATCAAGATCCTTATCGATGACTCGGTACAGAATGTGGCCCTCGGTTCCGAGCTCGTCGATAAGGCCGGTTCCACCATGCACGAGATCGTCGATAGCATAGGCAAGGTCACCAGCATCATGAGCCAGATTAGCAATGCCAGCGAAGAGCAGAGTCTGGGCATCGCGCAGGTGAATGATGCGATTACCCAGATGGATCAGGTGACGCAGCAGAATGCAGCGCTGGTGGAGCAGGCCGCAGCGGCCGCCGAATCACTGCAGGAACAATCCGGCAAACTCAATGAGCTGGTGGCCGTGTTTAAACTCGACGTTTCGCAACAGCGTACGCACCAGCAGCGCACACCGAGCTTGCGCTTGCAGTAAGATAGCGGCTTATGCATACCCGTAGCGGCGATGCGGCGCGCCCCATCGCCGCGCAGCCTGCCCGCAGCCAGTGCCCGCACTGCCTGCGTCCGCAGCGCAGCTGTATCTGTCAGTGGATATCTCCTCATACTTCGCAAGTGGAAGTGCTGATCCTGCAGCATCCGCTGGAAGTACATCAGGCCAAAGGCAGCGCGCGTTTGCTGCATCTGAGTTTGTCGCCTAGCCAGCTGGTGGTGGGTGAACAGTTCGAGGCGGCGCAGCTGGAACAACTGCTGGCCGGCCCGCGCCGCAATATCCTGCTGTATCCGGAAATGCCGGGCGAGCAGTCGCTGGGCATGGCGAGCGCACAGCCACTCGATCCCGCATGGCTGCAGGAACCGCAGCAGCTACGTCTGATCGTACTGGATGGCACGTGGCGCAAAAGCCGCAAGATGCTGTATCTGAACCCTGCGCTGCAAAGTCTGCCGCGCCTGCCCCTGAAGGCCACGCCGCCTTCGCATTATCTGATCCGCAAAGCTCATCTGCCGGACCAGCTTTCCACGCTGGAGGCTACCGTGTATGCGTTGGCGCAGCTGGAGCAGGCAGCGCAGCGCTATGATGGACTGATTGCCTCCTTCGACGGATTCGTCGCGCAGCAGGCGGCGTTTATGCCGCCCTTGCCGCCACGATCAGACAATTAACTTCAGGCCGGGCGGCAAGGCATCGCCCAGCATGCGCTTTTCATCGGCCTGATCGAGCTGCACCACTTCGCGTACCATGGCGCTCCAGCTGGCGGGCGCACCGATGCCGCTCAGGCGGCGCAGGATTTCGGTGCGCAGTGTGTCATCAATATCGCGCGTGCGGTCGCCCGTCATGCGGGCCAGATGGGCGGCAGCATAGGCGGCGGCTTCCAGCTTTTTCCAGTCTAGCTGCTGTATCTGTGCCAGCCATTCAGTGACGATGGCAGTATCCACCACATCGTGCGCGCTGCCGTGGAAGGGCTGGCGCGCACCGACGCGGCTCAGGCCCCACAGGAAGCGAGCCATCACGGCTTCCGCCTTGGCGGCATCCTGGCTGGCAACCCGGCTGCCGATGACGGCACGCTTGGCGGCGCTGCGCCCCATGGCTTGCAGGCGGTTCATCATCCATGCGCCGATTTCGGCCTTGTAATTGCCCGGTATGCGTTCCAGCGAGGCGCCCAGGCGCAGCATGTCTTCCTCGCTGCCGTTGACCAGCGTGACAGGGCGGCGCCCGCGCTCGGCTTCGTCGGCCTGCACGTTGAAAGCAAAATCATCGAGTACGCGCAACTGCATCGGCACATCGAGGCCACCGGCCACGCGGCGCCACAGGGTCCACCACTCGGCACAGGCTTGCGCATCCTTGTGGTACTGGATGCCCGTGTCAAACATGGCCCATAGCTGTTCGATACGCCACCCGTCGAGCGGTGCGCCAAAGCCGGGGCGCAGACAGTAGCCGCTCAGGTTGAGCCAGACGCGTTCATGCTCGGCTGAACGGCGGCGGCCTTTGGCGCGTTCCAGCAGGGCGTCGAACAGACGGCGCAGCAGGGCGGTGGGCCAGCTTTCGCGGCTACCCAGCAGCTGTTCCAGTTGAGCGCGTAGCTGGCGCACCTCTTTCAGTTCAACCTGCTGGGCGCGACTGCCGAAGATGCGATCTATACGCTCCATGGCGGCAGCATAGCCGGCGGGCATGGGCGCTTCCGCCGCTGCGGCACTGTCGTCCGCATCGATGCTGGCGCCTTCATCGCGCAACTGGAATTCCAGCAGCCAGCGCTGGGCGCCGTCCAGTGCCACACAGTGCATTTCCAGCGTGCCTACTTCACTCAGCGTCGTGGCCAGCCGTACGACGATTTCCTTGCGCGTGTCAGTCTGTTCATCGCGCAGCACGGTGGCGATGGGCGGCAGGGCCACATACTCGTCCGCCGCTAGCTGTACCAGTTCGCCGGCTTGCGGAACGTGTTCCGTGCCGCTGCTGGCAGCAAGGTGGAAGCGCACAGGGCGCCCCAGGCGCAGTGCAAAGCTGCGCTCCGTCAGCAGCACTTCGCTGTTTTCGGGACTGCCCTGTGGTAGCAGGCAGATGGCGCGGCGCGGCTGGTCGGCACGGCTGCCGTCGTCCAGCAGCAGGTAGTAGCTGCGCGCCGAACCGCCGCCGATGACGGGCGCCTGTCCGGCCTGACCGAGCGCATAGGCCACGCCACCGCGCGCAACGGCGACATCGGGATTATCGTTGTGGAGCAGCGTCAAAGGCTGGCCGCGCCATGCGACCAGCACCTGTTCCAGTCGCTGCGCCAGTGCCGGGGCGCGGAACACGCCGCCGTTGAGCAGCAGGGTGTCCGGTACGGGGATGCTGTTGTCGTCCGGCGCCAGCCCCAGCGCCGCGCGTGCCGCAGCAGCGTGCTGGCGCAGGAAGCCGGCCAGATGGCGCGTGATGGCTGCATCGCTGGCATAAGGCAGGCCGAATTCGGTCAGCGCGGCACGGCCGCGCCGTGCTGCTTCACGCTCGGGATTCATGGGGAAGAAGCCATCGACCACCAGCGCCTGCACTTCGGCGCGGGTAAGCTGGGCCGAACGGCTGCCGCCGATCAGCTTGGAGCCGCTGCCCAGCAGCGTGACGCTCACCTGCTCGGGCGCATCGTCGGCCAGCAGGATTTCCTTTGCAGCGCGGCAGCGTTCGGCCAGTTGCGCCAGCCGGCTGGCCGAGAGGCGTGCCGTCGTGCCATCAGTGTTGGCAAGACGGCTTTCAACCAGATGAGCCAGCGCCAGATCCATATTGTCGCCGCCTAGGATCAGGTGATTGCCCACACCTATGCGTTCGATCACGGGCTGGCCGTCTTGCAGCGCCACCTTCATCAGGCTGAAGTCGGTAGTGCCGCCGCCCACATCGGCCACCAGTACCAGACGGGTATTCGCCAGTTCGCCGGCGAGGCTGGCGCGCTGGCGGTAGAGCCAGTCGTAGAACGCGGCCTGCGGCTCTTCCAGCAAGCGCAGTTGCGGCAGGCCGGCCAGTTTGGCAGCCTGCAGGGTCAGCGCGCGGGCCGCTTCGTCGAACGAGGCAGGGATGGTGAGCACGAGCTGCTGCTGTTCCAGCGGCAGCCCGGGATGGCGGGTATTCCATGCACTGCGCAGGTGCGCCAGATAGGAAGCGCTGGCCGCCACCGGCGATACTTTGGCAACATCGGCCTCGGCGCCCCAAGGCAGGATGGCGGCCGTGCGGTCGACCTGCGGGTGCGACAGCCAGCTTTTGGCACTGGCCACCACACGGCCCGGCACCTGCGCGCCGAGCTGGCGCGCCAGCTTGCCGATGACTACCTGTTCCAGACCTGCCACATCCGGTGCGGACCATGGCAGTTGCAGTGCGCAGTCAGCCAGCTCGCCCTGCGCCGGATGGTAGCGCAGTGAGGGCAGCAGCGTGGCGCTGCCGATTTCACCGGCGGCAGTCAGCTGTTCGATTTCGAACAGCCGGATTTCGCTGCTGCCCGCCAAGGCATACGCCAGCACCGTGTTGGTGGTGCCCAGATCGATGCTGACGATGGCTGGCTGGGTGGCTGACATCATGCTGCGCCGGAGGCTCCCGAGCGGACGTCGAATTCGACTTTCCAGCGCTGGCCATCACTGGCCACGGCCAGCAGTTCCAGCGTGCCCGATTCGGTGGCCATGGCATGCAGGCGCACCTGCACCACTTCGCCGGCCTGACGGCCTTCCGGCGACAGATTGGCCTGTATCTCGTTGAGTTCCAGCAGTTCATCTGGCGCCCAGAAGTCCAGCAGAGTGCCGATCTGGTCCTGACGGCGTACCGAAGAACCGAAGAAGCGGAACTGCACAGGCTCGCCCACGACGAGGCCGAATTCCTGATCGGGCAGTTCCACTTCGCTGCCTTCTTCCATGCCGAACGGCGCCACGCACAGCGCCTGGATCGGCGGCTCCATGCCGGGGATGGCCGGCATGGCTGATTCGATGGCGACGTAGTAGGAACGCGCCGTGCCGCCACGGATACGCACACCGGCGCCGCGTCGCACATAGCTGTAGTAGGCCGCGCCACGGGCCACGGCCAGATCGAGATCGGCACCGGCCAGCATGCGCGCCGGCTCGGCGCCTTCCATGTACAGCCAGTCGTTGATGGTGGCCATTACGCGCTGGGCCAGCAGGTCCGACTTGAATACGCCGCCGTTGAACAGCACGGCGGTCGGGTGCAGGAAGCTGGCTTGCGCAGGCTGCTTGCCGGCATAGCCTTGCAGCTCGCTTGTGGCACCCAGCTGGCGTGCGAGGAAAGCGGCCAGGTGGCGCGTGATACCGGCATCCTGCGCATACGGCAGGCCAAGCTGGGTCAGGCCGGCGCGGGTACGCACGGCTGGGCGGGCCGAGGCTTCCACCTGCGGGAAGAAACCATCGAGGATGAAGGTGGTGACTTCGGCGCGCGTGAGTTCGGTGCGGATCGAACCGCCGATCAGCTTGGAACCACGGCTAGGTACGACGATGGGGTAGCTCTCCACGCTGGCATCGGCCAGCAGCTTTTCCTTGGCGCTGCGGCAGCCATAGGTGAGTGCGCGCATTTGCCATGCGTCGAGCTGGGTGCCGTTGGCGGCCAGTTTGCGCGCCACCAGATGGGCCAGCGCCAGATCCATGTTGTCGCCACCCAGCAGTATGTGGTCGCCCACAGCGATGCGGTGCGGTTCCAGTACGCCGTCGCGTTCCAGTACGGCGATCAGCGAGAAGTCGCTGGTGCCGCCGCCCACGTCTACGACGAGGATGATGTCGCCCGGTTTGACTTCCTTGCGCCAGCGGCCTTCGCTGCCCTGTATCCAGCTATACAGCGCGGCCTGTGGTTCTTCCAGCAGGGTGAGGTTGGTGTAGCCGGCCGCGCGGGCGGCGTCGGCCGTCAGTTCGCGCGCACCCGGATCGAACGAAGCGGGGATGGTGACGGTCACGGCCTGTTCGCCGAACGGCGCTTCGGGGTGGACCTGTTCCCAAGCCTGACGCAGGTGCGACAGGTAGCGCGTAGAGGCTTCCAGTGGCGACACACGTTGTACTTCTTCCGGCGCGTCGTTGGGCAGGATGGCGGCACGGCGGTCCACACCGGCGTGGCACAGCCAGCTCTTGGCACTCGAGACGAGGCGGATAGGCGTGGTGGCGCCGCGGCTGCGTGCCATTTCACCGGCCACGCTGTGCTGTTCATGGGCTGGCGCTACCCATGGCAGGGTAGTGTCGCCAGCAGCCAGTTCTTCCGCATGGGGCAGATACAGGAAGGAGGGCAGCAGCGGCAGCTCTTCTACCGTACCCGGTGCCGTTACCTGCGGAATGGCCAGCACGGATTGCTGGGTCTTTTCGCCATCGCTGGCTTGCAGGTCGACATAGGACAGGGCGCTGTGCGTGGTGCCAAGGTCGATACCGATGGCGTAGCGCGCGTTGTTCATGTCGCTCATAGCTCCACCTCGGCCGGTGCCAGTATGCTGGCGTCATGGGCTTCTGCCAGTTTGGGCAGACGCACGCTGGTGGCGCGCCAGCCGCGGTGGCTCAGCGCGCCGCGGAAGGGAGCGCTGCCCACCACGTTGCCGGTCAGGCGCACGGTCGCGGCGTCGAAGCCGGCTTCGAGCACGATGCGGCTGCCTTCGGATTCGCTGCGTACGGGTTCGATGCTGAAGTGCTCGCGCAGCACTTTGTTGCAGCCTTCGTGCACCACGCGGGCAGCGGCGCCGATGTCGGCGTCCGAGTAGGCGGTCAGATTTTCCTGCGTGAAGTCGATCAGGCGCGCTTCGCGCTGGAACAGCGTCAGCAACTGCAGGGCGGCGTCTGGTGTGGCTTCGCGCAGCACGATAGGCGCTGGCGCAGGTGCAGGGGCGGCGACCGGTGCCGGAGCAGGTGCAGGGACGGGCGCAGCGACTGGGGCGGAAACTGGCGCAAAAGCAGGCGCGCGGTCGATATCGCGCAGGCGCGCCGCATAGTCAGCATCGGACAGGGCGCGGAAGAAGGCGCCGATGGCGATGGAAATCCGGCTGGCGAAAGACGGCTGGGCTTGAGTGTTCATGGTTAGGCTCGCATAGGTGGTCTGGCGTGGGGGCGCGCTGGGCGCAGGGATCAACCATAGCCCCGAAAGGCGAGCATGATACCAGCTTGGCTCAGGGCACCCAAGAAGGTGGCGCCGCACGTTTGATTTTTCGCTTGATAGCTTGAGGATCGGCGTCTAAAATACTGTATAAAAATACAGTATTTTATTATTCTGAGCCAGTCGGAACGCTGGGTAGAGTCGGGAGGTGGAGGGGGGCAGCAGGGGGCGGGGCAGCGCAAGCTGTGCTGTCCCGCGATGAAGTTACGTGTTTATGCAGCTTGCTTGCCAGCTTTGCGACGTGCAGCCACACCGATCAAACCCAGCCCGGCCAGCATAAGGGCATAGGTTTCTGGTTCTGGTACTGCGCTAACGTCAGAGCTGGAAAACACGACGTCCGATGAGGATTCGAGAGTGACATCGCCTAGCGTGCTGCTGATGTTCTTAAACTGATCGAGCGCAAAGATGTCCGTGCCTGCTACCGAAAATACCGAATTGAGGCTGCTGATAGGCGTGAGCACGCGGAAGTCGAATAGATCGAGACCGCCCAGGCTTTCGGAGCGGCTGAAATAGACGATGGTAGTGCCTGCCAGACCGACGCGGGTGGCAATGTTCAGAGTGGCTGTGCCCAAGCCGCTGATGGCGATCTGGGCGCTGGCAAGTGGATCGATCAGGTCAGGACTGCTAGCGGCATCGCCTATGAAGCTGATATCGAAGGCCTGATTGCTAAAGGTATTGCCGCCTATGCTGCCGGAGCCCGTACCTTTAATTTCATATTTCATTGGAGCGGCGAAGGCGTTGGCGGTACAGGCCAGAGTCAGTGTGGTTGCTGCGGCAAGTGCTATTTTTTTTACGAAGTTCATGATTTTCCCCGGGAGTTGATAGGTCGTTATAAAAATCGTGCGTGCAATTTCTTTTATTGCAACTTACTTTACATAATATCATTGAAAAGTCACTTTCCAATCTATAGTTTCTATTTCGATAATGAGTCTGGTTGGGTTATTACAACGCAGGAGGGGACATGTCCCATGATGAAAACAACCAGTCGCAGGTGATGCTGCCGCCGCCCTCGCTCAAAGGGCAAAAAGGGCGCGGTGCGGTGACGAATCTGCAGGGGCGGTTCGAGGTGCAACAGCGCGCGCCGTATGATGATGGCTGGGAGCATGAGCAAGATGGCGAGCCGGCGTCGCCATGGAAAACCCAGGTGACGGATGAATACTGCAAATCGATATTGAGCCGTAACCAGTCGCCGGATCTGCCATTCAGCGTCTCGCTCAATCCCTATCGCGGTTGCGAGCATGGCTGCATTTATTGCTATGCGCGGCCCACCCACAGTTATCTGGGCCTGTCGCCCGGCATGGATTTCGAAAGCAAGATTTTCGCCAAGGTCAATGCGCCGGAGATGCTGCGGCGCGAATTGGCCAAGGCGGGTTATGAGCCGCAGGCGATAGCGCTAGGTGTGAATACGGATGCCTACCAGCCATGCGAGCGCGAGCGTAAGCTGACCCGGCGCGTGCTGGAAGTGCTACAGGAGTGCCAGCATCCTGTTGGGCTGATAACCAAGTCGGCCCTGATCGAGCGCGATATCGATATTCTCGCGCCCATGGCGGCCAAGCGGCAGGCGGCCGTGGCGCTGACCCTGACGACCTTGGATTCCACGCTGGCGCGCACGCTGGAACCCCGCGCCGCCACACCGGCCCGACGTTTGCGCACCATCCGCACGCTGACGCAAGCGGGCATACCCGTCGCAGTGAGCATCGCGCCCATCATCCCCTTTGTGACGGAGCCGGAAATCGAGCAACTGCTGGAGGCCGTGCGCGAAGCGGGTGCGCTGAGTGCGCACTACACAGTGTTGCGTCTGCCGTGGGAAGTGGCGCCTTTGTTCCAGCAATGGTTGCAGGCGCATTTTCCTGAGCGGGCCCAGCGCGTGATGAACCGCGTGCGCGATCTGCGTGGCGGCAAGGATTACGACAGCAACTTTGGCAGCCGCATGCGTGGCGAAGGCGTATGGGCGGACATGATACGCCAGCGCTTCAAGATCGCCAGTGCGCGCCTGGGCTTAGGCGGGCACAGCAGCCGTTTTCATGAAATGGATACGAGCCAGTTCACGCGGCCGCTGGTGGTGCCGCCGCTGGGCGCGCTGGCGCGGCCCACTGAGACAGGGCAGCTCGATCTTTTCTGAAGGAGCGCCAGAGTGCGCAGGCTGTTCCGGGATGGCGTTAGTGCCGCGGGCTGGCGTGGTTCGATGGTTCAGTCTGCTTTGTCGAAACTGGCCAGATGCTGTTCGATGGCGAACACATGCGGATCGCTATGGCCCATTTCGCGCAGCGCATGCGCGAGCAGGTTGAGGTAGTCCGCATTCGGGCCGCTGGGGCCGGCCGAGCTGGCGATGTGACGGGCGATTTCCAGCTCGCTGGCGGCGCCGAGGTAGGCGTCGTTATCGGGCATGGCGATGTACACGAGGCCTAGTTCACTATGGCCATCGGCAAAAGTAATGGGGGTAGCCAGACGCAGATAGCCGTTCTTTTCGCGATGATCGAGATGGGCGAACACTTCGGGCGTAATCAGGTAAGCCATGCCGTGGCAAGTGGCGCCCGCATGTTCGATCAGCGTGACCACGCGGCCCGGCGCTTCGGGCGTGCCGCGGTGGTCATGCGAGCCTTGCCAGAAGCGCCGCGTCCAGCCGCTGATGCTGGCAGGGCGCCGTTCCAGATATGGAAAATCGGCCTTGTAGATCAGGGAGCCGTAGCCGAATAGCCAGACACTGTGGTGGCCGTCGAAGTGATCCATCTGCTGGTTGATGGCGATGGTGTTTGTAGTCATAGCGAGTTCAGCCTTGCGGCACATTCCATTCGTGGGCAGCGGCAAACTCCTGCAGGAAATTGACGAAGCTTTCGGCAGCAGGCGACAGTGCCCGGGCATTACGGGTGTAGACAAAGAAACGGCGCGTCAGCGACGGCGATTCCAGCGTGCGCATGCGCAGGCCGTATAGCTGCACCATCTTTTCTGCGTAAGGCAGACAGACGGTGATGCCCAGCCGCGCGTGCACCATGGCCAGCGCCGTCGTCATGAACGTCACTTCATTGTAGGGTGTGATGGACTGTTCGCGGAAGGAAGCGTGCATGTCGCGCAACAGCCGTTCCGTGAACTGGCCCTGCAGCGAAATCATGGGGTAGTCGATCACGTCGGTCCAGGTGATGCGTTCTAGCTGGTCGAGCGGGTGGTCGGGCGGAAACACCACGACGAAAGGCATTTCGAATAGCTGCTGGGCTTCGATCTCGGTGGCGGCATCGCGCTCGGGGCCGATGCCGAAGTCGGTTTCGCCGCTGAACACGCGCGCTGCCACCAGCTCTACCGGACTATCGGCCAGCAGCACCTGCACATCGGAATAGCGCGCGCGGTAGGCAGCGATCACTTCCGGTAGTAGAGTACAGGACAGCATCTGCGGCGCGGCGATGCGCACCGAGCCCTGTTTGAGCGCGCGCCGTTTGGCGATGTCGCCCATGGCGCGGTCCAGATCCTGCAGTATCTTGTCGAACAGCGGCGTCAGTTCGCGCCCCAGTTCGGATAGCTGGGCCTTGCGTGTGGTGCGTTCGACCACGCGCACGCCGAGTAGCTGTTCCAGTTCCTTGATCTGACCGCTCAGCGCCGACTGGGTCACGTTCAGGTGCTCGGCGGCCAGCGTGAAGCTGCCTGTCTTGGCCACGGCCACGAGGGCGCGCATCTGGCGTAAATTGGGATTCATCGGAAAATCTGATAAATGAGGTGAGAAATACTGTTTGTATGATATCTGAATTTGGCTTTTAATGGCGCATGTCCTAGTTGGAGGCAATCATGAAAATCAAGCAAGTACACCACGTCGCCTACCGCTGCATCGACGCTAAACAGACTGTCGAGTGGTATGGCAAGCACCTCAATATGAACTTCGTTCTGGCCATCGCCGAGAACGAAGTTCCGTCCACCAAGGCACCGGACCCGTATATGCACGTGTTCCTCGATGCCGGCAATGGCAATATCCTGGCGTTCTTCGAACTGCCGACCCAGCCACCGATGGACCGCGACCGCAACACCCCGAACTGGGTGCAGCATCTGGCGCTGGAAGTGGAGTCCATGGACGAACTGCTGGCGGCCAAAGAGCGTCTGGTGGCGGCCGGTATCGATGTGATCGGCCCCGTCAATCACACGATATTCAAATCGATCTACTTCTTCGACCCCAATGGCCACCGGCTGGAACTGGCGGCCAACACGGGCACGCCGGAGATGATGGAGCGCCTCGACGCCGTCAAATGGGAAATGCTGGAAGAATGGGCACAGACCCGCAAAGCACCGAAACACGCCGCGTGGATGCACGCACCGGAGGCCAAGGCATGAAACTCGCAACACTGAAAGACGGCAGCCGTGACGGCCGCCTGGTCGTGGTTAGCCGCGATCTGTCGCGTTACCAGCACGTACCGAAAATCGCTGCCACCATGCAGCACGCACTCGATAACTGGGAGCTGGTCGCGCCGCGGCTGGAACAGGTGTATGCCGCGCTGAACGCGGGCGAACTGCTGGATACCCAGCCGTTTGACCAGAGCTTCTGCCACTCGCCGCTGCCGCGCGCCTACCAGTGGGCCGATGGTTCGGCCTATATCAACCACGTGGAGCTGGTGCGCAAAGCCCGTAATGCGGAAGTGCCAGCCTCGTTCTATTCGGACCCGCTGATGTATCAGGGCGGCTCGGATAGCTTCGTCGGTCCGCGTGATCCCGTGTATGCGCTGTCGGAAGAGTGGGGCATCGATCTGGAAGCCGAAGTGGCCGTGATTACTGGCGACGTGCGCATGGGCGCGAGCCTGGACGATAGTGCCAAGGCCATCCGGCTGGTGATGCTGGTGAATGATGTCTCGCTGCGCAACCTGATTCCTAACGAACTGGCCAAAGGCTTCGGCTTCTTCCAGTCCAAGCCAGCCAGTGCCTTCTCGCCGGTGGCCGTCACGCCGGATGAACTGGGCGCACACTGGGCCGACTGCAAAGTGCATCTGCCGCTGCTGGTGGAACTCAATCACCGACCGTTCGGCAAACCGAATGCGGGCGAAGACATGACCTTCAATTTCGCCCAGCTGGTAGCGCACGCTGCCACCACGCGCGAGCTGGTGGCAGGTACCATCATCGGTTCCGGCACGGTGTCCAACAAGCAGGGCAACCTGCATGGCTCCAGCATCGAAAACGGCGGTGTGGGCTATTGCTGTCTGGCCGAAGTGCGTATGTACGAAACCATCGAAACGGGCAAGCCGCAAACCAGCTATCTACACTTCGGCGACACCGTGCGCATCGAAATGCACGATGGCCAGGGCAGCAGCATATTCGGTGCGATCGAACAGACCATCACCCATTACTCGGAACGTTAATTTTCCGGTAAGCTCACTTCGCGTACCCCACGCAGAAAGGCAGCGCAGCAGATGCAGTATGCACCCGTTGATATTGCGGCACTGGTCGAGCGTAATCCCATCAGCCGCTTCCAGCTCGGCGTGTATCTGCTGTGCGGCCTGTGCATCCTGATGGATGGTTTCGACGTGCAGGCCATGGGCTATGTGGCGCCGGCCATCATCCAGCAGTGGCAAGTCAGCAAAGCCAGTCTGGGGCCAGTGTTCGGCGCGGGACTGTTCGGCATGCTGGCCGGTTCGCTGTTGTTTAGCGTGCTGGCCGACAAGCTGGGCCGCCGCCCGATACTGATAGGCGCTACGCTGTTCTTCTCGGTCTGTATGCTGCTCACCCCTGCCTGCAGCACGCTGGAACAGCTGCAGTGGCTGCGCTTCATTACCGGCATAGGGCTGGGCGCCATCATGCCGAATGTGATGGCGCTGGCCGGTGAATACAGCCCGCGCCGGCGCCGCGTCACGCTGATGATGCTGGTGTCCTGCGGCTTTACGGTGGGCGCTGTCGTGGGCGGGCTGGTAGCGGCCGCCGTGATGCCCATGTATGGCTGGCATGCGGTGTTCTACATCGGCGGCGCGCTGCCGCTGCTAATCGGCCTGCTGATGCTGTGGATGCTGCCGGAGTCCATGCAGTTCGTCATCCTTAGTGGCAAGCGCATAGAGCGGGTGGCCATTTGGCTGCGCCGCATCGATCCGGCCTTCACGCCGCAGCACGGGCAGGGTTATCTGGTGCCGCAGCAGGTCGATAGCCGGGGCTCCGTTACCGCCCTGTTCAAGGCAGGCCGGGCCCGCACCACGCTGCTGCTGTGGCTGGTGAATTTCCTCAATCTGCTCAATCTTTACTTTCTGTCCAACTGGCTGCCGACCATCCTCAAGGATGCGGGACTGTCCACCAGCGCGGCCGTGCTGGCCGGTACCATCCTGCCCGTGGGCGGCACCATCGGCACACTGGCCATGGGCCAGTTGATTGACCGCTCCAGCTTCCGCCGCGTACTGATCCCCAGCTTCCTGCTGGCGGCTGCGGCGATTGCGCTGATCGGCCAGTCACAGCATCTGCTGGCGCTGCTGTGCGTGGCGATACTGGTCGCGGGCTTCTGCATCGTGGGCGGCCAGCCGGCCGTGAATGCGCTGGCAGCGAACTACTATCCCACCACGCTGCGTTCCACCGGCATAGGCTGGAGTCTGGGCGTGGGGCGCATCGGTTCCATCATCGGTCCTTTGCTCGGTGGAGAACTGCTGCGCATGAACTGGCCGAACAGCACCATCTTCCTGATAGCCGCCGTGCCTGCGCTGCTGTCCGCACTCATGCTGTGGATGATGGCTACGCCTGCAGGGCAGGACTGAAACGACTAACCGAACCATTCCGGATCTGACCATGAAGCTCTATACCTATTTCCGCAGTTCCGCCGCCTACCGCGTGCGCATCGCCCTGAATCTGAAAGGGCTGGCCTACGATGCCGTGCCCGTGCATCTGCTGCGCGACGGCGGCGAACATCTGCATCCGGCCTATCGCGCCGTCAATCCTGCCGGCCTGCTGCCGGCACTGGACGATGGTGGTGCGGCCATTGGCCAGTCGCTGGCCATCATCGAATATCTGGACGAGACCCGGCCAGACCTGCCGCTGCTGCCCGTCGATGCGGCCGGCCGTGCGCGTGTGCGCGCACTGGCGCTGACCATTGCCGCCGATACTCATCCGTTGGGCAATCTGCGCGTACTCAAGTACCTGAGCGGGGTGCTGAATGTGACGGAAGAGCAGAAGCTGGCGTGGCTGCACCAGTGGATGAGTGCAGGGCTGGCCTCCTTTGAGCAGTTGCTGGCGACGGATGCGCGCACCGGCCGTTACTGCCACGGCGATACGCCCACGCTGGCCGACTGCTGTCTGGTGCCACAGGTGTTCAATGCCCAGCGCTTCCAGCTCGATCTGAGTCCATACCCGACCATCATGCGCATCCATGCGGCCTGCGCCGAGCTGCCAGCGTTCCAGCAAGCACACCCTGCGCAGCAGCCGGACGCAGAATAAGACCGCGGTGGTCTAGCCGTTGCACATTACGCGGTTGCGGCCCGCTTCCTTGGCTTGATAGAGCGCCTTGTCGGCGCGTGATACCAGCGTCGACGGTGTATCCAGGGTGTTTTCCGGCGGCGCCATGGCCACGCCTATGCTGATGGTGAAGTGTATGCTTTCGCCCTTGTCGCCTTTGACTTCGAGCGCGGCGATTTCCTGGCGCAGCCGTTCCGCCGCGCTAGTGGCGACCTCGATCGAGGTTTCCGGCATCAGCAGCACAAATTCCTCGCCGCCGAAACGCGAAGCCATATCGATATTGCGCACGCCCTCGGCCAGTGCCCGCGCAACGGCGATGATGACGCGGTCACCGGCTTCGTGGCCGTACTGATCGTTGACGTTCTTGAAGTGGTCGATGTCGGCCATCAGCAGCGACAGCGGGTGGCCGAAGCGGCGGCCACGATCCAGCTCGCGGTTGATCTGCTCCGTCATGCGGCGGCGGTTACCTATGCCGGTCAGCGGATCGGTGGTGGCCAGCTGCTCGAGTTTGGCGTTGGCCTGCATCAGTTCCTGCGTACGTTGCAGCACGCGTGCTTCCAGCTGGTTGCGCTCGTCGTGCAAAGCATCGAGCGTCACCCGGCGCGAGCGCAGCGCAAAAATCAACGCGGAGATCAGCAAACCCTGCAGAATGATCAGACTGCCGCCGAGCAGGATCTGCCACCAGTAGCGCTCGAAGATGGAAGCCGAAGCGTCTGGCCAGCTGGCCGTAGTAGGATGCTGGGCCAGATTGGCGCGCGGTTGCACGGGCTGGCGCGGCACCAGGCCCCCGGCATTATCCGGCGCCGCAGGGATGGGCAGGCGCAGGCTGTCGCCATTGCGCCACTGGCGCCGTTGCGGAGCGGTTTTTTCCGTCAGCTGCTGGCGTAGTTCGTGCAGATATTCGCGCACGGGCAAACGTTTCGGGAGTAGCTCGCCGGCGCTAGTTGGTAGCGGAAGACTGCATATACTCAGCAGCGCCATAGCGCACAGCCAGGTGGCGCTGGGGCGGGCGAGAGGGCGGCGCTGGTGTGGCATGCTGACCTGCTTGAGTGGCAGTGGTGGCTAGACTATTAATGATGAATTGAGTCTAGCATGCTTTGTAGGGATGTGCTTTTAGCGTTGTGGTAAAGCTGTTGCATACGCCACAGCGTAGCGGCTCAAGCGGCACGCAGGGCGTCGACGATGGGCATGCGGGCCGCGCGCAGCGCAGGCAGGAAGCCGCCTATGCCGCCCATGGCTAGCGAGAACAGCAAGGTTTTCACGATGATGGCACCAGTCAGACGGAAGCCGAAAGCCAGTTCTGAAAACGATTGGAAATTGGTGGTCGAGAAGGAGATGAACTGCATCAGCGAGGCGCAAGCCAGTCCCAGCGCACCGCCTACCACGGCCAGCAGCATGGATTCGCTGAGGAAGGCGGCCAGGATGCTGCGGCGCTGGAAGCCCAGTGCGCGCAAGGTGCCGATTTCGCCCACACGGTTGGCCACCGAGGCATACATGGTGATGGTGGCGCCTATCATGGCGCCGATGGAGAAGATCACGGACAGGATCAGACCCAGCACGCTGATGAAGGTAGACAGGGCTTTGGATTGGTCGGCATAGAAGGTCTGCTCGCGTTTGGCGTCGAGCGTCAGGCGCTGGTCATTCTCGATATCGTGCTTGAATTGCTCGAAATGGCGGCTATCGGCCAGCCGCAGCACCATGGCGGAATAGGCATTGCGGCGGAAGGCCGGCATGAGCTGGTCGGCATCGCCCCAGATTTCCGAGTCGAAGCCGCTGTTGCCGGCGTCGTACAGACCTACCACGGTCCACTCGCGCTGGCCGAAGCGGATCTTCTCGCCTATGCCGGCGCCGTTGAAGCGGCGCGCAACGCTGGCGCCTGCAATGATTTCCGAAGCACCGGAACGGAACATGCGGCCTGCCGTCAGTTTCACCTGCGGGCGCAGCGTCAGCGCGTCGTGCGCGATGCCGCGGATGATCACGTTGGACGGCTTGCCCGAGTCGCGCTTGATCAGCGAAATCAGCACCACGGTTTCCCTGGATAGCCATGGCTGTCCCGTTGCATCGCGCGCGATGGCGGGGTGGCTGGCGGCGATGTTGGCCTGCACCCGGTCGATAAAACTCTGGACTTCCGTCTCAGCCCCGCGCCGCACCAGTACCACGTTATCGTATTCGCCGGTGGTCACCATGGTGTTGCGCAGCCCTTCGTCCAGCATCAGCACGGTGGCAAATACAAACACCACCAGCGCCAGACCGGCAGCCGTGAGCGCCGTAGTCAGGCGGCGTGCCCACAGATTGCGTGCCACGTAGGACAGTGGAATCTTCATCCTATGCTCCGCAGGCCGTCGACGATGCTGATGCGCACGGCGCGTATGGTGGGCGCTATCGCGGCCACGGCGCCTATCACCAGCGCGGCAGCTACTTGCAGCAGCACCGTCAACTGGGACACCTGAAACACGGGGAACATGGTGCCCATGACTTTGCCGAGGAAGACGGCGAAGGGGAATAGCAGGGCTATGCCTATGGCCGCGCCTACCAGTGCCAGCAGCATGGATTCGCCGAAGATCATCAGCGAAAGAAAGCCGGGGCCGAAGCCGAGTGCCTTGAGCGTGGCATATTCGCCCAGACGTTCGCGTGCGCTCATGGCCATGGTGTTGGCCATCACGGCTGCAATGATGATGATCACCACGAAGGACACCACACGGATGGCCACGACGATGGCTTCCGACATGGAGACGAAGCTGAGCTGGAAGGCTTTCTCTGTTTCGGTCAGCGTTTCGGCCAGCGAGTTGGCGAATTCCTTATCCACGGCGGCGGAAATGGCGGCGGCGTTCTCCGGCTGGTTGATCTGCACTACATACACGCCGATCTGATTGGCACGGCGCGGTATGATCTTCTTGATGGTTTCGTTGACGTAGTCCCAGTGGAAGAACAGGGTGGCCGTATTGGTGCTGCTCTGGCGGCCATCGTAAATGCCGCGCACGACGAGCTCCCAGTTGCCGGGATAGATGGTGCCTTTGAGGGGGATGGTGTCGCCCACCTTGAAGCCATACTGGTCGGCCAGCTTGCGCCCGACAATGCAGCCCTTGCGATCATGCAGGAAGGCGGCGCGCTGCTCGGCGGGCAGCAGATAGTCGGGGTAGATATTCAGGTAGCTCTCGCCCGAGACAGCGAATTGTGCGAAGAAATTCTTGGGGTCTTTGTAGATGCCCTGGAACCAGTTGGCATAGCCCACGCCCGTCACGCCGGGCACGGCGCGGATGCGCGCCTGGTAGGACAGCGGCAGGGGGAACACCAGCGAGGTTTTGTTGCGGGTGACCAGGGTGGTATTCGAAGCGCCTTCGGAACCGGCATACCATGCGTCTACCACCGTCTGCAGCAGGCCGAAGGAAAAGATCGCCACCACCAGACCGAGCACTGTCAGGCCCGTGCGCAGCTTGTGGCGCATGGCGTTCTTGATGATCAGCCGCAGCGAATACATGGTGTCAGGCTGCCTGTCCGGCGATCAGTTCGCCCTTTTCCAGATGGATCAATGTGCGCGCCTGCGCTGCCGCTGCCGCATCGTGGGTCACCATGATGATGGTCTTGCCCAGTTGCTGGTTGAGCTGCTGCAGCAGGGCCAGAATCTCGCTGGCCGAGGCGCGGTCCAGATCGCCCGTCGGTTCGTCCGCCACGATCAGCGTAGGATCAGTGACGATGGCGCGCGCAATGGCCACGCGCTGCTGCTGGCCGCCGGACAGTTCGTTGGGCGTGTGGTCCATGCGGTCGGCCAGATTGACCATGGCCAGCGTCAGTTCCACCCGCTCGCGCCGTTCGCGCCGCGACAGGGGTGTGAGCAGCAGCGGCAGTTCCACGTTTTCATAGGCCGTCATCACCGGCATCAGATTGTAAAACTGGAAAATGAAGCCCACGTTCTGGGCGCGCCAGCGCGCGAGGTCCGATTCGCCCATGCCGGCGATATCGAGGCCGTTGATGCGCAATACGCCGCTATCGGGTTTGTCGATACCGGCGATCAGATTGAGCAAGGTGCTCTTGCCCGAGCCGGAAGGTCCCATCAGCGCGGCAAATTCGCCGGCCGGAATATTCAGGCTGATATCGCGCAGCACTTCCACCACCTGATCGCCACGGCGGTAGGACTTGACCAGATGTTCTATCAATACCAGTGGTTCGCTCATGGCGGCCTATTTCTTGTTCAGGCTAACGGCTGCACCGTCGTGCAGCTTGGCGTCCGGCGTCAGCACCACCTTGTCGCCCGCCTTCACGCCCCGGATTTCCACCAGTTCGCCCAGCTTGCGCCCCTGGGTGACGGCCACCTGTCTGACCTTTTCGCCGTCCAGCACGAACAGCACGGATTTGCCGTCACGCGAGGCGATGGCGGCCGCCTGCACGCTGGTCACGGCCTGCCGGTCTTCCGGTGGCACGGCTTTGGAGAGGAAGGCCACTTTGGCGCTCATATCGGGCAGCACGCGCGCATCGCGCTCGCTAAAGCGCACTTTTACGAGCAAAGTGGCTTTGCTGCGGTCTATGGTCGGTACCATGCGCGAGACGGTGCCGGCCAGATGCAGTTCGGGGAAGGCATCGAGCGTGATGTCGGCTGGCTGGTCGACGCGGATCTTGCTCAGATTCGACTCGGACACGTCCGCTTCCACTTCCAGCGTGCTCATGTCGGCGATGGTGACGACGGCGCCCTTGCTGTCGGCGGCGGACGAGTAGGGCGTGATGTTGTCGCCCACGTTGGCGTTCTTGGTCAGCACCACGCCATCGAAGGGGGCGCGGATCAGTGTCTGGTCCAGCGCCACCTGTGCTACCTGCGCGCTGGCGCGCGCCGCAGCGATGGCCGCCTGATAGCCGGCGATATTGGCTTTGGCCTTGCTCAGGCGGGCCTGCGCCGCATCATAGGCCGAGGCCGTAATGAATTTCTGCGCCAGCAGTTCGCCCGTGCGCTTGAAATTGGCCTGCGCATCGGCCAGCTCGGCCTGGCCCTGTTCCAGATTGGCCTGCGCCACCTTGATATTCGCCTGCGCTTGACCCAGTGTGGCCGAGACGTCGCGGTTTTCTAGCCGGGCGATGATCTCGTCCTTCTTGACGGCGCTGCCTTCCAGTACGCCCAGCCATTCCAGCCGGCCGGTGGCTTTCGAGGACAGCGAGGCTTTACGCTGGGCCACCACATAGCCGGTAGCGTTGAGCAGGGTGTAGCTCTGGGACGGGTAGGACTGGGCAACGGTAACGGTTTCCACGCTGGCACTGCCGTTGATCTGTTTGCTGGCGATGGCGGCCACGGCCAGCAGCACGGCACCAGCAAGGACGGGCCTGACCCAGCGCCGGCGTGCGGGACGCGCACTGGCTGTGGCGGGATTGCGTTCGATCTTGAGTTTGGAAATATCGGGAGCGGTCACGCCTGCCTCTGCATTAGGGTCTAAGGGTGCCTCAAATAGTGCTGCAAAATTATGCAAACATCAAGCGCGCCGGATTGGCGCAGCATCCAATGCGGGCGCGTTCATCGCCGCTGCTGACGTGCACAGGCAAAAAAACACGGCGTACCGTAGAGACTCTACGGTACGCCGTCTTAACAGGAGAGATGCGCCGGATTACTTGGCTTTGCGGCGACGGGCCAGCAGACCCATCAGGCCAAGGCCACCCAGCATCATGGCGTAGCTTTCTGGTTCTGGTACAGCAGCGGTCACGTTGGTGACTTTGAACTGGATGTCGTTGTAATCACGGTCGCCACCGCCATACAGATCTTCAAAACCTACCACGGCGGTGTTGTTGCTGGTCTGGGTTACGGCAGCGTGGAACACGTTGTCCTTGTTGACGGAAGCGGGGCCCATGTAGAAGTTGTCACCGGTGTTGTCGACATGGATGCTGAAATTCAGGATGGTGCCGGCATTGTAGGTGCCCAGATCGATGGTGGTGCCGTTGGCGGTGTGATGGCCGCTGAACAGTTGGGTACCGGAATTGTCGAAGAACACCACGTCGTTGTAGCCAGCATCGGAACCGAGGAAGGTTGCGGTGACCGCACCCGTGTCTTTAACAACGATCTTGCTGCCGACGATGGCAACGTTAGCTTGGGCGGTCAGGGTAGCACCCAGCAGGGCGGCCAGCAGCAACGATTTTTTGAACAGCATTGTTTGTTCTCCGGTAACGATTATTGAATGAGAGAATCTTATCCGAAGATACATTGAGTTGTCAAAATTATTTTTAAGATTCCCTTAATGCAATTTTTTGATGAGTTACAGCGGCGCTATCGTGCGGCCCCTGAACGGGTTGGCAGAAGGGGGGAACGGAGGTTGGGCTACAATTTCGTCTTTTGCTAGAAGGTTTGCAGCTCCTATGACCATTCCTGCCCATTTTCGTGCTGCATTGAATCGTGCCGATGTGTCGTGGCGCCCGCTACTCGTGCAGGGGCTGGAAGCCATCATGGCGGCCACGCCCGACTATCTGCCACAACTGGCTGAGGACGACTACCTGCCCACTGAACAGCGCCTGTTCGCAGCGTTTGAACTGCCGCTCGAGCAGGTGCGCTATGTGCTGGTGGGGGAGGGGCCATATCCGCGTGCTGCCAGTGCCACCGGCGTCAGCTTCATGGATGGGGCGGTGGGCAGCCTGTGGTCGGACCAGTTGGGCGGCGGCTTGTCCAAGCCTGTAAATAAAGCCACTTCGCTGCGCAATTTCATGAAAATGCTGCTGGTGGCGGATGGTCAACTTGATCTGGATGACACTGGCACCGTAGCCATGGCCGGTATCGCCGTGCGTGCCCAGCAGGGCAGCGGCAGCCATATCCTCACGCTGGCCGAGTTGCAGGATAAATTAACCGAGCAGGGGTTTCTGTTGCTGAACGCAGCGCTGGTGTTCCGCCATCACGTTGCGCCGGTCAAAGATGCCCGTGCCTGGCTGCCGTTTTTCGAGACGGTGATGGCGGGGCTGGCCGAACAGGCCAGAGTGGTGCCGACACTGATACTGTGGGGAAAAATTGCGGAAACACTCAGCAAACTGCCGTTGATGCAGAAATTCCCGCAGATACGTGCCGAACATCCCTACAACCTGAGTTTTATTGGCAATGCTGACATGCATGCATTGTTCGGGCCCATGAAGCTGCTGCAGGGGCGGGCGGGGCAGCCGGCGCCAGCGGCTGGCGGGCAGACTTTTTTAAAGTTTGATATACTTGACTAATTCGATCAACTAATCCGCTTATTCAGGGATGCTGAGCGGTCGATATTTTAACCCAACCGAGGTAGTGATGCGTCTGACCACCAAAGGCCGTTTTGCTGTGACTGCGATGATAGATCTGGCTCTACGCCAGGGCAAAGGTCCCGTCACGCTGTCCGGCATCAGCCAGCGTCAGGACATTTCTCTGTCCTATCTTGAGCAATTATTCGGCAAACTGCGCCGCCACGAGATCGTCGAATCCATCCGTGGCCCCGGCGGCGGCTACAGTCTGGCGCGCCGCGCCGACAAGGTCACCGTGGCCGACATCATCATCGCCGTGGACGAGCCGCTGGACGCCACTCAGTGTGGCGGCAAGGAAAACTGCCACGGCGCCGACATCGCCAGCGGCGCGCGCTGCATGACCCACGAGCTGTGGGCCACTTTGAATGAAAAAATGGTTGATTACCTCGATTCCGTATCTTTGCAGGATCTGGTCGATCAGCAGAAGTTGAAGAACGCTGAACAGAACGTCGTGGTGCTGCACCGCAATCACGCCGCTCACGGTTGAGCGACCCCTAACCCGGAGTTACCAGATGAACGCCCCTGAAAAAAATATCGCGCCTGTACAGTTCCAGACGGCCCCGCATTTCCCTATCTATATGGACTACTCGGCTACTACGCCGATCGATCCACGTGTGGCCGACCAGATGATTCCTTACCTGCGCGAACAGTTCGGTAATCCTGCTTCGCGTAGCCACATGTACGGCTGGACGGCAGAGAAAGCCGTGGAAGAGGCACGCGGCCACGTGGCTGCGCTGGTGAATGCCGATGCGCGCGAAATCATCTGGACTTCGGGCGCGACCGAATCGAACAATCTGGCGATCAAGGGCGCGGCGCAGTTCTACAAGACCAAGGGCAAGCACATCATCACCGTGAAAACCGAGCACAAATCGGTGCTGGACACGGTGCGCGAACTGGAGCGTATCGGCTTCGAAGCCACCTATCTGGAACCGCAGGACAACGGCCTGATCACCATCGAACAGCTGACCGCCGCCATCCGTCCGGACACCATTCTGGTTTCCGTGATGCTGGTGAATAACGAGATCGGCGTGATCCAGCCGATCGACGAAATCGGCGCGCTGTGCCGTTCGAAAGGCATCATCTTCCACTGCGACGCGGCCCAGGCAACGGGCAAAGTGGCGATCGATCTGCAGAAGACCAAGGTCGATCTGATGACCTTCACCGCGCACAAAACCTATGGCCCAAAAGGTATCGGTGCCTTGTATGTGTGCCGCAAGCCGCGTGTGCGTATCGAAGCGCAGATGCACGGTGGTGGCCACGAGCGCGGCCTGCGTTCGGGCACGCTGCCGACCCACCAGATCGTGGGCATGGGCGAAGCCTTCCGCCTGGCCAAGGTCGAGATGGACGAAGAGATCGTGCGCATCAAGGCGCTGCGCGACCGTCTGGCCAAGGGACTGCAGGAAATCGAGGAGACCTATATCAATGGCGATATGGATCACCGCGTGCCGCATAACCTGAATGTCAGCTTCAACTATGTAGAAGGCGAATCGCTGATCATGGCGGTGAAAGATCTGGCCGTGTCGTCCGGTTCGGCCTGCACCTCGGCCAGTCTGGAGCCATCCTACGTGCTGCGCGCACTGGGCCGCAGTGATGAACTGGCACACAGCTCGATCCGTTTCACCATCGGCCGCTTCACCACTGAAGCTGACATCGATTTCGCTGTCGATCTGATGAAATCCAAAGTGGGCAAGCTGCGCGAACTGTCGCCACTGTGGGATATGTTCAAAGAGGGGATCGACATTAATTCGATCCAGTGGGCAGCGCACTAATTTTTAAGAAATAGAGAACACAGGAGCACTATCATGGCTTACTCGGAAAAAGTACTCGATCACTACGAAAACCCGCGCAACGTGGGCGCCTTCGAAAAAGGCGATGACAGCGTTGGCACCGGCATGGTGGGCGCACCTGCTTGCGGCGACGTGATGAAGCTGCAGATCAAAGTGGGCGCCGACGGCAAGATCGAAGACGCGAAATTCAAGACCTATGGCTGCGGTTCGGCCATCGCTTCCAGCTCGCTGGTAACGGAATGGGTCAAGGGCAAAACGCTGGATCAGGCGCTGGCCATCAAGAACACGGAAATCGCTGAAGAACTGGCACTGCCACCGGTGAAAATCCACTGCTCGATTCTGGCCGAAGACGCCATCAAGGCAGCAGTTCTGGACTACCAGAACAAACATCCGGCTAGCGCCTAAGTTTGCTGAGCTCCGGCTCGTTATACAATCACGCCGCCGCCACCTTCGTGGCGCGGCGCGGGAGAATCAAATGGCTATCACCCTGACCGAAAAAGCAGCGAAACACATCAACCGTTACATCGAACGTCGCGGCAAAGGCATAGGCCTGCGTTTTGGCGTGCGCACGACGGGCTGCTCCGGACTGGCCTACAAGCTCGAATATGTGGACGAAGTGGCTGATGAGGACAATGTGTTCGAATCGCACGGCGTGAAAGTGTTCGTCGACCCAAAAAGCCTGCCTTACATCGACGGCACGGAACTCGATTTCGCCCGCGAAGGTCTGAACGAAGGCTTCAAGTTCAACAACCCGAACCAGAAAGACGCTTGCGGTTGCGGCGAAAGCTTCCGCATCTGACCAGCCATGCAAAACCACTTCGAGCTGTTCAATCTGCCCCTGCAATTTGCCGTCGACGCGCAAGCGCTCGATAGCGCCTACCGCGACGTGCAGAACCGCGTCCATCCCGATAAATACGTCAATGCCACCGACGCCGAGAAGCGCGTCGCCATGCAGTGGGCCACCCGTGCCAACGAGGCCTACCAGACGCTGAAGCATCCGCAGAAGCGCGCGCAGTATATGTGCGAGCTGGCTGGCGTGGATCTGCAGACGGAATCGAATACGGCCATGCCTATGGCTTTCCTGATGCAGCAGATGGAGTGGCGCGAAGAGCTCGGCGATGCACGTGCAGCGAAAGATGTGGATGCGCTGGAAGGGCTGGATCAGCAACTGCGGCGCGAACGCAAGACGCAACTGGCCGCCATCGAGCAGCAGATCGCCAGCAGCGATTATGCGCAGGCAGCTCAGGGTGTGCGCGCGCTGATGTTCATCGAAAAGCTGAAGCAAGAGATAGACAGTGCACTGAGCCTGCTGGAAGACGCCTGAACGGGCGCGCGGCAGGGCGACAGAGATAGCGCCCGCCACAGCAAGGCCAGCCTAGATACTGGCAGTACAGAGAGACTCAGGCCGGGCATGTCCCGGCATCATCATTTAATCAGAGCCGCACGGCATACACTACATGGCCCTTCTGCAAATTTCCGAACCCGGCATGTCCACTGCACCGCACCAGCACCGGCTGGCGGTAGGGATAGATCTGGGTACCACCAATTCGCTGGTTGCGACTGTCCGCAGCAGCATCCCCGAAGTGCTGAGCGACGAGGACGGCCGCCCGCTGCTGCCTTCCGTGGTGCGCTATCTGCCTAATGGCCATGCCAACATCGGTTACAAGGCGCAGGCTGCGCAGACCACCGATCCGAAGAACACCATCGTCTCCGTCAAGCGCTTCATGGGCCGCGGCCTGGCCGATATCGCCTACGCGGAAAACCTGCCTTACGATTTCCTCGATACGCCCGGCATGGTGCAGCTGAAGACCATCGCCGGCGTGAAAAGTCCGGTGGAAGTGTCGGCGCAGATTCTCGCTACGCTGCGCCAGCGCGCGGAAGATACGCTAGGTGATGATCTGGTGGGCGCCGTGATTACCGTGCCGGCCTATTTCGACGACGCCCAGCGTCAGGCCACCAAGGATGCGGCCCAGCTGGCCGGTCTGAATGTGCTGCGCCTGCTCAGCGAGCCGACGGCTGCCGCGATTGCCTACGGTCTCGATAATGGCTCGGAAGGCCTGTACGCCGTGTACGATCTGGGCGGCGGCACCTTCGATATCTCCATCCTCAAGCTGAGCAAGGGCGTGTTTGAAGTCCTGTCCACGGGCGGCGATTCGGCGCTTGGTGGCGACGACTTTGACCACCGTCTGTTCTGCTACATCCATCAGGAAGAAAAGCTGGCGCCGCTGTCGGAAGAAGATACGGCGGTGCTGATGGTGAAGGCGCGCGAAGCCAAGGAACTGCTGTCCAGTAAAGATGAAGTGACGGTGGATGCGGTGCTCAGTTCGGGCGAAGAAGTGCATCTGAAGATCACGGCGGAGACTTTCCACGAGATCACCAAGCACCTGATTACCAAGACCATGAACGCCATCAAGAAAGCGCTGCGCGACGCCAATGTCGATGCAGACGATGTCGATGGCGTGGTGATGGTGGGTGGCGCGACCCGCATGCCGCATGTGCAGCGTGCCGTGAGCGATTTCTTCCACACCATCCCGCACGCGAATATCGATCCGGACAAAGTGGTGGCGCTCGGTGCTGCGATTCAGGCCAATCTGCTGGCCGGTAACCGCGCTGCCGGAGACGACTGGCTGCTGCTGGACGTGACGCCGCTGTCGCTCGGTATCGAAACCATGGGCGGTCTGGTCGAGAAGATCATCCCCCGTAATTCCACCATTCCTTGCGCGCGTGCGCAGGAATTCACCACCTTCAAGGATGGCCAGACGGCGCTGGCCGTGCATGTGCTGCAGGGCGAGCGCGAACTGGTGACGGACTGCCGTTCGCTGGCCCGCTTCGAGCTGCGCGGCATTCCACCGATGGCCGCAGGTGCGGCGCGTATCCGCATCACCTATCAGGTCGATGCTGATGGGCTGCTGTCCGTTTCGGCACGCGAACTGCGCTCGGGCGTGGAAGCATCGATCAGCGTCAAGCCGTCCTACGGTCTGGGCGATGACGACGTGGCACGCATGCTGCAGGATTCCTATCAGGCGGCCGACGTGGACATGAAGGCGCGCGCCTTGCGTGAAGAGCAGGTGGAAGCGGAGCGCATCATCCTGGCGACCGAATCGGCGCTGGCCGAAGATGGCGCGCTGCTGTCGGCTGACGAGCGCGCAGCGCTCGATGCGCTGATCGCCAGTGTGCGCGGCGTAGTCGCGCAGTCGCAGGCCGGTGCCGTCGATCACAGTGCCGTCAAAGCGGCAGTGGAATCGCTGGCGCAGGGTACGGAAGAATTTGCATCGCGCCGCATGGATCGCAGCGTGCGCAGCGCACTGGCCGGCAAGAAGCTGGATCAGGTCGTTTAAACATTTACAGAGGTTACAAGTGCCACAAATCGTATTCCTGCCCCACGCCAAACTGTGCCCGGACGGCGCCGTCATCGAAGCTGACGCTGGCAAAACGCTGTGCGACATCATGCTGGAAAATGACATCCACATCGAACACGCTTGCGAGAAGTCCTGCGCCTGCACCACCTGCCACGTGCTGGTGCGCGAAGGCTTCGATTCACTCAGCGAAGCGAGCGAGAACGAAGAAGACCAGCTGGACAAGGCATGGGGGCTGGAAGCCGTGTCGCGCCTGTCCTGTCAGGCTGTAGTGGCCGACGAAGATCTGGTCATCGAAATTCCGAAGTACACCATCAACCACGCTAGCGAAGGCGGTCACTGACATGAAGTGGACGGACATCAGCGCGATTGCGGAAGCGCTCTACGACAAGTTTCCCGATATCGATCCGCTGACGATACGCTTTACCGATCTGCATAACTGGATCGTCGAACTGGAAGAGTTCGACGATGACCACACGCGCGGTGGCGAGAAGGTACTCGAAGCAATCCAACAGGCGTGGATCGATGAAGCCAAATAAGAACAAGGCAGCAGGAGCTGCCAAGATCGGCGCAACCGTCACGGGCGCCGACAATATGCCAGAAATCCGCGAAGGCCAGACGGTCGCGCTGCTGCAGGAACTGCATATCCTGACGCGCGACGGCAAGATGAATCAGGACAGCCGTCGCAAGCTCAAACAGGTTTATCACCTGTACCAGTTCATCGAGCCGTTGCTCAAGGATCTGCTGGAAACCAAGGGCAGCATTTCGCTGGTCGATCACGGTGCAGGCAAGTCCTATCTGGGCTTCATCATCTACGATCTGTTCTTCAAGGCACTCAACGATGACTCGCACATCTACGGCATCGAAACACGCGAAGAACTGGTCAAGCGCTCGCAGGAACTGGCGCAGCAATTCAACTTCCCCGGCATGTCCTTCCTGCCGCTGTCGGTGGCCGAGTCCACTGAGTCGAAGCTGCTGCCCGAACAGATCGACATCGTCACCGCGCTGCACGCGTGTAACACGGCCACCGATGATGCCATCGACTTCGCGCTGAAGAAGAAGGCGCGCTACATGGTGCTGGTGCCTTGCTGTCAGGCCGAAGTAGCTTCCGTGCTGAAGAAGAACAAGGGCAAGTCGCTGGCCAAGTCGGCGCTGACGGAAATCTGGCGTCACCCTATCCATACGCGCGAATTCGGCAGCCAGATCACCAACGTGCTGCGCTGTCTGCAACTGGAAGCGCATGGCTATCAGGTCAACGTGACGGAACTGGTGGGCTGGGAGCATTCGATGAAGAATGAGCTGATCATCGCTACCTATAAAGACCTGCCGCGTCAGCGGCCCTCGCAGCGTCTGCAGGAAGTGCTGGAGACGCTGGGGCTGGAAGAAATGGGCCAGCGTTTCTATACGCAGCAAGTGGCCGCGCAAACAACGTAAGAGGGTAGTGCAGAAGATGAGCGGGCTGAATGAACAATGGCTGGATTTACGCAGCGACACCGTCACCCGCCCTAGCGCGGCGATGCGCGCTGCCATGCACGCGGCTGAAGTTGGCGACGACGTGTATGGCGATGACCCTAGCGTCAACCAGTTGCAGGACTATACGGCCGACCTGTTCGGCTACGAAGCGGCACTGTTCGCACCATCGGGTACGCAGAGTAATCTGCTAGCCCTGCTGGCACATTGCGGCCGTGGCGACGAATATCTGGTGGGGCAGGAAGCCCACACCTATCGCTACGAAGGCGGCGGCGCGGCGGTGCTGGGCAGCATACAGCCGCAGCCCATCAGCAATCAGCCCGACGGCAGCCTTGCGCTGGCCGATATCGCGGCGCAGATCAAACCGGACGATATTCACTTTGCCCGTACCCGTTTGCTGGCGCTGGAAAATACTATCGGCGGCAAGGTGCTGGGGCTCGATTATCTGCAGCAGGCCACGGCGCTCGCGCATGAGCGCGGCCTGGCCACTCACCTTGATGGTGCGCGCATCTGCAATGCTGCCGTCAAGCTGGGCGTGAGCCCAAGCGCGGCGGTGGCCGGTTTCGATTCCGTTTCTGTCTGCCTGTCCAAAGGTCTGGGCGCGCCGGTTGGTTCGGTGCTGTGCGGTAGCAAGCCGCTGATCGCCGAGGCCAAGCGCTGGCGCAAGATGCTGGGCGGCGGCATGCGGCAGGCCGGCATACTGGCTGCCGGTGGCCTGTACGCCTTGCAGCATCAGTACGCGCGGCTGGCCGAGGATCATGAGAATGCGGCCTACTTCGCCAGTGAACTGGCCAAGGTGAAGGGCATCACCGTGTCTACGCCGCAGACCAATATTTTCTACGTCGATATTCCGGCCGACGCCTGCCGTGGCCTCAACGACGTGCTGCAACTGACCCGTATCCGCGTTTCGATGGCGCCCCGTCTGCGCATCGTTACTCATATGGATACCTCGCGCGACGATATCGAACGCGCCATTACTGTTTTTGGAGATTTTTTCGGATGACCGAATCCACCACTGATCAAAGCGTCCGCCTCGCCAAGCGCGTGGCCGAGATGCGCCCTTGCTCGCGCCGCGAAGCTGAACTGTATATCGAAGGCGGTTACGTCAGCGTGGATGGCGTGGTGGTGGAAGAGGCGGGTGCACGCGTCACGCCCGAGCAGGAGATTACGATTGCAGCCGATGCGACGCTGCTGGAAGCTGTACCGGTGACGCTGCTGCTGCATAAGGCGGTGGGCGTGAATGGCGGCATAGGCAAGGATGGTCTACCGGCGCTGCACCAGATCAGGCCCGATACGCTGACGCGCACGGCACCGTCGCAGCGCTTCCTCAAACGCCATCTGGCCAATCTGGTACTGACGCTGCCGCTGGAAACGCAGGCCAGCGGTCTGCTGGTGCTGACGCAGGATTTCCGCGTCAACCGCAAGCTGACGGAAGAAGCGGCGCGCATGGAACAGGAGATTATCGTGGAAGTGAGTGGCGAGATTGCCGAGAACGGTCTGGCGCTACTCAATCACGGCTTGCCGTTCAACGGCAAGCCGCTGCCACCGATCAAAGTGAGCTGGCAGAACGAGCGCCGTCTGCGCTTTGCCGTGAAAGGCCCGAAACCGGGCCAGATCGAGCACATGTGCAAGATGGTGGGACTCAGCGTGGTGGCTATGAAGCGCATCCGCATCGGCCGCATCGCCATGTCCAGCCTGCCGCAAGGCGAGTGGCGCTATCTGCAGCCACACGAGCGTTTCTAGGCGCAGCCGCAAGAACGCGGCCTTAGTTCAAAGGCTACAGCAGGCCAGTGTCGCTCAGGCGGCGCTGGCCTGTTTCTTTTTCTTCGGCAGTGGCGGCAGTTGCACCAGACGGGTGCCCGTCAGCTTATCGTGCAGGAACTGGCGGTCGGCATCGAGGAAAGCCGTCATGGCCCACGCCAGTATGCCGACGCCGATGGCGCCCAGCGCCTGCCATTTTTCCAGATGCAGCACGGCGCTGACGATCAGCGCGGGCAGTACCCACATCCAGCTCAGCAGATAGCGTACGGCAGCCGTCTGCAGCGACAGATGGGCGTGGCCGGGGCGGATTACTTTGAGCCGCCACGTGCGCATGGCCAGCGTCTGACCTTCGCGGCTCCACTGATGGATGAAATAGGCACCCAGCACAAGGAACAGCAGGGCCTGACGCGTATGCTCGAGCGCGGGCGTGTGACGCGCCTGTACGATGAATTCGAATATCAGGAAAGGCAGAAACAGCACGGCGAAAGCCAGCAGCGTTTCATACACCATGGAGATCAGGCGGCGACCCACGCCGGGGTAAGTTACTGCAGTTTCGGTAACAGGCGGAGTGGTTGCGAATTTATTTGACATTGCTGCTCGTAGGCTGTGCTGCGGCCGGCACGGGTGCCGGCGTTATGTTGGAAGCATTCGGAATCGTGGCGCCGTCGCCAGTTGCAGGGCTTGCGGTGCCAGTGGTGTAGCCGCCGCCCGTGCTGCTGCCGTTATTGGTGCCGCTGGATCCAGCTGCACTGCCAGCCGGTGCCATATTGCTGGCAGGGGGCATTAGCGGAGCGGGCAGCGGTGCTGGTGGCGCTAAGGCCGGGGCACTGGCCGAACCGTTTTCCGTCACCACCAGTGGCTTGATCGGTGCCACGGTTTTGAGTTTGCTCTGGGCTGCTGTGGGCAGGTTGGCCACCTGTGGCTTCACCGCCGCCTTGGCTGCCAGTTCTTTCTTTTCATCGTCCGACAACTGCTGGTAGGACTCCCATTGCGTGTTCTTCTGCGACGGGTCGATCTTCTTGGCGCGGGCGAAGTTCTGGCGTACCTGACGGCGTTCCTCCGGCGTCATACGCACCCACTCACGCATGCGTTCCTGCACGCGCGCCTGTTCGTCCGGCTTCATCGAGGCATAGCGCTTGATGATGCCCAGCCATTTCTGCCGGCGCAGCGGCTCCATCTGGTCCCATTCGCCAGCCAATGGCGCCAGCGTGTGCTGCTGTTCAGGCGTCAAATCCTTCCAGTGGGTCTTGTCGGCGGCGCTGCCTTTGCCGGCCACGCCGAGTGCACTACCGGCCTTGGCCAGCGGCTGGGCGATGGCAGGCGGCGCATCGGGCTGGTTGCCGAACCATAGCAGGCCGGCGGCGGAACCGAGGATCAGCACCAACGCGACAGAACTCCACTTTGCCTGACGACTTAAAGCCATACTTATTGCTCGCTTTGATTCAGGTAAGCGTTAAAACCGTGGTCCAGATAGGCAGACAGCGGCAGTTCATCGGACAGCACGGCGGCGTCCAGTTCGGCGATTTCGGCGATGTGTTCCTGCTGCTCGTACTGGTAGATGCCGATCAGGCCAGCCACCAGCACCAGCAGCGGCAGGGCCACGCCCATGCGGTTGAACCACGAGAACGACCAGTTGCCTCCTTGAACACCGGCCAGTTCGCTGCGCACGACAGGCGCCGTACGGCGCGCTGCGCCATCCGGTTTCTTGCGTGCGAGCGCCATCTGGCGTGCCTTGGCCAGCCGGTCAGTGGTGGCAGGAGGCAGATCGTCCAGTTGTTCGTTCAGTGCATGGCGCACTTTGTAAGCGAAATTCAGCTCTTCGGTGTTCATAGTGTTATCCCCTTGGCTTTCAGCGTTTCGGCGAGCGCATGCGTTGCTCGGGAGCAATGTGTCTTCACACTGCCTTCCGAACAACCCATAGCGAGGGCCGTTTCGGCCACGTCCATATCCTGCCAATAACGCATGAGGAAGGCTTCGCGTTGACGCGCGGGCAGTTTTTGCACTTCTGCATCAATTATTGCGAGCACCTGATCGCGTTCTAACTGATCGGCGCTCGATTCGGCCGCGGCGCTGCCCTGTTCGGCCGCATAGGTCTCAAGTAGATCAAAATCTTCATGTTCGTCGCCGCTCGGGCCCATGCCGGAAAACAGGCTGACCCAGGTATTGCGAACCTTTTCCCTGCGGAAATAGTCGAGGATGGTGGTCTGGAGTATGCGCTGGAACAGCATGGGCAGCTCGGCTGCCGGCTTGTCGCCGTACTTTTCGGCAAGCTTGATCATCGCGTCCTGCACGATATCAAGCGCCGACTCGTCCTTGCGGACGGCATACACGGCTTGTTTATAGGCCCGGCGTTCGACGCTTTCGAGGAAGTCGGATAATTCTTTGTCTGTGGCCATGCGTAGTGGAATATGCTCGCCGGAAAGCCGGCGCTGGGCCGCTCAGGCGGCTCTGGAACTGAGCGCATGCTAGCAAAAAATAGTCCTTTCTGCAGACTTTTCGCCGCACGCTAGCAAGAAAATGCTGCGATGCCGCGATATTTTCCAATTATCGCTTGCTCAAACGTGCGCGGCGGTGTACCGTATGGGACGCTTTGAACACCCCGAAGCTAAAGGTCAGATCGCCGCTGGCACACAACGCCGCAATCGATCCGACGCGCTTTCATATGTAGGCAGTTTGTTCTAACCCGCGCCACAAGCGCGAGAGGTATGTACAACCACTACAGACAGATCTCGCCAACGAGTTTGCGTTGAGCACCGCTTTGCACGTCACTACGGTTGACGGAAGAGGCTGGTGTATTCGCATCAAAGACAGGGGTGCAGGTCCAAGCTGTAGCGGTATCCATATTTCGCCAGGAAAGAACATCCGATCAATCTCCAATGGACCTTGAAAGGAATGTTTCATGAATACCGAAGCAACGCAGGGAGCAAATCTGCTCACTGGCGCGGAAATACTCGTCCGCTGCTTGGCTGACGAAGGCGTAGAACACGTCTTTGGCTATCCAGGTGGTGCGGTACTGTACATTTACGACGCCATCTTCAAACAAGACAAATTCCAACACGTACTGGTGCGACACGAGCAGGCCGCGATACACGCTGCCGACGCCTATTCGCGCAGTTCCGATAAAGTTGGTGTAGCGCTGGTAACGTCCGGTCCGGGCGTGACGAATGCCGTTACAGGTCTTTCTACCGCTTACATGGATTCCATCCCTATGGTGGTGATTTCGGGCCAGGTGCCTAGTCACGCCATCGGTCAGGATGCTTTCCAGGAATGCGACACGGTGGGTATTACCCGTCCCGTGGTCAAGCACAATTTCCTCGTCAAAGACGTCAAGGATTTGGCGGAAACCGTCAAGAAAGCCTTCTACATCGCCCGCACCGGCCGTCCAGGCCCAGTGCTGGTCGATATTCCGAAGGATATCTCGATGCATAAAACGACGTATTCCTACCCGAAAGAGGTGGAAATGCGTTCGTACAAACCGGTCGACAAAGGTCACGCCGGTCAGATCCGCAAGGCTGTGCAGTTGCTGCTGCAAGCCGAACGCCCGATGATCTACACGGGTGGTGGCGTGATCCTGGCGCATGCGTCGCCGGAACTGAACAAGCTGGTCGATAAACTCGGCTTCCCCGTCACCAACACCCTGATGGGTCTGGGCGCCTATCGCGCCAGCGACGATAAATTCGTCGGTATGCCGGGCATGCACGGGACCTATGAAGCGAATATGGCGATGCAGCATTGCGACGTCCTGATCGCCATCGGCGCCCGTTTCGACGACCGCGTGATCGGTAACCCGAAACACTTTGCTACCAACCCGCGCAAGATCATTCACGTCGATATCGACCCTTCGTCGATCTCGAAACGCGTGAAAGTGGACATTCCTATCGTCGGCAACGTCAAAGACGTGCTGATCGAGTTCCTGTCCCAGCTCGATGCGGCCGAGGCCAAGCCGAATGCGCCTGCGCTGAAGAACTGGTGGAAGCAGATCAACGAGTGGCGTGGCCGCGAGTGCCTGAAATTCGCCTCGTCCGATCTGGTGATCAAGCCGCAATCGGTGGTGCAGAAACTGTGGGAAGTGACCAAGGGCGATGCCTTCATCACTTCCGACGTGGGTCAGCACCAGATGTGGGCTGCGCAGTACTACCCGTTCGACAAGCCTAAGCGCTGGGTCAATTCCGGTGGTCTGGGCACCATGGGCGTCGGTCTGCCATACGCCATGGGCGTGCAGATGGCCAATCCGGATGCCACCGTAGCCTGTATCACGGGCGAAGGTTCGATCCAGATGTGTATCCAGGAACTGGCGACCTGCAAACAGTATCACCTGACGCCGAAGATCATCATGCTGAACAACCGTTTCCTCGGCATGGTTCGTCAGTGGCAACAGATCGATTACGGTTCGCGTTACTCGGAATCGTATATGGATTCGCTGCCTAACTTCGAGAAGCTGGCCGAGGCCTATGGTCACGTCGGCATGCGCATCGAAAAACCCGGTGATGTGGACGGCGCACTGCGTGACGCCTTCGCCATGAAAGACAAGCTGGTCTTCATGAACTTCATCACAGATCAATCGGAAAACGTCTGGCCGATGGTGAAAGCGGGCAAAGGGCTCTCTGAAATGCTGTTGGGTTCGGAGGACTTATAACATGCGACACATTATCTCTGTCTTGCTGGAAAACGAAGCCGGCGCGCTGTCGCGCGTGGTGGGCCTGTTCTCGGCCCGCGGCTACAACATCGAAACACTGACGGTTGCTCCAACCGAAGATGCCACCCTGTCGCGGATGACGATCGTCACCACCGGCTCGGACGACATCATCGAACAGATCACCAAGCACCTGAACCGCCTGATCGAAGTGGTGAAGGTGGTGGATCTGACGGAAGGCCAGCACATCGAACGTGAACTGATGCTGATCAAGGTGCGCGCCGTAGGTAAGGAGCGTGAAGAAATGAAGCGTACGGCGGACATCTTCCGCGGCCGCATCATCGACGTCACGGAAAAAACCTACACGATAGAACTGACGGGGGCCAAGTCCAAGCTGGACGCCTTCATCGACTCGATCGACCGTACTGCCATCCTCGAAACGGTACGTACCGGCGGTTCCGGTATCGGCCGCGGCGAACGCATCCTCAAAGTGTAAACAAATTTATCCAAAGGAATGACCATGAAAGTTTTCTACGACAAAGACGCTGACCTCTCCCTGATCAAAGGCAAAAACGTTGCCATCATCGGCTACGGCTCGCAAGGCCACGCCCACGCACAGAACCTGAGCGACTCGGGCGTCAACGTGACCGTTGGCCTGCGCAAAGGCGGCTCCTCGTGGAGCAAGGTAGAAAAAGCCGGTCTGAAAGTGGCAGAAGTCAACGATGCAGTGAAAGCCGCTGACGTCATCATGATCCTGCTGCCAGATGAAAACATCGCTCAGGTGTACAACGAAAACGTTGCACCACACGCCAAGCAAGGCGCGGTACTGGCCTTCGCCCACGGCTTCAACGTGCACTACGGCCAAGTTGTGCCACGCGCCGATCTGGACGTGATCATGGTTGCTCCTAAAGCACCAGGCCACACCGTGCGCGCAACCTACACCCAGGGTGGCGGTGTGCCACACCTGATCGCTGTGTATCAGGACAAGTCCGGCATCGCCCGCGACATCGCTCTGTCGTACGCTTCGGCCAACGGCGGCGGCCGTGCCGGCATCATCGAAACCAACTTCCGTGAAGAAACCGAAACCGACCTGTTCGGCGAACAGGCTGTTCTGTGCGGTGGCGCGGTTGAACTGATCAAAGCCGGTTTCGAAACGCTGGTAGAAGCTGGCTACGCTCCAGAAATGGCTTACTTCGAGTGCCTGCACGAACTGAAACTGATCGTGGACCTGATCTACGAAGGCGGTATCGCCAACATGAACTACTCGATCTCGAACAACGCCGAATACGGCGAGTACGTGACGGGCCCACGTGTTGTGACCGCAGCGACCAAAGATGCAATGCGTCAGTGCCTGAAAGACATCCAGACCGGTGAATATGCCAAGTCCTTCATCCTGGAAAACAAAGCCGGAGCACCGACCCTGATCTCGCGTCGTCGTCTGACCGCCGAGCATCAGATCGAAGAAGTGGGTGCCAAACTGCGCGCCATGATGCCTTGGATCGCCAAGAACAAGATGGTTGACCAGTCGAAGAACTAAGCTAGCTTCACGCTAACTTAAAACGGGGCAGGCCGCAGGGTCTGCCCCGTTTTTATTTGCGCTGCGGTTCCGATGCCCGGCTTTTTCTAGTGTTGGAATAGTTCAGATTTGAACTGGCACGCGGAGAAATCACCCCGCCACGCGAGCAGCCAAAATCAGAAGAAAGCGCCACCTCAAACTGGAAGCTGCAATGATCTAACAATGCGGCCTCCTAATATCTATCTGGCGGTAATCAGTGTTATACCGCAGTGTGCTTGCGAGCGCGCAAAGCAACCACTCCCAGACCTAGCATCAGCATGGCATAGGATGCCGGCTCTGGAACGGCGCTAATCGCCCAGCTACCATTGACGTTGCGGTCATGCATCCAAATCCCGCCTGGTGGATGTTTGTCATCGGTATAGTACAAGCCAGCTTCAACAAAGGTCGTGCCTATCGTACTCGGATTGACGGTATAGCTGTAGAAATCGAAGCTTACTATCGGGCCCAGACCATACACGATGATATCGTTCGATTTACCACTGAACGAAAGCACACCTTCGCCAAAATCGCCGGCCAGTGATGCAACGCCGAACTTGTTGAGGAGCTCGCCGGCGACCGTGAGACGGGTAAATTTCACTTTGCGGATAAGGTCCCCATCGCGTGTGCCGGTGAAGTCTGCTTGAATGGTCCATGGTTCTGGAATCCAGACCGAAGGTGCGCTGAGAGGACTGAATTTGTAGGTGAGATGGAACTGCTCAGTTGCCGCGCTGGCGTTGGCACTCATCAACGCGACGGCGAGCAATGACATTAAGTAGCGAACGATTTTCATATATACCCCAGAGGTTATCAGAAACTTAATTATGCATTAAATAACAATAAATAAGTTGAGAAATTTTCAACGATTTCTGATAACTATTTTCTATATTTGGGGACTAGCGGCGCTGGCGTTTGAGCAGCAGGCCGATCAGGCCGAGTGTGATCAGGGCGCTGGCAATCAGTTCGGCTTGCGTGGCTTGCAGGTTACCGAGCTTGATGACGGGATTCACGCGGATCTGTTCGATCAGCAGGCGCTCGGCGCCGGCCAGCAGCAGGTAGAGCGAAAACAGCCAGCCGATGCGGAACGGATGGCGCCGCACGGCCCACAGCAGGCCGAAGCACAGCAACGCCATCGCGGTCTCGTACATGGGCGTCGGGTAGACGCCCGGTGCGGCGATCAGCTCGCCGTAGATGTTGTTGTCATAGGTCTGGGCCCACAGCCAACTGGGCAGCCAGTCCGGTTTGAGCGCCATGTTGGCGGCGATGCCCCAGTCGCCATCACCGGAAATCTGGCAGCCGATGCGGCCGATGGCGTAGCCCAGCATCAGGGCGGGGGCGGCGGCATCGAGCAGGGGCGTGACGGGCAAACGCCAGCGGCGCGCGCACAGCATGCCGGCAAAGGTGCCGAAGATCAGGCCGCCGAAGATGCTCAGACCCGAACGCGTGAATATCATGCCTAGCGGGTCGGCCAAGAACTGGTCGAGATGGTCGAGAATGTGGAACAGGCGTGCGCCCAGTACGCCGGCGATCAGTACGATAATGATAAAGTCGCTGACGATTTCCTGTGGCGGACGCGATAGTCCATGCACATAGGCAGGGCCGATGCGGCCAGCTTCATAGAAGCGTTTGAGTTCGGCGCGAAAGCTGCTGCCTGCGGCCAGTGCGCCCAGTGCCACAAACAGGCCGAAGGTGGCCAGCGGCAAGGGCAGGGCATAGCCAGTGGCTGCCTGTATGACGTCGCTCAGATAGGGGTACGACATGGGCACTTTCACAGTCGAAGTGGGGCGAATGTACCATAGGCAGACGCGAGTGCAGCATTTGTGGCTGATTTCTTGCGCGCGAATTGTTACAAACGCTCACCATGTGTTACGGGTTGGCGTGTGGAAATCGGGTAAAGTTGGCCTCGTTGTTAAACTTGCTATGGAGTCTGTTATGACCGCTGCTAAGACCGCACTGAAATCACTCGTCACCGCCACTGCCGCAACGCTGGCATTTTCCGCGTATGCCGCCGGCGCAGATGCCGTACAGACCACGGGCACACTGGTCGTCGTCCCGGCTTCGGGCGAAGTGCAGCATGCGAATGATCAGGTAGTCGCGACGCTGGCCATCGAAGAGCAGGACAAGGACAAAGCCGTGGCTGCCTCGCGGGTGAATACCAAGATGCGTCAGGGGCTGGAAATATTGAAGAAGGAAGACCCGGTCGCCATGCTGAAGACGCAGGGCTATTACACCTATCCCGTGTATGCGGAAGAGCGTCCGCTGCCGAATGGTCAGCCAGCGCGCCAGCGCGCAATTACGGGTTGGCGTGTGGGCCAGTATGTGCAGATGACCACCACCAGTCTGGACAAGCTGCCGAAGACTGTGGCCGCAGCACAGAAAGTGCTGGCACTGAATAATCTGCAGTTTGGCCTGACGCCGGAAACCACCCGCAAACTCGATGAAGCGCGGATAGCGGCCGCCTACCGCAACCTGAATGACCGGGTGTCCTACATGGCCAAGGCGATGGGGCGCAATGCCAGCGAAGCCGTACTGGAGGCCGTGGACTTCGAAGGCACGGGCAACTTCCTGCAGGAGCGCCAGTATGCGGCGGCGCCGGCGGTGATGATGCGCACGGCCAAGATGGCCGATGACGTCAGCGTCGCCGAGCCTAGTTTCGAGCCGGGCGAGACCACCGTGCAGGTGGGGCTGGTGGCCAAAGTGCGCTTCAAATAAGCCGCAGCCAGCGCCGGCCAGAGGTGGGCGGTGCGGAATTGGTCAGGTAGGCCGATTTAGTCGGCCGATCACGTCAGAATCAAGGGGGATGGTGCGACTATCCCCCTTTTTTATGGTCGGCTCCACTATAATGGTGGCGCATTAACTTCAGCTTTCAGGAAACAGAACACTATGGCTAAATTCCCCCGCCGCCGCGCCAAGGCTGGCGTCAATCTGGCAAAGACGCCGCAAATGTCGCGCTTTGCCCGCTTTGCCCGTCGTGCCCGCGGGGAGGATCTGGACCGGCCACGTCATCGCGGCATCTATCTGCTGCCGAATGCCTTCACCACGGCAGCGCTGTTCTGCGGCTTCTATGCCATCGTGATGGCCATGAACCTGAAATTCGAACACGCGGCATGGGCGATTTTCATCGCCATGATACTGGACGGTCTCGATGGCCGTGTGGCCCGCCTGACCAATACCCAGAGCGAGTTCGGCGCCCAGTACGACAGCCTGTCCGATATGGTGTCGTTTGGTGCCGCACCGGCGCTGGTGATCTACGAATGGTCGCTGCGCGGTCTGGGCAAACTGGGCTGGATCGCCGCGTTTGTCTACTGCGCCGGCGCTGCGCTGCGTCTGGCCCGTTTCAACACCAATATCCAGGTGGTGGACAAGCGCTTCTTCCAGGGCTTGCCTTCGCCTTCCGCTGCTGCGCTGGTAGCCGGTTTCGTGCTGCTGATGGTGGATCAGGAAGTATCCGGCATCGAGCTGCGCTGGGTGTCGTGGAGCATTGCCATGTTCGCCGGCCTGACCATGGTGACCAATGTGCCTTTCTACAGCTTCAAGGACATCAATTTCCGCAAGTCTGTGCCGTTTATTGCAGTGTTCCTGATTGCGCTGGTGTTCGCACTGGTGTCCATCGATCCGCCCAAGGTGCTGTTCCCTATCTTTATCGCTTATGGCCTGTCCGGTTATGTCGTCTCTGCATGGCGTCTGGCCAAAGGCAAGAAAGTCAGCCTGATCCAGACCGAGCAGGAAACCAGCGACCCCAGCGAACGCCGCTAAGCCCACACTACAAAGACCTGAGGGCGGCAGGCCCTGAGAATTCAAGCAACGAAGCACAAGCCACGGAGCTATTATGAGCAACTCATCCAACCGCCTGATTATCTTTGACACCACCCTGCGCGATGGCGAGCAATCGCCGGGCGCTTCCATGACCAAGGACGAAAAAGTCCGCATCGCCAAACAGCTGGAACGGCTGCGCGTGGATGTGATCGAGGCTGGCTTTGCTGCCGCCTCGCAGGGTGACTTCGAATCGATCCGCGCGATTGCTACTGCAGTACGTGAATCGACCATCTGCTCGCTGTCGCGCGCCAATGATCGCGATATCGCCCGTGCTGCCGAAGCGCTGGCACCGGCCGAGCGCAAACGCATCCACACCTTCATCGCCACCTCCAAGCTGCACATGGAGATGAAGCTGCGCATGCTGCCGGAACAGGTGCTGCTGCAGGCCCGTAATGCCGTGCGTTTCGCGCGCCAGCATACCGACGATATTGAATTCAGCCCGGAAGATGGCAGCCGCTCGGATGAAGACTTCCTGTGCCGCGTGCTGGAAGGTGTGATCGACGAGGGCGCCACCACGATTAACTTCCCGGACACGGTAGGCTATGCCGTGCCGGAGATTTTCGGCGAAACCATACGTCGCTTGCGCGAACGGATTCCGAATTCGGACAAGGCCATCTGGTCGGTGCACTGCCACAACGATCTGGGTTTGGCCGTGGCCAACTCGCTGGCCGGTGTGATGATAGGCGGCGCACGTCAGATCGAATGCACCATCAACGGTCTGGGCGAACGTGCCGGTAACACGGCGCTGGAAGAAGTGGTGATGGCACTGCGCACGCGCCGCGCCTACTACAATCTGGACGTCGGCATCGATACTACCCAGATCGTGGCTGCATCGAAGATGGTCTCGCAGATTACCGGCTTTGCCGTGCAGCCTAACAAGGCGGTGGTAGGCGCCAACGCCTTCGCACACGCCTCGGGCATCCATCAGGACGGCATGCTGAAATCGCGTGAGACCTACGAGATCATGCGCGCCGAAGACGTGGGCTGGACTGCCACCAAGATCGTGCTGGGCAAACTGTCGGGCCGTAACGCCTTCAAGCAGCGCCTGACGGAGCTGGGCATCGAGCTGGAATCGGAAGCGGAAATCAATGCCGCCTTCGTGCGCTTCAAGGAACTGGCCGACCGCAAGGCCGATATCTTCGACGAAGATATTCTGGCGCTGGTATCGGACGAGCAGCAATCGCAGGATAGCGAGTACTACCGCTTCATCAGTCTGGCGCAGCAGTCCGATACGGGCACCACGCCTAGCGCGAAAGTGGTGTTCACTATCGATGGCGAGGAGCACACTTCGGAAGGCCGTGGCGATGGTCCGGTCGATGCAACGGTGAATGCGATCGAGTCGGAAGTGGGCAGTGGCGCCGAACTGGTGCTGTTCTCTGTGAACGCGATCAGCACCGGCACCCAGTCGCAGGGCGAAGTGACCATGCGTCTGTCCAAGGATGGTCGTATCGTCAATGGCGTGGGTGCCCATCCGGACATCATCGTGGCCTCGGCCAAGGCCTATCTGTCGGCGCTGAACAAGCTGCACTCGAAGGTCGAACGCGTCAACCCGCAAGTGTGATGCACAGGGCGGGGCGAGCGGCTGCCTAGCGTAGCTGGCGCCCCTGCCGGTCGGGATCAGGGCCGTTGACCATGGCCTGCACCACGCCGTTGCGGTCGAACTCGACGTGCATCATCGAGTCCCAGACTTTCTGTTCCTTGTAGCGATACCGCCAGACGTCACCCTCTACGCTGGCGTAGTGCACCACCTCGTTAGGGCGACCGAAGCGGGCCAGGATGGTCTGCTTGGTATCGCGCTTGAGCGCGACACCGGCAAATTTCTCGCTGGTCAGCACTTGCTCGAACGAGATCAGACGGCCATCCGGCCCCAGTTTCGCCATATAGGTGCTCTGGCCTAGTGGCCCTTGCGCATATTCCAGCATGGTGTTGCCGTCCAGCGTGTAGCGCCCCGTGGGCTGTCCCAGACTGGCTAGCACGGCCGCCTCACTGGAGCCGGCCGGTGGTGCTTGCAGGCCGGCACATGCGCTAAATGCGAGCACAAATGTTGTTGCGGCTATAATGTTTTTCATAAAAAACCCCACGCGCCATGCAGAAGATGAAACGATTGTAGTCAAATCAGGATACAGGGGCGCGAATTTCCGTTATAATCGCGGGTCTGGTCTTCCGATCAGATTTTTTTGAAGCTCACGGTGGGCAGGGTTCAGACTCCGCGCACCGCATGTGAAAGGTAATATCATGACCGTAGAAAACATCAACAAAGCCGCTATCATTGCGGACAACGCCCGTGGTCAAAAAGACACCGGTTCGCCAGAAGTTCAAGTTGCACTGCTGACCGCACGCATCAACGAACTGAACGCCCACTTCAAAGCACACACCAAAGATCACCACTCGCGTCGTGGTCTGATTATGATGGTTAACCGTCGTAAATCGCTGCTGTCCTACCTGAAGGGCAAAGATGCTACCCGTTACCGCGATCTGATCGCTAAACTGGGTCTGCGTAAGTAATATTGCATCATCCGGCTTAACGAAATGCCTGCGCCAGTTTTCTGACGCGGGCATTTTGTCTTTCAAGCCGGGCAAAAATTGCTAGGCAGCATACGCTCTTGGCAACGCAGCATGGAATTCCGATTTTGTAGTTTGTAGTGAGTTGTAAAAAAGCAGTAAAGGTGGTCGCGAGGCTGCCTGTGGTGAGGTGAACGACAGCCCCTGAAAATCTGTCGGCAAATAGAAAGGGATTACCCATGTTTAATAAAGTTACGAAAACCTTCCAGTACGGTCAACACACCGTCACGCTGGAAACTGGCGAGATCGCTCGTCAGGCCTCCGGCGCAGTGATGGTATCGGTTGAAGATACCGTGATTCTGGCCACCGTGGTAGCGCGTAAAGACGCCAAGCCAGGTCAGGATTTCTTCCCACTGACCGTCGACTACGTTGAAAAAACCTATGCAGCCGGTAAGATTCCTGGCGGTTTCTTCAAACGTGAAGGTCGTCCATCGGAAAAGGAAACGCTGACCTCGCGTCTGATCGACCGTCCTATCCGTCCGCTGTTCCCAGAAGGTTACCTGAACGAAGTGCAAGTGATCATTCACGTGCTGTCGGTCAATCCTGAAATCGATCCGGACATCCCTTCGATGATCGGTGCTTCGGCCGCTCTGTGCGTCGCTGGCGTGCCTTTCAACGGTCCTATCGGCGCTGCCCGCGTGGGTTACGCCAACGGTCAGTACATCCTGAACCCGACCGTAGAACAACTGAAAACCTCGCAGATGGATCTGGTGGTGGCCGGTACCGAAACCGCCGTGCTGATGGTGGAATCGGAAGCGCAGCAACTGTCGGAAGAAATCATGCTGGGCGCCGTGGTGTATGGCCACGAGCAGATGAAAGCTGTCATCGACGCGATCCATGATCTGGTACGCGACGGCGGCAAGCCAGAAGTCGAATGGGCACCACCTGCCAAGAACGAAGCGCTGATCGCCCGCGTGGCGCACTTCGCTGGCGACAAACTGTCGGCTGCCTATCAGGTGAAAGACAAGCAGGAACGTACCGCCAAGCTGAAGACCGCTTCGGCTGAAATCATGGCTGACCTGTCGGCTGAAGCTGCTGCCGCTGGCACCAGCGTGGACGCTGCCGAAGTTGGCAACATCCTGTTCGAAATGGAAGCCAAGATCGTACGTTCGCAGATTCTGGACGGCGAGCCACGTATCGACGGCCGCGACACCCGCACCGTACGTCCGATCTCGATCCGTACCTCGGTACTGCCACGTACCCACGGTTCGGCCTTGTTCACCCGTGGTGAAACCCAGGCGCTGGTAGTTGCCACGCTGGGCACCGCGCGTGACAGCCAGAAGATCGATGCACTGATGGGCGAATTCACCGACCCGTTCATGCTGCACTACAACATGCCTCCGTTCGCCACCGGCGAAACGGGCCGCGTGGGTACGCCTAAGCGCCGCGAAATCGGCCACGGCCGTCTGGCCAAGCGCGCACTGATCGCTGCTCTGCCTTCGCAGGAAGAGTTCAGCTACGCCGTGCGTCTGGTATCGGAAATCACCGAATCGAACGGTTCCTCGTCGATGGCTTCCGTCTGCGGCGGCTGCCTGGCACTGATGGACGCTGGCGTTCCGATGAAAGAACACGTGGCCGGTATCGCCATGGGTCTGATCAAGGAAGGCGGCAAGTTCGCTGTGCTGTCCGACATTCTGGGTGACGAAGACCACCTGGGCGACATGGACTTCAAAGTGGCTGGTACCCGCAACGGTATCACGGCACTGCAGATGGACATCAAGATCATGGGCATCACCAAGGAAATCATGCAAGTGGCACTGGCGCAAGCCAAAGAAGGCCGCGAGCACATCCTGGGCGAAATGCAGAAAGCCATGCCTAACGTGAAGACCGAACTGTCGGACTTCGCCCCACGTCTGATCACCATCAAGATCAACCCAGAGAAGATCCGTGACGTGATCGGTAAAGGCGGCGCCGTGATTCGCGCTCTGACCGAAGAAACCGGTACCCAGATCGACATCAGCGACGAAGGCGTGGTCACCATTGCTTCCGTCGATGCTGCTGCAGGTCAGGAAGCCAAACGCCGTATCGAAGAACTGACTGCTTCGGTAGAAGTAGGCAAGTGCTACGACGGCGTGGTTCTGAAGCTGCTGGACTTCGGCGCGATCGTGCAGGTAATGCCGGGCAAAGACGGTCTGCTGCACATCTCGCAGATCGCCAACGAGCGTGTGAACGCCGTGGCTGACTACCTGAAAGAAGGTCAGGCTGTACGCGTCAAGGTTCTGGAAACCGACGACCGCGGCCGTCTGAAACTGTCGATGAAAGCTGCTGCTGAAGAAGCAGCTGCCGCAGCACAGTAATCCTTCCGGCTCAGGCCGTAAGCAAAACCGCCGGTGCGCAAGTCCGGCGGTTTTTTTATTTTGGGGTCAGGTCGGGCAAAGTGCAGGTGTCAGGTCGGGCAAAGTGCAGGTGTCAGGTCGGGCTTTGGTGCAGAGTCTGCTTGAGCTTTGGCGAGCTCTGCACCAATGCCCGACCTGACCCCGAGGGTTTATTTGCCGTCGTAGGTGACGCGGTAGATGCGGCCACCGTAGTCGTCCGAGATCAGCATGGAACCATCGGCCAGCGTGACCAGATCGACAGGGCGGCCAACCACTTCTTCGCCGCGCAGGAAGCCGTCGACGAAGGCCGTGTCGGTGACGACCTTGCTGTTGTAGAGCGTGATCAGACGCACGCTGTAGCCACTCTTGGTCGTACGGTTCCACGAGCCGTGTTCGGCGATGTAGGCCTGATTACGATAGGAAGCAGGGAACTGGCTGCCCGTGTAGAAGGTCATGCCCAGTGGTGCGACGTGCGGCCCCAGTTTGGCGACAGGCGCTTCGAACTCTTCGCAGCTACGGCCATGGGAGAAGTCGGGATCCGGCACTACGCCGCCGTGGCAATACGGGAAGCCGAAGTGCAGGCCGGGTTTGGGCGCGATATTCAGTTCGCACGATGGCGTGTTGTCGCCCATTTCGTCGCGTCCGTTATCGGTGAACCACAGCGCTTTCGTAGTCGGGTGGAAGTCAAAGCCTACCGTGTTGCGCACGCCGCGTGCATATTCTTCCAGACCGCTACCATCGGCATTCATGCGGTAGATCTTGGCGTGCATGCTGTCTTCCGTTTCGCACACATTGCAAGGCGCGCCGACCGGGATGTAGAGCTTGCCGTCAGGGCCGGCTTTGATGACTTTCTCGCCGTGCCACTTATCGTTAGGCAGCTTTACTTTGAGGACGGTGTAGGCCGGCTTGCTGGCGTAGTGCTTGTCGATCTGGTCGAAGCGGATTACGCGGCTGATTTCGCCCACGTACAGCGCGCCGTTGAGCAGGGTGACGCCGATCGGGTTTTCCAGACCTTCGGCCACGGTGACGACGTCGGCCTGCTGCTTATCGGCGCGCGGTACCAGTGCATAGACTTTACCGGCCTTGCGCGAACCCACATAGACGATGCCGCTGTCCGATACCACCATGCTGCGTGCAGCCGCTACCTGATCGGCATAGACGCTGATGTGGAAGCCTTTCGGCAGCTTGAAGCCGTTAAGGTCAGGGATGTTCTGCTGGGCCTTTGCGGCAGCAATGGCGGCGGCCGTTGCAGGTGTCGTGGCGGCTGCAGCCGCAGGCGCCGCTACGCTGGCCACTTTGCTGACCACTGCAGGCTTATTTGCATTGGCTGCAATGTAGCTGGCCAGTTGCTCGATCTGCGCGGCGCTCAGCGTCTTGCCCCATGAAGGCATATCTTTTTCCGGCACCCCGCGCGTAATCACCTTGACCAGATTGGCCTTGGTCGGCGCACCGTGCAGCCATTTGTGCGCACCCAGCGTCGGGCCGATGGCACCCTGCATGGCGCTGCCGTGGCAGGCCGCACAATGGGTCTGGTACAACTGCTCGGCGCTGCTGACGGTTTCGGCGGCGTGGGCTGGCGCGAGGGCAGCAAACAGGGCGGGCAGCAGGGCGCTCAGGCCGGCCTGAGTAGCGCTACGCAGTGCGGATGATTTCATGGCGGGGTTCCTTCATAGTGAAGGCGGTATTGTGCCATGCGCACTGAATTTCTACCTGTGCGTTGTGGAACGCTGGCATTACAATGTTGAAAATTCCTTAACTCGACTGCGCCATGAAAAAAATCCTGATTGCTGCCTTGCTTGCCCTAGGTTCCCACGCTGCCCATGCGGACGATGACTGGAACCAGCCGCGCGATCCGTTCCGCATCTACGGCAATACCTATTACGTCGGTGTGGCCGGCCTGAGTTCCGTGCTGGTGACTTCGCCCCAAGGCCATATTCTGCTCGATGGCGCCTTGCCGGATTCGCCCAAGCTGATTGCCGCCAGCATCCGCAAGCTGGGCTTCAAGCTGCGCGATGTGAAGCTGATTCTGAGTTCGCACGACCATGTGGACCACGCAGGCGGCATCGCGGAACTGCAGCGCATGACGGGGGCGACGGTGGTGGCTAGCGCCTCCGCTGCAGCATCGCTCAAGCGCGGCCGCATGGACAAGGACGATCCCCAGTTCATCGGCAATACGCCGTATGCCCCCGTCAAGCGCGTGCGCGCGGTGGCGGATGGCGAAGTGGTGCGCCTAGGCTCGCTGGCGCTGACGGCCATGGCGACGCCCGGCCATACGGCGGGCGGTACTAGCTGGCGCTGGCAGTCATGCGAGCAGGGTAGCTGCCGTAATCTGGTGTATGCCGACAGTATCTATCCCGTACGCGGCAAGGGCTACCGCTTTACCGATCATCCCGAGGTGGTTGCGCAGTTCGAGCACAGCTACGCGACACTCAACGCAGCGCCGTGCGACATACTGGTGACGGCGCATCCATCGTTCTCGGAGCAGTGGCCGCAACTGTCGTCCGGCCAGCCGGTTGCTGTGGCAGAAGGTCAGCCTAGCGCCTGCCAGAAGCTGGTAGCGACCATGCAGCCCGAGTTGAAGCAGCGGCTGGCCGAGGAAGCCGCCAAATGATCGTCGATTTCGCAGTGCCGTTCGGCGAGGCGCTGCTGCAGGGGGACCAGTATGTGGGCGCTGATAGCAACCGCGTGCTGTACCTGCACGGCGCAGGCAATAGCAGCCGCCATGGCCACCGTCTGCTGCGCGGGGCTTTGCAGCAGCGCGGCATCGGCAGCACCTGCTTTGATTGCATAGGCCACGGTGACACAGGCGGTGTGCTGGCGCAGTCCTCGGTGGCGAGTCGCACGCGTCAGGCACAGGCTGTGGCCGAAGCGCGCGCGTTGCCGCAGCCGCTGGCCGTGGTGGGGGCCAGCATGGGTGCCTACAACGCTATCCGCATGACGCAAAGCCATGCGGTCGATGCGCTGGTGCTGATCGTGCCGGGTGTGTATACGCCCAGTGCCTACGAAGTGCCGTTCGGGCCGGACTTTTCTGCCGTGATCCGCCAGCCGCGTAGCTGGGCTGATAGCGATGCGTGGGACATACTAGGGCAGTTCGAAGGGCGCTTGCTGGTGATCGCGGCGGAGCACGATGCCACGATTCCGCTGGAGATACCGGAACGGCTGGTGGCTGCTGCAACGCGGGCGCAGTCTGCGCAGCTGCATGTGGTCGACGGCGCCCAGCATAACTATCTGTGGGCGCTACTGGCCGAGCAGCCAGCCAGGCTGGATGCCGCCATCGAGATGGTGTGCGGGGTGTTGAAGTAGCGGGGATGGCGGAAGGCAGTAAGAGTCGAACTTACAGGAGAGCGGCTGACGCCCCCCACCGGGTTTGAAGCCCGGCCCCATCACCGGATAAGTATGCCTTCCGTGCTGGTGTGATTGCTGCTACAACTGGTGCAATGCTGGTGTGCTGTGTTTGAGTGCGACCCTTAAGCGCTGTGGGCCCAGACTGCGTTCGGACGCACCATGTGCACATTGCCTACGCGTCGAGTATAGCCGACCCTATCGAAGAACTCCAAGATCTGGATGGCGCGTTTGCGCCCGAGTCCCGTGGCGTCGCGGAACGAGGCTGCCTGTACTTCCGGCAGGGTGGTCACCAGTTTTGCCAGTTCGGCCAGCGGCTGCGGGTGATAGAACAGGTCCGGCACCAGTTGACTGATATCGCCACTTTTGGCCAGTTTGCGCAGCAAACGTCGTACTTCTGCTTCGGCGATGGCGTGATCGCGTGCCAGATCACGCACCCACGGCGGATCGTAGCGGCCTGCCTGCAGCGCCGCCAGCAGGGGCGCAGCAATGGCCTGTTCTTCCGCACTCAGCTCCACACTATGATCGGGTAGGTGCAGGCTGCGACCACGCTGGCAGATTTGACCTGACGCCAGCAGATTGTCGACCAGACGGCTCCACAGCCGATCTTCCATCTCCGGCGAGACGATGCGCTTCAGGCGCCACAGTTCGGGGCCAGCATCGTCGGGCGCTTTTTCGTGGAAGGCAGCCAGCGCAGCAAGTATCTGCTGTTCCAAGTGGTCGGCTTCTGCGGCCGCCAGCAGCAGTTCGTCGCCACCTTGCAAGGGCAGGCGCAACGTGCTGGCGGGGATATCCAGCTCCGCAGCGGGAAGCTGCGACAGGCGCACCAGCGCCGATGCGCGCAGACCGAGTGGCGAGCGCGCCAGCAGAGTGCCGCTGTCGCCGCTTTCGATGAATTCGGCCATCGCCTGCAACCACGCCAGCCGCGTGCTGCTGCGCCGTTTGCGCGCAGGGCCGAAGGGATCGAGCACCATGCCGCCACCGATGGTGGCCGTGGCTTGTGCATTGCGGATCACGAAGCGGTCACCTGCTACCGCATGGACGGGCGCATCGAGTACCAGTTGCACGCGTGCCGTCTGGCCCGGCGCCAGATATTCGCCATCGAGCAGCACCACGTTGGCAGTGTGGTGGGCGGCGCCCAGATGCACGTGCACGGGCGACCAAGGCTTGAGTGGCTGGGCGCAATCGGGCGTCAGCGTCAGGGTGGCATCGAAGCGCTCGGAGCATTCGGCCAGTGCAGGGGCTACCACCCAGCTACCACGGGCGATATCGTCCTTGCTCACACCACTCAGGCATAGCGCGAGCCGCTGTCCGCTATGGCCAGCTTCGGCACTGCGGTTCTGGGCGTGAATGCTGCGCACGCGTGCCTGCAAGCCGCTAGGTGCTAATTGCAGTACGTCGCCGATCTGCACGCGCCCCGCCAGTGCAGTGCCGGTAACGACGGTGCCTTGTCCCTGTAGGGTGAACACGCGGTCTACACCGAGACGGAACAAGCGGCGTTCGTCGCTTGCTGGCAAGGTTTTGGCCATTTGCGCCAGATGCTGGCGCAAGGCTGCTACTCCTGCATCGCCAGCGGTGCTGGCATTGGTGCGGAAGATGGCGGCATCGGAAAAATCGGTGGGAGCGAGCAGATTGCGTATCTCCTGCTCAACCTGTTCCAGTCGCGTGGCATCGACGCGGTCGGCTTTGGTGAGGGCTACCGCGCCGCGCCGTACGCCCAGCAGGCGCAGGATGGACAGGTGTTCCAGCGTCTGCGGCATGATGCCATCATCGGCAGCAATCACCAGCAGTGCTGCATCGATGCCCGTGACGCCGGCGGCCATGGTGCGGATGAATTTTTCGTGGCCGGGAACGTCGATCACGCCGAGGATGTCGCCATCATCGAGCGGCGTGTAGGCATAACCTAGTTCGATGGAAATGCCGCGCGCCTTTTCTTCCTTGAGACGATCGGTGTCCACGCCCGTGAGGGCGCGAGTAAGCGTGGTCTTGCCGTGGTCGATATGACCTGCCGTGCCTATGATCATGCGCGCAGCAGTGCCAGTTGATCGATGAAGCGCTGGCGCTGATGCTCGTCGAGGCAGCGCAGATCCAGCCACAGCGCATCCTGTGCCACGCGGCCGATGACAGGCACGGGCAGGGCGCGCAAACGCTGCTCCAGTGCCCCAAGTGGATTGCTGCTGCGCTGGCCGGCGTTCTTGCCGGCTGCCTTGTCTACGCTGGCGCGAATTACTAGACCATAGCTAGGCAACTGGTCCACCGGCAGTGCGCCGCTGCCGATCTGGCTCATCATCGCTTCGCTGTGTACCTGATACTGCGTGCCCAGTGCGGCCTGCATGACGGGTGCAATTTCCTGTGCCAGCGCGTGCATTGCGCTGGCAGGGCGGGTCAGCAGACGCAGCGTGGTCAGACGTTCCGGCAGCAGATCCGGTGCGCGGTACAGGGCTAGCACCGGCTCCAGTGCCGCGAGCGTCAGTTTGCCCACGCGCAGTGCGCGTTTGAGCGGATTCTTCTTGATCTGCGCAATCAGGTCGGCACGGCCAACGATGATGCCGCACTGCGGGCCACCGAGCAGTTTGTCGCCGCTGAAGGTGACCAGATCGGCACCACCGGCGATGGTCTCGCGCACTGTGGTTTCGTGCGGCAGGCCATATTGTTCCAGATCGACGAGCGTACCGCTGCCCAGATCGACGGCCAGTGGCACGCCGGCCTTCTTCGCCAGCGGCGCCAGTTCCGGCAGTTCCACGCTTTTGGTGAAGCCCGTGATTGCGTAATTACTGCAATGGACTTTCATCATCAGCGCCGTTTGCGGGTTGGCCGCTTCGGCATAATCCTTGAGGTGGGTGCGGTTGGTGCTGCCCACTTCGCGCAGCACGGCACCGGCGCGCGTCATGATGTCGGGGATACGGAAAGCACCGCCGATTTCCACCAGCTCGCCGCGCGAGACGATGACTTCCTTGCCCTGTGCGACAGTGTTCAGCATCAGCAGCACGGCAGCGGCATTGTTGTTGACGATGGTGGCCGCTTCGGCCCCCGTCAGTTCCAGCAGCAGTTCTTCGATCAGGTTATCGCGGTCGCCGCGTTTGCCCGTTTCGATGTCCCATTCCAGATTCATCGGCCAGCGCAGCGCTTCTGTTACTGCCTGCACGGCGGCGTCAGGCAGCAGCGCGCGGCCCAGATTGGTGTGCAGCACGGTACCCGTCAGATTGAACACGGGACGCAGCGGGGAACGGTTGTTGGTGCGCAGGCGTTCGCCTAGTTGTGCCAGCACGGCGGGAATATCGGGTGCTGTCGGCATGGCAGCGCCGTCGCGACGGCTGGCCAGCATAATGCTGCGCAGCTCGGCCAGCAGCAAACGCGCCGTCTCCAGCGTCTGCACACGGCCATATTCGCTTATCAGTTCGGCGCAGGCCGGATCGGAAAGCAGCAGGTGGACGGCAGGCAGGCGGATAGCACCTGCCTCCACGTTGCCGGCTTCGGTGCCGTGATTTTCAGTGCCGTTACTCATTCGGCACTGAACCATAACAGCGGGTTACCGCTGGCGCGCGCATAGCCCGCTTCGCCGACCAGCACATCGATGGCCAGACTGGCCAGATCGTCGGCCAGCGGATCGACGTTGTAGTCGTGCTCCTGATTGAAGATCTTGCGGTAGGTGTGGCACTCGTCGCAGGTTTCGGCGCGTGCTACCTTGCTCGGATCGTTGGCCTTGCCGGTGGCGACCGGCGCATCGTCCGGCGTAGGCGCATCGGCCGCTTCCAGACTCTGGTAGGCCACCTTGGCAGTGCCTTCGCAGCATGAGCACTTGACCCGCACCATATGCCACTCGCTCGAGCAGCAACTGCAATGCAGGTAGCGGTAGCCTTGCGACTGGCCGCCGATGCGGATCACGCTGGCGACCGGATGGGCGCCGCAAACAGGGCACAGGGTGTTGGTGACGAGTGGCTGCACGCGGCGCGAGTCTAGTTGTGCAGAGCGCATGGTCCACATCAGTTGCAGCGCGGCGGCGACAAACGGTGCGTGCAGCGGGTGCACGCCATCGGTCAGCTCGGCCAGCACGGCATCGGCGCAGCCTTCTAGCTGGCCGTTATCGAGTGCGCGCAGCTCGCTCAGCACCGTGGCCATCTGCGGCTGACCGGCGGCCAGCGGTGCCAGATGATCGAGCAGGGCGTCGAATACGAGGCGCCATGAAGCAGGGCGCTCACCGTTGACGGGCAGCGGCGGCATGTGATGTTCGATCGACAGGTCGATCGCAGCGGCCGGCGGCAGGGCAAACACCTCGGCCGGCAGAGACTCGGCCACGGCAGCTTGCGCATCGACCAGTGCTGCCATCAGCAGCAGATAGCCGCGCAGCGTTTCGCCGACGGGGATTCCTTTGATTTCGTTATTGGCCAGCTGGCGCAGACGCGCAGCACGGGCAGTGAACAGGGCTTTCGGCTGCGGCAGCAGCAGACGTGGAATGGCGGTGTGATCGAGTGCCTCGATCTCGCCGGGGGCAAGCAGGCGTTGTACCAAAAATCTCTCCCAGATTGCCGGCGGCGACTGCGCCGCCGGCTCCGGACTATTCTAATCCCAAACTACGGGATTAAACAGCCTGACTATTTACGCGATTTACGCGCCTCTTCTTCAAACCAGCGCGGGTGGTGCTTGCGCGCCCACCCGTAGGTGACCGTGCCGCGCACCATGGCACGGATGGAACCTCGTACCCAGATACCCGCGTAGATGTGAACAATGATGGCGCAGATGATGATGAAGCCAAAAGTAGCATGCAGCAGGGCGCCCAGCCGGACCAGATCGATAGGGAAGTAGGCCGAGAAGTAGGCGCGCCAGATCAGCAGGCCCGAAATCAGCAGGCCCGTCATACAGGCGATCAGCACGAAGAACAGCATCTTTTGCCCGCCGTTGTAGCGGCCGGACTTGGGCAGTTTCTCTTCGTGGTTGTTGATCACGTCGCCGATCTGGGCCAGCCACTCCTTGTCACCCGGCTCGAACTGGTTGTGATGCCAGAAACGCTTCACCAGCATGGCGAAGGAACCAAACATCACCAGCCCGATGAACGGGTGCAGGATGCGTGTCCACTGGCCGCCACCGAACAGCATGGCCAGCCAGGCCGTGGCCGGATGGAACATGGCCAGACCTGACAGTGCGAGCAGAATGAAGCAGCCTGCCGTGAGCCAGTGGTGATTGCGCTCATCCGGTGAATAACGGTCGATCAGCGGATTGCCGTCTTTGTCGCGGTGCAGATTTTCCATTATTCGCCCTCCCGGATGCGGTTGGCTTCATTGAGTGCTGCGGCTTCTTCGTCCTTGCTGATTTCGTTAGGACCGACGCGCGTGAAGTGGAACCAGCCCGCCAGCGCCGTGGCAGCAATACCTGCCAGTGCCAGCGGTTTGGTCAGACCCTTCCACATACCCACCATCGGGCTGATGGACGGATTGGCTTTGAGACCGTGGTACAGGCCCGGCTGGTCCGCGTGGTGCAGCACATACATCACGTGCGTGCCACCGACACCGGCCGGATCATACAGACCGGCATTGGCGTAGCCGCGCGACTTCAGATCTTCGATGCGCTCTGCTGCATGGTCTTTCATGTCCTCCTTGGAGCCGAATACGATGGCGCCGGTAGGGCAGGTCTTGACGCAGGCAGGCTCCTGTCCCACCGCCACGCGGTCCGAGCACAGCGTGCATTTGTAAGCGCGGTCGTCCTTCTTCGAGATGCGCGGAACGTCGAACGGGCAGCCCGCCACGCAGTAGCCGCAGCCTATGCAGTTCTCCTGATGGAAATCCACAATGCCGTTGGTGTACTGCACGATGGCGCCCGGTGCAGGGCAGGCTTTCAGACAGCCCGGGTCCTCGCAGTGCATACAGCCGTCCTTGCGGATCAGCCATTCGAGGTTGCCGTCGTTTTTCTCGTGTTCGGTGAAACGCATCACCGTCCACGATTGTGGCGACAGGTCGGTCGGGTTGTCATACACGCCGGTGGTCTCACCGACTTCGTCACGCAGATCGTTCCACTCCATGCAGGCGGTCTGGCAGGCCTTGCAGCCTATGCACTTGCTCACATCGATCAGTTTTGCCACCTGACCGATGACGGGCGTGCGAGCCACCGGCTCCTGCACGGTGGTAGCGGATTTGCGCTTGATATCAAGGGATTGTAAAGGCATGGTTATTCTCCTTGGGTCATCATGCTTTTTCCACTTTCACCAGGAAGGACTTGAATTCCGGTGTCTGCGAATTGCCGTCACCAACCGTCGGTGTCAGCGTGTTGATTAAGTACCCAGGTTTGGTAACCCCCTTGAAACCGAAGTGGATAGGCAGACCCACCTGATGGGTCTTTTTGCCGTCGATGGTCAGCGCCTTGATACGCTTGGTCACTACTGCCTTGGCAATGATGTGGCCACGCTTGGAGCTGACCTTGACGCGGTCGCCGTGCTTCACGCCGATCTCGTTGCCCAGTTCCTCGCCGATTTCCACAAACTGCTCCGGCTGGATGATGGCATTCAGCTTGGCATGCTTGGTCCAGTAGTGGAAGTGCTCCGTCAGACGGTAGCTGGTGGCCACGTGCGGGAACTCCGCCGCTTTACCCAGCTTGGCGCGGTCATTGGCAAACATGCGTGCAGCCGGATTGCTGGTAGCGCGCGCATTGTTCGGGTGCAGCGGGTTGTGACCCACCGGCGTTTCGAACGGCTCATAGTGCTCGGGGAACGGCCCCTCGGCCATGGCCTCACGCGAGAAGAAGCGTGCTACACCTTCTGCCAGCATGATGAACGGGCCCATACCGTTTTCCGGCGGCTCGTCGGCCTTGAAGTCGGGGATGTCCGGTCCGGCCCAGTTGGTGCCGTTCCACGCAATCAGCTTGCGGGTCGGGTCCCATGGCTTGCCCTTGGTGTCGCAGGAAGCACGGTTGTACAGCACGCGGCGATTGGCCGGCCATGCCCAGGCCCAGTTCAGGGTCTGGCCTATGCCACTCGGATCGCTGTTGTCGCGCCGTCCCATCTGGTTGCCTGCGGCAGTCCAGCTACCGGCGAAGATCCAGCAACCGCAGGCGGTGCTGCCATCGTCACGCAGTTGCGCGAAGCCGGCCAGCTGCTCGTTTTTCTTCAGGATGACTTTAGTCGGGTCCTTAGGATCGGTCAGCTCCTTGAGTGCCTTGCCGTTGTATTCCATCGCCAGTTCTTCCGGCTGCGGGCTATACGGCTGGGCATAAGGCCAGGTCAGGTTGAGGATAGGATCAGGGAATTTGCCGCCATCTTTCTTGTACATCGCTTTGATGCGCAAGAACAGGCCGGACATGATTTCCAGATCGCTGCGGGTCTGGCCCGGACCATCGGCACCTTGCCAGTGCCACTGCAGCACGCGCGAGGAACTCACCAGCGAACCGCGTTCTTCGGCGAAGCAGGTGGTCGGCAGGCGGAACACTTCGGTCATGATCTTGGTCGGATCGACCTGATGGAACTCGCCGAACGGGCGCCAGAATTCCGCCGTTTCCACGGCCAGCGGGTCCATCACCACCAGATACTTGAGCTTGGACAGTGCTTCGGTAATCTTTTGCTTGTCCGGTGCCGAGGCCAGGATGTTGAAGCCCTGGCAGATGTAGCCATTCATCTTCCCTTGGTGCATAAGCTCGAACACCTGCATCATGTCGTAAGGCTTATCCAGTTTAGGCAGATAGTCGAAGGCGAAGTTGTTCTCCTCCGTGGCTGCATCGCCCCACCAGCACTTCATGAAGCTGACGAGGAATTTCTTGGCGTTGCTGTAGTAGCTGAGCTGATTTGGACGCAGTGGCTTGAGCGCACGCTTGGTCACGTACGCATCCCATTCCTGTTCGGCTTCGCCGGGCAGGGTGAGATAACCGGGCAGCATATTGGTCAGCAGACCGAGGTCGGTCAGGCCCTGAATATTCGAGTGGCCGCGCAGCGCATTCATGCCGCCGCCTGCGATACCCATATTCCCCAGCAGCAGCTGTACCATCGCACCCGTACGCAGTGTTTCTGCGCCCGTCGAGTGCTGGGTCCAGCCCAGTGCGTACAGGATGGTGGCAGCACGACCCGGTACGGCCGTCGATGCCAGCATTTCCGCGACCTTGTTGAATTTCTCTGGCGGTACGCCGCAGACTTTCTCCACCATGGCCGGGGTGTAGCGCGAATAATGCGCCTTCATCAGCTGGTAGACGCAGCGCGGGTGTTCCAGCGTCGGATCGATTTTGGCATAGCCATCTTCGCCCAGCTCGTAGTTCCAGCTGCTCTTGTCAGTGTATTTACCGGCTTTTTCGTCGTAGCCCGAATACAGACCATCCTTGAACGAGAAGTCCTCGCGCACGATGAACGGCATGTCGGTGTAGTTGCGCACGTACTCGTGCTGGATCTTATCGTTGGTCAGCAGGTAGTTGATGATACCGCCGAGGAAAACGATGTCCGCACCGGTACGGGTAGGGACGTAATAGTCCGCCACCGAAGCGGTTCGGGTAAAGCGCGGATCTACCACGATCAGCTTGGCGCCGCGATGCGCTTTCGCTTCCGTGACCCATTTAAAGCCGCAAGGGTGTGCTTCTGCTGCGTTACCGCCCATGACCAGGATGACATCAGCATTTTTGATGTCTACCCAGTGATTCGTCATCGCACCACGTCCAAATGTCGAGGCAAGACCTGCCACCGTTGGACCGTGTCAAACACGTGCTTGATTGTCGAATGCCAGCATGCCGAGACTGCGCATGGTTTTATGGGTTAAGTAGCCTACTTCGTTGGTAGCAGCGGAGGCGCACAGCATACCGGTGGTAGTCCAGCGGTTGACGGTTTTGCCTTCGGGGGTTTTCTCGATAAAGTTCGCGTCGCGGTCAGCCTTCATCAGCTTGGCGATGCGGGTCAGCGCGTCATCCCACGAGATGGGGCTCCATTCCGTCGCGCCCGGAGCACGGTATTCCGGTGCCAGCAGACGGTTTTCAGAGTGGATGAAATCGACCAGGCTGGCGCCTTTCGGGCACAGCGTGCCGCGATTGACGGGGTGGTCGGCATCGCCTTCGATGTGGATGATGGTGGACTTGGCGTTTTTCGCACCGTCGCCCAGACCGTACATCAGGATGCCGCAACCGACGGAGCAGTAGGGGCAGGTATTGCGGGTTTCAGTACTGCGCGCCAGCTTGTATTGCCGGACTTCGGCCAAGGCCGTGCCCGGGGTAAAGCCTAGTAACGCGATACTTGAACCCGCGATGGCTGCGCCAGTTACCCGAAGGAACTGGCGGCGGTTCATCTGGTTCATGGGATAAGCCTTTCATAGGTGGCAAAGACCTACCAAGTTTATCACCAGGGAAAGGCTAGTTTCGAAATCGATTGCAATAAATGTTGCTTTTGATGCACTGCAACACGAGCAATCTTGTCAGAACGTTTAAGAAATTAATCCTGCGTCATTCGCCCGGGCGCTGATAGCAGCGGCGCAGGCGGGCAAAGTCGTAGAACTGGCTTGCTACCGTAAGTTTGGCGTAAGCACAGGTGGTTTTGAAATCAACAGGCTGTTCGTTGTACAGCATGCGTACGGCGATTTGACCTTGATCGTTTTGATAAGCATCCCACTGGATGTTGGCCGCCATGGGCGCGACCCGTTCGCCGCGCCATGGGCTGGATTTGTAACTATAAGGCGTCGCCGCTGTTAGCTGTTCGGACATGCCCTGCAGGCCGAGCAGCGCCGCCATGGGGATGACGATTTCGGCATGAGCGAAACGAAGCTTGGCTACGTGGCGCAGATCGCCCGCTGCCACGGCTGCGACTTCCTCGAAGAAGTCATCGAGTAGGGGCTGGGCCATGGCATAGTTGAGCGCACCGTTTTCCTGCAGGCCCGGGCCTTTGCTGTAGAAGCTCACGGCATCCTCGTGAGCGGCGAATACGGCGGCCTGCGCCTGCGGCATGAAACGGTGGAAGTCGGCGCGGAGTTCGGCCTGCATGTCGGCGGCCGCAGCGTACAGTTCATACAAAGCCAGTGCGGCATCGACCGGCGTACGCAGCGCCGTTTCACCATCGCCCGTCAGGCGGCTGGTGTACTGGCCATCTTTGCTGGTGAACTGCATGCTGCCGGTATTGGCTGCCGTATGCTGACCAGCGCCCAGCGCACGCAGGAAGGCAGGCTGGAACAGACGTGCCAGCACGGCGTGTGCAGCCTGTGCCAGTTCTGGCCGGGCTTCCAGCGCAGCGAGGCGCTGGCTCAGCGCCTCGCTGCGCAACCACGCCTGATAGGCGAGGCTGGCCTGATAAGCGGCATACAGCGGATCGCTGCTGTCGCTGACCAGATCCGTTTTGGGGTTGAGCTTGTGGAAGTAGAGCAGGAAGCGGTCGGTGCCGGCAGCGCTGGCGTTGTTGCTGGCGGTACTTGCGCCGCCGCTGCTTTCGATGCTGGCGCTGCTGCGTGGTGCCAGCGGCGCTGGTCGTACAAGATGTGCCTGCAGCGCCGGCTGCAAAGCGAACAGCGCCTGCGCAAAGTATTCGCCGCTATCGACCGCGCGGTCCTTGCCCGAACTGAGTAGCAAGATCTGACGTGGTGCTGCACCACTGCTGGCATCCGCTGGCTGAAACAGTGGCGCCATGCGCTGATACAGACGCTGTGCCAGTTGCTGGTGTTCGCGTATGCCCTGCATGGTTTCGTTGCCGTAGCCGGGCTTGCGTATGCCTGCCACGCCATAGCCTAGCAAGGCGTTGGCCTCCATCATCTGGTAGATGGCCGGCTCAAGTTGCGCGCCCAGCGGCGTAAGCGCGTGCTGCTGCTTTGCCAGTTGTACCAGATTGTAGAGCGCCAGATCGGACTTCATGCTGGTCAGCCCGCGCGAACCATGGCGTGCCAGCAGCTGGGTATGGATAGGCCGGTAGCCTTGCGGCACAGCTTCGCTGCTGGCGCTGGCCAGCTGCGGCTGATATGGCGTCTTGGTCTGATAATGCTGACCATAGGCCGACGACAGCAGCAGGGACAGTGCGGCAGCGGCAGCGCCAGTGCGGGCAAGGCGTGGGGCCGGCATGCTTAGAAGTCCACGCGCAGGTTGACGCTGACCGTGCGTGGCGAGCCTACGTTCAGGTAGTTCTCCTGATAGTAGGTCCAGTACTTGCGGTTGGCGATGTTGGAGATGTTGGCGCGCACGCTGACCATCTTACCGAAGTAGCGCTGACGGTAGTTGAAGCCCGCATCGAACAGCGTAGTGCCGGACAGCGTATGGACATTGGCCGCATCGAGCGGCAACTCGCCCAGATATTGCGAGCCGGCGTGCAGGGCGAGGCCCGGCAGCACTTCGCGCCAGGTGGCCTGTATCGAAGCCTGACGGCGTGGTGCACCCACAGCACGCTTGCCGCTGTAGCCGGGCGCCGCATTTTCCAGCGTGGCGTCGAGCAGCATGATGCCGCCTTCGACGGACAGGTTTTTGCTGGCTTGAACCACGCTATTCACTTCCAGACCCTGATATTTGGTCTCGCCGTCGGCCACGAAGACATTGGCCGCATTGGTGTACTGCGCACCGCGCTTGATCTGGAACAGCGCCGCGCTGGCATTCCAGAAGCTGCGCTCCGTCTTGATGCCCGCTTCCGCCTGCTTGCTCTTGATCGGTGCGAAGGTCTGGTTGGCATTGACGGCCGAGGCGGGCGCATTCGAGGCCATCTCCATCGCTTCCACATAGCTGGCGTACAGGGTGGTGTCCGCCGCCGGCTTGAACATCAGCGCAACGGTAGGCGTGGTGCGGTTGGCCGGATAGCTGGCCGTCACCACGTTCTTGGTGTTGTAGGCGTTTTCGTTAAAGCGGTTGTAGCGTGCACCGGCCAGCACCGACCAGTTGTCGTTGAACTTGACGGTGTCGCTGAAGAACACGGCCTCCTGGCGGGTGGCTTCGTCCTGATAGGTGCCGCCGCTCCAGTTGATGCTGTTGACGTTGATGATGGTCGGTGCGTACAGATTGCCCGTACCCAGATAGGTCTTGGGCGTGACGGCCGAGGAGGTGGACGTCAGGTTCTGCGATGTGAAGCCGGTCACGATGTCGTGTGCCACACCCCACTTCTGCAGCTTGCCTTCCCAGCTAGCCTGTATCTGGTCGAAGTGGTAGCCGTGCAGCTCCGAAGTGACGCGGTCCTTGTAGTCGGCCTTGTCGCTGGTGATGTAGTACTGGTCCTTCTTGTAGACGCGGGTGGAGTCGGAAGTGCGGTAGGACAGGTTCATCATCCAGTCCGGTGCTACGCGTGCATCCATACCCATGGTGTACATGACGAATTCCACGTCGCTGCCGGCGCCTATGCTATTGAGTTTACTGTTGCCGGCGATCGGGCGCGGCACCGCGTAGGCAGTAGAAAGCACCACGTCGGTGCCGCCTACGCTCTTGCGGCGCTGGTAGAGCGATTCGTAGGTCAGCGCGACATCATCGCTGACGCGCCATTCCAGATTCAGGCCAGCGGCGTTACGGTGGATGGTGCCGCTTTCTTCCTGCACGCCGCCATCCTCGTGCAGCAGGTTGAGGCGATAGCCAAAGCCGCCTTCTTCGCCCACACGGCCGCCGATGTCGAAGTGTTCCTTGAGCGCGCCACCTTCCTGATAGCCCAGCGCTGCGCTAAAGCTCTTGTCCGTAGTCGGACGCTTGCTGACGTAATTGACGATGCCGCCCGGCGATCCGAAACCGTACATAAAGCCGCTCAGGCCTTTCAGCACTTCCACACTTTCGAACATTTCCAGCGGCATTTCGGTACCGCGGTTGACGGCTGCCAGGCCGTTGATCTTGTAGCCGTTCAGGTCATCAAGGCGCAGGCCGCGCATCTGTATGGTGGCCGGGTGGGTGCTGATGGGCGGGCTGATGGCCGTGACGGAAGCGTCGTATTTGAGCACTTCCGAAATACTGGTGGCCAGACGGTCTTCGATTTCGTCGCTGCTCACTGCCTTGGTGGAGAACGGCGTATCGAGTTCGGATTTGCGCCCCAGCGCACCGCCGCTGACGCTATCGCCCAGCTTTTTCTTTTCCACCGTGGCTTTGACAAATACTTTGGACAGCGCGCCTTCGCTGCCATCTTCGGTTGCCATAACAGGGGCGTGCAGTGCGCACAGGCCAGCGGCGGCCAGCGCCAGATGCAAACGGGTTTTTGCGTAAGGGGTAGCAGGGGACATAAATGGACTATTGCAGGTTAATTAAAACCTGCAAGCGTATCGACCGTCTGTTACCTGCGTGTGACCGCCAGTAGAGGCGTGCCCCTAAGTTGTGGCCTGAGCGGGCTTTCAGCGGCTGTAAATGCCGTCTAGTCGCTGTTTTTTGCGTTTCGTCGCAATCCGCACGACGCTTGCGCGGCCTATGTCTATAGTGCTCACATACCGCAACGATTTTAAGGAGAGCAAAATGAACATCGCAAAAAACATGGAAGTCATCTTCCTCGCAGCCACCATGGTACTGGGTACCTTCGCTTACACCAGCAGCGCTGCCCAGAAGGCCGCCGCACTGGAACCTGTCGCCCAGGTGAGTCAGGCTGCCATGCAGGTAGTCGTGGTGAAAGGCCATCGCCTGAGCGCCAACGCCTGATTGTATGACGCCCGCCGCCACCGGCAGGGCTGCTAGAATTGTGCGACGCCGCCCGAGTGCGGATGGGATACACCAGTGAGGATATCGTTATGAATAAGTTTTTCCAGTTCGGCCTGCTGCTGGCCACCTGTAGCGCGCTGTGGAACTCGGCCTTCGCTGCCGAAGACCCGGTCGAGAAGCGCGTGGTGGCCATCGATGCCCGCGTGGTGCGCGTCAAGCTTGATGGCGTGATCGACCTCAAGGTGCGTCAGGGGGCTGCGCCGGGGCTGATCATCATCGGCGAGAAGCGCTATCTCGATAAGACCATGTCTTCCACCACGGGCGATACCCTGCATCTGGAAACGGAAGGGCGCGGCATCAAGATAGGCCGCAATATGGTACGCGCCGAACTGACCTTGCCGATGCTGCGCGAAGTGGTGTCCGAAGGTGTAGGCACTACCGATATCAGCGGCTTTAGCGGCGATGAACTGGAACTGACGCTCGATGGCGCCGGCAGTATGAAAGTCAATTGCGACTACAAGAATCTGAAAGCTGATCTGGGCGGCGTGGGCAGCATGAACCTGTGGGTCAGCGAGAACGACAATGTCGATCTCGATCTGCGCGGTGCCGGCTATATCACGCTGGGTGGCCGCAGCAAGATGCTGAAAGCTTCGCTGGGTGGGCTGGGCGGACTGAATGCCCAGCAGTTGCAGGCAGAGAATGTGAATGTGGACCTCAGTGGTCTCGGTAATGCCACCGTCAATGCGCGCAACAACGCAACCCTGAGCCTGAGCGGGCTGGGTTCGGTCACGGTGTATGGCAAACCGATGAACCGTAATGTGAGCGTAGATGGTTTGGGCAAAGTCAGCTGGAAGTAATCGACAGGACCACCGGGGATATGAAAAAAATCATACTGGCACTAGGCCTGGCCTTCAGTCTGCCGCAGCTGGCGCAAGCCGGTTTTGCAGAAGGCGCGACCGCCTACAACGCTAAAAACTACACCGTGGCGCTAAAGGAAATCACGCCACTGGCCAAGGCCGGCAATGCCGATGCCCAGCATTTGCTGGGCCTGATGTATTACATGGGCCGTGGCGTCACCCAGGATTACAAGCAGGCGCTCGAATGGCATCGCAAGGCAGCCCTGCAGGGCAAGGCCGACGCGCAATACGTGGTAGGCGCCATGTACTACACAGGTAATGCCGTGATACAGGATCACAAGCAGGCCGTGGCCTGGTTCCGCAAGGCGGCCGAGCAGGGCCACGCGGAAGCGCTGCAGGCGCTGGGCCTGATGTACCGCTATCACACGGCCGGACTGCCGCAGGATAATGTGATCGCCTACATGCTGTGGAATCTGGCGGCGTCCTATGGCTCGGCCAATGCGGCCGAGCAGCGTTCGGCTGTGGTCAAGAACATGACGGCCGAGCAGTTGGAAGAAGGGCAGGCATTGTCGGCTGCCTGGAAGCCAAATACGCCGCTGCCGCAGCGTTCCCGTACCGGCGGCAGCTAGTACGGGCGGGTCGCGGCATGTGCGCCGCTGCCGATTCAGACAGGGTGGTCGTCGGCGTCCTTGCGGCCGCTCAGCATGGCGGCCACCAGATTCTCGCGGTGCTGCCAACTGGTGAACAGCACGCCGCCCAGATGCAGGGCAATCAGCCCTAGCAGCGTCCAGCCCAGCGCCTGATGCACGCGCACCGGCCAGGCATAGCCCCACAGCAGATCCGTATTCAGCGCCCAGCCCGTGATGCCCAGCAGGGCCACGCACAGCAGCAGGGCCAACACCATCCAGCCGCCCAGCGGATTATGGCCGAGGTAGCGCGGCGCAGTGCCGCTGAGGACCTGGCGCAGATAGTGCAGCGTATCGGCGCTATTGCGCACGAATTGGCTGAAGCGGGCGTAGTAATTGCCCGTATAGCCCCACAGGAAGCGGCACGCCACGATGGTGGCCGCGCCATAGCCCCAGTATTCATGCTGGGGACCGGTATCGCTGCTGGTCAGCCAGGCTGCGGCCACGCATAGCACCAGTGACCAGTGCAGCAGCCGCAGTGGCAGATCCCAGATCGTCAGTGGCTTATTCTTCGACACGGGCGAAAGTCACGGGATCGAAGAAGGCTTCCACGCGCTTGCCTTTCGGGTCCTTGGCGTAGACTTCGTAGCAGGAGTTGGTGGCTTCCATGCGGCGGATCACCCAGCCTTCGGCCACCAGTTTCTTCTGCAGTTCTTCGTGCGATTTCCATTCCGATTTGGGAGCTTTGGTGCACACCACATTGCCGTGCGCGCTGGCGCCAGCGGCACATACGGCCAGCAGTACAGGCAGCGCAAACTGTGCCAGACGGGAGTAAGAACGTTTCATCATGATTCCTTTCAAAATAAGGCGGTTCAGGTCTGAGCCCAGCGCCGCAGCAGATTATGATAGATGCCCGTCAGTCTGACCAGTTCATGATGGTCAGGCGGCAGGGATTGCGACAGATTCTGTACTGTGCGGTCCAGATCGAACAGCAGGCTGCGTTCGCCTTCATCGGCCACCATGCTCTCGATCCAGAAGAACGAGGCCAGCCGGGCGCCCGCCGTGACGGGCGTGACGCGGTGCAGGCTGGACGAAGGGTAGAGCACCATGTCGCCTGCTGCCAGTTTAACCGACTGCACGCCGAATTCGCTTTCCACTTCCAGCACGCCGCCTTCGTATTCATGAGGCTCGGACAGGAATAGCGTGGCCGACAGGTCGCTGCGCACGCTGCCCAGATTGCCGGGCAGTTGCATCACGGCGTTGTCGACGTGGGTGCCATAAGTGCCGCCATCCTGATAGCAGTTGAATTTGGGCGGATAGATTTTGCGCGGCAGCGCGGCAGAGATGAATAGCGGCTGGCCCGATAAGGCGCGCAGGATGTGCTGGCCCAGACTTTGGGCCGGTTCGGCGTTATCCGGCAGTTGCAGATTCTGTTTGACGTGGCGCGCGAGACTGCCGCCCGTCAGTGCGCCGTCCTGCCAACTGGCCTGGGCCAGCCAGCCGCGGAACTGGCGGACTTCGTCTTTGCTCAGTACATTTTCAATCGTGATTAACATGGTGATCTCGCTGATGGAACAGGGCCGTAGCCCGGATGTGATCGATATGGGCACAGCCGGCGAGGGCCATGCAGATTTCCAGTTCTTCGCGCAGCAGTTTGAGCATGTGCGCCACGCCCAGTGCGCCGGCCACGGCCAGCGCGTATAGCTGCAAGCGGCCGATAGCCACGGCATTCGCGCCCAGTGCCAGCGCCTTGAAGACATCGGCGCCCGAGCGCACGCCACCGTCGAAGACGATGGGCAGGTCCTTGCCTACAGCGGCGCGGATGGCAGGCAGTACGTCCAGCGTGGCAGGCGCGCCATCGAGGCTGCGGCCGCCGTGGTTGGAAACGATGATGCCGGCCACGCCGGCAGCTTGCAATGCCAGCGCATCGTCGCCATGCATCACGCCTTTGGCCCAGACAGGCAAACGGGTTTGCGTGAGCAGCCAGCGCAATTCATCCCAGTTCGGTGCTGCCGCCATCACACCTTGCAGGATGCGGCTGGCGCCTGGTGCCACGGCGCTTTGCTGCGCTGGCGTATAGCCTGCCAGATTGACGGGCACGCAGTGCGCCGGTAGCTGGAACTGCGCCGCCAAGGTGCGCAGGCTGGCGACCTGTATCGGCGCGTCCAGCGTCAGCACGATGGCGCTGTAGCCGGCGGCCTCGGCGCGGCGCAGCAGGTCCAGCGTATCGGCGCGCTGCGGCTGCAGATACATCTGGAACCAGCGCTGCGGACCTGCGCTCCGGGCTAGCTGTTCGAGTGTGCAGGAGGACTGGGTGCTGGCGATGATGGGGCAGTCCAGCGCTGCGGCGCCACGCACGGTTTCGTGTTCGCCACCCGGGTGCACCAGATTATGGAAGGCCACAGGCCCCAGCATCAGCGGATGGGCCATGGCCATGCCAGCCAGCGTGATGGCCGTGTGGCCAGCGCTGACATCACTCAGCAGGCGCGGCGTGATGGCCCAGCGTGCATAGGCAGCGCGGTTGGCGGCTACCGTCTGGTCATGGCCGCTGCCGCCGGCGATATAAGCCAGTGTGGGCGCAGCGATGAATTGTGGTGCCAGCGTCTCGTAATCGAGCGCGCAGCGGATTTCCGGCGGAATGTGGCTTAATGCAGCCTTGATCAACGTTTCAGACATGTGCAGTCCAGCTTGGGGTCAGGTCGGGCAAAGTGCAGGTGTCAGGTCGGGCAAATGGGCATATTTTCATGCATTCAATCTAGAGGCTGACTGGTGCAACGATCAGGTTGCCCTCACAGCATAAACGACTGGCCACACAAGTTCTATGCATGGCTAAGTTCCTGCATCGTATTTCTCATGCGAAAGTGTGCCCCAGTGCCCGACCTGACACCTGCACTTTGCCCGACCTGACCCCGCAAAAAAAATGCCGGATGGGGTATCCGGCATGGGGAAAGCTTTACAGCGACTTGACCTCGATTACAGTTCGTAGTTCACGGTCAGGCGTACGGCGCGCGCATCCCCCTTGTACAGGAAGGCGCCCGAGCGGTACACGGCCGTGTAGTAGTCCTTGTTGCCGACGTTGAGCACATTCAGGCGCAGGTCGAAACGGCGGCTGAAGCGGTAGGCGGCAAACACGTCGTACACGGTGAAGGCCGGTACTGGCTGGGCGCATACGCCGTTGGTGTAGCCGGCTGCCGTATCGGGCTGGCCGCCGCAACGGTCGCTCTCGTGGCGCGCTACGGCGCCATAGCTGAGGGCATCGGTCTGCTGGAATTTTAGCTGGGCCGAGAAGGACTTCTTGGCGAAGTTGGCCAGCGGCTTGCCGATATTCGTGGCCGTGGCCGAACCGAGTACTTCCGACTGCATGATGCTGCCGCCGATCTGACCCGACAGGCGCTCGGTGAAGTTACCGGCGACGCCCACTTCGAGACCGCGTACGCGGTTTTTGCCCGAGTTGAAGGTGCCGATCGTGTCGTAGTTGGCGCCTTCCATCACGTCTTTCTTGGTGGTCTGGAACAGGGCAGCGGTGGCCAGCAGTTTGTGGTCGAACAGGTCCCACTTGGTGCCCAGTTCGTAGTTGATCGAGGTTTCCGGCTTGGCGCCAGCGATCTTGCCGTCGTACAGCACGGCGCCGCCGTAGCCGCTGTTGGTGCCCGAATCGGCTTCGCCGCCGTTGATGTCCTGCGCACTGGCGACGCTAGCGTAGACGATGGCGTCCTTGGCGACCTTGTAGCTCAGGCCCAAGTGGCCGTTGACCAGCGTATCGTTGTAGCCGTAGTCGCCCGTGATCACGCCGGTGGTGTTGTTGCGGCGCACCAGATTCAGGTCGAAGTAGTCGGCACGGAGTCCGCCGAATGCGCTCAGTTTGTCCGTCAGGTCTACCGTGTCCATGGCCGTCAGCGCCACGGTCTTGACATGCCAGTCCTGATTCCAGCCCAGACGGGTGGCGCTGCGGCCGGCCAGCGTGTTCAGGTTGGCGTAGTTCTGGCCGTAGGCGTCGCTGAGGCAATAGGCATTCAGCGGGCCGACTATCGGCGTGTTATTGCCGACGGTGCGGCAATTGTAGGCGCCCGTGTTGGTGATCTGGTAGGTGCCGGACAGCACTTTGTGGTCGGTGTATTCGGCACCGAAGATGAACTCGTGTTTGAGGCCGGCCAGTTCCTTGTCCCAGCGCAGATTGCTCTGGTGCGCGAAGTAATCGACTTCCTGCCAGCCCGTGTGGCCACCATCCAGCGCCGCTGCGGTGAAGGGCACGCTGTTGCTGCCGTTGTAGCGGGTGCCGATATTTGCGCCCGTGGTGACATAGGCGTTGCTGGACTTGCCGTAGCGGGTCAGGCTGGTCAGCTTGAGTTGCGGTGCAATTTTCCAGTTGATGCGCGCGGTCAGCGTATCGACATCCGATTGCAGGAAGTCGCTGGTCTGGGCATACACGGGCACATTGGTGGCCGGTACGCGGTTGGGCACGCTGCCGACCAGATAGCCGCCCAGGTCGGGCATGTGGTCCTTGGTGCGCAGGCCGTAGTAGTCGGTGGTCAGGCTGAAGGTGTCGGAAGCTTCCCACAGGCCGGACAGGGCCAGACCGCTGCGGCTGCGGTTCGATGGCGCACGGCCCGGCACGTCTTCTTCACCCCACAGGATGTTGGCGCGCACGGCGAAGTTCTCGCCATAGCCACGGTTCACGTCCGAGGTGATGCGGCGTTGCGAATCGCTGCCTACGCCCATGGAGAAGCGGGTGAAGTCGTGATCCAGCGTGGCCTGCTTGGTGATGGCGTTGACGGCGCCGCCCGCCGTGCCGCGGCCGGCGAAGCTCGAATTGGGGCCTTTGGAAATTTCGATCTGTTCGACGGCGAAGCTTTCGCGCGTGCTCATGCCGGGGTCGCGCAGACCGTCGACGAATACGTCGCTGCGCGCTTCCTGACCGCGGATGATGTAGCGGTCGCCGAAAGCGTTACCGTTTTCGCCCGTGCCCAGCGTGATGCCCGGTTGCGCGGCCAGAATCTGTTTCAGGTCGGTCAGGCCGGAGTCGTCGATGGCAGCCTTGGTAACCACGGAAATGGTCTGCGGGGTTTCTGCCAGCGGGCGGGTGTGGCGGCTATCACCCGAAGTCTTGGCCTTGTAAGGCGTACCGGCTTCGGCGTTGGGATTCGGGTCGAGGCGCTTACCGAGCACCAGCACTTCGCGCATGTCGACGGTCTTGTCGGTGGCGGCGGTCTGGGCCACGGCTGCCAGCGGCAGCAGCATGGCGGTGGACAGGCCCATGGCCAGGCTGGTTTTTTGCATGCTGCGCAGGGCGCTATCCTGTTCCATGCGGATGCTGTGCGGGTGTTGGGCTTTCGGCTTGTTCAAAATAGTCGTCTCGAAAAAAGGGTGGGACGGAAATAAAGTTTGGCGAAGAGTATAAGCAGACTTAATGCGAATGTAAATAGGAATTGATCTCATTAACATCTTGGCTCTCATTTCCGTTTGCGGTGCGTACGACGTCAGAGCGGCGCTGGCGTACAATTGCCGTTTGACCAAGTTTGATAGGAGTGGGTGCGATGCGTGCGATACAGATAGTTCAGCCTGGTGCGGCCGAGGTGCTGCAGCTATGCGAGCGGCCTATGCCCGTGGCCGGCGCCGGCGAAGTGCTGATCAAAGTGCATGCGGCGGGCATCAACCGGCCCGATGTGCTGCAGCGTAAAGGCCTGTACAACCCGCCGGCTGGCGCCTCCGATCTGCCGGGGCTGGAAGTGGCCGGCGAAATCGTCGACGGCGATCTGGACTACACCACATTTGATCTAGGCGATGCTGTGTGCGCGCTGGTGCAGGGCGGCGGCTATGCCGAATACGTGGTGGCGCCGATCGAGCAGGTACTGCCCGTGCCCAAGGGCTGGAGCATGCTGGAAGCGGCCACCATTCCGGAAAACTACTTCACGGTCTGGAGCAATGTCTGGGACCGGGCGCGGCTGGCGGCTGGTGAAACGCTGCTGGTGCAGGGCGGTAGTTCCGGCATCGGCGTGACCGCCATCCAGCTCGCCAGCGCGCTGGGCCACCGTGTATTTGCCACCGCTGGCAGTGACGACAAGGTGGCGGCCTGCGTGAAACTCGGCGCCGAGCGCGGCATCAACTACCGCAGCGAAGACTTCGGCGCCGTGGTCAAGACGCTCACGGATGGCCGCGGTGTCGACGTGATTCTCGACATGGTGGGCGGTGATTACCTGCCGCGCGAAATCGACTGTCTGGCCGATGATGGCCGCATCGGCCTGATTGCCACGCTGGGCGGCTCCAAGGCTACCGTTGATATGGGGCAGGTACTGCGCCGCCGCCTGACCATCAGCGGCTCGACCCTGCGCCCCCGCTCGCCTGCTTTCAAGGGCGCGATTGCGCGCCAGTTGCTGGAAAAGGTCTGGCCGCTGTTGGCTACACGTAAGCTGCAACCGGTAATCTACGAAGTTTTCCCGCTGGAGCAGGCCGCCGCGGCACACGCTTTGATGGAGAGCAGCCAGCATGTGGGCAAGATCATGCTGCAGGTGATCTAGTCGATGCCAGTGTGGCGATCGCGGCACGCTGCCAGCCCGTCGTTTGACCGGTATTCCGGCAACGCGTTAAAATAACGGGTTATTGAATTTTAGGCTACTATGCGACGCAAACTTGTCATCGGCAACTGGAAGATGAACGGCAACCGTGCCGCCAACTCCACTTTGCTGTCCGGTATACTGGCCGGTCTGAACGATTTCGGTGCTGACTGCGCAGTGTGCGTACCGGCGCCGTATCTGGCTCAATGTGAATCCCAGCTGCAGGGCAGTGCGGTAGCGTGGGGTGCGCAAGACCTCTCCGTACACGCCAGCGGCGCCTACACGGGCGAAGTGGCAGCGGCCATGCTGGTGGACTTCGGTTGCCGCTATGTGCTGTGTGGCCACTCGGAACGTCGTGCCTACCATCATGAAAGCAATGAACTGGTGGCACAGAAGGCCCGTGCCGCACTGGCCGCCGGCCTGACGCCGGTGGTGTGTGTGGGTGAAACGCTGGAGCAGCGCGAAGCGGGGCAAACGGCCGCCGTGATCGGCGCCCAACTGCAAGCCGTGCTGGATGTGCTGGAAAACAGCGAGCTGATCAAGATTGTGGTGGCTTACGAACCAGTCTGGGCCATTGGCACGGGCAAAACTGCAACACCGCAGATCGCGCAGGAAGCGCACGCGCTGCTGCGTGCGCAACTGGCAGCCAAGGATGCAGTCGCGGCGGCCAGCATGCAGATACTGTATGGCGGCAGCATGAAGCCGGAAAATGCCAAGGAACTGATGGCTCAGCCTGATATTGATGGCGGCCTGATAGGCGGTGCAGCTTTGAAGGCAGCGGATTTCCTCGGCATTATCCAGGCCGTTTAAACCGCCGTATGCAAGGTATTAGCTGCGACGAATTAGCAGTGCAGCAGTAAATAGCAGTAAAAACATTTTTATTTTTGAATGGAATAGCATGAACACTTTGTTCAATCTGGTTATCGTAGTTCAGGTTCTGTCGGCCATCGCCATCATCGGTCTGGTGCTGCTGCAGCATGGTAAGGGTGCCGATATGGGCGCCGCCTTCGGTTCGGGCGCTTCGGGCAGCCTGTTCGGTGCCACCGGCTCGTCGAACTTCATGTCCAAATCGACCGGCATCGCGGCCGCGATCTTCTTCAGCGCCACCCTCGCGCTGTCGTATATCTCGACCCAGCGTGGCGATACCGTCAGCGGCGGTGTAATGGATAAAGCAGTGCCAGCAGCGCCAGCGCCTGCTGCGCCAGTCACCGGCACGGCAGCAATTCCGACCGCGCCAGCGGCTGCACCGGCAACGGCACCTGCTGCACCGGCCGCCAGCGGCCCGGCTGCTTCGATTCCGAAGTAAGCCTGACGTAAGTTATAAGTTGTGACATTGCCGGCCTGATAAGCCGGCTGCTGAATATTTTGGCAGTTGTGGGTTTTTCTGCTCGAAAAAAACAATTCAATACGTATCTCAGCAAATATTTATCGTTTTTCGTCTTGTTTTAACGCAATTCGCATTAACAAGATTGTGAAAAAGCGTTAGAATAATGGCCTAACGCCGACGTGGTGAAATTGGTAGACACGCTATCTTGAGGGGGTAGTGGCGAAAGCTGTACGAGTTCGAGTCTCGTCGTCGGCACCAGAAATTCAAGGCCAGCATAAGGAGCACCGAAGTGACCCTAGGCTGGCTTTTTTACGAGGATGTGTCGTTCGATCCTGGTCTAAGTAGTTATACGATTGGGGCGAACGTTAAGCGCACCGCAAAACATCGCAGTGGGCCCTTTTAACTGACCGTTCAACATAAGCTCATCAATCGTGAACCTCGAAAATTATCTCCCCGTCCTGCTGTTCATCCTCGTCGGTCTCGGCGTAGGCATACTCCCGCAAGTTCTCGGCCATCTGCTGGGCCCTAAACGCCCAGATGCGGCTAAACTTTCCCCTTACGAGTGCGGTTTCGAAGCATTCGAAGATGCGCGCATGAAGTTCGACGTGCGCTACTACCTGATCGCAATTCTGTTTATTTTGTTCGACCTGGAAACGGCATTCTTCTTCCCATGGGGCGTATCCATGCGCGAACTGGGCTGGGGCGGCTTCGTCACGATGATGGTGTTCATTGCTGAATTCGTTGTCGGTTTTTGGTATATCTGGAAGAAAGGTGCCCTTGATTGGGAATAAGCCATGGCTATTGAAGGCGTATTAAACGAAGGTTTCATCACCACCTCGGCCGACAAGCTGATCAACTGGGCGCGTACGGGTTCCATGTTCCCGATGACGTTCGGTCTGGCCTGCTGCGCGGTTGAAATGATGCACGTGGGCGCGGCCCGTTACGATATGGACCGCTTCGGCGTTGTGTTCCGTCCTTCGCCACGTCAGTCCGACGTGATGATCGTGGCCGGCACGCTGTGCAACAAGATGGCCCCCGCACTGCGCAAGGTCTACGACCAGATGCCAGAGCCGCGCTGGGTGATCTCGATGGGCTCCTGCGCAAACGGCGGCGGCTACTATCACTACTCCTACTCTGTGGTGCGCGGTTGCGACCGCATCGTGCCGGTAGACGTCTACGTGCCGGGCTGCCCGCCTACGGCTGAGGCGCTGCTGTATGGCATCATGCAGCTGCAAAACAAGATCAAGCGTACCAACACGATCGCACGCTAATATGACTACACATTTAGAACAACTGCAAAACGCCCTCGGCACTGCCCTGGGCGATCGCGTTACTACCACCGTTGCACTGGGTGAGATTACGCTGGTAGTGGCTGCGGCCGACTACTACGGCGTGATGCAGACCCTGCGCGACGATGCGACGCTGGGCTTCGACACCATGATCGACCTGTGCGGCGTGGACTACTCGACCTACGGCGACGGTGCCTGGGACGGCCTGCGTTTCGCCGCCGTGACCCATCTGCTGTCCGTTCAGCACAACTGGCGCGTGCGCGTGCGCGTGTTCGCACCGGACGACGATATGCCAGTGCTGGCTTCCATCGTGCCGCTGTGGCGTGCTGCCAACTGGTACGAGCGCGAAGCGTTCGACGTCATGGGCATCCTGTTCGAAGGCCACAACGACCTGCGCCGCATCCTGACCGACTACGGCTTCATCGGCCACCCGTTCCGCAAAGACTTCCCCGTATCGGGCTATGTCGAAATGCGCTACGACCCGGAACAGAAGCGCGTGATCTACCAGCCGGTCACCATCGAGCCACGTGAAAACGTGCCACGCGTGATCCGCGAAGAAAATTACGGGAAGTGACACATGGCAGAGATTAAAAATTACACCCTGAACTTTGGTCCGCAGCACCCGGCAGCGCACGGCGTGCTGCGTCTGGTGCTGGAACTGGACGGCGAAGTGATCCAGCGCGCCGACCCGCACATCGGCCTGCTGCACCGCGGCACCGAGAAGCTGGCCGAGCAGAAGACCTTCCTGCAGTCCGTGCCTTATATGGACCGTCTGGACTACGTTTCGATGATGTGCAACGAGCACGCCTATGTGATGGCCATCGAAAAGCTGCTGGGCGTGGAAGTGCCACTGCGTGCCCAGTACATCCGCGTGATGTTCGACGAAATCACCCGTATCCTGAACCACCTGATGTGGCTGGGCGCGCACGCGCTCGACGTCGGTGCGATGGGTCCGTTCCTGTACTGCTTCCGCGATCGTGAAGACCTGTTCGACTGCTACGAAGCCGTGTCCGGCGCGCGTATGCACGCAGCCTACTACCGTCCGGGCGGCGTGTACCGCGACCTGCCCGATGCGATGCCGCAGCACCGTCCGTCGATCATCCGTTCGGCCAAGGCGATCAGCAAACTCAACGAAAATCGTCAGGGTTCGCTGCTGGACTTCATCGAAGACTTCACCCGTCGTTTCCCGACCTACGTCGACGAATACGAAACCCTGCTGACCGACAACCGTATCTGGAAACAGCGTACCGTCGGCATCGGCGTGGTCTCGCCGGAAGATGCGAAAGCCATGGGCTTTACGGGCGCCATGCTGCGCGGTTCGGGCGTGGCCTGGGACTTGCGCAAGCACCAGCCTTACGAAGTCTACGATCTGATGGACTTCGATATTCCAGTCGGCACCAACGGCGATTGCTATGACCGCTATCTGGTGCGCGTGGAAGAACTGCGTCAGTCCAACCGCATCATCAAACAGTGCGTGGAATGGCTGCGTAATAATCCGGGTCCTGTCATGACCGACAACCGCAAGGTTGCGCCTCCGGGCCGCGTCGACATGAAGACCAATATGGAATCGCTGATTCACCACTTCAAGCTGTTTACCGAAGGCTTCCACGTCCCACCGGGCGAGGTGTACAGCGCGGTGGAACATCCGAAGGGCGAATTCGGCATCTATCTGGTTTCCGATGGCGCCAACAAGCCGTACCGCATGAAGCTGCGCGCACCTGACTACGCGCACTTGCAGTCGCTCGATGAAATGGCGCGTGGCCACATGATCGCCGACGCCGTGACCATCATTGGTACGCAAGATATCGTGTTCGGCAGTATTGACCGCTAAGTCCGAGAGGCAGAAAAGTATGTTGTTATCTGAGCAGTGTTATAAAAAAATCGACCGCGAGCTGGCGAAATACCCAGACGACCAGCGTCAATCGGCCGTGATGGCTGCGCTGGCCCACGCGCAAGTAGAACTGGGCTGGGTCTCGCCGGAAGTCATGCAGGAACTGGCTGACTACATCCGCATGCCGGCCATCGCCGTGCAGGAAGTGGCCACTTTCTACAATATGTACAACCTCAAGCCGGTCGGCAAGCACAAGATCACCGTGTGCACCAACCTGCCTTGCGCTCTGTCGGGCGGTGTACGCGCCGGCGAGCACCTCAAGGACAAGCTGGGCATCGACTACCGTGGCACCACGGAAGATGGCGAGTTCACGCTGATCGAGGGCGAGTGCATGGGCGCCTGCGGCGACGCACCGGTGCTGCTGGTGAACAATCACCGCATGTGCAGCAAAATGAGCAATGAGAAAATCGACGCACTGGTGGAGGAGCTGAAGAAATGACCTCCCTGCATAACCGTCACATCGACCCCGTCATTCTCGCCGGCCTGGACGGCAAGAACTGGCATCTGGAAGACTACGTCAAGCGCGGTGGTTACAGCGCGCTGCGCCGCATTCTGGAAGAGAAAATCACCCCCGAGCAGATCATCGCCGACCTGAAAGCGTCGTCGCTGCGCGGCCGTGGTGGTGCAGGCTTCCCGACCGGTCTGAAGTGGAGCTTCATGCCACGCCAGTTCCCCGGCCAGAAATACCTCGTCTGCAACTCGGACGAAGGCGAACCGGGTACGTTCAAAGACCGCGACATTCTGCGCTACAACCCCCATGCACTGATCGAAGGCATGGCCATCGGCGCTTACGCGATGGGCATCACGGTCGGTTACAACTACATCCACGGTGAAATCTTCGAGGTGTACAGCCTGTTCGAAGATGCACTGGAAGAAGCCCGCGCGGCTGGCTTCCTGGGTGACAAGATCATGGGCAGCGATTTCAGCTTCCAGCTGCACGCGCACCATGGTTATGGCGCTTACATCTGCGGCGAAGAAACCGCGCTGCTGGAATCGCTGGAAGGCAAAAAAGGCCAGCCACGCTTCAAGCCGCCTTTCCCTGCGTCGTTCGGTCTGTATGGCAAGCCAACCACGATTAACAACACCGAGACCTTTGCTGCCGTTCCGTTCATCCTGAATATGGGTCCGGAAAAATATCTGGGCATGGGTCGTCCAAACAACGGCGGTTCCAAGATCTTCTCGATCTCGGGCGACGTTGAGCTGCCGGGCAACTACGAAGTACCGCTGGGTACGCCGTTTGCCAAACTGCTGGAACTGGCAGGCGGTATGCGCGGCGGTAAAAAGATCAAAGCCGTTATCCCGGGTGGTTCGTCCGCTCCGGTGATCCGCGGCGAAGTGATGATGAACACCGACCTCGATTACGATTCGATCTCCAAAGCGGGTTCGATGCTGGGTTCGGGCGCCGTCATCGTCATGGACGAAACGCGTTGCATGGTCAAGGCGATGGAACGTCTGGCTTATTTCTACTTCGAAGAATCGTGCGGTCAGTGCACCCCATGCCGTGAAGGTACGGGCTGGATGTACCGTATGATCCACCGGATTGAAAACGGTCAGGGTCGTCCTTCGGATCTGGATGTGCTGAACTCGATCTGCGACAACATTCAGGGCCGCACTATCTGCGCTCTGGGTGATGCGGCAGCAATGCCTATGCGCGCGTTCATCAAGCAATTCCGCGAAGAATTTGAATATCACGTCGAGCACAAGCGCTGCTTAGTGCCCGCTTACATTTAAGCTGCGTCAGGTAACGATCACCATGGTTGAAATCGAAATAGACGGCAAAAAAGTCGAAGTCCCTGCTGGTAGCATGGTGATGGACGCCGCCAACAAACTGGGAACCTACATTCCGCACTTCTGCTATCACAAGAAATTGTCGATCGCTGCGAACTGCCGTATGTGCCTCGTCGAAGTAGAGAAGGCGCCTAAGCCTTTGCCAGCATGCGCTACGCCCGTTGCGGCCGGCATGATTGTGCGCTCTGCTTCCGACAAGGCCGTACAGGCTCAGAAGTCGGTGATGGAGTTCCTGCTGATTAACCACCCGCTGGACTGCCCGATCTGCGATCAGGGCGGCGAATGCCAGCTGCAGGATCTGGCCGTAGGTTACGGCAAGACCACTTCGCGCTACGAAGAAGACAAGCGCGTAGTGGCGCCGAAAGACGGCGGCCCGCTGGTCTCCATGCAGGAGATGTCGCGCTGCATCCAGTGCACCCGTTGCGTACGTTTCGGTCAGGAAGTGGCCGGCGTGATGGAACTGGGCATGATCGGCCGCGGCGAACATTCCGAAATTACCGCTTTCGTTGGTCAGACCGTGACCTCGGAAATGTCGGGCAATATGATCGACCTGTGCCCTGTGGGTGCACTGACTTCCAAGCCATTCCGTTACAGCGCCCGTTCGTGGGAACTGTCGCGTCGTAAATCGGTATCGCCACACGACGGCCTCGGCGCCAACCTGATCGTTCAGGTCAAAGCCGGCAAGGTCAAGCGCGTGCTGCCGCTGGAAAACGATGCCGTCAACGAATGCTGGATCTCCGATAAAGACCGCTTCTCGTACGAAGGTCTGGACAGCGCTGACCGTCTGACCCAGCCTATGCTCAAGCAAGGCAACGAGTGGAAAGAAGTCGACTGGCAGACCGCGCTCGAATACGTGGCGCACGGCCTGAAAAACATCCGTCACGAACACGGTGCACAGTCGCTGGCTTCGCTGGCGACGCCGCACTCGACGCTGGAAGAACTGCACCTGCTGCAGAAACTGACCCGCGCCATGGGTTCGGACAGCGTTGATACCCGTCTGCGTAACGCGGACGTGTCGCTGCAGGGCGTTGCACCTTGGCTCGGTATGTCGATTGCCGACTTCGGCCATCTGAACCGCGCTTTCGTGATCGGTTCCTTCCTGCGTAAAGATCATCCGCAACTGGCTACGCGTCTGCGTCTGGCAGTGAAGGGCGGCGCCAAGCTGTCCATCCTGCACGCCACCGACGACGACCTGCTGATGAACGTCGCTAACAAGATGATTGCTGCTCCGTCGGACTGGCTGGCAGCACTGTCGCAAGTCGTCGTTGCTGTAGCTGCCGCCAAAGGCGTGGCCGCTCCGGCCGGTTTCGAAGGCGTACAGGCTGATGCCGCTGCGACGGCTATCGCTGCTTCGCTGCTGTCGGGCGACGCTGCACTGAGCCGCGGTGTATTCCTCGGTAACGCTGCAGCCCAGCACCCACAGGCTGGCGCGCTGCACGCTGCCGCCCAGTGGATCGCTGAGCAGACCGGTGCCAAGTTCGGTTACCTGACCGAAGCTGCCAACACCGTGGGTGCTTACGTGGCTAACGCCAACGGCGCCTCGGCACCAGCTTTCAGCGAACAGAAAAAAGCCTACCTGCTGCTCAACGCCGAACCAGCGTTCGACGCGCACAACCCGCAAGCTGCTGCCAGCGCGCTGCAGAACGCCGACATGGTGGTTGTCATGTCGCCGTACAAGCACGGCATGGAATATGCCGACGTGCTGCTGCCAGTATCGCCATTCAGCGAAACTTCGGGCACCTTCGTCAACTGCGAAGGCCGTGCACAGAGCTTCAACGGCACCGTCAAGCCGCTGCTGGAAACCCGCCCTGCATGGAAAGTGCTGCGCGTTCTGGGTAACATCCTCGGCCTGTCGGGCTTCGAGTATGAAACTTCGGAAGCCATCCGTGACGAAGTGCTGGGCGCCGGTGTGACCGACGTTTCCGCCAAGCTGAACAACCGCAGCGCCGCTGCTCCGGTGGCCGCGCAAATCGGCAACGGTGGCACCGAGCGTATCGCCGATGTACCGATCTACTTCGCCGACGCCATCGTGCGCCGTGCCGAGTCGCTGCAACAGACCGTCGACGCGGCTGCGCCGAAAGCGCATCTGTCGGCAGCGCTGGCCCAGCAACTGGGTGTGGCTGCAGGCGATCTGGTGAAAGTGACCCAGGGTGCCGGTAGCGCCACGCTGGTTGCTGCCATCGACGCAGCGCTGCCAGAGCGCACCGTGCGTGTCGCTGCAGCCCATGCATCGACCGCTGCGCTGGGTAGCATGTTCGGTTCTATCACTGTTGAAAAAGCAGGAGAGGGTAAATAATGGCTCTGCCTGAATTCGTAACGACTATTAATGCCATGGGCGCCAACAGTGTGCTGGCCCCGGCATGGCCGCTGATCTGGGCCATGATCCGTATCGTGGTGGTACTGATGCCGCTGATGGGTCTGGTGGCTTACCTGACCCTGTGGGAACGTAAGTTCATCGGCTGGATCCAGATCCGTGTGGGTCCTAACCGTGTCGGTCCTGCCGGTCTGCTGCAGCCTATCGCCGATGCGCTGAAACTGCTGTTTAAAGAGATCATCACCCCGGCCAAGGCTAACCCTGGTCTGTTCGTGATCGGTCCTATCATGACCATCATGCCGGCACTGGCCGCATGGTCGGTGGTGCCGTTCGGTCCTGAAGCCGTGCTGGCCAATGTGAACGCCGGTCTGCTGCTGCTGATGGCAATCACCTCGATGGAAGTGTACGGCATCATCATTGCCGGCTGGGCTTCGAACTCGAAGTACTCCTTCCTCGGCGCGATGCGTGCTTCGGCACAGATGATTTCCTACGAAATCCCGATGGGCTTCGTACTGGTAGTGATTCTGATGGTATCCGGTTCGCTGAACTTCGGCGAAATCGTCGCCAGCCAGCAGCGCGGCATGATGGCGGCACAAGGCCTGAATCTGCTGTCGTGGAACTGGCTGCCACTGCTGCCACTGTTCGTGGTGTACCTGACTTCCGGTCTGGCCGAATGTAACCGTCACCCGTTCGACGTGGTGGAAGGCGAGTCGGAGATCGTTGCAGGTCACATGGTGGAATACTCGGGTATGGCCTACGCCATGTTCATGCTGGCCGAATACGCCAACATGATCCTGATCGCCACGCTGGCTTCGATCATGTTCCTCGGTGGCTGGTCGGCACCGCTGGCTGCACTCGAATTCTGGGGCGGTTTCGGTGGCTTCTTCTGGCTGTTCGCTAAGGTCTTCTTCCTGGTCTCGGTGTTCATCTGGGTGCGCGGTACCTTCCCACGCTACCGCTATGACCAGATCATGCGTCTGGGCTGGAAAGTGTTCATCCCTCTGACGCTGGTGTATCTGGTACTGGTGGCAGGCGTGATGCAGACCTCCTGGAATATCTGGAAGTAAGGATTAGAGAATATGGAACGTTTAAAAGATTTCATCGGCAGCTTCATGCTGACCGAACTGATCAAAGGGATGGCGCTGACGGGCAAGTATATGTTCTCGCGCAAAATCACCGTGCAGTACCCGGAAGAGAAGACGCCGATGTCGCCACGTTTCCGTGGTCTGCATGCACTGCGTCGTTATCCTAACGGTGAAGAGCGCTGCATCGCCTGCAAACTGTGCGAAGCAGTGTGCCCGGCGATGGCGATCAGCATCGAGTCGGAACAGCGTGCTGACGGTTCGCGCCGTACCACCCGTTACGACATCGACCTGACCAAGTGCATCTTCTGCGGCTTCTGCGAAGAATCCTGCCCGGTCGATTCCATCGTTGAAACGCATGTACTGGAATACCACGGCGAAAAACGCGGCGATCTGTACTACACGAAAGAGATGCTGCTGGCAGTTGGTGATCGCTACGAATCAGAGATCGCCGAAGCACGCGCAGCCGACGCTCCTTACCGCTGATCGTTGCCGGCCCTGTGCCGGCATCCCAGTGTATTGATCAATTATGTACGTCTCTTGGGTTAGTTATGGAATTTAAAACTGCTTTGTTCTACGCCTTCTCAGCCATCATGATTCTGGCTGCGACGCGCGTTATCACGGCCCGCAACCCGGTGCACGCAGCACTGTTCCTGGTGCTGGCGTTCTTCTCGGCGGCCGGCATCTGGATGCTGCTGGAAGCGGAGTTCCTCGCCATCGTGCTGGTACTCGTCTACGTGGGCGCCGTGATGGTGCTGTTCCTGTTCGTGGTGATGATGCTCGATCTGGATACCGACAAGATGCGCCAGGGCTTCTGGAGCTATCTGCCACTGGCTTCGGCCATCGGCGCGCTGATCGTGCTGGAAATGGCGGCCGTGCTGTGGCGCTCGTTCTACGCAATGGACCAGCAACCGGTCAACGCCGGCAATATCGGCGGCACCAAAGAACTGGGCCTGCTGATCTACACCAAATACATCTACGGCTTCGAAGTCGCTGCAGCAGTGCTGCTGGTGGCTATCATCGCTGCCGTGGCGCTGACCCTGCGCAAGCGCAAGGACATCAAATATCTCGACCCGTCGGAAGCGGTACGCGTCAAGCGTAACGACCGTCTGCGCATCGTCAAAGTCGATGCCGTCAGCACGCGCGGCGCGGCCGAAGCAGAAGTTAAGGAGGCACCATGACTTTATCGCTGGCTCATTACCTCGTTCTTGGCGCGATACTGTTCGCGATCTCGATCGTCGGTATTTTCCTCAATCGCAAAAATATCATCGTCCTGCTGATGGCCATCGAACTGATGCTGCTGGCAGTGAACATGAACTTTATCGCGTTCTCCCATTATCTGGGTGACGCGGCCGGGCAGATCTTCGTGTTCTTCATTCTGACCGTCGCCGCTGCCGAATCGGCAATCGGCCTCGCGATTCTGGTGGTGATGTTCCGTAATCTGGACACCATCAATGTAGAAGACCTGGATAGCTTGAAGGGTTAATCCTTCGTGGCTAAGTTCAATTTCGAATAATAACGATTAAGGTTCATCATGGCGGTTACTCTTAACCCTAATCTCCTACTGGCCGTACCACTGGCGCCGCTGGCCGGCTCCGCGATTGCCGGCCTGTTAGGAACTAAATTTTTCGGCAACGTGGTGGGGCGTACGGTCTCGCACACGGCGACCATACTGGGCGTGCTGGTAGCATTCATCCTGTCGGCGATGACGTTGAACGACGTGATCGGTGGCGCGAGCTACAACGCTACCGTGTACAACTGGATGACGGTTGGCACCATCAAGCTGGTGGTCGGCTTCCAGATCGACGCGCTGTCGGCGATGATGATGTGCGTAGTGACCTTCGTGTCGCTGATGGTGCACATCTACACCATCGGCTACATGGCAGAAGATGAAGGCTACAACCGCTTCTTCGCCTACATCTCGCTGTTCACCTTCTCGATGCTGATGCTGGTTATGTCCAACAACTTCCTGCAGCTGTTCTTCGGCTGGGAAGCTGTGGGTCTGGTGTCGTACCTGCTGATCGGCTTCTGGTACACCCGGCCGACCGCCATCGTGGCCAACATGAAAGCCTTCCTGGTCAACCGTGTGGGTGACTTCGGCTTCATCCTCGGTATCGGTCTGCTGCTGGCTTACGCCGGTTCGATGGACTATCAGGAAGTGTTCGCCAAGAAGGAACAACTGGTGTCGCTGACCCTGCCGGGTACCGACTGGGCACTGCTGACCGTGGCCTGTATCTGCCTGTTCATCGGCGCGATGGGTAAATCGGCCCAGTTCCCGCTGCACGTCTGGCTGCCAGACTCGATGGAAGGCCCGACCCCGATTTCGGCACTGATCCACGCGGCAACCATGGTTACCGCCGGTATCTTCATGGTGACCCGTATGTCGCCACTGTTCGAACTGTCGGATACGGCACTGTCCTTCATCCTCGTGATCGGCTCGATTACCGCGCTGTTCATGGGCTTCCTCGGCATCATCCAGAACGACATCAAGCGCGTGGTCGCTTACTCGACGCTGTCGCAGCTCGGCTACATGACCGTGGCACTGGGCGCATCGGCTTACTCCGTGGCCGTGTTCCACCTGATGACCCACGCCTTCTTCAAAGCGCTGCTGTTCCTGGGCGCCGGTTCGGTGATCATCGGTATGCACCACGATCAGGACATCCGCAACATGGGTGGTCTGCGTAAATACATGCCTATCACCTGGATCACTTCGCTGCTGGGTTCGCTGGCTCTGATCGGTACCCCGTTCTTCTCCGGCTTCTACTCGAAAGATTCGATCATCGAAGCAGTAGGGGAGAGCCACCTGTGGGGTGCCGGCTTCGCTAACTTCGCCGTGCTGGCTGGTGTGTTCGTGACCGCGTTCTACTCGTTCCGTATGTACTTCCTGGTGTTCCACGGTGAAGAGCGCTTCGGCAAAGCTCACCATGACGACCACCACGCCCATGCTCCGGCGGCTGCCGCTGCACACGACGATGGCCACGGCCATGACGATCATGGTCACGATGACCATGACGACCACGCGCACCACGGTCTGGCTCCGGGCCAGAAACCGCACGAGTCGCCATTTGTTGTATGGTTCCCGCTGGCGATGCTGGCCATCCCTTCGGTCATCATCGGCTATCTGGCCATCGGCCCTATGCTGTACGGCGATTTCTTCAAAGGCGTGATCACCTTCGGTGCTAACCACCCTGTGATGGAAGAACTGGCACACGAGTTCCACGGCCCTGTGGCCATGGCGATGCACGCACTGACCTCGCTGCCTCTGTGGCTGGCGATCTCCGGTGTGGCAACCTCGTACTACTGCTACATGATCAACCCGCGCGTACCAGCCTGGTTCTACGAGAAGTTCAAGTTCCTGCACACTCTGCTGGAGAACAAGTACTACATGGACAAGTTCAACGAGACCGTGTTCGCCGGCGGCGCACGCCTGCTGGGCAATGGTCTGTGGACTGTGGGCGACCGCACCCTGATCGACGGCCTGCTGGTCAACGGCAGCGCCAAAGTGGTGGGCTGGTTCTCGACGCTGACCCGTTTGGCGCAGACTGGTTATATCTACCACTACGCGTTTGTCATGATCCTCGGCATTCTGGGGTTCCTGATCTACTTCCTGCCGTTTTGGCACGCTTAATTAGCTGATACGCAAAGAGATAAAGATAACCATGATGCAGTCAACTATATCTACCTTACCTCCGTACCTGAGCCTCGCGATCTGGCTCCCGATTATCTTCGGCCTGATCGTGCTGGCCATCGGTCGCGATACCAACGCCGCGCTGGTGCGCGTTGGTTCGCTGATCGGCGCACTGGTGAGCTTCGGCGCCACCATTCCGCTGATTACCAACTTTGACAACGCCGCGCATGGCATGCAGTTCGTCGAGCGCTCGCCGTGGATCGAACGCTTCAACATCTTCTACTCGCTCGGTATCGACGGCCTGTCGCTGTGGTTCGTACCGCTGACCGCCTTCATCACCGTGATCGTGGTGATCTCGGCATGGCAGGTGATCCAGAAGCGCGTAGCCCAGTACATGGGCGCCTTCCTGATCCTGTCGGGTTTGATGATCGGCGTGTTCGCCGCCATGGACGGCCTGCTGTTCTACTTCTTCTTCGAAGCGACCCTGATCCCGATGTACATCATCATCGGTGTGTGGGGTGGTGAAAACCGCGTGTACGCTTCGTTCAAGTTCTTCCTGTACACCTTCTTCGGTTCGCTGCTGACGCTGGTCGCCATCATCTACCTGTACAAAGTGTCGGGCGGTAGCTTCGACATCCTGATGTGGCACAAGATTGCCCTGACGATGAAAGAGCAGATCTTCATCTTCCTGGCCTTCTTCATGGCCTTCGCCGTGAAAGTACCAATGTTCCCAGTGCACACCTGGCTGCCAGACGTGCACGTGGAAGCGCCTACCGGCGGTTCCGCCGTGCTGGCTGCCATCATGCTGAAACTCGGTGCTTACGGCTTCCTGCGTTTCTCGCTGCCTATCACCCCGGACGCATCGAAATATCTGGCCGGTTTCGTCATCACCCTGTCGCTGATCGCCGTGATCTACATCGGTCTGGTGGCGCTGGTACAGAAAGACATGAAAAAGCTGGTGGCTTACTCGTCGATCGCCCACATGGGCTTCGTCACGCTGGGCTTCTTCATCTTCAATGAAATGGCAGTGCAGGGCGCTATCGTGCAGATGATCTCGCACGGCTTCATCTCGGGCGCCATGTTCCTGTGTATCGGTGTGCTGTACGATCAGGCTCACTCGCGCCAGATCGCCGACTACGGTGGTGTCGTCAACAAGATGCCGAAGTTCGCAGCCCTGTTCATCTTCTTCTCGATGGCTAACTGCGGTCTGCCAGCGACTTCCGGCTTCGTCGGCGAGTTCATGGTGATCCTCGGTGCTACCCAGTACAACTTCGTTATCGGCCTGCTGGCTGCGACTGCGCTGATCTTCGGCGCTGCCTACTCGCTGTGGATGGCCAAGCGCGTGATCTTCGGCAAAGTGGCGAATCACCACGTAGCAGAACTGGTTGATGTGAACGGTCGTGAATTCTTCATGCTGGGCATCCTGGCTGTTGCAGTGCTGGCGATGGGCCTGTACCCAGCCCCATTCACTGACACCATGCAAACCTCGGTTGCAGACCTGCTGGCGCACGTCGCCAAGAGCAAGCTGCCGTTCTGATAGCGGAAACAAAACAATGACTACTCCAATTCCACAAGCTGTTATCGACATGGTGCCGGTGTACCCAGAAATGGTGCTACTGATCGGTGCCTCGGCGATCCTGTTGATCGACATGTTCCTCAAAGAGGGACAGCGTTCGCTGACCTATCTGCTGTCGCTGGCGACGCTGCTGGTTGCCGGCGTCCTGAGCTACAACGACTTCGTTACCGGCCACACGGTCTACACCTTCAACGGTATGTTCGTGTCCGACCCGATGGCTAATCTGCTCAAGGTCTTCACCTACCTGACGGCTGGCCTGACACTCGTGTATTCGCGTCAGTACGCTGACGACCGCGGTATGCTGAGCGGTAATCTGGGCGGCGAGTTCTACGTGCTGGCCCTGTTCACCGTGCTGGGCCAGATGGTGATGATCTCCGGTTCCAACTTCCTGTCCGTGTATCTGGGCGTGGAACTGATGTCGCTGTCGCTGTACGCACTGGTCGCTCTGCGCCGTGACAACCACAAAGCTACTGAAGCTGCGATGAAGTACTTCGTACTGGGCGCGCTGGCTTCCGGCTTCCTGCTGTACGGTATCTCGATGCTGTACGGTGCGACCGGCACGCTGGACATCCGTGGTGTTTCGGCCATGGTCGCTGGCGGTACCGTGAACAAGACTGTACTGATTTTCGGCGTGGTATTCCTCGTTGCTGGTCTGGCCTTCAAACTGGGCGCCGTACCATTCCACATGTGGGTACCGGACGTGTACGAAGGTTCGCCAACGGCAGTGACCCTGCTGCTGGGCGGCGCACCGAAAATCGCTACCTTCGCGATCTGCATCCGCCTGCTGGTGGAAGGTCTGATGCCGCTGGCATTCGACTGGCAGCAGATGCTGATGATCCTGGCCGTGCTGTCGCTGGCGATCGGTAACATCACTGCGATCGCCCAGACTAATCTGAAGCGTATGCTGGCTTACTCGACCATCGCGCAGATGGGCTTCGTTTTGCTGGGCCTGCTGGCTGGCGTGGCCGGTACCACCGACCGCACCGGTGCATCGGCTGCCTACAGCGCCGCCATGTACTACGTGATCACCTACGTGCTGACCACCATCGGCAGCTTCGGCATGCTGATGCTGCTGTCGCGTTCCGGTTTCGAAGCTGAAAATCTGGCGGACCTGAAAGGTCTGAGCAAGCGTAATGGCTGGTTTGCTGTCGTCATGTCGGCACTGATGTTCTCGCTGGCCGGTGTGCCACCGATGATGGGCTTCGCTGCCAAGTTCTCGGTACTGACCGCCGTGCTGGGCACCGGCCAGATCTGGCTGACCGTACTGGCTGTGATGTTCTCGCTGATCGGCGCGTTCTACTACCTGCGCGTAGTGAAAGTGATGTGGTTCGATGAAGCTGCCGACGAGTCGCCTATCGTCGTCAAGGCCGACATGAGCGTAGCTCTGAGCCTGAACGCGATCGCCATCGTGCTGCTCGGCGTACTGCCAGGCCCGCTGCTGGCAGCCTGCCTGAAAGCCATGACCATCACGCTGAACACCTGATGGACATTTCCGTAGCAAGCTGGTTGGTCATCGTCATCGCGATTGCGGCGGCCAACCTGCCATTCTTCAACGAGCGCGTATTCGCGCTCGTGCCCAGCCGCTGGGAGAGCAAGCCGCTGTTCGTGCGGCTGATCGAAATGGTCGTGCTCTTCTTCGCGGTGGGTGTCATCGGCTTCGCTCTCGAAGGCCGCCTCGGCAACCGCTTCCCGCAAACGTGGGAGTTCTACGCCATCTCCGCCTGCCTGTTCATCGTGCTGGCTTTCCCCGGATTCATTCTGCGTTACCTGCGCAAGCGCCACGACTGATACACTATCGTTCTTCAACGACGTGGAGCAGGCATGGACAAACATCTGGTAGAAACCCGCATCGACGGTGAGCTGGTCTACGACGGCCATTTCCTCAAAATCCAGCGCGATACCATAGCACTGCCGGATGGCCAGCAGACCAAGCGCGAATACGTGCTGCATCCGGGCGCGGTGGTGATCCTGCCGCTGCTCGATGATGGCACGGTGCTCATGGAACGCCAGTTCCGCTATCCGCTGCATCAGGTGTTCATTGAATTTCCGGCCGGTAAAATCGACCATAACGAAGACCCGCTGGCCAGCGCCAAGCGCGAGCTCGAAGAAGAAACCGGTTACACGGCCAGCGAGTGGCAGTACGTCACGCGCATCCATAATGCCATCGCCTATTCGGATGAGCATCTGGACCTGTATCTGGCGCGCGGCCTGAAAGCCGGCCAGCAGAAGCTGGACGAAGGTGAATTCCTCGAAACCTATACGGCCACCATCGACGAACTGCTGCAAGGCGTGCGTGATGGTTCGATCACCGACGTGAAGACGGTGATCGGCATCTTCTGGCTCGACAAGCTGCGCGCGGGCGACTGGAAACTCTGATGAAACTGCACGTGCTGCGGGCATGGAGCAAGCTGGCTGCACGCGCTGCAGCGGCTGCACTATCTGCTGCCATGGCCGTCTGTGTGCCAGCGCCGGCCATCGCGGCCATGGCGGCGGATAGCGCAGCCGGCCGCACGCCATTTCAAGTGCGCTGCGAAGATACTATCGCCAAGACTGTGTCCGTACTGTCGTCACGCAGTAATGGCTATACCATCAACAACCAACTGCCTTTCAATCAGCTCACCGCGCGCAGCGGCAGCGCCGCCAATGGCATGGCCACGCTTGGCCTGACGGTGACGAATGGCCAGTATGCCGTCAAACTGGGCGGCACCATTTTGCAGGATGCTGCCAGCGGCTACGAGTGCATCGCGCCACGGGTGGAACTGTCGCTCAATTATTCGCCTGTGCTGATCTATGTGAGCAACGAGTTCGCTCCCGGTTCCTGCGGCTAACAGGTGATACTCGAGCATGAGCAGCGCCACCTGCAGGCATATATGGATAATCTGGCGCGCGTTGAAAAAGTGGTACGCGATGCGCTGAACAAGCGCTTCGATGCCAAGCCGCTGTATGCGCCATCGGGTACGGCCATGTCTGCGCTGGAGCATGAAATCAGCAGCAAGTGGTTTCCGTTCATCCGCGACGAATTCGACAAGGGCAAGGATAAGCAGGCGCTGATCGATACGCCGGAAGAATATGCCCGCATGGGCAAGGTGTGCAATGGCGAAGTCGCCGCCACCATTTTGAAGCGCTTAAATAAGCAAAAATAAGCAATAACAAGCAATAACAAGCAATAAGAACATGACTGATACGAATCCGACGCGACGCTATGTCGCTCTGCTGCCTGCCGCTGGTGTGGGCGCGCGCATGGCGGCTGGCTGCCCTAAACAGTACCTGACGGTAGCAGGACAGCCCATGCTGCGCCATGCCGTTGAAGCGTTCCGCGCCAGTACGCTGATCAGCCACACCTATGTGGTGGTGAGCGCCGCCGACGGCTATATCGACGAAGTGCTGCCGGCCGGACTGGCCGGTGTCACGGTGCTGCGCTGTGGCGGTGCCACCCGCATGGACAGTGTGCTCAATGGCCTGCGCGCGATCCAGAACGAGATCGCCGAGAGCGATATGGTGCTGGTGCACGATGCTGCCCGGCCCGGTCTGACGCCGGCACTGATCGCACGGCTGATCGACGGCGTGGGCGACGATGCGGCCGGTGGCCTGCTGGCACTGCCCGTGGTCGATACCGTCAAGCGCAGCGCACCGTCGGCGCAAGGCGTATGCTCCGCCGCGACCATACCGCGTAACGGCATGTGGCTGGCGCAGACGCCGCAGATGTTCAGCTACCAGTTGCTGCTGCGCGCACTGGGCCGCGCCACTGATCCGGATGCGATTACCGATGATGCCAGTGCGGTGGAACTGCTGGGCCTCACGCCGCGCCTGATCGAAGGCCATCCGCGCAATCTCAAAGTCACGCTGCCGGCCGACATCCGCATCGCGGAAATGTATCTGGCTGCCGGCGAATAAAACAGGACAGACTATGCTCAAACTTCCATTCCGCATCGGCCAGGGTTACGACTGCCACAAACTGGTCGAAGGCCGCAAACTGATCATCGGCGGGGTCGAGATTCCCCACCATCTGGGCCTGCTGGGCCACTCCGATGCCGACGTGCTGCTGCACGCGATCACCGATGCCTTGCTGGGCGCGGCCGCGCTGGGCGATATCGGCAAACACTTTCCTGACACCGACCCGCAGTTCAAGGGCGCCGATTCGCGCACGCTGCTAAAGGAAGCGGCGCGCCGCGTGATGGCTACCGGCTACCGCATCGGCAATATCGACGCCACCATCATCGCCCAGCGGCCCAAGATGGCGCCGTACATCGGCGCCATGTGTGCCAATCTGGCGCAGGATCTGGGCCTCGATATCAGTCAGGTCAACATCAAGGCCAAGACTAACGAGAAGATGGGCTATCTGGGACGCGAAGAAGGCATCAATGCCGAAGCTGTGGCCTTGCTGCTCGCTGACTAAATGTTCGCCCGGCGATACGAGACGCGGCTTAGCTGTGCGGTGCGCATGCCGTCGTGGGCGGTGCGTTAAACAGGGGCAGTAGCTTGTGGTTGCGCACGATCTGTTCGATGGCGCTATTCAAGGCTGGCAGCTTGCTGATCAGTGGCGAATCCTTGGCGATAGCAAAAGAAATCGGGTTGGCCTCGATCGGGTTGCCGCGGATAAGTAGCCTGCCTGCACCGGGGAATAGGCAGTTCAACTTGTCTTCGAGTTGCTGCGGATTCAGGAAGCTGGCGACGAGGATGGCATCTACCCGGCCGGCTCTCAGCATCTTGACCTGACTGGCCATATTTGTGGCGTTCTGTTCGACTTTGAACAGGCTATTGCGCCGCTGCTCGAACTCGACACCGTAGCTGGCGCCGCTCATGGTAGAGATTTTCTTGTTGCGCAAATCCTCCCACTGACGGAACACCAGCGGTGCCTGTTCGGTCGAGAGCAGCCATTGATTAGCGTAGCCGAGCGAGGCAGAGAACTGGAATTTGCGCAGGCGCTCGGGAGTTGCTTCGGCACCGTACAATATGCCTTGACCGGTCTCGGTCATGAACAGCGCACGTCGCCATGGCAGCGGGTGCGCCACCAGTGGCAGGCCGGATTCGCTTGCGACCAGGTCTATAATTCGCGGAACGGTGGGCTGGCTATGGGCCGGACGGCCTTGGGCATCGGGCTCGCCAAGTACATACACGGCGAGTTCACCGCTTGCTGCTGCGCTGCGGCCGACCAGCAGGAAAAACAGGGCCGCTGTAGTGATAGCGGTGCGACAAAAACGGATCTGCATTGCAAAAGGCGCTAAAGTTCTTGAATACGGAAGGCATTCTGCCATACAGCAGCGTGCAGCCTGAATCACAAATATGAAGATCGTGGGTCGAGTTGCGTAGGCACAGGCCTGAGCCTGTAAATGGGAGATGATGTTGGCGCGAGATATTTATGCTTACCGGCAGGTGGCAGTGCAGTCGGTGTCGGATGGGCGCCAGGTGTGGATACAGCCGGTGCCGGGGCAGGCGTTTGCGCCCAGCTTGCGCGTACAGTGCGCGCGGGCGCTGTGCGATACGGCCGTCTATCCGCTGGGTACCTGCTTCCTGCTGGATGCCAAACTGACCGACAGGCAGGGTGGCACACCCTATCTGTATGCGTGGCACGGCGATGCCGTGAAGGTCATGACGCCCGCGCAGACCCGGGCGTTTCTGGCCGAATTCAAACGCGGCCGGATCTAGTTCGCAGTAGCCAGCCGGCCCAAGCTGGCTAGCCAGATTCACTCGCTGTCTTCGTCTTCGTCGTCATTGCTGCTGCTACCGCGGGTGCGTGCCGCATCGGCCGCGTTGCGCAGTGCAGCCGCATCGGCCATGAACCGGTCGACGCTGCGGTCGGCGCTCTGGTGCCACTGCGGCGGCAGCAGAGCCGACATATACAGCTCGTCGCCGGCACGGCCAGTACTTTGCAGGTTGAGCAGCAATAGCAGCATGGCGCTAGCCGCATAGGTGATGCCGCTGCCGATGGCGTAGCGGCGCGGGTGGTGCGGTTTGATGGTGCGCAGGTGGAAGTACAACATGCTGCAGGCGATCGCCAGTATCACCAGATTGCCATAGCGGGTCAGCACGGTGGCGTCCCATGCATAGGCCATGGCTGTGCTGAGCAGACGCCACACGCCCATCACACACAGGCCGCTGCCGAGGATGAAGATGTGGCGGCCAAAGCGTGCATGGCTGCCGAACAGGCGGTTGGCCAGCCCCCATGCGCCACTCCACAGCAGGCCGGCGCCAAGGCAGGAAGCCAGCGCCAGTACATAGCGCACCAGCGCGAAATTCTCGATATCGTTAAACCATGTCTCGACCAGCGCGAACGCGCTGGCCAGCAGCAGGCCGCTGATCGCCGGTGCGGCACCTTCCCAGCCATGCATGGTGGTATCGGCCAGTTCGGGTGCCACCACAAAATCGGCACTGCGCACGCGCAATCGGGTGTGACCAAGCCGGATCACGCGATGACCATCGAGCGCAATCGCTGCGCAGCGCTTGCCGCCGTAGTAGCTGCCATTGGCGCTGCCCAGATCGCGCAGCAGCAACTGGCCATGCTCGTCGAGGTCTATGCTGGCGTGGCTGGCGGCGCTGTGCGCATCGTCGAGAATGACGTCGTTGTCGTAGCCGCGGCCGATACGGATAGGCAGTTGCTGCAGGCGGTGGCGGTGTAGTACATCGCCATTGCGGGCGAGGATTTCGACGAAGTAGGGCGCGTTCATCGTGCCACCCCTTTCGGTGCGGGCGCACGTGTCAGTGCGCTGAGGAAGGCACGGGTCAGACGCAAGCCATTTTCATACGACACGCCGCGTGCATCGATGCGGCTCTGTAAGCTCATCAGGCCGTGGTCGGTGCTGGCCGTCAGCAGGGCGAAATCATACAGGCCGGCGAACTTGCGGTAGGCGCGCACGCACAGCACGGCACGCAAGGGCAGCTTGCTGTTGTTGACGAAATCTTCCGTGCACTGGGGCGCCGTCAGGCGGCTATCCTTGTTGTTGCCGAAGTTTTCGTTCTTGAACGAGGCACTTGCCAGCTGGGCGAAACGGTACTGGTCCAGCCCTGCGCTGCGCAGGAATTGGTGGCGGATGGCGATCTGGCCTGTCTGCAGGCTGCCGCTGACGAAGATGGCGGACTCCATGGCGCAACTGGCGTCATCGACGGTGAACGGTTTGTCGGCCTTGACGTTGGAACGCCCCCAGCAGCGCATCTGCTCCGATTCGCGCACGGGTACCTGATACGGCCCCATGGTCTTCAGGCTCAGGGGTGTGGCCAGCAACTGGTCGACCATGGCACTCTGGTGGCGCAGCAACTGGGCCGCGACGATGCTGGTAAAGCTGGCCGGCGGCTTGGCCTGTTCGCCCACCTGCCGCAGCAGGTCCTGCGCGTAGCGGGCCGGCACAAGGAAGCTGACCAGTTCACCATCGAGCCGCTTGGAGACGTTGACGCCGGCCACGGCGCCATCGACGGTGACGCTGGGGCCGCCGCTCATGCCCGAATTGATCGGGCCGGTGAACATCAGCTGGTCGTAGAAGCTGCGCGCGATCACGCCGTTGTAGGCGCCTTCGGAAATCGCGAAGCCCAGATCGAGCGGATTACCGAGCGCATACAGATACTGGCCCTGCGACAGGCGCGCCAGCTTTTCCGGCATCTTGAAAAAGCCCGTGCCGTTGCGGCTCACGCGCAGCACGGCCAGATCGTGCAGCACATCGACGGCCAGCAGTTCCACATTGCCGCGCTGGCCGCTGGTATCGACCCATTCGCCCACATAGGTGTCGGGATCGAGCGCGAACTGGGAAACCACGTGGTAGTTGGTGATGACCAGATTGCTGGTGCCGATCAAAAAGCCGGAACCGACCGAGGACTGGGTGCGGCCGCTCTTGAGCAGGGTGCGCACTTGCAGCAGGTCGTTGCGGGCGGCGCCATATAGGTGTTGGGCGGCGCTGGAAGGTGGGGGCAGCGGGGTGCTGTCGGCATCCTCGTCTTCTTCGCCGGCCGCCAGTGCTGCGGGATCGGCGGCGCGGCTGGCCGGCAGTGCGGGGGCAGGGGCAGGGGCGGGCGTTGCAGGTTTGCGCAAGGCCTTGCCGCTGGCCGGGCTGTTGGCTGGTACGGTTGCCGGGCCGGTGGCCGGCGCGCTGGCTGCCGTACCGGTACCGACGGCCGCGCCGGATGCGGCCCAGACAGCGCCAGCGCTGCAGCTAAGGAGCAATGTAACGATCAGTCGCTGAAAATTCATGCCTTCCTTTTACTGGGGCCGGTGATTACAGCGCGCCATCCTCCACGGGGGCTGGCGTCAGCGGCGTCATCATGTGACCCAGCTTGGCTGCCTTGGTGTCCAGATAGTGCTGGTTGAAGGCATTGCGGTTGACCAGCAGCGGAACCCGTTCCACCACTTCCACACCGAGCTTGCCGACAGCATCAATCTTACGCGGATTATTGGTCATCAGGCGCAGTGATTTCACGCCAAATTGCGCCAGCATGGGTTGTACCATGCTGTAGTTGCGCTGATCGGGCTGGAAGCCCAGTTGCACATTGGCCTGCACCGTATCGGCACCGGCTTCCTGTAGGCGGTAGGCGCGGATCTTGTTGACCAGACCGATGCCACGGCCCTCCTGACGCAGGTAGAGCAGGATGCCGCGGCCTTCATCGGCGATCTTGCGCAGTGCGCCTTCGAGCTGGGCGCCACAATCGCAGCGCTGCGAGAACAGCACGTCGCCCGTCAGGCATTCGGAATGCACGCGTCCGAGCACGGGTTCGCCGTTGCCGACATCGCCCAGCACCATGGCCAGATGCTCTTTGCCCGTGCTTTTTTCGACGAAAGCGTGCAGGGTGAACTGGGCCCAGGGCGTCGGCAGGGCGCACGAAGTCGTGTATTCCAGGTCCACGTTAGCCGGGGTTGTTGCACTCTGCGACATAATTCTGCTCTTCAAATAGTGATCTACAAGGTAAAAAACGCGCGCCGGGCTGTTCGAACAGACCCGGCGCGCCCCTCATGATACCAAAACTGGCGGAAAGTTTTTTTAGGCCGGCCTCTAGCTTTCAGGAGCTGCCAGCGGCCGGCCTGATGGCTGCCTTAGCGGGGCAGGTCGAATACGAGGATTTCCGCGTCCTCGGCACCGGCCAGCGTGACGGCATTCTCATCGCTGAGCTTGAGGGCATCGCCGCCTTTCAGCGCTACCCCGTTCACCGTGACCGTGCCGCGGATCACGTGCACATAGGCTAGCCGGCCTGCTGCCAGCGCATGTTCGAGCTGGTCGCCTGCGGCCATGATGGTGGCGTACAGATAGGCATCCTGCTGGATGCGCAGCGAGTCGTCACGGCCATCGGGCGAGGCGATCAGGCGCAATTTGCCCTGTTTGCTCTCCAGCGGGATGTGCTTTTCCTCGTAGCCGGGCGCCGTGCCCGTGCGGTCCGGTTCTATCCAGATCTGCAGGAAGTGCACCTGTTCGCTGCGCGAATGATTGAATTCGCTGTGGCGTACCCCGGTGCCGGCACTCATGCGCTGCACATCGCCATAGTGCAGCACCGAGCCCGTGCCCATGCTGTCCTTGTGTTCGAGCGCGCCGCTGAGCACGTAGGAAATGATTTCCATGTCGCGGTGGCCGTGGGTGCCGAAACCCTGGCCGCCCATCACGCGGTCTTCATTGATCACGCGCAGCGGGCCGAAACCCATGTGCAGCGGGTCATGGTAGTGGGCGAAGGAGAAACTGTGGTGGGAATCGAGCCAGCCGTGCTGGGCGTGGCCGCGGGCTTCACTAGGACGAATTTGCAACATGATAAGGCTCCATTTCTTTTCGGGTTAATGTGCGATAATTTTGAACATCGTTCTTATCGCTGCATCCATGAACGACAGTATAGAGCGCCCGTTCCGGATTAAAAAACGGAAAATTTACAATTCAATCATCGAAAAAATCGAATGTTAAGACTGAGCCTGGAAGCCTTGCAGATAGTGGATGCCATCGACCGGCGCGGTTCGTTTTCCGCTGCCGGCAAGGAATTGCATCGCGTGCCGTCGACAATTTCCTATACTGTCAACAAGCTCGAGGATGACCTCGGTGTGCAAGTGTTCGAGCGCCACGGTCCGCGCGTGGTGCTGACGGCGGCCGGTGCCGAGCTGCTCAAGGAAGGGCGTTACCTGCTGCGCGCGGCGCAGGATCTGGAACACCGGGTGAGGCGCGTGGCGTCCGGCTGGGAAACTGAGCTGACCGTGGGCATGGACAGCATGTTCGCCGCTTGTGCGCTGCAGGACGATATCAGCGCATTCTACGGGCTGGGCCAGCAGACCCGTTTGCGCCTGATGCAGGAAGCCCTGTCCGGCACTTGGGAAGCGCTGCTGGACCGGCGCGCCGACCTGCTGATCGGTGCGGCTGGCGAGGGCCCGGCCGGTGGCGGCTATGTCAGCCACGCGCTGGGCCAGATGGAATTCGTGTTCTGCGTGGCACCTAGCCACCCGCTGGCAGCCGAGACGGCAGTGCTGGAACGGGGCCATCTGCAACCTTTCCGCGCGATCAGCGTGGCTGATTCGGCGCGCAAGCTGCCGCCGCGCACGGTGGGTCTGTTGCTGGGGCAAGACAGCCTGAGCGTGCCCGACATGCAGAGCAAGCTGCGCTACCAGCTAGCCGGCATGGGTTTTGGTTTTTTGCCCGCGCCGTGTGCGCGCGCGGCGATAGCGGCCGGCCTGCTGGTGGAAAAGGCCGTGGCCGAGCCCAAGCCGCCCGAGACCTTTTATCTGGCCTGGCGCACCGGGGAAATGGGCGCGGCGCTGGCGTGGTGGCTGGAGCGCTGGCAGCAGCCGCAGCGTTTCGCCCGTTTGCTAGGGCATTTGCCGCGTCCCGCCTTGATATAAAACAGGCGTGGTCTAGCTGTTGCAGCAACTGTTAAATGTTGGCAGTTGCCAATAGTTTCAGAGTAACATAACAGGATCACTGACTGCCTCTGCCGGAATTCCATGACTGCTACGCCTGTTACGCCGCCTGTCTTCATCCATCCGCTGGCAGACCGCCACGGGATGCCGTCGGCCCTGTTGCTCGATGCGCGCGGCATGCAGCCTGAAATGGCACCGCTGGAGTTGCTGCAGCAATTGGCGGACGGCAGCATGGCGTGCTATTTCCGCGACGGTTTGAGCGAGGCCAGCCAGCAGTTGCTGCTCGACGCCGGCTGGCTGGCCGCACCGGCTGATGAAATCCATCACAGCGACACGGCACTCGACCAGGAATTCAAGCAAGTGCCGGGCACGGCTAGCTGGATAGAAGGCGAATGGTTTCTGGCACCGCCGCCCAAGCCGGTGGGCAGCCAGGCCGCATCGCGTGCGCTCGCGCTGAAGCTGGTGCAACTGGTGTCGGCCGACGCCGATACCCATGAAATCGAAGCGCTGCTGCGGCAGGACCCGACCCTGTCCTACCACTTGCTGCGGCTGGTGAACTCGCTGGGCATGGGCACGGCGCGCAAGGTCAGCAGTTTTTCTCAGGCCATACTGATACTGGGCCGCGCCCAGCTGCGCCGCTGGCTTAACCTGATGCTGTTCTCGGCGCGCGAATCGGATCAGCGCTCGGCCATGCTGCTGGCGCGCGTGGCGGTGCGGGCTCGTTCGATGGAATTGCTGGCGCGCGAAGCGGGCTACGACAAGGCCCAGCAGGAACAGGCTTTCATGGGCGGGATGTTCTCGCTGCTGGGTGTGCTGTTCGGCATGTCGCTGGCCGAAGTGCTGCAACCGCTCACTATTAGCGAAGAACTGTCGCAGGCGCTGCTGCAACGGGCCGGTACGCTGGGCCAGTTGCTGGCGCTGGTGGAGGCGGCCGAACATGCGGACTTGATGGCGCTCATGCGCGGCCTGCGCACCCTGCAGATCGAGGTGGCGGCCTACAACCAGATTCAGGCTGACGCTTATTTATGGATGCAGGCTATCGCTGCCGGCAAATCAGGAAACGACGATGCGTGAAATTCTGGAACGCTGTCTGGCCCTGAGCCAGCGGGCGGCGCAGCAATCCGGCGCGGCGCAGAGCGCCACGCTGGAGCAGCTCGCGTCGCTGCTGGGGGCCACGCGCGATGCCATGCCGGCCGCGCCAGACAGCTCCAGTGATATCGCCGTCATGCAGCTCGATCTGGTCGGCTATGTGACGCAGTGGAACGAAGGCGCGCAGCAGTTATTTGGCTACAGCGCCGCCGAGATGCAGGGCCAGCACGTGTTGCTGCTGTATCCCGATGATGATGGTGATGGTGCACTGGACGAACTGGTGGCGCAGGCTGATGGCGCCTACAGTACGACGGCGGAAGTGCAGCGCCGCACCAAGTCCGGCGAGCTGATCTGGGTGCAGCTCGATCTGCGCTTGCGGCTCGACGATAGTGGCGACGCGGTGGGCATGGAAGTGCGGGCGCGCAAGCTGGCCGATGTGCTGTCGCCGGCCGACAAGCTGACGCTGCACGCGCGCATCATCGAAGACTCCGATCAGGGTGTGCTGATTACCGATGCACGCGAACGCATCGTTTCGATTAATTCTGCCTTCACCCGTATCACCGGCTATCAGCCGGCCGAAGCGCTGGGCAAGACGCCGGATTTGCTGCGCTCCGGCGTGCACGATGCCGAATTTCGCGCGCGCGTGCGTGCAGCCATGCACGGCGCGGGCGCGTGGCGCGGTGAAATCATCGGCCGGCGCAAGAATGGCGAGCTGTTCCCTCAGTCGGTAACCATCAGCGCCGTGCGTGATGTGCAAGGCCGCATCAGCCATACCTTCTCGCTGTTTTCCGATATCAGTGTGCACAAGGATGCGGAAGCGCGCATGCAGCGCATGGCCAACTACGATGCGCTGACGGGCCTGCCCAATCTATGTTTGCTGACCCAGTTGCTGGGGCAGGCGCTGACGGAAGCCAAGCGTTCGCAGGAGCACGGCGCGCTGGTGATGATAGAGATCAGCCGGCTAGGCACCATCAGCGACACCTTGGGCCATGAAGTGAGCAATGAAGTGCTGTGCGAAATCGGCCGGCGATTGCGTCATGCGCTGCGCGAGGCCGATGTATTGGCGCGGCTGGACGGGCACAAGTTTGCCGTGGCGCTGCTGCACATCGAAAAGCGTGAACATGCGGGCATCGTCGCGCAGAAGCTGCTGGCCACGCTGGCCGAGCCGTTTGTGGTGGCGCACCACCAGTTACAAGTGAGTGGCCATGCCGGCATTACCGTCTATCCGGAAGATGGCAGCGATGTTTCGACCCTGATCCGCCATGCCGAGGTGGCGCTCAACAAGGCCACCCGCAGCATCGAAGCGGGCCTGCTGTTCTACAGCGAGGAAATGAACCAGCGCGCCAAAGAGCATATGCGCATAGAGGGCGAGCTGCGCCAGGCGTTGCTGAACGGGGAGCTGTTGCTGTACTACCAGCCGAAAGTGAGTTTGCGTAGCGGCCGCATCGTCGGCGCCGAAGCGCTGCTGCGCTGGCGCCATCCCGTGCGCGGGCTGGTGTCGCCGGGCGTGTTCATTCCCGTGGCGGAAGAGACGGGGCTGATTCTCGAACTGGGGAGCTGGGTGCTGGAAGCAGCCTGTCGCCAGATCCGCGAATGGCAGGATGCCAATCTGATCATGCCGCCTATCGCTGTCAACCTGTCGGCGCGCCAGTTCGACAGCAAGCTGCCGCAGCGCATCGCCGCCGTGCTGGAACGCTATAGCGTACAGCCCGAGCAGATCAATCTGGAAATCACGGAAAGCCTGCTGGTGCGCGGCGCCGATGCCGTGATCGCCATCATGAACGAGCTGCGCGCCATGGGCATGGGGCTGGCACTGGATGATTTCGGCACTGGCTATTCCAGTCTGGCCTATCTGAAGAAATTCCCCATCAGTACGCTGAAAATCGACCGCTCCTTTGTGATCGGCCTGCCGCATGAAGAGAATGATTGCGCCATCGCTCGCGCCATCGTCACCATGGCCCAGCAACTGCGTCAGGAAATCGTGGCCGAAGGCGTGGAAACGGCGGAGCAGATGAATTTCCTGCGCGAGCTAGGTTGCGACCAGTTGCAAGGCTATCTGTTCAGCCAGCCCGTGCCGGCCGCAGATTTTGCCAGCATGCTGCGCGATGGCAAGCGCCTGACCCTGGGTGCGCGCCTGCCGCCAGCCTGACACGCGGGCCGGTTTGCGGTTATGCTGACATCTTTAACCGCAGAGTAAGGAAGCACCCATGAGCCGTCACATCCTCGCTGAAGAACAGATCCATCCCGCCGTGCGCGCCCAGGTGAGCGGCTACCACCGCACGCTGGTGGAGGAAGTGCAGGCGGCCGTGGCCAGCAACAAGGTGGTGGTGGTCGGCATGGGGCTCAATCCTTTTCCGCGCAAGGCGCGCAAGCTGCTCGATGCGCAAGGCATTGCCTACACCTATCTGTCTTACGGTAATTACTTCAATACCTGGCGCCCGCGTATCGCGCTGAAAATGTGGACGGGTTGGTCGACCTTCCCCATGGTGTTCGTCAACGGCGTGCTGATAGGCGGCGCCAACGACTTGCAGAAGCTGATCGAACAAGGTGAACTGGCGCGCATGCTGGCCTGAGCCCGCGTGCTGCCTAGCGCCTGCTAGTCGGGCGGGTAGTGGTTGAGCTGTTCCGTGAGCTGGCGCAGTGCGATGGGCGCCGCGTCCAGATGGTAGTGCACATCGTGCTGCCAGCCATCCTTGTCCACGTGCAGATCGTAGAGAAAATCACCTGACTGGGGCGCGATCTTGCGTAGTTGTTCGGGCAGATTGAAGAACTGGCTGGCATCGAGCAACTGGGCTAGCCGGTGCGCCTGAGCGGGCGCCAGCAGCGTCAGATCAACGCTGCGCGTCTGTGCGCCGGCCGGGCCGGTGAAACCGCCAGTGCAGCGTAAGATCAGCCGTGTCATGATGCGGGCTCCGATCGCGATTGCTCGCCATTACAAAAATTCCGGGCGGGTTATACGTTCCGCTCTAGGACGACTCCAGTTGCACGCCCACCAGTTGCCAGGCGCGCTGCACGGCATACTGTTCGGCCGTGTCGCTGCCATACAGTAGCACGGCTGCCTGCGCGGTGGCGCGTGCCATGTCGGCAAAGCTGGCGTTAGGTGTCAGCAAACCCAGCGCTTTGTACCAGATGGGCCCGGCCTTCTCCCATGCATGGCCTTGCAGCGCCAGTGCCGTGGCATAGAACGCGTGGTTGGGGATGCCTGAATTGCTGTGCACATCGCCGTCCTGAATATAGTCTGCCATGTTTTTCGGTTGGTCGTCGCCCGACCAGGTCAGCGTGCGGTTGCCGGGATCGGCCAGCGAGCGCAGCGCCTTGCCCACGCTGGGCGCCATGATGCCGGCGCCTATCAGCCAGTCGGCATCGGCGGCTTTCTGCTGCAGCCGCCACTGCTTGACTAGCGAACCCATCACATCGGAAATCGATTCGTTCAGGGCGCCGCTCTGGCCCTCGTACACCAGCCCGCCCGGCACGGCGTACTGGGTCACGCCGTGGCTAAGCTCATGCGCGACCACATCGATGGCCGCGGTAAAGCCGTGGAACAGTTTGCCATCGCCGTCGCCATAAACCATCTGCTGGCCATTCCAGAAAGCGTTGTTGAAGTTGCGCTGGTAGTGCACGCTGGCGTCGAGGCGCAGCCCCTTGTTATCGACCGAGTTGCGCTGGAACACGGTGTGGAAAAAATCATAGGTGATACCGGCATTGTCGTAAGCCTGATTCACAGCGGCATCCTTGGCTGCAGCGCCGCCTTCCGTGCGCACCACGCGGCCCGGCAGGGTGGTCTTGTGGCGTGCATCGTAGATGGTGCGGCGCTGTTCGCCCGTGCGCTGGGTGGCTGCCAGCGTGGGCATGACGGAGCGCTGGCCGCGCAAATGGGCGGACAGCTCGCACTGGTCGAGCAGGCAGGCGCGTTCCTCTTCGCTCAGATGCGCTGCTTCGGCTAGCTGCCGCAACATACGCGATGGAATGATGCAGCAGACGCAATGATAGGGCAGGGAAGACATGGCAGGCTCCGACGCATGGCGATGCAAGCTTTATACACGGGTTTTCATTTCCGGTGCGCCACGTTTGATCTAGCTCTAATGTCGCCGACTTTTTGCAGTAATTGATTCAATCCGGATAGAACCCGATAGCCCCCGTGATGTCGGCAGAGCGTGGCGTCAGGCCACGTTCCAGCAGGGCGCAGGCAATAGCGTCACGCTGATAGCCCGCGGTGTTGAAGCGCCGCGCTTCCCGCAGCGTTCGGGTGGTAAAGGCTTCCTTCAATTCGGCAGCGGAGTAGGGCGCCAGCAAGGCGCGGGCGCGGTCCAGATCGTCCGGAGTGTATCGGTCCAGCGCCAGATTGCTGATCGCTTCAGCTTTGGTGAAAAGAAATACGCGCTCGGTATTCTCCAGGGCCAGTTTTTGCACCGTCTTCCATGTCTCCCGATTAATTTCCTGGCCTACTTCCCGTGCCAGCGCACCCTGCAGGAACGGCGCTCTGACGCAGTATGGGCGCGCTGTCTGGTCGGGGCCGAAGGCGAGCAGTACCTGCACGTAATACGGCGAGGTTGAAACATCCTTGATAGCTTTGATGTAATCGGCGTGGCTTTGCTGCAATGGCAGAGTTTCGGCGCTGTGCGCCACCGCGCTGAAGGCCAGTGCCGCGAGCAGCAGGAAGTGGCGCATACGTGTGCTCGGCTTGGTCGGGTGGATAGTCATGTAGAGGGCTCCGGCAGCAAAACGATGTGCAGCAAGCGGGCACGCTAGCGCAGCGGATCGAGCAGGCTGCGCAGATTGTTGTGGTCCAGCTCGTACATCAGGGCCAGCAGGCCGCCCAGTTCACCTTTGGGAAAGCCTTCGCGGGCAAACCAGCCCAGATAGTGGCCGGGCAGATCGGCCAGCACGCGTCCTTTGTATTTGCCATATGGCATTTCACGGGTCAGCAGCAGGGCTAGTTTCTCGGCTTGCATAGTCGGAAGGGGCGAGGATTGACCTCGGCATTTTAGCGGCCTGCACTGCGGCTGGATAGCATTGCGGTGTATATTGTCGCCCACTTGTCGTTGTGAAAGTCTGTTCCATGTCTGAGGTTTCCCTGTTCGGCCTGCTGGCGGCCTATTTCCTGTTGCTGTTGCTGGTGGCACGCCGCACGGCGCGCGATGCCACCAATCACAGCTTTTTTATCGGGAACAAGCGTAGCCACTGGCTGCTGGTCGCTTTCGGCATGGTCGGCACCACCCTGAGCGGGGTGACCTTCATCAGCGTGCCGGGCGCCGTGGGGCGCGATGGTTTCGCCTATCTGCAGGTGATGCTCGGCTATGTGGTCGGTTACGTGCTGGTCGCCTATGGGCTGCTGCCGCTGTACTACCGCATGAAGCTCACCTCGATCTACCACTATCTCGATGTCCGGCTCGGGCATCAGGCCTACCTGAGCGGAGCCAGTTTCTTCCTGCTGTCGCGCACCCTCAGTGCTTCGGCGCGGCTGTATCTGGTGGTGAATATCCTGCAACTGACGGTGCTGGACAGTCTGGGCGTGCCTTTCTGGCTCAGCACACTGGTCATCCTCGGCATGATATTGCTGTACACCTACGAAGGCGGGGTCAAGACCATCGTCTGGACCGATACGCTGCAGACGGCGGGCATGTTGCTGGCGCTGGCTGGCTGCGTGTGGTGGCTGCTGGCCCAGCTCGGCTTCGATCTGGTCTCCGGCTGGCAGGCGCTGGAGGCGGGCGGCTATACGCGCGTACTGAATCACCATAGCGATAGCCCCGGCTATTTCTGGAAGCAGTTTTTTGCCGGGATATTCATCGTGCTGGCCATGACGGGCATGGATCAGGAAATCATGCAGAAGAATATCTCCGTGCCCACGCTGCGCGACTCGCAGAAAAATATGCTGGTGCTGACCGTGGTGCTGACGGGCGTGCTGCTGCTGTTCATGTTCCTCGGCGGCTTGCTTAGCCTGTATGCGCCCAGCGTGGGCCTGGCTGCCACGGGCGACAAGCTGTTCCCGGCCGTGGTGATGCAGCACATGCCGGCCGCGCTGCAACTGCTGTTCTTCCTCGGTCTGGTGTCGGCCCTGTTCCCCAGCGCCGATGGTGCCATGACCGCGCTCACCGCCAGCTTCTGCCTCGACATACTGGGCTGGCAGCGCCGCAGCGACCTGAGCGAAGCGCAGCAGCGGCACCAGCGCCACTGGGTGCATCTGGGTTTCTGTGCGCTGTTTCTGGCGCTGGTGCTGTTATTCCGCTGGCTCGATAACGCCAGCATGATAGGCTTGATACTCAAGCTGACTGGCTATACCTATGGCCCTATCCTCGGCCTGTTTGCCTTCGGCCTGCTGACGGCACGCAAGGTACGCCATGGCGCGCACTATGCCGTGCCGCTGGTGGCGCTGGCAGGGCCGGTGCTGTGCTACCTGCTGGAGCTGAATCAGGCCGCGCTGTTCGGTAGCTACCGCATGGGACTGGAACTACTGATCGTCAACGGTCTGCTGGTATTTGCAGGCCTGTGGCTAATTTCCCGCCCGGCGCGCTGAGGACAGCATACAATGATGTACTTGTTAATTTCGCAATCGACTGGAGCTTGAATGAGTAAGTCCCCATTTTCATGGCTGCGTAGTGGCTTGGTCTGGTTCTGGAATGCGCTCGATACGGGCCGCCGCACTGTGCTCAATCTGCTGTTCCTGCTGGTGCTGGTTGCGCTGGCCATTGCCCTGTTTGGCGGCGGCCCCAAATCACCGGGCCCCAAGACCACGCTGGTGCTGAACCTGAAAGGCCATCTGGCCGAACAGACCAGCGGCAACGCGCGCGATGCGCTGATGAATAGCGTGAGCGGCGCCGATAGCCGCAAGACTTTGCAGCTACGCGATGTACTGAGCGTGCTGGAGACAGCAGCCAAAGACCCCGATATCACGGGCGCCGTGCTGCTGACCGATGAACTCGATGGCGGCGGTCAGGTCATCCTGCGCGAAGTCGCCGCTGCGCTGGACCGCTTCAAAGCCAGCGGCAAGCCGGTGGTGGCCTGGGGTTCCAGCTACGACCAGCGCCAGTATCTGCTGGCCGCCCATGCTTCGGAAGTGTATCTGCACCCTATGGGCATGGTGATGCTGGAAGGCTTTGGCCGCTACCGCAATTACTACCGCGACGCGCTCGATAAGCTGGGCGTGACGGTCAACCTGATGCGGGTCGGCACCTACAAGAGTTTTGCCGAGCCTTTCATCGCCAATGGCCCGTCGGAAGCGGCCGCCGAAGCGGAGGCCTATCTGAATAACGGCCTGTGGAACGCCTACACCACGGACGTGGAAAAGGCGCGCAAGCTGGCACAGGGTAGCGTGATGAAGACCATCAACGATCTGCCTGCACTGGTCGAACAGCAGAAGGGCGATCTGGCCAAGGTGACGCTGGCCGCCAAACTGGTGGACGGCCTGAAGACCAAGGATGAAGTGCGCGAGATGATGGTCAAGCGCGGCGTGCCTGATGCCAAGGGCAAGACATTCCGCCAGATCGGCTACGACGAATATCTGGCCCGCATCCGTCCTAAGCTGACGGGCGACGCCATCGGCGTGGTAGTGGCGCAGGGCGAAATCAGTGATGGCACGGCCAGTGCCGGTTCCATCGGCGGCGATTCGACCTCCAAGCTGATACGCGCCGCGCGCGAGGATGACAGCATCAAGGCCGTGGTGCTGCGCGTCGATTCGCCGGGTGGCAGCGCGTTTGCTTCGGAAGTGATACGGCGCGAACTGGAGCTGACGCGTGCAGCCGGCATGCCGGTGGTAGTCTCGATGGGTAACGTGGCCGCTTCCGGTGGTTATTGGATATCCATGGCTGCCGATGAAGTAATCGCGGCACCGACCACGATTACCGGCTCGATCGGCGTGTTCGCCATTCTGCCGACGGCGGAAAAGGTGATTGATAAAGTGGGCATCCACACAGCCGGCAAACCGACCACCTGGCTGGGCGATGCCACCAATCCGCTGCGCCCGCTCGATCCGCGCGTTGGCCAGCTGATACAGGGCAGCATCAACCACATCTATGCAGACTTTATTGGCCGTGCCGCCCAAGCTCGCAAGACCACGCCGGAAAAAATCGATGGCGTGGCACAGGGCCGCGTGTGGACGGGTGAACAGGCCAAGGAGCGTGGTCTGGTGGACCGCCTCGGCACTTATGGCGATGCGCTCAAGGCGGCCGCCAGCCGCGCCAAGCTGGAGGACTACCGGGTGGTGTATATGGAGCCCGACGTGAGTAAGGTGGACCGGATTATCGGCCTGCTGGGTGGCTCGGCCGCACAGGCGGTGGCGCAATCGGTCGCTCAGACGCTGGGTGTGCAGTGGAAGCAGAGCGTGACCCTGAGCACCGGTCTGCCAGTGACGGCGGCCAACGGGATAGCGCAGGATCTGGGCTGGCTGGCCGAGCTGACGGCCGCGCGCAAGCCCTTCACGGCGGTGACGCACTGCCTGTGCGAATCGCCTTGATGCGATGAAGGCCGGTGCCGCGCTGCAGTGTGCTGCAGCGGCTGGCGCTGCGGCGCCAAGCGGGGCGTCAGGCCGCCTTTAACGGCAGCGTAATCAGGAAGCCGCTGCGGCCATCGTCGAGACGCGTGCAGCGCGCTTCGCCACCATGGCGGCGGGCGATCTGCCGCACCAGCGCCAGTCCCAGACCGGCGCCCTGATTGTCGCGCGTGCCGTGGCGGCGGTAGAAAGGCTCGAACACGCGTTCCGCTTCGGAGACGGGCACACCGGCGCCACCGTCGGAAACTGTCAGCAGAGCTAGTCCGTCGGCGCAGCGCAAGTTTAGCCGGGTAGGGGGCGCACCATGGCGGCGTGCGTTTTCCAGCAGATTGCGCAGCAGGCGGCGCAGCAGGCGCGCATCGCCATTCAGCACGGCACTCACGCCATCCAGCTCTGCTTCATCGTAGTGGGCGCATTCTTCCGCTGCCAGTGCCAGCAGATCGATTTCTTCCATGCTCACTTCCGCATTGACGGCATCGAGCCGGCTGGCCAGCAGGATTTCGTCCAGCAGCGCGTTGAGTTCACGGATATCCTGTTCGAGTCCGGCCCGCCTTTTCGGGTCGACGTCGTCCTGCATCAGTTCCAGCGCCAGCCGGATGCGCGCCAGCGGCGTGCGCAGTTCGTGCGAGGCATTCGCCAGCAGGGTCTTGTGGGCGCCCACCAGTTGTTCGATCTGGTCGGCCGCGCGGTTGAAGCTGCGCGCCAGTTGAGCCACTTCATCCTTGCCTTCTACCGCCACCCGCGCCGTCAGATTACCAGCACCGAGCGACTCCACGCCTTGCTGCAGGCGCTCCAGCCGTTTGGTCAGGTGGCGCACCAGCGGGAAGGCAGCCACGCCTATGCCCAGTGCCACCAGCAGCAGGGCATTGTGCAGCATGGCTTTGGGGCGCGTGAAACCTAGCGGTACGCTCGATAGCAGGCGCCGCCCGTCCGGCAGGCGCATAAACGATTCCGGTGGCGGGCCGCGCAAATCGCGCTGGCGCCAGCGGTGCGGTGGTATCGGTTCGCCCACGGCGGCCAGCAACTGCCAGTCACGCCCATACAGCGTCAGGTTCGCATGCAGGCCGGCCGCCATGTGCTCGAGCGCGGCCTGTTGCTGCACGGGTGGTGCATCGGCACTGGCCAGCGCATTTTGCATGACCTGCGCCAGCGTGCTGTTGGAGCGTTCCAGCGGTCCGCCGCTGCGGTGCCATACCAGCATCACGGCCAGCGCGAATATCACCAGTGTCACCAGCAGCGTGACATAGAAGCGGATGTACAGGCGTGGCAGGCCCCAGTGCCAGCGTGCGTTACCGTGCGGCGCGGCCATCAGTCCTGCACCTTGGCGAACAGGTAGCCGGCACCGCGCACGGTAATGATGCGGCGCGGCTTTTTCGGGTCATCCTCGACGGCCGCGCGGATGCGCGACATGTGGACATCGATAGAACGGTCGAAGGCTTCCAGCGGCTCGCCCTTGAGTAGCTCCATCAGGCTGTCGCGCGATAGTACGCGGCCCGCGTGCTGGGCCAGCACCAGCAGCAGATCGAACTGGTAGGCGGTCAGTTCGCACGGCTGGCCGCCTATGCGGGCAGCGTGGGCAGCCGGATCGATTTCGAGCCGGCCAAAGCGCAGCAGCTCGGCGTCGCTAGGCGGCGGCAGACCGGGCTGGTGGCGGTGTTCGCTGCGGCGGCGCAGGATGGCACGCAGGCGCGCCAGCAGTTCGCGCGGTTCAAACGGTTTGGGCAGATAGTCGTCGGCACCCAGTTCCAGCCCGATGATGCGGTCGATGGCGTCGCCGCGCGCGGTCAGCATCAGCACAGGTACGTCGGAACTGGTGCGTAGCTGGCGGCATACTTCCAGCCCGTCCATATCGGGTAGCATCAGGTCCAGTATCACGGCATCCACGTCGCCGGTCAGCATGGCGTTCAGGGCTGCCCGTCCATTGGCGGCATGGGTCACGCGAAACGCCGCCTGCGCCAGATACTCGGTGAGCATCTCGGCGAGGCGGGGATCGTCTTCAACCAGCAGGATATGGTCGGCAGTATTCATGCGTTTCATTCTACGTTTGCCTTGCGCCCCGTACAAGCCTCAGGCTGGAGGCAGTAGGGACGCAAGGCCGGCGGGGCTTAGCCGCCGTGGTGACGACGCTCGTGCATGTGGTTGAGGCGCTCGGCCAGTTTCTGGCGCTGGGTAGGCGTCAGATTGTCGCCGATGTCGGCCAGCAGTTTGACCACACGGATCGATGCCTGGTCGGCCAGGGCGATGCCACTGGCGCGGGTTTTCTCCAGCTCCGCGCGGTTGATGGTTGGCGCGGCCAGCAGGCTGGTGACCTGCTTGTGGATCTGGAATAGCTGCTCGTGCATAGGCTTGAGATCGTCCATGGCGGCTTTCATCAGCGGCTCGATCTTGGCTTTCTGCGCATCGGTGGCATCGACTTCTACATACAGGTGCTTGAGCATGCGCTCCATGTGGTCGCCGGCAGCCATGGCTGGCCCGTGGCCGCCCATATGGCGTTCGACAGCGTAAGCGCCCAGACCGACGGTCAGGGTAGTCCCCAGCAGGAAGGCGGCAAGGGTCTGGCGGTTAAAAATACTCATGTTCTCTCCTCATTTGGATAATCGGGAAACGACGAGATCAGTGTGCGCCAGCCATGTGTATAGGGCATGTCGCAATGGTAAAGATATGTAAAGCACACGTAGTAAATTGTGAGCAAAGTCCTTGATTTGTAGCGAGTTTGTATCGGCAGGGCCTTGCTGGCACACAGCTGATTTTTGCTGTGCTAGAGTCCTCGCATCGATCGTCATGGCGGCTTTGCCATGGCTATGCACGCCAATTAAGGACATCAATGGATACCCAGAACAAGACCGTGATTCAGGAAACCCCAGCGCGCCGTTCGCGCCTGCTGGGCAGCGTCATTGCCGTTGCTGCGATGGCAGGGCTGGGCGGACTGGCGTGGTATCTGACGCACCAGCCGGCCGCCAGTCCTGCTGGCGCCCCCAGTGCTGCAGGTGCTGCGGCACCAGCCGGTCCTGGCGCTGCGGGCGGGCCCGGTGGCCCTGGCGGGCGGCGTGGTTCCGTCACCACGGTAGGCGTAGCCACGGCGGAAAAGGCCGATCTGCCCGTGACGCTGGAAGCGCTCGGCACCGTGACGGCAGCGGCCACCACCACCGTGCGGCCGCAGGTGTCGGGCATCTTGCAGCAGGTGCTGTTCAAGGAAGGCCAGATGGTGAAAGCCGGGCAGGTGCTGGCGCAGATCGATGCGCGCCAGTTCGAGATGGCTTTGCTGCAGGCTTCCGGCCAGCGGCAGCGCGATGAGGCGCAGCTGGAAAATGCCAGGCTGACGCTGGAGCGCTACCGCACCCTGTTGGGACAGGATTCGATCGCGCGGCAGGACGTGGATACGCAGGCTGCACTGGTCAAGCAACTGGAAGGCACGGTGATGACGGACCGCGCACAGGAAGGCACGGCCAAGCTGAATCTGGGCTACACCAAGGTGGTCGCGCCGATTACAGGGCGGGTGGGTCTGCGCGTGGTTGATGTGGGCAATCTGGTAGGCGCGAGCGACGCGGGCGGCATCGCCGTGATTACCCAGTTGTCGCCTATCGATGTGGAATTCTCGGTGCCGCAGGACAACGTGCCGACGCTGATGCAGCAGGTGAATGGTGGTGCCAGCCTGACGGCGGTGGCGCTCGACCGTACCCGCACCAGCGTGCTTGAAAGCGGCAAGTTCTCGGCCATGGATAATCAGGTGGATGTGCAGACGGGTACCGTCAAAGCCAAGGCGCGCTTTGCCAATGCCAAGTCGGCGCTGTTCCCCAGCCAGTTCGTCAACTTGCGGCTGGAAATGCGCACCATCAAGGGGGCCGTGATGGTGCCGGTGACGGCTGTGCGCCATGGTGCGAATGGCGATTTCGTGTATGTGCTCAAGGCTGACAAAACCGTGACCGTGCGACCGGTTACGCGTGGCCATGCTACTGCCGAGAAGGTGCAGATCGCCAGCGGCCTGCAGGTGGGCGAACAGGTGATTACGGAAGGGGCGGACCGTCTCAAGGAAGGCGCCAAGGTCACGCTGCCCGGTGCCGGCGGCGGCCAGCGCGGCGGCGCCGGTGGCCATGCATCGGCTGCTGGCAGTGCTGCTGCCTCCGCAGCCGCATCGGGTCAACCAGCGGCAGGTGCCGAAGCAGCTTCGGGGCAGGGTGAGCGCCGTCACCGCAAAGATCAGGGCGCAGCACAATAATGAGCCCGTCCGCCCCCTTTATCAAACGACCGGTAGCGACTTCGCTACTGATGCTGGCTATCGTACTGGCAGGCTTTGTCGGCTTCAAGTTCCTGCCGCTGTCGGCGCTGCCGCAGGTGGACTTCCCCACCATACAGGTACAGACGCTGTATCCGGGCGGTAGCCCGGAAGTGATGGGGCAGACCGTCACGGCGCCACTGGAACGCCAGTTTGGCCAGATGGCGGGCCTGCAGCGCATGAGTTCTACCAGTGCTGCCGGCGTCTCCATCGTCACCCTGCAGTTCGGTCTGGGCCAGACGCTGGACGTGGCCGAGCAGGAAGTGCAGGCTGCCATCAATGCGGCGGCCTCGCTGCTGCCGACCGATCTGCCGGCGCCGCCCGTATATGCCAAGGTTAATCCGGCTGATGCACCTGTGCTGACGCTGGCGATTACGTCGGACACCATGCCGCTGACGGAAGTGCAGAACGTGGTGAATACCCGTCTGGCGCTGAAAATTTCGCAGGTGTCGGGCGTTGGGCTGGTAACCCTGAGCGGCGGCCAGCGTCCGGCCGTGCGCATACAGGCTGATACCAACGCGCTGGCATCGTATGGCCTGGGTCTGGATACGCTGCGCACGGCAATCACGGCAGCCAATGCCAACGGTGCCAAAGGCAGCTTCGATGGCCCCACCCGCGCCTATAGCATCAATGCCAACGACCAGCTAGTGACAGCCAGGGATTACAAGGAACTGATCCTCGCCTACAAGAACGGTGCGCCCGTGCGTCTGACCGACGTGGCGACGGTGAAGGATAGCGCGGAGAACGTGGAGCTGGGGGCGTGGTCCGGTAATGCTCATGGTCTGCAGCAGGCCATCATCCTGAATGTGCAGCGCCAGCCCGGCGCCAATGTGATCGCGACGGTGGATGCCATCAAGGCGCGCCTGCCGGAACTGCAGGCCGGCCTGCCAGCGGCCATGAAGGTGGATGTGCTGAGTGACCGCACCACCGGCATACGCGCGTCAGTGGAACACGTGGAACTGGAACTGCTGCTGGCCGTGGTGCTCGTGGTGCTGGTGATTTTCGCCTTCCTGCACAGCCTGCGCGCTACCGTGATTGCCAGCCTGTCCGTGCCGATTTCGCTGATCGGCACCTGCGGCATCATGTATCTGCTCGGGTATAGCCTGAACAATCTGTCGCTGATGGCACTGACCATCGCCACCGGCTTTGTGGTGGATGACGCTATCGTGATGATCGAGAATATCTCGCGCTACATCGAAGAAGGCGAGAAACCGATGGCGGCGGCGCTCAAGGGCGCTGCGCAGATAGGCTTCACCATCATTTCGCTGACCGTGTCGCTGATCGCCGTGCTGATACCGCTGCTGTTCATGGGCGATGTGGTGGGGCGTCTGTTCCGCGAGTTCGCCATTTCGCTGGCCATCACCATCCTGATCTCGGCCGTGGTGTCGCTGACGCTGGTGCCGATGATGTCGGCACGCTGGCTGAAGAGCCATGCCGAAGAAAAGCCCAACCGCTTTGCGCTGCGTTTCCAGCAGTTCTTCGACGATGTGATCGCCCATTACGACCGCGCGCTGGTGTGGGTGCTGGACCACAGCGGCCTGACCCTGCTGGTGGCACTGGGCACGCTGATGCTGACAGTACTGCTGTATGTGCTGATCCCCAAAGGGCTGTTCCCCACGCAGGACACGGGCCAGTTGCAGGCACGGCTGGAAACGGGCAAGGCGGTTTCCTATGCCCGCATGGCCGAGTTGCAGCAGCAGGCTGCCAAACTGATACTGGAAGATCCGGACGTGGGGACGCTCAGCTCCGTGGTCGGTGTGGATGCGGCGAATAACACCATGCTGCATACGGGGAGTATGCTGATCAATCTGAAGCACGAACGCAGCGGCAGCCAGCAGCAGACCATGGACAGGCTGCGCCAGCGCGTGGCGCAGATACCGGGCCTGACGCTGTACCTGCAGCCGACACAGGATCTGACCATCGATGCGGAAACGGGGCCGACCCAGTTCCGCGTATCGGTGGAAGGGGCCGACAACGCCACTGTGAACGAGTGGGCGACCAAACTGGCGGAGCAGATGCGCACCAAGGCGGAACTGCGCAATGTGGTGTCCGACGTCGGTGCCAGCGCCAATGCAGCCTATGTGACGGTGGACCGTGACAGTGCTTCGCGCATGTCGATCACGGCAGCTTCGATTGACGATGCGCTGTACAGCGCCTTCGGGCAGCGCATCGTTTCCACCATTTTCACGGAGACCAACCAGTACCGCGTGATTCTTGAAGCACGGCGCGATGATATTGCCACGCCGTCCGATCTGGGCAATCTGCAGGTCCGCACGGGTTCCGGCAAGGCCACGCCGCTATCGGCCGTGGCCAGCATCAGCGAACGTGCTGCGCCGCTGCAGGTCACGCACGTGGCGCAGTATCCGGCCACCACGCTGGGCTTCGATACGGCAGCCGGCGTTTCGCTCGGCACGGCAGTCGACAGCATTCGTCAGGCGGCGCGTGAAATCGGCTTCCCGCCGTCTGTCACGCTGACCTTCCTCGGTGCTTCCGGCGCCTATCAGGCATCGCTGTCCAACCAGCTATGGCTGATACTGGCGGCAGTGGTGTGCGTGTACATCGTGCTGGGCGTGCTGTACGAAAGCTATATCCACCCGCTGACCATACTTTCGACGCTGCCTTCGGCCGGTGTGGGCGCCTTGCTGGCGCTGCTGGTCAGCGGACAGGATCTGGGTGTGATCGGCATCATCGGCATCATCCTGCTGATCGGTATCGTCAAGAAGAACGCCATCATGATGATCGACTTCGCCATCGAGGCCGAGCGCGAAGAAGGCAAGGCGCCGCGCGCAGCCATCCATCAGGCGGCGCTGCTGCGCTTCCGGCCGATTCTGATGACCACACTGGCCGCGCTGTTCGCAGCCGTGCCGCTGATGCTGGGCTGGGGCGAGGGCGCCGAACTGCGCCGCCCACTGGGCCTGGCCATCTTCGGTGGCCTGATCGTCAGCCAGTTACTCACGCTGTTCACCACGCCGGTGATCTATCTGGGCTTCGACAGCCTGGCGCGCCGCTTCGGCCGCGGCAAGGCGGCTTTGCCTGAAGGCGGTGCCTCGTGAACCTGTCGTCGCCCTTCGTCAAACGGCCCATCGCCACCGTCCTGCTGACCTGCGGGCTGGCGCTGGCGGGCATAGGCGCGTTCTTCGTGCTGCCCGTGGCGCCGCTGCCGCAGGTGGACTTCCCCGTGATTTCGGTGAATGCCAATCTGCCCGGCGCCAGTCCTGCCACCATGGCATCGAGCGTATCGACCCCGCTCGAGCGCCATCTGGGCGTGATTGCCGGCGTCAACGAAATGACGTCGCAATCGAATACGGGTTCGTCCAGCGTGACGCTGCAGTTCGATTTGAACCGCAACGTGGATGCGGTAGCGCGTGAAGTGCAGGCGGCGATCAACGCCAGCCGCGTCGATCTGCCGGCCACCTTGCGCAGCAATCCTACTTACCGCAAGGCGAATACCTCCGGCATGCCGGTGATGATTCTGGCCCTGACCTCCAAGACCAAGACGCCGGGCCAGATATTCGACGCCGTGTCGAATACGGTGCTGCAGCGCCTGTCGCAGGTAACGGGCGTAGGCGACGTGGAACTGGGCGGCAGTTCGCTGCCTGCCGTGCGGGTGGAACTCAATCCGTATGCGCTCAACCGTTACGGCCTGGCTATGGAAGACGTGCGGGCGGCGATACAGGCTACCAATGCCAATCGTCCGCGTGGCGCGCTGCAGGGCAATGGCCGCCGTTTGCAGATTTATACGGAATCGGCCCACGCCACGGGTGGCCGCAGTGCGGCCGACTACCGCAATCTGGTAGTGGGCTGGCGCAATGACACGGCGATCCGCCTGCAGGATGTGGCACAGGTGGTGGACGGGGTAGAGGACCAGAACAATCTGGGCCTGTTCAACGGCCAGCCGGCGATCGTGGTGATTTTGCGTTCGCAGGCGGGGGCGAATGTGATCGAGACCGTCGATAGCGTGCGTGCGCAATTGCCGCTGCTGCAGGCGCAACTGCCATCCGATGTGAAAATCGAAGTGGCATCGGACAGCACCAATTCGATCCGCTCCTCGCTGCATGAGATCGAAATCACGCTGGTGATCTCGGTGCTGCTGGTGGTGTTCGTGGTGAGCGTGTTCCTGCGCAGCCTGCGCGCCACCGTCGTGCCGGCCGTCGCCACCGTGGTGTCCCTGCTCGGTACTTTCGGCGTGATGTATCTGCTGGGCTTTAGCCTGAATAATCTGTCGCTGATGGCGCTGACCGTGGCGACCGGTTTTGTGGTCGATGATGCGATCGTGGTGCTGGAAAATACCACGCGCCATATCGAGGCAGGCATGGACCGCTTCAAGGCAGCGCTGCTGGGTGCACGCGAAGTGGGCTTTACGGTGCTGTCCATCAGCCTGTCGCTGATCGCCGTATTCATCCCGCTGCTGTTCATGGGTGGCCAGTTCGGCGCGCTGTTCAAGGAGTTTGCCATCACCTTGTCGGCGGCCGTGATGATTTCGCTGGTGGTGTCGCTGACTACCACGCCGATGATGTGCGCATGGCTGCTCAAGCCGGGCCAGACCCATGCTGCGCCGGGACCGATAGCGCGCTTCTTCGAGCGGGGTTTTAACGCCATCCTGAAGGGTTACGAGCACAGTCTGGACTGGGCGCTGTCCAGCGTCTGGCTGGTGATGCTTAGTCTGGTGTTCGTGATCGGGCTGAATTTCTACCTGTTCGCTGCCATCCCCAAAGGTGGTTTCCCGCAGCAGGATACGGGACAGATCAGCGGCGGCATCCGCGCCGACCAGAGCATTTCGTTCCAGGCCATGCAGGGTAAGCTCAAGCAACTGGTCAACATCATCAAGGATGATCCCGACGTGGCCACGGTGGTGGGCTTTACGGGGGGGCGGCGCGCCGGCGGCGGCTTCATGTTCATCAACCTGAAACCGGCCAGCCAGCGCACTGTGGCAGGGCAGGCCGTGATTGCCCGCCTGCGGCCCAAGCTGGCCAAGGTGACGGGCGTGAGCCTGTTCCTCAGTCCCGTGCAGGATTTGCGCGCTGGCGGACGGCAGGCCAATGCCAATTTCCAGTACACGCTGAAGAGCGACAATCAGGCTGACCTGAAGAAGTGGGCTAGCCGTCTGGCCGAGGCCATGAAAACCCAGCCTGCACTGACGGATGTGGATACCGATCAGGCGGAAAACGGGGTGGAGACTTTCGTCACCATCGACAAGGCCAGCGCTTCGCGTCTGGGCCTGTCGGCCAAGGATATCGATAATGCGCTGTACAACAGCTTCGGCCAGCGGCAGGTAGCTACCATCTACAGTGAACTGAACCAGTATCACGTCATCATGGAAGTGCCGCGTGAATATGCCCGTAGCCCGGAAGCGCTGAAGGATGTGTATGTGCCGTCCAAAGGGCTGCCTGCGCCAAGTGCCAGCAATCCTAACGGTGCGCCGGTGGCGCAGACGGTGACCACCAGTGCCGGCGGCAAGACTACCACCACGGCCAGCACCACACCGGCCAATGTGGCGGCACCGGCCGTCAAGGATGCTTCGTCCGGTTCTGCGCTGAGCACCAAGGCCACGACCATGGTGCCGCTTTCGGCCGTCGCCACGTTTGCTGAAGGTTCGACGGCGACGGCCATCAACCATCAGGATGGCGAGCTGGCGACCACGATAGCTTTCAATCTGCAGCCGGGCAAGAGCCTGTCCGATGCGGCCGCACAGATCAAGGATGCGGAAGCGGAAATCGGCATGCCGACCAATGTACGCGGCAGCTTCCAGGGCTCGGCCAAGGCAGCGCAGGACAGCAACAAGTCGCTGCCGCTGCTGATTCTCGCCGCCGTGGTGGTGATCTACATTGTGCTGGGCATACTGTACGAAAGTCTGGTGCACCCAGTCACCGTGCTGACCACCTTGCCCTCGGCCGGTGTGGGGGCCGTGCTGGCGCTGCTGATCTTCAAGATGGAGTTCTCGACGATTTCGCTGATCGGCATTTTCCTGCTGATCGGCATCGTCAAGAAGAACGCCATTCTGATTATCGATTTTGCACTGGAAGCCGAGCGTTCGCGCGGGCTGATGCCGCGTGAAGCCGTACGGGAAGCCTGTCTGCTGCGCTTCCGTCCTATCCTGATGACCACACTGGCGGCCGCACTGGGCGCGCTGCCGCTGGCCATAGGCTTTGGCGAAGGTTCCGAATTGCGTCAGCCGCTGGGCGTGGCAATTATCGGCGGCCTGATTGCGAGCCAGATCCTGACGCTGCTGACCACACCTGTGGTCTATCTGCTGATGGACAAGCTGCGCCGCCGCAGCCCATCCGAACAACACCTGAGCCGCGTGCATGATGCGGCGCCGAGCACACCATGAGCCTACACACTACTACTCTCCGTTTAACTTCAATGGCGCTGGCCGTGCTGGCAGCCTTGCTGGCCAGCGGCTGCGCTGTGACGCCGGTCTACCACACGGCCAGTACGCCGCAACCGGCAGCCTACAAGGAAGCCGCCAGTACCGCGGAAAAGACTGCTGCCGGCTGGACCGAAGCGGTACCGGCCGATATGCTGGAACGCGGCCCATGGTGGCAGCTCTTCGCTGATCCCGTGCTGGACCAGCTGGCTGCCAGCATCGAGGTATCCAACCAGAACGTGGCCGCAGCGGCGGCCAACTATGCGCAGGCGAGGGCGCTGGTGCAGCAGCAGCGCGCCAGCCTGTTCCCCAGCGTGAGCCTGACGGCCAGCGATACGCGCTCGGGCGGTGGCGACAAGACCCCGACGGCCAATCAGTACCGCGCCAGCATAGGCGCTAGCTGGGAGCCCGATATCTGGGGCAAGCTCGGTGCCGGCGTAGACAATGCGCAGGCCAGTTTGCAGATCAGCGCCGCCGAACTGGCGGCAGCGCGATTGTCGTCGCAAGGCGAACTGGCCACCAACTATTTCTCGCTGCGCCAGACCGATGCCCAGAAAGCGCTGCTGGACGCCACGGTGGAAGGCTATGCGCGCGTTCTGCAGATTACCAAAAACCGCTTCGACGCAGGGCTGGCCGCACGTTCCGATCTGCTGCAGGCTGAGACCCAGCTGGCCAATGCCCGTATCGACCAACTGACACTGACGCGCCAGCGCGCCACACTGGAACATGCGATCGCCGTTTTACTGGGCAAGGCCGCCAGCGATTTCAGCCTGCCAGCGGCCGAATGGAAAGTGGTGGTGCCCGATGTGCCGGCCGGTGTGCCATCCACACTGCTGCAGCGCCGCCCTGATATCGCCGCCGCCGAGCGACGCGTGGCGGCGGCCAATGCGCAGATCGGCATCGCCCGCAGTGCCTACTTCCCGTCGCTCAATCTGACCGGTAGTTATGGCTATGCGGCAGCCAGTTCGGCGGGGCTGTTCAATGCGTCCAACAATCTGTGGTCGCTCGGCCTGTCGGCGGCGCAGACGCTGTTCGATGCCGGCGCGACCAAGGCACGGGTGGCCGGTGCCGAAGCCCAGCGTGATGCCGCCATTGCCCAGTATCGCCAGAGCGTGCTGGCGGCGTTTGCCGATGTGGAGAACCAGTTGGCCGCCACCCGTGTGCTGGCGCAGCAGCAGGATTTGCGCAAGGCGGCATCGGCTGCGGCAGATCAGGTGGAAGCGCAGATGCTGAACCGCTACCGCGCGGGGCAGGTCAGCTACAGCGAGGTGGTGACGGCGCAGAATACGGCGCTGACGGCGCGCCGTGCGCTGGTGCAGGCGCAGGCCGACCGCCAGACGACTGCCATCGCGCTGATCCAGTCGCTAGGCGGCGGCTGGCACGTGCCGGCGCCATAGGCCGGAGGGCGAATTTCTGGCCGCAAAGCGGCTAGAAATCAGGCTTTGCGGGCTTAAAAAGACCACTCATTCGGCGCAAGAAGGAATATACTCCCGCCAGAACTTAAACCGGGGTATAAATCTTGTTAAAACATCTGCTATTACCCGCTGCACTGCTAAGCGCATTTGCGGCACAGGCCGACGAAGGCCAGTGGCAACCCTACCAACTGCCACAGTTGAAATCCGAATTGAAGCGCGTCGGCATCACGATTCCGGCCGAAAAACTGGCCGATCTGTCCAAGCACCCTATGAGCGCCATCGTTTCGCTGGGCGGCTGCTCGGCTTCGTTCGTGTCCGACGCCGGTCTGGTGGTGACTAACCACCACTGCGCTTATGGCGCCATCCAGCGCAATGCGACGCCCGAACACAATTACATCGTTGATGGCTTTTTAGCCAAGACCCGTGCAGAAGAACTGCCGGGCGGTCCGAACACGCTGGTGTATGTGACCGATAAAGTAGAAAACGTGACCGAGCGCGTGCTGAAGGACGTCAAGCCCGGCATGTCGGGCAAGCAGCGGCACGAAGCCGTGGATAAAGCCATCAAGGCCCTGATCGCCGAATGCGAAAGCGATAAGTTCTATCGCTGCTCGGTGCCGGCCTTCCACCGTGGCCTTGAGTACTACCGTATCCGCCAGATGATGATCCGCGACGTGCGTCTGGTGTACGCGCCGGCCGACATGATCGGCAATTTCGGTGGTGATATCGACAACTATGAATGGCCACGTCAGGGCGGCGATTACTCCTTCCTGCGCGCCTATGTGGGCAAGGATGGCCGTCCGGCTGATCCGTCGCCGGACAACGTGCCGTATCACTCGAAAGATTTTCTGGTGGTGTCGGCGGCAGGCCTGAAGAATGGTGATCCGGTGCTGCTGGCCGGTTATCCGGGCCGCACCAGCCGCTACAAGCTACCGTCGGAAATCCGTGCAGCGCGTGACGCCGCCTATCCGGCCCGTGTGGCCGAGATACAGGCCGATCTGGACGTGATTGCTGCCGCCACCAAAGGCAATGCTGCCGCTGCCGTACGCTACGCCAGCGTCGACAAGAGCATGAACAACGTGATGAAGAAGACCCAGGGTCTGCTGGACGGCTTCGCACGCAAGGACATCGCTGCCATCAAGGATGTGCAGGATGCCGAGTTCCGCGCATGGTATGGCAAACAGCCTAACGTGTCGAAGACCCTGCTGGCCGAACTCGATAGCGTGATCGCGGCCGATCTGGCCCTGAGCGACGAAGAATTCGGCTACAGCGTGGCCACCACTTCGGACCTGCTGAAGAGCGCCATTACGCTCAACCGTCTGGCACGCGAAAGCGCCAAGCCGGATGGCGAACGCGAATCGGGCTACCAGCAGCGTGACCTGAGCTTCATCAAGGCCCGTCTGAACCGTCTGGAACAGTCGTTTGTGGCCAGCGTGGATCAGGCCCGCTTTGCGGCGGCCCTGCAGCGCTATGCCAAGCTGCCGAAGTCCATGCACGTGACGGATCTGGACAGCCTGCTGCCGGCGGTCGATGCCGTGCCAGCCCTGTACACCCGCACGGAACTGGGCGACACCGCCAAGCGTCTGGCATGGGTGGGCAAGGATGCTGCCGCCATCAGCGCTGCGGACGACGCTTTCGTTCAACTGGCGATCAAGCTTGATGGCGTAACCCAGTCGCTCAAAGAGCGCCGCAAGGAGCTCGATGGCAATCTGGAACGCGTGATCCCGCAATACATGCAGGCCGTGATCGCGTGGAAGAAATCGCAAGGCAAGCCAGTTTACCCTGACGCGAATTCGACCCTGCGCGTGACCTATGGCACGGTATCGCCATACTCGCCGAAAGACGGCATCACCAAAGGCCCGTTCACTACGGTGGAAGGCATCGTCGAGAAGCACACGGGTAAGGATCCGTTCAACGCGCCGCAGAAGCTGCTCGATGCCATCAAGGCCAAGCGCTACGGTCAGTTCAAGGATGCTGTGCTGGGCACCGTGCCGGTCGATTTCCTGACCAGTGCCGATACTACGGGCGGCAATTCCGGTTCGGCGGTGATGAACCGCAAGGGCGAACTGGTGGGCCTGAACTTCGATTCGACCTATGAATCGATTACCAAGGACTGGTACTTCGACACGGCCATCACGCGCGCCATCCACATGGATATCCGCTATATGCTGTGGGTGATGAGTGAAGTCGATCACGCTGACAACGTGCTCAAGGAAATGACCATCAAATATCCGGCCAAAAAGTGATGGAGCAACTTGCTGTTCTGCTGGGAGTCGCCTACACGCCATGGAAACTGGCGGGACTGGCGACGACCCCGCTGGAGCTGCTGTCCTTCCTGCTGTCCGTGGCCACGGTGTGGTTCAACATCCGCCAGTCCCACTGGGGCTGGCTGTTTGCCATCATCTCTTCGGCCACCTACGGGCTGGTGTTCTTCGGTTCGCGCCTGTATGGTGACATGGGGCTGCAGCTAGTGTTTATCAGCGTCTCGATCTATGGCTGGTATCAGTGGCTGCATGGCGACGATAGCCATGAACGGCTGCCAGTGACGGAGCTGAGCACGCGCGGGCGCTACATCGCTGCGGCAGCATGGCTGGGTGGCTTTGCCGTACTGGCGTGGTTCCTCAAGTCGTACACCGATACCGATGTACCGAATTCCGACGGCTTCTTGACGGCCGGCAGTCTGGTAGGCCAGTTACTGCTGTCGCGCAAGAAGATCGAGAACTGGCATGTGTGGATCATCGTCGATGTGCTGTATGTGGCGCTGTATCTGCACAAGCATCTGGTGCTGACGGCGATACTGTATGCCGTGTTTGTCGGCATGGCGGTGCTGGGTCTGCGCGCATGGCGCGGCGACGTACCGGCCAGTGGCCGCATGGCGCTGGAATGAGGGCGGCCACGCCGCTGCGCATTGCCATCCTGGGCGCAGCATCCTCCGGCAAATCCACGCTGTCGGCAGCGCTGGCCCAGCGTTACCAGACCGTGTGGGTGCCGGAATACCTGCGCGAGTTCGTCGATGTGCAGGGCAGGGTGCCGCGCTCGGAAGACCAGTTCCACATCGCCAGCACCCAGCGTGCACGCGAGGAGCTGGCCGCTGGCCGCGCCCACAAATATCTTTTTTGCGACACCACGCCGCTGATGACGCTGATCTACAGCCGTTACTATTTCGGCGGCGAAGATGCATCGCTGGCTGCGCTGGCGGCCAGCCACCAGCAGGATTACGATCTGACGCTGGTCACGGCGGCCGATATTCCATGGGTGGCCGATGGGCTGATGCGCGAATGCCCCGAGGTCAGCGTGACCATCAACCGCATGCTGCTGGACGAACTGGCAGCCCGTGCAATCCCTTATCTGCTAGTGTCGGGCGATCCCGGCCAACGACTTTCTCAAGTAGCGCAGCATCTATGAAGTGACGAATAGTACGCGATTTGGCACGCGCAGCGAAAAATGTAACGCTGCGCGTGCCGGTCCTGTTTTACAGGTCGAACTGGGCCGACACGCGCAGCGTGCGGCTGGCGCCCGGCATCAGGTAGCCGCCCAGATCGGGCGTGACATCGCGCCAGTAGAACTTGTCCAGCGCGTTGTCGACACTGGCGCGCAGCGTGACTGGCGTGTTGCCCACGCGGGTGGCATAGGCACCGCCCAGATTGAGCACGTGGTAGGACGGCACGAACACCTTGTTCTCGCTATCGAAGGCTTTCTTGCCTGAGTACTGCCAGTTGGCGCTCAGCGACAGGCCGGCGACTTGCGGCACGGCGTAGTCGGCAAACACGCTGGATTTGAAAGCCGCCACGTTGGTTACGCGCTTGCCATCGAGGCTGGCCACGCCCGTATCGTGCTGCTGGGTGTTGAGCGCAGTGGCGCTGGCGCCCACGCTCAGTGCACGGCTGACGCGGCCATGCAGCGCCATTTCCAGACCGCGGTTCTGCGCTTCGCCATTGCGCACATATTCATTCTGGGCCGAGGTGTATTCCAGACCTTTGCGGATCTGGAACAGTGCCAGCGTGGCGTTCAGGTCAGGATGCACGTCGGCTTTCACGCCCACTTCCACCTGTTTGGATTTGTTCGGTGCCAGTGCGCGGCCCTGATTGATAGTGCCCAGCGGTGCGACGCCGCCGTATTCCAGACCTTGTGCCAGCGAGCCATACACCGACACATTGCTGCGCAGCGCGTACACCAGCGCGACATTCGGCAGCCAGTAGCCGGTGTCGGTATGGGCATATTGCAGTGCCACGCCGTTGTCGTCGGCCCCCACGTATTCGTCACGCTTGATCTGCACATAGCGTGCACCCGCGTGCAGTTTGAGCTGCTCGGTCAGGCTTGCCACATCCTGCGCGAACACGGCGCGGTCCAGCGTGTGGCGGCGTTCCGAGACGGGGCCGCTGCTACCTTGCGCCGGAGCGACCACGATAGGGTGGTAGATGTTGCTGTAGGCCGTGCCGTCCTTGCCGGCCTGGGTGTACAGATAGTCGCCCCATTTTTCGCTGTTACGTGCCAGCGAAGCGCCGAACGTCACAGCGTGGTTGATGCCGGCGCTGACGAAGCGGCCTTGCAGCAGCGCCTGCACGCCGAACGGGGATTTTTTCTCGCCCAGACTCTTGTAGTCGTACACGTCGAAATCGCCATTGCCGCAATAGCCAGGATACAGGCCTTGTGCGCCGCAGCCGTAAGGGAAGGCGGTGTAGTCGTCACGCTTGAACTGGTGCTGGTTGGCGCTGATGCTGGCGTTCCACTCTGGCGAGAAGCTGTAGGCAAAGCGGGCGCCCAGATTGCTGCTGGTGGTTTCCACCGGACGGCTCCATGGCTGGTTATTCAGCATGGTGTCGGCCGCGACCACGGGCAGGGTGGTGTTGTTGAGTAGCTGGAAGCCCGGTGCGGTGACCTGGGCTTTCTTCTGGATGTCGCCATCGATCTGCAGCAGGGCTTGCGGCGAGATCTTGAAGTCGAATGCGGCCGCAGCGAATTTGCGGTTGCCATCGGCGCCCTTGATGTAGGAGCGCAGGCGTTCGGCGGCCAGATTGACGCGGTAGCCGAAGCGCGCGTCGTCAAAGCGGCCACCCAGATCGACCGTGCCGTACAGGTTGCCGCGTTCGCGCTCTTCCAGTATCACAGTGCGCAGCGTCTGTTCGGTCGGGCGCTTGGTCACATAGTTGATCATGCCGCCCGGTGCGGACACGCCGGCCTGCAGGCCGGACAGGCCTTTCAGCACTTCGATGCGTTCCTTGTTCTCCAGCGGGATCTGGTTTTCGCCCGGTATCGCCATGCCGTCCTTGCGGTAGCTGGTGGCGTTATCGAGCTTGAAGCCGCGGATCGAGAACTGCTCGGAGTAGCCGACCGCGTTGTAGGCGTCGCTCAGGCTGGCGTCGTAGCGCGCGGCGTCGGTGGTGGAGTGGATCTGCAGGTCCTGCATCTGCTGGGCGCTGATGACGTTGACGCTAGCCGGGGTTTCCAGCAGCGGCGTATCGCTGAAGCCGGCGACGCTGGCGCGGTTGAGCTGGGCCTTGCTGGCCGTAACCAGCACTTCAGGCATGCTCTGTTCGGGGCTATCGGCATAGGCGCTGACAGGGAAGGCAAGGGCGATCGCGAGGGCGAGCGGGCTGGCGGCAAATTTGGTGGTGGTCATATGGACTCTCTACTTGTTCGGCTGGATGCCGTGCGGGAGAGTCATCAAAGGAGGGGAGAACTACTTTGCGCTTTCCTTCGCTGGCATTATCCAGATCAGGTACGAAGGGTATCTCTCACCCGGACACAATGGCCCAGGACCCCTAGCGAAAGCGAGAGTGTAACACAGAAGGCCGGGCGCCCACATACTGGCTGTTGTGTGGACGCCCGGGCCTGCGCTTATCCGAACACGTCGGGCACGGGATCGGGAACCCCTACCGTTCTCATGGCGGATATGTCAAAGCCTAGCAAGCTGAACGGGGTTAGCGCGTCATGGCTGTCGATACCACGGTGGGCATGGGTGAACGACTTGTAGACCAGATCGACACTATTATTTGCTGCCTCGCTGTTTTCGATGGCGCTGGTAAAGGCCGCATTGAAGAAATACTCGTCAACCAGCACAGGCTTTTCGCGAGACGGGACCAGGGTATAGGCCTCGATCTGCACATTGGTACCGGTGCCGCTGCGCAGATCGTTGATCAGTTTGATCAGCGCGGCGCTTTGCCCCAGATCGAGCTGGACGCTGTCCGGCTGGGCTTTGCCGACGGCAGCGCCGCTGCCTTTGAGGTAGGACGTCTCGGCCGTGAAGCCGAAGCTGAATCCGCTCAAAGGTACCCAGCCGTCGATACCATCGACATGCATGTAATAGTATAGCGGTGTACTGCTGGCGATTTGCGGATCGAGTTTGTGCAGATCTGCATCGGCGCCGCCATCGACGCTGCCGCCTGACGGCAGGACGTCGTTCATTTCGGCGACATTCCAGACAAAGTGGAAGGGTGTCTTGTTCGGTATGCCATCGCGGGTCAGCGGTGTGAGAGCTTCATCGACCGCCTTGTAGACAAAGCTGAGGTGATTACTGGTGCTGCCATCGGCGCCGGCGCTGGTCTTTACAGCCGTGGCAAAGACGCTGCTGAAATTGAATTCCTGAACCACCGCTCCGCGCGCGGGATCGCCTGCATAGGCTTCGATCTCGACTCTATCGAGCTGCGTGCCCCGCAGCAGGCCCATGGTAAACGCCGACTGCGCTACACCACTGCCCAGCGTCAGTTCGAACGCCTCCGGTAGCGGCTTGCCGACGGAAGCGCCGCTGCCTTTGACCCAGCTCGTTTCGGCGCTGGCGCCGAAGGAGAAGTCATCGAGCTTGAACCAGGTATTGCTGGTGCCGCCGTCGGTGATGCGCATAAAATACGTGAGTTCGGTGCCGGGCTCGACGTTGGGAGGTGCTGGCTTGGTCAGTGCTTCCGCTGCCATGTTGGGGGCGTCCACGACTCTGCGTTCGGCGAAGTCAAAGCCTGTCGACATGGGTGTCGTCAACTTGCCGGATTGATCGATGCCGCGGTGGGCGTGGGTGTACGATTTGTAGACCAGATCAACGCTGTTGTTTGCCGCATCGCTGTTTTCGATGGCGCTGGTGTACGCCCCCTTGAAGATGTACTCGTCGACCAGCGCAGCTTGTTCGCCAGTTCCGTTGCGGGCGTAGGCCTCGATCTGCACATTGGCATTGGTGCCGCTGCGCAGATCGTTGATCAGTTTGATCAGCGCGGCGCTTTGCCCCAGATCGAGCTGGACGCTGTCCGGCTCGGCTTTGCCGACGGCAGCGCCGCTGCCTTTGAGGTAGGACGTCTCGGCCGTGAAGCCGAAGCTGAATCCGCTCAAAGGTACCCAGCCGTCGATACCATCGACATGCAGATAGTAGTCTAGCGGTGTGCTGCTGGCGATTTGCGGATCGAGTTTGTGCAGATCTGCATCGGCGCCGCCATCGACGCTGCCGCCTGACGGTAGGACGTCGTCCATCGTGGCGACATTCCAGGCAAAGTGGAAGGGTGTCTTGTTCGGTATGCCATCGCGGGTCAGCGGTGTGAGTGCTTCATCGACCGCCTTGTAGACAAAGCTGAGGTGATTACTGGTGCCGCCATCGGCGCCGGCGCTGGTCTTTACCGCCGTGGCAAAGACGCTGCTGAAATTGAATTCCTGAACCACCGCTGCGCGCGCGGGATCGCCTGCATAGGCTTCGATCTCGACTCTATCGAGCTGCGTGCCCTGCAGCAGGCCCATGGTAAACGCCGACTGCGCTACACCACTGCCCAGCGTCAGTTCGAACGCCTCCGGTAGCGGCTTGCCGACGGAAGCGCCGCTGCCTTTGACCCAGCTCGTTTCGGCGCTGGCGCCGAAGGAGAAGTCATCGAGCTTGAACCAGGTATTGCTGGTGCCGCCGTCGGTGATGCGCATAAAATACGTGAGTTCGGTGCCGGGCTCGACGTTGGGAGGTGCTGGCTTGGTCAGTGCTTCCGCTGCCATGTTGGGGGCGTCCACGACTCTGCGTTCGGCGAAGTCAAAGCCTGTCGACATGGGTGTCGTCAACTTGCCGGTTTGATCGATGCCGCGGTGGGCGTGGGTGTACGATTTGTAGACCAGATCAACGCTGTTGTTTGCCGCCTCGCTGTTTTCGATGGCGCTGGTGTACGCCCCCTTGAAGATGTACTCGTCGACCAGCGCAGCTTGTTCGCCAGTTCCGTTGCGGGCGTAGGCCTCGATCTGCACATTGGTATTGGTGCCGCTGCGCAGATCGTTGATCAGTTTGATCAGCGCGGCGCTTTGCCCCAGATCGAGCTGGACGCTGTCCGGCTGGGCTTTGCCGACGGCAGCGCCGCTGCCTTTGAGGTAGGACGTCTCGGCCGTGAAGCCGAAGCTGAATCCGGTCAAAGGTACCCAGCCGTCGATACCATCGACATGCAGATAGTAGTCTAGCGGTGTGCTGCTGGCGATTTGCGGATCGAGTTTGTGCAGATCTGCATCGGCGCCGCCATCAACGCTGCCGCCTGACGGTAGGACGTCGTCCATCGTGGCGACATTCCAGGCAAAGTGGAAGGGTGTCTTGTTCGGTATGCCATCGCGGGTCAGCGGTGTGAGTGCTTCATCGACCGCCTTGTAGACAAAGCTGAGGTGATTACTGGTGCTGCCATCGGCGCCGGCGCTGGTCTTTACAGCCGTGGCAAAGACGCTGCTGAAATTGAATTCCTGAACCACCGCTCCGCGCGCGGGATCGCCTGCATAGGCTTCGATCTCGACTCTATCGAGCTGCGTGCCCTGCAGCAGGCCCATGGTAAACGCCGACTGCGCTACACCACTGCCCAGCGTCAGTTCGAACGCCTCCGGTAGCGGCTTGCCGACGGAAGCGCCGCTGCCTTTGACCCAGCTCGTTTCGGCGCTGGCGCCGAAGGAGAAGTCATCGAGCTTGAACCAGGTATTGCTGGTGCCGCCGTCGGTGATGCGCATAAAATACGTGAGCTTCGTGCCCGGCTCGACGTTGGGCATGATGCCCTTCAGGTTGCCGGTAGGCGGGGTGTCGGTCACGCCATTGACCACCACCGCAACATGGGCCGTGCTGCTGCCACCATGGCCGTCACTGACCGTGTAATCAAAGCCGTCGGTGCGATGCTCGCCGCTGTTCAGGGCCTGCAAGGCTAGCGCCGCGCGCGGATCGTAGCTGAACGCGCCATTGCTGCTGAGCGTTACCGTGGCACCCAGCGTGGTGGTATAGGTGCCGGGATTGCTCACCACCAGTGTATCGCCATCCTTGTCGCTATCCTTGCCGCCATTGCTGCCATCGAGGACATTGCCGCTGACGACAGTGTTTTCATTGGTGCTGGCTGTATCGGCGAGCGCCACGGGCGCGTCGTTGACGGGTTTGATGGTCAGGCTGACGCTGGTGCTGTCGGAATTGTCCTTGCCATTGCTGGCGTGGTAGCTGAAGCTGTCGTTGCCGTTGTAATCGGCATCGGGCTGGTAGACAAAGCTGCCGTCCGCGTTCAGGATCAAGGTGCCATGGCTGGGCCCTTGCTCGAGCACGGCCGTGAGCGATTGGCCATTCGGATCCTGATCATTGGCCAGCACGCTGGCATAGCTCTGCTGCGGCGCATCTTCGTCCAGCGTGTAGCTATCGGCATCGGCATGGGGCCGGGCCAGCGTGAAGCTGATGGCATGCAGCAGGAAATCGCTGCCATGTTTGCTGCCGCTGGTGAAACTGCTGGTACCGAAACTGCCATCGGCATTGTTATAGGCACCATAGGCAAAGCTGCCGTCCGCACGCTGGGCACCCGCACTCAGTTCGATGCTGCGGAAATTCTGCTCGCTGTTGAATTGCACCAGTTGGTTGCCGCTCAGGCTGTCTGCCGTGATGTAGCGTTCGTCCACCAGATTGCCTTGCGCGTCAAGCAGGCGCAGCCGCAGCGCTTCCGCGTAACCAGTACCTTCATCGTTGGCAAAGAAGGATGCGAGATTGAGCGTTACGGCCTTGGCGGCCTCGGCCAGATTGAAGCGCAGCACCTCATGGCCGTCGACTTCCTGCTTGATGTTGCTGGTAGCCAAGGACACGCCGCTGACACCCAGATCACCGCGATAGATATCGCCGCCGGCCAGCGAGGAAGCCAGCAGGTCGGTATATTTGAGCGCGCTCCAGGCTTCGGCTGCATTGCCTGCATCGGCTTTGTGTACGGCAGTGACGCCGCTGTAGGACCAGGCATTGACCCACTGGCCGCCAGCACCGGTCTGGCTGACAGGGGCGTTGCCCAGGCTGATGATGCGGTCGAGCGGCGTGCCGCCCACGGTGACGGATACGGACATGGCGAACTCCTGTGCGGTTAGCTACGGCGGCGCTGTAAGGCTAGCAGGCCCAGACCTGCGCCCAGCATGAGCCAGCTGGCGGGTTCGGGAATCGACGGGACCACGGCGACGTTATCGAGCAGCCAGAAGGTTTCGTCATGACGCAGCTTGAATGCCAGCACGGTACTGGCGCTGTCGGCCGTGAACTGCACCGAGTATTTGGTGTAGTCGCTGGCGGCTTTGTCCTGGAATAGCCAGATGCTGTGGTCATTGCTCAGCACTTCAACGGAATTGATGGTGCTGTTGTTGTTCACGCTGCCCCCGAGATTGGCCAGCCAGAAGCTGACGATGTAGTTGTGGCCGGCATCGGTGGCTAGCGTCTGGCTCAGGGTGGCGGCGCTGCCGCTCTGGCCGAAGACGGCGCCGTAGCTGCCATCGTAGGGCAGATCGGTGGCCACCAGATTGTGGTCCGGGTCGCCGCTGAGTGTCCAGCCGCTAAAGTCGCCTGTTTCGAACCCGGCATTGCTGATGGAAGGGGCGGCCTGTGCGCTGGCCACGGCCAGTGCGAGCGCAGCGCCCGAAAGAGATTGCAGGAAAGTCTTCATGCTACTACCCCTATATAGTTATAAAAATTACACCAAGCGCTGGTATTCTGCGCCGATCTGCCCGCTTTTTCAGCAGATTTTTGACGTCAGTGGCCAAATGTTAAAGAAATGCCACGTAATTCCTTGGGGTAATTCCCCGGGGGAATTTCTGCGCTGCGTGAACTGGCGTGCGCCTTATATGGGCCGCTGTGATTACACTCGATGCAGGTGGGGCAACGGCCCCGCAACGGGTGCAAAGAAAGGGGCGGGATGAAGCCATCCTATCGTGAAGGCAGCTGGTTTGCTGTACCACTACTCGATGGTGCTTATTGCTGGGGCATGGTGGCGCGGCTGGCGCCGGCCAGCAAGATCATGCTGGCCTATCTGTTCGGGCCGCGCCTGCCGCAGCTACTAACGGTTGAACAGCTCGACCTTTTCGCGCCGCAGCAAGCGCTGCGGATTCTGCGCGTGGGCGATATGGCGCTCGCTAGCGGCCACTGGCCGGTACTCGGGCAGAGCCAGCACTGGCAGGCGGCAGACTGGCCTATGCCGCAATTCCTGCGCCGCGCCCATGGTCTGCAGCGTGCGTGGCGCGTGACGTATGCTGACGCGGATCCCAGCCGCACTGAACGGGAAGAGGCCGTGCCCTATGACACGCCGGGGCTGGAAACGGATTCACTGTTCGGCTATGGTTCGGTGGAATTGCTGCTGACCCGGCTGCTGGCAGACAGCGTGCCGCAGCATGGTGCTGCCGAGCCGGATGCTAGGGGCAGCTGACATTCCACGCCGCGTATTCGCCGCGGTGCTTGCGCACGGCCACGCGCACGCGCGTGTCGCGGTCGCTATCGAACACCAGGGTAAACATTTTGGCGGCGCCATCCGCAGCCGCGGCCGGTTCGATCGCGCTCAGCGTAAAGGGCAGGGCGCGCTGGCGTATGCATTGCGAGTTCCCGGCCAGTAGCAAACGGGCGCGCTGCAATAGCTCGGCGTGCTGGCGCAGTAGCGCCACCACATCGTCGGGCGGCACGCTGGGTTCCATCAGTACCGTGTGCGCCACTGCCGTGCAGATGGTGTTGGGACGGGCCAGCCAGACCTGCCAGGTCGGGGGCTGGGCTGCCGGTTGCCAGCGCGTGTCCGCCTTGGCGCTGGCATCGTAGATATAGCTGGAACGGATCTGGCGGCACAGGTCCACGGCGGAATGGCGCGGTGCGCTGTCGACGCGGGCGATGACCTGCCATGGCTGGCCACGGCGGCGCGAAATCTCGAACGCTGGCGCGAACAGCGGTGCGACAGGGCGGGCGCCGCGTGCCTCGCTCAGTGCCAGTTGGCGGTAGTAATCATCGAAACTGCTGCGCTCTGCCTCGGTCGGTTCGCGCTGCTGCAAGGGACTGGCGGCATCTTTGCCGTCGGCGCTGGCGGCCGCCAGCAGCATTGCGGACAGGCATAGCATCAGCACGCGGCGCGGCCCTGCGTACTCGTTACGGATAGCCTGCGTCATACTGCCTTCATGCTGATCTGGACCTGCAGGCCGCCGCCTTCGCGGTTGCGCACCTGCAGTTCGGCGCCATGGCGCTGGATCACCCGTTCGACGATGGCCAGACCGAGGCCGGCACCGTTGGCCTGGCCGCGTGCCGCGTCGAGACGCGTGAACGGTTTCAGCAATTGCTCGATCTGCTCGTCCGGCACGCCCGTACCGTGGTCCTGCACTTCGATCACGACGCGGCGCGCTGCATGGCTGCCCTTGAAGCTGCAGCGGATATCGATCTCGGTGACATCGCTGCCCGGCGTCTTGCCGTAGCGGCGAGCATTTTCGATCAGGTTGTTGATGACGCGTTTGAGATCGGTGGCATTGCCCATGGCGTGGGCGTCTGCCGTGATTTCGGTGTGGATACGCACATCAGGCAGACGCTCTGCCTCATGCGCGGTTTCTTCCAGCAGGGCCGACAGGTCGATGTTGGTGAAGCTGGAAGCTTCCGTCGGTTTGGCGTAATCGAGGAACTGGCCAATGATGTCGTCCATCTGGCCGATGTCGGACTGCATGCCTTCGCGCGCTTCTTTCGACAGGTCGGCCATTTCCACTTCCAGCTGCATGCGCGCCAGTGGCGTGCGCAAGTCGTGCGATATGCCGGCCAGAATCACGGCGCGGTCCGATTCCACCTGCTGCAGTTGCACCACCATCTGGTTGAAGCTGCGGTTGGCTTCCATGATTTCGGCCGGTCCTTTTTCCGGCAGCGGCGCCGGCCGCCGGCCTTGCGCAAATGCGCGTGTGGCCTGCGTCAGGCGGCGCAGCGGCAGGTTGATCAGGCTGGAGATGAAGGCCGCACCGATCAGCGACACCACCGATACCACGCTGGCCCAGCCCAGCCACTGTATGCCCGTCAGGCCGCGTATGCGCTCGCGTTCCAGCATCAGCCAGTAGGCGTCGTCATCGATCTTGAAGCTGACCCAGAAACCGGGCGTGCCGTTCACCTTGGACGAAAAGCGGGTGTCCGGCCCCAGTTTGGCGCGCACCAGTTTTTCGATGTCGGGCATCAGGGCATTGGCGGGCGGCGGCTCGACCTTGTCGTCATCCTCGAGCGTGAACACGCGTATGCCTTCGTTGGCCACCAGATCGAACAGCAGCTCGCGCCGCAATTCGGGCGCCGAGTGGGTCAGGGCGGCCTGGGTGATGGTGACCACCGAGATCACCTGCGAGGAAATCTGCTGGACTTGCGGTTCGTGCTGCACCACGCTGATCATGCCGACCCAGGCCGTCATGCTCAGTGTGGTGAGGGCGCCCAGCAGGAAGAAGGTGCGCCAGAACAGGCCACTTTTCAGGCTAGCCAGCCGGAGCGAGAAACGGGACATCATTACGCGGGCGCGCCTTAGCGCGGCTGACCCTCCGGTATGAAGACATAGCCGAGTCCCCAGACGGTCTGGATGTACAGCGGGCTCGATGGATCAGGTTCGATCAGCTTGCGCAGACGCGAAATCTGTACGTCCAGACTGCGGTCGAACACTTCGTATTCGCGTCCGCGTGCCAGTTCCATCAGCTTCTCGCGCGACAGCGGCTGGCGCGCGTGGCGTGCAAATACCTTGAGCACGGAGAATTCGCCCGTGGTCAGCGGCACTGTCTCGCCATTTTTCTTCAGCGTACGCGTGCCCAGATCGAGCACGAACTGGCCGAACTCGAACGACTGCGGGGTTTCCGATGGTGCACCCGGAATCTCGTCCGGGCCACGGCGGCGCAGCACGGCGCCGATACGGGCCACCAGTTCGCGCGGGTTGAACGGTTTGGGCAGGTAGTCGTCGGCGCCCATTTCCAGCCCGACGATGCGATCCACGTCTTCACCCTTGGCGGTCAGCATGATGATGGGGGTCTGGTCGCCCGCACCGCGCAGGCGGCGGCAGATTGACAGGCCATCTTCGCCGGGCAGCATCAGGTCCAGCACCAGCAGGTCATAGCGCTCGCGCAGCCAGAGCTTGTTCATGGCGGTGGCATTTTCTGCCGTGAAGACGTTGAAACCCTGTTCGGTCAGATAGCGGCGCAGCAGATCGCGCAGGCGCACGTCGTCGTCCACCACCATGATCTTGGCCTGATGGCCGTTCAGGTTGGCGGCGCTGTTGCTGGATTCAGTCGATAAACTAGTCATGTCCCTGCCAGATTTGTCATATTCATGTTGCTATGGTAACGTCATAATCGTTCCACGAAAATGCCTGATTAAAGGCATTACAAAGTGTTACAAACTTTACCCAATTGCTCTTACGGCGTCCGGTAATCCAGCATACACTCGGGACATAGATTCAGTCATTAGGAACGCCAAGATGGGCATCACTCACAAAAAAATGAACGCGGCAGCCAGCGCATATTTTTGCGTGCGATCCTCCGTCAGCGCTTTGCTGGCATGTGGCATGGTGTGCGCCGGTCTGGCCCAGGCGGCCGAGATGGGCGAAGGCCAGCACCGTGACGAAGGCCGTGGCGGTCCCGGGCGCGATATGTCGGCCGGTCGCGGGCAGGATGGCCGGGGCGGTGATATGCGCCAGATCGATCCGCGCAGCTACGAGGCACGCGCCGAAGAACAGCGCCGTGCCATGCAGGAAGCGGGCCGTAATGCTGAAATGAATCGCCGGGCCGGTCGTTTGACGCCCGATGAAAGGCGCGACCTGCGCCGCCAGATCAATGAGGCGGGGCAGGACATTTACGCCAACCCACCGCGGCGCTAATTCATCCCCGTTCGCCCCCATTCTTGCTGCATACTTATCAATGTATTATTGATATGTAGCAATTAGTTCACAATTATGCTTCCCATAATGTGAATTACTCAACCTTCCTTTTAGGCAGCGTGTAAGATTAATTAATTGCACGCAATGTCTGAACGCGTGCATGCCGTTCGGAGGGAGATGGTGGTTCAAGACGTTGCTCTAGTGACATCAGAGGAGGAAGTTCACGCTCCGGGCGTCGGCTTGCCTGTCGGTCTGGTGCGCCAGAGTGAGGGCATCTACATCGACATGTCGATGTCGCAACTGACGCTGGTGGCCGCGATCAACGAAGTGTTCCACTCGCACCGCTATTTTTCCGGTCTCGATTACAAGGTGCTGATCAAGGCCCTGTACGGCGTGGGACCGGAAATGCCGAGCAAGGACCTGGTGCGCATCGCCACCGACCTCGGCGAAATTCCGCCCGAGCGGGTCGCCCTGTACAAGCCGCCCAAACTGGGGCGCGGCTATGCCGAATACTATTTCGAGACGCTGTATCTGGAGGCCCAGGAGCTGTCCGACGGCACCATCATACCCGAGCGTCCCACCCGCCTGAATGTGGACGAATTCGTCACCGAGATGTGGAACAAGGGCATATTGTTCGGTATCGAAGTGGCGGCCGTGGCGGCTGCGATTGCTTCCACCAAGTCGGACCGCATCACCGTGGCCATCGATCTGGACCCGCAACCGGGCCAGAATGCGCGCGTGGAAGAAGTCTCGTCCGATCTGCACCGTAGCGACGCGCCCAAGGAGCGCGCGGATGGCCGGGTCGATCTGGGCAGCTTCCAGAACCGTTTCCCGCAGATCGAAGCCAACGTCAAACTGCTCAAGAAGATACCGGCCGTTCCGGGCCAGCCCGGCTACGACACGGGCGGACGCCGCACAGCGCCTGATGCGCCGCAGGACCTGACGCTGAGCTTCTTCGCCGGCGAGGGCACGGAAGCGCGCATGTTCGAAGACGGCGAATATGTGGTGTCGACCCGCAAGGGCTTCCTGAATGTGGATGCCAAGTCCAAGCGTATCTCCATCACGGACAAGATCATCAGCCTCGACGGCGTCAGCGGCAAGACCACGGGCAATCTGGAGCTGGCCGGCGCCTATGAGGAATTCGGTGATATCCAGGAACAGCGTGAGGTCACTGGTAGCGATATCACCGTGCACGGCAACGTCTACGGCAATATCACTTCGCGCGGTGGCACCGTGGTGCTGGGGCAGAATCTGGTCAGCGGCGCAGTACACAATGCGGCTGGCAACATCACCATCAGCGGGGTGGCCTCCGGTTCGGTGATCCATACGGATAGCGGCCAGATCGTCATAGGCCGCGCCGAGAACTGCGTGATTTCCGGCACCAGCGTAACGATTACCGATGCGTCCAACTGCGAAATCATTGCCGACCATGTGCGCATCGAGCTGGCCGAAGGCTGCGCCGTTGCGGGTAGCGATGTGGAGATCGACAGTGCCGGTCCGCGCCGCCGCACGGAAATGCTGGTGCATGTGCTGGTGCGCGATGTCAGCCAGTTCGATCAGGAGATCAGCGAGCTGGGCCAGCGCGAAACGGCGCTGCAACAGGCGAATGCCGAAGTCCAGCAGAAAATCGATGCGATCGCCGCGATTCCCGATGTGCGCCGTTATCTGGCGCTGGCGCAGAAGCTGCGCAATCAGGAACTGCAGCTATCGCCCGAGCAGGGCCATTTGCTGCGCAAGATAGCCGGTGCAGTGGCAACCGAATTGCAAGCCATCTCCACGCTGCGCGATGAGCTGCGTCCCGGCCATGTCCAGCTCAAGATGACGCAGGAAAAGCTGCAGCGCGTGATCGAGCAAAAGCTCGCTGCCACCGGCCATGCACGTTGCTGCGTGCGCATGGTGTGCGGCGAAACCATGGTGCGTACCATGCCATTCCAGAGCACCAGCACGGCGCTGATCCAGCAGCCGGCCAAGGACCTCAAGCTGCGCCTGCGCAATGGCGGCGCGGGCCGCATGCTGTTCTGCGACAGCGCCGGCGCGCTGGACTGGCATCTGGACCCGCGCGCCCCTACGATAGCCAGCTAGCGATGCACTGCCAAATTTCTAGCGTTCATGCTAATCTAGTTTCGGGAATTGCCCCGTTTTGTGAGGAACATTGTGTCGGATGAGGCTCAGGCGCCAGGACAGGCGGTAGAGGGTGATCTGCCTGCAGCAATCATCAAGCGTCCCGACGGTATCTTCTTTGCGCGGGAGGCCTCGCCACGTTCCTGCCTTTCTGCGGTAAGTCAGGTTTTCCTCAGCAGCTCCTACTTCGCCGGCCTTGATTATGCGATTCTGATCAAGCTGCTGTACAACTGCGGACCGGATTTGCCGGCCAATCTGGCCAGCCAGCCCATGATCCGCTTTGCGGCCAGCATAGAACCGTTTCATCCCACCCGCCGCACGCTGTACAAGGCCGTCAAGCTGATCAACGGTGAAGCCGAATACTTCTTCGAGCCCGTATTTTTCGAGATCCCCGATATGCCGGCCCAGCCGGCGCGGCTGAATTTCGACGAGTTCGTTTCCGATATGTGGGTCAAGGGCGTACGCTTCGGCATCGATGCGCCAGCCATACGCGATGTGATTTCCTACGGCCGCGTAGCCCGCATCGTGGTGGCACGCCGGCTGGCCGCGGCGCCGGGACGTGACGCGACGATCGAGGAAGTGTCGCAGGATATCCACCGCAGCGATGCGCCGCGCGAGAAAAAAGATGGCAAGCTCGATCTGCAGGCTTTCCAGAACCGCTTCCCGCAGGTCAAGGCCAATGTCCGCCTGCTGCGCAAGGTGCCGCGCGTGATGGGCGCGCGCGGTTATGAATTGTCCGGCATTGTGCTGGAGCCGCCGGTGCCGCGCGATCTGGAACTGAGCGATATAGCGGGCGAAGGCACGGTGATCGAGAACAGCCGCGATGGCGAGTTTCTGGTATCGGCCGTGGAAGGCTTCCTCAGCATCGACGCATCCACCAAGCGCCTGTCGATCGGGCCCAAGATCATCAGCCGCGAGGGCGTGAGCGCACGCACCACGGGCAATCTGCAACTGACGGGCGAGTACGAGGAATTCGGCGACGTGCAGGAACAGCGCGTGGTCGATGGCGGCAATATCACCATCCATGGCGACGTGTTCGGCAATATCAGTTCGCGCGGCGGCACCATTACGCTGAGCCGCAATCTGATGGGCGGCACCACCATCAATCTGGAAGGCGATATTCTGGTACGCGGCGTCGCATCCGGCGCCGTGCTGCAGACCCGCAAGGGTGAAGTGCATCTGACGCGGGCTGAAAGCTGCATCATTTCCGGCTCCAAGGTGTACATCGACGAAGCCAGCAACTGCGAAATTCTGGCCGAGGAAGTACACATCAAGGTGGCCGAAGGCTGCGCCATCGGCGCGCGCAAGATCGAGATCCAGAGCGCAGGCCCGCGCCGCCAGCACGAAATGCTGCTGTACACACTGGTACCCGATCTGTCCAAGTTCAACAAGAAGATCATGGAACTGCAGCCGCGCGTGCAGCAGACGGCGCATGAGGCGCGCATACGGCGCAATGAAATCGAAGCACTGTCCGGGCAGGCGGAAGTGCGCACCTACCTGTCGCTGGCCACGCGCGTGCGCAAGCGCGAAGTAGTGCTGACGCCCGATCAGGAACAGTTATTCCACAAGATGGCGGCCAATGTGGGGCCTTCGCTGCGTGCCATCTCCAAGCTGTCGCTGCTGCTGAAGGCGGCCGAAGTACAGCACGAACAGGCGCAGGAAGAAGTCAATCTGATCGAGCGGCAGAAGCTGACCATCATGCGCGGTTCGCACTGCAAGGTGGAGCAGTTGACGGGTGATGTGCTGCTGCGGACCATGAGCTTCGCACCCGATGGTAATCCGCCCTACGACAGGCCCGCCAAAGACTTGAAGGCCAAGGTGCGTACCACCGTGCCCGGCATGCAGGTGGTGTTCTCCGGCAGCCATGGCCCGCTGGACTGGACCCCGCCGCTGGAACCGGACGCCTGAGCGGCACTGTGCCCGCTAGCCGTGGAATTGCACGGGCTGGCCTACGCTCCAGTACAGGCCTTCGCTCGGATGCTCGCGCTGGCTGACCAGCGTGGCGAATAGCGGGTGCTGCAAGGCTTCCTCGGTGCTCAGCACGGGCGTGACACAGCAATCGGCGGCAGCAAAGCTGGCGCTCCACTCGGCCAGCGTGCGGCGGGCGAACAGCTCAATCAGTTCGGCCTTGACGGCCATGGCATCGGCACCGCCTACCTGCTGGCCTAGCTGCCAGTGGCGCTGCTTGAGGTCGGGCCGCTGCAGCACGTCGCAGCAGGTCTGCCAGAATTTCAGTTCCAGTGCGCCCACTGCCATGTAGCGTCCGTCGGCCGTGCGGTACACGCTGTAGCAGGGCACACCGCCGGTCAGCAGATCGGCGCCGGCGCCGGCTGGCGCGCCATTGTTCACGGCCACCAGCGGCATGATGTTATGCGCCATCACCGTGGCCGTCATCGAAATATCCACCAGCCTTCCGGCACCGCCCATCTTGACGGCCACCAGTGCCGCCAGTATGCCCTGCAGCGCAGCCTGCGCTCCGCCCAGCAGATCGCCGATCTGCAGATTGGGCAGCACCGGCACGCCATCGCTGGCGCAGTTCTGCGCCAGCATGCCGGCATAGCCGATGTAGTTGATATCGTGGCCGGCCTGTTGCGCCAACGGGCCTTGCTGGCCGTAGCCGGAAATGGCGCACATGACGAGGCGCGGATTGCGCTGTTTCAGCACGCGCCAGCCCAGCCCCAGCTTGTCCATGACGCCGGGCCGGAAGCTCTCCACCAGCACGTCCGCCTGTTCCACCATGGCCAGCAATTGTGCACGCTGGGCTGCATCTTTCAGGTCCAGCCGCAGCAGCTGCTTGCCGCGGTTGACGGCCACGAAGAACTGCGACACCTGATTGCGTACCGGACCCATGCTGCGTGCATAGTCGCCGGCGCCGGGGTCTTCGATCTTGATGACTTCTGCACCCATGTCGGCCAGATGCATGGTGGCGACGGGACCGGGCAGCAAACGGGTCAGATCGAGCACGCGTATGCCCCGTAGTGGCTGGTCGGGCGGCATGAGTGGCTGGTCAGGTTTCATGCAAGGATTGTAGCAGCGGGCAGGGCGGGGACTGGCAAAAGTTGACGCTGCTCAACGCTTTCCGGGCTTGCCGAGGCTAGGATGAGACATGCTTGTTATCCCGCTTCGTGGACGAAAGGATGATCATGTCTGGTTTGACTATGCACACTCAGGGCGCTGCCGCCGGCGCTGGCCAGTATCTGGTATTCCGCTTAGGCGGGCTTGATTACGCGCTCGATTTTGCCAAGGTCAGGGAGCTGCGCCCCTTGCAGGCACTGGAGCGCTTTGCTTCGGCCGGCGAAATTGTGGCCGGTGTGGCGGTGTCGCACGGCGTCATCATGCCCATCGTGGATATGCGCGTGGCGTTCGGTCCCCGTCCGCCGCAGCATGATCCGCGCACGGACGTGATCATCCTGCAGCTGTCGGATGCCGTGGTGGGCATCGTGGTGGATGGCATTACCGATGTGGTGACGCTGTCGCTGGAGCAGGTGCAGCCCATCGCGGGGGCGGCCAGTGTCGACTACCTGCTGGGACGTGGCGAGGTGGATGGCCGCCGCCTGATCGTGGTCGATATCGAGAAGCTGATGTCGGTGCGCAAAGCGCCGGTCGGCGTGCGGCAGGCAGCGTGAGCACCGGCCGGCACTGCCGGCCGCAGTGGCGGCTACTTTAGGCCAGCGCTTCCAGTTGCTCGTGCAGCGACAGCCATTCGGATTCCAGCTCGCCCAGTTCGCGCGTGACGTCGGTCTGTTCGGCCAGCAGCTTGATCAGGCGTGGCTTGTTGGCCGCGTCGTAGATGTCCGGCTCGGCGAGTTGCGCTTCGATCTGGCTTTTCTGCGTGCTGCGCTTGGCCATCTGCTCGTCGACTTTCTTCAGTTTCTGCTCCAGCGGTTTGCGCTGGGCCGACAGGCGCTGACGGTCTTCTGCCGCTTGCCGCTTCTGTTCCTTGGTCTGGAAGGTGGTGGCTGGCGCGGCAGCAGCGCTGGCTGCCACTGCGGCTGCCGGCGCAGGCGCGGGCGCAGCAGCGACGGGCGACGTCACCGGATAATCAGTCTGGTTGGCTTTGCCCGCAGCGGGCAGCACATCCGTGCCTTTACCCAGCTTGGTCTGCATCATCCAGTCCTTGTAGTCATCGAGGTCGCCGTCGAACGGTTGCAGCTTGCCGTCGGCAACGATGATGAACTGGTCGGTGGTGGCGCGCAGCAGGTGTCTATCGTGCGAGACTACCACCAGCGTGCCTTCGAATTGGGCCAGCGCTTCTGTCAGCGCTTCGCGGGTTTCCAGATCCAGGTGGTTGGTCGGTTCATCGAGCAGCAGCAGGTTAGGGCGTTGCCACACGATCAGGGCCAGCGCCAGACGGGCTTTCTCGCCGCCCGAGAACGGTGCGATCGGGCTGGTCACCATGGTGCCGGGGAAGTTGAAACCGCCGAGGAAGTTGCGCAGTTCCTGTTCGCGCACGGTCGGTGCGATCTTGGCCAGATGCCACAGCGGCGATTCGTCATGGCGCAGCATTTCCACCTGATGCTGGGCGAAGTAGCCGATGTTGAGGCCTTTGCCCACGGTGGCCGTACCGGTCAGCGGTGCCAGTTCGCCGGCGATGGTCTTGATCAGCGTCGATTTACCGGCACCGTTCACACCGAGCAGGCCGATGCGCTGGCCGATCTGCAGCGAGAAGTTGATGTGGTTGACGATGGTCTTGCTGGTGATCTCGCCCGTCTTCTCGTTTTCGCTGCGGTAGCCGGCATCCACGTCTTCCATCACCAGCAGTGGGTTCGGTGCGTTGAGCGGCTCGCGGAATTCGAACGAGAATTCGGCAGCGGCGCGCAGCGGCGCCAGTTCTTCCATCTTGGCCAGCGCCTTCATACGGCTCTGGGCTTGGCGGGCTTTGGAAGCCTTGGCCTTGAAGCGGTTGATGAAGGATTCGAGGTGGGCGCGTTTGCGCTGCTGCTTTTCCATGGCACCGGCGGCCAGTATCATCTGGGCGGCACGCTGGCGTTCGAACGAGGAGTAGTTGCCCGAGTAGCGCTTCAGTTTGCGCTCGTCGATATGCACGATGACGTTGACGATTTCGTCGAGGAAGTCGCGATCGTGCGAGATGATCAAGAGCGTGCCCGTATAGCGTTTCAGCCAGTCTTCCAGCCAGATGATGGCGTCCAGATCCAGGTGGTTGGTCGGTTCATCGAGCAGCAGCAGGTCGGAAGGACACATCAGCGCCTGCGCCAGATTCAGACGCATACGCCAGCCACCCGAGAAGCTCGAGACAGGCTGCTTCATCTGGTCCAGCGTGAAGCCCAGACCCAGCAGCAGCTGTTCGCCGCGCGATTGCACTGTGTAAGCGTCGGCGTCGGCCAGCGCGCTATAGATTTCGCCCATGGCGATGCCGTTTTCGCTCGACTCGGGTTCTGCTTCCAGTCGCGCCAGTTCCGCTTCCAGCTTGCGCAGATTGACGTCGCCATCGATGGCGTAATCGAGTGCCGCGCGTTCCAGTGGCGGGGTTTCCTGTGCCACGTAAGCGACGCGCCATTTGGCCGGGAAGTCGATCTCGCCCTGATCCGGATGCAGCTCGCCGCGCATCATGGCGAACAGGCTGGATTTGCCGGCGCCGTTAGCGCCGATCAGGCCGATCTTGTCGCCGGGGTTGAGAGTGACATCGACCTGTTCCAGCAGCGGCTTCACGCCGCGCATCAGGCTTACTTGGATAAAACGGATCATCGGTGGTTCTTCTTATCGGGGCTAGGGTGGCAGCGGGTAGCGTGTGGCGGCGCGACGGGTTACAGCTTGAGCTGGTCGGCGGTGAGCAGGAACACCATGTCGTCGCCATTGCTGGTGGTGAGCCAGGTCAGGCCCAGTTCACCGAAGGCGGCTTCGGCGAAATCGCGCTCGTTGCCGATTTCGACGATCAACAGGCCGTCGTCGGTCAGGCGTTCGGCTGCACCGGCGACGATCTTGCGCACCAGATCCATGCCGTCCTTGCCGCCATCGAGCGCCAGTTCCGGCTCGGCGCGGTATTCCATCGGCAGCTTGCTCATCGAGGCCGAATTCACATACGGCGGATTGGTGATGATCAGGTCATATTTTTTGGCCGGCACATTGGTGTACAGGTCGGACTGGATCAGCGTCAGGCGGTCCTGCAGTTCATAGGTGGCGACGTTTTTCTTGGCCACTTCCAGCGCATCGGCCGAAATATCCACGGCATCCACTTCGGCATCAGGGAAGGCGTCGGCCAGCATGATGGCCAGGCAGCCGGAACCCGTGCACAGTTCCAGCACGTTGCGCACGTTTTCCGGTTCCGTCACCCATGGGGCGAAGTATTGCGGAATCAGCTCGGCGATGAAGGAGCGCGGCACGATGGTGCGCTCGTCCACATAGAAGCGGTAGCTGCCCAGCCATGCTTCGTTGGTGATGTAGGCGGCCGGCACGCGCTCGTTGGTACGGCGGTCGATCACGGCCAGCACGGCGGCGATTTCTTCGGCCAGCAGCTTGGCGTCGAGGAAGGGCTCGAGCCGGTCCAGCGGCAGCTTGAGCGTATGCAGGATCAGGTAGGCCGCTTCATCGAAAGCCTCCGTGCTGCCATGGCCGAAAAACAGGCCGGCAGCATTGAAGCGGGAGACGGCATAGCGCAGCAGGTCGCGCGGCGTGGTGAATGGAGTGGTATTCATGGCTCTCTAGTTATAACGGTCAACAGGTCGCGCACGCCGCGCAGCGGCAGATCAGGCCAGCAGGTTTTCCAGCGTGCGGCGGTAGATATTCTTCAGCGGATCGACGAAACGCAGTTCGATATGTTCGTCGATCTTGTGGATACTGGCATTGGGAGGCCCGAATTCTATCACCTGAGGGCAGATCTGCGCGATAAAGCGGCCATCGGAGGTGCCGCCCGTGGTCGACAGTTCCGTCTCGACGCCCGTTTCGCTGCGGATGGCAGCCGACAGTGCATCGCTCAGCGTGCCGCGCGGCGTCAGGAAAGGCAGGCCGCTCAAGGCCCATTTCAGGTCGTAGTGCAGGCCGTGCTTGTCGAGGATGGCGTGGACGCGGCGTTTCAACTCTTCGTGCGTGCTGGCAGTGGAGAAGCGGAAGTTAAAGTCGATCACCATCTCGCCCGGAATCACATTGTTGGCGCCCGTGCCGGCATTGATGTTGGACATCTGCCACGAGGTAGGCAGGTAGTATTCATTGCCCTCGTCCCAGCGCTCGGCCACCAGTTCGGCCAGTGCCGGTGCCGCCAGATGGATGGGATTGCGCGCCAGTTGCGGGTAGGCGATGTGGCCCTGCACACCTTTGATGGTGAGTTTGCCCGAGAGCGAACCACGACGGCCATTCTTGATCATGTCGCCCAGCGTCTCGTCCGAGGTGGGTTCGCCGACGATGCAGTAATCCAGCACTTCGCCCCGTTCCTTGAGCATATTACACACGATTACCGTGCCGTCCGTGGCTGGACCTTCTTCATCGCTGGTGATCAGGAAGCCGATCGAACCGCGGTGCTCGGGATGGGCGGCGATGAATTCTTCGCAGGCCACCACCATGCCGGCGATGGAGGTTTTCATGTCGGCCGCACCACGGCCATACAGCTTGCCATCGCGGTGGGTAGGGTTGAACGGTTCGGAGCGCCATTGTTCGACCGGGCCCGTAGGTACCACGTCGGTATGGCCGGCAAACACCAGCAGCGGCGCCGTCGTGCCCTTGCGTGCCCACAGATTGGTCACACCGTTGGATTCTATGGTTTCGCAGACGAAGCCTAGCGGCTCGAGCAGGCTGATCAGATGTTTCTGGCAACCCTGATCGTCGGGCGTCACAGAGGACAGCGCAATCAGTTTTTCAGTCAGGGCCAGGGTGCGGGAAGGAGTCATGGTCATGGTTCAGGCGGAAAAGATTTGTTGGTACTGGTCGGCAGAGTAGCCCACGCAGATCTGGCCATCCTTGTCCAGCACAGGGCGTTTGATCACGGATGGCTGCTCGAGCATCAGTGCGATGGCGCTGGCATCATCGACGATGGCCGCCTTGCGCTGGTCGGATAAGTTGCGCCAGGTCAAACCTTTCTTATTAATTAACACGTCACGCGGGACTTGCTGTATCCAGGTAGCAACGGTTTCGGCGTTCAAACCCTGTTTTTTAAAGTCGTGAAACACGGTTTCAGGGTGGCGTTCTGCAAGCCAGGTGCGGGCTTTCTTGACAGTGTCGCAGTTCGGAATGCCGTAGAGGGTGATGTGCATGGGCGAACAAAAGCTTTAAGATAGGTTGGATAAGGGGTGAGGCGGCGCTAGGATAGCACGCGCGGCCAGCATGCGGCAGTTGTTGGGCATTTCCTACATGACTTCTGCTGCTTTGAGAAGCCCCATGATCAAGTTTTCTCTAATTAATCAAATTTATTAAATTTAGAGTTGCTTCATCAAATTTGTGGTGTTAAAGTTCCATCCAGCAACAATTAGTTGCCTGCCATAAATGCAAGCCCTATACCCGCTTGTGCTGTTTCCTTGGCTAGGTCTGCCCGATTCAACGCGCCAGAATATTTGCACTTTACAAATATTGCGGGATGTTCACGAGACGTGCCGCGTTTTGATTTTCGGGGAATGCCATGCGCAATAACGGACCAGTTACCAACGTCGAATACGTGCTTAAAGACGAAGAAACCATCGTCTCCAAGACTGATTTGAAAGGGAATATCACCTACGTCAATCAGGACTTCGTCAGAATCAGCGGCTACACCGAGCAGGAGCTGATGGGCGCACCGCAGAACATCCTGCGCCACCCCGATATGCCGGCGGCCGCCTTTGCCGATATGTGGCACTGCCTGCAGGGCGGCAAAGCCTGGAACGGCGTGGTTAAAAATCGCAGCAAGAATGGCGATCACTACTGGGTAGAGGCGAATGCCGCCCCCGTGGTGGAACATGGCCGCGTCATAGGCTATACCTCGATCCGGATCAAACCTAGCCGTGAAAAAGTCAAGGCAGCGGAAGCGGCCTACAAACTGCTGCGCGAAGGCGCTACCCATATCCATGTGCGCCACGGCCAAGTCGTGCCAGCCCGCCACAAGAGCAAATTCAGCCTGCGCCGTATCAGCAGCCTGAGCAGCCGACTGGCCGCTGTAGGCAGTGTGGCGATCTGCGTGGCACTGGCCACGGCACTGTTCATTGCCCAGGGCATGATGATGTGGGCCAGTTGCAGCGCCTTGCTGTCGGTACTGATGATCGGTCTGCTGTGGGGGGTGGCGTATAACAGCGCGGTCGAGCCGCTGAGCCAGATCCGCCACGATATTGAACAGATGAGCGATGGCGATCTGACGCGCCATATCGATGCGCGTGGCTGCAAGGAAGCCAAAGATGCGTTGCAGGCTCTGCGCATTCTGCAGATTAACGTCAAACTGCTGATCGGCCAGATCAAGGAATCGAGCGATGTCGTCAGCCGCGGCGCGGTGGAAATGGCCGAAGGCAATCAGGAATTATCGGCCCGCACGGAAGCCCAGGCCAGTTCGCTCGAGCAGACGGCCGCTTCGATGGAAGAACTGACCCAGGCCGTGCGCGATAACGCCGAACACGCCAACAAGGCCAATGTGCTGGTCGACACGGCGGCTGATGTGGCAGCCAAAGGCGGCGAAGTGGTGCGCAAGGTAGTGGCCAATATGGAAGAGATTACGGCCGGTTCGCGCCGCATCACGGAAATCATCAGCGTGATCGACGGCATCGCCTTCCAGACCAATATATTGGCGCTGAATGCTGCAGTCGAAGCGGCCCGCGCCGGCGAGCAGGGGCGCGGCTTTGCCGTGGTGGCTTCCGAAGTGCGTACGCTGGCTCAGCGTTCGGCCGCTGCGGCCAAGGAAATCAAGGGCGTGATCGAAGCCTCGTCGCAGGCCGTGGCCAGCGGCAGCCAGTCGGTGGCCGATGCGGGCCGTATCATGCAGACCATCGTCAGCTCGGTGGCGGAAGTGCATACTCACGTGGCCGACATCAGCCTGGCCAGCAGTGACCAGCACGGCGGCATCGAGCAGGTCAACGAAGCCGTGATGCACCTCGATGAAATCACTCAGCAGAATGCGGCCGTGACGGAGCAAGCTGCTGCCGTGGCTGCCGATATGCGCGACCATGCGCTGCATCTGGGCCAGTTGGTCAACCAGTTCAAGCTGGTGAATATCTCGTCCCAGCGTAGCCAGGCGGTTGAGCGCCAGCCGCAGGTTTTGCAGCGTCAGGCGGCGCGCCGCACGTTGCAACTGGCTTCCTGATAGCGGGGTGGCGGCGCCGCCACGCTGACGCCGCTTAACCGCGACTTTTCCCCGTATTGCGCTTACAATTCCGGAAAGAAGATTCCTCACGGAAAAAACGATTTCCCCGGCTGCGCCACTGCTGCGCACCTAGTCCGTTGCAAGCGCCCATGAACCTAGTTAATGCTGCCGTGCTGCCACCTGCCGATTCGCTGGTCAAGCGTCTGACCCGTTTGAATCTGCGTCTGCTCAGCATGACCATGCTGCTGACCTTTCTGCTGCTGGCTACGGCGACGTGGTATGTGGCGCGCGAGCGCCAGTTGCATAGCGCCGAACTCAGTGCGCGCCTGCTGGCCAATAGCGTTTCCCCCATGCTGGTATTTGCCGACCGGATTGCTGCCCAGGTTGAACTGGAGGCGTTCTCGCGCCGTAGCGATCTGCTGCAGGTACAGGTGCAACTGCCCGATGGCACGGTGTTCGCCCACTGGCAGGCCGACCATCAGGCTGCGCCCCTGCACGCGCAGGCACCGGCCGGGCTGGCACGCACCGGCATCCAGAGTTCGGTAGGCTGGAGTGCGCTGGAAGTATGGGCGCCCGTGCGCCTCAAGGATGAACTGGTAGGGGTGCTGGTACTGCGCGAAAGCCTGGCCAGCCTGCATCTGTCGGTGCTGCTGTTAAGTACAGTGGCGATAGCGCTGATGGTGATCATGATATTGGTGGCCTGGCGCGGGCTGGTGCTGGTACAGCGCAGTGCCTTGCGTCCGCTGGTGGAGCTGTCGCATCTGGCCGAGCATATCGCCCAGCAGCGCGACTACAGCAAGCGTGCCACCATCTACCGGCGTGATGAAGTGGGGCGCTTGAGCGAACGCTTTAACGAAATGCTCAAGCGTATAGAAATCTGGCAGGCCGACCTGCGCCACCAACTGGAGCAGGAACACGAGGCGGGCCAGAAATTCCAGCGGCTGGCGCACAAGGATGCCTTGACGGGCCTGCCCAACCGCCTGTACTTTCAGGGCGAGCTGCAGCGCCACCTGACCTTGTGTATCGACCATGGCGAGCTGATGGCGCTGATGTTCATCGATCTCGATAACTTCAAGAAGGTCAACGACCAGTATGGCCACGAGGTCGGCGACGAAGTGCTGTGCGAAGTGTCGCGCCGCATGTCAGCGGCCGTGCGTTCGCGCGATGTGCTGTGCCGCCTCGGGGGCGACGAGTTTGCCCTGATCCTGCCGGAACTGCCCGATGAAGCCGTGGCCGAACAACTGGCCCAGCGTCTGATCGATGCGGTGCGCGTCACCATGACCATCAACGGGGCTGTCATGCCTATCGGCGCCACCGTGGGGCTGGCCTTTGCGCCAATCGATGCGAGCGAGGCAACCGCGCTGCTGAACGCTTCCGACCATGCCATGTATGCAGCCAAGCGGGCCGGCAAGAATACCTACCGGAGACCACAGCATGGCATGGCCTAAGCTAGGTGCTGTGGTAGCCGGCTTGCTGCCGGCGTTGGCACTGCTGCCGGCACAGGCGCAGCAGACCGCGCAGGATCCACCCACGCTGGAGGAGCTGCTGCGGCAGGCGCCCAGCGAAGTGACGCGCGATATCGAAGAATCGACTTCCTCGCGCTTCGCCCGCAGCGCTGCACAGGCGCCGTCGGTAACCTATGTGGTGACGGATGTGGAGATCGCCCGCCAGGGCTTGCGCAATATGGCCGACATCCTGCGTGCCATGCCCGGCCTGTATGTGGCCGATGACGGCGAGTTCTCCTACATAGGCGCGCGCGGGCTGGGCCGCCCGGGCGACTTCAATGCGCGCCTGCTGTTCCTGATCGACGGCATGCGCGTCAACGAAAATATCTATGATGCCGGCCTGCTGGGGCCGGAATTCTTCGTTGATGTGGACCTGATAGACCGGGTCGAATATGCCCCCGGCCCCGGCTCCGCCCTATACGGCAATAATGCCTTCTTCGGCGTGGTCAATATCATCACCAAGGGCGTCGACAAGCTGCACGGCCTGCAGTTGCGGGTCAATACCGATAGCCAGCGCCGCCATGAAGCGCGCGCCAGTGTGGGCCACCGCGCCGAGCAGGGCTGGGAAAGCTGGCTGGCCTTGAGCGCTTACCAGCAGGATGCCATCGGCATGCAGTACATGGTGCGGCCAGACCTGCAACAGGCCTACAATCAGTTTAGCTGGGAGCGCGGCCAGCGTGCGCTGGGCATGCTCAAGGTCGGCGACTGGACGCTGCGCAGCGGTATCAGCCAGCGCGAGCACGCGATACCGGAATACCGCGGACCGGATTCGCCCGTGGCCGTGATGCAGGACAGGCGCATCTCGAACAATCATTTTGCGGTGCTGGAATATCAGCATCAGTTAGGGCAGGACTGGCAGCTGTACGCTGCCATCTCGGCCAAGCACACAGATTACCGTTCGCTGTATCCCTTCATCGATCCCGAGCAGCGCTGGAATGAATACAACAGCCGTGCCCTGGGCAACTGGTGGAATGCCGATTTGCGCCTGAGCACCCAGCGCTGGCGCGACCATAACCTGATGGCGGGCTTCGAATACCAGTATGACCGCAAGCAGACCATCACCTATGGCCTCAGCGATGGCACGCTGTTCGACTATTTTTATGGCGTCAACCGGCGCCATGGCATGTTCCTGCAGGATGCCTGGAGCTTGAGCGAGAGCCAGCAGTTGACACTGGGGCTGCGCTATGACGAAGCGCGGGCCGGCGGCGCCAGTACCAATCCGCGTCTGGCCTGGAGCTGGAATGGCCGGCCCGATGCCACGCTCAAGCTGATGTACGGTAGCGCTTTCCGTGCCGCCAATCTGTACGAATACCACGTGAATGCGCCGATGGAGGCGCCGATACCGACGCCGGAGCGCATCCGCACGCTGGAACTGGCATGGGAGCAGCGCCTGACGCCACAGTTGCAGTACCGCGCTTCGCTGTATGGCTCGCGTATGCGCGACCTGATCAGCATCAATCACGAACTCGATGTGTTCGAAAACAGCGGCGCGATACGCACCGTCGGCGCCGAACTGGGGCTGGAGCGGCGCTGGGCTGGCGGCCAGCAGCTGCAACTGGGCGTGTCGCTGCAGCGTACTACCGATGCGGCGGGCGCAGCGCTGGATAATTCGCCGCATGTGATGGTGAAAACGTCATACAGCCAGCCGCTGGCGGGCGAGCGGCTGCGCTGGTCCTGGCAGCTGCAAAGCGAGAGCCGCACCAGCAGCCGCGGCCTGCAACTGCCCGGCTACGCGCTACTGAATACGACGCTGCTGTGGCGGCCGGCGGAGTTCGAGGTGGCGCTGTCGGCCCACAATCTGACCGATGTGCGCCATTTTGCTCGGCCGCTGGGCATAGGCATCCCGCTGCTGCAGGAAGGACGCAGCGTGCGCCTGACCATTAGCCGCAGTTTCGGTTTATGAAGATGTTACGGTCCGGCCTGATCCGCTATTCGATGGCGCTGGCCCTGATGCTGGCGGCGGGCGCGGCGCCGGCGGCCGATCTGCTGCAGCTCAAGGCGGCGTTTATCTACCGCTTTGCCCAGCTGACCCAGTGGCCACCGCCACCGGCCCGCGAATTTACCTATTGCGTGGCGGGTGACGCCGAATTGCAGGAAGCCTTGCGGGCGCTGACCCAGAATCTGGCCGGCGGCAGCCGCATCGTGGCGCTCAATGAGCCGCCGCGGGCCGGCCAGTGCCAGCTACTGGTGCTGGGCAATGGCGTGCGTGGTGACCTGCGCCGCTGGCTCGAGGCACTTGGCGACGAACCCGTGCTGGTGGTGGGGGAGAATCCTGAGTCTTTCCGTAACGGCGCCGTCATCGGGCTGGTGATGGAACCCAACGGGCTGGCCTTCCGCATCAACCAGACCGAGTCGCGCCGGCGCGGTCTGGCCATCAGCTACCAGATGCTGAAACTGGCGCGCGAAGTCAAATAGGCAGCCTAGCCGTTTAGCTGGAAACCGCTGAAGGAGGCCGCCGCTGGTGCTGCTTCTGCCGGGCTGGCCGTAGCTGTGCGGCTATCGGGGCCATTATTCAGTAACCACAACAGATTGGTGGCGGAATCCGCGTGGGCCAGTGCTTCGTCCTGGCTAATCAAGCCTTGCTGCAGCAGCTTGAGCAAAGCCTGTTCGAAAGTTTGCGAGCCCGGTGACAGGCTCTGTTCCATGGCATCGCGGATCTGCACGATCTCGCCCTGTTCTATCAGTTCCGAAATGTGGCGGGTATTTAGCATCACTTCCACCGCGGCCGTGCGCTGGCCGCCGCTGGCCGATTGCAGCAGGCGCTGGCTGACGATGGCTTTCAGGGTCGAGGCCAGATCCTGCAGCAGGGCAGGGCGGTTCTCGATGGGGTAGAAGCTGAGGATGCGGTGCAGCGCATTGTAGGCATTGTTGGCATGCAGGGTGGCGATCACCAGATGGCCGGACTGGGCATACGCCAGGGCTGCCGCCATGGCTTCGCGGTCGCGGATCTCGCCGATCACGATGCAGTCGGGCGCCTGCCGCATGGCGTTGCGCAGGGCGGTGGCAAAGTCGCTGGCATCGCTGCCGATTTCGCGCTGGTTGACGATGGATTTGCGGTTCTGGAACAGGTATTCGATCGGGTCTTCCAGCGTCAGGATATGGCCGCTGCGTTCGGCATTGCGCTGGTCCAGCATGGCGGCAATGGTGGTGGATTTGCCGGAGCCAGTGGCGCCCACCATCAGCAGCAGGCCGCGTTTTTCCATGATTAGCTGGGCCAGTATGGGGGGCAGGCGCAGCTCGGTCAGGCTAGATATGGCGGCGGGGATGTAGCGGAATACGGCGGAAATCTGGCCGCGCTGGCGGAAGGCGGAAAGGCGGAAGCGCCCCAGGCCGGGCGCGCTGATGCCGATGTTGAGCTCATTGCTGCGTGCCAGTTCGGCCAGTTGCTCCGGCGTGGCGATTTCGGCCAGCAGCGCATGGATGTTATCTGCACTCAGAGGCTGCTGGTTGACGGGAATCAGTTCACCATTGATCTTCAGGTGCACCGGCGTCTGCACGGCGAAAAACATATCCGAAGCCTTCTGCTCCTGCATTAGCTGGAACAAGCGCTGCATGGCCATTACCGTCTCCCTGCAAAAAAAAAAGCGGGGATCAGATCCCCGCTGTAGCGCGCTGGCTTAGATACCGCGCAGCAGTTCGTTGATGCCGGTCTTGGCGCGAGTCTTGGCATCCACGCGTTTGACGATCACGGCGCAGTACAGCGAGTACTTGCCGTCGTCCGAAGGCAGGCTGCCCGATACCACTACCGAGCCGGCTGGCACGCGGCCGTAGCTCACTTCGCCGGTAGCGCGGTCGTAGATCTTGGTCGACTGGCCGATGTACACGCCCATCGAGATCACCGAGTTCTCTTCCACGATCACGCCTTCGACGATTTCCGAACGGGCGCCGATGAAGCAGTTGTCTTCGATGATGGTCGGATTGGCCTGCATCGGCTCGAGCACGCCACCGATGCCGACGCCGCCGGACAGGTGCACGTTCTTGCCGATCTGGGCGCAGGAACCCACGGTGGCCCAGGTGTCGATCATGGCGCCTTCATCGACGTAGGCGCCGATGTTGACGTAGGAAGGCATCAGCACCACGTTCTTGGCGATGAAGGAGCCGCGGCGTGCCACGGCAGGCGGCACTACGCGGAAACCGCCTTTGGCGAAATCTTCCGGCGTGTAGTTGGCGAACTTGGTCGGCACTTTGTCGTAGAACTGCATGGTGCCGTCCGATGGCATGGCCACGTTGTTCTCGAGGCGGAACGACAGCAGCACGGCTTTCTTGACCCACTGGTTGACCACCCAGTCAGCGCCGGTTTTTTCGGCGACGCGGATGGTGCCGGCGTCCAGACCGGCGATCACGTGCGACACGGCGTCACGCAGCTCGGCGCTGCCATTGGCCGGGTTGATGTTGGCGCGGTCTTCCCATGCCTGGTCGATGATTTGCTGGAGTTGTTGGCTCATGATGTGCGGTCTTATTGAGTGAGGGATTTACAGAATTGAACGATGCGCTGGGCAGCTTCCAGGCCTTCTTCCGTTTCGGCGACCAGCGCCATGCGGATGCGGTTACGGCCCGGATTGATGCCGTGGGCATCGCGCGCCAGATAGCTGCCCGGCAGTACCGTGACATTATATTCGGCGTACAGACGCTGGGCGAATTCGGTGTCGCTCAGGCCCGTCTGGCTGACATCGGCCCACAGGTAGAAGCCGGCGTCCGGCAGTTCCACCTGCAGATGCGGCTGCAGCAGCGGGGTGATGGCGGCGAACTTCGCCCGGTATTTTTCGCGGTTCTGTTCGACGTGGGTTTCGTCGTTCCAGGCCGCGACAGACGCAGCTTGCACGGCGGGGCTCATGGCGCCGCCGTGATAGGTGCGGTACAACAGGAATTTTTTCAGCACTTCGGCGTCGCCCGCCACAAAGCCCGAGCGCATGCCCGGCACATTCGAGCGCTTGGACAGGCTGGAGAACACTACCAGCCGGGCATACGGACGCTCGACCGTGGACAGGCCCAGCATGTGGGCTGCCTGCATGGCGCCCAGCGGCGCTGCGCTGCCGTGGTAGATCTCGGAATAGCATTCGTCGGCGGCGATGATGAAGTTGTAGCGCTCGGACAGCGCGAACAGGTTTTCCCAGTCCGTCAGGCTGAGCACCGCGCCGGTCGGATTGCCGGGTGAGCACAGGAACAGCAGCGCCACGCGCTGCCAGACTTCGGCCGGAATGCTGTCGTAATCGCAGCCGAAGTTGCGGCTCGGGTCGGAATTCACGAAGTAGGGCTCGGCGCCGGCCAGATAGGCCGCGCCTTCGTAGATCTGGTAGAACGGATTCGGGCTCACCACCAGCGATTTGGCGGCCGGATCGACCACGGTCTGGGTCAGGGCAAACAGCGCTTCGCGCGAGCCGTTGACAGGCAGCACCTGGGTGGCCGGGTTCAGCTTAGGAATGCCGTAGCGGCGCTCCAGCCAGCCGGCGATGGCGCCGCGCAGCGCGTCCGAGCCCACCGTGGTGGGGTAGTTGGCCAGACCATCGATATGGTCGATCAGGGCTTGCTGGATGAATTTGGGGGTGGGGTGCTTGGGTTCGCCCATGCCCAGACTGATGGCGCTATAGTGCGGATTAGGGCTGACCTGCGAGAATAACTGGCGCAGCTTTTCGAACGGATAGGATTGCAGCTTGTCGAGATGTGGGTTCACGTGACGGACCAGAGGCGGATCGTTGTAAAAAGAGCAGTATGCATAACAGCAGGACAGGCATTATAGCGTCTATGGCGCCAGCGCAGCGGCTGCTGTGTCTATCATGCCAAATAATAAACATCGGACGACTGCCGGTCCGGCAGCTATGCCATACTGCCGGCTATCGCGATCAGGAAGGATGAGCATGGAGCAGGATGAATTGCTACCGTCGGCGCAGGTGAGCACCCGGGTGATGGGCTTGCGCCTGCTGACAGGGCTGGTGCAGGGCGCTTTGCTGTACTGGATCTACCGTTCGGCCCAGCAGGGCGGCTGGCTGGCCAGCACGCCGGCCGTGATGGCGCCGTTGCTGATGGCAGGGCTGCTGCTGCCGGCCATGCTGATTTCGGCCATGGGCTATATGGCACCGAAAAAGCTGGGGCTATGGATGTTGCTGGCGGCCGGCGCGGTGCTGGCCATCGCCTTGCATGCCGTGCAGCGTGACGCGGGCCTGCAACTGCCGTCTGGGCCGGGCGGCAATCCGGCATGGCGCGTACTGGCCGGCCCCGTACTGCCTTGCGGCGCCGTGTTCCTGTTCATTGCCCATACACTGGTGCTGGCCGGCGCGCTGGACCAGCGCCGTATCGCCAGCTATGACCGCTATTTCGATCTGTCGTGGAAGCTGGTGGTGCAACTGCTGTTCTCGGCCGTGTTTGTCGGTGCGCTGTGGCTGGTGCTGCTGATGGGCAGTGGCCTGTTCGCCATGGTCAAGCTGGACTTCTTCAAGAAAATGCTGACGGAAGCCTGGTTCAACGTGCCGGTGATCTGTTTTGCCTGGTCCTGCGCCATGCATATCACCGACGTGCGGCCAGCCATCGTGCACGGCATCCGCAGCCTGCTGCTGGTGCTGCTGTCATGGCTGCTGTTAGTCGCCGCCGTGATCATCACTGGCTTTCTGTGTACTTTGCCGTTCACGGGGCTGGACGCGCTGTGGAGCACGGGCCATGCCACGGCCTTGTTGCTGGCGGCCGACGCCGTACTGATCGTGCTGATAAATGCGGCCTTCCAGAATGGCCATGTGAAGGCCGCGCTGGCCGTGCGCGTAAGTGCGCGCGTAGCAGCGCTGCTGATCCTGCCGCTGACAGCCATCGCCGTGTATGCGCTGGGCTTGCGCGTGCACGACTATGGCTGGACTTCGGACCGGGTGATTGCGGCCGCGGCACTGGTGGTGGCCAGCTGCTATGCCTTCGGCTATGCGTGGGCGGCGCAGCGCTATGAAAGCTGGCTGGTGCCGATCGCCATCGTCAATGTGGCGACATCGATGGTGGTGCTGGCCGTGCTGATGGCGCTGCTGACGCCGATAGCTGATCCGGCCCGGCTGTCGGTCAACAACCAGATGGCGCGGCTGGCCAAGGGCAAGACCAAGCCGGCCCTGTTCGATTTCCATTATCTGCGCTTCGAAGGGCAGCGCTATGGCCAGCAGGCGCTGGAACAGCTGGCGCAGCAAAGCAGCGGCCCGGAAGCACCCTGGATACGCGAGCAGGCCAGCAAGGCGCTGAAGGAAGTCCAGCCCTGGGCGCCGGCCAGGCCGGGCACGCTGGTCTCCGTGCGCGACAATCTGACTCTGTGGCCGCAGGGTGCACGCCTGCCGGACAGTTTTGCCGCCCAGCGCTGGCAGGGGCGTGATGGTTCGGTGCCCGGCTGCCTGACCATGGCGGGGATGAAATGCGATGCGCTGATACTCGATATGGATGGCGATGGCCAGCCGGAAGTGCTGCTGTTTAGCGGCGCAGGTTATCCGGGGCCGGCCCTGTACCGGCGCGACAGCGACGGCGAATGGAGTTTGCATGGGCGGCTGGCCTTGCAGGGCAGTGCTTGTCCGGCCTTGGTGGAAAGGCTGAAACTGGGCCAGTTCCAGTTGGTGGCACCGCCTATCAGGGCGCTGCAGTTGGGCGCACAGGTGCTGCAGTTCCAGAGCGCCTTCGATCAGGACGATTGCAGGGCGTTGACGCCGGCCAGTGCGGCGGCGCAGGCTTCTGCATCAGCCCCCGTCGCAGTGCCGGCTGCGCCATCGCGTTAGGGGGCGGCGCTCCAGACCTGTTGGGCTACGCGCATCATGTTGCGGCCCAAGACCAGTTCCGCTTCGCTCTCGCTCAGGCCCACTTTGCGCAAGGCGGCCGGTAGCTGGCGCCATACTTCTGGCGGGGTGAAGGTAGGCGCGCGCTCGGCGCTGTAGCCGGCCGAAGCAGGCCACCAGTAGGATGGATCGAAGTCGCCGGGTGGCGTATCGTCCAGTTCCGGCTGGGTAAAGCAGATATCGAGGCCGATGCCGGCGTGCGAGACGCCCACCAGATCGGCCACATAGGCCACATGGCGCGCCACGTCGTCGGCCGTGGGATGTTCCTGGCCGAGGAACCACGACAGGCCGGACACGCAGACCACGCCGCCCGTTGCTGCGCAGGCGCGAATCTGCTCATCGGTGATGTTGCGGCCGTGCGGTACCAGCGTGTAGGGATTGGCGTGGCTGAAGATGACAGGCTGCGACGAGGCCGACATGATATCGAGGCTGCACAGCCGGCCCGTATGCGCACAGTCCATCAGGATGCCGGCATCGTTGACGGCGGCCACCATGCTGTGACCGAGCGGGGTGAGGCCGCGCGGCAGGTCGTGGCAGCCATCGGCCACGCTGTTGTTGCGGTTGTAGGCGAAGTGGATCTGGCGCACGCCCAGCCGGGCGTAGAGCGGTATCATTTCCGGCTGCTCCAGCAGCGGCAGCGCACCTTCCAGATCGAAGCTGATGGCGATCTTGCCGTCGGCAGCAGCCTGAATGATGTCGTCCACACTGGCCACCAGCGCATAGCGGTCCGGGTTGGCGGCGATGGTGGCGCGGTAACCGGCGATGACGGACATGATCTGCGTGAGCGGGTTCATGTCGGCGCCCACGTTGAGCGACACATAATTGACGCCCGCAGCATGCAGCCGCTGTACTGGCGTAAAATCAGCCTGCGGGTGCTGTGGCAGGCAGGCGTGGGCATCCCAGTTGATCATATTTGTCCGCTTATTCTAAAACCCTATGTTCCCACGAATGCGGGGCCAGGGCAAATCAGGCTGCAGTCGAGCTGGTGACATGCTTTATACTTGCGCAGTATTCACCGAAATCCCCCTTTTTGCCCACTTACTGTACACCCTAAGGCCAACATGTCTTTCTCTTCACTGGGCCTGGTTCCCCCGCTCGTCAACGCCGTTACCGAAATCGGTTATCAGCACCCCACCGCGATCCAGCGCGCTGCCATACCCGTGATCCTGCGCGGCGGCGATGTGCTCGGTGCAGCGCAGACCGGCTCCGGCAAGACGGCAGCGTTTGCGCTGCCGCTGCTGCAGTCGCTGCTGGACAACCGCAGCGGCCCACGCCAGTTGCACGGGCTGGTGCTGGTACCGACGCGCGAGCTGGCGGTGCAGGTGGGCGAATCGATCCGCAAGCTGGTGGCGCACCTGCCCATGCAGATCAAGGTCGCCATCGTGTTTGGCGGAGTGTCGATCAATCCGCAGATGATGGCCTTGCGCGGCGGTGCCGACATCGTGGTGGCCACGCCCGGACGCTTGCTTGATCTGATCGATCACAATGCCCTGAAAATCGGCCGCACCGCCATGTTCGTGCTGGACGAGGCGGACCGCTTGCTGGATCTGGGCTTTAGCGAAGAACTGAACCGCATCCTGTCGCTGTTGCCGCCGCAGCGGCAGAACCTGTTCTTCTCGGCCACTTTCCCGCCGCTGGTGCAGGCGCTGGCCGAACGCATGCTGCATCAGCCGCAGCGGGTGGAAGTGCTGTCCGAACCGGTCAGCAAGCCCGATATCGTGCAGCGCGCCATCATGGTTGATGTGGCGCGCCGTACTATGCTGCTTAAACATCTGATCAAGGAAAACCAGTGGAGCCGCGTGCTGGTTTTCGTCGCCACCAAATATGCGGCCGAGCATGTGGCGGATAAGCTCAACCGCAACGGCATCCGTGCCGCCGCCTTCCACGGCGAATTCAGTCAGGGTGCGCGCAGCGAAGTGCTGGCCGATTTCAAGGCTTGCCGTCTGCAGGTGATGGTGGCGACCGATGTGGCAGCGCGCGGCATCGATATCGCCCGCCTGCCGGCCGTGGTGAATTACGATCTGCCCCGTTCTGCCGTCGATTACACCCACCGCATCGGCCGCACCGGGCGTGCCGGCGAGAGCGGCGTGGCCATCAGCTTTGTCAGTGCAGAGACGGAACAGCATATGCGGCTGATCGAAAAGCGTCAGGAAGTGCGCCTTGAACGCGAGCAGGTGCGCGGCTTTGAGCCAGTGGAAACCGTGCCGCCGCCAGCCGCGAATTCGGTGACGGATACGGTGAACGGCGGTATCAAGGGCAAGCGCAAGAGCAAGAAGGACAAGCTGCGCGAGGCGGCTGCGCTGGCGGCCAGCCAGCAACGCTGATACCGCGGTACCTGCGTAGCCGGTGGCGTAGCGCCTAGCCGCCTACACGCTTGGGCTGGTAGCCCTGTTTCTGCAGCGCGTCCATTACCCGTTCGCAGTGGTCGCCCTGAATTTCGATCACGCCATCCTTGACCGTGCCGCCCGAGCCGCAGGCGCTACGCAGCTGCTTGCCGAGCGCGCTCAGGGCATCTGCATCAAGCTCCATGCCTTTGACCAGCGTAACGGTCTTGCCGCCACGGCCTTTGCTTTCGCGCGACACTTTGATATTGCCATCGCCCTGAGGGCGGGCCTGGGCGGCGGCCTTGCAGCGGCACTGCGCGACAGGCTGGCTGCAAGCGGGACACATACGGCCGGTTTCGGTGGAGTAGACGAGGCGGGAACTATTCATCGCCGCATTCTAGCAGAAGCCCTATTGTGATCCGGTGTAAGGTTTTCCCTTACATGCGATGACGATTTCCTCCCAAGCGCGGCGTTTCAGTGTAAGGTAGGTCTTTCGCTTTTTCCGGATGCGTCAGGTATGAAGTCAGGTCTGTCAGTAGCTCTGTTCCGTCGCGCGGTGCTGGCCGCGCTTTTCACTGCCAGCTCGCTGGCGCTTGCCGCCACTGCTGCCGTTCCTGCTACTGCTGCGTTCAAGCTATCCGATCCCATACCCGTTGGCCCGCAAGTCATGCTGGGCAAACTGCCGAATGGTCTGACCTATTATGTGCAGAAAAACGCCAGACCGGAAAACCGGCTGGAACTGCGGCTGGTCGTGAAAGCTGGCTCCATGCAGGAAGACGAAGACCAGCAGGGCCTCGCGCACTTCCTCGAACACATGGCCTTTAACGGCTCCACCCATTTCAAACGCAACGAGCTGGTGTCCTATCTGCAGTCGGTGGGCGTGCAGTTCGGCGCCGATCTGAACGCCTCCACCAGCTTCAATGAAACCATCTACATCCTGCCGTTACCGAGCGATAAGCCGGAAGTGGTGCAGCAGGGCTTTCAGGTACTGGAAGACTGGGCCCACGGCCTGTCGCTCAATGATGCCGATATCGACAGCGAACGCGGCATCGTGCTGGAAGAGCTACGCATGGGCAAAGGTGTGGATGACCGCGTGAACAAGGTGCTGCTGCCCAAGCTGTTCAATGGCTCGCTGTATGCCCAGCGCCTGCCCATAGGTCAGGAGGCGGTGCTGAAGAACTTCAAATACGAAGCGATCCGCCGCTTCTACCGCGACTGGTATCGGCCCGATCTGATGGCCGTAGTGGTGGTGGGCGATATTGAACCGGCGCGCGCACGGGCACTGATAGAGCAGCATTTCGGCATGCTCAAAAATCCGCCCCATGCACGGCCGCACCAGTACGCCAAGATTGCGGCCCGCGTGAAGCCGGAAGAGGTGGTGTACACGGATAAGGAAATTGCCAACAACTCGGTGCTGATCCGCTATCCCGTGGTGCCGGCGCCGCAAGGCCGTACGGTGGGCGACTACCGCCAGAAACTGCTGGAGAATATGGTCACGACGCTGCTGAATATGCGGCTGTACGAGCTGACCCAGCAGGCCAATCCGCCGTATCTGCAGGCGGGGGCGGGCATGAACGGTATCGTGCATGGCTACCGCTCCTTCAGCGCCGGTGCCTTGCTGGGCAAGGACGGCGTGCAGCCGGCGATTCAGGCCATGCTGCAGGAAAGCCGGCGCGCGCGCCAGTTCGGCTTTAGCGAAGCGGAACTCGAGCGCGTTAAGAAAGGCATGCTGCGCAATTACGAGCGCCTGTATAACGAGCGTGATAAATCCGATTCGGCCGTGTACGCGGCTGAGTTGATCCGCAATTTCCTCGAACAGGAAACCATACCCGGCATCGCCGCCGAATACCGCTACGCTCAGGCCTTGATACCCGAGATCACGCTGGCCGACCTGAATGCCGTGGCACGCGCCCAGTTGCCTGATGGTGGCAGCAAACTGATGGTGTACACGGGCAGTGCCGGCAGTGGTAGCACGGCGCCCAAGGCGGGCGAGCTGCTGGCGCTGGCCGAGGCGGCCGAAAAGCGCAGCGTGGCAGCGCAGGAAGAGAAGCCGCTGGCGCGCCAGCTAATGGCGCAGCCGCCCAAGGCGGGCAGCATCGTCAGCGAAAGCCGCGACGATGTGCTGGGACTGACGCGGCTGGTACTGAGCAATGGCGTCAAGGTGGTGCTCAAACCGACCGACTTCAATAACGACCAGGTGATCCTGACAGGGCTGCGCTTTGGCGGCTGGTCGCTGTTTGCGGACGACGATCTGTTCAGCGCGCGTTATGCCAGCAGCATCGTCAGCCAGATGGGCGTGCAGGAATTCACCCCGGCCGATATCGTGAAGGTACTGGCCGGTAAGACGGCGGGCGCGGGCGCCAGCATCGCCGGTGTCAATGAAAGCGTGAACGGTGGCTCCGGCAGCGCCGATATCGAAAGCATGCTGCAGTTGGTACACCTGAACCTGACGGCGCCGCGCAAGGATGCGACCATCTTCGAGTCCTTTGTGGCCAGACAGCGCGAACTGGCGCGCAATAATCTGGCGCGGCCGGAAGCCGTGCTGGAAGATGCCGTGACGGCCACCTTGTATCCGCAGCAGCCACGCGTGCCGCGTGCGCCCAAGCCGGCCGACTTTGATCAGCTGCAGCTCGATAAGGTGCTGGGCCTGTACCAGAGCCGCCTGTCCAGCGCACGCGATTTCACCTTCTTCATGACGGGCAGTTTCACGGTCGAGCAGGTCAAGCCGCTGCTGGCGACCTATCTGGCCAGCCTGCCGGTGGACGAGGTGGCGGTGGCGTTCCGCGACGATGGCGTGCGGCCCGTGCGGGGCGTGGTCAAGCGGGAGGTGTATGCCGGTAGCGAACCGAAAAGCACGATCTCGCTGACCTTTACGGGCGAGGCGCAGTTTTCGCTGCGCGAACGCATGCGGCTGCAGGCGCTGATTGAGGTCATGAACATCAAGCTGATCGAAGTGCTGCGCGAAAAAATGGGCGTGATGTATAGCGGCGGCTTGCGCGGCAATATGGAACGGCTGCCGTATCCCCATTTCACGGTGACGGCGACGCTGCCCTGTGCGCCGGAAAATGTCGACAAGGTGCTGGCGGCCGTGTTTGCGGAAATTGCCACCATCGCGGACCAGGGCGTGGAAGAAGCCGACCTGCAGAAGGTCAAAGCAGCGTGGATGAAGAACTACCGCAAAGGCTTGCGCGAGAATGGCTACTGGATGGCCGTGCTGATGAATGCCTATTTCAATCAGGGCGATCCGGCCGATGTGCTGACCTATCCGCAGCGCGTGGAGGCCTTGACAGCGGCTGAGCTGAAGGACAGTGCACGCAGCTATCTGAACCTGCAAAACTATGTGCAGGTGGTGCTGTATCCGCAGAAGTAGGGGGACGGTCAGTGGCCTGTTACACTGGCGCTTTATTTAAGCATTACCCACAGCGTAACGGAGGATGAGCATGGCAAAGAAGAAGGAAGAACTGGATCCGGAAACGCTGGAACTGATTCAATGGTGTATCGAGGTAGAAGGTTTTCTGGTGAAGGGCGGCGCCACGCAGGCGCAGGCGCAGGAGCATATCGAAGAGCAGGTCGAGTGGTTCACTGATCTGTTCTACGATGGTCTGTCGCCCGAAGAGGCGGCCAAGGAAGCGCTGGCCTGAGTGAACCGGGCGCGGTCGCGTCCTGATTTCCATGGGAGGAAGGACTTATGCTGAAGAAGATAGGGTTAGGCGCGCTGCTGCTGATCGCCATCATACTGGGCATGGCGACCGTACAGCCGACCACATTCCGCGTGCAGCGCCAGATCGATATCAAGGCACCGGCCGAGCGCATCCAGCCGCTGATTAGCGACTTCCACCACTGGACCCAGTGGTCACCATGGGAAAAGCTCGATCCTGCCATGAAGCGTACCTACAGCGGTGCCACCGAAGATCTGGGCGCCGTGTATGCGTGGGAGGGCGATGACAAGGTGGGCGCCGGCCGCATGGAAATCACGGGACTGAAAGCACCCGAACTGGTGCAGATCAAACTCGATTTCATCAAGCCGTTTGCCTCGGCCTGCCAGACGGAATTTGCGCTGGCCAGCAAAGGCGAGATGACCAGCGTGGTGTGGACCATGACAGGGCCGGCCGATTTCACCACCCGCCTGATGGGCCTATTCGTCAGCATGGACAAGATGATAGGCAAGGACTTCGAGGCCGGTCTCGCCAATCTCAAGGAAGTGGCGGAGAAATAGGCGCTACGGCTGCTCTAGCCGATAGGCGCCAGGATTCACGCCGGCCCATTCGCGGAAGGCGTGATTGAAGGCGCTCTGCTCCTGATAGCCGAGCAGGAAGGCGATATCGACCAGACTCAGTTCCGGCCGGCGCAGATAATCGCGCGCCAGCGCAAAGCGGGCCTGATCAAGCACCTGCTGGAACGACGATCCCGCTTCACTGAGTTTGCGCTGCAGGGTACGTGGCGATAGCGCCAGTTCCTCGGCGATGGTGGCCAGCCTGACCTGTCCGTGCGCCAGACTGCGCACGATGGCTGCATGCACTTGCTGGCTGATGGCCGGCGTTTGCGCGGCGCGTTGGCGCAGCAGCTGTTCCGCGTGCTGCTGCAGCACGGGGTAGAGGCTCACATCGGCATTTGGTACGGGCCAGTCCAGCATGGCCGCATCGAAGCGGGCGCAGTTGGCGCCCGCATTAAAACTGGGCATGGCGCCCAGCACCCGCACATATTCCTCGCGCAGTTCCGGCGGCCCGCCATCATGGGTCAGGCTCAGTTGCGCCGGCGGCAGCGCACTGCCAGCCAGCCAGTTGCCAAACACCCGTATGCCGGCGAACACGCTATCGGCCAGATGGCGCTGCGTGGCCGCATAGTTGCTATGCCAGTGGTAGCTGGCCACACCATCCTGCACGGTAATGGCCGAGCGGCCCAGATCGTGGGCCAGTTGTTCGTAGCGCATGGTCTGTTCCAGCGCCATGCCGAAATCGCGGCAGCTCAGCAGAATCAGGCCGTACACGCTATACGTTCCCAGTTTGACGCATTCGCCCACGTGCAGGCCGAAGTGCGGATCCTGCGCCAATTGCGCGCCCAGCTCCAGCAGCCGCACATACAGGTCGGCCGGTAGGCTGTCCGGCAGCGGCGCCAGACTGCCCGCATCCAGACCGGCGGCCTGTTCCAGCGCGGCTGGCGTTACGCCACGGGCTGCGGCGGCATCGAGCAGGGGTTGCAGATAGGAGCCTGCCACGCGCCGGGCGTGCTCAGGGTGCGGGCTTGGCATAATCGAACAAGGTGGTTGTCATGAAAGCGCAATACCGGTATGCCGGCTTCTTTTATTCTCGTGTCATTCAAACTAGGCGCGCCCCAGTATAGCAAGCGCGCCGCTACGCTGACAGGAAAACAATGAGACGCTGGAATGGATGGGGAGACGAGGCAGTGGAGTTTGCGCTGCATGATGAGGCGCTGGCATTTCTGGCACAGCGCATCGGTGCTGGCACGCCGGTACAGGATGCCACGCTGGAGCAGGCCTGCGCCCGCATCACGCCCAGCCGCCTGCCGCCTGACGCCAGTGTCGCTGGCCTGATACAAACGGAGGCGGAAGTCCGCCTGCGCAATGCACTGGGCCAGAGCCTGCCGGACTGGCTGCGCCTGCGCTATGGCGTGATCGAGACGGCGCCTGACGGCGTGGCCTATCCCGAAAGCGGCGACGAGGTGCGCACTTTGCTGGCCTATGCGCAGCGCCATAACGTGGCGCTGATACCACAGGGCGGCGGCACCAGCGTGGTCGGCCATCTGACGGCGCCGGCCGGAGCCCAGCCCGTGCTGACCGTGAACCTGAGCCGTTTGCGCCAGCTGCATTATCTCGATACGGAAGCCCAGCTGGCCACCTTCGGCGCCGGCGTGCTGGGGCCTGATCTGGAAGCGCAGTTGCGCGCGCGCGGCTACACGCTGGGCCACTTCCCCCAGTCCTTCGAATATTCTTCGCTGGGCGGCTGGGTGGTGACGCGTTCGTCCGGCCAGCAATCGCTGCGCTATGGCCGTATCGAGCAGCTGTTCCGCGGTGGCGTGGTGGAGACGCCGGCCGGCACACTGCGGGTGCAGACTTTCCCCGCATCGGCCGCTGGTACGGATCTGCGTGAACTGGTACTCGGTTCGGAAGGGCGCATGGGCGTGCTGACGGAAGCCACCGTGCGGGTGACGGCGCTGCCTGAGTACGAAGCCTTCCATGCCGTGTTCTTCCCCGACTGGCAGGCAGCCGAAACGGCCGTGCGCCTGCTGGCACAGGCTGGGCTGAGCCTGTCCATGCTGCGCCTATCGAATCCGCTGGAGACCACCACCATGCTGGCGCTGGCGGGCCACCAGCGCCTGATCGGCATGCTGGAGAGCTATCTGGCGCTGCGCGGCTGCAAGCAGCAGAAATGCATGCTGATGCTGGGCGTGAGCGGACAGAAGCGGACTGCCAAGACGGCTTTGCGGGCAGCGCTGGAAATCACGGCGCCGCTGGGCGGCGTGCATGTCGGCCGCTATATGGGCGAGAAATGGAAGCAGAACCGCTTCCGCAATGTCTATCTGCGCAACGCTGCGTGGCAGCACGGCTACGCCATCGATACGGTGGAAACGGCGGTGGACTGGACGCGCGTGGGCAGCATGATGCGGACAGTGGAGGCGGCAGCGACGGCGGCACTGGCCGAGTATGGCGAACGGGTACATACCTACACCCATCTGTCGCACCTGTATGCGCAGGGCGCCAGCGTGTACACCACCTTCGTGTTCCGGCTGGCAGGCGACTATGAGCAGGATCTGGCGCGCTGGCGTACGCTCAAGCATGCGGTCAGCACTGCCATCGTGTCGCAAGGCGGTACCATCAGCCATCAGCACGGCGTGGGCACCGATCATGCGCCCTATCTGGCCGCTGAAAAGGGCGAGTTGGGGCTGTCGGCTATGCAGGCGTTGTTCAGCCACTTCGATCCGCAGCAGATCATGAATCCCGGGAAGCTGCTGCCATGAGCGCCGTCTGGAGCCGGGGCGGACGGACAGCATTGCCTGCCTTGCTGGCGCAGCCGTGGGACGTGATCGTGATTGGCGGCGGCATTACCGGCGCCGGCATCCTGCTGGAAGCGGCGCGGCGCGGCCTGAAGGCGCTGCTGCTGGAACAGCGCGATTTCGCCTGGGGTACTTCCAGCCGTTCTTCCAAACTGGTGCACGGCGGCTTGCGCTATCTGAAGGAAGGCCAGTTGGGCCTGACGCGCGAATCCGTACATGAACGCGAACATTTGCTGCAGCAGGCCGCGGGGCTGGTGGAGCCGCAGAGTTTCGCCTTCGGCCATTATGCGGGACGCAAGCCGGGCAAGCTGATGTTCCTGCTAGGGCTGGCCATGTATGACCGGCTGGCCGGCCAGCGCAGCCGCCATTATTACGAACGTGAGGAGTTTGCCGCGCTGGCGCCTAATGTCTCGACGCAGGGGCTGCTGGGCGGCATGGTCTACACCGATGCCAAGACCGACGATGCGCGGCTGGTGCTGCGCGTGTTGCAGGAAGCGCAGGCGCATGGTGGGGTAGCACTCAATTATATGGCGGTGCAGGGTTTGCTGCGTGACGGTGAGCAGGAGGGCGGGCAGGGCGAAGGGCAGGGCAGCGGACAAATAAGCGGAAAAGTCTGTGGCGTGCTGGTGCGCGACATGCAGAGCGATATGCCGCAGGCGGCGCCTTACGCTGTGCGCGCCCGTGTGGTCATCAGCGCAACGGGCGCCTGGGCTGACGGCCTGCGTCTGCAGGCCGGCAAGATGGCCGCACATTCCGCCACAGCGGGGCAGCAGGCTGGTGTCGCCGCAATGGCAGCGCCGGCAGCACTCAAGCCCAGACTACGGCCTTTGCGCGGCAGCCATCTGGTGCTGCCGGCATGGCGGCTGCCGCTGGCGCAGGCCATCAGCCTGATGCATCCGTATGATGGCCGCCCCGTGTTTGCCTTTCCATGGGAAGGCGTAACGCTGGTGGGCACCACCGACGTTGATCATAAAGACGACATGGCGCACGACGCCAGCATCACGCGTGACGAAGTGGCCTATCTGATGGCCGTGCTGCACGACCAGTTCCCGCAACTGGCGCTGAGCGAACGCGATGTGATCGCGACCTATGCGGGCGTGCGGCCCGTGATCGATACGGGCAAGGCCGACCCGTCCAAGGAAGGCCGCGACCACGCGCTGTGGCTGGAGCATGGCCTGCTGACGGTCACGGGCGGCAAGCTGACCACTTTCCGCGTGATCGCGCTCGATGCCTTGCGCCGCGTCGCCAGCCTGCTGCCGGACTGGCAGGCCGATCTCGCGCCGCGTCCCGTATTCGACGCTGCACCGGCTCCGCTGCCGCATGCGCCGCAACTGCCGGCCGGGATGGCGCACAAGCTGCAGGGCCGCTACGGCGCGCTGACGGCGCAAGTGCTGGCGGCTGCGCAGCACGGCGAACTGGAACTGATAGGCGGCACGGAAACCTGCTGGGTGCAGCTACGCTGGGCGGCGCGCTGCGAAGCGGTGCAGCGGCTGGAAGATCTGCTGTTGCGCCGTAGCCGCATCGGCCTGCAATTGCGTCAGGGCGGACTGGCCATCATGGCGCGCATTCGCGCCATCTGCCAGCCGGAACTGGGCTGGAGCGATCAGCGCTGGGATGCCGAACAGGCCGCCTATGTGGCATTATGGAACAAGCACTACAGCCTGCCCGCATAAGCACGGGCCGGTCAAAAAAGCAGAAGAACGACAATAAAAACGGGAAGAGCGAGACAGAGCACCATGGCAGAGCAATACCTACTTTCTATCGACAATGGCACGCAGAGCGTGCGCGCCTTGCTGTTCGATCTGCAGGGCGAGCTGGTGGCGAAGGCGCAAGTGCATTTGCAGGCCTATTATTCGGAGCACCCGGGCTGGGCCGAGCATGACGCCGACGGCTACTGGCGCGCCGTAGGGCAGGCTTGCCAGCAGCTATGGCAGAACTGCAGTGTGCCACGTACTGCCATCAAGGGCGTGGCCGTGACTACTCAGCGCGGCACGGTGGTGAATGTGGACCGCGACGGCAAGGTGCTGCGGCCTGCCATTACGTGGCTGGACCAGCGCCGCGTGGGCCCGCAGCCGCCACTAAGCCTGCTGTGGCGCACGGCCTTCAAGCTCACCGGTCTGTCCGGCACCATCGAGTACTTTCGCCGTGAAGCGGAGATCAACTGGATCGCTCAGTACCAACCCGAGGTCTGGCAGCAGACCTATAAATACCTGCTGCTGTCGGGTTTCCTGAACCTCCGCCTGTGCGGCCGTCATGTCGATTCCATCGGTTCGCAAGTGGCTTATCTACCGTTCGACTACAAGGGGCACAAGTGGGCCGGTGCGCGCGACTGGAAATGGGAAGCGCTGAAAATCCGTCCCGACATGCTGCCGGAACTGGTAGCGCCGGGCACCATCATCGGTGCCATCACGGCCGATGCCGCCGCTTTTACCGGCATCCCCGAAGGTACGCCGCTGGTGGCGGCAGCGGCCGACAAGGCCTGCGAAGTGATAGGCGCCGGTGCGCTCGAACCGCACGTTGCCTGCCTCAGTTATGGCACCACGGCCACCATCAACACCACCAGCCGCAAATATGTGGAAGTGACGCCGCTGATTCCGCCGTATCCGGCCGCCATCCCCGGCGCCTACAGCACGGAAGTGCAGATCTTCCGCGGCTACTGGATGGTGAACTGGTTCAAGGAGCAGTTCGGTCATCTGGAACAGTTGACCGGAGCCGAACAGGGACTGGCGCCGGAATTCATGTTCGACCAGTTAGTGAACGAAGTGCCGCCCGGTTCCATGGGCCTGATGCTGCAGCCTTACTGGAGCCCCGGCATCAAGACCCCGGGGCCGGAAGCCAAAGGCGCGATGATAGGTTTCGGCGATGTGCATACGCGTGCGCACATGTACCGCGCGATACTGGAAGGGCTGGCCTATGCTCTGCGCGAAGGCAAGGAGCGCATCGAGAAGCGCAGCGGCGTGCCCGTGACGGAGCTGCGCGTGGCGGGCGGCGGCTCGCAGAGCGATGCGGCGATGCAGCTGACGGCCGATATCTTCGGCCTGCCGGCAGCGCGTGCGCATATCTATGAAACATCGGGACTGGGGGCCGCGATCGCCATCGCGGCGGGGCTGGGGCTGCACAAGGACTTCGATACGGCCACGCGGGCCATGACGCGTCCCGGCCGCGTGTTCCAGCCGATTGCCGCCAACCGCCAGATCTACGACCGCCTGTACAAACGCGTCTACCTGCATATGTACCAGCGGCTGCAGCCCATGTATCAGCAGATCGCCGATATCACCGGCTACCCCGAACAGGTGTAAGGCTTAACGCAGCACCAGCGCCTTGATGGCATCCATGGCGCTGCTGCTGCCGCACTGGGTGGCCTGCACCTGATTGCGGCCGTGCTCCTTGGCCACGTACATGGCGCGGTCGGCCGCCACGAACAGCGATTCTATGCTGTCCAGATGGCGCGGATGGGTGGTGGCCACGCCTATGCTCACGGTCAGCCACGGCGAGGTAGCGGAGCGCGGGTGTGGAATCTGCAGGCCTTCGATGCGGGCGCGTATGGCTTCGGCCAGCTGCAGCGCAGTGGCGCTATCCGTTTCCGCGAACAGCAGCACGAATTCCTCGCCACCATAGCGGGCTGCCAGATCGGTCTGGCGCAGCGCGTGCGCGGCAAGCGCCTGTGCCACCTGCTGCAAACAGGCGTCGCCGGCCGGATGGCCCAGCGTGTCGTTATACAGCTTGAAGTGATCCACATCGAGCACCACCAGCGAGAGCGGCAGGCCGCTGCGCATGGCGCGCTGCCATTCTTTTTCGATAAAGCTGTCGAAGTGGCGCCGGTTGGCGATCTTGGTCAGCGGGTCTATCATGGCCGCCCGCTGCAGCGCGTCTTCCGACTGCTTGTGATGGGTAATGTCGTGCAGCAGGCCGACAAACAGGGGCTGGCGCAGCACCATGGGCGTGAGCGTGAGGTCCATGCAGACCGAGCTGCCGTTGCGGTGGCGGATGATCACTTCGCGCGTGCCGTGGCTGTGGGTCGATTCCGGCTCGGCCGAATAGCGCTGGAAGTAGTCAAGGTATTCCTGTGCCACCATGGGGTTGAGCAGTTCCGAGATATTCCGCCCCGCCAGTTCCTGTTCCGTATAGCCCAGATAATTGACGCAGGCCGGATTGGCGAACTGGATGCGGCCATCGGCTTCGATGATCAAGAGACCTTCGGCCATGCTGTTGACGATGGCGCGCAGGCGCTCGGCCTGTTCTTCCTGGGTTTCGCTGCGGCTGCGGATCTGCAACTGGGTGCGCACGCGGGCGCACACTTCGGCCATGCGCAACGGTTTGCTGATGTAGTCCACTGCGCCGATATCGAAGCCGGCCACCACATCTTCCGTCTCCGTTTTGGCGCTCATGAAGATCACGGGGATGCGCTGGGTGGACGCATGGCTTTTGAGCTGGCGGCAGGTTTCCAGACCATCCATGCCGGGCATCAGTACATCGAGCAGGATCAGGTCGGGTTGGACGCGGCGGGCAATTTTGAGCGCACGTTCGCCGTTGTTGGCGACAAATGTCTGATATCCCTGTTGCACCATCATGCTCCGCAAGGCGCTCAGATTCTCCGGCGCGTCGTCCACGATGAGGATCGCGGCGTCACGTCGGCTAGCGTGTTGCAGTGGGGTGACTGGGGTGAGCAAGGGCTGTCCTGCTAATGAATTTGGGATACGTGCAAAATCATAACGCCTAGCCCCGCGCTTATGGGACAAATAATTAAGTTTTTTTGGGGAAATAAACTTCTGTCACTCTGAAGACGTTTTCAAGCTGTTGTTTTTTGAAAAAAAAGAGCGACCGGAGTCGCTCTTTCATTTGCTGGCCGATGGCTGGCTGGATTACAGCTTGGCGGCAATCAGTTTGCCGAGGATCTCGATACCGGCCCGGATACGCTCTGGCGGCACCGTCACGAAGGACAGGCGCAGGGTATTGGTTTCCGGTTCGTTGGCGTAGAACGGCGAACCCGGTACGAAGGCCACTTTCTGGGCGATGGCTTCGTCCAGCAGTTTCATCGCGTCGATATGCTTAGGCAGGGTGACCCAGATGAACATGCCGCCTTCCGGCTTGGTCCACTGCACGGCGGACGGGAAGTGCTGCGCCATGGCGTCCAGCATGACCTGGCACTGATCGCCGTACAGGGTACGGATTTTTGGAATGTGCTGGTCGAGGAAGCCGTCCTTGATCACATCGTAGACCACCATCTGGGTCAGCTGCGAGGTGTGCAGGTCGGCGGCCTGTTTGGCCAGTTCCAGGCGGCGTACCAGCGGCAGCGGCGCTACCACGTAGCCCAGACGGATGCCAGGGGTCAGCACTTTGGAGAAGGAGCCCATGTAGATCACGCCATCCGGGTTCATGGCCACCATCTTCGGTGCCGGTGCGCCCTTGTAGCTCAGCGCGCCGTAAGGGTCATCCTCGATCAGCGGCAGGCCCAGACGGGCGCAGGTTTCGACCAGTTCTACGCGGCGTTCCACCGACAGCGAACGGCCGGTCGGATTCTGGAAGTTGGGCAGCGCGTACAGCAGGCGTGCGCCGGCGGCCACTTTATCCAGCCAGGCCGGTACCAGACCGTGTTCGTCGGTTTCCACCGATTTGAATTCAGGACGGTAGACCGAGAAGGCCTGCAGCGCGCCCAGATAGGATGGGGTTTCCACCAGCACGCGGCTGCCTTCGTCGATCAGCACCTTGCCCAGCAGGTCCAGCGCCTGTTGCGAGCCGGAGGTCATCAGCACCTGTTCCGGCACGATTTTCGCGCCATTGGCGGACAGCGAATCGGCGATCCACTGACGCAGCGGCAGGTAGCCGTCGGTCGGGCCGTATTGCAGCGCCACTTTGCCGTTTTCGCTGAGTACCTTGTCGAAGGCTGCTTTCATGGTGTCGACCGGGAAGGTCAGTGGCGAAGGCAGGCCTCCAGCGAAGGAAATGATTTCCGGCTGCTGGGTGATCTTCAGGATTTCGCGGATGAAGGACGATTGCAGCTGGTCGGCGCGTTCCGAGAAGCGCCACTGGATCGGTGCAGGGTTTTCGATTTTCATACTTGTCTCACTAGAGTAAAACCGGCAGGGCCGGTGATGCCATCAGCGCGCTTGTGGCGTGCTTTCTTTAATAGGAACAGCCACGGGTAAGTGGCCGCCCGCTTACGCGACTTCCGCGATCAATTCGATTTCGACGCAGGCGCCCAGCGGGATTTGTGCAACGCCGAAGGCCGAACGGGCGTGTTTGCCGGCATCGCCGAACACTTCGCCCAGCAGCTCGGAGGCGCCGTTGGTGACCAGATGCTGTTCGGTGAAATCCGCCGTGGAGTTCACCAGACTCATAACTTTAACGATGCGCTTGACGCGGGTCAGGTCGCCGCCGACGGCAGCCTGCAGGGTGCCGATCAGGTCGATAGCGATGGCGCGCGCTGCAGCCTTGCCTTCGGCCGTATCGATGTTCTTGCCGAGCTGGCCTACCCACACGCTGCCGTCAGCGCGCTTGGCGATGTGACCGGACAGGAACACCAGATTGCCCGTTTGAGCATACATAACGTAGGCCGCAGCCGGGGTAGCAGGGGCAGCCAGGGTGATGTCGAGTGCTTTCAGTTTTTCGTAGACAGACATGTGAGTTCCAGATCAATTAAAGTGGGTGGGACAGATTCAAGACCGTTATTGTACGTGTTGTAGCAGGCGCTGCCCACAATTGAGGCAAAATCAAGATAGTCTACGGTTTTCCTGCGGTTTTACCTGCATTTCTCGCCCCATGCCGCTACTGGTGGCGCTGCCAGTTGCAAAAAATGCCGGCTCCCGCTTTGCCGCGCTGCCTGTTTGCGCTGCACGGATGAACTGCATGGACTTTATGCTACGTGACAAAACCAGTACAGTACAAGTACACTTGGAAAGTTAATTTCTGTACTGTGATGGCAAAATGACCAATACACGAAGCCGCCGTTCACTGCTTGGTGACGCTGCGGCCAATGCGGCGGCTGCCGTAGCGGAAGCGCTGGCCGCTGCCGAAGCCCGTGCGGCGCAAGCGGCCAGTGCTCCCGCACACAAGCTGTCCGGCGCTGAAGCTGAAGCTGGCGCAGGGCGGGCGGCGATGGCGGCGGCCAGCCACACGGCGGCCGATACGGCCAGCGTGGCCGTGCCAGCCAGCGTGCTGCGCTCGCGCCGCGCGGCACCGGCCGGTGCTTTGCTGGGCTTGCTGTCGCGCGAGTCGGGCGAAACCCTGATCGACCAGATCGTGCGCTCTGTCGCGGCCCGTATCGATGACCGGCTGCTGCGCGGCGGCGCGCGCATGCCTTCGATCCGTGCCTTTGCTGCAGCCCATGGCGTGTCGCCGTTCACGGTGGTGGCCAGCTACGACAGGCTGGTGGCGACCGGCTATCTGGAATCGCGTCGTGGCGCCGGTTTCTTCGTGCGCGAACGGGGCGGCATTGCCGGCCCGAGTATGACGTCGCGCGCGCCGCGCCATAGCAGCGGCTTCGAAGTCAAGCCTATCGATGTGGTCTGGCTAGTGCGTAATATGTTCCGCCAGATGCCGCATGCGCAGATGCCGGGCAGCGGCGTGCTGCCGTCCGACTGGCTCGATGGGGCAGCCATTTCGAATGCGCTCAAGGCAGTAAGCCGGCAGAATGCCGGTGTGCTGCTTAGCTATGGCGTGCCGCAAGGCTTTCTGCCGCTGCGCCAGCAGTTGCAGCACAAGCTGGCCGAGCTGGAAATTGCCGCCGCACCGGAACAGCTGGTGACCACGGCCGGCGTGACGCAGGCGCTGGATCTGGTGGCGCGCGAATTCACCCAGCCCGGCGACACGATCTTTGTCGATGATCCCGCATGGTTCCTGATGTTTGGCTCGTTTGCGGCGCTGGGCGCCAAGGTGGTGGGTATTCCGCGCCTTGCCGATGGCCCGGACATTGCCAAACTGGCCGAACTGGCGGCGCTGCACAAGCCCAAGCTGTACATCATTAACTCGGTGCTGCACAACCCCAGCTCCACCTCGCTGTCGGCGGCCAAGGCGTTTCAGGTGCTGCGGCTGGCGGAAGAACATGATTTCGTCATTGTGGAAGACGATATCTACTGCGATCTGCACCCGGGCAGCGCCGTGCAGCCGGCCACGCGGCTGGCGGCGCTGGACCAGCTGCAGCGCGTGATCTATCTGGGCGGTTTTTCCAAGACCATGGCGGCCAATCTGCGCGTGGGTTTTATTGCCGCTTCGCCCGAGCGGGCCGAAAGGCTGGCCGATCGCAAGATGCTGACCATGCTGACTACCAGCGATATCGGCGAGCGGGTGGTGTACAAGGTGCTGTCGGACGGCACCTTCCGCAAGCATACCGACCGCATGCGCGCCCGCCTCGACGGCCTGCGCGCCAAGACTATCCGCCAGATGGAGCGGGTGGGACTCAAGGTGGATGTGGCGGCGCCGGCCGGCATGTTCGTCTGGGTCGATGCGGGGCGCGATACCAATGTGCTGGCCGAACGGGCGATGGCGCAGAACCTCTTGCTGGCACCGGGCAGCCTGTTTTCGCCGGCTCAGTTGCCGTCTACCCGCATGCGCCTGAACGTGGCCGCCATGCAGGACCCGCAAGTGTGGCGCTTTCTCGAAAGCGAGCTGGCACGCTCTTGAAAAGGCGCAGTGCATCCCCATTTAGGGGCAACAGTGCATTAAACGCAATGCAATACACCCTAACAGAAGACTATTCACAAGACTATTAGAGGCTTACAAAAATGGCAGATATCGAAAAGCAGACCCTAGGTTTTCAGGCAGAAGTAAAGCAGCTGCTGCAGCTGATGATTCACTCGCTGTACTCGAACAAAGAGATTTTCCTGCGCGAGCTGATTTCCAACGCTTCCGACGCATCGGACAAGCTGCGCTTCGAAGCGATCAACAACGATGCGCTGTACGGCAATGACCACGAACTGAAAATCAAGGTCGCTTTTGACAAGGCGGCACGCACCATCACCATTTCCGATAACGGCATCGGCATGAGCCGTGACGAAGCGATCTCCCATCTGGGTACCATCGCCAAATCGGGCACCAAGGAATTCTTCGGCAAGCTGTCCGGCGACCAGCAGCAGGACGCGGCCCTGATCGGCCAGTTCGGCGTGGGCTTCTATTCGGGCTTCATCGTAGCCGACAAGATCACCGTCGAAACCCGCCGCGCCGGCGCGGCTGCCAGCGAAGGCGTGCGCTGGGAATCCGAAGGTCAGGGCGATTACTCGGTCGAACAGATCGAGAAGACGGGCCGCGGCACCGACATCATCCTGCACCTGCGCGAAGGCGAGGACGAGCTGCTGTCCTCGTGGAAGCTCAAATCCATCATCCGTAAATACTCCGACCACATCTCGCTGCCTATCGTGATGCAGAAAGAAGAGTGGGACGAAGAGAAGAAAGAAACCGTCCTCAAGGACGAACTGGAAACCGTCAATCAGGCCAGCGCGCTGTGGGCCCGCAACAAGTCCGACATCACGCCGGAACAGTACGACGAGTTCTATAAGCACGTCTCGCACGACTTCCAGGCCCCGCTGACCCATACCCACAACCGCGTGGAAGGCCGCAGCGAATACACCCAGTTGCTGTACATTCCGGCCAAGGCGCCGTTCGACCTGTGGGACCGCAACAAGCGCGGCGGCATCAAGCTGTACGTCAAACGCGTGTTCATCATGGACGATGCCGAACAACTGATGCCAACCTATCTGCGCATGGTCAAAGGCGTGATCGACTCGGCCGACCTGCCGCTCAACGTGTCGCGTGAAATTCTGCAGGAATCGCGCGATGTGAAAGTGATCCGCGATGGCTCGACCAAGCGCGTGATCGGCATGCTGGAAGAACTGGCGAACGCCGACGAGCAGGAGAAGAAGGACAAGTACACCACCTTCTGGACCGAGTTCGGTCAGGTGCTGAAAGAAGGTATCGGCGAAGACGCCACCAACAAGGACCGTCTGGCCAAGCTGCTGCGTTTCGCGTCGACGGCCAACGACAGCGACGAACAGAATGTCTCGTTCGAGCAGTACCTCGCCCGCGCCAAGGAAGGCCAGGACAAGATCTACTACGTCACGGCGGATAACTACGTGGCCGCGAAGAATAGCCCGCATCTGGAAATCTTCCGCAAGAAAGGCGTGGAAGTGCTGCTGCTGACCGACCGTGTGGATGAATGGATGCTGTCCTTCCTGACCGAGTTCGAAGGCAAGGAACTGGTCTCCGTGGCCAAGGGTGGCCTCGATCTGGGCGCGCTCGAAGACGAAGCGGAGAAGAAGGAACACGAGGAAACGGAAAGCTCGTACAAGGAACTGGTCGGCAAGATGAAGGATGCCTTGAGCGACAAGGCCAAGGACGTGCGCGTGACCTTCCGTCTGACCGATTCGCCAGCCTGTCTGGTGGCGGACGAGCATGAACTGTCGGGCAACCTGCTGCGCATGCTGAAAGCAGCGGGCCAGAATGCGCCGGAGTCCAAGCCTATCCTGGAAATCAACCCTAACCACCCGCTGGTGACGCGTCTGAAGTATCAGGATGCCGGTACGGCCTTCAACGACTGGGCCAACATCCTGTTCGATCAGGCCCTGCTGGCTGAAGGCGGTTCGCTCAGCGATCCGGCTACCTTCGTCAAGCGCCTCAATGAAATGCTGCTGAACGGCGCTGCCAAGTAACAGCATGCATTGCTTCCTGCCGGAGTGTGTTATGTTTGCGCATCTGCAAGCATACCTCCGGGGGAACCATGACTCGATACACAGTGGCGCTGGTCAGCGCCCTGATGCTGCTAGCGCCTGTGGTGCACGCGCAGCTCGCACCGGCGGCCAACGCCTCCACTAACAACAATAACCCCACCTTCGCAGCCGCACCGGTTGCCGCCACTGCGCCCTTATATCCGGCGCTGCCGAGCGAAACGCCGGAAGAATTCCACGCGCCTGTAGACGGTTTCGACTACGTCAAACGCGCCGTGATGATCCCCATGCGCGATGGCGTCAAACTCCATACCGTCATCATCGTGCCGCGTGGCGCCAGCCGTGCGCCCATGCTGCTGACGCGCACGCCGTACAACGCCGCCGAACTGACGGCCCATGCGGAAAGCTCGCAGCTGGAGAACATCCTGCAGGGCTATGACAATGCAGCCGATGTGGTGGTGCAGGGCGGCTATATCCGCGTGATGCAGGATGTGCGCGGCAAGCATGGCTCGGAAGGCGATTATGTGATGAACCGGCCGCTGGCAGGTTCGACCTTCAACCCGACCCCGGTCGATCATTCCACCGATACCTGGGACACCATCGAATGGCTGACCCACAATGTCCCCGAAAGCAATGGCAAGGTGGGCATCATCGGTATTTCCTACGATGGCTATCTGCCGCTGATGGCACTGGTTAAACCCCATCCGGCGCTGAAGGCGGCCGTGCCCATGAATCCCATGGTGGATGGCTGGCGCGGCGATGACTGGTTCCACAACGGCGCCTTCCGTCAGGTGAATCTGGCCTATATCCTTGAACAGGTGGCCACGCGCCGTAGCGAGGCCAAGTGGTACAGCAGCCATTACGACGATTACGACACTTTTCTGCGCGCCGGCTCGGCCGGTGAACTGGCGCGCCAGCGCGGCATGGAGCAGGTGGGCTTCTGGCGCAAGCTGAGCAGCCATCCTGCCTACGATAATTTCTGGAGCGAGCAGGCGATGGACCAGCTACTGGCGCGCCAGCCCGTGAAAGTGCCGACCATGCTGGTGCATAGCTGGTGGGATGCGGAAGATATCTACGGCGCACTGGCTGTGTACAAGGCCGTCAAGCCGCTGGACCGCGCTAATCACGTGTATCTGGTGATGGGGCCATGGAACCATGGCGGCGCCATCGATGAAGGCAGCAAGCTCGGCGCGCTGCACTTCGGCAGCGACACGGCACTGCACTTCCGGCAGGAGATACTGCGGCCCTTCCTTGATCATTACCTCAAGGACGAAGCGCCGCCGTTGTCTATCGCTGCCGTTTCGGCGTTCGAAACTGGCAGCAACAAGTGGCGCGCACTGAACCGCTGGCCCAGCGGCTGCAATAGCGGTTGCAGCAGCACGCCGAGCGCGCTCAAGCTGGGTGCGGGCAGCAAACTGACGCTGAGCCGCGCACCGGCCGCCGCACCGACGGCTCCTGCCATGCCTGCCGCCTACGATGAATATGTATCCGACCCTGCCAAGCCCGTGCCATACCGCGCCCGTCCCATCATGGCAGTGGGCTACGATGAGGCCAAAGGGCAGACGTGGCCGCGCTGGCTGGTGGACGACCAGCGCGAAGCCTCGGGCCGGCCCGATGTGCTCAGCTACACCAGCGAAGTGCTGACGTCACCCGTCAAGATCAGCGGCGAACCCATCGCCCATCTGCTGGCGGCGACCAGCGGCACGGATGCGGACTGGGTGGTGAAGCTGATTGACGTCTATCCCGATCAGGTGGCGGCGCAGCCGGAAATGGGCGGCTACCAGCTGATGGTTGCGGCCGATATCTTCCGTGGCCGCTACCGCGAATCGCTGGCGCAGGCCAAGGCGCTGTTGCCCGATACGCCGCTGGCCTACCGCTTTGCTCTGCCGGCGGCCAACCACGTCTTCCTGCCGGGGCACCGCATCATGGTGCAGATCCAGTCCAGCTGGTTCCCGCTGTATGACCGTAATCCGCAAACGTTTGTGCCGAATATCTTCTTCGCCCAGCCTGCGGATTATCGTAAAGCCACCCAGCGCATCTACCACGACAGCTATATCGAGCTGCCGCTAATCACCAGCAAACGCTAGGCTGGCCGCCAGTTGCCCGCTACCAGCTGCCAGCCACCGGCGGCGCGCGACTCAGGCGCGTCGGCGCCGGCGTGCCACCAGCAATACCGCCGGTAGGCCCAGCCCCAGCATGGCGATGCTGGCCGGTTCCGGCACGGCTGGCGCCTGCTGCAGGAAGCCGCGGATTTCCCCTTGCGGATAGAGCGTGCTATGGATATTGAAATAGGCCGTGCCGCTATCGAGCCCCATGGCGAAGGCCGATTCCGCGCCGGCAGTGGTGCCGCCGTGGCTGGCAATGAAGGCGGGATTCCATGTGCTGCTGAGCGAGGTGTCGAACACATGGCTGTAGGCGCCTGAACGTTCACCGAGCGGGAAGCCGAGTAGTGTAGGCAGCTCCGTCATTACGGGCGCGGTGCCGCTGCCGGCCATGCTGGTGCAGCAATGGATGTGGGCTGCAGTGCTGTCGCCGAGCAGGCCGCCGAAGGCCGCATCGATTTCCAGCATGTGGGTAGAGGCATCGAAGCGCACCACGGTAGCGCCTATGGCGGTGGATGCATTGGGCGGCGCTTCCTGTGCACCGGTCAGAATGGCTGTGTAATTGCTGGCAGCGGCCTGTGCTGCCGGCATGGCGGCAGCCAGCCCGAGTAGCAGGCCGGCAGCTGCCGCCAGCTGGGTCCAGCGGTAATGCAGTATAGGCTTCATCTTGTTCCTCCTCGCGCGACGGGTTAAAGGTCTAGCTTAGAGTGGGGCACAGCGGGCGAGTTCCCGCTGCAGCCGAAATGAAGTCTTACAGCTCCGTGCGCAGGGCGAACAGTTCGGGGAACAGCACCACATCGAGCATCTTGCGCAGATAGCTGGCGCCGGCCGTGCCGCCCGTACCCGTCTTGAAGCCGATGATGCGCTCCACCGTGTTGAGGTGGCGGAAGCGCCAGAAGCGGAACGCCGTTTCCAGATCCACCAGCTTCTCGGCCAGTTCGTATAGCGCCCAGTAGCGCTGGGTGTCGCCGTACACGGTCAGCCAGGCCTGTTTGACTGACTCGTCGGCACGGGTAGGCTGGGTCCAGTCGGCGTTCAGGCGTTCGGGCGCGATAGGCAGGCCGTTGCGTGCCAGCAGCTTGATGGCTTCGTCGTACACGGAGGGGGCATGCAGCGCCTGTTCCAGCACAGTGTAAGTGTCGCTGTGGTTGGCGTGGACGCTGAGCAGGGCAGGGTTCTTGTTCCCCAGGATGAACTCGATCTCGCGGTACTGGTAGGACTGAAAGCCCGAGGAGGCGCCCAGATATGGACGGATGGCCGTGTATTCGGGCGGCGTCATGGTGGCCAGCACATCCCAGGCATGCACCAGCTGGTCCATGATGCGGGCCACGCGGGCCAGCATCTTGAAGGCCGGCGGCAGATCGTCGGCTTGCAGGTGGGTGCGCACGGCATGCATTTCGTGCAGCATCAGCTTCATCCACAGTTCGCTGGTCTGGTGCTGCACGATGAACAGCATTTCATTATGGTTGGGCGAAAGCGGGTGCTGGGCCGTGAGGATCTGGTTCAGGCCCAGATAGTCGCCATAGCTCATATCCTTGCTGAAATCCATCTGGGCGCCGTGCCACTGGGCATCGCCTGCTGGTGCAGGCGCTGCATGCATAGGGCAGCCGCTGGCTGCTGCTTGATTGTCGGTCATAGTGTTCTCGCTTCAGGTGACGGCGTCGCGTCGGGCATGGATATCGTAGGCCTGTTTATCCAGGATGTCGCACAGGATGTCGACTGCATCCCACACATCGGTAAAGCTAGTGTAGAGCGGCGTAAAGCCGAAGCGCATGATGGCCGGTTCGCGGTAGTCGCCGATCACGCCACGGGCGATCAGGGCTGCCATCACGGCATAGCCGTGCGGGTGGGTGAAGCTGACCTGACTGCCGCGGCGTGCATGCTCGCGCGGCGTGACCAGCCCCAGCGGATGGGCAGCGCAGCGCTGTTCCACCAGCGTGATGAACAAATCGGTCAGGGCCAGCGATTTGGCGCGCAGGGCCGCCATGCTGGTCTGCTCATAGATATCGAGTCCGCATTCCACCAGTGCCAGCGAGACGATGGGCTGGGTGCCGCACAGCGCACGGGCGATGCCCTCGGCCGGCGCAAACGCAGGTGCCATGGCAAACGGTGCCGCATGGCCCCACCAGCCCGACAGCGGTTGCTGGAACCGGGCCTGATGGCGCTCGGGCACCCAGATAAAGGCTGGCGCACCGGGGCCGCCATTCAGATACTTATAGGTGCAGCCGACGGCCAGATCGGCGCCATCGGCATGCAGATCAACCGGCACGGCGCCGGCCGAGTGGGCCAGATCCCAGATGATTAGGGCGCCAGCCGCATGGGCGAGGGCGCTAGTGGCCCGCATATCGTGCTGGTAGCCCGTGCGGTAGTTCACATGGGTCAGCATGACCACGGCGGTTTCCTGATTGATCGCGCCAGCCAGTTCGGCCACATCGTCGATCAGGTGCAGGCGGTAGCCGCGCTCAAGCCAGCGGCTCAGCCCTTCGGCCATATAAATGTCGGTAGGGAAGTTGGAGCGTTCCGTGATGATCACGCGGCGCTGCGGCTGATCAGCCTGCATCTGCACGGCGGCGGCCAGCGCCTTGAACAGATTGACGGAGGTGGTATCAGTCACCACCACTTCGCCGTCGCGGGCGCCGATCAGCGGTGCCAGCCGGTTGCCCAGCCGCTTGGGCAGGTCGAACCAGCCCGCCGTATTCCAGCTACGGATCAGATCATGGCCCCATTCCTGGGCGATCACCTCCTGGGCGCGGGGCAGGGCAGCGCGCGGGCGGGCGCCGAGAGAGTTGCCATCTAGATAAATTATGCCTTCCGGCAGATCGAACTGGGCTCGTAAGGGCGCGAGCGGATCCTGCGCGTCGCGTTCGAGGCAAGCATTGCGAGTTGTCATTTTGTAACTTTCTTGCAAGTGGGGACGATACTTTTGGCTTCAATAAATTGCCAAGGATGCCAGTGTAACAGGTAAAAAGTGCTTTTCTGTGCCCTCCGCATACCCTGCAACAGGGCGAAAACAGGGCTGGAAGCCGCATGTTTCCTAGGTTTCTAAACTTTTTTAAAAATTTTTCGATTTTTTTCAAAAAAACCCTAAAGTTCTCCAAAACTCTGCCGTTACCCTTTTCATGATGAGCAGAAAAGGGTCATCAGGCAGTTGGAGTGAGTAGGTAAAAATAAACGAAAAAAATTTAAAAAATTTTCGCGAAAACCCTAAAGTTCCAAAAAAAGCTGCCGTAACAGGGTTAGATGTAGCAAAAAAGAGTCGCTAGAAACGCAGTTTTTATTTCAGAGCAGGACTTTTTTTGAAGATCAAAAACCGCAATTTTCCTACGCTGCAAGGGCGTAGATGAGTGATCGGCGAGTGTTTGTAAGACAAACACCGACTGGTCGCGTTCGTCATTTCCTGGAAAAAAATACGGAGTTTGTCCACTACTCCGTTTTTTGTTGCTCACGCAGAATGTATCTCACTGGAAACGCAAATGTGTTTCCGCAGTGCAGATAACGGACGAGGAGAAGGAAATGACCGCTAACGATATGATGGCTGAAATTCGCGACGCCAACCTGAGCTACCTGATGCTGGCCCAGCAAATGATCCGCGCTGATAAAGTCACCGCAATCTTCCGCCTGGGTATCGCTGCCGAGATCGCCGATCTGATCGAAGGCATGAGCAACGCACAGATTCTGAAACTGGCAGGCGGCAACATGATGCTGGCCCGCTTCCGCTTCGATGACAGCGCCATCCTGTCGATGCTGACCAATTACAATAAAGACCGCGTACTGGCCCAGTCGCACGCCGCCATCCTGATGGCCGGCCAGCCAGTTGAAGAAATCGCGTAATTACAGAACTTTGCAGCGGAGCCCAGATCATGAGCAAGAAAAGCGTCGTATCGGAAGCCCAGGAAATTCAGCTGGCCATCGAACTGATCCAACTGGGTGCACGTCTGCAATTGCTGGAGTCGGAAGTGTCGCTGTCGCGCGAACGCCTGCTCAAGCTGTATAAAGAACTGCGTGGTGTATCGCCACCGAAAGGCATGCTGCCTTTCTCGACGGACTGGTTCCTGACCTGGCAGCCGAATATCCATTCCTCGCTGTTCATGAACATCCACAAGTTCCTGACCGAACATGCAGGCGCCACCGGCATCGAAGCCGTGATGAAAGCCTACAAGCTGTATCTGGAACAGATGCCGCCAGAACCGGGCGAAGAGCCGCTGCTGTCGCTGACGCGCGCGTGGACGCTGGTCCGTTTCTTCAGCAGCAAAATGCTGGAACTGGCCCCTTGCGGCAAATGCCAGGGTAAATTCGTGGTCAACAGCATGGACCTGCACGGCAGCTATGTCTGCGGCCTGTGCCACATGCCTTCGCGCGCCGGCAAGACCAAGAAAGCCCGCGACGCCGACCAGCTGGCCGCGTGACGCCCACCACACCTCCGACTTCCTATCTGCAGCGCGTAGGGCGGGCTCCCGCCATACGCGCTTTGCTTATTCAGTGCGTCAGCATGCCGCTGACTTTGCTGACCATCTATTTATTAGCACGCCTGCATTTCCCTCTGAATGAATACAGTGCCGTCCTGCTGCAGGGTGGCTGGGCCGGTCTGCTGACCTGGCGGCTCGGACTGGCGCGCTGGTGGCGCTGGATACAGCTACTGTTTCCCGCTGCGCTGATGCTGGCGCTAGCGCTGCAGTTGCCATCCTGGCTATTCTTGCTGGCATTTCTGCTGTCGCTGGGCTGGTACTGGTCCACCTTTCGCACGCAAGTGCCTTACTATCCTTCCACGCCTGAAATCTGGGATGCTGTACGTCAAGTTTTACCGGCCGATCAGCCTTTGCGCATGATAGACATAGGTAGCGGCCTGGGCGGGCTGGTCATGTATCTGGCCCGCCAGCGTCCGCAAGTCGAGTGCGTGGGCATAGAGCTGGCACCGCTGCCATGGCTGTACAGCCGGTTGCGCGCCTTGCTGAGCGGTAGTCGCGCACGCTTTATATTAGGCGATTACGAGAAACTTGATTTTGCGCAGTTTCAGCTCGTATTCGCCTATCTGTCGCCGGCCGCCATGACGGCCCTGTGGCGCAAGTGCTCGGCCGAGATGCAGCCGGGTAGTATGTTGCTTAGCTACGAATTTGCTATCGAGGGCCAGCCGCCCGATCAGACCATCTACGCCACAGAGACCGGTAAGCCACTTTACATATGGTACTTTTAAGCATCATTTAGCGTTATTCTCTTGCCCGCGCCCCTAGAGACGAGTTATTGTAGTTCTATATGTAAATTTTTCTGAAATCGGCCGCCACATTGCTGCGCACACTGCCGGTTTCACTCTAGGGAGGCGGGGCACTTGTTAGTCATTATTGGTTATGTAGTGGTATGCGTGGGCGTGTTCGGTGGCTATGCCATGTCCGGCGGTCACCTTGCTGCGCTGTTCCAGCCACTGGAACTGGTCATGATCGGCGGCGGTGCCGTCGGCGCATTCATGGTCGGTAACACGCCCAAGGCACTGAAAGCCACGGTGGCTGCATTGCCAACCGTCCTCAAAGGCTCGCCCTATACTAAAGACCTGTATATGGAGCTGATGTCGCTGCTGTTCGATGTGCTGTCCAAAGTCCGTAAAGAAGGCCTGATGTCGATCGAAGGCGATATTGAAAATCCCGAGCAGAGCCCGGTCTTCAGCAAATACCCGAGCGTGCTGGCGGATCACCACATCGTCGAATTCATGACGGACTACTTGCGTCTTATGGTGTCGGGCAATATGGACGCCATGCAGATCGAAAATCTGATGGACATGGAACTGGAAACCCACCACCACGAAGGTGCGGTGCCGGCCCATGCGATTGCCAAACTGGGCGACGGTATGCCGGCTTTCGGTATCGTGGCAGCGGTGATGGGGGTGGTGCACACCATGGAATCGGTGGGGATGCCGCCGGCCGAACTGGGGATATTGATTGCCCACGCGCTGGTTGGTACCTTCCTCGGTATTCTGCTGGCTTACGGTTTCGTCGGTCCGCTGTCCGGCCTGCTGGAGCAGAAGCTGGACGAATCGAGCAAGATGTTCCAGTGCGTCAAAGTGACGCTGCTGGCCAGCCTGAACGGCTATGCGCCCGCGCTGGCAGTGGAATTCGGCCGTAAAGTGCTGTATTCGACCGAGCGTCCGACCTTCGCCGAGCTGGAGGATCACATCAAGAAATCGAAATCCAAGTGAGCGGCAGCTTGAGCATGGCTGGCATTGCAGAATATGGGGTAAGGAGCTGGTATGGCTGAAGAAGGCTTACGGCCCATTGTCGTCAAGAAGATTAAGAAGCACGCTGGCGGCCACCATGGCGGCGCCTGGAAGATTGCCTATGCCGACTTCGTGACGGCAATGATGGCCTTCTTCCTGCTGATGTGGCTGCTTGGCTCGACCGCCAAGGGCGATTTGGCCGGGATTTCCGAGTATTTCAAGCAGCCGCTGAAGGTGGCGATGTCGGGTGGTAGCGCGGCCGGTGACAGCTCGTCCGTCATCAAGGGCGGCGGCAAGGATATTACGCGGCAGGATGGTCAGGTCAAAGCCAGCAACGATCAGGACGCGACCAAGAAGGTCAGCCTGCAGCAGGCCAAGGCGGCGCTGGAAGCGGAAGAGAGCACCCGGCTGGCTACACTGAAGGAAAAGATCGAGAACAAGATCGAAGCCAATCCGCTGCTGAAGAAGTACAAGGATCAGCTGCTGCTCGATATTACCAGCGAAGGCTTGCGCATCCAGATCGTGGACGAGCAGAACCGGCCGATGTTTGCTTCGGCCAAGGCCGACCTGCAGCCGTACACGCGCGAGATCCTGCACGAAATTGGCTTCGTACTCAATGATGTTCCAAACAAGATTGGCTTGTCCGGTCATACGGATTCGACACCGTTTCTGAGTGTCAACGGTTATAGTAACTGGGAACTCTCCTCTGACCGGGCGAATGCCTCGCGTCGCGAGCTGATCGCCGGTGGCATGGCCGATAACAAGGTATTGCGTGTGGTCGGACTGGCTTCAGCCAACAATCTCGATAAAGCTGATCCGTTCAATCCGATCAACCGCCGGATCAGCATACTGGTGATGAATAAACGTACCGAGGAAAGCGTGCTACGCGATGGCGTGCGCCAGATAGAAGTCGGGGCGGAGGAAGAAGCGGCCGCTGCAGCGCCACCAGCGCGCGGTGTTCCCCCGGTGCGCAAATAAGCGCGGCCGGGATAGCGCATCAAAGAGACAGTTATGACGAGAAAAAAGATACTGGGTTCGCATGTCAAACGCCTCATGTCGGGCGTGGCTGACCATGGGCGCCAGCATTTGACGGAAGTAGAGACGGATCTGATCCAGACCGGCCTGCTGCTGGAAGAAGCCATCGAAAAATTGTCCTTCAATTTCATGGCCATCCACAAGGCGGTCGAAGCGGAACAGGCCACCATCGCCCAGTTGCTGGCCGGTGGCGAGATCAGCGCAGAGCAACGTACCCAGCTGGCGGCGTTGCAGGGACAGGTGGGCGGCTATGTGAATGCCGCCATTACCAGCTTGCAGTTCCAGGACATGACCAGCCAGTTGCTAGACCGTACCCTCAAACGTGTTACGGGCTTGCGCGAATTCCTGAGTACCATGAGTGCGCACGGGGCCGAAATGCTGCCCGAGAGCGATAACGAAGAGATCGTCGACCTGCTCGGCAAAGTCAGCATGGCGCTGGCCGTCCAGAGTCTGGAATTGCGCAGTGTGCTGCGCAAGGCGGTCAGCCAGCAGCATCTGGAGAGCGGCGACATCGAACTGTTCTGAACGCCGCCCCTGAATATGAATCAACCGGACTACGGGTCCGAACCTTAATGAGTGAGAAGAGAAATGGCCAAGACGATACTTGCAGTTGATGATTCCAGTTCCCTGCGCCAGATGGTGGCCTTCAGCCTGAAGGCGGCTGGCTATCAGGTGGTGGAAGCCGTGGACGGCCAGGACGGACTGGACAAGGCCAAGCAGCAAACCGTGGATCTGGTGCTGACCGACCAGAACATGCCGCGCATGGACGGCCTGCAGCTGATCAAGTTGCTGCGCGAGCTGCCGACTTACCAGAAAACCCCGATTCTGATGCTGACCACGGAATCGTCGGATGAAATGAAATCCAAAGGCCGTGCGGCCGGTGCCAACGGCTGGCTGGTCAAGCCGTTCGACCCGCAACGGCTGATCGAGGTAGTGAAGAAGGTCATAGGCTGATCCCGCGCAGGCAATCATGCTGAGTGTAACCAAGGGAGTATCACCATGACCATCGATATTAGCCAGTTCTTCCAGGTCTTCTTCGATGAAGCCGAAGAATTGCTGGCTGAAATGGAACGGCTGTTGTTGGCCGTCGATGTCGACCATCCGGACCCGGAAGACCTGAATGCGGTGTTCCGGACCGCCCACTCCGTCAAGGGGGGCGCGTCGACCTTCGGCATCACCGACATGACCGAAGTGACCCATATTCTGGAAACCCTGCTGGACCGCGTGCGCAAGGGTGAAATGCCGCTGACGGCCGAACATGTGGACGCCTTCCTGGCGGCCAAGGATATTCTGAAGATGCAGCTCGATGGCCACCGCCATGGCAGCAGCGTGGATCAGGATGCTGTCGGTAATGTGCGCATGATGCTGCAATCGCTGGCGCAGGATGCGCCGGTCACGGCCATGGCGCCGATTGCGCCTTCGTTCCACACGGCCGATACGCAGGCAGTGGACCACAGCGGCGGCAAACGCTACCGGCTGGAACTGCCGGCCATGGCGCATCGCGAAGTGCAGGCACTCGGTGCCGAGCTGGGCCTGATGGGCCATGTGTCGATCACGCCGCTCGATAAAGACCGCAATGCCATGCTGGTCACCACGCATGAAAGCTTGGATGACCTGATCGCGATCTGCTCCTTCGTGCTCAATCCGGACGACATGAAGGTGACGGAGCTGCCGCCGCTCGACGACGCCCAGGCCAGACTGGAAGGCGATGAGCGCGCCAAGGTGGAAAACGCACTTGGCTACGGCTTCTTCGATAGCACGGAACTGCAGCCGCAGGGCGCGGCTGGCGCTGCGGCCAAGGATGGTGACGGATACGGCTTCTTCCAGCCCTTAGACGAAATCCGCGCGAATGCGGAAGCCAGCAGCGAAGATGCACGCGGCTACGGTTTCTTCCAGCCTGTCGAGCAGATTCGCGCCAATGCCGGCATCGTCGATAGCGCTCCGACGCCGCAGCAGATCGCTGAAGAAGAAAAGAAGGCCGCTGCCAAGAAAGACGAGAAAGCCCATCCTGTGCCGCATGGCGCGGGAGCCGAGTCGTCGTCTATCCGCGTGTCGATCGAAAAAGTCGACCAGCTGATCAATTTGGTCGGCGAACTGGTGATCACCCAGGCCATGATAGAGCAGCGCGTGGGCATCCTCGACCCGATGAAGCACGAGCGCTTGCTGAATGGCGTGAGCCAGCTGACGCGCAATACGCGCGACCTGCAGGAAGCCGTGATGTCGATCCGCATGATGCCGATGGACTTTGTGTTCTCGCGCTTCCCGCGTATGGTGCGCGATCTTGCCGCCAAGCTGGGCAAGAAAGTCGATTTCATCACCAACGGTGCGGCCACCGAACTGGACAAGGGCCTGATCGAGCGTATCGTCGATCCGCTGACCCATCTGGTGCGTAATTCGATCGACCACGGCATCGAGATGCCGGCCGTGCGGCGCGCTGCCGGCAAGAGCGATGCGGGCCGGCTGTTCCTGTCGGCAGCCCATCAGGGCGGCAACATCATCATCGAAGTATCGGATGATGGCGGTGGTCTGAACCGCGAAAAGATTCTCGCCAAGGCGCAGCAGAACGGCGTGCCGCTGAGCGAGAACATGAGCGATGCCGATGTCTGGCAGCTGATCTTTGCGCCGGGTTTCTCCACGGCCGAACAGGTTACCGACGTGTCGGGCCGCGGCGTGGGCATGGACGTGGTGAAGCGCAATATCAGCGCCATGGGCGGGGTAGTGGATATCCGTTCGGCGCGCGGCTTCGGCACCACGATTTCGATTTCGCTGCCGCTGACGCTGGCGATACTGGACGGGATGTCGATACGGGTCGGCGAGGAAGTCTATATTCTGCCGCTGGGCTTCGTGGTGGAATCGCTGCAACCGGTGCCGGACGACGTCAAGGAAATCAGTGGCAAGGGCCGGGTCATCAAGGTGCGCGGCGAATACCTGCCGCTGGTGCCGCTGTACCAGATGTTCGACATCACGCCACGGTTTACCGATCCCTGCCAGGGCATCGTCGTCATCATCGAAACGGAAGGCCGCAAAGCCTGCTTGTTCATCGATGAGCTGGTAGGCCAGCAGCAGGTGGTGGTGAAGAATCTGGAATCGAATTATCGCAAGGTCGCGGGCATATCGGGCGCTACCATCCTCGGCGATGGTGGCGTAGCACTGATTCTCGATGTGGCAGCGCTGATACGCTCGTCGCGCCAGTTGGCCGACGAACAGATTTTTAGCTAACTCTCGTCAAGGACTTCGACATGGCAGACATACTGAGCAATGCAGCAGAGGAGATCGCCGGACACGAGTATCTGGCCTTCACGCTGGGCAAAGAAGAATACGGCATCGATATTCTGAAGGTGCAGGAAATCCGCGGCTATGAAGCGGTCACGCGGATCGCCAATGCACCGGAATTCATCAAGGGCGTGATCAATCTGCGCGGCATCATCATTCCCGTGGTTGACATGCGGATCAAGTTTCAACTTGGCGAACCCGTGTATGACCAGTTCACTGTGGTAATTATTCTCAACATCAGTGGACGGGTAGTGGGTATGGTAGTGGACTCGGTCTCCGACGTTACCACGCTCACGCCCGAACAGGTCAAGCCTGCGCCAGAGATGGGCACGGCCTTCAGCAGCGAGTATATGGTTGGACTGGGCACCATTGATGAGCGTATACTGATATTGGTAAACATTGACAAGCTAATGGCTAGTGAGGAAATGGGATTAATGGAACAGTTGGCGGCCTAAACCGCGCCGTCGCTGCTGTTCGTAAGTACACCAAGCGCCCAAAAGAGTGCGCCGCAAAGGTTTCATAATTAGGGGAGGCACCGGTCATGCACCGCGGCCTGCCAGCATAGATAGCTAGGGGAGAAACAACATGAATTTACGCGATTTCAAGATAGGTGCACGGCTGCGTTTGGGCTTCGGCGCCATATTGCTGATTCTGGTAGCCATGGTCCTGATGACCAACTACCTGAACTACAGCAATAAGAGCAAGCTGACCAAGGGGCTGGAGCTGAGCACCAGCAAGAACCTGCTGGCCGGCACAATGAAAAGCGCGATGCTGGAAACCGGTATAGCCATGCGTAATATTGGCCTGCAATCGGACGTGAGCCTGATGCAGAAAGAAGAACAGAAGGTGAAAGATCAGCGCGCGCGCTACGAAAAAGCCGTGAGCGATCTGAAAGCTCTGGGTCTGAATGACGCGGAAAAGAAAACCCTGTCCGAAATCGCTGCGCTCGACGCGGACGTGGACAAGGCTTTCAAGGAAGCCATCGGCCAGGTGCTGGCGTTTAACAGCGAAGGCGCGGCCAAAGTGATTTCGGGCCGTATCGATCCGCTTAACCAGCAAACTCTGAGCCAGATCAATAAACTGGTAGAGATGCAGCAAGCGAATGCGGCTGAAGTGATGGCCGGTTCCGTAACGGCTGACCGTGGCCTGATGGTGCTGCTGTTCGTGATCGGTGGTGTGGCCGTTGCCATTGGCGTGGTCTGCGCTGCCGTCACCACGCGTTCCATTACCGTGCCGCTGGCCGGCGCCGTGGCCGTAGCCCAGAAAGTGGCAGCGGGCGAACTGACCTCGCACGTGCACGTGGAAGGCCGCGATGAAACCAGTGAACTGCTGCAAGCGCTGAAAGACATGAATGAAAGCCTGGCCAAGACGGTGGGCGATGTGCGTACCGGTACCGAGCTGATCTCGACGGCTTCGCAGGAAATCGCTTCCGGTAATGCCGATCTGTCGGCCCGTACCGAAGCCCAGGCCAGCTCGCTCGAAGAAACCGCTTCCTCGATGGAAGAACTGACCAGCACCGTGAAACAGAATGCCGACAATGCCCGTCAGGCCAACCAGCTGGCCGTGACGGCTTCCTCGGTGGCGGAAAAAGGCGGCCACGTGGTGTCGCAGGTGGTCGATACCATGGGCTCCATCAAGGCGTCGTCGAGCAAGATTGTGGACATTATCGGCGTGATCGATGGCATCGCTTTCCAGACCAATATTCTGGCGCTGAACGCCGCCGTGGAAGCGGCGCGTGCGGGCGAACAGGGCCGCGGCTTCGCCGTGGTGGCCTCGGAAGTGCGTAATCTGGCCCAGCGTTCCGCTGGCGCGGCCAAGGAAATCAAGGAACTGATCAGCGACTCGGTCGAGAAAGTCGATGCCGGCAGCAAGCTGGTGGACGAAGCTGGCCAGACCATGGATCTGGTGGTGACTTCGATTCGTCAGGTGGCTGACATCATGGGCGAAATCACGGCCGCCACCCAGGAGCAGAGCAACGGCATTGAAGAAGTCAATCAGGCCATCACCCAGATGGATGAAATGACCCAGCAAAATGCGGCGCTGGTAGAAGAAGCGGCTGCCGCTGCCGAAAGCATGGAAGAGCAGGCCCAGATGCTGGCCCAGGCCGTCAGCATCTTCAAGCTGTCGTATGACCAGGACGCACGTCGTCCGGCCGCCCGCGTACTGCCACGTCCGGCCGCTGCACCAGCACCAGCACCAGCGCCGGCTCCGGCGCCTGCCGTCGCTGCGCCACGTCCTGCTGCCGCGCCTGCCCGCGCCGCTGCACCGAAAAAACTCAGCACCCCGGCTGCAACCTCGAGCGATGAGTGGGAAGAGTTTTAAGCAGTAAGGCCGCACGCCCACCGGCGTGCGGCTGGCACGGCATCTTCGCGACAGAGTTAAGGATTTAAGAATATGCCGCATACCAAAGGCAGCAAAGAATTTGAATTTCACGCCAAGGACTTCGAGCGTGTACGCGGGCTGATCTACAAGCGCGCCGGCATCTCGCTGGCCGACAGCAAGCAGGAAATGGTGTACAGCCGGCTGGCGCGCCGCTTGCGCGCGACCGGCATCGAATCGTTCGGCAAATACCTCGACGATCTGGAAGCAGGGCGGCTGGGGGAAGACGAGTGGGAAGCATTCACCAATGCGCTGACCACCAATCTGACTTCGTTCTTCCGCGAAGCGCATCACTTCCCCTTGCTGGCAGAACATGTGCGCAACAAGCGCGAGACCATCAATATCTGGTGCTCGGCCAGTTCCACCGGCGAAGAACCGTATTCGATCGCCATGACCGTGTGCGAAGCGTTTAATACGCTGACACCGAATTGCAACATCATCGCTACCGATATCGACACCAATGTGCTGGCCCATGCCGCCAATGGCGTGTATGCCATGGACCGACTGGACAAGATGGCGCCGGAACGCGCACGTCGCTTCTTCCTGCGTGGCAAGGGCGACAAGGCTGGCTATGCGCGCGTGCGGCCGGAACTGCGTAATCTGATCACCTTTAAGCAACTCAACCTGTTGGCAGAGAGCTGGCCCATCAGCGGCCAGTTTGACGTGATTTTTTGTCGTAACGTGATGATTTACTTCGACAAGGCGACCCAGCGCAAGATTCTGTCCCGCTTTGTACCGCTGATGAAACCGGATGCGCTGCTATTTGCCGGCCATTCGGAGAATTTCCTGTACGTGTCCGATGCGCTCAAGTTGCGCGGCAAGACCGTGTATGAACTGGATGATCAGCATCGTGGCGCGGCGCAAAAAGCCGCCGCCCGGCTGTGAGAGGAAATCATGGACCTCGAACAATTTGCCACCAACGTTTATTACGATCGCACCTTCGACTGTCAGGCCGCCAAAATCCTGCCGGGCGAGTATTATTATACGAACAAGGATATGCTGATCGTAACAGTGCTGGGTTCCTGCGTTTCAGCCTGCATCCGCGACCGCGTGACGGGGCTGGGCGGCATGAACCACTTCATGCTGCCCGATGGCGGCGAGCCGAATAGCCCGGTATCGGCCTCGGCCCGCTACGGCACGTATGCGATGGAGGTGCTGATCAATGATTTGCTGAAAGCCGGTGCCAAGCGCGAGAATCTGGAAGCCAAGTGCTTCGGCGGTGGCGCCGTACTCAAAGGTTTTACGGCGATCAATGTGGGCGAACGCAATGCCGCCTTCGTGCTGAATTTCCTCAAGGTGGAGAAAATCCGTGTGGTGGCAGAAGACCTCAACGATGTGCACCCGCGCAAAGTGTATTTCTTCCCCCGCACGGGCAAGGTATTGGTCAAGAAACTGATGCAGACTCACAACGATACGCTGGTTAAACGCGAAATCGAGTACGCCAGCCGCCTCAAAGTGGCGCCGGTGGGTGGCGAGATCGATCTGTTCTGATCTGTGTAGCAAGGGCCTTTTTGCCCGGAAAGTAGTATGGAATGAAGATCAAAGTATTAATCGTCGACGACTCGGCGCTGATCCGCAGCGTCATGAGCGAGATCATCAATAGTCAGCCTGACATGCAGGTAGTGGCCACGGCGCCCGACCCGCTGGTAGCACGCGAGCTGATCAAGCAAACCAATCCCGATGTGCTGACGCTGGACGTGGAAATGCCCAAGATGGACGGGCTGGATTTCCTCGAGAAGCTCATGCGCCTGCGCCCCATGCCGGTGGTGATGGTGTCCTCGCTGACCGAGCGTGGTTCCGAGATCACCATGCGCGCGCTGGAACTGGGCGCGGTCGATTTCGTCACCAAGCCCAAGATTTCGATCCAGGCCGGCATGCGCGAATACACCGACCTGATTACTGACAAGATTCGTGCGGCTGCCAAGGCGCGCGTGCGTGCGCGCACGCTGCCCACAGCCGGTAGCGAAGTCCATGGCCAGTTGCCGCAACTGCGCAATCCGCTGACCTCGTCGGAAAAGCTGATCATCATCGGCGCGTCCACGGGTGGCACGGAAGCCATCCGCGAATTCCTCATGCAGATGCCGTCCGACTGCCCCGGCATTCTGATTACCCAGCACATGCCGGAAGGCTTTACGCGTTCGTTTGCCCAGCGTCTCGATTCGCTGTGCAAGATTTCGGTGCAGGAAGCGGCCGGTAACGAACGTATTCTGCCCGGCCACGCCTATATCGCGCCGGGCCATTCTCACCTGTATCTGGCCCGTAGCGGCGCCAACTACATGACCCGCATCGATCAGGCCGACCCCGTCAACCGTCACCGCCCGTCGGTGGATGTGCTGTTCCGCTCGGCGGCCCAGCATGCCGGTAAGAATGCCGTCGGCGTGATCCTGACGGGCATGGGCAAGGATGGTGCCGCCGGCATGCTGGAAATGAAGCAGGCCGGCGCGCATAATTTCGCCCAGGATGAAGCCAGTTGCGTGGTGTTCGGCATGCCGCGCGAGGCCATCGCGATCGGCGCCGCCCACGAAGTCGGGGCACTGTCGGCCCTGCCGGGCATGGTGCTGGGCCATCTGGCCGCACATGGAATGCGGGCATTGCGCGTATAAAATGTCAAGTGTGACGTTTTAGTGCGACTTTGTTCGCCTTCAAGCAACGAAAATGCTATCCTACAACTTGCTGGTAATTGCAGACACTATTAACAACCGCGTAGAGAAACAACGGAGTAATTCATGGCTGATCCAAAGATGAAATTTTTAGTCGTAGACGATTTTTCGACGATGCGCCGCATTGTCCGAAATCTGTTGAAAGAACTGGGTTATGCCAATGTCGACGAAGCCGAAGATGGCGTGATGGCGCTGGCCAAACTGCGCGCTGAATCGTTCGATTTCGTCGTGTCGGACTGGAACATGCCAAATATGGACGGTCTGACCATGCTGCAAAACATCCGTGCCGATCCCGCTCTGGCCAAATTGCCAGTGCTGATGGTGACTGCGGAAGCCAAGAAGGAAAACATCATTGCTGCCGCACAAGCTGGCGCCAATGGCTATGTGGTGAAGCCGTTCACGGCAGCTACGCTGGATGAAAAACTGAACAAGATCTTCGAGAAACTCGGAGCTTGAGGATGGTGGAGCAGCACAGCGGCGCCGGTGCAATGGTGCCGAATGAGGAGTTTCTGTCGCGTATAGGCCACATGACCCGCACTCTGCATGATAGTTTGCGTGGTCTGGGGCTGGATAAACTGATTGAGAAGGCGGCATCCGACATACCGGATGCCCGTGACCGACTCGATTATGTGGCGCGTCTGAGTGAAAGTGCAGCACAGAAGGTCTTGAACGCGACAGATGCGGCCAGCCCTTTGCAGGACCAGATAGGCGGCGACGCCCGTACGCTGAAGGCCGAATGGCATGGTTTGCTGGCTGCCGGCGGGCAGGCCGATGACGCGGCATGGCGGGCGCTGGCGGAACAGACGATAGCGGCACTGGATCAGGCTGCGGCGGGGACCAGCCAGACCAAAGCCCATCTGATGGATATCATGATGGCGCAGGATTTCCAGGATCTGACGGGGCAGGTGATCAAGAAGGTCACGGCCATCGCCCAGAATCTGGAGCAGCAGCTAGTGCAGATGCTGGTCGATTTTGCGCCGGACCAGATGAAAAAGGAGCTCGATAACGGTTTGCTTAACGGACCGCAGATCGACCCGACGCGCGAAAATGTGGTGGCCGATCAAGGGCAGGTGGATGACCTGCTCGACAGTCTCGGTTTCTGACCAGTTCCGGCCCGCCCAGTGCGGGCCTCTCTCATTGGGCCCTACAGCATGCATCAGACTGATTTCCTAGTGCGTGAACCGCTGCTCGATGCGCGCCAGCGTGTGCTCGGTTACGAGCTGTGCTGGTCGGCCGCAGCGGCCACGCCAGCCGAGCAGGAGCTGCTGCTGGCTTTTGTAGCCGAGCAGCTAGTTAGTCCCGAAGGCGACTGGCTACTGCGCGACAAGGCGCTGTTCCTTGAGGCCGTGCCGTCCATGCTGTCGGCCGACGCCTTGCACCAGCTGCCGCCGCAGCATACGGTGCTGGCGCTGAAAGCGCCCACGCTATCCCATCCTGACACTCTGGCGGCCGTGCAAGCCTTGCGCGCGGGCGGCGTGGGCATCCTGCTGCGCGATGCAGACCTGCTGCGTATCGGCAATCGCCTGCCTACCATCGCCAGTTATGTGGAAGTGCGGTTTTCGGGCGCTGATGTGGCCGATCAGGCGCGCAATTACGCGGCGCTGCGGCATGCGGCCGTGGGCATGGTGGCGCGTCCCGTTTCCAGCTGGGCTGATTTCGATGCCTGCGCGCTGCTGGGGCTGAATGCCTTTGTCGGCAAGCTGCACCTGACGCCGCGCCCCAGCAATGACCAGAAGGGCCTGAATCCGGCCCAGACCATCATCATGCAACTGATGCAGATGGTGCGCCAGAATGCCGATGTGGGCCAGATCGAAGCCGTGCTCAAGCGCGATGCGACGCTGTCCTACAAGCTGTTGCGCTTTATTAATTCGGCCGGCTTCGGAGCGGGCCGGGAAATCCAGTCGCTGCGGCAGGCGCTCGCGCTGCTCGGCTATGCGCCGCTGTACCGCTGGCTGACGCTGCTGCTGGCCACTGCCAGTACCACCGGCTATTCGCCCGTGCTGCTGGAAACGGCCGTGGTACGGGGCCGGCTGGCCGAACTGCTGGCCCAGCAGGCGCTGGGCAAGAGCGAAGCGGAGCAAGTATTTGTGGCCGGCATGTTCTCGCTGCTGGACCGGCTGCTGGGTATCAGCATGGATGAGGTGCTGGCAAATATCCAGTTGCCGGAAGACGTGGTCACGGCCTTGCGCAACCGCGACGGCAAGTACGGCCCGTATCTGGCACTGGCCGAAGCCTGCGAACTCAATTCGAATCTGGTGTCCTCAATGGCGGCAGCGCTCAAGCTGACGCCGCTCGATGTGAACACGGCCCATCTGGCTGCGCTGGCCTGGGCCCAGAATGTGGCGGCATAAAGCGGGTTTGCGTGCTGTATCGGCTGCCTTTTCCGGGGCAAACTGAATAGTCTCCGTAGCTCAATGCCAGTTACCTACCCTTGCATAACCTTGATCGGTGATACCACTCCGGATCGGAGCAGTCATTCTGCCTCAGTGCAGATATCAGAAGTTATCCAGTGAATTGGGAATGATGCCGCGTAAATGACCGGCGGCTTCCGCCCCAATTCGGACACTTGTATCTCTCGCCGCTATATTATTAGTCTGCTGAGCAACTAAATTTTGGGGCAATTTACGGAAGTCGCGTCACGGTCAATTTCGGCGCGTGCACGTCATTTGTATCCAGATTAAAACGGAACTTCCCAGATGCAGACACCTCAAACTGCAAGTTTTCACCAAGCGCTTCAAGTGTCTTTGCTACTCCTTGCACTACGCTTTCATCGCCACTAGCAGCGCCAAAATCAATAGCTTTGAAATCCTCAGAACCGAATTTGAAGAGATGGCGGCCTTTATTAAGTTGAAGGTCCACGCTATACACCTTGTGTACTGTAGATTTCATAACATCATTGAGCCCCCAATTGTTCATTTCGCCGCGAAGAAAGAACGGGACATGAGCATAATCGGGATCCGACTCAACTATACGTGACATGCGTTGCGCTTCTCCGAACTGTAAAGTGGTGAGCCCATCCACCGTACCGTTCTGAGTACGGTGGAATTCAAACTGTACGTCCATCGTTCGCGCGAAGAAATGATCTTTTGACTCGGCAGTGACAGGAAGCCAAGGTTGCCCTCCTGAACGCACGCTTAACTGGCTAGCATTTCGCCTGACCAGAGTCCACTTCCCATCCGACGTCGCGTACTTACCGACAAGCTCATCCAGATTTGCGTGCGTCAAGCTAATCGTCTTGCGCTCTGACGGTAAGATTACCTTCTGTCCCAATGAAACACGAGCCAATGGCAATTCGATCCACATCAGTTCCCGATTTTCGATATTGCTAAGAATGACCACACTGATTTTCTCGGTGGGACGGTAGCTGCTCAAAGTGCTAAAACCTTCAATTCCTCCTGCGTGAAAATATCGTTTTCCTTCTGGCCCGTCCATAATCATTAATCCAAATCCGTAACCGGGTGGTACCGCAGTTGTCATTGCCTGCACTGAAGACTGCGATAGCAGGCGACCTTCGTATAGAGCGGTTTGCCAGCGCAGCAGGTCACCGGTGGTCGAGTATAGCGCCCCGGCCGCAAAGGGAACGCTCATGTGAATAAACTCTGCATTTTGCAATTTCAGATTCGTGGCGGCGTAGCCGGCAGCCCGATGCGGAATGATCGCCGCATTGGTGTCGTAACCAGAGTCCTTCATCCCAAGAGGAGCGAATATATTTTGCTGGACGAATTGCTCGTAGCTTGTATTGCTCAATTTCTCTATCAACATTCCTAGCAAGACATAGCCAGAGTTGCTGTAATTCCATTGGCTACCTGATGGAAAGTCTAACGGAAGCTCGCGTACCGGCGCTAAAGTCTCCTCGGGCGATTTCGCAAATCGCTCGATATTGCGATACTCAGGAAGGTCTGTAAAAGAGTGAATGCCGGAGGTGTGCGTCAGTAATTGCTGGATGGTTACTGTGTTCCAGCTATCCGGCAGTCCGGAAATGTGCCGGCTGATCTGATCATCTAGTTTTAATTTTCCGCGCTCTTGCAGCAAAAGAATTGCCGCTGCGGTGAACTGTTTTGTAATCGAGCCTAGGCGAAATCGGGTATTAGATGAATTGGGGATAGCCCATTCACGGTTCGCATCACCGTACGCCTTTTGTAGAAGAATTTTATCCCCCTTGGCAACGAGGACTGCGCCGGAAAAATTCTGTTCCTTTGCTAGAGAATCTGCAACTTCTTTTAGTCGTTGCAAGTCTTGTGCCTTACTTCCAGCCGCCCCCAACAACGACGTTAAACCAAAGATGACGCAACATACGCGCAAAGAAAACATATTTGTCTCCAAGGTCAAGTTTTTGGCGGGATTACGGTGTCATTACCCGTCTTTTGACTGTCGGCTTTTGGCCGTATTCGGAACCAACGCCTACGGCAATAATAGGTCAAGATGACCAGAGAAAAGTGCCGTCACTGATACTATGGCCCCACCAAACACAGCAATAAGTGCGATAGGGCTCCGAATCAAAGCGAGACCTGCCAACAAAATCCCAGCCAGCAAGAATATCAAGGCAACGGCATAATTACCGTGGTTCCAGAACGCCAGAAACCAGCTGGAGGCAATGTAGCTAATAACACCGAGTCCAGTAATTGCGCCGATGAAATAAACTGTGCTTTCCCAATCCATCAAGCGTTCAAGAAATCTCATAGTCTATTTAAAGTCAAATGTCCGGTATTGGTCGAACGCAGTCTGCAGCTAGAACATAAGCATAGCGAGTCAAACAAGCACAAAGCTCTCTAATTGTCATCAGCTCAAATCGCCGCCAAGCAGTTCCTTGCTTAAGTAAGGGAAAATTTCTTCAAATTAGCTTAGATTGAGGCTGTAAATTATCTACAGAACTCGTGGCGATTCACTATTCTTCGAACCTAAAGCGAAAATTGCCTTTTGGGAGCATAAGCATCGGTGCAGGCTTACCAGCCTCAACCATGACCATGTCAACCGGAACTGAGTCTGTGCCCTCATCGGCAAAGTAGGCTTGTATTAGCCTGCGCCCCGAACTAGGCAAGAGGTCTGCTGGTACATGTCGCGGCTTCAACTTTGCAACAATTTGCATCCATTCCGGGCGCCCTGTGGCCGATATTTTCGAGTGATCTGGGTGAAAGACCTGCATGTCCATTCGACCTCGATAATCCGACAGCACCTCATAATTTCCATTAGGTGCCTTTAGCACGAAAGCGGAGTTAACGTTTTGTTGTTCAATCGCTGTCCTGTAGAGAGGATGCTCGGCTTTGGGGTTACCGTAGCTGAACATTGCGGACTGGTCAACGGTCAAAGGATCAGTATTAAGCTGATGTTTGAGATGAGCGGCCAACCATGCAAAAGTAGTTGGGGACTGGAACGCGGGGGTTTTGGAGGCATGCGAATATCCGACGTAAATGAAGACTCTAGCTTTGATGTTCTTTTCGAAAACCCGTTGAAACAAGTTTGTGGCCGCTCCTAACTCGCGTAGTCTTTGTCTCTCTTCGGCCGTCTCCGCTGCCTCACTGCCTATCATGTTATCGTAACCCACGAGTTTCCAACCGTCCTGATGAGCACTGCGGAGGAAAGCGGCAAACATAGGCTCCTTGGAATAGAAGCCGGTGGAGGTGGACACGTGCCCATCCGGCATCGGTACTGGGATTTTCTCGTCAAAGGTTTCACACGCTAAGTATTCAAAGCCAATCTTCTTTAGCTCGTGCGCAAGTTGCATTGCGAAGACGCGCTGTTCGGGGATATGATGCGCCTCGTTCAGAATGACTATCTGTCGGGTTCTGGCGGCACGTACAATCGCTCGAATCGCGTCTTCTGGAATCGCTTTCTCGAGCGCTGTACGAGCTTCAGGATTCACGACCTCTGGTTGTTTGAGTTGCCTCCACCAACTAAACACTTGCGCAGCCCCATCCGCATCTCCTGCCATTGCACGCATCGTGCCCAGGTATTGAAGGGCGCCACCCTTTTGATTAAGAAGATCGTCTCGTTCCTCCTCTCTCAATTTCGTGATTTTGCCGAAGATCGCAAGCGAGCCTGCGCGCTTTTCCGCCTCCTGCAATTTTTGCAAATACGAATACGGTGCCGCGAGTGCATTCGTGCCTGCGATCCCGCACATAAGCGACATCACTACAAAGGCACTTGGCAGGAGCGCCCTGAAAGAATGGGAAGAACAAGGAGCCATAAATGAGCTTTTTTAACGAAAATTTTGAGAGATCCCGATGTAAACGTCGGGATCGCTTGTTAATTACCGTGGCTTATCGCAAATTGGCTCTTGCGAGGAGCCCCAGGTTTGCTCTTGGCCGGTCTCGGCCTAAGTTGACGTGTAGAGATAGCGGTCCGGTAACTTGCTCAGACACTGCAGACATAGTACCCATTGTTCAATTTTCCATGCAGAGACTTTTGCCAGAAGAAGACCTCCTCTTTTCCCATTTCGGTAAAGCGCACCCCTTGGCAAAGAGCGGTTACATTGCCAACTCCTGTCGGTGGTTTCTCAGCACAGGCTGCTCGCCAAGTCACAAGCGGCGAAATTGTATCTAAGCTAATACCGACACCGCGAGACTTATTAATTTCGCTTGCCAGAGCTTGACAGTTATTGAGCATCTTTTTTTCAAGGCCAATCTCACTTTGCGCTAAAACCGAGCCCCAAACTATCGTGAGATAGAGCGCCGAGCTTATTTTGATTAACATCTTTTATCCAGAAACTAGATTTTCGTGTGGCCGCCTTTTGCAGACCACTGTCACCCGTGTCTTTTTTCAAAACTACTGCCAAATCCACTCAATCAGGGACTTTAATGCCTTGCTTGCGTGCTTCAGTGAAAATACTGAGCAGTGGTAGAGTCGGAAGTGCAGTATCGCCAAGGATTTTCTTGGCTTCTTCACGATTTGTAACACTGGGGACCGTTAAAACTCTGAGAGTTCTTGGATCAATTACTCCCCAGTTGTCGCGGTCCTTGCAGCCCGATCCACCGCAGTATGCTTGAAAGATTACAAGGGACTGCGCCTTGTCTTTCACAACACATTGACCACCTATGAAGTCAATATTTTGATAACGCAATACGGTTTTTTCTCGGCCTCGTGATACGGTAAAAACTGCCTGTGCGCGGTCTTCCCACGTTGGACTTTCGTGAGCGACCACTTCAATGCGAACTTCTGCACCGTCGCAAGAGAAAACTTGCTCGGCATGGGCCGCTCTCGCTAACAATGTGGAAAGTACATATAACGCGGCAATTAAACGCATTGCACTCCCTCAGTCTGTTTACTGTGAATCAGTCCGCTTTTGGCCGGACAGAACTAATGATTCGATGTATTTAAGAGTTCTACTTGATTTGCCCCAACACTTCCACAATCGCTTCTGTTACTGCGCTAGGCTGATCTCCCTGTATGCCATGCGAGGCCCCAGCAACCACGCGCTGTTTGCCCTTGGTCGATAGTGCTGCGATCTCCTTGTGGATATTCTCGTTCTCGTTTTCCACAGCCTTATTAACGGCACTTTGTGGCTTAGAAGGGTCCGCATAGGGACTCACACCGCGTGTCAAAACAATCAGAGGAATGCTCCCGAATGACTTACGTAAGGCGCGTAATTGGTTGTCGCTTGTCTCGAAAGCATTAGCTTCGTCGACGCGGGTTTTCCAATATGACTTCGTCAGCATCATTGCCTTGACCTGCTTACCAAGCAAAGGTCCGAAGTATTGCGATGGCTCTCCGATACAACTGGCTGCTGCATCGCTGCCAGGCTTAATCCCTTTATTGGCGGCGACTAGACACTGCTGATCATGGTCTTTGACCATCGCATAGATCTTATTAATCATGCCCTGCGACGCCTTGTTGGTGCGCGTGGTTTCGTCCTCGCTTTGTGGCTCCACGAGCACCAAGCCCTTCACCTCATGAGGATATCGATAGGTGAATACCTGAACATTACTGCCTCCTAATGAGTTTCCGACGAGTAGAAATGGAGGCTTGATGTCGGCTATTAGTAAAGCCTTGTGCAGATCATCTACTGCATTTTCTGAGGTATTCGGACGTTGCGCGGGATCGCTGAATCCGAAACCAGCACGGTCATAAATGCAGGCTCGCGTATGCTTGGCTACCTCAGGCTGTACTTTGAACCAAGTCCATCCTGCGTCGCCTGCCGGACCGTCGAAGATAACCGTAGTTGCACCTTGACCAGTGCAGTAGAGATTTATCTTTCGTCCACCTATGTCAACGAGCTGATGAGGTTTGGCAAACGCGGCAGAATTAGAGGGAGCCGCTACCGCATTGGCGAATAAGGACAAACAAACGGCGTAAAGGAATACGGCAGATCGAGCGCGTGGCATACTTATCCTTTATTAAATGTTTAAATTAAAGCAAAGTATCTATTAATTTATTTTTAAGTGCAATCTTGATGACTTCATCGCAACCTGTCTCTGAGATGATTGCCAAACGGTGCTGACTGCTCTTGGTCGCTAGCCGATTTTTCTACTGGAGTATGCCTGCCAGCAAAAGATCAGGGCCAGAGCTAGAAACGTGACGGAGAACCCGATAACCAAATAATCGGGTAGAAGAGATGGGTATACCTTATCGAAAATAATGTAGCTTAGCCCGAAGGCATAAGCTAGCGCAGGCAGCCATTTCTTGTGCCAAGCGAAACTCACCATCGCGACGGAACAACCCGCGATACCTAAAATAGTGGCAAATTGCATTTCATCCCTCCATAAAACTTTGGTCTGCTTTTGGCTGCGGATTCAATCGATGGCCTTCAGGATAGCAGCTTGCCAATTAGTAAAGCTCACGAATTCCCACGGTGGGCGCGAATTTTCGCGATTGCTGGGCGGGTCGTTTTTAAGCTTGGAAAGGTCGTGCATGCGAGCGGCTTGCCGCATGAGACGGGGAGGTGGCGGAGGGGGTGAGCACAGCCGGCAGAACTGTGCGTGTGCATGAACGCGCCGGCTGTATTACAGATGCAGAGGCTGTGCGGCGCGTTGCGCGCCGCCACTGGCCTTAGATTTCCAGATTGTCGATCAGGCGGGTCGAGCCCAGCTTGGCAGCGGCCAGCACGACCAGCGGCGTACCCTGTGCCAGATCGCCCGCATTAGGCGGCTGCAGATCGTTGCGCTTGCGGATGGAGATGTAGTCCGGCTTCCAGCCGCGCTTGGCCAGATCGTCCATGGCGCGGTGCTCGAGCTGGAACACGTCCAGATGGCCGTTGCGCACTTCTTCGGCGACGAAGTTGAGGCTCTGGAACAGGGCCGGAGCTTCTGCCCGCTCCGCTTCCGACAGATACATATTGCGCGAGGACAGGGCCAGACCATCGTCGGCGCGGTAGGTCTCGGCTGCGACGATTTCGGTCGGCATGGCGAACTGGCGCGCCATGTTACGGATGATCATGAGCTGCTGGTAATCCTTCTTGCCGAACACGGCCACGCGCGGCTGTACGCACGAGAACAGCTTGGTGACGACGGTGCAGACGCCGTTGAAGAAGCCCGGACGGAACTCGCCTTCCAGCGTGTTGCCGAGGCCGTCCGGTGGTTGCACACGGTATTCCTGCGGCTCCGGATACAGGTCTTTCTCGGTCGGTGCGAACAGCACGTAGACGCCTTCTTTTTCCAGCTTTTCCACGTCAGCCTGGAAGGTGCGCGGGTATTTGTCGAAGTCCTCGTTCGGGCCGAACTGCAGGCGGTTGACGAAGATCGAGGCCACCACCGGGTCGCCGTGCTTGCGGGCCAGACGCATCAGCGACAGATGGCCTTCGTGCAGATTGCCCATGGTGGGAACGAATGCCGTACGCAACTGGCCGCTGAGCTGGTCGCGCAGTTCTTCAATCGAGGTAATGATTTTCATAACGTAGTTCTAACGTAAAAAAAGTCGGTAAGGCCGCGCCGGTCAGGCGGGCGAATAGGCCAGCCGTACATAGATCGGTGCAAACGGCTCGGCCTGGGTAATTTCCACCAGTGTTTCCTTGGCCAGCTCCAGCAAGGCCACAAAGTTGACCACCACCACGGGCACACCGCCGGCGATGTCGAACAGGTCGGCGAACTCGACGAAGCGGCTGCTTTGCAGGCGCCGCAAGATGCCTGTCATGTGCTCGCGCACGGACAGTTCTTCGCGGCTGATCTTGTGATGCTGGACCAGCTTGGCCCGCTTCATCACATCCAGCCAGGCCTGCTGCAGATCGACGGGCGTGACGTCCGGCCAGCTGGTGACCAGACTCTGCTCGATAAAGATCTGGGTGCGGATGAAATCGCGCCCCACTTGCGGCACGGCGTTGAGATCGTAGGCGGCCAGCTTGATCTGTTCGTATTCGAGCAGACGTCGCACCAGTTCGGCACGCGGGTCGTCCATCTCGGCATCGAGCTCGGTCTGGCGCTGGGGCAGCAGCATGCGTGACTTAATTTCGATCAGCATGGCCGCCATCAACAGGTATTCTGCCGCCAGTTCCAGATTGGACAGGCGGATCTGATCCACGTATTTCAGATATTGCAGCGTTAGCTGCGCCATCGGGATATCGAGAATATTGAAATTCTGTTTGCGGATCAGGTAAAGCAGCAAGTCCAGCGGACCCTCGAAAGCATCGAGGAAGATTTCCAGCGCGTCCGGCGGAATGTACAGATCGTTGGGCAGCTTGAGCAGCGGTTCGCCATACAGGCGGGCGAGGGCGGCCACTTCATTCGTGACGGCGGCCGCTTCGGCCACCGCTTCAGGGCTGACGGCAGGCTCGCCGGATGCAGCCAAGCCTGCCGCCGCATCGAAGTCGGCTGCAGGCACTTGCTGCTCCAGCGTTTGGTCTGGCAACGTCATTGCTGCTCAGGTAGCGGCAGTCGCTAGGGTGGGGTAAGACTTAGACTTTGTTCTGATAAACGTAAGCCTGTTGCTTGACGGCCGAGGCCAGCTGGCGTTGCTGTTCATCGAGGGAGATCGGCGGACGGTCCCACAGCAGGGCGCGGCCTTGCTGCTGGCGCTCATCCATGCCAGGATTCTTTTCTTTCAGGGCCTTGATGAACAGGGTGTGCTCGGATTCGTACATCGAATGTTGTTTGGACAGTTTCATATAGTCTCTGTGGTTGGATCAGCAAGGCGTATTTTACCGCGCCGCAGCGTCAGCGGGCGAATTTGATGAGGGCCTGACAGCGCGAAATGCATGAATCAGGTATGCTTCATGGCTGATTGTTGCATGATTTTCACGAAACTCCCTGATGACCGAGCGCCTTACTCCCCGCACCATCCTGCTGTTGACCCTGCCACCGCTGCTGTGGGCTGGAAATGCCGTCGTCGGGCGCTTGTTGCACGATATGCTGCCGCCCGTGTTGCTGAATTTTCTACGCTGGGCGCTGGCGTTGTGCTTTTTGCTGCCGCTGGCCGGCCCCGTATTCCGCCGTGAAGCCGGGTTGTGGCGCTACTGGCGTCAGTACGCAGCGCTGGGCCTGCTCGGCATAGGCATGTACAACGCCCTGCAATACATGGCGCTGCAAAGCTCGACACCGATCAACGTGACGCTGGTGGCCTCCGGCATGCCGGTGTGGATGATGCTGACGGGCTGGCTGTTCTTCGGCGTGCCCGTCAGCCGCAAGCAGGTGGCAGGTGCCGTGCTGTCTATCGCTGGCGTGGTGCTGGTGTTGGCGCGCGGCGAGTGGCGCCACGTGCTGGAACTGCGGCTGGTGGCGGGCGACCTGTTCATGATACTGGCCACGATAGCCTGGTCGCTGTATAGCTGGCTGCTGCTGCGCGTGAAAGAGCCGGCCGCCATTCGTGCGAACTGGGCCAGCTTCCTGCTGGCGCAGGTAGCGTTCGGCGTGCTGTGGTCGGGCGGTTTCGCGCTGGCAGAGCAGGCGGTAGGCGCCATGCCCGTGCACTGGAGCTGGGCGCTGGCGGCGGGCTTGCTGTATGTGGCGACCGGGCCAGCCATCGTGGCGTTTGGCTGCTGGGGCGCTGGCGTGCGCGCGGCCGGTCCCGCGATAGGTTCTTTCTTCGTCAATCTCACGCCGCTGTTTACGGCCGTACTGTCTTCCGCCATCCTCGGCGAAACCCCGCATGCTTACCACGCCGCAGCCTTTGCCCTGATCGTGGGCGGCATCGTGATCTCGGCGCGCCGCTAGCGCTTACAACCAGGATTAGCGGCTGGCCGCTTTCAGGGCGTCGATCAGCACGCGCACTTTCTGCGGCAGATGGGGCGTGGCCGGATAGACAGCGTGGATTTCACTGACGGGGAGCGACCAGTCTGGCAGCACGCGTAGCAGCCGTCCGGCCGCGACATCGTCTTTCACAGAGAATTCGGTGGCGCGCAGGATGCCGTCGCCTGCCAGCGCGGCTGCGCGGGTGGCGTAGGCCGTGTTCGAGGAAAACACCGTGTTCTGCATGTGCACTGCACTGCTGCTGCCATCGGCCGCATGCAGCGTGAACTGGGTGGGCTGGGCGATCACGGTCAGTGCGATATGGGGCAGGGCAGGCAGATCGGCCGGTGTGCGTGGCGTGCCGTGCCGCGCGAGGAAAGCGGGGCTGGCCACCAGCCAGCGGCGCAGCGGGGCTATGCGGGTGGCCATGTGGCCGGAATCATCGAGCTTGCCCAGCCTGACGGTGACATCGATGCCTTCGGCGATCAGATCGATGCGGTGGTCGCTGCACACCAGTTCGATTTTCAGGGCCGGATAGTCGGCCCTGAGCTGCGTCAGCACGGGCGAGAGCACCATCACACCATAATCGATGGGCGAGGCGACGCGCAGCGTGCCTTGCGGCGTCAATCGGCCGCTGCGTGCCTGCTCGATGGCTGTCTCGGCTGCATGCAGCAACTGGCGGCTGGCTTCGTAGAAACTGCGGCCAGCTTCTGTCAGGCTCAGCTTGCGGGTCGAACGGATGATCAAACCCACGCCTATCTCCGCTTCCAGCAACTGCATATGCTTGCTGACCATGGATTTGGCCAGCCCCAGCCGCTGTGCTGCGGCCGTCAGCGATCCCGCTTCGACCACGGCGACAAACGTGGTGAGGCGGTTTAGATTGATGTTGTGCAGGTCTATCATGCCACCATTGTAGCTGCTATTGTCCACTTAAAGTGGACTCTGATTCCCGCTTTGTACGACTTATCGCGACGATCCAGCCTGCCTATACTCGCTGTACACCCTCTTTGAATCAGGAGTTTTTATGAAGCTGTACGGCATTCCCCTTTCCGGCCACACCCACCGTGTCGAGCTATTCCTGCGTCTGCTGCAACTGCCGCACGAATACGTGCAGGTGGATCTGGCGAACGGCGAACACAAACAGGCCGCCTTTCTGGCCAAGAACGCCTTCGGTGAAATCCCCGTGCTGGAAGATGGCGACGTAACGCTGGCCGATTCCAATGCCATTCTCGTCTATCTGGCGACGCGCTACGATGTGAGCGGCCTGTGGCTGCCGCGTGATGCCGTGGTGGCGGCACAGGTGCAGCGCTGGCTTTCTATCGCTGCCGGCAAGATCGCTGGCGGCCCGGCCACGGCGCGTCTGGTCTATGTGTTTGGCGCCCAGCGCAATCTGGCCGCAGCCCAGACCATGGGGACCCAGCTGTTCACCGTGATGGAACACGAACTGCAGCAGCGCAGCTGGCTGGCGGGCGAGCACCCTACCATTGCCGACATAGCCTGCTACAGCTATATCGCCCATGCGCCGGAAGGCGGCATTTCGCTCAAGCCTTATCCTAAACTGTGCGCATGGCTGGCCGCCATCCGCGCCTTGCCCGGCTTCGTGCCTATGCCGGTGACACCAGTAGGCCTTGCTACCGAGGAGATGTAATCATGACGACCTTCCATGCGGGTGAGTTGGCCATGCAGGAGCGCGTGGGTATGCGCGAGCGCATCGCTGGTGCAGCGGAGTTCATCCGCCCCTTCATGCCGCAGCAGCACCGCGATTTCTTTGCCGGCCTGCCGTTCTTCTATCTCGCCGCGCTCGATGCTGGCGGTCAGCCTTGGGGGACGCTGCTGGCCGCGCAGGCTGGCTTCATCAGCACGCCCGATGAAGCAACGCTGCAGATCGATGGCGGCCTGCTGCCCGGTGATCCGCTGGAAGGTCTGTTACAGGTGGGCGCCCATGTGGGCGGGCTGGGGCTGGAGCCGACCACGCGGCGGCGTAATCGCCTCAATGGCGAGATCGTGCAGCGCGATCAGGATAGTCTGCAGATCGCCGTTAGCCAGAGCTTTGGCAACTGCCCCAAGTATATCCAGAGCCGCCAGCACTATCCGGCAGAACGGGGTGCTGCGGCAGCGCAGGTGCTGCGTGCCACGGCGCTGAGCGCCACCGATAGCGCGCTGATTGCCGCTGCCGATACCTACTTCATCGCCAGCGCCCATATGGCGCACGATGCGGGGCAGGGGCGCGGTGTCGATATGTCGCACCGAGGCGGGCGGCCCGGCTTTGTGCTGGTGGAAGATGAACGCACGCTGCTGGCGCCCGAGTTTGTGGGCAACTTCTTCTTCAATACGCTGGGCAATTTAGCCAAGGATGGCAGAGCGGGCCTGCTGTTCATCGATTTCGCCAGCGGCGACCTGCTGCATCTCGCGGTCGACGCGGAGATTATCTGGGATGGCCCGAAGTTGCAGGCCTTTGCCGGTGCCGAGCGCCTGTTGCGCTTCCATGTGCGCGAAGTGGTGCGCAATGTGGGCGCTTTGCCTTTGCGCTGGAGTGCGCCCGAGCAGGCGCGCCAGCTTGAGCGCACGGGCAACTGGTCAGCCTCTTAATTGTCCAGCAGGCGCCGCATGACCAACGGCGGCGGTTCGAGCGGATTGGCATGCGAGTATTCGAGTTCTTCTGCCAGTTCGAATTCGAAGGCCGTGTAGAAGTCGATCAGCTGCGGCTGGTCGCTGCGCACGGCTAGCCGCATTTCTTCTATGCCCACTGCCAGCCCGTGGTGAATCACGGCTTCCAGCAAGTGCTGCGAGATATTCTGGCCGCGATAATCGGGCAGCACGCCCATGCGGCAGATTTCCCACACGTCCGCATCATCATCGAGCGGCAGCCAGCGCACCGAACCTACCGGCGCTTCGTCGACCAGTAAAACAAAACCGCCGCCTGAGCGCAGATGTTCTGCGACCAGTACGGCGGTTTCGCGGTGGCCGCTGGAGGTGACATTCACTTTGCCGGCCCACGCGGCGCGCGTGAGCTCGGCAATCAGAGAGGCATCGTCCAGTGTCGCTTCGCGTACCACGATGTTCATGCGCTATCCTCGTTCGCTGCCTTAGCTGATGCGCATACCCGGCTCGGCGCCCGGCCACGGGTTGAGGATGTAGATGCCCGGCTTGGCTTTTTCATCGACGGCCGAAGCCGCCATCACCATGCCTTCGGACACGCCGAACTTCATCTTGCGCGGCGCCAGATTGGCCACCAGCACGGTCAGCTTGCCGATCAGGTCTTCTGGCTGGTACATCGATTTGATGCCCGAGAAGACGTTACGCAGACGGCCTTCGCCTGCGTCCAGCGTCAGGCGCAGCAGCTTGTCCGAGCCTTCCACGTGCTCGCAGTTGACGATCTTGGCGATACGCAGGTCGACCTTGAAGAAGTCGTCCACCGAGATTTCCGGTGCAATCACTTCGATACCCGTTTCCGTGACCTGCACGGCTGGTGCGGCTTTGGCTTTGGCTGGCTTCTCGGCTTTGGCTGCCGGTGCAGCCGCAGGGGCGGCAGCTGCCTGCGGTGCATCGAACAGGTCTTCGATCATCTTCGGATCGACGCGCGTCATCAGGTGGGTGTAGGCGCCGATGGTACGACCAAGCATGGCGCTGGCCACTACGCCACTGGCCACGTCGGTCTGGGCCCAGTCGAATTTCTCGTCGTTGAGGAACTTGGCCACATTGGCGGCTACACCCGGCAGTACTGGCGACAGCAGGATCGACAGTTGGCGGAACAGAATCAGCGCGGTGGTGCAGACGTCGTGCAGCTCGGCCAGTTTGCTCTCGTCTTTGGCGAGTATCCACGGCTTGTTCTCGTCCACGTACTGGTTGGCGAAGTCGGCGATCTCCATGATCTCACGCAGGGCTTTGCCGAACTCGCGGCTTTCGAAGTTGGCGGCGATATTCGCCTGACGCTCCACGCCTTCAGCCGTGACCAGTGCGCGCTTGATCCATGCCTGTGCATTGTCGGACAGGCTGGTTGCCAGCTTGCCGTCGAATTTCTTGGCGATGAAACCGGCGCAGCGCGAAGCGATGTTGACGTATTTGCCGATCAGGTCCGAGTTCACGCGGGCCACGAAGTCTTCACCCGTGAAGTCCAGATCTTCTACTTTGGAGTTCAGCTTGAAGGCGATGTAGTAGCGCAGCCATTCCGGATTCATGCCCAGATTCAGGTAGCGCAGCGGCGAGATGCCGGTGCCGCGCGATTTGGACATTTTCTCGTTGTTGACGGTCAGGTGGCCGTGCACAGCCACGCGCATGCGCTCGATGGTCGGATGGTCGGCGAACTTCAGCATGGCAGGCCAGAACAGCAGGTGGAAGGAGACGATGTCCTTGCCGATGAAGTGGATCTGTTCCGTTTGCGGGTCGGCCAGCAGCGCGTCGAAATCGATGCCTTGCTTGTCGCAGTAGTTTTTCAGCGAAGCCAGATAGCCCACTGGCGCGTCCAGCCAGACGTAGAAGTATTTGCCCGGTGCGTCAGGAATCGGGATGCCGAAGTAAGGCGCATCGCGCGAGATATCCCAGTCGGCCAGTTTTTCACCGGCTTCGCCCAGCCATTCCGATACCTTGTTGACCATCTCTGGTTGCAAACGGCCCGGCGTGTTGAGCCAGTCGCGCAGGAATTCGTAGCAGCGCTTGTCGGACAGCTTGAAGAAATACTGCTCCGAAGGCTTGAGCACGGGCGTGGCGTTGGTGAACACCGAGAACGGGTTGACCAGATCGGTAGGCTGGTAGGCCGCGCCGCACACTTCGCAGTTGTCGCCGTATTGATCCTTGGCGCCGCATTTCGGGCATTCGCCCTTGATGTTACGGTCGGCCAGGAACATGCCTTTGACGGGGTCGAAGAAGCGGTCCACCGTCTTGGTCTGGATCAGGCCCGCATCGCGCAGCTTGCGGTAGATGCCTTGCGACAGTTCCACGTTTTCCGGCGAATCGGTCGAGTACCAGTTGTCAAAAGCGATATGGAAGCCGTCCAGATACTGGGCGCGGCCCGCAGCGATCTTGGCCACGAATTCCTGAGGCGTGATGCCTTCTTTCTCTGCGGCAATCATAATCGGCGTGCCGTGGGTATCGTCGGCGCCGACAAAGTGCACCACGCGCTGGGCGTCGCCGTCGCGCTGCATTCGCTGGAACCGGACCCAGATGTCGGCCTGGATGTACTCCATCATGTGGCCAATGTGGAAAGCGGCGTTAGCGTAGGGCAGGGCAGTGGTGACGAACAGCTTGCGAGTCATGGTTGTTGCACTTTGTGGGTGGAAAAGGAGCATTTTAACAGCGGAAGCGGCCGCAGGTCATCTTCCGCGGCCGCTGCCAGCGGATTTCTGCCACGATGCGCTAGAATGTGGGCACATTTCACGGAGATTTACATGAGCAACACAGTTGAACAGCTTATTGACCAGGTAAAGGCCGCACTGGCCCGCATTATCGATCCGAACACAGGGAAGGATTTTGTCAGCGGCAAGGCCGTGAAGAATCTGAAAGCCGATGGCGGCAACGTCAGCTTCGATATCGAGCTCGGTTATCCGGCGCGCAGCCAGTTTGATGCGATTCGCGCACTGGTGACGGACGGCGTACGCGGCGTGCCCGGTGTGAATAGCGTGACGGTGCAGGTGAGCAGCAAGATCATTGCCCACACGGTGCAGCGTGGTCTCAAGCTGATGCCGAATGTAAAAAATATCATTGCCGTGGCTTCCGGCAAGGGCGGCGTGGGCAAATCCACCACGGCCGTCAATCTGGCGCTGGCGCTGGCGGCCGAAGGTGCGTCTGTCGGCCTGCTGGACGCCGATATCTATGGCCCGTCGCAGCCGATGATGCTGGGCGTATCCGGTCGTCCGGAAACGCTGGACGGCAAATCTATGGAGCCGCTGGAGAACTACGGCGTGCAGGTATCGTCGATCGGCTTCCTGATCGATCCGGACGAGCCTATGGTGTGGCGCGGTCCTATGGTCACGCAGGCGCTGCAGCAGCTGCTGGAGCAGACCAACTGGCGCGATCTCGACTATCTGGTAGTGGATATGCCGCCGGGTACGGGCGACATCCAGCTGACGCTGTCGCAGAAAGTGCCTGTCACGGGCGCCGTGATCGTCACCACGCCGCAGGATATCGCGCTGCTCGATGCACGCAAAGGCTTGAAGATGTTCGAGAAGGTCGGCATTCCTATCCTGGGCATCGTGGAAAACATGAGCACCCACGTGTGCTCGAATTGCGGCCACGTGGAGCACATCTTTGGCGAAGGTGGCGGTGCCAAGATGTGCGCCGACTTCAAGGTAGACTTCCTCGGCTCGCTGCCGCTGACCATGGCGATCCGCCAGCAGGCCGATTCCGGCAAGCCTACCGTGGTGGCCGAGCCGGATGGCAAGGTGGCTGGCATCTACAAGGATATCGCGCGCAAAATTGCAGTACAGGTCTCGGAGAAGGCCAAAGATATGACCAGTAAGTTCCCTAGTATTGTGATCAAAAACGACTAACCGGAGAACCTCATGAAACGTCTAATCCTTGCCGCCAGCCTGATGCTGGTAGGTAGCACTGCTTTTGCCCAGCAATCCGTAGCGTTTGTGGAACCGGCTGATGGCGCCACCGTCAGCAGCCCGTTCAAAGTGAAATTTGCAGTTACCGGCATGAACATCAAGCCGGCAGGGGATATGACGGAGAATACGGGGCACCACCATCTGCTGATCAACGCGAAGCCTGTGAAAGAGGGTGACGTGGTGCCGGCTGATGATACCCATATCCACTTCGGCAAGGGGCAGACGGAGACGGAAGTCAAACTGGCACCGGGTACTTACAAACTGTCCATGCAGTTTGCCAATGGCCTGCACCAGTCCTACGGTCCCGGCATGAGCAAGGACATCACGATTACCGTTAAGTAAGCTGTACTGCTCATAGTGGTCACGCTGGCCTCGGGCCGCCGTCAGCACTGCTGGCCGGCGGCCCTGTGTACTTATTGTGCACATTTCGTCATCTTTTTAGCGCAGTCCCAACAAGACGCCCCACGCGCCTGCACGTACATTAGAGGCTGGATATCTCTGATGGAGTCAGTATGCAACGTCGACAGCTACTGCAGGGCGCCGCTGGTCTGGGGCTGATGGCGGGCTGGTATGGCGCCGCCCATGCGCGCCACGCCAGCACGGATTTTCCCACTACCGCGCGGGCGCTGCCGCTGTCGGCGGTCCGCTTGCTGCCATCGATCTACGCGCAGGCTTTGCAAGCCAATCAGGCGTATCTGCTGCGCCTCATTGTGGACCGCTTCCTGCACAACTATCACCGCTTCGCCGGCTTGCCGACCAGGGGCGCCATTTACGGCGGCTGGGAGTCCGACACGATTGCCGGTGAAGGGCTGGGCCACTATCTGTCCGCGCTGTCGCTGATGTATGCCCAGACCGGCAATGCTGCGCTCAAGCCGCGCATCAATTACATCGTGGCCGAACTGGCACGGGTACAGCAGGCGCATGGCGATGGCTATGTGGCGGGCTTCATGCGCAAGCGCGCAGATGGCTCGCTGGTCGATGGCCGCGAGATCTTCCCTGAAATTATGCGCGGCGAGATCAAGTCGGCAGGTTTCGATCTGAATGGTTGCTGGGTGCCCCTGTATAACTGGCATAAGCTGTTCGCCGGGCTGTTCGATGCTCAGACGTATGCGGGTAACACGCAGGCCTTGACCGTCGCACTCGGGCTGGCGGGTTATATCGAGCGCGTGTTTACTGCCCTCAGCGACGATCAGGTGCAGCAGGTGCTGGCCTGCGAGCATGGCGGCATCAACGAGAGTTTCGCTGAACTCTATGCGCGTAGCAAGGATCAGCGCTGGCTGGCGCTGGCGCGGCGCCTGTATCACAACAAGGTCATGCTGCCGCTGGCGCAAGGCCGCGATGAACTGGCCAACCTGCATTCCAACACCCAGATTCCCAAACTGATAGGCCTTGCGCGCCTGCACGAACTGGATGGCCGCGGTAGCGATGGCGAAGCGGCGGAGTTTTTCTGGCGCCGCGTCACCCAGCACCATAGCTACGTCATCGGCGGGAATGGCGATCGAGAATACTTCTTTGCGCCCGATAGCATCGCCGACCACATCACCGAACAGACCTGCGAAGCCTGTGCCAGCTACAACATGCTCAAGTTGACCCGCCACCTGTATAGCTGGGCGCCGGATGCGGCTTATTTCGACTACTACGAACGCACTCACCTGAACCATATTCTGGCTCACCAAAACCCCCGCACCGGCATGTTCACGTACATGACACCGCTGATGTCGGGAACGGCACGCGAATATTCGAGCGAAGATAACGACTTCTGGTGCTGCGTCCTGTCCGGCATGGAGAGCCACGCCAAACATGGCGATTCAATCTACTGGGAGCAGGGCGACACCTTGTTTGTCAATCTGTACATCCCGTCGACGGTGGACTGGCACGACGCCAGACTGGAACTGCGCACGCGTTATCCGTTTGAAGAGGATATCGACCTGACTGTGCGCCGTTTGCCGGATCCGCGCCAGTTCACGCTGGCGCTGCGCCTGCCTGCATGGGCCAGCAGCCATACGGTGCTGGTCAATGGCAAGGCGCACGCTGCGAGTCAACACAAGGGTTATCTGCTGATACGCCGGCGCTGGCGTGCCGGCGACAGCGTGCGCCTGTCCTTGCCCTTGGCCTTGCGGCTGGAAAGGGCGCCCGGCAACGAACACGTGGTGGCACTGCTGCGCGGCCCTATGGTACTGGCGGCCGATCTGGGCGCGGCTGACCGGCCTTACAGCGGTCTGGCGCCGGCGCTGGTGAGCGCCAATGTGCTGGCTGCGTTTGCACCGACTGACAAGGCGCAGGCGGTGTATCGCAGCGTTGGCACGGGGCGCCCCGGCGACATGAAGTTCACCCCGTTCTTTTCGCAGTACGACAGGCGTTCGGCGGTGTATTTCAACCTCTACACGGACAGCGAGTGGGCGGCGGCGGAAGTCACCTTCCGCCAGCAGGAAGCCCGTCTCAAGGATCTGGCCGAACGTTCGGTCGATGTCATGCATCTGGGCGAGATGCAGCCCGAGCGCGATCACGCGCTGCAAGCGGAGATCTCCTATCCGGTGGCCTACCGTGGCCGCAATGGCCGCGATGCGCGCACGGGCGGCTATTTCAGCTTCAATATGAAGTGCACGGACGGCCCCTTGCTGCTACAGGCCAGCTACTGGGGCGAGGAGCGCAACCGCGATTTCTACATCAGTATCGATGGCCAGCGCATTGCCCACGTGGTGCTCGATGGCAGTCATCCGGGCGTGTTTATCGAGCAGGAGTATCCGGTGCCCGAGCATCTGACCCGTGGCAAGTCCAGCGTGGTGGTGCGTTTCGATCCTGAGCCGGGCCACACGGCGGGGCCGGTGTTCGGTGTGCGGCTGTTCACCCAGCGCGCGGCCGCTGCATCCTGACTATCCTGACGGGGAGGGGACTCGATATGCGCCATGGCTGCGCTGACGCGGTAAAATAGCGGTCTTTATATCTCAGCTTTATTATTCCGATGACCAACGCACCAGCCAAGCCAGTCCGCACCCGTTTTGCCCCTAGCCCGACCGGCTACCTCCATCTGGGCGGCGCCCGTACCGCGCTGTATTCGTGGGCTTTCGCCCGTCATTTCGGCGGCACCTTCGTGCTGCGGATTGAAGACACCGATCTGGAGCGCTCCACCCCGGAAGCCGTGCAGGCGATTATCGACGGCATGGCATGGCTGGGTCTGACCCATGACGAAGGCCCGTTCTACCAGATGAAGCGCATGGACCGCTATCGCGAAGTGATCGCGCAGATGCTGGAAGCCGGTACGGCCTACCACTGCTATTCGTCGCCGGAAGAAGTGCAGGCCATGCGCGACCGCGCTACCGCCGCCGGCGAGAAGCCGCGCTACGACGGCACCTGGCGTCCGGAAGAAGGCAAGGTACTGCCAGCCATTCCGGAGGGCCGCAAGCCGGTGGTGCGCTTCAAGAACCCGCTGGACGGTGAAGTGAGCTGGAACGATTTCGTCAAAGGCACCATCACCATCGGCAATAAAGAACTGGACGATCTGGTGATCGCCCGTCCGGACGGCACGCCGACCTATAACTTCTGCGTGGCTATCGACGATCTGGATATGGAAATCAGCCACGTACTGCGCGGCGACGACCACGTGAACAACACGCCACGCCAGATCAACATCCTGCGCGCCATCGGTGCGCCGCTGCCGGAATACGGCCACCTGCCGATGATCCTCGGTTCCGATGGCCAGAAAATGTCCAAGCGTAAGGATGCCGTGAACGTGATGCAGTATCCGGCCGAGGGCTATCTGCCGGAAGCCATCCTCAACTATCTGGCCCGTCTGGGCTGGAGCCATGGCGACGACGAAGTGTTCACTATGGAGCAGGTGTGCGCATGGTTCGACGGCACCCACCTGTCGAATTCGGCCGCCCAGTTCAACATCGAAAAACTCAACTGGCTGAATAACCACTATATCAAGCAGGCCGACAATGAACGTCTGGCTGCGCTGGCGCTGCCGCGTATGCAGGCTAACGGCGCTGTATTGGAAGGCGCACCGGCACTGCCGGCCGTGCTGGCGCTGATGAAGGAGCGCGTCAACACCGTCAACGAGCTGGCTGATGCGGCCATGCTGTTCTTCCGTACGCCGCAGCCGGATGCTGCATTGCTGGCCCAGCACCTGACGGATGCCGTCAAACCGGCACTGACGCAATTTGCCGAGCGCTGCAAAACGGTAGAGTGGAGCAAGGAAGCGCTGTCCGCCATGATGAAGGAAGTGCTGGCGGCGAATGGCCTGAAAATGCCGCAGATGGCCATGCCACTGCGTTTGCTGATCACGGGCCAGTTGCAGACGCCAGCCATCGATGCCGTGCTGCAGATCTTCGGTCGCGACACCGTGCTGGCCCGTCTGGCGGCACTGGGCTGATTTCTGGATTGAATTCAGTGCAAAGTTGCAAAAGGGTATTTGCAGAGCGCAGCTTCTTTGCTATACTCTTGTTTCTGCAGCAAACGGGGGTATAGCTCAGCTGGGAGAGCGCTTGCATGGCATGCAAGAGGTCAGCGGTTCGATCCCGCTTACCTCCACCACGTTGCAGAATTGGTTGTTCGCAGTCCCCATCGTCTAGAGGCCTAGGACATCACCCTTTCACGGTGAGTACGGGGGTTCGAATCCCCCTGGGGACGCCAAGTAGTTTTGTAGTTGACGTTGTTTGTACTGATTGTTTGACATCTGGCTTAGGCCCGATAGAGATACAAGTAGTGAAAACAAAAGTCGCGCAAGCGGCTTTTATTATTTCTGCGCCCGGGGGGTATAGCTCAGCTGGGAGAGCGCTTGCATGGCATGCAAGAGGTCAGCGGTTCGATCCCGCTTACCTCCACCAACAGCGTAGAAGTGATAACGACGTAGTAACCGTAGTTCCAAGGTCCCCATCGTCTAGAGGCCTAGGACATCACCCTTTCACGGTGAGTACGGGGGTTCGAATCCCCCTGGGGACGCCAGCTTTGCCAGAGCTGATGAGTAGTAAAACCGTAGTACACAGAAGACTTTCTGCGCCCGGGGGGTATAGCTCAGCTGGGAGAGCGCTTGCATGGCATGCAAGAGGTCAGCGGTTCGATCCCGCTTACCTCCACCACTAAATGCGCGGGAAGCACCGACATGTCCCCATCGTCTAGAGGCCTAGGACATCACCCTTTCACGGTGAGTACGGGGGTTCGAATCCCCCTGGGGACGCCAAGATATGTAGAAAAGCCGCCTAGCGCGGCTTTTTTTACGTCCAGTGCCCGTTTGTGGTGAAGCCGCTAATATTGCAGCGTGTTTTAGCAGTTTTTTGTGCCGGTGAGCGGGATTCTCTTGCGTGGCAGGGCGAACGCTGATATGATTCGCGCCTTAGAAAAGTCCCCATCGTCTAGAGGCCTAGGACATCACCCTTTCACGGTGAGTACGGGGGTTCGAATCCCCCTGGGGACGCCAGGATTTTTCTAACAGGTCAGCAGTACGGACAGTTTTCTGTCCCCATCGTCTAGAGGCCTAGGACATCACCCTTTCACGGTGAGTACGGGGGTTCGAATCCCCCTGGGGACGCCAGATCAAGCAAAAAGCCGCCTAGTGCGGCTTTTTGTTTTTCTGCCCGCCTTCACCACATGATGGGGTTATAGGGCGGAGTGCCCGGCGGGTGGAACCAGCTGCCGTGGTAGGCCGCCAGTGCTGCACGCGCCGCTTCGCGCGCCAGCGGATCGTACAAGCCCGTATTCATGCCGCTCCCCAGTACGGAATTGGTACTCAGATAGGCCAGCGCTGCTGCCGGATTGCCCATCAGTCCCCCGGCATTGCTGACCAGCGGCGTGATCACGCCCGCCTGCTGCGGCGCCACGGCCTGCGCCAGTGCCGGCGTCTGCAGGCCCACGGCCAGCAGCACATCGGGCATGCCATAGCCGGTGTGGCTCTGGTCGGCCTGACTGACGCGCCGTGCGCTGGCGCGGATCAGCTGGAACAGCCGCTCCACCCGCTCGGCACCGCGGCCCAGATAGGGCGCCGTCTGGAAATCGGGATGGTGGGCCAGTGTCAGCGCGGCCAGCCCCGTCACATGCGGCGTGGCCATGGAGGTGCCATCCCACACGGCGAAATTATTCGGCGGTACGCAGGACAGGATGGCGACACCGGGCGCACACACGCTGACCTGCGGACCGAAGCAGCTGAAGCTGGCCGTGAAATAGCCGTAGGCATCGACGTTCTGCGACAGGGTCTGGGCGTGGTAGCTATCGGCGGGGAATTCATCGAGTTTGCCGACGGCAGCCACCGCCAGCACATTTGGCGAGGAAGCCGGATACTGCACGGGGCCGCCCGAATTGCCGGCCGCAACGATGCAGGCGATGCCGGCCCGCTTGGCACGGATGATCTGCTGCTCCAGCGCTTCCGACACTTCCGTGCCGCCCAGGCTCAGATTGACCACGTCGATCTGTTTGTCGATGCAGTATTCGAGCGCATCGATCAGCTGGCTGATCTGGCCGCCGGGGAACAGCTTGCAGGCATGGACTTCCGCATCGGGCGCAAAGCCCCGTATGCCGGAGGCGATATCGGCCGCTGCGATGATGCCGGCGCAGTGGGTGCCATGGCCCAGCGTATCCTGCTCCCAGCCATCGGGATTGGTCTTCTTGTTGAGCACATCGAAACCGGCCCGTATGCCGTGCAGATTATCGTGGGTGGTGGCGGCGCCGGAATCGATGATGGCGATCTTGATGCCCTGGCCGCGATAATTGCCGGGCAGCTGATCCAGCCGCATGGCTTTCTGCCCCCAGCAATAGCAGCGCTGGCGCGGGAAGCCGCTCAGTGCCGGCCAGTCAGCGATGGTCTTGAGCGCCACCTCGTTCACCTGTTCGCTCTGGATGTCGGGGTCGCGCTGGTAGAAACTCCAGTAGTCGGCGCGCGGCTTGACGTACAGGCCGCGCACCGATTGCGCCGTTTCGCCATACAGGGAAAGGCTTACTTCGCCGTTTGCATCGCTCACGCCGGTGGCGGGCAGCATGCTGCCGAACAGTGTAACCTCCGCTTCCGCAACGGGCGCGCCATCCGCTCCCGTTACCCGCAGCGCTACATTGAACACCGGGCCGGCACCCGCAGGCAGGACGCCGGTGACCATGGCCGGCTGGCGCGGCTGGGTATCGAGCAGATTCAGGTGCTGGTCCGGTTCGACCAGCAGGCGGCCCTGTCCCTGCTGGTGCAGGATGCTGGCCTTCTGCTCCGTCATGCGTGCCACCAGCACGCCCTGTGCGCCGCCCATGCCGTCGGCCAGTGCGCCCAGCACGGATTTGGGGCCGACCTTGTCGACCACTTCGATATCGGCGCTATTGCGCAGTGCCTGTTCCAGCGCCGAGAACTGCAGTGCCTGCAGGCCCAGCGTCTGCAGGCCGTCGCTCTGGCGCGGTGCGATCACATACTGCTTCTTGCGGGCGCCTATGGTGCTGCGCGCTGCACTGCCGGACGGGCTGCTACGCGTACCGCTTATGTCGCTAGCGTGCGTGCTGCTGCCGCTGTCCTCGCTGCCGCTGGTCGCACTGCCAGTGCTGCTGCCACGGCCGCTGCGCGGGCTGCTGTCGCTGGCCATCGTCGGGCTTTCGCCTTCCGTGCCGGCGCGGGATTCCGGCGCGACACTGGCGTCGTCATTGGGATTGGACTTGGCCATGAATCTTCCTTTCACAGCGGGCCAGCCGAGAGCATGTCGAACATGGTCAGGGGCTGATCCGGTTCTATCGTCAGTTGAGGGGTGGTGTTGCGGAACTGCTGGGACAGTGCGCGGGCCTTGGCGCTGCTGATTTCGACCACCAGCGTATGGGGTGCGTCGGGCGGGCCGATGCGATCGAGAATGCGGATTTCCGGGTCCAGTTCTGCGTGGCTAAGAAAGTCCTGCATGGCCGCATGCGCGCTGGCGTGGATCAGGTAGTGTGCAGGCGCTGTTTGCATGTCTAACATGGCTGCCTCCTTTGCGGTGCGGCCCCTCCGCCAAGTGGCGGAGGGGAGGGAACAGGTGCGCGATCAGTGCAGGGTTTGCTGGCCGCCATACAGGGCGCTATTGCCCACGTTGGCCAATTGCGCCTGCTGTGCCAGTTGCGCCAGCTGGGCCTGTTGCTGCTGTTGCTGGGCATAGGCTGCCGTCACGGGATCGACGGCAAACGGCAGCATGCCGCCTAGCTGACCGGCATAGCCGCCTATGGTGCCGCCCAGCTGGCCGTGGCCGAACACATTGCCTATGGCCTGCCCCAGTGGCTGGCCGACGGATTTGATGATGTTGCCGAACCAGCCTTGCGGCGCGATGCCCTGTGCCTGCTGCATCTGCTGCAATTGCTGTAGCTGTTGCAGTTGCTGGAGTTGCTGCAGCTGTTGCTGCTGTGCGGCCTGCTGGGCGTAAGCCTGCTGCACGGGATCGACGGCAAACGGCAGCATGCCGCCCAGCTGCGCGGCATAGCCGCCTATGGTGCTCCCCAGCTGGCCGTGGCCGAACACATTGCCTATGGTCTGACCCAGCGGCTGCGCCACGCTTTTCACGATATTGCCGAACCAGCCCTGTGGCGCGAGCTGGGCCTGTTGCAGCAGTTGCTGTTGCTGCGCCTGTTGGGCATAGGCCGCCGTAACGGGATCGACAGCCAGCGGCAGGAAGGCGCCACCGATACCGCCGGCCGCCTGTCCGATCTGATGGCCGAGCTGGGAATTACCGAATAGGCCACCGATGCCGCGGCCTATCAGACCGCCCAGCGGTGCGCCTATCAGGCCGCCGAGAAAACCTTGTGGTGCGAGGCCGCCCGGCTGCGGCAGCATCGCGTTTGCGTAGTACTGTTGAAGCTCATTCATGGCTCTTCCTTTCATGGTGGGGATGTGATCGCAATGCAGGCCGGTGTGGGCACTCATGCGGCATGGGGCGCTGCGCACCGGAGCAGTTTTGACTGCGCGCCGGCGCGGAAGTTCAAGCTGCGTGCACTGGTGTTTTCTGCGGCGCTGCCGGCGGATCAGGTATCATCCAGCCTCGTTCATTTTCTGCTCTGCCATGACTAGCCTGACCCGCCTCGATCTGTTCTGCCGCGTAGTCGATAACTACGGCGATATCGGTATCTGCTGGCGGCTGGCGCGCCAGCTGCAGCGCGAGCACGCCATCGCTGTCACGCTGTGGGTGGATGATCTGGCCAGCTTCCGCCGTATCTGTCCCGGCATCGACGTGCAGGCCGATACGCAGATGCAGGCTGGTGTCACGGTGCGCCACTGGTGCAGCATGGACGGCGTGTTCGGCGTCGACGATGTGGCCGACATCGTCATCGAATTTTTTGCCGTCGATATCCCGCCCGGCTACATTGCCGCGATGGCGCAGTGCCAGCCGCGCCCCGTGTGGTTCAACCTGGAAGGACTGACGGCGGAAGAGTGGGTAGAAGGCTGCCACGGCCTGAGTTCCACCCATCCGCAACTGGGCCTGATCAAGCACTTCTTCTTCCCCGGCTTCACGGAAAAGACCGGTGGCCTGCTGGTGGAAGCCGGACTGGCCGAACAGCGCCGCGCCTTCCAGTCCGATGCGGCGGCGCGTACGGCCTTCCTCGCACAACTGGGACTGGGGCCCGAACAAATGGCGGCCCGTCTGGTCAGCCTGTTCTGCTATCCCCATGCGCCTGTGGCCGAGCTGCTGGCCGCATGGCAGCTCGATACCACGCCGACTACCTGTCTGGTGCCGGAAGGCGTGGCGGCCGATGCCGTGCAAGCCTTCCTCGGCACGCCTGCCGTGGCCGGCGCCTGCGCCACGCGCGGCGCGCTGACGCTGCGCGTGCTGCCGTTTGTGCCGCAGGAGGATTACGACCGCCTGCTGTGGTCCTGCGACCTGAACTTCGTGCGCGGCGAGGATTCCTTCGTGCGCGCGCAATGGGCTGGCCGCCCCTTCGTCTGGCACATCTACCCGCAGGACGAGCAGTTGCATCACAAGAAGCTGCGCGCCTTCCTGCAGCGCTACGCCGCCGGGCTACCGGACCTGAGTGCACTGAGCCTGCAATGGAATGGCGCGGGCAGCAGCGCAGCCGACTGGCCGGCATTATGGGCCGGGTTCCGCACGCAGATGCCAGCCATGCAGCAGCGTGCCGAAGCATGGCAGCAGCAAATGCTGGCACTGGGCGATCTGGCCAGCAATCTGCTGCGTTTCGCCGCCACGCCGAGATAGGCGAGACGGTAAAAGCAAGGTATAATGCTGGGTTAATCTATTGCACATTTTTACCTGATCAACCGTGAGCTTCAGGCGCTATGCCGAGCAACAGATGATTTTTACGCAACCTACTTAGAATCGAATATTTACTATGAAACCTGCAAAAGAAATTCGTGTTGGCAACATCATCATGGTTGACAGCAAGCCTATGATCGTTCTGCGTTCCGACGTCAACGGTTCGAGCCGCACGGGCTTCACCTACAAATGGAAGATGAAGAATCTTCTGACCAACGCTCCGATGGAAAACGTCTTCCGTGGCGACGACAAATTCGACGTAGTTGTTCTGGACAAGAAGCCAGTAACCTACTCGTACTTCGCTGACCCACTGTACGTGTTCATGGACGCTGACTACGAACAGTACGAAATCGAAGAAGAAAACCTGGGCGAAGCCCTGAACTACCTGAAAGATGGTATGGAATGCGAAGCCGTGTTCTACGATGGCAAAGCGATCTCGGTCGAACTGCCAACCACCATCGCACGTAAAGTGGTGTACTCGGAGCCTGCAGTTAAGGGCAACACTTCGGGCAACGTTCTGAAAGAAGCCAAAATCGAGAACGCCATCGAAGCGCACTGCTTCACCGTACAGGTTCCACTGTTCGTGAGCCAGGACGACGTGATCGAAATCGACACCCGCACCAACGAATACAAGCGTATCGTTCGCGACTAATCTGTCAGTCTGTTGTAAGACTGCGTCAAAAAGGCCGTAAATTCGGCCTTTTTGCCCCTAAAAAGCACGCTAGCACACCGCTCGCGTGCTTTTTTCATTGAAAATCAGAAATTATTTGCCGAGCCGTAATGATTTTTATGGTACTGCAGGCAACACGCTGCTATATTTATAGGATGCAATAAGTTGTGCGGGCGTTAATTCTGTTTCTTTTTTCGATGGGGATGGCATGGATCGCAGGGAATTCGTACGGATCGGCTTGACGGCAGGTGCTGCCGCGGGCAGCAGCCGGGTGCTTGCTGCACCGTCGGTAGCGGCCTTCAAGTTCGGTGCGGGCGGCATCCTCGAAGCGGGCGTGCGCGAGCAGCAACAGATGATGGAGGCGGGCAAGCTGACGTCCCATTCGCTGACCTCGCAGTACTTGGCGCGCATCCGCAACATCGATAAATCCGGCCCGCGCCTGAATTCCATCATCGAGATCAATCCCGAAGCCCTGAAGATTGCGCTGGAGATGGACCGCGAGCGCATGCTTAAGCGTCTGCGCGGCCCGCTGCACGGCATCCCGGTTCTACTCAAGGATAATATCGCCACGGGCGACCGTATGAGTACTACGGCCGGTTCGCTCGCGCTGAACGGCGTGCGCGCTGCGCGTGACGCGCATGTGGTGGCACAGTTGCGCGCGGCCGGCGCCGTCATCATCGGCAAAACCAATCTGAGCGAGTGGGCCAATATGCGCTCCACCCATTCCGTCAGCGGCTGGAGTGCGCGCGGCGGCCTGACCCTGAACCCGTATTCGCTGGACCGTAATTGCAGCGGATCGAGCTCCGGTTCGGGCGCAGCGATTGCCGCCAATCTGGCTACGCTGGCCGTGGGTACGGAGACGGACGGTTCCATCGTTTCGCCGGCATCCATCTGCGGTCTGGTCGGCATCAAGCCCACGCTGGGGTTGGTGAGCCGCAGCGGCATTATTCCTATCGCCCATTCGCAGGACACGGCAGGGCCGATGGCGCGCAGCGTGGCCGATGCAGCGCTGATGCTGACGGCCATGGTGGGCGTGGATGCGGACGATGAAGCCACGGCAGAAAGCCGCGGCAAAATGGCCGACTACAGCGCAGCGCTGGAGAAGGGCGGTTTGCAAGGCAAACGCATAGGCGTGGCGCGCAATTTCTTCGGCAGTAATCCGGAAGTGGATATGGTGATCGAGCGTGCGCTGCAGGATCTGGCGGCGCAGGGTGCCACGCTGATCGACACGGAAGTGCCCAACTCGGCCAAGTACGGCGAGACGGAAACGGAAGTGCTGCTGTATGAGTTCAAGGCCGATCTGGAAGCCTATCTGAAAAAGTACGCGCCCCATGCGCCGGTGGCCAATATGGCCGACGTGATTGCCTTCAACAAGAAAAATCACGAACGCGAACTCAAATACTTCGGGCAGGAATATCTGGAACAGGCGCAGAACAAGGGCGACCTGGAAACCCCGGCCTACCGCGATGCGTTACTGAACAACCGCCGCTATGCGCGCGCGGAAGGCATCGATCAGGTGATGCAGCAGCACCAGCTCGATGCGCTGGTGGCGCCTACCGGCGGACCTGCGTGGCTGACCGATTTTATCAATGGCGACCATTATGGTGGCAGCTTCTCGTCGCCAGCTGCGGTGGCCGGCTATCCGCACATCACGGTGCCGGCCGGGCATGTGCAGGGTTTGCCGGTGGGGCTGTCGTTCGTCGGCGCAGCCTATAGCGAAGCGCTGCTGATCCGCATGGCCTATTCCTACGAACAGGCCACGCGCCACCGCCGTGCGCCGCAATTCCCCGCCAGCGTATCGCTCAGCGTGCGCTAGGCCGGTATTGCGCGGTCACTGCCGCGCTTTACCCTACTTAGATTTCGATAAAACGCATCTTGAAGTTGCGGCCTTTGAAGGCGCCGAAGTCGCCGCCTAGCGGGTTGCCGCGGCTCAGGCGTTCGTAGGCGTCGTAGGCCACGCGGCGGTCGATCGCCACATAGGTCTGGAATTCGGTGACGTTGATCTTGCCTACCTGTTCCTTGGCCAGACCGGCGTCGCCCGTCAGCGCGCCCAGTACATCGCCGGGACGCAGCTTGTCCTTCTTGCCGCCGGCGATCACCAGCGTCATCATCGGTGCTGCATCGACGCCGTATTCGCCTTCGTCCAGACTGTCGAGGTCATACCATGCGACGGGCGCCTGCTGGTATTCTTCGATCAGCTTGACCCATTTCTTTTCGTTCGGTGCGCACAGCGACAGGGCCAGACCCTGTTCGCCGCCACGGCCCGTGCGGCCGATGCGGTGGATGTGCACTTCCGTATCTTTCGATACGTCGACGTTGATCACGGCTTCCAGATTCTGGATGTCCAGACCGCGCGCGGCCACGTCGGTGGCCACCAGCACGGAGCAGCTACGGTTGGCGAACAGCACGAGAATTTCGTCGCGTTCGCGCTGTTCCAGTTCACCGTACAGGGCCAGTGCCGAGAAGCCTTTGGCGCGCAGTTCGTCCACCAGTTCGCGGCACTGCACTTTGGTATTGCAGAAGGCGATGGCCGATACGGGTTTGTAGTGCGCCAGCAAACGCGCCACGGCGCTGTTGCGCTGATCGAAACCGATCTCGAAGAACAGCTGTTCGATCTGGCTGTTGTCGTGCTGCGCTTCTACCGTCACTTCGACCGGATCGGCCAGGAAGGAATCAGTGGCGCGGCGGATATCGTCAGGGTAGGTAGCCGAGAACAGCAAGGTCTGGCGACGTTTCGGGCAGGCGCTGACGATGTTGGCGATTTCATCGTAGAAGCCCATGTCCGTCATGCGGTCCGCTTCGTCGAGCACCAGCGTTTCCACTTTCGACAGGTCCAGCGTCTGGCGGCCCAGATGGTCGCGTACGCGGCCCGGGGTGCCGACGATGATGTGGGCGCCATGTTCGAGCGAAGCGATCTGCGGACGCATGGGCGAACCACCGGTCAGCACCAGCACTTTCACGTTGCCGGTGGCGCGCGCGAGGCGGCGCAACTCGTTGGCCACCTGGTCGGCCAGTTCGCGCGTGGGGCACAGCACCAGCGCTTGCACGGCAAACCATGCGGGATTCAGCTTGGCGAGGATACCGATGCCGAAAGCCGCGGTCTTGCCGCTACCCGTCTTGGCCTGCGCAATCAGGTCGCGCCCCTCCAGCACGGAAGGCAGACTTTGCGCCTGTATGGCAGTCATTTCCTTGTAGCCCAGAGTGTCGAGATTGGCCAGCAGGGCAGGCGCCAGCGGCAGGCTGTTGAAAGCGGTGGATGTCATGGTGTCAGACCTGTATAAAAAGGACGTCAGCACAGTCTAACAGGCTCTGAGACAGCCCGATGCTGTGGAAAAAATACTTAGTTTGGTGCCCACACCGGCAGGCCGGTGAGGTCTAGCTTGTCGTCGCGTACCCACAGTGGCAGACCGGTGGTGTCGGTCGGCTCGAGCAGTTCGAGTTGCACCTGTTTCTGCGTGCTGCGTTTGGCGCGCGGTGGCGGTGGACGCTTGGCTTCGGGTTCGAGCGGCGCGGCCGGGCTGAAACCGGGCAGGTCGAACGTGGCGTTATCTTTTTTATCTCTCATGATCCATCTCGTGCCCACGGCGCGCGAAAAAATGCGCCGCTCAAAACAAAAGCCCGGCTGCAGCAGTCGGGCTCAGTTAAATACAGGTGCGCAGTGTATCACAAAGCCGCCGCCCAACCCTAACGGAAGCTGAGAGTGCCGGTCAGATCGCCCGGCGGCAGGGCTTTGCGCGCCGCGAAGGCTTCGTTACGGGTCTTCAGGCCTTCCAGCAGCGGCAGGCCGTGCAGGCGGGTGATGAGGCGCAGGATGGAGGTGGTGTCGTAGAAGCTGTGATCGACCTGCCCCTTTTTGGCATACGGCGAAATCACCATGGCCGGTATGCGCGAGCCGGGGCCCCAGCGGTCGCCTTTGGGCGGCGCCACATGATCCCACCAGCCGCCGTTCTCGTCGAAGGTGACGACGATGACCATGTCTTTCCACTGCGGCGATTTCTTCAGGTGCTCGATCACGTTGGTGATGTGAGCATCGCCCGATTCGATGTCCGAGTAGCCGGCGTGCAAATTCAGATTGCCTTGCGGTTTGTAGAAGGTCACGGCCGGCAGTTTGCCGGCGATGGCGTCGGCCAGGAATTTGTTGGAGATCGGGCTGTCACCGAGGCCGCCGTCGCGCAGGTGCTCGGCGCGTGCGGCCGTACCCGGTGCGAACTGCTTGAAGTAGTTGAACGGCTGGTGGTGGTACTGGAAGTTGGGCTTCTCGCCGCCGCCGCGCGCATCGAGCGCGGCCTGCCATGCGCCGCCATACCACGCCCAGCTGACCTTCTTGGCCGACAGCAGATCGCCGATGGTGTCGTAGGTCTGTGGTGGCAGGGTGCTGGCATCGTCCGGATTGGCCAGCATGGTATCGCCGCCCGGTGCGGGACGGATGTAGCTAGGCTGGTAGGGAGGTGCCATGGTGTTGACGGCATAGCCGTCCGGCGTGATGGCACCGTTGTTGACGAAGTCCGGATGGCCGTCCATGGCCGAAGCAGGGCTGGTCTTGGTGACGCTGAGGCGGAAGCCGGTCGGGCCGTCGTCCAGTACGGCGATCTTCTTGCGTGCCGCCGTCTGCGGCGCGTTGAAGTATTCTGGCGTACGGCCGCTAATCAGGAACTGGTGATTCAGGTAGGAGCCGCCGAAGGCCGCCATGAAGAAGTTATCGCACAGGGTGTATTGTTCGGCGATCTTCCACAGGCCCAGATTCTTGCTGGTCTCGCCGTAGTAGCCCATCACCATGCCGCCCGTATTGCCCCAGGCAGCAAAGCCGTCGTTGGCGCCACCATTAATCTGCATCTGGTTCTGATAGAACAGATGCCACAGGTCGCGCGTGATGACGGCTTCCGGCAGCGGCTGGCCGGCCGTATCGACCAGTTTGAACGGTGCGTTCGGCAGACCCTTGATATCGTCTTCCTTGATGGCGTATTTCTTGCCGCCGATGTCCTGGGTGTTCGGCACCATGCCGCCCCAGATCTTGGGCAGCGCAGGCAGTACCGAACCATCGCGGTCGCGCTGCAGGCAGGCGGCTGGCGTGACGCCCGACAGCGGTGCTGCCGTGCCGGGGAAGTTGGCGAACAGGTTGTTGAAGCTGCGGTTCTCCAGATAGATCACCACCACGTTTTTCACGTGTGCTTTGAGTTTGGCGTCCAGCGAGCTATGGCTGACAGGTTTGGCGCTGGCCGTCTCGCTCACCACGGGCAGGGTAGCGGCGATGCCGGTGGCGGCAGCCGCCTGAAAAATCCGCCGGCGCGAAGGGTTCGCTGGCGCATCCTGCATGACGGGCGCTTTATCCTGATCGGTATTTTTCACACTGGACTCCTAGGCTGTACAAAAGAGGCAATTGTGACAGTTTTGTGAACGGATGGGTATGTCGGAAAAGTAAATTGAAGTATCAGCCGCTGGCTATAGGTTTATGCGCAGGCTCAGGACTGGATGCCGTCGACGTGCAGGCGGTGATCGGAGTCCAGCACCCAGCCGTCTTCGTAATCGACTTCGAACAGGTGGCCGTCCGGATCCTTGAAATAGCCGGCCACGCCCCAGTCCGTGCGGGTGGCCGGTTTGACCAGTGTGCCGCCGGCTGCCACGGCGCGCGCCAGTACCTGAGCTACTTCATCCGGGGTGCGAGCAAGGTAGACCAGCGCCATGCCGGCGAAGCCATTGCCGCTGGCCGTGGGCGACAGGGCGTCGGCAGCGAAAGCCGCGCGCGATAGCAGGCACAGGGCATAGCCGCCCAGATCGAATTTGGCGAAGCCGGCGTTGCTGCTGGCCGCTTGCTGCCAGCCCAGCGCCTGATAGAAGCGCACGGATGCGGTTACATCGGCCACGCCGAGCAGGATCAGGTGCAGGCGCTGGCTCGGTGGCAGGGCGGCAGGGGCGGGTAGTGTGGTCATGGCGAGTTGGGGGCTAGATGATGGTGGCGCTTTGCCAAGTTTGACAAGAATATCATCTTGTAGATAGTCCAAATTGCGTAGAAACTCACCACCTTGCCGTGCCTGATGGTTTATAGTGTTGAGGGCAGCGAACGTGCTTAGAACACTGAGGAAAAAAAATTGAAGCAAGCCCGTTTAGTCTCTGGTCTGGTGTTGCTGGTGCTGAGCGCCACAGTGTGTGCGCAGGAGCCCATATCGGATCAGCGGCAGTGCCGTTTTATACAGGGGTTGATGCGGCCTATCGATAACATGGCCAAGCGCAAATTCAAGCGCTCGCAAGCCAAGGTGATCGAGCGGCGCGAACATACGCTGGTGTACGAACTGGCGCCGGATCCGGCGATCTATCTGAACGTGGTGCTCGGCGAGCATAACCGTGTGGTGATTGCACAGGCCTATATCGATGGCGACTACCTGAAGCGCCACAAGCTTACCCCCGCCACCATCCGCAAGCAGTTGGGCATACCGGCTGGGCAAAGCCTGCCCGCGCAGCTGGCCTGCGATATAGCCAGCATAGACCTGATAGGTGGCGACAATCTCGAATCGCTGGTGTTCGACCGCTACATCGATTAATTCTGTCGGCTGGCCGGAACCGGCCAGCGGCCTCCCGCTGAAGCGGGGAAGGGCAATGAAAAAAGCCGCTGACTTCGTAAGAAATCAGCGGCGTTTTGAATCTGGTTGCGGGGACAGGATTTGAACCTGTGACCTTCGGGTTATGAGCCCGACGAGCTGCCAGACTGCTCCACCCCGCGTCTGAAGGCACATATTATATACACCTGTCCGATAAAGTGCAAGAGGTCGGATAGTCAGGCACAGGTTTTCGGCCGATTTTGGTCCGCTGCTCGCGTTTTTCGTACAAAACGCGCGACGTTACGGCATCAGGCCGCGCCCAGCCGCCACAGCGAAGTGACTTCGGCCGCACGGGCTGCATGCAGCGGGTCGCTGGCATCGCTGGCACGCGGATGGACCGGGCGCACGTCGTGCCGGTCCAGCACTTTCAGGCCGGCGTCGGCGATCCAGCCCAGCAGTTGCTCGCGCGGGCGCAAGCCCAGATGCTCGGCCAGATCGGACAGGATCAGCCAGCCTTCGCCGCCCGGCGTCAGATGGGCTGCCAGCCCTGCCAGGAAGCCGCGCAGCATGCGGCTATCGGGATCGTACACGGCGTATTCGATCGAGGAACTGGGGCGGGCCGGCACCCACGGCGGATTGCAGACCACCAGCGGCGCCCGGCCGTCCGGGAACAGGTCGGCCTGCTGCAGTTCTACTTGCTGATCCAGCTCGAGGCGGGCCAGATTTTCGCGCGCGCAGCTGAGGGCGCGCTGGTCCATATCGGTGGCCACGACCTTGCGTACGCCGCGCTGCGCCAGAACGGCCGACAGCACGCCCGTACCGGCGCCGATGTCGAACGCCAGCGAGCTGTCTTTCGGCAGCGGGGCTTCCGCGACTAGCTGCACATACTCGCCGCGCACGGGCGAGAACACACCGTAATGGGGGTGGATGCGTGCCTGCAGGGCAGGGATTTCCACGCCCGTGCGGCGCCATTCGTGGGCGCCGATCAGGCCGAGCAGCTCGCGCAGCGAAGCGATGAAGGGGGCGCTGTAGCGGCCGTAGGCTTCATTGCAGGCTAGCTGCACGTCGGGCGCGCGGCGCAGCGGTATGCTGTAGCCGGCTTCGAACGGTATCAGCAACATGGCCAGCGTGCGGGCACGCTGCGACTGGGCCTGCCGGTGCAGATGGAATGCTTCCGTCGGCGTGGCCGGCAGTTTGGCTGGCTTGGCCTTTTTGCCGCCGCGCCCCTTGTGGTCGGCACGGCGTGCCAGTGCCTGCAGCAGTTGGCGCGCATTCTGGAAGTCGCCGCGCCACAGCATGGCCGTGCCTTCGCAGGCCATGCGGTAGGCTACATCGGCGTTGGTGCGGTCATCGGCGATCACCACCCGCTTGGGCGGCGGCATGCCGGCCTCGGAGTGCCAGACGGCGCTGCATGGCACGCCATTTTCCTCCCAGTGGATCAGTTGAGGTGCGGCTGGGGAGGCGGTTTGTGTGGACATGGCAGGCTATCGATAGGTGGCGTGAGCGTAGGGACAAGACGAAAACCGCCGGAGATGGCTGGCATCTCTGGCGGTTCATGCGCTTGCGGCGCTTATTATACTGGGCGCTTAGGCGCCGATGTCGGCAACGGTCTGGCGGCTGTCGCTGTCGCCATCCTGATCGGGGGCGCTGGCCACGGTATTGCTGACCACTGCGTTGCTGGCCGCGGCGGCGCTGGTGCCGGTGTCGGCGCTGCTGGCTGGCGCAGCCTGCGCCTTGCTGGCATCGGCGTCGCCGGCGGTGGCGGCCTTGGCCTTGTCGGCAGCGCTAGGGGCGCTGTAGGTATTGGTGTCCTTGCTGTTGACCAGATTGAGCAGGCGTAGCGACAGGCTGCGCAGGGTGTTGCGGTCTATGCCGTCGCTGCTGCGGTCCGGCGTGTTGTCGCCGGTCGACAGCGCGGTCTGCAGGTCCAGCCCTATCAGCTTGAACAGATCGGACAGGGTGCCGGGGAAATCGATATTCGGTACCTGCACCTTGGGCAGGTCGCTGGCGTTGGTGGTCAGGCTGCGGTTGGTTTGGGCGCTGTCATTCAATGTATTGCTGCTACGGCTGGCGGCGGCGCTCAGCTGGGCGTCGTACTGGACTTCCACTTCGAAATCGAATTTGCGTCCATCGGCCGTGGTGATGGTGCCCTTGCCGATGAAGTGCGAGCTGTCGGAGAGCTGGAAAGCGGCGGCCGAGCTGCTACCGAAACTGCCGCTGCTCTGGCGCACGCCGGCAGCTACGGTGCTGGAAGTATCGAGGCTGGCGCTGTCAAAGCTGATCTGGGCATCCTTGCCGCTGCTGCCGAACAGGCTCTGGGCAAAGCTGCTGAGGAAGCTCTGGGCGTAGTCTATGGTGTCGTTGCCGACGGCGGCCAGATGCTGGTCGAGCGCATTGCTGGCCGAGCTGGACGCAATCGAGCTGACCGGGTTGGCGCTGGCCGGCACCGTGTCACTCGCCTTGACCTGACGGCTGGCGTTGGTCTTGCTGTCAATTTGCGAGCTGCCGGCATACAGTGAGGCGGGCAGGTTGCGTGATGTAAGGGCAGATATGGTGGACATGGCTGATTCCAGCAGATTCCGTTTGATGATATTTCTTTTAACGGTAATCTGGCCGGAATCTTGAGCCGGGGGCAGCTCCGGGGGGGCAGCTTAGTGGTGGTGGGTCCAGCCTTCCGGCGCGGCCAGATAGGATTCCACCGCGTCTTTTTGACCGATGGCATGGTGCTTAGGCTCGCCGCAGGCGCATACGCCGAAATACGGCTGGATGTGCGAGCAGGCCGAGACTTTCTGCAGGCGTACCTGTACGGCTTTGGCGCATTTGGCGCATTTGAAGGTCAGGGTGCGTGGTGCTTTTAACATGTTGTGCTCTGTATGACGGACAAAGGCGGCATTCTAACATTCAGGCATAGATGTCGAGTTTGGGCGGCACCAGCGGCAACTGCTGGTAGGTCTGGCTGACTTTATTGCTGCTATTGGCTGCCAGCTCCTGCGCCTGTTGCACGGCCAGCTCCGAACGCGCCTGCAATTCCATCTGCTGGGCCTGGGCTGCCACGGCCTGATCGGCGCCGGACGGGCTGGCCGGCGCCAGTGCCGCGGCCTGGATGGTGCGGGCCCGTTCTATGGTTTCTTGCGGGGTGCGGCCAGGCGAGGTGTCGATATGGACTTCGCCGCCGATGGCGTAATCGACGCCGTTCGGACCGCGCTGGTAGGTGTAGGAGGCGCCCGAAGTCGCCAGACCGCCGGCCGTGGCCATGTGGGCCTGCTCGTGCTGGCGCACTTCTGTGTCGCGTGCCTTGAGCTGGGCCACCAGTTCCAGCGCTTCCGGGGTCAGATTGGTGGCAGCGGCGCTGCCTGCAAAGCTGGTGTCGGGCGCCGCGCTGGTGGAGGCGGAAGCCGGTCCGGCCGGCATCGCGGACGCAGCCACCCGCGCCGGCGCCACGCTGGGTGTGGCCGGCTGGCTGCTGCGGGGCGGAATAGCGCTCAGGTTCATGGGCTGGGGTCCGGACGACTGCTCAGCTAAATGATAGCAAATTTACAGCGCAACATCGCCGGCCATGGTGGCGACAGACCGCCGCCGCCAGCGCCATCGACGGCGGGGCCGCCGACGGTGCCACGGCCGGCTAGCGGCCAGCGCCGGGGCTAGCCCTGCACGCTGACGCTGCTGCGGCCGCCGGCTGCCGGCTGTACCAGGATGCGGGTGGCGATGCGCTCGGTCATTTCCTGCACGTGCGAAATGACGCCCACCTTGCGCCCCATGGCTTGCAGGCCGTCGAGGGCATCCATGGCCACGCGCAGGGTTTCCGCATCCAGACTGCCGAAACCTTCGTCGATGAACAGCGACTCCACCCGCACACGGTTGGAAGAGAGCGAGGCCAGTCCCAGCGCCAGCGCCAGCGAAACGAGGAAGGATTCGCCGCCTGACAGTGAATGTACCGAACGCATTTCATCGCCCATGTCGCGGTCGCGTACCTGCAGGGCGAGCGAAGGGCTGGCCGGATGGACGATGCGCTCGAGCTGGTAGCGCCGCGCCAGATGGCGCAGGTGGGCATTGGCATAGCCGAGCAGCACATCAAGCGTGTACTGCTGGGCGTAGTTGCGGAATTTCTTGCCATCGGCCGAGCCTATCAGCTCGCTCAGACGCGCCCAGCGCTGTTCGCTGGCTTCCTGCGCGGCGATTTCGGCCAGCATGGCCTGGGCACGGTTGCGGCGGGCATCATCCTGCGCCAGCGCCAGTTGGGCTGCCACGGCCTGTTCGCGCGCACTGCGGAAGGCCTGCTGCAAGGTCGTCAGCGCGCGGCTCAGGGCGGCGATGGCATCGGCCAACAGTCCTTGCGTGGCTGCGTCGCCCCCTTCGACCACCTCGTCCACCTTGTTCGGCTGGTCCTGCTCGTGCTGCTTGTCCTGCTCGTCCGCGTCGGTCGTGGCCAGTGCCTGCAACGCATCGGGCGTGGCTTGCGGCGCCGTGGCCATATGCTGCTGACGCTGGTGCTGGCGCTCTTCCAGCACGGTGGCAGCGCTTGCTGCATGGCGTTCCAGCGCCTGCATGGCGGCGCGCTGCTGGCTGATGGCCTCCGCTGTGACGGCTAGCAGGACCTGCAGATGTGCCATATCGTCCAGCGCTGCGTGTGGCTGCTGCAGATTGTAGGCTTGTAGCCAGTCCTGCAGTACCTGCTGTGCCGTGGTGCTGGCGCTATGCAGGCTGGCCAGATGCAGCTGTGCCTGGGCCTGCGCGGCTTCTGCACGCGCGCCGTCTTGCGCGGCTTGCTGGGCGGCGCTCTGGCGCTGCGTCAGTTGCTGGCGTGCCGCGTGGACGGCCTCGTTGAATGCGGCTTCGACGGCACTGGCTTCCTTGCCGCCCCACAGTTGCAGGCGTTGCTGTTGCAAGCCCTGCAACTGCGCTTCGGCGCTGCTGTAGCTAACGCGCGCCTGAACCGCATCGCGCTGGGCTTTGCTCAGTGCATCCTGTCCGGCGCGCAGTTCGATGTCGAGTGCCTGCAGGCGCTGCTGGCGCTCGTCGTAGCTGCTGCGCTGGCGCAGCCACTGGCTGGCTTCAGCCTGACGGGCTGCATAGAATCGGGCCGGTGCGGCGCGCCATGCATCTTTCCAGTCATCGCTGGGCAGCTCGCTGCCGCTGAAGGCCGGATCGAGGTCGGCCAGCAGGCTGCCCAGCGTCAGTGCCAGATCGACCCGTTGCACATCGAGTGCTTTGGCTGCGCTGCGGCTTTCGGCCAGCGCGGTCTGATGATGGGTCACGGCTTGCTGCAACTGCTGGTGCGCGTTTTGGCTGCGGACCAAGTCTTCCTGCACCTGTTCGTGGGCTTGACGCGCCTGATGCCATGCCTGTTCCTGCGCTTCGATCATGTGCAGTGCGGAGGCCAGCTGCTCGAGCTGGCCGACAAACCAGTCCGTGCGGGCAGCGGCCTCGGGCAGTTGTTCAGCGGCCAGTTGCGCCTCCATGGCCTGCCATGCTTGCGTGGCTTCGGACAGGGCGGGTGCCAGCGTGGCCGTTTCGCGTGCCAGCGTCTGCAACTGATCGAGGCAGGCCTGTTCGGTAGTACGGCGTGCCGTTTGCAGGGCCAGATTGGCTTCCACCTGCTGGCGCCAGTGCGCCACTTCGCTTTCCAGTCCGGCCAGCATGGATAGCAGGCGGCTGTCGTCGTGGTGGTAAGGGTGTTCGGTCGCGCCGCACACGGCGCAGGGCTGACCGTCTTCCAGCGTGGCGCGCAGATCCTGCACGCTGGCCGCGCAAGCTGCCTGCGCCAGTTGCAGCGAACGTTCGGCCTGAGTGCTGTGGGCGAGCAGCGTGCCAGCCTGCTGCTGGGCCGCTTTGAGCTCGGCATCGGCCTGTGCTGCCGTGGCGCGCAGCTCGGCCGCCTGTTGCGCTAGATAGGCGTGGCGTGATTGGCGCGCATCGTAGTCTATCCAGCGTTTTTCGCCCTGTGCCAGCAGGTTGCGCCTTGCTCCTAGCTGCTGACGGCTGGCCTGCAGCTGTTCCGGCGCATATTGCGCCAGCGTGCTGGCCGTGCTCTGTTGCTGCTGTTCCAGCACTTGCAGGCGCTGGCTGCTGGCCGCCAGTTCGGACTGGGCCTGCGCCTGCTGTTCCTGCTGGTGCTGGATTTGCTGCTGCAGTTTGGCCAGCGTCTGATTCAACCGTTCGGCCTGCGCGGCCTGCTGGCCGGCCTGCACGAACAGCACCTCCCAGCGTTCCCACGACTGCGCCAGAGCTGCCCATTGCTGGTGTTGCGCCAACCAGTGACTGCTGGCTTCCTGCTGTTGGGCTACCTGCTGGCGCTCGTCATTGCGCGCCTGCTGGGCCGAGCGCGCGGCCTGGTCGGCCTGATCGGCTTCGGCGCAGGCAGCGGCAGCCTGCTGGAATGCGGGCAGCAGGGCAGCAATGCGGGCATCGAGTGCCTTGGCCTGATCCAGCTGGGGGGCGGCATCGCGCTGCGCCTGCTCGGCGCTTTGCAGTTGCACGCTGGCGCTATGCTGGGCACTCTGGTGCTGCACCAGCGCGGCAGCGGCTTGCTGCGCCTGCACAGCCAGCGCCGCTATCTGTTCGCTGGTGCGGGCGCTTTCCTGCGTCAGGCGCTGGCATTCTGCCGCCAGCGGGCGGGCCGGCTGGATGGCGTCGAGCTGGGCCAGACCGGCGCGCTGCGGTGCTGCAGCATCGATAGCGGCTGTGGCGGCGGCACAGGCCAGCGTGGCCTGCTGTTCGGCCTCGGCCAGTCGCTGCGCCTGCTGGTGCCATTGCAGCTGCTGTTCCAGTGCCGCAGTGCGTAGTTCCAGTTCCTGCTGCGCAGCCAGTGCTGCGGCGTGCTGGCTTTCCAGCTCCTGCCGCTGTTCTGCGCTGCACGGCTTCTGGTCGGCCAGCCTGTCGCTGAGGCGCTGTAGCGCTTCCTGTTCCTGTTTGGCGCGGGCATAGGCGCGCATGGAGATTTCGCTGTAGATGGCGCTGCCCGTAAGCTTCTCCAGCAGCTCGCCCCGTTCATTGTCTTCCGCTTTGAGGAAGGCGGAGAATTCATTCTGCGCCAGTAGCACGGCGCGGGTGAACTGTTCGAACGACAGGCCGATACGTTTTTCGATCTCGCCTTTGACCTCGGTCTTGGTATGCCCGAGCGGCAGCAGTGCCGGCAGCCGGTGCAGTGTCATGGCCGTGGGCTGCAGTGCGCCTTCGGCCCGCGTACGGGCCCGCCGCACGCTCCAGCGCGCGCGGTAGCTGGCGCCGTCGCTGCCGACGAAATCCACTTCGGCATAGCCTTCCGCCGCGCCACGGCGCAGCAAGTTGCGGGTGTCCTGGGTGGTGATAGTCTCGTTGCCGACGTCGGCCAGATAGTTGCGGCCAGCCACACGCAGCAGGCGCGGGGTGGCGTCATACAGGGCCAGACAGAGCGCGTCTAGCAGGGTGCTTTTGCTTGCTCCGGTGGGGCCGCTGATGGCAAACAGGCCGCTGGCGGCCAGCGGTGCTTGCTCGAAATCGACGCTGAACTCGTCGGCCAGCGAGGCCAGATTCTTACCGGCGATGCGCAGTATTCTCATGACAGCAGCAACTCCGCAAAAGCACTCAACTGGTCGGGCGGTGCATCCTGATCGTAGCGCTGGCGATACAGCTGACGGAAGATTTCATCGGGCTGCAGGCGTTCCAGCTGGTCCAGCGTGAGCGCTGCCGCTTCGGCCGCGCCGTTGCGGGCCGCACTGGTAGTTTCGATTTTCGCCAGCCGTACGGCTTTGCCTTCCAGTGCCGCTTCCACCTTGGCACGCAGGCCCGGTTCCGGCGCGTCCAGCAGCACCCGCACTTCCAGCAGGGGCTGGCGCTCGGGTGGCGCCGCCTCCGTTGCCAGTGCGGCTAACTGCTGCAGTACTTCGGCCAACGGCGCAGGGCGCGCTGGCACCCGCAGCAGGGGCACGGCGCGCGACACGGGCAGCGCGGTGATCTCGCCTAGCGCACCACCCTCAAGATCGATTTGCAGCACCTGATGCTGATAGCCGATTTCGGCAAACGACAGCGGTAGCGGGCTGCCGCAGTAACGGATATGGCGTTGCTGGCCCACGCTCTGGGCCAGATGCAGGTGGCCTAGCGCGGCATAGCAGATATCGGCGCCGAAGATCCCGGCCGGCAGCATTTCCGTGCCGCCGATGACGATGCGGCGCTCCGAATCTTCCGACATCTGGCCATCGACCATGTGGCAGTGGCCCATGGCCAGTATAGGCTGGCCGGCGCTGCGGCGGGCTAGCGCATGTTCCAGCGCCTGGCGGTAGAGCAGGGCGATGCCGGCCAGATAGGGATCAGCGCTGCTGCTCTGGCCTTCCGGCTGCGGTGGGCGTGGCACATCGGCCGGACGCAGGAAGGGCACGGCCAGACACCAGGCCTGCACGGCGCCGCTGCGATCCGTCAGCGGCAGCACCATGGCGCCCATGTCGATGCTGCCATCGGCCAGGCGCGGCACATGGCCGATCACACGTGTGCCATGGGCCTCCAGCAGCGGCGCCGGGGCTTCCAGCCGGCCCGGCGAATCATGGTTGCCGGCGATGACGATCAGGTTCAGATGGGGCACGCGTTCGCGCGCAGCTCGCAGGAACTGGTAGAACTGGCGCTGCGAGGCGGCCGACGGGTTGGCGTTGTCGAAGATGTCTCCTGCGATCAGCAGGGCGTCGGCCTGCTGCTGCGCGAGCGTGTCGAGCAGCCAGTCGAGGAATTGCTGGTGCTCGTAATGGCGCTCGTAGTTATGCAGGGTCTGGCCCAGATGCCAGTCGGAGGTGTGCAGCAGACGCATGGAGTATGTGGTTCAGAACAGCGGGAAGCGCACAATATAGCGCAACTTGCCGCGGGCGAGCTTGATATATTTACAGCAGCGATTTACAGCAGCGGCCGCGGCGGCTGTTGCAGGCTTCAGGCGGCGTAGTCACCGGCAGTCGCATGGGGTGGCCCGGCCCGATAGGTGTTGCGGCCATTCTGTTTGGCCTGATACAGCAGCAGGTCGGCCTGATGCAGCAGCTCGGCCGGTGTAATGTCTTCGTTGCGGTAGAAAGTCAGGCCGATACTGGCCGAAATCGAGACCATGGTGCCGTCCAGATCGAACGGTGCCTGCATGGCCGTGACGATTTTGGCGGCCAGCGCCATGGCGTCTTCGGCGCGGTTGACGGGATCCATGATGATGGTGAATTCGTCGCCACCGAGGCGGGCGATGGTGTCGCTGGCGCGCATGGTATGCGTCAGGCGGGTCGAGAAGGCGCGCAGCAGCGCGTCGCCCACGCTGTGGCCATAGGTATCGTTGACCGGTTTGAAACGGTCGATATCCATATACATCACTGCCATCAGCTGGTGGTTTTCGGCACTCGCATGCATGCTGTCGCTGAGCTTCTGCAGGAAGCCGGCACGGTTGGTCAGCCCGGTCAGGGTGTCGATCTGGGTCAGCCGCAGCAGGCGCTGTTTTTCGCGCTTCTGCGCAGTGATGTCCTGACGCATGACGTGGAAGCCTATCACTGTGCTGCCATCTTCATCGATCTGCGGAATGTAGACCACCTCGTAGGTGCGCAAGGTGGTATCGCTATTGTCTTCCTCTTCAAACGTCAGGGTCTCGCCGGCCAGCGCGCGCTTGATGTAGGGCGACAAATAGCTGTAGCGTGCTTCGCCCACCGTCTCCACCACGCTCTTGCCCAGCACACTGGTGCCGAAACGGTTGAATTCACGCTCGTAGGCGATGTTATGGAAGCGGAATACTTCTTCGCTATCGATATAGGCCACCATGGCCGGCAGGCTGTCGGCGATGGTGCGCAGCCGCGCTTCGCTTTCGCGCAGGGCCATGACGGATTTACGCACGTGGGTAATATCGTCGACGGTGCCGACGTAGCCGTAGATCTGCTTGTCGACGATCATGGCGGCGATCTTGAACATTACCCACACGATGGTGCCATCGGGATGGACGCAGCGCAGCGTATCCTGATAGGGCAGGCGGGTGACGGCCATCTGCTTGAGCGCCGCTTTCAGGTTGGCGCGGTCACCCGGGTGGATCGCGCGCAGCCAGTTTTCGCCCAGTGCTTCCGAGCGCATCAGGCCGGTGACGAATTCGAAAGTGCGGTTGACATAGGTGCACTGGCCTTGGGCGTCGGCGCGCAGCAGGCCTAGCGGCGAAACGTCATTGACGGCAGCCAGTTCGGCCTGACTCTTGCGGATCGCCAGCTCGCTCTTCTTGCGCGGTGTGATATCGCGTGTGGTGACGGCCACGCCTTCGTTGATGGGCACGATCTGGTGGTGGAACCAGTAATGTTCGCCGCTGGGCAGGAAGTCGACTTCGAATTCTTCATCCAGCGGATGGCCCGTCAGCAGCACGTTTTTGTACTTGTCGAAGAAGCCGTGGGTGTGCAGGTCCGGCATCAGTTCCTGCAGACGCTTGCCACGGGCCTGTTCGGACGTCATGCCCAGCAGGGCGGCGCCGCGGTCGTTCAGGCCCACCAGCGTAAAGTCGGCAATGGCGTTATCGGCGCTGCGCAGGCGGCAGGCCTTGAGCAGGTAGACGCAGTCCATGCTGGCATCGGCTGCGGCGCGCAGCATTTCCTGCGCTTCGCTGACCATCAGAGCGCTGCGGCGCAGCCGGCGTGCCTGTTGCATCAGCAGACCGAGAAATACCAGCACCATCAGGGAGGCCAGACTGACGGCAATCAGATAACGCTGGCGGCGCAGTTCGAAACCGGCCATCTCCGTCTTGAGCGGATTGCCGGCTACCGCCAGCAGCAGGTAGCGCGGCATTTCGGCATAGCCGTAGATACGCTCCACCGCGTCGAACGGACGCGCCAGCAGCAGCTCATCGAGCGTGCCCACGCGGCCGCCGCTTTGCACGGCAGTGAAATCGATGGCGTCACTGATGATCAACTGTTCGTCCACGCGCGCCGTGGCGATGCCGTTTTCACGGCTGATCAGCATCACGCTGCCGCCCGGGTCCAGATTCAGGCGGTCGTAGTCTTCCACAAAGGTGGCCGGGTCTATCATCATCACGATCACCCCGGCGAAGCTGCCGTCGCGCTGATTGAGCCGGCGCGAGATCTGGATCTGCCATTTCTTGGTGCGGGATTCAACCACGGGCGTGGTAATCAGCGGCGTGTCCGAGCTGTTCTGGGCGTGGTGTAAAAAGAACGGTTGCTGGCCTAAATGGGGCGCGAAATAGCCGGAGCGGCTATCGATCAGCGTGCCGTCGGCCGCCACCAGCGCCAGTGGCAGGTCGAGTTTGGACGGCAGCAGCGAATCGAGCAGGCCGTTCGATTTGCTGAATTCGGCCAGCCGCAGGCTGCCGTTCGATTCTTCAAACTTGAGTTTGAACAGCTGGGTAGCATGGTCGGTCTGGCGCAGCAGATGGTTGGTGTGTTCGGCCAGAGTACGGGCCAGCGACTGGCTGTGCAGCACCGCCTCGTAATGGGCTGAAACCCGCTCCTGCCGCACCTGATACAGCACGGCGGCCCACATCACGCCCAGCAATGCGAGCGCGAACGCCGGCAGCAGTATCGCGCGATACAGCCGGCGTAAAACGCTGCGGGACGTTGGTTTGGCAGGATTATTCATTGAGGGGCAATATTGTCCACTAATTTGCAGCAGAATGCCATCGATCTAATTCTGCATGGAAATGTCTCGTTTGTGGCTGCAAATGTAAAAAAAACCGTGCTGCGCACACAGGCAATATTGATTTTCTTATTAGAATAGCTGCTGAACCGTCGCGTCGCTAGCCGCCGCGGCACCGGCTGCTATTGCCGTAAACACCCAGAGGAACTGGCCGCATGAAGCAAACCACACTGTCCGCCGCACCGCCACGCCTGCCCGGCACCGATGGCCAGCCGATTTTCGGCCGGTTTGCCGGCCAGACCGGCGCCATCGACTGGCGCGAGCTGGCACCGCCGTATGCGCGCAGCCGGCTGTGGCGACGCTTCCACCACAAGCGCTGGCACTATGTGGCGCTGTACACGGAGCAGGTGTTCTGCGCCGTGGCCATCGTGGATGTGGGCTGGACCAATACCGCATTTGCCTATGCTTTTGAGCGCCACAGCGGTCGCATGCTGGCCGAATTTTCGCAGGATGGCCTGCCCGGCTGCACGGCCAGCCTGCCGCACCGGCCAACTGGCGTGAGCCAGTTCCGCATGCTGGGCAAACAGATCCACATCAATACGGCGGATTACGGCGTCAGTAGTCTGGCGCTGCGTTGTGGCGAATTTGCCATCGATGCCAGCTTCGGCCCGGCCGCTGCGCCGCTGCTGCTGGCCGCAGGGCCGGTGGCGGATGGCGCTGTGCATGCCACGCAGAAGTCGGGTGGCATGCCGCTGCAGGGGCAGTTGCGGGTGGGCGCGCGCACGCTGGCACTCGATGGCGGCATCGCCAGCTTTGATTATTCCAATGGCCTATTGGCGCGCAACACGGCCTGGCGCTGGGCCTCGGCGCATGATCTGGCCATGGGCTTCAATCTGCAGGCTGGCTATTTCGGCGCGCAGGAAAATGCGCTCTGGCTCGATGGCAAGCTGTACCCGCTCGGTGCGGCCCGTTTCGAGTATGACCGCAACGATAGCCGCGCGCCGTGGCAGATCAGTACCGATGATGGCTTGCTGGAGCTGAGCTTCACGCCGGAAGGGGAGCGGCGCGGCGACAAGAACCTGCTGGTGGCGGCCAGCCGCTATGTCCAGCCTATCGGCACCTTCAGCGGCTGGGTGCGCAGCGCAGCCGACCAGCCACGGCGCACCGTGCAGCAATTGGCCGGGGTGACGGAAGATCATGCTTCGCGCTGGTAGCGCGGGAGTGCGGGCATTATGAGCATCAAATATCTCGATCGTATGTTTCAGCCCCGTTCGGTGGCAGTGATCGGCGCGTCCGACAAGCCGCACCGCATCGGCACGCGCGTGCTGGCCAATTTGCTGCAAGCCCACGCGGCGCAGGGTGGTAGCGGGCGCGCCATCTGGCCGCTCAACCCGCGCCACCAGAGTCTGCAGGGCTTGCCGTGCTATGCCCGCGTGGCCGCTCTGCCGGCTGCACCGGAGCTGGCGATACTGTGTACGCCGCCCGCCACCATCCCCAATCTGATTGCCGAACTGGGGGCGCGTGGCACCCGCGCCGCCATCGTCATGACGGCGGGACTGGAACAGATTCAGAGCGGCGGACGCAATCTGCAGCAAGCCATGCTGGCGGCGGCCAAACGGCATCAGGTGCGCATACTGGGGCCGGGCAGCGTGGGCCTGCAGACGCCGGCGCTGGGCCTGAATGCCAGCTTCACCCACATTCCCGCCACCCCCGGCAAGCTGGCTTTCGTGGCGCAATCGGGTGCGCTGGGCACGGCCATGTTGGACTGGGCCGGCCTGCACGGCATCGGTTTTTCCCGCTTCCTCACCATGGGCGAGACGGCCGATGTGGATTTTGGCGACCTGCTCGATTATCTGGCGGCCGATAGCGCCACCGAAGCCATCTTGCTGTGCATAGAGCAGGTCTGCTGTGCGCGCAAATTCATGTCGGCCGGCCGGCTGGCGGCGCGCGGCAAGCCGGTGATCGTGCTGAAAGTGGGGCGCGACGCCGAGCCCGGTGCCGATCTGGTGTTCGATGCGGCGATACGCCGTGCCGGCATGCTGCGCGTGAATTCCATCGAAGACCTGTTTGATGCGGTGGAAACGCTGGCGCGCCAGCGTCCCCAGCGTGGCGAACGGCTGGCCGTGCTGAGTAATGGCGTGGGTCTGGGCCTGATCGCGGCGGACGCGCTGGCGGCCGGCGGCGCTCAACTGGCGCCGCTGTCGGCCGAATCGCAGCTGCTGCTCAAGCGTACCTGCGCCCAGCCCACCAACCCCGTGGCCTTGCTGGCCGATGTGCCGGTGGCCCATTATCAGGCGGCCGTGGAAGCGCTGCTGCACGAAACCAATGCCGATGCGCTGCTATTCCTGCACGCGCCCACGGCCATGGTGGATAGCCAGCAGATCGCCACGGCGATCGCGCCGCTGCTGCGCGGCGCCAACAAGAATGTGCTGAGCTGCTGGCTGGGCGGCAGCGCCGTGGCGGCGGCGCGGCAAGTGTTTGCCGAAGCGGGTCTGCCGACCTACGACACGCCGGAAAAAGCCGTACACGGCTTCCTGCAGATAGCCCAGTACCGGCGCAATCAGGATTTGCTGATGGAAGTCCCGGCCCAGTTGCCGGCCACGTCGGCGCCGGAACGGGCTGCGGCGCAGGCACTGGTGGCGGCAGCGCAGGCCAGTGGCCACAACAGCCTGACGGACGCCGATCTGCGCAGTTTGCTGGCGGCCTACGGCATTGCGCTGGCCACGCCGCAGCAGGCCGCGCTAGCCAGCACCACGCTGGCGGCCGCGCGGATTGAAATCAGTACCGACGCCGTGTTCGGCCCCGTGCTGTATTTCGGCCAGGGCGGGCTGGCGGCCGAAGTGGCGGGCGACCGTACTGCCGGCCTGCCGCCGCTGAATATGGTGCTGGCGCGCGACATGGTCAGCCGCACCCGCGTGGCCCGTCTGCTGCAGCAGGCGCAAACGGCGGCCGATGCGGATGCGCTGTGCCGCACGCTGGTGCAGGTGGCCGATATGGTGGCCGATCTGCCGCAACTGGCGGCGCTGGACCTGAATCCGCTGCTGGTACTGGGTGGCAGCGTGGTGGCGCTGGGTGCGACGCTGGCGCTGGGGCCAGCACGCAGCCACCGGGCCATGGCGATCCGGCCCTATCCGCAGGAACTCGAGCAGGAACTCGAGTGGGGTGGCGGGCGGATATTGCTGCGCCCCATCCGCCCCGAGGACGCGCCCCAGCATCAGGTATTTTTCGCGGCGCTCGATCCCGACGATGTGCGGCTACGCTTTTTCACGGCCATGCGTGAACTGCCGCCGGGCCAGTTGGCGCGCCTGACCCAGATCGATTACGACCGCGCGATGGCTTTTATCGCCACGCGCACGGGCGCCAACGGCGAGCCGGAAACGCTGGGTGTGGTCCGGGCCATCGCCGATGCCGATAATCAGGCGGCCGAATTTGCCATCATCATCCGCTCCGACCTGAAAGGGCATGGGCTGGGCTACATCCTGTTCCAGAAACTGGTGGATTATTTCCGTAGTCATGGCACGGCGCAGATCGTGGGCGATGCGCTGGCCGAGAACCTTGGCGTGCAAAAGCTGGTTCGGCATTTTGGTGGCAGCGTGCTGCCGCATCCGGAAACGGGACTGGTGCGCTTACAATTGCCATTACGATAGCGTTCATCCCCTGTTTGCGCTATATTGGGGAAGCGCGCCGTCTTGTTTTAAGTCAAAGCGTGGTTGTCGGCTTTATTTACACTTTTACTTCCGCTTTTGCCAGCCATCCGGTCTGGTCATACCATAGCTTTGGGAGTCAGAATGTTAACCGCCACATATGCCCTGGTCGCTCTTTCAGTCGAACAAGCAAGTGTTCGTCTTAATCTGTTGGCTTTTCAGCAATATGTGCGCACGACTCTGATGCAGCAGAATAGCGTGACGCTGGCCCAGCTTGAATATGCCTGCAACAGCCTGAGCACCCTGTATCAGGCTTGCCAGTGGCGCAAGACGGAACGCTATCTGATTCCTGCGCTGCGCGCTGCCACCGAGCGGGCCGACCAGTTGCTTGATGAACTGAACCGTCTCAACCAGTCGGCCCTGGCCGCTGTCCGTGCTTTGCAGGAACAGGCCGAAGCGCTGGCCGATGCGGGCGAAGGCCAGGTGCAGCGCATCAGCGATAACATTGAAACGTTTTGCACGGCCATGCTGCAAAAGCTGGAAAAAGAAGAGCACGAACTGTTTGCGCTCGCGCGCAACAGCATCGCCGGTGATGCCTGGTTTTCCATTGCGAATCAATTGATGCTGCATGACAAGCGGGTAGAAGAACTCAAGCGCAGCGCGCCGCCGGCAGCGCTGCCTGATGCTGCAGCCATCAACATGCCGCGCTTGCAGGTATTGCCGATGATCGATATGAATCTGGTTCAGGATGACACCATCAGTACCATGCCGCATGTGCGCGCACGGGCCGGGCGGGAAGTGCCAGCGCCAAAATAAGCGCTCTGTAACAGGCAAATTTTCTCTGCGCTGCTATGATGGTGGTTTTAGATATCTCATAGCGCACCATGTTCGAATTCATCTTCAAGCGCAACGGCGAAAATGCTGGCGTAGCACCTGCCGCGACGGAGACTGCGGCCAGCACGGCCGCTGCCGCTTCGGCCGAACGACGCGAACAACAGACCCAGCAAGCGGCCGCGCTGGCCGGTGATGAAGCGGCCGCCGTGGCGCTAATCCTGCAGAGCGAGTTTGCCGGCGTGCGCCTGCAGGCCGCCGAACATGTGCGTAGCCTGCCGCTGCTGGAGCAGGTGCTGCAGGCCATGCGCAATACTGACCGGCGTGTCGCCAAGCTGATGCAGAGCCGGCTCGACGCGATCCGCTATCACGAGGCTGAGCAGCGCAAGGCGGCGGCCTGTCTGGAACTGGCCGCACGCATGCTGGCCGATGAAAAACTCACGCCGAATCAGGTGGCCGAGCTGGACCGGCAGTGGAGCATTACCACGGCCGATGCCGCACAGGCCATCAGCTTTGCCAGCCAGCGCATGGCGCTCGATGCGCGCCTGCAGGCGCAGGTGCAGCTACAGCGCCAGATGATCGATGCGCTGGCAGCCTTGCGCCAGCTGCCTACCAGCATGGACGACAAGGCCGCCGCGCAAGCTGCGCTGGAACAGTTTGCTGCGCAGTTCGAGCGCTGCCAGCAGGACGCCGAGCATGCCACTCTGCCCAAGCATTTGCTGATGGATTTTGCCGCCGCCCTGAGTCAGACGCGTGCAGCGCTGGCCGCAGGACAGGCGAAGGTAGCCGCCAGCGCTGCCGCTGCAGTGGCGCAGCCGGTGGCCGTTGCCGCCGCAACGGAAAGCGCAGCGGCCAGCGGTACTGCTGGTCCTGGTGCTGCCGGTGTTGCCTATGCTACTGGCGCAAGCGACGCGGCGACTACGGCCGCCGCGGCGACGGCCGCCGCTGTATCTGCCAGCGCTGCCGCTGCCAGTGCTGCGCCAGCGGGCCGCCCAGCCAAAGCGGCTGCACCCGATCCGCAATTTTTGAGCACGCTCGATGCGCTGGAACAGGCGCTCGAACAGGGCTTGCTGCACGCAGCCGCCGAACATGATAAATGGCTCAAGGAGCACAAGGCCAAGCTGGCACCGGCCGTAACGGAACGCTTGAACCACCTGCGCGCCGAACTCAAACGCCTGAGCGACTGGGCGCGCTGGAGTGGCAATGTCTCGCGCGAGGAACTGGTAAAGGTGGTGGAAGAGCTGCCCGCACTGGGACTGGCGATGAGCGAACTGGCCAAGAAAGTGGGCAGCATGCGCGAACGCTGGAAGGCGCTCGATGCTGTTTCCGGCCATGCGCCGCGAAGCCTGTGGGAGCGCTTCGACCGCGCTTGCACCACGGCCTATGCGCCGGCTGCGGCCCATTTCAAACAACTGGCCGACGAGCGCCACGCCAATGCGGCCAAGGCGCAAGCGCTGATTGAAGAGACCCGCGCGATGGCGCAGGCAGCGGCCGAAGGCGTCGATCTGAAGAACGTGGCGGCAGCAGGCCAGCGCCTGCGCCAGATGTGGAGCCGGCTCGGTGCCATGGAGCGCAAGGAAAAGCGCAAGCTGGAACAGGCTTTCGACAAGGCGTTGGGCCAGATGCTGGCACCGCTGACCCAGCAGCGCAAGATCGAAGTGACGCGGCGCGAACAACTGATCCAGGAAGCCGAGCAGTTGCAACCGACCGAGCGCCATGCACTCGACCTGCTCAAGCGCCTGCAGGAGCGCTGGCAGGAACAGGCCAAGGCGCTGCCGCTGGAACGCAAGGCGGAGCAGGCGCTATGGCAGCGTTTCCGCACGGCTTGCGATGCTGTGTACAGCAAGCGCAAGGAAGTGGCGCATGCGGCCGACCACGAACGCAAAGCCCATCTGCATGCGCGCGAAGCGCTGTGCGCGCAGCTGGAAACGGCCACGTTCAGTGGCGACGACAAGGCCCAGTTGGCAGCGATAGCGGCACTGCTGCGCGAAACGGCCAGCGCATGGCAGCATGCGGGCACGGTGCCGCGTGCTGCCGAAGCCCGTATCAGCCAGCGTTATCAGGCTGCACAGGCGCACGTGCAGGCACAGGCCGATGCGATCCGGCGCCGCAGCGGCGCAGCGCAAGCCCATGCCTTGCGCGACAAGCTGCGCCTGTGCCAGGCGCTGGAAGGTCAGCTCGCGCAGGGCAGCGCCGCGAATGGCGCAGCCACGGCCGAAGAATGGCAGGCACGCTGGATGGCCATCCCCAAGCTGGGCGGGGAGTACGAAAAGGCGTTGGGCGGTCGCTACAACGCAGCGCTGGCGCTGCTGGGCAGCGATGCGGCTAGTTATCTGGCGCAACTGGAAGCCAACCGTGAGCGCCTGCTCGCTGAAGTGCTGCGACTGGAAATCGTCGCTGGCGTGGACAGTGGTGCCGAGTTTGCCCGCGAACGCCTGAAAATGCAGGTGGAAGTGTTGCAATCGTCGCTGAAATCAGGGCAGAAGCCGCAAAGTGCCACAGCCGCCTATTTGCAGCTATGCGCCATGCCGGCGCTGGCCGATGACCGCACGGTGAGCCGCATCGAAGCGCTGTTCCGCCGCATCGGCGGGGGAGAGCGCTGATGGCGGCCGGTAGCTACAGTGTGCGCGTGCAGCAGCAGGATTTCGATCTGAGCACGGAAGTGGCGCTGCTGCGCGCTGCCCAGCCCGGGGTAGGCGCCATCGTCAGCTTTGTCGGCACGGTGCGTGACCTGAACGAAGGCGCCAGCGTGGCCGAGATGGAGCTGGAACACTATCCGGGCATGACGGAGCAGTCCATCCAGAACATCATTGAACAGGCTCGGGGGCGTTGGGATATCTTCGGCGCGCTGGTGATCCACCGGGTAGGGCCGCTCAAACCGATGGAGCAGATCGTACTGGTGGCCGTCACCTCGGCGCACCGGGGCGAAGCCTTTGCTGCTTGCGAATTCATCATCGACTTCCTCAAGACGGAAGCGCCGTTCTGGAAGAAGGAACAGACGCCCGATGGCGGACGCTGGGTGGATGCGCGCGTCAGTGATGATGTCGCTTTAGAAAAGTGGTCGAAATAAGTTGTCGAAATGAGCAGACTTGATCTAGCTCATGGAAGTATGAAATAAATCGGTGAATCCTTGAAATGTAATTGATCAACCCTATTTGGGCGATAAGTTAAATTGATGGGAGCACCACCATGCGTCAGGACAAACTCACGACCAAGTTACAGGAAGCCCTGTCGGACTCGCAAAGTCTGGCGGTGGGTAATGACAACCAATATATCGAACCCGTACACCTGCTGACGGCGCTGCTGAATCAGGACGACGGCAGTGCGCGTTCCTTGCTGCAGCGTGCCGGCGTGAATGTAGGCGGCCTGACCAAGGCGCTGGGCAGCGCGCTCGAACGTCTGCCCAAAGTCTCGGGCACGAATGGCGATGTGCAGGCCAGCCGCGAGCTGATCGCCGTACTCAATCTGTCGGACAAGGAAGCGCAGAAGCGCAATGACCAGTTCATCTCGAGCGAGATGGTGCTGCTGGCGCTGACCGACGATAAATCCGATGCGGGCAAGTTGGCGCGCGAAAATGGCCTGAGCCGCAAGGCGCTGGAAGCGGCCATCGCCGCCGTGCGCGGCGGTGCCAAAGTGGATAATCAGGATGCCGAAGGCCAGCGCGAAGCGCTGAAAAAATACACGCTGGATCTGACCGAACGGGCCCGCGCGGGCAAGCTCGATCCCGTGATTGGCCGTGACGATGAAATCCGCCGCGCCATCCAGGTGCTGCAGCGCCGCTCCAAGAACAACCCCGTACTGATCGGCGAACCGGGCGTGGGCAAGACCGCCATCGTGGAAGGGCTGGCCCAGCGTATCGTCAATAATGAAGTACCCGATTCGCTCAAGGGCAAGCGCGTGCTGTCGCTCGACATGGCGGCGCTGGTGGCCGGTGCCAAATTCCGCGGCGAGTTCGAAGAGCGCCTGAAAGCCGTGCTCAAAGAACTGGCCATGGATGAAGGCCAGACCATCGTCTTCATCGACGAGATGCACACCATGGTCGGTGCCGGCAAGGCCGAAGGCTCCATGGATGCGGGCAATATGCTCAAGCCTGCGCTGGCCCGTGGCGAGCTGCATTGCGTGGGCGCCACCACGCTGGACGAATACCGCAAATACATCGAGAAAGATGCTGCGCTGGAGCGCCGCTTCCAGAAGATACTGGTGGATGAACCTTCGGTGGAAGCCACCATTGCGATCCTGCGCGGGCTGCAGGACAAGTACGAGCTGCACCACAAGGTAGCGATTTCCGATGCGGCCATCATCGCTGCTGCGGAACTGTCGCACCGCTATATCACGGACCGCTTCCTGCCCGATAAGGCGATCGACCTGATCGACGAAGCGGCATCCAAAATCAAGATCGAGATCGACTCCAAGCCGGAAGTGATGGACAAGCTGGAACGCCGTCTGATCCAGCTGAAGATCGAGAAGGAAGCCGTGAAGAAGGAGAAGGACGAAGGTTCGCGTCGCCGGCTGGAACTGATAGAGGAAGAGATCAGCCGTCTGCAGCGCGAGCTGAACGACTACGAGGAAATCCTCAAGGCCGAGAAGTCGGTGGTGCAGGGCAGTACCCATATCAAGGAAGAAATCGACCGCATCAAGCTGCAGATGGAGCAGGCCACGCGCGACAGCAACTGGCAGCGTGTGTCGGAGCTGCAGTATGGCCGTCTGCCGGAATTGGAAGCCCAGCTCAAGCAGGCCGAAGCGGCTTCAGCCAGCAAGACCGACGCCAGCCAGCCCAAGCTGCTGCGCACCGAAGTGGGCGCCGAGGAAATCGCCGAAGTGGTGTCGCGTGCCACCGGCATTCCCGTCTCGCGCATGATGCAGGGCGAGCGTGACAAGCTGCTGCACATCGAAGCCAAGCTGCATGAGCGCGTGGTGGGGCAGGATGAAGCGATAGCTGCCGTGGCCGATGCGATCCGCCGCTCGCGCGCGGGTCTGGCCGATCCTAACCGTCCGTATGGCTCCTTCATGTTCCTTGGCCCTACGGGCGTGGGCAAAACCGAGCTGACCAAGGCGCTGGCCGGCTTCCTGTTCGATACGGAAGATGCGCTGATCCGCATCGACATGAGCGAATTCATGGAGAAGCATTCGGTGGCCCGTCTGATCGGCGCGCCGCCCGGCTACGTGGGCTACGACGAAGGCGGCTATCTGACCGAAGCCGTGCGGCGCAAGCCTTACAGCGTGATCCTGCTCGACGAGGTGGAAAAAGCCCACCCCGACGTGTTCAATGTGCTGCTGCAGGCGCTTGACGATGGTCGTATGACGGACGGGCAGGGCCGCACGGTGGACTTCAAGAACACCGTGATCATCATGACGTCGAATCTGGGCTCGCACAAGATGCAGGCAATGGAGGATGCTGATCCGGCCGTGATGAAGCTGGCCGTGATGGCCGAGGTGCGCGCCCACTTCCGTCCCGAGTTCATCAACCGTATCGATGAAATCGTGGTATTCCATGGCCTCGATGAGAAAAACATCGGCGCGATCGCCAAGATCCAGCTGGCGATACTCGAACAGCGTCTCGCACGCATGGACATGACGCTGACGGTGACGGATCAGGCGCTGCAGAAAATCGCCGAAGCCGGTTACGATCCTGTGTACGGGGCGCGGCCGCTGAAACGGGCGATTCAGCAGCAGATCGAAAATCCGCTGTCCAAGCTGATCCTGCAAGGCCGCTTCGGCCCCAAAGACACCATCCGCGTGGACGTGAGCAATGGCGAACTGAGTTTTAACTGAGTCTGACGGCGCGCTGCGGCGCGCCGCAGGGCGGTTTAAAGTTCAGTGTCCAGGCTGACGGGGAAATGGCAGGCGATGCGATTGCGTCCCTGCCGTTTTGCATTGTAGAGCGCTACATCGGCGCGTTTGAGCACATCTTCGAACGAGTGATCGCCGGGCAGCATTTCGCTCAGGCCGCCGCTGATGGTGGCGCCGTCGCCGAGCGACTGCAACTGGCGCAATTCTTCCGCCACGCGCAGGCGCAGGCGTTCGGCGATGGGCTGGGCCAGTTCGCGCGTGGTATGCGGCATCAGCACGACGAATTCATCGCCGCCCAAACGGGCCGGGAAGTCCGTGCTGCGTAGCTCGGCGCGGCAGACTTCGGCCGTGGTCTGCAAGGCGTGGTCGCCGCACAGGTGACCGTAGCGGTCATTGATGCCCTTGAATTCATCGATGTCGAAGATCAGCACGGCGCTGGGTGTGCTGTAGCGCGCGTGCATTTCGTAATGGTCGTTCAGCATCTGCATCAGCTTGCGGCGGTTGGCCAGCCCCGTCAGCGCATCCGTTTCACTGAACATGCGCAACTGCTTTTCCAGCCGTTTGCTGGCCGTGATATTGCTGGCGATCCACAGCACCGCATCTTCGCCCTGCACCTGATAACCGAGTGCCCGCACCCGTCCTTCGAACCAGATCACATCGGGCGGCCCTGCGCTGTCCAGCCCCCGCACATCGCGTCCGCTGAGCGGGTATTCCACCACATGCATGCCGGGCTGATCGAGCGCGATGGCGATCTGCTGGATAAACCAGCTGGCCCGTTCGTCGCTGAGCACGTCGGCGATGGTCTTGCCCACCAGCGAGCTGCCGTCATGGTAGTAGCGGTTGTCGGCACCGCCGAACAGAGCCGCGTAGCGGCCGCTACGGGTAAAGATGAAAGCCGGATCCGGCAGCGCCGCCAACAGACCGATGATTTGATCGTGGGAAAACAGGGACACGTCAGCCATACACGCGCTCTGGGTTAGGGAAAGATTTAATGTAACGTATTTCTGTACTGGACAGAAGATATTATGAAGAAATTCACAATTTGCCACACTTAGTCTGTGCGCTTTTTGGTCCAAGGCATAGAATTAACGCTCTTTTCCCTACCCGATCAGGACAGATAATGAAATTTGCCACCACCGATTTATGCGATGACCACGCCGAGCTGCTTGAAGACGGCCGGCTGGCGGTCTTGCCGCCTGTATTCCAGTCGTATGGCCAGTTGCGCAGCTTCGCCGGCCCGGCCTACACCTTGCGTGTGCATGAAGACAATGCGCTGGTGCGGGCTGTGCTGGAAACGCCGGGGCAGGGGCAGGTGCTGGTGATCGATGGCGGAGCCAGCCTGCGCCGCGCGCTGGTGGGCGGCCAGTTGGGACTGTTAGCGCAAAACAACGGCTGGGCAGGGATCGTGGTGGATGGCTGCATTCGTGATACGGACGAAATCAATGCCTGCCAGATAGGCGTACGCGCGCTGGCGGCCCACCCGCGCAAGAGCAGCAAAAAAGGCGAGGGCGAGCGCCAGGTGCAGGTGACGATCCAGAGCGTGGCAGTGCGTCCGGGCGCGTGGATTTATGCGGATGCGGACGGAGTTTTAGTAGCGCAGCAGGCGCTAGCGTGCTAAGCTTGTCGATGTAAAATAGCAAACAAAGTTGATCGACAGGAATTGCCATGAAAAAACTTCTGATTGCGGTCGCCTGTGCGGGGGCTGCGCTGTCGGCCCAGGCTGGCGTGGTGTCGTCCTTGTCCGACGGTACGGTGCTGCCCATGGCCGCCAATGGCGGGTTTGGCATTGCTCCCCAGACGCTGGCGAATGGCGTGGTATGGAGTAGTGATGGCGAGCGTTCGGTGTTCGGCTATACCGATATGTTTGGCTTCAACCTCAACGGCCAGTGGAAGGGCATGGCGCTGGCTTCGCCGAATGATGACTTCAGCACGATGCGACTGGTGTTTGATAAGCCGGTCATGGCGGTAGGCGCTTTGTTCAACTATGGCCGCAATTACGGCAATGCCACTATCGCGGCCTATGATGCCAGCCACCAGTTGATCGAATCGCGGGTGCTGCAGATCAATCTGCCGGATGATAGCGTGAATCAGGGCGTGTTTTACGGCTTCCGTGAAAGCACGGCCAGCATCAGCTATTTCGAGATGTCAGGCGCCTACATTGGTGCCACCGGTTTCACGGTGTTGGCCGTGCCGGAACCTTCCACCTATGCCATGCTGCTGGGCGGGCTGGGCTTGCTCGGCATCGCCGCACGGCGCCGGCGCCAGTAGGCCAGCGCCGGTAATTACCGGCAAACGCAGACACCCCGCATACCTAGTGTATCCGGGGTGTTTTTTTCACCTGGCGAAATCTTCGTTTCACATTACGGCATGCGCCGCGCCAACGGCCGCGGCATTTCTTCCATTTTGAGAAATTACTTTCCGCATCCTGAAAAATATTGCCTAAGTCACTGATTTGTAATTATTTAAAACTGATCATGTGTCTTATATAAGACTGATTGTGCGCGGCACAAAACGTCTATCATGGAGTCAGCGGATTTTAATTTTTGCAGGAGAAGAACATCATGGCCACTCGTGAACAGCAAATTGCCGAGCTTCAGCAGGATTGGGAGTGCAACCCGCGCTGGGCTGGCGTGCGGCGTACCTATAGCGCTGCCGACGTGGTGCGTTTGCGCGGCTCGCTGCCCATCAGCCATACGCTGGCCCAGCGCGGTGCCGACAAGCTGTGGCAGTTGCTGAACCAGGAAGCCCACGTGAATGCGCTGGGTGCGCTGACAGGCAATCAGGCGTTGCAGCAGGTGAAAGCGGGGCTGAAAGCCATCTATCTGTCTGGCTGGCAGGTGGCGGGCGATGCCAATCAGGCTGGCGAAATGTATCCCGACCAGTCGCTGTATCCCGTCAATTCCGTGCCCATGGCCGTCAAGCGCATCAACAACACGCTGCAGCGGGCCGACCAGATCCAGTGGTCGGAAGGGCGCGACGAGATCGATTATTTTGCCCCCATCGTGGCCGATGCGGAAGCAGGTTTCGGCGGCGTGCTGAATGCATTCGAACTCATGAAAGCCATGATAGAGGCGGGTGCGGCTGGCGTGCATTTTGAAGACCAGCTAGCCTCGGCCAAGAAGTGCGGCCACATGGGCGGCAAGGTGCTGGTATCGACGCGCGAAGCCATCGAGAAGCTGACGGCAGCACGTCTGGCAGCCGATGTGATGGGCACCAGCACGCTGCTGATCGCCCGCACGGATGCGGAAGGGGCGGATCTGCTGATGTCGGATATCGATGACAATGACAAGCCGTTCTGCACGGGCGAGCGTACGGTGGAAGGCTACTTCAAGGTGCGCAAGGGGCTGGATCAGGCCGTGGCGCGGGCGCTGGCCTATGCGCCGTATGCCGATCTGGTGTGGTGCGAGACGGGCCGGCCCGATCTGGCCTATGCCAAGCGCTTTGCCGAAGCCGTGCATGCGCGCTTCCCCGGCAAGATGCTGGCGTATAACTGCTCGCCTTCGTTTAACTGGAAAAAGAATCTGGACGATGCCACCATCGCCCGCTTCCAGCGCGAGCTGGCTGCCATGGGCTATAAATTCCAGTTCATCACGCTGGCCGGCTTCCATGCGCTCAACTACAGCATGTTCCATCTGGCCCACGGCTATGCGCGCCGCCACATGACGGCCTTCGTGGAATTGCAGGAGGCGGAATTTGCCGCGGCCGAGCGGGGCTTCACGGCCGTCAAGCACCAGCGCGAAGTGGGCACCGGCTATTTCGATGAAGTGACCCAGTGCATCCAGAGCGGGCTGTCGTCCACCACGGCGCTGCATGGTTCGACGGAAGACGAACAGTTCTTCGAGCCCAAGGTAGCCTGAGCGTAAGGAGTTGGCGCTAGCGTGCAAAGCGGAGCCGCCACGCAGACAGTCGCGGCGGCTCCGGCGCTAGCGCATCAGGGCTTGCCCAGATGCTGGCACAGGTGCTGTTTCAGGCGTTCCTGAAAACTGTCGAGGTCGTCGATGGTGGCCAGATCATCGTCCACTTCCAGCATGTGGGTGCGGTGGCCCGGCGCGAACGACACGGTGGCTTCGATCTGACCCTGACGGTCGGTCAGCGAATGGCCCTGTACGGCTGCGAGGATGTTGTCCTGGTCGTCAGTGATGATGGTCATTTTCATGACATGCCTCCGCCTTGCAGGTTGTGGAAAGCGCCGCCTATGCCCTTGTTGTGGATCTGCACAAAGTAGGTGGCGTTGCCATTGTTTTCCTTGCGCTTGCTTTGCTGGTCGGCCATGTGGATCGCGCCCTGGTTGGGCGCTTTCACATCAGCCGAGGCAAACTGGGTGCCGTGATCGCTGGGATAGCTATAGTTCCAGAACGCCGTCTGACCGGGCGCCAGAAAGGTCAGCGGGCCTACATTATTGAAAGCCATAATCTCCTCCGATGGTAAGCGTCGCGCGCGGGTGCGGCGCGGCAGTTCCATCTTAGGCAGGCTCGGGTGGCATAGTTTGACGCATTCGATATGGGCCGCCATATCGCCCGCAAGCCAGGCCGTTTTTGGCGGTGCGGCCGTTCTGGGCGATAATGCGGCTTGTTTGCGCAAGCTTGCGCCCGAATCGCTTAAGAAAGTCCCTCCTATGTTTAGTTACCGTCACGCCTTTCACGCGGGTAATCACGCCGATGTGCTCAAGCACTTCATCACCATCCAGCTGCTGCAGTATCTGAACCAGAAAGATACGGCCTACACCTATATCGACACCCATTCGGGCGCCGGGGTGTATGCGCTGGACGGTACGTTTGCATCCAAGAATGCCGAATACGATACCGGCATAGGCCCGCTGTGGGAGCGCGACGATATGCCGCCCCAGTTGAAGGAATACGTGGACCTGATCCGCGCCATGAACCCCAGCGGCAAGATGCGTTACTACCCCGGCTCGCCTTATATTGCCGAGCAGGTGGCGCGCGAGCAAGACCGACTGCGTCTGTTCGAGCTGCATCCGGCCGATGCCAAGCTGCTGGCCGATAACTTCCGCAAACTCGAAGAGCATGCGGCCGAACAGGGCATCCGTCCTACCGTGCGTGGCAAGCGCGTGATGGTGACGCGCAGCGATGGTTTCCAGTCGCTCAAGGCGCTGCTGCCGCCGCCGTCGCGCCGCGCGCTGGTGCTGATCGATCCGCCTTACGAAGACAAGCAGGACTACAAAAAGGTCAAGGATGCGCTGGCCGAAGCGCTCACGCGTTTCCCTAGCGGCACCTATGCCGTCTGGTATCCGCTGCTGCAGCGCATGGAATCGCGCCAGTTCGCCGACAAGCTCAAGCAATTGCAGTGCAGCGAGTGGCTGAATGTGGTGCTGACCACGCGCGAGCCGACGCCTGATGGTTTCGGCCTGCACAGCAGCGGCATGTTCATCCTCAATCCGCCGTACACGCTGGAACCCATGCTCAAGCAGGTGATGCCATATCTGGTCAAGGCGCTCGGGGTCGATAGCGGCGCGCGCTTTACGCTGGAATCGGGTACGCCCACGCCCGTGCGTGGCAATGGCGGTACGGCTTCGCCGCGCAATGCGGCTGGTCAGGCGCCGCGCTCGGCTGGCACAGCCGGGCCGCGCTCGGCAGCAGCTCAGGGCCCACGTGCCCCGGCCGGACAGGGACCACGTGGTGCTGGCGTGCGTGCCGGCGCTGGCGACACCCGGCCCGGCGCTGGCCGCGAGGGGCTGGCAGCCAAGGCGCGCCGGCCTACGCCGGTAGCACCCCGTAGCGAAGGCGCAACGGCTGGGCGCACTACGGGGCCACGCCGACCTGTTAATCGCCAGAAATAAGTTGTCAACGAGACATGATGGGTATAGTCTGATAATCAGCAGCAACCCGGTCGCACCGGGTTGTTCTCAGCAGGCTGATTACCAGATGGGGTGGACCCATGATGTTAGCGCCGTCGCCGCCAGAGGCCAGACCGTTCGATAATTTCTTTCTCGCACGTCAGCCCATCCTTAACCGGGGGCAGCGGCTGGTGGCTTATGAATTGCTGTTCCGCGACGGTCGCATGCGCAACGATGCGCAAGTGACCGACGATACCGCTGCCACGGCGACCGTGATCGCCCATGCTTCCGAACTGGGCCTGGGGCAGGTGGTGGGCGAGCAGATGGCCTTTGTGAATGTCGATGCGGCCGGCCTGATGAGCGACTTCATCCGCTTTCTGCCGCCGGACAAGGTCATCCTCGAAATCCTCGAAACTGTCAAAGCCACGCCGGAATTGCTGAATCGCATCCATGAACTGAAACGCTCGGGTTTCCGCTTCGCGCTCGACGACGTGATCAGCCAGACTGACGATGTGCGCCAGTTACAGCCCTTGTGCGATGTGATCAAGATCGATATCCACCAGATGGGGTTGGAACAACTGCCCGCGCTCGCACGCCAGTTCAAGAATACGCGCCAGAAGCTGCTGGCGGAAAAAGTCGAAACCATGGATGAGTTCCAGCAATGCATGGACCTCGGCTTCGAATATTTTCAGGGCTATTACTTTGCCCGCCCCATGATCCTCAGCGGCAAGAAGATTTCACCGTCCCAGCGCAGCGTGCTGCATCTGCTGGACTTGATCAGCAATGACGCGCCCAGCGCCGATATCGAGCGCAGCGTCAAACATGATGCCCTGATTACGCTCAATCTGCTGCGGCTGGTTAATACGCCGGCCGTGGGCGCGCGCTGCCGCGTCAATTCGGTCGGCCATGCGCTGATGGTGCTCGGGCGGCGCCAGTTCAGGCGCTGGCTGCAGATCCTGCTGTATGTGAAAAACGGTGCGGCGCAGGAGTTCACGTCGCCCTTGCTGCAGCTGGCGACCACACGTGGCAAGACGCTGGAACTGATGATGGAGCATCTGCGTCCGGGCCAGCGCGTGAATGCCGATATCGGCTTCACGGTGGGGGTGATGTCGCTGATGGATACGCTGTTTTCCATGCACATGAATGAAGTGCTGGACAGCGTGCAGGTGCTGGAGGAAGTCCGCACGGCTTTGCTATACCGTGCGGGCGACTATGGCGGAATGCTGAGCCTGATCGAGCAGATCGAGCAGGGCGGCAATGGCCAACATCTGGCGCAGCGCCTGCATGCCCTGCAGTTGAGCCCGGCGGCGCTGTATGCGATCCAGCTAGCCGCCATCGAATGGGTCAACGATTACGCGCGCGGCATCTGATTACTGACCCAGCAGCAGGAACACGGTAGGCTTTTTGTGGAAGTCCGGCGCGGGTGCGCTTTTCCATTTGGCGGCCGTCATGGTGCGGATGGATTCGCTAGGCAGGCTCAGATCGGTGGCCACGCAGATCAGCGTGCCGGGCGCGCACGCGGCGCTCAGGGCTTCCAGCATGGCGCCGTTGCGGTAGGGCGTCTCGATGAAGAGCTGGGTCTGTTTTTCCTTGCGCGAACGCTGTTCCAGTTCCTTGATGCGGCTGGCGCGTTGGGCCGCATCCGTGGGCAGATAGCCGTTGAAGGCAAAGCTCTGGCCGTTCAGACCGCTAGCCATCACGGCCAGTAGCAGCGACGATGGGCCTACCAGCGGACGCACGGGGATGCCATGCTGGTGCGCCAACCGGACCAGATCGGCGCCGGGGTCGGCCACGGCCGGCACGCCCGCTTCCGACACCAGCCCGCCATCCTGCCCCGCCAGCAAGGGCTGCAGCAGGCCGGCCAGTGCGCTGGCCGGCGTATTCACATTCAGTTCGGCGATGCGGATTTCCTGCAGCGGCTTGGCCAGCGGGTGGCGTGCATGCACCAGTTTCAGGAAGGCGCGCGCGGTCTTGGCGTTTTCGGCCACAAAGTAGTCGAGCTGCGAGGTCAGCTGCTGCACCTGTTCTGGCAGGACGGAAGCGAGGGTTTCCGTATCGCCCAGCGTGTTAGGGATGAGAAAGAGGGTGCCGGTCATAGTAGATTGTTGTGGTGCATTATTTAAAAAACGGCAGGCCAGCTTTGCGCAGCATGCCAGTCAGGGCGATCAGCGGCAGGCCCGTGAGGGCAGTAGGGTCGTCGCTCTCGATACGTTCGAGGATGGCGATGCCCAGCCCTTCATTTTTGGCGCTGCCGGCGCAGTCATACGGCTGTTCTATGCGCAGATAGGCATCGAGCTCGGCATCGGGCAGGTCGCGGAAGCTGACATGGGCGCGTACTTCGTCCAGTTGATGGCTGCCGTCGCGGCCATCCCACAGGCACAAGGCCGTATGGAATACCACGGTGCGGCCGCGCATCTGTTGTAATTGTGCCAAAGCGCGCGCATGGTCGCCCGGTTTGCCGATCTGGGCGCCATCGAGCGTGGCGACCTGATCAGAACCGATTACCAGACAGCCGGGCAGGCGGGCAGCCACGGCGGCAGCTTTCTCGCGTGCCAGCCTTAATGCGGTATCAGCGGGACCTTCGCCGGCCAGCGGGGTTTCATCAATATCGGGAACGGCCACTTCGAACGGCAGTCGCAGGCGCGACAATAATTCCTTGCGGTAGGCCGAACTGGAAGCCAGTATCAGGCGCGGCAGTGCAGGGGTGCAGGGTAAACTTGTGGTCATGAGGGGAATGTTATATGCTCTGTCGCCGGTAGCGTAAGCGCCTGAAATCAGGGAGAATTACGCATATCCTTTGACGAACGACTGAAAACCCTGCTATTATCGCAGGTTTTCCGGGGAAATTTTCTGTAATGAATGCTATTGTGATCGACGCCTTTGATTTTTGTCGGAGCAACGGCAGCCAGCAAGGCGTAACGCCTGTTGCCGAAATGACCCGTTTGGCCAAGGAATGTGCGGACCCGTCCGGCACGATTACCTGGAGTGCCGTAGGAAGTACCAGCAAGATGGGCTTCCCGCAGATGACGCTGTCCGTTGCCGGTACCGTGCAACTGGTTTGCCAGCGCTGTTTGACGCCTTACGCGCACACCATCGATTCGGCTACGCTGTTAATGCTCGGTAAAGATGACGAGCAGGCCGACGAAATCGAAGAAATGATTAATGACGAGACGATCGATGTGATCGTCGGTAGCCGCAGCATGGAGCTGATGGATATGGTGGAAGACGAAGCGTTGCTGGCCCTGCCGCATACGCCGAAACACGAAGTCTGCCCCGATACCGCTCTGCTGGACAAGGCAAAAAGCGCGAAATTGTCGCCTTTCGAAGCCCTCAAGGGCCTGACCCCGAATAAGTAGTGTTGTAAAGAACGTGTCAAACGCGTGTAGTAATCGAGTATGGCAAGTTAGCAGTGAACCGTAGTAAAGCAATACACTAATGCCTGCAAGTAATTTTGCTGGTAGGATACTCGATTCGCATGTATTTGCTGGTCGAATGTGTTAAAATTTTAGAACTTAGTATTAGGAGTCATTAACATGGCAGTTCAACAGAACAAGAAGTCCCCATCGAAGCGCGGTATGCACCGTTCGCACGATTTCCTGGTTGCTCCACAACTGGGTATCGAGCCAACCACCGGTGAAACCCACCTGCGTCACCACATCAGCCCTAACGGCTTCTACCGTGGTCGTAAAGTCCTGAAAACCAAAAACGACGAGTAATCGACGCTTTTGCTGGACTCTGAAATAGGCGGTGCTACGTGTATAAGGCGCGCAGCATCGCTTTTTCTTTATCATCGGCTGCAATCCTGTTTGCACACCGTCATTTTGAATCGCGTAGACCGACCGCTGTTTGGTCCGCCGCCGGCCGCCGCTGGTCCTATCCGGGCTCGAGCGTGGTACTGAATCAACCCAAATGACAATCAAAATCTCTATCGACTGCATGGGCGGAGACCATGGTCCATCGGTCACTATCCCCGCAGTAATTTCCTTCCTCAAGCAACATGCTGATGCCGAACTGGTACTGGTCGGTCTGGAAGACGTATTACGCGCAGAACTTAAAAAACATCATGCAGAAGCCCATCCGCGTCTGAGCATCGTGCACGCCTCCGAGCAGGTGACCATGGATGATCCGCTGGAAGTGGCGCTGCGCCGTAAAAAAGACTCCTCGATGCGCGTGGCCATCGAGCAGGTCAAGGATGGCAAGACCCAGGCTTGCGTTTCGGCCGGTAACACGGGCGCGCTGATGGCGGTGGCCCGCTACGTGCTGAAGACCATGACGGGTGTAGATCGCCCGGCCATCTGCAGCATCATGCCTAACCAGAAGGGCGGCCCGACCTATATGCTGGATCTGGGTGCCAACGTGGATTGCGAGCCGCACCACCTGCACCAGTTCGCCATCATGGGTTCGGTCATGGTGTCGGCCATGGAAAACATCCCGCGTCCTACGCTGGGCCTGCTCAATGTCGGCACGGAAGACATCAAAGGCAACGATGTGGTCAAAGCCACCAGCAAACTGCTGCAGGCTGACCACGAGCGCGGCGCGCTGAACTTCTACGGCAATGTGGAAGGCAATGATATCTTCAAAGGCACGACCGATATCGTGGTCTGTGACGGCTTTGTGGGTAATGTCACACTCAAGGCCGTGGAAGGCGTGGCACGCTTCTTTGCTGATACGGTCAAATCGGAATTCACCCGCAACCCGCTCACCATGCTGGGCGCGCTGATCGGGCGCGGCGCACTGAACAACGTCAAGAAACGCTTGTCGCCATCGCGCTATAACGGAGCCAGTCTGCTTGGTTTGCGTGGTCTGGTGTTTAAGAGCCATGGCGGTGCCGATGCATATTCGTTTGAATGGGCGATCAAGCGCGCGTATGATGCTGCAAAAAATGATGTGTTGCCGCATATCTCGACCCTGATTTCCGAGCTCATGCCGCGCAATGCCGAAGCGCCGGAAGCACCGGCCTCAAAATAATCTGTAGTGGACGACGAGAGGGCATGACTTTGTATAGCAAAATTATCGGCACTGGCAGTTATCTGCCAGCAAAGCGCGTGACCAACCAGGAACTGGCGGATCAGCTCGCAGCCAACGGTATTGAAACTTCCGACGAGTGGATCGTCACCCGCAGCGGCATTTCGGCGCGTCACTTCGCTGAAGCCGAGCAGAAATCTTCCGATCTGGGCGTGATCGCGGCGCAGCGCGCGCTGGAGATGGCCAAGCTGCAACCTAATGATATCGATCTGATCATTCTGGCCAGTTCGACGCCGGACTTCTTCGGCAGCTTCCCCAGCACGGCCTGTATCGTGCAGCAGAAACTCGGTATCACCAACAACGGTGCAGCAGTCGACGTGCAGGCCGTGTGTTCGGGCTTTGTGTATGCCGTGTCGACGGCGGACGCTTTCATCCGTGCCGGCGTGCACAAGAACGTGCTGGTGATCGGCGCGGAAGTATTTTCGCGCATTCTGAATTTCGAAGACCGCACGACCTGCGTGCTGTTCGGCGACGGCGCTGGCGCCATCGTCATGACGGCGTCGGAAGAGCCGGGCGTGCTGGCCACCAAGCTGCACGCTGATGGTCGCAATTCCCATGTGCTGAGCGTCCCGGGCAATGTCGATGGCGGTGCTGTCGCTGGCAGTGCCTTCCTGTACATGGATGGTCCGGCCGTATTCAAGCTGGCCGTTTCCGTGCTGGAGAAAGTCGCGCACGAAACGCTGGAGAAGGCGGGCATGACGCAGGACCAGATCGACTGGCTGGTGCCACATCAAGCGAATATCCGCATCATGAGCAGCACGGGCAAGAAACTGGGCCTGTCGCCGGAAAAAATGGTGGTCACGGTAGACCAGCATGGCAACACCTCGGCTGCCTCGATTCCGCTGGCGCTGGACGTGGCCGTGCGCGATGGCCGCATCCAAAATGGCCACAACGTGATGATGGAAGGTGTGGGCGGTGGTTTCACCTGGGGCGCTGTCCTTGTTAAGATGAATGGTTTGCCAGAGGTGGGCGATAAAAAGGCTGATCTTTAGGCCTTGAATTAGAATTAGAGTTCTAACGAACTCGCCAGTAGTGCAGATGTCACGATGACATGCTAGCGTAGCGATCTACATAATCTGATGGATGAAGTAATGACTAAATTTGCTTTTGTTTTCCCTGGTCAAGGTTCGCAAGCGATCGCCATGATGGAAGGCTTTGCCGGTAATCCCGTGGTCGCCCAAACCATTGCAGAAGCGTCCGACGCGCTGCAGTTCGATCTGGGTAAGCTGATGGCCGAAGGCCCGAAAGAAGAGCTCGATCTGACCACCAATACCCAGCCTGTGATGTTGACGGCCGCTGTGGCCGTGTACCGCGCCTGGCTGGCTGCCGGCGGTCCGTTGCCGTCGCTGGTGGCAGGTCATAGTCTGGGCGAATACTCGGCGCTGGTTGCGGCCGGTGTGATCCAGTTCAAGGATGCTGTACCACTGGTGCGCTTCCGCGCACAAGCCATGCAGGAAGCCGTGCCGGTCGGGCAGGGCACCATGGCCGTGGTACTCGGTCTGAGCGACGACGATGTGCGCGCCGCGTGCAGCGAAGCGGCTGCCGCTGGCGGCGTGGTCGAAGCCGTCAACTTCAATGCGCCAGCGCAGGTGGTGATTGCCGGTGAAACGGCGGCCGTCGAGCGCGCTTGTGAAATCGCCAAGGGCAAGGGTGCCAAGCGCGCCATGAAGCTGCCGGTTTCCGCACCGTTCCACTCGTCGCTGCTCAAGCCCGCTTCGGACCGTCTGCGCGACTACATGGCGGACCTGAGCTTTGCTGCGCCGCAGATCGCGCTGATCAACAACGTCGATGTGGCTGTGCTGAATGACCCTGCCGCCATCAAGGATGCGCTGGTACGTCAGGCCGCCGCGCCTGTGCGCTGGGTGGAAACCATGCAGAAAGTGGCCGCCGAAGGCATCACCAACGTGATCGAATGCGGTCCGGGCAAGGTGCTGATGGGCCTGACCAAGCGCATCGATGGCAATCTGGTGGGCGACGCCATCACCGATCAAGCATCGCTGGAACGCGTGTTGACCTTGCTCAAATAAGCAAGCAGGTCTTCAGGCACACTCCCTACACGTCAAAGGAAACACATGAATTTAGCAAACCAAGTTGCCCTCGTTACGGGCGCATCGCGCGGCATCGGTAAAGCCATTGCCATCGAGCTGGCCCGTCAGGGCGCGCGCGTGATCGGCACGGCCACCAGCGAAGCGGGTGCCGAAGCGATTTCCGCCTATCTGGCCGAAGTCGGTGCCGAAGCGGGCAAGGGCGTGGTACTCAACGTGACTGACGCCGAGCGCTGCACGGGTCTGATCGACGAGATCAGCAAGACCTATGGTGCCGTGGGCATTCTGGTCAACAACGCCGGTATCACCATGGACCAACTGGCCATGCGCATGAAGGATGAAGAGTGGGATCAGGTGATCGCCACCAATCTGAGCGCCGTGGGCCGCATGTCGCGCGGTGTGCTGCGCGGCATGATGAAAGCCAAGACTGGCCGCATCATCAACATCACGTCCGTGGTGGCCTCGTCGGGCAACCCGGGCCAGATGAACTATGCTGCTGCCAAGGCTGGCGTAGAAGGCATGACGCGCGCACTGGCGCGTGAAATCGGCAGCCGCAACATCACCGTCAACAGTGTTGCGCCGGGCTTTATCGATACCGATATGACCAAATCGCTGGGCGAAGAGCAACACGCCGCCCTGCTGACCCAGATTCCGCTGGCCCGTCTGGGCAAGCCGGAAGACATCGCTGCGGCGGTGGCTTTCCTGGCTTCGCCACAGGCAGCCTATATTACCGGTACTACCCTGCACGTGAATGGCGGGATGTATATGAATTGATGTGTTCCGGTGAGGAAATACTCGCCGGTTCCCGTCTTTTAGCAGTGTTTTCGGCTGATTTAGCAGCAGACGCCGAAAATCGTTTTTAGGCGCGCAAACCTGATAAAATGCGCGCTTTCCGTAACAAACATAATGGAGCCATAACATGTCGGATATCGAACAACGCGTTAAGAAAATCGTCGCTGAACAACTGGGCGTCGCTGAAGCAGACATCAAGACCGAGTCCTCGTTCGTTGACGATCTCGGCGCTGACTCGCTGGACACCGTAGAGCTGGTAATGGCTCTGGAAGACGAATTCGAAATGGAAATCCCTGACGAACAAGCAGAAAAGATCACGACCGTGCAGCAAGCGATTGACTACGCTACTGCCCACGTCAAGGCCTAATTCTGCCCGATCGACTCTAGGAGAATCGCTTGAGAGGTTCTAAAAACCGTCGTGTTGTCGTCACCGGCCTCGGCTGCGTGACCCCGGTCGGCAATACCATTGCCGATTCGTGGGCCGCTATCACCGAAGGTAAGTCGGGGATCGCCAGCATCACCAAGTTTGATGCGCAAGCTTTCACCACCCAGTTCGCCGGTGAAGTCAAAGGCTTCAATATCGAGGATTACATCCCCGCTAAGGAAGCGCGCCACATGGATACCTTTATCCATTACGGCATGGCCGCCGGCATACAGTCGGTGCAGGACGCCGGCCTGGTCGTAACCGAAGAGAACGCCGATCGCATCGGCGTGATGATCGGTTCCGGTATCGGCGGCTTGCCGCTGATCGAAGAAACCAAGCAAGACTACGACAAGCGCGGTCCGCGCCGTATCTCGCCATTCTTCGTGCCTGCTTCGATCATCAATATGATCTCGGGCAATCTGTCGATCCAGTACGGCATGCGCGGTCCTAACCTGTCGATCGTGACGGCGTGCACCACCGGCCTGCACTGTATCGGCATGGCGGCCCGTCTGATCGAATACGGCGATGCCGACGTGATGATCGCTGGCGGTGCGGAATCGACCGTATCGCCACTGGGTCTGGGCGGCTTTGCTTCGGCCCGTGCTCTGTCCACCCGCAACGATGATCCAGCGACCGCTTCCCGTCCATGGGATACCGATCGTGACGGTTTCGTGCTGGGCGAAGGCGCCGGTGTGATGGTGCTGGAAGAGTACGAACACGCCAAGGCGCGCGGCGCCAAAATCTACGCGGAGCTGCTGGGCTTCGGCATGAGTGCCGATGCTTATCACATGACTTCGCCGCTGGAAGATGGCAGTGGCGGCAGCAAGTCCGTGATTGCTGCACTGGCGCATGCCGGTGTCAATCCGGATCAGGTGCAGTACCTGAATGCGCACGGTACTTCGACTCCGCTGGGCGATCTGGCTGAAGTACAGGGTATCAAGCGTACCTTCGGTGCGCACGCCAAAAACATGGTGATCAACTCGACCAAGTCGATGACGGGTCACCTGCTGGGCGGTGCCGGCGGTCTGGAAGCAGTGTTTACGGTACTGGCAGTACATCATCAGGTGTCGCCACCGACCATCAACATCTTCAACCAGGATCCGGCCTGCGATCTGGACTTCTGTGCCAATGTGGCGCGCGATATGAAGATCGAGTATGCAGTCAAGAACTCGTTCGGCTTCGGCGGCACCAACGGCAGTCTGGTCTTCGGCAAACTGTAATACCCGGTTCGGCTCCGGCCTGAACTAAATAGCGCTCACCCTGTCCAAAACAGGGTGAGCGTAAATTCGGTAGCGCTATTCCGTGCTGCCAGAATTGCCCGGCCTTGTGGCCGGCGCTTCCAAGTTTCTCCACCACTGATTTCAACTCCGCTGCGCAAGGCTGCTTGTCATGTCGATCGCTGCCAGTGTCGTATTACGCCCGTCGTTGCGCCTGCGCTGGCTGTGTGCGGGCTTGCGCTGTACCGTCTGTCTGTCGGCGCTGGCCTGTCCTGCTCAATGCTGGAGTTTGCTGTGCATCGTCATGGCAGCAGCGGCCCGCAGTGGCGCGTCGGCAGCGCTACTGCAGCTTGATATAACTGCTGGCGGCCAGTGGTACTTGTCGGTATATCAGTACAAGGCGCAGTACAAGGCGCAGTACAACGCGCAGTCCACGATCGCTGCTGCCGGCGCGGTGCCAACGTGCGTTGCGGTACGGACGGCGGGCAGGGCGGACGCGCACTATCTTCGGGCAGGTACGCTGATCTGGCCGTGCCTGTTGCTGCTGCATCTGGGTGTGCCAGGCCAGCCGGGCCGCTATCTGCTCGTGCTGGCGGACAGCGTGAGCGCAGCGGACTGGCGTGCCCTGATGCTGGCTAGTCGGGCACTGGCGGCGCGCAGCGCGCTCAAATAAAGCCGGAACTTCTTGCAGCGGGCAAACTCTATAGCTTAGGAAGCGGAGTTGCCGGCGCTGCAGACCATCGAGGAATGCAGGAGTGACAACTGAACGCGAGTGTGACGAGCGACTGGTAGAGCGGGTGCGGGATGGCGACAAGCAAGCCTTCGATATGCTGGTAGCGAAATACCAGCGCAGGCTGATGCGGCTGCTATCGCGTATCGTGCACGACCAGACGGAAGCCGAAGATGTCGTGCAGGAGACCTTTATCAAAGCCTATCGCGCCTTGCGGCACTTTCGCGGCGAATCGGCTTTCTATACATGGTTGTACCGCATAGGCATCAACACGGCGAAGAATTTTCTGGCCACGCAGGGCCGCCGTACCCCCACGTCTACCGAGATTGACGCGGAGCAAGCGGAAACCTTTGCCGAGAGCGAGCATTTGCGCGATATGAATACACCGGAATCTATGTTGGCAAGCAAGCAGATCGCCCAGACCGTGAATGCGGCCATGGATGCTTTGCCGCTGGATTTGCGCACGGCCATCGCCCTGCGCGAAATCGAAGGTCTGAGCTACGAAGAAATCTCCGCCATCATGGCCTGCCCGATAGGGACAGTGCGTAGCCGCATCTTCCGGGCACGCGAAGTGATTGCCGACAAACTGCGTCCCCTGCTCGATATGCCGGTTGACAAGCGCTGGTAGGGCAGCAATCATGGTGCTGTCGGGAAAGGCTTAGGGCTGGGCTGGAGAGTTTTTACGGGGCGGAAGGCACGATGGATATACAACGACGGATGCGCGAACACCTTTCCGCGCTGGCGGATGGCGAACTGGATGAGAGCGAGCGCGAACTGGCTCTGGCCGCTCTGGCCACAGCCGAAGGGCAGCAGCGCTGGCGCGCCTATCATCTGGTGCGTGACACGCTGCAGGCCGAAGCAACTGCAGCAGCATTACCGAGCCCTGCCTTCCAGGCCCGGCTGGCGCAACGGCTGGCCGCCGAGCCAGCCCACAGCGGGGCGGACACGCCTGATGCCGACACCCAGACTAGCACCATCTCGTCCTGAGTGGCGCCACGCTCTGGCAGGACTGTGCCGGAACACAGGTTTTCGCTTACCATAGACGATCCTGCATGCAAGGACGGCAACACCGGCCTGCATCAGTGTGCTGCGTTCCGCAACCTGTTAAAGACCGATACCTTCCATGAAAAAACAAATTTTTGTAGATCGTAAAACGCTGGGGGCGCTGGCTGTAGGCGCCTGTGTCTGGTTTTCTCCTGCCGTACTGGGCCTGACGCCCGTACAGGCTGCTGCCGCTGCCACCGGCGTCGTGGTGGGCTTGCCGAATTTCGCCGATCTGGTGGATCAGGTGGGGCCAGCCGTAGTGAATATCCGCACACTGGAACGCCCCAAGAGTGGGCGCATGGGTGGCGGCCAGATCGGCGATGAAGAAATGCAGGAGTTCTTGCGCCGTTTCTTTGGTGGTGCGCTGCCCCAGCCCGGTGGCAAGGCCGTGCCGCGTGGACGCCGTCAGGCGCCGTCCGAAGAACCGGTGCCGCGCGGCGTGGGATCCGGCTTCATCCTGTCGGCCGACGGCTATGTGATGACCAATGCTCATGTGATCGATGGCGCCGATGAAGTGCTGGTAACGCTGACGGACAAGCGTGAATTCAAGGCCAAGGTGCTGGGTGCCGATGCCAGTACCGATGTGGCCGTGCTGAAGATCGAAGGGGCGAATCTGCCTTTCCTCGTGCTGGGCAGTTCCGAAAAAATCCGCGTCGGTGAATGGGTGATCGCCATCGGTTCGCCGTTCAATCTGGAAAACACTGTGACGGCGGGCATCATTTCAGCCAAGCAGCGCGATACGGGCGAATATCTGGCCCTGATCCAGAGCGATGTGGCCGTCAATCCCGGCAATTCGGGCGGGCCGCTGATCAATATGCGCGGCGAGGTGATAGGCATTAATTCGCAGATCGCAACGCTGTCCGGTGGTTATAGCGGGATTTCGTTTGCGATTCCTATCGATGAGGCGGTGCGCGTATCCGAGCAGATCAAGAAGAGCGGCAAGGTCACGCGCGGGCGCATGGGCGTCAAGATTGCCGAAGTGAGCAAGGAAGTGGCCGAGTCGCTGGGCTTGAAGTCGGCGCAGGGCGCGCTCGTATCGCAAGTGGAGGCTGGCAGTCCGGCCGACAAGGCCGGCGTCAAGCCTGGCGATATCATCCTTAAATTCAATGGCACGCCGATCAAGCGCTCGTCCGACCTGCCGCGTCTGGTGGGCAGTACGCCGCTCGATGCCAAGCTGACGATCACACTGTGGCGTCAGGGCAAGCAGCTCGAGCTGCCTATCAGTGTGGCCGACCTCGATGGCGAGAAGCAGGCCAAGGCCAGCGGCGCCAAGGGTAAAGGCGAGGCGGCTGCGGCGGAAAAAGCTGCCGCCAACGCGCTGGGCTTGCGTGTGAGCGATCTGACTGCCGAGCAGAAGAAAACTCTGGGTGTGAACGGTGGCGTGCAGGTCGATACGGCCGAAGGGGCGGCGGCGGACGCCGGTCTGGAAGAGGGCGATGTGTTGTTGCAAGTGAATAACACGGAAATTCGCGATGTGCGCCAGTTCCAGGCCGTCGTGGCCAAGCTCGACAGTAAAAAGCCGGCCGTACTGCTGGTGCGGCGCGGCGAGCAGTCGCAATTCATTTCCATCCGTCCTGGCGTCAAATAAGGAGTCCGCAGGGTCTGCTGCCAGCGCTGGCGCCAGACCCTGTTCCAACCATGCATTTCACTCTGTATTCCCGTAGTTATTGCCATTTATGCCAGGACATGCTCGATGCCCTGATGCGTATGCAAACCCCGCAACAGCCGATTACGGTCGATGTGATCGATGTCGATGACGATCCGGCCTTGGTGGCCCGTTTCGACGAGCTGGTGCCCGTACTATTTGCCGATCTGGAACAACCCGAGCTATGCCACTATTTCCTAGATGAAGCAAAAGTCCGCGAATTGCTGGCGCGCTGATGAAAAATGATGCAAGTTGCAGGGTTTTTGTGCATCCGGTGGAGCGCAGTGCAGCATTTAGCCGCGCAAAGTAGGGCTTTCCACTCTGAAATCCGGTAAAATGCACGGGGTAAGACGTCCTGTCAGGACGTTAAGTGTTGAGTCTAGCTGTGATCAAGGCGCTCGCCAGGGCAGACAGCCCCGCTCGGAGCGCTTTTTTTGTATGGCGCGCCGGCTTTATGCCTGCGCCCGCTGTTTTGTACCCGTTTTGACTCGTTTTTGACTTGTTTTTGGCCATTTGTTAATGAATAACATACGCAATTTCTCCATCATCGCCCACATCGACCACGGTAAATCGACCCTGGCCGACCGCATCATTCAACTGTGCGGCGGTCTGTCCGAACGCGAGATGGAGGCGCAGGTGCTCGATTCTATGGATCTGGAGCGCGAGCGCGGCATTACCATCAAGGCGCAGACGGCTGCCCTGCAGTACAAGGCGCGCGATGGCAAGGTGTACAACCTGAACCTGATCGATACCCCGGGCCACGTCGACTTCTCCTACGAAGTTTCGCGCTCGCTGTCGGCCTGCGAAGGCGCGCTGCTGGTGGTGGATGCTTCGCAGGGCGTGGAAGCGCAGACCGTGGCCAACTGCTACACGGCACTCGATCTGGGCGTGGAAGTCGTGCCTGTGCTGAACAAGATCGACCTGCCGAATGCCGACCCGCCTAGCGCGATTGCGGAAATCGAAGACGTGATCGGTATCGAAGCCGGTGACGCCGTGCACTGCTCGGCCAAAACGGGTCTGGGCGTGGATGATGTGCTGGAATCCATCATCGCCAAAGTGCCGCCCCCGAAGGGCGATCCGGATGCACCGCTGCAGGCCCTGATCGTCGACTCGTGGTACGACGCCTATGTGGGCGTGGTGATGCTGGTGCGCGTTGTCAACGGCACGCTGCGTCCGAAAGACAAGATCAAGCTGATGGCCACCGACTCGGTGCAACTGGTGGAAGACATCGGCGTGTTCGCGCCCCGTTCCGTCTCGCTGCCGCAACTGTCGGCCGGTCAGGTGGGCTTTATCATCGCCGGTATCAAGGAACTGAAGGCCGCCAAAGTGGGCGATACGGTCACGCTGGCCAGCCGTCCGGCACCGGAACCGCTGCCCGGCTTCAAGGAAGTGCAGCCACAGGTGTTTGCCGGTCTGTTCCCGGTCGAAGCCAACCAGTACGACGCGCTGCGCGACTCGCTGGAAAAGCTCAAGCTCAATGACGCGGCCCTGATGTACGAGCCGGAAGTATCGCAGGCGCTGGGCTTCGGCTTCCGTTGCGGCTTCCTCGGCCTGCTGCACATGGAAATCGTGCAGGAACGTCTGGAACGCGAATTCGATATGGATCTGATCACCACGGCGCCGACCGTGGTGTACGAAGTGGAAATGCGCGACGGCAGCATTCTGAAGGTGGACAACCCTTCGCGCATGCCGGAACCGTCGAAGATCGCCGATATCCGCGAACCTATCGTCACTGTCAATCTGTACATGCCGCAGGAATACGTCGGCTCGGTGATTACCCTGTGTATCGGCAAGCGCGGCGTGCAGATGGACATGAGCTACCACGGCCGTCAGGTCAAGCTGGTGTACGAAATGCCGATGGGCGAGATCGTGCTGGACTTCTTCGACAAGCTCAAATCGACTTCGCGCGGTTACGCTTCGATGGATTACGAGTTCAAGGAATACCGTTCCTCGGACGTGGTCAAGGTCGACATGCTGATCAACAGCGAAAAAGTCGATGCGCTGGCCATCATCGTGCACCGTTCCAACAGTGCCTACCGCGGCCGTCAGGTAGCGGCCAAGATGCGCGAACTGATTCCGCGCCAGATGTTCGACGTAGCGATTCAGGCGGCCATCGGTGCCACCGTGATTTCGCGTGAAAACGTCAAGGCGCTGCGCAAGAACGTGCTGGCCAAGTGCTACGGCGGTGACGTGAGCCGTAAGAAGAAACTGCTGGAGAAGCAGAAGGCCGGTAAGAAACGTATGAAGCAAGTGGGCTCGGTGGAAATTCCACAAGAAGCCTTCCTGGCAATTTTACAAGTGGAAGAGAAATGAACCTGCAAGTGATTCTGGGCAATTTCGCTTTAATCCTGTTCATCCTGATGGTGGTGACGGGGGTGATCTGGTTCCTCGATGTATTCTATCTGGCCAAGCAGCGCCGCGCTGCGGCCGACCGTGCACTGGCCGAATACGACGCCCGTAACGCCAAGCTGACGGCGGATGGCATCAAGGTGGACAATCAGGGCAACCGCGCCGCCATTGAAGCAGGTCTGCTGCGCCAGCCTACGTGGATCGAATACTCGGGCAGCTTCTTCCCCGTGATCGCACTGGTGTTCTTCCTGCGCTCCTTCCTGTACGAACCGTTCAAGATTCCATCCTCGTCGATGGTGCCGACCCTGCTGGTAGGCGATCTGATACTGGTGAATAAGTTCACCTACGGCATACGTCTGCCCGTGATCAACCAGAAAATCATCCAGATCAACGATCCGCAGCGCGGCGATGTAATGGTGTTCAAATATCCACAGGATATGAGCCAGGATTACATCAAACGCGTGATCGGCGTGCCCGGTGATAAAATTACCTATGAAAACAAGCGCTTAACCGTGAACGGTGTGGAAGTGAAGTACACTGCGCTGGACGATTACCTGGACGATGAGCATCTGGTCTACAACAAGCAGTACACGGAGAATCTGACGGGCGTGAGCCACCGCATCCTGAACAACGAAGCGGCACCGACGCTGAATCTGGAAGGCGTGAAACAGTTCCCGTACAGCGAGAATTGCACCTACCGTTATGAAGGCTTTACTTGCGTTGTGCCAGCCGGTAATTACTTCATGATGGGCGATAACCGCGACAATAGCGCGGACAGCCGCTACTGGGGCTTTGTGCCGGACAAGAACATCGTCGGCAAGGCATTCTTCGTCTGGCTCAATCTCGGTAGCTGGCGCCGTATCGGCACCATCCACTAAGCTGTGGTGAAAGGAACGGTCATGCACACAGGGAAGCAGCGGCAGCAGGGTATCTCACTGGTCGGGCTGATTGTTTTGCTGGCCGTGGGCGGCTTTGTCGCCGTGCTGGCACTCAAAATCGTGCCCACCTATACCGAATACCGCGCCATCCAGAATGCCATCGTCAGCGCCAAGGCGGGCGGTGGTACGGTGCTGCAGATGCAGAAGTCCTTCGATGCCAGCGCCACCGTGGGCTACATCAGCGCCATCAACGGCAAGGATCTGATCATCAGCCGCGGCGAAAACGGCGAGACGGAAATCAGCTTCGCCTACGAGAAGAAAATTCCCCTGATCGGACCGGCCAGCCTGCTGCTCGAATACGAGGGCAGCACTGCCAAACATGGCATGTCCAAAGCCGACCAATAAACCGTATTAGAAAACCGACCAATCACATAATGAATCTCCAGTTACTGCAAACCCGTCTAGGCTACACGTTCCAGGATGCTGGGCTGTTACAGCAAGCCTTGACGCACCGTAGCCATAGCAGTTTGCACAACGAGCGGCTGGAGTTTCTGGGCGACTCGGTGCTGAACTGCGTGGTGGCGTCCATCCTGTACGAACGCTATGTGCAGATCGACGAGGGCGATCTGTCGCGCCTGCGCGCCAACCTCGTCAAGCAGCAATCGCTGTTCGAAATCGCCCAGAAGCTGGAACTGTCGCAGTTCCTGCGCCTCGGTGAAGGCGAACTCAAATCGGGCGGCTTCCGCCGTCCGTCTATTCTGGCTGATACGCTGGAAGCGCTGCTGGGCGCCATCTTCCTCGATGGCGGCTTCGACCCGGCGCGCGATGTGATCCGCGCGTTCTACATTCCCATTCTCGATACGGTGGACCCGCAGACGCTAGGCAAGGATGCCAAGACGCTGCTGCAGGAATTCCTGCAAAGTAAAAAAATCTCCCTGCCGCTGTACAACGTGGTCGCTACCCATGGCGCTGCGCACAGTCAGGAATTCGAAATCGAATGTCTGGTGCCCAAGCTGGGCATACAGGTATTTGGCCGCGGCGGTAGCCGTCGTGCCGGTGAACAGGCCGCTGCCAAGCTGGCGCTGGAAGTGGCCGAACAGGCGCTGGTGAAAACCCCGGGCGCTGCGCGCAAGGCCAAGCCCCGTGCGGCCCAGCTCAAGCTGGCCGGCATCGCCACCGTGCAGTCGAGCGAACCGAGTTCGCCTGCACCTGGCCCAGCACCGGCAGGCACCACCAAAGCGGCCAACAAGTAAAGAGGCATTATGACTACCGACACCAACGCTCCGTTCCGCTGCGGCTATATCGCCATCGTGGGCCGCCCCAATGTGGGCAAATCGACCCTGATGAATACCCTGATCGGCGCCAAGGTCAGCATCACTTCGCGCAAGGCGCAGACCACGCGCCACCGCATCACCGGCATCCAGACCTATGATGATGCCCAGCTCATCTACGTCGATACGCCGGGCTTCCAGACCCGTCACGCCAATGCGCTGAACAAGACGCTCAACAAGACCGTCACCAATACGCTGATTTCGTCGGACCTGATTCTGTTCGTGATCGAAGCCGGCACCTTCGGCCCGGCCGACCAGCAGGTGCTCGATCTGCTGCCGACCGAAGTGCCGGTGCTGCTGGTGATTAACAAAGCTGACCGTGTGAAAGACAAGGCCGTGCTGCTGCCGTTCGCCCAGCAGGTGGCGGCCAAGTTCAACTTCGCCGCCATCGTGCCGGTGTCGGCCAAGCTGCGCTTCCAGCTCGACGGTCTGGAAAAGGAAATCAAGCGCTTCCTGCCCGAGAACGAGCCTATCTTCGGACCGGACGATATCACTGACCGCAGCGAGAAATTCCTCGCCTCGGAAATCGTGCGCGAGAAGCTGTTCCGCTTCGTCGGCGACGAACTGCCTTACACCAGCACGGTGATGATCGAAAAATTCGAGCAGGAGGGCGATCTGCGCCGCGTGTTCGCCGCGATTTTGGTCGAACGCGACACCCACAAGTCCATGATCATCGGTAACAAGGGCGCGCGTCTGAAAGAGGTTTCGACGCAAGCGCGTCTGGACATGGAAAAGCTGTTCGGCGGCCCCGTGTATCTGGAAATCTGGGTCAAGGTCAAATCCGGCTGGGCCGACAACGAAGCAGGGCTGCGCGCCTACGGCTACGAATAACAGAGGGACGATGTCCAACATCACGCTCGAGGCCGACAATACAGCGGCTGGCGCCAGTGCGGCGCCGGCAGCGGCGCAGCGTGAGCAAGTGGCGGAAAGCCCCGCGGCCTATGCTGCCGCCGCTGCGGCCGCTCCTGCAACCGCCGTGGCGACTGAAGCCACCACAGCCCCTGCAGTTGCTGCAGCCAGAAAATCTTCCCGTGCACCGACGCGCGAGCGCACCGTTGGCACCAAGGTGGCCGGCCAGCCAGCCTTTGTGCTGCATAGTTATCCCTACAAAGAAACCAGCCTGATCATCGATCTGTTCACGCGCGACTATGGCCGCGTGGCGCTGATCGCCAAGGGCGCCAAACGTCCCCATTCGCAACTGCGCGGCGTGCTGCAGACCTTCCAGCCACTGTCCTCTAGCTGGGTCGGCAAATCGGAATTACGTACGCTGACCGATGCCGAATGGGTAGGCGGCATGCTGCCGCTGGAAAAGACCGCACTGCTGTGCGGCTTCTATCTGAACGAACTGCTGGTCAAACTGCTGGCGCGCGATGATGCCCATCCGGCCCTGTTCGACCATTACGTGGCTACCCTCAACCAGCTGGCGCATAATGAACCGCCCACCATCGTGCTGCGCAAATTCGAGCGCGCGCTATTGAAAGAGACCGGGGTGGCCGCAGATCTGACCCGCTGTACCGATACCCGCAGCACGGTGCAGGCCGATGTGGTGTATGTGGTCGATCCCGAACGGGGCCCGCGGCCCCAGCGCGCCGCCGATATCTGGCCCGGCGTGGCAGGCAAGACCCTGCTCGACATGGAGCGCGAAGATTATCAGGACGGCGCCACGCAGTCCCAGAGCAAACAGTTAATGCGGTTCCTGCTGGCCCACCATCTGGGCGGCGCACCGCTGAATACGCGGCAGATCCTGATCGACCTGCTGCAGTTATAAACCAGATAAACGGTATACACCATGAGCTTTCTGCAACCTGTAGGCACCATCATTGATCTCGGCGTGAACATCGACCACGTCGCCACGCTGCGCAATGCGCGCGGCACCAGCTATCCCGATCCCATCCGCGCTGCGTTGCTGGCCGAGCAGGCCGGGGCTGACTGCATCACGCTGCACCTGCGCGAAGACCGCCGCCATATCAAGGATGCCGACGTGATCGCGCTGGCGCCGCAACTGCTCACGCGCATGAATCTGGAAGCGGCCGTAACGCAGGAAATGATCGATTTCGCCTGCCGCATCAAGCCGGCCGATGTCTGTCTGGTGCCGGAAAAGCGCACCGAAGTGACTACCGAAGGCGGACTCGATGTGGTGACCCATTACAAGGCGGTGGAAGCGGCCGTCAAGCAGCTGCAGGCCGAAGGCATACGCGTCAGCCTGTTCATCGATGCGGATGAAGCGCAGATGGATGCCACGGCCGCCATCGGCGCCCCCGTGATCGAACTGCACACGGGCCGCTATGCCGATACGGCAGGCGCAGAGCAGGCGGCGGAGCTGGAGCGCATCAAGCGCGGCGCGCTGTATGGCGTAGCCAAAGGCCTGAAGGTGAATGCCGGCCATGGCCTGCATTACACCAATGTGCAGGCGATAGCGGCCATCGCTGAAATCGCCGAACTGAATATCGGCCATGCCATCGTCGGCCATGCCGTGTTCGTGGGCTGGGAAAACGCCGTGCGCGAAATGAAGGCCATCATGCTGGCCACCCGTCTGGGCACGCGCGCATGATTTACGGCATAGGCACCGATATCTGCAAGATACCACGCATAGAAGCGTCGCTGGCGCGCTATGGCGACCGCTTTGCGCGCAAGATACTGGGACCGCAGGAGATGGAAAAGTATCTGGCCCGTAAAGCCAGAAGCGCGTCACGCGGGGTGCGGTTTGTGGCTACCCGTTTCGCCGCCAAGGAAGCGTTTTCCAAGGCCATAGGGCTGGGCATGCGCATGCCGATGACGTGGACGGCGGCACAGATGCTGAATGCTCCCAGCGGCAAGCCGGTGATCGTCTGCAGTGGCGCGCTGCAGGAATTCATGCAGCGGCATAGACTGTCGGCACAGGTGACGATCAGTGATGAAGAAGAGTATGCGGTGGCGTTTGTGATCGTCGAGCAGGCCGCATGAGCGGCGTGCGGTGTGTGGCTTGAGTGTGGTGAATTCTAGATGAGCGAAGTGGAAGATAGCGCGCCTGATGCGCGTGCACAGGTGCTGGCCACGGTGGCCAGGCTGCCCAATCTGCCGGGCGTGTACCGCTATTTCGATGCGGAAGACAAGGTGCTGTATGTGGGCAAGGCGCGCGATCTGAAGAAGCGCGTGTCGAGCTACTTCCAGAAGAACCTGAGCAGCCCGCGCATCGCCATGATGGTGGAACGTATCGCGCGGCTGGAAACCACCGTCACCCATAGCGAGGCGGAAGCGCTGATCCTTGAAAATAACCTGATCAAGGCGCTCAGCCCCCGCTTCAATATCCTGTTCCGCGATGATAAGTCCTATCCGTATCTGAAGATCACGGGCGGCGAGGCACCGCGCATGGTGTATTACCGTGGCGCGGTCGATCGCAAGAACCAGTATTTCGGGCCTTTCCCCAGTTCGTGGGCCGTCAAGGAATCCATGCAGATATTGCAGAAGGTATTCCGCCTGCGCACCTGCGAAGACAGCGTGTACAGCAACCGCACGCGGCCCTGTCTGCTCAACCAGATCGGCCGCTGTAGCGGCCCCTGTGTGGACCTGATCAGCAAGGAAGACTATCAGGCCGACGTCGACAATGCGGCGCGCTTCCTGCGCGGGCGCCAGACCGAGATACTCGACGAGCTGGAAAAGAAGATGCACGCCTATGCGGCCGAGCTGAAGTTCGAGCAGGCGGCCACCGTGCGTAACCAGATCCAGTCGCTCTCGCGCGTGCTGCACCAGCAGAGCATGGAAACCACGGGCGACGCCGATGTGGATATTCTGGCGGTACTGGTGCAGGGTGGCCGTGCCTGCGTCAATCTGGCCATGGTACGCGGCGGGCGCCATTTGGGCGACCGGGCCTACTTCCCCAACCATATCGGCGATGCGGCAGCGATTGCCGACCAGCCGCTGGAAGTGGAAGTGCTGGCCGCCTTCCTGGTCCAGCATTACACCGAGAAGTTCATCCCCGGTACGCTGATTCTCAACATCGAATTCGACCAGCCGGCGCTGATGCTGGCGCTGCAGGAGCAGTGCGGCCACCGTATCCATCTGGTGTTCCAGCCGCAGGACCAGCGCCGCAAATGGCTGGAGCTGGCGCAGAAGGGCGCCGAGATTTCGCTGGCGCGCTTGCTGTCGGAGCAGGGTTCGCAGCAGTCGCGCACGCGTGCACTGGTGGAGGCGCTGTCGCTGGAGCCGGAAGATATCGACACGCTGCGCATCGAGTGCTTTGATATCTCGCACACGCAGGGCGAAGCTACCCAGGCTTCGTGCGTGGTGTTCCATCACCACCAGATGCAGAACGGCGAGTACCGCCGCTACAACATCAACGACATCACGCCGGGCGACGATTACGCCGCCATGCGCCAGGTGCTGATGCGCCGCTACGAAAAAGTGGCGAACGGTGATGGCGTGATGCCGGACGTGGTGCTGATTGATGGCGGCAAAGGCCAGATTGAAATGGCGCGTCAGGTGTTTGCCGAGCTGGGGCTGGATATCAGCCTGATCGTCGGCGTGGCCAAAGGCGAAGGCCGCCGCGTGGGGCTGGAAACGCTGATGTTTGTCGATGGTCGCGAGGCGCAGGAGCTGGGCAAGGAATCGGCTGCGCTGATGCTGGTGGCGCAGATCCGCGACGAGGCGCACCGCTTCGCCATTACGGGCATGCGTGCCAAGCGCGCCAAGACGCGCCAGACTTCGCGCCTCGAAGAAATCGAAGGCATAGGCGCCAAGCGGCGCCAGCGCCTGCTGGCCCGCTTCGGTGGACTGCGCGGCGTGGTCGATGCCAGCGTGGAGGACCTGAAGCAGGTGGAAGGCATCTCGCAGGCACTGGCCGAGGAAATCTACCGCCAGCTACACTGAAGCCTGCCTCTATGCGCAGTCTCTACAGTGTGCTGGTTTAATGTGCCATAGCAAGGTAGACTAGCGGCGCATTGCCCAATTCACGATAGCCGATTATTTATGCCTTTTAATATTCCGATCCTGTTGACCTGGTTGCGCGTGGCGCTGATTCCGCTGGTAGTCGGCGTCTATTATCTGCCCACCACGGTGCTGCCGGTAGCTGACCAGAATCTGGCGGCCACCATGGTCTTCATCGTCGCGGCGGTGACGGACTGGTTTGACGGTTTTCTGGCGCGGCGCTGGAACCAGACTTCGGCTTTTGGTGCCTTCCTCGATCCGGTGGCGGACAAGCTGATGGTGGCCGGCGCCTTGCTGGTGCTGGTGCAGCTCGATAGAGCCAATGCCGTGCTGTCCTTCATCATCATTGGCCGCGAGATTGCCATTTCCGCGCTGCGCGAATGGATGGCGCAGATCGGCGCTTCCAAGTCGGTGGCGGTCAGCTCGCTCGGTAAAATCAAAACCACCGCGCAGATGATGGCGATTCCGCTGCTGCTGTTCCATGACGTGCTGTGGGGCGCCATCGATAGCCAGTTCTGGGGCGCGCGCCTGCTGGAAGTGGCTGCCGTGCTGACTGTGTGGTCGATGTTCTACTATCTGCGTCTGGCCTGGCCGCTGATCAAGGAAAAGTCCGGCCAGCTGTAAGGGCAGGGCGGGCCGGATTAAATAGGCTAAATGATATTCAATATTTTTGCTTAAACAAAAGATTGCCATTGACAGCCAGCGTAGTTCCTCTATAATGCTGGCCTGTTGTTGATGACGACGACGCGGGAGTAGCTCAGTTGGTAGAGCGCAACCTTGCCAAGGTTGAGGTCGAGAGTTCGAGACTCTTCTCCCGCTCCAAAGCATCGATAACGTGGCACTAGCAAGTTTTAAAGCTGAGTGCTAAAATGTTGGACTCCAATGCGGGAGTAGCTCAGTTGGTAGAGCGCAACCTTGCCAAGGTTGAGGTCGAGAGTTCGAGACTCTTCTCCCGCTCCAGTTTCCCCGGAAACGGATGGCGCAGTAAAAGTAGTGCAAACTCCTACGCGGGAGTAGCTCAGTTGGTAGAGCGCAACCTTGCCAAGGTTGAGGTCGAGAGTTCGAGACTCTTCTCCCGCTCCAGAATTTCGGATAGCAGTGCGTAACCCGCTGTTACTCCTGTCAGATTACCTCAGGCGAGGTAGCAAAGCGGTTATGCAGCGGCCTGCAAAGCCGTCTAGGTCGGTTCGACTCCGATCCTCGCCTCCAAAAAAATCCCCAAGAAATCAAATACTTAGCGTTGTGCTTGGTGCGTAGTTTTAGTCCTCGTGGGCTTCACGCGCGCTCAAACTGCTTCATTGCTACTTCATTTTGGTAGCAATGCTACCTTGCAACGGCTCGCTTTGGCCGTTGAGGCCAGTTGCAATTCGCCGGTTTAATTACTGCGGAGCTGGCATGTGTGCCATCGCGGGGGGACTAGGCGTAAGTGTGCCACCAGCAAGCCCAGTGGCTGGCGGCACACGGAACAGCGCTTAGGCCGGCAGTACCGGCAGTTGTGCTACGGCTTCGATTTCTATGAGGGTGTCGCGCGAAGCGAGGGATGCCACTCCCACCCCGGTCAGGGCTGGCCGGATAGTGCCGAAGTGCCGCGCAAAGACGGGCACAATCTGCTCCATACTGTCGGCTAATTCACCGCGCACATAGATGCGAACCTGCAATACATTTTCCAGCGCGGTACCGGCTGCCCTGAGAACGCTAGATAGTTGCTCTAGCGCGCCTTCAGTCTGCCCCTCCAGGCTGGTATGGCGGACCTGAGAATGTATATCCCAGTCCACCTGGCCGGATACATACACGAGCCGGGTGTTTAAATCGACTTTAGCCTGGGACATACCTACAGCAGCACCATCGTAGAGGTGGGCAGGGTTGATTAAGATAGTTGACATAGCATCTTTCACTTCTGGTGGAGAAGTGCGCGATTATAAAAATCGCATTTGCCGTCAAAAAGTGCTGTTTGCTTGTAGCCCTTACAAGCAAACACTACTTGCATTACCGGGCAATGCCCGGGCTATGTCGAGTACCCATGTCAGCAATGGATCGCCGGACATCGCCCCATGGTAAGCCGCCACCACTTGAAAGCCCGGAGGGTACTTCTGTAGCGGAATCTCGACCAGACCAGCGCTGGGCATTAATCTGGACGGTATGAACGCCACCAGATCCGACTGTCTGAGGTAGGCCTGCGCCATCCAGAACGAGGGGACTGTCGCCACCACATTGCGCTTCAGTCCCTGCTGTGCAAACCAGCTACTGGCGGAACCATCAAAGCTAGCGACGCCGGGAGATACCACCAGAAAATCGTGCTGCGCCAGCGCGCTGATCGCAAGCGGAGCGGCATTGTTGGCGAGCGCTTGCGCGGACACGCACATATATTTCTCGGTAAAAAGCGGGGTCGACATCAAACCTTCGGGAACATAGCCGCTGGAGGTGAACGCGATATCGAGCTCGCCAGTCTGCAGGCGGCGATTCAGGCTGAATGACTCGATATTGGACAGTTTCAGTTTTACCTGTGGCGCGCGAGCCCGTAGCTGGCGGAACAGCGGATCGACCAGTATGAGCTGAGTGTAGTCCGTGGCGGAAATACTCAGGCTGCGCACCATGCTTTCCAGCGGTTCGTCCGACGGTTTGGGCATGGAACTGATCAGTGCGAACAGTTGGTCTATATGGCCGCGTATCTGCTGCCCATACGCGGTCGCTACCACACCATGGCCGCTGCGCTGAAACACCGGGTCGCCGAGGATGGCGCGGATTTTCTTCAGTTGGAGGCTGGCTGCCTGCTGCGAAATATTGAGCGCCTCTGCGGCAGCAGAAACCGTTCCCGTGGCATAAATTTCCCGCAGCAAGCGCAGATGACAGATTTCCAGCTTCTCGAACATAGCTATCCTCATACGAAGTCTGCAGACCGATGAGGTCGTTAGCCCGGTCGCGCAGTGAGGGGGCGATTTTACTATGCCACACTAGCTTGCATGCCGTGACGATCTCGCTGGCGGTGCCTCGCGTTAGCTTTCGGTTGGGCTGCTTACAGTGCAGGGCTGGCGCGCCACCAGTCCGATCAGGGCGGAGCGGCCCGTGTGGCGGGCGCCTTCGCTGAGCTCGGCGTCGTACTCGCGCAGTTCGAGGATCTCCATGCCGGCAAACGCTTGCGTCAGCAGTTCGCGCGTGTACAGATGATCAAGCTGGGGTGGGCCGCCGGTTTTGTAGTCGAGCTGCTTGGGCGTGTAGCCTTGCAGGATCAGGATGCCGCCCGGTTTCAGGCTGTCCCGTATGTGCTGGAATATGCGAGCCCGCATGGCTGGATCGGCAAACTGGAAGAAGATGGCGGCGACCCCGTCATAACGTGCTGGCGGCCAGGTCCAGTTGTCGCAGTCGGCCACGTCGTACTGCACGGTGACGCCTTGGCTGCTGGCTAGCTGACGCGCTTTTTCTACCCCGACCGCGGAAATGTCGAAGGCTTCCACCTCTAGGCCTTGCTGCGCCAGCCAGACGCTGTTGCGGCCTTCACCATCGGCCACGCACAGGATGCGGCTGCCGGTCGCCCACACGCTGGCGTGCTGGCGCAGAAATTCGTTGGGCGTGGTGCCGAACACGTATTCGCTGCTAGCGTAACGCGCATCCCAGACGGCGGATGGCGCTTGAGTATCAGATGGCTGGTTCATGCGGGCTCCTGCTGCGTAGACGTGATAAGAGGGGCACGGCGGCGATTACAGTGCCCGTATGAATAGTGCCACGGCGACGCCTGCTGACACCAGAGCAAATGCTTGCTGCAGAACGGGGCCTGCCAGTCTGGCGGCCAGTAGCCGGCCGCTCGTCATGCCGACCAGTGCACCCGCGGAAAACGGCACAGCTATGGCCCACAGCAGGTGGCCGGTGGCAGCACTGGCGGCGACACCGGAAAACGATACCAGCGCGATCACGGCCAGCGATGTCGACAGGATGGACTGGGTATTCAGATCCGTATAGCGCTGCAAAGCGGGCACCATGACGAAACCGCCGCCCACGCCGAGCAGCCCAGACAGGCCACCCGCCAGCAGTCCGGACATGGCCAGCGCGCGCGCGCAAGGGGCGGTCCAGTTCAGCTTGCCGCGCTGTATGTCGAGCCGGCAGGGCGGGGCAGCTTGCGGCGTGCTGCCTGTGCCACTGCTACTGTTGGCAGCATTAGCACTGGAGGCAGTGGCCGTCGCACGCTGGTAGACGCGCCACGCCACATACAGCAGCACCACAGCAAACACCATGCTGAGCGGCCGGTTGGGCGTGCGCTGCGCCAGCCACAGGCCCAGCGGCGAGCACAATATGCCCGCGCCGGCGATCAGCAGCGCGGCCTTGTAGCGCACCGTACCCTGTTTGAGGCCCATGACGGCGCCCAGCGCGGCGGCCAGTGCCACCGCCAGCAGGCCTATCGGCCCGGCCTGCGCCATGTTCAGGCCCGCGCCGAATACCAATAGCGGCACGGCCAGTATGCCGCCGCCCGCACCCGTCAACGCGAGGATGATGCCGACCGTGAAGCCTAACAGGCTGACCACCATCATCGCTGCTTCTCCTTGCGCTGTGCACTCATTGGTCGGCCAGTTCCGGTTTGGCCAGCCACTCGCGGCCTTTCAGCATGCCTTTCCAGTACAGCGGCGGCAGGATGCGCTCCTTCAGCAGCCAGGCCAGCCGCGAAGGGCGGGTGCCATCGATGAACCAGCGCGGGAAGCTAGGCGCCAGCTTGCCGCCGTAGGTGAATTCGGCCAGCACGATCTTGCCCCGTTCCACCGTCAGCGGGCAGGAGCCGTAGCCATCGTACTGGGCGCTGCTATTGCGCTGGTCTATTGCAGCCAGCAGATTGTACGCCACTACGGGGGCTTGTTTGCGTGCGGCGGCGGCTGTCTTGGCATTGGGCGTGTTGGCGACGTCGCCCAGCGCGTAGATATTTGGCCAGGCCTTGTGGCGCAGCGTGGCCGGATCTACATCGACCCATCCGGCGGCATCGGCCAGCGGGCTGACGCGGATGAAGTCGGGCGGCACTTGCGGCGGTACCACATGCAGGATGTCGAATGGACGGTCTATCAGTTCTTCCTTGCCGTTAGCGCCGGTGTGGCGGAAGGTGGCGATCTTGGCCGGACCGTTGACGCGCACCAGCGTATTGCCGAAATTCAGGTGGATGCCGTAAGCCTTCACATATTCCATCAGCGCGGGCACATAGTCGGCCACGCCGAACAGGGCGGCACCGGCGCTGCAGAATTCGATATCGATCTGGTCCAGCGCACCGCTGCGCTTCCACTGGTCGGCCGACAGATACATGGCCTTCTGCGGCGCGCCCGCACACTTGATGGGCATGGGCGGCTGGGTGAAGATGGCGCGGCCTTTACCGAGTTGGTTCACAAGTTTCCACGTGTAGGGCGCCAGATGGTAGAGATAGTTGGAAGTCACGCCGTTGCGGCCCAGCGTATCGGACAGGCCTTCGATGGCGTGCCAGTCCAGCTTGAGCCCGGGGCAGACCACCAGTTGCTGGTATTTGACGACGCGGCAGCCGTCGAGTATCAGGGCATTGCGTTCCGGCTCGAAGGCTGCGACGGCTGCCTTGATCCAGTTGACGCCGCGCGGTATGGTGGCTGCCATGGTGTGGGCCGTGGTGGCCGCATCGAAGACGCCGCCGCCTACCAGCGTCCAGCCGGGCTGGTAGTAGTGCACATCGGCCGGATCGATGATGGCGATGTCCAGTTCCGGATCGCGCGCGAGCAGGCTCGATGCGGTGGCGATGCCGGCAGCGCCGCCGCCGATGATGACTACCGCATGTGCCACTTCCACATCGTCGAGCGGGGTACGGCCCTGGTTGATGATGCGGCGGACCACGCCTTTCATGTCGTAGCCGGCACGCTGCGCCACCGCGACAATCTCGGGTAGCGATTTATGGCGCGCTTCGGCCAGTGCCCACATGGTGGTCGAGCGCATGCCGGTGCGGCAGTAAGCCAGCACGGGCTTGGGCAGCTCGGCCATCACTTGGCCGAATAGCTGGCCCTGTTCGTCCGTCACCTTGCCCGACACGGCGGGCAGGTAGTAGGTGCGCAGGCCCAGTGCCTGCGCGGCCCGTTCGATTTCGGCAAACAGGGGCTGGTCGCCCGCCTCGCCATCGGGACGGTTGCAAATAAGGGACTGGAAGCCGGCGGCGCGGATGCGGGCCAGATCTTCCGGCAGGATCTGGGGGGCGACGGATAATTCAGCGCTCAGCGTGTGTAATTCCATGGTGGTTCCTGGTGATTGTTTTAGACGGCGTTGAGCGGGATCTTGATGTAGCGCGTGCCATTGGCTTCGGCGGGTGGCAGGTGGCCGGCGCGCATATTGATCTGCACGGACGGCAGCAGCAGTACCGGCATGTCCAGCGTGGCATCGCGCTTGGAACGCATGGAGACGAATTCTTCTTCGCTGATGCCATTGCGCACATGGATGTTGGACTGGCGTTCTTCGGCCACGCTGCTCACGTAGCGCAGTTCGCGTCCGCCCGGCTGGTAGTCGTGGCACATGTAGAGCACGGTATCTTCGGGCAGGCTTAGTACCCGGTTGATGGAGCGGAACAGCGTGCGGGCATCGCCGCCGGGGAAGTCGCAGCGGGCCGTGCCGAAGTCCGGCATGAACAGGGTGTCGCCGACAAAGGCGGCGCTCTGGCTCTCGTTGCTGACTACATAGGTCATGCAGGCCGGCGTGTGGCCCGGCGTATGCATGGCGCGGCAGCTCAGGGTGCCGATGTGGAATTCTTCGTTATCGCTGAACAGATGGTCGAACTGGCTGCCATCGCGTGCCATTTCCGGCTCCGCGTTGAACAGGCCGCCAAACACGCGCTGCACCGTGGTGATGTGCTGGCCGATGCCGATCTTGCCGCCCAGTTTGCCTTTGAGATAGGGCGCCGCCGTCAGGTGGTCGGCGTGGACATGGGTTTCCAGTATCCATGCCACGCTGGCGCCCAGTTCGGCCACGCGCGCGATCAGTTGGTCGGCCGAGGTGGTGCTGGTGCGGCCGGACTTGGGATCGTAATCGAGCACGCTGTCGATCAGGGCGCAGGCGCGGGTAGCAGGGTCGAGCACCAGATAGCTGACAGTGCTGGTGGCGGCGTCGAAAAAGCCTTCGACATGTAATGGCGTAACGGTCATTGTTTTCTCCTCGTGGCGCTCACAGCGGCGCATTCGCGGCTATAAGCAGCAAAAGCCGTGCCAGATTTGATCTAGCGCATTTTTTATTTGCAAGTGTTTGATTTGATTCGGGAAAATATTTGCTACTCGTGAGGTGCGTGGCTGGCAGTAGCGCTTTTGGCAGTGATTTGGCAGTAATTGGCACTGCCACTTGACGCTTTGGCAGTGCTGCGGCAGCATAGCAAGCTGAACCGGAGATGCCATGCCTACCACCCCTATCCCCTTCATGCCGGCCTTGCCATCGCGGCCGGCCGTGCAGACGCTGATATCCTTCCTCGAGCACGAAGCCCATCCCATGATCGTGCTCGACCCCGACTACAACATTCTCGCGGCGAACATCGCCTACCAGCGCCAGTTCGGCCATGGCGATCAGGCCATCGTCGGCCACAAGTGCTACCGCGTGTCGCATCACTATGATCTGCCGTGTGATCAGGCAGGCGAACACTGCCCCATGAAGCGCGCGCAGGAGCTGCGCGGCCCGGACCGCATCCTGCACATCCACCACACGCCGCGCGGGCCCGAGCATGTGGCCGTCGAGCTGCGCCCCATCTTCGACGCGGCCGGTGCCATTACAGCCTATGTGGAACGGCTGGAAGTGGTGCGCAGCGCATCGGCCAAGCCTAGCGGGGAAGGGCTGGTGGGGCGTTCGGCCGCATTCAATCAGGCGCTGGCGGCGATGCGGCGGGTGGCGCCATCCATGCTGCCCGTGCTGCTACTCGGCGAATCAGGTACGGGCAAGGAATTGTTTGCGCGCGCCGTGCATGAGAACAGTGAACGCGAGGCGGGGCCCTTCGTAGTAGTGGACTGTTCGGGGCTGACGGAAACCCTGTTCGAAAGCGAGCTGTTTGGTCATGAAAAAGGCGCTTTCACGGGCGCCATCGCGCGCAAGGCGGGGCTGGTAGAGACGGCGCAGGGCGGCACGCTGTTCCTCGACGAGATAGGCGATGTGCCGCTGGCCATGCAGGTCAAGCTGCTGCGTCTGATCGAGTCCGGCACCTACCGCAGGGTGGGTAGCGTGGAAACCCAGTATGCCAATTTCCGGCTGGTTGCGGCCACCCACAAGCCGCTGGAAAGCATGGTGGAAAACGGCGAATTCCGTCAGGACCTGTACTACCGCATCAACGCTTTCCCCATCGTGCTGCCGCCGCTGCGCGAGCGCAGCGACGATATCCCGCTGCTGGTCAATTCCATCCTGCAGCGCAGTAGCTATGCCAAGCGCAAGCTGAGCGTGGCCGATAGCGCGATGGCCGTGCTGCAGCGTGGTAACTGGCATGGCAATGTGCGCGAGCTGCGCAATGTACTGGAACGGGCCAGCCTGTTTGCGGATGACGGCGTGATCCGCGTCGAACACCTGCCTGCGCTGGGCGTGGCGCGCACCGCCAGCAGCCGCATCAGCGTGCAGGCGGCCGGAACCACGCTGGCCGAACTGCATGCGAGCTTCCACGGCACGCGCAAGGAACTGGCGGCCACGCTGGGCCTGAGTGAACGTACGCTGTACCGCAAGCTCAAGGAGCTGGGGCTGGACTGACAGACACTGCCACACTGTCATACTGGCAGTAAAACACTGCCATGGCAGTGCTTGGCAGTATGTCAATTAGGCCTAAGTATTTGATCTGCATCATTTTTATCTTCCTGTTACCACTGGCACGGAATGTGCGAAACAGTGGGCATGAGAACGTCCGATAAACGCCTGTTACGCCACCTGATCATCGCCGTGCTTGTCAAGCTGGTGCTGCTGACGGGGCTGTGGTGGGCGTTTGTGCGGGACGCGCGTGTCGAGGTCGACACCACGGCCGTCGCCCGGCATCTGGGCGGGCCGCTCGGAACTACAGGAGAAAAACAGTGATTTCGGACCAATTAGTGGATTTGTCGCGGCTGCAGTTTGCCGCCACAGCCATGTACCATTTTCTATTCGTCCCGCTCACCGTCGGCATGGTTTGGCTGCTGGTGATCATGGAGAGCGTGTATGTGATGACGGGCAAAGTCATCTGGAAAGACATGACGCGCTTCTGGGGCAAGCTATTCGGCATCAATTTCGCGCTCGGTGTGACCACCGGCATCACGCTGGAATTCCAGTTCGGCACCAACTGGGCCTATTACTCGCACTACGTGGGCGACATCTTCGGTGCACCGCTGGCCATCGAAGGGCTGATGGCCTTCTTCCTCGAATCGACCATGATAGGCCTGTTCTTCTTTGGCTGGGACAGGCTGCGCAAGGAACACCATCTGCTGGTGACCTTGTTGATGGCGGTCGGCACCAATCTGTCGGCGCTGTGGATACTGGTGGCCAATGGCTGGATGCAGAATCCGGTCGGCGCCGAATTCAGCTTCGTCACCATGCGCATGGAAATGGTGGACTTCTGGGCCGTGCTGTTCAACCCGGTGGCGCAGGCCAAGTTTGTGCATACGGTCTCGGCCGGCTATGTCACGGGGGCCATGTTCGTGCTGTCGGTGTCGAGCTGGTATCTGCTGCGCGGGCGCGATGTGGAGTTTGCCAAGCGCAGCTTCCGCGTGGCCGCCGCATTCGGTTTGGCTTCGGCACTGAGCGTGATCGTGCTCGGCGACGAATCGGGCTATACCGTGGGCGAGGCGCAGCAAACCAAGCTGGCCGCGATGGAAGCCATGTGGGACACCAAGCCCGCGCCGGCCGGCCTGACGCTGGTGGCGGGCATCAACGAAGCGCAGGCCCGCAATGACTGGGAAATCGAACTGCCGTGGGTGATGGGGCTGATCGGCACCCGTTCCGTCAGCAAGCAAATCCCCGGCATCCATGCCATCAAGGCGAACAACCGCGCCCGCATCGTGCGCGGCGTACAGGCCGTGCTGGCGCTGGAAGCTTTGCGCCAGCAGCGCGACGATGCGGCGGCGCTGGCCCGCTTCAATGAATACAAGGGTGATCTGGGCTTTGGCCTGCTGCTGAAAAAATACGTGGCCGATGTGCGCCTAGCCACGCCGGCCATGATAGAGCGCGCCGTCGATGATACGGTGCCGCGCGTGTTGCCCATGTTCTGGGCCTTCCGCCTGATGGTGGGGCTGGGCATGGCCATGCTGCTGCTGTTCGCGCTGGCATTCTGGAGTACCGTCAAACTGGTGTGCGGGCAGTCGCGCTGGCTGCTGCGCTGGGCGTTGTGGATGCTGCCTGCACCATGGCTGGCCTGCGAGCTGGGCTGGTTTGTCGCCGAGTACGGGCGCCAGCCATGGACCATCTACGGCGTGCTGCCTACCCATATGAGCGTCTCCACTTTGAGCGTGGCCAATCTGTACGGATCGCTGACCGGCTTTGTGGCTTTCTATACCGTGCTGCTGGTGGTGGAAGTGTTCCTGATGGTGAAGTTCGCCCGCCAGGGCCCCGGCAGCCTCGGCACGGGCCGCTATGACTATGACCTGACTCGCAAGGAGCTGCAGCATGCTTGATTACAGCACATTGAAAATTATCTGGTGGCTGCTGGTAGGGGTGCTGCTGGTGGGCTTTGCCATCATGGATGGCCACGATATGGGTGTCGGCACCTTGCTGCCCTATGTGGGGCGCAGCGATGTGGAGCGGCGTGTGGTGATCAACACGGTGGGCCCGCACTGGGATGGCAATCAGGTGTGGTTCATTACGGGCGGCGGCGCACTGTTTGCCGCCTGGCCCGTGGTGTATGCCACCGCGTTCAGCGGCTTCTACTGGGCCATGATGCTGGTGCTGTGGGCGCTGTTCTTCCGCCCGGTCGGCTTCGATTACCGCAGCAAGATCCACCATCCGCTGTGGCGCAGCGTGTGGGACTGGGGCTTGTTCGTGGGCGGCACCGTGCCGCCGCTGGTGTTCGGCATCGCCTTCGGCAACCTGCTGCAGGGCGTGCCGTTCCACTTCGACCAGTATCTGGTATCGACTTACACGGGCAGCTTCTGGCAGTTGCTCAATCCGTTTGCCTTGCTGGCCGGTGTGGTCAGCAGCGCCATGCTGACCATGCAGGGCGGCGCCTATCTGGCGCACCGCACGGAAGGCGTACTGCAGACACGCGCGATCCGTGCGGCCGTCGTGGCGGCCGTGCTGCTGTGCCTGAGCTTTGCGGCCGCCGGTGTATGGCTGCAGAGCATACCCGGCTACCGGATTACTTCCGTGATCGCTCCGGCAGCTTTGCCCGATGTGCTGGGCAAAACCGTGGTGCGCGAAGCAGGGGCGTGGATGGCCAATTATGCGCGTCAGCCGGCACTCTGGCTGCTGCCAGCGCTGGGGCTGGGCGGCGCACTGCTGGCTGCACTGCTGCTGCTCAAGCGCCGCACGCTGTCCGCGTTCGTGCTGTCCTCGCTGGCGCTGGTGGGCGTGATCGGCACGGCAGGGGCGTCCATGTTCCCGTTTGTGATGCCATCGTCGTCCATGCCGGCAGCCAGCCTGACCGTGTGGGATAGCGTGTCCAGTCATCTGAGTCTGGCCATCATGTTCTGGGCCACGCTGCTGTTCATGCCGCTGGTAATTCTGTACACCTCGTGGGCCTACCGCGTCATGCGCGGCAAGGTGACTGCTGCGCATATCGCCGCGCACGAGCACACGGCTTATTAAATTCTGCGAGTTAAATTAGGAGAACATCATGTGGTACTTTGCCTGGATATTGGGGGTGGGTTTTGCGCTGGCGCTGGCGATACTGAACGCCATGTGGGGCGAAAACGAAGCGGCGCGTGCGGCGCATGAGACGGAAGGAGGGCAGTTGTGAAGGCGGGTCAGTTGGAGGAGCTGCAGTTCTCCCGTCTGCATTTCAGCAGTCTGGCGGCGGGTCTGTTACTGATGCTGGCAGCAACCTTGTACCCGCCGTTGTTCCAGCGCGCCGATGGCAGCGCCGATCACACTCTGGCGAGCTTGTTGTTTGCCGCCATGAGTACTGGCTTGATACGCGGGGTAGGCTATATACCCGTTCAGCCTGTGCTGCGCTGGGTATTCTCGGGCTGGAGCTGTCTGCTATGTTTGCTGTTGGCTGCTGTGCTGAAAATGGGCGGTGGAATCTGATGCCGGGCCAGCGTTGCTGGCAGGGCTAGGCCAGCGCCTCTGCATGCGCCGCCAGCGGTAGCGCCACGGTGAACGTGGTGCCGACGCCGACTTCGCTGCTGACGCTGATCTCGCCGTTGTGTTTGGCGATGATCTTCTTGACGATATCGAGTCCCAGACCACTGCCTTCGCCGGGCGGCTTGGTGGTGAAGAAGGCTTCGAAGATGCGCTCGCGCAGTTCGGGCGGTATGCCGCAGCCGGTATCGCTGATGGCAACCACGGCATGCTGCTCGCGCCGGCCTATCTGTATGGTCAGCGTACCATTGCCCTGCATGGCTTGCAGGGCGTTGTGGATCAGATTGGTCCAGACCTGATTCAGTTCATCGGGCAGGCCCAGCAATTCGTCCAGTGCTTCGAACTGGCGTATGACTTCTACGCCATGCTTGATCTGATTGTGGTAAATCGTTAATACCGTTTCTATGCTCTCTGCCAGATCGATGGCGCAGAAGGTGCCGCTGGTATCGACGCGCGAATAGGATTTCAGCGCAAAGATAATCTTGGCAACCCGTTCTACCGCCGTATTGATATTGTCGGCGCTGCGGATGATGGCCGACATGGCAGCGGCAGTCGACATGATGAAGTCGCTGGCGGGATGGCATAGCAAAGGTAAATAGTCCGGAGTATGCTCGTGCGCATATAGCTGCACCAGCATGGCGGCTTTTTCGCGCGCATTGCCGACCCCTTGCTGTTCCAGCGTCTGGGTCAGGGCGCGGGTCACGGCCCGTTCTTCGCGTGTGCTGAGCAGGCACACGACATTGCGCGCATGCTGGATCAGCCCCATGAACAGGCGTTGCTGCGACTGGTCGAGCAGCTGGAACAGGCGCGGCAGACTGACCATGGTGTGTTCCAGCGCACCGACGATGCTTTGTCCGCTGGACTTGATGGCACCGATAGGGGTGTTGACTTCGTGTGCCACATTGGCCACCAACTGCCCCAGTGTGGCCATTTTCTCCTGCTGGATGATGGTGGCCTGCGCCTGTTTGAGGGCGGCCAGCGCGTCCGAGTTGGCCAGTGCAATTGCGCCATAGGCGCACAGGCTGCGCAGGATGGCGGCATCGCGCTCGCCATACACGGCACCGCCAGGGCTGCTGATGTGCAGTATGCCGAGTGCCCGGCTACCCGTCATCAAAGGGATGTACATGCTCGAGCCTTCGTGCTCGCTCTGGATGATCACTTCGGCCTGTTCGTTCAGGCAGCGCTCGAAGGGATCGCCGGGCCTGATCTGGAGTTGCTCGGCCGGCAGCGGGCTGCCATTCTCCCAGCCCAGCGCCAGATCCAGCGTCTGCCGGTTTTCGGCCAGACGGAACAGGCGGAATTCCTGCACTGCCAGCAGGGTCTGGACATGCTCGCGCAAGGCGCTGATGAGCGGCCCCTGTTCCAGATGGGCGGTGAGCTGGCGTCCTATGCTGCCGATCATTTCGAGATCGTTGGCACGGTCCTGCGTCAGCTTGAGCAGGCTCTGGGTTTCGTCGAACAGGCGGGCATTGTCGAGCGCGCCGGTGAGGCTGTTGGCCAGCGTGCAAAGCAGCGTCACATCGGCCGCCGTGAAGACGTTTTCGCGGTCCAGATTCTGCAGCGAGATCACGCCGACGGCCTGCTCCCTGACCATCAGGGGCACAAACAGCACGGCTTTGGGGATTTCGCCATAAATCACCACGGGGTTGCCGTATTGCGTAACCAGTGTCGCCAGATTCTCGTTGATCAGCAGCGGTCTACCAGTTTCCAGCACGTACTTGCGGAAGCCGACATTGTTCAGCGAGATCTTGGGATAGCGCACATTGCGCTCTATCGAGAACGGGAAGTCGAAACAGTCGCGGGTGCGGTCATACAAGGCGATATCGACCGACTGGGCATCGAAAATGGCGTGGATCTGCTCGCCGACGATGTCATAGATATTCTGTTCGCGCTGACGGTTGGCCAGTGCCGTCTGCATCTGGTTGAGCATCAGCAGGTCGCTGGTGCGGTCTTGCGACAGTTTGAGCAGACGCTGGGTTTCGTCGAACAGGCGGGCATTTTCGAGTGCCACGGCGAGCGTGCTGGTGACGGTTTTGAGCAGGGTGACATCGGCGCTGGAGAAGGCAAATTCCAGATCCAGATGCTGCAGAGTGACCACGCCCGTGACGCGGTCGCCGATAATCATCGGGATGAAGGCGGCGCTGCGCGCCATGTCGCCACGGATGGCCACGGGATTGCCGTACTCGATGGAAGCCTGGGCGATGTTCTCGTTGAACAGCAAGGCCTGTTTGGTTTCGATCACATGCTTGCGGAAACCGAATACGCCGATCGAAGTCGGCGGGAAGCGTTCATCGCGCTCGATGGCATATGGCATGTATAGCTGTTCGCCCTTATCGTCGAGCAGCGCGATCATCACCACCTGGGCGTCGAAGATGCGCTTGATCTTTTCGCCGACGATATCGCAAATGTCGTGCAACTGCAGGCGCGCTACCAGTGCCGTCTGCACATCGTTAATGATGGCCAGTTCTGCTTCGCGCTGGAAGGACTGGCGTGGCGCCCGCTTGGCGCAGGTATCGTTCATGTGCGCCCCGCGCGCAACTGGGCCAGTTCGGCCTCTTTGGCCTGCAGCGCGGCGGCGCTGGCAGCGAGTTCCTGTTGCAGCGCGCGGATTTCATCGCGTAGCTGGGATTCCTGATGGAAGGCATGCAAGGCCGAGCGCAAGGTGAGCACCAGATCGGCATTGTTGAAAGGCTTTTCCAGAAAACGGTAGAGATTGGCGTGATTGATGGCTTTCTTCACGCCTTCCAGATCGCTCTGGCCCGTCAGCATGATCTTGATGGTATTCGGGCTGCGTTCGTGCAGTGCCACCAGCAGGGCGTCGCCGCGCATATTCGGCATGATGTAATCGGAAACGATGACACTGACCGTGGTGCCTTCGGCCGCATACTCTTCGACTATCTCCAGCGCTTCTTCGCCGCCCTCGGCAATCTCGATGACGTTGTCGCTGCCGAAGATCTTACTCAGTAGTACCCGTAATGCATTCAGTACCGTCGAATCATCATCGACGCACAGGATGACCCCTTTGCTCATACTGCCCAACCTCCCTCCTGTTGACATAGCCTTGCCGCGCTGCGGCGCCGCTGACTATGTGGCTAGTGTACAGGAGAAATTCTAAAATTCGTTAGAATTGGTTTTTTTGTTGGATCGGCGCAATTATATCAATTTGATAGTCACTGGGCGCAGCGCGCGACTAGCGCTGGGGCAGGCCTGCTGTATCGACGGCCGACCTGCCGACCTGCTTTTACTTGGCCTTGCTGATTTCCACTTCCCAGTCCACCCCCGAGTCGATGTGGTGCTGTTTGGCGTAATTGCCCTGGCTGATGGCCACGGCCACGTCGAGCAGGCTGTTCAGGTAGACCAGCGGCTTGCCTTGCGCCACGCCGCCAAACGTGTGCTCGAACGGTGCCACCACCTTATTCACCTGTTTGCCTTTGTGCAGGATGCGTACCTGTACCTTGTCGTGCACGCCTATCTTCAGTTCGTCGAACAGGGCTTTGGGGATGTTGGTCCAGACATTGCCGTATTTAACGTCGAGCACGGGGATGATGCCGCGCAGCGTGTCGCCCTGCCGTACAGCTTTCTGGTAAGCGATTTTCACCACCGAGGCGCTGGGCAGCACGGGACCGACCTGCTCGAAGCTGATGGCGCCCGAAGCGAGGCGGGCGCCCACGTAGGCATATACATCCCGGCCGTGGAAGGTGTAGGATTCGCCGGAACCGGCCAGACGGTTGACGTTCTCGTCGATCTCGCGCAGTTCGGCTACGCCGTCGCGCTCGGCGATCAAGGTGAACAGGCCATTGTCCGGCCCCACGAAGTAGCGGCCTGCGCGGGTTTTCAGCACCACCGATTTGCGGCTGGTGCCTACGCCCGGATCGACTACGGCCACGAACACGCTGCCTTGCGGCCAGTAGTTGGCCGTCTGGTACAGGCGGTAGGCACCGAGCCAGATGTCGTAGTCGGGGATGTTGTGGGTCAGGTCGGACACTTGCAGTTTCGGGTCGACGCCGAAGGCCACGCCGTGCATGGCCGAGACCGCGCCATCCGACGTGCCGAAGTCGGTCAGCAGTACCAGCGCATTGCTGGCATGGGCTTGCGCGGCCAGCACAGTGCTCAGGCAGGCGGCCGCGAACAGTTTGCTTAGTTGTTTGAATTTCATAGGGTTCCCCGGTTAAAAGGTGTAGCGTACGCGGCCATAGAAGTAAGCACCGTTGACGCCGATAGGATTGATGAAGTTGTAGGGCAGGGCACCGCCGTAGCTGGCGTTATTGGTCTGGCGCACGCGTTCGGGATAGCGGTCGAATACATTGTCGGCACCGGCGATCAGGGTTAGCTGGCGGCTCAGCTTGTACTGCGCTTCCAGATCGACTGACCACACAGCCGCAAACGACTGGGCATGCACGCCATCGACCAGCGGTGCGCTATCGTCGTAGGAGAAGTCCTTCAGCGCGCCGTAGCGGGTGGCGCGCGCCTGCAGATTCCAGCGCGCAGCCTGCCAGTCGGCGCTTAGTACCAGCTTGCTTTTGGGCGAAGCATGGCGGATGCGGAACAGATTGTTCTCAGTCAGCAGCGTCAGCGCCGGATCGATTTTCGCCAGTGCGCCGGACGCCTGATGCACCTGATCGATGCGGGTCTTGTTCAGGTTGAGCGCAGCGTTCAGGTTCAGCGTGCCGCCTGCCAGTGGCAGGTCGTGATTGAGCACCGCATCGAGTCCGGTCGTGCTGGTATCGAGCAGATTGGCCAGATAGGCCACCGACTGGATATCGCTACGGCCTATACTGGCCAGATAGGCGGTGGCGGCATCACTTTGCAGATCGCTGCTGCGGGTGATGCGGTCACGGATCTTGATGCGGTAGCCATCGAGCGTGAAACTGGTATGACGCTCGGGCCGCCATGCCAGACCCAGCGACAGATTGGTGGACTTCTCCGGCTTGAGTGCCTGCGCGCCGAAGGCACGCGCCAGCGCATCGCTGGCCGGCAGCAGCGAGGCAGTCTGCACGCCGCTACCATCGCTGTTGAAATTCAGCGTGGAGAAGCGGAAGCCGGTCTGCACCAGCGCCGGTGCGCGGAAGCTGTTCGACAGCGAGCCGCGCAGCAGCAAGCTGTCGCTGAGTTTATAGCGGCTGGCCAGCTTGCCCGTGCTGGCGTGGCCGAAGTCGCTGTAATCGGAATAGCGCACGGCGGCCTGTAGCAGCAATTGGCTGCTCAGGCTGGTTTCCGCATCGGCATACACGGAGCGAATCGAACGGCTGCCGTCGAAGGCGTCCTGCGGGCGCAAGCCGGGACCGGCCTGGGCGCCGGGTGGCGCATCGGTAAGCGGGCCGGCCGCGTAGGACGCCGCATCGCCGGGCGAGCTCTGATAGGTTTCATGCATCCACTCGGCCCCTAGGGCCACACTGACGGGGGCGGGCAGGCCCGCATCGAATTCGCGCGTCAGGTCAGCATTGACGGCGTTCTGGCGGAAATCGAAGCTGGCCAGATGGAAGCGGGTCGGGCTGTTGCTACCGAGCGAGGCGTTGACCGAGTTGCTCAGATCGTAGTGGAACAGATTGCCGCCGTGGCGCGCACTGACATCCCAGTTCCAGCCTTGCGCGCTGAAGCGGGCGCCAGCGACAGCGCTGACGTCGCTCATGTCGCCATGGGTATCGGGCCGGAAGCCTTGCGGATACAGGGCCTGCACGTTGCTGGGGTCGCCCGGATAGCGGAAGAATGCGCTGCCGGTGGACTTGCGCTGGTTCAGCGTGGCGAAGGAATAGGCATCGATGCCGTTTTCCAGTGGCAGCATGGCGTTGTAGAACAGGTAGTTGTTATTGCTGTGCGAGTCGCCCGATTTGAAGACCACTTTGCCATCGAGTGCCAGATCGGCCGGCGTGGCGTTCCACGAAGTCCAGCCTGCATCGCTGAACCCGGCGCGCTGGGTCGGGGCGCGGCTGCGCGTATCGGCGCCGAAGCGGAGGAAGCCGGCATCGCCGAGCGGCACGCCATAGTCGGCACTGGCGGTCTTGGTTTGGCCGTCCGTCTTGGTTTCGTGTGTGGGTTTGAAGTCGGTGTGGTTGGCGCCGTAGCCCAGCGAGGCGGAGCCGCCGCTGCGGGCATTCTTGAGCACGATGTTGATCACGCCGGCCACGGCATCGCTGCCGTACTGGGCGCCGGCACCGTCGCGCAGCACTTCGATATGGTCGATGGCGCCGGGCGGGATCGCATTGATATCGACCGGCACCGTGCCGGCAAAACTGCTTTCCGTGTCGAGTACGGCGCTGGCATGGCGGCGCTTGCCGTTGATCAGCACCAGTACCTGATCCGGTGCGAGGCCGCGTAGCTGGATGCCGCGCACCGAGTCGGCAGCACCGCTCGATTCGATGCGGGCGAAGTTGATCGACGGCGCCAGCGCCTGCAGGGCCGCGCCCAGTTCGCCGCTGGCCAGCGCATTTTCCACTTCACGCGCGCCGAAACGGTCGATAGGCACTGCACTATCGAACACGGTGCGGTTGCGCGCGCGCGAACCGACCACGGTGACTTGATCGATGGCGGCCGCGCTGGTGCTAGTCGGCAGATTGCTGGATTCCTGCGCCTGGGTCTGGCTGGCGAGCAGCAGTGCCATGGCGAGTGCACTGCGACGCAGCGGCGGAAGAGTGTGAGGCATGGTGAGTTCCTTGCTTGGTGTAGAGCGAACTAAGATCTTACGAGCAATAGGATCATTTTAACAACAAGCAATTGTCTATATGCTTATACTGCGCCCGTGCTGAAATTGCTATCTTGCATAATTGGCTATAGCATGGGCCAACGCTTCGATCATGGCGATCCGGGCGTTATCAGAAAACAGGAGACTTATATGCTGAAGAAAATTGTGACGCTAGGCAGTCTGATGCTGGCGGTGTCAGGCAGTGTCTGGGCTGGTGACGGGCGGGTCAATCTGGCACTCGAGGTCGAGCGCGTTGCCCCGGTCGGTGGTGGCATCACCCACGTACAGAGCAGCGCGAAGCAGGTGTTGCTGGATCTGGATAAAAAGAGCGTGATTACATTCGACAATGGCTGGGTGGTCGAATTGCTGGGCAAGGATGCGACCAATGCAGTTGATCTGGCGCTCACCATCCGGGAATCGGCCGATGCCCGGGCCAAGGTGCTGGCGCAGCCACGCGTGCTGGCCAAGCTAGGCGAGACGTCGACCATACGCTGGACCAATGGCGAAGAAAAAATGGCGCTGACCGTCAAGCCGGCCGAGCCCGCCGGAAAATAAGCTGCAAATAAGCGGTAAATATGGTGCGGGGCCGGCGCTGCGAAAGCGCTGGTCCCGTACCGGATCAGGCACTGAAAATATCTTCGATGGCCAGGCCGAACAGACGGGCGATGGCGAAGGCCAGCGGCAGGCTGGGATCGTAGCGCCCCGTTTCGATGGCATTGACAGTCTGGCGCGACACGGCCAACTGGTCTGCCAGATGGGCCTGGCTCCAGCCGCGCTCGGCGCGCAGTGCGCGTATGCTGTTATTCATCGCTTGGCCGCCCAGCAGCGCAGCCAGCCCATGATGGCCCAGGCACTGCCCATGATGCCCCACACCACAAACATGCTCAGGCGCGGATAGCCTGCAATTTCGAGGAAACCGTAAGTGAAGGTGATGGCTGCCGTGATGGCTGCGGCCAGGCTCAGGCTTTCCATGGTCAGGCGGCGCTGGTATTCGTCCATGCGCTGCACCTGCCGTGCTATGGCCCAGATCATCAGGAAGAAGCCCAGCATGGGGGCGGTGAGGACTGCAGTTTTCGCCGCACCGGCGGCCATGTCCGGGCCATATATCAGCGATGGCAGCAACAACAGCACATAGATGGCGATACTGCTGCCGAGTTCGCGCAAATACCGCTGGCTGTGCTTGCGTTCATGGGCGGAAAAGCGGGGTTCTGCGGGATAGTGCATCACTGCCTCCATATGGTTGTAAAGTATGCTTTACATACTAGGAGGGATGCTGGCGCATGTCAAGCAAACTTTACATGCGTATTCTCATGGGTGGCTATTGCGCAGTTGTGGCAAACATGTCAGGAAGTTCATAGTTCCCGTCTATTTTCCCGGCAGCCAGTGTAGACTAGGGGGCATATCACGACACGGGGCCAGCATGAAACGGGTGACAGGTATAGGCGGTGTGTTTTTCAAGGCAAAAGATCCGGCCGCGCTGCGTGCCTGGTACAAGACCCATCTGGGGGTCGATGTGCAGGCCTGGGGCGGCGCCGTGTTCGACTGGACCGATGCCAGCGGCGAGCCCGTCGCAGGGGCGACCGCGTGGACGATTTCGGCCGACAATGCGCAGGAATATGCGCCGAGTACGAGCAGCTTCATGATCAATTATCGCGTAGCGGATCTGAATGCTCTGCTAGCCGCCTTGCGCGAGGAAGGCTGCAATGTGCTGGAAGTAGGCGAACCTTCGGAATTCGGCAAATTCGCCTGGCTGCTCGACCCCGAGGGCAATAAAGTCGAATTGTGGGAGCCGATGCCGGGCCAGTAAAAATTCGGGGTCAGGTCTGTCATTTGGACATCCGACCTGTCCGTTTGACTTTACTCAAAACGCCGTTTTTCCCACTTAAGCTGGAACTTCACCAGCGATTGCATGGCGTCTAGTCCGCGGTGCCGGATTATGTCGATTACGGTGGGGATTGCTTGATAAATGCTAGCAGCGGGATGGCTAATGGGCCGAGCAAGGCAGAAAGGAAAGCTCGGGTCGGAGTGACTCTGATCTGGCGTTGTCGCGCTATGACGTGGCAAGCGAAATTGGCGAGTGCCCAGATGATGGCGATGGCGTAAGTGCTCACGATGGACATCCTTGTTCAGCGTATGAGGTTGCCGCAAATAGTCGCATGAAGCTGCACATGTGGCAATGGTTAGGGACTAAGCGGATGTCGGGCTAGCAAACCTACGCCCGAAGGCAATTGAGATTTATCAATGGTCAGGCGCGGATGTCCGAATGACAGACCTGACCCCGAAGTTGGAAGTTATTTGAGCTGGCTGATGACGCTGGCCACCTTGGTGGTGATCACGTCGACCGCGGGGCCGTTGGCGCCATGCGGGATGATCACGTCGGCATAGCGCTTGGTCGGTTCGATGAATTGCTTGTGCATGGGGCGCACGGTTTCCATGTACTGCTTGACCACGCTATCGACGGTGCGGCCACGTTCCGTGATGTCGCGCTGCATGCGGCGGATGAAGCGCACGTCTGAGGCCGTGTCGACGAAGATCTTGAGCGACATCAGTTTGCGCAGGTCGGCGTCGTACAGCGCAAACAGGCCTTCGATGACGATCACGGGAGCCGGCTTGACGAGGATGGTGCGGTCCGAGCGGTTGTCGATGGTGAAATCGTACTCGGGCATGTTGATCGTCTCGCCATTGCGCAGCGCCTGCACGTGCTGCACCAGCAGCGGCCAGTCGAACGCTTGCGGATGGTCGTAGTTCTGCTGGCGCCGTACTTCGGGCGAGAGGTGGGTCTGGTCGCAGTAGTAGTCGTCCTGCATGACGACGGAGACCATTTCGGCGCCGAACGACGCCAATACTTGCTGCGAGACGGTAGATTTGCCACTGCCGCTACCGCCAGCGACGCCAATAATAAACGGTTGGTAAGAAATCTTGTTCATGCCGAATGATACCGGAAGGCCGCATAAACGCATAGTTGCCGCCGGGTCCGTTGCACTGTAGGCTACCCGACTATCGGCCAGACTTTGCCAGATGGCAGAATTTCGCTCTTGACCAGCGCTCTGGCTCTGCTATAATTCTTCCCGCTTCACGACATGTGCAGCACAACACTCCAAGCGGGAGTAGCTCAGTTGGTAGAGCGCAACCTTGCCAAGGTTGAGGTCGAGAGTTCGAGACTCTTCTCCCGCTCCAGAATTCTAAAAGCAGCCCACGGGCTGCTTTTTTCATTTCCGCTCCCATCTCTCATCACTTGCCTGCACAAAGCTGCGCTCTGCCAGAGCGCATGACAGGCCGCTTTGCGATGCCGCATCGAAATATCATGATCCATATCATTCTTGTATTTATTTCCTGCGCCCAAAACGCGCTGTGTCGGCGAGCTGCGTGGTGCAGCTTCGGCATCAACCGCATACATAGATGCATTCAAGGGAGAACTTCTGATGGACAGCAAGAATAAGGAATTGGCTGACGAATCCACATCCGCACGTCGCGGCTTTCTGAGCAAGAGCGCCGCACTGGGCGTGGCCGGTGTGGCTGCAGGCCTGACGGCTTGCAAGGATGACGCAGGCGCAGCCAAGGGCGCCGCAGCCGGTGCCGCCAAGGCAGCCGGCGGTCACGAGGTGGCACCGGGCCAGCTCGATGAATACTATGCTTTCATCAGCTCGGGCCATAGCGGCGAAATGCGCGCGCTGGGTCTGCCTTCGGGCCGTACGCTCAAGCGTATCCCCGTATTTAACATGGATTGCATGGTCGGCTGGGGCGTGACCAACGAATCCAAAGCCATCATGGGCACCAAGGCCGATGGCTCGCTCAAGTACACCACGGGCGACACCCACCACGTCCACGGCAGCTACAAGGACGGCACCTATGACGGCCGCTGGCTGTTCGTCAACGACAAGATCCACTCGCGTCTGGCCCGTGTACGCATGGATACCATGGAATGCGACAAGATCGTCGAACTGCCAAACGTGATGGGCTTCCACGGCATGTTCCCGGATAAGTGCGATCCGGTCGACAGCAAAATCAACTACACCACCCGCGTGTTCTGCGGTGGCGAATTCCACATCCCGCTGCCTAACGATGGCCGCGATCTGGAAGACCCAAGCAAGTGGGGCGCGCTGTTTAGCTGCGTCAACGCCGAGACCATGGAACTGATGTGGCAAGTGCGCGTCGATGGCAATATGGACCTGGTGGCCACTTCCTACGACGGCAAGCTGGCCGCTTCCAACCAGTACAACACGGAAAACGCAGCCGACCTGAGCGGCATGATGTCGTCCGAGCGCGATGCCTGCGTGTTCTTCAACGTGGAACGTATCGAGAAGCTGGTCAAGGATGGCAAGTTCAGCACCATCGCTGGCTCCAAAGTGCCAGTGGTCGATGGCCGCGCGGCTGCCAACGGTGATCCGAAAACGGCAATCACCTGCTACGTGCCAGTCGGTAAAAACCCGCACGGCGTCAACGCCAGCCCGGACGGCAAGTACTTCGTCTGCTCGGGCAAGCTGTCGCCAACCGCGACCGTGATCGATCTGGCCCTGGTGGCCAAGTGGTTCGCCGGCGAAGTAAAAACGCCGCGCGACACCGTCGTGGCGGAACCGGAAATCGGTCTGGGCCCATTGCACACCGCCTTCGACGGCAAGGGCAATGCCTACACCTCGCTGTTCCTCGACAGCCAGTGCGTGAAATGGAATGTGGATGCCGCGATCGCCCAGTTCAAAGGCGACAAGAATGCCAAAGTCATTCTGGAAAAACTCGACGTGCACTACCAGCCTGGCCACAACTATTCGTCCATGGGCGAAACCAAGCAGGCTGACGGCAAGTACCTGAACTCGGGTAACAAGTTCTCCAAAGACCGCTTCCTGCCTATCGGCCCGCTGCATCCGGAAACCGAACAGCTGATCGACATCAGTGGCGCCAACATGAAGCTGATCGCCGATCACACGGCTTACTCGGAACCGCATGACGGCATCATCGTACGCCGCGACGTGGTCAAGACGCGCCAGATCTACAACATGGACGACTTCCCGAATGCCGTGAAACCGGAAACCGCCGGTATCGAGCGCAAAGGTAACAAGGTCCACGTGCGTCTGATGTCGGTCGCACCGGCGTACAGCATGCCTGTCATCAAGGTCAAAAAAGGCGATGAAGTCACCATCACCCTGACCAACCACGACAAGGTGGAAGATCTGGCACACGGCTGTGCACTGCCGACCTACAACATCAACTTCATCGTCAACCCGCAGGAGACCAAATCGGTCACCTTCAAGGCTGATCATGCAGGGGCGTTCTGGCTGTATTGCACCCACTTCTGTCACGCGCTGCACCTCGAAATGCGTAGCCGTTTCCTGGTAGAAGCCTAAGCTAGCAGGGCATGCCGGCCGCAAGACCGGCATGCCCGTTACGACATGAATTCATACTTCCAAGTTTTTTCCAAGTGGTTCAGCGGGCTGTGCGCCCTGATGCTGGCCATCTGCCTGCTGCCTGTGGCACAGGCCACCGTTTATGACGCCGAGCTGCCCGCAGGGCTGATGCACGGCCCCGATCTGTGCGCGCATGCGGCCTGTAAGGACGTGATGCCGCAGGCCACGCGCTTCTCCCAGCGTATGGGCTCGCCCCAGTATGTACAGGCGTTTGGCCATCCGGCCAACGCTGCGGCGAATAGCGCCGAACAGCTGGTCGGCTATGTTTTCCTATCGACCGACGTGGTCGACATTCCCGCCTATTCCGGCAAACCCGTGATTACCCTGATCGGTATGGATACCAAGGGCATCATCACGGGCGTGCGCGTGCTCAAGCACTCCGAGCCTATCCTGCTGGCAGGTATTCCGGAAAAAGCGCTGCTGGATTTCATTGGCCAGTACATAGGCCAGCGCGGTGACGCCAAGCTGGAAATCGGCCGTGGCGGCGACGGCAGCGTAGGGCTGGACGCCATCAGCGGCGCCACCGTGACGGCCATCGCCGAGAATCAGGTGATTTCGCGCAGCGCCTACGAAATCGGCCGTCAGGTCGGCATCTTCACCACGGCCGCACGGCCACCGGCCCGTTTCACGCCTATCGACGAGCGCCTGAGCTGGCGCAAGCTGCAGGACGAAGGCGCGATCCAGCGGCTGGTGATTCCTGCTGCCGAAGTGGGCGTCGATCCTGCTGGCGGCGATTACATCGATGTGTATTTCGGCTATCTGAACACGCCTACCCTGGGCAAGAGCGTGCTGGGCGAACATGGCTACCAGCGCCTGATGCAGGACCTGCGCCCGGATGAACATGCGATCTTCCTGATCGCCCGGGGCCAGACTTCGTTCAAGGGTTCCGGCTTCGTACGCGGCGGCATCTACGACCGCCTGCAGGTAAGGCAGGATCCGCAGAGCTTTACCTTCCGCGATACCGATTATCTGAATCTGTACCATGTGGAGCCTGGCGATGTGCCGGAGTTCAAGGAATCGGCCATCTTCATCATCCGTTCGGCCAGCTTCAATCCGGCCTGGCCATGGTCCATGAATATCCTGGCCAACAAGCGCGATGCGAATGGCGTCAAGAGCTTCGCCCGTTTCGAGCAGGCTTACTGGCTGCCCGAGCGCTATCTGGAAGGCGGCCACCCGGTGGTGGTGACGGCCAAACCGGCCTGGCAGCTGATCTGGCAGGGCCAGTGGTGGCAGATCGGCGTGTTCGTCACGCTGCTGGCCGTGACGGCGTTGCTGTACTCGCAGCGCGACCGTCTGGTGCGGGCGTCTACCCGCCGCCACAAGCCATGGATCAGCCGCCCCCGTCTGGCCATCTGGATCATCAGCGTAGGCTTTGTCGGCTTCTATCTGAAAGCCCAGCCATCCATCACGCAGGTGATGACGTGGGTGCATTCGCTGCTGCACCAGTGGCGCTGGGAGTTGTTCCTGTCCGATCCCTTCATCTTCCTGTCGTGGTGGTTCATCATCATCACTGTGCTGATCTGGGGCCGCGGCTTCTTCTGCGGCTGGCTGTGCCCGTTCGGCTCGCTCCAGCATCTGATGCTGAAACTCGGCAGCGTGATCGGCCTGAAGCGCTTCCAGGGCTTGCTGCCCAAGCGCTGGCATGACCGCCTCAAGTGGGTCAAATATGGCGTGTTCTTTGCGCTGTTGGCAGTGTCGCTGGTGTCGATGGAAACGGCCGAACATCTGGCCGAGATCGAGCCGTTCAAGACTACTTTCCTGGTCGGCGTGTGGAACCGTAGCTGGCCGTTCTGGATCTTTATCGGCGGCATATTGGTGCTGTCGCTGTTCAGCGAGCGGCCATACTGCAAGTACATCTGCCCGCTGGGCGCAGGGCTGGCGCTGCCGGGCCGCTTCCGCCTGTTCGGCCTGAAACGCAAGGCCGAATGCACGAGCTGCCACGCCTGCGCGGCCGGTTGCGGTTCGCATGCCATCGATAGTGCAGGGCGCATCGATCAGACCGAATGCATGCTGTGCCTCGATTGCATGGTGATGTATTACGACGACCATGCCTGCCCACCGCTAGTGCAGGAGCGCAAGCGCCGCACCAATGCAGGTCAGGCGCTCACGCGCATCGGTGCCGATGGCTATTTTGTTTCGCTCGACAGCCTGCGCGATAGTCTGCGTTCGGCCAAGCCGCAGCAAGGCGGGGACGGTGCATGAAACTCGCTTCGATGTTGCGCCGTAGGATGGCACTGGCACTGGCACTGGCGCTGGCTGGTGTGCAGTTGCTGGCAGCTTCGCTGGCCCAAGCTGCCGTGCTGCCCGTGCGGGCCGGCGAATCCATCGCCGCCGCCATAGGCCGTGCCCATGCCGGCGATACGCTGCGCATCGAAGCTGGTACTTACCGTGAAAATCTGCTGATCGAAAAGCCGCTGACGCTGCAGGGCGTGGGCCATCCCGTGATCAGCGGGCAGGGCAAGGGCGACACCATCCGCGTGCATGCGGCCGACGTCAACCTCAAGGATCTGATCATCCGCGACAGCGGCAGCGATCTGACGGCGCAGAACGCGGGCATCTATGTGCTGCCCGATTCGCACCGCTTCCAGCTGGCCGACTGCACGCTGGTGGCCAATCTTTTCGGCGTGTGGCTGGAGCGCTCGGATGATGCGCGCCTGTTGCGCAATATTGTGACGGGGCGGCGCGATCTACAATCGGCGCAGCGTGGTAACGGTTTCCAGATCTATGACACCACGGGTGTGCAGGTGATCGGCAACCAGATCAGCTCCACCCGCGACGGCATCTATGTCGATGTGTCGCGCCAGGCGCTGTTCCGTGAGAACCGCATACATCACGTGCGCTACGGTACGCACTATATGAACACCAACCACAGCACGTGGGAAGACAATGAAGTCTATCTGAGCCGCGCCGGTCTGGCGCTGATGGAAGTGCGCAATCTGGTGGTGCGGCGCAATCTGGCCTGGGGCAATACGGACCACGGCATCATGCTGCGCACCATACAGGATTCGCTGATCGAAAATAATGTGGTGGTCGGTAATGACCGCGGCTTCTTCATCTACGACGCCGAGTACAACATAGTGCGCGACAATCTGGTGCTGAACAACCGCACCGGCGTGCACCTGTCAGCCGGCTCCTCCAACAACCAGATCGACGGTAACGACTTTATCGGCAATCAGGAGCAGGTGCGCTTCGTGGCGGCCAAGGATGTGGAATGGGGCCGCAGCAAGGCCAATTACTGGAGCAATTACAGCGGCTGGGACCAGGATGGCGACGGCAAGGGCGATGTGCCTTACGAAGCCAATGATCTGGTGGACCGCCTGAACTGGCAATACCCGATGCTCAAGCTGCTGGCGGCCAGCCCATCGCTGCGCACGCTGCGCTTTGTGGCGCGCCAGTTCCCCCTGCTGCGCGCACCGAGCGTGATCGACCGCCACCCGCGCATGCAGCCTTATAACCAGAACTGGAAGAAATGGAATGAAATCACTCCACGCTGAAACTGCCATGAGCGCCATCAGCCTGCGTGGCGTCAGCCATCAGTTTGGCGCCTTTACGGCTTTGCAGGATGTCAGCTTCGACATCGGCCGCGGCGAAATGTTCGGCCTGATCGGCCATAACGGCGCGGGCAAGAGCACACTGTTCAAGCTGATGCTGGGCTTACTCACACCCGCCAGCGGCAGCCTGAAAGTGCTGGGCCAGGATACCGGTGCCGCCGCATTCCGCCAGACCCGGCGCCAGATCGGCTACCTGCCCGAGAATTTTGTCACCTACGATAATCTGAGCGGCGCCGAAGTGCTGCAACTGTTCGCCGATCTGAAGCAGGTGCCGCGTAGCGCCTGCGCAGATCTGCTGGATCTGGTGGGGCTGACGGCCGCCGCCGGTCGCCATGTGCAGACCTATTCCAAGGGAATGCGCCAGCGCCTTGGTCTGGCCCAGGCGCTGCTGGGCGAGCCGCAACTGATTTTCCTCGACGAACCCACTAACGGGCTGGACCCGCAGGGCATCGCAGACTTCTACGCGATTCTCGACAGCGTGCGCGCGCGCGGTGCCACCATAGTTATCACTTCGCACATCCTGGCCGAGATACAGGAACGCGTCGATCATCTGCTGATCATGCACGGTGGCCGCGTGGCCGCGCAGGGCACGCTGGCCGAACTGCGGCAGGGCATGGCCTTGCCGCTGACGGTGGTGGCCAGCGTCACACCGCTACAGCAGCCGCTGGCGCTGGCAGCACTGGCGGCTGTGCAGGCCGGCAGCAGCGAGGCACTGAATGTCAGCACCCAGGCCGAGCGCCTGAGCGTGCGCTGCGCACCGGCCGACAAGATGGCCGTGCTGACGGCCTTGCTGCCCGTGGCCAGCGATGTGGCAGTCCACGAATCAACACTGGAACAGGTATTTCTCGGTTATGGAGCGGCATATGCACATGTCCATTGAATGGCGTCAGGTGGCGGTGATCGCCAGCAAAGAGTGGCGCGACCGTCTGCGTAACCGCTGGGTGCTGGCTGTGGCGCTGGTGTTTGCCGTGTTTGCGCTGGCCATTGCGTATTTCGGCGCAGCCCAGCAGGGGCAGGTGGGTTTCCATGGCATCGAAGCCACCATCGCCAGTCTGGCCAGCCTGGTCATCTATCTGGTGCCGCTGATCGCGCTGATTCTCGGCTACGACACCATTGTCGGCGAGCGTGAGCGGGGGGCGCTGGAACTGCTGCTGACCATGCCCATCTCGCGGCTCGAAGTCCTGCTCGGTAAATATCTGGGCCTGGCTGCGGCGCTGACCAGCGCGACCGCCATCGGTTTCGGTGCCGGCCTGCTGCCGCTGTTCTCCGAACTGAGCGTGGCCGAAGGCTGGCGCTATGCGGGCTTTGTCGGCAGCGCCGTGCTGATGGGCCTGGCCTTCCTCAGCATCGCCATGCTGATCTCCGTGTGGGCGCGCGACCGCGTGCGTGCCAGCGGCACGGCACTGGCGCTGTGGTTCTTCTTCGTGCTGGTATTCGATCTGCTGCTGATGGGCGCACTGGTCGCCAGTCAGGGCGGCATCAGCAGCGGCGTGTTCGCGGCACTGCTGATGCTCAATCCGGCCGATGTATTCCGCTTGCTGAACGTGTTCAGCTCCGATCAGGCACAGGGCATGTATGGCCTGGCCACTGTCATGCCTTCTGCATGGACCCATCCGGGCGTGCTGGTGGCCGTGATGCTGGGCTGGATGCTGCTGCCATTCTATTTCGCTCACAGGAGATTTTCATGATGCACCCCGTTTCCCTTACCGCTAAGCGCCGTGCGCGCTGGCCTATGCTGCTGGCTGCCGTGCTGCTGGCGGCCTGCTCGCGTACCACCGCACCGCTGCAGGCGCTGGAACCGGACGATCAGGCTGCGTGCGCACTTGATGGCATGCTGCTGCGCGATTTCCCCGGTGCCAAGGCACAGGTGCGCTATGCCGATAACCAGACCGAATACTTCTGCGACGTGATGGAACTGCTGGGTGCCATGCTGGCACCGGAACAGCGCCGCGCCGTCAGCGGCTACTACGTGCAGGACATGGGCAAGGCTGACTGGCAGCACCCACGCGGCAACTGGATCGCCGCCCGCGATGCCGTGTACGTGGTGGGCAGCAGCGCCCAGGGTTCGATGGGCCCGACCATCGTGCCGTTCGCCGTGCAGGCCGACGCTGAAGCGCTGGTGCAGAAAGCGGGCGGCAAGGTGCTGCGCTTCGAGCAGATCACCACGGCCATGCTGAACCGCTCGGCCGACAGCATGCATGACAATGGCATGGGCCACTAGCAGAACGCGGCACAGCCGGCAACGTATCCGGGCTGGCAACGGCCCGTAGCAGTACCAGTGCCGCAGCACGGCGCTGGCCAATTTCGACATCAGAGAGAGTACACATGAAACACACCATTCTACTGGCAGCCTTGCTGCCGGCGGTCTTCGCTACCGCCACTGCCAGCGCAGCACCTGCTGCCAATGGCGAAAAAATTTATCAGGCTACCTGCATGGCCTGCCACGGCACGGGCGTGATGGGCGCACCGAAAGTCGGTGATGCTGCTGCCTGGAAACCACGCGTGGCGCAAGGCATGGCGACCGTGTACGGTAACGCCATCAAGGGCTTCAAGATGATGCCGCCACGTGGTGGTAATCCCGGCCTGAAGGACGATGAAATGAAAGCAGCCATCGACTTCATGGTCAGCAAGAGCAAATAAGCGGTAAGCGGCCGCCCGCTGCGGCGGCCACAGGTTTCAGGAGAAAGTTGATGGACAGGGTGAGGCTGAACCGGATGCGATGGCGCTGGCTGCGCATGCTGCCAGTCATAGCGATGCTGGCGGGCCTGCTGGCAGCATGCAGCAGTAGCGAGAGCACATACAAGACCACGGGCCATGTGTTCGGCACCACGGTGGCCGTGACCATCTACGGTGGTTCGCAGCAGCGTGCCGATCTGCTCAGCGCTCAGGTGCTGGCCGAATTCGACCGGCTGCACCACAAATACCATGCGTGGGAACCCAGCATGCTGACGGGCCTGAACGATGCCATTGCGCGTGGCGAGCCATTTGTAGCCGACGCTGAAATGGTCAGCCTGCTCAAATCGGCCACCCAGTTGTCGGTGCGTTCCGGCGAATTATTCAATCCCACCATAGGCCATCTGATTCGCCTGTGGGGCTTCCAGAGCAGCGCCATCGAGGCACAGCAGCCCGATGCAGAAGAAATCCGCCGCTGGGTGGATGCGCATCCCAGCCTGACCAATCTGCGCTACAAGGGCAATACCATCAGCAGCGTGAATCGCGCCGTGATGATCGATCTGGGCGGCTATGCCAAAGGCTATGCGCTGGACCGCGCCGCGGCCATCCTGCGCGAAGGCCATGTCAAGGCGGCCCTGATCAATATCGGCGGCAATGTGCTGGCCATAGGCCGGCCCGGCGACCATGCCTGGCAGGTAGGCATACGTGATCCGCGCAGCAGCGGCACGCTGACCAGCGTGGCGCTCAATGACAATGAAGCCATAGGCACCAGCGGCGATTACGAACGCTACTTCATGAAGGATGGCAAACGCCGTCCGCACATCATCGATCCGCGCACCGGCTACCCCATCGATCTGGTGGCTTCCGTCACCATCATCGCCAGTGGTGGCAGTGCGCCTGGCCTGCGCTCGGACGGCAATTCCAAGCCGCTGTTCATTACCGGCGCAGCAGGCTGGGAAGCGATGGCGGGGCAGCTGGGACTCAAGGAGGTGCTGCTGGTGGATAACCAGCGTCAGGTCTATCTGACGCCGGCCATGCGCGAGCGTATCGAAGCCAGCCACAAATAAACACAGTCTTTGACCGCATCGCGCCTCACTGGCAGGGGAGGCATGATGCGGTCGTTTTTTTTGCCCAAAATGATGCAAAATATGCCACATTTAAGCCTGAGGCTCGCGCATATCCGCCATCCATCGAGGGAGAAAATTTTGCACCGACTGTATCTGCTACTTTGCCTGCTGGGCAGCGTATTGCCGCTGGCAGCATTCATGCCCTGGCTGGCCAGCCATGGTCTCGCGCTGCACCTGCTGCTGGCACAGATACTGGAGCAGCCCGTCGCTGCCTTTGCCTGGGCCGATGTACTGGTTTCCGCGCTGGCGCTGCTGGCGTTCATGTGGCACGAGCAGCGCCAGCAGGCAGTGCGCGGCGTGTGGTGGGCTGTCGCCAGCCTGTTGCTGGTGGGTGTTTCGCTGGCTTTGCCGCTCTACCTGTATCTGCGTACACAAACAGCTCGGCCTGCACGCTAGCGTGGGGTGATTTTTAAGATAGATCATGAAAAACCGCAGCATATTTGCGGCGTGCTCAAGCTCCAAATGATAATGACTCTCATTATCTTTTAAGTTTCGGAGTTAGCCATGAATTCTTGCCGTCTTCCCCGTCCCACCTTGCTGGTTGTGCTGATGTCGCTGGCCTTTAATGCTGCGGCCGGGACGGAACCCGTCAGTCTGCCTACCATCAATGTCAATGCCACGGCGGACGCGCAGGGCTATCTGACGAAGGCCGTCAGTACTGCCACCAAGACGGATACGGCGCTGGTCGATCTGCCGCAGGCGGTCACGGTGATCAGCGAAGCGCTGATACGTGACCAGTCCATGCAGAGCATGGCCGATGTGGTGCGCTATGTGCCCGGCATAGGCATGACCAGCGGCGAGGGCAACCGCGATGCGCCCGTGTTCCGTGGCAGCACCAGCGCTTCCGGCGATTTCTACATGGATGGCGTGCGTGACGATGCCGAGTATTACCGTGATCTGTACAACGTCGAGCAGGTCGATGCGCTGACGGGGCCGAACGCGATGCTGTTCGGCCGTGGCGGCTCCGGTGGCGTGATCAACCGCGTCAGCAAGCAGGCTAACTTCAGCACCATACGCGCGCTCGATCTGACGGCTGGGAACAACCGCAAGCGTCGCATGACGGCCGATCTTGGTCAGGCCATCAATGAGGCGCTGGCCGTGCGCGTGGCCGCGCTGGCAGAGGATTCGGGCGGCTACCAGCGTGCCTACAGCCTGCAGCGCAAGGGCATCAATCCTACGCTCGCCATCCGTGCCGACAAGGCTACCAGCGTGGTGCTGGGCTACGAGCATTTCGAGGATTACCGCACGGCCGATCGCGGCGTGCCTGCGCTGAACGGGCGACCGCTGGATGTGCCGGTCGATGCCTTCTTCGGCAATCCTGACCCCGAAACCCGTCCGGCGCGGGTGCTGGCCGATACCGTCAGCGGCCAGATCGAACACCGCTTCGCGAATGGCCTGCAGTTGTCCAACAAGACGCGCTACACCAGCTACGACAAGCTGTATCAGAACATCTCGCCCGGCGCCGTGAATGCAGCCACCAGCCGTGTCACGCTGAGTGCCTACAACAATCACCAGTGGCGTAAAAACCTGTTCAATCAGACTGATCTGACCATGCTGGTGCAGCAGGGTAGCATCAGCCACCAACTGCTGGCGGGCATGGAGCTGGGCCAGCAAAAGACCGACTATCTGCGCCAGACCGGCCTGTTCGCGAATCAGGCCAGCAGCATCAGCGTGCCGCTGGCGCAGGCCGATGCGGCACTGCCGGTCAACTATGTGCTGGGCGGGAGTAATTCGGACCGCGATGGCCGCAGCAAAGCCAGCGTGGCAGCACTGTACCTGCAGGATCAGATCAGCTTCAATCCGCAATGGCAACTGGTGGCGGGCCTGCGTTATGACGCATTCCGGCTCGACTACCACAACAATGTAGCGGCGGGCGTACGCGCCTTGCTGCCGGCTGCGGCCGATCTGTCCAGCCGCGACAATCTGCTGTCGCCCCGCTTGGGGTTGGTGTACAAGCCGCTGGATCTGCTCTCGCTGTATGCCAATTACAGCGTGGCCAGCGTGCCGCGTGGCGGCGACCAGTTAAGTAGCCTGACCGTAGTGAACCAGAGTCTGAAGCCGGAAAAATTCACCAACTACGAAGCGGGCGCCAAGCTGCAGTACAGCCCTGATCTGCTGGCCACACTGGCGCTGTACCGGCTAAACCGCAACAATGTGGCAGTGGCTAATCCGGCCACGGGCATCGTCGACCAGCTCGTGGACGGGCAGCGCACCAACGGGCTGGAACTGTCCGTCAGCGGCAAGCTGAGCGCGGCATGGCAGGTGCAGGGTGCGTATGCCTATCAGGATGCCAAGCTGCTGACCAATGTATCGGCCACGGCGCTGAATGGCGCCACCGTCAATGCGGTGCCGCGCCAGACTCTGTCGCTGTGGAACCGCTACGATCTGAATGACAAACTCGGTGCGGGGCTGGGGCTGATCCATAGAACCGATATGTATGCCTCGACCAGCAATGCGGTGGTGCTGCCCGGCTATACCCGCATCGATGCGGCGCTGTACTACACCATCCATGGCGGCTGCACGGCGCAGCTGAATATCGAGAATCTGATGGATCGTCGCTACTATGCAGCGGCCAATGGCGACAACAACATCACACCTGGTTCGCCACGTGCGATCCGCGCCAGCCTGCATCTGAAGTTCTGAGCGGCGCCCTAGTGGGCCACCAGCACGGGGAGATCCATGGTATCGAGGATGGTGCTGGTGACGCCGCCCAGCACGGCCTCGCTCCAGCGGGTGTGGCCGTAGCCGCCCATCACCAGCAGATCGTTGCCGAGCGCGCGGGCCTGTCCCAGTATGGCTTCGGCCACGGGCAGCTCGGTGCTGTCGCTGATCAGCTCTACTGGCACGCCATGGCGGGCCAGGAACAGGGACATATCGGCACCGGCCTGCTGGCTGTGCTGGCCTGCATGCTGGCCGGCGTTCAGCACCAGCAGCGTGACTTTGTGCGCCAGTTTGAGCAGCGGCACTGCATCGAGCAGGGCACGCGCGCTGTGGTTGCTGCCATCCCAGGCCAGCAGCGGATGCTGGCAGGGTTTGGCGTCTAGCGGTACGCGGCTCACCTTGGGCACTACGAGGATGGGCCGTGCACCGTGCAGCAGCAGCGATGGCACCAGCGCACTGGCGCGGTCGGCCAGCGTTTCGTTACCGTCATCCTGACTCAGCACCAGCAAGTCGGCGCAGCTCGATTGCAGCAGCAGGGCGCTGGCCGCATCATCGCTGAGCAGCCGGCTTTCGTAGGAATTCACCGCATGCGTGGTGGCGCTGATGGCGCAGTTTTCCAGCGCCTTGCTGGCGCTATCGCTCATCTGCGTCATGTGCTCGGCCGTCAGCGGCCAGATGCCGGCGGCCACGGCTACCGGCGCAAAGCGCGAAATGCCGGTGGCAGCAGCGCCTATCAGGTGGGCATCGAACAGGGCTGCCAGCCGGCAGCCCAGCGCATAACGTGCTGCTGCGTGGTGCGCCATATCGGCATGCAGCAGGATGGTGCGATAGCTCATACGGGACCTCAGTGCGACATCAGGATAGGAACGGTCATGGTCTGCAGCAGCGTGCGGGTAACGCCGCCCATGATCATTTCGCGCCAGCGCATATGGCCGTAGCCGCCCATCACGATCAGATCGCTGCCGAGATCGGCCGCGAGCGACAGCAGCGCATTGCCCACATCCAGACCGGGCGGGGTTTTCTGCGACATGACTTCGATCTTCACGCCATGGCGGGCCAGATACAATGCCATATCGGCCCCCGGCTGTTCGCCATGCACGCCAGCCTGCTGGTCGGCGTTGTAGACCACCAGCGTCACGGCAGTGCTGCGGCGCAGCAGGGGCAGGGCGTCAGTAATGGCACGGGTGGCGGCGCGGCTGCCATCCCATGCCACCAGCGCGCGTTGGCCGATATTGCTGAATTCACCGGCATACGGCACCAGCAACACAGGGCGGCCGCTATTCAGGGTGATGCTTTCCGGCAGGCCGCGCAGCAGCTTGGCGGCATCATCGGCCGGATCGGTCTGGCTCAAGACCACCAGATCGGCATAACGGGCCTGCTGCAGCAGCGTGACTTCCGTCTCGTCGTCGCTGATGCGGCGCTCGTAGGAACTGACGCCGGCAGCCTGCGTCTGCTGTTCGAAGCCTTCCAGCGCCTGCTGGGCAGCCTTGGTCAGCACATCGAGTTCCGGCAGAGGGATCGGGCCTGCGTACATGACGCTGCTATTACGATAGAACTCGCGCGTGAAACCACTAGCCGCTGCGCCTACCAGATGGGCATCGAAGGTGCGCGCCACTTCTGCGGCAAGGGCGATACGTTTTTCTGCATGGCGGGACTGATCGACGTGAACGAGTATGGTCTTGTACGACATTGAGGCCTCCTGTGTTGTGCTATACGGTCATCCTAGGGATTTCAAGGCATTATTTGATTGATCTGGATCAAAATTCCCAGTCTTCGTTCAGGGCATATGGCATACTGGCAGCCCTGATTTTTACGGGGTTTTCCATGGTTCTGGCAGGCTGGCATCGTGCAATCTGGCGCTTGAATTTTGTGTGGCTGGCCGGGCTGGCCGGTGTTGCGTCGGCGACACCTTCCGCGCCCGCCTGTGTGGCGCCTGCGGCCGATCCGGCCAATAGCTATGATGCGGCGCACACCTACGCCAAACTGCACAAGGATTACCCGTTTATCCGCGTCGCCAGTGCAGAGCTGCCGCAGGGCGTGCGCAGGCTGGACAGCCTGACTTACGTGCAGTATGGCAGTCGCTGTCTGCAGCTCGATCTGTATCTGCCGAGCAAAGCGGGACCCCATCCCCTCGTTGTACTGGTGCATGGCGGCGGCTGGCGTTCCGGCTTCCGCGCGGAGTTTGCGCCCATGGCTGTACGGCTGGCGCAGCAGGGCTGGGCTGCGGCAACCATCAGTTACCGGCTGTCGGGCGAGGCCGGCTATCCGGCCGCCATTCATGATGTGCGCGCTGCCGTGCGCTGGCTGCGCAGCCATGCTGCCGACTATCAGCTCGACGGGCAGCGCTTTGCATTGGCCGGCGGTTCGGCGGGTGGGCAGATCGCCAGTCTGGCCGGCGTGACGGGCCATCTGCCGGCCTTTGACCCAGGCGCTGCGGACAGCCAAGTATCCAGCGCCGTGCAGGCGATTATCAATATCGATGGCCTGTCCGACTTCACGGCGCCGGCTGCGCTGCAATATGAAGATGATCCGGCCAAGCAGCCTTCGGCGGCCGGCGCGTGGTTCGGCGGCCGCTATGCCGAGCAGACGGCGCGCTGGCGCGCGGCTTCGCCCGTGCAATATGTGCGGGCCGGCATGCCGCCCATCCTGTTCATCGGCAGCAGCAAAGCGCGTTTTTCCGTGGGACGCGAGGACATGATGGCGCGCATGCAGCAGGTGGGCGTGGCCAGCGCCATGCTGGTGCTGCCGGAAACGCCGCATTCGTTCTGGATGTTTGATCCGTGGTTGCAGCCTTCGGTGGATGCGACTATTGCCTTCCTGAAGCAGCAATTGCCCGAGCGCTAGTTGTAGCGCGAGCAGCCTGTATTCTCACCTTGCAGCGCGCGCGTGGCCGTCTACAATCAGGAGACGTGTAGAACTTATGGAGTTCACGATGTCTACCAAGCACACTTTCCGGCCCGATGATGCGGGCGCAGAAATCGTCGAAGCCGGTATCGAAGTTGCGGACCGGCAGGGCGTCGATAGTGCTGCCGCCTATTTGCGCACGCGCGGCGTGCCTGCCAATGTGATCGAACGGGTGTTGACGGAGCCGGAACACCGGCGTAATCCGGGCCGTCTGCGCGGGCGTGATGATCGCCTGCTGGAAACTGCCTCGCGCTACAAATACAAGGTCTAGCCGGGGTGGCGCTGGCCCCAGCGCTGTAGGACAGGGACCACATGGCCTTATGTTCCTCGCCTACATAGCACTGTGTTGTGCGCCTATAAGCTGAGGCACAAGGCGTGGCTATAGTTGTGTTCATCAGGTCGCATAGACCGGCAACGCACAAAGAGGTCCGCCATGATTGCACACACCGGTTCCGCCACTGGCACCATCAGCCTGCTGGGTGCCCAGCAAAACGAATTACTGCGCGCACTGTCGCGCGAAGAGCTGATCGCGCTGTTCTCTCATCTGGAACTGATGCCGCTGGCGGCGGGTAAACACCTGTTCGATGTGGGGCAGGAACTCGACAGTGCCTACTTTCCTACCAATGCCATCGTCTCGCTGCAATACGTGACGGAAGATGGCGGCGCCAGCGAGATCGCCGTGGTGGGGCGCGAAGGCGTGGTGGGCGTGTCGATGTACGAGGGTGAATGCGCCAACTGTACGGCCGTGGTGCAGACGGCCGGCTACGGCTACCGCATCCGCGCCGCCGTGCTGCGCACGGCCTTCTTCGATGGCGGCGCACTGGCGCAGCAACTGATGCGCCATGCCAGCGCCCTGTTTGCCCAGTTGGCGCAGACGGTGGCGGGCGTACGCCACGGCAGCATAGAACAGCGTTTGTGCCGCTGGCTGCTGGACCGGCTCGACCGCTCGATCTCCAACGAACTCAAAGTGACGCAGGAAATGATCGCCAGCCTGCTCGGCGTGCGGCGCGAAAGCATCACGGGTTGCGCCGGCAAATTGCAGGATGATGGCCTGATCGAATACCGGCGCGGCACGGTGGTGGTGCTGGACCGCAGCGCCGTGGAAAGGCGCGCCGGCAGCTGCTACGTCGCCAGCTAAACTGGCTTAGAAGCGCCGGCTCAGGGTGGCGCGCAGCGAGCGTGCTTCGATGGGATGGAAATGCACATCGCTGACGGCCTGCGCTTCGCCCTGCAGGCGTGAAGCATAGTAGTAGTCGATGGCGGAATCGCGCCGGTTGGTCAGATTGTAGGCTTCCAGTGCCAAATGTAGCTGCTTGCCCAGCTTCCAGCCCAGACGGCCATTGAGCGTCATGCTGCTGCGCGAGCGCACGCTGTTATCTTCGGTCAGCGGGCGCGGGCCGAAGTAGCGCAGCTTGAGCGCGGCCGAATACGGCCCGCCATTATCCACGCTGATGGCCAGTTGCCCCGTGCCTTCGATGGCGCCGGCGATGCGGTCGTCCGGCGCGGCCACGCCGCGCGAGCGCGCCCGTGCATACGCCAGATCGAGGTCGATCGAGAGCCAGCGCAACGGTTTGTAATAGTGCGACAGTTCGATGCCATAGCGGCGGCTCGGCGGCCCCGCCTCGGTAGTGCCGGCATCGCCGACGAAGCTCAGTTCCGAATCGAAGTCCAGCCGGTACAGCGATACCACGCTTTGCAGGCCGGGCAGCCAGTTGCTGCGTGCGCCCAGTTCCAGTCCGCGCGAGCGCACCAGCGGCGTGACGCGATCGGCCTGCTCGCCACTGGCCGGATCGACGTGCAGCGTGGTGCCGCGCGCATCGTTGCTGTGGAAGCCGTTGCCGGCATTGGCGTAGAACTCGCTTTGCTGCCACGGGCTGTAGACCAGATTCACACTGGGGCTCAGCAGATGGTCGTCGGCCTTGCCGCTATTGGCGGCGCGGTCGCTGCGGACATCATAACGGTAGTAATCGAAGCGTGCACCGGCTGTGCTGCGCAGGCTGTCGCTCCAGCGTGTCAACTGCTGCAGATACAGGCCGGCGCTGGATTCGACGATGTGATCCTGCCGTGTCACGGCCAGCGTCTGGCGCGCCTGCGTGCGCAGCAGGGCGTTGTAGATATTGTCGTTCTGTAGTTGCAGGCCTAGCGTGATGGTGCTGCTGGCGTCACCGTTGTCGCTGTGCCGGTGCCAGCTCTGGCTGGCCTGCAGGCCGCTGGTCACCCGTTTATCGGGCTGGGCGAACTGGTCGCCGTGCTGCGGGTCTTCCATGAAATAAGTGAAGTTGGAATACAGCGCGAGCTGGCTGGCGATCAGGTAGGCGCTGACGCTGCTGGCGCTATCGTCGCTGCTGCGGCGCCAGCCGCCGGACAGGCTGTAGCGGTGCGCGCTGCCGCCGTCGCTCTGGTCTATACCATCGTAACGGCTCAGCGTACCCGCTTGCACGGCGCGCAGCGGTATCTGGTCGGTGGCGTTCCAGTTGCCGCGGTACAGCATCAGGCCCGCATGGAAGCCATTGCTGGCATAGCCTTCGCTGTAGCGCAGCACGGCGTTGAGTTTCTGGTAGTCGTCCGGACGCGTGTAGGGGCCATCGTTGTGCTGCAGTTCCAGCGCGTACAGCAGGCTGCCCTGAGTGGCGCCGCGTTCGATATCGACGGAGTCGGCCAGCAGCGTGCGCGCATAGCCAGTCTGCCCGCCCGTGACACTGGCCACGCCTTGCAGCAGGCGGCTGGCATACACGACGGAGACGGCGCCGGCCGAAGCGAAGTCGCCTTCGGTCGCCGAATACGGGCCTTTTTTGTAGTCCAGCCGCACGGCCAATTCGGGGATCAGGAAATTCAGATCGGTCCAGCCCTGACCGTGGGCGTGGCTGCGCTGGTTGACGGGCATATCGTCTACCGTGGTGCGCAGGTCGGTACCGTGATCGAGGTTGAAGCCGCGCAGATAGAACTGGTTGGCCTTGCCTTCGCCGCTATGCTGGCTGACGATCAGGCCCGGCGTGGCTTCCAGCATTTCGGCTGCGCGATACACGCTGCGCTGGGCCAGTTCCTGCTGGCCTATGCTGCCCATGCTGGCTGCATCGGCCACGCCGAGCGGGTTGCTGCGGCTGCCATCGACGAGCACGCGCTGCATCACCAGATCGTCGGCCTGCGCCGTGCTGCTCAGTGTAAGGGCGACGGCGATGGCCAGCGTGGCCGGACTAGCGGACTTCCAGCTTAACGTGCTGCTGGTCGAAGATAAGCGTCTGGACGGGGCCATCGGTCTGTACATTGACGGTATTTTTCTGCGCCGGCTGGAAGTCGATCAGCACAGTGTTGTGGATGCGGGTGGCCGGCGCCAGCTTGCGGCCGGCGATTTCCTGATAGATGGTGACGCTATCGGCATCGGCCTTCACGCCCAGCCATTCTAGCGGCAGGCGCCGGCCGCCCGCATCTTCCAGATAGAACTGGCGCTCGACATATTTGCGGATGGCCGCTTCGCTGTCAGGCTGGCCCAGATCGAGATTGCGGCCATACAGATCGGTGAGCAGGGTGACCAGATCGTGCGCCGTGTAAGTGTGCACGATCTCGGTGTTGCCGCTGCGGGCGTTATAACTGATGTCGGCCAGCCCCATGTGGAAATTGTGGGCCGCCGCGCTGCCCGCAGCCAGCAGGCCGCCAGCCAGCAACAGGGTGCTGGCCAGCAGGCTCAGAGCCGGTAGACGCCGCTTCATTCGCTGGCAGCTTCCTTGCTGTCTTTGCCGTCTTTGCTGTCCTTGGACTTGAGCGGGGTATTGAAGTCGCGCATCAGGTTGTTGCGGTCACGCTCGGTCTTGAACAGTTCCACGCGCGACTGGGTCACTTTACGCGGCCAGCTATTGTTGCTGGTGTCGATGTCGGCCGTTTCCCAGTAAGGGTCCTGGGTCAGGCCTACCATGGGCTCGTCCGTGACGATCAGCTTGGTGATCTTCTTGGGCGAGTAGCGCCAGACTTCGGCCGGAATGCGCTCGACGTATTTCTTGCCGCTCTTCAGTTCGATTTCCAGGATCAGCGGCATGACCAGACCACCGAGGTTGGAGAAGTCCACCAGATACAGGTGCTTGCCCTGATCCAGCAGCGCTTTTTCCCAAGGCTCGAGCTTCTCGACCGCCTCCGCATAGGTATTGCGGTCCTTGTTGGTGACGGTGAATTCGTCATGGTCGTTGTAGAAGTCCTTCAGTTCCGGATGGCTGTCCAGACGCTTGGGCAGCTCCTTGTTGCGCTGTTCGGAAACGGAGATAGGCTGGGCGTCTTTCTGGGCCTTCTTCCAGGCTTTCTCTTTTTCCGGATCCTTGGTGCTCACGCCGTATTCGCTGATGCCGTCGATGCTGATATCGACCGGATCAGTGGTGTAGAACCAGCCGCGCCAGAACCAGTCGAGGTCCGTGCCGGACGCATCTTCCATGGTGCGGAAGAAGTCGGCCGGAGTAGGGCGCTTGAACTTCCAGCGGCGCGCGTACTCCTTGAACGCGTGGTCGAACAGTTCGCGGCCCAGGATGGTTTCGCGCAGGATGTTCAGGCCCGTAGCCGGTTTGGCATAGGCGTTGTTACCGAATTGCAGCAGCGATTCGGAATTGGTCATGATGGGCACCTGATTCTGGCTGCGCATGTAGTCGACGATGTTGCGCGGTTCGCCACGGCGCGACGGGTAGTTGTCTTCCCATGCCTGCTCGGCCAGATACTGCACGAAGGTGTTGAGGCCTTCATCCATCCAGGTCCACTGGCGCTCGTCCGAGTTGATGATCATCGGGTAGTAGTTGTGGCCTACCTCGTGGATGATCACGCCGATCAGACCGTATTTGGTCTGCTGCGACCAGGTCAGCTCGCCCGTCTTCTTGTCCTTGCTCGGGCGCGGGCCGTTGAAGGAAATCATAGGGTATTCCATGCCGCCCACAGGGCCGTTGACGGAAATCGCGGTCGGATACGGATAGTCGAAGCTGAACTTGTTGTACTGCTCGATGGTGTGGATGATGGCCTGGGTGCTGTACTTGCCCCACAGCGGATTGCCTTCCTTCGGATAGTAGGACATGGCCATGAGGTTGCTGCCATCTTTTTTGTAGCCCTGTGCATCCCAGATGAATTTGCGGCTGGAAGCCCAGGCAAAGTCGCGCACATTGGCGGCCTTGAAGTGCCAGGTCTTGGACGCTTTGCTGACCGACTTCTCGGCTTTTTCCGCTTCTTCCTGCGTCACGATGACGACCGGCGCGCTGGCCGTACGGGCCTTGTTGAAGCGCTCGCGCTGGGCTGCCGTCAGCACTTCGCCCACATTCTGCAGTTCACCCGTAGCCGCCACCACGTGGTCGGCCGGTACCGTTAACTGCACATCATAGTCGCCGAATTCCAGCGTGAATTCGCCCGAACCGAGGAATTGCTTGTGCTGCCAGCCCATCACGTCGTAGTAGGCGGCCATGCGCGGGAACCACTGGGCGATTTCGAACAGGTCGTTCTTGTCTTCCTCGAAGTGCTCGTAGCCTGAACGGCCGCCCAGCACCTTCTGTTCGTTGATGTTGTAGGACCAGTCGATATTGAAGGCATAGCTCTGGCCCGGCTTGAGCGGGGTGGGCAGGTCGATGCGCATCATGGTGCGGTTGATCACGTATTTCAGCGGCTGGCCGCCGGCCGTAACGGCCTTGATATTGAAGCCGCCGTCGAAATCGATACCGGCCAGGATGCTGCGCATGCCTTCGAACTTGAAGCCATCTTCGGCCGTGCGGCCTTTGGCCCAGGCTTCACGCGAAGGCTGGGTCAGCATCTTGCGTGCGTCGGAATCTTTTTTGTAGATGTTCTGGTCCAGCTGCACCCACAGGTAGTGCAGGGTGTCGGGCGAATTATTGTGATAGCGGATCTGCTCGCTGCCGCTGATGGCGCGCTTGCTTTCGTCCAGTGTGGCACGGATGGTGTAGTCGGCCCGCTGCTGCCAGTAGGCGGCACCGGGCGCACCGGAAGCCGTGCGGTAGGTATTCGGGGTGGGGAGGACTTCGTCGAGCTGACGGAATTTGTCGTCGAAGGGTTCGGCCGCATAGGCGGACACCGTCAGGCACAGGGCCAGATAGCCAAAAGTCTTGCGCATAGTTTGTATTTCCTATGTTTACCCAAAGAAAAAAAGCTAGTGTATAGCAATCTTTCCAAGATTAACTGGCTGATACAATAAAATACAAACTAATCGCTCACTAGCCATCAGCAAGTAGTTGCTGATGGCTATCAGGCTGAGTTTATTTGCTGCGTACGCGACGGCGTGCCAGACCGATCAGGCCCAGACCACCCAGCAGCATGGCGTAGGTTTCAGGTTCCGGCACTGCGGCCACCGTCCCATTGATCAGGAAAGGCATCTCGGCCGATAGATTGCTGCCACTATCGATCACGGTGGCAAAAGCTCCACCGGCAGTCGCCTGCATGGCATTGCCGGTGCGTGCATCCGCCGTGGGAGGCTGCCATGGACCGGAAGCGAGCGTGCCGCCTATGCTCCAGGTCAGCCAGTAATGGCCGCTCGCGAGTGTCACGTCGGGGATGTCCGCTTCAAGCTGGTAGATAGGGCGTAGAGTGTTGGTGAGCGTGGAGGCTGTAACCCGGTAGCCGACCTGGCCGCCATTGCCGACGCTCGTGGTGCCAGAAGCGACCACGCTGCCCGTATTCACATCATTGCCTGCCACGATGCTCCACACGGCGTTAGTGAAAGTGAAGGACGTGGCGCCGGTCTGGTAAGCGAAAAAGCTCACGCTGGAAACGTTCCATGCACTGCCGTTAGCGACGGTGAAATCGTCGGCCATGCGGTTGCCCGAGGCCACCTGTTCTCCCCAGCCTAGTGTGGTAGCACTGCCTGCCAGCACGGACAGATTGCTCGCATTCACTACCGGACCGTTGTCATGCAAAATCGCCGCCTGGCTCAGGCCTGCAGCCAGTGCGAGCACCGTAAATACAGTTTTTTTCATGTACCCCCCCTTTTTTTATATCAGTAGGAGAGGAAAAAATATCATTATATTATTGATAATTCAATTAATATTTTTGAATTACTGTTTATCACTGCTGAGATTGTAGTATTTCGGTCAATACACGGCCTTCGGAGCCGGCGGGTGGGCGCACGCGCAGCAGATGGGCCAGCGTGGGCGCGATGTCCATGACTTCGGCGTACTGGCCATACGCGCCTGCTTTAATCCAGCGTTTGCCCATGATCAGCAGGGGAACGTTGGTGTCGTAGGCGTAAGGCGAGCCGTGCGAGGTGCCGCTGCTGCCCGTGCCGAAGTACCAGTAGGGCTTGGCGACCACCATCAGGTCGCCCGAAGCTTCGCGGTTCCAGGCGCGGCGCATCAGCGTGGCCATGCGGGTGGTGTTGGCAGCGCCGCTTTCCAGTTGGGTGCGGGTGTAGGCTTCGACGATGCCTTTCTGCGCCAGCAGGAAGCGGGCCGCGGCCGTTTCGACTTCCTCGCGTTTCAGGCCGCTTTTTTCGATCTGCTGGTAATCGAGGTGGATGTTGGGCAGCGACCATGCGCTCAGCAGCTTGGCGCCGCCGAATTTGGCGCTCAGGTGCTGGTCCAGTGCTTTCATCATGGCGCCACCGTCGATGCGTTCGGCCTCGATGTGCTGGGTGCGCGAGAATTCCGGCGTGTTGGGGAAGCCGTGGTCGGCCGTCAGCACCACCAGCACATTGTCCATGCCTACGCGCTTGTCGAGGTAGTTGAAGAATTCGGCCAGCATGCGGTCGACGCGTTGCAGGTGGTCGTGCGACAGCTTGCTTTCGGGGCCGAACGCGTGGTTCACATAATCGTGCGCCGACAGGCTCACGCCGAGCAGATCGGGCACGCCGGCCGGATTGCGGCCCAGATTCTCGCCTTCCACGGCGGCGCGTGCGAAGTCCAGCGTCAGCTGGTCCAGATACGGGCCAGTCTTCAGCAGGTTGTAGTAGTCGGCATCGATATTGCCGCTTTCGCTGTAGTAGCTGAACGGCAGGCGGTTATGCGTGCCGGCCTTGACTTGATTGAGTTCTTCCGGTGCGTCGCCCGCATAGGCGGCGGCTGGCAGCAGCGGTGCCCAGGTCTTGCCGTAGTAGCGGTCCTGCGGCTTGCCGGCCTGATACTGCTGCACCCAGGCCGGATGCTGCTGCATATAGTAGCTGCTGCTGGCGAAGTTGCCTGTCTTGTCCATGTACATATACGCGGTACCGGTTTTGCCGGCCAGCAGAATCGCGCCGCGGTCCTTGCCCGACACGGCCACCACCTTGGACTGGCCGCCCGTGGCATAGCGCAGCTGGTCGCCCAGCGTATCGACTTTCAGGCGGGTCGGCGCCGTGCCGTCGCTAGGCTTGGTTTCTTCGTTCAGGTAGTGGTAGTTGGTGTCTTCCGTGCAGTAGACCGATTTGCCCGTTTGCGGATCGATCCAGTTATTGCCGATGATGCCGTGCACATAGGGGTAGGCGCCCGTCAGTACGGCGCTGTGGCCGATGGCGGTAACGGTGATGCCGTGCGCCTGATGGGCGTTGTTGAACGAGGCGCCCTGATCGAGCATGCGGCGCAGGCCGCCCTGGCCGAACTGCTCGCGGTAGCGCAGCACCTGCTCATTGGGCAGACCATCAACCACCAGCACCACTACCAGCTTGGGCTGGGCGGGATGGGCTGTAGTGGCAGGGGCAGCGTGGATGGCGAGAGGCTGTGCCAGCAGGGCGCTGGCGACGACGAGGGCGGGCAGGGACAGTTGCTTGATCATGGGCAGTGGTTGTAGGTTTTAGAGTTAAAGCGGCACATAGCGTATCACGTTGTGGCGCAAATGTTAGTCCCTGCTTGTGACAGCAGGATGACAATCAAGAGCGGGCCCGGCAAGACGGCATGCAGCGGCGGCCATCGCCGGCACCTCTGTGCTGCGTCAACCGGCAGGCGCGGCGGCGCAGTATCGTCGGCATAGCCTGAGTGCAGGTCTAAGCAGGTCTAAGCAGGTTTAACTATTCGAGGAGCCCGTCATGCCGACCATCAGCCTACCCCGTATTCTGCCTGGCAGCGCGCAGTCTGCCGTGCCCGGCGCGCGCGCGCTGGGCCCGGTCGATGGTGCTTTGCTGCTGGAGATTACCCTGCGCCTGCGCGCTGCCGTCAGCGATGCCAGCGACGATGCGGCCGCGCGCGGCGATCAGCTGCCACGCCAGCGCGTGTACCTGAGCCGCAGCCAGTGCGCGCAGGCGCATGGCGCCAGCGAGGCCGACATTGCGCGGGTGCGCGATTTTGCCAACAGCAAGGGCTTGCACATGCTGTCATCCAGCGTGGCCCAGCGCCGCGTGGTGCTGTCCGGCACGGCGCAGCAGATGGCGCAGCTGTTCGGCGCCCAGTTGCAGCAATACCAGACGGGCGATGGCAGCTTCCGCGGCCGCACGGGTGAACTCCTGGTGCCTGCCGAGCTGGCCGATGTGGTGGAGGGCGTGTTCGGGCTGGACGACCGGCCCATCGCCACGCCGCGCTTCCGCCAGCGCGCGGCGCAGAATCCGGGCGGAGAGCCGCTACCCTTAGCCTATACGCCGCCCCAGCTGGCGCAGATGTACCAGTTCCCGCCGGGACTGGACGGCAGCGGCCAGTGCATAGGCTTGATCGAGCTGGGCGGCGGCAGCCGTGCGGCCGATCTGCGCCTCTATTTCAAATCGCTGGGGCTGAAGGCGCCACGGGTGCGCAGCATCGCCATCGATCACGGCGCCAACCGGCCCGGCCATGATGCCAGTGCCGATATCGAAGTGATGCTCGACATCGAGATTGCCGGTGCGCTCGCGCCGGGTGCGCAGATCGCCGTGTATTTTGCCCCCAACAACGAGCGCGGCTTTCTCGATGCCGTCACTGCCGCCGTGCACGACGATGTGCACAAGCCGTCCATCATTTCCATTAGCTGGGGCGCACCCGAATCCGCCTGGACCGAGCAGGCCATGGGCGCCATCGAGCAGGTGTTCGGGCTGGCGGCCAGCATGGGCGTGACCATCCTGTGCGCAGCCGGCGATAACGGCGCCACCGATGGCGTGGGCGATGGCGACCTGCATGTGGACTTTCCCGCCTCGGCCCCCCATGCGCTGGCCTGCGGCGGTACCCGCCTCGCCGTCTATCCCGATTGCGAACTGTGCGAAGTGGTGTGGAATGGTGGTCCGGCACTGGCTTCGGGCGGCGGCTACAGCCGCTATTTCAGTCGCCCCGGCTATCAGTCCACGCTGGCCGGCGCGGCCAGCTTCCGCGGCCTGCCCGATGTGACGGGGCATGCCGATCCGGCCAGCGGCTATTGCATCCGCGTCAATGGTCAGGAGCAGATCGTGGGCGGCACCAGCGCTGTGGCGCCGCTGTGGGCCGGCTTGCTGGCGCGTATCAACCAGCAACTGGGTTATCCGGTCGGTTTTCTGCATCCGCTGCTGTATGGCGCGCTGCGCGGGCAGGGCGCCACGCGCGATGTGGCACAGGGCACGAACGGGGCCATGGCGGCCGTGCCGGGCTGGGATGCCGGCAGCGGCTGGGGCAGTCCCGTGGGCGGTCGGCTGTTACAGTTGCTCAGCGCCTGAGCAGAGCGATGGGGCGCGGAATTGATTGTAAAAAGACACACTAATGCAGCAAAAAATGCGAATATGTGCCCCTAAGGATTTGTTCAGCTAGCTGGCCGGCGGGGCGCGGCCATTTTGTGGGGGCACCTGTGAGACAAAAATATGTACAGCAGCAGACAGCGCTGGCGCTACTGGCCGCGGCAGCGCTGAGCGGATGCGCACTTGGTCCGGATTTCAAACGGCCGGAAGTTCCGGCCGCAGCAGGCAGCAGCTATACCGCCACGGCCTTGCCGGCCCAGACGGCTTCGGCCGCGGGCGTCACAGGCGGCGCGGCCCAGCAGTTCGTGGCGGGACAGGAATTGCCGGCCCTGTGGTGGCAGCTATTCAGTTCGCCGGCACTTGATGAACTGGTGCGTGCCGCGCTGGCCGGCAACCCCTCCATGGCCGCTGCAGAAGCCAGCTTGCGCCAGGCGCAGGAATCCTACAAGGCGCAGGCCGGCAGCCTCAACTATCCCTCGGTGAATGGCCAGCTCGGTGTGGCGCGGGAAAAACTGGCGCCTGCCAGTGCCGGCAATGGTGCCGGCGTGTTCACGCTGTACAACGCTTCCGTGGCCGTGGCCTATACGCCCGATGTGTTCGGCGCCAGCCGGCGTACGCTGGAAGGCGCGCAGGCCCAGGTCGATTATCAGCGCTTCCAGGTGGAAGCTACTTATCTGGCACTCAGCGCGAATGTGGTGACGACGGCCATACGCAGCGCATCCCTGCAGGCCCAGCTCAAGGCCACGCAGGAAGTACAGGATGCGCTGGCCAAGCAACTGGCCGTGATCGAGAAACAGTTCGAGCTGGGCGCGATTCCGCGTACCACCTTGCTCAGTCAGCGCAACCAGCTGGCCCAGGTGCGCGCCAGCGTGCCGCCGCTGGAAAAAGCGCTGGCGCAGAGTCGTCATCAGCTATCCGTGCTGGCCGGCCGTCTGCCGGGCGAGGGCGGCCTGCCCGAGTTCACGCTGGAATCGCTGACCTTGCCGCAGCAACTGCCCGTGTCGCTGCCGTCGGCACTGGTGCGCCAGCGGCCTGATATCCGCGCCAGCGAAGAATTGCTGCATGCTGCCAGCGCTGCGATCGGGGTGGCCACGGCCGCGCAATATCCGCAGCTAACGCTGAGCGGCAGCTATGGATCGTCGGCGCAAAGCTTCGGCAAACTGTTCGATGCGGAAACCACGGCCTGGAGTCTGGCCAGCAATCTGACGGCGCCCATCTTTAACGGCGGTGCGCTGAGTGCGAAAAAGCGGGCGGCCGAAGCGGCATATGACGGGGCGGCCGCGCAGTACCGCGCTACCGTGCTGGCCGCGTTCCAGGATGTGGCCGATAGCTTGCGGGCGCTCGATAGCGATGCTGCTGCGCTGAAAGCGCAGGCAGAAGCCGATGCACTGGCGGCCGAAGCGCTGGCTCTGGCCACCCAGCAGTACAAGCTGGGCGGCATCAGCTATCTGGCGCTGCTGGATGCCCAGCGCAGCTACCAGCAAGCCCATGTGGCGCTGGTGCAGGCGCAAGCGGCGCGCTATGCCGATACGGCCGCGCTGTTCCAGGCGCTCGGGGGCGGCTGGTGGAACCGCAATGGCGGAGCCGCTGCTGCCAGCACCGTGTCGGCCGCGCCCGTGTATGGCAGCAGTGGCCGTTAATCCGCATTCCCATCAGGCCGGGGGCGCCTACGCCGCCGGACAACTATTCCTTTGATCTTCAGGCAGGAGACTGATTCATGACCAAGCGCATGTTCATCATGATAGGCGGCGTAGTCGTGCTGATCGCCGTACTGGCGTTCGGCAAATATATGCAGATTCAGAAGCTGATCGCTTCTGCACCCAAGCCCGGTGCCCAGACGGTCACGGCGATCAAGGCCGAGCTGTCCGCATGGCAGCCGCAGATCAACTCGGTGGGCACGCTGGTGCCTGTGCGCGGTGTCGATGTGAGTACCGAGCTGGCCGGCATGGTGCGGCAGGTGCATATCCGTTCGGGCGAGGAAGTGCGCGCCGGTCAGGTACTGTTCACGCTGAATGCGGAAGCCGATGTGGCCCAGTTGCAGGCCCTGCAGGCAGCGGCCGAACTGTCCGCGTCCGTGCTCAAGCGCGACAAGCTGCAGTTCGCTGCCCAGGCCATCAGCCAGGCCCAGCTCGATGCCGACGAGGCCGACCTGAAGAGCCGCAAGGCACAGGCGGCGCAGGCGCAGGCGCTGGTGGAGAAAAAGACCATACGTGCGCCGTTTGCCGGCAAGCTCGGCATCACGGCCGTCAATCCGGGCCAGTTCCTCAACGCGGGTGACAAGCTGGTGACGCTGCAGACTATCGATACCGTGTATGTGGACTTTTTCGTGCCGCAACGCCAGTTGGCCGGCCTGTCGCTGGGCCAGAAGCTGAACCTGACGGCCGATGCCTATCCCGGCGTAACGTTTGCCGGCAAGGTGACGTCGATCAGCCCGAAAGTCGATGCCGCGACGCGCAATGTGCAGGTGGAAGCGACCGTGCCGAATGGCAAACGCCAGCTACTGCCCGGCATGTTCGCCAATGTCAGCCTCGATCAGGGGGAGAAGAAGGAATACCTGACCTTGCCGCAGACGGCGATTACCTACAACCCGTATGGCGCTACCGTATTCGTGCTGGCACCGTCGACGGCCAAGGATGGCCCCAAGGATGACAAGGGCAATGCCCAACTGGTGGCCCAGCAGGTATTCGTGACGACTGGCCCTACCCGCGGCGATCAGGTGGCCGTGCTGACGGGCCTGAAGCCGGGCCAGGTGGTGGTCACCAGCGGCCAGCTCAAGCTGAAGAATGGCACGCCTGCCGTGATCGACAACAAGGTGCAACCGGCCAACAATCCTAGCCCGACGCCGCAGGAACACTAAGGAAAGCCGCGCCATGAATTTTACCGACATCTTCATTAAGCGGCCCGTACTGGCCAGCGTGGTGAGCCTGCTGATCGTCGTGCTGGGCCTGCGTTCGCTGTTCAGCTTGCCGATCAACCAGTATCCGAAAACCCAGAATGCGGTGGTGACGATTTCCACCACCTACTATGGTGCCGATGCGGCAACGGTGGCCGGCTTTATCACCCAGCCGCTGGAATCGGCTATTGCGCAGGCGCAGGGTATCGATTACCTGTCTTCGTCCAGCAACAGCGGGGTGTCCATCATCACGGCCACGCTGCGGCTCAACTATGATTCCAACCGCGCGCTGACGGAAATTACCACGCAGGTGAACTCGGTACGCAACCAGTTGCCGCAGCAAGCCCAGCAGCCGGTGCTGACGGTGCAGATGGGCCAGACGACCGACGCCATGTACATGGGCTTCTACAGCGATACGCTGCCGACCAATAATGTGACGGACTTTCTGGCGCGCGTGGTCAAGCCCAAGCTCGATTCCATCCAGGGCGTGCAGACGGCCGAGCTGCTCGGCGCACGCCAGTTCGCGCTGCGCGCCTGGCTCGATGCGGGCAAGATGGCTGCGCATGGCGTGACGGCAGCCGACGTCAGCGCGGCGCTGGCGCAGAATAACTATCTGACGGGACTCGGTGCGACCAAGGGCCAGATGGTGACCGTGCCGCTGACGGCCGGCACCGATCTGCATACGGTGGAAGAATTCAAGGCGCTGGCCATCAAGCAGGAGGGCGGCGCCATCGTCCATCTGGAAGATGTTGCCACCGTCACGCTGGGTTCGGAAAACTATGACTTCAACGTGGCCTTCAGCGGCGTGCGCTCGGTGTTCATCGGCATCAAGGTGGCGCCGGAAGCCAATATTCTCGACGTGGCCAAGCGGGTGCGCCAGGCTTTCCCTGCCATCAAGGAACAGTTGCCGAATGGCCTGACGGGGGAAATCGTCTATGACTCCACCGAGTTCATCAACACCTCCATCGAGGAAGTGGTGAAAACGCTGGTGGAAGCACTGCTGATCGTGACGGTGGTGATCTATCTGTTCCTCGGCAGCCTGCGCGCCGTGATCGTGCCCGTGATCGCCATGCCGCTGTCGCTGATCGGTACTTTCTTCGTGATGCTGCTGCTCGGCTATTCGATCAACCTGCTGACCCTGCTGGCGATTGTGCTGGCCATCGGGCTGGTGGTGGATGACGCGATTATCGTGGTGGAAAACGTCGACCGTCACATGAAGCAGGGCATGAAACCGTTCGACGCAGCCATCATCGCGGCGCGCGAACTGGGTAGTCCGATTCTGGCCATGACGGTGGTGCTGGTGGCCGTGTATGTGCCGATCGGCTTCCAGGGCGGCCTGACGGGCGCGCTGTTTACTGAATTCGCCTTCACGCTGGCCGGTGCCGTGGCTGTGTCGGGCATTGTTGCGCTGACGCTGTCGCCGATGATGTGCGGCCATTTCTTCGATCCCAAGCAGGATGAAGGCAAGTTCGTCAAAGCCATCGACCGCGTATTCGACAAGGTGCACCATGGCTATCTACGCGTGCTGCACAACCTGCTCAATACCTGGCCCGTGCTGATCGTGATGGGCGTGATCCTGAGCCTGCTGCTGGCGCTGATGTTCCAGATGTCGCAGTCGGAACTGGCGCCGGAAGAAGATCAGGGCATCGTGCTGTCGCAGGTGGTGGGTGCGCCGACGGCGACCTCCGACCAGATGCAGGCCTATGCCAAGCAGATTTTCGATGTCGCGCGTGCGCTGCCCGAATACGAGCAGATGTTCCAGATTACCGGTGTGCCGACCACCAATGCCGGCTTCGGCGGGGTGCTGTTCAAATCGTGGGAAAAGCGTAGCCGCTCGGCCCAGGAAATCCAGCAGGAATTGCAGCACAAGTGGAACGGCGTGGCCGGCGGCCGCGTGGCGGCCTTCCAGTTCCCGCCGCTGCCGGGCAGCTCGGGCCTGCCCGTGCAATTCGTGATTACCACCACCGAGCCGTTCGAGAATCTGAACACGGTGGCGCAGGCCGTGCTGGCCAAGGCGCAGAAGGATAACAAGTTCTACTTCGCCGACGTCGATCTGAAAATCGATGCACCGCAGGCACGCGTGGAGGTGGACCGCGACAAGCTGGCCACGCTGGGCCTGACCCAGCAGGACTTCGGCAATGCCATGGGCGCAGCGCTCGGTGGCGGCTATGTCAACTACTTCTCGATTTCGGGCCGCTCCTACAAGGTGATTCCGCAAGTGCAGCAGGTAGACCGTCTGAATCCCGACGATGTGCTGAACTTCTATATCAAGGCGCCGAACGGCAGCATGATACCTGCTTCTACCGTGGCCACCATCAAGTACTCGGTGCAGCCGGAATCCGTCACGCGCTTCCAGCAGCTCAATTCGGCGACCATTTCCGGCGTGTCCGGTGCCTCGCAGGGCGAGATACTGGAATATCTGCGCAATGCGGTCAAAGAAGTGGCGCCATCCGGTTACACGGTGGACTACTCGGGCGCATCGCGCCAGTATGTGAGCGAATCGGGCGGCTTCATGGTGACCATGGCGTTTGCCGTGATCATCGTATTCCTCGCGCTGGCCGCCCAGTTCGAGAGCTTCCGCGATCCGGTGGTGATCCTGTTCTCGGTGCCGATGGCCCTGTTCGGCGCCATGACCTTCATCTTCCTCGGCTTCGCTTCCATCAACATCTATACCCAGGTGGGGCTGGTGACGCTGATGGGGCTGATATCCAAACATGGTATTCTGATCGTGGAAGTGGCTAACCACCTGCGCGCGGCCGGCAAGAGCAAGCGTGAAGCCATCGAGGAAGCGGCAGCTACGCGTCTGCGGCCTATCCTGATGACGACGGCGGCGATGGTGTTCGGCGTGGTGCCACTGGTAATTGCTTCGGGTGCGGGTGCCGCAGGTCGCCATGCCATGGGTCTGGTGATCTTTACCGGTCTGTCTATCGGTACGCTGTTCACCCTGTTCGTGGTACCTGCCATGTATCTGTTCCTGTCCGGCCAGCACAAGGTCGATCCGCAGGCACAGGCACAGGCAGCGGCAGGCCATGGCCACGCAGCGGAGCCGACGACGTAACAGAAAGTGAAGATGGTAGAACAATTAAAAACGGCAGCCAGCTCTTTGCGCTGGCTGCATGGAGACAAGAAACGTAGTCTGGAAGAAGTGATACTGGTGTTGCTGTGCATGATAAGCATCGCCAGTGTGCTGCCGTTTGCGCTGTTCCGGCTGTGGGAAGGCAGCTGGCTGTCGGCCACGGTGGATATGTCGCTGGTGCTGGTGTTTGCAGCCGTGATCGTGCATGTGCTGCGTACCGGCAGACACCGCGTGGCCAGCTTGCTGGTCACGCTATTCTATTCGGCCGGCATGCTGGCCACCGTGTATCTGCGCGGCGTGCCCATGGTGTACTGGGTTTACCCGACCACCATCGCTGCGTATTTCATCCTGCGTCCACGCGTGGCACTGGCGATCAATACGGTTGCGCTGCTGGTGCTGGTGGTGATTTTGAGCCGCCTGCTGGTCACGCTGAACCTGCTGACCATAGTGGTGACGATAGGGCTGGTGAACCTGTTTGCGTATATTTTTGCCTATCGTACGGGCTTGCAGACGCGCGCCTTGCACACGGAAGTGGAACGCGATTTCCTCACAGGCGTGCTGAACCGGCGTGCGCTGGACCGCAAGCTGGGCGACTATGCCGACGAGCGCCGTCCGCACATGGATTCCTGTCTGCTGCTGCTCGATCTGGACCACTTCAAATCCATCAATGACGAATACGGCCATGCCGTGGGCGATACCGTGCTGGTACGTCTGTGCACGGTGCTGCGCCAGCATACGCGTGCCTCGGACCGCATCTTCCGCTATGGCGGCGAAGAGTTTGCCATCATCGCCAGTGGTGCCGAGGCGGATGCTGCCCTGCGTCTGGCCGAGAATCTGCGTGTGGCCGTCTCGCTGGCCCAGCTGCTTGAGCAGCGCCCCGTGACGGTATCGATAGGCGTGGCCATGATGGACAAACGCACCTCGCCCAGAGAGTGGCTGCTGCAGGCCGACCAGATGCTGTACCGGGCCAAGGAAGAAGGGCGCAATACCGTGCGGATTGCGCCATACAGGGAGGCATGATGGGGCAAACAGGATGCATGCGCGCGGCACGCAAGCCGCTGGTGTGGCTGCTGGCGGCGGCCGTAGCAGGCAGCAGCGTGCTGGCGGAGCCGGCACCGGCCCATGCGCAGAATGGCGCGGGGCAAAACCACGGAAAGGCGCAAGCTGCGCCACAGGAACTGCTAGTGAGCGATGTGGCGCTCGATCTGCAGGCGGCTCCCGTGCTATCGGATGAACTGATACGCAAGGCAGTGCGCGATACGGTGGCGGAAGACCCTCACCCGCAGGCGCTGGCGGCGCGCAATGCGGCAGCCTATGGGGCAGCAACGGTGACGGTACAGGACAGGATGACGACGGCCTTCAATCAGGCCAAGGTGCCGGACTGTCTGCATGACGATGCCCTGAAACTGCAGCCCGCCTACATCGGTCCGTTCGCGGTGGTGGGGCCGTTTTCGCTGCCGTGGGTAGTGGCTGCGGCCTTGCGAGGCAAGTGCCGCTAGCCTGGGCAGCTTACAGCGATCAGAAAGGTTTAACGCCTATCAGGGCCTGATGGATCCAGTGGGCGAAAGCCAGTGCCAGGAAACCGCCCAGCAGCACCGTGGTTACGGTAGCGCCGGTGGTGCCGGCGGCATAGCTGGTGCCGGCGGCGGCATCGCGCTGGATGGCCGAACGCAGCAGCATGACCGACCACACGAGGAAGCTGCCGAACAATATCACTTCATGCAGCTGGCCATTGCTCAGCAGATGAGCCAAAGACCAGACCATCACGCCCAGCGTCATCGGATGATGGAGTCTGGCCTTGATGCTGTTGTGGGGGATGTAGGCTGCCGTCAGCAGGATGAAGGACACCATCATCAGCACGGCGGCCACGTGGTGCATATACGAAGGCGGCACCCACAGCACTTCGGGATCGCGTCCCGCTTCGAAGAAGCCGCGCAGGAAGGTGGCAAAGCCGGCGATCGAACCCAGTCCGTAGATGCACTTCCAGCGTGGCTCGCCGATATTCGCGCGCAGCGAAGAGCGCCAGCCGTCGGCAAAGATACGGGTGGAGTGGAGGCCTAGAAACATCATCAAGCCCAGAACGAGGAATTCCATGAGCGTCCCCTGTTATGCGTTAGCGTTGATAAAAGATACACCGGCTTTACTGGCGTTGCAACATTAATGCATGTCAGATTCAACTTATTCTGCAGGCCTGATTCGGTGCGGCGCAGCATGGAAATCTGTGATTTCTGTCGCAACGGAATTGCCCCCTAAAGCCGCCCCTTCAGCCCAGAGGATATGCGGGAAAATTGGCTTGTGGCGCCGCAGCAAAGCGGTGTTGCAGCGGCGCAATCTCAGTCACGGTCTCGCGCGGATTTATGGCCGGGCACGGGCTTTATCGGCCAGTGTCGCCACCGGCAAAGCCTTGAGGATGGCCGCCACCAGCGCCTGTGGCTGGTAATGCAGCGATGACGGTGTCAGGCCCAGACGCACCACCACCAGTTCCTGCGACGGGATGATGGTGATGCTCTGGCCATCGTGGCCTTCCATCCAGTAGGTATCGGCCGGAAGCTGGAAGGCCGCATCGGGATTTGCGCCGCCAGAGCTGGCCCCGGACGGCCCCCAGCGCCACAACTGGCCCTGGCCATACTGGCCGCCGGAAGCGGGCGCCGCCTGCTGCATCATCCGGACATAACCCTCGGGCAGCAGGCGCTGGCCTTGCCACACGCCATCCTGCAGCAGGAACTGGCCGAAGCGGGCCCAGTCCTGCGCGCTGGCGTACATATAGCTGGAACCGACCAGATTGCCGCGTGCATCAGCCTCGAGTACGGCCGTGCGCATGCCCAGCGGCGTGAACAGTCTATTGTGGGCGAAGGATAGGGTGGCCGCGTCGGTGGCGCTGCCGGCTCCAGCCGCAGCGCGCTGCCAGATGCGTGACAGCAGCACCGTGGTGCCGCTGGAATAGTTCCAGTGGCTGCCCGGAGCGTGCGCGAGCGGCTTGCTGGCCGTATAGCTGGCCATGTCCGGTTCCAGATACAGCATACGGGTGACGTCGGAAACGTCACCATAGCCTTCGTTATATTCGAGGCCGCTGCTCATGCTCATGAGCTGGGCCAGTGTAATCGCATGGCGCGGGTCGCTCTGCCCGGGCCAGAAGCCGTTGTGCGCCATGGAGAGCTTGCCATCCTTGATCAGCATGCCGATCAGCGCTGCCGTGACGGTCTTGGTCATCGACCAGCCCAGCAAAGGCGTATTGTCGTTGTAGCCCTGGGCATAATACGAACCAACCAGCTGCCCCTTGTGGATCACCACCACCGCGCGTGCGCCCGGCCCCGTCAGCTCGGGCTGTTGCAGGGCAGTCAGTGGCACCAGCGACAGATCAGCTTCGCGGCCTTGCGGCCACGGTGCATCGACGGCACCCGGTTTGATGGGCTCCGGCGTGAACTGGTAGCGGCGCGCCTGTTCGACATCGCCATCGGGCACCACGGCGCAGCCTGTGCCGGGGCGGTACACGGCCAGCCCGTTGCCGAACAGGCCGAGCAGCTTGGCGCTGACGGTCTGCTTTTCCTTGTCGACTTTGACGCGCAGGAATTTCAGCAGCGGATGGCCGGGTGCCTGCACATCGTCGGCCAGCACGGCCTGCGCATCGCGGCCCGCGATGAACACATTCGAGCAGACGATTTTGGCGCTGTAATTGGCGCCCACGCGCAGCAGTTCCGGTGGTTGCAGCGCCAGTGCGGCACTGGCGCCGCCCACCAGCAGGAGGGCGGCGATGGTGGTACGTTGTAGGATTTTTTTCGGCATGGATAGAGACTGATCAGAGGCTGGCGCGGAACTCCACGGCCACACTGCGCGGCGGTGTGATGTAGGCGTATGGTGCACCATATTGTTCGGTCTGACCACCGAGGCTTTGGATGTAGCGCTGGTCGAATACATTGTTGACCAGCAGTGCTACGCCATAGCGCGAGCTAGGGCTATCCCAGGCCAGACGCAGATCGAACTTGCTGGTGGCCGTGCCAGTCTTCAGCTTGGCCGTGCTCAGGCAACTCAGTGCCGCCGTATCGCTGTTGCAGCGCAGGGCGCTGGCGTGGGTGCCCTGGAAGTTGATGCTGCTGCGGCCTTCGAAGGCTTCCCAGTTGACGTTGATGCCGCCCATGGCCGTCAGGCGCGGCGTCCCCACAGGCTGGCCGCCCAGATCAAGCGTGACCTTGCCGTTGGCATCGAGACGCTGGTAACGGGTATAGGTCTGGTCGATATATTCCATGCCGCCGAACAGCGTCACGCGTGGCGACAGGCGGATGCGCGCATCGAGGTCCAGACCATGGGCCTTCTGGTCGCTGGCCACCACGTTGTAGGTCGGCAGCGTGCCCACGCTATACAGTTGCACGCCCTGCAGGTTCTTGAACTTGTAGGCGAACAGCGAAGCATTGATGGTGGCGCGGTACTGTGGCAGGCCCATTTTCACGCCTGCTTCGAAGTTGGTCATCTTCTCCGGTTCGAAGCTGGGGTCTTTGCCCGTCGTGCTGCTGGAAGCGGGATTCGGTGGCGTGAAGATGTTGAAGCCGCCGGCCTGATAGCCGCGTGCCAGCGAGGTGAACAGCAGGGTGTCCTTGTCGAGTTTATGGTCGAGTACCAGACGGGGGCTGAAGTCGGTCCAGTCCTTGCTGCGGCTAACGGGCGTGGCGGCCAGTTGGGCGGCCGTGGCGAAGATCACATTGGACGGGAAGGCTGCAGCATTCAGGCCGGCCAGCGGACCGTAGGCATTCAGGAAGCTGTCGAGCTGGGGCGAAACCCGGCCCGGCACGAACCAGGTCATTTCCTTGTGGTCGCGCGTGTAGCGCAGACCGGCCGTCACATTGGTCTGCGGCGATAGGTGCCAGATGGTGTCGGCATACACCGAGGCAGAGCGCGTGTGCACATCGCTGTAATGGGTTTCATCCCAGTTGAACATGGTGCTGCTGTTAATGCCGGGCAGGCCGGCTGCACCGAGGCCGCCGAACAGCATGGCAAAGTTGGGCTGGCCACCGGCGAACTGGCTCAGGGTGTCGAGCGTGCCCGTACTGACGTAGGCGCCGGCATCCTGATGTTCGTTATTGTTGTAGAAGCTCAGGCCGGCGATCCAGTCCAGCTTCTCGTTTTTACCGGACAGCTTGAACTCCTGCTGGAAGCTGCGTGCCTGCTTGGCATCCTGCGTGGTCAGGCGCAGCGTAGGGCGGGCCGTGCCATCGTTGTCGGTCAGGTTGTGGGTGTCGAAGCGGCGGTAGGCGCTGGTGGAGTTGAAGGTCATGCCGGCCAGCGGCGCTTCGATGCGCAGCGTCGCGCCATCGAACAAGCGGCCTTCGGAGCCGGGCTGGTCGTTCTCCAGCTTGGCCGAAAACGGATCAACGAAGTTGGCCGTGTAGGTGGCGTCGTACACGCCGAGGTAACCGTTGAGCGGCAGGCGCGGGTCTTTCAGTACGCCGAAGGCCGGGCGGCCATACTGCTCCATGTTTTCATGTTCCCAGCCGAAGATCACCTTGGCGGCATCGAAATCCTTGCGCAGCGTGATGCGGGTGGCCCAGTCTTTATCGCCGCCCGATTTTTTACCCGTGGTGGTATTCTCGACCCAGCCTTCGCTGCCCGAGCGTACGGCCACCACGCGGGCGGCCAGCGTGTCGCTGATGGGCAGATTCATCATCACATCGGCATTGGCGCGGCCGAAGCGGCCCAGCTTGAGGTGGCCGGCGGCATCGAGTTCCTTGCCCGGTTCGTTGGCCGTGATGGCGATGGCGCCGGCCGCGCTGTTACGGCCGAACAGCGTGCCCTGCGGGCCTTTTACCACTTCGATGCGCTGCACGTCGATGAAGTTCATCAGGGCGCCGCCGGTCTTGCCCGTGTAGACGCCATCGACATAGATGCCGACCGGCGAATCGGTGGCAATGCCGAAATCGGCCGCCTGCACGCCACGTATGCCGAACGAAGGTTGGGTGGGTTCGGTGGCATCCACCGACAGGCCGGGAATGTAACCGTTCAGGTCCGCCAGATCCTTGGCGCCGACGGCGTCGATATCCTTGTTGGTCAGCACGGCCATGGTCATGGGCACATCCTGCACCAGCTGTTTGCGCGATTGTGCCGTCACGACCACCGACTGGATTTCGTCGGCTGCCCAGGCGGGTGGAACGAAAAAGGCGGCGGCCAGACTGGCGGACAGGATGGTGCGATTCGGCTTGCTCATGTGGGTCTCCATTGTGTCGTTTTTATGATTTTCTCAAGGCAGCTTACGGCAATTACCATGGCGATCAGTGTCGCCAGTTTTATTATCAGAGGGGCGGCGTAGCCGAACCAGTCGGGCAGCAGCGTAAAGGCGAGGGCGGCACCGAGCGCCCGCGTTTGTTCGAGCCGTTTGATCCACGGCCGGCCCTCCAGCAGCGCCGACAGCGACAGCGTGCTGCCGATGATGAAGGCGGCATAAGCCAGCAGCGGCGCGGCGGCCAGCGTGGGCGCCAGCGCGAGAAAGTGCGAAATGCAGGGCACCAGCAGGGCGAACTGGAACATCGCATACAGCTGGGCGCCGGGCGGCGTGGCAGGGCGGTAGTACTGGAAGCTGGCCGGCTCGAAGTGACCCAGCGGCTGACCGGTCCAGGCGCCGGGTGCGCCGAACCACACCTGCAGTTTCTTGCGCCAGCCCTGTACCTGTCCCGTGGCCTGCCACAGTGCGGCGTAGTAGTGCAGATTGGCCCAGGCCGGATTCAGGCTGCGCAGCGGCGTGCGCACGCCGTAGGTGATGCGTTCGTCGTCGCGTTCGTCGGCAAAGGTGCCGAACAGGCGGTCGAACAGGATGAAGATGCCGCCGTAGTTGCGGTCTATGCAGTAGTCATTCTGGCCGTGGTGCACGCGGTGGTTGGATGGCGTGACGAATACGCGGTCCAGCCAGCCGAGCCGGCCCACCAGTTCCGTATGCACCCAGTACTGATACAGCAGATCGATCATGGCGACCACGGCCATGACCAGCGGCGGCACGCCGGCCAGCGCGAGCGGCAGATAAAACACCCAGCCCAGCAGCCAGCCGCTGGAAGTCTGGCGCAGCGCAGTGGCGAGGTTGTAGTACTCGGACGAGTGATGGACTTCGTGCGCGGCCCACAGCACACTGACTTCGTGGCCCATGCGGTGCGCCCAGTAGTAGCAGAAGTCGTAGGCCACCAGTGCACCCAGCCAGACCCACAGACTGTTGTCGGGCAGGGTGAAGAAGCGCCAGTGCTGGTACACGGCCGTGTAAGTACCTAGCATGACCAGCTTGACCAGCACGCCGATGACCTGACTGACGATGCCCAGATGCAGGCTGGTCAGCGCGTCGGCAGTATCGTACACGGCCAGTCCGCGGCGATGCGCTATCCATGCCTCGAGTACGATGGTGAGCATAAAAACCGGTATGGCCAGTACGATGGGATTCATAGGCGTGACGATTGTTTAGGTCGAAACGATTATGCCTATATCCATGTAAATTACACAAGAATTAGCAGCAATACTGACGTTTATGACACACAAATGGCGTCAGTTAAAGTCAGTTTGGCATCGCTAATGAATCCAGTTTTAGCTGCTGCGGCGCACACCCTGCCGGGCGCGTTGTTCTCCGGGCGCATAAAAAAAGAGCGGCAATGCCGCTCTTCTGGTGTTGCAGGATGCCGGTTTAATCCCAGTCACCACCACCGCTATCGCCGCCGCTGCTGCCGCCATCGTCCCAGCCACCGCTGGTGCCGAAGTCGTTGCCGCCCATGTCATCGCGACGCAGCAGTTCGTCACGCGCAGGGTCATCATAGACGATGTCGTTGCGTGGCTGGCTGCTGGCGTTATCGTGGCTGCCGCCCGTGAACTGGCGTGCCAGCGCTTCACCGGCCACTATGCCGGCACCCACGGCAGCGCCGGTCGCCAGACCGCCCATGATGCGCGAGCCCATGGTCGGGCCTTGCTGCGGCTGGCCATAGCCTTGTTGCGGATAGCCTTGCTGCGGATAGGCTGCGCCCGGTGCATAGCCCGGAGCTGGTGCGCCGGGGTTGTAGGCTGCGCCGGGCTGGTAGCCTTGCGCTTCCTGATTACGCTTGGCCATGAAGCGGGTGGCCAGCCAGATAAAGCCCAGCAGTCCGGCGCCCAGTATCAGCACGGTACCCCAGGGGATGCCACTGCTTTTCGGTGCGCCGTAATTGCTGTTGCTGTAGCCGGCGTTGTTACGCGGCGTTTGCTGGCTGTAGCTGGTGGCTGGCTTCTGGCCTTCTACCAGCAGCGTGCGCAGCTTGCTCAGCGCTTTAGGATCTACCTTGGGCAGGCCCGGCGCAATTTGCTCGGCCCGGGCCAGTTCGGCCTGTGCCTGTACAAACTTGCCCTGCTTGGCCAGCAGTTCCGCTTCGACGAAATGGGCGGTAGCGCTGTTCGGGTGCGCTTTCAGCACCTGATCCATCATGGCCTGCGCTTCAGTGAATTTGCCTGCTTCGGCGGCCAGATAAACCTCGTGTATGGTCGGTTCAGCCGCGAACGCTGGCACGGATAGCGCCAGAGCGCTAGCCAGCAGAGTCATACGTGCGAAAGATTTTGCCGTCATGTCAGATCTCCAAAGTGGGACAGGCCCAAAGTGGGGCTAGTTTATGCCAATTTCAAGTCTTGTGTGGCGGCAATTGTAACGTTTGGTGAACCGAACGCCGTAGCCACGGTGGCGGCGATCATATCGGCCGTGGCAGCGGACAGGGTCCAGCCCAGATGGCCGTGGCCCGTGTTGTAGAACACGCTTGGCAGCTTGCCGCGGCCCACCCGTGGCATCAGGTCCGGCATCATCGGGCGCAGGCCGGCCCATGGCGTGATGTTGCGCGTGCTGACGGAGGGGAAGCACTGCTGCACCCAGGCCACCAGCGGGGCGATGCGGTCGGCACGGATGTCGCGGTTGTAGCCATTGAATTCGGCTGTGCCGGCGACGCGGAAACGGTCTGCGCCGAAGCGGCTGGCGACCAGCTTGGTGGCGTCGTCGAGCAGGCTGACATTGGGCGCGCCCGCGCGGCTAGCCTCATCGTTGAGGTGGACGGTGATGGAATAGCCTTTGACGGGATAGACGTTGACGCGGTCGCCGAACATGGCGGCCAGTGCGCGGCTGGTCACGCCGGCACATACCACCACGGCGTCGTAGCGTTCCGTCACGCTGCCACCATCCTGCGCCAGCGTGATGTCGGCTCCCGTCGCATCGGCCTGCACGGCGCTGATCTGCTGCTCGTAGCGTAGTTGCACGCCGAGTTTTTCTGCCGCCTGTGCCAGCCCCGTGGTGAATTTGTGGATGTCGCCGCTGCTGTCGCTTTCCGTGTAATAGCCGCCGTAGTATTGACCGGCCAGCGTCGGTTCGATCGCGCGCATTTCATCGGGCGTGACCGCGCGGCGCGGCAGGCCGCCTTGTGCCAGCAGGCGGCTGACGGCACCGGCATGCTCGAAGCCGGCCCGGTCGCGGTAGATGTGCAAGATGCCCTGACGTTTCAGATCGAACTCTATGCCTTCCTGCTCGGCCCAGCTAAACAGATGCTCGCGTGCCGCCACGGCCAGCCTGGCGGTGGCGATGGTGTTGGCTTCGTAGCGCGGAATGGCGGCGATGAATTCGCCGAACCACGACAGCTTGTGCCAGCTTGGCTTGGGGTTGACCAGCAGCGGCGCATCGTTCTTCAGCATCCATTTCAAGCCTTTGAGGATGGTGCTGGTGTGGTTCCAGACTTCGGCATTCGACGCGGATAACTGGCCGCCGTTGGCATAGGAGGTTTCCATGGCGGCGTAGCGGTGGCGTTCCAGTACGGTGACGCGGAAACCGCGCCTGGCCAGGGCGTAAGCAGTGGTAACGCCGGTGATGCCGGCGCCGATGATGGCGATGTGTTTCATGCGGGACTCCAGACTCGTCAAAGGGTGTGGTCGACGCGCGACATGCGGATCGACACCCCCTCTGTTCGGGACCTGAGAGATTCACGACGGCCACGGGTAGCGACGTCGCTTGCTCCTTCGGTGCAGCGGGCGACGGCTAGCCCGGTTGCTCTTCAGAGTTTGAAATGCGGTATCGGTCCTTTTGCCTGAGAGTTTCCGGGGCGGTTGCTCCTTCGGCGCTGTAGGATACGGGTTCGCTACAGGCTCTCCCGATACGGCGTTGGCTTTTGGCCATCTTGCAAAACCGGCAGCTTACAGCAAAATCTGCGGCCACACCAGCGCTTCAGGCGCGTACGCCGTGATCGTCGTGGCTGAGCACCAGCGGCATGGCGCGCGCCCAGCGGTTGGCCGACAGCGAGAACGCCAGCGCATGCACCTGATGGTACCAGCCGGCCGGAATATAGAGCAGCTGACCCGCTTCGACGATGCATTCGATCAGGCTGGCCTGCTGCGCCAGCGGATAGCGCTGGTAGTCGGGCGCTTCGGCATCGACGGGGGAACCGATCAGGATTTCATTGGCCGGCTTCACGTATAGATAAGGTTCGTGATGGGGCGGCGCCAGCATGATGCGCTTGCTGCCCCAGATCTGGGCGAAGATGTTGTCGTCGTAATCGGCGTGCAGTGGCGTGATGGTGCCGGCCGGCCCTATCCAGAAGCGCGGCGGCCCCATTTTGTCGAAGTAGCTGGGCCAGTGGCATAGCCGGTTCAGTTCACGCAGTTCCAGATTACCCAGATAGGGCGGCAGGCTGTAGTCGCCTGCCGCGATCAGGTCCAGATAGGCGCCCATGGTCATGTCCTGCATGGCGCGGTCCGGTGCGAAGGCGGTGTTGATGTAGTCGCCCACGCGTGCGCGCACGGGCATGCCCGCATACTGCTGGCGTAGCACGCCGGCATCCATCTGGCTGAGCGGCCAGCGTGTTACCGGCTCCGTCAGCAGGAAAGGCTGGCCCTGTGCGGCCAGCGCGCGGAATTCGGCCGCATCCAGATTGCGGTAGCGCGGCACGCTGCTGATCAGCGGCAGCGCACTGGTAGCGTGCTGGATGGCGGCGCGCATGGCCGCCACCGAGGTGACGCCGCGCACGGCCGCATCGCGCTGGGCGCGTGCCTGCTGGCGTACGGCCGCCAGTTCCGGCGCGTGCGCTTCAGCTTCCAGCACACGCGGCGGCAGGCGCGCCAGATCGGTGTTCTGCTCCATCAGGCGCGGGCGATATAGCGGTCTACCACGGTAGGCAGTACCGTCAGCGGCACGCCGCAGCTGCTGACCAGCGCATCGTTGAAGGCGGCCAGATCGAACTTGCTGCCCAGCGCAGCCTTGGCGCGTTCGCGCTGGCGCAGGATTTCGTTGTGGCCCATCTTGTAGCCGCAAGCCTGACCGGGCGAAACAGCGTAGCGGTCCATTTCGCTGGTCATGGCCTGTACGCCGCGGCCCGTGTTCTCGACGGCGAAGCGGATGGCCTGCTGGCGCGTCCACTGCAGCGCGTGCATGCCGGTATCGACCACCAGCCGCACGGCGCGGAACAACTGGCCTTGCAGGTAGCCGATCTGGCCGAAGGGATCGTTCTGGTACAGGCCGAATTCGTCGACCAGCTGTTCCGAATACAGGGCCCAGCCTTCGACGAAGGCGTTGAAGCCGATCAGTGAAGTAATCAGCGGCAGTTCGTTCTGGCGTTCAGCCATATAGGCGAGCTGGAAGGCGTGGCCGGGCAGACCCTCGTGCGCCGTCAGCGAGGACAGCTCATGCTTGGCCCACAGCTTGGTGCTCTTCAGGTTGATGTAATAGATGGCCGGACGCGAACCATCGAGCGAGGCCGAGTTCATATAGCCGAGTGCCGCACCGGCTTCGATATCGGCCGGCACGCGCTTGATCTGCAGCGGTACTTTCAGGCCCAGCTTGGAAATTTGCGGCATCAGTGCGCGGAAGGCTTCTACGCGTTCGTTGCAATAGGCGATCAACTGGGCGCGGCCAGCATCGTCGTCGGCATAGAAGCGCGCCGGATCCTTGGCCAGCGCCTGCAGGCGCGCACCCACACTGCCTTGCGTCATGCCCTGCGATTTCAGGATGCCGTCGATGCGGGCCTGAATTTCACGGATCTGCTGCAGGCCGATGGCGTGGATTTCGCGTGCACTCTGATTGGTCGAAGTTCCCAGCTTGAGTGCCCACTCGTAGTAGGCGGCGCCTTCTGGCAGACGGTGTACGCCGGCCGTGGCCGGTGCATGTGCGGTGGCTTTGCGGAAGGCTGCGATCTGGCGGTCCAGCGCCGGATAGACGGCGCTTTCCACCAGCTTCTGTGCGCGCTGTTGCCAGTTGCCGGCCAGGCCCAGTTTGGCCGTACGTTCCGTCAGCGACGTCACCAGCTTTTGGTCGGCCACTTTAGTTTTGCGGTAGTCCTGCAACTGGCCCAGTGCCGTGCGGGCGATGTAGTTGGGCGGCATGATGCCTTGGCTGGCTTGCTGTTTGATGCGCGCGGTTTCCTGATCGAGCACGCTGGCCAGTGCGGCCACGCGCTCCAGATAGGCTTCGGCATCGGCGGCGTTGGCGATCTGGTGCTGGCTGTCGAGGAATTCGGGGATGCGCACGATAGCGCCATCCTGCTGGGTAACAGGGTAGGGCGCCGTGCCGCCGAAGAAGCCGCTGGCGGCGCCGCCGAAACTGAAGCGGATGCCGGCCTCGCCTTCGCTGGCGGCATAACGCACGGTGTCGTAACGCACTTGCGCATCGGCGCCCAGCGCGTTGCGGTCGATGGCGTTTAGGCGCTGCAGCATGCTGTGAACCTGCGCTGCCCATGCGGCGTCGCCGGCTGGCGAAGCATCTTCCAGCTTGCCCTTGAGGGCGGCGCGCTCGCCTTTGTCCAGCCCCAGCGAGCTGGCAGTGGTGGGCGTCAGCTGCAAGATTTCATCGGCAAAGCCGGCCAGCAACTGGGTCAGCGCGGCATCGGCCGGGGTGCCGGCAGTGGCAGGCGTCTGTGCTTGCGCGCGTAGCGGGAGGGCACCCAGTGCAGTGGCAGACAGGGCGGATAGCAGCAGTTCGCGGCGGGACAGACTCGATGGCATAGGGTTCATGGCTTCCTCAGTGTGGGCGGGGCGCTGTGTTGGGGCGCGAAGCGGAACTTAGCGGTTCCGTGGCTGGCTGTCAATCCGTCAGGTTTTGCTTAGCGGCTCTTAAGATTCGGGGTGTATGATCTAAATGTTAATTAAATGTTAGTGATTTCCCATGTCGAAGCTGCCTACACCTGCTACCCGTCGTCGCGCCCTGTTGCTGGCGCTGGCCGCCACGCCGCTGGCGCGTGCGGCCGAACTGCTGGATAACCCCGCAGCCGGAGCGCCGTCGTCGGCGACGGCCTTGCTGGCGCGACTCGAGAGTGAATCAGGCGGGCGCCTGGGCGTGTTTGCGCTGAATACGGCCGATGGCCAGCATGTGCAGCACCGCGCCGACGAACGCTTCCCGTTCTGCAGTACGTTCAAGATGATGCTGGCAGGTGCCGTGCTGGCACGCGGTCCGGCGCTGCTGGCACAGCGCATCCCTTACGGTAGTGCTGATTTGCTGCCGCATTCGCCGATCACGGGCAAGCATGTGGGACGCGGCATGACAGTGGCGGCGCTGTGCGCTGCCACCATACAGTACAGCGACAATGCGGCAGCCAATCTGCTGATCGCGCGACTGGGCGGGGTGGCGGCCGTGACGGCGTTTGCCCGTTCCATCGGCGATCAGGCGTTCCGGCTAGACCGCCTGGAAACCGAGCTCAATACGGCACTGCCCGGCGATCTGCGCGACACCACCACGCCGGCGGCCATGGCCGAATCGCTCAACCGGCTGGTGCTGGGTAATGCGCTGACGACAGCGGCGCGCAAGCAGCTCAAGGATTGGCTGCTGGGGAATACCACAGGCGATACGCGTATCCGTGCCGGTGTCCCTAGCGGCTGGCTGGTGGCCGACAAGACGGGTACCGGTGACTACGGCAGTACCAACGATATCGGCGTGATTTGGCCGCCGGGCAAAGAGCCCATCGTACTGGCCGTGTACTTTACCCAGCCGGGCAAGGATGACAAGGCGCGCAATGAAGTGATCGCCGAAGCGACGCGCATCGCGCTGGCCGCTTTCAAGTTCTAGCGCTGGTGCCAGCTCACGTGGCCTACCAGTTGGGATGGTGGCTGCGGTAGCGGCGGTAATATCAGTTGTGCATGCAGGGCATGGTCCGGCCGTTCGCCCGTCCATTCCGTCAGCGCTTCGGCGCGGCATTTGTATCCGGCTTCCAGCCGGCACCAGGCTTGCGCCAGCGCCAGCGCGCGCTGCGACGCAGGCACTGCCTGCAGCCGCGCCAGTGTGGGCGGCCCCAGATAATCGCGCGCCAGCGCGGTCCAATCAGGTATTTCCAGCACGGGCGTCAGATCGACACCGATAGGCCCATGCAGGTTCACTGCGGCTACGGCATAGCCATCGCTATAGGCAAACGAGCAGTGGGGCGCTGGCGTGGTGCTGGCCGCGATGCGGATCTGCGCGGGCTGGCCACGCTGGTTATCGATGTGGATGTCGGTGGGCGGGCGTTGCAGCAGGCTGGCCAAGGCCTGCGTGAGCGCCTGCCGGATGGCCAGCCGCGCCTGCGGACGGCCATCGCCAGTGCCAGAGTGCGGCAAGTGCAGGCCCAGCACCAGTATGCCCTGCGGCGACAGATGCAGTGTGCCCGGCCATGGCTGGACCGTGACGGGCGGCTGCAGGGCGGGCGCTGGCATGGCGGCCTTGCCGGTCGTGTGTCTAGCGGGCCGGCGCGGCAGGGCAGCCGGCCCAGTAGCTGCGCGGTGGAATCTGCTCGCCCTTCATCACCAGCGTGAGTGCGCCGAGGCGGGCCTGATCGCCGACGACGGCGCTATACAGCACGGCGCTGCGCGGTCCCATATACACTTTGCTGCCGATCTGCACGTGGTCGATCTTCATCACGCGGTCTTCGAACAGGTGGGTCTGCGGACAGGTGAGGGCATTCAGTTCGCTATGGTCGCCGATGTGCACACAATCGAATTCCGTGATGTCGGTGGTGTCCAGATACACGCCCTTGCCGATGCGGCAGCCCAGCAGATTGAAGGCCAGCGGCAGCCACGGCGTGCCGCGCAGGTAGCGCATGAAGTTGGGCACGGCGATGCCTTCGTACAGATTGGTCACGCCTTCGGACAGCCAGACGAACGGGGTCCACATGGGTTCGGACTGTTTGCGGTAGCGCCCGATCAGCAGCCATTTGAGCAGCACCACAAACACGTAGTTGCCGATGCCGTAAGCCAGGCCGGCCAGCGTCAGATCCCAGGTCACTTCGGCCCAGCGGCCCGCACCGGCGGCCGGCATTACGGCCAGCACCAGCGTATAGCCGACTGCGATCACCAGCGCATGGGGCGCGACGATGCGGAAGGCTTCGATCAGGCCACGGCCCAGACGGCGCAGCGGTGATGGGTGGAAGGTCAGCCATTCGGGATAGCCGCTGGTCTGTTCGCGTGCGGGCAGGTTGATAGGCGGCGAGCCCAGCCAGGTGTCGCCGCTCTGCATGCGGCTGTTGTCGGGCGCACGCGAATGCACGCCGATCAGCAAATGCTCGGGCAGTACCGTGCCGTCCGGGATGTAGGCGCCATTGCCGACGAAGCTGCGGTGCGATACCACGGTGGGCTGCATGGTCATCCAGCCGCCGTCGATTTCTTCATCGCCCAGCATGACTGCATCGGCGATGAAGGTTTCGTCACCCAGCGTCAGCATGTCGGGCACCACACCGAGCGCGGTGGAGATTTCTGCATCCTTGCCGACCTTGGCGCCCAGCAGACGGTACCAGTTGGGCGCGAACACGGTGGCGTAAATCCCGTGCAGCACATTCAGGCTGGATTCCTGAATCTGGCTGACCAGCCATTTGGCGCAGTAGGTGCGGCTGTGGATGGCGAAGCGGCCCGGCCGCAGGCGCGGCAGCACGCTCCAGCGTATGCCGGCCGACAGCAGGGCGGTCAGGATGATCAGCACGGTGCTGGCCGGGAAGGCCAGCAGGAAGTAGCGCAGCAACTGGATGCGCAGGTCGTCGCCCTGTATCCATGGCAGCCAGCCCGCTTCGTCGAACCAGTCGATCAGTACGAAGCTGGGGAACACGGGCATGAAGAACAGGGTCACGATCAGCAGTATGCCGAACAGGAAGAACAGTGCTTCGCCGGCACGGCGCACGGCGCTGGCAGGTGGTCGGGGCGGCAGCAGGCTGCTGTCGAAGGCGCCCACATCGCGCGCCGGCGAGCCGGCCCAGATCCGGCCAGCGGCCACGGTCTGGCCATCGGCCAGTGCCGACTGGCCTTCCAGATGGCCGAGCACCGCAACGCGGGTATTGCCTTCGAGGACGGCGAAGGAACTCACGCAGGCGTCCTGCTCCAGCGTGATGCGGCCCAGCAGCAGGCGGCCGCGCTGGACGCGCGCGTTTTCGAAGTTGACGGCATTGCCGACGCTGACGTTGTCGCCGATTTCCAGCAAGTCGGGCGCGCGCAGCGTCATCGAGCCGATGATGACTTCCTTGCCTATCTTGGCGCCTAGTGCGCGCAGCCACCAGCTACTCAGCGATGAACCGGACAGCAGATAGGCCGGCGCCGCTTCCACCAGCCGGTCGGCCAGCCACCAGCGGTAATAGGTCCAGCCCCACAGCGGGTAGGAGCCGGCTTGCAGGCGGCCGGCGATCAGCCATTTTCCGGCGATGGCAATGGCGAATTCGGCCAGCGTGGCGAGCAGGAATACGGCTACCGACGCGGCGATGGCGCGTGCTACCGAGTCGCCCGGATCGCCCGTGAAGAAGTGGTAGGTGAAGAACGGCGCCAGCCACTGCGCCATGCGCAACGCCACCAGTGCCGGCATGGCGGCAGCCTGTGCCAGTCCGCAGGTCCAGCGTTTCAGGGTAGACGGTGGGCTCCAAGGCGCTTCTTGCTGCGCTGGCGTGGCGGCCGGCGCATCGGCCAGCACCTGCGCGATCTTACCGATCTGGCGCTGCTGGTAGATGTCGCGCACGGTGATGTGGGCGAAGCGGGGATCGGCACGCAGCGCCGAAGCCAGTCGTGCGGCGAAGAAGGAATGGCCGCCCAGATCGCTGAAGAAATCAGCCTGACGCAGGATGGGCTGGCCCGGGAACAGGGTGGCCAGCGCCGCAAACAGCGCTTGCTCGGCAGGCGTTTCGGCCAGATCGGAATCGGCGCCGGCATCGCTGCCTGCGCCTGCAATGTCAGATTGCAGCGGCAGGGCTTTCAGAACTTTGCGGTCGATCTTCCCCGAGGTCAGGCGTGGCATGGCGTCGAGGAACTGGTAGCGGCCCGGCACCATATACGGCGGCAGGCTGGCTGCCAGTGCGGCCCGCAAGGCACGTGGTGCCGGGGCGTTGCCAGCGTCGGCCACAAGATAGGCGACTAGCTGGTCGATGCCGTCGTCCTTGCGCAGCAATACGGCCACCGTGCCCACGCCCGGCTGCTGGGCCAGCACGGCTTCGATTTCGCCGAGTTCGACGCGGAAGCCACGGATCTTGACCTGATCGTCGGCGCGCCCGAGGCAAACCACTTCGCCATCGGCGCCAATGCGGGCCAGATCGCCCGTGCGGTACAGGCGCGCATCATGCTGGCCGCAGCTCCACGGATTGCTGAGGAATTTTTCTGCCGTCAGATCGGGCCGCCCCAGATAGCCGGCGGCCAGACCGGGGCCAGTGATGCATAGCTCGCCTGTGGCGCCGCGCGCCAGCAGCTTGAGCTGCGGCGGTTCGCTGGCTGCCGCTTCGGCATCGATTACCAGCAGGCCGTAGTTGGGCAGCGGTGTGCCGATGGTGACGGGCTGGCCCGGCTGCAAACGCGCCAGACTGGCCGACACCGTGGCTTCCGTGGGGCCATAGGTATTGAACATTTGCCGGCCCGGCCGCGACCAGCGTTCGACCAGCGCTTCCGGACACATTTCGCCGCCCAGATTGATCAGGCGCAGGCTGGGGACTTCCTGATTGAACAGGGCCAGCAAAGTGGGCACGGCATGCAGCACCGTCACCTGCTGTTCGGCCAGCATGCGCGGCAGGGTTTCCGGGTCGCCGCTGATTTCCTTGGGGCCCAGCCAGAGCGTGGCGCCGACCAGATAGGCGATCCAGATCTCTTCGAACGACATGTCGAAAGCCACGGAAAAGCCCTGATACACCTTGTCGCCCGCATGCACGCCCAGCACGGCGTTCTCGCTGCGCAGGAAGTGGCAGATGCTGCGCTGGTTGATCAATATGCCTTTCGGCTTGCCGGTGGAGCCCGAGGTGTAGATCACATAGGCCGGCATATCGGGCGTGACTTCGGCGCGGCGCGCGCGCACCAGTTCCGCGGCAGCGGCGGACGCATGCAGCGCTGCCACGTCAGGCTGGCCGGCCAGCAGCGCTTCGGCCGTCCACACGGGGCGGCCCAGTTGGGCCAGCCGCGCTGCGAAGGCGGCGCAGGTCAGCACGCCCGCGCCGTTGGCATCGTCGAGGCAGACCTGCAGGCGTTCGACCGGCGTATCTTCATCCACGGGCAGCCAGGCCGCACCGGCCTTGGCGATGCCGGCCTGCAGCACCAGCAGTTCTATGCCGCGCGGCAGCCACAGTCCGACGATCTGGCCGGGTGCCACGCCATCGGCGATCAGGCGGGCCGCTACCAGCGTGGCCTGGGCATCCAGTTCGGCGTAACTGAGGCTGCGCTGGCCGCACAGCAGGGCGGGATGGTCAGGCTGGCGCGTGGCGCTGGCCTGCAGCAGATCGGCCAGTATTTCCTCGCGCAGCAGCTCGCCCTGTGCTGGCCCGAACAGGATGTCGGGATGTGCTGGCGGGTGTTGCGGCGATACTGGCTGATTCATGCTGATACTTTATTTTGCGTGGATGCTGCCATTGTACGGCACCGCTGCCAGTTGCTCTAGTTAGGCCGCAAGCGGGCGCAGCATGACCAGCCGTCAGCGCATGCAAACTCGGCGGCTAGCCCTTACAATGGGGGCAACAGCAGTTTTGCGCCGCAGGGCGAGTTTTCTAGGAGTGCTATGGTTATGAGTCGTCCATCGTTGAGTGGCCCGTTTATCGCCCCCATGCAGTTTGAGGATCCGCAGGCCGCCTACGCACAGGTAGTGGCCATCTACGATGCCAATATCGCCCATCTGCGCGATGCCATGAAGCGCTTTGTGGCCGGTGAAAATGTGGGCGAGCATGTGCGCGCCTGCTATCCCTTCGTGCGCGTACATACTGATACCGTGGCCAGGGCTGATTCCACGCTGGCTTTCGGTTTTGTGGCCGGTCCCGGCACCTACGAAACCACGCTGACCCGTCCCGACCTGTTTGCGCGCTACTACCAGCAGCAATTCCACCTGCTGCTGAAAAACCATGGCAAGCACCGACTCAAGCTGGAAGTGGGCACCAGTTCCCAGCCCATCCCCATCCATTTCTCGTTTGCCGAGCATGAGCATCTGGAAGGCAGTCTGACGGCCGAGCGCCGCCTGCTGATGCGCGATGTGTTCGATCTGCCCGATCTGGCGGCGATGGATGACGGCATCGCCAACGGCACCCACGAACCGCGCGCGGGCGAGGCTTTGCCGCTGTCGCTGTTCACGGCGCCGCGGGTGGACTATTCGCTGCAGCGCCTGCGCCATTACACGGGCACGTCGTGCGAGCATTTCCAGAAGTTTGTACTGTTCACCAATTACCAGTTCTATATCGACGAATTCGTCAAACTGGGCCACCAGCTGATGGCCAGTCCGGCTGCCGGCAGCGATGACTACATCGCGTTCGTCGAGCCGGGCAATCTGGTCACGCGTCGCGTGGGGCAGGCCGTACAGGCCACCGATGCGCTGGGTGCCGCGCCGCCACGGCTGCCGCAGATGCCGGGCTACCACTTGATCCGCGCCGATGGCACGGGCATCTCGATGGTGAATATCGGCGTGGGGCCGGCCAATGCCAAGACGATTACCGACCACATAGCCGTGCTGCGCCCCCATGCGTGGCTGATGCTGGGCCATTGCGCGGGCCTGCGCACCACGCAGGAACTGGGCGACTATGTGCTGGCGCACGGCTATGTGCGCGAAGACCATGTGCTCGACGAAGATTTGCCGCTGTGGGTGCCGATCCCGCCGCTGGCGGAAGTGCAGGTGGCGATCGAAGCGGCGGTGGCCGAAGTGACCCAGTTGACGGGGCACGATTTGAAGCGGGCGATGCGCACGGGGACCGTGGCCAGCACCGATAACCGTAACTGGGAGCTGCTGCCGCAGCGTACGCCGGAGCGCCGTTTCAGCCAGAGCCGCGCGATTGCGCTCGACATGGAAAGCGCCACCATCGCCGCCAATGGTTTCCGTTTCCGTGTGCCGTATGGCACGCTGTTGTGCGTGAGCGACAAGCCCATGCACGGTGAAATCAAGTTACCGGGCATGGCTAACCAGTTTTACCGCGACCGCGTCGATCAGCATTTGCGCATCGGTATGCGCGCGCTCGACCTGCTGCGGGCACTGGGAGTGGATAAGCTGCATAGCCGCAAACTGCGCAGTTTTACGGAAGTCGCGTTCCAGTAGGGCGCACAGTTTCGCCCTGTGACAGCCCGCCTGGTGCGGGCTTTTTTATTCGATGGGCCTCCTGCGTTGATATCTTTTTCGATATCGAAAACCGGAAAAAATTGATTGGTTTGTTTCTTGCTCAACCAATAAGATGAATTCCGAGTTAGCCGCAAATCACTATAAAACAGATAACACAGGAGACGTATGAACGACTTTATCGTCGGGACTTCCATGTCCCAGAATAAGCACCGCCTTGTCCTGAAAACCGGGGTGGCCGCATTGGCCGCGGCCGGCCTGCTGAGCAGCGCTTCGGTGTGGGCGCAAACGGCCGCCGAAAAAGCTGAACCGACCGAAGCCCCGTCTGTGATCGTCACAGGCGTCAAGGCATCGCTGATCAAGAGCTTGGCCATCAAGCGCACGAATGACCAGGTGGTGGAGTCCATCGTTGCCGAAGACATCGGCAAGTTGCCTGATAACAATGTCGTCGAAGCACTGCAGCGCGTAACGGGCATCCAGGTGACCAACCGTTCCGGCGGCGAAGTCGGCGCCCTGTCCATCCGTGGTCTGCCTGATATCCAGACCACCTGGAACGGCCGTACGATCTTCACGGCTTCTGGTCAGCAAGTTGCGCTGCAGGACATTCCGTCGACCCTGGTACGCCAGATTGACGTCTACAAGACGCGCGATGCCAGTCAGCTCGAAACCGGCATTGCCGGCCAGGTCGACGTCAAGTCGCTGCGGCCATTCGATTTCAAGGGTCAGAAAATTTCGCTGGCCGCGCGTGAAACCTATCTCGATCCTGCCAAAAAAGCCAACCCTCAGCTCAGCGCCATGCTCAGCAACCGCTGGGAAACGGGTATCGGCGAAGTCGGTGCCCTGGTCAACCTGTCCGAGGTGAAGACGAAATACCGCAATGAAAGCGTAACGCCAGGCGCGATGGTGCCGTTCACGAGCCCGAACGCGGCCGAAGTTCCCGCCGGTTACACGCCTTTGCAGCGTATCTTCGACAACAGCATCTGGACGCCTGGTACCCATACCGGTTTGCCGACGGCAGCGGGATCTACGCTCAATTTCAATGGCAAGGCTTATCCTTACTATCTGGCGCGCGACGCCGTATTCCAGAGCGACCTCAAGGGCGAGCGCGAGCGTCCTGCCGCGAATGTCGCCTTGCAGTGGAAACCGAACAGCGATGCGGTCTACACCTTCGAATCGATGTACAACGGTTATCGTGACAAGACGTTCAACCAGTTGCTGTTCAGCTTTGTCGACTGGTGGGGTGATCTCGGCAGCAATCCTGCGAGCTCGATCACGACCTTCCCGGGCACCAATATCATCAAGAGCCGCAACGTCAACAATGTGTATGGCTTCAATAGCGGCGATTACACCACGTCGGCAACGGACTCTTATGTCTATGCGCTGAACGGCAAGTGGGACATTAGCGACAGGCTGAAACTGGAAGGCGATCTGTCCTACCAGACCAGTACCTATCACTCGGAATTCACCGCTACCCGTATTGACCGTACGGCACCGTCGATTGCCGTCGATTTCAACGCCGGTGGCAACAACACGGCATTCCGCTTCAATAACAATGCCGACCTGACCGACCCGACCAAGTGGAATGTTGCACAGTTCTACGATAACGCCAACCGCAACAAGGGCAGCGCAGCGACGGCCAGCCTGGGCGGCGTCTACGATGCCGACTGGGGCGCACTGAAAACGCTGCACTTCGGCCTGCGCTTCGACGACCGCAAGGCGTCGGAAGCTAACCGCACGCAATCGGCCTTCCTGGGCCGCAACCTGGCCACGCTGGGCGCGGCATATTCCTCCACCAACTCGGGCTTTGGCACGGCCATCGCGGACGTTCCGCGCGCTTGGATAGAACCCAATGCCTATTACATCCGTGACCATATCGATGAGTGGCGCAAGATGTATAACTCGGTCGACGCGAATTTCCTGACGACGGACAAGCTGAGCTTGCAGAAGACTTTCGAGATCGATGAAAAGACCAACAACCTGTTCCTGATGGGCAACACCGAGAACGAACTGTTCGGCCATCGCCTGCGCGGCAATTTCGGCATGCGCTACGTGAAGGTCGATACCGACATGACCTTCTATAAAGTCGATGCGACCAGCAAGGCCGTCACGCCGTCCAGTGCCAGCAAGTCGACCAGCAAGTTCCTGCCTAGCATGACCCTGATTTACGATCCATCCAAGGATGTGGTGGTGCGTGCCAATTATGGCCAAACCCTGCGCCGCCCTAACTTCGGTGATCTGAATCCTGTCCTGCAACTTGCCGACGACGTGTCGAAGGTGGGATATGGCTCGGGTTCCGGCGGCAATCCTGACCTGAAACCGACGCGCTCCACCAACCTCGATCTGACGGGTGAGTGGTATTTCCAGAAGGACAGTGCGGTCTATGGCACGCTGTTCAAGCGTAAGATCGACGGTCTGGTCGTGAGCCTGCGTCACAAGGTACACGTTGATCCGGCCAACGATCCGTTCCGCAACTCGACTTCGGGTGGCAATCATGCGAATGGCTATGACTACGTGATCAACTCGCCGGTCAACGCTTCCAACGGTAACATTCAGGGCGGCGAGCTGGGCTTGATTTACTTCCCGAAAGGCCTGCCTAGCCTGCTCGATGGTCTGGGCTTCCAGGGTAGTTATACGCGACTGAGCTCGTCGCAGAACGTGCCTGATGCCAATGATGCCGGCGAGATCGTTTCGCAACTCGAGACGCCGTTCTTCGGCGTGTCGCACAGCTCTTACAATGCCACGCTGGCTTACGAAAAGGGACCGATCAGCGCGCGCCTGTCCTATGTCTGGCGCTCGGGCTTCCTGGCTCAAAACGAAGCGGCCTTGTTCGCCAATCCGATCGGTATCTGGCGTAGTCCGGAGAAAAGCATAGACATGCAGATCTCCTACAAGATCAACGACCGCATGTCGATCGATATCAGTGGGGTCAACCTGACCAACGAAATGCAGCAGCAGTACTACCACTTCGGCACTGCGGGTACCCCGCAGTTGACCAACTTCGGTACGCTCCAGATCGGACGTTCGGTTTCGGCTGCCTTGCGCTGGCAGATGTAAGCCGCGGCGTTTAGACAGACCCGCTAGCCAGACAGGGCGTTGCTCGGTTGATACCCGCAACGCCCCGTTTGCCTTCTGGGTGGTGGTTGAGCATTCCCGCTTTGTTGTGTTAACGTCTACCCGCGAGCGGGAATGACTATCTGGTGGAGTAGTTGATGTCGAATCAAAAATTGTCGTTGGTGGAAAAAATCGCTTTCGGTGCCGGCGATATGGCCCTGAATGTCGTCATCTCGTCGATGATGCTGATTATTACGTTCTTCTACACGGACATCTATGGCCTGCATACGCAGGATCTGGCGCTGCTGTTCGTGCTGGTAAAAGTGGTGGGCGCCGTGTCCGATCTGGCCGTGGGCCAACTGACCGACCGCTATGCTGCCGCCATGGGGCGCTACCGGCCATGGCTGCTGTTGCTGGCGCTGCCTTACGGGATCAGCGTATTCTTCGTATTTACTACGCCGGACTGGGCCTACAGCGCCAAGCTGGTGTGGGCTTACAGTACTTATATTCTGATGACGCTGATGACGTCGGGCGTCGGCGTACCATATATTTCCCTGATTTCGGGCCTGACCAGCGATCCGCAGGAACGCCTGTCGGCCAATGGCTACCGGCTGTTCTTCGCCAAGATAGGCGCATTCATGGTGACCATCGTGGTGCCCGTGCTGGCCGAATACTGGGGCGAGGGCAAGGCTGCCACCGGCTATCAGGCCGCGATGGGCGTGATGGCGGCCATGGGCGTGCTGCTGTTCCTGTTCTGCGTGTTCGGTACGCGTGAACGGGTGGTGCACAAGGTCGAGCGCACTTCGCTGCTGGCCCAGTTCCGCCTGCTGATGAAAAACGACCAGTGGCTGCTGCTGGCCGGCGCCTGCGTGACGGGCACGGTGGGCTATGTAATCCGTGGTTCGGTCGCGCTGTATTACGCCAAATACTATCTGGGCGGCGATGTGTCGGTGCAGTCCACTTTCTTGTCGCTGGGCGTGGTGGCGGCCATCCTGTCCATGGTGGCGTCGACCTGGATCACCAAGAGCTATTGCAAGGTCAAGCTGTTCCGCAATACCCAGTTGCTGGTGTTCGTGATCAGCATCGCGATCTTCTATCTGGTCAAGCCGGGCGATATCCTGCTGGCCTATGTGCTGTATTTTGCGCTGTCCTTCATCGTCGATCTGCATGCGCCCGTGTTCTGGTCCTCGATTGCCGAGACCATCGACTACGGTCAGGTGCAGAGCGGCAAACGCGTGTCGGGGCTGGCGTTTGGCGGCATTTCTGTATGCCAGAAAGCCGGTATGGCGGTGGCCGGCGGCATGGTGGGCGTGCTGCTGACATATTTCCAGTACGTGCCTAACCAGCCGCAGTCGCAGCTGGCCATGAGCGGCATCGCGCTGATGCTGACCGTGATACCGGGCTGCTTCCATCTGATTATGGGCCTGCTGATGTTCAAGTACCGCATCAGCGATAGCTACTACGGGCAGGTCAAGGAAGAGATGCGCCAGCTCGGCTATGCCACTCACTGAAACTGCTGTTCTCTCTGATTACTTTATTTTACCTAGCATGGAAACTGTGAACGTTCTCAAGCCGCTGATTGAACAGCGTGCCGATCCCCATATTTACCGCCATACGGATGGCTATTACTACTTCACGGCCTCGGTGCCCCAGTATGACCGTATCGAACTGCGGCGCGCGGCCACGCTGGCCGGTCTGGTGGATGCCGAGAAGGTCGATGTCTGGCACAAGCCGGATACGGGGCCTTACAGCGAGCTGGTATGGGCGCCCGAGCTGCATTTCAATGAGGGGGCGTGGTATGTGTATTTTGCCGCCGCACCTAGCCGCGAGATTAAGTACAAGCTGTTCCAGCACCGCATGTATGCGATCCGCAATACCAATGCCAACCCGCTGGAAGGGCAGTGGGAGTTCATGGGCCAGATCGATACGGGCATAGACACCTTCTGCCTCGACGCGACCACCTTCACCCACAAGGGCCAGTTGTATTATCTGTGGGCGCAGAAGGATGTGGCCATCGAAGGCAATTCGAATCTGTATATCGCGCCCATGAAAACGCCGTGGCAGCTTGGCGGTGCGCCTGTCATGCTGAGCAAGCCGGAATTCGACTGGGAGATCCGCGGCTTCTGGGTCAATGAAGGGCCGTCCGTGCTGAAGAAGAACGGCAAGATCTTCATCAGCTATTCGGCCAGCGCCACCGATGAAAACTATGCGATGGGATTGCTGTGGGCGGACGAAAATGCCGACCTGCTCGATCCTGCTGCGTGGACCAAATCGCCCCAGCCAGTGCTGCAGACCTGCTTCGAGCATGGCGTGTATGGCCCTGGCCATAACAGCTTTACCGTGGGTGAAGACGGCGAGACGCTGCTGGTCTACCACGCCCGTACCTATACGGAGATCGTCGGTGATCCGCTGTGGAATCCGGATCGCCATACCTATGTGAAGCCGCTCAAGTGGGATGCGCAGGGCATGCCGGTGTTCGGTAAGCCATCGCTCGCCTAGACTGCAAGGCGATAGGCAGGGGGGGAGGCGCGGCGACGTCAAAATAATCCTGTCTCGTTTGGGTGTCTGGTTTGTACTTGTTTGTACTCGTTTTGTCTCGTTTTGAACTTTGTGCGCCGCAGCGAGTCAAACGAGACAGAACGAGTAAGAACCAGACAAAACGAGAGAGGCAAACGAGTATGAATGCGCCACGAGAGCATGTGCTGCCACCCCATACGTGGCAACTGCTTTGCGACTTTTTATATTCCAGCAGTAGTCGGCTGTCGGTGGTGGAGGCGGCGGATCAAGCCATCAAAGCCTGGATCGCTGCCCAGAAAAAGGGTGAGGAGCCGCTACGTGGCTACCAGTGGAAGCAGTTGTTTCTGCCCGAGGGTACGCAAGTCCGCATGGAATATCTGCAGCGTTGCTATTTCGCGCAAGTATCAGGCGACCAGCTCATGTTCGGCCAGCGTGCGGTAACGCCACGCGGGATGACGCTGGCGATTGCTGGCGATGGGCGCAATGCCTGGCGCGACCTCTGGATACGCATGCCGGGCGAACGTCAGTGGTGTAATGCTGGACTGTTGCGTAGTCGACAGAGTGCGCACGGCAATCCGGCTGCCAAGCCGCCGCAGACGGCTGCCGAGGCGCTTTCATCTGCAGCTAAGGCGATGGGGCAAGCGCTGACGGCTGCAGTAACGCTGATCGAACATATTGATCACCAATCGACAACGGTGCTGGAGCGCCGCCTGCCGAAGTATCGTCGCGAGACCGATCTGTTAGAGGACGTGCACTGAGTGCATGTCCTTGCTCCAATTGAATACCAGTCCTAGAAACACTATCCAGACCTGAAAGTACCTTATGCAAGCTAGCATTTCCCGTTCTTCGTTCGGCCAGCTGCCGGATGGCCGTGCCGCCACGCTTTATACACTGACCAACCAGCATGGCATGCAGGTCTGCATCAGTGATCTGGGCGGGGTGATTACTTCGATACTGGCGCCTGACCGCAACGGCCAGCTAGCCGACGTGTGTCTCGGCTTCGACGATGCGGCCGCCTACATGGGCGAATCGCATTATTTCGGCGCGCTGATAGGCCGCTACGGCAACCGCATCGCAAACGGGCAGTTCGAACTCGATGGCAAGCGCTACCAGCTCGATATCAACAATGGTATCAATCACCTGCATGGCGGCTATGATGGCTTCCACCGCAGGCTGTGGCAGGCCGAACCCGCCAGCACGGCCGATGCCGCCACGCTGACGCTGCGCTACCGCAGTCCGGACGGCGAACAGGGCTACCCCGGCAATCTGGACGTGACGGCGCGTTATGAGTTGGGCAGCGATAACGCTTTGCGCATCGATTTTCATGCTGTCACCGATCAAGCCACGCCCGTCAACCTGACCAACCACGCTTATTTCAATCTGGCGGGCCAGGGCGATATCCTCGCGCACGAGCTGACCATTCCTGCCGATGCCTACACGCCTGTCGATGCAGGCCTGATTCCCACGGGGGAGCTATGCGCCGTGCAAGGCACGCCGTTCGACTTCCGCACGCCGCACGCGATAGGGGCCCGTATCGGTGCGGCCGATCCACAACTGGCTTTTGGCAGCGGCTATGACCATAATTTCGCCCTGAGCGGCTGGCAGGAAGGCGCGCTGGCGCTGGCCGCGCGCGTGCGCGAGCCGGTCTCGGGCCGGGTGCTGGAAGTGTGGGGGCAGGGGCCGGGTGTGCAGTTCTACAGCGGGAATTTCCTGTCCGAAGCGGTGCGGGGCAAGGGCCGGGTTTATGACTTCCGCACGGGTTTCTGCCTGGAGCCACAGTATTTTCCTGACGCCCCTAATCAGCCGCAATTTGCCAGCACCATATTGCGCCCCGGCGCCGAATACCGTCGCCGCATGGAATACCGTCTCAGTACCGATAACACGGCAGGCCAGCAGCCGGCATGAGATATTGATTTTGGTATCAAAGTCGAATAATAATTTATTGGAAAGATATCTCTGTACATCTTAGTATGGCTTATCGATGCGGGGGCATGACAAGCACGTCCCCGTACAGGAACATACTGAGGAGATATGCATGTCTGAGAACGACAAAAAGGTCAAGTTACGCTCGGCCGAGTGGTTTGGTACGCAGGACAAGAACGGTTTCATGTACCGCAGCTGGATGAAGAATCAGGGCATCCCTGATCATGAATTCCAGGGCAAACCGATTATCGGCATCTGCAACACCTGGTCCGAGCTGACCCCTTGCAATGCACATTTCCGCAAGCTGGCCGAACACGTCAAGCGCGGTATTCTGGAAGCCGGTGGCTTCCCTGTCGAATTCCCCGTGTTCTCCAACGGCGAATCGAATCTGCGTCCTACCGCCATGCTGACCCGTAATCTGGCCAGCATGGATGTGGAAGAATCGATACGCGGCAATCCCATGGATGGCGTGGTGCTGCTGGTCGGCTGCGACAAGACTACTCCGGCGCTGCTGATGGGTGCTGCTTCGGTCGATATCCCGACCATCGTGGTGAGCGGCGGCCCTATGCTGAACGGTAAGCTGAACGGCAAGAACATCGGTTCCGGCACGGCCGTCTGGCAGTTGCACGAGCAGGTCAAGGCAGGCGAAATCTCCATGCACGAATTCATGTCGGCCGAATCGGGCCACTCGCGTTCGGCCGGTACCTGCAACACCATGGGCACGGCATCCACCATGGCCTGCATGGCCGAAGCACTGGGCACTTCGCTGCCGCACAATGCCGCGATTCCTGCGGTGGATTCGCGCCGCTACATACTGGCCCACATGTCTGGCATCCGTATCGTCGACATGGTCAAGGAAGACCTCAAACTGTCCAAAGTGCTCAAGCGCGAGAACTTCGAAAACGCGATCCGCGTCAACGCTGCCATCGGCGGTTCGACCAATGCCGTGATCCACCTGAAAGCCATTGCCGGCCGCATCGGCGTCGATCTGGAGCTGGAAGACTGGACCCGCATCGGCCGTGGTACGCCGACCATCGTTGACCTGCTGCCTTCGGGCCGCTTCCTGATGGAAGAGTTCTATTACGCTGGCGGCTTGCCTGCCGTGATCCGCCGCATGGGCGAGGGCAATCTGGTACCGAATCCCGATGCACTGACCGTCAACGGCAAGACCTTGTGGGAAAACTGCAAGGACGCGCCTATCTATGACGACGAAGTAGTGCGGCCGCTCGACAAGCCGCTGCTCAAGGATGGCGGCATCTGCATCCTGCGCGGCAATCTGGCACCGCGCGGCGCGGTGCTGAAACCATCGGCCGCCACGCCGGAACTGATGCAGCACCGTGGCCGTGCCGTGGTGTTCGAAGACTTCGAACACTACAAGGCGGCCATCGTCGACCCAGATCTGGAAGTGGATGCCAACTCGGTGCTGGTGATGAAGAACTGCGGCCCGAAAGGTTATCCCGGCATGGCCGAAGTGGGCAATATGGGCCTGCCGCCGAAACTGCTGGCAGCCGGCGTCAAAGACATGGTGCGTATTTCCGATGCGCGCATGAGCGGCACGGCCTACGGTACGGTAGTGCTGCATGTGGCGCCGGAAGCCATGGCCGGCGGCCCGCTGGGCATCGTCAAGGACGGCGACTGGATCACGCTGGACTGCGCCGGCGGCGTGCTGAATCTGGAGATCTCCGACGAGGAAATGGCCCAGCGTCAGGCGGCGCGCCAGCGCGGTAGCGCGCCGGGTCCGAAGACGGGCTATCAGCAGCTGTATATCGAACACGTGCTGCAGGCCGATGAAGGCTGCGATTTTGATTTCCTGGTCGGGAATCGCGGTTCGGCCGTACCGCGCCACTCGCACTAAGCGCTGATTCAGGCGGGTCCGCTGCGGTAGTGCAGCGGACCCGCGCTGCACCTCTATCTCAAACGAATTAACAGAACCCAGAAATCCGGAGAAGCCATGCTGCTCGTGCAATTCAAGAATGTTCAGGGAGGCCGCCAGATCGGCGTGCTGGAACAGAATACCATCCGCGTCATCGAAGATTACGAAACCACTTATGCGCTGGCGCAGGAAGCCATCCGCCAGAAAACCAGTCTGGCCGCGCTGGCGAGTGCTGCCGTGGGCAAGGTGCAACTGGCGTTTGACGCCGTGCAGGCAGCAGGCCTGCTGCTGCCGCCTATCGATCATGCCGATCCGGCCCACTGCTATGTGACGGGCACGGGTCTGACCCATCTGGGCAGTGCCGATACGCGCGATGCCATGCACAAGAAAATCGGCGGTGATGTGGAATCGCTGAGCGACTCCATGAAGATGTTCCGCATGGGCGTGGAAGGCGGCAAGCCGGCGGCCGGTGAGGCGGGCGTTCAGCCGGAATGGTTCTACAAGGGCGACGGCTCCATCGTCGCCGCCAGTGGCGCCGATCTGGCCATGCCGGACTTTGCGCTCGATGGCGGTGAAGAGCCGGAAGTGGCCGGCCTGTACGTGATCGGCGACGATGGCCAGCCTTACCGCGTGGGCTATGCCATCGGTAACGAATTCTCCGACCACGTGACCGAGCGCCAGAACTATCTATACCTGGCCCACTCCAAGCTGCGCGCCTGCGGCCTTGGTCCTGCCCTGCTGGTGGGTGAAGCACCGGCCCATATTGAAGGCACCTCGCGCATCTACGACAAAGAGGGCAAGCTGCGCTGGGAAAAGGCCTTCTTTAGCGGCGAGCAGAATATGTCGCACACGCTGGCCAATCTGGAACACCACCATTTCAAATACCCGCTGTTCAAGCGTCCCGGTGATGTGCATATCCACTTCTTCGGTACCGCCACCCTGAGCGTGGCCGATAACATCGTGGTGCAGCCCGGCGAGACCTTCGAAATCGAAGCGCCCCAGTTCGGCCCTGCGCTGCGCAACCGTCTGTCGGTGTATGCCACGGAAGTGGCGAAGGTGCTGCCATTATGATCAGCACTGTAACCATTACGGGTGACGCACTGATAGGCGGCGTGGCCGTCAAGGGTAGCGGCGGCGCTATCTACGCTTACAACCCCAGCTTGCAGCAGCAGATGGAGCCGGCTTTCCATGCGGTGGACCTGCAGCAGATCGATCAGGCCTGCCGTCTGGCCGATGCAGCGTTCGACCAGTTCCGCGCCCTTAGCGATGAGCAGCGCGCCGTCTTCCTCGAAACCATCGCCGAGCAGATCATGGCGCTCGGTGAAACGCTGGTCGAGCGCGTGATGGCGGAAAGCGGCCTGCCGCGCCTGCGCATCGAAGGCGAGCGTGGCCGCACGGTAGGCCAGTTGAAACTGTTCGCCAGCCTGCTGCGAGAAGGCTCGTGGCATGATGTGCGCATCGATCCGGCCCTGCCAGAACGTACGCCGCCCCGTCCCGATCTGCGTATGCGCATGATTGCTGTCGGCCCTGTGGCCGTATTCGCGGCCAGTAACTTCCCGCTGGCTTTCTCAGTCGCCGGTGGCGATACGGCGTCCGCGCTGGCCGCCGGCTGCCCTGTGGTGCTGAAAGCCCATTCGGCCCACCCCGGCACGTCCGAACTGGTAGGCCGCGCCATCGTCAAGGCAGTGGAACTGTGCGGCCTGCCGGCCGGCGTGTTTGCACTGCTGACAGGTAGCGGCAACGGCATAGGTCAAGAACTGGTGCGCCATCCGGCCATCAAGGCGGTGGGCTTTACCGGCTCGCGCAGCGGCGGTACGGCGCTGATGGCGGTGGCTGCCGCACGTCCCGTACCTATCCCTGTGTATGCAGAAATGAGTTCGATCAATCCCGTGTTCCTGCTGCCGCAGGCGCTGGCCGCGCGCGCCGAAGACATCGCGCAAGGTTTCGCAGCTTCGCTGGTGCTGGGCGTGGGACAGATGTGCACCAATCCAGGTCTGGTGATAGGCATAGACGGCCCCGATCTGGCGCGCTTCACTGCTACGGCAGCGCAGGCGCTGGCCGGTGGTGCTGCCTGCGCCATGCTGTCGTCCGGCATCGCCGGCAGCTATGCACGCGGCATCCATCAGCTTGAGCAGCATGCCGATGTGAGTACGCTGGCACTGGCCGGGCAGGAACCGGGCAAGGGCGCACCCGCGCTGTTCCACACCACGGCTGCGGCCTTCCTGTCGCAGCACGCGCTGTCGGAAGAAGTATTCGGTCCCGCCTCGCTGGTGGTGGCCTGCCGCGATCTGGCCGAGCTGCATCAGGTGGCCGAAAGTCTGGAAGGCCAGCTCACGGCCACGCTGCAGATGGATGCGGCCGATCTCGACGCGGCACAAGCGCTGCTGCCACTGCTGGAACGCAAGGCGGGCCGGATATTGGCGAATGGCTATCCGACCGGTGTGGAAGTATGCAGTGCGATGGTACATGGTGGCCCGTTCCCGTCTACTTCGGATGGCCGCAGCACTTCGGTGGGCACCGGCGCGATCAACCGCTTCCTGCGTCCCGTGTGCTATCAGAATCTGGCACAGGCGCTGCTGCCGCAGGTCTTGCGTGACAATAGCGAGACTGATACTGGCGCAGGCACGAATGCCGGACGCTGGCACCGGCGCGACGGTGTACTGACGCGCGACTGAATTGGCTCACAACTATCATAAAAATTCTGGAGACTGTATGACCCAACTGGCCAAATTTGGCAGCCTGCGCGGCAAGCGCGTGTTCATTACGGGCGGTGGCACCGGCATAGGTGAAGCCATGGTGATCTCGTTTGCGGAGCAGGGCGCCCAGGTGGCTTTCGTCGATATCGCTCGCGATGCCAGCCTGGCGCTGATCCGCCGCGTCAAGGAAGCCGGCTATCCCGAGCCGTTGTTCCGCCAGTGCGACATTACTGATATCGCGGCATTGCAGGCCACCATGGCCGAACTGGCCACGGCCATTGGCGACTTCGATATTCTGGTGAATAACGCCGCCAACGACCAGCGCCACGAAACCAGCGAAGTTACGCCCGACTACTGGAACGAGCGCATTGCCATCAACCAGCGCCCGATGTTCTTCACTTGCCAGTCTGTCTTCGAAGGCATGAAGAAGAAGGGCGCTGGTTCCATCATCAACGTCGGCTCGATCTCGTGGCATGTGAAGAATGCCGGTTACCCCGTTTATGCCACGGCCAAAGCGGCTGTGCATGGCCTGACGCGCGGGCTGGCTCGCGAATTCGGTGCACATGGCATCCGTGTTAACACGGTCACGCCGGGCTGGGTGATGACCCAGCGTCAGATCGACCTGTGGCTGGATGAGGCGGGCGAAGCAGAAATCAAGCGCAACCAGTGCATCCCGACCAAGCTGATGCCGCAGCACATCGCTTCGATGGTGCTGTTCCTCGCTGCCGATGATGGTGCCATGTGTACGGCGCAGGAATTCATCGTCGATGCAGGCTGGGTCTAGACGGCGGCAGCCTGCGGGCTTTTCTATGTAGTAGTGCCGTTCGCTGTGCACGCTGTGCGGTGCGAGTCAGCAGCGGGCGGTAGCTCTCTCTATCTGGGTGAAAACATGGTGAAGACAGGATTCTCCGTGCTGATGCTGGCCGCCTGCAGCTTTACGCAGTCCGCTGTCGCGGCCTGCGCAGATGGCGCGAACAGCACTAGCAGCACTAATCGCACTATCCGCGCAGACAGCACCGGCAACATTGGCAGCGCGGCCCGGAACGTGGCCGTGCTGCGCAGCCCCGATCGGCATATCAGCGTGACGCTGCAAGCCGGCAGCGGTGGCACGCTGCGGTATAGCATCGCGCGCGATGGCCGGCCCGTGCTGCTGCCATCGCAGCTAGGCTTGCAGTTGCAGGGCGCCGACTTGTCGCAGCAGCTCAGCGTGTGCGGTATCAGCCGCGCGCTGGCCGTGCATGAGCGGTACAGCATGGCTGTCGGCAAGCGGCGCCAGATCAGCTACCGTGCGCTGGAGCAGACCACCACCGTCAGCAATCCGGCCGGGCAGCGCATGGAGATCAGCTTCCGCGTCTCCAACGATGGCGTGGCCTTCCGCTACCGCGTGCGCGAAGCATCGCTCGCGCGCAAGCAGCTACTGGCCGAGCAGACCAGCTTCGCGTTGCCCGCTGCCACCCGCGCATGGCTGCAGCCGATGTCGGTGGCGCAGACGGGCTGGAACGGCACCAATCCCTCCTACGAAGAACACTATCAGATGGACATTGCCGCCGGCAGCGCAGCGCCGACCCAAGCGGGCTGGGTTTTCCCCGCGCTATTCAGGGCCGGTGCCAACTGGCTGGCGATCAGCGAAGCGGGCATGGATGGCAGCTATCAGGCCTCGCGGCTGGCGCCCCGTTCCGATGGCGCCGAGTACCGCATTGGCCAGCCCATGGCGGCCGAGGTCTACACCGGCGGCGGCCTGCTGGCCGACGTGGCAGGCACGCTGACCACGCCATGGCGCGTGCTGGCTCTGGGCTCGCTGAAGACTGTCACGGACTCCACGCTGGGCACCGATCTGGCTGCGCCGGCCATCCCGTTCCCGCCTGCGCTGGTGCAGCCGGGCCACGCTTCGTGGAGCTGGGCGCTGCTCAAGGATGATGCCACCGTGTACGAGGTGCAGAAGAAATTCATCGACTATGCGGCCGACATGCACTGGGACTATACCCTGATCGATGCCGACTGGGACCGCAAGATAGGCTACGACAAGGTGCGCGAGCTGGTGCAGTACGCAGCGACCAAGCAGGTCGGCATACTGCTCTGGTATAACTCATCTGGCGCATGGAATACCACTGAATATACGCCCAAAAGCCAGCTGCTCACACATGCCCAGCGGGTGGCCGAATTTGAACGCTTGCGCGCCATCGGCGTGAAAGGCGTGAAGATAGATTTCTTCGGTGGCGACGGCCAGTCCATGATTGCCTATTACACGGACATCCTGCGCGATGCCGCTGCAGCCGGCCTGCTGGTCAACTTCCACGGCGCCACGCTGCCGCGCGGCTGGAGCCGCACTTATCCCAACCTGATGACCATGGAAGCTGTGCGCGGGCTGGAATTCACTACCTTCGAACAGGTCGACGAAGACCGCATGCCGGCCCACGCGGCCATGCTGCCGTTCACGCGCAATCTGTTCGACCCTATGGACTTCACACCCATGGTGTTCGGCTCCATACCGAATATCCGCCGCAGCGCCAGCAATGGTTTCGAGCTGGCCACCTCGGTGCTCTACCTGTCCGGCATCCAGCACTTTGCCGAAACGCCGGAGGGCATGGCCGGTGTGCCTGCCTACGTGAAGCAGTTGCTACAGGAACTGCCGCGTAGCTGGGACGATAGCCGTCTGCTCGATGGCTATCCGGGCCAGTATGTGGTGATGGCGCGCCGCGCCGGCCAGCACTGGTACATCGCCGGCATCAACGCTGGCGCTAGCGCGCGCACGGTGACGCTGGACCTGTCGTTCGCTCAGCATCAGCAGGGCAGCATCATCAGCGACGGTGCCGCCGAGCGCAGCTTCGAACAGCGCCCGCTCAAGGCCGGCAAACGCATAGAACTGACCATCCAGCCGCGTGGCGGCTTCCTGATTCAACTTTAAAAACAGCTAGACAATATCCATAAGGAGACAAGCATGAACTATTTGAAGCCTGGTGTATGGGCCCTGTCGCTGCTGGCCGCAGCTTCCGTATTCGCCGCCGAGCCGGTGAGCGTGAGCATCGATACCAGCAAGCCCGGCCCCGTGATCAACAAGGATATCTATGGCCAGTTTGCCGAGCATCTCGGCAGCGGCATCTATGGTGGTCTGTGGGTAGGCCCCAACTCCAAAATCCCGAATACCAAAGGTTGGCGCAACGACGTGGTGGGGGCGCTGAAAGCCATGCATGTGCCGCTGGTGCGCTGGCCGGGCGGCTGCTTCGCTGACGAGTATCACTGGAAAGACGGCATAGGTGCGCGCGACAAGCGGCCCGTGAAAGTCAATACCAACTGGGGCGGGGTAGAGGAATCGAACGCGGTCGGCACCCACGAATTCTTCGATCTGGTGGAAATGCTGGGCGCCGACGCCTATGTGAACGGCAATCTGGGCACGGGCAGTGCGCAGGAAATGTCGGAGTGGATCGAGTACATGACCTCGGACAGCAAATCCACGCTGGCCAATCTGCGCCGCAAGAATGGCCGTGACAAACCGTTCAAGGTCGCGTATTTCGCCATCGGTAACGAAGCCTGGGGCTGCGGTGGCAATATGACGCCGGAACACTACGCTGACCTGTACCGCAACGTCGAAACCTTCCTGCGTGCGCCAGCGCCTTACCGTCCGAAGATGATCGCCAGCGGCGGCAATGATAATGACGTTAGCTGGTCCGATGTGCTGAGCAAGCAGCTCAAGCGCCAGACCGACGGCATCAGCTTCCACTACTACACCATCCCTACCGGAAAATGGGAAGTGAAGGGTGCCGCCACCGGCTTCGCCGAGCAGGAATGGATCTCCACGCTGGCCAACACCTTGCGCATGGAGCAGCACATGCAGCGCAATTCGGCAGCCATGGACAAGCATGACCCGGAGAAGAAGCTGGGCCTGTTCGTGGACGAATGGGGCACCTGGTACGACGTTGAGAAGGGCACCAATGCCGGCTTCCTGTTTCAGCAGAATACCCTGCGCGATGCGCTTGTTGCAGCGCTTAACTTCAACATCTTCCATGCCCATGCTGACCGCGTGCGCATGACCAATATCGCCCAGATGGTCAATGTGCTGCAAGCCATGATCATCACCGATAAGGACAAGATGCTGCTGACGCCTACCTATCATGCGTTCGAAATGTATGTGCCGTTCCAGAACGCCACCTTCCTGCCTCTGACGCTGAGTAACAACCGTGAGTACGCGCTGGACGGCGCCAGCATACCGGAGATTAGCGCCACGGCAGCCCGCGCAACGGATGGCAAGGTCTATCTGGCGCTGGTCAACACCAATCCGCGCCAGCCGGCCGATGTGGCGATTTCGTTGCCGGGCCAGCAGGTGCAGGCCGTGCGTGGCCGTGTGCTGACGGCCGCTGCGATGGATGCGCACAACACTTTCGCCGCTCCGCAAGCCGTCAAGCCAGCGCCATTCAGCGCCAAGGCGGTCGATGGCAAGCTCAGTGTGCAGATTCCGGCCAAGTCCGTGGTTGTGGTAGCAGTGGAGTAAAACGATGAACGCGAATACGAAACAGGATGATGTGAGCATCTCGCGCCGCAAGGCGATCGCTGGCGGCGTTGCGCTGCTGTTGGCCGGCTGCGGCGGCGGTGGCGGTGGCAGTACGGCGGCCGTAACGCCGGTGCCTAGCCCTACACCGACGCCAACGCCGACCCCTACGCCTACGCCGACTCCTACGCCTACGCCTACGCCGACCAGCATCAGCTTTGCGGACGCCTCGGTGCATGACCCGGCCGTGATCCGTGTCGATGGCACTTACTATGTGTTCGGTTCCCATCTGGCGGCCGCCAAGTCCACGGATCTGATGAACTGGACCAAAATCGCCGATGGCGTCAACAACAGCAACCCGCTGTTCAGCAACGTCACCACGGCGCTGGGCGACACCTTCGCGTGGGCGCAGGTCACGGATCTGTGGGCGCCTGACGTGATCCGCCTCGCAGACGGCAAGTACTACTTCTATTACGACGCCTGCAAAGGCGATTCGCCCCGTTCCGCGCTGGGCCTGGCGGTGGCCGACAAGATAGAAGGACCATACGTCAACAAGCAGATCATGCTCAAATCCGGCATGTGGGGCCAGATCAGCGAAGATGGCGTCAAGGTCTACGACGCTCTGACCATGCCCAACACGGTGGATCCGGCGACCTTCTTCGACAAGGATGGCAAGCTGTGGATGGTGTATGGCTCCTATTCTGGTGGCATCTTCATCCTCGCGCTCGATCCGGCCACCGGCTTGCAGAAACCGGGGCAGGGCTATGGCAAGCGGCTGATGGGCGGTAACCATAGCCGCATCGAAGGCGCGTATATTCTGTACAGCCCGCAGAGCAAGTACTACTACCTGTTCACGTCCTTCGGCGGGCTCGATGCCAACGGCGCCTACAATATGCGGGTGGCGCGTTCGCTCAATCCGGACGGTCCCTATGTGGATGCCAAGGGCAACGACATGGCCAACGTGAAATCGAATCCGGCGCTGCCGCTGTTCGACGATGCCAGCATCGCACCCTATGGCCAGAAAATCATGGGCAACCACCAGTTCGCGCTGGCCGATGGCGAAACGGGTACGCCGCTGGGCTACGTCTCGCCCGGGCACAACTCGGCCTATTATGATGCGGCCAGTGGCCAGTACTTCCTGATTTTCCACACGCGCTTCCCCGGTACGGGCGAGTTGCACCAGATTCGCGTGCATGAAATGTTCGTCAACGAGGATGGCTGGATGGTCGTGGCTCCGTTCCGCTATGCGCCATTGAGCAAGAACGCAACGCCGCTGTCCACCGAAGTGACGACAGCAGAAGCGGCCGGCGCCTACAAGATGATCAACCACGGCAAGGACATTTCTGCCACCATCAAGCCTTCGCAGAATATCCGGCTGGCGGCCGACGGCGTCGTCTCCGGTGCGGCCAGCGGCACATGGAAGCATAATGGCGGGAACAAGATCACCATCGTGCTGGGTAGCGGCGGTACTTTCAATGGCGTGCTATCGCGCCAGTGGAACAGCAATGCCAGTGCATTTGTCGTCACATGGACGGCGCAATCAGTGGATGGCGTGTCCATCTGGGGCGCACGGACGGGGAACTAGGATGTTTACGAAAATCGGGAAGAAACTCATGGCGGCACGGCCGTCGCTGGCCCTGCTGTTTAGTCTGGGCGTCGTGCTGGGCATAGGGGGCGCCAGTGCGATGTTTGCCCACGCCGCCACGCAGCCTAACGCTGTCGGCCAGCAGGTCAGCGTGCATGATCCGGTCATGATCAAGCAGGGCGATACCTGGTATCTGTTCAGCACGGGGCCGGGCATACCGTTCTATAGCTCGAAGAATATGCGCGACTGGCAGCCGGAAGGGCAGGTTTTTGCCCAGCCGCCAGCCTGGGCGCGCACGGTAGCGCCCAGCTTCGATGGGCATATCTGGGCGCCCGATGTGCATTTCCACAACGGCCGCTATTATCTGTACTACTCTGTCTCCGGCTTCGGCAAGAACACCTCCGGCATCGCTGTGACGGTCAACAAGACGCTAGACCCGCGCTCGCCCGACTATCGCTGGGAAGATCAGGGGCTGGTACTGCAATCGGTGCCGCTGCGCGACAACTGGAATGCCATCGACCCGAACATCATCGAGGACGACAAGGGCAGTGCATGGCTGGCTTTCGGTTCATTCTGGAGCGGCATCAAGCTGGTGAAACTGAACGAACAGCGTACCGCGCTGGCCCAGCCACAGGAATGGCATGCCATCGCCAGTCGCACGACGGTACCGGCAGCTGCAGGGGCAGCGGCTGGCAGTGACGACATCGAAGCGCCGTTCATCTTCCGTAAGGGCGACTACTACTACCTGTTTGCTTCCTTCGGCTACTGCTGCCGCAAGGGCGATAGCACCTACCACGTGGTGGTCGGACGTTCGAAGAGTGTCAGCGGTCCGTATCTGGACAAGAACGGCGTCGATATGATGAAGGGCGGCGGCACCACGCTGATCGCGGGAACCAAGGCGTGGCGCGGTCTGGGCCACAACGGTACCTATACCTTTGACGGCAAGGACTATCTGGTCATGCACGCCTACGAGACAGCCGACGACTTCCTGCAGAAGCTGAAAGTCATGGAAATCCGCTGGGATAACGCGGGCTGGCCCGCGGTCGATGCCGCCGACCTCGATCGCTACCGCAGCAGCATCATCGCCCCCAAATGATGCTGCCATTCAGCCGTCACCTGCTGCGGACGGCATGGCTGCTGCTTGCGCTGCTCCCTGCGGGGAGTAGCGTTGCGGCAGTTGCCGCACCTTCCACGCCATCCGCATCTTCCGCGCCGTTGCAACTCTTCCCACTCGCCGATGTGCGACTCGGTGCCAGCCCGTTTCTCGACGCCCAGCGCACCGATCTGCGCTACATCCTCGACATGGAGCCGGACCGGCTGCTCGCACCGTTCCTGCGTGAAGCGGGCCTGCCGCCCAAACAGGCCAGCTACGGCAACTGGGAATCGAGCGGCCTTGATGGCCATCTCGGCGGCCACTATCTGTCCGCACTGGCACTGATGTACGCTTCTACCGGTGACGCCGAAGTGCTGCGCCGGATGAACTACTTTGTCGCCGAGCTAAAACGCTGCCAGCAGCAGAACGGCAATGGCTATATCGGTGGCATCCCCGAAGGCAGCACCGCCTGGCAGGCCATCGCCCGAGGTGAACTGCATGCGGATAATTTCTCCGTCAATGGCAAATGGGTGCCGTGGTATAACCTGCACAAGCTTTACGCAGGCCTGCGCGACGCTTACCAGTATGGCGGCAATGCCGATGCGCGCGACATGCTGGTCGCCATGGCCGACTGGGCGCTGGAACTGACCAGCCATCTGAGCGAAGAGCAGATGCAGGCCATGCTGCGCAGCGAGCATGGCGGCATGAACGAAGTGCTGGCCGATGTGGCGCAGATGACGGGCCAGCGCAAATATCTGGATCTTGCGATCCGCTTCTCGCAGCCGGGACTCATGCAGCCACTGGCGCAGGGGCAGGACCAGTTGACAGGCATGCACGCCAATACCCAGATCCCCAAGGTGATAGGCTACCAGCGCATAGGCAGCATGACGGGCCGCGCCGAATGGCAGCAGGCCGCGCAGTTCTTCTGGCAGACCGTGCATGACCACCGCACGGTGGCGATAGGTGGCAATAGCGTCAAGGAGCACTTCCATGATGCGCAGGACTTCTCACCCATGATCAATGAAGTGGAAGGGCCCGAGACCTGCAACACCTACAATATGCTCAAGCTGACAGCGCTGCTGTTCCAGCGCGATAGCCGCGCCAGCTATGCCGACTACTACGAGCGCGCGCTGTACAACCATATCCTGTCTTCGCAGCGGCCCGATACGGGCGGCTTCGTGTATTTCACGCCCATGCGGCCCAACCACTACCGCGTGTATTCGCAGGTGGACAAGGGTATGTGGTGCTGCGTCGGTTCCGGCATCGAGAGCCATGCCAAATATGGCGAGTTTATCTACGCCCATCGTGGCGACGAACTGTATGTCAACCTGTTCATCCCTTCCACGCTGAACTGGCGTGAGCGCGGCATCAGCGTTACTCAATATGGCCGCTTCCCCGAGGAAGACCGCAGCATGCTGCGGATAGCCGGTAACGCCAGCTTTACATTGAAAATTCGTTATCCCGCATGGGTGGCAGCGGGCGCCATGAAGGTGCGCGTGAACGGCCAGCTAGTGAAGGTGCAGACTGGTCGCGATCATTATCTGAGTCTGCGGCGCCAGTGGCGCGATGGCGACCAGGTCGAAGTGCAACTGCCGATGACGACACGGCTGGAACAGATGCCGGATCAATCGAACTACTACGCGCTGCTGCATGGCCCCGTGGTGCTGGCGGCGAAGACCCGGCCGTTCGGTGACGAGAAGCTGAATTTCCTCGCCGATGAATCACGTATGGGCCATGTGGCGCAAGGGCCGGTGTGCCCGCTGGAGGCCAGTCCCATGCTGGTTAGCGATAGCAAGGACTTCTTGCAGCGGCTGCGGCCTGTGCCGGGTCAGCCGCTGACCTTTAGCGCTACGGGGCTGGTGCAGCAGCCGGGACAGGGGAAGGCGCAGGGGCAGGCACAGGGTAGCGGCACGCACGATGGCAGCGTCACCTTCATTCCGTTCTACCGGCTGCACGATTCGCGCTATGTGATTTACTGGCCGTATTCGACGCCTGCCAATCTGGATGCGCTCAGACAGAAGACGGCGCAAAACGAGGCGGCGCGGCTGGCGCTCGATGCGCGTACCGTCGATCAGGTGGCGCCGGGTGAGCAGCAGCCGGAGTCTGATCACGGCTTCCGTGGCGAGGGCGCCGATGCGGGGCTTAATCAGGGACGCCACTGGCGCCATGCGAGCGGCTGGTTCAGCTACCAGCTCAATGATGCCAAGCGCGAGGCACGCGTGCTGCGCCTGAGCTATGCCCGTGGCGATGCTGGCCGACGTTTCGATATCCGCATCAATGGCCGGCTACTGGCCGAGGTGACACTGACGGCCAGCGCGGCGGAGGAGTTCTACACGGTAGACTACGCGCTGCCTGCGGACCTGCCTAACGATGGAAAATGGGAAGTGCGCTTCGAGGCGCGCGCCGGCTCCATGGCGGGTGGTCTGTACGGTTTGCGCCTGCTGCGCTGATATCGAAATTGTTATCGAAGTTGGCGAAAATGTGATTGGATAGATATTCGAGATTCTCATAGTATGGATGGCAGAAGATACATAAAAATCCATCTGGAGACTTTGCTATGCAATCCAAACGCAGAACCCTGCTGGCGGCTGCCTGTCTGGCCGCCTGCTTCGCCAGCCCCGCCTCGTTCGCTGCCAAACCGCTGGTGATCGGCTTTTCCCAGGTCGGCGCCGAAAGTGAATGGCGCACCGCCAATACCGTGTCCATCAAGGACGCTGCGAAGAAAGACGGCATCACGCTGAAGTTCGCCGACGCCCAGCAGAAGCAGGAAAATCAGGTCAAGGCCATCCGTTCCTTCATCGCCCAGCGCGTCGATCTGATCGCGTTTTCGCCGGTGGTGGAATCGGGCTGGGATACGGTGCTGCGGGAAGCCAAGGCGGCCAAGATCCCCGTGGTGCTGACCGACCGTGCCGTGAACGTGAGCGACCCTAGTCTGTACGTGACCTTTATCGGCTCCGATTTCGTCGAAGAGGGCCGCCGCGCCGGCCGCTGGCTGGTGGAGCGTACTGCCAAGCTGCCTAATCCTGTCATCAACATCGTCGAGCTGCAGGGCACTGTGGGCTCGGCACCGGCGCTGGATCGCAAGAAAGGCTTCGAGGAAGTCATTGCGGGCAATCCCAAGCTGAAGGTGATCCGCTCGCAGACGGGTGATTTTACGCGTGCCAAAGGCAAGGAAGTAATGGAAGCCTTCCTCAAGGCGGAAGGCAAGAAGATCAACGTGCTGTATGCGCATAACGACGATATGGCGATAGGCGCCATACAGGCTATCGAGGAAGCGGGTCTGAAGCCGGGCAAGGATATCCTGGTGATTTCCATCGACGGCGTGAAAGGCGCATTCGAGGCCATGCTGGCCGGTAAGCTCAACGTCACGGTGGAATGCAGCCCGCTGCTGGGGCCACAGTTGATGCAGTTGGCGCGCGACATTGTCGCGGGCAAGCCGGTACCGCGTCGTATCACCACGGTGGAGGGCGTATTCCCTGCCGAAGTGGCGGCCAAAGAATTCCCGAGCCGTAAATACTGACGTCATGAGCAGCTCAATGACTGCAGCAACTGCGGCGACTATGGCGCCCGTGCTGGAACTACGCGGCATCAGCAAGGCCTTCACAGGTGTGCAGGCGCTGAATGCCGTCTCGCTCACGCTTTACCCGGGCGAAGTGCATACGCTGATGGGGCAGAATGGCGCCGGAAAATCCACGCTGATCAAGGTGCTGACGGGCGTGCATACGCCCGATCACGGCGAGATACTGCTGCAAGGCCGCGCCATCCGTCCTGCTTCTACGCTCGATGCGCAGAATCTCGGCATCAGTACCGTCTACCAGGAAGTAAACCTGTGCCCGAATCTGTCGGTGGCGGAGAATATCTTCATTGGCCGCTATCCGCAGAAAGCTGGCCGCATTGATTGGCAGGGCATGAGCCAGCAGGCCAGTGCGCTGCTGGAGCGCCTGCAGGTGAGCATCGATGTGACCCGCCCACTGGCCAGCTATCCGCTGGCGGTGCAGCAGATGGTCGCCATCTCGCGCGCCTTGCTAGGCTCGGCCAAGGTGCTGATACTCGATGAACCGACTTCCAGCCTCGATGAAAAGGAAGTCGAACTGCTGTTCTCCGTGCTGCGCGATCTGCGCCAGCAGGGGATGGCCATCCTGTTCGTCACCCATTTCCTTGACCAGACTTATGCCATTTCCGACCGTATCACGGTGATGCGCAATGGCGAGCGGGAAGGCGAGTATGCCTGCAGCGAACTGTCGCGCGTGGAACTGGTCAACAAGATGGTGGGGGCGCCCGCTGCCGGCACGAGTACGAACGCTAATGCAGGTCAGGGCCAGAGCCCAAGCGAGGCCGAAGGCCAAAGCCACAGCCAGAATCAGGCAGGCGGCATGCCGGCTTTCCTGCGCGCGCTGGGACTGGGGCGGCGCGGCTCGCTGGCACCGGTCGATCTGGAAGTGCGCAAGGGCGAGCTGCTCGGATTGGCCGGTCTGCTGGGCTCGGGCCGCACGGAGCTGGCGCGTCTGCTGTTCGGTGCCGACCGCGCCGATAGCGGCAAAGTCGCCATCCATGGCAAACAGCGCCAGATCGCCACGCCGCGCGATGCGATAGCGGCCGGCATAGGCTTCTGCTCGGAAGACCGCAAGCATGAAGGCGCGGTGCTGGAACTGTCCGTGCGCGAGAACATGATGCTGGCTTTGCAGGCCCGTCTGGGCATACTGCGCGCGATTCCGCTCAAACGTCAGCAGGAACTCGCGCAGCATTATGTGCAGGCGCTGGGCATCAAGACGGCCAGTATAGAAACGCCTATCGGTGCGCTCTCGGGTGGCAACCAGCAGAAAGTGCTGCTGGCGCGCTGGCTGGTGAATGAGCCGGAAATGCTGATCCTCGACGAGCCTACGCGCGGCATCGATGTACGGGCCAAGCAGGAGATCATGGATTATGTAGCGGGCCTGTGCCGCAAGGGTATGTCGATACTGTTTATCTCGTCCGAACTGCCCGAAGTGCTGCGTGTGAGCGACCGTATTGTGGTCATGCGCGACCGTAAGACGGCCGGCGAATATGCACGCAATGCACTCGATGAAAGCTCGGTGCTGCAGGTGATCGCAGCGGGAGCAAACCATGTCTAGTCTGATTTTGCAGCGGCCTGCCGCTGTGCCGAAAGCGGGAAGTTCTATCATGTTTGTGCACCATCCCCTGTTCCGTCCCGTGGCGGCGCTGGCCCTGCTGCTGTTGCTGGACCTGTTGCTGATACCCGGCTTCTTCCACCTCGAACTCAAGGACGGCCATCTGTACGGCAGTCTGATCGACATCCTCAACCGCGCCGCACCTTTGATACTGGCAGCGCTGGGCATGACACTGGTGATTGCCACGCGCGGCATCGATATCTCGGTGGGCGCCGTGGTGGCCATCAGCGCTACGGTAGCGGCCATGCTGATAGGCGGCACCATGGTCATGCAGGATGGCGTGCCGACTTATGTGGCGAACACTCCGATGGTATGGGCGCTGTGTGCGGCCATGGGCGCGGCGCTGTTATGCGGCGCATGGAACGGCATACTGGTAGCTGGTCTGGGCCTGCAGCCCATCGTCGCTACGCTGATCCTGATGGTGGCGGGGCGCGGTCTGGCCCAGTTGTTCACGGATGGCCAGATCATCACCGTCTACTACCAGCCTTACTTTTTCCTCGGCAGCGGCTATCTGTTTGGCTTGCCGTTCTCGCTGTATCTGGTGGCGGGCGTATTCGCGCTGACCGCGCTGCTGATGCGTAAGACTGCACTGGGCCTGTTCATCCAGACGGTCGGCATCAACCCCGTGGCAGCGCGGCTGGCTGGCCTGCGTACGGCGGTGCTGATCTTCTTTGTATATGTGTTCTGCAGCGCCTGTGCCGGTCTGGCTGGGCTGATCATCAGCGCAAATATCAAGAGCGCCGACGCGAACAACGCCGGCCTGCTGCTGGAACTCGATGCGATTCTGGCCGTGACGCTGGGCGGCACCTCGCTGGCCGGCGGTAAATTCAGTCTGGTCGGCAGCGTGGTAGGGGCGCTCATCATCCAGACGCTGACCTACACCATTTATTCGCTCGGCCTGCCGCCGGAAATCAATATGGTGGTCAAGTCGGTGGTGGTATTCCTGGTCTGCCTGTCGCAGTCGGCCGAATTCAAAACCATGTGGCGTGCCATGCAGGCGCGGACCTGGTCGGGCGCCGCAGCGGGCAAGCCGAGCGGCGCCAAGGCGGATGCCAAGGCAGACGCCAAGCAGGGAGGCACAGCATGAGTAGTCTGGTAATGCGCGGACGCGCAGCGATGGCGTCGCCATATTTCACTTCGCTGGCCACGGTGGTGCTGCTGGCGTTGTTGCTGGGCGCGGGCGGCGCGGCCTATCCCGGTTTCCTGTCGCTGCAGGTGCTGCTTAATCTGCTGATCGATAATGCCTTCCTGCTGGTGATTGCGGTGGGCATGAGTTTTGTCATTATCTCGGGCGGCATCGATCTGTCGGTCGGCTCCGTGCTGGCGTTGACTACCATGATGGCGGCATGGATGGTGCAAGTGTGGCACTGGCCGCCGCTGCTGGCGATAGTCATCGTGCTGCTGGCCGGTGCCGGCTTCGGTGCGCTGATGGGGGCCATGATCCATTACTTCAAGCTGCAGCCTTTCATCGTCACGCTGGCCGGCATGTTTCTGGCGCGCGGTCTATGCTACCTGATCAGCATTAACTCGATTACCATCGACCAGCCGCTGTTCGTCAGCATGTCGCAGACCCAGTTGCCGGTGCTGGATGGCTATCTGTCGCCGTCCGCCCTGATCGCCTTGCTGACGCTGGCCGCTGCCATCTATGTGGCGCACTGCACGCCGTTTGGCCGCGCCATCTACGCGGTGGGCGGCAACGAGCAGTCGGCCCACATGATGGGCTTGCGGGTGGCCCGCACCAAGGTGCTGATCTACGCCTTCAGCGGTTTTTGCGCGGCGCTGTCCGGTGTGCTGTTCTCGTTCTATATGCTGTCCGGCTACGGTCTGCATGCGCAGGGCACGGAACTCGATGCCATTGCTGCCGTGGTCATAGGCGGCACGCTGCTCAGTGGTGGCTACGGATATGTGGCCGGTGCGCTCTCCGGCGTGCTGGTGCTGGGCACCATCCAGACCCTGATTGCTTTCGATGGCACGCTCAGTTCATGGTGGACCAAGATCGTGATCGGTGCGCTGTTGTTCGTATTCTGTGTGGTTCAGCGCGCACTGGCGCTGGGCGCACGCCGTTAAGATTTACAAGGAGACTGTTTTGAAAAAACATATGAAATCGTATTTGCAACCGCTGGCCCTGGCCGCCCTAGGCATGGCCGCGCTGGCCGCACCGGTGGCACAAGCGGCCAATCCGCTGTTTCCCAAACTGTTCACGGCCGACCCCTCGGCTTATGTAGAAAACGGCACGGTGTATCTGTACGTCGGTCACGATGAAGCCACGCCTAAGAGCCCCGACTACGTGATGAACGAATGGCGCTTGTACACTAGCTGCGACATGAAGAACTGGACCGACCGCGGCTCGCCCGTGCAGGCTGCCACCTTCAAATGGGCCAAGGGCCACGCATGGGCGGCCGATATCACCAAGCGCGATGGCAAGTACTATTTCTATTCCACGGTGGATCACGCCACCATCCCCGGTCATGCCATCGGCGTGGCCGTGGCGGATCGTCCGGAAGGCCCGTTCGTCGATGCCCGCGGCTCGGCGCTGGTGACCAACGATATGACGCTGCAGGCGCCGATTGCATGGGACGATATCGATCCCGCCGTGTTCCAGGATGACGATGGTCAGGCCTATCTGTACTGGGGCAATACGGTGCTCAAGTACGCCAAGCTGAAACCGAACATGATCGAATTCGACGGCCCTATCCAGACAGTGGGCATGGACATGTTCACGGAAGCTTCCTATCTGCACAAGCACAACGGCACTTACTATCTGTCCTACTCGCGCAACTACCCCGAAGAGACGGCGTATATGACGGGGCCTAGCCCGACCGGGCCATGGCACTATCGCGGCGTCATCATGTCCAAGAATGCCAAGGTGAAGACCATCCATCAGGCCATCGTCGACTTCAACGGCAAGTCCTACATCTTCTACCACAACGCCAAGCTGCCCGGTGGCGGCGAGTTCCGTCGTTCCGTGGCAGTGGAAGAGTTCAAGTACAACGCCGATGGCACGATACCGTTCATTCCGCAGACTAAAGAAGGTCCGGCCGCAAATCCTTCGTCAGCTTGCAAGTGATATTCAATCAATCTAGTTGAGGCTTGTAGTAATACTGATTGTGATATCATTTTTCCATGGATACTAACCCGAACTGGTTCCTGCGCGCGCGCCTGAAAACGCGCCAGCTATTGCTGCTGATCGCGCTGGACGAACAACGCAATATTCACCGTGCCTCGGAAGAGCTGCACATGACACAACCGGCCGCCTCCAAGCAGCTCAAGGATCTGGAGGAGATGCTGGGCGTGCAGTTGTTCGAGCGTCTGCCGCGCGGCATGGAACCGACCATCTATGGCGAAACCATGATACGCCATGCCCGCATGGCGCTAACCAGCCTGTCGCTGGCGCACGAGGATATCGTCGCCATCAAGGCTGGTCTGGCAGGGCAGGTGGATATCGGCACCATCATGACGCCCGGCATAGAGCTGCTGCCCAAGGCGATCACCCGCACCAAGCAGCAGGCGCCGCGCCTGCGCATAGGCGTGGAGATGGAACAGTCCAACATCCTGCTGGAGCAGTTGCAGCGGGGGAGGCTGGACTTCATGATAGGCCGTATCCCGGAACGGCATAGCTCCGAGGGTCTGGCCTATGAAGAGCTGGGCGACGAGCCGGCATGCGCCGTGGTGCGCCCCGGTCACCCGCTGCTGTCGGCGCGCAAACTGAGTCTGCGCGAGCTGGCCAGTCAGGCGTGGATACTGCCGCCGCAAGGCAGTATCCTGCGCGCCCGCTGCGAACTGATGTTCCGCCGCGCGGGGCTGGAAGTGCCTGTCAACGTAATCGACACCACCGCCGTGCTGCTGATTACGCCGCTGCTGCAGCAGACCGACGCGCTCAACGTGATGCCGGTGGCGGTGGCCAAATACTACGAATCGCAGGGCGTGCTGAATATCCTGCCGATCGAGCTGCCGTGCCGCATGGATGCTTACGGCATCATCACGGTGGAAGGCCACATCATGTCGCCTGGCGCCAGCCTGCTGCTGAAGTCCGTACGGGAAGTGGCGCGCGAACTGGCTTGATCTGAAACTGCATGCTTGCGCCATGCCTGCTGCTTCTGGCAAACTCACCGTCATGTAACTTAGACAACGGATGGGGTAAGCATGAATCGAAGCAAAGTGGCGCGCTGGTCCAAGCGGCTTGCCGTAGGTGTGACCGGGCTGGTGGCCGTATCGGTCGCAGGTGGCTGGCTGTATTTACGCGGCAGTCTGGCGCAGCTCGATGGCACGCAGCAGGCAGCGGGGCTGGAAACCACGGCTAGCGTGGCGCGCGATGCGCATGGCGTGCCGCTGATCAGCGGTGGTTCGCGGCTGGACGTGGCTTACGCGACCGGCTTCGTGCACGCGCAGGAACGCTACTTCCAGATGGATCTGCTGCGCCGTGTGGCTGCCGGTGAACTGTCGGAACTGTTCGGCGAGCGCGCGCTGTCGGTCGATAAATCGCACCGCTTGCACCGCTTCCGCGCGCGTGCCGCGCTGGCATTGAAAGAACTGCCGGCCGCCGACCGCGCGCTGCTGGAGCGCTATGCCGCCGGCGTGAATGCCGGTCTGGCGCAACTGCGCAGCCGTCCGTTTGAATATGCTCTGGTGGGAATGGCACCACGTGCGTGGTCGGCCGATGACTCGCTGCTGGTGATCTGGGCCATGTACTTCGATCTGCAGGGCGGGCAGGAAGCGCGCGAACTGGCGCGCGGCTGGCTGGCCGAAAACGCCAGCCCGGCCCAGCGCGGCTTCCTCGCGCCGGAAGCCACCCACTGGGATGCACCGCTGGACGATGTTTCACCGATCGCCGGCACGGCCACCATCCCTGATATGCCGCCAGTCTGGTGGGGTAAGCCGAAAGCAGCAGGCGTACCTACCCTGACCGATCCGAAAGCGGCCAGCATACGCGCCCTGTTCGACAGCAAAGTGGCGAGCGCCGATTTTCTTAACACGGTAGGCAGCAATAACTGGGCCGTAGCCGGCAGCCGTAGCGATACGGGCGCCGCCATCGTGGCCGACGATATGCACCTGGGGATTTCGCTGCCCGCCATCTGGTACCGCGCCGCGCTGCAATTCCCGGACGGGAAGGGCGGCCAGCGCCGCATCGTCGGCGTAACCCTGCCCGGCGCGCCGGTGGTGGTGGTCGGCAGTAACGGCCACGTGGCATGGGGCTTCACCAACAGCTATGGCGATTACGCCGATCTGATCGCGCTCGATACCGATGCGGCCAAGCCGGGGCAGGTGCGCACGCAGGCGGGCTGGGAAACCCCAGTGCTGCATGAAGAAACCATACTCGTCAAAGGTGCGGCAGCCGAGAAGCTGGCCGTGCGCGAGACGTCGCTCGGTCCTATCCGTGTATCGCGTGGCCGCAGCTATGCCGTGCACTGGGTCGCCCACACAGCGCGCGCAGTGAACGTCAATGCGCAGAAACTGGAATGGGCCGACTCGCTGGATCAGGCGCTGGCCATCGCGCCGACGCTGGGCATACCGGCGCAGAACTTCGTAGGCGGCGACGACAAGGGCAATATCGGCTGGACCATTGCCGGTCCGCTGCCGCGCCGTGCCGCCAGCGGCAATGTCAGCACCTATCCTATGCCTGTCAGCGAAGCGGCCGGTGTGTGGAATGGCTGGCTGGCGCCGGAAGAGTATCCGAAAGTGGTGAACCCTGCTTCCGGCCAGTTGTACACGGCCAATAGCCGCCAGTTGCTCAACGCGGGTTCGGAAAAACTCGGCGATGGCGGTTTCGATCTGGGTGCCCGTACCCATCAGGTGCGCGAAGACCTGACGGCGCTGGGCGCGAAAACCGATGTGAAGAAAGTCTACGAGATCGGTCTGGATGACCGTGCCATCTTCATGGCGGGCTGGCGCGACCGTGCCATGGCCGCACTCGACGCCAAGGCCGTGGCCGGCCAGCCGCAGCGCGCCGAAGTGCTCAAGCTGCTCAAGGAGAGCTGGAGCGGCAAGGCCAGCGTGGATTCGGTGGGCTACCGCATCACGCGCGGCTATATGTATGCGCTGTACGATCTGCTGTTCGAAAGCGCCAATGAACAACTGGCGGCGATCGATCCGAAAGCCAGCATGGCCTCGATTACGTCGCGCTGGCCGGTCGTGGTGGCGCGCGTGCTGGACCAGCAGCCGGCAGCATGGCTGCCGCCCCAGTATACCAACTGGCAGGCGCTGCATCTGGCCGCGATAGACCGCGTGATCGCCAGCCTGACCAAGGATGGCAAGCCGCTGGCCAGTGCTAGCTGGGGTGAGCGCAATACCGCCGTGAGTGCCCACCCGTTTGCCTCTGCCGTGCCGCTGCTGGGCCGCTTCCTGAAAGTGGCGCCGGACATGCTGCCCGGCGACCAGCATATGCCGCGTGTCTCCGGTCCTACTTTTGGCCAGTCCGAGCGGTTGTCAGTCTCGCCGGGGCATGAAGAGCAGGGTATTTTCAACCTGCCAGGTGGCCAGAGCGGCCATCCGCTGTCGCCATACTTCCTTGATGGCCGTGATGACTGGGTGCATGGTCGTCCGACGCCGCTGCTGCCGGGACCTGCCCAGCATACGCTGACGTTTGTGAAGTAAGCGCAGCGAGTCCGAACAGTGGGCGCAGCACGGCGATGCGGCGCACCACTTCGAACACAGCGAAGCTGATGCTGAAGGTCAGCACGATCAGAATCAGGCCTTCGGTGGCCGGTGCCAGTTTGACTGGTTTGAGCCAGTGCGCCATGCAGACGATCAGGGTCTGGTGCAGGATGTAGACGGGGAACACGGCCTCGGTCAGATAGCGCCGCTTGGCGCTGTCGAAATTCAGATGGCGGTGGCCAAAACCGCACACGGTCAGTATCGGCGCCCACTGGCACAGGCAGTAAATGGTGCGCATGACAGGCTTCCATTGCTGGACTTCGGCGCTGCCGGCCAGCGCTTCCGGTATCGACCAGTAGCAGACGATCAGCGCCCAGCTGGCCAGCCACAGAACTAGGCTGGTCCAGCGCAGCGCTTCCGCCTGACGCCAGAACGCCGCCTGCGTGGCCAGCAGCGCACCGAGCGCAAACAGGAAGAAGTACTGGGCGTTGTTATACCAGTCGTCCACCAGTGCATGGGTGCTGGGGTAGCGCTCGGCCAGACCGAAGCGTGCAGCGGCCAGCACGGCGACTGGCAGCACGACCATGCGCCAGCCGCTCAGCAAACGGCCCAGCCCATCCGACAGCGCACGCCAGCGTGCTCCCAGCAGCCAGACCAGCAGCCCGCCCAGCATGGTGTAGGCCCACAGGTAGGCGACAAACCACAGGTGGTTCCAGGTCGGCAGGCGCAGGCAGTCGTTGCCGCGGCAGAAGCCGTGGTAGCCCTCTACGTACAGGCGCATGAATTCCGCATAGCTGCCCTGATAGCTGATTTTTTCCACGATTTCGAAATACGCTTGCGGCGGCACGATAACGAACATGCCGAAGATGAGCGGCAGCAGCAAACGCCAACTGCGTTGCCGCAGCAGGGCGCCGATGCGCAGTTTCTGCAGCATGAAGGCCGTAGCCACGCCGGAAATCATGAACAGCAGGCCCAGACGCCATGGTGAGGATAAAATCATCAGCGGTTCGATCGCGTCGCTGGCAAATGGGCTCTTGACGTGCCAGTCCCAAGTCACGTAGTACATGCCGGTGTGATAGAAGATCAGCACGCAGAAGGCGAAGATGCGTATCCAGTCGAGGAAGTAGAGACGGTTGTGGTTCATCGTTAGCTCCTTGTTAATGGAGCCAGATTAGATTGTGCGGCTGCCGGCGTCTATCGCGATGGGGCGAAACGGGCGTGGCGTGGGGCGAAGCGGATAGTCCGGCGCTCCGGATGGGGGGGATGGGATGCGGGGGCAGTTCAGCCGTGGTGCAGCCGGGCTTCCAGCTCCGCGCGGTACTGGCGGCTGAGGGGCGCGCGGCTGCCGTCGCGCAGCATGATTTCGCCATCGCCCTTGTCGAGATTGGCGATGCTGGCTATCGCATCGAGCCGGACGGCGGCGCGGCGGTGGCAGCGCACGAAGCGCGGGCCCAGCTTTTCCAGCAGGCCGGCCAGCGTCTGGCGCATCAGCGGTTCACCCGCGGTGGTGTGCAGGATCACGTAGTTGTCGGCGGTTTCTATCCACAGTATCTGCTCGACCTTGACGATGCGCGTGCCACTGCGTTCGGGCACCAGTAGCTGGGTGACGGCGGGCAGCGGCGGCCGGGTAGCTGCAGTTTGCTGCGCCGTGGCTGCCGCGGCTTGTGCGTCGGCGCCGGCAACGGTTGCGGCCAGCCGCTGCTGCGCAAGCCGCTCGCGTACGCGCTGCAGGGCGCGTTGCAGGCGCGGCTGGTCGTAGGGTTTGAGCAGGTAGTCGATGGCGTTGGCATCGAAAGCGCGGATCGCATATTCGTCGTAGGCCGTGACGAATACCACGCAGGGCGCGGGCGCGGGCAGTGAAGCGGCAACATCGAGGCCGCTGACTTCCGGCATCTGGATGTCCAGCAGCAGCAGGTCGGGTGCGAAGGCGGGCAGGCGCTCCAGTGCCTCGACGCCATCGCGCGCTTCCTCGATGGCGCTGATATCCGGTTCGGCCACCAGCATGCGGCGCAGCTTTTCGCGCGCCGGCCGTTCGTCGTCGACGATCAGGATGCGCATGGCAGTCGGATCTCGGTCAGTACGCCTGCGGGAGCAAGCTGGCGCAATTCGACGCCGGCACGTTCGCCATACAGTGCGCTCAGGCGTTCGCGCAGATTGCGCAGGCTGATGCCGCCTGTGCTATCGGCTGTGCTGCCACCTTCAGCGCACGCCGCAGTCAGCGTGCCGCTATCGTCCTGCACGCGCAGCAGCAGCATATCTTGCTGGCGCAGGGCCGAGACATGGATGGCAACCGGCTGGCGGCGCCGTTCCACCGTATGCTTGAAGACGTTCTCCAGCAGTGGCTGCACGCTCATCACCGGCACTTCGCAGGCCAGCGCAGCATCGTCGATCTCCCAGCTGATGCTGACCCGGTCGGCAAAGCGTTCGCCCATCAGGGCGGCATAGCCGCGCACGATGCGCAGTTCGGTCTGCAGCGGCACCAGATGGCGTTCGCCCACGTCCAGCGTGGCGCGCAGCACATCGGATAGCTGCACCAGCATGCTGTCGGCGCGGGCCACGTCGCTGTGCATCAGCGAGGAAATGGTGTTGAGTGCATTGAACAGGAAGTGCGGCTGCATCTGCTGGCTCAGGCGCAGTAGCTGGGCCTGACGCAGCGATGCGTTGGCCCGTTCCACCCGCACGCGCTGGTCCAGCATGGCGTGGAAGGACAGCACGCCAAAGGTGATCGCGGTAAATAGCGAGAAGAACACCGTCATCTTGATGTCCTCGTACAGAAACACGCGCGACCAGCTATCGTGCGTATAGCTCTCGCCCATCAGTGCGTAGACGGCGTGGCGCATGCCGAAGGCGATAGGTACGAACAGCAGCCAGTAAGCGAACAGCCAGGGTAGCTGGCGCAGGAACCAGCGCACCGGCGTCGCTATCCATGCGTCGTACTGGCGGGTGTAGTACCTTTGCAGCAGCAGTAGCAGGGTGCCGGTCAGCGCCGACGAGGTTTCCCACAGCACGGGCTTCCACAGGCCGTGATCATGCTCGCGCAGATATTCCTGCACCGAGGTGGAGATCATCAGGCTCCAGAACAATAACCACGCGATGGCAATGATGGTCCGTGTTTTCTGCATAGCGCTAGCGGTAGCGTGCTTCCATGAGGTCGATTTCACGCACCAGCTTACGCGAAATTTCATCGGAGATGTGGTCGTGCCGTGCCAAATCCCATATGGCGCGCCGTTCCGCTTCCAGTGCGGCAAAGCGCAGTTCCTGTTCGGCGTGGTCGGTCTTGCGCCAGGCCTGTTCGCTGGCCGGATCGACTTCCTTGAGGCGGTGCTCGTAGAAGGCGATGACCCGCGCTGCCGCCTGCGGGTAGACTTCCGGATCGACGCAGCTTTCCGCTTCCATCAGCGTGATCTGGGTCTGCTCGATGGCCGTGATGGCTGCCTTGGCGGCCATGCGGCGGGCCGTGTCTTCTTCGCGCTGCTCTTCCGTCTCGGCCGGGAAATTCACCCCGGCCAGCAGGCGCGGCAAGCCTATGCTGGCAATCAGCAGCGACACCAGTATCACCGAGCAGGCCAGAAAGATGGTCAGCGCGCGGGCAGGGAAGGGCCGGCCGTCCGGCATCAGCAGGGGCAGCGTCAGCACGCCGGCCAGCGTGATGGTGCCCCGTGCACCGGCCAGCGTGGTGGCCAGCAGCAGGCGCGGGTTGATCTTGATGCGCGGCTGGTGGCGCATGCGCTGCTTGAAGATGGTCAGGCGCAGCGATGCCCACACCCACAGCATGCGCAACAGCAGCAGACCGGCATTGATGGCCAGCGCGTACACGGCCAGCCACCACGGATTCAGGTGGCCGCTTTCTTCGATGGTGGCGCGGGCATCGTGGAACACATCGGGCAGTTGTTCGCCCAGCAGCACGAACATCACGCCGTTGAGGGCAAACTGCACTGTATCCCAAACGGCCGAACGCTGGATGCGGGTATGCGCCAGCGCGTGGCCGCTCAGTTCCACATAACTCATGGTGATGCCGGCTGCCACGGCGGCCAGTATGCCCGAGCCATGCAGGCGCTCGGCCACCAGATAGGCGCCGAACGGCAGTAGCAGGTTGACCAGTATGGGCGAACCGACCGGCTCGCCGAAGTGGCGCGTGAGCCAGCGCTGCACGCCCGTGACCAGCAGCGTGACGGTGACGCCGGCAGTGATACCGGCCAGCACTAGCCAGCCAAAAGTCATGGCCGCGTTGGCCGGCGAGAAGCTGCCCGTGAGGGCGGCCACCACGGCAAAGCGGAAGCACACCAGACCGCTGGCATCGTTGAGCAGCGATTCGCCTTCGAGTATATGCATCAGGCGTTTCGGGATAGGCGTGCTGGCGGCGATGGCGCTGACGGCGACAGGATCAGTGGGGGATACGATGGCAGCCAGCGCAAACGCCACGGCCAGCGGCATGGCCGGGATCAGCCAGTGGATCAGGAAGCCCGCGCCGATCACGGTGAACACCACCAGCCCCAGCGCCAGTTCGAGGATCATGCCCTTGTCGCGCAGCAGGCCGCTTTTGGGGATGCGCCAGCCATCGAGAAACAGCAGGGGCGGCAGGAAGGCGAGGAAGAACAGTTCCGGTTCCAGTTCCACCCCGTGGCTGGATTTGGCGGCAATCAGCGCGCCCAGTGTGATCTGTACCAGCGGCAGCGGCACGGCGCGCGGTAGCAGGCGCGAAATATACGCGCTGGCCACCACTGCCAGCAGCATGACGAGTATGACTTCAACAGCATCCATTTCACTACTTTCAATATTGCAAAACCAGTCTTACTTTACACCATGATTACTGAGCGAAACAGTTGCTGCTGCCATGCAGCGGCGCCCCGCAAGCGGCCGTCAGCCGGCGTGGCAAAAGGCACTGGTATTTTTTTCTGGCATCTGTCATAATCTTGCCTTCTGCGGGAGTAGCTCAGTTGGTAGAGCGCAACCTTGCCAAGGTTGAGGTCGAGAGTTCGAGACTCTTCTCCCGCTCCAGAATTCAGCGGTACATCAAAAAAGAAGCCTTCCGGCTTCTTTTTTTTTGGCCATTTTTCTGGCCAGCGTTGTAAATCGTGCTGTAAATCAATACTTTGCAGGTCAAAATGTGACTTATCCCACTTGCAAACGTTATACTGAGACGTAATGGCAGGGTTGCCCCATCAGGGCGACTGCTGGTTAGCGGACCACCTTCGGAGACGAAATCTATGAAATCAGTTCAGCAGGAAGTTGATGAGCGCAGTAATCTGACCAACTCCAATAAATTCGAACTGCTACTGTTCCGCCTTGGCGCTGATGCGAATGGCGAACATTCTGAGTTGTTTGGTATTAACGTCTTCAAAATCCGCGAGATCGTCGCGATGCCGGAAGTCACCGCCGTGGCCGGTTCGCCCGAGCACATGCTGGGCGTGGTCAATCTGCGCGGCCAGATCATCACCGTGCTCGATTTGCCGGGTATCGTCGGCGTCAAGCCTAAGACCGGCCTGAACATCATGCTGGTGACGGAATTTGCCCGTACCACGCAAGCGTTTGCGGTGGAATCGGTGGACGAGATCGTGCGTCTGGACTGGAGCCAGGTGCTGACGGCCGAAGGTACGGCCGGCGGCAAGGTGACCAGTATCGCCCGCGTTGACGGCGATGTGCAGAACACCCGTCTGGCCCAGGTGCTGGACGTGGAAACCATCTTGCGCGACCTGACCCCGTCCGAGAGCGACGATGTCGATCCTGAAACCATCGGCCCTAAACTGCATATGAAGCAGGGCGCTGTCGTGCTGGCAGCGGATGACTCGGTGGTGGCACGTAACCTGATCGAAAAAGGTCTGGAAGCGATGGGCGCCCACTTCATCATGACCAAGTCCGGCAAGGAAGCCTGGGACCGCCTGCAGGCGATCTACGAAGGCACCAAGGCTGAAGGCATCCAGGTGCAGGACCGCATCGCGATGGTGCTGACCGACCTCGAAATGCCGGAAATGGATGGCTTCACCCTGACCCGTCTGATCAAGCAGGATGCGCGCTTCTCCAAGATTCCAGTGGTAATCCACTCCTCGCTGTCGGGCAAGACCAACGAAGACCACGTCAAGGGCGTGGGCGCGGACGCCTACGTGGCCAAATTCTCGGCCGAAGATCTGGCCAGCACCATCCGCAATGTACTGAGCAAGGCAGCGCTGTAAGCCTGCCAGCCTGAAAATAGCAGGGGCCGTGACGGCGACGTCATGGCCCCTGTTGCTTTAGGCCTGACCGTTTCAGCCGGCCAGATTGCGCGCGTGGAAGCGGATATGGTCGTCGATGAAGCTGGCGATGAAATAATAGCCGTGGTCATAACCGGCATGGCGGCGCAGCTGGATGGGCTGGCGCGCATTGATGCAGGCCGCTTCGAATTCCTCGGGATAGAGTTGCTCGGTGAGGAATTTGTCGCCCAGACCCTGATCGATCAGTATGCCGTCAGGGAAGGGCGTCTGTTCCTGTTCCATGAGCAGGCTGGCATCGTGCGCGGCCCATTTGCGCCGGTCCTCGCCCAGATAGCCGCTGAAGGCCTTGATGCCCCACGGGCAGCGCGACGGTGCGGCGATCGGCGCAAACGCGGAAACCGAGCGGAAGATGTCGGGCCGGCGCAAAGCCAGCGTGAGTGCGCCATGGCCGCCCATCGAGTGGCCGCTGATGCCGATGCGGCGCGGATGGATCGGCAGTTCCTTGACCACTAGCTGCTGCAGTTCGTGGATATAGCTCTCCATGCGGTAGTGGCTGGCCCATGGCTGTTCGCTGGCGTCCAGATAGAAACCGGCGCCCACGCCGAAATCCCAGTGGTCGCTTTCGCCCTCGATGCCGGCTCCGCGCGGGCTGGTGTCGGGCGTAATCAGGGCCATGCCCGCTTCGGCGGCGGCGCGCTGGGCGCCGGCCTTGATCATGAAAGTCTCTTCGGTGCAGGTCAGTCCGGCCAGAAAGAATAGTGCAGGCACCTGGGCGTCGGCCTTGTGCGCGGCCGGTGGCAGGAACACGCCGAAGCGCATGGGCAGGCCCGTGCTTTGCGACGTGTGACGGTAAAAACGTTGGACGCCGCCAAAGCAGACGTGTTCGCTCAATAGTTCAAGCATGGACTAGCCCCATCTCATCTGTGTTCCATATGTATTCTGGCGCACAGTAGAAACCCTGCCGCCCCGCCAGAATTGTACAAGTTTCCAATACGAGGAGGTGGGCATGGCGGATTTTTCGCGCATCGTCACGGCCATGGGCTGGCCGCTGGCCATCATACTGGCATGGCTGGCGGGCGAGCTGCTGCACCGCTGGACGCGGCTGCCGCGTATCAGCATGTACGGGCTGGTGGGTTTTCTGATGGCGCAAGTGATGCCGGACAGCTTTGCCAGCGGCGCATCGAGCACGGTGACGTTGCTGGCCAATCTGGCCTTCGGCCTGATTCTGTTCGAGTTCGGCTACCGCATCAATCTGCACTGGCTGCGCATCAATCCGTGGATCGCCGTGAGCGGGCTGGCGGAATCGGCCGCCACCTTTGGCGTGGTCTACTTGATTTCCCATCTGACCCAGATGCCGCCGCTGACTTCGCTGCTGCTGGCCTCGCTGGCCATGTCGACTTCGCCGGCCGGCGTGCTGCGCGTGATTAACGAGGCCGATAGTGCCGGACAGGTGACGGAACGGGTGCTGCATCTGGTGGCCATCAATTGCGTGCTGGCGCTGTTCGTGTTCAAGGTGGTGGTGGGCTTCTGGGTGTTCCAGACTTCCGGCAGCCTGCCGCAGGCCGTGTCGCACAGCCTGATCGAACTGGGTGGCGCGGCCTTGCTGGGCGGGCTGCTGGGCTGGCTGGTGCCGGCCCTGCTGCGCCAGCTCGGTGCGCTCGCGCGCGATGGCACGCTGGCGTTTGCCATGGGCGTGATGCTGCTGGTGCTGCTGGCCCATGCACTCGATGTGTCGCCCGTGCTGGCCACGCTGACTTTCGGGCTGGCGGCACGCCATAGCCGCGTGATGCTGAGCCGCACCGAGCGCAACTTCGGCGCCATCGGCGAATTGCTGGCCGTGCTGTTGTTCGTGTTTGCCGCCACGGCGCTGGAATGGGAACGCGTGCTGGCCGGCGCGGCGCTGGGTGCGGTGCTGGTGCTGGCGCGCTTTCTCGTCAAGGCCGGCATGGTGATGCTGTTTGCACGTGCCGGCGGCATCACCTGGCGCAAAGGTTTGCTGACGGGTGTGGCGCTGGCGCCCATGTCGGTGTTCGTCACCCTGCTGCTGGAACAGACGCGCTATGTGGGCATCGTGCTGGTGGATGAACTGGCGGCACTGGCCGCCATGACACTGCTGCTGGAAGTGCTGGGCCCTGTGCTGACCCAGCGTGCCCTGATCTGGGCGCGCGAAACCCCAGAAGAGGAGGAAGTCTGAATGCCTTTGCCACCGTTTAAATCATCCACTCCGTTGAGCATGGGCGTGGAACTCGAGCTGCAGTTGGTCAGCCTGTCCGATTATGACCTAACCGCGTCCAGTCCCGATCTGCTGCATCTGCTGGGGCGCAAGCCGTTTCCCGGCAACGTCACGCCCGAGATCACCGAGAGCATGATAGAGATTAACAGCGATGTGCAGCATCAGCACGATGCCTTGCTGGCCCAGCTGGAACTGGTGCGCGATACGCTGGTGCAGGCCGGCGAGCGGCTGAATATCGGCATCTGCGGCGGCGGCACCCATCCGTTCCAGAAGTGGACCGAGCGGCGCATCTATGCCAAGCCCCGTTTCAAGCAAGTCTCGGCGCTGTATGGCTATCTGGCCAAGCAGTTCACCATCTTCGGCCAGCATGTGCACATAGGCTGCGCTTCGGGTGACGATGCGCTGTATCTGCTGCACGCGCTAAGCCGTTACGTGCCGCACTTTATTGCGTTGTCGTCGTCCTCGCCATTCGTGCAGGCCAACGATACGCTGTTCAATTCGGCGCGGCTGAATTCCGTGTTTGCCTTCCCCATGAGCGGGCGGGCACCGTTCCTGCTGGACTGGGCCAGCTTCGAGCGTGATTATTTTGCCAAGATGGAGCACACGGGCGTGATCAATAGCATGAAGGACTTCTACTGGGATATCCGCCCCAAGCCCGAATACGGCACCATAGAACTGCGCGTGTGCGATACCCCGCTGACGGTGGCGCGGGCGGCGGCGCTGGCCAGCTATTTGCAGGCGCTGTGTGCCTATCTGCTGGAACGGCGCAGCCCGGCGCCACAGGAAGACGATTATCTGGTGTACAACTACAACCGCTTCCAAGCCTGCCGTTTCGGTCTGGATGGCACGCTGGTTCATCCGCAGACTTACGAAAGCCTGTCGCTGCGCGAAGATATCCTGACCACGCTGCGCAAGATGGCTCCATATGGCGCGGCGCTGGGCGGTACGGCAGGCCTCGAACATCTGGTGGCGGTCACGCACGAGGGCAGCGACGCGCATTTTCTGCGCCAGCAGTTTGCCCGCAGCGGCAGCGCCGAAGGCATGGTGGCGGCCGCCATACAGCGCTTTCGCAGCGCCTAGTTAGTGGCCGGGGCTGGCGATCGCGCTGTTCAGGCGTTCGATATAGGCATCGGGCGTGGCCTTGTTGCACATCAGGTAGCGCTCCGGCCCGTGCGGCAGATCCTTGAAGCGCAGCAGACGTAGCTGGCGAGTCTGCTCGGCCGGGTGGTGCTCCATGATGTAGCTGCCTTCTTCTTCCGAGACAAACATCATGTCAGCCGCGCCTTTGCTGACCGATTGCACCATCTTGGCGGTGGGCGCAGTGGAGACGGCCAGTATGGGATTGGTACGGGCCAGCATTTTGTCCAGCTCGCTGCCGTAAGAGTAGTTGTCCTTGACGAGAATGCGCACATCCTTGCGCTGCATGATGTCCTGCAGACTGCTATCGCCGCGCTCGGCCAGATGGACGTGGGCCAGCACGGTCCAGTCCTTGTCGTGGTACAGGGGTTTGGTAAATTTGGCGAACAGCTCGCGCTCGGGCGTGCGGAACCAGCCGATGGCGCAGCTAGGCAGTTTGCTGTCGCGTACGGTCAGCAGCTGGCGGTTGGTGGGCAGGTTGAGCCAGCGGGCGTTGATGCCTGCGAGGCGGAAAGCGCGCGTGGCGGGGGCGCCCGTCAGGCCACTGGGGCCGCCTTCGGCAGCAGCCATCAGATAGGGCGGGCGTTCGCTGTACAGCACCTGTACGGCGGGTTCATGGGCTTGCGCAGTGCCGGCGAGTGTACAGAGTGTGGCGCAGAGCTTGGCAATACGGAAACGCAGCATGAACGGCCTCATCAGGAATATCCATAGAGCTTACACTGCTATGGCAGCGCCGACTACCGCGATGTTGTATAGACGCCTAGAGCAGCTCAGGCTTTGATATCAATGAGTGACCCCAGCATCTGGTCGGCTGTCTGGATCACTTTGGCCGAGAAATCGAATTGTTTCTCGTAGACTAGGGAATTGGTGGTTTCTTTGGCCAGATTGGTCTGGCTAGGGCCATCGATCTGCTGCAGTTGCTGGGCCTGGAACGACACGCTGACGCCGCTGCCGGCCGGCTGGCTTTCCGTGAAATAGGCCTGGGAAGGCTGGAAACCCTGGGTGCCGATATTGGCGATGGCATGGGCGCTATTGCCCAACGCGCGCTCGGCAGCGTTGAGTCCGGTGATGCCGGAACTGAGCACAGCAATGGCCATGATGTTTCCCCAAGGTAATTGATGACTAGTGTACACCCATGCGGGCTGCTGTGCACGGCACTGATGAAAAAAAAGGCAGGCTTGACGGCGGTGCGCGCGGTGCGTATTGTCGAAGTGAAAGCTTGTCGGAAACGAGGATTATGCGGAAGTTGTTGCACTGTCTATTACTGCTATGCCTGTGCGCCATCGATGGGGTGCGGGCCGAACCGATACAGGTGCGCTATCCGCGTGCCGAAAGCCTCGATGACGAGCGCGGGGAATATGGCTATGCACTGCTGCAACTGGCACTGACCAAGGCCGGCAATCGCTACCAGGCCGTGCTGTCGCAGACCAGCATGCAGCAGAACCGTGCGCTGGTGGAATTGCAGTCGGGCGCGGGCCGCATCGACATCGTCGGCACCATGACTTCCATCGAGCGCGAAACGGCTTTGCTGCCGGTGCGCATACCGATGTCGCGCGGGCTGATAGGCTGGCGCGTGGGACTGCTGCGCGGTGACCGCCAGGACTTGCTGCGCGACGTGCGTAACATTTCTGATCTAAAAAAGTTTTCTACGGGGCAGGGCCATGACTGGCCCGATCTGACCATACTGCGTCACAACGGTATTCTGGTATATCCGGTGGCCGTTTACAGCAGCCTGTTCGGCATGCTTAATGCGGGCCGCTATGACTGGGCGCCCCGGTCGCTGAACGAAATCTGGGGCGAAGCGCGGCGCCATCCGGAGCTGGCGGTGGACCAGCACATCCTGTTGCACTATCCCACGGCCGACTATTTCTTCGTGAATAAGAATAATCCTGCGCTGGCGGAGAATATCCGTCAGGGTCTCGAGCTGGCGCTGGCCGACGGTTCCTTCGAGCAGTTGTTCTATCTGCACTATGGCCCCGGCATACGCCGTGCGCAGCTGGACAAGCGCGTGCTGATCGAGCTGCCGAATCCCTTGTTGTCGCCGCAGACGCCTCTGCAGCGCAAGGAGTTGTGGTTCAGTCTGTCTGATCTCAAGCGGCTGCACTGAGCAGAGTCCCGCAGCCAGCATCAGAAAATTCCGATTTAAAAAGTTCCCTCAATTTCTGGGCCGCACCTTTGATCTAGATCAGAGGTGCCACCTGTGTGTCACGTAGCCTTGTCACTCGCGCTGCACCCGCGGCGTTGAAACAGTCCCAATTTCTCTCAGGCACACACATCTTACTATTGAGGTAACTCTATGTATCCATATTCCCAATCCGTCACCCCCGCAGCAAAGACTCATATGGAAGCGCAATTGTCGTTCTTCAATGACATGTCGAAATCGCTGTTCCGCACTATGCAGCAATATAGTGATCTGAATATCCAGCTGGCCCAGACCATGCTGGAAGAAAGCACCAAGGCTGGCCAGCAAATGATCACCTCGCATCGTCCTACCGAAGCATTTGCTGCCGTGGCAGCCCATGCCCAGCCGACGGCCGAAAAAGTCCGTGCCTACCAGCAGCACCTGTCGCGCATCGCCGCCGACACCCAGGTGGACCTGTCCAAAGTGGCGGAAGAACATGTGCAGGAGACCAGCCGCACGGCCAAGGCACTGGCCGATGAAGTGGCCCGCGTAACGTCGGAAGAAACGGAAAAAACCATGCGCAGCCATCAGGATGCGCTGGAAAAATTCAGCGATCCGTTCACCAGCTATAACGATGGCATGCGCCAGTCGCGCGGCAGCGAAATGCGCGGCACCTCCACCATGCAGAGCGCCGGCCAGCATGGCAGCGACAGCCGCGAAGGCAATATGCAAGGCAGCCAGACTACCCAGTCGTCCACAGGCGGCAGCAGCGCCCAGAGCACGGCCAGCGCCAAACAGACGGGTGCCCGTAAAGAAACCTAAACCAGTCAGCGCGCTAATACGACTGGCCGTGGCCTGAGTAGATGGGCGGCCAGGCAGGCTAGAGGGATGCAACGCTGTTGCATCCCTTTTTGTTTGTGCCGGTTCAGGCTGCGCTGCAGCGTTCCAGCCAGCGCAGTATGCCGTCCAGCGTGCGGAAATCGGCCACCGAGCGCGTGCTGATTTGCGGGTGGCGCTGCTGCAGCATGCGCGACAGGGCGGAACCCGGCCCCAGTTCCAGCGCATAGCTGATGCCTGCTTCGGCCGCCGCATCCATGCAGGCGGACCAGCGGATAGGTGCGGCCAACTGGCGCGCCAGTTGGTCTACAGCCGTGGCCTGATCGCGCACGCTGATGGCGCTGATGCCTGCCAGTACGGGCGCCTGCACGGGCTGGAATGGTGTCTGTTGCAGTAGGGCGGCAAACGGTGCCACGGCCGCCTGCATATAGCGCGTATGGGAAGCCACGGCCACGGGCAGGTGGGTGCAGCGCCCGCCGTGCTGCGCCACTAGCTGTTCGAGTGCGGCGCGCTGGCTGGCCGGTCCACCGGCGATGCAGCTATCCTCGCCCGTTTCGATGGCCAGTTCGTAAGCATGGGCTTGCAGCAGCGGCTGCACACGGGCCAGCGCCATGCCGGAGACGGCCAGCAGCGTCTGGTCTGGCGCGCTCAGCGCCGCCTGATCCATCAGTTCCGCCCGTGTTGTTGCCAGTTGTACGGTGGTGGCCGGGCTGTAGGCGCCGGCCACGCCATAGGCCGCCAGTTCGCCGATGGAATAGCCGGCCACCAGCGCCGGTGCGGGTGCATGGTCGCGGATAGCGGCCCACATGGCCAGCGTGGCCGCCACGATCAGCGGCTGGGCATGGCGGTTGGCATACAGCTCGCTGGCCGAGGGCAGGGCCAGATTGTCGAGCAGGGCGGATGCCCTCGCATCGCTGCGGGCCAGATCGAACATGGCTGCATGCTGGCCACCCTGACCGGGGCAGAGCAGCAGCAGACGGGCGTTGCCGCTCATGGCAGCGTTGCGCCCAGCGCCTGCACCAGACAACTGGCGGCCAGCAGATCGGCAGCGCCGCCCGGCGACAGGCGCAGGCCGACAAAACTGCGGTGGCCTTGCAGCGCCAGCGCATGCCAGCGTGCGTGGCGGGTGCCGCCCAGCGCCAGAAAATGCTGGGCATGCTGGCGCACCAGCCGGGCACCTTCGGGACCCGCGCGGTGATACACATTGCTGTCGCTGACGTGGGCCATCAGTGCATACAGCGTGTCGATGCGGGCGCAGCGGCGGCTGGCACCGCGTGCCGTGGCCGTCAGCAGGGCGGGCACGCCTACCTCGAATACGGACGGCAAACCCAGCGCGCCTTCTTCGCGCGCGCCGCTGACAGCATAGCGGGCGGCTACGCGCAGCCCGTTGCTGCTGTGCTGCTCGGCTGGCCCGACGGCTGCGTGGCTGGCCAGTTCCGCGCCCCAGCGTATCAGCAGCACGGCGCGCAGGCTGGCCGGCGTACTGGCCATGCCCTGAGCACGCGCGCGACCGGCGCTGGCGCACAGCAGGCCCAGACTGAAGATGGCGCCTCGATGCGTATTGATGCCGCGCGTGGCGCGCAGCATGGCGGCTTCCGCATCGATGCCGAGCTGACGCAACTGGGCGAACGGGGCGTTGTCCCAGCCGGCCAGACAGATCTTGCGGAAGTAGTGACGCAACGAGAACAGGCTGCGCATGAAAGTCAGCGCATCCATGTCCTCATGGCTGCCATTGTCGACCAGTGACACCAGTCCCGGTTTCGGATACAAACAGAGTTCATGGTATAGACTGCGTACGGCCAGACGGGCTACCTGTGCTGCGTAAATCTGAGCTGGGGTTTTCTCCTGCCGCGCTGCGTGGGCCATGGCTGCCATCGGCAGTGCGGCCGTACCACGGCGGCGCTGGCGCAGCAGGCTAGCGGCGGGTACAGGGAAGGCGGATGGTTCGATATAAAGTTGGGCCATCAGTGCTGCTCCAGTGTGGCCAGCAGGCTGGCCGTATCGCTCAGGCGTACGCCATGGCTGGCCTTGACCAACACCTTGGCCTGGCTGGCACGCGCGAGCTGCCATTCTTTCCACGCCACGGCCTGATCGCCGGGGAAGACGATTTCGCCATCCAGCGGCAAGCGCGCGGCAAACTGCGTGAGCACTTCCATGCACTGTTCGAGCTGGGCTACGCTACGCGGATGGAACAGCAGATCGATGTCGGAACGCGCACTCAGATAGGGCAGGCCGGTCAGCACCTGCATGGCCAGCGATCCATAGACCTGCAGCCCGAACGGCTGCGCGGCGCTGGCCAGTTCCAGCAGCGCGGGCTGCCACGGCATGTCCACGCCCAGCGCCAGATGCAGCGGCAAGGCAGGCTTGATGCGGGCGATGTGCTGGCGCGCAGCCGTCAGGCCTATGCGCAGCTTGTTGCCGCTGACGGCGTCGGGCGGCAGCGGCAAGCCCAGACAGATCTGGTCGGCGCGTGCATCGGGCTCGTGCCGGCGCACCACCAGCGGTGCCCGCTGGTGCTGCCATTGCTGCAGGGCGTGCTGGTGTTCGGGGCGTGCCGTCGCAAGGGCCGCCTGCCAGCCGCTGGCGTCCAGCCAGACTAGCTGGTGGCGTGCCGTGCGCTGTGTGCTGGTGGCAGGCATGAGCCGCTCAGCTTATCTGCACGGCGTCGCCGTGCAGTACGGCGTTGATGACAGGCTGGGCATAGCGCCGCCCGCCACGCTCGAGTCCGAGCCCGCTGCGTATATCGCCGGCCAGTGGCTGGGCCAGTGCGGCACGCAGATGGGCTGCCAGATTGCCTTGCCAGATGGCGCCCAGACCACCCATGCGCTGGTAGTTTTCCGGCCCCGGCGCAAACACGGGATTACTTTGCGCCAGTTCCAGCAAGCGTTCTTCTGGCACCTTGGTGATGCGCGCCATGGCCGGCAGGCCCATGACGCGGATGGTGGCGTCGGGCAGGGCATAGCAGGCATCTGCCATCAGCCCGCTGGTAATGAAGCCGCCCGACAGCGCCTGGTCGTACACCAGACCGATGATGCGGTGGCCCTGACGGCGCGCCAGATCGACGCATTTGCCCAGATGGGCCATATAGCTATTGATGCCCAACATTTCGTCGCGGTGGCGCAGGCGCTGGCCTTGCGTATCGATCAGCATCAGGATGGGCATGGCCGGATGCTCGCGCACGATGCGCAGTATGGCCTGCGCCTGTGCCAGTGCGATTTCCACGCCTATCGGCGTATGCTCGGTGGTGCCTATCACGCCGATCTGCTGGCCTTCAAACTTGCCATAGCCACTCAGGAAGCAATCCTGTTCGGTGATGCTATGCCCTTCGGGGAATAGCGCGGCGGCGATACTTTTCCAGTCGGTCTTGGCTTGCATCTCAGGCTCCCATGCGGCACTGGCTGGCTACTGCCATGAATTGATCGATGTCCAGCATAGGTAGATTGGCCGCATCGGCAATTCCCATGGCACTCCAGATGTCGACGGGATCGCGCAACTGGCCGAAGCGTGCGATACGCAGCGCCAGCATCTGCTGTTCCGCTTCCAGTGCTTCCAGACTCAGTGGTACTGGCTGTCCCTGTGCTTCCGTCAGCGTGGCGATAGCCTGTACAGCCGCGGCGCGGAAGGCGGCGATATCGTCGGCGACGATGGTCTGGCAATCGCCCATCAGGTAACGGTGTTTGCCACCCGTGGTGCGCCATACCAGCGCACGGTCGCGCGCATCGAATTCTTCTACCCCGCTAGCCGTTTCGATCACTTCCGGCCCCGACATGGCCAGCCGGCCTTCCTCCGACATGATCACCACATTGGCGCAGCGCGCCACGATGCCCATGCCGCCGAAGGCGCCATTGGCTCCGCCCACCAGCACGATCACGGGCACACCGGCCGCACGCGCATCGAGCAGCGCGCGCATCACTTCGGAGACGGCGATCAGGCCCGCATTGGCTTCATGCAGACGCACGCCGCCCGATTCCACCAGCAGCACTACGGCTGTAGCCTGATCCTGTACGGCGCGGCGCAACAGGCCGACCAGTTTGGCGCCATGCACTTCGCCCACGGCGCCGCCCATGAAGCCACCTTCCTGTGCCGCCGTGTAGATGGTGATGCCGTTCAGGCGCGCGCGCCCCACGGCCACGCCATCGTCGAAGGCCACCGGGGCATTGAGCTGGCCCAGATGGGGACTGATCACGCGTGCCGACGGTGGCAGGAATTCCTCGAAGCTGTCTGCGTCGAACAGCTGCTGCAGCCGTTCGCGCGCGCTGGCTTCCTGATAGCTGACAGGGCGGCTCATGCGGCGTCTCCCAGCATGGTCTGTACTGCCTGATCCATGCGCAGGCTCACCACGGCAGGCGTGGCGCCCATGTCATTGATGGAAATGCGCGCATTGGCCAGTTGCCAGCGCTGCTGGAAGTCCTGCATCACGGCCTGCCAGATGGCGCCGAAGCCGACGGCGGCGGTCTGGATTTCGATGCTGCAGGCGCCACCCAGTTCGGCCGCCTCGATCAGCACTTCCAGATTGCCCGAGCCCACCACGCCGACGACCTGCGGCTGTGCCGTTAGCGAGCGCGTGCCCTGTTCGAATCGATAATTGAGAGTTTCCATGCTGTGCTCCTTACCAGTTGCGGAAGCGTTTGGGCGGCTGATACAGCCCGCCCGAGGCGCGCACCAGGTCTTTCATATTGCGTGCTGCCAGCAGATCTCGCGTGGCCATGCGCTTGTCTACGCCGATATCTTCGGCGCGCTGGATGATACCGCGATCGCGCAGATTTTCCACCATGCGCTGGTCGCGTCCCAGTCCCACCGGTGTATAGCCGGCCACGCCGCGGATCGCCTGTTCGCGCTCCTCGTCGCTGCGGCACAGCAGCAGGTTGGCAATGCCTTCTTCGGTCAGGATATGGCTTACGTCGTCGCCGTAGATCATCACGGGCGGGATGGCCATGTCGGCTTGCTCCATGAGCGTCCAGGCATCGAGCTTTTCGACGAAGGCTGGCTGCATATGTTCGCGGAAGGTTTCTACCATCTGCACGACGAGCTTCTGGCCACGCGGGATGGTGTTGCGGCCCGCACGTGCCTGCGCGCCAGCTTTGAGCCACGCGGGGCTGGCGTGGCGCCGGCCGCGCGCATCGGCACCCATATTGGAGGCGCCGCCGAAGCCGGAGATGCGGCCTGCCGTGGCCGTCGAAGAATTGCCCTGCAAATCGATCTGCAGCGTCGAGCCGATGAACATATCGCAGGCATAGTGGCCGGCGGCCTGGCACATGGCGCGGTTGCTGCGCATGCTGCCGTCGGGGCCGATGGCGAAGACGTCGGGGCGGGCGTGGATGTAGTTTTCCATGCCCAGTTCCGACCCGAAGGAATGCACCGACTTGACGAAGCCCGCTTCGATGGCCGGGATCAGGGCTGGATGCGGATTGAGTGCCCAGTGCTGGCCTATCTTGCCGCGCAGGCCCAGCGATTCGGCATAGGTGGGCAGCAGCAGTTCGATCGCGGCCGTATCGAAGCCGATGCCGTGATTCAGGCGCTGCACGCCGTATTCGGCATAGATGCCTTTGATGGCCATCATCGCCATCAGCACCTGTATCTCCGAAATCTGTGCCGGATCGCGCGTGAACAGCGGTTCGATGTAGTAGGGGCGCGGCGACTGCACCACGAAGTCTACCCAGTCGGCCGGTACGTCAACCCGCGGTACTTGGTCGACGATGCGGTTGACCTGCACGATCACGATGCCCTGCTTGAACGCGGTGGCTTCGACGATGGCCGGCGTGTCTTCCGTGTTCGGCCCCGTGTACAGATTGCCGTGGCGGTCGGCCGCTTCGGCAGCAATCAGGCAGACGCGTGGTGGCAGGTCGACGAAGTAGCGGCTGAACAGTTCCAGATAAGTGTGGATGGCGCCGATATTCAGCTTGCCGGCCGAAGCCAGTCGCGCCACCCGTGCAGCCTGCGGGCCGGAGAAGGAAAAGTCCAGCCGCGCTGCGATGCCGCGCTCGAATACATCGAGGTGTTCGGGCAGGGCCAGCACAGATTGCAGCATGTGCAGCTGGTTGATGCGGGCCGGATCGAGATTGGCCAAGGCATGGCCGAGGAAATCGGCCTGTTTCTGGTTATTCCCTTCGAGGCAGACGCGGTCGCCGCATTCGAGTACGGCATGCAGCAGATCGGCGATGCGCGCCGCTGGCAGGCTTTTGCCTTCCAGCTCGCTGCCCAGCACCGTGGCGGCACGCTGCAAACGCGCCGTCCGGTTCTGCTGTAGGGTGTTCCAGTCCATTATTTTGCTCCCATGATCATGTCAGGCAGGCCGGTGGCGATGGCAGGGAAGAAGCACAGCAGCAGCACGGCCACCAGCATCAGGATCAGGAACGGGAATACGCCCCACACCACATCCTTGAGCGGAATGTCCGGTGCGATGTTCTTGATCACGAAAATATTTAGGCCCACCGGCGGGTGGATCAGGCCCATTTCCATCACTACCGTCATGACGATGCCGAACCAGATCAGGTCAAAGCCTGCATCTTTGAGTGGCGGCAGGATGATGGGCGCCGTCATCAGGATGATGGAGACGGGCGGCAGGAAGAAGCCGAATACCACTACCATCAGCAGGATCACGGCCAGCAGCAGCCACTTGGACAGGTGCAGGCTGACCACCCATGCGGCAGCGGACTGGCTGATGTGCAGATAGCTCATCACATAGGAATAGAACAGCGACATGCCGATAATCAGCAGCAGCATGGTCGACTCCTTGATCGAGGAACTGAGGATCGGCGACAGTTCGCTCGGGCGCCACACGCCGTAGATCACGGCCAGCAGCAGCATGGCCAGCAGCGCGCCCAGACCGGCGGTTTCCGACGGCGTGGCAAAGCCGCCATACAGCGCCACCATCACACCGATCAAGAGGATGATGAAGGGCAGTACGCGCGGCAGCATTTCCACTTTCTGCGCCAGCGTGAAGTGTTCGTCTTCCAGATAGGCTGATTTGGCACCGCCGTTGTTATAGACCTCGAGCGCCATGCGGTATTCCTTGCGGGCGCGGTACACGGCATAGCCGGCGAACAGCACCACCAGCAGCACGCCCGGGCCTATGCCGGCCAGGAACAATCGGCCCAGCGACTGCTCGGCTGCCACGGCATACAGAATCATGGTGATCGACGGTGGCAGCAGAATGCCCAGCGTACCGCCCGCAGCGATGATGCCGGCCGCGAAACCGGGCGAGTAGCCGCGCTTGCGCATTTCCGGAATACCGGCCGAACCGATAGCCGAGCAGGTGGCAGGCGAAGAACCGGCCATGGCTGCGAACAGTGCACAGGCAAATACGTTGGCGATGCCTAGCCCGCCCGGTATCTTGTGCATCCACGTGTGGATGGCCGAATATAAATCCTTACCGGCCGGTGATTTGCCGATGGCTGCGCCCTTCAGAATAAACAGCGGTATCGACAGCAGGGTAATCGATGCCATTTCCTCGTACACGTTCTGGGTGATGGTGTCGAGCGAAGAAGGCGGCATGCAGAAGTACATGAAGCCGGTGGCCACCACGCCCAGCGCAAACGCGATAGGCAGGCCGGAAAACATGATGACGAGGGTGGCGAGACCGTACAGCGCGCCCAGAGTCAGATCGCTCATGCGGCACGCTCCGTAACAGGTTTGTTGGTGATGCGGGCCAGCGTCTGCAGTATCAGTTGCAAGGCCAGCAGGCTCATACCGAGCGCCATCATGCCGTAGGGGATCCACAGTGGCGGGGCGAAGGTGGAGGAGGTGGTCTGGCCATCGACATAGGCTTCGTGGAACAGCGCCCACGATTTCCATGCGAAGAAGCAGCAGAACAGTGCCGACACCAGATCGACCAGCAGCAAGCGGGCCGCATTGACGCGCGGCGGTAGCAGGCCGGCAATCGCTTCGATGCCGATGTGGCCGCGCTGCGACTGCACATACGCGGTGCAGAAGAAGGTGACGCCAACCAGCATGAAGACCGATGCTTCATCCTGCCAGTCGGTAGGCGCCTGAAAGAAGTAGCGCGACACCACCGAGTAGGTCAGGATCACGGCCGTCAGCACCAGCGCGATCATCGACAGCCGCATCAGGCCACGGTTGATGGTGGCCAGCAGCGCCATGGCGGCAGCAATGGCACGGTTATCCGGCACGGCGGCGGCGCGTGCCGGTTCCAGTTCGAAGCCGTGGCTCACAGGGTTTTCTCCGCCAGTTTCAGCAGTTTGGCGCAGTTTTCATTGCGTTCGCCGTAGTCTTTCCATGCCGTGGTGCGGGCAATCGCCTGCCATTTTTTCAGCGCGGCCGGGTTCAGGTCCACCACCTTGGCTTTGGCCTTGGTGTAGACGTTGGCTACTTCCACATCGTCAGCCTTGGCGGCGTTGAGCGCGAAGGTTTCCATCTCGGCACCGACGGCCATGATGGTGGCCTGCTGTTCCTTGCTCAGGCGGTCGAACACGGCTTTCGACATCATCAGCGGCTCGAACATGAACCAGTAAGCGCCGGCACGGCCCGTGGTCAGGGCTTTGGAGACTTCTTCCAGACGGAAGGAGATCAGCGAGGTAGATGAAGTCAGCGCGGCTTCCATCGCGCCCGTCTGCATGGCCGCATAGATTTCGTTGGACGGCAGCGAGACCACGGCAGCACCGGCTGCTTTCAGGATCAGGTCCATTTCGCGCGAGCCGCCACGGATTTTCATGCCCTTGGCATCTTCCGGCTCGATCACGGGCTTGGTGCGCGATGCGACACCGCCAGCCTGCCAGATCCAGCTAATTAACACGATGCCTTTTTCGTTGAGGATGCGGCTCAGTTCCTTGCCAACTTCCGCATTCTTCCAGCCATAGGCTTGCTCGTAGGAGGTGACGAGGCCGGGCATCAGGCCGATGTTTACTTCAGGTACTTCACCGCCTGCATACGACAGCGGAACCAGCGATAGATCAAGTGCGCCCTTGCGCATGGCCGAGAACTGGGCGTTGGTTTTCATCAAAGACGAACCCGGATAGATCTCGAACTTGAGGCTGCCCTTGCTGCGTTTTTCCACTTCGGCCGCAAACATGCGGGTTAGCCGGTCGCGGAAATCGCCCTCGTTGATGGTGCCACCGGGGAACTGGTGGGAGATTTTGAGCGTGGTGTTCTGGGCCCAGGCAGGCTGCAGCAACAGGGGACTGGCGGCTAGTGCGGCCAGCACGGAGCGGCGGCTTATCTTACTCGTGGTACTCATGTTTCCTCCAAGGGGTGGGTCTATTATGCAACGCTGTTTTTTGTGTATACAAGAATATCCTGTCCAAATACATTGTCAAGCGATTTTGAACACTTATAATGAAGCTTGTTATACACAAGGTTCGAATCGCTATGACTACTCATTCCGCCACCCTGCGCGAAGAAATCGAAGAAATGATTGCTGTTGGCACGCTCAAGCCGGGCCAGCATCTGGATGAAACCGAACTGGCGGCCCGCTTCGGCGTGTCGCGTACGCCTATCCGCGAAACCCTGATCCAGCTCGCCTCCATGGGGCTTGTTGTAATCCGTCCACGGCGCGGCGCCATCGTGGCCGAACTGGGGCCTCAGCAGTTGGTTGAAATGTTTGAAATGATGTCGGAGCTGGAAGCCACCTGCGGCCGGCTGGCCGCACGCCGTATGACGCGTGAAGAACAGCAAGCGCTGCTGGCTGCCCATCAGGATTGTATGCAAGCCATGGAAGCGGAAGAGCCCGACGTGTATTACTACAAGAACGAGCTATTCCACGAAGCCATCTATGCGGGCAGCCACAACCAGTTCCTGATCGAGCAGACCCGGGCGTTGTACCGGCGTTTGCGGCCATACCGGCGCCTGCAGTTGCGCGTGCGCGACCGGCTATCGAATTCCTATCGTGAACATGATGGGGTGGTGCAGGCGATTATCGAAGGCGATGGCGAGCGCGCCGCGCAGTTGCTGCGCGAGCACGTGATGATACAGGGCCAGCGTTTCTCGGATCTGATGGCGTCGCTGCCGCAGTTGCAGCTATTTGCGGCCTGAGGCTGATTCAGCCGGCGGCGCCGCGCTGCAGTTTGACGGGGCGGGCCGCGTTCTGGGCGGGGGGCAGCAGATCCTGCAGGGTCTGCCGGTCTAGTACCGCCAGAAATGCCTCCATGGCGTCGTGTAGCGCGTGCTTGAGTACGCAATCAGGAGTGATGGCGCAGGTGTCATTGGCGCGGTCGAAGCATTCGGCCACGAAGAAGTCGCTTTCGGTGCTGCGCACCACAGCGCCGATATTGATGTCCTTGGGCTCCTTTGCCAACCGCAGGCCGCCGTTGCGGCCCCTTACGGTTTCTACCAGGCCGGCCTGTCCCAGCTGGTATACCACTTTCATCAGATGGTTTTTGGAGATGGCGTGGGAGTCGGCGATGTCCTGTATCGTCACCAGACGATCGCGGTGCGCACTCAGAAAGAGCAGCGTGCGCAAAGAATAATCGGTGAAAGAGGTCAGACGCATAAGCAGGGCAGACTAGACAGATCAGCCTGCTATTTTATTACAAGCTGGCTCCGGCTGGTATTTTGGCCTGCCCAGCCTGGGCCCAAACCCAGGCCAGCAGACTCACGACCAGACTCACCAGCACGCCCCAGGCCAGCTTCAGCGCACTGTCGAACAACAGTGGCGCGACCAGTCCCGAAACCAGCGCAAACAATATCATCTGGATGAAGGACTGCATGGAAGAGGCCAGCCCGTTATTGTTGGGGAAGTACTCCAGAGCCAGCAGCGAGAGCGGCGTCATGGCCAGCGCCAGACCGAAGGTGTAGATGAACAGCGGCGCCACCGCCCACGGTACGGCGGCAGTGAAATAGCTGTTGTAGGCCACGTTGATGACGCCGGCCGTGAGCATGATGGCAAAGCCGGCCCAGACTTGCGTAGCACGCGAATGGCGGTGGGCGAATTTGCCCGACAGGGCTGAACCTATCACCATGCCGCTAATGAGCGGTACAAACATCCATGCAAACGCCGTTTCCGGCAGGTGCAGGATATCCATCACAAAGTAGGCGGCCGAACCGATATACAGCGCCACGCCGGCAAAGCTGGTGCCCACGGCGACCGACAGCAGCAGGAACTGGCGGTGGCATACCACTTTCCAGTAATTGGCAGCGATCACGCCGGGATGGAAGGGATGGCGGTCCTTTTCCGCCAGACTTTCCGGCAGCATGCGCTGCACGGCCACGAACATCAGGATGCCGAAAGCGGCGAGGAACCAGAACACGGAACGCCAGCCGAAGCCCACCTGCAGCCAGCCGCCCAGCACGGGCGCAATGGCAGGACACAGGCCGAAGATCATCATCACATGCGACATGATCTTCTGTGCCGTGGCGCCCGAAAAGCGGTCCTGAATGATGGCGCGGCCCACGACCGAGCCGGCACCGGCGGCCAGACCCTGCACGATGCGGCAGGCCAGCAGCACGCCTATGGATGGCGCCAGTGCGCCGGCGATGGAGGCGGCGATGTACAGCAGCAGCGAAATCAGGATGACGGGACGGCGGCCGAAGGAATCGGACAGGGTGCCGTAGAACAGCATCATGAAGGCAAAGCAGAACAGGAACATGCTCAGCGTCTGCTGGATCAGCAGCGGGCTGGCATCGAGGCTGCGGGCGATGGCAGGGAAGGAGGGCAGGTAGGTATCGATGGCCAGCGGGCCGACCATGGACAGGCCGGCCAACAGCAGTGTCAGCAGAGTATTCATGTGGGAGTAGCGAGGAGTTAAGCGGGCATTTTACGCGATTTGCCGTTTTTGCATCGGCGCTGGCCCGAAGAGTAGAATGCAGCCATTCGGAATACACGGTATGGCACAACATGGCGGACATGATAGATTACTGGGACGTGCTGGCGCGGCTGGTGATAGCGCTGATTTTTGGCGGCATCATAGGACTGGATCGCAACCTGCACGGCAAGCAGACGGGCATGAAGACGCTGGGACTGGTGGCGCTGGGCGCGGCGCTGGTGACCATGGCCAGCATGGAGTTCGTCACGGCGCCCGGCAGCTACAGCCGCGAAGCGCTGAGCCGCGCCGTACAGGGCGTGATTACGGGCATAGGCTTTCTCGGTGCGGGCGTGATTGTGCTGGACCGGAATTCTTCCAAGGTGCGCGGCCTGACCACGGCCGCATCGATCTGGGTCACAGCCTGCATAGGCATAGTTTGCGGCATGGGCGGCTGGCGTATCGCCGCCATGGCGCTGGTGCTGGTGCTGGCCTTGTTTATATTGGGCCATCCGCTGGAACGGCATCTGCATAACCGCTGGATGCGCAAGACCGACAACGAGCGCGACGAGCTGACCCGCCACGAGGACTGAATGTCTGAACATCTCGGTGCGATAAATTGTAGCGGCTGTAATGGGATTGCGGGAACGGCGGGCGGGCCATTGTTCCGTCAGGCCGTGGTAGACGACATTCCGGCCATGACGCAGATACGTCTGTCGGTGCGGGAGAATGTGCTGTCCCGGCCGGACCGCATTACCTACCAGATGTATCACGATTATCTGGCCGCGCTGGGACGTGGCTGGGTAGCAGAGCTGGCCGGCGAGGTCGTGGGCTTTGCTTACGCGGACAAGACGGATGCTTCGATCTGGGCCCTGTTTGTCCTGCCCGGGCATGAAGGCAATGGACTGGGCGGGCATCTGCTCCGGCTGGCCACGGACTGGCTGTTCGAGCAGGGCCACGCGCAGCTAATCTTGAGTACCGGCGGCGGCACCAGAGCCGAGCGTTTTTATGCGGCGCAGGGCTGGTGCAAGGCGCGCGAGGAGGGCGGCGATGTGCATTTCTATCTGCCTGCACCGGCTGGCCATGCTGGCCCGCGCCAAGCGGAAGATCTATCTGCTGCTCGATGAACTGTTTTGAATCGTCTGTGCCTGCACAGGGCTTGACGGCTGCGGCCAGTCAGACCCGGCTGGCTTCGATCGATATCCTGCGCGGGCTCGCGCTGTTCGGCGTGCTGATGGTGAACCTGATCACGGAATTCCGCGTCTCCATCTTCCAGCAGTTCCTGCCGCAGCCGGCCGAAGCGCAGCTGCTGCAGCGCGCAGTGCTGGGCTTTGTGCACGAGGCGCTCGAGCTCAAGGCCTTTGCGCTGTTTTCCTTGCTGTTCGGCGTCGGGCTGGCGATGCAGTTCGAGCGGCTGGCGCCCACGGGGCGGGCCTATTACTGGCTGACGCGCCGCCTGCTGATCCTGCTGTTACTGGGGCTGATCCATTTGCTGCTGATCTGGAATGGCGACATCCTGACGGAGTACGCGCTGGCTGGCCTGCTGGTGCTGCCGCTGCTGGGCGCGCGTCGCAGCGTGCTGGCATGGACGGCGCTGGCGCTGCTGGTCATCTATCTTATTCTGCCGGGGTTGCCCTTGCCGCTGGGCTGGCCCGATGAGCAATGGCTGGCGCAGCATATCGGACGCGCCAATGCCGTCTATGCTGCAAGCAACTGGTGGCAGGTCGTGCAGTTCGGCTGGAGCGAGCTGCCGGCGCTGCTGCCGCTGCATGTGTATATTTTCCCGCGCACGCTGGCGCTGTTCGTGCTGGGCATGCTGGCGTGGCGTAGCGGACTGTTTGCTGATGCGGCGGCCCGGCGTGGCAGGCTGCTGCTGGGAGGATGCTTGCTGGGCGCGGCAGGCGTGATCCTGACCGCTGCCGGCGAGGCCGGGCTGCTGGCCAGTCTGGCACCCGTCTGTCTGGCGCTGGCATGTGCGGCGCTGCTGATCGTCGCGTTAGAATCGGCGCCCGTGCGCCGCTGCCTGCTGCCGTTTGCGGCGCTGGGCCGCATGGCGTTCACCCACTATATTCTGCAATCGCTGATCTTCGGTGCGATCTTTTTCGGCTACGGCCTCGGACAGTTCGGCAAGCTGGCGCCGGTGCCCGTGTTTGTGCTGGGCGTGGGCGTGTACGCCGTGCAGCTGCTGTTGAGCCAGATCTGGCTGCGCCATTACCGTTTCGGACCTATCGAATGGTGCTGGCGTACGCTGATGTATGGCCGCCGTCAGCCGATGAAACGGGAGATGTAATCGATTTTTTCGATAGTAAAACGGTAAATTTTGCGTTTTACAAGTGGGAAACTCGCAAGCATAATCGCTAGCACTCGAAGATATTCACCGGCCAGCTTTCCTGTCCGGTCGAGTTCTGACTAATCGTATCTCTTACCGGAGTCTCACATGAAAAAAATCCTTGCTCTGCTGATCGCTGCTGGTGTTTCGCTGTCCGCTGCCGCCGCACCGGAAAACTTCTCTTCCGATGCCAACCACACTTTTGCCCGTTTCGAATACAGCCACTTCGGCTATTCGACCCAGCAAAGCCGTTTCAATAACACCAGCGCCAAAATCGTGCTGGATCGCGCTGGCAAATCCGGTTCGGTAGAAGCCGTGATCGATGCCAAGTCGGTCGATACCGGTTCGAAACTGTTCGATGGCCACATCCAGGGTGAAGACTTCCTCGATACGGCCAAATACCCGACCATTACCTACAAGTCGACCAAGTTCAACTTCAATGGTGATACGCTGGCCAGCATCGATGGCAACCTGACCATCAAGGGCGTGACCAAGCCAGTGACGCTGACCGTGACCCATCTGCAGTGCATGGATCACCCGATGATGAAGAAACTGGCTTGCGGCGCCAATGCCACTGCCATCATCAAGCGTACCGAATTCAATGCCGGTAAATACGCACCTTACGTGGGTGACGATGTGACGCTGACGTTCGCCGTCGAAGCCATCAAGGACTGATTACACTAGCTGTAATCCGCCCAGCAGCGCACCTGCAGCCAGCAGCCATAGCAAATGGATGCGGGTGCGCCAGATCAGCAGTCCCGCCAGTATCGATAGGGACCACAGTTTCCAGTCCTGCTGCCAGTCGCGATGCGCACTGCCGAGGATGATCCCCACCGAAACCATTAGCCCCACCACAACCGGCGCCATGCCTTGTTTGAAGGCGCGCACGCCCAGCAGTTCGCGGTTTTCATGGCCCCAGCGCGCTGCCAGATAGGTGAGGGTCGTGGACGGTATCAATATGCCCAGCATGGTCACGCCCACGCCGGCAAACGCGGCCAGATAGCTGCCCGTATTCAATCCCACTTTCCAGCCCATCAGCGCCACAAACAGCACATTCGGTCCCGGTGCCGCCTGCGCAATCGCAATCGCATCGTTGAACTGGGCTTGCGTCAGCCAGTGGTGTTCTTCCACCAGAAAACGGTGCATTTCCGAGGTGGTGGAGATGGCCCCGCCTATCGACATTAGCGATAGCAGCAGATAGTGGCCAAACAGATTGAGCCAGTCGCCCAGCGTGAGGGCCAGTTGCAAGGGGGCTTCTGTCATGGCTGCTCCCGTTTCAGTGTGCGGTAGGTACAGGCCACGCCTATGCTGCCCAGACTGAGCAGGGTGTAGGCCAGTGGCAGGTGCAACAGCACCACGAAAATCACGCAGAACACGGCCAGCAGGGCGGAAATCCACCAGCGCAGCGGATGTTTGCGCAGCGAAGCGGCCAGCTTGAGGCCGGTAGCCGCGATCATGCCGGCAGAAACGGCAGCCATGCCGCGCAGCGCACCGGTGACGGCGGCCACATCGGCAAATTGGGCGTGCAGCACGGCCAGCGCCAGCACTACCATCAGCGGCACGGCCAGCATGCCGGCCAGCGCTGTGAGAGCGCCGCGCAGGCCGAAATAGCGCCCACCTATCATCAGCGCCAGATTGACCACATTGGGGCCGGGCATGATTTGCGCGACCGCCCACTCTTCAATGAATTCTTCTTTAGTGAGCCAGCGCTTGCGTTCGACCAGTTCGCGCTGCACCACGGCCAGTACGCCGCCAAAGCCTTGCAAGGCCAGCAGAGTGAAGGAAACGAAGAGATCGAGCAGGGAGGCGGGTTGCGGGTGGTCGGGCGTGCGGGTCATGAGGCATTATCGCGCCGCTCTTGCCCTGTGTCTATGTCGGTTTCCACGCATGAAAACTATATTTGCCGGCGATGGGAGCCTGATATTGACTTTTGTCGTGACTGGTTAATAATCTCGTAGCATCGGTTTGCGATCATGCAGTTTTTCTTCCTTTAACAGGTATCAGGACAACCATGAATCAGACAGCCACTACCCATTTGCTCAAACCCCGCCGTAATGCTCTTGTCAGTGCTGCCGTCGACCGCGGCATATTAGTCCAGAGCAATTTCAACACCATGTGCGCGATCGAGTACATGAAGTCCCATAACATCCCCGCCGAAGTGATAGAGCGGGTGCTGCTGGAGCCGGAATTGCGCCGCAAACTGCAGCAGCTAGCAGGTTTTTGATGTTTACTTATACACAAAGCATGTTAGCAAGAATTTTTTTTCAAATAAATTCGCGTGACAATCAGTGAGATTTTAAGTCATTGATTATTAAGGAAATTATTTTTGCCTGATTCATGGGCAGTTTGTTGAAAACCGCATGGTTACAGGCTTTGTGGGCTGTCAAGAGGGGCTTTTCCACATAGATATCCACAGCCTCTGTGGATATCGGCAAAAGTGCTTTAACAATCCGATACTTAAGTGAGACTTAAGTAATAATCAAGCGCTCGAAGGCTGTTTCGATGCGGCCAGTAGTTGGCGTGCCAACTCGAGTTCTGCACGTAGTTGCAGGGTCTGCTGATGGGCTTGTTGCAGCCCTTCATACGCCCGCAACGAGGCGATCACGGTAGTGAACAGCTTGCGCGTGGTGAGGTCGGTCTTGCACCAGAAGTCGTTGATATCGTAATCGAGGATGATGCTGTGTTCGAGTGCCTGACCGGGCTGGCCCGTGCGCAGCACGATGCGGACCAACTGGTTGTGCAGGGTTTCGCGGATCTGGCGCGCTACGGTCAGGCCGGCATCGCTGGTCTCCATGATAACGTCGAGTAGCACCAGCGCAATATCGGGATTGTCGGCCAGTACGGCCAGCGCTTCATCGCCGCTATAGGCGTGCAAAAAGCTCAGGCGGCGACCCTGGAAGCAGACATTGCTGAGCGAGAATTTCGTCACCACATGCACGTCCACATCGTCGTCGACGATGAGGATGCGCCACGGTGCCGGGCCGGCCGGGGCCTCGGGTTTGCTGGCCAGAGCGGTCTCTGTGCCCGATTCCGCTTCGTCTTCTATGATCCAGTCAGTGTCTTCGTCGTTGTGATTCATGCATCAATTCCACGGTGAGTCGAAGAAAGAATAGCGGTTGTATGGCTCACACTATTCCTTGCTGCAAGGTTTGTCAAAGATTTCGCGTGTTTGGAAAAGCCACTGTCTCGCGCATTATACTGGCGCCGCAAAAAAATATTTTTCAGGCGCCCAAGGCGGCCCCCGTCGGCTGCCAAGGCCTGTGCTAAGTGCTTGATTTTATTAGGTGAAAAAATTGCTCGAAGAATGGGCAATTTGTTCTAACGGGCGCCGTTACAGGCGTTCTCGGCTGTCAAGTGGGGCTTATTCACAAGCTTATCCACAGTTGGTGTGGATATCTGTGAAAAGTGCTTACGGTGCACCAGTTTAGCGCGTAAAAATAAGGTTGATTGTCAGCCCGTGCGGGTTTTGAGCTGTTCCAACTGGGCTAGAAAACGTTCGCATGCCAGCGTTGCTTCCCATGGTTCCCAGGCCTGGCCGCCATAGATGGCAACCAGCGGGTCCGTAGTCAGTGGCTGCGCGCGGATCTGCAGCGTGCGCCGCACTTCGGCGGCCGACCAGCCCACCACATGGACCGCTTCGCTGGCAGCGGCCAGATGGTCGGCCCGCTTGTGGGCGGCATAGTCACGCTGGTTCCAGCGCGGCAGGCCGTAGCGCAGAAACACGGCCTGTTCCAGCCGCTGGCTCAGCGCTTTGAAGCCTGCCCCCAGAAACGGCTTGAGCGGCGAAATGCAGTCGAACCCGAGCAGGCCTTCTTCCGCGTCGTGCAGCAGTTCACGCAGCGCTTCCAGTGGCGCCAGCGCCTTGCCGCGGGCCAGACTGTCGGCCGCGCGCAGATGCATGACGCTGAGCGAATGCTGGGCTACCGACAACGGGCGCGTCCACGCTGAATGGCCACCCCAGCGGTAGGTGCGCGCCAGCCCCAGTGCCAGATCGCTGTCATCCCAGTCGAACGGCGTGGGGTCTAGCAGGTCGAGGCGGCGGGCGGAGGGCATGCGCACCCAGGCGCGTGGTTCGGTACTGGCCATGATGTGTCCTTGTGCTGCAGGGTATGGGGCAAATAGTCGCCCGTGCCTGCATCTTAGCCTTGTACGCCGATAAAGTTAAATTTCCTTTTCTGCCGCCAGGCCGGCACCGCCCAGCGCGGCGCAAGCCTGCTGCAGCGCCGCCGTGACTTCCGGCAGCAAGGCCAGCGTGGCGGCCAGGTCGCCGCGCATGGCGGCCTCTTCCATGTGGGCACACAGCGTGTGCAGGTGGTTGTCGCTCAGATAACTGGCACTGCCTTTGAGTGCGTGGATGGCGGCGGCCGCCATGGCCGGATTTTCCGCTGCCAGCGCGCCGCGTGCCGCTTCCAGCCGGCGTGGCGCTTCTTCCAGAAAGGCCAGCGTGATGCGCTGCATATGGCTGGACGACATGCCGGACAGGGGCTGGATATGGAGAGCCGCGCTGCTGCCGCCAGTCTGGCTGGCCGCCTGTTGCGCGGCGCTGATAATCTGGGCCGAAGCGCGCCGTGCGGCGGGTGCCACGTCAAATTGGGCATCGAGCGCTTCCGCGCTGTGCATGGCACGATAGCTGTGCTGGCCCAGCGCCAGCGGCTTGCCACAGCTCAGGTGGCGCGCGATGATCTGTTCGATCTGGTCGTACAGCAGGTGCTCGTCGACCGGCTTGCTGAGGAAACCATCCATGCCCACCGCCAGATAGCGCTGGCGGTCGTGCTCGCTGGCATTGGCGGTGAGGGCGATGATGGGCACGCTCGCATCGAGCACGCGGTAATCGTCGCTACCGCCGCTGCGGATCAGGCGCGCGGCCTGCTCGCCATCCATCATCGGCATGCGGCCATCCATCAGCACCAGATCGTACTGGCTGTTGCTCAGCGCATGCAGGGCTTGCAGGCCGTTTTCCACCATGCGCACCTCGTGGCCCATGTTTTCCAGCAAGGTGCTGACGATGATCTGGTTGGTGCGCACGTCTTCGGCGCACAGGATGCGCAGACGGTAGCTATGCCGTTCGCTGCGCGGCAGACGCGAGGTATCGGCCTGCGGCGCGTTGCCTGCTGCCATGGCCAGCGTAAAGCTAAAGGTAGAGCCCACGCCGAGCTGGCTCTGGACGGCTATCGAACCGCCCATCAGTTCGACCAGCTCCTTGCAGATGGCCAGACCCAGCCCCGTACCGCCGTAACGGCGCGTGGTGGACTGGTCGGCCTGCTCGAATTTCTGGAACAGGCGCGGCAGGGCGGCGGCCGGAATGCCGGGGCCCGTATCGCTGACATCGAAGCTGATGCTGTGCTGGCCTGCGAGCGTGAGGATGGTCGAAACCCGCAGGCTGACTTCGCCGCGATCGGTGAATTTGATGGCATTGCCCAGCAGGTTGAGCAGAATCTGGCGCAAACGGGTAGGGTCGCCGCGCACGTAGCGCGGCAAGTCCAGTGCCAGATTGGTGCGCAGCAGCAGGCTCTTGGCATCAGCCTGGGTCTGTAAGATGCCCACCGCATCGTCGATCAGTTCGTTCAAATCGAAATCGACGGATTCGATAGTAAGCCGGCCTGCGTCGATTTTGGAAAAGTCCAGAATATCGTTGAGGATGGCCAGCAGCGATTCGCTGTTCTGCAGGCCGATGCGCAGATATTCTTCGGTGCGGCCCTGCACGGCCTGATCGCGCATGGCGAATTTGATCATGCCGATCACGCCGGCCAGCGGCGTGCGGATGTCGTGGCTCATGGCCGACAGGAAGTCGATGCGGTGGCGGCTCACCACTTCCGCATGTTCCTTGGCCACGCTGAGCTGGGCCGTGCGCTCCTGCACGCGCTGCTCCAGCGTGTTGCGCAGCAGGCGGATCTGGTCGGCCAGCGCAAACGCCAGCAGTACGCCGTCCAGCGTGCCACCCAGCAGCGTGAAGAGCTGGGCATTGCTGACCATGGCCGGAATCAGGCCCAGGTTGGCGGGCAGGATGAGCAAGCCCGGCACCATCAGCGCCACAAAGCCCAGCACGAAGAAGCGGGCCGGATAATAGCCGCGGCGCCACACCACGATGCCGCTGATCAGGGCCAGCGTCATCCAGATGCTGATCACGATGGTGGCGATGGTGTGGGCATAGCTGAGCGCAAAGAAGCAGCTAGGCAGCGTCAGCAGCGGCAGGATCAGGTTGATGCGGCTATAGCGGTACAGCCGTGGCGCATAGTCCTGCAGGCGCAGGAAGCTGGTGTAGAACAGCGTGCTGAGTACGGGCAGCAGGAAGAACGGGACATAATGCCAGTGCAGATTGTGCCAGTCGAACAGGTCGGCCGAGACGTGGAAAGTCATGCCCCAGGCTAGCGCATAGCACAGCACATACAGCGAGTAGTACAGCGAGGAGCGGTCGCGCGTGATGGAATAGATGAAGAAGTTGAACACCGTCAGCGCCAGCAGTGCACCGAGCGAACCGATGATCAGCACGTTTTCCGAGGCCACCAGCTGCTGGTACTGGGCGCGCGGCAGCACCGACATCACGGGCGTGCGCGCATAGTAGGGGCTGGAGAAGCGGATCAGGATCTGGTAGCGCTGGCCGGGCAGCAGATCCATGTCACGGCCATAGTGCAGCAGATAGGCGTGGGGCTGACGATAGCCGGTCAGCATCTGGCGTACGCTGCCATCGGGGCCGTATAGCTGGATATCGACCAGATCAATTAGCGTGTCGTTGGGATCGATGACCCAGGCCGCCTGCTGGCTGTCGTTGCGCAGTTCCGCCACCAGCCAGTAGTGGCCGCCCAGCAGGTCGACCTTGCTGGCCGGTTTGAGCTGGCTGACAAACTGGGGCAGGCTGGCGGCATCGACCGGGAAAGGCTGGCCTTCGTCGCTGTACAGGTGGGCATGCTGGAGCAGATCGACGCTGCTGCCGTTCAGGCCGACGACGGGGCTGGGGCTCTGCGCCTGCGCCGGGGCCAGCTGCAGGGCTGCCCACAGCAACACAGCCAGCAGCCGGAGCAGCCCGTATCCGCCGTGCGCCAGCCAGCGCCGCAGCTGCGTAGGCACGCAAGTCTGGCCGGTGCTCGGTGGCGGCAATTGGCGGCGCGCAAAGCTCATAAGGGGGGCGGGATAGCGACGGCGGTCGGGTTGGCAAGGAGAGAGCATTTTATATGAGAACTTAGTGCCAGAAAGTAAAAATTGATCTTTGGCACGTTGTCACTGTCGCATTCGGGCAGGTAAGATGGTGGTTTTTGCTGCGGGAAAGCCACTATGCTCATTACGCCAGAACAGTTGATCGGATTTCTAGGGGCGGCCATGCTGATCACCGTGTCGCCGGGACCGGATAACCTGATGGTGCTCAGCGTGGGTATGTCGCGCGGCCGCCGCCAGGGTATGGTGTTCGGGCTGGGCTGTGCGCTGGGTTGCCTCAGCCACACGCTGCTGGCCACGCTCGGCGTGAGCGCCTTGATCAAGGCCTCGCCGCTGGCCTTCGGTGCGCTCAAGTTGCTCGGTGGTGCTTATCTGATCTGGCTGGGCATAGGTGCTTTGCGTAGCCGCGGCGGCGCACGGGTGGAAGGCAGCGGCCTGCCACAAGAAAGTCTGGGTCAGCTATTTGCCAAAGGCCTGTTTGCGAATGCCATCAATCCCAAGGTGGTGCTGTTTTTCCTGTCCTTCCTGCCCCAGTTCGTGCTGGCCGAGCGCGGCGACGTGAGCTGGCAGACGGCCCAGCTGGGCGTGCTGTTTACTTTGCAAGGCGTGCTGATCTTCGGACTGTTAGGCTATTTTTCCGGCAGCGTGGGCAGCTGGATCAACCGCCACCCGGGCGCCGGCATGTGGATGGACCGCGTGGCCGGGGCGATTTTTGTGGGGCTGGGCCTGAAACTGCTAGTTAGCCGATAATTCTGCCCGGCTGTCATCACCCTGTCACGTTGAGCAGCGATACTGTCTCTGCTCTTTCAAGTCTCTCCCGATTTGAAATTTTCCTCGGCCCGTGCTCATCCACGGGCCTTTTTTTTGTCGCACACTTTTTGCAGGGGCGCTAGCGCCTAGTGTGCCTGCAGCCGGTAATGCAGTTCCAGCTGGTCCTGCACGGCCAGTGCGCCACCCATGACGGCAAACGGGGTGATGCCGTAATCGCTCTGCAGGATGGTAAAGCTGCCCTCGGCCGACAGGCTGCGTCCGTCGCTGTGGATGTTGGCAGGCACGCGCAGGCTGCGTGTGACACCATGCAGGGTCAGCGCCAGTTGCAGGCTGTGGCCATCCGCATGGCGTTCGGCCTGCACCAGCACGAGCGGATAGCGCTGGGCGTCCAGCGTACGCTGCAGCATGTTGTGGCGGGTACCGGCGATGGCGTCGGCTGAAGGCTGGGGGCTCAGGCCGGCCGCCAGCCGCAGTTCGGGTGGATCGACCTGCATCTCGTCGAGACGGAATTGCAGGGTGGCGCGGTTGTTGTGCTGGTCGACACTGCCGCTGAGCTGACGCACCAGTATCAGGTGGTCATGGCCTAGCCGGGCCAGCAGCCCACCGCGCCGCACGATGATGGTGATCTGCGAATGTTGGTCGTCGATGTTCAGGACCGGCAGTTCGGCGGTGGTGGTCGGCGTATCCGGCACGGGTGTGTGGCTGGCCGCTACGCTGCTGGCGCTGTTGGCGCCGTCAGGCCGATCGGCGGAGGTGGCTGGGGCAGGCGCAACGGGACTGCAGGCGTTCAATGCCAGACTGCAGGCGAGGGCGCACAGCAGTGCGCCGGAGCGGCGTCGAAAATTGGCGGAAACTGGATTTATTTTCATCGTTGATGGGCGTCACGGCAGCGTAACAAAGCTTGATTATGATAGTTTTCGCTGGTTCCAGCATGCGCCAGCTGGTCGCCGCACCCAAGCCGGTGCGGGAACTCACAGCGCGTGACTCGGCAGGCTGGCCGGTGGCCTGAAACACCGGCACCATCCTCGACGGCGGCTCAGCCGGAAAAATTCATCTACCTTAATCATCCCCTAAGCCTAGGTGGCCGGATCGCTGGCAAAGTAACACCTGTAGCGCGCGGCCTGAGCCCCGCGCCCGGTTGCCGGACCCGCAAGCCCGGCACAGTTACTGTCCAGGCGGCACGCTAGCCGCCAGACCCGAAACATCCCCACGCCTTCGAGCGTTTTACAACCAGCATCATCACGCGATGACGCTGGTTTTTTTTTGCCGTTTTGCGGCGCGCTTACGGGTGTTTGGCCAGCCAGGCGTCAATATCGGGCAGGCGCGTGGTTCTGACCTTGATGCGGTACTGGATCGCAGCGATGGCCATATTGGTGTCACCCTGTGCCTGCGGAGCCAGATATTTGCCGGCATAGGCACGCAACTTGTCTATCATGGCCGGATCGGACGAACGGCCGCCCAGACGGGCGAAATAGCGGCTGCGCGCACTGGCGTCGACCTTTTTCTCGAACTCGGCATAGTGGGCGATGCTGTAGTCGTAAGCCATGTCGGGATGGTTGCCCGCCACGTGGCCGACGATGGCCGCGCTGGTCGTCACGCCGCCTTCATCGGCCAGCGCCAGTTCCAGCGCGCGCTGGGCCAGTTGCGCATCTTTGGCCATGCCGAGCAGGCCATACAGCTCAGCCTTGATCATCGGCGTCGGCTCCTGCTGCGCAGCCTTGTGCAACTGCTCCCAGGTTGCGGCATCAGCGTTTTCGGCCAGTACGCCCAGAATAGGGCGGCGCAGTTCAGGCGGCAGGGCGCGCGCATCATGGCCCACGGCGGCAAAGCGGCGGCGTGCTTCGGCCGTCACGCTGTCATCGCCCATCGCGCCCAGCGCCACCACCAGCGTTTCACGCAGATTGGCGACGGCCGTACTTTCGCCGGCACGGGCTTGCCAGCCGATGTGGGCCAGCACGGGCGTCAGTCGCTGGCGGCCGTAGCGGTCCAGCGCGGCCTGCTGGTCTGGCTTGCCTTCGTACAGACCGTGCAGGTTGAGCAGAACGCCGGCGATGCTGTTCCAGACTTGCGGCGCGGCGTCGACAGCTGCATTGCTGGCCAGATCGAGCGCGCTACTGGCCGGCATCTGGCCGGCCATGCCGAGCGCGCGGCTATCGCCGAGCAGGCCCAGTTGGTCGATGGTGGGCAGTTGGCGGAACTGGTTGGCCAGGCTGGCGAAGGCCTGCGGCGCATACAGCGTGCGGTAGTAACCGGTCTGGCCGGCATTCACCAGTACGGCGCCACAACCGGGCAGCGTGACGCTGGCCTTGCCGTTGCTGACCAGCGTGCGCACGGGCGCGCCGCCTACCGTCTGGGCGATCACGGGCACGCGCCAGCGCAGTGCTTTCTTATTCGGCTGATCCTTGCTGAATTCGTCCTGCGTCAGCGTGACGCGGGTCTGGCCCTTGCTGCAGCTGGCTGCGGCCACGCGGATCATGGGTACGCCCGGTTGCAGGGTAAAGTCATGGGCGATGGCCGTCACTGGCTTGTGGGCCGCCTGTTCGACCGCGCGCCACAGATCGTCGGAAACGGTGTTGCCGTATTTGTGCTTGGCCATGTAGTTGCGCACGCCGCTACGCCAGGCCTGCTCACCCACGTAGTCCTCCAGCATGCGGATGACCGCTTCGCCTTTCTGGTAGGTGATGCTATCGAAGGCCTGGCTGGCCTGTTCTACCGTGTCGATCTTCTGGACCACCGGGTGGGTGGTAGCCAGCGCATCCTGACCCATGGCCTGTTCGCGCGTATCGACTGCACGTAGCGGCCATTGCCATTCCGGATGCAGGCGATGGGTGGTGCGCGATTCCATCCACGAGGCAAAGCCTTCGTTGAGCCACAGGTCATCCCACCATGCCATGGTGACCAGATCGCCGAACCACTGGTGTGCCATTTCGTGCGCGGCCACCAGGAACGAGGTCTGCTGGTCATCCTGGGTGGCGATGCGCGGGTCGAGCAGGATGGCATTTTCGAAGGTGAAGATGGCGCCCCAGTTTTCCATCGCGCTGAAGGACTGGCTGCGGCCCGGCGCGCCGATGTTGTCGAGTTTGGGCAGCGGATATTTGACGCCGAAGTAATCGTTGTATTCCTTCAGCACGGCGACCGAGGAATCGAGCGCGAACTGGCCCTGGGAGACCATGCCTTTCTGGGTAATGATGCCCAGCTCCGTGCCATCGACGACTTTGCTGGCGCGGTCGAATTCGCCCATGGCGAAGAACAGCAGATAGGTGGACATTTTCGGCGAGGTGGCAAAGCGCACCAACTGGCGGCCGTCGGCCAGCGTGCTGGTACTACTTACCGGCATATTCGACACGGCCATCTGGCCGGCCGGGATGGTGGCTTCCAGCGCGAAGGTGGCTTTGTAGGCTGGTTCATCCCACGATGGAATCATCGCGCGTGCATCGGAGTTCTCGAACTGGGTGTAGAGCGCGCGTTTTTTCGCGCCGCCGTTTTCATAATCGAGCGAGAACAGGCCGCTGGCCTGGGTGCTGATCTTGCCGTCGTAATCGAGCTTGAGCTGGTAGCCGCCCTTGGCTAGCGTGCGCGGGAAGTGCAGGGTGACGGTCTGTTTTTTGGCATCGATACTGATATCGTCTGCCGCCAGCACAGTCTGGCCGGGGCCGGCGCTGATGGCAGCGCTGCGGAAGCTCAGATCGGCCGCATGCAGGGTCAGGCTGTCGCTGGCCTGCACCACATCGAGCGCGATGGTGACACTGGCGCTGAAGCTGCGCTGGGCTGCATCGGGCACCAGCGAAACGGCGTAGTGGCTGGGCACGGCGTTGCGGGGCAACTGGGTGGTGATCTGGGTAGGCGCGCTGGCCGCCGGTTTGGCCGCTGCGGCCTGCGCGCTGGCGGGCAGGGTGCTGGCCAGCGCCAGCATGACGGCTAGCGAAATCAGTGTGCGTTGCATGGGGATCCTTGTAGAGAGTGAGCCGGTGAGCTGACGAATGGTCCGGATGGCTTCGTGAGCCAAGGGGCAATCTAAGTGGCTCTGGTCATAATGTCAATATTTTCTGGCTAGTCTGTACACGTAGAACGACATCGCCAGCCTAATCCGGCGTATCATGCGCTACGCGACATGCCGCCCGAATGACTAGTTTTTTGCTAGTTTTTGGCCGTTGCTGTAGCGGTCTTGCCGTAATCCGAATCTAGGGAGTGTTAGATGAAACTGTATTCCGCACCGCGCGCCCCGAACCCGCGCCGGGTGGCCATGTTCCTGGCTGAAAAAGGCATCATGGACGTGGAGTTGCTGTCCTTCGATCTGCTGCAGGGTGAGCAGCGCAGCGCCGCCTATCTGCAGAAAAATCCGTTCGGACGGGTGCCGGCACTGGAACTCGATGATGGCCGCATACTGACGGAAACCCGCGCCATTTGCAGCTGGCTGGAAGGCCGCGTGCCGGAGCCGAATCTGATGGGCGAGGGTTATGATGAACGAGCGTTTATCGAAATGGCCGACCGCCGCGTGGAACTGTATCTGCTGCAGGGCATCGCCGACTGCGCGCGCCATACCCATCCGGCCCTGGCGCCACTGGAACAGCCACAGTTTCCCGAGTTCGGCGCCGCTCAGGGCGAGCGCATGCGCGTGACGGCGCGCTGGCTGGACCAGCAACTCGCGCAGCAACCGTATATTGCCGGTCAGCGTTACACGATCGCCGATATCACCGCGTTCTGCGCGCTGGAATTCGGCCGCGGCCTGCTCAAATTCCGCCCCGGTGACGAGGCCATGCCCCATCTGCAGGCATGGCGCGACCGTATCGCGGCCCGCCCTAGCGCGCAGGCCGCATATTAAACCGCTGCTCATGTTCAGGGACGCCAAGGCCCGAACTGCAGCACCGAGCCAGCGTGCGCTGATCTGGCTCGGCGGCGCTGTGCTGGCCAGCCTGATAGGCGCAGGCCTGTATGGCTCGGCCGCCAGCACGGTGGACGCCAACGCGGCGCTGCGCTTCGATAATCTGGCGCGCAACACCCAGTACGGCATTGCTGCCCGCATCAAATCGTATTCCGACATCACGCGCGGGCTGGTGGCGTTGTTCCAGACCGGGCCGCAGATCAGCCGGCTGCAGTTCCACCAGTATGTGGTCAGCCTCGACATCGCGCGCCACTTTCCCGCGATCGAAACGCTGAACTGGGCGCCACTGGTGCGCGACGAGCAGCGCGCAGCGTTCGTCGCCAGCGTGCGGGCCGATACCAGCCTCGATGGAGGTGGCTATCCCGCTTTCGATATTCGCCCGGCCGGCCGGCGGCCTGAATACATGCCGCTGACCTATCTGGAGCCGGCCCTGATTTTGCGGGAAAAACTGGGCGTCGATGTGACCGCCGATCCGGCCGTGGCGCGGGTGGTGATGGCCGCGCGCGATAGCGGGCAGGTAATGGCTTCGGGCCAGCCCGTGATGGTGCACCACCCGCTGCCGCATATCGGCATGGGCATACGGCTGCCGGTCTACCGCCCTGGCCTGCCGCTGGACGATGTGGCTCAGCGCCGCGCAGCCTATATGGGCTCGGTGGGGGTGGGCTTCAGCGTGCCGCGCCTGCTGCAAGGCGCTATCGATGAAATGGCGGTGCGCCAGCTACATCTGGTGCTGTATGCCGATGCCAGCCGCGATGTCGAGCAGCGCCGGCTCGAGCTGGAAGCAGCCGACCATGTGCTTTTCAATGACGACGGCTCGCTGCAGCCGCGGCGCGAGCTGATGACGGCACGGGAAGAGTATTTCGTTGCCGTGCTGCCCATCGATTTTCACGGCAGCCTGTGGAAGGCCCAGTTCTTCGTGCGCAAGGACCAGCTTTTGACGCCGTTCGACCGCGCCCTGCCATGGGTGGCCGGCGCCACCGGTTTTTCCGGCAGCGTGCTGCTATATAGCTATGTGCTGGTACTGTATTCCTCGCGCCGCCGCGCTATCAAGCAGCGTTTGCTGCTCGATACGGTGCTCGACAATGTCGATGCCCACGTCTACATGAAGGATATCAAGCGCCACTTCATTTATGTGAATGCACGCATGGCCGAAGCCATGGGCATGACGGCCGACCAGATGATAGGCAAGGCTGATCGCGATCTGATGCCGGCCAGCGTGGCCGACGAGGCCTGGGAGCAGGAGCAGCAGGTGTTTGCTGACCGCCATACCCGCTCGGGCGAAGTGCGCCAGGTCGATGCCGATGGCGGTGCCCACTACCGCTGGACCATCAAGGCGCCGGTGGTGATAGACCGTAGTGTGACGGCGGTAATCGGCCTGTCGACCGACGTGACGGAACTGCACGAGCTGAAGGAAAAAGCCGATACGGCCAATCAGGCCAAGAGCGAATTCCTGTCGAATATGAGCCACGAAATCCGCACGCCGATGAACAGTATTATCGGCATGTCCCATCTCGCGCTGAAATCCGTGAATGACCCCAAGCAGCGCGACTATCTGGAAAAGATCTTCCATTCGGGCCGCCATCTGCTGGGCATCATCAACGACATTCTCGATTTCTCCAAGATCGAAGCTGGCAAGATGGAGCTGGAAGTGCTGGACTTCGCGCTCGATGCACTGCTCGATAACATCGTCAGCCAGCTGGGCGAGGGCGCTGCTGCACGCGGGCTGACGCTGGAAATCGTCGTGGCCGAAGGCATGCCGCCGCAGTTGCGCGGCGACCCGCTGCGGCTGGAGCAGGTGCTGCTCAACTTCACCAGCAACGCCATCAAATTCTCCGAGCACGGCACGGTGCAGATCCGCGCCAGCCTGAAGGGCCGTTGCGAAGAGGGGCTGGAAGTGCGCTTCGAAGTGTCCGACCAGGGCATAGGGATGACGCCGGAGCAGCTCGAGCAGTTGTTCCAGTCCTTCCATCAGGCCGATACGTCCACCACGCGGCGCTATGGCGGCACGGGGCTGGGTCTGGTAATCAGCAAGCAGTTGGCCGAACTGATGGGCGGTACGGTCGGGGTGGAAAGCCGCGCCGGTGCTGGTAGCACCTTCTGGTTCACGGCGCGGCTGGCCTGTGCCAGCAGCCTGCTGCAGCATAGCGACGACCAGGTGCAGGCGGAAGTACTGGACAGCATACGTGGCAGTTCCATCTTGCTGGTGGAGGACAATGTCTTCAGCCAGCAGGTAGGGCGCGAATTGCTGGAAGATGCCGGCGCCACCGTGTGCGTGGCCAACAACGGCAAGGAAGCCATCGACCTGCTGCTCAAGGAAGGTTTCGACTGCGTACTGATGGATGTGCAGATGCCCGTCATGGATGGCTATGAAGCCACCCGCTTGATCCGCGCACATCCCAAGCTGGCGGGCACCTTGATCATCGCCATGACGGCCAATGCCGGCATCGTCGATCAGGAGCGCTGTCTGGCGGCCGGCATGGATGAATTCATTGCCAAGCCGGTAGCGCCCACGCTGCTGTTCAATATGCTGGCGCGCTGGATGCGCCAGCGTCCGGTCAGGGGGCAGACGCGCACGCCGGCCTCGCCATCCTACTATGCGCTGCCGCAGCAGCCGGTGGTGGGGGAGGATGTACTGGCCCAGCCCATGTTCGATCTGGCCGTGCTGGCCCAGACCTTCGGCCACCGGGCCGACAAGATGCATAAATTTGCCCTGCTGTTCCTCGACGCGGCGCGTGATGGCCTGCGCGAACTCGATGCCGCGCTGGTCCGCCACGACAGCGTCCAGCTGGCCGAGCTGGGGCACCGCATCAAGTCTTCGGCACGGGCCGTGGGCGCGATGCGCTTCGGCGCGCTGTGTCTGGCGCTGGAACAGCAGCGTTACGATAGCGATCCGGCGCTAGCCAGACAGCTGGTGCAGCAACTGCATGCCATGCTGGCCCAGCTGGAAGCACTGATGACGCAGGAACTGCTGGCCTACTCGGAGAGCTAGAGCGATAATACGAGCTCCTTTCCCCCGATGAGCCCTATGGAAGCAAGCGTAACGCCCGGACTGATAGTTTTACATGGCAACCAGCTGGAAATGCTGCGCAGCGCCGTGTTCCAGTGGCTGCGCCGACAGCCGCTCGGTGCGCTGGAGCAGGAAGTATTTCTGGTGCAGTCCAACGGCGTGGCGGAATGGCTGAAGATTGCGCTGGCCGAGGAACTCGGCATCTGCGCGGCCACCCGCGTGGCGCTGCCGGCCCGCTTCCTGTGGGAGACCTATCGCGGCATGCTGGGGCACGAGCAGGTGCCGACCATTTCCGCTTTCGATAAAGGCCCGCTGACCTGGCGTCTGATGCGTTTGCTGCCTGGCTTGCTGGCCGACCCCGTGTTTGCCCCGCTACGGCATTTTCTGGCCGATGGTGCGCCCGAGCGGCGCTTGCAGCTGGCCGAACGGCTGGCCGACCTGTACGACCAGTATCAGGTCTACCGCGCCGACTGGCTGGACGACTGGGCGCACGGACGCGACCTGTTGCGCCGTGCCGGCGATGCCGGTGCCGCGCTGGCGCTGACGCCCGAGCAGCGCTGGCAGGCGCAGTTGTGGCGTGCCGTGATCGCCGATGTAGCTCCGGACCAGCGCGAACTGGGACGGGCTACCATCCATACGGAATTCGTCCGTGCTGCCGCAGCGGGCGAGGCGCCGCTAGGCCGGCTGCCGCGCCGCATCGTGATATTCGGCGTCTCGGCCCTGCCGTTCCAGACCCTGCAGGCGCTGGCCGCCCTGTCGGCCTACACCCAGGTGCTGCTGGCCGTACCCAATCCCTGCCAGTACTACTGGGGCGACATCATCGAAGGGCGCGAGCTGCTGCGCGCCGCGCATAAACGTCAGCAGCCGCGCAATGGCCACGATCTGGGTGCGCTGCCGCTCGAACAGCTGCATGCGCACAGCCATCCGCTGCTGGCTAGCTGGGGACGACAGGGGCGTGACTTCATCCGTCTGCTCGACGAATTCGACACGGCCAGTGCCAGCCTGCGCGACGGCGACGGCCAGCCTTTGCGGGTCGATCTGTTCAGCGACGGCGCCGGCCACACCCTGCTGGAACAGATACAGGGCGCCGTGCGCGACCTGCTGCCACTGTCCGAGCACCCGGGCCTGCCGCCGCCGGCCAGCGACCGCTCGGTGCAGTTCCACATTGCCCACAGCGTGCAGCGTGAAGTGGAAGTGCTGCACGACCAGCTACTGGCCATGCTGGCAGCCGACAGCACGCTGCGCCCGCGCGACGTGGTGGTGATGGTGCCCGACATCGATACCTTTACGGCCGCCATCCATGCCGTGTTTGCCCAGTACCGGCGCAGCGATGCGCGCTACATTCCGTTCGAAATCGGCGATGTCAACGACCGCAGCGTGAATCCGCTGCTGGTGGCGCTGGAATGGCTGCTACGCCTGCCGCAGCAGCGCTGCCGCCAGAGCGAAGTGCGCGATCTGCTCGATGTGCCGGCCGTGGCCGGCCGCTACGGTCTCGATAGCGAGGACATGGCCACGCTGGGCCTGTGGATAGAGGGCGTGGGCGTGCGTTGGGGGCTGGACCCCGAGCACCGCAGTGGGCTGGGACTGGGCGCTGCGGGCGAGCAGAATTCGTGGTTGTTCGGCGTGCGTCGTATGCTGCTCGGTTACGCCAGCGGCAATGGCGCGGCCTTCGGCGGTATCGAACCGTATGGCGAAGTGGGCGGGCTGGATGCGGCACTGGCCGGTTCGCTGGCCCAGCTGGTGACGGACTTGCTGCACTGGCGCGGCGTGCTGGCGCAAGAACGCACTCCGGCCGAATGGGGCGTGCAGGCGCGCGCCCTGCTGGCAGCCTTCTTCAGCGCAGGTGAAGAGGGCGACCGTCTGACGCTGGCCCAGCTTGATGAAGCGCTCGCACGCTGGCTGGAAACCTGCGAGAACGCCGGCTTTGTCGAAGCCGTGCCGTTGGCCGTGCTGCGCGAAGCGTGGTTAAGCCTGCTGGATGAGCCAACGTTGAACCACCAGTTCGTCTCGGGTGGCGTGACCTTCTGTACGCTGATGCCGATGCGCGCCGTGCCGTTCCGCGTGGTCTGCCTGCTGGGCATGAATGATGGCGATTTCCCGCGCCGCGCGCCGCGCGCCGACTTCGACCTGCTGGCGCTGGCCGGCATGGCCAGACCCGGCGACCGTTCGCGCCGCGACGATGACCGCTACCTGATGCTGGAAGCCGTGCTGGCTGCGCGCGACAAGCTGTACATCAGCTGGGTGGGACGCAATGTGCGCGACAACTCGGCCCAGCCGCCGTCCGTGCTGGTAGCGCAGCTATGCGATTACCTGCGTGCGGGCTGGCAGATCGCGCTGGAACAGCTCACCACCGAACACGCGCTGCAGCCATTCAGCCGGCGCTATTTCGAGCAGGACGGTCTGCTGACCTATGCGCGCGAATGGCGCGTAGCGCACGGCGAGCAGCCCGCTGCGGACGCTGCCAGCGCGCTGGCGCCCTACGAGCTTGAGCCGGGCCACCGCTTGAAACTGGCCGATCTGGTCAACTTCATGCGCCAGCCCGTGCGCTATTTTTTCCGCCAGCGCCTGGGCGTGGTGTTCGGCGATGCCGCGCAGGTGGGCGAGGACGAAGAACCGTTTGCGCTGGATGGGCTGGAACGCTACCAGCTGGAAGACCAGCTATTGGCCGATGAAGGCGAAGACGAGCTGCCCGAACAGGTGGCCGAGCAGCTCACGCTGCGTGCGGCGCGGCTGGCGCGCGAAGGGCGGCTGCCGATAGGCCTGATCGGCCAGCAGTACCAGCAACAACTGGTGGCCGGACTGCTGCCGGTGCGCAGCGCATGGCTGCAACTGCGCCAGCAATATCCGCGGCCGGCCCCCAAGGTGGCCGTCACGCTGGCGCTGGGCGGCCTGCAGCTGGAAGACTGGGTGGACCAGTTGCGCAGCGACGGCCATGGCAGCGTGTGGCTGGGGCAGATTTCGTCCAAGGTGATGGACAAGCAGGGCGGGTTGCGGGCGGAAAAGCTGATCGAGATCTGGCTGCGCCAGCTCGCGCTGGCCGCCAGCGGCACGCCCGTGGCGGCCCATCTGATCGCACGCGACGCCCACGTGCAGATGCAGCCCATGCTGCAGCCGGCTGCACTGGCCGTGCTGGAGCAACTGGCAGCACTATGGCGCAGCAATATGGACCAGCCTTTGCCCACGGCCTGCAAGACTGCGCTGGCCCTGCTCAAAGATGAAGATGCACGCGCTATCTACGATGGCGGTTTTGAACTGGCCGGTGAAGTGGCGGACCTGTGTCTGGCCCGCTTGTGGCCCGAGTTCGCCCAGCTGGAAGCGCAGGCCGGCTTTGCCGACGTGGCCGAGCGCCTGTACGGCCCGTTGCTGATGTGGCTGGGGACAGCGATCACCATACATCCACTGGATCAGGAAGGGGCAGCATGAGCAGCAGCGCAATCCCGTTAAGGGCACTGGAGTTTCCGCTGCATGGCTCGCGCCTGATCGAGGCCAGCGCCGGTACCGGCAAAACCTGGACCATCGCCGCCCTGTATGTGCGGCTGGTGCTGGGGCACGGCGGTGCACAGGGCTATCAGCGCCCCTTGCTGCCATCGGAAATACTGGTGATGACGTTTACCCGCGCGGCCACGCGCGAACTGTCCAACCGGGTGCGCGAACGGCTGGTGGAAGCAGCTGCGTACTTCCGTGCCTATGCCGCCATGCCGCTGGCCGGCGCGCGCGATGCCTATCTGGACGAAATCCTGCAGGACTATCCCGATGCCGCCGCCCAGCAGCAGGCTGCGCACCGGCTGATGCTGGCCGCAGAAACCATGGACGAAGCGGCTATCTTCACCATCGACGCATGGTGCCAGCGCATGTTGCGCGAACATGCTTTCGATAGCGGCAGCCTGTTCGACGAAGAATTGCTGAGCGACGAGCAAACCCTGTATGAAGATGCGGCGCACGACTACTGGCGTCAGCACGTGTATCCGCTCGACGCGGCCGCTTTGCAGCCACTGCTGGCCTGCTGGGCCAATGTGGGTGCGCTGAAAAAAAGCCTGCGCGAGCTGACCCGCCGTGCCGACCTGATAGGCGCCAGCCGTGCGGCCGGCTGCAGCGATGCGCCGCTGGGTACACTGATCGTCCAGCTGCAGCAACAGCAGCAGGCCACGCTACGTCAGCTCAAGCAGGGCTGGGACGAGCGCATCGCCGCCATGGAGCAGTGGATCCATCAGCAGCGCGCTATCGCACCCAAATGCTTCAACGGCGTGAAGATGAAGCCGGAAAGCGTGGCCGGCTGGTTCGACAGCCTGCGTGCCTGGGTGGCCGATGCTCATGCCACCCATCCCGATCTGAAGGATACGGCGTGGCGCCGCCTGACGCCCGATGGCATCGCCGACGCCTTTGCCAAAGATTTCAGCGCCGCAGTGCCGGACTGTTTTGACGCCATCGCCCCGCTGAAAGCGGCGCTGGACCAGATCGAACCGCTGTCGTTCGCCCTGTATCGCCATGCGGTGGGAGTGATCGCCGCGCGCATGGCGGAACTCAAGCAGCGCAACCGCCAGTTCGGTTTTGCCGACATGCTGGACCGGCTCAACGCTGCGCTGCAGGGCGCGAATGGGCCGGCGCTGCGCCAGCGCATCATCAGCCAGTATCCGGTGGCGCTGGTGGACGAGTTTCAGGATACGGCACCCAACCAGTATCAGATTTTCAACCAGCTATACCGTGTGGCCGACAATGATGGGGCCACGGGCCTGTTCCTGATCGGCGACCCCAAACAGTCGATTTACGGTTTCCGTGGTGCCGACATTCACAGCTATCTGGCCGCACGCGCTGCCACGGCGGGGCGCCATTACCAGCTCGGCACCAATTACCGTTCCACGGTGGCCGTGGTGGCGGCCGTCAATCAGCTATTCCTGCATGCGGAAAGCGGCGCCGGTGGCAGCGGCTTTGCCCGTGGCGCTTTCCGCTTCCGCAATCCGGCGGACGGCTTCAATCCGCTGCCGTTCGAAGCGGTCGGTGCGCGCGGGCGCGACGAGCAGCTGCGCAATGGCGCCGGCACGCTGCCGGCCATGGTGCTGGCCTGCAGCGCCTTGCCGCTGAAGGCCGACGCCTACCGCGAGTTCTTTGCCTGGCAGTGCGCCGAGCAGATCGTCAGCCAGCTCAATGATGCGGCCACCGGCTTTGCCGGCCCGCACGGGCAGCAGCGTTTGCAGCCGGCCGATATCGCCGTGCTGGTGCGCGACCGGCGCGAAGCCACGGCCATCCGCACGGCGCTGCAGCGGCGCGGCGTGGCCAGCGTCTACCTGTCGGACAAGGATGCCGTGACGGACAGCGAAGAAGCGGCCGATGTGCTGCGCTGGCTGTCGGCCGTGGCCACGCCGCTCGATGGCGCGCTGGCCCGCGCTGCGTTTGCCACAGCCACCTGCGGCCTGTCGCTGGCGGAACTGGCCCAGCTTTCGTCCGACGAGCTGGCATGGGAAGGCCGGGTGGAGCAGCTCAAGGGCTGGCATGCGGTGTGGCAGCGGCAGGGCGTACTGGCCATGCTGCGCCGTTTCATTCATGATCTCAACCTGCCGGCCACCCTGATCCAGCAACCCGGCGGCGAACGCCGCCTGACCAATCTGCTGCATCTGGCCGAACTGCTGCAGACCGCCAGCCGCCAGCTCGATGGCGAGCAGGCGCTGATCCGCTGGCTGGCGGAACAGATCGAAGCAGGCGAAGCGGGCGGCGACGAACGCGTGCTGCGACTGGAGAGTGACGCCGAGCTGGTGAAAGTCATCACCGTGCACAAATCCAAGGGCCTCGAATATCCGCTCGTGTATCTGCCGTTTGCTGTTACGGCGCGCAAGGTGGAGCGGCGCAACCGCAGCTTCTTCGAGTACAGCGATACGCAGGGCGAGCGCCATATCGACATGGCACTCACCGACGAAGCGCTGGCCCTGATGGAACAGGCCCGTTTACAGGAAGACCTGCGCCTGTTGTACGTGGCACTCACGCGCGCGCGCCACTACCTGTGGCTGGGCGTGACAGCGCAGGCGGCCCGCAAGGAGGGCGAAAACACGCTGCACGAATCGGCGCTCGGTTATCTGCTGACGGGTGGCGCCGCGCTGCCGTCGGAACTGATGCTGGAACGCTGGCAGCACGCGATAGCCGGCTGCGACAGCATCGAGCTGCAAACCCTGGCTGCCGCCGCGACGGCGCCCGTCACGCGCTTGCAGCGGGTGGAACAGCGCCCCGCGCTGCTGGAACCGCAAGGCTATGCGGCGGCGTTCGAGCGTGACTGGGCAGTGGGCAGTTTCAGCTCGCTGGCACGCCGCACCGGCCCCACTGCCAGCATAGGGCAGACCCTGCCGGTGCCGCGCGATAGCGCACAGGAAGATCTGCTGCAGGGCGAAGTGGTCACGGCCGGCGCCGTGCAGAAGGTGGACGACGTGGCCTGGCACCGTTTCCCGCGCGGCTCAGTACCGGGCAATTTCCTGCACGAGCAACTCGAATGGCTGGGCAAAGAAGGATTCGCCATGGTGGCGCAGGACAGCTTTGCCATCCGGCTGGCGCGCCGGGTGGAGCGGGCCGGCTGGGGCAACCGGCTGCAGGATACCGAGACCTGGCTGCGCCAGATCGTCAGCACGCCGCTGCCTCATCTGCAGGCGCCACTGAGTGCCATCCGCCAGCCGCTGCCGGAAATGGAATTCTGGTTCCCCAGCGAGCGGCTGAATACCACGGCGCTCGACGCGCTGTGCGTGCAATACCTGCTGGACGGCGTGGCCCGGCCAGCACTGCCCGAACGCGAGCTGCACGGCATGCTGAAAGGCTTTGCCGATCTGGTGTTCGAGCACGAAGGGCGCTACTGGGTGCTCGATTACAAATCGAATGCGCTGGGCGGCAGCGATGCTTCTTACCATACGGCGGCGCTGGTGACGGCCATGGCCGAACACCGCTACGACATTCAGGGCGCCATCTACCTGCTGGCGCTGCACCGGCTGCTGCAAAGCCGGCTCGGTGCGCGCTACGATGCGGCGCGCCATCTGGGCGGCACGCTATTCCTGTTCCTGCGCGGGATCGCCAACGAGCACACGCGCGGCTGCTATCTGATTACCCCCGATCCCGGCCTGCTGGACGGTCTGGATCTATTGCTGGAGGCGCCCGCGCTGGCGCAGGATGAGGTTGACCATGCTGACTAGCCGTTCCGAAGCACTGCTGGCGCAGCTCGATGTGCTGACCGAAGCGGGCCATCTGCGCCGCCTGAGCGGTGCTTTTGCGCGTTTCATCGGCACGCTGGGGCAGGATACGGCGCCGCTGCTGGCGGCCTGCGTGCTGCTGGCCGAACTGGAAGGGCGCGGCCATAGCTGCATGAAGCTGGACGACCTGTCCGGTGCCGTGGGCACCCAGCTGGGCTGGCAACCGGACTTGTGGCGCGGCCTGCGCGACAGCGTGGCCGGCTGGCCGCAGGATGGGGCAGGGTGGCGTAAGCTGCTGGCCGCCAGCGAACAAGTGTGGGCCGTGGGCGATCTGGATTTCGACCAGCCGCTGGTGCTCGATGGCGAGCGCCTCTATCTGCGCCGCTACTGGCGCGATGAAAAACTGGTGGCCCATGCCGTGCGCCAGCGCGCGCTGGGCGAAGTGCTGGCCGGCGATGCCAGCGCAGACATTGCCGGCATCCGCCGCTGGCTCGATGTGCTATTCCCCCACGCCAGCCGTGGCGGTGGCCCGGACTGGCAGAAGATCGCCTGCGCCGTGGCGGTGCGCGGCAAGCTGGGCATCATTACGGGCGGCCCCGGCACGGGCAAGACCTATACGGTGGCGCGTCTGCTGGCACTGCTGTTTGCCAGCGCCGGCAGTGGTCGCGACAACCTGCGCGTGGCGCTGGCCGCGCCGACCGGCAAGGCTGCTGCTAGGCTCAAGCAATCCATCGATACGGCGCTGGAAGAACTGGACCAGAAAGTGGGCGCCGAACTGCCGCTGCGCGAACTGGCCGGCCGCATGGGCGCCGCGCGTACCCTGCATAGCCTGCTGGGGGCACGGCCCGATACGCGCGCCTTCCGCCACCATGCGGGCAACCAGCTAGAGGTGGATGTGCTGATCGTCGACGAAGCCTCGATGATCCACCTCGAAATGATGGCCGCGCTGCTGGCCGCCTTGCCGCCGCAGGCGACGTTGATACTGCTGGGCGACAAGGACCAGTTGGCATCGGTCGAAGCGGGCGCCGTGCTCGGTGATCTGTGCTTCGATGCCGAGGCGGGCGGCTACCACGCCGAAACGCTCAGCTATGTGCGCGATGCCAGCGGCATCGCCATCCCTGACGAATACGCCGGGCAGGCCGGCCCCATCGCCCAGCAGACTGTGATGCTGCGCGAAAGCCGGCGCTTCGGCGGGCCTATCGGCGCGCTCGCGCTGGCCGTCAACCGCGGCGATGGCGCTGCCACCGTGCAGGTGCTGCGCCAGCCATCGGATGGCAAGCTGGCGTGGACCGATCCGGCACTGCCGGCCGACGCGCTGCAACTGGCCCTGGCCGGCCGCGACGGCGCGCCCGGTGGTTACAGCCGCTATCTGCAACTGCTCAAGGCTGGTGCGCCCGAGGGCGAGGGTGCCGCTTATCTGGACTGGGTGAAGACCCTGATCGTGGCGTTCGAACGCTTCCGCATCCTGTGCGCCGTGCGCGATGGCGAGTGGGGCGTGCAGGGCTTGAACGAAGCCATAGAACAGCGCCTGCAGAGTGCGGGCCTGTTGCGCCGCTACGGCGAATGGTATGCGGGCCGGCCTGTGATGGTCACGCGTAACGACTATGCGACCGGGGTATTCAACGGCGATATCGGCCTGACGCTGCCGGACCCGTTACGGCCCGGCGCCATGCGCGTGTATTTCTCGGACGGCGATGCGGTGCGCAGCGTGCTGGCGACGCGGTTGCGCAACGTCGAAACGGCATTCGCCATGACGGTACACAAATCGCAGGGATCGGAATTCGAGCACACGGTGCTGGTGCTGCCACGCGAGAGCAATGGCACGCTGGCGCGCGAGCTGGTCTACACCGGCATCACGCGCGCACGCGAGTACTTTACTTTGTTGACGCCGAATCAGCAGGTGCTGCTGGACGCCATCGCCCAGCGTACCCAGCGCGCCAGTGGCCTGCGCGCGCTGCTGACGGTTTGAGCGAGGCCTGATCAGGCCGCGCGGCGGTGGTGCTTGCTGCTCTTGGCGGCTTTGCGGCTGGTTTTGGCGGCGACCTTCATGACTTTAGGTTCGCCATCAGGTCCGGCCACGAAGCGGCGGATATTCAGCGCATCCATCATGCGCGCCGAATTGGCTTTGGCATTGAGCAGTACCAGCGTGGCGTTCTTGCCGGCCGATTTGAAGCGCATGATCAGGCAGCGTCCAGCTTCTTCCGTGTAGCCGGTTTTGGACAGGCCCACATCCCAGCCCTTGGCACCGACCAGACGGTTGGTGTTGTGGTACTCGACCTTGCGGCCTTTGATATTGATGATGTCCTTGGTATCGGTGGTGATACGGCGGATTTCCGGATAGGCCGAGGCAGCGCTGGCCATGCGCACCAGATCGGTGGCGGTGGAGCGGTTGTTAGGCGACAGGCCGGTCGGTTCTTCGATCACGGTCTGGCTCATGCCGAGCGCGCGGATCTTGGCATTCACGGCAGCCTTGAACGCTTCCGGACCGCCGGGGAAGGTGCGTGCCAGCGAGGCGGCTGCACGGTTATCGGACGACATCAGCGCCAGTTGCAGCACGTCGCGGCGCGACAGTTCGGCACCCACGGGCACGCGCGAGGTGCTGTGCTTGAGCGTGTCCACATCGGTCTTGTCGATGCTGATAGGCGCTTCGAGGTCGGCGCGCGAATCGAGCACCACCATGGCCGTCATCAGCTTGGTCAGCGAAGCGATAGGCACTTGTACAGTGGAATTCTTTTCCAGCAGGACTTTGCCGGTGTCATCTTCCACCACCAGCACGGACTGCGAGCCCAGCGGCACTGCCAGTGCGGCGGCCGTGACAGAACTCAGTAATACAGCGAGAATTTTTTTGAGCATAGTTTCAATATTCAGTTAAATCTGGCGAAATTCGGCAGAGCAGGCGCCTAGCACCACGGATTGCCTCTATCTGTACGGCAATACTCTCTCAGGCTGGAAGATAACATTAAAGTGCTTTCTCGTCTATTGAATGTAACTGTCGGATTCCACTAGGCTTATTGGCAATTTTGAGCAAATCCGGGCAAATCTGGCCGCTGCGCGCGCAGGCGCACTTCGGACCCACTCTGCCGGGCGCGATCAGGCAGGCGAAAAAAAGCCCCGCAAGCTGGGCGGGGCCTTGTTGTACAGGGAGTACAGTCGCTGCGCTGGCTGTGCTCAGCCCTGTGGTTTATTTGCTCTGATAAATACGGTCGAACTCGGCGCCGTCATCAAAGTGTTTTTTCTGCGCCGCTTTCCAGCCGCCGAACACATCATCCACCGTGAACAGACTGATCTGGTGGAAGTTGGCCTTGTATTTTTTGAAAGCCGCTTCCGAACGCGGACGGAAATAGTGTTTGGCGATCACGTCCTGCGCCTGTTCCGTGTACAGGAAGTTCAGGTAGCCGGTCGCCTGCTTGCGCAGATTGCGGCGGTCGACCACCTTGTCCACCACGGCGACGGGCGATTCGGCCAGGATCGAGAGCGAAGGATAGACCACCTCGAAGTTGTCGCCGAATTCGGCGCGTACCAGATTCACTTCGTTTTCAAACGTCACCAGCACGTCGCCTATGCTGCGCTGGGTGAAGGTGGTGGTAGCGCCCCGGCCGCCGGCGTCCAGTACGGGCACGTTCTTGAAGATTTTCGTCACCAGCTCGCGCGCCTGCGCTTCGTTGCCGCCTTTTTTCAGCACCGAGCCCCAGGCGGCCAGATAGGTGTAGCGGCCATTGCCGGCCGTTTTAGGATTGGGAATGATGACTTTCACGCCAGGTTTGGCCAGATCGCCCCAGTCCTTGATCTGTTGCGGATTGCCTTTGCGGACCAGGAACACCATGGTGGAATAGAACGGCGCCGCATTGTGGGGGAATTTCTTGGCCCAGTCCTGCACCACCAGTCCACGCTCGGCCAGCATGTCGATATCGTTGGCCTGATTCATGGTCACCACGGCCGCTTCCATGCCATCGGCCACCGAGCGGGCCTGTTTGGACGAGCCGCCATGGGACTGGTTGACGTTGACGGTTTCACCCGTGGTCTTTTTCCATTCGGCGACGAACAGCGGGTTGATATCCTTGAACAGTTCACGCGCCACGTCATAGGAGGCATTGAGCAGCACCGTGTCGGCCGCATGGGCAGGCATGGACAGGCCGAACAGGCCGGTGCTGGCGGCCAGCAGGGCAGTGGTGAACAGGCGGCGGGTAGCGTGGTGCGTAGTCATGGCAGGCTTTCTGATGAACGGACGCTCATAGTGTAAAATTCCGCGCCGAAAAGATACGAATTTTTCGTTATATGCTTATTTTTAAGGAGATGCACGACAGTTCCTCGATTTCCGCATAAGGAATTCCGGAATGATTCGTGGGCAAAAGCAGGGCCAGCTACTAGGCTGTGAAGGCAGCAGCGGCGCAGAAACGGGGGCGTCCGCAACGACTTTCATGGCTTGGTGTATAGTCGAATCAGGCACTGAAGAAAGCGTTTAAACGCTTCATTTTTGCTAATAGAAATGTTTGTGAGCGTACATGAGTTCTGAAATTCGCAGTCTTGAAGTCCGGCCGGCCGAGGTCAGCGATGCGGTCGCTGCCTGTACGGTGCTGCGCCGTTCCATTGCCGAATGCTGTGGCGAGGACCATAAGCAGGATCCGGCCATACTGGCCGCATGGCTGGGCAACAAGACGCCGGAAATGGTGGCCAGCTGGTTTGCTTCGCCCACCAACTATTCCGTGGTGGCCGTGCAGGATGGCGTGGTGGTTGGCGTGGCTTTGCTGACAGGCGCCGGCAAGCTGGCACTGTGCTATCTGCTGCCTGAGGTGCGCGGCCAGGGCGTGGGCAAGGCGCTGCTGGAGCGGGTCGAAGCGCAGGCCTGCAGCTGGGGCGTGAAAGCGCTGCAACTGCATAGCACGGCGACAGGCGAGGGCTTTTTTGCCAAATGCGGCTACATCGATTCGGGCAAGGTGCGCTCGCCCTATGGCGTCGAAACGGTGTTCTTCTGGAAGCAGCTCGAAGCGGGTGCGACGGCAGCCGATGGCAGCAAACGCAAGCGCTTCTGCAATTGCAATTCGGCCTGAGCTCGACCTGAGTCAGGCTTGGATGCAGGCCTAAACGCAGGCCTGCCTTTCCCGCTGCGCTAGGCGCAGATCTGCCAGTCCCATTCCTGCTGGTGCACCGGCTGTGCGCCCACTTCTTCCCCCTGTATAAACAGTTTTAGCTGGCCCGGTGCGAAGCGCTGCCACGGTTCGTTGCTGGTCAGCGGGCGGGTGGCAATCACCGTCATGCGGTCATCCGGCTGATTGTGCTGGCTGAAGTCTATGCTCAGATCGCAATCGACCAGCTGCGCAACGCTGAACGGATACTGGCGCTGCACGCTATGCAGCTCGGTACTGCAATAGGCGAACAGCAGTTCGCCGTTGGATAGCAGGAAATTGAAGCTGCCATATTCGGCGATGCTGGCGGCCAGTATCTGCAGTGTGGCAAACAGCTGGTGGCGCGGTGGCCGGTGTTCGTAGCGTAGCGCCAGCTCGGACAGGATGTGGCAGAACGCCAGCTCGCTGTCCGTATCGCCCCAGGGCGCATACAGGCCACGGCGCGGCTGGAATAGTTTGAGATCGCCATTATGGGCGAACGACCAGGTCTGGCCCCACAGCTTGCGCGTGAACGGATGGCTGTTTTCCAGCGACACGCGGCCCTGCGTCGCCTTGCGGATATGGGCGATCACATTGCGTGCCTTGATGGGCTGGCTGCGGAATTGCTGCGCCAGCAGCGAGCTGCTGCAGGCCAGCGCATCGGTGTAAAGCTGGCAGTCGCTGCCATTGTGCAGGGCGATGCCCCAGCCGTCGCCATGTTCGGCGCTGCGCCGTGCAAAGCCGGTGAAGGAAAAGTCCAGCGCGGCGGGCTGTTTGCTGCTCATGGCGAGTAATTGGCACATGGGGCTTCCGTAGTCAGTGACGATGGCTAACGATAGCGTCCGCCTGCGCGCGGGGGAACGAAGCTTTTCGCATATTCATAGCTGCAAGGATTCGTTCAGCTTTTGCTGCCGCTGCGCTAGGCTGTCGCTGTTATCCCTATACGCTGAGGAGCAGCATGTCATTCTCCGTACTCCAAGACTATCTGGCCCGCCTATCCGGCGCTGCCAGCAGCACGTCCAGCATCTGGCTCGATCACGCGGGCCGCGCGCAGGGACGCTTCTTCAATTGCACGCTGAGCAGTGCTTTCCATCCCATCCGCGCCTTGCAGGGCGGCGCCGTGCAGGCTTACGAAGGGCTGGCGCGCAGCGCTGCGGCGCAGGATCAGGGCCTGTCGCTGTGGCGCTTGCTTGACCACGCGGCCAGCGATGACGAATCCGTCGAGCTGGATCGCCTGTGCCGTCTGCTGCACGCACTTAATTTCTTCCGTCAGGCCGCGGACGGCGGGCCGGACCTGTATCTGAACGTGCATGACCGCCTGCTCAGCGCCGTCAGCAGCAATCACGGCCATGCTTTCCGCCGCATACTCGATGCGCTGGAACTGCCACTGGCACGGGTGGTGCTGCAATTGCCGGCAGCCACGCCGCAGCAGGGCTGGCTGCTCAACTACGTGGCCGACAATTACCGCCGCAACGGCTTCCGCCTCGCCATCAATGTGGCGGCGCCGGCGGAAGCCTTGCAGATACTGGAGCGCTTGCAGCCGGCCGCGTTCAAGCTTGATGCGAGTGTGGCAGCCGACGAGGCCGAGCTGCTGGCCCTGTTCGCGCGCTGCCGCGCGGCCGGTGTGGCGCTGGTCTTCAAACGCATAGAGACGGCGGTAACGCTGGAGCGCCTGCGTGCGCTGGCGGCTGGTGCCGGCATCGCTGTGCTGGGGCAGGGCTATCTGCTCGACCAGCCGGCTGCGCAACTGGCAGAGCCAGCGCCGGCCAAGGCGGTTGCGGCAGTGGCCGCCTGAACTGGACCAGGCAATATCGGAGTTGCGGAGGTTTTTTATTCCCTCGGCATAGGCTATAGTACCCATATTGCTTTTGACAGGTAGTGTATGGCAACGCGCAGAGATTTTTTACAGCAGGGTTTAGGTGTGGTCGGGGCTGGTCTGTGTACCGTGCCGCTGATAGGGTGTGCTGCCCGCAGCGTTGCGCCCCATAGCACTGTATCGGTCAGCAAGCCGGCTAGCCATGCGGCAGCGCCGGCCACGGCCAGCAAGCCGATGGCCCGTGCCTCCGAGCAGAGCGCACCGTCCGGTACGGAACTGGCACCACCACCCGATATATTTGACGCGCAGGCGCTCGATCTGGAATTCTGGCTGCGCCCCCGTACTATCGAAGTGGTGCGTCCGGCCAGCGGGGAACGGGCCAAGTTGCTGTACTGGCGTGATGGCGAGCTGATTCAGTCGGCCTATCAGGACCTGTGCCATCTGATGCGCGACGTGAATGGCAAGGAAACCATCGCCATCGATCCCAAACTGTTCGAAACGCTGTGGGGCACCCAGGCTTTCGTGGCCCGTTACGGCATCGACACCCCGCTGGAAATCCTGTCCGGCTACCGCACGCCCGCGTCCAACCAGAAGCTGCGCGAAGCCGGCGTGCCGGCCGCGCGCCAGTCGCTGCACATGGAAGGGCGGGCCGCCGACATCCGTCTGGCCAACCTGAATTCCGAAGTGCTGGGCGGGCTGGTGCGCAGTTTCCGTCAAGGCGGGGTGGGCTTCTACTACCGCAGCGGTCCCAAGGGCGGCTGGATCCATACCGATACGGGCTTGAACCGTACGTGGAAAGGCTGAGCCTGAGTTACACTGGCGTCTGCTTTTCAAAACAGGAATTCCATGCAAGACCAAACTGATGCGCCCCGTTTCCGTCCCGTGCCATGGCAGGCGCTGGAAACGCCGGCCGATGTCGAACTCTGGATCGCCGAACACAATCTGGCCTTGCAGGAACACGTAGGCCGCAATGAAACGGGCTATGGCGTGTGCTTTACGCTGGCGGCTGGCGGCGAAGTGTATCTGCAGACCACCGATGGCGCGCTGGTGCTGGACCTGACCCCCGAAGCTGAATGGATAGCGCCGCTGATCATGGCGGCCGCGCAGCTCGATGAAGCGCCGCCCGGACGGCTGTGGGTGCTGCCGGACGATAAACTCATACAATTGATGCTGGGCTTGAGCAGCCTGATCGCCAGTTCCATGCTGGTGGTCGGGCACCGTTTTGGCCGGCCACAGCGCATGGGCGCGTGGTAAGTCCCTGACCAAGGAAAGTTATGCAAAAACGCGTATTTTCAGTTCGACTGCTGGGCACCGCGCTGGCCTTGCTGGCGCTGACGACCCTGCCGGCCAGTGCGGCCGATCTGCTGACCACGGTTAAAGCGCGCGGCACGCTGCGCGTGGCCATGGAAGGCACGTATCCGCCGTTTAACTACAAGGACCAGAAGACGGGCGAACTGGCCGGCTATGATGTGGACGTGGCCCGCATGCTGGGCCAGAAGCTGGGTCTGAAAGTGGAATTCGTCAGCAGCGAATGGGCCAGCATACTGGCCGGTCTGGCCGCCAATCGTTATGACGTGATCATTTCGCAGGTGGGCATCAACCCCAAGCGCGAGCAGGCGTTCGACTTTTCCCAGCCGTATATCTATTCCATGCCGCAGCTAATCGTGCGCAAGGATGACAAGGCCGACTACAAATCGCTGGCCGATCTGAAGGGTAAGAAACTGGGCGTGGGGCAGGGCAGCGTGTACGAGCAGCAGGCCAAGGCCGTGCCCGGCATCGAAGTGCGCAGCTATCCGGCCGCGCCCGACAATATGGCTGATCTGGCCGCGGGCCGCATTGATGCGGCACTCAACGATAGCCTGATGTCGGCCTATCTGCTGAAAACTTCGCGTCTGCCCATCAAGGCCGGCGCCCAGGTGGGGGCTGTCGAGCGCATGGGCATCCCTTTCCAGAAGGGCAATCCGCAATTCAAGCAGGCGCTGAATCAGGCGCTGGCCGCCGCCGCCGCCGATGGCAGCCTCAAAGCCATTTCCATCAAGTGGTTCGGTACTGACGTCAGCAAAGCGCCCTGAGCATGGACTGGCAGGGACTCTACGCACTGCTGCAGGAAGCGGCACCGGTCATGCTGCGTGGCGCCGGCTACACGGTGCTGTTTGCGCTGGCCGCCATGCTGGGCGGGCTGGCCATCGGCTTCCCCGTGGCGCTGATGCGGCTGCTGCCCTACCGTGTGCTGCGCTGGCCGGCCAGCGTCTACGTCAGCCTGATGCGTGGCACGCCGCTGCTGGTGCAGATGTTCGTGATTTATTACGGTCTGCCCAGCGTGGGCATAGAATTCACGCCGATCACGGCCGGCATCCTCGCTCTGAGCCTGAATTCGGGCGCGTTTCTGTCGGAAAGCCTGCGCGGCGCCATCGGCGCTGTCAGCAAGGGGCAATGGGCAGCGGCCTACAGTCTGGGACTCGGCTACCGCGCCACACTGGCTGAAGTGGTGCTGCCGCAGGCGCTGCGCATCGCCGTGCCGGCCATGAGCAATACCCTGATCAGTCTGATTAAAGACACCTCGCTGGTCTCCGTCATCACCATGACGGAACTGATGCTGTCGACCAAGGAAGTGATCGCGACCACGTTCCAGCCCTTGCCCCTGTATATTGCCGCAGCGGCCATTTATTGGGTGCTCAGCCTGCTGTTCGAAGCCGTACAGCGGCGCGCCGAACAACGTTTGAACCGCGCCCACCGCTAAAGGGCTGCGCGGCGCTCGACACTCCCTTGCTAAAATGATAGTCTTGCTACTGTTCACAAAGGAATGGTATGGACAAGCGTGTGCCGCTGACAGAGCTGACGGCAGTACGCCCGTCTGTGGTCGGGACCGGCGAAGGGCATCGGGGCCAGATTGAGCGCCTCGAGGGCAGCGCCGTGGCTGCGGCGCTGCGCACAGGCCTGAGCGCCGACCAGTTGAGCGCCGAACAGACTTATTTCAACGATATCTACCTGCTGGCCCCGGTCGGCTATTTCGTACTGGGCTTCGATACCACCATCTTGCAGATGAATGTGGTGGGCGCCGATGTGCTGGGCGTCCCGCGCAGCAATCCTGCACGGCTGCCGTTCCGCCAGTTTGTGGCTGCGCGATTCCATGATGATTTCGATGCCATGGTGCGCAATGCACTGAATACTAACCAGGCCCAGCAATGTGGCGTGCAGATCTGCCGCCATCCGGACGAGCAAGGCTTTGCCGCCACCTTGCGCGCGAGCGCCGATGCCAGCTCGCAAGCCATCCGCGTGGTGCTGGAACTGGCCGAGGGCAAGCTGGCCGCGCTGGAGCGCAGCGAAGAACGTTTCCGCCGTATCGTCCACACGGCCGAAGAAGGCATCTGGGAAATCGATGCCAAGGCCCGTACCAGTTTCGTCAATCCGAAAATGGCCAGCATGCTCGGCTATGCCATCGAAGACATGCTGGGCCAGCCGCTGGTGGCCTTCATGGACGAGGAAGGACGCGGCATACTGGAGCAGAATATCGCGCGGCGCCAGCGCGGCGTGGCCGAGCGCCACGAATTCAAGTTCCTGCGCAAGGATGGCAGCGAGCTGTGGACTTCGCTGGTCACCAATCCCATCTATGACGCCGACGGCGCTTATCTGGGCGCGCTGGCGCTGGTCACGGATGTCACGGCCGACCGCGCGAATAGCGAGCTGATCTGGCAGAAAGCCAATTACGACGCGCTCACGGCCCTGCCCAACCGGCATATGTTCCATGATCGCCTGAATTACGAAGTGCGCAAGGCCCAACGCGAAGGCTTACAGCTAGCGCTGCTGTTCATCGATCTGGACGATTTCAAGCAGGTCAACGATACGCTCGGTCACGAGCAGGGCGATTGCGTGCTGATCGAAGCGGCGCGCCGCATCAGCAATTGCGTGCGCACTTCCGACACCGTGGCCCGCCTCGGCGGCGATGAATTCACCGTGATCCTGTCCGGTCTGGAACAGACCACCGGCATAGAGCGGATCGCACAGAACATGCTGGGCCAGCTCACCCGGCCCTTCCTGCTGGAGACGGGCGTGCCCAGCATCTCGGCCAGCATAGGCATCGCGCTGTATCCGAGCGATGGCCACGCACCGGAAGAGCTGCTGCGCAATGCCGATCAGGCCATGTACGCGGCCAAGTCCGGCGGTAGCAACCGCTATAGCTATTTCACGGCCGAGCTGCAGCAGGCTGCCCAGCAGCGCCTGCAGACCACGCTGGATTTGCGTGGCGCACTGGTGGCCCAGCAGTTCGAACTGCATTACCAGCCCATCGTGAATCTGGCCACGGGCAAGATAGAGCGCGCCGAAGCGCTGCTGCGCTGGCGCCATCCGGAGCGGGGCCTGCTCGCGCCGGCCGAGTTCTTATCGCAGGCTGAAACGGGCGGCATAATGCTGGAGCTGGGCGACTGGGTGTTCCGCCATGCGGCACGTCAGACGCAGCAATGGCAGCAGGCGTATGGCAGCGAGTTCCAGATCAGCGTGAACTTTTCCGCGGCCCAGTTGCGTGGCGATCCGGCCCTGTACAGCGGCTGGTGCGACTATGTGCAGCAGCTAAAGCTCAGTCCGCACAGCATCGTCATCGAAATCAAGGAAAGCGTGCTGGCCGACGGCGTGACGCGCGTGGTGGAGCGCTTGCGCTGCCTGCGTGAAATGGGCTTGCAGGTGGCGCTGGATAATTTTGGGAATGGCCACGCCTCGCTCTCGCACCTGAAGCAGTTCGGCATCGACCAGCTCAAGCTCGATCGCAGCTTCCTGGCTGACATCGTCAACGATAGCGGTGAGCTAGCCATGTGTGAAGCACTAGTGGTGATGGCGCACAAGCTGGGCTTGCGCGTGGTAGCGGAAGGGGTGGAGACGGCAGCCCAGTGTTCGCTGTTACGACTGACAGGTTGCGACTTCGTGCAGGGCTATGTGTATGCGGGCGCGCTGGCGCCGGCCCAGTTCGAGCAGTTGTGCGCAGCCGGCCTGCCTGAACTCGATCACTTCTAAAAAAACTGCGGGGTCAGGTCGGGCATTGGCGCAGAGCTCGCCAAAGAATTAAGCGAACTCTGCGCCAACGCCCGACCTGACCCCGGGGTATTACATGTTTGGATAGTTAGGGCCGCCGCCACCTTCCGGCGTGATCCAGACGATGTTCTGGGTCGGGTCCTTGATATCGCAAGTCTTGCAGTGTACGCAGTTCTGCGCATTGATCTGCAGACGGTCTGTGCCTTCATCCGTCTTGACGAATTCGTACACGCCGGCCGGGCAGTAACGGCTTTCCGGACCTGCATACTTGGCCAGATTGACGTCTACCGGCACGCTGGCGTTCTTCAGCGTCAGGTGGATAGGCTGGTCTTCCGCGTGGTTGGTGTTGGAGATGAACACCGACGACAAACGGTCGAAGGTCAGCTTGCCATCCGGTTTAGGATAGTTGATCGGGCTGAACTGCGAGGCCGGCTTCAGGCACTCGTGGTCGGCGTAGCTGTGGTGCAGCGTCCACGGGGCTTTGCCTTTGAGGATCTTCTGATCGATCCAGGTCATGACGGAACCCAGATACAGGCCTTTGCTCAGCCATGGCTTGACGTTACGGGCCACGTGCAGTTCTTCGTGCAGCCAGGATTGTTCGAAGGCCGTGCTGAAGCTGCTCAGCTCGTCACCCTGACGTTCGGCGACCAGCGCTTCGTAGACGGCTTCGGCCGCCAGCGTGCCCGACTTGATGGCCGCATGGCTACCCTTGATGCGGCTCATGTTGAGGAAGCCCGCATCGCAACCGATCAGTGCACCACCGGGGAAGACCAGCTTGGGCAGCGATTGCAGGCCGCCGGCCGCGATCGCGCGCGCACCGTAGGAGATCCGCTTGGCGCCTTCGAAGAAAGGCTTGATGGCCGGGTGGGTTTTGTAGCGCTGGAATTCTTCGTATGGCGACAGATACGGGTTTTCGTAGTTCAGGCCGACCACGTAGCCGACCACCACCTGGTTGTTTTCCAGATGGTAGAGGAAGGAGCCGCCATAGGTTTTGCTGTCGAGCGGCCAGCCGGTGGTGTGCACGACCAGACCGGGCTGATGCTTGGCCGGATCGATTTCCCACAGTTCCTTGATGCCGATGCCGTAGGACTGGGGATCTTTACCCTGATCCAGCTGGAATTTGGCGATCAGCTGCTTGCCCAGATGGCCGCGTGCGCCTTCGGCGAACAGCGTGTATTTGCCGTGCAGTTCCATGCCGAGCTGGAAGTCAGGGCCGGCTTCGCCGTCGCGCTTGACGCCCATATTGCCGGTGGCCACACCTTTGACGGAGCCATCGTCGTTGTACAGGACTTCGGCTGCAGCGAAGCCGGGGAAGATTTCCACGCCCAGCGCTTCGGCCTGCTGGCCCAGCCAGCGCACCACGTTACCGAGCGAGATCACATAGTTGCCATGGTTCTCGAAGCAGGCTGGCAGCAGCGCATTCGGCGTCTTGTGGGCGCCCGTTTCGGTCAGGAACAGCACGCGGTCTTCCGTCACCGGGGTATTCAGCGGCGCGCCTTTTTCTTTCCAATCAGGAATCAGTTCGGTCAGCGCTTTCGGGTCCATCACGGCGCCGGACAGGGTGTGGGCGCCCAGTTCGCCGCCTTTTTCCAGCACGACGACGGACACTTCGCGCTGTTGCGCGGCGGCCAGCTGTTTAATCTTGATTGCTGCCGACAAGCCTGCAGGGCCGCCACCTACGATGACGACGTCATACTCCATCGCATCGCGTGGGCCATACTGTTCAAGGAGGGTTTGAGGCTGTGTCATAGTCTCTTCTTATAGTGGTGAATGAAAGGATCAAAAAAATTTTAGCACGAGTGTGCTTCTTTTTCGTCCGAAATGCAATTGTGGCGCCATTTTGAGGGACATTATTAGACACCGCAATCTAATACTGGCGATTTATGTAATGATTATGGATAGACATTCCCGCTTAGACCCCTTAGGCTGGCGTTTGTTACCATCAAAATTATTTAGGAGTAGCTCGTGGGCATAGAAGTCAACTTTGAGGGAAAAATTGCGCTGATTACGGGCGCCTCCAGCGGTCTGGGAGCCCGGTTTGCCAAAGTGCTGGCTCAGGCTGGAGCGCAGGTGGTGCTGGCGTCGCGCCGCATCGACCGGCTGAAGGAATTGCGCGCTGAAATCGAAGCGGACGGCGGTGCGGCCCACGTGGTCAGTCTGGACGTGACGGACTATGCCAGCATCAAATCGGCCATCGCCCATGCGGAAACGGAAGCCGGCCCGATCGATATTCTGGTGAATAATTCGGGCGTATCAACTACGCAACGTCTGGTCGATGTGACGCCGGACGATTATGCCTTCGTGATGGATACCAATCTGCGCGGCGGCTTCTTCGTGGCGCAGGAAACGGCCAAACGCATGATTGCGCGCGCCAAGGGTGATCCGAGCAAGAAACATCGCATTATCAACATCGCTTCCGTGGCCGGGCTGCGCGTGTTGCCGCAGATCGGCGTGTACTGCATGAGCAAGGCCGGCGTGGTGCAGATGACCAAGGCCATGGCAGTCGAGTGGGGCAAGTACGGCATCAATACCAATGCCATCTGCCCCGGCTATATCTCGACCGAGATCAATGAAGACTATTTCGCCAGCGAACAGGGGCGCAAGCTGATCGATATGCTGCCGCGCAAGCGTCCGGGCAAGCCGGAAGACCTCGACGGTCTGCTGTTGCTGCTGGCCGGTGAAGACTCCAACTTCATCAATGGCGCCATCATTTCCGCCGACGACGGCATGACGGCAGCCTGACAGGGCAGTCCTGGAGTCCTACAGCTGCTGCAACCCGACCAGCTTGTGCACGAGTTCGGACGAGGTGGCAGCAGCAAATTTGCGCATCAGCTTGGCGCGATGCATTTCCACCGTGCGCGGGCTCAGGTCGATCTGCCGGCCTATCGCCTTGCTGGTCTTGCCTTCCACCAGCAGGGCGGCGATTTCCCGTTCGCGCGGCGTCAGTTCCGCCGTCACGGGGCGCTTCTCGCTCACATCCTCGAACGTCCAGATGCCCGGGCCCAGCGGTTCGGTCGCACGCATGGCATGGCCCGTCACATGGCACCAGAACAGTTCACCGCTGGCACGGCGCATGATGCGCTCGTCCGAGTAGCGGCCCTTGGCATTCATGATGGGAATAATGCGGTCACCCGTGCGCAAGAATTCGTCCATGGTGGGGTATAACTGCTGGAACGACATGCCGTTCATGGCGCTACGCGTGTAGCCGAACATCTGGGCCAGCGCATCGTTGCTGGCCTGTATGGTGCGGTGGTCCGAAATGCACATGCCGACGGGGGCATGCAGAAAAATGGATTCGTAATCGATGGCAGGGGCAGCAGTCATGGGCAATGTGACAGGTATTTCTACGGTATTGTACTTTTGATGTGCCTATTCTATGCTGACACGCTACGCTGCCGATTCATTTTTCACAAGTTGGGCGCTGAAATTTGCAACATTCCATAAAAAGGGAGACCCATGAATAAAGTATATCCGGACGCCGCCTCCGCTCTGGCTGGTGTGGTACAGGACAACCAGACCATCGCCGTGGGCGGGTTTGGTCTGTGCGGTATTCCTGAAGCGCTGATCGCTGCTTTGCGCGATTCGGGCGTAAAAGGCCTGACGGCGATTTCGAATAATGCCGGCGTGGACGGCTTCGGTCTGGGCCAGTTGCTGGAAACCCGCCAGATCAAGAAGATGATTGCTTCCTACGTGGGCGAGAACAAGGAATTCGCGCGCCAGTATCTGGCCGGTGAACTGGAACTGGAATTCACCCCGCAAGGCACGCTGGCTGAGAAGCTGCGCGCCGGCGGCGCCGGCATTCCGGCTTTCTTCACCAAGACGGGCGTGGGCACCATCGTGGCCGAAGGCAAGGAAATCCGTGAATTTGATGGTGAACAATACGTGATGGAACGTTCGCTGGTGGCCGATGTGTCGCTGGTGAAAGCATGGAAGGCCGACAAGGCCGGCAATCTGGTGTTCCGCAAAACGGCGCGCAACTTCAACCCGAATGCTGCCATGGCCGGCAAGATCACTATCGTCGAAGTCGAACAGTTGGTGGAAGTGGGCGAGATCGATCCCGATGCCGTGCACCTGCCCAGCATCTTCGTGCACCGCATCGTCGTCAACGCGACGCCGGAAAAACGTATCGAGCAGCGCACCGTGCGCGCCAACTAAGAATAACGGAGATAACTATGGCTTGGACTCGTGATGAAATGGCCGCGCGTGCGGCGAAGGAACTGCAGGACGGTTTCTATGTGAACCTCGGCATCGGCCTGCCTACGCTGGTGGCCAACTATGTGCCGGCCGGGATGGAAGTATTCCTGCAGTCGGAAAACGGCTTGCTCGGTATCGGCCCGTTCCCGACCGATGATGCAGTCGATGCGGACCTGATCAACGCCGGCAAGCAGACCGTGACGGCGCTGCCCGGTGCGGCCTACTTCAGCTCGGCCGATTCCTTCGGCATGATCCGTGGCGGCAAGATCAATCTGGCCATTCTGGGCGCCATGCAGGTGTCGGAAAAAGGCGATCTGGCCAACTGGATGATCCCGGGCAAAATGGTCAAAGGCATGGGCGGCGCCATGGATCTGGTGGCCGGCGTGAAACGCGTGGTGGTGCTGATGGAACACGTGGCCACGGCCAAGGATGGCTCCACTTCGCACAAGCTGCTCAAGCAGTGCGATCTGCCGCTGACGGGTGTGGGCGTTGTTGATCTGATCGTGACGGATCTGGGTGTGCTGGAAGTGACGCCGGCCGGCCTGAAAGTGCTCGAACTGGCACCGGGTGTGAACAAGGAACAGATACAGGCTGCCACGGGCGTGCCGCTCGATCTGTCGGCCGTGTAAGCCTACGCTGCAGATGCAAAAAGAGCACGCCGCGGCGTGCTCTTTTTTATTGTGCCTGCCGTGCTTAGTGGGCGCGGTGCAGCGGCATCAGATCAGGATCGGTCACGGTCGAGCCGGGATTGTTGAGCTCTTTGTGCAGCGTGTCGTGATCCAGTTCGCGTTCCCAGTTCGACACCACCACCGTGGCCACACCGTTGCCGATGAAGTTGGTCAGGGCGCGGCATTCGCTCATGAAGCGGTCGATGCCGAGGATCAGGGCCATGCCGGCCACAGGGATGGTCGGTACCACGGCCAGCGTCGCGGCCAGCGTGATGAAGCCTGCACCCGTGATGCCGGAAGCGCCTTTCGAAGTCAGCATGGCAACGCCGAGGATGGTCAGTTCCTGCGTCAGCGTCAGATCGGTGTTGGTAGCCTGAGCCACGAACAGGGCAGCCATGGTCATATAGATGTTGGTGCCGTCCAGATTGAACGAGTAACCGGTAGGGACTACCAGACCCACGACGGATTTGGAGCAGCCCAGACGTTCCAGCTTGGTAATCAGCGAAGGCAGCGCACTTTCCGACGAGCTGGTGCCCAGCACGATCAACAGTTCTTCACGGATATAGCGCAGGAATTTGAAGATCGAGAAGCCGGTGAAGTGGGCAATCGCGCCCAGCACGATGAAGACGAACAGGCCGCAGGTCAGGTAGAAGCAGCCCATCAGTGCTGCCAGCGGTTTCAGCGAAGCGATGCCGTATTTACCGATGGTGAATGCCATGGCGCCGAAAGCACCGATAGGCGCAGCCTTCATCACCATGCCGACCATGCCAAAGATGGCCGAGGCCAGTTCATCGATCAGCTTGGCCACTGGTTTGCCGCGCTCGCCCAGCAGCGACAGCGAGAAGCCGAACAGGATGGCGATCAGCAGCACTTGCAGGATATCGCCTTTAGCGAAAGCATCGACGATGGTGTTCGGGATGATGTTCATCACGAAGTCGATGGTCGATTGCTGTTTGGCTTTTTCCGTGAACTGGGCAATCGACTTGGTGTCGAGCGTAGCCGGATCGGCGTTGAAGCCGGCGCCCGGGCGCATCAGATTGGCCACGAACAAGCCGATGACGAGAGCGAAGGTGGAGACTACTTCGAAATACAGCAGGGCTTTGCCGCCCACGCGGCCGATTTTCTTCACGTCCTGCATGCCGGCGATGCCGGATACCACCGTGCAGAAAATCACGGGTGCGATGACCATCTTGATGAGCTTGATGAAGCCATCGCCGAGAGGTTTCATGGCGACCGCGTCGCTCGGGTAGTACATACCCAGCAGCACACCGACGGCAATCGCGAACAGCACCTGTACGTACAGGATTTTATAGAATGGTTTTTTCACGGATGTCTCCACGCTTCAGAATTAAGCGTTCATCATCCGTGAAAATAACTGTCATCACTATTGTGGAAATCCTCACAGGTATTGGTGAAAACCCGTATTGCCCGTGTGGCTCAGACTGCTCTACGGCGACGCAAGGCTAGCAGGCCCAGGCCGCCGAGCAGCATCGCATAGCTGGCCGGTTCCGGCACGGCCGATACGCTGATAATGCCATCCTTGCCGAGGTGCGAGAAGTCCAGTTGGCGCTTGTCATAACCCTCCACCACGATGCGATCACTATCAAACTGGCCGTTAAAGTTCTGGAAATCGAACAGCTTGATCTGGCTGCCCGGCGCAAACTGATACTGGTCGGCAAACACAAGGTGCAGCGTACCATTGAAGTCCAGTGTCGAAATGCCGCTCAGCTGGTCGTTGCCGCTGCCGAGTATGTCCATGGTCAGGATGGCATTGCTGTCGTAGCTGGCAGAACCGCCGGCAAAACTGATCACAGCGCGCTGCCCGTTGGCGCCCGGATTGTAGCCGGCGCGGAACAGGGTCTGGCCGGAGAAACTGCCCGTGCCCGTCACATTGTCGTAGAAGCTCAGCGTGCCGCCATTGCTAGTGACGCTGCCATTGTTTTCGAACTGGCCGTAGATGCTGGTGTTGCCGGTGCTGACAAGACGATTTCCTTGTTCGAGCATGAGCCCCGCATTGCTGTACAGTTGTCCGCCATCTTCCATCGTCGTCAGGGTACCGAGACTGGCTTTACCATCATTAAACAGCCAGACCTGATTTTTGCCCACTTCCAGCGTGCCTTGGAAAGCATAGCCCTTGCTGTCGAAGGCGTCACCCAGCATCAGCGTTCCGCCTCGTGCGCTGATACGGGTCTGGGCATCACCGCTGATGGCACCGCTAACCATGCCGTAGCCCTGCAGGGACTGTATGGCGTTCAGATCGAGCGCGCCGATTACGCGACCACCTTCTAGTGCTAGCGCGCCAGTTTTAAAATGACCGCCGTCCAGTACCAGGTTTGCGCCGCGTCCTACGGTTAAGGTGCTAGCGACTTCCAGGCCGCGGTCACGGTCCAGTACGACTGTACGGCTGCTGAACAGCCCGCTTCCCAGCGTGGCGCCAGCGTTGCCTGCGAGGTAGATGTTGCCACTTTTCCAGAGCAGATTTTGCTTGCCGAGATCCTGGTGCGCCGTCAGAGTGCCGCCATCCAGCACCAGCGTGCCGGCCCGCAACTGGCCGCCATTGACGGTCAGGCTGCTGCCCTTGCCGATCGCCAGATTATGGGTGACCGTTAGCTGGTCGCCCTGCATCAACTGAAGATTATTTTTCAGGTAGGCCCCACCTAGACTGGCCCCTGCCAGTGAACCCAGCGTCAGTGCACCGCTGTTATAGGTCAGTGCGCCTGGCACGCTGCTTTCGTTTAGCAAGGAGAATGCGCCGCCATTGACCATGATCTGGTTTGCGTTGAGCATGCCGCCATTGACGCTGAGCGAGCTGCCGGCATCGATGATCAGCGTGCCGGCAGTCCGAATGCTATCGCCCTGATTCAAGACCGCCTTACTGCCAAGTAGTTGGCTGGTAGCGACATTTCCTTTGCCCGTCAGGGTCAAGCTGCCAGCCGACCATTCGATGGTGTTTCTAGCGAGCGCCTGGTCCGACAGGAGCAGAGTGCCGCCACGCAGCGCCAGTTTGCCGGTGGTCAGCATGTCGTCGCGCGCATCGAGACTGGTACCAGCGCCTACCACCAGCGTACCGCTGACTTCAAGTCCGCGCCAGCCTTGGCTGAGCGTTAAATTGGAATCAAGCAAGCCCTCGCCAAGACGGGTCCCATCGATGCCGGTATAAGCCAGTGTGCCATTTTGCCAGTGAAAGTCACCTTGAATGTCATATGATGCAGCGCTGAGCTTGCCGCCATAAAGTCGTATTTCGCTGCCTCGGGCTGCACTCAGGCGGCCTGCCACCAAGAGCTGGCCGTCCGTGATGGTCGTGGTGACCTGGCCACCGTGCTGCATGTCGCCGTTAATCTGCAAAGTGGAATTGAACAGGTCGATCTTGCTATCGGAAGCGCCGGCATCGAAGCTAAAGTTTCCGGTGCGCATATATGAATTATTCGAGAGGCGTAGGGTATTTCCCTGGCTGTTGAAAGCCGGGCTGATACGCATGTCGCGGCTGGACAGCCACTGCGCTCCACCATCGAGAGTAATGACCTGTTTGCCCCCGTTCCCATCGAGGGTACCGAATTGGTTGACGCCTGTGTTGCCCTGATCAATAAAGCTGGCCCCCGCATCAAGTTCGATCAGGGTTTCTTGCATGGCTGTTAGGGCATACAGGTTGTTGAACTTGGCGTTCTTGCTTTGGAGGTTGAGTGCGATACGCGCCGAAGGCATCAGTTTTGCCGTCAGTTCCGCATTGGCGTTAACTTTTAGGTTGGTAGCGCTGACCTGATTGGACTGTAGCTGATCAAAGGTCACTTTGCCCGATATATTCAGCCCATTAAAATTATGGATGTTGGCGTTACCTAACACCAGTCCTGCAGCGCCGCCATCGACGGTGCGATAGGTATTTGAGCCAGGGTTAAGATTGAGGAAGTAAAGCGGCATGTTCAGCGTTTGCTGATAGGCGCTGCGATTGGCAATAGTTGCGCTCGTAATTAGCACCGAGCCTGTCAGCGTCAGCGCTTGTGAGTTTTCGGCGAATGTGATGGAGCCGGTCTGAGTCAGGCCGTCGTTATAGATGGTGCCACTGTAGCGGCTGTTGAAAATCAGGTTATCCATGTCGCGCGGCCGGATTCCGTTCAGCCAGCTTGCACCACAACTTAAATAAGCCGAGCAGCCATTAAGACTACCGATCCAAGTTGCGGTGGCGGCCGCAGCGTTTAATCCGGGAAAAACCAGACCGGCGGCAAGCAATGCGCGATAGAGAGGGCGTGGGGTGGCGAAACGTTTGCCAGAGGCGTTCATAGGGGTTCCTTATTGTATTGATAATTGATACGCAATCAATTTTTCGGAAATTTTACCCTCTAATTATCAGATAATCATCATAAATTATCTTTAAATCTAGCCTTTGTGGTAACTTAATTTTTGATAGTTTGTGCTGACAGGGCTGCAGGCGTGACGTTAAAGGCCCTGTCAACTCGCGTGTGCAGGGCGCTCGGCTGTACTTTCCGGCAAGCGCAACGATACGCGCATGCTAGTTATTGCGCCACCCAGCCGCCATCCATATTCCATGCGACGCCGCGCACTTGGCGAGCTGCATCGCTGCATAAGAACAAGGCCATGGCGCCTAGTTCTTCTGGGGTGACGAATTCGTGCGACGGCTGTTTGTCCGCCAGCAGGGCTTTCTTGGCGGCCTCATTGCTAATGCCTTCCTTGGCGGCACGGTCATCGACCTGCTTCTGCACTAGCGGGGTCAGTACCCATCCCGGGCAGATGGCGTTGGCCGTGATGCCGGTCGTGGCCGTTTCCAGTGCGGTGGCCTTGGTCAAGCCGATCAGGCCGTGCTTGGCCGCCACATAGGCCGATTTGCCGGCCGAGGCGACCAGTCCGTGCACGGAGGCCAGATTGATGATGCGGCCCCAGTTGTTGGCGCGCATGTGTGGCAGCGCCAGACGGGTGGTGTGAAAAGCCGAGCTCAGATTGATGGCGAGGATGGCATCCCATTTCTCGACGGGGAAGTCTTCCACATTGGCGACATACTGTATGCCGGCGTTGTTGACCAGAATGTCCACGCCGCCAAATTTTTCGCCGGCATAGGCCATCATGGCTTCGATCTGTTCAGGTTTCGACATGTCAGCGTTGTGGTATTCCACCTCAACGCCGAATTCTGCCGCCAGATCCGCCTGCAGTTTGGCGATTTCCGCCGCATCGCCGAAACCGTTCAGCAGGACGCTGGCACCTTCCGCTGCCAGCGTGCGTGCGATACCGAGCCCGATACCGGAAGTCGATCCCGTCACCAGTGCCGTTTTGCCGCTCAAAGTCTTGTTTGCCATAGTTCCTCTGCAGGGTTGGAGATTAAAGTCGCGCTGCGCTACACTTGTGTAGGATTTTAAGCGCATTGCCCAGTAAAATGTTAATTCAGAACATCATTACATAAATCGAATAAAAATCATGAAGGAAGCCGCATGTTCGAAGCAAAAATAAAGTCTGTTCAATGCATCTCGATGGCTGGTCTGCATACCATGGCCTACAAGGAATGGGGCGATGCCGATAATCCCCGTGTGTTGTTATGTGTGCACGGCGTGACCCGTGTTTCCGACGATTTTGATGCCATGGCGCAGGCGCTCGCCGCCGATTACCGCGTGATCGCGCCCGATATCGTCGGCCGTGGCCGCTCGGGCCGCCTGCTCAACCCCCAGTTATACCGGATTCCCCAATATGTTAGCGACATCGTCACCTTGCTGGCGCGCGTTTTGCCCGATCATGGTGCAGCCAAGGTGGACTGGTTTGGCACTTCGATGGGCGGCCTGATCGGTCTGGGGCTGGCTTCTCTGCCCGGCAATCCTATCGGCAAGCTGATACTGAACGACATCGGTCCGGTGCTGGCACCGGCAGCGCTGCAGCGCATCGGCGATTACATCGGTCAGGACATGCGTTTCGATACTTTCGAAGAAGCGGCCCAGTTCATCCGTGATGTTTCCGTGACCTTCGGTCCGCACACGGAAGCTGAGTGGCACAAGCTGGCACAGGATGTGCTCCGTCAAGATAAGGATGGCAAGTGGGTGCGCCACTACGATATGGGGCTGGCGCAACCGTTCCGCTCGGCTACGCCGGAATCGGTGGATGCCGATCAGGCGGCGCTGTGGGCGGCCTACGATGCGATCCGCTGCGAAACGCTGTTGATCCGTGGTGCCGAGTCCGATCTGCTGTCGGCTGAAACGGCGCAACAGATGGGCCAGCGCGGCCCGTGCGCCAAGCTGGTGGAAATTCCCGGGGTGGGCCATGCGCCGACCTTTGTGCATGACGACCAGATCGCCATCGTGCGCAAGTTCCTGCTGGGCTGATCTGCACTAATTAGCATTTAAAGAATCAATAGTATGTTCGCATACTGGTATTACCACGAAGAAGATGAGTATGGAAATCAAACGACTGCATGTGGGCAAACGCCTGTCCGAAGTAGCTATTCATAACGGCACCGTGTATCTGGCCGGTCAGATCGCCGACGACAAGACCCTGGATATCCAAGGCCAGACGCGCGAAGTGCTAGCCCATATCGATCGGCTGCTGGCCGAAGCGGGCAGCGACAAGACCTGCATCCTGAGCTGCCAGATATATATCGCCGATCTGGCCGATTTCGCCGGCATGAATGAAGTGTGGGATGCCTGGGTGGCGCAGGGCCACACGCCGCCGCGCGCGACGGTGGAGGCCAAGCTGGCCGATCCGGACTGGCGCGTCGAGATCGTCGTCATCGCCGCACAGCGCTAGGAGTCCCATGGTTTCCACCACCGCCATCACCAGCGCCACCTCGGAACATCTGGTGCAGGGCTTGTCCGTCGATGACGGCGCCCGCATGCTGGCAGCTCTGGATTATGCCAGCGACGCTTACGGCGAACGGATATGTAGCTCAGGGCAGGCCGCGTTCGACTTCGCCGTGGGTGTGGCCAGTACGCTGGCTTTCATGCGTACCGACGTCGAAACGCGGATTGCCGGTCTGATGTTCGAGCTGACCTTGCTCGATCCGGCCCATGCGCCGCTGATCGAGCCGCGTTTCGGCAAGGATGTGTGCGACCTGGCGTCCGGCGTGCGCCAGCTGATTCGCCTGCGCGAATTGACGCTGGGGCAGAAAGAATCGAGTGCCGCGGCGCGTGGCCGCAATGCCGCGCAGCAGGCCGTGGCGCAGGTGGAAACCCTGCGCAAGATGCTGTTGGCCATGGCTTCGGATATGCGCGTCGTGCTGGTGCGGTTGGCCTCCTGCGTGACCACCTTGCGCTACTTCGCTGAGATCAAGCTGTTCAACGAGATGACCAGTGCCTACGGGCGCGAAACGCTGGACCTGTATGCGCCGCTGGCCAACCGTCTGGGGATCTGGCAGCTCAAGTGGGAGCTGGAAGACCTGTCGTTCCGCTTCATCGAGCCCGATACCTACAAGCGTATCGCCAAGATGCTGGAAGAGAAGCGCATGATGCGCGAGGGCTTCGTGACCTCGGCGATCGCACGCCTGCAGTCGGAAATGGCGGCGGCCGGCATACAGGCCGACGTGTTCGGCCGGCCCAAGCACATCTACTCCATCTGGAACAAGATGAAGGGCAAGGAGCTGGACTTCACGGATCTGTACGATGTGCGCGCCTTCCGTGTGATCGTGGCCGACGTCAAGACCTGCTACACGGTGCTGGGCGTGGTGCACAATATCTGGACGCCGATCCCGAAAGAGTTCGACGACTATATCTCCCGTCCGAAGCCGAATGGTTACCAGTCGCTGCACACGGTCGTGACGGCAGAAGATGGCCGGCCGCTGGAAGTGCAGATCCGTACGCAGGAAATGCACAATTTCGCTGAATATGGCGTGGCAGCGCACTGGCGCTACAAGGAAGAAGGCGGTTCCAATTTCCAGGGCCAGAAGTACGACGAGAAGATCGCCTGGCTGCGCCAACTGCTGGCGTGGAAAACCGACGTGGCCGACGCCGTGGTGGGACAGGAAGAACAGCAGCAGCGCGAATGGGTGGAAAAGCTCAAATCGGCTGCGCTCGACGACCGCATTTTCGTGCTGACGCCGCAGGCGCGCGTGCTGGAACTGCCGGTCGGCGCCACGCCGGTGGACTTTGCCTATCACCTGCATACGGATGTGGGCCACCGCTGCCGTGGTGCGCGCGTGGACAATGTGATGGTACCGCTGAATACGCCGCTGAAAAACGGCCAGACCTGCGAAATTATCACGGCCAAAGGCGCGCCCGGTACAGCCGGGCCTTCGCGCGACTGGCTGAATAACGATTACACGGTAGCGACGCGCACGCGCTCCAAGATCCGCGCCTGGTTCCATGCCATCGATATGCAGCAGACGCTGTCCGATGGCCGCGCCATGGTGGAAAAGACCTTGCAGCGCGAAGGCAAGACGGCCGTCAATCTGGAAGCGCTGGCCAACAAGCTGGGCTTCGCCAAGGTGGACGATCTGTTCCTTTCGGTGGGCAAGGATGAATTCAGTCTGCGTCAGGTTGAGCAGGCGCTCAACGACACGGGCGAAGCGGCCGAGCCGGAAGATGCCGTGGTGCTCAATCGCAGCCGTGCTTCCAGTGTGGAGCAGGGCGCCAAGTCGGGCGTGCTGGTGGTGGGCACGGACGGCTTGATGACGCAGCTAGCCAAATGCTGCAAGCCGGCGCCGCCGGATGGCATCGTCGGTTTCGTCACGCGCGGCAAAGGCGTGTCCATCCACCGCGCGACGTGCAAGAACTTTGCCGAAATGCGGGCGCAGGCGCCGGAGCGCGTGATCGTTACGGAATGGGGACGCACGGCCGCCGATACCGTGTATCCGGTCGATATCTTCATACTGGCAGGTGACCGTCAAGGCTTGCTGCGTGATATCTCGGAGATATTCTCGCGCGAGAAAATCAATGTGATCGGGGTAAACACCCAGAGCGCCAAGGGTTTCGCGCGCATGACTTTCACGGCCGAAATCGGCGCCACCGCCCAGCTACAAAAAGCCTTGACTGCGATTACGGAAGTGAGCGGCGTGCAGGAAGCGCGCCGCGCCTAACTTGGGGTCAGGTCGGGCATTGGTGCACAGCTCGCCTGAAATCTGGGTGGCGGACTCTGCACCAATGCCCGACCTGACCCCAGAGCTTGAGCGGCGACAGGGCCGGCGCTGATCTTCAGGCGATCAGCTCGCCGATCTGGGCTTTGATGGCCTCGCCCAGCAGGTGGATGTGGTAGCCGTCGGCAAAGCCGTGGTGGGCCTGTACCGATAAGGGCAGGCGCATCATGCCGTCGTCCTGCGGCGGGCCGAATTTACCCCAGGCGAGAGCCGGAATGTCGGCTGTCTTGTGCAGGTAGATCGGGTGCTCGATGGCCGTCAGTTCCAGCCACGGCATGCACGTGATGTAGACATTGCGCTTGTGGTCGAGCGGGCTCAGACCGGCGCTGGTGTTGATCAGTTCTGCACTGGCTTCTGCCACTTTTTTCGCCGCCAGACTGCGTTCCACGAACAGCGCCAGATCGTCCGTCATGTCGAAGCGGGCGAAATTCAGATTATTGTCGCTATTGAGTACCGTGTACGAGGCCATGAAGTCCTTGATGCGGATCACTTTGCCATCGAGCTCGCGGTACATGAAATTGTCGATGCTGGCCACGGCGCGCAGCACGCAATACAGGAATACGTGGAACGGTGGCAGTTGCTGCGCTTTGCAGTAGGGCCGCAGATCCGGCACGGTCAGCGTGAAGCTCAGGTTGATCAGCGGGTTGGCGAACTGGGTGTAACCGTTGTAGCGGTCACGGCGTTTCTCGAAATTATGCATCGTGGGGGACTTCTGCCTGCAGGGTGATGTGATCGATGCCATGCTTATCCAGCAGCATGGTCTTAATATTCTGCAGGATGGCAGGCCAGCGCGACAAGTCGGTGATTTCCACATGGCCGATCAGGGCAGGCTGGCCGGGCGACATATCCCACACGTGCAGATCGTGCACGGACAGCACGCCATCGATGCGGCCCAGATCGGCGCCCACTTGCAGATAGTCGATATGTTCGGGCACGCCTTCCATCAGGAAGTGGTAGGACTCGCGCAGCACACTCCAGGTGGATTTGAGGATCAGCATGGCGACGAAGATCGACAGCAGCGGGTCGATCTGCATCCAGCCCGTGTAATAGATGACGGCACCGGCCGCCAGTGCGGCCACGGAGCCGAGCAGGTCACCGATCACGTTGACCAGTGCGGCGCGCGTATTCATATTGCTTTCGCCGCGAGACAGGATGTAGGCCAGCACCACATTGATCAGCAGGCCGATGGCAGCGACCACCGTGACCATGGCGCCCTGTACCTGTTCTGGCTGCGAGAAGCGGTGCACGGCTTCCACCACGATCCAGCCCACCAGTACCAGCAGCACCAGACTGTTGACGAAGGCGGCCAGCGCTTCGGCGCGGCCAAAGCCGAACGAGTTGCGTGCCGACGGCGGGCGCTTGGCGATCATCTGGGCCAGCAGGGCCAGCCCCAGTGCGGCGGCATCCGTCACCATATGGCCTGCATCGGAAATCAGCGCCAGCGAATTCGAGATAAAGCCTGTCACCACTTCGACGACAGCGAAGCCCAGCGTCAGCACCAGCGACCATGCGAGCACGGACTGGCTGCGCTGCTCGGTAAAGTGGACGTGCAGCGCGTCGCCATCGCGGTGCGCATGCAGGTGGGCGGAAGGGGAGTCGGGCAGCTGGCTGCCAGCCACGGAATTCTGGGGCATGGGTTGAGGCGGAGTGTAGGGAAAACCGTAGTTTAATGGATCACGCGGTTTCCTGCCGCTGCGGCGGCCTGTTATGTCCCCAACACGCAGTCAAATCAGCAAGATAGTGCTTTCTGTAAATGTTTCGCATCCATGCCCTTGTGTTTCTTCGCATCGCTCTCTATAATGCTGGTCTTCGGGCGGTTAGTTCAGCTGGTTAGAATACTTGGTCGACATCCAAGGGGTCGCAGATTCGAATTCTGCACCGCCCACCAGAATTAAGTAGTAGGTAGTGGAGCAAGCAGTAAATCACTATAACGATAGCAGTACCTCGGGCGGTTAGTTCAGCTGGTTAGAATACTTGGTCGACATCCAAGGGGTCGCAGATTCGAATTCTGCACCGCCCACCAGAACATGTAAGAGCGAGAAAGGCAATCCGGTTATGACACCGCGAACTACTACCAGTATTGGTGAGTGACGCTAGTCGAACGGGATCCTTTTGCTCAAAAAAAGAGAAAACGCGGCTAGTCCGCGTTTTTTTTTCGTCCGTATTTTTTAATTCATTGACACCCTGGCCTGTGCGCCGTAATGGAGATCACTATGCTTTCAATTCGCCTTCCTGATGGTTCGTCCCGTCAATTCGACGGCCCGGTAACCGTGGCTCAAGTGGCGGGCAGCATCGCCACCAGTCTGGCGAAAGCCGCGCTGGCCGGTAAGGTCAATGGCAAAGTGGTGGATACCTCGTTCCTGATCGAACAGGACGCCGATCTGGCCATCATCACCGACAAGGATCCGGAAGGTCTGGAAGTGATACGTCACTCGACCGCCCACTTGCTGGCCTATGCCGTCAAGGAACTGTTCCCTGATGCGCAAGTAACCATCGGCCCTGTGATCGACAACGGCTTCTACTACGACTTCTCCTACAAGCGCCCGTTCACGCCGGACGATCTGGTGGCGATCGAAAAGAAAATGACGGAACTGGCCAAGAAAGACGAGCCAGTCACCCGCAAAGTGCTGCCACGCGACGAAGCTGTGGCTTACTTTAAATCCATTGGCGAAGCCTACAAGGCCGAGATCATCGCATCGATTCCGGCTGATCAGGATGTGTCGCTGTACACGGAAGGCAATTTCACCGACCTGTGCCGCGGCCCGCACGTGCCATCGACGGGCAAGCTCAAAGTGTTCAAGCTGATGAAGCTGGCCGGTGCCTACTGGCGCGGCGACAGCAAGAATGAAATGCTGCAGCGTGTCTACGGCACGGCATGGACCAAGAAAGAAGATCAGGAACAATACCTGTTCCAGCTAGAAGAAGCGGAAAAACGCGACCACCGCAAACTGGGCAAGCAGCTCGACTTCTTCCACTTCCAGGATGAAGCGCCGGGTCTGGTGTTCTGGCATCCGAAAGGCTGGACCATCTGGCAGCAGGTGGAACAGTACATGCGCAACAAGTATCAGGTGAACGGCTATCAGGAAGTCAAAGCGCCGCAGATTCTCGATTCCAGCCTGTGGGGCAAGACCGGCCACTGGGATAACTACCGCGAAAACATGTTCGTGACGGAATCGGAAAACCGTTCCTACGCACTCAAGCCTATGAATTGCCCGGGTCACGTGCAGATCTTCAACAGCAATATGCGCTCGTACCGCGATCTGCCACTGCGCTACGGCGAGTTCGGCCAGTGCCACCGCAACGAGCCTTCGGGCGCGCTGCACGGCATCATGCGCGTGCGCGGCTTCACCCAGGATGACGGTCACATCTTCTGTACCGAAGAGCAGATCGAGCCGGAAGTGGTAGCTTTCCACACGCAGGCCATGGAAGTCTACAAGGACTTCGACTTCAACAACATCGAAGTCAAGCTGGCTCTGCGTCCCGATAACCGTATCGGTACCGACGAAATCTGGAACGAAGCGGAAGAAGCGCTGCGCTCCGGCCTGCGCGCTTGTGGCGTGACGTGGACCGAGCTGCCGGGCGAGGGGGCGTTCTACGGTCCCAAGATCGAGTACCACCTGAAGGATTCGCTGGGCCGTCCATGGCAGGTGGGCACGATGCAGGTGGACTTCTTCATGCCTGAGCGTCTGGGTGCCGAATATGTGGCCGCCGACAACAGCCGTCAGGTGCCGGTCATGCTGCACCGTGCGATCGTCGGCTCGATGGAGCGCTTCATTGGCATCCTGATCGAAAACTATGCGGGCGCGCTGCCAACCTGGCTGTCGCCAGTTCAAGTTTCGGTGCTGAACATCTCCGATGCGCAGGCCGAATATGTGGCACAAGTGGCTGAAAAGCTGCGCCGGTGCGGGTTCCGCGTGCAGACCGATTTGCGCAACGAGAAAATTACCTATAAAATACGCGAACATTCCGTCCAAAAACTGCCTTACATTCTGGTTGTAGGCGACAAAGAACGGGACGCTAATACCGTAGCTGTGCGGGCACGGGGTAATGTCGATCTGGGCGTCATGTCCGTCGAAGCCCTGATCGAGCGACTCCAGCAAGACGTCGCCAACAAGGCCTAAGCGCGCAGCATTTCATCAGACATTAAAAGGAATCACCATAGCTACTGACAAGTCGCATCGCATCAATGGCGAAATCACTCACCCTGAAATGCGTTTAACCGGGGTCGATAACGAGCCGCTCGGTATCGTGAGTCTGGCCGAAGCCTTCCGCCTGGCGGAAGAGGCAAACGTCGACCTGGTCGAGATCGCACCTACTGCGGTCCCGCCGGTTTGCCGTTTGATGGACTACGGCAAGTTCAAGTATTCGGAGCAGAAGAAGGCTCACGAAGCGAAATTGAAGCAGAAAGTCATCTCCGTGAAGGAAGTCAAATTCCGTCCGGGTACTGATGACGGCGACTACAATATCAAGCTGCGCAATCTGATCAAGTTCCTCGAAGATGGCGACAAGACCAAGATCACGCTGCGCTTCCGCGGTCGTGAAATGGCGCACCAGGATATTGGCTTCCGTATGCTGGAACGTCTGAAAGCTGATCTGGAGCCGCATGGTCAGGTCGAGCAGTTCCCGAAAATGGAAGGCCGTCAGATGATTATGGTGCTGGCACCTAAGAAGAAAAAGTAAGCCCTCAGGCTGAAAGCAAAGGCGGGGCTGGAGCAGGTTTTTTAGAAAACTTGCTCCAGCCCCGAATTTTTTGCTGCGCTATTGCTATAACTGGTCTATAATGTCCGGCTGTAGTAAATGTAGTGGACTCGCATCTGCTGCAAAAACAAGTGAAAGCAGGCATCTAAGCGTAACGTAGTTACCACCTGCAATCCTGTTTGATATGGAGCTACCCGAAGGGGTAGATTACTATGCCAAAAATGAAAACCAAAAGCTCCGCGAAAAAACGTTTTCGCGTGCGTCCAGGTGGTACTGTTAAATCGGGTATGGCTTTCAAACGCCACATCCTGACCAAAAAAACCACCAAAAACAAACGTCAACTGCGCGGCACTCGCAACATCAACGCTTCGGATGTAACGTCCGTACTGCGTATGATGCCATCCGCTTAATCTCACACTGTTAAGGAGTTACTATGCCTAGAGTAAAACGTGGGGTTACAGCTCGTGCCCGTCATAAAAAAGTACTGAACCTGGCCAAAGGCTACCGCGGTCGTCGTAGCAAGGTATATCGTATTGCCAAGCAAGCAGTTATGCGCGCTGGCCAGTACGCTTACCGTGACCGTCGTAACAAGAAGCGCGTCTTCCGTCGTCTGTGGATCGCCCGTATTAACGCTGCTTCCCGTGAGCATGGCGTTACCTACAGCGTATTCATGAACGGTCTGAAGAAAGCTTCGATCGAACTGGACCGTAAAGTCCTGGCCGATATGGCAGTGATGGACAAGCCAGCATTCGCTGCGATTGTCAACGCTGTGAAAGCTAAAATCGCTGCCTAATACGCATTGATTTAAACTAGCTGCTGCGGCAACGCGGCAGCCGAGAGAACGGGGCAAGGTGAGATACCTGTGCCCCGTTTTTGATTGAGGATAAGAAAAACGCATGGACTCCCTGGAACAACTCGTCGCCTCAGCAGTGCAGGATTTCATGGCCGCGCAAGATGACGCCGCCGCACTGGAAAATGCTAAAGCCAAATATCTGGGCAAGACTGGCCAGATTACCGAATTGATGAAAGGGTTGGGCAAGCTCGACCCTGAAGCACGCAAGGCGCAGGGCGCCCTGATCAACGCTGCCAAAGGGCAGATCGAAGCGGCGCTGACGGCCCGGCGCGACGCGCTGGCCGAAGCCCAGATGCAAGCGCGCCTCAACGCCGAGGCGATCGACGTTTCCCTGCCAGGCCGCGGCCGCGCCGGCGGTGGTCTGCATCCGGTGATGCGCACCTGGGAGCGCGTCGAAGCGATCTTCCGTTCCATCGGTTTCGAAGTGGCCGACGGCCCCGAAATCGAAAACGACTGGACCAACTTCACGGCGCTGAACAGCCCGGAAAACCATCCAGCCCGTTCCATGCAGGATACCTTCTACATCGAAGGCAATGACACGACCGGCAAGCCGCTGCTGCTGCGTACCCACACCAGCCCTATGCAGGTGCGTTATGCGCGTAGCCATACGCCTCCGATCAAGGTGATCGCACCGGGCCGTACTTACCGTGTCGATAGCGATGCCACCCACTCGCCGATGTTCCATCAGGTCGAAGGTCTGTGGATTGCCGAGAACATCAGCTTTGCCGATCTGAAGGGCGTGTACCTGAACTTCGTCAAAGCCTTCTTCGAGACGGACGATCTGCAAGTGCGCTTCCGTCCTTCGTACTTCCCGTTCACCGAACCTTCGGCCGAGATCGACATCGCTTTCGGTTCCGGTCCGCTCAAAGGCCGCTGGCTGGAAATTTCCGGCTCGGGTCAGGTGCACCCATCGGTGGTGCGCAATTTTGGTCTGGACCCGGAAAAATACATAGGCTTCGCTTTCGGCTCCGGTCTGGAACGTCTGACCATGCTGCGTTACGGCGTGAACGATCTGCGTCTGTTCTACGAAGGCGATCTGCGCTTCCTGAAGCAGTTCAACTAAATCCTCAAGTCGGTCGAGCGCGCCCCTGTTTGCTGGCTGCGCTCCCGTCGGACTCTCTTTGAAGGCTTGATTATGCAATTCTCTGAAAACTGGCTCCGTACCATGGTCGATCCGAAGATGACTTCGGACGAACTGGCCCACATGCTGACCATGTCCGGTCTGGAAGTGGAAGAAGTCGAAGCGGTGGCGCCACCGTTTTCCAATGTGGTGGTCGGTCACGTGCGCGAAATGGCCAAGCACCCGAATGCCGACCGTCTGAACGTGTGTCAGGTGGACGTGGGCACGGGCACGCTGCTCAACATCGTGTGCGGCGCGCCGAACGTGCGTCCGGGCCTGAAAGTAGTGTGCGCCATGGCCGGTGCCGTGCTGCCACCGGGCGCCGATGGCAAGCCATTCGAAATCAAGGTAGGCCAGTTGCGCGGTGTGGAATCGCAAGGCATGCTGTGCTCGGCCAAGGAGCTCAAGCTGTCGGAAGAGGGCAGTGGTCTGCTGGAACTGCCGGACGATGCGCCGGTCGGCAAGAACTTCCGCGACTACTACGCACTCAACGATCTGAAGTTCACCATCAAGCTGACCCCGAACAAGGCGGACTGCCTGTCGGTACTGGGTGTGGCGCGCGAAGTGTCGGCCCTGACGGGCGTGCCGCTGCAGGCACCGACTTTCCGTCCTGTCGCAGTCAACAGTGCCGAAGTGCTGCCAGTGAAAATCTCGGCACCGGATCTGTGCGGCCGTTTCTCGGGTCGCGTGATCCGCAATCTGAACGCCAAGGCCGCTACGCCAGCGTGGATGAAGCAGCGCCTCGAGCGCAGCGGCCAGCGCTCCGTTTCGGCACTGGTGGATATTTCCAACTATGTCATGCTGGAACTGGGTCGTCCTACCCACGTATTCGATCTGGCCAAAATCCACGGCGGCTTGAATGTACGCTGGGGCAAGGCTGGTGAAACCCTCAAGCTGTTGAACGGTAACACCATCAACATCGATGAATGGGTGGGCGTGATCGCCGACGACAAGGAAATCGAATCGCTGGCCGGCATCATGGGCGGCGACGCGACGGCTGTCTCGCTAGAAACCGAATCGATCTATCTGGAAGCGGCCTTCTGGTGGCCTAACGCGATACAGGGCCGTGCGCGCAAGTACAACTTCTCGACCGATGCAGCACACCGTTTTGAGCGTGGCGTGGACCATGCGACGACGGTAGAACACATCGAGCGCATTACTTCGCTGCTGATCGAAATCTGCGGCACCCCGACCACGCAAGTGGGTCCGGTGGACGACCAGATCGTCAACGTGCCAGCCGCCAAGCCCGTGCAGATGCGCACGGCGCGCGCGCGCAAGGTGATCGGCGTGGCCGTCAACGACCAGATGGTGGCGGATATCTTCACCCGCCTGGGTCTGCCGTTCTCGCTGGCAGCAGCTGCCGACGGCAGCAACGACCATGGCGTGTTCTCCGTGACGGCGCCTAGCTACCGTTTCGACATCGAGATCGAAGAAGATCTGATCGAAGAAGTGGCACGCGTGTATGGTTTCGAGAATATTCCTGCAGTGGCGCCAGTGGCGGCCAACACCATGATCATCGCGCCGGAAAACACGCGTTCGCTGTTCGCCGTGCGTCATCAACTGGCCGATCTGGGCTTCCAGGAAGTGGTCAACATGAGCTTCGTGGAAGCGGCATGGGAGCAGGATTTTGCCGGCAATGATCAGCCTATCCGTCTGCAGAACCCGATCGCCAGCCAGATGAGCGTGATGCGTACCAATCTGATCGGCAGTCTGGTCAGCAATGTGCGCTACAACCTGAACCGCAAGACCAACCGTGTGCGTCTGTTTGAAGTGGGTGCCATCTACCTGCGCGACGACAGCGTGAGCGATGGCGCGCTGACCGTGGCCGGTTACCACCAGCCTAAACGCGTCGCTGCCATGGCTTATGGCCACGTGGCCGACGAGCAGTGGGGTTTGGAAAACCGCCATGTCGATTTCTTTGACCTGAAAGCCGATCTCGAGCATCTGTTTGCGCCGCTGACGCTGCGCTTCGTCAAAGCCGAACATCCGGCCCTGCATCCGGGCCGCTCGGCCAATGTGTTGCTGGATGGCAAAGTCATCGGCTTCATCGGCGAACTGCACCCGCGCTGGCTGCAGAAATATGAGCTGCCGCAAGCACCCGTAGTGTTCGAAGTCGACGCTGAGGCGCTGCAGCAACGCAATCTGCCGGTGTACGCGGAAATTTCCAAGTTCCCTGGCGCCACGCGCGATCTGGCCGTGGTGGTCAAACAGGACGTTCCGGCACAGGATCTGCAGGATGCCTTCAATGATGTTTTGGCAACAAGTCCACACGGAAAGATTGTGCAAGCCATTGTTTTGTTTGATGAATATCGTGGTAAAGGGCTGGAAGCGGACGAAAAATCGCTTGCTTTCCGCTTTAGCTTGCAAGATACTCAAAACACGCTGCAGGATGACGTGGTCGAGGCCGTTATGACGGCGCTGGGCGACGCCGCCAAGCAGAAACATGGCGCACGTCTGCGCACCTGATACGGGCGCATCACTGAGCGTTTTGTATACTCGGGAGTCCGGCTAATGCCGGACTCATTCGTTATTAGAGAAGGCAGGGCAGTAAAATTAATAACAACGACGTCGATTCCGCCGTACTGCAGTCCGCGCTGGCTGCCGATCTGCATCGCGCCATGCAGGTTGCCAAAGTACGTCAGGATGCTGAAAAAGATTTGCCGACGCTGACCAAGGCGGAACTGGCCGAACTGCTGTTCGAACAGGTGGGCTTGAACAAGCGTGAAGCCAAAGACATGGTGGAGACCTTCTTTGACGAGATCCGCAATGCGCTCGAACGTGGTGAAGCGGTGAAGCTGTCCGGTTTTGGTAACTTCCAGTTGCGTGACAAGCCGCAGCGTCCGGGCCGTAACCCCAAGACGGGCGAAGAAATTCCTATCACGGCGCGGCGCGTCGTGACTTTCCACGCCAGCCAGAAGCTCAAAGGCATGGTGGAAGAGAGCAATCCGGCGGCACGTGTCGCCTGAACGGGAGCTAAGTCGTGATGAATGACCGCGCTGCCAAGACCGACGCTGCCCCGCTGCCGCCGATACCGGCCAAGCGCTATTTCACCATCGGTGAAGTAAGCGAGTTGTGCGGGGTGAAGCCCCATGTACTGCGTTACTGGGAGCAGGAGTTCACGCAGCTCAAACCGGTCAAACGGCGCGGCAACCGGCGTTACTACCAGCACCATGAAGTGCTGCTGATCCGCCGTATCCGCGAACTGCTGTACGAACAGGGCTTTACCATCAGCGGCGCGCGCAACAAGCTCGATAGCCGTGGCGAACACCATGTGGCGCATAGCCAAGAAGGTGCTTACGAGCCGGCCATGCCGGAGGAAGCGGCGCCGCTAGATCGCAGCCTGATACGGCGCGAACTGCAGGCCATACTCGAGTTGCTCAAACTCGATTGAGCTGCTCCCGTTAGCTGCTCGCCAGCGGTACGCGGCATCCCGCCGCGTAGCTGCTATACTCTCAACATTGACTAAAAATCAGCGACGCTGAATACTGGAACTTTCAGTCCGGTAGAGTCTATGCCGCAGGCCGGCCAGACAGGAGGATGCATGATACGCGTTGCCATTTGCGACGATCATCAAATAGTCCGCGCAGGATTCAAACAGATTTTTTCTGCCACCGACGAATTCGAAGTGGTGGCCGAGGCCGGAACCGGCCGTGAAGCGCTCGATATCGCTCGTCGCGAAGTGTGCGATGTGCTGATGCTCGATATCGCCATGCCCGATCAGAGCGGTATCGACACCTTGCGCACCATACGTCAGGGCCAGCCCGATCTGCCCGTGCTGATCCTGTCCGGCTATCCGGCCCAGCAGTACGCCGTGAACCTGTTCAAGATGGGCGCTAACGGCTACCTGAACAAGGAGTGCGAGGCCGACGAGCTGATGACGGCGGTGCGCACCGTGTTTCAGGGCCGGCGCTACGTCAATGCCACCGTGGGCGAACTGCTGGCCCAGACGCTGGACCGCGATCCCAATACGGCGCTGCACATGGAGCTGTCGGACCGCGAATTCCAGGTGTTTCTGCGTCTGGCCCGCGGCGAAACCGTGTCCGATATCGGCGTGGCGCTGTCGCTCAGCATCAAGACGGTCAGCACCTACCGTACCCGCGTGATGGAAAAAATGGGCATGCAATCGAATTCCGACCTGACCTATTACGCCATGAAGAATAATCTGCTGGAATAAGCCGATGGCAGAGCGGTGCGCACGGTTGAACTGTGGCGCCAGCGCAGCCATTCTTTCACGGGGCTATAATGCGCCTACTCCGGCCGGCGTAAACTACCATGAAGGAAACCCCTCAGGATGCATTTCACTGTAGAACCGGCACCGCAACACCGTCTGCCCCTGTATAAGACCGTCCTGTGCGTGACCTGCGCACTGCTGCTGATCGTTAATGGCTTCAGCCTGTTCCACAATCTGAAGTCTTTACGGGGCGCCCAGCAATCGCTGGCCCAGTCGGCCCGCGTGGCTGACCGTTTGCAGTATCTGAACGTGCTGGTACTGGAAGCGGAAAGCAGCATGCGCGGCTACTTCCTCAATGGCCGCGAAGAGACGCTGCGCGCCACCACGTCCGCATCCGCCGAGACGGAGGCCGAATTCAAGGAACTGGAAACCTTGCTGGCCGATAATCCTTCGCAGCTGCGTAATCTGTCCCAGCTACATACACTGGTGCGGCGCCGGCTGCGCCTGATGGGCCAGGCCGTCGATGTGTACCGTGATGGCGGCCTGTCCGAAATCGTCAAGATTGCCAAGCTCAGCGAACGACGCGTGAACATGGATGAGATCCGCCTGCAGGTGGTGATCATGGAGCAGGAACAGAACGAGACTATGGCGCACCGCAGTGCCGCCTTCTATCAGGAATACCTGAAAGCCATTTTGCTGGGCATGAGCATCAATGCGCTGGCGATATTTGTGCTGGTGATGTTCTACCAGCTGGTGCGGCGCAGTTTTGCCAACCGCGCGCAAGTCGAGCATGCGCTGCAGAGCGCCAACGAGACGCTGGAATCGCAGGTGCAGCAGCGTACTGAACAGCTATCGCTGCTGTCACGCCACCTGATCAGCATTAGCGAAGAGGAAAAAATCCGTCTCTCGCGTGAGCTGCATGATGAAATGGGGGCCAATCTGACTTCGATCAGCATGGATATTGCGGCCGTTGCCCAGCAGTTGCAACAGCGCGAACCGGAGCTGGCCGCACAGCTCAAGCGTGCCCGGGCTACGCTGGTGGAAACCGTGGAAATGAAACGCCGCATCGTCGAAAATCTGCGCCCCAGCCTGCTCGATAATCTGGGTCTGTGTGCGGCCATTGAAAGCTATTGCCAGGAATTCAGCCGGCTGGCGCAAGTGCGCTGCGACTGTGATGTGGCGCCAGGCATAGAAAAGACTGCACGCCGTTCGGGCGAACTTTCGATCGCCCTGTTCCGCATCGTGCAGGAAGCACTGACCAATATCCGTAAATACGCCCACGCGAGTCAGGTGTCGGTCACGCTGCTGCGTGACCAGCACGGACTCATATTGCGCATCATCGATGATGGGGTAGGCATTGCGGCTGCCAACATCGCCAAACCCATGTCGCATGGCCTGCTCGGCATGCGCGAGCGCGCGCTGCTGCTCGGTGGCAGCATGAGCATACGGCGTGGCCGTAATGACAAGGGCACTTGCATCGAAGTGAACATTCCCTTGCCTCAGCCGAATGCACTGCCCGCTGCGTCTGCACCACCGCTAGCCAGCGAAACTGGGGGCGAGGCCAGTAGCAAGCTGCCGCCCGCCCTCAGTGCCGTACTCAATAGTGCGCTACATCCTCCAGCAGACGGTCATATTCCGTCTTCGCCACCTTGTAGCACTCCCCCGCATATTGCTCCAAACCTGAGCGATCCAATACGGTGATGGTGCCACGACGGTAGGCGATCAACCCTTCCTCCTGCAATTTGCCGGCAGCGGCCGTGATACTTTCGCGCCGCACGCCGAGCATGATGGCAATCATTTCCTGCGTGACTTTAAGCACGTTATCGTGGGAGCGATCGAGCCGCTCGAGCAGCCAGCGGCACAGCTTTTGTTCGATAGAACTGTGGCGGCCGCCCACGGCATTCTGCGCCATCTGGGCGAATAGGGCCGTGTTGTAGCGCATGAGCAGTGCGGGCAAGGCGCCACCTAGATGGAAGGCGGCGCGCAGATGGCGCGCATGCATGCGGTAGCCGTAGCCGGCCGATTGCACCATGGCGCTGCACATGGCGCGTTCGCCCGCAAACAGGGATACGCCGACCACGCCTTCGCGGCCTGCAACGGCAATCTCGGTGGTTGCCCCGTTTTCCATCACATACAGCAGCGAAATAATGGCGCTGGTGGGAAAGTACACATACTCCATGCAGGCGCCGCATTCGAATAATTCTTTGCCCACGGGCAGAGTCACCAGTTCCAGTTCCGGTAACAGGGCGGCCAGTTCATGTTCGGGCAGGGCGGCCAGCAATTCGTTCTGGCGCGCGCCGCTAGGGCTGATGGAAAACGGCAATGGTGGTCGGGCTGTGGCGCCGTAACCGCGTGTTTTAGGCGATGGGCTGAGTTGGGTATTGTTCATCTTGTTCCTCACAGTCTGGCTACTCAAATAACACCGTCGCTGCGCTTCGGTGTTGTCACTACTGTAAGGCGGGGGCGAAGTAACGAACATAAGCGCAGCAGACGCTGGCTTGTAGTCCGGTGCGGCGCGGCTTTGTAGTCCTGATCCTACAAAATGGGTGGGCCCGTGCTGTGGCGGCTACGCACTAGGCTTAGCCTGCGGGCAAGTGCATAATGCAGCCATTCCCATAGATAGGCATGCACCATGCAGGTACTGGTAGTCGAAGACGATGCGGTTCTGGCCGATGGTTTGCGCCGCGTGCTGGGCGAGCACGGCATGACGGTGGAGCTGCTGGCCGATGGCAGCCAGGCCGACCTGCGCCTGCAGTATGCGGACACGCTGGATGTGGTGGTGCTCGATATCGGCCTGCCCGCAGTCGATGGCTTCGAGCTGGTGCGGCGCCTGCGTGCGCGCGGCAGTGCGCTGCCCGTGCTGCTGCTGACGGCGCGCGATGCCATTGCGGACCGGGTACGCGGACTGGAACTGGGCGCCGACGATTATCTGGTCAAGCCTTTCGCTACGGCCGAACTGGTGGCACGCCTACGTGCACTGGTCAGACGCAATGCGCCCAAGCCCAGCCTGCTGGCACTGGGCGGGCTGGCGCTCGATCTAGATGCCAAGCGGGCCAGAGTGGGCGAGAAGCTGATCGAACTGTCGGCGCGCGAATGGGCCGTGCTGGAATTCCTGCTGCAGCAGGCCGGCAAGGTGGTATCCAAGCAGCAGATCATTGACGCTATCGCACCCTGGGGCGATGAGCTGACGCTGAATGCGGTGGAAGTGTATGTCTCGCGCGTGCGCCTGAAAATTGCTGATGCCGGTGTCACGCTGCGCACCATACGGGGCTTCGGCTACATGCTGGAAGCCGTAGCGCCCGCGCCATGAGCAGCATACGCCTGCGCCTGCTCAAGTGGCTGATAGCGCCCATATTGCTGATCAATCTGGCTGGCGGCGGACTGGTCTACATGCTGGCGTGGACCCCGGCCCAGTTAGCGTTTGACCAGAGCCTGGCCGAGGCAGCGGCCAGTCTGGGTGCCCGCCTGAGCGATGGCGGCGGGCAGCTGCAGCTCGACTTGCCTGCACTGGCCGAAGCCGTACTGCGCAGCGATGATAGCGATAGTCTGTATTTTGCCGTGTACGACGGCGCGGGCCGGCAGATCGCCGGCGACCGCGATCTGCCGCTGCCGGCACCCGGGGCGGCCAGCAATGGCCAGCAGCTCTACGATGGTGTGCGCCAGCAGCAGGCGGTGCGGATACTGGTGCTGCCATGGTCGCTGCCGGCGCGCGCAGACAAGGCGCCGGCCAGCCGGGCCCGTATCGTGGTGGCCAGAACGCTGCGCCAGCGCCAGCAGATCCAGCAAGCCACCTTGCGCGCGCTGCTGTTGCTGGAAGGACTGTTTGCCGCCGCCAGTATCGGTCTGGTGTGGTTCGGGGTCAGCAACGGCTTGCTGCCGCTGCAGCGTTTGCGCACGGACCTGAACCGGCGCGAGGGCGACCAGTTGGCGCCGCTGGCGCTGGCCGATCTACCCCATGAACTGGAGCCGGTAGTCCATGCTTTTAACGGTCTGCTGGAAAAAGTGGGCGCGGGCGCGCAGGCACGCCAGCAGTTTCTGGCCAATGTGGCACACCAGTTGCGCACGCCGCTGGCCGGCCTGAAAACCCAGCTGGAATGGCTGGGCGCGCGTCAGAGCGAGGCGGAGTCCGCCCAGTCGGTCCAGTTGATGCTGGCCACGACCGAGCGCATGATACGCCAGACCAACCAGTTGCTGGCACTGGCCCGCGCCGAGCCCGAACACTTCGAGAAAACCCGGCTCGAGCCAGTGGCATTGCACAGCCTGATCGAGCAATCGGTGCAGCTATTCGTCGAACTGGCCAGCCGCAAGCAGATCGACCTCGGCTTTGAGCTGCAGCCCCTGATAGTGCAGGGCGACCGCTTTCTGCTGCGCGACCTGATCGACAATCTGATCGATAACGCGATCCGCTACACGCCGCCCGGTGGCAGCGTGACGGTGAGCTGCGTGCCGCAGGCTGGCCAGCCTGGCCGAAGCAGCGGCGGCATGCTGGTGGTCGAGGACAGCGGCCCCGGCATTCCGCCCGAGCGGCGCGAACAAGTGTTCAGCCGTTTCGTGCGGCTCGATGACCGCAGCAGCGGCAGCGGACTGGGCCTCGCCATCGTGCGCGATATTGCCACCGTCCACGGTGCCGAATGCCGTATCGGCGACGCCAGCACGGGGCAGGGTGCCCGTTTTTCCATCATTTTTCCCTGATTTTTAATTCTTTCGTGCAATTGTCAGCAGTTTGTCAGCATTTCCTCAGGGAAATGCAAGCTTGCTCGGCTACACTATTAAACGTGCACATTGATAACAGGAGCAAGCCATGAAAACCAGCCAGCGCGGCTTTACCCTGATCGAGATTATGGTCGCCGTGGCCATCGTCGGAATACTGATGGCCTTTGCCATCCCGTCCTACACGGAATACGTGATCCGCGGCCGTCTGAGTGAAGCTTTCACGGCGCTGGGCGGGGCCCAGCCCGCAGCCGAGCAGTACTGGGCGAATAACCGCAGCTATGCGGGCTTCGACGCTGCCGCAGCTTTCCCGGCCGGCACGGCCAACTTCAGCTATGCGCTGACCACGGCCACCGCCTCGACCTACACCATCACGGCCACCGGCAGCGGCAAGATGGCCGGCTTTATCTACACCATAGACCAGAATGGCACCCATGCCACCACGGGCAGCCCGACCGGCTGGGGCACCAGTGCCTCGTGCTGGGTGGACCACAAAGGTGGAGCATGTTCCAACTAATGCCGCTGCGGCCGCCGCTGGCCCGCATGCGCGGGCTGACCCTGCTCGAACTGCTGATTACGCTGACCATCTTCGGTTTCATGCTGGCCATCGGCCTGCCCAATGCCAGCAACTGGCTGCTGGCCAACCGGGCCCGCAGCGCCAGCGAGTTCTATGCAGAAGGCTTTAGCATGGCACGCCGTCAGGCCGTGCTGCACAACACCTTCAGCCGGATCAGTCTGACGCCGAATGTGAACACGGGCCAGATGAACTGGCAGGTCGATCTGTGCTTTGTCTCGGCCAATACCCAGTGCGGCGCGGCCGAGGGTGGCTGGTCTACCGTGGCCGCGGCCGCCGCCAATGATCCGGAAGGCGTGGCCGGCTTCAAGTCCGTGCTGCGGGTGGCGGATGCGCTGCCGAATTCCGAAGTCTTGTTGCCAAGTACCGTGCCGGAAGGCAGTTCGCAAGTGTATTTCACCCCCATGGGCTGGGTGGATACCCGCTTTGCTGAACGCCTGACCCGGCTGCAGCTTGATCCGTCCAGCCGCTTCCACGGCGAGGTGCCCAGCGTGGCGCTGGTGGTCACGCTGGCCGGTATGGCCACCAAATGCCAGCCCGATGTGCCGGCCTCTGATACGCGAGCCTGTCCGCCATGAAACCGCAACTGACCCCATTACATCGGCGCCCGCAAGAGCGCATCCAGCGCGGTATCGCGCTGCTGGAAGCCATGCTGGCCATCCTGATCCTCGGCATAGGCTTGCTGGGCACCATAGGCTTGCAGGCGCGCGCCTATTCGGCCCTGTCCGATGCCAGCCAGCGTGCCGAAGCCACCATGGCTGGCGAGAAGCTGCTCGGTGTGATGAATGCGGACGTGGCCAATGTGCTCAATTACGGTGTGGAGGAGGGCGAGGCCCCTACCGAGGCGCTGCAGCCCTGGGTGGACGAAACGCGCCAGTACATCCCGGATGCACTGCTGGCCGTGCAGGTGACGCCGGAAGCGCGCCGTGTGCGGGTGGATATTTCCATCCGCTGGAAGCGCAAGGCCGGCGACGATATGAATCAGCATCAGGTGACTTCCTATATTGCGAACTGATATGACCCAGTCCAAGACAAGCATGCGGCACGGCGGTTTCTCGCTGGTCGAACTGATGGTCAGCGTGGTAATCGGCATGCTGGCGCTGCTGTTCGCCACGCGCCTGATCATCAGCGGCGAATTGAACAAGGACGCTGCCGTAGGCGGCTCCGACAGCATGCAGAATGGCATGCTGGCGCTGTATTCGCTGAGTAACGATGCCGGCGAATCGGGCTGGGGCATCAATGATCCCATGCTGGCCGGCTGCGATACGGTGCTGACCGATGCGAGCGGCTATGTGTTGCCCACGGCAGTACGCGGCGGTGTCAACATCACGCCGCTCACGGCCGTGCTGATCCAGTCCAACGGTAGCAACCCTGACGTGATTGCGTTTAATAGCGGTACTTCTCAAAGCGGTAATGGTTCGGCGCGGCTGTTTGCGGATTATCTGGGCGGCGCCCAGTTCACCATTGATAGCCGCAACCCCTACACCTTCCAGATCGGCGATGTGATGGTGATCGCACCGCTGGCGCAGGGCAGCGTGCAGTGCTCGCTGGTGCAACTGTCCGGCCTCGGCGCAGCGCCGGCCAACACGCTGCTGTTCAATGCCGGCACCGGTTTCCGTTTCAATCCGGCGGGCGGGCTGGCCAATGTCTATCGCCAGAACGTCAGCTATATCTACAATCTGGGGCCGGCCACCCAGTTGCATTTCCATACCTGGTCGGTGGCCAACGGCGTGCTGCTGCTGCGTGCCGCCGAACTGCCCGGCGCCGAGCGCGCCGGCGTGTCGGTCACCGACAATGTGGTCAGCATCAAGGGCCAGTACGGCTTCGATACGCGCGTAGTGGCCGGCACCTACGACCCCAACCCCACTGGCAACGGCATGCAGATCACGGCTTGGAGTGCCACCATGATTGATGCCGATGGCGATGGCGTGGTGGGCAGCCCCGGCGACTACCAGCGCATCGCTGCCGTGCGGCTGGCCGTGGTGGCACGCAGCAAGACGGTGGAAAAGCCCGATAGCAAAGGCCAGTGCACGGCCACGACGGAACTGCCGACCGTGTTTGCCAGTGCGGCACCGGCCACGGTGGAGGCCGTGCCCATGCAGGTGAATGTGGCCGTGGCGGGCGATACGCTGGCGTGGCAGTGCTATCGCTACCGCGTGTTCGAAAACATCGTCCCTATCCGTAACGCGCAATGGAGGCCATGATGCACAAGCGTCGCCTGCAGCGCGGCATAGCGCTGCCCATCATGCTGATCATGCTGACCGTGATGCTGGTCAGTAGCATCTATCTGCTCAAGTCCAGCACGTCGACCACGCTGACCACCTCGAATCTGGCCTACGAGGCGGCGCTCAGCAAGGCGGCCGATCTGGGTGTGCATACGGCGTTTGCCTATCTGCGCGATATCCCCAACAATGCACTGCTGGAATCGAACCAGGCGGCAGCCGGCTATGTGGCCACCATGGCGCCCACCTGGACCGTCAGCACGCCGGCCTTCTGGCTAGGCTCGGTGACGCTGCCGCCCGATGCGTCGGGTAACCGGGTGGAATACGTGATCCACCGTCTGTGCGATTTCGCCGGCCCTTACAATGCCGTCAACAACCGCTGCCAGCTCACTTCGGCGCGGCCGAATTCCAAGACCAGCCAGCCTTACGGCCGCAGCGGCCGTTCGGATAGCCCGAATTACCTTGACCAGCCCCAGCTCCACTACGTGGTTACAGCGCGCATCGCCGGTGCGCGCGGTGGCAATGTGGTGACGCAGGGCGTCATCATGAAAGGGCCTTAAGGCCCTGTACTCTGGATGGATCACATCATGAACAAGCTGCGCTTAGCGTTCACCACTTTCCTGTCGCTGGCTGCCTTATGTGGCGTCGCGCCGCTGGCACAGGCCGGCCTGACCCAGATTGCGCAAGTGCCGTTGCTGAACATCTCCGGCACGGGCACCGTCAAGCCCAATCTGATGCTGCTGTTCGATAACTCCGGTTCGATGGACCAGACTTACACGCCGGACTACGTCAACGATAATCTCTGCCGCAGCGCTGCCACGCTGCAGGCCGGCGTGACGGCTTGCGCCGTGGGCCACCCGCCGTTCATGAGCCCGGACTTCAACAAGCAGTACTACAATCCGGCCATCCGCTATGTGGTACCGGTCAAGGCCGACGGCAGCTACTACCCCGAGCAGAATGCCACCAATACCAGCAACTGGACTTCGGTCACGGGCGACGGCTTCGGTGCGCGCAAGAACGATATGGCCGGTAACATCGTCACCTCGAACATCAATCTGGTGACCGGCTTCCCCGACCTGAAATGGTGCTCGGGCGGCAGCTGCCAGTTCAACACTTCGAGCTACACCTATCCCGACGCGACCTACCAGACGGCGACAGCGATTACCACGGGGCCGTATTACTACACCATAGGCGTAGGGCAGTTCTGCACGGATGAAACCATGAAGACCTGCAAATCGACGGCCGTAGGCGCGACTGCGCCGGCCGGTTATCCTGTGCCCGTCAAGGTGCGCTGGTGCAGCGACCGTTTGCTGACCCAGTGCCAGGGCAAGCGCGTGGGCAGCTACATCTATCCGGCCTATTCCACGCCTACCGGCGCCGTGGCTTCCTACGGCACCATCGCCATCGGCGCTTCCGCAACGGCCAGCTCTCTGACCATTACCAGCGTGGTGGTCAACAGCGCCACCACGATTACCAATGGCACGGTGACAGCACCTACCGGCACCAATAGCCTGATCAAGCAGCAGACCATGGCCAGCGCACTGGCGGCCAACATCATTGCCACTTCGGTTAATCTGGGCGCCAGTTCGAGCAAGCTGTATTACGCCTGCGTGCGTACGCCGACAGGGCAGCCAAGCGTGCCCGCGTGTACCGCTTTTGGTATTACGCTCAGTTCGGAGAATGTGGTGGCCGTGCTGCCGGTTAGCTGCACGGGCAGTGTCAGCGTGGCCAACTGCCAGCCGCTGACGGACAACTCGCGCGCCGGCTGGGGCCTGGCTGTGACGGCTCCCTCGGTTGTGACGACGCCATATGCACCCGGTGCGGCCGTGATCACTTTCAGCGGCACGGCCACTTCGTCATCGTTGACCGCCATCCTGAAAAGCCTGAGCTATGCGGGCACCACGCTGATCGGCGCTTCGTCCGGCAGCAGCCCCGCCTATCTGAGTCTGGGCAAAGGCCGTACGCCCGCGCAGATCGCCAGTTCCGTGGTCAGTGCCATCGGCACTGCAGGCACCATCAAAGCCTATCTGGGCAACAGCAGCAACTGCCCGAGTGGCTATACCAGTAGCAGCGTCTGTCTGGTCAACTGGGCCGCGACGGATAATACGGCCAGCATCAGTGCGTTCACCATGGACAATCAGGGCAGCATCAGTTGGAACCGTTCAGCCACCAGCGGCTTTGTAGCGGCTGTAAACGATGCGGTTCCTGTCTCCACCAGCGCGCTCTCGGCCGGTTCCGGCGCGCCCAATCCTTTCGTGCGGGTGAATATCGTCAGCGGCCAGACCTATCCGAAAAGTACCGACCGCACCGACTGTCTGGGCGCCAGTAGCTGTAGCTATAGCGAGGAAATGACCAACTTCGCCAACTGGTATGTGTACTACAAGAGCCGGCTGCAAATGATGAAGACCTCGGTCGGTATCGCCTTCTCGGCTATCACTTCGAATTACAAGGTCGGTTACGTCAAGCTGTCGAATGCCGGTGCCGGCGGCGCCATCGATCTGAAGCCGGCCGATTTTGCCGGTACGGCGCGCGCTAGCTGGTACACGGCGCTGTACAACACCACCACTTCCGGCTCCACGCCGATCCGCACGGCGATGGACAATGTGGGGCGCATGTTCGGCAATCTCTCGCCCTACAACTATGCGGCCGGACAGGAAGTAGTGCAGTACCCGTGTCAGCAGAATTTCATGATCCTCACTACGGATGGTTACTGGAACGGCAGCAGCACTGCCAACGTGACGAATAACGACAACGTGGAAAACGTGGCCCGTTTCTGCACCCAGGCGCGCGGCTGTGTGGATACGCGCGCCCAGACTCAGCCTTCGATTTCCGACGTGGCGCTGCACTGGTATAACGGCGGTTCCAGCACCGGCACGGTATCGCTGCGGCCTTCGCTGGAGCCGGATATGAGCAAGCCCGGTTCGGTGCCGGCAGCCGCCGGCGAAAACACCCACTTGCACATGAATACCTACACGCTGGGGCTGGGCGTAGACGGGGTGATGACTTATGAACCGAACTACGATAGCGCACCCAAGGCCGATGGTGATTTCTACAAGCTGATTACAGGTGCTACTTCGGGCTGTCCGTGGAATAGCAATGGTGCTTATGTCTGGCCCGATCCCGATACGACCAACACGGCCAGCACCGTGCAGGAGCGGGTGGACGACCTGTGGCATGCCGCCATCAACGGCCATGGTAAATACTTCAGCGCGCAGGACCCGAAGGATGTGGTGAGCGGCCTCAGTGAAGCGCTGTCGAATATGCAGGTGCATGTGGGTGCTGCGGCGGCTGCGGCAACCTCCACGCCCAACATCACACTGACCGATAACGATATCTTCTCCGATACCTTCACCACCGTAAAATGGTTCGGCGAACTGTCCGACCGCAAGATCGATAGCACGGACGGCAGTGTCTCCAGTACGGTCACCTGGACTACCAGCGATACGCTGGGCAAAAAGGTTGGCGCCAGCAGCGATACGCGCCGCATCTATATGTACAACACGGCAGGCAGCTATGGCGGTACGCCGGACGAATTCCGCTTTGCGAACATGAAGGGGGCGGCGCCGGCATGGTTTGCCAACAAGTGCAGCGCCTTGCCACAGTGCGCGCTGCTGTCGGCCAGCGACAAGGCGCTGGTGAATGACGGCAGCAATCTGGTCAACTGGCTGCGCGGCCAGCAGCAGTACGCCAACGATACGCTGTTCCGCGCCTACAGCATGACCACCAACACGCCGGCTGGCGCCAGCGGCCCTATCCCCATTGTGCTGGGTGATATTGCTTCGTCCAAGCCCGCCTATGTGCGCGATCCGCGCAATGACTACTCGGATACCGACTACGTCACCTTCAAGGATAACTACGGCAATCCCTCCAGCCCCAACTACCGCAGCGGTGCCGTGTTCACGGCTGCCAATGACGGCATGCTGCACGCTTTTAACTCTGCCACGGGTGACGAGCTGTGGGCTTACGTGCCGCGCACCACTATGAAGAAGCTGTACGGGCTGGCCAGCACCATCTACAGCACCAACCACCAGTTCACGGCCGACGGTTCGCCCGAAGTGGCCGACATCAAGACCTCGGGCGGTAGCTGGCGCACGGTGCTGGTGGCGGGGCTGAACGGGGGCGGGCGCGGCTACTATGCGCTCGATATCACCGATACCAGCAACCCCAAGCAACTGTGGGAGTTCTGCGCCGACGCTGCGGTTTGTCCGCTCAGCGATGGTGATCTGGGACTGAGCTTCGGCAATCCCCAGTTTGGGACGCTGGCCAGCGGCCGCTGGGTGGTATTCCTCACCTCAGGCTATAACAACGTGCCGGGTTCGGATGGTGTGGGCAGCGGTAATGGCAAAGGCTATCTGTATGTGCTGGATGCTTATACGGGCGAGCTGCTCAACAAGATCACCACCAATTCCGGCGATACCACCACGCCTTCGGGACTGGCCAAGATCTCGGCCATCAGCGCCGATCCCGGTGCCGACCCGCGCGTCAACTACATCTATGGCGGCGATAATCAGGGCCAGATGTGGCGCTTCGACCTGACTGCATCGAGCGGCGCAATTACCGTCAAGCTGCTCGGCGATGCCGGCGCAACCAAGCCGATTACTACGCGGCCCGACGTGACCATGTGCGCCGTGCCTGTGCAGACGGAAGTCAACGGCGTCACCGTCAACAGCACGGCCGGCGTGCGCGTGGTGCTGTTTGGTACGGGCCGTTTGCTTGATGTGCCCGATACCACGGATACCTCGATCCAGAGCCTGTATCTGCTCAAGGATGGCGGCAGCACGATAGCCGATATCCGTGGCGCCACCATGGTCAAGCAGACCCTGAGCGCGCTGGGCTCGGGCAGCAATATCAACACTTACCAGATCACCAGCAATCCGGTCGATCTGACCCAGAAGGATGGCTGGTATTTCGACTGGGCGCTGAATGCAGGCGAGCGGATGAATCTGGACCCGCAGATCGTCAGCGGGGTGGCCAATGTGGTGACCAATCTGCCCACGTCCTCGTCGGCCTGCTCGGTGGGCGGCTCCAGCAATCTGTATCAGGTGAACGTGTGCAATGGGCAGGCTATCGGCAGCCATCCGGTTGGATTGACGCTGTCGAATACTTCGGCGGCAGTGGGCTTCATCATCATCCGCCTGCCTAATGGCCAGTTGAAAATGGTGACCACGCTGGCTGACGGCAGCAACAAGACTTCGCCCTTGTCGGAACAGATCTCGGCCGATGCCCACCGCAGCGGCTGGCGCCGGGTGAAAGGCGAATAGCCGGCAGCCAGCAGGATGGGCAGCAGCTCCCGTGCGGGGAAACAAATCACCGATAGGGACGAAGTTCCGGTAAAATCGAGGGTTTTGCAGAACCGCACCAGATTACGTACAAATGTCCAACGATATCGAAAATGTAAGCCCCGAGCCCGCTGACGAACAAGTGGTCGTCACCAGCTCCAAAACGCCGGCGCTGATCGCCCGCGAAGTGCAGCGCCGCCGTACTTTCGGCATTATTTCTCACCCGGATGCGGGTAAGACCACGCTGACCGAAAAGCTGCTGCTGTTCTCGGGTGCGATCCAGATGGCCGGTACCGTCAAGGCCCGCAAGAGCGGCCGCCACGCCACCTCGGACTGGATGGAGATCGAGAAGCAGCGCGGCATTTCCGTGGCTTCCTCGGTGATGCAGTTCGAATTCCGCGATCACGTGGTCAACCTGCTCGACACCCCGGGCCACCAGGACTTCTCGGAAGATACCTACCGCGTGCTGACGGCGGTGGACTCGGCGCTGATGGTGATCGATGCGGCCAAAGGTGTGGAAGCCCAGACCATCAAGCTGCTCGACGTCTGCCGTATGCGCAATACGCCTATTGTCACCTTCATGAACAAGCTGGACCGCGAAACCCGCGACCCGTTGGAACTGCTGGACGAGCTGGAATCGGTCCTGAAGATCAAGTGCGCGCCCGTGACCTGGCCTATCGGCATGGGCAAGAACTTCCGCGGTGTGTACCACCTGCTCAACGACGAGATCATGCTGTTCAAGGCCGGTGAAGAGAAGGCCGACGGTGCTTTCGAAATCATCAAGGGCATTGATAACCCGCGCCTGCAGGAGATGTTCCCGCTCGAGATGGATCAGCTGCGCATGGAAGTAGAACTCGTGCATGGCGCTTCCAATCCCTTCGATCTGGAGCAGTTCCTGGCCGGTATCCAGACCCCCGTGTTCTTCGGCTCCGCCATCAACAACTTCGGCGTACGCGAAATTCTGTCGGCTCTGGTGGACTGGGCGCCGGCACCGCGCGCACGCGATGCCACGGTACGCGCCGTCGCGCCGACCGAGACGCCGTTCTCCGGCTTCGTGTTCAAGATCCAGGCCAATATGGATCCGGCGCACCGCGACCGTATCGCCTTCCTGCGCGTCTGCTCGGGCCGTTTCGAGCGCGGCATGAAGGTCAAGCATCTGCGTCTGGGCCGCGAAATCAAGGTGTCGTCGGTGGTGACCTTCATGGCATCCTCGCGCGAACAGGTGGAAGAGGCTTACGCCGGCGACATTATCGGCCTGCCTAACCACGGCAATATGCAGATCGGCGACTCGTTCTCCGAAGGCGAAATGCTGACCTTTACCGGCATTCCGTACTTCGCGCCGGACTTCTTCCGCTCCGTGCGCATTCTGAACCCGCTGAAAATCAAGCAGCTGCACAAAGGCTTGCAGCAGCTGGGCGAAGAGGGCGCGGTACAGGTGTTCAAGCCGGTGCAGGGCGGCGAGCTGGTACTGGGCGCGGTCGGTGTGCTGCAGTTCGAGGTGGTGGCCAGCCGTCTGAAAAACGAGTACGGTGTGGAAGCCGTGTTCGAAGGCACCAGCATCAGCAGCGCACGCTGGATTTCCAGCGACGATAAGAAGGCCCTGTCCGACTTCGAAAACTCGCTGGGCCACAATGTGGCTTACGATGCAGCTGGTAATATGGCCTATCTGGCTACCTCCAGCGTCAACCTGCGCCTGACCGAAGAGCGCTGGCCCAAGCTGAAGTTCCACGCCACCCGCGAGCACTCGGCCAAACTGGTCTAAGTCTCTCTCTGCGATGGCAGCAGTCTGCCATCGCAGCATCTGTAGCGCCGTCCGGCCTTGCCGGCTGCCGCGTCGGAATCTTCCTCCGTCCTATCCGTAAAAGCTGCATTACTGAAGTGCTTGATTAATCGCAAGATTGCATCGAGGCATGGGCAGTATCGTATGGCATCTTTGCTGTCGGAGGACACCATGCGTGCTGTATTTGTCACCCTGCTTGCCGCTAGCCAGCTGGCACTGGCCGCGCCCAGCGAGCGCGACGCGATGGCGCTGGCCGTCAAGGGCGCCCGCTATATGCAGGAGCATGGCAAGTATGCCCTGATCGCCTGCATCAACCGCAAAGATCCCGCATTCAATCAGGGTACGCTCTACCTCGCCATGCGCGACCTGAACGGCATCACCATCGCCCATCCCACCACCGCCCTGATCGGCAAGAACCTGCTCGATGTGCCTGATGCGGACGGCAAGCTATTCCGCCACGAGATGCTGGCGCTGGCGCGCGGCAAAGGCAGCGGCTGGGTCGACTACAAATTCCTCAACCCCAGAACGGGCAAGGTGGAAGCCAAGACTACCTATGTGTTGCGGGTGGATGATGTGGCGCTGGAAGCAGGCGTCTACAAGCACGAGGACGGTGCGGGCCAGCACTGAGTCTGGCGCTGCTCGCCTCATGATTTCGCCGGTATTGAGCCAATAATAAGCAAGCCACGAGAGGGACTATGTTAAGCAAACTGCGGATAGGGCCGAAACTGCTGCTGGCACCGGGGGTGGTGCTGATACTGCTGCTGGTGCTGTCGATAGGCGCGTATGCGGGACTGCTGCGCCAGCACCAGCGGCTGGAGGAAATGGTGCAGCTGCGCGCCGTGCGGCTGAAGGCGGCCGATGATCTGGTGATCAGTGCCCACAAGGCGCACGCCGAAGCCTACCAGCTACTGACATGGATAAACGCCAGTTTCTCGACGGCGCGGGTGGATGCGCTGCTGCGCGAACTGCATGCGCGCCATGCGGTGCTCGATAGCCAGTTTGCCCGGCTCGAAATGAACACTCAAAACCAGCCGGCCGAGCAGCGCTATGTGGCGCAGTCGCAGGCGGCGTATGGGCTGTATGTGAAAGCCGTGGCCGATGTGATTGAGCTGAGCATGGCCGATCATTCGATGGCGGCCAACGCCATGTCCAAGGCCGAGCGCAGTTTCGACGTGGTGGCGCAACGGCTCGACGAACTGGCACGGCTGGAGCAGAGCCTCAGCGTGAACGCGTATGCACTTGCCGAGAGCGAGTTCGCCACCTTGAAAACCACGATGCCGCTGCTGGTAGCCGTGTCGATTGCCTTATCGCTGCTGGTGTCGTTGCAGGTACGGCGTGCGTTGCTGCGCGAGCTGCACGATATCGGCAGCACCGCCAGCAATCTGGCGCAGGGCAATCTGACGGTGCAGCAGCGCAGCTATGGGCGCGACGAGATTGCCGAAACGGCGCGCACACTGGATGGCAGCATACGCAATCTGAACGCCACGCTCAGGAATATCTTGAGCTCCGCGCAAACCATAGGTAGCGCTTCGCGCATGATCGCGGCCGGCACGGCGGACCTGCACATCAACGGGCTCGATAACGCCACCCAGCAAAAACTGGCGCTGGTGGAGCAGGCCGCCATGGCGGCCAGCAGCCTGCAGCAGCAGGCGGTCGATCTGTCCGAGGCTGTGGCCAAATTCAAGCTGGACGACTACACGCCGGCCGATCCGCCCGGCGCTCCGGAGCGCAACAGCCGCAAGCATCTGAGTGCTGTGCGCAACTGAAGCTGGCTAGGCCCGTAGCGGTTTCCAGCGGTCGCCGGGCTGCTGCAGGTATCTGGCGTACACATAGCGCCACGGCATGGCCAGCGGGATAATGATGACGCCGGCGCATTCATACAGCGTGCTGATGGTTGCTTCATCAATCTGGCCGGAACGCCATGCGGGCAGGGCTATGGCCAGCATCCAGATGACTTTCCACATCAGTTCCCACATCAGCACGGGCAGCATCTGCAACGGATAACGCAGGCCCAGTATGCACAGCAGGCTGAAAGCGGTCAGCATGCAGCGGACTACGCCGGTGGATAGCGTCCATGGTTGGGCATGGTGCAGCACGCCCGGCCAGACCACCACGGCCAGACCGCAGCTGATAATCAGGTAGACAAGGCGCAGCAGGTACAGTCTTACGGTGGATACTTCTGGCATGGTGGGCTCCCGCTCAGGTGATTATTCGACTTGCTTGAGGACTTGCTCGATGGCGGCGATACGTGTTTTCAGGTCGGCCAGATCGGCCTTCATGCCGCTCAGTGACTGTGCCGTGCTGCTCTGGGCATCGAGTGCCTGCTGTGCCATGGCGCGATAGGCTTCCTCGTGTGCATAGCGCAGTCTGGCCTGCTGCACGTTGGCGTAGTAGCGCAGCGCCGCGACGATGATGATGGCCAGCAGAGGCAGGATGATGGTCAGGAAATATACATGTTCAGCCATAGTCGTCTCTTATTCAGGTTGATCGGTCAGGGTGGCGGCGGCCGCTGCCAGCAGGGTAGGCGTGAGCCGGACGTCGAACGGTGCTACTTCGAAAAAATTGAGTGCTTTGCCATCGGCTGACAGTTCCATCTGGCTGGTGACCAGCCCTGCGTCTTCCAGCTTCTGCAAGTGCAGATGCAGCAAGGGACGGCTGATCCCCAGTTCGCGCGCCAGCTGGCTGACGTAGTTGCGACCATGGCTGGTCAGCATGCCCATGATGCGCAAGCGGTGCGGGTTGGAGAGGGCCGCCAGCATGGCTAGCAACTGGTCGCCTTGCAGATGTTGTGATTTATCTGTCATGTGTAAACATTATCTGACAGGTGGTGGCGCGTCAAGCGGATTTTTGCGAACTAGGCGGGCCGGGAATAAAAAAGGGCCAGACCTTGCGGTCTGACCCTCGCTGCTGCAGGCTGCCGCAGCAGCCATATCAGACAGGTACAGAATTACTCGTAGTCGCTCATCGGCGCGCAGCCGCAGAACAGGTTACGGTCGCCATAGACGTTGTCGGCACGGCCGACTGGTGGCCAGTACTTCTGCTTGCGCAGCGATGGCACTGGGTAGGCAGCGACTTCGCGGCTGTACTGGCGTTCCCACTTGTCGGCGGTCAGCACTTCAGCGGTGTGCGGAGCGAACTTCAGCGGGTTGTCCAGCTTGTCGAACTCGCCGCTTTCCACCTTGGCGATCTCGCCGCGGATGGTGATCATGGCGTCGATGAAGCGGTCCATTTCGGCTTTCGATTCCGACTCGGTCGGCTCGATCATCAGCGTGCCCGGTACCGGGAAGCTCATGGTCGGCGCGTGGAAGCCGAAGTCCATCAGGCGCTTGGCCACGTCTTCGTTGCTGATGCCGGTGGCATCCTGCAGCGGACGCAGGTCGATGATGCACTCGTGCGCAACCAGACCGTCGTGGCCCGAGTACAGCACTGGGTAGTGCGGCGACAGGCGGCGGGCGATGTAGTTGGCGTTCAGGATGGCCGTTTCGGTCGCAGCGGTCAGGCCTTCTGCGCCCATCATGGCGATGTACATCCACGAGATCGGCAGAATGCTGGCCGAGCCGAATGGTGCAGCGCTAACCGAGCTGATACCGTCTTCGCTGCGTACATAGCCGTTGGAGCGCTGGTTAGGCAGGAACTTGGCGAGGTGTGCACCCACGCCGATAGGGCCTACGCCCGGGCCGCCACCACCGTGCGGAATGCAGAAGGTTTTGTGCAGGTTCAGGTGCGATACGTCGCCGCCGAAGGCGCCCGGTGCGGCCACGCCCACCAGTGCATTCATGTTGGCGCCGTCGATATAGACCTGGCCGCCGTGGCTGTGGATGATTTCGCACAGTTCCTGGATGCCTTCTTCGAACACACCGTGGGTCGATGGGTAGGTCACCATCACGCAGGCCAGATTCTTCGAGTGCAGTTCGGCCTTGGCTTTCAGGTCGGCCAGATCGACGTTACCGTTGGCGTCGCAAGCGGTGACGACCACCTGCATGCCGACCATGTTGGCCGAAGCAGGGTTGGTGCCGTGTGCCGAGGATGGAATCAGGCAGATGTTGCGGTGGCCTTCGCCACGCGACTGGTGGTAAGCCTGAATTACCAGCAGGCCGGCGTATTCGCCTTGCGAACCGGCGTTAGGCTGCAGCGAGATGGCGGCGTAGCCGGTCACTGCGCACAGCATTTCTTCCAGCTGGGCGATCATTTCGCGGTAGCCCACGGTTTGCGCCTGTGGTGCAAACGGGTGGATGTTGGAGAATTCAGGCCACGTCACAGGGATCATTTCCGAAGTGGCGTTCAGCTTCATGGTGCACGAACCCAGAGGGATCATGGTGCGGTCCAGCGCCAGATCCTTGTCGGCCAGTGCGCGCAGGTAGCGCAGCATCTCGGTTTCCGAGTGGTAGCGGTTGAACACCGGGTGGCTCAGGTAGGCGCTGGTGCGGGCCAGTTCAGCGGCGTAGGCTGGTGCCACGGTTGCTTCCACAGCGTCCAGATCCGGGCAGACGGTGCTGCTGCCGGCGGCCTGTGCGAACACGGTCCACAGCAGGGCGATGTCGTCGCGGGTGGTGGTTTCGTCCAGCGATACGCCGACGTGGGTAGCATCGATCTGGCGCAGGTTGACGCCATTGGCCAGTGCCGCAGCGTGTACGGCGGCAGCGTCTTTGACAGCCACGGTCAGGGTGTCGAAGAAGGTGGCGTTGACCACGCTGTAACCTTGGGCTTTCAGGTTGGCAGCGAGTACGCCGGTGTAGCGGTGCACGCGCTGGGCGATCTGCTGCAGGCCTTTAGGACCGTGGTAGACGGCGTACATGGACGCCATCACAGCCAGCAGCACCTGTGCGGTGCAGATGTTGGAAGTGGCTTTCTCGCGGCGGATGTGCTGCTCGCGGGTTTGCAGTGCCAGACGGTAGGCCTTGTTGCCCTGTGCGTCGATGGTCACACCGACCAGACGGCCGGACATGCTGCGCTTGAATTCGTCGCGGGTGGCCAGATAGCCGGCGTGCGGGCCGCCGAAGCCCAGCGGTACGCCGAAGCGCTGGCTGTTACCGACCACCACGTCGGCACCCCATTCGCCCGGTGGCGTCAGCATGGTCAGAGCCAGCAGGTCAGCGGCCACGATGACCATCGCGCCGGTCGCTTTGACGGTAGCAACAGCCTCTTTGTAGTCGCGCACCACACCGTTCACGCCCGGGTATTGCAGCAGCACGCCGAAAGCGTCGCTTACGCCAGCCAGTTCGGCGGCGTCAAAGGTTTTGACTTCGATGCCCAGCGGTTTAGCGCGCGTCTGTACCACTTCCAGCGTCTGCGGCAGCACATCGTTGGCGACGTAGAAGGTGGTCGACTTGGATTTGCCCACGCGCTGGATCAGCGTCATGGCTTCGGCAGCAGCCGTGCCTTCGTCCAGCATCGATGCATTGGCGATGCCCATGCCGGTCAGGTCGGTGATGGTCTGCTGGAAGTTCAGGATGGCTTCCAGACGGCCTTGCGAAATCTCTGGCTGGTAAGGGGTGTAGGCGGTGTACCAGGCCGGGTTTTCGAAGATGTTACGCAGGATGACGCCCGGCGTATGGGTGTTGTAATAGCCCTGACCGATCAGCGACTTGAGTACCTGATTTTTCGAGGCGGTGGCTTTCAGCTTGGCCAGCGCATCCTGTTCCGGCAGTGGCTGGGCATAGGCGCCCAGTGGCAGCGGGTTCTTGTTGCGGATGTTGGCTGGAACCAGTGCGTCGATCAGGGCAGCGCGCGAGGCGTAGCCGAGCAGGGACAGCATTTCTTGCTGTTCAGCGGCGTCCGGGCCGATGTGGCGGGCGATGAAGGCGTCACGCGCTTCGAGTTGGGTCAGGCTGGTACGGGTCATGATGTGTCAGGGCCGATAGAGGAATACGAGGAAAACGGGGAGGTACTACCTTGCATTGCCGCCGGCGCAGCGGCAGCACTGCGCGTGGCTAGGCAATAAGCAAAAGGCCAGCGTAGGCTGGCCTTAAGTTGCATTAATGGTCGGTGGTCTTGCCGTAGGCGGCAGCGTCCAGCAGGCCATTGATGGCGCCAGCGTCAGCTGGTTTGATCTTGAACAGCCATGCAGCGTAGGCATCGCTGTTGATCGATTCAGGAGCGTTCACCACGTCGTCGTTGACGGCGATGATTTCACCGGCGATAGGAGCGTAGATATCGCTCGCTGCTTTGACCGATTCCACCACAGCGGCGTCGTCGCCGGCGCCGAAGCTGGCACCAACTTTAGGCAGTTCGACGAAAACGATGTCGCCCAGTGCATCCTGTGCGAATTCGGTGATGCCGACGGTAACGGTGCCGTCTGCTTCAGCGCGTACCCATTCGTGGGATTCGGTGTACTTCAGGTCTGCAGGGATATTCATGTGTGGCTCCAGAGTGTGAGAGTGATGTTTATGATAATTGTCGATATCGGCTAATCAGACAGCCAGAATTTTACCGTTACGGACGAACGGCAGCTTAACTACCGAAGCGGCCAGTTTCTTGTCGCGGATTTCCACGTGCACGGTGTCGCCTACGGCCACGTTCATCGGCACGCGGGCCAGTGCAATCGCTTGCTGCATGGTCGGGCTGAAGGTGCCGGAAGTGATTTCGCCGGTAGCGTCGGTGCCGGCCACGATGACTTTCTGGTGGGCGCGCAGGACGCCGCCTTTTTCGCGCAGGATCAGGCCGACGAACTGGGCGTTCTGGCCCATGCTCTGCAGGGCAGCCTTGCCGATGAAGTCACGCTCGGAAACCAGATCGATGGTCCAAGCCAGACCGGCGTCCAGCGGGTTGACGGTTTCGTCCATGTCCTGACCGTACAGGTTCATGCCGGCTTCCAGACGCAGGGTGTCACGTGCACCCAGACCGGCAGGTTTGACGCCAGCGGCAGTCAGCGCATTCCACAGCGCTTCGGCCTGTTCGGCAGCGACGCCGATTTCAAAGCCGTCTTCACCCGTGTAGCCGGTGCGGGCAATCATCGCCTCGCCGAATACGGCGCTCTGGGCAAAGGCCACGTTGAATGGTTTCATTTCAGCGCTGACAGCCTGCGATTCAGGAATCACCTGCCATACCTTGGCGCGCGCGTTCGGGCCCTGCACGGCGATCAGTGCCATCGCGTTGGCGCCGTCACGGCGCTGGGTGATGGTCAGGCCGCTATTGGTAGCGGTGTTCTGCTGCTGCATCCATGCCACGTCTTTTTCTGCCGTGCCGGCGTTGACCACCAGACGGAACCAGCTTTCGTTGATGAAGTAGACGATCAGGTCGTCGATCACGAAGCCTTGCGGGTTCAGCATGCACGAGTACAGGGCTTTGCCCGATACCTGCAGCTTGTCGACGTTGTTGGCCAGCAGGCCGCGCAGGAAGGCGCGCACATTGTCGCCCTTGATATCGACTACGCACATGTGGGCCACGTCGAACATGCCGACATCGCTACGCACAGCATGGTGTTCTTCGATTTGCGAGCCGTAGTTGACAGGCATATCCCAGCCGCCGAAATCGACCATACGGGCGCCGGCTGCGCGGTGGGCATTATTGAGGGGGGTGGCTTTGAGCGTCATGGTACTCGGTCCAAATCGTGAGGGGTTAACAGAACACACAAGAAGCGCCCGCTAGTGCGGCACTTCGCAATGATCGCAGCCCCTCTGTCCTTGGTACCTGAGAGATTACGGGACGGGGATACCGTGCTCCGTGCGCCCCTTCGGTGGACTGCCGGCGTGTGCCGCAGTCGCTCTCCAGAGTTGGCCCAGTTGGCATCCCGCTGGTGCGGTCGCGCTGGTCCCTTGATTGGTCCTTTTGCCTGAGAGTTTTTGGGTAGTGCCCCTTCGGCGGCAACGCTGGTTTGCCCTCTCCCGATCAAGACTCGGGAATATATGTCAGAAACAGGGTTAATGTCAATCTGGAACGCATGGACAGGCCCGCTTGCAGGGCATGTGCGGCGCTTGAGGGCGCGCACGAAAGGCGCACGGCTGGCGCCCGTAAAACCTGAGCTTTGCTAGAATAAATTGCACCATTTCATGGGAGGTAACATGGGACAGGAAGCCGGAAAATATGCGGGGCACGGGTGGTACACCCTGTCGGGCGATGTGAATAGCGATATGGTGCGGCGTGTGTTCGACGCCGTGGCCGATATGACGGAAGACCACATCAGCACCGCGCATCTGCTGATCCAGTCGAACGGCGGCTATGTGAGCGACGGTATCTGCCTATACAACTACCTGAGCAAGCTGCCCATCAAGTTCATCACCTATAACGCGGGCGCCGTGGCGTCGATCGCCGTCACGCTGTTTCTGGCCGGCGCCGAGCGCTATGCCAGCAGCACTGCGCGCTTCATGGTGCACAAATCCCATGCCAGCGCGCCGCAGGGGGCCCGGCCCGATGCGCTGCGCATCATCGTGGAAGGCCTGCAGGCCGATGATGCGCGCACCGAGGCCATACTGCGCCAGCATGTGCAGCTGGAAGAGCAGCACTGGCGCATCCATGCCTATTCCGATCTGCACCTGACGGCCGCCGAGGCGCTGGGTGTGGGGCTGGTACACGGCGTGACGGATTTCATCCCACCGGCAGGGCAGTTGGTCTGCAACATCTGAAAATTTTCCGTGCAGAAATGCCTTGATGCTATTGCCATGTGGAAATAATGTGCCAGAATGATGGTAGGACAGATTAAGGCAGAAATAACCGGCCATGGTTGCAATTTCCATATCATCGAACGCTAGACAGCGAGCCGTTTCAGCACGCCATGCCGTGCTGGAGGAGCTGATTGCACTGGCGCGACAGCAGGCCGAAGGGCAGTTGCTGGGGCTGGTGCAGCGGCTGACCCAGTGCCTGCTCGATGGCAGCGCGGTACAGCCCGAAGCGGTGCAGGCGCGTCTGCGCGCCGGCAATCAACTGCGCCAGCGACAATATGCTTTCCTGCCTATGGCCAGTGGCGCGTTGGAGCAAGCCTTGCGGCGCGAGATGGCGGCACTGGCACCAGCGCCGGCTCCGGCTTCAACTGCCCGTCAGGCGGTCGAACTGTCTTTGTCGCTGGTGCCTTTTGAGGAGATGGATCAGCAACTGGCCATGGCCGGTCTGGCCAAACCTTTCGAAGTGCGCCATGCGGCGGCTCTGCAAAGCCTGAACGGTGGCTTGGCCCGGCTGTTCCAGCGCGATACGCTGAGACTGGCTCAGTTGCCTTTCCGTCCAGAAGTCTTTCTGGCCGCCATATGGCAGGCGTGGCAGGAATTCGGGCAGGAAGATGCGGCTGCGCTGGGCTTGGGCGAACTATGCCAGCCAGAGGTTTTTCTCGATCTTGCGCCCGTGCTCGAGGCGCTGCATGTCTGCCTGCAGCGTCATCTGGCCCAGCGGCCGGACACCTCGGCCGCTCCTGTAGCGCCGGTCGATGTCAGTGTTGCGACCCTGCCACCTGAAGCTTTTCAGGGCGCGGCAGATGCCGTGCTGGCGCCATCGGCACGCCGGCCTGAGCACTTTGCTGGGCGCGCCACGCATGCTGTCCAAACTGGCCATGACGCCCGTAGCACCCAGGCTGCCCATGGCAAGCACGCTAGCCATGCCGACCGTTCCGAGCTGGCGCACAAACTGCGCCAGTTCTTCGCGGCCGGTCCGGCCCGCAGCACGGCAGGAGACGTAGCCGGAGCCGGAGGCGGCGCGGCAACAGCGGCCGCGCCGTCAGCCCTGCTGGCCTATCTGGCGCAGTGGCCGCGCATGCCCGTGTCGCCGGCCGAGGCTGCTGGTGCCGCTGGCGTTGCTGCGGATTCAGCCGCTGGCGCCATGGCGGGAGGCAAGGTGGGCGCAGCTATGAGCACTGCTGGCGTAGCGGCAGCCAGCACGGGTGGTGCGCAGATTTTCTATCTGCCCCAGCTGAAGGCCGGTCTGCCACGGGGCAGTCTGAGCCGTGCCGATGAAGGCACGATCGATCTGCTGTCCGCCGTGTTCGAAACCGTGTTCCGCGATCACAACATCGCGCAGGAAATCCGCGATCTGATGCTGCTGCTGCAAATCCCCGTGCTCAAGGCGGCACTGATGGATCAGCAATTCTTCTTCCAGGACCAGCACCCGGCGCGCAAGCTGATCGATCTGCTGTCGCGACTGGGCTGGGAACAGCGCATGGTGCCCGATGCGGGGCGCCTGCAAGCCATGCAGCGCAGCGTGGAGCGGGTAGGGCGCGATAGTTCAGAAGAAGCGGCCGCGTTTGCCACTGCCGTGGATGAGCTGGAAGCCACATTGGCCGCACACGAGCAGCAGGAGGCGGAGCGCATGGCTGCGCCCATCGCCGCCGCCCTCAAGCAGGAAAAAGCGCTGGTGGCGCGCCGGCAGGCCGAGGCGGCGCTGGCGGCGCGGCTGGATGGCGCGGACGTGATGGCGCTGGTGCATGATTTCCTGTCGCAGCGCTGGATTGAGGTGCTGGCGTTTGCCTACCGCATCGAAGATGAAAAGTCCGGCGCGATCGATCACGCCACCTGTGCCATGGACGAGCTGCTGTGGAGCGTGCAGCCCAAACTCAATGTGCACGAGCGCAAGCGCTTGTTGCTGAAATTGCCAGCCCTGCTGGGCGCTTTGAATAAATGGCTGGATCTGGTGCAATGGCAGGGCGAGGAACGGGTGCAGTTCTTTGCCGAGCTGGCCGAGTGTCATGCTGCCATCGTGCGTGCGCCATTGGAACTCAATCCCGAACGCCAGCTCGAACTGGCGATTGCTGCCGGCAAGGGCGACGCGCTGCAGCGCGCCGCTGTCCTGCCGCCCGACGTCATGCTCGCAGGGGCGCAAGCCATGCGTCTCAGTGACGATGTGGCAAGTCTGCAACGGGGCATGTGGCTGGAGTTCGATCAGCCCGGTGCGGCCAGCCAGCAAGTCAAGCTGGCCTGGGTCAGCCCTCTGCGCAGCCTGTACATTTTTGCCACAGCCAGCCGCCAGGAAGCGTATTCCCTGAGCGCAGACGAACTGGCCCAGCGCTTTGATACGGGCAGCGTCCGCATCGTCTGCGACACGGATGTCGTCAGTGGCGCACTCCACCAGGCACTGGCCCGCGCTGCCTGAATTTCGCCGCATTTCATGTTGTCTTAATGAAAATATGTCACGCTAGCAGTATCGACGCTAACTATTGATACACAGCAATTTCTACGTGTTTTACTATTGCTTGTGTTTTAATGATGGCCTTGGCCTGCTTGGGTGTCGCGGGCGCCTGCGGGTGCCCGTTCAACGGTGATAGATAAGACAGCGATAGGGCGAGCGGAATGATGATGTGGTGGCATGGCCTCAGTATGGTGGGCAGTCTGGCAGTAACGGGGCCGATAGGTGTGGCGATTGCCATCTGGCTGGTAGCGGGCCGCTCCTGGCATCTGACGGCGGCATGGTGCGCGCTGTTTGGTGCCGGCATGGCGCTGGTGGTCGCCACCAAAGTGGCCTTTATGGGCTGGGGCGTGGGCGTGGAAGCGGTGGAGTTTGCCGGCTTCAGTGGCCACGCCATGCGGGCGGCGGCTGTGTTCCCGGTCGCGTTCTTTCTGCTGGTGCGCACCCGCGCGCTGCCATGGCGCGTGGCTGCGACGGCAGCCGGCGTGGCGCTGGCCGTGCTGATCGCAGTTTCCCGGGTGTATGTCGAAGCGCACTCCGTGTCGGAGTCGGTGACTGGCTGCATACTGGGGCTGCTGGTGGCCGTCAGCTTCATCTGGTATGCCAGCGTGCAGCAGCATATGGCGATGAGCCGCTGGCTGTTGCTGATGTGCCTACCTATCGTGCTGATTGCGCCGCGCGTGGAGCCGGTGCCGGCGGAGCAATGGATTGCACAACTGGCAATGCATTTGTCGGGCCGCGACCAGACCTATACCCGTTCCATCTGGCACAAGCCGAAAAGCTTGCGGCACTCCTCTTCAGCGGGGTTTTCCCAGTGAAAATGGCCTGATTCAGAGTGCAAAATGGTATTATTGTGAAGTTTTCCAGCCTAAACACCAGATAACAACGTGCGTCTTTCTTCCATCAAATTGTCGGGATTTAAGTCTTTCGTTGATCCCACCAATTTTCAGGTGCCGGGTCAACTGGTAGGCGTAGTCGGTCCTAATGGCTGCGGCAAATCGAATATTATCGATGCCGTACGCTGGGTGCTGGGCGAATCCAAGGCGTCGGAACTGCGTGGCGAGTCCATGCAGGACGTGATTTTCAATGGCTCGACTCACCGCAAGCCGGCCGGGCGCGCTTCCGTCGAACTGGTGTTCGATAACAATGCGGGCAAGGCGGCCGGCCAGTGGGGCCAGTACGCAGAAATCGCCGTCAAGCGCACGCTGACGCGCGACGGCACTTCGACCTACTACATCAACGGCCAGCCCGTGCGGAGGCGTGATATTCAGGATATCTTCCTCGGTACGGGGCTGGGGCCACGCGCTTACGCGATTATCGGTCAGGGCATGATCAGCCGCATCATCGAATCGCGGCCGGAAGAGCTGCGCGTGTTTCTGGAAGAAGCGGCCGGGGTGTCCAAGTACAAGGAACGCCGGCGCGAGACGGAAAATCGCCTGCACGACACGCGCGAAAACCTGCTGCGCGTGGAAGACATCCTGCGCGAACTGAATACCAATCTGGAAAAGCTGGAAGGGCAGGCGGCCGTGGCCACCAAGTTCCACCAGTTGCAGGCCGATCAGGAGGAAAAGCAGAAGCTGCTGTGGTTGCTGCGCAAGATCGAGGCGGAGAACGAGCAAAAGAAGTATTTCCGCGAAGTGGAACTGGCGCAGAACGAGCTCGAAGAACAGACGGCCAGGCTGCGTAATGTGGAACTGTCGCTGGAACAGACGCGGCAGGCGCACTTTGCTGCGGGTGATCATCTGCATACGGCGCAAGGCCATCTGTACCAGACCAATGCGGAAATCGGCAGTCTGGAAGCACAGATCAAATTCGTCGTCGAATCGCGTACCCGTCTGCAGGCCCAGTTGGCTGCACTGACGGCCCAGCGCGACCAGTGGCAGCAGCAGGCCAGCGAATATGCGGGCCAGATCGAAGAAGGCGAATTCACGCTGGAAGAACTGTCGGCCAAGGTGGAACAGGCGCAGATGATGGCCGAGCAAAAGGCCGAGTCGTTGCCCATGCTGGAACAGACGTGGCGCGAAGCGCAGACGCAGAGCGTGGAATCGCGCGCCCGCATCATGCAGGCGCAGCAGCAACTGGAACTGGAATCGGCCCATCAGCGCAACGCCAACAACATCCTGAACGGGCTGGCGATGCGGCGCGAACGGCTGCAGCAGGAAAAAAATGGTTTGAGCCTGCCCGATAGTGCGCATCTGGAAAACCTGCGTCTGCAGCTAGAAGAAAAGCAGCAGGCGCTGGAAGAGCAGAATATGCTGCTGGAAGAGGCGCTGGAACAGCAGCCGCAGCTCGAAGCGGAACGCCAGTTGGCGCAGCAGCAGGTGCAGACCGAGACGGCCACCAACGCCCAGTTGGAAGCGCGCCTGAATGCGCTGCGCCAGATGCAGGAGCGCGTGCAGTCGCAAGGCAAGGTCACGCCATGGCTGCAGAAGCACGAACTCGATACGCTGCCGCGCCTGTGGCAGAAACTGCATATCGAAGAAGGCTGGGAAAATGCGCTGGAAGCCGTGCTGCGCGAACGCATGCAGGCTTTGCAGATGTCGAACATCGAATGGGCACAGGCCTTCTTCAACGATGCGCCACCAGCCAAGCTGGCATTGTTCGCACCATCGAACGCGCAGCCGTCACAGATGGCGGAAGTGGCGGGGCTGACGCCGTTCATCAGCCTGCTCAAACTGAATGACCCATCGCTGCGCGCCTTGCTGCAGGATTGGCTGCACAACGTGTATCTGGCGGAAGATGCGGCCAGTGCGTTTGCCCGCCGCGCGCAACTGCCTGCTGGCGGCTGCTTCGTCACGCGTCAGGGCCATGCGATTACGCCGGGCAGCGTGCGCTTTTACGCAGCCGATTCGGAGCAGGATGGCATGCTGGGACGCCAGCAAGAAATCGAAAACATCACCAAGCAGTTGCGCGCCCAGCAGATGCTGGCCGACGAAGCGCGTGCGCGTGCCGTGCGTGCCGATGCTGCCGTCAGCAATCTGACGCGCCAGCTAGCCGAGTACCGCGCCAAGCTGCAAAGCCTGCAGGCCAGCGTGCACACGCTGCAGCTGGAAGTGGTCAAGGCGGCCGAGGTGGAAGCGCGCTTCAAGCAGCGCAGCGGCCAGCTGGAAGCCGATCTGGCCGAAATCGCTGCACAGGAAGAGGAACAGACCCAGATCAAGCTGGAATCGGAAGAGAAATTCGAGCAGCTCGATATGGAACTGGGCAATCTGCAGGGCGAGCACGAAGACCAGCAGACCGTGTTCATGGAAAAGGAACAGCGGCTGGCCGACGCGCGCGAAGCGCTGCGCGATCTGGAACGGGCCGCGCAGGAAGCCCGGTTTGCCGAGAAGTCGCAGCGTAGCAAGATCGAGGAATACCGCCGTGCGATTGCTACCGCCAGCGCGCAGGTGGCGCAGGTCACGCACAGTCTGGAAGCGGGCCAGCAGGAACTGGCCAGTCTCGAGTCGGGCCAGAGTCATGATGGGCTGCAGGACTTGCTGGATCGCCGTACGGCGCAGGAAAAAGCCTTGTCGGACGCACGTCATGAACTGGACCAGATCGCCCAGCAACTGCGCATGTTCGAAGAAGGCCGCATGTCGACCGAACGCGCACTGCAACCGCAGCGCGACAAGATCATGGAAATGCAGCTCAAGGAACAGGCTGCGCGCCTGAATCTGGAGCAGTACGCGGCACAACTGGTGGAAGCGCAGGCCGACGAGGCGGCGCTGGCGGAGAAGCTGCATCCCGATATGAAGGCTTCGTATCTGCAGGGTGAAGTCACGCGCCTGACCAATGCCATCGCCATGCTGGGCGCCGTTAATCTGGCCGCGCTGGAAGAACTGGCTACGGCATCGGAGCGCAAGAACTTCCTCGATATGCAGAATGCCGACCTGACGGAAGCCATCAATACGCTGGAAGATGCGATCACCCGCATCGACAAGGAAACCCGTGATCTGCTGCAGGATACGTTTGACCGCGTCAACGGCCACTTCTCGGAGCTGTTCCCTATCCTGTTCGGCGGTGGACAGGCCAAGTTGATCATGACGGGCGACGAGATACTCGACTCCGGCGTGCAGGTGATGGCACAGCCGCCGGGCAAGAAGAACGCCACCATCCATCTGCTGTCGGGCGGCGAAAAAGCCCTGACGGCGACGGCGCTGGTGTTCTCGATGTTCCGCCTGAATCCGGCGCCGTTCTGCCTGCTCGACGAAGTCGATGCACCGCTGGACGACGCCAATACTGAACGTTTTTGCAGGATGGTCAAACGCATGTCTGACCAGACCCAATTCCTCTTCATCTCGCACAACAAGATTGCGATGGAGATGGCCAATCAACTGATCGGTGTGACGATGCAAGAGCAGGGCGTATCGCGCATTGTGGCGGTGGATATGGAATCCGCTGCCAATTTTGCTACTGAGGCACAAGCAGCATGACAGACCTACAACTGAGCTTAATCGGCATAGCCGGCGTATTCGTCGCCGGTGTTTACAGCTACAACAAAATTCAGGAATACCGCGCCCGCAAGAGCGTGGACCGGGCCTTTGCCAACGACCACGACGATGTGCTGATGCGCGTCGGCGAGGTGCCAGCCACGCGCCACGAGCCTAGCTTCTCTACCGACGAGGATGCACCGGGACTGGCTGGCGGCGAAGCTTCCGCTGCCGCCGCCGCGCTGGAAGCCGTGGCCGCAGGGCTGGATGGCGAAGCAGCCGAGCGGGCCGCGAACGAGGCGGCCGAAGCGGCGCGCAATGCCCGTGCCGAAGCAGCGCTGGCGCTGGTCGACCCGCAGATCGATTGCCTGCTGCCGCTGGCATTGGAAAGCGCTGCCCGTGGCGACAAGCTGCTGCCCGTGCTGCAGACCCTGCGCATGGCTGGCAACAAGCCCGTGCACTTCATCGGCTACAGCGTTGCTGGCGAGTGGGAACCGATTGTGCACGGTGGCGTGTACACCAAGCTGCAGGGCGGCGTACAGCTAGCCAGCCGCACTACCGCGCTGAACGAACTGGAATACTCGGAACTGGTCACGCGCCTGCGTGCCATGGCCGACGAAATCGGCGCCGAGCCGGAAGTGCCGGACATGATAGAAGTGATGGCGGAGGCACGCAATCTGCACCGCTTCGTGGCCAGCCACGACGCCCAGCTGGGTGTGAACCTGCAATCGAACGGGGCACCATGGGCGATTGCGACCCTGATCGGCGCGCTGGAAAAGCAGGGCTTTGACGTACGTCCCGATGGCCGTTACGTGATGCCGGACGGCGAGGGCGGTAGCCTGTTCAGCCTGTCCACCAATGTCACGCTGGCCGAAGAAACCACTGCGCGCCTGACGCTGCTGCTGGACGTGCCATGCGTGGCCCCGGCGCGCGACGGTTTCGGTGCCATGGTGGCTTGCGCCCGCTCGCTGATGACGCGTCTGGACGCGACCATCGTCGACGATTACAACCAGCCGCTGTCCGATGCCTCGCTGGAAGAAATCGCCGGTCAGGTACAGGACTTCTACACCGAAATGAACGACGCCGAGATTCCGGCCGGTTCGGCACGGGCGCTGCGTCTGTTTAGCTAGGAAGTAGCATGACCGAAGTAGATTTTCAGGCGCGCATAGCCGCTCTGAGCGCAGAGCTGAACCGCCATCTGCACGCCTATCACGTCGAGGATGCACCGACCATCCCCGACGCCGAGTATGACCGCCTGTTCATCGAACTGCAGCAACTGGAAGCGGCCCATCCGCAATGGGCCTTGCCCGATTCGCCCACGCAGCGCGTAGGCGCAGCGCCGCTGCCCCAGTTCGATCAGGTCACCCACAGCGTACCCATGCTGTCGCTGAATAATGGCTTCACCGACGACGATATCGAGAACTTCGATCGCCGCGTGCGCGAAGGGCTGGATGCCGCCGCTGCGGTGGAATATGCGGCCGAAGTCAAATACGACGGGCTGGCCATCAATCTGCGTTACGAACACGGCCTGCTGGTGCAGGCTGCGACGCGCGGCGATGGTTATACAGGTGAAGACGTCACGACCAATATCCGCACCATCCGCAGCATTCCGCTGCGTCTGAACACGGATACGCCGCCGGCTGTGCTGGATGTGCGCGGCGAAGTGCTGATGTTTAAAGCCGACTTCGAAGCGCTCAATGCGCGCCAGCGCGATGCAGGGCAGAAGGAATTCGTCAATCCGCGCAATGCGGCAGCGGGCAGCTTGCGCCAGCTCGATTCGCGCATCACGGCGCAGCGCAAGCTGAGCTTCTTCGCCTACGGCGTGGGGGCACTGGAAGGTGCACCGATGCCGCTGTCGCACTCGGCGCTGCTGGACTGGTACCGCACGCTGGGCCTGCCCGTGGCAAAAGAGGGCGCGGTAGTGCGCGGTTATGAAGGCTTGATGGCCTACTACGCCCGTATCGGTGCGGCGCGTCCGACCATGCCGTATGAAATCGACGGCGTGGTGTACAAGGCCAATCTGCTGCAGGACCAGCGTACGCTGGGCTTTGTGTCGCGCGCGCCGCGTTTTGCGCTGGCCCATAAATTCCCCGCCGAAGAAGCGCTGACCACGGTGCTGGCGATCGAAGTGCAGGTGGGCCGTACGGGTGCGATCACGCCGGTAGCGCGGCTGGCTTCGGTGTTTGTCGGCGGCGTCAATGTGACCAACGCGACGCTGCATAACGAAGACGAAGTACGGCGCAAGGATGTGCGCGTGGGTGATACGGTGATTGTGCGCCGCGCCGGCGACGTGATACCGGAAGTGCTGTCCGTGGTGCTCGAGCGCCGCCCGCAGCCGGAACCGGCCATGTATGTGCTGCCGCGTACCTGCCCCGTGTGCGGCTCGCATGTGGTGCGCGAAGAAGGCGAAGCGATAGCGCGCTGCTCGGGTGGTCTGTTCTGCTCGGCCCAGCGCAAGGAAGCCATCCGCCACTTCGCGGGTCGCCGCATGATGGATATCGAAGGTCTGGGCGACCGCTATATCGACAATCTGGTCGAGCATGGCAAGGTACAGCGCGTGGCCGACCTGTATGCACTGACGCTGGACGATCTGCTGGAAATGAAGCGCCTGGCCGACGAGCGTGACGGCACCACGCCGGAAACCGTGGTGCAGGGTAAGGTAGCCACCAAGTGGGCGGAAAACCTGCTGGAAGCGATAGCCGCCAGCCGCAACCCGCCGCTGGAACGCCTGCTGTTCGCGCTGGGCATACGCCATGTGGGCGAATCGACCGGCAAGACGCTGGCCGAATGGCTGGGCCGCTTTGATCTGATCCGCCGCGTACCGAGCGCGCTGCTGCGCGTACTGCCTGATATTGGCGGCGTGGTAGCCGATTCCATCGCCGAGTTCTTTGCCGAGCCTAAGAATCAGGAAGCCATCGATGCGCTGCTGGCGGCTGGTGTGGCGCCGCAAGGCGAGCATGCGCCTAGCGCCAAGCTGCGCGAGAAGCTCGATCCCGTCAAGCTGATGGCGGCGCTGGGCATCCCCAAGCTGACCGAAGCGCGCTGCAAGCAGCTGGTAGAGCAGGATGTGACCTTGCAGGTGCTGGCTCATCTGCCAGTGTTCAATGTGTTCGGCCTGCCGGCCGGCGTGGCCGAGTCGCTGGAACACTGGATGCGGCAGGAAGGCCACCGTGAACAGCTGATTGCGCTAGATCATTTACGCAACGACCTGCTGGCCCAGTTGCCCGAAGCTGTTGCAGAAGGGCCGCTGACGGGCAAGACCTTTGTGCTGACGGGGACGCTGCCCAGCTTGAGCCGCGATCAGGCTGGCGCTATGATCGAAGCACAGGGCGGCAAAGTTTCGGGTTCCGTTTCCAAGAAAACCCATTATCTGGTGGCAGGCGCCGACGCCGGCAGCAAGCTGGCCAAGGCACAGGATCTGGAAGTAACCATTATTGACGAAGCAGGGCTGCTGGCACTGCTCTCCGCACAGGGATAACACACTACGATGTCGAAGATTACCAAAGCAGTTTTTCCAGTGGCCGGTCTCGGTAGCCGCTTCCTGCCCGCCACCAAGGCGCAGCCGAAAGAGATGCTGCCCATCGTGGACAAGCCGCTGATCCAGTACGCAGTGGAAGAAGCGGTAGCAGCCGGTATTACGGAAATGGTGTTCATCACGGGCCGTAACAAGCGCGCCATCGAAGACCACTTCGACAAGGCTTACGAGCTGGAAGCGGAACTGGAAGCCGCCAATAAACAGGCACTGCTGGAACTGGTGCGCAATGTGATCCCCAAGCACGTCAACTGCATCTACATCCGTCAGTCCGAGCCGCTGGGCCTGGGGCATGCCGTGCTGTGTGCCCGTCCCATCATTGGCGACGAGCCGTTTGCCGTGCTGCTGGCCGATGACTTCATGGATACGGCGGAAGGCGTGGCGCCCGTGCTGGCGCAGATGACGGCGCTGCATGCCTACGAGCGCTGCAGCATACTGGCCGTGCAGGAAGTCCCGCGCGCAGCCACGCGCCAGTATGGCATCGTCAGCGCATCGGCCTACCAGCCCAAGCTGGAACTGGTGCATGGCATCGTCGAGAAACCGAAACCGGAAGATGCACCGTCCACGCTGGCCGTGGTGGGGCGCTATGTGCTGTCCGGCCGCATCTTCAACTATCTGGAAAACCTGGGCACCGGCACGGGCGGCGAAATCCAGCTGACCGACGGCATTGCCGCGCTGATGAAGGATGAACGGGTGCTGGCTTACCGCTATGACGGCACGCGCTACGACTGCGGGTCCAAGCTGGGCTACCTGAAAGCCATGACGGCCATGGGACTGAAACACCCGGAAACGGGCAGCGAGTACTGCAAGTTCCTGCGCGATATGCACGGCCTGATCGAAGACGGAGCTTCCAAGTGACAGTGCGCGAGATACTGAAGATGGGCGACCCGCGCTTGCTGCGGGTGGCCGAGCCGGTGACGGAGTTCGACACGCCGGCGATGCGCACGCTGATCTCCGACATGTTCGACACCATGCATGCGGCCAACGGCGCCGGGCTGGCCGCGCCGCAGATAGGCGTCAATCTGCAACTGGTGATCTTCGGTTTCAAACAGAATCTGCGCTATCCGGACGCGCCGCAAGTGCCGGAAACAGTATTGATCAATCCGGTGCTGACGCCGCTGTCGGACGAGCAGGAAGAGGGCTTTGAGGGCTGTCTGTCCGTGCCGGGCCTGCGCGGCAGTGTGCCGCGCTACACCCGCCTGCGCTATCAGGGCGTGGACCAGTACAATCAGCCCATCCTGCGCGAAGTGGACGGCTTCCACGCGCGTGTGGTGCAGCATGAAGTCGACCATCTGCTGGGTATCCTGTACCCTATGCGTATCCGTGATTTTTCCCGCTTCGGCTATACCGAAGTGATGTTCCCCGACCTCGACCCCAACGACGACGATTAAGGAAAAGCCGCATGAACCAGCAAGGCCCAGTGCGCATCCCCGTGCAGAAAGCTGCCCGCCCCAAGGTGGGTAGCGAGCGCGGGGTATTCCAGATGGGGACCTCGAAGATCAAGCGGGTCGGCGTTGCGCGCTGGTACTGGGGCGACGTCTACCACTGGATGCTCACGCTGAGCTGGCCCAACTTCTTCACCCTGATCGGGGTCAGCTACCTGCTCACCAATCTGTTCTTTGCCGCGGCCTTCTTTGCCGTGCCCGGGTCTATCGCCAACGCCCGGCCCGGCTACTTCCCCGATGCGCTGTTCTTCTCCATCGAGACACTGGCCACGGTGGGCTATGGCTATATGAACCCCGGTTCCACCTATGGCCATCTGGTGGCATCGACGGAAATCCTGTTCGGCATGGTGCAGATCGCCGTGGTCACAGGCCTGCTGTTTGCGCGCTTTTCGCGCCCCACTTCACGCATCCTGTTTTCCGATGTGGCCGTGATTACGCCTTTCAATGGCGTGCCGACGCTGATGCTGCGTGCCGGTAACGAGCGCGGCAACCTGATACTGGAAGCTTCCGTGCGCGCCTCGCTGATCCGGCGCGAAATGACGCAGGAAGGCCAGTTGTTCACGCGCTTTTACGACCTCGAGCTGGAACGGGAAACTACCGGGGTATTTGCGCTGACCTGGACCATTTTGCACCGCATCGACGAATCCAGCCCGTTGTGGGGCAAAACGCAGGACGATCTGCTGCGCGAAGCGGCCACGCTGTCGGTGCTGCTGACGGGTACGGACGATACGCTGAATGATTTCGTGCACGCACGCCAGACCTATTCGGCCGACCACATTTTCTACAACCACCACTTTGCCGACATCATGTCCGACAAGCTGGAAGGGAATGTGCGCATCCTCGATTACAGCAAGTTCCACGACATCTATCCGGACGGCTCCGATGGTGGCAATATGCCGGGTGCCGCATTGGCCCACCCAGGCTAAAGCTGGCCCGCCCCACCGAGCAGGTCGCCCGCATCGAGCAGGGCGTAGACGATTTCCGGATGGCTGGACAGACAGCGCCGCACGGCGGCCGGTACGGCTTCGCGCGTGCGGCGGCACAGGCCCGGCTGGGGCGCCAGCCGGATCTGCAGGCCCATCACCGTACGCACGCCGTTCACGCTCGGTGTAATCGTCAGTTGCACGCCCAGTAGTTCATGCAGCCGCTGCTCGATGCGGCGCAGATCGGCATAGCTGCCCATGGCTTCGATGCGGGCGATCAGGTGCTTTTCCTCTTCGCGCGTGAGCTGCATGATGCGGATATCAGTGCTGTCCGGCCGCTCGCACCATTGCGCGAGCAGCTCGTCGCGCTGGCAGTCGCAGGCGCCGGGCGGGCATTCCTTACGGAGCGGGAAGGGTGGCGCAGCAGGCATGGAAACCGTTTAGTGCGTTTTAAAGAAGTTACGCGCTATGGTATCAATTTCCCCGTTCCGCTTCATCTGGTAGATGATGCTATCGAACTGTCTGACGAAATCCGTCTTGTAAGTGTAGCGGCCATTGTCGCGCTCCGTATAGCCGAGAAAACCCTGTTCGGTGGCGATCACCAGCGCTTCGGCCAGTTCGGCATGGGTGCGGCCTTCGTCGTAGCGGCCTTCGGCCTTGAGCTGCTTGAGTGTCCACTGGATGGCGATGCGGTCGTTGATGTAGCAATCGATGCGCTTCAAGCCCAGTTTGACGAGGTTGGTGGCGACATCTTTGCCTTCTTCCATTTTCAACCGGCCGTCGCGGATGGCGGCCTCGAAGCTTTCGCCACCGACGATGAAGCCGGCGTTATTGCCTATGGTGAGGCCGTAAAAGTCTTCCGGCCAGCGCTTGCGGGCTTTGGCGGCCAGCACATCCTTGCGGCAGATGGCCACGACTTTTTCTTCGAACAGCGGCAGCGAATATGGCCAGGTCCATGGTTCGTCGTGGGTGTTGTGATAGGGCGGGTAGAGCGCGAAACCATTGCCGGATTTCAGCAGGCTCATGCCGCGCTTCCATGGCACGGGCTGGATTTCGACCTTGTAGCCGCGCAAACGCTTGACGGCCGTGCTGACGATCTCGTAGTACAAGCCGGCCGGCTTGCCGTTTTTTTCGTAGGAATAGGGTGGGTAGCCGGCATCGGCATACAGCGTGACGGCGATGTCGGCTGCCTGGGCCAGCGCTGCGCAGCTGCTCAGTATCAAGGCCAGAATTGTGTGCGCCGCACTCGCCATTATCCGATTGCTTCATGCTAGGTGGTTTTTACCCATCCTAGCATGAAGCAATCGGTTGCAAAATGACAAAATGTAAAATTTTTCGTTTAAAAGGTTAAATCTGGCACGTGCGTGGCTGCCCGTAGACGGGGCAGCCTAGAACTGCTCGTCGGCACGCAGGTAGCGCCACTGGCCCACGGGCAGATCGCCCAGTTTAACTTTGCCTATGCGGACCCGCTTCAGGCCCACTACTTTCAGGCCTACCATGTCGCACATGCGGCGGATCTGGCGCTTCTTGCCTTCGCGCAGCGTAAAGCTGAGCTGGTCGTCATTCTGCCAGCGTACTTTGGCCGGCAACAGCGGTTTGCCGTCCATCCACAGGCCGTGGTTGAGTTTTTTCAGATCGCTGTCGGGCAGCTTACCGGGCTTGGTGTATTCCACCCGCACCAGATATTCCTTGTCGACGTCGGTGGTTTCGCCTATCAGATGTTTGGCGACACGGCCATCCTGGGTCAGCACCAGCAGGCCGACGGAATCGATGTCGAGCCGGCCGGCTGGCACCAGCGAGCGCAGCTGGGTAGGGTGGAACATTTCCGGTGACGGGTCATCGGCCCAGTGGTTTTCCGGCTTGATCAGCGCCACGGCCGGGGTGTAGCCATCTTCGGCCTGACCACTGACATAGCCCATGGGTTTGTTGATCAGGATGGTGACGCGTTTCGACTGTTCGGCCGCAGCCTGACGTTCGACCGTCACGCGCTGGCTGGGGTAGACCTTGCTACCGAGTTCGGAGACGACTTTGCCGTCCACGCGGACCCAGCCCCGCGCTATCCATTCGTCAGCTTCGCGGCGCGAGCACAGGCCCAGTTCGGACATGCGTTTGGACAGGCGGAGTAATTCTTCGGACATGATGCGTTTTCTTTATCTAATTTTTAGGGGGACAGCGGTGCTGTGGATTAAACCTTGATGGCCTCGAGCAGATCGGTTTCGAGCTGGATCTGGTTGCGCGCCACATTCAGCGCGGGACCGTCGATCAGGAATACGTCTTCCACCCGTTCGCCCAGCGTCATCACCTTGGCCGTGTGCAGATTGATCTTGTACTTGGCCAGTACATTGGCGATCGAATACAGCAGGCCGGTGCGGTCATTGGCGGCAATGGACAGCAGGTAGTACTGGCCGCGTTCGTCGGGACGCAGATCGACGGTAGGCTGGATAGGGAAGTTGCGCGACAGCCGCGACAGCCGGCCGCGGCCCGGCGGCGGCAGCTCATCCACGCTGGTCAGCAGCGCGCACAGCTCATGCTCGATCAGGCTGATGATGTCGCGGTAGCTATTGGCGAAATTCTGCTCGGTCACGAGGAAGGTGTCGAGCGCGTAGCCGTGGTGGGTGGTGTGGATCTTGGCATCGAGGATGCTGAAGTTCTTGCGGTCGAAATAGCTGCAGATGCGCGCGAACAGGTCGGGCTGGTCCTTGATGTAGACGGCCACCTGCAAGCCCTCGCCGATAGGCGCGAGGCGGCATTTGACTACCGGCTTGTCGCTGTCGTAGCGGTCGTACAGCGCACGCGTCTGCCAGGCGATATCGGCGGCATCGTGGCGCAGGAAGTAGGCCATGTCGAGCTGCTTCCACAGTGCCGTATGGGCGTCGGGCGGCAGGCCGTACAGGCGCAGCGTGGCCAGCGCTTCCTGCTGGCGGTTTTTCAGTTCGCGGTCGGCGCTGTGCGGTTCGCCGCCCAGCACGCGCAGCGTCACGCGGTACAGGTCTTCCAGCAGCTTGCCCTTCCACGCATTCCAGACTTTCGGGCTGGTGCCGCGGATATCGGCCACCGTCAGCAGATACAGCGCCGTCAGATGGCGCTCGTCCTTGACCAGATTGGCGAACGCGGCAATCACGTCGGGATCGGACAAGTCCTGCTTCTGCGCCACCTGCGACATGGTCAGGTGCTGCTCCACCATGAACACCACCAGCTCGGTGTCTTCCTCGCTCATGCCGTGTTCGCGGCAGAACTGTTCCGCGTCCACGGTGCCCAGTTTGGAGTGGTCGCCGCCGCGGCCCTTGGCGATATCGTGGAATAGCGCGCCCAGATACAGCAGCCACGGGGTGGGGAAGTTGGCCATTAGCTGGCTGCAGAACGGATATTCGTGCGCGTGTTCGGCCATGGCGAAGCGGCGCATATTGCGCACCACCATCAGGATGTGCTGGTCCACCGTGTAGACGTGGAACAGGTCGTGCTGCATCTGGCCGACGATCTTGCGGAAGTTGGGCAGGTAGCGGCCCAGGATGGACAAGTCGTTCATGCGGCGCAGCGCGTGCAGCAGGCCGACCGGCGCCTGCAGGATGCGCAGGAACAGCGCGTGGTTGCGCGGATCGGCGCGGAACTCGGCGTCGATCTTGAAGCGCTCGTGCCACAGTGCGCGCAGGGTGCGCGAAGTCATGCCGGTCAGCGACTGGCGTTCCGTCATCAGCGCAAACACTTCCAGCATGGCCGATGGCGTAGTGGCAAAGGTGTCGTCGTCGCTGATATCGATCAGGCCATCGACATTGTTGAAGCGCTCGTTGATGCGCACCGTCACGCCCGGTTTGGGGAACAGCCGTTCTTCGATGTTTTGCAGCAGGATCATGTTGAGCTGGGTCACCGTCTTGGCGGCCCAGTAGTAGCGCTGCATCAGGTATTCACTGGCGCGGCGCATATTGGCGCCGCTGCCCGTCGATTGCAGGCCCAGCGATTCGGCGATGGCCGTTTGCACATCGAACACCAAACGGTCTTCGCGCCGCTTGGCATGCAGGTGCAGGCGGATGCGGATGTCCTTGAAGGCGCGCTCCTTTTCCATCAACTGCTTGGCTTCGGTCTGGGTAATCAGGCCGCTGGTGGCCAGCGTGCGCCACGAATTGGCCACGCCGGCCGCTTTCACCATCCACAGAATCACCTGCAGGTCGCGCAGACCGCCCGGGCTTTCCTTGCAGTTCGGCTCCAGGCTGAAGGCCGTGTCTTCGTACTTGGCATGGCGCAGCCGCATTTCCAGCACTTTGGCGTGGTAGAAGGCGCGCGGGTCCATGGCAGCGCGGTAGCGCTCTTGCAGCAGACCGAACAGCGGCAAATTACCGCAGATCAGGCGGGCTTCGAGCAGGCTGGTTTGTACCGTGATGTCGGCTGCCGATTCAGTCAGGCATTCGTCCACGGTGCGGATGCTGTGGCCGATTTCGAGACCCAGATCCCACAGCAGTTGCACCAGTTCTTCGAGTTTGGCCGTGGTTTCGGCGTCGGGCGCCTGCTCCAGCAGGATCAGCAGATCGACGTCGGACTGGGGGAATAGCTCGCCGCGACCATAACCGCCCACCCCGACCAGCGAGGTATTTTCCGGCAGGCCTGCCTCGAACCATGCCGTGGTGAGCACGGCATCGACGCTCTGGCGCAGGCTGCGCAGCAGCTTCTCCGGCATGCCGTCGGCCTGGAAGCCAGCGATGATCTGCTGACGCTCATCTTTCAACTGGCGCTTCAGATGTTCGCGCAGTTCCTTCTTCATCGCTGGTGTGCTCATCCGGGTAGATCGATCAGGCGGCGTTGGTAATGAATGCGGGTGCTGGCAGGCTGCCGGCCGACAGGGTCAGCACTTCGTAGCCCGTGTCGGTGACGAGGATGGTGTGTTCCCACTGGGCCGACAGGCTGCGGTCCTTGGTTTTGATGGTCCAGCCGTCGCCCATTTCGCGGATTTCGCGCTTGCCTGCATTGATCATCGGTTCGATCGTGAAGATCATGCCGGCCTGTAGTTGTTCGCCGGTGCCCGGTTTGCCGTAGTGCAGAACCTGCGGCTCCTCGTGGAAGATCTTGCCGATGCCGTGGCCGCAGAATTCGCGCACCACACTGTAGCCGGCTTTTTCCGCGTGCTGCTGGATCGCATGGCCGATGTCGCCCAGATAGGCGCCCGGCTTGACTTTGGCGATGCCCAGCCACATGCATTCGTAAGTGATGTCGGACAGGCGCTTGGCCATGATGGACGGTTCGCCGATGAAGAACATGCGGCTGTTGTCGCCGTGGTAGCCATCCTTGATGACGGTGATGTCGAGGTTGACCACGTCGCCGTTCTTCAGCACTTTATCGCCGGGGATGCCGTGGCAGATCACGTCGTTGACGGAAGTGCAGATGGATTTCGGATACGGCGTGTAGCCGGGCGGGCAGTAGTTGAGCGGGGCCGGGATGGTGCCCTGCACATTGACCATGTATTCGTGGCACAGGCGGTCGATTTCGCCCGTGGTCACGCCGGCTTTGACGAAGGGCGTAATGTAGTCGAGCACTTCCGAGCCCAGGCGGCCCGCTACGCGCATGCCAGCGATGTCTTCGGCGGATTTGATGGAAATAGGCATAAGGTCACAATCTGCAAGGTAAACGGTCAAAAAGCAGGCGGCAGCCGGTATGGTCCGGCGCGGCATGCACGATGGTAAGGATTATAAACGACGCAGCAGGGTGCTGTGCGCGGGCGGCTACCACCTGTTTGTGACGCCGGTTTGCCGCCCCTGTTGGTGCTGCCTAGCTACGCCGCTGACGGCGGCGCACGGCATAGCCTAGTACGGCGAGTCCGGCCAGCAGCATGGCCCAGCTATCCGCTTCCGGCACGGGGGTGGCCGGCAGGGTGGGGCCGCTATTGTCAGGATTGTCTTTTGGCCAATAGGGCCGGCGGCCGTACTGGCCGTCGCGGTCGCCGAAGTCGTTGCTGGCTTGTGCCTTGTCGGCCTGGGCCGCGGCATCGAGCACTTCGGCGACTTGGGCGTAGGCGCGGTCGCGTTCGCGTTCGAGTCGCGCAGCCTCGTCTAGCGGAATCTCTTCCAGTGGCGGCGCATCGGCCAGGCCAAGATCACGCGCGTTCAGGCTGTCGCCCAGGACGCGTTCGGCGCTAGCGGGGGCAGCAGGTGGTGTCGTACGGGCAGTGCGGGTGCCGGGCAGGCGGGTGATGCGGCTGACATTGCCGCAGATGCGGGGCACCAGAATGCAGTGCTCGCCGACGCAATACACGGCCGCTGGTTCCTGACGGCGTTCCGACCATTTGCTGCGCGTTACGCTGGTGCATACGGAGGCTGCACCGAAATGCATGTCGCGGATGGTCGCTTCGTACTGGTTCTTTCCGACGATGGCATCGCGCGTGATGATGACCTGATCGTCGGATTGGTGTTCTTCCATGCGCCGCTTGAGCGTCTTGCGCACCTGCTCGGGGATGTCGGTATAGCGTTCGATGGCCGCGCTGGTGCTACCCGTGTACGGGTTGGCGCCCGGTCGGTCCCATGAACAGACGGGCTGGAACTGGGTGGCGGCAGCGAGGGCAACAGAAAGGAATATGGACATATGGTTATCCGTGGCAGCAAATAATGCATCAAAGAACTTATTCTTAACAAGATGCAATTTAACTTTTCCGTATGATATTACAATTCGATAACCTTTGCAGAATTATTTAGATTCAATATGTAACAGTTTCCTGCCGTCGATGCGGGTGATGGTTCGCTCTGGCCCGTAGCAGCGGCTTGCTAGGGCGCAGGGCTGCGCTGGCTATTGCCTAAGTGGCTGTTTTCGGGCTAGAATAGCGGGTTGCTTGAATTCCGTTCGGGCAATCAGATGTAAAGACAAGTTGTTTATTTTTAATAAAAGCGAATCCGGTCGACAAGGGTGCCTGTAAGGTGACTGATCGGATTCCAGACCCAACCCTGGAGTTAAATATGTCCGTAACTATGCGCGAAATGCTGGAAGCCGGTGTCCACTTTGGTCACCAAACCCGTTTCTGGAACCCAAAGATGGCTCCGTTCATCTTCGGTCACCGCAACAAGATCCATATCATCAATCTGGAAAAGACGATGGGTATGTATCAAGAAGCGATGAAGCACGTGAAACAGGTAGCTGCTAACCGCGGCACCATCCTGATGGTAGGCACCAAGCGTCAAGCTCGTGAAATCATTGCTGCTGAAGCAGCACGCGCAGGCGTTCCTTTCGTTGACCAGCGTTGGCTGGGCGGCATGCTGACCAACTTCAAAACCATCAAAACCTCGATCAAGCGTCTGAAAGACATGGAAGCTGCGATGCAAGACGGTTCGGTTGAGAAGCTGTCGAAAAAAGAAGCGCTGATGTTCCAACGCGAAATGGTTAAGCTGCAAAAATCGATCGGCGGCATCAAAGAGATGGGCGGCGTTCCTGACGCAATCTTCGTCGTGGACGTTGGCTACCACAAAGGCGCCATCACCGAAGCCGCGAAACTGGGCATCCCAGTGATCGGCGTGGTCGATACCAACCACTCGCCAGAAGGCGTGCAATTCGTCATTCCAGGTAACGATGACTCGTCCAAAGCCATCACTCTGTACGCTCGCGGCGTAGCAGATGCGATCCTGGAAGGCCGTGCTGCTGCCGGTAACGAAGTAGTTGAAATGGTTAAAGCTGCAGCTGGCGACGATTTCGTCGAAGTGAACGAACAGGCTTAATTGTTCCTCACCAGGCTGTAAGGAAAAAGGGGTGGCCAACAGCTCCCCCTTTTTTTTAACGTATTGGGTGGAGCCGGTAAAACCCGTTCCCCATCCCCCACGAATACCGAATACAGGAGAAACACATGGCAGCGATTACTGCAGCGATGGTAGGCGAACTGCGCGGCAAGACCGACGCACCAATGATGGAATGCAAAAAAGCTCTGACCGAGGCCGATGGCGACATGGCGCGTGCAGAAGAGATCCTGCGCGTCAAACTGGGCGGCAAGGCATCGAAAGCTTCGGCACGTATCACCGCTGAAGGCGTGGTAGCCACCCACATCGCCGGCGGCGTAGGCGCGCTGATCGAAGTCAACTCGGAAACCGACTTCGTTGCGAAAAACGACGACTTCCTGGCACTGGCTGCTAACGCTGCCCGTCTGGTCGTAGAACACAACCCAGCTGACGTTGCCGCTCTGCTGGCACTGCCACTGGATGGCAAAACCCTGGACGAAGTCCGTTCGGCTCTGATCGGCAAGATCGGCGAGAACATGACCATCCGTCGCTTCCAGCGTTTCGAAACCACCGGCAAACTGGCTTCCTACCTGCACGGCTCGCGTATCGGCGTGATCGTCGACTTCGACGGCGCTGAAGAGCAAGTAGGTAAAGATGTAGCGATGCACATCGCTGCAATGAAACCAGTGGCTCTGTCGCAAGACCAGGTTCCAGCAGAACTGATCGAGAAAGAGCGTTCGGTTGCTAAGCTGAAAGCTGACGAAGATGCTGCCAAAGCGGCAGCCGAAGGCAAGCCAGCTCAGTCGGCTGAAATCGTTGCTAAACGTCTGGAAGGTTCGGTACAGAAGTACCTGAAAGAAGTTTCGCTGCTGAACCAGGCTTTCGTGAAAAACGACAAGCAATCGATCGAGCAGATGCTGAAAGAAAAAGCCACCACCGTGAAAGCCTTCACGATGTTCGTGGTAGGTGAAGGCATCGAGAAGAAGGTTGATGACTTCGCTGCTGAAGTGGCCGCACAGATGGCCGCTTCCAAAGGAGCGTAATAAAAAGAAAACGGGCCGAGAGGCCCGTTTTTTTAAGCTGCCTTCCGTGAGGGCAGCCGCAGTAAATTGTTGTTCCCGGCGCCAGACTAGGTATCATAGGCGCCGGCAGCCTGACCCGAATAAACCCAACTTAGGAGCCCCGTCCCATGTCCAAACCAGCCTACAAACGTGTCCTCCTCAAATTGTCCGGCGAAGCCCTGATGGGCGATGATGCCTACGGCATCAACCGCGGCACGATCGAGCGCATGGTCGCTGATGTGGCCGAGGTCGCAAAACTGGGCGTGGAACTGGCTATCGTGATTGGCGGCGGCAATATCTTCCGTGGCGTAGCGCCCGGCGCGCAGGGCATGGACCGTGCTACGGCCGACTACATGGGCATGCTGGCCACCGTGATGAATGCACTGGCCCTGGCTGACGCCATGCGCCATGTGGGCATCACTGCCCGCGTGATGTCGGCAATCGGCATCGAGCAGGTAGTCGAGCCGTATGTGCGCCCGAAAGCGCTGCAATACCTGGAAGAAGGCAAAGTGGTGGTGTTCGCCGCCGGTACCGGCAACCCGTTCTTCACCACCGATACGGCGGCGTCGCTGCGCGGCTCGGAAGTGAGCGCGGAAATCGTGCTGAAGGCCACCAAGGTCGATGGCGTGTACTCGGCTGATCCAAAAAAGGATCCGAATGCCACGCTGTACAGCTCGATCTCGTTCGACGAAGCCATCGCCAAACACCTGCAAGTGATGGACGCCACCGCATTTGCGCTGTGCCGCGACCAGAAGCTGCCAATCAAAGTGTTCTCGATCACCAAGCCAGGCGCGCTGATGCGCGTCATCATGGGCGAGGAAGAGGGCACGCTGGTTCACGTTTAAAGCCAACCGTTTATACTTAATACCGAACTCAGGAGAGCAGTAATGTCCGTAGCTGACGTTAAGAAAAGTGCGCAGGAGCGCATGACCAAATCGCTGGAAACCCTGCGTGCCGATCTGGCCAAGGTGCGTACCGGCCGTGCCCACACGGGTATTCTGGACCACGTCACCGTCGATTACTACGGTAATCCGACCCCGATCAATCAGGTGGCCAACCTGACGCTGGTGGATGCCCGTACCATTGGCGTGCAGCCATTCGAAAAGAAAATGGCTGCCGCCATCGAAAAAGCCATCCGTGATGCCGATCTGGGCCTGAACCCGGCCGCGCAGGGCGATGTGATCCGTGTACCGACCCCGCCGCTGACCGAAGAGCGCCGCAAGGAAATGGTGAAACTGGTCAAGAGCGAAGCAGAAGATGCGAAAATCGCCGTGCGTAACATCCGCCGCGATGCCAATGAATCGCTGAAAAAGCTGGTGAAAGACAAGGCTATCTCGGAAGACGACGAGCGTCGCGCCATCGATGACGTGCAGAAAGTCACCGACAAGTTCATCGCCGATGTCGACAAGATGGTGGCGGAGAAAGAGAAGGAAGTTCTGACCGTTTAAGCGTCAGCAAGGGCGCCAGCAGCGAGTCCGGGCCGGTGATGCGATCACTGGCTGCGGGCGCTCTGCTGGCGTCTTGTTTTTTTGGGCTACACCTGCAATACTTAACACTTTGGCACTGCAGTTTTCATGAAATATACCAGTTCGACTACTGAAGTTCCGGACGTGCCGGCCGTGCCACGTCACATCGCCATCATCATGGATGGCAATGGCCGCTGGGCGACCAAGCGTTTTCTGCCGCGCGTCGCTGGCCACGTCAAAGGCGTCGATGCCGTACGCACGGTGGTCGAGGCCTGTGCCCGTAGCGGCGTGGAATATCTGACCCTGTTTGCTTTCAGCTCGGAAAACTGGCGCCGTCCCGAAGAAGAAGTGTCGCTGCTGATGCGGCTGTTCGTCACGGCGCTGGACCGCGAAGTGTCCAAGCTACACGCCAACAATATCCGCCTCAAAGTGGTGGGCGACCTGAGTCGTTTCGACGAGAAGCTGCAGAGCATGATCGCCGCCGCCGAGCGCAAGACGGCCAACAATACCCGCATGACTGTCACCGTGTGCGCCAACTATGGCGGCCGCTGGGATATCATGCAAGCCATCGGCAAGATGGTGGCCGCCCATCCGGGCGCGCACGATTTCAGCGAAGAACAACTGGCGCCCCATCTGGCCATGGCGTATGCGCCCGAGCCGGACCTGTTCATCCGCACGGGCGGCGAACAGCGCATTTCGAATTTCCTCATGTGGCAGCTCGCTTACACGGAGCTGTTCTTTACCGACACCTACTGGCCCGACTTTAGCAAGGAAAGTCTGGATGAGGCGATTGCCTCCTACCAGCACCGCGAACGCCGCTTTGGCCGCACCGGTGCGCAACTGGCAGAGAAGACAAGCTGATGCTGAAAACCCGGATAATTACGGCGGTGCTGCTGCTGGCCGTGCTGCTGCCCGTGCTGTTCTCCCAGTATTTCCCCGCCGTGGCGGCGGTGGTCACGCTGTTCGTGGCCGCAGCGCTGTGGGAAGCCGCGCGCCTGTTCGGTGTGAGTGCTGCCAAGGCCAAGCTGGCCGGGCTGGCGGGTGGCGCACTGTTCGTGCTGCTGATGTTGGTGGCTAAGCCGGCTTCGGTCAATTCCCTGTATGGCGTGGCCTGTCTGCTGTGGCTGATCCGCTATGTGCCCACGCTGGGCATGGGCCTGCCGCCGCTGCAAGGGGGCGGCAACTGGTCGATGGCGATCACGTTCAGCTTCGCCATCTTTGCCTGCTTCTTCGCCATCCTCGGCCTGTATCTGCAATCGCCGCTGTACCTGCTGTCCGTGATGGCGCTGGTGTGGCTGGCCGATATCGGCGCCTATTTCGCCGGCAAGGCTTTCGGCAAGCGCAAGCTGGCGCCATCCATTTCGCCCGGCAAATCGTGGGAAGGCGCGATCGGCGGCGGCATCGCCGTGCTGCTGCTGGCCAGTGCCACCGTGCTGCTGGCGCCGGCCCACCCATGGCTGGCCGATACCTTCGCCGTCAAGCTGCAGGCCCGCTTCGGCTGGGCCATCGCCTTACTGCTGCTGGTCGTGATCGTCGCCGCGTCCATCGTCGGTGACCTGTTCGAATCCCAACTCAAGCGCCGTGCCGGCATGAAAGACAGCAGCAATCTGCTGCCCGGCCACGGCGGTGTGCTTGACCGTATTGATGCCCTGATCCCCGTGCTGCCGCTGGCCGCACTGATAGGCTTCTGGCTCTGAGAGAATAACATGCAACACATCACCATCCTTGGCGCCACCGGTTCGATCGGCGTGTCCACGCTGGACGTGCTCGCCCGTCACCCGCAGCGCTACCGTGTCTATGCATTGTCGGCGCACAGCCGGGTCGAAGAACTGGCGGCCCAGTGTATCGCGTTCCGTCCGCTGCGCGCGGTAGTCGGCACGGCCGAAGCGGCCGGCCGCCTGAGCGCCTTGCTGCGTGCGGCCGGCCTGAACACGGAAGTGGAATACGGCGAAGCAGCCCTGTGCAGCATCGCCAGCGCGCCCGAAGTCGATAGCGTGATGGCGGCCATCGTCGGTGCGGCCGGTCTGGCGCCTACGCTGGCGGCTGCGCGCGCGGGCAAGAAGGTACTGCTGGCAAACAAGGAAGCGCTGGTGATGTCCGGCCAGCTGTTCATGGACGCCGTGCAGGAATCCGGCGCCGTGCTGCTGCCCATCGATAGCGAACACAATGCCATCTTCCAGTGCCTGCCGTCCGACTATGCGCGCGTGCCGGGCCAGAGCGGTGTGGCGAAGATCCTGTTGACGGCATCGGGCGGGCCATTCCTGAATCGCGATGTGGCCACGCTGGAAGCCGTGACGCCGGAGCAGGCCTGCAAGCACCCGAACTGGAGCATGGGCCGCAAGATTTCGGTCGATTCGGCCACCATGATGAACAAGGGTCTGGAAGTGATCGAGGCGCACTGGCTGTTCGGCGCACCGGCTGACCAGATCGAAGTGGTGATCCACCCGCAATCGGTGATCCATTCGATGGTGTCCTACACCGATGGCTCCGTGCTGGCACAACTGGGCAACCCCGATATGCGCACACCGATCGCCCATGCGCTGGCCTATCCCGAACGCATAGCGTCCGGCGTTGGTCCGCTCGACCTGACCCAGATCGCCACGCTGCAGTTCCAGCGTCCCGATTTCGAGCGTTTCCCCTGTCTGGCACTGGCTTTTGAGGCACTGCGTGCAGGCGGTACGGCGCCGGCCCTGCTGAATGCGGCCAATGAAGTGGCGGTGCAGGCCTTCCTCGATCTGCAGATCGGCTTCCGCCAGATCGACCGCGTGATTGCCCATGTGGTTGATAGCGTGCCGCACGGTGCGGCCGACAGCATAGACGCCGTGATGGCGCAGGATGCTGTGGCCCGTCAGGCGGCCCAGCGCTACATCGCAGAATTGCGCGCCGGGCAGGCAAAATGAACCTGCTGCAGACCGTACTGGCGTTCATCGTCTGCCTCGGGACTCTGATTACGATCCACGAGCTGGGGCACTATCTGGTGGCGCGCTGGTGTGGTGTCAAAGTGCTGCGCTTCTCGGTCGGCATGGGCAAGGTGGTCTGGTCGCGCCGCTATGGTCCCGATCAGACGGAGTGGGTAGTCTCGGCCTTGCCGCTGGGCGGCTACGTCAAGATGCTCGATGCGCGCGAAGGTAATCTGGAAGGTCTGCCGGAATCCGATCTGGCGCGCGAATTCACCCGTCAGAATGTATGGAAGCGTATCGCCATCGTGGCAGCCGGCCCGCTGGCCAACTTCCTGCTGGCCATCGTGCTGTTTGCCGGCCTGTATATGGTCGGCGTGCAGGAACCTACCAGCAAAGTCAGCGTACAAGCCACTGTGGGTGAGAGCAAAGGTGCCGGTGCAGCCTGGCTGGCCGGTGTGCGCAGCGGTGATTTGATCACGGCCGTGAATGGCCATGCTGTGATCTCCTGGTCGGAACTGCGTTGGGAACTGATACAGGGCGTGATCAACCGCAGCGACGTGCAGCTGTCGGTGGAGCGTGCAGGGCAGGGCCATTACAACTTCGTGCTGCCGGCCGTGCTGCTGGCCGGCCTTGATGTGGAAGGCGATGTCGCGGGCGATCTGGGGCTGGGCATGGCCCGTCCGCTGCCTGTGGTGCAGCAGGTGATAGCCGGCGGCCCTGCCGCGCGCGCCGGCCTGCAGGTGGACGATCTGCTGCTGGCCGTGGATGACACGCCGGTGGCTGACGGCATCGCATTTATCGAGATTATCCGTGCTGCCGCCGGCCGCACCGTGCAGGTGCAGGTACGTCGCGCTGGCCAGGAGCTGACGTTGGCCATGGTGCCACAGGGCGAGCAGGTGCCCGCAGCGCAGTTGGCAGGCAAAGACGGCAAGGGCGGCAAAGCTCAAGGAACTGTAACAGTCGGTAAGATCAGCGCCTACATCGCGCTGGCGCCGGATATGATCAAAGTGGTGTCGTCGCCTCCTGCCGCGCTAGGCAAAGCCGTGCAGCGCGTGTGGGAAACGTCGGTAATGTCGGTCAAAATGGTGGGAAAAATGCTGATCGGCGAAGCTTCGCTGAAAAATGTCACCGGCCCCCTGACGATTGCCGATTATGCCGGCCAGACCGCAAGGGCAGGGGTTGCCAGCTATCTTAGCTTCATCGCCTTCATCAGCATCAGTTTAGGGGTGATGAATTTGCTACCGATTCCCGTTCTAGATGGGGGGCATTTGCTGTATTATTCGCTGGAAGTTTTAACTGGGCGCTCTGTGCCGGAGCGTTTTGGTGAGATTGCGCAGCGTTTCGGCATAGGCCTGTTGCTGACTTTAATGCTGCTGGCGGTGTTTAACGACGTTGTGCGATTGCTGTAACTGAGTTGTAGCAGAGAGCTGTGTGAGCTGTGCGCTGTGTATAAGCAGCGTAGTTCGTTGATTAGCCATTGAATACCCAATGAAATTATATTCTGACCGTATTACTTCATCCCCGTTTCGCCGCAGCCTGATAGGCGCTGCAGTTCTGGCGCTGTGCGCCGGCAGTGCCATGGCCATCGAGCCCTTCGTCGTCAAGGATATCCGCGTCGAAGGCATCCAGCGTACGGAAGCCGGTACGGTTTTCAGCTATCTGCCAGTGCGGGTAGGCGAGACCTTCAACGACGATAAGGGCGTGGCCGCCATCAAGGCGCTGTATGCCACTTCCTTCTTCAAGGACGTGAAACTGGAACGCGACGGCGATGTGCTGGTCGTGCTGGTGGAAGAACGTCCGGCCATCTCCAAAGTGGAGTTCACCGGCACCAAGGAATTCGAGAAAGACACGCTGGTCAAGGCGCTGAAAGATATCGGCGTGGGCGAGACCAAGATTTTCGACAAGGCTTCGGTCGACCGCGCCGAGCAGGAACTCAAGCGCCAGTACCTGTCGCATGGCCTGTACGGCGTGAAGATCGTCACCACCGTGACGCCGATCGAACGTAACCGCGTCAACATTACGTTTGCCGTGGATGAAGGCGAAATCGCCAAGATCAAGCAGATCAACATCGTCGGCAACAAGGTATTCAGCGACAAGGAGCTGAAAGACGAACTGGCACTGAATACAGGCGGCTGGTTTAGCTGGTACACCAAGTCCGACCAGTATTCCAAGACCAAGCTGACCGGCGATATCGAGGCGCTCAAGTCCTACTATCTGAACCGCGGTTATATCGAGATGCAGATCGATTCGACCCAGGTGTCGATCACGCCGGACAAGAAGGACATCTACATCACCATCAACATCACCGAAGGCCAGAAGTACACGGTCAACGGTATCAAGTTCGAAGGCGAGACCTTCGGCCGCGAGGAAGAACTGCGTTCGCTGGTGCTGCTGCGTAAAGGCGAGACCTATTCGGGCGAGCGCCTGACGGCTACCAACAAGCTGATCTCCGACCGTCTGGGCACCTTCGGCTACGCTTTCGCCAACGTCAACGCCAATCCGGACATCGACCGCGAAAAACGCGAAGTATCGTTTACCTTCTTTATCGATCCGGGCAAGCGCGCCTACGTGCGCCACATGAACATCGCCGGTAACACCACCACCCGCGACGAAGTAATCCGCCGCGAGTTCCGCCAGTTTGAATCGTCGTGGTACGACGCCAACAAGATCAAGCTGTCGCGCGATCGCGTCGACCGTCTGGGCTACTTCAAGGACGTGACGGTGGATACGCCGGAAGCGCAGGGTACCTCCGATCAGGTGGACGTCAACCTAACCGTGGTGGAAAAGCCGACCGGTAACTTCCAGATCGGTGGCGCGTTCTCGCAGTCGGAGAAGTTCTCCTTCCAGGCCGCGATCCAGCAGGCTAACTTTGCCGGTTCGGGTACCACCGTCGGCATCGAACTGAATACCTCGAAATACAGCCGCACCATTTCGTTCTCGCAGACCGACCCGTACTACACCGACGACGGCGTATCGCGTTCGTATGAAGTGTATATGCGTACCCAGCAGCCGCCGGCGCTGAACATCGGTAGCTACACCATCCGCCAACAGGGTGGCCGTATCAGCTACGGTGTGCCGTTCTCGGAAGTCGATACGGTGTTCTTCGGTATCGGTCTGGAGCGCTCGCGCATCACCACCGACCTGACGTCGCCGACCCGCTTCCGCGAATACGTCACCAGCGTGACCGGCAGCCCCGATGGTACCGGCACTGCCCAGACCCACGCCGTGCCGCTGACGGCCGCCTGGGCGCGCGACAGCCGCGATTCCGCGCTGACGCCGACGCTGGGCCGCTACCAGCGCGCCAATCTGGAGATCGACGTGGTCGGTCAGCAGCAGTACTTCCGCGCCGTGTACGAACACCAGTGGTACAAACCGCTGTTCTGGAATATCACGCTGGCTCTGAAGGGCGAAATCGATTACGGTCACGGTCTGCGTAACAGCAAATACCCCGTGTTCAAGAACTTCTACGGCGGCGGTATCGGTTCCGTGCGCGGCTACCTGAGCTCTTCGCTGGGTGCCGTCGATCCTTACTACTTCGATGCGCTCGGTGGTGCTTCGCGTCTGATCGGTAACGCCGAGCTGCAGCTGCCGTTCCCCGGTTCGGGCAAGGACCGCAGCCTGCGCTGGTTCGGCTTCCTCGATTCGGGTCAGGTGTATCAGGAAGGCCAGAAGATGCGCGCTTCCGAACTGCGCTACTCGACCGGTCTGGGCATTAGCTGGATTTCGCCGGTGGGCCCGCTGAAACTGAGTTATGCTAAGCCCTTGAACGCCAAACCGGGCGATCGTCTGGAACGCTTCCAGTTCCAGATGGGTAGCGGCTTCTAAGCTCGCAGGCGATCTGATAGCCGGTATTGAAAATTACTTCGGAGAAATAAGTTGAAGACTCTGTCCGCTAACCTGAGCAAAACTCTGGCCGTGCTTGCACTGGGCTGCTGCGCCTGGGCGCCGGTGCAGGCCCAGACTTCGGTGTCGCGCATTGCATGGCTCAGCCCCGAGCGCATCTACAACGAATCCAAGCTGGCCAAGCTGGCCGGCGAGAAGCTGCAGGAAGAATTCAAGAGCCGCGAAAAAGCCATGAACGACATGGCGACGCGGCTCAAGGCAGCCTCCGAAAAGCTGGAAAAGGATATACCGACGCTGGCCGAAACCGATCGCGTCAAGCGCCAGCGCGATGTGTTCGAGCTGGATAAGGAATACCAGCGTCGTCAGCGCGAGTTCCGCGAAGACCTGAACCAGCGCACCAACGAGGAACGCCAGGCGATTTCGGAAAAAGCCACCAAGATCATCAAGCAGATGGCAACGGTGGAAGGCTTCGATATCGTGCTGCAGGACGCCGTCTGGGCCAGCCCGCGCATCGACATCACCGATAAAGTGCTGGCCGCACTCGATAAAGATAAATAATTCAACAGATTGGACCACCCGATGGGCACTCGACTAGGGCAATTGGTCGAACGCCTCGGCGGTCAGTTGATGGGCGATGCCAACCTCGAAGTGGACGGCATTGCACCATTGGCGGACGCCAGCGCTTCGCACATCAGCTTCCTCAGTAACAGCAAATTGCGCGCGCAGGCGCTGCAAAGCCAGGCGGCGGCACTGATCGTGTCGGCTGCCGATCAAGCCTTCATCAGCGCTGGTTTTTCCGGTGCGCTGATCGTGACGAATAATCCGTATGTGTATTTCGCCCGCGCGGCGCAGTATTTCGAATCGCTGACGGCACTGGTGCCGCAGCCCGGAGTGCATGCCAGTGCTGTGGTGGCCGAGGATGCCCAGGTGGCCGCCAGCGCCCATATCGGCGCGCGTGTGGTGATCGAGAGCGGCGCCGTGATCGGCGAAAACGCCGTGATCGACGCCGGCTGCTATATCGGCCGTGAAGCGGTGATCGGCGCCGAGACTCACCTGTTCGCCAACGTGACCTTCCACGCCCAGTGCGTGATCGGTCAGCGCGGCATCATCCATTCCGGTGCCGTGATCGGCACGGACGGATTCGGTTTCGCCAACGAGGGCGGGGTCTACATCAAGATTCCGCAAACCGGCAGGGTAGTCATCGGCGACGATGTGGACATTGGTGCCAACACCACGATAGACCGTGGTGCACTGGCCGACACCATTATCGAAGATGGCGTCAAGCTCGATAACCAGATCCAGATTGGCCACAACTGCCACATCGGTGCCCACACGGCCATGGCCGGCTGCGTCGGCGTGGCCGGCAGCGCCAAGATAGGCAAGTACTGCACTTTCGGCGGCGCCGCCATGGTGCTGGGCCACTTGACCATCGTGGATAAAGTACATGTAGGATCGGGCAGCATGGTATCGCGCTCCATCCTGGAACCGGGCCAGTACACGGGCTTCTACCCGCTGGCCAAAAACAGCGAATGGGAAAAATCGGCAGTCATTGTGCGCAATCTGTCGACGATGCGCGATAAAATCCGCGCGCTGGAAAAAACAATTAAAACATTGACGAATCAGGACGAGAAAACATTATGACTACGAACACCCCGGAAAGCTCTGTATCCACCTGCACCAAGAAGTGCCTGGATATCCACACCATCAAACAGTACCTGCCACACCGCTACCCGCTGCTGCTGGTGGACCGCGTGCTGGACTGGGAATCGGGCAAGAGCATTACCGCCGTCAAGAACGTCACCGTCAATGAAGAATTCTTCAATGGCCACTTCCCGCACAAGCCAGTGATGCCGGGTGTGCTGATGATCGAAGCGATGGCGCAGACGGCTGCCATTCTGTCCTTCCTGACCATGGACATCAAACCGGACGAGAACTCGGTGGTGTACTTCGTCGGCATCGACAATGCCCGCTTCAAGCGTCCGGTGGAACCGGGCGATCAGCTGGTGATGAATGTGGAAATCCTGCGCGTTTCGCGCGGCATCTGGAAATACAAGGCAGTCGGTTCGGTTGACGGCCAGACCGCCGTCGAAGCAGAACTGATGTGCACCATCCGTAGCGCCACCGACGCTAGCCAGCCAGCCGGGAAGTAATCATGGCCAAGATCCATGCAACCGCCATCGTCGACAGCAAGGCCCAGCTCGACGATAGCGTTGAAATCGGCCCGTACTCGGTCATAGGCCCGAATGTGGTGATCGGTGCGCGCACCGTGGTGGGGCCGCACGTGGTCATCGAGGGCAATACCACCATAGGCTGCGATAACAAGTTCTTCCAGTTCTCGTCGATAGGCGCTGCGCCGCAGGACAAGAAGTGGAATGGCGAACCGACCCGCCTGACCATCGGCGACCGTAACACCATCCGCGAATTCTGTACCTTCAACACAGGTACGGTGCAGGACAAGGGCGTGACGTCGCTGGGTAATGACAACTGGATTTCGGCCTACGTGCATCTGGCGCACGACTGTCAGGTGGGCAGTAATACGATCTTCTCGAACAATGCGCAGATCGCCGGCCACGTCGAGATCGGCGACTGGGTGATCATGAGCGGCTTCGCCAATGTGCACCAGTTCTGCAAGATCGGTGCACACGCTTTTGTCGGCATGAGCACTTCGCTGACCCAGGACGTACCACCATTCGTGCTGCTGAACGGGAATCCGGCTCAGGCGCATGGCGTGAATATCGAAGGCCTGAAACGGCGCGGCTTTACGCGCGAGCAGATCAACGGCATCCGTACCGCCTACAAGTTGATTTACCGTTCCGGCCTGACGCTGGAAGAAGCCAAGACGGCGCTGCTGGCAGAAGAAAGCGCCAATCCAGCGGCGGCTGAGCAGATCCGTGCTATGCGCGAGTTCCTCGGCACGGCCACCCGTGGCATCGTCCGCTGATAGCACGGCGGCTGGCCTGTCGGCCAGGTCGCCAATGTCGCTCGCGCTGGTAGCGGGCGAGCCGTCCGGCGACATGCTGGCGGCCCGTCTGCTGTCCGGTCTGCGCCCGCATCTGCCCGACGCCCGCTTCCACGGCATAGGCGGCGAGCAGATGATGGCGCAGGGCTTCGAATCGCACTGGCCCATGGACAAGCTCACCGTGCGCGGTGTGCTTGAAGTGATTCCGCGCTACCGCGAAATCAAGGGTATCCAGAACCAGTTGCGTGACCAGCTGCTGGCCGAACGTCCGGCTGCCTTCATCGGTGCCGACTATCCGGGCTTTAATCTGGGACTGGAAGAGCAGCTCAAGGCTGCCGGTATCCCCACCATCCATTACATCGGGCCGCAGATCTGGGCCTGGCGCGGTGGCCGCATCAAGAAAATCATCCGCGCTGTGTCGCATATGCTGGTGGTGTTTCCGTTTGAAGAGGAAATCTACCGCAAGGCCGGTGTGCCGGTCAGCTATGTGGGCCACCCGTTGGCCGAACTGATACCACTGGCAACCGACGAGGCGGGGGCGCGGCGTACGCTGGGCCTGCCGGAGCAGGCCAATGTGGTGACCATTATGCCCGGCAGCCGCATGTCGGAGATTAAGTACAACACGGTGGCCTTTATCAGTGCGGCGCGGCTGCTCAAACAGCGCGACCACTCGCTGCGCTTTGTCGTGCCGATGGCGGGCGCACGCCAGCGCCAGTATTTCCTCGAACTGATTGCACAGGCTGGCCTGCAGGATGTCGAGCTGACCCTGCTCGATGGCCAGTCGCACACGGCGATTGCGGCGGCCGATGCGGTGCTGGTGGCTTCCGGCACGGCTTCGCTGGAAGTGGCGCTGTTCAAGAAGCCCATGGTGATCGCCTACAAGATGATGGCGCTGGAATGGCAGATACTGCGCCACTTCGGCTACCAGCCGTGGATAGGCTTGCCGAATATTCTGGCGCGTGAATTCCTCGTGCCGGAGCTGCTGCAGGACGCGGCCAACCCGCAGGCGCTGGCTGAAGCCATGTGGCAGCAACTGACGGATGCGCCGCACCGTTTGCGGCTGGCGCAGCGCTTCAGCGATATGCATCACAGCCTGCTGCGCAATAGCGCGCAGGAGAGCGCGGCAGCCGTGCTCAAAGTAATCCAAGCATAAGAACCTCAACATGAAGAACCCTAACCCCGGCCTGTTCGACTATCTGCCCGACTCGCCCGATGAAATCATTTGCGGCGTGGACGAAGCAGGGCGCGGGCCGCTGGCCGGCCCCGTGTTTGCGGCGGCCGTGATCCTTGATCCGGCCCGTCCCATCGACGGCCTGCGCGATTCCAAGAAGCTGACGGAAGCCAAGCGCGACTTGCTGGCGCCCGTGATCAAGGCGCAGGCGCTGGCCTGGGCCATCGCCGAAGCGTCGGAAGCGGAAATCGACCAGCTGAACATACTGCAGGCCACCATGCTGGCCATGCGGCGCGCCGTGGAAGCGCTGCAGACCGTCCCTACGCTGGCCCTGATCGATGGCAACCGCTGCCCCGTGATGAAGATCCAGAGCATGGCCATCGTCGGCGGCGACGACAAGGTGGAAGCCATTTCCGCTGCTTCGATACTGGCCAAGACGGCGCGCGATGCGGCGCTGGTGTCGCTGCACGAAGCCTATCCGCAATACTGCTTCGACCAGCACAAAGGTTATGGCACGGCGTTGCATCTGGCCCGCCTGCGCGAGTTCGGCGCTTCGCCCGTGCACCGCCGTTCGTTTGCGCCGGTTAGGGCAGCGCTGGCTGCCGGCCCGCAGGGCGGCGTGCCGGCCCGAGGGGAGGCAGCATGAAGACGATTACCTCGCGCGATAACGCGCAGTACAAAGAGCTGGTCAAACTGGCCGGCAATGCCGCCACGCGGCGCAAGCTGGGCCGCACCCTGCTCGATGGCGTACACCTGTGCCAGTCCTATTTGCAGTTGCGCGGCCTGCCCGAGCAATGCATCGTCAGTGAATCGGCGCTGCAGCATGGCGAAGTAATGGACATCATCGGCCAGTTGGAAGCGCGCCACGGCCAAGTACTGGCGCTGCCCGACAGCCTGTTCAAAGCCATTTCGCAGGTCGAGCATGGCGTTGGTGTGATGTTTTCCATCGCTACGCCGGAACGCAGCGTTAGCGGTCCGCTGGCGGTGAATGCCGTGCTGCTCGATGGCGTGCAGGACCCCGGCAATATGGGCTCTATCCTGCGCAGTGCCGCAGCGGCAGGTATCAAGCAAGTGTATTGCAGCGCCGGTTCGGCCTATTGCTGGTCGCCCAAGGTGCTGCGTGCGGCCATGGGTGCCCATTTCGTGCTTGATATCTATGAAAACGTCGATCTGGCCGAGCTGGTACGCAACGCCCGCGTCAGCACGCTGGCCACTAGCGGCTATGCCACGCAGCGGCTGTATGATGTCGATTTGCGCCAGCCGGTAGCCTGGCTGTTTGGCCACGAAGGGCAGGGCGTGGCTGATGATCTGCTGTCGCTGGCCACCCATCAGGTGGTGATCCCCCATCTGGGGCAAGTCGAATCGCTGAATGTGGCAGCTTGCGCGGCAGTATGCTTTTTCGAGCAAGTCAGGCAGAATCAGGTCTAAGCGCGCTTATTTAGCGCGATGAATGGAGCCCCGCATGGACATCGCCCAGTTGCACTTTCTGGTAGCCGAAGGAGAACAGAGTCAGCGTCTGGCGCTGGCCGATGTTCTGGTGCACCTCGGGGTAGGCCACATTACCCAGGTGCCGGATGGCCATACCGCCTTGCGCCACCTGACTTCCGGCCTGGCGCCGCAAGTGGATGCGGCCATTCTCGATCTGGCGCTGCCCGGTATGGATGCGCTCGAACTCATACGCCGCCTGGCCGAACAGCGCTGCAAGGCAGGCATCATCGTGATCGGCGCCCAGAGCAGCGCCGTGCTGATCTCGGTAGAAACCATGGCGCAAGCCTATGGCGTAAACATCTGGGGTACGCTGGCCAAGCCGGTCGCGCCGGCACGGTTGCAAAGCCTGATAGAACATGCGGCCCAGCCATCGGCGCCGCGCATCAACGAAGCGCATGGCCAACTGCCGAAGTTCAGCTTTGCCGAAGTCGGGCAAGGCCTACAAGATGGCCAGTTCGATCCGTATTTCCAGCCCAAGATAGAACTGGAAACGGGCCAGGTGAAGGGGCTGGAAATGTTTGCGCGCTGGCGCCATCCCGTGTTCGGAGTACTGGGCCCGGCCGCCTTCATGCAGGTGCTGGAGCAGCACAAGCGCATCGATTTTCTCGACTGGAGCCTGATCGAGAAATCGGTCGCGGCCTGCCGCACCCTGCACGATCAGGGCATCCCCATATCCTTCTCGATCAATGTGGACCCCAGCACGCTGGCGCATGCCCAGTTCATGGAGCAGATGGCGGCCTGTCTGGAGCGCCACCGCATCCTGCCCGATTACATCACCTTTGAAATGACCGAATCGGCTGTACTGACCACGGAACCGCATTTCATCGAGCGCCTGCTGCGCCTGCGCATGAAAGGCTATGGTCTGGCCATCGATGATTATGGTACGGGGCGCAGCAACCTGCAGTTGCTGGCCCGTATTCCGTTCTCCGAACTGAAGATAGACCGCAGCTTTGTCGATGGCGCGTTCAAAAAGCCCGCCATCGCCACCGTGCTGCGTTCCTGTCTGGGGCTGGCCCGCAACCTCGACCGCCGCTCGGTGGCGGTGGGCGTGGAAACCAAGGAAGACTGGGATTTCCTGCAAGGGCTGGGCTGCACCTACGCCCAAGGCTATTACATCGCCAAACCCATGCCGGTGGAGGAATTCCCCGCCTGGCTGACGGACTGGCGCCACTTCTTCTAAACAAAACGCCGGGTCAGCAAGCTGTACCCGGCGCTTCCTGCGGCGCAAGGGCCGCAGTGTCTGATGGACTGCCCGCAGACGGGCAGCGATGTCTTATATCAAGCCTGCTTGCGGCGGCGGGCGATCAGACCCACCATGCCCAGACCAGCGAGCAACATTGCATAGGTTTCCGGTTCCGGTACGGGCGTCATGACGCCGGTGCGGTACACGGTGGCATTGGAAATCGATGCGATGTGGTTGATGATGTTGCTCACGCCCGTAGTACCGGCATTAAATTTGTAGAACGCGGTTTGGTTATTGTAGCTGGTCGTACCTAAATTAGTGGTCACATCGACTATGCCGTAATGGATACCGATGATGGTTTCGCCATACAGGGTCTGGCTGAAGTGGAAATTCGCAGCGCCACTCAGCGAAGATACCATGCTGGAGGCGGCTACAGGGCCGGAAAGAGTAACGCCCCACGAAGTCAAATCGTTGCTGACAGTTTGCCAGGTATGTGAGTTACCGTTCAGATTGCCCGAGTAATAACCGAGGCAGGACACGGGGACGGAATGGCCGCCCACAATGACCTCGATGGAGCTGCCGGAGCAGGTTGTTGTATCGGCAGCAGCCATGCCGGATGCCAGAGTCATGCCCAGAGCGAGCGCGATCGATGCGGATTTTATGAGTTTCATTGGATTTTCCCTCTTGACATCGGTTGTTACTGCGAATAAGCGGAGATTAGCATAAAAAAATGTACTTGCATCATTTATTTTTACTATATGGCATCCTTTGTGGTTTTTGTGATAATCAAACAGCAGGCGTTCAGAAAGCGTTTTGAAAGCTAGCGCCACTTACACTCCTGCCAGAACCAGTCACAGGAGACATGATGAACCGCCAAACTTCCCCTTATCAGGCTTCCACGCCCCAGCACGGCATGGCCAGCGTCAGCCCTATCCATGAGCATGACGATGCTGCCAGTGCCCCGCCGCATATGCTGGCATGGCGTGCCATGGAGCTGCGCATTGGCCTGGTGCCGCTGCCCGTCTATCTGCTGTTGCTGGCTCTGATAGGCGGCTTTGTCTACATGGGCAAAGTGCCGACCGACATCTCGGTATCGATCGCCGTGCTGGCCGTGGGCGGCTTTACCTGCGCCGAATTCGGTAAGCGCATGCCATTGCTGCGGCACATCGGTGCGGCTGCGATCTTTGCTACCTTTGTGCCATCGTTTCTCGTCTATGCCCACGCCATGCCGCCCGTGCTGCTGAAGAACGTGGCCGAATTCACCAAGAACAGCAACTTCCTCTACCTGTTCATTGCCTCCATCGTGGTGGGCAGCATCTTCAGCATGGACCGCGATGTGCTCATCAAAGGCTTCCTGAAGATTTTTGCGCCGCTGGCCGCCGGTACTGTGGTAGCTGCGCTGGTCGGCACGGCCGTGGGTACGGCGCTCGGCATGAGCTGGCAACACACGCTGTTCTTCATCGTGGTGCCCATCATGGCGGGCGGTGTGGGCGAGGGCGCGATTCCCCTGTCGATAGGCTATGCCGCCATCCTCGGCCATGCGCAGGGTGAGATCTTTGCGCAGGTACTGCCGCCAGTGATGCTGGGCAGCCTGAGCGCCATCCTGATGGCAGGCGCGCTCAACTTTGTCGGCAAACGCTATCCCCACTTGACGGGCGAGGGCCGGCTGCAGCCCGGTAGTGAGGACGATGTGCGTGTGACGGAACTGCCGGCCGCGACGGTCGATGTAGGCCAGATTGCCGGCGCCGGCCTGACGGCGATTGCGCTCTACATGGTAGGCCTGATGTCGCATAAGCTGTTCGATTTCCCTGCGCCGGTGGTGATGCTGTTCGTGGCCGTGCTGCTGATGCTGTGCCGGGTGGTCTCGCCCCAGTTGCAGCAGGCTTCGGGTGTGGTGTACAAGTTCTTCTCGACGGCCGTCACCTATCCGCTGCTGTTCGCCATCGGCGCCGCGCTGACGCCATGGGAAAAACTGATCGCGGCATTCACCATCGTCAATCTGATCACCATCGTTGCGACGGTGGCCACGCTGATGGCGACAGGCTTTGTGGTGGGACGTATGCTGAAGATGTACCCGATCGAAACGGCCATCATCAATGCCTGCCATAGCGGTCAGGGCGGCACGGGCGACGTGGCGATCCTGACGGCGGCCAACCGCATGCAGATGATGCCGTTCGCCCAGATCGCCACCCGCATAGGCGGCGCCATCGTCGTCACGCTGGCGCTGTTCGCGCTGGCTCGGGTGGGCATGGCATGATCATGCGATGACGGCCTGACCGTTGGCCTGCATGCATGGCAGGCCGCGTGATTAGTAGTCGCGCCGGTTAGGCTTGATTTCTTGCAAGATGGTAGTAGAAATCTCCTCGATCGATTTGGCGGTCGAGGACAGCCAGCGTATGCCCTCGCGCTTCATCATGTTTTCTGCCTCGTTGACTTCGTAGCGGCAGTTTTCGATGGACGCATATTTACTGCCGGCACGCCGTTCATTACGGATTTCCGCCAGCCGCTCGGGGGTAATGGTCAGGCCAAAAATCTTGTTTTTGAACTCGTATAGCGAGGATGGCAGGCGGCCCCGTTCGAAATCGTCGGGTATCAGCGGGTAGTTGGCCGCCTTGATGCCGTACTGCATGGCCAGATACAGGCTGGTTGGCGTCTTGCCCGAACGCGATACGCCAACCAGGATCACATCGGCCGAAGCGAGGTTTTTATGTGACTGGCCGTCATCATGGGCCAGCGAGAAATTGATCGCTTCGATGCGGTTTTTATATTCCTCACTGTCAACAATATTGTGCGAGCGACCAATAGTGTGGGTGGACATAACGCCCAGCTCTTGTTCCAAAGGTGCAACAAATGTCTGGATCAAGTCCATGTGCATACCTTTGCACTGGCGGATGATTTGTGACAGTTCAGTCTTCACCAAGGTCGAAAAGATGATCGGTCTGTAACCATCGGTAGCAAACGCTTCATTGATTTTACGTGCAGCTTCGTGTGCTTTATCGACCGTATCGATGAAAGGCAGGCGAATTTGACGGAACCGCAAGTCAAACTGGGTGAGTACGGAGTGACCAAAAGTTTCAGCGGTAATGCCGGTGCCGTCGGAAACAAAAAACACGGTACGGGCAGCGGAAGGCAGGGGAGAGCGTTGTTCTTGTGTCATGGGGGAAGCGCCAGTCATTATTGTGGATCGTCAATTTGCGTCGCAGGCTGTAGAATGGACGGCAATGGCAAGATTGTGCTGCACGACGAACAGAATAACAAGAAACATGTCTGCGCCTCGCTGGAAGATTTCTATCATCAAAAGGTGTAATTATGTCCAACGCAGCATTGAAGGAGCAGAACAACGACGCGGTTTACGTTGCTTCGTTTGAAAACTTGCGCATGACGGATGTCGAATCCGTCGGCGGCAAAAACGCCTCTCTGGGCGAAATGATCAGCCAGCTGGCCGGTGCCGGCGTGCGTGTGCCCGGTGGCTTTGCCACCACGGCCCAGGCATTCCGTGACTTCCTGTCGCACAGTATCGAAGGCGGCAAGCCGCTGGCCGACCGCATCGCCGATCGTCTGGCCGATCTGAACATCGACGATGTCCGTGCTCTGGCGCAAGCCGGTGCGGAAATCCGTCAATGGATCGTCGACACTCCGTTCCAGCCCCGTCTGCAACAGGAAATCGAAGCGTTCTACGCTGCTCTGGTGGCTGATTCCAGCACCGAAGTATCGTTCGCCGTGCGTTCCTCGGCTACCGCCGAAGACTTGCCGGACGCCTCGTTCGCTGGTCAGCAGGAATCCTTCCTCAACGTGGTCGGCATTGAAAACGTGCTGGACGCGATGAAACACGTGTTCGCATCGCTGTACAACGACCGTGCGATTTCCTACCGCGTACACAAAGGCTTCACCCATGCCGAAGTAGCACTGTCGGCCGGCGTGCAGCGCATGGTGCGCTCGGATCTGGGCGCTTCCGGCGTGATGTTTACCATCGACACGGAATCGGGCTTCAAGGATGTGGTGTTCGTCACCTCCAGCTATGGCCTCGGCGAAACCGTGGTGCAGGGCGCCGTGAATCCCGACGAATTCTACGTGCACAAGCCAATGCTGGAAAAAGGCAAATCGCCTGTGATCCGCCGCAACATCGGCTCCAAGCTGATCAAGATGGAATTCACCAACGAAGCCAAAGCTGGCCGTTCCGTGAAAACCGTCGATGTGCCAGTTGAAATGCGCAACCGCTATTCGCTGAATGACGAAGAAGTGGTGGAGCTGGCCAAGTACGCCGTCATCATCGAAACCCACTACGGCCGTCCGATGGACATCGAGTGGGGCAAAGATGGCCGCGACGGCAAGCTGTACATTCTGCAAGCCCGTCCAGAAACCGTGAAATCGCAGCAGAAAGCCACCGATGTACAGCAGCGTTTCAAGCTGAAATCGACCGGTACCGTGCTGGCTTCGGGCCGCGCAATCGGCCAGAAAATCGGCGCTGGTCCAGTGCGCGTGATTACCGATCCGTCGGAAATGGAACGCGTACAGCCGGGCGACGTGCTGGTTGCCGACATGACCGACCCGAACTGGGAACCGGTGATGAAGCGCGCTTCCGCCATCGTTACCAACCGTGGTGGCCGTACCTGCCACGCGGCGATTATCGCGCGTGAACTGGGCGTACCGGCCGTGGTCGGTTGCGGCGATGCGACCGATGTGCTGAAAGATGGCACTTTCGTCACCGTATCGTGCGCGGAAGGCGATGAAGGCAAGATCTACGACGGCCTGCTGGAAACCGAAGTGTCGGAAGTCTCGCGCGGCGAGCTGCCTAAGCTGCCAACCAAGATCATGCTGAACGTGGGTAACCCGCAACTGGCCTTCGACTTCCAGGCTGTGCCGAACGCCGGCGTGGGTCTGGCCCGTCTGGAATTCATCATCAATAACAACATCGGCGTACACCCGAAAGCCATTCTGGAATACCCGAATATTGATGCAGATCTCAAGAAAGCCGTGGAATCCGTGGCCCGTGGTCACGCATCGCCGAAAGCCTTCTACGTCGACAAGCTGGCCGAAGGCGTGGCCACCATCGCTGCGGCGTTCTGGCCTAAACCAGTGATCGTGCGTCTGTCGGACTTCAAGTCCAACGAGTACAAGAAGCTGATCGGCGGTTCGCGCTACGAGCCGGACGAAGAAAATCCGATGCTGGGCTTCCGCGGTGCGGCCCGTTATCTGGCGGACGACTTCGCCGGTGCATTCGAAATGGAATGCCAGGCCATGAAGCGCGTGCGTAACGACATGGGTCTGACCAACGTCGAAATCATGGTACCGTTCGTGCGTACGCTGGGTCAGGCTGAAAAAGTTGTGGGCCTGCTGGGCAAGAATGGTCTGGTACGCGGCGAAAACGGCCTGCGTTTGATCATGATGTGCGAAGTGCCTTCCAACGCGATTCTGGCCGACCAGTTCCTCGACCACTTCGACGGCTTCTCGATCGGTTCCAACGACCTGACCCAGCTCACGCTGGGTCTGGACCGCGATTCCGGCATGGCACTGCTGGCAGCCGACTTCGACGAGCGCGATCCGGCCGTGAAAGCGTTGCTGGCCATGGCCATCAAGGCTTGCCGTGCGCGCGACAAGTACATCGGTATCTGTGGTCAGGGCCCATCCGACCATCCGGACTTCGCTGTCTGGCTGATGGAACAGGGCATCGAATCGATGTCGCTGAACCCGGACTCGGTGATCGATACGTGGCAGAAGCTGGCTACGCTGGTCAAGTAAGTCAGCGAAAAGGATTGACGTAAGCCGGGATTGGTATAGACTGCGGTTGTCGCATTAAGGTTTCAACAACACCATTAATACCTCAACGCTTACGTTGTCTCTGAAAACCCTCGCAGCCCACACGGGCTTGCGGGGGTTTTTACATTTTATTTTGTGTGTTTTATCGCCGGAAAGGAGAGCAGTATGACGGACTGGAGTTTGTGGCTGATGGCTGCGGGCGCAACGGTCATCATGGAATTATTCAGCGGGACGTTTTACCTGCTGATGATAGCGCTGGGCCTGATCTCGGGCGCGCTAGCGGCCATGCTGGGCTTCGGCATGGCCGCGCAAACCGTGCTGGCAGCGCTGGTGGGCATGCTGGCCACGGTGCTGTTGCGGCTGAGCCGCTACACGCCCGAACAACTGGCTGTGGCGGCTGGACGCGACCCCAACCAGCACCTCGATATTGGCCAGACTGTGCAGGTCAGCGAGTGGCAGGATGGCATGGCGCGCGTGATGTACCGCGGCGCGCTGTGGGATGTGGAACTGGAGGCCGGTGCGACGCCGGCAGCAGGCGCATACACGATACGCGAAGTGCGGGGCAGCCGGCTGATCGTCGCCGCTGCAACCTGAGCGGTGCTGCGGCGCCTATGCGTGCAGACTAAGAGCAACTACGACAAGGAGTGATTTATGGATATCAGTTTTGGTAACGTCAGTCTGATTCTGTTTCTGGTAGCGCTGGTATTTGTGTTCAAGACCATCAACGTGGTGCCGCAGCAGCATGCCTGGGTGGTGGAGCGGCTAGGTAAATACCACGCCACGCTGGGGCCGGGCCTGAACATCGTGATTCCCTTCATCGACCGCATAGGCTACAAGCATGTGCTCAAGGAAATCCCGCTTGATGTACCACCCCAGGTCTGCATTACCAAGGACAATACCCAGCTGCAGGTGGATGGCATCCTGTACTTCCAGATTACGGATGCCATGCGCGCATCCTACGGCTCGTCCAACTACATTGCCGCGATCACCCAGCTGGCCCAGACCACGCTGCGTTCCGTGATAGGCCGGATGGAACTCGACAAAACCTTCGAGGAACGTGAGCATATCAACACAGCCATCGTCAACGCCATCGATGAATCGGCCGCTAACTGGGGCGTCAAAGTGCTGCGCTATGAAATCAAGGATTTGACTCCACCGAAAGAGATACTGCACGCGATGCAGGCGCAGATTACTGCCGAACGCGAGAAGCGCGCGCTGATTTCCGCCTCGGAAGGGCGCAAGCAGGAGCAGATCAATATCGCCAATGGTGAGCGCGAAGCCCAGATTGCCCGTTCGGAAGGCGACAAGCTGGCCGCCATCAACCGGGCGCAAGGTCAGGCTGCTGCCATCGTGGCGCTGGCCGAAGCCAATGCCTCGGCCTTGCGTCAGGTCGGCGCAGCCATCAGCGAACAGGGCGGGACCGATGCCGTCAACCTCAAAGTGGCCGAGCAGTACGTGAGCGCGTTTGCCCAACTGGCCAAGACCAATAATTCCATCATCATTCCGGCCAATCTCGGTGATATGAGCGGCCTGATCGCCACGGCCATGCAGGTTGTCAAGACCCAGAAGCCGCTAGCCTGAAATCTACTGCATGGTGATGGCGCGCAAGCAGACCTGGCTGCCTTCAAATGGCGGCACCGCTGCCATGTTTTCTACGCTGTACTGGAACGGATCGAGCGGGAACTGGTACTGCGCGCTACTAATCACGCGGAACGGCTGTTGCACTGCGCGCGGGATCAGTGTCAGTTCCAGCAGCGTCAGCCCGGTCGTGCCCGCTTCCAGCGTGCATACCGCTGCGGCCGGATCGTAGAGCACCATGCTGCCCACGGCGGCGTCCAGCGTGTGCAAAGGCGTGCCGCTGCTGCTGTGCAAATGCAACTGGCCGCTGCCTTCCAGCCGCAGCCAGGCTTTGCGGATACCGCAGCTTTGTCGAAGCGTTGCCAGCGTGCAGGCGGCCTGGCCGGCATCCAGACGCACAGTGCGATAGTTGCTGCAGGTGAGCGCATAGTCTATGCCTGCATGAAGCAGGGTTTGCGCCGCATCCGTCTGTAATAGCGTCAGTGCCGCTTCCAGTTGCCCGTCGCCGGGCGTGGCGGCACGCAGGCCGTTCGGTGCAGTCGGCGCAGCCCAATCTGGTCGGGTATTTTCTGCTGCGATAGGCTGATAGTCATGGTCTGTGCCCAGTAGCGTGGCGGCTGTGGTGGGGCTCAGGGATAGCTGGCCGCTGGCCACGCTGTCGCTGGTGGCCATGGCCGCATAGCCGTGCCGCTCAGCCTGGTTTTGCGCATGCTGGTAGCGCACGACATTCTGGGCATTCCAGGTATGCTGATGCAGCAGGGTGACGATGCGTTCAAGCGAAATCTGCGCGGCAGCCAGCGTCAGATGGGTACCATCGAGATCGAATTCGGTGCGTAGATAGCCATGCTCACACAAAATATCCCAGGTATCGATGAATGGCAGGCCGATGTCGGCACAGGCGCGCGCAAGAATTTGGTTGGCCAGCACGGTTAGCTTGGCACGCACGGCTTTCGGCACTTTGGTCCAGCGCGCCGTGGCAGCTTCATCGGCCGAGCGCGGTGGAATACAGTGCACCAGCATGCGGCTGAATCCAAACGCCTGTAAATGGCGCATGCCCTCTGTGAACGGCAGCAACAGCTTTTCCAGTTGGGCCAGTACGGTACTGTAAGCCACCGGCTGTAGCGTGTAGTCGGTGGCATAGATAGGCGTGTCAGGCAGTTCGAAGTCATAGCCGACGAACTGGTTAAGCAGATGGTGCAAGTCCAGATCGCCGATGCATAGCACCATGGCCGGCGCTAGAATGGCGCGCTGCTCCATCCAGGCGCCGCTGATGGTGGCGCCATCCAGCGAGTAATGCGCCGGCGTGAGGTCGGCGCGCAGCAATTCTTCGGCGCGTAGCGCATCGAGCAAATCTTGGTGGTAGGCGCGCACACTGGGGTTGCAGAAGTTCTGGGCCAGTACGTGGGGCAGATAGCGGGTACGCGTCATATATAGCTGTTCGCGCTGGTGGACGTTGGCGCGGAACAGACGGTTACGGAAGATCAGAGTATGGCTTTCGCCGATCAGGTATATCGGGCTGGGCGTACCCAGCAAAGTTACGTTCATGGTTAGGTTCCTGCCTGGGTGTGACGGGCCAGCGCTTCCATCACTAGCTGTTCATCGCACATCGGTTGCGCGGGGAGTGCAGCGGCTTGTTCGTTGCGGGCGGCAGGGGCGCGGACGACGGGCGCGGCATCGCCCATGTACTGGTGCCGGAAGCATGCGATCACATGCTGTACTGCCGCCGGCAGTACGGTACGTCGGTCCGGCGCAAAATAGCTTTGACTGTCGCCGGTCGCGGTGACGATTTCGTAGGACGCGAAATAGTGCACATGGCTGTGGCGCCGGATGGTTTCTTCACAGGCCACACGCAGCACGGATTTGGAATAGGTGGTGGCTTGCAGTACGTGGCGTTGCTCGAACGTCGCCATGAGGGGTACGGGCGAAACCGTTAGGATGATTTGAGCGCGCGGATTGACTGCGGCCAGGCGATGTACAAATTGATCTAGCTGTTCGCAGACTTCGGCCACGCTGAAGTTGTGGTAGCGGTGGCGTGCCGGATCGAACTCGCCACCCAGGCCGGAACCCGGACAAACCGGAAACACGGCGCCGTCTTCGCTGCTCAGCCAGGCTTCAGTCAGGCCCAGTGTGAAAATAAATACATCCAAGTTCTCAAACATGCGTCGGACTGCCGCCAGATGTGCGCGCCTGTCCCACAGACATTCGCTGGCGCTGGCAAAGCCACCCGGCTGCACATTGGGGCGGAACGGGTCCAGATAGGCGCCCTCGCTATTGCGCCATAGCGGTTCGACGGGATCAAAGTGGCCGTAGGCGCGGTCGAATAGCTGCAACAGTTGCAAGGTGGTGTAGAGGTTGCCGTAGCGTGCGCTATACACGCCATAGCCCAGCGCTTTGCGTTCCTCCGCGCTCAGAAACGCTGGGCCATCTTCCGCCACCATATAGCCGTAGCCGCTCTGCTGCAGTGCTTCGGCAATCCGCTGGGCAAAACAGCTTCCTGCGGAAGCGACTTGCTGTTGCGGGTCCAGGCGCAGCGTCGATGCCAGATGGGGATCAATTTCTGCCGGAGCAAGGCCCATCACTGCGTCCTTCCAGCGCGCTTCGGCGGGAATAGTGCGATATGGCGAAGATCGAGTGAGTGACATGGTGAACCTTGTGAGAGGAGCCTAGCGGAAATATAGCATAGCCACCTGCAAGAGAGCGGCCATCCATAGCGTGGCCGCTGATGGATGAGTCAGGCCGCAGCGCCGGGCCCATGTCTGCTAAGATTCGTGCTTTGACAGAGCGGTTCAGCAGCGCCGCAGCAACCAGTGTGGGAGTGGTAATGGGTACATGGGCGGTCGATGCATTCGGCAACGATTATGCGCAGGACTGGGCGGAAGATCTGGCACAGGTCAGCAATCTGGATGCGGTAGAAAATACGCTGGACGTTGCCTTGCAAAGCGACGCTGGCGGACTTGAGGCGCCGTATGCGATCGAAGCGCTGGTGGCCATCGAAGTGCTGGCACGGCTGCAGGGCAACGGCGGCGAGCAGACGGAAGATAGTGCCGCCGTCGATGCCTGGGTCGCTGCCCGCAAGCTCAAGGCCAAGCCGCGCGCCGATCTGGCGCAGAAAGCCTTGCTGGTACTCGATAAAGTCGTGGCGCCGGAGTCCGAACTGCGCGCGCTATGGGAAGATAGCGAATATTACGCCGAGTGGACAGCGAGCATAGCTGATCTGCGCATGCGTTTGCAGGCCTGAGCGCTACATGCAGCAGGTGACGCAGAACCAGCTAGCGCAGCTGGGCGAATTTCTCGACCGGCACCGCAATGTGCTGGTGCTGACGGGGGCCGGTCTGAGTACAGCGTCCGGCATTCCCGACTACCGTGATCAGGATGGCGTGAGGCGCGGCCGTGCGCCGATACAGGGGCCGGACTTCCGCAAAGATGCAGCCGTGCAGCGGCGCTACTGGGCACGCAGCATGGTGGGCTGGCCTACGCTGGCGCAGGCCGAGCCGAATGCGGCCCACTACGCACTGGCGCAGCTCGAAGCTGCCGGGCGCATAGGCGCCATCATTACGCAGAATGTGGATGGCCTGCACCAGCAGGCCGGGACGCGCCAGCTTATCGAGCTGCACGGGAATATCCACGGCGTGCTTTGCCTGCAATGCCGCGCCATCCATGCGCGTGCCGGCATCCAGCAATGGCTGCTCGCGCATAATCCCGAACTGGCGGCCAATGCCACAAGTGCCGATGCGGATAGTGTAGTGCCGGAAGTGCGTCCCGATGGTGACGCTGAAGTGGAGCTGGAAGCCATGCAGCGCTTCCACATGCCGGTCTGCCCGCACTGTGGCGGAACGTTGCAGCCCGACGTGATTTTCTTTGGCGATAATATTCCGCCCGAGCGCACGGCGGCCGCGCTGGCGCTGGCCGAACAGGCCGATGCGCTGCTGGTGGTCGGTTCGTCGTTGATGGTGTTTTCCGGCTTCCGCTTCTGCAAGCTGGCCGCTGCTGCGGGCAAGCCGATTGCGGCCATCAATCTGGGCAAGACCCGCGCCGATGACCTGATCAGCCTGAAGCTGGCCGCCTCGGCGGCCGATGTGTTACCGCGCCTGCTTTAGCTGCTGCGGCAGGGCGGCGCCGTCTGATTAACGGCGGTGGGTCTTCATCGCGGCAGCTACTTCGCGCTTGCCATCGCGGTCTTTCTCGGTGGCGCGCTTGTCGTGCATCTTCTTACCCTTGGCCAGACCGATTTCGCACTTCACCCGGCCGCCCTTGTAGTGCAGATTGAGCGGTACCAGCGTGTAGCCGGAACGGACCACTTTGCCGATCAACTTATCCATTTCCTGACGGTGCAGCAGCAGCTTGCGCGTGCGCACGGCTTCCGGGTGGATGTGGGTGGAGGCCGTGGGCAGGGCGCTGATGTGGGCGCCGAACAGGAATAGCTCGTCGCCCTTGATGGTCACATAAGCTTCCTTGATCTGCACGCGGCCGTCGCGGATGGCCTTGACTTCCCAGCCTTCCAGCACGATGCCCGCTTCATAGCGGTCTTCGATGAAGTAGTCAAAAAAGGCTTTTTTGTTATCAGCTATGGTCATGGGATGGTATCGGTTAAACTACTGCTACGCGGATTTTTACGCGAATAATTCAACATGATAGCAAATGGTTAGCGTATGGCAGTAGTGCACAAGTCAGTTTTACTCGGATACAGCGCCCAGCAGATGTACGATCTGGTGGCTGCGATCGAGGATTACCCCCAGTTTCTGCCATGGTGCGGCGCGGTCGAAATCAAGGAAAAACACGACAATCAGGTAGTGGCCAGTGTCGGCATCAATTACCGCGGCGTGCGCCAGAGCTTTACCACTTCCAATCACAATACGGCACCATCGGAAATCCGCATGAAACTGGTCGACGGGCCGTTCAAATGTCTGGACGGGGTGTGGAGTTTCAAGGCCTTGCGCGACGATGCCTGCAAAATCGAACTCGATCTGCACTACGAATTCTCCAGCGCGCTGCTGGCACAGTTGGTCGGTCCCGTGTTCGGCATGATCGCCAACAGCATGGTGGATTCGTTCTGCAAACGGGCGGAGGCAGTGTATGGCTAATGATGCGCTGAATATCGAAGTCTGCTACGCCAGCGATGACGTGCAATTCCTGCAAGCGTTGCAGGTACCGGCCGGCAGCACCATCGCCGAGGCCATTGCTGCGAGCGGCCTGCAGCAGCGCTTGCCGCAGTTGGACCTGCAGGCGCTGCAGGTCGGCATCTATGCCAAAAAGAAGACGCTGGATACGGTGCTGCGCGAGCATGACCGCATCGAACTGTATCGCCCGCTGATTGCCGATCCCAAGCACGCGCGCCGCCGGCGCAAAGCCAGCGTCTGACAAACCAACACTATTGCCGCAAATCCACACGGCAGAGTGACTTTTTGTTCGTTTTTTAGGCATTCTGTTCTATTCTTGTGCTATTGCTTCTCTGGCCAAGTATGCTGTCCCGCCTATGAAATTACGCAGAATTTCTGCTTGGTTTTCGTTTCTTGTGCTGCTCTCGCTGGCGGCCAATGGCTGGCTGATCATTCTGATCCGCCAAGCCCATAATGAAATGCTTTCTTCGCAACAGTACCGGCAGGATGCGCTGGCGCTGACCCATGGCCTACATCAAGAAACCGAACAGCTGGCCCAACTGGTGCGGGCCTACACGCTGACAGGCGAAACCCGCTACCTGTTCTACTACTACGACATCCTCGCCATCCGCGAAGGCAGCAAGCCGGCACCGGCCAACTACAATCCCATGACCTACTGGGACGATGCGATTGCGGGGCGCATCGAACACCATCTGCCCGAGCAGGGCCTGAAGGTCTCGCTGGCCGAGAAAATGAAGAAGGCCGGATTCGGTCCGGCCGAATTCCAGGCCTTGAGTCAGGTGATCGCCGCCACGGCCGCCATGAACAAGATCGAGCAGATCGCGTTTGCTGCTACGCAGGGCTTGTACGACCCTGTGCAGGGCGACTTTGTCGATGATGGCGAGCCGCGGCGCGATTACGCCAGCCAGCTGGTCTACAGCAAGCAGTACAGCGAACTCAAAGCTGATCTGTCGCGCGCCGTGAATGCGCTCAGTGCTATCACGGACAGCCGCACCAGTGCGGAAATGGATATGGCGGCGCAGCGGCTGGAACAGCGCATCGCGATTTCGCTGGCATCGATGGCGCTGACGGTGCTGCTGGTGCTGTCCGCGTTTCAGGTGGTGCGGCTCAAAGTGCTGGCGCCCATCACGCGGCTGAGCCGCGCCGCACGCCAGCTACGCGGCGGCGATTACAGCACCCGCTATGGTGGCGCCGAGGCAGCGCGCAGCGGCCCTAGTGCGGTGGAAGAAGTGCAGGAGCTGGGCGGCACGCTGGATGGCATGGCGCAGGCGATCGAAGGCGATATTTCGGCGCGTGCTGCCGTACAGCGCGAGCTGGAAGCAGCGCGGGCACAGGCCGAGGCAGCGACGCAGGCCAAGTCCATGTTTCTGGCCAATATGAGCCACGAAATCCGCACGCCCATGAATGCGATCATTGGCATGAGCCATCTGGCGCTGGAAACGCAGCTCAATGCGCGCCAGCGTGATTACGTCAGCAAAGTCCATCAGGCGGCCAAGTCACTGCTGGGCATCATCAACGATATTCTGGATTTTTCCAAAGTCGAAGCGGGCAAGCTGCGGCTGGAACAAGCGCCGTTCCGGCTCGAAGACGTACTGGCCAATAGCATGTCGCTGCTTAGCATGGCGGCGCGCGACAAGGGGCTGGAGTTGCTGCTCGACGTGGAAGACCCGCAGCTGCTGGGCGAGCAGGGCATGTTGAACGGCGATGCACTGCGACTGGGGCAAGTACTGACCAATCTGTTGTCGAATGCCGTCAAGTTCACCCAGCGCGGCTATGTACGGCTGTCGGTGGAGGTGGCAGAGAGTAGCGCCACGGCGCTGACGCTGCGTTTTGCGATCCGCGATACGGGGATAGGCATGACGGCTGAGCAAGTGGCCAATCTGTTCCAGGAATTTACTCAGGCCGACGGCTCGACCACGCGCCGCTTTGGCGGCACGGGGCTGGGCCTGACCATCTCCAAGCGGCTGGTCGAGCTGATGGGCGGTGCCATCTACGTGGATAGTTCACCGGAACAGGGTTCCAGCTTTGTGTTCAGCGCCAGCTTCGGGCGGACGGCGGGCGCTGCGGCCAGCATGGCGCTGGCCCGGCTCGATACGCTGCGCGTGCTGGTGGTGGACGACCAGCCGGAAGCCCGCACGGTACTGCAGCATCTGCTGCAGGCGCTCGGCGTAGGCGCCGAGGGTGCCGGCTGTATCGATCTGGCTGACAGCGCTGCGACCGCCATTGCGCAGGCGCAGGCGGCTCATGCCGCTGGTCAGCCTTATGATCTGCTGCTACTGGATTGGGTAATGCCGCCCGCAGGCGGCGACAGCGTGCTCGCTGCGCTGAACGGGCAGGCTCCCGTCACGGCCATTGTCTCTGCCTACGATGCCGAGCATCTGCATATCAGCGCCGGGCGTCTGGGCGCGCGCCACTTCCTCGCCAAGCCGGTGTTGCCGGCGGCCCTGCGTGAATTGCTGGCCAGTGTAACGGGGCAGGCCAGCATCGACGCCAGCTTGCCGCTGCGCCAGCAGGCGGCCGCACTCGATGGCATGCGCGTGCTGCTGGTGGAAGATAATCCGCTCAACCAGCAACTGGCCTGCGAGCTGATGGAAGGGCGCGGAGTGCAGGTGACCGTGGCCGAACACGGGCAGGCTGCGCTGGATCTGCTGGCAGCCGTGCCGCCCGATCATTACCAGGTGGTGCTGATGGATTTGCAGATGCCCGTGATGGATGGTTACGAGGCCACGCGCCGCCTGCGCGCCCGGCCTGAATTTGCGGCGCTGCCGCTGATTGCCATGACGGCGCATGCGCTGGTGGAAGAGCGCGAACAATGTCTGGCGCTCGGCATGAACGGCCATATCGGCAAGCCGATAGAACCGGAGGAACTGTATGCCGAACTGGCGCGCCATTATGCCGCGCCATCGAACTCTGTCGGCGGTCTAAGCGGTCTAATTGGCCTTAGTGGCCTCAGTGGTCTTAATAGCCCTGCTGGCGCCAGCGGTCTGAGTGGCGCGGGCGGCGCGCTGGCGGACAGCGACGCGGCAGGTCTGCCTGTTATCGCCGGACTGGATACGGCTTCCGGCCTGCGTCGCTGTGGCGGCCGGGTGTCGCTGTATCGGGGCATGCTGGAGCGTTACGGTCAGGAGTTTGCCCAACTGACGCCAGCGATGGAAGGATTGCTGGCCGCAGTCCAGTGGGGTGAAGCGGAGCGGCTGGCGCACACGCTGCGTGGCCTGAGCGGCACCATAGGCGCAGCTAGCGTGGCCGAACTGGCGACAGCGCTGGAAAGTGCTTGTCATGCTCAGGATGCTGCGGCGGCACAGACAGCGCTAGCCGCACTGGCCGCGCCGCTGCAAAGCCTGCTGGCTGCACTACCGCAGCCACCCGCACCTGTGGAGGGCGGCGGTCCGGGTGCAGCCGCCGCTTTGCCCGATTGCCTGCCGCAGCTGCGCGCGTTGCTGGCCGATAGCGATGGCGACTGCATCGCCCTGTGGGAAGAGCACCGCGCCGCCTTTGCAGCGGCCTTGCCTGTTGAAATAGTCCAGCAGATTAACCACGCGCTGGAGAATATCGACTTCGATACGGCGCTGACCCTGCTGCCGGAATCCATTACCTGACACTGTTTATGATGAAATTACCTACCTCCCAAGCGGTCAGCCGCACCCGATGGTCCCCGCTGGCGCTGCGTCTGGGACTGCTACTGGGTGCGGGACTGGGCAGCCTGCCCGCTGTGCATGCGGCCGATCTGAGCTGGTCTGGCTTTGCCACCGCCGGTTATGCCGTCTCCGATCGCAGCTATACCTATGAACGCTATGTGGACCGCAGCGGCACCTTCCGGCGCGACAGTCTGGCCGGTGCCCAGTTGGTGGCCGAACTGGCACCGCGCTGGAGCGCGACCGTGCAAGCCACCATGGCGCCGTCCGTCAGCGATGACCAGCGCTGGGACGCCCGACTACAATGGGCATTCCTATCCTACCGCCTGAGCAACGACACGCTGCTACGCGCGGGCAAGCTGCGCATGCCCATGTATCTATTCTCGGAAAACATGCAGGTCGGCGCATCTTACGATGTGATGCATCTGCCGACGGAAGTGTATTCGACTGCGCCCACCAATGATTACACGGGCTTGGCCTTTAGCCGCAACTGGTCGCTGGCTTCCGGCGAGCTGGGGCTGGAAGCCTATGCTGGGCGCACCAGCCTGACGGCGCGTGCACAGCAGGGCGGCAGCTCGCCCGGCGAACTGCATACGCGCTCGGGTGGCGTGGTGCTGGCCTACCGCCACGAGGACGATGTGTGGCGCATGGGCTGGCAGCGTTCGCGCATCCGCGTCGATGGCATGGGGCAGGGCGCCGGTCCGCTAGAACCGCAGCAGGGCAGCAGCGATATTGCACCCGGTGTGCCGCTGGGTGCCGACAGCGACGGCATCGATACCCGTGTGGCACTGCTGGGCGCCGATCTGCATTTCGATGCTGGCCTGCGGGTAGTCAGTGAATATGCCTGGCGCCACGCTGCGAATGCAGTAACGCCGAAGAATTCGCAGGGCGCCTACCTGACACTGTTGCGCCCCGTGGGTAAATGGACGCCGTATGTGACGCTGGCCCGTTTGCTGTCGGAACGCGCAGCGCGCGTTGCGGAAGGCACGCGTGGCGGGGTGGACGACCAGCGCTCGCTGTCGCTGGGCAGCTCCTACAGTCTGAGCCCGAACAGCAAGTTCAAGCTGGAATGGATGCAGGTGCATATCGGCACCAGCAGCAGCCTGATCGACCATAGTGCAGGCGCTGGCGTGGTCCAGCATCAGAACCTGAATGTGCTGTCGGCCACCTACAGTGTGGTGTACTGATATGGACCAGCTCACAGCACTTTGCAAACGGCGGCGCGGGCACCGCCTGCTGGCTGCCATCGCATTGGCCGCCGCCGCGCCGCTGGCACTGGCCGGCGTGGTGGTGATCGGCAATGGCAATCTGCCCCGTCTGGACGACGCGCAGGTGCAGAAAATCTATAGCGGCAAGGTGGTCGAGGTGGCCGGCGTGACGGTGGCGGCAGTGAATCTACGCAGCGGTAACACGGTGCGCGCCCACTTCCTGCAGACCTATTTGAATCAGGACGAGGAAAAATACACGGCCTACTGGACCGTGCGGCGCTATATCGGCAAGGGCACGCCTCCGCGCGAGCTGGCCAGCGGTGCGGAAGTGGTGAGCTTTGTCCAGTCCACGCCGGGGGCGATAGGCTATGTAGAAGACGCCGATCTGAAACCCGGACTGAATATACTGCTGCGCAAATAGGCGCAGCCTGCAACCATGATGGAAAGGGAGGCGCCCTTGGGCCAGCCGACAATATTGGTAGTCGATGATTTTGCCGTGATGCGCGATCTGGTGGTGCACCAGCTCAAGCTGCTGGGCATGACGGATGTGCACACGGCCAGTAATGGCGAGGACGCCTTGAAGCTGCTGGCCGGGCGCAGTTTTTCACTGGTGCTGTCCGACTGGTCCATGCCGGGCATGAGCGGGCTGGATCTGCTCAAGCAGGTGCGCAGCACGCCTGCACTGGCGCGCCTGCCTTTCATCTTGGTGACGGCCGAAATCCAGCGCGAGAAAGTGGCAGCGGCCATCGAGGCCAAGGTCAGCGATTTTCTGCTCAAGCCGTTCCGGCCAGATGAACTGGAACGGCGCATTCAGGCTGCGCTAGGCGGCCAGCGTCTGGCCCCGCCAGTGACCGCCGCAGCGCCGCAAGCTGCTCCCGCGCAGCGCCAGACCGTGCTGGTGGTGGATGATACGCCAGCCAATCTGACGCTGGTGGGCGGACTGCTGCGCGACGATTATCAGGTCAAGCTGGCTGCGCGCGGCGACAAGGCGTTGCAGCTGTGCGCCAGCAGTGCCCCCGATCTGGTGCTGCTGGATCTGATGATGCCGGAGATGGATGGCTTCGAAGTATGCCGCCGCCTCAAGGCCGATCCGGCTACGGCTCATATCCCCGTGATATTCCTCACCGCCGTCAGTGATGCCAGTCGCACGGTGGAAGGGCTGGCGCTGGGCGCCGTCGATTACGTCAGCAAGCCGATCGAACCGATGATTCTGAAGGCGCGCGTGGCCACGGCCCTGCGCACGGCGCGCGACCGCGAGAATCTGCGTGCCCAGTTCGATCTGGCGCTGGAGAATGCGCGCTTGCGCGAAGAGGTGGAACGCATCACCCGCCACGACCTGCATAATCCGCTGGCAGCGATTATCGGCATGAGCAGCGCCATGCTGCTGGAAGGTCCGCTGAACGAAACCCAGAACCGCCAGCTGGTGGCAATCGAACGCACGGCCAACGATATGCTGGACATGCTCAAGCTGTCGGCGCTGCTGCTGCGCATGGAAGCGGGCGACTATCGCCCCGAACCCCATCCGGTTGATCTTGCGGCGCTGCTGCAGCGGGTGGCCGACGAGAGTCGCGGCATCTGCGTGGGGCGGCATATCAGCATCGTGCTGGAACTGGGCGCAGCGCGCAGCGTGGCGGGCAACCAGCTGCTGCTGTACTCCATGCTGCACAATCTGGTGCGTAATGCCACCGAGGCCAGTACGGCGGGCGATACGGTGCGCATCACGCTGGCTGCCGATGGCGAGATCCGTATCCATAACCGTGCGGCCGTACCGGAACCGATGCGGGAACGCTTCTTCGAAAAATATGCCACCTCGGGTAAGGAGAACGGCAGCGGTCTGGGGACGTATTCGGCGCGCCTGATTACCGAGGCCCACGGCGGCAGCATCGCCATGACCACCTCGGACGTGGATGGCACTACGCTGGCGATCGTACTGCCTGCAAAATGAATTTGCGCATGGCGGGCTGGCGGAAGAATTCCGTATGCCAGACTTCGCTCTGGCGCTTTTGCGGCGTGCCGAAGTCGAGCAGATGGTCGGCGGCCGGTGCGGCTTCCGGCAGCAGCACGCTGTCGTAGGGAACGATCACATCGTTGTCGGCGGAGATCAGCAAATGATTGATCAGCGCGCCCGTCTGTTCCAGCGCCGAGCCGCCGTAGGCAAAATCGGCGCGCGCGTAGTAGACCTTGGCCGCTGCCAGCAGGCTGCTGCCGGTGGCTAGCTGGGCCTGCAGTGCCGACTGGCTGGCCAGTGCGGCGATGCTGGGTCGTTGTAGGCCTTGATTCAGCACCAGCCTTGCCAGTGCGATCACCAAATCGAGCCCCAGCGCGCCGCTGATGGTGGCCAGCATGGCGGCGATATTCAGAAAACTTTGTACATCGGCCGGCTGGGCCAGTGGCGTGCCCTGATTGGCTGCAGCCACGAAGATGGCCTTGTCCACGCTGGCGATGCGGCCCTGGCGGGCGCTGCGTACGGCGGCCAGCGTGCTGTCCTGCGTGGCCTCGGTCAGCAGGCTGCGCACCACCAGCCCGCCACGGCTGTGGCACAGCATGTCGAGCTGCCATTGCCCGTCGGCTGGCAGCAGTTGCAGCAGATCGAGCGCATTCTGCTGCGGCGTCTTGGCGATGGTCCAGTGATCATAGCCGTACACCTGGCCCTGATAGTGTTCGACCAGTGTGGACAGCGTGCCGTCGCGCTCCAGTTCGCAGAATGCGCCTTCGCTGCTGCTGCAGATGCCATGCACCATCAGCAGCACTTTGCGGCCGCGCGCACCGGCCAGATCCTGCGCCGTGGCAGGCTGCTGCCAGCCGGCACCCAGCTTGAGCAGGCGTTCCGGCTTGCTGTGGCTTTCCATGGTTTCTATCATGCCCTGCGTAATCTCCTCGCGCACACGCAGGGCGGCATGCACCAGCCAGTCCATGGCGGAAGCGGGTGCGCTATCGAGCTGGGGCGCGCGATGACCGGGAAAGATGAACTGGATACAGCCGGTATCCTTGTTGCGCACGATATTGAGGTTGCCATCGGCGATCTGGGCCGCGCTGAGCGGCATGCTGATGGCGGCCAGCGTCAGCGGCGGACGCACGATGTCGCGCGCCGCATCGTTGAGCGCGCGCTGCAGCTGCTCTTGCTTGGTGAGATTCATGGCGTCCTCCCGCGCTGCGGTAGTAGTGCCAGTCTAGGCGTATTTAAGAGGATGCTGCGCCGGATTGCATCAATATCGCCTGCACCAGCTGTTCGGTGCTGTGGCGGATGTCGAGCACCAGTCCGGCCTCGTCCGCTTCCAGCGGTTGCAGGGCCGCCAGCTGGCTGGCTAGCAGGCTGGGCGGCATGAAATGGGCGTTGCGGCCGGCCATGCGCTGGGCCAGCAGTGCCGCTTCGCCATGCAGGTGGGCAAAGCGCAGCGCAGGATCGGCCTGACGCAGGCGGTCACGGTAAGCGCGCTTGAGTGCCGAGCAGGACAGCACGTAGCCGCCATGCTGCTGGCGAACGCGGCGGATTTCGTCGCCCAGTGCGCCCAGCCAGTCGGCACGGTCGGCATCGCTGAGGGCGATGCCGGAACTCATGCGGGCAATATTGGCCGGCGAATGGAAGGCATCGCCTTCGATGAAAGGGCATTGCAGCGCGTGCGCCAGTTGCTGGCCCACGGACGACTTGCCGCTGCCGCTGACGCCCATGACTACCCAGCTGCGGGCGACAGGCTGGCTCATGCGCTCTCGCGCGCCATCAGCGTGAAGCCGAGGTCGATGTGGCGGGCCGGCGGCGTTTCGCCTTTGATGAGCGAGCGCAGCAGCGTGGCCGCTTCGAAGCCGATGCGGTAGCGTGGCGTGCTGATGGTGGTCAGGGTGGGATTCATCCACGCCGAGGCGGGCAGGTCGTTGAAGCCGCAGATGGCCAGCTGGTCGGGGATGCTCAGGTGACGCCGCTGGGCCTGGAACACGGCACCCTGGGCCAGATCGTCGTTGCAGCAGAAGATGGCGTCGCAATCGGGCGATTGTTCCAGCATGCGGTCCAGCAGGGCGGCGCCTAGGGCGATGGTGGAGGGCTGGGTCACCATCACTTCCAGCTCGGGCGCAGCCAGCCCCGCTTCCTGCATGGCCTGACGGTAGCCGTCGGCCCGGCGCAGCGTGCGCTCGTCCAGCTGGGCACCCATGAAACCGATGCGGCGGTAGCCACGGCTGATCAGGTAGCGCGTCATGGTCTGGCCGGCGGCAAACTGGGAAAAACCGACCGATGGCTGCTCGTCGGCGCCGGCCAGATCCATCATGGAAACCAGCGGCATGGGGCTGCCTGCCAGCAGTTGCTGCACGCGCGGGCAGGGGCTCAGGCCCGTCAGCAGCATGCCATCGGGGGCTGACTGCAGATAGGTGGTGATCAGTTTTTCTTCCTCGCGCTCGGAATAGCGGGTATTACCGATCAGGATCTGGTAATCATCGCCTTCCAGCGCATCTTCGATACCGGCCAGCACTTCGGTGAACACGGCGTTCGACAGCGACGGCACCAGTACGGCGATGACCTTGGACTGGGACGAGGCGAGCGCGCGGGCGGCGCGGTTGGGCACATAGCCGAGTTCGGCGACAGATTGCAGTACGCGGTCGCGCAGAGGCTGCGAAACCAGGCCGGGCTGGGTCAGCGCGCGGGATGCCGTCATGGTGGCAACCCCGGCGTGCCGTGCAACCATGGCCAAGGTGATACGTCCGCTGGCGCGGCCCTTGTTAAAGGTAGGCTTGAGCATGTCTGGTTGCGAAGAAAAAGGATCGCGACATGATACGGCAGCTTGCCCCATTTGCAACAGGGGCTATTTGCAACCGGCCAACACTTTACGGTTGTTTTTTTCCTGTTCTAGCTTTTCCGCGTCCGTCATGAAGTACCGTTCGCCGTTTTTATCGTAAGTTGCGATGCGAATACCATCATTCAGTGCTTGCTGATTCTTTCTGGCAATATCGCAATTGGCGGCGATGGCGGCCCGCTGGCGCGCCTCGTCGGCCGCTTTACCGGCCGCCTGCCGGGCTTCCGTCTGGCGCCGGTTGAAATCAGCATTGCGCTCGGTCAGCGTGGGTGTGCTGGTCTGCGCCGGCGCCGCTTCCTCGGCCGGTGCGGCATCGGGATTGAAAGCAGTCTTGCCCGGCGCCTTGAGGATGCGCTTTTCCGGCACACTGGGCGGCGGTGGCCGGTCCGAGAGCTGTTTTACGCCTTTTTCGTCCAGCCACATGTATTGGGCCCATGCTGGTACCACGCTGCCTAGCAGGCACAAGCCACCCAGAATTACGAGTACCTGAGGGCGCCATGGTGTGGAGGTTTTGATAATTTTTTTCATGGTGTATCAGAAGTCCAGCGTTAAATTGCCTTGTTGGGTGGCGGTTTGTTCCGTTGTGGCGGGCTTGGCTCTGGGCGCCAGCGGTTCCGGCCATGCGCGTAGCTGTTCGGCCGGATACGGACGCACAAAGCTGCGCGCGTACTCGGGATTGCGGCAGTCCAGCCATTCGTCCCATTCTGCCTGCTGCAGCAGTATCAGTGCGCGTTTTTCCTCGCCGGGACGGTGGAAGCGGCGCATCAACGGGTGTTCATCGGCATTCATGGTGAGCTGGGTGAACGAGTGTTGCAGGCCGGCGTCGGTCTGCCACGCGCGCCACAGGCCCGCAGCCGCCAGCAGGCTGCCATCGGCTGCGCCTATGCCCCAGCGCACGGCCTTGCCCGATTCATAGTTGGGCTCATAGAACGCCGTCATGGGCACCAGACAGAGCTGGCTGTGCTGCCACGCGGTCGAGAAGGAGCGCAACTGGCCCACTGTTTCGATCCGGGCATTCATGGTGTCGAATGGCCGCACGCCGGCCGGTATGCGCTCGCGCGGCACCATGCCATAGCTGGCCAGCAGGCCCTCATGCTGCCCGTTGACGCCGCGCCGGACGATGGGGGCAGGGTAGTCCTTCCATGTTTCACCACGCCAGAACCCGCTGTCATGCAGGTCGATTACCACGCCCATGACGGCTTCTAGCAGGGCAGGGTCGGGCGGTCGGAAATTCACACACATACGGCATACTTTCGAACGGGATGAAGGCTAATGATAGCGCTTTCACGGCAAGGTGCGAGGAAGTTGCAGACAGAATGCGCCATTTTCTGTATAATCTGCTTTTGCGCCTATAGGAAATGCTATGCGTCTACTCCAAAAAGCACTCACGTTCGATGACGTGCTGCTCGTCCCCGCGTATTCGAATGTTCTGCCTGCCGATACGTCTCTCAAAACCCGTTTGACCCGTAATATCAGTCTGAATATCCCGCTGCTGTCGGCTGCGATGGATACGGTGACCGAAGCCCGTCTGGCCATCGCGATGGCACAGGAAGGCGGCATCGGTATCATCCACAAGAACCTGAGCCCCAAGGATCAGGCGCGCGAAGTTGCTCGCGTCAAGCGTTTTGAAGCCGGTGTGCTGCGTGACCCGATCACGATTCCGCCGACCATGAAAATCCGCGACGTGATTCAGTTGACCGAGCAGTATGGCATTTCCGGTTTCCCTGTGGTGGAAGGCAAGGAAGTAGTCGGCATCATCACCAACCGCGACCTGCGTTTCGAGCGTGAGCTGGACGCTGAAGTACGCGCCAAGATGACCCCGCGCGACAAGCTGGTGTACGTGAAGGAAGGCGCCGAAGGCGCAGACCGCGACGAAGCCAAGCGCCTGATGAACAAGCACCGTCTCGAACGCGTACTGGTGGTGAACGATGCGTTTGAACTGCGCGGCCTGATCACCGTGAAAGACATCCAGAAGTCGACCTCGCACCCGATGGCATCGAAAGACTCGCAGGGCAAGCTGCTGGTTGGCGCTGCCGTTGGCGTCGGTGCCAAGGATGAAGAGCGTATCGAACTGCTGGTCGCTGCCGGCGTGGACGTGCTGGTGGTGGATACCGCCCACGGTCACTCGCAAGGCATACTTGACCGCGTGAAATGGATCAAGACCAAGTTCCCGCAGGTAGACGTCATCGGCGGCAACATCGCTACCGCTGCTGCTGCGAAAGCGCTGGTAGAACATGGTGCCGATGCAGTCAAAGTCGGTATCGGTCCCGGCTCGATCTGCACCACCCGTATCGTCGCTGGTGTGGGCGTACCGCAGATTACCGCCATCTCCAATGTGGCCGAAGCGCTGGAAGGCACGGGCGTACCATGTATCGCTGACGGCGGCATCCGCTACTCGGGCGATATTTCGAAAGCGCTGGCAGCCGGTGCATCGACCGTGATGATGGGCTCCATGTTCGCCGGTACCGAAGAAGCGCCGGGCGAAGTGATCCTGTATCAGGGCCGTTCCTACAAGTCCTACCGTGGCATGGGTTCGCTGGGCGCGATGTCGGATGGTTCGGCCGACCGCTACTTCCAGGACGCTGCCATGAAGGCCGACAAGTTCGTGCCGGAAGGTATCGAAGGCCGCGTTGCCTACAAGGGCAGTGTGCTGGCCATCATCTTCCAGCTGGTGGGCGGCGTGCGCCAGTCCATGGGCTACTGCGGTTGCGCCACCATCGAAGAACTGCGTAACAAGGCCGAATTCGTCGAGATCACCTCGGCCGGTATGCGCGAATCGCACGTACACGACGTACAAATCACCAAGGAAGCGCCGAACTACCGTTCGGGCGACTAAGCTCCTTGCAACGCCGGCCGTGTGGCCGGCGTTTTTCTATTGTTGACCTCTTCTGCACATATCCATGCACTCTAAAATCCTCATTCTCGATTTCGGCTCCCAGGTAACCCAGCTGATCGCACGCCGCGTGCGTGATGCCGGTGTGTTCTCGGAAGTCTACCCTTACGACGTTAGCGACGAATTCGTGCGCAACTATGGCGCCGCCGGTGTGATCCTGTCGGGCAGCCACAGCTCCACGCTGGAAGGCGACGCGCCACGCGCGCCGGACGCCGTGTTCGAACTGGGCGTACCAGTGCTGGGTATCTGCTACGGCATGCAGACCATGGCAGCCCAGCTGGGCGGCAAAGTGGAAAACGGTAAAGTTCGCGAATTCGGCTACGCCGAAGTGCGCGCGCGTAGCCACACCAAGCTGCTGGACGGCATCAACGACTTCGTCACCGACGAAGGCCACGGCATGCTGAAGGTCTGGATGAGCCACGGCGACAAAGTGCTGGAAATGCCACCGGGCTTCGTACTGATGGGGAATACCCCGAGCTGCCCGATCGCCGCGATGGCGAACGAAGAGAAACGCTTCTATGGCGTGCAGTGGCACCCTGAAGTCACCCACACGGTGCAGGGCAAGGCCATGCTGGGCCGCTTCGTACACGAAATCTGCGGCTGCAAATCGGACTGGAACATGCCTGATTACATCAGCGAAGCCGTCGAGAAGATCCGCGCGCAAGTGGGCAAGGATGAAGTGATACTGGGTCTGTCGGGTGGCGTGGATTCGTCCGTGGCTGCGGCGCTGATCCACCGCGCGATTGGCGATCAGCTGACCTGCGTCTTCGTCGATCACGGCCTGCTGCGTCTCGACGAAGGCAAGATGGTGATGGATATGTTCTCCAAAAACCTCGGCGTGAAAGTGATCCGCGTCGATGCCGAAGCCCAGTTCATGGGCCATCTGGCCGGCGTGGCCGATCCTGAACAAAAGCGCAAGATCATCGGCCGCGAGTTCGTTGAAGTGTTCAATGCCGAATCGGGCAAGCTGACCAGCGCCAAATGGCTGGCGCAGGGCACCATCTATCCGGACGTGATCGAGTCCGCAGGCAAGGGCAAGAAAGGCCAGACCATCAAGAGCCACCACAATGTGGGCGGCCTGCCTGAACACATGAAGCTGCAGTTGCTGGAACCGCTGCGCGAACTGTTCAAGGATGAAGTGCGCAAGCTCGGTGTGGCGCTGGGTCTGCCGCATGACATGGTGTACCGCCATCCATTCCCTGGCCCTGGCCTCGGTGTGCGTATCCTCGGCGAAGTGAAGAAGGAATATGCCGACCTGCTGCGCCAGGCCGATGCGATCTTCATCGAAGAACTGCGCAATACGCCGTATGAAGCCGTAGTAGTGCCGGGCTTCGATCAGGACAGCGTACCGGCCAACTGGTACGAAGCGACCAGTCAGGCATTCGCCGTGTTCCTGCCGGTGAAATCGGTAGGCGTGATGGGCGACGGCCGTACCTACGAATACGTGGTGGCGCTGCGTGCCGTACAGACGCAGGACTTCATGACGGCACACTGGGCGCACCTGCCGCACGCGCTGCTGGGCAAGGTATCGAACCGCATCATCAACGAAGTACGCGGCATCAACCGTGTGGTCTACGATATCAGCGGCAAACCGCCAGCGACCATCGAGTGGGAATGATGTGATGACGAGCAGGGCCTGACTCTGCTCGGGGCATAGTAGCAAAAGAGCCTCTGATCTTTGAACTGAACCCCTAAAGTTGGACGCCAACTTTAGGGGTTTTTCATTGGCGAAGTACACAATGCAGTTCAAGTTGGAGGTTGTCCAGCGATACCAGGCCGAAGGGATCGGCTTTAAATCCTTAGGGCGACTGTATGGCATAGACGGTGCCATGGTTAAACGCTGG
>NZ_WNKW01000040.1 GCF_009720775.1 Pseudoduganella danionis
GGCCGAGATGGCGTCCGGGCTGTAGGGGCCCGGCGTGGCGTTGTCGCCATACACCTGCAGCAGTTCGGCGCGCAGCGCAGTGCCGATGGCGTGGCGCATGAACTGGCGCGCACTGTGGATGGCTTGCGGGTGCACCACTTCCATCTGCTCGGCGATGATGGTTTCCGACGGCAGGATCAGGCATTGCTCGCGGAAGGCGGCATCCAGTTCCTTGTCGGTCAGCACGGCGCGCAGGGCGGCGACGTAGGTATCGTCCAGCTGGAGCGGCTTGTTGTCCAGCA
>NZ_WNKW01000041.1 GCF_009720775.1 Pseudoduganella danionis
ACCAGAAGTAGGTAGCTTAACCGCAAGGAGGGCGCTTACCACGGTAGGATTCGTGACTGGGGTGAAGTCGTAACAAGGTAGCCGTATCGGAAGGTGCGGCTGGATCACCTCCTTTCTAGAGTCGCACTAGTCAGCAATGACGACTCATCAAGCGTTCACACTTATCGACTGTAAATAAGAGAAGAACAGCATTTGGGGCTGTAGCTCAGCTGGTTAGAGCACCGTGTTGATAACGCGGGGGTCGTTGGTTCGAGTCCAACCAGCCCTACCAG
>NZ_WNKW01000042.1 GCF_009720775.1 Pseudoduganella danionis
TAGGGCTGGTTGGACTCGAACCAACGACCCCCGCGTTATCAACACGGTGCTCTAACCAGCTGAGCTACAGCCCCAAATGCTGTTCTTCTCTTATTTACAGTCGATAAGTGTGAACGCTTGATGGCGAGTTATTACTAACTCAGTGCCACTCTAGAAAGGAGGTGATCCAGCCGCACCTTCCGATACGGCTACCTTGTTACGACTTCACCCCAGTCACGAATCCTACCGTGGTAAGCGCCCTCCTTACGGTTAAGCTACCTACTTCT
>NZ_WNKW01000043.1 GCF_009720775.1 Pseudoduganella danionis
GGGCTTTGAGCTGGGCCGCCGTGAGCGCGCCAAACGCGTCCGAACGCAGCGCAGCGAAGTCGGCCGTCTCCATGGCGGCCAGTGCATTGCTGCTCAGCGCAACGATTTGCGCCGTGCTCAGCACGCCGCTCTGGTCCGTCGTCAAGCCGCCGATCTGGCGCGTATTCAGTGCACCGAATGCCGCGGCCGTCAGCGCCAGCATCTGGTTGGTCGACAGTGCTGCCAGTTGGTCCGTGCTCAGGGCCGACAACTGGG
>NZ_WNKW01000044.1 GCF_009720775.1 Pseudoduganella danionis
CCCAGTTGTCGGCCCTGAGCACGGACCAACTGGCAGCACTGTCGACCAACCAGATGCTGGCGCTGACGGCCGCGGCATTCGGTGCACTGAATACGCGCCAGATCGGCGGCTTGACGACGGACCAGAGTGGCGTGCTGAGCACGGCGCAAATCGTTGCGCTGAGCAGCAATGCACTGGCCGCCATGGAGACGGCCGACTTCGCTGCGCTGCGTTCGGACGCGTTTGGCGCGCTCACGGCGGCCCAGCTCAAAGCCC
>NZ_WNKW01000045.1 GCF_009720775.1 Pseudoduganella danionis
CCTATAGTGAGGTATCAGACTGAAGTCTGACACCTAACAAAAAGGGGGATTAGCTCAGCTGGGAGAGCACCTGCTTTGCAAGCAGGGGGTCGTCGGTTCGATCCCGTCATCCTCCACCAAAAGTTCAGATGTAAAGGTAGACCTTTAGATTTGATCTTTTAGAGATCAAGTGCTGTATGTTCTTTAACAATCTGGAAGAAGTAAGTAAATTTTTATTGATCGTTTTACGGTAAAACGTAAGACGATGGGTAATGA
>NZ_WNKW01000046.1 GCF_009720775.1 Pseudoduganella danionis
GCAGTTTGCGGAACATTTCCACGCCGGTGCAGGTGGTTTTCACGGTGTCTTTGATACCGACGATTTCGATCTCTTCGCCGACTTTGATGATACCGCGCTCAACACGACCGGTTACCACGGTACCGCGGCCCGAGATCGAGAACACGTCTTCTACTGGCATCAGGAAGGCGCCGTCCACTGCGCGCTCTGGCGTAGGGATGTAGCTGTCCAGTGCTTCGGCCAGTTGCATGATAGCCTGTTCGCCCAGAGGACCGG
>NZ_WNKW01000047.1 GCF_009720775.1 Pseudoduganella danionis
ATACTAATTGCCCGTACGGCTTGTCCCTATAACCTTAGCAGGGTATAGGTAAGAAGACCGTTAAACGTTGTTGAGACAACTTCATTACCCCATTACTTACTATTCCAGATTCTGAGCAACGTTCGTGCGAACGCGGCTCGTACAAGTCAAAGCTTGATGACCATAGCAAGTTGGTCCCACCCCTTCCCATCCCGAACAGGACCGTGAAACAACTCTGCGCCGATGATAGTGCTGCAACCAGTGTGAAAGTAGGTT
>NZ_WNKW01000048.1 GCF_009720775.1 Pseudoduganella danionis
GGTGGAGCTGGCCGGAGCCGTTGTTCCGCTGCTCGGTACGCTGTGGCCTGGTGGCGAAGGCCAGCCCGTGGTGTCGCTGCTCGATGCGCTTGCGCCGGCCCAGCTGGCGGCCGTTGTGCCGTTGCTCGGTGTGCTGCCGCTTGGCGGCGGCCTGGGCCGTGATGCTGCTCGGTGTGCTGCCGCCTGGTGGAGGTGTCCGTGGCCGTTGTGCCGCTGCTCGATGCGTTGCTGCCTGGTGGAGGTGTCCGTGGCCGT
>NZ_WNKW01000049.1 GCF_009720775.1 Pseudoduganella danionis
TCACCCGTTCGCCACTCGCCACCAGAGCAAGCTCCGTGCTGCCGTTCGACTTGCATGTGTAAGGCATGCCGCCAGCGTTCAATCTGAGCCAGGATCAAACTCTTCAGTTTAATCTCTGTTTGTTTGCCATTTCTGGCACCAGCATTGCTGCTGGGTCGCTCACTCAAAATACTGACAGTTCGCTTCTTTTACAAAGCGTCCTATTTCATTTATTTCTTGTGAACATTTGATATTTTTTAAGTATCACGAAGACT
>NZ_WNKW01000004.1 GCF_009720775.1 Pseudoduganella danionis
GCAGTTTGCGGAACATTTCCACGCCGGTGCAGGTGGTTTTCACGGTGTCTTTGATACCGACGATTTCGATCTCTTCGCCGACTTTGATGATACCGCGCTCAACACGACCGGTTACCACGGTACCGCGACCCGAGATCGAGAACACGTCTTCTACTGGCATCAGGAAGGCGCCGTCCACTGCGCGCTCTGGCGTAGGGATGTAGCTGTCCAGTGCTTCGGCCAGTTGCATGATAGCCTGTTCGCCCAGAGGACCGGTGTCGCCGTCCAGAGCCATACGAGCCGAACCTTTAACGATAGGCAGGTCGTCGCCTGGGAAGTCATACTTCGACAGCAGCTCGCGCACTTCCATTTCAACCAGTTCCAGCAGTTCTGCGTCGTCAACCAGATCGCACTTGTTCAGGAACACGATGATGTATGGAACGCCAACCTGACGGGCCAGCAGGATGTGCTCGCGGGTCTGTGGCATTGGGCCGTCAGCTGCGGAGCAAACCAGGATTGCGCCGTCCATCTGAGCAGCACCGGTAATCATGTTTTTGATGTAGTCGGCGTGGCCTGGGCAGTCAACGTGAGCGTAGTGACGGCCAGCGGTTTCGTACTCAACGTGAGCGGTGTTAATGGTAATACCACGTGCTTTCTCTTCTGGAGCAGCATCGATCTGGTCGTATGCTTTAGCTTCGCCGCCGAATTTTTTCGACAGAACAGTAGCGATTGCAGCGGTCAGGGTGGTCTTGCCGTGGTCAACGTGGCCGATGGTGCCGACGTTAACGTGCGGCTTGGTCCGCTCGAATTTCTCTTTTGCCATTTTAGACTCCTAACGATTTGGTGTGATTACCTGGGCTGACGCCCGACTGTCTTGATAATACTGGGTAGTTTCTGTGACGCCAGCCTTCGGCGCCTTGGCCGCTGCAAGTGCAACGACCGGACCTGCGGGATACTGCGAATTCTGGTGCCCTTGACGTGGATTGAACACGTGGCCTCTCCCTTACCAAGGGAGTGCTCTACCACTGAGCTACAAGGGCTTATGGGATACTGCTGCGATGCCTACGCATCAGACTGCAAACCAACTGGAGCGGGTGAAGGGAATCGAACCCTCGTCGTAAGCTTGGAAGGCTTCTGCTCTACCATTGAGCTACACCCGCGAGGATTTCAATTCAACTTCTTTTACTGCATCACTCAGTTTTTTTGCAAAAACTTGGTGGAGGGGGCTGGATTCGAACCAGCGTACTCGAAAGAACAGATTTACAGTCTGTCGCCTTTAACCACTCGGCCACCCCTCCGCAATGAGCCGCAGAGTATGAAGCAACTACTTTGACTTGTCAACCCCGTTTTGCGTTCGTCTTTTTATTTACGCCGCACTGTTGTGATCAACTGTCTGCTTCGGGGCGAAATTGTAAACGACCCTTATGCAAATGTGCAAGTGTTGTTTTTGCGATGAACAATTTACTATACAATCTTTCATCTACCCGAGCCCCGGAGCCCTGCAGTTGAAGCCGCGACCACGTCACTGGTACAGCACGATTTTGGCCAATCTGGTCCTGTGGACCTGTTACTTCATTGTTGGCCGGCTGGGCTTGCTACTAGCCCTGCCCCCCCGGCTATGCCGCACCGATCTTCCTGCCTGCCGGTATCGCGCTGGCCGCTGTCGTAGTGGGCGGCATGCGGCTACTGCCGGCCGTCTGGCTGGGCTCGCTCAGCATCAATCTGGTTTATCCGGCCCTTGCGCCCGAAGGCATTAGCGCCAGCGCCTTGCACGGCGCCAGCGCTGCCGCACTGGGCGCCCTGCTGCAGGCCTGGGCCGGCAGCCAGCTATTCCGCCGCTACATCGATCCGGCCATCGCGTCGGGCCGCGACGTGGTGCGCTTCATTCTGCTGGCCTGCGGCATTACCCTGATCAGCAGCACCGTATCGGTCTGGGGCAAGGCGCTGGTAGGCGTGGTCCAGCCCCAGACCGTGCTGGCCGACTGGCTGGCCTGGTGGATGGGCGACACCATCGGCATTCTGCTGGCAGCACCTCTGAGCTGGATCGTGATCGGCCGCCCGCGCGCACTGTGGTCGCGCCGGCGCCTGCTGGTGGGCCTGCCGCTGCTGCTGTCGACCGCGGCCTTCATCGCCATCTACCTGCAGGCCGACCGCTGGGAAAACATCCAGCAACTGCAAACTTTCCGCCTCAAAGCCCAGCAGACGGGCGACCTGCTGCAGGAACAGTTCAGCGAACACGAACGCTTCATCTATGCCATCGGCAAGGCGCTCAACGACCCCCAGCGCAGCCTCAACACCGAGCACTTCGCGTCACTGGCCCATGGCTATCTGGACCAGCGCCCCGAACTGCTGTCGATGGCCTGGCTGACGCCGATCAAGGATAGCGAGCGGGCCGGTTTTGAAGCGTGGGGCAGACGCCACATCGCGCCGAATTTCGAAGTGCGCCAGCGTGGTGCGCAAGGCCAGCTAGTGCGCGCCGAGCGGGCCGAGCGCTATGTCGTCTCGACCTATATCGAACCGAAAGAACGGCACGTGCTGCTGGGCTACGATCTGCTCACCGAACCCTTGCGCCGCGCCGCCATGGAACGCGCGCTGGCTTCGGGCCAGCCCACTGCCACGGCGCCGTTGGCCATCATCCAGGGCAGCGCCGTGCCGGGCATGCTGCTGTTGCAGACTGTCTATCCCAACAAACAGCACAGCGAACCGGTGGGCGCACTGTTGATCGCCATGCAGTATCAAGCCCTGCTGGAACAGACGCTCAAACGTTCCGAATTCCCCCACTTCCTGCTGCGCTTCGAAGATGGCGATGACGACGGCCCTGGCCACGTCATCCACGACACCCTGCTGCGCAGCGCCCACGAAGGCGACTTCCAGCGCCAGCTACATTTCGGCGGCCGCATCTACCAGCTCACGCTGGCGCCCACGCCGGCCTATGTGCTGCAGCAGCGCGGCTGGCAAAGCTGGACCGTGCTGACCTGCGGCCTGCTGCTCTCGGGCCTGCTGGGCACACTGATGCTGCTGATCAGCGGCGAACGGGCCCGCATCCAGGCGCAAGTCACGGACAGCACGGCGCGCCCGCGCGAACGCGAAGCGCGCCTGCAGGCTATCCTCAACAAGGCAGCCGACGCCATCCTCACCATCGATAGCGACGGCGTGCTGATGTCGGCCAATGCGGCAGCGGGCCGGCTGTTCGGCTACAACGCCAGCCATATGACGGCGCTGCCCCTGTGCCAGCTAATCCCCATAGGCGTGGGCGAAGCGGCCGGGCTCGATGCGCCAGGCTTGCTGCGCATGATAGCCTGCGGCGTCACCCATGAATACGAACTGACCGGCTGGCGCAGCGACGGCAGCGAATTCCCGCTGGCGATGTCGGTCAGCGAAGTGGAGCTGCCGGACGAACACCTGTTCGTCACCATCCTGCACGATCTGACGGAACAGCAGATGGCGCAGGAGCGCATCCACCATCTGGCCCATCACGATACGCTGACGGGCCTGTCCAACCGGCTGTCGCTGAATTTGCGGCTGGACCAGTTGCTGGCGCAGACGCGCCGCAGCAACGGCCGCTGTGCGTTGCTGTTCATCGATCTGGACCACTTCAAGAAAATCAATGATACGCACGGCCATCAGGTGGGTGATCTGCTGCTGGTGGCGGTAGCCCAGCGCCTGAAAGAGCTGCTGCGCGATGTCGATACCATCGCCCGGCTGGGTGGCGACGAATTCATCGTCGTCACAGCCGGTGATGTGACGCCGGCGGCCACCTCCAACATCGCCGTGCGCATCGTCGAAGCGCTCAACGCGCCCTATCAACTGCAGGGTGTGTCGGTACACAGCGGCGCCAGCGTGGGTGTGGCCATGTTCCCCGATGACGGTAGCGATGCCAGCACCCTGCTGCGTCATGCCGACACCGCCATGTATGCGGCCAAAGGCCGCGGACGTGGCAACTTCCAGTTCTTCTCGGCCGAGATGAACCGCGCCACACACGAACGCCTGATGCTGGAAAACCGCCTGTGGCTGGCGCTCGAGCAGAATGAATTCGAGCTGTATCTGCAGCCGCAGGTAGATCTGGCCAGCCAGCGCATCATCGGCGCCGAAGCGCTGCTACGCTGGCACCATCCGGAACTGGGGCTGGTGCGGCCCGACCGCTTCATCCCGATCGCGGAAGAATCGACGCTGATCGTCAGTCTGGGCGAATGGGTCTTGCAGCGCGCCTTTGCCATACTGGCCGGCTGGCGCGGCAGCGAACTGGCGCACTTGCGGCTGGCCGTCAACCTGTCGGCGCGCCAGTGCCACAGCCCGGCCCTGCTGCCTTATCTCGACAGCCTGCTGGCCAGCAGCGGCATCGACCCTACCCGGCTGGAACTGGAGATTACTGAATCGGCCGCCATGCAGGACCCGGAACGCAGCCGCGCCCTGCTGGTGGAACTGCGTTCGCGCGGCATCCGCGTGGCCATCGACGATTTCGGCACCGGCTATTCTTCGCTCAGCTATCTGAAGCTGTTCGAGATCGACCGCATCAAGATCGACCGCAGCTTCGTCAAGGATATCGAGACCGATCCGGACGATGCCGTGATCGTGGCCGCGACTATCGGTCTGGCCCATGCACTGGGTCTGGCCGTGGTGGGCGAAGGCGTGGAAACGACAGCCCAGCGCGACTTCCTGCGCGCCAAACAGTGCGATGAAGGTCAGGGCTATCTGTGGTCGCAAGCCGTGCCGCTGGCGCAGTTCGAAACCCTGCTGCAGCACAGCTACAGCGACGCCGCCTGAGCGGCATCAGCCCGATAAAAAAGCCGCTGCACGGGCAGCGGCTTGTTGATGATACGACCCGGCTTAATCGGGCGTATGGCCGATTTGCGGATCGCGCTCGATCAGGTCGAGCAGCGCGGCCACCACTTCCGGATCGAACTGCTTGCCGGCACGCTCGGTGATGTAGCTCATCACCTGGGTATGCGGCCACGGCTCCTTGTACGGACGCTCGTGCAGCAGCGAATCGAACACATCGACCACGGCCACGATACGGGCCGATATCGGTATCTCCTGCCCCTTGAGCTGATTCGGATAGCCATTGCCATCGAAGTGCTCGTGGTGGCCGCCTGCAATCTCGGCACCATAGGTCAGATAGCTGACGCCATCGACCATATTTGCTGCGCGCTCCAGTATCGACTTGCCGACAGCCGCATGGGTCTGCATCTGGCTGCGTTCGTCCGGCGTATGCTGGCCCGGCTTGAGCAGGATGTGATCGGGCGTGGCCACCTTGCCCACATCGTGCAAGATGCTGGCCAGACCTATCATGTCCAGTAGCTGCGGGGTCAACTGCTCAGGATAGACGCCGCGTTCGGCCATGCGCTGCGCCAGCGCGGACGACAGATTCTGCACGCGCCGCACATGGCCACCCGTGCCGCTATCGCGGAATTCGGCCAGATCGGCCAGCGCCACCACGGTCGCTTCCTGTGCCTTGCGCAGTTGACCGAACATGTAGAGATTGTCGAAGGCTGCAGCGATACGCTGGCAGAACACTTCCAGCAGATCGCGCTGGATCTGCGCCAGCGGCCATGGCGGCGTGACGGAGATCGCCACTTCGCGGTTTTCCTGGGTGTGGATGAACAGCACATTGGCCGGATGATCGAACTGGCTTTTCTTTTCCGCGAAGGCCTTGGCTATCGTAGGCCACAGCGGGTGCTCGTGCGGCATCAGTTCGTGCTCGCTGAGCGGAGTGTAGTTGCCGGTGGCAGCCACCACGGTGGTCATGCCGGTATCGCCCTGCATCAGGCACAGCACACCATCCGCACCCACATCAAGAATCGCGCTGACCTGATTCAGCACGCCCGACGCAAATTCGCGCAGCGAATGGATCTGGTACAGATTGGTCGCGCCAGCCAGTATCTTGCCCAGCCCGATGCGGCTGCGCTCGAGCATGTTCAGGCTTTCATAGGCCCGCAAGGCCGAGATCACGGTGGTAAACAGCTTCTGCGTGGTCAGCTCGGTCTTGGCCTTGTAGTCGTTGATATCGTATTCGATGATCACACGCTGCTCGGGCGCCTGGCCGGGCTGGCCCGTGCGCAGCACCACCCGCACGATGCCGTTATGCAGCTCTTCGCGGATGCGGCGCGCCAGCAGCAGGCCGGCGTCATCGGTTTCCATCACCACGTCCAGCAGCACCAGCGCGATATCGGGCGTGGTGCGCAGGAATTCGTAGGCTTCCTTGCCGCTATAGGCCGAGTACAGCTCCAGCTCGCGCCCTTTGAAAGAGACATTGCGTAGCGCCAGCCGGGTTACGGCATGGACATCGACATCGTCGTCGACGATCAGCACACGCCACAGCCGCTGTTCTGGCGATTCCTGTCCGGCGGCGGGCGCTTCGTCCTCATCCTCCTGAATCAGCCAGTTGTCGTCTGCGTTGGAATCGGTCATACACATCTCCAGAGGTGCGTTGTCGTTCTAGCATAAACAGATTCCCCCCCTATGACAACCTTTTTGCAAGGGCGGGCCGACTCTGTTACGCTGCCGTTATGGACAGCCGTGACAGCAGCGTGCGCGCATTGCCGCCGGCCCACAACCATTCAAGGAACCCCATCATGCAAGAGACAGCAAGCGATATCACGGGCCGCGAATTCCTCGCCTTCACGCTGGGCGCAGAGGAATATGGCATCGATATCCTCAAAGTGCAGGAAATCCGTGGCTATGAAACAGTGACGCGTATTGCCAACGCACCAGCCTTCATCAAGGGCGTGATCAATCTGCGCGGCATCATCATCCCGGTGGTGGACATGCGCATCAAGTTCAATCTCGGTGAGCCCGTGTATGACCAGTTCACTGTGGTCATCATTCTCAACATCGGTGGACGCGTGGTCGGCATGGTGGTCGACTCCGTATCGGACGTGACCACGCTGATGCCGGAACAACTGAAACCGGCGCCCGATATGGGCAATGCCTTCAGCCATGAGTACATGATAGGCCTGGGCACCATCGACGAGCGCATGCTGATACTGGTCGATATCGACCGTCTGATGGCGAGCGAGGAAATGGGCTTGTCCGACGTCGAAGCGTAAAGCCCCAACAGTCCGGCGCCAGTGCGCCCTGCCTGCGGCAGCCGGACTAGTTGCTGACCGGTGGCGTCAGTGCCGCGGGTGTGGCCGCCGCCGTGCGGCTATTCGCGGCACAGCCGCTGCGGTTGGCGCCCTGATCGAGATTCTGGTAGCGCACTTCGTATTTGCCGTTGGCCAGCTTATCCACCACCAGCTTGTCATGCGCCTGCACATAGGCGTAGCGCACATTCGAGTGCCGCTCGGTATCGTAAATCTTGATGAACACGGCCGAGGCATTGGCGCCGTTATCGAGCAGTAGCTGCATATCGTCGCCCTTGTTGGCGACCGGGAAGCCCGTCATATAGCCCGACTGTTCCGGCCACGGTTCGCCATTCGGCGCCACCAGTGACTGCGGCTCGACTTCGCATTCGGGTGCGGCATTTGGCAACTGCACCTGCGACAACGCCTGCACCTTGATGGGCGCCGCCTTGCTGCTATTCGCTTCCGGATAATACGGCTGGGCTGCAGCCCAGGCTTCGCGCATTTCCGCCTTGGGATCGCGCGGTGCAGCACGGGCTGCCGCGCGCGCTGCCCGTTCCGGATTTTCGGCCTTGTTGCCCCAGGCCGCAGCCAGTGCGCTCGACAGCAGATGCGGCTCGTTGACCATGGTCACACCGGCTACCCAGCCCAGCACCAGACAGGCGGCCATGCCACCCCACCAGCGCCACGCACTGCGACGGAACGGCCGCGGCGAGTCATCCACCGGCTCCGGACTCCAGGCCCGCTCGGGCGCATCGTGACGCGGCTTGTCGCCGCTACGCTGGTCTTCGTTACGGGTACTTTCCAGCCATTCGATTTCCCACTCTTCGGCCGCAATCCACTCGTCATGCTCTTTGCGCCGCTGCGGATCGGACAGGGTGTTATACGCCCCGTTCAATATGGCCATGATGCGCGCAGCCTTCTCATCACCCGGATTCTTATCAGGGTGGTATTTTTGACTGAGTGCCTTGTAGGCAGCACGTATGACCTCCTGCGGTGCCATACGGGACACCTTCAGATTGTCATAGTGAGTGTGTATCTTTGCCATCGTTCCAATTATTGTCCGGCTAGCGCGCGTCCTTCATGATAGCCGATCTGGCGTGGTGCAACGCAATGATCTGGCATGGAAAGGCCTTGCTATTCTAACCACTGTGCTTTTCTGTCTACAGGCGGTGGCTACGGTCCTGCGCCAGCAGCGTTTCCGGCAGGCTCACGGCATGACCAATCAGCAGTACTTTGAACAATTCTCCCATTTCGGCCGGCGACAGCAGCTTCTGCAACGCCCTAGCCTGCGGCAGATAGCGCAGGCTATCGGCCGGGTCTGTACGCAACAGCAATTCGCTGGCACCCGCCGCAAGCAGGAAGCCCGCTTGATTCAGATAGCCTAGTACTTCTGCGCCGGCATCCTGCGCGGCCAGGGCCATCGCCGTGAAATCCACGTGGGCCGTAATATCCTGCAAGCCCGGATAATAGAACGGGTCCGGATGGGCATGGTGGCGGTAGTGGCACATCAGCGTGCCCGTGGCGCGCTGGAAGAAATAGTATTCGTGGCCGGGGAAGCCGTAATCGAACAGCAGGGCCGCGCCGCCGCGCCCGCGCGTCAGCATCTGGCTCAGCGTGGTCATGAAGGCGCAGGCCACGCTGTGCACTTCCGTCACATAGCCCACGGGCAGGCTGTCGTGCTCGGGGATCTGGCGCGCGATCTGGGCCAGCACGGCCGCGCTGGCCGGCACTGGCAGATAGTCGAAGCGGCCATCCTTGATGGTGACCTTGAGCTCCTGCCAGCCTTCCGGATGGCGGATCACCAGCTCCACCGGCATGGCATCGAGTACTTCATTGCCCAGCACCACCCCTTCGAACGATGCCGGCAGCGCATCGAGCCACTCCACCTGCGGGAAGTCCCGCAGCTTGTCCTGCTGGCGGCCACGCAGCTCGCCCGACAGTTCGACGATCACATAGCGTTCGATGGCAATGCCCAGCACAGCCATCTCGCTCAGCACATCGAACGCCAGTTGCCCCGTGCCGGCGCCGAATTCGAGGATCTGCGGCGCAGTTTGGGCGATAATAGCGGCTGCCGCATGGGCTAGCGCCGCACCGAACAAGGGTGTGAGCTCGGGCGCAGTTGTAAAATCGCCATCTTTTCCCAGCTTGGCCGAGCCGCCGCTGTAATACCCCAGACCGGGGGCGTACAGCGCCAGTTCCATATAGCGGGCAAAGGAAATAGCACCATCGTGGGCCGCAATCTCGGCGGCGATCTGCTGCTGCAGGGCGTGGGACGCGGCCAGCGCGTCACTGGTAGGGACAGGTAAGGACATAGGCGGCATTGTAACGAATCGGCAGGCCGCGCCGCCATTTTAAGCATCACAACAGCTATGAATCATCCACAACACAGCGCGCCAGCGGCTTCGGCCGGCACATCGGGCGTACCAGCGTCAGCACCGGTGGCATTAGTCACTGGCGCGGGCCGCCGCATCGGCCGCGTAATCGCTCTGGCGCTAGCGCGCGCCGGCTGGGATATTGCCGTGCACTACCGCAGTTCGGCCGGCGAAGCGCAGCAACTGGTGGAGGAAATCACCGCGCTGGGCCGCCGCGCCGTGGCGCTGCAGGCCGATCTGGCCGACGAAGCAGCCGTGCGCACGCTGGTACCGGCCTGCGTGGCCGCGCTGGGCAGCCTGCGCTGCGTGGTCAACAACGCTTCGCTATTCGAATATGACAGCGCGGCTGATTTCTCGATCCGCATGCTGGACGCCCATATGCACGCCAATCTGGCCGCCCCGATACTGCTGGCGCAGGCCCTGCACGGTGTCACGGACGCCGGCCAGCAGGCCGTGGTGATCAACCTGCTGGACCAGAAACTGTACAATCTCAATCCGGATTTCCTGTCCTACACCCTGTCCAAGGCAGCGCTGCACACGGCCACCACCATGCTGGCCCAGCAACTGGCGCCCAAAGTACGGGTGGTGGGCGTGGCGCCCGGCATCACCATGGTATCGGGCGATCAGACCGAAGCCGGTTTTGCCAGCGCCCACCAGCAAACCCCGCTGGGCCGTTCCAGCACCCCGGAAGATATCGCCGACAGCGTGGTCTACGCTGCTTCGGCCCGTGCCCTCACCGGCACGACCCTGCTGGTCGACGGTGGCCAGCACCTGATGCCACTGCCGCGCGATGTGATGTTTATGGCGCAGTAAGCGCCCGCGCTGACCCGATAATTTAAACGAAAGAAGGTATACCCCATGCTGTCCGCCCTGTACCACCCGCAACTGAGCGACTGCCGTCGCCTGTTCCTGCGCAACTATGAAGTGCTGATCAATATCGGCGTGTACGAATTCGAGAAAAAGGGCGAACAGCGGCTGCTGATCAATGTGGACCTGTACATTCCGCTGGCCGTCTCCACCCCGACCCACGACCAGCTCGATGAAGTAGTCGACTACGACTTCATGCGCGACACCATCGCCAAGCTGATGGCACGCGGCCATATCCAGCTGCAGGAAAGCCTGTGCGACGACATCGTCCAAGCCATGCTGGCGCACCCGCATGTGCGCGCCGCCCGCGTTTCCACCATGAAGCCGGATGTATATCCCGACTGCGAAGGCGTGGGCGTGGAAGTCTTCAACATCAAGGAGGGCGTATGAGCGTCGCCAGCATCACGCCGGACAGCAACGTCAGCACCAAGGCCGCGGAAAAGATCGCGCTGGAGAATAACAAGCTGCACAAACGCCTGTGCCGTCTGGTCGGTCAGGCCATCGGCGACTTCAACATGATAGAAGACGGCGATAAAGTGATGGTCTGCCTGTCGGGCGGCAAGGACAGCTACGCCCTGCTCGACATACTGCTCACGCTGCGCGAGCGCGCACCCATCCACTTCGACGTAGTGGCCGTGAATCTGGACCAGAAGCAGCCGGGCTTCCCGGAAGATGTGCTGCCGACCTATCTGACCAGTCTGGGCATCCCCTTCCACATCGAAAATCAGGATACCTATAGCATCGTCAAGCGCCTGATCCCGGAAGGCAAAACCACCTGCTCGCTGTGCTCGCGCCTGCGCCGCGGCATCCTGTACCGCGTGGCCGATGAACTGGGCTGCAACAAGATCGCGCTGGGCCACCACCGCGACGACATCCTCGAAACCTTCTTCCTGAATATGTTCTTCGGCGGGAAGCTGAAAGGCATGCCGGCCAAGCTGGTGTCCGACGACGGCAAACACATGGTGATCCGCCCGATGGCCTACGTGAAGGAAGAAGACACCGAGCGCTATGCAGAAGTGAAAAACTTCCCCATCATCCCGTGCAATCTGTGCGGCTCGCAGGAAAACCTGCAGCGCAAGCATATCAAGGCCATGCTGCGCGAATGGGAGAAGAAGCATCCGGGCCGGGTAGAGAACATCTACTCCTCGCTGTCGACCGTAGTGCCGTCGCACCTGATGGACCGCAATCTGTTCAGCTTCACCGATCTGCAGATCGACGGCGTGGCCAATCCGCTCGGCGATATCGCGTTCGACGAAGATCCATGCTCGACGCCGAGCACCGTACCGGGCATCATTCCCCTGCAGCGCGACCTGTAAGCGCTTCCTGCTCCCCCGGCATCAGCGTGGTGGCGCAGCAGCCTGCGCCACCACCACTAATCAGGGATAAGGAATACACATGAACCTCAAAATACAGAGCGATGCCTTGCAAGCGTCCATGCAGGCGAATTTTTCCGCCAACCGCAAAAGCGGCGACAGCAGTTTTCAAGCTGCGCTGGAAAAAGCCAAGAAGCCCAGCGCAGCACAGGAGCTGGACGAGTACATGAAAAAATCGTCGACCGAACGCATGGTCGACATGATCCTGAAAGGCATGGGGCTCACGCGCGAGGACCTAGCCACCAAATCGCCGCAGGAACAGGCGGCCATCATGCAGAAGGTCACTCAGATACTCAAACAGAAGATGGAAGAAGCCGCTGCCAAACAAAACAGCGGCACTCCGGCGCTGTAGCGGGCAGCGGCTAGCCGCGCTCAGTAGGTCTGCGCAGTGCGCAGCACCGGATACAGATTGAAGCGCTCGTCCCACGAAGCGTGGCGGCGAGCGAAGAACTCCAGCCGCTTGGCCGGGCTCTGGTTGAACTCTGCATCGCTGTCGCGCTTCTTCTGGAACTCTTCGCGCAGGGCAGGATCGGCTTCCAGTTGTTCACGCGCCACCTGCTCGGCCACGTACTCCTCCATATACTCTTTGCGCTCGAAGGCGTTATTGAACTCGCCCCATGCCAGCAGCGAATCGGCACCGCGCGGCTCCAACATGGTCATCACCAGCCGCGCCTTGGGCTGGGCGATCGGCACAAACAGCGAACCTTTGAGCACGCTGCGGCGCTCGCGGGACCAGTTGCCCTCCACCGCCAGGCCCTGATGGCCTTCGAATGACTGCTTGGCAAACGTGGCTTTGCTAGCACGGAAGCTTTCCACTTCAGCCGCCATCTGATCGGCACCGAGCACCTTGTACTGTATGCCATGCAGCTTCAGGCGCGCAGCCACGCGCGCCGCTTCGGCCAGCGGTACCAGATACCCGCCCTGGGGCGCTGTCACGCGCAAATCCGGCACGACTTCATCGCGCAGCGGCACAGTCCAGACCTGCGGCTTGCTTTCGTCGTACACCGTCATGGTGCCGCCCGAAACATCGGAATAGCCGCGGGTATATTCATAACCGGGGAACTCGATAGTCTTGCTGTTGAAGGTAGTGCGATAGCTGAGCGGGAATTCGGCGCCGCCCAGTGTCGTTGCACGCTGGTCGGCCTGCTGCACCAGCTTCTGCCACGCCTTGCCATGCTGGGCCACTTGCGACAGCAGCGAGACGATGGTGTTACGGGTGATGCGCACGCGGGTCGGATAGTCTTTCCACGAATGGGTTTCCACCAGCATGGCGAAGCGGTTACGCATAGGGAAATAGCCAGTCGAGAAGCGCGGCGTGGACATCGAATCGACGAAGCCCGACATCGGATCATCTTCCTTGGCAAACGAGATGTAATACGGCTTGGGATCGGAACCCTGCTGCTTCAGATCAGCCATCACGGCAGTCTGCAGGGCCAGGCCGGCGCGCTTGAGTTCTTCGTCGCCGCCATGCACAGGTTCCACCTGTATCGACACGTCGGGCTGGAACTTGGCGCCATCGGTCACGTGCAGATCGACGTAGGCCAGCGGATCCCACGCGTTTACCAGCGCCAGCATGGCCTGCATTTCCGGCGCATCGGCTTTGACGTAATCACGATTCAGGTTGTAGTTCTGCGCCGTGGTGCGCCAGCCCATTTCCACCGGACCGCGCTGGTTGGGACGGTTCCACTTGCCGAAGCGTTCGTGGCCGTCGACGTTAAATACCGGCACGAACAGCAGCACCTGCTTATCCAGCGCGCCGGCCGCCGCCTTGTTCTCCAGCGCTTCGCGCAGCGCGAGGAAACCGGCATCCTTGCCATCGATTTCGCCAGCATGAATACCACCCTGCACCAGCATCACGGGCAGGCCGCGTTGCTTGGCCTGCTGCGGCGTCAATGCGCCCGTGCGCGAAACGGCCATGGCCAGCATAGGGCGGCCTTCGGGCGTGCGGCCGAATTCGAAACAGCGCACGGCTTGCGGATAGGCCTTCTGGAAACTGGCGCACAGGGCGATGACTTCGTCATAGCGGCCCGTGTGCTGGAATCCGGAACGCTCGGATATGGTACTCAGCGCAGCACCTGCGCTATTGGCTGCATGGCTTGCGCTCAGCGGCGCAGCAGCAAGGGCAATGGAAAGAGATAGTAACAATTCAGAACGTCGCATCGGCATGGCTCCGGTTAAATGCCGGTGTACTCATAGGCACCGGTCAGAGCGAAAATTATAATCGCGTTTACCGTAGCGCGCCGCAGTAGCGACCACGCCAGCCCCAGTCCGGACCAGCGGCCCTGTTCGGAACGCAGCTCCTTGCTCCCCGTTTGCACATAGTCTGCACCGCACGACTGGTTGGCCGCCACCTTAACGAACGCCTGGCCGAAACAGAACGAATGATTCCGTACTTGGTTATGCCAAAAAAGACGGGGCCAGTTGCGGCAGCTTGCCGGAACTGGCCCCGTCGCGGGATTGCCGATTAAGCGGCGTGCGGTGCCGCTTGTTTATCCGCTTTGGCGAAATCAGCCAGCAGCGCGGCCTCCTTGCGTTTGGCGGCAGCGAAGTGACGCTCCTTGACGTGGCCATAACCGCGGATATCTTCCGGAATGCTGGCGATCGCCACGGCTTGCGCCAGATTCTCGGCCGTCAGCTTGGGCAGCAGGCCAGCCACCGTCTGGCGGTAATCCACGATCAACTGGCGCTCCATGCGACGCTCCGCCGTGTAGCCGAAGATATCCAGTGCCGTCCCACGCAGGCCTTTGAAGCGCGCCATCACGGAAAACGCTTTCATCAGCCACGGACCGTATTCCTTCTTCACCAGATGACCTTGCGCATCGTGCTTGGCAAACATCGGCGGCGCCAGATGGAACTTCAGCTTGATATCGCCATCGAACATGCCGGCGATCTTCTGCTGGAACGCGCCATCGCTGTACAGACGTGCCACTTCATACTCGTCCTTGTAGGCCAGTAGCTTGTAGTAATAGCGTGCTACGGCTTCGGTCAGGCGGGTAGTCTTGCCCAGCTTGGCTTCTTCGGCACGTACCTGATCGACAAACGATTTATACTGTTTAGCATAATTCGCATCCTGATAGGCCGTCAGCAGTTCCACCCGCTTGCTGATGATGTCGTCCAGCGTCTGGATACGTTTGAACTCGATCACCTTGGCCGGCGTGGTCATACGGGTAACAGCGGCCAGATCCTGCGCCGCCGTACGGCCCCAGTTGAAGGCCGCCTTGTTGAAGCCGACCGACACGCCGTTCAGTTCGATGGCTTTCAGCAGCGATGCTTCGCTGAGTGGCACATGGCCTTTCTGGAACGCGTAGCCCAGCATGAACATATTGGTCGCAATCGAGTCGCCCATCAGAGCGGTGGCGATCTGGCCCGCATCGACGAAGTCCACCTGATTGCTGCCGCAGGCACGGGTGATCTCGTTGCGCGACGGTTCGTCAGGGAACTGCCAGTTCGGGTTCTTGACGAACGCCGCCGTGGAAGAGCCGGTCGAGTTGATCATCGCGTGGGTACGGCCTTCACCCATGCGCGACAGCGCATCACGCGAAGCCGTCACGATCAGGTCGCAGCCGATTACCAGATCAGCACTGCCAGTGCCGACGCGGGTCGAATGCAGGTCGCTCTGCTGGTCGGCCAGACGCACGTGCGACATCACCGGGCCGCCCTTCTGGGCCAGCCCGCTCATATCGAGCACAATCGCGCCCTTGCCTTCCACGTGGGCCGCCACAGCCAGTATCTGCCCCACCGTCACCACACCCGTGCCACCGATACCGGTGATCAGGATGCCGTAAGGCTGGGCCGTCGATGGCAGCACCGGTGTCGGTAGCGCCACTTGCGGCGCTTCACCCGTTGCAGCCTTTTTCGGTTTCTTCAGCGCACCGCCTTCCACCGTCACAAAGCTCGGGCAGAAACCGGTCACGCAGGAGAAGTCCTTGTTGCAGGAGGACTGGTTGATCTGGCGCTTGCGCCCCAGTTCCGTTTCCAGCGGCTCCACCGACAGGCAGTTCGACTGCACCGAGCAGTCACCGCAGCCTTCGCACACGGCTTCGTTGATCACGGCGCGTTTGGCCGGATCAGGGTATTCATTGCGTTTGCGGCGGCGACGCTTCTCCGAAGCGCAGGTCTGATCGTAGATCATGGCCGACACACCGGGTTTATCACGCAGCTCGCGCTGCACATCCATCAGCTCCGAGCGGTGGCGTACGGTGACACCGGACGCCCAGTTGTAATCGGATGGATATTTTTCCGGCTCGTCGGTGACAACGATAATCGGGCTCACCCCTTCGGCCGCAATCTGGCGCGAAATCATGCCGGGATCGAGCGGACCGTCGAAGTTCTGGCCGCCCGTCATGGCCACGGCGTCGTTGAACAGGATCTTGTAGGTGATGTTGACCTTGGCCGCTACCGCAGCGCGGATCGCCAGTATGCCGGAGTGGAAGTAGGTACCGTCACCGAGGTTGGTGAACACATGCTTCTCGTTGGTGAACGGCGCCTGTCCTACCCACGTCACGCCTTCTGCCCCCATGTGGGTGAAGGTGGAAGTTTCGCGGTCCATCCACAGCACCATGTAGTGGCAGCCGATACCGGCCAGCGCACGCGAGCCTTCCGGCACTTTGGTGGACGAATTGTGCGGACAACCCGAGCAGAAGTAAGGCGTGCGGTCGGTTTCCGGATTCGATTTGAGCGGCAGCGACTTCAGCGCCAGCTCTTTCGCTTCGAGGAAGGCCACGCGTTCGCGCACACGCTCGGCCACCGGATGGCCGTCGCAATAGTGGGCGATACGCGAAGCAATGGCGCGCGCGATCTGGGCCGGATTGAGTTCGTAGGTAGCCGGCAGCAGCCAGTCGCCGTGACCAGTCTTGCTGTTCTTGCTCCACTCGCCAGTATCATCGAACTTGCCCACCACGCGAGGACGCTTACCGTCCGGCAGGTTGTACAGCTCTTCTTTCAGCGCGTATTCGAGGATCTGGCGCTTCTCTTCCACCACCAGAATCTCGTCCAGACCTTCGGCGAATTCCTGCACGCCTTCCGCTTCCAGCGGCCAGGTCATGCCGATCTTGTACAGACGGATACCGATATCGGCCGCGGCCTGCTCGTCTATGCCCAGATCGGCCAGCGCCTGACGGGTATCGAGATAGGACTTACCGGCCGTGATAATGCCGATCTTCGGCTTCGGGCTATCCCAGATGATCTTGTTGAGTTTATTCGCGCGGCAGTAGGCCAGCGCGGCATACCACTTGTAGCTGTTCATCCGCACTTCCATATCCAGTACGGTGTCGGGCCAGCGGATATTCAGGCCGCCTTCAGGCAGTTCGAAATCTTCCGGAATCTTGATCTGTACGCGATCCGGATCGAAATCGATCACGGCGCCAGATTCGATGATGTCGGTCACGCACTTCATCGACACCCACAGCCCCGTGTAGCGGCTCATGGCCCATGCGTGCAGGCCGTAGTCGATGTATTCCTGCACCGAGGATGGATACAGCACAGGGATGCCGCAGGCATTCAGGATATGGTCGGACTGGTGCGCCGTCGAAGACGACTTGGCCGCGTGGTCATCACCGGCCAGCACCAGCACGCCGCCATGTTTGGCCGAACCGGCATTATTGGCATGTTTGAATACGTCGCCGCAGCGGTCCACGCCGGGGCCTTTGCCGTACCACATGGAGAACACGCCATCGTACTTGGCGTCTTCGAACAGATTGGTCTGCTGCGTGCCCCATACGGCGGTGGCAGCCAGATCTTCGTTCATCCCGGGGTGGAATTTAACGTGGTGCGCGTCCAGATATTTTTTGGCCTTCACGGCCGTCATATCCACACTGGTCACCGGGGAACCACGGTAGCCGGTGATGTAGCCGGCCGTATTCAGGCCAGCTTTGAGGTCGCGTTCGCGCTGCATCATGGGCAGGCGGATCAGCGCCTGCGTGCCCGTCATAAAGGCACGGCCGCGCTCCAGCGTCCACTTATCGTCGAGGGAAATTTCTTGGTCCGAGTGCGAGCCCGGCTCCAGTTGCGAGCCCTTGTGAGGTGCGTTCATATTGTCTCCATTATTGTTTTGACCATGCACTGCAGGGCCGTGTTCGGCCCGTTCGTGCGCGCCGTGCGAACTCTTGTGAAGCTCTCCCGGCGGTTATGTATGTGGTTTAGTTTAGGGTACCACAGGCCGCTGCCCCGTTCTGTGCGGGACTCGCGGCTTTTCACCCTTGTTGTTTAAGCGGCTGCAGGATCTTTCAGCACGCCACGACGGATCTGATCGAGCTCGATCGATTCGAACAGCGCGCGGAAATTACCTTCGCCGAAACCTTCATCGCCTTTACGCTGGATGATCTCGAAGAAGATCGGGCCGATCACGTTCTGGCTGAAGATCTGCAGCAGCAGTTCGCGCGAGTGCTCGCTGCTACGGCCATCGATGAGGATGCGCAGACGGCGCAGCTCATCCAGATTCTCGCCATGCTCGGGCAAGCGGCGGTTGACCAGATCGTAGTAAGTCTCGATGGTGTCCTGGAAGATGATGCCCGCGTTTTTCAGCGACTGCACGGTCTTGTAGATGTCATCGGTACCGAGTGCGATGTGCTGAATGCCTTCGCCGTGGTATTCGTCGAGGTACTCGGCGATCTGGGATTTGTCATCCGACGATTCGTTGATCGGAATGCGGATTTTGCCGCATGGCGAAGTCATGGCTTTCGACTTCAGACCGGTCAGCTTGCCTTCGATGTCGAAGTAGCGCACTTCGCGGAAGTTGAACATCTTCTCGTAGAAGTCGGCCCATTCTTTCATGCGGCCACGGTAAACGTTGTTGGTCAGGTGGTCGATATAAGTCAGGCCATGGCCGACCGGATTGGCCACGGTGCCCGGGATGGCCACGAAGTCCACATCGTAGATACTGATATCGCCGATCGCACCTTCGGTGCCACCGTTCTTGCCGCGCCAGCGGTCGACCAGATACACCAGCGAATCGCCCACGCCCTTGATGGCAGGGATATTCAGTTCCATCGGACCGGTCTTGTTATCAAAGCCCCAGGCGCCCTGCTCGAGTGCGCGGTTATAGGCAAATGCGGCATCCTTGACGCGCAGTGCGATCGCGCAGACGGACGGCCCGTGGGTGCGGGCGAAACGCTGAGCGAAGGAATCCTGCTCGGCGTTGATGAGGAAATTGATATCGCCCTGACGGTACAAGGTGACGTTTTTATGGCGGTGGCGGGCGATGGCGGTGAAGCCCATGCTCTCGAACAGCTTGCCCAGCGCGACAGGATCAGGGGCAGCGTACTCGACGAACTCGAAGCCATCCGTGCCCATCGGGTTATCCCAGGGGGTAAATTGCATGCTAGTCTCCTTGTTTGAATGACGCACAGTATAGTGGCCTTCCGACGGCATTAAATTGCAAACAATTCCCCAAGTTCGCGCTTATGCGCAATAATATTGCATGTTTTTCCGAATTCAGAGGGTTTTATGACCAAAATTACGCTAGACAAAACTGACCGCAAAATTTTGGGGATCTTGCAGGCCGATGGACGCCTGTCGAACCAGGACGTGGCCGAGCTGGTGGCGCTGTCACCCTCGCCTTGCCTGCGCCGCATCAAGCGGCTGGAAGAAGCGGGCGTGATCCGCCAGTACGTCGCCCTGCTCGACCCCGACAAGATAGGCCTGGGCCTGCTGGCCTATGTCAACGTACGGCTCGAAAAGCACAGCGAAGCAGGCGCGCACAGCAATGCCCGTGCGCTGGGCGCGCAGAACGCCCCCGCCTCGCCGCGTGCCGACTTCGCAGTTTCTGTTGAACAATGGCCAGAAGTAGTAGCCTGCTACGCCATGACAGGCGAAATGGATTATTTATTGCGCGTCCATGTAGAAGACATGGACCACTTCTCGCGCTTCATGATGGCCACGCTGCTGCGCCATCCGGCCGTGCTCGACGTCAAATCCAGCTTTGCCCTGCAGCGCATCAAAGACACCACCGCCCTACCCCTCGTCTAAAACTCGGGGGTAACTTCGGGGTCAGGTCTGTCATTCGGACATCCAAAGCACACTTTTGAGACCACTCAACGTGTGCTTTTTTTCGTTTATCCGGTTTCGCGCTTAAAATCTGCTGATAGGCAAATCGCTAATATATAGACGCGGTAATGGGTTGATACAGGTATTGAGCTAACTCAAAGGTGTAGCGGCAATGTCCTAATGACAGACCTGACCCCGAACTTATTTACGGCCCCGCAGGCGGTCCAGCCATTTGAGGGCGAAACGCTTGTTGGCTTTGAGGGTGTAATCGAGCGTGGCGAATTGCTCGTCCAGCGCTTCCTGCAGCACGCTGGCCGGATTGGCCGGCGGCAGTTTCAGATAGGCGTCCGCTTCGCCGTAATCACGGTGGATTTCCATGCCGGCCTTGCGGGCGATATGCATCATGGTCTTGTTCGACGACAGGCAGTGCATGTATAAGGTGTCCACGTCGTCGTTGCGGCAGTGGATGGCGGCCCGCTCGAACAGCTTGGAACCCACGCCCTTGCCGCGCGCCGAACGGCTAACGGACACGCCAAATTCGGCCACCCGTTCTTTTTCCGTCGCGCCGCCGCGGCTTTCGTCGCGCGGGGCAAACGCCAGATGCCCGACCGCCACCAGTTTGAACATGCGGTTATATACGCCGAAGACCATGTCGCGCGCGAAATCGATGCCCTTGGCATAGTTCTCTACCTGCTCGTCCGGCAGCATGCTGCCAAAGCGTAGCAGTCGGTCGCTGGCTTCCAGCCCGAGGAAATGCTGGACCACACGGCGGCGGTCGCGCTCGTGCAACTCCTTGACCAGCACCGTAGGCCGGCGCTTGCCAGCGCGCCAGCGGCGCAGCGGGTTCTGAAACAGATCAGGCGATTCCATAGGCGTTCAAGTGGTTTGTGCGATGCAGCATATGTGGCATTGTACCCTGCTTTCAGGACGTGGCCGCGTCGTCCACCCCGGCCGATGGCAGCGCTGCCGCTACCGCATGCACGCGCGCCTGATGCACGCGCTGCGGAATCTGTGCCGGCTGTTCGCTGCAGCTGCGCGCAATCGCCCCCGCATCCACGGCACGGGCCGCCGCAAGGGCCTGTTCCAGATGGGCGCGCTGCGGGAACGGCGTATCGCGGTAGCTAGCCTGTGCACCGATGCGGCCGCGCGAATCGCATTCGGTGGCCGCCAGCATCTGGATGAAGCGCGCCGGCTTGCGGAATGCGTCGCAGCGCTCCAGCAGTTTCACCATGGTGTTGGCACGCAGTTGCAGGGCTCGCCCCACATTGCCATGTTCGCGCGTGGTCATCACGGCCAGATCGCGGCATTCGGTCGGCACACGTAGACGCTGGCACACGGCCTCCACCAGCGGCACGCCCAGATCTTCATGGCCATGGTGGGCCGGCCAGTTGGCCGCCGGCGTGACGCCCTTGCCCAGATCGTGCAGCAGGCAGGCTACCCGCACGGGCAGTTCCATGCCCAATTCGGCCGCACAGTCCAGCACCTGCAGCACATGGCTACCCGTGTCGATTTCAGGATGCCACTTCTCTGGCTGCGGCACGCCCCACAGCGCGTCGAGTTCGGGCACGATGCGCGCCAGCGCGCCACAGGCGCGCAGCACTTCCAGCATGCGCGAAGGCTTAGCTTCCATCAGTCCGCGCGACAGTTCCTGCCACACCCGCTCCGGCACCAGCGCATCGACTTCGCCTTTGGCTACCATCTGCTGCATCAGTGTCAGGGTTTCCGGCGCTATCGTGAAATCGGTAAAGCGGGCCGCAAAGCGCGCCACCCGCAGTATGCGCACCGGGTCTTCTTCGAATGCGGGCGAGACATGGCGGAACAGCCGCAGTTCCAGATCGCGCACGCCGCCATACGGGTCGGTCAGCGTACCGTCTTCGGCACGGGCGATCGCATTGATAGTGAGGTCACGCCGGATCAGGTCTTGTTCCAGCGTCACATCGGGCGAAGTGTGAAATACAAAGCCTTTGTAGCCGGGCGCGGTTTTGCGCTCGGTACGGGCCAGCGCATATTCTTCCTGCGTTTTCGGGTGCAGGAATACGGGGAAGTCCTTGCCGACAGGGCGGAAGCCTTGCGCCAGCATGTCTTCCGGCGTGGCGCCGACGACCACGTGATCGTGATCCTGCACGTCCAGCCCCAGCAGGCGATCGCGCACGGCGCCACCGACAACATAAATCTGCATGGGCTTAGTCCGGCATGTCGGCGTCGTGCTTGGAAGCGCGCTCGGTTTCGGCCAGCGCTTCGCTGACCCAGCGCGCCACGGCCGGATGGGCAATCACGCGCTGGCAATAGGCTTCCAGCGCGGGCGCGAGTGCCACGCCATAGGTGCGGAAGCGCATCACCACGGGCGCGTAGAAAGCGTCGGCCAGCGAGAAATCGCCGAAAAGGAACTGGCGGTGACCGAAGCGCGACAGGCATTCTTCCCAGATTTCGCAGATACGGCCGATGTCGGCCTGCGAGCCGTTGGTGCGGCCCTTGCCCGGATAGCTGGCGCGGATGTTCATCGACATGGCGTTACGCAGATCGCTGAAACCGGCGTGCATTTCGGCGCAGATGGAGCGGGCCATGGCGCGCGCTGCCACGTCCTGCGGCCACAGATGCAGCTCGGGGAACTGCTCGGCCAGATATTCGCAGATGGCCAGACTATCCCAGATGGTCATCTCGCCGGCCAGCAGCACGGGCACGCGGCCACTGGCCGTGTATTCGCAGATGCGGTTGGCCGTGTCGGGCTGGTCCAGCAGCACGCGCACCTCCTGGAACGGAATGCCGAATGCCGTCATGGCCACCCATGGCCGCATCGACCACGAGGAGTAGTTCTTGTTACCGATGACCAGCGTCAGGCCGGGAGCACGTGCGGCGGCCAGAGTCTGGGTCAGGCTAGGATCGAGTTTGGTAGTCTGCATGGCGGTTCCGTATGAGTGGTGCTTCAGCGTGCGCCGAAGCTGCTTTCCTGCTGTTCCTGTTCGCTATAGCCTTTGGGCGCGACATTCCCCAGCCGCAGCTTGAGCGACTGTGGCCGGCCTTCAAACAGGGCGGCGTAATAGGCGGTATTCGACATCACGTTTTTCACATACACGCGCGTTTCGAAGAAGGGGATCGATTCGATGAACACGGCGCCCTCCATCGGTTTGCTCAGTGTGCTGCGCCAGCTGCGCAGACGGCCCGGCCCTGCATTGTAGGCGGCCGTGGCCAGCACCTGCGAGCCATCCATATTCCCGAGCACCATATTCATGTAGTTGGCACCGAGCAGAATATTGGTACGCACATCGCTGAGCATTTCCTGGGCAAAGTCGGTCAGGCCGATTTTCTTGGCCACCCAGCGCCCCGTCGATGGCATCACCTGCATCAGACCGGACGCGCCCACGTGCGACTGCGCATCCATGATGAAGCGCGATTCCTGCCGGATCAGGCCATACACCCAGGCTTTGTCCAGTCCCAGTGTCTGGGTGGTCGGATGCATGATGTCGTTATGCGGCGCCGGGAAGCGCTGGGTGTAATCCACCTGCAAGCGGGTACGGTCCGAGGTGTTGACCATGCGGTCGAGGATGTTGTTCTGACGCGCGAATTCGGCGGCTGCCAGATGTTCGCGTTCGCTCAGGCCGCGCAGGCCCCAGTTCCATTCGCGCGTGCCTTCGAAGCGCAACCGCATGGAGAAGAATTTGAGCGCGCGCTGGAAGTTGGGATTGCTGGCAAACGGCGCCACCTCGGCCTGACTGATGGGTAGACCCGGTAGCGGAATGGTGACCAGCTTGCCCAGTTCTTCACCGGCTAACTGGCCATAGAAGCTCGGCAGTTCGGCGATGCCGCGCAACAGTTGGGCTGCTTCGCCGCTAGGCTGGCTGCTGCCATTCTCGGCCATCTGGGCGCGTGCCAGCCAGTACACCCATACCGGTTCGCTGCGCAGCGAAGCAGGCATCGCACGTATGGTCTGACGTACAGTTTTCCAGTCGCCGTTACGCAGCGCGATACGGGTTTTCCATTGCTGCTGATCGATGGACAAGGCCGCGCCCTGTGATTTGTGCCAGTAGTCGCCAGTCTCCGGCGCCAACGTGTAGGACGATTGCAGCGCAATCGCGGCCCAGGCTTCCTGCTGTTCCAGCGCGCTCAGCTTGGGCGCGGCACGGTGCAGCGCAATGGTCGCCAGTTTGACACTGGTCTTGGCCATGCGGCCCAGCGCGACGATGAAGATTTCATGTTCGGTGCGGCCGCTGCCCACGCCCTTAGTCAGGGCAATGGCTGGCAAATCCACGGCCTGTACGGCGCGCTTCTCGTTGCCGTTGAGGAGAGCGACGATGCGGCGCGCCTGCCCGGTGGCGTTGTATTCGCCGGACAAACGCAACTGTACGTACAGGTCGTCGGTATTGAACTGGCCGGCCGCATACAGCGTGGCGATCAGGCCCGCGCACGGCTCGCCATAGCCATTCGGCGCCGTCAGCACTTCGCGCGCATCGCTGGCGACTTTGTGGCCTTTGAGCGCACGCGATTGCAGCGCATAGCATTTCACCTGCACGTCGTCGTTGAGCACAAACAGCGGCAGTTGTTCGTCGAAAGTAGCCCAGTCGCGCTTGCGCCCCAGTTCCAGCAGCCAGTCGTTACGCAGACGGTCGACAATGGCCTGGCCTTCGTAGCGCTTGAGAAAATCGCGGATTTCGGCGTTGCCGGCATCTTTCAGCCGCGGTTTCAGCCGATAATAATCAACGTAGGACGGAATGGAATAACTGGCCAGACGATTGGCATAGAAATCAGCCTTGGCCGCATCATCCTGCCGCACCGCGTCGCGCAGCAGCAGGAAGGCATCATCGGCGCGACGGCCGTCATCACCGATGTCGTCGGCGTGGGCCGTCAGGGTCAGCGCCAGCAGGGCTGCGCTGGCGATCCATTTCAATGCATAACTCAATGTACAACTCTCTAAAGTCTGAAAAACCACAGCGATGACCAGCGACCCTAGAATACCATGCGCCACGACGGAACTACCAGCCCTGCCGGCAGAGCAGAAGGCGCTATTACGCAAGCAACTGCGCCTGCGCCGCCGCGCCATCGATGCGGCCAGCAAGGTGGAGTGGGATCAGGCCATAGGCCAGCACCTGCTTGCATGGTGGCAGCAGGTGCAGCCAGCCTCGCTGGGGGTGTACTGGCCACTCAAGGATGAGCCTGATCTGCATGCAGCGTATGCGGAGCTGGCCGCGCGCGGCGCGCGCCTGCTGCTGCCCGTGGTGCTGGAAAAAGATGCGCCGCTGGCCTTTACGGAATGGCGTATCGGCGAAGCGATGGTGCAGGATGCGATGGGCGTGGCAGTGCCGCAGGACTTGCGCCTGCAGGCCGTCTATCCGGCCGCCTTGCTGGTGCCCTGTCTGGGCTTTAATGAGGGGAGATACCGTATGGGTTACGGCGGTGGCTATTACGATCGCACGCTAGCCGCTACGCCACGGCCACAGACACTGGGCATAGCCTACCAGTGCCTGCGCGCCGATTTTGCTGCGGACAGCCATGATGTGGCGCTCGACCACATCATCACTGAATAGCGGCGCCAGTCGCCGGCCGCGGGCCATCATGGCGCGGGCCAGCGGCTAGCTAGCGCAGTTACTTCACCAGACGCTGCCACAGCGCCGTGGTGGCCGCTGCCTGATTCATGCTGTAGAAGTGCAGCCCCGGTGCGCCGCCTGCCAGCAGGCGTTCGCACAGCGCGCTGACCACGTCCAGACCGAAAGCCTTGATGGACGCGCTATCGTCGCCGAAGCTGGCCAGCTTCAGACGTACCCAGCGTGGAATCTCGGCACCGCACATATCCGAGAAGCGCATCAGCTGGGTGTAGTTGGTGATCGGCATGATGCCGGCCACGACAGGTACATCGATCCCCAGCTTCTGGGTCTGCTCGACGAACTGGAAGTAGGCGTCGGCATTGTAGAAATACTGGGTGATGGCGGAATTGGCGCCGGCTTTCACCTTGCGCTCGAAGGCCAGCAGATCATCCTGCGGCGAACGGGCTTGCGGGTGGACTTCCGGATAGGCCGCCACTTCGATGTGGAACCAGTCGCCCGTTTCGGCCCGGATGAATTCCACCAGCTCATTGGCGTAACGGAATTCACCGGCCGCACCGTAACCGCTGGGCAGGTCGCCGCGCAAGGCCACCAGACGGCGGATATTGTGCGACTTGTACTCGTTAAGAATCTGACGGATCGATTCGCGCGTGCCGCCCACGCAGGACAGGTGGGGTGCAGCGTCTTCGCCGGCCGCCAGAATTTCCACCACGGTATCGAGCGTACCGCGCTGGGTGGTGCCGCCAGCACCAAACGTCACCGAAAAATACTTGGGATGCAGCTCGGACAGCTTGGCGCGCGTGACGCGCAGCTTTTCCGCACCTTCCGCCGTCTTGGGCGGAAAGAATTCAATACTGAAATTATGATTAGCCATCGGAGTTCTTCAAGAAAAGAGTCGTAAGAGCCCAGGAAATCACGCTATACAGCAAAGCACCGCCTATGGCCGACAGGAAGCTGTCGACATGGAAGCCGTCCACCCACTGGGCAACCAGCCAGAACATGAAGCCATTGATGATGAAGATGAACAGGCCCAGCGACACCAAGGTCACGGGCAAGGTCAGCAGCAGCAAGACGGGGCGGATCAGCGTATTCACCAGACCCAGAACCAAAGCCGCGACGAGGGCTGCACCGAGGCTTGTGACCTCGACGGAATGCATCAGGTAGGGAATCGCCAGCAAGGCAATTGCATTGATTAACCAGGTAAGGACCAAACGCATAATAGAGACTCGCTGCAAGTGGGAACGCTGTGGCAGCGCCCGCCATTGCGGGCGGGCGGCAGCACAGCGCCGGCCTAAGCCGGATTACGGATTAATAACGGTAGTGCTCAGGCTTGTACGGACCTTCCTGCGACACGCCGATGTAGGCGGCCTGTTCGGCGGTCAGCACGGTCAGCTGGGCATTCAGTTTCTTCAGCTGCAGACGCGCTACTTTTTCGTCCAGATGCTTAGGCAGCACGTACACGCCGACCGGATATTTATCGGTGTTAGCGTACAGCTCGATCTGGGCGATGGTCTGATTGGCGAACGACGACGACATCACGTACGAAGGGTGACCCGTACCGCAACCGAGATTCACCAGACGGCCTTCGGCCAGCAGGATGATGCGTTTGCCCGATGGGAAGATCACGTGATCGACTTGCGGCTTGATGTTTTCCCAGGTGTACTTCTTCAGCGCAGCAACGTCGATCTCGTTGTCGAAGTGACCGATGTTGCAGACGATGGCCTGATCCTTCATCTTCAGCATGTGCTCTTCGGTCAGGATGTGATAGTTGCCGGTGCAGGTGACGAAGATGTCGCCGTGTTCGGCAGCGTAGTCCATGGTCACAACGCGGTAGCCTTCCATCGCGGCCTGCAATGCGCAGATCGGATCGATCTCGGTGACCCAGACTTGTGCCGACAGCGCGCGCATGGCTTGAGCCGAACCTTTGCCCACGTCACCGTAACCGGCGATCACGGCGATCTTGCCGGCCACCATCACGTCGGTCGCGCGCTTGATGCCGTCGACCAGCGATTCGCGGCAGCCGTACAGGTTGTCGAACTTGGATTTGGTCACGGAGTCGTTGACGTTGATCGCAGGGAAGTGCAGCTTGCCTTCCTTGTGCATCTGGTACAGGCGGTGCACGCCGGTGGTGGTTTCTTCCGTCACGCCCAGAATGTGCGGCAGACGCTTGGAGTACCACTGCGGATCTTGGGCCAGATGGGCTTTGATGGCGTTGAACAGGCAGATTTCTTCTTCCGAACCGGGGTTGGCCAGCACCGAGATATCGGTTTCGGCACGGGCACCCAGATGCAGCAGCAGCGTTGCGTCGCCACCATCGTCCAGAATCATGTTGGAATACACGGCATTGCCGGCGGCGTCGGCTGGCCATTCGAAGATGCGGTGGGTGTAGTCCCAGTATTCGTCCAGGGTTTCGCCCTTGATGGCGAACACCGGCGTGCCGTTGGCAGCGATAGCGGCAGCAGCGTGATCCTGGGTCGAGTAGATATTGCAGGAAGCCCAGCGCACTTGCGCGCCCAGCGCTTCCAGCGTCTGGATCAGCACGGCGGTCTGGATGGTCATGTGCAGCGAACCGGTGATGCGCGCGCCTTTCAGCGGCTGGCTGGCGGCGTATTCCTCGCGGATCGCCATCAGGCCCGGCATTTCGGTTTCTGCAATCTTGATTTCTTTATTGCCCCAGCCTGCCAGCGAAATATCGGCAACGAGGTAGTCCTGGGAAGATTTGAGTACGGCGTTCATCACGCCCTCCTTTCATGTTTAGAAAAAAGTAACGTGAGCGCGGTTTGAGACTCCGAGCCTGGCGCATCAAGCGGCTGATTCAGCACTTATTGACGCGTCGCAACGCTCCTCGGAATGCGGATTTTACCATCAAATGCAGCAAAAATCAGCAAGACGGTGCTGCGACGGGAGCGAAAACCATGGTAACCGATCCACGTGATGCAATCTGGGCAGAAGCCTACCAACTGCACTATCAGGTGCACTACGCCGTGCAAATCGAACATCAACTACTCTCCCGCTGGGTGAAGCTGGATAGCACGACACGTATCATGCTGGCCATTGCATCGGCAGGCTCTGCGCTTGCCGGACTGATATTCTGGAATAACGCGAGCTACACTGTCCTGTGGCCGTTGCTAACATCGGCCAGTACGCTGCTCGCCATCATTTCGAAGCAACTTAATGTCATCGAACGAGTCAAACAGCACACTGCTTCGGCATCTGGTATGAAGACACTAAAGATCGACGTAGAAACACTCATGGTACGAATGCGCATCAATACACGCTTTCCCATCGTGCTGTTTGAGCGTCGCTTACTGGCACTGCGCGAACGTTTTCGCGCCGAATTGCAAAGTACGGATTTCGACCTGTTGCTGACTCGTGGCATACGGCAAGCCGCTCAGAGCGCCGTCGATGCAGAAATCAAAAACCGGAGTACTTTATGAATCGCGATGAATATCTGCGGCGCTATCTGCCGCTTAAACCACCGCCACCGCCGCCACCACGTCCCAAATAAAACGCCCCGCTGGCGCAGGGCGAGCGGGGCGTTGTTATGGCAGGCGGCGGGCCGCCGCGCTGGGCAGGATTACTTCAGGCCGGCGGCGTCGCGCAGGATGGCAGCCTTGTCGGTGCGCTCCCAGGTGAACTCTGGCTCTTCGCGGCCGAAGTGGCCGTAAGCCGCGGTCTTGCCGTAAATAGGACGCAGCAGGTCCAGCATCTGCACGATGCCTTTCGGACGCAGGTCGAAGTGGGCCATCACCAGTTCGGCGATTTTCTCGTCCGGAATCACGCCCGTACCTTCGGTGTACACGGTGATGTTGATCGGACGGGCCACGCCGATCGCGTAGCTGACCTGTACCTGGCACTGGCGCGCCAGACCGGCAGCCACCACGTTTTTGGCCACGTAACGGGCTGCGTAAGCCGCCGAACGGTCGACTTTCGATGGGTCTTTACCGGAGAACGCACCGCCGCCGTGCGGGCTGGCGCCACCGTAGGTATCGACGATGATCTTGCGGCCGGTCAGACCGCAATCGCCCTGAGGGCCACCGATCACGAAACGGCCGGTCGGATTGACCAGGAAGCGCGTGTTGGTCAGCCATTCACGTGGCAGCACCGGCTTGATGATCTCTTCGATCACGGCTTCTTCGATCTGCTTGTGTTCCATTTCCGGCGCGTGCTGGGTCGACAGCACGACAGTGTCGACCGCCACCGGACGGCCATTGACGTAGCGCAACGTCACCTGCGATTTGGCATCCGGACGCAGCCATGGCAGACGGCCATCTTTGCGCAGTTGCGACTGGCGCTCGACCAGACGGTGCGAGTAGTGGATGGCGGCTGGCATCAGCTCGGCCGTTTCATCGCAGGCGTAGCCGAACATCAGGCCTTGGTCGCCCGCGCCTTGATCGAGATCAATGCCTGCGCCTTCATCCACGCCTTGCGCGATGTCGGGCGACTGCTTGTCGTAGGCCACCAGCACGGCGCAGCCTTTGTAATCGATACCGTATTCGGTGTTGTCGTAACCGATACGTTTGATGGTTTCGCGCGCAACTTGAATATAATCAACATTGGCGTGGGTGGTAATTTCACCGGCCAGTACGACCAGACCGGTATTGCACAGAGTTTCTGCAGCAACACGGGCTTTCGGGTCCTGGGTCAGAATCGCGTCCAGAATCGCATCGGAAATCTGGTCGGCAACTTTATCGGGATGGCCTTCCGAGACGGATTCGGAAGTGAAAAGATAATCATTAGACATCGCAAGCTCCTGTAGATTGGTTAAGAATAACGGTCGCTTACCAATACGGCTTGCGACGCTTTAGCGACATTTATATTCCGCTTCGCAAGTTGTCTGTTAACTCAGCGGTTACTGCTACGTGGTATTTTACGCTTCTTTGAAATTTTTGGCACAGCAACACCGGCCCGCAGCACCGTTACCTAGATGAATTTCTCATGTTAGTTCCCATATTTCGCGCTCTTTCCATCTTACCTTTGCCAATATTGCATGCTCTGGGCAGCGTGCTCGGCTGGCTGGTGTACCTGAGCTCGGCCTCCTACCGGCGCCGCATGCGCGACAATCTGCGTCAGGCCGGCTATGGCCAGCACCTGTCCGCCGCCATCGCCGAAGCGGGCAAATCCATTGTCGAACTGCCCTTCATCTGGTGCGCGAAGCCTGAGCGGGTTTCGCGCCATGCCAGCGACGAAGGCTGGTCGCTGGTGCAGACGGAACTTGATGCAGGTCGTGGTATTGTGTTTTTAACACCCCATCTGGGCTGCTTCGAAATCGTCGCGCAGGAGATCGCCCTGCGCACGGAACTGATGGTGATGTACCGCCCGCCCAAAAAAGCTGCGCTCAAGCCGCTGATCGAAGGCGCCCGCGCGCGCGACAACCTGCTGCTGGCCCCGGCCAATATGTCGGGCGTGCGCATGCTGGCCAAGACGCTCAAAAAAGGCAAGCCTATCGGCCTGCTGCCCGATCAGGTGCCGCAGGAAGGCGAAGGCGTGTGGGCCACTTTCTTTGGCCGCCAGGCTTACACCATGACGCTGCCGGCCAAGCTAGCGCAACTGGGCGACGCCACCATCATCGTCACCTATGCGGAGCGTCTGCCGGGCGGACGCGGTTATGTGATCCGCTTCGTGCCATTCGAGGGTACGCTGGACGGCAGCGCGGCCGAACAGGCCCAAACCATCAACCATGCGATGGAACGCCTGATCGCGCGCTGCCCGACGCAATACTTCTGGAGCTATAACCGCTACAAGGTGCCGGCCGGTATCAGCGCTCCGGCAGAAGGAGCGTCGGCATGAAGCTGCTACTCGGTTTTATGTGGCTGCTGCACTGGCTGCCGCTGCCTGTACTGGGCCGCTTCGGTAATCTGATCGGCAGCCTGCTGTTCATCCTGCTGCCATCACGCCGCCACATCACCCTGACCAATCTGCGCTTGTGCATGCCGGAATTGACGGAAGCGGAACGCGTGATACTGGCGCGCCAGCATTTTCAAGCTTATTCACGCAGCGTGTGGGAACGCGGCATCCTGTGGTGGGCTTCGGAGGCGCGCCTGCGCCGTCTGATCCAGCTCGATCCGGGCAGCGTGCCGGTAGAACAGATGACGGCCCAGCCGACCATCCTGCTGTGCCCGCACTTCGTCTGCCTCGACGTGGCCGGTGCAGCCGTGGCAATGGAAACCAGTGCGTCCTCGATGTATGTGCAGCAAAAGAATCTGGCCTTCGACCGCGTGCTGCGTGCGGGCCGCTCGCGCTTCAAGCCCGTCAAGCTGTTTACGCGTCAGGATGGCATCAAGCCCATCATGCGCGCGCTGCGCGACAAGCTGCCCTACTTCATGCTGCCCGATATGGACTTCGGCGAAAAAGATGCCGAGTTCGTACCCTTCTTCGGCGTCGATGCCGCTACCCTGACGGCTACGGCACGCATTGCCGCCACCACCGGTGCGCAGGTGCTGCCCGTGATTGCGACCTTCCTGCCGAATTTCCAGGGCTGGCGTGTGAAATTCTATCCGGTGTGGGACAATTACCCAGGCACCGACATGGTGGCCGCCACCCGCCGCATGAATGCCTTTATCGAGGACCGCGTGCGCGAAGCCCCGGCAGAATATTTCTGGACCCATAAGCGCTTCAAAACCCGTCCGAATGGTGAACCGTCGCTATACCAGCGCGCACCGAAACCGTAAGCACAGACTATTGCGATGAAACTCAAATTCACCAAAATGCATGGCGCCGGCAATGACTTCGTCGTCATCGATGGCATTAATCAGGATATCCGCTTCACGCCCGAACAATGGAAGCTGCTCGGCGACCGCCGCTTCGGCGTCGGTGCCGACCAGATACTGCTGGTGGAAAAGCCGACCGCAGCAGGCTGCGATTTCCGCTATCGGATTTTCAATGCGGACGGTGGCGAAGTGGAACAGTGCGGCAATGGTTCGCGTGCCTTCGTGAAATTCGTCGCTGAGAAGGGCTTGACCAGCCAGCGCAGCATCACGGTCCAGACCAAGGCCGGCATCATCGCGCCGCGTCTGGAAGACGATGGCAGCATTACCGTGGACATGGGCGCGCCCGTGCTGGAACCGGCCCGCGTACCGTTTGATGCAGAAAACCTGCAAGGCCAGCCGCAAGGCGGCGACCTGCTATGGCCGCTGATGCTGGAACTGGGCGGCGCGCGCGAAGAAGTGCTGATCTCGGTAGTTTCGATGGGCAACCCGCACGCCGTGCAGGTAGTCGACGACGTGGATACCGCACCCGTCGAACTGAGCGGCCCGCTGATCGAGCGCCATGCGCGCTTCCCTAACCGCGTCAATGCGGGCTTCATGCAGATCGTCGACCGCCATCATATCCGCCTGCGTGTATTCGAACGGGGGGTGGGTGAAACGCTGGCTTGCGGCACGGGCGCTTGCGCTGCAGCCGTGGCCGGCATTCGCCGCGGCCTGCTCGATAGCCCCGTGCAAGTCGATGCGCGCGGTGGCCAGTTGTCCATCAGCTGGGCTGGTCCGGGCCAGCCCGTATTCCTCACCGGTCCCGCCGTGACCGTCTTCGAAGGCGAAATCGAGATTTAAGCGCGCAGTTTAAGCAGCCAGCAGGTCATCCACATGGGCCGCTACCGGCGCCCAGGTTTTCAGACGGTACAGACGCTGGCGGTAATTGCCTTCAATCCCATCGGCACTGTTATTGAACGGTTCGAACAGCCGCACCAGCCGGTCCAGTGCCTGCCGCTCGCGCGCCGTGCGCAGCAGCACCAGCCGGCGCTTGCTGCGGCCGTAAGTCGCACGGATATCGATCACCAGACAATGGCCCTGATCGGCCGCGGGAATATCGAGCAGCAGCGCTTCCGGCCGGCTCAGGCCGAACAAACAAGCCAATTCCAGCCGCGCCGTCAGCAAAGGCTGGCATTCCAGCGATTCACGGCTCAGGCTATTGAGTATGGTTTCTGCCCACAGCGCAGGTTTGGGTGCGGCGGCCACGCGCGCCAGCGCCGCTTCGGCGGCACGACAGCCTTGCGCTACGGCCTTCTGCAGCCAGTAGGCCGCGCGCACATCGCTCTGCTCGTCCGTACGGCGGTTACGCCAGGCATACATGCCGCATTCGAGCTGGGCACCGCTGTGTCCCATCTCTGCCGCCCGTTCCAGATAGCGCTGGGCCTCGGCCACACAGCGCTGGGAAAATTCCGGTTTCAGATAGATGCGCGACAGCGCAAACCATGCTTCGGCCAAGCCCTGCTCGCCGGCCAGCGTGAGCCAGCGGATGGCGCGCTTGAAATTGGCGGCGGCAATGCCGTGCGTCTGGCGCCGTCCTTCGCCATCCATGCGGGCATACCAAAGCCCTAGCGCCAGCTGGGCCTGGCGGTCGCCGCCATAGGCTGCCAGCTCGCGGTATTGCAGCAATTCGGCCTGCACTTCGTCGCGCTCGTCGGCACGCGCTTCGAGCAACTCGGCGCAGCGCGACAGCATGATCAGTTGCACAGGCAACACAGCCCAGTCCATATTGCGCGCCGCTTCCGCATCGATGGGTGCGCCGGCCAGCAACTGGCGCGATAAGGGCAGTGCCCGCTCCAGATACGCGTCCGGATCACTATTCCAGGCCTGCTCCAGCACAGCATACTGGGCCGCCGCCAGTCCGCTATCCGCGGCCCGTGCCAGCCACTGCTGACCACTTGCCGCCGCCAGCGTCGCGCTCTCTAGTCCGCCATCCTCGCACTCGCTATCGGCTGCCGTCAGCACTGCCCGCGCAGCCGGCTGCTGGGCCAGCAGCCACTGGGCTTCAGCGCAACCGCTACGGGCCGACACTTCGAGCAGTTGCAGCGCTTTGTCCTGCAAAGCCTGCACGGCCGGCGCCGCCCCGCCGTTCAATACCAACTGGGCCAGCACCAGTCCGGCCTGCTCAATACCGGCTTCATAAGCACGTTCATACCAGGCCAGCACTTCCGGCATTTTGTGCTGTGCGTGATCATAAGGAATGTAACTGCCAATCAACATCCAGGCTTCATCTTGCTGCTGGGCCGCAGCACGATCGAGCCAGTGCAGTGCCGTCGGCAGGCTGCACGGCAGGCTGGCACCACCAAACAAATATAGCTTGCCAAGTGCCAACTGGCACGCTGCATCCCCTGCGCGCGCGCCACGTATGATCCCTAGTTCTTCTCGATTCGCCATCGTCTCTCTATTACTCCGATTCATAGAAGCGGATGGTGCTCCCCGCCTGTCTGCTCAGGTCTATGGCAACCATTGGTAACGGAGAGTGTAGCGTGCCATTGGCGCCACACAGCAAACAATATGCTGAACATTTTGATATCGCTCAAAGGCGCTTTGCAGCGGAACGGGGTACGCTAGAGGCAAATAGATGCCTGTGTGAAAGGAATTGATACCTTGAACAGGGCAAGTCGGTAGACAGGGGCGCGTTTCATTAATACAACAGGAACTCCGTTTTAACGGGCTTTCGACCAAAATTAAGCGTCCTAATCGACCATTTCGACGATTTAAAGGCGGCAGCAGATTAAGGTTTCAGCATCCGCGGGGCTGCAACCACGCCCTTCAGCTTCAGAAGTATTGATGTTCACTCTTAAAGGAATAGCTAAAATGAAAAAATCTTTAGTGGCTCTGGCGCTCATGGGCGCATTTACGGGCGCAGCGTATGCCCAATCGTCCGTGACCATCTATGGCACTCTGGATGCAGGTATCTCCAAGCTGACTGGCGGCACCACCTCGGTCGGCAAGCGCGATAACAACAAACTCGGCTTCAAAGGCGTAGAAGATCTGGGCAGCGGCCTGAGCGCTCTGTTCCAGCTGGAAATTCGCTACGAACCAGACACCGGCACCATCGAGAACACTTCGGGCGCCAACAGCCGTCCACTGTTCCAGGGCCAGAGCCGCGTTGGTCTGCAAGGTGACTTCGGTACCGTACGTCTGGGCCGCGGTCTGACCGCCTTCCAGGAAACCAGCACCCAGTTCGAACCATGGAGCGGCATGCCTGCCGTGGCTGGTTACCAGACCGACCTGCAAGTAGCCGGCTACACCACCGACCCGATGAGCCCAGTAGGCAACTCGCGTAACCGTTTCTCCAACGCAGTGTTCTATAACAGCCCTGTGGTAGGCGGCATCTTCCAGGTCAACCTGACCGTGCAAGCTAAAGAAGCCAACAACAACCCTGCCATCGTCGGCAAAGGTACGGCTGCCGCCCCGCAATTCCCGGCCAACTCCGCACCAACCACCACTCCTTACTCGCTGAGCGCAACGGCCATCAACGGCCCGCTGGGTGTGTACGGTGCGTATGAAAAGAATGCCATCCAGAGCAAGATCTGGTCGGTCGGCGCGTTCTACAAGGCTATGCCTGAGCTGAAACTGATGGGTTCCTACCAGTCGCAAGACCAGACGGAAAACGTCACCATCAATCCTAAGACCAAAGCTTGGCTGGTCGGTGCTAACTACACCGTGGGCGCCGGTCTGGTACGTCTGGGCTACGGTCAGAAAGATCCGGACAATGTCCTGAACAGCCCAGCCATCGCCAAAACCAAACAGGTTTCGATCGGCTACGACTACAACCTGTCGCCACGTACCTATCTGTACATCGATGCCTCGAACAAGAAGGCAACTACCACGGCTAACTTCTACAGCCTGGGTATCCACCACAACTTCTAAGCAAATTACCGGCCCTACGGGGCCGGTTGCGGGCGAAGGGAAGCACGGACATGGGTGACCATGTCCGTTTTTTTCGTTTAGAATGAAGCTCGATCTTTCACCTAGTAAATAAAGCACCACCATGACTGTCCCACTGGATTCCACCCTCGTCGCCCAGTACCTGAGCGACAATCCGAAGTTTTTCGAAGAACACGCTGACCTGCTGGCGGAAATCAAGCTGTCCAGCCCGGTAACTGGCCGCGCAGTCTCGCTGCAGGAGCGCCAGATGGAAGTCATGCGCGACAAATACAAGACGCTGGAATTGCGCATGGGCAACCTCATGCGTCTGGCCTCGGAAAATGAAGCCATCGCCAACAAGTTCCACCGCTGGACCAAAACCCTGCTGGAATCGGAAGATGTGGGTTCCATACCACACGCTGTCACCAGCGGTCTGAAGAGCGCTTTTGATGTGCCGCAAGTGACTTTGCGCATCTGGGGTGCCGAGGCGGACTATCTGGACGAATGGTTTGTGCGCGGCGTTTCCGACGATGCGCGCATCTTCGCCAACAGCCTGCAAGCACCGTATTGCGGCACCAACAAGGACTTCGAAGCCGTGCGCTGGCTGGACGATCCGACCGGCATCACCTCGACCGTGATCATCCCGCTGCGCAAGCCCGGCAACAAGGACGCCTTCGGCCTGCTGATCCTCGGCTCGGAAGACCCGGCCCGCTTCACCTCGCTGATGGCGACTGATTTCCTGGTCCACATCGGCGAAACCAGCAGCACGGCACTGGCCTGGCTGCTGGCCTGATCTGACCATCATGAGCGACTATCCAGACCCACGGCTGGGCTGGATAGACGGCTATCTGGCGCAGCTACGCTCGCAGCGCCAGCTTTCCCCCCACACCGTCAGTGCCTACGGGCGCGACCTGCACGAACTGGCCAGCCTCACGCCGGGGCAGGACTGGCCCGCCATTGAACACACACAGATCCGCCGGCTCGCTGCCACCCTGCACGCACGCGGGCTCGATCCGCGCTCGATCGCCCGCAAACTGTCGAGCTGGCGCGGCTTTTTCGACTGGCTGGGCGAACAGCAACAAGTCTCCAGCAATCCGGTACACAACGTGCGCCCGCCAAAACGCGCCAAGACCCTGCCGCGCGCGCTGTCCGTCGACGATGCCGTGGCCCTCGTCAGCGGCGCCGCAGTGCACGCCGGCACCAGCCCCGAACCGGCCCAGTTGTGCAACCGCGCCATGTTCGAACTGCTGTACTCAAGCGGCTTGCGGGTATCCGAACTGACGGCGCTCGACCTGCAGGCCAGCCCGGGCGCCAAAGGCTGGCTACTGCCCGACAGCGGCGAAGTCATCGTCACCGGCAAGGGCAACAAGCAGCGCGTGGTGCCCGTCGGGCAGGCCGCGCTGGACGCGCTGCACGCCTGGCTGGCCGTGCGCCCGGCTCCCAGCGATGGCAGCAATGCCCTGTTCCTCAGCACGCGAGGCAGCCGCATCAGCCCGCGCGTGCTGCAGCAGCGCCTGCAGGCACAGGGACTGGCGCAGGGCCTGCCCGTGCATGTGCACCCGCACATGCTGCGCCACTCGTTCGCCTCCCATGTGCTGCAATCCTCGGGCGATCTGCGTGCCGTGCAGGAAATGCTCGGTCATACCAGCATCAGCTCGACACAGGTCTACACGGCCCTCGATTTCCAGCATCTGGCAGCCGTCTACGATCAGGCCCATCCGCGCGCCAAAGTAAAGTAGCCGCAACTGGCAGCGCCCTGCGCTGGCTCAATCGTGCGGTTTGCTCGCTTCGGCAGAATTCCGGCATAATCAGGCGCTTGCATTTTCGCACTTCACCCCCATCTAGCTTCCCCCTAGACCAGACTGGTACGCACCATGGCACTGATACCCACCACCATCCTCACCGGCTTCCTCGGCGCCGGCAAAACCACCCTGCTCAACCGCATCCTGCAGGAGCAGCATGGCATGCGCATCGCCGTGATCGAAAACGAGTTTGGTCAGGAAAATATCGACAATGAAATTCTGGTGCAGGACAGCAGCGAACAGATCATCGAAATGAATAACGGCTGCATCTGCTGCACCGTGCGCGGCGATCTGATCGTGGCTCTCAGCAAGCTGGCCCAGCAGCGCGAAGCCGGTACCCTGCAGTTCGATCGCGTCGTCATCGAAACCACCGGCCTGGCCAATCCGGGCCCGGTCGCCCAGACCTTCTTCGTCGACGAAGAAGTGGGCACTTACTACATGCTCGATGCCGTGGTCACGGTGGTGGATGCCCGTCATGCCATGGATCAACTCGACCAGCATGAAGAAGCCCAGCGCCAGGTGGGCTTTGCCGACAAGCTGCTGCTGTCCAAGACTGATCTGGTGACGCCCGAGCAACTGGCCACCCTGACGGAACGCCTGAAACGCATCAATCCGCGTGCTGCCATCAGCACCAGCGACTTCGGCCGCGCGCCGCTGTCGGAAGTGCTGGACCTGAAAGGCTTCATGCTCAACGACAAGCTGGAACTCGATCCGGACTTCCTGCGCACCGAACAGACCCATGAAGAAGGCCATGTGCACGACGAGCACTGCGGCCACCACCACCACGAGCACGAACACTGCGATCACCACGAGCATGGGCATAACCACCACCATGCCCACCACAGCGACGATATCGCCGCGTTTGTGTTCAAAAGCAACCGTCCGTTCGATCCCGCCAAGCTCGACGATTTCCTCGGCGGGCTGGTGAATGCCTACGGTCCGCGCATGCTGCGCTACAAAGGCGTATTGTGGATGCGTGAGGCCGACCGCAAGGTGGTATTCCAGGGCGTGCATCAAATCATGGGCAGTGATCTCGGTGCCAAATGGGGAGAAAACGACGTTCGTGGCAGCAAAATGGTATTTATCGGTAAAAATCTGCCGAAAGACATCTTTATTAGCGGTTTAGAACAATGTCTGGTATAAACTATCGGGGTTTTGTGGGGATGGCTAAAAAGCCACAAAATTCGGGCTGATTAAATGTAAACTCTGTCGTATCGAAGGTAAGCGAAGTTATGACCAAAACTAATAAATCGACCCCCGCCGCCGAAGCCGAACGCATCCTGACTGAAGAAGAAATTCTGAAGATGGATGAAAAGGATTATATGAATCCGGCACAAATGGCCTTTTTCAAAGCCAAGCTGCAAGCGCTGGAAAAAGAGCTGCTGAAGAACGCTGGCGAAACCACCGAACACCTGCGCGAAACCGTGCTGGTGCCGGATCCGGCCGACCGTGCGACCATCGAAGAAGAGCATGCGCTGGAATTGCGTACGCGCGACCGCGAACGCAAACTGCTGAAAAAAGTCCAGCAATCCATCGTAGCCATTGATGGCGGCGACTATGGCTGGTGCGAAGAAACCGGCGAACCGATCGGCATTCCACGCCTGATCGCCCGTCCGACGGCCACGCTGTCGCTGGAAGCCCAGCAACGCCGCGAACTGAAACAGAAGCTGTACGGCGATTAAGGCCGCGCTTCCCGAAAAAAGCACGCAGCCGCGTGCTTTTTTTTACTCTGCGTCACGAGGATCACTGTGGGACTGTTTTCCCGTTTCGGCAAGAACTCCAACCCGCCCGCCGCCGGCGAAGGCAGCGCCACGCCCCTGACGGCGGAACAGCAGCAGCAACGCCAGCGCGAACTGGCACGCGAAGCCGCGCGCAAGATCGACGAAATCGAAGCGGCCATGGCGGCCGACCTCTTCCCATCGGCGACACCAGCGGCTCCGGTTTCTGCCCCGGCATCGGCCCAGCCCGCCGCGCCGGCAGCGGAAGAAGACCTGCCGCACGCGGCCGCAGCGCCGGAAACAGCCGCCGTGGTCGACGAAGTGGCCATCCTGTATGCCCAGGGCCAGCTCGAGCTGGCCGCCGAACTCTTGCGCAACAACCTGCAAGGCAGCGCCGGGCGCGATTTCTGGTGGCTGCTATTCGACCTGTATCAGCTGGACGGCCAGCGCGATGCTTTCGACGCGCTCTCGCTCGACTATGCGCGCCGCTTCGAAACGTCGCCACCCGGCTGGACCGGCGCAGCGCCGGCGGCCCAGCCCTTGCCGCGCCTGACACTGGGCAGCCAGCACATCGCCAGCGCCGAAGAACAGGCCAGCCTGCTGGCCACGCTGCGCGCCAGCCCGCCCGAACTGCGCCTGAGCGGCGCCGAAGCACTGCTGGCACCGCTGCGCAGCAATCTGGCAGCCGACACGGAAACCCCGTGGCTGCTAGTGCTGGAACTGCTGCAAAGGCTGGGGCGGGAAGAGGAATTCGACCAGCTCGCGCTCGACTATTGCATCACTTTCGAAGTTTCACCGCCAGCCTTCCGGCCCGTGCCAACCAAGCCGGCAACCGGCGCGGGCACGGCTGTCTCTACGGCAAGCAGCGATAGCTTCGAACTGCCGGCCGCCATGCACGCCCCGCTGGCAGGGCTGCAAAGCCGCATCATCGTCTACGCGGCGCAACACCCGCGCCTGATCTTCGATGCTAGCCGTTTGCAAACGCTGGATTACCTGTGCGCCCAGCAACTGCTAGCCTGTCTGGGCAATCTGTCCTGTACCAGCATCGAGTTCCGCAACGTCAACCATCTGGTGGCGGCCCTGCTGCATCTGCTCGGCTTTGCTACGCTGGCGCGCATCGTGCCGCGGCAATACTGAAGCTTGCAATCGGCGTTTCCTGCCCCATATTGAACACTACGGCAGTTCGCTTATTCTTAGAGGTCACTATGGAACAATTTCACGGCACCACCATCCTGTGCGTGCGACGCGGCAACGATGTCGCGCTGGGCGGTGATGGTCAGGTAACGCTGGGCAACATCGTCATGAAGGGCACGGCCCGCAAAGTCCGCAAAGTCTACGGCGGCAAGGTGCTGGTCGGCTTCGCCGGCGGCACGGCCGACGCCTTTACGCTGCTGGACCGCTTTGAAGGCAAGCTGGACAAGCATCAGGGCAATCTGCTGCGCGCCTCCGTGGAACTGGCCAAGGACTGGCGTACCGACCGCGTGCTGCGCCGGCTGGAAGCCATGCTGCTGGTGGCCGATGCCAGCTCGACGCTGGTGATCACCGGCAATGGCGATGTGCTGGAACCGGAAGGCGGCGTAGGCGCCATCGGCTCGGGCGGCACCTATGCCCAGTCGGCTGCCAAGGCGCTGGTGGAAAACACGCAACTAAGTCCCGCCGAAATCGTCAAAAAGTCGCTGACCATCGCCGGCGAACTATGCATCTACACCAATCTGAACCACATCATCGAAACACTGGATCCAGCATGAACATGACTCCGCAAGAAATCGTCGGCGAACTCGACAAGCATGTGGTCGGTCAGGCCAAGGCCAAGAAGGCCGTCGCCATCGCCCTGCGCAACCGCTGGCGCCGGCAACAGGTGGCCGAGCCGCTGCGCCACGAAATCACGCCCAAGAACATCCTCATGATAGGCCCGACCGGCGTGGGTAAAACGGAAATTGCACGCCGCCTGGCCAAGCTGGCCGACGCGCCCTTCATCAAGATCGAAGCCACCAAGTTCACCGAGGTCGGCTACGTGGGCCGCGATGTGGATACCATCATCCGCGACCTGATCGATATCGGCGTCAAACAGACGCGCTCGGCGGAAATGGCCAAGGTGCGCGCGCGCGCCGAAGATGCGGCGGAAGACCGCATCCTCGACATCCTGCTGCCGCCGGCACGCGACTTCGGCTTCAATGCGGCCAGCGAAGCGCCGAAAGAAGGCGACAGCACGCGCCAGACCTTCCGCAAGCGTTTGCGTCAGGGCGAGCTCGACGATAAAGAAATCGAAATCGAACTGGCCGAACCGGGTGCGCAGATGGAAATCATGGCGCCACCGGGCATGGAAGAAATGACGGAGCAGATCAAGAGTATGTTCTCGGGCATGGGCAATGCGCGCAAAAAAGCCCGCAAGGTGAAAATCCGCGAAGCCATGAAAGTGCTGGTGGATGAAGAAGCCGCCAAACTGGTCAACGACGAGGAAATGAAGCAGAAGGCCATCCAGAACGTCGAACAGAACGGCATCGTCTTCCTCGACGAGATCGACAAGATCGCGTCGCGTTCGGAAGTGGGCGGCGCCGACGTGTCGCGCGCCGGCGTTCAGCGCGACCTGCTGCCGCTGGTGGAAGGCACCACCGTCAACACCAAGTACGGCATGATACGCACCGACCACATTCTGTTCATCGCGTCCGGCGCCTTTCATCTGGCCAAGCCGTCCGACCTGATCCCCGAACTGCAGGGCCGCTTCCCGATCCGGGTGGAACTGGAGTCGCTGTCGATTGCCGATTTCGAACGCATCCTGACCAGCACCGATGCCTGCCTGACGCGTCAGTATGCGGCCCTGCTGGCGACGGAAGAAGTTCAGGTGGAATTCGCGCCGGACGGCATTACCCGTCTGGCCGAAATTGCCCACTCAGTCAACGAGCGCACGGAAAACATCGGCGCGCGCCGGCTCTACACGGTGATGGAAAAACTGCTGGAAGAGCTGTCCTTCAGCGCCAGCGAAACCAGCGGCAGCACCATCACCATCGACGCGGCGTATGTGAATGCCCGCCTCGATGCGCTGGCCGTCAACGAAGACCTGTCGCGCTACGTGCTGTAAGCTTGGGGGGCAGACATGGCCAACAAGGCACTGGCAACACGGCAGAAAATGCGCATACGGGTGGAACCGTCGCAGCAGCCGCCACGTAACCCCGTGGCGCTGGCTGCCAAGGCCCGCTCGGGCGGTGCCGGCCCCCATGCCAAACCCCACGCCAACGAACGCCAGGCCGCCAAGCGCCTGCTGGCACGGCTGACCCAGAAGCTCGATCCCGATCCGGACGCCTGAGAGCTTGCACGGCAATGCTCCGGCAAAGTCCTTCCTTACGGAACTGTCCGCTGCTGCCGGTAGCGTGATACGATACCTTTTGTTCTTTTCACAAGGGTCTTCATGAGCTCACCGGAAATCATCCTGCAAGTGCTGCGCAGCCATCTGCGCGCGGCCAATGTCACCTACAAGATGCTGGCCGAGCGCATCGATATGAGCGAATCTAGCGTCAAACGCATGTTCGGCCAGGCCGATATGCCGCTATCGCGGCTGGCGCAGATCTGCAAGGCAGCCGGGGTGGCCATGGAAGACGTGCTACGCGCCGCCGCCGACGCCACGCCGCAGGCCGACACGCTCACGCTGACGCAGGAAAAATCACTGCTGGCCCAGCCCCATCTGCTGCTGATGGCGATCTGCTGCCTGGGTCACTGGACGCTGGAACAGGTGCTGGAAACCTATAACTTGACGGAACCCGAATGCATCTTGCTGCTGGCTGAACTGGACCGGCTAGGCTTGATTGAACTAAAACCGTTGAACCGCTACCGCCTGCGCGTCTCCAACGCGTTCCGCTGGCTGCCGGACGGCCCTGTGCAACAATTCTTCCGCGCCCACGTGGTGGACGACTATTTTGCGGGCAGCTTCAACGGCGCCGGCGAAACCCTGCTGTGCCTGCCCGCGCGGCTGTCGCTGCCCAGCGCGCAGGAACTGGTGGGCCGCATCCAGCAACTGGCGGGAGAACTTGCACGGCTACACCAGAGCGACCGCCGGCTCGCCGCGCAGGAACGCGACGGCTTCACGCTGCTGATCGGCTTCCGCTCGTGGGAGTTTTCCGCCTTTACGGCGCTACGCCGCAGCCCCGCTGCGGCGCCCGCTACCAGATAGGACCGAGGAACAGATAGCCGCTGCTATTGCCGCCCTTGGTAGTGCCGGCACCAAAATACAGCGGACCGAAACGGGTATCCACCGCCACGAAAGCACTCGCGGCTTGATGCAACGCGCCCCAGCGCAGCGGACTATCCGGGCTGTAGGCGCCGCCCGCCTCCAGCGAAAAGCCCAGCCGCACATCGCCGCCCAGCGCAGCCGGCATGGCCCCCACGCTGCGCGCCATCACCAGCCGTCCCAACACGGTCCGGCTGCCCATGACCGAACCCGGGGTCGATCCCGACAGGCGCAGGAAGCCACCCAGCGTATTCGCATTGATGTTGCCAAGGCTGCGCGACCACTCGGCGTACAGATGGCCGGCCCAGCGATTCATGTGGAAAGCTTGCAGGCCCTGTACCGACTGGCGGGCCAGCACGGGACCTTCAGTCTTGGCATGCATCAGGCGCTGCCAGTTCAGCGAGAACAGCGTGCCGCGTGTGGGAAAAGCCACTGTATCGAGGCTATCCACATTGAACGACAGCTCCTGCACCGTGCGCACTTCGCTCAGTTCCGCTGGGTTTTCCGGTATCGACTGGCTCAGCACCTGCTTGAGCCGCCCGACCGAATAGCGCAGATCGCCCCAGCGTCCAAGCTGGCGTCCCAGCGCCGCCAGCGCCATGCCAGACTTGACACGATAACGGGCCTGACGGAAGCCGCTGTTATCGAACACGTCGCCGCCTGTCGAGCTATAGCTGAGTTCCGGCGCGATATACCACGGCGACCCTATGCCCAGCGGCTGCCAGAACTGGGTGCCCAGCGCACGCTCCGTGCCCACCCGCGCGACGGTGCGTAACTCGCCGCCCCAGTCGTTAATCGAGGTCAGCACATGCATGCCTTTGAGCTCGAAGGAATTATTGTCGGCAAAGTCGCTGGTCAGTTCCAAGCCCACGCGCAAGCGGCTATGCGTCCAGTCAGCCTCGGTCGGTTTGATCAGCACCGTGCGGCCATCGCGATTGTCGCGGATTTCCGTTTCCACGCGCGCCAGATCGCCGCGTCCGAACAGGTAGTTGGCGGCCTGCTGCGCCTGTTCGCTGGTGACCTCGGTGCCCACTTTCAGGCCGGACTGCACCAACAGTTCCTGCGGATTGATGCGGCCACTGGGTGCTACTTCCACCTTGGTCAGCATCACCGGGTGGTCTATGCCCACCGGTGCCGACAGGCGCTTGATTTCATATGCGGCATACTGCGCTTCCGGCAGCGCCAGTTGCAGCAGGCGGGCGCTCATGGCGCGCACGGCCGCTTCGCCCGACTTCATGGCGCGATCATGGCGGGCGAAGTCGAGGAAGCCGATGCCTCCCAGATCGGGCTGCACCAGCACATCGCCGGGGCGCAGCTCCTTGAGCGAACGCTGCACATTCTGTTCAGTCAGGATCTGCAGCATCTGCTGCGCCACGCTGACTGCGCTGACCAGTTCCTTCTCCTGCGCCAGCGGCGTGCCCACATTGACGGCGATGATGATGTCGGCGCCCATTTCACGTGCCACATCGACCGGCAGGTTGCGTACCAGACCGCCATCGACCAGCAGGCGCTGGTTCACCCGCACCGGCGCAAACACGCCCGGCACGGCCAGCGATGCACGCATGGCCAGAAACAACGGGGTGTCGCTCAGCTCTACCAGCTCGCCAGTCACCAGGTCAGACGCCACGGAACGGAACGGCAACTGCAGCAGATTCACCGGCTTGTCGCGCGCACCATGAGGCAGCACCCGCGTCAGCGCCAGTTCCAGCGCCTCATTGCCGGCTGCCGCGGGTGGCAGCGAAACCCCATCCATGCGCGCACCGAACTCGATGCGCGAAGGCAGCAGCAAATCTTCTTCACGGCGGCGGTACACCAGCTCATCGCGCGGCGGCCGGTCGGCCACCACCGCACTCCAGTCGGTGCGCCGCACCAGCCGCTCCATCTGGTCAAGCGAACTGCCGGCCGCATAAGCGCCGCCCACCACGCTGCCCATACTGGTGCCGACTACGATATCGACCGGCACCCGCAGCTCCTGTAAAGCACGCAGCACGCCGATATGCGCGAAACCGCGCGCGCCGCCGCCGGACAGCACCAGCGCTACTTTCGGGCGCGGCTTGAGCGCTGCATCGGGAGCTACCGAGCTGGCAGCAGGCATATGGTCCTGCGCCACGGCAGGCTTGAGCGGACTGGAAAGCAAAAGGCCGCAGCAGAAAGCTGCGGCCAAAATACGGGAGATCAGCATAGAGGGCCTATTGCAGACGGTCGAAGCCGGGTACGGGGGCTATCGGAGCGGGAGTACTGGCCGGGTGTACGGCCGGTGCCGGTACGGCCGGCGTTGTTGGGGCGCCTGATACTGGCGGCTGCGGCATCGGCGTAGCCTGCAGCGGCGATGGTGCCGGCGTCGTGCTGGCAGTAGCATCACTGGCCAGTTCGATGCGCTTCAGGGCACCGCCTTCGGACAGCACCACATATTTGGCCTGCACTTCCTTGATGGTGACGCCGGGGGCGATTTCGCGGCCCTGCCCGTATGCCATCGCCGGCTGGCCATCGACCGAAATGATGGCGGCACTGTCGCTGCCATGCGCCGCCACCACACCTTTGAGCTGGTAGTTGCTGGCCGCAACCACGCTGATCTGGCCGCCGAACAGGCCCTTGGCCGCTTCCAGATTGAGCGGCACAGCCAGCGGCTGCGGTGCTGCCGCCAATGGGCGCTGGGCCGGCTTGAATAGCTGCAGCGCCCAGTAGGCCAGCGATGCCGACAGCAGCACCACGGCGAAAACAGTGAGGATTAAGGGCAAACGCTTCATGGTCTAAAGTTTTCCGGTTTAGCGAACCAGCTGGTTAATTTCGATAATAGGCATCAGCACTGCCAGCACGATCAGCAGTACCACCACACCCATGGCCAGAATCAGGGCCGGCTCCAGCAGGCCGGCAATGGTCAGGGTGCGGCGTTCCAGATCGGATTCCTGTGCCGCCGCGGCGCGGTTCAGCATGGCGGGTAGCTCGCCCGTGATTTCGCCGGCCCGTATCATGTGGATCAACATGGGCGGGAAGTGCTTCTGCGCCGACAGGGCACGCGCCAGACTGACGCCTTCGCGCACCGCATCGCTGGCCTGTTCGACCAGTTCGCGCATGGCCACGTTGGACAGGGTATCGCGGCTGGTTTCCAGCGCGCGCAAGATCGGCACACCGGAACCGGTGGTAATCGCCAGCGTGCTGGCAAAACGGGCCGTATTCAGGCTGCGCTCGAATTTGCCATACAGCGGCGCCGTCAGCAGCCAGGTATGCCAGCGCCGCTTGAGCACGGGATTCTGCAGCGCACGGCGCCAGCCTACCCACGCGCCCACCAGTGCGATCGCCACCACGATGCCGTAGTGGCGGACGAAATCGGAGATCGCCAGCATCACGATGGTCAGCAACGGCAGCTTCTGTTTGGTGTTGGCGAACACGGAAACGATCTGCGGCACCACATAGGTGAGCAGGAAAATCACGATGGCAAACGCCACCACCGTGACGATGGCCGGATAGGTGAACGCCAGCCGTACTTTCTGGATCAGCGCATTGCGCCGTTCGATGTAGTCGGCCAGCCGCGATAGCACGCGCGACAGCTGGCCTATCTGTTCGCCCGAGGCCACCAGCGCACGGTAGATTTCGGCGAAGTCGCGCGGGTGGCGCGACAGCGTATCGGACAGTGCTGCACCGCCTATCACTTCGGAACGGATAGAGGCGATCAGGTCGCGCACATAATTGCGCTCGGCCTGTTCCAGCAGCGCCGTAAAGGCTTGCTCGAGCGGCAGCCCGGCTTCCAGCAGGCTGGCCAGCTGGCGCGTGAACAGGGCCAGCTCGTTGGCCGACAGGCGCTCGCCCAGACCGTGGCTGCGTGCTGCGCCGCTGGCATCGACCTGCGCGGCGATGACATCGACTGCGAGCGGCACCAGTCCCTGCGCGCGCAGCTCGGCGCGGGCCGAACGGGCGCTATCGGCATTGAGGACGCCTTTCTTGCTGGCGCCACCGGCATCGACGGCTTCATAACGGAATGCTGGCATGGTCGCTCGTCTAGTCCTTGGTCACACGCAGCAGTTCGGCCGGCGTAGTTACACCCTGCTCGAGCCAGCGTTCGCCATCGGCGCGCATGGTCTGCATGCCGCCCGCAATCGCGCTGGCGCGCACTTCCGCTTCCGAGGCACGGTTGTGGATCTGGGCCCGGATCTGCTCCGTGGTCTGCAGCAGTTCGTATATCCCCACCCGGCCCTGATAGCCCGTGTGGCCGCAGTGCTCGCAGCCGACCGCATGCCACACACCCTGCTCGTGACGCTTGCAGCTACCGCACAGTTTGCGCACCAGCCGCTGCGCCAGTACGCCCAGCAGCGATGACGATAGCAGGAAGGGTTCTATGCCCATGTCCAGCAAGCGCGTCACGGCCGCAGCGGCATCGTTGGTGTGCAGCGTGGCCAGCACCAGATGGCCCGTCAGCGAAGCCTGCACGGCAATCTGCGCCGTTTCCAGATCGCGGATCTCGCCTATCATGATCACGTCCGGGTCCTGACGCAGAATCGCGCGCAGGGCCTTGGCAAAAGTCATGTCGATACGCGGGTTGACCTGGGTCTGGCCCACGCCATTCAGGTCGTACTCGATCGGGTCTTCCACCGTCATGATGTTGGTGCTGGTGGCGTTCAGCATGGACAGCGCCGCATACAGCGTGGTGGTTTTACCGGAACCGGTAGGCCCGGTCACCAGCACGATGCCGTGCGGCTGCTTGATCAGCGCATCGAAATCAGCGAGCATCTCGCGGCCCATGCCCAGATGCTGCAGATCGAGCCGGCCCGCTTCCTTGTCCAGCAGACGCAGCACGGCGCGTTCGCCATGGCCGGTCGGCAAAGTAGAGACCCGTACATCGACCGGCTTGCCGCCTATGCGCAGGGTGATACGGCCATCCTGCGGCAGACGTTTTTCGGCGATGTCGAGCTGCGCCATGATCTTGATACGCGAAATCAGCGAACCGTGGATGGCCTTGCGCGGCCGCACGATGTCGCGCAGCGCGCCGTCGATGCGGAAGCGCACCACCGAGGTCTGCTCGAACGGTTCGATGTGAATGTCCGAGGCGCTATCGCGCAGCGCCTGCGTCAGCAGCGCATTGATCATGCGGATTACGGGCGCATCGTCGGACGATTCCAGCAAGTCCTCGATGGCCGGTACGTCCTGCAGCAAACGGGTCAGATCGAGGTCGGCATCGAATTCTTCCGCCACCACCGAGGCATTGCCGCCCGAGCTGGCGTAAGCGGCGGCGATGGCAGCATCGAGATCGGCCCGCGCCAGACTGGTGAGCTGGATGCGGCCAAACCGGCGCGACACTTCGGCGATGGCTGCTGGCGCCGTGGCACCGCACACGCGTACTTCGACCGTACCTTCGGCCGTGTCGCTGGGTTGGGCCAGCAGCAGAAAATCGCGTGCAAACGCGTAAGGTAACAGGTTGCTCATGTTACTGCTGCTTGCCAGTTTCGCCTGCACCCGGTGCGCGCGCCGGCACTGGCGCCGGCGGTACGGGGCGCGCTACCGCACCGCTACCGACAGGCACACCATCCTGCAACTGCGGCAGCAGCGGCTGGCCCAGATCCTTGACCAGTATGCTATCGGCCGGTTTGACGGCTTCCTGCGCCGCACGCATGTAATCATAACGGTCAGTGGCCAGCGAAGTGCTCTGCTCCTTGTTGCGGATGACTACAGGGCGCAGGAACACCATCAGGTTGGTCTTCTTGCGGGTGCGGCTCTGGTACTTGAACAGATTGCCCAGCACAGGAATATCACCGAGGCCGCGCACCTTGTCCGTGCCATCGCCTTCAGTATCTTCAATCAGGCCGCCCAGCACAATGATCTGGCCATCGTCGGCAATCACATTATTCTCGATCACGCGCTTATTCAGAGTAATGCCGGAGGCTGCCGTCAGCGTCGATTTATCAACGCTCGAAGTCTCGTGATAGATCGCCATCTTGATGGTGCCGCCTTCGGAAATTTGCGGCCGCACTTTCAGCGTCAGACCCACTTCGCGCCGCTCTATGGTCTGGAACGGATTGCTGGCGGTGCCGGAGGTGGTGGTGAACTGGCCGCTCAGGATAGGCACGTTCTGGCCTACCTGTATCGATGCCAGCTCGTTATCCAGCGTGATCATGTTCGGCGTGGACAGAATATTGGCATTGCCGTCCGATTCCAGCGAGTGCGCCAGCGCACCCAGTCCGAGACCGCCCGCCACCTGCTTGAACACGCCGATCGACAGGCCGTTGCCGGGTAGCGTGGAACTGCTGGAGGTACTGCTGGTCGAGGTCTTGCCGCGCAGCGTGCTGGCGATAGTGGCGATATTGTTGTTGGTACCGCCCGTCGAATACGACTGCAGGCCACCCACGCGGTAGGTGCTGTTTTCGTTGCCGGTTGCGCCTACCCACTGTACGCCGAATTCGGAAGCCTTGTCCGACGAAACTTCGACGATCAGCGATTCGATATACACCTGGGCGCGGCGCACGTCGAGCTGGTCGATCACGGCACGCAGATTGCGGTACACCGATTCCGGCGCCGTGATGATCAGGGTGTTGGTGGTGGAATCGGCCTGAATGTAGCCGGCAGTGCCGCCACCGGCCTGTTGCTGCTGCGAGCTATTGCTCAGCAGCGGATTGGTAGGACCACCGGACGAGCTGCCGCTGCTGCCGCTGTTCTGGCTATTCATGCTGCTCTGGTTCTGGCCCGACTGGCCGCTGCTCTGCAAGCCGGTGGCCGTGGCGGCCGAGGTATCGCCCGACATTACGGAGCGCAGCGTCTGCGCCAGCTTGGCCGCTTCCGCATTCTTCAGGTAGACCACGTGCACATTGCCCAGTTCTGCGGTGGGCTGATCGAGTTTCGCGATCAGCGACTTGGCCAGATTGGCACGTGCAGCCGATGGCGCGCGCAGCACCAGCGAATTGGTACGAGGGTCGGCCAGCACACTGGTCTTGCCTGCATCGCCAGCACTCGCGCCGCCTTCGAGCAGCTTGTTGACCATGGTGGCCAGATCGCTGGCGATGGCATAACGCACCGGGATCACATCGAGATCGGCCACGGCCGGTACATCGAGCGCCGCCACAATCTTGGCCAGACGCTTGACGTTGTCGGCGTAATCCGTCACCACCACGCTGTTGTTGCCGGGGTTGGCGTTAATCGTGTTATTCGGCGAAATCAGCGGACGCAGCACCGTCACCACGTTGGCGGCTGATTCGTAATTGAGCTGGAAAATCTGGCTTACCACCTGATCGCCTTTGGCGGCGGCCTGTCCAGCCCCCACCTGGGTAGGACCGGCCTGCAGCTTGGCGTCGGCTTCCGGCACCACCTTGGCATAGCCGTCGCCGCTGACCACGGCGAAGCCCTGCAGGCGCAGTGCGGAAGTGAGCAGATTGAAGGCCTGCGCCTTGCTGATGGATTTTTCCGACACCAGCGTCAGCGTGCCTTTCACGCGCGGGTCGATCACGAAGGTGATATTGGTGTAATGGCCCACGGCCTTGATCACGGATTCGATATCGGCGCCGACAAAGTTCAGAGCCGCTTCTTCCGCTGCCTGCGCGCGCAATGGCAGCAGCATGAGGGCGGTGGGCAGCGTGCCGAGTGCGCAGCACAGCATCGCACCAGCGCTCAGGCGACGCAGCGCAGGAAGGTGGGTTCGTTGCAGGGACGGTGTTTTCATTGTCTGAACTTTTTCTGAACTTAGTGGAACTCTAAAGCGATGATGTTGCGCTCACTATTCGGCTTGCGCTGGCCCAGCAGATTAAGCAGGTTGGCCAGTGCTTCTTCACTTCCTCGTGCTGCTTCGGCCTGGCCGGAAAACTGCAACCGGCCATGATCGAGACTACCTTTGCCGCTTAACAGCAAAGGCCCGCTGGTCGAAGCCAGCGTCAGCGCCGCCGACTGGCCCTGCCAGTCCAGCGCCAACTGGTAACTACCAAGCGGCCGCACGGACGACAGGCGCGAAGCCATCTCGCGCATCTCCAGCGTGGTGCGGCCCTGCACTGTTAGCTGACGCTGTTCCAGCGCCAGCTCCAGCGTGGTCCACGACAGCCGCATCACGCCACTGGGCGCAATCGTATTCAGCGGCGCGCCCAGTCCGGACAGGCTGGTGGCCGGCAGCAGCAGCGCCGAAGGACTCAGTTGCCAGTGCGTCCAGCCACCTTTGACGGTCAGCGGCTGCGCCAGCGATACACTGTTCACTAGCTGTACTTCCACCATGCCCAGCAAGGCCAGCGGCGATATCGACCAGCTAAAACGTCCGGGCAGCAGCGGCGTCACGGCACTGTTATTGCCCGGTGCTCCGCCGATAAACGCCGAACCGCGCCACAGCGTACCCTGCGCATCCCCCAGCGTCAAACGGCCGCCGCTCTGCTGCTCCACCAGCACCCCCAGCCAGCTAGCCGGCAGAAACACGGCCAGCGTCAGCAGCCCGCTCAGGAGCACGGTCAGCAACCATAACATGCTACGCTTCATAAACCCGCTTTCCGCCTAGCGACCGGCACTGCTCTGGCGCAGCGTCAGCGTGGCATTCACCATGCCCGCGGCGTCCTGCGCGCTGATGCTGGCATCCTGCAGCTGGATCTTGCTTTCCACCCGCACCGCATCGAGCCATACCACCAGCGCGGCAAACGGCACACCATTCAGCTGCACCTTGGCGTATTCCCCCGTAATCGCCAGCGACTGGGGATTCAGGCCACGCGTCGTCAGGCTGCTGTTCAGCGTATCGCGCGACATGGGCGAAGGCGCAATGCTGTTCTGGTTGCGCAGTGCTGCCGCCTGCGCGGCCAGCGCCTGCAGCTCGGCCGCCTGCTGGCGCAGTTCCGGCAGTGCCTTGCGCAGCTTGTCGCGTCCTTCCAGCGCTGGTCCCACCAGCACGGAATAGAACAGGGCCGCCCCCAATACCAGGCCACCGACGCGCAGGAAAGTGCGTTCCTGTTCCGTGCGCGCACTCCAGAATGCCGCTGCGCGGGCCCGGTAGTCACTGATCTGCTGATTCATCTGCTGCGTCATAGCGCTCATGATTTTCCTCCGGCGGCACCACGCAATACCCGGATCTGCCAGCTACCGGCAGAACTTTCCACCAGATCGAGCTGGCGCGCCGTCAGCGCGGCCCGCAATTGCCCCAGCGCGGCCGCATCCACCATATTCGGTTTCACTTTCAGCAACAGCGCACGTTCGCGATACTCCAGCGTGGCGATAATGTCTTTACGGGGCAGCACGGCCAGTGCCTCGCCCAGCGCCGCACTGAGGGTGGTAAATTCGTCGGCACCCGCTTCGCCACCATCGGCCTTGGCCAGCGCGATATTCTTGCGCATCTGTTCAAGCGGATAGATCGCCGGTTCATTCGGATAGGCCGCTTTGAACGTCTGCAGCATGGTCTGGCGTACACTTTCGGCATCACGCCGCAAACCCAGCCACTCGACATTCAGCCCGATCACATTCACCAGTATCGCCAGCACACCTATGCGCAGCGGCCAGCGCCAGCGCTGCCACTGGCGGCCGGCATTGCCGGTAGTGCCCAGCGCAGGCGCCAGATCAAGTGCGCTGGCACGGGCCGCAGCGATCCAGTGCACCCACTGGTCTTCCAGTACGCTGATGCCATGCACAGCGTCACTGCCCGCCTGCAGGGCGGCAAACTGGGGCAGCAGGCCGGCCGGCAGATACAGCGTGACCGGATCGCTGCCGGCCAGTGCGCGCAAGGTCTGTAATGCCGCCTGCGGCTGGGCCGGCAGGGTCATGCCGAAACCGGCCGACTGCGCTGCGCGCACGGCCAGCTCGTAGCCGGCGTCGCTGACGCCCAGCGCCGCCGTTACCGTGCCCGGTTGATAGGGCAGGCAGAGTTGCGCAGGCAGCAGCGCAATGCTGTGCGCGCCCTGCGCCAGCAAAGCTTGCGCCAACCGCTCCAGCCAGACACGCTGCGCCACCGCCACCGTACGCAAGCCCTGCGCATCCGCCGCGCTGGCCGCCAGCACGCATTCGGCCGGATCGCCCAGCACCTGTTCTTCCACCAGACCGGGCAAGGCCGCTTTCAGACGGGCCGGCGACAGCGGTGGTGCCGTCACTTGCAGCAGCGTGACATCGGCCGCAGCCAGCAGCAGCACCACGCGACGCGCTGCAGCCACCAGATCAGCCAGATTGCCCAGCGGCGCAGCGCCTTGCTGCATCAAATTGCCGGCATCGCCCACCAGCGCAAACGCGCAGCTCTGGGCCGCGCCGTTTTCGACGCTGGCCTTGGCCGGATAGCGGATAAAAAGTGTACTCAAAGGGTCTCGCTTTCGTTCTTGCCTGTTCTAGTTTTCCCGTATCCACAGCACCGTGGTCGCACCATTATTACCGGCACGCTTGAGCAATGACACCGTATCGAGCGTGGCACGATCAAGTTTCACCTTGCTCAGCGCCAGAAAATAATTACTTTTTACATCAACGGGGATGCTCGCCTTCAGAGCGCCGTTCTGAAACATCTGCATCTGTTCCTCGAAATTCTGCCGGTTCTGGAACGGCGTACGGCGACGCACATTCACCAGCGTGGCAGCATCCGCCAGCGACAGCCGGTCCACTGCGGCCGCCAGCAATTCTGCCGGTGCGGTGTTCACGTTCAGATCGGTCCGTTCCGGCAGCACGATCACCAGCTCGCGCAAGCGCTCGATGGCCGCCGGCGTGAAACCGCTGATTGCCAGCAGATCCTCCACCCGCAACATGCCCAGCGGCTGCGGCCCGTTAGCCTGCTGGCCAGTCTGCTGCGGGTTGGCAGTGCCGCCCGTTGGCAAGTTAGGCGGCGTTAGCGGCGCCGTCACGCCGGTGTTGGCCGCGCTTCCCGCAGCATTACTCGCCGCATCCTGTGCCAGCGTCTGCAGCGACTGTGCATTCACCACCGTCGTGGCCACCGTCTGTGCCAGCGCGGGATCAAGCTGCACATGCTTGAGCAAGCGCTGGAATGCCGCCACCTGCTGCGGATCGGGTGCGCGCTGCCCGAGCTTCACCAGATTAGCCAGATTGTAGCGCGACTGGGCATCCATCATGCGGCCGGACAGCGTGGCATTGAAATTTTCTGCCTGCGCGCGCTCCCGTTCGATGTAGTCATCCAGCCGGGTCTCTTCCAGCGGGGTGGCCCACACGCCGTTCAGCCGGGTTTGGCTGGAAGAGTCGATAAAGTCCTGATACAGCACCAGCCGGCTCAGATCGAGCGCACCGCGTACGATCCAGCGTGTCTGCAACTGCAGCCGCTGGTTCTCCATCGAGCGCACCTGCACCTGCTGCTGCCAGAACAGGCTGGCGACGATGGTCACCGCCAGAGTGGTCAGCAGCAGCGCTGTCACCACTGCCACCCCGCTTTCACGCCGGCGCATCATAAAGCCCCCAGCAGGAATGATTTCACCAGCGGCAGGCCGCCGTCCTGCAGGGTCAGCGCCACTTCCATCCCGGTTGGCTCATTGGCGGGCTTCAGATTGCCGGCGGTGGAAATGCCGGCCGCAGACACCCAGCCCGTGCCTATCCAATAGCGTACGCTCAAGCCCTGCACACCGCTCTGCAGCGCCACACTGCCCTGCGGTTCCTGATCGTCATTGCCCAGCGCCGCCTGCCACAGCGCGTCGAGCTGCTGCAGCTCGCGCGTGGCGACCGATTCGCGCCGCAGCAGTTCGCCGTTGCGCAAACGGTAGGACACCACCTGCAAGCGGGTCGGCTGCATATCGTTGAGTACCAGCCGCACCAGCGTCAGGCGCTGATTTTCCGCCTGCAGATAGGCCCGTCCCTGCAGCAGCGTGGCCGGTGCCAGGTTGGCAGCATCGCTTTGCAGCTGGGCGAAAGCCAGCTGCATGCCGCGCGTCTGGTTCATCTGCTGCGTCAGCGCGCTGCGCGAGCGGATGATGCCATCAAGGCCGCGCCAGCCCAGCACGGCGACGATGGCCAGTATCGAAATCGCCACCAGCAGTTCGATCAGCGTGAAGCCGCGTGCACGCGGCTTTGCACAGGCAGGCTGGGGGGGCAGACGGGTAGGCATCATTGATTGAGCACCAGTTGCACCAGCTTGACGATGCGCCGCTCTGGCGCGGCCTGATCGTAGACGCTCACTTCCACGCGGCGGAAACGGGGATTCGGGCTGGCGATGACTTCTTCTTCGCACATCAGCTTCAGATCGGCCTGCGGGCATTCGTAGGTCTGCTTGCCCACGGCGGGGAACTGTTTACTCAGGCGCATCTGCACCATGCGGTTCTCCGCCGACCACGTCGCCATCATGGAACTGCGCAAGCCATCGCTATTGGCCGTCAGGCTGCCCACCGCGCGCAAGGAAGCGCCCAGCGCCGTGCCGACGATCACCAGCGCCACCAGCACCTCCAGCAGGGTAAAGCCGTTCTGTTTGGTCGCGCCCATGCTAGTCCACCGTGAAATGGCCGACGCCATCGGCGTGGATGGCAACGCTGGCCTCGCCGCTGCGCAGCGACAGCACGAAGGGCTTGTCCACCGGCTCGCGGCCGAACACGATGCGCAGGCCGGGATTAACATCGTTCGGCGGCGGATCGAGCACCAGCGTCAGGGGGCTGTGCTTGAAACTGCGTTCGCGCAGCATGTCGTCCTGCTGTGGCAATTCCCACTGCGTGTCGTTACGGATCATGAAGCGATAGCCTTCCGTGCCCGCTTCGAAAGCGATCTGACGGTTGCGCACAATGGCTTCATCCCGCGCCACCTGCAGCAACAGGGCGATACGCTGGGCGTCCTCGCGCATGCCCTGCTCCTTGCCCGGCAAGGCGTTCAGGCTCACCAGCCCCAGCGTGATGCCGAGGATGACCATCACCACCAGCAGCTCGATGAGCGTAAAACCGCGTGCCGGGGCGGTCTGCATGATCAGGCTTCCAGACCGGCTCAGTTATCCCACGAACCGATGTCGGCATCGTCGCCAGTACCACCGGGCGCGCCGTCAGCGCCATAGGAAAACACATCCACTTCGCCATGGATGCCGGGCGAGAGGAACTGGTAGGGATTGCCCCACGGGTCTTTCGGCATTTTTTCCAGATAGCCGCCCGCCTTCCAGCCGTTGGCAGCAGGACCGCCCGTCGGCTTGGTCAGCAGTGCCTGCAGGCCCTGCTCGGTGGTGGGAAAGCGCTGGTTATCGAGTTTGTACAATTTGAGCGCCTGCATCACGGTAGCGATATCGACCTTGGCCGCCGCGATCTTGGATTCACCCGTACGGCTCAGCAGCTTGGGCACCACCAGCGCTGCCAGCACGCCCATGATGACCACCACCACCATGATTTCGATCAGCGTGAAACCACGTGCAGCACGACGCGGGAAGGAGAATTTTTTCATAATCAGAATACGGGCAAGTACAAAAAGTGAGTGCGAAAGTATAAATGGGATTCATGACAGCTTGACTAAATACCAGCAATTTTTGCGTTGCCTGCCTTAGCTGCCACTTAAACGGGCAGCAGGGCTGCCCATTCTTTACGCCGTTTTACCTGTTAGTCGTGTTTGCGGGTGGTTGCTTCGAGGCGCTGCATGGCCCCCTCATTGCCACCGCCGGCTGCTGCCGCCACGGGCGTGGTCACCAGTTTGGGCGTGGCACCGACGAAAGGCGCAATGCCCAGTGCCGCATCGATTTCGCGCGGCGAAACCAGATAGCCGCGGGTAATCACTGCCGCCACTTTGCGCAGATCGGCGATATCCTTGGTCGGATCGCCATCGACCAGCACCAGATCGGCCAGCTTGCCCGGCGTGATGCTGCCACGATCATTGCTGGTGCGGGTATAGCGCGCACCATTACGGGTGGCCACCTGCAGCGCCTGCGCCGGTGTCAGGCCGGCTTGCACCAGCAAGGCCAGTTCGGAATGCAGGGTGAAGCCGGGGATGTCGTCCGTTCCGGCCACGATAGGCACGCCGGCGCGGTACATGATGCCGACGAATTCGATCATCTTGCCGTAGGACTTCTGATAGCGCTTCCACACCGCGTCATTCTCGATCTTCATGCCGCCCACGGAGAAGCCGCGCGCCACATCGGGCGGCATATTGGACGCAAAGCCGCGATACGGCTCATTCATGTCGCCGTCACGCTGCTGCAGGAAGGCGAAGGCCGTCAGGGTAGGATCGATGGAAATCTGCTTCTTCACCAGCCCTGCCACGAAATCCTTGTAGGGTTTGCTGTTGAAATCCATATCCGCCACTTTCTCGGCCGGCAGCACGAAGCGGTTCAGGTTACGGGTTTCCGTGTCCGGCTTGACGAGGAAGTTCAGCAGCACCTGATTGATGTGCTGGATTTCGTCGTAACCGGCATCCAGCGCTTGCTGCGCGCGCAGGCCGGCCGGAATGTGGCCGGAGACGCGCATGCCGCGGCTGTGCGCATAGGCCACCGTGTCCTTCAGGATGGCTTTGGGGAAGGAGTTATAGATTTTCAACTGCGGGTAGCCATGCTGGGCATACCAGTCTATGGCTTTTTTGGCTTCGGCCAGATCCTTGATGACAAAGCCGTTATTTGCGCTGAACGGGCTCTCGCCTTCGAGGAAGCCGGCCGGCACCACTTGCGGCGCCAGCAGCTTGCCAGCCGCCGTTTCATCGAGCATGGCCTGCAACTGGGTGTTATCGTTACCCATGTCGCGCACACTGGTCACGCCCGTCGACATATTCAGCGCACCAGACCAGCGGTCCACGTGGCCGTGCATGTCGAACAGGCCGGGCAGCACGATGCGGCCTTCCGCATCGATGCTGTTGACCACGCCCTGCGCCGGCGAACCGGCTGGCAGCACCGAAGTAATGCGGCCACGCAGCAGATAGATATCGGACAGCGCGCCGACCACGGCTTTTTCGCTATCGAACACGCGCGCATTGCGCACCACCGTCAAGCCGTTGAGCGGATGCTGCAGTCTGCTGGCCAGATCTTCCAGCATCTTGTTCTCGGCCTGCTTCTGGCGCACGGCCATCTGTGCCGCCGCGCCCTGCCAGCCCTCTTCGAGGATATTCGCAAAGCCGGGAATGATCACGCCGAACAGGCGCGGTTTGCTGCCTGTGGTGGCCCAGTAAAACGCCGGCGACAGGCCCACGCCCGTCTGCGCTACCAGTTGCACGGTCTGTTTGGCACCGCTTGCGCTGCTCACTTCCAGCGTATCGAGCACGCTCTGGCTCAGCGTACCGGAAGGCAGCAGTGCCATCTTGTGGTCCGGCGCAGCAGCCAGCACACCGATATAGGCCGACACCACTTCGAACGAACTATTCAGCGGCAGATAGCCGGCTGCGCCCTTGACGGTTTTCTGGCCCTGCTCGGAAGTGGACTTCCATTCCGCCTGATCGCCGTTGCGCTCGAAGCGCTCGTTGACCACGGCGCCGAAGGTGGAATTACCCTGCACGCTGTAGCTCGTCATGCTGCCATCGGCCGCCATGCGGAACTGTTCCGTCAGATCCGGTCCACGGCCATTGTTCTTGAACTCGAAGCGCACCTTGGTGCTGCCGTCGTCAAGATGCTCGGTGACCTGTGCGCCTATCTGCTTGGCGTTTTCGGAGATGATCAGATACTTGGTAGTACTGGCAGCATGTGCACTGAATGCGGCGGCCAGCGCCAGCGGCATAATGGCGAGTCGTTTGAGCAGCAAGATAGTCCCCTTAACTGGTTGATTATTTGGCAGCGCCGCTCGCGCAGACGGGACAATCGCCGTTGCGTGCCACGCTGATACTGGTCCACTCCATATACAGCCCGTCGAGCATCAGCAGCCGGCCGGCCAGTGAGGTCCCGACGTCCATCAACAGCTTGAGTGCTTCGGCCGCCTGCATGGCGCCGATCACTCCTACCAGAGGCGCAAACACGCCCATGGTCGAACAGGCTACGTCTTCGAATTTCTGATCCTGCGGGAACAAACAGGAATAGCAGGGCTGGGTGCCGCTGCGCGGGTCGAACACGCTGATCTGGCCGTCGAAACGGATCACGGCGCCCGAAACCAGCGGCTTGCCCAGCGCCACACAGGCGCGGTTGACGGCATGGCGGGTGGCGAAGTTGTCGGTGCAGTCCAGTACCACATCGGCTTCCGCCACCAGCGCGTGCAGGCGCGCTTCGTCGGCGCGCTCATTCAGCGCGATGACTTGAATTTCAGGATTGATCTGGCCCAGCGTCTGGCGCGCCGATTCTGCCTTGGGCTGGCCTACCCGCTCGGTAGTATGGGCGATCTGGCGCTGCAGATTGGTCAGGTCCACCGTATCGTTATCGACCAGCGTGATCTGCCCTACCCCGGCTGACGCCAGATACATGGCAGCAGGTGAACCTAGGCCGCCTGCACCAATCACCAGCGCACGCGCGGCCAGCAGCTTTTGCTGGCCTTCGATGCCGATCTGGTCGAGCAGAATATGGCGCGAATAGCGCAGCAGTTGCTGGTCGTTCATGGCCGTGGCGCTGGTGCGGACTTGGCACTGGCAGCGGAAGCCGCCTTGGCGGCAGCCGAGGCCGATGCTGCAGCGGAGGCGGAAGCCGCCGAAGCAGCCGTTGCGGCCACGGCCGGTCCGTCCGCCTTGGACAACTGCACCGGCAAGCCTTTGAAGTGGCGCAGCGCCTGCTGCAGCTGGAAGTCATCCTTGGAGCCGAATTCCACCGGCTTGGACTTCTTCGCCAGCGCGGCGGCACGCAGATCTTCTTCCAGCTCGTCGCGCTGCGGCCCTTGCTGCTGGGCGGCCGCGCCATCGCCTTCGTTATTCAGGTGCTTCTGCAGATCGGCTTCGCGTACGCGCAGGCCTTTCATGGCATCACCATCAGCGCTTTCATCCACCAGCACGTCGGGCACGATGCCGCGCGCCTGGATCGAACGGTTGAGTGGCGTGTAGTAGCGCGCCGTGGTGAGTTTGACGGCAGTATCCGCCGTCAACTGGCGCAGCGTCTGCACCGAGCCTTTGCCGAAGGTCTGCGAACCCATGATGATGGCGCGCTTGTAGTCCTGCAGCGCACCGGCGACGATTTCCGAGGCCGAGGCCGAGCCGGCATTCACCAGCACCACCATGGGCACATCTTTCAGCGCGGCGGGCAGCTTGGCCAGCGGGTCGTTCTTGCCGCGCACGATGTAATACTCGGGACGCGCATAAAAGGTCTGTTTGGAATCGGCCAACTGGCCATTGGTGGAGACCACCACCGCATCTTTCGGCAGGAAGGCGGCGGAGACGCCGATCGCGCCCGACACCACGCCCCCCGGGTCATTGCGCAGATCGAGCACCAGCCCTTTCAGGTGGGGGTCCTGTGCATACAGCGCACTGAGCTTCTTGGCCATGTCATCCACCGTCGGCTCCTGGAACTGCGAGATGCGCAGCCAGGCGTAGCCGGGCTCTATGATCTTGGCCTTGACGCTCTGCACGCGGATTTCTTCGCGCATGATGGTCAGCACCAGCGGCTTGTCTTCATCCTTGCGGCTGATGGTGACCACCACCTTGGTGCGCGGCTCGCCGCGCATTTTCTTCACGCTTTCATCGAGCGACAGGCCTTTGATGGGCGTGCTGTCGATGCGGGTGATCACGTCGCCAGCCTTGATACCGGCCTTGAAGGCAGGCGTATCTTCAATCGGCGAGACCACCTTCAGATAGCCATCTTCCATGCCCACTTCGATGCCGATGCCGACGAACTTGCCTTCGACAGTCTCGCGCATTTCCGCAAAGGCCTTCTTATCGAGGTAGACGGAATGGGGATCGAGCGAAGCCACCATGCCGGAAATGGCTTCCGTCAGCAGCTTCTTGTCATCGACGGGTTCCACATAATCGCTTTTGATCAGGCCGAACACATCGGATAACTGGCGCAGTTCTTCCAGCGGCAGCGGCGAGCCGCTGGCTTTCTGCGCTATCGCGGGATATTGCAGGGAGATGGCCACACCAGCCACCATTCCCAGTCCAACCAGGACCATGCTTTTGACTTTGTTGCCCATTTTTCCCGCAAACCTTAAAACTTGATCCAGCCAGCCGGATCGAATGCTGCGCCCTGATGGCGTAGCTCGAAGTATAGACCCGATTCTTCCTGCCCGCCGCTGTTACCGGCCGTGGCGATCTGATCGCCGGGTTTGACGATTTCGCCTATACGTTTAAGCAGCGTCTCGTTATTCCCGTAGATGCTCATGTACTGGCCACCGTGATCGACGATGATCAGGTTGCCGAAACCGCGCAGCCAGTCGGCGAACACCACCCGCCCTGCGGCGATGGCCTGTATGCCCGTGCCTTCGCTGGCGCGGATGAACACGCCCTTCCAGCTAGGCCCATCCCCGCGTTTGCTGCCGAAGCGGGCGGCGAGTTTGCCGCTCACGGGCGGGCGCAACTGCCCTTTCAGGCTGGCGAAAGCGCCGGCCGGCGCGGCAGGCGCGAGCGCAATATCGGCCGGTTTGGCCGCTGCTTCCTCGCGTGGCTGCGGCTTCGGTGCTTCCACCGGCTTCTGCACCACCACTTTCGGCTCGTCCGCCGGTTTGACGCTGCCGGCCTTGCTGCCGTTCGCGCGTGCCAACCGCTGGCGCTCGGCCTCGGCGGCGGCGGCCTTGGCCTGTGCACGCGCTTCCGCTTCGGCCTTGGCCTTGGCTTCGGCCCGTGCGGCCGCTAACTGTTCCTGACGTTTTTTCTCGGCTGCCGCGGCGATGGCCTGTTCCTGGATCAGCTTGTTGAGCTTATCCACCAGCCCGCCCAGACGCTGTTCATCGCGTTCCAGATTGCCCGCTTCCTTGCGCTGGGCCACCAGTTTTTTCGACAGATTGGCCAGCAGCGTGGCGCGCCGGCCTTTTTCCTGTTCCAGTTTCTGCTTCTGCTGCTTCTGCTCTTCGGCGATTTCCTGCAGCTCTTCCTTGGCGTTTTCCGCGTCGGCCTGATTGGTTTCCACCGCTTTCAGGTTGGCGCGCAGCGATTCCAGCAAGCGCGCCTGAGCCTGCGACACATAGGCCATCATCTGCAGATCGCGGTTGATGCGGTTGGGGTTATCGCCCGACAGCAGCAGCTTGATGCGGTCTTCGTTACCGGCCACATACTGCTCGCGCAGCAGCCTGGCTAGCTGCTGCTTCTGCTGCCCCACCACCTGTGCCAGCCGCTCATGTTCGGCCGCCAGTTGCTGTAGCCGCACATTGGTAGCGTCCTGCTCCTGCGCCAGCTCGCGCAGCGAACGGTTGGCGTCGGAAATCGCCTGCTCCGATTCGGCCAGCGTATCGGCCGCATCGTCCTTGGCACTTTCCGTCTTGCTGATGTCCTTCTTGAGCGCACTGAGCTTCTGCTGCAAGCCGGCGCGCTCGGCCTCGGCCGCCGCCTTCTGCTTGCTGCGTTCCGTGGTCTTGCCGAAGGTGACAGCGTGCGCACCCTGCAACGGCAGGGCAAGCAGCAGCGCGGCGACTAACGATGGCACTGCGGCGCGCTGCAGGGCGGCGCGCCAGCGTGGGAGAGCAGTATGAGACAAATTACTTGGCCTTACCCTGGTTAGCCACAGCAGCCTGCGCTGCAGCGATGGCTTCGGCGTCGCCCAGATAGTAGTGACGGATCGGTTTCAGGTTCTCATCCAGTTCGTACACGAGCGGCTGACCGTTAGGGATGTTGAGGCCGACGATATCGTTATCGCTAATGCCATCCAGCATCTTGATCAGCGCGCGCAGGCTGTTGCCGTGGGCCGAAATGATGATTTTCTTGCCAGCGCGGATGGCCGGGGCGATTTCTTCTTCCCAGGCCGGCATGACGCGCGCGACGGTGTCTTTCAGGCACTCGGTCAGCGGAATCTGATCCTTGGAGAGGCCGGCGTAGCGCGGGTCGTTGAACGAGGTGCGGTCGTCACCGGCTTCCAGCGCTGGCGGCGGGGTGTCGTAGCTGCGGCGCCATACCAGCACCTGATCGTCGCCATATTTGGCCGCCGTTTCAGCTTTGTCCAGACCCTGCAGCGCGCCGTAGTGACGCTCGTTCAGGCGCCAGTCGTTTTTCACTGGCAGATACATCATATCCATCTCGTCCATGGCCAGCCACAGCGTGCGGATCGCGCGCTTGAGTACCGAGGTGTAGGCCAGATCGAAGCTGTAACCGGCATCTTTGAGTACTTTGCCGGCGGCTTTGGCTTCGCTCACGCCTTTCTCGGTCAGATCAACATCGGTCCAGCCGGTGAAACGGTTCGAGAGGTTCCAGGTGGACTCGCCATGGCGCATGAATACGATTTTATACATGTGAACTATCTTCAAAAAGTGTGAACGGGACGGAAAACCGGTACTGCAAGAACTCTTCCAGCTTCTATTTTATAATGCGCGGATTAAGTTAAACCATTGGATCCCTGTGAAATTCTTCATTGATAATATTTTCGTCATCGGCATCGTGGCTCTTTCGGGCGGTGCTCTGCTCTGGCCTGTGCTCACCCAGCGCGGCAAACGCGCCACGGCACACGAAGTCACGGTCTTGATAAATGGCGGCAAAGCCACCATTGTTGATGTACGCGACGCAACGGAATTTGCTACTGGTCATTTGGCTAACGCTAAAAATATTCCGCTGGCCGATCTGGACAGCCGTATCGGCGAACTGGAAAAAGCCAAGAGCAAATGCGTGATTCTGGTCTGCCACAGCGGTGCGCGCTCCGGTGCGGCTGCGGGCAAACTGCTGAAAGCGGGCTTCACCGACGTGGTCAATCTGGATGGCGGTGTTGCTGCATGGCAAAAGGCCAACCTGCCGCTGGTGAAATAAAGGAAGGAAATCTCATGACTGCCCGTGTAATCATGTACACCACTGCCGTATGCCCATATTGCGTACGTGCCGAGCGCCTGCTGGAAGCCAAGGGCGTGACCGCGCTGGAAAAGATCCGCGTCGATCTGGACCCGGAACAGCGCATGGCCATGATGGAGAAGACTGGCCGCCGTACCGTGCCGCAGATTTATATCGGCGACACCCACGTGGGCGGTTTCGATGATCTGTATGCGCTCGATCAAGCGGGTGGCCTCACCCCCTTGTTAAATGGCTAAGCGCCACCAAATACAACGTCGGCAGGGTTGAAAAGCTTTGAAATCATAATGATTTTGATACAATTGCCCTCGCGTTTGGATGGCAGTTCAACCAAGCAAACATTCTCGGAGCGGCGCCAGCCGCTCGATTTCACTACAACGAAAGCGTTCCATGTCCGACGAAAATCAACAACCAGTTTTCCAAATCCAACGCGTCTACCTGAAGGACCTGTCGCTGGAACAACCAAATTCCCCAGCGATCTTCCTGGAACAAGAAGCTCCTAGCATCGAAGTCGCTCTGGACGTAGGCGCTACGCCACTGGCCGAAGGCATCTTCGAGTCGACCGTCACCATCACCGTGACCGCCAAAGTCAAAGACAAGGTCGCTTTCCTGGTAGAAGGCAAACAAGCCGGTATCTTCGAAGCACGCAACATTCCTGCTGAACAGCTGGATCCGCTGCTGGGCATCGGTTGCCCTAACATCGTTTACCCTTACCTGCGTGCCAACATCGCTGACGTGATCACCCGCGCTGGTTTCCCTCCAGTACATCTGGCCGAAATCAACTTCGAAGTGTTCTACCAGCAACGTCTGCAAGCAATGGCTGAAGCCGCTGCTGCTGCACCAGCTGAAGGCGCTGACGGCGCTACCACCCACTAAGCAAGTCTTAGCTGGCTGGTTCCTGCTGCCGGACGCCCGTCCGGCAGCTGCAACACCCCCGATACCGATAGTGAGCACCTGCGCTCCCATCCGTTGCTAGGCATGCCATGACCCTTCCCCGCTTTCTGATCAGTCTATCCCTGATGCTGGCCGCGACCAGCAGCCATGCGTTCGACTTCAAAACCGTGGGTGCCGCCCCTGTGATCCTGTATGACGCGCCGTCGTCCAAAGGCGGCAAGCTGTATGTCGTGCCGCGTGGCGCACCACTGGAAGTGGTGCTGGCCTATGGCGACTGGCTCAAGGTACGCGATGTGAACGGCGAACTGGCGTGGACTGAAGCCAAAGGCCTCAGTGCCAAACACAACGTCATCGTCCGCGTGGCCAATGCCAAAGTGCGCGCTACGGCCGAGGACAATGCCAGCCCTGCTTTCAGCGCCGACAAAGGCGTACTGCTCGAAGTACTGGAACCGGCCGCCAATGGCTGGATCAAGGTGCGTCATCGTGACGGCCTGAGCGGTTACGTCAAGAGCAACGAAGTCTGGGGCATATAATGTTGCCACGGCGCGCGTGCGCCGTCTGGCCAACGAGGTAGTATGCAAGATTCAACTAAACAAACGACGGGCGTCCGTCAGGTCACCGTGCTGGGCGCTGGCGCCTGGGGCACGGCCGTTGCCATGGCGCTGGCCCAGCGTCACGATGTGCTGCTGTGGGGCCGCAACAGTGCTGCCATGGCCGCCATGGCCGCAGCGCGCGTCAACCAGGATTACCTGCCCGATCAGCCCTTCCCTGCCGGCCTCAAGGTCAGCGGCGATTTCGCTGCCGCGCTGGCCCACGTGGCCAACCCTGACAGCCTGCTGATTGCGGCCTGCCCCGTGGCCGGTCTGCGCCCCCTGCTGGCGCAACTCAAGGCTTACCCGATACCGAATGTGGTGTGGCTGTGCAAAGGCTTCGAGTACGAGACGGGCCTGCTGCCGCACCAGATCGTGCGCGAGCTACTCGGCGACAGCGTGGCCGGTGGCGCCCTGTCCGGTCCTTCTTTTGCGCAGGAAGTGGCACGCGGCCTGCCTTGTGCCCTGACCATTGCATCAAATGACGCCGCTTTGCGCGAACGCGTGGTGGCCACTGTGCACGGCGGCAATCTGCGCGTCTATTCGAGTACCGATCTGGCAGGCGTGGAAGTCGGTGGCGCCGTCAAGAACGTGCTGGCCATCGCTACCGGCGTGGCCGACGGGCTGGGGCTGGGCCTGAATGCGCGTGCCGCCCTGATTACGCGCGGGCTGGCCGAAATCACCCGTCTGGGCACCACGCTGGGCGGGCAGACGGAAACCTTTATGGGCCTGACCGGCATGGGCGACCTGATCCTGACCTGCACGGGCGATCTGTCGCGCAACCGTCGCGTGGGTCTGGGGCTGGCCCAGGGCAAGGCGCTCGAGCAGATCGTGCAGGAGCTGGGACATGTGGCCGAAGGCGTGCCTTGTGCCAAGGCCGTGCGCGAACTGGCGGCCAAACTCGGCGTAGACATGCCGATTACCAATGCCGTGGCCGGCGTGCTGTTCGATGGCGACCAGCCGCAAGTGATGGTGGCGCGCCTGCTCGCGCGCGATCCGCGCGACGAAGCCGTACAGCGCTAATCTGGCACGAGTCCGGCAACACTCAGGCCAAGGCCAGCCGTGCCGGCTGGCCGCTGGCGGGGCGAGCGCCCCGCCACCCCTTATTCCTCGCTAACTTCCTCTTTCGCCGTGCGCATCCACTGCACCAGCGGATAGGCATCTTTCAGCCCGCTGACCAGCGTGGGCACCAGCAGTTCCGGCTGGTTCAGCGGCAGATCGATTTCAGTCCAGACGAAGAAACTCTTGAGCTTGATGTACTCGATGTGCTCGTGCTCGGGATCGAAGCCTTTGGGCGGGCGCTGCAGCTTGCCTTCGTTCTGGATATCGCCGAAAGTCGCGCGCAACTTCTTGTTTTTCAACACTTTAGTGAAACCGGCCGCATCGTCCACCATCAGCTGGCGCAGCGCTTTCAGGCGCGGTGGCGGCGGCATGTATTCACCGGCGCCGAACAGCAGACGGCCCGCAGCATCGATCTGCATGTAGTAGGTCGGGCCACCAGCCTTGCTCGGGCGGCGCATGTCGTTGGGCGCTACTGCCGCCGAAAAGCGCGTCTTGTACGGGCTTTTGTCGTGGGCAAAGCGCACGTCGCGGTTGATGCGGAACATGGCTTTCTTCGGATCGCAGAACTTCACGGCCGGATCGAATTTGCCGAGTTCGGCAATCATCTCCGTCACAACCTGCAGGAATTCCGCGCGCAGGATGTCGTAACGGGGCTTGTTCATGATGAACCATGGCCGGTTATTGTTCTCGGTCAGTTCGGACAGAAAATGTTTGAGATCGCGTAAATGCATGGGCTTCCTTATCGCTTGCTGCTGGGACGCTTGCCCACCTGTACGGTGAGCGTGCTTTCCTGATTCTTGCGTAACACTTTGAGGCTGGCTTTTTCGCCCGGCACCAACTGGGCGATCACGTTCAGCATCTGGTTGGTATCGGTAATCGCCTGCTCGTTCACGGTCAGCAGGATATCGCCCGGTTTCACGCCGCCATGATCGGCCGGACCATTCTTCACCACACCGGCGATGATGGCGCCGCTCTGGCGTTTGAGGCCGAAGCTGCTGGCCAGTTCCGGCGTAATTTCCTGCGTCTCCACGCCGAGCCAGCCACGCACTACCTGCCCGTTCTTGATGATGGCTTCCATCACCGATTTGGCGGTGGAAACGGGAATGGCAAAACCTATGCCTATCGAGCCGCCCGTCTGCGAATAGATGGCGGAATTGATACCGAGCAGATTGCCATTGGTATCGATCAGCGCGCCACCGGAATTACCGAAGTTGATGGCAGCGTCCGTCTGTATGAAATTCTCGAAATGGTTGATGTGCAGATTGTTGCGGCCCAGCGCGGAGATGATGCCCATGGTCACTGTCTGGCCCACGCCGAACGGATTGCCGATTGCTAACACCACATCGCCCACCTGTACCTGTTCCACCTGCCCCAGCACCATCACGGGCAGTTTTTCCAGGCTGATCTTGATGACGGCCAGATCGGTTTCCGGGTCCGTGCCCACCACCTTGGCCGCAGCTTTGCGCCCATCGGCCAGCACCACTTCGATTTCGTCGGCCGCTTCCACCACATGGTTGTTGGTGAGGATATAGCCTTCGGCCGAAACGATCACGCCCGAACCAAGACTGGACTCGTCTTCATCGGCCTCGCCGTCATGGTCGCGGTCGCCAAAGAATTTCTTGAAGAACGGATCGCGCAGCAGCGGATGCTTGCCGCGCTTGGGCTTCTTGCTGGTCAGGATGTTGACCACGGCCGGCATCGCGCGTGCCGCGGCCGCGCGATAGGAACCGGCGGCGGCAGTCGGCGCCTTGGCCGGCCGCGCTTCCAGCATCACGGCCGGATGCTCGGCATCGCCCATCTGCTGCGGACGTGCGGGCTGGCGCCGCTCCGGTCCTACGGCGGTGTACACCATATACAGTGCCAGTAACACGGTCACCGTTTGGGCAAACAATAACCAGAGTCGTCGCATCGCCGTAGGCCTTGCCGTCACACGGACGGCAGCTGGTTATTTTTTCAGGGAGTCGCGGATTTCGCGCAGCAGGGCGATGTCTTCGGGCACCGGCGCTGGTGCCGCCTCGGCGGCCTCTTCTGCCTGCTTGTGGCTGAGGTTGCGCGCCTTGTTCATCAGCCGCACCATCTGGAAGATCACGAACGCCAGAATGATGAAGTTGAGCAGGATGGTGGCGAAGTTACCGTAAGCGAATACGGCGCCCAGTTTCTTGGCTTCCACCAGACTCAGATTCGAGGCCTGGCCGTTGAGGCCGATGTAGTAGTTGGCAAAGTCCAGACCGCCGAACAGCTTACCGATAGGTGGCATGATGATATCGGCAACCAGCGAGTCCACGATCTTGCCGAAAGCTCCGCCGATGATCACACCGACGGCCAGATCGACCACGTTGCCCTTCATCGCGAATTCTTTAAATTCCTGCATCATTGCCATAGTCTTTATCCCCGCTGTGTGGTCAATTGTGAACAAAACCGCGCTTGGATCATACTATTTTTTCAATCAGATTCAAAACACCGCTATCAGATGCGCTTTTTGGTGCGGTTTTAGGCTATAAATTTGTCTTGCATCAATATCTACCGTTTGTGCGCCCCCAAGTAGGGCATCACCCTGCAGAATTCAAGCGCACAACGGCGCATTCTGCAGCAACATGCGGGGCCCGAGGAGGATTTTTTCTTTAGTTCGAAATCTGCTTACCCTATAATTTAAGGTTGCAAGAAGCTCCGTATAGGGAGTTTTCGCTTCCGATTTTGGTGTATGCGGTTTCGGATTTTGTTCGCACTTTGACTGATTGGGGTTTGTATGAGTAACGAAAAGCAGGTCGATTCCGGCCGACGCGGATTGCTCGTCGCTACTGGCGCGGCGGGTGGTGTAGTGGGGCTGGCAACCGCTGGCGCGTTGGTAAGTACGTTCCAGCCGTCCGAGCGCGCCAAGGCCGCCGGCGCACCGGTAGAAGTGGATATTGGCAGCCTCAATCCGGGCGAAATGAAGACCGTAGAATGGCGCGGTAAGCCGGTCTGGATCATCAAGCGTACGCCTGAGATGATCGCCTCGCTGAAAAACACCGACGGCAAAGTGGCCGACGCTGAATCGAAACGTAATCCGGACGAATTCACCCCGGAATATGCCCGCAATGAACACCGCTCGCGCAAACCGGAAATTCTGGTGGCCGTCGGTATCTGCACCCACCTGGGCTGCTCGCCATCGTCGAAATTCACCCCGGGCCCGCAGCCATCGCTGCCGGACGACTGGGAAGGCGGCTTCCTGTGCCCATGCCACGGTTCGACCTTCGACATGGCTGGCCGCGTGTTCAAGAACAAACCGGCACCGGACAATCTGCAGGTTCCGCGTCACATGTTCCTGAGCGACACCAAGCTGGTGATCGGTAAAGACGAGAAAGGCGAGGCATAAATCATGGCGGCTTTCAAAGAGACCAAATTCCCGGCCGACGCGCCGGCTGCACAAAAAGCCCTGGGCTGGGTCGATGACCGCTTCCCGCTGAGCAAACTGTGGAACGACCAATGGGGCAAATACTACGCTCCTAAAAACTTCAACTTCTGGTACATCTTCGGCTCGCTGGCCATGCTGGTACTGGTGCTGCAGATCGTCACCGGTATCTTCCTGACCATGCACTACAAACCGGACGCGCTGCTGGCCTTCGCTTCGGTGGAATACATCATGCGCGAAGTACCGTGGGGCTGGCTGGTGCGCTATATGCACTCGACCGGCGCTTCGTCGTTCTTCATCATCGTCTACCTGCACATGACGCGCGGTCTGCTGTACGGCTCGTACCGCAAGCCCCGTGAACTGATCTGGCTGTTCGGTTTCGCCATCTTCCTGTGCCTGATGGCCGAAGCGTTCTTCGGCTACCTGCTGCCATGGGGCCAGATGTCGTACTGGGGCGCCCAGGTGATCGTCAACCTGTTCGGTGCGATTCCTCTGATCGGCCCTGACCTGTCGCTGTGGATCCGTGGTGACTACGTGGTGTCCGACGCTACCCTGAACCGCTTCTTCGCCTTCCACGTGATCGCGATTCCGCTGGTTCTGCTGGGTCTGGTTGCAGCTCACCTGATCGCACTGCACGAAGTGGGTTCGAGCAACCCTGACGGTATCGAAGTAAAAGAAAACCTGGGCGCCGATGGCCACCCAGTGGATTCGATTCCTTCCCACCCTTACTACACCGTGCACGATCTGTTCGGCGTATCGATCTTCCTGACCATCTTCAGCGCCGTGGTGTTCTTCGCGCCGGAAATGGGCGGTTATTTCCTGGAATACAACAACTTCCTGCCGGGCGATTCGCTGAAAACCCCGCTGCACATTGCGCCTACCTGGTACTTCACGGCGTTCTACTCGGTGCTGCGTGCAACGACCGCAGACTTCATGTGGGTACTGATGTTCTTCGTCGCTGGCTACGTCAGCTTCGTGTGGCTGAAGTCGAATCTGGCCCGTACCACCAAGACCGCGATCGCCGCGATCGCTCTGGTGGCCGTGGTCGGCATGCTGCCACAGGTACTCGATGCGAAATTCTGGGGCGTGGTGTTCTTCGGTGGTTCGGTGGTGATTCTGGCCTTCCTGCCTTGGCTGGATAAATCGCCGGTCAAATCGATCCGCTATCGTCCAAGCTGGCACAAATATGTGTACGCCGTGTTCTTCCTGAGCTTCCTGACGCTGGGCTACCTGGGTACCCTGCCTCCAACGGAAGGCCGTACAATTATTTCGCAAGTCTGCACGCTGCTCTACTTTAGCTTCTTCCTGTTCATGCCTTGGTGGAGCGCCATGGGCACGTTCAAGAAAGTGCCGGACCGCGTGGTATTCCACGCGCACTGATCGACTTGGCTAAAGTATAAAAAGGACATTACATGAATTTCCCTAAAAAACTGCTCGCCATGCTGGCTCTGGTGCCGGCACTGGCACTGGCCAACGAAGGCGGCGTCGCTCTCGACAAGGCCCCGGACCGTTCCAACAACATGGCTGCCCTGCAGAATGGCGCGAAACTGTTCGTCAATTACTGCCTGAACTGCCATAATGCGTCCTCGATGCGTTACAACCGCCTCAAGGACCTCGGTCTGACGGAAGACCAGATCAAGGCTAACCTGTTGTTTACTGGTGAAAAAGTGGGCGAAATGATGACCACCACCATGCAGGCCAAAGATGCGAAAGCATGGTTCGGCGTGGTACCACCGGATCTGTCGGTGATCGCCCGTGCCAAGGCATCGAACGCCGGCAGCGGCGCCGACTACCTGTACACCTACCTGCGCACGTTCTACAAGGATGACACCCGCCCGACCGGCTGGAACAACCTGGTTCTGAACAATGCAGCGATGCCGCATGTGCTGTGGGAGCTGCAAGGTGAACAAAAGGTTAAAATGAAGGAAGTGCCGGATCCGCACGAAGCCGGTAAAATGACGCACCAGTTCGATGGCTTCGAACAAATTACTCCAGGGAAACTGAGCAAGATCGATTACGACAATGCTGTCGGCGATCTGGTCGGTTACATGGAGTGGATGGCCGAACCGGCTGCTGCTACCCGTAAGAAACTCGGTGTCGTGGTGGTCATGTTCATGGCCTTGTTCGCCTTCCTGGCATGGCGTTTGAACGCGTCCTTCTGGAAAGAAGTGAAGTAAAACCAAATCGAGAGCGCCGGTTCGCCGGCGCTTGTTTTTGCGATGCCCGCACTGGCGGGCGATCGATTCAGGATGAGCCGTTCGCGGCGTCATCCTTTTTGTTTCTAAGGAACTATAAAAAATGATGGTTCTCTACTCGGGTACGACCTGCCCATTTTCGCAACGCTGCCGTCTGGTCCTGTTTGAAAAAGGCATGGACTTCGAAGTGCGCGACGTTGACCTGTTCAACAAGCCGGAAGACATTTCGACCATGAATCCTTATGGTCAGGTGCCGATTCTGGTGGAACGTGAACTGATTCTGTACGAATCGAACATCATCAACGAGTACATCGACGAGCGTTTCCCGCACCCGCAACTGATGCCGGCCGACCCGCTGATGCGCGCGCGTGCCCGTCTGATGCTGTTCAACTTCGAAAAAGAACTGTTCGTGCACGTGCACACGCTGGAAAGCGAGCGCGCCAAGGGCAACGACAAGAGCCACGACAAGGCCCGCGCTGAAATCCGCGACCGCCTGACCACGCTGGCACCGCTGTTCCTGAAGAACAAGTACATGCTGGGCGACGAGTTCTCCATGCTGGACGTAGCCGTGGCCCCGCTGCTGTGGCGCCTCGACCACTACGGCATCGAACTGTCGAAAACCGCGGCACCGCTGATGAAGTACGCCGAGCGCATCTTCTCGCGCCCAGCCTATATCGAAGCGCTGACCCCGTCGGAAAAGGTAATGCGCCGCTAAGCGCAGCACCGCTGTTCTTGAAGTCTATCGGCGCGTTTGCTGGCTCGGTCTGGCGGCGCGCCGGGTTTTATCGCAGTCTGGAAACCCATGTCTGAAATTTCTACCAAGCCCTATATGCTGCGCGCCATTTACGAATGGTGCACCGATAGCGGCTACACGCCGTATCTGGCCGTCAAGGTCGACCGTGCTACCACGGTGCCAATGGAATACGTGAAAAACGGCGAAATCGTGCTCAACATCAGCTTCGGCGCCACTTCGGGCCTGAAGATGGACAATGATGCGATCCGCTTCCACGCCCGTTTCGGCGGTGTGTCGCGTGAAATCTTCGTACCGGTCAACAATGTGATCGCCATCTACGCCAGCGAAAACGGTCAGGGCATGGCCTTCGAAGCGATGCTGGGCATGGCCGACGCCGAGCCGGAAGAAGAGCAGGAAGATAGCGCGCCGACGCTGTCGCTGGCCCCCGCGCCCAGCCCTGCGCCGGCCACGGAAAGCGCGCCTTCCGGCACGCCGGACGACGATGGCACGCCGCCCAAAAAGGGCGGCCGCCCCACCCTTACGCGTATTAAATAGCGTATAATTCGCCCCGTACAAGTTTCGCCGACTTAGCTCATTTGGTAGAGCAGTTGATTTGTAATCATCAGGTGGCCAGTTCGAAACCGGCAGTCGGCACCAGAATTCAGCAGCAAATTCAAAGGGTTACGCGCTTCGGCATGTAACCCTTTTTTGTTCTGGGCATGTAGAAATGCTCCTTGTAACCGTTGTGTTACCTGATTGAGTGAATGCGGCGTAGGGAATGCACACCTTAATCATATTCTTTGGGGAATGAATACCATGAACGACGATATCGAGAATACCTCTCAGTTTTTGTTCTACGGCGCCAGACGGAACCGTGAAAGTGCAAGTGATACTCGGTGACGAAACCGTTTGGGCTTCGCGAAAGGGGATGGGAGAAATCTTTGGTGTAACGCCGTACTCTTCAGCCAAGGCAAGCAACACAACCAAGCATTAATAGCTCTCGCTCGGCGCCGTTGCGGCGTGATCTACGCCATGATGTGAGACGGGACATTTTATTGCCCCGCACTGTTGATTTGCACCGAACACTCACCCACTTTTCCGCATAATTTGCATCGAAAATTGACCCACGTTTAGCGCACAATCCCACTCATCAGAATGAGTAGGGGAACGGAGTGATTGACGTGGTATTACCAGGAATAATCAGACGCTGGCACCTTCGTGGCCAGGTCCCGCTTAGGGAAATCGCCAAGAGGCTCGGCATCTCCCTCTACACCGTCCGGCGCCACCTGCTGTCGGAAATCACCGAGTCCGCCTATGCGGAGCACCAATCCGCCAGCGCCATCGATCCATACGCCTTCCAGCTTTCCAGCTGGCTCAAGACCGTGACGGCCAAATCCCGGAAGCAGAGACGCAGCCTCAAGCAACTCCACGAGGAGCTTATCAATTGGGATTTTAAGGGGGCTTACGAAAAGGTCGCGGCGTTCGCCAGGCAGTGGCTGGTGGGTCAAACGGAGTAGGTCAATTCAGCGCGCAAACGAACAGTAGGGTACTTATTTTTGCAATTTCTGACTTTTGCTCTTCTATGCTAAAGCCATTTTCTGGCTCATAGTATTTACTGGCTCCTAGAGCATCCCGAACAAGATTTTCAGTCTTTTTTTCACTAATGTTCTGCCTTTATGATTATTTGACCAGCTTGGCTGCATAAGCCATATGGTATATATTTTCTAATACGCGTGCATTCTGGCGCTGATTGCCAATACATATCAATCAGTGACAGATCGACTCATTTTTGTTAAAACGGGAATTGTTTTTTGATCGAGTTGGAGGCCAAAGACTCATTGGCTACTTCTTGTATGACGTTTGAGCTATTAAACCGATCCGCTTCAGGCAGTTATCGCAACGGAGAGGAACGGGGCGTATCAATTAAAATATTTATTCATGTGAAAACAAACAACCCTGTGGTGAAAACGAAAAATTCCCATCCTGTTGCTGGGATAAGAAAACTCTAAGATTTCTTACGTAAGAGCTAGAAACGTCATCGAGCTTAACCATATCAATGTGATTAACGATATATTCCCCCAACCTCGGTGTTACTGCTAATTCGTTACTAATGGCCAACTTTATCGCTCTGCGAACCATTCCAGACGGACTAGGATTTTCTTGTAAATTAAGATCAAGCACACGGCGTTGGAGGGAATCGATGTAAGATTCAGAACAAAATAGTTGTCTTTTCCCCAGATGAAAAACAGCCGCATCTAAATTAAAAAAGGTTGTTTTGAATATATCCTGAATTGAACTTCCTTCGACTAGACCATTCTTGAAAGCCCACGTATCGTCAAAAGACCAGATATCATAAAGCTGTTTTCCTACGATAAATCTATAACCACCAAATTTATTCACGCTAGGGTGATAATTTTTTATCGCTGCGAAGATATCGTTTCTGCCCGCTCTCGATACAATATCAATATCAGAGTTGAAACTTCTTGTATTACCAAGTGCAAATTCTCGAATCATTCCGCCAAAAATTACGGCGTCTTCTAAGCAGCTTGCAATGTGCTCAAGTGTACGACGCAGATCATCGCGCTCTCTCGATTGATGTTCGAGGAAGCGACTGACACTACTTGCAACTTTTTTTCTATCTCTCACTTGCAATTCTTGATATTTCAGCATCGTATTGCTTCTTCATCGGCGCCAGCTCCTTGTATAACGTCATGGCATATGAGTCAGTCATACCTGAAACCATGTCCGTAAGTAAAACGCACTCATCGTATCGGCATGTCCTACCTGGCTGAATCGACTCGAACACGCGGCGATAATTCTCCGAAATACGACCGTAGATATAGCGAGTGAACGGGTGTCGGCGCCGGGATTTGGAACAAGTAGAATCTTCAACGTCTGTAATAGCCGCCCAGAAAATATCCATCAGCCCCCTGATCACATTATACCCATCAAGCTCTAACTCTAAGACCACACGATTCGTGTAAGCATGTTTCAAAGCAAAGTCCTTCAATGCTTTACGAAGCTGCTCTCCTTCGCTTAATGCGATCAAGCTCTTGGGTTGCGTTCCCGCCAAGAACGATGCATGGTGTGTGGCGCTAACAAACGTGCTTGTGGCCGCTCGAACCAGCGCCCCGATAGCAAACACACGGAAGCGCTGCATGGAAACATCATTGAGTTCGGCGGGTGACAAAGAAGGCGCATCCATGCGGTATTGTTGATGTTTCTCCTTACTATGCTGCACAACTTCTCGAGTCAGTTGATCATTTGACGCGTGGTGATCCAGGTAAGCACAGAGGTCGGAGAATGAAGCTAGCCCTTTTTTTATAGCGTCTTCGACATCTAAAACGACATACGCAATATCGTCGCAAGCCTCCATGACATATGCCAGAGGGTGGCGCAGTCCAATTGCTAATCCAACACGCTCCTGGACTGCTGCTGCGATTGCTTGTTCAGACGAAAAAAATCCGTGCTTTTTCGTTGCAGCCACGGTTCCCTTTGGATTTACGCCAATGGAACTTGTCGGATACTTCATCATCGCCGAAAGTGTTGCGTAAGTAAGATCTAGACCGAAATCGTCATTCAATAGTTGCAATCTAGCAACTAACCGAAAGGCCTGAGCGTTTCCTTCAAATTTCAAAAAATCTTGCTTTTGCTGTTCTGACAACGGACGGTTACTATCGTCCAGCACTTTTGCTTTGCGGTCCTTAAACCAGCTTTGAATTGCGGCTTCCCCCTGGTGTCCGAAGGGTGGATTACCCAAGTCATGGACAAGCCCGACAGCAGCCAGCAAGGCCGGAATATTCCTCTTGGCGTTGTCGTTGTCTCCGGCAATCTTGTGCTTGAACGCAAGGGCAGTTCCGATACTCCTCGCAAGATTGGAAACCTCATGCGAATGTGTCAATCTTGTTCTTACACTATCATTTTTTTCAAGCGGAAAAACTTGAGTTTTGTCGGCCAAGCGACGCACCGGCGTTGAGAACAAAATTCGATCATAGTCTCGTTCAATCTCAGTGCGAGTCTCGTCAGCATCCGTGCTGGAGGTGCTTACTTCACCTTCCTTCTTTCGGCGACCGGACGCAAGTAGTTTAGCCCAATGGTGATCAAGACTGTCCGACATGTTGTTCCCTTGTTAAGTTTTTTTACGATGGAAGCATGCGGTATACTACGTGAGGCTAATTCTTCCCACAAGAAACATCACACTGCTAACCTATCGAGAAGCCCTAGGAAGAATCCAATCTGTGGGTGCGGGAGCATCGATTTTCGCCCATCATTAAGCCGTCATCCGGCAAATTTTCTCCGAGCAACTAAAATAATTAACCACTGGAGGATAATTAACCTTGACAGGATAATTTCGTTAACCTATGATGGTTACGTGGCTGAGGCTGCTAAACCTGAGGGGGTATATATGATTACGGAATTTGGGAGATTTTTGCGGGACTTGAGGCACTCACACACGGAGTTACTGAAAGACATGGCCCAGAATTTGGGTGTTTCACCCGCATTTTTATCGGCGGTAGAATCCGGAAAAAAAAGCATTCCCATAGAAATGCAAAAGTCTGTCGAGCGATTCTATGCATTGCCACAAGTGAAGATTTTGGAGATGCGAAAGGCAGTTGATGAGTCGCAGCGGTCAGTAACTATTGACTTGGATAAGATGGATCACGCGGCCAGAGGAGTTGCAGTGGCTTTCGCACGGCAGTTTGACCAACTGAATCAAGCAGAGTTGGATGCATTAAGGAAGACTATGGATGCAGTTCGAAATCGAGTGAAGGATGAATAATGCACAGCTTCAAAGCGACACCGATTAAGCGATCAGCAATTCGCGAGCTGGCTCTGAACCTGAGGAAGACCTTTGGGTTCGAGCAGGATTTGAGGTTTCCTATCTTGGAGGTGGCAGAGCTACTTCTTCCTCAGCTTGATCGACACTACTCATTCGAGGTCGTTGAAGCTGATGTACTTGGGTCATCCCATGGATTGACTGAAAGAGAAGGGGAGCACGTCACGATCAAAATTAGAGACGACGTGTACGAGCTGGCGTATCAAGGCGCAGGCCGGGACAGGGGGACGGTGGCCCACGAAATTGGGCACTACTTGATGCACGCCCGGTCTACGACGCTGCACCGCCATTTTGGTGGGAAATTGGACACCTGTGAGGACCCCGAATGGCAAGCAAAATGTTTTCAGGGCGAACTGCTAGTGCCTAAACATCTGGTCCAGGGTATGACTGCTGCCAGGGCTGCGGAAATATGTGGAGTATCCGTCTGCGCTGCAGAATACCAGCTGAGATTATATGAATCAGGGAAGTAAAAAGCACCTAAGGAGTGGGGACTCCAAAGGTGCTCAGGTAAAAGGAAACTAAATCGATCTCTAGTTTTCTCTTGAAATGCTTGCTCGTCGAGAGCAGCGGAAGTTTAGTCTGGAAACCGCTGTTTTGCAAGCGTCAAGTCGTGATTGAGATCAATACATCACGAAGGGAGGATTGCGATGAAATCTTGTCACTATCCCAAGTCCGTGCATGTGAACACGTACAAACGTTTCCGCAAAGGGAAGTTTGAGACCGTACGTGAACACTGCCGATCCGCACGTAGCTAAGCAAACAGCGGGGAGCGGCCACGCCGCTCCCTCACGAAGTTCTTTTTTTGAGGCTTTCAGAATGAACAAAAAATCACCACGCGTCATCACAAACCATCGCAGTGCTGTGACTGGAAAATTTGTCACCGAGCACTTTGTGAAGACTCACCCCGCAACCACTGTAACTGAGCGCAATCGTTTACCTACCAAAGGGAAGCCTAATAGATCGTAGGCACCTGGAGGAATTCGCCACGGCGCAAAAGTGTCGTGGTCTAGCGTGCGATCGCTCAGGCTGTTTGACAGTGGATGCACAAATTCAGTACAGTAATCGGTTATCGTCATTTTTGGAAAACTACGGTAAGTTACTGATTTTAAAATACTTTTAACTTCGCGTGTTTACGGTACGAGTCGTCTAATAATCAAAGACATACAGTTTTCTTTACTAATTTGTAATCATCAGGTGGCCAGTTCGAAACCGGCAGTCGGCACCAGCATGTCAAGAAAGCCCAGCCCTCACCGGCTGGGCTTTTTGTTTTCCCGGCCGGGAAATCGCTAGCGCACGATTTAAGCTAGTGCAAGTTGCATTGTATTTTTCTAAAGTATCACCGCGTCCTGACGTAAATAGAACACGAGCGTCTTTTTGCCAAATCCGCCATCTTGGTAAAAATGCACTTCGCTTCGGAACCACGTACAGGCCGCTATCCCATGTCTACCATCGCCGCGCTCGCTCCCGTCGCCGCGCCATCAGCGCCGGCTGTGACGAACACCAGCCGCACTACCACTACCAGCGCAGCTCCGGTCTCCGGCGCGGCCAGCTCGACGGTGGTGCGTCTGGGCGAACAAGGCGAAGCCAGCTCCAGAGCACTGGTCTGGGAGAACCGCACGCACAGCACCTCGGCCACGCTGATGGCCCGCAATATGGGCAATGACGAACTCTCCACCCGCCTGAGCGGACTTGGTAGTGAGCTACTCAAACAGGTTGCCTACGATGGCGCCGACTTTTCCCAGTCCGTGCAGCAACTGCCGGCAGGGGCGGCGTCCGACACTTATGCCTTGCAGGTGTCACCCGCGAAAATATCCCAGCACGGGGTGGGTGACAACCAGATCAGCCTAAGCATCACTACCACCAGCGGCATCAAGGTGGACTTGAAACTCGATGCCAGCGATGGCAGCATCGCCGTCGAGGCGCACAGCAGTGGCAAGCTCAATGAAGTGGAGCGTAAAGCACTGGGCAAGTTATCCGAAGCGTTCCAGAAATCCATCGATGGCCTGACCGAGAACCCGCCCCGCATCGACCTTGCCGGACTCACCCAGTTCGATAGCAATGTGCTGGCTTCAGTGGACCTGAAAGGCCAGATCAAGATCGATGCCAAGGATACCCAGCGGCTGGAATTTCATGCCGATAGCATGGGGCGCAGCCTGAGTTTCAGCGGCCCTGCGGGCGTGGCCAACATCGCCGTCGATCTGAGCAAACCGGCTAGCTGGGGCAGCAAGGAACAGCAGGCGGGCGCGCTCGAACATTATCTGCAGCAGGTCGATCAGGCCGCCACGCGCGGTCAGGGCCGTGGCGCCATCATCGGCATGTTTAAACAAGGCTTCAGCGCCCTCAACAGCGATTACGGCAGCCGCCTCGTGGCACAGCAAGCCAACGCGCTGAACCAGCAGGACCATGCACTGACGACAGGGCTGGCCGACTTCAATGCGTCGTTCGCACAGACCGAGGAGTTTCCCAATCCTGCCCGCAGTACGGAGAAGGATAGCTTTGCCTACGAGCTGGCGCAGAAGACCAGCATCAGCGGCAGCTCGCAACTCGATCGCAGCATCTCGCAAGAACAAAGCTCGCATCTCAAGGCACGCTACCATGCGCCCATCAAGGCCGATGCCAGACTGGCACTGGATCTGTCGCCTAATTCGCAGAACTACAACTATGTGACGATAGACGATGCCGCTTCCAGCACTACCGAGATCGCCTATAGCAAGGGTGTGCTGGCCAAAGCCACGCTCGATATGCAGGCCAGCCAGTCGACCCGCACTTTGCGCTACTCGCTGGGCAAGCTGCAGGACGACCACACCACGCCGCTGGGCAAGCACAGCACACGCGATCTGCTGGCGACGCTGGAACCCGAGCGCACAGGGCGCGATCCGCTTTCCGCTAGCGAGCAAGCGCAAATGCTGGCAACCCTGCATCAGCAGATACTGCTGCAGCAGAATCCGGACGCGCTTTCCGCCAGCCCTCTTCCCGAGTACCTGCGCACTGGCCGCTAACCCGCAGGAAGGCGCACACGGTCGCCTCTCCGGTAGCAGCACACGCTACCCCTCAAGAAATTCCGGCCGCGTGAGAATGTACGTATTTCGTTCCAGCCTGATCTGATAGGCTTGCTTGCTTTCGGACTTGCATAGGTGCCGAGTCTAGCTCGGGCCAGCGCAGGCATGCGTCTGCTACACCTCAGTCCTCATTACAGCCTCAGCAGGAGTTTAAACATGCAATTCATCAAAGGCGTGCTGATCGCGCTGCTCGTCACCAGTTTATCGGGCTGCGCCTTCTGGGGCTCCGGCCACCGCGTGCAGCAGAACGGCAGCGTGGTCGATTACCTTTATCCCAATGCCAAGCAGCCCACTGCCATGGTGCCTGGCGTGACCCAGCTGCGCCCGCCGGTGCGGGTAGGCATCGCTTTCGTGCCGGGTGGCGGCTGGGGCAACGGGCCTTCGGAACAGCAGAAGATGAAGCTGCTCGAGCGGGTCAAAGCTTCGTTCTCCAAACATGCTTACATCGGCAGCATAGAAATCATCCCGTCGGCCTATATGCAGGCGCGCGGCGGCTTCGATAATCTGGATCAGGTGGCGCGCATGTTCAACGTGGAAGTGATCACGCTGCTGTCCTACGATCAGGTGCAGTTCAATGATAGCAACCGCCTGTCGCTGCTTTACTGGACCATCATCGGTGCCTACGTCATCAACGGTAATCAGTACGATATCCAGACCATGCTCGATGCCTCCGTGTTCGATGTGAAGAGCCGCAAACTGCTGTTCCGCGCACCGGGCACCAGCCGTGTGGGCGGCAATGCCACCATGGCCGGCTTCAGCGAGAAATCGCGCGCGGCCCAGATCGATGGCTACAACCAGGCCGTCGATCAGCTGATCCCCAATCTGCAGACGGAACTCGACAGTTTCCGCGAGCGGCTGAAATCCGACAGCACTATTCAGGTGAGCAACAAAGAAGGCTACCACGGCGGCGGCGCCGCTGACTGGAGCCTGCTGGCACTGGCTGCCGCACTGGCCGCTCTGTACTATGGTCAGCGCCGCCGCGCCCGCTAAGTGGCCTAGCGCCAGCGCCGCGCTGGCACTGGCCGCGCTGGTACTGGTGTATGCCCCGCCCGAGTTGATCGAACTGCTAGCCTACGACCGGCAGGCCATCCTGTCCGGCCAGTGGTGGCGGCTGTGGAGTGGCCACCTCGTGCATTACTCGGCATGGCATGCGCTGATCGATACCGGCGTACTGCTGCTGTGCGGCGCGGTGCTGGAACCGCTAATCGGCACCCGGCGCCTGTGCCGGACGCTGGGCTGGTCCGCCGCAGTGGTCGCGCTGGCACTGCTGCTGGGTTTGCCTGCACTGCAGGAATACCGCGGCCTGTCCGCGCTCGATGTATTGCTCGTCACCATGACACTGACAGCATTCTGGCGCCAGCAGCGCCTGCCACGCCGCTGGCTGGTACTGGGAGCAGCCATGCTGGTGCTGAAAACCGCTGCCGAAGCGCTCGGCTTGAGCGGCAGCAGCACGCTGCCGCAAGGCGTGCACGTCATGTGGCAAGCCCATGCACTGGGCCTGCTGTGCGGACTGCTCGATGCTGTCTTCGTGTCGGCCCGGCCTCAAGCCGGCTCAGACTTGGCGATATAAAAATATTTTCAGCTTTTCATTAAATTTAGCTTGCTATTAAATAGCGTGCGATCTATTATTCCATCCAGTCGCAACTTGCTCAGTTCCGCAGCCTAACAAGCTACCGGGCCTCAGCAATATGCCCAAGCAAGGCCGGCCCTACAGCTCCGCCATCATGCGGCGGAACCGCTTAAGTGCCGTTTTTTTAAACCATTTATATAGCACGCTATTTAATAGTCGACTATCAACATCGCACAAGGACAACATCATGCAACGCACTCCAAAACTCATCGCCGCTCTGGCACTGGCATTCAGCACGCAACTCGGCATGGCCGCCGGCGCTCCGGGCGTGGAACAGCATACTCAGGCCTTCCTCGACGTACTGGCCCATAGCGGCGGCCAGCCACTGGAAACTCTCAGCCCCGTTGCTGCGCGCCAGGTTCTGGTTGGAGCGCAAGCCGGTGCCGCCCTGCCACCTGCTGAGGTCAGCGAAAAGACCATCAGCGTGGACGGCAAGGCGCTCAAACTGCATATCGTGCGACCGCATGGGGCGCAAGGCGTGCTGCCCGTATTCATGTTCGTGCACGGTGGCGGCTGGATACTGGGCGACTTCCCTACTCATGAACGCCTGGTACGCGATCTGGTCGCCGACTCGGGCGCTGTAGCGGTCTTCGTCGATTACACCGCTGCGCCGGAAGCACGCTATCCGGTCGCCATCAAGGAGATCTATGGCGCTACCAAATGGGTGGCCGAACATGGCGCGGAAATCGGCGTGGACGGCCAACGTCTGGCCGTGGTCGGCAATAGCGTAGGCGGCAATATGGCGACCGTCACAGCGCTGATGGCAAAGGATCAAGGCGGCCCGCAAATCCGCTCGCAAGTGCTGCTCTGGCCTGTCACCAACGCCAGCTTTGAAAATGCATCCTATGATGAATTCGAACAGGGCTATTTCCTGACCCGTCCCATGATGAAATGGTTCTGGGATGCCTACACCACGGACGCCAGCCAGCGCCGCGAGATCTACGCCGCACCGTTGCTGGCCACACCGGCCCAGCTCAAAGGCCTGCCACCGGCACTGGTTATCACGGCCGAGAAGGATGTGCTGCGCGACGAGGGCGAAGCCTATGCCCGCAAGCTTGATGCTGCGGGTGTGCCGGTGGTCGCTACCCGCTACAACGGCATGATCCACGACTTCGGCTTGCTCAATGTGCTGTCGGATGTTGCTGCCACCCGTAGTGCGCTGCATCAGGCCGCAGAAGAGCTGAAAACCCGGCTCAAATAAACGCCAGCACTATTCTTCCATGCGCCAGTGCGAGCGCTTGGTACGCAAGGTATGCAGCTTGCGGTATTCGCCGGGACTCATGCCCATGGACCGGCGAAACAGCTTGCTGAAGGTACTGGCATTCGCATAGCCGCAGGCATGGGCAATGGTCTGCAGGCTGTTGATGCTGATTTCCAGCATCACCTTGGCGCGCTGGATACGCAGCTCATGCAAAAACTCCAGCGGCGTCATCCCCAGCACACTTTGAAAGTGGCGTAGCAGCGTACGCTCGCTGGCCGAGGCGACGGCTGCCAGTTGCGGCAGGTCATATGGCTGCTCCACATGCATCTCCAGCCACTGCTTGGCGCGGTACACGGGACTATCGGCCGTGCGCGACAGCCATTGCTGCGTCAGTTGCTGGCTGTGCATCTGCTGGCGCTCGGGCTGGAACAGCAGCAGGCGCGCACAGCTCTGCGCCACTTCTTCATCGAAGCAGTCATGCAGCACGCGGATCAGCATTTCGCTCTGCGACGGCGGTACCACGCAGCTATACAGCCGGCCATTCACGCTGATCGCTTCGCTGGCCGAAAAATCAGCCTGCGGCACGATACGCATGAAGAAGGACTTGAAGGCCCAGTGTGCATCGAGCCGCGCCTGCTGCAGCAGCCCTGTCTCGGCGGCGAAGATCAGCCCGGTAGCACACACAGCCAGCGCACCGCCGCGCTGCACATGACTGCTTATGCGTGCCAGCACATCGGGATATTTCTGCGCCAGCGCTGGCAATTCCAGCGCGTTGGCCGCATACACGGCCGGCACCACCAGCAGCGTGCGCTCCGGCACCGGTGCCAGCAAGGGCGGTTCGCTCGACAGTTGCGCCAGTGCGGCAGGCGTCAGCATCGCGGCACTGCCGTGCGGCAGCCAGACCGACCACGTCAGCGCCGGTCCGGCGTGGCGATTACGCAACTTCAACACGAGCGCGGCCAGTTGCAACACGTCGATGGCGCTGAACACGGTTCCCGGCATGGCCTCGGGCAAAGACAGCACTTCGACGTGCAAAGGCGCGGCAGTGGTGGCGGCATCAGTCATCATTATGGCGATATTGCACCTATTTTAATCAGATGGCAAATCCTAGAATCGGCCTCAGCGGGCAAGTGCCGGCGTGATGAAGAACTGATAAACGGGAGATTGCAGTGAACTTGAAACAGCAACGCGCGCAGGTCTGTACCAGCGCAGTCAGTCTGGCGCTGGCCAGCATGGCGGCACCCGCCGCTTTTGGTCAGGATACCCAGGTGGTGGTGGTGACGGCACAGAGCCGTAGCCAGCAGATTCAGAACGTACCGATTTCCGTCCAGACCATGTCCGGTGCGGCCCTGAAAGATCAGGGCGCCGCCAGCCTGGCTGACATCGACGCGTTTGTGCCCGGCCTCGCCATCGATACGGCACAATCGACCCGCCCTTCCGTGTTCCTGCGCGGCGTAGGCACGGAAGATTTCGGCATCGGTACGGATTCACCTGTGGGCATCTACACGGACGGCGTGTACACGGGCAAGACGGGCGGCTCCATGCTCAACTTCAATGACGTGAAACGCATCGAAGTACTGAAAGGCCCGCAAGGCACGCTATTCGGCCGCAACGCGGCGGCCGGCGCCATTTCCATCGTCACCAACGAACCCGTCAACCGTACCGAAGCGAGCGGACTGGTACGGCTGGGCAGCTACGGCAGCCAGCACGTGGAAGCGTTGGTCAACACGCCGCTCAGCGATGCTGTGGCACTGCGGGTTTCCGCCATCAGCCAGCAGGACCGTGGCTGGGCCTACAACCAGTGGAACGTCAGCCACATGGGCGACTCCGGCGACCGTGGTCTGCGCGCCGCAGTGCGCTGGCAGGGCAACGGCAGCAGCGCCATCCTGGGCTTCGAGCATGAAGTGATGCGTGAAGCGGGACCGGCCGTATTCTCGGTCACTGGCGGCAAGATCAACTTCGGCGCGCCCACTACGTGGACTGATCCGCTCAAGCAGCCGCTGATCAACGATGCCACGCCGAATATGCAGTCGCGTACCTTCGATGGCGTCAATCTGCGCATCGAGCATCCGCTCTCATTTGCCACCCTGAGCAGCACCACGGCCTACCGCCATTTCAATTCGCAAAACTGGCAGGACAACGATGCATCGGCCAATCCGGCCGCCTACCTTGCCACGGGCAATGTGGAAAGCAACGCGACATGGCAGCAGGAATTCAAGCTCAGTGGCCAGAGCGGCGCGCTGGACTGGGTCAGCGGCATCAGCGCTTTCCGCGAACGCGCCACTGAAACGGAAAGCGTGGATGCCACCACCACCTCGCTCGACACCATCATCAAGGCCGCTTCCGGTCTGGCACCGTATGCCACCCTGACCCAGCTGGCACAAGGCGTGGGCAAGGCCACCGGCAACAGCACGCTGCAAGGCTTCAGCCTGATGGGCCAGCCATGGCGCGAGGCCGTGATCGACCGTGGCGATTACCGCGCCTACGCCATCTACGGCGACGTGATCTGGCACGCCACGCCCAGCACCAATCTGACGCTGGGCGGGCGCTACACGCATGACCAGAAGTCCTTTAGCTGGTACAACCCCGTGCGTACGGCCGCAACGCTTGATGCGCAACTGGCCGCGCTCAAGCAGCTAAACTTCTTCAACACGCTGGTAGCACTCAAGCAGCTCACGGCACAGCAGGCCGCCCTGCTGCAAAAAGTCACCAGCAGCAATGTGGAATTCAACAACCCCGGTTCGACCAGCGCGCCCTACGCTTCTTCGCGCAGCTGGAACAACTTCAGTCCGCGCGTGGTGCTCGATCACCACCTGAACGCCGACACCATGCTGTTCGCTTCATGGAGCAAAGGCTATCAGGCGGGCGGCTTCGATGCAGTGGGCGTCAACGGCCACTACGACGAAGAACTGGTAACCAATCTGGAACTGGGTATCAAGGGTCAGCTCAAGGCCATCGGCCTGACCTACGGCGCTTCCGTATTCCGCTACAAATTCACCAACCTGCAAAGCCTGACGCTGGTGCCAGCCAGCGCTACGAGCGGCATCCCCAGCTATCAGGTGGTGAATAGCGACCAGAAGGCCACCGGCATCGATCTGGAAGCGCAGTGGAAAATCGACCGCATCTGGCGCCTGACCGGTTCGCTCGAATACCTCGACCAGACCTACGACCACTACCTCGCGCCCACCGGCGTCACGCTGGACGGCCAGCCCGCAGGCGCGCCCTTCCTCAGCGCCGCAGCAGGCGTTGCGGCACGCTGGCCGGTACTCAGCGGCAAAGCCGATTTCAGCCTGCAGTACGGCTACATGGGCAACAAGCGCTGCAACGACGACACCCGCAAACTGGGCACCTGCCTGTTCAGCAATGATGTAGGCGCCGGCAAGCCGCGTGAAAAAATCGATCTGCGACTGGGCTGGACGGCCGCTTCCGGTCACTGGGGCGTAGCGCTGATTGCCAACAACCTGAGTAACAAGCAATATGTCTCCATCAGTACGCTGGGCGCTGCGACGGGCTCGCCCTATGCCTACGTCAGCAAGCCGCGCGTAGTCGCGCTGGAACTGCGTGGCGATCTGTAAGCTCGGGGAGATATAGCAATGCAAAAAACCACACTACTGGGCAAGGCAGGCAAGGCGCTGTCCGTAGGCGTACTGCTGCTGGGCGGCAGCCTGCTGGTCAACACGCTGCGCCTGCCGGCGCTGCCGGCCAGCGACGGCAAAGCACCTGCGGCGCCGGCCGATCTGACCGAAGCCGTGGCACGGCTGGCTACCGCCATCCGTATGCCCACCGTCTCGCACGGGCCGGAGGCGGGCGCCATCGCCAACCCCTTCCCGGCTTTCCACCAGCTACTGGCCAGCAGCTTCCCGCTCACTCATGCGCGCCTGACGCGCGAAGTGATCAGCGAAGCCAGCCTGCTGTACACCTGGCAGGGCAGCGATGCCAGCCTGCCGCCGCTGCTGCTGACAGCGCACATGGATACCGTGCCGGTAGAACCGGGCACGGAGGGCAAGTGGCAGCACGCGCCGTTCAGTGGTGATATCGCGGATGGCTATGTGTGGGGCCGCGGCACCATGGATATGAAGCACGGCGTAATGGCCACGCTGGAAGGCGTGGAGCACTTGCTGGCGCAAGGCTACCAGCCGCGCCGTACCATCCTGATCGCGTTCGGCCACGACGAAGAAATCGGCGGCGTGCAGGGTGCGGCCAAGATCGCCGCGCTGCTCGAGCAGCGCCGCATCAAGCCGTGGTTCTCGCTCGATGAAGGGCTGGTCATCATCGATGGCTTTATTGCTGGTGCCCAGCGCCCGATCGCGCAGATCGGGCTGGCGGAGAAAGGTATGCTCAGTTTGGCCCTGACGGCCAAGGCCGATGGCGGCCATTCTTCCATGCCGCCGGCAATGACGGCAGTGGGACGGGTCAGCCGTGCCGTGGCCAAGCTGCAGGCGCAGCCCATGCCGGCCACGCTGGCCGGCCCCGGTGGCGCCGGCATCCGCGCCATGGCGCCGGCACTGCCGCTGGCCAGCCGCGTGGTGATCGCCAATAGCTGGCTGCTGGAACCACTGCTGCTGCGCCAGCTCGAAGGTGCACCGGCCACCAATGCGCTGATCCGAACCACCACGGCGCCCACCATGATCAGCGGCGGCGTGAAGGAGAACGTGCTGCCGTCCGAGGCGCGCGCGATTGTCAACTTCCGGCTGGCACCGGGCGACACGCCCGCCAGCGTGCTGGCCCATGCGCGTGGTGCGATCGACGATCCGGCCATCGACATCCGCAGTTACGACGGCGAAGGCGTCGCTGCCAGCGCCGTGGCCGACCAGAGCTCGCCCGGCTTCCGCCTGATTGCGGAAGCTGCGCGCAAGGTGGAACCGGCGGCGGTGGTGACACCGGGGCTGGTGGTGGGCGCGACGGATAGCCGCTACTACGGCCGCATCAGCGGTGCGGCCTTCCGCTTCCTGCCGGTGCACTACACACCGCAGGATGTGCCACGCGTGCACGGCACGGACGAGCGCATCAGCATTGCCGATTATGGCGGCCTGATCAATTTCTACATCGAGCTGATACGCAGCAGCACCGGCGCACCTTAAGTAGCGTGCCCGCGTGCGCGACGCGGCGCCAACCTCTTAGCCCAGACGCTACACCCCGTACTGTCTGGGCGGACGGCTGCGTCGTCAGCCGCCCGTGCTTGGCCCCAGCTACGCGCGGATACCTGCGAGCCGGTGATTGAAAATACAATATGTTGATTTTGATATTTCACTCAGCGCGGTTTCGATGCACAATCATATTTCCCCAAGGAAATTGTTACTTCGGAATTGAAAGCTTGAGCCCGACTGCTACTGCCCCGCGCACGTCCCTGCCGCTGTATCGCCGCGGCTTGAGCTATCTTGCTGCCAGCCTGATCGCGCTGCATCTCGCCCCCAGCCGGGCCGAAGACAGCCCTATGCTGGTACGCATGGAACGCGCAGGCGAAACGGATAATCCCGTCATTACCTACCGCAAGGAGCTGCTTGAAAAAGCCCTGCAGGCAGCCGGCAAGCCTTACACCATCAAGAGCTGCGATTTTCCTGCCAGCGTAAGCAGCGACGCACGCGTGCGCTACGGTGTGAACATGCAGCCTTATTGCGATGTGATTGCGACCTCGGCCGGCGGCAGAGCCAGCCGGGAACTGGCGCTAGTGCCTATGCCGCTCTATCTTGGTGGCAACGGTTACCGCGTCTTCATGGCCAGCCAGCAAGGGCTGGCCAAGGTAGGCAAAGTGCGTAGCCTGCAGCAACTGGGCCAGCTTGCCATCGGCAGCGGCAACGACTGGCCCGACAGCGACATCATGGCCGACGCCGCGTTACAGGTGGTCAGGGACGATACTGCCCTACTGTTCGAGTTGCTGGCACAAAAGCGTTTCGATCTGCTCACGCGCGCCATCTACGAAGTGGGCAGCGAATTCCGCCAGATCGGTCTGGAAGATGGCATCCTGCTCGAGTCCAAGCTGATGCTGCACTATCCCAACGATCTGTTCTTCTATGTCGCGCCCCAGCGCAAGGAACTGCAACAGGCGCTCAGCACAGGCATGAAGATTCTCTACTGCAACGGTGAACTCGATCGTCACCTGCGCGAACATGTATCCACCCGCAATATGCGCGCTATTATCCGGCCAGAGCAGCGCAAACTCTTCGAACTGCCTAACCGCCATCTGAATCAGCAAGAAGCGCGTGCATTGCAGACCTACACGCCCGCCACACCTGTGCAGGGCAACACCCGTTCCTCCGCGCGCCAGCCGGCGCCACATGCCTGCAACGGCATCCAGCACTAGACTCATACGGCCCTTTCGCGCCGTTTTTCCGCATTCTGCTCCCTGTTTTTTGCAGTTCGTCACATGCCGATGGAAGCGCCGCAGGTGCTTGTTTATAGTTCACTCATCGCAAGACAAAACGTAGTTCAACCCACCACCAAGGAGCTGAAAATGAACATCGCAAAAAACATGGAAGCCATCTTCCTCGCCGCACTCGTGATCGCTGGTGCTACCTCGTTCGCCACTGCCGCCGTACCTGAACAAGTCGTCGCGGCCAAAGCAGACACCGCCACCATGCAAGTGGTACACGTAACGGCCAAACGTCTGAGCGCTGCAGAAAAAGCTGCCATCTAAGCCGCCTACCATCACCACCACGACGGAGCATAAGATGAAAAAAATTCTGCAGGCCGCCATGCTGGCCACTCTGATCGGCAGCGGCGCACACGTAGCGCAAGCGGCCGACGTCAGCAGCGAGAACCGCAGCGTCGATGCACGGACCGTCAACGTTGATCTCGATGGCGTGATCAACCTGAAACTCAAACAAGGACCAGTCGCGTCGCTGACTCTATACGGAGAGGCTGACGCGCTGAAAAAAGTGACGGTGGAGCAAAGCGGTGACACGCTGCGCATCGGCACAGTAAAACAGCGCAGCATCAGTTTCGGTCATAACCGCGAGCTGCGCGCCGAGTTGACGCTGCCGAATCTGCGTCAACTCACTTCCGGCGGCGTGGGTGCCGCCGAAGTCAGAGGCTTTAGCGGCGACAGCCTGCGGCTCGCACTGGAAGGTGCGGGCGCCGTCAACGTCAACTCGCAGTACCGCAACGTCAACGTGCGGCTCGGTGGCGTCGGCAGCATGAACGTCAATGCAGGCAACAGCGACAACGTGGAGCTCGATCTGCACGGTGCCGGGCATATCGAAATGAGCGGCCAGACCCGGCTACTGCATGTGAGCCTGGGCGGCGTGGGTGGACTCGATGCGCAGAAGCTGCGCGCTGATACCGTCGATGTCAATCTGACGGGTCTGGGCAGCGCTTCCGTGTATGCCAAAAATAGCGCGGCCATGAGATTAACGGGACTGGGCTCGGCCACCGTGTATGGCAACCCGGCCCAGCGTAGCGCCACGACCAAAGGTATGGGCAGTATCAGCTGGCAGTAGACCGCTGATCGTAAGGAATGCGGTAGTCCGCAGCAGTAAACACATGGGTGTGTTTTTCACCGTCCGCCTGGTTTCCCCCAAGCGGACGGTTTTTTTATTTGCCCAGCATGGCAGGCAGCATGTGATACACCTGTATCCCCGCTGGTCCGATCAGCACCAGCATCAGTGTGGGGAAGATACAGAACACCAGCGGGAACAACAGCTTCAGCGCGATCTTGGCCGCCGCTTCCTCCGCGATCACACTGCGTTTGGCACGCAGATTTTCCGAATGCACGCGCAGCGACTCGCCCATGCTGGTGCCGAAGCGTTCGGACTGGATCAGCATGGCCACCAGCGTATCCACATCTTCCACTCCGCTACGCAAGGCCAGATTGCGCAAGGCTTTCTCTTTGCTGAAGCCGGCCCGCATTTCCATCAGCACCAGTTGCAGCTCCTGCGCCAGCGCCGCGCTCTTGATATGGATTTCGCCAGCCACCTTGGCCAGCGCCCGTTCCAGACTCAGGCCCGCTTCCACGCAGACGGTCAGCAGATCCAGCGCATCGGGAAAATTCTCGAAGATGTCGCGGCAGCGATGCGCAGCGCGCCGCGCCAGCACTACATTCGGCAGGTAGTAGCCGAACGCCGCACCGGCCAGCAGCAGCGGAAACAGGCCACGCGAAAGCTGTAGCTGCCATAGCGTTGCCGCGGCCAGCATCAGCAAGGCCGGTAGCACCAGTGCCAGCACGGTCTTGGTGGCGAAATACAGCGAAGGCGCCGAGGCGCCGCGCCAGCCCGCATTCATGAAGCGGGTGCGCAGCGGCGAACGATCCCAGCCATCTTCCGGCAGGGACAGACGTGACAACGGCTGCGCCACCTGGGCGACGCGCTCCACCCAGGCCTGCGGGTTCTGCGGCGACGGCGCCTGTGCTGCCAGCAGGCCTAAGCGTGTGCGCAGGGCGGCGGACGAAAACAGCAGCAAAGCCAGCAAGGCGATGCCGGCTACCACCAGAAACACGATTAGTAGAAAAACGATATGGCCAGTCTGCATGACGTCTCCTAGACACGGATGCGGATCAGCTTGCGCATCCACAGCACGCCGACAGCCGCCATGCCCAGCGCATACCAGGTCAGGCGTATGCCTATGGGATCCGTCCACAGCACACGCACGTAGACAGGATTGGTGACCATCATCAGCAACAGCGTTCCGAGCGGCAGCAGGCACAGTATCCACGCCGACATGCGCCCTTCGGCCGACATCACCCTGACCTGCGCCAGCAGGCGCAATCGCGCGCGGATCAAACGGCTGATACTGCCCAGCACTTCGGCCAGATTGCCGCCTGACTCACGCTGGATCAGCACAGCGATGACCAGATAGCGCAAGTCCGTCAGCGGCACCCGCAGCGCCAGATTGTGCAGGGCTTCGTTCATGGGCACACCATAGTTGATTTCCTCGTAGGCGAATTTGAATTCGCCCGCGATGGGCTCGGGCATTTCCTCGCCCACCATCTGCATCACATTGGCAAACGAATGGCCGGCACACAGGGCGCGGGCAAAGAAGTCTGCCACTTCCGGCAACTGCTCTTCCAGCTTGATCAGGCGGGCCTGACGCCGCTGCCATATCAGCAGCAACGGCAAACATGGCAGGCCCAGCCACAGGCCAGCACGCAGCAGCCAGGGCAGTTGCAGCAGCAAAGATGCAGCCGTACCGGCCAGCAGCAAGGCCAGCATGCTGCCCAGCGTCTGCGCTACCGACCATGGCACACCGGCCTGCAGCAGCAAGCGGTCCAGCAAAGCCGGCGTGCGGTAACGCCGCAGCAGTTGCTCGAGCAGCGCATGGCGGCTGTAGCTGCGCTGCTTGAGGATGTCGATGCGTTCGCCGTGGCGCTCGCCGTGCGCTGCCATCAGGCGCAAGCGCTTGCTGATGCGGCGCGCTGCGCTGCCATGCGCCGCCGACCACCAGATCCACAACGCTTCGAGCAGCAGGATCAGCGCAGCAAACAGCAGGACGAAAAAACCGGCCAGCAGGGCACTCATGACGCTACTCGAAGATGCGGTCAGGATCGAACACGCTGTCGGCTACGGCAGCACCGAACATGCGCAGGCGATCGGCAAAACGGGGCCGCACGCCAGTGGCGGAAAAGCGGCCCTGCACCTTGCCGTCGGCCGCCACGCCGCGCTGTTCGTAGCGGAAGATTTCGTGCATGGCGATCACGTCGCCCTCCATGCCGGTGATCTCCTGCAGGCTGACCAGCTTGCGCGTGCCATCGGTCAGGCGCGAGACCTGCATCACCACCGTCACGGCAGAGCAGATCTGCTGGCGGGTTGCGCGCGGCGTCAGGTTCAGGCCCGTCATGCCCACCATGTTTTCCAGCCGCGCCAGCGCATCGCGCGGTGTATTCGAGTGGATGGTGGCCAGCGAACCTTCATGCCCCGTATTCATGGCCTGCAGCATGTCGAGCGCCTCCGGTCCGCGCACCTCGCCGAGGATGATGCGATCCGGCCGCATACGCAAGGCGTTGCGCACCAGCGAGCGCTGATTCACTTCGCCCTTGCCTTCGATATTCGGCGGACGGGTTTCCAGCCGCACCACATGGGGCTGACGCATTTGCAGTTCGGCCGCATCCTCGATGGTGACAATGCGCTCGGCGGCCGGAATGAAGCCGGACAGTACATTGAGCATGGTGGTCTTGCCGCTGCCGGTGCCGCCCGAGATCAGGATATTCACCTTGGCCTGCCCGAGTGCCTGCAGCACTTCCATCATGGGCGGCGTCAGGCTGCGGTAATCAAGCAGATTCTGCACCGTCAGCGGCTGCACGGCAAAGCGGCGGATCGACAGGATAGGGCCATCGATGGCCAGCGGCGGAATGATGGCATTCACGCGCGAGCCGTCGGGCAGGCGCGCATCCACCATGGGGCTGGATTCGTCTACCCGCCGGCCCACCCGCGAGACGATTTTTTCGATGATCTTCATCAGGTGGGCGTTATCGTTGAAAGTGACATCGGTCAGCTCCAGCCGGCCGCCACGTTCCACATACACCCGGCTGCAGGTGTTGACCAGAATATCGGACACGCCGGGATCGGCCAGCAGCGGTTCGAGCGGGCCGAAGCCCAGCATCTCGTGCTGGATATCGAGCACCAGACTATGCCGCTCGTGCTGGTTCAGTACGATGCGCTCGTCTTCAATGATGCGCTGGACCAGCAGCGCCAGCTCGTGCTTGAACTGTTCCGGCGTGAGGCGCTTCAGGCGTTCCAGATCGATGCGATCGAGTATGGTCTGATGCATACTCTTCTTCAGTTCCTGATAGGCGGCAGCGGCCAGTGCCGGCGCATCCTGCGCCGGCTGGCGCGCCTCCTCCGTCACGCTCAGGCGTTCACGCAAGCTCATACTTCCTCCCTCAAGGTAGCGCTACGGTGGCGATGCCTATTCCGCCTCGTGACGGCCGAACAGGCGGTCAAACAGGCCTTTGCTTTCCGGCGCACGGCGCGCCGTCACCAGCTCTACCAGTTCACCCAGACTGCGCGCCACCGCACTGCTGCGCGAAAGCTGCAGCACCGGTATGCCCTGGTTGACGGAGTCGGTGGCGGACAGATAATCATTGGGCACGGTGTGCATCACGTCGGCGCCCAGCGCCTGTTCCAGATCGGTCAGGCGCAGCTTGCCGCCCTTCTCGTAGCGGTTGACGATCAGGCGTATGCGTTCGGCCGCATAGCCGAGCGAGCGGAAAATATCGAGCAGGCGGCGGCCATCGCGGATATCGGGCAATGCCAGCTGCAGCACGGGATGGATGGCGTCGGCCTGATCGAGCGCGCGCAGCGAAATGGCATCGATCTGGCGGCCCACATCGAGCACGATGTAGTCGTAATACTGGCGTGCCACGCGCAGTATGGTGTCCATATGCTCGGGCTTCATGTCCACTGTATGCTGGGGATCGTCGGCCGCAGCCAGCACGCCGAAGTTGGAGGCCACGTGCACCAAACAGGATTCCAGAAACGCCCCGTCCATGCGGCTGATCTGGGCGCAGATATCGGACAGCGTCATGGCCGGTTTCTGGTCCGAGACATACAGCGTGGCATCGCCGAACTGGCCATGCAGATCGATCAGCAGCACTTTTTTATCAGCCAGCGCGGCCAGCGCATAAGCGAAGTTAGTGGATAAAAACGTCGCTCCGCTACCGCCCTTGCAGGAGATGAAGGCCAGCACCTTGCCGCTGCGTAGCTGGCCACAGCCTGCGGCCAGCTCGATGCGCCCGAGCGCTTCATGAAACGCGCCATGCACCAGCGGCAGTTGCAGCACTTCGCGGATGCCGGCACGCATGGCGCGGATCAGCAGCTCGGGCGGCGGCTCGCGTGTCAGCAGCAGCACGCTGGTGGCCGGATACAGCTTGCACAGGCGTTCCACCAGCTCTGCTTCGCTGGCAGTAACGGCACTCGCATCGATGATGGCCAGTTCCGGCAGCTCTGCCAGTGGCCGCTCTACCGCTTCGCGCAAACCCTGCCGCGTGGCCACCAGCTGCAGGCCCGGCATGCGCGCCGACCCTTGCGCCGCCACTTCCGCATGGAGCAGACTATCTGCGCTGACCATCAGTGCTTTCATCGCCTATCCTCACTTGTTATTGGCACTCTGGCCGGACGCCGGCGGGGCCGCATCAGCCCCGGCTTTCTGATAGCGCTCGTAAGCGGCTCTGGCCTTGCGCCCGTCCATGCCGGCGGCCGTATCACTGCTGGCCGCCGCGGGATAGGCCACCTGCAGGGCCAGCGTGGCCCGTGCGCGGCTGCCGAAATGCTGATCCCAATCCGGTGTACTGGTCGAGAGCTGGGTGCTGCAGCCGCAGCACAGGGTTGCCAGCAGCAGTGCTGGTACGGGGAGAGAAAAGACAGCCATGGCAGTTATCCATTCAGCGCGGTGGATTGTCGGGGGCCGGCAGCGGCGCGGGTGCAGTGGCCGGCGCCGCTTCCAGCCGGCCCTGCAGGTTGAGCTGCACGCGGTCAGGCGCTTGCAGTCCGTCGGTCGGCAGGGCGTAACTGGCGGGCAGGGGCTTGACCAGATGCGGGGTCACGACAAACAGCAATTCGGTGCGATCCTGCTGGAAGTCGGTGCTGCGGAACAGCGCGCCGAGCACAGGCAGATCGCCCAGCACCGGCAGGCCACGCAGGCCGCTGCTCTGGCTGTCGCGTATCAGGCCGCCGATGGCAAAGCTCTGGCCATCGTACAGCTCCACCGTGGTGGCAGCGCGGCGCGTCGTAATCAATGGCAGCAGCGCATTGCCGCTGATGCCGTTGGCGGAGATGCCTATGCCCTCGCGCGACAGCTCCGACACTTCCGGTGCCACGCGCAGATTGATGCGCCCGCCGGCCAGCACGGTAGGCGTAAAGCGCAGCCCCACGCCGAACTCTTTTTCTTCCAGCGTCACCTTGTTGTTGTCCTGCCCGACGGGGATGAAAATCTTGCCGCCGGCCAGAAAGCTGCCTTCCTGTCCGCTCAGCGCCATCACCGTGGGTTCGGCCAGTATGCGTACCAGACCATCCTGCTTTTCTGCCGCCAGCGCCACATGGTTGCCGGCCGCGCCGCCTATGCGCAGCAGTCCGCGCAAGGTCCCGCTCAGAAAACTGGACGACAGGGCCGAACTCCAGCTGCCACCACCAAAGTTCAGCGTGCTGCCTGTTTCCAGCTTGTCCAGCAGGGATTTGGAGACTTCGGCGATTTTCACTTCCAGCATCACCTGCTGGGGCGCACGCACGGACAGCAGGTTGATGATGGCAGCACCGGCGGGCGCCGCAGCCGTCGCCACTGCACGGCTACTGCCGCCGCCTGGGCTCAGGCTGTTACTGCTGGCCGCCGCTGTGGCGGTGGGCTTGCTGCCATCGGGTGCCGGCGGCTGGCGCCGCGCGAAAGCGGTCGCCACTTCCATCACCCGCTCCACCGTAGGCGCATCATCCACCGTGCCGCTGATGACCAGCGTATCGCCCGCAGCGCTGACCCGCAGTTCCTTCTGCTCGGGCAGCAGCGTCGCCAGCGCATTCTGCACGGCGCCCGCATCCAGCCCCACCACCACTTCGATCAGCGTACACAGGCCGCTGCGCCCCTGCACCATCATATTGCTGCTGCCTATCTCCAGCCCCACCACATACAGCGCATCCGGCGCCACCAGCTTGGCATGCAGCACGGCCGGATTGCCGACACTGCGCGCTTCGACGGTTTCCGGCATCTGCATCAGTTTGGCCTTGCCCAGCGCCAGATTCAGGCTGACAGGCGCCGCCACCTGACCATTGCAGTGCAGGCGCGCCTCTGCCTTGCCGGCAGCATGCGCCGCTCCGGCCCCCACAGCCAGCACCAGCACAGCAAGATAGGGCAGTAGCTTCATGGCAGCCTCACAGACATTCCTGCACCTGCTGCGTGCCTGCGATCACGCCTATGCAGTGGCGCCGGGGCTGAACCGGAACCGCTGTCGCCCGTGCCTGCGGCACTGGATCGGCCTGCACCGGTGGCGCCTCGATATGCAGCAAGGTGTTTCTGGTCGCACCCGTGGTGACACCGGGCAGCGGATCGACCTGATTGCGCAGCACCAGCGACAGGCTGCCTACGCTGCGCGCCAGATCGATGCTCTCGGCCTGGGCCGGTGTGACTTCCAGCGTCACGGCATTCACCACCTTGGGACGGGTTTCATCACGCCCCACTTCCTGCGCCACGGCCAGCACCAGTATGCGTTCCAGCACGATGCGCGAGATGGCATGCTCGCTGCCGCTGGCACTGGCCTGCATATTCACCAGAATGTCGACGAAGTTGCCCGGCAAGGCAAAGCCGGCCACCCCTACCACATCATTCACCCGCACCGTGATGGCGCGCTTGCCCGTCGAAATCAGCGCCGACAGGCCGCCCGTGGTACCGGCCGGCGCCAGCTTGGCTAGACTCAGTGGTTCATCGCGCAGCACGCTGGTGCGCAGCACCCGGCCGACCAGCGCAGCGCTATCGTGCACGGCGCCGTACGGCATGCTCTCTGCGGGCCAGTCCAGCGTCTTGAGCAGCTCCGGCGTGAGGCGCTGGCCCAGACTGATATCGCTGGCCGCCACGATGATGTGGTTGGCGGCAGCCGGTGCAGGCCGCAGCAGCCAGCGCGCCGCCAGCAGCACTGCAGCGAGCCCGAATAGCAGGGCCAGCGCCAGCATGATCAGGGCGCGCCGCTTGTTCATATGGCACGCTGACTAACCGGCGCTGCGCCCGCCGTCGCCGGCAAGGCCGGATCGGCCGCGAACATGCTGATCCACGCCTGATCGAGCGTAGCCACAGTGACGCGTGGCGCTTCGCCGAGAAAGCCGGCAAAGTCGCGGATGCGGCCGACGATTTCGGCCGGATAGCAGGCCAGCAAAGGCAAACCGCTGCCGCCGTGCAGTTGTTCGATCAGATAGCGCAGCGCCACGTCATCGAACACCACGCCGCTATGCACGCAACGGTGACGGAACAGCGTGCGGTAGCTGGCAGCATCGAGCGCATCGATGCCTATCTTGTAACTGAGCCGGCGCAGCGCGGAAGCATCGAACAGGCTGGCCGGCTGCATGCTGGTGACGAACACCAGTTGCAATCGGCAGGCCACCGCCACCGCGCTGGCTGCGCCCATACTCAAGCTGCTGCGCCCCAGTTCCTGCGCCAGGGTCAGGCGGTTCAGCAGATCGCTGGCCGGCATGTGCTGGCGGCCCAGATCATCCACAATCAGCAAGCCATTATTCGCCTGTAGCTGGGGCGGTGCGCGATAGCAACCGGCCTGAGTATCGGCCTGCAGTTCCAGCTGCGCGCTGGTGAGCTCCGCATCCAGCGTCAGCACAGGACGCTGGCACAGCACCCAGCGCGGATCGCAGCTACGCCGCTCGCCCAGCTGGCGCAGCTGGTAGGGCTGGGGTGCACGGTGCAGCATGGCGTCATACACCTGCACGATATCGCTGCCGATCAGCAGCGCATGGGGCACGGCCACCACCCCCTGTAGCAGGCTGCCGAGACGGCGCGCCAGCGTGGATTTTCCGCTACCGGAAGGCCCGTGCAGCAACACCGTGCGCCCCGCATACAGGGCCGCGCCCAGCATGCGCTGCTGGGCCGTGGCGAGAAACACGTCGCCCAGTTCGTGGGCCAGATCTTCCGCGCTGAGCGACAGCATCTGCGCAGCCTGACGTTCCACCAGCGCCGCATAGGCAGCCAGCGGCACGGGCGCCGGCCCCACATAGGCGCAGCGTTCCAGCCATGCGGTGGCGCGCTGGCGACCGGTGGCCGTGAGCTGGTACTGCACGTCGAGGTCGGAATCGCCGCGCCACGCCACTTCCAGCACATGTTCGGCCACCAGCAAATCCAGCACTTCGCGCAGCACATTCAGCGACAGGTGCATACGGGTACTCAGCTGGGACAGCGGAGTTTTGCCGGATTGCAGTATCGCTTTGGCGATCAGCTCGGCAATCAGGGCGGCCGGCAAGCCCGCTTCGCGCACGGAGCGTGGCGCCGCCGGCCACAGTTCGGCCAGCGCCAGCGCTGGATCGGACGCGGTTTCAGTAGCAGCAGACGTAGCCAGCGCAGTCATGGTGCACTCTCCGTGTGATTAGGAAACTTAGTCTAGCGAGCCCTGCCTTGTAGACATTGACGCGGAGCAAAGCCGCGTTGCCCGCAGTGCTAGCGCTACAACACTGACGCCACAACACCAGCGCTATGCCAGCAGCACCGTGCTGGCCGTGGCCAGCGCAATCGCCACGCCATACGGTATGCCGCCCACGCTGGCCACTGCCGGCAAGGGCACGGCCTGCATGGGTACGCCAAGACAGCGCCAGCACACTGGCGCACACAGCGTCCACACATTGCGCCAGGCCTGACGCCAGCGCCCCGTCCACAGCAGCATGACCAGCGCCAGCATGCCGCCAAACAGCGTGGCCAGCGCCGCCACCTTGAGCGTGGCCAGCGGCCCCAGAAATGCGCCCACCATGGCCAGCAGCTTCACATCGCCAGCCGCCATGCCGCGCAACAGATACAACGGTAGAAAAAGAAAAAGGCCGGTGACAGCACCGGCCAGCCACTGCTGGGCGACTGCGCCGTGATGCCCGGCCAGACTGTGCAGGATCAGCGCCAGCAGCAGGCCGCTCAGGATCAGCACATTGGGAATTTTGCGTAGTGTCAAATCCGTCAACGCGGCTTGCGCCACCAGACAGACCAGTATCATTTCTAACGCTGTGAGCATGATCAATTCTCCCTGACTGGCTCTCCGGCCCGACTGCTGCCGGAGAGTGGTTTAGGCCTGATGGGCTTAGGTATGGATCTTGCTGGCGATATCGGTGAAAGCGTTGGTCAGTGCCGGCCCCAGCAGCCCGAACACGGTGGCCACCAGGCCTACCATGGTGGCGGCAATCAGACCGTATTCGATGGCGGTAATGCCGTCGTCATCGTGGGCAAAAGCTTTTACTGCGGTGATCAGTGCTTGCATGATGTGCTCCCGAGAGTAGTGTAGGAAAACCCCTGATGCAGCGGGCCGGCGGTGCCGTTTTTTCCCTGTGCTGCAGCATTGGATCCACTATACAAAAGCTGCCGTAGGGCAAGTTGACGTGACGCAAGTTTTCCGTACGGAATCCTTTTTCGCTACTGATGAAATTTATTCACCTATGCACCCGAACAGTGCTGGCTTATGTCAAACTGCGCCGTGATCAGCATGGTTATGCTGCTGGGCAGAGCTGTTGTCGGAAAAAAGTTGCACTCGTTTAGAAGAGATGTTTTTTTTCACACACATGAATTGCTTTGATTACAAAAAGCCATTATCCTGCCTAGCTGTTCTTTGGAAAGGCTCCCCGTTGCTGCTTCACTGTGCGCCTGACTATCAAAGATATGGACTTGATAGGCGCGAAGCTAGCCTGGCTCAACACAAGGTTGTGTGATTACTCTCCAAAGAAGACGATGGATTCCCTACTGAAACACATGGTGGACATGACTGGCCACCGCGATCACACGATGCTCGACATTTCGGTGATCTCGGCGGTGCAGGAGCTGGCCAATGCCAGCCAGACCCGCGTGCTCTCGCTGGTCACCATCCGTGGCAAGACCTTTGTGCGTCCGCGCGCCAGCATACGCGCCGGCGAAGTCGCGCACATGGTCGAGAACAACGATCCGCACCAGCCGGGTGAACCACTGGCAAATCTGGCGCCGCTGGCCCACTGCATCAGCCACCACGAAGCGAGTGCCGACATCGCCAACGACGTGGGCGGCCATACGCTGTGGCTGCCGATCTGGATGGGCGACAAATGCGATACCTGTCTGGAAATCATCAACCCCACGCCCTACACCAGCGATACCATCCACGTGATAGGCGGCATCGTCAGCGTGTACCGCAATTTCCAGAATCTGCTCGATTACAGCGAACGGGATTCGCTCACGGGCCTGCTCAACCGCAAGACTTTCGACGACCAACTGGCCAAGATGCTGGCTTCCAGCACGGACAGCCATTCCGTCGCCGTGCTCGGCGAACCGGAACGGCGCAGCCAGCGCGATCAGGAAAAGCAGTGGCTGGCCGTGGTCGACGTCGACCACTTCAAGCTGGTCAACGACCGTTTCGGCCACCTGTATGGCGACGAAGTACTGATTCTGATCGCCAACCTGCTGACCTCCTCGTTCCGCAGCCAGGACCGCGTGTTCCGCTTCGGCGGCGAAGAATTCGTCGTGCTGCTGCGTTCCACCACGCTGGAAAACGCCAAGAAAATCATCGAGCGCTTCCGCATGAGCGTGGCCGCGCATGATTTCCCCCAAGTGGGCAAGGTGACGGTCAGTGTGGGCTTTGTCAGCATCAGCGCGCTCGATGCGCCCGTGATGATCCTCGGCCATGCCGACCAGGCGCTGTACTACGCCAAAAGCCATGGCCGCAACATGGCCTGCCATTACGACGAGCTGGTGCAGGAAGGCTTGCTACAGGCCGTCGCTTCCAACGATACGGCGGAATTCTTCTAAAAAAAACAGCCTCGGACGAGGCTGTTTTTGATTCGGCAGGACGCTTCAGTTCAGGCTCAGGAAGCGCATCGGGTCCACATTCCACTTGCTCGGCGATTCGTGGCCGACGATCTTGTCGCCGCCGCCGAAGCCGAGCCCGCGCGACAGGTCCACGGTTTCCGGTTTGATGTACAGGTTCTGCTTGGTATTGAAGAACACATTGACCTTGGGCGCCAGCAGATTGGTTTCATGCGGTTCCACCACCACGCCCAGACGCCCCGATTCCAGCATGACCATGGTACCGACGGGGTAGATTCCCACGCAGCGCATGAATTCCTGAGCGTACTGCGGATTGAAGTGGAATTTACTCCACTCGTAAATCTTGCGCAGCGCAGCCGCTGCCGACATGCCCTTGTGATAGCAGCGGTCCGCCGTAATCGCATCGTACACATCGACAATGGCCGCCATCTGGGCCAGCTCGCTGATGCCGTCGCCGCCGAGTTTTTCCGGATAGCCGCTGCCATCGCGCCGCTCGTGGTGGTGCAGCGTGATGTCGAGCGGGATGGGACCGATTTCCGGCGACTTCAGCAGAATGTCGTAGCCATCTTTCGGATGGCGCTTGATGATGGCAAATTCTTCGTCCGTCAGCGGGCCCGGCTTGTTAAGGATTTTGTCCGGCACCAGCGCCTTGCCCGTATCATGCAACAAACCGCCCAGACCGGCCTGATGGGTACGCTCCGCTTCGAAGTTGCGCGAGCGGCAGAACGCCACCAGCAAGGTACAGACGCTGACCGAATGCAGGAAGGTGTAATCGTCTTTGGTCTTAATCCGCAGCAAACCCACCAGTGCACCCGGATTGCGCAGAATGGATTCAGTGATATTCTCCACCACCGGCGACACCTGATCGAGTTCCACCGCCTTGCCCAGACGTGCATCCTGCATCACGGTGCGCACCAGCGTCGAAGCCTGATGGCGGATCTGTACAGCACGCTGCATTTCTTCGCCGAGCGACACGCGGGTGACGATGGGAGATTTCGTGGCAATTTCGACAATTTCACGCTCGGTGGCAGCCTGTGCCTCGGCCAGCGTGGGCGCGTCCTGAACGTCCAGGCCTTTGTCGTTGTCAATGACAACGTCGTGGATACCGGCGTTGATAATCTTGCGGATTTCATCTTCGCTGCTCAGCAGAAAGCGGTTACGCACAAACGGATGGGTCATCCAGTCGCAACTCAGGTCATGTATGTACATGCCTACTTTAAGTTGGGAAGAATCGACTTTCTTTAACATGCGGAACCTGCTGAGAGTGGGGCGTAGTCTGCCGGACGGGACGATTTGAGTATAACAAATAGTTGCCTGTCGGGACTAAATTTCCAGATGCTATCATCTGTTTGTACCCTGGGAGACACTATTATCATGGAACTTCGTCAGCTTCGTTACTTTGTTGCCATTGTTGACCACGGCTCTTTGTCCAAGGCAGCCGTGGTTTTGCATATTGCGCAACCGGCGCTGACCCAGCAATTGCGCCAGCTCGAAGACGAGCTCGGCGTGCAGTTGCTGCACCGTAGCGCGCAAGGCGTGCTGAGCACCGATGCAGGCAAGGTTTTCTATGAGCACGCGCAAGCCATCCTCAAACAGGTGGCCGACGCTCGCTCGGCTGTCACCCAGTGCAGCGAGCGTCCGAGCGGGGTGGTCACGCTGGGCCTGCCGCACAGTATTTCCGGCGCGCTCGCCCTGCCCCTGCTGACGGCGGCACGGGCCCAGTATCCTGAAATCACCCTGCAACTGACCGAAGAAATCACGGGCAATCTGAGCGAGCAGCTCAAGTCCGGCCGCATCAATCTGGCCGTGCTGTTCGATGATGGCCAGCTCGGCGGCTTTGCCAGCACGGCGCTAGTGGAAGAAGAACTACGCTTTATCTGTGCCAGTCCGGCACAGGAAGGCAACGCGGATGACGATAGTGAGCAGTCACTAACACTGGCCGAGGCGGTGCAGCACACACTGATCCTGCCTAGCCCCCTGCAAGGCGTGCGCCCGCGCATCGATAGCGTAGCCCATCAGACTGGCCTGAGCCTGCAGCACGTTATCGAGATCAATTCCATCGCCATCCTCAAATCCGCCATCCTGGCCCATCTGGGTGCCACCATCCTGCCGGCCGCCCCAGTGCTGGACGAGCTGAAACGAGGCAGCATGCGCTCGCGCCGGATCGAACAACCGACCATTTCGCGCACCGTGGTGCTGTGCGCCTCGCGCAATATCCCGCTCACCAATGCGGCGGAAGCCATCCGCAAACTGGTGCAGCAAGTAAGCCAGCAACTGTGCGCCGAACAGCTGTGGCCGGGCGCGCGCATGCTGCCATAAGTTTTACTTATACCACCATCGTCAAACGCTATTTCCGTATACGTCAACTAGCGCCCATACTCCGCGCCAGAGTGGATAGTCGCGTCGTACTGCATGTCTGCAGTTCTGACCTAAACTGATCCCAGCGCCGCTAACCATGCGGCTCATGGCCTGTTCCCGGCGTGCCTACCCGGCACCACCCAGAACAGGCGCGATTCTGATACCAAACCGGAGACACGCCATGCCCGATACCACGGCAAACGGCCCAGCAACGTCGCACGACGGCGCCGCCAGCACCCCTAACCCTTCCACGCCTTCCCGCCTCACCACAGTCAGCCTCGACGACAAATATACGGCCACCAGTGGCGATATTTTCCTGTCCGGCATACAGGCACTGGTGCGCCTGCCGATGATGCAGCGTGTGCGCGATCAGGCCGCCGGCCTGAACACGGCCGGCTTCATTTCCGGCTACCGCGGTTCGCCGCTGGGTGGCCTCGATGAAAACCTGTGGAAGGCCAAAGGCCATCTGGAAGCCCACCACGTGCAGTTCGTACCGGGCGTGAACGAGGATCTGGCCGCCACCGCCGTATGGGGTTCGCAGCAGGTCGATCTAATCGGCGAAGCCAAGTACGACGGCGTGTTCGCCATGTGGTACGGCAAAGGCCCCGGTGTAGACCGCTGCGGCGACGTGTTCAAGCACATGAACCATGCCGGTACCTCGGCCAAGGGCGGCGTGCTGCTGGTGGCCGGCGACGACCACGGTGCCTATTCGTCTACGCTGCCGCACCAGTCGGACCACCTGTTCTCGGCTTCCATGATCCCGGTGCTGTACCCATGCAATGTGCAGGAATATCTGGATCTGGGCATCCACGGCTGGGCCATGTCGCGCTTCTCCGGCTGTACCGTGGCCTTCAAGGCACTGGCCGATACGGTGGAATCGTCCGCTTCGGTGGATGCCAACCCGTTCCGCGTCGACGTGAAAATCCCGCAGGACTTCGTCATGCCCGAGGGTGGCCTGAACGCCCGCCTGTCCAGCATTCCGCTCGGTCAACAGGCGCGCAATCAGGAAGCCCTGATGCAGGACTACAAAATCTACGCGGCGCTGGCCTATGCGCGCGAGAACAAGCTCAATCACACCACCATCACCAGCCCGAACGCCAAGCTGGGCATCATCGCCTCCGGCAAATCCTATCTGGACGTGCTGGAAGCGCTGGAAGAACTGGGCATCGATGAAAAACTGGCGGCCGAACTGGGCCTGCGCCTGTTCAAGGTCGCCATGCCATGGCCGCTGGAACCGGACAGCGTGCGCGAGTTCGCACAAGGTCTGGACGAAATTCTGGTGGTGGAAGAAAAACGCCAGATCGTCGAATACCAGCTCAAGGAACAGCTGTACAACTGGCGCGACGACGTGCGTCCGCGCGTGATCGGCAAATTCGATGAAAAAGGCGAATGGGTGGCACCGCGCGGCGAATGGCTGCTCACCTCCAAGGCCGACTTCTCCGTGTCGCAAGTGGCACGCGTGATCGCCAGCCGCGTCTCGCGCCTGATCAGCGATCCCGTCACCTGCGACCACATCAAAGCCCGTCTGAGCTTCCTCGATGCCAAGGATGCGGTACTGAAGAAGGCCATCAACACGCCATTCCGTCCTGCCTTCTACTGCTCCGGCTGCCCGCACAATACTTCGACCAAAGTACCGGAAGGCAGTCTGGCGCTGGCCGGTATCGGCTGCCACGTGATGGCCACCTCGATCTACCCCGAGTTCAACAAGCTGACTACCCACATGGGCGGCGAAGGCGCGCCGTGGATAGGTCAGGCTGCGTTTTCCAAGATCCCGCACGTATTCCAGAATCTGGGCGATGGCACGTACTTCCACTCCGGTTATCTGGCGATCCGCGCTGCGGTAGCGGCTAAGGTCAACATCACCTACAAGATTCTGTACAACGACGCCGTCGCCATGACAGGCGGCCAGCCGGTCGATGGCACCACCTCGGTGCCGATGATCGCCCAGCAGATGGCGGCCGAAGGCGTGAAGCGGATTGCGCTGGTCACGGAAGACCTGAGCCGCTACACCGACCGCAGCGCCCTGCCGAGCATCGTCAGCCTGCACGACCGCAAGGATATGGATGCGGTGCAGCGCGAGCTGCGCGAAATCGGCGGCACTTCGGTGCTGATCTACGACCAGACCTGCGCGGCCGAGAAACGCCGTCGTCGCAAAAAAGGCGAATTCCCCGACCCTGCCAAACGCATGGTCATCAACGAAGCCGTGTGCGAAGGCTGCGGCGATTGCGGCATCCAGTCCAACTGCGTTTCCATCCTACCTAAAGAAACGGAATTCGGCCGCAAGCGCACCATCGACCAGTCGTCCTGCAACAAGGACTACTCGTGCGTGAAAGGCTTCTGCCCGAGCTTCGTCACGGTGGAAGGCGGCAGCCTGAAAAAATCCAAAGCCGGCGTCAGCAAGGACAATAGCGACGACGGTTTCGGCGCATTGCCGGAACCGGCCCTGCCGAACTGCGACCAGCCCTACAACATCCTGATCAACGGTATCGGTGGCACCGGCGTGATCACTGTCGGTGCGCTGATGGGCATGGCCGCTCACCTCGAAGGCAAAGGCGCTTCCGTGCTGGACATGACGGGTATGTCGCAGAAAAACGGCTCGGTGACGTCGCACGTAAAAATCGCCCGCAGCCCTGCGCACCTGCGCGCCCAGCGTATCGCTACCGGCGAAGCCGACGTGATCCTCGGCTGCGACATGCTGACGGCCGGTGCTGCCGACGCAGTCTCGAAAATGCGTCCGGGCCGCACGCTGGCCGTGGTCAATCTGCACCAGCAGCCACCGGGCACCTTTGCCCAGAAGCCGGACTGGCAGTATCCGGTGGAAGAGGTGCGCGCGCTGATCGAGGAATCGGTCGGTGCCGGCGCTGCGGACTTCATCGACGCCACCAAACTGGCTACCGCGCTGATGGGCGATTCGATCGCCGCCAACCTGTTCATGCTCGGTTACGCATGGCAGAAAGGCCGCATCCCGCTGGCCGAAGCCTCGCTGCTGCGCGCGATTGAACTGAATGGCGTGGGCATCGCTTCCAACAAGAAGAGCTTCCTGTGGGGCCGCCGTGCCGCCGTCGATCTGGCCAAGGTACAGCGCGTGGCCGCACCGGCCCAGCCGGTGCTGATGCAGATGCCGCAAAGTCTGGACACCATCATCAGCAAGCGAGTGGAATTCCTCACCGCCTACCAGAACGCGGCCTACGCTGCCAGCTACCAGCAACTGGTAGAGCAGGTGCGCGCGCGCGAAAGCACTCTGGGTCTGGGCAACAAGCTGTCGACCGCTGTCGCCAAGTACGCCTTCAAGCTGATGGCCTACAAGGATGAATACGAAGTGGCACGCCTGTACACGGATGGCCGCTTTGTCGAACAGCTGCAGCAGCAGTTCGAAGGCAATTTCTCGCTCAAGTTCAATCTGGCGCCGCCGCTGTTCGCCAAGAAGGATGCCAAAGGCCACTTGGTCAAGGCGGAATTCGGCTCGTGGATGTGGCAGGCCATGAAGCTGATGGCCAAACTCAAAGGCTTGCGCGGCGGTGCTTTCGACCTGTTCGGCCATACTGCGGAACGCAAAATGGAACGTGCGCTGATCGTGGAATACCGCGAACTGGTGCAGCACCTGCTGGCCGCGCTGTCGCCGGAAAACCACGCGCAAGCGGTGGAACTGGCCAGCCTGCCCGAAAAAGTACGCGGTTTCGGCCACGTCAAAGAGCAGGCTGTGGCTACCTTCCGTAGCGAAAAAGCGCGCCTGCTGGGTCAATTCGGCCTGCAACGCGCCGCTTAATGCAGCTAAATAACTGATAAACACCGTATAGGGGCCGGATTTCACCATCCGGCCCGGTGCTTTGTGCTTGCCGGTCATCACAATTGACGTTTACGTAAAGGGAAACGTAAACGGCATATAATGGCCAAACGACGCAGATCGCCACCAGCATTCAAGGGACATCATGACTGACCTCTCCACACCGAATATGGCTGCCGTACCAGACCAGCCACGCCTGAATAACAAAATCCGCTTCGTCACGGCGGCCTCGCTGTTCGATGGCCACGACGCTTCCATCAACATCATGCGCCGCATCCTGCAATCGAACGGCGTGGAAGTGGTGCACCTCGGTCACAACCGCTCGGTCGACGAAGTCGTCACCGCAGCGCTGGCCGAAGACGTGCAGGGGATTGCCATCTCCAGCTATCAGGGTGGCCACGTCGAATACTTCAAATACATGATAGACCTGCTGCGCCAGCGCGGCGGCGCCCACATCAAGGTGTTCGGTGGCGGCGGCGGCGTGATCGTGCCCGATGAAATCGCCGACCTGCATGCCTATGGCGTAAGCAAAATCTTCAGCCCCGAAGATGGTCAGCGTATGGGTCTGGTGGGGATGATCCAGTGGATGGTGCAGCAGTGCGACATCGACCTGTCCGACTATTCGCCGACCACGCTGGAACCACTGCGCGCGGGCAGCATCGAAAGCCGCCACCGCCCGCTGGCCCAGCTGATCACCGCACTGGAAAACGACAAGGCCGCACCAGCCCTGCGCGCCGAACTGCTGGCCGCTGCCGAAGGACTGGCCGTGCCGACGCTGGGTATTACGGGCACGGGCGGTGCCGGTAAATCCTCGCTGACGGATGAACTGATACGCCGTATCCGCCTCGATCAGGGCGACGCGCTGAACATCGCCGTGATCTCGATCGACCCGTCGCGCCGCAAATCGGGCGGCGCTCTGCTGGGCGACCGTATCCGCATGAACGCCATCAACCCGTGGGGCGGTCAGGCACGCGTGTTCATGCGCTCGCTGGCTACCCGTGAAGCGGGTTCCGAAATTTCGCAGGCGCTGCCGGATGTGATCGCTGCGTGCAAGGTGGCCGGTTTCGATCTGGTGATCGTGGAAACCTCCGGCATCGGTCAGGGCGATGCGGCCATCGTGCAGCACGTCGATGTGTCGATGTACGTGATGACGCCAGAATTCGGCGCCGCCTCGCAGCTGGAAAAAATCGACATGCTCGATTTCGCCGACTTCATCGCCATCAACAAGTTCGACCGCAAAGGCGCACAGGATGCGCTGCGCGATGTGGCCAAGCAGTACCAGCGCAACCGCGAACTGTGGAGCAAGCGTCCGGAAGAAATGCCCGTGTTCGGCACGCAGGCATCGCGCTTCAACGATGATGGCGTGACCGCGCTGTATCAGGGTCTGCTGCCCAAGCTGGCCGAATTCGGCCTGCAGGCCAAGGCCGGCAAACTGGCAGCTATCGATGTACGCTATTCGAGCGGCAAAAACGTCATCGTGCCGCCAGCCCGTGCGCGCTATCTGGCCGAAATCGCCGACACCGTGCGCGGCTACCACCGCAACACCAGCAAGCAGGTCACGCTGGCACGCGAACGCCAGCAACTGAGCGAAGCCAAGCGCATGCTGGCCGCCGCGCATAAAAACGCCGACTTCGATGAGCTGATCGCCGAGCGTGACAGCAGCATGGATGCGGGCGCCAAGAAACTGCTGGCGCAATGGCCGGATCTGCAGGCTGCCTACGCCGGTGACGACTATGTGGTGAAAATCCGCGACAAGGAAATCCGTACGCGATTGATCCACCACACCCTGTCCGGCAACAAGATCCGCAAGGTGGCGCTGCCGCGCTATGAAGACCACGGCGAAATCCTGCGCTTCCTGATGGCGGAAAACGTCCCGGGTTCGTTCCCGTTCACGGCCGGCGTGTTTGCCTTCAAACGCGAAGGCGAAGACCCGACCCGTATGTTTGCCGGTGAAGGCGATGCCTTCCGTACCAACCGCCGCTTCAAGCTGGTTTCCACCGGCATGGACGCCAAGCGTCTGTCCACCGCGTTCGACTCGGTCACCCTGTACGGCGCCGATCCGGCGCTGCGTCCCGACATCTACGGCAAAGTGGGTAACTCGGGCGTGTCGATCGCCACGCTGGACGACATGAAAGTGCTGTACGACGGCTTCAATCTGTGCAGCCCGAGCACCTCCGTGTCGATGACCATCAACGGCCCGGCGCCGACGATTCTGGCGATGTTCATGAACACCGCTATCGACCAGCAGGTAGAAAAATTCAAGGCCGAGAACCAGCGCGATCCTAGCGCCGACGAAGCCGCCAAGATCAAGGCCTGGGTGCTGCAGAACGTGCGCGGCACGGTGCAGGCCGACATCCTCAAGGAAGATCAGGGTCAGAACACCTGCATCTTCTCCACCGAGTTCTCGCTCAAAGTCATGGGCGACATACAGGAATACTTCGTGCACCATCAGGTGCGCAACTTCTACTCGGTGTCGATCTCGGGCTATCACATCGCCGAAGCGGGTGCGAATCCGATTTCGCAGCTGGCCTTCACGCTGTCCAACGGCTTCACGTTTGTGGAAGCCTATCTGGCGCGCGGCATGCACATCGACGACTTCGCACCGAATCTGTCGTTCTTCTTCTCCAACGGCATGGACCCCGAATACACGGTGCTGGGCCGCGTGGCACGCCGCCTGTGGGCCGTCGCCATGCGCGACAAATACGGCGCCAACGACCGTTCGCAGAAGCTCAAGTACCACATCCAGACTTCGGGCCGCTCGCTGCACGCGCAGGAGATCGACTTCAACGATATCCGCACCACGCTGCAGGCGCTGATCGCCATCTACGACAACTGCAACTCGCTGCACACCAACGCCTACGATGAAGCCATCACCACGCCAACCGACGAATCGGTACGCCGTGCGCTGGCGATCCAGCTCATCATCAACCGCGAATGGGGTCTGGCCAAGAACGAGAACCCGAATCAGGGCTCGTTCATACTGGAAGAGCTGACCGATCTGGTGGAAGAAGCCGTGCTGCAGGAATTCGAGCGCATCGCCGAACGTGGCGGCGTGCTGGGTGCGATGGAAACCGGCTACCAGCGCGGCAAGATACAGGAAGAGTCCATGCTGTACGAGCACCAGAAGCATGACGGCACGCTGCCTATCATCGGCGTCAACACCTTCCGCAATCCGAAAGCCGGCAGCGAAGCGCCGCAGACCATCGAGCTGGCCCGTTCCACCGACGACGAGAAGCAATCGCAACTCACCCGTCTGGAGGACTTCCACGCCCGTAACGCCGCTGCTGCGCCGCAGGCGCTGGCAGCGCTGCAGCAGGCCGCCATCGACAACGCCAACGTGTTCGACAAGCTGATGGACGCCGTGCGCGTCTGCTCGCTGGGCCAGATCACCACGGCGCTGTTCGAAGTGGGTGGCCAGTACCGCCGCAATATGTAATCGGCCCCTCTGCCAGTACCCGCAAGGGTACTGGCTAGCCTGCCGCTAGCCTCGCTGCGCTGAGCCCGCTTCTTGCCTTTTTCGGGATTCTGTCCTACTCTTGGATTGATCGTATAGCACGCGATTCTGCGTCTATACGCCTGGAAATATTGCCTAGAGGTTAATCGTGCCTTCCGTCTCTTCCGTCAACGCGCTGCAAGCTTCGATTGCACAAGCCGAAAGGCAGGTGCAGCAGGATCAGGTGCGCGTGAATCAGGATGCCAGCCGGCTCGAACAGAGCCGCCAGCAACTGGCGGACGACAAGCAGACGCTCGATGACACCAAACGCCAGAGCGTACAGGCCAGCAATGCAGCGCCAGCACGGCCCGCTGCCGCACCCAATCTGACGCAGGCTATCGAAAAGCCTAGCCGCGCCGAGCAGATACTGCCGGCCGAGCTGAGCGCCCAGCCCAAAGCGCAGATCAATGCGCAGGGTCAGACCATCGGCAAACTGATCAACATCACAGCGTAAGCACAGGCTAAGCCTCGCTGGCCGCACCTCGTCGGCCGCACCTGCCCTACACGGGGCTGGCGCGCGTCTCGCTCGCCAAGGTGGCAGCCGGTACGCTAGTGCCCAGCCCTTCCTGCTGCTTGACGGCTTCCCACCATGCTTCCCCGCGCGCCGGCTGTGCAATATCAAGCCGCTGACCTATGGCCGGTGTCGCCAGCGCCACACCTTGCGCGGCCGCCAGCTCCGTAATGCGGTCAAACGGGTCGTGCCATGCGTGCAGCGCCAGATCGAAAGTGCCGTTATGGATGGGCAGCATGACCTTGCCGCGCAGATCCAGATGGGCCTGCAACGATTCGGCCGGCTGCATGTGCACATCGGGCCACTGCGGATCGTAAGCACCCGTTTCCACCATGGTCAGATCGAACGGCCCGTATTTCTGGCCGATTTCCTTGAAGCCGGAAAAATAGCCACTGTCGCCGCTGAAAAAGATGCGCAGTTCGCGCTGCTCGATCACAAACGATGCCCACAGCGTGCTGTTGCGGTCATTCAGGCCGCGGCCCGAGAAGTGCTGGGCCGGGGTGGCCACCAGCTTCACGCCATCCACATGGGTGGCTTCCCACCAGCCTAGCTGACGTACTTTGGCCGCATCGATGCCCCACGCAATCAAACGGTCGCCCACGCCCAGCGGCGTAATGAAATGCTCGACCTTGGGTGCCAGTTGCAGCACGGCCGCATGGTCCAGATGGTCATAATGGTCGTGCGACAAGATCACGCCCTTGATGGGCGGCAGCTCATCTATGCTCAGTGGCGGCGCATGGAAGCGCTGCGGCCCCATCCACTGGAACGGCGAAGCACGCTCGGAAAACACGGGGTCGGTCAGCCAGAAGCTGCCGTCGAGTTTGAGCAGCATGGTGGAGTGACCAAGGCGGAACAGGCTGCGATCCGGAGCAGCCAGCAATTGCTGCTGCGTGATCGCGTGAACGGGAATGGGCTGGCGCGGCACCGTGTTGCGCGGCTTATCGAACAGAAAACGCAGCATCAGGCCCAGCGTCTTTTTCAGCCCCATCTTATGCATGGCGACGGGATTGCGGTAGCGCCCCTGATGACGGCGCGGCTGGCTGGCCGCCGCCCAGCTATCGAAACTGTTGGCTGCGTCTGCAGCAATAACGGATGGATGATTCATATTCGGCAACCCCGTGGCTAGGCCACAAAGTTGTGGCTACCCTGTGTAGACGGGGCTGGCCGCGCCATATTGCATGGCGCGGCAAAAAATTTCTACGCCGTGGCGCTAGCCGAAGCTGACGGCATACACGGGCGGCAGATGGGCAGCGATGGTCTGCCATTGGCCGCCGCCATCTTCAGACAGCCAGACCCCGCCCGTGGTCGAGCCCATCAGCAGCACGCGGCCATCGGCGCTCACATCGAGGCCATGGCGGTACACCAAATCGTAGCAATGCTGCTGCGGCAGGCCGCCGCGCCACGCAGTGAAACTCTGGCCGCCATCTCTGGTATGGGTCACGGCGAGGCCCGCCTTCGGTGGGATGCGCTGGCTATCGGTGCTGGCCGGCACAAACCATGCCGTTTCGCCATCCCGCGGGTGTACGGCGGTGACGAACCCAAAGTTGGAAACCTGCTGCGGACGCACTTCCTGCCAGTGCGCGCCATTGTCGGTCGAGCGCCAGATGCCGTTATGGTGCTGGCACCACAGCTTGTCGGGCTCGGCGGCGCAGCGGACGATGCGGTGCGGGTCCTGCACAGCCTGCACACCGGCCAGCTCGGGCGGCATATAAGTAGCGCGCATGCCTTCGGCGCGCATTTGCCAGCTAGCGCCACCATCAGTCGTCAGCCAGACACCGCCGCAGGAAATGCCGACCAGTACGGCATTGCTGTCGCGCGGATCGACACAGATGCTGTGTATGCCCGGCACATCGTAGCCGCCACCCATCCACTGGGCCCGCTCCGGCACCTGCCATAAAGCTTCCACCAGTTGCCAGCTCTCGCCATAATCGTCCGAACGGAACAGGCCACCGGGCAAGGTGCCGGCCCACAACACGCCGGGCTGGTCCGGCCCACCAGCCGCCAGCGACCAGATCTGCTGCACTTTCCACTCCACGGGATCCTCGGACTCGGCCGGCTTGACGGGGAAGGCCGGTACTGCCACTTCCGTCCACTGTTCGCTGCCGGACCGGCGCCGGTGCAGCTTGGGGCCGAAATGGCCCAGATGCAGGGCAGCGTAGAGCGTGCCATCGCGCTGGTCGGCCAGCAGCATGGACACGGGGTCGCCAAGAAAATGGCACTCGCCCAGTTGCCAGGCTACTGCAGTGCGGTGCAGTTCGAATAAACCTTTACGTGTCGCCAGATAGGCGCGATCGGACATATCAGCCTCCTGAAAGGGCTTGCAGAATATACACCTGGGAATCTGGCCGCAATGCATCGTCGAGCCGTTGGCGCTCGCGCGTACGCTGACCATCGATGAAAATCACCACATTGGCGCGCAGATGGCCCTGTTCGTCGAGCACATAGCTGCGCAAGCGCGGCTGGCCCGTAAACGCTTGCTCCAGCGCCGTGCGCAGCTCGCGTGCGTCGCTGGCCACCTGCGGCACCGGCAGAAAACGCGCCAGTTGCTGGGTAAAGATGAGTTGCGCCATGAATGCCGTATTCCTGTTGCGAACACCGATAGGGGATTCTATGCCTATTCCTCTACAATGAAAACGCCACATTCAAGGGAGTGCACCATGTCAATTACCCCGCAGGAATTACAGCAACTGATGGTGGAGGTAGAACGCGAAGATCCTATCGATTTTGCCGATCTGCCATTCGAGGAAGACGAATTGCGTGCACTCATCGCCAGCCATCTGTGCGACATGGCCGATGCCATGGAAGGCTTTAGCGAAGCCGACCGACAGCTGACGTTGCTGGCCGTGGCCGCCAAACTGGTGCTGGAAAATATGGTGCTGAACATCCAGCTACTGCGCCGCCATGGCCTGCCCATGACGGAATCGGCTGCAGCCTTGCTGAGCCGGCTACGCCAAGGGGGCAACTAAAGCAGTTTGAAACAAATTATTACGTTTATTGCATGCAAAAAATATAATAATAACGTTCTCGATAAAAATTCAGGAGACTGGCGTGGCAACCATCAATATCAATCTGGGTAGCAGCACGATCCAGAATATATTCAATACTCAGGGCAGCCCGGAATCGTTCAATCTGGCGGATCTGGTCGACCCGTTTTTCGTAGCAAACTACAGCTTTACGGCCTTGCATCCGCGCTATTTTGGCCGTGGCTATAGCGCAACCGAAGTCCAGCTCGACTATCTGGACGGGGCCAGCAGCGATTTCACGGGTGTGGTACTGGCCAATCCGACGGCCAACGAAGGCGATGCCACGCTGACCCAGCTGGTGCACAACATGCCCAATTACTTCCGCCTGAGTGCCAGCGGCAAGCTTAACTTCCATTACAACAACGATGCGGGTCTGTTCTATGGCACTTCCGCCATCCTCAACGATGCCGAACTGAAGTCCCAGTTGCCGGAAAGTGCAGCGGAATACAACAAGGTTTCTGGCAATGCCACGCTGGGGCTGCATGGCGCCGTTACGCTGCTGCAGTCGGATAACTTCAGCGGCACGCTCAACTCCATCACCCTGAGTACCGAGAAAACCATCGCCAGCGCCGCCATCAACGGCAGTTTCACCATAGGCGGCAATAGCACCTCCATTGCCTATGAACGCAGCACCACGGCCCTCAAGGGCCAGCTCGATAGCGTACTCATCAACTATCGCGACGGTAGCCAGATCAAGCTCGATCAACTGAATATGGCTGTCGACAGCCATAGCGAAATCAACGAAGCCATGCTCACCAATGCTGCGAATTTCAGCGGCAACGATACCTTCAATGTCACGCTGGCCAGCCGCCTCGATCATACCGTGCAGCTAGCCACCGGCAGCGGCAACGACCGTGTCACGCTCAAAGGGGGGGCTGAATCGCTGGCCGTGAATGCCGGCAGCGGCAACGATGTGATCACCCTGCTAGATCACTTCCACCTCGTCGATGGTGGTAGCGGTAGCGATACGGTGGTGCTGCCCGGGCCCCGTGACAGCTACCAGATCAACCAGAATGGCAGCAGTCTGCTAGTCCAGTCGAAAGCTTTTGCCGGCGGCACCGATACGCTGACCAATGTGGAGCGGCTACTGTTCGATGACGGTGCCGTGGCCTACGATATTGCCGGCATCGGCGGCCAGGTCTACCGCCTGTATCAGGCCGCCTTCGACCGCGCGCCTGACGCGGGCGGACTGGGCTTCTGGATGCACCAGATGGATGAAGGCATGTCGCTTGACGCCATCGCCGGCTTCTTCGCCAGCAGCCTGGAATTCCAGTCCCTGTATGGCAGCAATCTAAGCAATGCCGCACTGGTGGACAAGCTGTACCAGAACGTGCTGCACCGTGCCGGCGATGAAGCTGGCATCAAATTCTGGAATAACTATCTGGATCACCAGGGTGGCACGCTGGCCCAGACGCTGGCCTATTTCGGCGAGAGTCCGGAAAATCAGGCGGCGCTGGCCACCATCATCGGCAACGGCTTCAGCTATACGCCTTACGGCTGAAGCTGGGCAGCGGGAACCACCAGCGTGAGGTCGGTTTCCGCTTCGGCCACGCAAGGCAGGATGTAGCCATCGCGCTTTTCTTCCTTGCTCAAGCCGGGCCACTCCACGTGGTAACGCACTTTGCCACGCGTGCTCAGACACATGCAGGTGCGGCACGCGCCCGTGCGGCAGGAACTGGGCAGGATCACCCCCGACCATTCCGCCGCCTCCAGTATGGTCTCGCCCGCACGCGCCTCAAACACCCAGTTCTGTCCCGACAAGGTTACCTGTACCGACCTGCTCATACTGCCACTCCGCTCTATCGTTGGAACCGCATGATAGCGCGTTCACGGGCTGGCCGGTCAGACCAGCAACTTCACTTTCTTTTGCTCCACGGCCGCGCTCTGGGCCCGGTGTTCGTCCGCCGCCGTCTGGGTTGCCACGGCCACCGAGGTGCGCGCACCATGGCGCTCGTGCAGTTTGAACACGGCTATGGCCTGCGACACGCAGCGCGTCTGCAAGGCCAGATTGCCTGCTGCTGCCGCCGCTTCTTCCACCAGTGCCGCATTGCGCTGGGTGATGTCATCGATCTGGATTACGGCCAGATTGACCTGGCCTATGCCATCGCTCTGTTCCTGGGTAGCGTTGGAAATCTCGTCCATGACCTGGGTCACGCGGCTGACGGCTTCGATCACCTGATTCATGGTGGTACCCGCGCTACTGGTCAACTGTGTACCCGCCTGTACTTTTTCCATAGAAGCGTTGATCAATTCCTTGATCTCCTTGGCCGCTGCTGCCGAGCGCTGCGCCAGCGCGCGCACTTCGCTGGCCACGACGGCAAAGCCGCGCCCTTCTTCTCCGGCACGGGCCGCTTCCACCGCAGCATTCAGCGCCAGAATATTGGTCTGGAATGCAATGCCATCTATCATGCCGATGATATCGAGGATCTTGCTCGACGAAGAATTGATCGCGTCCATCGTGGCCACTACCTGCGCCACAATGTCGCCACCCTGGGCCGCCACCTGGGCCGCCCGCTCGGCCAATTGGTTGGCACTGGCCACATTGCTGGCACTTTGCTGCACGGTGGACGTAAGCTGCTCCATGCTGGCCGCCGTCTGCTGCAGGCTGGAACCCTGCGATTCCGTGCGCCCCGACAGGTCCATATTACCGTCGGCAATTTCATCGGTCGCCATGGAAATCTGGTCGAAGTTGGCACGCACATCGCCGATGATGCTGCGCAAATTCACATTGGTCTGGCGCAGCGCTGCCAGCAACTGGGCCATTTCATCTTCGCCCTGTACCTTGATGGTAGAGGTCAGATCGCCGCCGGCCATCATGCGCGCCGCGTAAGTAGCACGCTTGAGCGGCATGGCCACCTTGAAGTACAGGCTGCGGCCCAGACACAACATGCCCAGCGCGGCGACCAGGGCCAGCATGCCCAGCCAGCCTTGCATCACCGCCAGCCGGCTCGGATCGACGCTGAACAGCAGTCCCGTCAGCACCAGCATGGCGCCGGCCAGCAAGGTCGTGGCGCTGATCACCTGTTTATCGAGCGACATGCGCACGGCTTCGCGCGCACGGGTCCACCAAAAACTGCGCAAGGCCCGGCCATGCACGATGCGCAGACGACGCGGATTGCCTTCGCGGATTTCACGGTAGAGTTTTTCGGCCCCCAACACCTGTTCGCGGTCCGGCTTGGTACGCACAGACAGATAGCCGACAGGCTTGCCGCTTTCGATGACGGGCGTCACATTCGCCAGCACCCAGTAAAAATCGCCATTCTTGCGGCGGTTCTTGACCATGCCCGTCCACGGCGTGCCACTCTGTATGGTCTGCCACATGTCGGCAAAAGCTTCCGGTGGCATATCGGGGTGGCGCAGGATGTTCTGCGGCGCCCCTATCAGTTCCTGCTCCGTGTAACCGCTGACCTGGATGAAGTACTGATTCGCGTAGTTGATATTGCCTCGCAAGTCAGTGCTGGAGACGATGGTCTTACCATCCTCCATCACGTATTCGTGCTGTGTTACAGGATGATTGACCCGCATCGCCGCTTCCTTTCCAGAGAAAATAGAAGAAACACGGAAACCAGATTACTGGAACTACGCCTACAGAATAATCACCAATTGTCTCAGTTCGAGTTAAGTAAAAAAATATACCGATCGTTATTATTCTAAACAACAATGTTTCTGTGCTTACGCAGCAACAAACTCAGTCCGGTTTGAAGTTTTGCCCCAAAGAAACCGGCTTGTTGAGCAAAATCGTCTGCGGATTGCGGCAGATAATCATCAGCACCACGATGGTAGCCAGATAAGGCAGCATGGACAGGAACTCGGCCGGAATCGCCAGCCCCATGCCCTGGCCGTGGAATTGCAGCACCGTCACGCCGCCGAACAGATAAGCACCGACCACCACGCCACGCGGTTTCCAGGTAGCAAATACCACCTGTGCCAGTGCAATCCAGCCGCGGCCTGCCGTCATGCCTTCCACCCACATGGGCGTCAGTGCCAGCGATAGATAGGCGCCGCCGAGGCCGGCCAGCGCGCCGCCGAACAGCACCGTGCCGTAGCGCAGACCGATCACGGGGTAGCCGATGGCATGGGCGGCCTGAGGTGATTCGCCGACCGCGCGGATCAGCAGACCCAGCCGGGTGCGCGCCAGCACATACGCCACCAACAGCACCAGCACCAGCGAGGCATACACCATGGCGTCGAAACGGAACAGCAACGGCCCGACGAAGGGCAGTTGCGACAGCACGGGAAATTCCAGATGCGGCATCGGCGTCACCGTCTGTCCCGCCAAGCCGCGTCCCAAATAAGCCGACAGGCCGATGCCAAACAAGGTCAGGGCCAGCCCCGTGGCCACCTGATTGGTCTGCAGTGTCAGCACCAGAAAACCGAAGATCAGCGCCATCGCCATGCCGGCCAGCATGGCCGCCAGCAAGCCCAGGCTCATCTGGCCCGTACTCAGGGTGACGCCGAAGCCCACCACGGCACCCACCAGCATCATGCCTTCCATGCCCAGATTCAGCACGCCGGAGCGCTCGGTCACCAGCTCGCCCATCGAGGCCACCACCAGCGGCGTGGCCGCACCGGCCGTACTGGCGAGGAAAGCGATTAATAATTCGGTAGTCATCAGGCTTGCTCTCCGGAGGTAACAGGCAGGCGGCGCATGCGCGGCTTGAAGCGGTAATGGATAAACAGGTCGGCGGCCAGCAGATAGAACAGCAGCAGGCCCTGGAACATGCCGGTAATCGCAGATGGCACTTGCAGCTCGATCTGCGCTGTTTCACCGCCGATGTAAAGCAGCGACATCAGCAGGGCCGACAGCACCACGCCGAGCGGATGCAAACGCCCGACATAGGCCACGATGATGGCAGCAAAGCCGTAGCCGGCCGAAACGGAAGGCTGCATCTGCCCGAGCGGGCCGGCCACTTCGCCCACCCCGGCAATGCCGGACAGCGCGCCGCTGACCATGAAGGCCAGCCAGACATTGCGCGGCTCGCTGAAGCCCGCATACAGCGCGGCAGCCGGCGCCATGCCGCTGACCTGCATGCGGTAGCCGGCAAAGCTATGTTTGCAGAAGAACCACGCGCCCAGCGCGGCCAGCAGCGACAGGATGAAAGCGCCATTCACGCGCAAGCCTTCCACCAGCAGCGGCAAGGTGGCCGAATCGCTGAACATTTTCGACTGCGGGAAATTGAAGCCGGCCGGATCACGCATGGGACCATGCACCAGATAGCTGAGCAGGTGGTAGGACACATACACCAGCATCAGGCTGACCAGAATCTCGTTGGTGTTGAAGCGCGTGCGCAGCAGCGCGGGAATGGCGGCCCACAGCATGCCGCCCAGCGCACCGGCCAGCAGCATTAGCGGCAGCACCCACCACGCTTGCACCTCATCGAAATACAGCGCCACGGCGCCCGCAGCAATCGCGCCTACGGTCAGTTGGCCATCGGCGCCGATGTTGTTGACATTGGCACGGAAACCCAGCGCCAGCCCCACGCCGCACAGGATCAGCGGGGTGGCCTTGAGCAGCAGCTCGCCCACGCCATACAGCGTGGTCCACGGTTTAATGAAATACACATAGAAGGCATACAGCGGTTCCTGCCCCATCAGGAAGAACAGCACGGAGCCGCTCAGCAGCATGGCCACAGCGGCCAGCAGCGGTGACGCCAGCATCATGCGGCGTGAAGGTTCGGGGCGGCGTTCAAGCCTGGACATGGTGGGCTACTCCTTGCTGGGAACTGAAATCGCCGCTCATCCACACGCCGATCTGGTTGATACTGGTGGACGCCGCGGGCACGGCTTCCGATAAACGGCCATCGGCCAGCACGGCGATGCGGTCGCTCAGCATGAACAGTTCGTCCAGCTCTTCCGACAGCACCAGCACGGCCACGCCCTGATCGCGCATATCGATGATGGCCTGACGGATCAGCATGGCCGCTCCGATATCCACGCCCCACGTGGGCTGGGCAAACACCATCATTTTCGGCGCCAGCGCGATCTCGCGGCCGACGATGAATTTCTGCAGATTGCCGCCCGACAGACTGGTGGCGGCCGACAGCTCGTCGCCGCATTTGACCTTGAAGCGCTCGATGACCTTGCGCGCAAAGTCGCGCACCACGCCGCGCTGGATCACGCCACGGCGCACCATGCCCGTCTGCGCGGCCGGCAGATAGCCGGTCAGCAAGGCATTATCGGCCAGCGACATATCGGGCGCGGCACCGCGCCCGAGCCGCTCTTCCGGCACGAAGCCCAGTCCTAGCTGGCGGCGCTGGGCTGCATCGAGCGCGCCCACATCTTCGCCACTGAAGCGGATGGTGCCTTCGTCATAGGCCAGCAAACGCTCGCCCGAGATCACCTTGAGCAGCTCCTGCTGGCCATTGCCGGAAATGCCTGCAATGCCGACGATCTCGCCGCTGCGCAGCTTCAGGCTGATGTCTTTCAGATGCGTGCCGAACGGATCGGCGCTGCGCACGTTCAGATACTCGAGCGTCAGCAGCTCTGCGCCCGGCTCGCGCGGCGCATGCACGCACACGGGCAGCTCGCGGCCTATCATCAGTTCCGCCAGCGATTTGGCGCTTTCCTGTTTCGGATTGGCCGTGCCGGACACGCGCCCCGCGCGCAGCACGGTGGCCTTGTCGCACAGCGACTGGATTTCATCGAGCTTGTGGCTGATGTACAAAATGCTCACACCTTGCGCGGCAAGCTGGCGCAGCGAATCGAACAGGCTCAGTACCGCATCGGGCGTAAGCACGGAAGTCGGTTCATCCATGATCAGCAAACGCGGCGACTGCAGCAGGCAGCGCACGATTTCCACGCGCTGGCGCTCACCCACCGACATGCTGTGCACCAGCCGCGCGGGATCGAGCGGCAGGCCATACTGTTCGGCCACGGCGCGTATGCGCGGCGCCAGTTCGGCCGGCGTGACATGGTCGTCCAGCGCCAGCGCGATATTCTCCGCCACAGTCAACGTTTCAAATAAGGCAAAGTGCTGGAACACCATGCCTATGCCCAGCTTGCGCGCAGCTTGCGGCGAACTGATGTCCACCTGCCGGCCTTCCCACATGATCTGGCCTTCGTCGGGCTGCGTCACACCGTAAATGATCTTCATCAAGGTGCTCTTGCCGGCGCCGTTTTCGCCCAGCACGGCATGTATCTCGCCCGGCATCACGCTCAGGTTGACGCCGGCATTGGCCACCACCGACGGGTAAATCTTGGAAATGCCTAGCAATTGCAGGCGCGGCTCGCTCATCGGCGCTTCCTCTTTCGTATACAAAATGGATATCCTTTCAGAGGCAAGTAATGTGCCACAGCCGGCACAGTGCTGCCCCCTTAAATCGACGCCAGTGTGCACCAAATCTGACACTTGGGCTCACCAACAACGTGCGGCACGCCCGAAATGAGGACAAAACAAAGTCGTTTCGTACACAATAGCGGCTACCCTAACACGACAGCGTGTACACAATCTGCCTAGCATGGTTCCTGCTTTATCCAGCGTGAGCACACTCTCACGGAGAATTTCACAATGCCATCCACTGGTTCTGCAGACCGCGCAAAACGCGGCACCACGGCGGTCGACATGCGCATCTATCGTGCCGTGATCAACGCCGTCATGAGCCACCGTCTGCCGCCCGGCACCCATCTGGGGGAAGCCGACTTCTGCGAACTGTATCAGGTCAGCCGCACCACGGTGCGCAAGGCGCTGCTGCGGCTCGCGCACGAACACATCATCGAACTGCGGCCCAACCGCGGCGCCGTGGTCGCATCGCCCACGCCGGAGCAGGCGCGCGACATTTTCGCCGCACGCCGCGCCATCGAACGCGAGATCATACCCCTAGTGATACGGAATGCCACAGCTAGCTCGATCCGCCAGATCCGCAGCGCGCTCGAAGCGGAAGATCAGGCGCGCCGCAGCGGCGACCGCGCCGCGTGGATAAGGCTAGGCGGCGAATTCCATCTGCTGCTGGCCCAACTGGCCGGCAATCAGGTACTGCAGCGCTATATGGCGGAGCTGGTGTCGCGCTGCTCGCTGATTATCGCGCTGTACGAACCACCGGGCGCCAGCATGTGCGAGAACGACGAACACCAGGATCTGGCCAGCCTGATCGAACAGGGCAAGGTCCAGCAGGCTACCGACTTGATCGAACACCATCTGCTGGAAATCGAAGCGCGCCTGCGCCTGGGCGCACAGGAGAAAAAAATCCGGCTGGCCGATGCGCTGGCCGGCTGCTAGATCACACTGCCATGCAAGCTGCAACACACATGAATGCATGGCGCACTAATTGCTTTAGAACCTGGCATGAGTAATCAGCCATACCGTATAAATTGTTTTAACTTTACTATCCTTAGAATGGAGTCACACGATGTCGCAACTCGCTCGCCGTACCGCCCTTGCCCTACTCATTTGCAGCAGCTTCGCCGCCCAGGCAGCCGATTGGAGTGATACTTCCCTCAGCTACCGTTACGGCACCAAGTACGCCGAGCCCTTCAACAATCAGGACATTAGCAAAAACATCTTCAATCTGACCAGTGTCTCCGGTTACAAATACGGCAAGAACTTCTTCAGCATCGACTTCCTGCTGTCGTCGGAAACCGATCCATCGTCGGCCGGTGCCAAGGATGGCGCGCACGAAGCCTATGCCGTGTACCGCCACACACTTGATCTAGGCAAGATCAGCGGCAGCAATCTGGCCTTCGGTCCTGTACGCGGCGTAGGTGCCACCGCCGGCTTCGACTACAACACCAAAACTGACGCAGGCTACAACTCGAAAAAGCGCATGCTGGTGGCCGGCCCTACCCTGATGCTGGACGTGCCGGGCTTCCTCGATGTCAGCCTGCTGGCTCTGCGTGAAAGCAATGCACCGTACAACACCTTCAGCCACGTGCAGACCCCACGCTACACCTACAAGACCCACGCCATGCTGACCGCAGCATGGGGCATTCCGTTCGAAGTGGCCGGCGTACCGCTGTCGTTCGAAGGCTTCGCCAACTACATCGGCACCAAGGGCAAGAACGAATTCGGTGGCGACACGGCGCGCGAAACCAATATCGACATGCAGATCATGTACGACATGAGCGCAGCCGTCAGCGCACCGAAGAACACCTTCAAGGTCGGCGTCGAGTACCAGTACTGGAAAAACAAGTTTGGCAATCCGGACACCAACAACCCCGGTGCAACCGCCAAAACGCCTATGGTGCGTGCCGAGTACCATTTCTAATGGCAACCTGAATTATCTGGCCCGATACACTGCTTAACTTTAAAGGAAACCGAATAATGAAACGTCGCACTCTGCTCGCCCTGACCGCCTGCGCTGCCGCCATCGGCCTGTCCGCCTCCGCCTTCGCCGCCGAACCGCTGAAAATCGGCTTCGTCTACGTCGGCCCGGTGGGCGACGCTGGCTGGACCTATGCCCACGACCAGGGCCGTCTGGCCATGGAAAAGGAACTGGGCGCCAAAGTCAAAACCACCTTCGTCGAAAGCGTGCCGGAAGGCGCGGACGCGGAACGCGTGATCCGCAAGCTGGTTGCCGAAGGCAACAAGCTGATTTTCACCACCTCGTTCGGCTATATGAACCCGACCGAGAAAGTGGCCAAGTCGGCACCGGGCGTGGTGTTCCTGCATGCTACCGGCTTCAAGTCGGGCAAAAACATGGGCACCTATGAAACCCGGTTGTATGAAGGTGCTTATCTGAACGGCGTCATCGCCGGCAAAATGAGCAAGACCAAGACGCTGGGCTTCATCGCGTCCTTCCCTGTGCCTGAAGTAATCCGCAACATCAACGCCTTCACGCTGGGCGCGCAAAGCGTCAATCCGGCCATCAAAACCAAGGTGATCTGGGTCAATTCGTGGTACGACCCGGCCAAAGAACGCCAGGCTGCCGAAACGCTGGTGGCACAGGGCGCCGACATGATGGCGCAGAACACCGACTCGCCGGCCACGCTGCAGGTCGCACAGGAAAAAGGCGTGTACGCCTTCGGCTGGGACTCGGACATGTCCAAGTTCGCGCCTAAAGCCCACCTGACGGCAGCCACCAATAACTGGGGTCCGTACTACACCGAAGCGGCCAAGGCTGTGCTGGCCGGTACCTGGAAAACCAGCGAAGTGCACGGCGGCATGAAGGAAGGCATGGTCAAGATGTCGGGCCTGAACGCCGTCGTACCAGCCGACGCGGCCAAGATCTTCGAAGAGAAGAAAGCGGCGCTGACAGCCGGTACCCTGAGCCCGTTCACGGGTCCGATCAAGGATCAATCGGGCACCGTGCGCTACGCTGCCGGTGTGGTGGTGCCGCTGAAAGACCTGCTGACGATGAACTTCTACGTGCAAGGCGTGGAAGGCTCGATACCGAAGTAATCGCCCTGCAGGGTTGCCCGATAAATGGCTAAATTGGTCCGGCAACCCTGCAAATACAGCAATTCTGCCGAAATGACACGGTTTCAGCATTTCGATGCGGCAGAGCAACACTGCCGCATTGCAGCACCGTCTTTCGTTGCTTAATTCCTCTGAACGTTGCACAGTAGTGCTATCAGCCACGCGCCGGGCTCTAAAAAGCGGCGTTCAAAGGGGATACCATGCAACCGCTTTTCCACGCCGCAGCCGCCACCGTGCTGGCCTGCAGCGCCACCCTGGCACTGGCCCAGCCCATTGCGCCGGCCACCAATCCTGTCAGCCTGACGGACGTGCTGCCCTACAAAGGCTCGCCCGATAAGGCACTGCTGCAGTACCGTGCTATGCAGCGTCTGAAAAAACGCTTCGATGAAGCCGATACTGACGGCAGCGGCAGCCTGAGCCGAGAAGAGGCCAGCCGAGCCGGCCTGCGCTTCGTCCAGCATAATTTCGAACACATCGACACGCGCCAGCGCGGCGATATCAGTTTCGACGACCTGAAAGCCTACGTCATACAGCGGCGCGAAGAGGCGCGTTCGCGCTAGCCGGACCTCGTGCGCGCAAGCGCATCAAAAATTTCTAGACGACTGGTCTAATTGTGCTATAGTTCAGTCCATGAAAGCCGAATACACCGACGTCCGCCAGCATATCCTCGATCAGGGCAAAGCCATCATCACGCGCAAAGGGTTCGCGGGCGTAGGCCTGAACGAAATCTTGACGGCCGCCGACGTGCCCAAGGGTTCGTTCTACCACTACTTCAAATCCAAGGAGCTGTTCGGTGAAGCCATGCTGGCCGATTACGTGCAGCAGTACCGCATCGAAATGGATAGCCTGCTGGGCCAGAGCAGTAAAACGGCGGCACAGGGACTGATGGATTACTGGGCGAGCTGGTTCAGCGACAGCAGCGAACACAGCGACGGTTGCCGCTGTCTGGTGGTGAAACTCAGCAGCGAAGTGGCCGATATGTCCGAGCCCATGCGCACGGCCTTGCGCGACGGCACCAGCCGCATCATCGAACGCCTGACCCGTACCATCGAGCAAGGCATGGCCGATGGTTCGCTGGCCCATGTGGCCGATCCGGCCCGCATGGCGCAAACGCTGTACCAGATGTGGCTGGGCGCCGCCATGCTGACCAAGCTGCGGCGCGAACCCAGCGCCCTGCAGTCGGCCTGGCTCAGCACCATGGAATTATTGCAGTTACCGCCAGCGCCGCCGCCAGTGCCGGCAGCAAACTGAAACGGGCAACAGCATCACGCAACGCGAGTGTGCAAGTACTCGCGTTTTTTTGAATCGCACACTAGACGACTGGTCTAATACATGAGGAAGCTCACATGAAAAACTTCGAATTCCACAACCCCACCCGCATCGTGTTCGGCGCCGAGACCGTAGGCCGGCTCGACCAGTTGATCCCGGCCCAGGCCCGCGTACTGATTCTGTACGGCGGCGCCAGTGCCGAAAAAACCGGCACACTGGCCGAAGTACGGCAGGCGCTGGGTCAGCGCAGCGTGCAGGAATTCGGCGGCATAGAACCCAACCCGAGCTACGAAACGCTGATGCGTGCGGTCCAGCTGGTGCGGGCGGAACAGCTCGACTTTCTGCTGGCCGTGGGCGGCGGTTCCGTCATCGACGGCACGAAATTCGTCGCCGCCGCCGCGCTGTACGACGGCGAGCCCTGGGAGATTGCCGAACAGGGCGGCGCCAATATCAAGCAAGCCCTGCCGATCGGTACGGTACTCACGCTGCCCGCCACCGGCTCGGAAATGAATAGCGGCGCCGTGGTCACGCGCAAAGCCACGCAGGCCAAGCTGCCGTTCCGCAATGCGCTGCTGTATCCGCGCTTTTCCGTGCTCGACCCGAGCAAGACTTTCACCCTGCCCGCCAAGCAGATCGCCAACGGACTGGTGGACGCCTATGTGCACACCATCGAGCAATACCTGACCTATCCCGTACAGGCCCATGTACAGGACCGCTTTGCCGAAGGTCTGTTGCAGACCCTGATCGAGATCGCCCCCCAGGCCGTCGCCACGCCGGACGATTACGCCACCCGCGCCAATCTGATGTGGACCGCCACGCTGGCCCTCAACGGCCTGATCGGCGCCGGCGTGCCGCAGGACTGGGCCACCCACATGATAGGCCACGAGCTGACGGCGCTGTACGACATCGACCACGCGCGCACTCTGGCGCTGGTGCTGCCCGCCCTGCTCGACGTACAGCGCGACAGCAAGCGCGCCAAGCTGCTGCAATACGCCGCACGGGTATGGGATATCCGCAGCGGCAGCGAAGACGAGCGCATCACGGCCGCCATCGCCAGCACCCGCAACTTCTTTGAAGGACTAGGCATCCCTACCCGTCTATCGGCCTATGGCCTGGGACAGGACGCCGTGGAAGCCGTGCTGCGCCAGCTACAGGCACACGGCATGACCGCACTGGGCGAACACCGCGACATCGACCTCGCGCGTAGCCGCCGCATTCTGGAGGCGGCCCTGTAATTGGCAGGCCGCCCTATCAACCCGCACTACTTGTAAAGGAAACGACATGAACATTCTGATGGTACTCACCTCGCACGACCAGCTGGGCAACACGGGCAAGAAAACCGGCTTCTGGCTGGAAGAATTCGCCGCCCCCTACTACGCGCTGAAAGCGGCCGGCGCCCACATCACGCTGGCCTCGCCGCTGGGCGGCCAGCCACCGCTGGACCCGAAGAGCGATGCACCAGAATCGCAGACGGAAGCCACGCGCCGCTTCAAGGAAGACGCGCAGGCACAGGCGCTGCTGGCCAGCACTGCCAAGCTGGCCGACATGCAGGTGGCCGATTTCGACGCCGTGTTCTATCCGGGCGGCCACGGCCCGCTGTGGGATCTGGCCGAAGACCGCGCGTCCATCAAGCTGATCGAAGCCATGCTGGCCGCCGGCAAACCGGTAGGCGCCGTGTGCCATGCACCGGGCGTGCTGCGCCATGTTAAGGCGGCCGATGGCACGCCGCTGGTGCGCGGCAAGAAAGTCACGGGCTTCACCAACACGGAAGAAGACGCCGTGGGCCTGACCGATGTGGTGCCCTTCCTGGTCGAAGACATGCTCAAGCAGCATGGTGCCGACTACTCGAAAATCGGCGACTGGCAATCCTATGTCGTCACGGACGGCCTGCTGGTCACGGGGCAGAATCCGGCATCGTCGGAAGATGCTGCGGCCGCGCTGCTCAAGCTGCTGGCCTAAACGGGACCGGCTTCAGCAGCCATTCTGATTTAGGGTCATAATCCGGTTCCACGGTCTGCGTAGCGCAGACCGGCAGCGGCGATCAGCAGCACACTGCCGATCGCCGCACTCATAGCCCCGATTCCTATGTCCCAGAACAGCACGCCCGCGGCCAAACATCAGGCCTTTGAAGCTTTAAAAATCCCCAGTTTTCCCATCTTTGTCGCCACCTTCGTATTGACCATGATGGCCGATAACGTCGAGCACGTTATCAGCTACTGGGTGGCCTTCGAAAAATTCCAGTCGCCCACACTGGGCGGCTTTGCCGTGATCTCGCACTGGCTGCCCTATCTGCTGTTCTCGGTGGGCGTAGGTGCGCTGAATGACCGCTACGATTCGCGCCGCCTGATACAGATAGGCGGCGCGCTGTTTGCGCTGGTTTCGCTGGGCTGGGGCTATTTCTTCATCACCGATAGCCTGACCATACCGGCAGCCATGATCCTGCTGGCGCTGCACGGGCTGGCCGGTGTGTTCTGGATGACCTCGAGCCAGGTGCTGCTGTACGACATCGTCGGTGTCGACAAGCTGGCCAGCGCCGTGCGCCTGAATTCGACGGCGCGCTATTTCGGCGTGCTGGTAGGACCGGGCGTAGGCAGCCTGATCATGTCGACGCTGGGGCCCTCCAAAGGCATACTGCTAAATGCCGCGCTATATCTGCCGCTGCTGATCTGGCTGATACGGGCACCGGCACCGCATCGGGGCAAACGCCTCGAACAATCGGCCGCACGCCGCGTGAACGGTCTGGCCGATATCTGGCAGACCATCGTCGCCGTGAAAAAAGTCCCCACGCTGGGCGTGATGATTCTGCTGTCCGGTGCAGCCTCCTTCTTTGTCGGCAACAGCTATCAGGCCCAGATGCCGGGCTTTGCCAGCGCGCTGGGCGGCATCTCGCCGGGCGTGGCCTATTCCATGCTGCTGGCCGCCGATGCGGCTGGCGCCCTGTTCGCCGGCATTACGCTGGAAGCCGGCTTCCGCTTCACGCGGGTCACACCGACAGCGGCCATGGGCTTTGCCATCGCATGGGCCGTGTCGCTGGGCAGCTTCGCCATGACGCACAACTATGTGGTGGCACTGGTCTGCCTGTTTGCGGCAGGCTTCTGCGAACTGTCCTTCAGCAGCATGAACCAGACCATCGTGCAGATGAAAGCGCCGGACGCGATACGCGGCAAGGTACTCGGTCTGTTCGGCATGTCCTCCTCCGGCCTGCGCCTGTTCAGCGGGATTTTCGTCGGCCTGATCGGCAGCAAGGTCGGCATCCACTGGTCCATGCTGGGCGCTACCGTGGTATTCGTCTGCGTGACGCTGGGCCTGCTCTACCTGAACCGCGAGAACAAAGTCTGAGGCCGGCTGCCCGGATAGCAGGTCTGACCCACCCTGCGATTTTTGACGCAAGTCAAAATATTGGCGGCGCAAATTGACGGCGGGGATGGAATCTGGCTGGACGGAAAATAATTCATTTGTGAGGTATCGAATGCTGCGAAGCAGCATCGAATTGCCAGCTAGCGGCAACGGAATCCGTCATCAGCAAGCTCACTGCCGGCTGGCATCAGCGCCGTCGAATAGCCGTACGAACACTCGCTAGCCATGCGCTAAGTATTTGAAATGATGGGGATTTTCTGGTGCGGCTGGCGGGGATCGAACCCACGACCCTTGGCTTCGGAGGCCTAGCGTCTATTGAGAAAAAGTGGCTTAGTTCACCGTAACTCCTTGAGTTTTCATCATATTCCAAAGCTGCGAAGTGAGCAAGTTGAGGAAGCAATGGGAAGAAAATCGGCGATTTTCTTTCCCAAAAACTTTCCCAAGAATTTGACCAACTAGCCCACGTTGAACCTTCATTCGCATGCGCTCCTTTCTCCGAAAAACATCGTTAGCAAATGACTTCGTTTAGCTATCCATGACGTCTTGCACGACAAAATAGGGCAACTACCCGACATCTCCGGACGACATATGCAACTGTGGAGTGTTTGGTCGACGTCGTTCCAAAAAGCTTCCTTTCTGAGCGGCCTGCAATGCAGTGAGTTACATGGCCCACAATGCCCGTCACTAGCCAACGCCCTTCCCTGAACCCATTATGCTTAGACACTTGGGCAGCTCCCCCCGCCTCCTATCAAACACTTCAATCCCATACTGATGGAATGGCGGTTTATCTATATGGGTACGAGTCCTTGCTGGTAGGCCGCAAGGTCAAGGTGCTGTTGAAGGATGTAGATAGGGTGCGCTGGCGTCAGGACCTGCAAGAAGACCGCAACCGCCTTGCCACGTTACTCTCAGCCGCAGAACAAATATCGGCGGACCGCGATGCCAAGCTCGCGGCACTACGCAAGCTGATTGGCGACAAGGCCACTCAGCCTATCAATACGGGCAACAAGAAAGTCATCATCTTCACCGCCTTCGCCGACACAGCGACGTAGCCGCCCTGAAGCCCACCAACATAGGCGTTCCGTCGTTCCGGGACAGCGAGCGCGAGTATCTGGAAGTGGCCGTACTCACGGTACAGTTCCGACCTAACGCCAAAGTGCCCCGACTGCTTGAACTCATCCACAGAGCGATTCCATACCCGTTGCTACTGGTTGCGTCGTTTCATGATGAGGGAAAGGCGTCCTTGAGCGTTTCTGTCGCCCATAAGCGCTTCAATCAGGGCGAAGCAGGCAAGTTTGTGTTAGATGAGATACTAACTACCTCCGCCATTGAGCTAGATGCTCTACCTTCCGCAAGCGCGCAATGCTTTATGGCTGCGATGAGCTTATCGAACCAGCCCAATAAAGACCTGTATGCCCTGTATCAAGGTTGGGCGGACTGCATCATTGGCTTAGCGATTGCTGGGATAGTTGGGCGATTTGTACTGCCCGCTTCGCCTGAACAGACAAAGGAGATGCGAACATTCATGCAAAACCGCGCGCTCCTGCTGAGCGAGTTATCTAACTTACGCAGTCAAGCCATCAAAGAAAAGCAGATGAACCGCCTCGTCGTATTAAATCTATCTATCAAGCGGTTGGAATCCCAACTTGTCGCTAATCAATCCGTACTGTTTGCCCCATAATCAGAACCCATTTATTTGAAGAACACGACATGAAAAAAATCGAAGCGAACGACACTGAAGCCAAGTCTGCCGACATCGTTGCTGACAACCTCTCCCAACTTAAGGCGCTGTTCCCTGAAGCCTTTGCTGAAGGCAAGGTACAGTTCGAGACGCTGCGGCAATTGCTCGGGGATGCTATCGAGGAGACTAACGAGAAATTCGGACTAAATTGGCATGGAAAACGTCAAGCTAAGCAGATTGCATTGACGCAGAGTACAGGTACATTACGCCCGTGTCCCGAAGACAGTGTCAATTGGGACACTACGCAAAACATCATGATTGAGGGCGACAATTTGGAAGTGCTCAAACTCTTGCAAAAGAGCTACGCCAATAAAGTTAAACTTATTTACATCGACCCCCCTTATAACACTGGGAAAGACTTCGTCTATCCCGATAACTTCCACGACAGTATTGCAAATTATTTGGAAATTACTGGGCAAACCGAAGTCGGCGCGCGGATTATCGCAAACACTGAGGCTAGCGGTCGGTTCCATACTGACTGGCTAAACATGATTTATGAAATGGCAGTAATTGGATATGCTCGCGTCAGCACTGTCGAACAGACACTTGACTTGCAAAGGGACGCGCTCGCCAAAGCCGCGGTTGAGTGTGTATATGAGGAGAAGGCAAGCGGAAAGTCGGCCGATAGGCCTGAACTCGCACACTGCTTAAGGGCACTGCGAGATGGAGATACGCTCGTAGTATGGCGGCTAGACCGCCTAGGGCGCAATCTCAAGGACCTAGTCCAAATCGTCACCGACATTGAGATGCGCGGCGTGAAGTTCAAATCGCTGACGGAATCAATCGATACCTCCGGTCCCACCGGCAAGCTTGTCTTTCATATGTTTGCGGCACTAGCCCAGTTTGAACGAGAGCTTGTCCGAGAACGGACACTGGCAGGACTCGCAGCAGCTCGAGCTCGCGGCCGAAGAGGCGGAAGGCCGCAGCTTCTAAGTGACGGTAAACAACGTATAGCGCTGGCAATGCTCAAAAACAGAGAAATGTCGGTTGCAGCAATCGCCGAACATCTTGGCGTTTCCCGCTCCACACTTTACAACCTGCAAAACGACAATTACAAGGCGGTGGTTAGTGATTAACGCCTAGTACAGACGGCCGTCTTAACAAAGTGACTAGGCGCAGTATGGTTTGCATCTGGGATTGTCCGGTGTTCGACAAGTAAAACCAATCGAAAAATACCGTCTCTACGAACGCCTCGCGTTAGCTCGATGTCCGCGGGCCGTTTGCAGATGAATATTGAGCTCCCGAGCAACGGTGCTGATGGGCCTTGATTTGTCGGCTATCAACGCAAAACCTGCTGCGCTAATTTTACAGCGCTTATCATGTTTAGCGTCAAAATCCCGATGGTCTTCTTCGCCGGTTAGGCACAGATGGTAGGGATTCAAGCAGGTATGCTCGTTATCACACGTGTGGCTGACTATGCCATAGCGGTTATGCGGTCCTACGAACAATTCATAGATTTTTCGATGCGCGCCTACAAATTCTCCAGAATATTCCGACGCGCAGAATTGTCGGTAACCATCAAACGTCGAGGGCAGCCAATCTGCGAAGAAACACTTGTCTGGCGAAAAGCCCGCAAAGGGTTTAGCAATTCGAGATGGCTGTTGACTGAGAGCAAGTGGCTCGGGCATATGCACAGAAGGAAAACTCAATCCATGTGGCCCAAACTGTCCACGAGTATCATTATGAAGTAGCCTATCAAGATAATTCTCCGTGGGTCCAGCGACATAGAGGTGATACGGGTTACGACAGGCCGCAACGCCACAACGATGGAGCACGTAATCATCGCTGGTAATTTCTCCGACAAGCAGAGCGACAACCAACCGGTGCGCAGACATCGGCTTATTTGCCTCTTTAACTTGAATACTGCCGTATCCAGACGAAGTGTGCCATTGGGGAATAAAACACAATTTAGGATGGAAGCCAACGAAAGTTGGCACTGCCGCCGCTACATTTTGGTGCAAAGATGCTGAAGACCACATAGAAATCACCTCTCTCAGAATTTCCTTAGTTCGACTGAACTTACCGAGTTGCCATGTAGGTCGCTCCCCCAACATTGGCATCACATTGAAACCAATAATACAGCTTCACCTCGGACTCAGAAAGAGATTTTTGAAAATTTTCCTTTAAAAATCAAATATATACAATAGAATTCGCAAAACGCAAGTGAGAATTACGCCGGCAAAGTTACCATAACCAAATATTACAATTTGAGGTGTACAGTGGAGACGTTTTGGCTCACTTACAGCCAACTCATTGACTCTCGCAGGCGCACGCAAACGCAAGCGCCTAGATTGTGTTACCGTCGGCATCTCCAAACCGCTAAGAGGGTTCTCAAGCTAAATCGGAAAGCTAGGGTTGTGTCCTAGTTGGCCCCCCCCCCAAACATAGAACCCTAACTCATGCCGCAAACAGAGTCTTCCGGGGACGCCCTCGCTTAACGGGGCACCTATCACCCACTTGAGTGGCAGTGTGAGCTACGCTTCGCAGCAACTCAGCTTCATCCCACAGAAGAATTCGGCCAACTCTCTTCGGATGCGGTATTACCCCTTGCTTCATGTAAGTGGTAATCGTTCGAACTGTGACGCGCAACATTGCAGCCACTTCCTTCTTTTTCAAATACATCGCTTCTCCCTAAATTTGAGTATAGGAAGAAATTCACGATGAACATCAGATTCTAGGAAAAAGATTGATAGCGTTCGGCAGCTCCGCAAGTCGCGAGGCAGTCGTGCTTGCGTCGAGCCGAATGTAATGCTTCTCTAAAGTACGAAGGTCCTGATGCCCCGAAAACAATGCTGCCTCAGGCAAGTTCAAGCCACAATCCTGCACCAGCCGACTTAGCGCCTCACGTCGACAGTCGTGAAGCCTCACATCGAAAATATCGGCCTTATCAGCAGACTGTCTCCAGATGCTACTAAAGTTTCCGGGTGAAATTGTGAAAATGGAACCGAATTTTTGAGGCTTCAATTCTTGCAAAATTCTAATTGCTCCTGGTAGCAAAGGTACGTCGCGTGCATGTACTTTAGTTTTCGTCCCATATCCCGGGGCTTGTAAACGTACAACGCTTCTTTTGAAATCAACGTCTTCCCAACGCAATGAAACTACTTCAGAGCGACGAAGCGAAGTGAGAACTGCAAGAAGTACAGCTGCCTTAGCTTCAGGATTGCTTATGTTGCTGAGGATGTCATTCAACTCATCATTAGCAATGCGCCGGCTTCGAGGTTTGGCGGCCTCAGGGAGCTCCATGTGCATCAAATAGTGTGATTGCCATTGAGCACCAAACGACGACCAACGAGGGCTGATTCTTAAATATTTTGTAATCGCTCGTCTTAGTAAATTCAACTCATGGCGTACAGACTGCGAGCTAACAGGATGAACTTCGCTAGGAAACTCTCTGCCCTTCTTCCGACGTGCATAACGTTGATGCTTTGTAAGCGGCTTACCATTCTCGTCAACGCCTAAGGCAAGGACTCTATTGGGCGGGCGCCCCGAGCCATATTTCCCGCTCAAACGGTCAAGTTTCCAGGTGCCAATCAATTTCTCATTAAGCTGGTCAAGCGTATTCTGGCCAAAGCACTTGCGCAGTAAGGCAAGACGCGATTTCTCAGAGGCTTTACCAGCAAGTTTTGAAAGCTCGGAGCTTTCAAACTCGTCAAAAACGTCAGACAAATGGATAGATGCCAGAGGGTTTTGCGGCCCCGTTGGTAGGCGAGCTTGGCTCAAATAGTGGGCAGGACTATAAGGCTCTGAAGGTTTGGCGAGACCGGTAATTTCTTCGAGGAACTCAACTCGACGCCGACGAGCCCATGCAAGACCCTCTGCCTTTACATCACATGTGTAGCTATCTTTTAGGTGACGGACTTGGACTTTGAACCTAAACGCTCCACATCGAACTTCGAGGTAGATGTTCTTTTCGATTGTGCAGCTTTTTTGTTTTGACATAGCGTAACTCCTTAAGGTGGAGTGACGTATAGGCAGATTTGTCCTATGTCATGAACCAAGATGGCAAATATATTTGCCCAGAATCTTTCCCAAAAACTTTCCCAAATCATGAGAAGGAATCCCAGCATGCCGAAAAAGCATACTAAAAGCCCGTCATTATTGGTGCGGCTGGCTGGAATCGAACCAGCGACCCTTGGCTTCGGAGGCCAATACTCTATCCACTGAGCTACAGCCGCGCTGGAGGGGATTTCTGAAGTGAGCCGTAGGATACCGTTTTATTCGTTCTGCGTCCATGGAAAGTGTCGTTTTGCGCGCTAACTCGTTTCCTAGCAGGCATTTTTGAGTCTATAATCGCCGATCAAGTAGAGCCTTTGCTCGGCTGTTGGTTGATCTTTTCACCCCCATCCGACTCTCAAATCAGTCTGTTAAGGAAATCATGAGCGACGCACATAACGAACACGAATCCGCCATCAAAACGCCTAAGCAGCTGGTCGCTGCTGTTATCGGCTTCTTCGCCGTAGTCATCATCGGTATCGTCCTGCTGGTTCAGTATGTCACCACCGACAAGCTGACCGGCCGTGGTTCGAACAGCCAGGAACCGGATGAGATCGCTGCCCGTCTGGCACCGGTTGCCGACAACGGCTTTACGCTGAAAGATGTGAGCGGTCCTAAAGTGCTGCAAACGGGCGAAGCCATCTACACCTCCACTTGCGCAGCCTGCCACGGCAGCGGCGCAGCCGGTGCACCGAAATTCGGCGACGCAGGCGCATGGGGTGCCCGTATTGCTCAAGGTTTCGATACGCTGGTTAAACACGCTAACGAAGGTCTGCGCGCCATGCCAGCCAAAGGCGGCAATCCTGAACTGGCCGACGTGGAAATCGCCCGCGCCGTAGCCTACATGGGCAACGCTGCAGGCGGCAAGTTCAAAGAACCGGAAGCACCAGCTGCTGCCGAAGCCAAATAAGCGCTATCAGCGCGCAGAAAAAAACCGGCCAGATGGCCGGTTTTTTTTCGTCCTCACCCAGCCTTAGCTGCACAGGCCCGGCGCCTTGCGCTCGGCGAAATAGCGGTAGGTAAAGGTGCGCATCGGGTACTTGGTCAGCGCGATCTCGAACGCGGGCGGCTGCACATCGAAACGCTCGGGCAGTTTTTCCTTCACGCGCAGACGCACACGCCAGATGGTTTCATCACCCGTCGCACCGGCCACCAGCATGTCCGGCACTTTCGGGATCACGTCGACGATTTCGGCGCGCGAATTGGTGGCGCGCTGATAGAAGCTGACCAGTTCGGCCTTGGCCAGCACGGGACCATGCGGTGCTGTCACCAGATATTCGCGGCTCAGGAACATGGCGCGTTCACCGCGCGGCACCAGATACACAAAGGTGAACTCGGTGCTGCCATCGGCCTGCACCTGCGGCGAGGTGGTGGAGATGCTCACGCCACGGGGCAGGTTGTAGCGCGAGCCTTCCTGCCAGTCGCGGCATTCGGGCGTTTTCGCCATGTACAGATCGACGGGCGTAAAACTATCACCGCAACCGGACAGCAGCACAGCAGTTAAAACAGGTACGACATAACGCAGACGCATGGTTCAACAACTTCCTCGATGATCAAGCCGCTAGTGTACCGCACAATAAAAAAGGGCCGCATCGCTGCGGCCCTCTTACTCGGCTAGTACCGGCTTACCACATGATCACGCGGTCTTTCGGTGCCAGATACATCTTGTCGCCCGGCTTCACGTCGAACGCGTCGTAGAAGCCCGGCTGGTTACGCATGGTGCCGTTGGCGCGGAATTTACCCGGCGAGTGCGGATCGGTCTTGATCTGCACGATCTGCTGGGCTTCACGCATTTTCATACGCCATACCTGAGCAAAGCCCATGTAGAAGCGCTGGTCGCCCGTCAGACCGTCGATGACGGGAGCTTTCTTGCCTTTCAGCGACAGCTTGTAAGCTTTGTAGGCAATCGCCACGCCGCTGTTGTCGGCAATGTTCTCGCCCAAGGTCAGTTCGCCGTTGACGTTATAGCCAGGCAGCGGGCTGAACTGGTTGTACTGCTCGACCAGCATCTTGGTCTTGGCCGCGAAGTTCTTGTGGTCGGCAGCCGTCCACCAGTCACGCAGATTGCCGTCGCCATCGTACTGGGCGCCCTGATCGTCGAAGCCGTGGCTGATTTCATGGCCGATCACGCCGCCGATGGCGCCGTAGTTGACGGCATCATCCGCATCCGCATTGAAGAACGGTGCCTGCAGTATCGATGCAGGGAACACGATTTCATTCATTTCCGGATTGTAGTAGGCATTCACGGTCTGTGGCGTCATGCCCCACTCGTCGCGGTCGATCGGTTTGCCCAGCTTGTTCAGTTCCTTGTTGTATTCGAACTGGCGCGAACGCAGCATGTTACCGACCAGATCATCCTTGGCGATCACCAGCTTGGAGTAATCGCGCCAGTGGTTAGGGTAGCCGATCTTGGTGGTGAACTTGGCCAGCTTGGCTTGCGCCTGCTTCTTGGTGGTCGGGCTCATCCAGTCCAGCTTGTCGATGCTGGTCTTATAGGCGGCCAGCAGGTTTTTCACCAGCACTTCCATGCGGGCTTTACGCTCGGCCGGGAAGTATTTCTCGACATACAGCTTGCCCACGGATTCACCCAGTGCGCCTTCGGTGGTCGAGACGGCGCGCTTCCAGCGTGGACGCATTTCCGTGACGCCGCTCAGCACGGTGCCGTAGAAGGCAAAGTTCTCATCCACGAAGGCTTTGCTCAGGTAAGGCGCACCAGCGCGCAGCAACTGCCACTGGAAGTAGGATTTCAGCGTATCGACCGGCGTTGCGGCCAGCAGCGCGGTCATGCCCTTCAGGTAGCTAGGCTGGCCAACGATCACATAATTGACCTTGCCAGCGATGCCGGCAGCGCTCAGGTAAGCGTTCCAGTCGTAACCGGGTGCCACTTCGGCCAGCTTGGCAATGTCCACCTTGTTGTAGGCTTTGACTGGATCGCGCAGTTCCACCTTGGTCCATTGCAGCTTGGCCAGTTCGGTTTCGAACGCGACGATCTGCTTGGCGGTAGCAGCGCTGTTGGCGTCGCCGGCCAGTGCCAGCATCTTGGCTATGTGCTGTTCGTATTTGGCCAGTGCGTCCGCCAGTTTGGCGTCGTCGGCTTTCAGGTAGTAATCACGGTCCGGCAGGCCCAGACCATCCTGGCCCAGATCGACCACGTATTTGGTGGAATCCTTGTTGTCCTGATGGATGCCGAAGCCGAACGGGGCCGACACGCCGATTTCACCCATGTGGGCGATCAGCGCTGGCAACTGGCTCTTGTCCGAGAACGCAGCAATCTTGTCCATCTCGCCTTTGAGCGGGCTCAGACCCAGTTGCTCCAGACGGGCTTCATCCATGAAGCTCGCGTACAGGTCGCCGATGCGCTGGGCATCCGCACCAGCCGACGGATTGGCGGCAGCGTTTTCGATAATCGCGCGCAGTTGCGGCTGGATGTCATCGCGCAGTTTGGCGAAGCTGCCCCAGCTCGATTTGTCGGCGGGGATTTCCGTGGTCGCCAGCCATTTGCCGTTCAGGTGGGCAAACAGGTCGTCCTGTACACGGACGGCAGGGTCGATGTATTCGACGGCGATACCGGAAGCCAGGGTTTTAGGAGCAACTTTGGCACTGGCCGGAGCAACACTTTTGGTATTGTCGGCAGCACCTGCGAGACCCGCGATCAGGCTCAGGGTCAGGGCACTTACGAGATGACGTTTCACGTTTTATCCTTCTTGATAGGGAAACAAAGAGGCCGATACACAATGATGGGCCGGACTAATTTATAGCACACGGCCCACCCCGGATAAAGGCTTACCACATATTGACGCGTTCTTTCGGCGCCAAATACATTTTATCGCCGGGTTTTACCTCAAAAGCGTTGTAAAAACCGGCTTGATTACGCAGCGTGCCATTGGCGCGGAAGCGGTCCGGCGAGTGCGGATCGGCTTTCAGATAAACGATTTGCTGGGCATCGCGGATCTTGCTGCGCCATACCTGGGCAAAGCCCATGTAGAAGCGCTGGTCGCCCGTCAGGCCGTCGATCACGGGTGCGGGCTGGCCTTGCAGTGACAACTGGTAAGCTTTGTAGGCAATCGCCGCACCGGAATTGTCGGCAATGTTCTCGCCCAGCGTCAGCTCGCCATTCACGCGGTAACCGGGCAGCGGGCTGAACGCGTTGTACTGCTTGACCAGCATCTTGCTGCGCGCGGCGAAGTTTTTGTGATCGGCTGCCGTCCACCAGTCGCGCAGATTGCCGTCGCCATCATACTGGGCGCCCTGATCGTCGAAGCCGTGGCTGATTTCATGGCCGATTACGGCACCGATGGCGCCGTAGTTAACCGCATCATCGGCTTCCGCATTGAAGAACGGCGGCTGCAGGATCACGGCCGGGAACACGATTTCGTTGAGTTCAGGGTTGTAATAGGCGTTCACCGTCTGCGGTGTCATGCCCCACTCGGCACGGTCGATAGGCTTGCCCAGCTTGTTCACTTCCTTGGCATACTCGAAAGCGTGCGAACGCTGCACATTGCCCACCAGATCATCGGCCTTGACCGTCAGCGCCGAATAGTCACGCCACTTGTCGGGATAGCCTATCTTCACCATGAACTTGGACAGCTTGTCCTGCGCCTGCTGCTTGGTGGCAGGCCCCATCCAGTCCAGCGTCGTGATGCTTTGCCTGAAAGCGGCCAGCAGGTTCTGCACCAGCGCTTCCATGCGCGCCTTGCGTTCGGCCGGGAAGTACTGCTGCACATACAGCTTGCCCAGACTTTCACCGAGCGCGCCATCGGTCGCGTTGACGGCGCGCTTCCAGCGCGGCTGCTGTTCCTTCACATCGCTGAGCACCGTGCCATAGAAGGCAAAATTCTCGCGCGCAAACGGCTGCGACAGATAGGCCGCATGGGCATGGATCACCTGCCAGCGGAAATACGCCTGCCAAGTGGCCAGCGGCGTAGTTTGCAGCAGCCCGTTCACGCCCTTGATAAAGCTGGGCTGGCTCACGATCACGTAATCGACCTTGCCGCCTATGCCAGTATCGGCCAGCCAGGTGGTCCAGTCGAAACCGGGCGCCAGCTTGTTCAGCTGGGCCAGCGGCACCTTGTTGTAGGCTTTGACAGGATCGCGCAGCGCCACTTTGTCCCACTGCAGCTTGGCTAGCGCCGTTTCCAGCGCAACGATGGCGCGTGCCTCGGCATCGGGCTGGGTGCTGCCGGCCAGCGCCAGCATGCGACTCACATGCTGCTGGTATTTGGCCAGCGTGTCGGCCATCTTGCGGTCCGACTTTTTCAGATAGTAGTCGCGGTCCGGCAGGCTCAGGCCATCCTGAGCGAGATCGGCCACGTAGCGCGTGGAATCCTTGTTGTCTTGATGGATCAGGAAGCCGAACGGCGCCGTCACACCGAGTCGGTGGTAATGGGCAAACAGTGCTGGCAACTGGGCCTTGTCACGCAAGGCGGCCACCCGGTCCAGCTCTGGCTGGATGGGACTCAGGCCCAGTTGCTCCAGCCGCGCTTCATCCATATAGCTGGCGTAGAAATCGCCAATGCGCTGGGCATCGCTGCCAGCCTGCTTGTTGCTGTCATTCGCCGCCGCTTCGATCAGGGCGCGCAGCTGCGGCTTGGTGTCGTCATCGAGTTTTTCGAACGAGCCCCAGCTCGATTTATCGGCCGGGATTTCCGTCTGCGCCAGCCAGCGGCCATTCACGTGATTAAAGAAATCATCCTGCGCACGCACACTGGTATCGGCACCGGCACGGTCCACGCCGGCCAGTTTGGGCTGGGCCTGTACGCCGGCCGTGGCCAGCAGCCCCAGCATCAATGCACTCAACAGATAGGTTTTCAAAGCGGACTCCCGTGATGGACGGTGAAGGAATGGAACATAGCAAAGGCAGAACAATAACAAAAAGGCCACGGTATGTGTCATACCGTGGCCTTTTTTATTGCGTGGAAACGATTACCAGATATTTACCCGCTGTTCCGGCGCAACATACATCTTGTCGCCCGGCTGCACGCCGAACGCTTCATAGAAGCCGGCCTGATTGACCAGCGTGCCATTGGCGCGGAACTGGCCCGGCGAGTGCGGATCGGTCTTGATCAGCACGATCTGCTGCTTGTCGCGTACTTTGGCGCGCCACACTTGCGCAAAGCCCATGTAGAAGCGCTGGTCGCCCGTCAGGCCATCGATCACGGGGGCAGGTTTGCCACCCAGCGACAGCTTGTACGCCTTGTAGGCAATGGCCAGACCGGAGTTGTCGGCGATGTTCTCGCCCAGCGTCAGTGCACCGTTCACGTTATAGCCTTTGACAGGGCTGTAGGCGTCGTACTGCTTGACCAGCGCATCCGTCTTCAGCTTGAAGTTGGCGCGGTCCTGCTTGCTCCACCAGTCGCGCAGATTGCCGTCGCCATCGGACTGGCTACCCTTGTCGTCGAAACCGTGGCTGATTTCATGACCGATCACGGCACCAATGGCGCCATAGTTGACGGCATCATCAGCGCGCGCATCGAAGAATGGCGGTTGCAGTATCGCGGCCGGGAACACGATTTCATTTTTCGACGGGTTGTAATACGCATTCACCGTCTGCGGCGTCATGCCCCATTCTTCACGGTCGACCGGCTTGCCCAGTTTCTCCACCATGCGCTGGTAGGAGAAAGTCGTCGCGCGCATGGAGTTACCGATCAGGTCATTCTTCTTGACGGCCAGCGCACTGTAGTCGCGCCATTTGTTCGGGTAGCCGATTTTCGGCGTGAACTTGGCCAGCTTGGCCTGCGCTTCCGTCTTGGTTTCAGGGCTCATCCAGTCCAGCGCATCGATGCTGGTCTTGTAGGAAGCCAGCAGATTCTGCACCAGCACTTCCATGCGAGCCTTGCGCTCAGGCGGGAAATGCTGCGCCACGTACAGCTTGCCCAGCACTTCACCGAGGCTGCCCTCCACCAGACTGACGGCCGACTTCCAGCGCGGCGGCTTGACGGCCACGCCCGTCAGCACGGTGCTGAAGAAGGCGAAATGGGCATCGGCGAAATCATGCGACAGATACGGCGATGCACGGCGCAGCAGCGTCCATTCGAAGTAAGCCTTCCACGTGGCCAGTTCGGTCTTCTCCATCACGCTGTTCAGCGCCGTGAGGTAGCTAGGCTGGTTGACGATCACGTAATCGGTCTTGCCGGCCACGCCCGCTGCGGCCAAAGCGCCCTGCCAGTCATAGCCGGGCGACAGCGCGGCCAGTTCCTGCAAGCCCATCTTGTTGTAGCGTTTGACGGGATCGCGGTTCTCGACTTTGGTCCACTGCACTTCGGCCAGCGCCGTTTCCAGTGCCACGATGGCTTTCGCGCTGGCTTCCGGCTCGCTATGGCCGGCCAGCTTAAGGATGTGGGCGATGTGGGCCTGATACTTGGCCAGCACGCTGGCCATTTCGGCGTCATCTTTTTTCAGATAGTAGTCCCGGTCGGGCAGACCCAGACCGCTCTGGGAAATACCCACCGCGTACATGGTGGAGGCACGCGCGTCCTGGCTCACATAGATGCCGTAAGGCGTGCTCACGCCGATTTCGCTCAGGTGGGCGATCAGGCGCGGGAAGGCTTTCTTGTCCTTGATGCCGCGGATGTGATTGAGTTCGCCCGCGAGCGGTTTCACGCCCAGCGCATCGAGCTGCTTCTCGTCCATGAAGCTGGCATACAGATCACCGATCTTCTGCGCATCGCTGCCAGCCTTGTGTTTCTTGTCGGCGTCGGCCGCTTCGATAATGCTGCGCAGTTGCGGCAGCACGTCGTCGCGCAGCTTGGCAAACGTGCCCCAGCTGGATTTGTCTTCAGGGATTTCGGTGGTTTTCAGCCACGTACCATTCAGGTACTGGAAGAAGTCATCCTGCGCGCGTACGCTGCGGTCGATGAACTGGGTGTCGATGCCCGAAATCGGCGCCGCATCATGGGCGCTGGCAAAAGCAGCCATCAGGCTCAGGGCCAGCGTGCTCACAACAAAACGTGTTTTCAATTGAGGTCTCCGTTAGAACTTCAGTTCGTATTTGACGCTCCAGGCCACATAGGTCTGGTTGCTGGTGTAGGCTGCTTGTGACAGCCCGTTGGTGGTGACGATATTGCTACCGAGCGCGCTTTCCGCCATCAGGTTATTGGCCGAGATGCGTAGCTGCTGCAGGCTGTCGATTTTCCACAGGCCGTAGACATCGAACGAGCGCTTGCGGCTGGTGCCGATTTCCTGCGTCAGACTGCTCTGCACCAGCGTCGGTGCGGTCCAGTTCATATTCGCGCCCAGCGTCAGCGGCAGCGCCTTCATGCGGTAATCCATGCCCAGATTGGCGGTCTGCTTGGGCTGCGAGTCCAGATGGTTGTTCGGGCCGGGAATGTCGTCCACGCTGGACCAGAAGCGGCTGTAGTTGGAACGCAGATCGATGGCCGGGCCCTGCTGCAGCAATTCCTGCAGCTGGAACTTGGCTTCCAGTTCTATGCCCTTGGTGCGGGCATGGCCGATGTTCTGCGGCGTGGAGACCCAGCGTAGCCCGGTCGAGGTCTGTTCCTGCTGCACGACACGGCGGATCAGATTATCGATGTTACGGACAAAGCCCGTTGCGCTGATGATGCCGCTGCGGCCCACATAATGTTCATAGGCCAGATCGAGGCCGGTGGCCAGTTCCGGCTTCAGGTTCGGATTGCCCGTGCGGTCGGGACGGGTGGCGCTATTCAGGCGTGCGATCGATGGCAGCGCAATCAGGTCCTGCACATTGGCCGCCTTGTAGCTACGCGTCAGACTGGCGCGCAACTGGTCCTTCTCGCGGCCCGGGATGCGGTACACCGCATGCAGCAAGGGACTGAACACGCTGCTGCTGTTGTTGATATCGCCCGTAGCGCGGCTGCTGGTGGTGCGTATGCCTTCCCAGCGCAAGCCGCCATAACCCGACCATTGCGAGGAGATATCCCATTCATCCTGTGCGTACAGGGCCAGACGGCGGCTATCGGCCGTCAGGTTATCGCCCGATTCGGCAAACTGCGGCACGCCGTTCTGGTCGACCGATACCTTGGTTTCCACACGGTGGCCCAGTTCCACATCCCAGCCCGCGGCCAGACCGTGGTTGCGGCCCAGCGGCGTGGTGTATTTGCCGCCGCTATTGAAACTGTGCTCGCGCACGGACGAGGTATCGCTAAAGCTGTCCTGCAACTTGCCCGCGCCATCGTACTGGGCGCGCTGGGTATCGTTATCGCTGCTGCCATGACCGAAGCCGAACTTCACATCGAGCTTGGAGGCGCCTTCCAGCTTGTGGATCCAGTTACCGAAGCCGCGCATAAAAGTGCCCGAGTAATGGGTCTTGCTCAGCGCCGCCACATATTCGGGCGGCTGCTGCAAGGCTGGCGGCACCAGTCCCGTGTTCTGGCCCAGATCGCTGCGCGCATCGCCATGACTGCGGAAACTCATGATGAAGGGCTGGAAGTTGAGCGTATCGCCCCCCTCGAATTTATACGACAGGCGCGGCGTGAAGTGCACGCCATAGGCCGTGCGGCGGCTCTGATCAAGTACGTTCTGGTCCTTGAGCACCACGCCATCGGCGCGGGTGTCGCGGTTATAGGTCAGGGTGTTATCGTGGGGCAGATTTTCGAACAGCGATGCCGACAGCAGATAGGTGAGCTGGCCCACTTTGCCGGGCGCCGTCAGCGATACGTTCGGCGCATGGCGGCCCTGTTCTATGGTGTCGGTCAGCTTGAGCTGCTTGTCGCGCTGCTGGTAGCCATCGCGCAGCACGATGTTGATGGTGCCGGCAATCGCTTGCGCGCTGTGTTCAGCCACAGGGCCGCGCATGATTTCTACCCGCTCCACCTGATCGGGCGACAGCGATTCCATGGAAAAACCGGCCGGCGGCCGTTCGCCATTCAGCAGCACCTGGGTATAGCCATTGCCCATGCCGCGCATGCGCACATCACCGCCACGGCCGGGACGGCCACCGAGCGTCACGCCGGGCAAGCGCTTGAGCACATCGCCCAGATTGCTGTCGCCATTGCGGTCCAGCTCTTCGCGGCTAAAAATCTGTTTGCCGGCAACGGAGTTGCGGCGCTCATCGAGATCGCTCGCGCGTCCACCCGTGACATTCACCTGTTGCACGGGCTTGCCGTCCGGTCCCAGCAGGGGCTTGCTGGCGGAGCCGCCCAGTTCGTTTTGCGCGATCGCATTGGACGCGCCCAGCAGTGCCATACAGGCGTAAGGAATCAGTTTGCTCATAGGGCCGCTATTTTACTGGCAGCCCTCAGGACAAACGCATACCGTCGCAGAATGTTACTTTACGATACACAGCCGCTGGCAGCAGCCGTGCTCAGCCTTAGTTTTAGCTGTTATTTCATCAGCCACCACCACCGGGCATGTGCAGGTTCAGGCTGCTGCCACCGGGGCCGCTGATACTGGCGCCGCCACCGCCACGCCGGCCGCCGCCATGACGCCCGTCGCCGCCTTCTTCGCGGCGCGGGCCAGCACCAGCGCCACCGCCACCGCCATGCTCAGGCACGCGTAGCAACTGCTCGGCCACCAGTTGCACCACCGTCTGACGCTGGCTTTCGCTCAGCGCATCATTGACGGTCAGCCACCATTCGCGCAACAGCTTTTCCTCGTTCGCGGCCGAGGCCGCTTCTGCTTCGACGGCGCGGGCCAGATCGCGCAGTTCCACATTCGTGCCCTTCAGGCCATCCTGCAAGGCCGATTGCATCTGTTCGCGCCGGCTCTGGCGTTCGCGCAACAGGTTGCGCGTCTTGTTCTCCGTCTGCTGCCACAGGATCAGCTGGTTGCTGTTCAGGTTGAGCGACTTTTTCAGCTCGGCAGCCATGGGCAAATAATCCTCGGCGCGCATTTCCATCGCTGGCAAAGCCCAGGCAGGCGCCAGCGCAGCGCCCAGCACCAGCGCGGCCATACTACGGCGCCAGCCCCTCTTCATTCTTGCTTGCATACACACTCCATCACTTGGGGTCAGGTCGGGCAAAGGGGCCTCTGCACCAACGCCCGACCTGACCCCGCCGTAAAAAAAAAAGCCTGCGCTTGGGGCGCAGGCGGAAAACCACTTCAGGGTAGAGAGAAATACGAGTTCAGTGTAGGCCGCGTTTTCGCAGGCGGAAGGGCTTCTTACATTTGCTTACCGACCTTTACGCCATCTATACAAGCTGCAAGAAATTGCAAATTTATTAGCCGCCTAGACGCTGCTGGTGTGCCGGTTTTGTCAAGCCGGGCCGTGGTAAATCCGGGTAAAGGTATAAATCATTTCGTGACGGCTAAAACGCTTTCCGGAAATCAGGTTTATACTGAAATCCAGCACGTTGCCGCGAATACTCAAGGGCGGCCACTGCACTCTGCAACATTAGATAGGTGGCAATATGGGCAAGAAACTCAAGAATACTGGCCTGATCGGCCTCGGTGTCGTGGCCGGCATTGCCGTGTCGCTGCAATTCTCGGCCATGGCGCAAAAGCCGGTGGAACAGCCGCTGCCGCTGGAAGAATTGCGCCAACTGGCCGATGTGTACGGCCTGATCAAATCGGACTATGTGGAAAAAGTCGATGACAAGAAGCTGCTGACGGAAGCCATTTCCGGCATGGTGGCTTCGCTCGATCCCCATTCCGCCTACCTCGACAAGCGCGCCTACGCCGAACTGCGCGAAGGTTCGCAAGGCAAGTTCGTCGGCCTCGGCATCGAGATCGGCGAAAGCGAAGATGGCTATATCAAAATCGTCGCGCCCATCGAAGATTCGCCGGCCTGGCGCGCCGGCATCAAGCCGGGCGACCTGATCAGCCGGCTCGACAACAGCCCCGTCAAAGGCATGAGTCTGGAAGACTCGATCAAGAAAATGCGCGGCGAGCCCCATAGCAAAGTCAGCCTGACGGTGCTGCGCAAGGGCGAGCCGGAGCCGCTGGTATTCCAGCTCACGCGCGAAGAAATCCAGCAGAAAAGCGTGAAGGGCAAAATCGTCGAACCCGGCTATGCCTGGCTGCGCATTGCCCAGTTCCAGGATCCCACGGTAGACGATCTGGCGGCCAAGATCACCGAACTGTACAAGCAGGACCCCAATCTGAAAGGGCTGGTGCTCGATCTGCGCAACGATCCGGGCGGCGTGCTGCAAGGCGCCATCGGCGTGGCGGCGGCCTTCCTGCCCAAAGATGCGGCCATCGTCTCGACCAATGGCCAGCTATCCGACTCCAAGCAGATTTTCTATGGCCGCCCCGAATACTATGCCGTGCATAACGAGAGCGATGCATTGGCCAAGCTGCCCGCCGCCATCAAGCAGATCCCGCTGGCCGTGCTGGTCAACAGCGGTTCCGCCTCGGCGTCCGAAATCGTCGCCGGCGCACTGCAGGATTACAAACGGGCCCAGATCATCGGCAGCCAGACTTTTGGCAAGGGCAGCGTGCAGACCATACGCCAGCTCACGGCCGATACGGCCGTCAAGCTGACCACGGCGCGCTACTACACGCCGAACGGCCGCTCCATCCAGGCCAAGGGCATAGTGCCCGATCTGGCCGTGGACGAATATGCCGATGGCGACGGCCTGAATGCCCTGCGCCCGCGCGAAGCTGATCTGGACAAGCATCTGGTCAATGACCGCGATCAAGAAGGTGTGCGGGCGCGCCACGAAGAGCCGGAAGAGCAACTGCGTCTGGTGGCACAGGAGAAGAAGCGCAAGCCACTCGAATACGGCAGCGGCGAAGACTTCCAGCTACAGCAGGCGCTCAACCATCTGAAGGGCTTGCCCGTGCAGATGGCCAGACCGGAAACCAGAGTGGTGCAGGCTGGCGCAGCTTCCGCCGGCCATGGCGGCGGCAAATAAGCCGTCTGAGGCTGTGGCTAAAATGGCGGCGCCTGCGGGGCGCCGCTTTTAATTTCGCCTATCGTGCAGTCATTGTGTAGAATTTGCGTCATTAATGGTGCAAGCCATTGCCTAATTTGAAAGTTTAACTATGAAACAAGCCGTCATCAGCGGTACCGGTCTCTACACCCCAGCCCAGTCCATCTCGAATGAAGAGCTGGTGCAGTGCTTTAATACGTACGCCGAGCAATTCAATGCCGAGCATGCCGCAGCCATTGCCGACGGCAGTGTGACGGCGCTGGAACTGTCCAGCGTGGCCTTCATCGAAAAAGCTTCGGGCATCAAGTCGCGCTTCGTGATGGAGAAAAGCGGCATCCTCGATCCGCAGCGCATGGTTTCGCGCATCGCCGAACGCAGCGACGACGAACTGTCGCTGCAGGCGGAAATCTGCGTGGCCGCAGCCCGTCAGGCACTCGAGCGCGCCAACCGCACTGCGGCCGATATCGACATGGTGCTGGTGGCCTGCTCGAATATGCAGCGCGCCTATCCGGCCATGGCGGTGGAAGTGCAAGGTGCACTCGGTATCGAAGGCTATGGCTTCGACATGAACGTGGCCTGCTCCTCGGCCACCTTCGGCATCCAGCAAGCCGTTGCGGCCGTGCAGAGCGGCCAGGCGCGTGCCGTGCTGGTACTCAATCCGGAAATCACCAGCGGCCACCTGAACTGGCGCGACCGCGACAGCCACTTCATCTTCGGCGATGCCTGCACTGCCATGGTGATCGAAGCGGCCGACACGGCCACCGGCGCGCAGCGCTGGGAAATCGTCGAGAGCAAGCTGAAAACCAGCTTCTCCAACAACATCCGCAACAACTTCGGCTTCCTCAACCGCTTCGACGAGACAGGCGTGGGCCAGCCGGACAAACTGTTCCGCCAGCAGGGCCGCAAAGTGTTCAAGGATGTCTGCCCGATGGCGGCCGAAATGATCAAGGACACCATCGCCGGCGCCGGTCTGGAAGTGCCGCAGGTAAGCCGTTACTGGCTGCATCAAGCTAACCTGAACATGAACCTGCTGATCAGCCGCATGGTGCTGGGCCGCGACGCCGAACCGGGCGAAGCACCGGTGATTCTGGACACCTACGCCAACACCTCGTCGGCCGGTTCCGTGATCGCCTTCCACAAGCACTCGGACGATATGCAGCCGGGCCAGCTCGGCGTGATCTGCTCGTTCGGCGCCGGTTACTCGATCGGCTGCGTGGTCGTCAAACGCCTGTAATCAGGCTTCTTCACCACTGGCCGGCAGCCTGCCGGCCAGCACTCGGCAGGCTGGCGCAGTAGACCATGAAATTTCTCCCCCTCGATGCCAGCGCCAGCGAACCGCTCTACCGCCAGATCTACACGCGCCTGCGCAATGCCATCACGGAGGGCCTGTTGCAGGCGGGCGACCGGATTCCTGCCGCGCGTGCGCTGGCACTGGAACTGGGGCTGGCACGGGGTACGGTGGAATCGGCCTATGCCCTGCTGGTAGCGGAAGGCTATGTCGAAGCGCGTGCTCAGGCCGGCTCCTTCGTCACCAGCGCGCTGGCCCGCCGCACAGCCGTCACACCATCTCAGCCGCCACTGCCGGCGCACGATAATCTGGGCCATGCTGCCAGCTCCACCCTGCCCTTCCAGATGGGCATACCGGCGCTGGACGCGTTCCCGCGCAAGCTGTGGGCGCGGCTGGCTGCACGTGCCGTACGCGCCACCGGAGCGGACGACATGATCTACCCGGCCTGGGCCGGCCTGCCCGAACTGCGCAGCGCGATTGCAGCCTATCTGCAGCTATCACGTGGCATCAACTGCACACCGTCGCAGGTATTCATCACCAGCGGCTACCGCAACAGCATGGAGCTGGTAGCGCGCGCCCTGCTGCAGCCGACCGATCAGGTCTGGGTGGAAGACCCCGGCTATCCGCCCACGGCCGAACTGCTGCGCGCAGCCCACCTGCAGCCGGTCCCCGTGGCCGTCGATGGCGAAGGTCTGATGGTGGCGCACGGCATCGCCAGCGCGCCGCGCGCGCGTGCCGCCATCGTTACGCCGGCCCATCAGAGCCCGCTGTGCGTTGCGCTGTCGCTGCCACGCCGGCTCGCCTTGCTCGACTGGGCCGCGCAAGCCGGTGCCTGGGTAGTGGAAGACGATTACGACGGCGAATACCGCTATCAGGGCCGGCCTCTGCCCGCACTGCAAAGCCTGGACCGCAACGGCCGCGTGCTGTACTCGGGTACCTTCAGCAAGGTACTGTTCCCGGCCATACGGCTGGCCTATCTGGTGGTGCCACCGGCACAGGTGCCGCGCTTCGACGAAATCAGCCGCACCTTTGCGGCCGGCGGCGCCACGCTGATGCAGCAGATCGTGGCCGACTTCATCAACCAAGGCCATTTCGCCCGCCATATCCAGCGCATGCGCCGCCTGTACGGCGAGCGCCGCCAGTTGGCCGCCAACGCACTCACTGCCGTACTGGGCAAGCACATGCTGGTCGATCCCCAGCCGGGCGGCATGCATCTGGTGCTGCGCATGAAGGGCCGCCATACCGACCGCACGCTGGCAGCACGCATGCGCGCGCATGGCATGGCGGCACATGCGCTGTCCGAGCGCGGCATGCTGCCGCACGGCGCCTCGGCGCTGCTGCTGGCCTTCACCAACATCGATACGCCGGCCCGCGCGCGGGCACTGGGCCAGCGCATACTCAAACTTATGGACTAGACTGAATCCCACTTCTTGGCTCTACTGCACTAGGCCATCAACCCGCACAATGATTCCATCGTAACCACCCCAGGAAGGGAATCATCATGAGCAAACGTCTGGAAGTCTTCAAACTGGCAGCACAACCCTACCAGCACCTGCTGGCCATCAAGGACTACGTTTCCGCCGCGCTGCCGGCCGAGCTGCTGGAACTGGTCTATCTGCGCGTGTCGCAAATCAATCACTGCGCCTTCTGCATCGATATGCACACGCGCGATCTGCTGAAGCTGGAAGTGGACACGCAGAAGATCGCCCTCCTGCCCGTGTGGGATGAAGCGGCACCGCTGTTCAGCGCAGCGGAACGTGCTGCGCTGGCCTGGGCCGAGAGCGTCACCCGCGTCGAGCAGACCCGCGTGCCGGACGATGTGTACCAGCACGCACTGGCCGTGCTGGGCGAACAGACCCTGGCCGATCTCACCGTCGCCGTCACGCTGATGAATGCTTTCAACCGCTTCAGCGTCAGCATGCGCCGCGCACCGGCCGCGCTGGCTGCACTGGCCTGATCCTGCCAGAACCGGCCCTTGCGCCTTCTGTCATGACGCGCTGAAGGCCAATCCGGCCAGTGCGGCCCCGGCAACGCTCCAGCTTGTGCTACGCTGCGGCTTTCAGCCCGCCTTTAGCCACAGGAGCCGCGCCCGCATGCATCACAACCTCAGCCTGATCACCACCATCGCCGCAGCACTAGGAACCGGGCTGCTGTTCGGCTATATCGCCACCCGCCTCAAGCTGCCGGCACTGGTCGGCTATCTGGCGGCCGGCATCATCATCGGCCCGGCCACACCGGGCTTCGTGGCAGATACGGTGCTGGCCGGCCAGCTGGCCGAAATCGGCGTGATGCTGATGATGTTCGGGGTCGGCCTGCACTTCTCGCTGGACGACCTGTGGGCCGTACGCAAGATCGCCCTGCCCGGCGCCATTCTGCAAATCGGCTTCGCGACGGCACTCGGCATGGGGCTGGCGCTGTACTGGGGCTGGAGCGTGGGCGGCGGTCTGGTGTTCGGGCTGGCGCTATCCGTGGCCAGCACGGTGGTGCTGCTGCGCGCACTGGAAGAACGCAGCATTCTCGATAGCCTGAACGGGCGCATCGCCGTGGGCTGGCTGGTGGTGGAAGATCTGGTGACGGTACTGGTACTGGTGCTGCTGCCGGCACTGGCCGGTCCGCTCGGCGGCAGCCTGCCCGCCACAGCCCAGCATGACGCAGGCGGCAGCCTGTGGACCACGCTGGCCATCACACTGGGTCAGGTGGCGGCCTTCATCGCCCTGATGCTGGTGGTAGGCCGCAAGCTGTTCCCTTGGATACTCTGGCAGGTCGCGCGCACCGGCTCGCGCGAGCTATTCACGCTGTGCGTGATCGCCGCCGCCGTGGGCATCGCCTACGGCTCCACCCACTACTTCGGCGTATCGTTCGCACTGGGCGCCTTCTTTGCCGGCATGGTGCTGCGCGAATCGGCACTGGCCCACCGCGCGGCGGAAGAATCGCTGCCCTTGCGCGACGCCTTCGCCGTACTGTTCTTCGTCTCGGTCGGTATGCTGTTCGAACCGGCCATCATCATCGAACAACCTTTGAAACTGCTGGCCGTGGTGTTCATCATCGTGTTCGGCAAATCCATCGTGGCGTTTTTGCTGGTACTGCTGCTGCGCTATCCTGCCAAGAGCGCGCTGCTGATCTCGGCCAGTCTGGCGCAGATCGGCGAGTTCTCCTTCATTCTGGCGGCGCTGGGCCTGTCGCTGGGACTGATGCCGGCCGAAGGCCAGAGCCTGATCCTGGCTGGCGCCATCATCTCGATTGCACTCAACCCGCTGGTGTTCCATACCCTGACGCCGCTGGAGCGCCTGCTAGGCCTCAACAGCAAGCTGGCGGCACGCTTCGAACGCACCACCGACCCGCTGGCCATGCTGCCCATGTCGGTGCCGCAGGAGCAGCTCTCGGGCCATGTTGTGCTGGTGGGCTATGGCCGCGTAGGGCGGCGCATCGCCGATGCGCTGGAAGCACAAGGCATCGCCGTGGTGGTGGCGGAGCAGAACCGCGAACTGGTGGATGCACTGCGCCAGCGCGGCATCCACGCCGTGGCCGGCAATGGCGGCGAAACGTCCGTGCTGATACAGGCCCACGTGGCGCGCGCCGCCATGCTGGTGATCGCCACGCCCGACACTTTCGAAGTACGCGCCATGATAGAAACGGCGCGCACGCTGAACCCGCACATCCAGACCGTGGTGCGCACCCACAGCGACAGCGACGCGGAACTGCTGCGCAGCGAGCGCGCTGGCGAAATCTTTATGGGCGAGCAGGAGCTGGCCAAGGGCATGAGCGCCCACGTACTCGCACAGTTCGCACAGAAACAGCAACGGCCGCACTAAACTAGCTGCGGCCGTTGCGCTGACAGGTTGCCCGCAGCAGTAATGCTAGCGGGCGGCTACATTCAGAAGCGCGCGGCCAGTTCGGCACCTTCGCGGATGGCGCGCTTGGCATCGAGTTCCGCCGCCAGCGCAGCGCCGCCTATCTTGTGGAAGCGCGGCCAGCCCGGATGGCCTTTGATTTCCTCTTCGCTCGGCATCAGCTCGTTCAGGCTGTCCTGACCGGCGCACACCACCACGTTATCGACCGACAGCAAGCGCTGTTCGCCGCCCACGGTGATATGCAGGCCCTGATCGTCGATGCGGTCATACTGCACGCCGGACAGCATCACCACGCCGTTACGTGCCAGCACGGCACGGTGTACCCAGCCCGAGGTCTTGCCCAGCCCAGCACCCGGCTTGGAAGTCTTACGCTGCAGCAGATACAGCTGGCGCACCGGCTCCGGCTGTTCGGCCGGGGTCAGGCCACCGGCCGTATTGCCCTGCAAATCCACGCCCCATTCGCGCGCCCATACGTCGAGCGCCAGCGGCAGCGGGTGGCGGCTGTCATGCAGCAGGTATTCGCCCATATCGAAACCGATACCGCCCGCGCCGATGATGGCCACGCGCTTGCCCACCGGCGCCTTGTTCTGCAAGACATCCACATACGACAGCACTTTCGGATGGTCTATGCCCTCGATAGGCGGACGGCGCACCTTGATGCCGGTGGCCACCACCACTTCATCGTAGCCATCCTGTATCAACTGTTCGCGGCTGACACGCACGCCGAGGCGCAGCTTGACGCCGGTGATTGCCAGCTTGCGTTCGAAGTAGCGTATCGTCTCGCGGAATTCTTCCTTGCCCGGCACCTGCATGGCGATGCGGAACTGACCACCGATTTGTTCATTGCCATCGAATAGCGTCACGTCATGACCGCATTCGGCTGCCACCGTGGCGGCCGACAGGCCGGCAGGACCGGCACCCACCACGGCCACGCGGCGCTTCTTCTGCGCCGGCGCATATACCAGTTCCGTTTCGTGGCAGGCACGCGGGTTCACCAGGCAGCTCGCGCGCTTGTTCGAGAAAGTGTGATCGAGGCAGGCCTGATTACAGCCGATACAGGTATTGATTTCGTCGGCGCGACCTTGCGCGGCCTTGTTGACGAAGTCCGCATCGGCGAGGAAGGGACGGGCCATGGAAATCATGTCGGCATCGCCGCGGCGCAGTATGTCTTCCGCTTCGTTCGGCATATTGATGCGGTTCGAAGCCACCACAGGGATGGTCACTTCGCGCCGCAGCCGGCCGGCCAGGCTGGCAAAGGCGCCGCGCGGCACCGACGTCACGATGGTCGGTACGCGCGCTTCGTGCCAGCCGTAGCCGGAATTCAGGATGGTCACGCCGGCATGCTGCAGCGCCTTGGCTACTGTCACCACGTCTTCCCAGGTATTGCCGCCTTCGACCAGATCGAGCAGCGAATGGCGGTACATGATGATGAAATCAGGGCCCACTTCGGCGCGTATGCGCTTGACGATTTCCACCGGCAGGCGCATGCGGTTTTCGATACTGCCGCCCCAGCGGTCGGTGCGCAGATTGGTGCGCGCACACAGGAACTGGTTGAGCAGATAGCCTTCGCTGCCCATCACTTCCACGCCGTCGTAGCCGGCATCACGCGCCAGCTTGGCGCAGCGCGCGTAATCGCGGATAGTGGCTTCGATGCCGGCTTCCGTCAGTGCGCGCGGCTTGAACGGCGAGATCGGCGATTTTTTATCCGAGGCCGACACCACCAGCGGCTGATAGCCATAGCGGCCTGCATGCAGGATCTGCATCAGGATCTTGCCGCCTTCTTCGTGCACGGCTTTGGTGACGCGGCGGTGATTCAGCACGTCGCCCTTGAAATTGAGCGTGCCGCCGAACGGCAGCAGCCAGCCGGACCGGTTAGGCGAGATACCGCCCGTGACGATCAGCCCCACGCCACCACGCGCCCGTTCGCGGTAGAACGCGGCCAGTTTGCCGTAGTGGTAGAAGCGGTCTTCCAAACCGGTGTGCATCGATCCCATCATCACGCGGTTGCGCAATTTGGTGAAGCCGAGATCGAGGGGGGCCAGCAGATGAGGATAATTTGTCATTGTCGTTGTTATATCAGACCTAGGGATCACGGCATTAAAACCCAAATCTCTAGATCCGGGCTTCTAAAGTCCCCCTGCAAGAGGTGGAATAGCCGTGAGCGTGTGCTCGCGCACTTGTATTCTGCACCCCTTTCCCTTACGCTGACACGATGACGCGATTCTTTCTGTTTCTGTTGTTTTCCGTGAGCTGGGCCCCGCTGGTGCAGGCGCAGACGGCGCGCCCGGAACTGCCCAAGCTCGAAGTCTCGGTCAACCGCATCGAAATCGACGGCCAGAAAATGTATGAAGTCGATGCCACCGGCACCGTCTCGACGCCGCTGCCGCGCGTGTGGAAAACCCTGACCAACTATGAACGCATGGCCGACTTCGTGCCCGATATGGAGTCGTGCAAAGTCCTGTCGCGCAATGGCAATGAAGTGGTGATCGAACAATTCGGCGTGGCCCGCTTCCTGTTCATGACGCGTGCCATCCATCTGATCGTGCGCGCCACCGAGCAGCCCATGTCGTCTATCGACATTGCGCTGGTTTCGGGCGATATGAAGCACTACGAATCGCACTGGGAGCTGATCCCCGTGCCGGAAACGGGCGGCACCAAGGTGGTGTACAGCGGCCGCCTGATGCCGAACTTCTATGTGCCCGGCATCCTTGGGGCCAAGATGGTGCGCGGCGATATCGAGCGCATGATGGGCGCCGTGCTGGCACGGCTAGAACGGCGCGAGGACGCCCGCTGACGTGCGGGCCTAACCTGAAAATCAGGCCAGATAAGTATCGCGCTTGCGCAGCTCGGCGAAGTTTTCCAGACTGCCAACCTTGATCAGCACAGGATTGAGGCTCAGATTGGCCTGCATGGCGCGCCATGCAAACTGCCATTCCTGCTCCGGCGCTTCGGCCGCCGTCTTGCTGAAGGCTGCGCCCAGAGCCGCGCGCACGCCATATTCCACCGCACCGTCGATGCCCGCCCAGCTAGGCAAGGCACGCTGCACGGCACGGTGTACACGCTCGCCGAATTCTTCCGTGTTATGGATGATCAGGCAGCTATCGGCGGCAAACAATTCAAACAGCTTGGGCTCCCATACTTGCGAGAAGCTCAGCGTCAGGCAGTTGGCCGCCGGGGTCAGGATGAACTGGCCCTGCGTGAGCGCCAGCTCCAGATCTTCGTGGATGCCATAGCGGTACAGGGTGGGGGGGCGTTGATAGTCGTGCATAAAAACTCTTACTGGTCAGGTTATTTGAGCGGGCGGCGCACGTGGCGGTGCGAACGCATGGAAGCCGAGGCGATGAAAATCTCGCGCAGCAGATAGTAGAAGCTGCCGATCAGCGCCAGCATGGCCACGACGAACATGCCCGCAATATATTTGTCGAGCGCGATATTGGTAATATCGCCCAGGAATAGCATGGCAATCACCAGACAGATCAGCAGCCCGCAGGCAGTCGACAGGGTGATCGAAGAATTGATCAGGTGCGAACGCTGGTAGAGCACGTCCAGCTCGTTCAGATAGACGTCGCTATAGCCCACATCGAGGCGGTCTTCCAGCACACGCGAGCGGTCGATAATACGCGCCAGCCGGTTGGTCAGTACCATCAGATTGGTACATACCCCCGTCAGCAGGAACACCGGCGCAATCGCTAGCTGGATGATATGGCCTACGTCGCCAACTTGTATATTCATGGAAACAATGAGTAGTGAAGTACCGCTAGTGTAACAGCCCGCCAGCACGGCGGGCGGGGCTTCAGTCGAAGCGGCGCTGCCGCTTGAACTGCTCGGTGGCCTGCACCAGCGCCTGCGAAATGCCGTACTCCATCGCGCCATGGCCGGCGTCGGCCACCATTTTCAGCACGGAACCGGGCCAGGCCTGATGCAACTGCCATGCCGTTACGGGCGGACAGATCACGTCGTAGCGGCCCTGCACGATCACTGCCGGCAGATGGGCGATACGGTCTATCTGGCGCAGCAACTGTTCCTCCGTGAAAAAGCCCAGATTGGCCATGTAATGGGCTTCCAGCCGGCCCACGCCCAGATCGAGCGCATCGGACGACGCTTCGTCCGGCTGCGGCAGCAGGAATACGCGGCGCCCTTCGAAGCGGCTCCAGGCCCGCACGGCAGGCAGGTGCACGTGGGGATCAGGGTCCATGATGCGGGTCAGATAGGCCTGCAGCAGGTCGCCGCGCTCGGCTTCGGGTATGTGGGCGATGAATTCCTCGTGGATTTCAGGATGGAACCAGCGCGCGCCATGCAGGAACCAGTCCACTTCGCGCTCGGTGCACAGGAATATGCCGCGCAGCACGAAGCCGAGGCAGCGTTCCGGATGCGCTTCGCCGTAGGCCAGCGCCAGCGTCGAACCCCACGAGCCGCCGAACACCAGCCACTGTTCGATGCCGGCCTGCACGCGCAGGCGTTCGATATCTTCGATCAGCAACTGGGTGGTGTTGCGGCGGCATTCGCCCAGCGGCAGCGATTTGCCCGCGCCACGCTGGTCGAACAGGATCACGCGGTACTTTTGCGGATCGAAAAAGCGCCGGTGCTGGGGCGACAGGCCGGCGCCAGGGCCGCCGTGCAGAAAAATCACGGGTATGCCGGCAGGATTGCCTACTTCTTCCCAGTAAATCGTGTGCAGTTCATCCACCGCCAGCATGCCGTGACGGCTAGGCGTGATAGGTGGAAACAGCGGCGTGGTCGGCTCAGTCATGGCAGTCCTTGTTCAGTAATAGCGCGATTGTAACGGCGCCGGCGCAGCCGGACTACTGTAAAGAAGTGTAATACTTGACAATATCAAATTGCCATCACTTCACAATGGCGTCCTTACCCGGGTCCATGCCCCTGCGATTGCGACGCCACAAGCGTGTGCAAGCTTATCAACATATCACTTACCAAGGATATTTCATGAAACTCACACGCACACCGGCGACTTTATTCGTGTCGCTGCTACTGCCCATCCTGAGCGCCTGCGGTGGCGGTACAAGCAGCCCCACCAGCAACACTGCCCTGAACAAGTCCGATCCCACACCCGTCCCCGGCGCGAGCTACGATGTGCGCAAAGCCGTACTGGAACTGTATGGCAAACCCCATAGCTGGACCATGAAAGGCACGGCCTGCTGCGCCAGTGGCGACGTGCTAGCCAGCCTGACACTGCAACCACGCCCGAGCGACGGCGCCAGTGTCACCTTCGGAGGCGAAGAGGTCAGCGGCACCGATATCACGCTACAACTCCAGATTCTGCTCGGCGACACCCAACCCAGCCGCAGCACCGCCCACCTGTGGTATTCCGCCAAGGGACAGCAGATGCTGCTCAACGGTCTGGTGGAAAACCGCATGGAAGTGCTCACTAGCCAGGGCAACCTGCCCACCAGTGCCATACCCGGCGAGAGCGGCGGCAATGGCGAGACTGCCACCTTCGAAACCACGGCAACTGGTCCACGCACGATCAGCACCACCAGCTATCGCTGGGAACTGAAAAAAGATAGCAGCGCCCGGGTGCTGATGTGCCTGAACAGTGTGGAAACACCGGATCCCGCCTATGCCGGCAGCAATCCGGCACTGGCCGCCAAGACCACGCGCAGCTATTGCTACGGCCTCAATGCGGACAGCACGCTGAGCGGCTACGTTACGGCCAGCCAGCATGGTTACACTAATCTGGGCTGGGACATCGCCACCCAGTAAGGCGGCCCGGGCAAAAAAAAACCAGACCTGCGGGTCTGGTTTTTTTACGCGCGAGCGCTGTTTACGACATGTGCTGGCCGCCGTTGATGGCGATGTTGGCACCGGTCACGAACGCTGCTTCATCCGACGACAGATAGGCCACCAGACCGGCCACTTCTTCCGGCTTGCCCAGACGGGCCATAGGGATCTGCGGAATGATCTTGGAGTCGAGCACTTCCTGCGGGATCTCCATCACCATCTTGGTGCCGATATAGCCCGGCGAAATGGTGTTGACGGTCACGCCTTTGCGCGCCACTTCCAGCGCCAGCGCCTTGGTGAAACCGTGCATGCCGGCCTTGGCCGCCGAATAGTTGGTCTGACCGAAAGCACCTTTCTGGCCGTTCACGGAAGAGATGTTGATGATGCGACCCCAGCCACGCTCGACCATGCCGTCGCAGACGGGTTTGGTCATGTTGAAGACGGAATCCAGATTGGTGGCCATGACGGCGTCCCAGTTCGGTTTATCCATTTTCTTGAAAGTCATGTCGCGCGTAATACCGGCGTTGTTCACCAGTACGTCGATCGGGCCGATGTCTTTCTCGATGGCAGCAATGCACGCCTGGGCGGAGTCATAATCCGCCACGTCGCACGGGTAAGCGCGGAAGTTATAGCCCTGGTCACGGGTAGTGGCCAGCCATTGTTCTGCCTTGGTATTGCCGGGGGAATACGTCGTGACGACGGTATAGCCTAGTGCCGACAGTTTGAAACATACGGCTTCACCCAGACCACCCATGCCACCGGTTACTAATGCAACTCTTGCCATTTCTCGTCCCCTCTTAAATTGACACAAAAAATCAACACAGAAAATCCGGGCTGCGGCGTAGGGGCCGCAACCCGGTGATACCTTCTATTGCTTAAGCGCGTTCGATTGCCAGCGCCACGCCCATGCCGCCGCCTATGCACAGCGAGGCCAGACCTTTTTTGGCGTCACGACGCACCATTTCGTGGATCAGCGTGACCAGAATACGGGCGCCCGATGCACCAATCGGGTGACCGATCGCGATCGCGCCGCCATTCACGTTGATCTTGCTGGTATCCCAGCCCATTTCCTTGTTCACGGCCACAGCCTGGGCAGCGAAGGCTTCGTTAATTTCCATCAGGTCCAGATCGTCTGGCGTCCAGCCGGCTTTTTTCAGGCACAGCTTGGCAGCCGTGACAGGGCCCATGCCCATGATGGCTGGGTCGATACCGGACGAAGCATAGGCTTTGACCTTGGCCAGGATAGGCAAGCCCAGTTCTTTGGCTTTGCTTTCGGACATCATGATCACGGCGGCCGCGCCATCGTTGAGGCCCGAAGCATTACCAGCCGTAACGCTGCCATCCTTGGCGAAGGCCGGACGCAGGCCGGACAGGGCTTCGATGGTGGAACCCGGTTTGATGTATTCATCGCTATCGAACACGATGCTGCCCTTCTTCTGGACGATTTCCAGCGGCAGGATTTCATCCTTGAATTTGCCGGCTTTCTGCGCGGCTTCTGCTTTCAACTGCGACTGCAGCGCGAATTCATCCTGCTCGGCGCGCGAAATGTCGTATTTCTTGGCCACGTTTTCGGCCGTGGTACCCATGTGGTACTGGTTGTACACGTCCCACAGGCCATCGACAATCATGCTGTCGGTCATCTTGAAGTCGCCCATGCGGAAACCGTCGCGCGAACCGTTCATGATGTGCGGCGAAGCGCTCATGTTTTCCTGACCACCGGCGATGACGATCTCGGCATCACCAGCCTTGATGGCTTGTGCAGCCAGATGGGTGGCCTTCAGACCGCTACCGCATACATGGTTGATGGTGAACGCTGGCACCGAGTTCGGCAGGCCAGCCTTGATCACGGCCTGACGGGCCGGATTCTGACCCACGCCGGCCGTCAGCACCTGGCCCAGTATGGCTTCGCTGACCAGATTGCCGTCCAGACCGGTTTTGGCCAGCAGGCCCTTGATGACGTGTGCGCCGAGTTCGGCAGCCGGCGTCTTGGCCAGCGAGCCACCGAATTTACCTACGCCAGTACGGCCAGCGGCCACGATAACTACATCATTCATTTGATTCTCCAATGTGCCGGCAGCAGCCAGCGAGGTTGAGCAACATCATGAGCAAACAGCAAGAGCCAAAAACATGAACTTTTATCATACGCCCCAGCGCCACCATCGTGCAGGGTTTCGATGTTGCGGCGCCGCGAGAAATACCGGAATCTGTCTAGCTCTTCTCAAGCAGCAAGCATGCCAAGATCACCACGTCATCCATCGTAAGCGCGCGATAACGCGCATTCCTTGAGACGCATCAAGCATTTCTGAAATATTTTGAATAATCGCTAACTTTTTGTCACGATAATAATTTGATACCGTCCAGCGAGCTCGCGCACTGTTCGCGTATCACATGGACGAAATCGCGCACATAGGCCTTGTGCTGCTGGGCGGGCGGAACCGACACGAACAGGTCGCTCCACAGGCCGGCCTCGCCGATGGGGCGGGCGATCACGTAGTCGTAATCGACGTAATTCTTGATGGCCCAGTTAGGCAGTGCCGCGATGCCGCGCCGGCTGGCCACTAGTTGCAGTACGGCCACCGTCAGTTCGGCCGTGCGGCGCTCCACTTGGATACCGGCCGGTTTCAGCACTTCGCGGATCAGGTCTATACGCTGCTCGGGCACGGGATAGGTGATCAGGGTTTCACCTTTGAAATCAGCCGCCTGCAGGCGGCGCTGGGCTGCCAGCCGGTGCTTCTGCGCCATCACCACCAGAATTTCGAAACGGAACAGGGGGAAGGTGGCAAATTCGGTGCCGTAATTCGAACCTATCACCAGATCGGCGGCGCCAGTGCGCAGCAGGTCGGCCGGTTCACTGTGGAAGCCCGACACCAGATCGATTTCCACATCGGGCCAGCGGCGGCGGAATTCATCCATCACCGGCATCAGCCAGTCGAAGCAGGTATGGCATTCGAGGACCACGCGTAGCTGGCCCGTATCCCCTTGCGTCAGGCGGGCCACATCACGCTCGGCCAGTTCGATTTCGGGCAACAGCAGATCGGCCAGTTGCAACAGCCGGGCCCCCGTGGCCGTAAAGCTGATCGGTACCGATTTGCGCTCAAACAACGGTCCCTCGTAGCGATCTTCCAGCAACTTGATCTGATGTGACAAAGCAGACTGGGTCAGGTTCAGCAACTGTGCTGCACGGACCAGGCTGCCAGCCGAACGCAGCGCACTCAGGGTGCGTAAGTGTCGAAGTTCTAGCATGGTCTATTAGAAATATTCATGTTAAGCCGCAAAATCTTTCGTTTTTATTATAGACCGGAATGCCGCACACTTTAGCGCACCAATATGAAATGCTTATGACAACATTATGCAAACTACTTTCAATACCTCTACCATCCTCAGCCACGTCCCCGGCTATCCGCGCATGGGCGCCGCGCGCGAACTCAAATTTGCCCTCGAGCGCCACTGGCGCGGCGAGATCGACGAAGCGGCCCTACAGGCCGTAGGCCGCGAGCTGCGCGCGCGCCACTGGGAGGAACAGCGATTAGCCGGGCTCGATTTCGTCAGCGTGGGCGATTTCGCCTACTACGATCAAGTGGCCAACCACATCCAGCTACTCGGCTGCGAACCGGCGCGCTACGGCTTCAGTCCCCAGCAGTCTGAACTGAGCCGCTATTTCCGCATGGCGCGCGGCGCCGCGACGGCCACGACCGCAACAGCCGGTGCCGCCCAAGCCGAGGGGCACAGCAGCGGCTGTGGCCACGGCCAGTGCCAGCATGAACAGCCGGACGGCGCGCCCGCTGCCGACGCAGCGCTGGAAATGAGCAAATGGTTCGACACCAACTACCACTATCTGCTGCCCGAATTCAGCGCCGAGACGAGCTTTGCGCTGGCCAGCCAGCGCCTGTTCGATGAAGTGGAAGAAGCGCAGGCACTCGGCCATCCCGTCAAGGCTGTGCTGCTGGGTCCGCTCAGCTTCCTGTGGCTGGGCAAAGTCCGCAGCGCACAGCCATTCGAGCGGCTCGAACTGCTGGAACGCCTGCTGCCCGTATACGGTGCCCTGCTCAGCCGCCTCAAGCAGCAGGGTGTGAGCTGGGTGCAGATCGACGAACCCATCCTCGGCTTAGACCTGCCGCCGGCCTGGCGCAGTGCCTTCGAAACGGCCTACTGGCAGCTCAATCAGGCCGGCGCCCAGCTGCTGCTGGCCACCTATTTCTCGCCGCTGGAAGAAAACCTCAGTCTGGCCTGCCGCCTGCCCGTGGCCGGACTGCATGTGGACGGCGTGCGCGCGGCGCACGAACTGATCAGCATTGCCGACTGGCTGCCCGTGCATAAAGTGCTGTCGGTTGGCATCGTGGATGGCCGCAACATCTGGCGCTGCGACCTCGATGCCGCGCTGGCCCTGCTGCAACCGCTGCTGGCCAAACGCCAGGGCAAGCTGTGGCTGTCGACCTCCTGCTCGCTGCTGCACGTGCCCTACACGCTGGCTGCCGAAGCGCACCTGGACCCGGAAGTACGGCCATGGCTGGCGTTTGCCCACGAAAAACTGGCGGAACTGGCCGTGCTCAAGCAAGCTCTGCAAGGCGCTGCCGATCCGACCGCGCTGGCCGCATCACGCACCGCACAGGCCAGCCGCGCCCACAGCCTGCGCCTGCACCAGCCCGAATTGCGCGCCCGTCTGGCCGCCCTGCCGGCCAACGCCGACCAGCGCCCCTCGCCGTTTGCGCTGCGCCAGCCGCAGCAGCAAGCCAGGCTGCAACTGCCGGCCTTCCCGACCACCACCATAGGCTCCTTCCCGCAAACGCCAGCCATCCGCGCCGCCCGCGCTGCCTACAAGCGCGGCGAACTCGATGGCGCGACCTATGCGCAACGCATGCGCGCCGAAATCGCCGACGCCGTGCAGCGGCAGGAAGCGCTGGGGCTGGACGTGCTCGTGCACGGCGAAGCGGAACGCAACGATATGGTGGAATATTTCGGCGAACAACTGGAAGGTTTCCTGTTCAGCAGCCATGGCTGGGTGCAATCCTACGGTTCGCGCTGCGTCAAACCGCCCATTCTGTTCGGCGATGTGCGCCGCCCGCAAGCGATGACGGTGGACTGGACGGTGTACACCCAGAGCCTCACGGACAAGCCCGTGAAAGGCATGCTGACGGGCCCCGTCACCATCCTGCAATGGTCGTTCGTGCGCGAGGACCAGCCGCGCCGCGATACCGCGCTGCAGCTGGCACTGGCGATCCGCGACGAAGTGGCCGATCTGCAGCAGGCCGGCATTGCCATCATCCAGATCGATGAACCGGCCGTACGCGAAGGCTTGCCGCTGCGGCGCAGCCGCTGGGATGCCTATCTGGACTGGGCCACCCGCGCCTTCCGCATTGCCGCCAGCGCAGCGGCCGACGCGACCCAGATCCATACCCATATCTGCTATGCGGAGTTCAATGAAATCCTGCCCCAGATCGCTGCCATGGATGCCGATGTGATCACCATCGAAACCAGCCGTTCCGATGCAGAATTGCTGCAGGCACTGCGCCGCTTCCCCTACCCTAACCAGATCGGTCCCGGGGTGTACGACATCCACAGCCCGCGCGTACCGGCGCAAGCGGAAATGGTGAGCCTGCTGCAGCGCGCGGCCAGTGTGGTGCCCGCCGCCCAGTTGTGGGTGAATCCTGATTGCGGCCTGAAAACGCGCGGCTGGAGCGAGACGGAAAGCGCACTGCGCAACATGGTGGCGGCGGCACGCCAGCTACGCGCCGAGCTGGCGCCGGCCTGATCCGGCCTGTTCAGGCGGCGGCCACACGGCACGGCCGCGCAACGCGGCCGTCGTTACGCGGCTAGCGGCCCAGCCCGCCCGGATCGCCATCATCCGGGCGGATCGCGCTGAAAGCCGCGCATTTGCTGGCCTTGCCCTCCCCAGCGGCCGTTTTCCACAGTAGAATGCTGGAGCCCACGCGGGCTTAACCTCATCACTGTGTCGCCCATGTCCAAGAGCCAGTTTCAAAAGCCCATAGAAATCAAGATTTCCACTGTCGTCGCCGTGTCCGCCATACTGGCCACTTCCGACCGTCTGGCGCTCGACGCCGCCATGGCCGAAATGACCGGCGGTAGCACCGACTTTTTCGAAGATGATCTGGCCGTGATCGACGTCGGCGCGCTGCCGGCCGGCGGCGCAGACATCGACTGGGGCGGCCTGATCGCCCTGCTCAAGAAATACCGCCTGAATCCTGTCGCCGTGCGCAATGCTGCGCCGGAAATGGGCGGCGCGATTGCCGCCCACGGCCTGAGCCTGGAAACGGCCGCGCCCCAGCGCAGCGAAGCGGAAGCGCCTAAAAAAGTGGCAGCTGCACCGGCGCCAGCGCCAGCACCTGCGCCCGTGCCGGCCGCCAGCGAAGCCATCCCCGGCGGTGCGCGCGTGATGATTATCGACACCCCGGTACGGGCCGGCCAGCGCATCTATGCGCGCGGCTGCGATCTGGTGATTACGGCGGTGGTCAACAATGGCGCGGAAATCATTGCCGACGGCAGCATCCACGTCTACAACACTTTGAACGGTCGCGCGCTGGCCGGCGCTTCGGGCAACCCCGACGCACGTATCTTTGCTATGGGCATGGCGCCGGAGTTAGTCTCCATTGCCGGCGTTTACCGCACATTTGAAGACGGTTTCCCCGCTGAATATGCACGCACGCCTGCGCAAATTCGCCTCAACGGCGACCGAATCGATATACTATCTGTCAATTCAGCAACCCGCGCCTAAGCACGCGCTGGCGTATCCACTCTCTGAAAAGGAATTTTTGTGGCGAGAATTATTGTTGTAACGTCCGGCAAGGGCGGTGTCGGTAAAACGACTTCCAGCGCCAGCTTCTCCACCGGTCTGGCCATGCGCGGCCACAAGACTGCCGTGATCGACTTCGACGTCGGTCTGCGTAACCTCGACCTGATCATGGGCTGCGAGCGCCGTGTGGTGTACGACCTGATCAATGTGATCAATAAAGAGGCAACCCTGACCCAGGCCCTGATCAAGGACAAGCATTGCGACAACCTGTTCATCCTGCCGGCGTCGCAAACGCGCGACAAGGATGCGCTGTCGGAAGACGGCGTGGAAGCCGTACTGGCCGAACTGATCACCATGGGCTTCGAGTTCATCATCTGCGATTCGCCGGCCGGTATCGAGCACGGCGCGCTGATGGCGCTGACCTTCGCCGACGAAGCCATCATCGTGACCAATCCGGAAGTATCGTCGGTACGCGATTCGGACCGTATTCTGGGCATCATCCAGGCCAAATCGCGCCGCGCCCAGACTGGCGGCGAACCCGTCAAGGAACACCTGCTGATTACGCGCTACTCGCCAAAACGCGTCGAAGCGGACGAAATGCTGTCCTACGAAGATGTGCAGGAAATACTGCGCATACCGTTGATCGGCATCATTCCTGAATCGGAATCGGTCCTGCACGCTTCGAATCAGGGTAATCCGGCCATCCATTTCAAAGGTACTGATGTAGCGGAAGCTTATGAAGACGTGGTATCGCGCTTCCTCGGCCAGGAATTGCCGTTGCGCTTCACCACCTATGAAAAGCCCGGCCTGCTTCAGCGTATTTTCGGGAGCAAGTAATCATGGCACTGCTTTCCTTCCTGTTCCCGCAAAAACCGAAAACCGCCACGGCGGCCAAGGAGCGGTTACAGATCATCATCGCCCGTGAACGCAATGGCCGTGCCGGTCCGGACTTCCTGCCGGCCCTGCATAAAGAGCTGATCGACGTGATTTCCAAGTACACCAAGGTGAACGCGGACGACATCAAGATTTCGCTCGACCGCCAGGGCAACCTGGAAGTTCTGGACGTCAACGTGGTACTGCCGGACGCTTAAGTCCGCGCTACACCCGCTAGGGACGGCCGGCACCGGCCGTCACCAGTTGCTGCGCCACCGCCGCACAGGCTTCCACATGCTGGTTGCCGATGTGGCGGAATACGGCAAAGCCTATCCCCGCCGACGCCAGTTGCCCCGCCAGCGGCACCAGTTTGCCAGCCTGACGCGCCACCAGTTTCACTCCGCTACGCTGCAGCAGCGGCACCAGCAGTTCCCGCGTAATCAGTTTCCCGACCAGCATACCGCCCACACCGACCGCCGCTTCGTAAGCCAGCATGCGGTATTCGGGCTGCAAGCCTTCGATCTGGGCCGGGGTCAGGCCGAATGCCTGATTAATATCATCGATCAGGCGGGTGAACAGGTGCAGGTCCGAAACCACGTCCAGTCCCGGCACGGGGATGGCGGCCACGCCGGCTGAAAGCAGGGCACGCCGTTTCACCAGTCGGCGGCATTGCTGGCGCAACTGCGCCACCTGGTCCGGCGTGGCACGCGCGAGCGGCCATGTTTGCTGTTGCTGTGCTGTCATGCTGACTCCGGAGCGCTGAACTAGCAGCACCATTCTGTTTCTGATTTACAACTTTCTCATTGAAAACCATCTTTTTCCAGTGTACCTTGTATTCATCGTGTCCGCGCACGCGCTACGGCGATCACTTTCTATCAAGAAAAAAGTGATTCTCTGATGAAAAAAATTCAGCCAGTTTGACCAGTTTTTTTTTGAATCCCTGTTATATTCCGAGTGACTATCGCTCAATTTTTTCCCAACAGGCAGCCGGATGAGAATCGCCGTACTCGACAATGACCGCAGCCAGTCCGACCTGATCTGCCAGGTGCTGGGCTCGGTCGGCCATACCTGCCACGGCTACCAGAATGCCAAAGACACGCTGCTGCACCTGCGCAAGGATAGCTACGACATGCTGATTCTCGACTGGCAGGTGGTGGATCTGGGTGCGGCCGAAGTGCTGCGCCGGGCGCGCGAAAAACTGCCCGATGCAGCCCCCGTGATGTTTCTCACCACCAGCTCGGGCGAAGACGATATCGTGGCCGGCCTCGATGCGGGCGCCGACGATTACATGATCAAACCGCTGCGCCGTGGCGAACTGGTGGCGCGCGTGCAAGCTTTGCTGCGGCGCGCCTATCCGGCCCAGAACGGCGCCGAACAGCTGCAATTCGGCCAGTATCTGTTCGAAACCCGGCCCGGCCGCCTGCTCATGGAAGGTGCCGTGCTGGACGTGACGCAGAAGGAATTCGCGCTCGCGCTGTTATTTTTCCGCAACATTGGCCGGCCTTTGTCGCGCGCGTATATCCATGAAGCCGTGTGGGTCAAGGAAAGCGCCGTGCCTTCGCGCACCATGGATACCCATGTTTCGCGCGTGCGCAATAAACTGGCTCTGAAACCGGAAAACGGCTACCGCCTCGTGCCCGTCTACAGCTATGGCTACCGGCTGGAGAAACTGGGCGGCTAGTGCCGCCGGGCGCGCTAAGATCAGCTCCTAGCCACTACACGGTATAATGTCCGGTAAATCAACATTCGGATCTGCAATGCAGCTGCTTGCCGTCGGCCTCAACCACCATACCGCCCCTGTCGCCCTGCGCGAACGGCTGGCGTTCGCACCAGACCAGCTTGGTCCTGCCGTGCGTTCGGCCCGTGCGTGGTTCGAGCGGCTGGACCAGCGCGGCAGCGATGAAGCGGCGATTTTGTCGACCTGCAACCGCACCGAACTGTATGCGGCCAGCCATGCGCCCGATCCGCTCGATGCCGGTGCCCAGTTCCTGGCCGATTTCCACAAAGTTAATTACGGCGAACTGCGCCCCCACCTGTACATGCTGCCCCAGCACGATGCCGTGCGCCACACTTTCCGCGTGGCTTCGGGGCTGGACTCGATGGTACTGGGCGAAACCCAGATTCTGGGTCAAATCAAGGATGCCATCCGTACGGCCGACGAAGCCGGTGGGCTGGGCACCTATCTGCACCAGCTATTCCAGCGCAGCTTCTCGGTCGCCAAGGAAGTGCGCAGCACCACGGAAATCGGCGCCCACAGCGTGTCCATGGCGGCCGCTGCCGTACGCCTGTCCCAGCGCATCTTCGACAAGATTTCAGAACAGAATGTACTGTTCATCGGTGCCGGCGAAATGATAGAACTGTGCGCCACCCACTTTGCCGCGCAAAATCCGCGCAGCATCACGGTGGCCAACCGCACGCTCGAACGCGGTGAACAACTGGCGCACCGCTACGGCGGGCAAGCCATCCGTCTGGCCGAACTGCAGGACAAGCTGCACCTGTACGACATCGTGATTTCCTGCACGGCTTCCTCGCTACCCCTGATCGGTCTGGGCATGGTGGAACGCGCCATCAAGGCGCGGCGCCACAAGCCCATCTTCATGGTCGATCTGGCCGTGCCGCGCGATATCGAACCGGAAGTGGGCCGCCTCAACGACGCCTTCCTGTACACGGTGGACGATCTGGGCAAGGTGGTGCAGACGGGTCTGGAAAACCGTCAGGCGGCCGTGGCACAGGCCGAAGCCATCATCGAAACCCGCGTGCAATCGTTCATGCACTGGATCGATGACCGTGCGGTCGTGCCCGTGATCCAGAGCCTGCACGAAAACGGCGAAGCGCTGCGCCAGCTCGAACTCGAACGCGCGCGCCGCATGCTGGCCAAAGGCGAGGATATCGACGCCGTACTGGAAGCCCTGTCCAAAGGCCTCACGGCCAAGTTCATGCACGGCCCGCAGCAGGCGCTGCACCGTGCCCACGGCGAAGAACGCGCCCATCTGGCCGCCCTGCTGCCCCAGTTGTTCCGCGGCCGCCGTTAGCGCACCTGCGCGATCACTGTATTGCACGGCTGCCCGCTATGGCGGCACCGGGACTTCACACTGCTACCCCAACTTACGAATTCGCTATGAAACCCTCCATGCTGGCCAAGCTCGATCAACTGGCAAACCGCCTGACCGAGCTCGATGAATTGCTGATGTCCGAAGGCGCCACCAACAATATGGACGCCTACCGCAAGATGACGCGCGAACACGCGGAACTCGGTCCGCTGGTGGCGCTCTACCACGACTACCAGCAGGCGCTCGGCGATATCGCCACGGCGCAGGAAATGCTGTCCGATCCCGACATGAAAGAGTTCGCCCAGGACGAAATCGATGCGGCCAAAGCCCGTCTGGCCGAGCTGGAACTGGAACTGCAGAAAATGCTGCTGCCCAAGGATGCGAATGACGAGCGCAACATCTTCCTCGAAATCCGTGCCGGCACGGGCGGCGACGAATCGGCCCTGTTTGCGGGCGACCTGCTGCGCATGTACACGCGCTTTGCCGAACGCAACCGCTGGCAAGTGGAAGTGGTGTCCGAGTCGCCATCCGATCTGGGCGGCTACCGCGAAGTCATCGTGCGGCTGGTCGGCAACAGCGTGTATTCCAAACTCAAGTTCGAATCAGGCGGCCACCGCGTGCAGCGCGTGCCGGCCACCGAAACCCAGGGCCGCATCCACACGTCTGCCTGCACGGTGGCGGTGATGCCGGAAGCGGACGAAGTGGAAGACGTCAACATCAATCCGGCCGACCTGCGCATCGATACCTTCCGCGCTTCGGGCGCCGGTGGTCAGCACATCAACAAAACCGATTCGGCCGTGCGGATTACCCACCTGCCGACCGGCATCGTGGTGGAGTGCCAGGATGACCGCTCGCAGCACAAGAACAAGGCGCAAGCGCTCAAAGTGTTGGCTGCACGCATCAAAGACGTGCAACTGCGCGAACAGCAATCGAAGGAAGCGGCCACCCGCAAGAGCCTGATCGGCTCGGGCGACCGCAGCGAACGTATCCGCACCTACAACTACCCGCAAGGCCGCATGACGGACCACCGCATCAATCTGACAATGTACAAGCTGGATTTCATCATGGATGGCGACCTGACCGAACTGACCAATGCGCTGGCCGCAGAACATCAGGCCGAACAGCTAGCCGCGCTCGGCGACTGATCACCCAGCCTGCCAGCCGTCTATCTTCGTAAGCAAGAAATAAGGCGGAATTGGCAACTCTGTGCGAGAATCATTCATACTATATTTGAACCCTCAACCGGATTTATTTATGAACCCATCGCGTACACCGTTGCTGCTTATTTCCGCCATCAGTTTCGCCATGCTGGCCGTCGCGCTGATCCTGCAGCACGTACTGGATATGCTGCCTTGCCCGCTGTGCGTGATCCAGCGCTATCTGTTCCTCGCCATCGGCATCGTCACGCTGGTGGGCGCCTACCGCAAGCCGGTGTTCTACACGGGCCTGGGCCTGCTGGGCGCGCTCGGTGGTCTGGGCACGGCTGGCAAACATCTGTACGTGCTGGCCCATCCGGGCCTGTCCTGCGGCATCGATCCGATGGAAACCGTGCTCAATAAACTGCCGGCTGCCACCTATCTGCCTTTCCTGTTCCGCGCGGACGGCCTGTGCGAAGACGCCACCGCGCCTTTCCTCGGCCTGTCCATCCCGCAGTGGTCCTTCCTTGGCTTTGCCGCCGTCACGCTGGCACTGGGCTGGGTGTTGCTGCGCCGCCGTCACGCATGATACGCAGTACGGACGAGATAAGCGCCGGCCTCAGCCTGGCCGCTGCACAGGTTCAGGCGCTGCTCGATCCGCTCGACAACCGCATACTGCTGTGCCACGCACTCAATCTGAGCCGGGTCAGCCTGATTACTCAGTCCGAGCGCGCGCTGAACGCCGAGGAAGCGGCGCGCTATGGCGCGCTGGTGCAGCGCCGCCTGCGCGGCGAACCGGTGGCCTACATCGTCGGCCAGCGCGAATTCTTCGGCCTGCCGTTCGAAGTCAGCAGCGCCGTGCTGATCCCCCGTCCCGATACCGAACTGCTGGTGGAGTTGGCGCTCGAACGTTTGCCGCCGCAAGGCCGCGTGCTCGACATGGGCACCGGCAGCGGCGCCATCGCCGTGGCGATCGCCCATAGCCGCAAGGATGCGGCCGTGACCGCGCTGGATGTCAGCGCCGAGGCGCTGGAAGTGGCCGGCCGCAATGCGGCGCACAACCATTGCCACATCAATTTTTTGCGCAGTGACTGGTTTGCCGCTCTGGCGCACCAGCCGCGCTACGATCTGATCGTCTCCAACCCGCCGTATATCGCCAGTGGCGACCGCCATCTGGGCGAGGGCGACCTGCGTTTCGAACCGAGCGGTGCCCTGACCGATTTTGCCGATGGTCTGACGGCACTGCGCACCATCATCGCCGGTGCCACCCAGCACCTGCATGACGGTTGCTGGCTGCTGCTCGAACACGGCTACGACCAGGCCGAGGCCGTACGCGCCTGCCTGACCCAGCACGGCTATTTCGAGGTGCAGAGCTGGCAGGATCTGGCCGGCATAGCCCGCGTCAGCGGCGGCCGGCTGGCCATGCCCGCCCTTTCTGCCTGAGCCGCGCGCATTTGATACACTAGCCAGCGGATTGCGCACGACCCGCGCACTGCCCCGAAATGGGGCGCTTGCCAACACGATTTCGCGTTTTCGGTTAATCTCGCTGCGCATCGCCGATTTGCGATGCGGCCGTCACCCTGCTGCACAAACGAAAGGAAAACCGAGTGTCTCCAACCTTGACTCGCCGTCTGGCCCTGCTGGCCCAGCCTGAGCACCACGCGCTGCTGGGTGGCCTGCGCGGCATCGAACGCGAAACCCTGCGCGTGGACGACCACGGCCATCTGGCCAGCACGCCCCATCCGCTGGCACTGGGCTCGGCCCTGACGCATCCGCAGATCACCACCGATTACGCCGAGACGCTGCTGGAATTCATCACGCCGGCTGAAACCGACATCGCTAGCACGCTCGCCAAGCTCGATGGCATCCACCGCTATGCCTACAGCAAGCTGGGCCAGGAACTGCTGTGGAGCCAGTCCATGCCGGCCACGCTGCCGGCCGAGCAAGACATCGCCATCGCCTGGTATGGCACTTCGAATATGGGCATGCTCAAGCATGTGTACCGGCGCGGTCTGGCGCTGCGCTACGGCAAAGCCATGCAGTGCATCGCCGGCATCCATTACAACTACTCGCTCGACGAAGGCCTGTGGCGCCTGCTGGCCGCCAGCGAACCGTCAGCCCGTCCGCTCACCACCAAGGCTTACCAGTCGGACGCCTATCTGGCCACCATCCGCAATTTCCGCCGCTATAGCTGGCTGCTGATGTATCTGTTTGGTGCCTCGCCGGCACTGCAGAAGGGCTTCCTGCGCGGTCGCCCGCACCAGCTCGAAACTCTGTCGGATGACACGCTCTACCTGCCCTATGCCACCAGTTTGCGCATGAGCGATCTCGGCTATCAGAACGATGCCCAGTCCGGCCTGAGTCCGCACGAAAACTGTCTGGACAGCTATGTGGCAGCCCTGACCAAGGCCGTCAACCAGCCGTATGCACCGTATGCCGCGCTGGGCACCAAACGCGATGACGAATGGATACAACTGAGCACCAACGTGCTGCAGATCGAAAACGAGTACTACGCGACCATCCGGCCGAAACGCGTGATCCAGACGGGCGAGCGGCCCATCCAGGCATTGTGCTCGCGCGGCGTGCAGTACATCGAAGTGCGCTGCATGGATGTCGATCCGTTCGAACCGATAGGCATCAGCCTGACGGCCGGCCGCTTCCTCGATACCTTCCTGCTATTCTGCGCGCTCGAACACAGCGCCGCCATCACGCCCGAAGAAGGCCTGCGCCACACGGCCAACTTTGCCCGCACCGTCAAGGAAGGCCGCCGTCCGGGCCTGCTGCTGGACCGCGGCGATGCCGAAGTCACGCTGCAGGAATGGGGCCAGCAATTGCTGGCGCAGATGGCGCCTGTGGCGGCCCTGCTCGACACCCGCCATGGTGACAACGCGCACAGCGCAGCGCTGGCCGAACAGGCTGCCAAGCTGGCCGATCCTGCCCTCACACCATCGGCCAAGGTGTTGGATGCGCTGCGCACGCATGGCAATTCGTTTGCCGCTTTCGGAATGGCGCAGAGCCAGCGCCATGCCGCCTACTTCCGCAGCCATGCACCAAGCGCAGACGAGAACGCTTACTTCGACCAACTGGCCACGGCCTCGCTGGACGAACAGGCCGCCATGGAAGCAGCGCCGCGCATCGCCTTCGACGACTACGTGGCAGCCTACCGCGCCAGCAATCTCTGCCACTCCAGCGGCGAATGCGACTAAACTAGGGGCTTGATCACCGCATCTTCTGCGCGAGGCCCCTTTGCTCACCTTCTACAACGAACTGCACGCCCAGCATCGCGGCCGCCACGAATTCTTCCGTGGCGAGCTGAAACCCTGCTTCGAGAAACCGGAGCGGGTCGACAGCGTGCTGGCCGAGCTGGGGCGGCGCGGGCTGGGGCGCATCGTCACGCCGCAAGGCGTGCCACTGATGTCGCTCGAGCGCATCCACACGCCGCGCTATCTGCACTTCCTGCGCCACGCGTGGGCTGACTGGCTGGCACTCGATCCGGCCAACGCGGACAAGGATGCGTTTCCGGCCGTGTGGCCCGTGCGCTCGCTGCGCAGCGATATCGAACCCGATAATTTCTGCGCCAAATTAGGCCTGTATTCGATGGATAGCGGCACGCCGCTGACGGCCGGCACGTGGACGGCTGCCAAGACGGGCGCCGATTGCGCCGTCAATGCAGCCCATGCGCTGCGCCTTGGCGAACGCGGTGCGTTCGTACTGAGCCGCCCGCCCGGCCACCATGCCGGCGCGGATTTCTACGGCGGCTACTGCTTCCTCAACAATGCCGCGCTGGCAGCCCAGCACATGCTCGACGATGGCGCGCGCCGCGTCGCCATCCTCGATCTGGACTACCACCACGGCAACGGCACGCAGAGCATCTTCTATCACCGCAACGATGTGCTGTTCATTTCCATCCACGCTGATCCGCGCTACGAATACCCGTTCTATCTGGGTCATGCCGATGAAAAAGGTGTCGGGGCGGGCCAGGGATGCAATCTGAATCTGCCGCTGCCGGCCGGCAGCAGCGCAGCTAGCTGGTTCAGCGCGCTGGAAACCGCCTGCATCCGTCTGGGTAGCTTCGCGCCCGATGCGCTGGTGGTGTCGCTGGGGGTGGATACCTTTGCCGGCGACCCGCTGTCGCGCTTTGCACTACAGAGTGCCGATTACCTGCGTATAGGCGAGCGCCTGGCCTATCTGAACCTGCCCACTGCCTTCATTTTCGAAGGCGGCTATGCCGTCAAGGAACTGGGCACCAATGTAGTCAATGTGCTGGAAGGCTACGAGACCGCCTTGTAGTTCGCCAGAATACAGTGGGGGCCGGAGCCTAACTCAAGTAGTCCGTCTCTGGAACGAACTCCCTGCCTTCAGCAGCGACACCTCTTACACAAAAAATTTGAATTAAATCGCTTGCTATTTAGTTTTGTGCGATATATATTGTGCACATGGACGCGAGAAAACGTCCGGAACTGAAAATCAAGTAGCACACTATACAATCGCAAGCAATTTACTTTCATCTTAAAAGGAAGCCATCATGTCGATCAAACAAGTTCTGTACCGCGCCAATGCCAAATCCACCGGTGGCCGCGAAGGCCGCGCTGTCTCCTCGGACGGCGTACTGGATGTGAAACTGACCACCCCGAAAGAACTGGGCGGTGCCGGTGCCGTGGGCACCAACCCTGAACAGCTGTTCGCGGCTGGCTACTCGGCCTGCTTCATCGGTGCACTGAAATTCGTCGGCGGCCGCGACAAGATCGCCGTACCGGCTGATGTGGCTATCGACGCCACCGTCGGCATCGGCGCCATCGAAACGGGCTTCGGCATCGAAGTGGAACTGAAAATCTCGCTGCCGGGTGTGGAACGCGACGTGGCCGAGAAACTGGTGGCCGCTGCCCACATCGTCTGCCCTTATTCGAACGCGACCCGCGGCAACATCGACGTCACCCTGACCATCGTTTAAGCAGAACGGTGACAGCGCAGCAGCGCCCTGCTGCTGCCGCTTCAATCACGCCAGCCTTTGCCCTACAATCAGGCTTTCCCCTTTACAGGAAGCTGTGATGATTGAATGGCAATGGCTGGCGTTTGACGACATACCCCGCCTCGACTGGTATCAGGTGCTGCTGCAGCGCCAGCAGGTGTTCATCCTCGAACAGACCTGTCTCTATCCCGACATCGACGGATGCGATCCGCTTTGCCACCATTTGATGGCCTGGCGCGAGATCGCCGGCGTACGCACACTGGTCGCCTATCTGCGCTGCGTGCCGCCCGGTGTGAAATACGCAGAAATGTCGCTGGGCCGCGTGCTGACCACGCAGGCCGGCCGCGGCAGCGGCATAGGCCACACCTTGCTGGCCAAAGCGATTCCGCTGGCCGAAGCACTGCATCCGGGCCATGGCTTCCGCATTGGTGCCCAAGCCCATCTGGAAAAATTCTACGGCAGCTACGGCTTCCGCAAAGTCACCGAGCCGTATGACGAAGACGGCATCCTGCACATCGACATGGTGCGATAAAAAAAGGCAGCCGAAGCTGCCTTCTTTTATCCGCCAGATGGCTTACTTCACCGTCACCAGCTGGATATCGAAGATCAGCGTGGAGTTAGGCGGAATATTGTTCTGCTGAGTAGAACCATAAGCAAGGCTAGGCGGAATGGTCAAGGTACGGGTGCCGCCCGCCAGCATGCCGACCAGACCCTGCTCCCAACCCTGGATCACTTTACCGCTACCCAGCACGAAGTCGAAGGTGGCGCCGCCTACATTCGATTCGATCTTGTTACCGCGCAGACTAGGCTTGGTACCGTCATACAGGTACAGGGTGTAGTACACGCTCAGATTCTTGCCCGAGGCCGCGGCAGTGCCGCTGCCGATCACCACATCCACACTGGTGAGCGTAGTAGGCGGTGGCACAACGACAGGGATAATGCCCTTGGTCACATCCACCAGTTCGAAGTCGTACACCAGCGGGCTATTGGCCGGAATCGCCGGATAGGTGATGCCATTGGCCTTCACTTCCACGCGTGAGTTGGTGCCATAGGCCATATTGGCCGGCAGGATGGCCGTGCGCTTGCCGCCTATCTTCATGCCGATGATGGTCTGGTCCCAGCCCGTCACCACATTGCCCACGCCCAGCGTGAACGGTGCGGCCGGCTTGCCCGTATCGACCGAGCTTTCTACTTTGGCGCCTTTGAAATCGGCTTTGGTGGCGTCATACAGATAGCCCACCATATTGATGGTGACCAGATCGCCAGCGGCTGCCACAGCACCCGTGCCCACCAGCGTTTCCGTCACTTTGTAGGCAGGCTGCACAATGACTGCTGCTACCGGAGTCTTGTCCGTACCTGCACCGCCACACGCGGTCAGGGCTGCCGCGCATACCGCTGCTGCCACGATTTGAAACGTCGATTTCATGATCACCTTCGAGGAGTATTCGTTATAAGCTGTGCGCCGCTGACGGCGCAGCGGCATTACGGAGCAGAAGTGTAGCAGACGGCGCGGCTTGCGCCCCGGCCACTACATTCAGTTACATCTTTTTAACACGCCAGCGGGCTTAAATTTCCACCTGCGTGCCCAGTTCGATCACGCGGTTGGTTGGAATCTGGTAGTAGTCCGCCGCGCCGCGGGCGTTACGCGACATCGCCACGAACAGGTGTTCGCGCCACGTGGCCATGCCCGAACCCGGGGTCGAAATCACCGTCTGACGGGCGATGAAGAAAGAGGTCTCCATCATCTCGAAGGTCATGCCCAGACGTTCGCACTGCGCCAGCGCCTTCGGAATATCGGGTTCATCCTTGAAGCCATAGTGCACATTGAGCTGATAGCACTGGTGGCCCAGTTCCGTGATCTTCACCTGATCGTCAGCCGGCACCCAAGGTTCTTCCACCACGTGTACGGTGAAGAACACCACGCGCTCGTGCAGTACCTTGTTGTGCGACAGATTATGCAGCAGCGCATGCGGTACGCCATCGCTCTCGCCACGCAGGAAGATGGCGGTGCCGTACACGCGGGTAGGCGGTGCCACGAACAGCGAGGACAGGAAGTCTTCCAGCGGAATCGCGTGTTTCTGCAGATTCTGGAACACCAGCGCGCGGCCGCGTTTCCACGTCAGCATAGTCGTGAACAGCACGGCGCCCAGCAGCAGTGGGAACCAACCACCATGGAACAGTTTCAGCGTACTGGCCGAGAACAGCAGGATGTCCATGGTCAGGAAGAAGCCGGTGGCAGCCAGGCACAGGGCCAGCGGCAGATTCCAGCGGTAGCGCGTCACGAAGAAAGTCAGCACGGTGGTGCACAGCATGGTGGCCGTCACGGCGATACCGTAGGCACCGGCCAGCTTGTCGGACGAACCGAAACCTACCACGGCCAGCAACACCACGCTCAGTTGCAGCCAGTTCACGGCCGGAATATAGATCTGGCCGATTTCGCTGGCCGAGGTGTGCATGATGCGCATGCGCGGCAGCAGACCCAGTGCAATCGCCTGCTTGGTCATCGAGAAGGTGCCGGAAATCGTCGCCTGCGAAGCAATCACGGTAGCCGCAGTGGACAGGATCACCAGCGGGTACACGCTCCAAGCGCCGAGCTGCTGGAAGAACGGGTTATCGACGGCGGCCGGATTGACGATCAGCAGCGCGCCCTGGCCCAGATAGTTGAGCGCCAGCGCCGGGAACACGACCAGGAACCAGGCCGCGCGGATCGGCGACTTGCCGAAGTGGCCCATGTCGGCATACAGCGCTTCCGCACCCGTGAACGCCAGTACCACGGCGCCCAGCGCCACGAAGGCGATCATGCGGTTTTCGAACATGAAACGTAGCGCATGGAAGGGATTGAGCGCAGCCAGAATCTGCGGCGCTTCGATGATATTCACCACGCCCATGGCCGCCAGCGCAGCAAACCAGATCACCATGATGGGGCCGAACCAGCGGCCGATACCGGCCGTGCCTTGGTGCTGCAACGCGTACAGCGATACCAGCACGATGATGGTGAGCGGCACGATGTACTGCTCCAGCCCCGGCGCGGCCACTTCCAGACCTTCGATCGCACTGAGCACGGAAATCGCAGGCGTAATCACGCTATCGCCATAGAACATGGTGGCGCCGAATACGCCCAGCAGCATCAGCGGGTAATGCGCGCGCGGTGCGGCCTTGCTGACGGAATTCAGCACCAGTGCCATCAGCGCCATGATCCCGCCTTCGCCGCGGTTATCGGCGCGCAGCACCAGCGTGACATATTTGAGGGAAACGATGAAAGTCAGACCCCAGAAAATCAGGGAGATAATGCCCAGCAGATTGGCTTCGTTAAGTGCCAGTCCATGTTCGGGATCGAAAATGGTCTTCAGAGTGTACAGCGGGCTGGTACCGATGTCGCCGTAGACGATGCCCACGGCCGCCAGCGTGAGCGCGGCGAGACTACTTTTCTTGTGATGCTCGGTCAAGATTGCACCTGTTGTTGTTTTGGTGCATTGCACAATAGGCCAACTATTTGCAAAAGGCAAGGAGATTTTCGCATGACGAATGGTTCGAAATTTCGATATCGACAGTGTACGCCGCTGGCCTGCGAGTAGCGAGTTTTAGCGCGTCTTTAGCGAACTTGTGGCGCGCTCTTGCGCAGATTCTGGGCCGGCCCGCAGCGCCGATGCACCATTTCAGCGATAATGGCCGACCCGCCACATCCGCGCCCCCCGTTAGTCATGAACACCGGTATCTTATTCGCAACACTGTCCTTCTTCTGCTGGGGCATGTTCCCGCTGTATTTCCACGCGATAGGCGAAGTGCCGCCCATGGAAATCCTCGCGCACCGCATGCTGTGGTCGCTGCTCTTCCTCGCCATCGTGCTAAGCGTACGCCAGCAATGGGGCTGGCTGCCCAAAGTGCTGCGCCAGCCGCGCGTGCTGGCCAGTTTTATCGCCTCGGCCATCCTGCTGTCGGCCAACTGGTTCGTCTACATCTGGGCCGTCAATAACGGCCACATCATCGATGCCAGCCTCGGCTACTTCATCAATCCGCTGATTAATGTGCTGCTAGGGCAGCTCGTCCTCAAAGAACAACTACGCCGTGGTCAATGGCTGGCCATAGGCGTAGCGGCGACGGGCGTCATCTGGCTCACGTGGCAGGCGGGACAACTGCCGTGGATAGCCTTAATTTTAGGCATCACCTTCGGCGCCTACGGCCTGCTGCGCAAAACCGCCGCACTGGCCGCACTGGAAGGGCTGTCGCTGGAAACCATGCTGCTATTCCCGGCCGCGCTGATCTATGTGCTGTGGCTGACCAGCCAGGGCGCCAACACCTTCCTCAACACGCCGGCCGACAGCACACGCTGGCTGCTGGCCGCGGCCGGACCGATCACGGCGATTCCGCTGCTGCTGTTTGCCGCTGGTGCGCGGCGCATTCCGATGGCCGTGCTGGGTCTGCTGCAATATCTGTCGCCCAGCATGCAGGCCCTGCTGGGCGTGTGGGTATTCCACGAAGCGTTCCCGCAGCCGCGCCTGATCGGTTTCCTGATCATCTGGTCGGCCCTGCTGCTGTACGTGGCGGAAGGCCTATGGCAGAGCAAACGCGCTAAATAGTGGGCGGGCGGCAGGATTTATCGTATCCTGTCGTCCTCTCCTGCATTTGATTGCATCCCTCACACTTTATCGAGATTTACATGGCAAATTACGTCTATACCATGAACCGCGTGGGCAAAATCGTCCCGCCCAAGCGCCAGATTCTGAAAGACATCTCGCTGTCCTTCTTCCCGGGCGCGAAAATCGGCGTGCTGGGCCTGAACGGCTCCGGTAAGTCGACCTTGCTGAAAATTATGGCAGGTCTGGATACCGACATTCAGGGCGAAGCCGTGCCTATGCCGGGCCTGAACATCGGCTACCTGCCGCAGGAACCCCAGCTCGATCCCGAAAAAACCGTGCGTCAGGAAGTGGAATCGGGTCTGGGCGAAGTGTTCGAAGCACAAGCCAAGCTGGAAGCCGTGTACGCTGCCTATGCGGAAGAAGATGCCGATTTCGACGCACTGGCCACCGAACAGGCACGTCTGGAAGCCATCATCTCCACCGCCGATGGCGGCAATCTGAACCTGCAACTGGAAATGGCCGCCGACGCGCTGCGTCTGCCACCATGGGATGCCAAAATCGGCGTGCTGTCGGGCGGTGAAAAACGCCGTGTAGCGCTGTGCAAACTGCTGCTGTCCAAACCCGACATGCTGCTGCTCGACGAACCGACCAACCACCTGGATGCGGAATCGGTGGAATGGCTGGAGCAGTTCCTGCTGCGCTTCCCTGGCACCGTGGTCGGCATTACCCACGATCGCTACTTCCTCGACAATGCGGCCGAGTGGATCCTCGAACTGGACCGCGGCCATGGCATTCCATGGAAAGGTAATTACTCCTCGTGGCTGGACCAGAAATCCAACCGCCTGAAGCAGGAAGAAGCCAATGAATCGGCGCGTCAGAAAGCACTGGCCAAAGAGCTGGAATGGTCGCGCCAGAATCCTAAAGCCCGTCAGGCCAAATCGAAAGCCCGTCTGGCCCGCTTCAACGAACTGAGCGAATACGAATACCAGAAACGTAACGAAACCCAGGAGATCTTCATCCCTGTGGCCGAACGTCTGGGTAACGACGTGATCGAGTTCAAGAATGTGTCGAAAGCCTTTGGCGACCGTCTGCTGATGGAAAACGTTTCGTTCACCATTCCGCCCGGCGCCATCGTCGGTATCATCGGCCCTAACGGCGCCGGTAAATCGACGCTGTTCAAGATGATTGCCGGTCTGGATACGCCGGACAGCGGCGAAGTGGCCATCGGCCAGACCGCCCGCATCTCGCTGGTGGACCAGAGCCGCGACAAGCTCAGCGACAGCAAGACCGTGTTCGACGACGTTTCCGGCGGCGCCGACATGCTGACCGTGGGCCGCTTCGACATGCCGTCGCGCGCCTATCTGGGCCGCTTCAACTTCAAGGGTTCCGACCAGCAGAAGATCGTCGGCAATCTGTCCGGTGGTGAGCGTGGCCGTCTGCATCTGGCCAAGACCCTACTCAAAGGCGGCAACGTGCTGCTGCTGGACGAACCATCCAACGATCTGGACGTGGAAACCCTGCGTGCGCTGGAAGATGCGCTGCTGGAATTCGCCGGCTCCGTGCTGGTCATCTCGCACGATCGCTGGTTCCTTGACCGTATCGCCACCCACATTCTGGCGTTCGAAGGCAACTCGCAAGTCACCTTCTTCGACGGTAACTATCAGGAATACGAAGCCGACAAGAAGAAACGTCTGGGTGAAGAAGGCGCCAAGCCTAAGCGTATCCGCTACAAGCCGCTGACGACCTAAGCCCGCAAGCCGGAGAAAAAAAAGCGCAGCCCCGGGCTGCGCTTTCTGTTTGCAGCAGGGCCGCCTATGCTTGCAGTTGCAGCAGTATATAGGCCGACAGCAAGGCCCAGACCAGCGCCCCCACGCCAAACACCTGATAGGCCAGTGCTTGCGCCTCAAACTCCTCATCCAGTTTCAATACCACATACATGCCGTGATATAGCAGGCTGGCCGCCACCATCAGGCCGACCACCCCCAGCCCCAGCATGCTCCCCAAGTCCGGCAGCAAAAGACCGAGACTGGACAAGCACATGGGAACGGCAACGATGGCCGCCAATAAGAACGTGTCGCGGAAGCTAGCCGCGATCTTGCGTTCCGCAGCGCAGCCCCTGATCAGCCAGCCCATCAGCGGAACCGTCAGCAATTCGGCCACCAAAAACACCAGCGCAATCTCGTGCCAGCGAACTGCTGCCGAATTCAGCCGTAGTACTGAGCCCGGTTCAATACTGGCATACAGCAGGACTAGCGGCGGCAACAGCGAACATGGCAGCACCAGCAGCAGAAAAGTCTTGATGATGGGATGTTGGCCCACCACCACTTCATCCCAGCCGGCATGAAACGAAAAAGGCATCTTGCTCAGATTTACCAGGTTCATGGTTATGCTCCCAGAGAGAGTCGGACGGCTAGTCAGGGCTCACTTTGCCTGATCCGTAGCCGCGACATTTGTATCATCATATGATATAAAATCAGAAAGGCAAGGCCCGTCTGCCGAGCCGGGAAACTAACGTCAGCGCCCTTACTGCAAGCAATAGTCAACCGGCGGTGGCATGGCAGGGATATCCATTTCCCCCATCATTTCGCGCGCCGAAATTTCTATGCCATAGCTCAAGGCCGTGAGCGGCAAATCATTGGGCGTGAACCCAAACGGCTCTTCGATCTCGTCGCCGATGGCATCGAGTCCGAAGAAGGTATATGCCACCACCCCCACCACCACGGGCGTCAGCAAGCCTATCGAGTCGACCAGGCCAAATGGCAGCAAATAGCAGTACACATACACGGTACGGTGCAGCAAAACGGAATACGAAAACGGTATGGGCGTGTTCTTGATGCGCTCGCAGCCGCCCAGCGCTTCACTCATCTGGCTCAGGCTGCGGTCCATCTCCTGGGCCAGTGGCGCAGCCAGCCAGCCTCTGGCGAGAGCACGTCCGATATCGCTGCCGATAGCCTGCAATATTGCGGCCGCCGGATGTTGCAGCCGCTGCCAGTCATGGACGCGCTCGGCCGGCAACAGGCGGGCGATTTCCTCACCCCAGCGTTCCTCACGTAATTGGTGCCGCAGTGCATGGGCAAACGCGATCGCCGCGTAAGCCATGTTCTTGCGCAACTGCGATAATTGCGCCTGTTCCTGCGGGCAGTCGCTGCTCGAAGCCTGTGGGTAGGCGTAGACCTGGCGTAGCAGATTTCGGCTGGCCGTCCCGAGGCTGCCCCACAGCCTGCGGCCTTCCCAATAGCGCTCGTAACTCGCGGAATTACGAAAGCCCAGAAAAATCGCCAGCGCCAGTCCCATCAGCGTAAATGGGATGGTGGTGAGCCTGATCTTGACGTGATAAAGCGCACCATGCATGAGTGTGACGACGATGGCCATGACGATGGTGACGGCCAGCTTGCGCCAGATATTCGGCAAGATCGACCCGCGCAATAGCAAGAAGTACTCTATACCTTGGGGTCTGGGTCGGATAATCATGATCGGGCAAGGTCGGCTGGCCGCCCTGTCAATAACCGCGGCGGCAAGCTTGCGTGACAAGCAGAAAGAAATTAATTATATCATCTTGTGATATATATTTAGGTAACTGCTCACCGCGGTGCAGGCAGAAATTGTTACGCCCGGCTGGGGCAATCAGCTATGATCGTCGGCTAATCCAATCTGCCCTACGTCCATGTCCTCACCTGCTCCACAGCCGCCCCTCAGCAAACACGATTACGAACGGCTGGCCGATTTCCGCTATCGCTTGCGCAGTTTCCTGCGCTTTAGCGAGGAATTGACGCTGGCCCATGGCATCACCCATCTGCAATACCTGCTCATGTTGCAGATTAAAGGCTTTCCGGGCAGAGAATGGGCCACCATTGCAGAACTGGCTGAACGCCTGCAATCCCATCATCACGGCGTGGTCGCGCTGGTTTCGCGCTGCGAAAAAGCCGGGCTGCTCGAGCGGCGACCGGGCCGCGACGACAAACGCTGCGTGGAAGTACATCTGAAGGAAAAAGGCGAGCAACTGCTGCAGCAGATCGCCGTGCTGCATAAAAATCAGCGCGTGGAACTACAGCAAATGCTGCAGGCGCTGTTCAGCGCATGAGCGCCGGGGGGAAGCGGGACGCATGGTCTGGGCCGGCAGAGCGGCCGAGCAGGATAAAAAAATGCCGCTCAGCCTGAACTGAACGGCATTCATCGGATTTACGACAGCAATAACTTAGAAGTTGTAGCGCAGACCGGCCGTAATGGCGCCGTTTTTGCGGCCGAGATCAATGTTGTTCTTGCCGTAGTTTTCGTACTCGAGCGAGACTTTCACGTTCTTGTTGACAGCATATTCGGCACCGATGGAACCGTACAGCGCACTCTTGTTATCGCCACCGCTGACGGAGGCGATGCCCGTGGTGCTGACGGCATTGTGGTTGCGTGCCACACCGAGTTTGCCGAACAGGGAGACCTGTTCGTTCACGGCAAAGCTGCCTTTACCAGCGACATAGTAGGAATACGCATCGGTCTGGATATGGCCGGCACCCGTGCCTACCGTGTAGTCATAACCTTTCTTGCCGAAGTCGGTATAACCGCCTTCAATGGCCCAAGTCTTGTCGATGTTGTAGCCAGCGTAGATCTTGCCGGTAGCTTTGTCACCGCTACGGTCGCTGCTGGTGGTGGTGTTCGGTACGTCGAACTTGTAGTGGCTGCCCACGACGCCGAGACCGATGTAGCCGGTGCCGGCGTCATCAGGTGCAGCAAAAGCGGAAGAAGTGGCAAATACAGCAGCGCTAGCGGCTACAGCAAACAGAATTTTTTTCATGATCGTGATCTTTCAGCAAAAATGATTAAGGACTTGCTTGGGATCGCAGTTCTGCGAAGTGCGATGTAGCCACAATAGCACTGCAGGGCGGCGCTGTGCGCGCCGAATCGGTAAGAAGTGTTACACGATGTAAGCCAAATAAAACTTGGCACTAGAGGATTTATTCCAAACTTAAAGCAGGCTTAAGGCGCGTGCAGAATATTCCTGAAAGTCAGGTTGATGCGCTCGCCGCAGGGCCGGGTCTGCTTGTTGATGCCATGCTGCCAGTGCTGTTGCAAGGTACCGGCCATCAGCAGCAAAGCACCGTCGCCGAGGTCGATTTTGACGGTCTGGCCAGTGTGGCGGTGCTTGAGGATGAAGGTACGGGCCGCGCCAAAACTCAGCGACGCGATGGCCGGTTGCGGCCCCAGTTTCGGCTCGTCATCGGCATGGAAGCCCATGCTGTCGCGTTCATTGCGGTAATAGTTCAGCAGCACGCTGTTGAACTGCCGCCCCGTGGCCTGCTCGACGGCCTGTTTCAGTTGCCGTTGCAAAGGCGTGAAAGGCAGCGGGTGGAAAGTCTTGCCCGAATAGCGGTAGCTGGCCTCACCATGCCAAGCCATCAGACGCGGCTGCAGATGCAGCTTGCCCCATACCTGGATATGCTCGGCGCGCCACGCGGTTTCCTCGCGCAGGCGCTGCATGGCCTGCTCGGGCGTGATGGCCAGCGGCAGGCGCGGCGTGAACCACAGTTCGCCATCGGCAATGGGAAGCTGGCGCAAGCTGGTATCGTCGGCAAATAAGTCCATGAGCGTGATGATAGCCGTTCAGAGCCCGGGCCACGCAAGCATACACGCCAGCAGAAAAAAATACGGCGAGCCAGAACGGCTCGCCGCAATACATGTGAGATGCTGACGTAACTTAGGCGTAGGCTTCTGCCAGGCTCATCACGCGTGGCGTGATGGTGATGCCGATGCCGCTAAACAGCGCGGTAATGGCCGCCATATTGGCTTCCATTTCTTCCGCTTTCCAACCCTGGAACAGGTCGGTGCCATCTTTCTGGAAATGCAGATCCAGCACCTTGCCGCGATCCTTGTGGGTGTAGCCGCCGCTATAGGTATTCTTGAAGCCCATGGCTGCCAGCGCTGCCAGCACTTCGGCCGGCGGATTATCCGGGTCGGTTGCCATAAACACGCCGAAGGTCTTGCCTGGGGGTTTGGCAGCGATATCCACGTCATAAATTCCAGGCGCTTTTGTCACGGTGGTACTTTTCAGAAATAACATGATCTAACCCCTATCCTCGGCGCGCCGGCTCAAATATTGATTCTGTAAGAAAACATTCCAAGAGACAAGCTTATTGCTAATTACTGGATTTGTCGACTAATCCGGCCACTTATTTGTGAATTCGTACCAATAAAACTGCAAAGTTGTCAGCTAATCTTGTCCGGGACAGTGCGCATCTCAATCAGAAATATACCCGCTCAGTACTGATTTGCAAGAAGATCAGGCTGGCAGTGGTATAGAGGCATCACTCGCCGCCTACTGCGGCCTTTTTACGCAGTGCCAGTGCCGTGGTCGGCGCGATCAAAGCCTGATACAGATCACCACTGGGCCCATCCCATGCACTGACCGCCTGGAATTGACGCTCGACAGTTGCCATATCCCCCCTTGCGATCGGCCCGCTCAACGCTGTGGCCGCGCCAAGCCGGAATACATTCGCCATCGATTCGCTGGCCAGCGGCTGCACTAGCTGGCGCGCCACTGCTTCCGGTATGCCGGCCGCCTGATAAGCCCGCAGCGCTGCATCGAGCACTGTCACCAGATAATTACTCGCAAACACGGCAGCAGCGTGATACACGGTCTTGGCTGCCGCATCGATAGGCACAGGCTGGGCGCCTATCGCTTGCAGCGCCGGCGTGAGTACGGCCAGCGCTGCGACATCGCCCTCCAGGCCGCAATAGGTGCCGGCAAAAGCTTGCGCCACGGCCTGCGGGTCGGCAAAGCTGCGGATCGGGTGGACGCTGGCAACCGCACCACCGGCCGCGCGCACGGCCTGCAGGCGGTCCGAGGCCAGCGCGCCGCTGCAATGGAATACCACGCTGCCGGCCAGCGGCACGGCCTGCGCCAGCGCCTCACTGGCTGGCACGATCTGGTCATCGCCGACGGCCAGTATGAACACCCGGGCTGGGGCCAGCGCTGCGTAGGCGTCTATCGCGCTGCCGCTACCGATAAATTCCACCGCCTGTGCGGCCGATGCGGCCGAGCGGGTCAGCACCTGCTGCAACTGCCAGCCGGCCTGCGCTACCAGCAGCCGGCCCAGCACGCGGCCCACGTGGCCCGCACCTATCAGAGTAAAGGTCGTCATGACTGCGCTACGGTACCGCTCTAGTTACGGGCGTGCGACAACTGGAAGCTATCGATCCCTTCAAATACGGCCAGTTCCGCCGACAGCGTGGCCAGCGGTGCGCCACTGCGCTTGCTCAGGGCTATCGCCACAAAGCGCCATTCCTGCGTACCGCTATCGCCGCTGATCATCAGCGAACCGCCAGCAATTTCATAGCCGCGCTGCAGTGCCATGGCACGCAGCGCTTTCTCCTGCGGCATAAAGCCCTGCTTGAAGCGCATGGTGATGGCAATCGCATGGCGTGACGGCAGCCAGGCTTCCACCTTGGTCAGGAAGATCATCGCGCCTGCGCACAGCATGGCCAGCCCCATGGCACCGAGATAAAAGCCTATGCCCACCATCACGCCGATTACGGACGAGGCCCAGATCGATGCGGCCGTGGTCAGGCCGCTGATGTTGAAACCTTCGCGCATGATCACGCCCGCACCGAGGAAGCCGATGCCGGTGACGATGCCCTGCACGATACGGGTAGGGTCGGACACGGCCACCGTGGCCGTGCCGTGGCCGCCGAACCAGTCGGCCGGATAGCCGCCGATCACGGTCAGTGCGGCCGAGGCCATGCACACCAGCCCATAGGTACGCATACCGGCCGCGCGGCCATGGTAGGAGCGCTCGTAGCCGACCAGCAGCCCCAGTAGCAGGGCGCCGATCAGATTCATCAGAATCACCGCATTGGTGGCCAGCTCCTTGTGCGACCAGTAGGCAAACAGCATATCGATGGAGGGCATGGGTGCGACCTTTCTGTGCGCTTAAGGCGCTTTTTTGACTAATTGTTTTTCGAAGGCGACGTCGAGTTTGCTGACCCGTTTGGGCGCAGCCGGGGCAATGCCGTTCACAAAGGCGACGAAATCGTCGAGTTCCAGCGGTGCACACAGCGGCGGTTCGCCTGCGCCCTCGCTGAGGAAGTAATGGCCGCTGCCGGTGCGCGACATGGAATAGCGGTTATTGCCGCTGCGTTTTTTCAGGCGGTCCACGGCTGCCGTGGCGCGCGTGGCGCGGCCGCTCATACGGCCTCCGTGCGCAGTTGCAGCCATGCCAGCGCAGGGCCGGACAGCAGCGGCGCCAGACGGGCGCGCACCGTGGCGTGGTAGTTATTCAGCCACGCGCGCTCATCCTCGCGCAGCAGTGCCAGTTCCACACAGCGCGTATCGATAGGACATAGGGTCAGCGTCTCGAATTCGAGGAAGTCGCCGAACTCGGTCTGGCCGGCAGGCCGGTTATGCACCAGATTCTCTATCCGTATGCCCCACTGGCCGGTGCGGTACAGACCCGGTTCGATCGAAGTGATCATGCCCGCTTCCATGGCCGTATGCGGTTCCGGCATGGCCGATGGCGAAATCGACTGCGGTCCTTCGTGCACATTGAGGAAGTAGCCCACGCCGTGACCCGTGCCGTGGCCGAAGTCCAGACCGGCGGCCCACAGCGGTGCACGGGCGATCGCATCGAGCATGGGCGACTTGCAGCCACGCGGGAAGCGCGTGGCCGACAATGCCATCATGCCTTTCAGCACCAGCGTGAAATCGCGCTGCTGCTCGGCCGTTATCGCCCCCACCGGCACCACGCGCGTGATGTCGGTGGTCCCGCCCAGATACTGGCCACCCGAATCGATCAGCAGCAGGCCGTCACCTTCGATCACCGCATGGTGCTCAGGCGTGGCGCGGTAATGCATGCTGGCGCCGTTGGCGCGGAAACCGGCTATGGTAGAGAAACTGGGGCTGATGAAGCCGGGACGGCGCGCGCGCGCAGCCGTGATTTCACGGTCGATATCGAGTTCCGTCAGCGGCACACGGGCGCTATCGGCCAGCGTCTGTTCCAGCCAGCAGAAGAATTCGCACAGCGCAGCACCATCCTGTTCCATGGCAGCGCGCACATGCACCAGATCCGCTTCGCTCTTGCGCGACTTGGCGAAGATGGCGGGGTTGATGGCATCGATCACGTGTACGCGGGCCGGTATCCACTGGCGCGTGCCATAACTGATGCGGCGCGGATCGATCAGCAGCGTGCTATCGGCCGGCAGTTGGTCGAGCCGCGCGGCCAGCGTATCGTAGGCCACCACTTTGACGCCGTCGGCTGCCAGCGCAGCATTCAGGGCCGCGTCGATCTTGCCGGCCGTGACAAACAGCGTGGCCTGCTCCGGTTCGATCAGGGCATGGGCAAGGAATACAGGGTTGTACGAGATATCGCTGCCGCGCAGGTTGAACAGATAGGCGATATCGTCGAGCGCGGAAATCAGGTGCAGGCGTGCGCCCAGTTGCTGCATGGCCGCGCGTACCTGCGCCAGCTTGTCGGCACGGCTTTGCGTGGCATACGGCGGCAGGTGCTCGAACACAGGCGCCAGCGGCATGGCAGGACGGTCCTGCCACACTTGCTGAAGCAGATCGAGCTCGGTACGCAACGTCACATCCTTGGCCTGCAGCGCCAGTGCCAACTGGCGGCCGATGGCCAGCCCCAGCACATTGCCATCCACCGCCACCGTCTGGCCGGGCTGCATGGTGGCGGCCAGCCAGTCCACATACTGCACGCTGGCGCCCGAGGTCAGCTTCATCAGGCTGATGCCGGTACCGGCCAGTTGCTGCTCGGCCTGAGTCCAGTAGCGCGCATCGGTCCAGATGCCGGCAAACTGCGGCGTGACGATCAGGGTGCCGACCGAGCCGGTAAAACCGGACAGCCATTCGCGCCCCTGCCAGCGGCTGGGCAGATATTCGGACAGGTGGGGATCGGCAGAAGGAACCATCAGCGCATCGATCTGCTGCTGATGCATGGCCTCGCGCAAGCGCGCGATGCGCTCGACGATGGTAGCGGTATGAGTTGTAGGCATGGGTGTTTCGTTATCCGGTGCGCCGCCAGTGCGGCCTTGCTGTCTGCAATCATACCGCGATTGCCCGCCGCTGCGGCAGCCAGACTGCGGCGGCGCACGCCACGCGCGCCCGGGCATGCTGACTAAAACGCTGCTGCGCTAGCGTGTCGCCGCGCTGCTGTCGGCCTGATAGCGGCGCAGCCCTTCCAGATCGAGGATGCAGATGCCGCCGTAATCGAGCCGCAGCAGGCCCTGTTTTTCCAGCAGTTGCAGCGCCTGATTGGCGCGCTGGCGCGACGCGCCCGACAGCAGGCCCAGCTCTTCCTGCGAGATCTGGATCAGCTTATCGGGCCCCGGATCCAGTCCCGGAAACAGATGGGAATTGAACATGGAACCGAGGCAGCGCGCCACGCGCGTATCGGGATCGAGCAGGCGGTCGTTTTCCACCATGCCAATAAATTGACCCAGACGCTCATTCAACTGCATCAGCAAAAAGCGCGTGAACGGCAAACTTGATTCCAGCAGCCAATGAAAAGTGTCTATGGGCATGCGCAAGATGCGGCTATCGCGCAACGCGATGGCATCGTATTTGAGAATTTCGCGTTTTAACAACGATCCTTCGCCAAACCAGCCACCGGGCGGCACACCGGAAAAGGTCACGCTTTTGCCATTCGCCGAGAAGTTGGTCATCTTCACCATGCCGTCCATGATGCCCAGCCAGTTCTCCACCCTCTCGCCTTTGCGGCACACGTAGCCGCCTTTAGGCACAAAGGTTTCAAAGGTATCCGCTTCCACCCGCGCCATCTGTTCAGGCGTGAGCTGCTGCGCCCAGATGGCACTGCGCAAGGCTTGCTGCATGGATATACGCGGTTCGGTCATTGCTGCTTTGCACCATGAAAAGTCGGCCAATTGTCGTCGAAATGACATCTTCAGGCCCGTCATCAGGCTACTATCATCACACAAAAAGGCTGAGGCACAAAAAAAGGCGGCATGACCGCCCTGCCCGTTTGCCATACAAGCACATCGCAACAGGAGACACTGGTGCAAGCACAGAACACGACTTTTCCGCGCTGGCTGCAAACCCATGCGCAGACCCGGCCCACCCGCCCCGCATTTCGCGAGAAATATCTGGGCATCTGGCAAAGCTGGAACTGGGCACAGGTGCAGGACGAAGTCCGCGCACTCGCCTGCGGGCTGGCCGCCATCGGCTTCCAGCGCGGCATGAATCTGGCCATCATCGGCGACAACCGCCCGCGCCTGTACTGGTCCATGCTGGCCGCGCAATGTCTGGGCGGCGTGCCCGTGCCGCTATATCAGGACGCGCCAGCCGCCGACATGGCCTATGTGCTGGAAAACGCGGAAATCCATTACGCCATCGTGGAAGATCAGGAGCAGGTCGACAAGCTGCTGGAACTGAAAAGCGTGTATCCGCACATCGCCCACATCGCTTACGACGATGAACGCGGCATGCGCCATTACCGCCAGCCGGAGCTGACTTCCTTTGCGGCCTTGCAGGCACTGGGGCGCGAGTGGGACCGCCAGCATCCGGGCGCCTTCGACGCCGCCGTACAGGCAGGCAAAGGCAGCGACAACGCCATCATCCTGTACACCTCGGGCACCACCGGCAAACCCAAAGGCGTGTGCCAGACCCACGCTGCGCTGATTGCGGCCGGCACGGGTGGCGTAGGCTTCGAAAAGCTCACCGATCAGGAAGACATCCTGTCCTATCTGCCGATGGCGTGGGTGGGCGACTGCCTGTTCTCATTCGCGCAGGCCATGACAGCCGGCTTCACCGTCAACTGCCCCGAATCGGGCGATACAGTGATGACGGACATGCGCGAAATCGGCCCCACCTACTACTTTGCACCGCCGCGCGTATTCGAAAACATGCTGACCACGGTGATGATACGGATGGAAGACGCCGGTGCCATCAAGCGCCAGCTATTCCACCGCTTCATGGCCGTGGCGCGCCGCGTCGGTGCCGACATCCTCGACGGCAAACCGGTGGCGTTCGGCGACCGCATGGCGTATGCGCTAGGTCAGGTCCTCGTGTATGGCCCGCTAAAAAACGTGCTGGGACTGTCGCGCGTACGCGTCGCCTACACGGCCGGTGCTGCCATCGGCCCCGACCTGTTCCGCTTCTACCGTTCTATCGGCGTCAACCTCAAGCAGTTCTACGGCTCTACCGAAACCTGCGCCTACATCTGCCTGCAGCCCGATGGCCACATCAAGTTCGACAGCGTGGGCCTGCCCGCGCCGGGTGTGGAAGTGAAACTGGCCGATAACGGCGAAGTGCTGGTCAAGTCGCCCACGCTGATGTACTGCTACTTCAAGCGCCCTGACGCAACGGCCGAAGCGATCGACGCCAATGGCTACTTCCATACCGGCGATGCCGGCCTGTTCGACAGCGAAGGCCATCTGAAGATCATCGACCGCGCAGCCGATGTGGGCAAGATGAACAGCGGCGCCATGTTCGCGCCCAACTACATCGAGAACAAGCTCAAGTTCTTCCCCTTCATCAAGGAAGCGGTGGCCTTCGGCGACCAGCGCGATCAGGTCTGCGCCTTCATCAACATCGACATGGAAGCCGTGGGCAACTGGGCCGAGCGGCGCAGCATTGCCTATTCCGGCTATACCGATCTGGCTGCGCACCCGCAGGTATATGGCCTGATTCGCGACTGCATCGAACAGGTGAATGCCGATCTGGCGGCCGAGCCTATGATGGGCGACACCCAGATCCACCGCTATCTGGTGCTGCACAAGGAACTCGATCCCGACGACGATGAACTGACCCGCACGCGCAAAGTGCGGCGCAAATTCATCGCCGAAAAATATGCCGTGCTGATCGCCGCGCTGTATGAAGGCAAGGCATCGCAATACATCGAGACGCAGGTGAAATTCGAAGACGGCCGCACCGGCATGGTGGCCGCCGATCTGAAAATCGACGCCTGCAAAACCTATCCGGCCGTGCAGGCTGCAGCCTGAGCGCCAGCGCGCATGACCAAGGAAGCCATCATGCTGATGAATGAACCTGAAACCCGCTTCGAGGCGGCACCGGCAAACGACAGCGGCGGCCGCAAGATCGGCCCCGTGATTCTCGACATGCAGAATATCTCGCTGTCGTTCGGCGGCGTACGTGCGCTGACCGATATTTCCTTCAATGTGAAGCAGCACGAAATCCGCGCCATCATCGGCCCTAACGGCGCCGGTAAAAGCTCGATGCTGAACGTGATCAACGGCGTGTACCGCCCGCAGCAGGGCGAGATCATCTACCGCGGCCAGCACCGCAAGAATATGGACTGCTACGCGGCCGCCAAATCCGGCATCGCCCGTACCTTCCAGAATATCGCCCTGTTCAAGGGCATGACGGTACTCGACAACATCATGACGGGCCGTAACCTCAAGATGAAATCGAACTTCCTCATGCAGGCGCTGTACTGGGGCCCGGCACGGCGCGAAGAAATCGAACACCGCGTGAAGGCCGAAGAAATCATCGACTTCCTCGAAATTCAGGCCATCCGCAAAACCCCCGTCGGCCGCCTGCCTTACGGCCTGCAGAAGCGCGTGGAACTGGGCCGCGCACTGGCGGCCGAACCGGAAATCCTGCTGCTCGACGAACCCATGGCCGGCATGAACGTGGAAGAAAAGCAGGACATGTGCCGCTTCATCCTCGATGTGAACGACCAGTTCGGCACCACCATCGTGCTGATCGAACATGACATGGGCGTAGTGATGGATATCTCCGACCGCGTGGTGGTGCTCGACTACGGCAAGAAGATCGGTGACGGCACGCCAGACGAAGTGCGCACCAATCAGGACGTGATCAATGCTTACCTCGGGGTGGCCGAATGAATCTGAATTTTTTCTTTGAAGTGCTGATCGGCGGCCTGCTGTCCGGCGTGATGTATGCGCTGGTGGCCATCGGCTTTGTATTGATCTACAAGGCTTCGGGCGTATTCAACTTCGCCCAGGGTGCCATGGTGTTCTTTGCCGCCCTCACCTGCGTGGGCATGGTCGACCAATTCGGCTTTTCGCTGTGGCTGGCCGTGCCGCTCACCATCGTCGTGATGATCATCCTCGGCATCGCCATCGAACGGGTGGTACTGCGCCCGCTCGTCAACCAGCCGGAAATCACCCTGTTCATGGCCACCATCGGACTGGCCTTCTTCATCGAAGGTCTGGCGCAACTGGTGTGGGGCGCACAGGTGCACAAGCTGGAACTGCCGATCGAAGACGTGCCATCCGAATACCTGATGGAAAAGTTCAACATCCTCGTGTCCCAGTTCGACATCATGGCCGCCGGCGTGTGCGCGCTGCTGGTCACTTCGCTGGCCCTGCTGTTCTCCCAGACCAAAGTGGGCCGCGCACTACGCGCCGTGGCGGATGACCATCAGGCCGCGCTGGCGGTGGGCATACCGCTGCAGCGCATCTGGGCCGTGCTGTGGGCCGTGGCCGGTCTGGTAGCACTGGTGGCCGGCATGCTGTGGGGAGCCCGTAACGGCGTGCAGTTCGCGCTGACCTTCGTCGCACTCAAGGCGCTGCCCGTGCTGATCCTCGGTGGCTTTACCTCCATGCCGGGCGCCATCGTCGGCGGCCTGATTATCGGCGCTACGGAAAAAATGGCCGAGGTGTATATCGGCCCGCTGGTGGGCGGCGGCATCGAGGGCTGGTTCCCGTACGTGCTGGCCCTGCTGTTCCTGCTGGTACGGCCGGAAGGCCTGTTCGGCGAAAAAATCATCCGCAGAATCTGACCGGAACAAGGACACTCCCATGCTCTACCGTGAAGCAGGACAATTCAAAACCAGCTATCAGGCCGACAGCCAGATCTTCCCCATCCTGCAGGACCGCATTGCGCTGCTGTCGCTGCTGGTGGTGGCCATCGTGGTGGTGCCGCAGCTGGCTTCCGCCTATACGCTGTCTGCCATCCTGATCCCCTTCCTGATCTTTTCGCTGGCAGCGCTGGGTCTGAACATCCTCACCGGCTATGCCGGCCAGCTCTCGCTGGGTACGGCCGCCTTCATGGCCGTGGGCGCGTTCGCCTCGTATAACTTCATCGCCCGTCTGCCCGGCCTGCCGATACTGCTGGCCTTTGTTCTCGGTGGCCTGAGCGCCGCCATGGTGGGCATCGCCTTCGGCCTGCCCTCGCTGCGCATACGCGGCTTTTATCTGGCCGCTTCCACGCTGGCCACCCAGTTCTTCGTGGTGTGGTGTCTGACCAAGATTCCCTACCTGACCAACTACAGCACCTCCGGCGTGATCACGGCACAGAAGATCGTCATCTTCGGCTACAGCTTCGATACGCCGGCCAGCAAATACCTGCTGGTGCTGGCCGTGGTCGCGCTGATGGCGCTGCTGGCCAAGAACATGATCCGCTCCAACGTGGGCCGCTCATGGATGGCCGTGCGCGATATGGACGTGGCAGCAGAAGTGATCGGCTTCCGCCTGATGCGCACCAAGCTGCTGGCCTTTGCCGTCAGCTCGTTCTACTGCGGCGTGGCCGGCGCGCTGTATGCGTATGCCTATCTGGGTACGGTGGAGCCGGAAGCCTACAGCCTCGACCTGTCGTTCCGCATCCTGTTCATGGTGATTATCGGCGGCGTGGGCTCGGTGCTGGGCTCCTTCCTCGGTGCCGCCTTCATCGTGCTGCTGCCCGTGTTCCTCAACATTGTGGCGCACAGCTTCGCCCTGCCCACCAGCGTGGCTTCCAATCTGGAGCTGATGGTGTTCGGTGCGCTGATTATCTTTTTCCTGATCGTCGAGCCGCATGGCTTGGCGCGCTTGTGGCAAATCGCAAAAGAGAAACTGCGACTGTGGCCGTTCCCGCACTGATCGCGCATAACTTCAAACCAGAGGAGACAAGTATGAAATCAAATATGAAATTCATCGCAGCAGCAGTTCTCGGCCTGACCCTGGCAGCAACTGGTAGCGCCTATGCAGACGACCAGTATGTGGCCCTGCCGTCCTACCGCGTCGGCCCTTACGCCGCTGGCGGTTCCGGCTTCTACGGCGGCATCATCGACTACTTCAATCTGGTCAACCTGTCGGGCGGCGTGAACGGCGTGAAGATCAGCTGGGAAGAATGCGAAACCGAATACAACCCGTCGCGCGGCGTGGAATGCTACGAGCGCCTGAAAACCAAGAACGGCGGCGCCACCATGGTGGAACCGCTGTCCACCGGTGTGGCCTACGGCGTGCTTGATCGTCTGGCGACCGACAAGATCCCTATGACCACTATCGGCTACGGCCGTTCCGATGCGGCCAACGGCAAGGTGTTCCCGTATGTATTCCCGCTGATTACCAGCTACTGGAATCAGGCTGCCGCCATGATCAAATATCTGGGCGACAAAAACGGCGGCATGGATAAGCTCAAGGGCAAGAAGATCGTCCACCTGTACCACGACTCGGCCTTCGGCAAGGAACCTATGCCGGTACTCGACGCCCTGTCCAAACAATATGGCTTTGAACTGATCAAGATTCCTGTCACGCCACCGGGCACGGAACAGCAATCGCAATGGCTGCAGATCCGTCAGGCCAATCCCGATCACGTGATCCTGTGGGGCTGGGGCGCCATGAATGCCGTCGCCATCAAAACGGCACAGCGTAACGGCTTCCCGCGCGAGAAAATGCTGGGCGTATGGTGGGCTGGTTCGGAAGAAGATACCGTACCAACGGGTGATGCGGCCAAAGGCTATAGCGCCATGACCTTCAACACCCCCGGCAGCTACCCGCTGATGGACGACATCCACAAAAAGCTGTACGACGCCGGCAAAGGCAATCTGGCTGACCGCAGCCGCATCGGTTCGGTCTACCATATGCGCGGCGTCAGCGCCGCCATCCTGTGGGTAGAAGCCATGCGCACGGCGCAGGAAAAATTCGGCAAGGGCAAACCTGTCACGGGCGAACAGATGCGCTGGGGTCTGGAGCACCTGAACGTGGACGAAGCCCGCCAGAAAGCCATCGGTGCGCTGGGTATGCTACCAGTCGTGAAAACCAGCTGCGACGACCACGAAGGTTCGGGCGCCGTGAAAGTCCAGCAATGGGATGGCAAGAAATGGAACGCCATCACGCCGAACTGGATCATCGGCGACAAGGCGCTGACCCGCAAGCTGCTGGAAGAAAGCTCGGCTGCCTATGCGGCCGAGAAGAAAATCACTCCAGCCTGCGCCAAATGATGAACCACGCTGCCAACACTGCCAACGCCGCCGCTACGGCGGCTGCAGCGGCGCCCTATCTGTCCGTGAATAACGTGGAAGTGATCTACGACCACGTGATTCTGGTGCTGAAAGGGGTGTCGCTGCAGGTCCCGCAGGGCAAGATCGTGGCCCTGCTGGGCGCCAATGGCGCCGGCAAATCGACCACCCTGAAAACCATCTCCACCCTGCTGCGCGGTGAGCGCGGTGATGTCACCAAGGGCGAAGTGCAGTTCAAGGGTGAACGCATAGACCAGCTCACGCCGAACGAACTGGTGAAGCGGGGCCTGTCGCAAGTGATGGAGGGGCGCCACTGCTTCGGCCACCTGAGCATAGAAGAAAACCTGCTGACGGGTGCCTACACGCGCAACGCTTCGCGTGCTGAACTCAAGGAATCGCTGGAGAAGGTCTACCACTACTTCCCGCGTCTGCGCGAGCGGCGTACCAGCCAGGCTGGCTACACCTCGGGCGGCGAGCAGCAGATGTGCGCCATCGGGCGGGCACTGATGGCCAAGCCTTCCATGATTCTGCTCGATGAACCGTCGATGGGCATCGCGCCGCAGATCGTGGAAGAGATCTTCGGCATCGTCAAAGACCTCAACAGCAAGGAGAACGTGTCCTTCCTACTGGCCGAACAGAACACCAGCATCGCCCTGCGCTACGCCGATTTCGGCTACATCCTCGAAAACGGACGGGTGGTGATGGAAGGCGCGGCGGCCGAGCTGTCGGCCAACGAAGACGTCAAGGAATTCTATCTGGGCGTGTCCGGCGCGGGCCGCAAGAGCTTCCGCGACATGAAGTTCTACCGCCGCCGCAAACGCTGGCTGGCATAGTTCAAAGGATAGTTAGCATGGCCGATCACCTCGCAACGCTCGATCAACTGGAAACCCGCGCGCCGGAGCAGCGCGAGCGCGATCTGCTGGCGCGCCTGCCGCAACTGGTGGCACGCGCCAAGGCCGCCAGCGGCTGGGCGCGCATACTGGAGCACGTCAACCCGGCCGACATCACCAGCCGCGCGGCGCTGGCCACCCTGCCCGTTACGCGCAAATCCGAGCTGCACGGCCTGCAGCAGCAGAGCGCCCCGTTTGGCGGCCTGAATACCACGCCGGTAGGCCAGCTATCGCGCGTGTTCATGTCGCCTGGCCCCATCTTCGATCCGGAAGGGCGCGGTGCCGACTGGTGGCGCTTTGCCCGTCCGCTGTTTGCTACCGGCGTACGCGCCGGTGGCCTGCTGCAGAACTGCTTTGCCTACCACTTCACCCCGGCCGCCTTCATGGTGGAAGGTGGTGCTGCCAAAATCGGCAGCGCCGTGATACCGGCCGGCAGCGGCCAGACGGAAATGCAGGTGCAGGCCATCAGCAGCCTGCGGCCCGATACCTATGTGGGCACGCCCTCCTTCCTCAAGATCATCATCGAGAAGGCCGAGGAAATGGGGGCCGACATCAGCAGCATCAAGCAGGCCATGGTGGGCGCGGAAGCGCTGCCGGAATCGCTGCGCCAGTGGTTCGTGGCGCATGGCGTGCCGCGCGTGCTGCAGATGTATGCCTCGGCCGATATCGGCAACATCGCCTATGAAACCCGCAGCGGCGCGGAGCGCGATGCCGGCATGGTGCTCGACGAAGACATCATTCTGGAAATCGTCCGTCCCGGCAGCGGCGACCCTGTGGCAGCGGGCGAAATCGGCGAAGTCGTGGTCACCGTGTTCAATCCCGACTATCCGCTGATCCGCTTCGCGACGGGCGATCTGTCGGCTGTCATGCCAGATGCTCCGGCCACGGCCTGCGGCCGCACCAACACCCGCATCCGCGGCTGGCTTGGGCGGGCCGACCAGACCACCAAGGTGCGCGCCATGTTCGTCCATCCCTCGCAAGTGCATGCGATCACGCGCCGGCACCCGGAAATCGTCAAGGCGCGGCTGGTAGTATCGGGACAGATGGCGCAGGATGTGATGACTTTGCAGTGCGAAGTGGCCGATCCAGCCAACGCAGGCAACGCCGCCGCCATCGTCGACACCATCCGCGACCTGACCAAGTTACGCGGCGAGGTGGAGTTTGTTGCCATCGGCAGCCTGCCCAACGACGGCAAAGTGATCGCCGATATCCGCGATTACAGTTAAACAACCGCGCGCTGCCACTGGCGGCGCGCTGTGGTGCAAATCCAACGCCGATACAGGCTTAGAGCAGATCGCGGATAATAGAGCCTCGATTAGCCGTTTTAAAGAAGCCGGAACCTACCATGCAAGATTTTCACCACAACCGCGCCCGCGCGTTGCTGCAGAACGCCGAAGAACTGTTCACCAAAGAGCAGGTGGACAATGCCGTCAAAGCCATGGCCAGTACGCTGAACCAGCGTTACGACCGGCCTGACGCCGAGGCCTTCCCGCTGGTGCTGGGTGTGATGGGTGGCGCCGTGGTCTTCACGGGTAACCTGCTGCCGCAGCTGACCTTCCCGCTCGAATTCGATTACATCCACGTCAGCCGCTACGGTGACGAAGATCAAGGCGGACAAGTGGTGTGGAAAGTGGTGCCGCGCTCGAATGTGGCTGGCCGCACCGTGATTGTGCTGGACGATATTCTGGACGAAGGCGAAACGCTGGCCCACGTTAAACAGCGTCTGCTGGACATGGGCGCGGCGGAAGTAATCCTCGCCGTGTTTGCCGATAAAGCCATCGGCAAGGCCAAACCCGTCAAGGCCGACATCGTCGGCATCACGATCCCTAACCGCTTCGTGGTGGGCTTCGGCATGGATGCCTATGGCTACTGGCGTAACCTGCCGGGCCTGTGGGCGATCCAGACGGAAGCCTGAACGATGACGGGCTAGTCCCGCCCGATACAAAACTGCGCCGACCGGCTCCGGTCCGCGCAGTTTTTTTTGCGCTTGGCGCGCCAGCTTACAGCGCCAGACGGGCGCGCGCTGCGTCGTACTCGGCCTTCAGACGGGCTACCATCTCTGCGGTGGTCGGCACATCATCCATCAGGCCCACACCCTGACCAGCGCCCCAGATATCGCGCCACGCCTTGGCGCTGCCCGAACCGAAGTTCATCGCCGTCTTGTCGGAAGTCGGCAGCGCATCCGGATCGAGGCCGGCTGCGACGATGGACTTCTTCAGGTAGTTACCATGCACGCCGGTGAACAGGTTGGAATAGATGATGTCGGCCGCCGTCGATTCGACGATGGCGTTGCGGTAGTCTTCGCTGACATTCGATTCCTTGGTGGCCAGCCAGCGCGAGCCGATGTAGGCAAAGTCGGCGCCCATGGCCTGTGCTGCCAGAATCGCATCGCCGGTGGCGATAGAGCCGGACAGGGCGATCGGGCCCTTGAAGAATTTGCGCACTTCGCCCACCAGCGCGAACGGCGACAGATTGCCCGCGTGGCCGCCCGCCCCGGCCGCCACCAGAATCAGGCCATCGACGCCCGCTTCCAGCGCTTTTTCCGCGTGACGGATGGAGACCACGTCGTGCATCACGATGCCGCCGTAGCTGTGGATAGCGTCCAGCATCTCTTTCGGTGGCGCGCGCAGCGAGGAAATGATGATAGGCACCTGATGCTTGACGCAGACTTCCACGTCATGGGCCAGGCGGTCATTCGACTGGTGCACGATCTGGTTGACGGCGATCGGGCCAACGCGCTTATCGGGATGAGCGGCCTGATACTCGGCCAACTCTTTTTTCAGATCCGTCAGCCACACATCCAGCAATTCGGCCGGACGGGCGTTCAGCGCCGGGAAGGAACCGACGATGCCGGCCTTGCACTGGGCCGCCACCAGCGCCGGACCACTGGCGATGAACATCGGGGAAGCTATGACGGGAAGGGAAAGATTCTGCAACGCTGCTGGCAGGGCCATGGCGAACTCGCTCACAAAAGTTAATCGGGGAACAGCGGTCGATTATAGAGCAGAAAATAGTACGATCGTGCAGAAACTAGGGGTGAACCTCTACATTTCGTGATTAAGTAAGTACTCACCCTCGCGGCGAGCTGCACCGGCACGTATAAGTTGCTGTGCCACCCACTCGCCTAATTCCTGTGGCGTCTGACGCAGATGGTTGCGGTTGGCCGCTTCGAAGACGGGCATGGAGAGCAGCAGGGTGGGCACATCTCTCAGCGCGATGCGCTGGCGTTCCAGCAGCAGGAACTTGAGCAGCACCTTGAGCGCGTTCTGGGCATTGCGCACCGGATCGGCCGAGAGGTAGTCGAGACGGGTGCGGGCGCGCGCCAGCGCACCGGCCACGTCGGTGAACGGCCGGCCATGGCCGGGCACCACCAGCCGCACATCGAGGCTGGCGATCAAGTCCAGCGTGGCGGCCGCTTCGGCAAAGCCCGATTCGCCATCGAGTTCGGGGAAGATCACGCCGAAGCCGTTTTCCCACAGCGCATCGGCCGACAGCAGCAAGCGATGTTGCGGGCAATAGAAAATCACGGAACTGGGGTCATGGCCGGGCGCGCCCAGCACCTGCCACTCCATGCCGCCCAGTTGCAGCACTTCGCCGCAAGACAGCGTGCTATCGAAACTGAAGCGGTCGCAGCGCTGGCCCGTGGCCTTGAAGCTCAGCGCTTCCACATCCCAGCGCCGCACCTTGTCCGCTTCGGCCACAGGAATGGCCGTGTGACTGGCGTAATGGGCTTGCAGGATGGCATTGCCGCCGCAGTGGTCGGAATGCAGGTGGCTATTCAGGATGCGGTCCAGCGGGCGCTCGCCCAGTGCATGGCGCACCAGCGCCAGCGTCTGCTCGGCATGGCTGACATAGCCGGTATCGAACAGTGCCGTGTCGTCCGGCCCCACCAGCAGCACATTATTCGAGGAAAGCCAGCCGCGCTGGAACACCTTGATGCTGTCTGGTAGCTCGTTCATGCCGCGTCCGCCGGCTGACTAGCGCGACGTTCCGGCAACTTGGCCCAGACGGCGCGTTTGTAATCATCATCGGCCTTGGACCAGGCAATGATTTCTTCGATGGTACGCATGCAGCCCAGACAGTACTGGCGGTCCTGATCCATCTTGCACAGGCTGACGCAGGGCGAAGGCACGGGAGCAGCAAGACCGGAAACTGCGGCGTTGCTAGCTGTGGGGATGTTAGCGAATTCACTCATGATGCGTATTTTATCGTGATTGTGAATTCATGCTTGCAGCCCAGCCCGACAGTCGGCTTCCGCCCCATAGCCGTCAGTCACGACAAGCGCTTTTTCGATGCGATATGCATTTACAAAATGACTAACTAGGTGCGTCAGAGGTTGCGAAATCCGTCCTGTAGCCCTGATCTGATCAACCCACGCCAACTTCATCGTCTCCCCGTCGCTTCACGCACGGCTTCTCACACGCGCCTTCGAGAGTGCCTTCGTGCTTCCGAAGCTTAGTCAACGACTACGCGACGGTAGATGCCGATTTCCGATTGAATCGTCAGATTCATTTCGTCCAACACCAGCGTGTTGTTGAAGCGCAGTGAGGAGGGCTTTGCAGTCTGCAAAAGGTACGTGCTCAGGCGCGGAAACTCGATGGTTGCCAGCCCCCCAAAGCTGTTCTGGAAGGTGCTGGTCGGATTCAGCGTAGTGTGTACCTGTTGATACCCGCACATGCCCGTTCGTTTGACGTTGTCGCTCACGAGTTGGGCATGCTCGTGAATCCAGTACCGTTGAGCTTCCTCCCGTGTTTTGTTCCAAGGCGTACGCGTGATGACCGTCAGGTACACGGACTCGCCCATCGAGGGCGGAGAGCCCAACACGTTGTATCGACGGTCACACTCACATGTCGAGACCTCCTCGCAAAGCGACTTGAGCGTTTCGTGAGCCCAGTGAAGAGCATCGATTTGCTCTCGCGTAGGTGCGTGGTCGAACTTGACTTCGACGAATGCGTCGTAGCGCGGTGTGAGGTTCGACGTGAACTTCGGCGGCGTCGGCATGCCCCCAAGCATGGCGGGAAGTTTCAGTGCTCCGTGGCTGCGAACGGCCGCAAAAGGCAAAACCTCGAGCCCACCCTTTGTGGCTAGGTGAAAAAGCGCGACGCTTGTTTGGGTGAGCGCCGCTTGCCTACGCCAGTTGGGCAAGACGTTCTGAAGCAGGACTTGCATGAACTGCTTTCGCTTGATCGCACGCTCTCGCCTCAGCAAGAAATAGACAGTCGTTCCTGCGATCAGCTGTGGCGAAACAGGACCGGCGCTGACCTTGCTGCGCGGGAAGAACAGATCGTGGAGGACTCCGCTTGCATGGCTCATCTCAATGTCCTCCATGTTCAGCGGGTACGAATCGGGCAAGGAAGTCGAGTTGGTCCTGCACCACTTTTTCGAATGCACGGCCAACGTAGATATCGAAGTGGCCTTCGTTGTAGAGCTTGATCTCTCGATTTGGCGTTCGACGTGCATGCCTTAGGGCCGCGTCAGCCGGAGCCACTGTGTCCTTCTCGCAGATGCAGTAGAGAACCGGCGCGGCAATTCGCCTGGTAGCACGACCGGGCATATAGCGGGCGACCTGCAGAGCAACCCGCGCCGCGACACGGTTCACAAATCCACCCGCCGAATTCGACGGCACGAGCTGCATGTAGCCCGGCAATGCATCCCAGGACGTCATCAAAGCCAGTCCGCCAGGGCGGCCCGCTGTGTCGATGAGCACAGGCTTTGCGCCGAACCACGAAAGAACCTGATCCAGCAAAGCGAGGCTCGTCACCTTGAACGACGTGACGGGTGAGATGGCCAGACTTGAAGCGAGGCCGTCGGTGAAGGGGCATTGAGAGATCACCGCAGCAAGCCGGGGATCGTCCGCTGCCGTCGCAAGCACATGACCACCACCAAACGAAGTGCCCCAGATGATCACCTGATCGCCGTCCACCTCCTTGAGGCTGCGAGCAAATGCCACTGCGGCCTTCCAATCCTGCAGTTGCTTCTTCACATCCAGCAACTGCCTGGGCAGCCCTTCGCTGTCGCCAAAGTGCCGATAGTCGAAGACCAGGCAGGCGTAGCCAGCAGCCTGGAAGCGCTCGGCATAGGCAGGCAGGCGCATTGTCCGCACACTGCCCAAGCCGTGCCCCATCACGATGATCGGCGCGGGTTTCTTGGTGTCTGGCAGGTACAGCCATGCCGCGCACGAAGTGCCATCCGCAGAGCTAAAGCGCACATCTGAACTCTTGAACATTTCCATCTCCTAATGTAGAATTGATTCCAATGTTGGAAACAATTCTAATATTCACATGAGCTACGGTCAAGACATGAGTGAACGCCCGACAACACGAACACAGCGAAGAACCCTAGAGGCGCGCGAAGCGATCCTCGACGCGGCTGAATCCATCCTCAGCGAGGGAGGCATCGCGGCACTGACGACGGAGGAGGTGGCCCGGCGTACTGACATGGCGATTCAGACCGTCTACAACCGTGTGGGCGGCAAGCAAGCGCTCTTGATTGCCATCGCTGAACGAGCACTCGAAGCGACGCGGGCGTTCTTGGATGTGGCCTACGCTGAAGGTGGTCCGCCAGACAAGCAGATTCGTCGCGTCAGTCTGGCCTATGCACGGCTGGCGTTTGAGCGGCCCCACTCTTTCCGGATTTTTGCGAACCCTCCTGAAGAGCCGGAGGCCATCAAGAGGGTTGCGGAACTCGCAAACGAACAGCATGCGAAGCTGGCAAACATCATCCAGCAAGGGATCGACGCTGGATTGGTGCGCACCGTACTCAACCCAGAGGTCACGGCCACTGCGCTGTGGGCCATGATGAACGGGTTGCTCACTATCGCACTGCGCAACGACGCTATGCGCCCATCGATGGTTAGTCCTCAGGCTTTGGTCGAGATGGCGCTCCTAGTTCTGGAGAGTGGCCTCCAATATCTTAGCCCGGAGACGTCGAGCCCCAAGGAGGGGAGGCAACTCCTGCAGGGATGACCCTATTCGTGTAGCGGTGGAAGCAAATGACTGGTGGGCGCCATGTTGCCCAGATGTATGGTGATTGCCTTGGCCAACACAGGCAACGTCGGCAATTCAAAGTTCCTGCGTTCGGATGCTCAAGTCGAAGTTCTCGCAGATTGGCTGGAGCACTTTTCCACCAGCATGAGATAGTGATTGTTCATAAGACCCGCCATGAAAACCTTGGCCGCGATCAATCAACTGCTTGACTGCTGCAGCCCTGCATTCTTCCGTGCACCGATTTCCACTCAAGATGACTCTATGCATAGATTTCCTGCTCAGAAATGTCTGGTGTTATGGAGGCGATTCAAACCTCTAGAATCTCTATCAGCTATTTAGCAGCAAGTTACCTGTGACTGGCAGCTAATGGCCGGGTGCGGCCTACCCGAAGCCGCCGTTAGAGCAGACGTTATACTCCATTCTGCTTACAAAGCGACCTCGGGGACTCAGCACGCCACGCAATTCCAACTGTCAACATCACAAATACCAAGAACAACGCTTGTGCAATAAACGAAGCGATGTCAAAGCCGTACGCCACTCCAACCCAAGAATTGATGACGACATCGGACACTATAATCACGGCGGTGAGCCCCAGGCCGAGTTTGGGATTAATCATCAGTAAAAACACAGCGAGCGCGTCGACAAATGTCAATCCAGTCCAAAAAAAGCACACGAACACAGGCAACCCACCATAGTTCCAATCCAAGCCATGTTCGGCAACTGTCCTGGCATGATTATAGAAAGCACCTGCCAAACAAATGGCATATAGAAGGCGTATTAAAAACGGACGGTTTCGCAATGGCTTCAATCATTTCCTCATTCTTTCGTACCACGACGGGCTGCTTCTGGCCGACAACAGAAGCAGTGCTTCATTCATCACGCGCCGATTCCCGGCGCGCAGTTTGAAGCCGCTGTATCTCAGCTTGCAAGTCTCGGATCTGTTTTTGCATTGAGTAGGTGACCATACCTACAAAGAAGAAGCACATCGTGAGCCAAATGGCGACATACTTCCAATTGTCGAGCGATGCCGCTCCATTGCCGACATATAGATACACAATAAGCGCACAAAATGCGGCCGGCACCAAATGACGTACTACTTGCTGAGTAGACATAAACGCTCCTATATCGTTTGCACCACATTAGTCTGCCGCCGGCCGAACCCAGCCTTATGTGCAAAAGAATAGCATCTTGCACATCTGGAAAATTCACGCATTCTCACTGCTGGGGCGGCGCTAAATTGGCCGACAGTAGGCCCTTGTGCTACCCGCAACGCAGCTCCAATTTCAGCGAAGTCCGGCCTGAGTGCCGCTACAACCAAACCTGGTTTCCACGCGCAACCAAAATGCGCATACAAAGACATCGGTAAGTTAAGTACCGCACTCATGCGCGTTAGTGCTTGCTATGCAGCGTTTCAGTCCTATACTACCATCCATATAGATGGTGATTGGATGGAGATCATGGCCAGACAGGAACTCAAGGAGCGCACCGCCGAGGCGGAAAAAATCACCATCAACCTCGGCCCCATCGATCTGGGCCAGATCGACCTGCTGGTGCAGGAGGGGTTTTATGCCAATCGCAGCGATCTGATCCGCACGGCCATCCGCAACCAGCTGGGCCAGCATGCCGACGTGGTGAAACAGACGGTAGCACGGAAAAGTCTGGTGCTCGGTATGCAGCATTACTCAAGGGCCGATCTGGAAGCCCTGCAGGCCGCCGGAGAGCGGCTGCACATTCATGTACTGGGTCTGGCCAGCATCGCCAGCGATGTTTCTGTCGAACTGGCACTGGCCACCATCGAATCCATCTTCGTACTGGGCTCGCTGCATGCGAGTGCAGTCCTCAAAACGGCGCTGGCCCCGCGCATACGCTAAAGGGACATCATGAAACTACCTCTGTTTTCGCAGCTGCGCTCGAGCGCACAGAAACTGTTCAACCGCAGTACCCGTCAGGCCGTGGAGCAGGCCATGGACACGCTGCGCCAGCACCAGAGCAGCCTGCCCGTGATCGATCTGAGTTCGCTGCTGCAGCCGGCCCCCGTAGCGCGGGTGCCGCGCGATGCCCGTTTCATCGAAGGCAGCTACACCAACCATGCGGGCAGCCGCCAGTACAAGCTGTATGTGCCGGCCAGCTACCACGGCCAGCCCATGCCGCTGCTGGTGATGCTGCACGGCTGCACGCAGGACCCCGACGACTTTGCCGCCGGCACCCAGATGAACCAGCTGGCCGAGGAAAACCAGTATTTCGTGCTGTATCCGGCACAAAGTCCGGCAGCCAATCAGGCCAAGTGCTGGAACTGGTTCAACGCCATCGACCAGCAGCGCGGTCAGGGCGAACCGTCCATCATCGCCGGCATGACGGAGCAGGTGATGGCAGACTATCCCGTGATCGAAGAGCAGGTGTATGTGGCCGGGCTGTCTGCGGGCGGCGCCATGGCCGTCATCGTCGGCACGCTGTATCCCGAACTGTTTGCCGCCGTGGGCGTGCATTCGGGCCTGCCCTACGGTTCGGCGCAGGATCTGCCCTCGGCACTGTCGGCCATGAAGCGGGGCGCCAGCAGCATGGCCGTGGCGTCCTCACCGGCCAGCCAGCCCATCATCGTGTTCCATGGCGACAGCGATACCACCGTCAATCCTCGCAATGGCGAACAGCTGCTGGCCCAGCGCCAGCTGCCCCAGCATGGCAAGGCTGAAATCCGCAGCGGCGGTGTGCCCAATGGCCACCGCTACACCCGCACAACCCACATGGGCAGCAACGGCAAACCGCTGGGCGAGCACTGGCTGGTGCACGGCGCCGGCCATGCATGGTCGGGCGGCAGTGCGAACGGCAGTTATACGGATGGGCGCGGGCCGAATGCCAGCCGCGAAATGCTGCGCTTCTTCCGTACCGTACGCTAACGCTTGAGTTCAGCCGTGCTGCCGCCGGCGGTGGCCGCGCGCTGCTGGGCGGCGATTTCGGCACGCAGGCAGTCCGGGCACCAGCAACCGGCGGCACCGGCTAGCGGCACCGGCAGCAGCATGGGCAGTGCGGTACACCAGCAGGGCGCTTCCGCCACAGCAGAACTGCCGTCCTGCACGGGCGCAGCGTCGCTGGCACGCCCTGCGCCGTCAGCCATCGTACAGTGGAATTCGGCGCCGCAGCGCGTGCACAGGCTCATTTTCCGTGCTCGTCGGGGAAGCGGCGCATGGCTGTGCGCAGCAGCGCCATCTGGCCGTTGAAGCGGGTGCAGCCATCGCACACCATCAAGTGCAGGCGCAAGCGGGTACGCTCGACAAACGACAGTTCGCGATCCATGCCCTCCGATACCAGCCGGTGCGCTTCGCGGCAGGTCGGTTTCAATCCGGTTTTATCAGGCTTCGTCATATTCGGCTCGATTCATTGAGGACTGCGCTGGCCGAACCAGTTCAGGTCCAGACATTCGCGCAGGCGCAAGCGCGCCCGATAAAGCAGCACCCACGCATTAGACGAAGTAATCGCCAGTTCCTTACAGATTTCTTCCGTTTCAAGTTCCAGCCATTCGCGCATCATGAACACGCGGGCCGTCTGGGCCGGCAGTTTTTCCAGGCACAGCTCGAGCGTGCGGAAGAAATCCTTCTGCTCCAGTGCCGTATCGGGGTCGCCCCAGGCCTGCGGCGGCGCGACCGTGTGACCGTTGGCGGTGAACAGCGCATCGATCAGCTCATCGTCGCCCTGCCCCTCGTCCGTATCGAACTGGCGCTCGCGGGTGGAAGAGCGCAGGCAGTCGATGATCTTGAACTTGAGGATGCCCGTCACATAGGTGCGCAGCGAGGATGCCCCGGTAAAGCGCTCGGGCTTTTCCAGCACGGCGATCAGGGCATCCTGTACGGCATCCTCGGCCAGCGTCTGATTCCTAATTTGCAACTGTGCAAATCGGACAAGCTGGGGACGCATCTGTTCCAGTTGGCGGTGCAAAGTGTCGGGAGCGCTCATATGGCGGCCAGCGTAGCGGAGGATCTAAGAAAATACAACCGGATAGCCCTATAATGCGTGGTCTACGGTCGCTACAGGCTGTAAAATTGCACAAAATTTTTTTCCGGACTCGCCATGACCCAACTGACCAACCTGAACTTAGGCATGAATGATGACCTGACTGCGGTTTCGCCGCAGATCAAGGCGCAGATTCTGGCTGAGGCCCTGCCCTACATCCGCAATTTCCATGGCAAGACCATCGTGATCAAATACGGTGGCAATGCCATGACGGACGAGCGCCTGAAACACGGCTTCGCGCGCGATGTCATCCTGCTCAAGCTGGTGGGCATGAATCCGGTGGTGGTGCACGGCGGCGGTCCGCAGATCGACAACGCGCTGAAAAAAATCGGCAAGCAGGGCACCTTCGTGCAGGGCATGCGTATCACCGACGAAGAAACCATGGAAGTGGTGGAGTGGGTGCTGGGCGGCGAGGTGCAGCAGGACATCGTGATGCTGATCAATCACTACGGCGGTCAGGCCGTGGGTCTGACGGGTAAGGACGGTGGTCTGATCCGCGCCCGCAAAATGGCCATGCCGGACCGCGAGAATCCGGGCGAGTTCCTCGACATCGGCTTCGTGGGCGAAATCGAGGCGATCAATCCGGCCGTCGTGAAAGCCCTGCAGGACGACGCCTTCATTCCTATCATCTCGCCTATCGGCTTCGGTCAGGATGGCCAGGCCTACAACATCAATGCCGACGTAGTTGCGGGCAAGATCGCGGAAATCCTGAAAGCGGAAAAGCTGATCATGATGACCAACATCGCCGGCGTGCAAGATAAGCAGGGCAATCTGGTGACCGACCTGTCGGCCCGCGAGATCGACGAGATGTTCGCCGACGGTACAATTTCGGGTGGTATGCTGCCTAAAATTTCATCGGCACTCGACGCAGCCAAGTCCGGCGTGAACACGGTTCACATTATTGATGGCCGGATTGAGCACTCTTTATTGCTGGAAGTCTTGACCGAACAGGCTTTTGGCACTATGATCCGGTCTCACTAAAAATTTGGCGGTGCTGTTAAGCCTCAGTTTTAGCGTACCGCCACATTCAATGCCCTTGTAGCTCAGTGGTAGAGCACTCCCTTGGTAAGGGAGAGGCCACGTGTTCAATCCACGTCAAGGGCACCATCCTGCTGCACCCTCCCCGCTCTAAAATTTTTATCCGACTGCCCTGTCAGGCTTTGTCACGCCCTGCGCTAGTACGCTAGTACAGCCGTTCGACCTTCAGGCCGCGCTTGCGCAGCAGTTCCGGCACGCTGTACTGCCCCACCAGATGCAGGATGCCGACTGCGGCTACCGCATTGTCGGCCTGCTGCATCAGCCGCTGCATGCCGTCGGCCAGCCCCGGATTGCGCCCTTCCAGAAGAACCTTCTGCACGAAGCGCCCGGAATGGCTGTCATCCTGCTCGGCCTTGCTGGCGAGTTCCTCGAGCGCCGCTGCATCGGCATGGCGCCATGCATCGCCAATGGCGCGCGCCTGGCTGGCCTGTTCGCGCGATTCGATGCCGGCAATGGCTTCCTGCAAAAAGATCAACTGCTGCGACCCGCCCATGCTGTCAAACAGCGCCATCTGGCTTTCGGCCGATTCCAGCTCCACTACTTTCTGCCCGCGCTTGTGCGCCTGCTTCGACAGATAGGCATCGACCGCCAGCGCCGTGCTGTAGCCCTGATTGGAAAATTCGGAAATCGTCAGCACGCTGGCCAGTAGCCACGGCTTCATGGCGGCCACACTATTCGCCTCGATGTGATACTCGCGCAGCAAACGCTCGAGCCGCAAGCGCCACGACGCCGACAGCGTGGGCGCATTGCCTCCTCTGCCCTGCATGCCGTAACGCTGCACGACTTTGGCCAGCGCCTGCTGATCGCCCAGCGGGTCGATCTCCAGCGCCAGCACGGGCGCCTGTTCCAGCAACTGCGCCAGTTGCGGCTCGAGCGGATAGAAATCGGCAGCACCCACGTGTATGGTGCCAAACAGGTAGAGCGTGCGGCCGGACTGCTCGATCTTGAACAGCGCGCCATGACGGGTGCCGCTATTTTCAGCATGGGCTGCAACGGGCGAGAGCAGCAGCGCGAGCAAACTGCAGAACATCACTATAATCTGACGCAGCATGACACCCTTTTTCAGCAAATCCGACGTGAACAATTGAAGTGAGCATTATTACCCGCAAAGACACGGTGTGGCTATTCGATCTCGATAACACCCTGCACAACGCCTCACATGCCATCTTCCCCGCCATCATGGGGCGGATGAACGACTACATCGCCCGCGTGCTGGGTGACGGCACCACGCCGGCCACACCGGAGCAGGTGGAAGCTGCACGCACCGGCTACTGGCGCCGTTACGGCGTAACGATGCTGGGACTGGTGAAGCACCATAACGTGGATGCGGCCCATTTTCTGCACGAGACCCACAATCTGGAGCAGCTGCACAGCATGATCCGCGCCGAAACCGGCTTGCGCCAGCTACTGCGCCGCCTGCCCGGCCGCAAAATCCTGCTGACCAATGCGCCGCACCGCTATTCCACCAAGGTGGTGCGCCATCTGGGCCTGCAGCGCCAGTTCAGCCACCATGTGGCAGTGGAAGCGATGACGGTGCACGGCAAGATGCGTCCCAAGCCTTCACGCCTGCTGCTGCGTAGCCTGCTGCGACGCCAGCAACTGCGCCCCGGCCGCTGCGTGCTGGTGGAGGATACGCTGGCCAATCTGCGCACGGCCCACCAGCTAGGCATACGCACGGCATGGGTCACCCAGTACCTGACGCAGGAGGATACGGCCGGCATGGCGCACCAGCAAAAACGCTTAATTCGCCCCGCTTACGTCGATGTCAAAGTAAAATCTGTCCGACAGCTGCCGGCCCGCCTGCACCATTTGCGCTAACACCCTGCTAGCAGCCTTACCGATTCGACCACCACCACTGCGAGATCACATGGCAAGCACACCGCCGGGCCAACGCCGCATGCAGATACTGCAAGCACTGGCCGAAATGCTGGAACAGCCCAAGGGCGACCGGATTACCACCGCTGCGCTGGCGCGCAAGCTGGAGTTCTCCGAGGCGGCGCTGTACCGCCATTTCGCCAGCAAGGCGCAGATGTTCGAGGGGCTGATCGAATTTATCGAATCGACCGTGTTCGGCCTGATCAACCGGATTACCGAGCAACAGAACGACGGCCTGCTGCAGGCGCGTGATATGGTGGGCATGCTGCTGAATTTTTCAGCACAGAACCCCGGCATGACGCGCGTACTGACGGGCGAGGCGCTGGTCAACGAGGACGAACGGCTGCAACTGCGCATGAACCAGTTCTACGACCGCGTGGAACTGGCGCTGAAACAGGCCTTGCGCATCGCCGCCAGCGAAGGCCAGACGCGCGAGGCCGATGTGCCGGCGCGCGCCAGCATGCTGGTCAGCTTCGTGATCGGACGCTGGCACCGTTATGCCAAGAGTGGCTTCAAGAATAACCCCACACAGGATGCACCGCTGCAAATTGCCTTGCTGCTGACTTCAGTTTAACCATGGATGTAGATGTATTCGCGCTGCTGGACGACGCCAGCCCGCACAACGCACCGGCCGCCGCTGGTGCGCCGCACCGCTCACGCCTGTACACCGGCCATCTGGCCACGCTGCGCTGCCAGCACATAGGCCAGTGGCCGCAACTGCTGGAACAGATGCAGACGGCGCTCACGCTGGGCGCCTACGCCGTCACCGTCTGCCAGTACGAACTGGGCGAGCAACTACTGCAACTGGATGGCATCGATGCCACGCCGCCTGCAGAACTGGCGCAGATACTGCTGTTCTCGCGCTGCGACCTGCTCGATAGCGCACAAGTCGGCGCATGGCTGGCCGCCCGTAGCGGCACGCCGGAGAACGCCAGCGCTGCGACCGCGCCAGCCGGCATCGCCAATATCCGCCCGAATATCGACCAGTCCGCGTTTGGCGCCGCGCTGGCGCGCATTCACGACTACATCGCGGCGGGCGACACCTATCAGGTCAACTACACCTACCGGCTGCGCTTCGACGCCTATGGCAGCATCTACGCGCTGTACGCGCGCCTGCGCGAACGCCAGCCCGTGCCTTATGGCGCGCTGCTGCAACTGGACGATGGCAGCGCCATCCTGTCGCTGTCGCCGGAGCTGTTCGTGCGCCATCAGGATGGCGTGCTCACGGCACGCCCCATGAAAGGCACGGCGCCCGCCAGCAGCGACGACGCCGAAAACCAGCGCCGCGCGCAGGCACTGGCCGCCGACAGCAAGAACCGCGCGGAAAACCTGATGATCGTCGATCTGCTGCGCAACGACGTGGCGCGTATCGCCACCACCGGCAGCGTGCAGGTGCCGGCGCTGTTCGACGTGCAGCGCTACAGCAGCGTGCTGCAGATGACCTCTACCATCACCGCGCAACTGCGCGACGATGCCACGCTGGCTGACATCTTTGCAGCGCTCTACCCTTGCGGCTCGATCACGGGCGCACCCAAACGCCGCACCATGGAAATCATCCGCGAACTGGAACCGGACCCGCGCGGCATCTACACGGGCGCCATCGGCTGGTTCGATCCGCGCAGCGATGGCAAGGTAGGGGACTTCTGCATGTCCGTTCCCATCCGCACGCTGGCATTGCAGGCGCCAGATGCCGCGCTCGGTGTGCGCCACGGCGAAATGGGCGTGGGCGCCGGCATCGTGTTCGACAGCGACGCGACCGAGGAATATGCGGAATGCCAGCTCAAAGCCCGCTTCCTGACAGGGCTGCAAAGCCAGTTCGAAATTTTCGAAACGCTGCAGGCCAGCCATGCCGGCGCCCAGCATCAGGCGCGCCATCTGGCGCGGCTGGCTGCTTCGGCGCAGTACTTCGGCTATCCGTGGGATGAGGCAGCGGCAGCAGCAGCGATTACGCAGGCCTGCGCCAGCATGGCCGTACAACAGACCTACCGCCTGCGGCTGGCGCTGTCTGCCAGCGGCGATTTCTCCGTGCAGCAGGCTGCCATCACGCCGCTGGCGACGCCCGTCAAGCTGCTGCTGGCGGCTGATGCGACCAGCGCCAGCGAGCTATTCCTGCGCCACAAAACCAGCATCCGCACACGCTACGACGCGGCATGGCGTGCCGCCGAAGCGGCCGGCGGCTTCGATACGCTGTTCTTCAACGAACGGGGCGAACTGACGGAAGGTGGGCGCAGCAATGTGCTGGTGAAAATCGATGGCCGCTGGCTCACGCCGCCGCTGTCGTGCGGCTTGCTGCCGGGCGTCATGCGCGCCGTGCTGCTGGACGATCCGCAATGGCAGATCGAACAGGCCGTGATCACGCGCGCCATGCTGCAACAGGCCGAAGCCATCATGGTCTGCAACGCCTTGCGCGGCGTATTGCCTGCCGTGCTGGCCAGCTAGCCTCGCTGTGCCGCGCTCGCGCGGCGCAGCCTACCTTGCGGCCTTACAGATCGATCATCATTTCGAAGCCGCCGTAGATCATGCGCTTGCCATCGAAGGGCAGATTTGTCGGGTCCATGAAATGCGCCATGCGGGGATCGTTCATGGCTTTATCGTTGATGGCATCGCGCTCGGCGCGCGAGGCATAGACTATCCATGAAAACACCACCACCTCGCCCTCTTGCAAATCCACGCTGAGGGGAAACGAAGTGACTTTGCCCGGTGGTATGTCGTCACCGACACACTCACGGAACTCGCGCGCACCGTACTCTTTCCAGATCGCGCCGCACTGACGCGACATATCGAGATAGGCCTCAAGGTTTTCCTTGGGCAGCGGAATCACAAACCCATCGACATAAGCCATGCTGTTCTCCTTCCCCGTCTAGAGTTCCAGAGTAGCCAGTTTGGCGCACAACCACAAGCGCCGCACGATACGGCCAGACAAGCACGCCTCGCTACGAAACTGGTTGCGCTAGGCCGCCGCAAAGCGCTTGCGGTAGGCGCCAGGCGAGGTGGCGGCCAGACGGCGGAAATGATGGCGTAGCGATTCTTCCGAAGCAAAGCCGGTACGCTCGGCAATCTGCGCCAGCGGCACGTCGGGCACTTCCAGCATTTCCTTGACCAGCGCCACGCGCTCGCGGATCAGCCATTCCAGCGGCCCCATACCGGTCGCCTGCTGGAACTGGCGTTGCAAGGTACGCGGGCTCATGGCCGCCTGCTCGGCCATGCTGGCCACCGTATGCGGCAGCGCCGGATGGCTGCGCAGCCAGTCCATCAGGCGCGACAGCCGCCCTGCTTCGCCATGCGCCATGGGACGTGGCAGAAACTGCGCCTGTCCGCCTTCACGGTGCGGCGCCACCACCAGCCGTTGCGCCACCTGATTGCCCACTTTGGCGCCATAGTCGCGCCGCACCAGATGCAGCAGCATGTCCAGCCCTGCGGCCGAGCCTGCCGCCGTAATCAGCTGGCCGTTATCCACATACAGATCATCGGGCTGCACCTGTATCTGCGGGTAGCGCTGCGCCAGCTTGGCCGCATAGCGCCAGTGGGTGGTGGCAGGCAGACCATCGAGCAGCCCCGCCGCTGCCAGCACGAATACGCCGGAACAGATAGAGCACAGACGCGCACCGCGCTGATGGGCGGCCCGCAACTGTTCCAGCAAAGCCGCTGGCGGCACTTCGTCGGCATCGCGCCAGCCCGGAATCACGATGGTACCGGCCTGCGCCAGCAGCTCCGGCTGGTAGGGCGCTTGCACCATGATGCCGCCCGCAGCGCGGATCGGCCCGTCTTCGATGGCGCACACGGCAAAGTCGTACCAGTCCACCTCCAGTTCGGGGCGTTCCAGTGCAAACAGTTCCACCGTGCAGCCGAATTCGAAGGTGCACAGACGGTCATAGGCGAGAGCTACCACCAGATGTTTTTTCATGGCGCAATCTTAACGCATCTTGGCTGATGCGCCACTACTTTGCCGCGCTGGCCAGCGCCACAATGGCAGCATCAACCACCCCACCAGGAGATCACATGTCCCCAGCTTCGCGCGTGAGCGCCATACCCGCCGCCAGCAGCAACGCCGCCCTCAGTTATTTCGAAGACCAGTTCCGCTACGAGACGGACTGCTGGGATGTGCACGATGCCCTCAGCAACGGTCCGCACGACTTCGTGCTGCTCGATGTACGCGGTACGGAAAAATATCAGGCCGGCCATGTGGCCGGTGCGCTCGATCTGGCCCACGGCAAGATCATCGCCTCGAAACTGGCGCACTACCCGCAGGACACGCTGTTCGTGGTGTATTGCGCGGGCCCCCACTGCAATGGCGCAGCGCGCGCCGCCGTACGGCTGGCGCAACTAGGGCGGCCCGTAAAAGTGATGCCAGGCGGGATTACCGGCTGGCTCGATGAAGGATTTACGCTGGTCAGCGGCGCCTAGACGACTCTGGCCCCGCCAACCAGCAAGCCGGCTCACATGGCCAGCGCCTTTTCTACGGCGCTGACCAGTTGCTTATCGGTCGGAGTGATTTTGCTGCCATAGCTATCCACCACATTGCCCTTACGGTCGATCAGGTATTTGTGGAAGTTCCACGCTGGCGCCTTGCCCGTCGCCTTGATCAGATTGACGTACAGCGGGTTAGGTTCCTTGCCCGAGACGATGGACTTGGCAAACATGGGGAACTTCACGCCATAGGTGTTGAAGCAGAAATCGGCGATTTCCTTGCTGCTGCCGGGTTCCTGCTGGCCGAAGTCGTTGGACGGGAAGCCCAGCACCACCAGACCTTTAGCGCTGTATTTGGCATACATGGCTTCCAGCCCTTCGTACTGGCCCGTGAAACCGCAATAGCTGGCCGTATTCACCACCAGCACCACCTTACCCGCGTACTGGCACAGGTCCTGCGGCGAGTCATCCTGCAGGCGCTTGAAAGTCTGCTTCAGTATCGCCGGGCAACTGGCCGCAGGCGCGCTGGCAGCAGGCGCGGCCGCCGAGGCGGCACGGCTGGCCGCCGGCGTCTGCGCCCATGCCGAAGTACTGAGCAGCATGGTCAGAGAAGAAACCAGGCACAACTGGGCAAAGTTCTTGGACATGATAGGTCGCCAAAATATGAAAAAAAATAATTCTATTCCAAAAGTAAACACTGCGCTTTGCTTAGGCATTTTTGCTGCCCGCCGCCTGCGCACGATTGAGGCACATTAAACCTCCTCTGGTGCCAAACTACACACTGGGTAGCAGAAGCACAAGGGGAACGACTATGGAATGGTGTACCACATGGCGAAGCTGGCTAGCTGCCCTGCTGGGGCTACTGCTAGGGCTACTGACCGCTGCCGGTGCACTGGCACAGGTGGAGCTACTGCCGCCCATGGCAGCGGGACAGGTCAGCGTATCGGGGCTGTCATCGGGCGGCTACATGGCCGTGCAGTTCGAAGTCGCGTTTTCCGCCACCGTGCGCGGTGCGGGCATCATTGCTGGCGGACCATATTTCTGTGCACAGGGCAGCGTCTACACGGCCACCACCCGCTGCAGCTGCACCAGCGACGTGTTTGCCTGCCGCGTGCATCCGGGCGGCACCCGCATTGCCGACCTGATCGTGCTGACCGACTGGTTTGCCGCCGACGGCGCCATCGACCCGCCCGAAGGGCTGGCCAGCCACAAGGTCTGGATGCTGTCGGGCAGCGTGGACAGCATCGTGCCGCAACCTGTCATGACCGACCTGTACAACTACTACCGCCATTACATGGCCGCCAGCCAGATCGTCTACCGCCGCATGCTGCCGGCCGAACACGCGCTGCCCACCGACCAGTACGGCAATCCCTGCGCCCATCTGGGCAGCCCCTACCTCAACAACTGCACCTATGACGCGGCTGGCCAACTGCTGCAATGGATTTACGGTCCGCTACTGCCGCGCAACAGCGGCCCGCCCGCCGGCCGCGTGATGGCTTTTGTGCAAAGCGAGTTCCTGCCCTTCCCTACGCTGCATGGCATGGCTACCGTAGGCTATCTCTATCTGCCGAAAAGCTGCGAAGACAGTGCCGGCGCAGGCTGCCGGTTACACGTCGCCTTCCATGGCTGTCTGCAGGATATCGACAGCATAGGCACCACCTTCATCGACCATGCCGGCTACAACGCCTGGGCCGACAGCAACCGCCTGATGATCCTCTACCCGCAGGCGTCCGCCATCGCGCCCAATCCGGAAGCGTGCTGGGACTGGTTTGCCTATGACGATGCGCGCTACGCGCTCAAATCCGGCCACCAGATGGCGGCCGTAAAACGCATGGTGGACCGGCTGACAGGGGTGCAGCCAGCCGCCAGCGTGAGTCCGCCTAGATGCCGCCCAGACAGATGTATTTGATGACGAGGTAATCATCGAGGCCGTAGTGCGAACCTTCGCGACCCAGCCCTGATTGCTTGACGCCGCCGAAGGGCGCTATCTCGTTCGAGATCAGCCCCGTGTTGACGCCCACCATGCCGCTCTCCAGCCCTTCCGCCACACGCCAGATGCGGCCGATATCGCGCGAATAGAAATAGCTGGCCAGCCCGAATTCAGTGGCGTTGGCCAGCGCCAGCGCTTCCTCATCCGTATGGAAGCGGAACAACGGCGCCAGCGGGCCAAAGGTTTCCTCCGTCGCCACCAGCATGGAGTTATCCACATCGGCAATCACGGTCGGCTCGAAGAAGCCGTGACCGAGCGCGTGGCGCTGGCCGCCCAGCAGCACGCGGCCACCTTTGGCCGTGGCATCGGCTACATGCTGCTCCACTTTCTGCACGGCCTTCTCGTTGATCAGCGGCCCTTGCGTGACGCCGTCTTCCACGCCATTGCCCACTTTGAGCTTGCCGACGGCCGCCACCAGCTTGTCGGCAAACTGCTGGTACACGCCATCCTGCACATAGATGCGGTTGGCGCACACACAGGTCTGGCCCGCGTTGCGGTACTTGGAAGCCAGCGCGCCCTCGACGGCCGCATCGAGATCGGCATCGTCGAATACGATGAAGGGCGCATTGCCGCCCAGTTCCAGCGACAGCTTCTTGATGGTGGGCGCGCTCTGCGCCATCAGCAAGCGGCCTACGGCGGTGGAACCGGTAAAGGTCAGCTTGCGCACGATAGGGCTGGCACTGAGTTCGCCGCCTATGGCCAACGGGTCGCCCGTCACCACGCTGAACACGCCGGCCGGCACACCGGCGCGCTCGGCCAGTTCGGCCAGCGCCAGCGCGCAGAACGGCGTGGCTTCGGCCGGCTTCAGCACCATGGTGCAGCCAGCGGCCAGTGCCGGGCCAACTTTGCGGGTAATCATCGCGATGGGGAAGTTCCACGGCGTGATGGCCGCGCACACGCCTATCGGCTCCTTGGTCACCAGCAGGCGCCGGTCCGGCCATGGCGATGCCAGTGTTTCGCCTGCGATGCGTTTGGCTTCCTCGGCAAACCATTCGATAAACGAGGCGCCATACGCCACTTCGCCGCGTGCTTCGGCCAGCGGCTTGCCCTGCTCGGCCGTCATCAGTTGCGCCAGATCTTCGGCATTGGCCAGTATCAGATCATTCCAGCGGCGCAGGATGGCCGCGCGCTCCTTGGCAGTTTTCTTGCGCCATGCGGGCCATGCGGCTTGGGCGGCAGCGATCGCGCTGCGGGTTTCGGCAGCGCCCATCAGCGGCACGCTGCCCAGTTGTGCGCCCGTGGCGGGATTGTGCACGGCCAGCGTGGCGCCATTGTCGGCATCGCACCATGCGCCATTCACATAGGCCTGCTGGCGCAGCAGGCTGGTATCTTTGAGTTGCAGCATAGCTTCTCCTGTCAAAGAACTACTATGCCACAGACTGCGGCGCGCTGTTTTACTCCACCGTGAAGGAGGACAGGTCCGGATGGGGCGGCGGATAGTGCAGGTCCATATGCTCCAGCGTTTCCAGCAGCAGGCTGGCGATCACCAGATTGCGGTGGGTCTTGGAGTTAGCCGGCACCACATACCATGGCGCATGGGGCAGATTGGTTTCGCGGATCGCGTCTTCGTAAGCGCGCTGATAGGCTGCCCATTTTTTACGCTGCTCGATATCGGCCGGATTGAATTTCCACTGCTTGTCCGGATCATCGAGCCGCTCCTGCAGGCGCTGGCGCTGTTCCTCTTTCGAGATATGCAGGAAGACCTTGACGATCACCGTCCCCGTCTCGGCCAGCATGCGTTCAAAATCGCGGATCTGGGCATAGCGGCGCTGGCATTCTTCCATCTCTATCATGCCCTGCACGCGGGTAATCAGCACGTCTTCGTAATGGCTGCGGTTGAAAATGGCGATCTCGCCTTTCACCGGCACCTGCTGGTGCACGCGCCACAGATAATCGTGCGCCAGTTCGTTATCGGTGGGCGACTTGAAGGCCACCGCGCGCACGCCCATAGGATTGACGCGGCTGAACATGGCGCGCACCGTGCCATCCTTGCCGGCCGTATCCATGCCCTGCAACACCAGCAGCACTTTCTTGTTGTGCTGGGCGTAGAGCTTGTCCTGCAAGGCCGAAATGCGGTCTATCAGCTCGCCCGTGCGCTTGATGTCGAGCGCCTTGGCTTTGGCCTTGGTCAGCTCGGGATTGGCCGTGCGGCTGGAAAATACCGCCTTGCCTGCGTCAGCTTCACGCAGTTTCAGGCGGGACGAGGCGCGAAAGCGCTGGCGGGCATTATGGGTCATGCAGCTAGCATACCACTGGCAGCGAGCTGTGCCGCACGGCAGCCCCACCATGCCGCTTCCTCGAACACGGAAAAGCCCGACAGATCGGCATGGGCGAACAGAATACGGCCCTCGTGCTCGCGCAGCGCACGCACGCCAGCATTGCTGCGGAAATGCGGCAACGGCGCCGCCATGGCGTGGCCGCGCAGAGTGATATCGACGCGCTCCACACAGGATACGAACTCGCTGCCGTAGGCCGTATGCAGATCGGCGCTGGCCAGCGCCAACAGTTCATCGGGCCTGGCCGCCAGCAGCCATTTGCGCGCGCTGACAGGGTCGCGGTCGGACAGCGCCACATAGGCGCTGAACACGGTCTTTTCCGGTGGCCGCACGCGGATATCCTGATGGGTGGACACCACATAGCCGAGGCCCGGTTCGCTGTACACCACGTTATCCCAGCACAGCGGCTGGTCCGGCAGTTCGTGCGGGAAGCGCTTGAGCAGGAAGTTCGCCACCAGCCACGGCGCATACGCAGGGCTATGTTTGACCGGATCGAAACCGTAGGCGGCGATATTCTCCACCACGCGCGCCGCCACGTACAGCGGCATGGCGCAGATGGCTTTGCGTGCCCGCACCAGATAGCTGTGCGGCTGGCCATCCTTGAGCGTAAAGCACAGCGCTTCGATGCCCGTCGCCGTTTCCTTCAGCGACAGCACAGTGCCGCCGCGGCGCTGTATGCCGGATGCCCGTTCGAGTCCGCTGGCCAGCGGCTGCAGACCGCCCGGCCACGTCAGCCACGCACCATTGCCCGCATTGGCTGCCTGCCCCCAGCGGCTGCAGTAGTAGTGCAGCCCGGCCCATGCCGACACCTGATCGTAACGCGTGCCGTAATCATCGCGGCAGCAGTAGTTGAGATACCAGTGCAGCGTGGGCGCCGTGTAGCCGTTCTGGGTCAGCCAGTCTTTCAGGGTGATCTGATCCAGCGCCTGCCACTGCGGGTCTTCTGACGACAGCACAGTGGGAAATACGAACACACGGCGGCCATCGCTGCCACGGGTCTGGCGCAGGCGCGCCACCTCGGCGAAAAAGCGCATGTGCTGCTCGCGTTCCCATTGCGGCACGCCTTCGGTAGGAATAAAGCCTTCCTGCCAATGGCCGTCTTTGAGCAAGCGTTCTTCCGGCGCATGCAGGATGTAGCGCTCATCGTAGGTGGGCTGCTCGGCATAGGCATCCTTCTGGATGATGCCCAGATCGGCCAGTATCTCGCGCACATGCACAGATTCGGGCGACGGCAGCGGCAGATAGTGGGCGCCAGTGGGATAGGCATATTCGCCGAACGCGCCGCCGGCCGCATTGCCATATGGTTGCGGGCCATCGATCATCAGCATGTCGCGCACACCGAGCTTGTTGAGCTTCCACGCCGCTGTCAGTCCGGCCACGCCGGAGCCGAGGATGGCCACGCCCGTCTCTATCACTTCGGATGGCGGCGGCACGGCGCGGTGGTCGCGCAGATAATGGCCTTCGTCACGCCCCGGATAGTGCACGGTAGGCGTAACTTCGCGCCAGCGCAGAAAACCAGCCACGCTGCCTGCGGCCAGCGCACCGGAGGCGCCAGCCCACAGCAGAAACGAACGGCGCAGCATCAGCGTATCACCCTGCGCCAGTCCTGCTCGAATTCATGCACGAGAGACTGGGTGTTCAGGCGATTCGGTGCCATCGGCAGGCGCTGCATATCAGGCGGGAAGCTGAACATTTCGCGCGTGGTATCGGCATTCAGGTAGCGCATCGGCAGGCGGTAGCTGGTGGGCGCCTTGTATTCCGCCTGCGGCGTGGCGAGGATGAAGCCCCATTCGCCGAACGAGGGTACATAAGCGTGGTAAGGGTAGGTTTTTAGCCCCACTTCGCGCAAGGTGGCATCGATGGTCCAGTAGGCATGCGGCGCAAAGAACGGCGAAGTCGATTGCACCACCATCAGGCCATTGGCCGCCAGATGCTTTTTCACCATGCCGTAGAACGGCACGGAATACAGCTTGCCCAGTGCGAAGCTGGACGGATCGGGGAAATCGACGATCACGGCATCAAACATATCATCGTGCTGTTCCAGCCAGATCGCCGCATCGGCATTAATCACCCGCACGCGCTTGTCGCTGAACGAGCCGTGATTGAGCTTGACCAGTTCTTCGCGCTTGCTGAAAGCGCCCGTCATGGCCGGATCGAGATCGACCAGCGTCACGTGCTCGATCTGTGGATAACGCAGGATTTCGCGCAACGCGAGGCCGTCGCCGCCACCCAGCACCAGCACCCGTTTGGCCCATGGCAGCGGCTGCAGTACCGGATGCACCAGCGCTTCGTGATAGCGGTATTCGTCGCGCGAGGAAAACTGCAGATTGCCGTTGATGTACAGGCGCAGATCATCCTTCCAGTGCGTAATCACCAGCCGCTGGTAAGGCGTGGTGGTGGCAAACACGATTTCATCGCCGAACAGGCCATGCTCGCCCCAATAGGTCAGCTTGTCGGCAAAGGCAAAGCCGAACACCAGCACGCACAGCACGCTGGCTGCGCGCAGCATACGCCCTGCCACATTCTGCAGCTCTGTGCGGAACACGGTAATTGTCCACAGGGCCACGCCCACATTGAGCATGCCGAACAAAAAACCCGTACGTACCAGCCCCAGATACGGCGCCAGCACCAGCGGGAACAGCAGCGACACGGCCAGCGCACCCAGATAATCGAAAGTCAGCACACGGCTAACCAGTTCATTGAACGCGGTCTGGCGCGCATTCAGCGCACGCATCACCAGCGGCACTTCCATGCCGACGAAGGCACCGACCAGAAACACCATCACATACAGCAGCGTGCGGAACGGCGCGGCCATCCACGAAAAAGTCAGGAACAGCAGCGCCGCCGACAAGCCACCGACCAGCCCCACCGCCAGTTCGATATCGACGAAACGGGCCAGCACATCTTCATCGCGCACATATTTGGACAAGTGGGCGCCCACGCCCATAGCAAACAGATAGCAACCGATGATGGTGGAGAACTGCAGGATAGAATCGCCCAGCAGATAACTCGACAGCGCACCGGCGATCAGTTCATAGGCCAGCCCGCAGGAAGCCACTACGAAGACGGACAGGATCAGAATCTTTTTGTTCATTCGTCGATTTTGCACTATTATCAAGTCAACCACTTTAACTGAAGGTGTGCCGTGCCCGCCATCCTAAATTATCTGATCCACCTGTTACTGGCCGCCGTGCTACTGGCGGTGTTCTTCAAAGCCTACACTTCCTGGACTCCGTTTAACGAAGTACTGCTGATCCGCCAGGGTAATCTGGCAGCAGCGCTGTCGCTGGGCGGCGCGCTAATCGGCTTTTCCATCACCATCGGTTCGGCCCTCGTGCACACGGCCGACTACCGCGAATTCGTCATGTGGGCCGCCGGTGCCATGGTGGTCCAGATGCTGGCCTATGCCGTCACCACACGGCTGCTGAACATGGCCAAAGACCAGATCGAGGGCAACAACGCAGCCTTTGGCGGCCTGCTGGGCGCCATTTCCATATCCATCGGCGTCATCAACGGCGCCTGCATTTCCTAACAACGCGAGGACCATTATGGGCATCGGTAGCTTTATCAAGAAGCAGTTTATCGACGTAATTCAGTGGAACGAAAGTGCCGACGGCGTACTGGCGTGGCGCTTCCCCATGCAGGATCAGGAAATCCAGAATGGCGGCGTGCTGATCGTGCGCGAATCGCAGATGGCCGTCTTCGTCAACGAAGGCCAGATCGCCGACGTGTTCGGCCCCGGCACCCACAAGCTGAGCACCCAGACCCTGCCCCTGCTGACCAACCTGATGAACTGGGACAAGCTGTTCGAATCACCGTTCAAATCGGATGTGTACTTCTTCAGCACGCGCGTGCAGACGGCGCGCAAATGGGGCACGCCGCAACCGATCACCATCCGCGACAAGGATTTCGACATGGTGCGCGTACGCGCGTTTGGCATGTATTCCTATCGCGTGACGGACCCGCGTCTGTTCTTCAAGGAGATCAGCGGCACGCGCGAGCTGTACACGCGCGACGAGGTGGAAGAACAGCTGCGCGGCATCCTGATGGCCAGCATGGCCGGTTCGCTGGGCAGCTCGCAAGTGCCCTTCCTCGACATGGCCGCCAACCAGATGCTGATGGCGCAGCAGATCAAGGGCGATCTGGGCACGGCCTTCGCGCGCTACGGCATCGGCCTCGATGAATTCAACGTGGCCAGCGTCAGCCTGCCGGAAGAACTGCAGTCGGCACTGGACGAACGGATTTCGGCCGGTATGAAAGGCGGCATGAGTGCCGACAAGATGACCGGCTATACCCGCTACCAGACCGCCAACGCGATTCCGCTGGCCGCCCAGAACGAAGGCGGCGTGGCTGGTCTGGGCATGGGCCTCGGTGCCGGCGTCTCGCTCGGTCAGGTGATGGGTCAGGCGCTGGGTGGCGCGATCGCGCCCGCAGCAGCAGCGAGTACGGCACCTGCCACTGCAGCGGCCGAAGACAGCATCGAAGCGCGGCTGGAAAAACTCAAAGGCCTGCTCGACAAAGGCCTGATTTCGGCGACCGACTACGACAGCAGCAAAGCCGAACTGCTGAAAAAACTCATAGGTTAAGCGGGGCGCCAGCAACTACATGCAAACCGTTTCCTGTCCTAGCTGCGGTGCGGAAGTCCATTTCCGCTCGCATGCTTCGGTCATGGCTGTCTGCGAATACTGCAGCACCAGCGTACTGAAAGATGCCGATGCCGTACGCGATCTCGGCAAGATGTCGTCCGTACTGGAGGACTACTCGCCTATCCAGATCGGTACCAGCGGCGTGCTGGGCCAGCGCCCGTTCACGGTCGTGGGACGGCTGCAGCTACGCTACGATGCGGGGCTGTGGAACGAGTGGTATCTGCTGTTCGATGATGGTGCCACGTCATGGCTGGGCGATTCGTCCGGCCTGTACACCATCACCGCCGAGTACCGTGGCACGGCGGCCTTGCCGCCGTTCGACGCACTGCATCCGGGCTATACCTACGATCTGAATGGCGCGCCCTACACGGCGGCCGAAATCCGCGTGGCCGACTGCGTGGGTGGTCAGGGCGAGCTGCCGTTCAAGGTAGGCGATGGCTATCAGGCACGCGTGGCCGACTTCCGCCGCGGCAGCGAATTCATCACGCTCGATTACTCGGATGGTCCGCAGCCCGTAATCTACACGGGGCTGGCCGTCACGCTCGACAGCCTGCAATGCCAGCTACTGCGTGACGACGAGGCGATCCAGTGCGCAGCGGGACGTTATCGGGGCAAACTCAGTGCGCTCGACTGCCCTGCCTGCGGCACGCAGATCAAATACCTGCCCGGCGTGACCACCACGCTGGTGTGCCAGTCCTGCCACAGCCAGATCGATGCGGCCAGCCCCAAAGCGGCCGTGCTGGCGGCCGGCGAGCAGCTGGCCAGCGTACCGATGAGCATAGAACTGGGTGCCACGGCACGCATCAACAATCAGGATTTCACCATCATCGGCATGATGCGCCGCGCCGATGATGAAGGCACGCAGTGGAACGAGTATCTGCTGTACGGCACGCGCGCCGGTTTCTCGTGGCTGGTCGAAACGGATGAAGGCTGGTCCGGCGCCAATGTGCTGTCCGAATGGCCACTCAGCTACCAGCCCGGTGCACCGGGCGTGGTGGTGGAGCGCACCCAGTACAGCAAGCTGTATGACTACGGCTCGGTGGTCACTTTTGCCGCCGGCGCCTTCAACTGGCGCGTGGCCGTCGGCGACCGTACCCAGGTATCGGAATACAGCGCCGGCCAGCTCAGACTGGCCAGCGAAACCACCGCGCAGGAAATGACGTGGTCACGCTCAGCCCCGGTTGCGACCGACCAGCTGGCGGCCTGGTTTGGCAGCCAGTTCAAAGGCGCACCTCGCCGCGGAACAGCGACAGCGGCGGGCAGCGGGCGCGATGCGCGCTATCACCGCAGGCTGGCCCAGCGCGTCATCTGGGTGATGCTGGCTTTTAATGCGATCCCCTTGCTGATCAATTTTTCTTCCACCTGGTTCCTCAGCCTGATAGGCGCGGCGGCAATCTACCTACCTGCCTGGTTCCTCGATAACGGGGAGTCGTCATGAGCAAATATCTGCTGTACGCCATCGTGGTGGCGTTCGTGACATCGGCCAGCAGCTGGATCAGTTTTGGCAGCGGCAGCAGTGCCAGCCATGGCTATCGCGGTAGCACCTGGAGTTCGCACACGGGCGGCGGGGGCGGCAGCTATGGCGGCGGCTCCGGCGGAGGCGGCCACAAATGAAGCGCGTCGCTTTGCCCGAGCTAGCTCCAGCGGCGATCCATCAGCCAGCCGGCCAGCATCTGCTGGCGGATCTGAGCGGCATAGCACCTCAGCGCCTGAGCGATTGCGCCACGCTGGAAAGCCTGCTGCGTGAGGCCGCGCTGGCAGCCGGTGCGCATGTACTGTTCAGCCATTTCCACGGCTTCGGTACGGAGCTCGGCGTTACAGGGGTGGTGCTGCTGGCCGAGTCCCATATCACCATCCATACGTGGCCTGAAAATGGCTACGCCGCAGCGGACATTTTCATGTGCGGTGCGGCGCAGCCTGAACTGGCACTGGCCGTGATCGAACAGGCGCTGGCACCGGCCAGCCGCCAGATCAGCATCATCGAACGACGCGCTCAGCCGTCCGGCAAGTAGCCCGATACAGCCTAGTGGCGCACGCCCAGCGACACGACCGTGCTGCTCAGGTCTATGCCGCGCACTTCCACGCTGCCGAAGCTGCCGCCGCTATTGCCGCGTACGTGGACATTGTTGAAGCTGAGCGCACCGATGGAAGTGGGCATCTGCAAAGTCAGCGAACCATCGGCCTGAATGGCGGCACTGGCATTGCGCGCATCATAGACGACGTTACGGGCGCTGCTCTCCGCTTCCAGAAAACCCAGCACGGGGTTGACCAGCTTGGCCATGTCGCCGATGACGGCGATGCCGTTCACGCTGGCCGGCTGGCTGATCTGCGCCACCAGATCGGCGCTCAGGCCCTGCGCGGAACTGCCGCGCATTTCGCTTTCGCTTAGCTGCTGCATGGCTGCAGCAGGCGCACTGGCCGGCGTTTGCGGCGCGACGGGCGCAGCGAAGGCCGTCAGCGGCGACAGTAAAGCGACAGCCATGGCGGCAGCAGCGCGCATGTTGTACTGGCTATGCAGCAGCTCATCGAGATGCTGGTGGGTGATCACATCCCACTCGGTAAAGATTTCACCGAGGCGGCGCCCCGTCTCTTCCTGATGGGCGATGGCCCGGTCCAGCTGTTCCTGCGTAATCAGCCCGCGTTTGACCAGCAACTGGCCAAACCTCGATCGACGATGAAATTCGTGCAGCCATGCCATGCTCGTTCTCCGCTCAATGTCAGCAATATCAGCGCCTAAGATAGCATTAAAACAAGGCCGTACTAGCCGTCCAGAGTGGAGGCATTCATCTAGAAAAGTGCGGGGTCAGGTCGGGCAAAGTGCAAGGGTCAGGTCGGGCAGCGGTGCACTTCTTGATTTTTCTCAAAAGCCGCACCAATGCCCGACCTGACACCTGCACTTTGCCCGACCTGACCCCCAAATAAAAAAGGCAGCCGAGGCTGCCTTTTTGCTGTGCTGCTTGCGTTGCTTAGTGCTTGGCGCGCAGTTTGGCGATGGCGGCCAGTTGGCCGATCGCTGCTGCCAGTTCCGCCTGCGCTTTCGCGTAGTCGATGCCGGCAGTGTTGTTCGCCAGCGATTCTTCGGCACGTTTCTTAGCCGCTGCCGCTTTGGCTTCGTCCAGATCCTTGCCGCGAATCGCGGTATCCGCCAGCACCGTCACGGCGTTCGGTTGCACTTCCAGCAGACCGCCGGCGACGAAGACGAACTCTTCTTCTGCCTGGCCTGGGATCTGGATGCGCACTGCGCCCGGACGGATGCGGGTGATCAGCGGCGTGTGCTTGGGATAAATCCCCAGCTCGCCCTGTTCGCCCGGCAACGCGACGAATTCGGCTTCGCCCGAGTAGATCAACTCCTCGGCGGAAACCACGTCCACGTGTATAGTGTTTGCCATGTCTATCCTGTCGGTTGTGATGCGGTTCCGCGTACGGAACCGCTCAGCAATAGCTCAATGATTAGTTGAGTTTCTTGGCTTTTTCGATGGCTTCATCGATCGTGCCAACCATGTAGAACGCTTGTTCTGGCAGGTGATCGAGTTCGCCCGATGCGATCATCTTGAAGCCTTTGATCGTATCTTTCAGCGAAACGTATTTACCTGGCGAACCGGTAAACACTTCAGCAACGTGGAATGGCTGCGACAGGAAACGCTGCATCTTACGTGCACGGGCTACCAGCAGTTTGTCTTCCGGTGCCAGTTCGTCCATACCCAGAATCGCGATAATGTCGCGCAGCTCTTTGTAGCGCTGCAGGGTACCCTGAACCGCACGGGCGGTGTCGTAGTGTTCCTGACCAACGACCAGAGGATCCAGCTGACGCGAGGTCGAATCCAGTGGGTCCACAGCAGGGTAGATACCCAGCGAGGCGATGTCACGCGACAGAACCACGGTCGAATCCAGGTGACCGAAGGTGGTCGCTGGCGATGGGTCGGTCAAGTCATCCGCTGGAACGTACACGGCCTGGATCGAGGTAATCGAACCGGTTTTGGTCGAGGTAATACGCTCTTGCAGACGGCCCATTTCTTCGGCCAGGGTAGGCTGGTAACCCACTGCGGAAGGCATACGGCCCAGCAGTGCGGATACTTCGGTACCGGCCAGCGTGAAGCGGTAGATGTTGTCCACGAAGAACAGAACGTCTTTACCTTCGTCACGGAACGATTCCGCGATGGTCAGACCGGTCAGCGCAACGCGCAGACGGTTACCAGGTGGTTCGTTCATCTGACCGTACACCATCGCTACTTTCGAGTTGGCTGGGTTTTCCAGGTCAACTACTTTAGCGTCGGCCATCTCGTGGTAGAAGTCGTTACCTTCACGGGTACGCTCACCCACACCGGCGAACACGGACAGACCCGAGTGCGCTTTAGCGATGTTGTTGATCAGTTCCATCATGTTCACGGTCTTACCTACACCTGCACCGCCGAACAGACCCACTTTACCGCCTTTGGCGAATGGGCAAACCAGGTCAATCACTTTGATACCGGTTTCCAGCAGATCCTGCGATGGCGACAGCTCGTCGTATGCAGGCGGGGTACGGTGGATCGAAGCGATCTGGTCGTGAGCAACTGGACCGCACTCGTCGATCGGGTTACCCAGCACGTCCATAATACGGCCCAGGGTAGCTTTACCTACTGGAACCATGATTGGTTTGCCGGTGTTCTGGATTTGCATGCCGCGACGCAGACCGTCCGACGAACCCAGAGCAATGGTACGGACCACGCCGTCACCGAGCTGTTGTTGTACTTCCAGGGTCAGGTCGGAGCCTGCCATTTTCAAGGCATCGAATACCTTGGGCATCGCGTCGCGTGGAAACTCAACGTCCACCACAGCGCCGATACACTGAACGATTTTGCCATCAGCCATGTTCGTTCCTTCTATATTGAATGTTTTGTTTAAACCGCTGCCGCACCGGCGACGATTTCAGAGAGTTCTTTGGTAATCGCAGCTTGACGAGTCTTGTTGTAGATCAGCTTCAGTTCGCCGATCACATTACCGGCGTTATCACTTGCCGCCTTCATCGCCACCATCCGCGCCGATTGTTCCGACGCCAGATTTTCCGCAACCGACTGGTACACCAGCGCTTCTACATAGCGCTCCAGCAGTTCATTGATCACGCTGGCCGCATCAGGCTCGTAGATGTAATCCCAGTTGTGATTACCTGCATCTGCCTGTTTCTTGGCCGCTGGCAGTGGCAGCAATTGCTCCACAACCGGCTCTTGTTTCATCGTGTTAATGAACTTGGTGTAGCACAGATAGACTGCGTCGATTTCGCCGTTCTCGAACTTTTCCAACATGACCTTGACAGGTCCGATCAGTTTGTCCAGATGCGGGGTATCGCCGATCTGCGTTACTTGCGCAACGACAGGAACGCCTACGCGATTCAAAAAACCCAAACCTTTGTTACCGATAGCTACCGCAGCAATCTTGTTGCCAGCCGTTTCCAGCTCACGGGTCTTCGCCGTCACCATACGCAGCACGTTGGTGTTCATACCGCCGCACAGACCTTTATCGGTCGTCACAACGATGAAGCCAACAGCCTTGGCCGATTCCTTCTGCTCTTCAGCCAGGAACGGGTGGGTGAATTCCGGATTTGCGGTGGCCAGATTAGCGGCGATATTGCGAATCTTCTCACTGTAGGGACGGGCGGCGCGCATACGATCCTGCGCTTTGCGCATTTTCGATGCAGCGACCATTTCCATCGCCTTGGTGATCTTCTTCGTATTTTCTACGCTCTTGATCTTGCCTCGTATCTCTTTGCCTACTGCCATGAGTCCTTACTCCTTCTGCGCTGAGGGCGATCCCGCAGGATCGCCGTATCGCTTAAAATGCGCCGGATTTTTTGAAGTCAGCAATGGCAGCCGACAGCGCAGCTTCGCCGTCTTTGTCCAGTTGCTTGGTTTCTTCAATCTTCGCCAGCAGCGCAGCTTGTTTGGTCTTCAGGTAGCTGTGCAGGCCAGCTTCGAAGGACAGTACTTGTTTCACTGCTACGTCATCGAGGTAACCCTTGTTGACGGCGAACAGCGAAGCAGCCATCAGCGAGATCGACAGTGGCGAGTACTGAGCCTGCTTCAGCAGTTCGGTCACGCGCGCACCACGGTCCAGCTGTTTGCGGGTCGATTCGTCCAGATCGGAAGCGAACTGCGCGAACGCAGCCAGTTCACGGTACTGTGCCAAGTCGGTACGGATACCGCCCGACAGGTTTTTGATAACCTTGGTCTGCGCTGCACCACCCACACGCGATACGGAAATACCGGCGTTAATTGCAGGACGGATACCAGCGTTGAACAGCGAGGTTTCCAGGAAGATCTGACCGTCGGTAATCGAAATCACGTTGGTAGGCACGAAGGCCGACACGTCACCCGCTTGGGTTTCGATGATAGGCAGTGCGGTCAGCGAACCGGTTTTACCTTTGACTGCGCCGCCGGTGAAGGCTTCAACGTAGTCGGCGTTCACGCGAGCAGCACGCTCCAGCAGACGCGAGTGCAGGTAGAACACGTCACCTGGGTATGCTTCGCGGCCTGGTGGACGACGCAGCAGCAGGGAGATCTGACGGTAAGCCACAGCTTGTTTCGACAGGTCATCGTAGACGATCAGTGCATCTTCGCCACGGTCGCGGAAGTATTCGCCCATGGTGCAGCCCGAGTAGGCCGAGATGTACTGCATAGCAGCCGATTCAGCAGCCGAAGCAGCCACCACAATGGTGTACTCCAGTGCGCCGTGCTGTTCCAGCGAACGCACGATGTTCTTGATGGTCGATGCTTTTTGACCGATCGCGACGTAGATACAGGTCATGCCCTGACCTTTTTGGTTGATGATGGCATCAACGGCTACGGCGGATTTACCGGTCTGACGGTCGCCAATGATCAGCTCACGCTGGCCACGACCGATAGGTACCATCGCGTCGATCGATTTCAGGCCGGTCTGCATAGGCTGCGACACGGATTCACGAGCGATAACGCCCGGAGCGATTTTTTCGATCGGCGAGGTCAGTTTGGCATCGACAGCGCCTTTGCCATCGATAGGCTGGCCCAGAGCGTTGACCACACGGCCACGCAGTTCAGGACCAACTGGCACTTCCAGAATACGGCCGGTGCATTTCACCGTGTCGCCTTCGGAGATGTGCTCGTAAGCACCCAGAATCACGGCGCCGACGGAGTCACGCTCCAGGTTCATTGCCAGACCAAAGGTGTTACCTGGGAATTCCAGCATTTCGCCCTGCATTACTTCGGACAGACCGTGAATGCGGACGATACCGTCAGCAACGGAAATCACCGTGCCTTGGTTACGTACTTCAGCGCCACCATCAAGGCCTTGAATACGGCTCTTGATCAGCTCGCTGATTTCAGATGGGTTGAGTTGCATACTAACTCCTAAAAGTGTTTCTCTCAGCTTACGCGAGATGAAGAATCTGTTCTAAGCGACGCTTACGCCACCAGCGCAACACGCATTTGCTGCAGCTTGGCGCGTACCGAAGTGTCCAGCACTTCATCGCCGACGACCACACGCACACCACCGATCAGGGCCGGATCCACGGTAACTACCGGGTTCAGCTTGCGGCTGAATTTCTTTTCCAGCGTGGTAACCAGTTCGGTTACCTGAGCCGAGCTCAGATCGAATGCGCTAGTGATTTCCGCATCAGCTGCACCTTCCACGGCGTTTTTCAGCGCCTGGAACTGGCTGCCGATTTCCGGCAGCAGACTGACGCGGCCGTTTTCGACCAGCATGTTCAGGAAGTTTTTCGCTTCCTGATTCAATGGCGATTTCACCAGTGCCGTAATGGCGGCGCTCACATCGCTAGCCGAAGCTTTCGGATTGCGGGCGAATGCTTGTACCTCGGGGTGGGCACCGATCTGGGCCAGTTCGGCGACCAGTTCGGACCACGCCGCGAGGGTGAACGATTCCTTACCTGCTTGGGCTACGCGGAACAGAGCTTCCGCGTAGGGACGGGCGACGGTTGCGTTTTCTGCCATGATTACAGCTCGACAGACAGGCGCGACAACAGATCAGCGTGAGCCGATGCATTGACTTCGCGCTTGAGGATTTGCTCGGCGCCCTTCACAGCCAGGTCAGCCACCTGAGCGCGCAGCGCTTCACGCGCCTTGGCCAGTTGCTGATCGGCGTCGGCTTTAGCTTGCGCAATGATGCGGTCTGCTTCGGCTTGTGCATTAGCTTTGATTTCTTCTGCGACCAGTTGCGCACGCTTTTCAGCGTCTGCAACGCGTTGCGAAGCTTCTTCGCGCGCACCGGCCAGCGCTTCGCCGGCACGTTTTTCAGCCATGACCATCGCAGCCTGGCCTTGGTCGGCCGCAGCCAGACCATCAGCGATACGCTTGGCACGCTCATCCAACGCTGCATTCAGCGAAGGAAATACGAACTTCATCGAGACCCAGACCAGCACCGCGAAGGTGATCATCTGCCCGAGAAGAGACATATTGATGTCCATACCTTTGCTCCTAACTAAAAGTTTCTCCTAGAAGGGAGCGAATTACTTACCAGCAGCGGCGATGATAGCGGCCAGGAATGGGTTGCTGAAGGTGTACAGCAGAGCAACACCAACGCCGATCATCGAGATCGCGTCCAGCAGACCAGCGATAACGAACAGTTTGGTTTGCAGTTGTGGCATCAGTTCAGGTTGACGTGCCGAAGCTTCCAGGAATTTGCCGCCCAGAATTGCGAAACCGAGAGCGGTACCGATAGCGGCCAGGCCGATGATGATAGCTGCGGCCAGAACGGTCATGCCTTGTACTTGTGCGATCAGAGCTTGCATTTATTTCTCCTAAGATTTTAAAAAAGACTACAGATACTAAGAAAGTGAAAACAGATTTTTAAACTTAATGTTTCTCAACCGCGAGGCTCAGATACACCACAGTCAGCGCCATAAACACAAACGCTTGCAGGGTCACCACCAGGATGTGGAAGATAACCCATGGACCACCGAGCAGCCACTGCGCCCACCATGGCAACAGAGCGATCAGGATGAACAGCAGTTCGCCGGCGTACATATTGCCGAATAACCGCAGCGACAGCGACAGTGGCTTAGCCAGCAACTCGATCATCTGGAAGATGAAGTTGACCGGTGCCAGAACCACTGCCATGAAGCCATGAGCGTGGAATGGTGCGGTGAACAGCTCTTTACCCCAGCCGCCGAGACCTTTGGCTTTGATCGAGAAACCAATAATGCACAGCATGACGCCGAACGACATGCCGAAGGTGTGGTTGACGTCGGCGGTCGGCACAACGCGCAGCTTGTGGACGCCGAAATTGCTCAGCAGCTGAGGCAGCAGGTCGACTGGCAGGAAGTCCATGGCGTTCATCAGCCAGACCCAGCAGAAGATGGTGATGGCCAGCGGGGCGATCACGGCGCTCTTGGCGTGGAATGCGGAATTCACTACTTCATTGACCAGATCCATCACGGCTTCAACGAAGTTCTGCAGCTTGCCCGGTACGCCGGCGGTGGCGCGACGCGCTGCCAGGTAGAACACACCGAGGAAAATAAAGCCCAGAATGGCCGAAACCCAGAACGTGTCCAGGTTGAAAGTACCGTCAGCAGACTTGAGGTGGCTCAGGTGGTGCTGGATGTATTCGATGGAAGTCGGCGCGTGGTGCGCTCCCTCAACAGCATTTTCTGTGGTCATAATAGTATTAGATTTTGGTGATTAAACTGCGAGCAGTGAGAACCAGTATGCCAAGGTTGCCACCGCGAAACCTAAGATCAGCCATAACCATGCGGCCGACTGAAACAACACTAGCGCGACGATGAACAGCACTACTGTTGTAAAAATTTTCATTACTTCGGCCCGTACATGCGACCGGAACACTACTTTGGGATCGTTTGATCCGCGCGTGACGAAAATCGCGTACATCAGACTACCGATGACTGCGACTGCTCCGCCATACGCGGCCGACCATGCTTTGTTGGGTCCGGCCCAGATCCATGCCAATAAGGCAAATGCGGTGACGATCACCAGCTGCAGGGCCACAACCTTGAATATCGGTCTGGAATCACTCGTCACATCTCTCAATTTGACTAGCTCCCAAGCCGCCGATAAACCACAAAGACACGGGATTATATGTGTCTTTAATGTAGTGCGTCAAACTTTGCTGCACCGCAGCAGAGCATTTGGTGCACGAAAGCGACGCTTTTAAAACCATTTCGGACCGCTTTGCACCAAATTGGAACCAGATAGCTTGCGGACCAATTTATGTGCAAAATGACAATAAAGTGGTCCGCAAGAAAAATCAGGCACGCAAACGGGCCAGCACGCCTTCAAGAATGTCGAGGTCGGCAAAGTCGATGATCATCTGACCACGGCCTTTGCTACCCATCTTGAATACCACCGGCGTGGCCAGCGTATCGGACAGTTCTTCTTCGAGACGGACGATGTCGCCCGACTTTTCTTTCTGGCGTGCTTCGGCTGGTGCAGCCTTCTGCTCTTCCAGCGTCTTGTTGACCAGTTTTTCCGTTTCGCGTACCGACAGTCGCTTGGCGATGACCAGATTGGCCAGCGTGATCTGGGTGGCGCCATCGACGGCCAGCAGCGCACGCGCATGGCCCATATCGATATCGCCGGCCATCAGCATGGTCTGCACGGCCGAGGCCAGATTCATCAGACGCAGCAGATTTGATACTGCACTGCGAGAACGGCCGACCGCATTGGCCGCCTGTTCATGCGTGAAAGCAAAATCCGTAATCAGACGGTGGATACCTTGCGCTTCTTCCAGCGGATTGAGATCTTCGCGCTGCATGTTTTCGATCAGCGCCATGGCGGCGGCGGCCAGATCGTCCACATCGCGTACCAGCACGGGCAGTTCTTCCAGCCCTGCTAGCTGGGCGGCACGGAAGCGGCGCTCGCCGGCAATGATTTCATACTTGGTGTTGCCGCTCTTCTTGTCCGTGCCGACCGGACGTACCAGGATCGGCTGCATGATGCCCTGCGTCTTGATCGACGCGGCCAGTTCCTGCAAACCGCCCTCGTCCATGCGGGTACGCGGCTGATACTTACCTGCCTGCATCTGTGCGACAGGCAAAGTGGATGGGGTGTTCGCATCTGCCGTGTTCAGATCGCCATTTCCGCCCAACAGGGCGTCCAGGCCGCGACCGAGGCCTTTCATTTTTTTGGTTGCCATGAGATTGCCTTACATTTTCTTGATGCGTTTGACCATCTCGGCGCCGAAAGCGATATAGGCCTGCGCACCTTTCGAGCTCGGGTCGAAAGTCACGCCCGGCACACCGTAGGACGGCGCTTCAGCCAGACGTACATTACGCGGGATGATGGTTTTGAAAACCTTGTCACCGAAGTGCTGCTCGAGCTGGGCCGAGACTTGCTGCGACAGCGTCATGCGCGGATCGAACATCACGCGCAGCAGACCGATGATCTTCAGGTCGGGGTTGAGATTGGCGTGGACTTTCTTGATGGTGTTGACCAGATCGGACAGCCCTTCCAGTGCATAGTATTCGCACTGCATAGGAATGATCACGCCGTGCGCTGCGCACAGACCATTCAGCGTCAGCATGGACAGTGCCGGTGGACAGTCGATCAGCACGAAGTCGTATTCCTTGTCGACCACGGCCAGTGCATCCTTGAGGCGACGCTCGCGGTTATCCAGTTCCACCATCTCGACTTCGGCACCAGCCAGTTCGCGGTTCGAAGGCAGCACATCGAAGTGGCCCGGTTCGGAACGCTGACGCGCCGTAGCGACATCGGAGGTGCCCAGCATGACTTCATAAGTGGATGCCGACAGGCCGGCCTTGTTAATGCCAGCGCCCATCGTTGCATTGCCTTGCGGGTCCAGATCCACCAGCAGCACGCGCTGGTTCAGCTTGGCCAGGCCGGCGGCCAGATTCACCGTGGTGGTGGTCTTGCCGACGCCGCCCTTTTGATTCGCTACGCAAAAAATTTTCGCCATGTATTTCTTCTTGTTACTCTCGTGGTGTTTTTAAAAATCGCCACTAATTATTTATACTATTAAAACGGTATAAACGATTTATATTATTTATACTTAATAAACTATATAAACCGTTTATACCGTATAGATTGTTTATGCCGCTTCAGCCTGTATGAATACCAGATGGCGCTCTGCGTCCAGCCCCGGTACTGCCAGAGGCTGTAGTTTCTGCACTTTCCATGGCGCTGGCAGTCGCTCGCGCTCGTCCTCCGGTGCCGTGCCTTTCAGGGCGATGAACTGGCCGCCCTCCTGCAGCAGATGACCCGACCAGTTGACGAAGTCCGACAGGTCGGCAAAGGCACGTGAAGTAATCACATCGAACTTGGTCTTCACTTCCAGCTGCTGCACCTGCTTGGTGTACACCGTTACATTGCTCAGTTCCAGCTCGGCTTTCACCTGATTCAGGAAAGCCGTCTTCTTGTGCACCGTATCGATCATCGCCACCTTCATATCGGGCCGGCTGATGGCCAGCACCATGCCGGGCAGACCGCCACCGGCACCTACATCGAGCACGTTCTGCGCACCGGCAAACGCTGGCACGGCGGCTAGCGAATCCAGTACATGCAGGGTGACCATCTGCATCGGATCACGCACCGACGTCAGGTTGTACACCGAGTTCCACTTGTTCAGCAGGGCCAGATAATCGAGCAGTTTGGCTACCTGTGCCTCGTTCAGATTCAACTCCAGCGCGGTAATGCCCTGCTGTAAAACGTCCGCTATTGCAGCGCGGTCAAACACCTTCATTGAACAGCCTCATCCTTCTTTGCATCGGCTTCGGCGATGAAGCCGCCATAGCCCGTCTTCTTCAAATGCACCAGCAGCAGCGAGATCGCAGCCGGCGTCACGCCGGAAATGCGCGATGCCTGACCCAGCGTTTCAGGGCGCTGGGCATGCAGTTTCTGGCGTACTTCCACCGACAGCGCGGTGATGTCCAGATAGCTGAAACCTTCCGGCAGCTTGAGGTTTTCGTAGTGCTCGTGGCGCTCTACTTCGCGCAACTGACGGTCGATATAGCCCGAATATTTGAGCTGGATTTCTACCTGTTCGCGCACCGCTTCGTCGGTCACACCGGGGCCGGCCAGTTCGCGGCCATCTACGCCGGACAGGCTCATCAGCTTGTCATAGTCCACACCGGGACGGCGCAGCAGGTCGGCCAGCGAGTATTCACGCTCGATGGCTTGACCAATCACACGCTCCGATTCAGCCGCTGCGAGGATGCGCGGGTTGACCCACGTCGAGCGCAGACGCTCGAGTTCGCGCGCCACGGCTTCGCGTTTTTCTTCAAATGCCTGCCACTGGGCATCGCCCACGCAACCGAGTTTGCGACCGATTTCCGTCAGGCGCATGTCGGCATTGTCTTCGCGCAGACTCAGGCGGTACTCGGCGCGGCTGGTGAACATGCGGTACGGTTCCTGCACGCCCTGCGTAACCAGATCATCCACCAGCACGCCCAGATAGGCTTCGGAACGGGCCGGCGTCCAGGCTTCGCGGCCCTGCGTCTGCAGCGCGGCATTGATGCCGGCCAGCATACCCTGCGCCGCCGCTTCTTCGTAACCGGTGGTGCCGTTGATCTGGCCAGCGAAATACAGACCGTTGATGGCCTTGGTTTCGAGCGAAGCTTTCAAGCCACGCGGGTCGAAATAATCGTATTCGATGGCATAGCCGGGACGCAGTATGTGGGCGTTTTCCATGCCCTTCATCGAGCGCACCAGTTCGATCTGCACGTCGAATGGCAGGCTGGTAGAGATGCCGTTCGGGTAGAACTCGTTGGTGGTCAGGCCCTCCGGTTCCAGGAAAATCTGGTGCGATTCCTTGGCCGAGAAGCGGTGGATTTTGTCTTCGATGGACGGGCAGTAACGCGGGCCCACGCCTTCGATCACGCCCGTGTACATGGGGCTGCGATCGAGACCGGCACGGATGATGTCGTGCGTGCGGGTGTTGGTATGCGTCACCCAGCAAGGCATTTGCTGCGGGTGCATAGCGGCATTGCCCATCACGGAAAACACGGGCACGGGATCGAGATCACCGGGCTGCTCCGTCATGGCAGCGAAGTCGATACTGCGGCCATCGATACGCGGCGGCGTACCGGTTTTCAGACGGCCTTGCGGCAGCTTGAGTTCCTTCAGACGGGCCGACAGCGAGATGGCTGGCGGATCGCCGGCACGGCCAGCGGAGTAGTTCTGCAGGCCCACGTGGATTTTGCCGTCGAGGAAAGTACCAGCCGTCAGCACCACGGCCGGCGCGAGGAATTTCAGACCGATCTGGGTAACGGCGCCGACTACGCGGTCGCCCTCCACCATCAGGTCGTCCACAGCCTGCTGGAACAGCCACAGGTTAGGCTGGTTTTCCAGCCGCGAACGGATGGCCTGCTTGTACAGAATACGGTCGGCCTGCGCGCGCGTAGCGCGGACAGCAGGGCCTTTGGAAGAGTTCAGAATACGGAACTGGATGCCCGATTCATCGGTTGCGATGGCCATAGCGCCGCCCATGGCGTCGACTTCTTTGACCAGATGGCCCTTGCCGATACCGCCAATGGACGGGTTGCACGACATCTGGCCCAGCGTCTCGATATTGTGCGTGAGCAGCAAAGTCTTCTGTCCCATGCGGGCAGAAGCGAGCGCAGCCTCGGTACCGGCGTGACCACCGCCGACGACGATGACGTCGAATTGAGTAGGAAATAACATGTTGGAATGCTTTAAAGCGTGGGGATCAAGGTCAGATTATAGAGTCTTTTTACATCTGCGACTTTTTTAGGCACAAATTTTTCTGTTTTTGTTCCACGTGAAACAATGAAAAAGGGCACAGGATGGTGGTCCTGTGCCCTCACTCTGATGCCAATATTGTTTCACGTGGAACAGTCGGGTGCTGCCGCTACCACCTCAGCCATGCATCGTAGCCCGTTTTCAGAATCAGCAAGGACACCACGATCAGGAACAGTTGCCGGACAAAACCGCTGCCATGCTTCATGGCCAACCGCGAACCAATGAAGGCACCGGCGATCTGGCAGACCGCCATCATCAGCCCCAACTGCCAGATCAGGTGGCCGCTGTAGCCGAACCAGATCAGCGCGGCGAAATTGCAGGCCACATTGACCACCTTGGCCACGGCCGACGCGCCGAGAAAATCGAAGCCGAAGATGCGTACGAACAGGAACACCAAAAAGCTGCCAGTACCGGGACCGAAGAAGCCATCGTAAAAGCCGATGCCGGAACCAACCAGCAGCGCCAGCGTCTGTTCCTTCGTCCCGCTGTGCACGGGTGCATGGACCGAACCGAAATCCTTGCGGGCGAAGGTATAGGCCGCGACGGCAACCAGCACGACGGGCAGCAGCAGGCGCATGAACTCGGCCGACACCTGCGTCACCGTGTAGGCGCCGAGGAAGGCAAACACCAGCGCCGCAATCGCCGCCGGTGCCGCCACCGACCAGGCGATCGTTACCCGCCGTGCATAGCTGACCGCCGCAACGCTAGTACCGAAAATACTGGCCAGCTTGTTGGTCCCGATCAGTGTAGCCGGCGCCATATTGGGGAACACCGAAAACATGGTGGGCAACTGTATCAGCCCGCCGCCACCCACCACTGCATCCACCAGACCGGCACTGAATGCCGCCACGCCCAACAACAGATAATCAACCATAAGAACCTTCAGCTATCCTGCACTACCCCATCTGGGCAAAGGCTACATTGTACGGAAGAAATTTCACCGCGTTCATGCCGATCACGCATACATGGAGTAAGCTAGAACGGTCTGCCAAAACTCAGCTAAACGAGGAAATCCCATGCCCGAATTCCCCCCGTTTGCCTTCAGCACCGTCGCCCACATCGTTGCCGAACCGGGTGCTGCAGCCAACCTAGGCGCCCACCTTCGCCAGCACTTCCCACACGCCCGCCGTGCACTGTTCATCACGGATGCCGGCTTTCTCCGTACCGGCCTGGTGCAGGCGCCCGTGGCCAGCGTTAAGGCGGCAGGTCTGACCTGCGAGATCTATTCGGAAGTCATCGCCGACCCGCCAGAAAAGACCATACTCGATGCGCTGGAAGTGGCACGGGTGGCTGGCAGCGATATCATCATCGGCATAGGCGGTGGCAGTTCCATGGATGTGGCCAAGCTGATCGCCGTGCTCGCCAATAGCGATCAAGCACTTAGTGCCATCTACGGGATCGGCAATGTGGTCGGCCACCGGCTACCGCTGGTGCAGATTCCCACTACGGCCGGCACAGGTTCGGAAGTCACCAACATCGCCATCGTGACGACGGGCGCTACCACAAAAATGGGCATCGTCGCGCCGCAACTCTATGCCGATCTTGCATTGCTCGATGCCGAGCTGACGCTAGGATTGCCACCCGCCGTGACGGCGGCGACAGGTATCGATGCCATGGTGCACGCCATCGAGGCCTACACCACGCGCCATAAAAAGAATCCGCTGTCGGACATGCTGGCGAAACAGGCGCTTAGCCTGCTGTCGGCCAATCTGCTGCATGTCTGCGAACACGGGCGCGATCTGGTGGCCCGTCAGGCCATGCTGCTGGGTGCCATGCTGGCAGGGCAGGCCTTCTCGAATGCACCAGTGGCCGCCGTCCATGCGCTGGCCTATCCCATAGGCGGCAACTTCCATGTGCCGCACGGCCTGTCCAATTCACTCGTGCTACCCCACGTGCTGCGCTTCAATATGCCAGTGGCCATGCCGCTGTATGCCGAACTGGCCGAGGTGGTGGTGCCACAGGCCAGCGGCAGTACGGAAGCGCGGGCCGAAGCGCTGGTGGTTGCAATGGAGCAACTAGCGGCTTCTGCCGGTATCGAACGGCGGCTACAGCAGGTCGGTATTACGGAACAAGATCTGGACAAACTGGCCGACGACGCCATGCTGCAGACCAGGCTGCTGGGGAATAATCTGCGCAACATTGAACGCGCCGATGCGCGCGCCATCTACGCCGCAGCACTGTGAGCCTGCCCCCGCGCCAGCCGGAGACAGCACGCTAGCTCAATCCGGCACCGTCACGGTATTGCCGCTGACGATGATGGCGTCCGCCAGCGGCGGCGCCGTGGCCAGCGCGGGTACATTCAGCAACGTAATAGGCGTACTGTTATCGCTACGCACCAGCGTGCGCACCACCTGTGAAGGCGGCAGTGCCTGCGCCGGATTACGCAGATGAGCCAGCATGGCATCGAGTGCGCGGAACAGATACACGTGCAGCGGCACGATATTCGCAGGCAGCGCGTTGCTAAAGGAATCGAAGTGGTTGGCATTGAGCACTTCGACATAGCGTAGCTGGCTGCTCGCCCCTTCCACCGACGCGTTCAAACCCAGATAGGCGCGCGAAGCAAAGTTCACGGGGATCAGCGTATCGCTGCGTCCCTGCACGATGATGGCCGGCTTGCCATGCAGGTCGCCGCTCGCCTGCACCTCGGCCATGCCGGCCTTGACCCGTGCGCTCTGTGCGGCCAGTGCAGGGCTGAGCGCCGCACCGCTCACAGGGTCTACCCCCGTAGCCAGTGCGCGCAGACACAGAAAACCATCAAGCGACTGGTCAGCCAGATTGCTGCTGGGCGAAACACCGAACTGATAGGCCCGGGCGCCGCCTACAGCATCTTCGTAGACCACATTGCCGACGATACCGTTCTGGCTGGCGAAACTACTGGCGCGCTGGGCGGCTGTCAGGGCGACCGGAATCCCGCTGGCATCCGTCGCTGCGAAGGAAAAACCGCACAGCTTGTCCGTCACGGAAAACTTGCCATAAGCATAAGCGTAAGTCACGGCCACCAGCACATTGGTGCCTGCGTGGGCAGCCTGCAGGGGATCGGAATCAGCTAACCAGCCATAGGCTTTCAGACGTGCTCTGGCATCCGCCTGCTGTGCAGCCAGATCGGCACCAACCAGCAAACCTTTCGCTACCAGCGCCGTACACCGCCCGGGCGCCGCGGGCAAGGCGGCTATGCAGGGCTGATACAGCGCCGCATAGGTGGAATAATCAAACAGCGCCTTGCCATAACCGCTCACGGCAGCAGTGCCCTGCCGCACCGTGTAAGTGCCCGTGCTAGCCGGTTGCACTTGCGGCTCGCTGACCGCCACACCGCTGATCAAGCCCTTGCTATCCTGTTCGGCCGCCCGCAAAGCTGCACCGGCGCCATTGGATATGCTGGAGGCTATCGTGATGGTGTTGTTCGGAGAAAAGCGCTGCAGGTGGTGCTGGCCATCGCGCGCCAGCATGCCGTACTTTTCGTTGAGCACATAGAAAGCAAATTCCACTGCCTGCAGCGTCATCCTGCCCCAGTCCTTTTCGGGATTCTGCTGCGAATGGGCATGCTTGAACGCTATGCGCGCGGGGAAAGCCGCAGCGTAGGCGGCACGCGCCGCATCATCGAGCGCCGGTACAAAACTGGCGGCCTTGCCTGCCGACAGGCGCGTTGCCCGCACCCCGTTCTGCAGGTTCACACTGTCGTCGTCGAAGGTGTACAGCCCCGTACCGCTGCCCTTGTCGCTGTACGCCACGGCACAGCGATTCTTCAGCCCCCACTCGCCTGCGCTGCCGATGGCACCATACACGCCACGCGAACCGCTGGAGGTGGCCGTCACGATGCAGGGCTGGGCCGGATCGAAGCTGGCAGGCACTTGCACCATCAGCGTGACGTTCTGCTGGCCGCTGCCGTCATCGGCATAGGCCAGATACTCCGTTCCCGCCACCAGCCCCTGGCCGCTGCCTGCTATCCCGGCCGCATCCACATTCGGGCCGTACAGCGTGCCATAGCCGCTATTGGCGGCGATATCGAGCACGGCACGGTAGTTGGCATAGATAGCGTTACGACGCAGCTCAGAGGCCGTAGGACGCGCCGGATCGGCATAGGCAGGGGTAGGCCCTGCCAGACCGCCGGCGCCCAGCCCAGCGGTCAGCAAATCGTCGCTCTGGCCATCGTAACTGGTCGAGGTCATGGCGCCCAGAAAAACAGGCGCCAGATTCAGCGCTTCAGGTTCATCATCATGGTGGTGATGTGCACCGCAAGCGACCAGCGCACAGCCCGTCAGCGCCAGCCCAATCGTCCTGATCGACATATCTACCTCGGCAGAAAAAAGGTGGACTGCCAATGTACGCCGGACGAAAAAAAAGCGCCGGACTGTTCGTCCGGCGCCTGTGCTGCATCAAGCCTGAAGCCCTGTCCAGCTTCTCTATGCAGCTTTCTTGCTATTGCCATTCGGCAGGCGGGCAATAATTTCGCCCACTATGCCGCGGCGGAACAGCAGCACGCAGGCAATGAAGATCAGGCCCGTCACCATGCTGACCGCTTCACCGAGCGTGTTAAACCATTCGATGCCGCTGCGGCTAGCCAACGCGATGCCCAGATCGCCCAGCTTGTTTTCCAGAGCGATGATGATGATGGCGCCCAGCACGGGACCGGCCAGCGTGCCCATGCCCCCTACCAGCGTCATCAGAATCACCAGACCCGACATACTCCAGTGCACATCGGTCAGCGTTTCAAAACCCTGCACCAGCATATTCGACGCACCGGCCAGCCCGGCCAGCGCAGCGGACAGCACAAACGCCAGCAGCTTGTAACGGTCCACGTCATAGCCGAGCGAAATGGCGCGCGGCTCGTTTTCCTTGATAGCTTTCAGCACCTGCCCGAACGGCGAATGGATGGTGCGCACGATCAGCATAAACGCGAGTATGCACACGGCCAGCACGAAGAAGTACAGCGCCACATCGTTGCCCAGATCGATAGCGCCGAACAGCTTGCCACGTGGAACACCCTGCAGCCCATCTTCGCCGCCCGTGAACTCACCGGCGCGCAGTGCACCGAAGTACACCATCTGCGCCAGCGCCAGCGTGATCATGGAGAAGTAGATGCCCTGCCGGCGGATCGCCAGCGCGCCCATCACCAGACCGATCAGCGCGCCAGCGGCGACACCGGCCAGCAAACCCAGCTCGACGGGCCAGCCCCAGACTTTCATCGCATTGCCCGCCACATAGCCGGCGGCGCCGAAGAAGGCCGCGTGACCAAACGAGAGCAAGCCCGTATAGCCGATCAGCAGATTGAAGGCGCAGGCAAACAGCGAGAAGCACAACAGCTTGGCCAGAAACACGGGATAGCCGATAAACGGCGCCAGCAGCGCCACCAGTAGTGCGAGGGTATAAGCAATTTTCTTATGCATAGTCGGCCTCTTATTTTTCTTTACCGAACAGGCCAGCAGGACGGATCAGCAGCACGATCACCATCACCAGAAATACCACGGTCGAAGAAAACTCGGGATAGAACACTTTGGTCAGGCCTTCGATCACGCCCAGCCCCAGCCCCGTCAGGATGGAGCCGATAATCGAGCCCATGCCGCCGATCACCACCACGGCGAACACCACGATAATCAGGTTCTGCCCCATCAGCGGCTGCACCTGGATCACAGGCGCGGCCAGCACGCCGGCGAAACCGGCCAGTGCCACGCCGAAGCCATAGGTCAGGGTGACCATCAGCGGCACATTGATGCCGAAGGCTTCCACCAGCTTGGGGTTTTCCGTACCGGCGCGCAGATAGGCGCCCAGCTTGGTTTTTTCGATCACGAACCAGGTACCGAGACAGACGGCCAGCGAGGCCAGCACCACCCAGGCACGGTAATTGGGCAGCATCATGAAGCCGAGATCAGTTGCTCCCGCCAGTGCTTCCGGCACTTCGAAACGCTGGCCCGAAACGCCGTAGAACGAGCGGAACACGCCTTCCAGCAGCAAGGTAATGCCGAAGGTCAGCAGCAGGCCATACAGGTGATCTAGCTTGTACAGCCAGCGCAGCATGGTCTTTTCGATGATGATGCCGAACACGCCCACGATCAGCGGCGCCAGTACCAGCATCACCCAGTAATTGAGGCCGAAATACGCCATGCCCATCCACGCCAGAAACGCGCCCATCATGTACAGCGCGCCGTGGGAAAAGTTAATCACGTTCAGCAGGCCGAAAATCACGGCCAGACCGAGCGACAGCATTGCGTAGAACGAGCCATTGACGAGCCCCAGTAGTAACTGGCTCAGCATCGCAGGCAAAGGAACGCCGAAGATTTCCATGAGATCACAATATAAAGATCGCCTGCCCGGACGGGCAGGCGTGTAGCAGGGAAACGGCCGGACTCGCTCCGGCCTGTGCACAACTCAGCTTATTTCCACAGCGAGCATTTGGTTTCCGCCTTGGTGGCGTAGGCCTGATCACCCGGTATGGTGGCCACCACTTTGTAGTAGTCCCATGGGTACTTCGATTCCGACTGCTTCTTCACTTCCATCAGATACATATCGTGCACCATGCGGCCGTCCGGACGGATCACGCCGTTCTTGGCGAACATGTCGTTGATCTTGTTGGCTTTCAGGTAGGCCATGACTTTTTCCGTGTCATCCGTACCGACGGCTTTCACGGCTTTCAGGTAGTTGCAGGCGGCCGAGTAGTCGGCAGCCTGCAGCATCGAAGGCTCTTTCTTCATCTTCTCGAAATAGCGCTTCGACCAGGCGCGGGTTTCCGCATTCGCATCCCAGTACCAGCCGTCGGTCAGATACATGCCCTGGGTCATGTTCAAGCCCAGCGAGTGGATATCGTTGATGAAGATCAGCAGACCGGCCAGCTTCATTTTCTTGGTGATGCCGAATTCGTTGGCGGCCTTGATGGAATTGATGGCATCGCCACCGGCATTGGCCAGTCCCAGTATCTGCGCGCCCGAGGACTGGGCCTGCAGCAGGAAGGACGAGAAGTCGGAAGCCGACAGCGGGTGCTTGACTGAGCCCAGCACTTTACCGCCCGAGGACTTGACCACATCCGACGTATCTTTTTCCAGCGAGGCACCGAAGGCATAGTCAGCCGTCAGGAAATACCAGTTCTTGCCGCCCTGCTTCACAATCGCGCCGCCCGTACCGCGTGCCAGCGCGATGGTGTCGTAGGCGTAGTGGATGGTGTAAGGCGTGCACTCCTCATTAGTCAGACGGGCCGAACCCGCACCAATGGAAATGAAGACTTTTTTCTTCTCGGCGGCCACTTTGGCCATGGCCAGATTGGCGCCCGAGTTGGTGCCACCAACCAGCATGTCCACGCCCTGCTGGTCGAACCATTCGCGTGCTTTGGAGGCGGCGATATCAGCCTTGTTCTGGTGGTCGGCGGAAATGAACTCGACTTTTTTACCGGCAATGACGACACCTGCATCGGCTATCGCCATCTTGATGGCTTCGGCGCCACCGGCACCGTCGATATCGGCATACAGACCGGACATGTCGGTAATCAGACCGATTTTGATGGTGTCGCCCGATACCTGCGCCTGCGCGGCAAAGGACAGGCCGAAAGTGCAGGCAGCAGTCGCTGCAAGGGTGATGGCTTTGAGTTTCATGGTGTCTCCGTCTCTAAAAAAGGTGTGCTTGCTTATTGTTTTACACAGACCAGAACCTGCTTCACTTACTTAATTTGCTGAATTTACCTAGACGCCCAGTAGCTCGGTCAGTACCGGCATCTTGGCGCTCAATTCCGATGCAACAAACGTCTCGACTATCTGACCGTGTTCCATCACATAGAACCGGTCCGCCAGCGGCGCAGCAAACCGGAAATTCTGTTCCACCATCACGATGGTGTAGCCCTTGGCTTTGAGGGTGGTAATCATGCGCGCCAGCCCCTGCACAATGACGGGAGCCAGACCTTCCGAAATCTCGTCGAGCAACAGCAAACGTGCGCCCGTACGCAGGATGCGGGCCACCGCCAGCATCTGCTGTTCGCCACCGGACAATCGGGTGCCCTGGCTATGTTTGCGCTCGGCCAGATTGGGGAACATGGCGTAGATTTCGTCCACCGACATGCCTTTTTCGCCCGTCGCCAGTTGCGGCGGCAGCAGCAGGTTTTCTTCCGTCGACAGCGAGGAAAAGATGCCGCGTTCTTCGGGGCAGTAGCCCACGCCCAGATGGGCAATCTTGTGGGTAGGCAGGCCCAGCGCTTCTACGCCGTTGATCTTGATGGAACCCGTGCGGGCCCCCGTCAGACCCATGATGGCGCGCAACGTGGTGGTACGGCCGGCGCCATTGCGGCCCAGCAGCGTAACCACTTCACCGGGCTGCACCACCAGATTCACATCATGCAGAATATGCGATTCGCCATACCAGGTATGAAGCTTGGAAATTTCCAGTGCGGCCGTCATCAGTGCGCTCCTTCCAGCACTGTGGCTTCCGTACCCATATAGGCTTCCATCACCTGCGCATTGCTGGAGACTTCCGCGTAACTGCCTTCGGCCAGCATGGCGCCCCGCTGCAGTACGGAGATCTTGTCGCAGATGCCGGACACCACTTTCATATTGTGCTCCACCATCAAAATGGTGCGCCCGGCCGACACTTTCTTGATCAGTTCCGTTACGCGGTGCACATCTTCGTGGCCCATGCCCTGAGTCGGTTCATCGAGCAGCATCAGTTCCGGTTCCATCGCCAGGGTGGTGGCAATTTCGAGTGCACGCTTGCGGCCATAGGGCATATCCACCGTAATCGTGTCGGCAAACTCGCTCAGGTCTACATCGGCCAGCAACTGCATGGCGCGGTCATTGAGCGCATTCAGGGAACGTTCGCTCTGCCAGAAATTGAAACTGTTGCCGAGCTGGCGCTGCAGGCCGATGCGGACATTCTGCAGCACGGTCAGGTGAGGGAAAACGGCTGAAATCTGGAAAGAACGGATCACGCCCATGCGGGCGATCTGGGCCGGTTTGGCGGCCGTGATGTCCTTGCCGTTGAAGAGTATCTGGCCCGAAGTAGGTACCAAAAACTTAGTCAGCAGATTGAAGCACGTGGTTTTACCGGCTCCGTTGGGGCCGATCAGCGCGTGGATGTGGCCGCGCTGTACTTTCAGGTTTACATCATTGACCGCAGTGAATCCTTTGAATTCCTTGGTCAGATGCTTGGTCTCCAGAATAAAGCCAGACATCCTGTCTCCTAGTAATTTTTTCTCAAACTACTTATTTTTTTTCATCATACACAGTAACAAATTGGCTAACAATACAGTATAACTACGGTTAACTTTTGATCTAAACCTAGCGTACGCGACGATTCATTTCCGGCCCGAAATGATCAACTCCGAGGCTTTCTCGGCAATCATCACGGTAGGGGAATTGGTATTGCCCGAGGTAATAAAAGGCATGATGGAAGCGTCGGCCACGCGCAAATTCTGTACCCCGATTACACGCAAAGTGCTATCGACTACGGCCATCGGGTCATCGCGCCGCCCCATTTTGCAGGTGCCCACCGGATGAAAAATCGTTGTGCCGATATTGCCAGCGGCCTCAGCTAACTCCTGTTCCGTCTGGTATGCCACACCGGGTTTGTATTCTTCCGGCGTGTACTGCTGCATGGCGGGCGCGGCCACAATGCGGCGCGTCAGTGCCAGCGCATCGGCCGCCACTTTGCGGTCTTCCGGCGTGCTTAGATATTGTGGGGCGATTTTCGGTGCGGCATAACTATCGGCACTGGCAACGCGCACATGGCCGCGTGCCGTCGGGCGCAGATTGCACACGCTGGCCGTAAACGCAGGGAAAGCGTGCAAGGGATCACCGAATTTTTCCAGCGACAGCGGCTGCACGTGGTATTGCAGATTCGGCGTAGCCTGGCTGGCATCGGAACGGGCAAACGCGCCCAGTTGGGAAGGCGCCATAGACATCGGCCCGCTCTGGAACAGCGCATATTCGAGGCCGATGCAGAACTTGCCCCACGCCGTGGCCGCCATGGTATTGAGCGTGCGGGCTTTGCCACCAAGTTTGAATATCATGCGCAGCTGCAGATGGTCTTGCAGATTTTCACCCACGCCCGGTAGATCGAGCTGCGGTTTGATATCGAGCTCGCGCAGCATGGCCGCCGCACCGATGCCGGAACACTGGAGTATCTGCGGTGTACCGATGGCGCCAGCCGCCAGCACGGTCTCCTGTGCCGCCTGAGCACTGTAGCGGCTGCCACCCGAAGTAAAAATCACGCCGCGGCACACGGCTCCCCTCGCCTCATTTTCTATTTGCAGCCGTTCCACGTGACACGCCGTCATGATGGTCAGATTCGGCCGCCCCATGGCCGGCTTGAGGAAGGCCTTGGCCGTATTCCAGCGTATGCCGCGCCGCTGATTGACTTCGAAATAGCCGCAACCGGCATTGTCGCCACGATTGAAATCATCGACCTTGGCGATGCCCGTCTGCTCCGCCGCATCACGGAAAGCATCGAGCACCTGCCACGACAAGCGCTGTTTTTCCACCCGCCACAAACCACCAGCGCCGTGCAGTTCGGACGCTCCGCCGTGGTAATCCTCACTCTTCTTGAACAGTTCCAGCACGGACGACCAGCGCCAGCTATCGTCATCAGCCAGCTCGGCCCAGCGCTCATAGTCTTCGCGCTGACCACGCATGTAAATCATGCCATTGATGGAAGAACAGCCGCCCAGGACTTTACCGCGCGGATATAGCAAGCTGCGTCCATTCAGGCCCGCATCGGCTTCCGTGCGGTAGCGCCAGTCGGTACGCGGATTATCAATGCAGTGCAGATAGCCAACAGGAATATGGATCCACAGATAATCGTCCTTGCCACCTGCTTCCAGCAGCAGCACGCGCTTGCTACTGTCGGCGCTCAGACGGTTGGCCAGCACACAGCCGGCAGAACCGGCACCGATGATGATGTAATCGTACGTACCTGCAGAATCCAAAGCGTCTCCTTCCAGCGTCGTATTTTTTGTATTCCGGTCAGGCGGCAGCAATCTCCGCCAGTAAAGTGCTGATTAATTGTGCAGCGGGCAGGCTGCGGATGCGCGCTACGCCCGTGCCGCACCACAGCGACATCCATTCCGTCTCGCCGCGTCGGGCTGCCTCGGCACGGATCGCACCCGTCAGCGCATTCTGGATAGGGTAAGGCGGTACTTGCAGTTCATGCGACGCCATCACCTGCATGAAACGGTTGTCCAGACCGCGTGCGTAGCGGCCAGAAAAACTGCGGGTCAAACGGGTAGGATGATCACCTGCATCAAGCAGGCGCTGTTTGTAGATGGCCGGTATGGCAGATTCGCTACAGGTCAGAAACGCCGTGCCCATCTGCACCGCCTGTGCACCAGCCCGCAGTGCCCGTTGAATATCGACACCCGTCATAAAGCCGCCGGCAGCAATCACAGGAATGTTCACTGCAGCCACGACCTCAGGCAGCAACTGGTCTATGCCCAGCTGGGCATCTTCTTGCCGGCCTATGAAAGTGCCGCGATGGCCGCCCGCTTCGATGCCCGAAGCAATCACCGCATCGGCGCCGCGTTCCTGCCAAGCGAGCGCCTCGGCCACATGGGTAATGGTTCCCACCACCAAGATGCCCGCATCATGGAGCCTTTTGATCTGTTCTTCGCTCAAAATCCCGAAAGTAAAGCTTGCCACCGCAGGCCGCAAAGCCAGCAAGGTTTCAAACTGGGCGGCAAAATCTTCGCACCATTTGGCCGGAGTGGGCAATTCCGTCCAGCCCAGTGCTGACCATACGGGCCGTAAATATTCGGCGGCTTGCGCCACTTGCGCCGGATCCGGTTGCGGTGTTTCCAGCACAAAGAAATTCAGGCAAAACGGCCGGTCTGTCAGTGCACGAATCTGCTCTGTCTGACTACGGATAGCGTCGGGACTCAGTAAGGAACAGGCCAGACTGCCCAGTGCCCCCGCATTGGATACGGCAGCTACTTGCGCAGGCGTATTACAACCACCTGCAGTGGGCCCTTGGACTATGGGATGGGGAAAAACTGTTGCGAGCTTCATCAGATTTCTCACTTTTGCGGCGAAATCTTCTGTGGATAAGTGTTTGGATATCCACAGGCACCAAATGTGAGTAAACAAAATTATTTGGGACAGGCTTTTTCTTATCCCAAAACAGTTCTCTGCTCATACACGGCTTGCTCGCCTGCTTATGCAGCTCGTAAACAGCTGATTCTAATCCAAAATCAAGACTTATCCACAGAATAGTGTCTGCGTTAACAACTACTACTATTTTTTATGTATACATCTTTAAAGTAAACCATAACCGCAAAAGCCGCAGGCGACACTACCCAACAGCGAAAAAATTCCATGACTACGAAATAAGAATTCGGTATAAATAGCGTTAGTCACATTTCGTAAAGCAACAAAGCCTTTGCCGGAGATGACTTGCCTGAATTGCGCAACAATCCACGGTCGTCCGGCTATTTGAAATTCCGGCGACGCTTGCTGACTGGCCTGTTTTTGATGGCAATACTGGCTATCGCCGTCGTCATTTCCCAGTTCCGCACCAGCTACAACGAACGCGAACATGCTGTTCGCAGCCAAACTGAACACTACGCCAAGGCGATGGAAGCCCATGTGCTGTATTCCATCCAGTCGGTCGACCTCTCTCTGCTCAGTTTTTCCAGTGCCATCAAGGTACTGACACGCCAGCAAAGTCGCTCCAGCGCCACCATGTCGGAATTGCTGTCTTCCCATAACGCCAATTTCAGAGGCGACTACACCATCATTTTTCTGGATAACCACGGCAACAGCATTGCTTCTTCCGATGGCAGCAAATTGGCCCATATGCAGTACCAGGACAAAGACTTTTTTAAAGTCCATCTGGATAGCAATATGCACGGTCGTCTCTACATCGGTGAACCGATACTGACGCCGATCAAAAAAATCCCCATGTTGTTTCTGAGCCGGCGAGTGGAAAACGACCAAGGCGAGTTTCTGGGGGTGATAGTCGCTCCCATAAATATCGAACGCTTTGTGACGGTATTTGAAAATTCGCGTTTTGATACGGACATCGTGATCGCCCTGATCCATGGCCAAGGCAAAATTATCGTGCGCGTGCCCAATTTCATCTCGTCCTTTGGACGTAATCTATCGCCTAGCCGATTATTCGAATCGTTGCAGCGCAGTAGTACGGGAACCTATCGTGATGTCAGTACCATCGATGGCTTGCAACGGGTCTATAGCTATCGAGCGCTCGACGATATGCCGTTGATTATTGTGGTGGGAAGTAATGACGCGGAAGCTAACCGCATACTGCAACAGAATTATCTAATCGCCGGTGCGGGACTGACGGTTCTTTTATTGCTGATGATAGGTGCCGGTCATTTTTCTTTGCGTACTTACCGCCGGCAAGAAGAACGCGAACAGCGCTACCGCGCGCTGTACGTGGCCAGCAGTGAAATGGAGAAAAAACTTCGCGCCAACGAAGAATCCATGCGACTTGCCGCCCTGCTATTCCAGAATAGCAGCGAAGCCATGATGGTGACGGATGTGGAAGGCAAAATTCTAACCGTCAATCCAGCCTTTTCTCTGCTATACGGCTATCTGGAAAAAGACTTGATCGACCATCGCGGCTACGAGCTGGCTGCTGGCCAGCAGGAACAAAGCGTATTCGACCGCATGTATGAATCCATCCTCGAGCACGGCGAATGGGAAGGTGAAATCTGGCAACAGCACAAAGAGGGCGATACTTTCCTCGTTTCGATGCGGGTCAACACGGTATTTGATGAATTGGGAAATCCCATCCGGCATGTAGCGCTGTTAAGAGATATCACCAAGAAAAAGGCGTCAGAAGAGCTGATCTGGCGCCAGGCCAATTTCGATGCCCTGACTAGCTTGTCGAACCGACGCATGTTCCATGAGCATCTGCGCCAGGAAATGAAGAAAACTGATCGCTCTAAGCTGCCGATGGCGCTGGTATTCCTCGACGTGGACCATTTCAAGCAAGTCAATGACACGCTGGGCCACGATCAGGGTGATTTGTTGCTGAAAAAAGTAGCACAGCGTCTGACTTCCTGCGTACGTGGCACCGATATCGTTTCCCGTCTGGGTGGCGATGAATTCACCATCATCCTCAGCGAGTTGCGTAACGCCAGCGATGTAGCGCGGATAGCCCAGGAAATTCTGCGTCAGATGAGCACGCCGTTCGAACTGGACGAACATACGGCCCATGTTTCCAGCAGCATAGGCATCACGCTCTACCCTGAAGATGGCAAGGATGCTGAAACTTTAATCAAAAATGCTGATCAGGCAATGTACATCGCCAAACATGAAGGCCGTAACCGCTTCCATTATTTCGCACCCTATATGCAGGAAGCTACGCGAGTCAGGATGGAATTGATCGGCGAACTGCGAGAAACCGTGGCACGCAATGAATTGCGCATACTGTTCCAGCCCATCGTCGATCTGCAGACGGGGAAAATCTGCAAAGCGGAAGCACTGGTGCGCTGGGAACATCCGGAACGGGGCCTGCTCAATCCGGCAGAATTCATCAGCATAGCCGAAAGTAGCGGCATGATCGTCGAAATCGGTGACTGGGTTTTCCAGCAGACAGCACGCGAACTGCAGCGCCTACGACAGGCAGGCCATCAAGACTTCCAGATTGGCGTCAACAAATCAGCCTGGCAATTCCGTGAAAACGGCAGCAACTACCAGAGCTGGCTGGAGCTCTTGCGTGAACTGGAGGTTCCAGCGGAAAACATCATCATCGAAGTGACGGAAAACCTGCTGCTCGATAGTACCTATCAGGTCGCCCAGCGGCTGGCCGCCTTCCAGCAAGCCCATATGCAGATTTCTCTCGATGATTTCGGTACCGGTTATTGCTCGGTTGCCTTCCTCAAGCGTTTCAATGTCGATTACATCAAACTGGATCGGACACTGATCACGGATATCAGCCATGAACGGTCTGGCCATGCCTTGTGGGAAGCCATTATCGTGATGGCGCACAAGCTGGATATCAAAGTCATCGCCGAAGGCATAGAAACACCGGAACAACTGGCGATTTTGCAGCAGGCCGGTTGCGATCTGGGGCAGGGATATCTGTTTTCCCGCCCTATTTCAGGTACCGAACTGGAGGAAAAACTGAAAAACGGCTAAGCGTCTGTGCATAACTCGCTGAATATCCACAGGACGAGTTGTGAGTAAGGACAAAGTTTTCCAAACGGCCGCATTTTATACAGAATTGCTCCTGAAATGGTACAGCGCTTATGCAGATCCTTATCTTTCGCGTAAACAAATGATTTGTAAACGTATACAAGACTTATCCACAGCTACTTATACGTTTACTACTACTACTATTTTTATATAAAACTTTTGTAAACTACTAAACCGCGAAAACGCGAACTTTGCGTGAAATTTGGAGCCCTGCTCGCTATCGGTATCGCCACTAAGCCATAAGAAACGCCTTAAAATGCACCGTTTTAAGCACTCGACTGTGGAAAAATCGTGATTGATCCACAGTCTTTAGGGAAAAAAGTATGCGTTTAGGCATCATCAGTGCATTGGCCGAAGAACAGCATGGCTTGATAGAAGCCATGGAAAGCCCCGCCAAGCGTTTTCACGGCATGCGTGAGTACACAGCCGGAAAACTGTGGGAAATCGACGCTGTGTGCGTTTTATCGCGTATAGGCAAGGTTGCCGCAGCCATGACAGCTGCCATCCTTGTGGAAAAGTTCGAAGTTACCCACATCATCTTTACCGGCGTCGCCGGTAGCGGGGATAAAAACGTCCATGTAGGCGATATCGTTGTGGCGGAAGATCTGATCCAGCATGATTTCGATGCCAGCCCATTGTTTCCCCGCTTTGAAATCCCTTTAACGGGCTTAACCCGGTTTGCCAGCGACCGTGCGCTGACGGAGCGATTAGCCGCTGCCGCGCAAAAAACTGGCCGCGTGCATCGCGGCCTGATCGCCAGCGGTGATCAATTTATCGGCAAACGTCACCAGATCGAAGCTTTGAAAGCCGCGTTACCCGATATTCTGGCAGTGGAAATGGAAGGCGCCGCCGTGGCGCAGGTGTGTTTCGAGCTCGGTATCCCGTTTGCCGTGATCCGCACCATATCCGACAACGCCAATGATGATGCAGCCGTCGATTTCATGCGTTTTGTGAAAACCGTCGCTTCGCGCTACGCCTACGACATCATCGAAAACTTCTGCAAAGCAAGAGCATAAAAAAAAGGCCGGAATTTCTTCCGGCCTTAAGACAGCAACAGGTAATCGGTCTATTCAGCGGCGGGTTTATGCGTCCAGCGTCATCAGGCTGGCATTGCCGCCCGCTGCAGTGGTGTTGACGCACAGGGCACGCTCGGCCAGCAGACGCCACAGAGGGATGGCATCGTTAGCATTGGTGTCGATCACGCCTACCAGCGCGCCCTCACGGGCCGCCAGACGGCTGCGCAGGCTGGCCGTCAGCGCTGATTCCACCAGGGCGATCTGGAACTCGGCATCGAAGTGATCGAGCTGGGCAATCACCTGTATCCGGTCTTTGACAGCCGCTGGCAGGTCGTGAGGCAGAAATTGCGCCGTTTCCGTGCTCATCAGCGCGATATTGCCGGTCGCCAGCGTAGCGGCCAGCTGGTTGAGCAGTACGGGCTGGCTGGTAGCGGCACAGGCGATCGCGCCACGGGCCACCAGTGCCAATGTATTGCGCTCGCCCGTAGGGCCTGGCAACAGCGTTAGTTGCCCCAGTTGCGTCTGGCGGCCATAGGCTTCTGCCAGTTGGGCCAGATGGTCGTGGCCATGGGTGCTGGCCCAGGCTTTGAACGTATCGAGCGCTGGCGAATCGCTGACGCCGCTAGCGTGGCTGGCGGGGTTGGTAAAGGCATCGCGTTGCAGACGTTTCAGGTAGAGCGGACCGCCTGCTTTCGGGCCCGTGCCTGATTTGCCTTCACCACCGAAGGGCTGAACGCCGACGACGGCGCCCACAATGTTACGGTTCACGTAGATATTGCCCACATGCGCGCGGCTGGTGATGTAGTCGATGGTTTCATCGATGCGTGAATGCACGCCCAGCGTCAGGCCGAAGCCGCTGCCATTGATCTGGTCGACCAGCTTGGGCAGATCGGCGCGCTTGTAACGGATCACGTGCAGCACAGGGCCGAAAACTTCCTGCGTGAGTTCTTCCAGCGAGCGGATTTCCAGCACCGTAGGCGGCACGAAGGTGCCGGCCGACGTAACATGGGCCGGCAGATCGAGCGAGAAATAAGTGAGGGCCGTAGCTTTCAGCTTGTTGATGTGCGAAAGCAGATTCTGCTGGGCTTCCGCATCGATCACGGGGCCGATATCGGTCACCAGACGATCAGGGCTGCCCACATTCAGTTCCTGCATGGCGCCTTTGAGCATTTTGATGGTCTTGTCGGCGATATCTTCTTGCAGGAACAGCACGCGCAGCGCCGAGCAGCGCTGGCCGGCGCTATCGAAGGCCGACGAAATTGCATCTTGCACTACCTGTTCGGGCAATGCCGAGGAATCCACGATCATGGCGTTCTGGCCACCCGTTTCGGCGATCAGCGGAATGTCGATGTTTTCGCTGACGGCGCGTTTGGCCAGCGTGCGGTTGATTAGCTGAGCTACTTCGGTCGAGCCGGTGAAGATCACGCCTTTGATGCGGCTATCAGCCGTCAGCGCTGCACCAACCACTTCGCCGCGGCCGGGCAGGAATTGCAGGGCGGCGCGCGGAATGCCGGCTTCGTGCAGCAGTTCTACGGCACGGTGGGCGATCAGCGGCGTCTGTTCGGCCGGTTTGGCCAGCACCACGTTGCCGGCGGCCAGCGAAGCGGCAACCTGACCCGTGAAAATCGCCAGCGGGAAGTTCCACGGACTGATACAGGTGACGGGGCCCAGTGCCAGCGTATTCGTGCCGCCGCGCACTTCCTGCGCGTAATAACGCAGGAAATCGACCGCTTCGCGCAGTTCGGCGATGGCGTTCGGCAGCGATTTGCCTGCTTCGCGAATCGCCAGTGTCATCAGCTCCATGGCATTGGTTTCGAACAGCTCGGCGGCGCGCTCCAGTGCTGCCGCGCGGATGGCTGGTTCAGTTACCTGCCAGTCCATGGCGTACTGGCTGGCGCTGGCCAGCGCCGTTTCCACATCGGCTGCGCTGGCTTCTACCAGTTGGCCTACCACATCGCTGCGCTGGGCCGGATTGGTGACGTTCTGTACCGGCTGGCCGGCGCTGACACCGCCGGCCAGCAGCGGCGTGGCGTACCAGCTACGTGGTTCGGCCAGTTCGGCGGCAACACGGCGCAGCACATTTTCATTGGCCAGATCGAAGCCGGACGAGTTTTTACGTTCCGTGCCAAACATATCGAGTGGCAGCGGAATGCCGCGGTGCGGCTGGCCACCCTGCTCGCGTGCCAGCGCAACGGGATCCTTGATCAGCGATTCGACGGGTATTGCTTCATCGACGATCTGGTTGACGAAGGACGAGTTGGCACCGTTTTCCAGCAGACGGCGTACCAGATAGGCCAACAGCGTTTCGTGGGTGCCGACTGGCGCGTAAATACGGCAAGCCTTATCCAGATTGTCCTTGCCTACCACCTGGTCGTACAGCGATTCGCCCATGCCGTGCAGGCACTGGAATTCGTAGTCGGTCACGCCATCGCGCTTGGCCCAGGTGTAGATGGTCGACAGCGTTTGCGCATTGTGGGTAGCGAACTGCGGATAGATTACGCTGGTCGCGCCCAGCAGCTTCTGTGCGCAGACCAGATACGACACGTCGGTGTAAACCTTGCGCGTGTAGACCGGATAGCCGCTCATGCCATCCACCTGGGCGCGTTTGATTTCCGCATCCCAGTACGCGCCTTTGACCAGACGCACCATGAATTTGCGGCCGCTGCGCTTAGCCAGATCGATCAGGTAATCGATCACGAACGGGCAGCGTTTCTGGTAAGCCTGCACCACAAAGCCTATGCCTTCGAAACCGGCCAGGGCCGGATCATGTGCCAGTGCTTCCATCAGATCGAGCGAGAGTTCCAGACGATCGGCTTCTTCGGCATCGATGTTCAGGCCGATGTTGTACTGCTTGGCCAGCAGCACCAGTGCACGCACGCGCGGCAGCAGTTCTTCCATGACGCGCTGGCGCTGGGCGCGGCTGTAGCGGGGGTGCAGTGCCGACAGTTTGACGGAAATGCCGGGGCCGTTTTTGATGCCGCGCCCATTCGAGGCTTTACCGATGGCGTGGATGGCGGTTTCGTAGGAAGCGTAATAGTTTTTCGCGTCCGCTTCCGTCAGCGCCGCTTCACCCAGCATGTCGTAGGAATAGCGGTAGCCGCGCGCTTCATTGGCCTGGCCGTTCTTGATGGCTTCGTCGATGGTCTGGCCCGTGACGAACTGGTTGCCCAGCATGCGCATGGCCAGATCTACACCTTTGCGGATCAGTGGTTCGCCGCCCTTGGAAATCAGCTTGGTTAGGGCCGAGCCCAGACCGTTTTCGCTGCTGGTGCTGACCAGTTTGCCCGTGATTAGCAGACCCCAGGTGGCGGCATTGACGAACAGCGAAGGCGATTCGCCCAGATGCTTGCGCCAATCGCCCTTGCTGATCTTGTCGGCGATCAACCGGTCGGCCGTGGCATTGTCGGGAATACGCAACAGTGCTTCGGCCAGACACATCAGTGCCACGCCTTCTTCCGACGACAGCGAAAACTCGTGCATCAGCGCATCCACACCGGAGGCGCGCGTGCGCTGCGCGCGCACCGAGCTGACCAGTTTATGCGCGAGCTGTTGCGACTGCTTCAGCGTGGCATCGTCATTCTTGGTTATTTGTTCCAGCAGCCATTGCACGGCGCTGACTTCGTCGCGCCGGTAGGCAGCGGTCACAGCGGCACGCAGGGGAATTGGATCGCGCAGGATCTCGTCCTGTAGCGCGGAGAACGGGGTAAAACGGGGGCTGATGGCAGCGGACATGGAATAACTTTCAGTAAGAAATTTTGGCGCCGTACATTAGAAAAAACGCTCGACCGGCGGGTGCTGGCGAGCGTGTTTCGAAGTGAACTGCTGATGATTCGATTGTAAAGCGATTTCTTCTGGATTAATTCTGGTATTACAAGGGGCTAGCAATAGATTGTTTTTAGTGAGACAATTTAACCAAATAATATTAATTTTGGAGTCCCCGGAAATGCTAGACAAGATCAGTAAAAAAATCTTGATGGAATTGCAGAGCGATGGCCGCATCAGCAACGTAGAACTGGCTGCGCGGGTGAACTTGTCACCAGCAGCCTGCCTGGAACGTGTGCGCAAACTGCACGAATCCGGCTACATCATGGGTTACACGGCCCAGCTCAATCCCCAGTTACTGGACGTTTCCTTGCTCGTTTTCATAGAGGTAGTGCTCGATCGCACGACTCCAGAAGTCTTCGATGCCTTCAAACATAGCGTTCAGCTGATACCAGAAGTATTAGAATGCCACATGGTTGCTGGCGGTTTTGATTACTTGGTTAAAGCCCGCGTCAAGGACATGGCGGCGTACCGTGAATTCCTTGGCAAAACCCTGCTCCAGAAAGGCGTACGTGAAACCCACACTTACGCCGTTATGGAAGAGGTGAAGAATACCACCAAGTTGCCTATAAAATAGCAGCGAAGAACGAAATTTACACCGTTCTCCCGCTGTACACCTTAACGGGGGAGACAGATGAAGCTTTTACAGCAGCCTTGGCTGTTCAGGGGACTTTGGCTGGGCGCGGCAACGCTGCTCGGTACGGTGATCGCTCTTGTTGTGAGCTGGCTAGCAGATAGCCAGTTATCCCTGCTGGCCACAGCAGGGTTGAGCTTCCCTGCTGCACTCGCTGCTGCACTGCTGATCCGCTGGCAAACCACGCGCCAGCACAGCGAGGACGGCGCGCGCCGCTTTGCCCATGTGGTAGGCGATGAGATCGACGCCATCATGATAGGCGCTGCGGAAACCTCGTTCTTTGTCGACTCCGTCAAAGCCAAAGTGGCGCTCGACGTCGGCACCAGCGCCGATATTGCTGATCGCGCCACAGAAAATCTTGAAGCGTCCAGCCTGATTGCCGCCAATGCCGAACAGGCCGCCCGCATCGCAGCGCAGGTCAAGGGCGAAACGGTGGCAGGCCGCAATGAAGCGGATCTGGGCTTGCAGCGTATCAAGGCGGCACGTTCGGAAGCCCAGACCGCAGCGGCCATGATGGCCAGCCTGCAGAGTAATGCGCGCAAAATCTACAGTTTTACTGAAGCCATCAGCGAAATTTCCGCCCGTACCAATCTGCTGGCACTGAACGCGGCAATCGAAGCAGCACGCGCCGGCGAACAGGGGCGGGGATTTGCCGTGGTCGCCAATGAAGTGCGCCAGCTGGCTTTCCGGACCAAGGAAGCCACGGATGAAATCAGTGCCATGGTGCGCGAAATTAATCAGCAGGCCGAGCAGGCCGCCAGCGGCATGACTACGCTGGCCCAGAGTGTGAGCGTGGCGGCTGGCAACGTGGAAACCGTGCATGGATTGCTGAGCAATATAGAACAGTCGTCCGGCGTATCGGAGCAGCAGATAGGCCAGATCGCCCATGCCGCGCGCGAGCATGTGGATACCAGTGAAATCATTGCGCAAGGGGTGGGCAGCATCCGCGATAGTCTGCACTCGACCGAGCAGCAACTGCCGCGCGCGGCCGGTTCGGCCCAGGCTCTGGCGGAACGGGCCGAAGTGATTACCCGCGCACTCAGCGTATCGTCCATCGAAAGCTCGCACGATCCGATCCGCATAGTCGCCCAGCAGGCTGCGCGCGATATAGGACGGTTGTTTGAATCGGCCATCAGCAGTGGCCAGATCAGTCAGGAAGCCTTGTTCGACCGCCGTTACACACCCATCCCTGACACCAATCCGCAAAAACATAAGTCGCGTTTCGACGACTTTACCGACCGCGTGCTGCCGTCGCTGCAGGAAGCGGTGCTGGAAGCCATGCCGCAACTGGCATACGCGGGTGCGGTGGATAACAATGGCTATTTCCCCACCCATAACCGCAAATTCTCGCAGCCGCTGACGGGCAATTACGAGATCGATATGGTGAATAACCGTACCAAGCGGATCTTTAGCGACCGTACCGGCAAGCGTTGCGGCAGCAACACCCAGCCATTTTTGCTACAGACTTACAAACGCGATACGGGCGAAGTGATGCACGATTTGTCCGTGCCGATCTATGTGAATGGCCGCCACTGGGGCGGCTTCCGCGTGGGCTACCGCTCCAGCCACAGCTAGGACGCGGTGGCGGCCGGAGTTTAATACGTATCGCTACGCGGTGCCGTACCGGGCGCCGTGCGCTGGGCCACGCTGTTCATGCCTTCCAGGTGGCGGCGCAGCCATTTGTGGGCCGGGCTGCGCGCATCGCGCTCGTGCCACAGCATGTCGAGGTGCACGGCCGGTAGCTGGAATGGCAATTCCTTGGAAATCAGCGCATCCGTCATGCCCGTCGAGGCGATCAGATGGCGCGGCAGCACGGTAATCAGGTCGGAGTTGGCCACCACCCGTCCGGCCGTGAAGAACTGGTTCACCGTCAGCAGGATGCGGCGTTCGCGCTGGATCTGCGCCAGTGCTTCATCCACCAGGCCGTGGGCGCGGCCGGAGAAACTCACCAGCAGGTGATTCGCCGCGCAATAGTTATCCAGCGTCAGGTCGACTTTGGATAAGGGGTGGTCGCGCCGCATCACGCACACATAATGGCCCGAATACAGCCGTTCGTGGCGGATAGGCGAACCTGTTTCATACGACAGCTGGGCGGCTACGCCGGGGAAGAAACCTACTGCCAGATCGATATCGCCACGCAACAGCATGGGGCGCGGTTCACGCGTGGTCAGCGGCACCATGCGCACATTCACGCCCGGTGCTTCGTTTTCGATCGAGCGCATCAGCGCCGGCAGCCAGAAGGCTGCCGTGGCATCGGCCATGGCCATGCGGAAGGTGGCGTGGGCGGCCGAGACGTCGAAGGTTTCCGGTGCGACGGCCGCTTCCAGACTGGCCAGCGCACTGCGCACGGATGGCCACAGCGATTCGGCGCGCGGCGTGGGCTTCACGCCGTAGGCGGTGCGGATCAGTAATTCGTCGCCCAGACTTTCACGCAGGCGCTTGATGGCGTTGGAGACGGCCGGTTGCGTCATGGCCAGATGGCCGGCCGCGCGGGTCAGATTTTGCTCGGTCATCACGGCGTCAAAGACGCGTAACAGGTTCAAGTCTAGCGTCAGGAAGCTCATGGCAGCTCAGTCGTGGCTCAGGTCGTGAAATGGTAAAGAAATATCATTTTTTATCAATGATACGACATTCCATTCACCAAATGAATAATTGTTATCGGGGAAGTAAATTGGCTACTTATGTTGCACTGCACTATAGTACCGCCTGATTCTAAATGCCTTGTAACCACATGTCTACCCTGATTTCCGCTGTACAAAATATCTCCTTGATTAGCGCAGGTGAGCTGGCGCTGGTCAGCGGTGCTGTGTGCGCCGTGCTGCTGCTGTTCAAACCTCTGCTGATGGGGCTGTGCCGTGCGGCCATGCTGCTGGTGCGCCCGAAACTGAGCAAGGAAGAGCAGCTCCAGCGTCGCCAGATGCGCGACGCCATGCTGCTCAAGCGTATGCTGAATTCCATCGAAGGCGAACCCAGCCACGTGGCTGAACTGCGCGCGATTGCTTCGCGCGTCTAAGTAGGTACTTACTTCCCGCCTAACAGCGCTGGCTTCAGGTCGCTATCGACCGGATGTTCGCCCAGCCAGATGCGTAGCACAGCGTTGTAGAACGCTACGTCGGGCATCAGTTCACCGATTTTCTTCCCGTTCAGATAGCACTGGGTGCCCTCGCCCGGGGTCCAGTCCAGCGTCAGCTGGTCGCCCTTTTTCAGGGCCGGAATCTGGGCAAACACTTCACCGAACTTCATGGTTTGCGGCAGGATGCGGGTGCGCTCGTTCTTGTCGGTGTTGTTGTTCAGACCGTCCATGAAGGCTTTGCCGAAATCTTCCGAGCTGACTTCGCGCAGCATGGTAATGGCTACGCGGCGCGGCCCGCTGGTGGCCAGCACATCGGCGACACTGCTTTTCTTTTCCGTCAGATACAGGCCGGCCGCATAGACTTTGAAGATGACTTTGGTGCGCACGCCGGCGCCATTCAGTTTGAGCTCGCTGCCCGCAACCTTGATGCTGTCGTCAAACTTGACGCCCGCTACCTCGACTGCGGCCAGCGCGGGCAGGCAGAAGCTGCCGGCCAGCATGGTGGCGGCAAACAGGCTTTTCAGGATATTTCTGCGTTTCATATAAGGTCTCCGAAAGGTAGTGGGGCCGGCGCACAGGACGGGCAGGACTCGATCGGAATATACCACCGCTAAGGCGGCATCACGCAGGGAAAAGCGCACGCGGCCGCGTTTGGCCGCTGCGGCACGGTGGTCTGGCCTGTCAGGCCTTGGCAGCCTGCAGGCGCTCGAACTTGGCTTGCAGTTCTTCTTTGCTTTCCCGCATGGCAGGATTGAAGGGGATGCAGCTGACCGGACACACTTGCTGGCACTGGGGCTCGTCGAAGTGACCCACGCATTCGGTGCATTTATCGGGGTGGATCTGGTAAATCTCGGCGCCCATGAAAATCGCATCGTTCGGGCACTCGGGCTCGCAAACGTCGCAATTGATACAGTCGTCGGTAATCATTAAGGCCATGCTAGTACTCGCTGCTTACTGGTCACGGGTGGCGGCAATTTTCTTTTGCAGCCAGCGGTCGACCGAAGGGAAAACAAATTTGGACACATCGCCACCGAGCACGGCAATTTCGCGCACGATGGTGCCGGAGATAAATTGATACTGATCCGATGGGGTCAGGAACATGGTTTCGACATCGGGCAGCAGGTAGCGGTTCATGCCCGCCATCTGGAACTCGTATTCGAAGTCGGACACGGCGCGCAGGCCGCGCACGATCACGCGCGCATCATGTTCGCGCACGAAATCTTTGAGCAGGCCGGAAAAGCCCTGCACTTTCACATTCGGATAGTGGCCCAGCACTTCGTTGGCGATGGTCAGGCGTTCTTCCAGCGTAAAGAAGGGCTTTTTGCTCTGGCTATCGGCCACCCCGACCACCAGCGTGTCGAACAGACCCGATGCGCGACGCACCAGATCCTCGTGACCACGGGTCAGCGGATCAAAAGTTCCCGGATAAACAGCTACGACCATGTCGGCTCCTTGCAGTGCACCAATTTAGAACGCGCCATTATGCCTGAAAAATGCCGTCTGCCTACATTTGGGGCAGTTCGGCGGCCGGTTTATGGCAGGCGTGGCCGTTAAACCTTGCGTTTTAGTAAATGGAAATGCACCATGCCCGCTTTATCGGCGCGGATAACTTCCCAGCCGGCCATCCATTCAGGCGTGGCGTCATCGGCAAATTCCAGTGGAATGCCCGATTCAGCATACACCAGTCCATCCTGCTCCAGCAGTTTGCTGCACAGCGGCAGAGCGCGTTCGATAAAGCTCTGTTGGTAAGGCGGATCGAGGAAAATCAAATCATAGCGCTGGCCGCGGCTGGCGGCCGACTGGGCCACAGCCAGTGCATCGCCACGCATGATCTGGACATTCTCGGCCTTGAGTTTCTGCTTGATGGCTTCCAACTGCTGTATCACAGGCGTGACAGTATCGACCATGGTGACACTGTGGGCGCCGCGGCTGGCCGCTTCGAAGCCCAGTGCACCGCTGCCGGCAAACAGATCGAGCACCCTGGCGTTGGACCAATTGGCATCGCGCTGGTGGTTGATCCAGTTGAACACGGTTTCGCGCACGCGGTCCGGCGTCGGGCGCAGGCCGGAAGCACTGAGTACGGGCAAGGGTGTGCGTTTCCAGCTACCGCCAATGATGCGCACCTGATGGCTGTGCTGCGGGCCATGGACGGGGACTTTGGCTGGTTTGGCAGGTTTGCTGGTGGGCTTTCTAGGCATGATGCAGGCGCTTGCGCTGATGATACGCAGGTGATTGTTTGTCAGGCGCGACTATAACATATGGGGCTTCAGGGGCTGCCGCTCTGGCCTTCCTGCGCCAGCACCCGCAGGTCGTGTATCCAGCCCTGGATCTTGTGGTTGGCATGGGCTTTCTGTGCCGGGGTGGCGAGCTGGATCACGTTGTAGACCATTTGCGCCGTGGCTTCTTCGTAATCATCGAATTCGGGTGCGCGGGCGCCCGTCTCCATGTGCTGGAAGCTGGTGTTGATCTGCTGGCGCAGCAACTCCATGGTGCTGTCGCGGTCGGGCTTTTCTTTCTGGATTTTACGGGCCAGTGCGACGATTTCGTGCTGGCGCCGCACACGGTCTTCCAGTATCTGGGCATTGATGAGCGGACGTTGATCGGAGTAGCGGCGGATTTGCGCTTCCTGGGACCGGCTGAAGTCGCCAAACCACAGTTCGAACTGGTCCAGTGCCTGCTGGTAACGCACTTTCTGCTGGGCTTCCAGATCGCCCTTCATGTATTTCTGCCGGAATTCGGCATTGTTGGCGGTGAATTTTTTCTCCAGCGCTGTGATCTGTTCCGGCCGCAGCGAGCGTAGCAGATCGGCCAGTTGCGGCACTGCATGCAGCATCAGCACGCGGCTGCGCTGGCGTATTTCACCCCAGCTGGCGCGCAGCCGGGCCGTATCGGTGGGGTTATTCAGGTGCTGCTGCTGGCTGACTTGCAGCAGCAGCGCGTAATCCTGCAACTGGGTGCTGCGGTGCCACTGGAATAGCTGATCGATATCCTTTTTGACCCAGCTTTTCTGCTCGCGGTCCAGATCGACATAGCCGTCCAGCCACCAGTAGATCAAGGTATCGCCATGGTTGTAAGCCAGCCGCAACGAGCTGCAGGCGCCCAGCGCCAGCATCAGCAGTAATCCACAGGCATAACGCCAGAGTATTCGGGTAGCAGGAAAGGCCATGTTAAACTTTCGTATTGATTAACTCTTCTTGAACTGGCACCTATGAACGTAGTGATACTTGCAGCAGGCATGGGCAAGCGCATGCAGTCCGCTTTGCCGAAAGTTTTGCATCCGCTGGCAGGCAAGCCGCTGTTGTCGCATGTACTCGATACGGCGCGCAGCCTCGCGGCCAGCCGATTATGCGTGATTTACGGTCACGGTGGCGCAGCCGTACTGGAAATGCTGGCCAGGCAGCCGGAAAAAGTCGCGACGGCGCTGCAGGAGCCGCAACTGGGCACGGGTCATGCAGTGATGCAAGCCTTGCCGGAACTCGATGATCAAGCCCCTACCCTGATACTGTATGGCGACGTGCCGTTGACCACGGCCGCTTCGCTGCAGCGCCTGATCGATGTCGCTGGCCACGACAAACTCGGGATACTGACCGTGGTGCAGGATGATCCGTTTGGCCTGGGCCGCATCGTGCGCGAAAACGGCGAAATTAAACGCATCGTCGAGCAGAAAGATGCGACCGAAGCCGAGCGTGCCATCAAGGAAATCAACAGCGGCATCATGGTGGTGCCTACGGTCCGCCTCAAGCAATGGCTGGGTGCACTGAAAAATAACAATGCCCAGGGCGAGTACTACCTGACCGATATCGTCGCCATGGCAGTGGCCGATGGCGTGCCTGTGGTGGCGGCCCAGCCGTCGGCCCAGTGGGAAGTGGCCGGCGTGAACAGCAAAGTGCAACTGGCCGAGCTCGAGCGTATTCATCAGGGCAATATTGCCCTGCGCTTGCTGGAACAGGGCGTGACGCTGATGGATCCGGCCCGGATCGATGTCCGCGGTGAGCTGGTCTGTGGTCGTGACGTGGTGATCGATGTCGGCTGCGTATTTGAAGGCAAGGTGGAACTGGCTGATGGCGTACAGGTGGGCGCGCATAGTGTGCTGGTCAATGCCCGCATCGAAGCGGGGGCCCAGATCAAGCCTTTCTGCCATATCGAAGAAGCCGTAGTGGGCCCGGTTTCCATCATCGGCCCGTATGCGCGCCTGCGTCCTGGCACGGTGCTGGCGGAAGACGTTCATGTGGGTAACTTCGTCGAAATCAAGAATGGCCAGGTGGCCGCACATAGCAAGGCCAATCATCTGGCCTATATCGGTGATGCCACCGTGGGTTCGCGCGTGAATATCGGCGCCGGCACGATTACCTGCAACTACGATGGCGCCAATAAATTCCGTACCGTGATCGAGGATGACGCTTTCATTGGCAGCGATAGCCAGCTGATCGCGCCCGTGACGGTGGGTAAAGGCGCTACGCTGGGGGCCGGTACTACGCTGAGCAAGGATGCGCCGGCAGGAAAGCTGACCATCTCTCGTCCGCGTCAGGTGACGATAGAGAACTGGAGCCGTCCGGTGAAGAAGCCGAAATAAGCACTAGCGTGTGTAGAGCCAGGCCGGGATTAGTCCCGGCCTTTTTTTTTGCGGCGGGCCTATTGTGCATGGTGCATGTATTGTGGATAAACGTGTGGAGAAGCCTGCGTATATCAGGTGATTAGCTGGCGGATAAGCACGGGATAAGACGTGGACAAGTCATATAACGGGGATATGGAAGGGTTTCCGGAATACTGTTTCAGGCATGTTTTCAGCTTTTGTGGATAAGGCTGTTGAAAACACTGTGAGTTAAGCAGGATAAGTTTTTCCTGTGGATAAAGCTGGGTATAAGCCTCTGTATAGGGTGGGTATAAGCGGTGGGAAAAGCGGGAAAACTCTCCCCGCCTTCTATTCCCTGTGTGTAAACCTGTGGGCAAGCACGGGTATAAACAGGGGATAGACGGGGGATAAGCTGTCAGAGCAGAATGCGGGTTTCGAATTTGCTGCGTAGCGTGGAAAAATACGCTTTGACATTGCGTACATTGCGATGGGCCGTGAACAGGCGATGCGCTAGCGCATGGTAGGCCGGCATATCGCTCACCTGCACGATCAGCACGAAATCCGGTCCCGGCGCCACGCGGTAGCACTGCAGCACCGCGCTTTCATCGGCAACATGGGCTTCGAATTCGCTCATGCGTTCAGCGGCCTGATTGTCCAGCGAGATTTCGACGATGGCGGTCAGGCTGGGGCCCACCTTCTCGGGCGCAATGATGGCCACCTGTCGCTGGATCAAGCCGCTTTCGGTCAATTGCTTCACGCGGCGCAAACACGTGGGGGCGGAAACGTGGACAGCCTGTGCCAGCTCGGCATTGGTTTGCGACGCGTCAATCTGTAGCGCGTTCAATATGCGACGATCTATCTCATCCATAAAATTTTTCCATAAAAATGAAAGAATATTTCACGCATGTTGATTGGTGAAATAATATTCCACAATATACATTAAATAGAAAGCATATTTCATAACGACTGAACTAGCATGACGATTCCTTTTTCTAGTCGAGGTATTCTATGTGCGGCATCGTCGGCGCAGTTGCGCAACGTAACATCACCCCCATCCTGATCGAGGGCCTGAAGCGCCTGGAATACCGCGGCTATGACTCTTGCGGCGTGGCGCTGCATCTGGATGGTCAGCTGCAGCGTTCGCGCAGCACCTCGCGTGTGGCCGATCTGGAAAAGCAGATCGACGAAGCCGGCATGCACGGTTACACCGGCATTGCCCACACCCGCTGGGCGACTCATGGTGCGCCAGCCTCGCACAATGCGCACCCGCACTTCTCGCCGAGCACGGAACAGGCCCGCATCGCGCTGGTCCACAACGGCATTATCGAAAACCACGATGAACTGCGCGCGGAATTGATCGCTCTCGGCTATGTATTCCAGAGCCAGACCGATACGGAAGTGATCGCCCACCTGGTTGACCACATGTATAACGGCGACTTGTTCGATACCGTGCAGCAGGCCGTCAAACGTCTGCATGGCGCTTACGCCATTGCCGTGTTTGCGCGTGAAGAACCGCACCGCGTGGTAGCAGCCCGTCAGGGGTCGCCGCTGATCGTCGGTCTGGGCAAGGGCGAGAATTTTGTCGCATCGGACGCCATGGCGCTGGCCGGCACCACCGACCAGATCATCTATCTGGAAGAAGGTGATGTGGTCGACCTGCAACTGGGCCGCATCTGGGTGGTCGATAGCACCGGCAAACCGGTCGAGCGCGAAGTGAAAACCGTGCATGCCCATACGGGCGCGGCTGAACTGGGTCCTTACCGCCACTACATGCAGAAAGAAATCTTCGAGCAGCCGCGCGTGATCGGCGATACGCTGGAAGGCGTAACGGGCATCATGCCCGAGCTGTTTGGTGACGGTGCCTACCATGTCTTCAAACAGATAGACCGCGTGCTGATTCTCGCCTGCGGCACCAGCTATTACTCGGGTCTGACGGCCAAGTACTGGATCGAATCGGTTGCCAAGATACCCGTCAATGTGGAAATCGCCAGCGAATACCGCTACCGCGACAGCGTGCCGCACCCGAATACGCTGGTGGTGACGATCTCGCAAAGTGGCGAAACGGCCGATACGCTGGCCGCCCTGAAACATGCCCGCAGTCTGGGCATGGAACATACTCTGACGATTTGCAACGTGGCCACCAGCGCCATGGTGCGTGAATGCAAACTCGCCTACATCACCCGCGCAGGTGTCGAAGTGGGCGTGGCTTCTACCAAAGCGTTCACCACCCAGCTGGCCGCACTGTTCCTGCTGACCTTGTCACTGGCGCAAGTCAATGGTTTGCTCAGCGATGCGGACGAAGAAGCCCATCTGAAAGCCATGCGCCACCTGCCCGTCGCGATCTCCTCGGTGCTGGCGCTGGAACCGCAGATCATTGCATGGGCAGAAGATTTCGCCCGCAAGGAAAATGCGCTGTTCCTGGGCCGCGGCATGCACTACCCGATCGCACTGGAAGGCGCGCTCAAGCTCAAAGAGATTTCCTACATCCACGCAGAAGCCTATCCCGCTGGCGAACTGAAGCATGGCCCGCTGGCACTGGTTACGGAAGAAATGCCGGTGGTCACCATTGCGCCTAACGATACCCTGATCGAGAAGCTCAAATCGAATATGCAGGAAGTGCGTGCACGTGGCGGCCAGCTGTATGTGTTTGCCGACGTGGATTCGCGTATTACTTCGGGCGAGGGCTTGCACGTGATCCGTCTGCCGGAACACTACGGCCTGCTGTCGCCTATCCTGCACGTGGTTTCGCTGCAGTTGTTGGCTTACCATGCCGCGCTGGCACGTGGCACCGACGTGGACAAGCCGCGCAATCTGGCCAAATCCGTCACAGTAGAATAAAACTGTTCCGGTCCACAGCCGGATGTTCCGTACAATTATAGTCGGAGACATGCAATTACAGTCTGAGACATGTAATTAAAGTCTGAGACAAGCGATTTAGCGGCTCAACGACCGAAAATTCTAACATCGGTGGTTGGGTTGAGATTGGGGCGCCAGAGCATTCTTCATCATCTCAAAATCCGCATGTCTACCAGACAGTGCGGGTCTTTTATTATGTTTTGGCGCCTCATTAAGTCTCATCTCACTGGTTCGCTTCGACGGATACTCCAGCGAGAGCTTCCACGTTCAGACTTTCCAGCAGTTGTTGTTGCTACAAATTTAGCGGTATGGCGTACCCGATGCGCAGAGACTAAAGTCCTGCAAGTCGATTGAGATAAACTCGAGCGCATCATGGTAGCAATGGTAAACCTAGCTCCTTAAGGAATTCATTGTGGTGCGCGGTGGTCGCCTTGATTTTTTGGTCAAGAGAGAGCAACTCAGCGTGCACCGCCTTCAAGTCAATCTCCACCTCGCCAATGGCTGTACTGATATAGCGAGATATGTTCAGGTTGTAGTCGTTTTTTTCAATCTCGGACATGTCCACGCAACGAGCGTATCGATCCTCAGGCTCACGTGTCTGATAAGTTCTGATGATTTTGGCGATGTTCTCGTCAGTTAGCTGGTTCTGGCGCTTGCCTTTGGCGAAGTGATCGGCAGCGTTGATAAACAACACGTCGTCCGGCTTCTTGCATTTCTTGAGAACCAGAATGCATACTGGGATGCCTGTAGAATAGAACAAGTTGGACGGCAAGCCGATCACAGTGTCAATGTGGCCATCTTTGAGAAGCTTGGTACGGATTTTTTCCTCGGCGCCGCCACGAAAGAGTACCCCGTGGGGCAGGATGATGGCCATCACGCCGTCGTCTTTTAGGAAATGAAAACCGTGCAGCAAAAAGGCAAAATCCGCCGCCGATTTAGGTGCCAGTCCGTAATTCTTGAAGCGGACGTCATCAGCGAGCGTGCCGGACGACTCCCAGCGGTAACTGAACGGTGGGTTCGCAACAATTGCATCGAACGCGGGTTTTTTGGCAGGATTTAGCTCGCGCAGCATCTCCCAATCGTTGGTCAACGTGTCGCCGTGGAAAATCTCAAACTCAGTGTCCTTTACCCCGTGTAGTAGCATGTTCATGCGCGCTAAATTGTAGGTGGTGATGTTCTTTTCCTGACCATAAATCTTGCCGATGCCATGCGGTCCCATACGCTTGCGCACGTTTAGCAGCAGCGAACCCGAGCCGCAGGCGAAGTCCATCACGCGTTCTAGGCGTTGTTTTACGCCCATCTTAGGCTCTTGGCTGTCTAGTGTGACGATGGAGGAAAGAATGTCGGATATTTGCTGCGGCGTATAAAATTCGCCAGCCTTTTTCCCCGAGCCTGCGGCGAACTGGCCGATCAAGTATTCGTAAGCATCACCTAGCGAGTCTACATCGGTCGAAAACTCAGCTAGGCCTTCGGCAATCTTCTGGATGATGGTGCAGAGCTTACTATTGCGCTCAGTGTAGTTCTTGCCCAGTTTTGGTGAGGCCAGGTCAATCTCTGAAAACAAGCCCTGAAACGTACTCTGGAAGGACTCTGTCTCAATGTATTTGAACCCCGCCTGCAAGATGTGCAGCAACTCAGCGTCTTGCGTGCGTGCCATCTTGGCGATGCTGCTCCATAGATGCTGAGGTTCAATCACGTAATGCACCTTGCGGCGCATTTGCTTCTCAAACTCGGGCACATCATCCTGGTTACCCTCGTACCAGAGTTGCAAGGGTGTCGCTACAGCACTGTCGATATTTGCTGGGTAGTCGCCACCGAGCTCCTTCTTTGCTGCCGCTTCATAGTTATCAGACAGGTAGCGGAGGAATAGGAAGGACAGCATATAGTCGCGGAAATCATCCGCATCCATGGCCCCCCGCAGTTGGTCGGCAATGGCCCAAAGGGTCTTGCCCAGTTGTTTTTGGTTTTGTTCAGTCATTTTTTCGGGCAACGTTTAATCGTGTTTTCTAGAGACTTCAGATCAGCCTCGCTTTTTTGTCTGCTTACACTTCATGCAATACAAAGTTGTACTTGGCTCTAAGCCCATCCATTACCTCATCGAAAATATCCAAGTTATCTTTAACAACAATATCCGATTCATAGTAGTAGACTTTCTTGTGTGACAACGCATTGACAATGTCTGCGACACGATTAGGCTCATTGATTCCAATTTGATTCAGTACGTAGCTGAATTGTCCAACACCTAGGAACGACGCGACGTTCTCCAAAACCTGCCGGAGCAACGCAAAGTGGTATGTACGGATATCCTTTGCATCGCGAGCCAAGGACAACAACTGGAGCACGCGCAGGTGATACAGGAACACATCATTTCGGCAGTTCTCTAGTTCAAGTTCTCCCGATTTTGAACTCAAGATGTGCAACTTGTAGAGAGGTTTATTATTCCTCTTGAATTTGTCGCTCTTTTCACCCTTGGCGATCCAATCGCTTAGGATTGAAAACAATCCAAGGTGGTGCGTGGTGATGATGATCTTGCGCTTCTCAAACTGCTTCTCGATTAGATCGTACAGCGTGGCAGCTGTAATAAAAATGTTGTGGTCATCCAGGCTGGAAACGGGATCGTCGATAAAGAAGTGGCTTGACTGCTTGTCGCTCCAGCCTTCGACTTCGAACAATGCAAGGAAAAAGCACCAGACAAAAATTCGTTCTTCCCCGCGTGACACTTTGATTGGCTGTTGCGGCAAGTCTGGGTTCTGATTTGGGATGAAGAAAGTAATCGACTCAATCCCTTTCTCCGGATCGTCTTTATGCTGATTGAATGCGAACCCGAATTTTGGCTTGTATGCGTTAAGCTTGTCGCGAACGTTATCCTCAGACATCAAGGAGTGGAACTTGCTGAGGCTGCTAGGCAATACGGTTAGTCGAGCACTGGTTCCATTATTTTCTTCATCGTTGTCCCAAACAAAGAGGTCTTCGCTGTAAGCGTTGTAGTAGACCCCGGTGTGTACACCGTCTTCTTGCTTCGTGGCGTTCTTATATGCAACGCTGAGTTGCGTTTTGCCTGTTGCGTTGAAAGCGTAAATGAGTGTGGCCCGCGCGGAATCATTTCGAAGTGACTTCGCAATTTCATTAAGCGTCATGTGAATCCTCAGATGATGGGAAGAGCTGTTGCATTAGCCCTTTTTTGTGTGTTCTTAGCGTGTCAAGTTGTTGGCTTTCGCCAAGTATTACCTCATCAAGTGATGACAGAAAATTTGCAATGCGTTTCTGCTCCGGTAGTTTTGGAACAACCAAGCTGAAAGATGAAAACAGAGTTTTATTTACGATGGGAACAGCCTGCTTTCCGGCAATATTGGCAATCTTGCCCGCAATTTGGCTGAGCGCGTAGTAAACAAACCCTTCAAAATTCTCAGAATTTGGTGTAACTGCATTGATTTGTTGATTGGTTGCACATTCTTCTCGGTTCTGCGCAATTTTTCCGATGGTTGAGCCAATACAAACGAATAAGATGCTATTGGCCTTTATAGGGCGAGTTTCAAAAAAACCTAGCTCAGTCAATGTGGTCTTGGTCTTCTCGATGAATCTGCTTTCTGAGATGTCGGAGGGGGAAACAAAGTGCCTGTCGCCGCCGTAGTATTCGGACTTAGTGGTGCTGGGAGTGTTTCCGGTTACGACTTCGCCCAGTTGCCCGATTGTTTTGGGCACCCACTCCCCAGCGCTATTGAACTCAGGGAATCTCAAGCGTGGCTTGGTTTCCCCTTCGCGGGGAAAAAGCTGCTGCATCAGTCCTTTTTTATAGGTCTTTAGAGTGTCCACTTTGCGGGCTAGCGCAGCGATCAGATCATCGACCGAATTCAGGGCGTCCGCGATTTTTCGTTGCTCTGCCAGGGATGATTTCCCTTCAGGAAGCGGGATAGGCAGTGCTAACAAGTCGCTATCATTAATGCTCAATGAACCGTGGGCTCGTGCGCCGACCTGAATGAATTTTCTCAGCCAGCGACCATGCAAATTTCCTAGGAACAGGTAGTTCAGATACCGAGGATCTGTTGAATCCCCCTTAACTCGGAAACAGGTAAATATGCTGTTTGGCACGGCAGCAAGCCTATCACCAGAGTACATTGCGAGGAATCCTTCTGGGTACTCCTTGGTAGCACTCTTGTTGTAGGCAAAGTCGCTTGGTTCTAGCAACAAATAGTTCTTGTAAGAGTCCCCTGCAATAACACGTCCAAACTTGTCTTCTTGACTCACCAGTCCAACGCCGGATGTGATGCTCATGGGCACACAAACCTTGCTTCCAACCTTTTCTGTGCTGATCGACGCCAATGAGCCTAGCTTTTCTTTCGTCCATTCTCCAGCGTATTGAAATTCTGGAAAGCGAAGTTTGGGTACCAGTGTGGTCTTGGCCTTATCATTCATATGCACTCAACCCCGAAATCTCGCGTCCCTGTGCGCGCTTGTTCAACAGAGGCGCCAGCTCTTCCATTAGTGCCAGTTCAGCCTGTGCGCGGGCCTTCCAGCCCAGCGCTAGCGGCACCATTAGGTCGCTAAGCGCCTCGCCATCAAAAATCATGCGCGACAAGATGCCATCCACAAAGGCTTGCAGGCAAATCGGAACCAACTTGTGCCGGATAGCAATGGCCGCCAGCTCTGCAGTGTCTTTCTCTTTCTTGAACCGAGTGTAGCCCTCGCGGATGGCGGTTTCGCTCAAGCCCTCTCCGGCCTTTAGGGTGTTAATGTAGTCGGCAATATCCTCGCGCTCGTTGATGAATTTGGCGTCACTTTGGATGAGACCGATCAGCTGCTCGCGGCTCATCTTTTGCTTTCCGGGCCCCTGCTGCGAGTAGCGGGCCATCAAGCCCATGATGTAGTCGTAGTCAATTACGGCACTGGCGAACAGCACAAACTCAAAATCGAGTTGGTCCACGTCGGCAGTTGTGCAATCTCTCTCTTTATCGCCTTTGTCTTGCTGGGATTGTTGTTGCTTCAGGCGTTGGGCCGTTTCCAGATACGCACCACGGAAGCCCTGTAGGTCGTCCTTAGGCAAGATGTGGTCGATTGCTGCGGCGTTGTCTTTGGTCAGGTCGGTGTATTGATCGAGTTGGGTTTTAAGACGCTGTACTTCTTTGAAGTTTTTGATAAAGGCGGCACGAGCGTCATCACCCTTGAGACTGTGCACGGCTTCGGGTTTGCAAGCGAGGCCTTGGGACTGCATGAAGTCGACCAGCTTTTGTACAGCAACGTCGAGCTTCTGTATCACTACCGGGGCTTTGTCTACCAACCAAATTTCGCGGGCTTGCTCACCGGTTTTCTCGCCAGAGAACAGGGCAATCGCGGCGTCCACATTGGCTTGCTGTTGGCGAAAGTCGAGGATGTTGCCGTAGGGTTTGCTGCCGTTGAGCACGCGGTTAGTGCGAGAGAAGGCCTGTATCAAGCCGTGGTGCCTAAGGTTTTTGTCCACGTACAGAGTGTTGAGGTACTTGCTGTCAAAGCCCGTCAGCAGCATGTCCACCACGATGGTGATGTCGATCTTTTTTGTGTGCGGATGGTCGGCATTCGGCCACTGCTGGTCTTTGATGCGTTTTTGCACGTCCTGGTAGTACAGGTCGAATTCGCTGATGCTGTGATTGGTGTGATAGCGGGCGTTGTAGCTGGTCAGGATGGCTTTGAGAGCGGCTTTCTTTCCCTCAGGATCAACCTCGTTATCTTTTTTTTCCGTAGGCAAGTCTTCTTGAATCTGTTTCACATCGGCATCGCCCTCGGCTGGTGGCGAAAACACGCAGGCGATGTTGAGCGGCACGAAGCTGGGGTCGGCTTTCTGCTTCGCTTCTTGCAAGCTTTGAAAAAGGTCGTGGTATTCGATGGCGTCGTTAATGCTGGCAGTGGCCAACACGGCGTTGAAGCGCCGCCCAGCGGTAGCGATGTCGTGCTTGGCCAGGATGGCGTCGATGACAGCTTTTTTTGCCAAAGCCTCGCCCGGCTTGGGCAGGTTGTTCCCCTCGGGTTTGAAGTAGTCCACATGGAAGCGCAACACGTTGGAGTCTTCAATCGCGTGGGTGATGGTGTAGGCGTGCAACTGTTTTTGGAACAGGTCTTCCGTAGTTTTCATGGAAGCCTGCTCGTCTTCAATCTGGGTCCGGCTGGAGTTTTCTTCAAAGATGGGTGTGCCGGTGAACCCGAATAATTGTGCTTTTGGAAAGAATTCTTTGATGGTCTGATGGTTCTCGCCAAACTGCGAGCGGTGGCATTCGTCAAAGATGAAGACAATGCGCTTGTCGCTCATCGGGGCTAGTTGCTCCTTGTAGGTGGCCTTACCATCTTTCTTTTGTTGCTTGTTGCGTTTGCTATTTTCATCCAGTGCGAGGCCCAGCTTCTGGATGGTGGTGACGATTACCTTGTCGGCGTAGTCGTCGGACAGCAGGCGGCGTACCAGTGCGGCAGTGTTGGTGTTCTCCTCCACGCAACCTTCCTGGAAGCGGTTGAATTCCTCGCGGGTCTGGCGGTCCAGGTCTTTTCGATCCACCACGAACAGGCACTTTTCAATGTCGGGGTTGTCTTTCAGGAGCGTGGAGGCTTTGAAGGAAGTAAGCGTTTTGCCGCTGCCGGTGGTGTGCCAGATGTAGCCGTTGCCGCAGTTCTGATGTATGCAGTCCACGATGTGCTTGACCGCATACACCTGGTAAGGGCGCATCATCAGCAGCTTTTGCTCACTGGCCACCAGCACCATATAGCGGCTGATGGTTTGGCCCAGAGTGCATTTGACGAGGAACTTGTCGGCAAACGCATCAAGCTGGTTGATCTTGATGTTGTTCTCGTCCGCAAACTGGTAGATGGGCAAAAAACGTTCGTCTGCATTGAACGCAAAGTGACGTGCATTATTGTTGGCAAAGTAGTAGGTGTTGGTGCGGTTGCTGACGATGAAAAGCTGCAAAAAGCACAGCAGGGTTTTGCTGTATCCGTTGCCGGGGTCGTTTTTGTAGTCAACGATCTGCTCCATGGCACGGCGCGGGTTGATGCCGAGCGTCTTCAGTTCGATTTGCACACAGGGCACGCCATTGATGAGGATGAGCACGTCATAGCGGTGGTGGCTGTAGTCGGTGTTGACCCGCAGCTGGTTGACCACCTCAAAGGTATTTTTGCACCAGTCTTTGATGTTGACCAAGGTGTAGTTTAGCGGCGTGCCATCCTCGCGGGTGAAGGCGTTGATGGTGCGCAGAGTGCGCGCGGCTGTGAACACATCGGGGGTGACGATCTCGTCCAGCAATCGTGTGAACTCGCCATCCGTCAGCTTGACCCGGTTCAGCACCTCGAACTTCTCTCGGAAGTTCGTTTCGAGCGCCGCGCGGTCGTGGATATCAGAACGGTAGGTGTATTTGAGTTCGCCGAGCTTAGCAATCAGGTCGAGCTCTATTTGGTTTTCTGTCGTGGTCATGGATTGGTTCTTGTTATTTCGCTACTCTTCCGATCCAGCTTTAGGTCGTGTGTCTTTGCGTACTCAAGCACCAGAATTTCAATCATGGATGCAACCGAACGTCGCTCACGCTCGGATGCCAAACGCAAGAGCTGCTTGATCTCCGCAGAAGTTCGGATGGACAGAGTTTCGTCTTTTAGACGCGACATGATGATGCCTTGTAAGTTTTGTGATGCCAATGTACTGCCTTTGCACTTTTTTTGCAACGCAATTACAGACGACACTATAGGCTCATCACGTTGAACGATTACGAATCACCTGAGCCGCAGTAAGCTTGCAGTGATTAGGGGCTAGTAGCATTGCTCTGGTGTCCGTGGCATTGAATTGATGGCCCTGACTTTAATGCCTCCGGGCGTCTTTTGTACAATTCCAACCTCAGCCTGCGGCGCACGCTAACCTCGGATTCATTAGTCTTCAGATCTTCAAGCAACGCCTACGAAATTCCGACTATTGACGGTGGAAAGCCGGGCAAGATGATGCAAACATAAGAATTCATACGAATTCATACGAATTCAGACTAGAGGCACGCGTGTATAACGTTGACCAGGCAAGGCTAAACGAAACACGGCTGGCATTTGCGCAGCGAGGCGAATCGATTGCCGACTGGGCAATACGGCACAACTTTCGTCCACAGATGGTGTATGCCGTCTTGGCAGGACGCAACAAGGGACTGAGAGGCGAAGGCCACCGTATAGCCGTTGCGTTAGATCTAAAGCCTACCTCTGGTCCGTCTACTGCCACTGACGAGCCCCCATCACCTTAGCAGCAGACATTCCATCCTGCAGACGGAATTTTTAAGGACACAGCTATCGCATACAAAACCACACAAACAAAAAAGCACCAAGGTCGGCAAACCGTTGGCGCTTTTCGCTGGGATTGACCCAGATTTCTTCTCACACTTGAAATCTACACGCCTGTTCTAGGCGCGTCAATCCCCTTTTCTTTCCAAATTTCGAACACATAGGTGGGCGATGGATACGCTCACCCTGAAGAAAGGGACATCGTGAGACGAGGACAGAGGTTTACCACAACCAAACTGGAGAACTGGACAAGACAAGGACGGGGGACCGGCACGCTGACGGACTACTCGCCGTGGCATCAGGTAACCCGGAGTGACCCCTCAAGTCGAGGTCGATCACAGTTACTTCAATGGTCGCATACCGGAAGAAGTCATCACTTCTTATCTGACGGTGAGTCAGACGCCTTCGCATTCATCTCCATGCTACCAAATATTGTCGACGTGCGAGAGCAAGTCCCGCTTAATCTGGAAGAGCATACTGCCCAGGTCGCTGCTTATAGCGCAAAGCATCAGCACCAAACCGCTCGCGGCACCCTCGCCTGCGCAGAAATGCTGGGATTCAAACACCCAGTGTTGCGAAGCAGTGGTGAGACGGCGCCTTGGGTTATGACAACTGACTTCGTCGTCACGTTGGAGGCCGGCGCAGGCCAGTACGAACTACTGGCCATCAGCGTGAAGCCGGACAATGATTTGGTGGTTACCCTTGACGAAGTCGATTTCTTGAGATTTGCGGACCACCTAGACACCTCGGTATTCCTGACCAGTAAATTTCGACAGTATCTGAGCAAAGGTGGGAAGCGCTCTCGGGAGTCAAGGCGATGATACTTTCCTCTGCCTTTCCCTTCCTTGCCCCACTTGGCGCCGGCGAGCTAATCGGGCATTACATACTGAGAAATGCCAGGTACACGACCTCGGCGTCTTCACGGATGGTGTTCAAAGAACTGCTTGGAAGAAAGCCTGGCCTTTATGGAATGCCCAGTGGACTTGGGCATTTCCATGAAGTTGTCGGTCATGTATTTGGCTCGCTGGAAATGCTCCTTGAAGGGCATACAGAATTGAACTGGTATTGCCGTGGCTTGCCAGTAGAGAAGTATGCCCAGCAGCGCAGAAACTTGGTTGAAAATCTCAAGGGGCCTGTGCGCCTATGCCGTCCAGAAGTTACGCTCGGAGCGACCGATGAGGTTGAGCGATATTGTCCAGAATGTGAAGAGATACAACTTCGGGACAACGGGTTCCGATATGTTCACCGAGAACTATGTGCACCGTATGTTGTAGCTTGTGGTGTCCACGGTATCGAGCTTCGATGGAAAGGCAAGCAAGGACGATTGTTCGATGCTGAGTGCCACCATCCGCTCGAACCAAGTCAGTTATCAATATGTGTGGAGTTCGCGCGTCGTACTGCACACTGCTTGAATACAACGTCCGAAAACGGAGCCTTCACGAAAGCTGACACACTAAGTCACCTTATGAAAGCGGGGTATCTCAGCGAGACTGGACGATTGGCTGTCGGGGATACTGTACGGACTTTCATCAGCACGTTTGGTGAAGCATTTCCGGATGAGCGCATGAAGTATATGTGTTCCACAGAAAAAAACATCATGGACGCACTTCGCAACCTGATGAGACCGGACCGAGCAGTCTTTCCTTTGTACTGTATTTTGTTGTCGTGGATGGCTCAAGAGAGAGCTTGTTCCAAGCAGAGAAAATCCGTATCAGTGAGCTCGACTCACCGGCGTACGCTATCGCCAGTGACTGAGGACCAAGTTCGTATGGCGATGGCTGAGCACGGCTCCTTGCGAGCGGCCTCGACCGCTCTTAACGTAAATATTAAGAAGCTCACAGCTCTTTGTCTACTCCATGCCATTCCCTTTGCGCGCCGGACAAAGACGCTAGATGTGGTTCTAGTAGAAAACATCCATGCTGCTTTCGACGCTCGGCAAACACCGGCGCAGATAGTTAGACGATTCGGCGTCTCGCTTTCAACTGCTCACTGGATTCGGTCATGTCGTGCCGACTTAGCTGAGCTAAAGGAGCACCGCGTTCAACAGAGAGTGCGTGAAGACAAGGCGCTTTGGGAGCAGGTTGTCCGCGCGAGCCCGGGAGAAACGACAACTGCGTTGAAGTTGATGAACTACTCGCTCTGGGCTCGACTGCGGCGTAATTCGAAATCTTGGCTTGAGGACCATGGCGCTGTACCGGCCTTAATTCGAGGCCCGCGTCGTAGCTGTCGTTCTATGCCGTTGGAACCGACTGTCAACAGGGTGATAGCTAGGGTCGCAGCGGCTAGTGAAAAAGGCGGACGGCGGCCAGAGTGGAAGACGCTGGGCCGGCTGCAGCGGGCTACTGGTATGACGGAGTACGAATTGCACCGGCTTTATCAGTTGTCAGCATTAAAAAAATATCTGGAAACTAAAGCCAGTTTTGTTCATCGCAGGCTCATCTGGGGCAATGCGACACCTGAAAGATTTAAGTTGTGGAAAATCGCGCGGAAAGCTGGATTAAGGGAATCCACGATTAGGTTTGTCCAGCACAGCTTTATGAAAAATTATGACACAAGGAATAGTGAAGATTGAAGTCGACATCACCAGAATTATTACTTTTTTCCCCATCAATACTTCCAGAAGAATTTGTCGTTGGATACGTTTTTAGGAAGTCCTATTCAGAAGCTCGAAATTTTAATCAAGCAAAAATTATTTTTGGTAAGGGACGCAAACCGGGCTGGCTCTTTCCTTCAAATCTTAAGGCGGTTTCGAATGCCAGCAGAGTGGCTGCCATGGCAATCAGTACGGAGGACTTGTTGAAAAATCATACCTTGCTACCAGCGCTTACTGCATTTTTGCCAGAGGAAAGAAAGCAGCAGCTCATTGCACATCACTTGGGAAAGCCTGCGATTGGCATGTGGAGCGTAGCGGGATTACATGGCGCATCCCGTAGCCGCAGAGGAATTTGCACCTCTTGTTTGAAAGAACAATATATGGATAACGGATTTGGTATATGGCAGCGTCTTTTTTTTATGCCGAGTGTGTTTGCGTGCCCATGGCATAAACGTCCATTGGAGACGTTTTGTGCAGCCTGCGAAAGCGTGAGTTCACCGGCCTGGTTCTGGAAGCCTTCGCTCGAGTGCTTGTGCGGTCGCAGTCTTTGTACTATTGCAGACCTTGACGACCGCGCGCTCGAAGTTTCAGTAGAGAACGCGTCTATTCTCAGCCGTGTACTTCGCGATGGGCTTCCCGCTGAAGTGAACATAGCGACCTTCAGTCAAGTCCTGGGACGTCGATTTTTGCGGGGTGCCGCGGAAGTAGAGTCAGCGCTAAAGGATGCGGTTGGGGAGAGTTCTTTGAAGTTATATGGATTTCAAAAGCACACCTACCGGCGACTAACACAGGAGTGCAGCCTTGGCAGTTTGGCTGCGAATCCAGTACAAAATCTATTAGTTATTCAAAAAATATTAGGCGGACTCGATAACTTAAAGCTCGATATCGGGCGCCTTCAATCTTTAGATACTAGTTCTGAGAATAAAACAATAAAAGGTAAACGAATTCGTGGGCGAGAAAATTATTTAAATAGTATTAGCGGGTGGTCTGCCTCGCAGCTTGAAAACACGACTGAAAACTATAGAAAGCGTGTTATTTCCAAATTAAAACTTTTTCCAGGTGCCACTGGAAGTGAGCTACACCGTATGGGGTTATGGGATGAAGTCCGGCATTTAAGGGCTGTCGACCCTGTGTGGTCTCAGCAGCATATTGGTCAGTCGCAGTCGTACAAAAATTTTTTAGATTATATGTCGCCTGAGCGTATACGCGGCCTCGTTATTTCTATTCATACGATGTATCTCCGGTTGATTTCGAGAGAACCCGAAAAACGAATTTCGAGAAGTTACTTGCTCGAGGATACAGCCTTCAGAAATAACATGCGTTACGTGAACCAAATACCTGAAATTGCCGTCATTCTCGACGCGTCAGTTGATGATGACGAACGCTATTTCGCAAGAAAGGCTGCCGCAATTGCACTTCGTGTGGAAAAAGCTAGGCCCCACACGAAATATTCCAACCCCAAGTGGTATACCGAGGCCGCTAAACGTACCACCACTGCTGCACGCTTTAAGGAGGCATATAAATGGCTCAACGAAGCAGAGTGATTTTTGGTGATACCACGGGTCTTCAATTTGAAAATCCGAAGTTGAAAACTGCCAAGAGAACTCGTCCCTTAGTCGAATATCTTTCCTCTGATGACGAAAACACTCCTGTGCAAAGACTTCGAAATTTAGGTGGTGAAACTGTATTGGAATGGCCTCCAGTAGTTCCTGACTTTGACCCGCGCGGGCATCGAAGTGTTAGAAATAACTATCGACCAGGGAAGAATGCGAAAGCTAGTAAAACTGGACTTCCTGGTTACGTATATAGCCATAAGGCTGCCGGCAACGTGCCATTTCACTCAAACCTTGAAGAGCGATTGATTATAGCGTTGGAATTATGCCCGTACGTGGTAGAGATTCGCGTGCAATACCCTGAGTGGGACGAGGCCCGTTTGGTCCGAATTGTTGAGCAAGGCGGGCGAATGTCCAAGAGCGAAATTATGACCCTAGACATTGTGGCCACCTTGAAGTTACCTGGCTGTGCCGAGCCGAAATACCATGTCATTTCAGGAAAGCCGAGCAGTCTAGTTGAGAAACCAGAAAATCAGAGGCGACACTCTAGGGAGCGTGATGCGGTATGTAGTTGGGATGCAACGCATGAAGTTATGACTGAACTGACGGTTTCGTATAGCGAACATGGCAGTAATCTTTTGCTTCTAGCCTTTATGAGGGATGTCAAAAATATTGAGGACTGGACTGATTCCGCGAAAGCATTTGCTAATGCGTTGAAACGAACACGAATACGCGGTTCCCTTGACCGGGTATTAAATATCGTAAGTCGTAGATTTAATTGGGACATTAATACTGGTTACCGGATTTTTTCAATCGCGCACTTTTTAGGATATTTGGCTTGGGACCATAACTACAAGCTGGCAATCGATAGGCCAATGATGTTGAAAGGGATACGACGATGAATAATAATCATCTAGACGGTCTATATCCAATAGTGAGTCGAGATAACGATTTTCATATATCGGCAATTCCGGATATAGCGCGACCGGAAGGTATTGAGCAACCCGTCTATAACAGGTACTCGACCTGGGTATTAATTGACAATCGTGGACCTCAAAGTATATATCGAATTTTACTTGCAGACGAAGAGCACTTGTACTTGATAAAAGTCGGAGGAATGGATGGAGCCAAGCCAATCTATTTTTCTCCGTCTAAGCGTGCATCTGACCGTATTCGTATGGATAGGTCAAAGTGTGACCAGCTTTATTATTCACAGCGTTTTAGAGCCGTTCATGATAGTTTTATTCCAGAGCAAATGGAATCCGGCGTATGCCTTCCAAATCGTGAAGACAAATTTAAAAAGAAGAATGAGGTGGTGACTTATGCTTTGTCTCAATGGGGCGACCTTCTTCTCTTGGATAAAAATATTTATGCAGATGCGATTAAGTCGTTGGTATTGCAATTTTGCGTCTCTGATGTATCAGTTCGGCGATGGCTTGAAACATCCTATTTTTATCGTGAGCATCCAAATGCTTCGTTGGATAGAGTTTGGGAGCAAGGTCATTGCAATAAAGGCAGTGTAGAAGAGCCAAAACGAAAAATAAAAACAAAAATCCCTTTTAAGAAAGATAATTTTAATGTTGGCAGACCTATTTCAAGTAAACGTATTGGAATGCCTGGGACTCATAACAATAGAAGGTTAGCACCAAGGATAGCTACAATTATAAAAAATTTCATCTATAAAGAAGTTAAAGAGACTACTGACACATTTTTAATTATTTATCAACGAGTAAATGACATCTGTCTTGTTTCCTATAATAGAGATTCAAATGGAGATGTAAAAAAATACAAAATCGATGAAGGCAAATTACCGCCCCCAAAGCGGTTAAAAGAAATCGCTAGAAAATATTACAACGAAGCACTTGGTGAATTAGTAAAGCAGACAAAAAAAATTAGAGGTCGAAAATTTCAAAAGACTGGTGGTAGTGCTAGTGATATTGTTCATGAAGGCCTACCTATATATGACATAGATGCCACTATTGCTGATAATTATCTTTTGTATGGAGATGATATTATCGAAATTGATGGTTGCAGAAAGCCTACGGTAATTATTGCAAAAGATAGATTAAGCAAAGCCATTGTTGGGTTATATGTAACCTTCCGCTCAGAAAGGTCTGAAGGATATTTGGCGTGCATTATGTCTGCGTGTATGCGTAAGGAAACAGAACTGGATATGTGGGGTTTGGGCGAATTAGGTGGAATGGTATATGGTTGTCCTTATGCCATTTTTGTCGACCGTGGAGCTGGAAGTTCTGAAATAGTTACGAACAAAGCGGCAGAAGACCTACGTGTGACCACAATCATTGCTAAGCCAGGCACTCCTCAAACTAAAGGCGGTATAGAAAATACGATGGGAAGTTTTCAAAGATGTATTTCTCATGTTCTAAGTGGTTCTTATTATCCAAGCGGGGATATTGAGTATGACAAGCATCGAAAACGGTATGCAGAGGATGGTGCTGTTCCTGTGAAGGTTTTCATGCGAGCTTTATGGATGATGGTAAGTGAGCATAACTTAAAGCCAATTACATCGCCCGAATTATCACTTGATATGCTTAAAAATTCAAAGTTTTCGGCTAATCCGCAGGGAGTATTTAATTATTATCGAGAGCGGCGTCGAGGTGATATAGCATGGGATTGGCCATTGGAAACAGCAATTAGAAAATTTGGACTTGAAAAAAAATGTCATGCACCAAATGGTATTGTTACTAATGATTCTACGAAATATTCGTGTCCTCAATTGATTGAGCATTCGTACGCATATGAACAACAATTTAAAAAAACCTATGTGGCAACGATTTTTACTATACTTAACTGGTCTTTCGTAGTTTATTGGGACTCTCCGAGTGGTCATCTTATTGAGCTGAAGGAAAAAAAATTACCATTTTCAGATGAAATTATTGGCCCCCAATGGTACCGCGATTACATAAATATGCGAAAAAGACACGCAATTGGAAATGGGTATAAGGAGCATGCTGCTGGCAAGAAGATGATATGGGAGAAAAGTAAGAACCACGTATCTAAAGAAACCCAGAAGAATATGGTTTCAGTAGATAAACGTTCAACAAGAAAACAAGATAAAGATATGACCGTGCAAGAGCGCGAGTCAGCAAAACAGGATGGAGCTGAATATCTGGAGCGGCAACAGTATGAGGCTCTTTATGGCCAGTTGCGTCCCACGAAAGATGCTGAAAGGAATACAGACAGCATAGCTGAAGATGCTATTTTTTCGTTGGGTTTTGATAACAATCAGGTGTTACGCTTAGAGGATTAATATTCTTATCGTAAGCTTATCCAGCACCTTTAAGCGCTTATTAATTACTATGCAGCAATGCATATTCCGGCAACGCTGTTTGAATCTGAGCTGCAGGGCACGCGCATATTGAGACCAGTGATGTGACTCGTTCCCTTGGCATTAGGGATTCTCTAACGGAATGTATATCGACCATTTAAAGCAGGGTTTATAGGGACATAATCATGAACTATGTCATTGAGGAGACACCGATTTGCGTGCTCGATTTTGACGGGTGCCTGCATCATGATGAGGTTTATTATAGGCCTGGCTCGGGAGTGTACATGCGGGAACCTGGTCACCACCTCTTTGAATGGGCACATGTTCTTGTCGACCTATTAGAGCCGTATCCAAGTGTGCGCATCGCACTGAGTACGTCTTGGGTTAGGTCGCGCGGCTTTCAATTCGCGAAAACCGCACTTCCATGTCCATTACGAGAAAGAGTCATCGGCGCTACGTACCATACCCGCGAAGTTCAAAAACGTGATTTCGATTTTATGAGTCGCGGCGAACAGGTCTTAAATTACGTTGAGCGCCGCAATCTCAAACGCTGGTTTGCTATCGACGATGATGTGGCGGGCTGGCCGACTTGGTGCCTACATCGCCTAGTGCAGACGCAAGGACATAGCGGCCTGAGCGACCCAAGTGCGCAGAATGCTGTTCGTAGAATTCTCGAGGTACTTTAAATGAGTATTCTCATCAATCCGGACAGCGATTCTCGCGGTAAGTCGGAGGCATAATGACACGTCAAACCGGACACCTGTTCTCCTATCGGGACATCAAATTGCATTTTGGAGTAAGCGATGCTGAGGTCCGCTTACGCCCCAAATCCAGCAGTTCGCGGCAGCCAGGGGTACTGGCTGCCTCGCGCTGTTAACGGACTGCCCTTGGTTCATTTCACCCCTCCATCGCAGCCAACATTGACGGACAAACCTGCTCAGCCCTTAATCCGTCAATGACGCCCTGGCGGTCGACGGGCATCCGGTTCTGACTCACCTTCCATTTCCCTTCGATTGAACTGATGGGAATCTCGATTCCCACAATGGCTTTGAGTTGTGCCGCGATAAAGTCTTCCGGGGCATCGGAGACCGTCCAGGGATGTTCGCGATGACGCTCGTGGTTGTTGGTCATTTCGTCGATTTGCTCCCGAACCCAAGTCACATCGTCGAAAACTTGGGGCCTGCCGCGAACCTGGACCATTGCAAAGTTCCAAGTAGGCACGACTTTGCCGTTTTCAGCTTTGGACGGATACCACGAGGGTGTCACATAGCATTCGGGGCCTTGAAAAACCACCAAGGCCTCGGCTCCCTCACGAAGAGCATCCAGCTGCTTGTTTCTCCGCGCCAGATGCGCACGCAGTATCCCGTGTTCTCTTCCGACGTGAAGCGTGAAGGGAATCAGGTTGGCTATCAGGCCATCGCCCCCGGCGGTAATTAGTGTAGCTAAGGGGTGCGCGGTAATCAGGTCATGGAGAACATCAAGACGCTCTTCTCTAAACATCGATGGGCAGTGCATTTCGGGTCCTTTCATCGGTCAATTCGTGGGTGTATTTTTCCGGAAAACCGGACTATTATTAAGAGCCAGTTATCCAATATTTAAATGGTCCAGTTTTCTGGGTAAGGGGAGCCTGTTCATGCCGCGTCGTCAGTTGGTGATAGAGATTCCTGCCCTTGGAGCGATTGACCGCAACCGAGGCGGAATTGGTCGGCAACTTGCAGAAGCGCTGCGCAACGCTATATCTAGAGGGGAGTTGGCTGCTGGCGAGCGGCTACCATCCACCAGGGCTTTGGCCGAGTCCTTGGGCCTGTCACGAGGTACCGTGACGGAAGCCTACGAGCAGTTGATGGCCGAAGGGTGTCTGGATGCACAGCCCGGTGCAAGCACAAAGGTACCTGCCGTCCGCGCTGTATTTTCAACGGAGCTATTGGTGCTTACTCCAACGAGAACAATGCTCGATTCACCACGTGCATGAAGCCAGCGCTCAAGCCCTGTGTTAATGAAGGCATCGGGTACGTTCTTTTCTACTACATGCTCATGTGTTAATGGGGAAAATCTCGGTTGAAACTCTACGCCAGGTTGGCCAGGCCAAAACGGCGAGTTAGGCGTTCTAGAGATATGGCGTACGTGAACCACTGGCGCTTTTCGCTTCCGCCAATCCTCTAGGAGTTTAGCAATCGTATCCTCTGCTTGATGATTATTCCGAACCTCGGCCTTGGGCCAAGTCATTCCAACTTGCATGTCAATGATTAAAAGAGTCGTCATATGAATCGTCTAATTCTTAGAGTGAATCCGTTGGCTGCTTATGGCTGGAGTCAGCCGTTATCAATTGGGGTAACCGACAGCACCTTAACCTTAGACGTCGCGTCGTGAACCTCTTCATCACCATTGAGGTAATTCCAGAAATCCTCATAAGCGATTTCAACATCTCGGATGGTTGCACAGTCTTCGAAAATTCGATTCGTCGCCGTATCAATTATTTCATCGCGCGGGACTGTGAAAGTATGGGGTTCTACAGTCAAATCTACAGACAGTGCCCTAACACTATATTTCATATCTAACCCACTGTTTCTTTAGTTGCAATCGATGGTTCGCTGCTGGCCTGACTCCGGCCACGCTAGTGGCGGTTGCAGCTAAAGAGAATAGCAATTATTGATTCGACAATGTACGCGGATTGTCACCATTCCGAACATAAGGCGAGCACTCACTTTTCCAATATCGACTTGATTTCTTCAGCACTGGGTATGTCACATCAACTCAATGCTGTTAGAATTGTCGAGTCATTGGGGAGTAGCCGCTCTTCATCCACCGAAGAGGCTTACGTCAACATACTTGGTCAGCAGACCATGGCGTAAGCGGACCTCACGCTTGGCAAGACCATTGACCATTACGCTTCCGGTTGGCCGGGGAATCGTGGTGGTCAATCGTCCTTTGTCCGGCCTGGGAGTACATATGGAATCACTACTTGTTTCAACTGGAGTTGTCGCCCTTGCCGAGATTGGCGATAAGACGCAGCTCCTCGCCTTCATCCTGGCAGCGCGCTTCAAAAAACCACTCCCTATCGTTTTTGGAATATTGGCCGCTACCATCATCAATCATGGACTAGCGGGCGCGTTAGGAACATGGATTACGACCTCAGTGAGTCCAGAGATACTTCGTTGGGTCTTAGGTGCGTCCTTTATCGGAATGGCAGTTTGGACTTTAATCCCCGATAAAATCGAAGACGAAGAAACACAGGTAGCACATAAATTTGGCGTTTTCGGTGCAACGCTTATTACGTTTTTCCTTGCAGAGATGGGTGATAAGACTCAGATTGCAACGGTTGCATTAGCCGCACATTACGGTGCGCCCCTGATGGTTGTTGGCGGTACGACATTAGGAATGCTAATCGCGGATGTCCCAGCTGTTTTCATCGGTGACAAACTATCGAAAAAAATCCCCATGAAACTTGTTCATTCCATCGCAGCTGCCGTCTTTGCACTACTTGGATTTGCTACGTTAATGGGAGCAGGTTCCAAGCTGGGTTTCTAGCGGAAAACTGCCACATAATATCGCCTTGTCCGTGCAAGCAGCCGAGGCGATATCAACAAGATTTGGTCTGGGCGGCACGTACCCTCAATTTGAAACTTGCAGGCGCTGCAGCCCCACTGGCTACGCCCCAAGCCACGGCCCATCGCATTGATTTACTCTTTTCCTCACGAGTTAAGGCAGTGCCAATCCGGTCCATGGCTACGCCCATACGAAAGACTCTGTACGCCTGTTTTGTCATCTAACAATTCTCGTCCTATCCTGCAATACAAGCGTTGTGAAAAATCAATGCATTGGCGTTGACTTTGGAGGACGAGATGGTCAAAAGACTTGGTCTGGCATCTACATCTGAAACAGCGTCTCAGATAACTAATCGGGCGGTTGCATACGTTCGTATGTCCACTGAGCGTCAAGAATACTCAACAAAAAATCAATTGGATGTAATCGAGAAATATGCCACTGAACACGACTTATCAATTGTGGCAATTTACGAAGATGCTGGGAAAAGCGGGTTAACCAAAAGTGGGCGACCAGCGCTTTGTCGCTTGATTGAGGACGTACAAACACGCCACGACTTTGCCTTCATTTTGGTTTACGACGTAACTCGATGGGGACGCTTTCAAGACATTGATGAGAGCGCATACTATGAATATCAATGTCGCAGACTTGGCGTATCAATCGCATACTGTGCAGAGCCCTTCGATAACGATGGGTCGCCGTATTCGGCCATCATGAAAATGCTTAAGCGTGCCGCAGCCGCAGAGTTCAGCAGAGAGTTATCTGTAAAAGTGTTTGCGGGACAATGCAGGCTCATCCGAATGGGCTATAAGACAGGCGGTGCAGCCATTTACGGCCTAAGCAGACTACTACTTGGAAAAGATGGGATTCCTGTAGGGATACTCAAATCAGGGGAGTGGAAAGCGATACAGAATCAACGAGTAATATTCGCACCAGGCCCTGAAGAGGAAATCGAAATCGTGAACCTCATTTTCAAGTGGTATGTTGACGATGGTGTCGGCGACCGTCGCATCGCGTCCTTGTTGAACTCACAGAACGTACCTTCAAAATATGGAGGAAAATGGACCCACAATATTATTCGATGCATGCTCAAGAACGAAAAGTACATTGGGAACCTTATCTTCAATAAGGCTTCATTCAAGCTGAAAAACAAAGCCGTTAGTAACCCTCCAGAAAGCTGGGTCCGGTGCGACAACGCATTTCCGGCAATCGTTCCAATTGAACTTTATGATGCAGCCCAAAGGGAGCGTAGACGACGGAACGGTCACTACTCGACCGAAGAACTTATTGCGATTCTTAGGCGAATATATAGAGAAAAAGGGCGGATTTCGAGCAACTTGATTAATCAAGACCCCGACGCTCCCACGGCCACCTTATTCTGGTGCCGCTTTGGAGGGATGTTCGAAGCCTACAAACTGGCTGGGATTCCCTATGTCGGAAACGATGAGGAACTTGGGGTGAGAAAGAGAAACTATGCGTTTAAAGATATCGTTCAGGCCCAAGTCGAGAAGCTCGTGCGCGCAGCAGGCGGGTATAGCGAAAGACAGCTAGGCCACTGGGCCACCAATACCTATAGGATGCGACTAAATGGTTTAGTGAACATCGCAATTCGAGTGCTAAGCTGCCGGCACGAGCCTAAGTACGGCTATAACCGCTGGTGGGTAAATTCGCCCAGCAAATTAGAGGTAGATTTTCTGATTGCAGCCCAACTCGATAAATCGAACACTGAAATCGTTCGGTATTTCCTCTTTCCACGTGAGGACTTTGGAATGTCTGACATTGCATTTACTGAAGCTAGCGTAGGTCGGCTTCAGGGGTACTCAACTTCACATCTAGAGGATTTTTTTGGACCCATCGAAATTCCGGAATCTAAAGATGACTTGGGTGTCTTATGGGCCTCTTAGTCCTATCGTAAGTCACATTAGCCGACTGTCCGCTACTGGCCGAACGCTGCCTGCAGCAAGGGCATCAGCATAGCGATTCAAAATTGGGGAAAGCTCTCTAATTGTCACGTCCCCAATTCTCCCCAAACTGGTGTTGCAATAACTAGCCACTTCGGTTTCTTCGCATCAGACGTGCGACTAATACAGGCAGTAACCGGTTATGATTATGCTAAACAAATCGAGAGAGAGTATATCGGAGCGCGTCAAGGTAGTTGTAGCGCTCCGTAGTAAATATCTTTGAGTTTCTAAGTTTTTTTAGTTTTGTTTATTGCTAGCGAAATTTCTTGTTTAGACCCATAAAGCGACAAAAAATATTTTTTTATAGTCGATTCACAATATGAGGAAAATCATACGAACACCTTCAATGTGAGAGTGAAGCGCGGTCCACTTTCTGGAATAGCGACAGATGGAACTAGGCTAAATATATTGCCGGGTTTGTATACAGTACGAACGGATGGTGCTAACCTTGTTTTCGAGCGAACTGATACGCGTAACGATGGAAGTATCGTCGTGGATATGAATGATTATCCAGAAATTGGCGAATTTCCCAGCGGAATTCATACCAACACTCAAATTGAATTAGTTGACTACTAAAAAATCAGGAACATCATGCAAGGCACAATTCAGATTGGTAATGAGATTATTACATTCATGCGTGGACCAGATTATGATGATGCACATGAATTTGGCCCATCCGATACCGTTTCCTATTCAATAAATACTCTCGGCATAGGAGCAACGCAGCCTCTGACAATGCCACGAAAAGACTTCTTAAAAGTATTGATGCATTTTACGGAAAAGGCCAAGTCTTCCTTTTCATAAAGAACTCGCATTATTAACTTCCCTAGAATTTTGAATGGCTAAGGAGCCTTTGAGAAGGGCTTAAGTACGCGGAGCTCAACGTGGCGTAAGCGCTATCTCAAGAGTTATTGCCACCGTCTATGCCGGGCATCGCCGTAGACGCATATTGCCAAGTATGAAACCTTCAATTACGGCGGATTCCGTCCCAAAACGGACGCCGAAAGAATTACATAGTCATAGGTCGGCATGCAGGCCTTCCAACGACAGCACTCTAGAGGCCAGAATCTTCGCCTCATCCTCTTCCAAATCAAGTTCAGATTCAATGTAGTCCATTATTTGGGGAATGTCTGCATCCCTTTTTACAAATATATATCTCACGTCCTCTGGTGAAAACTTCAAGAGACAAAGGCTTTTACTATTATCATTGGCGCGTCGCAAAACATCAGGTTTTTCATGGTCGTCTTTTTTCAAGTATGGCTCAAGCTTCAGGTGTTTCGGAACGTATCGCCATTCCGACTCTAGATAAAATTTCTTCTTTATAGACTTCTCTCCCCGCATTGTCATACCTTCAGATGGCTTGGAATATGCAAATATATACCTCATGGTTATTTTCGCTTTTTCCTTATCTTCCTTTTCTAGCTTATTAGCATGTGAATTTAAATTCAACATCTCTTTAGTAAGCTCATTGCCAGACGATAAATATAGGATTGGATTTAGACCATTTCTTTCTGCCCAAGAACGGGTGAGCCCGAGGCCAAATTTACCGTAGTACCCAACATGGTCTTTAATTCTTGATAGTGGAATATCGCAAAAACACACCATCGGAAAACTAACGTAATCGAGCTGTTTTGCAGTGAGTTGCGACACGTCCTCACGGCAGTACCTAGGCCAGAATCCGTCTTTCAATATGGATTTGAGAATTCGCAGATTTTTCGTGAAGTGAAATATACTATCCGATTTTGAATTCATTATTTTTGGAATATTGAGAGAGTTTTGTTCGCTAAAGACAAATGATATAAGCCCTGTTGTTCTTACTGAGATGGGTGCTCTACTCACAGTTGTCGTAATATGATTTTCTTAATGGGAAATTTCAGGAATTATCACCACTCAATCGGAGTCCATTTTTAGTACAAATTAACACCTACAGATTGAAATTAATCTTGAAATTTAGGACTGAACAGCTGCTTTTGAGTAGAAGATAAGAGCAGTCCTACAGCCTCAGAAAAGACGGTAAATTTTTAATTTTTTTTAGTTGTATTTCTTTGTTGCAAAGTCTATTAAATAGTGCTCATCCAAATAACCTGTTTTAATATTTTTTTTAAAAATCTATTTGGGTTCAACGCATTCGTCGCAATTAGTTCCAATCATGTTATCAACAGACAATGAAATTTTCTTTGCGCCATTTTTTAACCAAATTACCCAGAGATAACGCTCATCCAATTCTCCTATAAAACGGCTACTTTTAGCAATTATTGCGACTCGCCCTTTAAAGTTTGCATTCAGTACAAATTTTCCTTCGGAATCTGATTTAGTCGAAAAGATAGTAGGCACAGAAGAATCAATTCCATCAAAGAACTCTTGATATGAATTGCCGAACGTCGATTTCCTTTCAAGCCTTAGAAGTTTCTCTGTTGCAACCTCAAGATTTGATTCTGAGACCCTGTAGTAATGCGCAAAGTCGCTTGTTGGCGAATGTATATCTTCCCCAGTTTTTTTTGCATCATCAACTTCCTTTTTGTATTTTAATATTTCTTGCTTTGTTTGAATTATTTCTGGAATTAATTCATTGCGTAGCTCTGTAAGTGCTGCTTTTCTGTTTTTTAAATAATTGTTTAATTGATTTTCTGAAACGACTGATATTTTCACTAATGGCAATTTGATTACCTGTTGACCACGTGTGACAATAAATATATCTCCTTCAATGGAAGTATTTTTTTGCTCACTTCTCTTACTTTGATTGATTTCATCAGAAAATGCAGGTGAAGAATACATAAGTAGAGATGCGACTAAAATAAGGAAAAATCTTGCGCTATTAATAATATTTTGTTTCATTTATTGGCCTTCGTCTATTTATGAATTACGACAATAAAGCAATTTTTCGTTAGACAGTCTAACGCGCACTTGTCATATGTGCCACAAAAAATGTAAATCATAAGTCGGGCATCTCGAAAATCCACTCTAGGTAGGTTCTCACGCACACGGCGCTGGCCAGACGTTGACTTATACTGGCACAAATTCGATTAGTGCACGGCTGCCCTCTGCATCCTTTGCAATTGCAGCCATTCGGTAGGTGGGTAGGATTTCGCGCTCAGATGCCACAGCCCAGTCCAACGCTTGCTTTTTTACGTTGCGCGTCTGGTGTAAATCTTCGGGCGCTACTTTGATAGCTTGAGCAAATACGACGATAGAACCATTCATGCTCATTTTTGTGGGAAACATGAAGGCTTTGTTCATTGGCTCTGTCTCTACAAAATAAAGCCAGATGGGAAGTCGAATTGTTGCGATGATAGGGGCCTCATTAATACCAACGTTGGCTAAGCTTCGCGATGAAAGAGCTGAAAGCTTCTAATTCCATCTTGCATTCAGCAGCGGAGGTACCGAAGAGTCTAGGCGTAACGTATGGAGATTTGTCTCCGGCGTCATCAAGGGACTGCTGAATCTCCTTGATGATACGTTCACCGTTATTGCGCCTGCTTCCATATGCGCAAGCTGGCGGAGCCGCCCAGTATGAATCAAGACTCTGTTGCGAGTGATATCCGTAGGACAGCGCTATGAGAATTTCAAGTTTGTCGAACGCCATAGTGAACTGAGCATCTGTGACAGCAATACGCTTACACCATGGTTTTAATCTGTCATGCAACCAATCGCTCAGGGGGGAAAAGCGCTCTTGCATTCCTTCAAGCCCCTTTCCACCGGAGTTACTCAGCAAACATGCCGCAGCAAACATTTTAACTGCAGCCTTGTCCTCTTTATGTTCGCGGGCTACGGTTACGCCGAACAAGTCACTCAGGAAATCGAGGCGCTCGGACAAGGCTGCACCAATTCCAAGTGCGTAGAAGAGCAACGCAGCAGGATACTGCTGTAGCTCAAGCCAAAAAACATAACCACTTCCGCCTTCATGAAGTGTTGCTAACGCAGAGAGTACGCGCAGCCAGATTGGTGTATGGGCAGCTTCGCCCCAGTGTCCGGCCTGCACCGCCATTGGGGCCAATGTTGCACATGCGGCTTCATACGCCCGCACACGCTCCGTAATCGTCTCTCCTGTTGGCACCGGTCCGCCCTGAACTGCAAAGCCAGATGCATCAATGGCTTCGATTGTTCGCTCCAATTCGCTGAACACCAAGTCTGAAAGCTGAATACGGTACTTAGACTCTGACATATACCGCTTTAAGCTGGCGACGGCCGCTTCTGTTGATAGCGGATGAGGACGGGAAAATTCCTCAAGTGATGCAACCTGTTCCTGTACGGATACAAAAAATGAGTCTGCATCTTTTATGGAAATCACTTGCGCACCACGGTGGTCAATCAGTTGTTGTGCAGATGCACTAGGCTCTCCGCGCATAGCCCAGTACGTAGTAAAGCGCCTCGATGGCGCCCTCGTTATCGCCCGCCGCAGTGCTTCATCCCAATCCGCCGACCAGCCGCAAACAATTAATCCAAACTCATCAAAGATGCGGTCAAGCAGGCGGTCAAACTCTACTGGATAAGCGCTGAGCTCTTCAGGTGTATTCAGAATCCGGGTATCAAGATAGTCGCCGTGTACCTTGAATAGACAGCACTGGGTATGGATAAGTGGAAGCGCACCATGCACTTGGTCGGCAGTGCTCAGAATGGTTGGAACGATGCCAACGTCCGCCAGTGCCGTTTCCATCAACCTATCGAAGTTCGTGGTAACGATGACCTTGATAAATCCCTTGGACACCAATTGAGCAATTGCGCGATGCGCCGCTGTTGGCTGCTTCGCACCTTCGTCCCGTTCCTCCTCTGTAGGCTCCCAATACGTCCGCAGGAGCTGCTGCCGCTCAGCTGACGTCTTCGCTACAGCATCAAGCAATTCGGAATAGTCTGGGTCGCACCCATATTTTTCTCGATACCAATCTTCCGGTTTGGCGCCGCAATCTTCGCCAACTACCTTTGCAAGTTTGCGAACTAGGTCAAGTGTAATTGCCCAGCCAGTGGGTATCTTTGCGGCGTGCGAAATTCCTGAGCCTACAAGTACAGCATAGACGCCACGGTTAGCCTGAATTGAGAAGGCAAGCGAATGGATGGGAGCAATCACTGGTGCCTCAAGAGTTGAGTGGCGTGCAATGGGTTTATAGCTTTCAATTAAGAGTTTTCCACAGCGACATTTTCCGGTATGAGGCAAACTTCTGCGCCAGCCTTCCGTAACCCCACTTCCATACCAGGAAGGATTGCATACCAACGTCCATCACCAAATTTAGCGAACATAAGTTGCTGCTTGCCGTCCGACTCATTTGTTTGCATCAATTCTTTGTTCATTATTTTCCATTTGCTCCGTGGTCACTGTTGGACGAATAATGACGAATACTTACCCGCGATGGACGATTGCGTTGTTTAAAGCTGCAATGACATCGCTCATATAGTTACGTTGATACGTTACTAACGCAGTTGTTTCACCAGCAGATGTAGCCAGCAGAATTTGGTAAATAGTCTTTTGTTGATACAAGTAATAGGCGGCAGCGGCGGTGATGAGTAATCCAGTAATCAGACTGGAATTGAACATGATGATTAACCCAATCAGCAGCACTATGACGCCGCCTGTCCGGTTGGGCTTTTTCTCATATGGTTTGACCGAAGTGACATTGTTCATCGCGTAGGTTTGTCCACCATTGATGAAACGCGAACTCGTTACCTTGACATCACCATACTCAAAGAAAATGCGTTCTTCCATATTGTCCCCTTGGAAAATAAAATTGCTGATTCACCATCTTACTTGTTTTGCCATTGGGGAAATACGCGAATTGTCACAATGATGAGCTATCCAGACGTGGTTCGAGCGCTAGAAGTTATTTGATGGGAGTCTTCATACATCAATTTGTTTGAGTTGCTAGGGTAAAGTAAGCTACAACACCCTCCTCGAAGGCGCTGAGAAGAACGGGCATTGAAATAGATGTTAGCGTAGACGCATTCTTGTGCCGAGATATTACGGGTGTTGCTGCTACGTCCAATACGAACTCGCCTTCATGAACGAACTTGCTGCGAAGGTTATACAAAAATTGGGCGACAGCTTTGATGTCAACCGCGGGATTGCCATTTGATATAAACCCTAACCGAAGTTGGGCCTGGCGGGATTCGGGAAGTCGCTGAAAAAATTGAACGCAACGGCGGATGGAACCGTACGTTGTCTTGTATTCGTCTTGCAGCGACCTGAGGTGTGTTGTATCAGTAATTGGAAAAACGGCGTGCTCTTTTTTCCTTAACCAATCGTAAAAGTCTTCATGCTTTTCGGAGGATAATGATTCAATTAAAGCAAAAATAGAGACCAATTTAAAAGAGTTCGTAAGGTAGTCGATGACTGGATTGCAATCTTTGATTTCGACATGCCAGTCGCCATTCTTCACTAAAAAAACATACTTCGACGCGACGCCTAAAAATAAATCCTTGTTCTCATCCGTTAACTTACCGTAAAAATTCGCGAACGCATCGGAACCTCCGAAGTGCCCTTCGAATACTGCTACGGCATAGGGAAGATAGATTTCTTCGCGATATAGATTGGATAATTTGAGACCGCCTTTTGTAGGATTCATACTTGCCTTTTCTTGACTCTGGTCTTGCCGAAGCTAGTCGCGCTTTGGGATAATTTTACTTGAGCTTACCAGCGTCGGAACGAGGACGGCGTTACACTAACGGGAAACGGCGTGTCTATCTATTGTGCCAATGTCAGTCTCAACTTTAGATACCTCATCCTTCCATTTGTTGAGTAAGGTTGTGCTCTGTCATCTTCCCTTTCACTGACATTCTTTAGCGGCGTAGACTAAAGGCTTCAATGGTTGGAGTTTCTTCAAGACTTCATTTAATTCCACGCCGATGTCCACAGTCAGTGGCTGGATACGGTCGTGCTCCTTGCGCATGAACTCATACGCGTCGGTTTTCTCAAAGAATTCTTTCCTGTACCAGAATGAGTCCAAAAAAAGAAGCCACTTCTCTTCCCTCGTGCCGGTAACATCTTCGTTCAGTTCTGGGCGGACTATATTGCGGTGCTTTGACGTGTTACTCAGGGCATTAAGGTACTTATAGTCGACACCAGTTGTAATCTCGCGAAACAATCTACAGAGATTTTCGTACTCGGGATGACCTGCATCGCGATGCAGCTCGAGGAGCTTTAGGACTTTGTTGAAATCGATTTCCCTTTCCTTAAGCGCGCTAGGAAGCGTATCTAACGCTAGGGAGTAATAGAGCATGTGGGAACAGGTATCCGCTATGGCATGCAGGCTCTGAATAAAGGCCACGATATTTGCCCTGATTTTCAGCATCAGATAGCTAAATTCATCGTAGTCTTCGAAGACCCCCCACAATCCAGTTAACTCCAGTTTGGATTTGATGTATTCGTTCATCATGTCCAATGCTTGGTGGTAGTAATAGCGGCAGAATTCAGGTCTGTCTGTCATGGACCTCACGCTCGGGTGCGCCTTTTCCCACTGAGCCTGACCGAATACCGCAATGACTAGGTCCCTAGTCGACTTGTTATCCCATTGGGGATGCTTCTTTACTTTGGTATTAGAATCGCCGTCCATTTCACTCCTTGTTTTGAATGAGGCCCTCACCATTTTGAGCCCGCTGGCATAGGCTAAAATGTCCTGAAAAACTTTGTGCGGGTGGTCTGCGATGGGGCGCTAGCAGCCCTTCGCTATCTTTTATGTGCTGACTGCCACCAACGCTGAGCGTTGGCGAGCCGCATGAGAATGGGTGGCGGCGATTCATACTTCAGTAAAACACATATTCTTACTAAAATGAGATTTTGTGACTAATAGGAGGCTCGTATGCTGAAAACGCTACGCAAAGCAGGTGGCTCGCGTGTCATGACTGTACCGCGAGCCTTTATTGAGCAAAATGGCCTTAGAGAAGGCTCTCAAGTAGAGATACACCTCCTCGGCAAGCAGTTGATAGTCGAGGCACCTATTCGCCCGCAGTACAAACTAGAGGACCTCCTAGCGGAAATGCCGGATGGGTTTCCCCGCGTTCAGGGCTGGGATGAGATGCCTCCGTCTGGATTTGAGAATTGCTGATGTCGTAGGAGTGGCTGATTGAATTATTCTTGGCGACTCTCCATTGGATTGTTGGTCTGGGTTTCATGACACCTCTCGTGCAACCGGGCCATTATCCAGTCTTGCTCTTCGACGGTAAAAGTCCACTTCCCTTCGGCAGCCTTTTTTATTAATGCTAGTCGGATTCGCTCTAAATTTTTCTCGTCGCTCCATTCAGGAAATTCCCGTTTCTTACGCTGGAAATAGCTAACCAGTTGCCCAACAATGTCATCTGCAATCGTATACCGGTGGAGAAGTTCTTCTGGCGAACGCTGCGGGCTTTCATACATCCCGTCAGCCCGCCTATTTAAAAGCAGCTTAGGTTGTGCGCCGCCGATGGCACCCGGGCTGCGGCCGGTAGGGAAATCTGGATGTATTTCAGGCTTCGGGGTTTCTGGTTGGGTTGGCATGGTCAGCGGCATCCTAAGGTTAGCGGTTGATGATGCTACGGTCCGCCGGCACCTATTTCGCCGACGGATGGAAGCATCACCGCAAGTCAGATTAATGCTTGCTGAGCCTACGATAACTGGTGTTTTTGGCACTGGTCAATGCTCTAAATAGCCGGGTTGGCAAAGTGAAAATTACGCAGTATATGGATTGTTGCGAGTGCACGACGTTGGCAGTTGGCGTACGAGTAAAAATGGAATCGAGCTGATGGGAGACCAACGGTAGGTCTGTGAAAGTGGTCGATGAGTTTTTACGAAAGCACTAGTTCATCGGCTCAATAGTTGTCATAGCTGGGCTAGTGGCAGCAATTGCCAAGGCTTGGCCAGTGCTGGCAGCCGCAATCTAAGTACAGAGAAAAAATGGCTACGCAATGCACTTGCAGCGGGGGTTGCACGCGACGCGAGCGGCTGAGCTTGAAAAGGCCGTCGCTGCGGCGCAGCTCGTCGCCCCGAAATTCCACACGATATTCCGGATAGCCGAAAAAATAAGATAACCGCTGCCCCTGTAACGAGAAAATATATGGATACGACAGAGGTAAAAATTTAAAGTAACCCAACCTGCATAAGGCTTCTAACCAAAATTGCGTGTCCAACCAGAATTTCACTGAAATTTCAGGGTAGAACGGGGTAAATCCGTTATATAGGTAGGTTAGGAGAAGTGAAATTTTTTAATAATATCAATTGGTTACGATGGGAAATGCAAATCCTTCTAACCTATCTATTTAGCTCTGACAGATGTAGCACCAAGCCGCCCTTCGACGGGGCGGCTGATACGCTAGCCATTGCGCTTACGCAAGAACGCTAAGTCTTGCCTGCCTAAAATCTCTCCTGATAGCAACTTTGGTAGCAGCGACCGGTACCGGCCGCGGTACTGGCAAGGGGAGCGGGATATGCGCACAATCGGACCTGGAGCAGGTTCCAGCCTGCAGGCCTATCAGCGCGGCGCGGTGGTCGTGCTGTTGGTCGCCGTGCTGATGGTACTGGTGGGGATGGCTGGCCTGGCGCTGGAGGCGGGGCAACTGTTTAACCGGCGTGCCGAAGTGCAGAGTCTGACCGAAGCGCTGGCGCTGGCAGCGGCGCGTCAGCTCAATGGCAGTGCGAGCGGTGTAAGCGCCGCGCTGACGGCGGCCAGTGAACGCTTAAGCAGCTCTGACGGGTTGCGTTACCAGTACGGCCGCACTCAGGCTAGCTGGAATGCGGCGGCACTCAGCTTTGCCGCTACCGCTCATGGGCCATGGTTGGATGCATCAACGGCCGCCAGCGCACCTCAGGGACTGGCTTACGTAAAAGTCGATCCTTTTCAGCTTGAAACGGCCCTGACCCAGCTTCCCACCGTCTTCATGCGCGCGCTTTCGGCCACGCTGGCACTGGTGCCGGTGGGCGCGCCGAGCGTGGCCGGCCCCGCTTCCATCAACGTGCTGCCATTGGGTATTTGTGCCATGTCGCCGCAGAGCGCGGCGGCACGGGGCACGGAGCTGGTGCAATATGGCTTCCGCCGCGGCGTCAGCTATGACCTGATGAAGCTCGATCCGGCCGATACGGACGGTGTGGGAGCGCACTATCTGATCGATCCTGTCGCCGCGCCCGGTACCAGCGGTATGCCGGACGACTTTATGCTCGATGCGGTTAAGCCCTTCGTCTGCAGCGGCACGCTGGCCATGGGCCGCGTGACTGGCGGTGCATTAACCGTGCAGGGGCCGTTTCCCCTCGCCGCTTTATATGCCCAGCTCAATTCCCGTTTCGGGCAATATACGGCGCCCTGTAATTCCACCAGCGCTCCACCTGACGCGAACGTCAAAGCGTATAGCGTCAGCACCTTTTTCAATACTGCGGCATCATGGATGAATGTCAGTGTACCGGCCCTTAGCGCGCAGGCGGCGGTAAGCTATCCCGTCACGCCCTCGGGCAGCAGCGAAGCGTTGTGGACGTATGCTGATCCCGCTACGCTGCCGCCCAATACGGGGCCGGACAAATATGGTCCATTGTGGAGCTATGCACGGGCAGTGCCGTTTAGCGCCTATGTGGCAGGCGACGCCGAGCCCGTCAGTGGCTATGCGACCTATAGTGCCACCCAGGCTAACTGGACCTTGCTATATCCCGTCAATAGTGGCGGCGGTGTACCCAGTCTGAAAACTGCAGCCTATCCTTCCGGCGCTGCGGCAACGCCCTACCTGGCTACTACTGGCAATTTTTTTGCAGCCCCTTCCGCTGGTGCGCCAGGCCAGCGTGGCCGACGAATACTGAATGTGGCTTTGCTGCGCTGTCCGGTACCGGCTACCGGTATCAGCACTGCAAGTGTGCTGGCGGTAGGAAAATTCTTCATGACAGTGCCGGCCAATAGCAGCCATTTGTATGCCGAATTTGCCGGCATAGCCGCTGAACAGACTTTGAGCGGGACACTGGAGATATTGCAATGAGCAGGCCTGCTGCCGGGCAAATTCAGCGTGGTATCGCTACGCTGGAAATGGTATTGATTCTGCCCCTGCTTTTGCTGTTTTTAGTGGGGATGGTGTATTTCGGCCGATATTTCACGTATTACAGTGCTGCGCGCAAGGCAGCCCACGACGCGGCGCGCTATCTGGCCACAGTGTCGCGGCGCGAAATGAAAACCCAGTTGCAGGGGGCTGCGCAAGTGCCGGCCGTATTGTTAGCGCAGAACATTGCCCAGCGGGAGATTGCAGGTTTGCATCCAGGGCCGGCCGCAGTCGCGGTGGCGGTTGATTGTCTACCGAATGTTTGCGCGGGACTGAGCTTGCCGGACAAGGTAAAAGTCTTGGTGCAGATGCAAGTGACCGATGAATTGTTTGCGCCGTTTAGTGCCGCATTTCTGGGCGATGAAGGCTTGCTATTGCAGGCAGATGTAACGATGTTGTACGTGGGGCAGTAGATGCAGCTCCGTACACAGCGGCGGCGCCATCAACGCGGAATATTGGCCGTGGAATTTGCCATCGTGCTCAGCGTGTTGCTGCTGCTGCTATTTGGTCTGATGGCGGTTGCTCAGGGCTTGTATGCGTTTAACACCGTACAGGAAGTGAGCCGGCGCGCTGCCGCGGCGGCCGCGAAAACAGACTTCAACGACGCCGCCGCGCTGCAGCAGATCCGCCAGAGTGCGGTGTTCCGTAGTAACCCCGGCGTGCTGGCGTTTGCAGCACCGATTAGTGATGCCCATGTACGCATAGACTACCTGAGTATCTCCCGGGCCGCAGACGGCAGCCTGAGCCTGCTACCGATGGCTTTGCTGCCTGCTACACCGGCGGCCAACCGCGTGGCCTGCGCGGCCGACCCCTATGATACGCAGTGTGTGCAGTTTGTGCGTGTACGTTTATGCGATGTGGCGGATGCGGTGTCGTGCCAGCCCGTCACGCTGGATAGTATTTTTCCGTGGGTGCAGCTGAATATAACCCTGACTACGGCGACCACCATCGTCAAGACAGATGGACTAGGCTATGTCGCCTCGCCACTCTAGGGCGCAGGCCCGGGCGGATTTTCCCCTGTCGGGCGGGCCAGGCTACATCTTGCTATCATCGTGGCTATCGGGCTCTGCCTGGCCACTATGAAAGCAGCGGATGGATACCAATAAATTTTCCCCTGAGTTTTTCAATCAACTGGGGCAGGCTACGCTGCCCGGTCATCTGGGCATTAGCATTACCGGCGTGAGCGAAGGTGTCGTGGTGGGCCAGTTCCAGGTAGCCCAGCAGCATTTGGCACCCAATGGTTTTCTGCATGCAGGCAGCGTGGTTACGCTGGCCGATACCGTCTGCGGTTATGCCTGTGTGGCGCATTTGCCGACCGGTGCTGAGAATTTCACCACCATAGAACTCAAGTCCAACCATCTGGGTACGGCGCGTGATGGCGTGGTGGTGGCGACGGCTAAAGTAGTACATCTGGGCCGCACCACGCAGGTGTGGGATGCTACCGTGGTGAATCAGGCGACGGGCAAAACCATGGCGCTGTTCCGCTGCACGCAGATGATACTGTATCCCAAATAAGCCTGAGGCCAGCCATGCGAGCACTGACTACTTCGCTGGCATTGGCCCAGGCTGAGCACACAGGATCACCGGCTGGGCTTAGCCGTGCAGCGATTCTTCCAGCAGCTTGTGCAGGGCGGCGAAATCCGGTTCGCCCAGATAGCGCTTGAGGATGGTGCCATCCTTGCCGATCACGAAGGTGGTTGGAGTCATGGCCACGTTGCCATAGGCGCGGGCCGCCGAGCCATCCGCATCGAGCGCCACCTTGAATGGCAGTGCGCGCGTTTCCGCGTAGTTCAGCACATAGTTAGGCGGGTCGTAGCTCATGGCCACGGCCACGAATTCCAGGCCCTGATCCTTGAACTTGTTGTAGGTCTCGACCATCTTCGGCATTTCAGCCACGCAGGTAGCACAGGAGGTGGCCCAGAAATTGACCATCACTACCTTGCCCTTCAGGCTATCCGGCGCGATCTTTTCGCCTTTGATGCTGACAAAGGCTACCTGCGGCGCGGCCGGACGTTTGTTCAGGCTGACGTAGGTGCCAGCACCGGCTAGCGCCAGTACGACGGCGGCCAGTACGGGCTTGAGCCAGCCCTTGGAAGCTTGAGAGGTGGACATGATCAGGAGTTGTTAGCAGGACGAGGCTGGAACGATTTCCATTCTTCTTCGGTGATGTACTCGAACACCTTGACCACTTTGGCCACGCCGCTGACGCCACGCGCGATATCGGCAGCAATCTGGCCTTCGCGCTGGGTCACGCGGCCTTGCAGATACACATTGCCGCGCTCCGTTACCACCTGGAAGGAGTTGGCCGAAATATCCTTGCGGTCGATCAGGCTGGCTTTGACCTTGGTGGTAATCATGGTGTCGTTCGAGCGCGAGGAGAAGCTCGAATTACCGGCGATTTCCAGTTCGTTCACCACCGATAGCACACCTTCGATACCGGCAATTTCACGCTCGGCCTGCGCGCGGGTGGCTTCATCGCGCACTTCGCCCGTCAGCAGCGCACGGCGGTTAAAGGCATTGACGTTGATGTGGCCGGCCGAGCCGATCACATTATTGAGTTTGATTTCACCTTTGACTTCAATGGCGCGGTCTTCCGTCTGGGCACCGAAAGTGCGGCGATCGGTGGCGGCCAGCGTGCCGGAGATGGCACCGCCCGCGACCAGCGCGACGCAGCCCGACAGCGAGCTGACCAGACCGGCACACAGCAGGCTCATGGCCAGCGGCCGGCGCACGGTTTGCCAGATGGCGGACGGCTTACTCATTCACATCTCCTCCGAATAGGGCGACGTCGATCCCGTCGCAAATGCAGTGTATGGTTACCAGATGCACTTCCTGGATACGTGCCGTGCGGTCGGCCGGTACGCAGATATGTACGTCGGCATCGGTCAGCATTTTGCCGATGGCGCCGCCGCCTTTGCCGGTCAGCGCCACCACGCGCATTTCGCGTTCCAGCGCAGCTTCGATGGCGGCCATCACATTGGCCGAATTGCCCGAAGTAGACAGCGCCAGCAGGATGTCGCCTGCCTGACCGAATGCCTGTACCTGCTTCGAGAAGATCTCGCGGTAGCTGTAATCATTCGCCACTGCCGTCAGGATGGACGTATCGGTGGTCAGCGCCAGTGCCGGCAGCGGGAAGCGCTCGCGTTCGAAGCGGCCCACCAGTTCGGCAGCAAAATGCTGGGCATCGGCCGCAGAACCGCCATTGCCGCAGACGAGAATCTTATTGCCATTGGATAACGCCGAGAACATCAGTTCGATCGCCTGAGCGATATGCGGCGCCAGCACGGTGGCAGACTGGATTTTGATTTCGGCACTTTCGTGGAAGTGCGAGAGGATGCGTTGATTATTCATAGTGTGCTGATTATAGTGCAGGCGTTCAGAATGCCGGACAAGTGCTGAAAAAAATGCTTACATTTCGAGCACGTTTTGCATCCAAGACAAGTTTTCCCCGTCGATAGCGAGCAGATCGAAGCGGCATGGCGGCAGTTCGGCATAGCGTAGCAGAAAGTACTGGGCCGCGCGCAACAGCCGGCGCTGCTTGGCCGGAGTGACGCTGGCGGCCGCCCCGCCATAGCGGGCACTGGCGCGCTGGCGCACTTCGACAAATACCAGCACCGCGCCATGCTGCATGATCAGATCGAGCTCGCCCACCTTGCAGCGGAAATTGCGCTCAAGCAGACGCAGCCCCTGCTGCTGCAAGTAGGCCAGCGCCCTGTCTTCGCCTTGCTGGCCCAGCCGCTGTTGCAGGGTGCTGGCCATACGCTGCCTAAGGAATCAGCACCTGCGGCTGGCCGTTGCGGAATTCGGCCGCTGCTTCATGCCGCTCGAAGCGCGCCGGACCATGGCCGAAATCCACCCTGAGCTGGCCCGTGACACCGTCCAGACGGATCACCCCGTCCGGCTGGCGGCTGATGGCGCGCGCCACGCGGTAGGCATCGATGCCCAGCGCGTACAGCCGCTCCAGATCGGGCCCGATGGTGCTGGTGGGATGGGGATAACTCATCACGGCCGCATGGTCGGGCTGCAGCGACCATGGCAGATCGAGCAGGCGCAGCCCGTTCAGGGCGGGCAGCGCGCTGCCATTATTCAGCGCCGAAGTGCCATACAGACGTAGCCGTGGCAGTACGGGATCGGCTTGTGCCGCGTCGGCATCGGCCAGTACGGCCAGCACATGACGCGTCTGTTCGGCGCCCATGGCGGAGAACAGCAGGCCCGGACGTTCGGTCCGCAGGCGGGCATACCATTGCAGGATTTCGGCTTGGCCGATTTCTCCGTCGGGGGTACCCAGCTCCTCGATATTGGCTACCTTGCCATCATCCTGCCACTGGTCGGCAAACGCGCTGGCCACGCGGCGCTGCCATGCCGTGGTGGTGCTGACTATGCTGGCGCTGGCCTTCACTCCATCCTGCAGGGCGCGGCGCGCCAGCTGGCGCGCCTCGTCTTCCAGCGACAGGCCCATGGCCAGCATCAGCGGTGGCAGCGGGCTGGCGCTGCTATGCCCTTCCGGATAATTGAGGGCGATGGTGGGTTTGGTCACCAGCACGCTTTCAGCCAGCGTGCCCACTGCCGCGCGCGACAGCGGGCCTATCACCACATCGTATTGCTGCACGGCGTGGGCATAGCTGTACAACACGTCCTGCGGCACGTCGCTGGTGGCGATGGCCGTGAGGGTGATGTTGTCGGGTTCGCGTTGCCATGCTGCCTGTACGCCGTCGCGCACGGCGGCTGCGGCCTGCGCCAGTGCTTCTGCCTGCAGCGGTAGCAGCAGGGCGATGCGCAAGGGCGGGCCTGACTTCGCACTGGCAGCGGAGGTGCCGCTGTTGTCGGCACTGGTAGCAGCGTCGGCCCGCGCGCGCGCGGCCGCATCGTTGCCGGCTGGCGGAGCCGAAATGTAGGATGGATTGGTGCCAGTGCTAGGCGCCGGTGGCGGCAACTGGACGGCGAAGACCTCGGCGGCCTGTACTTCCGGCTGCGCTTCGGTGGTTGCCGGCGGCGCCGGGGTGACCGCAGGCACACGGCTAGCTGCCACCGGCGCCGGCACAGCACTTGTATTTGCCTGGCCGGGCGCGCACAATCCACCGGGCGCGTTGCAGAACGGCGTGCTGCAGGCGCTCACCAGCGCCGCGACGATGCTGAACTGCCACCACTTCATTCTTTTCATCCGACCTCCATGACTGCTCAAGCCACCAGCTCCATTGCCAACCTGCCCGTGCTGGGCGAAATGGCACACCAGACCTATCCTAGCGCAACCCTGTACGTGGTGGCGACGCCGATCGGCAATGTGACCGATATAAGCCTGCGCGCGCTACATGTTTTGAGTCTGGTCAATGCGGTGGCCTGCGAAGACACGCGTAACACGGCCCAGCTGATGACGCGCTTCGGTTTGCACCAGCCCTTGATCGCGGCGCACCAGCACAACGAGCGCGAAGTGGCCGAGACGCTGATCGCCCGTCTGCAGGCCGGTGAACGGATCGCGCTGGTGTCCGACGCCGGCACGCCGGCCGTGTCCGATCCCGGTGCGCGCATCGTCGATGCCGTGCGTGCTGCCGGTCTGCGCGTGCTGCCCCTGCCCGGCGCTTCGGCGGCGGTCACGGCGCTGTCGGCCAGTGGTCTGGTGAATGACCAGTTCTATTTTGTCGGCTTCCTGCCCGCCAAAGCCAAGCAGCGCGAGAACTTCCTCACCACGCTGCGTTCCGTCACGGCCACCATGGTGTTCTACGAAGCGCCGCACCGCATCCTTGATTGCGCCAGCGCGCTGGCGGCCGTGTTCGAGCCGGAACGGCAGGTGGTGTTTGCGCGCGAGCTGACCAAGATGTTCGAAGAGATCCACCGCTGCCCGCTGTCCGAAGCTGCCGCGTGGCTGAAGGCGGACGGGCATCGCGAAAAAGGCGAGTTCGTCGTGCTGCTGGAAGGCGCGCCTGCGGCGGATGAGGAAAACGATGCCGAGGCCGAGCGCATCCTGAAGATTCTGCTGGCCGAATGTCCGGTCAAGCAGGCGGCCAATCTGGCCGCGCAGATTACGGGGCGCAAAAAGAATGCGCTGTATGAGCGCGCCCTGCAACTCAAGGACGAAGCCTGATCAGGCAGTGCTGGTGCTGCATAGCCGATTCGCGCGGCTATGCCAGCAATACAGATTTTCATAGAGACACTTGACGAGGGGCGCGGTAGCTTGTATTATCTTGCTTCTTCGGAGTGTGGCGCAGCCCGGTAGCGCACCTGGTTTGGGACCAGGGGGTCCAAGGTTCGAATCCTTGTACTCCGACCAAGATTCAAGAAAAAAGACTCAAGAGTTTCGGCTCCTGAGTCTTTTTTTTATTCCCGCGACAGAATCTGAACCTTGCGCGGCGCAATGGCCGCGCAAGTTATCCAATTTAGCTCACGCGTTTGGCAGCAATCGCATTGCCCGCTCTGCTATTGCCTTTACGGCCGAGGAACTGGGCAATGTACTGGCCCGCATCGACCACGATGTCGAGATCGATACCCGTTTCAATACCCAGCCCCTGCATCATGTACAGCACGTCCTCCGTGGCCACATTGCCAGTGGCGCCCTTGGCGTACGGGCAGCCGCCCAGGCCCGTGACGGACGAGTGGAAAATTGAGATGCCCACTTCCAGACTGGCATAGATATTCGCCAGCGCCTGACCGTAGGTATCGTGGAAGTGGCCGGACAGGCCATCGATACGGAAGGCGCGGATCGCCTCTTCCATCACGGCCTGCGTTTTGCGCGGTGTGGCCACGCCGATGGTATCGGCGATGTCGATTTCGTCGCAGCCCAGATCGCGCATGCGCCCCACCACATCGGCCACTGCGGACAGCGGCACCTCGCCCTGATACGGGCAGCCGAAAGCGCAGCTGATACTGCCACGCAGACGCAGACCGTGATCCTTGGCGGCCTTGGCCACGCTTTCGAAGCGGGCGATGGATTCGGCGATCGAACAGTTGATATTCTTTTGCGAAAACGCTTCCGAAGCGGAACCGAAGATCACCACTTCGTCAGCCTTGGCGGCCAGCGCTGCTTCGAAGCCCTGCATATTTGGCGTCAGCGCGGAATAGATCACGCCGGGGCGGCGTTCGATAGCGGCCATGACTTCGGCGCTGGTGGCCATCTGCGGCACCCATTTCGGCGACACGAAGGATGCCGCTTCGATATTGCGGAAGCCGGCGCTGGTGAGGCGGTTGACCAGCTCGATCTTGACTTCGGCCGGTACGTTTTCCTTCTCGTTCTGCAGGCCGTCGCGCGGCCCTACTTCGACGATTTTGACCTGCTTGGGCAGGCTAGTGTTCAAGCTCATATCAGTACCCCTTGCTACGGTCGACCACACCGGCCACGCTCTGGCCGGCACCGAGTGCGCGTATCTTGTCCGCCATCTGCGCAATGCTTACGCTGCGCAGCGTCAGCGCCGAGATATGCGGCGTGATGGTAATGCGTGGCTCCTGCCAGAACGGATGCTGCTGCGGCAGCGGTTCGTTGCGGAACACATCCAGCGTGGCAGCACTGATATGGCCGGATTTGATTAGCGTGAGCAGATCCGGTTCGGCCACGTGGGCACCGCGCGCCACGTTGATCAGGTAGGCGCCAGCAGGCAGCTTGCTCATATTGCTGCGGTCCAGCAGGTTGCTGGTTTCCGGCGTCAACGGCAGCATGCAGACCAGCACACGGCTACCGCGCAGGAAGGCGTCCAGACCATCCATGCCGTGGAAGCATTCCACACCATCCACCTGTTTCGGGCTGCGGCTCCAGCCGCGTAGCGGGAAGCCGAACGTCTTCAGCGCTTCCAGCACGCGGCTACCGAGTACGCCCATGCCCAGCACACCGACGCTGAAATCGGCACGCTCATATTGGGCCAGCGGTTGCCAGACACCGGCGCGCGACTGCGCTTCGTATTCATCCAGACGGCGGAAGTAGCGCAGCACGGCGTAGCTTACGTATTCGGCCATCTGCGCGGCCATACCGGCATCTTCCAGCCGGATCACAGGTATGTGGGCAGGGATTTCATCGTTGTAGCGCATCAGCGCATCGACACCGGCGCCGGTGAGAAAAATCGCCTTGACCTGTGCCAGCTGCGCCAGCATGGCCTGCGGCGGCGACCACACCACGGCGTAGTCATACGGCCCCTGACTATGTTCCTCGCTCCATACTTCCACCCGTGCCTCCGGCAGATGGCGGGCAAAGTCTTCTATCCATGGCCCCGTGTTGCCATCTGCGCGATGCAAAAGAATCCGCATACCTACTCCTTAAGCCGTTTTGAATGCCAGCAGCGGTGCGCCGTCGGCTACCTGATCACCCACACCGTACAATACTTCTTCCACCACGCCGTCATGCGGCGCGGCGATGGTGTGCTCCATCTTCATCGCTTCCATGATGACCAGCGCATCGCCCTTCTTCACACTCTGGCCGGCGCTGGCCATCACCGCCACCACCTTGCCCGGCATAGGCGCCGTCAGGCGGCCGCCTTCTGCTTCGCTTTCGCCCGCATGGGCCATCGGGTCGTGATAGTGCAGAGGATAGTGGGCGCCGTTGCAGAACACATGCAGCAACTCGCCATCGCGCCGCACGCTGCCATGCACGGCCAGATCACCGAGTTTGATGCTGTAATCGCAGCCCTGCTGCGACATCAGGCTCAGAACTTGCGGCTCGGCCTCGCCCACACCAAACAGCCAGTCGTGCGCGCGGTAGCGCACGCCCACGCAGTAGGGCTGCTCTGCGCTGAATTCGTCGCTGAACGACAGCTTGCGCAGATAAGCCTGATTCATGCGCCAGCCCAGCGCCTGACCCCACGGATCGGCGGCATTGGCGCCCGACTGGGCAGCCGAGACTTCCTTCTCCGCTTCGATCAGCGCCACGGCGGCCAGTGCCAGCACGCTGGCCGGCGCCGCTGCCGCAGCAGGGAACAGGCTGGCGTGGTGACGCTCGATCAGCCCCGTATCCAGATCAGCGGTGGAGAAAGCCTGCCCTTCCACCAGACGTTTGAGGAAGGCGATGTTGGTGGCCAGACCGACGATCTGGTACTGCGCCAGCGCCTGCGCCATACGGGCTAGCGCCTGCTTGCGGTCGGCACCCCAGACGATCAGCTTGGCGATCATCGGATCGTAGAACGGCGAAATCGCATCGCCGCTACGCACGCCGGAATCGACCCGCACAGCGGCCGGCTCGAACGCCGTGTCACCGAGCTCGAAGCTGACGGCAGCAGGCGTCTGCATGTGGCGCAGCGTGCCGATCGACGGCAGGAAGCCTTTTTCGGGATTCTCGGCGTAGATACGGGCTTCGATGGCGTGACCGTGGATGGTCAGCTCGTCCTGCTTCTTCGGCAGTGCTTCGCCAGCAGCCACGCGCAACTGCCATTCCACCAGATCGGTGCCGGTGATCATTTCCGTTACCGGATGCTCCACCTGCAGGCGGGTGTTCATTTCCATGAAGTAGAACGAGCCATCCTGATTGGCGATGAATTCCACCGTACCGGCGCCCACGTAGCCGACCGCCTTGGCAGCTGCCACGGCGGCTTCGCCCATAGCGGCGCGACGTTCGGCCGGCATGTTCGGCGCTGGCGCTTCTTCCAGCACCTTCTGGTGGCGGCGCTGTACCGAGCAATCGCGCTCGAACAGGTAGATGCAGTTACCGAGCGTGTCGGCAAACACCTGAATTTCGATATGGCGCGGGCGCTGCAGATACTTCTCTGCCAGCACCTTGTCGTCGCCGAAGGAGCTGATCGCTTCGCGCTTGCATGAGGCCAGCGCATCCTTGAACTGCTCCGAGCTTTCGATTACGCGCATGCCTTTGCCACCGCCGCCAGCGGAAGCTTTCAGCAGCACGGGATAACCGATGCGGTCAGCCTGCGTGTGCAGGAAATCGGCATCCTGCTGGTCGCCGTGGTAGCCGGGCACCAATGGCACATTAGCCTTTTCCATCAGCGACTTGGCGGCCGATTTGGAACCCATGGCGCGCATGGCCGAAGCCGGCGGGCCAATGAACACCAGACCTGCTTCCGCGCAGGCGTCGGCGAATTCCGCGTTCTCGGAGAGGAAACCATAGCCGGGATGGATGGCCTGAGCACCGGTGGCTTTGGCCACCTCGATGATCTTGTCGGCGCGCAGATAGCTTTCCTTGGCAGCGGCAGGGCCGATCAGCACAGCTTCGTCGCACACGGCGACGTGCTTGGCGTTGGCATCCGCTTCGGAATACACGGCGACAGTCTTGATGCCCATGCGGCGCGCAGTAGCGGCTACACGGCAGGCGATTTCACCCCGGTTTGCGATCAGTATTTTTGTGAACATGGTCTCTCTCTTTGCAGCTTATGGCTGGAAGTTTTTTTATTGTGGTGCGATAGAGGTCGGCGCGGATAGCGGCTTGGGCTACTTAGCAGCCGCACTTTTCCTTCGGTGCCGATTCCAGCACCGTACCGCGGGTTTTCAGGCCCAGTTTGGCCAGCAGCTTGCGGTCGTCGTCGGCTTCCGGATTGTCGGTGGTCAGCAGCTTGTCGCCGTAGAAGATCGAGTTGGCGCCAGCCAGGAAGCACATGGCCTGCACCGCTTCGCCCATCTGGCGGCGGCCTGCGGACAGACGCACGCGCGCTTTCGGCATGGTGATACGGGCCACGGCGATGGTACGCACGAATTCGAAGGGATCGAGCGGATCGAGACCGTGCAGCGGCGTGCCTTCGACTTGCACCAGATGGTTGACGGGCACCGATTCCGGATACGGATTCAGGTTGGCCAGCTGGGCGATCAGGCCGGCGCGCTGCAAACGGGTTTCACCCATGCCGACGATGCCACCACAGCAGACTTTCAGACCGACTTCGCGGATGCGGCCCAGCGTGTCCAGACGGTCCTTATATTCGCGGGTGGAGATGACGTTGTCGTAGAACTCCGGCGCCGTGTCCAGATTGTGGTTGTAGTAATCGAGGCCGGCGTCTTTCAGGCGCTGGGCCTGCTGTTCTTCCAGCATGCCCAGCGTGGCGCAGGTTTCCATGCCCAGTGCTTTCACTTCGCGCACCATTTCTTCGACCTTGTCCATGTCGCGGTCTTTCGGGCTACGCCATGCAGCGCCCATGCAGAAACGGGTAGCGCCGTTGTCCTTGGCCTGACGGGCTGCTTCCAGCACGGTGTCGATGTCGAGGATTTTTTTCGCTTCCACGCCCGTGTCATAGCGTGCCGCCTGCGGGCAGTAGCCGCAATCTTCTTCGCAGCCGCCCGTCTTGATCGACAGCAGGGTGGCCAGTTCCACATCGCCATCGGGGAAGTTGGCACGATGGGTATCCTGAGCGCGCGCCATCAGCTCGGTGAACGGCAGATCGAACAGGGCCATCACTTCGTCCAGTGGCCAGGTAGCTGCTTCCGGCAGCTTGATGGCGGCGGCAGGACGGTGCAGCTCGACGGTCTTAAGTTCTTGCAGGGTGTTCTGGGACATCGTGTTTCCTTCTAGTTTCAGAGTTTGGTGTGAGCTGGCCAGTTGGGCAGCTGCGTAAAATCGAGATGGGCCGCTGCTGCCTGCGCAGTCGGCTCGGCCAGACGGGGCACGCGGCCCAGCAGCGGCGCGGCGATACGCTGCTGCAGGGCTGTTACGTTTTCATCGGCAAAAGCCATATCGGCCACGGTTTCATTGGCGACCCAGCCAACCAGCTTGAGCCCGCGCGCGGCGATGGCTTCCACCGTCAGCAGCGCGTGGCTGATGCAGCCGAGGCGCAGACCGACCACCAGCACGACTGGCAGTTCCAGTTGCGCCGCCAGATCGGCTGTATCGAAATCGTCATTCAGCGGTACGCGGAAGCCGCCCACGCCTTCGACGACCGTTGCGTCAGCGGCGGCATTGATTTCCACGAATGCGGCCAGGATAGGCACAGCGGTGATGGTCTTGCCTTCCAGCGCAGCGGCGATATGCGGCGCAGCCGGTTCCTCCAGCAGGAAAGGCGTGGTGATGGACTGCGGCAGGTGCACATTGCCGGCAGCGGCCAGCTGGTCGCAATCGTCGTTATGCCATACGCCGTCGCGCAGTTCCGCACCAGCGGCAATCGGCTTCATGCCGCAGGCGCGCACGCCGCGAGCCACCAGCGCATGCAGCATGGCCGAGGAAATCAGGGTCTTGCCGATTTCCGTATCGGTGCCCGTCACGAAGCAGCTGAAACGGGGTGGCAGACCAGCAGCAGCGGGCTGGGTCTGGGTTTGTGGTTGGGCGATTAGCGGATCATCGAGACTCATCTCAAGTCCTTTCGAGCGCGTTGAGCGCGACTATCAGTTGTTCTACATCGGCGCTGGTGTGGCCGGCGCACAGCGTCGCGCGCAGCCGCGCCGTACCGGCTGGCACGGTGGGCGGGCGTATCGTGCCCAGCCACAGTCCTTGCTGGTACAGGGCGGCGCCAGCCCGCATGGTTTCAGCATTATCGCCGATCACGATGGGCTGGATGGCGGTGCTGGATGGCATACGCTGCCAGCGCTGCAGTTGCAGGCCGCTATCCAGTTGCGCGATCAGGCTTTGCAGGTGGGCGCGGCGCGCCACGCCTTCATCGCCTTCGATTAGATCGAGGCTGGTGAGTAGCGCGTGCGCCAGTGCAGGCGGCGTGGCTGTGGTGAATATGTAGGGGCGGGCTTTCTGGATCAGCGTTTCGATCACGGTTTCGTGGGCGGCGACAAAAGCACCTGAGACGCCGGCGGCCTTGCCCAGTGTACCCATGTAGACCAGATACGGCGAGCGCAGATCAAAGTGTTCGAGCGCACCATGGCCGCGCGCACCGAGCGTGCCGAAGCCGTGCGCGTCATCCACCACCAGCCATGCGCCGTACTGCTCGCACAGTGCCAGCAATTGCGGCAGCGGTGCCAGATCGCCATCCATGCTGAACACGCTGTCCGTCACCACCAGTTTGGTGGCAGCGTTGGAATCGGCCAGCAGCTGCTTGAGCGTGGCCAGATCGGCGTGGGGATAGACTTGCACGCGCTTGCGCGACAGCCGTGCACCGTCGATCAGCGAAGCGTGGTTGAGCGATTCGGAGAAGATGGCGGTGTCGGGATCGGCGACCGTCAGCCCCGTGATGATGGCCAGATTAGCCATATAGCCGGTGCAGAAAGTCAGCGCGCGCGGCGCTTCCAGATGATCACCGATGAAGGCGGCTAGCCGTTCTTCCAGCTGCACGTGGGCGCGGCCATGGCCGCTGATCAGGTGCGAAGCGCCGCTGCCGGCGCCATACAGTTCCACGCCCTCCTGCAAGGCCTGTTTGATGGCCGGATGGTTGGCCAGACTCAGATAGTCATTGCTGCAGAAGGCCAGCAGTTCGCGGCCGTCCACCTGCACGCGCGGGCCACACGGCGAGTCCACCGTGCGGCGCTGGCGGATTAGATTATGCTGATCCAGCGTCTGCAGTTGCTGGTTTAATTGTCGGAGTAGTTCCATCGTTACCCCGCCATGACCTGATTGAACACGGCCAGCGTGTTGTTGGCGAGCGTGTCGATTTCTTCGTCGCTCAGCACATATGGCGGCATCATGTAGACGCTGGCGCCGATCGGGCGCATCAGCAGTTCATGCTCGACAGCGGTGGCAAAGAAGCGGCGCGAGAAGTCCGGCGTCGCGTCGATGGCATCGAACGCCCAGATCATGCCGCGCTGGCGGAAGTTGCGCACTTTGTCATGTTGCGCCAGTGGCTGCAAGGCCGCGGTCAGGCGATCCGCCTTAATGCGGTTGGTGCGCAGCACATCGTCTTCTTCGAAAATCTGCAGCGTGGCCAGCGCCGCGCGGCAGGCCAGCGGATTGCCCGTGTACGAGTGCGAATGCAGGAAGCCGCGCGTGACATCGCTGCTGTAGAAAGCCTGATAGATTTCGTCGCGCGTGAGCACCAGCGAGAGCGGCAGATAGCCGCCGCTGATGCCTTTCGACAGGCACAGGAAGTCGGGCCAGATGTCGGCCTGCTCGCAGGCGAAGAAAGTGCCCGTGCGGCCACAGCCAACGGCGATTTCGTCGAGGATCAGGTGCACGGAATAGCGGTTGCACAGCTCGCGCACCAGTTGCAGATACAGCGGATCGTGCATGGCCATGCCGGTCGCGCACTGCACCAGCGGCTCGATGATGATGGCGGCGATGCGATCGCTCTTCTCTATGAACAGGCGCTCCACGTCGGCCGCCGCGCGGCGCGCGACATCGGCCGCCGTTTCGCCTTCGGTGGCCTGACGTGCGTCAGGCGACATCACCGTTTGCGAGGCGCGCAGCAACGGGCCGTAGGCATCCTTGAACAGTGCCACATCGGTGACGGCCAGCGCACCGATGGTCTCGCCGTGGTAGCTGCCTTTGAGGCAGACGAATTCCTGCTTGGCGCTATGGCCGCGATTGCGCCACGAATGGAAACTCATTTTCAGGGCGATTTCCACGGCCGATGCACCATCGCTGGCGTAGAAGCTGTGGCCGAGCACATGGCCGGTCAGCGCCGACAGTTTTTCCGACAGCTCGATCACCGGCTCGTGGGTAAAGCCGGCCAGCATGGCGTGTTCCAGCGTATCGAGCTGCTGTTTGAGCGCCGCGTTGATGCGCGGGTTGGCATGACCAAACAGATTGACCCACCACGAGCTAATGGCATCAAGGTAGCGCTTACCCTGATGGTCATACAGCCAGACGCCCTGCCCCCGGCTAACGGGGATCAGGGGGACGGTTTCGTGGTGCTGCATTTGCGTGCAAGGGTGCCATACGCTGCGCAGGCTGCGGGCTACCCAGTCACTCTGTTGATTCAATTCCAAAACGACTCCAGACTCTGTTCTACCGCGTTACAGCAGCCACGCGGGTTTGCGCTTCTCGAGGAAGGAGGCCACGCCTTCGCGGCCCTGTTCCGAAGCGCGGATATGGGCAATGCGCTGGGCCGTATCGGCCAGCAGCGCATCGTTGACGGTTTGCCCGCTCACTTCGCGCACCAGCACTTTGGCTTGCTGCACGGCGTGCGGGCTGTTATTCACTAGCGCTTTGACGATCTCGGCTACTTTTTCGTCCAGTGCTTCCACGGCTACCACTTCGTGGGCGAAGCCGAGGCGCAGCGCTTGCGCTGCATCGAAACGTTCCGCCGTGAGGAAGTAGCGGCGTGCCGCCTGCTCGCCCATGGCTTTGATCACATACGGCGCGATGGTGGCAGGGATCAGACCCAGACGCACTTCGCTCAGGCAGAACTGTACCGGCTCGGCGGCGATGACGATATCGCAAGCCGCTACCAGCCCCATGCCGCCGGCATAGCAATCGCCCTGCACACGCGCCACTACCGGGTGCGGGCACAGGTAGATGGTGCGCAGCATTTCAGCCAGTTGCAGTGCATCGGCCTGATTTTCGGCGTGCGTATAGCCCGCCATTTTCTTCATCCAGTTCAGGTCTGCACCGGCGCAGAAGGCGGGGCCATTGGCCGCCAGCACGATGGCGCGCAGATCGCGCTGCTCGCCCAGTTCGCGGAATGCGCGGGTAATCTCCGCGATGGTAAGTTCGTTGAACGCGTTGCGCACGTCGGGACGATCCAGCGTAACGGTGGCAACGTGGCCTGCGCGGCTGATGTTGAGGGTGGTGTAAGTCATGGTCAGCCCCCTATTACATCCGGAATACGCCGAATTTGGTATCGGGGATTTCCGCATTCAGCGCTGCGGACAGGCCCAGACCCAGCACCATGCGGGTGTCGGCCGGATCGATCACGCCGTCATCCCACAGGCGCGCCGTGGCGTAGTAAGGGTGACCCTGATGTTCGTACTGTTCCTTGATAGGCTGCTTGAAGGCGGCTTCTTCTTCCGCGCTCCAGCTACCGCCTTTGCTCTCTATGCCGTCGCGTTTGACGGTGGCCAGCACGGACGCGGCCTGATCGCCACCCATGACGGAGATGCGCGCATTCGGCCACATCCACATGAAGCGTGGCGAGAAGGCGCGGCCGCACATGCCGTAGTTACCGGCGCCGAAGCTACCGCCGATAATCACGGTGAATTTCGGCACAGCGGCAGTGGCCACGGCCGTCACCATCTTGGCGCCATTGCGGGCGATACCTTCGTTTTCGTACTTGCGGCCCACCATGAAGCCGGTGATATTCTGCAGGAACACCAGCGGGATTTTGCGCTGGGCGCATAGCTCGATGAAGTGGGTGCCTTTCAGCGCCGATTCAGAGAACAGAATGCCGTTGTTGGCGATGATGCCGACCTTCATGCCGAAGATGTGGGCAAAGCCGCAGATCAGTGTGGTGCCGTAGCGTGCCTTGAATTCATCGAATTCGCTGCCATCGACGATGCGGGCGATCACTTCGCGCACATCGAAGGGCTTGCGCGTATCGACAGGAATCACGCCATATAGTTCTTCGGTCGGGTATTTCGGTTCTTCGGCTGGACGCAAAGCGCCCTGCTGGGGTTTGCTGCGGTTCAGATTCGACACGATCGTGCGCGCCAGCGACAGCGCATGCAGATCATTTTGCGCCAGATGGTCGGCCACGCCGGACAGACGGGTGTGCACATCGCCGCCGCCCAGATCTTCTGCCGTCACCACTTCGCCGGTAGCGGCTTTCACCAGCGGCGGGCCGCCGAGGAAAATCGTGCCCTGTTCCTTGACGATGATGGACTCGTCGCTCATGGCCGGCACGTAAGCGCCACCGGCCGTGCAGGAACCCATCACCACGGCGATCTGAGGGATGCCTTTGGCCGACAGATTGGCCTGATTGTAGAAAATGCGGCCGAAGTGATCGCGGTCGGGGAACACGTCATCCTGATTGGGCAGATTGGCGCCGCCCGAATCGACCAGATAGATGCATGGCAGGTTGTTCTGATCGGCGATTTCCTGCGCGCGCAGGTGCTTTTTCACCGTCATCGGGTAGTAGGTGCCGCCTTTGACGGTGGCGTCGTTACAGACGATCACGCACTCCTGCCCCGCTACGCGGCCTATGCCGGTGATGATGCCCGCTGCCGGTGCGGCATCGTCATACATGCCGTAGGCGGCCATCTGCGACAGTTCGAGGAAGGGCGTGCCGGGATCGAGCAGCATCTGCACGCGGTCGCGCGGCAGCAGTTTGCCGCGTGCCACGTGCTTGGCACAGGCTGCGGCACCACCGCCTTCGGCGATGCGCGCCACTTTGGCGCGCAAATCGTCCACCACGGCCTGCATGGCGGCGGCGTTGGCCTTGAAGTCCTCACTGCGGGGATTGAGTTTGCTTTCGATCTGCGGCATTGCTTTTCCTTTATGCGCGTGGTCTCCGACGCGTCGTCTGATTTATTCTGGAAAACTACCGTCAACGTAAAACCAGCGCAGTCCGCCTTCAGCCGGCTCGCGCACGAAGTTGCTGATTTCGTGCAGCCGCTGGCCGCGCCCATTCACCCGCAAGCGGGCCACAAATTCGACCGTATCGCGGTTTTCATCGTCTTCTGCTTTACGTTGACGTAAACGTAAAGCAGATTTTACCTCAAGTCCCAGCCACTGCAATTTTTCTTCGCTATTGATGATGGGCTCGGTTGGTCGCGTGCTAGCATGCCAAGTTGACAACAGATAGGCTTCATTGCCTTGCACATAAGCCGTATAGCGCGAGCGCATCAGGGTTTCGGCCGTGGGCGGGATGGCGGCGCCGCTCAGATACGGGCCGCAGCAGGTGGCCAGCGTAGAGCCGCCACAGGGGCAGGCAGAGGCGGCGGAGGTCTTTTTGGACATGGCAGCAAGGTCGGGCTGGTGTAACAAGCCAGCATTATCCGTCAAATGGCGGCCCCGCGCCGCCTTGCCCCGACTGGTAGTTGAATAAATATTGCTAAATTCATGGAGACAGGGTCACACCTTTTCTGTAACGCTATTACACTAGAGGAGTGAGGAGAATTTTTGCATGAGCCAGACCAGTTTCGAATTCAAAGCCGACGCCAACGATAGCTCGCCCCTGTATATGCAGATTGCGCGCAAGTTGAGCGAAGATGTGCACAATGGCCGCTACCAGGTGGATCAGGCGCTGCCGTCCGAGCGCACCCTGTCGGAGTTGCTGAACGTATCGCGCGTGACGGCACGCAAGGCCATCGACCAGCTGGTTGATCAGGGGCTGGTGGTGCGCCGTCGCGGTTCGGGCAACTATATTGCCCCGCGCATCGAGCAGCCGCTGTCCAATCTGACCAGTTTTTCCGAGCAGTTGCAGCAGCGCGGCCACGTGCCGGGCTCGCGCTGGCTCAAGCGTGCCGTGGTCACGCCGACGCCGGAAGAGCAGCTTAGTCTAGGCCTGTCGCCATATTCCAAGGTGGCGCGGCTCGAGCGTCTGCGTCTGGCCGATGATGTGGTGATGGCTTACGAAGTGTCGGTGCTGCCACAGACGGTGCTCAATGATCCGAACGCCGTCGGCGCTTCGCTCTACCAGTATCTGGAGAGCATAGGCCAGGCGCCCGTGCGCGCTTTACAACACATCCGTGCCATGAATGCTTCGGCCGATCTGGCGCGCCAGCTCGGCGTGCCGGAAGGCCAGGCGGTGCTCTACATTACCCGTATCGCCTATCTGGAATCGGGCGAGGCGATGGAGCTGACCCATTCCTACTGTCATAGTGACCACTATGACTTCGTTGCGGAGATGCGCCGCGCCACCTGAGGCCCGGCAGAACGCCACCATGCTCAAGACCGAAACCAACAGCGCCGAACACGCCGAACTCGATCTGTACGGCGTGGATCAGCTGGTGGCGGCTTTGGTGGACGATCATGCGCTGGCCGTGCGGGCCGTGCAGGCAGCGGCACCGGCTATCAGTGCAGCCGTGAATGCCATGGCACCGCGCATCGCCGCTGGCGGACGCCTGATCTATGTGGGCGCAGGCACTTCCGGCCGGCTCGGCATACTCGATAGCGTAGAACTGTTCCCTACTTTCTCGTGGCCCCATGAAAGGGCTGTGCCCCTGCTGGCCGGTGGGCTGGGTGCCATGTTCGATGCGGTCGAAGGGGCGGAAGACAATGACAGCAAAGGCGCTTCCGACCTGCGCCTGATTTATCCCGTGTATAACGATGTGGTGCTGCTGATTGCGGCATCCGGCACCACGCCTTATGTGCTGGGCGCGCTCAGAGCCGCGCGTACGGTAGGCGCGCTGACCATCGGTATCGCGAATAACCCCGATACACCGCTGCTGCGCGATGCCGATGTCGGCATCTGTCTCGATACGGGGCCGGAGGTGATTGCCGGAAGCACGCGGCTGAAAGCGGGTACGGCGCAGAAGATCGTACTGAATACGCTGTCGAGTGCATTGATGGTGCGCCTGCATAAGGTGTACGGCAATCTGATGGTGGACCTGCATGCCACCAATGCCAAACTGCTCGAGCGGGCGCTGCGCCTGACCATGCGCGTGGCGGGCGCCGACGAGCCTAGTGCGCGGGCTATGCTGGAGCGCAGCCACTATCAGGTAAAGCTAGCCATCGTGGCGCTGCGTAAGGGCGTCGATGTGGAGCAGGCGCAAAGCCTGCTCGAACAGGCCGGCGGCGATATGCGCCGCGCACTGCGCTAGTTCTATTGCATAGCCGTCAGGGCGAGATGGCGAATAATTCCAGACGTAGATCGGTAAGCGTGGCTGGCGCATAGATGGCGATGGCCTGTGCCTTGAGTATGGCGTCGTATAGATCACCTCTATGCTCGAGCGAGAAGTAATACGTCTCGGGGCGTACCGGCACTTCCATCGGCACCTGCGGCATGTGCGAGAGCGGCACGCCGGGCAAGGCGCTGCGTACCAGCGCGTCAATATCGTGCGGCGAAGCGATCTTGAGCTGGCGCGGTACTTCGGCCACCAGATTCAAGGCGGGCATGCTGGCGTTGACGGCAATGTAGAGCGCGGCCTTGCGCTCGATCAGCGTGGGATCCAGCGTGGCGTGGTGGTAGCGCATGCCCTGATCGCTGATGGACAGCGGAATGCTGATGTACTTCGACGACACCACAGTGTCGAGCAGATCGCGAATGATGTCGTTGAGCGTGTGGAAGCCGCTGGCGGGTTCTTCGTGGTGGTAGCTGGGCAGATCGGTGATGGTGTATTTGCGTGAGAACGCCATCAGGCCGCCCGCCAAGGCCATCAGACGTTCGAAAAGGCGCTCGGGGTGGCAGTGGCCGCTGCGTGACAGATGCATCAGCGTGGCGCTGGCAGACATGATGGTTTGCAGCATCCAGAATGTTGCCACGTCACTCGAGTGCAGTTCGACCACGTTACCACGAGGTTGGCGCTGCAGGCGTTGCAGCGATTCGCACTTGGCGCCGAGTCTGGCCAGCACGCTGCGCAGCAGATCCTGCATGGCGGCGTCGGCGGCGATGGTGACGCATGGCGGCATGAAGTGTGGGTCGAGATCGAAGCTGCCATCGGCACGGCGTTGCAGACGGATCACGGGCAGGCAGTCGTAGCCTTCGCGCACATCGAAATCGGACAGCAGGCGTATGGCCTTGCGCAGATAGCCGATATGGGCTGGCAGGCTTTCCGAAAACAGATCCGGTGTTTCGTGATTGACGAGCGTGTAGCGCGCCTCGCTGCGCGGGTTGTCATCGGGTGCGAGATTGCCGCCGTGTGCGCGTGTGACGGGGAGTGCAGCGTAGAAGGTCACGCTGTGTGCGTCGGCGGGGAGTTTGCTCAGATCGATGGCTAGAGGCAGTGCATCAGCCAGTGGGGCCTGATAGATTTCGCCGTCTTTGAAGATGAGGCTAAGTGCCTGCGCGTAGAGTGTGTTGCTGGTGATGTCAGGTAGCGCCCAGCGTGCGCTTTGTACGCCCCAGTGGTTTGGCTCGATGGTGGCAGCGATGTGCTGCAAGCGTGATTCGTGATAGCGGTCCTGTTGCTGCAGGTGCTGGGCGTCGAGAGTGAGCCCTTCGGTCCACAAGACTTTGAGTGTTGCGGTCATGGTCTACTCCATCAGTGGGTGCGTCGTTCGTCTTCCGTTTGTACAGACTTGAGTGATCCCGTTGCGACGGCATTCGGACGTACGCGGATGGAATTTAGCAGCTTATCCCATAGCGCTAGTGCTTCTTCATCGGAAAGGCTGGGTTCTTTGGAGGCGGATTGATTTTCGACGACGCCGGTGTCCAGAGTCATCTCCACATAAGGATGAAGAGGGTCATCTTCAATGCATAGTGCACGGAATACAAACTTATGATACGAAGGCTTTCCGTTCCCACTAGGGACGTGCAAGAGCATTTCTTCGCCGTGCCAATCATTGACGGTGCGTTTGCCGAGTCGGAGGACTTTGAGCTTTTTCACCCAGGCACCAAGGCCTGTAGCTCGTGCGTTCTGCTTCCCTTCCTCTAAGTCTTTCTTGAGCTCTAACTCCATGCCCAGGTTGCCACTTTTTATGGACTGGAAGGAGAAGTGTACGTCTGGAAAATCGGTGAGTCGAACGCCGAATTCTATAGATTCGTATGGCGTCTCGAGGGTCGAAAAGGCGCCATCGATGCAGATCCCCGGCTCAGTAGGTATCTCATCATCTTTGCGTGCGCGCAAGTGTTTAAACACTTCGATATCGCTAAGAAAATATTCACGAACATCGTGACCTATTATGCTGGAGCCAGTGCTGATGTAGACGTCCTGTGCTAACTTTAAATAGCTTCGCAAAATATATGTGTCAATTCCATTTAATGTTATTAATTGTTTTATGTCCGGATTATCTGTTGAAATAATTTTCTCAGTTATTTCTGTTATTTTATTATATTTTTTAAATAATTCAGCATCTTTTTGACTATTTTTTATGTCAAATTTAATTATTTCATCTATTTTATTGGCGCCACCTTCAATTCTAGTCAACTCGGCACCAGCAGATAGCCTACCGTACACAGTTTGTGAATTTTTAGGGATATCTATTGTAAATCTGGTGAAGCAAAGAGCTTTTGATTTTGTAAAATATTTATCCGACTTATTCATAACACTATGCCCATTCATATTTTTCGAGTCTGCAATTGACGGGACAGAAAATAATGTTGAAATCATAAGAAGTATCGATATTATATCGTGAGTAATTTTCATGTCGTACTCCATTTCATTTCTTGAATAATTCTGATTATCGATTAAAGAGTCGCCAAAATAGGCGCTCTATACTTTAATCCGGACTGATGCTCGTAGCAGATCTGTTGAAAAATGGCTTTGCATGAATTATCTTGACTGCTTGAAGATCTTATAGGTATGGTTTTGTCGCCTGGCTCACTTGGTGGAGCTAAAGTTACTTTAGGATTTATAGTATTTTTAATTAGAGAACCAAATTTCTGTATTTTCTGCGCGTCAATAGATCTGAACTGTATCGTTCCATCTGCATTATCTACAGAAATACTAAATTCTTTGAAATCAAAAGAGGTTATATCAGAATCGAATTGCCAGACTACATCACCGCAAGTCGGTGGTCTTGGGTCTGATCCATAAATGGCATAACTATTTTTGTGGTAGTAACCATCAATGGTATGGTGAAATTCTTCAGCTCGGTCGATATACTTGAATGTCCGAGTTATGCATGAAAAAGGAAGATTTGCTGGGTTAATCCATTGTGGATTAAATAGTCGATACCATTTGTTTGTGATCTTGTATATTTCTTTTGCAGGATCATTTGTTTTTGGGAGAGTAAAGAGGACCTTATCTTCGAAAACGATTTTCAGCCATGAGTTCCCGTATTTTTTTGTTGGAAGCAATAGCATTACTGCTATTGCAGTTGTTGAGCGTCAAGCGTTAGTCCTTTGGTCCACAGGACTTTTAGCGTTGCCGTCATGGTCTATTTCTCGGTTGGGAATGACTTAAACAGTGATTCATCCAAATTGCTGGTCGTTGCTGCACTAGGCGCCACAGCATTCGGACGGACACGTATAGAGTCGAGCAGGCTATCCCAAAGAGCGATTGCATCTTCGTCCGAAAGGCTAGGCTTTTGTGCTGTGGACATGTTGCCTTTGACTCCAGTATCCAGAGTCATTTCAACAAAGGGATAAAGTGCAGCGTTAGTTTTTCCGCTGGCCCTGAATGTGAATTTATGCACGGAGGGTTTTCCATAACCGCTGGGAATTCGAAGTAGAGCCTCTTCTCCGTCCCAATTATTCACTCCTCGTTTTCTCAGTCTAAGAACTTTGAGATGAGTTGCCCATTCACCAAGTCCTTTTTCCGCAGCTTCTTTTTGTCCATCAGTTATATCTTTTGCTAGATCAAATTTTTGTAAAGAGTTGCTATTTTTCATCGTGGTTATCGAGAAATGAACATCAGGATGATCATGTAGTCTGATCCCCATTTCGATGCCCTCGTAAGGCGAATCTATGGTGGAAATTACTCCGTCAAGACATATTCCTGGATCATCTGGAATTGTCTTTTCTTCCATAGATATTAAATGCTTTGCGGTGGAGAGATTTTCTTCCAAATATTCCCTGACCAGACTCTTGGGCATGCCCTTCGCTTCAATAACATAAGCATCGCTTCCGATTTTTATAAAGGTGTATATGTCGTAGTAGGAAAACCCGACAATGTTAACTAAGTGAGTGATATTCTCTCCATTTATCAGGATAGGTACATCTACCGCAAAATCGACATCTTCATCTTTTGGAAATAAAAAAAGGTTTCTTTCATTTTCTTTGATCATTTCTTGAATTATATTTCCTACATTTTTAGCTTGATTTTTAAGCCTACTTAATTCTCCACCGGCAGTAAGCCGGCCATAAACGATAGTAGTATTTAATGGCACAGACATCAAAAATCTCGTAAAACAGATATCATGAACTTTTAATTTATTTGTGAATCTATCTTTCATTTGACTCTTCACGATTTCTGTCTTTCTATATTCTGATGAAAGCGCAAAATCATGTTCTATAAAGAACATGATCAAAAATACCTTCAAAAATTTTTTAATAAAAATTTTTTTCATTCTTCAGCGTTTTATACTTTGAATAATTTTAATTAACGAATAGAAGGTGGCTGCAATAGATTTTTCGTCTTTGAAACTCTCTTGGTGTTCGTAACCCGTTTGGCGAAAGACTGCTTTGCAGAATTTCATTTGGCTATCTGAGGAGCATATTGCAACAGTCTCATCACCTGGATCTTGAGCTGTGGCAAGGTTGGCTTTGAATGGCCCGAGGTCGGTGCTTAATTTTTTTAGTGCAAGCTCGTGAGTGAAATAGATTTCACCTATGCCATTGTCGATAGACACGCAGAGGTCCAGATTCTCTTTTGGCGTAACTTCAAAATCGAGTTGCCACGTCACCTTGCCCCAAGCGGTTTTTTTTCTGTCAGCCCCATATATTGCATAACTATTGGGGTGGAAGTATTCATTTAATTTTTCATGAAAGGTCTTTGCTTCATCTAACAGAGCGAAGCTTCGATCGATATTTCTTTTATTTAGACGGGCCGGATTTATCCATTCTTCTTTTAATAACCGGAACCATTTGTCCTTCAATTTATATATTTCGCTATACGGATCCCCATTTTGTGGAAGATTGAGAATTAACTGATTTTCATGTATTACTTGTAGCCAGCCATTTCCGTATGCTTTACTGGGGAGCAGTTCTAGCCCGCCAGGTGCATTTGCAAGCACAGAAGTTACTTCCGCTCCTGTCGCGCCCAAAACATTTCGAACAATACTGAGGGAATAGCCTTCAAAGCCGCAGCGCATGCGCTTGTATGCTGTACCCGCACCCAAGGCTGGCATGGCTCCATGAATTACACCATGCACACTTTTTTCGATTTTTCCGATTGCCGGATGCATGGCAGCGCGAGCAGCCAAGCCGCCCATTGAATGCGTGATTAGAATTACTTTTTCACACTTATAGACTGTGTTGTTATATTTTGAGATAAGTGCACTGATTCTTTCAGATAGTTTGATGCCTGAAATTGAATTTGATTCTAGCCAGTTATAACCCATCGCATGTGTCGGGAACCATCTCTTGGATAGAGCAGCAATGATATCTGTGTCTTTTAATTGTGAGAGATCTGGGGGTAATACGTTTCCCCAGCTTGTTGGACTAATCTGGACTAGAGTGTTTTTCCACCACTCTGATAATTCAGATTCCGAACACATAGGTTCGTTCAGATGTCTTTCTAGGAGCTGCAATAGCTCGCCATAGCTGTCAAAAAGAATTTCACCCCAACCACGCTCTAATGCTTTTTCCAAGTGGGTTTTTCTTCTTTTTGATCCTGAAGGATCAGGGGCAAGCAGAACGCCGAAATTATTAGGGATGTGTTGCTGGAATACGTTTTTGAGCGTGACACCGCTATTTCGTTTTAATGGCGTCTCACTAGGATTGCCAGTTTCACTATGGCCTTCATCATAGGTATCAACACATGTCTCGCTGGGATCGAGCTGCTTTTGTCTTTCACCCGCAGTTAATTTAATGAAGCGAGCTGTTTCATACGTTGAGTCAACGCGCCATGCGATGTTATTGTTCTTATTCAACAGCGCCTGTCGTTTGGCTGACATGCGCAGGTTCGATCCCATGATGCCAGGGATAAATATGATCGGTATCACCTCCGTAGGTGGTATGTGCACGACCTGGGTTCTCTGATCAGCTAGCGGTGTACAAAAGCCACTTGCACATTTTCGTGCGTTAAATGGGTCTATTGGTAAATGCTGGCCGTCTGCCATGGTTTCCTCACTATTAATCTAGTAATTCGATGTCGTAATGAGCGAAGGCTTCCTTGGTAGTGAAGCGCTCAGTCAGCCCATCGCTACCAGATAGGCCTTCATAGATAGTTCCGTCTTCTACAGTTATGCGGTAGCGCTGGTTCGGTAAAGGGGCTTTGGTTTGCAGATCACGTAACTGAACCTGCTGATTATGTTCGATGTCGCTGTGCGGCAGCTCGAGTGTTTCGCTGGTGGAGTCGCCCGCTCCTAGCTGGACATACTCTGCGCATTTGACGGTGTAATTGGCTTTGCATTCATCGACGATCTGGCCATCGACATAGCTGGTCTTGGCGCCCTGCGAAATCAGTTGCAGTGTGGGCGCTTCTAAGCGTACGCATTCATTGGATATCAGGTGGATGCGTTTGAGGGATTTGATGATGATTTCGCCCTCGTGCGCTTCGATCTGGATATTGCCGGCTCCAGCAATCAGGCGCATACCTAGCCTAGCGGCGAATAATTGCACTGCCTGAGTCGCGCGCAGAAACAGGCTGCGCCCCGCTGAAGCCTGATGGTCGCCTATGCTGCTAGTCTCGAAATTTTTCTGTGTGCCGACCAGCACCGTGTCTGCGCTACTGATCAAAACGCCCGCATCGCCATGCGCTGCAATGAGCGGCGCACCACCCATGGTGCCGGTGTCAGTCGCTCCAGCGCTGCTCTGCGCGATGTTGGATACGCTGTCCCAGTGCTCAATTTTTCTGACCAGATCCGCAACGCTTGCTCCTTGCGCGTGGGCGATTTCGTGCGCCGTAGCCAGGCGGTCCAGCTCTTTGCGCACGCTCTCGGCATCGCCCGTGACAGCAGCTAGCGCCTGTCGTTCAAGCTGTCGACTTGCCCTGCTACCCGCGACCAGATAAACGCCCTGCACGCCACGTAAGGCCACGGCCTGATCCGAACGTAGTTCCGCACCTTCGCCCCGAGGTTCTGCGCTGCCATGCAAACGGGGAGTGGTGAGAAAGCCGAGATTGAGTTCGCTCGCGCCATGATCACTGGCTAGCTGTGCGCTGATTTGCCCCTCCGTGTCGTCCAGCCTTAGCTGATTGCCGCGCGTTCCACCTAGCTCGCGACTGCGTAGGCCGGATAACGCAGCATTGCCCGGTAGTGCACCGGTGCGGCTGAAGGCCGGCGGTGGCGCCGCGCCGTTGAAAAGCTGGCCGATGATGACGGGCTTGTCCGGATCGCCGCCGAGAAAGTCCACCAGCACTTCACTGCCGACGCGAGGCAAATGCAGTGCGCCGCATTGTGCGAGATTGCCCGCACCATCGCCGGCCCAGTTGGAGACTACGCGCACCCAAGCCGAATCCGACTCGCCGTCACTAGCGCCTATCCCGCCAGCATGTTGATGATCATCAGCGCGCGTGGCTGGAAAGCGGATCTTCACGCGGCCGTACTCGTCGCACCAGACCTTGTGTGGTTCCGGCCCGACCACCATGGCACTCTGCAGGCGTGGCTGGGGCATATCGGCGCGCACGTCGTAAGCTGCGACGATCGGTGTTCCCCGGCGCACGCAGCGAAAGCGCGTCAGGAAGCGCAGGGGCTGGCCGTGCTGCTGAAACACACGATAGCGGCCAGTGCTCCAGCCGCTGTCCGCGAACAGGCGGGCGATACGTTCATTCATTTCTTTGGGCAGATTATTGTCGGCCGCAATCTCTTGTGCGGTAATGACGAATTCGCGCTGTTCTACGGCATGACTGTCCAGTTCCGCATGACCGCATAGTTCTACCCATGTGCCCACTGCCAGATCGCGTACGGTACCCTCGCCGCGAAAGTGCTTGGCTGCGTAATCATGGCTATCCAGTCGTAGCGCTGTCTGACTATCGAAATCTGCCTTGTCGTCACTGCAATGCGGCGCTTGTACCAGATGGCTTTGCAGTTCATCCGCCAGTCGGCTGCCTAACTCACCCTGATCACTGGCGCTGGCGGCAGAACTGCGCATGTCGTCGCGCGCGGATGGTTGTAGATAGTCCCAGCTGAAGTTGTGTACCTGTGCGCTTTGCAGTGTTCTTACTGCGCTCCATCCGGTAATTGCATCGCTCTCCATGGTGGCGAGGTCGCGCTGGAATGCTACGGTGCTAGCCACATTGCGCGGTAGGCGCATGCTGTCATCGAACAGTGCCAGCGTGTGCACAGGTGTGCCGGAACCATGCAGGTGTGCGGGGAGATCAGCGTCGCCAAGGCCGGACTGGAAATACCACGCGATACCGCGTCGCTTCATGAGTCGGCGTATGAAGTTGGCATCCGATTCGTTGTGCTGGAAGGTGAATTCGCGTGCCGGATGATCGCGGCTGGCCAGTACGCTATCGATCTGCAGCGCGAAACTGCCACGCATGACGCTGATCTTCTGCTGCCATTCGTTCACCAGCGTGGTGATGATGTCGAGTTCGTTCATGTTGCGGAACACCCGTGTGTTCAGGCGTTGCTCCATGATCTGCAGCGCATCGGTGATGGTTAGCTCATAGCTTGCCAGTGCGCCGTCGCTTTCGCCGCTGGCGGCGCTGGCGACTATGCCGCAGATGCTGCGCAGGTCACCCGTTGCCGTGACGATCTGGATTTCTGCTGGTACGCCGATGAAGTCCTTGAGCGCCAGCATGGCCGAGTCGGCGATGCACAGCAGGTGATAGGTGTGGCCGTTAAAGATGGCCTCGTGGCCAACTAGCCGCTGTGGCAATAGCAGATCATCGTGCACGCCATCGGCCATGGCCAGACGTAGACGCAAGGGGCGCTGTGCCGAAGTAAGGCGCGTGAATGTGTCATAAAGACTGGCAACTGCACTGTCCAGATTCATGGGGTTTCCCCTGTTCCGATGGTGGCGAGCGCATAGCGTATGGCTCCGTAGTGGGGGCCACGTGCGGTCAGTCCGAGGTGGTAGCCATGGCCCAGAGCGGTCTTGCCGAGACGGCATTGACGGGCCTCTCTCTGTTCTAGAAAAAGCAGAACCTCGCACTGAAGACTGCTCAATTTGAATAGGCAAACAAAGTTCCTCAAAGCCCGCCATTTCTCCCGCTCTGGCAGCAGCTGGTCGTATTGCTGACGCTTCAGTGGGCCGATACACAGGCGGATACGGCGCTGGAAATTGGGAATCCGGCAGCCAAGCGTGAGCGTCCTGCCGAGACTATGACTGCGCTTACCCAGTTGAGCTCTTTCTTCTCTATCTAGTTGGTATTGGTCAGGCAGAAACTGAATGACTTCGACAGGCAAGCCGAAGTAGTGGGCAAGCGCTGGCGCGAGTCTGGCGGCCGATGTGGTGGGGCGCTGCAGTATCGCAGCGTAGCTGGCGATTGCTGCATCGGGTATGCCGCCTCGCTTTCCTGATCCGGCATGCACTCCGGTAAGCGCCACCAGCAACGGCAACAATGCCGGCTTGCCTTCCGCTGTGTTCGTGCGGAAGATGCGGCTACGGTTGCTGGCGATATAGTGCAACTCGATAGACCGGTGAAACAGCATGTCGTAGAACGCCTGTGTGCTTTCCATGCGTCCCTGGCTGTGCGTTTCCATCAGGCGATAACTGGCGGCATAGGGTAATTCGCCGGTCGAGCCGAATAGGCTGGGTAGGGTTGGGGTGAGGGTGATTCTGGGTAGCCGCCCTGTATCTGTCTCGGTAGCTGCGGCGTAGTCGAGCGCGATCGCATCAATCTGGCTCGGCGCAAAACCAAGCCGGATACGGCTTTGAAAGCGGATGCAGGAACTCAGTTGGTCCGTATCGCTGCGCCCTAGCCAGCCGTCGAGCAGCCTCACCGCCTGTACGAATTCGAAGCGATAGGGGGCATTGACGAGCCGCGCCATCACAGTATGTTCTGGTAGCCGCTGCGTGCAGGACATAGCATCAGTTCCTTGCCGGTTTGCGCTGATCGCAAGCTAAGACGCACAAAGGTGTTGAGCTGGGTACTCAGGCCGAACAGGTGATCGAGTAATTGGCCGAACAGATATAGGCCGCTGGTGTGATAGGCGTCTTCATTGATGGTGATGGCTATGCGCACGCCGAACAGATAACCACGGGCTCCGGCGCCGCGGTAGGGCAGAAAGTCAGCTCTGGTATTTAGGGCCATCAGGCCATGGATCTGGCTGCGGCTGGCGGGATTCTGTACGGGGTCATGCAGTACCAGCATTTCCTTCAAAGGTGCGAGATCAGCGTGCAGCAACGATTGCTGGCTGCAGGCGAGGTGGGAAATCAGACGCCAGTAGTCGGTGGCTGCAAGACGGCGTGGCGGGGTCGGCTGACGCAGCATGCGGATGGGATAGGCCCCCTGCCCTCTGGTGAGCTGGAAATCGCCATCGACGTGACCTAGCGGCAGGCGTGAGCATAGACTCCGGTTGGTGCAGCTCAGGTCAACGGAGACGGTGCTGATGTCCGTATCGAGGGGATCGAGCGCATGGTCCACAAAGGCAATGCGGGTTTCGTAGCCGGGGCTGATTTCCGCCAGATGTTCGTCGCGCCGCGCGAACCAGTGGCGCCCCGTCTGGTCGCTGGTTTCGCCATGTTTGAGGGAATAGTAGGGATGATATTCATCCATGCGGATGCCACTGCGTGATTTCTTTACCGCAGTGACCCGATCCACGCTGTAGATTTCGTAATCGGCCGGATGCTGGGCATGTGCTAGCAGAACGTATTCGGATTTGCTGTAATCCTGATAAATGGGGCAGGCACTGATGGAGAACAGATTCACCACCGGCGTACAGCCTGTGAGCAAGTGATGTGCTGCGAGAGGCATCAGGGTGCGGCTAGTTGCGCTGCTTTGCCCATCTTGCGCCAGCAGAAAGCGTAGCGTGAATGTATGACAGTTCGGCCCTAGTAACGACCGGATCTCGTCTAGCGCTATATCGAAGAAGTTGTACTTTTCTGGATAGGCAAAATACTCCAGTAGTAGCCTAGCCGTAGCATGGGCTCTTGGCTCATCTGGTGTTGCTGCCTGATCTTCGGCAAAGCCCACCGGCTGCAGTGGAGAATGTTGGAACTGCAGCCAGTTCTGGCTGCCCGGTGATTGCAGGTAGACGGCGGCAGAGCGCAGGAACAGGCTGTCGCGCAGAGTGGCAGCAAATGCGGGATCGGCATCGATAAACAGGCGCAGATAAGGCAGCGCGCGATCCGGACCGACGCCGATAGTCAGTGTGATTTCGCCGCCTAGCGGTCCCGGTGCCACGATGCCCGCAGGTAGGTTGATCTGATTCCGGAAGCTGGCCTGCTGTACCTGGGCCGAACCTAGTTCGAGTTCGTAGACGGTGCGAAATTGGCAGCGGGTATGGCCTAGACGTGGGGATAGCAGCGTGGTGCCGCGCGGGATGAGGCTGCTTGCTGTCACGGAATGGCTGCAGTCGAAGTGCGCGATGGTGAGCGGTGGTAGTGGCCGTATGGCTTGCGGATAGATGACGGAAAGTAGATCGCTGGGTAACTGTTGCTGACTTTTATCCAGACACTGCTGCGTGCGCGCATTGGTAAAGCTGATGGCATCGAGCAGAGCACGGGTTTGCGGATGCTCGGCGCTGCCACTGCTCAAGCCGAGAGTAGCGGCCTCGGCGGGGAAGCGCTGGGCAAATTCGCGGGCAATGCTTTGCTGATCGATACGCTCGCGTTCGTAGCGATGCAGCAGATCGGTGAAAGGCGACGTCATACGCTCAGCCACCAACAAGGCGAACGGTGTAGTGCTGCGCGGCAGGCTCCAGCACGCCACCAAACTTTACCGGCGTGGTGTCAGGCGTGTCTTTCAGTTGCGCCTGCAGGATAAAGCCGAGCCGGTTAATCGAACTGGTTTCGGAATGCAGCTGAACCTGTAGTTTGGTGAGACGGGGTTCGTGGCGCTGTATGGTCTGCTGGACGGCCGCGCAGATCGCGCGCCGGTCCGGTTCGCTGGCGATGCACAGGGCGGAGAAGTCTTGTAGACCGTAGCTGAGGATGGAGGTCTGGAGAGCGGGATGACGGCTGAGTAGCGCATCGGGTAGTGCTTGCCGCGTATTCAGCAGATCTTCCAGTGCGCGGGCGATGGAATTTTTCTGTTGTTGCCGGTTCCATGTGCGATCGGCTGGCGCTTCGCCATACAGCACGGCCCACAGATCTGCAGTACCAGTGTTCGCCATCTGCCCACTCTCCTTGAAACGATGTTGCACCGAGCCAGAGACAGATTATTCGCGTTGTTTCCTCTTCTTAAGTTGTGGTTGCTCAATAAATTGGCATGCTGCCTTAGCGGCGCGCCGTCAGCAGCACCAGGGCGATGCCGCCGAGGATGGCCAGCGAAGCGGCGATCAGGCGGACGGTGATGGACTCGCCCAGAAGCAGGATGGCGCCGCCGGCAGCGATCACGGGCACGCTCAGTTGTACGGTAGCGGCCGTGGTGGCTTTCAGAAACGGTAGTGCTGTGTACCAGATGGCGTAGCCGACACCGGACGCCAGCGCGCCCGATAGCAGGGCGTAGACATAGCCACTGGCATCGTAACGGGCATCTTGCAGCAGGATTAGACTGAGCAGGATAGCCATGGGCGCTGTGCGCAGGAAATTGCCGGCCGTGACTTTGAGCGGATCACCGCCCGCTTTGCCGCGTAGCGAATATACACCCCATGCAATACCGGCCCCCAGCATCAGCAGTGCTTCCGGCAGGGGCGGCGCGGATAGCCCCGGCAGCAGCAAGCCCAGTAGCCCCGCCGCTGCCAGCAGCAGGCCGGCTAGCTGGGTAGGACGCAGGCGTTCGCCGCGCCACAGGCCATAGCCGATCATGCTGGTCTGCACGGCGCCGAACAGGATCAGCGCACCGGCAGCCGCCGGCAGTTGGCGATACGAGAAGGAGAAGCCGACGGCATAGGCAAACAGGGCCAACGCCGAGCGCCAGTTGCCCTGCCCCTGCTGCGTTCCGCCGCGCAGGCGCACCAGCATCCACAGCATCAGCGCGCCGGACAGCATGCGCAGGGTGGTGAAGCTGGCGGCGTCGATTTGCGTGTGTGCCAGAGCGGCACGGCATAGCAGGGAGTTGCCGGCAAAGGCGGCCAGGGCAAGCAAGGTCAGAATGACGAGGCGCACAATCGGCATAGGTGCAACTCCTAATGAGGCAAGTTGATGAGTATGCGACGCCCCATGGGATAGCACAATCTTTTTGAGTAGGTCACCCGCTCGCGAGCTAAGTCGCGCAGACTCTTCTTGCCGTTGTGCATGATCAAAAGGTGCGAGAGCGATGGACTGATAATGCTTAGCTAAATGCCTCATTTTCCAAAGACTGCATAGGCGTACCGATCAGGGATTTGTTGCCGTATTTCGAGCGTAAGCTGGTGCAGTTGCGCCAGCTTGGGGGAAAAAGGCGGAGCGTTTTTCGGGTGTTGGCGGAGGCCTGCAGCTAGATGGCGATAGTTGCCCCGAATTCATAGAAGTTCTGTCGTCTTGAGCCTATTCATGTCATTAACAGAAGGAGCTCATTTCTCTATTGCATATTTATATGTGGAAGCTTTGGACTCTTTACCTTCCGAGTTTAGGAAATATAGCTTGAGCGATCCGCCGTCAACATGCGCTCACTGGAAAGATAATTTGCCTAGGACCTGTGATTCGAAGGCTTATCTTCTTAATATCGAGGCGTGCAAAGATTGGAGAAGCAAGATATGCGTTTCGCAGATGATACCGGCAGTGCAATTCGTACATATCACATTGATAATTTTCTTGGGACGGGAAACGATGTTGTGAAAGCATGGATGCACGGTGGAGTAAATGGCACTAGGCGCCAAGTAAAATATATAGGTGAAAAAAATGAAAAAACTTATATCTGCCTTGCTGTTGATATTTTCACTAGATTGTTTTGCTGACCATGGAAGCATTAGGAGAGTATATATTGATAAATCAAAAAATGTTCACATAATATTTTCCGATGGATTGAATAGAAAAGTAACTAATAATGGCCGCGCTACCGAAGCAACGCTAGCGCCAAATAAGCGCACAGCGGCTTGGCTCGTGCAAAATTCGTGGATTGCGGAGGGTGATGTTGTACCGGGTTCCGCCCAACTTGCAATTTATAGAGATGAAAAGCTTCGATATATTTCGTGTGAGCCATTCATACGAAACTATTGGTATTGGATGCAAGGTGAGCAGATAGCTATGGACTGTGGAGGTAGGCATTTTTCGGGAACCGAATCTATATACGATACAGCTACTTTATTGATGATTGATTCCTTTGTTCAATCAAATGTTCCAGAAAATCAACGTCCCATTTGGTCTAAATAGATTTGGATTAAACATGCAGAGGGAATTCGCCAATGCTACTAATGAAGACGATTATGCAGAAACTCAAAAAATAGAAAATAGAAGTTATTAGATAAATATTAAAAAATATCGCAACTTCTTTTTTTGGGATAAATCATTAAGGGACGCTTAATAAAAAGTGCTCAATTAGACCGGATTTCAGACTGAGTAGGGAAAGCCAATCCAATCTGTTGCGACCTTTCAAATTGCGCAAAAAATAGACTAATGCTGACGACCCTGTTTGGGGTTGATGTCTTCGTAACCGAGGTATTGGTGATTCGCGAATATTATTTCCATGTTAGTAAATAATAAAAGGCAGGTACTGATCCGGAATTCCGGCTCTGTACCTGCCCTTTGCGCCAGCAGTTCAACTGCGTAGCGGTTTTAACTACTTTTACTGCTTACTCGGTCACTGCCAGCACATCATGCGCCTGCACGTCGGCGTGGTAGGAGCTGCGCACCATGGCGCCCACGGCAGCGTGCTTGAAGCCCATCTTGTAGGCTTCTGCTTCGAACATCTTGAACACGTCCGGATGCACGTAGCGGCGTACCGGCAGGTGGCTGTTGGATGGTGCCAGATACTGGCCGATGGTCAGCATGTCGATGTTGTGCTCGCGCATGTCGCGCATCACCTGCAGGATCTCTTCGTCCGTTTCGCCCAGACCGACCATCAGGCCCGATTTGGTTTTCACGTCCGGATAGCGCTCTTTGAATTCCTTCAGCAGCTGCAGCGAGTGCATGTAGTCGGAACCGGGACGGGCTTCCTTGTACAGACGCGGCACGGTTTCCAGATTGTGGTTCATCACGTCCGGCAGGCCGTCGGCGAAGATGGTCAGAGCCTTGTCGAGACGACCACGGAAGTCCGGTACCAGTACTTCGATCTGGGTTTTCGGCGACAGTTTGCGCGTTTCGCTGATGCAGGAGACGAAGTGGCCGGCACCGCCGTCGCGCAGGTCGTCGCGGTCGACCGAGGTGATCACCACGTAGTTCAGGCGCAGATCGGCAATCGTCTTGGACAGGTTGATAGGCTCGTTCTGGTCCAGCGGATCAGGACGGCCGTGGCCGACGTCGCAGAACGGGCAGCGGCGCGTGCACTTGTCGCCCATGATCATGAAGGTGGCCGTGCCCTTGCCGAAGCATTCGCCGATGTTCGGGCAGCTGGCTTCTTCGCATACGGTCACCAGTTTGTTCTCGCGCAGCACGTCCTTGATTTCGTAGAAGCGCGTCGAGGTGGAGGCCGCTTTGACGCGGATCCAGTCAGGCTTTTTCAGGCGCTCGACCTGCTCGACCGGCACGATCTTGATGGGAATGCGCGAAGTTTTGCTTGCGCCTTTTTGCTTTTCGCTCGGGTTATAAGCGGGGGCAACGTTGGTATCGGTCTCAGAGGTCATAAGCTGCGTGCCCTCGCGGGCAAAGTGAAGTTATTCGGTTGCTGCGGGTTGCGTTGGCTGGGCCAGAACGCGGATTAATTCTTCGGCCAGTTGCTGCTGTACATCGGCCAGTTGCGCCGTTACGCCGACGCTGCGCATATCGACCGTTTCCAGTCCGGCATAGCCGCAGGGGTTGATCCAGGAAAACGGTGCCAAGTCCATCGCCACATTCAGCGACAGGCCATGGTAGGTACAGCCGTTGCCGCGCACTTTCAGGCCCAGTGCGGCAATTTTGGCGCCTTGTTTCGCGCCGTCGGCCATGTAGATGCCGGGCGCGCCTTCGATGCGCTTACCGTTGAGATTATACGCCGCCAGCACATTGATGATGGCTTGCTCGATGCGGTAGACGAACTGGCGCGCATATAGCTTGCCGCCCGGTTTGTTGCGGCGCAGGTCCATCAGCATGTAGATCACCACCTGACCGGGGCCATGGTAGGTGACTTCGCCGCCGCGGTCGGTCTGCACCACGGGAATCGCGCTGGCGCCGGCCAGCAGGTGGCCACGGTCGGCGCCCAGCCCCAGTGTGAACACGGGCGGGTGCTCGACGATCCACAGTTCGTCACGGGTGTCCGGGGTGCGGGCATCCGTGAAGCTGCGCATGGCGGCAAAAGTGCTGTCGTAATCGGCTAGGCCGAGGTGGCGTATCAGTGCCGGCTCGGTGGAGGTTGGAGACGTCATCCCGCCATTATAAATCACGGGGCCATAAAACGCCCCGCAGGGCGCAGCCCGTCTGGCTTTGCGGGCGCTGCCGGCCCGTTGCACAAAAAAGCTACAACTTGCTCGCAAAGTGAAAATTATTCACAAGCGTTAACTTGCTGTTTACCTAAGTATAGAAGTATATTTTGACGTCTTTTGCTAATTTTATTCACAAAGTTATCCACAGCATGCCAGCCTGATGAGCGACTCCCGCTTGCCACATTTTTCCGCACTGCGCGCCTTCGAGGCGGCGGCCCGGCACGAGAATTTCTCGCGTGCGGCGGAGGAATTGCATCTGACCCATGGTGCGATCAGCCATCAGGTGCGGGCGCTGGAACGGGAACTGGGACTGGCGCTGTTTGAGCGCCATGGCAAGCAGGTGCGGATCACTGCGGCGGGGGCGCAGTACGCGCGCCAGTTGGCCAAAGCCTTTGCCGACATGGCGGCGGCCAGCGCGGCGCTACGCCGCAACGCCGTGCACCAGCGCCTGACGATCGCCGCCGTGCCCGCGTTTGCGGCGCGCTGGCTGGCGCCGCGGCTGGGCGGTTTCATCGAGCGCCATCCGGCCATTAATGTGGTGCTGCAGACGGGCGAGCAATGGCTGGCCGATGGGGTCGATGTGGCGATACGGCGCGCGGACGGCGCCTATCCGGGCTGGCTAGTCGCGCCGGTGATGGTCGAAGTGGGAGATCAGGCAGTAAGTCCTCACTACCACGATGGAAGCAAAGGATATCTGATGTTGCTGCCAGCCGTTGCCGAGCAGCGGCCGCAGGTGCAGGCGTTTCGTGACTGGTTGCAGGAAGAAGTGACGCTGTATCAGCGCCAGTTGGCGGCGCGGGCCAGTGACTAGCCCGCGCCTGCCGCAGCATTACATGACGATTTTCACCATAGGGTGGCCGGACAGCTCCGTGTACAGCGCGTCGAGCTGCTCGCGGCTGGTGGCGCGCACCACCACGGTCAGCCCCGTGTAATTGCCTTTGGCCGATGGACGAACTTCCATCTTGCCTTCGTGGAAGCCTGCATCGTGCTTCTGTACCACTTGCACGATGGTGGCGGCGAAATCGATATGAGTCGGCCCCATCACCTTGATCGGGAAGTCGCTCGGATATTCGATGAGGGACTCTGACGGCGGGATCGCTTGCATAGGTATTCCAATCAATAAAAAACTGGCAACACCAACGCGGCGCCGCCAGCCTCTATTGTAGCCAATTCGGCGCCGGCGTCATGGCTGGATCTGATTTCGCTTCTCGCCCCGTTCGCGCCCTTCTTCCTTGCGCCGTTCCTCGCGCTGGTGCTGGCCGTTGTCCCTGGGGGCGGCGGCTGGTACTGGTGCCGGCGGCGGGCTAAATACCGGACGGGCCGGTGCCGGTGCCGGTGCCGGAACTGGTGCAGGCGCCGGCGCACTGCGTACCGGCGGCTGCATGGGCGCTGGCTGGGCGGTGCTGGATGGACCGGGCTGGACTTGCAGCGAGACCGGCGCATCGCGCCGTTCCTCCGGCTGGCGCGCAGGCCGGCGGCCCTCTTCCTGCGGCCGGTTGTCGCGCTGATAGCTGTCGACACGGTTGATGCGTTCATTGCGCTGGAAGCTATCGGCTCTGTCGTTGCGCTCGTTGAGGTCCATGCCGCTGCGCTCGTAGCGCCCGCCCCGTTCGCCGGCGTTATAAGGTTGCGATGGCGTCGCTGCCGGCTGACTGCCAGGCTGCACGGGCGGCTGGGCAGGGGCTGGCAGGCTGGCCGGCGGGCGTGCTACGCCAGGTGGCTGGCTGAGACTGGCCGCAGGTATTGGTGTGGCGGCCGGATGGCCGAGGTTGCGATTGCGGCCATCGTCACGGTAGTCGTGCCGTTCGCCACGGCCATCCTGTCCCCGTTCCGGCCAGTGCGTGCGGCCATAATCAGGCGCGCGGGGTGCTTGGCCATTGCCCGGCAAGGTGGTGACGGGGTTAGCGTTGCCGGCTGACGCAGGGCTATTGCCGGGCCGGCTGGCGGGCAAGCTCGGTGCGGCGCGCGGTGGCACCGCATGGGGCTGGTGGCGTTCGAATTGTTCGCGCGGCAGTACGCTCAGGCCATCATGGCGCGGCGGCTGGCCATTGCGCACTGGCAGTGGCGCGAGTGGGCGGCCGTTGTGGTTCCAGCTCAAACGCTGTTCGCGCTCGGCCGACACGCGGTAGCCGGGCACATAGTGGTCGCGCGGCGTCAGCGGATACCAGCCTATGCCGGGCCGGTGCGTGGGGCCGGGCCCGTGGCCATCCACCCAGCCTACCAGTGCCGGCGCCCACGCGGGGCGGCCGTGCACACGGCCCGGCGCCCAGCACCAGCGCCGGTTCACCACGACCCAGCGGCCATAATGGGACGGCGCATAGCCCCATGGCGCGTTATCGATCCAGGTCCAGCCCCATGCAGTCAGCCAGATCCAGCGGCCGTCGCGGTAGGGGGCCCAGTCGGCACTGACATTACGCGGTGTCCACAGGGGCCCATATTCCACGCTTTCACTCCAGCTACCGTTGCGGTCCAGTTCTTCGTAGCCGGTCATGCCGCTCGAGACGAAACGGGTGCTGACGCTGCCATCGCCGACCCGTTCGCGCTCATCGGCCCAGCGGTCGAAGCCGTCCGTCTGCGCCAGCAGCGTGCGCACATCGTTGCTATTGATTTCAGCGGCGCGGCCGCTGGCAAGTGTCAGCGTGGCGCCGGCGCCAGTAACGCGGGCGCTGCCGGCCAGCAGCCGGATCTGGCTGGTATCAGCCAGTCGCTCGGCATCGACCCGCAGCAGGCCCGGTTCCAGCAGGGTAATGCGGGCTTGCGGCGTTATCAGTTCGAAATTGCGGATCAGTTCGGAATTGCGCAGCCGGATGCTGACGCTGCCGTAATTCAGGCGCAAGCGCAGGATGTCGTCGTCAAGGTCCAGCACTTCCAAGTCGGAATCGCCATCGACGCGTACGGCCGTGGAGCCGGCCCGGACTTCGCTGCGCGCACCGCTGGCCGTGTGGATATGGTTGCCTGCCACCACCGGCCAGTTCAGCCCGGCTGGCATGGCTTCATCGTCGCCCGTCAGCGTCACCAGACCCTGTACGGCGGCAATCCGGCCCACCATGGCGGGCAAATCGTTCTGGGCGAGGACGGGGCTGGCCAGTGCGGCCAGCAGCAAAGTAGTGATGATGCGACGTTTCATGGCAGCGCTCCTGGGTGATATCGGGATTAAACGCTGCAGCACGAAATCCGCCTACTGGGATTACAAGGCCTTACAAATTGGCCTGATCCTCAGGCGCTGGCGCCGCCCCGTTTGACGAAGAACAGTGCCGTACCAACCGCCATCAGCAGGCCGCCGAACACGCGGTTCTGCTTTTTCACGGCATGGGCGTCGCGGAAGAAGCGCTGCATGGACGAGGCCAGAAATGCATAGCTATGCATCACGATCAGGTCGATGCAACACATGGTCACGGCCAGAATCAGCAGCTGTGGCAGCAGGGGTGCTTCGCGCGTAATGAATTGCGGCAGCACGGCCACCATAAAGATGATGCCCTTGGGGTTGGTGGCATTGGTCAGAAAGCCCGTCAGCAGGCGCTGTTTTACCGAAGGCACGCGCACTTCCGCATGGGCCGCTTCGCCGCTGATGCTGACTTTGGCGCGCCACTGGCTCAGGCCCAGATAGATCAGGTAGAGCGCGCCCACGGTCTTGACCACATTGAACGCCACTTCCGAGGCCAGTAGCAGCGAGCCGACGCCGGCGCCGGCGATGAACAGCACCAGCAGCAGGCCTGCCTGCAAGCCCATAATGGTGACGCTGGCCCGTTTCAGGCCATACGACAGGCCGTGCGACATCGACAGCACGGCGCCCGAGCCGGGCGAGATGGCGATAATCCATGCTGCAACGAAGAAGGTGAACCAGGTGGTGAAACTCATGTCATGTCCATAGCGTCAGGTGCAGCCGGCGGCCGCAGCGAATAGCCCTATTTTAGCGGGCTGCGCGGGCGCGCGCTTCGGTTAATATGTGGTGACTTGGGCAAGTTTGCATGCTTGACCTTAATTTATTAACGGGATAACAAGGAGCCTCTATGGCCGGAAGCAGTCTGCTGGCGCTGATAGACGATATCGCCAGCATCCTCGACGATGTTGCGCTGATGAGCAAAGTGGCAGCCAAGAAAACCGCCGGGGTGCTGGGCGACGATCTGGCCCTGAATGCGCAGCAGGTGGCGGGTGTGCAGGCCGAGCGCGAATTGCCGGTGGTGTGGGCGGTGGCCGTGGGCTCGCTGAAGAACAAGGCGATTCTGGTGCCGGCCGCGCTGGGCATCAGTGCGCTGGCGCCGTGGGCGATCGGCCCGCTGCTGATGCTGGGCGGTTTGTATCTGTGCTTCGAGGGCTGCGAAAAAATTCTGCACTCGCTGCAGCATCCTGCCCATGAAGCACCGGCCGGCACGCTGGCCGCCGTGCTGGCCGAGCCCGAGACGGATCTGGTGGCACTCGAGCGTGACAAGATCCGCGGCGCCATCCGCACCGATTTCATCCTGTCGGCGGAAATCATCGTGATTGCACTGGGTACGGTGGCCACGGCGCCGTTTGCCCAGCAGGTGACGGTGGTGGTGGGCATCGCGCTGGCCATGACAGTGGGCGTGTATGGCATCGTGGCGGCCATCGTCAAGCTCGACGATGCGGGCCTGTACCTGAGCCGGCGCGCCAGCGCCGTCTGGCAGGTGCTGGGGCGCATGCTGCTGGCCGCCGCGCCCAAGCTGATGAAGTTGCTATCTGTGCTAGGTACGGTGGCCATGTTCATGGTGGGCGGCGGCATACTGAGCCATGGCATAGCACCGTTACATCAAGTGATAGAACACACGGCAGCGCAGGCAGCAGCCTGGCCTGCCCCGGCCTCATGGCTGGCGCCGTTGATACCGGCCAGCCTCGATGCTGTGGCGGGTTTGCTGGCTGGTGCGCTGGCGCTGGGCGTCTTTACGCTGTTTGACAAGTTGCGTAAAAGCAACGTAAATTGATTGCCATCACGTACTCTCAGTTACATTTAGCGGTATAAATTCGCTGTCGCGGCTTCCAGTAGAGTCACTATACTGAAGCCATGCCCCCAGCCGGGGGCGGCGGTTTTACTCCCCTTATTTGTCTATGTCAAGAAACAAGCTACTGACTGACGTGGCGGACCCGATTATTGTTGGGGCTTAACACAGGCAATCTGGGGAACTTTGATCTAAATCAATCAAAATTCTGGGCAATATCCGTAAACTGACAGGACTATAATTGCGGTAGAGCAATATATCCATCTGGAGAGACAATATGCGCAATAATCAACCGGTGACCAACCGCGAAATAGAAGTACAGGAAGATCAGGCGATCGTATCGAAAACCGATTTGAACGGTAACATCGTCTATGTGAATCCCTACTTCTGCCAGGTGAGCGGTTACAGCGAAGCCGAGTTGATGGGCGCTCCGCAGAATATTGTGCGCCACCCGGACATGCCGGTGGAAGCGTTTGCCGATATGTGGCGCTCCATCCAGTCCGGCACGCCATGGACGGGCATCGTCAAGAACCGCGCCAAGAGCGGTGATTTCTACTGGGTCAAGGCCAACGTCACGCCTATTCGCGAAGCAGGCAAAACCATCGGCTATATGTCGGTGCGTACCAAGGCTGAGCGCAGCCAGATCAACCGTGCCGAAGAGGCGTATCGTGCGATCCGCTCGGGCGGCAAACATAATATCCGTATCAAGAACGGCCAGTTGATCCACGGCCGCAGCGGTTCGCCGCTGGCGCGCCTGACCCGCCGCCTGATCCATTCCTCGCTGGCGCTGCGCATCTGGGCAGCCACCAGTCTGGTCAATGTGCTGCTGGCCGGTGTGGGCGCTGCGGCCCTGTTCGGCGGCGGTAGTGGCCATAACTACATCATTTTTGTGGCCACCGTGATCGGCCTGCTGATTAACGTTTTCCTCTGGTACACCCTGCGCGTGTCAGTGCTGCAGCCATTGGGCCGCGCCGTGCTGGGCGCCCGTGCGATTGCCGCCGGCGACCTGTCGGGCAGCTTCGAAACGGAAGCCACCGATGAAGTGGGCCAGTTGCTGCGTGCCTTGCAGCAGATGAACAGCAACCTGATCGCCACCATCCGCGATGTGCGCACCAACGTGGAAACCATGGCCGTGGCCACGCGCCAGATTGCCGCGGGCAATGCCGACCTGTCGGGCCGTACCGAAGCGCAGGCCGCCAGTCTGGAAGAAACCGCCTCCAGCGTGGAGCAGTTCTCCTCAACCGTGAAGCAGAATGCCGACAATTCGGCCCAGGCCAACCAGCTGGCGCTGAACGCCTCCAATGTGGCCGTGCATGGCGGCGAAATCGTCGCCGACGTGATCGCTACCATGGATGAAATCAATACTTCGTCGCACAAAATCGTCGACATCATCGGCCTGATCGAAGGCATCGCCTTCCAGACCAATATCCTGGCGCTCAATGCTGCGGTGGAAGCGGCCCGTGCTGGTGAACAGGGCCGCGGCTTTGCCGTGGTGGCCGGTGAGGTGCGCAATCTGGCACAACGCAGCGCGACGGCAGCCAAAGACATCAAGAATCTGATCAACGTTTCGGTGGGCAAAGTCAGCGCCGGCATGGAGCAGGTGGGACGCGCTGGCGCCACCATGAAGGAAGTGGTGGCTTCGGTACAGCAAGTCACTTCGATCATGCAGGAAATCACCGTCGCTTCGCAGGAGCAAAGCATAGGCGTCGATCAGGTCAATGCTGCCATTGCCCACATGGATACTGTCACCCAGCAAAATGCCGCGCTGGTCGAACAGGCTGCTGCCGCTACTGCCAGTCTGGCAATCGAAGCGGGCAACCTGACCCAGGCGGTGAGTCTGTTCAAATTCGGCACTGCGCGCACTTCGCGCGCGGCACTGGCCGTTCATAAACCCCAGCCTATGAAGCGCATAGCAGCCTGATTATGTATAACCACGCAAGTAGCACCGGCTCTGCTTTCCCAGCCGTAGAATTTGATGCCGCCATTATTGGTAAGCTGAGCCAGTCGGGGCCGCGCTATACCTCGTATCCGACGGCGGATCGTTTTCAGAGCGAATTTGGCTATGGCCAGTTCCTCGAAGCCGTGGCCGGCTTGCGCATGCGCCGTAGTACGCGCCCTTTGTCGCTGTACATACATATTCCGTTCTGCGATACCGTGTGCTACTACTGCGGCTGCAACAAGATCGTAACCAAAGACCATAGCAAGGCTGCCACCTACCTCGATTACCTGAAGCAGGAAATCGATATGCAGGGCCGCTTGTTTGCCGGCATGGGCAAGCTCGAACAACTGCACTTCGGTGGCGGCACGCCGACCTATCTGAGCGACCGCCAGATGGGCGACCTGATGGCCCACCTGCATGCGAGCTTCGAATTCGCACCGGACCAGCAGGGCGAATATTCGATCGAAATCGATCCGCGCACGGTGAGCGTGGAGCGCGTGCATTCGCTGCGCAAACAGGGTTTCAACCGCATCAGTCTGGGCGTGCAGGATTTCGATCCGGACGTGCAGAAAGCCGTCAACCGCATCCAGCCCGAAGCGGAAACCCGCGCCGTGATCGATGCCGCGCGTGATGCCGGCTTCCGTTCCATCAGTATCGACCTGATCTACGGCCTGCCCAAGCAGACCATGACCAGCATGGAGCAGACGCTGGACAAGGTGATCGCTGCCAATCCGGACCGCATCGCGCTGTACAACTACGCCCACCTGCCGCACCTGTTCAAGCCGCAGCGTCGCATCCACGAAGAAGACCTGCCGACCCCGGCCGTCAAGCTGGACCTGCTGGCGCTGTGCATCCGCCGCCTGTGCGCGGCCGGCTATGTCTACATCGGCATGGACCACTTTGCCAAACCGGACGACGAGCTGGCCGTAGCCCAGCGTCAGGGCCGGCTGCAGCGCAACTTCCAGGGTTATTCCACGCGCGCCGAATCGGAGCTGATTTCGTGCGGCGTGTCGGCCATCAGCGCCGTCGGCGCTACCTACAGCCAGAATGAAAAGACGCTGGAAGGCTATTACGAAAAACTCGATGAAGGTCGGCTGCCCGTAGTCCGTGGCATCAAGCTGGAAAACGATGACCTGCTGCGCCGCATCCTGATCCAGAAGCTGATGTGCAATTTCGAGCTGTCCATCGCTTCGATCGAGCAATCCTTCCCGATCCGCTTTAGCGAATACTTCGCTACCGAACTGCAGAAGCTCAAAGCCTTCGAGGAAGATGGTCTGCTGATCGTGGAACCGGACTGGATCACTGTCACGCCGAAAGGCCGTCTGCTGATCCGTAACATCTGCATGGTGTTCGACCGCTATCTGAGCCAGCCACGTCTGGGCGAAGCGCAGCCGCTGCGCTACTCCAAGACCATCTGAGCCTGTCATGAACGCATTGCAGTTGCTGCCAGTACTGGTAGTTGGACTGGCCGGCAGCGTGCATTGCATAGGCATGTGCGGCGGCATCGTCGGCGCCCTGTCGGCTTCGGCCGCCAGCCCGGCCAACCCAGCCCGCACCGTGATCCCCATCGCCGTGGCCCAGCCGGCCCGTCCGCTCACCCGCGTACTCGCGTATAACGCTGGCCGCATCAGCAGCTATATGGTGGCGGGCGCCCTTGCTGGCGGTCTGGCCAGCGGGGCGCAAAGCCTGAGCGCACTGGCCGGTGTGCAACTGGGCTTCTACTGGCTGGCCAATCTGATGCTGGTGGCGCTGGGCCTGTACCTAATGAACGCATGGCAGGGGCTGGCTCTGCTGGAACAGGGCGGCCGCATACTGTGGCAGGCGGCCCAGCCTGTGATTGCTCCTGCAATGAAAGCGCTGATGCCGGCCACCCGCCCCCATCAGGCCTATATCCTGGGCGCCCTGTGGGGTTGGCTGCCTTGTGGTATGGTGTACAGCGTGCTGCTGACGGCCATGCTGAGCGGTTCGGCCAGCAATGGCGCAGCCGTGATGCTGGCGTTCGGGCTGGGCACGCTGCCCATGCTGACGGGGCTGGGGCTGGTCGGTGCGCGCTTGCAGCGCGCCCTGCAGCGCCCGCCTGTACGGCTGGCCTGCGGCCTGCTGGTGCTGGCTTTCGGCCTGCTGGGCCTGTACCGCGCCGTGGGCGGCTTTACGCCTGACTGGATGACCACCTTATGCCTGACACCTCAACACTGACGCCGCCGCCCGTACTGGGCGCGTCCAGCCCGGCGGCCGCATCCGCAGCGGCGGCCGCTGCTGCCGCGGCGCAGCCGGCCGGCTGCTATCACTGCGGCCTGCCTATCCCGAGCAATGCCAAAGCCGAATGGAAGGTGCATATCGCCGGTGCCGATCAGGCCATGTGCTGCCCCGGCTGCACGGCCGTGGCCCAGACCATCATGGATCTGGGACAGGAATCGTATTATCTGCAGCGTTCCGAATATGCGGCCACGGCGGAAGGCGCGCAAGTGCTGCCGCCGGAGCTGCAACTGTACGACAATGCCGACCCGCGCTTCGTCTGCAGCGAGAACCCCGGCGAACGCGAGACCACGCTGGCCGTCGATGGCATACGCTGCGCTGCCTGTGTCTGGCTGATCGAGCAGCGCCTCAATCAGCTACCCGGTGTGGCCAGCGCCCAGCTCAACGTGGCCACCGAGCGCCTTTACGTGCGCTGGCGTTCGGACGATTGCCGTCCCGGCGATATTCTGGCCGCGCTACACACCATAGGCTATGCCGCCTATCCGTACGACGCGGCGCGCCACAGCGAACAGCAGCAGCAGGCCCAGCGCACGCTGGGACGCCAGCTGTTCGTGGCCGGCCTGTCCATGATGCAGGTGATGATGTATGTGGCGCCAGCCTATATGGCCGAAGACGGCACGCTGGACGACAATATGGCGCAGCTGATGCGCTGGGCCAGCCTGCTGTTGACGGCGCCGGCAATTTTCTATTCGGCCCTGCCGTTCTGGCGCGGCGCCTGGTCCAGTCTGCGCGCGCGCGCACTGGGCATGGATGTGCCGGTGGCGCTTGGCATTGCTGCGGCCTTTGGCGCCAGTGTGCTGGCCACCTTCCAGGGCGGCGGCGAAGTGTATTACGACTCCGTCACCATGTTCATTTTCCTGCTGCTGTGCAGCCGCTATCTGGAATTGCGCGCACGGCGCAAGGCCGGGGCCGCACTCGAGCGGCTGCAACATGCGTTGCCGGCCTCGGCAACGGTACTGGCCGATTATCCGGCCAGCCAGCAGGGCACGCTGGTCAAGGCAGCCGCGCTGGAAGTCGATCAGGTCATCATGATCAAGCCGGGCGAAGCGGTCGCGGCCGATTGCGTGATCCTGCAAGGCCGCACGGCGCTCGATCTGTCGCTGCTGAGCGGCGAGAGCGCGCCGATCGCCAAACAGGTGGGCGACCAGTTGCCCGGCGGCGCCATCAATGCCAGCAATATGATCATCGCCCGCGTGACTCAGCGCGTGCAGGACAGCACGCTGTCGAATCTGGTCAAGCTGATCGACCGGGCCGGCCGCGACAAGCCGCGCATCGCCCAGTGGGCCGATGATGTGGCTGCATGGTTCGTGCTGGCGCTGCTGCTGTTTGCCGTGGCCACTTTTGGCTTCTGGTTCTGGCTGGATGGCTATAGCGCCACTCGTGCCTGGCCGATTGCCATCGCCGTGCTGGTGGTGTCCTGCCCGTGCGCGCTGTCGCTGGCCACGCCGACGGCACTGGCCGCGGGCACTGACCGCCTGCTGCGTCAGGGTGTGCTGGTCACGGGCGCGCAGACGCTGGAAACCCTGCACCGTGCCAGCCACATCGTCTTCGACAAGACCGGCACCCTGACCTATGGCCGTCCCGTGCTGCAGCAGACCACCACGCTGGGCCTGATGGAGGAGGAGTTTTGCCTGCAGGTGGCGGCCGCGCTCGATGCGGCCAGCGCCCACCCGCTCGCGCGCGCCATCGTGCAGGCGGCCAGTGCGGCGGACGCTGCGGCTAGCGGCGCACGTGCCGACTGGCATGCGGCGGCCGTGCAGGAAGTGGCCGGACGGGGCGTGGAAGGCGTGCTGCATAACCGCCTGTACCGGCTCGGCAATGCCAGCTTTGTGGCGGAACTGAGCGGCCCTGTGCCCGAGCACGCAGTGGCCGATGGCGCTACCCCCGTGTATCTGGGTGTGCAGGATCAGTGGCTGGCCTGCTTTGCCCTGCACGACGGCATCCGCGCCGAAGCGGCCAGTACCATCGATTACTTCCGCAAAGCGGGCAAGACGGTAGTGCTGCTCAGTGGCGACCATGAAGCGCTGGCGCGCAAAGTGGGCGATCAACTGGGCATCAGCACCACCATAGGCGGCTATCTGCCTGATGAAAAACTGGCATTTGTGAAAAAATTGCAGCAAGGGGGAGCCGTGGTGGCCATGGTGGGCGACGGCATCAATGATGCGGCCGTGCTCAGTGCGGCCGACGTCTCCTTTGCCATGGGCGCCGGTGCAGCGCTGGCGCAAGCCCATGCCGATGCCGTGCTGCTCAGTGGCCGCATCGATTCCGTGGTCGACAGCGCCGATGTGGCACGCCGCACCATGGGCGTAATCCGCCAGAACCTGTGGTGGGCTAGCCTGTACAATGGCGTGGCCATCCCTGCCGCCGCGCTGGGCTGGCTCAATCCGTGGCTATCCGGCGTGGGCATGGCGCTCAGCTCGGCCGTGGTGGTAGCGAATGCCTTGCGACTCAGAAAGGGAGCGTGATGGAAGCCTTGTTTCTGCTCATACCGCTGAGCGTATTACTCGTATTTGTGGCGCTGTGGATCTTCTTCCGCGCCTCGGACAATGGCCAGTTCGAAGATCTGGTCGGTCCCGGCCTGCGCATCTTGCAGGATGATGACAAGCCGCCGCTGGAAGATTCGGCGAAAACTGACTAGTGCAATGCTAGTCTTTGCTGGAGGGCGCTGCCCCCAGCAACAGTCCCGGCCACGCCCTGTGGCCAGCCATGATGGGGACGAAATTCCTCTACACAATGATTCATGAGAGATATTTTGATCTGTATCAAGGTTTTTTAAGTCTCACCTAAGTAACCTTTGACCCACATCATCAAAGCGTTCTTGGGAGAGCATCAAGTGGACCTTGCACAGAACTACAACTACAAGATTGTGAAGCAATTCGCAGTCGCCACCGTGGTCTGGGGCATCATCGGCATGCTGGTCGGCGTTATTATCGCCGCCCAATTGGCATGGCCGGCGTTGAACCTGGACATTCCATGGTTAACTTATGGCCGTCTGCGGCCATTGCACACCAACGCGGTGATTTTCGCGTTTGGTATTTGCGGCCTGTTCGCAACTTCGTACTACGTGGTACAGCGTACCTGCCAGGTACGTCTGTTCTCGGACAAGCTGGCTGCCTTCACCTTCTGGGGCTGGCAAGCCGTCATTCTGAGCGCCGTCGTCACTCTGCCACTGGGTCTGACCCGCGGTAAAGAGTACGCCGAGCTGGAATGGCCTATCACCCTGCTGATCGCTGTCGTGTGGATTGCCTACGCGGTCGTGTTCTTCGGCACCATCATTACCCGTAAAGTTAAGCACATCTACGTAGCTAACTGGTTCTTCGCTTCCTTCATTCTGGCAGTGACGATTCTGCACGTGGTCAACGGTGCTTCCATGCCTGCAACCCTGTTCAAGTCCTACTCCGCTTACGCCGGTGTACAGGACGCGATGATCCAGTGGTGGTACGGCCACAATGCGGTGGGCTTCATCCTGACCGCTGGCTACCTGGGCATGGTGTACTACTTCATTCCTAAGCAAGCTGAACGTCCTGTGTACTCGTATCGTCTGTCGATCGTGCACTTCTGGGCGCTGATCTTCACCTACATGTGGGCCGGTCCTCACCACCTGCACTACACCGCACTGCCAGACTGGACCCAGTCGCTCGGTATGGTGTTCTCGCTGATCCTGCTGGCACCATCGTGGGGCGGTATGATCAACGGTATCATGACCCTGTCGGGCGCATGGCACAAACTGCGTACCGATCCTATCCTGAAATTCATGATCGTGTCGCTGTCGTTCTACGGTATCGCCACCTTCGAAGGCCCGATGATGTCGATCAAGACCGTCAACGCGCTGTCGCACTACACCGACTGGAGCATTGCTCACGTTCACGGTGGCGCACTGGGCTGGGTTGGTTTCATCACCATGGGTTCGATCTACTACATCCTGCCACGTATGGCTGGCCAGCAGAAAATGTATAGCACCAAGCTGATCGACCTGCACTTCTGGGTAGCGACCATCGGTATCGTTCTGTACATCGCGGCAATGTGGATTGCCGGTGTGATGCAAGGTCTGATGTGGCGCGCAGTCAATCCAGACGGCACCCTGACCTATACCTTCGTCGAAAGTGTCAAAGCCACCTTCCCGTACTACGTCGTGCGTTTCAGCGGCGGCCTGCTGTACCTGACCGGCATGTGCGTGATGGGCTACAACACCTGGATGACCTTGCGTAACCGCGAGACCGCCGTAGCGCGTATTCCTGCGCTGACCAGCGGCCACGCTTGATATCGGAGCACCTATGAAATTTTCACATGACTGGATTGAAAGAAATCCCTGGCTGCTGATCGCGCTGGTAGTGTTGGTAATCAGCGTTGGCGGCGCCGTAGAAATCTTGCCGCTGTTCTTCCAGAAGTCGACTACCGAACCGGTAGCTGGCCTGAAGCCTTACTCGGCTCTGCGTCTGACCGGCCGCGACATCTATGTACGCGAAGGCTGCTACAACTGCCATTCGCAGATGGTGCGTCCGTTCCGTGCCGAGACCGAGCGTTATGGTCACTATTCGGTAGCTGGCGAGTTCGTCTACGACCGTCCGTTCCAGTGGGGTTCCAAGCGTACCGGTCCTGACCTGGCCCGTGTAGGCGGCCGTTACAGCGATGAATGGCACCGTACCCACCTGAACAACCCACGTGACGTGGTGCCAGAGTCGAACATGCCTAACTACCCATGGCTGGCCAAAACGGCACTGGACCCACAGGGCGTGATTCCGAAAATGCGCGCACTGCAACGTCTGGGCCATCCGTACACCGACGCTGAGATCGCTGCCGGTCCGGAAGAGCTGAAAGACAAAACCGAAGAAGATGCTCTGATCGCCTATCTGCAAGGCCTGGGCACGTTAATTAAGTCGAGGAACTAACATGGCAATCGATTCCCTGTTGGACCGTGCCAGCAGCGTGATGACGGTGATTTCTTTCGTCACGTTTGCCGGAATCCTGTGGTGGGCACTGATCCACAATAAAGAAGCTGATTTCGCTCAAGCGGCACACATGCCGTTCGACGACGAAGATTTGGAGGCGCAACATGGCTGATTTTACTAATAGCTTCTGGGACCTGTACATTGTTGTACTGACCATCCTGGGCATCGTCGGCTGCGCCGTACTGCTGTACTCGCAATCGAAAGTGACTGGCAAGTCCGGTGAAACCACCGGCCACGTCTGGGACGAAGACCTGTCGGAACTGAACACGCCTATGCCGCGCTGGTGGATGTGGATGTTCTACATCACCATCGTGTTCGGTGTCGTGTATCTGGTGCTGTACCCAGGTCTGGGTAGCTTCGCTGGCAAACTGGGCTGGAAATCCTCGGGCCAGTACCAGGCTGAAGTACAGGCTGCCGACGCTGAGTTCGGCCCACTGTTCGCCCAGTTCCAGAAACAGGACCTGAAGGCCGTGGCAGCGGATCCGAAAGCCCATGCGATCGGTGAGCGTCTGTTCCTGACCTACTGCGCCCAGTGCCACGGTTCGGATGCCCGCGGTAACAAAGGCTTCCCTAACCTGACCGATAAAGACTGGCTGTTCGGCGGTGCGCCGGAAACCATCAAGGAAACCATCCTGCACGGCCGTAATGGCGTCATGCCACCGATGGGTGCTGCAGTGGGTTCCGACAAAGATGTGGAAAATGTCGCACACTACGTGCTGAGCCTGTCCGGTTCGACTGCTGATCCGATCAAAGCCTCGTTCGGCAAAGAGAAGTTCGCAGCCTGTATGGCTTGCCACGGCGCAGACGGCAAGGGTAACCTGGCCATCGGTGCACCAAATCTGACGGATAAGATCTGGCTGTTTGGCGGCAGTGCTGATACCATCATGGAGACCATCCGCAAAGGCCGTAATACCACCATGCCTGCGTTTGCCGAATTCCTTGGCGATGCTAAAGTGCATGTACTGGCAGCCTATGTGTGGAGCCTTTCTAACGACGTTAATCAACCGGCCGCTCCGGCTCAAGAAGTCGCCCCGGCAGCACAATGAATGAACCTGCACCACAAGTAATCAAGATGTACGCGGCTCGCGAGGAGATCTATCCTCGCGAGATCAAGGGTAAATACGTCAGTCTGCGCTGGCTGTTTGTCTGGCTGACGCAGCTGGTGTTCTACTGCACCCCGTGGCTGCAGTGGAATGACCGCCAGGCCGTGCTGTTCGACCTGGGCGCGCGTAAGTTCTACATCTTCGGTATCGTCTTGTGGCCGCAGGACTTCATTTATCTGGCCGCACTGTTAATCATCAGCGCCTACCTGCTATTCCTGGCAACAGCAGTAGCAGGGCGGGTGTGGTGCGGCTTCGCCTGTCCACAGACGGTGTACACCGAAATCTTCCTGTGGATAGAGCGCAAATTCGAAGGCAACCGCAGCGCCCGCATGGCGCTCGATAAACAACCGCCTTCGTTCAAGAAATTCGCCAAGAAAACTGGCAAGCATCTGACCTGGGCCTTACTGGCGCTGTGGACGGGCTATACCTTTGTTGGCTACTTTACCCCGATTAAAGTACTGGGCAGCGAAGCGTTCACGCTGAGCTTTGGCCCATGGGAATGGTTCTGGGTGGTGTTCTATGCCTTTGCCACCTACGGCAATGCGGGCTGGATGCGCGAGCAGGTGTGCAAATACATGTGCCCTTATGCCCGCTTCCAGAGCTCGATGTTCGACAAGGACACCCTGATCATTTCCTACGATAAGGAGCGTGGCGAACCGCGTGCTCCTATCTCCAAATCGAAACAGCAGACCGGCAACGGTTCCTGCATCGATTGCTCGCTGTGCGTGCAGGTCTGCCCTACCGGCATCGACATCCGCAATGGCCTGCAATATGAATGTATCGGTTGCGCATCCTGTGTGGATGCCTGCAACAGTGTAATGGACAAGATAGGCCAGCCGCGCGGTCTGGTGCGTTACACCACCGAGCATGGTCTGGTGAACAAGTACACCCCGGCCCAGATCCGCGAACGCACCTTCCGTCCGCGCGTGCGCATCTACACGGCGATACTCGGTCTGATCGTCTGTGCTGCGGCTGCTTCGCTGTACCTGCGCACGCCGCTGAAGATGGACGTGATCCGCGACCGCGGTTCGATGGGGCGCGAAGTGGAAGATGGCATGATCGAAAACGTCTACCGTCTGCAGATCATGAATACCTCGGAACGCGGCCATACCTACAAGATCCGCGTCAGCGGCCTGGATACGCTGACCCAGGTAACGGCTGACCAGGTAGTCGTGGCTGCCACCGAAACCAAGGCCTACCCTATCCGTCTGCGCGTGGCGCACGGTGTCGGCAAGCCCGGTTCCAACAAGATCGACGTGGAGCTGACGGCCATCGACCAACCGTCGCTGCATGTGAAAGAACACGCGGTGTTCATCGTCCCGCGCTAAGGAGTTGGTATGACAGTCTCAATGCTGGAGCAGGCGCCAGTGGCGCCGTGGTACAAACACCGTTGGCCCTGGTTGCTCATGCTGGGCCCTGCTGTCGCGATAGTCGTGGGCTGCTATTTCGGCTATCTGGCCTATACCCAGCAGGATGCGCTGGTAGTGGGCGACTACTACAAAAAAGGCAAGGCCATCAATCAGGACTTGCGGCGCGACCACCGTGCGGCCGAACTGGGGCTGTCGGCCCAGCTGTCGTATGACGCTGCCCGCGGCGTGCTGGTGGGCCAGCTGACCCGTGCCGTGGCCCAGACCCAGCCGGAAAAGCTGTTTGTCCATCTGGCCCATGCCACGCTGCCGGAAAAGGACATCAATCTGGTGGTACAGCCCGACGCCAAAGGCGCTTTCGAACTGAATCTGCCCATGCTGGAACAGAGCCGCTGGGTAGTGCTGGTGGAAGGCGAGCAGCGCGACTGGCGGCTGGCAGGCAGCTGGAGCTGGCCTAAGCAGCGCGCCGTATCGCTGCAGGCCGATCTGGCCAAGCCGGTCGACGATTAAACCTCACGTTGAAAAACAAAAAGCGCCCTGCGGGGCGCTTTTGTTATTGTGCTGCAGCTTGCTAATGTCTGCGACTAGTTGCAGGAATGGGTACCGGCCGTAATGGCTTTCAGGCGCACAGGATCGAGCAGTTCGATTTCGCGGTTGCTCACGCGCAGCAGACCTTCTTTCTTGAACTTGGACAGCAGGCGGCTGATGCTTTCGATGGTCAGGCCCAGATAGTTGCCGATTTCTTCGCGCGACATGCGCAGCTGGAAAGTGTGCGGCGAATAACCGCGCGCCTCGTAACGGGACGACAGGTTGACCAGGAAGGCGGCAAAGCGCTGGGTGGCTTGCATATTTCCCAGCAACAGCATGACGCTCTGTTCACGGGTGATTTCCTGGCTCATCATGCGGTGGAAGTGGCGCAACAGGGCCGGCATATCGGCCAGCAGTTGCTGCAGGCTGCCGAACGGCACTTCACACACTTCGCTATCTTCCAGTGCCACAGCGGTGCAATGGTGCAGATCAGTGCTGATGGCATCCATGCCCAGCAGCTCGCCGGCCATCTGGAAGCCGGTAATCTGTTCGACGCCGTCGCGGTTGACCTGGTAGGCCTTGAAGTGGCCCAGGCGGATCGCGTACAGGTTCTGGAACGGATCGCCGATGCGGAACAGGGTACTGCCGCGCGCCACCTTGCGACGCCGACCGATAATCTGATCCAGACGATCCATATCGTCATTGTCGAGGCCCATAGGCAAGCACAACTGGTGCATGCTGCACGTCGCGCACTTGGCTTTGAGCACTTCGAGTGGGGTGCCGGTACTAACCAGCGAGTCAAATTCTCGTATCATCCCGCCAGTGTAGACCATTTGTAGTCCTTTTGGGCTATGTCATAGTTACTATATCGGGTATTCCAGTAAGTATTTTGCTTCTACAGCTCTTGTGTTGCAGTGCCGCATGGTAAAACTACTGTGGCAGATTCAGCACACCGCCATCGGGTGGCCGATTTGTGCTGCGCTGCTCAGCAGCAATTCGGTTAATGGTATTGCTAAAAACTAGCTTTAATAGCAAAATTTACTAACCTCCTACGAGGTCCGTACTCAGTTTTCTGCAGGTTCTACGCTCACAGGGAACACATGACCTCATTAGGCATCAAGGCAAAAGTTGCGCTGGCTACCAGCCTGACATCGATCCTGATGGTGGCACTGGTAACGGTCCTGCAGACGCACCGGCTGCAGGATGATTTCAGCAAAGTACTGTTTGCGCAGCAGACGGCGCTGATCAACCGCACCGCCGAAGAGCTCGACGACAAGCTGCTGATGCTGCGCGATATCATTGCCCAGTCGGCCAAACAGCAGCCGCCCGAACTGGCCGGCTCGCCCGAGCGTTTGCGCGCCTACTATCGCGACCGTGCCGTGCTGGCCCTGTTCGACGATATCCTGATCCTCAGTCCCGAAGGCCGCATCATCGCCGACCTGCCCGAACAGGCGGGCCGGGTCGGTATCAATGCTTCCGACCGCGCCTATTTCAAAACCGTGCTGCACACCCGCATGCCGGTCATTTCCGAACCCATCATCGGCCGCGCCCAGGGCCAGCCCATCGTGCAGATGGTAGCGCCCGTGCTGAACGCACGGGGCGAGGTGGTGTGCGTGCTGATCGGTGTGCTGCGCCTGTACAAGGACAATCTGCTGGGCCACCTGCGCAATGCCAAAGTGGGCCGCACCGGCTATTACTTTGCGCTCACGCGCGAAGCCAACCCGCGCTACGTACTGCACCCGGATGCCAAACGGCTGCTGCAGCCGCGCCAGCCGTATGCCAACCCGGCCACGACGCGCGCGCTCGAACAGGGCTTCGAAGGGACTATCGATGGCATCAACGGCAGCGGCCAGCGCACTCTCAACAGTTACAAGGCGCTGCGCGCGGTGGACTGGGTGCTGGCCGCTTCGTTGCCGGCACAGGAAGCGTTCGAGCCCTTCCATGGTGCGGTAGAACGTTTGCTGTGGTGGAGTGGCCTGGCCGCCCTGCTGGCGGCACTGCTGATAGGCTGGCTGACCATGCACCTGCTGGCGCCGCTGGTGCGGCTGCGCGATGCCATCGTTGCGCTGCGGGCTGCGCCGGCCGGCTACACCCCGCTGCCGGTGGCCACGGACGATGAAGTGGGCCAGCTCACCAGTGCGTTCAATGCGCTGATGCAGGAACGGCTGGCGGCTGATGCGCGTTTGCAGAATCTGGTGGAATATGCGCCCAATGCGATTTTGGTAGTTGATGGCAGCGGCCGCATCGAAACCATGAACCGCGAGGCCGAGCGCTGCTTCGTCTATGCGCGCGCAGAAATTCTGGGCCGGCCGCTGACCATGCTGGTACCGCCGCGCCAGCACGAACTGTTTGATGGCATGCAGCAGCGCTTCTTCAGCCAGGGCGTGGGCGCCGTGCCGGTGCAGATAGGGCGTGAACAGGTGCTGTACGGCCTGCGCCGCGATGGCAGCGAATTCCCGCTGGAGATTAATCTGAGTGCCGTGCGCACGGATCAGGGCGTGAAGATGCTGGCCATGATCGCTGACATCACCGAACGCCACCGCCTGCAGCAGGATGTGGAAGCGCGTGCCGTGGAACTCGAGCGCGAGCGCGACCGGGCCGAAGCGGCCAACCGGGCCAAGAGCGATTTCGTGGCCAACATGAGCCATGAAATCCGCACGCCCATGAATGCCGTGCTGGGCATGGTCTACCTGCTCGGCAATACCCCGCTGACGCCGCAGCAGCGCAAGTATCTGAACATGGTGCGCGAGTCGGGTCAGTCGCTGCTCGGCATCCTCAACGATGTGCTGGACTTTTCCAAGATCGAAGCGCGTCATATGGAATTGTCGCCGGTGGATTTTGCGCTCGACGAAGTAGTCAATGCGCTGGCCACGCTGATGACGCTCAACAGCGGCGAAAAGGCACTGGAGCTGGCCATCCGCGTCGACCCTGCGATTCCGCGCCAGTTGCATGGCGATGCGCTGCGCCTGCAGCAGATCCTGGTGAATCTGGTGGGCAATGCGATCAAGTTCACCGAACAGGGCGAGGTGGCGGTGAACATCGAGCTGATTGCGGCCGATGCGCGCCAGATCCTGCTGCGTTTTGAAGTACGCGATTCCGGCATGGGCATGACGGAAGCCCAGCTAACCCAGTTATTCAATGCCTTCACCCAGGGCGACCAGAGCATCACGCGGCGCTTTGGCGGTACGGGGCTGGGCCTGGCCATCAGCAAGCGGCTGATCGAACTGATGGGCGGCGAAATTGCCGTGGCCAGCGTGCCGGGCCAGGGCTCGCGCTTCTGGTTCAGTCTGGCATTCGGCGTGGCCAGCAGCGCGGCCGAAGAACGCCGCCATCCCGTGCCCGGGCCGCTGTCGGTACTGGTGGGGGTGGAGCACGACAGCAGCCGCGCGATCTTGCTGGAACTGTTGCGCGGCTATGGCTGGCAGGTGGACGAGGCGGCCACGGATGCGGCGGCCCGCCAGTGCTATGCGCGGCGGCTGGGCGCTGGCCAGCACTATGATCTGCTGCTGCTGGACTGGCATCTGCAAGGGGAGGATGGGCGCAGCACGGTGCAGGCCTTGCGGGCGCAGGCCGGTGCCAGCGCGCTGCCGCTGGTGCTGCTGGCCCATCCCGCGGCCCGGGCCCAGGCCGAGAGCGATGAAAATGCCGTGGTGCTGGTCAAACCCGTTACGCCGACCAATCTGTACGACGCGGTCCAGCATGCGCTGGCCGCCTATGGCGAACATGGCCAGCGCATCAGCGCCGAGACCAGCATCGCCGGCAGTCTGGCCGGCGTGCACTTCCTGCTGGTGGAAGATAATTTGCTCAACCAGATGGTGGCGCGCGGCATCCTCGAACATGCGGGCGCCACGCTGGACGTGGTGGGCGATGGCCGCCAGGCCGTCGAGCGCATGCGGGCCGATGCCACAGCCTACGACATAGTGCTGATGGATATGCAGATGCCGGTGATGGATGGCTATACGGCCACGCGCATCCTGCGCCAGCAACTGGGGCTGAAGCTGCCCATCATCGCCATGACGGCCGGTGTGCTGGGCAACGAGCGCCACCGCAGCGAGGAAGCCGGCATCAGCGATTTCATTCCCAAACCTATCGAGGTGGATGAAATGCTGGCCGTGCTGCAACGGCATTTGCCGCTGCAGACCCGGCCCGCCACCACGGCAGTGCCGGCCGCACCGGCCCCGGCGGCAGACGATGGCGTGTTCAATATGGATAGTCTGATGCGGGTGATGGGCAAGGATGCGGCCGGCCGCGCCATGATGGAGCGCATGGTGCGCGGTGCCATCGATAGCGGCATGGGCCCCGTCGAAGTGGCCGGTGTCGCCCTGCAGGAGGGGCGGCTGCGCGATGCCGCTCACGCTTTCCACGGCCTGCGCGGCGCCGTCGGTGTGCTGGGCGCCAAGCGGCTGGTGCAAGCTACGCTGGACGCAGAGCAGGCCATCAACAGCGATGCCGTCAGCAGCGAAGCGGCCGATCTGGCGCCCTACTTCCAGGCCGTGCGGCAGGAGCTGGCGCAAACGCTGGCGCAGGCGCGCCAGTGGCTCGATACACAGTCTCAATCGAATTGAGAATAATTCGCATTTACATTTGTATCCTTCCTTGTTACAATCCTGCTACCCCTAGTAGTTCACCGGCAGCCAGACGCCTTTAGCACGATTGCAACTCTTGCAGCGCAGCCAGCCACCCACTCCCACGGATGAAGGATGCACATGATTAAGAGTCGTAAGCACGCGCCTGCGCGTTTGAATCAGCGTTTAAACCTCAATTGCACGCTGGCCGCGCTGCTGCTGCCGGCCAGTATGGCGGTACAGGCCGGTGAAACCACGCCGCCAGCCCAGAAAACGCTGGAAGAAGTCAAAGTCATGGCCGATGCCATCAACGATTTCAAGGCCGAGCGCGCCAGTTCGCCGAAATACACGGAAAAGCTGGTCGATACGGCGCAGACGGTGACCGTCATCAAGCGCGAACTGGTGGAACAGCAAGGTGCAGTGACGCTGACGGAAGCGCTGCGCAATACGCCCGGCGTAGGCGCGTTCTTCCTCGGTGAAAACGGCAGCACCACCACGGGCGATGCGATCTATATGCGCGGCTTCGATGCTTCGGGCAGCATCTTTGTCGATGGCGTGCGCGATGTCGGCTCGATCTCGCGCGACACCTTCAACATCGAACAGATCGATGTGCTGAAAGGCCCGGCCGGTACCGATAGCGGGCGCAGCACGCCGACCGGTTCGGTGAATCTGGTCAGCAAACAGGCACTGCTGGAAAACGCCAGCAACGCCGCGCTGACGCTGGGCAGTGGCCAGCAACGCCGTGCCACGGCCGATCTGAACCGCGTACTCAATAGCGATACGGGCACGGCTTTCCGCCTGAATCTGCTCGATCAGGATAGCGGCAATCCCGCGCGCGACGTGGTGCGCAACAAGCGCTGGGGCGTGGCGCCTTCGCTGGCCTTCGGCCTGAATGGCCCTACCCGCGTCTACCTCAATTATCTGCACGTACAGCAGGACAATATTCCCGATGGCGGCGTGCTGACCATAGGCTTGCCGGGCTGGACGCCACCTGCGCCGATAGCCGCCACCGCCACCAAGCCGGCCCAGAGCTTTGCCTTCATGGCCGGTGCCAAGCCGGTCGATCCGTCCAACTTCTACGGTTCCGTGCTGGACTTCGACAAGGTGCGCGCCGACATGCTGACCACCCGCATCGAGCACGATTTCGCCGGCGGTGCGCGCTTGCAGAACACCACCCGCTACGGCCGCACCAAGCAGGATTATCTGCTGACGTCCTTCATGTCCTCGGGCGCCAATCTGACTGCCAACGTGGCCGGTTCCGATCCGTCCACCTGGGTCATGGCGCGCACCAATCTGACCTATAAGGACCAGCTCAACGAAATCCTGACCAACCAGAGCACGCTCAGCTTCAATCTGGAAGATGGTTTGTTCAAGCATGCGCTGGTGGCGGGGCTGGAACTGACCAACGAGAAGCAGACCAACTACACCAACGTCAACGGCGCCGTGTCCGTGAATGGCTCCGTGGTCGGCCTGCCGCCGACCAGCATCTACTACCCGAATCCGGACACGCCGATCAGCAAGGCGCAGGTGAACATGGTGCGCAACGGCGCCCGTGGCGATGGCACGACCAACACCCAGGCCGTCTACCTGTTCGATACGGCCAAGCTGGGCGAGCGCTGGATCTTCAATGGCGGCGTGCGGCTCGACCATTACACCACCAGCTACAACGGTGTAACGGTACAGGGCACGGCTACGCCGCAGACCATCCCGGTCGGCACGCTGCTGGCGACTGCGCTCAACAGCAGCGACACCCTGCTCAACGGCAAACTGTCGGCCCTGTACAAGCCGACCGATAACAGCAGCGTGTATGCACTGGCGGCCACCTCGAAAGCTCCGCCCGGCGGCAATACCTTCACGCTGAGCAGTGCTGCCAGCAGCGCCACCAATCCGAACTACGATCCGCAGGTCACCACCACCTATGAAGTGGGCAGCAAGTGGGATCTGCTCCAGCAGAAGCTGTCACTGTCGGCCGCCGCCTATCGCACCGATGTGCGCAACGAGATCGAAGTCGATCCTACCAATAGCGCGCTGTACTACCAGAGCGGCAAGAAGCGCGTGCAGGGCATAGAGCTGGGCGTGACGGGTGAACTGATGCGCAACTGGCTGATCAGCGCAGGTTATACCCGCATGGCGTCGGAAGTGGTATCGGGCAAAATCGTCACCAACAGCGGCGAGAACCGTCTGAGCTACACGCCCAAGCAAGCCTTCACGGCATGGACTTCCTACACCCTGCCAGTAGGCCTGCAGATTGGCGGCGGCGCCCGCTTCGTCGACAAGCTGTTGCGCGGTACTGATGGTGCCGTGGGCACGCCGGCCTATGCCGATGCCTACTGGGTCTTCGATGCCATGGCATCCTACCCGGTCAGCAAGAACATCGACCTGCGCCTGAATGTCTACAACCTGACGGACAAGCAGTATGTGGCAGCGATCAACAAGTCGGGCTATCGCTACACCCCGGGCGCGCCGCGCTCGGCCAGCCTGACGGCCAACTTCCACTTTTAATTGCAGTCCGGCGTTGCGCTAACGGCGCAACGCCCTTTCTTTGCGGAGCAAAATCATGATGTTGCATATCCCCGGTGTACTGAGCCGGGAGCAGGTGGCTTCCATGCGGCGCAGGCTAGATGCCTCCAACTGGGTGGATGGGCGTACCACAGTGGGCGCGCAAGGTGCGCAGGTGAAGCAGAACCGCCAACTGGCCGAAGGCTCGCCGCTGGCGCAGGAGCTGGGCGCGGAAGTGCTGGCGGCGCTGGCCAATAGCCCGCTGTTTTTTTCGGCGGCGCTGCCGCTGCGGACCTGCCCGCCCCTGTTCAACTGCTATGCCGGTGGCGAACACTATGGCGACCATGTGGATGGCGCCATGCGCCGCGTGGCCGCCAGCGGCCAGTGGCTGCGCACCGATGTCTCCACTACGCTGTTCCTCAGCGATCCCGATGAATACGACGGCGGCGAACTGACGGTGGTGGATGCGTATGGCGAGCATGAAGTCAAACTGCCGGCCGGTGATCTGATCGTCTACCCGTCCACCAGCATCCATCGCGTGGCGCCCGTCACGCGCGGTGCCCGCATCTGTTCCTTCTTCTGGACCCAGAGCATGGTGCGCGACGATATGCGCCGCTGCATGCTGCTAGAGCTGGACCAGAATATCCAGAGTCTGCGCGCCCGTCTCGGCGACTGTACGGAACTGGTCAACATTACCGGGCATTACCACAACCTGCTGCGCCAGTGGAGCGAGGTCTAAGCGCCGGCGTGATGCGTACGCTGTGTGCGGCGCTCTATCCACGCGCCGAATGGGCGCAGGCCCAGCATCAGCAGGAATACCAGATTGGCCATGCCGGGCGCCACGGCGCTGAGTGGTATGGCCGAGACGGCGATCAGCAGCAAGCCCAGCCCGCGCGCCAGCACGGCCGCATAGCTGGCCGAGGTGAGCTGGTGGCTGCACAGTTCGGGGTGGCGGTAGATGTAGCGCGCCTGCAGCAGTGTGGCCACGCCCAGCAGCACCATTACGCCCGAGTACACCAGTTGTCCCGTCAGCGAGGCAAACTGGTTGTTGACGGACGAGGCAAATGGCAGCAGCGAAGCGCCGGACAGGCCCAGCATGGTCAGCCACAGCAAGGGTTGATCGACATGGCGCACAAAGCTGTACAGGCGGTGGTTGGCGATCCAGAAATTGGCCAGCACAAAGAAGCTGATCACCCACGAAATCATCACCGGCAGCAACTGCAGCAGCGCGCCACGCAAGGCCGTTTCGCCCGCATGGTGGGCCTGTTCGGGAATGCGCAGCTCGATCACCAGCAATGTCATGGCGACGGCAAAGATGCCATCGACGAGCGCTTCGATGCGGTGTTTGCTCAGTTGCGGCTGGCTGCCGCTGGCTAGTTCGGACATGCTGCTCTTTCAGAGTCGGGGAAGAGCGCACATTCTTGCGGAAAATTACATTAATCGCAATATTGTGTTGCGTAATATTCCCACTGCCGACAGGCAGCGGGCGCCAGCAGGGAAACAACTACGGGACAGCTAGCGTCGCTCAGCAGATTCCGCTGCGTCGCCTGATGTTGCCGGGTTGTTAGTGATGGTCTGGGGCGGATTCTTTTCAAAATGGTCGATTGCTTCGACGGCTTCCTTGAGGCCCAGACCGGTTTGCTGGCGATACAGCCGGAGCGCATCGATGCGTCTGTCCCGCTGAGTAATAAGTGCCGCCACCTCTGGGCTAGGCAGCGGGAAAGCCGGTGCCGTCAAGCCGAAGTGCTGCAGCAGTACATCCAGCTGCTGCTCAAGTTTGCGGCAGCGCTTGTTCATCTCTTGAAGCCGGTGCGACAGGATGAATGCGAACGCGATGGCGAGTACCGCGAGGATGGCGAAGTTAATTTCCATAGCTTTACAGGGTTAGATTGTAGTGAATAAGCAATCGTCCATGAGCAGTCGCACACCCGGCGCGTATCAAGCATAGTCTCTTATTGATTCGAGCGCGCAACAAGAACATCGAGCACCTGCATGGTCGCGGCCAGTGCTTCATCACGCTGCAAGTTGGGATTGGCTTGCGCCACCATGCTAGGCTCGGTCACGTACTTGCCGTTGACAATAATGGTAGGCGTGCCGGTGACGCCATAGTTCTCCGCCATGCGCGCGAGCGACTTGAGGCGCATGCTGACGCCGAAAGAGTTGTAGGCGGAAAGGAATTTTTCCTTGTCTATGCCGTTGCGCAGCGCCCAGTTGAGGTTCTCTTCATCGCTGCGCAGGCGCCGGTGTTCCTGATGCCACGCCTGCAGCACTTTGCCATACAGCGCATCCTGCAGCTGCAAGGCTTCCAGCGTCGCATACAGGTGCGCTTCGAAATCGCGCATATCGCCACTGGAGAGGTGAATGCGGCGGAAGTTGACCTTGCCCTCATGCTGTTTGGCCCATGCCGTCAGCGGTGCATCCACCGCATAGCATGCCGGGCAGTGGTACATAAAGAACTCGATGACTTCAACCTTGCCGTCCACCTTCTGGGTAGGCTGTGGCTGGGCCAGAGTACGGTATTCCGCACCATTCACCGGGATGCTGGGCGAGGCGATGGCGTGTCCGGCGGCCAGTGCCGCAAGAGTCAGTGTCAGAACGAGACGGCGCATGGGGTCTCCGGTGTTAACAATTGGATATGCAATTTAGCACATCCCGCTATCGGACGACAAACCCAGCGCGGCGCGCCAGTTGGCGGGGATAGTGGCACAATAGGCGCGATCTCATCGCGCAGGAGTTTGCCATGTCAGACCGTATCGCCGCGTTTTTTGCCAAAGCCCAGCCATGGCAGCAGGAGTTTGCCCAGTTACGCAGCCTGCTGGACGAGTGTGGCCTCGAAGAAGGTTTCAAATGGGGCTGGCCATGCTATATGCAGGACGGTGCCAACATCGTGCTGATGCACGGCTTTAAGGAATACTGCGCGCTGCTGCTGTTCAAGGGCGCCCTGCTCGACGATGCCGACGGCCTGCTGGTACAGCAGACGGAAAACGTGCAATCGGCCCGCCAGATCCGCTTCACCAGCGTGGCGCAGATACAGCAGCAGAGCGCGGCGATACTGCGCTATGTGCGCGCCGCCATGGCGGCGGAAAAAGCCGGCCTGTCCGTGCAGCGCAAGTCCACCGCGCAATTCGATATGCCGGAAGAATTCGCCAGCCGTCTGGCCGAACAACCCAAGCTGCAAGCTGCTTTCGAGGCGCTCACGCCGGGGCGCCAGCGCGGCTACCTGCTACACTTCGGCCAGGCCAAGCAGTCGGCCACCCGGGTAGCACGGGTAGAGCGCTGCATCCCCCGCATACTCGAAGGCAAAGGAATGGACGATTGAGCGTCGCACTGCGTAATACTCCGGCCTGGGCCTGGGTGCCCACCATCTCGTTCAGCCAGGCCGTGCCCTATGTGGCCGTGATGATGCTGGCCACGGTGATGTACAAGAATCTCGATGTGCCGAATGCGGAACTGGCGTTCTATACGGCGTGGCTGTATTTGCCGTGGGTGATCAAGCCGCTGTGGTCGCCGCTGGTGGAGCTGTTCGGCACCAAGCGGCGCTGGATAGTCGGGCTGCAGTGGCTGTCCGCGGTGGCACTGGCCAGCGTGGCGCTGAGCCTGCATCTGCCTGATTTCTTCCGCATCAGTCTGGCCCTGCTGTGGCTGCTGGCTTTCAGCTCCGCTACGCACGACATTGCCTCGGACGGCTACTACATGCTGGGCCTGCCCGAGCGCTCGCAACAGGCCGCGTTCGTCGGCGTGCGCAGTGCCTTCTACAAGCTGGGCATGATCGCCGGTCAGGGCGGGCTGGTGTATCTGGCCGGCGTGCTGATCGAGCGCCATGGCGATGCGGCGCAAGCCTGGGCCGTGGTGTTCAGCCTGCTGGCGCTGCTACTCCTGCTGCTGGGCGCCTATCACCAGTGGGTGTTGCCGCGTCCGGCGACGGATCAGCCCTATATCGCTCGTGCCAATCTATGGGCCGGTTTCGTCGAAACTTTCCGCAGCTTTTTCCGCAAGCCCGGCATAGGCGTGACGCTGGGCTTTCTGCTGCTGTACCGCCTAGGCGAAGCGCAGTTGCTGAAAATGGCCGCACCCTTCCTGCTCGATAGCCGGGCACAGGGCGGGCTGGGTCTGAGCACGGCCAGCGTGGGCATCGTGTACGGCACGGTGGGCGTGGCCGCGCTGGTGCTGGGCGGCATCGCCGGCGGGCTGGTGATCGCCCGCTTCGGTCTGAAGCGCAGCCTGTGGCCCATGGTCTGCATCATGCATATTCCCGATCTGGTGTTCGTCTATCTGGCCGTGGCCCAGCCTAGCGATACGCTGCTGATCGCGGCCGGGCTGGCGGTGGAGCAGTTCGGCTACGGTTTCGGCTTTGCCGCCTTCATGCTGTACATGGTGACGGTAGCCGATGGCGAGCATAAAACCGCCCACTATGCGCTGTGCACGGGCTTTATGGCGCTGGGCATGATGTTGCCGGGCATGGTGGCAGGCTGGTTGCAGCAGCAGCTCGGCTATCAACTGTTCTTCCTGTGGGCCTGTATTGCCACTTTGCCTGCCTTCGGTATGACGCTGCTGGTGCGGCGCGCGCTGTAAAACTGGCCGCCGCGCTTCCGCTACAATACGGGGGCTTATTCGATACGGGGAACGGTTTTGGTTTTTAATGCAAAAAAGCGGCTGACTTTATCGGTTGCTGCCGCGGGGGCAATTTCACTGTTGCTGGAAGGGTGCTCCAGCTCGCCGGTGGCGCCGTCTGCCAGTCCGGCCGGTGCCAGTGGAGCTCAGCCTCAGCCTCAGCCGCAGTCCCCTGCTGTGTCCGCTGGCGCTGGCCAGCCGGCCGTTGCACCCGTTGCCGTCGATGCCAGCCAGCCGCCGCCCGCGCCGCGCGAATTCCGCGCCGCCTGGGTGTCCACCGTCGCCAATATCGACTGGCCGAGCCGGAATAATCTGGGCATGGCCAAGCAGCAGGCCGAAGCGCTAGCGATACTCGACCGCGCGCAGGCCGTGGGCCTGAATGCCATCGTGCTGCAGGTGCGCCCTAGCGCCGACGCAATCTACCCTTCGCCGCTGGAGCCATGGTCGGAATTCCTCACGGGTCAGCAGGGCCGTGCACCGGCCACGCCGTGGGACCCGCTGCAGTTCTGGATCGAACAGGCCCATGCCCGCGGCATGGAACTGCATGCATGGTTCAACCCCTATCGCGCGCGCCACGCCACGGCCAAGTCGCCGCTGGCTGCCAACCATATCGCCAATACCGATCCGGCCGTGGTGAAGTCGTATGGCCGCTATCTGTGGATGGACCCGGGCGAAGCGGCAGCAGCCCGGCGTACGCTGGAGGTGGTGCTCGATGTGGTGCGCCGCTACGATGTGGATGGCGTGCATATCGACGATTACTTCTACCCCTATCCGGTCGATGCCAGTGCCAACACGGCGGGGCCGGAAGGCGTGGCGCTCGATGCAGGCATGGGTGCGAAGCAGGAACTGGAATTCCCCGACCAGCCTTCGTGGCAGCGCTATCTGCTCGATGGCGGCACGCTGGACCGCGCGGGCTGGCGGCGCCAGAATGTGAACCGCCTGATCGAAGCGCTGTATCAGGGCATCCACAAGGAAAAGAGCTGGGTACGATTCGGCATCAGCCCTTTCGGCATTGGCAAGCCTGAACGCCGCCCGCCCGGTATCGCCGGTTTCAGCCAGTATGACAAGCTGTATGCTGACGCAGAACTGTGGCTGGCCAATGGCTGGCTCGATTATCTGGCGCCGCAGTTGTACTGGCCCGTGTCGCAGGCGCCGCAAGCCTTCGATGTGCTGCTCGATTACTGGGTGGCGCAGAACACCCGCGCGCGCCACATCTGGCCCGGCCTGTACACCAGCCGCATAGACCGCAGCAGCAAGGCCTTTGCGCCGGAAGAGATCCTTAAGCAGATCGCCGTGACGCGCAGCCGAGCCAGCGTGGGCGGTCATGTGCATTTCAGTATCGCTGCGCTGATGGAGAACCGCAAAGGCATTAGCGAACAGCTGAAAGCCCAGAGCTACCAGAGCCCTGCGCTGACACCGGCCACGCCGTGGCTGGGGAATACCGTGCCGCCTGCACCGACGGTGGGCACGCGGCGCGAAGCCAACGGGCTGGCGCTCAAGCTCTCTGTTACCGGTGGCAAGCCGGTGGCGCAATACGCCATCTGGTCGCGCTACGGCAGCGAGTGGCGCTTCAGCGTGGCACCGGCCACGCGCGCACAAGTGCTGCTGGCCGACGATGCTGCGGCTGGTGCGGCGCAAGCCGTCGTTGTCAGCGCAGTGGACCGGTTGGGTAACGAGAGCGAGCGGGTCACCGTTCTGCGCTAAGGCACCCGACCATGCGTGCTTACGGACTGGGCATCGATGCGGGCGGCACGCAGACCCGCTGGGCACTGGCCGCAGCGGATGGGCAGATCGTCGCCGAAGGCACGGTGGCCGGGCTTTCCGTCAACCAGATGCAGAACGAGGCGGGCCGCAGTGCCGTGCAAGCTTTGCTGCAGCAACTGGCAGCACAGGTGCTGGACCATGCGCCTGCGCATGGCCGCCCGCAAGGCGTGTGCGCAGGATTGACCGGCTTCGATGGCGCAGCAGCGCAACCGGCGCAATGGCTGGCCGCGGCGCTGGATGTGCCGCTGGCAGCGGTGCAGCTACGCAGCGATATTGAAATCGCCTACCTCGATAGTTTTGCTTTGGGCGAGGGCTATCTGGTGTATGCCGGTACCGGCTCCATCGCAGCATGGATAGATCCGCAAGGAGCGCTGCATCGCGCCGGTGGACGTGGCGTGCTGCTCGACGATGGCGGCGGCGGGTACTGGATCGCACGCGAAGCGCTGCGCCACATCTGGCGGCTGGAAGATGAAGCGCCGGATAGCTGGCAGCAGTCGGCGCTGGCGCAGGCCATGTTCGAGCGCATAGGCGGTAGCGACTGGGCGCTGTCGCGCCAGTTCGTGTATGGTCAGGAGCGCGGTGCGCTCGGCGAGCTGGCGCTGGCCGTTGCTGCCAGTGCCGACAGCGATCCCGTTGCGCAGGCCATCCTGCGGCGCGCGGGCGAGGAGCTGGCGCGTATCGGGCTGGCGCTGGTGCGCCGCTATGGCGAGCGCCCCATGGTGCTGAGCGGACGGGCGTCCACCCTGCATCCGCTGATTGCGGCCAGCATGCGCGCGGCGCTGCCGGCCACGCAGGTGCTGCAACAAAAAACGACACAGGCCCACCACGCAGCAGCCCGCATTGCACTACACTGCCAGAATTGATCGTACGAGAGCATATATGAGCAAGTTACTTCCGCTGGTGGCGCTGACGGCCGCCGTATCCCTGCTGTCCGGTTGCGCCACGGTGGCACCGGCCGGCCCGCGCATCGATAAAAGCCTGACGGCGCGCGGCCAGAGCGAGCGGATCAAGTACATCATCCTGCACTACACGGTGGCCGATCTGCCCCGCTCCATCAAGATCCTCACGCAGCAGGATGTAAGCGCCCACTATCTCCTGACCGACACGGATCAGCCATTTTTCTATGCGCTGGTGGATGAGTCGAAGCAGTCCAACCACGCTGGCCTGAGTAGCTGGAAGATTTACAACCAGCTCAATTCCGCTTCGATAGGCATCGAAATCGTCAATCCCGGTTTTACCGAAACGCCGCAGGGGCGTGTGTACGCACCGTTCAAGCAGGCCCAGATCGACCAGCTGATCCTGCTGCTGAAGCAGCTGGTGGCGCGCTACAACATCAAGCCGGAGAACATCCTCGGTCACAACGATATTGCGCCCCAGCGCAAGCAGGACCCGGGGCCCATGTTCCCGTGGAAGCAGCTGGCCGATGCGGGATTGCTGGCGTGGCCCGAACCTAGCCGCGTGGGCGCACGCCTGCCCCTCTTTACGGAGCAGCTACCCGATGTGGCGTGGTTCCAGCGCAAACTGGCGCAGGTGGGCTATGCCACGCCTCAGACGGGCGAGCTGGATCAGGCCACGCGCAATGTGCTGGTGGTGTTCCAGTCCAAGTACCGCCAGTCGCTGTATGACGGTACGCCGGACGCGGAAACGGCCGCACTGCTCGATGTGCTGACCAGCCCTGTGCCGGAACTGCCCGTGCCAACACCGGCACCCGTGGCAGCCAGCGCAGCTCTGCCACGCAGCACGTCCAGCCGATAGGGAGCCGCGCCATGACCATCACCAGCGCAAGTACTCTGCCTTGCGAAGCCATCGATGGCCATGCGGCTTTCCGCCACCTCAATAGCATCGAAGGCATAGCGGTCGATCTGCGCTATGCCACGCCGGATAATTTTGTGGGCCGCGACCTGTATAACCCGCTCGATTGCGCCTGGCTGCACAGGGATGCGGCTGCCGCGCTGGAACAGGCAGTAGCATGGCTGGCGCGCCAGCGCCCCGGCTACCGCCTGCTGATACTCGATGCGCTGCGCCCGCAGCGGGTACAGGAACAGTTGTGGCAGACCTTGCAGGGTACGGATTTGCTGGGCTATATCGCCGAACCGGTGCGCGGCTCCATCCATTCCTTCGGCATGGCGCTCGATCTGACCATCGTCGATGAAGCGGGGCAGGAACTGGATATGGGCACGGCGTTCGATGACCTGTCCGAGCGCTCGCAGCCAGCGCTGGAAACGGTGATGCTGGAGCGGGGCGAGCTGACGCGCGCCCAGTGCGACAACCGCCACCTGCTGCGCAATGCCATGCTGCTGGCCGGCTTTTACGGCATCAACAGCGAGTGGTGGCATTTCGATTGCGGCGACCGCCAGCATGTGCGGCGCACCTACACGCGCGTGCTCTAGCGGCTACGCGGCATCATCAGAGCACAATCATCAGGGCGCCGAGCGCGCCACCCATTCGATCAGGCCATCGAGGACATTGCGCCCCGCGCCACCGGCCACATGTTCGTCATTGAGGAAGGCTACTACCACGCAGGGCTGGTTGGCCGCATCGTAGACATAGCCGGCAATCGCCGTAATGCCGTTCAGCGTACCCGTCTTGATACGGGCACGGCGCGTGGCCGGGCTATCCTTGAGGCGTTTGCGCATGGTGCCATCGGTGCCGGCGATCGGCAGCGCGGCGAGGAATTCCGGCATCCATGGGCTGCGCAGGCCGGCCTGCAGCACGGCCGCCATCTGCGCCGGCGTGGCACGCTCGAGCCGTGACAGGCCGGAACCATTTTCCAGTACCAGCCCGTCGGCGCTGATGCGCTGCGATTGCAGCCAGCCACGGATGGCCAGATCGGCCCGCATCTGGGTGCTGGCCACACTGTCGTCGGCCGGTAACGGCTTGCTGCCCAGCGCTGCATCGGCCTGCAGGCTGCCCAGCATCAGGTAGACGGTGCGGGCGAGGGTGTTATCGGAGTGCTTGTTCACATCGCGCAGCACTTCGGGCAACGAGCGTGACTGGTGTTCGGCCAGCAAACGGCTGTCCGGTGCCAGACCTGCCGCTTCGGCCTCGCGTACCTCGCCACTCAGGCTGCCGCCCAGCTTGCGCCACTGGGCGCGCAGCAGACGGGCCAGAAAATCGTGGTGGTCGAGCACGTCGAGACTGGTGGAGCGGTTGCAGTTGCGCGGGTAGCGGCCATGCAGAATCACCGTCAGCTGGTCGCCACGGCGGCGTACTTCCGGCGTGCGCCAGTCTTTTTCCCAGCTGGCGCAGGGTGCATCGACCAGTTGCAGATCGGCCTTGACGCTGACCTGCTCCAGCTCCGGCAGCATCACCACCGATAGTTCGCTGGCGCTGGCACGCAGTTCCACCCGCAGCAGATTGCTGTGGGTGAGCAGCGCATCGGGGATCACGTTGTAATAGGCCCAAGGGAATTCGTCGAACGGCGGCTGGCCCAGATCGGGGCGGGCCGGCTGGAAGAGCTGGCGGTCCAGTATCACGTCACCCTTGATCTTGCGTATGCCCTGATTGCGCAAGGCCTGCAGCAGATGCAGCAGCACGTCTTCATTGAGATCGACATCGGCACCACCGCGCACGATCAGATCGCCTTTGAGTACGCCATGATCGATATCTGCCGTGGTGCCCAGCTCGGTGCGGGCGCGGAAGGCTGGTCCCAGTTGTTCCAGCGCAGCCAGCGTGGTAATCAGCTTCATGGTGGAGGCGGGCTGCATGCTCTGGCTGCTGTTATGGTCGATCAGCGTCTGGTTGCCGCGCATGACGACGATGCCTGCCGCCTGCTGCGGAATATTGGCAGTGCTCAGCAGGGTGCTGATCGCTTCGGGCAGGTCGGCCGCCATTGCGCCGCGCGTCAATACGGCAGTGGCAGTGAACAGGGCAGCGAGGATGGTACGGCGTAGCAACATGGTGCAGGCTCTCTTGCGCTAATCAGTGGAAGAACACATAGGCGACGAAAATCGCCGCAATCACGCCGGCCAGATCGGCGATCAGGCCGCAGGAGATGGCGTAGCGGGTTTTGCGTATGCCTACCGAACCGAAATACAGCGCGACGATGTAGAAGGTAGTATCGGCCGAGCCGTTGAACACGCAGGCCAGCCGGCCGACGAAGGAATCCACGCCATATTGGCGCATGGTGTCTATCATCATGGCCTTGGCGGCGCTGCCGCTCAGGGGCTTCATTAGCGCGGTGGGCAGGGCCGGCACGAAATCGGCGTTGACGCCTAGCTGGGCGAAGATCCAGCCAAAACCTTCGATGACGTAGTTGAGCACACCCGCATTGCGGATCACGCTGATCGCCACCAGCATCCCCACCAGATAGGGAATCACGGTGATGGAAGTCTGGATGCCACCTTTGGCCCCTTCGATGAACGCTTCATAGACATTCACCTTGCGCCGCAAGGCGCCGATGATGAAGCCGACGATCACCAGCAGCAGCACCAGATTGCTGAAGACTTTGGAGACCAGTTCGATTTCCTGCTTGCTCAGGTAGTGGGTGAAGTACCACACCACGCCCGCAATGGCGGCCGTCATGCCGCCCAGCCAGCCCATGACCACCGTGTTGAACAGGTTGATGCGCTGGCGGATAGACACCGCAGTGATGCCCGTGACGGTGGCCACATAGGTAGCGATCATGCAGGGGATGAAGATGTCGGACGGATCGGCCGCACCGAGGATGGAGCGCTGCGCCATGATGGCCAGCGGGATCAGCGTCAGGCCCGAGGTATGCAGCACCAGAAACATGATCTGCGCATCGGTCGGTTCGTCCTTGCTGGGGTTGAGTGTCTGCAGGCTCTCCATGGCCTTCAGGCCGAACGGTGTGGCGGCATTGTCGAGGCCCAGCAGGTTGGCCGAAAAATTCATCACCATGTGGCCGGTGGCCGGATGCTGCGACGGTACGCCGGGGAAGATGCGCGAGAAGAAAGGCGCAATCAGACGCGCCAGCAGATCGATGGCGCCGGCCTTTTCGCCGATGTTCATAATGCCCAGCCACAGCGTCATCACGCCGGCCAGCGGCAGGGCGATATCCATCACGCCGGTGCGGGCCGAATCGAAGGTGCCGTCGATGATGCGCTTGAAGATTTCCGTGTCGCCGGACAGCAGGAACTGCGCCACGGCGGCAATGAAGCCGATCAGGAAAAAGCCGGACCAGATGTAATTGAGCGACATATCGGCAAAAAAGTGGGAAAGACAGGCCAAGTATAGCGGCTGGGAGTGGGTATGCTGGTCAAAAAAGTTATAAGCTGCCGCTTTAGTTTGCGGATGTGGGAAAGCGGGTATGTGGAAACGAGTGGTGGTGGCCGGATGGGCACTGGTAGGCATGCTATGCGCGCCTGCGCAGGCGCAGGTGCCGGAAAGAGTGCCGGAGAAAGTACTGCATGCGTTTCTGAGCACGGGCGAGACGGGGCTGGACCCGGCCGTGGCGTCCGACATTGCCAGTCTGAGTTTGCTGGAAAACTTGTTCGACCCGCTGCTGCGCTATGACTATCTGGCGCGCCCCGTGCAGCTGCAGCCGAATACGCTGACGGCCATGCCGGAAGTGACGGATCAGGGGCTGACCTATACCTTCCATCTGCGCCAAGATGTGTACTTCACGCCCGATCCCGCCTTCAAGGGGCAGCGGCGGCAGGTGACGGCGCAGGATTATGTGTACAGCCTGAAGCGGCTGTATGACCCCGTGCTGAAGTCGCCGTGGCTGTTTCTGCTCGACGGCAAACTGGCTGGCGATGCGGCGCTCAAGCAGCAGTTCAGCTACGAGCGCGAGATCGCCGGTCTGCAGGCGCCTGACCGCTTCACTTTGCGCATCCGTCTGACGGCGCCTGATCCGAATTTCCTGTTCTATCTGGCCACGCCTGCCACGGCGGTGGTGGCGCGCGAAGTGATGCAGGCCTATGGCGCGCAGGCGGGCAATCATCCGGTCGGCACGGGGCCGTTCGTGATGGGGCAGTGGAAGCATAGCGATCGCATTACTTTGCTGGCCAACCGTCAGTTCCGGCCCGTCAGCTATCAGGGCCGGCGCGTGCCGCTGCTGGACCGTATCGACCTGCGCATCGTCGAGGAATACCAGTCGCGCGTGCTGGGCTTCCTGAATGGTGAATTTGATTTCCTCGAACAGTTGCCCGAATCGATGAAGGATATGGTGCTGACAGCCGACGCCCAGCCCACGCTGCAGCCCGCGCTGGCGGCGCGCGGCATCGTGCTGTCGCCCTTCCCTGTGCTGCAGACCTACTACATGTGGATGAACATGGAAGACCCGCTGATCGGCGGCTACAGCAAGGACAAGCTGGCGCTGCGCCGTGCCATCGCCATGTCCTACAACAGCGCGGAAGATGTGGCGCTGCTGAAGAAGGGACTGGCCGTGGCAGCGCAGACGCCGCTGCCGCCGAATGTGCGCGGCTACGATCCGGCCTACCGCAGCCCTGTGCCCTACGATCCGGCGCTGGCGCTGGCGCAGGCGCTGCTGGAGCGCTATGGCTACCGCAAGGGCGCGGACGGCTTCCGCACCCAGCCGGACGGCAAGCCGCTGACGCTGGTGATGCATAGCGAAGCCTCGACGGTGGGACGGTTGCGCGACGAGTTATGGCGCAAGAATTTGAACGCGATCGGTTTGCGCGTGCAGTTCAAGAGCGACAAGAAGACGGAGATCATCAAGGCCTCGCGGCTCGGTTCCGTGATGATGTTCGAGACTAACTGGGTGGCCGATTTCCCCGATGGCGACAATTTCTACCAGTTACTGTATGGCGCCAACCGTGGCCGCGCCAATTACGCGCGCTTCAACCTGCCGGCCTACAACCAGCGTTACGAAGAAAGCCGCCAGCTCGGCGATACGCCGCGCCGCACGGCGCTGTACCGCGATCTGGCCGACATCCTGCATGCCTATACGCCATGGGTGCTGCTGACCCATCCCGTCTCGGCCGACCTGCAGCAGCCATGGCTGCTGCACTACCGCCGCCACCCGGTGGAACTGACCAACTGGCGCTATCTGGATATCGCGCCGCATTAGGCCTAGCGAAGATCTGTAGGCTTGGCCGGCTGCTTGTCTGTGATGATGAAGCCTATCGGTCGCTTCGTGGTTTCCTTGGTCGTCATCAGGGCGCGCAAAGTTGTGATGATCGCTTTTAGTTCATCGCGGGTATGGCGCTCGAATGTCTCTTGCCTAAGTGTGAGTAGATCGGCGTGGTTTTCCAGTTCGTTCAGGCGTGCAGCCAGTTCCTCGTGTGAAGTGATGATTTCACGTAAGCGGACAAAGGCACGGACGATGTAGATTCCAGCCGCGATGGCTTGTGTAGATGCCAGAACATTTGCGGCCTGCATCGCGCCATGTTCCGTAAAAGCATAGGGCAGTACTTTGGAGAATTTCAAGTGCACGAGGTGGTCGCAATTTGCGACCACTTCCTGCTTCTCGATATGGCTAAGCTGCCACATAAAGTCCATTGGAAAACGTGCCCGATTGCGTTTGACCTGTTCGTTAAGGCGTTTGGTTGGTACGCCATAAAGCTTCGCAAGATCAGTATCGAGGATGACTCTTTGCTCCCTGATGATGAGGATGCGATGATCAATATCGGGCGCTAATAACTCCGGTGTGCTCATTTTGTCGGCCTTAAGGAAAATTTTTTCGGAGATATCCGTCGGGTGCGCATTGCGGGTGATTCTGTCGATATTGATCCGTTCAGGGTGCCGGCTTTTTGAGCTTGAATAAGTGCGAAAGCCTTGGAATTAAAAGAGTAAGCGCGATTTTTCCCAACAAAAAAATAATTTGTGCGGCGCACAAATATTGTGGTATAGTTTGTCTGTGGTTGAGGTTTGCAATGCAGACAGTCCCACGCCCGAGGCTAGCGCCGCGGTTCGCTTGGTGTAAGAGCGCATCGCAGCAAATAGAGAGCGCGGGCTTGTAATTCCGGATACGTTGGTCGATTTACACGCTGGAGGCACCTGGCAGATAGTCCTGGGCGTCCATGCAACCGGTTCACTTTGCAGATAGCACTGGATCCGGCACGATTAAAGCATAGGTAATACATTGGAACGAGCCCGCAGCGATGCGGGCTTTTTTTATTCCGGAACGGTTTTTATCTTCATTTCGATAATATTTGAAATATCGAAATGTAAACGCTATCATGGCGTCATGGATACCAAACAAGCATTGTCGGCGCTCGCTTCGCTGGCGCAGGAACACCGGCTGGCCGTTTTCCGCCTGCTGGTGCAGACGGGGCCGGATGGGCTGGCGGCCAGCAAAATCGGCGAACAGCTGGCGCTGGCGCCCTCGTCCCTCTCTTTCCACCTGAAAGAACTCAGCCATGCTGGCCTGATCACCGCCCGCCAGCAGGGGCGCTTTCTGATCTATTCGGCCGATATCGGCGCCATGAATGGCCTGATCGGCTTCCTCACTGAAAACTGCTGCGGCGGCCAGCCATGCTAACCAGCGGGGTCAGGTCGGGCAAATGTGCAGGCTCAGCTGTTCAAGTGCTTGAGGCTGCACATTTGCCCGACCTGACCCCGAATTTTTCTTCTTCACTCTGCCAACCATGAACGTACTGTTTCTCTGCACGGGTAACTCGTGCCGCTCGCTGATTAGCGAAGCCACTTTCAACCATCTGGCACCGGCCGGCTGGCACGCGATCAGCGCAGGCAGCCAGCCCACCGGCGTGCTCAATGCGCAGGCACTGGCGCTGCTGGCCAGCAAAGGCATTGCGACCGATGGCTATTACAGCAAATCGTGGAACGACTTGCCGCTCACGCCCGATATCGTGATTACTGTGTGTGGCAGCGCTGCCGGCGAAACCTGCCCGGCCTATCTGGGCTCCGTGCTGCGCGCCCACTGGGGCGTGGATGACCCTAGCCATGTGGTGGGCACGCAGGCTGAAATCGACGCGGCGTTCGAACGCGCCTATAAGCTGCTGCGTGGCCGCATCGAGGCGTTTCTGGCGCTGCCGCTGGATCAGCTAGTGACTGACCGCGCGGCGTTCAAGCAGGCGCTGGACCGTATCGGCCAGCTGGAGGCGCAATAATGCTGGCAGCAAGCCTGATTTTTCTGGTCACGATCACGCTGGTGATCTGGCAGCCGCGCGGGCTGAATATAGGCTGGAGCGCCGTCGCCGGGGCCATCGCGGCACTGCTGGCAGGCGTGATAAAGGTTAGCGACATTCCTGTGGTGTGGCACATCATCTGGAACGCCACGACGACCTTTGTCGCCATCATTATCAGCAGCTTGCTGATGGACAAAGCCGGTTTCTTCGAATGGTCGGCATTGCATGTGGCGCGCTGGGGCGGCGGTAGCGTCAAGCGCCTGTTCGCCATGTTTGTGCTGCTCGGTGCAGCCGTGTCGGCGCTGTTTGCCAATGACGGCGCGGCGCTGATCCTCACGCCCATCGTGATCGCCATGCTGCGCGAGCTGAAATTCTCCGGCAAGGCCACGCTGGCCTTCGTGATGGCGGCCGGTTTCATTGCCGATACGGCCAGCCTGCCGCTGGTGGTATCGAATCTGGTGAATATCGTTTCGGCCGACTATTTCAACGTCAGCTTTGCACGCTATGCCGCCGTGATGGTGCCGGTGAATTTTGTCGCCATCGCCGCTACGCTGGCCGTGCTGCTGTGGTACTTCGGGCGTGACCTGCCCAGCACCTACGATGTGCAGCAGATTAAAGATCCCGCTACAGCCATCCATGACCGCGCCACGTTCATCACCGGCTGGTGGGTGTCGGTGCTGCTGCTGGTCGGCTTCTTCTGGCTGGAAGACCTTGGTGTGCCGATCAGCCTGACGTCGTCCGTGGGCGCGCTGCTGTTGCTGGTGGTGGCCGGACGCGGACACCGCATTTCTACGCGCGAAGTGCTGCGCCACGCACCGTGGCATATCGTGATCTTCTCGCTGGGTATGTACATGGTCGTGTACGGCCTGCGCAATGCCGGTCTGACGGCCTATCTGACGCAGGCGCTGAATGCCTGTGCTGCGTATGGCGTCTGGGGCGCCGCCATGGGCACGGGCGTGCTGACGGCGCTGCTGTCTTCAATCATGAATAATCTGCCGACGGTGCTGATCGGCGCACTGTCGATCGACGCCACTACGGCGCAAGGCGCGGTGCGCGAAGCGATGGTGTATGCGAATGTGATCGGCAGCGATCAGGGGCCGAAGATCACGCCTATCGGCAGTCTGGCGACCCTGCTGTGGCTGCACGTGCTGGCGAATAAGGGTGTACAGATTTCGTGGGGCTACTACTTCCGCGTGGGGATCTGCCTGACCGTGCCCGTGCTGCTGGTGACGCTGGCCGCGCTGGCGCTACGCTTATCCTGAGAGGACGCTATGGAACTACCGAACATCAATCACGATCTGCTGCCGACACCGACGCTGGCGCAACTGGAACCGGTGGGGAACTATGACCATCCTCCCCGTTTTCTGCTGCTGTATGGCTCGCTGCGCGAGCGCTCGTTCAGCCGCTTCCTGACGGAAGAAGCGGCGCGCATCCTGCAGCATTTCGGCGGCGAAGTAAAAATCTTCGATCCGACCGAACTGCCGATGGTGGGCAGCGTGGACGAAAGCCATCCCAAGGTGCAGGAGCTGCGTGCGCTGTCACAATGGTCGGAAGGTCAGGTGTGGTGCAGCCCTGAGCGGCATGGCGCGATTACGGCCGTAATGAAGAACCAGATCGACTGGATACCGCTGGAACAGGGCGCGCTGCGTCCCACGCAGGGACGCACGCTGGCCGTGATGCAGGTATGCGGCGGTTCGCAGTCGTTCAATGTGGTCAACACCATGCGCCTGCTGGGACGCTGGATGCGCATGTTCACCATCCCTAACCAGTCCTCGGTGCCGATGGCCTACAAGGAGTTCGACGATGCAGGCCGCATGCGCCGCTCGGCCTACTACGAGCGCGTAGTCGACGTGATGGAGGAACTGTTCAAGATGACGCTGCTGATGCGTGGCCGCACCGATTTTCTGACCGACCGCTACAGCGAACGCAACGAGCGGGCGGTCAAGGCCATCAACCGCCAGATCGCCCAGCTCTAGAACGGCGCGCTTACAGGGCGCGCGCGATCAGCAGTTTCTGGATGTCGCTGGTGCCTTCGTAAATCTGGCACACGCGTACATCGCGGTAGATGCGCTCGACGGGGAAGTCGGACACATAACCGTAGCCGCCATGGATCTGGATTGCATCCGAGCAGACCTTCTCGGCCATTTCGGAGGCGAACAGCTTGGCCATGGCCGCTTCTTTCAGGCAGGGCAGACCCGCATCCTTCATAGCGGCGGCATGCTGGATCAGCTGGCGCGCTGCTTCGATCTGGGTGGCCATATCGGACAGGCGGAACTGCACGGCCTGATGTTCGAAGATAGGCTTGCCGAAGCTTTCGCGCTCGCGCGCATAGCTGAGCGCTGCTTCATACGCCGCGCGCGCCATACCCACGGCCTGTGAAGCGATGCCGATACGGCCGCCCTCCAGACCGGACAGCGCGATCTTGTAGCCCTGACCTTCTTCGCCGATCAGATTCTCGGCCGGAATGCGGCAGTTCTCGAACAGTATTTGCGCCGTATCGGACGAGTGCTGGCCCATTTTCTGTTCCAGCCCCGCGACGATGTAGCCGGGCGTATTGGTCGGCACCCAGAACGCGCTGATGCCCTTCTTGCCGGCCGCTTTATCCGTGACGGCCATGACGATGGCCACGTCGGCATATTTGCCGCTGGTGATGAACTGCTTGGTGCCGTTCAAAACGTATTCATTGCCATCGCGCGTAGCGGTGGTGCGCAGCGCGGCAGCATCACTACCCGTATGCGGTTCGGTCAGACAGAAAGCGCCCAGCATCTCGCCCTGCGCCAGTGGCCGCAGCCATTGCTGCTTCTGCTGCTCGTTGGCGTACATCATGGCGATGCTGCACACAGGGCAGTTGTTGACGGAGATAATGGTCGAGGTGCCGCCGTCACCGGCAGCAATCTCTTCCAGCACCAGAGCCAGCGATACATAATCCATCCCCGCCCCGCCCAGTGCTTCCGGCACGGCTACACCGAAGGCACCCAGTGCTGCCAGCTCCTTCAGTTCTTCTTTGGGGAAGTGGTGTTCCTTGTCCCAGCGGGCGGCGTTGGGGGCCAGACGTTCCTGCGCAAAGCTGCGCAGGGCGTCACGGATCATTTGATGTTCTTCGCTCAGTATCATGGTGTCTCGTCGTTATTGTATAAATGATTTCGGACTGCTCGGTGTCTTTACCAGCCTATGGTTTTGCCATCGTAGTTAAGGTAGAGCGCACTGGTGGTCGCGGGTAGCGCCGCCAGCGTTGCGCGCATGCCTGCCGCGCTCTGTTGCACCGACAGGTCGGCTTCGGCGCCGCCCATGTCCGTGCGGACCCAGCCCGGATGGAAGGCCACGCAAGTGGCGCCCTGCGGGCCGAAAGTGTGTGCCGTGTCGATCAGCACGGAGTTCAGTGCTGCCTTGCTGGCACGGTATAGCGAACCGCTAGGGTTGTTACGCTCGCTGAGGGAACCCATGCGCGAGGACAGCACGGCCAGCTTGCCCTTCACGGCGCAGACCAGCGGCGCGAGGATGGGCAGCAGCCGCATGGCGGCCAGCACATTGGTGTGCATCACCGCGTCGAAATCCGTCTGCATGGGGAAGCCGTCGTGGCGCGGGCCGTACACGCCCGCGTTGAGGAAGGCGACGTCGAGCTCCTCGCCATCGAGCTTCCAGCCCAGCCCTGCTACTGCTTCCACGTTGTTGACGTCCAGCGTGTGCACTTCCGCCCCCATGGCGTGCAGGGCGTTGGTATCTTCCGGCTTGCGGGCCGTGGCGATCACGCGCCAGCCATCGGCCAGATACTGGCGTACCAGTTCCTGACCGATGCCGCGCGAGGCACCGATGATGAGTGCAGTCGCCATGCCTTAGGCCAGTTCGATGGCGATCGCCGTGGCTTCGCCACCGCCGATGCACAGTGCTGCCACGCCCTTCTTGCCGCCGGTGCGTTTCAGCGCGCCGATCAGGGTGACGATGATACGCGCGCCCGATGCGCCGATAGGGTGGCCCAGTGCGCAGGCGCCGCCGTGGATGTTGACTTTCTCGTGCGGGATGTCGAGGTCGCGCATGGCGGCCATAGGCACGGCAGCAAACGCTTCGTTAATTTCGAACAGGTCCACGTCCTTGCTGGTCCAGCCGGTTTTCTTGTACAGCTTTTCCATCGCGCCGATAGGAGCGGTGGTGAACCAGTTTGGCTCCTGCGCAAAGGTGGCGTGGCCGTGGATGGTGGCCAGCACGGTAGCGCCGAGCTGTTTTGCGGTCGATGCGCGCATCAGCACCAGTGCGGCAGCGCCGTCGTTGATGGACGAGGACGAAGCAGCGGTGATGGTGCCGTCTTTCTTGAAGGCGGCGCGCAGGGTAGGAATCTTGTCGATCTTGGCTTTGAGCGGGCCTTCATCCTTGTCGATCACCACATCGCCAGCGCGGCTGCTGACGGTCACTGGTGCGATCTCCCAGTTGAAATAGCCTTCCTTGGTGGCGACCTGTGCGCGCTTGACGGATTCGATGGCGAAGTTGTCCTGCGCTTCGCGGGTGAATTCGTACTTGGCCGAGCACTCTTCGGCGAAAGTGCCCATGGAACGGCCTTCGCCGGTTTTCTCGTTGCGCGAGTAGGCATCTTCCAGGCCGTCGTACATCATGTGGTCGAACAGCATGCCGTGGCCGATGCGGTAGCCGCCGCGCGCCTTAGGCACCAGATACGGTGCATTGGTCATGGATTCCATGCCGCCGGCGATGACCACGTCGGCGCTGCCAGCGACCAGCTGGTCGTGCGCGAAGATGGTGGCCTGCATGGCCGAACCGCACATTTTCGACAGCGTGACGGCGCCGGTGGACATCGGCAGACCGGCTTTGAGCAGGGCCTGACGGGCCGGTGCCTGACCCTGACCGGCCATCAGGCAGTTACCGAAATATACGTGCTCGACCAGTTTGCCATCGATGCCGGAACGTTCTACTGCGGCCTGAATCGCGACGGCGCCCAGATCGTGTGCGCTCTTGCTGCTGAAATCGCCCTGGAAGGCGCCCATAGGGGTACGGGCGGCGCCGACGATAACGATAGGATCATTCATTTTCTAGAGTCTCCATAAATGGCGGTGGGGTCACCGCCGGGGCTGAGGTGTGCTGATTGCAAAAACGGATGTATTGCGGATACGGGAACACGTCTTCGACGATGCCCTGCTGTATGCGCTGCTTGCGGGCCTGCCACCATTCGGGCGTGAGCAGGTCGGCATGGTGTTTCATGAAGTAGTGGCGGATGCGCGGATTACCGAGCAGGAAAGCGCCAAATTGTTCGGGGAACACGTCGGACTTGCCGATCGGGTACCACGGCTCGGAAGCCATTTCTTCTTCTTCCGTGCGGGCTTGCGGAATCGCACGGAACTGGCAGTCGGTGATGTACTCGATTTCATCGTAATCGTAGAACACCACGCGCTGGTGACGCGTGACGCCGAAGTTCTTGTACAGCATATCGCCGGGGAAGATGTTGGCCGCCACCAGTTCCTTGATGGCGTTGCCGTATTCGACGATGCCGTGTTCGAGCTGGACTTCGTCGTGTTCCTTTTCGGCGTTGCTGAGCCAGATATTCAGCGGCACCATGCGGCGTTCGATGTACAGGTGCTTGATAATGAGCTGCTCGCCATCTTCTTCGACCAGCGAAGGGGCGAAGTGTTTGAGCTCGTCCACCAGATCGTCCGTGAAGCGGTGGCGCGGGAAGGCCACGTTGGAGTATTCCAGCGTATCGGCCATGCGGCCCACACGATCGTGGTGTTTCACCAGCAGGTATTTTTCTTTGATCAGCGCGCGCGAAGTTTCCTTAGGCGGCGGGAAGAAATCCTTGATCACCTTGAACACATACGGGAAGGACGGCAGTGCAAATACCAGCATCACCAGACCGCGAATACCGGGCGCAATTTCGAACTGGTCGGACGAATGCTTGAGGTGCTGCAGGTAGTCGCGGTAGAACAGCGTCTTGCCTTGCTTCTGCAGACCGAGAATGGTGTAGATTTCGCTGCGCGGTTTGCGCGGCAGCAGCGAGCGCAGGAACTGCACATAGGCCGACGGCACTTCCATATCGACGAGGAAGTAGGCGCGCGTGAACGAGAACAGGATGGTGATCTGTTCGTGATCGAACAGCACCGTATCGAGTACCAGCTGGCCCTGACGATTGTGCAGGATGGGCACGACGAACGGGAATTCGCGGTTGCCGTTAATGCCCTTGCCGACGATGTAGGCGCCCTTGTTGCGGAAGAACAGGCTCGATAGCACCTGGATCTGGTGATTCGGTTCCAGCTTGGCATTGCCGAAGATGGACTTCAGGCGCGCTTCCACGAGGTCGATATCGCGATTCAGATCGGCGAATTCGGCATTGAGCTGGAAGTTGGTGACGATGCGCTTGAGCGTGTAGTGCAGGCCGTCCGTGGCGGGGTAGTAGACGCGGTAGGTCGGCGCGATTTCTTCCGTCTCGATGTATTCGGTCGACACGACGGGACGCACGAATATGAATTCGTTGTGGAAGTAGCTGCGGTGCAGGATGTTGCAGCAGACCGAGTTGAAGAAACTCTCGGCCAGCTCTGGCTGCTTGTGGTCGGACAGCATACCGATGAAGTGCAGCTTGAGCTCGCGCCACACTTCATCCGTCAGTTCGGTCTGCTCGTACTCGTCTTCCAGCATCTGCACGCACTCCTGCACGCGCTTGTCATAGAAGCCGATACGCTCGCGTGCTGCGGTCTGCGCCTCGCCCCACGCGCCCTGCTCGAAATGCAGCTTGGCTTGCTGGCTGGTCTGGCGGAACAGGCGGTAGTGCTTGTCGAAACCGTCGCGGATAGTACGGGCAATATCGAAAGCGATCTGCGAGCGCAGCAGCTTGGGAAATGCAGCCTGGCTTATAGACGACTTCATAGTGAACCTTTATGTGCGTGTTCTAGTGTGCCGTCCCAGCTCACGCACATAGTCTGCTTACTTGGTTTCTGCGAACAGTTCGCGACCAATCAGCATGCGGCGGATTTCGCTGGTGCCGGCGCCGATTTCATACAATTTGGCGTCGCGCCACAGGCGGCCGACCGGATACTCGTTGATGTAGCCGTTGCCGCCCAGCGTCTGGATTGCCTCGCCGGCCATCCAGGTTGCTTTCTCTGCGCTATACAAAATGGCTCCCGCTGCATCTTTACGCAGTTGGCGGACTGCTTCCGGAGTTTTGGCCCGGTCGCAAGCCTGACCGACAGCGTACACATAAGCTTTGCACGCCATCATGGTCGAGTACATATCTGCAATCTTACCCTGCATCAGCTGGAATTCGCCGATAGGCTGACCAAATTGCTGACGATCGTGGATGTATGGCACCACACTATCCATGCAGGCCTGCATGATACCGAGCGGGCCGCCGGACAGCACGGTGCGCTCGAAGTCGAGGCCGGACATCAGCACATTGACGCCCTTGCCCACTTCGCCCAGCACGTTTTCGAGCGGTACTTCGCAATCTTCGAACACCAGTTCGCCCGTGTGCGAACCGCGCATGCCCAGCTTGTCGAGTTTCTGGGCAATCGAGAAGCCTTTATAGCCTTTTTCGATCAGGAAAGCCGTCATGCCGCGCGGGCCGGCCGCCAGATCGGTCTTGGCGTAGACCACCAGTACATCGGCGTCGGGGCCGTTGGTGATCCACATTTTCGAGCCGTTCAGCACATAGTGGTCGCCCTTCAGGTCGGCACGCAGCTTCATGGAGACGACGTCGGAACCCGCATTCGGCTCGGACATGGCCAGTGCGCCGATGTATTCGCCCGAAATCAGTTTCGGCAGGTATTTCTGTTTCTGCGCCTCGTTACCGTTGCGCTTGATCTGGTTCACACACAGATTCGAGTGGGCGCCATACGACAGGCCGACCGAGGCGGAAGCGCGCGAAATTTCTTCCATGGCGATGATGTGGGCCAGATAGCCCATGTTGGCGCCGCCGTATTCTTCGCCGACGGTAATGCCGAGCACGCCCAGATCGCCCATCTTGCGCCACAGGTCCATAGGGAACTGGTCGCTGCGGTCGATTTCGGCAGCACGGGGTGCGATTTCGGCGGCAGCAAACTGCTGCACTGCTTCGCGCAGGGCGGCGATATCTTCGCCGTGGTCAAAGGTCAGGCCGGGCAGATGGAGCATGTCATCCTCATTCTTATCGTGGTTTGGAACGCCACATGATACGCTGATGTGACGTTTACGTAAACGTAACTTGCCTGTTTTCTGTGCAGGTCACTCGGGTTTGGCGGCCGGTGCGCCGATCGCGGCCAGCAGACGTTTGCATTCGTCTTCGTGGGCGGTGATTTCGGCCAGCGACATTTCGATGTCTTCGCGCTGCTGTTCCAGCGTTTCGCGGTGCTGGGCCAGCACGCCGAGGAAGCGATGCATCTGGGCCGCCGTATCTTTCGGCGTTTCGTACATGTCCACCAGACTCTTGATTTCCGAGAGCGACAGGCCGAGGCGCTTGCCGCGTAGCGTCAGTTTCAAACGGGTGCGGTCGCGCGGCGTGTAGACGCGGTTGCGGCCGCCCGCGCCTTCGCGCGAAGGGCTCAGCAAGCCCTGATCTTCGTAGAAGCGGATGGCGCGCGCGGTAATATCGAATTCGCGGGCCAGTTCGGTAATGGTGTAGGTAGGCATTGGTCCTGTGCGCTAGAGTCTGAACTATCGGTCGAGGTCTTGACGGATGTTTCCGTTTACGTCAACGTCAATCCCATTGTAGCCTGAACTTTGGGTCTAGGAGAAAAATTGAGTACTACCGCTAGCCGTGATGCCCTTGCCGCCGCACTCACCTATCCGCTCGGCGACACTTTACCGGCCAGCGGCACTGTGCACTGGCTGGCGCCGGACGTGGGCTGGCTGCGCATGCCGCTGCCGTTCGCGCTCGATCACATCAATCTGTGGCTGCTGCGCGATGGCGAGGGCTGGACCATTGTCGATAGCGGCGTGGCTACGCCCGCCACGCGCGAGGCATGGGAGCAGATCTTCGCCCATGAACTGCAAGGCTTGCCCGTGCGGCGCGTGCTGGCCACCCATTGCCACCCTGACCATATCGGACTGGCCGACTGGCTGTGCCAGCGCTGGCAGGTAGCGCTGTGGACCAGTGCCGGCGAATATGCGTTTGCCCGCATGATGTCGGCAGCTTTGCCCGGAGTTGATAATGCGGCTGCCGTGACGCATTTCCAGCGCCATGGTCTGCGCGATCCCGTGCTGCTCGAGCAGATGAGCGCACGCAAGAACTACTATCCCTCGCTGGTACCGTCCGTACCGGCCAGTTACACCCGTTTGCAGGACGGCCAGTTACTCACGATAGGCGAGCGGGTCTGGCAGGTGGTGTGCGGCTATGGCCACTCGCCCGAGCATGTGGCTTTGTATTGTGAGAAAGATAAATTACTCATTGCCGGCGATATGGTGCTGCCGCGTATTTCCACCAATGTGTCTGTGTTTGCCATCGAGCCGGAAGCCAACCCGCTCACGCGCTATCTTGAATCTTTGGATAAATTTGCCAAATGGCCAAATGATGTATTGGTCTTGCCATCCCACGGGAAACCCTTCCAAGGGTTGCATCAGCGCATTATTCAGCTGCGCGAGCACCATCGCGACAGGCTGGCCGAGGTGCTGCAGGCTTGCCAGAGCGCACAGTCGGCAGCCAGCATCGTGCCACTGATGTTTCGCCGTCCGCTGGATGCTCACCAGTTGAGCTTTGCGCTAGGGGAAGCCTTAGCCCACCTGCATGCCTTGTGGTACGACGGTGTGCTGCAGCGCTGCGTTGCGGTGGATGGCGGCGTGCTATTCCAGCGCACGGATGCCTAGTGTGGCGTAGTCACTAGCACATGAAAATTCTTAGCGAATAATTTCTGGTTTTAAACTAAAATAAACCAAGAGCCGATGTTTCTTTGGAAAAACAGAAACCGAATTTTCTTCAGTTGAAGAATCTGGTGTTGAAGTGGTATTGGATCGGCTAAGTGTGTCGCAAAAGTTCGCAAGATGTCACAAATTGGTCGGTAGTACTAGAGACTGACTTTCATGCCGCAACGTGAAATAGTGCCGATATGAATTCTTCAAATGAACGCGAAAGCTTTAGCCAGCGCCTCCAGCAGGCGCTGAAAAATGCCCATTACTCCCCCGACAGCCCGACCCGGCTCGCTCGGGAATTCAATATCCGTTTCGATGGCCGTCCCATCACCGTCCACGCCGCCCGTAAATGGCTGGTGGGTGAAGCCATACCGACGCAGGAAAAGTTGCGCATGATCGCCCACTGGCTGGGCGTGCCGGCCGACTGGCTGCGTTTTGGTGGTGCCGAAAGCGATACGCCGCAAGGAGATAGCGCTACCGGTCTGTCCCGTTTCGAGTCGGCCGACGTCAAATTAATCGCGGATTTACAACGTCTGGACGAACATCATCGCCAGATTGCACGTGAATTTATCCGCATGCTGGTACGGGTTAACTACCAAAAGTAGCAAAAACCCGTAGTAGTACTTAGATAAATTGACTGTTTGTGACTATTGGATGGCTTGTTCTCTGGTGAAACAAGTTTCACTGGCTGGCCAGTTTTTCTTCGGCATAGGCGCCCACCGGGGCGCCTTTTTTATTTTGTGAACTTCTGCGCAATGTCATGGTTTCGACATCGTTTTGAGGTACAGTGAGGTGTGCAGTCAGTGCATCACATGCACGCAACAACTTCGCATCCACCTTATTCCGGGAGTTACGGTTTTGAGCCATCCGATGAATAGCAATTATAGCAATGTTGCGCAGTTGAAGGATCTGATGACGGCTCCGCCCATGACGGCGGCCCAGCATGCGGAAGTGATGCGCAAGCGCATCGCTCATCGACGTATGGTGGAAGAGGCACGCGAGCTCAAACGGCTCAGTGGCCAGTCATACGACCAGCGCTAACCGCCTAACTGGCGTCAGTGCCGGTGCTGCCGGCCTGCATGCCTTGCCAGCGCGGTGCGAGGCCGTGTTCGATCTGGAACAGGTCGAGCACGCGGGCGACTGTGTGGTCCACCATTTCAGCGATGCTGGCGGGCTGGTGGTAGAAGCTAGGCAGTGGCGGGAAGATAATCCCGCCCATTTCCGTGACGGCCGTCATATTGCGCAGGTGCGCCAGATTGAACGGCGTTTCGCGCACCATCAGCACCAGCCGGCGACGCTCCTTGAGCACCACATCGGCCGCACGGGCAATCAGGTTATCGGATAAGCCATGGGCCACGGAGGCCAGGGTTTTCATCGAGCACGGCGCGATGATCATGCCATCGGACTGGAAGGAGCCGCTGGCGACGCTGGCGCCCACATCGCGCACCTTGTGCACCACATGGGCCAGCGCTTCCACCTCGCGCTTCTGCAGGCCAGTTTCCTGATGCAAAGTCAGGATGGCTGCGTCGGACAGAATCAGGTGGCTTTCGATGCCGGGGGTATCGCGTAAAAACTGCAGCAGACGCAAGCCATACACGGCGCCCGTGGCGCCGGTGATGGCGACGACGATCCGCCGCGGACGATCAGGCATTCAACAGGGCTTTCAGTTCGCCCGATTCGAACATTTCATTCATGATGTCCGAACCACCGATGAATTCGCCGTTGATGTACAGCTGAGGGATGGTCGGCCAGTTCGAATAGTCCTTGATGCCTTGACGCACTTCCGGATCGTCCAGCACGTTGACGGTGGCAATGTTTTCAATGCCGCAAGCTTTCAGGATCTGGATGGCACGGCCGGAAAAGCCGCATTGCGGGAACTGGGCAGTGCCCTTCATGAACAGCACCACTTTGGTGTTGGTCACAGTGTCTTTGATCCAGGTTTGTACGTCGTCGCTCATGGCTACCTCAGTGTAAAGATGTATTGAATCTCGATATTTTATAAGAAAATTCCCAAGACCGTATTTTGGGTCAGGAGCGCAGTTTGGCGAAGGCCGCTGCCATGCTGCCGCCCAGCGGTTCGGCCTTGGCGGTCTGCTTGCTGTGCTGGCCCATGCTGCGGCGGTCGTTGCGGTCGGCACGCTGCTGCGGATTGCTGCCGGCCACGGGCGCGCTGTCGCTCAACCGCATGGTCAGGGCAATACGCTTGCGCTTGGCATCGACTTCCAGCACTTTCACTTTCACCACCTGTCCTGCCTTGACGACCGTGTGCGGGTCTTTGACGAAGGTATTCGACAGCGCCGAAATGTGTACCAGTCCATCCTGATGCACGCCGATATCGACAAACGCGCCAAAGGCCGCCACGTTGGTGACCACGCCTTCGAGGATCATGTCGGGCCGCAGGTCGCTGATTTCTTCCACGCCATCCTTGAAAGTGGCCGTGGTGAATTCGGGACGCGGGTCACGGCCCGGCTTTTCCAGCTCTTTCAGAATATCGCTGATGGTGGGCACACCGAACTGTTCGTCAGCATATTTGGCCGGCTGCAGCGTTTTGATCAGGCTGGTTTCACCGATCACGGCCTTGATGTCCTTGTTTATGTCGCGCAGGATTTTTTCTACCAGCGGGTAGGATTCCGGGTGCACGGCCGAAGCGTCGAGCGGGTTCTCGCCGCCCATCACGCGCAGGAAGCCGGCGGCCTGTTCGAAAGTCTTGTCGCCCAGCCGCGGTACAGCTTTCAGCGCGGCACGGTTGGGGAAGGCGCCCTTGCTATCGCGGTAGTTGACGATGGCTTGCGCCACCGAGGCGGACAGGCCGGACACGCGCGTCAGCAGCGGCACGGAAGCCGTGTTGACGTCGACACCGACGGCATTCACGCAGTCTTCCACTACCGCATCGAGGCTGCGTGCGAGCTGGGTTTGCGAGACATCATGCTGGTACTGGCCCACGCCGATCGATTTCGGATCGATTTTTACCAGTTCGGCCAGCGGGTCCTGCAGGCGGCGTGCAATCGACACGGCGCCGCGCAGCGACACGTCCATGTCAGGCAGTTCGCGCGAGGCGAATTCCGAAGCCGAGTATACCGAGGCGCCCGCTTCGGACACGACGATCTTGTTCATTTTCGGTTCCGGATACAGCTTGATCAGTTCCTGCGCGAGCTTGTCCGTCTCGCGCGAAGCGGTACCGTTACCGATGGAAATCAGCGCAACCTTGTGCTTGATGGCCAACTGGCCCAGCGTGTGCAGCGCGCCATGCCAGTCGTTTTTCGGCTGGTGCGGGTAGATCACGGCCGTGTCGACCACCTTGCCGGTGGCATCGACCACGGCCACTTTGACGCCCGTACGCAGGCCCGGGTCCAGCCCCATGGTGGCACGCTGGCCAGCCGGCGCGGCCAGCAGCAGGGCTTTCAGATTGGTCGCGAACACATTGATGGCCGACAGTTCGGCGGCTTCGCGCAGCGCGCCCATCAGTTCGGTTTCCAGATGCATGAAGCTCTTCACGCGCCAGGTCCAGCGCGCGGTGTCGCACAGCCATTTGTCGGCCGGACGGCCCGCCTGCTTGATGCCGAAACGGGCCGCGATGCGGCTTTCGCACGGGTTATGCGGCGCATCCCATTTCGGTTTTTCCGGTTCGGAATCGAGTCGCAGGGTGACGTCCAGCATGCCTTCGCGGCGGCCGCGCAGCAAAGCCAGCGCACGGTGGGAAGGTATGCTGCTGAGGTTTTCCGTGTAATCGAAGTAGTCGGCGAATTTTTCGCCTTCTTCCTGTTTGCCTTCCACGACTTTGGATTCAACAATGCCGTGCTCCTGTACGTATTCGCGCAAGGATTGCAGCAGGGTGGCGTCTTCGGCAAAGCGTTCCATCAGGATCTGGCGTGCACCGTCGAGCGCAGCCTTGTTGTCGGCCACGCCGGGGTTGTTGCCATCGGCCGATTCGAACGGCGCACGCAAATATTTGCCGGCTTCCGTCTCCGGATCCAATGCGGGATTGCCCAGCAGGCTTTCTGCCAGTGGTGCCAGTCCTGCTTCGATGGCGATCTGGGCTTTGGTGCGGCGTTTCGGCTTGTAAGGCAGGTAGAGGTCTTCCAGCCGGGTTTTGTCCTCGGCGTGCAGGACGGCATCGAGCAGTTCCGGCGTCATCTTGTTCTGCTCGGTAATCGAGGCAATGATGGCGGCGCGGCGCTCTTCCAGCTCGCGCAGATAGCGCAAGCGTTCTTCCAGCAGACGCAGCTGGGTATCATCGAGTCCGCCCGTCACTTCCTTACGGTAGCGGGCAATAAACGGCACAGTAGCGCCTTCGTCGAGCAGGGCGACGGCGGCGACAACCTGAGGGGCTTTGCAGTTGAGTTCAGTGGCAAGACGTTGTTCGATGGTAGGCAGCATGGACGGTATTCCTCAGCAATCAAGCTCGGAATGATACGCAATCGGCGCGAATCTGCCAGTCTTGACAGCCCGTGGCGTCTGTGAACCCGTTGCGTGCAGGGTGCATGGGCACACGAAAAACGCGGAAATATGAAGAATCCGCAAACATAAAAGCGTGTATGGCGGATAATATCGCCTGTTGCTGTTTTTGAACCATCTTTGACCAACAATGCGACCCATGGATTTAACCCGCGACGACGCCCCTGCTGCTCCCGCTGCACCTGCGCGCCCTGCGCCGCCTGCGAATCAATTGTCGTACGCTGTCGCCACCTGGCTGCAGCGGGTGGATGCCGCAGCGCATCCCAAGGCCAAGCTGAATGTTCCGCCGCCTGATGCGGACCCTAAACTTTCCGCACACAAACTGATTTATGTGATGGCGCCTACCAGTGGCGGCCGTCATGTGGCGCTATGCCTGTACAAGGCGCGTCTGAAGCCGAATGGCGATGTAGCCGCCGCTAGCCCTGTCAGCGAAATTTTCTCGCTGCTGTCGGCCCCGCCCAGCTTTTTGTCGGCCGGTGATGAAGACCTGATCCGTTTCTTTGTGGCTATGCGCAGTGGCGCCAGCTCGCAGACCGGTTCGGCCACCGAGCCGCGTGGCAAGATCGGTGCGGCCCTGCTGAGCATGCTGGCCGAGCAGGATAAATTGCTGTGGGCAAATTCGTGGGCCGATGTGGGCAATGGTCTGGTCTATCCGCTCAAAGGCGGGGTGATGCGCGAGGCCCATCTGGCCTGGCGCGAAGAAGGCAAGGGGCTGCGGCTGGGCTGGCAGGTGCAGGCACCGCCGAATGCGCGCCACAGCGGTGCCGATCAGGTCGACTACATGCTGCCGACCGATCCGCCTTGGTATATCGACAATCTGTCCTGCGGCGTGCTGCAACTCAATCAGGGCGGCGCCCAGATACCGCTGGCCGATCTGCAGGCACTGGTAGCGCAAGCACCTTTGCTGACCAGTAACGACAAGCTGCGCGTGTCGCAGTTGCTGCTGGCCCATGGTCTGCAGCAATTGATGCCGCTGCCGCAGCCTTTGCCGCAGCGCCTGCGCGATGATGTGCTGCCGCGCCCCGTGCTGACGCTCGATGCCGCCATGCTGGCCGATGGCTCCATCCAGCGCTGGCATGATTTTGCCGTGCTGTCATTTGATTACGATGGTGAGCGGGTGTCGTTCGATCCGTCCCAGCGCGTAGTGCGCCAGAAGGGCGAAGTGACGGAAATTATCCAGCGCAATGAAGCGGCGGAAACGGCCGCGCTGGCGCTGCTGCAGGAACGTGCGTTTGCCGCACCGACGACCTTGCCGCTGAGCAGCGTCAAAGGCGGATTGTTGCTGCCGACGCAAGCCGAGTGGATACGTTTTGGCCGCGACGGCATCACCGACCTGCGTGCGGCCGGCTGGAAAATCGAAAAGACCACCAAATACCGCTATGACCTGACGGAAGTGGGCGAGTGGTTTGCCGAGGTGGAACAGGATACCAGCGAAGGTGGCCATGCCTGGTTCGAACTCGAACTCGGTATCAACGTCGAACAGGAACGCATCTCCCTGCTGCCGCTGCTGGTCCAGCTGATCCGCAACGCGCCCAACGATTTTGCGCCGAAAGTCATTGCCCAGCATGGCGAAGCAGACCAGATGCTGGCCGTGCTGGCCGATGGCCGCCGGGTGGCGCTGCCGTGGGCGCGCGTGCGGCCTATCTTGAATACGCTGGGCGAGCTGTATTTCAGCGACAAGATCAAGCCTACCCTGCGCATGACCAGCCTCGATGCGGCGCGTCTCGATGAGCTGGCCCGTTCGGTGGAAATGGCTTGGACCGGTGGTGAAGAATTGCGCGAAATGGGCGCCCGCCTGAACCAGTTCGGCTCCATCAAGCGCATCGCCACGCCGGCCGGCCTGCAAGCCACCCTGCGTGACTACCAGACCGACGGTCTGTCGTGGATGCAGTTCCTGCGCGAATACGGTTTCGGCGGCATCCTGGCCGACGACATGGGTCTGGGCAAGACGGTACAGACGCTGGCCCACATTCTGGTGGAAAAAGAAGCAGGCCGATTGACGGCACCGGCGCTGGTGATCGCGCCGACTAGCCTGATGGGCAACTGGCAGGAAGAGGCGGCACGTTTTGCGCCGGGCCTGCGCGTGTTGCTGCTGCAAGGCAAGGAGCGCATGGGCCAGTTCGACCAGATCGCCGAGGCCGATCTGGTGCTGACCACCTATGCGCTGCTGCCGCGTGACGAGGAAAAACTGCGCGAGCATGATTTCCATCTGGTCATCCTCGACGAATCGCACTACATCAAGAACACCCGCAGCAAGGCAGCCCAGAGTGCCGGCCTGCTGAAAGCCCGTCACCGCCTGTGCCTGTCCGGCACGCCGCTGGAAAACCATCTGGGCGAGCTGTGGTCGCAATTCCATTTCCTGCTGCCGGGTCTGCTGGGCGACGAAAAAGGCTTCAACACCGTATTCCGTCACCCTATCGAACGGCAGGACGATCCGCTGCGGCGCGCCCTGCTGAACCGTCGCATCAAGCCTTTCCTGCTGCGCCGGACCAAGGACCACGTGGCCAAGGAACTGCCGCCGAAAACGGAAATGGTGCGCAAGGTGGAGCTCACGGGCGCCCAGCGCGACCTGTACGAAACCGTGCGTCTGGCGATGGACCAGAAAGTGCGCGAGGAAATCGACCGCAAGGGCGTGGCGCGCAGCCAGATCGTGATTCTGGAAGCGCTGCTCAAGCTGCGGCAGGTGTGCTGCGATCCGCGGCTGGTGAAATCGCTGACCGGCAAGAAGGCGGCTGCACCATCGGCCAAGCTGGTCGACCTGATGCAAATGGTGGAAGACTTGCTGGAAGAAAAACGCAAAATCCTCGTGTTCTCCCAGTTCACCAGCATGCTGGAACTAATACAGGAAGAACTCGACGAGCGCGATATTCCGTATGCGCTGCTGACCGGCGATACCAAGGACCGCAGCGCCCAAGTGGCAGCGTTCCAGCAGGGTGCCGTACCGATCTTCCTGATCAGCCTGAAAGCGGGCGGCGTGGGTCTGAACCTGACGGCGGCCGATACCGTGATCCACTACGATCCGTGGTGGAATCCGGCGGCGGAAAATCAGGCCACCGACCGCGCCTGGCGTATCGGTCAGGACAAGCCGGTGTTTGTGTATAAGTTGATCGCCAAAGGCACACTGGAAGAGAAGATACAGGTGCTGCAGCAGAAGAAATCCGATCTGGCCCAGTCGATACTGGCCGAGGGCGAGTCGCAGAAGATGGCACTGACGCAGGAAGACCTGCAGCAGATCTTTGCTCCGCTGGTGGAATAATGACGCGCGCCGCCGAACTGGAGGCCATGCTTATCGCAGCGCAGGCAGAAATGCAGCGCTGCCGCGAATGGCTGGCCTACAGCGAGGAAGCCAGCTTCACGGCTGACGCGGCGGGCCTGATATGGCTGAGCCCCGCCTGCGAGCGGCAGTTCGGCTACACCTTGGCCACTGCGCAGGCACTGGCTGTACCCCTGCTGGCGCAATTGCCGGCCCGGCTGGCGCGTTACGCGGGTGGCGACGCCACGCGCTGGCAGGTGCGGCGCGAGCTGGAACTGGCCCATGCCGGCGGCCATCCCGTTTCCGTGGAAATCACCACCACGCTGCTGCCCGAGACGGATGGCTCGGTGCGGCGCATTCACGGCATCGTGCGCGACCTGACGCTGGCGCGCGAGCTGGCCCTGCGGCAGAAACAGTTCACTTCCATGCTGTCGCATGAATTCCGTACGCCGCTGGCCGTGATCGATGGCGCTGCCCAGTTGCTGGAAATGACGGGCACGGCCCACGATGAGAGCACGCGCAAGCGCTATCGCAAGATCCAGACGGCGGCCGACCGCCTGCTGGCCTTGCTGGACGAACATCTGACACCCGAGCGCATGGCGGAAATCGGCCGCGTACGCCAGCCGGATCAGGTCGCGCCAGCCAGTCTGCTGCAAACAGCCGTACAACAGGCTGCGAGCCAGCGCAGCAACATTACTTTGGCGCTTGGCAATCTGCCGGCGCAGATACGCTGTGATCCAGCCGGTATGCGTTTATGCCTCGACGTAGTGCTGGATAACGCGATTAAATACACGCCGGCCACCAGCGCCATCGAGGTGAGTGGCCAGATGGCTGTCGGTGGCGGGCTGGAAATGCTGGTGCGCGACCACGGCGATGGCGTGGCCGAGAGCGAACTGGGCAGGATTTTTGAAAAAGCGTATCGTGGAAACAACGCTGGCCAGATCGCCGGTTCCGGGCTGGGACTGTACATGGCCAGCGCTGTGCTCGAGGTGCACGGCGGTAGCCTGACGGCACGCCATGCTTCGGGGGGCGGCATGGAATTCCGGATTTGGTTGCCAATTGCTAGCCAGACAGGGAAAGTTCTTGCTTAGTAAGGTTGCAGCAGTGATAATTCCTAAACGCAAGCCATCTTGGCAGGGCGGGGCTGGACACGTGGTCCGGATTTAGCATTCATGGCGCATCAATGACGCAGATACTCATCGTAGAAGACAATCTGGACTATGCCGAGGAAATGGCAGAGTTCTTGGTTGAGCTCAAGCATGAGGTGCGCATAACCAATAGCGCCAGCGAAATGTGGTCGGCCCTCAGCCATGGCAATGTGGGCGTGGTGGTGCTCGATCTGGGCCTGCCTGACGAAGACGGCTTCAACGTGATACCGCGCATGCGCCAGCTCTACCCGCAGATCGGTCTGCTGGTGCTGACGGGGCGGGTGGCTTTCGACAACCGCATCCTGGGTCTGCGTCTGGGCGCCGACCATTATCTGACCAAACCCATCAAATTCCCCGAGCTGGCCGCCCATATCGAGGCGCTCAACCGCCGGGTGGGGCCGCAGGAAACCGCACCCGTGCTCAGCAAATGGACCTTGCGCGTGAGCGCCCGCCAGCTGGAGCTGGAAGGCACCATCATCACGCTGACGGAAAAAGAGTGCAATTTCCTGCATTTGCTGACCATCAATACCCGTCCCGTGCCCCGTCAGGTGATCGTGGCCGGCATAGGTGGCGATGATCCCGATGCAGGACGGCGTGTCGATATGCTGGTCTACCGTCTGCGCAAGAAAGCGCGCACGGGGCTGGGGCAGGATCTGCCGCTGCGCAGCGCCTATGGCGAAGGCTACAGCCTGTCCGCCAGTTTCAATCTTTCCTGAGCTGTTATACACCCCATCGCCGTGTTTCCTGAAAATAGGGACAGAGTCGAGCCGATTTTTTTGATTTTGAAAATTAATCGGGGACAGAGTGGTGTAGAATCGCTGCATACCCACTCTGGAGCAGACTTCCATGGCCCGATTACCGCGCCTGATTGTGCCCGGCCAGCCTCATCACGTGATTCAGACCGGCAATAACGACCAGCTGATCTTCCGTGATACCGACGATTACCAGACTTTTCTGGGCTGGCTGCGCACGGCCGCGAAAAACTACAAGGTCGCCATCCACGCCTATGTACTGATGCCCAACCACCTGCATCTGCTGGCCACGCCGGCCGATGAACTGGGGCTGGGCCAGATGATGCAGTGGATAGGCCGCTATTACGTGCCCTACTTCAACCAGAAATACGGCCGCAGCGGCACGCTGTGGAATGGCCGCTACAAGACTTCGCTGATCGATGCCGAGCAGTATTTCATGGCCACCTGCCGCTACATCGAGTTCAACCCCGTGCGTAACGGCATGGTGGCGCGCGCGCAGGATTATCCGTGGTCCAGCTTCGGCCACCACGCGGGCTTGCGCGCCGACGGCCTGATTATCGACCACGCGCGCTTCTGGCAACTCGGTAATACGCCGTTCGAGCGCGAAGCCGCTTATCTGGCGCTGTCCGAACCGGCGCTGAGCGCGGAAGAAGTGGCGCATATCTCCAAAGCGCTGCTGAAAGGCTGGCCGCTAGGCTCGGAACAGTTCCAGCTCACGCTGCAGCAGCGCGTCAAGCGGCAAGTGCTGCCGGCGAAACGGGGGCGACCATTCAAGCTTAGCCCGAAGACGGAAAATCCCGAATAATCCAGAAGCAGGCGCTGCCAGCGCCGAGTAAACCACCACGGAATCCGCAATTCCGTGGTTTTTTATTCTCCGAATTGTGGCCGTCATCACTCTGTCCCTAATTAATTTTTTCAGCATCTTTTGAAAAATTAATTCGACTCCGACCCTAATTGTTCTTGTTGAGTTTTCTGCTGCATTGCACTACTCTAGTTTTTCGTTAGTCAAATTGCAGTGGAGAACTCATGAAAGCCCAAGGTCTGTACGATCCGTCCAATGAACATGACGCCTGTGGCGTCGGTTTCGTCGCCCATATCAAGGGCAATAAGAGCCACTCCATTGTGGAACAGGGTCTGCTGATCCTGAAGAACCTCGATCACCGGGGTGCTGTGGGCGCGGACGCGCTGATGGGTGACGGCGCCGGTATCCTGATCCAGATTCCGGACCAGTACTACCGCGACGAGATGGCCAAGCAGGGCGTGGAACTGCCGCCACCGGGCGAATATGGCGTGGGCATGGTATTCCTGCCGAAAGAAAATGCGTCGCGCATCGCCTGCGAACAGGAAATCGAGCGCGCCGTGCGTGCTGAAGGTCAAGTTGTGCTGGGCTGGCGTAATGTGCCGATCGACAGCGAAATGCCGATGTCGCCGACCGTGCGTGCCAAAGAACCAGTGATCCGCCAGATCTTCATCGGCCGCGGCGCCGACATCATGGTGACCGATGCGCTCGAACGCAAACTGTATGTGATCCGTAAATCCTCGGGCCACGCGATTCAGGCACTGAAACTGATCCACGGTAAAGAATTCTTCGTGGCCTCGATGTCGGCCCGTACCATCGTCTACAAAGGCCTGCTGCTGGCCGATCAGGTAGGCGTGTACTACAAAGACCTGCAGGATGCACGCTGCATCTCCGCTCTGGCACTGGTGCACCAGCGCTTCTCCACCAACACTTTCCCTGAGTGGCCACTGGCTCACCCATACCGTCTGCTGGCCCACAACGGCGAGATCAACACGGTAAAAGGCAACTTCAACTGGATGCGCGCCCGTGAAGGCGTGATGAAATCGGCCGTGCTGGGTGACGATCTGTCCAAGCTGTTCCCGCTGATTTACGAAGGCCAGTCCGACACCGCCTGCTTCGATAACGCGCTGGAACTGCTGCTGATGGCCGGCTATCCGATCGCTCAGGCGATGATGATGATGATTCCGGAAGCGTGGGAAAACCACGGCACCATGGATGACAACCGTCGCGCCTTCTACGAATACCACGCTGCCATGATGGAACCATGGGACGGCCCTGCCGCCATGGCCTTCACCGATGGCCGCTACATCGGCGGTACGCTGGACCGTAACGGTCTGCGCCCTGCCCGCTACATCGTCACCGACGACGATCTGGTGGTGATGGCTTCGGAATCGGGCGTGCTGCCGATTCCTGAATCGAAAATCATCCAGAAATGGCGTCTGCAGCCGGGCAAAATGTTCCTGATCGATCTCGAAGCCGGCCGCATCATCGACGACAAGGAACTCAAAGACACCTACGCCAACGCCAAGCCATACAAGGCATGGATTAACGCGGTACGGATCAAACTCAACGAAATCAAGCTGAGCGAAAGCCAGCTGGCCGTGAACCGCGTCAAGTACAGCGCAGCGCCGGGCGAAAAAGCCGTGGCTTCCGTGCTGGACCGCCAGCAGGCCTTCGGCTACACCCAGGAAGACCTGAAATTCGTGCTGGCGCCTATGGCCACCAACGCCGAAGAAGCCACCGGCTCGATGGGTAATGACTCGCCGCTGGCCGTCATGTCCAACAAGCTGAAACCGCTGTACAACTACTTCAAGCAGCTGTTCGCGCAGGTGACCAACCCGCCGATCGACCCGATCCGCGAAGCCATGGTGATGTCGCTGGTATCCTTCATCGGTCCGAAACCGAATCTGCTCGATACCAACAACGTCAACCCGCCTATGCGTCTCGAAGTAGCGCAGCCAGTGCTGGGCTTCGACGATATGGCACGTCTGCGCGGCATCAGCCAGCACACGGGCGGCAAGTTCAAATCGTATGAACTGAATATCTGCTACCCGCTGGCTTGGGGCAAAGAAGGCGTGGAAGCCTGCCTCGCTTCGCTGTGCGCCGAAGCCGTGGACGCCGTCAAATCGGGCCACAACATCCTGATCGTGACGGACCGTTCGGTCGGTGCTGACCGTGTGGCGATTCCAGCCCTGCTGGCCACCTCCACCATCCACCAGCATCTGGTCAGCAAAGGCCTGCGTGCTTCCACCGGTCTGGTGGTGGAAACCGGTTCGGCGCGCGAGACCCACCACTTCGCACTGCTGGCCGGCTACGGCGCCGAAGCGATCCACCCGTACCTGGCGATGGAAACCCTGGCCGAAATGGCGCCTGGCCTGCCGGGCGACGTGAGTGCCGAACAAGCTGTCTACAACTACACCAAAGCCATCGGCAAAGGCCTGATGAAGGTGATGTCGAAGATGGGCATCTCCACCTATATGTCCTACTGCGGCGCGCAGATCTTCGAAGCCGTCGGTCTGAACAAATCGCTGGTGAACAAATACTTCCGCGGCACCGCTTCGAATGTCGAAGGTATCGGTGTGTTCGAAGTGGCAGAAGAAGCGCTGCGCCTGCACCATCTGGCCTTCGGCAACGACCCTGTGCTGGCCGATAAGCTGGACGCTGGCGGTGAATATGCGTTCCGTGTACGCGGTGAAGACCACCTGTGGACGCCGGATGCGATCGCCAAGCTGCAGCATTCGACCCGTAGCAACAACTACAACAGCTACAAGGAATACGCCCAGATCATCAACGATCAGAGCAAGCGCCACCTGACGCTGCGCGGCCTGTTCGAGTTCAAGATCGATCCGACCAAGGCGATCCCGCTGGACGAAGTGGAACCAGCCAAGGAAATCGTCAAGCGTTTCGCGACCGGTGCAATGTCGATGGGTTCCATCTCGACCGAAGCCCACGCGACGCTGGCCGTGGCCATGAACCGTATCGGCGGCAAGTCGAACACCGGTGAAGGCGGCGAAGATCCATCGCGTTACACCATGGATCTGAAAGGCATCAAGATCAAGCAGGGCGAAACCATGGCTAGCGTCATGGGCAAAGAGCGGATGGTGGTCGACATTCCGCTGCAGGAAGGCGATTCGCTGCGTTCGCGCATCAAGCAGGTGGCCTCGGGCCGCTTCGGTGTGACCGCGGCTTACCTGAACTCCGCAGACCAGATCCAGATCAAGATGGCACAAGGCGCCAAGCCCGGTGAAGGCGGCCAGCTGCCGGGCCACAAAGTGTCGGAATACATCGCGACGCTGCGCTTCTCGGTGCCGGGCGTGGGTCTGATCTCGCCGCCACCGCACCACGACATCTACTCGATCGAAGATCTGGCCCAGCTGATCCACGATCTGAAGAACGCCAATCCGCGCGCTTCGATCTCCGTCAAGCTGGTATCGGAAGTGGGTATCGGTACCGTGGCTGCCGGTGTCACCAAGGCCAAGGCCGATCACGTGGTGGTAGCCGGCCATGACGGCGGTACCGGTGCTTCGCCGCTGTCGTCGGTGAAACACGCTGGTACGCCATGGGAACTGGGTCTGGCTGAAACCCAGCAGACGCTGGTGCTCAACGGTCTGCGTAGCCGTATCCGCGTTCAGGCCGACGGCCAGATGCGTACCGGCCGCGACGTGGTCATTGCCGCCATGCTGGGCGCCGACGAAATCGGCTTCGCTACCGCACCGCTGGTGGTGGAAGGCTGCATCATGATGCGCAAGTGCCACCTGAATACCTGCCCGGTCGGCGTTGCGACCCAGGATCCGGTCCTGCGCGCCAAGTTCTCCGGCAAGCCTGAGTACGTGGTCAACTACTTCTTCTTCGTGGCCGAAGAAGCGCGTCAGCTGATGGCGCAACTGGGTATCCGTACCTACGACGAACTGATCGGCCGCGTTGATCTGCTGGACAAATCGAAAGCCATCTCGCACTGGAAAGCACAAGGTCTGGACTTCAGCGCCATCTTCTACGCACCGCAAGTGCCGAACGGCGATTCGATCTATCACACGATGGAACAGGATCACGGTCTGGACAAGGCGCTCGATCACAAGCTGATCGCGCAGGCCAAGGCAGCGCTGGAAAAAGGCGAGCGCGTCTCGTTCATCTCGCCAGTGAAGAACTTGAACCGCACCGTTGGCACCATGCTGTCGGGCGAAGTGGCCAAGCGCTACGGTCACGCCGGTCTGCCGGACGACACCATCCACATCCAGTTGCAAGGTACGGCGGGTCAGTCGGCCTGCGCCTTCCTGGCACATGGCATCACCATCGATCTGGTGGGCGAGGGTAACGACTACGTGGGTAAAGGACTGTCCGGTGGCCGCATCATCGTGCGTCCGAACACGGAGTTCCGCGGCTGGGCCGTCAACAACATCATCATCGGTAACACCGTGCTGTACGGCGCGATTGCTGGTGAAGCCTTCTTCAACGGCGTGGCCGGCGAGCGTTTCGCAGTGCGTAACTCGGGCGCTACCGCCATCGTCGAAGGTACGGGCGACCACGGTTGCGAATACATGACGGGCGGTACGGTCGTGGTACTGGGCAGCACGGGCCGTAACTTCGCAGCCGGTATGTCCGGTGGCGTGGCCTATGTCTACGATCCGGACGGTGATTTCGCCAGCCGCTGCAACACCTCCATGGTGTCGCTGGAGCCGGTACTGTCGGCCAAGGAGCAGGATGCCCATGCCGCCACCTTCCACATCCAGCACAAGGATACGGGTCGTGAAGCGGATGAAGTGATCCTCAAGCGTCTGATCGAGCGTCACTTCAAGCACACGGGCAGCACGCGTGCCCGCCTGTTGCTGGATAACTGGGCCGAAGGCCGTAGCAAGTTCGTCAAGGTCTTCCCTAACGAATACAAACGGGCGCTGGCAGAAATGGTCGAACTGGCCGCCGCGCAACCGATTGCTGCTTAATTAAGCTCGGCACAGACTGCAGACAGAACATATTTAAGGAACTATCGTGGGTAAAATCACCGGCTTTATGGAATTCCAGCGTCAGGACGAAGGCTATCTGCCACCTGCTACGCGCCTGAAAAACTATGCTGAATTTGTCATTCCGCTGACCAAGGAACAGGCTACCATTCAGGGCGCACGCTGCATGGACTGCGGCATCCCGTTCTGCAACAACGGCTGCCCGGTCAACAACATCATCCCTGACTGGAATGATCTGGTGTATCGCGGTAACTACCGCGAAGCGCTGGAAACTCTGCACTCGACCAATAACTTCCCTGAGTTCACCGGTCGCATCTGCCCGGCGCCGTGCGAGGCGGCCTGTACGCTGGGCATTCATGAAGCACCGGTGGGTATCAAGTCGATCGAGCACAAGATCATCGACGAAGGCTGGGAACATGGCTGGGTGACGCCACAGGTTGCCGAAGTTAAAACTGGCAAGAAAGTGGCCGTGGTCGGTTCCGGTCCTGCCGGTCTGGCCGCTGCCCAGCAACTGGCCCGTGCCGGTCACGCCGTGACCGTGTTCGAAAAAAGCGACCGCGTGGGTGGTCTGCTGCGTTACGGCATCCCTGACTTCAAGCTGGAAAAATCGCATATCGACCGCCGTGTCGAGCAGATGCAGGCCGAAGGCGTGGTGTTCCGCACCAGCGTGCTGGTGGGTAAAGACTTCCCGGCCAACGTCAACAACTGGGCCAAGGAAACCATTTTCCCGGAAGATCTGGAAAAAGATTTCGACGCCGTGGTGCTGGCCGGTGGTGCCGAACAGCCGCGTGACCTGCCGGTACCGGGCCGCGAACTGAAAGGCGTGCACTTCGCCATGGACTTCCTGCCCCAGCAGAACAAGGTCAATGCGGGCGACAAGGTGAAAGACCAGATCAAGGCCACCGGCAAGCACGTGGTGGTGATCGGCGGCGGCGACACGGGTTCCGACTGCGTGGGTACCTCCAACCGTCATGGCGCCGCCTCGGTGACCCAGTTCGAACTGATGCCTATGCCGCCTGAGCAGGAAAACAAGCCGCTGGTGTGGCCTTACTGGCCAACCAAGCTGCGCACTTCCTCGTCGCACGACGAAGGCTGCTCGCGTGACTGGGCGGTGGCGACCAAGCGTCTGGAAGGCAAGGGCGGCAAAGTCGAGAAGCTGATCGCCTGCCGCGTCGAGTGGAAAGACGGCAAGATGACGGAAGTCGAAGGTTCCGAGTTCGAAATGAAGGCCGATCTGGTCCTGCTGGCCATGGGCTTTGTGTCGCCAGTGGCGAATGTGCTGGAAGCCTTCGGTGTAGACAAAGATGCACGTGGTAACGCCAAAGCCAGCACTGACGGCAACGGCTGCTACCAGACCAATGTGCCTAAAGTATTTGCTGCCGGCGACGTACGCCGCGGCCAGTCGCTGGTGGTGTGGGCGATCCGCGAGGGTCGCCAGTGCGCCCGTGCGGTTGACGAGTTCCTGATGGGTGGTTCGGTACTGCCGCGCTAATTAGCAAGACTTTACCGCTTCGTTCCCACCGGTGGTGTACGGGTGATCCCCGCAGCCACCGGTTTTTTTTATTCTGCGCTGGTATTTCTCACAATATTCCATGCTCGGTATCGTCAGCATAGGGCTGCTGACGCAGCGCTCTAGTGCGGTGCAGCAATGTAACATTTGATGTCAGGTGTAAATTGCTGACTTGAGATTCATTAGTGTTGTATTATCTGCCATTTGGTGGGCCTCGCCAGCCCGTTCAGGGGTGCGTCAGCAGACTTACTCCTTTCTGAACTACAATACGGCATTAAAAACAATGAGTTCTGACGTGTCCAATCTTGTCGAAATCCGTGATTTACACTTTGCATACGGGAAGCGCGCGATTCTTTCGGGCTTGCAGATGGACTTCCCGCGTGGAAAAGTGGTCGCCGTCATGGGCGGTTCCGGTAGCGGCAAGACCACTGTCCTGCGCTTGATCGGCGGCCAGTTGCGGCCCCAGCGCGGCCATGTCAAAGTGCACGGTGAGATCGTGCATAAGTTAAATACTGCCGGTCTGTATCTGTTGCGTCGCAAAATGGGCATGCTGTTCCAGCATGGCGCCCTGTTTACCGACCTGACCGTTTTCGAAAACGTGGCCTTCCCCCTGCGCGAGCATACCGATCTGCCGGAAGAGCTGATCCGTAATCTGGTGCTGATGAAGCTGCACGCGGTAGGGCTGCGCAATGCGGCCAAACTCAAGCCGGGCGAGATATCGGGTGGGATGGCGCGCCGGGTAGCGCTGGCCCGTTCCATCGCGCTCGATCCGGAACTGATTATGTATGACGAACCGTTTGCCGGTCTGGACCCGATCTCGATGGGCGTGACCGCCAATCTGATCCGCAACCTGAATACGGCGCTCGGTTCCACCACGGTGCTGGTGTCGCACGATGTGAAAGAGTGCTTCGCCATCGCTGATTATGTTTATTTCTTATCCCAAGGCAAGATCGTCGCCCACGGTACGCCGCACGAAATGATGGTGTCGACCGATCCGTACGTGAAGCAGTTCGTCAATGCCGAAGCGGATGGACCGGTGCCCTTCCACTACCCGGGTAAATCGCTGGCCGATGATCTGGGTCTGGGAGCACAGGCATGAGAATACACAACGGTTTATCCAGGCTGGGCGCGACCCTGCGCGACTTCATCGAGAGCATAGGCTACGGCACCCGTACCTTCCTGAATGTGCTGAAAGTGTCGCCGGGCCTGCTCAAGCGGCCTAGCCTGATCGTCGAGCAACTGCACTTCATCGGCAATTATTCGATGCTGATCATTACCCTGTCCGGCCTGTTCGTAGGCATGGTGCTGGGGCTGCAGGGTTATTACACGCTGAATAAATACGGCGCGGAACAGTCGCTGGGCCTGCTGGTGGCACTGGGCCTGAGCCGCGAGCTGGGTCCCGTGATTACGGCGCTGCTGTTTGCCGGCCGGGCCGGTACTTCGCTGACTGCCGAAATCGGCCTGATGAAGGCGGGCGAACAGCTGTCGGCCATGGAAATGATGGCGGTGAACCCTATCCAGCGCGTGCTGGCCCCCCGTTTCTGGGCCGGCGTGATTTCCGTGCCGCTGCTGGCTTCCGTGTTCAGCGCCGTGGGCGTGTTCGGCGGCTATCTGGTCGGTGTGCAGCTGATCGGGGTCGATAACGGCGCGTTCTGGTCGCAGATGCAGGATGGTGTGGATATCTGGAAAGATATCTACAACGGTTTCGCCAAGAGCGTGGTGTTCGGCATCGCCATCACCTTTATCGCCCTGTATCAGGGTTACGAGGCCCAGCCTACGCCGGAAGATGTGGCCCGTGCCACCACCCGTACGGTAGTGATCTCGTCGCTGATGATCTGGTGGCTGGATTTCATGATGACGGCGCTGATGTTCAGCAAATAAGCCGCAAGCAAACAAGATAATGTAACGAAGGAATCACTATGCAACGTAAATCTCTGGATGTCTGGGTCGGTCTGTTCATCGTCGTCGGCGTGGCCGCTCTGATGTTCCTGGCACTGAAAGCCGGCAACATGGGATCCATGTCTTTCGCCAAGGTCTATCCGGTCACGGCCAAATTCGACAACATCGGCAGCCTGCGTCCGCAAGCGCCGATCAAGGCTGCCGGTGTGGTGGTGGGCCGCGTGGGCGAGATCCGTTTCGACGACAAGAGCTATCAGGCGCTGGTGACGCTGAATATGGAAGAAACTTACAAGTTCCCGAAAGATAGCTCGGCCAAGATTCTGACCTCGGGTCTGCTGGGCGAGCAGTATGTGGGCATCGAAGCAGGTGGCGACATGAACAATCTGGTGGCTGGCGACAAGATCGCCCGCACCCAGTCGGCCGCCGTACTGGAAGACCTGATCAACCAGTTTATTTACAGCAAAGCTGCTGAAGGAAAGGACAGTAAATGAGCCTGACCGTTGCGAAATCCGCCGTGCCCGCCCGCGCCGCACTGGCGCTGGGTCTGACCTTGCTGCTGGCTGGCTGTGCCGGTCCCAACCCGCGCGATCCGTACGAGAACTTCAACCGTGCCATGTTCACTTTCAATGACACGGTCGATACCTATGCGCTGAAACCGGCCGCCACGGCTTATCACACGGTACTGCCATCGTTCGTGCAGACGGGCGTGAATAATTTCTTCGGCAATCTGGCCGATGCGTGGACGGGCGTGAACAATCTGCTGCAGGGTAAAGGCGAAGCCGGCCTATCCGATGTGACCCGCTTTGCGCTGAACTCTACACTGGGCATCGTCGGCCTGTTCGACATTGCTTCGGAAGCGGGCTTGCCCAAGCACAAGGAAGATTTCGGCCAGACGCTGGGCACCTGGGGCGTGCCCTCCGGTCCCTACCTGATGCTGCCGCTGCTGGGCCCTTCCACCGTGCGTGATACGGCGGCCCTGCCTGTCGACATCACGGGCGATATCTGGCGCTACAAAGAACCTACGTATATCCGCAACACGGGTACGGCCCTGCGCGTGGTCGACCAGCGCGCCGGCCTGCTCGACGCCTCCACGCTGCTGGAAGATGCGGCACTGGATCGCTACGAGTTCATCCGCGACAGCTTCCTGCAGCGCCGCGAAAGCCTGATCCATCCGGACGACGACAATGCGCCCAAGCGCAAACGTAAGAATGACGAGTCGGCTTACGAGGCAGTACCGGCCAGCGAATCTGTTGCTACCGAGGAAAAAACTGCTGCGGCGTCCGACGCGCCCACGCCAAAAGAGGTAAACTCTGGTGCTCTGGCTGCAACTTCTGTCAGCCCGTGAACCCGAAGAACACTTCATAGGTAAAAAACATGACTTTTATTAAACAACTTATCGCCGCAGCGGGCCTGACTTTCGCGGCGACCATGGCACAGGCGGCCGTACCGGCCAACGAAGCACCCGACGCGCTGGTGAAGCGTATCAGCCAGGAAGTGATCGAAATCGCCAAGACGGACAAGGCGATCCAGGCGGGCGACCAGAAAAAGGTCATGGATCTGGTGGAAAACAAGATCCTGCCGTATGTGGACTTCCAGCGCATGACGGCACTGGCAGCGGGCCGCTTCTGGCGCGACGCTTCGCCCGAGCAGCAGAAAGCCCTGTCGGAACAGTTCCGCACGCTGCTGATCTTCACCTATTCCGGTGCGCTTTCGCAGATCAAGGATGAAACCATCGAGTTCAAGCCGCTGCGTGCCGATCCGACCGACACGGAAGTGGAAGTGCGTTCGCAAGTGAACGTTGCGCGCGGCGAGCCGATTCCGCTGAACTACCGTGTGGCCAAATCGTCGACCGGCTGGAAAATCTACGATATCAACGTGCTGGGCGCCTGGCTGGTGGAAACCTACAAGGGTACGTTTGCTTCGGAAATCAACAAGGGCGGCATGGATGGCCTGATCAAGGCGCTGACCGAGAAGAACAAGAAGCTGGCCAACAAACCACTGAAACCTGTCGCTAAATAAGACTGACTGCCATGTCCACTGCTGTTGCCGAAGCCATCGACGATTTCAAATCGGTCACCACTCTGAACGTGCAGAACGCCACGGCGGTGCTCGAGCGCGGTCTGGCCGCCCTCAAGGCTGGCCAGACGGTGTTCGACCTGCGCTATGTGCTGACGGTGGATTCGGCAGCCGTTTCCGTGCTGCTCGCATGGGAAAAGGCAGCGCAGGATGCGGGCCTGACGCTGGAACTGAAAAATCTGCCGCCGGCCCTGCAAAGCCTGACCAAGCTGTATGGCGTGTGCTCGCTGCTGTTCCCTACCTCGGTTACGCTGGAGCCGGGCGAGGCTGCGCCCGCCAACCCATTGCATGAAGAGTTCCACGCCGTGACGGGCCAGCCCGACACGGCCAAGCTGAAAGTGGGCGCCAGCCCCGAACCACAGCATCATCATTGACCCCCGCCTTATGGAATCCGGCCAGAAACTAGCGCTCTGGCTCGGTTCCCGTCAATTTCCCCTATAATTGAAGGTTGCCGCAGCCGAAGTGCCGTGGCTTTCCCAGTAGTCCCCGCCCTCGGGCAGCTCGCGCCGGATTAAAGCCGCCGCACCTTACTGCACTTTACTGAAAACCAAGCATGACAGCGATCCAAATAACGAATGTCGAGAAGCGCTACAAGTCGCTCCAGGCGCTAGGTGGCGTGTCCCTGACGATCGAAGAAGGCGAATTTTTCGGTCTGCTAGGCCCTAACGGTGCCGGTAAAACCACACTGATTTCCATCATCGCCGGCCTGATCCGCCCCGATGCGGGCAAGGTCACCATCCACGGCCACGACGTGACGGGCGATTTCCGGGCTGCACGCAAGAAGCTCGGCGTGGTGCCGCAGGAGCTGGTATTCGATCCCTTTTTCACGGTGCGCGAAACGCTGCGCCTGCAGTCCGGCTACTTTGGCCTGCCGAACAACGACGCGTGGATCGACGAGGTCATGCACAACCTCGATCTGACCAACAAGGCCGATACCAATATGCGTGCGCTGTCCGGCGGCATGAAGCGCCGTGTGCTGGTGGCGCAGGCGCTGGTGCACAAGCCGCCCGTGATCGTGCTCGACGAGCCGACCGCCGGGGTCGACGTGGAACTGCGCCAGACCCTGTGGCAGTTCATCACGCGCCTGAACCGCGAAGGCCACACGGTGGTGCTGACCACCCACTATCTGGAAGAGGCGCAAGCCATGTGCAAGCGCGTGGCCATGCTCAAACTGGGCAAGGTGGTGGCGCTCGACAGCATGGCCGCGCTGATCCGCCGCATCTCCGGCTCGCAACTGGTGCTCAATCTGCGCGAAGGCGAACTGCCGGCCGATCTGCGCCATCTGGTCAGCCATCCCGAGCTGAGCGACGAGGGCCGCAAGTACAGCCTGCGCATCAATGATTATGCCGAAGTCGAACCTATTCTTGCGCGCCTGCGCGAGAGCGGCGCGCAGCTCGATGAAATGCAGCTACAGCAGGCCGATCTGGAAGACATCTTCCTGCAGATTATGGACAAGGGGAGCGTATGAGTTTGATGTCTATCGGGTTCCGCACGCTGGTGTACAAGGAGACCCTGCGTTTCTGGAAGGTGGCTACCCAGACCATCGCCGCGCCGATACTGACGGCCATGCTGTACCTGCTGATCTTCGGTCATGTGCTGGAAGGCCGCGTGACGGTGTACAGCGATGTCAGTTACACCGCCTTCCTGATTCCGGGGCTGGTGATGATGAGCGTGCTGCAGAATGCGTTTGCGAATGCGTCGTCGTCGCTGATCCAGTCCAAGATCACGGGTAATCTGGTGTTCGTGCTGCTGACGCCATTGTCGCACTGGGAGATTTTCTCGGCCTACGTGATCGCGGCCATGGTGCGCGGTATCGTGGTCGGTGCCGGCGTATTCATCGTCACGGCGTGGTTCGCCCATCTGTCGTTTACGGCGCCACTGTGGATCATCGTGTTTGCGCTGCTCGGTGCTGCCATCCTCGGCACCATGGGTCTGATCGCCGGTATCTGGGCGGAGAAATTCGACCAGCTGGCTGCATTCCAGAACTTCCTGATCATGCCGCTGACCTTCCTGTCCGGCGTGTTCTATTCCATCCATTCGCTGCCACCGTTCTGGCTCACGGTGTCGCACCTGAATCCGTTCTTCTACATGATAGACGGCTTCCGTTACGGTTTCTTCGGCCAGTCCGACGTCAATCCGCTAGTCAGCGTGAGCATCGTCGCGGCCTTCCTCGTGGCGCTGGCTTTGCTGGCGATCCGTTTGCTGCAAAGCGGTTACCGACTGCGCCACTAAGCACCCAATCTACAAGGACATCATCATGACTACTACCCCGGAACTGATCCATAGCTACCTGAGCGCCGGTCTCGAATGCACCCATCTGGAAGTGGAAGGCGACGGCCAGCACTTTCAGGCACTGATCGTTTCGCCGGCCTTTGCCGGCAAGCGCATGGTGCAGCGTCACCAGCTGGTGTATGCCGCGCTGGGCGACCGCATGCGTGAAGAAATCCACGCGCTGTCGATGAAAACCCTGACCCCTGAAGAATACCAAGGATAAGTATGGACAAGCTGCTGATTCAAGGCGGTAACCGCCTGCAAGGCGAGATCACCATTTCCGGCGCCAAGAACGCTGCCCTGCCTATCCTGTGCGCCGGTCTGCTGACTTCCGGTGACGTAGAACTGAGCAACGTGCCGCATCTGCACGATGTGGCCACCATCCTCAAGCTGCTGGGCCAGACCGGCCTGAAAGTGCAGCAGGATGGCGACCGCGTGACGCTGAACGGCAGCGCCATCGACAAGCTGGAAGCGCCGTACGAGCTGGTGAAAACCATGCGTGCCTCGATTCTGGTACTGGGCCCGCTGCTGGCCCGTTTCGGTTCGGCCAAGGTCTCGCTGCCGGGCGGCTGCGCCATCGGTTCGCGTCCGGTCGACCAGCACATCAAAGGCCTGCAGGCCATGGGTGCCGAGATCACCATCGAAGGCGGCTACATCTACGCCAAGTGCGCCAAGCTCAAAGGCGCGCGCATCGTCACTGACATGATTACCGTGACGGGTACGGAAAACCTGCTGATGGCCGCCACGCTGGCCGAAGGTGAAACCATCCTCGAGAACGCAGCCTGCGAGCCGGAAGTGACCGACCTCGCCAACCTGCTGGTAGCGATGGGCGCGAAGATCGAAGGCATAGGCAGCAACCGCCTGACCATACAGGGCGTGAGCGAACTGCATGGCGCCAAACATGCCGTGATTTCCGACCGTATCGAAGCGGCGACCTTCCTGTGCGCCGTGGCGGCAACGGGTGGCGACATCACCATCCGCAATACCCGCGTCGACATCATGGATGCTGCGCTGGACAAGCTGCGCGAAATCGGCCTGCAACTGACGATAGGCGATAACTGGATCCGTGCGCAGATGGACCAGCGCCCGCACCCTGTGACCTTCCGCACCACCGAATATCCGGGCTTCCCGACCGATATGCAGGCGCAGTTCATGGCGGTGAATACCATCGCCGATGGCGCCAGCCGCGTGACGGAAACGATTTTCGAAAACCGCTTCATGCACGTGCAGGAGATGAACCGTCTGGGCGCGTCCATCGAGACGGACGGCAATACGGCCTTCATCAAAGGCGTCGAGCAACTGGTAGGCGCGCCTGTGATGGCGACCGACCTGCGTGCTTCCGCTTCGCTGGTGATTGCAGCGCTGGCTGCGCGTGGCGAAACGCTGATCGACCGCATCTATCACCTCGACCGTGGCTACGACCAGATGGAAGTCAAGCTGTCGGCAGTGGGCGCGGACATCAAGCGCATCAAATAAGAACCCAATTAGGAAGAACCATGAGCGGATTTCAGGCCAACTCGCAGCTGATACTGGCGCTGTCGAAGGGACGTATTTTCGAGGACACCCTGCCCTTGCTGGAAGCAGCAGGCATCACCGTGACCGAAAACCCGGAGACTTCGCGCAAGCTGATTCTGTCCACCAATGACCCGGATGTGCGCGTGATCATCGTGCGCGCTACCGACGTGCCGACCTATGTGCAGCATGGCGCGGCCGATTTCGGCGTAGCCGGCAAGGACGTGCTGCTCGAGCATGGTGGTGAAGGCCTGTACCAGCCTATCGATCTGAATATCGCGGCCTGCCGCATGTCGGTGGCCGTGCGCAACGGCTTCGACTACGAGACGGCCGTACGTCAGGGTGCGCGTCTGCGCGTGGCCACCAAGTTTGTGCAGACCGCGCGCGAGCACTTCGCCAAGAAGGGCGTGCACGTCGACCTGATCAAGCTGTATGGTTCGATGGAACTGGCGCCGCTGGTGGGCCTGTCGGACGCCATCGTCGACGTGGTCAGCACCGGCAATACGCTGCGTGCCAACGACCTCAAGGAAGTGGAAGCCATCATGGACATTTCCTCGCGTCTGATCGTGAATCAGGCGGCCCTCAAGCTCAAGCGCGAGCGCTTGCAACCGATTATCGAGGCCTTCGAACGCGCCTCCAAAAAATAAAGCACATTCATCATGTCGATTCAGATTAGCAAGCTAGATTCAAGCCAAGTAGATTTCAAAAAGTCGCTGGATGCCCTGCTGGCATTTGAAGCGAGTACCGATGAAGCCATCGAGCGTGCCGTGGCCGGCATCCTCGCCGATGTGAAAGCGCGCGGCGATGCCGCCGTGCTGGAATACACTAACCGGTTCGACCGCATCCCTAACGGCGGCGCAGCCAGCATGGCCGCCTTCGATATCGGCACGGCCGAACTGCAGGCGGCACTGGCTGCCATTCCTGCGGCCCAGCGCAGCGCACTGGAAACGGCAGCGCAGCGCATCCGCGCCTTCCACGAACGCCAGAAGCAGGAATTGCAAGGCTTCCGTTACACCGAAGCCGATGGCACGGTGCTGGGTCAGGTGATTACGCCGCTGGACCGCGTAGGCATCTATGTGCCGGGCGGTAAAGCTGCCTATCCTTCCTCGGTGCTGATGAACGCGATTCCGGCCCACGTGGCCGGTGTTCAGGAAATCATCATGGTGGTGCCGACGCCGGATGGCGTGAAGAACCAGATGGTGCTGGCCGCTGCGGCAATTGCCGGCGTGACCCGCGTGATTACCATCGGCGGCGCACAGGCAGTCGGTGCACTGGCCTACGGAACGGAAACCATTAGTCCGGTCGACAAGATCGTCGGCCCCGGCAATGCCTATGTGGCCGCTGCCAAGCGCCGCGTGTTCGGCATCGTCGGCATCGACATGATTGCCGGCCCTTCCGAAATTCTGATCATCTGCGACGGCACGACCGATCCGGACTGGGTAGCGATGGATCTGTTCTCGCAGGCCGAGCACGACGAACTGGCGCAATCGATACTGCTGTGCCCTGACGCCGACTACATCGCCAAGGTGGAAGCGAGCATCAATAAGCTGCTGCCGGCCATGCCGCGTGCCGATGTGATCCGCACTTCGCTGACTGATCGCGGCGCGCTGATCAAGGTGGCTGACATGGCCGAAGCCTGCGCGATCGCCAACTCGATCGCGGCCGAACACCTGGAAATTTCGGCCGAAGATCCGCAGCGCTGGGCTGACCAGATCCGCCACGCGGGCGCCATGTTCCTCGGCCGTTATTCGTCCGAATCGCTGGGCGATTACTGCTGCGGCCCGAATCACGTGCTGCCCACTTCGCGCACGGCGCGCTTCTCGTCGCCACTCGGTGTGTACGACTTCCAGAAGCGTTCCTCGCTGATCCACGTCAGCGAAGCCGGCGCCCAGACGCTGGGCAAGGTGGCCGCCGAACTGGCCTACGGCGAAGGCTTGCAGGCGCATGCTCGCAGCGCCGAACTGCGTCTGAAATAAGCTGCCCCACCATGACGGCAGCCGGCTGGATCGATCAGGTATTTTGCGAGGATGCGCTAGCAGGGCTGGCGCGCATCCCCGATGGTGCCATCGATCTGATTCTGACCGATCCGCCCTACAATTTGGGCAAGGATTACGGCAACGACTCCGACAGCCAGACGGTGGAAGACTATCTGCGCTGGACCGAGCAGTGGATCGATGCGGCCCTGCCCAAGCTCAAGCCTAACGGCAGCCTGTACATCTTCCTCACGTGGCGTTTTTCGCCCGAGATCTTCGTGCTGCTGAAACAGCGCATGACCATGATGAACGAAATCATCTGGGATAGACGCGTGCCGTCCATGGGCGGCAGCGTGCGCAGCTTTTCGTCGGTGCATGACACGATCGGCTTTTTCGTACGCCGCAAGGATTACTACTTCGATCTCGATGCCGTGCGCATTCCCTACGATGCCGAGACCAAGAAAGCCCGTTCGCGCTCGATCTTCGTGGGTGCCAAATGGCTGGAAGTGGGCTACAACCCGAAAGACCTGTGGAGCGTATCGCGGCTGCACCGCGAGCATCCCGAGCGGGCCGACCATCCAACCCAGAAGCCGCTGGAAATCATCGAGCGCATGGTGAAGGCCTCCTGCCCGCCTGAAGGCGTGGTGCTCGATCTATTCATGGGCAGCGGCACCACGGCGATCGCCGCCAAGCGCTGCGGCCGCCATTTCGTCGGTTTCGAACTCAATCCCGATTACTGCGCCATCATCGGCGAACGGCTGGCGCGCGAACAGCAGCTAGCCGATGCCGCACTGACCGCCAGCGCTACCGCTACCTCTACCGCGCTGCCCGAGCCGGTGGCCGTGCGGGCTGCCGCCAGCAAGAAAAAATCTGCGCCGCGTACGCGCAAGCCCGTCGTTAAACGAAGTTCTGCCAACTCATAGCTAAGGAGCCCTTGCAAGATGTCCCCCATCGACACCCTGATTAACACCACTATCCGCTCCGACGTGCGCTCCATCCAGAGCTACCACGTTGCCGATGCCAGTGGCTTTATCAAACTGGATGCGATGGAGAACCCTTACGAGCTCCCGCATGCGCTGCGCCAGCAACTGGGCGCGCGGCTGGCCGAAGCCAGCCTGAATCGTTACCCCGTTGCTTCTTATGCCACCCTCAAGCAGCGCGTGCGCGAAACGCTGGGCGTACTGGCCGGCTACGACGTCATGCTGGGTAATGGCTCGGATGAACTGATCTCGATTTTGTGCATGGCCTGCGCCCAGCAGGAACGGCGTGCCGTGGTGGTAGCACCCACGCCATCGTTCGTGATGTACCAGCGCTCGGCCCAGTTTGCCGGCATGGACTATGTGGGCGTACCGCTCAAAGCCGACCTGACGCTGGACTTGCCGGCCATGCTGGCGGCCATCGCCAAACACCGCCCTGCGCTGGTGTTCCTGTCCTACCCGAATAACCCGACCGGCAATCTGTTCGGCGCCGACGACATCGTCGCCATCATCCGCGCATTGGACGGTTTCGGTCTGGCCATCGTCGATGAAGCCTACGAACCGTTCGCCAGCGACACCTTCATGGGCCGCCTGCCCGAGTTCCCGAATCTGGTGGTGATGCGCACGGTGTCCAAGCTGGGGCTGGCCGGTATCCGCCTCGGTTATATGTCGGCCGCGCCGCAACTGCTGGCTGAACTGGACAAAGTGCGGCCTCCTTACAACATCAACGTATTGACCCAGATTGCGGCCGAATTCGCGCTCGAGCATGTGGAGGTGCTGAACCAGCAGGCCAGTGCTTTGCGCGCCGCACGCGCCGATCTGGCAGCCGCTATGGCCGCTCTGCCCGGCGTGGAGGTTTTCCCGTCGGCGGCGAATTTTATCTTGATTCGGGTGCCAAATTCCGATGATGCCTACGCGAAACTGCTGTCTCGCAAGGTATTAATTAAAAATGTGAGTAAAATGCACGGTGTGCTGGCCAATTGTTTGCGTATCACGGTCAGTACGCCGGAAGAAAATCGTGCCTTCCTCGATGCCTTTGCTGCATCGCTGTCGGCCTGAAGTTATCGACATCGCTATCGCGAGCCTTTCATGAACCGCACCGCAGAAATTATCCGCAACACCAACGAGACGCAAGTCCACGTTTCGCTCAATCTTGATGGTACCGGCAAGCAGAAACTGAATACCGGCGTACCGTTCCTCGATCATATGCTGGACCAGATCGCCCGCCACGGCCTGATCGATCTGGAAGTGGAAGCCACCGGCGATATCCATATCGATAACCACCATACGGTGGAAGACGTCGGCATCACGCTGGGCATGGCAGTAGCCAAGGCCATCGGCGACCGCAAGGGCATTGTCCGCTACGGCCACTCGTATGTGCCGCTGGATGAAGCGCTGTCGCGCGTGGTGCTCGATTATTCGGGCCGTCCCGGCATCGAATACCATATTCCATTCACCCGCGCGATGATAGGCACTTACGATGTCGATCTGACGCTGGAATTCTTCCGCGGCTTTGTCAATCACGCCGGCGTGACCCTGCACATCGATAATCTGCGTGGTACCAATGCGCACCACCAGTGCGAAACCGTGTTCAAGGCCTTCGGCCGCGCGCTGCGCATGGCATCGGAACTCGATCCGCGTGCTGCCGGCACCATCCCATCGACCAAGGGCAGCCTGTAATAGCTCAATCAACATGAATAAAATCGTAGTAGTGGATTACGGCATGGGCAATCTGCGCTCGGTCGCCCAGGCTTTGCGCGCCGTAGCGCCGGAGGCCGATGTGGTGATTTCGGGCGAGGTGGCCGACATTGAAAGTGCCGACCGTATCGTTCTGCCCGGACAGGGCGCCATGCCGGACTGCATGCGCAGCCTGCGCGAATCCGGTGTGCAGGATGCCTTGCTGGCAGCCTCGCGCAGCAAGCCGCTGATGGGAGTGTGCATCGGCGAGCAGATGCTGTTCGAGCGTAGCGAAGAAGGCCATGCTGCCGGTCTGGGCCTGCTGCCCGGCGAGGTGGTGCGCTTCCAGCTCGATGGCATGCTGCAGGAAGACGGTTCGCGCTTCAAAGTGCCGCAGATGGGCTGGAATCAGGTGCAGCAGAGCGCTGCCCACCCGATGTGGCAGGACATTCCCGACAATAGCTATTTCTATTTCGTGCATAGCTATTTTGCCCGTCCCAGTGTGGCCGAACACACCGTGGGCGTGACCGTGTACGGTGCGCCGTTCAGTTGCGCCGTCGCACGTGATAATATTTTTGCGACCCAGTTCCATCCCGAGAAGAGTGCAGCCGCGGGTCTGCAGTTGTACAAGAATTTCGTCCACTGGAGTCCCTGATTCCAGCCCAGTGCAAACTTTAACGTTCACCAATTTACAGTTCACTTTACTGATCAAATCATCATGCTGCTCATTCCTGCCATCGACCTGAAAGACGGTCACTGCGTACGCCTGAAACAGGGCGATATGGAACTTGCTACCGTATTCTCCGAAGAACCTGCTGCCATGGCGCTGCACTGGCTCAAACAGGGCGCACGCCGTTTGCATCTGGTCGATCTGAACGGCGCCTTTGCCGGCAAGCCGAAGAACGAAGCGGCCATCAAGTCCATCCTCAAAGTGGTGCAGGAATACGCCGAAGAGAACGATCTCGACGAAATCCCTGTGCAGCTGGGCGGCGGCATCCGTGATCTGGACACCATCGAACGCTACCTCGATGCCGGCATCAGCTACGTCATCATCGGTACGGCGGCCGTGAAAGAACCGGGCTTCCTGCATGACGCCTGCGGCGCCTTCCCCGGCCACATCATCGTTGGCCTCGATGCCAAGGACGGCAAAGTGGCCACCGATGGCTGGAGCAAAATGTCCGGTCACGAAGTGATCGATCTGGCCAAGAAGTTCGAAGCCTACGGCGTGGAATCCATCATCTACACCGATATCGGCCGCGACGGCATGATGGGCGGCGTGAACATCGAAGCTACCGTCAAACTGGCTCAGGCCGTGAAGATTCCGGTGATCGCCTCCGGTGGTCTGCATAACATCGCCGACGTGGAAGCGCTGTGCGCGGTGCAGGACGAAGGTATCGAAGGCGTGATCTGCGGCCGTTCGATTTACGAAGGCACCATCGATCTGGCCACGGCCCAGGTGCGTGCCGATGAACTGAGCGGCGACCTGGTCGACGACGAAGCCGAATAAACCTATGCTCGCTAAACGCATCATTCCCTGCCTCGACGTGACCGATGGCCGCGTCGTCAAAGGCGTCAATTTCACCGAGCTGCGCGATGCCGGCGATCCGGTGGAAATCGCCCGCCGTTACGACGAACAGGGCGCTGACGAACTGACCTTCCTCGACATTACCGCCACCAGCGACAACCGTGGCCTGATCCTGCACATCATCGAAGCGGTGGCCTCGCAAGTGTTCATTCCGCTCACCGTCGGTGGCGGGGTGCGCGAAGTGGCCGATGTGCGCCGCCTGCTGAATGCGGGCGCGGACAAGGTCAGCATGAATTCGTCCGCGGTGGCCAACCCGCAACTGGTGTATGACGCCGCGCACAAGCACGGCTCGCAGTGCATCGTGGTGGCGATCGATGCCAAGCAGGTGGCACCGGGCAAGTGGGAAGTGTTTACCCACGGCGGCCGCAAGGCTACCGGCCTCGATGCGATCGAGTGGGCCAAGAAAATGGAACAGCTGGGCGCCGGTGAAATCCTGCTGACCAGTATGGACCGCGACGGCACCAAGTCTGGCTTTGATCTGGGCCTCACGCGCGGTGTGTCGGATGCCATCAGCATTCCCGTGATCGCTTCGGGCGGTGTGGGCGGCCTGCAGGATCTGGCCGACGGCATCAAGCTGGGCAAGGCTGACGCCGTGCTGGCTGCCAGTATCTTCCACTATGGCCAGCACACGGTGCAGGAAGCCAAACAGTTCATGGCGCAGCAGGGTATCCCTATGCGTCTGGCATAGGGAATTAAAGGAAACACGATGTCTACGCCTACTGCTAGCAGCCTCGCCAAGGCTAAATGGCTGAAAAAAATCCACTGGGACGAGCATGGTCTGGTGCCCGTGATCGCCCAGGAAGCGGGCAGCAACGATGTGCTGATGTTCGCCTGGATGAACCGCGAAGCACTGGCACGCACGGTGGAACTGGGCGAAGCCGTGTACTGGAGCCGTTCGCGCAAGAAGCTGTGGCACAAGGGCGAAGAGTCCGGCCATGTGCAGAAAGTGCTGGAAATCCGTCTCGACTGCGATGAAGACGTGGTGCTGCTGAAGATCGAGCAGGCTGGCGGCATCGCCTGCCACACGGGCCGGCATTCCTGCTTCTACCAGAAGTTCGAAGGCGATGCGCTGGAAGGCGACTGGCAGACGGCCGAGCCGGTGCTGAAAGATCCGGCACAAATCTATGCGGCCGAGCAGGCCGCCAAACCGAAAAAGACCACCCCATGAGCACCATACTAGACCGTCTGGCCGAGATCATCGAATCGCGCAAGCCGGCGCAGGGCGGCGACCCTGCCACTTCCTACACGGCCAAACTGCTGGCCAAGGGCGATGACGCCATCCTCAAAAAAATCGGCGAAGAAGCCACTGAAACGGTGATGGCCGCCAAAGATGTGCGCGCCGGCGCCGATAGCGGTAAAGTGCTGTACGAGGTGGCTGATCTGTGGTTCCACACGCTGGTACTGCTGGCCCAGTTCGACCTCAAGCCGCAGCAGGTGCTGGATGAACTGGCGCGGCGCGAAGGCGTGTCCGGTCTGGCTGAAAAAGCGGCACGCAAGGAATAAACCTGTCTAACCGGAGCTGTTGTGGATAACTGCCTGTTTTGCAAAATCGCTGAAAAAAAGATTCCTGCTACCATAGTCTATGAAGATGATGAGTTGCTGGCCTTCAAAGACATCAACCCGGCTGCCCCGGTGCATCTGCTGGTGATTCCGAAGAAGCATTACGCTACCCTCTCGGCCTGTACGGCGGAGGATGCGCCATTGCTGGGCCGCATGCTGGCACTGGCGCCGAAACTGGCGGCAGAGTTCGGTTGTGGCGTGCAGCACGCAGCAGACGGCACGCCTAGCGCCGGCTACAAGACGCTGATTAACAGCGGTCCTGATGGCGGGCAGGAGGTGTACCATCTGCACATGCACATCATCGGCGGGCCGCACCCGTGGCGCGGCCAGCGCTAGGCGCAGAGCGGGCCGGAAGCGTGTCTTTGTTCATAGTTGCTTGTATGAAAACATTACAAATGCATGACATTGGCGCTTCGCTTATACTGTCGCAGGCGTTTTTTGAATCAACGGAATTTTAGGGCGCGCGCGTCCTGCAAGGGGAATAGAAATGGGTACAGGTAGCTGGTTGCACTGGGCAATTCTGCTGGTGGTCGTAATTCTGATCTTCGGCACCAAGAAGCTCGGTAATGTGGGTTCCGATCTGGGTAAAGCCGTGAAAGGCTTCAAAGACGGTATCAAGGGCGAAGAAGACAAGGCGGCCGCTCCGGCTGCCCCAGCCGCTTCTACGCCGCCGGCACAGGTGGCCGACAAGAGCACCATCGACGTCGAAGCCAAGGAAAAGAGCAAGCAGTAAGCACTGGCCTGCGGGCTGGCTTCCGCATGGGCGGAAGCTGGCTCAAGGCCGGCTCTGATGCCGGATATTTATGATCGATCTTGGTCTGACCAAACTCGCGGTAATCGGTGTGGTGGCGCTGGTCGTCATCGGACCGGAAAAGCTGCCCAAGGTGGCGCGTATGGCGGGTACGCTGTATGGCCGTGCCCAGCGCTATCTGAGCGAAGTCAAATCGGAAGTCTCGCGCGAAATCGAGATGGAAGAGCTGCGCAATATGCAGAAAGAAGTGCAGACGGCAGCACAGAATATCAAGCAGGACGTGGAAGCCTCGCTGGCTGAAAGCGTGGCCGAAGTACAGAATATGTGGCCGGACTCGGTCGCCGAGACGCGCATCATCAGCGCCACCGACGAGGACCTGAAGCGCAAGGCGCGCGAGTTCCGCCGCAAGAAGCTGGTGCGCAATGCCGCAGTGCCGGGCTGGTACAAGCAGATGCACGGCGGGCGCCAGCATGTGGTGTCCGGCGCGGCGCGGGTGGCACGCTTCCGTCCCCGCAATCACACCCCTACCTCGTTTTACTAAATGACTACTTCCAAGCCGGGCGAAGAGACCTTTATCTCTCACCTGATCGAATTGCGCGACCGTCTGGTGCGCGCCACCATCGGTGTGGTGGTGATGTGCGTCGGTCTGCTGATCTGGCCAGGTCCGGCCCGCATTTACGACATTCTGGCCGCGCCCATGATCGCTTCGTTGCCGGTCGGCTCGAAGATGATCGCCACGGGGGTGACTTCGCCGTTTCTGGTGCCGATGAAGGTGACGCTGGTGCTGGCCTTGGTAATGGCCCTGCCGTGGGTGCTGTACCAGATCTGGGCGTTTGTCGCGCCGGGTCTGTATGCGCATGAAAAGCGGCTGGTGGCGCCACTGGTGATTTCGTCCTCGGCGCTGTTCATGGCGGGGGTGGCGTTCTGCTACTTCTTCGTGTTTGGCCGCGTATTCAAATTTATTGCCGAGTTCTCGCCACAGTCGATTGCCGTTACGCCCGATATCGAAAACTATCTCGATTTCGTCATGTCCATGTGTCTGGCGTTTGGCGCGACTTTCGAAGTGCCGGTGGTGGTGGTGATACTGGTGCGTATGGGGCTGGTCAGCGTGGCTAAGCTGAAAGAGATTCGTCCCTATGCCATCGTCGGTGCTTTCGCTGTTGCCGCTGTGGTAACGCCACCGGATGCGGTGAGTATGTTCTCGCTGGCCATTCCCATGTGTCTGCTGTTCGAGCTGGGCATACTGGTTGCGCCCTTATTCGTGCGCATGTCCACGGCGCCGGAAGAGAAAGCCTAAGTTCTCGCTAGCAGCGCCGCGACGCCGAACAAGGTGACGGCGTTGATCAGCAGCGAGCTGCCGACCAGCCAGAAAAGTACCTTGGAACGCTGCCCGAGGCGTTCGATTCGAGCGCTAAGCACTTCCAGTTTGCCATTGATTTCCTGCCGCAACGCATGCAGTTGCTCATGCATTTCCTTGCGCAGGGCCTCCATTTCTCTGCATATCTCATTCACTTCGTTACGCAGGTCGGCCACTTCTTTACGCAGGCTCGCCACTTGGTTACGCAGGTCGGCCACTTCGCTACGCAGACTATCCAATTGGCCATGCAGGCTTGCCACTTCATTACGCAGGCCATCCACTTCGCCATGCAGACCATTTATCTGACCTTGCAGGTCTTTATGCAAGGCGCCTAGCATCGCCAGCATTTCGCTACGCAAAGTCGCGATCTCCGCCCGCATTTCAGCGCGCAAAGCTGCGATTTCTGCACGCATTTCAGCGCGCAAGGTGGCGATCTCCGCTTGCATTTCAGCACGTAAGGCTGCAATCTGCGTCTGCATTTCGGTGCGTAGCGCACCAAGCTGGGCCTGCATTTCATTGCGTAGGATGTCGATGCGCGCCAGCAGATCGGTTTTGAGCAACAGCAGGTCGGCGGGCGTGACGGTGGTGTCGTGCAGGACTTCGGCCAGCGCCTGAGCTTGCGCTTCGGCCTGATCGGACGGCACGCCGGCGTCACCCAGCTTGCGTGCATATTCCAGCGTATTGAAATGGATGGGCATATTCATTACCGCTCCCTGATCGCATGCTAGCAGAACTGGCGATTCCCGCTGCCAGTTCCCCATCGTATCGAATCAGGGGCGGTGCTGTTTGCGGGCACGCAAGCGTGCCGCACCCAGCCGCAGGCTTACTGGTTCATCAGCCCTTTGATGACGCGTACGGGCGCGCTGCCGTAGCTGAGGAACTGCTCGTGGAAGTCTTTCAGGTTGAACTTGCTGCCGAGCGCCTGCTTGCGCTGCTCGCGCAGTTCCATGATTTCGCTGTAGCCGCTGAAGTAGCTGGTTAGCTGCACCGACGAGACCTGCACGCGATGCCATTTTTCCACCGCTTCGCTACGCGTCTGGAATGCCTGACGGGTCAGCAGGTCCAGCGCCTGCTGCTCCGTCATGCCCAGCACGTGCACGCTGTAATCGAGGATGGTGTTGGTCACGCTGCGCAGGTTCCACTTCGAATACATCAGCCACATTTCCGGCGAATTCTCGCCATAGCCCGATTCCAGCATCATGCGCTCGCCGTACACGGCCCAGCCCTCCACCATGGCGCCATTGCCGAAGATGGATTTGACGATGGATGGCGAACGGTTGGCATAGACCAGTTGGGCGTAATGGCCGGGGATGGCTTCGTGGATATTCAGGATCTGCAATATCCAGTAGTTGTACTCGCGCAGGCTGCTTTCGGCCTGTTCTGCCGTGGCGCCATCGAGCGGAGTGACGTTGTAATAAGTCTTGTCCTGCGGACGGTAAGGGCCAGGCGCATCGATGCTGGCACCGGCCACACCGGCCGCATAGGCGGGCGTGGCGCGCACTTCCAGCGGCTTGCTCGGATCGAGTGTGAGCAGATCATGGCTGATCACCCAGTCCTGCAGCAGCGGCACCTGACGGCGGATTTCCTTCACGAAGTCGTCGCGCGCGACATGGCGCTCGGACAGCTTGTCTATCATCATGCCGATGCGGCCATAGCGGTCGGCCGGACGCGGCGTCGCGCCCAGATAGCGTTCCCACAGCTCATCCGTAATCCGGCTCATATTCGACAGCAGCTCTTCCCGTGCTGCCAGCGCCTTCTGGTAAGTTTCCTCGGCCGTGCTGGCCGACTGGATATCGAAGGCGAACTTCTGTTCGTACAGTTCCTTACCCAGACGGAAGCTGCGGCGGCCCGTGCTATCAGACTGTTTATCCAGCTCGGTCAGGAAGGCCACATAGCCATCGATGGCCGTCAGCGCCGCATTGATGCGCTGGGTGTAGAGCTGCTTTTCCACCGGTGTGAGGATGGAGGCCTGCGCCGCCTTGTCCACTTCCGTCAGCAAGGTCTGGATGCCGGGCGCCTGTGCGATGGCCAGACGCGTATGTTCGCGCGTCGGGTTGACGATGTTGGCGCGCGCCGCTTCGTAATAGGCCGGAATGCTGGCGATACGCTTGAGCAGGGTGCGCAGGCGCTGCGGTTGGGCCGCGTATTCCGTGTTGAGGATCAGGTCGATAGGGCCGGCCACGTTGTAGCTGGCCGGATTCCATTCCCATTCCTTGAGGGTGGTCAGGCGGAAGCGGTCGCTCTCGAGCTTGTTCATCAGCAGGGCCAGATCCGTGCGCTGCTTGAGCGCCAGCTTGTTGGCCTCGACGGCGGCGAACTTCATCTTCCATTCATCGATGAAGGCCAGCGCGCGCGCCTGCCCGGCCTTGTCGGGGATGGCCAGCGTCGCGGCCGTATCGTACTTGCCCGCATACACGGCGCTTTCCGAATCCAGACGCCAGAGCGCGTTGAGGAACTGGTTACTCAGGCTGTTGAAGTTGCGGTCACGGTAGCTTTCCGGTGCCACCAGTTTCAGCGATGCCGGCGTGGCAACAGCGGCACCTGCTACCAGCGCCTTGCCGGTGCTGGCATGCTTATCCTTGCCGTGTTTGCTGCTCTTGCTAGTTTTGCTGCCGCTGTCCTTGCTGCTCTTGCCGCTTTTGGATTTGCTACTTTTGCTGCTGCCCTTGCTGCTACTTTTGGTGCTGCTTTTTTCGCTGCCTTTGCTGCTATGGCTGCTTTTACCTGAGCTCTTGTGGTGCTTGCCACTGCTGCTGGTTTCTTCCGTATCCTTGTGGTGCTTGCTGGCGCTGGCCGGTGCGACGGCGAGCGTCGTCATCAATACAGCTAGCGCAATCTTGGTTTTAATCATCGTGAACAGCCTTGTCTAAATAGGCCCGGGTGGGTACCGGACCGAAGCGGAGGAGATTATCATTAAATCGCCTGTTTGCGCGCTTCCGTTTGTAACGGCAGCGCTACTTGATTGCTAGGGAGAGATTAGCGGCGCAAGCCTTCCTGCAGCATGGCCAGCATCTCGCTGGCGGACATACGGCCTGACACATCGGCGCCTTCCAGCAAGCTATCGGCCAGATCGCGCTTATGCTGGTGCAGCTCAACGATGCCTTCCTCGATGGTATGGCGCGCCACCAGCCGGTAAATGGTGACAGGGCGCTGCTGGCCCATGCGGTGGGCACGGTCCGAGGCCTGATCTTCCACGGCCGGATTCCACCAGGGGTCCATGTGGATCACGTAGTCAGCCGCCGTCAGGTTAATGCCTACGCCGCCCGCTTTTAAGCTGATCAGGAAGACTTCGCCCTGACCCGACTGGAATAAATCGACGCGTTTCTTGCGCTCGGCCATGGGTGTGGCACCATCCAGATACTGGTAGGCGATGTTCTGCTGATCCAGATGGGCGCGGATCAGCGCCAGATGGTCGACAAACTGGCTGAACACCAGCACCTTGTGGCGGTTTTCCAGTAAGCCCAGCAACAGGCGCGAGAACGCGGCCAGCTTGCTGCTGGCCAGCCCCAGTTCCGGCGCCACCAGTTGTGGGTTGCAGCAGGCGCGCCGCAGCTTCATGATTTCGGCCAGTATCTGCATGGACTTCTTCTCGGCCGGTCCTTCTACCTGTTCCAGCTTTTCCAGCGCAGCGCGGCGTAGCGATTCGTATAGCGTGGCTTCTTCCGGCGACAGATCGACTTCCAGCGTGATCTCCGTGCGGGCCGGCAGTTCGCTGAGCACCTGCGCCTTGGTCCGGCGCAGCATGAATGGCTGGATCAGGCGGCGCAGACGTTTGCGTGCGCCCACTTCGGCGCGGTGATCCTGCTGGCGCTCGATCGGGCCGGCAAAGCGCAGATTGAACTGGTCCAGATTACCAAGCAAGCCGGGATTGATGAAGCGGAACAGGTTCCACAATTCGCCCAGATGGTTTTCCAGCGGCGTGCCGGTGGCCACCATGCGGAAATCGCCCTTTAGTGCCATCACGGCCTGCGAGCGCTTGGTAGCGCCGTTCTTGATGGCCTGCGCTTCATCGAGCACGATGGTATGCCACTGCACGCCAGTGAAGCGGGCCGCTTCCAGCTGCAGCAGGCCGTAGCTGGTCACTACCACGTCGTAGGGCTGCAAGTCGCCCAGCATGGCGGCACGGTCCCCAATGCCGAACTGGTGGACCTTGAGCGTGGGTGCAAAGCGTGCCGCTTCGCTGATCCAGTTCAGGCAGACGCTGGTTGGCGCGACGACTAATGTCGGCCCCTGCGGTGCGCGCGACAGGATCAGCGCCAGTGCCTGCAGCGTTTTGCCCAAGCCCATATCGTCGGCCAGACAGGCGCCCACGCCCCAGTGGGCCAGCCGCGCCAGCCAGTTGTAGCCTTCCAGCTGGTAGTCGCGCAATTCCGCCTGCAGGGTAGACGGCAGTTGCGGCTGGAACGCGGCCTGCGCCGCCATCTGTTCCAGATGCTGCTTCCAGCGCTTGTCCGACTTCAGCGTGCCCACTTCGCTGGCCAGTTCTTCCAGCGAGAAGGCGGCCAGCGGGTGCAGGCGTACGCCATCGCCATGCAGTTCGCCATAGGCCGCCACTTGCTGCAGGCGGCGGTGCAGCGCATCGGTCAGCGCCAGATAGCGGCCTGCCGACAGTTCGACAAAGCGGCTCTGGCTATTGCGCATCAGTTCCAGCAGGGTTTTCAGATCGATCACCTGATCTTCCGCCACCTTCAGTTCACCGCTGGCGGCAAACCAGTCCTTGTTGCTCTTGATGGCGAGGCGTAGCTGGCGCGTACTGGCCTGCGCCGTCAGCGCGAATGGCTGGCCGTCCGGCCATGCCAGCACCAGTGTGTCGGCCGGCAGTTCCTGCAGCTCGGCCAGCAGTTGCAGACACAGGGCCGGCTGACCGAGCAGCCATTCATCGTGATCCTGCTCGGCTTCTCCCAGCACAGGGCAGCGTTCGATCAGCTGGCGTTCGGCTTCCTTTTCATCGGCCAGTGCGCGCGTGGCGCGGGCCGGTTTGCCATCGATTTCCGCGATCACATTGGCGGCACCGGCGCCGGGCGCGTAGTAGGCGCCATTGGCCAGTGGCCGCACCAGTATCTGCAGCTTGAGGCCGTGCTGATAAGGCAGCAGGTGCAGGTGCAGCCGCGTATCGGCTGGCACTTGCTGCATGTCGGGTGCGGCGCCGCCGATTTCCGACTGTACCGTGACCATGCTGGACATGGCGCTGATGGCTTCCAGTACTTGCGCTTCGGCGCGTGCCGGCACCACCAGCCCGGTGCCGACGATGGCAGCGATGCGGCGGTGTTCGTCGAGGATGCTGATGACGCGCAGGCGGTTAGGCGTCTCGCGGCTGATGATGACCAGCGCGCTATCGTCGGGTATCGGCGGCTGCAGCCGCAGTTCCAGGCTGCCGGCCTGTTTGGTGATCAGCAGTTCCGGTGCACCGGCCAGCAGTTCTACCCGCGTGTCCGGCGCGTCGGCCCAGAACAGCAGCGGGTGGCCTACCAGCAGCGGCGCGGCGCGCTGCGGATCGACTTCGTAACTGAGGCCGCTCGCGTGGTAGTTGCGGTGGGCGACCGAGATGGCTTCCGCTGCGCGTATGTCCTGCGGCGTCAGGTACTCGAACTGTTCGGATTCGAAGCGCAGCCGTTTCAGGCTGACGGCGCGGCCTTTACTCCATGCGCCGCGCGCGTCGCGCTTCTGTTCTACCGCGCTGATTTCATGCAGACCGTAGCGGTTGTCATAGCGCAGCAGCCATGCGAGTCGTGCTGCGCCACTGCTGCTGTCGGCGCTGGCCGGTTGCTGCAGATTGATCAGCGCAGTAAGTTGGCGTTGCCACGCCTCCTGCCGCTCGAACCAGACGGAGAGATCGCACAACCCCAGTTGCGCACGCAGCGCCTGCGCCTGCTGTTGACGCGTGCGGTCGCCCAGTGCACCGAGCAGGCTGGCTAGCTGACCGGCCAGCAGCAGATAGCCTGCCGCTTCCGCTGCGGCCAGTGCATCTTCCATTTCGGCGCGGCGCTCGGCCAGTTGCGGCAGCGAGAGCCAGAAGTACAGCAGGCACTGGAACACCTGCGTCTGTAGCTGGTTGCCCCATGCCAGTGTGGCGGCCGCTTCGGCCGGCAGCGTACCGGCGCGGATCTGGCGCAACAGATCGATCTGCTGGTGAATCGCGCTGTCGTGGTTGTGCCCTGCGCGTACGGCCAGTTCCAGATAGGCGCTGGCGGCCTTGCGGTGCTTGGCGTCGTCGCTGCGCAGCAGGGCCAGCATGTAGAGATAGCTGCCCATGCCGCTGAACAAACGCGTGCGTTTGCCCGTTTCGCGCCGCAGGATTTTGAGTGCCGCTTCATAGCCAGCCAGCGCCGCGCCGGTATCGCCGCGCAGCAGGCGTACGCTGGCCGCCAGATACTGGCTTTGCCAGCCTTCCGTACCGGCCAGATAGCGCTCGGCCTCGTCGCAATGGCCGCACAGGATGGCATCTTCGGCCAGCGCCATGCGCAGCTCCATGCTGATGTCGTCGCCAGCGGCCTGCCGATTTTGCTGGTGCTGCTGGCAGTACAGGCGGATAGTGGGCGCGGTAGCTGGCGCATACTGGGCTGCTTGCAGCAGCACTTCCAGCACATCGTCGCGCAGCAGCGGGTGCACTTGTGCCAGCATCTCTGGCTCGAATGGTCGGCCGAAGATTTCCAGTATGGGGTGTAGCTGCGCAGCTTCGTAGCTGCCCAGACAAAAGGTCAGCACGGGCTGGATCTGCTGCGGCGTGTGGCCGCGCAGATAGCCCATGCGCAGGCGCGCAATGCCGGCGCGGTAGCTGCGCGGCTCCATGCTGTTCCAGGTCTGGCGCAGCGGCGCCAGTGTTTCGTAGGCGCGGCACAGGTCGTCCAGCATGTGCTGGTCTATCGCGGCGCGCAGCGCGGGCCAGCGCAGCTTCGGGTTGCAGACAAAGCCGCGCCCGACCACCACGCTGATGAAGGCCAGCCGTTCCAGCTTCTGCATAGCCTGATCCAGACTGGCCACGGTGAGCGGACGGCACGCTGCATCGAGCACCCGCGCCGAGTCTAGCTGGTCGAGCAAGGCGGTGCGGCCTACCGGTTCGCCTATCAGCGCCAGTTGCGCCAGTATCATCTGCTCGTGCGGCGCCAGCGCAGCGAATTCGTCCAGCAGCATGGAATCACTCATGCAGGCTTAGTCCGGCAGGTTATCGATCAGTACGGGCGCACTGGCTGTAGCATCGTGCAGGCCGAACATGTGCTGGTAGAAGTACAGCTCCGCTTCCAGCGTGCGGATGATGGTATCGGCCTTGCGGAAGCCGTGGCCTTCGCCCTCCAGCGCCACGTAGGCGACGGGCACGCCACGCGCCTTGAGCGCCTGCACCATCATTTCCGACTGCTTGGGCGGCACCACTTTGTCGTCCAGCCCCTGGAAGAAAATCATCGGGCAGGACAGCTTGTCCGTGTGATGGATGGGCGAGCGTGCCTTGTACAGTTCGGCCGCAGCCGGTTGTGGCGCAATCAGGTATTCGTTGTAGTGCGATTCGAATTTGTGCGAATCCGCATCGAGGCCGGCCAGATCGGACACGCCGTAGTAGCTGGCGCCCAGCTTGAAGGTGTCGTGGAAGGTCAGCGCGCACAGCGTCGTCAGCCCGCCCGCGCTGCTGCCGCGGATGATCAGGCGTTGTTCGTCCGCCAGTCCGCGTGCGACCAGTGCCTGGGCACCGGCCACGCAGTCCTCCACATCGATGATGCCCCACTGGCCTTTGAGCAGGTCGCGGTAGGCGCGGCCAAAGCCCGTGCTGCCGCCATAATTCACATCGAGCACGCCGAAGCCGCGGCTGGTCCAGTACTGGGTGGCCAGCTTGAGCGTATTCACCGTCATGCCGGTGGGGCCGCCGTGGCCGATGACGATGACGGGCGGCTTGCTGCCTGCCGGCGCCTGCACGGCCGGATTGCATGGCGGGTAGAAGAAGGCATGTGCGGTGCGCCCGTTAGCGCTCGGGTAGCTGATGCTGGTAGGGATGGACAGGCAGGCTTCGTCCGGCAGTTCGGCGATGGACTGCGCGAGAATTTCCACCCCTTCCTCGGTGAAATCGATGCGCGCCAGTTCCAGCGGGATGGTGGGGCTGCCGGCCAGCATGACGATATAGCCTGCTGCCACGCGCAGCTCGCGGATTTCCGCGTACGGGTTGGCGATGGCTTCGAGCTTGCCGCTGGCGGGCAGCAGGCGTGCCAGATGGCTGACGCCTTTGACGATATAGGTGCAAATGATTTCGCTGGCCGAGCGGAAGCCATACATGCTGTTACCGAAGGTCCAGTGCGGGGTGGCGAATTCGGCCTCCATCGGGCACAGGCCCTCGGTGCGCTGGCCGTCGCGACACAGGCGGTACAGATTCCACCAGCCGCTGCGGTCGGAGACGAAGTGCAGCAGGCCATCCGGCGACCATTCAGGCTGGCAGACCGATTCTTCGCGGCTGCCCGCAATACGGCGCGGCTCACCCAGTGTGCCGTCTGCAGCGATGGCGGCCAGCCACAGGGAGGTGCCCTGCCATGGCATGTCGGGGTGATCCCAGCTTAGCCAGGCCAGCGCGCTGCCATCGGGCGCCACGCGCGGCGAAGAATAGAAATCGGCGCCCTGCACCAGCACCTGTTCGCTGCCGTCGGCGTGGATGGCGCAGAGAGTGTTGTGTGGCTGGCCGTGGTCGTCGCCGTGCAGTTCGCGCACGGCGATCAGGCGGGCGCGCTGACGGTCTATGGCCAGATCGGCAAAGCGCTGGCTGCCGGCGGCCGTGATCACCTGTGGTTCTGGCGTATCTGCTGTCAGATCAAGTCGGTACAGGCGGTTATCGGCGAAATGGGAGAAATACACGGTGTCGCTATCGACGGCATAGGCGCCGCCGCCATATTCGTGCACGCGGCTGCGCACGTTGTAGGGCATGGCGGTGATTTCTTCCTCGTGCACGCCGTGGTAGCGCAGCAGCGTGCTGCGCCCGGCCTGCGCTGCGCGTCCCGCCAGCCAGAAAATATCGCAACCATCGGCCCCGCCCAGCATCAGGCCCGAGAGCGGCGTCGCCCCTGCCGCCACCTGTGCGGCGCTGATCGTCGATGGCCATGCGCCGAATGGTATGACAGGCGCGACGGGGAGGATAGTGTTGCTCATGGGGTCTCCGGGAGGGGGAATTGCACGGTGCTAGGCATGATAGTGAATCGCGCGACGATCATCCAGCAAAAAAGCCCGCGCGGGATGTCATAATAGCCGTTTCACCGCTTTCGATTGCTACCCATGCCACAATTTGCCCCGCTCCAGAATGACAACTTCTTGCGCGCGTTGTTGCGCCAGCCGACCGATTACACGCCTGTGTGGCTGATGCGTCAGGCGGGGCGCTACCTGCCTGAATACCGCGCCACGCGCCAGAAAGCCGGCTCCTTCATGGGTCTGGCCACCAATTCCGACTACGCTACCGAAGTCACGCTGCAGCCTATTGACCGCTATCCGCTCGATGCTGCCATCCTGTTCTCCGACATTCTGACGGTGCCGGACGCCATGGGTCTGGGCCTGTACTTCGTCGAAGGCGAAGGGCCGAAGTTCCAGCGTCCGCTGAAAACCGAAGCCGACGTGATGGCCCTGCGCGAACCGGCCGAAGGCTCGCTCGACTACGTGTTCAAGGCCGTGACCCAGATCCGTACGGAACTCAATGGCCGCGTGCCGCTGATCGGCTTCTCCGGCAGCCCATGGACGCTGGCTTGCTACATGGTAGAAGGCCAGGGCTCGCGCGAGTTCCACACCATCAAGAAGATGCTGTACAACCGTCCGGAACTGATGCACCACATCCTGCGCATCAACGCCAAGTCGGTGGCCGACTACCTGAACGCCCAGATCGACGCAGGCGCACAGGCCGTGATGATCTTCGATTCGTGGGGCGGTGCACTGGCCGATGGCGCTTATCAGGAATTCTCGCTGCAGTACATGCAGCAGGTGGTGTCGCAGCTGAAGCGCGAAAAAGACGGCGTGAAGATACCGGCCATCGTGTTCACCAAGGGCGGCGGCCTGTGGATAGAGCAGATCGCCGACATCGGCGCCGATGCCGTCGGTCTGGACTGGACCGTCAATCTGACCAAGGCACGCCAGCAGGTAGGCGACAAGGTGGCCCTGCAGGGCAATCTGGACCCGGCCATCCTGCTGGCCAGCCCGGAGCAGGTGCAGGCCGAAGTGCGCAAGGTGCTGGATGCCTACGGCAAGCCGTCGGCCGGCCACGGCCACGTATTCAATCTGGGCCATGGCATTTCCCAGTTCACCGCGCCGGAAAATGTGGCGGCCATGGTGGAAACTGTCCACAGCTACAGCAAAGCCCAGCGCGCCTAAGGTAGTTTGCTAACAGAGGGCACGTTTCGTGAGGAAACGTGCCCTTTTTCATTGGTGTATAGAAGAAATCCGTAGCGACTTATACACATTTTTTTCAGCTGTGGAAATATCCAGCACTGTATAACTTTCTACTGGGATGCTTTCGCTAAGTTCATGATTTTAAACGAATAAATTTATTTACCTCTAAGTAACTTTTAGCAAGTCGTAAACTCGGAAATGGAACTTCAACTGGTTTATTTGTTCATTGTCCACAAAGTTATCCACAAAAACTGTGGATAAAAAATAAAAGTACTTAGTAAACCGTGACTTAGCCATAATGTTGTGATTTTTCCTGAAGTTCATGTTGCATTGCACGATTTTTAGGCAGTGATACGATGACTTCGAAGAAGTTGTGAGAGCACAAACCTTGTCGTTGAGGCATGTGTAGAATTCGCCGGCAGCGCAGCCTTATGCTGCTGTGCAGTATTGCTTCACCCTGCGCAAAAAGTGCTTGATTTCGGCAAAAAATTTTTTCTAAATTCGGCACTTATGCACAGTAGAGACGTCACAGCGGTGATTTTTTCTCTCCTAGGAAGCATTTTATAAGTGCTTGATTTTAAATAAAAATAATTGTGAATTTTTAGCCAGTTTACGGGGCATCAAGCTTGTCTGTGCACGTTTCTGGGGATTAAGATTCCTTTGTCCACAAAGTTATCCACAAAAACTGTGGATACATCAAATAGTTGAAGTGGTGTGGGTCTGGCGAGGCTCCCGAACCGCAGCAACGCTACTGTAACGGGAGCTATGTCTGGTCTGTTAAACCATTGCATCTTGCAGATAGTGCTCGATACGCCGCTGCATGCCGTGTTCGATTACCGCTGGCCCTGCGCTGCGGCAGACCGGCCACAGGTCGGACAACTGGCGCTCGTGCCATTTGGCCGGCGCGAAGTGGCGGGCCTGATTGTGGGCGTGGCGGACAACAGCGACGTGCCTGAAGACAAGCTCAAGGATGCGCTGGCCGTGCGCAGCCAGCTCAGTCCCCTGTCGCCCCAATGGCTGGCGCTGGCCGGCTTTGCGGCCGACTATTATCAGCGCCCGCTCGGTGAAGTGGCGCTGCCCGGCCTGCCCAAGAATACCCGTCTGCCCACCACGGTGGCACTTGACCGTGCTCTGAAGAAACTCGCCAAGCTCGATACCGCGCATGACGGCACGCCGCTCAATGTGCCGGCGCTGAATCCGGCCCAGCAGCAGGCGGCCGATGCCATAGGCGGCGCACACGGTTATCTGCCGACGCTGCTGCACGGGGTCACGGGTAGCGGTAAGACGGAAGTCTATCTGCAGGCCTGTGCGCAAGTGCTGGCGCGCGAGCCCGACGGCCAGATTTTGATACTGGTGCCGGAAATTAATTTGACGCCCCAGTTGGAAGGTAATATCCGCGCGCGTTTCCCCGGCGTGATGCTGGCCACCCTGCACAGCAGCTTGTCCGAAGGCGAGCGCATGCTGCACTGGCTGGCCGCCCATCAGGGCCGCGCCCGCATTGTGTTGGGTACGCGGCTGGCCATCCTCGCGTCGCTGCCCGCGCTCAAGCTGATCGTGATCGACGAAGAGCATGACCCGTCCTACAAACAGCAGGAAGGGCTGCGCTATTCGGCGCGCGATCTGGCCGTGTGGCGTGCGCGCCAGCTCGATATTCCCATCGTGCTCGGTTCCGCCACGCCGTCGCTGGAAAGCTGGCAGCATGCCCAGTCGGGCCGCTACCGCTTGCTGACGCTGCGCGAGCGCGCCGTGCAGAATGCCGTGCTGCCCCGTATCAGCCTGCTCGACATGGAGCGTGACAAGCCGCACGATGGCCTGACGTCGGCGCTGGTGGCGGCGCTGCGCCTGCGCATGGAGCGCGGCGAACAGTCGCTGCTGTTCCTCAACCGGCGCGGCTATGCGCCCGTGATCTGCTGCGAAGCCTGCGGCTGGATCAGTAACTGTCACCGCTGCACGGCCTATATGGTGCTGCACCGGCCCGAGCACCGGCTGCGCTGCCACCATTGCAGCCTCGAGATGCGCATTCCCCGCCACTGCCCCGATTGCGGCAATGTCGACCTGCAGCCGCTGGGACGCGGTACCCAGCGGGTGGAAGAAGGCTTGCAGCAACTGTTCCCTGACGCGCGCATATTGCGCATCGATGCCGATTCAACGCGGCGCAAGGGCAGCGCGCAGGCCGCGTTCGACAGCGTGCACAGAGGCGAAGTGGATATCCTGATCGGCACCCAGATGGTGGCCAAGGGCCATGATTTCAAAAACCTCACGCTGGTCGGCATCCTGAATCCCGACACGGCGCTGTTCTCGCAGGATTACCGCGCCAGCGAACGCCTGTTTGCCCAGCTAATGCAGGTGGCCGGACGGGCCGGGCGGGCAGGCCAGAGCGCGGACGGTAGCGTCAGTGAAGTGCTGATCCAGACCCGTTATCCCCAGCATCCGCTGTATGGCTCGGTGGTGCGGCATGACTACGATAATTTCGCCACGGCCCTGCTGGAAGAACGCCAGCAGGCCGCCTTGCCGCCCTTCCTGTATCAGGCGCTGCTGCGCGCCGAAGCGCCGGAGCTGGCCACGGCCGTCGAATTCCTGTCGCAGGCGCGCGATCTGCTGGCCCACCCCGACGTCACGCTGCACGACCCCATCCCCATGAGCATGACGCGCGTGCACAACGTCGACCGTGCCCAGTTGCTGCTGGAAGCGGCCTCGCGCCCGCTGCTGCAGGCTTTCCTCAAGGAGTGGCTGCACCTGCTGCGCACGGTGAAAACCCGCGTCAAGTGGTCGCTCGAAGTCGATCCGGTGGATATCTGAGCCGGTTTTACTGCAGCAGGTAGCGCCTGGCGGTGCTGATGATCTGCTCGCTGAGGGCACGCGTGAACGGCGTATCCAGATTCCAGGCATGCCATTCCAGCGCCACATCGACGGGCTGGCCCGGCGTCAGTTCCACCAGACGCTCCGCCGCCAGTGCAGCGGATACCTGCAGCAGCGGCATCAGGCCGTAGCCCAGGCTGCCATACAGGCATTTCGCGCTGGCAGCCGAGGGCGGCATGCTGTGGTGCGGATAACTGCCCTGCAGGCCCAGCGTCTGGTGCAGATAGCCGGCCATCAGCTCGGCGTCGCTGACGATGGCTGGCGCCAGCCGCGCCGCTTCGATGGAAAAGCCGTCACCGAACCAGTGGGCGGCAAACGCCGGCGTGGCCACGCAGACGTAGCGCAGCTTGCCCAGTGGCGTGACGTCGGCACCGCTGGCCGGCAGCGCGCCGTGGCTGGCGGGAATGATGGCGCCGAACACGCCACCTTGCTGCACTAGCTGCAGCGCCTGCTCGCGCGCTGCGCTGTGGATTTTGAGCTGGCAGCGGGGCGGCGCCAGCAGCGGCTGCAAGCAGAGGGGAAACCATGTGCTCAGGCTGGCGCTATCCACTGCCAGCGCAATTTCCGGCATGCTGGTGCTGTGGCCCAGATCAATGTCGAGTGCGGCTTCCATCAGGCGCACACTGCGATGGTGCGATACCAGCCGCATGCCCAGCCCCGTCGGTACGGCAGGCTGGCCACGGATGATCAGCAGGCGGCCAGCCGTATCTTCAAGCGCCTTGATGCGTTGCGATACGGCCGACTGGCTGATGCCCAGCGCCAGTGCAGCTTTTTCGAAACTGCCCTGACTGACGACAGCATCGAGTACGGCCAGCGCACGGTAATCCAGAGTCCCCATAAGCTGCACTTATAAAAAATGAAAACGATAAGCGATACTAATACTAGTTGCCGCCTACGTACATGAATTCAGTGTTTGCCTGTTGCACTGCGACGCCACAGGGCGGCCCATCAGTTCGCCCCACTGCGGTGAAATATAGTGCAAAAATACAACATTCTCACACATTGTCACTAAAAAACGTCGTATGCTGCAGGCAAGGTGGCTTTCTATTAACAGCAATGAATATACGTAAAGTGACGGCGGCCGATCTGCATCTGGGCATGCCCATGCCATGGAATGTGTACGGTGAAAATGGCGACTTAATGGTACGCAAAGGCCATATGCTGGCCAGCGTGAGCCAGATCAGTTCGCTGGTGGCGCAGGGCGTGTACGAGGATTACAGCGGCCAGAGCAGCGTGCCTGCTTCGGCCGTGCGCAAACTCAATGCCGCCGGCCAGCAGCTGGCCGCCCTGTTGCCTCTGATCGAGCAGGGCACGGCGCCGCATGATGTGCTGGTACGGCTGGAAATGGTCGCCGGTCTGGTGGCCAAGGCGGTGGCAGTCGACACCGATGTGGCCGTGGCAGCCATCCTGCACAACCAGCAAAGCCTGCCCTACAGCATACGTCACAGCCTGAACAGCGCCATCATCGTCCATCTGCTGGGACAGGCGCGCCAGCTGGCGCAACCGGAGGTGCGCAGCCTGACGCTGGCAGCCCTGACCATGAATGTGGGCATGCTGGCCCAGCACCAGCGCCTGCAGGAATGCAGCGAGGAGCTGTGCAGCAGCGACCGCGCCATGGTGCTGCATCATTGCGAGCGCGGCGTGCAATTGCTGCGCGCGGCCGGCATCGACGATGCCCGCTGGCTGGAATGCGTGCTGCACCACCACGAGAACGAAGATGGCAGCGGCTATCCGCTGCGCAAAGCGGGCGCCCAGATCCCGCCGCTGGCACGGCTGCTGGCGCTGGCCGACCGCTATTGCGCACGCGTCAGCGAGCGCGCCTACCGCAAGACCATGGCACCGAATCTGGCCCTGCGCGATCTGCTGCTCGATGCCAATGTCACGGTCGACGGCAATCTGGCGCCCATGCTGATCCGCGCGCTAGGCATCTATCCGGTGGGCACCTATGTGCGGCTGCTGAATGGGGAAGTGGCAGTGGTGGCACGGCGCGGCCTGCAATCGACCACGCCGCAAGTGGAAACCGTGCTGTGCCCGCGTAGCGGCCCGCTGGCACGCAGCCAGCCGCGCGACACGCGTACCGGCGTGCACGGCATCCGAGATGCGCTCACCATGGCTCAGGCGGCGGCCCTGCAGGCGCCACCGCTGCGCATGGAACAGGTGTGGGGCGGGCGCGCGGCCGCCTGATCAGTTCAGCAGCGAATCGAGCCGGCCCTGCTCGGCCATATCGCGCAGCACGCGGATGGTATCGAGATCGGCCGCATGGTAGGCCGAGCGGCGGTAATCGTCATACATGCTGTTGGCCGCATCGGTGGCGGCATCGTGGCCATCGTCGTACTGGAAGCGCACGAACAGCGCACCCTCGGTCGGGCTTTCGATACTCATGATCAGGCTGGAAGCGCTGATTTCACCTTGTGCCGCGATCAGATAGCGCACCTGCCGCATGGGCTCGAACTCGACCCGGTCTTCCACCACCAGCTCGCCGTAGCGCAAACGGCGGCGCAAGCCTTCCACGTTGCGTTCATCGATCAGGCATTCATCGAGATGGGGCATGAATAGCTGCGGCGATTCGGCCCGCAGCACCAGACCGCGCCATAGTTGTTCCACGCTCAGCGGTTCGAGCAGCGGGTTGAGCGGGTCGTTAATTTCTATCAGATGTTCGAATTTCATGATCTTTGTGTTTCAGGTCAGGCGCAAGCACCTCGATCCTGCATGGTAACGCAAGTATCCCCAGCTTGTCCGGACCGTTCCGGCGGGCTGCTACAATGCGATTCTGATTTTCCCTGCAAGAGCGCCATCCGATGTCCAAAGCCCCCATGTTCGGCCTGAATGTTCCGCAAAGCGAGGCCGTGACCTATCTGGACGGCCCCTGTCTGGTGCTGGCCGGCGCCGGCTCGGGCAAGACCCGCGTGATCACGCAGAAAATTGCCCACCTGATCGAGGACCGCGGCTATGACCCGCGCACGATTGCCGCGCTGACCTTTACCAACAAGGCGGCGCTGGAAATGCAGGAACGTATCGCCAAGCTGCTCAAGCAGCCGCGTCAGGCCAAGCAGCTGACCGTATCCACTTTCCACTCGCTGGGCGTGAAGATATTGCGGCAGGAAGCCAACGGGGTGGGATTGAAAGACCGCTTTTCCATCATCGACAGTGACGACTGCGGTTCGCTGATCCAGGATCTGGCCATCACCACGGACAAGCAGATCGTGCGCCGCATCCAGACCGATATCTCGCTGTGGAAGAATGGCCTGATCGATCCCGTGCTGGCCTTGAATCAGGCCAAGGATGAAGACCAGGCCCAGTCGGCGCGTATCTACGCCAGCTATGTGGCCACGCTGTCGGCCTATCAGGCGGTGGACTTCGACGATCTGATCCGCCTGCCGGTGGAACTGTTCCGCAACAACGAACCTATCCGCGACAAATGGCAGCGCCGCCTGCGCTACCTGCTGATGGACGAGTATCAGGACACCAATACCTGCCAGTACGAGCTGGTCAAGCTGATGGTGACGGGGCTGGGCAAGAAGCCCATGTTCACTGCCGTGGGCGATGACGATCAGGCCATCTATGCATGGCGCGGCGCTTCGGTGGAAAACCTGAAAACCCTGCAGACGGATTTCCCTGATCTGGCAGTGATCAAGCTCGAGCAGAACTACCGCTCCACCACGCGCATTCTGCAGGCGGCCAATGCCGTGATCGGCAACAACCCCAAGCTGTTCGAGAAATCGCTGTGGTCCGAGCACGGGCTGGGCGAGCCGATCAAGGTGCTGGGCATGGCCAATGACGATCAGGAAGCCGAGCAGGTGGCCATCATGATTTCGGCCGACCATTTCGAGCGCAAGAACAAGTGGTCCGACTACGCCATTCTGTACCGCGGCAACCATCAGGCGCGCGTGATCGAGCAATGCCTGCGCAAGGAGCGCATCCCCTACACCATCTCGGGCGGCCAGAGCTTCTTCGACAAGGCGGAAATCAAGGACATCATCAGCTATCTGCGCCTGCTGGCCAATACCGACGATGATCCGGCCTTCATCCGCGCCGTCACCACGCCACGGCGCGGCGTGGGCCAGTCGACGCTGGAAACGCTGGGTACTTTCTCGGGCCAGTGGCAGTGCTCGCTGTTCGAAGCCGTGTTCAAGGGCGGCATCGAAGCGCTGCTGGCGGAAAAGCAGCTGCGTCCGCTGCGCGAGTTCTGCAACTTCATCAACGATCTGGAATCGCGCGCGAGCCGCCCGGGTCCCAGTGGCAGTGGCGACAATGCGGCGCAGGTGCTCGATGATCTGCTCGAAGCCATCAACTACGAATCCTATCTGTACGATATGTTCGACGAGCGCGCGGCCCAGAGCAAATGGCAGAACGTGCTGGAGTTCACCAACTGGCTCAAGGAACGGGGCCGTGGCGGCAAGGACCGCGATGGCGACGAAAAGAATGTGCTGGAACTGACCCAGATGGTGGCCCTGATGTCCATGCTGGAAGGGCAGGACGAAGATCCCGATGCGGTGCGCATGTCGACGCTACATGCGTCGAAAGGGCTGGAATATCCCCACGTGTTTCTGGTGGGCGTGGAAGAAGGCATCTTGCCGCACAAGGGCGATGCTGACGCGCCGGCCGAGCAGATCGCCGCACGGGTGCAGGAAGAACGCCGCCTGATGTATGTGGGCATTACGCGGGCCCAGCGCACGCTGCACATCAGCTGGTGCAAGAAGCGCAAGCGCGCCGGCGAACTGGTGCACTGCGATCCCTCCCGCTTCATCAAGGAAATGGCACTCGATGTGGGTACGGCCGTACCGGCTGAATCCGAAGTGCTGACGCCCAAAGAGCGGCTAGCAAGAATGAAGGAATTGCTGGCTACACCCAAGTCCTGAAGCAATCATGACGCTTACGCAAATAACGCTGATTTGAGTGTTGCGCGGATGTTGTAAAAACACGCCGCGCCGACACAATTCGCCGTGCCGTCTGTGCACGGGTGGAAGAACAGGACTAGTATGAAGTCGTCGTGCAAATGTTAATGCACGTCAACTTTCATCCTGATTCCATTACAAAAAGAGACATCATGCTAAAGACTACTTCCCTCCGTCTGGCATTGGCTGTGGCTGCTTGCGCGCTGGTGCCGTCTCTCCACGCTGCCGAAGGTGGTGCCACCCGTGCCGATGCCGAAGCCATGGTCAAAAAAGCCGTGGCGCATATCAAGAAAGAAGGAGACGCCAAGGCCTATGGCGACTTCACTGCCAAGGCGCCGCAGTTCATCCTGCATGATCTGTACATCGTCGTGTACCGGCTCGATGGCACGGTGCTGGCGCATGGCAGCAATGCCAAAATGGTGGGCAAGAATCTGATCGAGCTGAAGGATATCGACGGCAAAGCCTTTGTGAAAGAACGGGTCGAACTGGGTAAATCCAAGGGCACGTTCTGGCAGGACTACAAGTTCACCAATCCGGAAAACAAGAAGATCGAGCCCAAGCAGATGTACTGCGAGAAGCTCAACGATACGGTAGTTTGCGGCGGCATTTATCTCTGATTCCTGGTGCCTGCGCGCCGCGCTGCGGCGCGCATCGTTTTGGATGGATAGACCTTGAAGATCGCACATAAATTGCTGGTCGTGCCAGCAGCGGCATTAGCCTGCCTGATGTTCCTCGGTACCGTATCGTACTTCTCCATGCAGGATAACGAGGGCCGCATACAGGACTTGAAAGACACTACCTTCGTGGCGTTGCGAACGGCCAGCCAGCAAAGTAATGTGCTGGGTCAAATTCATTCTGCAAGTTACGCAAAAATCGCCATTGCCGGCAGTCTCACGGAAGCAGAGCTGGCCAGCTTCGGCAAACAGACTTCGGGCGAGCTCGATAAGGTCGCCAGCGAGCTTGGCCGGCTCAAGGATATGACGGGTGCCAACGAGGCAGCGCTAGCCCTGCCCATGCTGGCAGCCTACCGCGCCGGTGTCGCACAGGCGCTCGATCTGGCATCGATGGATGCCAACACGGGTGTGGCCGCCATGCAGAGCGCCGACAGCCAGTACCAGAAGATGCGCGCCGTGCTGGATAAGGTGGTGGGCAATCTGAACAAACAGGCCGACCTGTCGCTGCAGGACGCCAAGACGGCCGATAGCCGCGCCGTATGGATAATTCTGATTGTGATGGGCGTAGGCTCGCTGGTGCTGCTGGCGCTGACCGGCGCCATCACCCGCGCCGTGCTGCATCCTATCGCCGATGCCTGCGCCGCTGCCGAGCGGCTGGCGGCCGGCGATCTGGCCACGCCGGTGGAAATGCGGCGCGACGATGAAATGGGCGCGCTGTCGCGTGCCCTGAGCACGGTGATCGATAACTGGACCCATCTGCTGACGGATATCCGCACGGCCGGCCATACGATTACCCAGGAAGCCAGCGAAATCGCGCAAGGCAATGCCGACCTGTCGGCCCGCACGGAATCGCAGGCCAGCTCGCTGGAAGAAACGGCGGCCTCCATGCACGAGCTGACCGACACCGTGCGCGAGAATGCCGATCACGCCCAGCAGGCCAACCAGCTGGTGGTGTCCGCTTCCGATGTGGCCGTGCAGGGCGGGCAGGTGATGGAGCAGATGGTGGGCACCATGGCCTCCATCAAGGAAAGTTCGGCGCGCGTGGTCGACATTATTTCGCTGATCGATTCGATTGCCTTCCAGACCAATATTCTGGCGCTGAATGCGGCGGTAGAAGCGGCCCGTGCCGGCGAGCAGGGGCGCGGCTTTGCCGTGGTAGCGACCGAAGTGCGCGGGCTGGCGCAGCGCTCGGCGCAGGCTGCGCGCGAAATCAAGGACTTGATCGACGACTCGGTGGCCAAGGTGGAAACCGGCAGCAAGCTGGCCGATACGGCGGGCCAGACCATGGGCAATATCGTGACCTCGGTGCGCCATGTGACGGAAATCATGAATGACATCAGCGTGGCCAGCCGCCGCCAGACTCAGGGTATCGAGGAGGTCAACAGCGCCATCACGGAAATGGACGACCTGACCCAGCGTAACGCGGCACTGGTGGAACAGGCGGCAGCGGCGGCGCAAAGCATGCGCGAGCAGGCGCATGAACTGCTCAAGGCCGTCAGCAGCTTCCAGTTGCCCGCTTCGGCAGGTGCCAACAATGTGCCGGAAGCCGGGGCGGCTGCTGCCGCGGCCAGCGCGCCCACCCTGTTACAGCGGCGTGGCCAAGCTGGCGCCGGCAAGCGGCTGGCGATTGCCAAGTCCTGAAGCGGCGGAGCCGGTAAAATGCATGCTTTCCAGCCGGGAGCATGCCGTGAGCAACACTGAAGACCGATTTATCGACATAGAAATCAAACTGGCCCATCAGGAACATCTGGTGGAAGCGCTGAACCAGCGCGTCTACGAACAGCAGCAGCAGATCGACAAGCTCGAGCAGCTATGCAATCTGCTGGTGCAGCATGTGCGCGATCAGGCGCGCAATGCGGGCGCCGCGCCGCTGGCGCACGAACCGCCACCACACTACTAGGCCGGGCTAGTTCAGCACGGCTTCGAGCGCCTCCACCAGCAGCGCATGGTCCTCGGCCTGACGCAGGCCGGAAACGGCGGCCGTGCCTATCATGCCCGTGCCACGCAACAGGATGGGGAAGGCGCCACCGAAGGCTGCATACTCTTCCGCCGGCAGATGCTTCTGCTGGTCGAAGGCCACACCGCGCTGGCGGTAGTCGCAGCCCACCGCATACGAGCTGCGGCCAAAGCGCAGCACCACATTGCTCTTGCGCCGTATCCAGTCGGCCTGATCGGCCGTGCAGCCCTGCATGGCATGCTGGAATACCAGCTTGCCGTTCAGGCTAATCTGCACCGTGACGTTTTTCTGCCGCTGTCGGGCCAGTTCTATCACTTTCAGGCCCAGCGCGAGCGCCGTATCGCTGCTGAAAGTGGTAAATTGCAATGCGTTTTCCTGCTGCGCCAGAGTCGCCAGCAGTTCAGCTTCGTTTTCCATCAATAAGTCCTGTAGCTTTCATCAGGCTGGCAGTGTAGCGTAAAGCTGCAGCGCCGGTCAGGTGGCACGGGGCAGCCTGATGGCCTTCCACCGTATTCCACAGGAGCAGAACCATGACCCACACTATCAAGCTGCACCGCGTAATGCGCGCCCCGGCCGAGCGTATCTACCGGGCGTTTCTGGATGCCGATGCGCTGGCCAAGTGGCTGCCGCCGCATGGCTTTAGCGGCAAGGTGCATGGCCTCGATGCGCGTGTGGGCGGCAGCTACCGCATGTCCTTTACCCATTTTGCCAGTGGCAATACGCACGCCTTCGGCGGCGAGTATCTGGAACTGGTGCCGAACGAAAAACTGATCTACACGGCCAGCTTCGATGATCCCAATCTGCCCGGCCAGATGCAGACCACGATCGCCCTGCGCAGCGTGTTCTGCGGTACGGAGATGGCCGTGGTGCAGCAGGGCGTGCCGGAAGTGATCCCGCCTGAAGCGTGCTATCTGGGCTGGCAGGAATCGCTGGCCCTGCTGGCCCAGTTGGTGGAGCCGGAAATTCCGCAGTAATTCTGCCATGTTGCATTTGAGCACTGCACATCCCGTAGCTAGGCCACTAGCGGCCAAGCTTTGTTTGGAAAAATAGGGAACTCTCCGACAAAGTGCAGTGCAGCATTTTTTGCCCGTGACGGCCGACCTGAGCCGCTGCTATGATCGCCTTTGCAACTGCTGCGGTTGCCGGCTTTCCGCCTGCGCGTCAGCATCTTCCACCGGCGTTTAATGAAAGAGTTCCCCATGTCCCGTCCTCAAATGCTCATCGTCGCGGCCGCCCTCGGTCTGGCGTTTTCCCAGACTGTACTAGCGGCACCGGCCACCCTGGCCGGCAATCCGCTGGCCACGGCCAGCAAGCTGCCGTTCAACTATCCCGTGTTTGACCAGATCAAGGACGAGCATTTCGTACCGGCGTTTAACGAGGGCATGCGCATCCAGCTGGAAGAAATCGCCGCAATTGCCGGCAACCCGAAGCCGGCCACGTTTGAGAACACCATCGTGGCGATGGAAAAATCGGGCGAGCTGCTGAGCCGCACCCAGACCGTGTTCTACAATCTGCAAGGCGCCAATACCAACGACAAGATGGATGCGGTGGACAGCGAAATGTCGGCCAGGCTGGCCGCCCATGGCGACGCGATTTACCTCAACCCCAAGCTGTTCGCCCGTGTGCACAGCCTGTACCAGCAGCGCGTCAAGCTCAAGCTGGACGCCGAAGCGCGCCACCTGCTGGAGCGCTATCACAAGGACTTCGTGCGCGCTGGCGCCCAGCTATCGGACGCCGACAAGGAAAAGCTGAAAAACCTCAACGCCAGCATCGCCACCCTGCAGACCGCCTTCACCCAGAACGTGCTGAAGGAAGCCAATGCTTCGGCGCTGATCGTGGATAGCCGCGACGAGCTGGCCGGCATGAGCGAGGCCGCCATCGACGCCGCTGCTGCGGCCGCCAAGGCCAAAGGTCAGGATGGCAAATTCCTGGTCGCCATCGTCAACACCAGCGGCCAGCCGGCACTGGCCGAACTGAGCAACCGCGCCGTGCGTGAAAAGCTGATGGCGCTGTCGCTGGCACGCGGTAGCCATGGCGGTGAATTCGATAGCCGCGAGACGGTGCTGAAAATCGCCAAGGCGCGCGCTGAAAAAGCCACCCTGCTCGGTTATGCCAACTTCGCTGCTTATGCACTCGATGACCAGACTGCGCACGACACCAAATCGGTCAACCAGCTGCTCGGTGATCTGGCCAAACCGGCCGTGAACAATGCACGCAAGGAAGCGGCCGACCTGCAAGCCATGGTGGTGGCCGAGGGCGGCAGCTTCCAGCTCGGCGCCGCCGACTGGGCCTATTACGCCGACAAGGTGCGCGCCCAGCGCTATGCCTTCGACGAGAAGCAGATCAAGCCTTACTTCGAGCTGGATAACGTACTGACCAAGGGCGTGTTCTTTGCCGCCAACAAGCTGTACGGCATCTCCTTCAAGGAGCGCAAAGACCTGCCCGTGTACAACCCGGACGTGCGCGTGTTCGATGTGTTCGACGCCAACGGCAAACAGCTGGCCATCTTCATCGCCGACATGTACGCGCGCGGCAACAAGCAAGGCGGCGCATGGATGAATGAATACAGCTCGCAATCCAAGCTGCTCGGTCGTCATCCGGTGGTGGCCAATCACCTCAACATTCCCAAGCCGCCGGCTGGCGAACCGACCCTGCTGACTTATGATGAAGTGTCTACCGCCTTCCACGAATTCGGCCATGCGCTGCATGGCATGTTCTCCAACGTGACCTATCCGCGCTTCTCGGGCACCAGCGTGCCTAGCGACTTCGTGGAATACCCATCGCAAGCCAATGAAATGTGGGCCGTGTGGCCGGAAGTGCTGGCCAACTACGCCAAGCATTACAAGACGGGCGAACCGATGCCGAAAGAGTTGCTGGACAAGGTCATCGAGTCGCGCAAATTCAACCGCGGCTTTACCGCCACCGAATATCTGGCTTCCTCGCTGCTGGACCAGCGCTGGCACCAACTGACCCCGGCCCAGATTCCGACCGATGTACTGGGCTTCGAAGCGGAAGCGCTGAAAGATCTGGGGGTGGACTTTGCGCCTGTGCCGCCGCGCTACCGCACCACTTATTTCTCGCATAGCTTCTCGGGTGGCTATGCGGCAGGTTATTACGCCTACCTGTGGTCGGAAAAGCTGACGGCCGATACGGAAGTCTGGTTCAAGCAGAACGGCGGCCTCAAGCGCGCCAGCGGCGACTGGTACCGCAACAAGCTGCTGTCGCGCGGCGGTACGGATGATGCAATGAATCTGTTCCGTAACTTCCGTGGCCGCGATGCCGTCATCGAGCCGCTGCTGGAACGCCGCGGCCTGAAATAAGCCGGCGCCGAGCACAGCTTAAACCTACAACTTACAACAGGAAAACCATGAACCGTCATCTGATGATCGCTGCTGCCGTTGCCATCGTGTGCAATGCCGCGCAGGCCGCCGAACCGGCTGCCATGCTGCCCGCCAGTAATCCGTTCGCCAAGGCCAGCACACTGCCTTTCGGCTACCCGATGTTCGACCAGATCAAGAACGAAGACTATGCGCCGGCGTTTGCCGAAGGCATGCGCATCAACGCTGCCGAGATCGAAGCCATCGCCAACAATCCCCAGCCTGCCACTTTCGACAACACCATCGTGGCGCTGGAAAAATCGGGCCAGCTGCTGTCGCGCGTGAGCTCGGTGTTCGGCAATCTGTCCGGTGCCAACACCAACGACAGCTTCAAGGCGCTCGAGCGCGAGCTGTCGCCCAAGCTGGCCGCGCACAGCGATGCCATTCGCCTCAACGAGAAGCTGTATGCGCGCATCAAGTCGCTGTACGACAAACGCGACAAGCTGCACCTCGACGCGGAAGCCAAATACCTGCTGCAGCGCTACCACACCGACTTCGTGCGGGCCGGTGCGCGCCTGTCGGCCGCCGACAAGGAAAAGCTGAAGAGCATGAATGGCCAGCTCGCCAATCTGCAGACGGCGTTTGCCCAGAACGTGCAGGAAGAAGCCAATGCGTCGGCACTGGTCGTCGATACCCGTGCCGAGCTGGCCGGTATGTCCGATGCTGCCATCGACGCAGCTGCGGCGGCGGCCAAGGCGCGCGGCATGGACGGCAAATTCGTGATCCCGGTGGTGAACACCACGGGGCAGGCCAATCTGGCCGTGCTGACCAACCGAGCCGTGCGCGAACGCCTGATGGCGGCGTCGCTGGAACGCGGCAGCCACGGTGGCCAGTTCGACAACCGTGAAGTGGTGTTGAAACTCGTGCGGCTGCGCGCCGAGAAGGCCGCGCTGCTCGGTTATGCCACTTATGCCGACTATGCACTGGAAGACCAGACTGCGCATGATGCGCAGGCCGTCAACCGCATGCTGGCCGAATTCGCCCGCCCTGCCGTGGCCAATGCCAAAAAAGAAGGCGCCGAAATCCAGCAGGTGATTAACCGCGAACAGGGCGGCTTCGAGCTGGCCGCGCAGGACTGGTCGTTCTACAGCGACAAGGTGCGCGCCGAGCGCTTCAACTTCGACCAGAACCAGTTGCGCCCCTACTTCGAGCTCAACAACGTACTGACCAAGGGCGTGTTCTTCGCCGCCAACAAGGTGTACGGCCTGACGTTCAAGGAACGCAAGGATCTGCCCGTCTACCATCCCGATGTGCGCGTGTTCGACGTGTACGATGCGAATGGCAAGCAGCTGGCCATCTTCCTGGCCGACTTCTACGCACGCAGCAACAAGCGCGGTGGTGCATGGATGAATGCCTATGTGTCGCAGTCCAAGCTGATGGGCACGCATCCCGTAGTGGCCAACCACCTCAACATCCCTAAGCCCAAGGATGGCGAAGCCACGCTGCTGACCTACGACGAACTGCGCACGCTGTTCCACGAGTTCGGCCATGCGCTGCATGGCATGTTCTCCGATGTGACCTATCCGCGCTTCTCCGGCACCCGCGTGCCGCGCGATTTCGTCGAATTCCCGTCGCAGGTCAACGAGATGTGGTCGGTCTGGCCGGAAGTGCTGGCCAACTACGCCACCCACTACCAGACGGGCGCCGCCATGCCCAAGGAATTGCTGGACAAGGTGATCGCTTCGAAGAAATTCAACGAAGGTTTCCGCACCACGGAATATCTGGCCGCATCGATACTGGATCAAAAATGGCACCAGCTCGGTGTGGCGCAGATCCCGAGCGATGTACTCGGGTTTGAAGCGGACGCGCTGAAGTCGGCCGGCATCGATTACGCGCCCGTGCCACCGCGCTACCGCACCACCTATTTCTCGCACACCTTCGCCGGTGGCTACACGGCCGGCTATTACGGCTACCTGTGGTCGGAGAAGCTCGATGCCGATACCGTCAACTGGTTCAACGAGCAAGGCGGCATGCTGCGCAAGAACGGCGACTGGTTCCGCAAGATGCTGCTGTCGCGCGGCGGCACCATGGATGCCATGCAGATGTACCGCAAGTTCCGTGGCCGTGATGCCACCGTCGAACCGCTGCTCGAGCGTCGCGGCCTGACGGAAAAATAAGCCGCCCAGCGCTGCTGCCACGGGTCGCTGTGCCGATTTATGTGAAAATCGGCACAGCGGCCTTTTTTTATGGGTAAGATAAAGTATGAGCAAACAATTGCAGGGCATGACACTGGAAGCGATACTGATCCGTCTGCATGCGTATTACGGCTGGGAGCAACTGGCCCAGCGCATCGCGATCAACTGTTTTATGAGCGACCCCAGCATCAAATCCAGCCTGAAATTCCTGCGCAAAACCCCGTGGGCGCGCGAGCGCGTCGAAGCGCTGTATTGCGCCACCCACTTCAACGATTAGGATTGCAACATGGATAGCAAACTCAAGGCCACACTGAATTCCCTGCACAGCCATCTGGCCCAGAGCGGCCCGCTGGACGAGGAATCGCGTACTCTGCTGGCCCAGCTCGATGGCGATATCAAACAGCTGCTGGCCGCTAATGCTGCCGCCTCAGCCGATGCTGCAGAAGAAAGCAGCACCTATGGTCTGGCCGAGCGCGCGCAGGAACTCGGTGCCAAGTTTGCCGTCAAACACCCTCATCTGGAACCGGCCTTGCGTGAGCTGGGCAATATACTCTCCAGCATGGGCATCTGAACCCCGCACTTCAGCGTCAGGGAAAAGCCAGCGCGGGCGGCTCCATGCCGCCAAAGCTGGCAGCAGGGTGGCGCTGGGCCATCATGGCTTCGATGTCATCGACCCGGGCAGCCGGCAGATCGAGGATGAGCAGAACGCGCCCTTGTGCCAGTGCGGCCGCAAAGCGGCGCAGCCGCGTATTCGGTACGGCCGCCGCATTCATGGCGCTGGCCCAGCTACCGAGCACGGCGCCGCCCAGCATCAGCAGCAAAATGGTGAATGTACCTGCAGTCCAGCCCGCGATCGGATAAAAAGCCAGCCCTATGGCGCAGGCTAGACCGATCACGGCGCCTAGCGCCGCGCCCAACTGGGCACCATGCACGATGTCGGTACGGCCCAGCAGGCCCAGCGTGGGTAGTTCTGCGGCCATGGCCTGACGGGCCAGAAAGTGGATGTGGCGTATGCTGACCCGTGCCAGCAGCAGCTCGTCCAGCACGGCACGGGCGCTGCCCGCATCGGGCAGCGTAAAGTAGAGGCGGCGTTGCATGGCATTCTCCCGCGCGAGGTGATGCCTCCTTTATAGCAAACGGCGGCCTGCATGCAAGATCATTCTGACATCATTGCCGGATTGTCCAGCTTGCCTGATATGCCCAAGTGTTTGAATACTAAAAGGTTTTCCGTTTGCACGGCAAGCGGGGGCGGCGCATTTCCGGTACAATGCCGTCCGATATGAACTCCCCTACCAATTTATTTGCGACCGTCCCCAAGCGGTCTGCCCGCGCTGCTGCTGCGCCTTTCCTGCCGATGTCACGCGCCGAGATGGACGCGCTCGGCTGGGACGAGTGCGACGTGATCCTGGTCACCGGCGACGCCTACATCGACCACCCGAGCTTCGGCATGGCGTTGGTCGGCCGTCTGTTGGAAGCGCAAGGCTTCCGCGTCGGCATCATCAGCCAGCCGGACTGGACTTCTGCGGAAGCGTTCCGCGTGCTGGGCAAGCCGCGCCTGTATTACGGCATCACGGCGGGCAATATGGATTCCATGGTCAACCGCTACACGGCCGACCGCAAAATCCGCTCGGAAGATGCTTACACGGCCAATGCCGAGCCGAATAAACGTCCGGACCGCGCCGTCACGGCCTATGCCCAGCGCGCGCGCGAAGCTTATCCGGGCATACCCGTGGTGATCGGTTCTATCGAAGCCTCGCTGCGCCGCATCGCCCATTACGATTACTGGTCGGACAAGGTGCGCCGCTCCGTGCTGGTCGATTCCAAGGCCGACCTGCTGATCTTCGGCAATGCCGAACGCGCGCTGGTGGACCTGACCCACCGCATGAACGCGGGCGAAGAAATCAAGACCATACGCGACCTGCGCGGTACGGCCTTCCTGGTGCCTAGCGGCTGGCTGCCGACGCCTGAATGGGGCGTGCATAACAGCACCCGCGTCGATACGCCGGGCAAGGTGGATGCCCATCCCGACCCTTATCTGATGGTGCAGCCGAACACGCCTTCGTGCGCCAGCAATGGCGGTGCCGAGACGCCTGCAGCGGGGACGGAAGGTGCCGCGGCCGCTGCTGCGCCGGTCGCTCCGGCGGTGGTGGAAAAGCCCATCCGCATCATGAGCCGCGCCGAGCGTCAGGCCATGGAGCGCGAAAAACACCAGCGCACGGTGGTGCGTCTGCCTTCGTTCGAAACGGTGAGCACCGATCCGGTGATGTATGCGCACGCTTCGCGCGTGTTTCACCTCGAATCGAATCCCGGCAATGCGCGCGCACTGGTGCAGGCGCACGGTGAACGCGATGTGTGGCTGAACCCGCCGCCACTGCCGCTGCGCATGGATGAGATGGATGGCGTGTACGACATGAACTATGCCCGTGCACCACACCCGTCCTACGGCAAGGCACGCATTCCTGCATGGGAAATGATCCGCTTCTCCGTCAACATCATGCGCGGCTGCTTCGGCGGCTGCACTTTCTGCTCGATTACCGAGCACGAAGGCCGCATCATCCAGAGCCGTTCCGAGCCGTCGATTTTGCGCGAGATCGAGCACATCCGCGACAAGACCAAGGGCTTCACGGGCACGATTTCCGATCTGGGCGGCCCGACCGCGAATATGTACCGGCTGTCCTGCAAGGAACCGGAGATCGAGAAAACCTGCCGCCGCCTGTCCTGCGTGTTCCCGTCCATCTGCGTCAATCTCGGCACCGACCACAGCAAGCTGATTGCGCTGTACCGCAAGGCGCGCGCGATTCCGGGCGTGAAGAAGATATTGATTTCTTCGGGCCTGCGCTACGATCTGGCCGTGCGTTCGCCCGAATACGTGAAAGAACTGGTGACCCACCACGTGGGCGGTCTGCTGAAAATCGCCCCCGAGCACACGGAAGAAAACACCCTGAACAAGATGATGAAGCCCGGCATCGGTGCTTACGACGAGTTCAAGGAAATGTTCGACCGTTTCTCGCTGGAAGCGGGCAAGAAGCAGTACCTGATCCCGTATTTCATCGCAGCCCACCCGGGCACGACCGATCTGGACATGCTGAATCTGGCGCTGTGGCTGAAGAAGAATAACTTCAAGCTCGATCAGGTGCAGACCTTCATGCCCACGCCCATGGCCATGGCGACCACCATGTACCACTCGCGCCGCAACCCGCTGCACAAGGTCACGGCCGATTCGGAAGTGGTGGAAACCGCCCGCAGCGGCAAGATTCGCCGTACCCACAAGGCTTTCCTGCGCTATCAGGACCCGGAGAACTGGCCTATCCTGCGCGAAGCGCTGGTGGCCATGGGCCGTGCCGATCTGATCGGCAACGGCGAGCGCCACCTGATTCCTGCATGGTCGGCCGGCGAAGCGGCCGGTAATGCCTACAGCGGCGCCGCGCCGGCCAAAGGCAAAGGCGGCGGCAAAGCAGGCGGCTATGCGGCAGCCCCTGCTGTGCCTGCTGCAGCGCCGGCTGGACGGGCTGGACGGGCCGGCAAATCTGGCGTGGTGGTTGCGGCCCAGCCACCGGCGCGCGCTGCCCGGGCGAATGCGCTGACGGGTTCGCTGACGGCGCGCAAATCGCTGGAAACCAAGCCGCGTGCCTCGATACTGGATACTATCAAGGTCAAGAAACCGGCCAGCCCCCGTGGCCGCAAATAAGTTCTTACGGCACTTATTTTTTTCTCATCGCAATCTTGTTTGCCTTCTCAGCCGACCCCCTTGCGGGCCGGCGTCCTAAGGGGCGAGCTAGCCCCGGTTTTCCGCCCTGCTCCAGCGATGCTGGGGCCGGTTTTGCCGCTACACTAGTTCGCAAGCTGGCCACCTATGCGCGTGGCCTCCCTCCTACGGCGAACTGGAAGATCATGAAAAAATTCTGTAAAACCTATTTGCTGCTGCCGCTGCTGGGCGTGTTGGCAGCCTGTGGCGGCGGTGGTGGCGGCTCCTCCACGCCGGCACCGGCTGTGCTGAAATCGATCGCCGTGACGGCGCCGAGCAGCACCATACCGGTCGGCACCACCATGCAGCTGACGGCAACCGGCACGTATTCCGATAACACCACCAAGGTATTGACCACGGCCACGGGACTGGTCTGGGCTTACAAAGGTACGGGCGCAGTGGCCACCATATTCTCCAGCGGTAGCGTGACTGCCAAGGCCGTTGGTGCGGATACCTTTACCGCTACCCAGGAAGGTATTAGCGGCAGTATCAACCTGAGTGTGATCGCGCCATGGGCCAATGTGGTAGCCGGTGGCAACCAGACCCTGGCGCGCAAGGCCGATGGCAGCCTGTATGCATGGGGCTCCAATATCCGTGGCCAGCTCGGCGACAGCACCACGATAGACCGCAATGCGCCAGTACAGGTCAGCGGTGGCAGCCTGCTGTGGAAACAGATCGCCGTGGGCGAACAGTTTGTCGTGGCATTGCGCAGCGACGGCACCATCTGGTCGTGGGGGTTCAACCAGAATGGCCGCCTTGGCGACGGCACGACGGTGGACCATGCCATCCCCGCCAAAATTGGCAAGGATACCGACTGGGCGTATGTAGCGGCCGGCAAAGGCCATGCCTTCGCCATCAAGACCTCCGGCGTGCTGTATGCGTGGGGGCGCAATTTCAATGGCCAGCTCGGTGACGGCAGCACCATAGACCGGCTGGTGCCCACCAAAATCACTTCCCCTACCACGGGCGGCTGGCTGTCCGTGAGCGCGGGCGAAACCCATACGCTGGCCATCACCAAAGACACGCTCAACCTGTACGCCTGGGGTGGCAATGCCAATGGTCAGGTTGGCAATGGCACTCAAGTGGATGTGACGGCGCCAGTGAAGATAGGCACGTCGACCTGGGCTTCGGTTGCGGCTGGTAGCAACCACTCGCTGGCCGTGCGCGCCGACGGTTCCATGTATGGCTGGGGCTATAACTTGAACGGTCAGGTGGGTAACAATGGATCGGCCAGCGTAACGGCGCCCGTGCAGATTTCCACTGCCACGAACTGGGCGGTGGTGTCGGCCGGCGTGGCGCATAGCATGGCGGTAACGCGTGACGGCCAGTTATGGGGCTGGGGAAGCAATGCCGAGAGCCAGTTGGGCAATGGTGGTCCGGACGTGGCAGAGCCGGTGCAGATCGGCACAGCCAGCAACTGGATTTCTGTGACGGCCGGTAACGCCCACACCTTTGGCCTGCGCTCGGACAATAGCTTGTGGGGCTGGGGCCGGAATGTCGAAGGTCAACTTGGTAAAAGTGACTATATACAAGCACCAGTGCCTGTAAGCATCCCTTAATCAGGCCCGATGCAGCGTTCCAGCGGGGACGGCCCAGCTTAGGCTGCGCCGTCCTTTAGTTTTTGCAGCATCAGCTTGCTGAATGGCATGTGGGCAGGCTGAACCGGCTACAATCTGGTTTCCATTGCCGCCCTTAGGACCTCTCGTGCATCCAGCTACACCTGCCATTTTTGCAAGTCTGGCCGCCCGTTTATTGCGGCCGGTGCTGCTGGCGCTGCTGCTGGGCGCAGGCGGGCTGGTGCCGGCACAGGCGCTGGAACAGGTCACGCTGCAGCTCAAGCACCACCATCAGTTCCAGTTTGCCGGCTATTACGCGGCCGTGGAGCAGGGCTATTACCGCGAAGCGGGGCTGGATGTGCGCATCCTCGAAGGTACGGATGGCAACGAGCCCGAGCGCAATGTGGAATCGGGCAAGGCCCAGTACGGCACGGGTGCGAGCAGCCTGCTGCTGGCCCGTGTGGCCGGCAAGCCGGTGGTGGTGCTGGGCGTAATCTTCCAGCATTCGCCGTATGCGCTAGCCATGCGCCAGACCAGCAGCGAGCCGGACCTGCGTCGCATCATCGGCCAGCGCGCCATGATAGGCACGCTCACGGATGAACTCGGCAACTCCGATGAGCTGCTGGCCTATCTGGTCAAGGAAGGCATACCGGCCAACAGTTTCCAGCGCGTCGAGCACAGCTACAACGTCAATGACCTGATCAACGGCAAAGTGCAGGCCATGGCCATCTACACCACCAATGAGCCTGAGCTGTTCGAGCGGCGCGGCTTCCCTTACGAAATCTACAGTCCGCGTTCGGTCGGCATCGATTTCTACGGCGACAATCTGTTCACGAGCGAAAAGGAAATTGCCGACCATCCGGCCCGTGTACGCGCTTTCCGCGAAGCCAGCATGCGCGGCTGGCAATGGGCCATGAGCCACCCGGAAGAAACCGTGGAACTGATCCTCAAGTACTATGCGCGCGGTGGCGACCGTCAACATCTGCTGTACGAGGCGCACCAGATGGTGCCGTTGGTGCAGCCCGTGCTGGTGGAAATCGGCTATATGAATCCCGAGCGCTGGCGCCATATCGCCGATGTCTATGCGGGCCTGGGCATGGTGCCCAAGCAGGTCAGTCTCGACGGTTTTCTCTACAACGTAGACAGCAGCGCCAGCCGCTTGCGCTGGCTGTACCGTGCGCTGGCCGGTGTGGCCGTGCTGCTGCTGGTGGGCGCGGTGATCCATTACAGCATGCTGACGCGCGAACGGCGCCGTACCAATGCGGAAATCCGCGCTGGCGAGCAGCGCTTCCGCACCATGTTTGAAGCCTCTCCGCTGGGTATCGCGCTGATCGATTCCGTGACTTATGAATACCGCGACATCAATCCGCGCTATCAGGAAATTCTCGGCCGCTCGCATGAAGTGCTGAGCAATATGCGCTGGCTCGATTCCGGCCACCCGGACGATGTGGCCCAGGTCAGGACCCAGATGACGCGCCTGATGGCCCGCGAGATCAGCAATTTCAAGGTGAGCAACCGCATGTTCCGCTCCGATGGCGAAATGGTCTGGATCGCCGTCTCCGTGACGGCCATCGAAACCCCGCCGGACAGCCATGCCCTGCACCTGTGCATGATCGAGGATGTGACGGACAAGAAGCAGACGGAACAGCTAGTCTGGCATCAGGCCAATTTCGATCCGCTGACCCAGCTGCCGAATCGCCGCATGTTCCTCGACCGGCTGGCGCTGGATCTGCTCAAGAGCCAGCGCAGCCGTAGCCGCATCGCGATTCTGTTCATCGACCTCGACCACTTCAAGGAAGTCAACGATACGCTGGGCCACCATCAGGGCGATGTGCTGCTGATCGATGCGGCCCGCCGCATCAGCGACTGCGTGCGCAGATCCGATACGGTGGCGCGGCTGGGCGGCGACGAATTCACCGTGATCCTGTCGGAACTCGACAGCACCGAGCGGGTGGAAGCGATCGCGCAGAACATCATCGACCGCATGCGCCAGCCGTTCGCGCTGGGGCAGGAGCAAGCTTTTGTGTCGGCCAGTATCGGCATCACCTTGTATCCCGACGATGCCGACGATATCGACGATCTGCTCAAGCATGCCGATCAGGCCATGTATGCGGCCAAGGGCGCAGGGCGCAACCGCTACAGCTACTTCACGCCGGCGCTGCAGGTGGAAGCCCTGACGCGCATGCGCCTGACCAATGACTTGCGCAATGCCGTCAAAGAGGGCCAACTGGAGCTGTACTTCCAGCCCATCGTGCACCTGAAGACGGGCCGCATCCACAAGGCCGAAGCGCTGATCCGCTGGCGCCATCCTACGCGCGGGCTGGTCAGCCCGATGGATTTCATCCCGCTGGCCGAGGCTAGCGGGCTGATTTTCGACATCGGCATGTGGGTGTTCAGTGAATCGGCGCGCTGGGTACAGCGCTGGCGCAGCGAGCACCATCCGGACTTCCAGATCAGCGTCAACCAGTCGCCGCTGGAATTCCAGCGTGACGATGGCAGTTATCTGGAATGGCAGCGCCAGATGCAGGGCCTGACCCTGTCCGGCCAGGCGCTGGTGGTGGAAATCACGGAAGGCATGCTGCTCGACGCCAATACCACGGTCAGCAACAAGCTGCTGCAGCTGCGCGATGCCGGCATACAGGTGGCGCTGGACGACTTCGGCACCGGCTATTCCTCGCTGTCCTATCTGAAGAAATTCGACATCGATTATCTGAAAATCGACCGTTCCTTCACGCGCAATCTGGCGCCGGATTCGAGCGATATGGCGTTGTCGGACGCCATCATCGTAATGGCCCACAAACTGGGCCTGCGCGTGATCGCGGAAGGGGTGGAGACCGAGCAGCAGCGTGCGCTGCTGGCCGAAGCGGGCTGCGACTATGGCCAGGGCTATCTGTTCTCGCGCCCTATCCCGGCCCAGGAATTCGATGCCATGCTGCGTGCCCAGCAGGTCTGAACGCCGGCGCGGCAGCCGCTGGCGTCATGCGCCGGTCGCTTGAAACAGTGATAATAACTATCCGCCATCACGGGTCGATAGCTAAAACAAATTGATTGTATTGGAACAATCAATTTTCCTAATGGCCGGAAAACCCGTACACTGGCGTCTCAATGATACCCAACCCAAGAGGAAACCACCATGTCTCTGATTAACACCCAAATCAAACCATTCAAAGCTACCGCCTACGTCAACGGCAAATTCATCGACGTAAGCGATGAATCCCTGAAAGGCAAATGGTCGGTTCTGATGTTCTACCCAGCCGACTTCACCTTCGTCTGCCCAACCGAACTGGAAGATCTGGCTGATCACCAGCCTGAATTCGCCAAGCTGGGTGTGGACGTGTACGGCGTTTCGACCGACACCCACTTCGCGCACAAAGCCTGGCACGACACCTCGGACGCGATCAAAAAAGTCAACTACCCGCTGATCGGCGACCCAACCGGCACCCTGTCGCGCAACTTCGAAGTGATGATCGAAGAAGAAGGCCTGGCACTGCGCGGTACCTTCGTGATCAACCCGGAAGGCCAGATCAAAGTGATGGAAGTGCACGACAACGGCATCGGCCGCGACGCTTCCGAACTGCTGCGCAAAGTCAAAGCTGCGCTGTACGTGGCTTCCCACCCAGGCGAAGTTTGCCCAGCTAAATGGACCGAAGGCGCTGCCACGCTGACCCCATCGCTGGACCTGGTCGGCAAGATCTAAGTCTTGAAGACTGCAGCACCATTACAGTAATACCGCGATGCCGGTCCGGGCGTCCGGCCCGGCATACGCCTAAATATTTGTAAGGAAAAGAATCATGTTGGATGCATCGCTCAAAACCCAGTTGAAAGCCTACCTCGAAAAAGTCGTGCAACCGATCGAACTGGTCGCCGCGCTCGATAGCAGCGCCAAGGCGCAAGAGATGGAAGCACTGTTGCAGGACATCGTCTCGCTGAGCGACAAGATTACGCTGGTCAAGCGTGCCGATCCCGGCGTGCGCCTGCCTTCGTTCAGCATCAACCGTGCTGGCAGCGATATCGGCGTACGTTTTGCCGGTGTGCCCATGGGCCATGAATTCACCTCGCTGGTACTGGCCCTGCTGCAGGTAGGCGGCCACACCATCAAATTTGACGACGCCGTGATCGAGCAGATCCGCAATCTCGACGGCGATTACGAATTCGAAACCTTCATCTCGCTGAGCTGCCACAACTGCCCGGAAGTGGTACAGGCCCTCAACGCGATGGCGGTGATCAATCCACGCATCAAAGTGACCACCATCGATGGCGGCGTATTCCCGCAGGAAGTGGAAGCGCGCCAGATCATGGCCGTGCCCATGATGTTCCTCAACGGCGAGCACTTCGGTCAGGGCCGCAGCAGCGTGGAAGAAATTCTGGCCAAGCTGGACACCAATGCCGGTGCCCGCCAGGCTGCAGCAATGAACCAGAAAGACGTGTTCGATGTGCTGATCGTCGGCGGTGGTCCTGCCGGTGCGGCAGCGGCCATCTACGCGGCCCGCAAAGGCATACGCACCGGTGTGGTGGCGGAACGCTTCGGCGGTCAGGTGCTCGATACGCTGGCGATCGAAAACTTCATTTCCGTGAAAGAGACGGAAGGGCCGAAGTTTGCCGTAGCGCTCGAGCAGCACGTCAAGGAATACGCGGTCGACATCATGAATACCCAGCGCGCGGCCAAGCTGGTACCCGGTAAAGTGATCGAAGTGCAGACGGCCAGCGGTGCCACGCTGAAAGCCAAGTCGGTGATTCTGGCTACCGGTGCGCGCTGGCGCGAAATCAATGTACCGGGCGAGAAGGAATACCGTAACCACGGGGTGGCTTACTGCCCGCACTGCGATGGCCCGCTGTTCAAGGGCAAGCGCGTGGCTGTGATCGGCGGCGGTAACTCGGGCGTGGAAGCGGCCATCGATCTGGCCGGTCTGGTCCAGCACGTGACGCTGATCGAGTTCGGCGCCGAACTGCGCGCTGACGCGGTGCTGCAGCGCAAGCTGCGCAGCCTGCCGAACGTGACGGTAATCGTCTCGGCCCAGACCACGGAAATCCATGGCGACGGCAAGATCGTCAATGGCCTCAGCTACAACGACCGCGTGTCGGGCGAGGCCAAGAAGATCGAGCTGGAAGGCGTGTTTGTGCAGATCGGTCTGGTGCCGAATACGGAATGGCTGAAAGGCACGGTCGCCCTGTCGCGTCACGGTGAAATCGAAATCGATAGCCGCGGCCAGACTTCGGTACCGGGCGTGTTTGCTGCCGGCGACGTGACCACCGTACCGTACAAGCAGATCATCATCGCTACCGGCGAAGGTGCCAAAGCTGCCCTGTCGGCCTTCGATCACCTGATCCGTGCCGACGACGACAGCACCGCCGCACCGGCGGCACAGGCGGTCGCCGCCTGAGTCTAGCCGGCAGCAGCAAGTAAGAGGGGCGCCATGTGCGCCCCTTTTGTTTAGCTGACCAGATCGGCGCTGGCCTGCCGCGTGCGCAGGTGGATGGCGTTGCGGTGGCGTGCGCGCAGGCGCGGGTCGGTGATTAGGCGGCCCAGCGTTTCGCCCACCACCATCACCACGCCCAGCAGGGGCAGCACCAGCATCAGGCCGGCCACACCGGCCACCGAACCGCCGATGAAGATCATCAGCACTGTGATCAGCGGGTGGATGTGCAGGCTGCGTCCCAGCGTCAGCGGCATGAAGACGAAATCATCCAGCAGGCGCACGGCGATGAACACGCCGATGGCCATGTAGGCCATGGCCGGATCCGTCGGTGCATCGGTCGACGCCACCATCACCACCAGCATGCAGCCGACGATGGAGCCCACATACGGCACCCAGGCCAGCATGGCCGCGATCAGGCCCAGCACCAGCGGCGAGGACACGCCTATGGCCCACAGCCCCACAGCCAGCACGATGGTATCGAGCACGGTCAGCTTGATGAGGCCCTGAAAATAGCGGTGCGCCGTCTGGTCCACTTCATGCAGCAGATACAGCGCGCGTTCGAAGAAGGCATTCGGCACTGCACGCGCCAGAAACTTCTTGAAGCGCGACCCATCGCGCAGGAAGAAGAAGGCGAGGAAGGGCGCCAGCAGCAGCGACGGCAGCCAGCCTGCTACCGATACCAGTATCTCGGTCAGGTGCTGCTGGATAAAGGTGCTGGTAAAGCTGCCCATGCGCGCGTTGACGGTGCGCGCGAGTTTCATCTGCTTGAGGATGGGGAACTGGCGCTCCAGTGTCGCCATGGTGTGGCGGATGAAATCCAGCCCGCCGCTCAGGTATTTGCCCAGCATGGCCTGCCAGGATTCCGATGGCCCCGATTCCCAGTAGACGGCCACCATGGCGGCCAGCATCAGCACCAGCAGGAACATGCTGCCCACTATCAGGGTGGCGGCATTGTGGCTGATGCCGAGCCGGATCAGGCGCTGCATCGGTGGTTGCAAGATGTAGTAGAGCACAATGGCCAGCAGGAAGGGGATGGCCAGGAACAGCATCTGTTGCAGCAGGAACAGCAGCACGCAGGTAGCCGCGATGATGCCGCTCCAGACGATGGGTCCGGCATGCTGCTTGGCGGGCAGGCGGCTCATATGGCTTCGTTCTGCGGTTTGCCGCTCATCCACTCGCGCAAGCGGGTGCCGATGTGGCGCGCCAGCGCCAGCGAGATCTTGTAGCCGATTACGGCATCGGTTTCCATCAGGCCCATGAAGTCGGCGCGGAAGAACACGGCCAGCTCGCAGTTGTCGAGCGCGCGCGTCTGGGCATTGCGCGGCGAGTTGTCGAGCAGGGCCAGATCGCCGAAGAAGGCGCCCGGTCCCATCTCCGCCACCACCTCGCGTCCGTGCGGGCGTAGCCGGCTGATGATCACGCGGCCTGACATGATCAGATACAGCGCCTGTCCTTCCTCGCCTTCATCGAAAATGATTTCATCGGCCAGATAGCGGCGCTCGTGCAGCAAGTCGTCGACGATTTTCAGCTCGAGTGGGGTGAGCGTGGAAAACAGCGACGACGCCTTGAGCCGCTGCAGGCGCGGTGACAGTTCGGGCGATTTCAGGAAGCCGAATAACAAGGGAACTCCGGACGAGGAAAAACATTGAAAGATGGATAACAGGATGATAGCGCAAACTGCCGTGTATGCCTGTATTGGCGTTGTCCCGGCGATACTTTTTCCCACTGCCCTCTCCATGTTCACCGCGCCGGATTGCTCCACGTATCGCAGTCGGTGCAAGCATGGACGGGCGGCAGGCTGGTCTCGCCACGGGCCCACGCAATCGCTTCGCGCAGGCGCTGCAGCGCGTCGCGGCTGGCCGGCAGGTGCTGGCCATAGCTATGGAATTCATGATTCATGTCAGGCCAGACATCGAGCCGCACGGTCCCGCCCTGCGCCGCCACGCTGTGGGCGAAATCGCGGATCATATCCAGCAGAATTTCGCGTCCGCCCGCCTGCAGGTAGATCGGGCTGCAGCCGCGATAGTCCTGCCCCATGGGCGAGAGCGCTGCATCGTCGAGTGCTTGTCCGCCCTTGAGCCATGCCGCGAACAGCAGCGTCATATAGCCTTGCACCATGTCATAGGCATCGTTGCCGAACTGGCTGGCACCGCGCCGGCCGATGTCGGTCCACGGACTGATACCTATGGTCAGCAGCGGCTGCGGCAGGCCGGCGGCAGCAAGCTGTGCCAGCGTCATCAGCGCCAGATGGCCGCCGGCCGAATCGCCGCACAGGACGATGCGCTGCGGTGCGATGCCGCGCGCCAGCAGATGGCGGTAGGCCGCCAGACCATCATCCAGTTGGGCCGGGTGGGCATGTTCGGGCGTGAGCCGGTAGTCGGGCGCAAACACGGGGGCACCCAGATAGTGGGCCAGCATGCGGGCGAAGTGGCGCGACACGGCCGCATGGAAGGCATAGCCGCCACCGTGGAAATGCAGCACGGTGACATCGCTGTGCAGGGTGTGCGGCAGATACCAGTGGCCGCGCGGTTCATCGGCTGCGCTGGGCCGCACGGTGACGTCGGCATAGTCGTCGAACACGCTATACAGACTGTCGAAATAGGCGCGGCAGGCGTCCATATCGTGCTGCAGGCTGAGGGCATGATTAAACTGGGCGCGCCAGAACAGCGTGCCGTATTCGAATAGCAGCGGCCACGCGGGCAGCGTGCGGCGGCCCAGCAGATGGCGCAGGCTCACCTGGGTGGCGATGCGGGCCGAAGTGTAAAGGCTGCGCAGGCGGTGCGACAGACGGCCTTGAACGATGGTGCGGCTCATAATTTCTCCTGTGATCAGACTTGGTGTAGTGTCATGCTTCGCTGTCTGCACAGCTAGAACCGAAACGACATTCATGCCCCGCCCCTCCGCCCAGTTTCATCTGCCCGGCCTTGCGCTCGGTGCCTGCATCATGGCCAGCGTCGAACGCGATACGCGCAACTGCCAGCTGGAGCCGCAGCAGCGGCTGAACTTCTATCCGGCCACGCCGCTCGTGACGATTTCCTGGATTTTCGAGGGGCAGTTGCATCTGATGCAGGACCCCGTGCAGGCTTCGGCCGGCGAGAATCTGGGGCCGGCCCTGCCACGGCTGCTGTTCTCGGGGCCGCAGCGCCAGCCCACGGCTAGCTGGTCGCCCGGCCCTGTGCATGCGCTGATGGTGTCGTTCTATCCGGAAGCGATGGCGCGTCTGCTGGGCCAGCCGGTAGGGCGCTGGCTGGACCAGACGGTGCCACTGGAACAGGTGGCATCGGCGGCCGTGCTGCAGGCCTGCGCTGCTGTGCTGCGGCAGCCGCAGCATGCATATGCGGTAGTCGAGCAACAGTTCGGCCAGCTATGGACGCAGGCACCGCAACCCAGCCCTGCGCCCTTGCTGGGCGACTGGATACGCAGTCTGGCCACGCGTGCCAGCCATTCCGCTTCGGGCCGCAGCCTGCGCCAGTGGCAGCGCCGCGTGCGTACGTGGACGGGGCAGAGCCAGCGCGAACTGCAGCGCTTTGTCCGTACCGAACAGGCATTGCTGCAGCAACTGGCGCGGCGCGGTACGCAGGATCAGGGCTTGGCGCTGCTGGCGTAGGATGCCGGCTTTGCCGACCAGTCGCACATGGGGCGCGAAATCAAACGGGTGACCGGCATGGCCACGGGCGATTTCAACCAGCGGCTCGAGCAGGACGAGGCTTTATGGTTGTATCGGCTGATAGCGGCAGAACTGGCACAGCGCGGCTCGCCACGGGAAGGGAAAGAATCGGCGCGGAAATGAAAAAAGCCTTTTCTTGTACAGAGCGCGATCTTGATCGCGTTCTGACTGAAAAGGCTTTTCTCGGAATTTGGCGGAGCGGACGGGACTCGAACCCGCGACCCCCGGCGTGACAGGCCGGTATTCTAACCAACTGAACTACCGCTCCAAATTCGTTCGTCTATGTTTTACTGGTGGGTGCTGAGAGGGTCGAACTCCCGACCTACGCCTTGTAAGGGCGCCGCTCTACCAACTGAGCTAAGCACCCAGAAAACATATCAGCTTGTCGCTACTACTTTGCTACAACTGCTGAACGAGGCCGTATTCTACAGGGCGGCTTTGGCAATCCGCAAGGGTTTTTCCAAATTATTTTAAAAATTATTTGCAGCATACCTGTAAGCCGCATTTTTTCATGGTTCGCGCGGCAGGGCGTCGAGCAGTTCCTGCACCCCGCCGGCAAAGATCTGGCGGCTGATGTCTTCGCCCAGGTAGTGCGCATAGATGCGCTGCACGCTGCCATCGCTGATCATGGCGCGTAATTGCTCGGCATACTGTTTGCGCACGGGCGCTGCCACCCGCTTCGATACATACATGCCGACCATGGCGCGCGGCGATTCGCTGACGGGCATGGCCACCATACGCCCCAGTATGCCGAGCTGGCGCTGGTGGCGCAGGTGGATGGTGGGCGGGGCCAGCGTACCTTCGGCGCGGCCGGCGGCGATCTTGCGGAACACGGCGGCATAGTCGTTGACGTACTCGAGCCTGCCCTGATGTTGCAGGCGGTCTAGCTGGCGCTGGGTGGCGGCGGAGAAAGTAATGCCGCGTGCCACGTTGAGGCGGGCATGGCTGTGCTCGATGAAATCGGCCAGACTGCGGAACTTGCCCGCATATTCTTTCTCGAGCAACAGTTCGAACTGGGTATAGGCATACGGTAACCAGACGCCGTGGCGGTCGCGCTCGGCCGTGCGCAGCGAGGCGCCCGTCAGTTCCAGTTGGCCGCTGGCGAACTGGTTGTACAAACGGCTATGGGGAAACCAGGTCAGCTCCACCTTGCAGCCGCTGCGCTGCTGCAACTCGCGCAAGATGTCGACCGTGCTGCCGCCATAGCCTTCGCCTTCGCGGTAGGCCGAGTAGCCAAGATCACTGATACCGGCGCGCGCCGGCGCGCAATCGGGACGGGCATGGGCCGGGGCCAGGGCCATGCAGAACAGCACAGGGGTGACAGCACGCTTCAGGGTCATCTCGGGCCAGTTGTCTAATAGTTATCGCGCGAGTGTAGCACCGTCGTGCTGGCAGAAATAGTGAATACTTGCATAAGGCAATGTTTCGTTAGATACTGTATGAATTCACAGTAATTCTGTTTCGCCATGTCCGAAGCTCCGCGCCGCATAGCCCACCTCGATATGGATGCGTTCTACGCCTCCGTCGAGCTGTTGCGCTATCCCGAGTTGCGTGGCCAGCCTGTGGTGATTGGTGGCGGGCGCGATGCCCACCCGGTGCGCCAGCCCGATGGCAGCTACCGCTTTGCCCGGCTGCGCGATTATGTGGGGCGCGGCGTGATTACCACAGCCACTTATGAAGCACGCGCCCTGGGCGTGGGCTCGGCCATGGGCATGATGAAAGCGGCCAAGCTGGCGCCCGATGCGATTCTGCTGCCCGTGAACTTCGATGCCTACCGGCAGATTTCGCGCCAGTTCAAGGCGGCCGTGGCCAGCATCGCGCCCGATTACGAAGACCGCGGCATCGACGAAATCTATATCGACCTCACCCATGTGGCCGGCGAAACGCGCGAACTGGCGCTGCGCATCAAGCAGGCCGTGCATGCGGCCACGGGGCTGACCTGTTCGATCGGGGTGACGCCCAACAAGCTGCTGTCGAAAATCTGCTCGGATCTGGAAAAGCCCAATGGCCTGACCATACTGGACTATGAGGATATACCGGCGCGTATCTGGCCGCTGGGCGTGCGCAAGATCAATGGCATAGGCCCCAAGGCCACCGACAAGCTGGCCGCGTTGGGCATCAACACCATAGGCCAGTTGGCCGCGGCCGATGCGGGCCTGCTGCAGGACCATTTCGGCGGCCATTACGCGGCGTGGCTGGCGGCCGCCGCGCGCGGCATCGACCAGCGCGCCGTGGCCACGCGCACGGAAAGCAAGTCGATCAGCCGCGAAACCACGTTCGAGCGCGATCTGCATGCGCGCCAGGACCGCGCCGTGCTGTCCGGTGTGCTGACCAGCCTGTGCGAGCGACTGGCGGAAGATTTAAAACGCAAGGGCTATGTGAGCCGTACCATCAGCGTCAAACTGCGCTACGACGATTTTCAGATCGTCAGCCGCAACCTGACGCTGCCCCAGCCCGTGGTAGATGGCGCCGCCATTCTGCACGCGGCACGCGAATGTCTGAAACGGGTGCCGCTACAGCGCCGGCTGCGCCTGCTGGGAGTGCGCGCGAGCACGCTGGAGCCGCCCGGCGCAGCGACGTTGTTGCGCGTTCCCACCCAGGGCGAATTGTTCGCCTAGAACGGTGCGGCGCCGCCGTCACCGTGTAAAATGGCGCTCCCCCAGCATTACTGAAACAAGGCTCAATACATGTGGTTCAAGAATCTACAGATCTATCGTCTGCCGGCCCCGTGGGCCTTTACTCCGGAACAACTGGAAGAGGCACTCGCGCCCCATTCCTTTACGCCCGCCAGCAGTAACGAACTGCTGCGCCAGGGCTGGGACCGTCCCCGTCCGAATGGCGGTCTGGTTCACGTAGTCAACAAGCAGATGCTGATCCTGCTGGGCACGGAAAAGAAACTGCTGCCGAACACCGTGATCAATCAGGTGGCCAAGGCCCGCGCGGCCGAGCTGGAAGAAGCTCAGGGCTTCGCTCCGGGCAAGAAAGCCATGAAGGAACTCAAGGAACGCGTGGCCGACGAACTGCTGCCGCGTGCGTTCTCCATCCGCAGCAATGTCTGGACCTGGATCGATCCCGTCAACGGCTGGCTGGTGGTCGATGCGGCCAGCCCGGCCAAGGCCGATGAAGTAATCAAATTGCTGCTCAAGGCCGTCGATAAACTGCCGTTAGAGAGTTTACGGGTACAGCGTTCGCCTGTGGGCGTGATGACGGAATGGCTGCAGGCTGACGATGCACCGGCCGGCTTCACGGTCGATATGGATACTGAATTGCGCGCTACCGGCGAGAGCAAGGCCGCCGTGCGCTATGTGCGCCATACGCTGGAGCCGGAAGAAATCCGCCGCCACATCGCGGCGGGCAAGCAGTGCACGCGCCTGGCCATGACCTGGGATAGCAAGATTTCCTTCGTGCTCACCGAGTCGCTGGCCATCAAGGCCGTCAAGCCGCTCGACGTGATCAGCGAGAAAGAGTCGAGCACCAAGAACGATGAAGAGCGCTTCGATGGTGACTTCATGCTGATGACGGGTGAACTGGCCAAGTTGATGGCCGACGTGGTGGAAGCACTGGGCGGCGAAGCCAAGGCCTGAGTGTTGCCAGGGACCATGGGAGGTCCCCGCTGAACTGACAAAAGTGCCGCAAGATCGTTGATTTTGCGGCACTTTTGCATTGGTTTATGGGGAAAATATTGATGTTTCCGTGAGGAAATTGGCGATTTTTCTGCTATATTGACAGAGCTTGTTCATTTAGGAATTCGTGATGCCTTCCTCCGTGCCTTCCCTTACTACTGCGCAGATCGTCGCTCTGACGACGCAGGCAGTGGCGGCCTGGAGCACGGAAGATGTGCAAGCACTGAGTACCGCGCAAACCCAGGTGTTGCGCACAGATCAAGTGGCCGCCCTGAGCAGCGTGCAACTGGGGGCTCTGTCCAGCAGCAATGTTGCAGTGCTGACTACTCAGGATATCGGCGCCATCGCGGCCAGCAAATTGAATGCCGTGGCGGCCGCCCAGACCGGCTTCCTGGCGGCCTGGAATAGCCAGCAAATTGTCGCGCTGACCACTGCCCAGAGCGCCGCGCTGGGCAGTGCTGCCTTCAGCACCTTCAGTTCTGCTGCGATTGCAGCTTTTGAAACAGTCGATCTGGCAGCGCTCGATACCAGCGCCATTGCCATACTTTCCAGTAATCAGCTCGCCTTGCTGGCCACGGCCCAGGTACAGGCGCTCACTACGCGCCAACTGGCCGTGCTGACGGCTGGCGCCGTAGCGGCCATAGGCAGCCGGGGCCTGGCCGCATTGAATACGCGCGGCGTGGCGGCGCTGAGTACGGCGCAGCTCGCGGAGCTGACGAGTGTTCAGGTGGCTAGCTTGTCGACTGCCCAGATGATGCAGCTGGGCAGCGCCCAGTTGCTGGCCTTGAATCCCGCCTATGTGGGCGTGCTGTCCAGCCAAGATATTGCAGTGGTAGCGCCCACCGTACTGAATGCCGTGGGCGCGGCGCAAAGCCGCTTCATGGCCGCGCTCGACAGCCGCCAGCAAGCAGCCTTGAATACGGCACAAGTGGCGGCACTGGGATCGGACGCTTTCAATGGCTTGGGCAGCAATGCCATCGCCCGTCTGAGTACCGCCAATGTGACGGCCCTGGGCAGCCAGTTGCTGGCCGCCTTGTCCAGCAGCCAGATCGCGCTGCTCGAGACTGCACAATGGGCGGCCCTGAGCACGCGCCAACTGGCGGCGTTGCCGACCGGGGCCTGGAGTGCTGCCGGCACGCGCGGCGTGAGCGCGCTGAGCACCTTGCAGATCAGTGCGCTCAACAGCAGCCAGATCGGCGAATGGAATAGCCGCCAGATCGCAGCCCTGAGTACCGTGCAGATGCAGCAGCTCAGTAGCACGCAGCTCAATGGCCTGTCCTCGGCCCAGTTGGCGGGGCTGGAAACGCAGGATCTGCAAGCCATCCGCAGCGCCACCATGGCGGCACTCGATACCCGCATCCTGGCCGCACTGAGCGGCGTCCAGCTGGGGGCTTTGAGCAGCACACAGTTTGCCGGCTTGCGTAGTGCCCAGTTGGTGGCGCTGAATCCGGCGCTGCTGGCACAATTGGGAACGCTGGATATCGCCGTGCTGAGCCCGGTGGTGCTGAATGCCGTGGCGGCCGCCCAGACGAATTTCCTGTCGGCCCTGAGTTCGGTCCAACTGGCAGCGTTAGGCACAGCCCAGGTGGCGGCACTCGGCAGTGCCGCGTTTGCCAGCTTGCCTAGCCAGGCCATCAGCAGTTTCAGCACTGCCAATCTGGCCGCGCTCAGTACGGCCGTGCTGGCCGCGCTGGCGCCAGCCCAGCTGGCGCTGCTGAGCAGCAATCAGGTGGCGGGTCTGGGCACGCGCCAATTACAGGCGCTGTCCACTGATGATGTGCTGGCCCTGGGCACGCGCGGCGTGCTGGCTTTGCGCAGTCAGGGCATTGCGGCACTCAGTACCCAGCAGTTAAGCGCCTTGTCGACCGACCAGGTGGTGGCCTTGAGCACGGCGCAGGCAGCCGCACTGAGTAGCGCGCAATTGAACGGCTGGACCAGCTACCAGCTGGCTGCGCTGGAAACGGCCGATTTCGCCATGCTGCGAACGGCCGCCATGGCTGGCCTCAGCAGCGACCAGATGGCGGCCTTGACGACGGCCCAGTTGCAGGCCATGAGTGCGCGCGTGTTTGTCAGCCTGAGCAGCCAGCAGCTAGCGGCGCTGGCCGCTAATGCGATTGCTGCGCTGCCGCTGGACGATCTGGCTGCCGTGAGCAGCACCAGCGTGGCGCAACTGCTGCCGGCTTTGCTGGCGCAGCTCAGTAGCGCCCAGTTTGCGGCACTCGGCACGTCGGCGCTGGCGGCGCTGAGCAGTTCTCAGGTTGCCGCCCTGAACAACAGCCAGTTGCAAACCTGGGGTAGCAGCCAGGTGGCGGCGCTGGGTAGCCGCCAGATGCTGGGCTTGAGCAGTGATCAGTTTGCAGCGCTCGGCAGCGCCGCGCTGCAGCGGCTGAGCACGGCAGCGCTGTCGGCTCTGAGCTCGACCCAATTGGCAGGCTGGGGCAGTAGCCAGCTAGCCGCGCTGAGTACCGCGCAGATCGCCGCCTTGCGTCCGGCTGCGCTGGTGGGCGTGAGCCCGGCCACCATAGGCGCATTCACGACGCTGCAACTGGCCAGCCTGGCCACGGCCCAGGTGGCGGCGCTCAGTTCGGACCAGTTGCAGGCCATGCCGGCGGGCGATCTGGCCGCCTTGCGCAGCAATCTGGTGGCGGTACTGAGTACGGCACAAGTGCAGGCACTGACCAGCGCCCAGTTGGCCGCACTCGATAGCAATCAGGTCGCCGTGCTGAACAGCGCCCAGCTCAATGCGCTGAGTGTGGAGGCACTGGCCGGCTTGGGCGCGCAGGCGTGGCCGGCGCTTAGCACGGCCAGTCTGGCCAGCCTGAATACCAGCAGCTTTGCCAGTCTGAACACGGCCCAACTGGCAGCATTTGCTAGCCGGCAAATAGCGCTGCTGAGTAGCGCGCAATTGAATGCGCTCGATAGCGGCCAGATCGTCAGCTTGTCGGCCAGCCAGTTGGCGGCCTTGCGGGCGGCCCAGGTGGCCAGCCTTGGGCTGGCGCAAGTGACGGCCTTGTCGAGCGCTGCCATCGGCGCATTGAGCAGCGCAGCGATTGCAGCGCTGAGCTCGGATCAACTGGCGGTGCTGGGCGCTTATGCGGGTAGCGCCGCGATCCAGCAACTGAGCACGCTGCAGATCTCGGCACTGGCCAGCGCCGCACTGGTGGGACTGAGTGCCAGCGAGGCCACGGCCCTGACGGCAACACAGGCTTCGGCCCTGAGCAGTAGCCAGCTACGTGCACTGAGTCTGGCTGCGGTGGCCGCCATCGAGCCGCTCGATCTGGCTGCGCTGCGCACGGCAGCTATCGTGGGCCTGAGTACCGACCAGCTACAGCAGCTCAGCGAAGCCCAGCTGGCGGCGCTGACCATGGCCCAATTCCAGAGCCTGAGTACGGCCCAGCGCAGTGCTTTGTCGGCCGATACCGTTGCGGCGTTTTTGACGGCGAATCTGAGTGCGCTGAGCACGGCTGAAGTGGCTGCGCTGAGTACGCGTGCACTGCGCAATATGGTGGCGGCCCAGCTATCGAGCTTAACTTCGCGTCAGGTGGGGGTGCTGAGTAGCGAGCAATTGGCCGCGCTGCGGACCGAGCAGGTGGCAGCACTGGGTCCTAGCCAGATACTGGGCCTGAGTTCGAGCAACATCGGCGGCCTGAACACGGACGATATGGCGGCGCTAGGGGCGCCGGCATTGCGTGCACTGGGGGCCTCGGCGCTGGCGGCGCTGACGCCGGAACAACTGGCCGCGCTGGGTACGGAGCTGGGTGCCAACCTGCTGAGTGTGCTCAGCACGGCGCAACTGGCCTCATTGACGCCGACCGCGCTGGCTGGCCTGAGCACGGCACAGGTGATCGATCTGACCACGGCCCAGGCCGCTGCGCTGAATAGCGCGCAATTACCCGCCTTGAGCACGGCCGCGCTGGCGCTGATGCAAACGGCCGATGTGGCCGCACTCAGCGTACGTGGCATTGCCAGCTTGACGGCGGCCCAGATGGCAGCGCTGAGCAGTGCGCAAATTGCAGCCTTGGGCACGGCCCAAGTGGCTAGTCTGGGCAGCGACCAGGTATTGGCGCTGTCTTCGAGCGGGCTGGCAGGGCTGGAAACGGCGGATGTAAGCGCGCTGAGCACGAGTGTGGTGGCGGCGCTGCCGCTGCAGCAGTTGCAGCAACTGAGCAGCGCACAAGTGGCGGCGTTGAGCACGCGCCAGATGGCGGCGCTCAGCAACGAACAATGGAATGGCTGGAGCGTGGCCCAGTTGGCCCAGCTCAATTCAGCGCAACTGGGCGTGCTGGGTTCGCGCCAGTTGGCCGAACTGGCGCCAGCCCAGCTAGCGGGTATGAATACGGCCGCACTGGCCGGGCTGAAGGCCGCAGCGCTGGCGGCGCTGAGCTCCGATCAACTGGCGGTGCTGGCGAATGACAGTTACGGCAGCAGCCACTTTGATGTGCTGTCGACCTTGCAGATTGCCGCGCTCAGTACGCTGGCCTTGCCCGGGCTGACTACGGCGCAAGTAGCCATGCTGACTACCCGGCAGGCGGCCGCACTGAGCAGCAGCCAGCTAGGCGCATTCGAACTGGAAGATATTGCCGCCTTGCCCGTGGCCGATCTGGCGGCCTTGCGTACCCAGGCGCTGCGAGGTCTGAGTGCCGGACAGATGCAGGTGCTCAACAGTGCCCAGCTACAAGGCATGGGTACCCAGCAGATCGCTGCACTCAGCGATCTCCAGTTAGTGGCTTTACCGGCAGAGGTGCAACTGGCGCTGACTTCGGCACAGGTGAGTGCGCTGAGCACGGCGGCAGTGGCGGCGCTTGCACCGGAGGTGCTGGGCGCCCTGAATACGGCGCAGTGGGCGGCACTGGGCACGCGCCAGTTGGCCGCATTGAGCAGCGACCAGACCGCCGCGCTGGTGACGGCGCAAGCCAGCATCATCAGTGCAGCGCAGTTGGCAGCGTTTGGTACGCGCCAGATTGCCGGCCTGAGTACGGCTAATCTGGCCCTGCTGGGCGCGGCCGTACTGCCCGGTTTAAGCACGCTGGCTATTGCGGCCTTGAGTGCCGACCAGCTCACTGCACTCGGCGGTAATCTGCAGTCCAACCAGTTGGCCGGCTTGCGTACGGCCCAGATCGCCGCGCTCAGTAGCACGGCGCTGGCGGGCCTGTCCGTGGCCCAGGTCATCGCGCTGAATACGGCCCAGATGGCGGCATTCAGCAGCCTGCAGATCAGTGCGCTCGACCCGATACTGTTTGGCGCGATGGAAACCCAGGACTTGATGGCCGTGCGCACAGCCGCCTTGCAAGGGTTGACGACTGACCAGATCGAGCGCATGGATGGCGACCGCATTGCCGCCCTGACCACGGCCCAGATCAGCATACTGAATTCGACGCAGTTGGCGGCACTGGCTGGCTATCAACTGTATGCGCTGAGCACGACCCAGGTGGCGACACTGAGTTCGCGCCAACTGGTGCGGCTGGCGACCAATGCCTTGCCGGCGCTGGGCAGCGCAGATATTGCCGCGCTGACTACGGCCGCCCTGACGGGCTTGAGTACGGCCCAGGCCGCAGTGTTGCGCAGCAACCAGCTAGCCGCCTTGCGTACGCTACAAATCGCGGTGCTGCAGAGCGCCCAGGTGGCGGCACTGGATACGGGCGCGCTGGCTGCCCTGTCGAGCAACGCAGTCGCCGCCCTGAACACGGCGGCACTGGGCGGCCTGAGTGGCAGCGTGCTGGCGGGGCTTGGTACGGCGCAGCTAGCTGGCCTGAACACGGCGCAAATGGCCAGCCTGCGCAGCAACCAATTGGCCGGACTGACGACGGCGCAGATTTTTGCGCTGAGCGCACGTCAGGCCGGCGCATTGACCTCGCAGCAGATTGCCCGCCTGCCCGAAACCAGCATCGCCGCGTTCGGCACGGCGGCTCTGGCCGGCCTGAGTCCGGCTGCGCTGGCAGGATTGAGTTCCGCCCAGATGGCGGTGCTGGGGAACGATCCGCTGGGTAGCGGAGCCCAGTTGCTGTCCTTGCTCGGTACGGCACAGGTGGCGGCGCTGGGGACGGCGGCACTGCAGGGCCTGACGAGTGCCCAGCTCGTCGCATTGTCGACGGCGCAAGCAGCGGCGCTGGGCAGCGCCCAGTTGCGCTCCTTGCAGCCTGCGCTGCTGGCCAATATGGAAACGGCTGATCTGGGTGCTTTGAATACGGCTGCCGTTGCCGTGCTGAATAGCCAGCAACTGCAGGCCTTGAGCACGCAGCAGGTGGGGGCGCTCAATGCCGGACAGCTAGCCAGCATGTCCAGCGGCCAGTTGGTTGCACTCAGCAGCAGCCAGGTAGCGGCCTTGCGCACGGCTGCTGTCGCGGCCATCAATCCGGCTTTGCTGAATCAGGCCGGCGCCGTCGGCAATCTGCTGTCGGCCATGGACAGCGACCAGTTGCGTGCTTTGACCGGCAATCAGGTAGCGACGCTGGGCACGGCCGCGCTGCGCCAGATTCAGGCTGGCATGATAGCCGGCATAGATCCGATAGATATGCGCGGCATCCGCACGGACACTATCCGCGCCTTGCGCCAGGAACAGTTGCTGGCCCTGACCACGGCCCAGCTCACGGCACTGACGGTGGCGCAAGTAGGCGCACTGCAGCCGACCATAGGCATCAGCGACCAGTTCACGGTGGAACAGATGGTGGCGTTCGGCACCGCCCAGTTGCGCGCAATGAATACCACCATGCTGGTGGCGTTGACACCGCGTGATCTGGGTTCGATCGAAACCCGGGATATCGGCGCGCTGACGGATGTGCAGATTAAAGTGCTGACCTCGACGCAGATGCAAGCACTGTTGCCCGAGCAGCTAGCGGCTTTGACCACGCGCCAGATGCACGCGCTGTCGAATAATCAGTACAGTGCTTTGACGCCATGGCAGTTGGCGGCGCTGAGCCCGGGCCAGATCGCTGCGCTGAGTTTTATCACCCCGCTGGCGCTGGATCTGGATGGCTTGGGGGTGCAGACCCTGGACCGCAGTGCCGGTGTGCAGTTCGATCTGGCGGCCAGTGGCCAGCGCCAGGGCACGGGCTGGATTGCCGCTGGCGATGGCTTGCTGGTGCGCGATCTGAACCGGGATGGCGTGATTAATGATGGGCGCGAATTGTTTGGCGCGGCGACCGTGCTGGCATCGGGCGTGCGCGCGGCCGATGGCTATGCGGCGCTGGCGGCGCTCGACGATAATCAGGATGGCGTGGTCGATGCGCAGGATCAGGCGTTCGATCAGCTACAGGTGTGGGTGGATAGCAATAGTGATGGCATCAGCCAGGCCAGTGAATTGAACCCGCTGGCGCAGCTGCATATCCGTAGCCTGTCACTCGCAGCACGGCTGACGGCGGTACTGGAGCACGGTAATTTGATAGGCCTGAGCGGTAGTTACACCCGTGATGACGGCACCAGCCACGCGCTGGCCGATGTCTGGCTGCGTCAGGCCGATGCCGAGGCGGCGGACCTTGCCCCGCTGGGTAGCCGGGTCGCGCGTATGGCTCAGGCGATGGAACGTTATCTGGCAGCGGCGCCGCTGGAATGCGGTGTGGCTGACCCTGCCGCGCCGGGCAGCCTGAGTGTGCCTGCGCCCGCGCTGCTGGCACTGGCGCCGCAGCCCGAGCAGCCTGTCGCGGCCGCGGTAGCCGCACCGCGCCGCTAAACGGCGGCCGGTTACGGCCTTGAGGCCGGGCCGGTTTTGCGCTTACAGCGGCTGGAACACCCCGGCCGCCTTGTTCTTCTGCACGTTATCCCAGGCGAAGATTTTGCCGTTCATGGCCACGTACACGCCGGCCGGCAGCGTTTGCGCCACGGCGCTGGCAAAGCCCAGATTGAACATGGCGTCCGAATTGGCGATCTCGTAAGGAATCATGGCGCCCGTCAGCACGATGGTTTTGCCCAACTGGGCCGGACCCAGTACGGCAGCCGTCTGCGGCATGGTATCCGTGCCATGGATGATGACGATGGCTTTTTCCACTGCCGCCGTGCAACTGGCCAGAATGCGGGCGCGGTCGGCATCGACCATGTCGAGCGAATCCATCAGCGGCAACTGTTCCAGTGCCACCTCTACGGTCAGGCGGCAGCGTGCCAGCAGGGCCGGCAAATGACTTTCGCCGAAGCTCAGCTTGCCGTTGATTTCGTCATAGTGTTTATCGAAAGTGCCGCCGGTGGCGAGGATGCGCAAAGTCATGGTGAGTGCTCGGAGTCGGTAAAATGATGTGCATCATAACCTAAACCATCAGGGCGCCGTAGCCTCGCCAGCACACTGGAAATGTGCCCTGACTATGTCTACACTGGTTTCTTTGTCTGCGCGCTGCCCATGACCATACTCGCTCCCGGGACTGTGATTTTCCACCGCCATCGCGGTTATGGCGTGATCACGGCCGTCAATCTGCTGACAGGCTGGATCGCCGCCCGTTTCGGTAGCGAGTCGCGCACGCTGGACCTGAACCTGTCCACCGACGAAGTGCAGACGGCGGACGGCGTGCCCATCCTGTTCCGCCGCGCTCCGCCCGACCGCATGCCGCAGGCGCGCCTGATGGCCATGGTGCGTGCCCTGCATGGCGCCGGCTACCAGCGGCTGTATCTGTATGTGTGGCCGAAAGCGTCCGGCCTGCACTGGCGCTGGCATTTGTTCACAGGGCGGCGTGACTGGATGCAGCGTTCATGGCGCGAAGGCTGGTATGGCTCGGGTGCCGATTACAACGTCAACCCCGTGATGGGCTGGGGCGACAAGCCGGGCGCCAGTACCGAAGAACTGATCGCAGCACTGGCCCGCTTCGACCCGCACGGACTGGCGCAGGCGCTGGGCCGCGACGAAGACCATGCGGCATGGTTTGGCGCCATTTGCGATGCGCTGCTGCCCGGCTATATGTACAGTCTGGATATGGCGCGTCCGGCCCATGGCTTGCTGACAGAAATGCCACCGCTGCCCGTGGTGCCCGTGCGCGCCTCGCTGCCGGCCTATGCGGGGCCGGCCCTGCCATGGCCGCCGGGCTGGCAAGGCTTGTGGAGCAAAGTACATGCACTACCTGCTCCGCGGCTCGAGCTGGGGCCGCTGGCTACGCCGCTGCCGCCCGCCGCGGGCGCGCAATCCGATCCCGATGAGGAGCCGGACGCCGAGCAGGCACCTGCTGCCGAATAAGCCGGCGTTGAATAGGGTGTAAGGTGCTGACCCGTAGCAGCATTGTGCGCGGGCGCAGCGAGCGCGATGCCGCGGCCGTTCAGCGCAGCGGCCGCGCCTGCGCGCTATAGCCGGGGTTGTGGATGGCCGCACACTGGCCGGCCGCAAAATCGACGATGTTCTGGAACGCGTGGCGGAAGTACAGCTCGTAGCTGTCGCGCTCCACATAGCCCAGATGGGGCGTGGCCAGGACGGTGGGGATGCGCAGTAGCGGGCTATCCGTGCCTAGCGGTTCGGACGTGTAGACATCGAGTGCTGCATAGCCGGGCCGGCCCCGTCCCAGCGCCTGCTCCAGCGCATCTGGCTGTACCAGTTCGGCGCGGCTGGTGTTGACGAACAGGGCTTCCGGTTTCATGCGCGCCAGATCCTCGGCCGTGACGATGCCACGCGTATCCGGATGCAAACGCAGGTGCATGCTCAGCACATCGGCCTGTTCGAACAGTGCCGCGCGCGAGGCGGCTGCCTGATAGCCGTCGGCGACCGCCTTGGCGCGGCTGCTTGCGCTACCCCACACCAGCACCTGCATGCCAAATGCGCGGCCATAGCCGGCCACTAGCTGGCCGATCTTGCTATAGCCCCAGATGCCCAGCGTGCGGCCTTTGAGCACCATGCCCAGCCCGTTGAGCTGCGGATTGACGGAGGCCGTCTGCCACAGCCCGTCCTTGAGGTTGGTCGCATACGGCACGATCTTGCGTGCTGCCGCCATGATCAGCGCCCAGGTCAGTTCGGCCGGTGCCGTGGGCGAGCCTACGCCTTCGGCAATCGCGATGCCGAGTTCGGTTGCGGCAGCCACATCCACATGGCCTGCCAGCTTGCCTGTCTGGGAAATGATTTTGAGATTCGGCAACTTGGCCAGCAGCGCGCGGTTGAGCGCCGTGCGTTCGCGGATCAGTACCAGCGCGTCGTAGGGCGCCAGCCGGATGGCCAACTGGCCCAGCCCGCGCGTGGTGTTGTTGAACACTTTCACCTCGTGCTCGCGCAACAGATCAAAGCAGGCGAGGCTAGGAGTTGCGTTCTGGTAATCATCAAGAATTGCGATTTTCATGGTAGATGCACGAATTTAATAGATATTGCGTAGGGAAATAACGGTCTGTGCAGAAAGCTGAATAGCCTACTACATTAGTCAACCAATTCTCCTACATTTTTGTCGGAAATGGGGATAGTCAGGTGTACAATCGCCGGACAAAAATAAAACGGCCCCCCATCATACAGGGCTGCCCACCCGTGCGTACGGGTGCTTTCCGACAAGACCGCCGTACCCGCCGACCCATATCGTATGGGCTTCCGAGCGCAAGCCACAAGCTGACGACGATCCTGCCGCGCAGGGACACAGAATTCTTACATTGTCATTGGAGGTCTTATGAATCAACCCGTCATGGGTGGCGTTGCAGCATTGAACGTCCCGACTTACGTCAAGCAGCAGAAACTAATCAACTGGGTAGCCGAAATCGCCGCCCTGACCAAGCCGGCCCGCATCTACTGGTGCGACGGTACGCAGGAAGAGTACGACCGCCTGTGCGGCGAAATGGTCGCCGCCGGCACCATGAAAAAGCTGAACCAGGAACTGCGTCCTAATTCCTACCTGGCCTGCTCCGATCCGAGCGACGTGGCGCGCGTGGAAGACCGCACCTTCATCTGCTCGAAAACCAAGGAAGAAGCCGGCCCGACCAACAACTGGATGGCGCCTGCCGAAATGCGCGCTACCCTGAACCCGCTGTTCGATGGCTGCATGGCTGGCCGTACGCTGTACGTGGTACCGTTCTCGATGGGCCCGCTGGGTTCGCCGATCGCCCACATCGGCGTGGAGCTGTCCGATTCGCCTTACGTTGCTGTCAACATGCGCATCATGACCCGCATGGGCAAAGCCGTGTACGATGTGCTGGGCACCGATGGCGAGTTCGTGCCATGCGTGCACACCGTGGGTGCACCGCTGGCTGCTGGTCAGAAAGATGTGGCATGGCCTTGCAACGCCACCAAATACATCGTGCACTTCCCTGACACGCGTGAAATCTGGTCCTATGGTTCGGGCTACGGCGGCAATGCGCTGCTGGGCAAAAAGTGCTTCGCGCTGCGTATCGCTTCCAACATGGGCCATCAGGAAGCCCAGAACGGCGGCATGGGCTGGCTGGCAGAACACATGCTGATTCTGGGCGTGGAATCGCCAGAAGGCAAAAAACACTATGTCGCAGCGGCCTTCCCTTCGGCCTGCGGTAAAACCAACTTTGCCATGCTGATCCCGCCAGCGACCTTCAAGGGCTGGAAAATCACCACCATCGGCGACGACATCGCGTGGATCAAACCGGGTGCCGATGGCCGCCTGTATGCGATCAATCCGGAAGCCGGCTACTTCGGCGTGGCACCGGGCACCAACACCCGCACCAACTCGAACTGCATGGCTTCGCTGGGTTCGGACACCATCTTCACCAACGTGGCGCTGACTGATGACGGCGACATCTGGTGGGAAGGCCTGACCAAGGAAGCACCTGCGCACCTGATCGACTGGCAGGGCAAGGACTGGACGCCAGCGTCGGGCACCAAAGCAGCGCACCCGAATGCGCGCTTCACCGTGGCCGCTACCCAGAACCCTGTGATCGACCCGGCCTGGGATGATCCGGCTGGCGTGCCGATTTCGGCCTTCATCTTCGGCGGCCGCCGTTCCACCACCGTACCGCTGGTGACCGAAGCCCGTAACTGGATCGAAGGCGTGTACATGGCTGCCACCATGGGTTCGGAAACCACCGCTGCTGCCGCTGGCCAGATGGGCGTGGTACGCCGTGATCCGTTCGCCATGCTGCCGTTCATGGGCTACAACATGAGCGACTACTTCCAGCACTGGCTGAACATGGGCGAGAAACTGGGCCAGATCAACGCAGCCACCCTGCCGAAAATCTTCTGCGTCAACTGGTTCCGCACCGACGAGCAGGGCCACTTCGTCTGGCCTGGCTTCGGCGACAATATGCGCGTACTGAAGTGGATGCTCGAGCGTATCGAAGGCACGGCTGGCGGTGTCGAAAACATCTTCGGCACCACCCCGCGCTTCGGTGATCTGAAGTGGGACGGCATTCCGTTCTCGCCGGAAGAATTCGAAACCATCACCTCGATCGACAAGGATGCATGGCGTGAAGAACTGGTGCTGCACGAAGAACTGTTCACCAAACTGGCCTACCATCTGCCGCAGGAACTGCGCGACGTGAAAGCCGAACTGGAAAAGCGTCTGGCACGCTAAACCGCTAAGTCGAAGAACGGGGCCGCTGGCCCCGTTTTTTATTGTGGGGTCAGGTCGGGCAAAGTGTAGGTGTCAGGTCGGGCAATGGGGCAACGGTCGAGGCTGCACCAATGCCCGACCTGACCCCAGCACTTTGCCCGACCTGACCCCTCGGTTTTTTGCAGCTCATACCGCGAAATTTACATTTCGTCACATATCGGCTACCTGTGCCGGCCGACTCGCTTACAGTAGAGGCTCACCACTTTACCGATAGGTTCCACTATGACGAATGTAACTACCCGCATCGGCGTTGCCAGTGCCCTGCTGTTTTCTCTGGTGCTGGGCGTGGCCCATGCCGAAGCGCCGGATCTGGCCGCGCGCCGCGACGCGCTGAATCAGCTGATCAAGGAGCAGTGGGAATATTCGATGAAGAACAGCCCGGAGTGGGCTTCGCTGCTGGGCGACAAACGCTACAACGACAAATGGTCGGACTTTTCGCAGGCCGGCATCGAGGCCGATCTGAAAAAATCGGCTGACTTCCTCCAGCGCTTTGAAGCCATCGACACCACCGGCTTCCCGCTGCAGGAACAACTGAACCGCGATCTAATGCTACGCCAGTTGCGCGAGAGCGTGGCCGGTGCCCGCTTCAAGGACTGGGAGATGCCGCTGGCGCAGAACTCGGGCATCCACATCGATCTGCCGCAGATCGTTTCCGCGCTGCCGTTCGAGACGGTGAAAGACTACGAAGACTATATTACCCGTCTGCATGCGCTGCCCAAGCTGTTCGAGCAGACCCGCGTGCAGATGGAAAAAGGCGTGCAGGACAAGCTGATGCCGCCGAAATTCCTGATCCCGAAAATCGTCAAGCAGTGCGAAGATGTGGCGGCCATGAAGCCGGCCGATTCGCCGTTCGCCCAGCCGATCAAGACCTTCCCGAAAGATTTCTCCGAGGCCGACAAAGCCCGTCTGAGCAAGGCGATACTGGGCGCGATCCAGAAAGACGTGACGCCGTCGTACAAGAAACTGGCGCAGTACACCAAGACCCGCTACCTGCCGCATGGCCGCACGGAAGTGGGCATGTGGTCGCTGCCGGATGGCGCCGCGCGCTATACCTTCAAGGCCAATGCTTCGACCACCACCACCATGACGCCGGAACAGATTCACCAACTGGGGCTGGCCGAAGTGGCGCGTATCGAAGGGCAGATGCTGGCCACGGCGCAAAAGCTCGGCTACAAGGATTTGAAGACTTTCAACAAGGCAGTGGAACAGAATCCCGAGCTGCATCCGAAATCGCGTCAGGAAATCCTCGACCTGTACCAGAAATATACCGACCAGATGTACACCCAGTTGCCGCAGCAGTTCGGCATCCTGCCTAAGGGTAAAGTGGAAATCCGTCCGGTCGAAGAGTTCCGCGAAAAGGGCGCTTCCGGTGCGGCCTATATGACCGGTTCGCCCGACGGCAAACGTGCGGGCCGCGTGATGGTGAATACGGGCGACTTCGAGAAGCGCTCTACCATCAGCATCGAAACCACGGCACTGCACGAAGGCGTGCCGGGCCACCACATGCAGCTAACCATTGCGCAGGAAATCGACGGCCTGCCTAACTTCCGCCAGCAGGGCAACTACACGGCCTATGCCGAAGGCTGGGCGCTGTATTCGGAACGTCTGGGCGAAGAGCTGGGCTTCTTCAGCAACCCGTACAGCTACTACGGCCACCTGCAGGATGAAATGCTGCGTGCGATCCGTCTGGTGGTTGATACGGGCCTGCACTACAAGAAGTGGAACCGCCAGCAGGTGGTGGACTTCTTCCATGACCACTCAGGCATCGAGGAAGTGGAAGTGCAGAGCGAGACGGACCGCTACATCGTCTGGCCCGGTCAGGCGCTGGGCTACAAGATCGGCCAGTTGAAGATACTCGAACTGCGCGACTACGCACGCAAGGAACTCGGCAAGGACTTCGACATCCGCCAGTTCCACGATCAGGTACTGGGCGCCGGTGCGTTGCCGATGGATGTGCTGGAAACCCATATCAAAGGCTGGGTCAGCACCGAGAAGGCCAGGCAGAACCGCGTCAGCATGCAATAAGCTGACAGTGGAATAGAAAACGCCCGCGCTGCAGCTTGCAGGGCGGGCGTTTTTTTTTGGGGCTCGCGCTTATTTCAGCAGCGGCACCAGATATTTGCCGGTCACGCTGGCCGGATTGGCGGCCACCTGCTCGGGCGAACCGCTGGCGATGATCTGGCCACCACCGGCACCACCTTCCGGCCCCAGATCGACGATCCAGTCGGCCGTTTTGATCACGTCCAGATTGTGCTCGATGATGACCAGCGTATTGCCCTGATCGCGCAGGCGGTGGATCACCTTCAGCAGCAGGTCGATATCGTGGAAGTGCAGGCCGGTAGTCGGCTCGTCGAGGATGTACAGCGTACGGCCCGTATCGCGCTTGGACAGTTCCAGCGACAGCTTGACGCGCTGCGCTTCGCCACCGGACAGCGTGGTAGCGCTCTGCCCCAGCTTGATATAACCGAGGCCCACATCGAGCAGCGTGTGTAGCTTGCGCGCGATCAGCGGCACGGGTTTGAAGAACTCGTGCGCGTCTTCCACCGTCATGTCGAGAATCTCGGTGATGTTCTTGCCCTTGTACTGCACTTCCAGCGTTTCGCGGTTGTAGCGCTTGCCGTGGCAGACATCGCAGGGCACGTACACGTCCGGCAGGAAGTGCATCTCGACCTTGATCACGCCATCGCCCTGACAGGCTTCGCAGCGGCCGCCCTTGACGTTGAACGAGAAACGCCCCGCGCTATAGCCGCGCTCCTTGGCCGTCGGCACGGTGGCGAACAGTTCGCGGATAGGCGTGAACAGGCCCGTGTAGGTGGCCGGATTGGAGCGCGGCGTGCGGCCGATAGGGGCCTGATCGACGGCGATGACTTTATCGAAGTGTTCGAGCCCGCTGATGCTGTCGTGCGGCGCCGGTTCCGTTTGCGAGCCATACAGGTGGCGCGACAGCGCCGGGTACAGCGTATCGTTGATCAGCGTCGATTTGCCGGAACCGGAAACGCCCGTCACGCAGGTCATCAGGCCGACGGGCAGCTTCAGATCGACTTTCTTCAGGTTGTTGCCGGTTGCGCCAGTGATGATCAGTTGGCGGTCAGGATCGGCCTGATGGCGCTTGGGCGGCACGGCGATCTTCAGCGTGCCGTTCAGGTACTGTGCCGTCAGCGACTGTTTGTTCTTGAGGATTTCTTTCAGCGTGCCTTGCGCAATCACATCGCCGCCATGCACACCGGCGCCCTTGCCCATGTCGACGATGAAGTCGGCCGTGCGGATCGCGTCTTCGTCGTGCTCCACCACCAGCACGCTGTTGCCGATATCGCGCAGATGCTTGAGCGTGTCGATCAGGCGGTCGTTGTCGCGCTGGTGCAGGCCGATGGAAGGTTCATCGAGTACATACATCACGCCCGTCAGGCCGGAACCGATCTGCGAGGCCAGACGGATACGCTGGGCTTCGCCGCCGGACAGCGTATCGGCGCTGCGGTCCAGCGACAGATAATCGAGGCCGACGTTGTTCAGGAACTGCAGGCGCGAGATGATTTCCTTCACCACGCGGTCGGCGATTTCCTTTTTCGCGCCTTTCAGTTTGAGCTGCTGGAAGAAGGACAGCGTATCGCGCAGCGGTTTCTGGGCGATCTCGTAGATGGCTTTTTCCTGCTTGCCGCTGCCGACCTTGACGTAGCGCGCTTCCTGACGCAGGCGCGCACCGTGGCAGGACGGGCACTGCTTCTCGTTGATGAACTTGGCCAGTTCCTCTTTGACGGCCATCGAGTCCGTTTCGCGGTAACGCCGTGCCAGATTGGTCACCACGCCTTCGAATGCATGCTCCTTGATGACAGTGCGGCCACGCTCGTTGACGTAGGTGAACGGGATCATGGTTTTGCCCGAGCCGTGCAAGATCACTTCCTGCGCCGTCTTCGGTAACTGTTCGAACGGCAGATCGAGATCGAACTCGTAGAACGCGGCCAGATTCGACAGCATCTGGAAGTAGAACTGGTTGCGTCGGTCCCAGCCCTTGACGGCGCCCGAGGCCAGCGACAGGTTGGGGAAGGCGACGATACGTTTCGGATCAAAGAATTCGATGTGACCGAGGCCATCGCATTCAGGGCAGGCACCCATCGGGTTATTGAACGAGAACAGGCGCGGCTCCAGCTCCTGCAGCGAATAGCCGCAGGTATTGCAGGCGAACTTGTTGGAGAATACGTGCTCCGTACCATGATCCATTTCCAGTGCCACGGCACGGCCATCGGCCAGACGCAGCGCCGTTTCGAAGCTTTCGGCCAGACGCTGCTTGATCTCGCTGTTGACCTTGACGCGGTCGATCACCACGTCGATGGTGTGCTTCTCGGTTTTTTTCAGCTTGGGCAGTTCGTCCACTTCGTAGATTTTGGCGGCGTGGGTGCCGCTCTGTACGCGGAAGCGCACAAAGCCCTGCGCCTGCATCTGCTCGAACAGATCGCTGTGCTCGCCCTTGCGGTTGGCCACCACGGGCGCGAGGATCATCAGCTTGGTGCCTTCCGGCATAGCCAGCACGGCATCGACCATCTGCGATACGGTCTGCGCCGCCAGCGCCTGATCGGGGTGGTTGACGCAATAAGGCGTGCCCACGCGTGCATACAGCAGACGCAGATAGTCGTGAATCTCGGTGACCGTACCGACGGTAGAACGGGGATTGTGCGAAGTGGCTTTCTGCTCGATCGAGATGGCCGGCGACAGGCCTTCGATCAGATCGACATCGGGCTTTTCCATCAGCTGCAGGAACTGGCGCGCGTAGGCCGAGAGCGACTCGACATAGCGGCGCTGGCCTTCCGCATACAGCGTATCGAACGCGAGCGAAGACTTGCCGGAACCGGACAGGCCGGTAATCACGATCAACTGGTTGCGCGGCAAATCGAGATTGATGTTTTTGAGATTATGCGTGCGTGCGCCGCGGATACGGATTTGTTCCATGTTCTGCCTTTCGGGGTCAACCCGATACTATAGCTGGGTTTGATTATCTGCGCCCACCTTGCGCCAGATCGACCGTGGACTATGTGATACTGTATATAATAACAGTATTTTCTTGCGTTGTTTCAATTCTGCGTTGCGAGATAGTTGAGGCGCAGGGGTAGGCGGTGTTCTATAATCGTCGTTTAGCTAAAATTTGCCCAAAAGTCAGGGCGGTCGAACTTCAGGAGTTTTATACATGGCATCTGTCAACAAAGTGATCATCGTCGGCAATCTGGGTCGCGATCCGGAAATTCGCTACATGCCTAGCGGCGATGCGATTGCGAACATCGCAGTGGCAACCTCGTATCGTTCGAAAGACCGCAACACGGGTGAGCAGAAAGAGTTGACGGAATGGCACCGTATTTCCTTCTTCGGCCGTCTGGCCGAGATCGTTGGCCAGTACCTCAAAAAAGGTTCGTCGGTGTACGTGGAAGGCCGTCTGCAAACCCGTAAATACACGGACAAGGACGGTGTAGAGCGCTACGCCACCGATATCATCGCCGAGCAGATGCAGATGCTCGGTGGCCGTCAGGGCATGGGCGGTGGCGACAGCATGGACGACGGCGGCTACGAGGCGCCACCACAGCGTCAGGCACCGGCACCACGTCCGCAAATGGCGCCACCGGCACCAGCAGCACCACGTCCGGCGCCACGTCCAGCGCCGAATTTCTCGGACATGGATGACGACATTCCGTTCTGAGACCTAGTAGTCTCTGATTTGTAAACAAAGCCCCGTAGATCGTTGATCTACGGGGCTTTGTTTTTCGATATTGCGATCAGTTCTTGCCTGCTCTTTGAGTCCGGCCGCTACCAGCCGTTTGTCGTCGCTCTATGCCAGGGCGGCAGCTCTGTCGCTTGCTTCTTCCGCCCGCAGTGTCAAAACTTGTACGCCCTGTTTTGTGACAGCAACCGTATGCTCAAATTGGGCCGAAAGCTGTCCGTCGCGTGTCACCACAGTCCAGCCATCTTGCTGGGTATAGACCTCTGATCGCCCCTGATTCAACATGGGCTCGATCGTAAAAATCATGCCTTCTCGTAGCACTAGCCCCGTTCCACGTTTCCCCCAGTGTAAGACCTGCGGTGCTTCATGCATTTCACGTCCTATCCCATGTCCACAATATTCTTTGACGACCGAATAGCCATTTAGCCGGGCATGCTGTTCGATCGCATGCCCGATATCTCCCAGCCGGGCTCCGGGGCGCACGGCTCGTATACCTTGCCACATGGCCTGGTAGGCAGTTTGAACCAGACGTCGGGCGGCTGGCGATACATCGCCGACCAGATAAGTTTTGCTGGAGTCGGCAATAAAGCCGTTTTTTTCGAGCGTGATGTCAAAGTTGATGATGTCGCCGCTTTTCAAAATTTCCTTGGCTGAAGGCACACCATGGCATACCACATTGTTTCTTGATGAATTCAGCGCATAGCTATAGCCATACTGCCCTTTGCTCGCGGGGCGTGCCTCGAGCTCATTGACGATGTAGCTCTCGACCAGATCGTTGATTTGCATGGTGGACATGCCGACCAGAGCGAGGCGATTCAGGTGGCCAAACACGTCTGCCAGCAGTTTTCCTGACTGCGCCATCAGAGCGATTTCCTCGGGATGCTTGGTCATAGCGTACTTACTTGGAGGGAGTCTGCTACCACCCCTGCTGCCCGCAACTCTCTGACGACGATTTCATTGAAACTTAAAGTCGGGTTCATCTCGCACAACAGGCCGACCTTGATCCAGAAGGCCGCTTGGGCGTTGATGGAGCGACATGCTACCGCGCTTGCCTTGCGTATCTGGTCATGCAGATCCGCATCAATATTTACGATACCCATAATTTCTCACCTATATTCGATCCATATGCAATCCATATACGAATCGTATCATTCATTGCCAGCGGCCTGCAAGCGCCTACAGGATCAGGCCAGTGAAATCGGCGTAGCGTCCGATGACGAGCGATAGCAAGTGCGCACGCGTCCTAGCATTAATAGCGGCGCCAGCAATTAAAAGAGGCATCTGATATACTGCTTTATCTCATCACTTCAGAAAGTCTGTCATTCCCATGCTGAGCAAAGAACACAAAGCCATCATTAGCGCCACCGTACCGATTCTGGAACAGGGCGGCGAAACCCTCACGCGGCATTTTTACCAGACCATGTTCCGCGACTACCCGCAGGTGCAAGCGCTGTTCAATCTGTCCAATCAGGCTGAGGGCAAGCAGCAGCGCGCACTGGCTAATGCCGTGCTGATGTATGCGAAAAACATCGAGCGGCTGGAGGCGCTGGGGCCGCTGGTGTCTACCATCATCAATAAACACGTGTCGCTGCAGATACTGCCCGAGCACTATCCCATCGTGGGCGCTTCGCTGCTGAAGGCGATCCGTGAAGTGCTGGGCGCGGAAGTGGCGACCGATGAAGTGCTGGCCGCATGGGGCGCAGCGTATGGCCAGCTAGCCGATATCCTGATCGGCGCAGAAGAACAGATCTACCAGCAGAACGCGGCTGCGGAAGGCGGCTGGCGCGGTGCGCGCCAGTTCAAGGTGGCGCAGAAGACGGTGGAAAGCGAGGAAATCACTTCCTTCGTGCTGGTGCCGGCCGACGGCGCCAAGGTAGTGCAGCATCTGCCGGGCCAGTACATCGGCATTGAAGTCGAGGTAGCGGGCAGCCTGCTGCGTCGGCAGTATTCGCTTTCGGCCGAAGCCAATGGCAGTGATTACCGCATCAGCGTCAAGCGCGAGGCGGGCGGTGTGGTGTCCAACCATCTGCATGACCAGCTCGACGTTGGCGCCAGCCTGCAGGTGTTCCCGCCAGCGGGCGACTTTGTGCTGACGCAGAGCGACAAGCCGCTGGTGCTGATCAGCGGTGGTGTAGGCATTACGCCCACGCTGGCCATGCTGACTACGGCATTGCGCAGCAAGCGTCCCGTGCACTTCATCCACGCGGCACGCCACGCGGGTGTGCATGCCTTCCGCGCGCAGGTCGATGCGCTGGCGGCACAGCATCCGCAGCTACAGCGTTTCTATTGCTACGAAACGGCAGCAGCGGACGGCGCCCATGCCACCGGCTACCTGACGGCGCAGCAGTTGTCACAGTGGTTGCCGGCAACGCGTGATGTGGATGCCTACTTCCTTGGTCCCAAGCCGTTCATGAAAGCCATCAAGCAGCAACTGGCTGAACTGGGCGTGCCGGATGCGCAGGCGCGTTACGAGTTCTTTGGTCCGGCCGAAGAACTGGCATAAGCGCATAAGCGAGCCGCTAAGCGGCGCTGCGGCGGCTGGCATCTGGCTGGGGCTGGCCTTGCGGCGCAGCTAGCAGGCGCCGCCGCAGGCCCAGCGCCGGCCGCTCCACCAGCAAGTACAGCACGGCGGCGGCCAGCAGCGACGCCGTGCCATAGCCCGCTGCGGCAACCACGGTGCTTTGCTTGGCGAGCTCGGGCAGCAAAGTATCGAGCCAGTGGTAGATTTGCCGGTGCGTCAGGTAAAGACTGTAGGCCAGCGTGGCCAGCGTGCGCGCGCCCGGCACGCGCTGGCGGGCCAGGTAGCTGGCGGGACTGCTCACGCTCAGTACCAGTGCACCGCAACCTAGCGCCACCAGTGGGTACAGCAGCATGGCACCTGTTAGACTCATCAATGGAATCTGCAGGCACAGAAGGAAGATTGCGCCAGCGCCCCATAGCAGTGCGGTGCTGCGGCTTTGCAGACGGACCCACCAGTGCGGACGGAAAGCCCGCACCATGGCCAGCGTAACGCCCAGCAGCAGGCCGTCCAACCGTGCATAGGTCGGGTGGTAAATCCAGACGATGAAATCCTGCATGGCTAGTTCGACCTTGCCCGCCGCCATAGATGCAGCCACATGGGTCTGCCATAGATAGCCGCGCAGCAGCAGGGCGCCGCCCCACAGCAGCGCAAGCAGCAGGCTGATACGGCTGAGATTGGCATGGCGGGCCAGCAGCCATACCGTGGCTGGCAATAGCAGATAGAAGTGCTGTTCTATACACAGCGACCATGCGTGCGAATAGGCCAGGCCTTGTTCCCATTGGGGATACAGGTTGAGAGTGAACGTGAGAAATTTCCACAGGGCTTGAAGTGTGCCTCCTTCGCGCTGATCCGGCAGCAGGAAGTACAGTGCCAGTACCACATAATAGGCTGGCAGTATGCGCAGCGCCCGCCCCAATAGAAAACCACCCCAGCCGGGCGTGCTGCCGCCGGCGTAACAGCTAAATAGCTGCCAGCCGATCAGGTAGCCGCTCAGGACAAAAAACAGGTCGACACCCATCCAGCCCTGTTCCACCAGGGCTGGCAGGGCGACGCCATGACTGCTCAGGTGATACAGCATCACGCTGAATATGGCGAACGCACGCAGCAGATCGATACCTGCTGCACGTTCTTGCCCCCAATGATGCAAGGCAGGCAGTCGCTGTCCCATCCCTGATGTCCACTTCACGCCAGATCGTCGTTTGGTCTAAAAAGCCTATTGTACGGAGGCAGCGGGACCGGCAACAAGAGCGCTAGGATGGTAGGGCGTTCATATTCTGCTGGACATTTAGCGCGGCTCGAAACGCCGGTCAGGGATGAACCAGATCATTGCGACTGCGACATAGATGGCGAAACCTGCCCACGGCGCACCGAGCGATGCGACGATGCCTATCGCATACAGCAAGGTGGAGAGCTTACCTTTGCGGTCTTTGCCCAACGCCCGCTTGAGCGCTTCGTTATCTGCCGCCAAGCAGCTTGCCAGTACAAAGTAAGCAATACTGCACATGAACAGTACGCAGCCGTAACAGGCCAGCGGCAAGCCAGCGTAGTGATTCTCGCCGACCCAGCCGGTGACGAAGGGCAGCAGGGACAGCCAGAACAGCAGGTGCAGATTGGCCCAGAGTGCGGCGCCGGTGACGTGGCTAACGGTATGGATCAGATGATGGTGGTTGTTCCAGTAGATGCCCACGTAGATAAAACTCAGCACGTAGCTGAAGAACACGGGCCAGAGTGGCTCGAGCGCGGCCCAACTGGTGCCATGCGGTACTTTGAGTTCCAGTACCATGATAGTGATGATGATGGCGATCACGCCATCGCTGAATGCTTCCAGCCTGCCTTTACCCATGCCTTGCTCCTTACGCGGTGTTCATGCCCGTAGCGAGTGCTGCTCGGGCTAGCTCAGACCTTGCCAGTGTACCCGGCCAAGGCCGACTGCGTATCGGCTGCATCGGACGCGGCTGGCGCGCCGTGCTGCGAAGCCGCGCGTATCCCGTTCACGCTCAGCTCGGGTTGGAGCCGGATCGGCCATCAGCCGCAGATCTGTCGCTGATCAATTTTTAGGCAGTGAGGCTGGTCATACGAGCGTCATGTTGTCACGGCAAACTCTGCAGGGATATTTCACACTTCTTCGGGGCTGGCGCACCCGCCCCGATGAGGCCAGGTCACGATGTTATTATTTGCGTAATATTTTGCCGTGCCGCCAGTGTGGTGCAAACACTTTTTATTTGCAACAAATGCCATATGTCGTGCCGTATGGCAACTTTCCTACGTATAATGAAGCTTGACCTTTCTAGCGCAGCAGCGGGGCGAGACAGCGCTTTCTATCCGGAATGAAAAATTTGTCCGAAATGAGAAAGTTTACTTAATGAAATTCAAAAACTCGCCGTTATAGGTTGTGCAGGACGTTTTCGTGTGGGTGTCGTTTACCCCAAAATTTTAGAGAAATAACTGAATCCGAGCGTGAGATGAGCGACACACAGACTGTCCGCTCGTCTCGCGTTCTGCGCTGCTAGGACAGCACCTCCAGGAGAATTAGAATGACTTTCGCGACCACTTTTACGACTGAGCAATTGGCCAACCTGAGTACAACTCAGGTACAAGCTTTGTCCTCAGCCGACTTCGCAGCATTCAATTCCGACCAGTTGGCCGCTTTTACCAGCGCGCAGATTCCAGCCCTGACCACGGCACAGATAGCGGGCGGGATCAATAGCCGGCAAGTGGCTTACCTGACGACGCTGCAAGTCAGCATGCTGAACTCGAGCCAGATCGGCGTGCTGCAGACCGCCAGTTTCGCCAAGCTGGCCACGGAAGATATAGCTGCGCTGTCGAGCGAAGCCATGGTTGGCATCAGTGCCAGCCAGATCAAGGTGCTGACCACGGATCAAGTACAAGCCTTGAGCACCCTGCAAGCTGCCCAGTTGACGACGGCGCAAGTTGCTGCCTTGACGGTGGCAGCCGTGTCGGCACTGGAGACGGCAGATCTGGTAGCAATCACCACGGCCAGCATGGCCCAGTTGAATACGGCGCAATTAGCCGCGCTGTCTACCACCCAGATCAATGTGCTGTCCACGGGAGCAATTGCGGCACTCAATACCGCTGCGATTGCGGCTCTGAGCACGGATCAGGCGGTGGCACTGACCTCGGCTGCGCTGGCCAGCATGGGCACGGCGCAAGTCGCCGCGCTGTCGAGCAAGGCGCTGGGGGCGCTGGAAGTGGCGGACCTGGTCGGTCTGAGCACCAATGACGTGCTGGCTTTGCGCACGGCGCAACTTGCCGGTCTGTCGACGGCCCAGGTGGCGGCCCTGTCGACCGGCCAGTTCAGCGCCTTGAGCGCGGCGGCGACGGGCGCATTGAATACTACCCAGATCGCAGCATTGACGACGGCCCAGGCAAGCGTGCTGAGCACCGCGCAAGCGGCTGCGCTATCCAGCAATGCCGTGGCGGCGCTGGGAACGTCGGCAATCGCTGCCCTTTCAACGGAAGTGACCAGCAGCTTCAGTGCTGCCCAGATGAAGGCCTTGAACAGCGACCAGATTGCTGCGCTGAATACGGCCCAGGCCGCTGCCTTGGGCACGGCCCAGGTGCTGGCGCTGACCCCGGCCAGCATCGCAGCACTGGAAACGGCCGATC
>NZ_WNKW01000050.1 GCF_009720775.1 Pseudoduganella danionis
GGGCCGTGATGTAGCTGTTCGACCCGCTGCTGTCTGGTGGTTATGGCCGGGTACGTTGTTCCGCCGCTCGGTGCGCTTGCGCCGGCCCAGCTGGCGGCCGTTGTGCCGTTGCTCGGTGTGCTGTCGCTTGGCGGCGGCCTGGGCCGTGATGCTGCTCGGTGTGCTGCCGCCTGGTGGAGGTGTCCGTGGCCGTTGTGCCGCTGCTCGATGCGTTGCTGCCTGGTGGAGGTGTCCGTGGCCGTTGTGCCGCT
>NZ_WNKW01000051.1 GCF_009720775.1 Pseudoduganella danionis
CAAAGCATGTCGCGCAAAGGGAACTGCTTGGACAACGCCCCGATGGAGAGTTTTTTCGCTGTTCTAAAATCGGAGTTCTTCTATTTGAACCAGTTTGGCAGCATCGATGAGCTACAGGCTGGCCTTAAGAGGTACATTCACTATTACAATCACGACCGCATCAAACTCAAATTAAAAGGGCTGAGTCCTGTGCAATATAGGACTCAGCCCTTGGCTGCCTAGCAAACTAAACCGTCCAACTATTTGGGGT
>NZ_WNKW01000052.1 GCF_009720775.1 Pseudoduganella danionis
GGTGTCCGTGGCCGTTGTGCCGCTGCTCGATGGGCTGCTGCCTGGTGGAGGTGTCCGTGGCCGTTGTGCCGCTGCTCGATGGGCTGCTGCCTGGTGGAGGTGTCCGTGGCCGTTGTGCCGCTGCTCGGTGTGCTGCCGCCTGGCGGAGCTGGCCGTGGCCGTTGTGCCGCTGCTCGGCGCGCTGTCGCCTGGTAGCGAAGGCCAGGCCGTGGTGTCGCTGTTCAATGCGCTTGCGCCGGCCCAGCTGA
>NZ_WNKW01000053.1 GCF_009720775.1 Pseudoduganella danionis
AAGTGCAGTAATGCATTAAGCTAACTGATACTAATTGCCCGTACGGCTTGTCCCTATAACCTTAGCAGGGTATAGGTAAGAAGACCGTTAAACGTTGTTGAGACAACTTCATTACCCCATTACTTACCGATTCCAGATTCTGAGCAACGTTCGTGTGAACGCGGCTCGTACAAGTCAAAGCTTGATGACCATAGCAAGTTGGTCCCACCCCTTCCCATCCCGAACAGGACCGTGAAACAACTCTG
>NZ_WNKW01000054.1 GCF_009720775.1 Pseudoduganella danionis
TATCATCGGCGCAGAGTTGTTTCACGGTCCTGTTCGGGATGGGAAGGGGTGGGACCAACTTGCTATGGTCATCAAGCTTTGACTTGTACGAGCCGCGTTCACACGAACGTTGCTCAGAATCTGGAATAGTAAGTAATGGGGTAATGAAGTTGTCTCAACAACGTTTAACGGTCTTCTTACCTATACCCTGCTAAGGTTATAGGGACAAGCCGTACGGGCAATTAGTAT
>NZ_WNKW01000055.1 GCF_009720775.1 Pseudoduganella danionis
AATCTGCGGATCAAAGCTTGTTTGCTAGCTCCCCGCAGCTTATCGCAAGCTACTACGTCCTTCATCGCCTGTAATCGCCAAGGCATCCGCCATGTGCACTTATTCACTTGTCCCTATAACGTTAGCTCCTGCGACTAACAGGAAGCGTTTATAGGAATAAGAAGTACTACGTTAATGCGTTTGTTGATACATACAATCATTACCCATCGT
>NZ_WNKW01000056.1 GCF_009720775.1 Pseudoduganella danionis
GGCGGCCTGGGCCGTGATGCTGCTCGGTGTGCTGCCGCCTGGTGGAGGTGTCCGTGGCCGTTGTGCCGCTGCTCGATGCGTTGCTGCCTGGTGGAGGTGTCCGTGGCCGTTGTGCCGCTGCTCGATGGGCTGCTGCCTGGTGGAGGTGTCCGTGGCCGTTGTGCCGCTGCTCGATGGGCTGCTGCCTGGTGGAGGTGTCCGTGGCCGT
>NZ_WNKW01000005.1 GCF_009720775.1 Pseudoduganella danionis
ACATTCACTATTACAATCACGACCGCATCAAACTCAAATTAAAAGGGCTGAGTCCTGTGCAATATAGGACTCAGCCCTTGGCTGCCTAGCAAACTAAACCGTCCAACTATTTGGGGTCAGTTCATCTTCAGGGGCTTTTTATTTGTGATCTGCAGTATCCGGCGATGCTGCTATGAGTAGATTCCAGAAATTTGTCGCCAGAATGCTGGCGTGAATCACTAGATTTTCACGGCATGCGGCCTGAAGTTTCATTCGTCAGCTCCGAATCATCGCTACGATGGTTGCGTCACTGAGGATATTTCTTTGCGATAGAGGCGAAAGTGCCGTCCTCATGCATTGCTGCGATGGTGGCGTCGAATTGCCGGATAAATTCAGGCGTAATCGTCTGCCGGCTGAACATGATGTAACTGGGGGCTGTATCTAATACTGGTCCGCTGACGACCACTTCGTTTTCCGCGTTAAGTTGTCTGAGCAAGGTCAAGCCTACTATCCGGCTGCAGATGACTGCATCGGTTCTCTGCGCCAGTAGTTTCTGGAAGTTGCCCTTATGGCTGTTGGCGATATCAAGTTTCTTGAAGAGGCCAGCCTGCAGCGCGGCTTCGAACACCGGGCCGTAATAGGCACGATTCAAGACGCCCAGTGAGATATTTTCGAGTGACGTAATATCGCCGTCGAAGACGATCTTGGAATTCTTCCGCACAAAAATCACATAGTCTTGCGACAGCAGTGGGCGGGTCGGGAAGAGGAAGCGGGCTTCCCGTTCCGGGTTTTTCTTGATCGTGAAAATACCATCCGCCTGCCCCGATTCCAGCATGGCGAGCCCACGGGCTAAGGGATAGAACACTATCCGCATCGGCACTTTCATACGCTGGAACGCTTCGCTGACGATATCAACCGCCATTCCGCTGGCCGGCCGCTGCGCTGATGCCGCTTCCATAAGCGGCGGATAATCAAAGCTCACAAGCGTCAGCTCTCTCTGCTGTGCATCAGCGGCCCGGCAAAAGAAACCGAGCGCCAGCATTAACAGCAATAGTCTCATCCGCATATGAATTCAACCCTCTGTCGGAGAACTTCTTTGATATCAGAATGATATGTTGACAATATCACTACTGGTCCAAAATCGAAAGCGACTGTTGTAAAAGATCTGTCAGGCCGCTACATCTGCTATCGCAGCGGAAGCGACGTTCTCTGTTTGTCGTCCGGGTAGCGCCGCCTTATCGGCTATCGGAATGGCGGCGTAGTAGCTACTTGCCGCAAGGGTGGAAGAAGAGCAGCCGCTTGTGCTCGCAGGAATATTTTGCTCCCGTTTGGAGCATCACAGACGCGCAATCCATTCTCCATCAAATATCCATAGTCCGAGACTACAATCGCCTTATTGTGTGTGCCGGAGCTTCGTGTGTTGCGCTTCAGGTCAGCATGAACATTAACCCTCCGGGCAAGGAAATGGTCGATGTCTGGATCCCGGCAAAGTGGTGCGGAAGCCTAAACTCAAATCACAGGAGCAACCGTGGCCGACAGCTTTTAGCTCGGGCAGAACGGACCCGGCCAGAAATTTCCATTTGAACCAAACTCCGAATCCGAACATGAGATTGCCCCATGCGATGGTCGTCGCGCTGTCATTTTTGCTTGGCGGCTGTGCGAACACTTCAAGCTATCCCGATTTCAATGCCAAGCTGGATATGGCGGTCGGCAAAATCAACGAGCAAGTCGCTTTGCCGCTGGATCTGCCGTTGAAAAGTGCATCGCTAGATGAGCTTGTAATCGTCGAATACTCCTACCTGCGTCCGGTCTATTGTCGCTGGCAGTTCTATTATGACGGGAGCGGGCATATCGTGAAATGGGCCTATCCCGATGACCTTGCCAGACGTGAGTGCGACACTCTGGCATTCCACATTCGATAGGCGCCACGTCGCGACCAGAGCCACCAGTGCACCCCGCAGCAGATGGCGCTGCATTCGGCGCTGTTCAGGCATCTCCATTAATGCCCCGCCTGGGCATCGCGGAGTTACTCCGATGCGTTGATGGGCCAGCAGATTTCAAACTGGCTGCCGCCCAGCGAGGAAGGCTGCCAGAAGGCAAAGCCGCCGTGCGCCAGTGCGATTGCCTTGACGACGGCCAGTCCCAGGCCACTGCCGCTGGCCTTGCCTGCGCTGACGGCAGCACCGCGCTGAAATGCCTCGAAGATGGTCTGGGCGGCAGCGGGAGCTATGCCGGGGCCCTGATCGGCGACGGCCAGATGGCAATGGCCCTGAATAATTTCGGCGCTGATGCGGATCAGGCCGGGTGTAGCATGTTTGCAGGCATTCTCCAGCATGGCCAGCAACGCCTGCCGGATGCGGATGGGATCACACTCGACCACGGTCACATTGAGCGCAATTTCGATGCGGAAGCCGCCTGCCTGCCATAGCGGCTGCGCCAGTTCGACCACGCTGGCCACTTCTTCGTCGAGCCGTGTGGCGATTTTTTGCAGTGGCAGGTGGCCGCTCTCGGCCAGCGCTACCGTGCGCAGATCTTCGATCAGATGGCCCAGACCTTCCACCTGCTTGAGCAGGCTCTGGAACTGCGCCGGTTCGGCCGCAAACACGCCATCGTTAATCCCCTGCAGGCGCCCGCGCAGGATGGTGACAGGCGTGCGCAATTCATGGGCGATGGCCGCATTCCAGAAAGCCCGCTGCTGCGCCATATGCTGCTGGCGTTCGGCCATCAGGTTGAAGTCGCTGACCAGCTGCGCTGCTTCGCCCATCGCGTGCTGGTCGCTGCCCGCCCGCGCCGACAGATCGCCCTGGGCGACCGCACGCAGGCTCTGCGCCACCGAGTTCAGCGGTGTCAGAATGCGGCGCGACAGCCGGCCTGCGGCGAGTACGGCAATCAGCAGCGAACAGATGGTCGTGACTATCAGCCAGATGACTTCTTCCTTTTCCGGCCACGGGTTGGTGATATCGCACAGGGCATCCGGCGATTGGCGCAATAGCCAGAAATACAGCGCGTAGGAACTGATCTGCACCATGGCGATGATGCCCAGCACGACCAGCGCCATCGATAGCGAAATCTGCCGGCTGATGCCTGCATTGAGTTTCATGCACCGCCTCCGAGACGGTAGCCGACGCCGCGCACGCTTTCGAGTTTGCCTTGCAGGCCGCTCGCTTCCAGTTTTTTGCGCAGCTTGCTGACATGGCTGTCCACAGTGCGCTCCATGGTTTCACCTTCGGGCAGACAGCTGACGAGCAGCTCGCCCCGGCTAAATACGCGCTTGGGCGCGCGCGCCATGTGGGCCAGCAGACGGAATTCTGTCAGCGTCAGGCTCAGCACCTGACGGCTGCCGTCGGGTTCAACCACGCTGGCCTGATGTTCTTCCGCATCGATTTCCATGCCTTCGACGCGCAACAGTTTATGGATCGGTGTGGCGGGGTGGCGGGTACGGCGCAGCACGGCCTGCACGCGTGCCACCACTTCGGCCGGATTGAAGGGCTTGACCACATAGTCATCGGCGCCGATGCGCAGTCCCGTCAGTTTGTCGATGTCCTGATCCATGGCCGTCAGCATGATGACGGCCGTATCGCCACGCTGGCGCAACTGGGCCAGCACGGCCCAGCCATCGAGTTCCGGCAGCTGGACATCGAGCAGGATCAGGTCGGGTTTGAGCATCAGATGCATGGCCAGCGCATTGCGTCCGTCGGCCGCATGGGCCACGCGCATGCCGGCACGGGAGAGATAGGCCATGACGATCTGGGCGATTTCTTCCTCGTCTTCGACCACCAGTATCAGCGACGGATGGTCGCTCTCATTATTCTGTGGAGCGCTAGGGGTTCTCATCAGAGCATGATACTGCATCAGCTGACTCCGCCACCGAGAGCCTTGTACAAAGCCAGGGCATAGCGGTATTGCTCGCGCTGGAGATCGATCAGTGCTGCCTCGGCCGCATAAGCCTGACGCTGCGCATCGAGTAGCTCTAGCCGTCCGTCCAGCCCCTGACGGTAGCGCAGCACGGCCCATTGCGCCCGCTGCCGGCTGGCGCCCAGTACGCGCTGCTGGGCCTCCATCTGTGGCGCGATGGTCTGGCAACCGGCCAGCGCATCGCTGACTTCGCGGAACGCATTCTGGATGGCTTTTTCATACTGGGCCACCGCCATCGAGCTGCGGATTCTGGCCAGACTCAGTTCGGCCTGCAGCTGCCCGCCGTGAAACAGCGGCTGGGTGATCTGCGGTGCGAAAGACCAGCTGCGGCTGGCGCCTTTGAACAGATCGCCAAATTCGCTGCTGCCCAGACCGAAGCTGGTGGTCAGGGCAATGCGGGGGAAGAAAGCGGCACGGGCGGCGCCGATATCGGCCTGGGCGCCCTGCAGTTCCTGTTCCGCCTGCATGATATCGGGGCGCCGTATCAGCAGGTCGGAAGGCAGGCCGGCTGGCAGGACTGTGCGCACGGGCGCGGCAGTGAGCGGGTCGGCAAGGGCGGCAGGGGCGGGCAGCTCGGTGCCGATCAGGAATTGCAGGGCATGGCTGGCTAGCTGCAGTTCACGGCTGCGCGCCTGCAGATCGGCCTCGGCGCTGGCCACGTGGGCCTGCACGGCGCTGAGGTCTATGCCGCTGCGCTGTCTGGCCTGGTGTTGCTGCTCGGTGATGTGCAGGGTGCTGCGCCAGTCCGCCAGCATGCGTTCGCTGAGCTGCTGCTGTGCCCGTGCACGCTGGTGCTCGAGGTAGGCTTCGGCGATAGCGTTGATCAGACTGAGCTGGGCAGCACGCCGGCCCTGATCGGACGCCAGATAGCGCGCCTGGGCTGCAGCGGATAGCGAGCGCAGGCGGCCGAACAGATCGAGCTCGAAGGCCGTGCTGGCTATGCCTGCACTGTATTGCGGCTGGACGGGCGTGCCTGCCCCTAAGCGCTGGCGGCTGGCAGCCAGACTCAGATCGACCGAGGGCAGCAGCGCAGCATCCTGTTGCTGGACCTGGGCCCGCATGGCGGCCACGTTCAGGGTGGCCACGCGCAGATCGCGGTTGTGTTCCAGCCCCAGGGCCACTAGCTGTTGCAGCTGGGGCTCGGTCAGCACTTCACGCCAGCCCAGTTCGGCAGCGTTATCGCTGGTGGGCGGCACTTGCCGGTAGCTGGCCGGTAGTTGCACGGCGGTAGGCGGGCGGGGCGGCGTCAGGCTGCATGCGGTGAGCGTGCCCAAGCAGAGGCACAGGACTATGGTGGGTTGCATGGTTCAGTTCCTTACTACTTACTTGCGGTAGCGGCGTTGCAGTGCTTGCGCCGCGCCGACCACGATGACGAAGAACACGGGGACGAAGAGCACGCCCAGCACCGTGGCGGCCAGCATGCCGCCGAACACGCCAGTGCCTATGGCCTGCTGGGTTTCCGCGCTGGCGCCGCTGGCCAGCATCAGCGGCAGCACGCCCAGGGTAAAGGCCAGTGAGGTCATCAGAATAGGGCGCAGGCGCAGGTGGGCCGCGTTGATGGCTGCCGTGGTCAGATCGCTGCCTTCGGCGTGCAGCTTGCGTGCATATTCGATGATCAGGATGGCGTTCTTGGCGGACAGGCCGATGATGGTAATCAGGCCGACTTTGAAGAAGACGTCGTTGGGCAGCTCGCGCAGGATCACTGCCGTCAGCGCGCCGAACAGACCGAGCGGCACCACCAGCATCACCGCCAGCGGTATGGTCCAGCTTTCATACAGGGCCGCCAGGACCAGGAAGACCACCAGCATCGAGAGCAGCATCAGCAGCGGCGCCTGGGCGGCAGCACCCTGTTCCTGCAGCGACTGTCCGGTCCAGGCCAGCGCATAGCCGGGCGGCAGCTGGCGGCCCAGACGTTCCATTTCCTTGAGTGCGGCGCCGCTCGAGACGCCGGGCGCCGCAGTGCCGCTAAGGCGCGCTGCCAGATAGCCCTGATAGCGGTTCAGCTGCAAAGGTGTTTGCTGCCAGTGCGGCTTGACCAGTTGCGCCAGTGCGACCATCTTGCCGTCGTTGTTGCGCACGCGGAGTGCCAGCACGTCGTCGAGCTGCATGCGTGCGGCCGCATCGGCCTGCACGATCACCTGCTGCATCCGGCCTGCATTGGGGAAGTCGTTGACATAGCTGGAGCCGGTCGCATTGACCAGCAGGTCGGCGATGGCGCTGAACGGCACGCCCAGGGTCTCGGCTTTCTGGCGGTCGATCTCGAGCTGGATGCTGTTGCCCGGTGGGAGCTGATCGGCATAGACGCCGGCCAGCAATGGGCTCTTCGCGGCCAGATTCAGCAGATGGGCCTGTGCTGCCTGCAAGGCGCCATAGCCCTGATTGCCGCGGTCCAGCAGGCGCAGCGAGAAGCCCGCGGAGTTGCCCAGTTCATCGATGGCCGGCGGCATCACCACCATGATGGTGCCTTCGCCCGCGCTAGCCATGGCCGTCTGGGCCAGCTCTACCTCTTTTGCCACGCTGGCGCCATGGCGATCTTTCCAGTCCTTCAGCATGGTGTAGGCCATGGCCGCGTTGGGACCGGAACCGGAGAAGCTGAAGCCCAGCAGCGACTGATTGACATCGATGCCGGGGCGGCTGGCCAGATGCTGTTCATATTGCTGCACCACGCGCATGGTGCGGTCCATGGTGGCATCGGCCGGCAGCTGGAACGAGGTCATGAAATAACCCTGATCTTCTTCCGGCAGGAAGGCCGAGGGCAGCAGGCTGAAGCCGGCCACCACAGAGCCGGTCAGCACGGCATAGATCAGCAGCATGCGTCCGCTACGCTGTATCAGTTTGCCGGCGAGCCAGGTGTATTGCTGCGTCAGGCGTTCGAACTGCTGGTCGAACCAGACAAAGAAACGGCTCTGATGGTGCTGCTCCGGCGTTATCGGGCGCAGCAGGGTGGCGCAGAGGGCGGGCGTGAGGGTCAGTGCCAGCACGGCGGAAAACAGGATGGACACCGCCATGGCGATGGTGAACTGGCGGTAGATCACTCCCACCGAACCGGCCGCGAACGCCATAGGGATGAACACCGCCGTCAGTACCAGCGTGATGCCGATGATGGGATGGCTGATCTCCTGCATGGCGCGCAGGGTGGCCGCACGCGGCGACAGTCCTTCGCTGGCCATCAGGCGTTCCACGGCTTCCACCACCACGATGGCATCGTCGACGATGATGCCGATGGCCAGCACCATGCCGAACATGGTCAGCACGTTGATGGAATAGCCGGCCAGCGCCATGACGGCCAGCGTGCCCAGCAGCGCGATCGGGGCGACCACGGCGGGGATCAGCGTGTAGCGCAGCTTCTGCAGGAACAGATACATGACGAGGAAGACCAGCAGCATGGCTTCGCACAGCGTGACGAGCACTTTCTCTATCGAGATTTTGACGAAGGGAGCGGTGTCGAAGGGCACGGTAAATTCCATGCCCGCCGGCAGGGCTTTGGACAGATCATCCAGCCGTGCGCGTAGCTGGGCTGCCGTGGCGACGGCGTTCGCGCCGGGCGACAGGGAGACCGAAGCACCAGCCGTGGTCTTGCCGTTTTCCCTCGCGCGGAAAGTATAGTCGCGCGAACCCAGTTCGATGCGGGCGACGTCGGCCAGCGTGACGTTGCCGCCGCCGCGCTGGGCACGCAGCACGATAGCGCCGAATTCTTCCGCCGTACGCAGCTGGCCTTGCACGGTCAGCGGTGTAGTGACCATCTGCCCCGCTACAGCGGGCGCGTCGCCCACCCGGCCCGGAGCGATCACCAGATTTTGCTGGGTGATGGCAGCGGTCACATCGCCCATGGACAGCTGATAGGCGATCAGCTTGACAGGATCGACCCAGACCCGCATGGCGCGCTCGGCGCCGAACAGCTGGACCCGGCCTACGCCGGGCACGCGGCGCAGCTCGTCCACCACATTGCGCGCCAGATAGTCGCCCAGCTCCTGTTCGTCATGTTTGCGGGTGGAGTTGATGCTGACGATCATCAGGAAGCTCGATGACGACGATTCCACCGACAGGCCATTCTGGCGCACCGCTTGCGGCAGGCGCGACTCGACCGCCTTCAGGCGATTCTGTACATCGACCTGGGCCAGTTCCGGATTGGTGCCGGGTTTGAAGGTGACGCTGATCGAAGCCGAGCCCGAGGTGTCGCTCGATGATTCGAAGTACAGCAGATTTTTTACGCCGGACAGCTCGCGCTCGATCAGGCCGATCACGGCATCGTTCATGGTCTGGGGCGAGGCGCCCGGATAGCTGGCGCCTATCGAGACGCTGGGCGGCGCTACCGAAGGAAAACGCGCTATCGGCAGTTCGGGCAAGGCCAGCAGGCCGGCCAGTATGATAAAGATCGCGACGACCCAGGCAAACACGGGCCGGTGGATGAAAAATGCGGACATCGGATTTCCTTATTGGCGGGTATTGCCGCTGTTGCCAGCGGCTGCCGTCGCACTGCGCCACAGGCGTGGTTTGGTAACGCTGCCTGCGTGCAGATGTTCCTGCCCTTCGACGACGAGCAGTTCGCCGGCCTGCAGGCCCCTATGAATCAGGTATTGGTGGGCAATCACCTCGCCCACATTCACCTGACGCTGCATCGCGCGCTGGGTCTTGTCGATCACCCAGACATAGGCCTGGCCGTCGGCACTGCGCTGCACGGCCTGCTGTGGCACCAGCAGCTGCGGGGCGGCGCTGGCGCGCGCCATGCTGGCGCGCACGAACATGCCCGGCAGCAGCACATGGTCGGGGTTGTTCACCAGTATGCGTACATTGCTGTCGCCCGTGGCCGGGTCGACCTGCTGTTCTTGCAGCAGCACGCGAGCGGTGCCCTCGTATGGCCTCCCATCGGCGCTGAGGATGGTGACGGGCGGCGCGGACTTATGGTCAGGCTGGCGCACCAGCAAGGTGCTGGCAGGACGCAGTACATCGACATAGACCTGGTCGATCTGCTGCACGCGTGCCATCGGTGCGCTATCGGTGGGCGCCACCAGCGTGCCTTCGGACACCAGCTCGGCGCCGATGCGGCCGGAGATGGGCGCCTGTACTGTGGCATATTCCAGATCCAGCCGCCTGCGCTGCAGATTGGCGCGGGCCTGTGCCAGATTGGCCTGCGCCATATCGCGCTCCGATACGGCATCATCATAGGCTTGCTGGCTGACGCCGTCGGCGTCGAGCAGGGGACGCAGGCGTTCAGCCTGACGCTGGCTGCGCGCATAAGTGACTTCGGCGTGGGCCAGCGCGGCCTGGGCCGCAGCCAGTTCCGCCTTCAGAGGCGCCGGATTGAGCTGGTACAGCGGCTGGCCGGCACGCACTTCGCTGCCCTGTTCGAACAGGCGGCGCACGACGATGCCGCCCACCTGCGGACGGATTTCTGCGCTGCGCACGGCGACCACCCGGCCGGGCAAGGTGTCCTGCAAGGTGATGTCCTGTGGCTGGATGGTCAGGACGGAGACTGCGGCCGGCGCCGCAGGCGGCGCCGCAGGCGGCTCCGATGGCGGCGTGCCGGTACAGGCGCTCAGGCCTAGAACAGGCAGCCACAGCCACCAGTAATTTCTGCTTCTGAAATCCATAGTAGTCCTGCAAGCTTGTAAAACTACTATTATGGGGCTGGGTGGTGAATAATCTGTGGAATGTTTATGGAGATTATGTGGAGACGCGCAGTACCCGGCCGCCGCGCTAGCGCGGGGCCGGGCCGATGTAGGGGCTAGCGGGATGGTGAAGGCGACGCTGTGCGCGCCGGCTCATGCGATGGCTTGGGGGCTGGCGCCATGGCCGTCGCATTGAACAGCATCCAAGCGCTATGCGGCAGCCACTGCTCCACCCAGCGCCACTGGTTTTCGTCGGGACCGGGGCTGAATTCTATGCCGGCGCCGGTGGGGCTATCCTGCGCGCCCGTGATGCCGTTGGAGATGCCGCCAACCAGCATGGTGCCGGCGCTCTCCGCATGTGGCGGGTTGCGCTGGCCGTAGCCATACAGCATGGTCATGCCATACGGGTTGCGGCCCAGCGTCCAGTCCACCTGATTCTGGGCGAACTCGGCCAGATCCTGATGTACGCCGTAAGGACCGGCCGCATCGGCATGGCTGATGCGGCCGCCCAGCAGCGCTGCCGTGCTGAGCGAGGACAGGCGTGCGCTCTCGCCTTGCCACCAGTAGCCCGTCTCGTTCACATGCGGCATGAAGAAGCCGCGCTGCAATTCGCCGGACAGCTTGCCCTGTTCAAACGTGCGGAATATCTGGCGCGCATAGTTGTAGGGATTGGCCACCTCGCGGTTGAGCGCCAGCTGCTGCTCCAGCGCCGTGGCGATGGTCAGTTGCGCTTGCGCGCGCAAGCCCGCATCGGTTTCGATGGCCTGATAGTAGGCCAGACTGATGATGGGCAGGCCCGCTTCGACGCCATGGTAGAACGGCCGGTCGGCCTGATCGCTGGTGAAATAGCCGCCAGGCTTGAGGCGGGCGGACAGGCTGGCAGCGCGCAGCCGCGCCGCAGCGAGGTAGCGCGGCTGACGTGTGGCGTGATGCAGTTCGACAGCGGCCATCAGCGCCGTGTAGTCGTCGATGATGTTTTCCTCACCGTCGCTACAGTAGTCGCGGTTGTGCTTCTGTAAGTGGGCAAAGGCGCGCTCCGCATCGGCCAGATAGCTTGCCGCCGTGTACTGGCCATGCTGGCCCGTGTGGCGCGCCAGCAGCGCCGCCCTTGCCAGTGCGGCAATAGCCATGCCGCCGCCGGCGCGGAAAGAGGATTTGTAGTTTTTGGTGTAGACGCCGTCTATGCCTTCGAAGCCGGTCACCACACGTTCGGCATTGTCGGTGCCCCATTTGTCGAATACCGTCAGGTAGAAATAGCCTTGCCGGTCCAGTATGCGGTGCAGATAGTCGGCGCCCCAGAAGGCTTCTTCGCGTACGGCCGTTTCCAGCCCGGCCTGCCGGTACAGTTCGGGCGCCTGATCGGCCGTGCTGGCCAGCACCCAGGTGGCCAGCGAAGCTTGCTGGGGATTGAAGAAGTGGGCATACGACAGGTGCGACAGGTATTTGCCGTTATCGCCGCCCGCATCGTTCCAGCCGCCCCAGACATCGACAAAACGCTGGGTGCCGAAGATGCGTATGCGGTGATCGGCTGCACTGGTGTTGCGGCTCTTGCGGAAGTAGTCGAGCAACTGGGTGGCCGTGCGGGTGAACAGGGCGTTGTCGCTGACCGGCACGGCGGGCGTAGTGGCCAGCTGGCCATCGAGCTCGACTTCGATCTGGTAGTCGCCCGCTTCGGTATGGCGCGAGAAGTCGACGGCAAAATAGTGCAGGCCGGTGCCCCAGTCGCTAAAGGCGGGCAGGGCTTGCAACGGGCCGCTGCCGACCTGCTGCGCGTTGCGCAGTATGCGGTAGTGCCCCTGAGTGAGCGCGCTGCGTGCTTCGACCAGCGCGATCTTCGGGCCACGGCTGTCCAGCGCCACCTGATTGATCTGCACGCTGAGCGGGGCGGTGGCGCTGATCGGCAGTATGGCGCTCGCCTCTGGCGTGCTGGCGGCGCTGGCCCGGCCGCTGGCGAATGTGCTGCCGGCGACGAGCAGGATCAGGGGGAGTAGTCGGACTAGCGGAGTTCGTCTCATGGTGCGCCTTTTTCTGGTGGGGATGGGCTGTCCGCTGCACTATACGGACAGGCCGGGGCTGCGTCAATCATTACAAACATTGATTGTATTTATTATTGAGCGACTAGCAGTCCGTCATCCGCGCTTGCTTGCGGTATCATTTACGCTTTACTGTCTGAATGCTCTTTCATGAAAATCACAGCTCGCGGCACGAATCAACAATCGAGCGCACCTTATAACCGGCGCGTCGTACTCGACCTCATACGCCAGCAAGGCGCGATGTCCCGCAAGGAAATCGTCGATAGCGTGTCGCTCAGCCCCCAGACCGTGACCAACATTACCAATGATCTGGAGGCCATAGGCCTGATCGTTTCGCGCCGCCAGAAAGCCGATAAGGCACGTGGCCAGCCGCCGATAGAATTTGCCCTCAATCCGGCTGCGGGCGGCGCCATCGGCATCAGTCTGGAAAACGGCAAGGCTTCGGCCGCACTGGTCAGTCTGGTGGGCGAGGTGCAGGAGCGCCGCCACGTCGAGGTCGATACGTCCGATCCCCAGCGCGTGCTGCTGGCCATGCTCGATCTGGTACGCGAGCTGCGGCGCGGGGCGCAGGGGCGGATCTGGGGCGTGGGCGTGGCGCTGCCGGGGCCGCTGGTGACGACCGAAGTCAGTTTCATCGGCCCCACCTCGCTGGAAGGCTGGGGCAATCTGGCCGTGCTGGACGATTTGCGCCATGCAACGGGCCTGCCCGTGTTCTACAGCGTCGACAGCGTGGCCGGCGCGCTGGGCGAAAACCTGTTCGGCGTGGCCAAATCCATCGATAACTTCTTCTATCTGCATATGGGCATGGGGCTGGGCGGGGTGCTGGTCGATGGCCGTTCGGCCTATCGCGGCGCCAGCGGCAATGCTACGGAAATCGGCCACATTCCCGTGGTCAAGGACGGGCGCGCCTGCTATTGCGGCAATAGCGGCTGTCTGGAGCGCTATGTCTCGCTGTTTTCGCTGGCCGAGGCGCTCGGTGTGGAGAGCAGCAAGATCCACGACAGCCCCATCGAGCAATGGATAGAGCAGGGTGGCCAGCCCGCGTTCACAGCATGGTGCGAGTCCGCTGCCGCCTGTCTGCGCGATGCCATCTGCACCATCGAAAACATGCTGGACCCTCATACCATCGTGATCGGCGGTTCGGCGCCGAAGGCGCTGGTGGCCCATCTGGTCGAGCTGGCGCAGCCGCTGCACCGTTCCGTGCGGGGCGGCGTGCCGGGTGCGGCCCAGCGCATCATGCTGTCCGAGCGCGAGCAGGATAGTTCGATTTTAGGTGCGGCCGTGTTGCCTTTGTACGACATGTTATTGCCCCGTCTGGACGTGCTGCAATCGGAGCCGCGCAGCGAGCTGGACGCAGCAGAACTGCTGGGGCAACAGCGCCGGACAGGGAGTGTCTGATTAAATACATCCAATGGTTTTATTTATTGACACTGGAATAATCGTGTTCTACAGTTGGGGGCATGAACACACCTCATCCCCCTTTAACCATTATTGGTGACCTCGGCGTTGATCTCGTCATGGGGTCTATCGACGGCTGGCCCCAGATAGGCACGGAAGTGCTGCTGCCGCGCAGCGAGTTGCGTGCCGGCGGTTCGGCAGCCAACACGGCGCTGGCCTTGCGCCATCTGGGCTTGCCGGCCCATCTGATCTCGGCCATCGGCAACGACGAACTGGGCCGCCTGCTGCAAGCCCAGTTCCACGGCGTGCGTACCGATCTGCAAATCTGCGACCGGCCCAGCACGGTGTCGGTGGGACTGATGCACGCCTGCGGCGAGCGCAATTTCTTTACCACCCACGGCCATCTGGAAGAGCTGTCCTGCGAATATGTGCTGGCCCACCTGCCGCCCGCCAGCAGCCAGGGCGCCATCGTCCTGCTGACGGGCGTCTTCCTGTTGCCGCGCTTGCGCGCTGCCTACCTCCGTTTGCTGCAAGCCATCCGTGGCCTGGGCTATCAGGTAGCGCTTGATACGGGCTGGCCGTCCGACCAGTGGAACGACACCAATCTGGCGCTGGTGGCCAGCTGGCTGCCGCTGTGCGATCACTTGCTGATCAACGAGCTGGAGGCGCTCAGCATTACCGGCGCGGCTGATCTGGACACGGCGCTGGCACGGCTGGCGCTGGCGAGCCAGCCGGAGGCCAGCATCATCGTCAAGACGGGCGCGCAAGGCGTTACCGGCCTGCAGGCCGGCCAGCGCATCGACCATCGCTCGGCCCGCGCGGAAATCTTCGACACCATAGGTGCAGGCGATTCCTTCAATGCCGGCTATCTGGCCATGCGGCTGCGCGGCGGCAGTCTGGCACAGGCGCTGGCGGCAGGCTGTCAGGCAGCCGTAGCGATTCTGCAGCGCTTCCCGCGCAGCGCCATCGTCCCCGGCGAACTGGCCGGCTGTCTGCAGCAGGATGGCTGGACGGCGGAGGCAGCATGAGCCAGCGTGCCCTGATCATGGCTTACATCATGCTGATCTGGTTCGTGATTTCCTTTGTCACCAACCTGATCGGGCCGCTGATGCCCATCATGATAGAAGAGTTCCATCTGAGCCTGTCCATGGCGGGCTTTCTGCCATTCTCCTTCTTCCTCGCCTATGGCCTGATTTCCATTCCGGGCGGCCTGCTGGTGGAACGCAAGGGCGGGCGCAGCACGCTGAGGCTGGCTTTTCTGCTCAATCTGGCGGGCGCACTGGCGATTGCCATCCAGCCGCGTTATGCCGCCGTGATAGGCGGGCTGTTCACCATCGGGCTGGGCATGGCGCTGCTGCAGGTAGTGGTCAACCCCTTGTTGCGCACTGTCGGTGGCGAAGCCCAGTTTGCGTTCTATTCCGTGATGGCGCAGCTGATCTTCGGGCTGGCTTCCTTTCTCAGTCCGCTCGTGTTCAGCCGCATGATGGCGCAGGCCGGCACGGGTGGTGCGCCTGCGACGGCCGGTGTGTGGGTAGGCTTCTACTGGGCGTTCAGCGTGCTGTTCGTGCTGCTGCTGGTGGCCAACCAGCTGCTGCCGCTGCCCACGCTGGCACTCAAGGACGATGAAAAGACCAGCGGCTGGCAGGCCTACCGGGTGCTGCTGGCGCGGCGCGATGTGTGGCTATTCTTCGTCGGGCTGGTGGCCTATGTGGGCAGCGAGCAGACGCTGGCCAATTGGATGTCGCAATTCCTCAGTACCTACCACCACCTGTCGCCCAGCGGCGCCGGTGCCGATGCGGTGGCGCGCTTCTGGGGGCTGATGGCGCTGGGCTGCCTGACGGGGCTTGGGCTGCTCAAGCTGCTGGACTCACGCCGTGTGCTGGCACTGTTTTCCTTGCTGGCACTGGGTTGCGTGGCGCTGGCGCTGTTCGGATCGGCAGCGCAGGCCGTGCTGGCCTTCCCCGCAGCAGGCTTCTGCCTGTCGGTGATGTTCTCGATTATTTTTTCGCTGGCACTCAATTCCGTGCCGGCCCATCACGGTGCGCTGTCCGGCATCTTGTGTACCGGCATCCTCGGCGGCGCGCTGCTGCCGCTGCTGGTGGGCTTTCTGGGGGATCGCATCGGGCTGCGCCTGGCGATGACCCTGCTGTTCCTGACCCTGAGCTTCATTCTGGCCATCGCTGGCTGGGCTCGTCCGCTGGTCCGTAATCACACGCTCCCCATTGCGCAGCTGTTTGGGCAGCAGTAAGTCCCGCCGTTCGGGGCTCCACCATTGACAACAAGATTGGAGATAAAATGAAACAACTCACTCGTAGCCCGCTCGCGCTCGCCGTGGCCATGGCGCTGGGCCAGTATTGCTGCGGCGCGTTGGCGCAGCAGCCGAATGCCGGCAGTGTTGCCGTGCTTGCTGCTACAGCCGAAGCGGAAGTGGAACAGGTGGTGGTGACCGGCGTGCGCTCCTCGCGTGAAAAGTCGCTGGTGCGCAAACGCGGTGCCGATTCAGTGATGGATGTGGTGTCGGCCGAAGACATCGGCAAGCTGCCGGACAAGAACGTGGCCGATGCCGTGCAGCGTGTAGCGGGCGTAAATATCAGTTCAGGCTCGGGCGGGCAAGGCGGCTTTTCGGAAAACGACCGCGTCAGCATACGCGGCACCAATCCCAGCCTGACCCAGACTACCGTGAATGGCCATAGCATTGCTACTGGCGACTGGTATGTGGGCGACCAGACGGGCACGGTGGGACGCAGCGTCAGCTTTACGCTGCTGCCGTCGGAAATCGTCGGCTCGGTCGAAGTGCTGAAGAGTGCGCAGGCCGATATCACGGAAGGCGGCACGACCGGCAATGTCAACATCGTCACGCGCAAGCCGCTGGACTTCAAGCAGTTGCTGACGCTGGAAGCGACGGCGCAGGCCATGTATGCGGACTTGCCGCGCAAAACTTCGCCTCAGGTCAATGCGCTGCTGAACTGGCGTAACGAGGACAAGACGCTGGGCGTGCTGGCACAAGTGTTTTCCGAGTCGCGCAAGGAGCGTCGCGATGGTCAGGAACTGTTCCTGCTGGGGCAGGGCACGATTACCCATCCCGATGTGATTGCCGCCCATCCTGATCTGAAAGATGTGCTGTATCCCTCACAGATCGGTTCGGCCCTGTTCACCCAGCAGAGCAAACGTCAGGGCGGCCTGCTCGATGTGCAGGTCAAACCGATGAAGACGCTGACGCTGGAAGCCAACGCCTTCTATTCGCACTTCCAGGGCACCAACTACGACACCAATTATCTGGCCAATCCTACCGATCTGCTGGAAAAAGGCATAGCCCCGACCAGCTACACGGTGCGCAATAACACGCTGGTGGCCGCGACTTTCCCTGTCACCCATTTCGATCCCAGCGGCGCATCGCCGGGCGGCGAGCAGCCTTTCCCTGGCTTGCGCGATGTGATCTACCGCCCCAAGGCCGCTTCGATGACGTCCTATCTGGACCTGTCGGCCAAGTACCGCCCGACCGACCGCCTGCAGATTACCGGCATGCTGGGCTATACGCGCGGTCTGGGCGAAACACCGCACGACTATGGCTATGAAGCGTATCTGACCAACTCCGCCATGTCCTACCAGATGCACGGCACTTCCGGGCCAGCTAGCGTGTCCTTCCCCGGAGTGGATACGGCCAACTTCAACAATCCGGCCAACGTGACCAACGGCGGCAGCTGGTCTAGTAGCGCCAAGGTGACGGATCAGGAGCGCTATGCCCAGATCGACGCGCTGGCCGATACGGACTGGGGCCATCTGGAAAGCGTCAAGTTCGGTGTGCGCTTTGCAGCCCACAAGCGGGTGGCCGATGGGCACAACTTCGGCTGCTCGACCGATAGCGAGGCGGCCTGCCTGGGCAACCCCGGCGTGACGCTGCCGCTGCCGCAATGGAATGGCGAAACCACGCCCGGTAATTACGGCAGCAGTCTGGGGGGCGGCAGCGGTTTCCTGTCCCATGTCTGGACGCTGGACCCGGCCAAGGTGGCGCTCTGGCACAGCCTGTATAACAATGTCGATCAGGGCCCTAACTATCAAGGTAATTTCGCCATCGAAGAAAAAGTCAGCGCGGCCTATGCCATGGCCAATCTAGTCGGCGATGGCTGGCGCGGTAATGTGGGCCTGCGTGTGGCCGGCACCCGTCAGCGCAGCCTAGGCTATAACTTCGATGCGGACAACCATGCGGTGGCCGAGACGGTAAGCCACAACTACGTCGACGTGCTGCCGAGTGCCAATCTGCGCTTTGATGTGAGCAAGGATCTGGTGGCCCGCGTGGCAGCATCGAAGACCATGTCGCGCCCCGACTATTCGGCGCTGACGCCTGCTGTCACACTGAACAACATCAATGCGACCGGCACGGGCGGCAATACCGATCTGAAGCCTGTCCGTTCCTATAATGCCGATGCCACGCTGGAATGGTATTACGCGCCGCAGTCGGTGCTTTCGGCGGCAGCCTTCTACATGGATATGCCGTCCTACATTGCCTTTGGCTACAGCAAGCGGCGCTACCTGAATACCGCGATTAACCAGTTTGACGATTTCATCATCACTACGCCGTTGAATGTGGCGGCAAAAAACAAGGGCTTAGAGCTGGCCTGGCAGCAGCCGCTATGGCAGGACTTTGGCGCCGCCATCAACTACACCTACGCCCATGGCCGCACGGCAGACGGCGCCTCGCTGGTCGGTTCCTCTGCCAATACCTATAACGCCGAGGTGTATTACGAGAAGGCAGGCTTCAGCACGCGGCTGGCCTATTCCTACCGTTCCGCCTATCTGGTCGGGTTGGCCAATGTGGCGCCGCAGTATGCGGCCGGCATGGGGACGCTGGCTATTTCCGTCAACTACAAGCTCAACGATCACGTCACGTTCACGCTCGATGCGCTGAACCTGAACAATCCGACGCTCAAGTACTACTCCACGGCTGACCGTCCGCAGGCCTTTTATTCAAATGGGCGCCAGCTGTTCTTCGGGGTGAAAATCGCCAGGTAAGGCGCGCGTGCGGGAGATGGCGTGCCGCCGCCGCGGCACGGTTGCCGCATGGCTAGGCTATTCGTGTGCGGAATATATGGAAGATCAAGTTGCCTGACGTCCACACAAGCAAACCGGCCGGGCGTCGCTAACGCTACACACCGGGCTGTGCCGCTGCTACGCCCCGTGTGCGCGCTATGTCTGTTGCGGTAGAGCTAGTATGCTAGGTCAGACCCTGGCATGAGATTGGCTTTTCATATGCTATGCGCCACACTGGCAGCAAGTACAACGGTGGGTATAGGTATGAAAGCGAACAGCATCGAGCCGGCGGTCTTGCTAGAAGTTATCCGTGTCCAAACGGAAATTGCCCGTTTGGGCCTGGACTTGGGTGGCGTCATGCATCTGGTGTGCCAGTATGCTTCGTCGCTATGCCATGCAGATGGCGCGGTGGTGGAGCTGGCGGAAGGCGACGAGATGGTGTATCGCGCCACGGCCGGCATAGCCGAAGGCCAGCTCGGCTTGCGCCTGCAGCGTAGCGGCAGCCTGTCGGGCCTATGCGTGACAGAAAACCGCATCCTCCAATGTGACGACTCGGAAACTGATCCGCGCGTGGATCGGCCTGCCTGCCGCAAGGTCGGCTTCCGCTCCATGCTCGTGGTGCCATTGCGCCACGATAGCCACATCGTCGGGGTGCTGAAAGTCATCGCCACCCGCACCCACGCGTTCAGTCCCGAAATCGCATTGATACTGGGTTTGTTATCCGAGCTGATTGGAGCCGCCATCTTCAATGCTGCCAAATACGAGTCCAGCGACCTGTACATTCGGGCGACCCATGACGATTTGACCGGCATCGCCAATCGCTCCCTGTTCTACGACCGTTTGCGCCAGCAATTGGCCGTGGCACGGCGTTCGCGCAGCCGCCTGGGTATCATGAGCATCGATCTGGATGGCTTGAAAACCATCAATGATAGCCGCGGACACCGGGCAGGCGATGCTGCCATTTGCGAAGCGGCAGAGCGCATCCGCAGGGTGTTGCGTGAAGGTGATCTGGTCGCCCGTCTGGGCGGTGATGAGTTTGCCGTACTGCTCCCCAATGTACGGGACCGTGCCAGCATGGAAGACAAATGTGCACTATTCAGGCAGGCCATCAGCGCGCCTTTCATGTACGAAGCCCGTGAATTGGCGCTGGCCGCCAGCATAGGCTATGCAATCTGTCCCGAACATGGTTACGATCTGGATGAACTGATGGATCAGGCCGATCAATCCATGTACCGCGCCAAGCAGCAACGCCTGCTTGCAGTGGAAAAATAAGCGGCAGGCCGCCACGCCGGCCAACTGCTCGAGCGGCGACTACCCCTGCACGGCACGGCTGAGCAGCTAGCTGCTGTTGGAATAGTGGCGCAGGATATGCCACGACAGAGATAGAAATTCCACAATTGTCCAATACAAATCCTTGGAAAATTCCTGCCTAAGCTCACTTAGCTGCGAATTTGCCCCCGCTTTATCTGTCCTGCATCAATAAGTTGCTTTACTATAATAAAGTGGCTGTCGTTGCAGCATACCCATGCCAGGATGAGCCCAAGTTCAGGATTTGCACATGTTCGAATATTTTTTTACCTCGCCCGGAATTTCCGAAGCTCTGTATGTGAGCGGCAGCTATTCCTTGCCTCTGGTAGCGCTCTCCATCCTGATCGCCGTATTCAGTTCCATGATGGCCATGCAGATGGCCGGGCTGGCCCAGCTGGCGGAAACCCGTTTGCACAAGCAGTTTGCCCTGCTGTCGGGTTCCGTGGCGCTAGGGGTAGGTATCTGGTCCATGCACTTCATCGGCATACTGGCCTACAGCTTCTGTGCCACGGTCAGCTATAGCAAGCTGCTGACTGCCATGTCCATGGTGCCCGGCATATTGGCGTCATGGTTTGCCCTGAACCTGCTCAGCAAGGACGATTTCAGCAAGCGCGAACTGCTGGTCAGCGGCACCGTGATGGGAGCCGGCATAGGCCTGATGCATTATTCGGGCATGGCCGCCATCCATATGGCGTATCTGCTGCGCTATGACTCGGGCTGGTTCTTGCTGTCGCTGGTGGTGGCGGTGGGCATGGCCGTGCTGGCCTTGTGGATACGCTTTGACCTCAAGCAGCGCGGCCGTCTGGGCAATTTGCCGGCGATCTTAATCGGTGGAACCGTGATGGGGCTGGCGATTTCAGCCATGCATTACACCGGCATGGCGGCGGCCCGTTTTATCAGCCTGTCCGGTACGGACGACGTTACCAGTGGCGAAGAGAACCATTATCTGGCACTGATTATCGCCATCGTGACGGTGATTGCCAGCGGTCTGATTTTGGCCGGCAATTTCCTGCTGCGCATGCGCCAGCTGTACAATCGCATGCAGGAAAATGAGGAGCGCCTGCGCGCGATAGTCGATACGGCGCTGGACGGCATCATCACCATCGATTCCAAGGGTACGGTGCTGGCGGCTAACGCTGCCGTCTCACGCATGTTTGGCTGGTCCAGCGAGGCGCTAATCGGGCGCAATGTGCATGTGCTGATGCCGGAGCCTTACCACAGCAAGCACAATCAGTTCATCGCCGATTTTCTGGCGACGGGCAATGCGAAGGTGATAGGGCAGAGCCGCGAAGTGACGGCCCGCCGTGCCGATGGCACGACCTTCCCGATCCGGCTGGCCGTGGGGCAGGCGCACACCATGCGCGAACAGTTTTTCGTCGGCTTTGTTACCGATATCAGCGAACGCATCACCATGCAGACCGAACTGCAGGAGCGCGAAGCCAAATACCGCACGCTGATCGCCAACATCCCCGGCGTCTCTTTCCGCAGCAGAGTGGATGCCGAATGGAGCAAGATCTTCATCAGCGATTCCGTGCTGGCGCTGACGGGCTGGGGCCGCGAAGAGTTCATGAGCAAGCGGGTCAGCTATGCCGATCTGATACACCGTAACGATATCGACGCGGTGCGCACGGCCGTGGCTGACGCCATCGAGCAGCGCGTCTCCTACAGCATCGAGTACCGCATCCTGCGCCGCGATGGCAGCGAGCGCTGGTTATCGGAAAGCGCGGGCGGCGTGTACGGCGAGGATGGCAAAGCGCTGTGGATAGACGGCGTGATGCTCGATATTACCGCTTCCAAGATACAGGCAGCCGAATACCAGGGCATCGTGATGGCGATTCGCAAATCGCTGGCCGTGGCAGAATTCGATATGCAGGGCAATATCCTCGATGTGAACGAGAATTTCGAGAAGCTGACCGGCTACAGCCTTGCTGAGCTGCAGGGCAAGAACCACAAGATGCTCTGCACGCCGGACGAAGCCGTCAGTGCTGACTATGCCGCGTTCTGGAACAAGCTGCGCGAAGGGCGTTTCCAGAGCGGCGAGTACCAGCGTGTCGGCAAGCATGGCAAAAAAGTGTGGCTGCAGGCAGCCTATAACCCCATCCTTGATACGGATGGCAAACCATGGAAAGTGGTGAAGCTGGCTGCCGATCTGGCGCAGAGAAAGGCGATCGAAGAAGACCTGATCAGCGCCAAAGATGTGGCCGAGCAGGCGTCGGCAGCCAAAGGCATGTTCCTGGCCAATATGAGCCACGAGATCCGCACACCGATGAATGCCATCATCGGCTTTACGGAAATCCTGTTGAAGACCGAGCTCGATCAGAAGCAGCGCGGCTATCTCAAAACGGTCAAACAGTCGGCCCGCTCGCTGCTGGGTCTGCTTAACGACATACTCGATACGGCCAAGCTGGAGCGCGGCGCCATCGAACTGGAGAGTCGCGATTTCTCGCTGCCCGAGCTTTGCGAGCAGCTGATCAGCACCTTCCGCATCCAGGCCGATGCGAAACATATCCGGCTCGATTATGACTACAGTGCCGCGTGCCCCGTGTACATCCGTTCGGACGAGCTCAGGCTGCGCCAGATACTGACCAATATACTGGGCAATGCGGTGAAATTCACCGAGCAAGGGCAGGTGGCGCTGCGCGTGGGCGCCAGCGCGGGCCAGTTGAATTTTGTGATCGAGGATAGCGGCATCGGCATTTCCGCCGACCGCATCGACAGTATCTTTGCGCCTTTCACTCAGGCTGATGCTTCGATGTCGCGCCGCTTCGGTGGAACAGGGCTGGGCACGACCATTGCCAAACAGCTGGTCGATCTGATGGATGGCGAAATCAAGGTCAGTAGCGTGCTGGGGCAGGGTAGCCGTTTTGAAATACGCATTCCTCTGCTGGTCGGTAGTGGCGCCGCAGCCACCAAGGCAGTGCGTCACACGGAACTGCCGCCGCTGACCATTCTGATTGCGGACGATGTGCCGGAAAATCTGGAGTTGCTGCGTCTGATGCTCGAAGATAAAGGCCATACGGTGCAGGCGGCACATGGCGGTCAGGCCGCCGTGCAAGCGTTCGAGGCTGGCCAGTTCGATGTGATATTGATGGATGTGCAGATGCCGGATGTCGACGGACTGGAAGCCACGCGGCGCATACTGGCCAGTGCCGCGGCCAGCGGACGGGCGGCGCCGGAAGTGGTCGCGCTCACGGCCAGTGTGCTGAGCAAGGACCGCGATGCAGCGATTGCTGCCGGCATGCGCGGCTTTGCCACCAAACCCGTGAATCTGGCGGAGCTCGAAGATGAAATCCTGCGCGTACTCGGTCATGTCGAGCAGCCGGCGCCGGCCGCATCATTTGCTGCCGTGGTCGCAAGTGATGTCTGGCTGGACTGGAATGGCGCATTGAGCCGCTGGCGCGAACCGGCCAGCCTGCTTAAAGCCATCAGCAATTTCCTCGCCAGTGGCGAGCTGCTGCAAGGGCTGACGGCGAGCGCGCCCGCCGAACAGATTATTGCGACCGCACATAGGATCAAGGGCGCGGCCGCCAATCTGGGTTTGAACCGGGTGGTCGCCGCGGCCGCAGCCATCGAGAATGGCGCAGCCTTCGATGCTGACGCGCTGCAGCTGCTGCAGCACGCGCTGGAACAGGCCCGTAGCGAACTGGATAAACTACAGAACGAGGCGGAAACGCAGCGCGGCGTAGCACCTGTCCACGCCGTCATCGATATGCCAGCGCTACTCAGCCGTTTGCAGCTAGCCTTCAGTCGCAGTACGTTCGACGACGAGGCGATCGGCCTGCTGATGCCGGCGCTGGAAGCGGGGCCGGCGGCGCGATTGCAGGCAGCGCTGGACAATTTCGATTTCGAGCAGGCGCATCAAGAGATATCCGGGCTGATTCAGCAATTCGATCAGCCAGTTGCCCCATAAAGAACCCAAGCAGAGCCCCCTATGATGAATTCACTTCCCAATTTGCTGCTGGTCGATGACGAGCCGACCAATCTACAGGTGCTGCGCAATATCTTGCAGGATGATTACCGGCTGCTGTTTGCCCGCAACGGCCAGAAGGCACTGGAACTGGCGGAACAGGAAAAGCCGGACCTGATCCTGCTCGATGTCATGATGCCGGGCATGACGGGGCTGGAAGTCTGCCGCAGCCTGAAGCAGCAGCCCGCTACCAGCAAGATACCGGTGATTTTCGTCACGGCCCTCAGTGATGCGGATGATGAAGCGACCGGCTTCGAGGCCGGTGCGGTCGATTACATCAGCAAGCCGGTGAGTCCGGCCGTGGTCAAGGCACGCGTGAAGACCCATCTGTCGCTGGTGCGCGCGGAAGAACTGGAAAAGACCCGTTTGCAGATCATCCATAAACTGGGCAAGGCGGCCGAGTACAAGGACAATGAAACTGGCATGCACGTGATCCGCATGAGCCATTTCGCGCGCCATCTGGCGCAGGCGGCGGGCTGTGATGGCGTGTTTGTCGAGCAGCTATTCGAAGCGGCCCCCATGCACGATATCGGCAAGATCGGCATCCCCGATGCCGTGCTGCTCAAGCCGGGCAAACTCGATGCCGACGAGTGGAAAATCATGCAGAGCCATGTCGATATCGGCGCCGAAATTCTCGGTGACGATGATTCCAGTCTGTTGCAGATGGCGGCCAGCATCGCCCGCAATCACCACGAAAAATGGGATGGCAGCGGCTATCCGCGCGGCATCCGTGGCGAGCAGATTCCGCTGGAAGCCCGTATCGTGGCCATTGCCGATGTATTCGACGCGCTGACCAGTGTGCGTCCGTACAAGAGCGCCTGGACCATGGAAGAAGCTTTTGCGCTGATCAGAAAAGACGCCGGCAGCCATTTCGATCCGGTGCTGGCCGAATTGTTCCTGACGCTGGAAGCGCAGATCCGCGCGGTGCAGATCAGATGGGCTGACTGACGCGTACCGGCACGGACTTGCGGCCAGCTTGTGCGGGTAAAAATGTTGCTGTTTTGCTAGCTAGGCCTGAGCGAAAGTGGTAAGGTGGCGAACTTCTCGTTTAACGCTAAAGCTACTACCCATGAAGTCCATGCCGTCCCGTCCGTCGCTGACGATACTCTCCGCTGCACTGCTGCTGAGCTGGCAGGCGCAAGCCCAAACCGCACCCTCCAAGGAAAAGGAAGCAGCCAAGCCGGTTGCCGCGCCACTGGCTGCCCAGGGTGCCAATACTGCGGCGCAGGAAGCGCCGGTAACGCCGGTGGTCAACGTGGTCAGCGAGCGCCAGACCAATCGCATCGACCGTCAGGTGTATGACATCAAAAACGACGCCAGCACGTCGGGTGCGTCGGTGGGCGACGTGCTGAACAACGTGCCATCCGTGAACGTCGATCCGAACGGCACCGTGCGTCTGCGCGGCAGCGAGCGCGTCACCGTGCTGGTGGATGGCAAACCGACGGCCCAGATGCAGGGTGAAAATCGTGCCGCCGCGATCAATGCACTGCCGGCCGAGAACTATGAATCGGTGCAGGTGATTAACAACCCGGGCGCGGAATTCGGCAACGAGGCTGGTGGCGGCCCGATACTGAATCTGATTACGCGCCGTTACACCAAGCCCGGTGGCAATGGCAGTGTGGCCAGCAATATTGGTCCGGCCGGGCGCAAGAGTGCTTTCGCCAATGGCAGCTACAGCGCCGGCTATGCGTCGGTGAATGGTACTTTCAACTATCGCCGCGACGGCAATGAGTCCGATACGGATGGCATGCGCGAACGCATCGATCCGGCCAGCGGCAGCGTGAGCCGCTTGCACCAGACTTCGCAGCGCAGCGGCCTGACGGAATTCATACAGGGCGGCGTAGGCGGACGCTACAACTACAACGAGCGCGATACGCTGACGGGATCGGTGTCGCTGAACAAGCGCGGCAATGATGCCCGCACCAATGAACATCTGAGCGACTTCGGCACGGGCAACACGCCGCTGGTGGATTACCTGACCCATCGCACTGCCAGTGGCGATGCGCTCAATCACGAATTCGTCGCAGGCTGGGAGCGCCGCTTCAATACGGATGGCGAAAGCCTGAAGGTCGATCTGCGCCACTCCTCGAACAACAATAATGTGGATACGGCCGCGCTGTATCAGCCGCTGAGCCTGCCTGTGATCGCGGCGCCCGTGCTGCGTAACTACACCCAGAACGTGGAGACCCAGGTGCGTCTGACGGACCTGAGTACGGATTTTTCCGGCAAGGTGGGGGGCGGTTTCCTGACTGCGGGCGGACGTTGGCAGCGCACGCGCCAGACCAGCGACTATCGCTATCTATTCCTCGATACGGGCGCGCTCGATAGCCGCCGCAGCAATCTGTTCGAGTTGTCACAGGATGTGACTGCTGCCTATACGACCTATGAACTGCCGATCAACCCGCTATGGTCATTCAAAGGCGGCTTGCGCGTCGAGCATACGGAGCTGGACCTGAATCAGGTCAGCACCAATGTGCAGGCTAGCAATCGCTACACCAATTATCTGCCCAGCCTGTTCCTGACCTACAAGCTGGATCAGTTCTCCAATCTGCGCCTGTCGTACGCAGACCGCATTTCGCGCCCGAATGCGGGCGACCTGAATCCTTTCGTCAATTACGCCAGCGAGTATTCCATCAGTTCCGGCAACCCGCATCTGCATCCGGTCAAGCTGCACTCGCTGGAACTGGGCTACGAGACCAAGATCAAGGGACTGGCGCCAGCCAGCCTGCGCGCCTATCTGCGCCATGAATCGGATGTGATTACGGAGCGTCGCACTTTTGTCAGTCCGACCACGCTGCTGACCACCAAGGAAAATGAAGGCGACCGTGCAGCAGGCGGGGTGGAGTTCTCCATCATGGCCATGATTCCGCCGAATATCAAGGTCGGCGGTATGACGCTGCCATCGATCCGCTTCATGTTCAATGGTAACTGGGGCTATGTCGAGCAGGATCGTCTGGGCTTGCTGGGACCGACTGGTGAGAAACGCCGTACGCCGTCGCTGGGGCTGCAGGGCGGCGCGCAGTGGAGCATCACGCCGGAAGATACGCTGACCTTTATGACCTTCCGTCAAGGCAAACAGTTGTCGGGCGAAGGCTATCGCGACCCGTTCAGCATGGTGAATCTGGCGCTCGAGCACAAATTCTCGCCGCGCCTGTCGCTCAACATCCGTGCCAATGACGTGCTGCGCGGTACCGACCAGCATTACCGCGTCGATACCGACATCCTGCGTGACCGCAATGATGTGAGCGTGCATCAGCGCCGGCTGTATGTGGGCCTGCGCTACACCTTTGGCGGCGTCACGGGCAACGATGCAGTGCGCAATGCGCTGCAGGCAGCCGGCCTGAATCCGGATAGCCAGGCCGGCAAAGATGCGATGCGCATGATCCAGGGCCAGCAGGCTAAGCCGGCCCCGGCCGAGAAGCCGGCCAGCGAGAAGAAAGACTAGGCAAGCCGGGCGCGCAACCCAGCCTAGGGATTGCGCGGTTTTTTTGCTATGATGTCGCGCGTTGCAATACGGAAGTAATGGATGGTAGCAGGCATACAATCAGGCTGGTGGAAAGCCGCGCGTGAGCGTGGCTACTGGCGCTCGGCTGTCAGCCTGCTGGCGGCACTGAGTTTCCTGCTGCTGGTATCGGCTTCCGTTACGCACGTTCATAAAAGTTCGGCCACGATACATGATTGCGCCGTGTGCGCGGTGGTGGCCGATAAGCTGGCCGACACACCTGTGCCGCCAGTGCTGGCGCCCGCGCACCAGCCACCGTGCTTCCCACTGCCTGCTGCCAGAGCCAGCCTGCTCATCGCGAGCAATGTGCGCTGGCTGCCGCCCGGACGTGGTCCGCCCTCTGCCTCTGTGTAGTTCTTCAACGTTATTCCATTTCATTCGGGCCGTGCGCGGGATCGCCTGCGCCTGCCCGTAGCGTTCACTATACCGAGGTTTACCATGCATCAGCTTCCTAAGCTGGGCCAGCTCGCGCTCGCCCTGTCGTCCCTGTTCGTCCTTACTCCTGCCGTCGCTGCAGCATCTGCCGATGCGGACTATCCACCCGGCACCCCGGTGCCCGCTGAAGCTGCAGAATCTGCAGAATCTGCTGAAACCGGATCGCAGCAAGTCCGTATTCATGCAGTGCGGCAGGCCTATCGTGCACTGTCGGCTACGGCTGCCAGCAAGACTGACACGCTGCTCAAAGATCTGCCCCAGAGCGTGCGCGTGCTGCCGGCCGATCTGCTGGCCGATGCGGGCGTGCGCAATCTGTCCGATGCGCTCGAACTGGCCAGCGGCTTCAGCCGCCAGAGCAATCTGGGCGGCCTGTGGGATAGCTACGCCGTGCGCGGGTTTACGGGCGACCCCAATTTTGGCTCCGACTATCTGGTCAACGGTTTCAGTTCCAGCCGTGGCTACAATGGCGTGCGTGACATGGCCGGCACGGCCAGCGTGGAAGTGCTGAAGGGGCCGGCGTCTGCACTGTATGGCCGGGGCGAACCGGGCGGCACGGTAAATATCCGCACCAAGAAGCCGCGCTTCGATCCAGCCTATGCGCTCGATCTGGCGCTGGGCAGTTACGCCATGGGTCGCGCCGACGTTGACCTGACCGGCCCGCTCAGTGAAACGCTGGCCTACCGCTTCAACGGCGCAGCCCAGCAAGGCGACAACTTCCGCGACACTGGCGCCAGCCGGCATGGTCTGGCCGCTGGCTCGCTGCTGTGGCTGCCCGATGCGGATACCCGCGTCGAGTATGAACTGGAACAGGCGCGCCAGCGCACGCCGTTCGATCGTGGTGTGCTGGCTATCAATGGCCGGCTAGGTAGTGTGGCGCGCGAGCGTTTTCTGGGTGAGCCGTCTGACGGCCCCGTGCGCATCGATAGCCTCGGACATCAGCTGTTCATCGAACATAGTCTTGATGATGACTGGAAGCTGCAGGCCGGGCTGGCCTACCGCGATAGCGCGCTATACGGCTATTCGACCGAGGCCAGCAGCTTGCTGGCCGATGGCCGCACGCTGCGCCGGCAGCGCCGTCTGCGCGACTTTTCCGCTACCGACCGTTCCGGCCGTGTCGAACTGGTAGGGCACTTTGCGACGGATGGGTTCAGCCACGCCGTGCTGCTGGGTGTGGATGCCTACCGTTTCGATGACCGGCGCGTGCAGCTGCGGCGCAATCCCTCGGCCGCCTATCCCTATGCCATCGATATCTACCAGCCTGTGTACGGTGGCAAGGCCGACGCGCTGGCGCTTTCCATCGATACGCTGGAACAGCAGCGCGCCCAGGCCGTTTATCTGCAGGATCAGCTAGACCTGAACCAGCGCTGGAAAGCCCTGTTCGGGCTGCGGCGCGATGCCTATACACAGACGGTGCAGAATTGCCGCACTGCCAGCCGCAACCAGCAGACGCTGGCCGCCTATAGTCCGCGCGCAGGGCTGGTATATCAGCCAGCGCCCGTAGTGTCGCTGTATGCCAGCGTAGCGCGCGGCTTCCGGCCGAACAGCGGCATCAGCATCGACAACCAGGCGTTTCCGGCCGAGCAAAGCAAATCCTATGAGACTGGAGCCAAGCTGGAATCTGCTGATGGGCGCTTGAGTGCGACGCTGGCGCTGTACCACATCGCCAAGCGCAATGTGCTGACCACCAACCCGCTGAATACGGACTATGCGCTGCCCGCCGGAGAAATGGCCAGCCAGGGTGTGGAGTTGGACGTGGCAGGCGAGTTGCGGCGCGGGCTGCGGCTGTCGGCCAGCTATGCCTACACGGATGCGCAGGTCACTCGTGGCGATCAGCTGATCACCACCGGTAGCCGCTTCCCCAATGTGGCGCGCCATAGCGCCAATCTGCTGCTGTCGCAGGCGGGCAGCGTGCTGGGCCGGCCAGCCACATTGGGCGCTGGCCTCAACTATGTGGGTGCGCGGCCCGGGGATGTAGCCTTTAGCAGTGCGTTTATGCTGCCAGCGTATGCCACTGTCAAACTGTTGGCAGACTGGTCGCCTAGCAAAGCGTTGAAATTCACGCTGAATATCGACAATCTGCTGGACCGGCAGTATTACGCCAGTTCCTATAGCCAGTTATGGGTGGCGCCGGGGCCTGCGCGTAGTGCCAGCCTCAAGCTGCATTACCAGTTCTGATGGAGGCAGCGATGCAGAACCACCTTCAGGTACAAAGCAACCGTATCGCCACCATCGACGTGCTGCGCGGCATAGTCATGGCGCTGATGCTGGTCGATCATGTGCGCGAATCCTTCTTTGCCCATCATCCGGTGGCCGACCCGATGGCGCTGGCCAGTACGCCGCCGGCGCTGTTCTTTACCCGCCTGGCGGCGCATTTCTGTGCGCCCGTGTTCGTCTTTCTGACAGGGCTGTCGGCCTGGTTGTATGCCCATCCTGCCAGCGGGCCGCGCGATGCCAGCGGTTTTTTGCTCAAGCGGGGGCTGCTGCTGGTGCTGCTGGAGCTGACGCTGGTGAATTTTGCCTGGTATGGCCAATGGCCACCGGCGACTTTCTACCTGCAGGTGATCTGGGTGATCGGACTGGCCATGCTGGTGCTGGCGCTGCTGCATCGCTTGCCACTGCGCTGGCTGGCGGCCATCGGTGCGCTGATAGTCTGTGGGCATAACGCAATCAGCAGCTGGCGGCTGGCGCCGGACGATGCCGGCTATGTGCTGTGGACCTTGCTGCTGCAGCGTGGCTACCTGCTGGCCGATGGCGCCCTACAGATCAAGGTCAGCTATCCCTTGCTGCCATGGATAGGCGTGATACTGCTTGGTTATGCTGCCGGTCCGCTCTATGCCCGCAGCATGCCGGCCCAGCGGCGGCGCAGGCTGCTGGTGCTGGCGGGTGCACTGGCTTTGCTCATGCTTGTGCTACTGCGCGGCAGCAATCTGTATGGCGAAGCGCAGCCATGGGAGCAGGGCGCGGACGCGCTGACGACGCTGATGTCCATGCTCAACTTCAGCAAATATCCGCCATCGCTGGATTACCTGCTGCTGACTCTGGGTGGGGCGGCCTTGCTGGCGGCTGCACTGGAGGGGCGCAAGCATGCCATCACGCGCTACTTTGCCACGCTCGGTTCGGCGCCCATGTTCTTCTATCTGCTGCATCTGCTGGTGTTGCTCATGCTGCAGAAACTGCTGGTGCTGCTACTGGGCGCCAATCATGGCAGCCGCTGGGGGCTGGAGAGCGTCTGGCAGCTATGGGCGCTGGCCTTGCTGCTGCTGACACTGCTCTACCCATGTTGCCGCAGTTTTGCCCGCTACAAGCGGCAAAGTCCGCGGCGCTGGCTGCGCTATTTCTGAAGCGTGGCCTGCTGTCTGCCGTTAGCGCAGCAACTGCAGTAGTAGTAACGCCAGCGTAGTGGCGCAACAGCCTGCGGCAAGGGCTAGCATCCAGTTGCCGCGCCGTTGCAAGGGCGCGAGCTGGCTAGCCAGTTCCTGCTGCACACTGGCGGCTATCAGCGTGTGCTGGCTGCCTAGCTGCTGTTCCAGCTGGGCGCTCAGGCGCTGGCCCGTATGTTCCACGCCACCGGCCAAGTCAGCCAGGCGTGGCGGCAGGGCGGCCAGTTGTGCTGTTGTGCTGTGCTGGCCATGCTCTAACTGGCGACCCAGCACGCCTAGCTGGTCCGTAAGCTGGGCAGTGTCTGTCTGATTCGCGCCATGCAGTTTCTGCAGCTCGCCGTTTAGACTGCCTAGCGCCTGATCCGTAGCGCCGGCCGTGCTCTGCACCGCGTCCAGGAGGCGGCTAGCGCTGCCATCGAGCTGGGCAAACCGTTCAGTTGCCTGCTGGTGCTGCGTGCGGCTGGCGTCATGGAATGCGCTGTGGGCGCGTTCCAGTGCTGTGAGCTGGCTGCGCAGGTCTTCGAGCTGATCTTCCAGATCGTTGACGCGGGTATTCAACTGGCCCAGGGTCTTGTTGATCTTGCTGGTCTGGTCTGCCATGGTTTCGCCCAGCGTGCCGGCCAGACTCTGGACCGTGCGCGTGGTGTTGTGCTGTAACTGCTCGAACTGCTGCTGCAGTGCCGTGACGGATTGCTGCAGCGGTGCTAGCGGCCGTTCCATGACGCGCAGGAGCAGATCGCCCATGGCACTCTCCTGCTGTTCGATCTGGCGCTGTAACTCCCGGTCGTGCTGATGGTTGCTTGCGTTCATGCTGTCTGATGTTGAGGTAGTTTGATTTTGCGGTATTCATCGCTTAGCGCGACGATGCCCAGTAGTTCCAGCAGCGCTACACTGGCTTGCGCGGCGCCGGCCATGTGCCGGGTGCGCTGCTGTAGCTCGTGCAGATATTCTTCATCGAGCAGGGTGCTGAAACGGGCGGCCTGGGCCTCGTCACGCTCCAGCCGCGCCAGCGCCTGCTCCTTGATGGCATGGATGACGTCGGCTTGGGCTAGGCGCTCGGCGCGGAGGTTGTTCTGCTGGGTTTTAATGTGCAGCAGGCTGGCGGCACTGCGCGCACAGCGCTCGGCTTCCGCTTCGAGTGCATGTAATTGTTCAGCCAGTATCTGCATCCATAAATTCTGCGCCAGCACGCTGACCTTGTGCGCGACATCGCGGATATCGGCTTTGAGGCGTGCTTTGTCGTCGGCGAAGCTGTCCGATACGCTAGGATAATATTCGTCGCGCCAGTAGTCGCCCATGCGCCGTATCAGCACATCGAATTCCGCATCGGCCAGCTGGTTGACGGTGCCGATATGTTGATCCATGCGCGGCTTGGCTTTGCCGAGCAGGCGGCGCGTGACGCTGCCCGCAGCCGGCGCAGCGTCGAGAAACTGCTGGCGTAGCCAGCCGGTGAAGTCATTGATGCGGGCATAGAAGGCGCTGGTATTGGTCCATAGCTGATTGACCAGTTCGACCTGTGCGCTGGCATCGATGCTGGGGGAGGTCTTTAGTTCTTCACAGGCGGCGGAGCATTGCGCCAGCCGGGCATGCAGTGCGTTAGCTTCTGCCATGGCGGCAGCGGCGCCCTCACTGGCTTGCCGGGCCAGCGCTTCGGCCTGCTCGACCTGCTCGCGCACCTGTGCTAGCTGCTGCTCAGCCAGTTGCAGGTGGGCTTCACGCTTGCAGCGCGTGACCACATGCACGTCGAGCGCGTTACGGAAGCGTGCGGCCTCGCTGGCAGAGGCGCGAATATCAGCCATCAGGCTGTCCTTGAGCCCTTGCACGACGGGCTGTATCCGTCGCGCATAGGGTGTGTCCTGTGCCAGCATCGCATGCCATGAGCTGCCCAGCTCCAGCGGGTAGTACAGTTCCGGGCGCGACGCTTCGGGCGAGAGCACCAGATCGAAGCTGCGGATTTCCTGTTGCAGGCGGGCGCGGAACAAGGCCGCATCGAGTTGGTCCGGATGCTGGGCGGCGAAGCTCTGTACCGTGCTGGGCGTGAAGGCAAATGTGGTGACGATGCGGAAGCGGCCCGGCACATACTGCCAGTCTTCGATGCTGGGCAGGTTAAGTGCGGCCGGAATCAGGAAGGAGAGATTGTCACCGCGGCCGACCAGCAGTATCAGATCGGCATGGGGCACATAGCGTGCTGCCATCTGCTGCACGTGTTCGCGCTCGATTTCGTCTGCCGGATTGTCGCCGGGCAGGTCCAGCATGCGTATGCCGCTATCGGTCTGGCTGCTGTCGAAGCAATCGGCCGGAATGGCGACGACCACCGGCTGATCGGGATGCAGACGCCGTTCGCTCATGCGCTGGCGCAGCTCGCCCAGTGCCGCCTGCATGGCGGCGTCGCTGCCTATGCGGCGCAGGCCGCTGCCATCATCAAAGTGCCAGTCCTGATCGGGCGAACGGCGGTATTCCATGGTCGTGGCGGTAGCCGACATGCCGCTGGCGCGGCCGCCGCGCAGAATCTGGCCGACCCGGGTCTGGGCAGCGATGTCCAGGCCCATCAGTTCGAGCAGCAGGGTGGTCTTGCCTACCTGGGTCATGCCGAACACTACCACATAGGGGGGCTGCTGCTCGCTGGCACTGATGAAATGGCTGCGCACTTCAGCGCTCAGGCTATCGATAAAGCGGCGGTAGGCCCGGTAGGCCCAGCCCAGCCGCTCTTGCTGCAGCGCGTGCCAGTGCCTGGCCGGTGCCATGACTTCCATCAGGCGGCTGCCGTATCGAACAGGGCCAGGGTCTGGCCCGAACTGGCCAGTTGCGACAGCAGATCCTGCTGCAGCACGCGCACGTCGGCCAGCGCTTTCTGCAGACGGTCCTGCTCCATCAGTGCGCGGTCCATGCCGTAGCGGCTGCGCAAGCCCTGTTGTAGCTGGTAGCGCATGGTGGCCATCAGCTCGTCATAGCGGGCCAGGAAGTGGACCTGATGGTGATCGCGTATATTCTGCAGCATGCTCTGGGCCAGATGGCGCACCTGACCGTCATAGCGCTTGACTTCCTGCAGCGCGCAATGGGCCAGATAGCCGATGGCGACGGCGGCTGCCACGGCGCCGCCGACCGTCATGCCGACCGCGCCGGCGGCACCGCCACCTGCGGCCACGGTTCCTGCACCGGCCGTGGTAGCAGCTGCGGTAGCGGCCGTACTGGCCGCGCTCTGGGCCGCGCCTATGCCTATGCTGGACAGCAGCGCATTCAGGATGTCAGCGTGGCCGTCGGCCGCTACGTCAACGGCCATGATGGCGGCCATGCCTTTCAGCAGACTGCGCGACGTGTCGCCAAACTGGGATAGCTGTTGCTGCATGCGGTCGATAGAGCCGGCCAGATCACCTGCCGGCATCTGGCTCAGGGTGGCGCCATCGATCTGCACCAGTTGCGGTAAAACGGCGGCGATGCGCGTGTATTCGAGCACCAGCACCGGCAGCAGCCTTGCGGTGCGCTCCAGATCTTCGTCGGCTGCCGTGTTTTCCTGCACGCCGGCACGGCTGCACAGCAGCGCACGCAGATTGCTCTGGGTTTTTTCTTCGGTAAAGCGGGCCTTGACGGCTTGCTGGTGTTCATCGACATAGCCGAGTCGCTGGAGTGGCGCAGCCGTGGCCGGCAGGGCGGTCGCGACCGTGCGCGGGCCCGCACTGCGTGCGGTAAGCTGGGCCAGTCCGCCTGCATACTGGTCCAGCAGCGGAGTGACCTGCTGCCAACTGGTCAGCACATTCTGTTCCAGTTTGCGCTGGGTCTCTGTTACGGTGTCAAAGGTGCTGCCTAGCTTGTTCCAGAAGCCTTCGTGCTGATCCAGCAGGCGCTGTTCCATGGCGCGCCAGGCCGTGTCGAAGTGCTGGGCGGTCAGTTCGCGCACCATTTTCAAATGCTGTTCCCGCAATTGCTCATTGGCGTCGTCAAAAGCTTCCAGACAGTTGCGTATGGTTTGCTGGTTGCCGTCTTCATTGCCGGCCTGACGCAAGGCCAGCATGGCGTGGGTGCGGATTTCACGCAGCACGGCAACCAGATCGACGGCCAGCGCCTGTTCGAGCTGCTGGAGCTGCACCTGACGCGTTGCGCTGCCGTTGAGCGACATGCCGGACAGTGCGGCCGCCACCGCCGGACGCCATAGGCTCACATAGTCGCCAGTGCTGCCCGGCTGGTCCTGTCCGGTGCAGATCACGCGCTGCATAGCGCCTTCCTGATGCAGCGCGAACGCGCTCAAGGCGCTCTGGCGCAATTCGTCCAGCTTGTCCTGCTGGCCGGCGCAAGCTTCCGTCTTGGTAATCACTACCAGCGGCTGCACGGTACGCAACTCATTGGCCAGCATGTCTTTGACGATGTCCTGCTGGTCCTTGTTGGCGAGGCGGGTGGCATCGGTCACGATCACGCAGCCGGCAGCGCCGACCAGCGCCTGGCGCATCAGATCCTGCCAGATCTGGTTGCTGGTATTGCGCTTCTCATAGCCGGGCAACAGTAGCAGGGACTGGCCCGCATGGCGGAAATGGCGTGCCGGCACTTGCAGTATGGGTAGCAGCACTTCGGCGCGCTGGCCGCGGCAGGCCTGCACGAATTCGCTGGCCGTCAGGGGGTGTCGCACCATCTCAAAACGCGCGCTACCATCCGCTGCAGGTTGTAATTGCAGCGCGTAGCCTTGCGGAGCATTGATCTCGCTGCTCTCTTCTAGCAATACGGGCAAGGTTTCGCCGCGGCCTTCGTTAGCTGGCAGCCATGGATCGTCATCGTTGAGATCGTACAGCGTGCGGATCAGCGTCGTCTTGCCGGCGCCCTGGGTGCCGCCTACGGCGATCATCCAGCGCGTGCTCATGATTTCCGCTAGTGTCAGGCGGCGCAGGATGGGAAGTAGCTGGTCATCGATTTCTGGCAGGTCCAGCGCCCGGGAGGCGCCCCGCAGTTCGCGCAGCGCCTGGTTGAGTTGGGTAAGCAGCAATTCGGGTGTTTGCATGAGTGTTCGTGCGTCAGTGATGAATTATGGTTGCTGTAGGGCATTAGTTTCTTTTCTAACTATACACCCGGGGCAGGGCGATCGCCATGCCTGCCGATGATTTATCTGTTGTGGTGGCGGAATACCATGGGAGGGACAGATTGCGCTTTCCCGATTGGCTGGACAGGTGCAAAATACTGTCGGGGACGGCTGGCAGGCCGGCGCGGCGAGCGATGGCGAAAACACGGTTTTAGCTGTTGCGGCCGCTGTTTTGTGGCAAAATGTGTGTGCTGTCTCCTATTATATGTCTTATATAAGACTTGTTGAGGTACAATAGTCATCAGAGTCGGCGGAGTCGCTCCGCTTCCCTGCAATCAACCTGAATGAGAGTTCTCCATGTTAGCTGCCTACCGCACCCACGTCGCTGAACGTGCATCCCTTGGTATTCCACCGCTGCCGCTGTCGGCTGCCCAGACCACGGACCTGGTCGAACTCCTGAAGAATCCGCCTGCTGGCGAAGAACAATTCCTGGTCGACCTGATCACCAACCGCGTTCCTGCCGGTGTGGATGACGCGGCCAAAGTCAAATGCGCTTTCCTGTCGGCTGTGGCCAAAGGCACGGAAAGCTCGCCACTGGTGTCGCGCGAGCTGGCAACCCGCCTGCTGGGCACCATGCTGGGCGGCTTCAACATCAAGCCTATGATCGACCTGCTGGACGACGCCGTGGTCGGTGACGTCGCTGCCGAAGGTCTGAAAAAGACCCTGCTGATGTTCGATTACTTCCATGACGTGAAAGAACTGGCCGACAAGGGCAGCGCGCGCGCCAAGGCCGTGATCCAGTCGTGGGCCGACGCCGAGTGGTTCACCTCGCGTCCTGAAGTACCACAGAGCATGACCCTGACCGTGTTCAAAGTGTCGGGCGAAACCAACACCGACGATCTGTCGCCAGCGCCTGACGCCACCACCCGTCCGGACATTCCTATGCACGCTCTGGCGATGCTGAAAAACCCGCGTCCGGGCATCAATCCTGAAGAGCCAGGCAAAGTCGGCCCGATCAAGCAGATCGAAGCGCTGAAAGCCAAAGGCAATCTGGTCGCCTACGTCGGTGACGTGGTCGGTACCGGTTCGTCGCGTAAATCGGCCACCAACTCGGTGCTGTGGTTCACCGGCGAAGACATTCCATTCATCCCGAACAAGCGTTTCGGCGGCGTCTGCCTGGGTACCAAGATCGCTCCTATCTTCTACAACACCATGGAAGATGCGGGCGCACTGCCAATCGAACTCGACGTATCGCAAATGGAAATGGGCGACGTGATCGAACTGCGTCCGTTCGAAGGCAAAGCCCTGAAAAACGGCGCTGTCATCGCTGAATTCAAAGTCAAATCGGACGTGCTGTTCGACGAAGTACGCGCCGGTGGCCGTATTCCTCTGATCATCGGCCGTGGCCTGACCGCCAAAGCCCGCGAAGCACTGGGCCTGCCAGTATCGACCCTGTTCCGTCTGCCGCAAGACCCGGCCGACAGCGGCCGCGGCTTCTCGCTGGCCCAGAAAATGGTTGGCCGTGCTTGCGGTCTGCCAGCTGGCAAAGGTATCCGTCCGGGCACCTACTGCGAGCCGAAGATGACCACCGTGGGCTCGCAAGATACCACCGGCCCGATGACCCGCGACGAGCTGAAAGATCTGGCTTGCCTGGGCTTCTCGGCGGACATGGTGATGCAGTCGTTCTGCCACACCGCCGCTTATCCGAAAGTGGTGGACGTGAAGATGCACCGCGAACTGCCGACCTTCATCGAAAACCGTGGCGGCGTCGCGCTGCGTCCGGGCGACGGCGTGATCCACTCGTGGCTGAACCGTCTGCTGCTGCCGGACACCGTCGGCACCGGCGGCGACTCGCACACCCGTTTCCCTATCGGTATTTCGTTCCCGGCCGGTTCCGGTCTGGTCGCGTTTGCTGCAGCGACCGGCGTGATGCCGCTGGATATGCCTGAATCGGTGCTGGTACGCTTCAAAGGCGCGATGCAGCCGGGCGTGACCCTGCGCGATCTGGTCAACGCGATTCCGCTGTACGCGATCCGTCAGGGTCTGCTGACCGTGGACAAGAAAGGCAAGAAAAACATCTTCTCCGGCCGTATTCTGGAAATCGAAGGTCTGCCACAACTGAAAGTGGAACAGGCATTCGAACTGTCCGACGCGTCGGCTGAACGTTCGGCGGCCGGTTGCACCGTGCATCTGGATAAAGCGCCTATCATCGAGTACATGACCTCGAACATCACGCTGATGAAGTGGATGATCGCGACCGGCTATCAGGACAAGCGTACGCTGGAACGCCGTATTCAGGCCATGGAAGCTTGGCTGGCCAATCCGGAACTGCTGGCGCCGGACGCCGACGCCGAATACGCTGCCGTGATCGAGATCGATCTGGCCGACATCCACGAGCCTATCGTGGCCTGCCCGAACGATCCGGACGACGTGAAAACCCTGGCCGACGTGGCTGGTGCCAAGATCGACGACGTGTTCGTGGGTTCCTGCATGACCAACATCGGTCACTTCCGCGCCGCTTCGAAAGTGCTGGAAGGTAAGTCGGATATCCCGGTCCGTCTGTGGATCGCGCCACCAACCAAGATGGATGCGCAAGTGCTGACGGCCGAAGGCCACTACGGCACGCTGGGCCGCACCGGCGCCCGTATGGAAATGCCGGGCTGCTCGCTGTGCATGGGTAACCAGGCACAGATCCGCAAGGGCGCCACCGTGATGTCGACCTCGACCCGTAACTTCCCTAACCGTCTGGGTCTGGAAACCAATGTGTATCTGGGTTCGGCCGAACTGGCAGCGGTGTGCTCGGCACTGGGCCGCATCCCGACCAAGGAAGAGTACATGTCGCAGATCGGCGTGATCGACAAGAACGCCTCGCAGATCTACCGCTACATGAACTTCGATCAAATCGACGAGTTCCGCAGCGTGGCTGACACCGTCGCCATCAGCAAGTAATTCGCTCCTCAGCCAGGGTGCCGCCAGCGGCACCCGCGCTGATCAGGCCCGTGCGCTGTTGCAGCGTACGGGCCTTTTGTTTTCTGAAACGGACATTGCTTCAGCCTGATGCATGCAAGCGGCGCATAGGCGTGTAATATGTTAGCTATACAAGCAGTACTGGGAGGATAGGAATATGCAGAAAATCATAGCAGCGAGCCTGATGTTGCTGATAGGTGCAACGCCGGTAGTGCAGGCCAAGGGCTGTATCAAAGGTGCCGTAGTGGGCGGCGTGGTCGGACATGTGGCCGGCAAGCATGCGGTGGCCGGTGCAGTCGTCGGTTGCGTGGCTGGCCGCCATATGGCCAAGCAGAAGGCCAAACAGCAGAAGGAAGAAGAGGCCGGCAAAAAGGCTGCTGCGCCAGCGCCAGCGCCTGAACCGGCCAGACCATGAGTGTGGCTTCCCGCCAGTCTGCCTGTCGCTGAATGCTGCGCCTTATCTTCACCGCTGTTCTGCACCCGCTGTTCCTGATCTGCGCCCGCGCTGAGCGGGTGCCGCGGCTGCTCGTGCTGCAAATGTTGTTTATGTTGCTGTCTGCCAGCCTGACGGGCGGCAGGGCGCTGGCCAGTCCCATGCCGCAGCAGGGGCTGCGCTTTATTCCTACCCTGATAGGCGACGCTATCCCGGACGGAGTGGTGACGGCACTGGCACAGGACGAGCGCGGCTTTATCTGGGCCGGTGGCCCTACCGGACTCGCGCGCTTCGATGGCTACCGCTTTCAGCGCTTTGGCTTGAAAGCCGCTGCCGGCAGCGCAGAAAAAATGGGTTTCGTGACGGCCATCGTGCCGGCCGGCCACGGCCGTCTGTGGGCCGGGCTGGTCACGGTCGGGCTGGCCGATGTGGATGCCGATAGCGGCCATTCCGTGTTCTACCAGCATGATGCGGCCGATCCGGACTCACTCACCAACGGCGTGGTGCGCGCGCTGGCGCGCGAAGAGCAGGGCGGCTTATGGGTGGCCACTTCGGGCGGCGGGGTCGATTATCTGCCGGCCGGCGCCAAGCAGTTCCGCCACTGGCGCGGTAGCGCGGCGGGCTTGCCCAGTGACTGGATGTTTGCCCTGCTGGTCGACCGCCAAGGCGATGTGTGGGCCGGTGGGCGGCAAGGATTGGTGCGCAAGAAACGCGCCTCGCAGCGCTTTGATGCAGTGCTGGCGGCTGGCGCCGACCAGCAGGCGCTGGCGCAGGAAACCGTGACCATGCTGTTTCAGGATGCGGCCGGCATAGTCTGGGTGGGTACCCAGAGTGGCCGCCTGCTGATGCTGGATCCCGTGCGTGGCAGCGTGCGCTGGATGGCGCAGGATGGCAGCGAAGCAGCCGGCCCCGTCAACACCATGGTGGCAGCGGACCAGCATACGGTCTGGGTTGGGCGCGGCAATGGCATCGACGTACGCGATGCCGCCAGCGGTGCGCTGCGCGAGCGCCTGACGCACCGGCGCGACCAGCCCCACACCTTGCCCGGCGCCGATGTGCGGGGCTTGGTGCGCGACGCGTCCGGCGTACTGTTCGTGGGCGAGTTTTCTGGTGGCGTGCAGCGCTATGTGCCGCCTTTGCCCGGCATTGCCGTGCTGGTACCGGATGGCAGTGATCCGCAGGCCGACATCAGTGTGCGCAGCGTGCTACAGATGGCCAATGGTGAAGTCTGGCTCGGTCGTTCGGAAGGCGGCGTGGCGATACTCGATCGTGACTTGCGGCCCAGCGGCCATCTGGCGCTGCCGCGCAACCGTGCGGCGCAGGCCGGCGCCAGTCCCGTCACGGCCATGGCGCAAAGCCGCTCCGGCCAGATCTGGCTGGGTGCCGATTACGGCCTGTACCAGTTCGATGCCGAGCGGCGCCTGCTGCGCAGCTACGATACGGGCGGCGGCAAGGTGCGGCGCTTGCTGTTCGAGCCGGACGGCGCGCTGCTGATTGCGACCCAGGATGGTCTGCTAAGGCTGGCGGCGGGCGGCAGCGAGCTGCAGCCTGTCCGGCTGGCCCAGGGCGGGCCTTTGCGCGGTTATGTCGATGCGCTCGATCTGGCACCTGATGGCCGCATCTGGGTCGGCGGGGTGGATGGCATGTACTGGCGCGATGCCGCAGGCAACGAGCTGCACGAGCTGCAATCCTATCCCGATGCCAAGGCGGCCGGCTGGTCGGTGAAGGGTTTGCTGTATAGCGATGGCGCCTACTGGTGCGAAACGGATAATGGTTTATACCGTATCGACCAGATCGAGGGCCAGCGCGCGCGCTATACGCTGATGATCCCCGTACGGGCTGGCAGCCGGCGCAGCATAGGCGCCAATCTGCTGCGCGATGGCCAGGGGCGCATCTGGTCGCACCGCGGCATCTATCTGCCCGCCAGCGACAAGTTCTACGAATTCAGTCCGGCCGATGGGGTGGATTTCGGTACCGGCTGGTTCCGTTCCTACACGGCGCTCAAGGATGGCCGCATGCTGTTCGGTGGCAGTGCCGGCCTGCTGCTGATCGATACCACGCGCTATGTGCCGTGGGCTTACCAGCCGCCGGTGGTGCTGACGCGTGTGCTCGCAGGCGGCCAAGCCATTGTCGCGCCGGGCGCAGGCGTGCTGCAGATAGGCCCGCAGCAGCGTACGCTGCGGGTGGAATTTTCTGCGCTCGACTACAGTTATCCGGAAGGACTGCATTACCGCTACCAGTTGCAGGGCTACGACGAAGACTGGCGCGAGACGGACGCTGCGCTGCGGGTGGCCAGCTATGACCAGCTACCGCCCGGCAACTACACCTTGCAGGTGCAGGGCAGTAACCGCAATGGCGTGTGGAGCCCTTATTCGGCCAGCCTGAGCGTGCAGGTGCTGCCACTGTGGTGGGAAACCTGGTGGGCCCGTAGCGGGCTGGTCGTGCTGCTGGTGCTGGCGCTGCTGGCGTTGCTGCAGTGGCGTACCGGCCAGTTGCAGCGCCGCAAGCAGATGCTCGAGCGCAGTGTCAGCGAACGTACGGCGGAATTGCAGCAGGTTTCGGCCGCGCTGGAAGCCAAGACGGTGGCGCTGGAGCTGGCCAGCCGTACGGATCCGCTGACGGGCATGCATAACCGCCGCTTCCTGACCGAGCATATCGATAGCGATGTCGACCAGTCGCTGCGCCGCTATGCCGAGCAGGAACGCCGTGGCGTGCAGACGGGCGATGACTGCGACCTGATCTTCTTCCTGATCGATATTGACCACTTCAAGCCCGTCAATGACCAGTATGGCCATGCTGCCGGCGATGCCGTGTTGCAGCAGATGCGTGCGCGCCTGCTATCGATCTTCCGCGACAGCGATTATCTGATCCGCTGGGGTGGCGAGGAATTCCTCATCGTGGCACGCGCCACGCGGCGCAGCCGCGCGCCTGAACTGGCCGAGCGGGCCCGGCTGGCCGTGGCACGTCAGCCATTCCAGCTCCCCGACGGTACGGCACTGGGCAAGACCTGCTCGATTGGCTATGCCTGCTTCCCGCTGAGTGCTGCCCAGCCGCAGGCCGTAGGCTGGCCCGTGCTGATCGAAATGGCTGATGCTGCGCTATATCACGTCAAGCATCATGGGCGCGACGGTTGGTGCGGGGTCAACGCCGTGCACGAAAGCGATGCGGAGCGGCTGCGCGCACTCGTGCGGCAAGAGTTACGCCAGTGGCAAGCCTTGTCTGATGTGGAACTGCATTGCTCGTCGTCCCATCTGGCTGCACAGGCTAGTGCCTAGACTGCGCCGGGGCTGATCCGGCGCCGTCCTGATGGCGCCGCACGATGGCTGCTTAATAAGTTATAATGTTTTATCAAAAGAACATATTTAACGTTTATGCAGCCAGCAGCGAAGGCGGAACCGGCCCAGCACCGTCTCGAATGGATACAGGCACTGCGTGCCATTGCCTGTCTGGGCGTGGTATTCACCCATGCCCGCTATTTTCTCCTGGATACCCCGGAATGGCCGGTGGCCGAACACTGGCTCACGGTGGGCGCGGCAGGCGTGGACCTGTTCTTCGTCATCAGCGGCTTCATCATGGCTTACACCACCATGGGGCAGGGCCGCAGCGAAGTGGGTAGTTTCCTGCGCCGGCGTCTGCTACGGGTCTGGCCACCGCTGGCCGTGATGGTGCTGGTCTGGGCTTACACCATGAATGGCGGGCTGGCCGCGCTCAAGGCGGCTGGCAGTAATGGCTTGCTCAAAACTCTGCTGCTGATACCGGCCAACAGCCATACCCCGCCGTATTTTGAAATGTTTTTGCCGGTGGCGTGGACGCTGGTATTCGAAATGTATTTCTATGCCGTGTTTGCGCTGTCCATGTGTGCCCAGCGCTGGCGCTGGCTGGTGCTGCACGGTCTGATTATCGGCGGTGTGCTGCTCGATCCCGTAGTGTGGCAGGACTGGAATATGAGCCCCCAGCACGATGCCGGCCTGCGCCCCGTGCTGCTGAACGTGGCCAGCAACCCGCTGGTACTGGAATTCCTGTTCGGCGTGTGGGCGGCCTGGCTGTACCGTAGCCCGTTGCGGCTGCCTTCGGCGCGCCTGTGCTGGCATCTGCTGCTACTGGTGGTGGCGGCCGGTAGCTGGTACAGCCTGGTGCGCTTCTGGACTTTCCACGGCCCCATGGGCTGGGGCTTGTTTGCCGGCGCGCTGGTACTTACGCTGGCCCTGATCAGCAAGACGGTCAGCCTGCGCGTGCCGCCGCTGCTGCTATGGCTGGGCAGTATTTCATACTCACTCTACCTGACCCACACTTGCACCCAGCAGCTGCTGATCCGGTATGTCGAGCGCCATGGCTGGAGTTCGCATAGCTGGGATTTCGTCTGGTGTTCCACGGCCATCTGTCTGGTGGTGGCCTATGGCTATTACGAGCTGGTGGAGCAGCGCCTGGTGGACTGGCTGCGCAGCTTGCCTGCGCGATTTGCTGGCCTAGCAGGACGCACCAGCGATAATTTGACCTAGATCAAGGAAATTGAGCTTTACTACAGGCAATGTTGTCGTTAGACCTAGACGCAGTGACCGACTGCGCCGGCCAACGTACAACACTCCAAGGCCATGCCATGAAGCTCAAATTCCTTGGTGCCACGGGCACCGTGACCGGTTCCAAATACCTGCTCAATACGGGCAGCGCCACCATCCTGATCGACTGCGGCCTGTTTCAGGGCTATAAACAACTACGCTTGCGCAACTGGGAAGAGTTTCCCGTGCCGCCTGATTCCATCGATGCCGTGGTGCTGACCCACGCCCACCTCGACCACAGCGGCTATCTGCCGCTGCTGGTGCGCGAAGGTTTCCGTGGCAAGATCTACTGCAGCGAGGCCACCTACGACCTGTGCAAGATCCTGCTGCCCGATAGCGGCCGCCTGCTCGAAGAAGAGGCCAACCATGCCAACCGCCACAGCTATTCGCGCCATGCACCGGCACTGCCGCTGTACACGGAAGAAGATGCGCTGCGCGCGCTGGACTACTTCCATCCGATTCCCTTCGGCAAGCCGCATCAGGTGGCGGCCGGCCTGACGGCGCAACTCGCGCTGGGCGGCCATATCCTCGGTGCTGCCATCGTCACGCTCAACGATGGCAAGCGCACGCTGACTTTCTCTGGCGATCTGGGCCGGCTGCATGACGCCATCATGGTTGAGCCCACGCTGATAGAACAGACTGATTATCTGGTGCTGGAATCGACCTATGGCAACCGCAGCCATGATCCGGCCGATCCGGCCATACTCTTGGGCCAGACCATACGCGACACGGCCGCGCGCGGTGGCGTGACGGTCATCCCTTCGTTCGCTGTCGGCCGTGCCCAGTCGCTGCTGTATGAAATCCACCGGCTGAAACAGCGTGGCGAGATCCCCGCGCTGCTGCCGGTCTATCTGAACAGTCCGATGGCGATCGATACCACGGCGCTGTACCAGAAGCACCGCAAGCTGCATCGCCTGAACCAGCAGGAATGCTTGGCCATGTGCCATGCCGCCAAGATCGTCAACAGCGTGGAAGAATCAATCGAGCTGAATCAGCGGCAGATGCCGATGGTAATCATTGCCGCCAGCGGCATGGCCACTGGCGGCCGCGTGCTGCACCATCTCAAAGCGTTTGCGCCGAATAGCCGCAACACCATCCTGTTCGCCGGCTTCCAGGCTGGCGGTACGCGTGGCCGCGCCATGCTGGACGGCGTGGACGCGATCAAGATCCATGGCGAATATGTGCCGCTGCGCGCGCAGGTCAGCCAGATCGACAACCTGTCCGCCCATGCTGACGCCAATGAGATTCTGGGCTGGCTCGGTCATTTCAAGCAGGCGCCCAAGCAGGTGTTCATCACTCACGGCGAGCCGGATGCGGCCGATGCGCTGCGCCACCGCATCGAAGAAACCCTGCACTGGCCTTGCCGCGTGCCTGAATACAAAGAACAGGTGGAGCTGGTATGAATCTGAATCCCGATGCACTGGTGCTGCGCCGTCTCGGCATCGACACCTATCAGGAGCTGGTGGCCTATCTGCGCAGCGATTCGCCGATCTGCCGTTCGGAAGGCTTCGAGGCCCAGTCGCGCATACAGGTGTGCTGCGGCAGCCGCCATATCATCGCCACGCTCAACGTGGTGCACGAGTCACTGATAGGGCGCCATCAACTCGGCCTGTCCGAAGCGGCCTGGCATGCACTCGGTGGTGAGGACGGCGCGCCCGTCAAGGTCAAGCATGCGCCGCCGCTGCAGTCCTTCTCGGCCGTGCGCGGCAAGATCTATGGCCGGCCCTTCACCAGCGATGCGGTGGAATCCATCGTGCACGATATCGCCGGCGGCCACTACTCGGATATCGAAATGGCCGCGCTGATCACGGCCTGTTCCGGCAACCGCATGGACGTGGCCGAGACCATCGCCCTGACCCGTTCGATGGTGGGAGTAGGCCAGCGCCTGTACTGGGAGCGCGACATCGTGGTGGACAAGCATTGCGTGGGCGGCCTGCCCGGCAACCGTACCACGCTGATCGTGGTGCCTATCGTGGCAGCCTGCGGCCTGACCATTCCCAAGACTTCGTCGCGCGCGATTACTTCGCCGGCCGGCTCGGCCGACACTATGGAAACCCTGGCGCCGGTGGGACTGGACCTGCCAGCCATGCGGCGCGTGGTGGATCAGGAGGGCGGCTGCATCGTCTGGGGCGGCGCCGTTTCGCTGAGTCCTGCCGACGACATGCTGATCCGCGTCGAGCGGCCGCTGGGACTCGATAGCGACGGGCTGCTGGTAGCGTCCGTGCTGTCGAAGAAAATCGCTGCCGGTTCGACTCACGTGGTAATCGATATACCCGTCGGCCGCACCGCCAAAGTGCGTTCGCCGGCCGCTGCTGCAGCACTGGCGGGCCGCCTGATCGAAGTCGGTACGGCGCTCGGTCTGGCCATCGATGTGGTGCAGAGCGATGGTTCGCAGCCGGTAGGGCGCGGCATAGGCCCGGCGCTGGAAGCCTGGGATGTGCTGGCCGTCTTGCGCAACGAAGCTGGTGCACCCGATGATCTGCGCCAGCGTGCCGTCACGCTGGCAGGCCGCCTGCTGGAGCTGGGCGGCAAAGCCTTGCCGGGGCAGGGCGTGGCGCTGGCAATGGAAGTACTGGCCAGCGGTGCGGCATGGCACAAGATGCAGGCCCTGTGCGCAGCGCAGGGCGGCATGCGTGAGCCGGGCCGCGCCGCCCATACCCATGTGATCACGGCCCAGCATGCGGGCCGGGTGGTGGCAGTAGACAACCGCCGGCTGGCCCGCTTGGCCAAGTTGGCCGGTGCACCCAAGGCCAGCGCGGCCGGCCTGTTGCTGCATGTGGCGATAGGCTCGACGGTGGAAGTTGGCCAGCCGCTGTACACATTGCACGCAGAATCACCCGGTGAGCTGGCGTATGCACTCAGCTATGCCCATGCACAGGAAGACCTCTACACCATCGAGGAGCACCCATGAAACCGCTGATACTGGCCATGCCGGGCGCCGAAGTACTAGCCGAATCTTTGGCCGTATCTCTGGCACTTAGCATCGAATGCGAACGTGGACATCTGACGCTGCACCGTTTTCCCGATGGCGAGAATTGCCCGCAGATTTTGCCCGAACCGCAGGGGCGTGACGTGGTGCTGGTGGCTGCGCTCGACCATCCGGATGACAAGCTGCTGCCGCTGTACCTGTCGGCCTGCGTGGCACGCGAACTCGGTGCGCGCCGTATCGTGCTGGTGCTGCCATATCTGCCATATATGCGCCAGGATGCCGTGTTCCAGCCGGGGCAGGGCATTACGGCGCGTCACTTTGCGCGGCTGCTGTCGTCGTGCTGCGATGCGCTGGTGACGGTGGATCCCCATCTGCACCGCATCCTCAGCCTGGACGAAGTGTATAGCGTAGCCAGCGAGGTGGTGGCGGCTGCACCGGCCATCGCCGAGTGGATACGCCAGAACGTGGCGGCGCCGGTGGTGGTGGGGCCGGACAGCGAAAGCGAGCAATGGGCCGCCCACGTGGCCGAACTGGCCGGCTGCCCGTACACAGTGCTGAGCAAGGTGCGCAGCGGCGATCACGAAGTAGCCGTGTCGCTGCCGCCGGCCCAGTTGCTGGCAGGGCGCACACCCGTGCTGGTGGACGATATCGCTTCGACCGCACGTACCATGGTGGCTGCAACGGGCCAGCTAAAGCAGGCTGGCGCAGCTGCGCCCATCTGCATTGCCGTGCATGCGCTGTTTGCCGGCGATGCCTATAGCGTGCTGCAACAGGCTGGCGTGGCCGCTGTGGTCAGTTGCAATACCGTGCCGCATGCCAGCAACGGCATAGACCTGATGCCGGCACTGGCCGCAGCGGCCCGGCGCATGTTGGCCGAAAGCGCCCAGCACTAGCCCTTATTGCAGGGGCAGGTGGACGGCGAATTCGGTGCCCACACCGGCTTCGCTATCGACCGTGATGCGGCCATGGTGCTTGTCGACGATCTTGCGCACGATGTCCAGTCCCAGCCCACTGCCTTCGCCGGCCGGCTTGGTGGTGAAGAAGGCATCGAAGATGCGGTCGCGGATTTCCGGCGGTATGCCGCAGCCGGTGTCGCGTATCGCCACCACGGCTTCGTTGCCCACCTGTTCTATGTTGATGGTCAGCGTGCCCTGATTCTGCATGGCCTGTATGGCGTTGTAGATCAGATTGGTCCAGACCTGATTGAGTTCGTCCGGCAGGCAGCGTAGCGGCGCTATCGGATGGTAGTTGCGCACCACTTCTATGCCTTGCTTGGTCTGGTTCTGGTAGATGGTCAGCACGGTGTCCAGACTGTGGCACAGGTCGACTTCGCGCAGTTCGCCCGAGCTGTCGACGCGCGAATAGGATTTCAGCGCAAACACGATTTTCGCCACCCGTTCCACTGCCGTGTTGATGTTGCTGGCACTGCTGACGATGGAGGCCATGCTGGCCGCCGTATCGAGAATGAAATCGGCATGCGGGTGCCGTAGCAGGCCCACATAGTTGGCTGCATACGCGTGCGCGCGCAGCTCCACCAACAGGGCCGCCTTGCGCCGGGCCTCGGTCACGCCAGCCTGCTCCAGCATATCCATCACCTGATTGGTCAGGGCGCGTTCTTCGCGCGTATTCAGGATCCCGCTGCTGTTGCGGGTGTGCTGCAGCATGGCGATGAATAGCTGCTGCTCCGGCTCGGCCAGCAGTTGGAACAGGCGCGGCAGGTTGCTCAGGGTTTGTTCGAGCGCTTCCGCAATATTGTGGCCGCTGGCCTTGATGGCGCCGATCGGGGTATTGATCTCGTGTGCGACGTTGGCCACCAGCTGGCCCAGCGAAGCCATTTTCTCCTGCTGGATAATCATGGCCTGGGCTCTACGCAGTGCGGCCAGCGTGTCCGAATTGGCCAGCGCAATCGCACCGTAGGCGCACAGGGTACGGAAGATGGCGACATCGCGCTCGCCATAGGCGTGGGCGCGTGGCGTGTGGATGGACATCACGCCCAGTACCCGTTCGCCCGCCATCAGTGGTGCATAGATGGCGCTGGTGCCGGCCTGCGCATCGAGCACTTCCTGCTGTTCGGCGATGCACAGGGCCGCTGCCGGTTCGATGTCCAGCAGTTCGCCGTTGCTGTCGACCCGCTGGTCATTGTCGATGCCGAGCACGAGGCTCAGTTTGCTGCCACCCTGACGCAGGCGGTAGATGCGATAGCTATGGGTGTCGAGCAGGGCGCGCACATGGCGGTCCAGCGAGGACAGCACGGCCGCCTGTTCCAGATTGCCCGTGATTTCGCGGCCGATGGCCCCCAGCTGTTCGAGCGTGGCATTGGCCTGTTCCAGCGTGGCAGCGCGCTGGGCCTCGGCTTCGTGCTGGGCCTGCAGCGCAGCGGCGTTGTCGAGCGCGATGGTCAGATAGGAGCACAGGGTACGGAAGATCGATTGTTCGCGTTCGCCATAGGCATTCGATTCCATGGTTTGCACCGACATCACGCCCAGCAGGCGCTCGCCCACGATCAGTGGCGAATACAGATTGCTCAGGTTGGGGCAGTTACCGGCCAGATAGCGCGGCTCGCCGGGCCGCATATGCCGCACCACTTCGAGCCGGGTGCGGGCGCAGCGCGAGGACATGGCCAGCGGATCGTCGAGTGCCAGCGAGAACGGCGCCAAGGCTGCGCCATTCTCCATGCCGAACACCATGTCGAGCTTCTGCGTGGTGCTATTCATCAGCAGCACGAAAAAGGTATTGGTCTTGAGTAGCTGGTGCACATTCAGGGCCAGCGAATGGAACACGGCCTGCATGTCGAGGCAGGCGGTGAATTCGCGCCCGATCCGGCCTATCACTTCCAGATCGCTGGCGCGCGCCGCCGTCAGCTGCAGCAGCTTCTGGGTTTCTTCGAACAGGCGGGCGTTTTCCAGCGCCGTGCTGAGAATGTTGGTGATGGTCTTGAGCAGGGTGACATCGGCTTCGCTGAAAGCGAATTCCAGATCGAGGTGCTGCAGCGTCACCACGCCGGTCACTTCGTCGCCACTGATCATGGGGATGAAGGCAGCGCTCTTGGCCGTCTCGCCGCGCAGCACGGGATTGCCGTAGGCGACGCTTTGCTGCGCCAGATTCTCGTTGAAGAGCAGGGCCTGACGGCTCTCCAGCACGTGCTTGCGAAAGCCGAAGATGCCTATGGTATGGGGCGCTTCGCGCAGTTCGCGTTCGATGTAATAAGGTACATGGAACTGCTGGGTGTCGCGCTCGAGCAGCGCGATATTGACGACCTGTGCCTGAAAAATCTGCTGGATCTTGTCGCCCACGATGGTACAGATATCGGCCAGCTGCAGGCGTGCCGTGAGCGCCGTCTGCACACTGTTGATGATGGCCAGATCAGCTTCACGTTGCGCCATCAGCTGGGCGCTGACGGAATCGCGGCCCTGTCCGTGGGCGGTACTCATGCCGTCGCTGTGCCGCGTAATTGCGCCAGCTCGCCATCCTTCTGTTCCAGTTGCAGCTTGAGGGCGTCGATCTCGGCATTGAGCTGGGCTTCATGGTGGAAGGCGCGCAGGGCCGAGCGTATGGTCAGGATCAGGTCGGCATTGTTGAAGGGCTTTTCAATGAAGCGGTACAGATTAGCGTCATTGATGGCTTTCTTCACGCCTTCCAGATCGCTCTGGCCCGTCAGCATGATCTTGATGGCGGCCGGATACATTTCATGCAGCTTGATCAGTAGTTCGTCGCCGCGCATCCATGGCATGATGTAGTCGGAGATGACGACACTTAGCTGCAGTCCCCGTTTATGGTGATCCTCGATGATTTCCAGCGCTTCCGAGGCCGATTCGGCGATTTCCACCAAATGGTCGTTGCCGAAAATTTTGCCGATCAGGGTACGTAAGGCGTTCAGGACGGTCGAATCGTCATCGACACAGAGAATGATGCCTTTGCTCATGTTGGTGTTTCTCCGGATTCAGTGTGGTACAAAGAATTGTTTGAAACGCAAATAGTGTTTGCATTCGGAAATATCAGAATAGACGATTTCCCCATTAAAGTCACCAGAAAAATCAATTTCGATACTTTTTGTCGATTGTTGCTGACGGTGCTATGATGATTTCACCCCATCCGCAACAACAACTCGAGAGGAGAACACCATGAAAATGTTTGCCAAGATGCTCACCAGCCTGCTGCTGATCGTGGGGCTGGGCTGGACTGTTCCTGTGGCCGCCCAAGCCCAGGCGCCGCGTGGAACGGCGGATGAAGCGGTGGCCATGGTCAAGCGCGCGGCAGCCTATCTGAATAAGAACGGCAAGGACAAGGCCGTGGCTGCATTCAATGATCCCGCCGGCGAATTTGTGGTCGGCGACCTTTACGTGATTATGCTGGACGAGAAAGGCGTCGCCTTGGCGCACGGGCAGAACCCACGTATGGTGAACAAGAACATTCTGGAGCTGATGGCGGGCGATGTCTACCCGATCAAGGAATTCATCAAGATCGCCAATGGCCCGTCCGGTCATGGCTGGGTCAATTACCAGTGGCCTAACTCGATCAGCAAGAAAATGGAACCCAAGAGCACCTATGTGGAACGGGTGGGCGAGTACTATCTGGGCGTGGGCGTGTACCACTGAAGCAGCATTTGTCTTGCACAGTTGTAATCACACAGCATTGCAATTTTCTAACTTGATGTAAATACATACTCTAAATCAGATACTTAGTCAGAACGCCCCGTGAACGGGGCGTTTTTTTTGTCCGCACGCGCGCTTTTATCGGCCCAAGTACACAGCCTTCAGATAGACTCAAATCAGCCTTGCGCTGTGGCTACATGTGGCGCAGCCGTTTACCGTCTTCTGGACGCCTACCATTGAACTGTGAATGCCGAACCAAGGGCTGCACGCCGGCCCGTCCGGGCTGGACTGTGCTGATCAAGCTGGGCTTGCTCTGGCTGTTCACCATGCTGGTCTGCAGCCTGCCGGCACAGGCCGCGGAGCGCTGGGCCGGCTTGCGCGATGCCGTGTTCCAGAACTACACGCAGGCCCAGGGCCTGCCCAACTCGATCGCCACTGCCATTGTCGAAGACGCGGATGGCTTCCTGTGGGTCGGCACCCAGAACGGCCTGAGCCGCTGGGATGGCTACCGTTTTCGCACCTACCAGCCCAATCCTGCCCAGCCCCGTTCGCTGCCGGATAACTGGGTAACGGCCTTGCACAAGGATAGCGCGGGCCAGTTGTGGATAGGCACGAGTTCCGGCGGGCTGGCCCGCTACGACGCGCGCGACGACCATTTCATCAACTACCGGGTAGGCCAGAACGGTCTGAGCCATATGGCCGTGAATGCGCTGGCGCAGGATGATGGCGGCGGCCTGTGGATAGGCACAGGCGGCGGGCTGGACCGGCTCGATGCGGCCAGCGGCGTGATCACGCCCCAGGGCCGCAATCAACTGCCGGCCGCAGCGGTATTTTCCCTGTTGCGGCTACGCAGCGGCGCGCTGCTGGTCGGCATGGGGAGCGGGTTGTACCGGCGCGATGCGGCGCACCAGCCATTCCATCGTGTAGCTCTGCAGGGCGGGCAGGACGGGCAGATAGCCGTACACAGCCTGTTCGAAGATGCATTAGGTCAAATCTGGATAGGTACGCGCCACAACGGGGTTTTCCGCATGGGCAAGAACGATGCGATAGCGCAACAGTTCTCCGGTCATGGCGATGCGCACAATCTGTTGCAGCATAGCTGGGTGTATGCCCTGGGCGCGGCCGGGCCCGAGGAAGTCTGGATAGGCACTTACGGCCAGGGCGTGCTGGCAGTGGACTTGCGCGACGATAGCTACCGGCGCATACGCCACGATCCGGCGCTGGCCAGCAGCCTGGCCGGCGACATTATCTTCGCCATCTTTGCCGACCGCAGCGGCGCCATCTGGCTAGGCAGCCAGCGTGGCGTGAGCCGGCACGACGGCCAGCAGAAACTGGTCAGCACCGTGTTCGGCGATTCGCGCCGCAGCGGCAGCATACGCGGTGCCGACCTGTTTGCCGTCTACACCCATAGCGACGGACGTATCTGGCTGGGCCTGCAGGGCCAGGGCGTAGACATCGTCGATCCCGAGCGCAACGTGATCCAGCACATCGTGGCGGACGCCGAGCGGGCCGACAGTGCTTTGCCGGTCGACCATGTGTTCGATTTCGCCGAAGCAGCCAATGGCGACGTATTCGTGGCCACCGGGCGCGGGCTGTTCCGCGTCAATGCCGCCGGTAGCGAGGTACAGCGCATCAGCATCGCCGGCCGGCCGCCCGCCGCCAGTACTTACCGGCTGCTCAGGCTAGGCGACGAACTGTGGGTGGGCGGGCGCGATGACGGCATCTGGGTGCTGCCGCTAGGCGGCGGTGCCGTGCGCCACATCGATGCAGGCCAGCTCAGCGATAGCCGCATCACGGCCCTGTATGCGGATGCCGGCAATGCGCTGTGGATAGGCAGCCGGAATGGATTGAACCGGCTCGATCTGCGCAATGGCGTGATCACGCGCAGCCTGCCGGACAAGAATCAGGCGCAGGCACTGGCGGCCGGGCTGGTGTCTTCCATCATGCGGGACCGCAAGGGCAGGCTGTGGGTGGCCACGCTGGGCGGTGGCATCCATGTGCTGCGCAAGGAACAGTCTGGCCAGTTGCAGTTCGAGCGGGTGGGGCGCGAGCAGGGTTTGCCGAGCATGAATGTGGATGCCCTGCTGCTCGATGGCAGCGGCAAGATCTGGGCCACCACGGCCGACGGCATCGTCACGCTAGACCCGGATAGCCTGGCCATGCGCATCTACCATCAGGCGGACGGACTGGCCATCAATGGCTACTGGGTCGGCTCGGCTAGCCGCACGGCCCAGGGCGAACTGCTGTTTGGCGGTGAAGGTGGGCTGTCCGTGCTGCGTCCTACCGAGACGCAGAGTCGCGAATACCAGCCGCCGCTGGCGGTTACCGCCATCCAGTTGGGCGGCAAGCCGGTGGCGTCGGCGCGCTACAACCATGCAGGCCAGCGCAATGCACTCGAGGTGGCAAATTCTGCCGATAGCGTGACAGTGGAATTTGCTGCGCTCGATTTCGCTGCGCCCGAACGCATCGCCTACCGCTACCGTTTGGACGGCTTCGATACGGACTGGATCTCGACTGATGCGCTGCACCGTTTCGCCAGCTACACCAATCTGGCGCCTGGCCAGTACAGCCTGCGGGTGCAGGCGGCTGACCGCAATGGCAACTGGTCGCGCCATACGCTCAATCTGCCCGTGATCGTGATTCCGGCGTGGTATCAGACGCTGTGGCTGCGCGTCTTGCTGGCGGCACTGGCGCTGGCCGTGCTGGTGAGCGTGGTACAGGCGCGTACCGCCTTGCTGCGCCAGCGCCAGCGTGCGCTGGAACAGCAGGTGGAAGAGCGTACGCTGGTACTGGAACAGACTGCGCAGGAACTGCGCACCGCCAATGAGCGGCTGTTCCTGCTGGCGACCATCGATTCGCTGACGGGCTGCGCCAACCGCCACCATTTCATCGAAAGAGCGCGCGACTATCTGGCCCTGATGGAGCGCACCAATCAGCCGCTGGCGCTGCTGATCATGGACCTCGACGGCTTCAAGCAGGTCAACGACCGCTATGGCCACCCGTTCGGCGACGAAGTGCTGCGGGCAGCCGTGAAGGCGGCGCAGCTGACCATCCGCAGTACCGATATGCTGGGCCGCATGGGCGGCGAAGAATTTGCCGTGCTGATGCCGGATACGGACAAGGAAGGCGCGTGGCGCCTGGCGGAACGGGTACGTGTAGCGATTGCAGCGGCCGAAGTAAGCAGCGGCGAGATCCGCCTGCATCCTACCGTCAGCATAGGGCTGGCCATGCGCGCAGCCGGAGAACAGTTCGATGCGCTGTATGTGCGCACCGACGTGGCGCTGTATGCGGCCAAGGAGGCTGGCCGCAACCGCACAGTGATGGCCAGCTAGCCGCTGGCTGTGAGCGGCTGGCGGCTTGCAGTTGGTAGCTAGCGGCTGGTGGCCGGACGGCGCCCGCGTGCGCGGCCTGCAGTGGTCAGGGCCGGTGCTTCATCATTGGCGCTGGCGCCGGGGGCTGCACCGAACAGCGCGGCGACCATGGGGTCGCGCCTTACCAGCACTTTCTTGGGACGAGTAGGGAACAGGGTGTCATCGATCAGGCGGTGTACGCGGTTACCCTCGCGATTGGTCGTAATGCTCAGCATAGGGCCGTCGTAGCAGTGCTCTGCAAGGCAAGTCATGATGTACTCTCTCGGGTGGACCGCCGAAAAGCGGACGCTGGTGGATATTCTGGCTGCAAGCGCCGCTACGCGCTATTGGCCATAAGGACTATACGGACTCCGTAGCATGGCCGATCAGGCCCGCACGGCATGCTGCAGGCGGCGGTACAGACGTACTGCCGTCAGCAGGTTGGCGCACAGGGCGAGGCTGGACAGAGCCATCAGCGCTGCCGCAGGGCGGCACAGCAGCGCCGGCGCATAACAGGCGGCCAGCAATAGCAGCACGGCGCAGCCATGCAGGTAGTACTGCCAGCGGCCATGCTGCGGCGGAATAATCTGGTTCACATTGGGTACGCTATTTCCGAGCGCACGGGTTTCCTGCAGGTGGTACCAGGTCAGGAAAGGCACGATCTTGTACAGCATGCCGTTGATAGCGCACAGGGCCACACCGGTCAGCAGCAGTGCGCCTATGGCCAGCTCGCTGGCATACACGGGCAACGCAAACGGCAGCACGCCGGCCGGTATCTTTATCAGCAAGGCCAGCAGGCCGGCCAGCAGCAGGCTGGCCATGGCCGTACGCCAGTACAGCGTGGTGGTGTCGGCACTGGGGCGCTTGCGCCGCGCCAGCAGGTAGAGCGTGAGGCCGGCAAAGCCGCCATAGCCCAGCACCAGCAAGACCAGTGCGAGCTGGTGGAAACTGTGGCCTGCACCGCTTAGCGTGCTGCTCATGGAGACTGCGCACAGCAGCAGGAATAGCGCGGTGCTGACGCGGCTACGCGCCTTGAGCGGATACGGCTCTGTCACCATAAACATCGGTACGACCTGCCAGGCAATGCCCATCACGAGCAGACCGACCCAGCCCAGCAGGCCCCATAGTGCATGCAGATCCGTCAGTAGCTGCAAAGGCAGACCGATTGCCGCGGGCCAGACAAAGGCCGAGGCCAGCAACGCTCCCAGCGTGATCGTCACCAGTAGCGCCGCCAGCGACTGGCGGATGGCGGCCACCACTTCGGCCGCGCCACTATCCGGTTGTTGCCACAGGCCTAATGTGCAGGCGCCGACGAACAGCAGCAGCGTGGCCAGCAGCAACAGCCCGGCGACGACGAACAGCCATGGCTGCTGCCAGCTAAAAGCGGCTGCCAGCAACAGGCTGCCGCCGCACAGGCCGGCATGTACGATGGGGCCGATACGCAGCACGGCAGGCAGGCTGATGCCGGCCACCACGGGCAGCATCTGCATCAGCGCGCCCAGCATGGTCATGCTGATGCAACCCAGAACCAGCAAATGGGTGATGGCGAGTGTGTAGGGTGACCAGCGGCTGGCCAGTGCCGCGTCGCCGTACCAGAACAGCAGCGCGCAGGCCAGCAACACAAACAGCGGGGCACTGAGGAAGAAGCGCAGTGGCAGCGTGTACGGCGGATTGCTATCGAAGGACAGCACGCGCCGCGGAACGCTGGCGCCGCTCATACGGGACTGGCGCTGCCAGTGATCCAGATCAAGACTTCATACAGACCATCGGCGCGCGCGGTGGTCAGATGGGAATAACCGTTCCTTTGCAGCACCTGATACAGCGGTACCGGCTGGCGGTCGATCAGCACGCGCAAACGGCCGTCGTCGGCCAGCAGGTCGAGTGCTTCCAGCACGCGCACCATGGGTTCGGGCGGCTCCAGACCGCTGACGTCGATCTGCACTTCATTCGGGACTTCGCTAGTCATGCGGCAACTCCTTGGGCAGGGTTCTGCACTGGCAGGCTGGTGTCGCTCAGCTGCTCCAGCATGGCGGTGCTACTGGCGCCCAGTATACGGTCTGCCATGGGATACAGCACATTTTCTTCTTTCAGGTTGTGCTGGCGCATCAGCATGCGCAAATGGTCGGCAAAGTCGAAGAAGCTGTCGATATCGGCATGCTCGATGGCGCCCAGCATCTGGCGCAGGATGGCGCGCATCTGCTCGTGTTCCATGCGCATCACGGCCGTCGGGCCGCCCTGGCTGCCCAGATGTTTTTCCAGTTCGGGGAACAGCAGATGTTCTTCGCGTGTAAGATGCAATTCGAAAGCCAGCATGAAGCGCTGCAAGGCGGCTGCGCCTTCAGCCAGACGGGTTTCGGCGACATGTTCTTCTGCCTGCATATACAGGTCGTCGCAATACTGGTGATCGTGTTCGAGATACTGGCTGATGCTACTGAGGTTACTCATGCTAATTCCTGCTTTACTAGACCGTCGGGATGACCAATGCATTGTCCCATCGCAGGAAGCTGGCTTTCCTTGATTCATGTCAAGGATTTCGGGCTTGGCTACGGGATACAGTGCGTGGTCGCAAAAACCTTTGCACTTCACTAAGCAAGACCACCCCTATGAGTCTAAAAGATATTTCTCCGGACATCAGCCCGCGTCCGATCGAACTGGTGTGCCCCGCCGGCAGTCTGCCTGCGCTCAAATCGGCCATCGATCTCGGTGCTGACTGTGTCTATCTGGGCTTCCGTGACGCCACCAATGCCCGTAATTTCGCCGGTCTGAATTTCGATGATGCGGCTATCGCCCAGGGCATCGATTATGCCCACCGTCATGGCCGCAAAGTGCTGCTGGCCCTGAACACCTATCCGCAACCGGAAACCAGCGCGCTGTGGCGCACCGCCATCGACCGCGCTGCCAGCGCCGGCGTGGACGCCGTGATTCTGGCTGACCCGGGCCTGATGCGCTATGCCTCGGAAAACTACCCCGATCTGCGCCTGCACCTGTCGGTGCAAGGTTCGGCCACCAATGCGGAAGCCATCAACTTCTACCACAAGAATTTCGGCGTGGCCCGTGCCGTGCTGCCGCGCGTGCTGTCGCTGGCGCAGGTAGAACATGTGGTGAACAACACCAATGTCGAAATCGAAGTATTCGGCTTCGGCAGCCTGTGTGTGATGGTCGAGGGCCGCTGCGCGCTGTCGTCCTATGTGACGGGTGAATCGCCGAATACCCACGGCGTCTGCTCGCCTGCCAAGGCGGTGCGCTGGCAACAGAGCCCGCGCGGGCTGGAATCGCGTCTGAACGGCGTGCTGATCGACCGCTACACGCCGCAGGAAAACGCCAGCTATCCGACGCTGTGCAAGGGCCGCTTCGATGTCAACGACGAGACCTATTACGCAGTGGAAGAGCCGACCAGCCTGAACACGCTGGAACTGCTGCCCCAGCTGATCGACATGGGCGTACGCGCCGTCAAGATCGAAGGCCGCCAGCGCAGTCCCGCCTATGTGGCGCAGGTGACGCGCGTATGGCGCGAAGCCATCGATCAGGCGCTGCAGAATCCGGCGCGCTACTCCGTCAAGCCGAACTGGATGTCGGAACTGAACCAGCTGGCTGAAGGCCAGCAGCACACGCTGGGCGCCTACCACCGCGCCTGGAAATAGAAAGAGGGAGAAGTACATGTTGAAACTTGCTCTGGGGCCGCTGCTGTACTACTGGCCACGTGCCAAGGTGATGGAGTTTTATGAAGCGATGGCCGACACTCCGGTGGACATCGTGTATCTGGGCGAGAGCGTATGCTCGCGCCGCCATGAAGTACGGGCCGCCGACTGGCTGGAAATTGCCGCCATGCTGGAAGCGCGCGGCAAACAGGTGGTGCTGTCGACGCTGGCGCTGATCGAATCGAGCGCCGACGTGACGGCGCTGCGCCGCCTGACGGGCAACGGCCGCTTCATGGTCGAAGCGAGCGATATGGGCGCCGTCCAACTGCTGTCGGACAAAGGCCCGTTTGTGGCCGGCCCGCACCTGAACATCTACAATCCGCCTACGCTGGCGCTGATGGCGGAACTGGGCGCCACGCGCTGGGTGATGCCGCTGGAGATGGGCCGCGCCGGCCTGCAGGCCATGCTGGAACAGCGTCCCAACGATATCGCCACCGAGGTGTTTGCTTATGGCCGCATGCCGCTGGCCTTCTCGGCGCGCTGCTTCACGGCGCGTAACCGCAATCTGCCCAAGGACGACTGCCAGTTCAGCTGCATCGAACATCCGGACGGCCTGCTGATGCAGACGCGCGAGCAGCAGCCCTTCCTTGTGCTCAATGGTATCCAGAGCCAGTCGGCGCTGGTGTACAACCTGATTAACGAGCTGGCGCAGATGGAGCAGATGGGCGTGGAAGTGCTGCGTCTGAGCCCGCAGGCCCAGCATATGGACCAGATCATTGCCGCGTATGACAGCGTGCGCAAAGGCGAAACCCCCGCAGCGGAAGTGGCCGATGCGATGACGGCGTTTATGCCGGCAGCAGGTTGTAATGGCTATTGGTACGGCAAACCCGGCCTCGAACAGCGTATGGAGGAAGTACTATGAACCCGAGCATGATCAATTCGAATATCAACCAGAAGGGCAGCGACGCGGCGCCGCAGTTGCCGGCTTTTCTGACGGCACTGGGCCAGCGCCTGCCGGCCTATCCCGGTTCGCTGCTGTGCGTGGCGGCGCTGAATCTGGTGCTGCGCCCGCAGCTGCCGGACGATGTGCGTAACAGCCTGCTGGGCCGCCACATGCGCGTGCGCGTCAGCGATGCCGGCGTGGCGTTCGACTTCAGCTGGAATGGCAGCTGCTTCACGGCGCGCCGTGCTGGTGGTGTGCCGGATCTGGAGATCGGCGCCTGCGTGGCCGATATGGTGGCGCTGGCGCGCCGCCAGCAGGATCCCGACACGCTGTTCTTCGCCCGCCGTCTGACGATGGAAGGCGATACGGAGCTGGGCCTGCTGGTCAAGAATACGCTGGACGCGATGGATATGCCGCTGACGGAAGTGGGCAAGCAGGCCGTGCTGCGCCTGCTCAAGTTCCTGCCCCAGCCTAATGGTGGCGCCGTACGCTGAAACGTTTGAACAGCGGCGCGAGCTGCTGTTCCAGTGCCGCCGGCGGATAGTCGCCAGCGCTGGCGGCACTGGCAATCAGGCTGTCGTCGTTACAGCCGGTGCTGCGAAACGGTTGCAGCACATAGTTTTCTACCCCCATGGCCGCTAGCTGGCGCGCCATTTCCAGCACACTTTCTTCAGGCAGCAGCACGGGATGCACGGTGCTGCGGCATTCGTAAGCCACGCCGCTCTCCAGAATCGCTGCCACACAGGCACGGGCCGGATCGCCGCTGTTGGCGATGCCGGTAATCCCCGCATAGCGGCTGAACGGCGCTTTCACATCGAAGCCTACCCAGTCCACCAGCGGCAGCACGCTGCGCAGCCGCGCCGGATAGATGCAGGCTGTATGCAGGCCTATCTTGAAGCCCATGGCGCGCACCTGCGCCATGGCCTCGCCCAGCGCCGGATCGATGGTGGCTTCGCCGCCACTGAAGACGACCGCGTCGAGCAGGCCGGCGCGTTTTTGCAGCGTGGCGCACAGGTCTTCCCACGCGAGCGGGCTGGCGCTGGTGCGCTGCTGTAGATGGGGGTTGTGGCAATAGCCGCAGCGCCACGGACAGCCCTGTACGAATACCACTGCACTGAGCTGGTCCGGATAGTCGGTGGCACTGAAGGCCGTGTAGCCGCCGACTTTGAGGGCGCTGGCGTCCATCTTAGTGCTGCTTGGCGTTGCAGGGTTCGACGAAGTATTTACGTTCGTTGAACTCGCCCTGTTTGCCCGTGTTGAACGAGGACAGCGGACGGTGATAGCCCATCACGCGGGTCCAGATTTCGCAAGGCTGGCGTTCGCTATCGTCGAGGATGATGGTGCTCTGGGCAGGGCTGGTAGTGGTCTGCATGGTAGTTCCTTTCGTCGGTCAGTAAGTGGGCAATAAGTAAGTACGGTCCGGGTTCAGGCAGGCGAGCCAAGCTTGGCCTGCTTGCGGGCGATCAGTTCGGCATCGCATTTGGGGCAGAACTTGTGGCTGCCTTTCAGATAGCCGTGGGTAGGGCAGATCGAGAAGGTCGGCGTCACCGTGATATACGGCAGGCCGAAGCGGCCCAGTGCGCGCTGCACCAGCGTGCGGCAGGCTTGCGCGCTCGATAGCGCTTCCGTCATGTACAGGTGCAGTACGGTGCCGCCCGTGTATTTGCGCTGCAGCGCGTCCTGCTGTTCCAGCGCTTCGAACGGATCGTCGGTATAACCGACCGGCAGTTGCGAAGAGTTGGTGTAATACGGCTGTTCGGCCGTACCGGCTTGCAGGATATCGGGGAAGCGCTTGCGGTCTTCCTTGGCAAAGCGGTAGGTCGTGCCCTCGGCCGGCGTGGCTTCGAGGTTGTACATATGGCCGGTCTGTTCCTGGAATTCCAGCATGCGCGCGCGTACATGGTCGAGCAGGCGCAGGGCAAACGCGCGGCCCCATTCGCTGGTGATGTCCTGCTGGTTGACAGGGTCGAAGTTGCGCAGCATTTCATTGATGCCGTTCACGCCCAGCGTGGAGAAGTGGTTGCGCAGCGTGCCCAGATAGCGTTTGGTGTAAGGGAACAGGCCATTGTCCATGTGGCGCTGGATTACCTTGCGCTTGATTTCCAGACTGTCGCGACCCAGCTCCAGCAGGCGGTCCAGCGCGGCCAGCAGGCCGGCTTCGTCGCCGCGGTACAGATAGCCGAGGCGGGCGCAGTTAATCGTCACCACGCCCAGCGAGCCAGTCTGCTCGGCCGAACCGAACAGGCCATTGCCGCGCTTGAGCAGTTCGCGCAGATCGAGCTGCAAACGGCAGCACATCGAGCGGATCATGTTCGGCTTGAGTTCCGAATTCACGAAGTTCTGGAAGTAGGGCAGGCCATAGCGGGCCGTCATTTCGAACAGCAGTTCCGCGTTCGGGCTATCCCACGCAAAATCGGGCGTGATGTTATAGGTCGGAATCGGGAAAGTGAACGCGCGGCCATGGGCGTCGCCGGCCATCATCACTTCGATGTAGGCGCGGTTGATCATGTCCATTTCGGCCTGCAGATCGCCGTAGGCGAACGGCATTTCCTTGCCGGCGATATGGGGGATCTGCTCGCGCAGGTCTTCCGGGCAGACCCAGTCGAAGGTCAGATTGGTGAACGGCGTCTGGGTGCCCCAGCGCGACGGGACGTTGAGGTTGAAGATCAGCTCCTGCATGTACTGGCGCACCTGCACATAATCGAGGCCGTCGTTGCGCACATACGGCGCCATATAGGTATCGAAGGAACTGAAAGCCTGCGCACCGGCCCATTCGTTCTGCAGCGTGCCGAGGAAGTTGACGATCTGGCCGATGGCGCTGTGCATATGCTTGGGCGGGCCCGATTCGATCTTGCCCGGTACGCCGTTCAGGCCTTCATTGAGCAGGGTGCGCAGCGACCAGCCGGCGCAATAGCCGGCCAGCATGTCAAGGTCGTGGATGTGCACATCTGCGTCGCGGTGGGCCTGGCCCACGGCAGGCGGGTAGACGTGGTTAAGCCAGTAGTTGGCGATCACCTTGCCCGAGACGTTGAGGATCAGGCCACCGAGCGAATAGCCCTGATTGGCGTTGGCATTGACGCGCCAGTCGGCGCGTGTCAGGTATTCGTTGATCGACGATTCGACATCGACGATGGAGCTGCGGTCCTGGCGCAACTGGGCGTGCTGTTCGCGGTACACCACGTAGCAGCGCAGCGTGGCGCGGTAGCCGGCGTCGTACAGTGCGCTCTCGACGGCATCCTGTATGCGTTCGACGCTGAGCGTGGTCCCTTCAGGCAGCGCGCGCAACTGCTGCAGCGCGTAGCCGGCCAGTTGCTGTGCTACCGGCTGGTCGAATTCACCGCTGGCGCGGCCCGCTTGCAGCAGCGCGGCGGTGATGCGCGAGAGACTGAACGGCTGCGTGCTGCCGTCCCGTTTGATGATATTGGTGTGCCACAGATCGTTATCCATGCTATCCCCTTAAACGCTATATGTAGTAGGTTTAAGTAGATTAGACACTAGATATTGTATGGTCAACCGTCAGGAAAGCTATTTCTGCTTTCCATGATCCAGATTAATTTTTTACCGTTTTCAGTAAGCTATTGATTTGCTTGACGAACTCGGCATCCGGGGTGGTGTCCAGCCGGGTGCTGACCGCCTTGGTCAAACCGCTGCCATCGAGCAGGGCCACGCGGGTAGTGTGGTTGATGACCCCATCGCCGAGCTGGCGAAACTTGATCTGGAGCGCACCGGCCAGCATGCGGGTCTGGCTTTCATCCTTGGCCACGGCCAGACGGAAGCGTTGCGGATCGAGCTGCTTGTTCTTGACTAGCTGGGCTAGACCGGCCGGGCTGTCATTGAACGGATCGAGGCTGACCATCAGCACGCGCAGCTTGCTGGCGTTGGCGCCCAGCGCTTCCACCGTGCGCTTGAGCGTTTCGATGATGATCGGGCAGGCCGCATTGCAATCGCCATAGAACATGGTCACCAGCACGGGCGTGCCGGCCATGTCGCGCAGGCTGAAGCGCTGGTTGTTCGCATCGGTCAGGCTGATGTCGAGCTGATACAGCGAGTTGCCGGGCAGGGCGTTGTTAGCGGTGCTGGCCGTTGCCGATGCGGGCGCGCTGGCGGCCGTGCTACGGCCCGTATCGGCGCCGGCATAGGCGGCGTGGCAGGCGGCTGTACTGAGCAGCAGCGCAGCCAGGCCGCGCCCGAGCTGGCGTACAGCAGCGCGTGAGGCGGAGGGTTTCATCATGAGGTTCCTTATTTGGCGGGGGCGACGTCGCGCGCGCAGCGGAAGCCCAGATTGCCGCCATCCTGATTGGCTTCCATGGCCGACAGCAGGGCCAGGCGCATCAGTATGGCGTAGTTGCGCCGGTCGGCCAGCGTGGCGGCAGCGCCGCCGCAGTAGTCGAGCAGCTTCTGTTCCCCTTTGGCGCGGCTGTCGGCATTGACGAACAGGCCGCTGTAATCTTCCACCCATTCCCACACGAGGCCGTGCAGGTCGTGGATGCCGTAGTAATTGGCCGGTGATCCTGCCACGCTGCGCGGCGTGCTCTTGCCTGCGTCGGCGTACCAGTGCAGGATGTTGGCCAGCCACGCTTCGTCGTCGCGCGCGTCGGCGCGCGTCGCATCGGCAGCGGCACTGAATTCCCATTCGTACCAGCGTGGCAGACGGGCGTTTTCACTTTCGCAGTAAGCCTGGGCGGCAAACCAGCTAACGTGGATGACGGGCGCATCGGCCGCCATGGGGGAGTAATCGGTGGGGCTGGTCCAGCCGGATAGATAGGCTGGTGCAACGAAAAGGGCGGGAGCCTGGCCACGCTGCCATTCAGGGTGCTGGCGCACAAAGGCTGCAAAGTCGGCATTGGTAACGAGGCGGCTGCGCAACTGGAATGGCGCAACCTTGGCATCGGCGGCAACGCCATCAGCCGGAAGTACCGTACGCAGGCTACCTCCTTGTATGGTGCGGTAGTCTGGTACGGCGGTATCGCTAGCATGAACGCTGACCGCCGTAGCGGTCAGCAGTGCCAGCGCCGCCAGCCGCAAGGACTGGAGGGCGGGCGCTTTCATGATTAGCGTTTTTTGCGCATATCGCGCACTTGCTCAGGCGTCAGCACAGGCTGGCCTTCGTTCAGTTCTACGCTGATGTAGTTGATGACGGCCGAGATATCCTCGTCGTTGAGGTCCTGGGCTGGCATCACACCATTGTATTTCTGACCGTTCACAACCATGGTGCCACTGCGACCGTTCAGCACGATGTGGGCCATTTCGTATGGACGCTGCTGGAAGAAGTCCGAATGGGCCAGCGGTGGGAACACACCGGCTACGCCTTTGGCATCAGCCTGGTGGCAGACGGCGCAGTTGGCATCGAACACAGCTTTACCACGCGCATGGACCGTTGGGGCAGCAGCGACGGCTGGTTTGGTATCTTTGGCCGCTGGTTTGGCTGCTGGTGCAACTTTGGCGATGGTCGCGGCCGTCAGTGGTTTCTTGATGCCTTTGCTGTAGATCTCAGGCTTGTCCGGACCGTTGACCGACAGCAGGCCGATGGCGCCTTTGTTGAACGCACGGGTCAGCGAGTGGTCAACCAGCGTCAGGTTGCCCGGTACGCGTGGGGTGAATTCGACGATGGCCGAACCGCCAGCAGGCACCATGGTGGTCTGCACGTTTTCCTGATACTTGGTGCCGCCTTCGAAGTAGACCTTGTCGAAGATGGTGCCGATGATGTGGAAGCTCGAGGTGATGTTAGGACCACCCACGCCGAAGAACATACGGACTTTTTCGTTGGCCTTGGCGGTCAGCGAGTTGGCACCCGTCAGTGCGCCGTCGGCACCGTTGAACAGCACATAGGTAGGCTTCTCGTCGATGGCTTTCTGCATGTCGAAGTTCTGCAGGCCAGGGGCGCGGTAGTTGCCCTCGGTGTAGAAATCACCCTGCATCACGTAGTATTCTTTGTCGACCTTCTCCATGCCTTCTTTCGGCTCGACCATGATCAGGCCGTACATACCGTTGGCCACGTGCATGCCCACCGGCGCGGTGGCGCAGTGGTACACATACAGGCCCGATTGCAGGGCTTTGAAAGTGAAGGTGGCTTCGTTGCCGGGAGCGATCAGGGTCTGGGCTGCGCCACCGCCTGGGCCCGTTACGGCGTGCAGGTCGATATTGTGCGGCAGCTTGTTGTCTGGCAGGTTGAGCAGGTGCAGTTCGACGGTGTCGCCTTCACGTACGCGGATGAATTTGCCTGGTACGGTGCCGCCGAAAGTCCAGAAGGTGTAGCGGGTGCCCGGGGCGATTTCGCGTTCGACTTCTTCTACCGTCAGGTTGACCACCACGTGGGCAGCGGTCTTACGGGTGATCGGTGGCGGCAGTTGTGGTGGAGCTACCAGCTCTTGGGTAATGACTGGCAGTTCAGGTTCGGCAGCCACGGCTGCGGTCGCACCCATCATTGCCAGCAGAGCCGAAGTGGCCAGAGTTGCTGCGCTCAGTTTGAATTTGTTTTTCATCTTATTTCCCCTTGTACGTTGACTTGCCGCAGCCGTGTATCGGATGCATGAACACATGCTAAGTCTGCAAGCCTAAGTTTTCCATGATATGGATTATGAAAAATTGGCGGAGTGAAAGTTTCAGGCTGCGCTGAGGAGGAAGTCGATGACCACCTGCCCAGGTTCGCGTGCCACATAAGCGACTTTAACGCGACCCTGATAGCGCTGTTCGATCTGCGCTAGCAAAGGCAATGGGTCGTGGTCGTTACAGAATCGCATAATTTCGCCGGGAAATAAAGCGTCAAGTGCGCCGAAGATGGCAGCGTGGCGAAAACGCTTGGCAACGCCGCGTGCATCGAATGGATAGATACCGTCCGGCCCTTTGGGCATAGAGCAATCGTGTGACATTGTGTGATCTTTCTGGATACTGGATTGAAAGCTGCTGCATGATGCGGGCGCATCATGCAGCAACAGGGAGGGGGGGTTAAGCGCGGTTGGTTTGCTTGTCGCTACTTGCGATGGTTTCGCGTTTCGCGACCAGCAGACGCCAGGCGAACAGCGCCAGGAACAAGGTGCCCAGTGCGAATACTACGTCGCCCGGTACACGCAGCCACACCAGCGTTTCCATCAGTTTCGAGTGGATGATCTCAGGCGAGCGGGCGAACCACATGCCGGTGCTGATGCTAGCCCAGGCTTGGTAGATACCGGCTGGAACCAGCGAGATGAATACCATCATGGCCAGACCGATATTCAGGCACCAGAACATAGGACGCAGCAGCGCATCGGACCAGGCCAGACGGCTAGCCAGACCACGCAGGCAGAACAGCAGCAGACCGATACCGAGCATGCCATATACACCGAACAGCGCGGCGTGGCCGTGGGCTGCCGTCATGTTCAGACCTTGCATGTAGTACAGCGCGATCGGGGTGTTGATCGAGAAGCCCAGCAGGCCAGCGCCCACGGTATTCCAGAAGCCCACAGCGATGAAGCACAGGATGGACCATTTGTAAGTCTGTACCCATGGTGCAGCTTTCGAGCGCTGGTAGTTGCGCCATGCTTCGATACCGATCATCGACAGCGGTACCACTTCCAGAGCCGAGAACATGGCGCCGATAGCGATCACGAAAGTCGGCGTACCGGTGAAGTACAGGTGGTGCAGGGTGCCCAGGATGCCGCCGAACAGGAACACTATGGTTTCCAGCACGATGGCGCTGTTGGCAGTCGCAGCACGGATCAGGCCCAGACGGGTGAACAGCAGAGCGATCACAGCGGTAGCGAACACTTCGAAGAAGCCTTCCACCCACAGGTGGACCAGCCACCAGCGCCAGTATTCGATCATCGAGTAGTGGCTATGCTGGCCCCAGGTGAGCGAGGTAGCGTAGAAACCGCCGATGCACATGGCCGACAGGAACACCATGACGATCAGGCCACGGCTATCCGATGGTTTTTTCAGCGCTGGCCACAGGGCACGGCCCAGCAGGGTGACCCAGATCAGCAGGCCGACGAACAGCAGGATTTGCCAGATACGGCCCATGCTGGTGAATTCCAGACCCTGGTTACCGAGCCAGAACGAGAAGTCCGTGCCTTTGTGTTGCAGCGAACCGAGCCAGCCAGTGGCGGTCGAACCGACCACGATGAACAGCAGTGCGTAGAACAGCAGATTCACGCCGAGTTTCTGGAAGCGTGGTTCATGGCCGGAAATGGCCGGTGCGATGTACAGGCCGGTAGCCAGCCAGGCAGTGGCGATCCACAGCACGGCGAACTGGGTGTGGATGGTACGGCTAACTACGAATGGCAGGATGTCGGCCAGTGGGAAGCCGAAGAAGCTGCGGCCTTCGACCGCATAGTGGGCCGTAATCACGCCCATACCAACTTGCGCGAGGATCAGACCGATCACGACAAAGAAGTATTTTTTGGTCGCCAGCATGGAAGGCGTGGCTTTCAGGTTCAGCAGCGGATCAGCCTTAGGTGGGGCTGGATCTTCTTCCTCTTTGGCTGCGCTGTGGAACATCACCATGGCGGCGATGGCGCCTATCATCAGGATCACACTGGCGATAGACCAGATGCCGGCACCGGTACTAGGACGGTTGTCGATCAGCGGCTCGTGTGGCCAGTTGCTGGTGTAGCTCAGGTCTTGCTGGCCAGGGCGGTCGGTGGCAGCAGCCCAGGCCGACCAGAACACGAAAGCCGGCAGGGCTTTCAGATCATCTGGATTGGTGATCGAGTTAGGGTTCATGGCGTACTGGGTACGCAGTGCGTCGAGGCTGGCCTCGTCGCCGAACAGGCCGGTGTAATGCTTGGCCACAGTACGGATAGCGGCAGCGCGGTCAGCCGATACCACGATCACGCCACGCGTCTTATCGTAGGTATTGCGGCGCATTTCTTCCTTCAGCTTGGCATTCAGATAGGCCTGATTGGATTTGCTCAGGTCTTCGAAATGCGCGGTGAAGTCGCGCTGGGCCCACAGTTCGCGCAGCGCTACGGCTTCGCGGTGCAGCCAGTCTGCCGACCAGTCCGGTGCTACATAGCTACCGTGGCCCCAGACGGTGCCCAGTTGCTGGCCGCCGGCGGACAACCATGCCTGCTGGCCTCGGTCAACTTCGCCTTCGCCGAAGAGCTGGCTGCCATCGGCACTAATAATTTGTTTTGGTATGGGTGGGGCGGCTAGATAGATTTCTGCTCCCACCCAGCCGAGGACGGCGAAGGAAAGAGCACAGATCAAGCCGAGCCAGGTCCAGAGTTTGCGCGTAGCGTGCATGACATGGTTCCTTAGTTCGTGAGTTATGTATCAGCTTGAAAACCCTCGCTCCGGTCTTATCCAGAACGATGGGGCCGATTTTAGGCCGCTGTTTTAAACATGTATATTCGATCCTTGTTTTTCTTGATCCAAGTTATGAACAAATGCACAAGAGGGCGGGAATAATGGCTGCCTCGCGACACTTTGTGCTGAGGCATCATGAAATTAACGGTATTTACGGAGTACACGCTACGCACTTTGCTCGATCTGGCCAGCCAGCAGGGCAGGCTGGTGACAGTGGCCGACATAGCGCAGCGCCATGACATGGCGAAACACCATCTGAACAAGGTGGTACATCAATTAGGCCTGAGCGGCGTGGTGCGCACGGTGCGTGGACGCAATGGCGGCATCGTGCTGGCGCTACGTCCGGGCGAAATAAATCTGGGCAAGGTGGTGCGCGCGAGCGAACCGCATTTCCATATGACGGCCTGCTTCGATGGCGGCCAGACGGATTGCCCGTATGCGCTGGCCTGCGGCCTGCAGGGCGTGCTGGCACGCGCCAGCCATGCGTTTCTGGCCGTGCTCGACGAAGTCACGCTGGCCGACCTGCTGCCGCAGCTGCCGGCCTCGGGCTTGCCGCGCAACCGCTTCGACCAGATCATCCAACTAGTCACTTCGGACTAGATAGCTAGCCTGATTGCCGGGGTCGCCTAGCCTTCCGGCCAATTGGCGAGGTCTGGCGCGGCGCGTACCCTGAGCGCATTCTAAACTCGTTAGGAGTGTAACGTGGCAAGCAATAACAAAGCGGTAGGGGTACTCGCCGCCAGCACCTTCTCATTCACGATCTGTTTCGCGATCTGGATGATGTTCGCCGTGCTGGGCATCCCCATCAAAAAAATGCTCGGCCTGAATGAAACGCAGTTTGGTCTGCTCGCTGCCATGCCCGTACTTAGCGGCTCGCTGGTGCGCGTGCCGCTCGGTATCTGGTGCGATAAATATGGTGGCCGCATCGTGTTTTTCCTGCTGATGCTGGCCACGGTGCCGGCCATCTTCCTGATCAGCTACGCCACCGAATTCTGGCAGTTCCTCGTGCTGGGCCTGTTCATCGGTCTGGCCGGCGGCTCGTTCTCGGTCGGTACGCCATATGTTGCACGCTGGTTCCCCAGCGAGCGCCGTGGTCTGGCCATGGGCATCTTCGGTGCCGGTAACTCCGGTTCGGCACTGACCAAGTTCGTCGCACCCGCCATCATCGCTGCCTGGGGCTGGCAGGCACTGCCGAAGGTGTATGCGATCGCCATGCTGATCACCTGCGCGATTTTCTGGGTCTTCACGGCGACCGATCCTAGCCACAAGACCAATTCCGCGATTTCTTTCGGCGCGCAGATGAAAGTGCTGGGCGACCGCCGCGTATGGCGCTATTGCCAGTACTACTCGGTGGTGTTTGGTGGTTATGTGGGCCTGGCCCTGTGGATGACCAAATACTATGTGGGCGAATACGGCTTCGACCTGAAACTGGCTGCCTTGCTGGCTGCCTGCTTCTCGCTGCCTGGTGGCGTGCTGCGCGCAGTCGGCGGCTGGATCTCCGACCGCTACGGCGCCTACAAAGTGACCTGGTGGGTGATGTGGGTTTGCTGGGTATGCTTCTTCCTGCTGTCCTACCCACAGACTTCAATGATCATCACCACCACCCGTGGCGATCTGAAACTCGATCTGGCCCTGTCGCCTACCGTGTTCACGGTGCTGCTGTTCATCGTCGGTACTGCCATGGCGGTCGGCAAAGCGTCCGTCTTCAAATTCATTGCCGACGACTTCAGCGACAACATCGGCGCCGTCTCGGGCGTGGTGGGTCTGGCTGGCGGTCTGGGCGGCTTCATTCTGCCGATTCTGTTCGGCGCGCTGCTGGACATGACGGGCGTGCGTTCCAGCGCCTTCATGCTGCTGTACGGCACCGTCTGCGTTTCGCTGGTGTGGATGCATTACTCGTTCCGTCCCGAAGCGGCTGCGGCCGCTGTCAAAGCCCAGGCCAAGGCCTGAGGCCGACATTTGTATTTTTAGGAGAATTTCATGAGCAAATATATGATCAACACGTGGGAGCCAGAAAGCTCCACGTTCTGGGCCAGCGGCGGACGCGATACGGCCAACCGTAATCTGTGGATTTCCATCCCCGCACTGGCGCTGGCGTTTGCCGTGTGGATGGTGTGGAGCGTGGTGGTGGTGAATCTGCCGGCCATCGGCTTCCAGTACAGCACCAACCAGTTGTTCTGGCTGACGGCGCTGCCGGGCCTGTCCGGCGCGACGCTGCGTATCTTCTACTCGTTCATGGTGCCTATCTTCGGCGGCCGCAAGTGGACCACGATTTCCACCGCTTCGCTGCTGATTCCAGCGCTGGGCATAGGCTTTGCCGTGCAGGACGTCACCACCGGCTATCCGACCATGCTGATCCTGGCGCTGCTGTGCGGCTTCGGCGGCGGTAACTTCGCTTCGTCGATGGCCAACATCAGCTTCTTCTTCCCGAAAGCACAGAAAGGCTATGCACTGGGCATGAACGCCGGCCTGGGCAATCTGGGCGTATCGGCCGTGCAGTTCGTCGTACCTCTGGTGATCACCGTGGGCGTATTCGGTACGCTGGGCGGCGATGCCCAGACCGCCGTCAAAGCTGGCAAGAGCAGCACCATGTGGCTGCAGAACGCCGGTTTCATCTGGGTGCCTTTCATCACCGTCAGCGCACTGCTGGCATGGTTCGGTATGAATGATCTGGCCTCGGCCAAAGCATCGTTCGCTGATCAGGCTGTGATCTTCAAACGCAAACACAACTGGCTGATGTGCTGGCTGTACACGGGTACCTTCGGTTCCTTCATCGGCTACTCGGCCGGTTTCCCGCTGCTCATCAAAACCCAGTTCCCTGATGTGAACCCGCTGCAGTACGCTTTCCTGGGTCCTTTGGTCGGTGCACTGGCCCGTGTGGTCGGCGGCGTGATCGCAGACAAACTGGGCGGCGCCAAAGTAACGGTGTGGACCTTTGTCGGCATGATTGCAGCCGTGTACGGCGTGATCAGCTTCCTGCCGCACGGCGGTGCAGCCGGCAATTTCACCGGCTTCTTCTGGATGTTCATGGCGCTGTTCGCCGGTACCGGCGTGGGCAACGCTTCCACCTTCCGCATGATTCCTGTAATCTTCATGACCGAGCGTCAGCGCGCAGCGGCTGGCAAATCGCAAGCCGAACAACAACAAGCGATCGTTGACGCCAATAAGGAAGGTGCTGCAGTGCTGGGCTTCACTTCCGCGGTTGCCGCCTACGGTGCCTTCTTCATTCCGAAGAGCTACGGTACCTCGATTGCGATGACGGGCGGTCCTGACGCTGCGCTGTGGTGCTTCATTGCTTTCTACATGAGCTGCATCGCTATTACGTGGTGGTGCTACGCCCGTAAAAATGCGGCCATGCCTTGCTAAACGGAGTTTGATATGTCTGAAGATGCCGCCGCTGTGGCGACCCGCACGGAACTGTTTGATGCAGCGCTGATTCGCAAGCTGACCCTGAACGGTCCGCGCTACACGTCCTACCCCACGGCAGACCGCTTCCACGGCGGTTACGGCATCGCCGCCTATCAGGCTGCCATCGGCAGCCTGAGCGCGGAAGGTGCGGCAGCACCGCTGTCGCTGTATGTGCACATCCCATTCTGTGCTTCGCTGTGCTACTACTGCGGCTGCAACAAGATCATCACGCAGGAAAAGGGCAAGGCGGCCGAGTATCTGGGCTATCTGTACCGCGAGATCGCCATGCAGGTAGAGCTGCTGGGCCGTGGCCGTGCCGTCTCCCAGTTGCACTTCGGTGGCGGTACGCCGACCTATCTGACGGACGAGCAGATGGACGAGCTGCTGGCCCGCCTGCGTGCGGACTTCGAGTTCGTCAGCGATGAAGAAGGCGAATTCTCGATCGAAGTCGATCCGCGCACGGTATCGCCCGAACGTATCGGCGTGCTGCGCCGGCAAGGCTTCAATCGCCTGAGTCTGGGCGTGCAGGATTTCGACGCGGAAGTGCAGAAGGCCGTCAACCGCGTGCAATCGCCCGAGCAGACGCTGGCCGTGCTGGAGGCCGCGCGCACATACGGCTTCCGCTCCGTCAGTGTCGATCTGATCTATGGCCTGCCGTTGCAGAGCGTCGCCAGTTTCGGCCCTACGCTGGACCGCATCATTGCGGCCCGTCCCGACCGTGTGGCCGTGTACAACTATGCCCACATGCCGAACCTGTTCAAGGCGCAGAAGCTGATCAACGAAGCCGATCTGCCCGACGGCGAAACCCGGCTGGCCATGCTGGGCCTGTGCATCGAGAAGCTGACGGGCGCAGGTTATGTGTATATCGGCATGGATCACTTTGCGCTGCCCGAAGACGATCTGGCGCGCAGCCGCGAAGTGGGCAAGCTGCAGCGCAATTTCCAGGGCTATTCCACCCATGCCGACGCGCCCATGGTGGCGCTCGGTGTGTCGGCCATCAGCGCCGTCGGGAATAGCTACAGCCAGAACGAAAAGACCCTGACGGCGTATTACGAACGTATCGATGCCGGTGCCTTGCCTATCGCGCGTGGCATCACGCTGAATGCGGATGACGTGATCCGGCGTACGGCCATCAACCGTTTGATGTGCAATTTCATCCTTGATTACGACGATCTGCCGCTGCCAGCGGGCGTGAGCGGGCCCGAGTATTTTGCGACCGAACTCGAGCGCCTGAAACCGCTGGAAGAACTGGGCCTGCTATGCGTAGGCAGCCGTGGCGTGCGCGTGAAGATGCGCGGCCGTCTGCTGATCCGCAATATCTGCATGGCGTTCGACCAGTATCTGCACCTGCCCAAAGTGGAAGGGCCGCAGGTAATGCGCTATTCGCGTACCATCTAAGCAAGAGCTAAGTAGCAAGACAACTATGGATAAAAGTAAGATCAAGGTACAGACCTTCCTCTCGCGCGTGCCGCTGTTCGCCTCCATGCGCGCCGAGGAACTGGACCGCATCGCGCTCGGCACCACTGAAGTGCGGCTCGAGCGCGGTCAGATGGTGTTCGAGCGGGGTGATCCCTGCATAGGCTTCCACCAGGTGGTGTTTGGCCAGATCAAGCTGTCCTTCACTTCGGCCGGTGGCGCGGAAAAAGTCATCGAGCTGATCGGCCCCGGCCACAGCTTCGGTGAAGCGCTGATGTTCATGGGCAGCCCCTACATCGTGTCGGCCCAGGCCACCGAAGATACCTTGCTGCTGCACGTCGCCAAGCCCACCATCTTCCGCGAGATCGACAATGATTCGAGCTTCGCCCACAAGATGCTGGCAGGCCTGAGCCAGCGCATGCACAGCCTGATGTGCGATATGGAATCGTACTCGCTGCGCTCCGGCACCCAGCGCGTAGCGGCCTATCTGCTGCGCGAGTTCCCCGAGGGCGGCGATCAGTTCACGCTGGCGGCGTCCAAAGGCGTGCTGGCTTCGCGTCTGAACCTGACGCCCGAACACTTCTCGCGCATCCTCGCCGACCTGTGCTCGCAGCAGTTGATCACCTTCAAAGGCCGCCAGATCAGCTTGCTGGATCGGGCCGGTTTGCGCCGCTGTGCGGAATAAAAGCGGAGGCTGAAATGGAAGATATCGAAAAATTCATCAATGGCTTCAGCCGTTTCCAGCAGCAGTATTTTCAGGATAGCCAGGCGCTGTTCGACAGCCTGCGCGAGGGGCAGCGCCCCAGCACGCTGCTGATAGGCTGCTGCGATTCGCGCGTCGATCCCATGCTGCTGACGGGCAGCGATCCGGGCGACCTGTTCGTGGTGCGCAATATCGCCAATCTGGTGCCGGCCTGCACGCCAACGGCTTCGGCCGGTGTCAGTTCCGCCATCGAGTTTGCCGTGTGCGAGCTGGAAGTCGAACGCATCATCATACTTGGCCATGCCCGCTGCGGCGGCATTCGTGCCGTAATGTCGCCCCGCAAAGTCGAGCGCGAGACGGACTTCGTCAACCAGTGGATGCGCGTGGCCGAGCCCGTCGCCGAACGCGTGCGGCGCGATCTGGCCCACCGCAGCAGCGCCGAGCAGCACCATGCGTGCGAGTTGGCCAGCATCCTGCTGTCGCTCGACAATCTGATGACCTACCCGTGGCTCAAGCGCCGGGTGGAGCAGGGCTTGCTCAAGCTGCACGGCTGGTATTTCGATCTGGAGAAGGGCGCGCTGATGGCGTATTCCGCGCGCCAGCATGCCTTCCTGCCGCTGGTCGGCTCCCTGCCCGAGCGGCAGGACGCAGCGGCCTGATAGAAACCGGCGCGGCCAGACTGGTCGCGCCATATCTGCGGCGGCACTAACCCTGCGATATTCTGATGAAGTGGCTGCGCGCTAGGACTAGCGCGCTAGGGCTAGGTCGTCGGCGCTGGCGGTTCGTCCTGCTGCGCGGCCGGCTCCTCGTCGGCCTGATCCTGCGCATTCAAGCCGAAGCTATGCCAGTCCGGGCCGAACAGCTCCACGGGATGCTGGGTACGGTCGGAGCCGTTACCGCAGGCCATGCTGTCAGCCGGACAATATTTATCGCAGCCCCAGCAGATCAGCTCGGGCTTGGCGGGATGGATGGGGAAGCGCTTGGCCATGTGGGGGAAGGGCGCGCGACGCCCGGCTGCGGTATCCGGCAGCCGTCGCCGCTGTGGCGCTTAGTGGTAGCGCAGCATGTCGCCGCTGCGGTCAAACGCTAGCATGCGGTCCATCTGGCCCTGCTGGATATGGCCCAGCATCTGGTTCAGCGCCGCATCGGTGCGCTGCGGGTCGGGCAGCACGCCATTCTGGCCGGACAGGGTGGAAATCAGCATCACATCCCAGTGCTGGCCCATGGCCTGTGCTTCCTCGACCAGATTGGCATAGGTATCGAGCTCGCCTACCTGCTTGTCCACACACATCACGGGAACCAGCGTGGTACGGCCGGCCGCACCGGGCTCAGGATCAGGCTCGGCTTCAGCCACGGCGAAGGCGATCAGCAGGCGCTGGGGCTGGGCCTGCATGGCGGCAGCCATGATCAGGTCTTCGAAACTATTGATTTGCATGGGATTCCTCGTTGGCTCGCGAGAGCGGTGCTTGTACAACGTAACCATAGCGCGCAAGCGCCCCGTTGAAAATTGCCGTAAGGGATGAATGCGTCTAGTCACTAATGACTAGGAGCACTAGTCCTTCTCACCCTGCCAGATGACCTTCTTGCCGATTCACACCAGTTGGGCCGCTGCTTAGACTTGCAACATAGTCGAGTCCGTGCATGTTGCATGGGACCGCATACCCGGCGCAGTGCCGGGTGTCAGTGAGGAGGCAGCATGAGTCATTTTCTGGATCGCCTGAAATTCTTCAGCAAAACTACGTCGACATTCTCGGGCGGTCACGGCGCCGTCGTGCAGGAAGATCGCACCTGGGAAAACGCCTATCGTCAACGTTGGCAGCACGACAAGATCGTGCGCTCCACGCACGGTGTCAACTGCACGGGTTCGTGCAGCTGGAAGGTGTATGTCAAAAACGGCCTGATTACCTGGGAAACCCAGCAGACCGATTATCCGCGCACCCGTCCCGATCTGCCTAACCACGAGCCACGCGGCTGCCCACGCGGCGCCAGCTACTCGTGGTATGTGTATTCGGCGCAGCGCGTCAAATACCCGATGATCCGTGGCCGTCTGATGGAAATGTGGCGCGAAGCCCGTAAGACCATGGACCCGATCGCGGCATGGGACTACGTGAGCCAGAATCCGGAACGTGCAGCGCGCTATAAATCGGTACGCGGCCTGGGCGGCTTTGTGCGCGCCAGCTGGGATGAAGCCAACGAAATCATGGCTGCAGCCAATGCACTGACCATCAAGAAATACGGCCCTGACCGTATCGTCGGCTTCTCGCCGATTCCCGCCATGTCCATGGTCAGCTATGCAGCCGGTACCCGCTACCTGTCGCTGATCGGCGGCGTGGCCCTGAGCTTCTACGACTGGTATTGCGATCTGCCGCCATCGAGCCCGCAGATCTGGGGCGAACAGACCGACGTGCCGGAATCGGCCGACTGGTACAACTCCACCTACCTGATGGTATGGGGTTCCAACGTGCCGATGACGCGTACCCCGGACGCCCACTTCTACACCGAAGTGCGCTACAAAGGTACCAAGACGGTCGCCGTATCGTCCGACTTCGGCGAAATGGCCAAGTTCGGCGACATCTGGCTGGCACCTAAGCAGGGTACCGATGCGGCACTGGCCATGGCCATGGGCCACGTGATCCTGAAGGAATACCACACGGCCGGTCAATCGGCCTACTTCAAAGAGTACGCCAAGCAGTACACCGACTTCCCTATGCTGGTGCTGCTGAAAGAGCAGAACGGCACGCTGGCGCCGGAATACTTCCTGCGCGCCTCGCACCTGGCCAACAACCTCGACGAAACCAACAATCCGGACTGGAAAACCCTGGTCATCGACGAAGCCAGCGGCCAGATCGTCGCGCCTGCCGGTTCCATCGGCTTCCGCTGGGGCGAAACTGGCAAGTGGAATCTGGAAATGAAGCAGGGCACCAGCGGTGCTCCGGTCGATCCGCAACTGTCGCTGATCAACTGCGCTGATGAAGTGGTGCCTGTGGGCTTCGCCTACTTCGGTGGCAAGGACGCCAGCGATCTGCTGATGCGCAATGTGCCCGTCAAGCGTCTGACGCTGGCTGACGGCAGCACCGCTCTGGTGGCGACCGTATTCGATCTGACCATGGCCAACTACGGTATCGACCGTGGTCTGGGCGGCGGCAATGTGGCCACCAGCTATGAAGAAGACATTCCTTACACCCCGGCATGGCAGGTCAAGCACACCGGCGTGAAAGCCGAAGACGTGATCACCGTGGCACGCCAGTTCGCCGAAAACGCCGACCAGACCCGCGGCAAGAGCATGGTCATCGTCGGTGCGGCACTGAACCACTGGTACCACATGGACATGACCTATCGCGGCATCATCAACATGCTGATGATGTGCGGTTGCGTCGGTCAATCGGGCGGCGGCTGGGCCCACTACGTGGGTCAGGAAAAACTGCGTCCGCAAACGGGATGGACTCCGCTGGCCTTCGCACAGGACTGGAACCGTCCTATGCGCCAGATGAATGGTACGTCGTTCTTCTACAACCACACCAGCCAGTGGCGCCACGAAAAACTGCACACGGAAGAAATCGCCTCGCCGACTGCAGGTGACGACGTCGCTCCAATGTCGCTGCTCGACTACAACGCCAAGGCCGAACGTCTGGGCTGGCTGCCTTCGGCACCACAGTTGCAGACCAACCCGCTGGAAGTGACCCGTGCGGCCGAAGCGGCCGGCGTAGCACCAGTGGCCTATGCCGTCAGCCAGATCAAGAACAAGCAGCTGGAATTCTCCTGCGATGATCCGGACAATCCGGCCAACTTCCCGCGCAATATGTTTGTGTGGCGTTCGAATATTCTGGGCAGCTCGGGCAAGGGCCACGAGTACTTCCTGAAGTACCTGCTGGGTACCCAGAATGCGCTGATGAGCGACGAAGAGCACTGCATCAAGCCGCGCGACGTCAAAGTACGTCCTGCTGCCGAAGGCAAGCTCGACCTGCTGGTAGTGCTGGACTTCCGTATGTCCACCACCTGCCTGTATGGCGACATCGTGCTGCCGACCGCCACCTGGTACGAGAAGGATGACCTGAATACTTCGGACATGCACCCCTTCATCCACCCGCTGTCGGAAGCTGTGCAGCCGCTGTGGCAATCCAAGTCGGACTGGGAAATCTACAAAGGTCTGGCCAAGAAATTTGAAGAAATCGGTGGTCCTTACCTCGGCACCCAGCAGGATCTGGTGCTGACCCCGCTGATGCACGATACCCCGGGTGAACTGGGTCAGCCTTTCGATCCGAAAGACTGGCGTGCTGGCGAGTGCGAGCCGATTCCGGGCAAAACCATGCCTAACTTCACCGTGGTGGAACGCGATTACACCAAGATCCACCAGAAGTTCACCTCGATCGGCCCATTGCTGGAAAAACTCGGCAACGGTGGTAAGGGCATCAGCTGGAAAACCGGCCACGAAGTGGAAATCCTGCGCGGCATCAACCGCACGGTGCAGGCTGACACGGTGGGCAAAGGCCAGCCACGTCTGGATACCGCCATCGATGCGGCCGAGATGATTCTGTCGCTGGCTCCGGAAACCAATGGCCACGTGGCCGTGAAAGCATGGGATGCGCTGTCCAAGATCACGGGCCGCGACCACACCCATCTGGCTCTGCCACGCGAGCATGACAGCATCCGTTTCCGCGATGTACAGGCCCAGCCACGCAAGATTATTTCGTCGCCAACCTGGTCCGGTCTGGAATCGGAAGAAGTCAGCTACAACGCCTGCTATACCAACGTGCATGAACTGATCCCATGGCGCACGCTGACGGGCCGTCAGCAGTTCTACCAGGATCACCGCTGGATGCGTGATTTTGGCGAAGGTCTGTGCGTGTACAAGCCAGCGATTAACACCAAGACCACGGCAACCATGCTGGGCGCGCAGCCTAACGGTAACAAAGAGATTGCGCTGAACTGGATTACGCCGCATCAGAAATGGGGTATCCACTCGACCTACTCGGACAACCTGCGCATGCTGACCCTGTCCCGTGGCGGTCCGCACGTGTGGCTGTCGGAAGTGGATGCGCAAGCGGCCGGCATCGTCGATAACGACTGGATCGAAGTGTTCAACGTCAACGGCACGCTGACGGCGCGGGCGATTGTCAGCCAGCGCGTACCGGAAGGCATGACGCTGATGTACCACGCACAGGAAAAAATCGTCAACGTGCCGGGCGCCGAAATGTCGGGCAAACGCGGTGGTATCCACAACTCGGTAACCCGTGCTGTGACCAAGCCTACCCACATGATCGGTGGTTATGCGCAGTTGTCGTGGGGCTTCAACTACTACGGCACGGTGGGTTCCAACCGCGATGAATTCGTGCTGGTACGTAAGATGAACAAAGTCGACTGGCTGGAAGGCCCGTTGAATGAAAAGGCCCACGGCTGAGAAAGAGACGGAGCGATACATGAAAATCAGAGCACAAATCGGCATGGTGCTGAATCTGGACAAGTGCATTGGATGCCATACCTGTTCAGTAACCTGCAAAAACGTGTGGACCAGCCGTGACGGTGTGGAATATGCATGGTTTAACAACGTCGAAACCAAACCGGGCGTGGGTTATCCTAAACAGTGGGAAAACCAGAACAAGTGGAATGGCGGCTGGCGCCGTACCGACGCGGGCAAGATCGAGCCGCGTCAGGGTAGCCGCCTGAAGATACTGTCGCAGATCTTCGCCAATCCTAACCTGCCACAGATCGACGAGTACTACGAGCCGTTCACCTACGACTACGAGCGCCTGCAGAATGCGCCGCTGTCGGAAACCCCACCGACTGCCCGTCCTATTTCCGTCATCACCGGCAAGAAGATGGACAAGATCGAATGGGGCCCGAACTGGGAAGACGATCTGGGTGGCGAATTCGCCCAGCGTAGCCAGGATGCGCTGTTCGAAGGCATGCAGAAGGAGATGTACGGTACTTTCGAAAACACCTTCATGATGTACTTGCCACGTCTGTGCGAGCACTGCCTGAACCCGACCTGCGTGGCTTCGTGCCCGTCCGGTTCCGTGTACAAGCGCGAAGACGACGGCATCGTGCTGATCGATCAGGACAAGTGCCGCGGCTGGCGTATGTGCATCTCCGGCTGCCCGTACAAAAAGATCTATTACAACTGGTCGTCCGGCAAGGCCGAGAAGTGCACCTTCTGCTACCCGCGTATCGAAGCGGGCCAGCCTACCGTGTGCTCGGAAACCTGCGTGGGCCGTATCCGTTACCTCGGCGTGCTGCTGTACGATGCCGACAAGATCGAAGCAGCGGCTTCGGTGGCCGATCCGCGCGACCTGTATCCGTCGCAACTGGGTCTGTTCCTCAACCCGCACGATCCGGAAGTGATCGCGGAAGCGCGCCGTCAGGGCATTCCTGATTCGTGGCTGGAATCGGCCAAGCGTTCGCCCGTGTACAAGATGGCGGTGGAGTGGAAGGTGGCCTTCCCGCTGCACCCTGAATACCGTACGCTGCCGATGGTGTGGTACATCCCGCCACTGTCGCCTATCCAGGCTGCGGCCGAATCTGGCCGTCTGGGCAAGAACGGCATCCTGCCGGATACCTCCAGCCTGCGTATCCCGGTACAGTATCTGGCCAACCTGCTGACGGCAGGCGACCAGCGTCCTGTGCTGACGGCACTGGACCGCATGCTGGCCATGCGTGCCTATATGCGCAGCAAGCATGTAGCGCCGACGCCGGATCTGGAAGTGCTGAAACAGGTCGGTCTGGAGCCAGCCATGGTGGAAGACATGTACCACATCATGGCAATTGCGAACTACGAAGACCGCTTCGTGATTCCAAGCAGCCACAAGGAAATGGCCGAGGACAGCTTCAACGAGAAGGGCAGCTGCGGCTTCAGCTTCGGCAACGGTTGCTCGGATGGCGTCAGCGATGCCAGCCTGTTCGGCAAGCGCAAGCACGGCTCGGAAATCTTCATGATGATGCCGAAATCGCGTAAGAAAAAGGAGAACCTCGATGTCTGAAGCTCAAGCCTCCACGCAAGGCTTCCAGCTGCTCTCCATCCTGCTGCAGTATCCGGAAGCGGAACTGCTGCAGGAGCGCGAAGCGCTGCAAGCCCTGATCCCGCGTAACTGGCAGGGCGCGCTGGCGCCGCTGTTCACCCATCTGGGCGAGACGGCACTGATCGACCTGCAGCAGCAATATGTGATGACGTTTGACCGCAACCCGTCGCATTCGCTGCACCTGTTCGAGCATATCCATGGCGAATCGCGTGACCGCGGTCAGGCCATGGTGGACCTGCTGGCCGAATACAGCCGTCATGGTCTGCAGATGGTGGGTGACGATCTGCCCGACTACGTGCCGCTGTTCCTCGAATTCCTGTCGTTGCAGGATGAAGCGGAAGCCGAGCGCCTGCTGGGCGACGCGATCCACGTGCTCGCTTACATCGGCCGCAAGCTGCGCGCCAATGGCAGCCCGTACGCCTGCGTGTTCGAACTGCTGCAGACGCTGACCAATGTGGTGGCGGAAGAGCTGAGCGAACCGCCGGTGCGCGATATGGATGAAGCGCTGGAAACTTTCGGCCCCGGCGCCGATGGTATCGAGCCGCTGCTGAAACCGCGCATGGATGGTAGCCATCCCGTCAATTTCTATCCCAAGGCGGCAGCGCCGCAGCGTCACTGAAGGAGAGCGCCATGAACTATCTGCATCAATTCTTATTTGGAATCTATCCATATATCGCGCTGGCGATCTTCCTGCTCGGTAGCCTGATCCGCTTCGACCGTGAACAGTACACCTGGAAGTCGGAATCCAGCCAGGTGTTCCACACGGGCATGCTGCGTCTGGGCAGCCCGCTGTTCCACATCGGCGTGCTGGGCCTGTTCTTCGGCCACGCTGCCGGTCTGCTGACCCCGGTGTGGGTGTGGGATGCGCTCGGTGTCGAACACGGCACCAAGCAGCTGGTCGCAATGGTGGCGGGTGGCACCATGGGCTCGCTGTGCCTGATCGGCCTGCTGATGCTGCTGGGCCGCCGTCTGAGCAACGAGCGTGTGGCTGCCCGTAGCACCTGGAAAGACAAGCTGGTTCTGCTGTGGCTGCTCGCAACTCTGCTGCTGGGCCTGTCTTCGATCTTCGTCTCGGCTGGCCACATGGACGGCCACATGATGGTGCTGCTGATGGGCTGGGCACAACATATCGTGACCTTCCGTGGCGATGCTGCCGACCTGATCCTGACTGCGCCGCTGATCTTCAAGCTGCACCTGTTCATGGGCATGTCGCTGTTCGTAATCTTCCCGTTCACCCGTCTGGTGCACGTGTGGAGCGGTTTCGGCGCTGTCACCTATCTGGGTCGCGCCTATCAGCTGGTACGTCCACGCTAAGGAGTCATCATGGGTATCTCAGTTAATGGTGTAGATGTAGCCGATCGCGAGATCGAAGCGGAGCTGGTACACCACCAGCAGGCGGCCAATCCGGTGCAATCGGCTGTGCATGAAGTAATCCTGCGCCGGGTGCTGCTGCAGGAAGCGGCAGCGCTGGGCATACAGGCCGACGATGAGGACGATCGCATCGAAGCCCTGTTTGCGCAGGAAGTGAAAGTGCCGCTGGCCGACGATGAAGCCTGTCTGCGCTATTACATGAGTCAGCCCGAGCGTTTCCGTAGCGGCGATCTGGTGGAAGCCCGCCACATCCTGTTCCAGGTAACGCCGACCGCGCCACTCGACATGCTGCGCCAGACGGCTGAGCTGATCCTGGCCGAGCTGCAAGCCCGGCCCGAACGCTTCGAGGAACTGGCCGCACAGTATTCCAACTGTCCGTCCGGCGCCATAGGCGGCAATCTGGGGCAACTGGGGCGGGGCGCTTGCGTGCCCGAGTTCGAGGACCTGCTGTTCCGCCTGCAGGAAGGCGAGCTGGCAGGGCGGCTGCTGGAAACCCGCTTCGGTCTGCACATCGTGCAGGTGAAGCGGCGGGTGGCTGGCGAGGTGATTCCGTACGCCACCGTACGGGCCCAGATTGCCGATGAACTGCAGCGGCAAGCGTGGCAGCGTGCGCTGCACCAGTATCTGCACATTCTGGTCGGCCGTGCCGGCATCGAAGGGATCACGCTGGAAGGCGCGCAATCGCCATTGGTACAGTAAGCATCTTCTACAATCTGTCGTAGCAAACCGCGTAGCCGGCCTAGCCTGAAAGGACTAGGCCGGCTACGTCGTCATGGGCAGTTTCAGCGCGCGCGTGCGACGTTAAAATGAAGCATCCCAATCAGACAGGAGTGCGCCGATGTCAGGCGAACTTTTCCCCACCGCAGGCACCGTCCTGCAGCCGCAGACCCCGCGCCTGAGCGACCGCTTTGGCCGCAGCATCGACTATCTGCGCGTGTCCGTGACCGACCGCTGCGATCTGCGTTGCACCTATTGCATGCCTAGCGACTTCAAAGGCTATGAAGACCCGCCGGACTGGCTCAGCTTCGACGAAATCGAACGGGTGGTGGCCGCGTTTGCCCGCCTCGGCACCTCGCGTGTGCGCCTGACGGGTGGCGAACCGCTGACGCGCCGTGGCGTGACGCAGCTGGCGGGCCGGCTGTCGGCCTTGCCCGGCCTGCGCGACCTGTCACTGTCCACCAATGGCACGCGGCTGGCGCGCTACGCCGACGAGCTGTATGCAGCGGGCGTGAGCCGGGTGAATGTCAGCCTCGATACGCTGGACCGTGACTGCATGAAAGGCATTACGGGGCGCGACTGCCTGCCGTCCGTGCTGGCCGGCCTGCAGGCGGCCAAGGCCGCCGGCCTCGCTCCCATCAAAATCAATATGGTGGCCATGCGCGGCGTCAACGATGCCGAGATCGATGCCGTGGCCGCATTCTGCATAGAACAGCATTTCGTACTGCGCCTGATCGAAGTGATGCCCATGGGCGAAACGGGGCGCAATACGGCTTACCTGAATCTGGGCCCCGTGCAGGAGCGCCTGGCGCGCCGTTTCGATCTGCGTCCGCAGGCGCTCGAAATCGGCGGCGGCCCGGCCCGCTACTGGAGCACGCCTGATGGCAGTGCCGCGATCGGCTATATCACGCCCTTGTCGCAGCATTTCTGCGCCACTTGCAACCGCGTGCGGCTGTCGGTCGATGGCACGCTCTATCTGTGTCTGGGGCAGGAGCAGCAATATCCGCTGCGTCCGCTGCTGCGCGGCGGTGCCAGCGATGCCGAGCTGGAAGCGGCAATTCGCGCGGCGATCGAGCTGAAGCCGGAGCAACATGACTTCGGCCGCCAGCCAGAGAAAATTATCCGATTCATGTCGCAGACGGGCGGCTAGCAGCCATGCTGCACCGTGTATACTGAATGACGTATTGCATCAACGGAGCAGCCATGCGCTATTCAATTTCCTTATATTTCCGCTGCGGGCAGGCCCACTGATGGCGCTGCCCACTCTGTTCGCCAACTGGCACAAGCTGTCGACCCGTATCGTCGGCTTGCTGCTGAGTTTCCTCGCCGTCGCCCTGCTGGTGATAGGCTCGACCCTGCTGCTGTCCTGGCAGCTGGAAGGCAGTGCTGCGGCCATTAATGTAGCCGGTAGCTTGCGGATGGATAGCTATCGCATGGCCATGCTGGCCGGTCAGGTCGATGATGTGGGTGCTGATCCGCGTACGCGCGAACATCTGCTCTACCAGTTGCAGGGCATGGAAGAAAAGCTGCAACTACTGCAGCGTGGCGACCCGCAGCGGCCGCTGTTCCTGCCGCCTACCGCGTCGATCCGCGACATGTTCGGCGGCGTGCTGCAGCAATGGCGTACCGAGCTCGCACCGCAAGCGCATGATTGGCTGGGCCAGTCCAGCGCGACCCCGGCCAGCGTGCGCGCGTTGCAGCAGCGTAGCGAACGCTTTGTTGCGCGCGTGGATGAGCTGGTGCAGCGTATCGAGCGCGATAGCGAGAACCGCACGTTCTGGCTGCGTGCTTCGCAGCTAACGCTGCTGGGGCTGGCACTGGTGGGCACGGTCAGCATCATCTATCTGCTGTTCGACATGATCGTCGCGCCTGTGACGCGGCTGCAGGGCGGTCTGGAGCGCATGCGCGAAAAGGATTTCGGCGTGCGCCTGCCGGTGGACCGTAACGATGAGTTCGGTATGCTGGCCAGCGGCTTCAACCAGATGGCCGACCGGCTGCAGTCGGTCTATGGCAATCTGGAACAGATGGTCAGCGTCAAGACGCAGGCGCTGGAGCAGCAGAATCACGAACTGGCGCTGCTATACGATAGCGCCGCCTTCCTGCAGCAGCCGCAGCCGGCCGAAGCCATGTGCCGCGGCTTCCTGCAGCGCATCAGCGACTATTTCAGCGCCGATGGCGGCACCGTGCGCATCCTCGACCCGATACAGGGCAATATGCATATGCTGGTGTCGCAGGGCATTTCCGAGCGTCTGGTGGAAACCGAGCGCTGTCTGAAGGTGGGCGACTGCCTGTGCGGCGATGCCGTGGTCAAGAAAGTGGCGGTGATCCACGACCTGCGCAAGCTCGATCGCGGCCACCAGCTGGAATGCCACAAGGAAGGTTTTGCCACCGTCTCCATCTTCCATGTGTATGCCCAGCAGCAGCATCTGGGCTTTTTCAATCTGCACTTCCGCAAGGCGACCGAGTTCAGCCCGGCCCAGACGGCGCTGCTGGAAACGCTGGGCCAGCTGCTCGGCACGGCCATCGAAAACCAGCGGCTGGAAGGGCGTTCGCGCCAGCTGGCCGTATCCGAAGAACGCAATCTGGTGGCGCAAGGCTTGCACGACAGCATAGCGCAGGGCTTGAACTTCCTGAACCTGCAGGTGCAGATGCTGGAGCAGTCCATGCAGCAGCGTCAGTGGGAAGAAGTAGAGAGCATCGTGCCGGCGCTGCGTGCGGGCGTGGACGAGAGCTATCAGGATGTGCGCGAACTGCTGCACAACTTCCGCACGCGTTTGCAGGAAGGCAATTTGCTCAGTTCGCTGGAAGCCGTGGTGGAGAAATTCCGCCGCCAGAGCGGCATCACGGTCGATATCGTGGCCGAGACGCAGGGGCCGCCTTTCCCTAGCGAGCAGCAGTTGCAATTGCTGTTCATCGTGCAGGAAGCGCTGTCGAATGTGCGCAAGCATGCGGCTGCCAGCCGGGTCTGGGTCAAGCTGGATGACCGCGACGATTTTGTGCTCAGCATCCGCGACAATGGCCACGGCTTCGAACCGGCTGCGCTCGATACGCTGGGCGACTCCCATGTGGGCATACACATCATGCGCGAGCGGGCAGCCCGTATAGCTGCCGACCTCAGCGTGCGTTCGCAGCCGGGGCAAGGCACGGAGGTGATCTTGCATCTGGCCCGGGCCCAGCGCCGCGCAGCTTGAATAGCGTGTTTTAACAGGATTTCAACGGAGAGTTTTTTGCATGGATACACCGGACACCCCCATCAGCGTGCTGCTGGTCGACGATCACACCCTGTTCCGCAGCGGCATACGTTCGCTGCTGCAGCGCCATGCCGATTTTGCCGTGGTGGGCGAAGCGGCCGATGGCGTGGAAGGCATCAAGCGGGCACAGCAGCTGAAGCCGCAGGTCATCCTGCTGGACCTGAACATGCCCGGCATGTCGGGGCTGGAAACCCTGCAGTTGCTGCTGCAGGATTGTCCCGATAGCGCGGTCGTGATGCTGACCGTGTCGGAAGATGCGGAAGACCTCAGCACAGCGCTGCGCGCCGGAGCCAGCGGCTATCTGCTGAAGAATATCGATACCGATTACCTGACCCGTGCGATCCGCCGTGCGGCGGCGGGCGAAACCGTGGTGGCGGAAGCCATGACGGCCAAGCTGGTGGCCCAGTTGCAGGGCGGTGCTGCGCCGGCCGCCGCGTCGGAACTGGACAAGCTGACGCCGCGCGAGCGCGAGATACTCGATTGCCTGGCCCGTGGCGGCAGCAACAAGAGCATTGCCCGTACGCTGGAACTGGCTGAATCGACCGTCAAGATCCATGTGCAGAATGTACTGAAGAAGCTCAAGCTCAGCAGCCGGGTGCAGGCTGCCGTGTATGCCGTCGAACATCGGCGTCAGAGCGGCGCCTGAGGCGCCAGCGAATAGGAACTAGATAGCGGGGGCGGAAATAGCAACGGAGCGCCGCAGCGCTCCGTTCATGGCTGCACAGGCCTGGGCCCGTGCCAGCTGTAGGCCTGCTGCAGGCATTAGCCGCCGCAGCAACCACCGCAGCAACCACCGGCGCGCGCAGCAGTCTGCGGAGCGGCAGCACCAGCCGATACATAGCTGGGATAGCCAGCAGCTTCGAGGCTGGCCGTCATGCGCAGGGGCGAGGTGCGGCTTTCATCGAACTGGACGCTGGCGAGGCAGTCGCGCAGGGACACGCGTACTTCTTCCACGCCGCTGAGTTTCAGCAGAATTTGGGTAATGGTATCGGCACTACCTTCGTCTTCCATCTTTTCGATATTGATAACCGTGTTTTGCATGATTCGTCCTTCTGTGTCATAAAGTTTTGTTTGCAGCGTTAGACTAAGCGAAACCGCGCCCGCTGGCTATGCGTTGGCTGCGTAATTGCGGGAAGAATCTGAATTTCTTGATCTGGATTATCGAACTCCATGGGCCAACTACCGTTTTGGGCCATTAAGTCCGACAATGCCAGCCGTATCTCAAACTGAAAACTTGATCATCATGAGTCTGCTCTCCATCGACGAACCTCCTGCTGTACGCCACACGGGCCATCCGGTCTGGCGTCTGGGCTTCCGCCCGTTCTATCTGTGCGCTGCCTTCTTTGCCGCGCTGGCCATCCCCGTGTGGATGGCGCAGTACTATGGCTGGATCCCGCAGCTCGCCAGTGTGGCTTTGCATGTGGGCTTTGCCTGGCATATGCACGAGATGGTGTTCGGCATGGGGCTGGCCGTGGTGATAGGCTTCCTCTACACGGCAGCGTATAACTGGACGGGCTTCTGGACGCCCGTACGCGGCCATCTGGCAGCACTGGTGGCCCTGTGGCTGGCCGGCCGGCTGGCAATGCTGCTGGCGCCGCCTATGGTGGCCGCGCTGATCGACTGGCCCTTCATACCGGCTGCGGCATGGCCGCTGCTGCAGGTGATGCGCAAGGCTAACAACCGGCGCAACTATTTCCTCGTCGGCATATTGGGCCTGCTGGCGATTACCAATGGCGTATTCCACGCGATTGCGCTGGGCTGGCATGGTTTGCAGGCTGCTGCGCCCATCCACGCGGCCATCTTCTTGATCGTGGTGATCGAAGCGGCCATCGGCACGCGCATCATCCCCATGTTCACCCGCAACGGTGCGCCCGGTTCCTCGCCGCTGGTGCAGCCCAAGCTCGATAAAGTCTCGCTGGGCTTGCTGGTGCTGTCGGCCTGCGGCTGGCTGCTGTCCTTCCCCGCATGGCTGTTCGGTCCGCTGGCGCTGCTCGCAGCCGGCCTGATCCTGCTGCGCCTGTGGCGCTGGGATGCGCTAAGTACGCTGACGCGTCCGCTGCTGTGGATTATGCATCTGTCCTATGCCTGGATCGCCGCTGGGCTGGTGCTGCTGGCACTGGCACGCTGGCAGTTGGTCAGCTCCAGCACGGGCTTCCATGCGCTGACCGTGGGCTCCATGGCCGGGCTGATACTGGGCATGATGACGCGTACCACGCTGGGCCACACGGGCCGGCCGCTGGTGGCGGGACGGGCAGAAACCCTGATCTTCGTGCTGATCCAGGCCAGCGCCTTCCTGCGCGTCGCCACGGCGCTGGGCTGGGAAACCGAGCAAGGTTTGGTAATGCTGCTCGCTGCCTCCTGCTGGACGCTGGGCTTTGCCAGCTATGTGGTGGTGTACTTACCGTATCTGACTTCGCCGCGTCTAGATGGGAAACCCGGTTAATACGTGAGGTTTTTGATCTGCGTCATAGATTGCGCGAACGCTTGCGGGCATAGTGCCCGCTCAGGAGGAAAGTATCATGGAAGAACGTGGTTGGAATCCGGATATGGCCTTGGGCATTCCGCTGTTCGACGAGGCGCACCAAGCGCTGGCCGAGCAGATCGATGCGCTAATGGATGCATCCGATGCAGATTTTCTGGAAGGGCTGCAACAGCTGATCGAATGTCTGGAAGAAGATTTCCGGCATGAAGAGGCGTTGATGGAAACCATCAACTATCCGGCCATCAAGCAGCATCGCGAACAGCATGCGCGCGTGCTGGCCAGCTTGCACCAGCTCGATGAAACGGATATCGCGGCCGGCAAGGAAGCCGTGAAATTGGTGCTGCCCTGGTTTCACGCCCATCTGGCGACGGCCGATACGGCGCTGGCACGCGCGCTGCAGGCGGGTAGTGTGTAGTTGGTCGTTGTAAATAGTCACAATGTAGCGTGGCAGCAGCATGAATGAGTGACTTTCATGATGCTGTCATAAATGCTTCCTAGACTTTCGGGTTTTACACCACCCACCCGGAAAGTCTCATGAAGAACTCGCAGCAAACGTTGATCCGCACGGCCATGTCGGCGCAGGTGCTGGCCGCACTGGCGCTGATGTGCGCCTCGGCCCAGGCGCAAACCCAGACGCCGCCAGCGGATGAATTGCAGGTGTCGAACACGGCGCTCGATGCCGAAGCCATCAAGAGCCGTGTGGTCATCACGGGTTCGAATGCCGCCAACCGCGCGCCCGTGCAGTCGGCCCTGAACGCCACCCAGCCGCAATCCATCATCACCGCGACTTTCATCGAGCAGACCGTGACGCCGCTGGCCGATTTCAATGCCGTGGCGCGGATTGCGCCTAGCGTCAGCGCCGGTATCTCGGCCAATGGTTCCGGTCTCGGCGAATCCAAGGTGGCGCTGCGCGGTTTTCAGGATGGCGAATACAACGTCACCTACGACGGCATACCGTTTGGCGACACCAACAATCCTACCCACCATTCCACTTCCTACTTCCCGGCCCGCATCATCGGCGGCATGGTGATAGAGCGTGGCCCCGGCAATGCCAGCAATCTGGGCCAGGCCACGTTTGGTGGTTCGATCAATCTGTTTTCCAAGGAACTGTCGAACGACTTCCGCTTCACGCCCTATCTGACCTATGGCACCTGGAATACCAAGATACGCGGGGCCGAAGTCGATAGCGGCGTACTGCAGCGCTTCGGCGATGCGCGCCTGATGTTCAATGCCTCGCGGCTGGAATCGGATGGCTACCAGACCTATAGCGCCGTGAAGGAAGACAACTACCAGTTCAAGCTGCAACTGCCGCTCGGTAAGGACACCACGCTGACGCTGTTCTCCACCTATAACACCATTCACAGCAATGTGCCGGATAAGGCAGGTGTGACGCTGGCGCAGGCGGCGCTGTATGGCAAGAACTATTCGCTCAACAACGACAAGACCAGCCAGAACTACTGGGGCTATAACTACAACGACAAGCGCACGGATTTTGAATACGTCCGTCTGCAAACCCGGCTGGGTGGCTGGGCGCTCGACAACACCTTGTACACCTATGCCTACAATAACAACACCATGTCCGGTCAGGATGCGAGCGGCGCCACGGCCAACGGCACCAAGGCTGGCGCTGCCGGCAACAAGAACGTGCCCGGCTACAACAAGCTGAATGCCTACCGCGTCAACGGCGACATCATCAAGCTGAGCAACCGTCTCGATGCCGGTTTGCTGCGTGCCGGCCTGTGGCTGGAAAACTCCGATACGGATCGCCACACCTACGATCTGGACTGGACGCTCAACCTGCCGAATCCCAAGGAGTCGACGGCGCCCAAGAGCATCAGCTACGAGCAGCAATCGAGCTGGAAGCAGTACCAGCCTTTCATCGAATTCGAATGGGCCGTGGCACCGCAGTGGACTGTTACGCCGGGCCTGAAATACGTGCACTTCCAGCGCAAGCTGGACGCCGCCGTGAATCAGGGCACCCGCTTGCCGACCAGGGCCGAGCAGACCTACACCACTACCTTGCCTTTCCTGACGGCCAATTACGCCATCAGCAAGCAATGGGCAGCGTATGGCCAGATCGCCCGTGGCTTCCTGGTGCCCGATCTGTCCATGTTCTACGTGAACAACCCGACGCTCAACACGCCCAAGCCGCAGACGTCCACCAACTACCAGCTCGGTACGGTGCACCAGTCGGGCAATCTGACGCTGGACGCGGATCTGTACTACATCGACTTTAATAACAAGATCGCTTCCAGCGGCAGCGGCAGTGACCAGATCTATTACAACCAGGGCGGCGTGGTGTACAAGGGTCTGGAAGGTGCGATCACCTACTATCTGGGCAGCGGCTTCTCACTGCACGCGAATGGTTCGCTGAACAAGGCCGAAGCCAAGGATAGCGGCCTGCAGGTGGCCAAGGTACCGAAGTCGACCGCGGCACTGGGCCTCCTGTACAAGCGTAACGGCCTGTATGGCTCGCTGATCGCCAAGACCAATGGCAGCCAGTATGCCAAGGATGGCGAACCGGCCGCCTACCAGATCGGCGCCTACACCGTCACCGACCTGACGCTGGGCTACCGCTGGCGTGTGGGCGGGCCGTTCGTCAAGGCCGTCAAGCTGCAGGCTGGCGTCAACAACCTGTTCAACAAGCAGGATGTGACTTCGATCTCGGCCAATAGCAAGGGCGTTGCGTTCGACCAGTACACCTTTGTACCGGAACGTAGCTGGACCGTCTCGCTCAATGCCGACTTTTAAGGAGCTGTGATGGCGAGACTGATTGCGCGCGCGGCGCTGGCCGTGCTTGCTGGGCTGCTGTGCTGTGCCAGTTCGCAGGCTGCCGAGCGGCATGCGGCCAGACGGCCTGCCGCCGACCCTGTGCTGTTTTCCTTTGCCACAGTGGGCGATTCGCGCACCGACGCTGCGCTGGCGACCACGGCACAGGACAGGCTGTACCTGCAGAACACGCAGGCACTGGCGCGCATCGTGCGTGAAATCAGTCAGCAGCATCCGCAAGCGCTGTTCTTCAACGGCGACATGATCATGGGTTACACCACTGATGCGGTCGAGATCGCGCGCCAGTACGCCTACTGGCGCGGCATGATGGCCGGACTGATGGAGACGGGCACTTATGTGGTGCCCGTGCCCGGCAATCATGAAATGCAGTTCAAGGGCAAGGACGGGCAGGGCCGTGTCACCAAGACGGCCATGCCGGACAACGAGCAGCACTGGCGCACCAGCATGGGCGATCTGATCCTCGATGCAGCGCGCTGGCAGGCCGTGACGGGATTGCCGCTGCAGGCTTACGATGCCGACAACACGCCGCAGGCCGGCAGTGCTGATGGCAACCGCACCAGCCAGTCCCAGCTCACGTACTCCTTCGATGTGGCGGGCAGCCACTTTGCCGTCATCAATACTGATCCGGTCGGCAACGATGGCCATGCGCCCGTGCACTGGCTGGCGCAGGACTTGCAACGAGCACGCGCGCGCGGCATGCGCCACTTCTTCGTGTTCGGCCACAAACCGGCTTATACCTATCGCTTCCGCGCGGGCGTGGAGCAGGATGGCATGGATGTCTATCCCCAGCATGCACAAGCGTTCTGGCAGTTGATGGAAGACTATGGTGCCAGCTATTTCTGCGGCCACCAGCACATCTTCAATGCCCAGCAGCCGGCGCTGGCCAGCGGCGGCAAGGCCTGGCAGGTGATGGTGGGTTCGGGCGGCTCGCCGTTCAGCGCCAAGGCCGGCGATGGCCATGGCCCGACGGATCGCATGTACGCATGGGCGCTGGTGCAGGTGCACGCCAGCGGCAAGGTGCAGGTGACGATCAGAGGTTTCGACGACAGCTACGGGCCTAGCCGGACTTTACAGACGCTGCGCTACTAGTCTGGGCAAATATATTTGCCCAATGGTATTCTCTAGCCTTCACTCATGAGGGCATTATGTCATTAATAACAAAAAAACTGGTCCAGGCGCTTGCGCTGGGCTGCGCTGCCATGGCCACCGCTCAGGCGGAAGACATCATCAAGATCGGCCATGTGGCAGCGACTTCGGGCGGTATCGCCCATCTGGGCAAGGATAACGAAAACGGCGCACGTATGGCTGTGGACGAACTCAATGCCAAGGGCGTGGTCATAGGCGGCAAGAAGTACCGCATCGTGCTGCAGGCAGAAGATGATGCGGCCGATCCCAAGCAGGGCACCACGGTGGCACAGAAGCTGGTCGATGCCAAGGTGCAGGGCGTGATCGGCCACGAAACTTCGGGCACTACCATCCCCGCTTCGCGCATCTATCACGATGCCGGCATACCGCAGATTTCGCCATCGGCCAGCGCCATCCAGTACACGCGCCAGCGCTACAACACCACCTTCCGCAACGTCGCCAACGACGAACAGCTCGGTGCTGCACTGGCTCGCTACGCCATGCAGACCATGAAGGCCCAGCGCATCGCCGTGATCGACGACCGTACGGCCTACGGCAAAGGGCTGGCCGATGAATTCATCAAGAACGTCAAGCGTCAGGGGGCGGCCACGGGCAGCAGCATCGTCAATACCCAGTACACCACCGACAAGGCGACCGACTTCAATGCGATTCTGACGGCCGTGAAAGCCAGCAAGCCGGACATGATTTTCTTCGGTGGCATGGATGCCGTGTCGGGCCCCATGCTGCGCCAGATGAAGCAACTCGGCATGCCGCTGCGCTTCATGGGCGGCGACGGCATGTGCTCGGACGGCGTGCCCCGTCTGGCCGGCGAGGCGCTGGCCGATGATCAGGTGATCTGTGCCGAGGCTGGCGGAGTCGAGCCGTCGCAGGAAAAAGGCATGGCCGATTTCCGTGTGGCTTACCGCAAGAAGTTCGGTATCGAGGTGCAGACCTATGCACCGTATGCCTACGATGCGCTGATGACGATGGTGGAAGCCATGCAGAAAGCCGGCTCGCCTGATCCGGCCAAATACCTGCCCGTGCTGGCCAAGGCCACCCACAAAGGCGTGACGGGCAATATCACTTTCGATGCGCGCGGCGATGTGCAGGATGGTGTGCTGACCATCTTCACCTTCCGTAACGGCAAGCGCGTCAAGCTGGCAGTGGTGAAGTAAGGCCTTAGCGTGCTGCAGGCTGAGGCCTGCACTGCAAAGAAAAAAGCCGCGGGCGATGCGAGTCGCCGGCGGCTTTGTTGTTTCCGGAGGGCTTAGCCCTGCGGTGGCGGACCACCGAAGCCGGGGCCGCCGCCGGGGCCGCCCGGTGGCGGGCCCATACGCGGTTCGTGCTGTTCGCCTTCCTTGTTGGGGCCGCCGAAGCGGTAGGACAGGCCCAGATAGAACACGCGGCCATCGAAGCGGCGCGTACTGGTTTCGCGCAAGGTGGCGCTGTCCACCACGGTTTCCATCTTGTTGGTGTTGAACAGATCGGTCACGGTGGCCAGCATGCTCAGGCGCGGCGTCAGCGCCTGACGCAGGCTCAGGTTGAAGGTCGAGTTGGGCGAGCGGTAGCCCTGACCGGACAGCATCTTGCCCTGCATTTGCAAGGACATCTGCACTTGCGTGGCCGCGCTGTAGGCATAGTTGAGGCGTACGCGGCCGCTGAGCGAGTTGGCCGTGCGGGTGTTCAGCAAGCCCTGATCGTCGAACGTGGTCTGCTGCATGCGCATCAGGTTGCCGCTAGTGTTGAGCGTGAGTTCCGGCGTTAGCTTGCCGCTCATGGTGAATTCCAGCCCGCTCGAATGGCTGCCTTCGCCATTACGGCGCGTGGTTAGCAGCACGTTATTGGCCAGCAGCGTGCGGTAGTCGACGATGGCATCCGTATCGCGCCGGTAGTAGCTGCGCAGATTGGTTTCCAGCCCGAACAGCTTGGTTTCGTAACCGACTTCGAAGGAATCCGTTTTGGTCGGTTTGAGTAAGGGATTACCGGACGAGACATTGAACTCGTCGCGGTAGACCACATAGGGGTTGAGGTCGTTGGCATTCGGCCGGCGTATCCTGCGCGCATAGGCAAAGCGCAGCGTGGACGCTTCGCTGAGCCTGTAGGTGGCGAACAGGCTGGGCATGAAGTTCAGGTAGCTATTGCTGGCCTCTACATTGCTGGTGTACTGATGGATGTCGAGTGCCGTGTGTTCGCTGCGCAGGCCGGCCAGCAAGCCCCAGTCATCGTTTAAGCGCAACTGGTAGGAGCCGTACAGCGCTACCACGGTTTCTTCCAGCTGGTAGTGGTTGCTGCGCGCCGGATTCAGCGTCACCGTCGAAGTGTAGGGATTAATGTCGGTGTAGGCGGTTTCCGCGTCGCTGGTATTGGTGGCGATCTTGTAGCCGGCCTTGGCGCTGCCACCCCACAGTGGCCGCTCGTAGTCGCCCGTGAAGTCGACGATGCGGATAGAGCTATTGTTGTGCTGGGCTGCGCGCGTGTTGGGCAGGTTGCCGCTGGCATAGCTGTTGGCATACAGGTTGTCGCTCTCGTTCTCCGAAGCGGAAACACGCAGATCGATCTTCAGCACTTCGTTCGGCAGCTCGCCCTTGTGGTCATAGCGCGTGCCCCAGCCGAAGTTGCGCGCATCGCCGCTGCGCTGGGTGGTGCGCACATAATCCGTCAGCGGCTGTAGCGCCGTGGCACCGTTGATGTAGTGGTCCACGCCATGCTGGTCATTGGTGCGGGCATTGTAATTGGCACTGGCCGCCAGTGTGTCAGTGGCGTTGAGGTTGTAATTGACCGTGCTGTTCACGCCCGACATATCGTTCAGGCCTACGCCGCTCGAATGCTGGCTGCTGTGCACCCAGTTGCCGCTATTGCTGTCTAGCCGGTCGCGGCTGAGGTCGGCGGTGGAATTGCGGCCGTCATGGCGGATATGGGCGCCGCCTTGTATGCCCCATGCGCCTTCATTGTAGCTGCCGGAAAATGCACTGTTGTAGCGGCCTTCCACGCCGGCATTGGCGTTCAGGTTGGCGAAGCCGCCAGCCTTGCGGTTGCGCCGCATCACCAGATTCAGGATGGGACCGCCGCCAGCTTCATTGCCGAACTGGGCGCCGGGGTTGTTGATCACTTCGACCGATTCGATATCGTCGGCCTGCATGGCGTTCAAGGTGGCGCCACGGTTCTCGCCCTGCAGCATGGCGGACGGCTTGCCATCAACCAGTATCTGCACATTGCTGCTGCCGCGCAGAGTCACGGTGCCGTCCGGATCGACGGCCACGGAAGGCACGTTGTTGAGTGCATCGGCTGCCGTGCTGTTGCTGGTGCTGATGTCCGATTTGACATCGTAGACTTGACGGTCGATACGGTTGGTCGGGCGTTCGCCGGCTACGTTCACGGAAGGGATTACGCTGGCTGCTTCGGCTGGCTGGCCGGTGGTAGCCTTGGTGGCGGCTGGCTTGGTGGTGGCCGGACTGCTGCCGTTGGCCGCAGCAGGGCTGGTTTGTGCCAGTGCGGCCAGAGGGCTGGCCAGACAGGCGCTCAGTAGGATTTTGCGCATGGGTTTAGTACAGGGCTGCGTGGCATGGCAGCGCGGTGGGCTGAAAGTACGGCAATTCTAACCCTGGGCCAAACAAGAATAATTGTTATTTACAATACTTTACTTGCGCAACACTGGCTTAATCTTGCTCGGGCGGCGCGGTCAGATAGTCGGCGATCTCGATCGCGCAATCGGCCGGCATGGAGAGGAAATAGGCGTCGTTACGAAAGCGCCCCTGGCTGCCGATATGGGCGCTGTGCAGCACCGTCAGGGCCACATGGTTGACAATCGAGCAGGCGGGGAAGCTGAAATGCAGCACATAATTCTCGCCCACCGGCATGGCGTGGTCGCTCAGAAACGAGACGCCGTGCCGCGAGATGTCAATGATTTGCGTGCTGGCCTCGTGCTGCCCATCCATATCGGTCAGATGGGCATCCACTTGCAGCAGGCGCTTGACGTGTTCTCGTCGGGGATCCATAAGCTGGTCCGGGTTAAAAGCCACAGTATGCCAGAAGCGGAACGTGCCGACGAGAAACAGCGCAAACCTCAGGCGAGGGCGGGAACTTCCGTCAGAGGCATGCCCGCTGCCAGTTGTTCCAGTGCTTCGCGCGACTGCACCACGAAGCCGCGCTGGCCCAGCGCGATCCAGCCGTTACGCTTGAGCAGGCTCAGGGTACGGCTCACCGTAGCCGGTGTCAGCCCCAGATAGTCGCTGATTTCCTGACGCGACATGGGCAGCGCAGCATGTATCTCTTCGGCCGGATCAGCCGGTGCCTTGCCGGCCCGTTGCAGCAGGAACAGTACGATGCGCTGGCAGGCGCCGGCACTGCGCAGGGTCGCTGCGGCAATCTGCTGGCGTTCGATCTCGCGGCTCAGCATAGCACTGAACAGATCGCAGCTATACGGCTCGCGGTCCATCAGTTCGGCCAATTGGCGGTAGGGCACCAGATCGAGTTCGCAATCGGTCAGGGCCAGTGCCGACGCGTGGCGTTCCGGTTCGCCTATAGTGTCGACGCCCAGCCAGTCGCCGGGCTGGACAAAGTCAATGATGCGTTCGACGCCATCGGGGCATTGCTGGTACAGCTTGATATGGCCGCTGCGCACGTAGTACAGCTCGCCGTTTGCGGCATCGTGCATCTGGAACAGATGCTCGCCGCGCGCAAGCGCTAGCGGACTACCGAGCTGGCATTGAGTGAGGTCGAAGTCCATCATGCGGCCGCCAGCATAGCTTGTTCTGGTTGCGGCTCGTGGCCGAAAGCCATGGTACGCAGGGCGCTCATGTCCAGCAGTTTGACATCGCGACGGCACAGTTCAAACAGAGCGCGCTGCTTGAATTGCAGCAGCAAGCGGCTCACGCATTCGGCCGTCACGCCCAAATAGCTGGCGATATCGCAGCGCGACATCGGCAGGCGGAATTCTTCCGGCTGGTAGCCATAGCTAGTCTGGCGTTCGGACAGGGTCAGCAGCAGATCAGCCATGCGCTGTTCGGCCTGCGTATTGCGCAGCATCAGTGCGGCGCGCTGTTCGCGGCGCATTTCGCGCGCCAGCAGCGCGTGCAGGTGGGCCCGCATCACCGGGCGGCGGCGGCCTTCGAAAGCATGGCGGTTCCAGCTAATGCTGCACACCACGCTGTCTTCCAGCGCTACCACACTATTGGAATATTCGAGCTGGTCGAGTGCATCGAGGCCGATAAAGTCCGGCGCCAGTGCAAAGCCAATCACATGGGCATCAGCGTCGGGCGCCGACGGGCCGCGCACAACTTTGAAGCTGCCCGAGCGGATGTGATAAATCTGGTCACCCACGGCGGAGCCGGCTTCGTACAGGGCAGTATGCCGTTCGATGCGGATGCGGTGGCTGGTGGTCTGGCTGCCGGCGGCTGCGCCGACACACTGGGTACGTTGGCTGCAGACGCTGCAGTTGTTCTGTTCGATGGAGTTTGCCATGTCGATTTCTTTTACTATTGGTACGATGAAGAGATGGTATTGAAGCAGGTCATGGATTTCCTTGATGCAGATCAAAAATGAAAAGATTTGCTCCGGTTGATCTACATCAATTATTTTTTTGTTGGAAATCTGTACTCTTCGTCCACTGTTATTTAGTACCAAAAAGGATCTCCATGATTAGCCTGGCGCAAGCACGGGCCCCTGTCGCTACTGCCGAGTATGAACTGTGCGAAGTGTTCTCCGGTGCGACCCTCGATGCATTACCTGAACAGATAGCTTTACTGGGTCGCGGTGGCGTAATGCTGGATGCCAACGCGGCATGGCGCAATGCCGTGCATGCGGGCCGTCATCCGGCCGAACTCGCGCACCGCGCCGGCGTAGACGCGGTGCTATCCGGCCGGATGTCGGCCTACCATACGGAATATGGCAGTCCCGATGGCAGTTCCCATTTCAGCGTGTCCGTCTTGCCGCTCGATGGCAAGGCTGCGCTGGCGATACACCGCGATATCACCACGCAGCGCAAGGCCGAAGCCGCGCTACGTGTGGCTGCGACAGCATTCGAAGCAGCCCAGGGCATGATGGTCAGCGATGCGCAAGGCCATATCCTGCACGTGAATCAGGCCTTCACCCAGATTACCGGCTATAGCGCTGCCGAGATCGTCGGCAAGACGCCCAGCATACTGAGCTCGGGCCGCCATACGCCCGAGTTCTATCAGCATATGTGGCAACAGATCGCGCGTGACGGCTGCTGGGAAGGCGAGATCTGGAACCGTCGCAAGGATGGCGAAATCTATCCCGAACATCTGAGCATTACGGCGGTGCGCGACCAGCACGGCAAGATCAGCAACTATGTGGCAGCGCTCACCGATATCACGCTGAGCAAGGCCGCCAATGATGAAATCCGCAGTCTGGCTTTCTACGACCCGCTGACCCAGTTGCCGAACCGGCGGCTGTTGCTGGACCGGCTGCGCCATGTGGTGGCCACCAGCACGCGCCATGACCGCTATGGCGCCCTGATGTTCATCGATCTGGATAACTTCAAGACGCTTAACGACACCATGGGCCATAACGTCGGCGACCAGTTGCTGCAGCAGGTGGCTGAACGGCTGCAGTGCTGCCTGCGCAAGGGCGATACGGTGGCGCGGCTGGGTGGCGATGAATTCGTCGTGCTGGTCGAAGGCTTGAGCAGCGATGCGCGCGCCGCCGCCAGCGAGACGGAAGCGCTGGGCTCGAAGATATTGTCTTCGCTGAATCGGCCTTATCTGCTGGGCACCCACCGTTGCCGCAGCACGCCCAGCATAGGCGCGACGCTGTTCCATTGTGGTGAATCGCCACTGCCCGACGATCTGCTGATGCAGGCCGACATCGCCATGTATCAGGCCAAGCAGGCCGGCCGCAACGGCATGCGCTTCTTCGACCGTCAGATGCAGGAGCGCATCAGCGCGCGTGCCCGGCTGGAAGGCGATCTGCGCCAGGCCATAGAGCGCCAGCAGTTCGAGCTGCACTATCAGGTGCAGGTGGATGAACTCGGTATGGCGCGTGCGGCCGAGGGTTTGCTGCGCTGGCGCCGCGAAGATGGCAGTCTGGTGTCACCTAGCGAGTTCATCGGCCTGGCGGAAGAGACCGGGCTGATACTGCCGATCGGCCACTGGGTACTGGAAACAGCCTGTGCCCAACTGCAGGCGTGGCAGGCGGATGAACAGATGGAACCGCTGATCCTGTCGGTCAACGTCAGCGCGCCGCAATTCCGTCAGCCGGACTTCTGCGATGAAGTACTGCGGCTGGTAAAGCACTACGGCATCCTGCCGTGCCGCTTGAAGCTGGAACTGACTGAAGGCTTGCTGCTGGAAATGGTGGAAGAAACCATCGTCAGCATGCGCCGCCTGCGCGATGTGGGCGTGCGCTTTGCGCTCGATGATTTCGGCACTGGCTATTCTTCGCTGCAGTATCTGAAACGTCTGCCGCTGAATCAGTTGAAGATCGATCAGTCGTTTGTGCGTGATCTGGTCAGCGATGCCAGCGACCAGGCCATCGTGCAGACGATTATTGCGATGGCGGCCAGCCTGCAGCTCGATGTGATTGCGGAGGGGGTGGAGTATGAAGCCCAACGCGACAAGCTCGAAGAGATGGGCTGCTTGCGTTATCAGGGCTATCTGTTTAGCCGCCCCGTACCGGAAGCGCAGTTGCGCGCGTGGGTGCATGCGGCGCATGCGATACGCCAGCAGCACTGCCTGGCTTAGTCGGCAATTTGATAGGCAGCGCTAGCAAGAACTGAGGGCACGTCGATGACGTGCCCTCAGTCGTTTTACAGGTCGTAGCGCAATTCGGCGATGAAGGTGCGCTGCGGATAAGGGTGGAAGTTCCAGTACTGGTAGTTGTTCAGATTATCCACGCCCACGGCGGCACTCCAGCGCTGATCGATGCGATAGCGCGCGCGCAGGTCGGTGGTGAAGTATTTGCTGGCACCCATGTAGGCATAGCCGTTCGGATCGCTGTTATCGAGCGTCGAGTATTGCCGGCCACTGTAACGCGCGGCATAGCTGACCGACAGCTTGTCGGTGAAATCGTAGCTGACCACGCCCGTGGCACGCCATTCCGGAATACGTGGCTGCCATTTGCCTACGCTGGCAGGGAAACGATCGTTGCTGATGATGCGCGAGTCAGTCCAGGTCACGCTACCGTTGAGGTTCAGGCCCTGACGCCAGACGTTATCCTGCGTGTAGGACAGCTCCAGCCCCTTGGTGTGGATGCGGTCCACATTCTGGATGGTGCTGACGGTGGAACCGGACAGCACATTGACCTGCGAATACAGCGAGTCGCGCGTGCGTTCGCCGAATGCCGTCAGGCGCAGCCAGCCATCTTCCAGCTTGCGGTCGGCCGTCAGTTCGCCCGTATAGGATTTTTCTGCCTTCAGATCAGGATCATTATTGGTCAGCTGACCCGAAGCATTCACGCCACCCTGATACAGCTCCGACACGGTAGGCATGCGCACGGCGCGGCCCAGCGAAGCCTTGATGACCCAGTCCTGCGTGGCCTGATAGGCCAGTGCGAATTTGGGTGACAGATAGTTTTCGCTGCGCTCGGGGTGGTAGGCCGTTTTGCTGGCGTTCGAGGTGGCGCCGTCGTGCGCGTTCCAGTGTTCGTAGCGCAGCCCCAGTACAGTCTTCCAGCCAGGAGTAAACTTCCAGCTATCCTGGGCGTACAGGCTGTTGGTTTCGGTCTTGCCCGTGAAGGCGGAATTGCGTCCGGTCGCAGCGCCATTAAGCCAGTCGGTGGTGGCGTTTTCTATGCTGGCCAGCTTGTAGGCTTCGCGCTGGTAGCCGAAGTCGATCACATGGAAGTGATCGGGCCGCCATGTGCCTTTGGCATTCAGGGTGTTCCAGCCCGTGCCATCCTGGCTCACCATGCGGCCCGCGCCGCCATTCAGCGAGGCTGGATAGGCCAGCGCCGTCGGTGCGCGCAGCTGGTCCTTGTCATAGTCGTACAGGCTGGCCGCCAGCTCCCAGGTGAATTCGCCTTTGCCATGCGATTTCAGCGACAGGCCGTGCATGATGTGCTGCAGCGATTCATTGGACAGATTGAAGTCGGTATTGCTGATGTTGTAGGCGCGGCCGTCTATGCTGACGTTGCCGCTATACACGGGCTGGCCATTGCTGTCGCGCAGATAGCTGTCGGGCCGGCCTTTGGAATCGTTGTGCCACAGGCCGAAGGTGTAGCTGGCGCGCAGCGTGGGGCTGAAATCGTAGGCCAGCTTGGCTTTGAACTGGTCTTGCAGCGTGTGGTACTGGGTGGCCGTGCCCAGTAGCATCCACGGTTTGTTGGCGCGGTCCTGGCTGGCGATAGCACCCGTCACCACGGTGGCATTCTTGCCTGCCGCCGTGCTGCTGAGCGCCTTGTTCGGGAAGGTCAGCGGCTGGCCGTCGCTGTCCGTGTGGCTCAGATCGACGAGCCAGGCCCAGTTGCCCGAGCGGTTGCCGACGGTAATGCTGCCGAGCTTGCCCTGATACACGCCATCCGTGCTGTACAGCTTGAACGGCTGGTGGGTCGCCGTCAGTTTGGCATGGACTTCGAGCTGGGTAGGCATGCGGGTCACGTAATCGACCACGGCGCCCACCGAATTGCCGCCGTAGGCAGCCGAGAATGGACCATACAGCACGTCGACGCGCTCGATGAGCTCGGGGGAAACCATGCCCCAGCGCGGCGCGAAGGTGGCGCCATTGCCCAGATAGTTGGATAGCAGGATGCCGTCGCTATACACCATGGAACGGGCGCTGTTGCCCGTGCCGGAAGCGCGGGTGGACAGCACGGCATGGTTGTAGTCGCCGATATAGCGCTTGCGTACGAGCAGGCTGGGCATGTATTTCAGCGCATCTTCCGCATCGGTAGCATTGATGCAGCGCTCGATATCCGCGTGGCTGATGCCTTCGAACGTGGTGGGGATCTGGGTCGGCAGCGAAGTGGGGCGGCTGCCTTCGATGATGACCGTGCCGATCTGGCGCAGCGGTGCGTCCTGTGCAGCAGCGAATTGGGTATAGACGGCCAGCAACGCCAGCGCCAGAGGGGTGCGTAAGGTATTCATAGTATTCCTGATGGGTGTGTTTGCAGTCCACCGCTATGCTGCGGATAGGGACTGGTGATGACGGTCGATCAGGAAATTGCGGGTGGTCCGCGGGCCAGACCGCGCTGCCAGCGCTGGTACAGCGCTGCAGTGCTCGAGGCCGGCGTGTCGTAGAGGTCGTGGCCATCGATGACGGCCAGACGATGTGGTGCCATGGGCAGCGTGGCGTGGCCGCCGCCATGGGGCAGGCAGTAATCGCAAGCCTGCATGGCAGACAGGTCGCCGGCCGGCGCTTTGCCCTGGCTGCCGGTGTAGCAGATGGAGCCGGCGGCAAACTGGCTGACGGGGTAGAGCGTGCGGCTAATGGTAGGCGCAACGGTACCGAACAGGATGGCCAGCAGGGCGATCCACAGATACAGCGTTCGACGTTGAGCTAAATTAACCATGAGGCGATTATAACCAGCGTGGTCTTATTGCCTGTAGTCAAATCTGCAAAACGATGATATTTGTTAAATTTTAGAAGTAACTTTTCCGTGCGTGTTGCAGACACGGCAAACCGGTCCCGCTAGTGCAGATGGCGGCTGGCGCCGTAGCTGCCGGGCGGACGGGGAAAGTTGCGCGCGCAAGCCAGTTGCTGCTGTACCAGCCGGTGCCAGGCGCGCGCCCAGCGCGCCGCCACGGCGGACTCTTCGGGAGTGCGGGCGTACAGCACGCGCTGCACGGCCAGACGCTGGCGTTGCAGGGCATATTGAGCAGAGTGCAGGCGGATCATGGCTGGCAGCGGGACAGGGCGCGGGACAGGGCTATTGTGCGCGCTATGGTCGCGGCTGAATGTGCGCCCGTTCACTTAGGAAGCAACTTTGCTGGCGGGCTAGAAGCCGGACAGGGGGACCAAAAGCAAACGCCCGGCCAGTGGCTGGCCGGGCGTTGCAGACTAGCTTACTTCAGCAGTTATTACTTGCTTGGGTAAACGATGTCGGCACGACGGTTCTGTGCGTACGAAGCTTCGTCTTTGCCGAGTGCTTTTGGTTTTTCTTTGCCGTAGCTGATGGCTTCCATCTGGCTGTCTTTCACGCCGAACACTTTCAGTGCGCTCACAACAGCTTGTGCACGTTTCTGGCCCAGAGCCAGGTTGTACTCGGCGCCGCCGCGTTCGTCGGCATTGCCTTCGATTTTGATGGTGACGTTAGGGTTGGCCGACAGGAATTTGCCGTGGTCAGCTACCAGCGCTTCGAATTCTGGCTTGACATTGTATTTGTCGAAGTCGAAGTAAACGCTGCGGTTTTTGTAGATCGAGCTGTTAGGGTCCAGGTAAGCTGGTACCGAAACGGCTACTGGTGCAGCCACTGGTGCTGGTGCAGGTGCTGGTGCAGCTTTTACTGGCTCAGGTGCCGGGGCTGGTGCCACGACTGGTGCAGGGGTGCTGCAAGCGCTCAGTACAGCCAGCGCGCAGGTAGCCAGCAAGATTTTTTGTTGTGCTTTCATGGAAATACTCCTGAATTTGGTTACTGTTTTCTTGGACATGCATGGGGTGTGAGGCTCTTACACCAGCCGCATCCGACATTATATAAGGGTTTCCCTCAGAAAAATTGGCGCGGTGCATGATTTTGTGCATTATTTTTTTAGCCAAGGGGCAAAAGGGCCCAGATCGCGACCGGAATCGACGTACCAGGCCCGTCTGGCCATGTCAAATTGGGCGCCGAGTGCCTTGACCTGATCTTTTTCGTGGAAGCTGGCGTTCAGGTAAACCCGGCCAGCCGCTGCGCTGGTCGATGTTAGGTGGTGCTGCTGGCGCTGCAAGGTCGCAGCGGCGCTCACGGCTGATTCGGATAATTGCATTTTTGATATAAAACTGCTGCGCTGGGCCGGATCGGCCGGCGAAAGCAGGGTCAGACGCTGGCGCGCGCGGGTGGCAGCCACATAGAACAGGTTTTCTTCATCGGCGCGCGGCTGGCGCGGGTGGGGGAATTCATCGGCCTGCAGATAGGGCAGGATGACATGGCCGAATTCCTTGCCCTTGGCCTGGGCGGCACACTCGATCAGCACGCTTTTGGCGCCACGGCGCGACAGGCTGGCCGTTTCGCGCTGATTCAGGGCTAGCCAGAAATCCTGCAAGCTCAGAGCGGATCGCTCGGCCATGTGCAGCAGGGCAGCCACCGAGCGCTGCACCACTTCGGCGGCATAAGGGCGTACAAAGATGCGTTTGGCCGTGCGTACCAGTTGTACCCGCTCGCATAGCTCGTGCAGTACGCTGCTGGCTGGCTGCTGGCGGTCCAGTTGGCCCAGCCAGGCCAGTGCATCGATGACAGCGCGCCGGGTAGCGCTGGCGGCTACGCTGCGGTAGTCGGGCAGCACGCCATCGCGCTGCGGGGCTTCGATCAGGTAGAGCTCGCCCAGCAGCGACGGCTCTTTGCCGATCTGGATCTTGAAGTGGTCGAGCTGGCCCGGGCCGAAGTCCATTTCGCTGAATGCCACGAGGGCATCGACCACGGCCATGCGCAGGGCGGGCGTACGGATGGCGGCAAAATCGTTGAGGCCTATGGCCAACAGGCCGCGCAGGAACAGGATTTCGTCGCGCTGCAGATAGCCGGCCATGGCTGGCGTACGGTAGGGGATGCCGGCATCGATCAGGGCATTTTCCAGCGCGATCGACTGATGCCGCTCGCGCAGCAGGATGGCACATTGCTCGGCGCCGTGGCCATCGGCCTGCCATTGTTTGAGCGCGGCGATGACTTTCTGCGCGCACTCGTCGCCGTCCTGATAGTGCGCCTGGCGGATTTCCGTGTGCAGGTCCAGCGCCGATTCCACGGGCTTTTGCTTGAAATGGGCCATGGCATGGGCCAGATGGGGGCCGTGGCGGAAACTGTAGGTCAACGGCAGGCGCTGCAGCTTGGGAAAACGTTCGGTGAAGCGCTCGCGCAGATAGCTGTCGTGCGCACCCAGACGCGCATAGATCACCTGATCGCGGTCGCCGGCACCGACGAAGAAGCAGGTGCTGCGGCTGATCAGCGCGTCGAGGATGCGGAAGGCCGCCTCGTTCAGATCGTGCAATTCGTCGCACAGCACCAGCCGGTAGTCGGGCAACTGGGGTGCCAGCCTAGCGCCACCGTCCAGATTGCAGGCCAGATCATAGCTGGCGTCCAGCGGGCCACGGAACAGGGCGCCAGCACCGCCATCGAGGCGCAGGGCTTCATATTCGAGCGTGGTCAGATAATCAGTCAGCGGCACGTCCAGCAGCGTGGCGATCTCGTCCAGATCCATGAACTCGACGTCGCGCTGCAGCGCCATGCCGGCCTTGAGCTGGCACTGCACTTCAAGAAAATGGGCCAGCGCCACACTATGGGTTTGCAAGTCGAGTTGTTCCAGTTTGCCTGCATAGCGTTGGCCTACCCGGTCCATGGCTTGCAGCGCATACTGCTTGAGCAGCCGCGCATCGTCGTAGTTGCGTACCTCGTTGCCATCGATGGCATCGAGCTGCCAGCGCGCAAAGTCTTCGAAAGTCAGGATGTGCAGGCGCTGCACCAGCGCAGGCGCCACGCCCAACTGAACCAGACGGCTAGCCAGCACATCGCGCGCTTCCGGCGTGAAGGTCAGGGCCAGTATCTGTTCCGGTGGCAGATTGCGCGCCAGTGCCTCGCCTATGCGCAAGGCCAGCGTGGTGGTCTTGGCGGCACCGGCATTGGCGTCGATCAGCACGGTCTTGTGCTGGGCTAGCTGGATGGCTAGCTGTTCAGCGGTCGGCGTCAGGCCACGGGGTATAAAGCGGGCAGTGCGGGGAGGTTGGGCAGCGTTCATCCGCTACATTATAGCGAGCGGCTGGGGCAAGCTGAAAGGCGCGGCTGGCGCTGTGGCGGGCAGATGCAGGCGGGCCGTGGCGCCCTCGATGAACTGGGCGTCGAATAGCTGGCGTTCGGCAGCCACCTCGGGCCGTTCGATCAAGCGGCATATCTGCTGCGCGGCAGCGGCGGCCATCTGCGCCATGGGCTGGTGCAAGGTGGTCAGGTTGTAGCTGAGCCAGTTCGATGGTTCGACTGCGTCCAGTCCGGCCACCGAGAGCTGGCCCGGCACGGAAATGCCCAGTTCATGGCGCGCGCAGTCGAGGCAGCCGATGGCCATCACATCGTTGGCGCAGATGATGGCGTCGGGGATACCGCCGTGGCGGGCAATCAGGGTCTTCAAGCCTGTTGCGCCGCTGTGGTAATCGAATTCGCCCGTCACCACCAATGGCGGCGGCAGGCCCAGCTCGGCCAGTTGTTCGGCCACGCCCTGCTGGCGCGCGATGGCGACCACTGAATCCTTGCTGCCGGAAATAATGCCGAACTGGCGGTGGCCAGCGGCGGCCAGCCTTGCGGCCAGCATGCGGCCAGCCGCGCGGTGGTCGCAGCTGACGGTATGCACGCTCAGGTCTTCCAGCAGGCGGTTGAATACTACCAGCGGCACGCGGTGGCGCTTGAATTCGGCCACTGCGGTGGCCGGCAAGTGGGCGGCGGCAATCACGCCATCGACCTGGAACTGCCACAGGTCGCCCAGTACACGGGCAGCTTCCGATTCGCTGGCCAGCGGGAATAGCAACACGCGCTTGCCGTGCGGCGTGAGTTGTTTGCTCAGTTCGGTCAGCAGTTCGGGATAATAGAGATTGGCGCGATTGGTGAGCAGCACGGCCACCATATTGGTACGGCGCGTAATCAGGCTGCGCGCGGCCGCATTGGGTACATAGTCGAGCAGGGCAGCCGCTTTCATGACGCGCGCAAACGTGGTCTTGGAAACGCTGGCACCGGGCTTGAAACAGCGCGACACGGCCGACTGCGAGACGCCCGCGACCAGTGCCACGTCGTAGGAGGTGACGCGGCGCGACTGCGCGGCCAGTTCGGCGATCTGGCTGGCGGCGCTGGCTTCGATGGTGCGCTTGGGTGGGCTCATTGTCTCGTGCTGTTGTATTTGCTCTTAATCGGCAATACTGATCAGCATAACCAATAAATTACTGAAGAGCAACAATATTCGCTTTCCATTGAGAAATAGAGTTAGCCCTGTGGCAGCGCGGTGAATTTGGCTGCAGGCCGCAGATTTTTGCGAGTGCGGCTGCCATTTCTGCTAACATTACGCCCCTTTATTCTGTTCAAGGGTGGTCATGGCGATTGCATGCGGTGTCGATTTTGGCACCTCCAATTCGACGGTAGGCTGGGTGCAGCCGGGTCAGCCAGTCATGCTGGGACTGGAAGATGGCAAGGTCACTCTGCCTTCGGTGGTATTTTTCAACGCCGATGACGAAGTGGTGCGCTATGGCCGCGCCGCGCTGGCCGATTATCTGGCCGGCTATGAAGGCCGGTTGATGCGTTCCATGAAAAGTTTGCTGGGCACCAGCCTGATGGAAGGCCAGACGGAAGTGGCGGGCCGCGCCTTGCCTTTCCGCACCTTGCTGGCCCAGTTCATCGGCGAACTCAAGCACCGCGCCGAGCAGGCCGCCGGACGCGAATTCAGCTCGGCCGTGTTCGGTCGTCCCGTGCATTTCATCGATGATAATCCCGTGCACGACCAGCTGGCGCAGGATACGCTGGAGCAAATCGCCCGTTCCGTCGGTTACAAGGACGTGGCCTTCCAGTTTGAACCGATAGCTGCCGCCTTCGATTACGAGTCGCAGATCAGCCGCGAAGAGCTGGTGCTGATTGCCGATATCGGCGGCGGTACTTCCGACTTCTCGCTGCTACGCCTGTCGCCGCAGCGCGCTGCCAAGGTGGAGCGGCGCGACGATATTCTGGCCAATGGCGGCGTGCACATAGGCGGCACGGATTTCGATAAATACCTGTCGCTGGCCAGCGTGATGCCGCTGCTGGGCTATGGCAGCCGGCTGCGCAACAATAGCGAAGTGCCATCGAGCTATTATTTCAATCTGGCCACCTGGCATACGATTAATCAGGCCTACACGAAGAAGGCCTCGCTGCAGCTGGCCGATCTGCTGCGCGATGCGGCCGAGCAGGACAAGTTGCAACGCCTGCAAAATCTGATTGATGACCGCGCCGGTCACTGGCTGGCGCTGCAGGTTGAGCAGGGCAAGATCTCGCTGTCCGATGCCGAGCAGGCCGTGCTCGAGTTGGACCGGCTGGCCCCACCGGTGGCGTTGGAAATCACCCGCGCCCAGTTCGATGCCGCCTCGGAGCAACTGGTCAGTTCGGTAGAGAACACGGTGCAAGCCTTGCTGCGCGATGCAGGTGTGGCGCCCGATGCGGTCGATACGGTGTTCTTCACGGGCGGTTCCAGCGGCGTGCGCCTGCTGCGCGAGCGCATTGCGGCTCTGGTGCCCACGGCGCGCCGCGTCGAAGGCGATCTGTTTGGCAGCATAGGCGCCGGTCTGGCGCTCGATGCAGCGCGTAAATTCGGTTAGGAAACCCTATGCTGGCTCAATCGCTGGTCATGCTGGACTTTGAAACCACGGGGCTGTCGCCGGCCAATGGCGACCGCATCACGGAAGTGGCAGCGCTGCGCCTGCGTGATGGGCAGGTGGTCGAACGCTTTGTTTCGCTGGTCAATTGCGGCGTGCGCATTCCCGCCTTCATCACGGGACTGACCGGGATTACCCAGGCCATGGTGGACGGCGCGCCGCCCGTCGGGCAGGTGATGCCGCGTCTGCTGGAGTTCATCGGCAGCGATACGCTGGCCGCGCACAACGCTTCCTTCGACGATAAATTCCTGCAGGCCGAAGCGGCCCAGCTAGGGTTGACGCCAGCCTATCCATCGCTGCTGTGTTCGCTAAAGCTGGCCCGCCGCGTGTATCCGGGCATGGCCAGCTACCGGCTCGGTGATCTGTCGCGCCAGCTCGGTATCCGCTTTGCCAGTGCGGCCCACCGGGCCGAGGCCGACGCTGAAGTCGCCGCTGCCGTGCTGCTGCGCATGGGTGAGGACGTGGCCCGCCAGTATGGTTGGCCTGCAGTGGCGCCCGAGCTGCTGGTGGCCGTGAACAAGCTGGCTGCGGCCAAGGTGCCGCAATTCCTGTCCAGCCAGAATGGACAAAAACTGCGCTAAACTTCCCGACTAGCATTACAATACGCGTGTCCTAGTCATTAATATTGCCTTTTTGTGTACGTGCGCCGCCTACTTTTCCGTATGCTGTTATCGCTACTGCTGGTGTTCTCCCAGCAGATGGGGTACGCGCACGCGCTGACCCATACGGCGGCCAGTACGGAACTGGCGGCAAATCTGGTACTGAGCGCCGATCAGGCGCAGGCTGCGGATGGCGCCGACGGCGATCCGCATCTGAACGGCATTATCAAGCTGGGGCTGGACCACAGTTGCGCCCAATGTCTGGCGGTCGCCCAGTTCACGGCTGCCGTCGATAGCCGTTTCCATTCCTTCCCTCTGCTCGATGGTATAGCCGTGATAGGCGTAGCTGCGCCGCTGGCTGTACTGCCGGCCAGGCCGCTGGCGGCCTATCACTCGCGCGCGCCGCCTGTTTCGTTCTGCTGATGCCGTCTCACGCCGCCTGCCCGCATCGCCGGGTCAGGTCGTGCTCTATCGACCCACACAGGACACAATATGAAACATACCAGCATGCTGGCGGCCGCTCTGAGCGCCGCCCTGGCGGCGCCCTACGCGCATGCCGCTACCCCGAAAAAACCGCACACTGCGAGCGCGCAGGCGGATACTGAAACCCAGCTGGCAGCATTACGCGCCGAAATCGGCGCCATCAAACAGGCGTATGAAAGCCGTCTGCAGGCACTGGAGAGCCGCCTGCAGCAGGCCGAGGCCGCTGCGCAACCGCGCGGCGAGGCACAACTGGCCGCGGCTACCACGCCCGCAACTGCGGGCAGCGCTGCCAGTGCACCGGCCAGCGTGGCCGCCGCCGGCTACGATGCCGCGCCTGCCCTGGCGACGGCGTCGCCGGCCGGCACGCCCGCCAATCTGTACAACCCGAATATCTCCATGATCCTGGGCGGAAGCTGGCAGAACCTGCGCCAGGATCCCCAGCAATATCTGTTGCAGGGCTTTATGCCCAGCGGCGGCGAAGTGGGGCCGGGCAAGCGCAGCTTCAATCTGGGCGAATCGGAACTGACGCTGGCGGCGAATATCGATCCGCATTTTGCCGGTCAGCTCACCTTTGCCCTCAGCGGCGAAAACGAAGCCAGCGTGGAAGAAGCGTTCGTGCGCACACGCGCGCTGGAAAACGGCCTGAATCTGAAAGCCGGCCGCATGCTGTCGGGCATAGGCTATCTGAATGGCCAGCACGCCCATACCTGGGACTTCGTCGACGCGCCGCTGGCTTATCAGGCCTTCCTGGGCGGGCAGTACAAGACGGATGGCATACAGGGTACCTGGCTGGCACCGCTAGACCAGTATCTGGAGCTCGGCTTTGAAGCGGGCAACGGCGCCGCCTTCCCCGGCAATGAGCGCAACCGTAACGGCGCTGGTGCCTATGCGGCGTTTGCCCATCTCGGCGACGATCTGGGCAGCTCGGCCAGCTACCGTGCCGGCCTATCCTATCTGCGCACGGCGGCACAGCAGCGCCAGTTCAGCGATGCCGGTCTCGAGCACGCCTTCAGCGGCCGTTCGCGCCTGTGGGTGGCCGATGCCATCTACAAATGGGCGCCGGGCGGCAATGCCGTCAGCACCAACTTCAAGCTGCAGGGCGAATACTTCCGCCGCACGGAAGACGGCGTGCTCGATTACGCCAGCAGCAGCGCCGATAGCGCCAGCGGCGCCTACCGCAGCGTACAGTCGGGCTGGTATCTGCAAAGCGTCTACCAGTTCATGCCGAACTGGCGCGCGGGCCTGCGTTACGATCGGCTCGATAGCGGCAATGTGCGTTACGGCCTGATCGAGAGCGGCGCCCTGGGCTGGAACAATCTGCCCGTACTGGAAGCCTACCGTCCGCGCCGCAGCAGCATCATGCTCGACTACAGCCCTTCGGAGTTTTCCCGTCTGCGCCTGCAACTGGCACGTGAGCAGAGCCGCGCGGGCGTGAGCGACAATCAGATTTTCCTTCAATACATCATGAGTCTGGGCACCCACGCTGCCCACGCTTTCTAAGGAGCGAACATGCAAGGGATGACTAAACATACATGGCTGGTGCTGCTGTGCCTGACCATCATGGCACCGGCCCATGCGGCACTGAATGTGCTGGCCTGCGAGCCGGAATGGGAGGCGCTGACGCAGGAACTGGGCGGCGATAAAGTGAAAGTCAGCAGCGCCACCACGGCCCTGCAGGACCCCCATCGGGTGGAAGCGCGCCCCAGCCTGATCGCCCGCACGCGCAATGCGCAACTGCTGGTATGCACGGGGCTGGAACTCGAGGTGGGCTGGCTGCCCGTGCTGGTGCAGCAGTCGGGCAATAGCCGGATTGCGCCGGGCCAGCCCGGCTATTTCGAGGCGGGCGCACTGGTGCCGCGTCTCGACGTGCCTGCGCGCGTAGACCGCAGCGACGGCGATGTGCATGCAGCCGGCAACCCGCACATCCAGCAGAACCCGCACAATATCGCGCTGGTCAGCGTGGCGTTGGCCAAACGCCTGGCGGAACTCGATACGGCCAACGCGGCTTACTATCAGGCACGCCAGAAAGATTTTGCCCAGCGCTGGGGAGCGGCCATGCAGAAGTGGGAAAAGCAGGCCGCGGGACTGAAAGGTGTGGCCGTGGTCGAGCACCACAAGAACATGGAATACCTGATGAACTGGCTGGGCATGCATCAGGTGGGCACGCTGGAACCCAAGCCCGGGGTGGAGCCTAGTGCGGCGCACCTGTCCGGCTTGCTGGCCCAGCTGCAGCGCGCACCGGCCCGCATGGTGCTGCGTGCCGGCTATCAGGATGGCCGTGCTTCGCAATGGCTGAGCGATCATGCGCACATTCCGGCTGTGGTGCTGCCATTCTCGGTCGGCGGCGACGAGCGCAGCAAGGACCTGTTCGGCCTGTTCGACAGTACGGTACAACGTTTGCTGGATGCGAATAAATGAATACGGATGCGCTCGATCTGATGATCATCGTGCCGGCCCTGCTGGCCGGCTTGCTGGTATTGCTGACCCATGTACCGCTGGGCGCGCAGGTGCTGCGGCGCGGCATCGTGTTCATCGATCTGGCAATTGCCCAGATCGCTGCGCTCGGTGTCATCATCGCCGGTGTGGCCGAGCTCGATCCGCACAGCTGGACGGTGCAGGCGGCGGCCGCCACGGCGGCCGTGCTGGGCGCCGTGCTGCTGACCTGGACGGAAAAGCGCTGGCCCGATGTGCAGGAAGCCCAGATCGGCGTGATGTTCATACTCGCCGCCACGGCCGGTTTGCTGCTGGTCGCGCACAACCCGCATGGTGGCGAACATTTGCAGGACTTGCTGGCCGGCCAGATACTGTGGGTGCGCTATGAGCAGTTGCTGTTGCCGGCCGTGGGCACGCTGCTGATCTGCGCGCTGCTGTACCGTATGGGCGAGCGTCTGAGCCGGCTGGGTTTCTATCTGGTGTTCGCGCTGGCCGTGACGGCTTCCGTGCAGCTGGTCGGGGTTTATCTGGTGTTCACCAGCCTGATCGTGCCGGCACTGGCGGTGCGCCACTACCGGCCAGCGCTGCGCCTGTGGCTGGCTTATGCCATCGGTGCAGCCGGCTATGCCAGCGGGCTGGTGTTGTCTACCCTGTACGATCTGCCTTCGGGCGCGTTGATCGTCTGGTGCCTGACGCTGCTGGCCATGCTGGCCTATGCAGCCGGCCCCCGTGCCGGCGTGCACAGCCAGCCGCTGAAGCACTGAAATGCTGGTCGCGCCGTTTAGGCGGGATTGAGCATCATCAAACGGGGCTGGTGGAGCGCTTTTATACTTTAGTCAAGATTTTGCGGCACTTGATCAGGGTATGCCATGAAGACTCCCCAGCCGGCCCGTTATCACAGCGGCAGTTATGCGTGGTTCCGCGCGGCAGCCGAGCAGGGCGATCCCTATGCCCAGTTCAACCTGGCTTTGCTCTACCGCGCCAGCGATCTGCTGGCGCCTGATCCCACGAGTGCCTATTACTGGATGGAGCGTGCCGCCTGTCAGGGGCTGGCGTTTGCCCAGAATCATCTGGGGGTCATGCTGTACACGGGCGAAGGCGTGGAGGCCAGCGACGAGCAGGCCGTGCGCTGGTTCCGCGCTGCGGCGCTGCAAGGCGAAGTGGCGGCGCAGCAGAATCTGGGCATGATGTACCGTAACGGCCGTGGCGTGCTGGCCAATGCGGAAGTGGCGCTGGCGTGGTTTTTTCGTGCCGCCGAACAGGGTAGCGCGCGCGCCCAGGGCTTGCTCGGTGCAGCCTATCTGTATGGTGAAGGCGTCGCGGTGGACGAACTGCTGGCACTGGCATGGCTGCGCAAGGCGGCCATGCGCAATGATGCGCGCGCGCAGTTGCATCTGGGTGTAATGTACCAGCAGGGTAGGGCTGTAGCGGCCGACGCGGCGCAGGCAGTGGCGTGGTGGCGTCAGGCAGCCGCCCAGCAACTGGCCATGGCGCAGCGCATGCTGGGACTGGCCTATGCGGAAGGCACAGGTGTGGTGGCCGATGCGGCCCGCGCCTATGCGTGGCTACGCCGGGCCGCGGTGCAGGATGATAGCGAGGCCCAGTTCAATCTGGGTGTGCTGCTGGCGCAAGGCCGCGGCGTGCAGCAGGATGAGGTGCAGGCCTGCGTCTGGTATCGCTGTGCGGCAACGGATGGCCATATGCTGGCGCAATACAATCTGGCTTGCATGTATGCGGGTGGGCACGGCGTAGCGCGCGATGCCGTGCAGGCCCGTGCGCTGTATCAGCAGGCGGCGGAGCAGGGCCTGGCTCAGGCCCAGTACAATCTGGCCGTGATGTATGAGCAGGGACTGGGCGGGGCACCAAGTGCGGCCATGGCGCGGCTGTGGTATCGCTGTGCTGCCCAGCAGGGCCAGACGCAGGCACGCCAGTATCTGGCGGGGCAGGGCCGGTCCGAGCGGCGTAGCGGGGCTAGCGCGGGTGGTACGCAGCGCTGCCGCCGCAGCGCAGTGGCGCGCCGTCAGCCCGGGCTATACGGCTGAGCAGGCAAGCCAGCTAACAGCGAGCTGGCACCATTGTGCTGCCAGTGGTACAGCACAGCTATGCTGCTGCGGGCGCGGTAATCGGCGTTGTGGGCACGGTCGAGCTGGCGTCGTACTTCGAGCGGGATGCTGCGCAAAGGCTGGGCATGGGGCCGGCCCAGATGGTAGCCCTGACCAAAAGCCACGCCCACTTCACCGAGTGCGGCCAGTTCGTCGCAGGTTTCTATGCCCTCGGCGATGACGCGGGTGGCCGACTTTTCCGCTATGCCTTGTATCGAACGGACAAATTGCAGCTTGACGGGGTCTTGATGGATGCCCTGGATGAAGTGCATATCGATCTTGACGAACTCGGGCCGCAGTTCGGACCACAGGCGCAGGCTGGCGAAGCCTTCGCCCAGATCGTCGATGGCAATCTGAAAACCCATGGCACGGTAGTGGCGTACGGCTTCGCGCATGGCCGCGTAGTCATAGGTGGGCTGGTTTTCCGTCAGTTCGATGATGACCTGTTCCGGGGCTATGCCCAGTTGCTGCAGCGTGCCCAGCGTTTCACCATGGCGTGCGTCGCGCTGCAACAGCATGTCGGGGCTGACGTTGAGGAACAGTTTGCCTGGCAGTTTCAGTTCGGCATAGCGTTCCAGTACCACACGGCGGCACAGGTGCTCGACTTCTACGCTGAGCCCGCAGGCGCGCGCCACCTTGAACAGCTGCAGCGGTGCATGTAGCGGGCTATCGGACGGTCCACGGATCAAGCCTTCATAGGCAATGATGGCGCCGCTTTGCAGGTCGACGATGGGCTGGAACAGCGCGCTGAGCTGGCGGCGCGCCAGAATTTCCAGTAGTTCCACGCGCTGGTGATCGGCTTGCTCCTCGCTACGGGTGGGCAGATAGTGGATACGGGCGCTACGGTGCAGAGTCACGATCAGGTAGAAGGCAGGTGATAACAAGGGCCTATGGTAGTGGGGTTTTGTGTCACTATCGTGACGGCCGGCAACTTTATCGGGCTGAAGCTTGCCGCCGAATAAAAATCGTTCTGGCCAGAGTGCTATCGTTTCATATTTGTTACGCTTCAGGCTATGATCGGAGTTCCTGAACTTCCGACCATGGACCCCGTATGCAACGACGACTCACCCTGCTGGCCAGCCTGATCATCACTCATTTTGCCGCCTACGCCCAGACTTGCCCGCCCGCTGCTGGCGCGCTCAGTTATCCGGTGACGCGCACAGTGGCCCAGCAGGATGTGTATCACGGTACCACGGTGGCCGATCCCTATCGCTGGCTGGAAGATGCCAACAGCGAAGAGACCCACGCCTGGGTACAGCAGCAGAACCAGCTGACCCAGAGCTATCTGGGGCAGATCGATGCGCGCGCCGCGATCCGCCAGCGCCTGACCACGCTGTGGAACTACGAGCGTTTCAGCGTACCGTTCAAGGAAGGCGGACGTTATTTCTACAGCCGCAATGACGGCCTGCAGAACCAGTCCGTGCTGTACACCATGAAGTCGCTGGCCGATGTGCCGCGCCTGCTGCTTGATCCGAATACGCTGGCCGCTGATGGCACGGTAGCGCTGGCCGGTCTGGCGGTGAGCCCGAACGGCAAATATCTGGCCTATAGCACGGCCGCTTCCGGCTCCGACTGGAACGAGATCCATGTGCGCGATATCGACAGCGGCAAGGACACGAACGACCATATCAAATGGGTGAAGTTCTCCCAGACCGCCTGGCTGCATGACGCTTCCGGCTTTTTCTACAGCCGCTATGACGAGCCTACCGAAGCCACCAAGCTGGCTGCCGTGAACTACTTCCAGAAGCTGTACTTCCACAAGATCGGCACGCCGCAAAGTGCCGATACGCTCGTGTACGAACGGCCTGACCACAAGGACTGGGGTTTCAGCGCGGAAGTCAGCGAAGATGGACACTACCTGATCATCCATGGTTCGCAAGGCACCGAGAACAAGAACCGGGTGTTCTACAAGGATCTGACGCGCAAGGGCGCGCCGGTGGTGGCGCTGCTGGAAGAATTCGACGCAGCGTATAGCTTCATTGGCAATGACGGTCCGGTGTTCCTGTTCCGCACCGAGCGCGATGCGCCGCGCGGGCGCATAGTCGCGATCGACATCCGCAAGCCCGCCGTGGCCAACTGGAAGCAGTTGGTGCCCGAATCGGCCAATACCATGGTGTCCGCATCGTTGGTCAACAACCAGCTGGTGATCGACTATCTGAGCGATGCCCACAGCCTGGTCAAGGTGTTCGACCTGAAAGGCAAACCGCTGCACGACATCGAACTGCCCGGCATCGGTTCGGCGGGCGGCTTCGGCGGCAAACGGGGCGATAGCGAAACCTTTTATTCCTACACCAGCTTCACCACGCCTACCACCATCTACCGTCACGACCTGAAGACCAACAAGAGCAGCGTGTACCGCCAGCCGCGGGTGGACTTCGATCCCTCAGCTTTCGAAGTACGCCAGGAGTTCTACACCAGCCGCGATGGCACCCGGGTACCGATGTTCATCGTGGCCAAGAAAGGCCTCAAGCATGATGGCAGCAACCCCACCTATCTGTATGGCTACGGTGGCTTCAATATCTCGCTGACGCCAGCCTTCTCGGTGGCCAATCTGGCCTGGCTGGAAATGGGCGGCGTGTATGTGGTGCCGAATCTGCGTGGCGGCGGCGAGTACGGCGAAGCCTGGCATGCAGCCGGCACCAAGCTGCAGAAGCAGAATGTGTTCGATGATTTTATCGGCGCCGCAGAGTGGCTGATTGAGCACAAGATCACTACGCCGGCCAAGCTGGCCATAGGCGGCGGCAGCAATGGGGGCTTGCTGGTGGGCGCCACCATGACCCAGCGTCCGGAACTGTTTGCGGCGGCGATCCCGCAGGTGGGTGTGCTGGATATGCTGCGCTTCCATAAATTCACGATTGGCTGGGCCTGGACTTCGGACTACGGCTCGTCGGACAATCCGGACGAATTCAAGGCCCTGCTGAAATACTCGCCGCTGCACAACCTGAAGCAGGGCGGCTGCTATCCGGCCACCATGATCACCACGGCCGATCACGATGACCGCGTGGTACCGGCGCACAGCTTCAAATTCGCCGCAGCGGCCCAGGCAGCGCAGGGCGGCGCTGCACCGATACTGATCCGCATTGACAGCAAGGCCGGCCACGGTGCCGGCAAGCCGACCAGCAAGCAGATCGATGAAGTCACTGATCGCTGGGGCTTCCTTAGCCGCGCGCTGAAGATGGACGCGGCCGGCAAGCCCGTGGTGGGGCAACCATGAGCCGCGCGCCAGTGCGCGGGTGTCGGCGCTGGACCTTGCTGGCGCTGCTGGCCGGTGCGGCGGCTAGCGTAAGTGCAAGCACTACGCCAGCCGCAGCCGAGCAGGGGACTGCACTGGCGCAGCAAACCAGGGGCATGGCGCACCAGAGCGGCCTGTTCGAACTGTGGCGCGATACGGCCAAAGGCCGCGTGCTGCTGGGCGTGAGTGCGCTCGAGCAGCCGTTCCTGCTGGTCAGCTCTCTGCCGTATGCGCTGGGCTCCAACGATGTGGGGCTGGACCGGGGCCAGGGCGGCGAAGTGCAAATGGTGCATTTCGAACGCCATGGCAACCGTTTGTTCCTGCTGCGCGATAACACGGGCTATGTGGCCAATTCGACCGATGCCGACGAGCGGGCCGCGGTACGCGAATCGTTTGCCGCTGCCGTACTGTGGGCCGGCGACATCCTGGCCACGGAAGGCGAGCTGCATCTGGTCGACTTTTCCAGCTTCCTGCTGGCCGACCGGCATGGCGTGGGCGCGCGGCTGGCCGCCACCAAACAAGGCAGCTATCAGGTCGACGCGGGGCGCAGCGCCGTGCTGGCCGCAACGGCCAAGGCCTTTCCCGACAATCTGGAACTGGAAGCCCTGCTGACTTTCGCCGGACCGGCCAGCGGCGAATTCGTGCGCCAGGTCGCCGCCGATCCGGCCAGCGTGGCGCTACGCCAGCGCATCAGCATGGTGCGCCTGCCGGCACTCGATAGCGCCTGGCGGCCGCGTGCCTATCATCCGTTCTCGGGCGGCTTCGATGTCAGCTATGTCGATTTTGCCACGCCGCTGGCCAGCAGCATCGACGTGCACTGGCAGGTGCGTCACCGTCTGGAGAAAACCGATCCGGCCGCCGCCGTCAGTACGGTGAAGCGGCCCATCGTCTACTACGTCGATCGCGGCGCGCCGGAGCCGGTGCGTTCGGCGCTGGTGCAGGGGGCATCGTGGTGGGCCAGCGCCTTCGAGAAGGCTGGCTACAAGGATGCGTTCCGGGTCGAAGTGCTGCCCGAAGGCGTGGATGCGATGGACATCCGCTACAACATGATCCACTGGGTACACCGCGCCACCCGTGGCTGGTCTTACGGCAATGCGCTGGCAGACCCGCGCACGGGGCAGATCATCCGCGGTGCCGTAACGCTGGGTTCGCAGCGCGTGCGGCAGGACATCCTGATCGCGGAAAGCCTGCTGGCGCCGTATGGCCAGCATGCGCCCGCCGCTGCGGCGCAACTGGCCTCGCAGATGGCACTGGCCCGCTTGCGCCAACTGGCTGCGCACGAGGTCGGCCATACACTGGGCTTTGCCCACAATTTCGCCGCTAGTCGTCTCGGCAACGGCTCGGTGATGGACTATCCCCATCCGCTGCTCGGGCTGGACGCCAGCGGCAAGCCCACACTGGAACAGGCGTATGGCGTAGGGGTGGGCCCCTGGGATGACTATATCGTGCGCTATATCTATGGCGATTTCGGTCACGGTGAGCAGGAGCAGCAGGCGCTGGCCGGCCTGCGTGCGGCGGCCCATCAGGCGGGCTTGCAGTATGTGAGCGACCAAGATGCGCGCAGTCCCGGCGCCAGCCATCCGGACGGCCTGCTGTGGGATTTTGGCCCCGACAGCCTGCGTACCTGGGACCAGCTGGGCGCCGTGCGCCAGCGCGCACTGGCCAGCTTCTCCTACGACGTGCTGCCCGCTGCAAGGCAGGCGGGCGAACTGGAAGCGCGGCTGGTGCCCGTCTATCTGCTGCAGCGCTATCAGGGTGAAGCACTGGCGCGGCTGCTGGGCGGCGCCAGTTTTGCGAGTACCAGTGCCGGCGATATACGCGCCGGCATTGCGCCGGCCGGCACCCGGCCTACGCCGGCCCCCATGCAGAAAGAAGCACTGGCACGTCTGAGCGACACCTTCACGGCCGAATATCTGGCCCTGCCGGCCAGCGTGCTGGACGCGCTGACGCCGCCCGCAACGGGCTACGAACGGGGGCGCGAGTATTTTGCCAGCCGCATGGCGTCCGTGTTCGATGCGCTGTCCATGGCCGAAGCTGGCGCAGCCCAGACGGCTGGCTTCCTGTTCGATGCGGAACGTCTGAACCGGCTGGCCTGGCAGCAGGCCCGCGATGCGCGCCAGCCCGGCGTGGATACGCTGCTGGAACAAGTGCTGCGCAAGAGCTGGCAGCGCACCAGTGTGCCGGCCAGTCTGGCCGGTGGTGAAGCCGTACAGCTCGCGGCTAACTGGGTAGTGCTCGATAGCCTGCTCAATGTGCTGGATGGCGGCAAGCTGCATGCGCAGGTGGCAGCCCAGCTGCAGGTGGGCTTGCGCCAGTTGGCCGGCTGGCTGCAGCAGCACCCGGGGCAGGGCAGTACGGCCGCCAGCCGCAAGCAGGCTGCCGAGCTGATTCTGGCCTATCTGCGCGACCCCCGCAGCGTGAAACTACGCACCTTGCCGGTGATTCCGCCCGGTGCGCCCATCTGATTTTGCACCAAAATGATGCCTTAAATCGGTGCGCACACATTTAGTGCGCACCGATGCACAAAAACAAAACAGCATGAAATCAAACACTTAAGCGTTCGCACCAAATTGGTACGATTATTGCTCCAACAAAATACATACAAATATTTTTGCATTATTTTGGGGAGTGATCTGATGGGTGATTTCAAAAGCGGCGCCGATGCACTGTTTATCCTGCTCGGTGCCATCATGATACTGGCCATGCACGCCGGCTTCGCGTTTCTGGAGCTGGGCACGGTGCGCAAGAAGAACCAGGTCAATGCGCTGGTCAAGATCTTGGTGGACTTTGCCGTGTCCACCATCGCGTATTTCTTTGTCGGCTACAGCATTGCTTATGGCATCAATTTCTTCGCCTCGGCAGACGTGCTGGCCGAAAAGAATGGCTATGAACTCGTCAAATTCTTCTTCCTGCTGACCTTTGCAGCGGCGATCCCGGCGATTATTTCGGGCGGTATCGCCGAGCGTGCCCGCTTCCATCCGCAGACGCTGGCCACGGCGCTACTGGTGGGCCTGGTCTATCCTTTCTTCGAGGGCATAGTCTGGAATCACCGTTTCGGCGTACAGGAATGGCTGGTGTCGGCGCTGGGCGCGGAATTCCATGACTTCGCCGGTTCCGTGGTGGTGCACGCTGTCGGTGGCTGGATTGCGCTGCCAGCCGTGCTGCTGCTGGGCGCGCGTCGTGGCCGCTACATGAAAAATGGCGCCATCGCTGCCCACCCGCCTTCGTCGATTCCTTTCCTCGCGCTGGGTGCGTGGATCCTGACGGTGGGCTGGTTCGGCTTTAACGTGATGAGCGCGCAGGCGCTGGACAAGATGAATGGTCTGGTTGCCGTCAATTCGCTGATGGCCATGGTGGGCGGTACGCTGGTGGCACTGGTGATGGGCAAGAATGACCCCGGCTTTGCCTATAACGGTCCGCTGGCTGGTCTGGTCGCCGTATGTGCCGGTTCCGACCTGATGCACCCGCTCGGTGCGCTGATCACGGGTTGCGTGGCCGGTGCGCTGTTCGTATCGATGTTCACGCTGGCCCAGAACAAGTGGAAGATCGACGATGTGCTGGGCGTATGGCCGCTGCACGGCCTGTGCGGCGCCTGGGGCGGGATTGCGGCCGGCATCTTCGGGCTGAAATCACTGGGCGGTGTGGGCGGTGTGACGTTTGCGGCCCAGTTAGCCGGGACCGCGATGGGCGTGCTGATCGCGCTGGCCGGTGGCGCCATTGTCTATGGCGGCATCAAGGCCGTGATGGGCTTGCGTCTGGATCCCGAAGATGAATTCCAGGGCGCCGATCTGGCCATCCACCGCATCAGCTCTACGCCGGAACGGGAATCGAGCTGGTAAAGCGGGTTGTTTCCTGAAATAAAGATTAAAAAGGCTCCGTACGGAGCCTTTTTGCATTTCTAGCGGTGGATTACCACCAGCAGGGCCTTGGCCTCGGTCTTGCCGAGATTGCGGATGATGTGCTGCAAGTCACCGGGATAGCGCGCCGTGGCGCCCACTTTCAGCTTGCGTTTATCGCCGCCCACTTCCACTTCGGCCGTGCCGTGCAGCAAGGTCACGTGCTCCTGCGCACCCGGATCATGGCCTTGCGAGGCCAGTTCGCCACCGGGTGCCAGCGTCAGTTCATACCATTCATATTTGCCCGCCAGTTCCATCGGACCCAGTATGCGCAGCACATAGCCTGCATGCTGGCCGGGCAGGGTAGGGGTTTCGTGCGCTTCCAGTATGCGGATGGTTTCAGGCGCCTTTTCCGCCGTGGCCAGCAGTTCGCCGATCTGCACGCCCAAGGCATTGGCCAGCCGCCACGTAATGGCGATGGTGGGATTGGCCTTTTCCCGCTCTATCTGCGACAGCATGGATTTGGAGACGCCGGCGATGCGCGACAGGTCTTCCAGCGTCAGGCCGCGGGCCAGTCGTAAACGTTGCAGGGCCGCGCCAACTTCGGGCGGTGCATTGGTCGAAACAGGAGTTTGCATTGTTTTATTCGGCGTTTGGTCTAAATTTCAATTGAATCGGCACCCTCGTGCGGCTTGCGGAGTTCAATGGGACTCTGTAATATTCGATATATCGAATTCGTGTTCGAAATAACGAATTTCTCATAACGTAGTGAAATCGTACCACAGACAGGAACCTATATGAGCATTCAGGCAAAATCCGCTTTCTTCACCGGCCTTCAGGACAACCTCGACCAACTGCGTACGCAGGGTCTGTACAAACCGGAGCGCGTGCTGGCTTCGCGTCAGGGTGCCGAAGTGATGGGCGAGGATGGCCGAATGCTGATCAATATGTGCGCCAACAACTATCTGGGCCTGTCCGGTCAGGAGTGGGTGGCGCAGGCGTCCATCGCGGCGACGGAAAAATACGGCTACGGCCTGTCGTCGGTACGTTTCATTTGCGGCACCCAGACCGTGCACAAGCAGCTGGAACAGGCGATTTCCAAGTTCCTCGGCACCGAAGACACCATTCTGTACGCGGCTGCGTTCGACGCCAACGGCGGCGTGTTTGAGCCGCTGTTCGACGAGAACGATGCCATCATCTCCGATGCGCTCAATCACGCTTCCATCATCGACGGCATCCGTCTGTGCAAGGCAGCGCGCTTCCGCTACGCCCACAACGATATGGCCGATCTGGAAGTACAACTGCAGGCAGCGGCCGGCAAGCGCCATAAAGTCATCGTTACGGACGGCGTGTTCTCGATGGACGGCACCATCGCCCAGCTCGACAAGATCTGCGATCTGGCCGACCAATACGGCGCGCTGGTGATGATCGATGAATGCCATGCCTCCGGCTTCATGGGCGCTACCGGCCGCGGCACCCACGAGCACCACAACGTGATGGGCCGTATCGACATCATCACGGGCACGCTGGGCAAAGCACTGGGAGGCGCCATGGGCGGCTTTACTTCAGCGCGCAAGGAAGTGATCGAGATGCTGCGCCAGAAGTCGCGTCCTTACCTGTTCTCGAACACGCTGGCACCGGCCATCGCCGGCGCCTCGCTGACGGTGCTGGAAAAGCTGTCCGCTTCCACCGAGCTGCGCGACCGCCTGCATGAAAACACGGCCTTCTTCCGTAGCGAAATCGAACGTATCGGCTTCACCATCAAGCCCGGCACCCACCCTGTGGTCCCGGTTATGCTGTTCGACGCGCAGGTGGCACAGAAATTCGCCGCCCGCATGTATGAACTGGGCGTGCTGCTGCGCGGCTTCTTCTACCCGGTCGTGCCTATGGGCCAGGCGCGTGTGCGCGTGCAGCTGTCGGCCGCCCATAGCCGCGAGCAGCTGGTGACCGTACTGAAAGCATTCGAACAGGCTGGCCGCGAACTGGGCCTGCTGAAGAACTAAAAATGAAAATCGTCAGGAATAAGAATATGACTACTCAGGAACGCATCCTCGTTATCGGCGCCAATGGCCAGATCGGCAGTGAACTGGTCGAGGCACTGGCCGCCCAGCACGGCGCGCAGAACGTGATCGCCGCCGACATCAGCCCGAACAATCTGTACAACGCGGCGCGCTACACCACCCTTAATGTGCTCGATAAAGCCGGTCTGGCAGCGCTGGTGGCAACGGAGGAAATTACCCAGGTCTACCAACTGGCGGCCATGCTGTCGGCCACCGGCGAAGCAGCGCCGCTCAAGGCCTGGACTCTGAACATGGACGGTCTGCTCAATATTCTGGAAGTGGCGCGCGAACGCAATGCTGTCGGCAAGCCGCTGCGCATCTTCTGGCCATCCTCGATTGCTGCTTTCGGCCCGAGCACGCCGGCGCAGGATACGCCGCAGACCACGGTGATGGACCCGACCACGATTTACGGCATCAGCAAGCTGGCTGGCGAGCGTCTGTGCGAGTACTACTTCATCAAGTATGGCGTGGACGTGCGCAGCATCCGCTACCCGGGCATCATCAGCTACAAGTCGCCTCCGGGCGGCGGCACTACCGATTACGCGATTGCCATCTTCCACTCGGCTTTGCGCGGTGAGCGCTATGAATCCTTCCTTGGCCCGCAGACCACGCTGCCGATGATCTATATGCCGGACGCGATCCGCGCCACCCTTGAACTGATGGATGCGCCGGCTGAACTGGTCAAGGTGCGCTCGGCCTACAACGTGGCTGGTGTATCGTTCAACCCGGAACAGTTGGCCGCGGCCATCAGCCGCAAGCTGCCGGACTTCAAGATCGCCTACAAGCCGGACAGCCGTCAGGCCATCGCCGATACCTGGCCGCAGAGTCTGGACGACGCGGCCGCCACGGCTGACTGGGGCTGGCAAGCCCGCATAGGCATAGACGAGATGGTGGCCGATATGCTGGCCAATGTCGATGTCAGTCTGGGCAAGGCTGCTTGATCTGAAGCACCAAGGCTGTGTATCATGCGCAGCCTTTTTTATTGCACACTTAGTAATTAAAAAAATACAGAATTAGAGAGAGACACACACGATGGATATGAGCGTATTTGATCTGTTTAAGATCGGCATAGGGCCGTCAAGCTCCCACACGGTGGGGCCTATGGTGGCAGCACGCCGCTTTTTGCTCGACAACGCTCCGCTGGATGACGTTACGGCCGTTACGGCCGAACTGTATGGTTCGCTGGCACTGACGGGCGTAGGCCACGCTACCGACAAGGCAGTGCTGCTTGGCCTGATGGGAGAAACCCCGCAGGATGTCGATCCTGCCGGCGTGGACCAGCAACTGGCGCAGGCTGAAGCCAGCGGCCAGCTCAAGCTGCTGGGCAGCCATGTCGTGCCGTTCCGCCGTGCCGACCATTTGCTGTTCCACATGACTGAATCGCTGGCCGAACACCCGAACGGCATGCGGTTTACCTTGACGCGGCAGGACGGCAGTAGCGCCAGCAAAGTGTATTACTCGGTAGGCGGCGGTTTTATCCGCGCCGAAGGCGAGCAGACCGCGGCGCCGGCCGATGGCGGCGCCACGCCAGCCCGGCCTTACCCGTTCGACACCATGGCCCAGTTGCTGGCCCATGGTGAACGCACGGGCCTGAGCATTCCGCAAATGTTGCGTGCCAATGAAAATGTGCGCTACAGCGATGCCGAACTCGATGCCGGTATGGACCGTATCTGGCAGGTGATGCGCGATTGCATCGCCCACGGCCTGAGCACGCCGGGGCAACTGCCCGGTGGCTTGAACGTCAAGCGTCGCGCCGCCAAACTGTGGCAGCAAGCCAACGATAAGAGCGCTGCTGCCAAAGCCGTAAATGATCTACCGCACGATGCGCTGCATCAGGTCAGCCTGTATGCGATGGCCGTCAACGAGGAAAATGCGGCCGGTGGCCGTGTCGTCACGGCACCGACCAATGGGGCGGCCGGCATCATCCCGGCCGTGCTGCGCTATTACGCGGAAGACTGCAAACCGGCTGATCCCGTAACGGGCGTGCGCAACTTCCTGCTCACGGCTGCGGCCATCGGCATGCTGTGCAAACGCAATGCCTCGATTTCGGGCGCGGAAATCGGCTGCCAGGGGGAGGTCGGCGTGGCTTGTGCCATGGCGGCGGCCGGTCTGGTGGCGGCGCTGGGCGGCACCAACCAGCAGATCGAGAATGCGGCCGAAATCGGCATCGAACACCATCTGGGCATGACGTGCGACCCGATCGGCGGGCTGGTGCAGATCCCCTGCATCGAGCGTAACGGCATGGGCGCCGTCAAAGCCATCACGGCCGCTTCGCTGGCGTTGAAGGGCGATGGTACCCACTTCGTCAGTCTGGATGAGGTGATTGAAACCATGCGCCAAACTGGCGCCGACATGCAGGCCAAGTACAAGGAAACTTCGCTGGGCGGGCTGGCCATCCACGTCATCACCGTTAACCACGCTGCCTGCTAGGGCAGACGCAAGCGCGCGTGGCCGGACAGCCTGCCGGCCCGCACTGTGTCGGGTTCAGACTGGATGCTTGAAGGCGCGGGCTGCGCCATCGAGCAGCAGTTGGCGGAAGGCCGTGGCAGCGACCGGACGGCTGAAGTAATAGCCCTGGATTTCATCGCAATGATGCTCGTGCAGATAGCTGAGCTGCTCTATGGTTTCCACCCCTTCGGCGATGGTGCGCATGCCCAGGCTGCGTGCCATCTGGATGATGGCATTGACGATGGCGCGGTCTTCGGCATCGGTCGTGATGTCGCGCACAAAGCTTTGGTCGATCTTGAGCTTGTAGGCCATGAATTTCTTCAGGTGGCTCAGCGAAGAATAGCCCGTACCGAAATCGTCGATCGACATGCGCACGCCGCGCTCGTGCAGATTATTCATCATGGCGATGGCGCCTTGTGGATCGTTGGCTGCCACGGCTTCCGTCAGCTCCAGCTCCAGATATTCGGCCGGCAAGCCTTCTTCCTGCAGTATGCGGGTAATCAACTTGGGCAGGTCGGTATTGCGGAACTGCACGGCTGACAGATTGACGGCCATGGTGATGGGCGGCAGGCCTTCGGCGCGCCAGCTAACAGCCTGACGCACGGCTTCGCGCAGCACCCAAGCCCCTATGCTCTGTATCAGCCCGCTTTCCTCGGCGGCCGGAATGAACTCGGCCGGCGAGACGTTGCCCAGCTCAGGCGACTCCCAGCGCAGCAGGGCTTCGGCGCCGATAATCGCGCGTTCGCGTAGTGCTACCTGTGGCTGGTACACCACGTGTAGCTGCTTGCGTTCGATCGCGTAGCGGAGCGCATTCACCAGTTGCAGATGGCGCGCGGCGCGCTGCTGCATGGCGCTGGTGAAGAAGCGTATGCCCTGACGGCCTGTGCGTTTGACCTGATACATGGCCGCATCGGCGCGTTGCAGCAGGGTTTCGATATCGTCGCCGTCGGCCGGGTAGGTGGCCACACCCAGCGAAGCCGTTACTTTCAGATCGTGGTTGCCGATGCGGAAAGGCTGGATGCTCAGGTCCAGCAGCTTTTGTGCCACGCTGGCCACTTCATCCTCGTTCAAGCCTTGCAGCACGAAGATGAATTCGTCGCCGCCCAGTCTGGCCACCATATCCTGTTCGCGCATGGCCGAACGCAGGCGCTGGCCCAGCTCGCACAATAGCTGGTCGCCCACGCTGTGGCCCAGCGAATCGTTGATATCCTTGAAGTGGTCGAGGTCGAGCATCAGCAGCGCCAGCGTGCTGTGCTGACGGCGCGCCAGAGCCAGTGCCATGTGCGCATGTTCCTGCAGCTGGGTGCGGTTAGGCAGTCCCGTCATGGCGTCGAAGTGGGCCAGATACTGGATGCGCTCGTTGGCTAGCCGGCGCTCCGTCACATCGCGCGTAATCCCCAGCAACATGCGTTCCTGTCCCTGCGCGTTGTCCATCGGTGCGGCATGGGTTTCCAGCCAGCGCTGCACGCCTTGCAAACCCTGTATGCGGAATTCCAGGTGGCCGCTTTCGCCGGCCATCACGCGCTGCAGCAGCGTGGCGAAGGCGGCACGGTACTCAGGCAGGATCAGCTGCTCAGGCGTGCTTTGCTGCAGCTGTTCCAGGCTGGCCGCCTCCAGCATGCGCAGGCCGGCTGCGTTGATATCCTGGAACTGGCCAGCGGCATCGATCAGCATCACGCACTCGGGCTCGGTTTCGATGATGGTGCGCAGCCGCTGCTCGCTCTTGCGCAGGTTTTCTTCCGTGTGCTTGCGGGCCTGCTGGTGATCGAAATTCTTCAGTGCAAATTCGATATCGAGCCGCATTTCCATCAGCAAGTTCTGGGCATCTTCATCAAACGCGTTGCGGGTTTCCGAATAGGCCGAGAGGATGGCCACCACCTTGCCCTGACGGCGCAGCGGAATGGCGGTGGAAGCGGCCCAGCCGAATTCGGCAGCGCGGCTATGCCAGATGGCGGTTTCTTCGGCATGCATGAAGTCCTGACACCAGTAGGGTTCGCCGCTACGGTAGGATAGCCCGGCGGGCCCGCAGCCTTCCGGCAAATCGGCGCTCAGCGACAGTTTGGCCTGTTCCACATATTTGGTGCCGGCGCCGGCCCAGGCCAGTGGTGCCAGCGTATGCAGGGCATTGTCGACGGCACCTATCCAGGCCATCGACATACCGCCATGGGAGACGATGGCGTCGCAGATATGCTGGAACAATTCGTGTTCCGAACGGCAGCGCACGATGGCCTGGTTACACTGGCTCAGGGCCATGTACAGCCGGCTCAGGCGGTGCGTGCGCTCCTGTGCAGCGCGCCGTTCCTGTTCCAGCCGGGACAGGTTGCGTTGCATTTCGCCCAGCCAGCCCCAGACGGTATCGCGCGAAGCGGGCGGCACCAGTAGCGGCGCATCGAGTTCGCCCTTGCCCAGCCTGCTGATGCTGAGCTGCAGCTGGTCGACCTTGCAGCCGAGTGCCGTGTCCAGACTGCGCTTGGTACGCCACAGCATGATCAACAGGCCGACGGCGCTCAGGCCGAATACGATGCGGGCCAGCAGCGCATCGTTGGCGGCCAGCTTGACTTCCATGCGGGTGCGCTGCTCGACGCTGTAGCTGACCTGGCCTATGGGCGACATGATGCGTGCCTTGGCATGGTGGTAGTACTGGTTGTGCAGCATCAGCATGGCCTGCTGCAGCGCCTCGGGGCTGACATCGCTACGGTCGCGTATGCCGATGGCATTGCGCTCTATGGTGGAAAGACGGTCCGATTCGCGCTTGGACTGGGCCAGCAGTTCCATTTCCTGATCGGTGAAACCGGCCGCTCGCATTAAGTCCAGCAGCGGCACGGCCGCGTCCGACGGGCGCGGCCGGTGCTCGCCATCGAGCACCAGATCCCAGTACACGTCTTCATAGCGCTGCGGGCGCGCCAGACGGCCATCACGAATATCGAGAATTTCCTGATAGTGGGTACGGAAATGCGGCTCGCCCGTGATGATGTAGCTGCGTGCCATGCGCGTCAGGTCATCGGACGAGTGGCGCAGTTCTTCTACCAGTGATTGCGACTGGAAGCGCCGCTCATTGGCTCGGTCGATGCGCTTTTCTGTCCACACATAGGCTACAAATGTCAGTGCGGCAACTATAATGAGACCAACGCAATAGTTGAGGAAGCTGGTAAATTGCGGCGGCTGGCGGTTGTCTGACACGGGCATTGGGGGTCGAAAGCAAGCTGAACAGGAGTGCGCAACCCTTAGTATAGGGGCTGCAAGTAACAAATTGCCAGCATTCTGCGGAGTTGCGCTGCAGATAATACAACGTCAATTTCACGGCTAGGCCCCGGGCGCACTATAATAACCGCTCGCTGTGTACCGTTCTGCCAATTTGCCGTAAGCTCAACCGGACTTTCCTACCTATGCAATACGTGTCTACCCGCGCCGCCGCGTCGGCCGCTGCTTCCTCTACCCAACAATTCTCCGATATTCTGCTGGGCGGCCTGGCCGCTGATGGCGGCCTGTTCCTGCCGACTGCCTATCCGCAGGTAACGGGCGACGAGCTCAACGCATGGCGCGAGCTGTCGTATGCGGATCTGGCTTTCCAGATACTCAAGAAGTTTGCCACCGATATACCGGAAGCGGATCTGCGCGCTCTGACGGCCAAGACCTATACCAAGGAAGTCTACAAAAACACCCGCGCTGGCGAGAAAGCCAGCCAGATCACGCCGCTGCGCGTGCTGGAAGAACGTGCGGACGGCAGCAAGCTGGTGCTGCAAGCGCTGTCCAACGGCCCGACGCTGGCCTTCAAGGACATGGCCATGCAGTTGCTGGGCAATCTGTTCGAATACGCGCTGGCCAAGCAGGACGAGCAGCTCAATATTTTCGGCGCCACGTCGGGCGATACGGGTAGCGCGGCCGAATACGCCATGCGCGGCAAGAAGGGCGTGCGCGTATTCATGCTGTCGCCGCACAAAAAGATGAGCGCGTTCCAGACGGCCCAGATGTTCAGCCTGCAGGACCCGAATATCTACAACATCGCCCTCGAAGGCGTGTTCGATGATGCACAGGACATGGTCAAGGCCGTGTCCAACGATCTGGAATTCAAGCGCCGCTACAAGATCGGCACCGTCAATTCCATCAACTGGGCCCGCGTGGTGGCGCAGGTGGTGTACTACTTCCGCGGCTATCTGTCGGCCACCACCTCGAACGATCAGAAAGTCTCGTTCACCGTCCCGTCGGGTAACTTCGGCAATATCTGCGCGGGCCACATCGCCCGCATGATGGGCCTGCCGATCGACAAGCTGGTGGCGGCCACCAATGAAAACGATGTGCTCGACGAATTCTTCCGCACCGGCGTCTACCGTGTGCGCAAATCGGCCGAGACCTATCACACCAGCAGCCCGTCGATGGATATCTCCAAGGCCTCCAACTTCGAGCGCTTCATCTACGATCTGGTGGGCCGCGATGGCGACCGTACCCGCGCGCTGTTCCAGAAAGTGGAAACGCATGGCGGCTTCGACCTGTCCGGCAAGCCGGGCAGCGATGGCGACGAGTTCAAGCTGGTGGCCAAATATGGCTTCAAATCGGGCAAATCCACTCATGCCGACCGTCTCGACACGATCCGCGATGTGGCCGACGACTACGGCATCGTGATCGACACCCATACGGCAGACGGCATCAAGGTGGCGCGCGAACACATAGCACCGGGCGTGACCATGATCGTGCTGGAAACGGCGCTAGCTGCGAAGTTCAACGAAACCATACTGGAAGCGCTGGGTCAGGATGCCGAGCGTCCGGCCGGCTTCGAGGACATCGAACAACTGCCGCAGAAATTCGTGGTGATGCCGGTCGATGTGCAGAAGCTCAAAGACTATATCGCGGCCAACACCGGCCTGTAATCGGGATACCCGCATGAGCAGCTACCAGCCCCCAGCCATGTTATCCGTCAGCCAAGCCTTGCAGTTGATGGCCTCGGCCGCCCGCGTGGTGGACGGGGTGGAAAGCGTGTCCACGCTGGCCGCCAACGGCCGCGTGCTGGCCGAAGCGCAGGTGTCCGGCATGAATGTGCCGGCCATGGACAATACCCAGATGGATGGCTATGCCGTGCGGGCGGCCGATTGCGCCAGCGGCAGCGCCAGTTTGCCCGTCTCCCAGCGCATCCCGGCCGGCCATGTGGGCACGGAACTGGCAGCAGGGACGGCTGCGCGGATCTTTACCGGCGCGATGATACCGGCCGGTGCCGATGCCGTGGTGATGCAGGAGCAGTGCGAGTTCAAGGATGGCGTAGTCACCGTCAAGCACACGCCCAAGGCGGGCGAGTGGATACGCCGTGCCGGCGAAGATATCCGCGATGGTGCCGTGATCCTGCCGGCTGGTACCCGCTTGCGCAGTCAGGAACTGGGGTTGGCCGCATCCGTCGGGCTGGCGCAGCTAGCCGTGCGGCGCAAGCTGCGTGTGGCCGTGTTCTTTACCGGTGACGAGCTGACCATGCCGGGCGAACCGTTGGCGCCCGGTGCCATCTACAATTCCAACCGTTTTACCATCCGCGCCTTGTTGGAAAATCTGGGCTGCGAAATCAGCGATTTCGGCATTGTGCCCGATACGCTGGCTGCAACCCGCGCCGTGCTGCGCGAATCGGCCCAGGCGCATGATCTGATCATCACTTCGGGTGGCGTGTCGGTGGGCGAGGAAGACCATATCAAGCCGGCCGTGGAAGCGGAAGGGCGGCTGAATATGTGGCAGATTGCTGTCAAGCCGGGCAAGCCGCTGGCTTTCGGCGAAGTCGGACAGGCCTTCTTCGTGGGCCTGCCGGGCAATCCCGTCTCAAGCTTTATTACTTTTTTGATGTTTGTGCGGCCCTTCATCTTGCGCCTGCAGGGTGTGCAGCACGGGTTGGCACCGCGCGCCTACACCATGCGCGCCGATTTCGACTGGCCCAAGGCCGACCGCCGCAACGAGTTCCTGCGCGTGCGCCTGAATGCCGAAGGCGGGCTGGAACGCTTTTCCAACCAGAGTTCCGGCGTGCTGACGTCGACTGTCTGGGGCGATGGGGTGGTCGACAATCCGCCCGGCCAGGCCATAGCACGCGGTGATAGCGTGCGATTTATACCGTTTAGCGAGTTAATGTACTGATGTCCGTCACCGTAAAATTCTTTGCCAGCGTGCGTGAAGCGCTGGGTGCTTCGTCCGAAGTGTTGCAACTGCCGGCCGGCGTGGCCACCGTGGGCGCGCTGCGCGACCATCTGGCTGCGCGCGGCGACGTGTGGCAGCAGGCGCTGGGCAATCCGGCCCTGCGTATGGCCTGCAATCAGGTTATGTGCGATGCCGCGACGGCCCTCAACGATGGCGCAGAAGTGGCGTTCTTCCCGCCCGTGACGGGCGGTTGAATGGTGCAGCAGGCAGCCCACGCGGCTAGCTCGGCAGGCAAGCGGGTGGCCGTGGTCGGCGGCGGGCCTGCCGGCCTGATGGCTGCTCAGCAGCTGGCGCTGGCCGGCGTGCAGGTCGATCTGTACGATGCCATGCCTTCGGTAGGCCGTAAATTTCTGCTGGCCGGACGCGGTGGCATGAATATTACCCACGCCGAACCGTATGCCCAGTTTGTCACGCGTTATGGCGCCAGCGCGGCGCCGCTGCGTCCCATGCTCGATGCTTTTGGCCCGCAGGCCGTGCGCGACTGGGTGCACGGCTTAGGTCTGCAGACCTTTGTCGGTACTTCTGGCCGGGTATTCCCCACTGATATGAAAGCAGCGCCGCTGCTGCGCGCCTGGCTGCACCGTCTGCGTGTAGCGGGTGTGCAGTTCCACATGCGCCACCGCTGGCTGGGCTGGCGCGATGGTGCTCTGCTGCTGCAAGGCCCCGAGGGCGAAGTGCTGGTGCAGGCCGATGCCGTGGTGCTGGCACTGGGCGGCGGCAGTTGGGCGCGGCTAGGTTCGGATGGTAGCTGGCTGCCACTGCTGGCCCAGCGCGGCGTGGCTGTGGCAGCGCTACAGCCGGCCAATTGCGGCTTCGATGTGGACTGGAGCAGCCACTTCAGCGAGCGCTATGCGGGTGAGCCCTTGACCACGGTGGCGATAGCCGCCCGTACGGCTGACGGTGCCATGGCTTACCGTCAAGGCCAGTTTGTGGTTACGGCCGGTGGCGTAGAGGGCAGTCTGATCTACGCACTGTCCGCGGCGCTGCGCGAACAGATTAATACGGATGGCCATGCCACCATCTATCTCGATCTGCTGCCCGATTTGAGCGCCGGGCGCGTGCTGGATGAAGTGCAGCGGCCGCGCGGCGCGCGCTCCATGTCCAGTCATCTGCAAAGCCGGCTCGGTATCAAGGGGGTCAAAGCAGGTTTGCTGCGCGAATGCCTGAGCAAAGAAGCGTTCGGCGATACGGCGATGTTGGCGCAGGCCATCAAGCACTTGCCGCTACGCTTGCAACGGCCGCGGCCTATTGATGAAGCCATCAGCAGCGCCGGCGGCGTGCGCTGGCAGGCACTGCAAGGCTGCATGCTGGCGGCCTTGCCCGGCGTATTCGTGGCCGGTGAAATGGTGGATTGGGAAGCGCCCACGGGCGGCTATCTGCTGACCGCCTGTCTGGCCGGCGGGCAGACTGCAGCACGCGATGTGCTGCAATGGCTGGCGGCGCGCCAGCCGGGCTAGCCTGGCTATTCCCAGCGTACGTCGCCGGAACCGTTGCGGTCCACCGTGCGCTGGTCGGGCCGGCCCAGAACTTGTACATCGCCGCTACCGCGCAGCGTCAGGTCGGCGCTGCGGCGGGCAAACACCACGCTGCCACCCGAGCCGCGCTGGTTCAGCACCACTTTGTCGGCACTCAGATGGCGCGCATCGAGGTCGCCCGACCCTGTCACTTCGGCATTCAGATCCTTGCAGCTACCGGCTGCCGTCAACGTGCCGGAACCTATCATTTCCAGTGCAACATGATCGCTATTGCCCGTGTTCAGATTCAGATGGCCGCTGCCATGGATGCCGCCCGTGAGCGTGCGGTAGCGTCCGCTGAAGTCCAGATTGCCCGAACCGTGCAGCTGTAGCTCGAGCTTGTCGCCGCTAAAGCCCTGCACGCGGGTTTCGCCGCTGCTGTTGACCACCAGTTCCTGCAGATCGGGCAGCACCAGCTCCACACGCAAGCGGTGGCGCGGGTTGAGCAGCATGCCCTTGGTGCCGATGTGCAGGTCGCTGCCATCCTGTATGGTTTCGATATTCGCCAGCGAACGCTGCTCGCCCCGTACTTTCAGGCTGGCCGGCTGGCCCTGGGTGAGGATCAGGTCGATCGGGCCGTTGATTTCGACCGTATGGGCCATGCCGTCGATAGGCCGGGTCTCGCCGGCCAGCGCGCGTCCGGCTGAACTGGCGGGGCTGGTCGTGCCATAAGCCTTGAGCATGGTGTAGCTGATGCCGATCAGCACAAACGCCAGTAACAGCAGGCTGGTCGCAATTTTAAGCAGTGAGCGCATGACAGGTTTCCTATTGGCCGCGCAGTAGCGAGAGGTTGGCGGCGGCATAGCGTTTCAGGCCGATCAGGGTGTAGCGGCTCAGCACCACGCCGAGCAGGCAGAAGCCTATGCCGCCCAGGATCAGGCCGAAGCCGATCAGGCTCTGGGTGGTGCGCGCGCCGCTATCGAAATCAGTGGTGATGTGCAGGTCACCCGCAGCGACGGCCTCGGCCCGGTTGAGCAGACGGCCACCCCGGCTCAGATTGTCGTCCGCGCTCTGGCTGCGCGGCGATTCCGTATCCTGATGCAGTTGCACGCCCATGCTATCGATGGACATGCGCCAGCCTTCGCCGGCCTGTTGTTCTTGGTCGGAATCGAAGTGGCTGCTGGTGTAGGCCATCACATGGCGCAGCGGGCCTTCGAGTGCCAGTTCGTTCTGGCCCGACAGGCCACTGGAAACCAGGGCAATGCCACCTATGTAGAAAGCAAAGGCCGAAATATAGACCGTGGCCAGCAGGCAGGCGTAGACGGCGGCCGGGATCACCATGAACAGGTTGAACAGGGCCAGTCCGATAAGCGAGCCCAGCATGCGCAGTGCATGGAAGGGGCGCTTCCTGGGGGCGGCGTCGGCGGCCGGCTGGCCGTTTGGCGCAGTATTGAGCTGGGCGTCCAGATGGGCGGCCGTGCGCAGGGCCATGGCGACCTGGCGTGGCGGCTCCAGTTCCTGATAGATTTCGCTCTCGCTGCGGCCGGCCACCAGCCCGTCGATAAACCGTTGTTCATAGTCGGCCAGCGTGGCCGCCACCGTATGGGGTGGCAGGCCCTGCAGCGCGAGTCTGAGTTGTTCGAGGTATGCCTGCTTGTTCATAGCGTCTTCGTGGTGCGTAGCAATCGTTTGCAATATGGCCTATGGTGCTACTTTATCGAGATGCCCGTCCAGTTTCCATGTCCATGTGATGAAATGCAGAAATACAGGAATAGACGACAGAATTCGCTACCCAGACGGTAGCCACCTAGCCCAGCGTGATGGCCCGTGCGGCCGCCAGCCCGCTGCGTACGGCACCTTCGAGCGTGGCCGGATACGGGCCGGCCGTGTAGTCGCCCGCCAGCAGCAGACCGGGCAGGCCGGAAGCGTTGGGCGGGCGCTGCAGGCCGGGGCTGCTGGCGAATGTGGCGCGTTTTTCCGTGATGACCTTGAACCAGCCCGGTTGTTGCAATTGCGGCATCTGCAGGCTGCTGGCCAGTTGCGCCGCGATGGCCCGCGCCAGCGTTTCCTGCGGCAGGGCGGCAGCGTTGGCGGCGGCGCTGATCACCACGGCCAGCAAGCCTTGCTGCTCGGTGTCGAGCTGGCCACGGTCGAACACGAACTGGCCCCAGTGCTGCTGGCTGGCATCGTCGAGCAGGGCGTAGAACGGCTGCTGCAGGCGCACATCCGCGTCGTATTGCAGATAGCAGGTGGTAATGGCTTCCGGCTCCAGTGCCGTGAGCTGCTGGCAGATGGCGCTGGTGTCGCAATCTGGGATGGCGTGCAGCAGGCCGGCGGCCTGGCTGGCGCCCGTGGCCAGCACCACATGGGAAAAATAAGTGCTCCAGTTGCCACCCACGGCGGCACCGCTGATATCGAGCTGCCACAGCCGGCCTTCGATGTTGCGTATGGCCTTGACGCTGGCGCCCGTGCGGACCGAGCCGCCGCGCTCGGCGATATAGCTGGCTGCCGCTTCCGGCAGCAAACGCGACAGGTCGTAGCGCGGCAGCAGCATGTCGGACGCACTGCGTCCCGCGCCCAGACTGTCGCGCAGCACATTCAGGAAGATTTGTGCGGACGCGCGTTCGGGCGGCGTGTTCAGCGCTGCCAGACAGAGCGGGCGCCACATGAGCCGGATCAGTTGTTCGGTCTGGTCCCAGCGCTGCAGCAGTTCGCTGACGCTGCAATCCTGATCGAGTTGCCAGCCAGCCCAGCGCGCCGTACTGGAAAAGCGTGCCAGACTCAGTTTGTCGGCGCGGCTCAGACCCTGGGCGCGCAGCAGCGCGATGGCCAGATGCAGCGGCGCGGGCAGGCGCGGCGCGATGAAATCCATGCCGCCACTAGCAGGCGGGTAGCGCATCTGCAGGGGCAGGCGGAGCAGGGCCTGACGGGCGTCCACGCCCAGGCGGCGCAACAGGCTCAGCGTGGCGCCATATGCACCGAGCAGGATGTGCTGGCCATTGTCGAGCTGGCGCCGGTCCGTTTCGATGCGGCGGGCCCGCCCGCCCAGCGTGCGCGCAGCTTCCAGCAACGTGACTTTGTAGCCGGCGCTGGCCACTTCCACGGCGGCAGCACAGCCGGCCCAGCCGCCGCCGATGACGGCCACGGCAGGCGCACCCGGCTTGCTGCCCGCTGCGCCGCTGCCGCGTTGTTCCACTACGGGCTTAACCACGGATATAGGTCTTCCACGCCAGCCACAGTTTGCGGATGGGCGTGAGCGAGATGCGTTGGGTCAGCACGTGATAGCCGTCCGCTTCCACTTCCGTCAGCAGGGTGCGGTAGATGGCCGCCATCATCAGGCCGGGCCGCTGGGCGCGCCGGTCTTCCTTGGGCAGCAGGGCAAAGGCTTCATCGTAGGCAGCCTGAGCACGGGCAGTCTGGAAGGCCATCAGCTGCTCGAATTTCTCGCTGTGGCGCGCGTTGAGCAGGTCGGCGGCAGTGACGTTAAATTGCTGTAGCTCGTTGATGGGCAGGTAGATGCGGCCTTTGCGCGCATCTTCGCCCACATCGCGGATGATGTTGGTGAGCTGGAAAGCATGGCCCAGCTTTTCCGCATAGCGCAGGGTTTCCGGACGCGTCGCGCCAAAAATGCTGGCCGACAGGATGCCCACCACGCTGGCCACATGCCAGCAGTATTTGCTGAGGGCGGCGTAATCGAGGTAGCGGGTCTGGTTCAGGTCCATTTCCATGCCATCGATGATGGCTTGCAAGTGTTCCTGCTTGAGATCGTACTGGGCCAGATGGGGTTGCAGCGCCAGCGTAACCGGATGGCTCTGCTGGCCCGCATACATATTGGCGATTTCCTTGCGCCACCAGGCCAGCTTGATGCGGGCTACCGATTCATCCGTGCAGTCATCCACGGTGTCATCCACTTCGCGGCAGAAAGCGTACAGGGCAGTGATGGCACGACGACGTTCCGGCGGCAGGAACAGAAAGCTGTAGTAGAAACTGGAGCCGCTTTGTGCGGTCTTTTGCTGGCAGTAGTCGTCGGGAGACATGGATAAAAAAGCAAGAATGACTTTGAAGCCGCTATTCTATCGGTTATGGACTGGCCTGTGGGGCTTCAGGCCAGGCCATACATCAGGCGCATCTGCTTTTTCATGCGCACGGCCGCCCAGAAGATACGCAGCCAGTCGCGCTTGCCCAGCTTGGGGCGGTGCAGGAACACGTCGTACTCGGCCGCTTCGATGGCGTCGAGGATGTGCAGGCCGCCCTGTACTACCATGCGCAGCTCGAAACCGATGCGGCCTTTCAGGCGCAGGGCCAGCGGCGCGCCGCTCAGCATCAGGGCACGGGCCCGTTCCACTTCGAACTTCATCATCGAGCGCCAGCGCGGCCGCGCACTCGGATGATCGAGCGCGGCCGGCGAAATGGCGTAGCGGTTCAAGTCTTCCAGCGGAATGTAGATGCGTTCCTTGTGCAGGTCGACGGCCACGTCCTGCAGGAAATTGATCAGTTGCAGGGCGGTGCAGATGGCATCGGCATCGCGCACGTTCTCCTCATCAGCGGCGCCATACAAGTGCAGCATCAGGTAGCCTACCGGATTAGCCGAGCGCGAGCAGTAGTCGAGCAGGGCGTCATACGTCTGGTAGCGGCTGACCAACACATCCTGTTTGAAGGCGGACAGCAGTTCATAAAACGGCTTGATCGGCAGTTCATGACGGCGGATGGTGGCGGCCAGGCGGGCAAACATGGGCTCGTCGCTATCGGCGCCCGCATCGATGCGGGCCAGTTCCGCCTCGTAAGCGTTCAGATCGGCCAGCCGTTGCTCGGGCGTAGCCTCGCCTTCATCGGCCAGATCGTCGGCACTGCGGGCAAAGGCATAGATGGCTTCAACAGCGGGCCTTAGCCGGCCGGGCAACAAAATTGAGGCAACGGGAAAATTTTCGTAGTGGTCAACCGACATAAAAGCGAAGCCTAAAAGCAGAATTTAAAATTAATGACGCCAAAGTCATTTGCAAACAGATGGGCTCGGCTTATAATAAATTAACGGAAAGTCATTAATTTCCAAATCGTAATCTTAGTGCCATCTACACTCCAGAGCAAGCTAAAGGAAGAAACCGTGACCGCCTTCACCAGACTGCGCCAGATCTACCCCCTAACTATTGTTGCATTTGCGGTCGCCGTGCTGGCGGGCTGCTCCAAACCTGCCGAGAAGACGGAAGAAGTGCGCCCTGTGCGTGCCATGGTGCTGGCCGCCGATGATGTGGCCGTCGATGCCGAATTTTCTGGCGAAGTCCGGGCCCGAGTAGAGTCCCGCCTCGGTTTTCGCGTGGGCGGCAAAATCGTCGCGCGCAAGGTTGATGTAGGTACGGTGGTGAAAAAAGGCCAGGTGCTGATGCAGCTGGACCCGCAGGATTTGCAGCTGGCCCAGGCCCAGGCACTGGCCGGACTGCGCTCGGCGGAAACCAATCGTGATCTGGCCCAGGCTGAACTCAAGCGCTACCAGGAATTGCGCGCCAAGAACTTCGTCAGTGCTGCCGTGCTCGATGCCAAGGATGCCGGCTTCAAGGCCGCACAAGCCAATGTCGATGCTGCCCATGCCGCTTATCGTGGCCAGTCCAATCAGGCAGGCTACAGCGCGCTGGTAGCCGATATCGATGGCGTGGTGACGGCCGTGGATGCGGAAGTCGGGCAGGTGGTGGCGGCCGGTACGCCCGTGGTGCGGGTGGCCAAACAGGGCGAAAAGGAAGTCGTGATCGGCCTGCCGGAAGACAAGGTGGATAGCCTGCGCCGCGTGTCCGATGTGCAGATCCGCCTGTGGGCTGATCCGCAGCGTTCGGTGCCGGGCAAGATTCGCGAAATTTCTCCGGTGGCCGATGCGGCCACCCGTACTTATACTGTCAAGGTCACTATCCCCGATACGCTGGACGATGCCAAGCTGGGCATGACGGCCGTGGTGCAGTTCAATGCCAAGACGGCTGCACCGCAGATCAAGGTGCCGCTGACGGCACTGTTCTATGAAAAATCGGCGACTTCGGTGTGGCTGGTGGAACGCAATGCCGTCAAGCTGGTGCCGGTGACGGTGGGTGGCGCCGTCGGCAACGACATCGTGCTGGCCACTGGCGTCAAGGCCGGCCAGACGGTGGTGACGGCCGGCGTGAATCTGCTCAAGCCGGGCCAGCAGGTCAGAATACTGGGCCAGGATCTGCCTGCCGCCGGCGGGGCTGGTGCGGCGGCCAGCGCCAGTGCTGCGGTGCAGGCGGGGAGCGCTAAATGAAGGGCGGCTTCAATCTTTCCCGCTGGGCGCTCGAACATATTCCGCTGACGCGTTATCTGATCGCCGTGCTGCTGATAGGCGGCATGCTCAGCTACAGCAATCTGGGCCAGGATGAAGATCCGCCGTTCACCTTCCGCATGATGGTGGTGCGGGCCATCTGGCCGGGTGCTACCTCGCTGCAGATGGCCGAGCAGGTGACGGACAAGCTCGAGAAAAAGCTGCAGGAAACGCCGGACATCGATGAAATCACCAGCTATTCCAAGCCTGGCGAGACCACCATCATGCTGAAACTGCGCGAATCGGCACCACCCAAGGAGGTGGCGCAAGCGTGGTATCAGGTACGCAAGAAGATAGGCGACATCCGCGGCACCTTGCCGGGCGGCGTGCAAGGGCCGTTCTTCAACGATGAATTCGGCGATACCTATGGGTCCATCTTCGCGCTGTCCGGCGATGGCTATACCTATGCCGAAATGAAGGACTACGCTGACTTTGTGCGTCAGCAGTTGCTGGGTGTGAAGCTGGTTTCCAAGGTCGAGCTGTTCGGCGTGCAGGACGAGAAAATCAATATCGAGTTCTCGCACCACAAATTCGCCCAGCTCGGCGTGCCGATCGAGGTGATCGCCAACCAGATCGCGACCCAGAATGCGGTGGAAGCCAGCGGTGTGCTGGTCACGCCGACCGATAATCTGCAGGTGCGCGTGACGGGGGCACTCAGAACGCTGAAAGATCTGGAAAATCTCGAGCTGCGTGCCAATGGCACCACCTTCCGGCTCGGTGATTTCGCTACCATCAAGCGCGAGTATCAGGATCCGCCCGGCAATACCATGCGCTATAACGGCAAGGCCGTGATTGGCCTGGGCGTGTCGATGGAGAAGGGCGGCAATATCATCGTGCTGGGCAAGAATATGGAAGCCAAGGTGGCAGCGCTGAAAGCCAAGCTGCCCGTAGGTATCGAGCTCGAGCGCGTATCCAATCAGCCGGAAGCTGTCAAAGCGTCGGTGGGCGAGTTCGTCCATACGCTGATCGAAGCCGTGCTGATCGTGCTGGCCGTGAGCTTTGTGGCACTCGGTCTGCATAGCAAACCGTTCCGCCTCGATGCGCGCCCCGGTCTGGTGGTGGCGCTGACCATCCCGCTGGTGTTGTCGGTGACTTTCCTGTGCATGCGCATGCTCGACATCGATCTGCACAAGATCTCGCTGGGCGCCCTGATTATCGCGTTGGGTCTGCTGGTGGACGACGCCATCATCGCCGTCGAAATGATGGTGCGCAAGATGGAAGAGGGCATGTCGCGCTTCGATGCTGCCACCTATGCCTATACTTCGACCGCGATTCCGATGCTGACCGGTACGCTGATTACGGTGGCCGGCTTCCTGCCCATCGGTCTGGCCAAGTCGGCCGCCGGTGAATACACCTTCTCGCTGTTCTCCGTGAATGCGCTGGCGTTGGTGATTTCCTGGGTGGTGGCCGTGGTGTTCACGCCTTACATCGGTTATGTGCTGCTCAAGGTCAAGCCGCATGCGGCCGGCGACCATGGCCACGAGCTGTTCGATACACCGGGTTTCCGCCGTTTCCGCGCGATGGTCAACTGGTGCGTGGAATTCCGCAAGACCACCATCGTTGCGTCCATGCTGATTTTTGCGCTCGGCGTGTACGGTTTCAACTTCATCGAGAAGCAATTCTTCCCGGATTCCAGCCGCCCCGAGCTGATGGTGGAAATGTGGATGCCGGAAGGCACGACCTATGCGGCCAATGAAGCCCAGGTGAAGAAATTCGAAGCGTTTATCCGTCAGCAGGATGGGGTAGTCAGCTACACCAGTTATGTGGGTACGGGCAGTCCGCGTTTCTATCTGCCGCTGGATCAGATTTTCCCGCAATCGAATGTGTCCCAGATCGTGGTGCTGCCCAAGGATCTGCAGGCGCGCTCGGCCTTACGCGAGAAAATCGTCGACGTGTTCAAGCACGATTTTCCCGAAGTGCGTGGCCGCGTCAAGCTGCTGCCTAACGGCCCGCCTGTGCCTTATCCCGTGCAGTTCCGTGTCACGGGCGGCGAAGTGTCCAAGGTGCGCGCGATTGCCGATCAGGTCAAGGACATCATGCGCGCCAACCCGAATACGGTGGGCGTCAATGATAACTGGAATGAATCCATCAAGGTGTTGCGCCTCGATCTGGATCAGGACCGCATGCGTGCGCTGGGCGTGAGTTCGCAGACGGTGATGCGGGCTGCCAACACCGTGCTGTCGGGCACCACCATCGGTCAATTCCGCGAGGACATCAAGTTGATCGATATCCAGATCCGTCAGCCTGTGGAAGAACGCAACAGTATTACGGTATTGAACAATACGAATATTCCCACCGCGAGCGGCAAATCGGTGGCACTGAGTCAGTTGGCGCGTGCGCATTTTGTCTGGGAGCCGGGCGTGGTGTGGCGCGAAGGGCGCGAATGGGCGATTACCGTGCAGTCTGACGTGGGCGACAACATCCAGGGGCCTACCGTGTCCAGCCAGATCGAACCCAAGCTCAAGGCGCTGCGCGAGCAACTGCCGGCCGGCTATGACATCCGGGTCAAGGGCGCGGCTGCTGACAGCGGTTCGGCCGAAGCATCGATTTCTGCCAATCTGCCGCTGGCCATCTTCATCATCTTCACCTTGCTGATGCTGCAGCTGCACAGCTTCTCGCGCGCCTTGCTGGTGTTCCTGACGGGGCCGCTGGGCGTGGCCGGAGCCGCGATGGCGCTGCTGTTGCTGGGGCGTCCGCTGGGCTTCGTGGCCAATCTGGGCATCATCGCGCTGTTCGGCATGATCATCCGTAACTCGGTGATCCTGGTCGATCAGATCGAGCAGGATATCGCCGGCGGTGCCGAGCCCTGGGATGCGGTGGTGGAATCGGCCGTACGGCGCTGCCGTCCTATCATTCTGACGGCGGCCGCCGCGGCGCTGGCCATGATCCCCTTGTCGCGCTCCGTGTTCTGGGGGCCGATGGCGGTGGCCATCATGGGCGGCCTGATACTGGCGACGGCACTGACGCTGTTGTTCCTGCCGGCGTTGTATGCGGCCTGGTTCCGTGTCAAAAAGCCCCAAGGGGTGGCCGGAAAAGCCTGAAAACAGCCCGGTTTTGCCTATGAAATATGCAAAACCGGGCTGAAACCCAGTGGAATGTTGGTGAGCTAATAAAAATCACCACATTCCGCCGAAAAACCCGTTAGAATACCGCGTTGAAGTTGAAAGCTCCTGCGGATTTCTACCGGTCACGCAGGAAAAGGGCGACCGTTTTCACTTACGGATCGCCCTTTGCTTTTGTGCAAACAAGCCGCGAGGATGGCGAAATTGGTAGACGCACCAGGTTTAGGTCCTGACGCCAGCAATGGTGTGGGGGTTCGAGTCCCCCTCCTCGCACCAACAGTATTACTAATTTTTTGGACGATTTTTACATGGCAACTGCAGTCGAAACCTTGGGCAAACTTGAACGTCGTATCACGATCTCCTTCCCGCTGACCGAGGTCCGCGCTGAAGTTGAGAAGCGCCTGAAAGTGCAAGCCAAAACGGCTAAAGCACCGGGCTTCCGTCCAGGTAAAGTGCCTCTGAAAATGGTCGCCGCACAATACGGTTATCAGATCGAAACCGAAGTGCTGAACGATAAAGTTGGCCGTGCGTTCAACGACGCTGCTAACGAAGCGCAACTGCGCGTTGCCGGCTACCCACGCATCGAACCTAAAGAAGGTTCGGCTGAAGGCGTGCTGAGCTTTGACGCTACCTTCGAAGTGTACCCAGAAGTCGTGATCGGCGACCTGACCACCGTAGAAATCGAGACCGTGAAAGCGGCCGTGTCGGAAGTCGAAATCGACAAGACCATCGATATTCTGCGCAAACAGCGCGTGCACTTCCACACCAAAGGTGAAGCTGGCGAGCACGGCGACGGCGGCGAAGCAATCGCTGCCAACGGCGACCGCGTGACCGTGGACTTCGTTGGTTCGATCGACGGCGTAGAATTCCCGGGTGGTAAAGCGGACGACTACGCTTTCGTACTGGGCGAAGGCCGCATGCTGCCAGAATTCGAAGCCGCGACCGTCGGCCTGAAAGTGGGCGAAGCCAAGACCTTCCCACTGGCTTTCCCAGAGGACTACCATGGTAAAGACGTGGCCGGTAAAACCGCCTCGTTCACCATCACCCTGAAAAAACTGGAATGGGCCCACCTGCCAGAAGTGGACGCCGAGTTCGCTAAATCGCTGGGCGTAGCCGATGGCGACGTAGCTAAAATGCGCGAAGACATCAAAGTCAATCTGGAACGTGAAGTGGCTGGCCGTGTGAAAGCACGCAACAAAGAAGCCGTGATGGAAGCGCTGGTGAAAACCGCCACGCTGGACGTACCAGAAGTGCTGATCGCTCAGGACACCGAGCGTCTGGCCGAAATGACCCGTCAGGACATGGCGCAGCGCGGCATGAACGTGAAAGACGTACCATTCCCACCAGAACTGTTCAAAGACAAAGCCGAACGTCGCGTACGTCTGGGCCTGATCCTGTCGCAACTGGTCAACGAAAACAATCTGCAAGCCCAGCCTGAACAGGTAAAAGCCCAGATCGAAGACTTCGCCCAAAGCTACGAAGATCCACGCGAAGTGCTGAAGTACTACTACAGCGACCGTCGTCGTCTGGCGGAAGTCGAAGCCCTTGTATTGGAAGAAAACGTCGTCAACTACGTACTGGGCCTGTCGAAAACCTCGTCCAAGGATGTAGCCTTTGACGAGCTGATGGGAAGCAACGCTCAAGCGTAATACAGAAAAAGCCGGATGCGGTAAGATGCCAACTCCGGCTTTATGCTGCTTCACAAGGAAATAGAATGACTGGTATGAACCGTAATCCAGCGCTGGACACTGAAATGCTCGGCCTCGTGCCGATGGTGGTCGAACAAAGCGGTCGCGGCGAGCGTTCGTATGACATTTACTCGCGCCTGCTGAAGGAACGGGTCATTTTCATGGTCGGCCCTGTGCACGACCAGATGGCCAACCTGATCGTCGCCCAGATGCTGTTCCTGGAAAGCGAAAATCCGGACAAGGACATCTCGCTCTACATCAATTCTCCTGGTGGCTCGGTATCGGCCGGTCTGGCGATTTTTGATACCATGCAGTTCATCAAGCCTGATGTGTCGACGCTGTGCACCGGCATGGCCGCCTCCATGGGCGCCTTCCTGCTGGCCGCTGGCGCCAAGGGCAAGCGTTTCTCGCTGCCTAACTCGCGTATCATGATTCACCAGCCTTCGGGTGGCTCGCAAGGCATGGCTTCGGACATCGAAATCCAGGCCAAGGAAATCCTGTATCTGCGCCACCGTCTGAATTCGATCATGGCGGAACGTACGGGGCAAACCGTGGAACAGATCGCCAAAGACACGGATCGTGACCGTTTCATGTCGGCGGAAGAAGCGGTAGAGTACGGCTTGATCGACAAGATGTTGACCAACCGGGCTTGATGCATCCAGTACAGCATTGCTAAACAGACGCCCGGGCGATCCATCGTTCGGGCGTTTCGTTTTTATTTCAGGTAGCATATCAGGTAGATGTATAGTGTTAGGGAAGTTAAATTAAGGTTTAGGCAACTTCACCAGCGACTATGCATCCTACTGTAACTCTTAGATAAAGCCCCATGTCAGACAAAAAAACCTCCAGCGGCGAAAAATTACTGTACTGCTCGTTTTGCGGCAAAAGTCAGCACGAGGTAAAGAAACTTATCGCCGGCCCATCGGTCTTCATCTGCGATGAGTGCATCGATCTGTGCAATGACATCATTCGTGATGAAACTTCGGCCATCGAGTCGGTCACGGGCGCCAAGTCGGATCTGCCGACGCCATCCGAGATCAAGGATCTGCTCGACCAGTACGTGATCGGCCAGCAGACCGCCAAGCGCATCCTGTCGGTAGCGGTGTACAACCACTACAAACGCCTCAAGCATCTGGGCAAGAAAGACGACATCGAACTGGCCAAGAGCAACATCCTGCTGGTCGGTCCTACCGGCTCCGGCAAGACCCTGCTGGCACAGACGCTGGCGCGCATGCTCAACGTGCCGTTCGTGATTGCCGACGCGACCACGCTGACCGAAGCCGGTTACGTGGGCGAAGACGTCGAGAACATCATCCAGAAGCTGCTGCAAAGCTGCAATTACGACGTCGAGAAAGCCCAGCGCGGCATCGTCTACATTGACGAGATCGACAAAATTTCGCGCAAATCGGACAACCCTTCGATTACGCGCGACGTGTCGGGCGAAGGCGTGCAACAGGCGCTGCTGAAGCTGATCGAAGGCACCATGGCTTCCGTGCCACCGCAAGGCGGCCGCAAGCATCCGAATCAGGACTTCGTGCAGATCGATACCACCAACATCATGTTCATCTGCGGTGGTGCATTCGACGGCCTGGCCAAGGTAATTTCCGAGCGTTCGGAAAAATCCGGCATCGGCTTCTCGGCTACCGTGAAGAGCAAGGAAGAGCGTAGCGCGTCCGACGTGCTGCAGGAAGCGGAACCGGAAGATCTGATCAAGTTCGGCCTGATCCCTGAGCTGGTGGGCCGTCTGCCGGTCGTGGCCACGCTGGCCGAGCTGACGGAAGAAGCGCTGATCCAGATTCTGGTCGAGCCTAAGAACGCACTGGTCAAACAGTACGCCAAGCTGCTCGACATGGAAGGCGCGGAACTGGAAGTGCGTCCGGCTGCTCTGCATGCGATCGCCAAGAAAGCACTGGCCCGCAAGACGGGTGCGCGCGGCCTGCGTTCGATACTCGAACATGCGCTGCTCGACACCATGTATGAATTGCCGAATGAAAGCAATGTGACCAAAGTAGTCATCGATGAAAATACGATTACCAGCGGCGCGAAACCATTGCTGATTTATGAAGAAGCCGCCAAAGCCTCTGGTGAGAATTAATTAACTTGTGCACACTTGCCGCGCACTTCGACAAATTTCATTTCGCATCTGCGGGGCAAGGCGGTACAATTTGACTCAATAAGAGTACGCAGGCTTCAAACGGAAAGCCACTCGTGACAGCATCGTTTGTCACGCGTGGCTTTTTTATTTACGCGCTGTTTATCACTCTTAGAGTTTTATCGTTATTCGGAAATATTCTTTGTATATAAGAACAAATTGACGATGACGGTCTTGTGATCTGGATCTTCGCGCCCACATCATAAACACGCTTTCACATAAGGTACGCCATGACAACTTCCAAATTAACTGAGCAAACTCAACTGCCGTTATTGCCGTTGCGGGACGTTGTAGTTTTCCCGCATATGGTGATACCGCTGTTCGTAGGACGCCCAAAATCGATTAAGGCGCTGGAAGCCGCAATGGAGCAAGGCAAGAGCATCATGCTTGCCGCCCAAAAAGCCGCTGCCAAGGACGAACCTTCTGCTGCCGATATTTATGAAATCGGCTGCGTGGCCAATATTCTGCAAATGCTGAAACTGCCGGACGGCACCGTCAAGGTGCTGGTGGAAGGCGCTCAGCGTGCACGCATCAACCGCATTACTGATACGCCGGCCCACTTCGTGGCCGATCTGACGCCGCTCGATTCCGAGCAGGGCGACGATTCGGAAATCGAAGCGATGCGCCGCGCCATCGTTCAGCAGTTCGACCAGTACGTCAAACTCAACAAGAAAATCCCACCGGAAATCCTCGCTTCGCTGTCGGGCATCGACGATGCCGGCCGCCTGGCTGATACCGTGGCTGCCCATCTGCCGCTGAAACTTGAACAGAAACAGGTGATCCTGGAAATCTTCAGCGTGACCAAGCGTCTGGAACATCTGCTGGGCCAGCTCGAAGGCGAGCTCGATATCCTGCAGGTGGAGAAGCGCATCCGTGGCCGCGTCAAGCGCCAGATGGAGAAATCGCAGCGCGAGTACTATCTGAACGAACAGGTCAAAGCCATCCAGAAAGAACTGGGCGAGGGCGAAGACGGCGCCGATCTGGACGAGCTGGAAAAGAAAGTGGCCGCGGCCAAGATGCCGAAAGAGGCACTCGACAAGGCCAATGCCGAGCTGAAAAAGCTCAAGCTGATGTCGCCGATGTCGGCCGAAGCGACGGTGGTGCGCAACTACATCGATACGCTGGTCAGCCTGCCATGGAAGAAAAAGTCCAAGGTCAACAACGATCTGTCGAACGCTGAAAAAGTGCTCGAAGGCGACCACTACGGTCTGGAAAAAGTCAAAGAACGTATCCTCGAATATCTGGCAGTGCAGCAGCGCGTCGACAAGCTGAAGGCGCCTATCCTGTGCTTCGTCGGTCCTCCGGGCGTGGGTAAGACTTCGCTGGGCCAGTCGATTGCACGCGCTACCAACCGCAAGTTCGTGCGCATGGCGCTGGGCGGCGTGCGTGACGAAGCCGAGATCCGCGGTCACCGCCGTACCTATATCGGTTCGATGCCGGGCAAGGTGCTGCAATCGCTGGCCAAGGTTGGTGTGCGCAACCCGCTGTTCCTGCTCGACGAGATCGACAAGATGGGGGCGGACTTCCGTGGCGATCCTTCTTCGGCTCTGCTGGAAGTGCTCGATCCGGAACAGAATCATACGTTCTCGGACCACTACATCGAAGTCGATTTCGATCTGTCCGATGTGATGTTCGTGGCGACCTCGAACTCGTACAACATCCCGCCGGCACTGCTGGACCGTATGGAAGTGATCCGCCTGTCCGGCTACACGGAAGATGAGAAGACCAGCATTGCCCAGCGTTATCTACTGCCGAAACAGATCAAGAACAATGGTCTGAAAGAGGACGAGATTTCGGTCGCCGAATCGGCACTGCGCGACATCATCCGCTACTACACGCGCGAAGCCGGGGTGCGTTCGCTCGAGCGTGAAGTGTCGAAGATCTGCCGCAAGGTCGTGAAGATGCTGCTGCTGAAGAAGTCCGACAAGAAGATCGCCGTTACTTCGAAAAATCTGGATAAATTCCTCGGTGTGCGCCGTTACGATTTCGGCGTGGCCGAGAAAGATAACCAGATCGGTCAGGTGGTCGGTCTGGCCTGGACGGAAGTCGGTGGCGATCTGCTGACCATCGAAGCCGTGTCGATGCCGGGCAAGGGTGGTGTGATCCGCACCGGTACGCTGGGCGACGTGATGAAAGAGTCGATCGAAGCGGCACGTACGGTAGTGCGCAGCCGTGCCCAGCGCCTAGGCATCAAGAACGAAGTGTTCGAGAAGAGCGACATCCACATCCACGTGCCGGAAGGTGCGACGCCGAAAGATGGTCCATCGGCCGGCGCGGCCATGACGGTGGCCATGGTGTCGGTGTTCACCGGCATACCGGTGCGTGCGGACGTGGCCATGACGGGCGAAATTACGCTGCGCGGTGAAGTACTGCCGATCGGCGGGCTCAAAGAAAAACTGCTGGCGGCACAGCGCGGCGGCATCAAGACCGTGCTGATCCCTGAGCAGAACGTCAAGGATCTGGCCGACATTCCGGACAATGTGAAGAACAAGCTGGAAATCGTGCCGGTGCGCTGGATCGATAAAGTGCTGGAAATCGCGCTCGAGCGTCTGCCTGAACCGCTGACGGAAACGGCGCCGGTAGAAGCGGTGGCCGCAGCCGCCGCGAAAACCGATGGCCAGACGGATGTGGTGAAGCATTAATTAGCGCAAGCACATTTCTTAGGCAAAACGGCGATTAATTCTCGCCAACACCACAAACGGGCACTTTTAGAGTGCCCGTTTGTTATTTTGAGTAGTATTTCTATAGTGCAGTCCTTGACACAAGTGCAGGCTGGCTTGTTTAATACGGCCTGAGATTTTTCCAGACCTGCAAGATGCAGTTAAATGCATGCATGCAGGCTAAAACGATATAACCTTTGTGACGGGGAATTGCTTTGAATAAGACTGAATTGATCGACCATATCGCAGCGACCGCTGATATTTCGAAAGCGGCTGCGGCTCGCGCACTGGACGCGGTGATCGATGGCGTAACCACCACTCTGCAAAAGAACGACAGCGTCACCCTGGTCGGCTTTGGCACCTTCTCGGTGAGCGAACGCGCTGCCCGTACCGGCCGCAATCCACGCACCAAGGAAGAGATCACCATCGAAGCAGCAAAAGTTCCTAAATTTAAAGCTGGTAAAGCTTTGAAAGATGCTGTAAACTAACGGACTTCGGTGAGCAGCAGATGTTAGCTAGCTCACCAAAGCGCGAAATTGGGCGGTTAGCTCAGTTGGTAGAGCGGAGCCCTTACAAGGCTTAGGTCGGGAGTTCGAGCCTCTCACCGCCCACCAGTTTGGCGCTAGTAGCAAGAAGTAAGATGTAGTAGAATGCAGTAATAAGAAGTTAGTAGTAACTTGTGTGTTTTGCTGGAGCGGTAGTTCAGTTGGTTAGAATACCGGCCTGTCACGCCGGGGGTCGCGGGTTCGAGTCCCGTCCGCTCCGCCAACAAAACCACAGTACTCGTATAGGAGCGGTAGTTCAGTTGGTTAGAATACCGGCCTGTCACGCCGGGGGTCGCGGGTTCGAGTCCCGTCCGCTCCGCCAAGAACAAGATACCCCGTAGCTAATTATTAGCTACGGGGTTTTTCTTTTGTACCTACGATTATTAATGTGCCGGTTTTTTATTCATCCGGAAATGAAAATTAACTTATCGTATCGTGCGCAGGCTTTTATTAGCTCCCTTGTAAGATGTTTGAACGTCAACCACGTTCTTAATTGAACATTTTTAATAGGGGGTGCATTATGGGTTTTAAAAAAATCGTTATTGCTGCAGCTTTGTTCGGCGCTTCGGCAGCACAGGCGGCGCCATTGTTTAGCGATAATTTTGATACGGATACACTGGGCCTGAATTCGATCGCCTTTAATGGCGGCTGGTCAGTCAGCGGTGGCACGGTCGATATTATCGGGGCGCCCGGTTTCTTTGATCTGGTACCCGGCAATGGCCGTTATATCGACCTCGACGGTTCGACCAACAAGGCCGGTATCTTTGCCAATTCGATCAATGTGGTCAATGGCATGACCTATGCGCTGAGCTTTGATCTGGCGGGCAATCACCGTGCCGCAGGCATGGACACGGTGATGGTCAATTTCGGTAGCGGTAGCCAGACCTATACGCTGGCCGATACGGCCGGCTTCCAGACTTTTACCCTGAATTACACGGCGACCGGCACGGGTAAAGTAGGCTTCAGCTTTATCGATCAGGGCGCTGATCAGAAGGGCGCGCTGCTGGACCGCGTGACGGTCACGGCTGTGCCCGAGCCTGAAACCTATGGCATGCTGCTGGGCGGTCTGGCCCTGCTGGGCGTGGTGGCGCGGCGTCGCCGTCAAGGCTGATTCGGCACGGCCGATCTGGAAGGCTCGCCCAGGCGGGCCTTTTCTTTTGAGGCCGTTGCAATGTGTCTGTTTTGCCAAGGATTTAGACTTGCTATAGAGGGGGCTGCACTGTAAAATCGGCCAACTGGAATCGGCGAACGCGAGTTCGCCTTTTTTGTATGTGCAAGTCCCACTCAATCCGAATTGGCTGACCATGTTTGAATTTATTCGTACCCATCAACGCCTGATGCAGATTTTCCTGGCGATTATCATCGTGCCGTCGTTTGCTTTCGTCGGCATCGGTAGTTATAAGAGCTTCGGCGACGACGCCAATACGATCGCCAAAATCGATGGCAAGCCGCTGACCCAGCAGGAATTCGATAACGCCGTGCGTAACCAGTTGGATAATTATCGCCAGCGTCTGGGCGCCCAGTTCGACCAGAAAATGTTCGATACGCCCGAGTTCAAGCAGAATCTGCTAGACCAACTGATCGCCGAACGCGCGATTGCTGCCGAAGTCGTGCGTTCGCACCTGACCGTGAGCGACGCGCTGCTGCAGCGCGTGATCAAGGAACAGTTCGGTGGCGAAGGTGCTTTCGACATGGAACGTTATAAATCCATCCTGGCCGCACAAGGCATGACGCCGAGCATGTACGACCAGCGTCTGCGCCGCGATCTGACCCTGCAGCAACTGGGTAACGCCATTCAGGCCACCGGCTTCGCACCGCGCGCTGTGGCAAAGACCCTGTCCGATATCGGCGCGCAAGAGCGTGAAGTGCAGGAACTGCTGCTGCCTGTGGCTGATTTCGTGCCACAGGTCAAAGTGACCGACGACATGGTCAAAGCCTTCTACGACAAGAACGCCAAGTTCTTCGAAGTGCCCGAGCAGGCCAAGATCGAATATGTGGTGTTCAATAGCGACTCCGTGCTGGGCCAGATCAGCGTGACTGACGCCGATGTGGCGGCCTATTACAATGCCAATCAAGCTGGCTTCACTACGCCAGAAAGCCGCCGTGCTGCGCACGTGTTGGTGGCACTCAAAAAAGGCGCGAGCGCTGCTGAAGTGGCTGCTGCCAAAGCCAAGGCGGAAGCCATCGTGGCCGAGCTGCGTAAAGCACCTGGCGACTTCGCCAAAGTGGCCAAGGCCAAATCGGAGGACGCCGTATCGGCCGAGCAGGGCGGTGACCTCGACATCGTGACCAAGGGTGCGCTGCCAGCACCAGTGGAAGCGGCAGTCATGAAGCTCAAGCAGGGCGAGATCAGCGATGCCGTGCAGTCGGAATATGGCTTCCACGTGCTGACCGTTACCGCGCTGAAGCCTGCGGTGGTGAAGCCGCTGGACGAAGTTAAAACTGAGGTGGCGGCTGTGCTGAAAAAGCAAAAAGCGGCCAAGAAGTATTCGGAAATGGCCGAGACTTTCTCGAACACCGTATATGAACAGGCGGACAGCCTGAAGCCGGTAGCTGACAAGCTGGGCCTGAAGATCGAATCGGCCGTCAACGTGAGCCGTACGCCGGGGCCGGCTGCTGGTGCTGCGCCATACAACAATGCCAAGTTCCTGACTGCGCTGTTCTCGAACGAATCGATCAGCAGCAAGCGTAATACGGAAGCGGTGGAAACTGCACCGAGCACGCTGGTGGCGGGCCGTATCGTCGAATTCAAGCCTGCCAGCAAGCGTCCGCTGGCTGAGGTAGATGCTGCTATCCGTCAGCGTGTGACGATGGAAGAAGCTGCCAAGCTGGCGGCCAAGGCCGGCGCCGACAAGTTGGCCGCCTTCAAGAAGTCGGGCGATGCGGCCGGCTTCGCTGCAGCCAAGCTGGTGTCGCGCTCCAAGCCAGAAGGCATCAATGGTCTGGCCATGCAGGACATCATGAAGGCCGACACCACCAAGCTGCCTGCGTATGTGGGTGTGGACGTGCCGGGCATGGGGTATGGCGTGTACCGCATCAGCAAAGTGCAGCAGCCGGCGGTGCAGGACGAAGAGCGCCGCAAAGCGGAGGCCGATCAGATCAACAATATCGTGGCACAGCAGGAAATGCACGATTACATCGAACTGCTGAAGCAAAAAGCAAAAGTAAAAATTCTGAAACCTATCGCCAAGGCGACCGTGGTGGAAGTCAAGTAAGTCTGTTGTGGCGCTCGCCACGAGCGCTTGCGAGATGGTGCAAAAAGCCGGCTAGATGCCGGCTTTTTGCATTTCTGCGCGGATGAAACTATCGATACGCGACTGACTGTTGCAGATTGTTGTCAGTTGTCCGATCTCTTGTGTATTTTCATATGAAGTTTGCCAGAAAACAAACCGTGACCATGCATAATTGCAAGGCCATTTGGTGATTTTCATAATTGAGCCTGCTGCCTTTGCACGGCAGAATGCAGGCATACCTATAAAAAATACAAGGTTGAGGAGACCGTCGCCATGTCGACGACTAAAACGCATCGCGTCGCGTTGCTGTTTAACGCGAATAAGATTTTTGACCGGGAAGTGATCACTGGTATTGCGGATTACCTATCCAGCACCCGCAGTTCGTGGGATCTGTTTCTGGAGGAGGATTTCCGCCTGCGCCTGCCCGGCATCGAAAAGTGGCAGGGCGACGGCATCATCGCTGATTTCGATGATCCGGCCGTGGCTGCGGCTCTGGCCGAAAGCAAGATTCCCGTGGTGGCAGTGGGCGGCTCGTATGCCAATCCGGCCGACTATCCGCGCGGCGTGCCTTACGTAGCAACGGATAACTTCAAGCTGATCAAGCTGGCCTACGATCACTTGATAGAAGCGGGCTTGCGCCACTTTGCGCTGTTCTCGCTGCCCGAAGCGGACGGCAACCGCTGGGGCCAGGAGCGCGAGAAAGCTTTTACGGCACTGATGCAGCGCGAGCGCTTTGATGTGGAGATCTTCCGCGGCCTGGCCACCAGCGCGCAGTCGTGGGACGAGGCAGTCGAACAGCAGATCCGCTGGCTGCATAGCCTGCCCAAGCCGGTCGGCATCATCGCCGTCACCGATGCACGCGCGCGCCAGTTGATGCAGGCTTGCATGCTGGCCGGTATCGCCGTGCCGGAACAGGTGGCATTGATAGGCATCGACAATGATCCGCTCGCGCGCATGCTCACGCGCATTCCGCTGAGCTCGGTCATTCAAGGTGCGCAGGAAATGGGCCGTACGGCGGCGCACTTGCTGGACCAGATGCTGCACGGCGTGCGGCTGAATAATACCTGCATCCTGGTACCGCCGGCCGGTATCAATGTGCTCGCTTCCAGCAAGCACGAAGCGACGCGCCACCCGTATGTGATGCGCGCCTGCCACTTTATCCGTCAGTACGCCTGTCAGGGCATCAAGACGGATCAGGTGGCTGATTATGTGGGGATTTCGCGCTCCTCGCTGGAAGCCTATTTCCGCCGCGAACTCGGTTACAGCGTGCATGACCAGATACTGCGTTTCCGGCTGGAGGCGGCCACCGCCATCCTGTCGAATGGCGACTGCAATCTGGTCGATGTGGCGCTCCGATGCGGTTTCACCTCCAGCCAGTATATGCATCTGGTCTTCAAGCGCGAACTCGGTTGCACTCCGCGAGCCTACCAGCAGCGCGCCGCAGAAGACCGGCATGCAGCACCGCTTACTTATGAAGGAATTGTTTAGTGATGATAGACAGCATGGCCGATACGGGCGCCGACGCCGAGGCGCAGGACCAGCTCTTCGAACTGCGTAACGCCGATGGCATGAAAGTGACCATCAGCGAGCGTGGCGCAGCGCTGGTTGCGTGGAAGGCACCGGACCGGTATGGCCGTCAGGCCGATGTGGTGCTGGGCTATGCCGAGCATGAAGCTTATCGCGATAATCAGGTCTATCTGGGCGCTATTATCGGGCGCTGGGCCAACCGCATTGCGGCCGGCCGCTTCGAGCTGGATGGCCAGCCGGTGCAGACGGTAGTCAACGACAGGGGCAATCACTTGCACGGTGGCCCGCAGGGTTTCCATATGTTGCGCTGGGAAGGCGTGGCCGATGACGATGGCGTGTCCTTGCGACTGGTTTCGCCCGCCGGTGATGCGGGTTTTCCGGGCCAGCTAGAGGTGTGCGTGCGCTACCAGCTAGATGACCGCGGTGCATTGCGCATCGATTATCAGGCCATCAGCGACGCGGCAACACCGATCAGCCTGACGGCGCATCCATACTTCAATCTGAACGGCGGCATAGCCGATGTGGGCGACCACATGCTGCAGATCGATGCCGACGAATATATGGCCACGGACGCGAGCGGCATCCCGCTTGCGCGCGCTTCTGTCAGCGGCACGGCGTTCGATTTCCGCCGCCCAGCGGCGATAGGTGCGCGCCTGTGCTGGCCCGATCAACAGCTGCAACTGGCGCAAGGTTTCGATCACTGTTTCTGCCTGCGTGGCAGTGCCGATGGACGTGCCAGCCCATTGCGCGAAGTGGCGCGCGTGGTTGATCCCGGATCGGGCCGCTGTCTGCAGGTGGCAACGACCGAGCCGGGCTTGCAGTTCTATAGCGGGAATAATCTCGATGGTGTGCGCGGCTATGCGGCACGGCCGTACACGCGTCACGACGGGTTTTGTCTGGAGGCCGGCAGCTTCCCGGATCAGCTAAATAGTCCGCAGGCGGCCGCTGCGATCCTGCGGCCCGGACAGGTTTACCGTCAGACCACGATCTATCGTCTGAGCTTGCAGTAACTCTGCGTAATCATGACTGCCGTTGGTGAGTTTCGTAATTGCCGTGGCGGGTCACACAGGGCAACATCTGATCCGTCGAATAAATTACCTAACGCAGGAGACGAAACAAGTGACAGATGCTAAGTTGGCGAAGTTGGCGATATTGCCGGAAGATAGTGAGCAGGCGTTGCTGGTAGGCCGGATCTGGCGTGCCGGCATCGGGCCTTGCGTGGTGACCGTGCGTGCCGGCCAGCTGGTGGATATAACCGCGCAGGCAGCGACCATGTCGGAACTGCTAGAACGCGGTGACGTGCTGGAAGTGGTGCGCCACGCAGACGGTGTAAGCTTGGGCGCACTGGATGCCGTGCTGTCGGCCGGCGATGGTGACGTGAGCCTGCTCGCGCCGTGCGATCTGCAAGCCGTCAAAGCCTGTGGCGTGACGTTTGCCGTCAGCCTGCTGGAACGCGTGATCGAGGAACGCGCCAAAGGCGATCCATCGCGTGCCGCCGCGCTGCGGCTGGAAATCCAGAGCCATATCGGTGCCGACCTGTCGGCCATCCGCCCCGGTTCGGAACAGGCGGCGCGGCTCAAGGCCGATCTGATCGCGCGCGGCCTGTGGTCGCAATATATGGAAGTGGGCATAGGCCCCGACGCCGAAGTGTTCACCAAGGCGCAACCAATGTCGGCCGTGGGCCATGGTGCCAGTGTAGGCTTGCATCCGGATTCGCAATGGAATAATCCCGAGCCGGAAATTGTGCTGGCCGTGAACAGCCAGGGTCAGGTGGTCGGTGCCACGCTGGGCAACGATGTGAATCTGCGCGATATCGAAGGACGCAGCGCGCTGTTACTGGGCAAGGCCAAGGATAACAATGCTTCCTGCGCCATCGGTCCGTTTATTCGCCTGTTCGATGAGCATTTCGGCATCGAGCAGATCCGCGCTGCCGAAGTGAGTTTGCTGATCCGCGGCATCGACGATGGCTTCGAACTGCAAGGCAGCAGCCGTATGCGTGAAATCAGCCGCGACCCGCTGGAACTGGTAGCGCATGCGTGTGGTCGCCATCACCAGTATCCGGACGGCTTCATGCTGTTCCTCGGCACCATGTTCTCTCCGACCAAGGACCGCGATGCGAGCGGAGCGGGTTTCACCCACCATCTGGGCGATCTGGTGCGGATTTCGACGCCGGCGCTAGGCACGCTGGAGAACAGCGTGCAGCGCAGCGATCAGTTGCCGCCTTGGACTTTCGGCCTGCGTGCCCTGTATCAAAATCTGGCCGCACGCGGTCTGTAGAAAGGTAGTCGATGAATCAATCGGACAAAACGCTGGTCTATCCGCAGTATCAGGAACTGGCCGGGCGCACGGTGGTGGTCACGGGTGGCGGTAGCGGCATAGGCGCAGAAATGGTACGCGCGTTCTGCCTGCAGGGTGCACGCGTGTTCTTCCTCGACATCGCCGAACAGGCGTCGCAGCAATTGGTGGCCGCGCTCGCACAGCAGCCGCAGCCGCCGGTCTACCTGCCGTGCAATATGGCTGATCTGGATGCGGTGGCGCAAGCGATGGCGCAGATCGAGCTGCAGGCCGGCATGATCCATGTGCTGATTAATAACTGCGCGAATGACGACCGCCATGCTGTTGCTGATGTCACGCCGGCTTACTGGGAGGAGCGCATGGCCGTCAATCTGCGCCACCAGTTCTTCTGTGCGCAGGCCGTGGCGCGCGGCATGCGGGCCGATGGCGGCGGCGTGATTCTGAATCTGGGTTCGATCTCGTGGCATCTGGCACTGCCGAACCTGAGCCTGTACATGACGGCCAAGGCCGCCATCGAAGGCATGACGCGCGGCCTCGCACGGGATCTGGGTCCGGACCGCATACGCGTCAACTGCATCATCCCCGGTGCCGTGCGCACGCCGCGCCAGATGGCGCTGTGGCATACGCCGGACGAGGAGGCGCGCATATTGGCGGGCCAGTGCCTGTCTGAGCGGGTCGAGGTGGAAGATGTCGCCGCCATGGCGCTGTTCCTTGCATCGAATGGCGCGCGCCGTTGCAGCGGCCGCAATTACTACGTGGATGCAGGATGGTTCGGAGCATGAGTATGCCTGATTACAGCGCCCCCGAGGCTCTGTGGGAAGTGGGGGCGACGCTGGGCGAAGGCGTGCTGTGGCACGCGCCCAGCGCCAGTGTGTATTTTGTCGATATCAAGCAGCAGCGCATCCATCGCTGCGATGCGCGTGGTGGCCGCCGCATGAGCTGGGACGCACCGGCGCAAATCGGTTTTCTCACGCCCACCTCGAATGGGCGCTGGCTGGCTGGCCTCAAAGGTAGCCTGCAGTATTTCGATCCGGCCAGCGGCGCCTTTACCCACTATTGCGCGCTCGAACCGGAACAGCCTAACAACCGCTGTAACGATGGCTATGTCGATGCCCAGGGCCGGCTGTGGTTCGGCACCATGGATGACGGCCAGCAGCTGGCGACTGGCGCGCTGTACTGCTGCGGCGCCGATGGCGTGCCGCGCCGTGCCGACAGCAACTACATCATCACCAATGGCCCGGCCTGCAGCCCGGATGGTGCGACGCTGTACCACACCGATACGCTGGGATTGCAGACCTTTGCCTTCCGCCTTGATGCGGCGGGCCAGTTGCATGACAAACGCGTGTTCGCGCGCTTTGCCGGACGCGGTGGCCATCCGGACGGCATGGCCGTCGACACGCTGGGTCGCGTGTGGATCGCTATCTTCGGCGGTAGCCGGATCGAGCGCTACAGCGCCGATGGCGAATATCTGGATAGCATCGCTATGCCATGCTCCAACATCACCAAGCTGGCTTTCGGCGGGCCGGATCTGCGCACGGTGTTCATTACCACGGCGCGCAAAGATCTTTCCGCCGCCGCGCTGGCGCAGCAGCCGCTGGCGGGTGCCGTGTTCACGCTGCACAGCGACGTCGCCGGTCTGCCGGCCCATGTACTGCAACTGGGAGGCTGCGCATGAGCGAGCAGGACAAGAAAACGCGGCGCTACCGCTCGCAGGACTGGTTCGACAATCCGGAGCGCATCGACATGACGGCGCTGTATCTGGAGCGCTTCATGAACTACGGGATCACGGCGCAAGAACTGCGTTCCGGCCGTCCCATCATCGGCATCGCCCAGAGTGGCAGCGATATCAATCCGTGCAACCGCATCCATCTGGAGCTGGCCAAGCGGGTGCGCGAAGGCATCCGCGATGCGGGCGGGATTGCGCTGGAATTCCCTATCCATCCCACTTTCGAAAACTGCCGCCGGCCGACGGCGGCCATCGACCGCAATCTGGCCTATCTGGGGCTGGTGGAAATTCTGCATGGTTATCCGCTCGATGCGGTGGTGTTGATGACCGGCTGCGACAAGAGTACGCCGGCCCAACTGATGGCCGCCGCCACGCTCGATCTGCCTGCCATCGTCCTGTCCGGCGGCCCGATGCTGGACGGCTGGTTCAATGGTGAACTGGTGGGTTCCGGTGCGGCGATCTGGAAGGGCCGGCGCCAGCTGGCCGCTGGCCAGATCGACAACGAACAGTTTCTGCAGATCGCCACGGCATCGGCACCATCGGCCGGCCATTGCAACACCATGGGCACGGCTTCGACCATGAATGCGCTGGCCGAAGCACTGGGTATGTCGCTCACAGGTTGTTCGGCGATTCCGGCACCGTACCGCGAGCGCGGTCAGATCGCCTATGAAACGGGGCGCCGCATAGTCGGGCTGGCGCAGGACGATGTGCGGCCTTCGCAGATTCTCACGCGTGAGGCCTTCTTCGACGCGATTGTGGTCAATGCAGCCATCGGCGGTTCCACCAACGCCCAGCCGCACATCATGGCAATGGCGCGTCACGCCGGCGTGGAGATTACGCCGCAGGACTGGATGGCTGTGGGTTACGACGTGCCGCTGCTGCTGAATATGCAGCCGGCCGGTAAATATCTGGGCGAACGTTTCCACCGCGCCGGTGGTGTGCCGGCCGTGATGTGGGAACTGCAGCAGGCTGGCCTGCTGCGCAGCGAGCGTCCTACCGTGACGGGGCAGACCATGGCGCAGAATCTGCAGGGCCGCGCCAGCAACGACCGCGAGATGATCAAGCCGTTTGCCGAGCCGCTCAAGACGCAGGCCGGCTTCCTCGTCCTCAAGGGCAATCTGTTCGACTTTGCCATCATGAAGACCAGCGTGATTTCGGCTGATTTCCGTCGGCGCTATCTGTCCACGCCGGGGCGCGAAGGCGTGTTCGAATGCCGTGTGGTGGTGTTCGACGGCGCCGACGACTACCATGCCCGCATCAATGATCCCGCACTCGGCATCGATGCCCAGACCATGCTGGTGATCCGTGGCGCGGGTCCGATAGGCTGGCCCGGCTCGGCCGAAGTGGTGAATATGCAGCCGCCCGATGCGCTGATCAAGCAGGGCATCACGGCCTTGCCGACGCTGGGTGATGGCCGCCAGTCCGGTACGTCGGACAGCCCGTCCATCCTCAACGCTTCGCCCGAGAGTGCGGCTGGCGGCAATCTGGCCTGGCTGCGCACTGGCGATACGGTGCGGGTGGATCTGCATGCGGGTCGCTGCGATGTGCTGCTGAGCGATGAAGAAATGGCACAGCGCCGCGCCAGCGAGCCGGTGCCACCGGTGCCGCCCAGCCAGACGCCGTGGCAGGAAATCTACCGTGCTACAGTGGGACAGCTGGAGTCTGGGGCCTGCATGGAGCTGGCGCTTAATTATCGCGCAGTAGGCCACGATATGCCGCGCCATAACCACTAGCTCGCACCTCTTACTGGCATTAAGATACAACGATAACAATTACAGGAGACTTTAATGAAACATGTTCTGAGTGCCATGGCACTGGCCATTGCCACGCTGTGTGCCAGCGCACCGGCTAGCGCCGATGCCAATCATCCTAAAATCGGCTTCTCCATCGATGACCTGCGCGTCGAGCGCTGGACCCGTGACCGCGACTTTTTCGTTGCCGCCGCGGAACAACTCGGCGCCAAGGTGTACGTGCAGTCGGCCGACGCCAGCGAACAGCGCCAGATGGCGCAGATCGAAAATCTGATTGCGCGCGGCGTCGACGTGCTGGTGATCGTACCGTACAACGCCACCGTGCTGGCCAATGCTGTCAGTCAGGCCAAGAAGGCCAAGGTCAAGGTACTTTCTTACGACCGCCTGATCCTGAACGCCGACGTCGATGCCTATATCTCGTTCGACAATACGGCAGTGGGCGAGCTGCAGGCTACGGCGCTGGTGCAGCTGAAACCCAAGGGTAATTACTACCTGCTGGGCGGCGCGCCGACCGACAACAATGCCAAGATGCTGCGCGAGGGCCAGCTGAAAGTCCTGCAGCCGCTGGTGGATAAAGGCGCGATCAAGATCGTGGGCAAGCAGTGGGTCAAGGACTGGAGCGCGGCCGAAGCCATGGCCATCGTGGAAAATGCACTGACGGCCAATGGCAACAAGATCGATGCGGTGGTGGCCTCGAATGATGGCACGGCGGGCGGTGCGATACAGGCGCTGGCCGCGCAGAAGCTGGCCGGTAAAGTGCCGGTGTCGGGGCAGGATGCCGATCTGGCGGCGGTACGCCGGGTTATCGCCGGTACGCAGGCCATGACGGTCTACAAGCCGCTGCGCCAGATCGCAGGCGAAGCGGCCAAGCTGTCGGTGCAACTGGTGCGCGGCGAGAAGCCTGCTACCCAGGCACAGATCGATAATGGCTACAAAAAGGTCGATACGCTGCTGCTCAAGCCTATCCTGCTGACGTCTGCCAACGTCGATCTGCTGGTCAAGGACGGCTTCTACACTCAGGCCCAGCTGGCCGGTAAATAAGGCGCTACGCATGTCGGAATATCTGTTTGAAATGCGCCAGATCGTCAAGCGTTTTGGCGGTGTGGCGGCGCTCAACGGGATTGATCTGAAGATCCGTCCCGGCGAATGCATAGGCCTGTGCGGCGAAAACGGCGCCGGCAAGTCGACCCTGATGAAAGTGCTGTCGGCGGTTTATCCGCATGGCAGCTGGGAAGGTGAAATTCTGTGGGAAGGCCAGCCGCTGCGTGCACATTCGGTGCGCGAGACGGAAGCAGCCGGCATCATCATCATCCATCAGGAGCTGATGCTGGTGCCTGAACTGTCTGTGGCGGAGAACATCTTCCTCGGCCACGAGCTTACGCTGCCCGGCGGACGCATGAACTATCCGGCCATGAACCAGCGTGCCGAGGCGCTGCTGCGCGAACTCAGGCTGCCCGATGTAAACGTGGTACTGCCCGTGAAGCAGTATGGCGGCGGCCACCAGCAACTGATCGAGATCGCCAAGGCGCTCAACAAACAGGCCAAGCTGCTGATTCTGGATGAACCTTCGGCTTCGCTGACGGCGGCCGAGACGGATGTGCTGCTGGAGATAGTACGCGGCCTGAAAGCCAAGGGTGTGGCTTGTGTCTATATTTCGCACAAGCTGGAGGAAGTGGCAGCAATCTGCGACACCGTGGTGGTGATCCGCGACGGCCAGCATATTGCCAGCACGCCGATGGCGCAGATGGATGTGCCGACCATCGTGGCGCAGATGGTGGGGCGCGAAATGAGCCAGATGTATCCGCAGATTCCCCATGCAGTGGGCGAGGTGGTGCTGGAAGCGCGCCATATCAGCTGCTACGACCCGGATCAGCCGTCGCGCAAGCGGGTCGATGAAGTGTCGTTCTCGCTGCGCAAAGGCGAAGTACTGGGCATAGCGGGACTAGTCGGTGCGGGGCGCACGGAACTGGTGAGCAAGCTGTTCGGCGCGTATGGCGGCATGTCGGAAGGCGAGATCTGGCTGAACGGGCGCAAGGTGGAAAACCGTACGCCGCTACAGGCCATCGCGCACGGCTTTGCACTGGTGCCGGAAGACCGCAAGCAGCATGGCATCGTGCCCGATCTGGGCGTGGGGGCAAATATCACGCTATCGGTACTGCAGCGCTATGCGCGCCTGACGCGCATTGATAGTACGGCGGAACTGCTGGCGATCCATCAGCAGATTAGCCAGCTGGCGCTGAAAACGGCCAGTCCGGCGCTGCCGATTACGGCGCTTTCGGGCGGCAACCAGCAGAAGGCAGTGCTGGCCAAGATGCTGCTGACCGAACCGCAGGTGCTGATACTGGACGAGCCTACCCGTGGCGTCGACGTGGGCGCCAAATTCGAAATCTACCGCCTGATTCTGGAACTGGCTGCGCAGGGCGTGGCCATCATCATGGTGTCGTCCGAACTGCCGGAAGTGCTGGGCATCTCGGACCGTGTACTGGTGATGGGCGAAGGGCGTTTGTGCGGTGACTTCATCAATCAGAATCTGACTCAGGAACAGTTACTGGCCGCAGCTATCGGCCAGCAGCAATACAGCGTAGCGTAAAACATGAAAAACACTCAATTCAAACAGCTGTTCACGCAATACAAACTACTGGCGTTGATGGTGGCCATCGCGCTGATCTGGGCTTTCTTTAGCTGGAAGACGGATGGCGATTTCGCCACCGCGCGCAATCTGTCCAACCTGATGCGGCAGATGGCAATTACCGGCATTCTTGCCTGCGGCATGGTGTTCATCATCATTGCCGGTGAAATCGATCTGTCGGTGGGCTCGCTACTGGGTCTGCTGGGCGGTGCTGCTGCGCTGCTCGATGTGAGCCACCACCTGCCGCTGCCGGCCACACTGGCTCTGGTGTTGTTCTGCGGCCTGCTGGTCGGTCTGTTCAACGGGTATCTGACGGCGTATGCGGGCATCCCTTCCTTTATCGTCGGGCTGGGCGGCATGCTGGCCTATCGGGGCGTGCTGCTGGGCGTATCTGGTGGCCAGACCATCGCACCCGTGTCGCCGGAACTGACGGCGCTGGGGCAGGGCTATCTGGCGCCGTCGCTGGGCGTGGCACTCGGCGTGCTGCTGGTGGCGCTCGATGTGCTGCTGGTGTGGCAGCAGCGCCGCCTGCTGGCGCTGCACCGTCTGCCGTTGCGCAGCCTGTGGACCGATGGCTTGCGCGTGCTGGCGACGGCGGCGGCAGTGGGCGGCTTTGTCTACCTGTTCAACAGCTATGAAGGTATTCCGCTGCCGGTGCTGCTGTTGCTGGTGCTGCTGGGCGTGTTCAGCTACATCGCCACCCAGACCGTATTCGGCCGCCGCATCTATGCGCTGGGCAGCAATATGGAAGCAGCCCGTCTGTCCGGCGTGAACGTACGTGCGATTAAGCTGTGGATCTTCGGCCTGATGGGCCTGATGTGCGCGCTCGGTGGCCTGATCAACACGGCCCGTCTGGCGGCTGGTTCGCCTTCGGCCGGTACGGCCGGTGAGCTCGATGTGATTGCCGCCTGCTTCATTGGCGGTACTTCCATGCGCGGCGGCGCCGGCACCGTGCACGGTGCGCTGATCGGTGCACTGGTCATGGCCAGTCTCGATAACGGCATGTCCATGCTGGATGTGGATGCCTACTGGCAGATGATCGTCAAAGGCCTGATCCTGACCTTTGCCGTGTGGGTGGACGTGGCCACGCGCAGCGCGCGCCGCTAGGCCAGACAGCACAAACCTACAAGCGGAGCGGCCAGCATGCAACGTCGTCAAATACTCAAACAGCTGGCCGCCGCGATACCGGCGCTGGCTGCCTCACCTTATCTGTTTGCCGCGCCTGAACGCGCGGCGCAATTCACGCCGGACTGGGACTCGCTGGCGCAGTACCGCACGCCGGACTGGTTCCGCAATGCCAAATTCGGCATCTGGGCACACTGGGGGCCCCAGTGTGCGCCCGAATATGGCGACTGGTATGCGCGCGCCATGTACGAGCAGGATAGCGAAGCCTACCAGCATCATCTGCAGCACTATGGCCACCCGTCGCAGCACGGCTTCAAGGACATCATCGGCAACTGGCGCGCGGACGCGTGGCAGCCTGACGAGCTGCTGGCGCTGTATCGCCGCGCGGGTGCGCGCTATTTTGTGGCGCTGGCCAATCACCACGACAATTTCGATCTGTACGATAGTCGCTACCAGCCGGAGTGGAACTCGACCCGTATCGGTCCGTGCAAGGATTTGATCGGCGGCTGGCGCGCTGCGGCACGGCGCCAGGGCATGCGTTTCGGCGTGAGCGTCCATGCCGCTCATGCGTGGACATGGTACGAGGTGGCGCAGGGCGCCGACAAGCATGGGCCGCTGGCGGGTGTGCCGTACGACGGCCACCTGCAGCGTACCGATGGTGCCGGCAAGTGGTGGCAGGGCCTGGACCCACAAGGGCTGTATGCGCAGAATCACCCTTTGAGCGCGCCGGCCCAGCAGAGCGGCATCTGGGACGAGCAGTGGCACTGGCGTGGCGGCGTGGCGCTGCCGAGCGCCGAGTATGTGGAGCAGTTCCGTGCCCGTGTGATGGATCTGGTGCAGAACTATGATCCCGATCTGGTGTATTTCGACGATACCGTGCTGCCGCTACACCCCGTCAGCGATGTGGGGCTGCGGCTGGCGGCCGATATCTACAACCTGAGCATCGCCCGCAAGGGGCGGCTGGAAGCTGTGATCAACGGCAAACTGCTGGATGCGCAGCAGCGCCAGTGCATGGTGCTCGACATCGAACGGGGCCAGAGCAACGAGATCGAAGCGCTGCCGTGGCAGACCTGTACCTGCATCGGTAACTGGCATTATGACCGGCGCATCTACGATGCGAATGGCTATAAGAGCGCCCGCACCGTGGTGCACATGTTGATCGACGTGGTCAGCAAGAACGGCAATCTGCTACTGAGCGTGCCGGTGCGCGGCAATGGCAGCATCGATGAGCGCGAACGCGCGGTGGTGGAGGAGATCGGTCAGTGGATGGGCGTGTACGGTTCCGCCATCTACGATAGCCGTCCGTGGCGGGTAGCGGGCGAAGGACCGGTGCTGGAAGCTGCGGCCAGCCAGAGCAAGCAGGGCTTCAATGAAGGACAGGGCATTGCCTTCAGCAGCGCCGATATCCGCTATACCTGCAAGGAGAATGACTTGTATGCCTTCGTCATGGGCTGGCCGGAGCACGGCACGGTGCTGCTGCGCCAGTTGCGGCGCGGCCAGGTGCCCGTGCGTACCGTGCAACTGATAGGCGGCACAAAGAATCTCGCCTACACCCAGCAGGCAGACGGCCTGCTGGTACATCTGCCCGCTGAGCGGCCCGCATTGCCGTATGCCTTCGCCCTGAAAATCACAAGCTGAAAGCCTGACACCATGCGTAATACCCTGCACCAAATTATGCCGCTATCCCGTCGCGTCGCGTTGCCATGGCATCTGCTGGGCCGCTTGCTGGCCGTCAGTGCATTGACTGTAGGCGTACTGCCTGCTGCGCATGCCGGCAGCGCCGATCTGTCGCTATACAGCGGACAGAAAGCCGGCTCCTTGCCCGTTACGCTGGTGGCGCACGACTTGTCTGCGCCTATGCAGGCGGGTGCTCCGCTGGTACTGAGCGGCGCCGGTGGCAGCGCCAGTGTGCAACCCCAACGCGAGGCAGGGCGGCGTAATGCACTGCTGCTGAAATGGGATCATGCGTGGTACGCGGCCCTGCGCCTGACGCCCGCGCGAGCACTGGATCTGCAGGCACTGGTGCCGCATGCCACGCTGGAACTGGATCTGCGTGTGGCGCAGCTGGCGCAGGGCGGCATAGACTTCAAGATGGCTTGTGGTGAAGCCTGCCAGCGCAAACTGAGCTATGTTGTGCCGGGGCGCGCATTGCAGGGTAAAGGCTGGCAGCACCTGTCATTCTCGCTGAACTGCTTTGCCCGTGGCGGCGATGATTTCAGCAAGGTAGACGTGCCGTTTGCGCTGGAAGCCAATGGCGCTGGCGAAGTGGCACTGGCCAATGTACGTATCGTTGCGCACGGCAAGCCTAACCAGTCCTGCCCCGACTATCGCAGCATCGCATTCGAGCCTAGCCCGCTCAATCAGGCGTGGGCAATGCCGCGCTGGATGCAGCGGCATGAACAGAAGCTGGCCCTCAAACAGCAGATGCTGGCAGCAGGCACGGCGCCTGAGCTCGTGTTTATCGGCGATTCGATTACGGAAGGCTGGGAAAATGATGGCAAGGCAGTGTGGCAGCAGTATTACGCAGCTTACCACGCGCTGAATCTCGGCTATGGCGGTGACCACACGGAGAATGTGCTGTGGCGTCTGCAGCATGGCGAGGTGGATGGCCTGCAGCCCAAGGTGGCCGTGCTCATGATAGGCACTAACAATACGGGTGATCGCCAGGATCAGCCGGAAGTGACAGCAGCGGGCGTGGCGCGCATCCTGCAGGAACTGCGCCAGCGCTTGCCGCAGACGCGCGTGCTGCTGCTGGCCATCTTCCCGCGTGAAGCCGGTGCGGATGCGGTACTGCGACGTATCAACGAGCAGATTAACGTCAGACTGGCAGCGCTGGCCGATGGCGACAAGGTGGTATTTGCCAATTTGAATAGCGCGATGCTGGACGCAGATGGGCGCCTGAGCACCAGTGTGATGCCCGATTTGCTGCATCCGCAGCAGCGCGGCTATACCATCTGGGCCGAAGCCATGCAGCCTGTCCTGACCCGTATGCTGGCAAGTCAGCCCTGAGCTGTCTTGCCAGTTCAGGTGCGTCGTGCTTACTGGACGATCAGCTTGCGGCTAGCCAGCCAGTCCTCGGCGCGCTTGGTCCAGTTCGAGGCATTACCGAGACCGGGGCGCAATGCCATACCGTGTCCGCCCCGTTCGAACAGATACATCTCGGCCGGTACGCGGGCGCGGGTCAGCGCCTGGTAGAACAGGATGCTGTTCTCGACCGGCACCACATCGTCATCCTGACTGTGGATCAGCAAGGTGGGCGGAGTCTGGGCATGGACCTGTAGCTCGGTCGACATCAGCTGCACCTGTGCGGCGCTAGGCTGTTGTCCCAGCAGGGCCTGGCGCGAACCCATGTGGGTGGTGGCTGGCGCCATGGTAATCACGGGGTACATCAGCATGAGAAAGTCCGGCCGTGCGCTGATGCTATCGAGCGCAGCGCCCGTGCGGCCGGCCGGATTGTCGTACAGCGTAGCCGCGCTGGCCGCCAGATGGCCGCCCGCCGAACTGCCCATCACGCCGATGCGGTCCGGTGCAATGCCATAGTCCGCAGCATGGGCGCGCACCGTGCGGATAGCGCGCAGCACATCCTGCAGCGGCGCCGGATGGCCGTAGTCCGACAGGCGCGATTTCAGCACGAATGCCGTCACGCCCAAGCCGGAGAGCCATTGCGCGTACTGCTGGCCTTCACGGGTGTAGGACAGATAGGCATAACCACCACCGGGACAGATGATCACGGCCGTGCGGGCGGGGCGGTCGATCGATGCGGGATAGACCGTCAGGCTAGGGTGCGAGATATTGTTGATACGCTCGCCATCATGCTGCTCTGCGCCTGCGTTGGCGCGGTAGTTAGGCACACCTTCTGGCCACAGGTCGAGTTGTACTGTCTGGGCGTGCGCCTGCCAGTTGAGTGCCAGCAGCAAAGGCAGCAGGCGGAAGCGGGATAAACGCATGGATGAAACTCCTGTCTGATAGTGATGTAGCGATAGTACTCAATCTGGCGCGCCGCAACCGCCGCTGCGCAATTTCGTTTGGACAGTTGCGGGATTTCGCAATTGCTGCTGCGGGGCGGGGCTCGCACAATGCCATAATTGAACTGGTTCCTGGCGCAATGCCGATACGGGACCGGTGCCGTGGCGGCGCCAGAGCGCCCGTAACCTGAACGGAGACTTTGATGAAATCATTCCTACCTGCGCTGAGCATGGCGCTGGCACTTGCAGCCTTTCCTGTGCCGCAGGTATGCGCCGCCGAGGCGGGCAGCGTACCGGCGCCGGAGCCCATGCGTGAGCTGACCAGCATGCAGTTTTCGTCGCTGATGTCGCCGGGCTGGAATCTGGGCAACGCGCTGGAGGCAATCGATAGCAAGCATCCCTATGTTTGGGGCAGTACGGTGTTTCAGGAGACTGCGTGGGGTAATCCGCCCGCCAGCCGCCAGCTATTCGACGCCGTCAAGGCGGCCGGTTTCCGCAGCGTGCGCATCCCCATTTCGTGGAAAGTGTATGCGGACGCGCAGGACAATATCAGCCCGCAGTGGATGCAGCGGGTAGTGCAGGTGGTTGATGATGCACGTGCGGCCGGGCTAATCGTGATGATCAATCTGCACTGGGATGGCGGCTGGATGCAGCCGACTTACGCCGCCCAGAACATGGCGCAGGCGCGCACGCGCAAGTTCTGGCAGCAGATTGCCACCCGCTTCCGCGATTATGGCGATACCCTGCTGTTTGCCGGTACCAACGAGGTGATGGTGGACGGCGATTATGGCGCCCCGACCAGCGAATACTGCGCCGTCCAGAATAGCTATAACCAGACCTTTATCGATGCAGTGCGCGCTACGGGTGGCAACAATGCGCGCCGCCATCTGGTGGTACAGGGCTTCAATACCAACATCAATTACACTCTCAATTGCAATGCCACGCTGCCGCATGACAGCACGGCACAGCGTATGATGATGGAAGTGCATGACTACGATCCGTACGATTTTGCGCTTGATGAAAAGAGTGGCGTGTGGCGCTGGGGCAGTGCCGCAAATCCGTCTGGCTGGGCTAACGAAGCCTATACGGACGGGCAGTTCGAGAAACTGCGCAAAGCCTTTATCGCACAGGGCATACCCGTGCTGCTGGGGGAATATTCGGCGATTCTGCGCAGCGAGTTTGATCCCGCCGGCAGCCAGCGCAAGTACTGGGACAGTTACATGACGCGCGCTGCCCATAGCCGCGGCATAGTGCCCATGTACTGGGACAATGGCTACACGACCAACCATCAGTCCGGCCTGTTCGATCGGGGCCGCGCCGTGCCCGTGTATGTTGACATTATCGAAGCGCTGATCAGTGCCAGCCGATAAATCTTTAGCTGTGCTGTCATCGTCCGGCCAGGCTGGCGGACGTAGACATCTCCCTCTGCCCGTAAGGGTAGTTCGGGCAGCCGCTGCTGCCCCTTTTTTATTCGAGCGAATATGAAAATCTCTTCCCCGTTAAGCCAGATCTGTGCCGCTGTGCTGCTGTGCGCCAGCGCTACCACCACTTATGCCGATGCGCCCGCGCCTGCACAGCCATGGATGAATGCCAAGCTTCCCGCTGCACAGCGGGCCGCACTGGTGGTACAGGCTATGACGCTGGATGAAAAGCTGCGGCTGGTGTATGGCTATCTGGGCGCAGACTCGGACTGGAAAAAGAGCAAGCGGCCGGCTGGCGCACGGCCGCAGTCGGCTGGCTACATCGATGGGGTAGATCGGCTGGGCATACCGCCGCTGTATGAAACGGATGCGGGGCTGGGTGTGGCCAGTCAGCCGGGGCCAGACGTACGCCAAGGTACGGCACTGCCTTCCGGTCTGAGTACGGCGGCCAGCTGGGATACGGCAGGGGCGCGTGCGGCCGGTGCCATGATAGGCGATGAAGCGCGCAAGTTCGGCTTCAATGTGCTGCTGGCCGGTGGCGTCAATCTGTTGCGCGAGCCGCGCAATGGACGTAATTTCGAATACGCGGGAGAAGACCCGCTGCTGGCGGGGCGCATAGTCGGCGCCCAGATAGCCGGCATCCAGTCGCAGAAAGTGGTGGCAACGCTCAAGCATTTTGCACTCAATGATCAGGAAACCAACCGCACTACGCTGAATGTGAAGATCGACGATAGCGCCGCACGCATGTCCGATCTGCTGGCGCTGCAACTGGCCTATGAAGATGGCCAGCCCGGCTCCGTGATGTGCGGCTATAACCGGGTGAACGGCGCCTATGCGTGCGAGAACAGCTACTTGCTGAATACGGTGCTGAAGCAGGAGTGGGGCTTCAAGGGTTGGGTCATGTCGGACTGGGGCGCCACCCACAGCACCATACCGGCCGCCAATGCAGGACTGGATCAGCAGTCCGGCATGCCGTTCGATCTGTCCGACTATTTTGGCCCGCCGCTCAAGGAAGCTGTGCTCAACGGCTGGGTGCCGCAGCAACGGCTGGATGACATGGCGTTGCGCATCGTCGGTGCCATGTTCGAGCATGGCGTGATAGACCATCCAGTGACGGTGGCGCCGCAGCAGATCGATTTTCGCGCACACGGCGCGGCCAGCCAGCACGCCGCACAGGAAGGTATGGTATTGCTGAAGAACCGCGACAAGCTGCTGCCACTGGCAGATGGTGCGCGCCGCATTGCTGTGATAGGCGGCTATGCCGACAAGGGCGTGATGGCGGGTGGTGGTTCCTCGCTGGTGTATCCGCAAGGAGGCAATGCGGTACCGGAGCTGGAACCGAAAGTCTGGCCTGGCCCCGTGATGATTTATCCGTCTTCGCCGTATCAGGCTTTGCAGCGCAAGCTGGGCAAAGCCACGCTGCGCTTTGATGACGGGCGCGATCCCGCCCGTGCCGCCGCCCTGGCACGCGACAGCGACGTGGTGCTGATGTTTGCCACCCAGTGGACCGGCGAAGGCATGGATGTGCCGGATCTGGCACTGCCCAAGCAGCAGGATGCACTGATCCATGCCGTTACGGCAGCGAACCCGCGTACTGTGGTGGTGTTGGAGACGGGCGGCCCCGTGACCATGCCGTGGCTGGAACAGGCGGGCGCCGTGCTGGAGGCGTGGTATCCGGGCACGCAGGGCGGCGAAGCTATTGCCAGCGTGCTGACCGGCGAAGTCAATCCGTCCGGCCGTCTGCCTATGACTTTCCCGGTCAGCGAAGCGCAACTACCGCGCCCTAAACTGGATGGCTATCCGGAGCAGGCCGATGCCCGCATCGAGGTGGATTATCACGAAGGCGCAGCAGTCGGCTATAAATGGTTCGACCTGAAACAGCAGACGCCGCTGTTCCCGTTCGGCTTTGGCCTGTCGTACACCGAGTTTGCCATGTTGGGCTTGCGCGCAGAAGTGCGCGACGGCCGTCTACAGGCCAGCTTCGAAGTGCGTAACACGGGCAAACTGGCTGGCAAACAGGTGGCGCAGATTTATGTGGCGCCCGTGCAGGCGCGCTGGGAAGCTCCCAAACGTCTGGGCGGCTTCAGTAAAGTCAGCCTGGCTGCCGGTGCGCGCACCAGCGTGAGCCTAAGCGTCGATCCTCGCCTGCTGGCTACATTCGATAGCGCCAGCAAGCGCTGGCAGGTTGCCGCTGGCGACTACCGCGTCACACTGGCGGCGCATGCACGCGACGCTCAAGCCAGCAGTGTGGTCATACATCTCGACGCGGCCAGCTACGATGTGCAGGGTCGCGCGATCAAGGCGTCGCACTGATGCAGCCATATCAGCGCATCGTCATACTCGGCGGTGGCACGGCAGGCTGGATGGCGGCGCTGGCGCTGGTCACCAGCCAGCGCGCGGTAGAGGTCGAAGTGGTGGAGGCGGCGCCTACGTGTAGCATCGGCATTGGTGTGGCCAGTTGTGCGGCCCTGCGCGAATTCCACCGCATGGTCGGTATCGACGAAGCGGACTTCCTGCGCGCGACGCTGGGTAGCTACCGGCTAGGAACGGAACTGCGCGACTGGCAGCATTTAGGCCAGCGCTATTTCGATATGTTGGCCGGCATGGAGCCGGATGGCACGGCAGCCCAATATGCCTACCAGTTCGATACCCAGCTATATGCGGGCTATCTGCGCCGGCTTGCCATGCTGCGCGGCGTACACCGCAATGTGGGGCGGCTGGAGCAGGCGATTCGCCGGGCAGATGGCGGCATCAGCGCGCTACAACTGAGCAATGGTCGCAACATATGTGCGGATTTGTTCATCGATTGCAGCGGCGGCGATGCACTGCTACTGGGCGCGGAACTGGGAGTGCCTTTTGTCGATTTCAGCCAGTGGCTGCCTGCCGATGCGGTCTGGCTTTGTCCGGCCGAGCGCAGTGCCGCGACACCCGCGCCCTGTAATATCGCGGTCGCGCTGGATGCCGGCTGGGCATGGCAGATCTCGCTGCAGCATCGTAGCGAACATGGTTATATCTACTCGCGCCGGCATTGCGATGATGCGACCGCCCGTACCAGACTGCTAGCGCGGCTGGATGGCGCGGCGCTGGCGGAACCCCGTCTGCAACATCTGCGCAGTGGTCACCGTAGCCGATTCTGGCAGCACAATGTGGTCGCACTGGGGCAGGCAGCGGGCCAGCTGGAACCGCTCGAAGCGCCCGCAGTGATGCTGATCCAACGCGGACTGACGGATATACTGCAGGTGCTGGCCAGTCCTGCCTCCGCCCAGGCAGACGCCATTGCGGCATACAACCGTGCGCAGGAGCGCCTGTACTGCTACGAGCGTGACCGGCTGATTCTGCACTATGCCCGTTCGACGCGGCAGGATAGCCAGTTCTGGCGTGATATGGGCAAGCTGGCCTTGCCGGATGCGCTGGCGCTGCGGCTGCAGGCTTGGCGCGAATGCGTCAACCCGCCGCGGCACGAAGCGGCGCGGCTGGATGGTGCGAGCTGGGGCGGCATTTATGCGGCGACCGGCTGTGTGCTGCGCCGCTGCGATCCCGTATTACTGGAATTGACGCGCGAAGAAGCACTGCATGCGCGTGATGCGCGCCGTGTCAGACTGGCGGCCTTGATGGAACTGGTACAGCGTGAATACGGCCAGCAGCATCAGCTGCTGGCCTGAGCGACGCACCTAGCGTCGCTCGATTTTGACGAGCACGATGTCGTTGCTGCGCATCGCCACGTTGAGCGTGGCTTTGCCGCTGACCGGTACATTCAGGACTTGTGTACGTGGCAGATCACGCGTCTCTGTCTGCAGTTGCTCTAGCTGGGCGGAGGTCAGCGTCTTCGGCGCACCCATACGCAGGTAAGCCGTATGCGCATCATTGGCCTGATAACCGGTGCGGTAGATGCTCACCGCGTATTTGCCCGCAGTATAACCTTTGAGCACTAGCCGCAATGGCTGACTGGCCTTGCTCGGCTGTACCCGTGTGTAGTAGCTGCGATTACTGAGCTTCTGTTGCGGCGTTTGGAAGTCCCATGCCAGCACCTGGGTGGCGCCATGGCTACGGGCGGCATAGCTCTGCGCGTCGCCAGTAGGCACTTCAGCTTCGCCTAGCTGGTTCAGATATTTATAGGCAAACCATGCAGGCTTGCGCACGCCCTGCGGATTCATCAGACCAAAACCGCCTTCGAACGGCGCCGTAGGCGGCCCCGGTTCTTCGAACAGATCGCTATAGGTCCAGTAGCTCATGCCTTGAACCAGACCGGCACTTTGCTTGAGCTTCTGCAGGATGTAGGGCGCACTCAGATAGGCATCATGCACGGGATCACGCGGCGTGTAGCTGGTGCTCCACTCGGTGAAGTAGAGCGGCATGTCGGCATGTCCGGCGGCCTGCATCTGCGCGCGTACGCGGCGCACATCGCCGACGATGGCATCCGGCGAATCGGACAGCTTGGTATCCTCCTTGCCATGCTCATCGAGGAAGCCGCCATCTACGCCGTAGGTGTGGGTCGTGACGAAATCTACCGGCACAGCGTTGCTGCGCATATAGGCGAGGAATTCCGGCACCCATGCGGCACCTGCCGTGGATGGGCCACCCACCCGCAGTGCGGGATCGATGGCCTTGATGGTACGGGCAGTACGGGCATACAGTTCGAAATAGGCTTGCTGGTCGGCGCGCTCCCAGAAGCCGTCCAGATTGGGTTCGTTCCACACCTCGAAGAACCAGCTACGCACTTCGTCCGCACCATAGCGCTGCTGTACGTGGCGTACGAAAGCATCGATCAGCGCCACCCACTTATCCGGCTGCGGATGGGAGGTGTTGCCTTTCCAGTAGAAGATGCTGAGGTCCGAACTGCGCATGGCCAACGGTGTAAAGCCCAGTTCCACGAAGGGCTTGATGCCGATCTTGAGCATCTGGTCATACAGGTAATCGAGCTTGCTCCAGTCGTAGACCGGCTGGCCGTCTACCTCACGGTAGGTGCCCAGCACATCATGGAAGATGGCATGGAAGCGCAGGTAGCGAAAGCCTAGTTCCTGCCGTGCGGTCTTGAGCTGTGCCAGACTGTCGTCCCGTATCAGTGTGCCGGGATAGTCGGAGCCCACCGACAGATCGGCAAAATGGTCGCGTGGCGTACTCGCTGCCGCAGCATCGAGCACGATTTCGCGCACATTGGCGGCACTGGCCGTGCAGGCCAGTGCGGTGCCGCAGATCAGCAGCGCCGCCTTCATCGTTGCACCTTGATGGCGTGCCCATCGTAGTCTACGCTGCGGTCGGCCAGCTCGAAGTTGTCGCTGCTCGAATCGCCAGGCTTGATAAAGCGGATCTTGAACTGGCGCTTAGCCACCATGCCTTGGTACTGGCCGCTGCGTGCACCGATGGTGAACACGCCCGTCTTCTGGTTGTAGCTGAACGGAATCCGGCTGGCTTCGCCGCGCAGATAGCCATTGCTGACGCCATCATCTTCATACAGCGTGAACTGACCATCGGCTCCCGTGTAGACATTCAGCGTGAGCGGCGCGTCCGGTTTTTCGTCGACGTACTGGGTGACGGGACCAAATGGAACGATGGCGCCAGCCTTGACCAGCACAGGAATGCGGGTTTCCGGTGCATCCACCTTGACGCTCCGGCCGCCGCGGTGCAACTGGCCGGTGTAGAAATCGTACCAGTCGCTGCCTTTAGGCAGATAGACCTCGCGCGCACGGCCGCCATAGGTAGTTACCGGAGCTACCAGCAAGCTGTGGCCGAACAGATATTCGTCTTTCAGGTCGCGCACCGCTGGGTCCTGCGGATAGTCCATTACCAGTGCGCGCATGATGGCGCCCGATTCGTAGTGGATATCGGCAGCGGCCGAGTAAATGTAAGGCATCAGGCGATAGCGCAGCTGGTCGTACCACACCATCGAGGCGCGCATAGGCGAGCCTTCCGGCGAGATTTCGTGGATCTCACGCTTGACCACTTCGCCGTGCGAACGGAACAGCGGCGAGAAAGCGCCGAACTGGAACCAGCGCAGATTCAGCTCGCGCCATTCTTTCAAATCTTCCGGATTGCCTGCACGCGTGCCGGTACTGCGGTTTTCCTGTGCCGAGCCGACTTCGCCGATCTGGAAGCGGGTTTCCTGCGCATAGCCGCCGATATCGTGCGTCCAGTTGGCGATGCCGGACATGGAAATACTGACGCCAGCCGAAATCTGGTCATACAGATTGTTCCAGCGGCTCACCGTGTCGCCACTCCATACAGCGCTGGCGTTACGCTGGATACCTGCGAAACCGGAACGCGACAGTATGAACTGGCGCGTGTCAGGCCGGTCCTGCTTCAGATGTTGGTAGAAGCCTTCCGTGTGCACCAGACTATACGGATTGAAGGTGATCTCGCCGGCGCCGTAGATGGTGGGTCCGATCAGCTTCTTGAAGTCCTCGGGACGGGCGTTCGACAGCACATCGGGTTCAGTATTGTCCATCCACCACGCGTCGAAGCCCAGGTCCACCAGCTTGGGCTTCATCTGGCGGTAGTAGATATCGCGTGCTTCCGGTGCATACGGCGAGTAGTGGCTGTTCTTGTAGCCGGGGCCTACCCAGTCCAGATCGCCGTTCTCGACGTTCTTGGTCTACATGTGGCCTTGGGCTTCGAGTTCCTTGTAGTTGGCCGTATTGGCGTAGAACTTGCCCCAGATGGAGATCATGATGCGTGCGTGCGCCTGATGGATTTCATCCACCATGGCTTTGGCGTCGGGGAAGCGCGCTTTGTCGAAATCGTGGCTACCCCAGCCATCTTCCGGCCAGTAGAACCAGTCCTGCACCATATTGTCGATCGGCCAGCCACGCTTGCGGTATTCGCGTAGCACGCCCAGTAGTTGTTCCTGCGTTTCGTAGCGCTGGCGCGACTGCCAGTAGCCATAGGCCCATTTCGGCATCATCGGTGCGCGGCCTGTCAGGTGGTGGTAACCGGCGATGACCTTGTCCATGCTGTCGCCGTTGATCACATAGTAATTGATGCTCTGCGCGAGTTCGGACGAGAAGGTCAGCGAATGGCGCTCGGGCGCGGGCAGGGGATCGTTGTGGGTCATGGCGATCATGCCGCCGCTAGGCTGCCATTCGAGCCGCAGCGGCACTGGCTGATCCGCCTTGAAGCTGACTTCAAAGTTGTGATACCACGGGTTCCAGCCCTGACGCCAGACATCCATGACTTCCTTGCCATCGACAGTCAGCTTGGCATAGTCGGACGAGTACAACTGCATTTTGTGCACGCCAGCCTTGGGCGAACGCATGGTGCCTTCCCACACCACTTTCAGATTGGCCGCTTTCGGATCAACCGCATCCTTGGGCCAGTTCTCGGCCACGTCCTTCAGATATTGGTAGGCGATATCCTTCTCGCGCCGCGTGTACACCAGTTTGCCGTCCACATAGTACTTGGCCGTGAGCCCGCCGGCCACGCCATCGGCATCGGCCAGTTGCAGGTCGCGGCTCAGCCATGCATACGGTTTGCTGTCGCCGAAGCGCGAGATGGCATTGTTATCCCACAGGACGCCGTAGTTCTTGCTGGAGACGACAAACGGCACGGCAATCGCCATATTGTGCTGCATCAGCAGCACGTCTTCGCCGTTCATGTTCATCTGGTGGTTCTGATGCTGGCCCAGGCCATACAGCGCGTCGGTGGTGCCGTGATTGAAGCCCTGTTTAATCGCCAGCATCTGCTGGCCTTCGACGGATACGGGCGTCATGCTTTCCGCGTGCTGGGTCAGGAAGGCTTTGCCGGCCGCGTTGAAGAACTGCAGTGCGCCCGTGGCGAGGCTGACTTCCACCGCCATGCGTTTGGCTTTGAGCTTGACTTTGTCTTTGCCGGCGGTCACGCTGTAGCTGCCCTGCAGCGGCTGGGCTACCGTCATCAGCGAGGGTGTCAGCGTCTTATTCGGCTGGTCGATTTTGACCACGTGGATGATGTTGTCGGCCATGACTTCCAGCCGCACCTCTCTGGCTGCACCGCTGTCAGGCCGCACGATCAGGCCGGTGGCGGTCTTTTCAAAGCTGCCCGCCAGTGCCGGCACGCTGGTCAGGGTGGCCAGGCCAGCCAAACTGGCCACTGCATGGGCCATGATCTTGATACGCATAGTGTCTCCGCTGTTTAATAGGTGTTCAGTGTTACTTTGAGTACGGTGGGTGTAGCGCCTAGATTCAGGCCGTAGTCGGTCTGGTCGCCGTTCCAGTTGCGCTCCATGATCCATTTGCCGCTGGCGTCGAAATGTCCCTGTTCCACCCGTGCCCACATCGACGGCTCGCCTTTTGCATGGCTGATCTTGACGCGCGCGCGCTGGCCGATGATGATGAATTCCTTCTCGCCCGTCTGGGCGATAGCCACGCCGCCATTCGGAATCTCCGTGCCGACCGGTGTGTCTTTCAGATCCTTGAAGTATTCGCGCTCACCGAACTGCCATTCGCGGAACGAGATGGTAGCGTTCCAGCCCTTCATGGCGATGCTCTGCGGCTGGCGGTCGTCGCCTTCGGCCACGCCGTAGGTACGGCCTTCATACGCCCAGCGTGCCCACTGGCGCTGCATGGGGCGGAAGGCGGCATAGATCGCGCCGAACGGCGCCACCATGCTGCGGTCGCTGGCCTTGTGGCCGAGCGGGAAGTTGCTGTACTCGGCATAGTCGATGCCGAACGGCGCCACGCCGATGGCGCCGCGTCCGAGCACCAGCCACAGATAGCGCACATAGTTGGCGCCATTGCTCATTTCGGGCACCATCAGCGGCTGGTCGGCGCGCTGGAAGTGCTGCAGGCTGGCGTTGAATTTTTTCCAGTCTGGATCGTAGATATCCGGGCTGGCGAAGTCGATGTGCGGTGCAGCGGCGCGATAGATATCGATTACGTCATAGGTCGGGCCGCCGCTGGCGAAGTTCTCGTGCCATGGCAGCAGCGGGCTTTCGGTGGAATCACGCTGGGCATTGTTGACGTACATGGGCAGGTCATACACGGCGCGGCCGGCCTTGGCGATTTCCTCGATATAGCTGGCGATGGCATAGGCGTGGAAGTACTCTTCGGCATAGTCGCCATACACCTGCTGCCACGTGCCGCTGGATGGCCGCTCCGGCAGCGGCTTTTTGTGCGCCAGTACGGCGGCCGGCACGGGCTGGCGGAATAGCTGTTCGGCTGCAGGGCTGTAATCGCGCGCATAGCCATAGGTGCCCACTTCATTCTCCACCTGCATCATGATTATGGTGCGCGCGGCGCTATCGACCTGCTTCAGGTGCTGCATCAGGCGGACAAAAGCTTTGCGGTCGGCCCGCAGGGTAGTGTCGCCATGCGGCGACAGGCAGTAATTGGGTTTGCCTTGCCGGTCCAGCATACGCGGGAAGCGCGCATTGTTGAACTTGACCCACTCGGGGGCGTAACTAGGGCTGGTGTTCTTCCAAGTGCCGAACCACAGCAGCACCAGCCGCACCTGATGCTGGCGCGCCTGCTTGAGCAAGGTGTCGACATAGCTGAAATCGAACTGGCCTTCGACCGGCTCGATCTGTTCCCACGCCACGGGTATCTCCAGCGTGTTGGCGTGCATGTCCTTGATGGCGGCAAATACTTTATCCAGCGCCTGCGGATAATTGCTGGAATTGTGCGCCTGTCCACCGAGGATCAGGAAGGGGGCGCCGTCCACCATCAGGGCATGGCGTCCCTGATGGCTGACGATGCGGGGGATTTCCGAGGCCAGCGCCGCGCTGCTTGCTGCCATCAAAAACAGGAGGGTGGTAACAAGCCGGCGGGCGGTTGGCATCATCTATTTCTACCTTTCGATCAGAAGTCGTAGCTCAGTTTTGCTACCACGCGGCGGCCCGTCTTGAACCATGCGCGACCCATCATGCCGATATTCTGCTGCATCAGCTGCTTGTAGGTCGAATCGGTCAGATTCTGTGCTTCCAGACCCAGTTGCAGCTTGTCGGTGAACTTGTAGAACATCGAGGCATCCAGCTGGCCATACGCATCCGACCAGGTAGGCAGCGCCCATGCGACATTGGTCTTGCCGTAGTCGGCGCTGGCCGGGTTGGTGTCGGTAGCATCCGAACCCTTGGTGCCGTTCACGTTCACACCCTGTAGCGCTTTGGAACGCCAGTTGTAAGCGAGGCGCGCCGAAATCGGACCTTTATCGTACAGCAGGGCCAGATTGTAGGTCTGACGCGACAGGTTTTCCAGCGGCAGATTGCCGAAGGTGGTGCCGTTGGTGTCGCAACCATTCATGTTCAGATTCAGGTTGGCTGCCGTATCGCCGCCGGTGCAGTATTTCGAATAGATCGGCGTATAGAGTTCGCGCTTGCTGTCGACGAAGGTGAAGTTAGCCTGTACGCCGAGACCCGAGAAGGCGCCCGGCAGCTTGTCGAAGTACTGCTGGAAGGCCAGTTCGAAGCCGCGCGCATGGCCTTTGGCACCGTTGATCGGACCGGTCACCGTGAAGTCATGCAGCTTGCCATTCACGTCGGCCAACTGTTTGATATACATCTGCTTGACGATGATGTCCTTGAGCTGCTTGTTGAACAGCGCGACGGTGAAGGAACCAGTCGGAGCGAAGTACCATTCAGCGGTCAGATCCAGCTGCGTGGAGGTGGTAGGACGCAGCATCGGGTTGCCGTCGCTCTCGCCGGTCAGGCTCACGCTATTGACTTTGGTGACGCCGGTAACCGTGTTGGTGGCCGAATCGGCACTTTCCCCCAGCTTGGTGTAGCCCTGTAGCTGCGAGAAGTCAGGACGCGACAGCGCTTTGGCCAGCGCCAGACGGAACTGCAGGCTGTCGCTGGCTTTCAGGCGCAGGTTCAGGCTAGGCAGGAAGTTGTGGTAGTTGTTGTCGTAGTCTTTGACTTCGGCAAACGGTTTGATGTCAGGGACAGGCGTACCGACCATTACGCCGCCATTCGGCGCGGTCGAAGTGAATACGGTATAGCCGTGAGCACGCGAGTCGGTCTTCACATAGCGCAGGCCGATGTTACCGTCGATCGGGTATTTCAGGTTGTCCAGACCGAAGCGCAGTTGGCTGTACAGGGCCTGGGTTTTTTCCGACTGATCGTTGGTGCCGGCATAGTTGCTGGCGCCGAAGCTGGCAGCCGTCCATGGATCGCAGCTGCCCCAGCCCTGCTTGGCCACCTGCTCTTTACACAGGATATCGTGGTAAGCGTGCAGCTTGGCGTACGAAGCTGGGAAGCCTTGTGCCAGCGAGACATCGGGGAAGATCACTGATGGCACGCTGACGCCACCGTTAAAGAAGTTATTGAAGCTATGCAGATTGGTATTGCTGCTAAAGCGAGGATCGCCCAGCGAAGCCAGACCACTGATGTTCCAGCCCAGCTGCCATGGCTGGCTGATTGGCGACCAGTTATAGCTAGGGTTGGAATTCTGTGTGACGGCATCGCGGTCGGTCAGGCGCACACCAAAGCGCAGGTCACGCAGCACCGGATGATCGAAGTCGTATTTGACGTCGGTCTTCCAGGCCGTTTCATTGGCACGGCTCTGGTCCAGATGCTCCATGGTGAAGGCCCAGTAGTAGTTCTTCGGATCGGCCAGGTAGGCGCGATCGGCGTCGGTGAAGATCAGCTTGGGCACATTGCCGCTCAGGTCCACTTTCTCCTGCTGCATCATGACACCGGTGGCGACGGTGGAATCAACGCTATGGGTGCTGGCGCGGATGCGCTGCAGATCGGTGCTCACGGTCCAGTTGTCATGGCGCCAGCGCAGGTTCCACGACAGATCGGTGGTGTCGGATTTGCGGTTCGAGGTACGGGTGTCGTCGCCGAAGTTGATGCCGCCATCGGATGGATCGGTCAGGGTGCCGGTCAGCAGGGCGCCGCGCGAATTGAAAGTGGCGTCTTGCGAAACCTTGATGTTGTATGGGCTGGATTGCGCAAAGATTGCCTGCTCATCCCACTGCATTTCGTATTTGGACTTGAAGTAGGTCAGGTTGCTAGACCAATCGTCTTTCTTCCATTGCAGCGCGCCGTAAGCGCCTTCACGCTTGCGGTTGAATTCCAGCGTACGCCATTGCGCACCTTTCGGTACGAACACGGTATTGCCCTTGGCATCCTTGAGCGGGTAGTAAGGCTCGACCTGGAATGCATCGGTACGGGTGCCACTTTCCGAATAGGCCAGATCGAGCAGGGCGCCCACTTCACCGACCGGCGTTTTCCAGCGGTTGGAAATCAGCCCTGAGGCCGATGGCGAAGTTTTGCCTTTTTTCAGTTCCGACCAGGTACGGTCAGCCGAGATGGCAGCCTTGAAGCCTTTGAAATCGAATGGCAGTGCGGTGCGCAGATTGATCAGACCACCGACAGCGCCTTCTACCTGTTCGGCCGAAGGGTTTTTGTAGATGTCCACGCCGGCGACCAGTTCCGGTGGCACGTCTTCGAAGTTGAGCGAACGGCCGCCGTTGGCCGAGAACGAATCGCGGCCATTGAGTTCGGAACGCACATAGCTGAGGCCACGGATGGAGACGCCCGAACCTTCCACCGAGAAGTGCTCGGGATCCCCCTTGCTCATGGTGCGATCGATGGTCACGCCGACCACGCGTTGCAGCACCTCGGTGACCGAACGGTCTGGCAGCTTGCCCATATCTTCGGCTACGATGGAGTCGACGATTTCGTCTGAATTCTGTTTGATCTTCTGGGCCGATTGCAGCGCGGCGCGCTGACCCGTCACCACGACGGTATCGACGGCGGCGCTAGGCGGCTGGTCAGCATCGGCCGGGCGTGCCATGGCGGCATTGCTCAGCATCATGGTCATCTGGGCGAGGCCCATGGCAATTGCTGTCTTCTTGAATTGTTTCATCTACGTTCTCCAAGGGGATACGAAGCTACCTAGCTTTTCAGCTAGTCGTTATAGGTATAGTTCAAGCTCTAGGGGGATTTCAGGCAGGCGGGACTGACTGGCCCGCCGGCGCGCACGGGCGCCCGGTTCTGGTTCTGCTATTCATTCGATCTCGTCTCGCTCTCTTATTTTTGTCACGCTGTCGTACTGGCGGGTTGCCAATGCTTGCGATCTCGAACCATTGTGCTTTTTACCAAACTGGCTCGCAATTGCGAAATTCACCAAGGTTGCGAATGATAATAAGCAATCATTGCAATGCATCTTAGGGCTGGCGGCATGTGTAGGCGGGGAGCACTCGCGCGCCATAGAGCGGCGCGTATGCGGGGACAGCAGACCGAATGTCGCCGGGGTGCGACATTCGGTGTGGCGAGAGATATTAAGTCATTAATTGTGTCAAAAACACAAATTCATCTGGCGCGCTTCTGCTTCAGTTCACGGCGATCAACTGCTGGGCGCCGCTACGGAAACTGTCGAGATCGATGGCGTCCAGCGTGAGCTGCTGAGCCTGCGTGTAGCGCACGAAATTACGGTCTATCGAACGCAGATAGGCGGGGTCGTAGTGTTCGATCAGCAGTTCCTCGACCAGCGCCGTCATCTCACCCGCGGCGGCCATGGCTTGCCAGCGCTTGATGCGCTCATGGCCATGTAGCGGCGTCAGATAGGCTAGTTGTTCGTTGAGGGCGGCAGCATCGTTGGTGTAGTGCTGGTAGTCTTCCATCAGCAGGCGTACGCGGTCGGCCCGGCTCAGCGTCATGGCGATGCAGTCGGAGCCGCGCATGCGTTCCATCAGTGCAGCCGGTACGCGCAAATTGCCGACCTTTTTGCTCTCCGATTCGACGAAAACCGGACGTGCAGGATCGAAGCGCCGCAGCGTATTCCAGATCGCCGTCTCGAATGCCTTCTGGCTAGGCTGCGGCTGGCTTGGTAGACCACCCAGCACGGAGCCGCGATGTGCCGCCAGCTGTTCCAGATCGAGTACCTGTGCGCCTTGTGTGGCAAGCACTTCCAGCATGCGGCTCTTGCCGCTGCCGGTGGTGCCGCAGATGACCTTGAAGTCGAATTCCGGTGTCCGTTCCAGTTCGGCGTTGACGTGGGCACGGAAGGATTTGTAGCCGCCATCGAGCTGCGCCACCGGCCAGCCCACTTTGGATAGTATGTGCGCCATGGCGCCGCTGCGGTTGCCGCCGCGCCAGCAATAGATCAGCGGGCGCCATTCACGCGGCTGCTCCATCCACAGGGTTTCGATGTGGTGGGCGATATTTTTGGCGACCAGCGCCGCGCCCAGCTTCTTGGCCTCGAATGCGCCTACCTGCTTGTACATGGTTCCGACCGTGATGCGCTGTTCGTCATCGAGCACGGGTGCATTGATCGCGCCGGGCAGATGATCGATCGCATATTCGCATGGGCTGCGCGCGTCGATGATGGCGTCGAACTGATCGAGCTGGGGAAGAACCTGTTCGAGCTTGAGTACTTCTGGGTATTTCATTTGGCTTTGAGTGTTTTCTGCAGGGTGGGCCAAATATTGGCGAGTATCACGGGATGAGCGCTGGCGACGGGATGCAGGCGATCGGGCTGGAACAGTTCCGGCTTGTCGGCCACGCCTTCGAGCATGAACGGCACCAGCGGTGCGTTGATCTGTTTCGCCAGCGTGCCATACATGGCGTAGAACTTGTCGGCGTAGTCACGGCCGTAATTGGGCGGCATGCGCATGCCGACCAGCATTACCCGGGCATTGCTGTGTTTTGCCGCGTCGGCCATGGCTTGCAGATTGGCCTGCGCTGCCGCTACCGGCAATCCGCGCAAACCATCGTTGGCACCGAGTTCGATGACGACCAGCGCCGGTTTGTATTTTTCGAGCAGGGCGGGCAGGCGGCTGCGTCCACCGCTGGTAGTTTCGCCGCTCACACTGGCGTTGACGATGGCCGCGTCGATCTTCTGTGTGCGCAGCTTTTCTTCGGCCAATGCCACCCAGCCCGTGCCGCGCGCCAGTCCGTATTCGGCTGATAGACTATCGCCAAGCACCAGAACGGTTTTTGGTGCAGAATAGGCGCTGCCAGAAATGCCGGCAAGTATTGCCAACAGTGTGAGCGCCAGCCAACCGTTGAAGCGTAGCGTCAAGCTAGACCATCCCGATAACCGTATAAAGCCTTTTAGATCTTTAAGCATGCCTGATAATCCTGTACGTCCTGTCGATTCGAATGCGGAGCAAGGCCACACTGCGCACCCACACGCAGCCATCGAGGTACGCGGCCTCGCCAAGCGTGTGGCCGATGCCAGCGGCGAGCTGACTATACTCCATCCCCTCGATTTTACCGTGCAAAAGGCCGAAACGCTGGCGATAGTGGGTGCTTCCGGCTCAGGCAAGTCTACTTTACTGGGCCTGCTGGCAGGACTCGATACACCCAGCGCGGGCACGGTGCTGATCGACGGGGTGGACATCTATGGCCTAGACGAGGACGGGCGCGCCTTGCTGCGCAAGGAGAGACTGGGTTTTGTGTTCCAGTCCTTCCAGCTACTGGCCCATTTGACGGCGCTGGAAAACGTCATGCTGCCGCTGGAACTACGCGGGATTGCCAATGCCAGAGCGCGGGCCGAGGCCATGCTGGAACGCGTCGGGCTGGCCAGCCGCTTGCGCCATTATCCCAAATATCTGTCCGGGGGCGAGCAGCAGCGCGTGGCACTGGCACGGGCTTTCGTCACTGAGCCGCCGTTGCTGTTTGCCGACGAACCTACCGGCAGCCTGGACGCAACCACGGGAGAATCCGTGATCGCGCTGATGTTCGAGCTGAATCGCCAGCACGGTTCGACACTGGTGCTGGTCACCCACGACCAGAGCATGGCGGCGCGCTGCGACCGCACCCTGACTATCGCAGCGGGGCGGCTGGTCTAGTTAGCGTGATGCGCCACCATGCGGTTGATGGCGGTGCGTATGGCTGGTATCAGCTCGCTGGCGGTCAGGCCGATGGCGTTGCCGCTTTCCGCTACCAGTACGTCGGCTGCCATGCCGTGCAGCCAGACGGCCGCAAGTGCGGCCTGCCATTGCGGCCAGCCTTGCGCGAGCAGGCTGCCGCATAAACCGGCCAGCACATCACCCGTGCCTGCCGTGGCCAGCGCCGCATTGCCGGTGCTGTTGATCACAGCATCGCCAGCCGGATGGGCGATCACCGTGCCCGAACCTTTGAGTATGACGATGGCCTGATAGCGCGCGGCAAGCTGGCGCGCCGAGCGTATCCGGTCGGCCTGTATCTCGCCTATGCTGACGCCCGCAAGTCGGGCTGCTTCCAGCGGATGCGGGGTCAGCACGGCTGGCCGCGTACGTACGCGCAGTGCCTGCTGCAGCGCGCCATCGCTTGCCAGCAAATTGAGGGCATCGGCATCGAGCAGTAGCGGCGTGTCGGCAGCGATGGCTTGTTCCAGTAGCTGGCGGGCGTGGGCTGAACTGCCCAGCCCCGGCCCTGCAACCACCGTCGAACTAGCGTAATCGTAGCCGGCCGCCGCGCGGCACATCAGTTCCGGCTGGCTTGCGTCATAGGGGAGAGCAGTGCCTGCGAACAGGGCGTAGACACGCCCGGCGCCCGCGTGCAAGGCCGCACGCGCTGCCAGTATCGGTGCGCCGCACATGCCTTCCGCACCGCCGACCACGGCCACGTTGCCGTAACTGCCTTTGTGGCTGTTCTGGCGGCGATTGCGCAAGTGACGCGCAAAGTAGGCCACGTCGTTCAGATGCAGGCGTGCAGGCGGCACCAGCTCGCAATCGATATCGAGGCTGGCCACATCTACCAGCCCGGCATAGTCGCGCCCATCGGCAGTATGCAGCCCGGGCTTGTTGGCGATGAAGGTCAGCGTGTGGCTAGCGCGCAGCGCGATGCCTTGCGCGCCGACTACCTGGCCCGTATCGGCATCGAGCCCGCTGGGTACATCGAGCGCCAGTATCTGGCAGCGCAGTGTATTGACTTGCTCTACCAGCTCACGGATGGTGCCGGCCAGCGGCCGTTGCAGGCCGATGCCGAATAGGCCGTCGATCACCAGCGACCATGGGTGGCTGCCCACCAGTTCCGTCGTGTAGTCAGCGAACAAGGCATCGCAGGACAGTGCCCGCTGTAGCGCGGCCTGGCGCTCGGGCGAGCTATCACCGGGTGGTGCGTAATGGATCACGCTGACGCGCGCACCGGCAAACGCGAGGTGGGCGGCTGCCTCGAGCGCGTCGCCGCCGTTGTTGCCGGGGCCGGCCAGTACCAGCACGCGCGCGCCGGAGGCGGCTGCAGGCAGCAGGTCCAGTGCAGCATTGGCAGCGGCCTGGCCGGCGCGCTGCATCAGTACGCCGGGCGGCAGGGCGGCAGCAGCAGCCTGCTCGATGGCGCGGATTTCAGCGACGGTATAGAGTGGATTCATGCTGCAATTCTAGCATCGAAATTATATGCTTTCGGCCGCGCACGGGAGCTGCTACTGCTACTACAATAAGCGCTTATTTTGATCGTCGTGAGGCAGGTATGGATTGGCAGTTCTGGATAGATCGTGGCGGCACGTTTACGGACATCGTGGCGAAGATGCCCGATAACCGCTTGCGCACACTGAAGCTGCTGTCGGAAAATCCCGAACACTACGCCGATGCCGCCGTGGCCGGCATACGCCAGCTGATGGGCGTGGCGGCTGGCCAGGCCGTGCCGGTCGGGCAGATTGCGGCCGTCAAGATGGGCACCACGGTGGCCACCAACGCGCTACTGGAGCGCAAGGGCGAACCTACCGCGCTGGCGATTACGCGCGGTTTTGGCGACGCCTTGCGCATCGCCTACCAGAACCGTCCGCGCCTGTTCGACCGTCATATCGTGCTGCCCGAACTGCTGTATCAGCGCGTGATCGAAATCGACGAACGCATGGGCGCCCATGGCGAGACCGTGCAGGCGCTTGATCTGGTACAGGCCAGGGCAGGGCTGCAGGCGGCCTATGACGATGGCCTGCGTTCACTGGCTATCATCTTCATGCATGGGTACCGCTACACCGAGCACGAAGCGCAGGTGGCAGCACTGGCGCGAGAAATCGGTTTTAGCCAGATATCCGTATCACATCAGGTCAGCCCCATGATGAAGCTGGTGGCACGCGGTGATACCACGGTGGTCGATGCCTATTTGTCGCCGATACTGCGGCGCTATGTCGATCTGGTGGCGCAGCAACTGCCCGGGGTGAATCTGCAGTTCATGCAATCGAACGGCGGCCTGACGGATGCGCGGGCGTTTCAGGGCAAGGACAGCATACTCAGTGGCCCGGCCGGCGGCATCGTCGGTATGGTCAGGGCCAGCCAGCTAGCCGGTTTCGATAAGGTCATCGGTTTCGATATGGGTGGCACATCGACCGATGTGTCGCATTTCTCGGGCGAGTTCGAGCGCGTATTCGAAACCCAGGTGGCCGGCGTGCGCATGCGCGCGCCCATGATGAGCATTCATACGGTGGCCGCTGGTGGCGGTTCGATTCTGCATTTCGATGGCAGCCGCTATCGCGTAGGTCCCGACAGTGCCGGCGCCAATCCGGGACCGGCCAGTTACCGGCGCGGCGGCCCGCTGGCCGTCACGGACTGCAACGTCATGCTGGGCAAGATACAGCCGCGCTTCTTCCCCCATCTGTTCGGTGCTGATGGCAAGCAGGCGCTCGATACGGCGGCCGTGCGTGCGCGCTTTAGCGCCATGGCGGAGGAGATTGCCAGTGCGACCGGGCGCGCAACCAGTGCCGAGCAGGTGGCCGAAGGCTTCCTCGATATCGCAGTCGGCAATATGGCCAATGCCATCAAGCAGATATCGGTGCAGCGCGGTCACGACGTCACCGAATATGTGCTGACCAGTTTTGGCGGCGCCGGCGGACAGCACGCCTGTCTGGTGGCCGATGCGCTGGGCATGAAGACGGTGTTCGTGCATGCGCTCGCTGGCGTGATGTCGGCCTATGGCATGGGACTGGCCGACCAGAGCGCGATGCGCGAAGCGGCGGTGGAGATCAGGCTGGCGCAGGATGCGCTGGAACAGGTGGCGCAGCGCCTTGAACAACTGGGCGCGCAGGCCACGGCTGATCTGCAGGCGCAGGGTGTGGCGCACGAGCGTATCAGCCTGATGCGCCGTGTGCACCTGCGCTACGAAGGGACGGACAGTGCGCTGATCGTGCTGTTCGATACGCTGGACAGCATGCAGGCCCAGTTCGAAGCGGCCTACCGCAAGCGCTATTCCTTCCTGATGCCGGCGCGTGGTCTGATCGTGGAAGCCGTTTCGGTGGAGGCCATAGGCAAATCCGATGCGCCTGCCGAATCGGTGGAGCCGGCGCCACGCCGCATGACAGGCCTGCTGCCGCAGGCCGTGGTGCCCATGTACACGGGGGGTAAATGGTGCCAGACCAGCCTGTATTCGCGCGAACACACCCGCATCGGCGATCTGATCAAAGGGCCGGCCATCATCGCCGAGCAGAACTCCACCACTATTGTGGAAGCAGGCTGGCAGGCCGAAGTCACGCCGCACGATCATCTGGTGCTGCGGCGTATCGCGGCGCTGCCCGAGCGGCGCGCCATCGGTACCAGCGCCGATCCCGTGATGCTGGAAATCTTCAATAATCTGTTCATGTCCATTGCCGAGCAGATGGGTTTGCGGCTGCAGAATACCGCGTATTCGGTCAACATCAAGGAACGGCTGGACTTCAGTTGCGCCATCTTCGACGCCGACGGCAATCTGATCGCCAATGCACCGCACATGCCTGTGCATCTGGGCTCCATGGGCGAGAGCATCAAGACCGTGATGCGCGAAAACGCGGGCCAAATGCAGGCCGGCGATGTGTACATGCTCAATGATCCTTACAACGGCGGCACCCATCTGCCCGACGTGACGGTGATTACGCCAGTGTTCGATGAAGCGGGTAGTACGCTGCTGTTCTACGTGGGTTCGCGCGGCCACCACGCCGACATCGGCGGCACCACGCCCGGTTCCATGCCGCCTGATTCGCGCGTGATCGAGGACGAGGGTGTGCTGATCAATAACTTCAAACTGGTCGATGGCGCGGCGGGTGGCCGTTTGCGCGAAGAAGAAACCCGCGCGCTGCTGGCCTCAGCGCGCCATCCAGCGCGCAATCCTGACCAGAACATGGCCGATCTGCGCGCGCAGGTGGCGGCCAACCAGAAGGGTGTGGAAGAGCTGCGCAAGATGGTGGCGCACTTCGGGCTGGAAGTGGTGCAAGCCTATATGGGCCATGTGCAGGACAATGCCGAGGAGGCTGTGCGGCGCGTGATCAGCGCACTGCAGGATGGCAGCTATACGCTGGAACTGGACAATGGCGCACGCATACAGGTGGCGATTCGCGTCAATCAGGCCGAACGCAGCGCTGAAATCGACTTTGCCGGCACGTCGGCACAACTGGACAACAATTTCAATGCGCCTTCCGCCGTGTGCATGGCGGCCGTGCTGTATGTGTTCCGTACGCTGGTCAATGACGATATTCCGCTCAATGCGGGCTGTCTGAAGCCGCTCAAGGTCAGCATACCGGCCGGATCCATGCTCAATCCCCACTATCCGGCCTCGGTGGTATCGGGCAATGTGGAGACTTCGACCTGCATCACCAACGCGCTGTATGGTGCACTCGGCGTGATGGCCGCGGCGCAGGGCACCATGAATAACTTCACTTTCGGGAATGCGCGCTACCAGTATTACGAGACCATCAGCGGCGGCTCCGGCGCCGGGCCCGGCTTCGACGGCACCAGCGTGGTCCAGACCAATATGACCAACTCGCGCCTGACCGATCCTGAAATCCTCGAATTCCGTTTCCCGGTGCGGCTGGAGAGCTACACCATACGGCGCGGCAGCGGCGGAGCAGGGCGCTGGCACGGCGGCGATGGCGGCGTACGCAAGGTACGCTTCCTCGAAGCCATGACGGCGGCCATCCTGTCGAATAACCGTGTGTATGCACCGTTCGGTATGGCGGGCGGCAGCGCGGGCGCGTGCGGTTTGAATAGCGTGGTAAGGGTTGACGGCACAGTGGAGCACTTGCCGCATATCGGCAAGGCCGATATGCGGGCTGGTGACATGTTTGTGATCGAAACGCCGGGTGGTGGCGGCTACGGTGCGGCTGCTAGCGAGTAGATCGCGCCAGCGCTGGGTGGGGCTGGCGCCAGTTTTTGCTACCCCGGGTACTGTCTGGCGATACCCGGCCGCGCTGCCTTGATGCTGCAGAGTTGCGCGCGTACAGTCATGGCTTCACTAAATGACACTAGCGGAGAAGACTGTGCGTACGCTTACCCGATTACTGCGCGCCGGCGCCCAGACCCATGCTGCCATCCAGTCGGCGGCGGCTTTATGCGCTCTGTACTTTATCTCGTGGTACCTGATCGCCTACTGGTCTAACATCCCCGGCTCGCTGATGCTCTGATTCCACCAGCGCGGAAATCCCGTATTTACGCTGGGTGTGGGCAAACTGGGCTTCCAGCTGGGCCAGTGCAGCGTGATGGGGATCGAGCAGGCGCATGCGTCCCAGCAGGGTAGCGCAATGTTTGCCTAGCTGGGCTTCCCAGCCCAGATCTTCCAATTGTTTCAGTATGGCCGAGGTGGCCGCCAGTGCCAGCGACATATTGGCTGGTGCCTTGCGCAGGCCGGCATTGAGCGTATCGACGGCGGCGCGCAGATCGCCCTGACTGCGCTGCTCCGAGGCGTGCTCTATCAGTTCGTCCACCTGATGCTTGATTTCCTTGCTCATGCCTTCGGCCAGATCATGGCGGCCGGCTTTCTCGAACACCTGCACGGCATCGTCCATGGACACGCCGCTATCCGTATCGTTCATCAGGTTGATCATCAGCTCGGAGGCTTGCGCATCCAGTTCGGCATTCAGGCAGCTATGCACTACGCCGACCTTGAGCTCGGTCGACAGGCCGCGGCTGACGGTAATTGCACTGACGGCATTGGTAAATTCGGTGGCCGCGCCTTTGCGGTTGCCCGTCATTTCATGCAGCATGCCGGCAGCCACGGCGCGGCAGGCATCCACATTGGCGCTGCTGCGTAGCGAACGTTCCATATCGCGGATGACGCCGCTGATCTGGCCGGTGTCGCCCTTGGCGACTAGCGTCTTGACCAGCTTGACGTGATCTTCGGGATCGCGGAATTCCGAATATTTGGCCTTGGCCACCACCTGTTTGAAGGCTTTTTCGGCGGCCACCACGTCACCCGTCTCGAGCGCCACTTCGCCCAGATGGCGCAGCCGTCCGACCAGATTGGGCGAAATGGCTACTGCGTCTTCCAGGATTTTCTTGGCGGTTTCCTGTGCGCCCAGCGCTATATGGGTGCGCGCCAGCAAGTCGTAGGCGGACATGAATTTGGGATTGGCCGACAGCAGACCTTCCAGCGTGGCGCAGGCGTCGGCATATTTCTCCTGGGCGAACTGGCAGCGCGCCACGCCCATCTGCGCCCAGGCGATGGCGCGATTGATGACGATGACCTGATAGACCAGCTCCGCTTCGGCGTATTCGCCTCTGCTCATCAGCAGTTCCGCGCGCAGGCGGGCGAAGTCGGTGGCATAGGCCGGATTGGCCGCTTCGCGGCTGCGGCATTCTTCGATGGCTTTGCCGATATTGCCTGCTTCGGCCAACTGGTGCACGGGCAGGAATACGGCGCGGCGGGTGATCGCGCGACGCATGCGTTGCTGCAGCATGTCCACCGTGAATGGCTTGAGCACGTAGTCGGTGGGCGTCAGCTCGGCCGCACCGATGACCTTGCTGTACACGCCTTCCGAGGTCAGCATGATGAAAATGCTCGAGGGTGGCAGCAATTTATGGGCGCGCAAGTCCTCCAGCAGCTGCTGGCCATCCTGGCCATTCTGCTCGCCACTGCCATTGCCCAGATCGTACTCACACAGCACGATATCGAACGGTTTCTTCGCCAATTGCCGGATGGCAGTACCAGAACTGACCGCGTAATCGATCTTGGTGATGCCGGCCTGGGCGAGCATATTGTGCAGGTTGCCGCGCATGCCCGGATTGGGGTCGACGATCAACACTGACAAATCACTATTTTCGGCCATCTTAGCGCATTAAGTTAAAGTTGAATCTAGCATACTCTAAGGCAACCTAAAATGTTACCAAAACACGCTGAAAGCGCCATTTTTGGTCTATATTGGGCCCCGGGAAGGTGAAAAATGTTGCTTTGAAAGCAGTTTTTGTCTGCATTTGGCGCTGTATAGACAGCGTGGTAAAGGGTATAATGCGCGCAAAGGAATTCTGCCACTCAGGTAGTAAGACATCCGTAGTACGACATCAGTAACAATCGTGTCCTCATGCCTCATCGCCCTTTAATCCGCAGCCTTGCTGCATCAACCATCTTCCAACCATGTTGATTCTGCCGGGCTCCAACGCCCTGTCCGCATTCCGTAGCCAACGCCTGTTGACCCAACTGCAAGCTGTGCTGCCTGCCATTGCCGCCGTTCAGGCGCGCTTCGTCCACTTTATCGATGCCTCCGCGCCGCTGTCCGACGACGACAGCCGCCGTCTCGGTGCGCTGCTGACCTACGGTGAGCCAGCCCATCCGGACAACACGGAAGGCGCCGTCGAGGAATTCTTCGTGATTCCGCGTCTGGGCACCATTTCGCCATGGGCCTCGAAAGCGACCGATATCGTGCACAACTGCGGCATGGCCCATGTGAAGCGGGTAGAGCGCGGTATCGCTTACCGCATCAATCTGAAGGCCGGCATACTGGGCAGCAGCATCGGTGCGACCAAGCACCTGAGCGCCGAACAGGCACAGGCTGTGGCAGCGTTGCTGCACGACCGCATGACGGAATCCGTGCTGCGTCATCCGGATGAAGCGGCAGGCCTGTTCCGCACGCTGGAAGCGCGTCCGCTGGAAACCGTGGACGTGATCGGTGCCGGCAAGGCCGCACTCGAAAAAGCCAATACCGACCTCGGTCTGGCCATGTCGGACGATGAAATCGAATATCTGGACGCAGCTTTCACCAAAGCGGGCCGCAACCCGACTGACGTGGAACTGATGATGTTCGCACAGGCTAACAGCGAGCACTGCCGCCATAAGATCTTCAACGCCGACTGGACCATCGACGGCGTGGCCCAGCCTAAATCGCTGTTCGGCATGATCAAGAACACCCACCAACTGCAGCCTAAGGGCACGGTGGTGGCGTACAGCGACAACTCCTCGATCATGGAAGGCGCCGAAGTGATGCGCTTCTTCCCGCAAGGCGAAGTGCACCAGTACGCGCCTGTGACGGAGCTGACCCACACGCTGATGAAAGTGGAAACCCACAACCACCCGACCGCGATTTCGCCATTCCCGGGCGCCTCTACCGGCGCTGGCGGCGAGATCCGCGACGAAGGTGCAACGGGCCGTGGCGCCAAGCCGAAAGCCGGCCTGACCGGCTTCACCGTATCGAATCTGATGCTGCCGGGTGCCGTGCAGGCATGGGAAAACGATGCCAGCGTGACGGGTCCTGTGGCCGATTACCGTGACAGCGGCAAAGCCTACGGCAAGCCTGACCGCATCGCTTCGGCGCTGCAGATCATGATCGAAGGCCCGCTCGGTGGCGCTGCCTTCAGCAACGAATTCGGTCGTCCGGTACTGGGCGGCTACTTCCGTACCTACGAGCAGAACATCGGCAAGCAGTTCGCCGGCGCGCACGATACCGTGATGGGTTACCACAAGCCGATCATGATTGCGGGTGGTATCGGCAATATCTCGGCCCAGCACACCCACAAGAACGATATCCCGGTCGGCAGCCTGTTGGTGCAGCTGGGTGGACCGGGCATGCGCATCGGTATGGGCGGTTCGGCTGCGTCGTCGATGGCGACCGGTACCAACACGGCCGATCTGGACTTCGACTCGGTACAGCGCGGCAATCCGGAAATGGAACGCCGTGCCCAGGAAGTGATCAATAGCTGCTGGCAGCTGGGTCCCAAGAATCCGATCATCTCCATCCACGACGTGGGTGCCGGTGGTCTGTCGAATGCCTTCCCTGAAATTACCAACGACGCCAAGCGCGGTGCGATCTTCGATCTGCGCAAGATTCCGCTCGAAGAAAGCGGCATGGCACCGAAAGAGATCTGGTCCAACGAATCGCAGGAACGTTATGTACTGGCGATTGCACCGGAAAGTCTGGAGCTGTTCCAAGGCCTGTGCGAGCGTGAGCGCTGCCTGTTCGCCGTGGTTGGTACGGCCACGGAAGAGCGCCAGCTCAAGCTGATCGATCCGGAACTGGGCAACTCGCCCGTCGATATGCCGATGGAAGTCCTGCTCGGCAAACCGCCGAAAATGCAGCGCGATGTACACCATGTGCAGAACGATTTCCCAGCCATCGACCTGACCGGCATGGATCTGGAAGAAGTGGCCAAGCGCGTGCTGCTGCTGCCTACCGTGGGCGACAAGTCCTTCCTGATCACCATCGGTGACCGTAGCGTGGGCGGCATGTCCGTGCGCGACCAGATGGTCGGTCCATGGCAGGTGCCGGTGGCTGATTGCGCCGTCACGGCCATGAGTTTCGAAGGCTACAAGGGCGAAGCCATGGCCATGGGCGAGCGTACCCCGCTGGCCGTGATCGACGCTGCGGCTTCGGGCCGTATGGCCGTGGCGGAAGCCGTGACCAATATCGCTGCTGCACCGATCAACGATATTTCCGACATCAAGCTGTCGGCCAACTGGATGGCGGCCTGCGGCCAGCCCGGCCAGGATGCAGCGCTGTACGACACGGTGAAAGCCGTGGGTATGGAACTGTGCCCGGCACTGGGCATCTCCATCCCGGTCGGTAAAGATTCGCTGTCGATGCGCACCACCTGGAAAGACGAAGGCGAGAGCAAGGCGGTGACTTCGCCGGTATCGCTGATCGTGTCCTCGTTCGCGCCAGTGTACGACGTACGCAAATCGCTGACCCCGCAGATCCGCACCGACCTCGGTGATACCTCCATCATCCTGATCGATCTGGGCCGCGGCAAGAACCGTATGGGCGCGTCGGCACTGTCGCTGGTCATGGGCCAGCTCGGCAATGAAACGCCGGACGTGGACAGCCCGGAAGATCTGAAAGGCTTCTTCGCCGCCATCCAGCAACTGAACAAGGAAGACAAGCTGCTGGCCTACCACGACCGTTCTGACGGTGGCCTGTACGGCACGCTGACGGAAATGGCGTTCGCTGGCCGTGCCGGCCTGTCGATCAATCTCGACATCCTGACGCTGGATCAGGGCCATGGTGCCGATCAGGGCGATGCCAAGAACTGGGCTGGCCAGATCGCCGAGCGCCGCAACGAGCAGACCCTGCGTGCGCTGTTCTCGGAAGAACTGGGTGCGGTAATTCAGGTACGCGCCGAAGAGAAGTCGCTGGTGATGGATGTGCTGCGCAGCTACAACCTCGGCGCCTGCAGCCACATCATCGGTAAGCCTAACGACCGTGGCGTGATCGAGTTCACGCGCGATGCCAAGACCATCTACGCGCAGCCACGCTCGGCGCTGCACCGTCTGTGGAGCGAGACCAGCTGGCGTATCGCGCGTCTGCGCGACAATCCGGCCTGCGCCGATGCCGAATACGACCGTCTGCTCGACGAAACCGATCCGGGCATGACCCCGCGTATCACTTTCGATCTGAGCGAAAACGTGGCTGCGCCATTCCTCGCTACCGGCGTGCGTCCACGCGTGGCTATCCTGCGCGAGCAGGGCGTCAACTCGCATATCGAAACGGCTTACGTGATGCACCAGGCAGGCTTCACGGCGGTCGACGTGCACATGAGCGACCTGATTGCGGGCCGCGTCAAGCTCGATGACTTCCAGGGCATCATCGCCGTTGGCGGCTTCTCCTACGGCGACGTGCTCGGTGCAGGCGAAGGCTGGGCCAAGACCATCCTGTTCAACAACGCACTGTCCGACCAGTTCGCGCGCTTCTTTGCCCGTACCGACAGCTTCGGTCTGGGCGTCTGCAACGGCTGTCAGATGATGAGCAATCTGAAGTCCATCATTCCGGGCGCGCATGCGTGGCCTAAGTTCACCACCAACAAGTCGGAGAAATTCGAAGCCCGCTTCGCCATGGTAGAAGTGCTGGATTCGCCGTCGATCTTCTTCAGCGGCATGGCTGGCACGCAGACGGCCATCGCCATCGCCCACGGCGAAGGCTATGCCGACTTCAGCCAGACCGGCGACATCACGCAGGCCGTGGCCGCCATGCGCTACATCGACAACCGTGGCGCGGCGACGGAAGCCTATCCGTACAACCCTAACGGTTCGCCGCAGGGGCTGACGTCGGTGACCACGGCCGATGGCCGCTTCACGGTGATGATGCCGCACGCCGAACGCGTATTCCGCACCGTGCAGCAATCGTGGCATCCGGACGCATGGGGCGAGGATTCGCCATGGATGCGCATGTTCCGCAACGCCCGCAAGTTCGTCGGCTAAGCCGCGTTCCTGCAAAAAAAGCCGGCATCGCCGGCTTTTTTTTCGAGCTGCAGACGGCACACTTTTGATTTGCGGTTTTGCTCTGCTATGATTGTGGTCAAAAATATACCAATAGGGGGGAATAGTGCAGTACAAATCAATAATAGGCCTAGGAGCGGCCAGCCTGATGTTGCTTGCCTGTGGTGGCAATGACCCATCTACCGTAAGCGTTGCACCCATTGTGCAGCACGGCAGGGTCGCACAAGGGGCGGCCACGGCGGCAGATTATAGCGATTTGCTGCAGCGTATCTACGTAGCCTATTTCGGCCGGCCCAGTGATCCGGCAGGGCTGGCGTTCTGGACCAAGCAATATCTTGCAGCAGGGCTGCCGAGTACACTGAGCGGGCTGGTGCAAACCTATACCACGACACCTGCAGCGCGGCCATTGGTCGACATGTTTGGCACCAGTCAGGAGTCACAGGACTTGTACGGCGGCGACAATGACGCGTTTATTACCGCCATCTACCTGAATATGTTTGGTCGCCAACCGGATGCAGCCGGTAAGGCCTATTGGTTAAATCTGATCAATACCGGTGCAGTAACGCGCCCGATCGCGGCACTGTCCATTATGGCGGGCGCCCAGGCGGCAGATGGGCAGATCATCGAAAACAAGATCAAGGTGGCCAGTAACTTTACGACCGCTTTGAATAGTCCAGAACGCAATGCCGCCTATGATGGACTGGATGCGAATGTTGTCGTGCGTAAGCTGCTCAATACGGTCAATGCAACGACGAATGTGACGGCATTCCAAACTAGCCTGGACGATACGATAGCTGCGCTGGTCACTACGAAGGCGGCCAATACGCCAGTAGATCCTGCCACGCCGCTGACTTCCGGGCCCGCGCTTGTTACCCTCGCCGAAAACGTCGACAATCCCGCTTTCGGGTTGACCAAGAATGGTGAATTATGGGGCTGGGGTGATAGCTATTCCGGGATGTTCGGTGACGGTCAGCTTAACAGCACGCACTATCAGCCCATTTTGATCGGCACCGGCTATGCCAGTATTAGTACGGCCAAAGGAGGCGGGAACACCAGTGCCATCAAGTTGGACGGAACCCTGTTGAGCTGGGGTACTAATTCGCACTACGAACTGGGGGACGGCACTACCATCAACCGCACTATACCTACCCAGATCGGGTCGGGTTACAAAAGTGTCTCGACAGGCTATGGCTGTTCGTATGGTATTAAGAACGATACCTCTTTATGGGCCTGGGGCTTTTCCTGTGGGAGTAATACCACCTACTCCGTTCCGAAGATGATAGGAACGGGGTTTAGCTCGGTAGCTTCGGACGCTTACGGCATGGTGGGTATTAAGACGGATGGCACCTTATATGCTTGGGGCAGTAATAATCACGGCCGTATCCAGACCACGGGTTATACAGGGAATAATTACAAGTACGTGTTCGATGTGCCGACTGCGATAGGCAGCAATTTCAAAGCCGTTACACATACCAATAATGCTACGATAGCGCTCAAGGCAGATGGTACGTTATGGGGCTGGGGTAATCAGTATTGGGGCGAAGTGGGGAACGGTGTCAAGAATCCTGCTGGTGATCTGTATCTCCATACGCCAGTTCAAATAGGTCAGGGCTACACCGCGATTTCGGGGGGGCACCGCTACGTGATCGCCTTAAAAGGGGACGGTAGCCTGTGGAGTTGGGGACACTTGGCATTGACGGATTCAAACACCAGTGGCGACAGTAGTACACCGAAGCAGATCGGTAGTGGTTTTGTGAAGATTTTCGCTGGACCGTTCCGCGCGTATGCCATGAAAGCGGATGGCAGCCTATGGGCATGGGGCGAATTCCGCGCCGGTGGCTTTAACTCATCTTCGACTTTCTCGACTACACCAGTCCGGATCAATTGAGACCTGCAGCTGGGCTGCTGCAGGTCTGCTGTGGATATACAGCGTGAACCGGACCTTACAGATGCTTGCGGGCTTCGCGGTAGCTGAGCGGAGCGAGCGTTTGCCTGTGCTCGGCGCTGAATCGGCGCACGGCATCGGCATCGTGGCGAGCATAGTCGCGCAGGGCCCAGCCTATGGCTTTTTGGATGAAGAATTCCTGCTCATGGGCGCACTGCAGTGCATAACGGAATAGGCGCTCGCAATCTGCCCTGTCGCGCCAGCCTAGCTGGTGCAACAGGGCGATGCGGCGCACCCAAAAATTCTCATGGGTGATGGCGTCATCCATGCCCTCATGCTGGTAACGCAGCACGTCGCCGATCACACCGGCCAAGCCGTCCACGCTATCCCACCACGAACGTTGCTGCACCAGTTGCAGCAGGGCGGGCAAGTGGCTGCTATCGAGCTGCTTCCAGTGCAGCGCCAGCAGATCGATGGCGACATACTGAAATTCCCGTTCCGGCTGCTGCCACAGGGCGCGCGCCAGTTCCAGCAAGGTCGCTGCGGGCTGTCCTTTCAGCATCGCCAGTATGGGCTTGCAGGCGGATCGTCGCTGAGGCGTGCGCACGCCGAGAAATGCGAACTGGTCGCGCATATAGGCGCGCATGGCTGGTGCCTGTTCGGCTTCGGCGGCAGCGAGCAGGGTGGTGCGCAGGGTGGTTAGCGTGTCGTTCATCATGGCATTTGAGCAGGCAATAAAAAAGCGCCCCGTGAGGCGCTTTGGTTTTACCGTATAAACGGTTTACTGAATTTTGGCCTTGGCCATCAGCTCTTCACGCAGTGCGGCGATTTTACGCTGTTGCATGGCTTCGTTGATCTGGCCTTTGACTTCTTCGAACGATGGCAGTTTCACTGCGCGCGATTCTTCCATCTTGATGACGTGGAAACCGAACTCGGTTTTTACCGGAGTCTGGGTGATTTCGCCGTTTTTCAGAGCCACCATGGCGTCAGCGAAAGGCTTGACCAGTTTGCCCGGAGTCATCCAGCCCAGATCGCCGCCGTTGTTAGCCGAACCGTCTTTCGATACTTTGGCCAGTTCTTCGAACTTGCCGCCGTTTTTCAGCTTGGCGATGATGTCTTTGGCTTCCTGTTCGGTGCCCACCAGGATGTGACGCGAGTGGTATTCTTTTTCACCCATGGCCGACTTGTACTTGTCGTACTCGGCCTTCATGTCGGCTTCCTTGACAGGGTTCTTTTTCAGGTAGTCGGCCAGCATGGCGTTGATGATGATGCTCTGACGGGCATTCTCGATGGCGGCTTTGACTTCAGCCTTGGTACCGAAACCTTGCTTGTCCGCTTCCTGGATCAGCACTTCGCGGCCGATCAGGTCTTTCTTGATCATTTCGCGCAGTTGCGGGCTGTCTGGCTGCTGGCCCTGGGCCACCACCTGTTTGACCACCTGATCTACCTTGGACGCTGGAATGGCCTTGCCATTCACGGTCGCTACGTTTTGCGCGAAGACTGGCGCTGCAGCAACAGCGATCAGGGCTAACATCATGCGGGTTGGCTTCAACATCATTATTAAATCCTATAAAAAAACAAGAAATCGCACTCGGCGGTGCATGGTACCAACGCTAAATCAAAAACGGCGCCCCGCAGGGCGCCGCCTAGTGCAACATTACTGCACTTTTGCTTTCTTGACCAGTTCTTCCTGATAGGCTTGAACTTTCTTCTGTGCCAGAGCTTCAGCAACCTGTGGTTTGACTTCTTCCAGAGTAGGCAGCTTGGCAGCGCGGATGTCGTCCACTTTGATCACGTGGAAGCCGTTAGGCGTTTGCACTGGCTTCTCGGTAACCTGGCCTTTTTGCAGCGCTACGAAAGCGGCCGAGAAGGCTGGCGGGAAGGCAGCAGGCACTGCCCAGTCCAGATCGCCGCCGTTGGCAGCCGAACCGGTGTCTTTCGAGTTTTTGGCCAGTTCTTCGAACTTGGCGCCGCCTTTGATCTTGGCGATCACGTCATTGGCTTCGGCTTCGGTGGCCATCATGATGTGGCGTACGTGGTATTCCTTGTCGCCGTTCTGGGCCACGAAGCGGTCGTATTCGGCTTTGATGTCGGCATCGGTGACCGGGTTTTTCTTAATGTAGTCGCCTACCAGTGCGTTGATGATGATGGCTTGACGGGCGTTCTCTACCTGGGCTTTGACTGCGGCGTCTTTGGCGAAGCCCTGTTTTTCCGCTTCCTGCATCAGCACTTCGCGGCCGATCAGGTCTTTCTTGATCAGTTCGCGCAGCTGTGGCGAATCTGGCTGCTGGCCTTGTGCAACAACTTGCTTGACCACGGCGTCCACGCGCGAGGTCGGGATAGCTTTGCCATTAACAACGGCAACGTTCTGTGCGAAAGCAGGTACGGCGATAACGGCGAGAAGTGCAATCAGCAACTTGGCTGGCTTGAAAGTCATTATTTATTCCTGTAAGGGGAAAGATTAAGCGGAGTGCTAGGCAGGGAGTTGGATCAGCTATTTGTTGTTCTGTTCAATTATTTTGCAACGAATAGGCCAGCGCCCATACCTCGCGTTACATCATACTTCGGACGGTGCCAATGCAGTAATGGCTAATGCATGTATTTCTTTATGCATCATATCGTGCACAGAATCATACACGAGTCGATGTCTTGTGACGAGTTTGAGCCCCTCAAATTGTAACGAAACAATTCTGACGTTGTAATGGCCACCGCCCGAGGCGGCACCGGCATGGCCGGCGTGCAGCGCGGAATCGTCTTCCAGCACCAGTTCCTGCGGCTGCAGGGCCGCTTGCATGCGGCTGCGCATGCGTTCGAGTCGGGTATCACTCATGCCTGATCCTTTATGTGGCGCGACAGATAGATGGTCTGTGCCACGATGAACACAAACATGATGGCCGTAGAGCCGAAAGCCTTGAAACTGACCCACGAGCTGGTATCGCCCTTGAACAGGACAAAGGCCAGATACCAGTTGAGGAAGCCCATTGCAGTGAAGAAACAAATCCATGCCAGATTCAGGCGCGACCAGATCAGGTCGGGCAGTTCGACGATTTCTTCCATGGACTTGCGCATCAAATTCTTTTTGAATACCAGTTCGCTCACCAGCAGGCCGGAAGCGAAGAACCAGTAGACGATGCTGAGTTTCCATTTAATGAAGTCTTCATCATGCAGGTAGATGGTCAGGCCGCCGAAGAAGATGAACATGGCCAGCGAGAACCACAGCACGAAATCGACCTTGCGGCCCTGCAGTTTGATATAGCCGATCTGCGCCATGGTGGCGAGTATGCCGATCAGTGTGGCGATCACGATGGGAGCCTGATCGGGCGTGACGGAGCCGCCCGAGACGATGCCGCTCAGATAGGTGTTGATGAAGTGCTGGGCCGCTTCGGCATTCCATCCCGATAATTTATATGCTGCGAAAAACAGTATCAGGGGAATCAGATCAAACAGGAATTTCATGGTGTCTCGGTTATTGTGGGTCGAAGCGTAAGGAAGCAGAGTTAATACAGTAGCGCAAACCGGTAGGCGGCGGGCCATCCGGGAAAACATGGCCCAGATGGGCGTCGCACACGGCGCACAGGATTTCGGTGCGCAGCATACCATGGGAACGGTCGACTTTTTCGATCACGTGGCGCGGATCAATGGCTTCGAAATAGCTGGGCCAGCCGCAGCCGGAATCGAATTTGGCGTCGGAACGGAACAGCGACGTGTCGCAGCAGACGCAGGTGTACACGCCGGCAGCGTGGTGGTCCCAGAATTTGCCCGTGAAGGCGCGTTCCGTTGCGGCGTGGCGGGTGACCTGATATTCCATAGGTTCTAGCATGGCACGCCATTCGGCGTCGGTACGGATGACTTTATCTTGCATGGCTTATCACTCGCTTAAAAGTGGGGTGCTAGGATGAGCAGCTTACCTCAAGATGGCTGGCCCAGTCGGGTGGCAATGCGGCATACGCCGCATGTTCCGGTTGTTCGTCGTAAGGGTGGCGTAAAACTGACAGCAGGCGGTGAATTTCGCTGAAATCCTTATTCTGCGCCTTTTCGATGGCGACTTGCGCCAGATAGTTACGCAGCACGTATTTCGGGTTGACACGGTTCATCGCGGCCGCACGCTCCCCATCATCAGCTGCTTCGTGCTGCAGGCGGCTGCGGTACTGCGCCGCCCAACGATCGAACGCCTCTCTATCGATGAACAGGTCGCGCACGGCGCTGTCGCCGCTGGTATCGGCGCGCTTTAGCTGGGACAACTGGCGGAAGAACAGGGTGAAGTCGACGGCATTGGCTTCCATCACGCCGAACATGGCATCGAACAGGGCACGGTCTGCCTCGGCATGTTCAGGCAATTGGCTCAGGCCCAGTTTGGCATGCAGCAGCCGTTCCATCTCCGCCGCGAACACGGGCTGGTAGCGGTCCAGTGCGCCTTGCGCCAGCGGTACGTCGTCGATCAGCGGCATCAGCGCCTGCGCCAGTGCGTAGCAATTCCAGTGGCCGATTTCGGGCTGGTTGGCATAGCTGTAGCGGCCATGCTGGTCAGTGTGATTGCAGATATGGCCGGGATCGAAGCTTTCCATGAAGCCGAACGGGCCGTAGTCCAGCGTCAGGCCGAGGATGGACATATTGTCGGTATTCATTACGCCATGCATGAAGCCCACGCTTTGCCATTGCGCCATCAGGCGCGCCGTGCGCTCGGTCACTTCCTGCAGCAGCGCAGCATACGGATGCTCGTGCTTCTGCAGCGTGGGGAAGAAGCGCGCGATGACGTAATCGGCCAGGATTTTGAGCTGCTCCGGCTGCTTGCGGTAGTACCAGTGCTCGAACGAACCGAAGCGCACAAAACTGGGTGCCATGCGCACCACCACGGCGGCTGTTTCCACGGTTTCGCGCATCACGCCCTGATCGGAACCGCTCAGCGCCAGCGCACGCGAAGTCGGTATGCCCAGCGCTGCCATGGCTTCCGAGCACAGAAATTCGCGGATGGATGAACGCAGCACGGCGCGGCCGTCGCCCATGCGCGAATAGGGGGTCTGGCCCGCACCTTTCCATTGCAACTCCATGGGGCCGGCAGCGGTGGCAACATCGCCGAGCAGGATGGCGCGGCCATCGCCGAGCTGGCCCGCCCAGACGCCGAACTGGTGGCCCGAATACACGGCCGCCAGCGGGGTGGCGCCTTGCGGCACGGCATTGCCTATCCATACCTGCAGCCCTGCCGCCACCTGCTCGGCGTTCAGGCCTATCAGCTCGGCGGCCTGGTCGCTCACCGCCACCAGATACGGTGCGGGCAAAGGCGTAGGCATCAGCCGGGTATAGAAAGCTGGCGGCAGGGCAGCGTAGGAGTTGTCCAGCGTATGGTCCAGCGGCAGTGGCATGGCAGTCGATTTCCTGTTCGGTAGCGTGGCAGATTGCAGCGTGCGCGATTCTACCGTGTTTGCTGCTGCTGCGTTGCAGCATCGAAAACCATTGACGGTGTAGCTGCCCGCAAACCACACTCGTTCATCAATTACCAATGTTTCCGGAGACCGCTATGTACCCTCAAAGTCCCGTCATGGGCCAGATGATGAACCAGCCCCTGATTGTTTCCAGCATCCTCGAATTCGCTGCGCGCCATTACGGCGGCAGTGAAATTGTCTCGCGCCGGGTCGAGGGGGACATCCATCGCTATACCTTCCGCGACTGCCACCAGCGTGCCAAGCGGCTGGCCAATGCGCTGCATGCGCTGGGCGTGCGCATGGGCGAGCGGGTGGGGACGCTGGCGTGGAATGGTTATCGCCATCTGGAAGCGTATTACGCCGTGTCGGGCTCGGGCGCTGTGCTGCATACGATGAACCCGCGCCTGCATCCGGAACAGCTGGCTTATATCTGCAACCATGCGGAAGACCAGTACCTGATGTTCGATTTCTGCTTCCTGCCGCTGGTAGAAGCATTTGCGCCCCATTGCAGCACGATCAAGGGCTATATCCTGATGGGGGGCAAGGATCGTATGCCGGCCCAGACGGTGATTCCGAATCTGCTGTGCTACGAAGACTTGATCAATGCCCATTCGGACGACTACCAGTGGCCCCAGTTTGACGAGAATTCGGCCTGTACGCTGTGCTATACCTCGGGCACGACGGGCAACCCGAAAGGTGTGCTGTATTCGCACCGTTCCACCGTGCTGCACGCCTACGCCTCGGCACTGCCGAATGTGCTGAACGTGTCGTCGCGCGATACGGTGATGCCGGTAGTGCCCATGTTCCATGTGAATGCCTGGGGCTTGCCGTATTCCGTGCCGCTGTCCGGTGCCAAGATGGTGTTCCCTGGCGGCGCGCTCGATGGCAAATCCGTCTACGAGCTGATGGAAAGCGAAGGCGTGACTTTTTCGGCCGGCGTACCGACGGTGTGGCTGGGCCTGATCAACTATGCGACCGAACACGGGCTGAAATTTTCGACTTTTCGCCGTACCGTGATCGGCGGTTCGGCCTGTCCGCCGGCCATGATGAATACCCTGATCGATGAATATGGGGTGGAAGTCATCCATGGCTGGGGCATGACGGAAATGTCGCCACTCGGCACCACGGGCGGGCTACTGAGCAAGCATCTGGCCCTGAGCCGTGCGGAACAGCGCAAAATCCTGCAGAAACAGGGTCATGCAATTTATGGCGTGGATATGAAGATCGTTGATGACGATGGCAAGGAACTGCCATGGGACGGCGTCAGCTATGGCCATCTGATGGTGCGTGGCCCGTGGATCGTGGCACGCTATTTCAAGGACGAGGGCGGCGAGGTGCTGGAAGATGGCTGGTTCCCCACCGGCGACGTGTCCACCATCGATGCCGATGGCTTCATGCAGATTACCGATCGCAGCAAGGATGTGATCAAGTCTGGCGGCGAGTGGATAGGCACCATCGACCTGGAAAACATCGCCATGTCGCACCCGGCCGTCATGCAGGCTGCGTGCATAGGCGTGGCCCATCCGAAATGGGATGAGCGTCCGCTGCTGGTCGTGGTGCTGCGCCCCGGCCAGACGCTGGACCGCGCCGGCCTGCTGGCTCACTTCGAGGGCAAGGTAGCGAAATGGTGGCTGCCCGATGATGTGGTGTTTACTGAGCACCTGCCAGTCGGCGGCACGGGCAAGATCCAGAAGAACCGTCTGCGCGAACAGTACCGCAGCTATCTGCTGGGCGAGACAGCAGCCTGAACTCGACCAGCGGTCCGCAATGCATTATCATTTCAATATTCGAAATTTCACTTTTAATATCGTTATGAAGAATGTATTGCTGGCGGCTGCCCTGAGTTCCGCCCTGTGTTCGGCTCAGGCTGCGACGGTCAGCTTCGTAATGGACCCGCTGAAAACCAATGTCAGCGTGGCCAGTCTGCTGCCGAACAATTTCACCTTTACGGCGGCCACCCTGACCGTGCAGGTGGAGGCTGCCGGCTTCGAGCTTAGCGCCCCGGTACTGGGCGATTATCAGTTGCTCAATGAAACCCATGGCTACACGCCATGTCCTGCAGGCGGCAGCTATCTGTTCTGCGAAGGGGTGGTGCGGAACTTTGTGCGCGAACAGGTGCGCGAATATATACCTACCAGCCAGTCGGCCCGTCTGACGGTAGGCAGTGCCTCGGTGGCCGGTAACAACAATGCTTCGCCCTTGACGCTGATTAACAAAGTGGCTGGCAATTACGCCGAAGATAGCTCCTCGAGCGCCGCGCAGGATGTGGTGTTCGGCTACAACTTCAACCCTGACGGCAGCGTTACTCCCATCTATCAGTATTTGCTGACCACCACCAACTATGCCACGCAGGACTATCTGCTGCAGTATGACCGCCAGCGTCTGACGCTGCAGGTGCAGTTCGATGGCGATACCTTGGCCAGCCTGAACAGTCAGAAAGGCTTCAGCTACGGACTGCAAGGCTCGATGGTGTGGGATCCAGCTTCGGCCCAGCTACAGTACGAAGGCTATGCGGCGCCCGTGCCGGAACCTACTTCTGCCATGCTGTTGCTGGGTGGTCTGGGCCTGCTCGGCATCGCCGCACGCCGCCGCCGTCCGCAAGACTGAGGCGGCGCGTGCCGCACTTTGGTGGCCGGATGCCGTGCTGGTCACCTGACTTCCGTCAGTAAAAATAATAATACGACCGTTCTTTTATGCGGTATAGTGGCATGGACTCCATGCACCCACACTATAAGGAAGAGACATGACTGCTGAATATCAGGTTCACGGCGCAGTAGCCGTCATTACACTGAACAATCCTCCCGTCAACGGCCTGGGGCTGGCGACCCGTACGGCGGCGGTGCAGGGAATACAGCAGGCGCTGGCCGATGCAGCAGTCAAGGCCATCGTCATCACGGGTGGCGGCAAAGCCTTCTCGGGCGGCGCCGACATCAAGGAATTCAATTCGCCCAAGGCGCTGGCCGAACCCAGTCTGCATACCTTGATTGCGACGGTCGAAAACTCGACCAAGCCGGTGGTGGCGGCCATCCATACGGTCTGCATGGGCGGCGGGCTGGAACTGGCGCTGGGCTGCCACTACCGCGTGGCGCTGCCGGGCGCCCAGATTGCGCTGCCAGAGGTGAAGCTGGGCCTGCTGCCGGGTGCCGGTGGTACTCAGCGTCTGCCGCGCGTGCTTGGGCTGGAGATGGCCCTGAACATGATCGTCTCCGGCACGCCGGTCGCTTCGGAAAAGCTGGCTGGCACGGCTCTGTTCGATGCGGTCTACGAGGCCGGTTCCGATCTGCTCGCGCAGGCTATCGCCTTTGCCGAGAACGTGGCCGATGCGCGTCCGTTGCCGAAAGTGCGCGAGCGTAAAGTCGACTATCCGAATCATGAAGCTTTCCTGCAATTCTCGCGCAATACCGTCAAAGCCATGGCGGGGCCTTTCCCTGCGCCGCACGAGTGCGTCGAAACGGTGGCCGCTTCCGTCACCCGTAAATTCGACGATGGTTTGAAATTCGAACGCGAGCGCTTCCTGCATCTGATGCAAACCACGGAATCGAAAGCCCTGCGCCATGCTTTCTTTGCCGAGCGTGTGGCCAGCAAAGTGCCCGACGTGCCGGCCGATACGCCGGTGCGCAGCATCAAGCAGGCGGCCGTGATCGGCGCCGGCACCATGGGCGGCGGCATCGCCATGAACTTCCTGAACGCAGGCATTCCGGTCGTGCTGCTGGAAACCCGGCAGGAGGCGCTGGATAAGGGCATGGCCACCATCCGTAAAAATTACGATAACACGGTGAAAAAGGGCAAGCTGACGGCCGAGAAGCTGGAGCAGCGCATGGCCCTGCTGACGGGCACGCTGGCCTATGCCGATATCGGCCAGGCCGACATCGTGGTGGAAGCCGTGTTCGAGGACATGGGCGTCAAGGAAACCGTGTTCCGTCAGCTTGATAGCGTGATGAAGCCGGGCGCCATTCTGGCCTCCAACACTTCCACACTGGACCTGAACCGTATCGCCAGCTTCACCAGCCGTCCGCAGGATGTGATCGGCCTGCATTTCTTCAGCCCGGCCAACGTGATGAAGCTGCTGGAAATCGTGCGCGGCGCCCAGACCGGCAAGGATGTGCTGGCGACGGCGCTGGCGCTGGCGAAAAAACTCAAGAAGACCGGCGTGGTGTCTGGAGTGTGCGATGGCTTTATCGGCAACCGCATGATAGAGCAGTACAGCCGTCAGGCCGGTTTCCTGCTGGACGAAGGCGCGCTGCCCGAGCAAGTCGATCAGGCCATCGAAAAGTTCGGCTTTGCCATGGGGCCTTTCCGTATGGGCGATCTGGCCGGCAACGATATCGGCTGGGCGATCCGCAAGCGTCGCGCCATCGAAAGTCCCGAGATCACTTATTCGCGCAGCGCCGATCTGCTGTGCGAAATGGGACGCTTTGGCCAGAAGACGGGCGGCGGCTGGTATGACTACAAGCCGGGTGACCGCAAAGCCTATCCGAACGAGCAGGTGAATGCGATGATCGTCCAGCACTCGGCCGATCTCGGCATTACCCGCCGCCAGATCAGCGACAAGGAAATCGTCGAACGTCTGGTGTACTCCATGGTCAATGAAGCGGCCCATATTCTGGAAGAAGGCATCGCGCTGCGGGCTTCCGATATCGATATGGTCTACCTGACCGGTTATGGTTTCCCGCTGTTCCGCGGCGGCCCGATGTTCTATGCCGATACGGTGGGACTGGCGAATGTGCTGGCAGCCATGGCGCAATATGCGCGCGGCTATCAGGGCAGTGCATGGCAGCCGGCGCCGCTGCTGGTCAAACTGGCGGGTGAAGGCAAGGGCTTTAACAGCTAAGCTGGCAATCGTTGAGCTGGGCGGCTGATCTCGGTCGCGCCAGCGCTTTGTCGTATTAATCTTCGAGGCCGCCCTCTGCGGCCTTGTGTTTTGCGCCGGCGCCGCGCGTCTCGCGCAGGAACAGCGTGCCGACCACGGCCGTCAGCAAGGCGATGACAATTGGATACCACAGACCGTAGTAGATATCGCCTTTGTAGGCCACCAGCGCAAATGACACCGTTGGTAGCAGGCCACCGAACCAGCCATTGCCCAGATGGTAGGGCAGCGACATCGCCGTGTAGCGTATGCGGGTAGGGAACATCTCCACCAGCATGGCGGCTATCGGGCCGTACACCATGGTCACGTACAGCACCAGTACAAACAGGATGGTCACCACCATGGGTTTGTGGATCTGGCTTTCATCGGCCCGGCTAGGGTAGCCGGCCGCCTTGATATTCACCGCCAGCGCCTTCTTGAGCTGGCTTTCTGCCAGTTTGCTGGGCAAGTCGAAATCGACCCCGCTGGCCGTCATGCTGGCATTGAAGGATTCCAGTTCCGTCGTGCCGATACGGATGCGCGCGACGCTGCCCGCTGGCGCATCCTCATGGGCGTAGGCCACCGAAGCGTTCGATAACAGGCTGGCGGCGATATCGCAGGAGGAGGGATAGCGTATCGTGTTGCTGGGGCTGAACTGGAAGTGACAGGACGCCGGATCGGCAATCAGCGTGACAGGCGCTTTTTCCAGCGCCGCCTCAAGTGCCGGATTGCCGTAGTGGGTGAGTGCGCCGAACAGGGGGAAATAGCTGGCCGCTGCCAGCACGCAACCACTGAGGATGATCCACTTGCGCCCGTAGCGATCGGACAGCTTGCCGAACACCACGAAGAAGGGCGTGGCCAGTGCCAGCGACATGGCGCTCATCAGGTTGGCCGTAGCGCCATCGATCTTCAGCGTCTGGGTCATGAAGAACAAGGCATAGAACTGGCCTGTGTACCAGACAGCGGCCTGACCCATGGTGAGGCCGAACAGCGCGATGATGGCTAGCCGCAGATTCGACCAGCGCCCGAAAGCCTCTTGTATCGGCGCGCTGGAGCCACGGCCCTCCGCCTTCATGCGCGCGAACATGGGCGATTCGCCCATAGACATGCGTATCCACACCGAAATCCCCAGCAGGATCACGGAAACCAGAAAAGGGACGCGCCAGCCCCAGTGGGCAAATTCGGCTTCGCCCGTAGCCATACGCGTGCCCAGTATCACCAGCAGGGAAAGCAACAGGCCCAGCGTGGCGGTCGTCTGTATCCACGAGGTGAATAGGCCGCGCTTGCCGTCAGGCGCATGTTCGGCCACATAGGTCGCTGCGCCGCCATATTCGCCGCCCAGTGCCAACCCCTGCAGCACGCGCAGGATGACCAGGCTGATGGGCGCAGCAATGCCGATGGCATGATAGGCCGGCAGCAGGCCGACCAAAAAAGTCGAGCCGCCCATGATAAAGATGGTGATCAAAAAAGTGTGCTTGCGGCCCACCAGATCGCCGAGGCGGCCGAACACCAGTGCACCGAACGGGCGCACCAGAAAGCCGGCGGCAAAAGCCAGCAGGGCGAAGATGAAGCTGGTCGTGCTATCGCTGACAAAGAACTGTTTGGCGATAATCGGCGCCAGCGCCCCATACAGATAGAAGTCGTACCATTCGAATACGGTGCCGAGCGACGATCCGATGATGACCTTGCGTTCCTGCGCAGTTAGCGGCGGCGATGGATGCTGTGGGCGTATTGCTGCGCCTCGCACCATGTTGGTCTCCTGAGTCTTTTATTGTTATGGCTGGAAAGATTGCTAGTTCATCAGCCTGCTGCTAGTGTGAGCCGCGTAACTTACGCAGTGCTTGCGGTGAACTTACCGCCCGCTTACACGAGGTTTACGAACGATCGTGCTTATTTGTTCCCAAGTGTGCTATGCTGGGTTTTCTAACCTATAACGGAGACTCCGATGATGGATGCTGTAATCGTTTCGACTGCACGTACCCCACTGGCCAAATCGTGGAAAGGCGCTTTCAATATGACCCATGGCGCCACGCTGGGCGGCCATGCGCTGCAGGCGGCGATCAGCCGGGCCGGACTTGAGGCGGGCGAAGTGGAAGACGTGCTGGTAGGCTGCGCCAATCCGGAGGGCGCCACGGGCGGCAATATCGCACGTCAGATCGCCCTGCGCGCGGGCTGCCCCGTCAGCACGGCCGGCATGACCATCAACCGCTTCTGCTCGTCCGGCCTGCAGACCATTGCCACCGCGGCCCAGCGCATCATGGCCGGCGAAGGCGACATCTATGCAGCGGGCGGGGTGGAGTCGATCTCCTGCGTGCAGCAGGAGATGAACCTGCATATGTACAAGGAAGTGTGGCTTGCGCAACACAAACCGGAACTCTACTGGCCCATGCTGCAGACGGCCGAAACCGTCGCCAAGCGCTACGGCATTAGCCGCCAGCGTCAGGATGAATACGGCGTGCAAAGCCAGCAGCGCGCTGCGGCGGCGCAGGCTGCCGGTCTGCTCGATGCGGAAATTGCCCCCATGACGACGGTGATGGGCGTGGCCGACAAGGCCAGCGGCATGTTGCTGTCGCGCGAAGTGACGATCAGCGCGGACGAAGGCATACGCGCCGATACCACGTATGAAGGCGTGGCCAAGATCCGCACGGCGCTGCCGGGTGGCGTGATCAGCGCCGGCAATGCCAGCCAGTTTTCCGATGGCGCTTCGATGGCCATTGTGATGAGCGCAGCCACAGCCGCAGCCAAAGGGCTGCAGCCGCTGGGCATTTTCCGCGGCTTTGCCGTAGCCGGCTGCGAGCCTGATGAAATGGGCATAGGTCCGGTCTACGCCATTCCCAAGCTGCTGAAGAAAGCCGGTCTGAAGGTCGAGGATATCGGCCTGTGGGAGTTGAATGAAGCGTTCGCCGTGCAGGTACTGTACTGCGCAGACAAACTGGGCATCCCCATGGACCGCCTCAACGTCAACGGCGGCGCCATCGCCGTAGGCCATCCGTACGGTGTGTCCGGCGCCCGCCTGACGGGCCACGCCCTGATCGAAGGCAAGCGGCGCGGCGTGAAATATGTGGTGGTCACCATGTGCATAGGTGGCGGCCAGGGCGCTGCCGGCCTGTTCGAAGTGGTCTGAGCGGGGCCGTCATCCTTGCCGGAGGTGGTGCAAGCGCCGTAAAAGCGGTATGCTGCGCGCCACGTCAACAAGGATGGCGCCCTTGCCGCGCCAGATAGGAACACTATGATCAAGCACATCGTCATGTGGAAGCTAAAGGAGCACGCCGAAGGGGCCGACCGCGCCACCAATGCGGCCAAGATGAAGGCCATGCTGGATGCCTGCGACGGCATAGTGCCCGGCATCCTCAAGCTGGAAGCCGTGGTGGCCCAGCCGGGTCTGGAAGCGACTTACGATGTGCTGCTGTACTCTGAATTTGCTGATCAGGCGGCACTGGACGCCTATCAGCACCATCCCCAACATGTGGCACTGAAGCCGTTCTTCGGCGCCGTGCGCGAAGCGCGCCAGTGCATGGACTATGAGGTCTGAACCATCATGCGTACTACTCAGGAATTGTTTTCTCTAGCCGGTAAAACGGCACTGGTAACGGGCGGCTCCCGTGGTCTGGGTTTGCAAATGGCGCTGGCGCTGGGCGAGCAGGGCGCACGCGTAGTGATTTCGGCACGCAAGCAGGCCGAACTGGACGAGGCCGTGGCCTTGCTCAAGCAACGCGGCATCGATGCCAGCAGCGTAGCGGCCGATCTGTCGAGCGAAGCGGATGCGGAAGCGCTGGTTTCCGCAGCGCTGGCACAACTGGGCCACATCGATATTCTGATCAATAATGCGGGCGCCAGCTGGGGCGCACCGGCCGAAGATCATCCTGTAGCGGCATGGGACAAGGTGATGAACCTGAATATACGCGGCATCTTCCTCGTCTCGCAGCTGGTGGGCAAGCGCTCGATGATACCGCGCCAGTACGGCCGCATCATCAACATTGCTTCGATTGCAGGTCTGGCCGGCAATCCGCCCGGCACCATGCAGACTATCGCTTACAACACGTCGAAAGGCGCGGTGGTGAATTTTACGCGCACGCTGGCCGGCGAATGGGGCCGTTTCGGCATCACCGTCAATGCGCTGGCGCCCGGTTTCTTCCCGTCCAAGATGACCCATGGCTTGCTGGCCCAGATGGGCGCCGATCAACTGGCCAAAGATGCGCCGCTGGGCCGCCTGGGCGACGATGAAGACTTGAAAGGGGCGGCCGTGCTGTTCGCTTCGGATGCCGGCAAGCATATTACCGGCCAGATACTTGCAGTCGATGGCGGGGTGTCGGCAGTATGACGCTGGAGATTCCTGCAAGCTACCAGCGCATCGTACTGGCCGCCCGTCCGCGCGGGCCGGTAGCCGAACAAAACTTCCGCCTCGAAAGCGTCGCCGTACCCGTCCTGGCCGATGGCGAAGTTCTGGTGCGCAACCACTATCTGTCGCTCGATCCGTATATGCGCGGCCGCATGAGTGCAGCCAAGAGCTATGCGGCATCGCAGGCGCTCGATCACACCATGATAGGCAATACTGTCGGTCAGGTGGTGGCTAGCCGTCATGCTGGTTTTGCCGTGGGTGATTATGCCGGTGGCCTGCTGGGCTGGGCCGAGATGGGCGTGGCCGACGGCAGCGCGCTGCGCAAGCTCGATATCAGCCGGATTCCGCTGTCCGTGTATCTGGGCGCGGCCGGCATGCCGGGTATGGCTGCCTGGTATGGTCTGAACCAGATCATTACGCCCAAGGCAGGCGAAACCATCGTGGTGTCTGCCGCCAGTGGCGCGGTGGGCAGTGTGGTTGGTCAGCTGGCCAAGTTGCAAGGCTGCCGTGTAGTCGGCATCGCTGGCGGACCAGAAAAATGCGCCCATGTGCGCGATGTGCTGGGCTTTGATGCCTGCGTGGACTACAAGGTGGGCCAGCTTGAAGCCGATCTGGCGGCGGCCACGCCGGATGGTGTCGATGGCATATTCGAAAATGTGGGCGGCGCCACGCTGGATGCCGCGCTGGCGCGCAGCAATGCGTTTGGCCGTATCGCTCTGTGCGGACTCATAGGCGGCTTCAACGGACAGGAGATGCCGATCAAGAATTCGCGCATCTTGCTGATCAACCGTCTGAGCCTGCGCGGCTTCATCGTCACCGAGCATATGGACCTGTGGCCGCAGGGGCTGGAACAGCTCGCTGCACTGGTGGCAGAGGGCAAGCTGAAATATCATGAGACCGTTGCGGCAGGGCTGGCAGCCGCGCCGCAAGCATTTATGGGACTGCTGCAAGGGCAGAATCTGGGCAAACAACTGGTGAAACTGATCTGATGACGCTATCCAATTGCAGTGTGACAGTGGGTGACTGGCCTAGCCTGAAGGAACAGGCGCAAGCCATCCGTATGGAAGTCTTCGTGCAGGAACAGCAGGTTCCGGCCGAACTTGAAATGGACCAGATGGATGCGGTGTGCATCCATGCCATCGCCTACGATGGCGCAGGTGTCGCGGTCGGCACGGGCCGTTTGCTGCCGGATGGGCACATCGGCCGCATGGCAGTGCGCAAGAGCGCGCGTGGCACAGGCGTGGGTGGACAGCTGCTGCAGGCGCTGATGGCGCGTGCCCATGCGCGGGGTGACCGCGTGCTGGCGCTGAGCGCCCAGACCCACGCCGCTCCGTTCTACCAGCGCCACGGCTTCGTGATCGAAGGCGACGAATTCTATGAAGCGGGCATTGCCCACATCAATATGGTGTACCGCTACTGAATGCGCGCTCCTGCGCCAGCTTCCGGGTCAGTTCTGGCCCCGCATTTTTTGAAGGGCAATAACTGATGGCTGACTTCCTCACTACCTTGAATCGCAATCCGCTGACGGCTCCGCTGGCCAAGGCGCTGGGCTTGCCCAACCCTGTGCCGCTGGCCCGTTCGGCCACCGGCTATGAGGCGGCGCCATTTGTCGGCAAGGCAGTTCTGCTGCAGGCAGCGCCGAATAGCTATGCGCAAGCTGCGCTGCTGCAAGCCTTACGTAATGGCGGCGCTGAGGTGGTGGCGCCAGGGTATAGTGAAAAACTCGATGTCGTGGTGTTCGATGCCAGCGGCTGCAGCACGCCGGCAGATGCGCACGCACTTTATGAGACTTTCCACGGGCTGGCACGCAAGCTGGCCGTAAACGGGCGTGTGCTGATCATTGCGCCCTTGTGCGATGACAGCGCCGACCCCGTGGTCGTGGCGACGGCGCGCGGCGTCGAAGGCTTTGCGCGTTCGCTGGGCAAGGAGCTCGGGCGCAAAGGCGTGACGGTGAATCTGGCCTATGTCGCGCCCGATGCGGTTGAACGGCTAGAGGGCGTGGTACGGTTTTTCTGCGGTACCCAGACCACCTATGTATCGGGTCAGGCCGTGCGCGTGACGGCGACTGCTGCCATGGCGCCGGCAGCGCCTGCACCGGCTTACAGTTCTGCACTGGCCGGCAAGGTCGCGCTGGTGACGGGTAGTGCACGAGGTATAGGCCTGGCCGTGGCCGAGCGGCTGTTGCAGGAAGGTGCACAGGTCGTCTGCCTTGATGTGCCAGCCGTCGAACAGGAGCTGCAACAGACCTGCGCCCGTATCGGTGCGTTGCCGCTAGCGCTAGATATTGCTGCGTCTGACGCGCCAGCGCGGTTGTCGGCCTATTTCCGCGAGCGTTTCGGCGGGCTCGATATCCTGATCCACAACGCCGGCATCACGCGTGACCGCACCATCGCCAATATGACGCCAGTGCAGTGGGATCAGGTGCTGGCGGTGAATTTCGCCGCGATTACGGAAATCGATAAGCTACTGCTGCAGGATGGCACGGTGCGCGATGGCGGGCGCGTGGTCTGCCTGTCGTCCATCAGCGGTATCGCCGGTAATTTCGGCCAGACCAACTATGCCTACACCAAGGCGGCCCTGATTGGATATGTGGCGGCGCAGGCTGGGCGGCTCGGCGCACGCGGTATCTGCATCAATGCCGTGGCGCCCGGCTTCATCGAAACGGCCATGACGGCCAAGATGCCGTTCTTCATGCGCGAAATGGGGCGGCGTCTGAATTCCGTCCAGCAGGGCGGCCAGCCGCGCGATGCAGCCGAGCTAATTACCTTCCTCGCCACGCCCGGCGCCTCTGGCCTCACGGGCAACACCATCCGCGTCTGCGGTCAGGGCCTGATCGGCGCCTGAAGCCGCAGGGCAGGGGCGCTGGCCTGCGCTATACTAGTGCACCTGCATCTCGTGCAGACAGGCGGGCGCGTTGGCGTACAGCTTGACCACGGTAGAAGTACGCGTGCCATAGGCCGGACTTTCGATGCGTACGGCGGACAACATGCGCTCGACATCGAGCGATACGCCAGTTTCCGGCAAGCGCATGTCCGGTGCCTGGGTGGTATCGGACAGCATTTCGAAATAGGCTTCGTCGGGTGCACCCAGGCACAGCAGACTGGCGAACTGGGCTTTGGTCTTCACCACTTTCGGCCATGGCGCGTCCAATAGCGCGTTCGACAAACCGTACACGCCCGGTTCCAGTGGCTTGCCGTTGCGCGCATCGCCATCGCCGCGATTGGAATACCAGATCAGGGTCTGGCCATCGCTGAGCACCAGATTGAAGCCATTGTAGGCCTGCGCCTGCGGACGGATCTGCGCCACATATTCTTCCGGCGTCATGTTCCCCGCCAGAAAATCGGCCACCAGTCCACCGCGCGAAGGCGCATCGTCGCGCTGTTCGGCCGGCGCGCGGATATTCGTAATGGCAGCAAAGCGCGAGGCTGGTCCGCCATCTTCAGCGCGCGTGATGCCCATCCAGCTACCACCGGCCTGCAGGTCGCGGCCTGCATAGATGCGCGGATGTTCGGGCCAGTAACCGGCTGGTGCCGTGGCGCGCTGGTAATACTCGTCGCGGTTGGCAGCGGCGATCAGGGGAACGGCTGGCACCACCTGCCAGGCAAAAACGATCAGGCACATGGCGCAATATCCACAAATACTTCGGTATGGCGGGCCCCGTCGATATGCGCGGCCAGACCGGCCGCTGCGACGGCCTGCGCCAGTTCCGTTTCGAAGGCCGGCGCGCAGCCGCCATACACTTCCATCCAGGTCTGCAAGCCGTCCTTGCTGTCGGGGCGGCGTTTCAGCGCGCACTGCACGCCGTGGCAGGCATCCAGTGCGGCCTGCATGGCCTGTACCTGCGGCAGCAATGCAGCCGCCTGCGCCTCGGCGACGCGGTAATAGATGTACAGGTCCATATCAGACGTCGATTGCGTCCAGCAGGTAGGGCATGCTGTGGAATTCCAGCGCCGTGCCATCGGCCGAACCAAGCCGCACGGAGGCCGCCTCGATGGCGGCCAGCTTCATCTCCACCAGTGCGTCGATACCGCCACGGCCATTCGGCGCCGTATTGACGATCATGCCGCAAGGCTGTTCGGGATCGGCGGTGGCGAACACTTCGGCACCGGCCACGGCAGCCTGATCCGGTATGGTGACGAGTGTGGTGCGGCGCTTGAGCTTGCCCAGATACTGGCTGCGTGCGACGATTTCCTGACCGGGGTAGCAACCTTTCTTGAAGTTCACGCCGCCCAGCAGTTCGAAATTGATCATCTGCGGTACGAACTGTTCCTGCGTAGCCTTGCTAATTTGCGGCACGCCGGCGTGGATGGAACTGAGCTGCCAGCTGGCGGCATCGCCCACGGTCAGGCGTTCGGCCAGTTCCGGCAGCACCGTCCGCGCGACTTCCTGATTCATCAGCCACTGGTAGCGCGGCGCGCCGAAAGCGTCGGCCAGACGGATCAGCGTGCCCAGCGGATGCTGCAGCAGGCCATACGGGCGGGCCGGCAGCGGCTCGAACCAGGTCTGCAGCACGGCTTCGGCCAGCACGCCACCCAGACCGATGACAACCTGATGGGCCGGCTGTTCGGTTGCATCGCTGAGTTTGGTCTTGGCGCGCAGCACGAACATGCTCAGGCGCTTCTGTACGGCGGCCTGGATATCACGCGGCAGTTGCAGCAGCAGGGTGTTATCGTTGCGCCACATGAGGAAGGAGGCCAGTAGTCGGCCTTTGGGCGAGCAATAGCCGGCCAGACGGGCTTCGCCGGCAGCCAGATGCTCGACATCGTTGGTCAGTTGACCATGCAGGAAATGGGCGGACTCTTCGCCATCGAGGGCGATCAGGCCCTGATCGGCGATGGGCGCGACAAAGCCGACGGCCAACTGGGTAGTATTCAGAGACTGCGCCTTGGGCGCCAATAATTCATTCCAGAGAGACATAATTTTTTCGATTTATCGATTAAGGCATTATCATTACGGGCTCATTATAGTGATGTCGAGCAGATCGCGTCGGATGCGGCGCAAAACATGACACTGGCGTTGCTAGCCAAGAACTGGCAAGCTGTGCGATTTGGTAGACAAACGACCCCCTATCCGTACCGACCATGGCATTTGTTAAGAAAATATTCATATTGCTCTTTCTGGGCACGCTGGCCGGCGCAGGCTATTTTATGTACTGGTCGCAGCACCCGATCGTCGGCGATGAAATCGAACCGATAGAGTTTTCCATCGCGCCCGGTAGCGGTGCTCATGCTGCAGGGCAGCAAATCGCCGAAGCCGGCGCGCCCGTACAACCCTTGCTGTTCAATCTGCTGGCCCGCATCACCAGCAAAAGCGGCAAGCTGAAGGCTGGTACCTATGAACTGAAACCGGGCACCACGCCGCTGGGACTGCTCGACCAGTTGGTGCGCGGCGAATTTGCTCAGGAACAGTTGACCATCATCGAAGGCTGGACCTTCCGCCAGATGCGCGCTGCCGTGGCGGCCCATCAAGGCCTCAAGCATGATTCCATCACGCTCACGGACAAGGAGCTGCTAAGCGCCATCGGTTCCGAATTCAATCAGGCGGAAGGGCTGTTCTTCCCAGACACCTATCTGTTTGCCAAAGGTTCGAGCGATCTGCACATCTACCGTCAGGCCCATGCGATGCTGCTGACCCGTCTCAACGATGCGTGGGCGCGGCGCGATCCGGCGCTGCCGTATAAGACGCCGTATGACGCGCTGATCATGGCGTCCATCGTGGAAAAAGAGACGGGGCAAAAGTCTGAGCGCGGCATGATCGCCGGCGTCTTCGTCAACCGCCTGAAAATTGGCATGATGTTGCAGACCGACCCCACTGTGATCTACGGCATGGGTGCGCGCTACGATGGCAAGATCCATAAATCTGATCTGGAAACGGACACCCCGTACAATACCTATACGCGCAACGGCTTGCCGCCCACGCCTATCGCCTTGCCCGGCCTGCAATCGCTGGCCGCAGCGCTGGCACCGGCCAAGACGGGCGCCCTGTATTTCGTTTCCAAGGGCAACGGCACCAGCCAGTTCTCCGATAATTTGACCGACCATAACCGGGCCGTCAACAAGTACCAAAGATAAGCAATGACTCAACAACGCGGTAAATTCATCACTTTCGAAGGCATAGATGGTGCCGGCAAGTCCACCCATATCGCTTTTGTCAGCGCCCACATCCAGCGCGCCGGCATAGCGCTGGTCAGCTCGCGCGAGCCGGGCGGCACGCCGCTGGGCGAGAAGCTGCGCGATCTGGTGCTGCATGAAAAAATGCATCTGGAAACGGAAGCCTTGCTGATGTTTGCCAGCCGCCGCGAACATATCGCGCAAGTGATCGCACCGGCGTTGGCGAGCGGTAGCTGGGCCCTGTCCGACCGCTTCACCGATGCCAGCTTTGCCTACCAGGGTGGCGGCCGTGGCCTGCCGCTGGCCAAGCTCGATGCACTGGAACAGTGGGTGCATCCCGATCTACAGCCGGACCTGACTTTCCTGTTCGATGTGCCACTTGATGTAGCGCGCGCGCGGCTCGATGCCACCCGCGAGCTGGACAAGTTCGAGCAGGAACAGGCCGATTTCTTCGCTGCCACCCGCAACGAGTATCTGCGCCGCGCTGCCCAGTTCCCCGAGCGCTTCCGCATCATCGATTCGACCCGCAGCATCGCCGCCATCCAGGCCGAGCTGGCCACCATTCTAGACGCCTTGCTGGCTGCCTGAGCGATGAGCGCCAATATCTACCCATGGCAGCAAGCAGCGTGGCAGCAGTTGCAGACGTTGCGCAGCCGCATGCCGCATGCGATCCTGTTCCATGGCGCGGCCGGTACCGGCAAGTCCCACTTCATCGAAGCGTTTGCCCAGAGTCTGCTGTGCGAAGCCGTGCTGCCGGATGGTCATGCTTGCGGCCAGTGTGCGTCCTGCGGCTGGTTCCTGCAGGCCAATCATCCGGATTACCGCCGTGTGCGGCCGGAAGCGCTGGAAGATGAGTTGCCGGCCGAGGGCGAGGAAGGCGAGGGCGAAACTAAAAAGGCGGCCAAGTCCAGCAAGACCCCTTCGCGCGAAATCAAGATCGAGCAGATCCGCAATCTGGCCGATTTCATGAATATTTCCACCCACCGCCAGGGCTTGCGCGTGGTCGTGCTGTATCCGGCCGAAGCGCTGAATCTGCCAGCGTCGAATGCCTTGCTGAAGACGCTAGAAGAGCCGCCACCGGGCACGGTTTTCCTGCTGGCCTCGAACAGTCTGGACCGGCTGCTGCCCACCATCCTGTCGCGCTGCCGCAAGTTTGCCCTGCCCATGCCTACGCATGCACAGGCACTGGCCTGGCTCAAGGAACAGGGCGTGCCGGACGCCGATAGCTGGCTGCGCGAGCAGGGCGGTGCGCCGCTGACTGCGCTAGCCCAGTCGGAAGGCGGCAACCGCGAAGAACTCGAGCTATTGCTGCAGATGCTGGCCCGCCCGGCCGTGGAAAGCGCGCTGCGGGTGGCCGACAAATTGCAGAAATTGCCGTTGAGTACGCAAGTTTCCTGCTTGCAGCGCTGGCTTTATGACGTGTTTTCCTACAAACTGGCAGGAAACATCCGTTACTATCCACGCTACCAGAAAGAACTGGCGCAGCTGGCCGACAAGATCCATGTCAGCCGTCTGCTGGCGTTGATCAAGCGGGCCAATGAACGCCGGGCCGTCGCGGACCATCCGCTGTCGCCCAAGCTGTTCCTTGAGGATATGTTGCTCGATTATGCGGCTAGCTGTGCCTGAGGAAAATACCATGTCCACCGTCAACCCCATCACCCAGACTGCGACGCCCCAGGCGCGGCCTACGGTGCTGTCGCTGGCGATCAAGGAAAAAGCCGCCCTGTATGCGGCCTATATGCCGTTCCTCAAGCACGGCGGCATGTTCGTGCCGACCCAGAAGCCCTACAAGATCGGCGACGAGATCTATCTGATCCTGTCGCTGATGGATGATCCGAATAAATACCCGATCGCCGGCAAGGTCGCGTGGATTACGCCGGCCGGTGCCAATAACAACCGGGCGCAAGGCATAGGCGTGCATTTTCCCGATGACGAGAGCGGCCAGCGCGCGCGCCAGCGCATCGAAGAGTTTCTCGGCGCGGCCATGCGTTCGGCCCGTGCCACCCACACTATCTGAATTTTCATGACTACCGAATTTCGTCACCGCATAGCCACGCTAGAAGATTTACCCACCATCGTTGCCATATACAACAGCACCATCGCTTCGCGCGAAGTGACTGCCGATACCGAGCCCGTGTCGGTCGAATCGCGCCTGCCATGGTTCCATGAGCACACGCCGGAGCGCCGCCCACTGTGGATCATCGAACGGGCGGACGATAACGCGGCCCAGTCCGAGATACTGGGCTGGATGTCGTACTCGAATTTCTATGGCCGTCCGGCCTATTCGGGCACTTCGGAAATCTCTATCTATATCGCCGAGGCATGGCGCGGCAAGGGCGTAGGCGGCTATTGCATCGCTCAGGCCATCGCCCATGCGCCGGCCATCAAGGTGCATACGCTGCTCGGTTTCATCTTTGGCCACAACCAGCCCAGCCTGGGGCTGTTTAACAAGTTCGGCTTTGCCACCTGGGCCAACCTGCCGCGCGTGGCCAATCTGGACGGCGTAGAGCGCGACCTGATCATTCTAGGCAAGCGCGTGGCCTGAGACACCGGCAGCAGGGCAGTGGCAGCTTGGGTTACAATCGCGGCATGTTTATCGATTCCCACTGCCATATCAATTTCCCCGAGCTGGCCGCTCGCATGCCCGAAGTGCTGGCCCAGATGGCCCACAACAAAGTCACCCACGCGCTGTGCGTGTCGGTAGACTTGCCGGACTTTCCGCAGGTACTGGCGCTGGCCCACCAGTATCCTCACATCTATGCCTCGGTCGGCGTTCACCCGGACTACGAAGATACGCCCGAGCCCAGCGTGGAACAGCTGGTCGAGCTGGCCAACGATCCCAAGATTATTGCCATTGGCGAAACGGGGCTGGATTACTTCCGCCTGCAGGGCGATCTGGAATGGCAGCGCGAACGTTTCCGTACCCATATCCGCGCTTCGCGCCAGTGCCGCAAGCCGCTGATCATTCATACCCGTAGCGCCAGCGAAGATACCCTGCGCATCATGCGTGAAGAGGGCGCCGGTACCGATGCAGGCGGTGTGGCCGGCGTGATGCACTGTTTTACCGAATCGCTGGAAGTGGCGCGCGCTGCCATCGAGATGGGCTTCTATATTTCCTTCTCCGGTATCGTAACGTTCAAGAGCGCCAAAGAACTGCAGGCGGTGGCGCTGGAACTGCCGCTCGAGCGCATCCTGATCGAGACGGATGCGCCGTATCTGGCGCCCGTGCCTTACCGTGGCAAGATGAACGAACCCGGTTTCGTCGCCCATGTGGGCGAATACATCGCCAAGCTCAAAGGCGTGCCGGTGGAGCAGGTAGCGCAGCAGACCACAGCCAACTTCTTCCAGCTATTTCAGCTGCAACCCTGACTGACGGAACCCTGCCATGGCTAGTCCTACCCGCCGCAAGCATCTCGCCGCTCTGACAGCATTGGCGCTATGTGCAGCAGCCAACTTGGCACCGGCCGCGACGCTGGCGCAGACGGACGACGAGGTCGATCTGCTGCGTGCAGCGCAACTCGACAATGTTTCCGGCGTGACTGCGGCATTGAGCCGCGGCGCCAATCCGAACGCGCGCGATAGTTCCGGCGAGACAGCGCTGATCGTGGCCATGCGTTACGAGGCCTACCGGGTCGCCAGTGTACTCATGAAGCATCCGCGCATCGATCTGGAAGCGCAGGCGCCGAATGGCAACACGGCCCTGATGATGGCGGCTTTCCGGGGCAGCAAGCCCGCCGTGCTGGACATGCTGGCCCATGGCGCCCGTGTCGAGCAACCGGGCTGGACGGCGTTGCATTATGCCGTGGCAGCCGGCAGTACCGAGGTTGCCGCGCTGCTGCTGGAGCGCCACGCCCACGTCGATGCGGAAGCGCCATCCGGCATGACGCCGCTGATGCTGGCCGCACGTGAAGGGCAGGAGCAGGCCGTGCTGTTCCTGCTTGAGCATGGCGCCGATGCCAGCCGCAAGGATGGCGGCTTTCATCTGAACGCAGCAGAATTTGCCATCAAGGCCGAGAAGCCATGGATCGCCAAAGCCATCAATGATTATCTGGCCCGCACAGCGCGGCGGTGAAATCGCGCCGCAGGCATAGCCGGAATTAGCGGGCAAAGTCCTGCCATTTTCGGGCATTGCTACGGAGCATCGTTCCGCATAATGTCATTACGTCCAGCAACCAGAGACTGGACGCGACATTTGAGGATAACCATGCTGAACGAACGCGAGATTGAAAGCTGCTATCTGGGGCAATTCATTCCAGTCCACTACCATCACAACATGCTGATGGACCAGAACCGTATGTATAGTTTCAAGGCGGCCATCGACTATGCCGTCAAGCCGGGCGCGAAAGTGCTGGAACTCGGTGGTGGAACGGGCGTGCTGTCGTGGTTCGCGGCCGACAAGGCGGACAAGGTGTATTGCGTCGAGTTCAATCCCGATATGGTGCAGGAAGCGCGCCGCATGCTGGCCCTCAATCCGAAAGGCGAAAAGGTCGAAGTGATCCATGCCGATGCCTTCGAATACCTGCCGCCCGAGCCGGTCGACGTGGTGATCTGCGAAATGATCCATGTGGGCATGCTGCGCGAAAAGCAGGTAGAAGTGATCGAATCGTTCAAGCGCCGTTACACCGAGCGCTTCGGCGGGCCGCTGCCCATCTTCCTGCCGGAAGCCGTGATCATGGCGGTACAGCCGCTGCAGCAGGAATATGATTTCGAGGGCTTCTACGCGCCCATCGTGCAGTTCCAAGAAACCGGCGTCAGCTACTCAGGCACCACGGAGCTGGCCCAGCCGGGCGTGTACAGCATCATCGATTTCACCCAGCCCAATGAGCTCAGCTATGCGTGGCAGGGCAAATTCGTCATCGAGCGCGATGGCGTAATCAATGCGCTGCGCTTCGTTACCAAGAACATCCTGGCCGTGGTGCCGGAACGCTCGAGCACTATCGACTGGCTCAACCACTACATGGTGCTGCCGCTGGAAACGCCGGTCACGGCGCGCGAAGGCGATGTGCTGCAAGTGAGTTTCCAGTACCGCGCCGGCGGCAGCATTCCATCGCTGCAGGCCAGCCTGCAAGCCAGTTTGCTGTATCAGGCTGCGCTGCAACCGGCCAGCTACAGTGCCGTGTATGCCTGAGCGGGCTTTGCGCTGAGCGATAGAAAGCGTATATTCCCACTTTTAGCGAAGGAATATCATGTCAGAAATCGATCAGCGCTACCTCGTGCAGCAGAATAAAATTGCGGATGGCGAGACCAAACCGCCCGTCTTTGCCAAAGTCATGCGCAGCAAGGAAGGCGTGTTCGAAGGCGTCTCCTTCATCAAGTCCAAGGACAAGGCGTCCGTGCTGACCATAGAGCAGGCCAACGAAGCCATCGCCTGGGCCAACCGTAAAAAGCCCAACGCGCGCGAATACCAGACCAAGATCATCTGCGTCGGCCAGTAAGCCGTACATACCACTCATCCCCCGTTAGTCACCGTTAATCGGCGCTATCTGCAGTTGGTCGCATGCCAATTGCAGGAGTGGGGGCAGCAGCCTACAGTGTCAGCATTGACAATGTTTTCCGTTCCGGGAGTGCATGATGCTGGGTTTTCTGCTGTGGCTGGTCCTGCTGTTTCTATGTTGGCCGCTGGCTTTGCTGGCACTGGTTGCCTATCCGCTGTGCTGGCTGATCCTGCTACCCTTCCGCCTGATAGGCATAGGCGTGGAAGGGGTATTCGAGCTGCTGCGCGCCATCGTGCTGTTGCCGGCCCGGGTACTGCGCGGCTCGGCCCGTTAGAAATCCACCAGGAAGCCGGCGCCTAGCGACTTCTGCGAATAGTTGTAGTCGATCAGGCTCTGGCCATAGCCGCTGAACGCTTGCAGATAGCCTTTCAGATTGGCGCGCACGGGGAAGGCCCAGCCCAGTTGCAGGCCGCCGTGCTGTTTCTTGAAGTTGCGCCGCGCCAGCAGCGACCATTCGTGGCCATCGGCGCGGTAGCTGGCTTGCAAGTCACCATGACCGAGATAGTCGGCAATATCGAAATTGTCATTATTCGAGCGGGCATTATCTAGCCGCTTCCACAGGCGGAAAGTCAGGCCGAAGCGCTCTTTCTCCGCACCCACCTCCGCATACACCCGGTTCCAGCTACGTGATAGCGAGGAAGTCTGGCCATTTGACTGGTGCACCACGCCCAACGTGATGTAGCGCAGATCGATGATGCCCAGCGGCAGATTGAATGGCGCCGCCAACATCAGTTCAGGCTGGTAATTGGTTTCGCGGAATGGGCTGGAGGCGGCCCGGTTATAGGCCTGCCAGAAACTTTCCTGGGTGTAACCAAACCACAGATCGATCGGCGTCTGCGCCGCCTGTTCGATCAGTTTCATCTTGAAACTAAGCTGGTACATCAGCTCCACATGCTTGGCTTTGATGCCCGCCGGCGTAAAGTCTTCAAATGGTGCATCATTGGAGCTGCTGCTGTAATTGGCCAGCAGGATGTAGGTGTCGCGATGGGGGCGGAAATTGAACACGCCGCGCTTGCTGGCGCTATCGAGTTCCCACCATTGCGCCATGCGTGAAATGCTGGCGGCCGGCGGGACGACGGCTAGCTGGGCCAGCTTGGGTGGTAATACCGGAGCAACGGGCGGGGCCGGCGGCTGGGTAGGATCGGCTGGCAGGGCCGCCACTTCGCTGCCAACCGGCAGCACTGGCCCCTTGGTCAGACCGTCGTAGCAGGCCAGACGGGCATTCGCATCGCCGAGCAGTGCGCAGCGTTCCAGCCGCTGTTCCAGCTCGCTGCTGGCCAGCGTGTGACCGGATGCGCAAATAAGTAGCAGGGGCAGTGCAGTGACTTTCATGAGAGATTTCCGCAAAACGATGGCTTATTGTACAGAAATCGTTCTGCCGCGCTAAGCGTGACTAGCCAGGCAGCTCTTGAATTTGTCCGGAACCGCCGCACCTGTGCCTCCCTGATTTGAAATTGCTGAACAAGGAGCAGATGATGACCCGCAAAACACCCATAGAGCGCTATCGCAATATCGGCATCAGCGCGCACATAGACGCCGGTAAGACCACGACCACCGAGCGTATCCTGTTCTATACCGGGGTCAACCACAAAATAGGTGAAGTGCACAACGGTGCGGCCACCATGGACTGGATGGAGCAGGAGCAGGAACGCGGCATCACCATCACCTCGGCAGCGACCACGGCCTTCTGGAAAGGCATGGCCGGCAATTTCCCTGAGCATCGTATCAACATCATCGATACGCCGGGCCACGTCGACTTCACCATCGAGGTGGAGCGTTCCATGCGTGTGCTCGATGGCGCCGTGATGGTGTACGACGCGGTGGGCGGCGTGCAGCCGCAATCGGAAACCGTATGGCGGCAGGCGAATAAATACGCCGTGCCGCGCATCGCCTTCATCAACAAGATGGACCGCGTCGGTGCGGACTTTTTCCGCGTGCGCGAACAGATCGCCAGCCGCCTGAAAGGCGTGGCCGTGCCTATCCAGATTCCGCTCGGTGCGGAAGAGGATTTCCATGGCGTCATCGATCTGGTCAAGATGCAGGCCATCCAGTGGGACGACGACAGTCTGGGCGTGAAGTTCAGCTATCAACCCATCCCGTCCGCGCTGCAAGCGCAGGCGCAGCAATGGCATGACAGCATGGTGGAGGCGGCCGCCGAAGGCGACCCCGTGCTGCTCGACAAATATCTGGAAGGCCAGACGCTGACGGAAGCGGAGATCAAAGCGGGGCTACGCGCACGCACCATACGTAATGAAATCGTGCCCATGCTGGCCGGCAGCGCCTTCAAGAACCGTGGCGTACAAGCCATGCTGGATGCGGTGATCGAATACCTGCCGTCGCCCGTCGACGTGCCGGCCATCGCCGGTCACGACGAGCATGACCAGCCGGTGGAACGCCATCCGAGCGACGACGATCCGTTCGCGGCGCTGGCCTTCAAGATCATGACGGACCCGTTTGTGGGCCAGTTAACCTTCTTCCGCGTGTATTCGGGCGTGGTCAACTCGGGCGACATGGTCTATAACCCCACCAAGGGCCAGAAGGAAAGGCTGGGGCGCATCCTGCAGATGCATGCCAACGAGCGCAAGGAAATCAAGGAAGTGTATGCCGGTGATATTGCTGCCGCCGTGGGGCTGAAAGGCGTGACCACAGGTGACACGCTGAGCGCGCCCGATCAGGTCATCGTGCTGGAAAAAATGGTGTTCCCTGAACCCGTGATTTCGCAGGCGGTGGAGCCCAAGACCAAGGCCGATCAGGAAAAAATGGGCATCGCCCTGAACCGGCTGGCACAGGAAGATCCGTCGTTCCGCGTGCATACGGACGAAGAGTCGGGCCAGACCATCATGTCCGGCATGGGTGAACTGCATCTGGAAATCCTGGTGGACCGCATGCGGCGCGAGTTCGGCGTGGAAGCGGCCGTGGGCAAGCCGCAGGTGGCTTACCGCGAAACCATACAGCGCAGCGCCACCGATGTGGAAGGCAAGTTCGTCAAGCAATCCGGCGGACGGGGTCAGTACGGCCATGTGGTGCTGACGGTGGAACCGCTGGAAGCCGGCAAGGGCTATGAATTTGTCGATGCCATCAAGGGCGGGGTGGTGCCACGCGAGTTCATTCCGGCCGTCGACAAGGGTGTGCAGGAAACCCTGCGTTCGGGCGTGCTGGCCGGCTATCCGGTAGTGGATGTGAAGGTGACGCTGACCTTCGGCTCCTACCACGACGTGGACTCCAACGAGAACGCCTTCCGTATGGCGGGCTCGATGGCGTTCAAGGATGCCATGCGGCGCGCCGACCCGGTGCTGCTGGAGCCGATGATGCAGGTGGAAGTGGAAACGCCGGAAGAGTTCATGGGCAATGCCATGGGCGACCTGACGGCAAGGCGCGGCATGGTGCAGGGCATGGATGAAATTGCCGGTGGTGGCGGCAAGATCATCCGCGCGCTGGTGCCGCTGGCGGAAATGTTCGGTTATTCGACCACGCTACGTTCGCTGACGCAGGGGCGGGCCACCTACACCATGGAGTTCAAGCATTACGCAGCCGTGCCCAAGCATCTGGTGGAGCAGGGCATCAGTCGGAAAGCTTGAACTTGAGCTGGACGGAAATGGCGCCGTAGAGCCGGTCTTTATAGGTCGGCACTACCGCCACATTCACGCCCACGCGCTGGTATTCGAAACTGGCGGTAGGGATGGCGGCCACAAACCAGCCACCCTGCCGCATTTTCGGATAACCGTTGAAGCCGCCTGCAACAGCCCCCAGGCGTACCGGCCCGATCTGCCACGGCTGGTAGTACATACCGGCGTAATTCGAATAACTGCGGTCGCTGTTATAGAAACGCCCGGCGGTGACGGACGCGACGCTGGAGAATCGGTATTCGAGCCCTAGGCCGGGATTGCGGTCATTGAGGTTTTTGTTACGCTGGAAATGGTAGGAATAGAAACCGCCGTTGACCCAAAGTTCCTGCAAGGGCGCGTTCGGAATGGATTCCAGCGTTTGTGCCTGGGCCCATTGCGCCGCCAATATCAGACAAGTGGCTGTGATCAGACTGCTTTTCATTGTTTTCCTGTCAAGCGAAGAAAGTGGCCCATTATAGCCAGCCCGAAACGGCGCGCCAGAGTTTTCTTTTGGGCTCTGATACCGCCAGTCACACGGTCATTACATCTGTAACAAGTGCTAACCAGAAACCCTGTTTTGTTTTGTCAGATGTACCATATAATCGCCCCGAATTCACTCATCGGGACTGTCATGAAACCTCTGTTACGCCTACGCCCCCTGATACTTGCGCTGCCCTTCCTGCTGGGCGGTTGCGCCGGCACCATGCAGCGCATCGCCGATTGCAAAGTGGGCGACTGGAACCTGATCGGGCACAAAGACGGCATCGCTGGCGAACCGGCCAACTTTGCCGATCGCAAGGAGTTTTGTGACGACCATGCGGACAGCAAGCAGGCCGCCGCTGGTGCGGACAGCCTGTATGCGGCGGGCTGGAACAAGGGCAACTGGGAGTTGTGGTCGGGCTGGGGCGAGCAGGATGGCGTAAAAGGCTTGCTGCCTACTCAGTACGAGCAACATGCGGCCAGTTCCGACGTGCGCAAGCATGGCACACCGCTCAACCGTCCCGCCTATGACAATGGCTGGACCATGGGTAATTCAAGCTACTGGCACGGCATAGGCCGCAGCGCCGGCATCGACGGCCAGCCACTCGCTGCGCCGCTCGAGGCAGGGCGCAGCCGTGCCGCTGCCATGCAGATGCGCTTCGACGAAGCGGCGTTCAGCAGTGGCTGGCAGGTAGGCAACCGTACCTTCTGGCAGGATGCCGGATACAACGATGCCCACAACGGCGTGCCCGATAGCGAATTGCAGAACCGCGCAGCGCGCGCGCGCAGCGCCGGCGTGCAGGTGCAGGAAGATGTATACCGGACGGCGTGGAATGCCGAGCTGGTTAACTACTGGCGCAATCTCGGTACGGAAGACGCCGTCAACGGCCGCGAGTTTGGCATGCGCAGCAAGGAAGCCCGTGCGCGCGGCCTGAAAGTGCTGGAAACGGAATACCGGCTGGCCTGGGAAACCCGTTTGACCGACTACTGGCGTCAGGCTGGTGCCGACGATGGTTATGGCAAACCCTTCCTGCTCGATAACCGCATAGCCAATGCTGCGCGCGACCAGGTGTTTGTGCTGCCGTCCACCCGCAGCGTGTACACGGCGGCGTGGCAGGAACAGAATGCGCGCTATTGTCAGCCCGAAGTGGCGTTCGAACGCGGGCGGGCCAATCAGGGCATGGCCATCGATGTCTGCCGTGCCGAACTCCGCGACCAGCTCAAGCATGCTTACGTGAGCGGGCAGGATTACGAGTCGGTCAGCGCACGCCACCGTCAGGCTGTCAATGATCTGGAAGAACTGAACGGCCGCATCAACGATGGCTACCACCGTCTGAGCCGGCTCGAGCGTGAAATGCGCAATGCCAGCGAAGCCAAAGACCGCCCCGTCAACGAAGAGAGCAAGAAGCAGGATGCGCGCCGTGAACAGGAGCGGCGTGAACTGCTCGATCACATACGCCGTAACGAACGGCGCCGCGACGATGCGCGCGTCTGGGTAGAGCAGTATCAGCGCGACATGGAGCGCCTGCGCCGCAATATCTACTGAGCGAGGAAGGCACCGCTGGAGGTGACAAACGCGGCGAAAGCGCCCACATTCAGGCTGCCGAAGCCGCTCGTGTAATCCCAGCCTTTGGCCGCGCTGTAACCGCCATTGCTGCCGCTGGTTACGTCATGGAATAGCGCCGTCTGCGCCACGCCGTATTTGTACAGGGCGGGTGCAGGGAAGGCCAGCTTGTTATTGTTGGCCGACTGGATGCGTGCCCAGAAACCGGCGAAGATGGGCGCTGCCAGACTGGTGCCGCCGTACTGCAGCTTGCTGCCTTTGACCAAAGTGATGGCGCCGCTGCTAGGGTCGCCGGCAAAGGCCAGATCCGGCACGCCACGACGGGTGGAAGTGCCGAGCACCTTGGCGCTCAACTGCCAGCTCGGGGCCGCTTCGATCAGGCTGGCGCCGCCGCCCGTGCCGCCACCGCTCGCACAGGTGCTGGCCGTGCTGCAAGCCCATACCGTTTCACCGGTCCACGCGCCGGCAGTGCTGGTGCTGAGCGAAGTGCCGCCTACCGCGATCACATAGGGCGACGAAGCCGGATAGCTTTGCGCATTGCTGACACCTCCGCAGCTATACGAGCCGCTATCGCCGGAAGCCACCACAAAGGTCTGGCCCTGCGCTATGCCGGCCAGGAAAATCTGGTCGTTGGCCGCAGCCGTGCCACTCGCGCGCGCATTGATTTCGCATTCGCCCAGCGATACGCTGATGACCTTGGCCACATTGGCACTCACGGCAGCATTGAATGCGGCCGTCAGGTCTGCCTCGGCCATCGAGGCCGCGTTATAGAACACCATGGATTTGACCACGCCGCCCGCTGCGCCGAGCGCATTCTGGCTATCGATATTCCACTCCGCCGTGTTATCGGTGGCGCTGGCATTGGTCACGCGGCGCGCGTTGACCACGCTCACAGCGGGTCTGGCGTAGCCGGCGCTGCTAGCAAAGCTGTACAGGTCGGTGAGAGTCTGGGTCACGCTGCCGGCAGTGATGATGCCGATCGAGGTCTTGGCGGCAGTGGGCAGTGCGCTGGCGTTATAGATGGCCGGCCAGCTAGTCGGGCTGTGACCGACTTTGCCGGCCGTCGCGTAGGCGGTACTCAGTGCCAGCACTTGCGCCGTGTGGGCCGTGTGCACGGTCTGCAAGCCGTGCACACCAAGCACGATGTTGCCTAGTGCTGCAGGCACTACGGGATCGTTGGTATTGGCGTAGGCGTGGCGTTCGCCGCGGTTGAAGTGGGCCATACGCACTTTGAAGGCCTTACCGGCCGTGGCGGCCGTGCCATCGGCCGTGATCAGCATGCGGTTTTCGCTCACTTCGATATTCACATAGCCGCTCTGGCGCAGGTGCTGGACGACGCTGGCAACATCGCCGCTGCTTGGCGCATACTGGGCCAAAAACTGTTCGCTGCTGAGGGCGCTGACGCCTGTGCCCGACATCAAGTTTGCCGCGAAGCTTTCGAGCTGGGCACGGTTACGTAGCTGCAGCGAGATGGCTACCGGTACGGTATCGCCGGCACGCAGTTCCGCGCCTTCGGTGTACTCGCTGGTATCTGGTGTCTGGGTGCGTACGGCGCGCCAGTTCTGGCGGTTGTCCGCATAAACACTGCCGCTGAGTGCCACTGCCAGCAGGGCAGCAAGCATGGTCGATACGGGGCGCGATGGTCGCAGCATGGCAAACTCCTGACGATAACAGTAAAAAGTTTATCTCAGGTAATGTTCAATGCGGAAAAATTTACGTACATTTACCGCCAGATTGACGCTAAGATGCACACAGTTAGTTGCAATAATCTTATAACTTGTTAGCATTGCCACGAAAACAGTGACGGAGAAACAATGAATTCCCCTAGTGTGCCGCACCCGTATTACGAAATTCTGATCGCTGCCGCGCGCAAGTCCGGGCCCGCCACGGTGGCCGTGGCTCATGCCTGCGATCACCATGCACTCGAAGCGGCGCTCGACGCGGCCAGCATGGGACTGATCAGCCCCATACTGGTGGGACCACAGGATCGCATACAGCAGGCGGCGCAGGAGGCCGGACTGGATATTGCAGCATTGCCGATTGTGCATACCGAGCATAGTCACGACTCGGCTTTCCGTGCCGTCGAGTTGATACGCGAAGGCAAGGCCAGCGTGCTGATGAAAGGCAGTCTGCACACGGACGAACTGATGGGTGCTGTGGTCGCAGGCGAAACAGGCTTGCGCACCAGCCGCCGCCTGAGCCACTGCTTCGTGATGGACGTGCCGGGCCGTAACGAGCCGCTGATCATTACCGATGCAGCAGTGAATATCACGCCTACGCTGGCGGACAAGGTCGACATCGTCCAGAACGCTATCGATCTGGCCCATGTGCTCAAATTCGAGCCCGTCAAAGTCGCGATACTCGCAGCGGTGGAAACCGTGAGTGCGCGCATGCCATCGACCATCGATGCAGCAGCCCTGTGCAAGATGGCGGACCGCGGCCAGATTACGGGTGCCATACTCGACGGCCCGCTGGCCATGGACAATGCCATCGATCCCGAAGCGGCGCAGATCAAGCATCTGGTGTCGCCCGTGGCGGGGCAGGCCAACATTCTGCTGGCGCCGGATCTGGAAGCGGGCAATATGCTGGCCAAGAGCCTGACTTTCATGGCTGGCGCGGCCGCGGCCGGCATCGTGCTCGGTGCGCGTGTGCCCATCATTTTGACCAGCCGGGCCGATTCCGTTACTGCGCGGCTAGCCTCGTGCGCCGTGGCCGTGCTGATGGCACGCAATGCGCTGGCCAGCGGCCATGTGATGGGGGATTAAAGTCATGCAGTCGAATGAAAGCATCGTCGTCATCAACGCGGGCTCGTCCAGCATCAAGTTCTCGCTATATAGCGGCGCTGAACTGGAACTGACCTTCCGTGGCAAGATAGAAAATCTGTACAGCGGCGTGACCCATTTCGCCGCCGAAGATGCGCAGGAAAACAGCATAGGCGAACGGCGCTGGCCCGATGCACCGCTAGACCATGCGGCTGCCATGGCCTATCTGCTGGAATTTGCCGATAGCCACCTCGATGGCCATACGGTGGTGGCCGTGGGCCACCGCATCGTCCATGGCGGTGTGCACTACTGCGGTCCGCAGCGGCTGGACGCGAGTGTGCTGGCCAAACTGGAGCAACTGATTCCGCTGGCGCCCCTGCATCTGCCGCATAACCTCGCACCCGTGCGCGCCATGATGGCGCTGACGCCGGACCTGCCGCAGGTGGGCTGCTTTGATACGGCCTTCCACGTGGGCCAGCCGGCAGAAGCGCAGAGTTTTGCCCTGCCTGAGCGGATCACGGCGCAGGGAGTACGCCGTTATGGCTTCCACGGCCTGTCCTACGAATATATTGCGGCCAGTCTGCCGCAGGCGGATCCCGCTTTGGCCCAGGCGCGCGTGGTAGCTGCTCATCTGGGTAACGGTGCCAGCATGTGCGCCATCGATGCGGGTCGCAGTGTGGCCAGCACCATGGGCTTTACGGCCGTCGATGGCCTGCCCATGGGCACCCGCTGCGGCGCGCTCGATCCCGGCGTGGTGCTGTACCTGATCGAAGAACTGGGCATGAGCGTGGCCGCCGTGCAGAAGATGCTGTATCAGGAATCGGGCTTGCTGGGCGTGTCCGGCATCGCGTCCGATATGCGCACGCTGGAACAGAGCAGCGAGCCGCGCGCACGTGCTGCCATCGATCTGATGGTGTACCGCATAGGGCGCGAACTGGGTTCGCTGGCAGCCGCGCTGGGCGGGCTCGATGCGCTGGTGTTTTCCGGTGGCATAGGCGAGAACAGTGCCAGCCTGCGCGCGGCCGTGTGTGCCGATGCCGCATGGCTGGGCGTGCAACTCGATGGCGTGGCCAATGCTGCCACTGGTCATGGTCTACGCCGCATCAGTAGTGGCGCCAGCCGCGTGGCCGTGTGGGTGGTGCCGGCCAATGAAGAACTCATGATCGCACAACATACCAAAGACTTACTGGAGCCAGCATGACGACAGAAACTGTTTATCCTATTTTGACGGGCAAGCGTGCATTGGTGGTGGGCGTGGCCAACGAGCATTCCATCGCCTGGGGCTGTGCGCTGGCGTTCCGCAAGCTCGGTGCTGAAGTGGTGCTGACCTATCTGAACGATAAGGCCAAACCCTATGTCGAGCCGCTGGCGCAGTCCATCGATGCGCAATTGCTGCCGCTTGATGTCACCAGGCCGGAGCAGATGGAAGCCCTGTTTGCCACGCTGGGGGAGCAGGGCAAGCTCGATATTCTGGTGCACTCGATCGCGTTCGCGCCCAAGGCCGATCTGCAGGGCGGCTTGATCGATTCCTCGCTGGAAGGCTTTTTACAGGCCATGGATGTATCCTGCCATTCCTTCCTGCGCATGGCCAAGCTGGCCGTACCGCTGATGGCGCAGGGCGGTGCCATGTTCGCCATGAGTTACCACGGGGCGGAAAAAGTGGTGCCGAACTATAACTTGATGGGGCCCGTGAAAGCGGCGCTCGAATCGGCTTGCCGCTATCTGGCTTACGAGCTGGGGCCGCAAGGCATAAGGGTCCATGCGATTTCGCCGGGGCCGCTGAAAACCCGCGCCGCTTCCGGCCTGAAAGAATTCGACCGTCTGCTCAGCGATGCGCTGAACCGGGCCCCGCTGGGCGAACTGGTCGACATTGAAGATGTGGGCAATACCTGCGCCTATCTGGCCTCGCCATTCGCCCATCACCTGACGGGCAGCACAGTGTATATCGATGGCGGTTTGAACATCATTGCTTGACCTTACTGTCATGGGAAGGTGTAACATGCTGGCCATGCGTCCCATCTTCCGCTTTCTGCTATGGCTGTTGATCGTCGCCTTGCCGCTGCAGGGCGGCGCGGCATCCATGCTGCCGTGCGTGCAGCTGACGCCACCGATACTGCATGGTAGCCACTGCGCAGCGCAAGAGAAGGCCCAGCAGCAGCTGGAACAGAAAAAAGCCGCGCAGCAGCACGCCCATGCGAAATGCAGCCATTGCACCGCCTGTGCCAGCGCGCTTGGTGCGCCGCTCAACGCTGAACTGCTACTGGCCCGCCTGACGGGCACGGTTGCCCCCATCAACGAGCTGGCACCGCCCGGCCATATTCCTCCTGCACTCGAACGGCCGCCCCGGCCTGCCTGAGATCTTGCCGAAGTCACGGGCTATCTGCCCGTATCCCGACATTATTGAAGGAATTCCATGAAACGATATAGTTTGTCGCAGCACGCGCCAGACGGCGTGCACGCACCGCTGTGTTCTGCGGCGCGTACACTTGCGCCTCTGGCTGGCTGGCGTAGTGCCATCCTGCTGCCCTTGATCCTGCTGAGCGGCTGCGCGTCGCTGTCCGCTGATGGCGGCTACACCGATGTGGCCAGCCTGACCAGCCAGCGTCTGGGCCAACCGGTCCAGCTCCAGCGTGACGCCGCCCCGGCACAACAAGTGCAGGCCTTGCTGGCTAAGCCGCTGACAGCCGATGCTGCCGTGCAGCTAGCTCTACTCAACAACTCCGGCCTGAAAGCATCGCTGACGGAACTAGGCATCGCCGAAGCCGAACTGGTGCAGGCTGGCCGTTTGCGCAATCCGGCCTTCAGTTTCGGCCGCGTGCGCGGCGGTGGTGAAACGGAAATTGACCGCAGCGTGATGTTCGATCTGGCCGGCCTGATTACCATGCCCCAGCGTCGCCGCATGGAGCAGCACCGCTTCGAGCAAACCAAATACAGCCTGGCTAGCCGCACGCTGCAACTGGCCAGCGATACCCGCATCGCGTATTTCACGGCCGTCGCAGCGGCACAGTCGCTTGAGTTTGCCGAGCAGGTGGCGCTGGCCGCCCAGGCTTCGGGCCAGCTCGCTGAGCGCATGGCCAAAGCAGGTAACTGGAGCCGGCTCGATCAGGCACGCGAACAGGCATTCCAGCACGACGCCACCACCCAGCTAGTCAAGGCCCGGCACGAAGCGCTTGCCAGCCGTGAAGCGCTGCTGCGCCTGCTGGGGTTGGACAACAAGGACACCGTGCTGCAACTGCCAGCGCGTCTGCCTGAACTGCCCCACCATGTGCTGGCCATGCCGGACGCCGAAGCGCAGGCACTCAGCAGCCGGCTCGACGTGCTGGCGGCTCGTCAGGCCAGTGAGGCCAGTGCCGAGGCGCTGGGACTGAGCCAGACCAGCAGCTTTGTCAATGTGTTCGAACTCGGTTATGCCGATAAGCGCAGCACGGGCAGCCCGCGTCAGCAGGGCTACGAAGTCACGCTGGAACTGCCCATCTTCGACTGGGGTAGCGCGCGCAATGCTGCAGCACAGGCCAGCTATATGCAGACCGTGCACCATGCCGCCGATGTCGCACTGCAGGCCCGCTCGCAAGTACGCGTTGCCTACTCGGCCTACCAGAGCCAGTACGAGATTGCGCGCCACTACCAGGACAAGGTGGTGCCGCTGCGCAAACAGATCGCGGATGAAGTGCTGCTGCGCTACAACGGCATGCTGGCCAGCGTGTTCGAACTACTGGCCGACGCGCGCGAACAGCTCACTGCCGTCAATGGCGCCATCACTTCCCAGCGCGATTTCTGGATCGCGGAAACCAGCTTACAGGCCGCTATCCATGGTGGCAGCAATGAATCGAGGAGCCAGCCATGATTACGCGGCGTGATTTTTTCAAAGGTGCAGGTGCAGCAGCGGTTTCCGCCACGGCGGTCAGCAAGGTCGGCGCGGCCAGTTTGCCGGAAGCCGTGGTGATGACGGGGGCAGACACCCATGTGCCGCCAGCACCGGCCAATGGCCGCCATTTCAACCCCGTAGTAACGCTGAACGGCTGGTCGCTGCCATGGCGCATGAACAATGGCGTCAAGGAATTCCATCTGGTGGCCGAGCCGGTGGTGCGCGAAATGGCGCCCGGCATGAAAGCCCATCTTTGGGGCTATAACGGCCAGTCGCCGGGGCCGACCATCGAAGTGGTGGAGGGCGACCGCGTGCGCATCTTCGTCACCAACAAATTGCCGGAACATACCAGCGTGCACTGGCATGGCCTGCGGGTGCCGAACGGCATGGACGGCGTAACGGGGCTGACTCAGCCCGGTATCGCGCCGGGCAAAACCTATGTCTACGAGTTTGTGGCCAGCCGTCCGGGTCAGTTCATGTACCACCCGCACGCCGATGAAATGACCCAGATGGCGATGGGCATGATGGGCTTCTGGGTCACCCATCCCAAGGACTACCGCCAGCAGGCTGTGGACCGCGATTTCGTGTTCCTGTTGAGCGCCTTTGATATTGACCCGGGCAGCTACAAGCCGAAACCGAACACCATGCTGGACTTCAATCTGTGGACCTTCAACAGCCGCGTCTTCCCCGGCATCGATACGCTGCCGGTGCGGCAGGGCGAAAAGGTGCGCATACGCGTCGGTAACCTGACCATGACCAACCACCCGCTGCATATGCACGGGCACGAGTTTGTCGTTACGGGGACGGATGGCGGCTGGGTACCGCCGACGGCGCGCTGGCCTGAAGTGACCACCGATATCGGCGTCGGACAGATGCGCGCCATCGAATTCCTCGCCAGCGAGCCGGGCGACTGGGCCCTGCATTGCCACAAGTCGCATCACACCATGAATGCCATGGGCCATAACGTACCCAGCATGATAGGGGTGGACCACGAGGGTATCGCCGAAAAGATCAACCGCATCGTGCCCGGCTATATGGCCATGGGTGAAAAAGGTGGTTCGATGGGAGGCATGCAGATGCCGCTGCCGGAAAACACCCTGCCCATGATGACAGGCGAAGGGCCATTCGGCGGGGTGGAAATGGGCGGCATGTTCACTGTGCTGAAGGTGAGAAAAGACCAGAAGCGCGGTGATTACAGCGACCCTGGCTGGTATCAGCATCCGGCTGGCACGCTGGCCTATGAATGGCAGGGCGAGCTACCGCCACCGAGCCGGCAGTATGATGGCGGCCGCTCAGCCATGCCAGCCCCCAAAGTGCAGGCAGGCCCGGAGTTGGAAGTGACTGTGCGCAAGCCCACCGGACACAGCGGTCATTGAGGCCAGGCCCGGCGCTTAGACCGGGCGTGCTAGCGCCGCGTGTAATTGCGCAGGATGCGGTCGTAAGTCCCATCCTTGCGCATTTCCTGCATCACTTTGTCGTAGCGTGCGATCAGGGCACTGTGGTCTTTCAGTCGCGAAAAGCCAAGAAACGCCACCAGCCCCAGATCGACCGACGGCTTGAGTTCCTTGACGGCATTGCCGTGGCCGGAGACTTCCGCCGAGTATTGCATCACCAACCTTGGCCCCACAGCGATATCGAAGCGCCGCCCAACCAGCTTGGCCACGTTCTGTGCCTGCGTGGCAGCTTCGTCTGTCCGTTTGATCTGGCCATTCAGCAGCGCTTGGGTGAAATTCGGTCCGTACACAGCGCCGCGCTCCACGCCGAAGCTGTATTGCGCGAGTTTGGCTATGTCGCCGTCGTAACGGATGTCTGAATCCTGTCGCACAAAGAAGGAAATACTGTCTTCCACCAGTTTTTCCCTAGGGTAGCTCACATAGTTCAGCCGCTCCTCTTTGTACGCGAGCGGAAACACGCCATCGGCAGTGCCGGCCGCCATCATGGTTTGAGCGCGTGTCATGGGTAGAAAGGTGATGCGGATAGGGACTTGCAGGCGGCCAAAGGCTTCCTTGACCAGATCTACGGCGATACCGCGCGGCGCGCCATCCTGTTCGAAAGAAAACGGCGGCAGCGCGGCCGTCACCAATTGTAAAGGCGCGGCCGCGCGGGCTGACGGAAATGCCATAAGGGCAAGGAATACCAGACGTAACGCGACGTTGTTATAAAGATAAATTAAAAAAGCGTGCAAATAGTTCATGACCGCAAGTGTAGCGGATCATGAAGCTATTGCCGATTTTTTGCGCCAATTTCGCCTGCGAACGCTGGCTTTCTATGCAAAACATCGGGTTTTCGGCTTAGCTGGCCAACAGGGCAGGGGAGTTGGCAGCGCGCGGATTGCGCCGCACCAAACCGCCGAGCTGGAAGACGCCCACGGCTTCGTTCAGGCTATGGACTTGCTCCTGCATGGCCTGTGCAGCGGCGGCCGCCTGTTCTACCAACGCAGCATTCTGCTGGGTTACATCGTCCATCTGGGTAACGGCTTCGGTAATCTGTTCTATGCCGGCTGATTGTTCATGGCTAGCTTGCATGATGTCGCCCATGATGTCGGTCACGCGACGCACGCTGGCCACGACTTCGTTCATGGTGGCGCCGGCCTGTTCCACCAGACGGTTGCCGGCCTGAACTTTGTCGACCGAATCGCCTATCAGCTCCTTGATTTCCTTGGCGGCAGCGGCGCTGCGCTGGGCCAGCGTACGTACTTCACTCGCGACTACGGCAAAGCCGCGCCCCTGTTCGCCGGCGCGTGCTGCTTCCACTGCCGCGTTTAGAGCCAGAATATTGGTCTGGAACGCGATGCCGTCGATGACGGCGATAATATCAACGATTTTGTGGGCCGAATTATCGATGGCGGCCATGGTATGCACGACCTCTGCAACCACTGCACCGCCCTTGGCAGCAACCGACGAGGCAGATTCGGCCAGATCGTTGGCTTCGCGCGCGCGGTCCGAATTCAGACGCACAGTGCCCGTCAGCTCTTCCATCGAAGAGGCGGTTTCCTCCAGTGTAGTGGCCTGACGTTCAGTGCGCGAAGACAGGTCCAGATTGCCGGAGGCGATCTGGCCTGCCGCGCTGGCGATGGTGGCGCTACTATGCTGTACCTGGCCGACGATGCGGCTCAGGCCGTCACGCATGGACTGCATGGCAAACAGCAGGCTGCTATGGTCGTCGCTACGGGCATGGATAGGTACTTGCAGGTTGCCGGCAGCAATTTCTGTCGCGATGGCGGCAGCCTGATCGGGTTCGCAACCGAGCTGGCGTACGATGCTGCGCGTAATCAGCCAGCCCGAGACCAGACTGCACAGCAGCGTCAGCCCGCCCAGTACCAGCATGCGCTGGCGCGCGCTGTCATAGGCTGCTTCCGCGTTGGCCACGGCCTCGGTATTCTGCTTCTGCTCGAGCGCCACTAACTGGCGTATGAGCTCCCACCATTTTTTTTGTACGGGGCGGAATTCGTAACGCAGCAGCTTGTAAGCATCATCCTGTTTATCGTTCAAGGCCATTTCCTGCGCACGCACGATGAAAGGCTGGGCCAGTTCGCCTTGTTTGCGTATGTTATCAAGCAACTCCTTTTCTTCAGGCGTGGTATTGGCTTCGCTGCGGAACATCTGGTCCAGCTTGTTCAGATGGGTGGTGTATTTGGCGCCCTGATCGCTGATGCGTTTGATTTCTATCTGAATTTCCTTGGCTTCCTTGAGCAGGATGAGGTTGCGCAAGGCCAGCGCGCGTTCCGTTACGGTCAAGTCCAGCGTTTGGGCGATCTGGGTTTCGACATCGTTGACCTTGGTAATCTCTATCATGCGCTGCTGGATTTCGCGCATGCAGGCCAGCCCCAGCACAATTACTACGCCCAGCAGGACGCACACCAGACCAAAGCCCAGACTCAGCCGTTTGGCGATATTCATATTCGGCATCACTATCCCCTCAGAAAAACTGCCAGTGAGCGTTGGATATTAAAGTTGGTGTAGGGGAGCAATTATCACCAACCATCACACTGGCGCAGAAGCAACACAAATTAATTTACTTGTCTTCCAAAATCGATGTGCTAGCGCACTGCCAGCCTTGGGAACGGACCTATGCGCGCGTCTCGCAGCTTGCTAGTCGCAAGTTGAGTGCTGGTGCTCCTGTACGCCACTCTTGCCTAGGCTTTGCGCGCAAAACAACCGATAATGGCGGCCAAATCAACTTTGCACTGTTTGGAAGCCGCACATGGAAATTAAAGTCAACTTTCTCGATAAGCTACGTCTCGAAGCGAAATTCGATGATTTCACGGTGATCGCCGATCAGCCTATCCGCTACAAAGGCGATGGCTCGGCACCGGGCCCGTTTGACTATTTTCTGGCCTCGTCGGCGCTGTGCGCGGCCTATTTCGTGAAGTTGTATTGCAATACTCGCAATATTCCAACCGAAAATATTCGCCTGTCTCAAAATAATATTGTTGATCCGGAAAACCGCTATCAACAGATTTTCAAGATACAGGTAGAGCTGCCGCCGGATATTTCGGCCAAGGACCGCGAAGGCATCTTGCGCTCGATCGATCGCTGCACGGTAAAGAAGGTAGTGCAGACAGGCCCCGAGTTTGTCATCGAAGAAGTGGAAAACCTCGATGCCGATGCCCAGTCCCTGCTGACGCTGAAGCCGGATACGCAAGCGGCCACCTATATCTCCGGCAAGGATTTGCCGCTGGAACAGACCATTGCGAATATGTCCGGCCTGCTGGCCGAGATCGGCATCAAGATCGAAATCGCGTCCTGGCGCAACATCGTACCGAATGTCTGGTCGCTACATATTCGCGATGCCCACTCGCCGATGTGTTTTACCAACGGTAAAGGCTCGACCAAGGAAAGTGCACTGGCCTCGGCGCTGGGCGAATACATCGAACGCACCAGCTGCAACCATTTCTACGCCGGTTCCTACTGGGGTGAAGAAATCGCCAATGCGGAATTCGTCCATTATCCGAGCGAGCGCTGGTTCAAGCCGGGCCGCAAAGATGCGTTGCCCAAGGAAATACTTGATGAATACTGTCTTGCCATCTATGACGCTGACGGCGAATTGCGCGGCTCGCACTTGATTGACACCAATTCGGGCAATACCGCGCGCGGCATTTGCAGCTTGCCTTATGTGCGCCAGTCTGATGGGGCGACTGTGTATTTCCCTAGTAATCTGATCGAAAATCTGTTCGTCAGCAATGGTATGAGCGCGGGCAATACGCTGGCCGAGGCTCAGGTGCAATGTCTGTCCGAAATCTTTGAGAGGGCGGTGAAGCGCGAAATTCTCGAGGGTGAGCTGGCCTTGCCGGACGTGCCGGCAGACGTGCTGGCCAAATATCCGGGCATCGTGGCCGGCATACAGGGGCTGGAAGAGCAGGGCTTCCCTGTGCTGGTGAAAGATGCTTCGCTGGGCGGCCAGTATCCGGTGATGTGCGTGACGCTGATGAACCCGCGCACGGGCGGCGTGTTTGCCTCCTTCGGTGCCCATCCTAGCTTCGAAGTGGCGCTCGAGCGCAGCCTGACGGAACTGCTGCAAGGCCGCAGCTTTGAAGGTTTGAACGATCTGCCGCCGCCGACTTTTACCAGCAACGCTGTGACGGAACCGAATAATTTCGTCGAGCACTTCATCGATTCGAGTGGTCTGGTGTCGTGGCGCTTCTTCAGCGCCAAAGCCGATTACGACTTCGTCGAGTGGGATTTCACGGCGCACGGCGCCAATTCCAATGCCGAAGAAGCGGCCGCCATGTTCGGCATACTGGCCGAGATGGGCAAGGAATCGTATATGGCCGTGTACGACGAACTGGGCGCAGTGGCTTGCCGCATTCTGGTGCCCGGCTACTCGGAAGTCTATCCGGTCGAGGATCTGGTGTGGGACAACACCAATAAGGCCTTGCTGTTCCGCCAAGATGTACTGAATCTGCACCGTCTGGACGAGGCCGCGCTGGAAGCCTTGCTCGATCGTCTCGAAAATAACGAGCTGGATGAATATGGCGACATCGCCACGCTGATCGGTATCGAATTTGACGAAAACACCGAATGGGGGCAGTTGACGGTACTCGAACTTAAACTGCTGATCCATCTTGCGCTGGGCCAGTTGGAAGATGCGCACGATCTGGTCGGTGCTTTCCTGCAGTACAACGACAACACGGTGGAACGTCGTTTGTTCTATCAGGCGCTGAATGCGGCGCTCGAAGTGGAGCTCGATGACGAGTTGCAAATGTGCGACTACGAAGGCAATTTCCGCCGCATGTACGGCAATCCGCGCATGGACGCCGTGCTGGGTTCACTTGACGGCAGCGTGCGTTTCTACGGCCTCACGCCTACTAGCATGCAGCTCGAGGGGCTGGACAGACATCAACGCCTGCTGGACAGCTACAAGAAGCTGCACAGTGCCCGCGCCAAATTCGCGGCCCGAGCCAAATAAGGCGCCGGGCAAGATTGGCTGGCCGGACTTTCGCGACCAAGTACGGCCTGGCCAGCGCTGTAGTGTCTGTATCGGCCACTCTCAGGCCGAGTAACATCAGGGGCCGAACACAGAAAAGTATCACATCAGACGATGCGGTTGATTGTGATGAAACTGGTCGAGAAAGGCCTGCTGAGCTTGAAGCAGGACGGCGCAGACCGCCGAGCTTACCTTGTGCACATTAGCGCCGCGGGGCGCGCACTGGCTGCAGAGGAACGAGCCGCGCGCGCGCAATGGCTTGCCGAGCAATTGCTAAAGAAGACGGATCTAGAGCAGCGGGCGCTATTGAAAACAGCGATCCAGACTCTCGATAAGCTTATCCAGTAATGCGTACTTGAATTTAAATGGCTAGGCTGTAATACAGGCGTGGCCGGAATTCATAATTTCGCATAATTTATATTATGTAAAATGCGATCTGCACGAATGGAACTGAAACGGCTACCTGACTTACTGATGGAGTTTGTCAGTCTTCTCTGGCATAGCTGCGCGGGCTGGCCAGCAAGGCCATGAAGGCGGCCAACCCAGCATCAAACTGCTCTGCTTCAGCCAGTATCACGTCGTCTGGATATAACGGTGGCTGTGCCGTTGTCGCCAGTGCCAGCGCGTGCAGCAGATCCCGCGCGCTGCCCCAGGCATAGATAGGCTTGCAATGGCGGTATTGATCGCGCAAGAATTCCGCCAGCCGCTGCTCTCTGTCGCGCGCATCGAATTGCAGTCCGTCCGGCAGGATTACGGCGTCAAAATACACGGCCGGCCCTGCTTCGAAGGAGATTTCCGCATCGAGAAATTCGCCGTCCTTGCCGGTGGAGCGTCCCAGTCGGGTGGCGACCAGTCTCGGAAGCGCACCTTCTGCGCGCAGGCGTGCGTAGGCTAGCCGGACAGCGCTGGCAGCGACGCCCGCACCCACGATAATCGCAACCTTGCGCGCCAGTATGCCGGTCACGCCGGGCCGGGCTGTCAGCGACAAGGCTGGCGATGGCGCGTATTCGGGCACTACCGTTAGGCCGCTGACAGGAGCAGGCGGCGGCATCACCATCCCCAGCCCTTCGGCAATGGCCGCAGCCAGCCCGGTGCTGACGTTGGCCAGATTGGCCAGTACACGCTGGCGCACGGCGGGTGTCTGCACCTTGCTCAGTTCGAATCGGAAGGCATCGATGATGTGGCGCTGTTCGGCACCAGTCTGACTCAGGTAAAACATGCGGGCCTGTCCATAGTGCTCGGCAAATTTGAGCGGCTTGGCGCGTAGCTTTTCTCCATCGACGGCGGCGGGAAATGAGGCATAGCCCAGATAGCCAGCCTGATGGGGACAGCCACCACCCAGTGAATTCGGCTCGTAATTGACGCGGCCGCGGTGTATGGTCTGGCGATGCATGCCGTCGCGCTGGTTGTTGTGGAGCGGATTGACAGGCCTGTTGATGGGAATTTCGTGGAAGTTTGCCCCGCCTAGTCGCGAAATCTGCGTGTCCACATAAGAGTGTATGCGTCCCTGTAGCAAGGGATCGTTGCTGAAGTCTATGCCGGGTATGACGTGGGCCGTGCAGAACGCCACCTGCTCGGTCTCGGCAAAGAAGTTGTCGGGATTGCGATGCAGGGTCATGCGCCCTACTGTTCTTACGGGCACGAGTTCTTCCGGTATCAGCTTGGTGGCGTCCAGTACGTCGAAGTCGAAGGCTTCGGCCTGCGCTTCAGTAAATATTTGCAGGCCCAGTTCCCACTGGGGATAAGCGCCCTGCTCTATGGCTTCCCACAGGTCGCGCCGGTGGAAATCGGGGTCGGCACCCATCAGTTTCGCCGCTTCATCCCATACCAGCGCATGGGTACCTGCCAAGGGGTTCCAGTGGAATTTGCAGAACACGGCATCACCCACGCGGTTAATCAGGCGGAAAGTATGCACGCCAAAGCCCTGCATGGTGCGGTAGCTGCGTGGAATGGCCCGGTCAGACATTTGCCATAGCAGCATATGCGTTGATTCCGGCATCAACGAGACGAAGTCCCAGTAGTTGTCATGGGCGCTAGAAGCTTGCGGCATGGCGTGATGGGGTTCCGGCTTCAGTGCATGCACCAGATTGGGGAATTTGATCGCATCCTGTATGAAGAAGACGGGCATGTTGTTGCCAACCAGGTCCCAGATGCCATCGTCGGTGTAGAACTTGACGGCAAAGCCACGCACATCGCGCGCCGTGTCGGCCGAACCGCGTTCGCCTGCCACGGTGGAAAAGCGCACGAATACGGGTGTTACCTTGCCTGTCTGACGGAACGGTGCGGCGATGGTAATGTCGCTCAGGTCGTCATAGGCTTCGAAGAAGCCGTGCGCTGCCGAGCCGCGCGCGTGTACTACGCGCTCAGGGATACGTTCATGATCGAAATGGGTGATCTTCTCCCGCAGCAGAAAGTCCTCCAGCAGGGCCGGTCCGCGTATACCGGCTTTGAGGCTGTTCTGGTTGTCGCCGATGGCAACGCCCTGATTGCTGCTCAGAGCCTGTTCGCCGCCATCTGCACGGTTCTGGTCTAGCGGGCCTATACTGCGGTTGATACCCTGGGCAGGCGTATCGCCCAGTTTGGCAGAAGTGGCTGCCTCGCTCGCCGTACTGGCCAGTGCCAGTACGTCATCCGGCAGGTGCATTTCGCCCGTTTGCGGGTGCCTCGCTGCCTCGCCGTATTCACCCGGCTTGCTACTATTGGCCGGGCATAGGGCGGCCAGCTTCTGCGCGCTGCCAGCCCGTCGCAGAGCCAACTGCTCTTGCGCACTATTGCTGCCGCTGGAGTGTGGCGCGCTGCCGGTCGACGGACCGGAGACGGTGCTCAGCAGCGAGCTGGCGCCGGTGGATGGGTCATTGTTGCTATGATTGCTATTATTGCTGGTGTCTGTCGGCATAGTGTGCTCCGTGGCGGAAGACCGGATGACAACGCCATGTAATTATTTTTCATGAAACATTGCGGGGCCGGTTAACCACCTCATCTTCGCCCGATATACCCGAGCTTAGAATAGGACAGCAGATCACCGCTCTGTAGGCGGGCACGCCGCCGCACATGGGGGCGCTGACGGAAGTCCTTGATTTCGTTATAATTCCGCCCTTATCTAGGAAGGAACCACGCCATGTCGCTACTGGCTCATCAGCTCGAACTCCTGTCGCCCGCCAAAACTGCAGAGATAGGCCGCGAAGCCATCCTGCATGGTGCCGATGCGGTCTATATCGGTGGCCCGGCTTTCGGTGCGCGCCACAATGCCAGCAACACCATCGAGGAAATCTCGGCACTGGTGCAATTTGCTCACCGCTACCGTTCGCGCATCTTCGTTACGCTCAATACCATCCTGCATGATGCGGAGCTGGACGCCGCACGCAAGCAGATCTGGCAGCTGTACGAAGCCGGCGTCGATGCGCTGATCGTGCAGGATATGGGCCTGTTGGAGATGGATTTGCCGCCTATCCAGCTACATGCCAGTACCCAGTGCGATATCCGCACGCTGGAAAAGGCCAAATTCCTTGGCGATGTGGGCTTTTCCCAGTTGGTACTAGCGCGCGAACTGACGGTCGAACAGATACGCCAGATCCATGCGGCGGTCGATACGCCGCTTGAATACTTTGTCCATGGCGCGCTGTGTGTGGCCTTCTCGGGCCAATGCTATATCTCGCATGCCGACACGGGCCGCAGCGCCAACCGCGGCGACTGCTCGCAAGCCTGCCGTCTGCCGTACACGCTGAGCGATAGCAAGGGCCGCGTGGTGGCGTACGAAAAACATTTGCTGTCGATGAAGGACAATGACCAGAGCCGCAATCTGGAAGCGCTGGTGGATGCCGGCATCCGCTCGTTCAAGATCGAAGGCCGCTACAAAGACATGGGCTATGTGAAAAACATCACTGCCCATTACCGTCTACTGTTGGACGAGCTGCTCGAGCGACGTCCCGAATTCAGCCGTGCGGCCAGCGGCCACACGGAGATACTGTTCACGCCCGATATCGACAAAAACTTCCACCGCGGCCACACGGATTATTTTGCCAACGGTCGTCAGGACGACATCGGTGCGTTCGATTCGCCCAAATATGTGGGCGTGGAGCTGGGCACCGTGACCAAGCTGGGCACCGACCATTTCGACATGCTGACCAATGCCGCCATGGCCAATGGCGATGGCCTGAACTACATGCACAAGCGCGAGACCTGCGGCATCCAGGCCAATGTGGTGAAGAAGCTGGGCGAGAATGAGGATGGCCAGCTGTGGCGCGTGTTCACCAACGAAGCCATCAGCGCCCTGCCCGGCCTCAAGGTTGGCCTGTCCATCAACCGTAACCGCGACCACCAGTGGGAAGCGACGCTCAACAAGAAATCGGCCGAACGTAAAGTGGGCCTGCATCTGACGCTGAGCGAACAGTCTGGCGGGCTGAGCCTGTCGCTGCGCGATGAAGATGGACTGTGCAGCTCTACTTCAGCCCAGCTGGAATTGCAGACCGCCCAGAATGCCGACCAGGCCGAGGCCTCGCTGCGCGCCAGCCTCGGCAAATTGGGCAATACCATGTTCGCGCCGCTCGGCATCGAACTGCAGCTATCGCAGCCGTGGTTCGTGCCGGCAGCGGCCATCAATGCCCTGCGCCGTGACGCCATCGAAGCGCACGAAGCGCTGCGGCTGGCGGCCTGGGAGCGACCGCAGCGCAAACCTGCAGCACAGCCGCCTGCCGTGTATCCGGACACCCAGCTCAGCTATCTGGCCAATGTGTACAACGAAAAGGCCCGCGTCTTCTATCACAAACATGGTGTGCAGCTGATCGCGGCGGCCTACGAGGCGCATGAAGAAGCGGGTGAAGTGCCGTTGATGATTACCAAGCACTGCCTGCGTTTCTCGTTCAACCTCTGCCCTAAACAGGCTAAAGGCGTACAGGGCGTGCAGGGCCAGGTGCGGGCCGAACCGATGACCTTGGTCAGCGGCGACGAAACTTACACGCTGCGCTTCGACTGCAAGCCCTGCGAAATGCATGTGGTAGGGGCCATGAAACCGGGCATACTGAAATCGGCGCCACCATCGAATATTCCCTACAGCCCTATTACCTTCCACCGTCAGCGTCCGACTAGCTGACGAAAAAAGACGGCGCCCAATTCACACGGGGCGCCGTTTTCTTTGCTATGCCGGCATGGCCGGCGCCAGCATGCTTAACGCATCATGTCGGCTTTGACGAAGTATTTGCGGGCGTATTTGAGCAGCTGGCCATCGGTAGGATGGTCGGCACTTTCCACGCTCATGACGCACTCGGCAACGGCCGGATGGGCGCGCAGCATGTACTTCATCAGTTCCAGTTTTTCGTGGCCAGGGCCAACGATCAGGATCTCGGTGCTGCCGCTCAGGGCTTTGGCCACGTCATCAAAATACTGCTTGTTTTCCGGTGCGCGGCCCGCGCCCGTCGAACCCGATTTACCGTGCAGGTGTGGATGCTTCGAGTGAGTTTTAATGACTTCGCTGTCGGCGGCTTCAGCATTGAAATGGATTACGTGTGCTTCGGTATGATCGATCCACGCGACAACATGATTGAAAGACATAAACGACTCCATAGAATATAAACGTGGTGCCTGTAAGTCGCCGCAAAGCACCTGCGTTTCGATATTTTTCTTGTGGCAACGATTTAAGTCTAGTGAAGTTAAGTCGCAGAATCTTTGATGTAAATCAATCAGTCGCGTGACAGTTCTGCTTGCCTTAATGCTCTGCCGATCGCTACAGGTCTCCTTCGGCCTGCGGGGCTTCCGGTGGCCTCTGCTCGGCCCAGTCGGCCCGTATCCTTATCAGCTCCGGCAGTGCATGCTCAAAGGCATCAACCATTTGCGGATCGAAATGCAGGCCTTTGCCGGCCCGGATGAAGTCGCAAGTGTCGCTCAGGCTCCACGCCGCCTTGTACGGGCGTTGCATGGTCAGCGCATCGAACACATCCGCCACGGCTACCAGCCGCGCAGCCTCGGGGATGGCCGTGCCCGCCAGGCCGTGAGGGTAGCCTGTGCCATCCCAGCGTTCGTGGTGCGATAGCGCTACATCGCGCGCCATGGAAAAAATTTCCCCGTTGCCGCTTTGTAGGATCTGCGCGCCGATTTCCGTGTGGCGCTTCATTATTTCCCATTCGTCGGGCGTGAGCGTGCGCGGCGCCTTCAGGATGGCGCTGGGCACGCCTATTTTGCCGGTGTCGTGCAGCGGCGCGGCCAGTTCCAGCTGCTCCACTGTTTCGCTAGACCAGCCTAGCGTGCTGGCCAGCGTGCAGGCATAGGCGGCCATGCGCCAGATGTGGGCACCCGTATCGTTATCGTTGTAGTGGCCCGCTTCGCCCAGCATGTACACGGCTTCGCGCCGCGCACGGGCGACATCGTTCAGGTGTACCAGCGACAGATGGGTGGCCACGCGGCGCAGCAGTGTGGGCACGGAGATAGGTTTTTGCACATAATCGACCGCGCCCGCATCGAAGCCGCGCGCCTCGTCTTCCGTGGCCGTCATGGCCGTGAGGAAGATCACGGGGATGTGGCTGAGCCGGACATCCGCCTTGAGGCGGCGGCAGACTTCGTAGCCATCCAGGCCAGGCATCATGATGTCGAGCAGGATCAGGTCGGGCTGTATGCGGCCGGCCAGTTCCAGCCCTTTGGCCCCATTGTTGGCAAACACCAGGCGATACTTGTCGCGCATTACCTGCAGCAGCAGGTTGAGGTTGTTGGGCTCGTCGTCTATGGCCAGAATGATCTTCTGCATCAGGCTTGCCCTTGCCAGTTGAGGATCAGGCTGTCGGTCAGTGTGCTGGCCTGATCGAAGTCGAAATGCTGCACGGCGACCAGCAGCGGCTGTACCGCATTGCTGCCCAGCAGTGTGGCCAGATGGCTGAGTAGCCCGCGTACATCGTCGGGATTGGCACTTTCGAGTCCGCTGCGCAAGGCTTGCAGCAGCTGGGGGACCTCTTCCTGTTGCGTGGCTGGGGCCGCTGCAGCAGTGTCTGCGCCGGGGGGACTGCTGCGGGTCTGCTCGACCAGTTCCAACAGCTGGTCGAAGTCGAGCTGGAGCTGCTGCGTGCACTGGCGTGCCTGTGCCAGATTATCGGCCTTGATGGCGGCGTCCACTGCGCTGGCCAGCTTGGCGATAGCGGCCAGTTGCAGATTGGCCGCCACGCCTTTCAGCGTGTGTGCCATGCGGCGCCCAAGTTCCGGCGCCGTATCGAGTTGCTGGATGATGCGCTGGCCATCGTTGCCGTGGGCGGTACAGAATTCTTCCAGCGCCAGACGGTACACTTGCGCGTCGCCCCACAGACGCAAGGCGCGCGGCAGATTGACCAGCGGTGCCAGCGGTGCGAGTGCTGCCGGCAAGTCCTGCGTCGCATCGGCGGCCAGTGTGGGATTGAAACGGCCACGGCCCGCCGGCACCAGCGTTTCCATTTGCTGCAGGATTTCCGCCAGATCGATGGGTTTGCCCAGCACGGCATCCATGCCCGCTTCGCGGCAACTCCGGTGATCTTCCGGCAGCACACTGGCCGTCAGGGCAATAATGGGCAGATAGGCGGCATCGGACGGACGCATCATGCGGATGGCGCGGGTGGCTTCCAGTCCATCCATGTCCGGCATCATCACATCCATTAGCACCACATCGAAATCTTCCTTGAGGCATGCATCGACAGCGCCATGGCCGCTGTCCTGCCAGATTACTTCATGGCCCAGCTGGCTCAGGCGCAGCATCACCAGACGGGCATTGGTGGCGACGTCTTCCGCCAGCAAAATACGGAAAGCGCGCGGCGTGCGCGCACTGAGCTCATAGTCGTCGGTCGGCAGCAGCACCGGGGTGCCGGGGTTGTGCACCGCTGGCAAAGGCAGCGTGAAGTGGAAGGTGGAGCCGGCGCCATAGCTGCTTTCGGCCCAGATTTTACCGTGCATGAGCTCGACCAGATTGCGGCAGATGGTAGTGCCCAGTCCGGTACCGCCAAAGCGCCGTGTGGTGCTCACATCGGCCTGGGTGAACAGCTCGAACACCCGGTCCAGCTGTTCTTCCGTCATGCCTATGCCGGTATCGCGCACGGCGAAATGGATCTGGCCATCATCCATGGCTTCCAGCTGCAGGCTTATGCTGCCCGCGTGGGTGAACTTGATGGCATTGCCCACCAGATTCAGCAATATCTGGCGGATGCGGGTGGGGTCGCCCAGACAGATGGCCGGCACGCTGCTGCCCACTTCGACCTGCAAGGTCAGGTGCTTGTGGCGCGCCTCCTGATCGAGCAGTCTGAGCACGTCGCGCAGCAGGCGTGTCAGGCTGAAGGGCAGCCGTTCCAGTTCCGTCTTGCCGCCTTCGATCTTGGAATAGTCGAGGATATCGTTAATGATGCAGAGCAGGTCTTTGGCCGACTGGTGCACCGTCTGTACATGCTCACGCGCCGTACCGGTTACGCTGGCATCGGCCAGCACCAGCTCGGAAAAGCCTATGATGGCATTCATGGGCGTGCGAATTTCATGGCTCATATTGGCCAGAAAGCTGGCCTTGGCACGCATCGCCGCTTCCGCCTGCTCCTTGGCATGGCGCAGATCTTCTTCGATGGCGCGTTGGGCCGTGATATCGGTAATGAAGGCGACGAAATACGGCTGGTCCGGTGCCAGCCGCGTGTGGCCCAGCGCTATCGAGATGGGAAAGGTCTCGCCATTGCGGCGCCTTGCCCGCACTTCGCGTTTGACGCCGATGGAACGGTAGCGTACGGCCGTATCAGCCTGGCGGAAATACTGCTGGTGCGCTTGTGCTTCGAGTTCGGGCAACAGGCAGGCAACGCTGTTGCCACGCATTTCGCTATGACTCCAGCCAAACATTTCCTCTGCCGCGGGGTTGAATACGTCGATGCGCCCTTCCCCGTCAGTGGTAATGATGGCATTGGCGGCCGTCTGCACTATCGCCGACAGCTCGCCCGTGGTCGTGCTGATCTGCCTCTGTAACTGGGTGCGGTAGGCGCGCAATTCGTGTTCGGCGCGGCGCTTTTCCGTGATGTCGCGGGCAATTTTGGATGCACCGATCACGTCACCCTGCTCGTTCAGGATGGGCGAGACGGTGACGGAGACGGCAATCTGGATACCGTTTTTGCACACCCGTAAGGTGTCGAAATGCTCGACCCGTACACCCTGGCGGACCTGGCGCAGAATGGCCTGCTCCTCGCTCAGCCGGTCCGGCGGCAGCAAAAGCTGGATGGGCTGGCCGATGATCTCTTCGGCGGCATAGCCGAAGATGCGTTCGGCCGCAGGATTCCAGCTAGTGACGATGCCGTCTAGCGTTTTGGTGACGATGGCATCACTGGAGGACGCTACCAGTGCTGCGAGCAGTTCGCGGCTATGCGCGTTGATTTGAGGTTGCCACGTAGGAGCACGGGGGCTGGTTGCGGCCATAAGGTAGATGAAGAACAGTGGCTTATGTACCAACTCTACCTGTTTTGCGCCAAGAAATTATCACCAATTGTCACAACTGCTGGCGATAGGCCGCTCCAGTTGCAAATCGGCCTCAGCCACAGCGAGCATTTTACTGGCGGTCACCCGCCGCAGTGAGTGCCTGCAGCTCTTCCTCACTAAAGCCGGCGCGCAAACGGGCTTCGATATTGAACGGACCGCGTGGCGTCGGTGCACGGTAGCGCAGTGCCAGTTCGGCGTAGGTGGGGCGCAGCGCCAGGCCGCGTTGCTGGCACAGATGGGAAAACCAGCGGTTACCAATTTCTACGTGGCCCACTTCGTCGCGCAGAATGATGTCGAGAATGGCGGCAGCAGCCTGATCGCCTGCTTGCGCCAGCTTGGCGCGCAGCGGCGGGATGGCGTCCAGCCCGCGTGCTTCCAGCGTGCGCGGCACCAGCGCCATGCGCGCCATCACATCGTCACGCGTACGGTCGACCATTTCCCACAGGCTGTCGTGGGCGGAAAAGTCGCCGTAGGCATAGCCCAGTTGCTGCAAATGGCTGGCCAGCATATGGAAATGGCTAGCTTCTTCGTCGGCCACACGCAGCCAGTCGACATAGTATTCGGCCGGCATGCCGGCAAAACGCCACAGCGCGTCGAGCGCCAGATTGATGGCGTTGAATTCGATATGGCTGAGCGCGTGGATCAGCATGCCGCGCCCTGCGCTGGTTGCCATCGAGCGCCGCCCCACGGCGAGCGGCGGCACCAGGTCCGGCCGCTCGGGCCGGCCCGGGATGGCGCCTTGGCTCACCAGTTCGGCCTGCTCGTCTAGCTGCAGCGTGCCGGCCTGCCATGCGGCCTTCATCGCATGGACGGCGGCGACCTTGCTGGCCGGATCAGACAGCAGCAGGCAGTCCAGCGCGTATTGACGTAATTCGGTGGCTTGGGAGGCTGGAACGGAACTGGCGGACATGATGGTACGGGGCACGGAAAAGGCCGCAGTGTACCATCCGGCCCGCAGTTTGCTTGGCAGCTGGCACTGCGCCACAGTATGCTAAGACCTTTGTCTGTGTGGGGATGGCTTATGTCGCGTGTGCTCGGTGGGTTGCTTGCTATGTGGTCGATGTCGCTGGCGCATGGCCAGAATGCTGCGCTGGACCGCGAACTGGCCGCGGTGGCGCACGACCCTGCCCTGCCGCTGGCCAGCCTGTCGGTGCTTGCCCTGCGTGCCGGACAAGTAGATTATAGCTACCAGACCGGACTGCGCCAGCTCGATAGGCCCGCTACCGGCGTGGGCCCGGATACGCTTTACCGCATCGCTTCCATCTCGAAAATGGTCACGGCCATGGGGGTCATGAAGCTGATCGAGCAGCACAAACTTGATCTCGACACGGATGTTTCGCAGTATCTGGGCTACCCCTTGCGCAACCCCGGCTTTCCCGAGCGGGAGATCACGCTGCGTATGCTGCTCAGCCACACTTCCAGCCTGCGCGATGGTGCCGGCTACTATTGGGCCGGCGAGCAGCCCATCCGTGCCGAACTGACGCGGGGCACGCCGTCCATGTGGAGCAGCATGGCGGCGCCAGGCCAGTTTTTCACTTACGCCAATCTGAACTGGGGCGTAATCGGTACGGTGATGGAACAGGTGACGGGCGAACGCTTCGACCTGCTGATGCAGCGCCTGTTGCTGCAGCCCATGGGCATCCATGGCGGTTACTTCCCGCCCAGTTTCAGCGACGCCGAGCTGGACAGGCTGGCCACGCTCTACCGCAAGCGCAGCACCGATACAGAGGTGTGGGACAGCCAGGGGCCGTGGATAGCGCAGGTAGACGACTATCGTTCTGGCCGCCCGCTGAGTGCGCTACCGGCCAGCTACCAGCCGGGGCAGAACGCCACCTTGTTCAGCCCCACGGGCGGCTTGCGCATTTCCGCACAGGGACTGGGGCAGCTGATGCAGATGCTGCTCCAGCACGGCCAGTATCAGGGCCGCACCATCTTGCAGCCGGACAGCATACGGCTGATGTTCAGCCAGCAGTGGCTGTTCGATGGTCGCAACGGCGATACCGAGCAGGGCCAGTACGGCAGTTGGGGGCTGGGTAGCCAGCGCTTTGGCCGGCTTGCCAATGGGCGCGACCGGCTGGTAGAAGATGCGACCTTCCACGCCGTGGGCCATCTGGGCGAAGCCTATGGGCTGCTATCCACCTTTGCCGTCGATCTCGAGCGCGGCAACGGCATGATCGTGCTGATAGGCGGCTTGGGCCGCGACCCGGCCCTGCATCCGGGCCAGTATTCAGCACTGACCCGCAGCGAGGAAAGAATACTGACAGCGCTGTACCGCCATATCACCCGCCCGCCCCGCCCTGAGCCTGGGCGCTAGGTTCGCCGGTAACTCATCCCATTCCTACAAAGATGGGGGCCGCGCACTGATACCTGCGCGCCTAGGCTTGCTCCATGATGAGTCGTATCCCGTCGCCTGATGAACGGGCCACTGCAACCACCGGAGACCAACATGAGCTACTTAGACCGCGATACCTATGGCATTTATAGCGACACGACAGATGACAGCGGCCCGGGCCCGCGCCTGATGGGGGCTGATACGCTGATCGGCGAAGACGTGTACAACCGCCAGGATGAAGATCTGGGCGACATCAAGGAAATCATGCTCGATATGCGGCAGGGACAGGTAGCTTATGCCGTGCTGTCCTTCGGTGGCTGGCTGGGCATGGGCGATAAACTGTTTGCCGTGCCATGGCAGGCACTGCAACTCGATACCGTGAACAAGCGTTTCCTGCTCGACGTGTCGAAAGAGCACCTGAAAAATGCGCCGGGCTTTGACAAGGACCACTGGCCCGACATGGCCAGTACCGAATTCAGCACGGAAATCCACAGCTTCTACCATACGCAGCAGAATCTGGGCGGTGCCCGCACGGCCAGCGGCAGCGTGATGGGCAGCGGCAGCAGCAGCCTGCAAAGCGATCCCGGCTACAGCGGCAGCACGGAAAGCGGCACTGGCCGCAGCGGTAATCTGTAAGCCTGTGCGCTCAGCATCACGCCGGCCCTGCACCAAGATGTAGCGGCGCAGGGCCGGTACAGCTCTTCCTCTCTTTGCGGTTTTCGCTCCGCTGTCACGCAGCCAGCCGTCTTGCGCTGGGTCTGCCGCACAGCTTGCACCAAAATCGGGCATTCCTACTGGCACGCTTCTTGATACTGAAGAAGCGTACTCATCTGGGATGCTCGATATGGCAAAATTCTTCAATGAAATGACTGCAGACGGTCTGGCGCATGATGCCAGCGCCGAGGTTAGGGAGCACTATCGCGAGTTCTGCGGCTGGCTGCAGCGCCAGTCCAGCGACACCATAGAACGCAAGCGCGCCGAGGCGGACCTGACCTTCCGCCGCGTGGGCATCACTTTCGCCGTGTACGGCGACGATGCCGGCACCGAGCGCCTGATTCCCTTCGATACCATCCCGCGCATCATCCCGGCCCACGAATGGCAGCAGCTACAGGCCGGGCTGGTACAGCGGGTGCAGGCACTGAACATGTTCATCCATGACATCTATCATGAGCAGAACATCATCCGTGCAGGCATCATCCCGGCCCAACAGATCTACCAGAACGCCCAGTACCGCCCTGAAATGCAAGGCATTAATGTCGCTTCCGATATCTATGCCCATATCGCCGGCGTCGATATCGTGCGCGCTGGTCAGGGTGAATTCTATGTGCTGGAAGATAATCTGCGCGTGCCTTCCGGTGTGTCCTACATGCTGGAAGACCGCAAGATGATGATGCGCTTGTTCCCCGAGCTATTTGCGCGTAACCGCATCGCGCCCGTTGACCACTACCCTGACCTGCTACTCGACAATCTGCGCTCTGTCGCCCCCATGGGCATCAACGATCCTACCGTGGTGGTAATGACGCCGGGCATGTATAACTCGGCCTATTTCGAACATGCTTTCCTGGCCCAGCAGATGGGGGTGGAACTGGTGGAAGGCAAGGACTTGTTCGTCAGTGACAACACCGTGTATATGCGCACCACGCGCGGCCCCAAACGCGTGGATGTGATCTACCGCCGCCTTGATGACGACTTCCTCGATCCGCTCGCCTTCCGCCCCGATTCGTCGCTCGGTGTGCCGGGCCTGCTGTCGGTCTACCGGGCTGGGCGGGTCACGCTGGCCAATGCCATCGGCACTGGCGTGGCCGACGACAAATCCATCTATCCCTATGTGCCGGACATGATCAAGTTTTACCTGTCGGAGCAGCCCATCCTCAACAATGTGCCGACCTACCAGTGCCGCAAGCCGGAAGATCTGGCCTATACGCTGGCCAATCTGCCCGAGCTGGTGGTGAAGGAAGTGCACGGGGCCGGTGGCTACGGCATGCTGGTGGGGCCAGCCTCGACCAAAGAGCAGATCGAAGACTTCCGCCAGCGCCTGCTGGCACGGCCAGACGGCTATATTGCCCAGCCCACGCTGGCGCTGTCGGCCTGCCCGACCTATGTGGAAAACGGCATTGCGCCGCGCCATATCGATCTGCGCCCGTTTGTACTGTCCGGCAAGAATATCGCCATGGTGCCCGGCGGATTGACCCGCGTCGCGCTGCAGGAAGGTTCGCTGGTGGTGAACTCTTCGCAAGGGGGCGGCACCAAGGATACCTGGGTACTGGAACGTTAAGGAGAGACTATGTTAAGCCGCACTGCCGATCATTTATTCTGGATGGCGCGCTATACGGAACGCGCCGAAAACACTGCCCGCATGCTCGATGTGAATGTGCAGACCTCGATGCTGCCTCAGTCAGAAGCAGAAACGGCGCAAGGCTGGCGCGCCATGCTGGGCATCTCCGAGCTGCAGCACGCATTCGACCAGAAATTCCGCACGCTGGAAGGCCGCGCCGTGATTGATTTCATGGTGCGCGATCCGGCCAATCCCTCTTCCATCGTCGCCTGCCTGACGGAAGCCCGCGAAAACGCGCGTGCCGTGCGCGGCACGCTCACCACGGAAGTGTGGGAAATCCAGAACCAGACCTGGCTCGATATGCAGCAGCATCTGAAAGGCGAGCTGCTGGAAACGGACCCCAGCAAATTTTTCGAATGGGTGAAATACCGCTCACACCTGTCGCGCGGCGTCACCGTCGGCACCATGCTGCGCGACGAAGCCGTACACTTCATCCGGCTGGGCACCTTCCTCGAGCGGGCCGACAATACGGCCCGTATTCTCGACGTGAAATTCCATGGCGGTGGTGCCGAACCGGCTGGCGATGCCATGAGCCAACGCGACTTCTATTACTGGGGCGCGCTGCTGCGCTCGGTGTCGGGCTTTGAAATCTACCGCAAGGTCTACCGTGATGTGATTACGCCAGCCCGTATCGCCGAGCTGCTGATGCTGCGGAATGATATGCCGCGCTCTCTGCTGGCCTGTATGGATGAAGTGCTGCTCAACTTGCGCGCTGTGCATAACGAGGTGTCGGCCGACACCGAGCGCTATGCTGGCCGGCTGCACGCTCAGCTACAGTTTGGCAAGATCGAGGATATGCTGGCCGAAGGCCTGCACGACACGCTGACCACCTTCCTGTCCGATATTAACGAATTGGGCAACCGCATCAGCCGCGATTTCCTCGTGCCGCTGGCCGCTTAAGCTGGAGCTACACCATGCACCTGACCATACGGCACGAGACTGTGTATAGCTATAGCTCGCCGCTGGCCTACACGATACAGCAGCTGCACCTGACGCCGCGCAGCGATCCGCAGCAGCGCGTGCTGTCCTGGGAGCTGCACCTGCCCGGCGCCGTACATGCCTACACGGATGCCTATGCCAATCCCTCGCATATGATGACGCTGGACACGCCGCACACGCGTTTACAGATTATTGCGAGCGGCGTGGTGGAGACCAGTAAGCCGCCGCGTGGCCGCATCAGCACCAGCGAATCGTTGTCGCCGCTGGTGTACACGGTGCCTACCCGCCTGACCGAGGCGGGGCCTGAAATACTGGCGCTGACGCACGCTGGTCTGGCGCAGGGCAAAGCCAGCACGACCAGTTTGCTGCAACTATGCGAGCGCATATTGCAGGGCGTGCGCTATCAGACAGGTGCCACCGGCGTGGCCAGTACCGCTACCCAGGCCCTGCAACTGGGACAGGGTGTGTGTCAGGATCATGCCCACGTGTTCATTGCTTGCTGCCATGCGGCGGGCATACCGGCACGCTATGTATCAGGCTATATCGATCCGGAGAATACCGGCCATGCAGCCAGCCATGCCTGGGTCGACGGCTGGGTCGAAGATGGCGATTACACGGGCTGGGTCAGCATCGATGTGACCCATGCGCGCCTGATGACGGATGCCTACTGCCGTCTGGCAGTGGGCCGCGATTATGATGGTGCTGCGCCGATACGCGGTGTGCGCCGTGGCGGCGGGATGGAATCCATGCAGGTGCAGGTGCAGATCATGCCGCAGTAGTCGGGGTAGAATGATGTTCCTTCAAACAAATGGTTGCTTTCGATGACGTACTGTGTGGGCATGCGCCTGAATGCCGGGCTAGTTTTTCTTTCTGATTCGCGCACCAATGCAGGCGTAGACCAGGTCGGCACGTTCCGCAAGATGAGTGTCTTCGAGATTCCCGGCGATCGTATGATGGTGATGATGACTTCGGGGAATCTGTCGATATCCCAGTCGATACGCCAGCTGATTGCCGACAGCCAGAGCGATGACGGGCGCAGCATCTGGAATGCAGGGACCATGCATGAAGCGGCCCGCATCGTCGGCGACGCCGTGCGCCACGTGCATGCGCGCGAAGCCAAGGCACTGGCCGAGTTTGGCATCGATTTCAATGTCAGCATTATCTTTGGCGGCCAGATCGGCGGCGAGCGCTGCCGTCTGTTCCAGATCTATTCGGCTGGCAATTTCATCGAAGCGCATGACGAAAATACCTATTTCCAGATCGGCGAGGCCAAGTATGGCAAGCCGATTATCGATCGCGTGGTGGGCCCTGCCACCAGCCTCGACGATGCCGCCAAGTGCGCGTTGATTTCGATGGATTCCACACTGCGCTCGAATGTCTCGGTAGGCTTGCCGCTGGACCTGCTGGTGTACGAAACGGGGGCACTCGCGGTGACCCATTTCGTCACCATAGACGAGCGCAATCAGTATTTCCAGATGATACGTAACACTTGGGGCCACCAGCTCAAGCGCGTCTTCGAGGGGCTGGAAAATCCCGTCTGGGATGCGGCGCCCGAAAGCACGGCCAACGTGCTGCACAGTGCCGCTACCAGCAGCCAGCCCGTGCGCGTGAGTCCGCCAGCAGGAATCAGCGCCCCTGCTACCAGCCGCACGCCGCTACAGACACTGACCCAGCAGTTTCATGACGGACAACAATAATCCGGCACGCTAACGGTGCAAAGGCTATCATTAGCGTAACACCCAATCTGCTTTGGAGCATTGCATGTCGGAAGTAAGCATATTCTCGGTCGATACCCTGATCAAGTACATGGGCGATGATGACAAAGCCCGCGCGATGGTCGGCAAGATCGTCGCCGACGCGTGCGCGCCCGCCATGGAGCCTTTGCTGCTGGCTGGCACCGCGATCCGCGAGGGCCGCCTGAGCGATGCCGCCAAAATGCTGCACACCTTGCGCGGCGCCATCGGTACGCTGGGAGCCAAGCGGCTGGTTTCGGCTTCGCTGGAACTGGAGCAGGCTTTGCTGGGTCAGCATACTGAGCAGATCCCGAGCTTGTTTGCCAGCGTCGATGCGGAGTATCGGCTGGTATTGCATGCGGCAGAGAACTGGCTACGCCAGCATGCGCCAGATCAGATGCGCTAACCTTTGCCAAATTCTCAATATTCTTAAGAGATTGTGATTGCTGCGGCGCGGCGTAGGCGTTTGCGCGAGCGCAACTTTTAAGTATTAACGAATGGTTACAATTGTTACTCCCATTAGGACTGTATCAACCGGGCAGGCTTGGGCTTCGTGCTAACATTCTCCTCAGTTGTTGCGGTGTCACTCTGGCGTCTGGATGAGCCGTCAGTTTCTAGCTCTTCAATCTGAAAAATAGCCCACGGCCAGCCTTGCCTTCTTGGCAATTTGCTGTGGCGCAAGTATAATGGTGCAGTGCGTCGTGATGACCCCTAATCCCAGTGTTAATCACAGTTTGGAACTTTATGGAATTATTCAATAAGTCTGGTGTGCTGATTTCGTCTTTGTTGGTGATGGTAGGCGCTTTGATAGCCTGTCAGGCCAAGGAAGACGCTATTCCGCCATCGACGGTTATTGAAGCCGCTGCCATGCAGTTGGGCACACAAGGCCAAGGCGCTGCGGAGCGCCGCCTGCGTGAGTGGGCGGATCTGGGATCACCTGTGGCACAGCGCGAACTGGCATTGCGTTATCTGAGTAATCCCGCCAAGCGTAATGAAGCACGTCAATTATTTGAGCGTGCCGCCGGTGCCGGCGACGCCCAGGCAGTGATCAATTTGGCTGGCTTGTACCAGTCTTCCGCCTTGCCCAACACCAATTCATCCATCGCTGCCGGTCGCACCCTCAAGGATGTGACCAATGCCAGCTATCTGCCACACTGACAGTGTAGTCTAGCCGCACAGCTTCAATTGTGCGGCCGTGTCGCTGAATTTCAGAATACAGTCTGCGAGCAGTTTTAGGCTAGTGCCGCTTGGAGTATTTTCATAACCTCCAGATATGCCGGCCCGAGCCCTGCAGGGCAGCTAGACTGTATTGCCCTTTCAAGTCGATCAAGCAGCCATCGCTGCGTACCCGGCTGCACAGCTCTTCCATTGGCCGCTGCAGCAGGCTGCGGTGTGGCACTGCACAGATCAGCGCATCGGCCACGGGCAGCTCGTTCCAGCGCAACAGCCTTACCCCATATTCGTGCGCCGCTTCTTCCGGGTCGGCGACAGGATCGTGCACCACCACCTCCAGCCCATAGGCTTGCAGCTCGGTGATCAGGTCGGCCACCTTGGAATTGCGTAAATCCGGACAGTTTTCCTTGAAAGTCAGCCCCAGCACGATCACCATGGCACCTTTAATCCGCAGATTGGCTTGCACCATGAGCTTGACGGTGCGTTCCGCGATGAATTTGGCCATGCTGTCATTGATCCGACGTCCGGCCAAGATAACGTCGGGGTGGTAGCCGAGCTTCTGCGCCTTGTGCGTCAGATAATAGGGATCGACGCCTATGCAATGCCCGCCAACCAGGCCGGGCTGGAAAGGCAGAAAGTTCCACTTGGTGCCTGCCGCCTGCAGTACCTCGCGCGTATCGATCTGCAGGCGGTCGAAGATAATCGCCAGCTCATTCATCAGCGCGATGTTCAGATCACGCTGAGTGTTCTCTATCACTTTGGCGGCTTCGGCCACCATGGAGAGTGCATCTTCCATGCTGGCGCCATAACGGTAGCGCACCTGCGCCAGTCCTGTAATGCCGGGCTTGATGCTATGCCTGACGTTGTAATACTCCGTCAAATCATTCAGGTGATTGACGAAATAGGCACGCTCGGGACGCGGGCCGACGAAACTCATCTCCCCTTTGAGCACATTCAACATCTGCGGCAATTCGTCAATGCGCAGGCGACGCAACCAGTAACCCACGCGCGTAATGCGCGGATCATTCTCCAGCGCCCAGCGCGGCTGTCCGTCGCGTTCGGCATCCAGCCGCATGCTGCGGAACTTCAGCACGCGGAATGGCCGATTGTTGCGACCTATGCGTTCCTGCTGATAGAACACGCTGCCGCCGTCTTCCAGCCAGATCGCAATGGCCGCCAGCGCCATCACGGGCGCCGTCAGCAAACCTATCAGCGCGCTGGCGCACAGGTCGACACCACGTTTGACCATGGCCCGGAACAGATTCTGTTTAAAGCCGCCGCCAAAGATCAGATAGCTTGGTTGCAGCGCATCCAGCCTGATCTGGCAGGCTTCGCGCTCGAAGAAGGTAGCCGCGTCGGTGACCGGCACGCCACCGAGCGCACAATCGAGTAGCTGATGCACGGGCAGCCCGCCACCACGCCGGTCCCCCACGGAGACAATGATTTCGTCCGCACCATGACGGCGCGCGAGTGCCAGCAGCGATGAATCTGCCGGTAGCAGCATGGCGCTGGGCACGCAGCTATCCTCTCCCTGCACGGGCACAAAGCCCAGCACCTTGAACGGATGAAAGCCTATGCCAGCCGCCGCCAGTTCCATGCATTCGCGCGCGGTCGCACCCTGTCCGACCACGATCAGGCGCTGCTCGAGCAGACGCGACTGGGCTGAAGTAAATACCAGCAGGCGCGTGCCCAGGACGGCCAGCCCGCCCAGCAGGAATACGCCGGCGCCCGGATGGCCCAGATACGAGCGCGGTAACATGCTCGTCAACAGATTTTGCAAACAAAACGCCAATACCAGCGCCGGCAGTATGCGCAACAGTGTGCTGCGCATGTCGGCCCGGGTCTGGCTATGCTGATACATGCCCAAAGTACCCATGCTGAGCACCATGACCAGCGAGAAGATCAGTCCCACACCATAGACCTGCTGCGGCAGCAATTGCCGGCCCGCCAACCACCAGGGGGAACTCAGCACGGCCGCCAGCAATAAAGCCATCAGCTCCAGCAGGAGTAACAAAAAGGCAATTTTTGAGACGTAGTGGTGGAATATCCGGATCACGATGCCCTCCCCGAAACGGGCTGCACGATGCTACCGATGATGAGCGTGTGGTGTTTTCAGACCTTGAGCGACCACAATTGACTCTGCTGTCGGCCAAAATCTGGGCAAGAATCGGCAGGGATATGACAGCCGCATGACAAATGGTCTATAGTCATGGGTCTTTACTGTATTCAAGCGGAATCATGAAATTTGATGTTGCAATTGTCGGCAGTGGATTGGCCGGCCTGTCAGTCGCCTTGCATCTGGCGGAAACGCGTACTGTCGCGATTATTTCCAAGCGTACCCTGCAAGACGGGGCCAGTAACTGGGCGCAAGGCGGGATTGCCGCCGTGCTAGATTCGGGCGACAGCCACAAACAGCATATCGATGACACGCTGGTAGCCGGCGGCGGCCTGTGCGACGAAGGCGCCACCCGCTTCATCGTCGAGCATGGCCGCGAAGCCATCGAATGGCTGATCGGACAGGGCGTGCCCTTCACCCGTGACGATACGGCGGAACTGGGCTTTCACCTTACCCGTGAAGGCGGCCACAGCCAGCGGCGCATCATCCATGCGGCCGATGCCACCGGCCATGCCGTGCAAGTCACGCTGGAAGAGAAGGTGCGCGCCCATCCGAACATCACGCTGTTCGAACACCATTGCGCCATCGACCTGATTACCTCGGACAAGCTGCATCCCGCCAAGAAGAGCAGCCAGCCCAAGTGCTATGGTCTGTATGTGCAGGACGAAAAGACCGGCCAGGTGCTGACCTTCGCTGCCGAGCACACCGTGATGGCTACGGGCGGCGCTGGTAAAGTCTATCTGTACACCACCAATCCCGACACCGCCAGCGGCGACGGCATCGCCATGGCCTGGCGCGCCGGTTGCCGCGTGTCGAATATGGAATTCATCCAGTTCCACCCGACCTGTCTGTACCACCCGTATGCCAAGTCCTTCCTCATCACGGAAGCCATCCGCGGTGAAGGCGGCCTGCTCAAACTGCCGCCGGAAGCAGGCGCATCGGCAGGCAAGCGCTTCATGCTGGCCCATGACGAACGGGCCGAACTGGCACCGCGCGACGTGGTGGCACGCGCGATCGACTTCGAAATCAAGAAGCGCGGGCTGGACTATGTGCATCTCGATATCAGCCACAAACCGGCCGACTTCCTGATCGAACATTTCCCGACCATCTATGCGCGCTGCATGGAGCTGGGCATCGATATCACCAAAGAGCCCATCCCTATCGTGCCAGCGGCCCATTACACCTGCGGTGGCGTGGTGACTGACCTGTATGGCCGTACCGACCTGCCCGGCCTGTATGCGGTGGGCGAAACGGCGTGCACGGGACTGCATGGCGCCAACCGTCTGGCCAGCAACTCGCTGCTCGAATGCGTGGTGATCGGTCGTGCCTGCGCCACCGATATCGCTGGCAAGGAAAAAGGCGAAGTACCGTATCTGCCGGACTGGGATGAAAGCCGCGTCACGGATGCCGACGAAGAAGTGGTGATCGCCCACAACTGGGACGAACTGCGCCGCTTCATGTGGAACTACGTGGGCATCGTGCGCACCACCAAACGACTGGAACGGGCACAGCACCGCATCGCCCTGCTCAAGGAAGAGATCGACGAGTACTACCAGAACTTCCGCATCACTCACGACTTGCTGGAGCTGCGCAATCTGGTCGATGTGGCTAGCTTGATCGTCAACAGCGCCTTGCAGCGGCATGAAAGCCGCGGCCTGCACTTCAGCCGTGACTATCCGGAGACGTTGCCGAAAGCCCTGCCCAGCATATTGACGCCTAATCGACGCAAATAAGCGCCGCAAATAAGCGCCACCAAAAAGTGTGACCACTAGAGGTTCTGCATGATAGCCCTGCGTACTGCCGTAGCGACCGATATCCCCGCGATGGAAGCGCTGATCGCCCGTTCCGGCATAGAACTGAGCGAAGGTTTCTATACGCCCGCGCAGGCGCAGGCTATCACCCAGCATGTGTTCGGCGTGGATACCCAACTGGTGGCAGACCAGACGTATTTCGTCATCGAGGAAGCAGGCGAGTTGCTGGCCTGCGGCGGCTGGAGCAAACGCGCCACCTTATTTGGCGCCGACCGCACCAAGCTGGGTGCCGATCCCCTGCTCGATCCTGCCACACAGCCGGCCCGCATACGGGCTTTCTTCGTGCACCCGCAGGCCGCGCGGCGCGGATTGGGGCGGCAATTGCTGGAACACTGCAGCGCCGCCGCTGCAGCAGGCGGCTTCCACCGGCTGGAGCTGGCAGCTACCCTGCCCGGCGTGCCGCTCTACACGGCTTGCGGATTCAGTGAAATTGAAGCATTCGAAATCCCCCTGCCCGGCCCGATCAAAGTCGGGCTGGTGCGGATGGGGAAAGACATCTGAGGTTGATGCCGGCGCTTAGCCGATAATGCGCAGCGAATAATCCGTTGCGCGTACGTCCTTGGTCAGGCTGCCAATCGAAATGCGGTCCACGCCCGTTTCGGCGATGGCGCGCACGGTATCGAAGTTGATGCCGCCGGAAGCTTCCAACAGCGCACGGCCAGCATTGCGCTGTACCGCGTCACGCATCATATCGAGGCTGAAGTTGTCCAGCAGGATGGACACAGCACCGGCCGCCAGTGCTTCATCCAGCTCGACGATGGTTTCCACTTCCACCTGTATCGACACGCCCTTGTTGAGTGCCTGCGCTGCATGCACGGCTGGCGTGATGCCGCCCGCGGCTGCAATGTGGTTTTCCTTGATCAGAATGCCGTCGTACAGTGCCAGACGCTGGTTCTGGCCACCGCCCACACGTACTGCGTACTTCTGCGCCAGCCGCATGCCGGGCAAGGTCTTGCGCGTGTCGAGAATGGCCGCGCGGGTGCCGACAATTACGTCCACATACTTGCGCGTCACCGTAGCGACACCGGACAGCAGTTGCAGGAAATTCAGCGCAGCGCGCTCGCCCGTCAGCAAGGCGCGAGCCGGACCATGCAAGGTGCACACCGGCGTATCGGCCTGCATCAGATCGCCTTCGGCATAGTGCCACTCGATTTCAATGCCGGCCTGCATGCAGTTCATCACGCCTTCGAACCACGGCGCGCCACACAGCACGGCCTGCTCGCGCACGATCACGCGGGCCGTGGCACGGCCACCTTCCGGCACCAGCAAGCCGGTCAGGTCGCCCGTGCCCACATCCTCCAGCAAGGCCGATAGCAGATTGGCTTCGAAAGCGGACTTGAGCGCCTCGTCGAACGGCGCGTAACGGTTGATCAGGGTGCTCATGCTGGACCTATCCCATCGAACAGTTTGCCTTCCTGCGCCAGATCGGCGCTGGCCTGTACGCGCGCCTTTTTGGCGGCCGCGAAATCCAGCATGCGGGTGATCGAGGTCACGGCTTTCTGGCCTATGGCCGGATCGACGTGGATTTCGTTGGCACCGCTGTTATCCATGTTTTCCAGCAGGTCCACCAGATTCTGCAAGCCATTCATGGCCATCCACGGGCAGTGGGCGCAGCTCTTGCAGGTCGCGCTATTGCCGGCGGTAGGCGCTTCGATGAAGCGTTTGCCTGGCGCCGCAGCGCGCATCTTGTGCAGAATGCCGTTATCGGTCGCCACGATAAAGGTATCGGCCGGCAGATTTACGGCAGCGTCGATGATCTGGGTGGTCGAACCCACCACATCGGCCAGCGCCACCACGTTGGCTGGCGATTCCGGATGCACGAGGATTTTCGCATCAGGATACTGGGCCTTGAGCAGCTCCAGTTCCACGCCCTTGAATTCGTCATGCACGAGGCAGGAACCCTGCCACAGCAGCATGTCGGCACCGGTTTTCTTCTGGATGTAGGAACCCAGATGCTTGTCCGGCGCCCACAGGATTTTCTTGCCCTGCGCATGCAGGTGGGCCACGATATCGAGGCCGATGGACGACGTTACCATCCAGTCGGCGCGCGCTTTGACGGCGGCGCTGGTGTTGGCATATACCACCACCGTGCGGTCCGGATGAGCGTCGCAGAAGGCCGTGAATTCATCCGCCGGGCAACCCAGATCGAGCGAGCAGGTCGCGTCCAGATCAGGCATCAGTATGCGTTTCTCGGGGCTCAGGATTTTCGCCGTTTCGCCCATGAAGCGCACACCGGCCACGATCAGCGTTTTGGCGCTGTGGTCGCGGCCGAAGCGGGCCATTTCCAGCGAGTCGGACACGCAACCGCCCGTCTCTTCGGCCAGATCCTGCAGATCGGCGTCCACATAGTAATGCGACACCAGCACGGCCTGCTTTTCCTTCAGCAGTTGCTTGATGCGCGCTTTGAGGCTGCTACGCTGCTCCGCCGTCAGCGGAGCGGGAGTGCGCGCCCACGCGCGGGCGGTGCAGCTGGCGCCGTCCTGCGGGTGCTCGTACTCGACGGGCTTGATTTCTATGGTTTGCATGCTACTCGCTTGAACTTGGTCTGATGATGCGCTGGCCCGGCTTAGTTGATGCCCTGACTGCTCAGGTACTCTTCGTAGTTGCCGCGGAAGTCGATCACTTCATTTTCCTTGATTTCGATAATCCGGTTCGCCAGCGAGGAAACGAACTCGCGATCGTGCGATACGAAGATCAGGGTGCCCGCGTATTTTTCCAGCGCGATGTTGAGCGATTCGATCGATTCCATGTCCATGTGGTTGGTCGGTTCGTCCAACAGCAGCACGTTGTGACGACCCAGCATCAGCTTGCCGTACATCATGCGGCCCTTCTCACCACCGGACAGCACTTTGACGGATTTCTTCACTTCGTCGCCGCCGAACAACAAGCGGCCCAGGATCGAGCGCACGGCCTGATCGTCGTCGCCTTCCTTGGTCCACTTGCCCATCCAGTCGGTGAGGTTGATATCGGTGGCAAAATCTTCCGTCGGGTCTTGCGGCATATAGCCCACGTTGGCATTCTCGGCCCATTTCACCAGACCGTGATCGGCCTGCAGACCGGTGATGTCCTGGCCGCCGATACAGCGCAGCATGGTGGTCTTACCGGCGCCGTTGGCACCGATGATGGCGATGCGTTCGCCTGCTTCGACCATGATGCTGAAGTTATTGAACAACTGGCGGTCGTATTTCTTGGCGATGCCTTCCACTTCCACAGCCAGACGGTGCAGTTTCTTCTCGCCTTCGAAGCGCACGAATGGATAGGCACGCGAGGATGGCTTGATGTCCTCGACCTTGATCTTGTCTATCATCTTGGCGCGCGAAGTGGCCTGACGGGCTTTCGACTTGTTGGCCGAGAAGCGACGTACGAAGTCCTGCAGTTCGGCCACTTTCTCTTTAGCCTTGGCATTGTTGGCCAGTTGCTGGTTACGCGCCTGGGTCGATGCCAGCATGTAGTCATCGTAGTTGCCCGGATAGATCTTCAGCGTGCCGTAGTCCATGTCGGCCACGTGGGTGCAGACCTGATTCAGGAAGTGACGATCGTGGGAAATGATGATCATGGTGGAGTTGCGCTCGTTCAGCACATCTTCCAGCCAGCGGATCGTGTTAATGTCCAGGTTATTGGTCGGCTCGTCCAGCAGCAGAATGTCCGGATTCGAGAACAGCGCCTGTGCCAGCAGCACGCGCAGCTTCCAGCCCGGCGACACATTGCTCATCGGGCCCTGATGCAGATCGATGGTAATACCTACGCCCAGCAGCAGTTCGCCGGCACGGGCTTCGGCCGTGTAGCCGTCGTATTCCGAGACTTTGCCTTCCAGTTCGGCCGCCTTCATGTAATCGTCGTCAGTGGCTTCCGGATTCGCATAAATCGCATCGCGCTCGGCCATCGCGGCCCACATTTCCGTGTGGCCCATCATGACCACGTCCAGCACGCGCATTTCTTCGTAAGCAAACTGATCCTGACGCAGCTTACCGAGGCGCTCGTTCACATCCAGCATCACGTTACCGGAAGACGGTTCCAGATCGCCACCGAGGATTTTCATGAAGGTGGACTTGCCGCAGCCGTTCGCGCCGATCAGACCGTAACGGTTGCCATCACCGAATTTAACGGAAATGTTTTCGAACAGCGGCTTGGCGCCGAATTGCATGGTGATATTGGCTGTGGAGAGCACGAGGAAGACCTTTAAAGCAGTGAATTGAATTAACCGGGCATTTTACCATTAGCCGCGCAAGGTCGGGTATTCGCTGAGCGTGAGCTCCAGTGTGCGCGCTGTCGAGCGCAGGTGGGCCATGGCGCCGTAAGGCAGGGTGGCGCGCCGCTCGATGTGGCCGAACGGCAACCCGGTCAGCACAGGTAGCGGCAGCACGGAACGCAGATAGGCCAGCATGGCTTCGAAATCGTAGCCGTTATCATAGGGGCTCAGCTTGTAACCGGAGAAATCACCGAGCATCAGCGCCTGCTGGCCGGCCAGCGCCCCCGCGTAATACAGCTGCAGCACCATGCGCTCGATGCGGTAAGGATGTTCGCTGATATCTTCGAGGAACAGGATGCCGTCAGGCTGGGCCGCGAAATACGGCGTACCCAGCAAGCTGACCAGCATGGCCAGATTGCCACCCCATAGCTGGCCGCGCACATCAACCACAGGATTGTCGCTGCCCTCTTCTGCCACTTCGCCGAGCACCTGATGCAGCGGCCCGCGCAGGCAGTTGTGGAATTGCTGCATGGTGTAGCCGACCAGCGTCTCGCGCGCATAATCGCCGCAGAACATGGGGCCAGCGAAACTGATGCAACCAGTCTGCTTCATATAAGCCATCTGGAAGGCAGTGAAATCGCTATAGCCGACGAACAGTTTGCCGCTGTCAGCCAGACGCTCGAAATCGATATGGGGCAGCAGCCGGCTCATGCCATAGGAACCGCGCAAGGCCAGTACCACCTCGACCTCGGGATCCTCGGCCGCTGCATACAGTTGCGCCAGCCGCGCTTCATCCGTGCCGGCAAAGCGCTGGTGGCGCGCCTCATGCTGGTAGTAATTATGGATCAGAAAGCCCTGCTGGCGCAGGCGTGCTATGCCCGCTTCGACAGCGGGATAATCCGGCGCATAGCCGCCGGTGGCGGCAATAGCCATGCCGAAAGGAAGAGTAGTCAATTGGTTCTGCCGCAGAGAGTGGGAATGCGCTGTAAATCAGCGTTACAAAAACGCCACCATCTTACCGCGCAGCCCTTGAGACGGGCAAGTTGGCGCCCAGCTTCCCGGGCAGTCTAGCCGGCCTCTGCGTCCGGTGCGGCGAGGGCATCACTGGCCGCGCGGCGTGCGGCACTGGCGGCGGCACGCCGCGCCGCGAAAAAGCTTTTGAGCATGGCGCCACACTGCTCGCCCAGCACACCGCCGGCAACGCTGGTGTGATGATTGAGCTGGTTATGCTCGAATAGATTCATCAGCGAGCCGCACACGCCCGTTTTCGGGTCGCTGGCGCCGAACACCACGCGCGACAAGCGCGCATGCATCATGGCACCCGAACACATCAAACAAGGTTCCAGCGTAACGTAAAGTTCACAGCCGGGCAGACGGTAGTTGCCCAGCTTGGCGGCAGCAGCGCGCAGCGCGACAATTTCCGCGTGGGCGCTAGGGTCATGTTTGCCTATGGGCTGGTTGTAACCGCAGGCGATCACCTCGCCATCTTTGACGACTACCGCCCCGACCGGCACTTCGCCCAGATCCCACGCGTACTGCGCCTGTTCCAGCGCCAGCCGCATAAAATCCTGGTCTGCCATAGACTTAGGCCTCCGTAATTTCGGCCCAGCAGTTCGGCGTTTCGTGCAGCACCAGCTTGTGCAGGTGCAGGCCGGTGCCAAAGCGGTCTTTATAAGCCGCCTTGAGGATGGCGAAAGCGACATGGGCCAGATTCTCGACGGTAGGAATACGGTCGATCACCACGGTCTTATGGCCCGGCAGCGTAGCGAGGAACTCGCGCACGGCCGCATCTTTTTCGTAGACGATGAAGGCGTGATCCCACACATCGACCAGATGCTCCTTGGCCAGCGCCTTGATATCGGAGAAGTCCATGATCATGCCGTTATCGGAATTGCCTTCGGCGCTGATGATCTCGCCCGTCAGGGTGATTTCCAGAGTGTAGCGGTGGCCGTGCAGATTGCGGCACTGGCTTTTATGGTCGGGAATCCGGTGGCCGGCATCGAATTCCAGTTTGCGGGTAATGGTCAGCATGATTAGGGTATCTGTAAAAGTTTATGTGTTTGCAAGCTCAGCTTCCACTTGGGGTTGCGCTTGCAGGTCTCGATCGCCAGACGGGTGTTGAATTCAGCCAGAGGACCATCCATGGCCTGCACGAAATAGTGCTCGAAATCGAGTCCTTCGTAGGCGCTCAGGTCTTGTCCCGTCTGCGGTATCACCACCTTGATTTCATTGCCTTTGCTGACAGCCAGCGTCGAACCCATTTTCGGGCTCACGCAGATCCAGTCCACCCCTGCCGGTACCGGCAGCGTGCCATTGGTCTCGATGGCGATGGTAAAACCGTGCGCATGCATGGCCTCGATCAGTGGGCCATCCAGTTGCAGCAGCGGCTCGCCGCCCGTGAACACCACGTATTTGATGGCCGTATAGCTGACCGGCCAGAGCGCATTGATGGTCGCCGCCAGTTCGGCCGGCGTGGTGAACTTGCCACCACCTTCGCCGTCCGTGCCGACAAAATCCGTATCGCAAAACTGGCAGATGGCCTGGGCGCGGTCCTGCTCGCGGCCAGTCCACAGATTGCAGCCGGAAAAGCGGCAGAACACGGCAGGCCGGCCCGCATGGGCGCCCTCGCCTTGCAGCGTGTAAAAAATCTCTTTGATGCTGTAAGTCACGGCAGTTCCTGAAAGGACAACCCTCAATTATATCCCATCCTGTACGCAGCGCACTAGCCAGTGAAAAAGTTGACTTTCCACAATGCTACTCCAAGGCAATCACGATATGTTGTCTCCATGCACAAACAAGGAAGAGTAGCCCATGTCCACGCCGCCTAAAATCCAGCATGTGATGGAATATCCCGCCGCCGACGCCCAGCATAGCTTCGCCCTGAAACTGATGGAACTGCTGGTGGTGCCGACTTTTGTACTCGATCTGCAAGGCAAGGTCATCATCTGGAACCGCGCCTGCGAGCGCCTGACGGGCGTGGAAGCGTGGGAGGTGCTGGGCACGCGCGATCACTGGAAGAGCTTCTACCACGAGCAACGCCCCACGCTGGCCGATCTGGTGGTCGAGCACCGCAGTAGCGCCGCTGCGCTCGAGCACAGCCCACAGGTCCGCCGCGCCGATACCGATAGCGGCCTGTGCGCGGAGAACTGGTGCGATATGCCGCGCCTGGGCCGGCGCCGCTATCTGGTGGCCGACGCCAGCCCTATCCATGACAGTGCCGGCCAGCTGGTGGCCGTGGCCGAAACCCTGCGCGACGTCACGGACGAAAAACGTGCGCAAGCCGCACTGGAACAGCTTGCCACCCGCGATGGCCTGACGGGGCTGGCCAACCGGCGCTGCTTCGACGATACGCTCAATGCGGAATGGGCGCGCGCGCTGCGCCAGAACCAGCCGCTGTCACTGCTGATGGTGGATGTCGACAACTTCAAGCAGTACAACGACGCCTACGGCCACCTCGGTGGCGATGAATGTCTGCAGCGCATCGCTGGCGCCGTGGCCTGCGAAATGCGCACCAACGATCTGGTGGCGCGCTATGGCGGTGAAGAATTTGCCGTCATCCTGCCCAACCAGTCGCTAAAAGGCGCGGCCATCGTGGCCGAACGCATCCGCTGCCGAGTGGAACAACTGCACCTACCCAATCTCGGCAGTCTGCAGCATGTGGTCACGGTCAGCATAGGTGCAGCGACGGCATTTGCCGCACCGGGCAGCGATCCGGGCCTGCTGGTGGCCACTGCCGATTCCGCGCTGTACCGCGCCAAGCACATGGGCCGCAACCGCATCAGCTTGCCTGAACCGGAGGCTACTTAACCGGTGTAAACGATGTAGTCGAAACCGTTGACAATGGAACCGATCACGCCAGCCTGATTCTCGGCCGATTCCGAGATCGCAGACAAGACCTCGGCCCGGTTGGCAGCGCCGATATTGATGTTGTTCTCGTAAAACGCCAGCCCGACGGCATCGGGTGTGCGGTGCAACACGTTCTGATAGATCTGTGAAACGAAATCGTGCGTGTTGAGGTTGCTGCCATAGGCGTTGATAAACTCTACGCTGGTCATCAGATAATTCGCCACCTGCGTCAGGCTATAGCCATTTTCCAGCGCACGAATCCAGTAGCCCAGACCACCGAGATCCGGTGCACGATTGAACGCAGCCTGATACAGGCGGTAAGCCTCGCCGCCGATCTGGTGGTCGCCGATATCGAGCGCCACCGCATTGCCGCTGACGAAGAACAAACGTTCCACATTACTCAGCACGTCCTGGGTCCCGCCCGCCGAGTCCGTCACCACGAATTCGTTGCCGCTGCCGCTGACCGTATAACTGGCGCGCGCCTTGGCGAAACTGGCCGTATCGAAACCGGCGCCCGCATTGACCAGTTCACTCCCTGCGCCCAGCACCAGCTTGTCATTGGCCGCGCTGCCATTCACAATCTGGCTGATCTGACTCAGGTCTATGGTCCGGTCAGAGAATTTCAATTGTTCGATGCCGCTCAGCATATCCGTGCCGTCGCCGCTGACCTGCAGACTGGCACTACTACCATTCAGCAGATACTGATTGTAGCTGCGGGCAAACACCATGGTATCCGTACCGGCGCCGCCGCTAATGGTGTCGCTGCCGGCGCCGCCATAGAACGTATCGGCACCACTGCCCCCCATCAGGATATTGCCCGCGTCATTAGCATAAATGGTGGAGCCGCCCGAACCGGCCTGAGCCTTCTCTATCGTGACGTTATAGGCGATCGAAATATTGTTATAGCCAGGCGCCGTCGAACTGAAGCTGCCAGCCTTGAGATTAATCACCACCGCCCCCGTGCAGGCAGTGAAATCAAACGTATCGCTACCACCGGCATCCCAGATGCACTGCATCGCCGCATCGGTGCTAAAACTGTAGGTATCGGCCCCTGTATGGTAGGTCATGTTGGCGCCATACAGGTACTGGATCGCCTGTATGTCATACAGCATGGGGGTAATGCCATATTTATGATTGAGACTGAAACCAGCGCCGTTGTTATACGACATCTGGGTATATTCGATATTATCGGTCACCGTAGGCAGAAACGGGCCATCGATACTGCCGCCCGTCGAATCATAACTGCCAGGGTGCTTGAGACCCAACGTGTGTCCCAGTTCATGAATCAGCACCGATGTACCGAATGTGCCATCGCCGTAACGGCTATTGGACGAGTCCGTATTATTCAGGAACAGATAGGTAGGATCACCGCCATTCGGCAGATAAGCGTAGCCACTACTCTGATTACCCTGATCGTTGGAGCCTAGCTGGATGTCACCGCCCGACGCGACTTCGGTAAAGGTGATATTGGCGACCGCTGCCCAGACGGCCATTTCGGCGCGGGCAGCCGCTTGCTGGGCGGTAGTGAGCGGCGCAAATCCGCGCACATCGTCTATGCTGCCATCGCTAGGCGCCACGGTCATGAAGCTATAGGTGAGCGTAACGGCCATACCGGGCCGCTTCGCCCAACTGCTAAAGACCAGCGAATCTATCGAATTGTTACCTGTTGCAAAAAAAGCCATGGCTGATCAGTCGAAACACAAAGAAATTGCCACCATCCTAGCATTAGAACGGCAACGCCTGCAGATCGGGTTCTACCCAGTTTCGCCGTGCGTCGGTCGAGAACAGGCAGTCGCTGCTCCAGTACTTGAGCGGCCAGTGCTTGTCGCCGATGGGCGAGGCCAGCAGGCCAGTGCACAGCGCTGCCAGGCCAGTATCAGCCGGCTGCTGGCGCACATAATCGGACACGGCGCGCAGCGAAGCCTGGGTAATGGTTTCATGGTAGCCACCCGTATCGGTGTTAGCGACACCGCAAGCCAGATTGTAGGCGCGGATTATGCCCGGCATGGCAACCGGCGCGTCGATATCGGGCCGCGCCACCACCAGCCACAAGGCAGCGGCCAAGTGGGCTGCATGGGTCCATTGCTGCTTGGGCAGACTGCAGTCAAGCAGGCCCTGGCCTATGGCCTGTATCTGGCCTTCGCTCATTAAAGCGCCTTGATAAGCACTCATGCAGTATCTCCAAATGGGTTGGCAACAGTATTCACGGCGGCCGGCGGCAGCATGGCAGGCAGCGTACGGCTTTCCAGCGCCGCCACCACATCGTTTAGCAGTTGCTGCAAAGCGCGCGCATCGGCCAGTCCAAGCTGGTCTGCCGTCAGGTCCAGATCGCCGCTAATGGTGATACGGTCCAGCCGGTTCTCTATGCACAGCCGGCCGATATGGCGCACATCGGCTTCATTGGCATAGGGTAGGAATGGGCGCGATTGTTTCATTTTCCACCTCTCGATTTACGCAGCTTTACATTTGGCAAACGCAAAACTGTCTCCTTTTGCGCAGCACCCAGACTGGGCAGCAAATTGATGCCTATGCGCGCCTCGAGTTGCGCAATACTCATCAGTTCATAGTCGCTGGTGGCGCGATTTTCCACAAAAAAAGCCGCACCAGCACGCTGACGCGGGCTATAGACTACCTTGTACAGGTGGCTAGGCACCAGCACATTGCCGATCTTTTGCAAATTTGCACCGAGAAACACCGGGCCCGTCAGCACATACAGTTCGCCTTCCTTGAGCGCTTGCTTGCGCACCACCGCTTCGATGCCGGCCCACAGATGGCGGTTGTTTTCGCCTTCCTGCGGCACCATATTTGCCAGTGTAAAGCTCTGGTGCTGGCTGGCGCGGTCCGGCATGTCACCGTTGGGCGCCATATGACCTCGATCATAGCCGCTGCGCGCGTAGTCGGACAGCTCGGCACGCGCACTGGGCGGCAGCCGGGTTTCAGCATGGAAGGAGTTTTCTCGGGACAGGGTCTTGGCCGACTGCAGTTGCTCGGCCGTCAGATGCTCCGCCGACCACAGCGGGGTGCGGGTGATACCGGAGTGCATGACGCCGAACTCATCGTAGCAAAGCTCGGCCGTACCGGCCTGCATGCGCGGATTCTGGATTTCCGGCAGGCGCCCGTCCACATAATGGGCAGGACAACTGCCCGCCACTGCCCCCGCACAGACACCGGCCGCCAGCAGCACGGCCAGCATACTACGTTGAATCACACCCATCTTTTATCCGTAGAAATATGAAACAGGCATTCTAGCGGACAGATAGCCGCCCGCACAGGGCGGCACATACTCAGGCGGGCCTGCCCGTGACTTGGGGATTCGGTGTGGGCTCGGCCACCTTGTGCAAGTGATTTCGATCAAGATGGTGGAACGGTTCGCTCTGGCCACGGATCAGCATCACGGTGTCTTCCTCGTAGGACCAGCTGCCATCGTCGTGGAAGCTCACCTTGATGCGGTATTCCACGGTCTTGAAGCCATGTTCGAGGAAGGGATTCGAGCGTATGCCATAGGTTTCCGATTCGCGCAGGGCGATCAGTTCGAACTCGCGCGCATCGGCTGCCACCACGCCGGCCGCCATGGCGATCTGGCCACGCGGAATGGCCAGCGTCTGGATTACCGTGCTGGTAGCCGGTTCCCACAGCCAGTAACCCACCTGCTCGTGGTAAGTCTTGGGCTGGTCCGGCTTATTGACGATGATCAGATAGCGCAAACCATAGAATAGCTGCGGCCCGTTGGTCACAGGGTCGATCGGTTGCAACTCGATGCGCTCCACGTAAGCCTGCTTGCGCGGCCCGTCCGCCTTGGGCTTGATATCGAGGCCGCGCTCGCCTGTCCAGATACCGGCCATGCGGGCTAGCGGTCCCAGATTATTCAGAGTACTGCGGTCGTAGCCTTCCGGCTCGGTGTAGATATCGTTTGAAAACTCGCTCATACGGATTCCTGTCTATGCTGATGAGCACTATTGTATGGCGGAATTGCCGAATAAGCATAAGTCGTCGCTAGCGGTGTAGCGGCCGCCGCGACTGGCAATACGCGCACCGCCAGTATGCCCACCACATTATTCAAGCGCATACGGCATAGCGTCAGGCCATCCTCGTCTGTAGCGGCCAGCCTGAGCTGCACTTCCAGTCCGCCCGCAATGGCATGGCTGCGCAAGCTGCGTAGATCCAGATCAAGTCGTCGGACGATGGCCAGCACGGCTTCCAGTGTAGCGATAGGGGCATCGTCTTCGATGCAGAAACGGAAATTGGCCTGAGTATTTTTCATACAGCCAGAATATCCGCAATCTTACGGAATAGGCTTCCATAGTATATGCAAATTGGTGAAATACACAGAAGAATCACCTATCCAAGCTAGAATAGGCAGAAGATAAATCTTTCAAGGATCGGACAGATGGAAATCGACGAAATAGACCGCAAAATTCTGCGTGCCTTGCGCCGCGACGGCCGCCTCAGCAATACCCGTCTGGCCGAGCTGGTCGGCCTGTCCACCACGCCTTGCTGGAACCGGGTACGCGCGCTGGAAGAGGCAGGAATGATAGAAGGCTACACCGCCCTGCTGAGCCAGAAAGCGCTGGGCTACCCCGATACAGTCATCATCGAAGTCACGCTGGACCGGCATGACGACGATATTTTCGAGAAATTCGGCCAGGCGCTGGCCGAGCTGCCGGAAGTGATAGAGGCTTATTTACTGACGGGAGAATATGACTATCTGATCAAGGTGGCCGTGGCCGGCACCGCCGGTTATGAAGAATTCCTGCGCCGCAAACTATATAAACTGCCGGGCTTAAAACACAGCCGTTCCACCTTTGTTTTGCGTTGTTTAAAACACAGTGTTTCTGTCGAACCATAGTTTGGTGAATTTATTCAACATTAATAAGCGCGTAATACCTAAAAGCCACACTTTCGCCATTTTGCTTGCCCCGCTATTTCTTCAATAGTAGATTAAAAAAACAGAATATTTAACAAAAAGGGGAACACAATGCGATTTAATCAGATTGCGGCATTAACAACCTTATCGATTATTTCATCCGGCGCCCTGGCGGTAGAAAGCAGTTTTAGTGGTTTTGCCCAGTTGACGGTGGGCCGCGTGCTCAGCGGCAGTAGCGATGGCAATGTACCGTATCAGATAAATGCCCAGCCCGGTTATAGCTACAAATGCCCTTGCTTTACTGGCAATTATGAATATGTCGGCATGTATGAATACCACAAGACTCAGGTCCAGCCTGAATCGCTGGCTGGTCTGCAGGGCAATTTCAAATTCTCGCCTGATCTGTCCGCCACAGTGCAGGTGGTAGCGCGCGGCGCTGACAGCTCGGTCAATGCAGACTGGGCCTACGGCAGCTACCGCATCAACGAAAACCTGACGCTGCAGGCCGGCCGCAAGCGCCTGCCACTGTACTACTACTCCGACTACATGTACGTGGGCTATGCCTACCCGTGGCTGCGTCCGTCGCAAGACTTGTACGCCTGGCAGATCTACTCGTATGACGGCGCCAACTTGCTGTACACCAACACGGCGGGTGACTGGACATATACGGGCAACGTCTGGGTCGGCAAGCGCAAGAGTAACGATAACCAGATGCTCGGTAATCTGTACTACTCCAGCCGCATCGACGAATCGTGGAACAAGATGATCGGTGCTTATCTGGATGCCAGCAACGATATATTCAGCCTGCGCGGCGTATATATGCACACGGTGGTGGAACGTTATTCGGTGATTAATGGTGTACGCAGTCCCGCCATGTCGGGGGCGAATGGTCAGTTAATTAATGATGTCGGTCAGGCATTTTATGGCCTGTCCTTCAATATGGATTATAAAAACTGGCTGATGCGCAGCGAAATCAATTATATCGACCGTCCCTCTGTTAAAAACAGCTTTATAGTCCAGTCTTATTCCGGCGGTTATAAATTCGACCAGCATTCGGTCATGTTATCGTATTCTCAATTCGCCGAGCATTCCGCTTACTGGCCAACCGGCACGGAAAAACATAACACTACTTCGCTCACTTATCGCTGGGACTTCGCTACATCGCAAGCGTTGAAAGTGCAGTTCGACAAAGTCAAGGACAAATCGAAATTCCAATTCACGGGCGACGCCAATTTGCTGTCCGCTTCGTGGCAAATGGTGTTCTGATCGGATCCGACAATAATAAACAGACTATAAGGGAGTGTTTTATGCAGAAGTTATTCATCAAGCTGGCGCTGGTCAGCACCTGTATGCTGACGGGCCTCGCTGCGGCGGCGGAAATTGTGGTCGTGGTCAATCCGAAAAACCCGGCCACGCGCATGTTCTCCGAACAGGCGTCGCAGTTCTTCCTGGGGAAATCGACCATGTTCGTGCCGCTCGACCAGGCGGAAAAGTCGCAGATCCGTACGGATTTCTACCAGCGTCTGGCCGGCAAGGATATTTCTCAGGTCAAAGCGGCCTGGGCCAAGATCATCTTCACGGGCAAAGGCGTGATGCCAGCCGAGCTGCATTCCACGGCCGAAGTAAAAAAAGCCATCGCCAACGATATCAATGCCATCGGCTATATCGAAAAATCGGCCGTTGACGATAGCGTCAAAGTCATCCTCACCCTGCCTTAACCTTGGCGCCGGCTGGCTGTCCTGCACAGCCAGCCGTGCCGCCAGCGCGCTTGTCTCGGTTACAATGGTGGCATGAACGCAAAAAAAATCTTCCCCATCCTGCTGCTGTTCAGCGCCTTCAGCGCTACAGCGGACAACGCGCCTCCTCTGGGCTGGAACAACTCTGCCGAGCTGGGCGCCATATCCACTTCCGGTAACACGGTCGGTAATTCCGTGACGGGCAAACTGGACGCCCATCAGGAACTGCGCAACTGGAGCAATGAATACATCCTGGCAGCCTACTTCAAGGATGAAGAAATCAAGCAGGCCAGCGGCGAGCGGGTACGCCAGCGCTCGGCCCAGCGCTATTCATTGTCGGCCAAGGCGGCATTCAAGCTGCTGGAAGACCACAACCGGCTATTCGCGCTAGCTACCCATGTGGACGACCGCTTCGGTGCATACACCCGCTACTCCACGCTGGGCGTCGGTTACGGCACTCAGGCCTACGCCACCGAGAGCAGCAATATGGACGTGGAAATCGGTCCGGGCTACTTTCAGGGCACGCGCTCGAATAGCGTAACGGAAAGCGGCATGACCATACGCGGCGCAACCAACATCAAATGGAAAGTCAGCGACACGGCCCAGCTGTCGCAGAACATCATTATCGAGCGCGGTACCTCGAACGTGCATTCGCAGGCCGAAACAGCACTGCGCACCAAGATCAATGGCACCATGCAGATGAAAGCCGCCTACAGCATCCGCAACGATACCAATGTACCCGCGGATAAGCGCAATACCGATACCCAGACCTCGGTCACCCTGGTCTATTCGTTCTGATTTTTTACTAGTCCTCATTCCATGAATACTCCCCGCATTTTCGGCACGCCACTGGCACCCAACGCCACCAAAGTCATGCTGCTCGGTTCTGGCGAACTCGGTAAAGAAGTCATCATCGCGCTCCAGCGCCTGGGCGTAGAAGTGATCGCCGTCGACCGCTATCCGAATGCACCGGGCCATCAAGTGGCGCACCGCGCCCATGTCATCAACATGGCCGATGGCGCGGCCCTGGCGGCCCTGATCGAACAGGAGCAGCCGGATCTGGTCGTGCCGGAAATCGAAGCCATCGCCACCGATACGCTGGCGGCACTCGAGCAGGCCGGCAAGATCACCTGCATCCCCACCGCCCGTGCTGCCCAGCTGACCATGAACCGCGAAGGCATACGCCGCCTGGCGGCGGAAACGCTGGGCCTGGCCACTTCGCCTTACCGTTTCGCCAGCAGTCTGGCCGAACTGCAGGCGGCCACGGCGGAAATCGGTTTCCCCTGCGTCATCAAACCCGTCATGTCCTCGTCCGGCAAAGGCCAGTCCAAGATCGATAGCGCGGCCGAAGTTGCCGCCGCCTGGGACTATGCCGCCGCCGGCAGCCGCGTCGACGCCGGCCGCGTGATCGTCGAAGGCTTTATTGATTTCGACTACGAGATCACCCTGCTGACGGTGCGCTCCATAGGCGCCGATGGCCAGATCCAGACCCAGTTCTGCGATCCTATCGGCCACGTACAGGTGCAGGGCGATTACGTCGAATCCTGGCAGCCCTGCGCCATGCAGCCACTGGCACTGGAGCGGGCGCGCGAGATCGCCGCCAAAGTTACGGCCGATCTGGGCGGACTGGGCCTGTTCGGCGTCGAGCTGTTCGTCAAAGGCGATATGGTGTGGTTCTCCGAAGTCAGCCCGCGCCCGCACGATACCGGCATGGTCACCATGGCTACCCAAGTGCAGAGCGAATTCGAGCTGCATGCCAAAGCCATCCTCGGCCTGCCCGTGAATGTGGCGCTGCGCACGCCCGGTGCTTCGGCCGTGATCTACGGCCAGCATGACGCGGTCGGCATCGCGTTTGAAGGCGTGGCGGCAGCGCTGGCCGTGCCGGGCAGCGATATCCGCCTGTTCGGCAAGCCGGAATCGTTTGCGCGCCGGCGCATGGGCGTGGCACTGGCCAGCGCGGCCGATGTGGACACGGCACGCCAGCATGCCAAGCAGGCCGCAGCACTGGTGCAGCCGCGCCGCGCCGAATAAAACTGGCGACATGGATGTCGGCGCCCGCCGGCATCCACTTTCTGCCACAGCAGCAGCCGAACAGCGTATAGTGCTTGCCAACGAGATAGCACCATGACAGCCATGCCCGATGCACAGCCTTCCACCACCACCAGACTACCCTACCTGGCACTGGTGATGGCGCTGACTGCATGCTATTTCCTGTTCGCGCGCGCCAGCCTGCTACTGGCCTTCGCACATAGCAATGCCACGCCCGTCTGGCCGCCTTCCGGTATCGCCTTTGCAGCCATGCTGGCCTTCGGTTACCGCGTTTGGCCGGCCATCCTGATAGGCGCCACCTTTGCCAATCTGGCCACCTTCGTCGGCAACGGCCTGGCGCCCGACCTGTCCACCAACCTGATTTCGCTGCTGATAGGCGCCGGCAATACGCTGGAAGCGGCCGCTGGCGTCTGGCTGGCCCGTTACTATGCCTGCGGCCGCCAGCCATTTTCCCAGCTACAGGATGTCTACAAATTTGCCCTGATCGGCCTGCTCATGTGCGTGCTGGCAGCCGTAGTCGGCAGCGGCGTGCTGTATCTGGGCGGCATGGTTAGCTGGACCGCACTACCCACGGTCATGTTGACCTGGTGGGTGGGCGATGTGGCCGGCGTGCTGCTGGTCACCCCTGCCCTGCTGGCATGGCGTCCAGCGCAAGGCGCCTACCGCCTGAGCTGGCAGGCAGCGCTGGCCGTGCTGGTGTTGCTGGCCATGATTACGGCCATCTTCGCGCGCCAGTACAGCGCCGGCGATGGCGAAGGCTGGCTGCCCTACCTGCTGATCCTGTGTGTGGCCTGGGCCGCCCAGCGCTACTCCCAGCGCGGTGCCAGCCTGTGCTGTCTGCTGATTGCCGCGGGCGCCGTGCTGGGCACCATACGGGGACTGGGTCCGTTCGCGGTGGGCACGCTCAACGATGCCTTGATCGCGCTGGCCAGCTATGTGGTGCTGTGCAGTGTGATCGGCATGGTGCTGAGCGCCGACGATTATGAACGCCACCGTACTCAGGAGCGCATGCGCGGCCAGAACGCGGCCCACTGGGCCACGCTGCTGGCTGGCATCGCCCTGACGGTGGTGGTATGGCAGTTGGTAGCCCTGAGCACGGAACGGCGCGCACGCGACCAGTTCGATGCGCGCGCCGCCGATATCGCCGAGCGCATCAGCCGACGCATGGACTTGTATGCGTCCGGACTGCGTGGCGCGCGCGCACTGTTCCGCGTCGAGGCTGAACCCACGCGCGCGCAATGGCAGGCGTTCACTGAAGCGCTGGATATCCGCAACAGCATGCCCGGCATGCTGGGGCTGGGTTATGCCGCACTGATACCGCACCAGCAGCGCGAGCAGGTCGAAGCGCAAATCCGTCTGCACGACCGCAGCGATTTCCACATCTGGAGCCTGCCCGGCGCCAGTCCCGGCCCTGCCGCCGGCGTGGTGCTGTATCTGGAACCGGCCAGCGGTGCCAATCTGCGCGCCTTCGGCTATGACATGATGTCGGAACCGATACGCCGCCAAGCCATGCTGGAAGCCGCGCGGCTGGGCGAACCCGTGCTGACGGGACGGGTCGTGCTGGTGCAGGAAGGCCCGGGCCAGGGCCAGCCCGGCTTCCTCATGTATTTCCCCATTTACCACCAGCGTGCCCAGTTCCCGCGTGGCCGTGCCGCGGCCGCGCTGCGCATGGACGCGCTCAACGGTTTTTCCTATAGCCCGATCCGGGCCGAGGAAATGCTGGCTGGCCTGCTGGGTCCGGCGGACAATGGCTTGCTGCTGGAAGTGTTCGACGGTGATAGCACGGCAGCCGGCAATCTGCTGTATGCGAGCGAAAGCCGCTTGCCGGCCGAGCTGGAACAATACCCGAATCCGTATCAGCGCCTGCTGCCGCTGGACTTGCTGCGCCACCGCTGGACCCTGCGTTTGACCTCGCTGCCCGCGTTCGAAAACAGCATAGACCGGCAGAAGTCGCACATCGTACTGCTGGCAGGCGTGATTATCAGCCTGCTGTTCTTCGGCGTGGTGCGCGCACTCACGGCGCGCCAGACCTATGCCAGCGCGCTGGCAGAAGAAAAGACTGCCGCCCTGCGCGAATCGGAAGCTTCGCTGATCGTGGCCAGGGATCTGGCAGAGGCGGCCAGCCGGGCCAAGTCGGAATTCGTTGCCAACATGAGCCATGAAATCCGCACCCCGCTCAATGCCGTGCTGGGCATGACCCAGTTGCTCAACAACACCACCCTGTCCGCCGAGCAGCAGAAATATCTGGACATGATAGGCAGCTCCGGCACAGCCCTGCTCAACATCCTCAACGATGTGCTCGATCTATCCAAGATCGAGGCGGGCCGCATGGAGCTGGCGCCGGTCCAGTTCAGCCTGCAAAGCGTGCTCGATGCCGTGGCCACCATCATGACCGTCAATGCCAGCGAAAAGAATCTGGAACTGGCCATCGGCGTCGATCCCGGCGTGCCGCAGGCGCTGTGCGGTGATAGCCACCGGCTGCAGCAAATCCTCGTCAATCTGGTTGGCAATGCCATCAAGTTTACGGAAAAAGGCCGTGTCTGCGTGCTGGTGGAACGGGCCGGCGCCAGTGGCGAAGCGGTCACGCTGCGCTTTAGCGTCAGCGATACCGGCATCGGCATTCCGCAGGAACAGCGCAGCCTGCTGTTCGCACCGTTCTCGCAAGCCGATGCATCAATGACGCGGCGCTTCGGCGGCACCGGACTGGGGCTGGCGATTTCGCGCCGCATCGCCGCACTGATGGGTGGCGAAATCGAAGTCGACAGCACTCCCGGCGTGGGCAGCGTGTTCACCCTGCGCATCCCGCTACGTTATGGCATGCCGGCCGCCGTCGACGAAGCACCGCTGCCGAGCCAGCATGTATTGCTGATCGAAGCCGACGCACTGGCAGCCGACTACCTGCGGCGCAATATCGCCAGCCTGGGCTGGCGCTGCAGCCACGCCAGCAGCGGCGAGCAGGCGCTGCAGTTGCTGGGCAGCGGCCAGGCCAGTTTCGATGCCATCCTGCTAGCCTGGAATCTGCCCGGCATGGATGGACTGGCCACCATGCAAGCCATCCGTGCAGCCCGTCCTGTCGATTGCCCTGCCATCGTGCTGCTGACCAGCGCCTATGGACAAGGCCAGCTACTGCATCATCGTGAAGCCGAGCTGGCCAATGCGACACTGCTCAAGCCCGTTACGCCGGCCCGTCTGTACGAAGCCTTGCGTACCACCTTGCGCCACACCCCGACCACGGCAGCCAGTGCCGATCTGGGCGCCGTCGCCGCGCTGCGCATCGATGGCGTGCGCCTGCTGCTGGTGGAAGACAATCCGCTCAACCAGCTAGTCGCGCAAAGCATGCTCAGCTACGCGGGCGCCACGCTGGAAACCGTCGACAACGGCCGCGCGGCGCTCGACCTGCTGCGCACCGATAGCCAGCGCTTCGATCTGGTGCTGATGGACGTGCAGATGCCGGAAATGGATGGTTTCGAAGCCACCATGCGCATCCGTTCGGAACTCAAACTGTCCCTGCCCGTGCTGGCCATGACAGCCGGCGTCATGCAATCGGAGCGGCAGCAATGCATCGCCTCCGGCATGAACGATTTCATTGCCAAGCCGGTCGATATCGACCAGATGCTGCGCACCATACGGCGCAATCTGCCACCACGCCGCCCCGCCTGAGGCATCAGATGCCTTGCAGTAACTTGCATTGCGAAATGCTCAATTGTTACATCTTCACCATAGCGCCCTCATGTGCGCAAGATCAAAATTTTTGCTGAAAGCTGCCACGTTGAACGCGTAATTGGCGAAATTGGCGAATATTTCGCCCCGAGGCCGCGCATATTGTTGTCCATCCACAACAAAAATGTCACATTTCACGCTGATTCTCACACAAACTCACCGCCAGGGTTTACACTATCTCTGCGTCCTAGACAACACAGAACAAAACACTACGAGATCAACGGGAGGAAATCACAATGAAACAACCCAAACTGGCCTTGACGGTACTGGCCGTACTTGGTGCACTGGCTGCACAAGCCCACGCGGACGACAGTCTGCCTATCACCATCAGCGGCTTCGGCACGGGCGCGCTGACCATGACAGACACCAATGACGGTCTGTTCAACCGCGTCAATCAGGTGGGTGGCGCCGGCAAGAGCGCGCGCACCGGCGTGGACTCGAATCTGGGCCTGCAGATGACGGCCAAGCTGAGCGACAACCTGTCGCTGACGGCACAGGGTCTGGTACGCAAGAACGGTCCTAGCGACCAGTTCAGCGGCGAAATGGCCTGGGCTTTTGCCAAATACAAGGCCACCGATGAAATCTCCTTCCGCGTGGGCCGTATTGGTCTGCCGGTCTACATGATTTCCGATGTGCGCAATGTGGGCTATGCCAACATCATGATGCGCGCGCCGAACGAAGTCTATCGTCAGGTGACGGCCGACAATATCGATGGCGGCGACATCCTCTATCAGCACAGCTTCGGCGACACCACGGTAACCGGGCAGTTGGCAGTAGGCCGCACCCGCTTCCACGCATCGAGCAACTACGATGTGGAATTCAAGCCAGCCGTGTCGGCACAGGTGGTACTGGAAAACGGCCCGTTCACCTATCGCCTGGGCCACGCCAAAGCCAAGGTCAATGTGTATGACAACGCCAACCTGAATACCCTGCTGGCGGCGCTGAACAAATACGGCCTGACCTCGGTTGTGGCCGAACTGCCGCTGCACGATATCGATGGCACCTTCACTTCGGCCGGCATTTCCATGGATTACAACAACATCGTGCTGCAGGGCGAATACGCCAAGCGCAAGACGGAAACCCGCGCCATCCAGGACACCAGCTCCTACTACCTGATGGCCGGCTACCGCATGGGCAAATTCCTGCCTTACGTAATGCACGGCGACGTCAAGCAGGACAGCATCCGCAGCTTCGCCAGTCTGCCAACCACGGGTCCGCTGGCTGCCCTGACGGCAGCTGCCAATGGCGCCATCCAGGCAGGTCTGCAGTCCACCACGGCCATCGGCGTGCGCTGGGACTTCTATAAGTCGGCAGCGTTCAAGTTCCAGATCGATCACATCAGCACCCGTGATGGCACTGGCTACTTCGTCAATGCCAAACCTGCACTGGCAGGCAAGAGCGTCAATGTGTATGCCGCCGGCATCGATTTCGTATTCTAAGGAGAGCCTCTATGAAAACGGCCATTGCAAAAGTTCTGCTCGCGCTCGGTCTCGGTATGGCAGCTGCACCAATGTTTGCTGCCGAGATCGTGGTTATCGTCAATCCCAAGAATCCGGCTACGCGCATGTTCAGCGAACAGGCTGGCCAGTTCTTCCTCGGCAAGTCGACCCTGTTCACTCCTATCGAGCACACGGACGGCCCGCTGCGCAACGAGTTCTATAAAAAGGTGCTGGACAAGGATGCCACCCAGGTGAAAGCCATCTGGTCCAAGCTGGTGTTCACGGGTAAAGCCACGGCACCGAAAGAACTGGGTTCCAGTGCCGAGGTGAAGAAAGCCGTGGCGGCTGACGTCAGCGCCATCGGCTACATTGAAAAGTCGCAGGTCGACGATACCGTGAAGGTGATACTGACGGTACAGTAAGCTTGCAGTCTGAGCGCACTACCCCAACGCCCGGCTCAGCCGGGCGTTGTTGTTTGGCCTGCCGCTTCAGCCTTCCACTACCACCAGTGGCACTAGCTGTTTGCGCGCATGGCGTGCATGCGGCACCCACGCCAGCGCCTGCCAGCGGCGCCACATGATCAGGCCGCGTATCCATTCGTCTGCGGCGTAAGCGAGCCACACGCCGGGCAAGCCCCAGCCCAACACCACCCCGAACAGCCAGCTACCGCCGGCCAGTACCAGCAGCATGGACAGCGCGCCCGCCAGCAAAGGAAAACGGGCATCGCCCGCTGCGCGCAAGGCATTGATCACCACCAGATTGAAAGTGCGGCCCGGCTCCAGCAATACCGTCAGCCACAGCAGGATGGTGCCACCCGCAAGTATGTGCTCGTCATTGCTGAACCAGCCCAGCAGCGGCCTGGCCGCCAGCGCCGCCAGTGCAGCAATCAGCAGCGCGACCAGCGCGCCACGTAGTAACATGCGTTGGACCAGTTGATGCGCCTGACGCAACTGGCCTGCACCGATCAGATAGCCCACCATGATTTCCACGGTCAGACCGCTGGCGATGCTGAACATCATTACGCCCGCCATCACCTGCAGTACATAGGCCTGGGTGGCCAGCGCCGTCGCCCCCAGTTCCGCTGCCGTGGCCACGCTGACCATGAAAGCCAGCCGCCAAGCGATGTTCTCCGCCGCCCCGGGCAGGCCGATGTGCAGCACGGCCGCCAGTTCGGCCCGCGGCAAGCGCCACCAGTCCTGCGCGTGCAGACGTATGCCCAGCTGGCGCTGCCACAGGATCAGATGCAGCGCCAGGCCCAGCATGCGGCTCAGCGTGAGTGCCAGTGCATAGCCGGGCAGCCCAATGGCCGGTAAGCCGCCCCAGCCAAACATCAGGGGCAGCGCCAGCGCCAGATGGCAGACATGCATGGCCACTAGCACCAGCAAGGTATCGCGCGTGCGCAGATGGGCCCGCATCACGCTGGCCATGGCAGCATTCCAGGCATCGAACAACATGGCCAGCGCCAGGGCCTTTAACAAGGGCACGGCCAGTGGCAGCACGTCAGCCGGCGTGTTCAACAGCCGCAACAGGGGTTCGGCTGCGAGCCAGCCGGCCAGTGCCGAAATTCCGCCCAGCCAGCTACTGGCACCAACCACGGCACGCGCCACATTCTGCGCTGCATCATATTGTCGTGCGCCCAGCTTCTGCGTTACCACCACGCTGACGCCGGCGCCGATGATGCGGAACAGCAGGAACAACATGGCAGTTACCTGGCTGGCGATGGCAAAAGCCGCACCGGCCGCATCCGAACTTCGGGAGGCCAGCGCAGTACCCGCCACGCTGATCGCCATGGCCAGGCCTAATTCTGCCAGTAAAGGCCAGACCAGCGCATGCATGCGCAGAGGGGGGCGGGAGCGGTTCATGAATTCAATGAGTTTGTTGCAGGCAGCGCTAGTGTAACGCAAGTGGAAGCGCTTACATAACTACCATAGAATATATCTATTGATGATTTTTGGTTGGCAAAGTGTACACTCTTGCTGCATCCTTTTATCCAGTCCGCAAGCCGCCTTGACCCCTGCCGCCGTCCTTCGCCTGCTTCCTGTTTTGCTGCTATGCCTGTCAGGCAGGCTGGCGCACGGGCAAACGCTGGCCGTGCTGCACCCGGAACTGAACGGACCTTATCGCAGCGTCGTCAGCGAAATCCTGCAGGGGGTGGAAGAGCAGACCCGCAGCCGCCCGCGCGCCATTGCGCTGGGCCAGATAGCCGATGGCAGCGAATTGCGCGCCAGCCTGAAGAATAGCAAAGCCGTCATCGCGCTGGGTCGGCAAGGCATGAAAGTGGCGGCCACACTAGAGGCTGGCACGCCCGTGGTGATAGGCGGCGTCAATCCCGGTGCCGAAGGCGAGCAGCTTAACGGCATCAGCATGATGCCTGATCCGGCCCTGCTGTTCAGTCTGCTCAGAAACGTCCTGCCCGGGGTAAAACGCGTGATGGTGGTCTACCACCCGCAAAATAGCGAAGCCCAGTTGCGGTTGGCACGCGAGGCGGCACGCGCCCAGGGGCTGGACTTTTCCGCACTGGAGGCGACGGATCTGGCCAGCGCGGCGCGCGCCTATGAAGCCCTGCTCAGCACGGCCGATGGCCGGCGCGATGCACTATGGCTGCCACAGGATGGCACCACGGTCGAAGAAACCACCCTACTGCCCATGATACTGAAGGAATCGTGGAGCCGCAGCCTGCCCGTGTTTTCCAGCAGCGTGCTGCACGTCAAGAAGGGCGTGCTGTTCGGCATGTATCCGAATAATGTACAACTGGGCCATGATCTAGCCCAGCTTGCCACTGCGCTACAAAACGGCGAAACCATACGGCGCGGACTGACGCCCTTGCGTGCGCTCAGCAGTGCACTCAATACGCGTACCGCCAGCCACCTCGGGCTGCACCTGAGCACAGCACAACAAAGGCAATTCGATGCAATCTTCCCTGAACTCTAAGCTGCGTGCCGCCTTGCCGGCAGCGTGCAGCCCCCTGCAACGCCGCTCAGCCACGCCATGATCCAGTCACTCCGTCTATTCCTGCGCCGCACCGGCTTCCAGCGCCAGTTAATGCTGATCGCTGCCAGCTCCATCCTCGGACTGGCCGTGTTCTCGGCCCTGATGAATGCGCGCGAAGCCAATGTGCGCATGCGCGACTACTACATCGGCCAGGGCCAGCGCATCGCCGAGAATCTGGCGCGCCAGAGTACCCTGGCCTTGCTGTTCCATTCGCCCGAAAACGCGCGCGAAGTGGTCAGCACCACGCTGGCCTTCCCCGATGTGAGCGCCGTGCAGATCATGGATGCGCAGCAGCGTGTGCTGGTTAGTGAAACCCCGGCCGGTCAGCCTGCCCTGCATGCGCCGGGCACTGCCCTGCCGGCCCGCGCCGGTCTGATCAGCGAAGATAGCCGCAGCTGGCTGTTTGCGGCGCCCGTGTTTGGCGGACAGGCGGAAAGCTCGCCGCTCGATCCGCAGGATGTGCGCCCGCAAGTCCAGGGCTATGTGCATGTTCAAATTGCCAAGAGCACGCTGAATAGCCTGACCAATTCCCTCTTGCTGGGCAATCTGGTACTGACCCTGTCGTTTGCCGTGCTGGTGCTGGGTGTGGGCCGCTTGCTGACGCGCCATATGATACGGCCGCTGAATGCGCTGTCGGCGCTGATGCGGCGCGCCGAAGCGGGCGAATCAGGCATGCGCGCGAGTCCGTCCGGTCCTCGCGACCTGATCGATATGGCCCAGGCCTTCAACCAGATGATGGTAGTGCTCGAACAGCGCGAAAGCGAACTCAAGGACTCGCGCGATGCCGCCATCAATCTGGCCCAGTTGAAAGCCCAGTTTGCCGCCACCGTCAGCCATGAAGTGCGTACGCCACTCAACGGCGTGGTCGGCATGCTGGACATGCTGCGCGAAACCCGGCTCTCGGCGCGCCAGCAGGAACTGGTCGACGTGGCCTGGAATTCGTCCAACACCCTGATCGAGCTGATCAACAACATCCTGGACTTTTCCAAGCTCGAAGCAGGCAAGCTGACGCTGGAACCCAACACCTTCGACCTGCCAGCCTTGCTCGATCAGGTGATCGATCTGCTGGAGCCGCAGGCCAGCCAGAAAGGCCTGCGCCTGAGCTGGCAGGCCGCCGGCGAACTGCCGCCATATATCACAGGCGATGCCATGCGGCTGCGCCAGATCCTGCTTAACTTGATAGGCAATGCCATCAAGTTCACTGCACGCGGCGAAATCAGCGTCAGCCTGCGCATAAGCGGCGACGCCGCTGCCATGCGTCTGCACTGCAGCGTGCGCGATAGCGGCATAGGCATGAGCGCGGAGGTCTGCCAGCGCCTGTTCCACGCCTATGTGCAGCCGGAGACGGGGACCACGCGGCGCTATGGCGGCACGGGGCTGGGCCTGGCCATCTGCAAACAACTGGTGGAGCTGCTCGGCGGCCAGATCAGTGTGGAAAGCAGCCCCGGCCACGGCAGTTGCTTCAGCTTCGACATGCTGTGCCAGTCTGCTAGCGCCGCACCGGCCTCGCGCGCGCTGCCTGCCGCAGCCGACGAGCGCAGCGCTGCCCTGCCCGCCCCGGCAACACGCAGCCAGCCGGCCAAGACTGGCTCGGCGCCGCCGCGCTTCCGCGTACTGGTGGCCGAAGACAATCGCACCAATCAGATGGTGGCGGCCGGCATGCTGGCCCTGAATGACTGTGCTTGCGTATTCGCGGCCGATGGCGCCGAAGCCGTGCGCGCCGCCCAGCGCGAACAGTTCGACCTGATCCTGATGGATTGCAGCATGCCGGAAATGGATGGCTACGAAGCCACCGCCCATATCCGTCTGGCCGAACTGGCCAGCGGACGGCGTACGCCGCTGCTGGCCATGACGGCCAACACCCAGTCCGGTGATGCAGAAAAATGTCTGGCCGCCGGCATGGATGACTATCTGGCCAAGCCCATCACGCTGGTGGAACTGCGTCGCAAGCTGGAAAAATGGCTGCCCCTGCTCGATGTGCTACCCACACCCCAGCCCGCGCCTATGAATGCCGCCGGCCCTTGCCCCGTCAACCGCGCCGTGTTCGAGCCGCTATGCCAGGTACTGGGCGCCAGCCTGCCACAGGCCATCGAACCCTATCTGGAAGATGCGCCGCGCTGCATCGACGATGTGCAACAGGCTATGGCCACGGGCAACTATACGCTGGCACGCGAGCGCGCCCATACGCTCAAGGGCGCCTCGGCCAATCTGGGCGCAGAAGCGCTGGCCCAGCTGGCCCAGCAGGTGGAAGACTATGCGGCACGCGGACAGGGCGAGCTGCTGGCACCGTTGCTGGTGCCGCTGCGCAGTCAATACGCAGCACTGGCCGGCTTCCTGCAAGCCCAGCTACGCGTGATCGCGCCAGCGCTCGACCAGCACGACGATAGTCTGGCCCAGGTGCTGATCGTCGATGATGACCGCAGCACGCGCAGCACCTTGCGCCATACCCTGCAGCGCGACGGCTTCCATGTGGAAGAAGCGGCCGATGGTGCGCAGGCATTGGCCATGCTGGCCGTTTGGCAGCCCGACGTGATCCTGATGGATGCCATGATGCCCGTGATGGATGGCTTTACCGCCTGCGCGCGCATGCAGCAGCTACCTCATGGCAGCGAGATACCCGTGCTGATGATTACCGCACTGCAGGACAACGCCTCCGTCGAAAAAGCCTTTGCCGCCGGCGCCAGCGATTACATCCCCAAGCCCATCCACTACGCCGTGCTGTCGCAGCGGGTACGCCGCATCATCGAAGGCAACCGGGCCGAGAAGCGCATTCGCCACCTGGCCTACAACGATGTGCTGACCAACCTGCCCAACCGGACCCTGTTCTTCGATCTGCTGGCCCAGCGCATCAGCCGGGCAAGCGAACAACAGCACCAGCTCGGCGTGCTGTTCATGGATCTGGACCGCTTCAAATACGTCAACGACAATCTGGGCCACCACATCGGCGACCGCCTGCTGCAGGCCGTGGCCCAGCGCGTGCGCCAGACCGTGCGCGATGACGACACCGTGGCCCGCCTCGGTGGCGATGAATTCACCGTGGTGCTCGACCATCTGGATAGCCCCGCTGCCGCAGCCACGGCCGCACAAAATATCGTGCGCGCACTAAGCGCCCCCTTCCCCATCGATGGCAACGATATCTTCGTCACGGCCAGCGTGGGCATCGCCATGTACCCGCACGACGGGCTGGATGTGGCCAGCCTGGTCAAGCATGCCGACAGCGCCATGTACCGCGCCAAGCGCACCAACAGCGGCTTCCAGTTCTATGAAGCGTCGATGGAACTGTCCATCTCCGAGCACGTGCGGCTGGAGAGCGATCTGCGCCACGCCATGCTGCAAGGCCACCAGCTCGAAGTGTATTACCAGCCGCAGGCGCGCATGCAGGACGGCGGCATCCTCGGCATGGAAGCGCTGCTGCGCTGGCACCATCCGCTGCGCGGCCTGATCCCGCCCGACCAGTTCGTACCGCTGGCGGAAGAGACGGGGCTGATCATCCCTATCGGCGAGTGGGTGCTGCGCACCGCCTGTACCCAGTTGCAAAGCTGGCGCGCGGAAGGCATGCCGGATCTGCGCGTGGCCGTCAACCTGTCGGTACGCCAGCTGCTGCAGAAGAATTTCAGCACTACCGTAGCCAACATACTGGCCGAAAGCGGTCTGCCGCCAGCCATGCTGGAATTGGAAATCACCGAAAGCACGCTGATGGAAAACGCCCAGGATACGCTGGCTACGCTGCATAGTCTGCACGCGCTCGGAGTGCGCCTGTCGATCGACGACTTCGGCACCGGCTATTCCTCGCTGTCCTATCTGAAGCGCTTCCCCGTCGACATTCTCAAGATCGACCGCTCGTTTGTGCAGGATGTGCCGCAGGATAGCGATGACATGGCCATCGTCAGCGCCATTATCGCGCTAGCCCATAGCCTGCGGCTCGAAGTAGTGGCCGAAGGCGTGGAAACGCAAGCCCAGCTCGACTTCCTGCGCACACGCCAATGCGATCTGCTGCAGGGCTATTACTTAAGCCCGGCTCTGCCGGCGCAGCAGTGTGCCGAACTGATACGCGCCCATCAGGCGCGCAGCAGTAACACACTGGCCGCGCTGGAATAAGGCCGCACACCATGCCGCAAAGTTTTGTTTATCCGTCTAGTACCGTATCAGGAGTTTTCGCGTGAATATGCCCCGTCCTCACCGTTTGCGCTATGCGCTGGCAGTTGCCCTGCCATGGTTCTTCAGCGCCCCGCTGGCCTGGGCCAGCCCGGTATCCGATGACGATGACCTGGCCCTGTCGTATAGCGAAGCAGCCAGCGTCAGCATCGCTACCGGCAATAGCCAGAGCTTGCGCCGCGCCCCCGCCGTGGCCAGCGTGATCACGGCGGCCGACATCGTCGCCATGGGTGCGACAGAACTGGACCAGATCCTCGAGACGGTGCCCGGCATCCACGTCAACCGTGCGCCCAATAGCAACTCGCCGCTGTATGTGGTGCGCGGCATCGTCAGCGCCTTCAATCCGCAGGTGCTGCTACTGCAGAACGGCATACCCATCACCACGGCCTACATGGGCAACAAAGGCAATATCTGGGGCGCCTACCCGGTCGAACATATCGCCCGCATCGAAATCCTGCGCGGGCCCGGTTCGGCCCTGTATGGCTCGGATGCCTATGCGGGCGTCATCAACATCATCACCAAGAATGCCGCCGAGGTGGGCGGTACGGAATTCGGCCTGCGCGGCGCCAGCTTCGGTACAGGCGACCTGTGGTTCCAGCAAGGCACGCGGCTAGGGCCGCTGGCTGTGGCCAGCTACCTGCGCTATGGCCAGACGGACGGCAACCACAATCTGGTGGAGAGCGATGCCCAAAGCCGCAACGACAAACTGTTTAACACCCATGCCACGCTGGCCCCCGGCCAGATCAACAATCAGCTCAAGGCGGTGGACGGCAATCTCGACCTACAGTTTGGCGTCTGGCGTGCCCGCTTCGGCTACAAGCGCCGCTACGACATGGGTACGGGTCTGGGCATAGCCTGGTCGCTCGATCCCACCGGCCGCCAGCAAACCGAGCGCATCACCAGCAGCCTGTCATGGGCCGATGCCCAGCTCGCGCATGACTGGGGTGCGGGTGCCACACTGAGCAGCCAGCAGTATTCGCAAGAAATTCCCACCTGGTTTCGGCTGATGCCTGCCGGACTGGTCTATCCTACCGGCGCCTTCCCCAACGGCATGATCGCCGCACCAGAGACCTGGGAACGCACCTACCGTGCCAGCGCCTATGCCGATTACAGCGGCTGGCAACTGCACCGCCTGCGACTGGGTGTGGGCCACGACGATATCGATATGTACCGCACGCGCGAGTATCGCAATTTTAACTATGCCGCCAACGGCATGCCGATTCCGCTGCCCAGCGTGATCGAAACCAGCGCGAGCTCGCCTTTCATCCGGCCGCAGCGGCGCAACATCAACTATCTCTACCTGCAGGATGAATGGAATCTGGCGGCCGACTGGAACCTCACGGCGGGCCTGCGCCATGACCGCTATTCCGATTTCGGCAGCACCACCAATCCCCGTCTCGCACTGGTGTGGGATGCCAGCTACGATCTGACCGCCAAGCTGCTGTATGGCCGCGCCTTCCGGGCGCCAGCGTTTGTGGAAAGCTATGGCATCAGCAATCCCGTCGCCTTGGGCAATCCTCTCCTCAAGCCGGAACGCAACGCCACCACCGAACTGGCGCTGGCCTGGCAGCTCAGCAGCAACGCCAGCTTCAACCTGACGTTCTATCACTACAGCATGCACGACATCATCCGTGCCGTCATGAACCCGGTGGCCGGCACTGGCTCCACCTATGCCAACACGGGCGACCAGCGCGGCGACGGGCTTGAGCTGGAAGGCAAGTGGCAGCTGACCAGCACCGTACAGTTCAGCGGAAATTATGCGTGGCAGCGCTCCATCGATCAGCGCACAGGCACTGATGCCGGGGCAGCACCGCGCCACCATTTGCTGGGCAGGATAGACTGGAGCGTGGTAACCGACTACCAGCTCGGCGCCCAGCTCAACCACGTGGCTGGGCGGCGCCGTCCGCTCGGCGATCTGCGTGCACCGATCGCCGACTACAGCACGGCTGACTTTACCATCGCCACGCGTTACGGCCGCCAGCGCTGGAACTACACGCTGGCCATCCGCAATGCCTTCAACGCCAACGTACGTGAACCCAGCCCGGCGCCGGGGCTGGCGCTGCCCGGCGATATACCCATGCCGGGTCGTAACATTTCACTGCAAGCCAGCTACCAGATGTAGTCGCGCCGCAGCGCCAGCGCTTCAGGCTGCGCGCGGTAGCGCCGCCAGCTTGCGCTGCGCCAATCTGGTCTGGGGCGGCATGGCTAGCACCTTAGTCTGGCGGAGCGGTTCATGGTCCAGCCGGAAGCCGCCCATCAGCTGAGCCATTTCACGGCATTGCTGCTGCATGGCCTGGGCGGCAGCTGCGGCCTGCTCCACCAGCGCTGCATTCTGCTGGGTCACGCCATCCATCTCGCCAATGGCGGCATTGACCTGTTCTATGCCTTGCTCCTGCGCGCTGCTGGCACTGCTAATGGCAGCGATAATCCCCGCCACTTCACCGACCCGCGTGACGATTTCCGCCATGGTCACGCCAGCATCGCGCGCCAGAGCGCTGCCACCCGCGATCTGCTCTGCCGATTCATTGATCAGCAGCTTGATTTCCTTGGCCGCCACGGCCGAACGCTGGGCCAGATTGCGTACTTCCGTTGCCACCACGGCGAAACCGCGGCCCTGATCGCCGGCCCGGGCCGCTTCCACGGCCGCGTTCAATGCCAGAATATTGGTCTGGAACGCGATGCCATCGATCACGCTGGTGATCTCGACGATGCGCTGGGCTGCCGCATCGATGTTCTGCATGGTCGCTACCACCTGCGCCACCACGGCGCCGCCCTTGTCCGCTACTTCCGTCGCCGACACGGCCAGCGCATTGGCCGTACGGGCATTGCCGCTATTGGCGCGTACCGCCTCAGTCAGTTCGACCATGGCCGATGCCGTTTCTTCCAGCGCGCCGGCCTGATGTTCGGTACGCTGCGACAGATCCAGATTGCCCGCCGCAATTTCACGCGAGCTGTAGTCTATGCTGTCCGCACCATCGCGCACGCGCCGCACCGTGTGGGCCAGCCGCTCTGTCATATGGCTGAGCGCATCGAGCAGCTTGCCAATTTCATCGTCGCGCTCATGGGCGATACTGCCGTGCAGCTGGCCGGACGCCACCTGCTGTGCCAGCAGCACAGCCTGTTCGAGCGGGCGCACCACGCTGCGCGTCAGCAGCACAGCCAGCACTATGCCCGTGACCAGCGCCAGAGCACCCAGCACCAGCAACAGTAGGCGGCTCAGGGCAAACTGGCTGGCACTGTGTTCGGCAAGCTGTTGCGCCTGCTGCTTCTGATAGGCCAGCAACTGTGTCAGCGCGCCCGTATAGGCACCGGCCACGGCCGGCATACGCTGCTCCAGCAAGTCAGCGACTTCCTGGATGCGGCCGCCATCCTTGTATTTGAACAGCTCGCTGCGCATGGCCAGATACGCCTGCTTGTGGCGCGCCACCTGCTGCAGCAAACGGGTTTCCTCGGCGTCGCTGGGCAACTGCGCCAATCGCTGTTCCAGCGCAGCCAGCTGTTTCTCGCCCGCGTCGAGCTGGGCCTGGAACAGATCGGCCACTTCCAGACTGTCGGCGCGCGCTACCGACACGGTGCGCAAGCCATTGAGTTCTACGCTGGCCAGCAGCTCCGAGCCGAGCTGCTGTTTGGCCAGTTTTTCGTTGACCAGTATCGAGGTGCTGGCATTGCCCGTATGCAGACGCCAGAGTGCGACGGCGGACATGCACGCCATTAGCACGAGCAACAGGCCGAACGAGGCCATGACACGGAAACCAGTATTAAATCGGGGAATATTCATCGCGTTTTCTAGGGGATGGACTGAGTGAGAAACAGCCGGCAGTTTAGTGACCAAATGTGACGTCATCATTACCTCATGGAAACTATTAGTACATCAGGCCTATGTAATGAGCAGGTAACAATTTCCCATTAGCATTACGACCACTAGCCATTACCGGGAAACCCCACCGTGGAGTTCAACGCTTCTCGTCACCACCTGCCGCGCTTCCGCCTGTCCACCGCCGCCGATCTGTGCGTGGAAACGGTGTCGGTCGCATCCGACACCAGCAATCTGGGCGTGCTGGAACTGTTCACCGAACGGCGCGAGCTGATGAGCTTGCCCGTGCTCGAACATGAGCGCCCGATAGGCCTAATCAGCCGTAACATCTTCCTGTCGCAGATGTCCAAGCCTTACTACCACGAGCTGTATGGCAAGAAGAGCTGCATCGCCTTCATGGACAAGGATCCCCTCATCGTCGACGCGGCCATGAGCATCGAAGAGCTGACCTTTCGCGCCGTGGAATCGGGCGAGAAAGCGCTGGCTGATGGTTTCATCGTCAGCCGCGATGGCGGCCTGGCCGGCGTCGGCTTCGGCCTGCAACTGATGAATGTGGTGGCGAATATGCAGGCCGAGCGCAACCGCCAGATCATGCACAGCATCGCCTACGCCAGCGTAATCCAGCGTTCGCTGCTGCGCCCTTCCGATCTGGCGCTGGCCGCCGCCGTGGCCGATGCCCACCTCGAATGGCAGCCGCGCGACGTGGTGGGCGGCGACTTCTACCATTTTGCCCAGTATCCGCAGGGCTGGTTCGGTGCGATTGCCGATTGCACGGGTCATGGCGTGCCGGGTGCCTTCATGACGCTGATCACTTCCTCCATCCTGTCGCAGGCACTGCAGCAGCAAGGGCCGGCCGATCCTGCCGCGCTGCTGGCCGAAGTCAGTCGTGGTGTCAAAAGCATGCTGGCCCAGCAGGACGCTAGCAATGGCAGCAGCAGCTCCAACGACGGCATGGACGCCGGCTTCATCTGGTACGAGCGCGCCAGCCGCACCTTGCATTACGCCGGGGCACGCATGGCCTTGTTCCTGCTCACTCCGGACAGCGCCGCCATCCAGAGCATAGACGGCGACCGCATGGGCGTGGGCTACACCGATACGCCGGCCGACTATCAGTGGCACAACATCAGCGTGGACATACCCCCGGGCAGCTTACTGCTGCTCACCACCGATGGTCTGATCGACCAGATCGGCGGCAGCCGCGACATCGCCTATGGCAAACGGCGCATGCGCGATGCCCTGCTGGCCCAGCGCCATGCCAGCGCAGCGCAAGCCGGTGCGGCACTGCTGGCGGACTTCCTTGCGTGGCAAGGCAGCCAGCCGCGCCGCGACGACCTGACCTTTTTCGTTTTTCGCCCTTAGGAGCACCCTTTGCTGTACGAAGAATTCAACGACTTCTGGGACGTGGCCCGCAAGCGCCACATCATCTTCTTCTACGTGGGCTATTTCTCGCAGCACGTGGTGGCCGCCATTTCCGAAACCATCAAGGCGCGGCTGGATACGGCCGGCGCGGCGGGACCTACGCGGCGCCGCATCTTTTCCTCGTTCGTGGAAATGTCGCAGAACATCATGCACTACTCGTCCGACACGCTCACGCCGGGGCAGGAAACCACGGGCCAGATGCGCCGCGGCTCGTTCTGCATAGGCATGAAGGACGACAGCTTCTTCCTGCTATGTGCCAATCCGGTCGACAGCACCAATGTGGAACGCATACGCCAGCGCCTCGAACCGCTGCACAGCATGACCATGGAAGAAATCAAGACTGCCTATAAAAAGGCCTTGCGCGACGAAGCCCCGAGCGACAGCAAGGGCGCCGGTCTGGGCTTTCTGACCATGGCGCGCGACGCCAGCGAACCGCTCGAATTCGAATTCGTGCAGGAAGCTCATGCGCCTGACACCACGGTGTTCTGCATCAAGGCGATTATCTAATTCAGTACTGGAACCGTTATGCAAGCACTCTATCTCAGCGCCACCCCTACCTCGCCGGAAGTGGACTTCCGCTTCGAACAGCATAGCCTGTCGATCAAGGGTGAATCCTATCCGGAAAATGCCGCTGCCTTCTACAGCCCCCTGATCGAACAGGTGCAACACTATCTGGCTAGCTGCGACGGCCAAAGCATCAGCGTGAATGTCTCGCTGGCCTACTTCAACAGCTCCAGCACCAAGATGCTGTTTGCCTTCTTCGACGCGCTGAATCAGGCTGCCATGGCCGGCAACGACGTCTGCCTGAACTGGTACCACGACGAGGACGACGACACCATCCTCGAATTCGGCGAAGAACTGCGCGACGACTTCGCCGCACTGGACTTCCGCGCCCATGCCGTGAGTGGCCAGTAATGCAGCGCCACGCCGCCCGCGCCGAAGCCGATTTGTTTGCACAGGAAAGTGCGGCACTGGCGCAGGCGCGCGCCGCCCATGACGATGCGCAGGCCGATACCCGTGCCGCGCTGGCAGCCCTGATCAACCATTACGAGCGCCTGATGCGCGAGAGCCGCCGCCTGATCCGCCGCAGCGACCGCGCCGAACTCGATATGAACCAGATGAACCGCCAGCTACACGAGCTGGCGCAGCAACTCGAATACCGCGCCACGCATGACACGCTGACGGGTGCTCTGAACCGCGGCGCCATCATCGAATGCGCCACGCGGGCGCTGGCACAGGGCGATCTGGCCCTGATCGTGCTCGATATCGACCACTTCAAATGGGTCAATGACGATTTCGGCCATCCGGCCGGCGATATGGTGATCCAGACCGTCGTGGCCTGTCTGCAGCAGCTACTGGGGCCTGAGGCCAGCATAGGCCGCGTGGGTGGGGAAGAATTTTCCGTGGTGTGGCCAACCAGCGAGCTGGCCGAGGCACTGAGCGTGGCCAAGCGTATCTGCGACGCGATCGCCGATCAGGTGTTTGCCGCGCCCATCAACCGCCAGATCACGGCCAGTGTGGGCGTGAGCTGGGCCGCTTGTGGCGGCAGCTTCGAAACCATCTACAGCCATGCCGACGAAGCCCTGTACGCGGCCAAGCGGGCTGGCCGCAATTGCGTACGCAGCCATGTGGGCGAGGATCTCAACCCGCTACTATTCGCCGCCGCCTGAGGCTGCGGCTGCGGCTGCGACTGCCCACCTCTATTTGACGCGCTGCTTTTCCAGCTTGCGCGCCAGCGTGCGGCGGTGCATGCCAAGCCGGCGCGCTGCCTCGGAAATATTGAAATCCGTTTCCGCCAGCACCGTATGTATATGCTCCCACTCCAGCGTCTTCACGGAGGTAGCACGATTGGTCAGTTCCAGCTCGGCCGCCCCGGCCACATGTTCGAACGCAGCCTCGATATCGTCGGTATTGGACGGCTTGGCCAGATACTGGCAGGCGCCCAGCTTGATGGCTTCCACTGCCGTATTGATGCTGGCAAAGCCCGTCAGCACCACGATCAGCATGGCAGCATCGTGCTGGTGCAGCATCTGCACGCAAGCCAGTCCCGATGAATTGCCCTTAAGTTTGAGATCGACCACCGCGTAGCCGGGACTATGTTCCACCAGCACGGCGCTGGCTTCATCCACATTTTCCGCCAGCAGTACTTTGTAGCCGCGCCGCTCGAACGAGCGGCTCAGCGTACGGGCGAACGCTGCATCGTCTTCGACCAGCAGCAGTACGCGTTGTTCAATAGTCATGTTGTTGCGTTTCCGATTTGATTTCTATCGCCGATACGGGCAGCGTCAGGCGCACCACCGCCCCGCCTTGCGGCAGGTTGTGCGCCGTAACGGCACCGCCCAGCGTACGCGCCACGTTCACCACCAGGAACAGGCCGAGGCCACCACCGGGGCGGCCCTTACTCGAATTATAGGGCTTACCGAACTGCGCGAGTATATGCGCGGGAAAACCGGGGCCCGCATCCGTCACCTGCAGCACCAGCATACCCTGCTCGCACCAGGCTTCCAGCCGCAACCAGTGCGGCGAAGCTTCCAGCGCATTATCGAGCACATTGCAGATCATCTGCTTGAGGGTGGAATCGGACACCACGGGAAAATCGGGCGCGATGCGCTTATCGAAAATGAATTGCACCACAGGGCGGCCATAGCGCCACTCGGCCACCGTCTCGTCGAGGAAGGTCAGGATGGTGGTGGCGGCCGACGATTCGCCGCGCGCTTCACCAGCCGACAGCAGGATACCGCTGACGATGCTCTTGCAGCGCTTGAGCTGGGTCTGCATTTCTGCCACGTCGCCCAGCAGTTCAGGATTATTCTTGAACTCGGGCATACGCTTCCAGTCGCCCAGAATCACGGCCAGCGTGGCCAGCGGCGTGCCCAGTTCGTGCGCCGCGCCGGAAGCCAGCAAACCCATACGGATGATGTGCTCTTCTTCGGCCGCACGCTGGCGCAAGTCGGCCAGCTTGGCCGAACTGGCGCGCACATTGTCGGTAATACGGGTAATGAACACCACCAGAAGCGCCGCATCGAGCACGAAGCACAACAGCATGCCCTGCACGTACAGGCTGGAGATGCCATTGGCGTGGTCCAGCGGCAGCGTAAGCGGCTGGGAGAACAGTGCCAGACCGGCAATACAGGCGCCCGTCACGCCCACGATCACCCAGGTGGACCAGCGCTCCAGCAGCACGGCACCGAGAATCACCTGCAGCAGATAAAGGAAGACGAAGGGATTGGTGGCTCCACCGCTCAGGTAGAGCTGGGCCGTCAGGCTGGCCACATCGACCAGCAAAGCCAGTAACAGCTCGCCGTTCGAGACCACCTGGTTTTCCTGCCAGCGCAGGGTGCTGGCAATATTAAAGGCGATCAGGCAGGCCAGCACATTGAGCATCAGCGCCATCGGCAGCGCCACGTCATACACCAGCGAGGCGATCGAAATCGTGGTGATCTGGCCCACCACGGCGATCCAGCGCAGCTGGATCAGTTGCTGCATGTTCTGGTGGCCCGCCGCGTGGGTGATGGTGCTGGCCGCCTGTGTGCTGTCCGCCGCCTGCGCCACTACCGTACCATGCCCGGGCGGTTTGCCCGCTTGCTCCGCAGTGTGTTGTGCCATTCCCGCCTTCTCATCATCAAGCTCGATTCCAGCGCCGCGCATCGCGCGACATCCACCAGGCAATACCGGCTACCATCAGTGCCAGCCCGTACCAGGTGAGAGCATAAACCAAATGATTGTTGGGGAAGGAAATTACTGTCAGGCCGCCCACCGGATGCTCGAGCGAACTGCCCGCACTCTGACGGTCGGAAGGCCGCAGTGCTTCGGCGTCACTACCGCCTTGCAGTGCTACCAGCCGCTGCCCTGCCGGTGCGTCGGCATCGACAAAATAAGGGGCGACGCTGCTCTGCTTCAGGCCCAGCGCAGCCGCCATGGCTGCCACATCACGCGAATACCAGCGGCCAGCCGCAGCATCATTGGCGCGCAAGAAGCCGCCACGGCTTTCGCTGATGCGCAGCAGGCCCGTTACGCTGACGGCGGGACCGGCTGCCGTCGCCGCCTTGCAGGCCTGGTCGCCAGCGCGCACAGGCGCTGGTAGCTGGCGTACTGCCTCGGCGCTTACAAATCCCCGATTGACCAGCACCACCGAACCATCGACCTGACACAAGGGCGTCACCAGCCAGTAGCCACTACCCAGTGCCGTGACAGCCTGCACCTTGCTGGTCAGTTCGTACAGCAGCACGCCATTCAGCAGCACATGGCGGTATTCATCACTGGCAGCAGTGATTTGCGCCCAGCGACTGGGCGGCGGAGGGAAATCCGGCTCTGCGTGGACCCGCTGGTTCACCCTTTCGATCAAGTCCAGCTTCCATTGCAGCCGGTAGACTTGCCAGGTGCCTAAAGCGAAAAAGCCTGCACACAGCAGGCTTGCAATCGCTAGCAGGACAACACGCAAAGCCCGGTTGCGCTGGGGCGCCGGACTTTGCGTAGCCATCATTACATTGCGTGCGTGGCTTCGGTCATGCCAGGCATCATGTTGTGATTCAGGTGGTACATGACCCAGATCGAACCGCTCATGGCGATGACAACCATCATCACCGTGAACAGCAGAGCCAGCATATTCCAGCCGCCTTCCGACTTCGAGTTCATGTGCAGGAAGTAGACCATGTGGACCACGATCTGCACGGCACCCAGTGCCAGCAGCACGAATGCTGCCGTGCTGGAGCTGGCGAACACTTTGCCCATCACCAGCCAGAACGGAATGGCCGTCAGGATGACCGACAGAATGAAGCCGGTGGCATAACTGCCGAGGCTGCCGTGGTCGTGGCTGTCGTGGTGATCGTGGCCGTGACCATGATCGTCATGGCCGTGGCCATGGTCGTGTGCGTGGTTGTGATCGCTCATGGCAGAACTCCCATCAGGTAGACAAAGGTGAATACGCCGATCCAGACCACGTCCAGGAAGTGCCAGAACATCGACAGGCACATCAGACGACGGTTGTTTTCAGGCGTCAGACCGTGTTTCTTCAGCTGGAACATCAGCGTAACCAGCCAGACAATACCGAAGCTCACGTGCAGACCGTGGGTACCGACCAGCGCGAAGAACGAGGTCAGGAAACCGCTACGCTGCGGGCCGGCACCTTCGTGAATCAGGTGCACGAACTCGTACAGTTCGAGGTAGATAAAGCCGCAGCCCAGCAGACCGGTCACGGCCAGCCAGATCAGTACCAGACGCAGATTTTTCTTCTGCATTTCCAGCATGGCAAAGCCATAGGTGATCGAGGACAGCAGCAGCAGCGAAGTGTTGAGTGCCACCAGTGGCAGGTCGAACAGTTCGGCGCCCGATGGGCCGCCCGCGTAGTTACGACCCAGTACAGCATAGGTCGCAAACAAACAGGCGAAGATCAGGCAGTCGCTCATCAGGTACAGCCAGAAGCCCAGCAGCGTGCCGTTCTCTGGATGGTGCTCGCGCACGAAGAAGCGCGAGCTTACGTCGGTAGCGGTGGTATTAGACATGGCTCTCCAGCAGACGAGTGCGCGCTTCTTCCGTACGGGTTACTTGATCCGCAGGGATGTAGTAGTCGCGCTTGTAGTTAAAGGTATGAACGATGACAGCCACCACCAGTGCCACGAAGGACACCACGGCCAGCAGCCACATTTGCCAGATCAGGCAGAAGCCGACCACGAAGCTGATGGCCGAGATGATGAAACCGGCACCAGTGTTCTTCGGCATGTGGATCGCCAGGAAGTCTTTCAGCGGACGGGTGTAACCGGCCTTCTTCATGTCAGCCCAGGCGTCGTTGTCATGCACGCGCGGGGTGAATGCGAAGTTGTAGTCTGGCGGTGGCGACGAAGTCGACCATTCCAGCGTACGGCCGCCCCATGGGTCGCCCGTCACATCGGCCAGTTCCTTGCGACGCAGGAAGGACACGAAGAACTGGATCAGCATGGCAGCAACACCGACCGCGATCAGGGCAGCGCCCAGTGCAGCGATGATGAACCAGATACGCAGCGAAGGATCTTCGAAGTGGCTCATACGGCGGGTTACGCCCATCAGGCCCAGTACGTACAGCGGCATGAAGGCCAGATAGAAGCCCGGTACCCAGCACCAGAACGATACTTTGCCCCAGAATTCATCGAGCTTGTAGCCGAAGGCTTTCGGGAACCAGAAGTTGATACCGGCGAACAGACCGAACAGCACGCCACCGATAATCACGTTGTGGAAGTGAGCGATCAGGAACAGCGAGTTGTGCAGCACGAAGTCGGCAGGTGGCACAGCCAGCAGCACGCCCGTCATACCGCCGATCACGAAGGTGACCATGAAGGCGACGGTCCACATCATAGGCAGTTCGTAACGGATACGGCCGTGGTACATGGTGAACAGCCAGTTGAAGATCTTGGCACCGGTCGGGATCGAAATGATCATGGTGGTGATGCCGAAGAAGGAGTTGACGCTGGCGCCCGAACCCATGGTGAAGAAGTGGTGCAGCCATACCAGATACGACAGGATGGTGATCACGACGGTGGCGTACACCATCGAGGTGTAGCCGAACAGACGCTTGCTGCAGAAGGTGGAAACCACTTCCGAGAAGATACCGAACACTGGCAGCACCAGAATGTAGACCTCAGGGTGGCCCCAGATCCAGATCAGGTTCACATACATCATGGCGTTGCCGCCGAAGTCGTTGGTGAAGAAGTTGGTGCCGAACATACGGTCGATCGACAGCATGCCCAGAACAGCGGTCAGCACAGGGAAGGCAGCCACGATCAGCACATTGGTGCACAGTGCGGTCCAGGTGAAGACTGGCATTTTCATCAGGCTCATGCCCGGTGCGCGCATCTTGACGATGGTAACGATCAGGTTGACGCCGGACAGCAATGTGCCGACCCCGGCAATCTGCAGCGACCAGATGTAGTAGTCCACCCCCACGTCAGGGCTGGCCAGTATGCCCGACAGTGGCGGATAAGCCAGCCAGCCGGTACGGGCGAATTCACCGACGAACAGCGAAGCCATGGTCAGCATGCCGCCGAACACGGACATCCAGAACGAGAAGTTATTGAGGAACGGGAAAGCCACGTCGCGCGCACCGATCTGCAGCGGCACCACGTAGTTCATGAAGCCCGTTACCAGCGGCATCGCCACGAAGAAAATCATGATCACGCCGTGGGCAGTGAACACTTGGTCGTAGTGGTGCGGTGGCAAAAAGCCGGCGCTGTCGCCGAACGACAGTACCTGCTGGGCACGCATCATGACGGCGTCGGCGAAGCCGCGCAGCAGCATGATCAGGCCGAAGATCATGTACATGATACCGATCTTCTTGTGGTCGATGGAGGTGATCCAGTCGCGCCACAGCGGGCCCCACAGTTTGAATTTGGTGATAGCACCGAGCACGGCAATCGCGCCCAGCGCCACCATGGCAAAGGTGCCGATCAGGATAGGCTCATGGAACGGAATCGCATCCCAGCTCAGCCGGCCCAAGATCAGCTTGGTCAGAGTCATTTCTTCGTGCATGGTCAGTTCTTCTTGGTAGGGGTGATGCAAACTTCGTCGATGCTGGCCTGGGCGATGCGGCGGGCGCTGCGTTCTGCGGCCAGCGACACGCTGGTAGCAGCGCGGGTAGCGCGGGCTTCATCTTCTGCAACCATTTCGCGGATGCAGGTGGCATTGCGGTCGACACAGCGGTTGACGATGGCTTCGTACAGATCGGCATCGACCTTGCCGAAGCGGCGTACAGGCTCGCGTTCGCTAGGCTTGGCCACTTCCGTGTAGGTGGCACGGTCCAGCGTTTCGGTGCTGGCGCGGGTGCTGTCTACCCATTTATCGAAGTCGGCTTGCGAGGTGCCGTAGAACTTGAAGCGCATGTGCGAGAAGCCGGCGCCGCTGTAGTTAGCGGAGAAGCCTTCGTACACGCCAGCTTTGTTGATGACGGCGTTGAGCTGGGTTTCCATGCCCGGCATGGCGTAGATCTGGCCGGCCAGTGCAGGAATGTAGAACGAGTTCATCACTTCGGTCGCCGTGATCTTGAAGCGTACTGGCACATCCACCGGTGCGTACAGTTCGTTGATGGTCGCCACGCCCTGTTCAGGGTAGATAAACAGCCATTTCCAGTCCAGCGCCACCACTTCCACTTCCAGCGGCTTGACAGCGGCCGAGATCGGACGGCTGGCATCCAGACGCGTGAGCGGACGGTATGGGTCCAGCAGGTGGGTGCTGATCCAGGTCAGCAGACCCAGCGCAATGATGATCAGCAGAGGCGCACCCCAGATGACCAGTTCCAGACGGGTCGAGTGATCCCAGTCGGGCTCGTACTTGGCGGCGGTGTTGTTTTTGCGGTAACGCCACGCAAACCACAGCGTCAGGAAGATGACGGGTACGATAATCAGCAACATCAGAGCAGTAGACACCATGATCAGGTGGCTTTGTTGCTGGGCAATATCTCCGGACGGATTCATGACGACTGTATTGCATCCTGCAAGCGCAATAAGTGCGGCAACGAACAGCCCGCGTTGGGCGAGTTTATGTATCATGCGATAAAAGTGCTGTACAGAGTGGGAGGATCGTGCCACTGTACACACAACATCAAAATATGTGGATTGGACACTTTGTCCTACCCTGTCCCGTTCACCAAACTTGATGTTGCGCAGCACTTATAAAATAAACAACTAGTGAGACAAAGATTATGGCCAACATGAATACACCTCATGGGGGCAGCATCGCTGCCGATTTTCCTCCACACCAAAGTGCGGAAGACGCACGGCGGATCAACTCAGACGACCATGCCATTTCACCGGGTGAAATTGCGGTCGGCGTAGTGATAGGCCGGGCTTCCGAGTACTTTGATTTCTTTGTCTATGCCATTGCCTCAGTGCTGGTATTCCCTTCCATGCTGTTCCCGTTCGACGGCAGACTGGAAGGAACTTTGTACGCATTCACTATATTTTCTTTTGCCTTCATTGCAAGGCCGATAGGTACCGTGATCTCGATGGCAATCCAGCGCCGTTACGGCCGGGAAGTCAAGCTCACTGTTGCTTTATTCCTACTCGGCTCCACCACGGCCGGCATAGCCTTCCTGCCCACCTACACGGAAATTGGTATTTACTCTGTCATCATTCTGTCCGTGCTACGCGTAGGACAAGGACTTGCATTAGGCGGCTCCTGGGATGGCTTGCCATCGCTGCTGGCACTCAATGCACCGGAAGAAAAACGCGGCTGGTACGCCATGCTGGGCCAACTCGGTGCACCCGTCGGCTTCTTCCTGGCGGCCGGTCTGTTCTGGTATCTGATCGGCAACCTCAGCGATCTGGACTTCATGGACTGGGGCTGGCGCTACCCGTTCTATGTGGCCTTCGCCATCAACGTGGTGGCCCTGTTTGCCCGCCTGCGCCTGATTTCCACCAATGAATACACCCATTTGCTGGAAGAACGTGAACTGCAGCCCACCAGCGTGATCGAGATGGCCCGTTCGCAAGGCCGCAACCTGATCATTGGCGCGCTCGCCGCGCTGGCCAGCTACGCCCTGTTCCACCTTGTGACGGTGTTCCCGCTGTCGTGGATTACCATCTATTCGCCCCGTAACATGGCCGACTTCCTGGCCACCCAGATGACGGGCGTGGTGCTGATGGCCGTCGGCGTGGTGGCTTCCGGCGTGATTGCCGACCGTATCGGCCGGCGCCGTACGCTGGGCACGCTGGCTTCGCTGATTGCCGTGTTCAGCGTATTCGTACCGATGATGCTCGACGGTGGCGAAGCGGGCCAGAACACCTTCATCATGCTGGGCTTCGCTCTGCTGGGCCTGTCCTACGGTCAGGCTGCCGGTGCCGTGACGGCCAACTTCCCGTCGCACTACCGCTACACGGGCGCCGCCTTCACCTCCGATCTGGCATGGCTGGTGGGCGCAGGCTTCGCTCCGCTGGTGGCGCTGGGCGTGTCGTCCCAGTTCGGTCTGGCCTATGTCGGTCTGTACCTGCTGTCGGGCGCGGTCTGCTCGCTGGCCGCACTGAGCCTGAACCGCGCACTCGACATCCGCAACTAATAACATCGCCCCCCCCAGACGCCAGCGCACGGATTTTCCGGCGCTGGCGTTTTTGCGTCAGAAACATGGCAAAATAGCCACCTTTTTTGATTCTACGGAGACTCCCATGAAAGTAGCGATCGTCGGCGCAGGCGCCATCGGCGGCTTTATCGGCACACGGTTAGCCCTCGCCGGCCAGTGCCAGCCGAGCGCCTACGCACGCGGCGCCACGCTGGCCGCCTTGCGCGACCATGGCTGGCGTATGCAAATGGGAGAGCAGTTGCTGCAAGCGCCCTGCCACGCCAGCGACGACGCTGCTGCCCTCGGTGTGCAGGATGTGGTGATCATTGCCGTCAAAGGTCAGGCGCTGGCCAGCGTGGCACAGCAGATTGGCCCCATGTTAGGCCCGCACACTGTGATACTGCCCGCCATGAACGGCGTGCCTTGGTGGTTCGGTGCAGGCAATGCGGCCATGGGCACGGCGCCGCTGGAAAGCGTCGATGCGGGCGGCGTGATTGCGGCAGCCCTGCCCGCATCACAAGTGCTGGGTTGCGTGGTACATGCGAGCACCTCCACGCCGGAGCCCGGCCTGGTCAGCCACAAGATGGGCAATGGCCTGATCATCGGTGAGCCAGCCGGGGGCGTGTCGCCACGCGCCGAACAGCTAGGCCAGCTCCTGCGTGGGGCCGGCTTCGATGTCACCGTGACGGCTAATATCCGGCAGGATATCTGGTACAAGCTGTGGGGCAATATGACGCTCAACCCCGTTTCCGCCATCACGGGCGCCACGGCCGACCGCATTCTCGACGACCAGCTGGTGGCGGAATTCTGCCGCGCCGCCATGCGCGAAGCCCAGCAGATTGGAGCACTGATCGGCTGCCCCATCGCGGAAACGCCGGAACAGCGCCATCTGGTCACGCGCAAGCTGGGCGCTTTCAAAAGCTCGATGTTGCAGGATGCCGAGGCCGGCCGCACGCTGGAGCTCGATGCACTGGTGGCCGCCGTACGCGAAATCGGCCAGCGCGTGGGCGTAGCCACGCCTTTCATTGATGCCGTGCTGGGCCTGACGCGCCTGTTCGGCCGCGTGCATGGCCTGTATCCGCAGGCCTGAGGAGCCAGCTTACGGGGCAACGTTGCGCAAATGCCTCAATGTTGCCATCACGGCCACACCCGTTTCTCCTGTGACTAGCGGCGCATGACTCGTCCAGCCATGTGTTTGGCTCCTCAAGCCAGTCTATAGCGTCCGGAAATAAAGTGGTTTCGCTCTAAGATCGGTTCATTGCAGTATTGATACCGTATCTGAGAAACCCTATGAAGCCAGCCTTGAATGTGCACGCGGCGCTGTCCGGTAAGCGCGTCCTGATCACCGGTAGTACCGGCTTTCTTGCCAAAGTTGTGCTGGAAAAGCTGGTGCGCAGCGTACCCGATATCGGCCGCATCATCCTGCTGATCCGCGCTGGCGCGAATGGCAGCGATGCCCGCCAGCGCTTCGAGCGCGATATCGCCACCTCTTCGATTTTCGACCGCCTGCGCGCCGAACATCCGGCCTATCTGGCCCAGTTCTTCGCCGAGCGCATCGAATGCGTGACGGGCGAAGTCACCGCGCCCTGCTTCGGCCTGCCCAAGGCCGAGTTCCATGCGCTAGCACGCCGCGTCGATCTGGTCATCAATGCGGCCGCCAGCGTCAATTTCCGCGAAGCGCTAGACGAAGCGCTGGCCATCAACGCGCTGAGCGTGGAGCACATCGCCGAACTGACCCGCGCCAACAATGCGCCACTGGTGCAAGTGTCCACCTGCTATGTGAATGGCTACAATCAGGGTGATATGCGCGAGCAGAACGTGGTCCCGGCGCGCGCCGCCATCCCGCGCCATGGCGATGGCTATTACGATCTGTATGCGCTGCAGAAGCATCTGGAACACCGCATTGCCCAGGTACGCGCCAGCACCAGCGTGCCGGAAGAACTCGAGCGCCGTCTGACGGAACTGGGCATCGCCGAAGCCAACTACCACGGCTGGAACGATACCTACACCTTCACCAAATGGATGGGCGAACAACTGGCCATGCGCGCCATGCGCGGCCGCTCGCTGACCATCGTGCGCCCTTCCATCATCGAAAGCACGCTGGAAGAGCCGGTGCCGGGCTGGATCGAAGGCGTGAAAGTGGCCGACGCCATCATCCTCGCCTACGCACGCGGCAAGACCAGCTTCTTCCCCGCCAAGGCCGATGAAATCGTCGACATCATACCGGCCGACATCGTCGCCAACAGCGTGCTGCTGGGTGCTGCCGAAGCCCTGCTGGAAGCACCGGCCACGCGTATCTATCAATCCTGCACGGGTTCTTCCCGCCCCATCACCGTGGGTGGCGTGATAGCTCTGATACAGGGTGAATCGCAGCGCAACTGGCAGCAGTATGAGCGCCTGTTCTACCGCCAGCCCAAGCACGACTTCCGCGTGGTCAGCCGTCCCGTGTTTCTGGTACTGCTGCGCGCCATGCGCCTCGCGGCAGGTGGCTGGAGCGGCATACGCCGCCTGCTCGGCGCCGGCGAATCGCCCAGGCTGGAAGCGCTGCGTACCACCCAGCTGCTGGCGCTGACGTTCTCGTTCTACACGGCGCCGCGCTACACCTTCCATAACAGTTCGCTGATGGCGCTGGCCCAGCGCTTCGTCAGCGAAGATCGCGCCCGTTTCAACGTCGATAGCAGCCGTATCGACTGGCAGGAATATCTGTGCCGCATCCACATGGCAGGTCTGAACCGCTATGCCCTGCGGCCACGCGCACCGAAATCGGCCGAGGCGCAAGCCGCCGCGGCAGCAGTACCCGAGGCAGCGCAGGCTGCCCCGCATGCAGTAGAACAGGCAGCACCGGCCACGCCGTTATAAAAAACAGATGGACGCCGCCACAGATGCGGCGCCACAGGAGGAGACAGCAGCACATGAGCAAAGCAAACGCAGCCCCAGCGGCAATGACCCGGCGTGACTATGCATGGCATCGCATGGACACGGAGCGCAACCTGATGGTCATCAACAGTATCCTGCTGTTCGAAGGCGCGGTCGACATGGAGCGGCTGGTTTCGACCATCGCCCTGCGCCTGCCCAACTACCCGCGCTTCACCCAGAAGGTAGAGCAGCGCCATGGCCGCCCGCACTGGGTGGAAGACCACGCCTTTGACATCACCCGCCACATCAAGCTGGAACAGATGGAGCAGGACGTCAGCCGCGCCGATCTGCAAAGCCATATGACCCGCCTGGCCCACCTGCCGCTGGAACGCGACCGCCCCATGTGGCATATGACGGTGCTGGACCGCGTCAACGGCGGCCATGCTATCGTGTTCCGCGTGCACCACTGCATCACGGACGGTCTGGGTCTGGTCCATGTGCTCAACCATCTGACGGACGACAACGGCCTGCATGGCCGCACGCCCTCGCCGGTCGGCCATCCGCACCGCGCCACAGTGGCGCATAACGCCGTCTGCTCGGCCGTGGCGCGCGGCATTTCGTGGCTGAAGATCGCCTTCCATGTGAGCCGCCTGTCCGTGCTGTGGCCCGATGCGCACAGCCGCTTCAAGGCCCCGATGACGGGTGAAAAGCAGCTGGTCTGGCTGCCGCCGCTCGATATGGAACGGGTGCGCGCCATGTCCAAACGCATGGGCGTAACGCTCAACGACGTCTGGGTCGCCGCCGTTTCCGGCGCGCTGCGCAAATATCTGGACGAGCATGGCCAGCGCCCTGATGGCCGCGCCCTGCGTGCCGCCGTCACCTTCAACCTGCGCGAGAAAGCCAATGCCTTCCAGCTGGGGAACGAGTTCGGTCTGGTGGCCGTCGATCTGCCGACCAATGTGGATGATCCGCGCCTGCGCCTCAAGCAATCCAGTTCGCGCATGACGGCCATCAAGCGCTCGCACCAGCCGCGCGCCACCATGGCCTTCCTGTCGATTGCCGGCTGCCTGCCGACGGCGCTGCAGCACTTCGCCCTCAATCTGTTCACCTCCAAGGGTTCGGTGGTGCTGACCAATATCGAAGGGCCGGTGAGCCGCCGCTATCTGGCCGGTTCGCGCATGACGGACCTGATCTGCTGGGTGCCGCAGGCGGGCAAGCTGGGCGTAGGGCTGGCCTTCATTTCCTATGCCGGCCAGATCCAGCTGGCGCTGTTCGTGGATACCGATCTGGTGCCGGATCCGGACCGTCTGATGGCACTCACCTACGAAGCGTTCGAGGAACTGCAGTTGGCGACGGCCGGCGAAGAGGCCACCCAGAGCAGCACCGACCTGGCCGGTACGGGCGCACTGGCCGCCGGTTCCTGAACACCCCCGGCAGCATCAGCCGCTAGCGATACCACGGCTGGCTGATCTGCAGGGGCCGCACATCGAGCCGCAGTTTCAGCACCGTATAAGCTTCCGAAGTAGCCGATTCATAGCCTTCGCTTTCGGCCACGCGGGTGAACTTGAATTCGAAACCCAGCTCCGGATGGGGCTCGCCCGGCGCGGCCGTAGCGATGCCTATGGCCTGCGTCTGTACATTGTCGATCAGGCGCTCCATCATTATCAGCACGGCATTGTGGCCAAGAATATCGCTGGAATACACGGGCTGGCGGTTGGCCGGATGCAGCGGATCGACTTTGCCATCGATCTTGTCGGCCGAAGGCGTGTAGCGCCCGCTCGGCAGCTCGAAACGGTCACCGCGGTCGTAATAGCTGATACGCGCGTTGCTCAGATTGAACTGGGGCGTTGCTGCATCCACCGTCGCCTGCTGCAAGTCCAGCAGCAGCGCACCCTGATAGCCTATCACTTCCACATTGCGCTGGCCCTGCACCACCAGCGCCGTGTTTTCATCGATGCCCAGCCCCAGCTTGTAGCCTTTCTTCAGCATGGCCGGCAGCATGCGGGCAAAGCGTCCGCGCGCCAGCAAGTGCTGGTCGACAAACACATCTTTACCGATAAAGCCCAGACCGGGCGCCAGTTCCTTGCCGTCGTTGACGCCGCTGCTCAGGGTATCCAACACACTGCGCGTTTCGTCATACATGGTGCTGCTCATGATGGCCGCGCCGGCACTGGTGCCGGCGATCACGCCACCGCGTTGATACAAGTCCCAGATCGCCTGCAGAACAGCCGTGCGGCTGCCATCGGGCCGCACCAGCGCGCGCGTGATCTTGGTCTGGTCGCCGCCGGCGAAATACACGCCGCCCGCTTCGCGTATGCTTTGCGCCAGTTGCGCATCTTCCGCGTCGATGCGGTAATCGCGCTGCTTCAGGCTGGGCGCCAGCGGTACCACGAAGGCGGCGGCGCCGTAGCGGTTCAGATAGCTGGCGATATTGCGTCCCGAACGTTCGGGGTTGCCGGCCGCGGTAGGCAGAACGGCAATGCGTGCACCGGTACCGCCCGATAACTGGACGATGCGCTGCCACACCACGGCATTATCCGCCCGCAGCGCGCCGCCGATAATCACCAGCGAGCCTTGCGGCGGCGCCTCGGCCGCCCCGCCCTGTGTGCACCAGATCAAACCCGCTACCAGCCAGCCCAGCCACCGCTTCATACGCCACCCTCGTCAAATTCGCCTGTCAGGCAGAAAAACCGGCAAAAACCGGCTGCACTCCCCGAAAAAGGCTACAGCATACTGATATTTGCCACATTCTGGCAGAGCTATCTTGCGCCTGCATGCGCAATGATTTACTTCGGCTGGACGGGCTGCCTATAATTTACTGTCGGTTAAGACCACTCACAGGAGCCCGTCTTGCAACCATCGTCCTGCCTTGCCCTGAATTTTTCCAGCCTTTCAGCCGCGGGCACCAGCCAGCCGCTGAAGCTGCAGCTTGATCGCCTGCTGCCTGCAGTACGTAGCGTCGTGCGCAATGCGCAGCGCACAGCCCGCCGTGCCAGCGTATATACACTGGTACGCGCCGGATTGCTGGCCAGCCTGCTGGGCGCGCCGCTGGCCCAGTCCACCCAGTTCTACAACAAGGGCGCCGAGCCGGGCCTGCCGTTCTCGCTGGCCGTGCGTGCAGGCGACTACATCTTCATCTCCGGCCAACTGGGCATAGGCCCGGCCGGGCTGGCCAAAGGACTGGAAGCCCAGAGCAAGCAGGCCATGGAAAATATAGGCGCGATACTCAAGGGCCATAATCTGAACATGGACGATGTGGTCAAATGCACCATCATGCTGACCGATATGAGCAAGTGGGCCGATTTCAACCGCATCTACACAGGCTATTTCAAGCCTGAGCGGCTACCAGCGCGCAGTGCCATGGGCGTGAGTGCTCTGGCCATGGGCGGCGAAGTGGAAATCGAGTGCATCGCCTACCTGCCACGGAGGTTGTAAAACAGCCATCTGACTCTGCCATTTCTGCTATAGAATCATGCTCTTTACTCAACAACCGAGGCAGCGATGGCAGCACAGCAGAACCAACTCCGGCGCGGACTCAAAAGCCGCCACATCCAGCTCATCGCCCTCGGTGGCGCCATCGGCACCGGTCTATTTCTTGGCATAGCCCAGACCATACAGATGGCTGGCCCTTCCGTGCTGCTGGGTTATGCGATTGCCGGCGTGATCGCCTTCCTCATCATGCGCCAGCTCGGCGAAATGGTGGTCGATGAACCGGTGGCCGGCTCGTTCAGCTATTTTGCCGATAAATACTGCGGCCACTGGGCCGGTTTCATGTCGGGCTGGAATTACTGGGTGCTGTATGTGCTGGTCAGCATGGCCGAACTGTCGGCCGTGGGCATCTACGTGCAGTACTGGTGGCCAGCAGTGCCCACCTGGGCTTCCGCGCTGGCCTTCTTCCTGATTATCAATGCCATCAGCCTGTCCAATGTGAAGGCTTTCGGCGAAATGGAATTCTGGTTCGCCATTATCAAGGTAGTCGCCATCGTCGGCATGATAGGCTTCGGCGCCTATCTGCTGGCCACGGGCGGCGCGGGCGAACAGGCCAGCGTGGCCAATCTGTGGCAGCACGGCGGCTTCTTCCCTAACGGCTTAAGTGGCATGCTGATGGCCATGGCCGTCATCATGTTCTCGTTCGGCGGGCTGGAGCTGATAGGCATCACGGCAGCCGAGGCCGACAATCCGGCGCACAGCATCCCCAAAGCCACCAATCAGGCCATCTACCGCATCCTGATTTTCTATATCGGCGCACTGGGCATTTTGCTCTCGCTCTACCCGTGGCAGAAAGTGGTGACGGGTGGCAGTCCGTTTGTGCTGATCTTCCACGCCCTGAACAGCAATCTGGTGGCCAATGTGCTCAACGTAGTGGTGCTGACAGCCGCCCTGTCCGTGTACAACAGCGGCGTGTATTCCAACACCCGCATGCTGTACGGTCTGGCGCGTCAGGGCAATGCGCCGCGCGCACTGCTCAACGTGAATAGCCGCGGCGTGCCCGTCATCGCACTGGGCGTTTCCGCACTGGCGACAGGCATCTGCATCGTGATTAATTACCTAATGCCGGGCAAAGCCTTCGGTTTCCTGATGGGGCTGGTGGTGTCGGCGCTGATCATCAACTGGGCGCTGATTAGCTGGATCCATCTGCGCTTCCGTGCCGCCAAGCTGGCAGCCCAGCAGCCTAGCCAGTTCCGCAGCCCGGCCCAACCTTACACCAACTACCTGTGCCTGGCCTTCCTGCTCGGCATACTGGTGGTAATGTTCCTCACGCCGGATCTGCAACTGTCCGTCTATCTGATTCCCTTCTGGCTGGCAGCGCTGGCACTGGGCTACCGCCTGCGCGGCAAGCCGGTGGCGGAGCACGCGGCTTGAGCGGCAAGGCGCGACCTTACCGTAGCCTGTACTGCTACCCATGGGATGTCGCATCGGCTGCCCAGCATGGGCAGCGCCTGCAGCAACTGGGCATGAATGGCGTGACGCTGGCGGTCAGCTACCATGCGGGCAAATTCCTGCGCCCGCAGGCGGGCGACGCCCCACGCGTCATTTTTCCCGAAGACGGCGTGGTGTATTTCGAACCGCAGCCCGCGCTGTATGGTGAACTCAAGCCGCTCGCCCATTCTGATCCGGCCATGCGCCGCGTGCTGCCCGAGCTGGTGGCCGACGCTCAGTTGGCGGTGCACGCATGGACCGTGCTGCTGCATAACAGCCGGCTCGGCGCGCTGCATCCGCAATACACGGCACGCAATGTGTTCAGCGATGGCTATGTTTACAGCCTGTGCCCCATGCACGATGCCGTGTTCGCCTATGCCGTCAATCTGTGCCGTGACATCGCCGCACAAGGCGTGCATTCGCTGGTACTGGAAACGCCGGGCTGGCTACCGTTTGCCCATGGCTACCATCACGAGTTTGCCCAAGTGCGCAGCAACGTCTGGCTCGATACCATGCTGAGCCTGTGCTTCTGCGACGCCTGCATGGCCGCGGGCCGCCAGCATGGGCTGAACATGGACAGCCTGCGCGCTTCGATAGCACGTAGCGTCGACCAGTATCTGCAAGCGCCCGTGGATGCCACGCCTGCACAGGCGCAAGCATGGTTGCAGGCCGACCTGCTGGCTATGCCTGCGCTGGCCGAATGGCTAAGGCTGCGCCAGCGTCGTGTGACGGAGTTGGTGGGCGCTATCCGTGCAGCCATCCCGCCGCAGGTTGAGCTGGCCGTGATCGCCACCGTACAGCGCCCCACCGCCAGCAACTGGCTGGAAGGCATGGATCTGGCAGCACTGGCCCAGATAGCCGACTGGATAGAAGTACCGTTCTACGAAGCCGATGCCGCTGCCGTCGCCAGCGACGCCTGGGACTGCATACGCCGCCTCGGCGGCAGCGCGCAACTGCGCGCCATCCTGCGCCCCGGCCCACCTGATCTGGCTGACGGCGCCCAGCTAACCAAGGCCCTGGACCAGCTCGCCCAGCTAGGCATACGTGAACTGGGCTTCTACAACTTCGGCCTGCTGCGACCAGCCCGGCTGGAAGCGCTCGGCCTCGCGCTACGCCCCCTCCATGATGAGCCTGCCAGCCCAAGCTGAGCTCAGCTTTCAAAATGATGGTAAGCAGTTCTTGTAATTTGACAACGACTCCTTTAGCCTAAGTAATACTACGCAAGCGCCACAGGAACACCCAGCCAGGCCAGAGCGCTGCTGGGGCGCGCCCGTTCCCACTAAACACGGAGAACTCTATGTTTGACCGGCTTACCATCCGTACCCGTCTCACCGGCACCATCGCTTTGCTAGCCCTGCTGATGCTGTTTCTTGGCGCGCGCGGGATATTCGAGTTGCGAAAAAGCAACGAGATCCTGAAGGACGTGTATGGCAATTCCATGGTTTCCATGAAAGCCATCTACGAATCGCAAATCCAGCTCGACCGTGCCCGCTTATCGCTGGACCGGGTGGCACTCGATCTCGATAATGCGGCTTCGCAAGACCCACTCAAAAAGGCGCAGGATTTCATCGACGGTAACGAGAAATTCTGGAAGAGCTATCTGACACTGCCGTTCGGGCCTGGCGAAAAAGAACTGGCCGACAAGGCGGAAGCCAACCGCCAGGCGCTGATCAAGGAAGGTCTGCAGCCCGCGATCAAGGCACTGACGGACAAGAATCAGGACGAAATCCGCCGTCTGATGCTGGGCGAGATCACCCGCCTGTTCCGCCTCTACATAGAAGGCAATGAAAAACTCACCGCCTACCAGCTCGATATCACAGGCAAACATTATGCGGAAAGCCAGGCCGATTATTCGCGCAGCATGATGCTGTCGATAGTCGCCGTGGTCATCGGCCTGGGGCTGGCCGGCGTGTCCGGCCTGATGCTGCTGCGCGCCGTCATGCATCCGCTCGATGAGACGCGCACCCACTTCGAAGCCATGGCGCAAGGTAATCTGTCCAACCAGATCGACCAGAGCCGCGACGACGAGATGGGCGCCATGATGGTCGGCCTTAAACATATGCAGGAACGTCTGGCCGGCACGGTACGCAGTGTGCGCGAGGGCAGCGACGCCATCGCCACGGCCAGCAGCGAAATCGCCGCCGGCAATCTGGACCTGTCGCGCCGCACCGAACAGCAGGCCGCCAGTCTGGAAGAAACCGCGTCCTCGCTGGAAGAACTCACCTCCACCGTGCGGCAGAATTCGGAAAATGCACGTCAGGCCAGTGCGCTCGCCACCTCGGCCTCCGAGATTGCCATCAAGGGTGGCGAGCTGGTCAGCCGGGTAGTCGATACCATGGGGTCGATTACGGAATCGTCCGACAAGATCGCCGACATCATAGGCGTCATCGATGGCATTGCCTTCCAGACCAATATTCTGGCGCTGAATGCGGCAGTAGAAGCAGCGCGGGCCGGCGAACAGGGGCGCGGCTTTGCCGTGGTCGCCACCGAGGTGCGCAATCTGGCCCAGCGCTCGGCCGCTGCAGCCAAGGACATCAAGGCACTGATCACCGACTCGGTGGAAAAAGTGGGCAGCGGCAGCGCGCTGGTCAACGAGACCGGCAGCACCATGAATGAAATCGTCAGCAGCGTGGGCCGCGTCACCTCCATCATCAGCGAAATCAGCGAAGCGGGGCGCGAGCAGGAAATAGGCATAGAGCAGATCAACCAGGCCGTGGCCGAGATGGACAATGTGACCCAGCAGAATGCCGCACTGGTAGAACAGGCCGCCGCTGCATCACAAGCCATGCAGGAACAGGCCGCCAATCTGGCGCAGATGGTGGCTGTGTTCCAGATCGCTGGCGATACCCAGCGCCACGGCATTGCCCGCGCCAGCGCACCGGCAGCGGCCAGCACCGCGCCGGCCCGGCGCAGCGCGATTGCCCGCCCTGCCCGGGCCGCCATCAAAGCCAGTGTACCGGCAGCACAGGCCAGCAGTAGCGCCAGCAGCGCCAGTGCAGGCAAAGCCAGCCGGTCGGCCAGCAAAGCGGCGGAAGACGAGTGGGAAGAGTTTTAAACGCGGCTCAGGCGCTGCCCCAAGCGGGCGGCGCCTCGTCAGGCAGCAGGCAGGTGGCGCAATATGGTGGACATCATCTGCTCTACATCGAGCGGCTTGCCGATAAAGTCATCCATGCCGGCCGCCACGCACTGCTCACGTTCGGAAGCCATCACACCGGCCGTCATGGCCAGCACTGGCAAGTGCAAACGTAGTTCGCGCCGGATCGCCCGGGTCGCCGTGTAACCATCCATTTTCGGCATCTGTACGTCCATCAGAATCAGATCGAAGCTTTCGCCGCTACGCAGCAAGTCTAGCGCTTCTTCGCCATTGGCAGCCACCGTGACCTGTGCACCGGCCTGCTCTAATATGCCCTTGGCCACCGCCTGATTGATCAGATTATCTTCCGCCAGCAACAGGCGCGCACCTGCCAGCAGTTGCGGCGGCGCCGGTGTGCTGACCACTTCGCTCGTCGCCGGCGCCAGTGCCGTCTGCACGGCGTCGAACAGGCTGGAAGCGGTGACCGGCTTGGTGAGGAATTCAGGCGCAGCAGCATCGCTCATTTCCAGCGTCAGCTTGCTGCGGCCGAAAGCGTTGACCATGCAGATCAGCGGCACGGCAAACTCCTGCCGCACGGCGCCTATGAGCTGCGGTCCTGCCATGTCGGGCAACTGCCAGTCCACCAGCACAACATCGAAACGCACACCGCTGCACAGATGGGCCAGCGCTTCCGACCCGCTGCCCACGCTGACGCTGGTCCAGCCCCATGCGGCCAGCGTCATTTCTAGCGCGGCCAGACTGCTGGGGTTATCGTCGACCAGTAGCAGATGGCGCGGCTGGGCCGAGCGGTTAGGACCGCTCTGGGCCGATAGCTGGAACGGCAGCGTGAACTGGAAGGTGCTGCCCAGGCCGGGCTTGCTCCTCACCTCCACCCCGCCGCCCAGCAATTCGATGAGGCCTTTGGAAATGGTCAGGCCCAGCCCCGTGCCGCCGAAACGCCGCGTGGTGGACAGGTCGCCCTGCACAAACGGCGAGAACAAACGGGCCAGCTGTTCATCCGTCATGCCTATGCCGGTATCGCGCACGGTGAAACGCAGCTGGACCGCAGCACCCGGCACTTCAGCCCGCTCCACCAACACGGCCACTTCGCCCTGTTCGGTAAATTTGATGGCATTGCCCGTCAGGTTGACCAGTATCTGCTGCAGCCGCAGCGCATCGCCTATCAGCGCGCGCGGCACATCGGGCGCAACCCCCAGCGACAGCTCCAGATTGCGCTCGCCCACATTGATGCTCATGATGCTGGCCAGTGCATGCAGCACTTCGTCGAGATCGAACGGCGCCGGATAAACTTCGATTTTCCCCGCGCTCATCTTGGAGAAATCCAGAATATCGTTGAGGATGCCCAGCAGGGACTGGCCCGACGCCCGTATCATTTCCAGATAGCGCCCCTGTTCCGGCGTCAGTCCCGTCGTTGCCAGCAGGTGGGCCATGCCCAGCACGGCATTCATGGGCGTGCGCAACTCATGGCTCATATTGGCCACGAACACATCCTTGGCAGCGCTGGCGATCTGAGCCTGTTCCATGGCCTGGCGCAGCTCGCGTTCTGCCCGCTTGCGCTCCGTCACATCGCGCACGATGCCCACGAACAGATGCTGGCCTTCCACGAACAGCGCGCGGATCGACAATTCCAGCACAAAGGTATGGCCATTCTTGTGCAAGCCCTGCAGCTCGATGTTATTGCGCCCCACCACTGTCGGCACGAAGCCGGCCAGATAGCGCGCCACGCCGGCCTCATGGGCCGCGCGCATGGACTCGGGCATGAGCATGGTCAGCTGTTGCCCCATCACTTCTTCCGCCCTATAGCCAAAGATGCTGCTGGCAGCACGGTTGAACGAAGCGATGCGGCCATCGGCCGTCATGGTGATGATGCCATCACCCACGTTATCGATCACGGTGCGGGTGCGGGCTTCGCGGTCGACGGCAGCGCGCCGTGCCAGCTGCAGTTCATGCGTGCGGGCCTCGATGGCGCTTTCGAGCTGGTGGCGGTAATGCTGCAATTCCGCTTCCACTGCCTGCAGCGTCTGCATGGCTTCATCCGCTTCACGGAACTGCGGTTTGCGCACCAGTTGCTGCAGCCGGCCGCCCTTGCCCAGCGCGCTGGCGGCGACTGACAGGTCGCGCACGGAATGCTCTATCCTGCGGGCGAAGTACCACGCACCGGTAATCCCCAGCGCGAGCAGTACCACCACACCCAGACTAATCCAGCGTATCGATTCGAGCATTTCCGCCATCACCGTGCTGCGCGGCACGCCTATCACCACCGCCCAGCCCGACATCTGCGAATGGCTGTACATGGAATACACGGGCGTACCTTCCAGCGTGGTGGTGCGAAGCGCTGCCTCCCCCTTGTCGGCCATGCCGGCCAGCAGCGAAGGCGAACCGTATTTGCCGACAAATTTTTCCGGCTGGTGCGAGCGCGCCACGATCACTCCATGGCGGTCGAAGATACCGGCCACACGGCCTTCCGGCAAATGCTGTTCGCTCAGTATCTTGCCCAGCCGCTCAGGCAGGAATGCCACCGACAGCACGTACAGCACCTTGCCTTCACGTTCCACCGGCACGTGCACAGCCACCAGCGGGCGCTGCAGCGCACCGCCGATGAAGACATCGGAAATCAGCGTGCGTCCAGTCTGGAATACCTGATTGATACGCTCATAGCTGCCCGGATCCGCCAGTTTGCTGCCGTAAGGCCGCACTGTATTCAGCAACTGCACCGACTGGCGATCGCTGAGCACAAAGTTCAGGCCAGGGAATTCAGGACGCAGCGCTTTGCTGGCCAATTGGTAGAAGGCCGCCAGATCGCCACGGTCCAGACTGGGATCGTGCGACAGCGCCATGGCCATGGTGATGCCGGTATTCAGGTCGCGGTCCACCGCCTGCGCCAGCGCGCGCGCCGTGATCAGCGACTCGAGCTGGATCTGGTCGCGTTCGCGCTCGTAGAAATTATTCGCCAGTAGCGCCAGACCGATCAGCGCCGGCACGACGCAAGCCCACACCAGCGCATAGATCTGCGCCCGTATCGTAGGCAGAGGCTGCGTTGCGGCTTCACTCATAATGGCAAAAATATTTTCGTTTAAACAAATCTAGCACATCCTCCGCGCGCGTACTACAAACCCTGCCCCAGCTTTAGCAAGGCCGCCACATTGCGCGCCGCCAGTTGCAGATTCTGCCGCGCTTCGGCCAGCGCCTGCGCCACCGTGCACGGACGGCTCACTGCCGCCACGCTGGCCGCTATGCCATGCTGGTACACCAGCTCGACACCGCTGCCCAGACAACCGCCGATGGCGATCACCGGCTTGCCATACTGCTGCGCCAGCCGCGCCACACCTACCGGCGTCTTGCCATGCACGCTTTGCCGATCGATGCGGCCTTCGCCCGTCAGCACCAGATCGGCACTGGCGATGGCCTCGGCCAGCCCCACGGCCTGCGCCACAATCTCGACCCCGGGCCGCATGCGGCCGTGCAGGAATACCAGCATGGCGGCAGCTATGCCACCGCCTGCACCGGCACCGGGCAACTGTGCCACCTGCTGGCCGAACTGGCTCGCCAGTACATCAGCATAGCGCTGCAGCGCCGCGTCAAGCTGCTGCACCTGCTCCGGGCTGGCGCCCTTCTGCGGGCCGAATACGGCAGAGGCGCCATCCGGCCCCACCAGCGGATTGTCGACGTCGCAGGCGATCTGGAAACCGCACTCGGCCAGCCGCGCATCAAACTGCGCCAGGTCGATCGTTGCCAGTTGCGCCAGCGCTGCGCCACCGGCGGCCAGTTCTTGCCCATCACCATCGAGCAGACGGGCGCCGAGCGCCTGCAGCATGCCGGCGCCGCCATCGTTGGTGGCACTACCGCCTACGCCAAGAATGAAGCGACGCGCGCCTGCAGCGAGCGCGGCGCGGATCAACTGGCCCGTGCCATAAGTGCTGGCATGCAGCGCATCGCGCTGCTCTGGTGTGAGCAACTCCAGTCCGCTGGCGGCGGCCATTTCGATCACGGCGGTCAGGCCATCGCCCATCAGGCCATAAAACGCCGTTACCGGCTGGCCCAGCGGACCGGCCACCTCGCACACGATGCGCTGGCCGCCGCTCGCATCGATCAGGGCTTGCACCGTGCCTTCACCGCCATCCGCCATGGGCAGCTTGCAGTAGTCGGCATGCGGATAAATCTGGCGGAAACCCGCTTCAATTTCGCTAGCCACCTCCAGCGCAGACAGGCTTTCTTTGAACGAATCGGGCGCAATGACAATTTTCATAGTGGGCAGCGTTGCTAGGGAACGACAGTCTGGCACAGGCGTGCAAGCAGGCGTGGGCGCATGGTTCACCACGCTGTTCCTGCGGTTTTGCCCGCCACAGCCGCATGGCTGCGTTCCGGTTAAAGCGCCTATCCTACCAAAAGGAGCTGAACTGTGGCGTAGTTGCGACGCTGGGCAACATCACTGGTCGATATATCATCGTTGTAAAGACAGCCACTTCCCTCCACGCCCGCTTTTCTGCTGTATGATCTGCCGTTGCCCATGCCCACAAGGCTGCGACGGGCAAGGAACCACCACAATAAGACTGGAGTCACATGAGCCTATTTCGCACCAAGAATCTCGACGAGATGATCGCCCACAGCCGCAAACCTAGTGGCCTGGCAAAAGTTCTCGGTCCATTCGACCTGATCCTGATGGGTATCGGCGCCATTGTCGGCACCGGCATCTTCGTTCTGACCGGTACCGGCGCTGTCACGGCTGGCCCCGCGCTCACGCTGTCCTTCATCGTTGCGGCCATTGCCTGCGGCTTTGCGGCACTCTGTTATGCGGAATTCGCCTCCACCGTGCCGGTGGCTGGCTCCATCTACACCTACACTTATGCCACGCTGGGCGAACTGGCCGCGTGGATGATAGGCTGGGATTTGCTGTTGGAATACGGTCTGGCCACGTCGGCCGTGTCGGTAGGCTGGTCCGGCTACTTCCAGTCGCTGATCGCCGGTTTCGGCCTGCACCTGCCCGTCGAACTGACAGCCGCACCGGGCGCGCTGCCCGGCGTGACCACCTATATCAACCTGCCGGCCCTGTGCATCATGCTGGTGCTGACGGCCATGCTGGGCTGGGGTGTGCGCGAGTCGGCCCGCCTCAACAACATCATGGTGGCCATCAAGGTCGGCGTGGTACTGCTGTTCATACTGGTCGGTGCCCGCCACGTCGAGCCAGCCAACTGGCAGCCTTTCATGCCGTTCGGCTATCACGGCATGCTGACCGCTTCGGCACTGGTATTCTTCGCCTTCATCGGTTTCGACGCCGTGACCTCGGCCGCGGAAGAAGTCAAACGTCCCGAACGCGATCTGCCTATCGGCATCATCGGTTCGTTGGCAGCCTGTACCGTGCTGTATGTAATCGTATCGGCCATCATGACCGGCATTGTGCCTCACAAGCAGTTCCTCGGCATCGACCACCCGGTTTCGCTGGCGCTCAAGCACGCCGGTGAAAACTGGTTCGCCGGCTTCGTCGATCTGGGTGCGATTCTGGGCATGACCACCGTGATACTGGTGATGGCTTACGGCCAGACCCGCATCATTTTCGCCATGTCGCGCGACGGCCTGCTGCCCAAGCGTCTGTCGAATGTGCATCCGCGCCTGAAAACGCCGTTCTTCGCCACCTGGCTGGTTGGCATCATCTTCGGCCTGATCGCTGCCGTCGTGCCGCTAAATGTGCTGACCGAACTGATCAACATCGGTACGCTGGCTGCCTTCAGTCTGGTTTCCGTCGCCGTGATCATCATGCGCAAAAAACGTCCAGACCTGAAGCGTGCTTTCCGCTGCCCAGGCGTGCCTGTGGTGCCGGCACTGGCTGTGGCCTTCTGCGTGATGCTGATGGTCTACCTGAGCGCTTTCACCTGGGTGGCTTTCGGCGTGTGGCTGCTGCTGGGTCTGGCTGTCTACTTCGGCTATGCCCGCAAGCACTCGCTGCTGAACAAATAATCCTCACGGCCGGTGCCTGCACCGGCCTGCTAGCGCGCAGCGCCACGCGCTTCGATCTAGCGCAAACGGCAGATCGGCCAGATATGCGAATGTCTGGCCACCATGCCATCTTCCCTCATCTATTTCCGCAATCTTGACCAGCAGTCTGGCGACGCCCGCTTGCGCGCGCAGTGGCAAGCGCTGGCGGCCGCCAGCAATAGCAGCGAAGCCATCTACCAGACTCCGGCCTTCGCCGACTTTCTTACCACCTGCGCCGCACCGCAGCAGCGTTTCCACCTGTATGGCGCATACACCGCCAACCACCAGCCCTTGGGCCTGATACCGCTTTTGCACACGGGCCTGGCCACTGGTATCACCCAGCGCTGGTATCAACGCCAGCAGCTAGTGCTGCTGGGCAGCAGCCCCTTACTGCCAGCCGACGCGGCCCTGCTCGATGCGCTACATGATTTTTTGCTGGCCGAATTCCCGCGCGTGCAGGCGCTGGTGTATCGCGCATTGCCGCAGAACCATGCCATCTGGCTACACCTCCAGCAATCATCAATGCTGCTGCCACTCGCGCTACACGGCTGGCGCGGCTGCCACAGCATGGCACTGCCATCGAGTTATGCCGATTATCTGAACCGGCTTGGCAGCAAACGCCGCTACAACCTGAAGCGCCAGCAGCGCCAGTTAGTCGAAGCGGCTGGCGGCACGCTGGCGTTGCAAGTGATCCGACGCCCGGCCGAGGTGGCAGCGCTGGAGCAAGGTCTGCAACTCTGTTGCCCGCCCGCGCGACGGCTGCAGCTATGGGACACGAACGAAATGCAGGCCCTGGCACGACTGGGGCTGCTGCTATGCTTCCGCATCGATGCGGGAACGCAGTGCTGCGGTGTGGTACTGGGTCTGCAGAGCGGCACGGTCTATCACCTGTTCAACATTCTGCCCGCACCAGCATGGCAAGCACTGTCGGCCGGCACCAGCATCTTGCAACTGGCCCTGGCCTATCTGTGTGATGCGCAGCGCGGACACTGCCAGCGGGTGGAATTCGGCTACGGCCAGCCCGGGCACAGCTACCAGTCCAGCAATGCCGTCAGCCTGCGCAGCCACGTACTGGTGCTACGCGACAGCCCGGCCAACCGGCTGTACAGGCTATGGCATGGTGCACGTAGCGGCCTGCTGCAGCGCTTGCACAGCAAGCCTGATGTGCGCTAACAGATTGATTTTCAATAAATATTTCCTTCCCGCCACATTAAATTAGTGCGAAAAAAACCCGCGCCGCCGCCCTGTCTACCCTTTAATTCTTCTGCCAGCTGCCGTTATCAATGACAGAAGCGGTAGAAAAAAGCTGCGCCACTCCGACACGATGCAGCAAGCCGCATGGCCACACTTTAAAGAAAGAGCACGCGATGAACCTCACTCCCATTACTAGCCCGAACGGTCAAACCAGGACGAGCGATGTCAAGGCAGCCGAGCCATCTCACGCCTCTGCTCAAGCCGCTCCTGCCGAGAACACGCCTGCTGCGAGTGCCGCCCCTGTCACGCTGGACAAAAACCAGCTGAAGAACTCGGTCGATGCAATTAACCGCTACCTCAAGGATAACAGCGAGGTGCAGTTCAGTATCGACGACAGTAGCGGTGCATCCGTGATCAAGGTGGTAGATACGGAAACCAAGAAGATCCTGCGTCAGTTCCCGTCGCAGCAGGCACTCGACATCAGCAAGGATTTGCAGAGCAAAACCGGCCTGCTCCTGAAAGGCGAGGCCTGAACTGCGCGGCCCCGCTGGCCTAGCCGTAAGGGGTGTAGGTGAAGCCCTGGCCTATGGTCGCGGCCAGCGTGGTGACGTTCTCGAGACTTTCGCCGAAATAGGCTAAGACCTGGGCCTGGGTACCGCCGGCATTATTCATGTAGTTGAGCCAGTACGCTACGCCCCCGTCTTCGCCGGCGCGGTGCAGCACGTTATGGTAGAGCTTGTCGATAAAGTCGGCATTGCTCAGATTACTGCCATACATATCGATGAATTCCTTGCTGGTGACAAAGTTGCCAGCCACCTCATTGAGTGACATGCCCTTGTCCATCTGGTAGATCCAGAAGCCCAGACCGCCACTATCCGGCGTTCGGTTGAATGCTGCCTGATACAGCCGGTATGCCTGCCCACCTATACCGCTCACATCGAGCGCCAGCATGGTATCGGCAAACTGTAGCCGTTCGATATTGCTGAGCGTATCCACGCCTTCCGCACCCGTCTGGTCCGTGAGCGTATAGCCTGTGCTGGTGGCAGCCAGTGTGTAGCTGGCACGGTTAGCGTGGTACACCACCTTGTCTACCCCCGCAGCACCGTCGATCAGATCGTTGCCGGCGCTGTTCGTCAACACATCATTGCCGGAAGTACCCATATACACGCCCGACACCCGCGCGCTCGCTGGGCTCAGCAGTTTTTCCTGATAGCCCGCGCCATCCGTGTAGGAAAGCTGCACGGTAATCGCTGCTCCGGCCTGGCTAGCACCCAGTTGCAGCGTGCTGGTCGTGGCGCCGTTGATGGTCGTGCCGTCGGCCAGCCACTGGTAGTTCAGCAGCCCCAAGCCATCTGCATCGGCCACCGTGGTCAGTGCCGTCAGGGTCTGTCCAGTCTGGGGCGTGCCGCTGATAGTGACCGTACCGGTTGGCGCATGGTTGGCCGCCAAAGTGGTGAAACTTTCCGTCACCCCTGCAAACGCATTACCCGCGCCATCGCTGAGTGCAGCGGCGCCTATTACCAGCTTGTAGCCGCTGCCAGGTGCCAGATCGGCACTGGGATTGATCGTCACGGTGCTGCCGGCGATGCTGACGGCGCTACTGCCCGCCGAATAGGTTTCCACCAGTTCACCCGATGCAGTCTGCAGTTGTATGGTGCCGCTGCCGAACTTGATGTTTTCACTAAAATTCAGCACCAGATTGGCGCTGACCGCCACTTTGCTGGCACCATTGGCCGGCGTGCTGCTGAGCAGAGTAGGCGCGCTGGTGTCACCAAAATACGTGCTGAGGTCGATACTGTTGCGGCCGGTGTTGAACACCAGTTTTTCGATGTTGTACAACTTGGCGTGCAGCGAGGCGCTGGCGCCGGAAACGCTATCGACCGTCACCGCGCCATCGCTAAGCTGGGCGATCACATAGTCACTCTGCTTGGAGGTACCTAGATTCAGCGTATCCACCCCACCCAGGCCATCGAGCGTAAAAGTCCCGGCCTGCACCACGGTCCAGGAATCATTATTTGCTGTACCCAAAATTGTTGCCATCTACAACCTCCACGTATGTCGATCTAATTATTGCAGCAAATTATGCAGCAAACACCAGCCAGCGTTGGAATTCTGCAGCCGGCCGCCACGCTGCTTGCCTTTCTTCCTTTCTGGCATCAAAATCGCTGGGAATAGGCATTATCACAACACCACATGCATACTATGCCGCGACACCATTCCATCCTGCAGCCTTGCGCTCTGATCCTGACCCTGTCCAGCATGCTGCCGATGGCCCATGCTGGACAGCCGGAAGCGGGCAGCATGGCACCGGAGTTCAGCCTGGCCAGCCCACAGGGCACGATACGGCTGGCTGACTACCGCGGCAAGACCGTGTATCTGGATTTCTGGGCTTCGTGGTGCGGCCCATGCAAGCAATCCTTCCCGTGGATGAATGCCATGCAGGCCAAATACGCGGCGCAAGGCTTGCAGGTGATTGCCGTCAATCTCGATGCCAAAGCCGAAGATGCCCACACCTTCCTGTCCAGCGTACCGGCCCAGTTTACTATCGCCTTTGATGCGGCCGGCGTCTCAGCCCAGCAATATCGCATCAAAGGCATGCCCAGCAGCGTGCTGATAGGACGCGATGGCAAGGTACTCAGCGTCCATGCGGGCTTCAATCAGGCGGCCAGGGCCGAACTCGAACAACAGATCACCACTGCACTGGGAGTAGCTCCATGAAGCGTCTTATTCTGCGCGGCAGCGCACTGGCTGCCTGCTTGCTGCTAAGCGCATGCGCCGGCATCACGCCGGTGCAGCCATGGCAGAAAGGCATACTGGCCAAACCTGAAATGACCTTTGCCGGAGACAACCTAGGCAATGAATTCAACGAACACATTTATTCCAGCCGTGAAGGCGCTTCCGGTGGCAGCGGTGCCAATGGCGGCGGCTGCGGCTGCTACTAAGGCGGTGCCATGAGTCAGACCACCTCCCGCCGCCCGCTGCTGGCCGCAGCACTGAGCCTGCCCCTGCTCTCGGCGCAAGCTGAAGCACCGCCCGACAACGCTACGCTGGCCTTCAAATATCTCGACTATCAGGATAGCCAGCCCGGTGCCAACCGGGTGCGCGTGACAGCGCCCGAAGTCAGCCTGATGACACCGGTCGGCCAGGCCTGGTCGCTCAGTGCCAACCATATCGTCGACAGCATCACGGGAGCCTCGCCGGCCTACCATACGGAAGCACTGATCCGTCTGCACGACCAGCGCCGCGCCAGCGACATCAGCATGACCCACTACAGCGAGCTGACCACGGCCACCATCGGTGCCAGCTATTCGGCCGAAGCCGACTATGTGTCGCGCGGCCTCAGCCTGGCCGGCACGCTCTCCACCGAAGACAAGAACACCACCTGGAATGCCGGCCTCAACGTCCTGCACGATACGATAGACCCCAGCAACCAGATCGTCAGCAACGAGCGCAAGAATGTGCTCGACCTCTCGCTGGGCTGGACCCAGGTACTCAGCACCCATGATCTGGCCCAGCTACTGTTCGGCTATTCGCGCGGACGCGGTTACTTCAGCGATCCCTATAAAGTGTTCGACCAGCGCCCGCGCACGCGCAAGCACAGCACCGTGCTGCTGCGCTGGAACCACCATCTGGAAAGCAGCGGCGGCACCAGCCGGCTCAGCTATCGCTACTATCAGGATAGTTTCGCCATCCACGCCCATACGCTGACGGCAGAGTACGTTCAGCCACTGGCAGGCGGCTGGACCCTGACGCCACAGCTACGCCTGTACAGCCAGAGCGCGGCCGACTTCTACGTGGAGCACGACATCAGTTCCGATCCGTTTCCCACCAATCCGCCCGTCACGGCCAGCTATTACACGGAAGAGCAAAGGCTGGCCGCGTATGGCGCCCGCACGCTGGGACTGACGGTCAGCAAGAAGCTGGGCCTGTGGAGTGTGGACTTGCGTGGCCAGCACTATGAACAGCGTAGCAACTGGAGCTGGTTTGGCAGCGGTAGCCGCAATCTGGCGCCGTTCCGCGCCCGCATAGTGCAGTTTGCCGTAACGCGCCAGTTCTGACAGCGTGGAGATCTTTCGTCTGCCGTTTGGCGCCATGGCCAGCCAGTGCGAAATCGTGCTGGCCGCGCCCGACCTCGCGCGCGCGCGCACGCAGGCCGCTGCCGCGATGGCGGAAGTGGCCAGGATAGAACACAAGTACTCGCGCTATCGGCCCGACAGCATCGTGGCAAGGATCAATCAGGCCGCAGGCCGCACCGCCGTGCAGTGCGACGATGAAACGCTGGCGCTGCTGCAGTTCGCCGACGAGCTTTACCAGCATAGCGCCGGCCTGTTCGACCTCACTTCGGGCGTGCTGCGTCAGGCCTGGGACTTCCGCCAGCCGCGCCTGCCGGATGCGGCCCGGCTAGCCGAGTGTCTGCAACGGATAGGCTGGCCGCGCGTGCAGCGTGACGGCGCCAGCATCTACCTGCCGCAGGCCGGCATGCAGCTGGACTTCGGCGGCTTCGGCAAGGAATATGCGGCCGACCGCGCCGCTGATGTGCTGCGCCAGCATGGCGTGCAGCATGGCTATGTCAACCTGGCCGGCGACTTCCGCATCCTCGGCCCGCGCCCCAACGGCACACCATGGCAGATCGGCATACAGGACCCGCGCCAGCGCGACCGTCTGGTGGCCAGCATCCCCGTACTGCAGGGCGCGCTCACCACCAGTGGCGATTACGAGCGCTATTTCGAGCTCGATGGCCAGCGCTATTGCCACATTCTCGATCCGCGCGATGGCCAGCCGGTACGCTACTGGCGCTCGGTGACGATACTCGCGCCGCTGGCCATTGTCGCTGGCGGCGTGAGCACCATCGCCATGCTAAAACAGCAACAGGGGCTAGCCTATCTCGAAGCTAGTGGCTATAGCTATCTGGCCATAGACCATCAGGGCCAGCCCCATCAGGCCGTGCGCCACCAGACGCCTTAGATCAAGATTGGCCGCCCCGGGAACGCCGCGCCACGGCGCTTTCCTGCATCAGCGCGCAACACTGGCGCACGCCCTCCGCTTATATTTCCTGCAGCCATTGCTAATTTAGAAGCCACCATCTATATTCGTGGTGCAACAAGGTAGTTTGGCCGTCTTTTTACTTTTGTCTGGACCTATGAAGCTTTCCGTCGTCATTGTCGATGATTCGGAGATTAACCTCTCCCTGTTCAAGAATTTCGTTGCACGCATCGACGGACTGGACCCGCTGTGCTTCAGTGTCTCGGCCGATGCCTTGAACTGGTGCGAACAGCATGGCGCCGACATCGTCATCGTCGATTACATGATGCCGGCGCCGGATGGCATCGAAGTGGTCAAGCGCATCGCCCGCATGCCGCATATGCGCGATGTACCAGTGATCATGATTACCGCCAACGACCAGAAACAGGTGCGCGTGGCAGCGCTGGAATCCGGTGCGACCGACTTCCTCAACAAGCCGGTCGACAAGAGCGAATTCATCGCCCGTATCCGCAACATGGCCACCATGCGGCGCAGCCAGCGCCTGCTGAGCGACCGCGCCGCCCTGCTGTCCGAAGAAGTGGCGCAGGCCACACGTGCCATCATCGAACGCGAACGCGATACCATCGTACGGCTGAGCCGCGCGGCCGAATACCGCGATCCCGAAACGGGCAACCACATCCTGCGCATGGCCCATATCGCCAAACTGGTGGGCGCGCAGATGGGCTTGAGCGCCGCCGATCAGACTTTGCTGCTGGAAGCGGCCCCCATGCACGATATCGGCAAGGTGGGCATCCCCGATCACATCCTGCTGAAGCCGGGGCGGCTCAATCCCGAAGAATTTTTCATCATGAAGCAGCATGCCGAAATCGGCTACGCCATCCTCAGCAACAGCCCTTCGCCGATACTCGATGCGGCCGCCGAGATCGCCCTGTGCCACCACGAAAAGTTCGATGGCAGCGGCTATCCGCGTGGCCTGCGCGGCAAGGAAATTCCCCTGTTCAGCCGCATCGTCGCGGTCTCCGATGTATTCGATGCGCTGACTTCGGCACGGCCTTACAAGCGCGCGTGGGAGCTCGATCGGGCGCGCGATTTCCTGATCGACAATAGCGGCAACCATTTCGATCCCGACTGCGTCGATGCCTTCCTCAAAGTCTGGGACGAGGTGCTGCGCGTGCGCGAGCAGATAGGCATAGACCGCTGCGACAGCGACGATTTCAACGAACCCAGCCACCCCTAGTCTAGCGAGCCTCGCCATGCAGATCCAGCAAGCCAGCTTCAAACCGGGCGACGACGTCGCCGCCGCACTCGCACCGCTGAGTGCCATCGCACCGCAACTGGTGCTGGTGTTCGCCGCGCCGCAGTTCTTTAGCGGCAGCGGCGCGGCGGAGCAGCTGACGGCCCAGCTACAGGCCACGTTTCCGGCCGCGCAGCTGATAGGCTGCTCGACTGCCGGCGAAATCAATGGCGCCTGCGTGCAGGAAAATAGCGCTGTCGTCACGGCCGTACATTTCCAGCATGCGCGCGTGCTGGCAGCGGCCACCGAACTGACCGGCATGGAAGCTTCGTATGCTGCTGGCCAGCGGGTCGGCAAGGCACTGGCCCAGCCAGATCTGCGCGCGGTGCTGGTGTTTGCGCCCGGCGTGGCCGTCAACGGCAGCGCGCTGGTGGCCGGCATGACGGCAGCACTGGGCTCCAGCCTGCCCATCATGGGCGGTCTGGCCGGTGACAATGGCGCTTTCCAGCAGACCTGGACCATAGGCAAGGATGGCATTTCGCCGCGCGCCGTGGTGGCCGTGGGGCTGGCCGGCGCCCAGCTGCAGATCGGCCATGGTTTCTTCGGCGGCTGGCGCGCGTTCGGCCCGGCGCGCTGCGTGACGCGCTGCGAAGGCAATCTGCTGTATGAACTTGATAACGAACCGGCACTGGAAGTGTACAAGCGCTATCTGGGTGATTATGCACGCGACCTGCCCGCTTCGGGCCTGCTGTTCCCGTTCGAGATGCTGGGCGACGATCTGTCCGAAGTCGGCCTGATCCGCACCATCCTCGGCATCGACGAAGCCAATGGCTCGCTGCTGCTGGCAGGCGCCATCCATCAGGGCGGCTTCCTGCGCCTGATGCAGGCGTCCACCGATGCGCTGATCGACGGCGCCGAAGTGGCGGCGGAAAAAACCATCGAAATGCAGCAGCCGGCCACGCCCCATCTGGCGCTGCTGGTGTCCTGCGTGGGCCGCAAGCTGGTCATGGGCGACCGCGTGGAAGAGGAAATCGAGGCCGTCACGGCCAGGTTGGGCAAACAGGCCCACGCCACCGGCTTCTACTCGTATGGCGAAATTACGCCGTTTGCACCGGGCGTGGCGTGCGAAGTACACAACCAGACCATGACCATTACCACCATCAGCGAGCGCGCATAAGCATGGACCGGCAGCGGCCATCGGGGGAGCCTAGCATTGCAGCATAAGACATTCCTGCGCCAGTTGAAGCGCACCACGGGCATCGAGGATAGCCAGCAACTGCAAGCGTTTCTGGACGCTGCGCACGCGCTGGGCGGCAATTCCGAACTGCCCGAAAGCGTGCGCCGTGGCCTGCAAGGGATGGGCGAACTGTTCGAGCGCGTGGTGCGCACCTATGAGCAGTATGATCGCGACCTCGACCTGCGCACGCGCAGCCTGGAACTGAGTTCGCGCGAACTGACCGAGGCCAATTCGCGCCAGCGTCAGGAACTGGCCAGACGCGAAAGCGCCATTGCCCTGCTGCGCGAGACCGCGCAGGCACTGCAGGATGATCCCGCCGGTGCCGATGGCCGTAGCGGCGACCTGTATGATGTGGTGGAGCTGATTAACGAGCTGGTGCAGCAGCGCCGCGCCGGCGAGCAGGCCCTGCGCCAGGCCCAGCGCGCACTGGAGAACCAGAAGTTCGCGATGGACCAGCATGCCATCATCAGCATTACCGACCCGGATGGCTGCATCACCTACGCCAATGAACGCTTCTGCAGCGTGTCCGGCTATACGCGCGAGGAACTGATAGGCTCCAACCACCGCCTGATCAACTCGACCTACCACCCGAAAGAGTTCTTCGCCAATATGTGGGAGACCATACGTTCGGGCCGGGTGTGGGACAACCAGGTTTGCAACCGCGCCAAGGACGGCAGCTTGTACTGGGTACACGCCACCATCGTGCCCTTCCTCGACGAGGGCGGCAAGCCCTATCAGTATGTCGCCATCCGCACGGACATCACGGCCCACCACGCACTGATGCAGCGCCTGCAGGAGCAGCTGCACTTCGTGGAAGAGCTGTTCGAAGCCATTCCGCTGCCCGTCTACGTGAAGGACGCGCAGCGCCGCTACCAGCAGGTCAACCCGGCGTTCGAGCAGTTCTTCAACGTCAAGCGGGCCGATATTCTGGGCAAGACCGTATTCGATCTGCTGACGCCGGATGGCGCAGCCATGCACGACGCCTACGACAGCCGCCTGTTCGCCGGCGAAGCGCTGCAAAGCTTCGAAGCGCTGATCCCCACGGCCGATGGGCGCCAGCGCGAAGGCATCTACCAGAAGGCCTTGCTGACCCGTCCCGATGGCGAAGTGGCGGGACTGGTAGGCACCATCGCCGACATCACCGAGCGCAAGAACCTCGAACGCGAAGCCTTGCTGGCCAAGGAAGCGGCGGAAGCCGCCACCCGCGCCAAGAGCGACTTCCTGGCCAATATGAGCCACGAGATCCGCACGCCGATGAACAGCATCCTGGGCATGACGGAACTGGCGCTCGATACCAACCTGACGCCTGAACAGCGCGAGTATCTGACCATCAGCAAATCGTCCACCGAAGCGCTGCTGACCATCATTAACGACATCCTCGACTTCTCCAAGATCGAAGCGGGCAAGCTGCAGATTGATGAAACCCGCTTCGACCTGCAGGACATGGTGGGCAATACCCTCAAGGTGCTGGCCGAGCAGGAGAACAGCAAGCGGCTGGAGTTCGGCTGCTATATCGCGCCCGACGTGCCAGCCTTTGTGGTGGGCGACGGCGGGCGCCTGCGCCAGATTCTGATGAACCTGGTCGGCAATGCCATCAAGTTCACCCGTCAGGGCGAAGTCATCGTGTACGTCGATCTGGCCGAACATGACGACGACCACGGCACGCTGCACTTCTCCGTGCGTGATAGCGGCATCGGTATTCCTGCCGCCAAGCAGCAGGCCATTTTCGAAGCCTTCGAGCAGGCCGACACGTCAACCACGCGCCACTATGGCGGTACGGGTCTGGGCCTGACCATCTCCAGCTATCTGGTGTCGCTGATGGGCGGGCGCATCTGGGTCCACAGTGAGGAAGGCGTAGGCAGTACCTTCCATTTCACCGCCCAGTTCCGCTGCCCTGGAAACGATACGCCGCCACGCCTGTCCAGCCGCCTCGGTGCACTGACTGACCAGCACGTGCTGCTGGTGGTGGGCAATGATAGCTGCCGCCAGATTCTGGCCGATACGCTGCAGCAGTGGCAGGTGCGTGTGACCGCCGTGGCCAGTGGCGCGGCAGCGCTGGAGCTACTGCGCCAGCCCGATAGCCACTATGCCTGCGTGCTGCTGGACGCGCTACTGCACGACCAGCACAGCGCCGAAACGGCAGCCGCCATCAACGCCCTGCCGTCCGCGCAGCGCGTGCCGATGGTGGTGATGGCGCCCACCGCCAGCCTCGGTAGCGAACGCTGGAAAGAAGTCAGCGTCAACAACATCATCACCAAGCCGGTGCTGCAGGGCGATCTGGCCAATGCGCTGCTGCTGGCCACGGGCGCCGAACCACTGCAGCCGCTGTTGCCAGCGACTCAGAACACCACACCGTCGGAACCGCGCCCGCTGGCGCCGCTCGACATCCTGCTGGTGGAAGACCATCCTTCCAACCAGCGCCTCGCCATCACGCTGCTGGAACGCTGGGGCAACCGCATCACGCTGGCGCAGGATGGCCGCGAAGCGCTCGACAAGCTGGCCAGCCAGCGTTTCGATCTGGTGCTGATGGATATGCAGATGCCCGTTATCGACGGGCTGGAAGCGACCCGCATGTTCCGCGCCACAGAACAGGGCCAGCGCACCCCTATCATCGCCATGACGGCCAACGCCATGCAGGGCGATAAGGAACGCTGTCTGGCGGCCGGCATGGATGGCTATCTGACCAAACCGTTCAAGCGTGACCAGTTGCGCGCCGTGCTGGAGCTCTACCATCCGCGCCCCAACGATGCGGCCAGCTTCGACTACGCAAAAGCGCTGCGCGAAACCGAACAGGAAGTGCTGGAAATCATCGGCGAACAAGCGCTGGACATCTTCCCGCAGGATTTCGCTGCGTTGCGCGCCGCCGTCGCGGCAGGCGACCATGCCACCATTACCCGCATGGCCCACTCGATCAAGGGCAATGCCGCCATCTTCTATGCCCAGCCGCTGGCGGACATGGCCAACCAGATCGAACAGGGCCTAGCCGGCAGCCAGCTGGAACCGCGTATAGACGCGATGGAAAAGGAATTCATGCTGCTGGCGCAGGCGTTGCGCAGCACGCTAGGCCTGCACTAGGCCGCTGCGCCAGCGGCAGGGCCAAGCCAGGTTAGCGGTGTTTCGGTTCGTCGATCGACCAGATTTCGTGCGCATCGAGTCGTACTCTGGCCTCGGCCTGCAAGGCGTCCACCTGCGCGCTCTGGGCTGCCAACAGGGCTTCCAGCGCGAGCCGGCGTCCCGTCAATGCTTCGGCCAGCGGCAGCTCGCCCGCCTGATAGGCACGCAGCATCAGGGTCGCCTGTTCCTGTGCCTGCTGCGCCACCTTGTCCAGCGTCTGCCACACGGCCGCACTGCGCACGCCTTCGGTGGCAGCGCGGCGCGCATCGGCCGCGACCTTGCGCTGCACCAGCGCCAGCCGCTCACGTGCCATACCAGCCCGTGCGACGGCCGCATCACGCTCGGCCGAACGGGCTGCGCCGCCGAGCGGTATTGAAATCGATAGCCCCAGCAAACGCTCTTGCCCATCGCGTTCGCGTACGGCGCGCAGCGCCAGCGTGGGGTCGGGCATGCGCTCGCTGTCCTGCCGCTGGGCGCGCAATTGCGCCAATGCTGCGCTAGCCTCGGCCAGTTCCACTTCATGGTTGTCGTCGAGGATACGGGCCTGCAGGGTTTCTATCGATGCCGTGTCATATTCCGGCACGGGCAGTTCGCCTGCCTGTGGCTGTGGCAGGCCGCGGTAATTGAGTTGTAGCTGGCCCAGCACCTGTTCCAGCCGCAGGCGGGCCTGCTGTAGCTGGGCGTTGACTCGGCCCTGCTCTGCCTGCGCCTGCAGCAGATCGAGACGGGCCGCATCACCAGCCTTGACGCGCTTCTCCACCATCGCCACCAGTTGCTGCGCCACCTGCAATTGCTCCTGCCAGCGCGCTACTGCCACCTGCTCGCGCAAGGCGTCGAACCAGTCGGCCAGCAAGGCCCTTCCTGCTTCATGCCAGGTGTCGGCGCGCTGGGTAGCGGCCAGCGCCACCGTCTGCGCGCCTATGACTTCATCCTTGCCAGCCTTGCCGAACCAGCGCACGGTGCGTTCCAGCCCCAGTTCCTGCTCCTGATAGCGCTCGCCACCGACGATATTGCGCTGGCTATGACCTGCGCGCAGCGTCCATTCATACTGGCCGGCGGCCAGCTTCCGCTGGTCCGCCCGTGCCAGATCGCTTTCCAGCACGCTGGCGCGCAACTGCGGCAATTCAGCCAGCGTCTGGCGCACCACCGCGTCCGGTGGCAGCAAGCTCAGGGCACTGGCCTGTGCCGCGCCAACGAGTGCCAGCTGCAGGCTGAGTCCCACTCCCACTCCCAGCCCCAGCCACAGTCCCGCGCCCGGTTTTAGCCGGTACCGCGCGAACGGCGTTTTCATCATGCTTTTCATGCCAATCTCCCGAATTCCGTCAACGGCTGCAGCCAGTAGCTCACTTCACTACTGGGAATCTGCGCTGCCAGCGCTGCCAGCAACTGGCGCAGTGGTTGCTCTTGTCCCGCTATCGCTACCTGCTTGCTGCGGCGCCGTCCCTGCACCTGCTCCATGGTGGTACTCAGGCGCATGCCGCGTCCCATGCCGTGCGCATCCGTCACCGTATAACCGCCCGCCCATTGCGGGTGGTCGAGCAGAAAATCGAGCACATCGTCTTCCAGTGCCACCGGCAGGGTCAGCGTCAGCAGCGTATCAAATCGTGGTTCAGGCTTCATGGGCAGCTCCTGCTGTCTGGGTGGCCGGCGCCACGCCGAAGCGCCGGTAAAGTATCGGTAACAGAATCAGCGTCAACAGCGTTGCGCTGATCAAACCGCCGATCACCACGATGGCCAGCGGCTTCTGGATTTCCGAGCCAGGGCCCGTTGCCAGCAACAGCGGCACCAGTCCCAGCGCCGTAATCGAAGCCGTCATCAGCACGGGACGCAAGCGGCGCTGGGCGCCCTGCTGCACCACCTGCGCCAGCGCCACGCCGCGCGCGACTAGCTGGTTAAAGCAGGTAATCATCACCAGCCCATTCAGCACGGCGATACCCATCAGGGCGATAAAGCCTACCGAAGCGGGGACGGACAGGAACTCGCCGCAGGCCGCCAGCGCTACCACCCCGCCGATCAGGGCAAACGGAATATTGATGAACACCAGTGCTGCCTGGCGCACGCTGTGCAGGGTGCTGAACAGCAGCAGGAAAATCAGCGCCAGTGCCACCGGCACCACCACGGCCAGCCGTGCTGCCGCGCGCTGCTGGTTCTCGAACTGGCCACCCCAGGCCATGCGATAGCCGGAAGGCAGTTTGACGCTGCTGGCGATACGGGCCTTGGCTTCTTCCACAAAGCCCACCAGGTCGCGCCCGTGCACATTCGCGCGCACCACCACCATGCGGCTGCCGTTCTCGCGCTCCACTTTGACGGGACCATCGACCTGCTGCAAGCGGGCCAACTGCGATAAGGGAATCGCGCTGCCATCGGCCAGCGGTAGCTGAAGCTGGGCGAAGCGTTCCGGCGCCAGCCGCAGGCCTTCTGCGCCGCGCAGCAGCAGTGGCAGGCGACGTCCGCCCTCGACGACCACGCCGGCTATGCGTCCTTCGATCAGCGTGCGCAGATCGGCCTGCACCTGTTCCACATTCAGGCCCAGCCGGCCAGCGGCCAGCCGGTCTACTTCCACCTGCAGATACTGCACGCCTTCGTTCTTCACCGTCAGCACATCCTCGCTGCCGCTGATAGCCTGTACCTGGCGCACGATCTGGCTGGCCAGCGCATCGAGCTGCTCGGTGTCCGGACCATAGACCTTGATGGCCACATCGCCGCGCACGCCGGACAGCATTTCCGAAGTGCGCATTTCGATAGGCTGGGTAAAGCTCAGATTAATCCCGGGGAAGCTGGCCGTAGCCTTGCGCAGCGCATCCATCAGTTCTTCCTTGTTACGGCTCTGCCACTGTTCGTGCGGCTTGAGCACCATGAAGGTGTCCGTTTCGTTCAAGCCCATCGGGTCGAGGCCCAGTTCATCGGAGCCGGCCCGCGCGACGATGCGCAGCACATCGGGTACTTCGGCCAGTATGGCGCGCTGGATTTCGCCATCCAGCCGGGCCGATTCGGCCAGACTGACGGAAGGCAGCTTCTCGATCTGCATGATGATGTCGCCCTCGTCCAGCGTGGGCATAAAGGATTTACCCACCACCGTGAACAGCCCGACAGCCAGCAGCAGCGCGACACCGGCGGCCGCCAGCACCTGCTTTTCCGCCGCCATCGCGCGCTGCAGCCAGCGTGCATACACCTGTTCCAGATAGGCCACCAGCTTGGGCGTGGCATGCTGGTGGCTGCCCATCAGCAGCGACGCCAGCACCGGAATCACCGTCAGCGAACACAGTAGCGACGCGCCCAGTGCAAAGATAATCGTCAGTGCCACCGGCGCAAACAGCTTGCCTTCCAGTCCCTGCAGCGACAGCAGCGGCAGGAACACGATCATGATCACCAGCATGCCGGCCGTGACGGGCAGCGCCACTTCGCGCACGGCCCGATAGATCACATGCAGCCGCGCCATGCCGCGCGCACCGCCGTCGCCATGGGCTTCGATATTCTCCACCACCACCACCGCCGCATCGACCAGCATGCCGATGGCGATGGCCAGACCGCCCAGCGACATCAGATTGGCGCTCAGACCATAACTCTGCATCAGCACAAACGTGCCCAGCGCGGCCAGCGGCAATATGCAGGCCACCACCAGCGCCGAGCGCACATTGCCAAGGAAAACATATAGCAGAACCACTACCAGCACCGTGGCTTCGGCCAGTGCCTTGACCACCGTATTGACGGCGCGCGCCACCAGGTTGCCACGGTCATAGAAAGGGCTGATGGTAGTGCCCTTGGGTAGCGTGGGCGCCAGTTCGGCCAGCCGGCTGCGTACCTGCTCCAGCACCTGCTGCGCATTGGCGCCACGCATGGCCAGCACCAGTCCTTCCACGGCTTCGCCCGCGCCATTCTGCGTGACCGCGCCATAGCGCGTGAGCTGGCCTTCGTGCACACTGGCCACCTGCCCCAGCGTGACGACCTGGCCTTCCGTGCTGCGCACCACGATGGCACGCACATCATCAAACGTACGTACGCTGCCATCGCTGCGGATCAGCAGCGATTCTTCACCATCGCTGAGCCGCCCAGCGCCATCGCTGCGGTTATTCATTTCCAGCGCCTGCTGCAACTGGGCCAGCGAAATACGCCGTGCCGCCAGTGCGGCCAGATCGGGTACCACTTCAAAACTGCGCACCAAGCCACCCAGCGCATTCACATCGGCCACGCCGGGAATGTTACGCAGTTGCGGCCGGATCACCCAGTCCAGCAGGCTGCGTTTTTCCATCTGGCTCAACGGCCCCTCGATGGTGAACATAAAGATTTCACCCAGCGGCGTGGTGATAGGCGCCAGACCGCCGCTGACGGCCGGTGGCAAGTCCTTCATCACACCGGACAGCCGTTCGCTGACCTGCTGGCGGGCCCAGAACACATCCGTGCCTTCTTCAAAATCCAGCGTGATATCAGCGATCGCATACTTCGACTGCGAGCGCAGCATCACCTGCTTGGGTATGCCCAGCAGCTCCTGTTCGATAGGCGCGACGATGCGGTTTTCCACCTCGCCCGGCGTCATGCCGGGCGCCTTCATGATGATCTTCACCTGCGTGCTCGATACGTCGGGGAAGGCATCGATAGGCAGGCTGCGGAAGGCGCGCACGCCCGCTGCCATCAGCAGCACGGTCAGCACCAGCACCAGCAGCCGCTGTGCCAGCGACATGGCTATCAGACGGGCCAGCATCATTTAGCTCCGGCGCTGGCAGCCGCGCTGCTAGCCGCATTACTAGCTGTAGCCGGCGCCGCAGCGGCGCCCTCATTGCCCAGTCCCGCCCAGCTCCCCTTGAGCACCACCAGTCCCTTGACGGCGACGGCATCACCGGCCGCCACCTTGCCGCTGATGCGTACCAGATCGGCGCCGGCCTGTACCGCCTGCACTGGCGTGGCCATAAAACCGCCAGCGTTCTGCACGAAGACAAAAGTCTCCGCACCGCGCCGCACCAGTGCAGCCGCCGGCACTAGCACGCCTTGCGCCGGCGCCGCACCCGTCTTGCTGCTGGGCGCCATGCGCGCTTCCACATAAGCGTTGAGCTTCAGACAATCGCTACTGCCCACCTGCTCGGCGCGCACGGGCACGCTCTGGTTGGCCGTATGCACGGCACTGCCGACCGCAATCACGCGGGCGCTGCCGCAGCCCTGCACCTGCAGTACTTCGCCTACGCGCAAGCGTTCGGCCTGCATACGGCTGGCCTGCAACTCTATCCAGAGCGGGCCGCTGCGGCTGATGCGGGCCACCGGCATGCCTGCTTCCAGCCGGGCGCCGGGCTCGGCGGACAGTTCCAGCACCGTACCGGCGCGCGGTGCACGCAGCACCAGCTCGGGAGTCAGCGCGCGGCTGCGCAGCAAGGCCTCGATGGCGCGGCCATCCCAGCCGCCCGCGCGCAGCGCCTGGGCGCGCTCGTCGGCAGCCAGACGGGCCAGCATGGCGGCGCTGCGGCTTTCTTCCAGCCGGGCCGCAGCGATGATGCCATCCGCATGCAAGGCGGTGTCGCGCTGGGCTTTTGCCTCGGCCAACGCGGCCTGGGTGGCAGCTTGCAGATAGTCGCGCTGCACTTCCAGCCAGGCCTGGCTATGCATGGTCAGCAGCGGCGCCCCCTGGCGCACCGTCTGCAGGCTGCTCGCGTGCAGTTGCTGCACCACGCCCGCATAAGCAGTGCTGGCCACGGCCAGCAAGGCCGGTGGCGCCACCACCGTACCTGCCAGCGCCAGATCGTTGGCGCCACCATGGGCCGATGCTACGTAGTTCGCCGCCACGGCGACCGCCGTGCTGATACCGCTGCGGCCACGCTCGGCCGCGCTGATGCGGATTTGTTCGGCCGGCTGGGATTCTGCCTGCGCAGCCAGCGGGGCTAACACCATGGTGGGCAGCAGAATTGCCGTAAAGACACTCTTACGCGATAATTTCATGCAAAATGACGTGGTTTTCATAAGACAGCCGGACGGGTGAACGATGGCGGCATAGTGAAATCCAGTTGTTAAGAAGTTCTTAACAAGCGGGAACTAGCATCATCGTGTCGATCAGATCAGGAGCGCAACGTGAGGATATTGCTGGCAGAAGATGATCCGCAGCTCGGCCGGGCCACCCAGATCGGGCTGGAACAGGGCGGCTATGCGGTGGACTGGGTACGCAGCGGCGAAAGCGCGCTGACGGCAGCCCGGCTGCACCAGTACGGCTGCGTGCTGCTCGATCTGGGCCTGCCAGACCGGGACGGCATGAGCGTGCTGGCCGCCCTGCGTGCCAGTGCCTACGAAGGCGCCATCCTGATCGTGACGGCGCGCGACCAGATCCCTGACCGGATTGCCGGCCTCGATGGCGGCGCCGACGACTTCATCATCAAGCCATTTGATCTGGATGAGCTGACCGCGCGCATCCGTAGCGCGGCGCGGCGTGCCAGTGGGCGCAGCCGCACTACCTTGATCCATGGCGATATCGTCATCGACGTGGCCGAGCGCCATGTGAGTAAAGCTGGCGTCGACATACCGCTAACGCTGCGCGAATACAGCATCCTGCTGACGCTGATCGAAAACCGTGGCCGCATCCTGAGCCGGCTGCAGCTCGAAGAGAGCCTGTACGGCTGGGGCGAGGAAGTGGAAAGCAATGCCATCCAGGTACACATCCACCATCTGCGCAAGAAGCTGGGCCGCACCCTGATCCGTACCGCGCATGCGATCGGCTATTGCATCGACAAGCCGCTGGATCAACAAGGCGGTGCCGCCGCATGAGCAAGTCTTCCGTCTGGTCGCTGCGCAACGCGCTGTTCCGCTGGCTGATCGGCCTGACGCTGGCCCTGTGGGCGCTCAGCGCCGTCATCGTGTATGTGGAAGCCGATTACGAGAGCCAGGAACTGTTCGACCAGTCGCTGGAGGAAACCGCCCATCTGCTGCTGTCGCTGGCCGAATACGAAGTACGCGAGCATGGCAGCGCCTCGCCCATCATCGTGGCCGTGCCGGCCGAGCGCAACCACCGCCAGTACCTGCTGTACCAGATCTGGGACGTTCATGGCCGGCTGCTGTACAAGAATCCCGGCGCGCCGGACCAGCCCATCTGGCCGCAAGCCCATAGCGGTATGCGCTGGCTGGACGGGCCGGATGGCCGCCAGCGCGTCTACGCCAGCTGGAGCAATAGCGGCCAGTTGCAGATACAGGTGGCCGAACCCGTCACCCACCGCAAGGATATTTCGCACCGTTTCGCCTACAAGCTGAGCGGCTTTGCGCTGGCGCTGGTGGCGCTGGCCGCGCTGGCCATCTGGTGGAGTGTGCAGCGCCTGTTCCGCGGCCTGCAGCAAAGCACGGGCGAAGTAGCCAGCCGCACACCCAATGATCTGGCCGACGTCAGCCTGGCCGGCGTGCCGCGCGAAGCCCTGCCCCTGCTGGAGGCCATCAACCGTCTGTTCGAGCGGGTGCGGCGCGCCATGGAACGCGAGCAGCGCTTCACGGCTGATGCCGCGCACGAATTGCGCACGCCGCTGGCAGCCATCAAGACCAGCCTGCAAGTCATACAGCGCGCCCGCAACGACGCCGAGCGGGAAGAATTTCTCGCCGCGCTAGGCGTCAGCGTAGACCGTGCCAGCCGGCTGGTCGATCAGCTGCTGACGCTGTCGCGGCTCGATCCCCTGTACCAGCGCAGCAAGGGGCTGGAGCTGCGCGATCTGGCGACGCTGATAGGCGAAGCCCTGCCCGGCTGGCGCGAGGCGGCCGCCCGCCATCAGCTCAGCCTGCACGTGCAGCTGGAACCTGCCGTCTGCGCACTGAATGCCGATGCCATCCCCATCCTGCTGCGCAATCTGGTGGAGAATGCGATGCGCTACACGCCGGCGGGCGGCAGCATACAGATACGCTGCGGCATGCAACAGGAACACGCCCTGCTGGAAATCAGCGATAGCGGGCCCGGCATTCCTGCCGCCATGCGCGAACGGGTGTTCGAGCGCTTTGTGCGGCTGGCCGACGCCAGCCAGCCCGGCAGCGGCCTGGGCCTGTCCATCGTACGCCAGATCGCGGAAATGCACGGCGCCAGCATCAGCCTCGGCGATGGGGCCGGTGGCCGCGGCTTGTGCATACAGATTCGCTTCCCCGCCTCACAAACGACAATGCAAATCAGTTAAATCCAACAAATTTATTGAATTATTTGTTGAATTGGCGCATTATTGCGCCTATTGTGGTTTCCGCAGGATAATATTGATGATCAGGGTGATAACTACCCGCCTGCGTTGAGGCCACCTCAACAAGTTCAATATGAAGGATGCTGGCATGATCGGGACTAAAACCTCCGCTGTACCAACGACCAACAACGCTGCCGTCTTCAGCCGGCTAGGTCTGATCGTGCGCGATCTGCACGATGCGCTGTGCGAACTGGGGGCCGACGAAGCGCTGGCCGATGCCGTGTGCGAACTGCCTTCGGCGCGCGAACGTCTGGTACACATCGGCGAGCTGACCGAGCGGGCCGCCAATACGGTGCTGAACAAGGTAGAACATGTGCAGCCCATCCAGGATGCACTGGCCGGTGATGCGCTGCAGTTGCAGCAGCAATGGCAGGCCATGGCTGGCGATACCCAGGTGCCGGAACAGATGAAGACGTTGATGGCGCAGACGCTTAGCTATCTGGCGCAGGCGCGCGAAGGCTACGACATCACCCACGCGGCACTGTCCGACATCATGTTGTCGCAGGACTTCCAGGACCTGACGGGCCAGTTGATCAAGAAAGTGGTGTCGGTACTGGAACGCACGGAAAACGACTTGCTGAAACTGCTGATCGACGCTGCGCCGCCGGGCGCGCTGACCCGCATCAACAAGGACGAATTGCTGGCCGGCCCGGGCGCAGCGGGCGGCATCGCGCTCAAGCAGGACGATGTGGACGACCTGCTGGCCGATCTGGGTTTCTGATACCAGCGCAATGCGCAAGCCCCGGCGGCTGCCCTAGCGCAGCCCCTGGAAGCAGACTTTGAGCATATTGCTGACGATGTCTTCGGTCGACATCTTGCTGAACTTCTGCAAATACTCCACCGCCGGATCGCAGGTACGCGCGTAGTAGCTGAACAAAATCACATCGCTGGGCAGCTCAGGATTCAACAAACCCTGTTGCTGCGCCTGCTTCACCAGCGCTTCCAGCTGGCGGTTCAGCTTAAGCACCTTCATCATATATTTCACGTTGCGCATCAGCATGTCGCGCACATGGGCGCTGGTCGAAGGCAGGAAAGGCAGACCGCCTTCCAGCCGCACGCGCAAAGCCCATTCCAGCAAAGCCTGCAATTTCTCCAGCGGCCCCAGTCCCGCGTCGAGCTCCAGCATGAAATCGAGCGCACCGTCGAGCAGGCGGATCAGCGCCTCGCCCACCAGTTCTTCCTTCGATTTGAAGTGCTTGTACAGGCTGGGTTTGGAGATGCCGACCGCACCGGCAACGTCGTCCATCGTCATCAGATCGTAGCCTTTGCTACTCAGCACAGACGTGGTCGCGTCGAGGATGGCATGCTCGCGCAACTTAAATGCCTGATTCTTAAAGCTTAATTTGTTGAAGATACTCATTGGTAAAAATTAGCTACTAATCAGTAGCATTTTGGTTTGGCTAGTAGTAATATTAGCACGCCGGTAGAAAAACGGCCTACACCATACCTATAGACTATGACTTCGACACCACAACGTATCGCCGTAATCGGGGCCGGCATCAGCGGCCTGGCCAGCGCGTATTTCCTCAACCGCCGCCATCAGGTGGTGCTGTATGAGGCAGGCAGCTACCTGGGCGGCCATACCAATACGGTGGATGTGACGCTGGAAGGCCAGCGCTATGGTGTCGATACCGGCTTCCTCGTCTACAACGAGCTGACTTACCCAAATCTGATCGCCCTGTTCGAAGAACTGGGTGTGGCCAGCACAGCCAGCGATATGTCATTTGCGGTGTCCATGGCCGACGGCGCGCTGGAATGGGCAGGCACCAGTCTGTCCAGCGTATTTGCCCAGCGCCGCAACCTGTTCAAGCCGCATTTCCTGCGCATGGTGCGCGACATCCTGCACTTCAACCGCCATGCGCGGCGCTTTCTGGCAGCGGCCGAACAGCAGCCGCTGACACTGGGCCAGTTGCTGGCGCAGCACGGCTATGGCGACACTTTCCGCGATGCCTATCTGCTGCCCATGGCAGCGGCCATCTGGTCCAGCTCGCCGAGCGACATATTGCAATTCCCCGCCACCACCTTTCTGCGTTTCTGCCTCAACCACGCGCTGCTGCAGGTCAACGACCGGCCCCAGTGGCGCACGGTACAGGGCGGCGCGCGCAACTATGTGCGCAAGATCGCGGCCACCCTGCCCGACTGCCGTCTGAACAGCCCCGTGCTGCAGGTGGTTCGTCATGCGGGCGGTGTCACTGTCGTCACCGCTCAGGGCAGCGCAGAGTACGATACCGTGGTGTTCGCTACCCATGCACCGACCACGCTGGCCGTGCTGGAAGCCAGCGCTGCCGAGCGCGCTGTACTCGAAGGCGTGCGCTACCAGCCCAATATGGCGTATCTGCATACGGATCTGGCCCTGATGCCGCGCCTGCGCAAAGTCTGGTCGGCGTGGAACTATCTGTCGGCCCCCATGCAGCATGGCCAACGCCCCGTCTGCGTGAGCTACTGGCTCAACCAGCTACAGCAACTGCCATTCAGCGCGCCCGTGATGGTCACGCTGAATCCGCCCGTGCCGCCGGCTGCACAGCACACGCTGGCCAGCTTCCAGTACGAACACCCGATCATGGACCAGCGTGCCATCGACGCCCAGCAGGCGCTGGCGCAGATACAGGGCCAGGACCGCATCTGGTTTGCCGGTGCATGGACCGGCTATGGCTTCCATGAAGATGGCCTGAAATCCGCGCTGCGCATCGCCCGCGACTTCGACGTGGCACCAGCATGGGCCAGCTTGCCATGAACAGCGCCGCCCAACTGCTGCACGGTCAGGTCATGCATGCGCGCCTGCGCCCGGCCCTGAACCGCTTTGTCTATCCGGTGTTCTATGTGCGGCTCAACCTGTCCCGACTCGAACAGGCCGGCACGCGCTGGTTCGGCATAGACCGCAGGCGCCCGCTGTCCGTACGCACGCGTGACTACGGGCCGCGCGACGGCTCCAGCCTGGAACACTGGATGCGCGCACTACTGGCCAGCCATGGCATACACGCCGATGGCGAGATCTGGCTGCAGACTTTTCCGCGCGTGTTCGGCTATGTATTCAATCCTGTGAGCTTCTGGCACTGCCATGATGCGCAAGGTCAGCTACGCGCCGTGCTGGCCGAAGTCAACAGCACTTTCGGCGACACCCACCGCTATCTGCTGACGCTGGGTGGCGCCGATGGCCAGCACCGCAGCGTACAAGCCAGCAAGCAACTGCATGTGTCGCCGTTCTGCGCCGTCGAAGGCCACTACCGGTTCCGCTTCCGGCTGGCGGCCCGCGCCCACAGCACCAGCATCGACTATTACGACCAACAAGGGCTGCTGTTGCGCACTGCGCTGAGCGGCCGTCCGCAAGCGCTCAACGACGGCGCCGTGCTGGCCGCCCTGCTGCGTTTCCCGCTGCTGGGACTGGGCATCGTGGCCCGCATCCACTGGCAGGCTTTGCGCCTGTGGCTCAAGCGCGTGCCGTTTTTCCGTCAGCCGCCAGCGCCGCCTGTATCGACTACCGTGCATCAGGAGATCACACCATGACCCATATACTGACCAATCCAGCTAGCAGTGTGCCTGCCGGTGCGCGGCTATTTCTGGGCCTGCTCGGCAAGCTGCGCCATGGCCATCTGGAGTTGATCACGCCGGACGGCACGCGCATGCTGTTCGGTGATGCGCACAGCGGCATCCACGCCGTGCTGCAGATCCACGACTGGCGCGGCTGCCAGCGCCTGCTGCAGGCGGGCGACATCGGCTTTGCCGAAGCCTATGGCGCGGGCTGGATCAGCACGCCGGAGCTGACACCCTTGCTGCGGCTGGCGCTACGTAATGAAGATGCGCTCGATCAGGTGCTGTTCGGCGGCGTGCTGGCACGCTGCTGGTACCGCCTGCGCCACTGGCTGCGGCCAAATACGCGCAAAGGCAGCCAGCGCAACATCCACGCCCACTACGACATCGGCAATGAGTTCTACCGCCTGTGGCTGGACAGCAGCTGGACTTATTCGAGTGCCCTGTTCGACGGCAATTACAGCCTGACACTACGCGAAGCCCAGCGCCGCAAATACCAGCGCATCATCGATACGCTGCAGTTGCAGCCCGGCGATCGCGTGCTGGAAGTGGGCTGCGGCTGGGGCGGTTTTGCCGAACAGGCCGCGCTGCAGGGCATCCATGTGCATGGCGTTACCATTTCGCCGTCCCAGCTGGCCATAGCGCGCCAGCGCCTGCAGGCACTCGGGCTGCAGCAACGGGCGCAGGTAGAACTGTGCGACTACCGTGATCTGCAGGGCAGCTATGACGCCATCGTGTCGATCGAAATGTTCGAAGCTGTCGGCGAACAGTACTGGCCCGAATACTTCCGTACGCTGCAGGCCAGGCTCAAGCCCGGTGGCCAGGCGCTGGTGCAGTCGATCACCATCGCCGAGCAGCACTTCGACCGCTATCGCAGCAGCACCGATTTCATCCAGGAGTACATTTTCCCGGGCGGCATGCTGCCCAGCATCGAGCGCTTCGAACAGGGTGCGCGCCGCGCCGGCCTGCAGCCGCAAGGCCGCCATGCTTTTGGCCGCGACTATGCAGAAACGCTGCGGCGCTGGGACCTGCAGTGCCGCGCCACCCGGCCCCAGATCATGGAACAGGGCTTCGATGAAGGTTTCCTGCGCATCTGGCATCTGTACTTTGCCTATTGCGAGGCGGCCTTCGACGAAGGCCGTACCGACGTGGTGCAATTCCACCTGCGCAAAGACTGAGCGGAACACGCAATATGAACTTTCCACTCAACGCCCGCATCACTGACTGGGCGCAGCAGCGCGTCTGGCTGATCGGCGCATCCAGCGGCATAGGTGCTGCGCTGGCGCAGGAACTGCTGGCTGCCGGCGCCCAGGTTGCGCTGTCGGCGCGGCGCGTCGAGCGGCTGCAGGCAGTTGCCGCGACGGCGCCTACAGCGTTGGTGGCGCCATTCGATATTGTCAACCAGGATGACTGGCAGCAGCGCTACCGCGAGGTCTGCCAGCGCTTTGGCGGCGTCGATCTGATCGTGTTCTGTGCAGCCGATTACCACCCTGAACGCAGCTGGCAGATCAGCGCCGAAGGCGCCGCCCACACGCTGGCCGTGAATCTGGGCAGCGTCTACACGGGTCTGGCCACCGTGTTGCCCGACATGCTGGCACGCGGCAGCGGCGGCATTGCCATCGTCGCCAGCGTGGCTGGCTACATCGGCCTGCCGAATGCCACCGTGTATGGCCCTAGCAAGGCCGCGCTGATCAATCTGGCCGAACTGCTGTATGCCGATCTGCGCCCGCGCGGACTGGGGGTGTATCTGATCAACCCTGGCTTCGTCCAGACCTCGCTCACCGCCAAGAACGACTTCACCATGCCTGCGCTGCAGACCCCGCAGGCGGCCGCGCAAGCCATACGCAAAGGCCTGAGCGCGGGCGCATTCGAAATCCATTTCCCGCGCCGCTTCACGCTGGCGCTGAAACTGCTGCGCTGGCTGCCCTACCGCCTGCGCTTCGCCCTGATGACGCATTTTCTGGTGCCCACATGACTATCGCTACCCCACTGCTGGAATGGTATGCCGCCCTCACGCCACAAACGCTGGCACAGGTCGCGCGCTATTACGCTGCTGATGCCCGCTTCCGCGATCCGTTTAACGATGTGCAGGGTGTAGCGGCCATTAGCGCCATCTTCGAGCACATGTTTGCCACCACCGAGCATCCGCGCTTTGTGATCACGGGCTGCATCGTGCAGCAGCAGCAAGCGTTTGCGACATGGATCTTCAGCTTCGACCTGCGCGGCCAGCATTACGAAATCGAAGGCGGCAGCCATTTGCGCTTTGATGAGCAGGGCCGGGTCAGCCATCACCGCGACTACTGGGATGCTGCCGAAGAATTGCTGCAAAAGCTGCCCATCGTCGGTGCCCCCATACGCTGGCTGCGGCGCCAGTTCCGCGTACGGCCAGCCTGAAGCCGCGCACTCGTTCCAGCCGGAAGCGCACTTCTGCCGTTCGCCCCTGTTTTCTTGTTTGTTCTATAGTCCTTGCCATGAATACCAGCACCAACCGCACCTCCTTGTTCTACCAGCTGATCTGGTTCCCCCTCACGTTCGCCTGCGCTGCGCTCGGTGCGCGCGCCTCGATCTCCGCCGCCACTTTTTACGGCGCACTGCAGCGGCCCGACTGGGCGCCGCCCGCGTGGCTGTTCGGTCCCGTGTGGAGCGTGTTGTATCTGCTGATGGCCATCGCTGCATGGCGCATCAGCCGTCACCCTGATCATGTATCCCGCAAGACACTGCTGCTGTACACGGCGCAACTGGCGCTGAATGCGCTGTGGAGCTGGCTGTTCTTCGGCTGGCATCAGGGTGCGCTGGCCTTTGTTTGCCTGCTGGCCATGTGGTTGCTGATACTTTCCACTATCCTCAGCTTTGGCCGGCTGGAGCGGTTGGCTGGCCTGCTGCTGTGGCCCTATCTGGCATGGGTCAGCTTTGCCGGTGTGCTGTGCTACACCATCTGGCAGATGAATCCCGCACAACTGGGCTAAGCATGGGCCCTACCCTGAAACTGGTGCTGGGCGATCAGCTCAACTGCCAGCATAGCTGGTTCCGCCAGCCTGCGGTCGATGTCGTGTTCGTGATGATGGAAGTGCGGCAGGAAACTGACTACGTGCTGCACCATGCGCAAAAGATCATCGCCATCTTCGCTGGCATGCGCGATCTGGCACGCCAACTGCAGCAGGGCGGTCACAGAGTGCACTATCTGCGCATCGACGATGCCGACAACCGTCAGTCGCTGCCGGCCAATCTGGACTATCTGATCGCCCACTACGGTGCCAGCGCGCTGCACTGGCAGGCACCGGACGAATACCGCCTCGACCAGCAACTGCAAGCCTATGGCGCCCAACTGACCATCCCCGTACAGATGGATGACAGCGAACACTTTTACACCAGCCGCGACGAAGCCGCGCGCCATTTCAATGGCCGCGCGCGCTGGCTGATGGAATCGTTCTACCGCCATATGCGCAGCCGCCATGGCGTGCTGTTGACGGCCAGCGGCCAGCCACTGGGCGGGCAATGGAACTACGACCACGACAACCGCGAGGCCTGGCCCGGCCTGCCATGGGAACCATCCGACCCGCGCCCGCACCATGATCACAGCGCGCTGTGGCAAACCATACAAGACGCCGGTGTGGCCAGCTTTGGCGAGCCCAGCGCTACCGATTTCCGCTGGCCTCTGAACCGTGCCGAAGCACTGGCACAGCTCGATCATTTCATCGGCGAAGCGCTGCCCCACTTCGGCCGTTTTCAGGATGCCATGAGCAGCAAGGCGTGGCGGCTGTTCCATTCGCTACTTTCGTTCGCCATGAACAGCAAGATGCTAGCGCCGCAGACCGTAGTGGCGCGGGTAGAAGCCGCCTACCATGCCGGTCAGGTGCCGCTGGCTTCGGCCGAAGGCTATATCCGTCAGATACTGGGCTGGCGCGAATATGTGCGCGGCGTGTACTGGCACCGCATGCCCGGCTATGAGCAGCTCAATGCTTTCGGCCACCATACGCCGCTGCCGCACTGGTTCTGGAATGGCCAGACCCGCATGCGCTGTCTGTCTGCAGCCGTGGGCCAGTCACTCGCCCATGCGCACAGCCACCACATCAACCGCCTGATGGTAATCGGCAATTTCAGCCTGCTGGCCGGGCTTACGCCGCAAGCCTTGCATCAATGGTATCTAGGCGTGTACATCGATGCTTTCGAATGGGTGGAACTGCCCAACACGCTCGGCATGAGCCAGTTCGCGGATGGCGGCCTGCTGGCCACCAAGCCCTATGTGGCCAGCGCGGCCTATATCGACCGCATGAGCGACTATTGCAAGGGTTGCCACTACCAGAAGAAGCTGCGCAACGGTGAGCGGGCCTGTCCTTACAACGCGCTGTACTGGGATTTCTTCCAGCGCAATGCGGCCAGCCTGAGCAAGAATCACCGACTAGGCATGGTCTACCAGCAACTACGCAGGATGGATGGCGCATCACTTGCAGAACTGCAGGAACAGGCCAGCCGCACGCGCGCTGCACTGGATAGCCTCTAGTCTACGTACTGGCGCGTATGGGACAGAATCACCCGTTAATGATAAGATGCGGGCTCGCTAAAATTACCCGAAACAGGGTACAAAAGTTCTAAGGTTACGCATGCTTGCGGATTTACATTTTCTGGTCGTTGATGATTTTTCAGGTATGCGTGCCGTGATCGGCAATCTGCTGAAAGACCTCGGCTACGGCAAAGTAACGGAAGCAGCGGACGGCCGCGAAGCGCTGGCACGCCTGAACCACAATGATGCAGTGCCGCCGATTAACTTCATCATCACCGACCTGAACATGCCGCAGATGGACGGGCTGGAACTGCTCAAAACCGTGCGCGCTACGCGTGAATTCCGCAAGATGCCGGTGCTGATCGTCACGGCCGAAGGCAAGCGCGACAACATTCTCTCCGTTGCCCAGGCTGGCGCGGACGGCTACATCGTCAAGCCCTTCACCAGCGCCACGCTCAAGGAAAAGATCGAAAAGATCGTGCAGAAACGCAGCGTGCCCGCCTGAGCCACGCTGCATTGTTTGCTATGGTCTGCCCCGCTTAGACGGCGGCCAGCGCCTGATCCAGATCCGCCAGCAGATCATCGATATGTTCGATGCCAACTGACAGACGCACGGTATCGACCGTCACGCCTGCCTTCTCCAGTTCCTGCTCGTTGAGCTGACGGTGGGTCGTCGAAGCCGGATGGCAGGCCAGCGATTTGGCATCACCGATATTCACCAGACGGGTAAATAGCTGCAACGCGTCCTGGAAGCGCGCACCGCCTTCCAGCCCGCCCTGTACGCCGAAGGTCAGCAGACCGGAGGAACGGCCGCCCAAATACTTCTGCGCCAACGCATGGTCGCGATGGCCTTCCAGTCCCGCATAATTCACCCACTGCACTTTCGGGTGCTGCTGCAGGAACTGCGCCACCTTCAAGGTATTTTCTGTAATGCGCTCCATGCGCAGTGCTAGCGTCTCTATGCCTTGCAAGATCAAGAAGGCATTGAATGGCGAAATCGCCGCGCCGGTATTGCGCAGCGGCACCACGCGGGCACGACCGATGTAGGCGGCCGCGCCCAATGCCTGGGTGTAAACCACACCGTGGTAGGACACATCGGGCTCGTTCAGGCGCTTGAAGCGCTGCGGATGGTCGGCCCACGGGAATTTGCCGGAGTCGACAATCGCGCCACCGATGGAATTGCCATGGCCGCCCAGGTACTTGGTCAGCGAGTGCACCACGATGTCGGCGCCGTGCTCGATCGGGCGCAACAGATACGGCGAGGCCACCGTGTTGTCGACGATCAGAGGCACGCCATGGCGGTGGGCAATCTCCGCAATCGCGGCGATGTCGGTGATATTCCCCAGCGGATTGCCGATCGACTCGATGAACACGGCCTTGGTGCGCTCGTCAATCAGGGGCTCGAACGAAGCCGGATTGCGCGCATCGGCAAAGCGCGTGCTGATGCCGAACTGCGGCAGAGTGTGGGCAAACAGATTGTAGGTGCCGCCATACAGGGCCGAGGCGGAAACGATGTTATCGCCCGCTTCGGCGATGGTCTGGATCGCATAGGTAATGGCCGCCTGCCCCGATGCCAGTGCCAGCGCAGCTATGCCGCCTTCCAGTGCCGCCACGCGCTGTTCCAGCACGTTCTGGGTGGGGTTCATGATGCGCGTGTAGATATCCCCCGGCACCTTCAGGTCGAACAGGTCGGCGCCATGCTGGGTATCGTCGAAAGCATAGGCCACGGTCTGGTAAATCGGCACCGCGACGGCGCGTGTAGTGGGATCGGGTTGGTAGCCGCCATGTACGGCGATAGTTTCCAGCTTCATTGGGACTCCATTAAGAGATGAAATAACAACATTCCATCAGCTTAAAACCGTACCCACATACACTCAACGATTTATATCGCACATCTATATAACAAAAATCATCTTAGGCGCCCGGCTGCATGGCCTAGTCTATGCCTAGCTGGCGCTGTATCTGTTCCAGCGCCACGCCCTTGGTTTCCGGCACGGCCAGCCGCACCCAGACCAGCTGCAACACCATCATCAGACAGAAGAACAGGAAGATCCACGAGGCCTGCGTGGGCTGCTGATTCGCGCCGGACAGCTCCACCATTTTCGGGAACACCGTGGTCAGCACGGCCGCGAATACCCAGTGCGTGGCACTGCCCAGTGTCTGCCCCTGAGCGCGGTAGCGGTTGGGGAAGATTTCGGAAATCAGCACCCAGATCACCGCGCCCTGTCCTACTGCGTGTGCCGCAATAAAGGCAAAGATACAAGCCGGCACGATGGCGAAGTGGCCCGTCTGGAACGCCCAGGCGCACAAGCCTAATGCAACGATGTAGCCCACCGAGCCGATGTACAGCAAACTGCGGCGGCCCAGCCGGTCGATCAGCCACAGGCCGGCGAAAGTGAACACCAGATTGGTGATGCCGATACCGACCGATTGCAGCAGCGCCGCTTCTGCACCCATCCCCGTCAGCTCGAAGATGCGCGGGGCAAAATACAGGATGGCATTGATGCCGGAGAGCTGGTTGAAGAAGGCCACCAGAAACGCCAGCGCAATGGGCTTGCGCAAGCGCCAGCTCCAGAAGCCGCTGCCCGTTTGCACCGGCTCGGCCGAAGCCTGCTCGATGGCATCCGCTTGCGCTGCCAGCTCCTGCTCGCTTGCCTGCGGCAGAATCAAACGCAGCACGGCAAGTGCACCAGCCCGGTCGCCCTTGCGTGCCAGCAGCCAGCGCGGGCTTTCCGGCAAGGCCAGACAGAACAGCGTGTACAGCACGGACGGCACGGCAGCCACGCCCAGCATCCAGCGCCATGCCTGCTCGCCGGTACCGGCCAGCACGGCGTTGGACGCAAACGCCACGACGATGCCGAATACGATGTTGAACTGGAACATGCCGGCCAGGCGGCCACGCACGGCAGGCGGCGCAATTTCAGAAATATACAGCGGCGCGACGATGGTCGATACGCCTATGCCTATACCGCCGATGAAACGTGCGATGATGAAGGTCGTCACATCGTTGGCCAGCGCGCAACCCAGCGCCGACAGGATGTACAGCACGCCTATCCATTGCAGCGTGGCGCGGCGGCCCAACCGGTCAGTCGGCCAGCCCCCCAGCAGCGAGCCCAGCACCGTCCCGTACAGGGCGGCACCGAGTGCCAGCCCGTGCATGCCAGCGCTCAAGCCCCACAGCTTCTGGATAGTTTGTTCGGCACCGGAAATAACCACCGTATCGAAGCCGAACAGAAAACCGGCCAGCGCCGAGGTAATCGCCCAGAAGAACAGTTTGCCGGTGAGTTGCTGCGGCGCCGAGCCGCTCAGGCTGGTGGTGCCAGCTTCATTGCCATGATGTAGTTGCATACAAGTGATCCGTAATGTTGGATGGACTAGCAATGCAAAGCGGCATGGTTAAGGGCGCCCGCACGATACGATAGGTAATCGCTGGAACGCAGTATGCCATATTCCTGTAGTTTTCCTACATTTCGTAAAAAGTTGCCGCAGAAAAACCACACCTGCCATGGCGACGCCGGCGTAGTGGCGCCATGGGGCCAGCGCAAGGGATTAGCGTGAGGATGGCAGCAATTGCTGCAGCGCCTGCTCCAGACTGGCGTAACGGAAATGGAAGCCCGTGGCCATTGTCCGTACGGGCTGAGCGCGCTGACCACCCAGTAGCAACACCGACATTTCGCCCAGCAGGCCGCGCAGCAGCCAGGCCGGTGCGGGCAATATGGCCGGACGGTGCAACTGGGCTGCCAGCAGGCGGGTAAACTCGGCATTGCGCACAGGCGTTGGCGCGCAGCCATTGTAAATGCCCTGGCTATCGACGCGCGCCAGCAAATGGTCGAACATTGCCAGCAAGTCGTCCAGATGGATCCAGGGCATCCACTGCCGGCCATGGCCCAGTCGCCCACCCAGTCCTAAGCGGAATGGCAACAGCAGCCGCGCCAGCATGCCGCCGTGTACTGCCAGCACGGGCGCAATGCGCACGATGACAACACGGCTGCCTGACTGTGTGGCCTGCAGGGCCGCCTGTTCCCACGCTGCACATAGCTGTGCGCCAAAATCATGCCCGGGCACAGCCGCGCTTTCATCGACTGGCTGCTCGCCCGCATCGCCATACCAGCCCACCGCCGATGCCGACAGCAGTACAGGCGCAGGTGCTGGCAGGCTGGCCATCCACTGCACTAGCGCCTGCGTGGTCGCAATGCGGCTATCCCACAGCAGGCGTTTGCGGCGCGCACTCCATGGCCGGTCGGCAATGGGGGCGCCGGCCAGATTCACCACTACATCCGGCCTGTAGCCAGTTTCCAGCTGGCTCAGCGCGGCGATACCGCGCGCGCCGCTGCACAGCGCTGCCACCCTGTCAGGACTACGGCTGAGTACCGTCAGGGCATGGCCAGCAGCCTGCCAGCGCTGGCACAGCGCGCGCCCTATCATCCCGGTGCCGCCTGTGATCAGTATCTGCATGCTGAGCTGAGCTTGTTATGCGCCAGGAGTTCAGGCGCGGCCCAACACCGAGGCCGAAGCGATCAGCTCATCCACCAGCGCCATGGAACTGCTGCCGGGAAGCTGGAAGGGATCGAATACGGGCAGCGCTGAATAGCGTAGCAGCGTGGCCGGGTTGAGCCGGTCCAGATTGGTCTGTCCCATGGTCCAGCCGGAGTAGCGCCGCTCGGTAATTTCACCATAGTGCAGCAGCACCACGTTGTGATGCCGGTTGTCGCACTGGATGCGCGAGAACAAGCGATTGACCTGCTCCCGCCCGCCCTCCAGCAACTGCAGGAAGTAGCGGTCGCCATGGCACAGCACGCCGGTAATGCCTTCGGAAGGATTGCGCAGACGGGCTTGCTGCAGTATCACACTGACGGTGGCCGGTGTGTTATCGGCAGCGGCGCGGCTGGCATACAGAAGTTGGACTAGCATGGCGACTCCGTGTAGTGGACGTTAGCGTTTGATGAGGGAAAGGAATTCGCGCCGCAGGGCCGGGTCCTTGAGGAAGGAACCGTGCATCACGCTATTTACCATCAGCGCATCGGTATCCTTGACGCCGCGCCAGTGCATGCAGAAATGCTCGGCTTCCATGATCACGGCCAGTCCGTCCGGCTGCATTTTTTCCTGTAGCAGTTCGGCCAGTTGCACCACGGCTTCTTCCTGTATCTGCGGGCGGTTCATCACCCATGCGGCCAGACGCGCGTATTTGGACAGGCCGATCAGATTGGAGTGCTGGTTGGGCATCACGCCTATCCACACCTTGCCCATGATGGGACACAAGTGGTGCGAACAGGCGCTACGCACCGTGATGGGGCCGATGATCATCAGCTCGTTCAGCAAGGCCGCATTGGGGAACTCCGTGACGGGCGGCGGCGGCGTGTAGCGGCCACCGAAGATCTCCTGCAGATACATCTTGGCCACACGCCGCGCCGTGCCCTGGGTGTTGTGGTCGCTTACCGTGTCGATCACCAGACTTTCCAGCACGCCCTGCATGCGCGCGCTGACCTCGTCCAGCAACTGGTCCATTTCGCCCGGTTCGATATAGGCGGCGATATTGTCGTTGGCGTGGAAGCGCGTACCGCTGGCCATCAGGCGCGCGCGGATGCGCTCGGAGACGGACTGGCTCTGCTCTGTTACAGGGATAGGCTGGTAGTTCATGTGGCCGCTTTCAGTAAATGGCGCTGCGGGAAATCAGACGTGCAGCGCGACAGCCACATGATACTACTACGCGGTAATATCTGCTACCGATCAGTAACCAGCCCTTTCGCTGCCCGTGCCCTGCTGCTGGAACGCTGCCATGCCGCTAGCCCGGTTGGCGCGCGCTGCCAGCAGACGTTCATCGGCACTAGCGTACTGGCGATCCCAGGCCAGCACCTTGGGCGTCATCAGCCGGTGCCACAGCGGCGGTATCATGGCGACCACGATGGTGGTCAGGTAGCCACCCACCATCATCGGCGCATCGGGATAGGGCTTGAGGTCCTGATATGGCACTTCACCCTGCGCATGGTGGTGCGAATGGCGCGTCAGGTTGAACATGGTCCAGGAACTCAGGCGGCGGTTGGTATTCCACGAATGGCGCGGCTGCACGGGTGTGGCAGGGTCACGCACCATGCCGTAGTGCTCCATGTAGTTGACCACTTCCAGCAAAGCCTTGCCCCACAGGCCGCACAGCATAAAATAGCCGGCCACCAGCGGGCCGCCGGCCAGCCAGGCCAGCGCTACCAGCGCTGCGCTCATCAGATGGCCGCGTATTACTGCGTTGTACGGCGACCAGACACTATGTCCCTGCCGCTGCAAACGGCGTGCCTCGATTTCCCACGCACTCAGATTACCTCTTACAGTCGATACCAGCACATGCCAATAGACATTGCGCCCCCGTGGTGCCGTCGCCGGATCCTGCTCGGTAGAGACATAACGGTGGTGGCCGTACACGTGCTCGATTGCAAACACGGTATCGAAGCTGAAGGCCAGCAACCAGCGCCCCACCAGCAGCGAGACGGGGTCCCACGTGCGGTGCGTCAGCTCGTGGCCCGTGATGGTGCCTATCAGGCCTATCATCAACCCTGTCAGCAACACGCCGCTGACGTGATGCGGAAGCGAAGTTGCCGCGCGCGCGGCCAGCAAATCATAGCCGGTCAGCGCACCAAGCTTGGCGCCCACACCTAACAGGTCCGCATCGCACACGCTCCAGACTGAGGCAAATACAACTGCCGCCAATAGTGGCAAGGCTAGCCATAACTGGAAGGTCAGCAGGCCACCCCATGCTAATTGGGGCGTCGAAATATCGTCACCGCTGAGCGCATCGCCGGCGATGTACAGCGTCACGATGAAGGCAAAACCAGCACTAATCCAGCTACCACCTGCCAGCAATGCTGCCAGCGCCAGCAGCCCTATCAGATGGAATAGAAAATACTTCAGATAATGCAGCAGCTTCATTTAAGTCTCCCTTGTTATAGTGGTAAAACGGTCTGCATGAATATGGGCGGCAGCCACGCCCTGTTCGATCAGGCTGGCCGTGCACGCATCGACCATGGCGGGTGGGCCGCACAGGTAGGCATGGGCGCCAGCCGGTAGATATGTCGCGAGATGTTGCGGCACCAGGCCGCTGGCCCCGGGCCAATCGGTCTGCTCCGACAGCACGGGCACAAACACAAAACAGCCACGCCAATTGCGCGCCAGCGTTTCAATTTCGTCGAGGGCGTATAAGTCCTCACGACGGCGCACTCCAAACATCAGCGTCGCGTCGCGCTGCACGCCCTGCTGCGCAGCGTCCTGCAGCAGCGCCAGCACGGGTGCCAGTCCGCTTCCGCCGGCAATCAGCATCAGCGGCGCATCGGCTGCACGTAGCCAAAAGTCGCCATGCGGCCCTGTCACCGTAACAGTTTCGTTCAATACCGAGTGTTGATGGACGCGCGAGGAAAACTGCCCGCCAGCCATGTGCTTGATAAAAAACTGCAGCACGCCATCGGCACGGGCAGGCGTGGCGAAGGAATAGCTACGCTCGCAAGCTGGCAGGCTCTCTAGTGCTAACTGGGCATATTGGCCAGCCCTGTATTCGAGTGGGGTATCCAGTTGCACCGTCAGCCGGCAGATATCGTGAGTGAGTTGCTGCTGGCCGGTGACGCGGCCGGTGAACTGCCGCGCCGGCGTGGTGTCGAGTGCGACTTCGATCGCCACATCCTGAGTGGGTACGGACTGGCAGGCGAGGATGTAGCCCGCTGTCAGTTCCTGCCCGGTCAGCACATAGGCGGCGCTGGTGAGTTCCTTGACTTTGCCGGACACCAGCCGGCATTTGCAGGTGGCGCAACCGCCTACGCGGCAACTGTGGGGAAAGGCCATGCCATGGCGCAGCGCCGCTTGCAGCACAGTCTCGCGCGGCTGCATCGCCATCGCCACACCATTGATGGTGGCGACAGGTGCAGCAGCTTTTTTGAACAGTGAGAACATGATTTCGACCAAGTCTTGAGGAGACTTGATCGTAGGCCAGCCTGCCGTGGGCGGCGAGGTTGGCGCTAGACAATCATGGGTCTTTTGTCGCCATTAGCAATAAACAAACAATTGCGGCACTGGTGCCGCAGGCGTCGGAGCTATTTCTTAGCAACGTAACGGGCAAAGCTATCCAATATAGCCTGCCAGCCAGCACGCTGCTGTTCGACCGGATAGACCGTCTCTGCATCGAAAGTCTCGCGCACCGTCACGCCCTCAGCGCCCGGCAGGAACTCGACCAGCAGCGAGCGGTCGCCGAACTGGCATTCGATCAGCTGTTGCGCTTCGACGCGCGTATAGGTGCCGGCAAAATCAAAGCCGTGGCTACCGTCTTTGGCTTCCATGCGCGAAGAAAAGGTGCCGCCTACGCGCAGGTCCACCTCAGCACGGGTGGTATGCCAGTCTGGCGAAGCGCTGTTCCACTGGACGATAGCCTCTGGCGTCGTCCAGCTTTGCCAGATAGTTTCCAGCGGCGCGGCAATGGTGGTTTCGACGGTAATTTTCATAGGGCGAGCTCCGGAGTTGGGTTAGTCACTAACTAGCCTGAATAGTCCAAGCGAACAGGCATTCTATACGCATACCCACACAACATTGATGACATTACAACGTCGCGATCCCCCCCCCATTTTACCGTGGACGATGGAAGGGCGGCTAAGCGCCAAGTACCCATTTCTGCTTCGGGGCGATGCCGCCAATGGTTATATTGGGCCAATCATAAACGTAATCCCATAGCCAGTCGCCGTGCATGCAACAACGATAGCGTTTGTGCTTCTTCAAAATTCAAATTACCGTTTACCGTTACATTAACATTTCCGACGGAAATATCCTGCCCGCGATATATATAGGTGCATACCCCGCCACCGTCGCGCACCAAGCTCTCATAGACTTGAAATGTTGGTTCATTTTGCTTCAGCCGAGTCCCTCGAAAAAGAAAAGGAATCCCATGGCCAAGTCGCATTTGCTAAAGTCACTCTTTCTTGCTACCTCAGTACTCGCCCTGTCAGCACAGGCAAGCCACGAAGAGTTAGTGCTATATAAAATATTTCACGACTACCAACATTCTGTGCCAGCCCAAGACCGTCCATATCGACTTCAATTGGATGGGCGCCAAATAAAACTAGGCTATACCGATAAGACTGGAGCGATCGTCACCGATCAACATCAACCGAAGACCAGACAGGAATTCGTCGCTGACATCTGGGGACTGGGTATTTACGTTTTTGTTATTGATGAAAAGGATAGAATTTCAGTGAAATATTTAGGGGACTCTGATTCCGATCACTATCTCTCCGGCACATGCCCACGTACAGCTAGCACTTGCAGTAGCAATGGCTTTTATTGGATACGACTGCTTGGAATCAATAGCAATTTCGCTTCGGAGCCATACTCCTTAACCCTTCAAGGAAATACGGTTGAAGGTGCTGTGGATGCCGACGGCTATCTATTTATCCCGATGAACACGCCTCCCGCGATCTCCGAGACGATTACGCTGCGCCTCTGCATGGGCCCCGCTATCAGCATCAAAGTAGGACTGGACATAAAGGACTCCGAGTCAGCAATTATCCAATCAGGCAACGTACCTGCACCGACCGTGAAAAGCTGCAAATCGAGCACACTAAAGAATTACTCCCTGCGTTACGCGAAGGTGAATCACGGCATGCCATATATTTTTTCGCAATGGGCCAACGGTTCTACGCCAAGCGAGCTTATCGAGCAAAAACGAAGCACCGAGCAGGCTCTATTGAAAGACTACGAATTGCAGGCGACAGCAAATAATGATCGCATGGCCTGGCTCGGCGCGCTGCCACCCACATGGTCCGACACCGAATTCAGCGGCCGTCAGGACAAACTCTTCCACTCACTTAAGGCTGATATTTCATTCACTAAAGAAGACCTCTTGCAATTCCACTGCAAGACGCCAGACCAAGTCGGTAATGTTCCCAGCATGGATGCGGTAGAAGCATATATTGATGCATATTCGAGCGATTCTCCTACTCAAGTACAATTGACGCACTTGTACCAAGCGGCCGCGCAGGGCAACTGGCTAGCCATCGCTCTAGTCTATTCCTATGAGAGTACTCAGGGTCGTCAAAAGGACGACAATCCCTACATTCACAACTATCGTATGTTGCAGCTTAGAGAATGGCTGCATGCGAGAAGAATCGGCGCCGTCTATACCATTTGGGGCGATACACTGAACTCAACGGGATACGTCACCGACATGCCCTACTACTACGCAGCACTACACGACGGCTATTCAAGTCAATACGAGATAGGTGCAATGCTGCAAAACGAATCAGACCCGCGCTATCGAGACATCGGACTGAAGATGCAAGCATGCGCACTTCATGCGCTGCCTGCGTACGGAAAACTCTTCCAGAACACACGCGACTAGGAACGATCTTTTGTTCGAGATTTTGGTCAGCGTACGCGCCTTAATCCCTGAGATACGATCGCCCCTTGCTCACCGCGCAAGTGACACGTCTATGAAAGCACCGGGTATGTCGCAGGAGTACCAACTACACCGAGTGTATCGGCCACAATTTCAAATACGGTTTACAGAGAAAGCGACGGCGAATGATCTCTTGTGCGCGACGGCGGCGTAATCCCACCATCTTGCGCACTCACCACGCGGGCCACAGAATTGCAAAGCTATTGCTGTGTTTTAAGCGGGGACACCGCCGCAATCAGCATGCCTAGCGAGTTCCACCCGATTGCGGCCCAGTGACTTAGCCCGATACAGCGCATCGTCGGCGCGTCCGATCAGGGTATCCGCAGTATCCCCCGTGCGCCAGCTCGCAACCCCGAAGCTGGCAGTTTGGGCTGGATGTCCGTTCTGTTCTTCAAGCGCCACTCTTGCGCGCAGACTTCCGGCCACCACCAAGGCCTCGGCAGCATCAGTATTCGGCAGTAGTACACAGAATTCCTCGCCGCCATAGCGGAACGCATAATCCTGCATACGCAGACCTGCACGCAACCTCTGTCCAAAAGCGACCAGGGCGGCATCCCCTGCAAGGTGGCCAAAACGGTCATTTAGCTCTTTGAAATGATCAAGATCGACCAGCACCACAGAAAATGGCCGGGCATCGCGAGCCGAGCTGTTCAGGGCTATCTGCAGGGCATTATCAAATGCGCGGCGATTGGCCAGGCCAGTCAAGCCGTCCGTAAGCGACTGTTGAACTATCATGGTTTCAGCCTTGATTTTGCACATCTGGACGAAGCCCAATTTGGTCACCACGATATAGACAAAACTGAAAATGAAAATCGCCTGATGCCATACCGGTGCGGCATTCAGATAGTCGGTATTCACCTGAGAAAGAATCAAGGCAAAGGCGCGCAAAGGCAGCACTATCCCCATCAGAAAATAGGCAAGCGCAACGGTGCGTTGGACTGGCTTGCTCTCGCTCTGCGATGCGCGCCACAGCGTCAGGGCATTGAGTAGCTCTAATGCGCCATAGACAAAACCATTAAAGATCGTCGCTACTTGATACTTTTGTCCAGCAACAGCGCCGACGACGACTACGCTTCCAACCATCGCCGCCAACCAGGGTTTGCTGTATGGCCGGCCGACGAACTGCCGGATGGCCACGAAGTACAGCGATACCGACAACGCACCTAGACCATTGCCGAGCATGGGGCTAATCAAGGTCGCATCGCGCCCGCCTTGGGCCAGCAGCAGATAAGCGATGCTCTGACCGGAAACGCCGAACATCCAGGTACGCAGTCCATTTTTCCGATCAGCATCTGTTCGTGCAATCCACAACATGACCGCCATCGCGCTCAGCATGCATGTCTGCGCAATCATCAGAGTAGGAATATCCACAAAACCCAATTTTCTAGTCCTCTACCAGGATGGTATATTGCCATTCAAACACATGACTATACCAGTAGTCCAGCCTTGGCAAAGTGAAATGGCGCAGCATGTCGTTAAGTGGGCAAGGCGACGTGCGCGGGTGAAGGCGGGAATGTCAGATGAGAACTTCCACGGTCCGCACCATGCGCGCAGCTGCACGCTGGTACGCAACGCACTGCTCTGGACTAGCTTTCTAAGCTGGTGCGTGCAAAGTGAATTACACCTAAGAATTACGCCCAACAAAAAAGCCGACCTCAGAGAGTATCGGCTTAATGTGTATGTCCTTGATTGGACTAAGTATTCTTGGTGGGAAGTGCAAGTTTCGAACTTGCGACCCCTGCAGTGTGAATGCCAGAAAGCATGTTTATAGGCGTATATCGCTGTAAATTTTACCGTTATAGAACAAAGCTTTAGTACTGCGTTGTCCATCCAAGTCCATGCTGTTACACTGCCGAACTAGTCCACCAATAGTCCACAGTAGAGCATGAAGGCTAAAATTACACGTGAGTTACTACGCGACACAAAACCGACCACAAAGACCATCGACATCATGGATACCGATGTACGTGGCTTTCTTGCACGTATCACGCCCAGTGGGGCGATTAACTATGGCATCCGCTACAGTGACCGCAATGGCAAGCAATGTCGCTACTCGTTGGGCAAAACATTCCCAAGCACCAGTGTGAGCGATGCACGCGAAGAGGCCCGGACTCTTCTTGGCTCGATAGCTCAAGGGAACGGCCCTGCAGCGGACAAAAAGGCAAGGCAGGCCGGGAGGCTCACCCTATTCCAGTTTATCGAAGGTGACTATGGCGACCATCTCAGGCATCGCCCCAAAACCGCCGACAGCACCATTGAACGTTTAAAGAAGTGCTTCGTTAAGTTCAAGGATACACCTCTATCCGATCTGGACGCCAAGACTATCAATAGCTGGCGCGCTGCTAGAACGAAGGCCGGGATCGCACCATCTACAATAAATCGAGATATAGGGGCACTACGCCCGGTGTTCTCCCGCGCAGTGGACTGGGGGTTGCTCCCAACGAATCCACTTGCACCAGTCAAACCGCTCAAGAATACGGCTGATCCGCTCGTAAGATACCTCACCGATGACGAAGAGACTAGATTGCGTGCTGCCCTTATTAGTCGTGAAGAACGTGATCGCGTGGCCCGGACAAAGACAAACGCATGGCGCATAAAACGGAAGATAGAGCCACTACCGGAGCTGCCCCATTCTCATTTTGTTGATTATCTGCACCCTGCCGTGCTGCTATCAATTAACACTGGAATACGTCAAGGAGAGTTGACCAGCCTTACGTGGGACAGGGTAAAGCTCGATGGGGACGCCTCAATCTTCATTAGTGGAAACGCAGCGAAAAGTGGCAAGGGCCGCCATATCCCGTTAAACGCGGAAGCAAAGGCAGCACTGACACAATGGAAGTCCCAACAGAGAGATACTGCGCTTGTTTTCCCCGGTCGTGAAGGAAATCCGATCACCGAGGTGAAGACGGCGTGGCGCAATCTGCTGGCGGATGCTGAGATCGTTAATTTCCGTTGGCACGACATGCGACACCATTTCGCCAGCCGCTTGGTGATGGCATCTGTAGACCTGAACACAGTGCGGGAGCTACTGGGGCACGGTGACCTAAAAATGACGCTGCGATACGCTCACCTAGCACCTGAGCACAAGGCCGCTGCCGTGGGGAAGTTAGTCCGACCGATGACACCCACCACGGATGAGGCATAGGGGGCACATCCGTGCCCACCGGCGCTTGCGCCTGCAATTTTTCACCTATGACCCTAGCGGTAAACCTAGGGCATCGTATAGAATTCGCCCGTTGGCTTCACGCACCCTACCCAAGTGCAAATCCAACACTCCCATCACCAGTGCAACGCTGGAAAATTACGGGAGGCATCTGACAGGTTGAGAACTGTTCAGGCATATGACACCAGTCATATTGGCTCTAGTGCTATGAGGAAGGGGGGCTGTTACGCACGTTTGATGCGCAGCAGAACTTTATCTGGAGCCTTTAGCTATGCCTGCAATATCAAATACACCTACACCCATTACAACCCCAGCAATTCCTAAAGTCTTGCTTGATGTACTCGAAGTTTGCCACAGCGCGAATATCAGCCGCCAGTTCTTATACAAATTATGGTCACAAGGCGAAGGGCCAAAGCGCATCAAACTTGGAGTCCGCACGCTTGTCCGTACAGCAGACCTTGAAGCTTGGGTCCAATCCCTCGATGTAAGTGAGGTGGATGCATGAACGAGATTAGTACCACCTCCCCTACTATTAACCTCACAGCAGCCATGGACTTTGTTCGACTTCTAACTGGCACCGAAGACGCTCAGGTTACTCTACTGGCATTGGACAAAGACCGAGGGCTTCCCGCCCTGTCTAGATATGGGACGATCAAACAATTGGGGAGTAATCTTGAGAGCTGGAATACTCAAGGCTACGGAATTTTCCTCACCCCCAATAGATGCGACGGCGCAAAGAGAACGGCAGCTGATGTAGTTGAAGTTAGAGCCGTGTTTGTTGATTGTGACCATCCGGGGTCAAATCCCCTGGAGTTAATTGATAGATCAGGGTTCGACTTCGATTTTACTGTGGAGTCCAGCAGCGGGAAATTCCATGCGTATCGACGGGTCAGTGGCTTTCCATTAGACCCACAATTATTTAAAGGTGCACAACTCCTATTGGCAGATAAAGTTCACGGAGACCTGTCAATTTGCGACCTGCCGCGCCCCATGCGTATTCCGGGATTCATACACAGAAAGGCTGACACTGCCCCTTTCCTCACAAGAGTTCACGAGATTAGGGACCGTCACAGGGTTACGCCGTGGCGGGAATTGATGAGGGAATATGGCTGGACTGAGGAGACTATTAGGGCGCGTGCAGGAAAAAGCAGGGGGACAGTGAAAGAATCACCCAAACAAATATCAACTACAACTACAGGTCTAGCGCCTTTCCTGCTCGAAGCATCCGCGATGCGCGACGGTGACGGCCGTGACGCGTGGATGATGAAGACCCTAGGTTATTTAGCCAGTACGGGCCTTGGTTACGACGAACTTCACATAGCCGCTGAGGTGTTGGGAAATTCGATGGCAGAGCCGTTTGATCGAGAGAAGGCGAGGGATAAAGTGGAGCGCATCTGGCGTAAGGAGCAAGCAAAGATGCCACCTTTCCCCCGTACAGAATTGGGCTTTGCACAGCGCTTTCAACACACCCATGGCAACCATTACCGGTACGTTCCGGGGCAAGGCTGGTTAACTTGGGAAGGCAATACTTGGGTGTGGGACGTCGAGGCGTTGAGAGTCCGGTGTGCAGTGCAAAAGATGATAAGTGGCTTAAAGGAGGAAGCAGAAAGCGAGTACGACAGCGACAGGCGCAAAGAAATACTATCCCACTATAGACGGCTATCAGATGGCAAAGAACGACGAATTGCGGACGCGGCACAAAGCCTACCGGGTGTGTCGATCACCCCAGATGAGTTAGACACTCAGAATGATATTCTTGTCGTGAACAATGGCTCGATCAACTTGCGGACAGGCAGATTCGAGCCTCCCTGCCCGCAGTTAATGACTACCAAACTTGCACCTGTTTCCTATGATGCCAATGCCACTTGCCCAAAGTGGGAGAAATTTATCTCCGAGGTGATGGTACAGGATGCAGAACTAATACGCTACCTACAAAAGATCATTGGATACTCAGCAACGGGGAGCGTAGACGAACAAGCTATGTTTATCTTTATTGGTGACGGCAGTAATGGTAAATCATTGCTTCTAGAGACCATTAGCCGCGTGCTGGGCCGAGCTGGCGTATCTAGAGCCGCTGGGTACACTCAAGCTATGCCAGTGGCTAGTCTGATGCGCAAGCATGGTACCGCTGGTGGCTCCCATTCGGATGACATCGCTGCACTTCGAGGGGCGAGATTGGTCACGACTGTGGAGCCGGCTGCAGGGCAGGTATTTGATGAAGCACTTGTAAAGTCACTCACCGGAGGGGACGTAATTGCAGCCAGCCAAAAATACAAATCGCAAATAAATTTTGTGCCTACACACACGATTATCATGGCTGCCAATTATCTGCCACGTGTTCAGGATACTGACAACGGCATTTGGCGACGACTGTGCCCCCTACCATTTGACGCAAAATTCAAAAGTGATAGCGAGGTAGCCCGAAGAATGACTGAGGACTTTAAGCAGGAAGCTTGCGGCATTCTTAACTGGATAGTTGAGGGGGCCAAACTCTGGTACCGAGAAGCTCTTGCTGAGCGTCCCCGACGCGTAGAGGAAATGGTTAACGAGTACCGGCAGGAAATGGACACCATCGGGAAATTTTTGAATGTAGCCTGTGTTACGCCTCAGATTTTTAACAAGTATCCAAATACGAAGCTCCCATGGCGAGTCGGGGCATCAATGCTGTACGCGGCATATCAAAAATTTTGTCTTGACGGTGGCTTTCACCCGATGAACTTGACACGATTTGGTACCGAAATGAAAAAGCGACCGGGTATCGCCTCTGGAAAATCCGGCGGCAATTATTACGCAGGTATCATGCTACGCCTTGACTATGTGTGGAACATCCAGCATTACAGCCACAGCCGAGGGGGCGGAAAGGGGCCAGAGTCACTTGGTGTTGTTGATCTGAAGGAGCACGGAATAGACATTGAAAGCTTGGTGACACCGGGGTGATTGGCCGAGCGTAATCCCCGATGATGTTATGTGGGAGGGTTGGGAGGGTAACTACAGACTTTTTCTATACTGCTATCCCCTCCCCTTTTTCCCTTATGGAAGTTTAGTTAAACCCTCCCAACCCTCCCAAATTTATAGATAGAGAATATCTCTAGAGTAAACTACCACCCTCTGGGGTGGCTCTGAGACAACTAGCCACATCAGATAACCGGCCATCTGTACGCCCCCACCGGGGAGAGTATGGTTTTAAATACACCACCCGAAATTCTAAAAATCTCCCCGATCTGTAAGTGCCATACCCGGCCCACCGCAGACGCCGCGACCATAATTAGGTGGTGGGCTTCGCACTACCGTTAACGAACCAAACAATTTATATCGTTCTTCGGTTGGGTGAGGACGTTGGCACACCAGCGCCAGCACCACTGTGCAAAAAGTACACCTTTTTATACAGTGCAAACCGATAGGCCAAAAGCGTACAAAAAGGTGGCAATCAGTAGTTGTTATACAGATTCCAAAAACCTCTTGAACATTTTTATACATACAGCGGGGTAATGATGGCAGCAGTGGGATATGTCCGCGTTTCAAGCGTAGACCAAAATCTGGCCCGTCAATTGGAAGGCATGAAGCTTGACCGAGTATTTGAGGACAAGGTGAGCGGCAAAGATACCAAGCGCCCCGCCCTACAAGAAATGCTTCTGTATGTGCGCGAAGGAGATACCTTGCATGTGCATTCGATAGACCGGCTAGCGCGTAACCTTGTGGACTTACGCAAGCTTGTCGAAACGCTGAACAGCAAGGGTGTAATCGTAACCTTCCATAAAGAGGCACTTACGTTCTCACCAGATCAATCAAACCCTATGAGCGTACTTATGCTCAACATGATGGGGGCATTCGCCGAGTTTGAGCGCTCAATGATACGGGAGCGCCAACGAGAAGGCATCGCCGCTGCCAAGGCACAGGGTAAAACTACTGGCCGACCTAACGCCCTCACTACAGTTCAGGCGGCAATTATCCGTGAGCGGGCATTTGCGGGCGAGAGTAAAACTAAGCTTGCATCGGAGTACAGCGTCACAAGGAGCACGGTGTATGCAGTGCTAAACAATTGTAGCGAGCGTGACATTTAGTGAGTATTGTAAAAATATCAAAATGCTATAGTAATCATAGACAAATTTTCAATAAATGATGGTTAATGAAATTTGCGACTCAATCGCCTGACAATGCTCTCAACTTTGAGACTTGTCTCCCCCTAACTCTGTTATATATTAGAACGTAAAATCCAAATGAAGAACAATGATTTTTTTATTATCGCTGGATTCCTTGGTTTGGCACTATTATTTACCACCTTCCCTGTTTCTGCCCAGTCGAACAATTGCGAATCACTAAAGAATAAAACTTCTCGCTTACAGTGTTATGATCAAAAAGCGAAGCAAGAAAGCCTAGAGAAATCAAAAAAACTCGAAGAAGACCAACTCATAGAGAAACGGGTCAACGATGATCGCGTAAGAATTGAAAAGGAACGGACCGAAGAAAAAAATAAACAAGCAATTGCCGATGCCAATAATACAGTTAAATCCTTGCGCAGATTAGCTATAAAAATAGAATCCGGTATTAGCTACAGCGACTATAAAGCGTCATTTATTGAATCAAAGATTGATGTAACTAATTTTATTGAGGGACCATCTACAAAAGCTCTGCCCCAAGTGGCATTGCATATTCTTGATGCCTCAAAACACTATGAAATTGGACTCAAATTTTGGGGAACTAAATTTCAAAATTCACCAAATGAAACAAAGGCTTCTATATCCCTAAAATTGCGTGATGTTGTGCTTAATGAAGCTCTTTCGGATTGGATAAGAAATTATTACCCAAATATGCGAAGAGTTGATTCAAATGTATCCCCTGACCATCTTGACTACTCAAAAGTCATACAACACATATTTTTGAAGGCTGCAGAGGAAACCAATCAGGCTCAAGAATTGCTTAAATAACGGTAAGATCAAATGACATTCTATTCCATAACAAGCAGCCTACCGGTGGGGGCCCTTTCATCAGAAACAATCAGCAATTTGCACCACTCGCTTTCCACCTACTGCGAGCGGGCCAGGCTGGCCTTCACAGATGACCAAAAGACACTTCTTGAAATTCATGCATCGGGCAATGTCGAATTCGATGATGTAGAGATAATTGATTCGATACTCAAAACGTTCTGCCGAAAGTACGCAACAGAAGCCGCGCCATTTACCAGCTTTGATGGGGCTAGCCTAACTCAATACACAGAGTATTTCGGCCCAACTTTGGCATCAGAAAGTAAAGCCCGAATACTTCACCTTCAAAAGAAAATTGCAGAGCTTGAAGAGCAATTAGCACGATGCATGAATATATCGGTTGACGAAGTACTGAAGAAATACATGGTAACCGAATGAATACCATTACCCTTTCTGCTCTACTAATGGGAATCATAGGAGCTACCACCAATCACGTCGGGGTAACAGTAGTCGGGCTATCAGCCTATCTGATATGCATCTTAACAAGAACAAAGAAAAAATAGAAATCCATTTAGGCCATTATCAATGCTCATTTTGGTTAAATATAAACCATATATAACCATATAGGACAAAAAGTCAAATAAAATCACAAAATATATTTTAATTAAATCCCCAAGGGTGTAATATTGGCTTACCTAATTTTAATTAGGTTTATGCAGATAAAAGCAAAACTATGGGGCAATAAAAAAGCCCCAAAAGGGGCTTTTTTATTCTAACCACCCGCCCAAAACTAGGCTTGGAAATTAAATCTTCGCGGGATTTAAATTCACAACTATATTAGCATGAGTTTGCCTCGATGGAAATGCTATATATTTGGTCCTAGTTCTGGCACCTTCGAAAGCCATACTATGTCGCCTAACTCCACTCGTCTATTAACCCGTAACGAGGTACTGACAAAAACCTCATTTTCTAAGTCAACGATGCACATTCGCATGAAATCCGATGGCTTCCCGAAACCAATCAAACTAGGTCTAACGGGGAAAGCTCCCGCTGCATCCACTGCAGCACGCTGGATTGAAGGCGAGGTCGATTCATGGATAGACCTCAAGATCAAAGAAGGCCGCGAGGACTGGAAGTACCACGAGGCTCTGGAGGTAGACAAGCACCCGGACCAGCGCACAGCTAATTGCCTGCAAACCCTTACACTCCCCATCTTCGGCCCCGTCGCTGCAATTCGTGAAACCCGGAAGCTAATGGTCCACCTACATCAGAACAAGACTCTACTGGAAACCCTGATGATGCGTCGGACACTTGAAGAGGATGAATTTCTTTACCACGAGAGTCGCCGCGTCATAGACGAACTGAGCGCACTGGTGAATTCCGCGACAATTGCTTTCCGTCTTGGCGTGAGCGAAGAGGATATAGCTGGCTTCGATTCAATGGGCGATAACGAGAAAGAGATTTCCCGGCGCATTGCAAATCGCGTGGGCGGCGAAGCAACGGAAATTGCCGAAAGAATCCGGGCTAACAAGGAAAAAGTTACCGCATAGCGCTGCCGATTTAGTCCACCAGTAGTCCACAACAAAAAAGCCGACCTCGGAGAGTGTCGGCTTTTTATCGTAAGTCTTTGATTAGACTAAGTATTCTTGGTGGGAAGTGCAAGTTTCGAACTTGCGACCCCTGCAGTGTGAATGCAGTGCTCTACCCCTGAGCTAACCTCCCGAAGCGGGGCGTATTATGCCACACATTCATCTTCCATGGAAGATAGATTTCGCCAATCAGGCTGCCGGTGCGGGAGGCGTGGTCAAAGCAGTCCAGATGCATTGCCCCTTTACTGCCTTGTCCAGTCCAGCCAGCGTCTCCTGATGCGCGGCTAGTTCATCCTCCGACGCTGGTTGGAAAATCACTTGCGCCAGCGGCACCACCGCCAGCTCTTCGCCAGCCACGGCCACTTCTTCCTCAACATCCATGCCCAGACTATTCTGGCCACGCGTCATGGCCAGATACACGTCGGCCAGCAGTTCCGAGTCCAGCAGCGCGCCGTGCAGCTTACGGTGGGCGTTCGAAATGCCGTAGCGGTCGCACAAGGCATCCAGCGAATTACGCTTGCCCGGATGCAGCTCCTTGGCATGCACCAGCGTATCGATCACGCCATGGATATGGGTAGAAAAATCGGGCAATCCCAACAACTGGAATTCGTGATTCAAAAAACTCAGATCGAACGGTGCGTTATGGATGATGACTTCAGCACCTTGGATGTATTCGCGCAGATCATCGACGATCTGGGCGAACTTGGGCTTATCGCTGAGGAACTCGGTAGTCAGGCCGTGGACATTCAGCGCGCCCTCTTCCGAATCGCGTTCCGGATTGATATAGACGTGGAAGTTATTCCCCGTCAGCATACGGTTGACCAGCTCCACACAGCCGATCTCAATGATGCGGTTGCCTAGCTTGGGGTTGATACCGGTAGTTTCAGTATCGAGTACGATTTGACGCATAGTGATCCGTGATGACGACTGCTTGAACAGGAAGTATAACAGGCCGCCTAGCCCGCACGCGCCAGTTCTACGCCGCGGTTGGCCAGCATGTCGGCGCGCTCGTTACCGGGGTGGCCGTTGTGGCCACGCACCCAGCGCCATTCCACTGTATGCAGCGCTTGCGCGGCATCGAGGGCCTTCCACAAATCGGCATTCTTGACCGGCTCCTTGGCCGCCGTCTTCCAGCCGCGCGCCTTCCAGCCATGTATCCATTCGCTGATGCCCTTCTGCACATACTGGCTATCCGTATGCAGCGTGACCAGACAGGGGCGCTTGAGCGCCTGCAGCGCTTCGATCACGGCCTGCAACTCCATGCGGTTGTTGGTGGTGTCATGCGCACCGCCGCAGATCTCCTTTTCGGCCTCGCCCGCTACCAGCAAGGCGCCCCAGCCACCGATGCCGGGATTGCCCTTGCAGGCGCCGTCCGTGTAGATCTCCACTTTGTCCATATTTTCCATACTGCTTTACCGCCTTTTATTCGTCGCGGGCACCACCGACGGTGCTGCCGCTGTTTTTCTACTCCATGCCGGACCGATCAGATGCATGCCTTTGACACGCTTGATCGCCTGCACGATATATACGCCGCCCAGATACGGCCACCAGCGCGGCCCCGCATTATCCATGAAGGTGTAACGTTCCAGCCACTTCTGCGTGCGGCAAGCCGGTGCATAACAGCCAAAGTGGCTTTGACTGGCCGTCATATTCAATAATTTTAACCAGTCCTTCAGGCGCGGCATAGAAATCAGCTCCTCGGTGCGCGGCAGAAAGCCGGTACCGCCGACGCGCCGCAGCACCTGCCGCGCGCCCCACAGACTGGCCGGATTGAAGCCGCAGATGATCACCTGCCCTTCCGGTATCAGCACGCGTTCCACTTCCCGCAGCACCTGATGGGGATCGGGCGAAAATTCCAGCACATGGGGCAGCACCACCAGATCCATCGACTGGGTGGCAAACGGCAGTTCTACCGGATCACAGGTCAGTGCCACCGCGCGGCGCGGCGCTTCGGCCAGCGTGCGTACTTTGCGGTCAGCCAGAAACTTGTAAGGCATGCGGTTGGCGGCCAATGCATCGAGCTGCGGCATGCCGATCTGCACGGCATTGAAGCCAAATATATCGGCTGTCAAGTGGTCAAGCGTCTGCTGTTCCCATGCGCGCAGGTAGACACCGGCGGGCGTCTGCAGCCAGCCTTCCAGCGCTATAATGGATTTCTCCGAACCTGCTTTGTCCATGCCTAGCCTCTACGATCCAATGACCCATTCTACCAAGCCCGTACTTGATGTTCTGACGATCCCAGCCTTTCGCGACAACTACCTGTGGCTGATCCACGATGGCGTACATGCAGCTGCTGTCGACCCCGGTGATGCCAAGCCTATACTTTCAGCCTTGCAGGCCCATGGCCTGAAGCTGACCGCCATTCTACTCACCCATCACCATGCTGACCATATCGGTGGCGTGGGCGAATTATTACAGCATTATCCCGTGCCCGTGTACGGTCCCACTAATGAAAGCATAGACTGCGTGAGCCTGCCCGTAAGCGAAGGCAAGCAGATCGAAGTGCCGGGTCTGGATTTGCGGCTCAGCGTGCTGGATGTGCCCGGCCATACCATGGGCCACATTGCGTATGTACGCCAGGGTGAGGATGGCGCGGCAGGCTGGCTATTCTGTGGCGACACGCTGTTTGCCGGCGGCTGCGGGCGCCTGTTCGAAGGCACGCCAGCGCAGATGATCAGCTCACTCGGAAAGCTGGCCGCACTGCCAGACGATACGCTGGTCTACTGCGCGCACGAATACACCTTGTCCAATCTGCGCTTTGCCCGCGTGGTGGAGCCGCATAATCTGGCGCTGCAGCAGCGCATCAAAGACGAGACCGATAAACGCGAGCACAATCTGCCCACGGTACCCAGCACCATCGCACTGGAGAAGGCGACCAATCCGTTCCTGCGCTATCGGGAAAAGAGTATCGCCGAACAGTTGCAGCGCGCAGGCAAGCTGGAAGGCAGCGACACGACACTGGCCACCTTCACGGCCTTGCGGCTGTGGAAGAACGAATTCTAGCCAGCATAAGATTCCTAAAATTCGGGGTCAGGTCTGTCATTAGGACAGACGGACTAAATCTTTGACTTTCCTCAATATCAAAATAAATGTCGCAAACTGAGCGACGACTGTGTCAGCGCAAAGCAAGCACTAATTGATCGCCTAGTGTGAGGGTATGAACCGGCCTCTGCGACTAGACATCGAACAAGCGCTCTACCATATCACCGCGCGCGGCGATCGGCGCGGTGCGATCTATCATTCAGATACGGATCGGCAAGTCTGGCTTGCCATGCTGGGAGAGACCTGCAAGCGCTTCGAATTCCACATCCATGCCTACTGCCAGATGGGCAACCACTACCATCTGCTACTCGAAACCCTGCATGGCATGCTGGCGCGCGGCCTGCGGCACTTGAACGGCAATTACGCCGCCTATTACAATCGCCAATACCATCAGGTCGGACATGTATTTCAAGGCCGTTATAAAGCCATCCTCTGCCAAAGCAACACCTACCTGTTGGAACTGTCACGCTATGTAGAACTCAATCCGGTACGGGCCAGCCTGGTAGCGCATCCCGCCGACTGGATATGGAGTAGTTATCGGGCAAAGGTGGCGCAGACTAGCGCGCCAGCATGGCTGGACACACAGGTGGTACTGGGCCACTTTGGGCCATCGGATACCGTTGCAGCCTACGCAAGTTTCGTCGCAGATGGGCTGCTTGAGCGCAGTCCCTGGGCAAATTTGGCACATGGCATGCTGCTAGGTGATGCCGATTTTCAGGCCCAGTACCTCGAGCACCCGCTATCGGGCGATCAGCGCGAAATCCAGCGCGCCCAGCGCAAACTCGTCACACCAGAGCTATCCGACTTCTTCAAGCGTTATCCCAACCGATACGAAGCCATGGCGCGCGCCTACTTATCGCATAGCTACACCATGCCGGAGATTGCACGCCACGCTAGGGTTTCCGTAAAGACCGTCAGCCGAGCAATCGCCGCTTTCAAAACAGCCGAGAAACCTGCAGAGCGATATTGAGGTAGCTCAATAATATTGCGTGTATGTCCAAATGACAGACCTGACCCCGAAGTAAAAAACGGCCCCGCAGGGCCGTTTTTATTGGGACTTAGATTTCTTCGTACAGCGGCAGAGTCAGGAACTCGGCGAACTGGTCGGAGGTCGACATTTCTTCGAAAATTTCCGCAGCACGTACATAGGTCGGGCCGTCGCCGCCAGGCGCGTCACGCTGCACTTTGGCCAGTTCTTCAGGGATCATGGCGCGCACCATGTCTGCGGTGACTTTGCGGCCATCTTCCAGCGTACCTTTGCTGGAGCGGATCCACTGCCATACTTGCGAGCGGCTGATTTCGGCCGTCGCAGCATCTTCCATCAGATTGTGGATAGGCACGCAACCGTTGCCTGCCAGCCAGCTACCGAGGTAGTGGATGCCGACGTTGATGTTGTAGCGCAAGCCTGCTTCCGTGATCGGGGCTTCTGGTTTGAAGTCCAGCAGTTCGGCTGCCGTCACTTCCACGTCAGGACGCTGCTTGTCGATCTGGTTAGGCTTGTCGCCCAGAACCTTCTTGAATTCGGTCATGGCCAGTTCGACCAGACCCGGGTGGGCCACCCAGCCACCGTCGTAGCCATCGGTCGCGTCACGCGCCTTGTCGTTGCGCACGCCGCCCATGGCCACTTCGTTTTTCTCTGGATCGTTCTTGATCGGGATCAGTGCAGCCATACCGCCGATGGCAGGTGCATTGCGCTTGTGGCAGGTCTTCAGCAGCAGCAGAGCGTAAGCGCGCATGAACGGTGCCGTCATGGTCACTTTGGCGCGGTCGGCCAGGCAGAATTCTTTGTCCAGCTTGAACTTCTTGATGCAGGAGAAGATGTAATCCCAACGGCCCGCATTCAGGCCCGAGCTGTGTTCACGCAGTTCGTACAGGATTTCGTCCATTTCGAAGGCGGCCAGAATGGTCTCGATCAGCACGGTCGCCTTGACGGTGCCCTGTGGCAGGCCCAGCTCGTTCTGGGTCATGACGAAGATGTCATTCCACAGACGGGCTTCCAGATGCGATTCCATCTTCGGCAGGTAGAAGTAAGGACCGGCGCCGCGCGCCAGTTGCTCTTTGGCGTTGTGGAACATGAACAGGGCGAAGTCGAAGATGCCGCCCGAGATGCGCTTGCCGTCCACCAGCACATGCTTCTCATCCAGGTGCCAGCCACGTGGGCGTACTACCAGCGTTGCTACTTTGTCGTTCAGTTTGTACGATTTGCCATTCTGTTCCATGGCGATGGTGCCACGCACAGCGTCGAACATATTGATCTGACCGTCGATCTGGTTTTCCCAGTTCGGGGTATTGGAATCTTCGAAGTCGGTCATGTAGCTGTCGGCGCCCGAGTTCAGCGCGTTGATGACCATCTTGCGATCAACCGGGCCGGTGATTTCCACACGGCGGCATTCGAGTGCTTTAGGAATCGGAGCTACTTTCCAGTCGCCAGCGCGGATGTGCGCGGTTTCTGGCAGGAAGTCAGGACGCTCGCCCGCATCCAGACGCTTGGCGCGCTCTACGCGCACAGCCAGCAGTTGCTGACGACGGGATTCGAATTCGCGCGACAGCTTGGCCACCAGTGCCAGAGCTTCGCTGGTCAGGATGTTTTCGTAGCCCGGCTTGATTTTGCCGGTGATTTCCATGCCTGCTGGCAGAGTGAGGGTGGACTGCGTCATGTGCTTCTCTCCGAAAGAAAATATTAACAACCAGACTAATTATAAGCATGCGCCCCAGTGTTGCACGGCTTTGTTTTTAGTGTGCAGACTCAGTTACGCCCCGATATGTTTTACAGTATATTCACTAATAAGTTATACAAACAAGACTAAAAATCACTTCATCTATGCGTTTTTCTCACAAATGTTAGGTTGATGTATCTATGGGTCAATTCAGACAGATTTCCACCTTTGTCGAGGTGGTTTCCAAGGGCAGTCTCTCGGCTGCTGCCCGCGCCGAGGGCATAGCGCCGGCCATGATAGGCCGCCGCCTCGATGCGCTGGAAAGCCGCCTCGGTGTGAAGTTATTGCAACGCACTACCCGCAAACTTGCCCTCACCAATGAGGGCGCCGCTTTCTTGGAAGACTGCCAGCGCATTCTGACGGAACTTGAAGAGGCGGAATCAGCTGTGGCCGAACGTAGCGCGCACGCCACGGGCCATTTGATGATATCTGCGCCCGCCGGTTTCGGCCGCCAGCACGTGGCGCCGCTAATCCCCTCGTTTCTGGCCGAACACCGCGATGTCAGCATCACCTTGAACATGAGCGATCGCGTGGTCGACATCGTCGGCGAAGGCATCGATGTGGCGATCCGCATCGCCAGCCTGTCGGATTCCAGTCTGGTCAGCGTCAAGCTGGCCGACAACGAACGCGTGGTAGTGGGCGCCCCCTCGTATCTGAAACGGCACGGCGTACCGCAGACGCTGGCCGATCTGTCCAAGCACAACTGCCTGGCGATTAGCAGCGAAGGCAGCCAGCGCGGCTGGACTTTCCGCGAGAACGGCAAGAATGTGGTGCTGAAAGTGGCGGGCAATATGGGCAGCAACGACGGCCAGGTGCTGCACGACTGGGCGCTGGCCGGCAAGGGGCTGGCCTGGCGTTCGATGTGGGAAGTAGGCAATGAGATCGCCGAGGGCAAGCTGCAGACGGTGCTGGACCAGCATTCTGCACCGGGCAACGATATCTACGCCGTATTTGCCCAGCGCCGCCACCTGCCGCTGCGCATACGGGCTTTCGTGGACTTCCTGCGCCATACCTACGCCCAGCCAGAATACTGGCGCAAGACGGTGAAATAGTTAGTTCGCAGCGCGCCTGGCGCGCGGGCAAAAAAAAATCCTCGGGAACCGAGGATTTCTTATTTCGTTTGATTCAGCGTATTACAGTGGCTGAATGTTCGAAGCTTGCTTGCCCTTAGGACCAGCGGTCACTTCAAAAGAAACGCGTTGGTTCTCTTGCAGCGACTTGAAGCCTGCGGTCTGAATCGCCGAGAAGTGAGCGAACAGATCTTCGCCGCCTTCATCAGGGGTGATAAAGCCGAAGCCCTTCGAGTCATTGAACCATTTTACGATACCAGTTGCCATTACAATTCCTATTTCAGTTAAGTTGGGCTTGCGCCCGTGATATCGTTTGAGGCAAGAAGAAAAACAGCGAAACTGCACTACTCTTGAATCTAAACGATGCCGCATTATACCCATTTACTCGAGAAAAGCACGTTTTCGCCAAAATAAATGCCAACTCGCGTCTTTTTTGGTAGAAAACCCGCGTAACTCAGGGTGTGAGTACAACTATAGACAAGAATTTACTTGGTGATTTGAGCTAGATCAATCGCCAGCTTCGCTCTTACATCACTGGTAAACCGCGGCTTTGGGGTCACGCGCCGCCCAGCGCAGATACTGCTCCACCTGGGGCGGTATCGCCGCCCAGCCACAGCCATCCTGCATCATCATGCGCAATTGCTGCTCGATGTGGCGCGCCTGCTGGCCCAGCATGGCATAACCAAAAGTCGCCGCCGAGCCAGCCACGCTGTGCAGCGATTCGTGCAGCGCCGTCAGCTGTTCTGCGGTCGGCGCAGCACCGTTCGTCACACAGGCTGCCAGCGCGTGCTCGATCTTTTCGAGCATGAGCGGCAACTGCGCGACGAAGCGCGCATTCAATGCCTCCAGCCGCGCGCGGAACTCTGCCTCTGCCGACACGGGGTCCGCCATTACTTGGTGCCGAAGATGCGGTCGCCCGCGTCGCCCAGACCAGGCACGATATAAGCGTGATCGTTGAGGTGGGAATCCAGCGAAGCGCAATAAATCTTCACGCCCGGATGGGATTTCTGGAACACGGTAATGCCTTCCGGTGCAGCGACCAGTGCAAGGAAGATGATCTGGTCATCCGTGACGCCGCGCGATTTCAGCACGTCCACGGCGTGCACGGCCGAATTGCCAGTCGCTACCATCGGATCGCACAGAATGAAAGTACGTTCGGCCAGATCCGGCAGACGCACCAGATATTCCACCGGCTGGTGGGTTTCCGGATCACGGAACACGCCGATATGACCGACGCGGGCCGATGGCACCAGATTCAGCAGGCCATCGCTCATGCCTATGCCAGCACGCAGAATAGGTACGATGGCCAGCTTTTTACCGGCGATGACAGGGGCATCGATGGTCATCAGCGGGGTTTCGATGGTACGGGTGGTCAATGGCAGATCGCGGGTGATCTCATAGCCCATCAGCAGGGTGATTTCTTTCAGCAGTTCGCGGAAAGTACGGGTCGAGGTATCTTTTTCCCGCATGTGACTCAGCTTGTGCTGAATCAGCGGGTGGTCAGTGATAAACAGATTAGGGAAGCGCGGATCTTGTTTCATTGTGGATTCTTTCTTGAAGTACCGACCATTATACTAGGGCTGCGGGCCTAAAAACATGCTCACGGCTTCCTCGGCAATCTGGTCCAGATTCAGGCCCTGCCCCGGTTTGTACCACAGCACACTGTAATTGATAGCGCCCATGAGCAGTAGGCGCGCCACCGCACTATCGCTACGCAGCAAGCCGGCAGCCAGCAATTCGCTCACCACATCCTGCCACAGCTGATCATAACGGTCGCGCAACACCTGTACCCTTTCGCGCAATTCCGGCGTCAGGCGGCGCCAGTCATACAGCAGCACGGGTATGAAGTCATGGCCCTCGCCCAGCACGATTTCCAGATGGGCGCGCACCAGCGCCTGAAACTTCTCGCGCGGCGACAAGGCGCTTTCCGCAATCGCTTCCGCTGCCGGCAGGCCGGCCGTCAGCCCTTCTTCCATCACGGCCGCAAGTATTTCCTGCTTGCTTTTGAAGTGGTAGAACGGACTACCGGAACGCATGCCTACAGCTTCGGCAATGTCACGCGTGGTGGTGCCGTCAAAGCCCCGTTCGCGGAACAGCCGCGCCGCCACCCGCACCAGATCGGCACGCCGATTATCTACTGCTACCGTTTGATTCATCCACTTTTCCAATTATTCGAGCAAGGCACGGGCCAGTATCTGGCCATATGCCACATTTTCCGGCAAGCGCCCGTAGGCACCGCCAGGCGCGCAGCTTATGCGCGAGGCAATAAATGCCGATGATACATAAGCTGGCGCATGGCGCAACAGCAAACCTGCCTGCACGGCCAACACGATGCGTTCAGCCAGCAACCGCGCGCCCGCTTCGCTGCACTGCATATCCGCCAGCAAGGCAGCGCGATAGGCACTGAAATCGGCATCGGCCTCACCGGCCAGTGCCAGCTCGGCCGCCAGCGCGGCGCGCGCGGCAGGAGTTTTGCCGAGTGCCCGCAGCAAGTCAAGGCACATCACATTGCCCGAGCCTTCCCAGATGGAATTGACGGGCAGTTCCCGGTACAGCCGGGCCAGCGGACTATCTTCCACGTAACCGCTGCCGCCTATGACTTCCATGGCTTCGGCGCCGAAAGCGGGGCCGCGCTTGCAGATCCAGTACTTGCCAGCCGGGGTCAGCAGCCTTGCCAGCAAGGCCTGGGCCGGATCGCCTGCTTCGTCGAAACAGCGCGCCAGCCGCATGGCAAACACGGTTGCCGCTTCCGACTCCAGTGCCAGATCGGCCAGCACGTTCTGCATCAGCGGCTGCTCGCTCAGCTTGCGACCAAAAGCGGAGCGCTGGCGCGCGTGGTGCAGCGCATGTACCAATGCCGCGCGCATCGCCCCGGCGCTGCCCAGTATGCAGTCGAGCCGGGTATGGCTGCCCATTTCCAGTATGGTGGGCACGCCGCGACCCGGCGCACCGATCAGCCAGCCATAGGCACCGGCAAATTCCACTTCCGACGAAGCATTCGAGCGATTGCCCACCTTGTTCTTCAGGCGCTGCACGCGGATGGCATTGCGCTCGCCGTTCGGCAGATAGCGCGGCAGCAGCAGACAGGACAGGCCGTGCCCGTCCGCGCTCTCCGTCTGCGCGAGGATCAGATGGGCGTCGCTCTGGGGCGCTGAAAAAAACCATTTATGCCCGACCACGCGGTAGGCACCCTCGCCCTCCTCGCCGAACAGGGCCTGGGCTTCAACCGGCGCCAGCGCTTGCGCCGTGGTGGTATTGCTGCGCACATCGGAGCCGCCCTGCTTTTCCGTCATGCCCATGCCTATCAGGGCGCCGTGTTTGTGCTCGATGGGCAGCGAGCGCGGATCGTAAGTGCGGGAGAGGATTTTGGGCAGCCATTTTGCCGCCAGCCGGGGCGCTTGGCGCAGCGCCGGCACGCTGGCATAAGTCATCGTCACCGGACACTGCGAACCATTTTCCACCTGTCCGAACATCAGATAGCGGGCGGCACGCGCCACTTGCGCACCGTTGCCTTCAAGCCAAGGCGTGGCGTGGGCGCCACTCTCGATCAGCAAGCGCATCAGGCTATGCCAGGCCGGATGAAACTCCAGTTCATCGATGCGGCGCCCGCCCGCGTCATATTGCTGCAATACGGGCGGGTACTGGTTGGCCAGCCGCCCCAGTTCCAGCACGTCCGCCTGCCCCAACTGGGCTCCCAGCGCATACAGGGCCGCCTCGTCATAGCCTCCGCCCTCGCGTACCAGCGCTTCTCGCAAGGCCATATCGATCTGGTAGAGGTTCACATTGGCCAGCGGGGCCACCGTATTGTGTACTTCATGGGTATCGTAGGCCTGCATAGTATCTCCCGTCGTTGTGGGCTGCACAGCCACCTTACGCCAGATTGGCAGGGCTGTGCGCCGGATAGGTTGCCCAGACTAGCTCACTGGCACATTCAAAGCAAGCGCTTGCTTTGTTGCACTCGCACATCTATGATGGCTTACCACCACAGGAGACCACATGGAACACGCTTATGTGTTTGACGCCATTCGCACGCCCCGGGGCAAGGGCAAGAAAGACGGCAGCCTGCATAGCATCAAGGCGATTGATCTGGTTGCAGGTTTAATGCAAGCCCTGCAGGCGCGCCACCATCTCGATACGGCACAGATTGACGATGTCGTGCTCGGCTGCGTCACGCCCGTAGGAGAACAAGGGGCGGACATCGCCAAAATCGCCGCGCTGGCAGCCGGCTGGGACTGGAAAGTAGCAGGCGTGCAGCTCAACCGCTTCTGCGCTTCCGGGCTGGAAGCAGTCAATCAGGCTGCCCAAAAAGTGCGCTCCGGTTGGGAAGACCTGGTGGTGGCAGGCGGGGTGGAATCCATGTCGCGCGTGGCCATGGGCAGCGACGGTGGCGCCTGGGCCAATGATCCAGCCACCAGCTTGCGTACGGATTTCCTGCCGCAAGGCATAGGAGCCGACCTGATTGCCAGCCTCGACGGCTACAGCCGAACCCAGGTGGACGCCTACGCCGTACGTTCGCAGCAGAAGGCCGCAGCCGCCCGCGCCGCCGGGCGCTTTCCATCGATAGTGCCCGTCTGTGACCAGAACGGCGTGCTGGTACTGGACCATGACGAATTCATCAAACCTGGCACTACACTCGACACGCTGGCCGGCCTCAAGCCTTCGTTCGCCCAGCTCGGTGCGCTGGGTTTCGACGCCCTCGCCCTGCAGCGCTACCCGCAACTGCAGCAGGTAGCACATGTGCACACGGCCGGCAATTCTTCCGGCATCGTGGACGGCGCCGCTCTGGCCCTGATCGGTAGCCGCAGCACCGGCCAGCGCCTGGGCCTGCGGCCGCGCGCGCGCATCGTTGCCGCCGCCGTCACCGGCAGCGATCCCGCCATCATGCTGACGGGACCGGCACCGGCAGCCCGCAAAGCCTTGCAAAAAGCCGGGCTAGATATTGCCGATATCGATCTGTTTGAAGTAAACGAAGCATTTGCCTCGGTGGTGCTGCGCTTCATGAACGAACTCGGCGTGCCCGAACACAAGGTCAACGTCAATGGCGGCGCCATCGCGCTGGGTCATCCGCTCGGCGCCACCGGCTGCATGCTGCTGGCCACCCTGCTCGACGAGCTGGAAGCACGGCAGCTGCGGCGCGGCATGGTGACGCTGTGTGTGGGCGGCGGCATGGGCATCGCCACCATCATCGAACGGGTATAAACGGAGCCAGCATGATTAAGGTCGAGCAACAGCCGCAATTCATACAAGTGACGCTAAGCAACAACAGCATCAATCCCCTTAGCCGCAGCTGGCAGCAAGCGCTGCAGGGCTTGCTCGAAACGTTAGAGCAGCAGGCTGGCGATAACGCGGCCGCCCCTATTGTCCAGATCAACTTCGATGCCAGCAAGGCCGACTTCCAGCTCGAGCATCTGGCCGCGCTGGCGCGCCAGCAAGCGCCCGACTGCATGCAGTTGCTGGCCAGCTACCATGGTTTATTGCGCCGACTCGAGCGGCTGCCCATCCCCGTGGTCGCTATACTCGAAGGTGCTGTGAGCGGCCACGCATGGGGCCTGGCACTGGCTTGTCAGCGCCGCTATGCGCTCGGCGCCGGCAGCTACAGCCTGCCGCAGGCCAGCCTGGGCATTACTCCGTGCGGCGGCGCGCTGGTGCGCACGGGCCGGCTGCTGGGGCTGCAAGCTGCGCTCCCCCTGCTGCTCGACGGCAGCGCGTGCGACAGTGCCACTGCCCTGCAACTGGGCTTGCTGCATGGAATAACGGCCGACCGCGCAGCGCTGACCGGGCTGCTGCAGCAGTACCGACAGGCCGGCACGCCACTGCGTCAGCCGTGGGATGAGAAAATGCCCGCCCTGCCCGGCGGCGCCATCGATAGCCCCGCCAATCTGGCCTTTTTGCAGCTGGCCCCCGCGCGCCTGCGCAGCCGCCATGCGGCGCCAGCGCCAGCCGAACAAGCGATACTGTGCGCACTCGCGGAAGGAATGCTGGTAGATTTCGATACTGCCGTGCTCATTGAAAGCCGCTATTTCTGCCAGTCCGCCATCGCGTTTCAGGCTTAGATACACATGTTTGTCCAGAACAATTATCTTTGACTTTCAATTAATAGAAAAATCGTAAATTTCGCTCCCAAAAAGCCTTGTTACAGTGCTGAAAAAGCCATTTTTTCACTCTAGGCGATGTTTTTTTCAGCACGATTGTATGAAAACAAAAAAAGTCTTGAAGATATTGTCATTTTTCATGTGATTTCACCGCTATCAGTGATACATTGCGCTCTGGTGTAGCCATACTTGTGCTGGCGCCGTACCGGCATAAAAACTGAAAGATTAAAATCACGCGATGTACTCCAGTATTCCCGTCCCGTCTCCGCGACATGAATTGGATAACCTCATGGAGGAGGCTGGCGACGTTGTATTCCGCGTCAGTCCCGAAGGACAGATACTGTTTGCCAGCCACCGCGCGGTCCAGCTGATCGCCGCGCAAGCGCCGCTGGCCGGCACAGCGCTGCTGCAACTGCTTACCGAAGATGACCGCCCGGCCTTGCAATCGGCCCTCAACGACGTGCTGGCTGGCGAGCCGGGCCGCCTGTTCGAAAGCCGCCTCAAGTGCGCGCAATGTGAAACCCCGTTCGAGCTGCGCCTATCCTGCTATGCCAATCAGCAAGGCCTGAAAGAGTTGCTGGTGATAGGCCGGAATATGGAGCAGCAGCGCGCGACCGAAGAGCGGCTGCGCCACATGGCCACCCACGATGCCCTGACCGAACTGCCCAACCGGCTGCTGCTGTCGGACCGCATCCGCATGGTGATCGCCAATGCGCGCCGCTCGGGCCAGAGCTTTTCCGTCGCCTGCATAGGGCTGGACGGCTTCAAAAAGGTCAATGACGGGCTGGGCCACCCCATCGGTGACGCCGTACTACGCACTGCGGCCGCCCGCCTGCGCAAAACCTTGCGCGACAGCGACACACTGGCCCGTGTCGGCGGCGACGAATTCGTCGCCATTTTGCCCGGCACGGCAACGGAAGCCCAGATCAAGCTGGTGACTGGACGGCTGATCGCCACGCTGCAATCGCCATTCGAAATCGACAGCCACACCATCTATGTCGGCGCCTCGGTGGGCGTGGCCGTGTATCCCCAGCATGCGGAAGAAGAAGGCCGCTTGCTGGCGCTGGCCGACGTCGCCATGTCGCGCGCCAAGGAAACCGGCAAGGCCCGCTGCGTGGTCTACAGTCAGAGCGAGGCCGAACCGCCCGAACATGATATTTCGCTGGAAGCGGCCATGTTCCAGGCCGTGCGCGAAGGCGAGTTCCTGCTGTTCTACCAGCCCATCGTGGACGCGCGCACGCGCGAAATCCAGGGCTTCGAAACGCTGATGCGCTGGAAGCATCCGACCCTGGGCATGGTTCCGCCGGCCCGCTTCATTCCTATCGCCGAAACCAACGGCCTGATCAATCTGCTGGGCGCCTGGGCACTCAAAGCCGCCTGCGTACAGCTCAAACAGTTCGAGGAAGTGGCCAAGCGCCCGCTCTATATTTCTGTCAATATCAGCCCGCGGCAATTCCGCAATGACAAATTTCTGGACGTGCTGGACGATGCAATCGCCTTCTCCGGCTTACAAGGTGAGCAATTGGTTCTAGAAATTACAGAGGGCACGCTGATGGTCGATCCGGTACATGCCGAGTCCATCCTGTCCAAAATGGCCGAACGCAAGGCGCGCATCGCGATTGACGATTTCGGCACCGGCTATTCTTCGCTGGCCTATCTCAAGCGTTTCCCGATTTCGGTACTGAAGATAGACCGCACCTTTATCCGCGACCTGCCGACTTCGGAAAAAGATGCAGCCATCTGCAATGCCGTGCTCGATCTGGCCAAACACCTGGACTTGTCCGTGGTGGCAGAAGGCGTGGAGACGGAAGACCAGCTATCTTATCTGCAGCAGCGCGGCTGCCAGTACATCCAGGGTTATCTGACCGGCAAACCGATGGCGGCCAATATCGCCATGGCGGCACTGCGCGAAAGCATGCACCTGAAGATAGTCCAGCCTGATTTACGGCAGGTGAACAAATGAGCGTGCGCAGTACAGGTAACGCACTCGGCGACGCTACCCTGGCCACGCTGTGGGAAAGCACGCGCCGGCGCGGCGACATGCCGGGCTTCGCCAAGGCCATCAGCTCCATCCTCGGCGCCATGCGCGGCGAAGATGAGCAGGAATTCAATATGACGCGCACGGTACTGTCCGACCCTGTGCTGACCCAGAAAGTGCTGCGTCTGGCCAATAGCGGCATGTATGCCGCCTTCGGCCAGCATATCAGTACCGTCTCCAAAGCCGTGCAAGTACTGGGCACGGACGCCATCGGCCATCTGGCACTGGGCCTGAAACTGATAGAAGAACTGTCTGGCGGCTCATCCGACGCTACGGCTTCGCACGTAGAAATGGAAAAAGCGGTGCTGGCCGGCATCGTCGCCCAGCAGATTGCCAATACGGCGGAAAGCCGCCATGGCGAGGAAGCCGTGGTGTGCTCCATGCTGCACACACTGGGCCGCATGATGCTGACCTATTACATGCCGGAACGCTGGCATGAAATCCAGCGCAGCGCTGCACAGGAAAGCTGCGATGTAGAAGCCATCGCGCCCAAGCTGCTGGGCCTGGGCCTTGATGAAATCGGCCATGCTGCAGCCCTGCACTGGGGCTTGCCGGCTGGCCTGATCAACGGCATGCGCAAGCTGGCACCGCCCGAGCCGGGCAGCGAAATCAGCACCTCGGACTGGATCGCCGGTCTGTCCACCATGTCCGCCGCCTGTGCCGAATCGCTGTGGAATGATGATGCGGCAGGCGCTGCCGCCGTGGCACAACTGGCTGACGCGTATTCGGCCATGCTGGGCGTACTCCCGGAAAAACTAAAGGGGGCCATCGAACAGGCCAAAGTGGTGGCCGCCAACGATCTGACCATTGCCCCCCTGTCCAAACCGGCCGAACGGCGCGCCAAGGCGCTGGCCCGCACACGCCAGCGCGATGCCGGCAACCAGATACTGCTCAGTGGGCTGGCCGATATGCGCGACATGATGCATACCGCCAATCCAGGCCAGATGGTGCAGATCGCACTGGAAACCGTATTTAAGGGGCTGGAGTTCTCGCGCGCTTTGGCCTTTGTGCGCAACCGCAAGGACAACCAGTACGCTGCCAAAATCGGCTTCGGCAACGATATCCGCGAAATCCTGCCCAAGCTGGTGTTCGACGATGCCTACCAGCCCAATGTATTCCACGCTGCACTCAATAGCGACCGCGTGATCTTCATCGAGAATGCGCGCGATGCCAAGTTTGCCGCCAAGCTGCCCGAATGGTGGCGCAACACCCTGTCCGCCGCACACAGTTTCGTGATTCTGCCGCTGTCCGCCAATGGCCAGTCGGCCGGATTCCTATACGGCGACTGGGACGACAGCTTCCCGCCGATAGAACTGAGCCAGACCGAATTCAGCCTGCTCAACGATATGCGCGCCTTGGTCGTCAAGGCAGTGCTCAAGCGCCATCAGCAGGAAACCGTCAGCAAATAAGGCCCCCACCCTGCGGCCCCGCTAGCTGCGCTTGGGCTAGTGGCCGTCGCGCTGCTGCCAGCGCGCCGACAGCATGGCCGCGCCCAGTGCCAGCAGGCATAGTAACGCTGCTACGTAGTACACCGAGGAAGGGCCGGCTTCCTGCCACCACTGAGCCAGAAACAGCCCGCCCAGCGAACCGCCTATGCCATAAGACAAGCTCATGTACAGTGCCTGCCCGCGTGCCTGCAAGGGGCCGGAGAACCAGCGTTGCAGCGTCATCACGGACGAAGAATGATGCAGCGCGAAGGTAGCAGCGTGCATCAGCTGCGCCACGATCAGCAGCCACAGCAGGTGCGCCGCCATGCCTATCATGACAAAGCGGGCCGCCGCCAGCAGCAGGGTCAGGTACATGAGCTGCATGGGCCGCCAGCGCCGGAACAGCGGCGCCTGAAAATAGAACAGCGCCACTTCAGCCAGCACACCCAACGACCACATCGCGCCTATCACGGTCTTGCTGTAGCCGTTGCGCTCCAGGTACAGTGAATAGAAGGTGTAGAGCGACGTGTGGGCCGCCACCATCAGCGCCGTCGAAGCAAAAAAGGCGATCACTTCGCGCCGCCGTAGCAAGGTCAGCAGCGGCAGCGGCGCTTCCTTGTGGCGGTGGCGCGGCACATCATGCAGGCGGAACGCTGCCACGATGGTCAGCACCAGCAAGCCCGCCGCAATGGTAGGCAGGGCCACGATGCCGTAGTGATCGAGCGCATAGGCCGATGCAGAGACGGCCACGATAAAGCCTATCGAACCCCACATGCGGATGCGGCCATAGTGCGTCAGGTCGCCGCGCATTTCCGACAACATCAGTGCCTCGCAGATCGGTGCCTGGCCGCTGGTGAACAGGTTCAGCACCACCATGGCCAGCATGAAGTGCGTGAAGGTGGAGCCGATGAAGAAACCGGAAAAGCCGATCAGCGCGGCAAAGCCGGCCACGCGCAGCACAGTGACGCGGCGGTCATAGTGATCCGCGACATAGCCCCAGACATTGGGACCGATGATGCGCAGCACCTGTATCATCGACATCAGCACGCCGATCTGCGCCACCGTCATGCCGTGGTCGGCAAAGAACAGCGTGGCGTAGGTGGACCAGGTTCCTGCGTGCGCGTAGTAGCAGAAGAGGAATAAGGCGAAGCTGAAGGCCTGGGCCGGCACCGCTTACAGCGCGATGTTAGGCGTGTGCACCTGAACGTCACCACACTGGGCGCGGTGCATCAGCGCATGATCCATCAGCACCAGAGCCAGCATGGCTTCGGCGATAGGCGTCGCACGTATGCCCACGCAAGGGTCGTGGCGGCCAAAGGTCTCGACCATGACGGGATGGCCGTCCTTGTCGATAGACTGGCGCGGCGTACGGATAGACGAAGTGGGCTTGATGGCGATGGAGACCGTAATGTCCTGCCCCGTCGAAATGCCACCGAGTACGCCACCGGCGTTGTTGCCGATAAAGCCTTGCGGCGTGAGCTGGTCACCATGCTCGCTGCCCTTCTGCACCACCGACTGGAAACCGGCGCCGATTTCCACGCCTTTCACCGCGTTGATGCCCATCATGGCGTAGGCGATGTCGGCATCGAGCTTGTCATAAATGGGCTGGCCCAGACCGACGGGAATATTCTGTGCGATCACATCGATCTTGGCACCGATCGAATCGCCATCCTTGCGCAGCGCATCCATCGCCGCTTCCATGCGGGCGATCAGCTCTGCATCGCCGCTGGCGGCGAAGAAAGGATTGTTCGGCACATGCGACCAGTCCTGGAACGGCACAACGATATCGCCCAGCTGGCTCATGCAGCCTTTGAACACGGTGCCGTACTGTTGCTGCAACCATTTCTTGGCGATGGCAGCTGCGCCCACCACGGGCGCCGTCAAACGGGCCGAGGAGCGGCCGCCGCCGCGCGGGTCGCGCACGCCATACTTGTGCCAGTAGGTGTAGTCGGCGTGGCCGGGACGGAAGCTCTCGGCGATATTGCCATAGTCCTTGCTACGCTGGTCTTCGTTGCGGATCAGCAGGGCAATCGGTGTACCCGTGGTCACGCCCTGATACACGCCCGACAGGATTTCCACCGTATCCGATTCCTGGCGCTGCGTCACGTGGCGCGAAGTACCGGGCTTGCGGCGATCCAGTTCCGGCTGGATATCGGCTTCCGTCAGCGGCAGTCCCGGTGGGCAGCCATCGATCACGCAGCCTATGGCAGGACCGTGCGACTCGCCAAAGGTTGTAACGGAAAACAATTTACCAAAAGTATTACCGGACATAGGAAGAGAATCTTTGGAAAAAGGTGGAGAATTCCGTATTCTACCAGCCCGAGCCCCGCTATGCCGTGCTTAGAAATTAATTTCCACATGGCAATTTTTCCTTGGTAAAATTCCTGCTGGTGCGGAAAAATTCAACAGCGTTGCACATTGCCCCACAGGCAACATGCAAATGCATAGGAAAACTGCATTCTTTTTGACAATTCACTATATACTGAACCGAAGAACACCAAGCAATCCTGGAGAAGCGACACATGCCCCCACCGGTCACACCACTTGATCCACTCAAGGACGATCAAGACGATCTGGTATTCTTAGAAGAACATCCGGCTACACCCGTTACCACGGGTGCGCGTAATGTATGGCGGGTCATGATCATCGATGACGACGAAGACGTCCATTCGACCACCACTTTTGCGCTGGGCAACCTCGACATGCAGCACCGGCAACTGGAGTTCGTCCACGCCTATTCTGCTGCGCAAGCACGTGAATTACTCAAGACGGAAAAGGAAATCGCCGTCATCCTGCTCGACGTGGTGATGGAGCAGGACGATGCCGGCCTGCATCTGGTGCGCTACATCCGTGAAACCCTGGGCCTCAGCGATGTACGGATCATCTTGCGCACAGGACAGCCTGGTTACGCGCCAGAAATTGATGCCATCCGCGACTTCGACATCAACGACTATAAGACCAAGTCGGAATTGACGAGGATCAAGTTATTCACGACGGTGACCTCGGCCATTCGCTCCTACGAGCAAATCCGCAAAATCAACGACAGCCGCCGTGGCCTGAGCCAGATCGTCCATGCCAGCACCCAGTTGATGTCGCTACACGGTGTACATAATTTTGCCGCGGGTGTGCTCAGCCAGATCGCCGAGCTGCTGGGCCAGGAAGGCAGCGGCATCCTGTGCGTGCTGGAATGCCCGGAGGACGGTTGCCGCGAACTCATGGTCATGGCCACCATAGGGCCTTACCACATGTACAACAACACCACGCTGAGCGTGCGCAGCGACCAGCGCATCCACGATGCGATGGAACTAACGCTGGCGCAAGGCCGCAATGTGTATGGTCCCGATTACGTGACGCTGTACTTTGCGGGCAAAGCCAGCCGCGATTTCGTCGCCTTCCTCGACGTCAAAACCGCGCCGACGGAAATCGATGAGCGCCTGCTGGAAGTGTTCTGCGCCAACGTTGCCGTCGGCCTCGACAACGTAGAACTGGTCAGCCACCTGCACACGGCAGCCTTCTATGACCAGCTCTCCAAGCTGCCCAACCGTACCCGTTTGATCGAGATACTCGACGCTACCCTGACCAGCCCGATCCGCGACGAAACCACGCTGTCACTGGTTGATCTCGATCACTTTGCCGAGACCAACGATGCGCTGGGCCACCGCTTCGGCGACGCCCTGCTGCTGGCCGTGGCAGGCCGATTGCAGACGGAACTCGGCGATGCACTCACCGTAGCCCGCCTCGGCGGCGACATCTTCTGCGTGCTGGGCGATTCGTCCCAAGTCAATCCGGCCAATATCCTCACGCTATTCCAGCGCCCGTTCAGCATCGATGGCCAGGACGTGCAGTTGTCGGCCACACTGGGGCTGGTGCGTCTGGGCGAGCACGAAGGCAGCGGCGTCGATGTGCTAAAAGATGCCGACATCGCGCTCAAGCGCGCCAAGACCCAGCAGCGTTCCGGCCACTACTACTTCTCCCGCTCGATGGGCGTGGAAATCCGCGAACGCGTACGCATGATGCACGCGCTGCGCAAGGCCTTTGGCCAGAACGAGCTATTCGTGGTGTACCAGCCGCAGATCGATCTGGAGACACGCCGCCCAAAGGGAGCCGAAGCCTTGCTGCGCTGGCAGACGCCAGACGGCAAGTTTGTTTCGCCTGACCGCTTTATTCCTATCGCCGAATACTCGGGCCTGATCATCGATCTTGGTGAGTGGGTGCTGCGCACCGCCTGCCGCGAACTGGTGGCACTGCATAAGGCGGGCCATAGCGACTTCATGATGTCGATTAACGTGTCGCAAGTCCAGTTCCGCCACCCCTATTTCCTCGAAATGCTACGCAAGGCGCTGGAAGATACGGGCGCACCGCCGGAATTCGTCGAACTGGAAATTACCGAATCAATGGCTATGGAAGAGCCTGATCTGCTCATCAAGATGCTGGCACAGATCAAGCAGACGGGCGTCAGCATTGCCATCGACGATTTCGGTACGGGCTTCTCCTCGCTTTCCTATCTGCAGCGCTTGCAGATCGATCGGCTCAAGATAGACCGCGCCTTCGTCACGGAAATTACCGGCTCAGCCCGCGGCAGCAGCATAGCCGAAATGGTGGTGCAACTGGGCCGCAATCTGGGCCTGGCCGTGATTGCCGAAGGGGTGGAAGACGAACGCCAGGCACAGATACTGCACGCACTGGGCTGCCCGCTGGCGCAAGGCTTCCTGTTTGCCCGTCCGATGACGGCCGACGCGCTGAACGGCTGGCTCAGCAACGAAGCCTTGCAGGGCGCGGCCTGACGCAGTTCAGCACGCGCCAGAAAACAAAAAAGCCATGCGATGAACCGAACCCCTAAAGTTGGACGCCAACTTTAGGGGTTTTTCATTGGCGAAGTACACAATGCAGTTCAAGTTGGAGGTTGTCCAGCGATACCAGGCCGAAGGGATCGGCTTTAAATCCTTAGGGCGACTGT
>NZ_WNKW01000006.1 GCF_009720775.1 Pseudoduganella danionis
TATTACTCACCCGTTCGCCACTCGCCACCAGAGCAAGCTCCGTGCTGCCGTTCGACTTGCATGTGTAAGGCATGCCGCCAGCGTTCAATCTGAGCCAGGATCAAACTCTTCAGTTTAATCTCTGTTTGTTTGCGATTTCTCGCACCGTTATTTTTAACGGGTCGCTCACTCAAAATACTGACAGTTCGCTTCTTTTACGAAGCGTCCTATTTCAATTATTTCTTGTGAACATTTGATATTTTTTAAGTATCACGAAGACTAGCTTCGTGTGCACTTTCATCAAACGTCCACACTTATCGACTGTGAATTTTTAAAGAACTCTTTGGCACTGCTTGCTGCGTTTCGACAAATCGTTTTGTTTGTCAGCAGCAGAGAAATGAGATTATGCAGGGATTTCTGGAAGTCGTCAACCCTCGCTATGCAATTACTTGAAATGAATAGCGAGGGACTATCGACATCCGGCTAATTACAGGCCGTCGAAATTCGGCGCACGTTTCTCCAGGAAGGCATGCATGCCTTCTTTTTGAGCAGGCGTACCGAAGGCCGCCTGGAACAGACGGCGTTCGTAATTTACGCCTTCCGTCAGCGTGGTTTCAAAGGCGCGGTTCACGGCGTCCTTGATCATCATGGCGACCGAGGTCGGCATAGCGGCGATCTGTTTGGCCGCCGTCAGCACTTCTTCGATCAGTTTGTCGGCTGGCACCACGCGCGATACCAGACCGATGCGCTCGGCTTCTGCCGCGTCGATGGTGCGTGCAGTCAGTAGCAGATCCATGGCCTTGGCTTTACCGATGGTGCGCGGCAGACGCTGGGTACCGCCCGCGCCCGGCGTCACGCCAACCTTGATTTCCGGCTGGCCGAATTTGGCCGTATCGGCCGCGATCAGGAAATCGCACATCATGGCCAGCTCGCAACCGCCGCCCAGCGCGTAGCCCGCTACAGCGCCCACCACCGGCTTACGGATGCGCAGGATATGTTCCCAGTTGCGGGTAATGTAGTTGTCGCGATAGGTATCGACATAGGTATAGTCAGCCATGGCAGCGATGTCGGCACCTGCAGCGAAAGCCTTCTCGCTACCCGTCAGCACGATGCAGCCGATCGCAGGGTCGGCATCGAACTTCTGCAGGGCATCGCCCAGTTCGTTCATCATGCGGTCGTTCAGGGCATTCAGCGCCTTGGGGCGATTCAAACGGATCAGTGCTACTTTCTCGTGCACTTCGACGATCAGGTCTTCATACTGCATAGCTGTCTCCTAGATGGTGGGATATTTACTCTGCGATTGTAGCGCCTATCCGTTGCGCTGGTATCATAGTTCGTCCCGCCTAGATTATAGGAAGCCGCCATTCTGTCCGCCCTACGCCTCAAAGTTCAGCAATATCTGGAGCGTGATGCTCTACTGCGCAACGGGAATTTCGTGCGCTACTGGATCAGCGCCATCCTTAATGACTTCGGCAGCTATATCAGTGCACTCGCCCTGCCCTTGTGCTCCGCCATCCTGCTGCATGCCACGCCGGCCCAGATGGGCATACTGGGCGCCGCCTCCGCGATTCCGTTTGCCCTGCTGGCCTTGCCCACGGGCGTATTTCTTGATCGCCATCGCAAATTGCCGGTGCTACTGGCCAGCAAACTGGTGCAGGCACTGACACTGGGCAGCGTGCCGCTCGTCTATTGGCTAGGCCACCTGAGCATAGAGTGGATGTATGGGGTGGCACTGATCAGCGGCTGCTGTTCACTGGTGGGAGGTGGTGCGGAGCAGATCTTCCTGACCAGCCTGATCGGCCGTGAACGCCTGATCGAAGCTCAGTCCAAGTTTGCCGCCGTTGATTCGGTGGCACGGGTGGTTGCGCCCGGCATCGCAGGGGTGTTGATACAGTGGCTTACCGCGCCGTTTGCCGTCATCGTCAATGCACTGGGCTTCATCTGCTCCATCCTCATCCTGCGCAATCTGAAGGCCAACGATCCCAAACCGGAACCCAGCAAGCAGCACATGCTGCGCGACATACACGATGGCCTGCTATTCATCTGGCGCACACCGTTGCTGCGCACACTCGCATGGGGTGCGGGCATCTGGCATATGCTGTTCTACGGCTATGCCGCGCTCAGCGTCCTGTTCTGCACGCGCGAACTGGGCATGACGGCCGGTCTGTTGGGCATAGCGCAGATGGTAGGCGGCGTCGGCGTGCTACTCAGCTCCATCCTGGTCAGGCCGCTCAGCGCGCGCTATGGCCCGACCGGCGCCATGCTGACCGGTATAGGGCTGACAGCCTGCGCCTTTGCTGCCATGCCGGCCATTCCCGCCCATCTGTTCGGCAGCGCCACGGGGAGTGCCGTCGCCAGCACTCTGGTCTCGCTGCTACTCGATTGCGGCGTGATGCTGTTCTTTATGCCATATATGACGCTACGCCAGAAAGTCACACCGGACGCGTATCTGGGCCGCATGGTATCGACCATGCGCTTCCTCACGGTGGCCAGCGCTCCGGCAGGCGCACTGCTGGCCGGCTATCTGGGCGAGCACCTGAGCATACGTACGGGGCTGACCTGCGTCGCCGTAGGCGGCATTGCACTGACGCTGGCCATGGTATTTGCGCCAGCCCTCAGGAACGTGCCCGAACATCTGGCGCCGGCACAGCCCTCCTGAAACGCGGCCTGTGCCGACGCGGTACCGCCAACGCGTTCCTGCGAGACAGCAGCGCCGGCACGCACAAGGTTTACTGCACTTGCTTGGGTAGCAGCACCCAGACATTGCCACGCTGCTTCATGCGGCCAGCATTTTCCGCCGCTTCAGTACCGAAACCAAAGAAGTAATCGACGCGGATGGCGCCACGGATAGCACCGCCCGTATCCTGCGCCATCACCAGCCGCTGCAACGGGATATCGCTGTTCGGCATGGTAGTCGAGAGGAATACGGGTGCACCGAGCGGCAGTTGCGATGCATCGATAGCGACCGAACGCGATGGCGTCAGCGGCACGCCCAGCGCACCTTTCGGACCGATTTTCGGATCCGGCAGGCGCTCTTCTTTGAAGAACACATAGCTGGGATTCACATTGAACAGTTCCTGCATACGGGTAGGATGGCCAGCGATCCACGCCTTGATGCCTTGCGCCGACGCCTGCTCCAGCGTCAGCTCGCCCTTCTCCACCAAATATTTGCCGATGGATTTATACGGATGGCCGTTCTGGTCAGCATAAGCTACGCGCACTGTCTCCTTGCTATCGGTCAGTTGCACGCGGCCCGAACCCTGCACCTGCAGGAAGAACGATTCGACCGGATCATCTACCCACAGCAGCTCCTTGCCGCCGAAGTCAGCTTTCTCGATATCGGCGCGGGTGGCATACGGCACCAGCTTCTTGCCCACCACCTTGCCGCGCAGCCGCATACCCTTCAGTTCCGGATACACGCTGGCCAGATCGACGGTGATCATATCGTCCGGCACCTTGTAGAGCGGGGTCTGGTACGGGCCGCCTTTTTTGCGGGCGCCGCGCAGCAGCGGCTCGTAATAGCCCGTCACCAGTCCTTCATTGGCACCGTCGGGCGCGATCACCTGATTCGGCTCCATGAACGCTTCGAAGAACGTGCGGATTGCCTGCTCATCGCCGCTGTTCACACTGCGCGCGATGCTGCAGGATTCCTTCCAGTTGGCCTGCTTGGCCAACACAGAACACGAGGACAGGAAGGCCGGCCACGCTGCGCGCAGGTCATCCTTGTCCCAGCCCGGCAAGGCGCTGAACGGTGCTGGCACTAGCTGCATCACGGCCGGCTTGGCCGGTGCCGGCGTGGGCTCCGGTGTAGGCACCGGCACCGGGACCGGCGTGACCGGAGCGCGGCTGGTATCGGGCGGCAGCGGGGTCGAGGTACAGGCAGCTAAAGCCAGCGCGACGAGAGTGAGCGGAACAGGTAGACTACGGCGTGTAAAGAACATAAGGACTGTTATGTGGATATTGATGATAGAAGCATGCGTGGCGTTTTTCCTGCTGGTGTTCATCGTCTGGTGGACCATGTATGCACCTAAACCCAAACCGCGCGATGAGGACAAGACGCAGCAGGACGATCAGCCTTGAAGCGTCCGGCTTAGCGCCGGTTCAGTGCAGGGTGCGTGGCAGTGACAGCACGAATTCCGGTATTGGCACTTCGAAGCGGTGGCCATTTTCCGCCACGCAGAAGTATTCGCCATACATGGAGCCCTGCTGGGTGCGCAGCGCCGTACCGCTGGTATATTCGAACTGTTCGCCCGGCTGCAGCAGCGGCTGATGGCCCACCACGCCGAGGCCGCTGACCTCTTCCTTGTGGTTGTTGGCATCCGTGATGACCCAGTGGCGCGAGATCAGCTGGGCGGCCACCGTACCGGTATTCTTGATCGTGATCGAGTAGGTGAACACGAAATTGGTACGTTCAGGGTCGGACTGCTCCGGCAGATACTGGGTTCTGACCGTCACCGTCATTTCATAAGTGGCCATTCAAATTCCTTAAATCGGGGCGAGTGCACTGGCACTCTCAGCAAGCTTGGCGATTGTATATCGCCAGACTGTCATTGCACCCCAAATTGCCCCCGTATGCAAGGACGACGCGCCTGAAAACAGGCGCACAGGCGCTGTGCAGCGTAAAATAGCGCATCTTTTTTTAATGCAGGCCCATCCCATGTCCAATTTCCGCATCGCTCCCAGCATTCTGTCCGCCGACTTCGCCCGTCTGGGCGAGGAAGTGCGTAACGTCGTCAGCGCTGGCGCCGACATTATCCACTTCGACGTCATGGATAACCATTACGTGCCCAACCTGACCATAGGCCCTATGGTGTGCCAGGCCATCCGCCCGCACGTGGACGTGCCTATCGACGTGCACCTGATGGTGAAGCCGGTGGACCGCATCATTCCTGACTTCGCCAAGGCCGGCGCCAACATCATCACCTTCCATCCGGAAGCATCGGAACATGTCGACCGCAGCCTGCAACTGATCCGCGACCATGGCTGCAAAGCCGGTCTGGTGTTCAATCCGGGCACGCCGCTGCACTATCTGGATCACGTGATGGACAAGATCGACATGATCCTGATTATGTCCGTCAATCCCGGCTTCGGCGGTCAGTCCTTCATCCCCGAAGCGCTGAAAAAGATCGCGCTGGCACGCCGCAAGATCGACGAATCGGGCCGCGACATCATGCTGGAAGTCGATGGCGGCATCAAGATCGACAACATCGCCGCCGCCGCTGCAGCCGGCGCCGACACCTTCGTGGCCGGCTCGGCCATCTTCGGCCAGCCTGACTACAAGGCCGTGATCGACGCCATGCGCGCCAATCTGGCCAAGGTGTAAGCATGAGTGTGCTGGCAGGCGTACGCGCCGCAATCATCGACCTCGACGGCACCATGCTGGACACGATTCCCGACTTCCACGTCGCGATCAACAGCATGCGTGAAGAACTGGGCCTCGCCCCTATCACCCAGGAACAGATTACGCTGATGGTGGGTAAAGGTTCGGAAAACCTGATCCGCGCCGTACTGGCGCTCGATCTGGCAGCCGATCAGGTCGAGGCGAAGTTTACCCAGGCGATGGACGCCTACCAGCGCCACTACTTACGCATCAACGGTCAATTCAGCAGCCTGTATCCCGAGGTGCTGGAAGGCCTGAGTGCGCTAAAACAACAAGGCCTGCGGCTGGCCTGCGTGACCAATAAACCGATCAGCTTCACCACTCCGCTGCTGGCCGCCAAAGGCTTGAGCAGCTATTTCGAGGTGGTGTACGGCGGCGATTCGCTGGCGCGCAAAAAACCCGATCCCCTGCCGTTGCAGACGGTCTGCGCCGATTTCGGCCTGCCGGCCGCACAGGTAGTGGCCATCGGCGACTCGTCGAATGACGCGCAAGCCGCACGGGCAGCGGGTTGCCCGGTGCTGACGGTACCTTACGGCTACAATCACGGAGAGGCTATACACACCATCGATTCCGATGGTATAGTAGACACGCTGCTATCCGCAGCGACTTTGATTCGTTCGCAAAATTAACCTTAGCTGAACCAACGCTGACCGTAATGTCTCTGTTCAAAAAACACCAAGTCAACCAAACCGGCGCGATTGAGGCCTGGCTTTGGCGACGCTGGCAATCCTGGCAAAACTAAGCCGAACTGATTGCTGTTGCGCTGCTGCGCGACAGGTTTTTTGAACCACCACCGCCTGTACCACATCCATCGCTCTACAGGCGGCATGGAGAACAGACATGACCGAACTCGAATTCAAATCGTTGGCCACCGACGGCTACAACCGCATCCCTCTGATCGCCGAAGCTTTTGCCGATCTCGAAACCCCGCTCACGCTGTACCTGAAACTGGCCCAGACCCAGAACGCCGGCAAGAACACCTTCCTGCTGGAGTCGGTCGTGGGTGGCGAGCGTTTCGGCCGCTACTCCTTTATCGGTCTGCCGGCTACCACGGTGCTGCGCACCTTCGGCCACCGCACCGAGATCGTCAAGAACGGCACGGTGATCGAGACGCATGAAGGTAATCCGCTCGACTTTATCGAAAGCTATCAGAAACGCTTCAAGGTCGCGCTGCGCCCCGGCATGCCGCGCTTCTGCGGCGGTCTGGCTGGCTACTTTGGCTACGACACGGTGCGCCATATCGAGAAAACGCTGGCCAACACCCAGCCGAAAGATGATCTGGGCCTGCCCGACATCCAGTTGATGGTGACGGAAGAACTGGCCGTGATCGACAACCTGTCCGGCAAACTGTATCTGATCGTGTATGCCGATCCGACCCAGCCGGAAGCTTATTCCAAAGGCCGTCAGCGCCTGAAAGACCTGCGCATGATGCTGCGCCGTGGCGTTGACGCGCCAGTCACCAGCGCTTCCGTGCGCACCGAAGCGATCCGCGAATTCGCCAAGGAAGACTATCTGAAAGCCGTGGAGCGCGCCCATGAATACGTGATGGCTGGTGATCTGATGCAGGTGCAGATCGGCCAGCGCATCCGCAAGCCGTATGTGGATTCGCCGCTGACGCTGTACCGCGCGCTGCGTTCGCTGAACCCGTCGCCGTATATGTACTTCTACAATTTCGGCGATATGCAGATTGTGGGCGCCTCGCCGGAAATCCTGGTGCGTAACGAGACCCTGCCGGACGGCGAAAAGCGCGTGACGCTGCGCCCGATTGCCGGCACCCGCCCGCGCGGTTCGACCCCGGAACGCGACGCCGAACTGGCCACCGAACTGCTGGCCGATCCGAAAGAAATCGCCGAACACGTGATGCTGATCGATCTGGCGCGCAATGATCTGGGCCGCATCTCCGACATCGGCACGGTGAAAGTCACCGACCGTCTGGTGATCGAAAAGTACTCGCACGTACAGCACATCGTCTCCAACGTGGAAGGCAAGCTGAAATCCGGCCTGTCCAATCTCGACGTGCTGCGCGCTACCTTCCCGGCTGGCACGCTGACGGGCGCACCGAAAGTGCGTGCCATGGAAATCATCGACGAACTGGAAATCTCCAAGCGCGGCATCTACGGCGGCGCCTGCGGCTACCTGTCCTTCGGCGGCGAAATGGATGTGGCGATTGCCATCCGCACTGGCGTAATCAAGGACGGCATGCTGTATGTGCAGGCCGCCGCCGGCATCGTCGCCGACTCGATACCGGAAATGGAATGGCAGGAAACTGAAAACAAGGCGCGCGCCGTGCTGCGCGCTGCCGAACAAGTGCAAGATGGTCTGGATGGGGAGTACTAAGATGCTGCTAATGATCGACAACTACGACTCCTTCACCTACAACATCGTGCAGTATTTCGGCGAACTGGGCGAAGACGTGCGGGTCTACCGCAACGACGAAATCACGATTGAAGAAATCGAAGCCCTCAATCCCGACCACATCTGCATCTCGCCGGGCCCTAAAGACCCGGCGCAGGCAGGCATCTCCATCGCAGTGCTCAAGCACTTCGCTGGCAAGAAACCGATACTGGGCGTCTGCCTCGGCCATCAGGCCATAGGCGAAGCCTTTGGCGGAAAAGTTATCCGCGCCAAGCAGGTCATGCATGGCAAAACCTCTCTCATCGCGCATACCGGCGTGGGCGTATTCAAGAATCTGCCCTCGCCTTTCACAGTGATCCGCTATCACTCGCTGGCCATCGAACGCAGCTCGCTGCCGGCCTGCCTGGAAGTGACGGCATGGACCGACGACGGCGAAATCATGGGCGTGCGCCACAAGGAATACGACATCGAGGGCGTGCAGTTCCACCCCGAGTCCATCCTGTCGGAACACGGTCACGCACTGCTGAAAAACTTCCTGGTTCGTTAAGGCTGGCGGCGCGCTGCGTGCGCGCTGCTGTCTGCGTCCGCAAGGGCGACGTTAACTGACTATCTGTGCCAAATTATTGCGAGGATTGCCATGCCTATCACCCATCAAGAAGCACTGCTGCGCTGCATTGAACACCGCGAGATTTTCCACGACGAGATGCTGCATCTGTTCCGCCAGATCATGTCGGGCGAAATGTCGCCCACCATGATCGCTGCCCTGACCATGGGCCTGCGCGTGAAAAAGGAAACCATAGGCGAGATCACCGCCGCCGCGCAAGTCATGCGCGAGTTCTCCACCAAAGTGCCGATGGCCGACACGCGCGGCCTGCTCGACATCGTCGGCACCGGCGGCGATGGCGCCCACACGTTCAATATCTCGACCGCTTCCATGTTCGTCGCCGCGGCTGCCGGCGCGCGCGTGGCCAAGCATGGCGGCCGCAGCGTTTCGTCTTCGTCCGGCAGCGCCGACGTGATCGAATCGTTAGGGGCCAACATCAATCTGAAGCCGGAACAGATTGCCCAGTCCATCGCCCAGACGGGCATAGGCTTCATGTTCGCACCGAACCACCACGCCGCCATGAAGCACGCGGCACCCGTGCGGCGCGAACTGGGCGTGCGCACCATCTTCAATATTCTGGGCCCGCTGACCAACCCTGCCGGTGCGCCGAATATCCTGATGGGCGTGTTCCACGCCGACCTCGTCGGTATTCAGGTGCGCGTACTGCAGCGCCTCGGCGCCCAGCATGCGCTGGTGGTGTATGGCCGCGACAATATGGATGAAGTTTCGCTCGGTGCCGGTACGCTGGTGGGTGAACTGGTCAACGGCGAAATCCGCGAATACGAAATCCATCCGGAAGACTTCGGCCTGCAGATGATCGCCAGCCGCAATCTGAAAGTGGCCGATGCCGCCGAATCCAAGGCTAAGATGATGGAAGCGCTGCGCGGTGAACCCGGTGCAGCCTTCGATATTGTCGCGCTCAACTCCGCCACTGCGCTGTATGCAGCCGGCGTGGCTAGCTCGATCGAAGATGGTCTGGTGCGCGCGCGCGAAGCCATCACTTCCGGCGCCGCGATCAGGAAAATCGAACAGTTTGTGCAGGTCACACAGACGCTGGGCCAGCATAACTAAGCGCCCCGCCCGCACCACACATACTTACTCAGGTATCCATCATGTCCGACATACTGAATAAAATCCTCGCCGTCAAAGCACAGGAAGTGGCCGCTGCAAAAAACCAGCGCAGCTATGCCAGCCTGCGCGCCGAGGTAGAAAGCAATAACGAACTGCGCACCGGCCTGCGCGGTTTCGAAGGCAGCCTGCGTAGCAAAATCGCCGCTGGCAAGCCTGCCGTGATCAGCGAAATCAAGAAGGCCTCGCCGTCGAAAGGCGTGATCCGCGCCGATTTCCGTCCTGCCGAGATCGCCGCCAGCTATGCCCAGCATGGTGCGGCCTGCCTGTCCGTGCTGACGGACGAACAGTTCTTCCAGGGTTCGGTGGCCTATCTGCAGCAAGCCCGTGCGGCCTGCCAGTTGCCGGTACTGCGCAAGGATTTCATGATCGATCTGTACCAGATCTATGAAGCCCGTGCCATGGGTGCCGATGCCATCCTGCTGATCGTCTCGGCGCTCGATCATGGCCTGATGGCCGAGATGGAAGCCTGCGCCCACGAGCTGGGTATGGGCGTGCTGGTAGAGACTCACGACGCGGCCGAACTGGATGCAGCCCTGCGCCTGAAGACGGCGCTGGTAGGTATCAACAACCGCAATCTGCGCACCTTCGATGTGACGCTGGATACCACGCTGGGCCTGCTCGACCGTATCCCGGCCGAGAAAATCGTCATCACCGAATCGGGCATACTGGTGCCGGCCGATGTGGAACGCATGCGCGCCGCCAATGTGCACAGCTTCCTCGTTGGTGAAGCCTTCATGCGCGCCGCCGATCCGGGCGCCGAACTGGCGCGCCTGTTCAACTAAGCCTGAGGTAAGCCTCGGTTAGCCCGAGGTTAGCTCTCAGTTAGCCCTCAGTTATCCATTACTAGCCACAACACTGGCTGGCGCCATCACCGGCGCAATCGGCGGCATCACAGGCACTACGCCCGATGTCACCAGCGGAGCCGCGATCTCGATACGATCGCGGCCACCGCTCTTGGCGCGGTAGAGCGCCTGATCCGCCCGCAGCAGCAAACCATCCAGCTTTTCATCGGGGCTACTCTGGCAAGCCACACCGATGCTGACCGTGTAAGGCGGCAGACCGTGAGCACCGGATGCCCGCACAGCCTTGAGGACACGCTCGGCAATCTGCAGCGCACGGTCCAGCCCCGTTTCCGGCAACAGCACGACAAACTCCTCGCCGCCGAAGCGGGCAATGTGATCCGATACGCGCAACGCCTTGCCGATCAGCCCTGCCACCTCCACCAGCACACGGTCGCCGATGATGTGGCCATGGGTATCGTTGATCTTCTTGAAGTAATCGAGATCGATGCTGAGTACCGTCATCACGGTGAACTGGCGCCGCATCAGGCCCAGTTCCTTGGCATAGACATCGGCAAAGCCGCGCCGGTTGAGTACCTGCGTCAGCGGGTCCAGCGTGGAACGGCGCTCCAGCAAACCTTGCAGGCGGCGCGTGGACACCGTGTTGAAGCTCACGGCTAGCAACAGGATCATGAACTGGGCCAGCGCCAGATACAAACTCTGGAAAGGGCCGCTGGCCATGATATTCACCAGTTCGGAGCCAAACAGCATGGCCAGCGTACCACGCGTGAACACCACCACCGACTGTATGCTCAACAGCACGTACAGGAAGCGGGTCGAGAAATGCGGCTCACCATGGCGCCAGACGATGATGGTGAGGTAGAAGTAATACACCGACACCAGATACGAGAACACGGCCACCCGGGCGCTGAAGCTGGGCTCCCACACATGCCAGTAACTGATGCCGGCCAGGCAGAGTAGCCATAGTAGCGAGAACAGCGACCACGAGGGCTTCAGACCGTAGAATTTCTGCGTACCGATCAACGTCAGGCCGACACCGCAGACAAACGCCGAATTCGCCGTCAGCAGTACCACCAGATCCGGCACCCCCAGCCTGCTCGAAGCGAACAATCCAGCACCGGCCACCAGCATCAGCAGGCTGCAGGCCCAGTAGTTCAAGCCCCTGATCTCGGGCGGATAGCTGAAATAAGACGAAAACAGCACGATGCTCATGGCGATGGCCATCAGTACCGACATGAAGATGAGCGTTGCGGGATCGAGCAGCATAAAAACTTAGCCAGCCTGGCTAGGACGTTGCGGCGTACCGGCCTTCTTGCTGGCGGCATCCACGGTCAGGCTGACGCCGGGCACGCGGTCGCCCTGCAGGGTGGCCGTGAACGTCATCAGCTCATCACGGCGGAACGCGTGTACATCGATCTCCGATCCGACGCCATAGCGCGACAGCAGCGTATCCAGATTGGCTGCCGTGACGCGCAAGCCATCCACTGCCACCAGCACATCGCCAGCCGACAGACCGGCACGGTGGGCTGCGCCGCCTTCGTGCACGCTATTGAGCTTGCAGTCGTTGCCATCTTTGCCGAGGTTGACGTCCAGACTAGGCTTGGCCGACTTGCGCTCATCAGCGTACTTGACGCCGAACGGTGCCAGCAATTTAGCCAGCGGCAGGTCGTCCGTGCCGCGCACGTATTTGTCGAAGAAGGGTTTGAAGCGGCCACCGCTGATTTCATCGAACAGAGCTTCCGCTTCGGCGGGTGTGACGCCACGGCCTGCGCCCTGATAGAAGCTGGCGCCATAGCGCTGCCACAGGGTGCGCATCACATCATCGAGCGACTTCTTGCCGCCCGTCTTGGCACGGATGCTGAGGTCCAGCGCCAGCGCCACCAGCGAACCCTTGGTGTAGTAGCTGACGATGGCGTTCGGTGCATTCTCGTCCTGACGGTAGTACTTGCCCCAGGCGTCGAAACTGGAATCGGCCACGCTCTGCTTGGTGCGGCCGCTGCCGCGCAGCACGCTGCCCACCGTCTTGGCCACCAGTTTGAAATAGGTCTGCTCGTTAATCAGACCGGCGCGCACCAGCATCAGATCATCGTAATAACTGGTAAAGCCTTCGAATAGCCACAGCAGCGGCGAGTAATTCTCTACCTGCAGGTTGTAGGGCGCGAACACGGCAGGCTTGATGCGCTTGACGTTCCAGGTATGGAAGTACTCATGGCTGCACAGGCCCAGATACTGCAGGTAGCCGTCGCTGATGTCCTTGCTGGCGGCCTTGGTGCTGGGCAGATCGGCACGGGCGCAGATCAGCGCCGTCGAGGCGCGGTGTTCCAGCCCGCCATAGCCATCACCCACCGCCATGGTCATGAACACGTAGCGGTTCATCGGCGCTTTGCGGGTTTTCGGTTCGAAGAAGGCGATCTGGGTTTCGCAGATTTTCTTCAGGTCTGCGCTCAGGCGCGCCATGTCCAGATGCGGCACCTTGCCGGTGATGACGATATCGTGCGGGATACCATGCGCCTTGAAGGTGGCCAGCGCAAACTCGCCCTGCTCTACCGGATGGTCGATCAGTTCATCGTAATCGCCCGCCACATAGGTGCCGTAGCCGTAGCGCTTGGCCTTGAGTTCGGGCAGAGATGTAGCCACGCGCCAGTTGCGCGCTGCGGGATCGGCCGGGCGCTGGATATCCACCACATGCGGCTGGTCTTCCTGCCCCAGCACGCGCAGGAATACGCTGGTGCCGTTGTAGAAAGCGTGGTTCTGATCGAGATGGGCTGCACGTACCGACAGATCCCATGCATAAATCTCGTAGTGTAGCGTCAGGCTGGCGCCGCGATCCTTGAGCGGCGCGGCCTGCCAGCTATGCTTATCGAGCTTGGTCAGCGCGACCGGCTCGCCATTGGCCTCGGCGCGGATGCGCACGATGTTGCGCGAGAATTCACGGATCATATAGCTGCCCGGTATCCACGCAGGCAAGGCAAAAATCTGCCCGCCTTCGGCCGGCTGCGCTACTGTCAGCGTCACGCGGAACAGGTGTGCGGCCAGATCGTGGCCGATGATGCTGTAGGCGATCGCTGCTTTATTCTTGTTAGGTTTTTTCATCTGATTCCTTGATTACAAATCTGCGCGGGTGTCGATGTCGCGGATCACGCCTTCATCGTCCACCACCAGTTCACTGACTGCATGGTTCTTTAGTATGGCCCTTGCGCCCTGATCGCCCTGCAGCGCCAGCAGCAATGGTAAATGATAAGCACTGAAGGCCACCGGATTTCCGCGCTGGCCCTGATACATGGGCGCCGCAATGCGCGCACCGCGACCTATGGTGGCCAGCAGTTCGCGCATGGTCTGCGGCTGCACATAGGGCATATCGCCGAGCGCGATCAGCCAGCCTGCTGCCGTGCTGCTGCTGCGCAGCGCCAGCGTCAGGGAAGCGGCCATGCCATCGTCAGCATTATCACAGACTAGCACCTCGCAACCAAGCTGCGCTAGCAGATCTGCCAGCGCAGCGTCGCCACGCCGCACCACTGCCAGTACGCACGGCACGGCCGCCAGCAGCTTGCGCGCACTGGCCGCCACCACCGGCTCGCCGGTGGCTAGTGGCTGCAACAGCTTGTTCTGCACTCCGGACGGGTCAAAGCGCTGCCCCCGTCCGGCGGCCAGCAAAATGCCGACCAGTTCCATGGTCTCAGGCACTGGCGAGGTCAAACGGCAGTTTGCGCAGACGCTTGCCGGTCAGTTTAAACAGGGCGTTGGCAAAGGCCGGCGCCAGTGGCGGCAGGCCCGGTTCACCCATGCCGGTAGGCGCATCATGCGAAGGCACGATGTGCACATCGATCACCGGCATATCCGTCATGCGCGCCAGCGTGTAGTCGCTGAAGTTCTGCTGCTCCACCACGCCATCCTTGAGCGTAATGGCGGCGCCGGGCAAGGTCATGCCCAGTCCCATCAGAGCGGCGCCCTGTATCTGCGCTTCGATGGTGAGCGGATTGACAGGCTGGTTGCAATGCACACCCGCCGTGACCTTGTGCAGCTTGGGCACACCATTCTTCACCGAGGCCACCACCACATAGGCTATCGCCGTGTTAAACGATTCATGCACGGCCACACCCCAAGCCTGCCCTTTCGGCAAAGCCTTCTTGCCATAACCGGACTTGGCCACCGCCAGATCGAGCGCGGCCAGATGGCGCTTGCCTTTCTCGCCGATCAGCTTCTTGCGGTAGGCCACCGGATCCATGCCGGCCGCATGGGCCGCTTCATCGATCAGGGTTTCCATCACAAACGCCGTGTGGGTGGAACCGACGGACCGCCACCACAACACCGGCACATTGGCCTTGACGGTATGCGCGCTCAGGTTGAGCGGCACTTCATACGGCTCGCCCATGCCTTCTACCATGGTGGCATCGATGCCATCCTTGACCATCATAGGTTCGAACGGCGTGCCGCTGATGATGGACTGGCCGACGATCACGTGGTCCCAAGCGACGATGTTGCCCTTGTCATCCAGCCCCAGATCGGCACGGTGCACATGGGAAGGACGGTAGTAACCGCCCTTGATATCGTCCTCACGGCTCCAGATCACTTTGACAGGTTCGGTCTTGCCGGCCGCACGCCAGACTTTGGCGATGTTGACCGCCTCCACCAGATAGTCCGAGCTAGGCACGGCACGGCGCCCGAAACCGCCGCCGGCCATCATGGTATTCAGCACCACCTGCTCCGGTTTGAGGCCAGCGGTAGCCGCAATTGCGCCCTGGTCGATGGTCTGGAACTGCGAACCGGCCCACACTGTGCAGCCATCGGCGCGCAGATCGATCACGCAGTTGAGCGGTTCCATCGGCGTATGCGCCAGATAAGGGAATTCGTAGACGGCCGAGATTTTTTTCGCCGCACTGGCCAGCTTCGAAGTATCGGCCTTGCGCGCCGGCTTGCCGGCCTGCTGCGCCAGTGCCTTGTAGCTGGCCATCTGCTCGCTGCTGCTGACTTTTTCAACGGCGCTGGTATCCCATTCGATCAGCAGTGCATCACGCCCCAACTTGGCAGGCCAGTAGCCATCAGCAATGACGACCACACCATTGCCGCCCCGGTCGGTATTCACGGGCAGTACTTCGATCACGCCCTTGATGGCCTTGGCCTTGCTGGCATCGAACTTGGCGACGCGTGCGCCGAACACCGGTGGCCGGGCCACCACCGCCACTTTGCTGTTGGGTGCCTTGAAGTCCATACCGAACTGCTGCTTGCCGTTGGATTTAACAGCCGCATCGAGCCGCTTCATGGGCTTGCCGATAAACTGGAAATCCTTGGGGTCCTTCAGCTTGACGCTGGCCGGTACAGGTTGCGCCATGGCGGCATCGGCCATGCTGCCGTAGCTGGCTTTCTGCCCCGCTGGTCCCAGCAGCATGCTGCGCGAAGTGCGCACCTGATCGGCCGGCACCTTCCACTGCTCGGCGGCTGCGGCGATCAGCATGGCGCGCGCCTTGGCGCCGATTTCGCGGTACTGGATGTACGAGTGAGCGATGCTGCCCGAACCACCCGTAATCTGGATACCGAACGCCGGGTCTTTGTACTGATCGCCAGCCGGTGCCAGCGCACCGTTCACTTTCGACCAGTCGGCATCGAGTTCCTCGGCGATCAGCATGGGCAGCGACGTCTGCACGCCCTGGCCGAATTCCAGCCGGTTCACCTGCACGGTGACGCGGTTATCGGGACTGATATGTAGAAAAGCATTAGGCTGATACACCTTGGCCTGCGCCTGCTGCGCCTGCGCGAAACGACCGCCGCTAGGCAGGAAGAAGCCCAGCACCAGGCCGCCGCCAGCGACGGCACCAGCCTTCATGAAGCCACGGCGCGAAACGCCGCCTGCAGCCTGGGCTTGTTTCGGAGTGTCCACCTGCGTTTCCTGTTGCATCCATTCGATACGCATGACAGTCTCCTTTAGGCGATGGATTTGGCGGCATCCTTGATGGCCGCACGAATACGCTGATAAGTGCCGCAGCGGCAGATATTACCGCTCATGGCATTGTCGATGTCCGCATCGGACGGTGCCTTATTGGTGCGCAGCAGTGCCGTGGCGCTCATGATCTGGCCGCTCTGGCAGTAGCCGCACTGCGGCACATCGAGCTTGACCCAAGCCGCCTGCACGGCTTTGCCCACTTTGTCGTTTTCCATCGCTTCGATGGTGGTGATCTTCTGTCCCACGGCGGCCGAAATCGGCGTCACGCAGGAGCGGATAGGCTGGCCGCCCAGATGCACGGTGCAGGCACCGCACAGCGCTGCGCCGCAGCCGAATTTGGTGCCGGTCAGATTCAGATTGTCACGCAGCGCCCATAAAATCGGCGTCGATGGATCTGCGTCCACCTGCATGTCTTTGCCATTGATGTTCAAGGTAATCATACGAGTCTCCTGTCGGTGCTGCGGTTGCACGTCACTAGAACTAAACTTGGGTTGAACAACGAGGACAACTAGTTCCGGGCCACAGAACTGCGGCCCGGGAAATCACTACCACTACACAGCCTGATTTACTGCTTAATCTTGGCGAACTTCTCTTCCAGCATTTTGCTGTCGATCGCGCCCGGTACGCGGCTGCCGTCAGCGAAGAAGATCGCCGGCGTGCCGTTCACACCGAGCTTGCGACCGAGTTCCAGCACTTCGTCATTCGGTGCGACGCAGTTGGCCGATGCCGGTGCGGCTGGCTTGTTACGAATCATCCAGTCATCCCAGGCCTGGCTGCGGTCCAGCGAGCACCAGATGTTCTTCGATTTGACGAAGGAATCCTCGGCCAGAATGTTGTACATGAAGGTGTAGATGGTGACGTTGTCGGTATCCTTCAGCGTGGTCTGGCGGAAGCGCTTGCAGTAGCCACAGTTAGGATCTTCGAACACGGCGATCACGCGCTTGCCATCGCCCTTGACGGTCTTGATGGCTTTGTCCAGCGGCAGATCGGAGAATTTGATACGGTTGATTTCGTCCAGCCGCTCCTTGGTCAGGTCGGTGCTGGTGACCAGATTGAATACGTGGCCGGAGAACAGATAGGTGGCTGTCTTGTCGGTGTACAGAATATCGGTGCCGACGCGCACCTCATACAGGCCGGCGTAAGGGGTTTCCTTGACCGAGTCGACCTTCACATTGGCGCCCAGACGGGGCTCCACCAGTTTGCGGATCGCCTCAGTCGACGGCGTTTCAGCGTTCACACAACCGGCCATCAGTGCCGACAACAACAGCAAACCCAGCTTACTCATACTCATAACTTCTCCGGTAACGACACACAGACCCGCATTTTTGCGTGATTTGACGACTATTTTCCCAATGCGTGAGAGATCAGGCGACGCTTCACTGCAGGCAATTTATCCAGCAAGTTTAATCCGAAATTGCGCGCCACGCGCAGCGGCTCGATATTTGCCCCGAACAGCCGCGCCAGACCGTCCGTGGTCAACTGCATCAGCAGCACATCTTCCTTGCGTGCGCGCGCATAGCGGGCCAGCACGCGCTCGTCACCGAGGCTGCGCTGCGGCTCGCGCTCGCTCAGGGTTTTCACCAGTTGCGCCACGTCGGCAAAGCCCAGATTCATGCCATGGCCGGCCATCGGGTGCACCACATGGGCAGCATCGCCTACCAGCGCCACGCGCTGCGCCACCATGGAATGAGGGCGGATCAGGCGCAGCGGGAAATCACGCACCAGTTCCGGCTGCAGCGGCGTCAGCGCGCCGAGCTTTTCCTGCGCATACACGGCCAGCCGTGCCGCAATCTGCGCGGCCGACTCGCTGCGCAGCGTATCGGCCAGCGCATCAGGTGCCGACCACACCAGCGATACCTGATTGCCGGGCAGCGGCAGCAGCGCCACGATGCCATCCACGCCCGTGAACCACTGGTAGGCGGCGCCATGGTGCGGCAGTTCGCAGGCGAAGTTGGAGACCACGGCCCGCTGATTGTAGCTGCGATAGTCAAACCCGATATCACACTGGCCACGCACCCACGACTGGGCGCCGTCGGCCCCCACTACCAGCTGCGACTTGATGCAACTGCCATTTGCGAGTTGCACAGTGGCACTGTCCTGGGTCTGCAACAGGGCCGTGGCACGCCCTTCCACCTGCTGCACGTTCTGGGCGAACTTGAGTGCTGCATCGAGTGCCTGGGCAATATTGCGGTCTTCCATGATCCACGCCAGCGTATCGGTGCGCGCGCCATAGGCATCGAAACCTAGACCACCGGCCTGCGCGCCATCACCGTGTACGATCATGGCATCCACTGGCGCGACCCGGCTGGCATCGAGTGCTCCCCACACTTTAAGCGAAGTTAGCAGACGATAGGCCGTGTGATTGAGCGCGTACACGCGCGCATCCCAGCCCGGATCGGAACCGGCCGGTGCGGCCGGCGGCGAAGGCGGCCCCAGCAGAGTCACGCTAAAACCGGCCTGGGCAAGGCCCAGCGCAGTTGTCTTGGCAATTGCGCCATTGCCAACGATACAGATATCACTCTCGATCACGCGCAGCGCAGCGCTGGAAGCTGGAATATTCATGCAATCATTATAGCGGGTCACATCGCCAGAAAACGGGGGCTTGCACTTCTGCGCAAGTCTGCTATAATTTTGCCTCTTGGCCTGGTAGCTCAGTTGGTAGAGCAGAGGATTGAAAATCCTTGTGTCGGTGGTTCGATTCCGCCCCGGGCCACCAAAATTCAACGCCCAACTGTTCTCAGTTGGGCGTTTTCATTTGTGCTTCCCGCATGCCACGCGGGGTTCCCGCACATTCTGCGTGTGCGACCGGGGTCCTGTGGTCTGGCAGGAACATCCCCAGTTGCGCTCCGTTCCGCCCTCTCTTCTCTCGAAATCGGCGCTAACTTCTTCGCCGTGGCACACGCACATGGCCTTTTGCGACCATGATTTGTGCGCGTGCCATTGCCATTCGTTGTCGGGCTTGCTTGGAGCAGCAGTCCGTCACGCCAACACTGCCGCCGCGCAAGGCATGGAATACAAGCCTGCGCGTTGCTGCGTGACGACGAGTGCTCCGTAGGCCGCCAGTCGAGCCTCGTGCTCCGGCTTGCCCTTGTCCTTCGACTTGATCTTGAACAGGTCAATCGGCTTGTCGCTCTTCTGGCCAGCGCGCTGCATGATCCTTTCTCCGTCCACCTCGACTCCCTTGAACGACCACAGCGACTCGAAGACCTTAGCCTGACCATCGGTGAACCGGATCGGCGTGGCCTGCACGTCCGGCAGCGTCGCCCACTTGAAGTCCGCTGAGAATGGCCCGTTCACAGGTGCGGCCGGATCGGCCACTGCTGGCGCTGCAGACGGTGCCGAAGGGATGAACGAGATCCCGCCGCCATAGAACGTGAATCGTTCTTCCAGCGCCAGCCATTCCACTCCTGAGCCGAATGGCGATCCACGAGTCGTGCGCGGCCTGGGAGTGATGACTCGGATGTTGCTACCCGCAACTCGGACACGATCCAGCAAGGTCGGCTCATGCAGCACTCTCGTCAGATCTCGGGCCAGCACGACCGGAGATCGGCGGGCGTTACCGAGCCGCCAAGCACCGTCGCCCAAATCATCTACGTCGTCGCGACTCTTGATGTCGAGCGCGAGGCGCATTTTCTGCCGCAGCCAGTCTTCATCCAGGGCCAATGCCGCACCATCGATTGCCTCGACCGGCACCTGGCCACACTCCGGGCAACGGCAGATCCGACCGCCCCGGCCGTCACTCCAGACCTGCGCCCGATGCTGCTGGCAGTGGGGGCAGAGCACAAAAGACTGATCCAGCACTGCTGGCCTGACCGTTTTGCCGAGCACAGACAAAGCAGATACCTCGCGTGGCGACAGCGTGGCACGCAGTACCGGCGTGCCACCCGCGAACAGACGGCAAACCAAGGCCCAGGCATCGTGCGTCGCCATTGATCAGTCCTCGTAGGCCGATGATGAACTGACTGCGTCGGTCTCTGGCGGCAATTCCTGGGCACTGAGGGTCTGGCCCTTCTGCAAGATGCCCACCGCGACAAGGTAACCCTCCAGTTGCGCCTGCATCTTGGCGTCGAACTTGTGCAGGTTCAGCCGCCCTTTGCTGGTCACTTCGATGGTGACCACCTTGGGGCGAGTCCTGCCCGGCTCGGGCGGGTAATAGAGATTGACCTGTGCCGCTGTCACCGCCCACTGACCCTCCAGCGGGCCTGGGAGTTTCTCCTTCAGCAAATCGTGTACCGAGCGTTGCTGGCTGGACTGCATCGCCGTGCATTCGATCTTCAGCGCCGTGTCGGGGCTGAGCAGGGTGAGTGCCTTGAGCTGCACCATCGAAAAACCGTCCTCAAAGACCTCCGGCACATCGAACCCGGTGCGCAGCATCGACAGATCCAGAGTCGGCGACTTGATCTTGTGAGCGCTTGCTTTCACGCCCAGCACATGCTCCGCGAAGGCCTCGACCAGCATTTGCTGATACTTTGCCCCGCCGCGCACCAGCGTGCGCACGACACCGGTGGACTTGGCGTACTCCAGCACCATGTGAATGTTGGGGTTGCCGACCCGGCGCTTCAGGGTCGCTCCCTCAAACTCCAGGCGCAGCATCGCCATGTCCTTGACATGGACCGACAACAGGAACACCCCCGGACTGCGCTCGACCAAGTGCGCCACGCTGCCGTCTCCGCATTGCAGTTCGCGCTTGTAGAAAGCCGAGATGGCATGACGCAACGCTGTCAGATTGGCATCCGAACCGTTCGGTTGGCGTTTCAAGCCAAGGTCGTATTGCTGCGTCTGCTGCCCATGCTGTTCCCAAAAGCTGAAGTCATAGGCGCGCTCGAACAGCGCCGGGTGGTGGACGTAGAGCCAGAAGGAACGGTGGACGTCACTTGCACACAGCGCCAAGCCCGCCAGCGCAGCACCATCGGCCACGGCCGCCTCAAACATCGCCTGCTTGCCTGCCGCATCGCCCAACTGAACGCTGGCCATGAGGTTGGCTGTCATCCGGTCGCGGGCAGCAATGTCGGGCCAGACCTTAACCGCTTCGACCAGAAACTGGCTGGTCTCAGGTGTGTCATCCCAGGCAAAGCCATGGGGCACCGGCAGGCTGTGGGTGGTCAGGAAGTCGCGCAACGTGGCATCCACCGGCAGCTCGAGCATCACGTCGACAAAGGTCTTCTTCATCTTGATCGTCCTTTCTGGATCGGCGTCGAAGGTCTGCGACCGATGTACGGACTGCACTGGCCAGCGACTGGGTTACTGAACACGCACCTCGCACAAGTAAAGTAGCGAGATACAAGCGCGATTCTGAACCTCAGATTTCCGCTTGTCAATCAAATCGGCACATCTAGACCTCGTTTGTATCTCGCGGCTATACTGGCGGTCTTGTTTTTGTTAACTGACTGTTTTCCCCTACAGGAGCATCGCTATGGCTTCAGCGTTCGGAGCACGCCTGCGACGCTTACGCGAGGCGAAGAAATTGACCTTGCAACAGGTCGCCGACGCTGTCGGCTGTACCAAGGCGTACATATGGGAACTGGAGATGAAGGACGGCCAGCGCCCTTCTGCCGAGCGAATTCAGGCGATAGCCAAGGTGCTGGGCGTGACGATGGAGGATGTGATGGGGGAGCCCGTCGATCAGGTTCCCCAAGCCAGTCCAGAAGATGTGGCTTTCTTCCGCGAGTACGCTGGAATGACGGACGAGGAGAAGGATCGCTACCGTCAGGCCCTCAAAATCATGTTCCCTGACAAGAGCTAAGGCTGTCTGACAATTGAGCGTATCCCAGCCCCTCACCGGTTCCATCGCGGCCAGCACCGTCTTGAGATGGTTGCGGGCCTGGCACGCCGACGGCATGCCAGATGCCGTGGATCTGGAAGTCGTCCGGCAAATGCTTCCAGAGACGCCTTACGGCAAAGGGGTGCGGGAGATCAAGGCCCCGATGGTGCTGGACATCAATAGCTGCGAAGGCATGCTGGTGCGCAACCCACAGGACACCGCAGAGTGGGGCATCTTCTATAACGGCAAGGCAAACCCCGAGCGCCAGCGTTTCACCATCGCTCACGAACTGGGCCACTTCATCCTTCACCGTGATCAGCGGCAAAGTTTCAACTGCGACAAGGAAAGCGTGTACTCCGGCGCGGACACTATCCGTGTCATCGAACGTGAGTCGGACGACTTTGCCAGCAACCTGCTGATGCCTGGCGACTTGCTGCGCGAGTGGATCTCAAACCAGCGCATCGACTTGCATGTCCTGAGCGCCCTTGCCAAACGGTTCCAGGTGTCGTTCGAGGCGCTGTGTATTCGGTTCATCAAATTCACCACGCAGCGAGCAATCCTTGTCTATTGGGACAACGGTTTCGTGAAGTACGAATGGCGCAGCAGCAGCGCGGTCAAGACGCGCGCCCGCATTCGGCGCACTGACGATCCGCAGGAACCATTACCCGGCACCCTGGCTGCTGATTCCACCGTTGAGCAGGAGTGGGATGGCACGGAGATGTCTGCCGCGATCTGGTGCCCGGAGGAGGCACCACACATGAAGTTGCGCGAGTTCAAGCACAGCTACACCACAGGAGATCGCGTCCTGACCCTTCTGCTACTGGAAAGTGCTGAACCACGGTCATGGGATCGGTCTTGGCAAGACGGCGAGAGCTTTGACAGCTTCGATCAGTTCGTCTCGAACGGGCAATTGCCAGTACGGTGAGTCCCTCGATGACAGGCTTGCCGATCCAACCCATAGATGAAGAACTGCAGACCTTGCAACGCGAGGTGCAGCGAATGCTGGGTCGTTGTCTCTTGCGTCTTCAGCAGTACGAGCAACTGATGAAGGCCATCGTGGCCCACCACGAAATCTCCGCGTCAGGATCACCCCTCGAATCAAACCAGGCGGAGCGCATTGCGGATGCCGCAAACAAGACTCTGGGTACGTTGGTTGGCACGCTGCTCGGAACGTATGTCACCAGCGGCGACCAAGACGAGGTCGCCGAACCAGATGCGCCCGACAACATCATCTCGTTCAAGATGAAGATGAGCTTGCGGATGTCTGCCGCGGATTTCGATACGACGCAAAACGATCTGAAGGAACTGGTTCTGTTGCGGAACAACCTGGTGCACCACTTTATCGACCAGCACGACCTTTGGAGTCTGGACGGATGCCGTGGTGCGCAAGAGTCCTTGGTGGCGGCCTACAGTCGCGTCGATCAACACTTTGAGCAACTGCGAGGCTGGGCGGAGCACATGGATCAGGCCCGTCGTCTGGCGGCGGAGTTTGCCCAGTCCGATGCCTTCCGCGATCTGGTGATCAACGGCATAGCGCCGGATGGCTCGGTGGATTGGCCCGCAGCCGGAATTGTTCGCGCATTGCATGAGGCAGCAGATCAGTTGGCTGTCGACGAGTGGACGCCGGTCACTACTGCTGGACGATGGATTGCAGAAAGGCACCCCGATCAACTGCCCGCCAAGTATGGGTGCAGCAGTTGGCGGCAGGTCGTGCACGAATCCCGCCTTTTCGAGCTTCGGTATCGCGAAGTGAATGGCCAGCGAGCGGCTTGGTACCGGCCCAAAAAGACATAGTGCAAGACCCGCGCACTCCCGCTAAATCACGTTACGCGAAGTGCCCTTGGTTTCTAGCATGAGCAGCGTTTTCCATCGGAACGCTTGCCATGACAGAAATCGAACCTATCTCCATTTGCACATCACCTGAACGGCCACGGCACGGGCATCAAGAAATCGCTGATCTCTTGGCTGCCGCGCTGCTGCGCCTTCGTGTCCGCCAATCGCGCGACATCCCCCAAAACAGCGAGCACGTTTGCCTTGGCTTCCCCGGCCAACAGCGCGTGAATGCGAACCCCGATCACAACAACGGAGTTCGCCCATGACAGCACACGCAACCTCACCCACGCCCGCATCAGTCGCCGCCCGCGTCGCGGCTATTCCCCATCTTTCGATGGATGATCTTTGGGCTCTCTGGGACGACCATTTTGAGGAGCGGCCGAATCACCACCATCGGGTCTGGTTGGAAAGTCGCCTGGCCTACCGGATGCAAGAGCGTGCGTTTGGCGGTTTGAAACCGTCACTGCGCAAGAAGCTTGAGGAGGTTGGCGAAACCGGCATCTTGCCCAAGCAACTGCGCGGCGATAGCCAACGCCTACTGCCCGGTACCGTCCTGACACGCATCTACGACGACATTGAACATCGTGTTCTGGTACGCGGATCGAATGATTTCGAGTACCAGGGGCAACGTTTCAAGAGCCTGTCCGCTGTGGCCAAACGCATCACAGGTAGCCATTGGTCAGGCCCGGTGTTCTTTGGTTTGAAGACACCAGCTTCGAAGAAGAGGGCAGTATGAGCTCAGTGCGTCGAAACCAGATTCCCGCAGTCACGCCAAAGAAGCGCTGCGCCGTCTACACCCGCAAGTCCACTGACGAAGGCCTCGATCAGGAATACAACAGCCTCGAGGCACAGCGTGATGCAGGCTTGGCCTTCATTGCAAGCCAACGGCATGAAGGCTGGATAGCCGTCGACGACGGATACGACGACGGCGGCTACTCTGGCGGCAACATGGAACGGCCCGGGCTGCGCCGACTGATGATCGACATCGAGGCGGGGAAGATCGATACCGTGGTCGTCTACAAAATCGACCGCCTCACGCGCAGCCTGCCGGACTTCGCAAAGCTGGTCGACGTTTTTGACCGCAACGGCGTCTCCTTTGTCGCGGTCACGCAGCAGTTCAACACCACCACATCGATGGGCCGATTGACCCTCAACATCCTTTTGTCATTCGCGCAGTTCGAACGCGAGGTCACCGGCGAACGCATCCGCGACAAGATCGCCGCCAGCAAGGCCAAAGGCATGTGGATGGGCGGAGTCCCACCGCTCGGATACGACGTGGTCGAACGCAAGCTCGTCATCAACGACCGTGAAGCCGCGCTGGTGCGTGACATCTTCCGCCGATACGCCGAGCATGGCTCGGCTGCGCGACTCGTCCGCGAACTGGAAATCGAAGGGCATACCACCAAGGCATGGGTCACCCAGTCCGGCCGGGAGCGACTGGGGCGCAGCATCGATCAGCAGTACCTCTTCACCTTGCTGCGTAACCGCATCTACCTCGGCGAAATCTGCAATCACGAGACGTGGTACTCGGCCCAGCACGACCCCATCATTTCTCAAGAATTGTGGGATGCGGCACACGCCTTCATTGAGAGGCGAAAGCAGGCTCCGCGCGAACACCGAGCCAAGCATCCGGCACTGCTGGCGGGACTTCTGTTTGCACCGGATGGCCAACGGATGTTGCACTCCTTCGTCAAAAAGAAAAATGGTCGGCAGTACCGCTACTACGTGCCTTACCTGCACAAGCGGCGCAACGCCGGTGCCAGCCTGGCTCCGCATACGCCGGACGTGGGCCACCTGCCAGCCGCCGAGATCGAAGATGCCGTGTTGGCGCAAATCCATGCTGCGCTCTCATCGCCGCAAATGCTGATCGCAGTGTGGAGATCCTGCCAGCAGCATCCGGCGGGGGCGACGCTGGACGAGGCACAGGTGGTGGTCGCCATGCAGCGCATCGGTGACGTGTGGTCGCAACTGTTCCCTGCCGAGCAGCAACGGATCACACGGCTGTTGATCGAACGCGTGCAACTACACGGGCACGGCCTGGATATCGTTTGGCGAGAGGACGGTTGGATCGGATTCGGTGCGGACATCAGCACGCATCCCTTGATCGAAGAGTCCCAAGAGCGTGTCGAGGAGGCTTTGGCATGAATGCCACGACCCACCAGCGCCAGCGCGCCGTCCGCATCGAGATCGGAGCCGAGGCGCGCAGTTATGTCAGCGAGGGGCAGCGGGTTACCTTGGTGCCCCTGACGATCAAGCGCCGCCAGAACCGGAAGCTGCTGATACCGCCAGCCCCCGAGATCGCGGACCGAATCGGTGGCTTCGATGTGCCGATGATCAAAACGCTGGGCAAGGCCTTCTACTGGAAGCGCTTGATCGACGATGGCACCTACTCCACGACAACAGACTTGGCGCACGCCTTCAAAGTGGAACCGGGCTGGGCTGCCGAGGTCCTGCGCATGACCATGTTGGCCCCCGATATCGTGGAGGCGATATTCGAAGGACGTCAGCCACGCCACCTGAATCTGCACACCTTGCGTGGCCGCCAAGAGCAACTGCCGCGCGATTGGGCTGCGCAGCGTCGATTGCTCGGTTTCTCCGACGCCTGATCTGCTTCCAGATACATCCGATGACGGCGAGCCATGTGCTCGCCGTTTGCTTTTCTGCACTGGGCCATTGGCGAACCTGGAGTTCCGTCGTGGTTCGCCATTGCGTCCCTTAAAGGTTCGCCACCCGAAGTTTGGAATGACACCTGTTACTCAACAACGTCACAGGAGCATTCCATGCAGACACCAACCAGCGGTATCCCCCGGTCGCCACAGCAGGCGATCAACACCATGTCACCCGGTGATCGCCGCGTGCTCAACGAAAACGAGCTCGCGCAACGCTGGGGCGTGAGCCCCAAGACTTTGCAGCGCTGGCGCAGTGAGGGTCGCGGTCCACGCTACCTGAAGCTGTCCAAGCGTGTCGGCTACCCGGTCGACGCGATCCTCGAGTTTGAGCGCGAAGCGCTGCACGACTCGACATCCGAACGCGCGGCGGTTTGAGGAGAGATGCGATGAATGACATCACCATCTTCCCCGCCGACATCGCCGAGATGTCCGTCAACCAACTGGCCGCATTGCCGCCCGCGCAGAAACACGAGATCGACAAGAACCTCGATGCAGCCATCGACTGGCTCAAGAAGGCGCGCACCAAGTTCGATGCGGCACTGGATCAGTGCTACGGCGAGCAGGCACGCACCGCGCTGCGCGAATCCGGCCGTGACTTCGGCACCGCACACATCAGCGATGGCCCGCTGCACCTGAAGTTCGAGCTGCCCAAGAAGGTCAGCTGGGATCAGAAGCAACTGGCTGAGATCGCTGAACGCATCGTCGCCTCAGGCGAGAAGGTCGAGGGTTACCTCGACATCAAGTTGTCCGTCTCCGAATCCCGCTTCACGAACTGGCCGCCTGCTTTGCAACAGCAGTTCGCCGCCGCTCGCACTGTGGATTCCGGCAAGCCGTCTTTCACCCTCTCCATCGATTCGGAGTAATGACCATGAGCACCAATCTCATCGCCTCGCTGCGTCAACAGCTGCCGTCCATCTACGGCGAACACCTCCCTGACGAAATCCGATATCGCCGCGCGGACGGTCAGGACGTCGTTGTCCCGCTCAATGCCGCCACTGTGGACGAGCTGGCTTTTGCCATCCAGACAGCCAACGCGGAATCGCTGGCGCTCGGCCGCCGCCGCACCGCGCTGGAAGAACTCCACACCGAGGTGCGCAAACGTGCCGCGCGTGGAGCCGACCGTATCGCCGATGTGTCTTGGGAGGACTGATCATGAGCGCGATCATTCCCTTCCAGTTCGAAGCGCACGCCGTGCGCGTCCAGGTCGATGAACTCGGGCAGCCGTGGTTCAACGCCACCGATGTCTGCGACGCCCTGGAGATGGGCAATCCGTCTCAGGCGATCAAGTCCCACGTCGATGCCGAGGATCTCCAGAAATTGGAGACCCTTACGGCGGGTGGCCGTCAACGCCAAAACCACGTCAACGAGTCGGGGCTTTACGCACTGATCCTCGGTAGCACCAAGGATGCCGCCAAGCGCTTCAAGCGCTGGATCACCGGTGAAGTGCTGCCTGCAATCCGCAAGACAGGCGCGTATTCCGCCGCCACCACGATGGCTGCCTTGCCCGCGCCGACCCAAGATCGCGTCACCGCCATCCTGCTGATCGGCGAAGCGGTCGCCAAGGTACCGGGTGTCAAGACCGGCATTGCAATGGCTGCCACGTTGACCTGCATTCAGGAAAACACCGGCCTGACCACGGAAGTGCTGCGCCGCGCTTTGCCTGCCGCCAACGAGCCGATCTGCTCGCTCAACGCCACACAGCTCGGCAAATTGCTGAGTCGCTCAGCCAAGGCCACGAACCAGTTGCTGGCATCCGGCGGCCTTCAGTTCCGCAACGACCGGGACGAGTGGGAACTGACCGAGGCCGGTGAAGCATGGGCCGAAGCCATGCCGTACTCGCGCAACGGCCACAGCGGCTACCAGATCCTCTGGAATCCGGCGGTTGCGGAACAACTGAAGGAGGTGGCGTGATGTCCCTCCCGATCATTTCCGCGCAGCAGCGCTTGGCCGAGCGCAAGGGTGTGAAGTTGCTGATGCTGGGCAAATCCGGCATCGGCAAGACCACCCGGCTCAAAGACCTCGACCCTGCCACCACCTTGTTCCTCGATATCGAGGCGGGTGATCTCGCCGTGGCCGACTGGCCGGGCGACACCATCCGCCCGGCCTCGTGGCCGGAAAGCCGCGACTTTTTCGTGTTCCTCGCAGGCCCGGACAAGTCACTGCCGCCGGAGAGCCCGTTCTCGCAGGCGCATTACGACCACGTCATCGAGAAATTTGGCAGCCCGACGCAGCTCGACCGCTACCAGACCTTCTTTCTCGACTCGATCACGCAGCTGTCCCGGCAGTGCTTCGCATGGTGCAAGACGCAACCCGGTGCCACCAGCGACCGTAGCGGCAAACCCGATCTGCGCGCCGCCTATGGCCTGCTTGGCCAGGAAATGATCGGTGCACTGACTCATCTGCAGCACGCACGCGGCAAGAACGTGGTGTTCGTCGCCATCCTCGACGAACGTCTCGATGACTACAACCGCAAGGTGTTCGTGCCGCAGATCGAAGGCAGCAAAACCAGCCTGGAGCTGCCCGGTATCGTCGACGAGGTCGTGACGCTGGCCGAGATCAAGGCCGAGGACGGCAGTACATACCGCGCCTTCGTCACGCACACCGTCAATCCCTACGGTTTCCCGGCCAAAGACCGCAGCGGTCGCCTCGACCTGCTGGAGCCGCCGCATCTCGGTGCACTGATCGCCAAGTGCGCAGGCCAGTCGCCATTGCCCATGCCCGGCAGCACCGGCACCCCCACTACAGCAAACACCACCGAATCCAAGGAGTAATCGCCATGTCTTCCAACTATTTTGACTTCCAAGATGCCGATCCTCAACAGTCGGGCTTTGACCTGATCCCCAAGGGGGCTGTCGTGCCAGTGCGCATGACCATCAAGCCCGGTGGTTATGACGATCCGGAACAAGGCTGGGGCGGCGGCTACGCCACCGAGTCCTTCGAAACCGGCTCTGTCTACCTCGCCGCCGAGTTTGTCGTCACGGCGGGCGACCATGCCAAGCGCAAGATGTGGAGCAACATCGGCCTGCACTCCAAGAAGGGGCCGACCTGGGGTCAGATGGGGCGCAGTTTTATCCGCGCCGCGCTCAACAGCGCCCGCAACGTTCATCCCCAGGACAACAGCCCGCAGGCCGCCGCCGCGCGCCGCATCCAGGGTTTTCATGAACTGGATGGCCTGGAGTTTCTGGCGCGCGTGGACATTGAGAAGGATGGCAAGGGCCAAGACCGGAACGTGGTCAAGATCGCGGTCGAGCCTGATCACCCCGACTACGCAAAACTGATGGGCGTGCCGCCCAAGGCCCCGGGCAGTGGACATTCCGGCGCTCCGGCGCAGGCGGCTGCGCCTGCGTATCAGGCACCGGCTCCACAACGCGCACCGGTGACCGGCAAGCCGTCGTGGGCACAGTGAGGGAGGCCGATGAAATGCTGGGTCTGCAAACGACAGGCCCGGGGATTCGGCCACACCGACAACCGTCACGGTGTCGGCCATCCCCGGCGCTATCCCATCGACTGGGTGTTCTGCTCACAACGCTGCCAAAACGCGTTTCATGCGCTGTACGGCAACTGGCTGCGGGTCAAGGAAGGTCGCGTCGACAGTACGGGGGTCGCCATGATCGATCCATCTGATGTCGAACTGGCCGCGATGAAGAAGTGCCTCAAGGCCTTCGGCGAGGCTGCGGGCGATATTGGATTCACCAAGCCGCTGGGCGACTACTCCGAAGCCGAGGCGCTGCAAGTGATCGACGCCATCGTCACTTGCTACACCGAGGCAATGGTCGCGCACCACGAGGCGAGCAAGTACCCACCGGTACGCGGCATGACGCCTGCGCCCGACCCTCTGGCCAACCCGTTTGCGGATCTGGAGGACGACCTGCCCTGGGAAGAGCCGAAGGGGAAGAAGCCATGATCGACTTCAACTCCTCATCGAGCATCTCGGGTCAGGTCACCACCCTGGTGGACACGGGCCTGCAACAGGCTCGCGCCCGCCAGTCCGAGCGCCAGTACCTCGGGGCCTCACGTCTCGGCGTGGCCTGCGAGCGAGCGCTGCAGTTCGAGTACGCCAAGGCACCCATCGACCACGGGCGTGACACCCCGGGCCGAATGCTGCGGATCTTCGAACGCGGTCACGTCATGGAGGACTGCATGGTCGCGTGGCTCCGGGACGCGGGCTTTGACCTGCGCACCCGCAAGGCCGACGGCGAGCAGTTCGGTTTCTCGGTGGCCGATGGCCGGCTGCAAGGCCACATCGACGGCGTCATCGTCGGCGGCCCCGAGGGCTTCGCCTATCCCGCGCTCTGGGAATGTAAGTGTCTCGGCAACAAGTCCTGGAGCGATCTGGACAAGAAGGGCCTGACTCTCTCCAAGCCCGTCTACGCCGCGCAAGTGGCGATCTATCAAGCCTATCTCGAACTGCACGAGCACCCGGCGATCTTCACGGCACTCAACGCCGACACGATGGAGATCTACACCGAGCTCGTGCCCTTTGACGCAGCACTGGCCCAACGCATGTCGGATCGGGCGGTCAAGGTCATCACGGCGACCGAGGCGGGAGAGCTCCTGCCGCGCGCCTTCCATGACTCGACCCACTTTGAATGCCGGATGTGCGCGTGGCAAGACCGCTGCTGGAGGACACAAGCATGAATACCTCGAATTTGAATCACGTACTGGGCGAGCAGCTGATCGACGTGCGCCAGGCTGCACTGATGTTCAATCTGCCGTCGTATTGGCTCTCTCAAGCCAAGGAGCGACAGGAGCGTCGCATTCCGCATTACCGCGTCGGCAAACTGGTTCGCTTCAAACCCAACGAGCTGGAAGCCTGGATCGCTGCGCAGCAGACGTCACACGAGGGTGGTGCCGATGCTTGATTTCAATGACACATCACCACCGGGAGAAACGGGCCGGCGCAACGTCAATGACAGCGAGCGGGACGAGATTCGCACTGAACTGATCGCACGGATGGAATCAGTCCTGACTACGATGTTTCCGGCAGGAAAGAAGCGTCGTGGCAAGTTTCTGATCGGGGACATCCTGGGCAGCCCGGGCGACAGCCTTGAGGTGGTACTCGAAGGCGACAAGGCTGGTCTCTGGACGGATCGTGCCACGGGCGATGGCGGTGACATCTTTGCCTTGATCGCCGCCTACCTCGGGGCCAACGTCCACACCGACTTTCCCCGGGTGCTCGACGAGGCAGCTGATCTGCTCGGTCGTTCGCGATCAGTGCCGGTACGCCGCGCCAAGAAGGAAGCTCCGGTTGATGATCTCGGCCCGGCCACGGCCAAGTGGGACTACTTCGATGCCACCGGCAAACTGATTGCGGTCGTGTACCGCTACGACCCACCCGGGCGCAAGAAGGAGTTCCGGCCGTGGGATGCCAAGCGGCGCAAGATGACTCCGCCCGATCCGCGCCCGCTGTACAACCAGCCGGGGCTGGCGGCCGCTGGTCACGTTGTGCTGGTCGAGGGCGAGAAGTGTGCGCAGGCCCTGATCGCCATCGGCGTGGTGGCAACCACGGCCATGCATGGCGCAAACGCTCCCGTCGATAAGACCGACTGGTCGCCGCTGGCGGGCAAATCCGTGCTGATCTGGCCTGACCGGGACGCGCCAGGCTGGGATTACGCTGACCGTGCATCGCAAGCAATCCTGAACGCGGGTGCGACCACGGTCGCCATCCTGGTGCCACCCGATGACAAGCCGGAAGGATGGGATGCGGCTGACGCCATTCCGGACGGCTTCGATGTGAGGGGCTTCCTCGCCGTCGGCGAGCGGATGCCGGTGATGCGGTCGGTCGAGGAGACGCCACCACCGGATCTGCTGACCGGTGTCAACTGGACTACGGAGGACGGCTTGTCCTCGGCCTTCACACGCCGCTATGGCGAGGACTGGCGCTACTGCGCGCTTTGGGGCAAATGGCTGGTCTGGACCGGCGTGCGCTGGAATCCGGATCAGGTGCTCTATGTGTCTCATCTGGCGCGCGGTATCTGCCGGATGGCGTCACTCAAGGCGGACAGCCCTCGGCTCACAGGCAAGCTGGCCAGCTCCGCCACGATCTCGTCCGTCGAGAAAATCGCACGCTCCGATCCCAAGCACGCGTCCACCGCCGAGGAGTGGGATGCCGACGTCTGGGCGCTCAACACACCAGGCGGTGTGGTTGATCTGCGCACGGGCCGCATGCGACCGCACCGGCGCGATGACCGGATGACCAAGGTGACCACGGCCACACCGCAGGGCGACAGTCCGACGTGGCGCGCATTCCTGGCCGATGTCACAGGCGGCGACGCCGAGCTGATTGCCTATCTGCAACTGATGGTCGGCTACTGCCTGACGGGCGTGACCAGCGAGCACGCGCTGTTCTTCCTGTACGGGACCGGCGCGAACGGCAAGTCGGTGTTCGTCAACGTCTTGACCACCATCTTGGGCGACTACGCGGCCAACGCGCCGATGGACACGTTCATGGAGGCGCGCACCGACCGGCATCCGACCGATCTGGCGGGCCTGCGCGGCGCACGCTTTGTGTCATCCATCGAAACCGAACAGGGTCGGCGTTGGAACGAATCCAAGGTCAAGGCCATCACCGGTGGCGACAAGGTGTCTGCGCGTTTCATGCGCCAGGACTTCTTCGAGTACGTACCGCAGTTCAAGTTGGTGATCGCAGGCAACCACAAGCCATCGATCCGCAACGTGGATGAGGCGATGAAGCGGCGACTGCACCTGATCCCGTTCACGGTGACGATCCCGCCCGAACGGCGTGACGGCAGGCTGACGGAAAAGCTGCTCAAGGAACGGGACGGCATTCTGGCGTGGGCGGTCGAGGGCTGCAGCCTTTGGCAACGCCACGGACTGAAGCCACCCGCCAGTGTGGTGTCGGCGACTGAGGAGTATTTCGAGGCCGAGGACGCGCTCGGGCAGTGGATCGAAGAGCGTTGCCTGCTGGCCAAGACCCACCGCGAAGGCGTTTCCGAATTGTTCGCCGACTGGCGTGAATGGGCCGAGCGCGCGGGTGAGTACGTGGGCTCCGTCAAGCGCTTCTCCGAACTGATGGCGGCCCGCAAGTTCGAGAAGTGTCGGCTGACCGGGGGCGCACGTGGGATCACGGGCATAGCCCTCAGGCCCAAGCCGTACAGCCATGGCTACCCCTACCGAGATGACTGAGCAATCCGGGCGAGTGACGGATTTGACGGGTTTCCTGATTGACGCGCTACGCGTGCGCGCACGTAAGGGCTGTTTTCCAAAGAACCCGTCGCATCCGTCACTCGCCCACCCAACACGGAGTAAAGACGATGAACACGACAATCTTGGCCCTTGATCTGGGCACACACACCGGGTGGGCTTTGCAGCACCTGGACGGCACTATCACCAGCGGCACGGAGCACTTCAAGCCGCAGCGATTTGAAGGGGGCGGCATGCGTTTCCTCCGTTTCAAGCGCTGGCTCAACGAATTGCTCTCGGCCAGCAATCACATCAACGCGGTGTTCTTCGAGGAGGTTCGACGGCACGCTGGCGTTGATGCGGCGCACGCCTACGGTGGCTTCATGGGACACCTGACCGCGTGGTGTGAGCATCACAACATCCCTTACCAGGGTGTTCCAGTCGGCACGATTAAGAAGCACGCGACCGGCAAGGGCAATGCGGGCAAGGACGACATGATCGCGTCCGTCCGCCTGCGTGGTCACACCCCAGTCGACGACAACGAAGCCGACGCCCTGGCCTTGCTGCACTGGGCTGTCGAGACGCAGGAGTTGTGACATGAAGGTGCCGACACCCCAATACCGCTGCCCCCTGGGTCGTCTGCAGCCTCAGGCCACGGATCTGGATGCGATCAAGGAACGTGGCTGGCGTGACCAACACATCCTGGTGGTCAACGCGTCCGACGAACGTCTGGACTTCATCGAGCGCGAGATCGTGCGACGCATCGGTGACCGACTCTACGGAGGGCGACGCAATGACTAAGTGGACTATCGATGACGTTGCTGCTCGGTTTGAAGAGGCCGCAAGCACCAGTCGACGGTTGCCTCCTGTTCGAGTACAGGGATACTTCAACTGCTGGCCCGCCATTGTCCGGAGCGAATGGGAGACCTTTGCAGCGGACGAGAGGGTGTACCGATCCTTTCCGCCGAGTCCAGACGCGATTGAGCGAATGCTGGAGGTCATGCGCTGGGTGCAGTGGCTCACAGTTGAGCAACGTCATCTCGTATGGATGCGCGCGAAGCGCTATGGCTGGCGGGACATCACGATCCGCTTTGCCTGCGACCGCACGACGGCATGGCGGCATTGGCAGCGAGCATTGCAGACGGTCGCAGATCAACTCAATGGTGTGGTGATCGCGTAGGGTTTTGGCGTGATTTGGCGCGTATGGTCGGAGATGTGCTCCATCACGCGGCAATCAGCGGTTTTTGCCCCTGCAACAAAACGACCTGATCTTGCGTAGTATTCATCTATCGTCTGGACAGAGGTGACGGCAGAGGAAGCAGCCCAGAAATCAACGGGTCCTTCCTGGCCAAAAACCAATGCGGGGGGCGCGAGCGCGGCGCTTTTTTAGCGTCAGGGTGCGAACCAAGGTTCGCACGGTTCGCAGTTCGCACCCCGTCAGTTCGCACCAACCCCAAAACCCGCCCACGGTTGTCGTCGGCGGGTTTTCTTTTTTCAGGACACCCTCTTTGAATACGCTCAACGTCGAGTACCGCAAGGTCGAGGCGCTGATTCCCTACGCCCGCAATCCGCGCACACATTCCGATGCGCAGATCACCAAGATCGCCGCCAGCATCGTCGAATATGGCTGGACGAACCCGGTTCTGGTTGATGGCGACAACGGCATCATCGCGGGCCACGGTCGTTTGGCTGCTGCACGCAAGCTGGGGCTGGATCAGGTGCCGGTGATCGAACTGGCCCATCTCACCACCGCGCAAAAGCGCGCCTTGGTCATCGCCGACAACCGGCTGGCGCTTGACGCTGGCTGGGATGAGGAGGTGTTGGCGCTCGAACTGGCGGAGCTTTCCGAAGCGGGTTTCGAACTGGCGCTGACCGGCTTCGAGAACATCGAGATCGATGCGCTGCTGGCAGATGCCACGCCCACCGAAGCAGAACCTGCGGCGCAAGATGATGCAGATGCCGACGAACCCGATACGACTGATGACGTACCTGACAAACCAGTGGTGGCGGTGTCGCGCGAGGGCGATGTCTGGGCCATCGGCTCGCACCGGTTGATCTGTGGCGACGCCACCGACCCAGCCGTGGTCGCCACGCTGATGCAGGGTGACACCGCGCAGCTTTGCTTCACCTCGCCGCCGTATGGCAACCAGCGCGACTACACCTCCGGCGGCATTGCCGAATGGGATGTCCTGATGCGCGGTGTGTTCGCACATCTGCCGATGGCGGGCGACGGACAGGTGCTGGTCAATCTTGGGCTGATCCACCGCGACAACGAAGTCATCCCCTATTGGGACGGCTGGCTGTCCTGGATGCGTCAGCAAGGGTGGCGGCGCTTCGCGTGGTACGTCTGGGATCAGGGGCCAGGCATGCCCGGCGACTGGCAGGGCCGATTGGCTCCCAGCTTCGAGTTTGTTTTCCACTTCAATTGCAGCACCCGCAAACCCAACAAGATTGTTCCTTGCAAGCACGCAGGCCAGGAATCCCACCTGCGCGCTGACGGGTCGTCCACGGCGATGCGCGGTAAGGATGGCGAGGTCGGCGGCTGGACGCACAAGGGTCAGCCGACGCAGGACACCCGAATCCCCGACTCAGTGATTCGTGTGATGCGCCACAAGGGCAAGATCGGTCAGGACATTGATCACCCCGCCGTCTTCCCGGTGGCGTTGCCGGAGTTCGCCATCGAGTCCTACACAGACGCCGGAGACATCGTGTTCGAGCCGTTCGGCGGCAGTGGCACGACGATGCTGGCCGCGCAGCGCACTGGCCGCATTTGTCGCAGCGTCGAGATTGCGCCGGAGTACGTGGACGTGGCCATCAAGCGCTTTCAGCAAAACCACCCCGGCGTGCCGGTCACGCTGATCGCCACCGGCCAATCTTTCGACGAGATCGCCACTGAACGCGAAATGGAGGTGGCGGCATGAACTGGCTGGCCGACAAGATCGAGCAGTGGCCGACAGCCAAACTGCTGCCCTATGCCCGCAATGCGCGGACGCACTCGGATGATCAGGTGGCGCAGATCGCCGCATCGATTGCCGAGTTTGGCTTCACCAATCCGATCCTTGCAGGCAGTGACGGCATCATCGTCGCTGGGCATGGCCGCTTGGCCGCTGCGCAGAAACTCGGGCTGGAAATCGTGCCCGTGGTCGTACTGGATCACCTGAGCCCAACCCAGCGCCGCGCCTTGGTCATCGCAGACAACCGCATCGCGGAGAACGCTGGCTGGGATGACGCGATGTTGCGGATCGAACTTGAGGCTTTGCAGCTGGAAGGTTTCGATCTGGACATCACCGGCTTCGACACCGACGCGCTGGCCGAACTTATCGCGGGCGAAGAGCCGGACAACGAGGGTCAGACCGATGAGGACGCGGTACCGGAGGTTGGCGAAATTCCAATATCGCGCCCGGGCGATGTCTGGATCATGGGCCAGCACCGACTGCTGTGCGGTGACTCGACCGTGGCAGAGAGCTATGCCCGGCTGATGCAAGGCGACATGGCAGACATGGTCTTCACCGACCCGCCGTACAACGTGAACTATGCCAACAGCGCCAAGGACAAGATGCGCGGCAAGGACCGCGCGATCCTCAACGACAACCTGGGCGATGGCTTCTACGACTTCCTGTTGGCAGCATTGGCGCCCACCGTGGCGAACTGCCGGGGCGGCATCTATGTGGCGATGTCATCCAGCGAGCTGGATGTGCTGCAGGCCGCCTTTCGCGCCGCCGGTGGCAAGTGGTCGACGTTCATCATCTGGGCCAAGAACACCTTCACGCTGGGCCGTGCCGACTACCAGCGCCAGTACGAGCCGATCCTGTACGGATGGCCCGAGGGTGCGCAACGCCACTGGTGTGGTGACCGCGATCAGGGCGATGTGTGGGCGATCAAGAAGCCGCAGAAGAACGATCTGCATCCGACAATGAAGCCGGTGGAGCTGGTCGAGCGGGCGATCCGCAATTCGAGCCGCCCGGGTAACGTGGTGCTTGATCCGTTCGGTGGATCTGGCACAACGTTGATTGCGGCCGAAAAGTCAGGTCGCGTCGCGCGGCTGATCGAACTCGATCTGAAGTACGTGGATGTGATCGTGCGCCGGTGGGAGGACTTCACCGGCCAGACGGCTATCCGCGAGGCAGCAGACCAGGAATTGTGCGCCAGTTGAATGGCTGGCCAGGCTGCTTGGCCTCTTCTTCCTCAGCGACGCGCCGCAGGATTTGCAGGGTGGTGAGATCGCGCGGCAGTGCCATGCACATGACGCGCACAGCCTGCTCGATGGAGACGTCTGGACGCCGGTTGGCAATCAGCCAACGCAGCGCCTGCTCCCGTTCGGTGGCGGGCGTTTTCATCAGGCAGCCATCTCTTCGCAGATTTCGCAGTGGATCACAAAGCCTGTCAGGTAAGGCAGGCCGCGCGGGATGCCGTACTGCTTGCTGGTCTGGCGGCCAATCGTCCAGCCCATCCAACGTTGGGTGGCGGCCTTGATCGCATCCTGCAAGGCTTGGCCTTGGTACAAGCCGTTCTGGACGTCGTCGGCAAAGTGGCGTCCGTGGCGACTGTCGAGGAAGGTCCGCACCGATTCGAGGGGCTGGTGGGTGGCGTCCGAAATGGCGTTCATGGCCAGGGGCCATGCGGCGCTGGCGTGTTCGTTCATCGTGCCCCAAAAACCCCAGGCTTCGTTTTGGGTGGCGGGTATCTGGTTGGTGGTCATGGTGTCTTCTCCGGGTTGATCGTTGCGACACCTGTAGTAACGCGCTGTTCGATTGAGAAGCCAAGCTGTTCCTGGCCTCTTCCTCGATCAATTTCGCTTACCCGAGACGGGCTACGTAGCGGGCGTAATCACCGCCCTCGGGATTGACGTAGAGGTAAGGGCGTCCGGGAGCAGTGACCTCGACGCAGAGGTAGCCGTCGCCAGTGCCGCCACCCTTGCCACGCAGCCAGTCGCGTGACACCAGCAGGCTGCGCCCAAAGGCGTCGAATTCGGCAGGGGCGAGCTCCTTGGTCTCGGTGACGTAGACCTTGTGCTGGTCGCTCCCGCCCAGTTCGCCGAGGTTGGCAGGTTTGCGTGCAAACGGCAGGCGGACACTCAACTCTTCGACCTGGAGGCTTTGGCCTGCGAACTGCAGAGTGCGTGGGGTGCGTTCGATGGTGATGGTCATGGTGCTCATGGCGGTTTTCCTGGTTTGGCGTCGTCAATCACGACATCTGTATGAACGCGCTGGTGGGGAGAGAAGCCAAGCTATTCATGGCTCCTCTCGCCATCTTTTTGGCTTCGCCGAAACTCGCTGTGCTCGTTTTCAGGCGATGCGGTAGATCCGCTCGCCACCCTGCGGCTTGTCCGAGACGATGGTCAGGCCGAGCTTTTTCTTGAAGGCTCCGGCGAAGGTGCCGCGCACCGTGTGCGCCTGCCAACCGGTGGCGGTGCAGATCTGGCCGATGGTTGCGCCCTCGGGGCGTTGCAGCATCCGGATCACTTCGGCCTGCTTGCTGCTCTCGCGTGTGCGCGGCTTGACCCACGTTGCTTCGGCGGCGGTTAAGGCGGCTTCCAGTTCGGGATTGCTCGCGGCCGCAGGCGCGCCTTCAGCGTTGGCGATGATCCGGTCGAGATTGGCTTCGAACTGACCGATGCCCTTCCTGTTCACGTCGGGACGCGGAATGCCCAGGGCGTCGTAGCCCTCCGCAGCGACAAGCCAGTCGGTGCCATCGGTGGTGATCAGTGCGCGGTTGAAAAGTCCGTCGAGCACCTTCTTGCGTGCGCCGCCTTTGATGTTGTCGGGGAACCAGTCGATCTTGCCGCTGCTGTGTTCAACCGCGTGGGCCAGGATCGCGTCCTGGGCAGGGGTCAGTTGGGTGGTGGTCATGTTTTGCTCCCTCGATGTGGTGGACGGTGATGTGATGAACGCGCTGTTCTTAAGTGAAGCCAAGCGCTTTCTGCTTGGCTTCTTCGCTTCGCAATCAGGTGTTGGCCTTGTCTGACGGGTTGGCATTGCGCCCCTGCTCGAGACCAGCGTTGAAGGCGGCTTCAAGCGCATCGCGTAGGCACCAGACCGCTACATCGTGGAAATCGAGGCTGTCCGAGCGGCGGGTTTCCAGGGTTTCGATGCCCAGCTTGTTTTGCGCGATCTGGGTCAGGAGTTGTTCGAGCTTGCTCATGTCCGTGTCCTTTCATGGTGTTGATGACGAACGTATGAACGCGCTGTTCCAGATGGAAGCCAAGCTCAATCCGAAGGAATGACGAACAAATGATTGAAGGTGCCCCGAAGGGGAAATATGGGTATTTCGATTCGTGCCTACGCACGCCACCGAGGGGTGTCCGATGCAGCGGTGCGCAAGGCCATCGCTGCTGGGCGGATCACGCCGGAGGCAGACGGAACGATTGATGCCGAGCGCGTCGACCGCGAGTGGGCGCGCAATTCCGATGCACCGCGCAATGGCACGGCCACCCGCGCGGCCAAGGTCGCCGTCCAGGAATCCAGCGGGGCCACAGGAGACGGGCAAGCAGCCTCATTGGCAACATCCGCAGCAGGTGGCACGTCCTTGTTGCAAGCGCGGACGGTCAACGAAGTGGTCAAGGCGCAAACCAACAAGGTGCGTCTGGCCCGACTCAAGGGCGAGCTGGTGGATCGGCCGCAGGCCATCGCCCATGTCTTCAAGCTGGCGCGCTCCGAACGCGATGCCTGGCTCAACTGGCCCGCACGCATCTCGGCACAGATGGCAGCCAAGCTCGGCGTCGATCCCCACACGATGCACATCGCCCTGGAGGCGGCGGTGCGTGAGCACCTGCAGGAACTGGGCGAAATGCGCCCGAGGGTGGATTGATGGACATGGACTACGAAGGCGCTGCCGAGATCGAACGCGCGTGGCGCGAAGGACTGACGCCCGACCCGCTGCTCACCGTGTCCGAATGGTCGGATCGCCATCGGATGCTCTCCAGCAAGGCATCTGCCGAACCCGGGCGCTGGCGTACCAGTCGCACGCCGTACCTGAAAGCAATCATGGATTGCCTGTCGCCGACCTCGCCGGTCGAGCGTGTGGTGTTCATGAAAGCGGCGCAGCTTGGCGCGACCGAGATGGGCTCGAACTGGATCGGCTATGTGATCCATCACGCACCCGGGCCAATGATGGCGGTGTGGCCGACAGTGGAGATGGCCAAGCGCAACTCCAAGCAGCGGATCGATCCGCTGATCGAGGAGTCGTCCGCACTGGCTGAACTGATTGCACCGGCGCGCAGCCGGGATTCCGGCAACACCATCCTGGCCAAGGAGTTCCGGGGTGGCGTGCTGGTGATGACCGGGGCTAACAGCGCGGTCGGGCTGCGCTCGATGCCGGTGCGGTATCTGTTCCTCGACGAGGTCGACGGCTATCCGTTGGACGTCGAGGGTGAAGGGGATGCGATCTCGCTGGCCGAGGCGCGTACACGCACCTTCGCGCGGCGCAAGATCTTCATCGTCTCGACGCCGACGATCTCAGGGGCATCGGCTATCGAACGCGAGTACGAGGCCAGTGACCAACGTCGCTACTTCATTGCATGTCCGCATTGCTCTCACCGGCAGTGGCTGCGTTTCGAACAGCTGCGTTGGGACAAGGGTCAGCCGGAAACCGCTGCCTACATCTGCGAGTCATGCGACACCGCCATTGCCGAGCATCACAAGACGTGGATGCTGGAGCACGGCGAGTGGCGCGCGATGATCACCGATGGCCCTGGTAAGACGGCAGGCTTCCACCTGTCGTCGCTATACAGCCCGGTAGGCTGGCGTTCGTGGCGTGAGATCGCTGCTGCGTGGGAAGCCGCCGTCAGCAAAGAGTCGGGATCTGCCGCTGCCATCAAGACCTTCAAGAACACCGAACTGGGTGAAACCTGGGTCGAGGAAGGCGAAGCCCCGGACTGGCAACGGCTGGTCGAGCGGCGAGAAGACTACCGCGTCGGCACGGTGCCACAAGGTGGTCTGCTCTTGGTCGGCGCAGCCGACGTGCAGAAAGATCGCATTGAGGCGTCGGTCTGGGCCTTCGGGCGCGGCAAAGAGTCCTGGCTGGTTGAGCACCGCGTGCTGATGGGCGACACCGCCCGCGACACGGTGTGGAGGCGCCTCGCTGAAATGCTGGCCGAAACCTGGACACACGCCTCCGGCGCGGCGATGCCGCTGGTGCGTTTTGCATTGGATACCGGGTTTGCAACGCAGGAGGCCTACGCCTTTGTGCGGGCTTGCCGCGATTCGCGTGTGATGGCGGTCAAGGGGGTGCCTCGCGGTGCAGCCTTGATCGGCACGCCGACCGCCATCGATGTCTCGCAGGGTGGCAAGAAGCTGCGCCGGGGCATCAAGGTGTACACGGTGGCGGTCAGCATCGCCAAGCTCGAGTTCTACAACAACCTGCGCAAGAGCGCAGATGTTGGCGAGGACGGATTGACCACGGTGTTCCCGGCCGGGTTCGTCCATCTGCCCAAGATCGATGCTGAGTTCATCCAGCAACTCTGCGCGGAACAACTGATCACCCGCCGCGACCGCAACGGCTTCCCGGTGCGTGAGTGGCAAAAGATGCGTGAGCGCAATGAGGCGCTCGACTGCTACGTCTACGCCCGCGCGGCTGCATCGGCGGCGGGACTGGATCGCTTCGAGGAACGTCACTGGCGGGAACTGGAGCGACAACTGGGGCTGGCCAGTCCGCCAGCCCTTGAAACACCTACCGAATCGATCAACGAGGCCACCCAACGCGGTGGCCTCGCTGTTTCTGGCAACCGCAACACCGGTCGGCGCGTGATCAAAAGCCGCTGGCTGTCCTGACACCTCAAGGAGAAAACATGAGTCTTGCTACCCGTATCGAAAGCCTGGTCATTCGCGTCGCGCAGGAGTTCAACGACGTCCGTGCCAAGGCAGGCAACCTGGCCAACCTCACCACCACCGACAAGTCGAATCTGGTCGCGGCCATCAACGAACTGAAAGCCGCCGTGGTGTCCTCGGCGGTGATCGACGATGCGCACGTCGCGGCCACGAGCACGTACTCGTCCACCAAGATCGTCTCGCTGCTCGATGCGCTCAAGACCGAGATCTTGGGCGGTGCCGATGCCGCCTACGACACGCTGGTGGAAATCCAGCAACTGCTGCAGAACGGCACCAGCGGTCTGGATGCCCTGCTCGCCGCCGTCAACAACCGCGTGCGATTCGATGCGGCGCAGTCGCTGACCGTAGCCGAGCAGCTTCAGGCGCGCAGCAACATCGGTGCCGTCGCAGCCACCGATGTCGGCAATACCGACACAGACTTCGTCGCGGTCTTTGTGGGTGCGCTGGTCTGATGAGCCTCGCATCGCGCATCAGTGCGCTGGCCAGTCGTGTCGGGCTCGAGGTTAAGACCAAGATCGACGCCACCCACCCCGGCGTGGCCCGGGCGTGGGTGTGTTTCGGCTATGTCGGCACGCAGGTCGTCGTGCGCGCATCGCACAACGTGGCCAGCGTGACCCGGACGGCGGCTGGCCGCTACCGCGTGACCTTCGCCGCCGCCATGCCCGACGCCAACTATTGCTGGACGGCGCTTGCTCGCAGCAGCACCAACAGCGGCACGCAGCGCGTTGCCATCGTGCGATCCAGTACCGACCAGAAGACCGCCCAGTACGTCGACGTCAGTTGCGCCACCACGGCCGCATCCTTCGACGACTCCTCCGAAATCAACCTCACGGTGTTCCGCTAATGGCCTACACACAAGCACACCTCGACGCGTTGGAATCTGCGTTGGTCAAGGGCGAAAAGCGCGTGACGTTCGGCGACAAGACCGTCGAGTACCGCAGCGTCGATGAACTCCAGGCTGCAATCGCAGCGGTCAAGCGCGACCTCTTCGAGCAGGCCGTGGATACCGGGCTGTGGCCCGGTGCGCCACGCCAGATCCGGGTCACCACCGGCAAAGGGTTCTGAACATGCAATGGTTTGACCGAATGCGTAGACGCGTCGGCATGAGTCTGCTTGGCGGCACTCCGTTCTATGACGGTATCGGTGGCGGCCGCCGCGCATTGGCGTGGCAGGTCGGCAATCCAGGCGCAGTCGCAGCACTGGCGTTCACCCAGAACGAATTGCGCGCCAAGAGCCGCGATCTGGTTCGCCGCAATGCCTGGGCAGCGGCAGGCGTTGAAGCCTTTGTCTCGAACGCCATCGGCACCGGCATCAAGCCGCAGAGCATGCTGGCCGATCAGTCCTTGCGCGAAGCGATCCACAGCCTGTGGTGGGACTGGTGCGAGGAAGCCGATGCCGCCGGACTGACTGATTTCTACGGCCTGCAGGCCTTGGCCTGTCGCGCCATGCTCGAAGGCGGGGAATGTCTGGTGCGGCTGCGCTATCGCCGCCCGGAAGATGGCCTGCCGGTGGGCCTGCAGTTGCAGTTACTCGAACCCGAACACCTGCCAGCCACGCTGAATCAGGAGTTGGCTTCCGGAAACGTCATCCGTGCGGGCATCGAGTTCGACAAGCTCGGACGGCGGGTGGCTTACCACCTGTATCGCTCGCATCCGGGTGACGGCTCACTGGCCCCGATGTCAGGCACAGGTGGCGTGGTGGGCGGTCTCGACACAGTGCGTGTCCCAGCCAGCGAAATCATCCACCTGTTTCGTCCCTTGCGGCCTGGACAGATCCGGGGCGAACCGTGGCTGGCGCGCGCACTGGTCAAGCTCAACGAACTCGACCAGTACGACGACGCCGAGCTCGTGCGCAAGAAAACCGCCGCGATGTTCGCGGGCTTCATCACGCGCCTGTCACCTGAAGACAACCTGATGGGTGAAGGCTTGCCGGATGCCAGCGGTGCGGCATTGGCCGGGCTGGAGCCGGGCACGATGCAGATCCTGGAGCCCGGCGAGGACGTGAAGTTCAGTCAGCCCGCCGACGTTGGCGCGAGCTACGCCGAATTCCTGCGCATGCAGTTCCGGGCGGTGGCAGCAGCGATGGGCATCACCTACGAGATGCTGACCGGAGACCTGACGCAAGTGAACTACTCGTCGATCCGGGCTGGGCTGCTGGAGTTTCGCCGCCGCTGTGAGGCCATCCAGCACGGCGTGATCGTCCACCAGCTGTGCCGCCCGATCTGGCGTGCCTGGATGGAGCAGGCGCTACTTGACGGCGCGCTGGCGTTGCCGCAGTTCACCGAGAAGAAGCGCGACTATTTCGCGGCCAAATGGATTCCACAGGGTTGGCAGTGGGTCGATCCCAAGAAGGAATTCGACGCGATGCTGACTGCTATTCGCGCCGGGCTGCTGTCTCGATCGGAAGCCATCTCGGCCTTCGGCTACGACGCCGAGGACATCGACCGCGAGATCGCCGCCGACAACCAGCGTGCCGATGCGCTCGGACTGGTCTTCGACTCTGACCCGCGTCACGACAAAGCGCCCCAACCATCGACATTGGGCGCTCCCATAAATGCGGCCGCCACGGTGGCCGTGCCGCAAGACCAACAGGACAACTGACATGCAACTCGTTCATCTGGCGTCCCGCCTCTACGGGACGCCGCTCCTCATTGCGCGTCCCAAACTCGACGTGATCCTCTCCGTGTTGGGTTCCCGCATCGGCTTGCCCGATCTGGACATGGCAATGCCGCTGCCCATGCCGCGCCAAAGCGCCACATCGGGTCAGGCGGGCATTGCCGTCATCCCGGTGGTTGGCACGCTGGTCAGACGTTCGATGGGTATCGAAGCCGCCTCTGGCCTGATGTCCTACGGCGAGATCGAAGCCCGACTGGACGCCGCGCTGGCCGACCCACAGGTGGCGGGCATCCTGCTCGATCTGGATTCGCCCGGCGGCGAGGCCTCGGGTGTGTTTGAGTTGGCCGAGCGCATCCGCGCTGCCAGCACCATCAAGCCGATCTGGGCGCACGCCAACGATGCCGCGTACTCGGCGGCTTTTGCCATCGCGGCTGCCTGCCAGCGCCTGACACTGTCGCAGACCGCTGGCGTCGGGTCGATTGGCGTGATCGCGCTGCACGTCGACCAGTCGGTGAAGGACGCCAAGGACGGCCTGAACTACACCGCTGTCTTCGCGGGCAGTCACAAGAACGATTTCTCCCCGCACGAGCCACTCACCCCCCAGGCCACCACCGCGTTGCAGACCGAGGTGGATCGCCTGTACGACATCTTCGTGAATCAGGTCGGACAGATGCGCGGAATCGATCCGGATGCCGTGCGCGCCACCGAGGCGGGGCTGTTCTATGGCGAGCAGGCGGTGGCAGCAGGCCTCGCCGACGCGGTGATGCCGTTTGATGCGGTGATGACCGAGTTCACCGACGCGTTGGCTGCCAAGCAGCGGTTGGCGCAGCCTGGCGTGGCTCGCGCCTCGCCGCGAAGCCTGTCCACTCAATCCATTTCAAACCCGCCCCGAAGCAAACCTTTCACCCTGGAGAACACCATGACCGACCCCAAAGACGACCACGAAAATCCGAGCGATCCGGCCGACACCGCCCCACAGGGCGACCAGCCGCAGACCGACAGCGATTCGCAACCGACGCCTGCTGCCCAAGCCGCACTGGCGCAGTCCTTTGCCAGCGGGCGCGGCCAAGCACAGGCCATTGCAGAGATGTGCCTGATCGCGGGCCAGTCCCAACGCACGGCGGAATTCCTCGCAGCAGGCTTCTCGGAAGCGCAGGTGCGCCGCGCCTTGCTCGACGCCCGTGCCGACCAACCCGAAATCGCCTCGCGCATCACCGCCGAGGCAGGAACCAGCCAGCACCCGGAAAACAGTCCGGTGGTCGCTGCCGTCAAGAAACTCACCGCCAAGGAGTAAGCCATGCCCACTGTCTCTCAACCCAAGAATCTCGGCGACCTGTTGAAGTACGAAGCGCCGAATCTCTACTCGCGTGACCAGGACACCGTCGCGGCCGCGCAGAACCTGTCGCTGGGCACCGTGGTGGGCCGCGAAACGGCTACCGCCAAGCTCAAGGCCCTCGACCCGAGCGCCTCGGACGGCACGGAAACCGCCGTTGGCGTGCTCGGCAATGACGTCGATGCGACGCTGATCGACCGTGAGGACGCGATCCTGATCGCCCGTCACGCCATCGTCGCGCGCGGCGCATTGGTCTGGCCGACCGGTCTGACGGTTGCACAGAAGGCAACTGCCGTTGCCCAACTCACCGCCCTTGGGGTGCTGGTGCGCGACAGCGCCTGACTGCGTCCCGACGATCCATTTCACTCCCCCCAAAACCCGCCGCTGGCGGGTTTCGTCATTTCTGGAGATCCCAAATGCAGAACCCTTTTGAAAACCCCGGCTTCTCGATGGCCAGCCTGACGGCCGCCATCAACCTCCTGCCCAACCGCTATGGGCGGCTGGAGCAACTCAACCTGTTCCCGGCCAAGCCGGTGCGCACCCGGCAGATCATCGTCGAGGAGTACGCCGGTCGTCTGAACCTGCTGCCCACCCGCGCGCCCGGTTCGCCCGGCACGGTGGGTGAACGTGGCAAGCGCAACCTGCGCTCCTTCGTGATCCCGCACATCCCCCACGACGACGTGGTGCTGCCAGAGGAAGTGCAAGGACTGCGCGCCTTCGGTTCCGAAACCGAAATGGAAGCCATCGGCGGTGTCATGGCCCGCCATCTGGAGACCATGCGCAACAAGCACGCGATCACTCTGGAGCATCTGCGCATGGGGGCGCTCAAGGGCAAGATTCTCGACGCTGATGGCAGTGAGCTCGTCGATCTGTTCGACGAGTTCGACATCACTGCGCAATCGGTGTCCTTCGAGTTTTCGACGGCGGCCGACAACGGGCAAATCAAGACTGCCTGCCTCGAGTTGCTGGGCCTCATGGAAGATGGGCTCACCGGCGAGTTCTCGACCGGCGTGCATGTGCTGTGCTCGACCGAGTTCTTCCGGGCACTGACCACCCACAAGGAGGTCAAGACCGCCTACCAGAACTGGCAGCAGGGCGCAGTGCTGATCAACGACATGCGCTCGGGCTTTAGCTATAGCGGCATCACCTTCGAGGAATACCGCGGCCAGGCGTCCTTTGTGCAGGCCGACGGCACGCTTGGGTCGCGCCGCTTCATTGCCGCAGGGGAAGCCCATGCCTTCCCGGTCGGCACGGTGGATACCTTCGCGACCTACTTCGCGCCAGCGGACTTCAACGAGACCGTGAACACCATCGGCCAGCCGCTGTATGCCAAGCAGGAGCCACGCAAGTTTGACCGGGGCACTGATCTGCACACGCAGAGCAACCCGCTGCCGATGTGCCATCGCCCTGGCGTGCTGATCAAGCTCGTTGCTGCCTGATGGATGTCGCGACGTTGTACGAGGCGGCCCGCAGTGCAGGACTGCTGACCGCCGTCACGGTGGCGGGCAGCACCGTGCACTGCGCCTTCCGTGCCCCGGACGAAACCGTGCTCGATGGTTTTGCACTGTCGCGGGACTACCAGATCGACTACCCGGCGTCCTGGCTGACGCTGGCAGCCGGGAACACCGTCGAGGTGGCAGGCAACACCTTTCAGGTGCGCGACGTGCGGGCCATCGGCGACGGTACCGAGCGTCGGGCCTCGCTCTCCCAACTCTGAGGAACTCCCCATGAACTCCGTCCGCGAGCGCGCCTTGCGGGAGATCGTCACGCGCCTGGCATCTGCGATTGCCCCGACACCGGTGCTGCGCATGCCTGCCGTGCCGGTCACCCGCGAGGCCAGTCCAGCGCTGCTGCTGTTCGTCGATGGCGACAGCATTACCGCCCACGCCAACCACCTGGTCGACCGGATGCTGATCGTCCGGCTTGCCGTGGTGGCACGCGGTGCGGATGCCTTCGACGTCGCCGACCAGGCGCTGGTCGCGGCCCACGCGGCAATGCTCGCCGACCCGAATCTAGGCGGTCTGGCCATCGCCGTGCGCGAGATCGACTGCGAATGGGAGTTCGACGACGCCGACGCTGGGGCCGTCGCGCTGCCCGCCCGCTACGAGATCCGCTACCGCACCCATGCCATCGACCTCACCCAAACAGGATGAACCCATGCACATCGAACTACTGAAACCCCATACCCACGCAGGCAAGCGCCTCGCCGTGGGTGATCGCCTTGATCTGAATGACGCCAGCGCCCGTTGGCTGATCACACAAGGCACGGCCAAAGCGGCCACCCCAGCCACCGATTCCAAACCCACCCGCCGTGATGCCACGTCCGGTGTTTCCACAACTGCAGCCACCCAAGGAGACTGAACATGGCTTATTTTTCCGGACAAGGCCGCGTCTACATCGGCGCACGTGATGAACTCGGCAACCCGGCCGGACTGACCTTCGTTGGCAACGTGCCCGAGCTGAAGGTGTCGCTGTCGGTGGACACCATCGAGCACCAGGAAGCGCAGTCGGGCCAGCGCCTGACTGACCTCCAGCTCATCAAGACCAAGAAAGGCGAGTTCGCCTGCACGTTGGAAGAGCTGATCGCCACCAACTTGGCGCTCGCGCTCTACGGCACCACGACCACGATCACCCCCGGCACAGTGACTGGCGAGCTGCTGCCCAACCCGGTCACGCCGGGCAGTCTGTATCCGTTGGCTATGCAAAACGTGTCCACCGTGCAGATCCAGGACTCGGATGCCACGCCCAAGACGCTCCCGGCCAGCCAGTACAGCGTCAATGCCAAGCACGGTTCACTGGTGGTGCTCGATGCCACGTCGGGCGGCCCCTACACCGAGCCGTTCAACGTCGATTACGCCTATGGCGCGGCGCAGAGCACGGCGATGTTCACCCAGCCCTTGCCCGAGCGATGGATTCGCTTCGAGGGGCTCAACACCGCCGACGGCAACCGCGAGGTGGTGATCGACCTCTACCGCGTGGCCATCAACCCGGCCAAGGAACTCTCGATCATCACGGACGAACTGCTGAAGTTCGAGCTTTCGGGCCAAGTGCTGGCGGATCTGACCAAGCCAGTCGGTGGTGATCTCGGTCAGTTCGGCCGTCTGGTACTGCTGTGATGGACGGCTTCAAGACCTTCCCCCCTGAGCCTGTCGTCGTGACGCTGTCCGGCACCGCGCTGGAAATGACGCCGATCCGTCTGGGTGAGTTGCCACGGCTGCTGGCTGTGGTGCGCCCGCTGGTCGAGGAAATCACCAGCGATCCGGACTGGATGGCGCTGCTGGGACGGCACGGCGATGCCGTGCTGGATTTGCTGGCGATCACCACCCGGCGCGAGCGTGCGTGGATCAACGACCTGTCGCTGGAGGACGCCGTGCAACTGGCCGCCGCCGTGTTCGAGGTCAACGCGGATTTTTTCGTGGCGCACGTCGTCCCGGCGATTCAGGGCGCGGCCCAGCGACTCGCGCCGACGCTGCGCTCACTGACGACCTCGGCTGGGACAGTGCCGTCGCCCGCCTGATCCACGCCGGGCACCGGCTTGGCGACGTGATGGCCTACACGCTCACTCAGGCGCAAGCCTTTCTGGATGCCGACGGACAGATTGAACGGCAGCAACTTGCCCAGCTGCTCGGCATTCATGCGGTGGCAGCCCAGGGCGAGAAGCGTGGCATCGAACAACTGCAACGCGATCTGCTCAAGGACTGACCCATGCGTCTCTCGCTCACCACCACCGGCTTGCTGGCCCCGCGCCAGTTGGCGGCGTGGAGCACCGAGCGGCGTCGCGCCATCCACACCGCTGTCGCCAAGGGCATGCAATCGGGCGGGCGTGAAGTGCGTGATGCGGCGCGATCCGAGATGCGCAGTGCCTTCACCGTCAAGCGCAACAGTTTCATCTCCTCGATGGGCGTGAAGGTGTTCGACAAGAAGCCAGAGCAGCTGCCCGCCTTGCTGGTGGGCAGCAAGATCCCTTGGCTCGGTCTGCATGAAAAAGGCGGCACGGTGAGCGGCAACCTGCTGATCCCGCTGCTGCCCGGTCGCATCGGCCCCAAACGCTTCAAGGCGGTCATCGACGGCCTGATGCGTTCGGGCAATGCCTTCTTCATCGAGAAGAACGGTCGCGTGCTGCTGATGGCCGAGAACATCAAAGAGAACGCCGGGCAGCTGGGCCGCTTCAAGCGTGCCGAGCGCGGTCGTACTGGTGCGAAACAGATCAAGCGCGGTCAGGAGATTCCCATCGCCGTACTGGTCAAGCACGTCGATCTCAAGCGGCGGCTGAATCTGGCGGGTGGGGTGCAGCGTGCTTTGCCAGCCTTGGCGCGGGCGATTCAACAAGAACTGGACAAAGTCTGATGGCAAGCAATCGTGCCCAAATCCTGATCAGTGCCGTCGACCAGACCAAGACCGCCTTCGACTCGATCAAGCGGGGTCTGGGTGGCCTCACAGATACGGCCAAGAGCGTCAATGGCGTGCTGGCCAACCTCGGCGTGGCAGTTTCGGTGGCGGGACTGGCCGCGATGGTGAAATCGGCCATCGACACTGGCGACGCGCTGGACGAGATGTCGCAGCGTGTCGGTGTCAGCGTCGAGACCCTGTCGGTGTGGAAACCGGCAGCCGAGCAGTCCGGTGTTTCGGGCGAATCGTTCGAGAAGGGTCTGCGCAAGCTCTCCACCACGATGCTGGAGGCTGCGACCGGATCGGAAGATGCCGCTCGCGGATTCTCCGCCGTCGGTGTCGAGTTCAAGAGCCAGGACGGCACCCTGCGTGCCACCGATCAGGTACTGCTCGATCTGGCCGAACGCTTCAAAGCCATGCCCGACGGCGCGGAAAAAACCGCGCTGGCAGTGCAACTGTTCGGCAAGTCGGGAGCCGAGCTGATCCCGTTCCTGAATCAGGGGCGCGACGGCATCAACGAGTTGGCTGCCGAGATGCAGGCGCTCGGCGTGCAGATGAGCAGCGAAACGGCGGCGCAGGCGGGCAACTTCAACGATGCCCTCGACAAGCTGAAACTGGCCACCACCAGCATCGGCAACCAGATCATCGCGTCCTTGCTGCCCGCCCTGAACGATATGGCCGGTGGCATGGTCGAGTCGGCCAAGCAAGGCGGCACACTGCGCGCGATCCTGGATGGCGTGGTGCTGGTGCTCAAGACCTTGGCACTGGGTGCCGCCACCGTTGGCAAGGCCTTCGTCGCTTTGGGCGAGGCCATTGGTGCCGGTGTGGCGGCGGCGGTCGAAGCCCTCAAAGGCAATACCGATGGGGCCAAGGCCATCATTGCCGACCTCAAGGGCAATCTGGTCAAACGGCTGGATGAACTGGCATCCTTTCGTGACAGCCTGTTCGACCCCAAGCCCATCGAGGTCAAGGCACCCAAGATCCAGGCCGATCCGGAACTGCTTCAGCGCCTGACCAAGCCCAAAGCCGTCAAGCCAGCGCAGGACACGACCGGCGCGCAGACCACGCTGATGAAAGCGCAGCTGGACGCCGAGTTCGCGCTGCTCAAGGACGGTCTGAACCGGCAACAAACTGCGCTGGATGCTGCGCTCGAAGACCGTCTGGTATCGGTGCGCGATTACTACACGCAGAAAACTGCCCTAGAGCAGCGCGAGGTCGATGCCGAGATTGCCCGCAAGCAGCAGGAGCTGGCCCGCAGTCAGCAAGTCGCCGCCACGGGCAAATCGGAAAACGACCGACTGAAAGCCAAGGCCGAGGTCGCCAAGGCGGAAGCCGACCTGATCACGCTCAACAACCGGCGCACGGACATCGAGCAGGCCAATGCGCGCAAGGCAGCGCAAGCCGAGCGTGAGCTGGCCGATGCCTTGGCGCAGGCGCGTGAGGAACTGGCCCAGATCACCGGCACCGCCACGGATGCCGACCGGCAAGCAGCCATTGAGCGCAGCTACCGCGATCTACGGGCGCGACTGGCGGCAGAAAGCGATGCCGACGGCGTGTCGCTCGTTGATCGGCTGATCAATGTGAAGGCTGCACAGGCCAATCTGGCTGCGCTTGAAGCTCAGTGGCGGCAAGTCACTGAGCGTCTGCGTAATGCGCAGGAGGCCATTCAGACCCAGCAGCAGGCTGGGCTGCTAACCGAAGCGCAGGCGCGTCAGCAGATCGTGGCCTTGCAACAGCAATCAGCCACCGAGATGGAGCGCCTGTTGCCGACCATGCAGCAAGCTGCGCAGGCCATCGGGCCGGATGCGGTGATTCGCGTGCAAGCGTGGCGCAACGAGCTGGATCGCACCAAGCTCACCGTCGATGAAATGGCCCCGCTGTGGAATCGCATCGGCGAGAGCTTTGGTGGTGCGCTCAACGGGATGATCACCGGCGCGCAGACCTGGCGCAGTGCCTTGGCGAGCATCTTTCAGCAGGTGGCCGATGCCTTCCTGCAGCAGATCGTGATCCAGCCGTTTCAGCAGTGGATCGCCATGCAGGCTCGGATGCTGGCGCTCAAGCTCGGTTTCATCCAGCAGGAGCAGACCGTCGATGCGGCGGCCAGCGCCGCCAAGGTCGCCCAAAAGACCACCGAAACCACCGCCGTGGTGTCGATGGATGCGGCCAAGGCGGGAGCTGGGGCGGCGGCGTCGCAGGCTTCCATTCCCTACGTTGGCCCGGCACTCGCGGTGGCCGCGATGGTAGCCATGGTCGCCGCTGTGATGGCGCTCTTGGGTGGAATCAAGAAGTTCGCGGGAGGCGGCCTTGTCTCCGGGCCGGGCAGCGCCACCTCGGATTCGATCCCGGCGCGTCTGTCCGCAGGCGAGTACGTGGTGCGGGCGGCCGCCGTGCGCCAAGTCGGCGTGGCCTTCCTCGACTCGCTCAACGGCTTGTCGGCCGGCCCACGTTTCAAGGGTGGCGAACTGGCCTTCGCAGCGGGCGGTCTGGTACCGGAGGTGAAAGTGCCGCCCGCGCAGCCGCAGATGAATCAGGCCGTGCGCATCGTCAACGCGGTCGATCCGGGTGTGACCCACGACCACCTGCAGTCGCCTGCCGGAGAGAAAGTCATCGTCAACATCATCGGGCGCAATGCACGGGCCATCCGTGCGGCGCTGCAAGGCTGAATTTTCAGAGGAAAGTCCAATGGCACTTCTGTTCATCGACGGTTTCGATCACTACGACCCACAGGCCGTGGACAGCTTTGGCGATCCGTGGCTCGCACGTGGCAAGGCGGCGTATCTGTCACCGCAGGCCACCCGGATCAATGGCCGTCGTCCGTCCTCCTATGCCCTGCGTTTGCCGGAAGGTTCGGGTGGCGGCTATGTCAAGAACCTCGACGCCACCAAGACCAGCCTGATCGTCGGGGCAGCCGTTCGCGTGGTGCCGTACCAGAACACCTACACCGAGCCGCTGCTGCTGGGCGTGCGCGATGCCAACTCGCAGGTCGCGCATCTCGTGAAAATCGGCGAGGACGGTCGGCTCAAGCTCTACCGCTGGCAGTACGGCTACGACCAGCTGATCTCTGTGTCGGTGGCAAGTGCTCCCGCACGCGGTTGGCACTACATCGAACTGCAGGTCACGCAAGGCACCAGCAACGGTGTCCTGTCAGTGCGCATCAACGGCATCCTGGCCATCCAGATGACGGCGCAGAACACCATCCAAGGGGGTGGCCAACTGCTCACGGCATTCGTGGGTGCGGTGCCCGGCCAGAGCTGCCCGCTGACCATCGACGTCGACGACTTCTACATCGCCGACACCACCGGCACCATCAACAACACCTTCCTTGGCGACGTGCGCGTCGATGGTTTGCAGGCGCAGGCCGATGGCAGCCTGAACCAGTGGACTGCCAGCCCAGTCGGTACCACCGCGTGGGAAGCAGTGAGCGATGAAGATGAAGCAACGGCGATCAGTGCGCTCAGTGCTGGGCTGCGCCAATCCTTCGATGTCGAGCCGCTGCCGGTAATGGCCACGCCCGCCATCTACGGTGTGCAACTGACCATGCTGGCGCGCAAGACCGACGCGGGGCTGGGCAAGGTCAAAGGACTCGTGGTCAGTGGTGCGCAGAGCGCCGTCAGCACCGACATCGTCCTGCAGGAGCAACTGGCGTGGCAGAGCACGCTGTTCGAGCGCAATCCGAACGGCAACGTGCAGTGGACGGAGGCCGCCTTCAATGCCGCTGAGTTCGGCCTGGAGTCGGCATGACGGAGCGTGTCGTCGTTCAAGACATTGCGGAGGTTTCTAGCAAGCCGACGCCGGGGAGCGAACTGCCCGCCTTCCAGGGTGAAGTGCTCTCGCGCGCCACCTTCGGTGCGAGCGGAGCCAGCTTCACGACGGAAACAGCTGTCGCTCCGCTGCCGCCCAATCTGACGGCCAGCCTGCTGGCGGAATCCTTGGCGGGCCCCTGGCCACCCATCGATGCGCCGATCTTTCTGGTCGAAGTGTTGCGCCGGGATACGGCCTCAAGCGCCATCGTCGCCACCGGTATGGATGCCTTTGGCGACCAGCCTTGGCCGGATGCGCAGCGCGGAGTGTTTGCCTTCCGCCATGATTGGATGGAGCCCCTCGTGGAACGGCTGGAGTGGCAAACCAGCGTCACGCGGCTGGCCAGTGGCAACGAATCCCGTCAGGCACGCCGACGCGTTCCTCGGCGCTGGCTCACCTACAAGGTGGGCAACGCCCGGCAGACCGATGCCTTGGTGGCAGACTGGCTGGCCGATCATCTCGGTCAAATGGCTCTGTGGCCTCTGCCGCAGTACGCGGTGCACCTGACCGAGTCCAGCGAACGTGGTGCACTGGCACTCAATGTGACGGAGGCTAACGGGCGACAGTTCGCACCACTCTCGGCCAATGTGCATCTGACCTACGACGGGGTACAGGGCTGGCAGGAAACCGAGAACAATGGCCGCTGGATTTTGATCATCGCCGCCGATGGCTGGCAGATCGCCCAACTCAGCGATGTGGAAAGCGATCTGCTGTGGCTGATGGAACCGTTGGCACGCGCCGCAGCCGTGGGCAGCTCCGTTATGCCCTTGGTGTGGGGCAAGGCCATCGACCCGGTGGATCTCACGCAGTGGGTACCCGGCATGGTCGGCGGCAACATTCCCACACAGATCCAGCCTGCGCCACTGCCCGACCAGGATGTTCTTGATGACCCATGGCTCGACGAGATCCCGGTCTGGCCAGATGGCAACTGGCGTGACGATCCAACGGCCGCAGCGCAAACCACGATCACCCGCCAAGACTTTTCGACTGCAGATCCGTGGGTGCGCCGGGACGATCCGTGGGCGACGACAACTTTGCAGCGGCGCTATCTGGCCAGCTCGCTCGATGAAATCGATATCTGGCGGGCGCGGTTGTGGCGCACCCAAGGCCGTCTGGAGGCCTTCTGGTTGCCCGATGGCTTGGCTCCGATCCTGTGGGTGAACGTCGAAGCCGATCCCGAAGATGGCTTCCTGCGCGTGGATGGCAAAGACATCTCCGCGCGAATCTCGGATTTTTGGCATCGCCCCGCCGCTTGCTTGATCGTGCACCCAGACGGCTATCGGCAGTACGCCCTGACGGCGGCCTGCCATCTGGATCAAGGCGGTGTGCTGGTGCTGCGCTCGGGTCTCGACGACTGGGTGCCCGCAGGCAGCCGCGTCATTCGCCTCGTGCGCTGCCGCCTCGACCACGACGCAGTCGATCTGTACTGGCACAGCCCGACGCTGCTGGAGATCACCTTGACCGCGCGCCAGTTGCCCGAACCGCGTGGCAATGACCGTCAAACCTACGAGGGAGAGTAAGCACGATGAGCCAGAACCCATTGCTGGAAGTCGAGCTATACGCCTTCGCCAGCAACAGCGCGCAGTTCTATCTGACGCCGCACGAATTCGACGTAGATCTCGACGGCAATCTGTACAAGAGCTTGGCCCTTGAACGCAACGAGCTGGCGCTGGGTGCCGAAGCGGCCAAATCGGCGCTGGATCTGAAACTGCCACCGAACTGTGATTTGGTGCGCCACCTGCTCGCCAACTCGCTGACCGGCGACACTACCTCGATCACCCTGCGCATCGGACGGCGCGATACCTGGGGCGACTACTGGTGGATCTCCGGCACGCGCTGGATGGGCCGGGTGTTGGGCGTCGAAGTTGCTGACGATGTCGCTCGCGTTCGCTGCGAGTCGGCGCAAGTCAGTCTCAAGCGCATCGGGTTGCGGCGGCTCTACAGCCGCAAGTGTTCCCACGTGCTGTATTCGGCTGCCTGTGGTGCCTCACCGATTTCTGCCAGCGCCTTGGTGAGCAACAGCAATGGTCGCAACGTCGATCTTGATGGTGGCACGCCCGGCAGTGTCAGTGGCGGCTTGGCCGGTGGCTGGTTGCAAACCCCGGAAGGTGCCCGCCACATGATTGTCAATGACTACGGTGGTGGTGTGGAGTTGCTCTATCCGGTGGCCATTGAAGTCGGCACCGAGGTTCTGCTGACGGTCGGCTGCGATCACAGCACGGCCACGTGCGAGTCGCGCTTCGGCAACCTCGACAACTACGGCGGCTTTCCCGCCATCCCGAGCAAAAACCCGTTCTCGACGGGCGTGTTCTGAATCCCTGGAGAAATCGCCATGTGGTACCTCGTCGTCATCGTGGTGGCGGCGCTGGTTTCGGTCGCGCTCGCGCCGAAACCGCCCGAACCCAAACCGGCGTCCCTGTCTGACGTCGATGCCCCCACCGCAGAAGAAGGCCGACCGATTCCCGTCGTGTTCGGCACCGTGCTGCTGCGTGGCTCCAACGTCGTCTGGTACGGCGATCTGGAAGCCGACCCGATCAAGAAGAAAGGTGGCAAGAAATGACCACTCAGACCGTCATCACCATCGATCACGTACGCGCCGTAGGCCTGTGCGTGAACGGCACGCGCACATGGTTTGCGCGTCACGATCTGGATTTCCGCGCCTTCCTGCGTGAAGGCTGTGACGCCGACACCTTGCTTGCCACCGGCGATGCAATGGCACAACGTGTGGTCGAGCACGCCCGCAATCGATCCAGCCAGCGGGAGCAAGGCTGATGGGTGGCAGCAGCAAATCGCAAACCGTCGGCTACCGCTACCGGATGGGGCTACATCTGGCCTTGTGCCAGGGGCCCGTCGATGCCGTGCAGGAAATCCAGATGGGCGACCGCACCGCGTGGGGGGATGCCGACCGTGTGCCGCTGTCTAGCGGGCATGGGCTGACCAGCCTCTCGATCAACAAGCCCACTCTGTTTGGCGGTGACGAGCGCGAAGGCGGCGTGGTCGGCACCATCGATGTGCTTTCTGGCCATGCCGGGCAAGGACGCAACGACTATCTGATGAGCCGCCTCGGCAGTTCCATTCCGGCATTTCGGGGCGTGCTGTCCTTGGTGGCACGCAACATCCTGTTCGCGGCCAACAACCCCTACATCAAGCCATGGGCGGTACGGGTGCGTCGCTTCAAGGCGGGTTGGTTCGATGCGCCGTGGATGGAGTGGAATGCCGAAGTCCGCACCTGGGATGAGGACGAAGGCCAGGAAATCAGCGTCGGCATGAACCCGGCGCACATCCTGGTGCAGTGCCTCACCGATCCGCACTGGGGCATGGGCTATCCGCAGAGCACCATCGGCTGGAGTTTCTGGAACGCGGCATGGGCTTTGTCGAGTGAGGGCTTCGGCCTCAATCTGATCTGGACACGGCAGCAGCCCATCGAGAGCTTCATCAGCCAAGTCATCGACCACATTGGCGGCATCCTCTACACCGACCCGGAGCAAGGCACGTTTGAGCTCAAGCTGCTGCGCGACGACTATTGGATCGACAGCCTGCCGCAGTTGGGGCCTGACGAAATCGTGCGGTTGGAACGCTTCGAGCGCGCCCAGTGGGGCGAGTTGCCCAACGAATTAACGGTGGTCTACACCGACTGGCAGACCGGCGGTGATGCTGCCGTCACGGTCGAGAACCTGGCCGCCATCCAGTTACAAGGCGGCGTGATCAATCAACGCCGCGACTACCCGGGCGTTAACTACGGGCCACTGGCCGCGCGGCTGGCCTTGCGTGACCTGCGCGCCTTGGGTTCGCCGTTGGCCAGGATGAGTCTGACCGTGGCACGCGACACCCTGGAACGTGCGCCGCTACCGGGTGATGTGTTCCTGCTGAACTGGCCACGCATGGGTGTGGATCAGATGGTGGTGCGCGTCACCGGCATCGACACCGGCACCTTGGGAGCGGCCGAGTGGCGCATCGAAGCCATGGAAGATGTGTTCGGGATGAGCAACACCGTGCTGTCGCCCCCGCCACCGCACGTCGAGGAGCCGACCATTGAGCCTTTGCCGCCCGCCTTGGTGCTGGCCGTCGAGGTGCCGTATTGGGAGCTGGCCCGGCGTTTGTCGCGCGCAGATCTGGCCTACCTGACCGATACGGACACCTATCTCGGTGCGCTGGCTGCTGCCGGTGGCACCGGGCAGTTAAATTGGCAACTGGCTACCGGCGCGTCCAGCGGCGACCTCACTGCCGTGGTGGGCGAAGACTACGCACCACTGCTGACCCTCGATGTGGCCTTGCCTGCCAGCGAGGTCGATGCCATCGGTGTGCCGGTGACGGCCATCAGCCAGCCGGAGAGACTGGCCGTGGGCGACTACGCCTACCTGCTGGATGCCAGTGGGGTGATTGCAGAGGCCGTTGCCGTCCTGGCCTTCGACGCCTCCAATGCGACCATCGATCTCACGCGCGGCGTACTCGACACCACACCCCAAGGACATGCCTCGGGGACTCGGTTGATCGGTGTTGGTGAATGGCTGGCATCGGAAGGTGCCGAACGCGCCCCGGGCGAGTCGGTGTTCGTGGGCGCGATTCCTCGCACATCGACCGATCAGGGCGATCCTGTGCTGGCCGCCAATGGGCAGCCGATGGTGCTGACCGGTCGGCAGGCTTTGCCGTATCCACCAGGTCGTATCCGCCTCAATGGCCAGACCGAGCCTGTCGTGGTGGCCGGTGACCTCACCGTCGCGTGGGTCCATCGCGACCGCACGCAGCAGACAGCCTATCTCGTGCAGCAAGACGAGGGTGACATCGGGCCGGAACTGGGCGTGACCTACACGCTGCGTATCCGTAATCGCAACAACGTGCTGGTTCGTACTGAGACGGGGCTGGTTGGTACCGCCTACATCTGGACGGCAGCAGTGGCCGTGCTGGATGCCGGTGCGCTGGGCGACCGCATCACAGTCGAAATCAGTGCCGAGCGCGATGGTTTGAGCAGCTGGCAGCCGCAGGTGCGAGTCATGGATCGCGCGGGCTACGGCCTGCGCTGGGGACAGTATTGGGGAGGTGTGTGATGGAAACGCCAATGGAACCACGCATCGATGTTCACCTGCTCACCCTGAACGAACTTACCGAATGGCGTGAAGCCTGTATTGCCAGCCTTGAAGGCGCACCGATCCAGTTGCACGTCTTGCCGGGCATCCCGGGCCGTATCGGTGAGGCACGCGCGGCAGGCTACGCACAAGGCACGCTGCCGCTGGTGTCCTTTGTCGATCCCGACGACTTGTACGAAGCCAGTGCCTTCACACAACTGGCTGATGCGCTGGATGCCTGCCCGCAGGCCGTGATGGCCTACACCGACGAAGCGCTGGCCGACGAAAACGGCCAGGACATCGCCGTGCGGCGTCTGGCCTACAGCCGTTGGCAACACGCCAACAGCGCCAGCCACGTGCACGGCCTGATCGTAATGCGTCGAACCGTCGTCGAAGCCGTGCTCAAGGAAACTACCGACCTCAACAACTTCGCCGACTGGCTGTTGACCCTGCTCATAGCCAAGCGCGGCGGCGTGCTGTACCTGCCCATCGTCGGGCGGCATTGGCGACAACACCCGCAGCAAAGCCACCGAACCGGCGATCCGGAAGCAGTCCGGCGCATTCGCCACGCATCGAATCTCTGGAGATAAACCATGTCATCAACCGATCCGAACCTTGGAATTAACTACGGCTGGACGCTCGGCGAAAGCGGCTGGGACACCGGCATGGATGCCAATCTCAAGCGCCTCGGCGCTGTGGTCGGTCTGTCCGTGAAAGACCGCGACCTGACCACGGCACCTGCCAGCCCCGCCAACGGCGACCGCTACATCGTGCCTGCGGCTGCCACGGGCGTGTGGGCGGGAAAAACCAATCAGATCGCGGTGCGCATTGCCGATGCCTGGGAGTACCACTCGCCCAAGATCGGCTGGCTTTGCTACATCGAGGATGAGGCCAAGCTCTCGGCCTTCAAGTCCACCGGCTGGAGCGCAGGCCTCGCCATCTGATTTCCCATCTTCGTACCCACCAGAAACCCGCCCACGAGGCGGGTTTCGCATTTCTGGAGACCGCAATGACCGAACCCGAACAACAACAGCCTGTGCTCGTCGAGAACATGCTCCTCTTGCGCCGCGAGGACTTCGACGAACTGCTGGACCGCGCCGCTGAGCGCGGAGCCGAGCGTGTCCTGACCCACCTTGGCCTGGAAAACGGCCACGCCGCGCGCGACATCCGCGAACTGCGCGACCTGCTGGAAGCCTGGCGCGATGCTCGCCGCACAGCGTGGCAGACCACCGTCAAGGTCATCACCACCGGCATCCTGGCAGCACTGCTCGTTGGCGCAGCCATCAAGTTGAAACTGATGGGAGGCCCGCAATGATCGAGACCTTGCTCGGTGGTCTCCTCGGAGGGGCCTTCCGTCTCGCACCTGAAATCCTCAAATGGCTCGACCGTAAAGGCGAGCGTGGCCACGAACTGGCGATGCAGGACAAGGCGCTGGAGTTCGAGAAGCTGCGTGGAGCGCAGCGAATGTCGGAAATCGGCGCGGGTGCCGATGCCGCGTGGAACGTCGGCGCCATTGAGACCCTGCGCGAAGCCGTTCGGACTCAAGGCGAGAAAACCGGGGTTCGCTGGGCCGATGCCTTGTCGATCAGCGTGCGCCCCGTCATCACCTACTGGTTCATGGCCTTGTACTGCGCAGCCAAGACGGCGGCATTCGCAGCAGCCGTGACCGCAGGAGCTGGCTGGGGAACGGCCATCCTGCACGCATGGACGGATGCCGATCAGGCGCTGTGGGCAGGAGTGCTGAACTTCTGGTTCCTCGGGCGGGTGTTCGACCGGGTGCGGCCGTGATTGAGGTACCAAAAGCGGCTATCGAGCTGGCCAAGCGCTTTGAGGGATTCGAGCGCAAGGTGAAGCGCGGAATCGAGATCACTGCCGTTCCCTATGTCTGCCCAGCAGGGTTCTGGACGATTGGGTAGAACTCGCCGGCCTTCTTGTTGGTGGCGTCGGCGAACTTCTTGATCAGGTATTCGTAGGCGTCGCCAAGCAGATCCGAGTTGACGTTCTTGTTGCCAAACGGCAGCTTGGAGAAGTGCTCGATCAGGTCCTTGAGCAAGGCATCAGACAGCCGATCCTTGTTCGACCACTGGGCATCGCCGAACACGCCATAAAGGGTGTCGGGGTTGGCCTTCTCAATCTCGCGCATCGCGCGCTGAAGGGCCGTCCCGACATTGCTGGCCTTGGTGCGAACGTCGTTCCAGTGACAGTCTTCCGGGATCTGGAAGCGGTGCGACTCGGGAAACCAGGCCAGCTGCTCATCGCCAGTCTCATCGACGATCTCCTGGTATTCCTCGTCCCAGACATCGCAGATTCGCTTGAAGAACAGCAGCGGGAAGATGTAGGTCTTAAAGTCAGCCGCATCCACCGGGCCGCGCAGGATGTTGGCTGACTCCCAGAGGTGACCTTCGAGCTGGCTGAGTGTGATGTGTTGATCGCTCAAACGCTTGGCCCTTCTATATCAATGCCGTCGCAATGCGACTTGTATGTTTGCTTGGTATTCATTGGTTACTCGAACAGCCGCTTCTGCTTGACGATGTAGCCTGCAGGCTTCTTCTGTTTCTCCAAGACGCCTTCGTCGACCAGACGCTGCAGCCATGCCTTTGCCTGCGCGTTTGAGACGTCCAGCGCCGTAGCCACTTCGGCCTCCTTCATCGGAGTGGACAAAAGCGTCTGGATCGAGGCCCGAACAGCCGAAAAGAGCAACTCGGCTGGAGTCATTTTGGATTGCGGCTGCTCCGTGGTGTCGCCTGTTGGCGTTACCGCGTTTGAGGCGGCTGGCGGCTCTTCGGAATCTACGACGGGCGGTTGCGTATCCGAATCAGCATCGCTAGGAATGAATGGTTCGTTCTCAACCTTGGGCCCCGCCTCGGTGTCGCGTACATCGGGTGCCATTGGCGTGGTGCTGCCGACTGCCGTTCCGTCAAACAGCGAAAAGCCGACCTGTGGAGAGGTCGTTGCCAACGGTGTAGGCACGTTGAATACTTCTTCGAAAGCGTCGACGTCTCGCGGATTTGGCCAAGGCAACGCACCTTTGTTTCTCAGGGCATCTAGTCCGGCGGACGATTCGCCTGTTGATCGAACAAAGACAGGAACGAACTTGAGTTTGTCGAGTTGCTCCACCGCGCCAGCCCAAGTCCCTCCCTTACTCACATCAGAACTCACCACGAGTGAGGCATCGGCCAATGCGTAAATCAGCTTGTTCCGCTGCATCGCATTGCCGACGTTGAAGCCAGCGCTCGGGTCGTAAGGGGAGATCAGAACCAACTGGCCATCAAGCAGCAGGTTGCGGTGCTCGCGGTTCATGGTAGTCTTTTCCAGACTGTCTGCTAGAACTCCGCAGGCCTTCCCACCTGCTTCAAGCGCGCCACGCATGGCTGCCTGATCGATGCCCTTGGCGCCGCCGGAAACCAGTGTGCTGCCAGCCCGAGCAGCCAATCGGCCGATGGTCATGGTGTAGTCAATCAACGCATCGTCTACGTGGCGCGATCCGACGACTGCAAGTCCCCCGGTTTCTAACAACGCCATGTCGCCACAGCCATAGAGCACGGCTGGGGCATCTTCACGAAGACGAGCCTTCAGGCGACGCGGATACTCGACATCGGCACGGCTGACCACCCATATGGCACGTGCTTGCCAGCGTTCAATCACTTGGCTCAGCAAGAATCCGCGCCCCAGCAACCGCTGCAGGCGGCCTTCCTCAATCACCGGCTGGCATGCACGTAGGATCTCGGCCGCATCGGGTGAAACCAGATCAGCGGGCTGATGCTGAATCTCGCGTAAATGACGCGCAAGGCGCTTGTATTCTCCGGGAGAGAGCAGATCGGGCGATGCACTTCCACGTCCGGCAATAAGTGGCGCTGTCAGCAGCAGAATTGCTTGTGTGTTGGGCGAGAGGGCTGGCGTCATTCGTCGTGCCCCGTCTGTGAGAGGGCCATTGGCCACACAGCACCACTGCCGTTCTTGCGGAGGAGCCACGCAGACACTGTCAGCGTCCACCGCGAGTCGACCATGTCGTCAATCAGGAGAACCGGACCGCGCAGGATAGGCTGGCCGTTAAGTGCGAGCGAGCCATCAATATTGCGCGCCTGTTGGGTACTGTTTGCCATCGTTTTCTGTTCGGGTCTTGCGTCCGTTTTTGCGATGACCATATGAAACGGTAAATCCAGCGCAGCAGCCAAGCGCTGAGCGAAGTCCGGCACCAAGTCGGGATGACGAAGCGAAGGAACACAAGTCACCCAGGTTGGGGCTGGTTGCGGATTCCATTCAGCGATCATCTTCACGCACGCAGATATAAGTTCGTCAGAAAAGCGGCCATCGTGGTATTTGCCCTGTCGAACCAAACTGCCCCAGCCGGCATCACCCCAAACGCAGAGTGCTTTGCCGGGTTGTGCCTGATACGGGATAGTGGACGCGGTGTGAATTCCGTACTGCGGCATCCCTCCCGCAGGCCATTTCTTGCGAGGTTCGATAGGCAGGCTTGTGCGACACAGAAATTCCTCGGCTTCCCGAATAAGCAAGTCATCTACTTCTTCTGACAGCGCAGGCAAAGAAGGTGGGCTCACAGTGCTGGAATCGCCATCAAGCGCATTAATTAGAAAGCCCATGTGCTGCCCGAAAGGCCGAGCGACGTACTCCTGCATTTGCTGGAGTTCAGCACGTCTCAATTTGGTGAGCCGGTCTGCTCTTGCCCAAAAACCTTCTCCAAGCTCGGCTGCAGTGAGCTGCCATTTTGTGTTTTGCTTGGCAATCGGTGCTGGCGACTCGAGGGAGAGTGCTGTAATTGTCTTTTCGATGCGCCCTTTGCTCATGTTTACGCAGGTCATGAGTTCAGGTATTGAGAGTCCTTCCGGTGCTTCATTTAGTGCTCCCAGGACATCGTCAACCTCTTGGCGCGTTGGGAAGGCACTACGGATAAACCAATCCGTAATCCCCTCTTCTTCATCGCCGCTCAGGAGCACGCCATATGCAGATCTCAGAGCTCTGCCTGCTCGCCCAACTTGCTGGTAATAGGCGACAACTGAGCCAGGCATCTGAAAATGGATAACGAACGCGAGGTCCGGCTTGTCGTAGCCCATACCCAGTGCGGTGGTCGCCACAAGGGCCTTAACCTGATTTTCTTGCAGCGCCTGCTCCAACTCCTCACGCCGATCACCTGTCTTGCCTGTGTATGCTTCTACAGCAAAGCCCTTGGCCTTGAGCCAATCTGCCAGTTGATTGGCATCGCGAATAGTCAGGGTGTAAATGATGCCGTGACCTGGGAGTGAGTTGAGCTGCTGCGCGATCCATGCCATTCGGACAGCTTGACTTGGCAAGCGCATAGTTTGCAGCGTCAAGGAATCTCGATTCAAGTCACCGCGCAGTACCTTCATATTCGGGCCCAGCACAGCCACAAGATCTTCCATAACCCGGTTGTTTGCAGTTGCCGTTGTTGCCAGCAGGCGCAGATTGGCCGGCAGTGTTCTGGCGATACGCTCAAGCAATCGGTAGTGAGGACGGAAGTCGTGACCCCAATCTGAGATGCAATGGGCCTCATCGATAACCATCAGCGAGATCTGCCCTGCGATTCCCGCCAGCACCTCAGTGTTAAACCAGTCGTTCCCCAGTTTCTCTGGCGCTATCAACAGAATGTCAACTTCATTCCGGCGGAGCTTGGCTTCAACCGCTTTCCACTCATCCTGGTTATCCGAGTTGATCGTGGCGGCGCGAACTCCCATTCGCTCGGCCGCAGCGATCTGGTTCCGCATCAGCGCCAGCAATGGTGAGATCAGCAGCGCGGGGCCCGCTCCAGTCTCCCGCAGCAATTTGGTCGCGATGAAGTAGACAAAGCTCTTGCCCCATCCGGTCTTCTGCACGACCAACAAGCGGCCTTTGCCTTCGACAATGTGGCGAATGGCATCCTCTTGGCCATCACGGAAGGTTGCGTCTGCACGTCCGGAACCGATTCGAAGAAGTTCCAGCGCGCGTCTTGGATCGTAGGCCACGTTATTGTTCTCCCTTGCTTTGGTCGGGCGAGCGATAGCCCGGGGCCAGTACAGCATTTTTGACGCCGTACAGCGCCAGGTGATCTCTTAACCAGAGTCTGAATTCGTGCCCGCGCAGACTGTGATCCGGCGAGCAGTCAACGCTCCACTTGCGCAGGATGTACCCAGCAGTGGCTGCGCGCAGCTTCATCCGTAGCACGCCGTCGTGCATGCCGTAATCCATCTCGGTGATCTCCGGCCGGGGTTGATCCGGGTGCGGCACCAACTCCAGCTCGACGATCCGGGTCCATTGAATGTCTTGATCGCTCATCTCGTGGGGTGCCACTGGCTGCCCTTTGAGTACCGCAGCGCGCTTGATACGGGTGATGACGAAATCCCGGAACTCCTGTGACTTCCGGTCGAAGGCGCGGACGTGCCAACGCAGGCCGTTGTCGATCAGAGCAAACGGCACGATCTCCCGCTCCGTGCGGCCACTGGAGATGGAGTGGTACTCGATGCCGAGCGGACACTCCTGGTGAATCGCCCGGGTCACGCTCGCCAGCACATCCAGATCCGGATACGTGAGCCGTGACGGGCTCTCGCTGGCCACCCACGCCTTGAGCCGCATCGGTTCGCCATCGCCAAAGCCCTGGGTCAGCCACGACAGTACCCGCTCCGGGGGAAAGTCGAATACGGGCCGGAAGTCCAGTCCCAGGACATAGGACTTGCCCTTGGAGTCATAGTCGATGTTGCCCGGGGCCAACTCCTTGTACAGCGCCAGATCCCTGGATGCGGCGGCGGACTGGGTGCCAAACCGCGTGACCAAGTCCTGGCGGCGTATCTCCCCGATGAAGCGCACGCGCAACTCCACGAACGCAAGCCGGTCGCGTTGTGGCTGGGTTAGATCTGCAAGCTGTTCGTTTGACATCCTGGCTGGCTCGTTCGGGTTAGCGAATGCTTGTGTGGGTTATTGCGGAAAGTATATGGTCTGCCCTAGAATCTGTCCATGACTCTATTTTGATTTGAGTATGCGTCGTATTGCGATAACCACAAGCGGCGCGGCGATAAGAGGATTGGTACGGGCGCCATGCAAAATTTCGCAGAGCTTCATCTCAAGCCAGAGACGCTGGCACATTACGGGTTGCCGGACATCTCGTATCCCATCCCAGCAGCCGATCTAAAGTCAGCCGCGCTCGACAATGGGGACCTGCCGCTGGCGGTGATGCTGCATGGCCTACAACAGCGCAGCCGGGATGGGGAGGCCGAATGGCAGCAGGCCGAACCCGGAATGGATCGACTTGCCGAGTTGTTGGCGCCCGCCGATGCCCGCGACGTCATTTCAGCGGCCGGTGACCACTGGTGGCTCGAGGTCGGGCACGTGGACCTCGGCGGCAAACTCGTCACCATCCAACGTGGCGATGCTCTGATCGCTGCTATCACCGCCCGGGACGATGGACGCTTGCGGGTGGCCGTGTTTCGCCCGTTGGACGCCAAGAGCGCGGAATACCTGATCGGGCTGGGGCAAGTGCCTCACCCTGAGCACGGTGTCTGCATGCGCGAGAACAACTGGGAGTACGCGCTCGACTGCTCTGCCGGCAACGGCAACCACTACGCCGCCGAGTGGGGCGAGGCCTACCTGTCCTACTGGGAGAAAGGTCTGGGCATCAGTTGGGACGGCTCCGATGTGCCCGAGTGGCGCAAGCAGCTGGACCTTGTCGCCCGACCCGCCGTCCGTGTAGTCGCAGAGTTGGGCGTCTACTACACATTGTCCGGCCATGAGGACGAGGAGCCTGTTGCCGATGCGGGCGCGGCGGAAGAATTCGAGACACCGACACCTCCGGCCTGGCGCAGCAAGCGCCAGCATAAACGCACGGTCCAGGGGCGGTTTCTGGGCTGCCTACTCGGTGGCGCAGTCGGAGATGCGCTGGGCGCACCGGTTGAGTTCATGAAGCGCGCCGAGATTCTCCGTCGCTTCGGCCCGAAGGGAATCACCCAGTACGCACCGGCTTATGGCGGCATGGGAACGATCACCGACGACACGCAGATGACCTTGTTCACCGCCGAGGGGTTGATCCGAGGCTGGGTGCGCGGCTGCTTCAAAGGCATCACGACCTATTCCGGGGTCACGGCGCACGCCTATTTGCGCTGGCTGCAAACCCAGGGCGAACGCCCGACATGCGACATCGACTTCGGCACCGATGAGCCTGGCTGGCTGTTTCAGCAGCGTCAGCTGCACAGTCGTCGCGCACCGGGCAACACCTGCCTATCGGCCCTGCGGGTAATGAACTCGCTCGGGGAGCCGGCCCGCAACGACAGCAAGGGCTGCGGCGGCGTCATGCGCGTCGCACCGGTCGGGTTGTTCGCATGGCGCTTGCGTCAGTACGAATCTCCCCAAGACGCCTTCCGGCTCGGTACCGAATTGGCTGCGCTGACCCATGGGCACCCAACCGGAGCCCTGACCGGTGGTGTGCTGGCGGTGCTGATCCTGGCGCTGACCGATGGCGCGTCGCTACGCGAGGCATTGGCCACCGCAAAACTCCTCCTGCGAGCCGAGCCCGGCCACGAAGAGACGCTGCGGGCAATCGAGATGGCTGAGGAGTTGGCCGATGCCGGTTTGCCACATGAAGAAGCCATAGCCCGGCAGGGTCAGGGCTGGATCGCCGAGGAGGCTCTGGCTATTTCCATCTATTGCGCACTGGTCGCCCGCAATTTCAAACACGGCGTGATCTTGGCCGTGAACCACGATGGCGATTCCGACTCGACCGGAGCGATCGTCGGCAACCTGCTGGGCGCGATGCACGGCGTGAAGGCGATCCCTGCCGAGTGGCTGGAGCCGCTGGAACTGCGCGACGTCATCACCGAATTGGCGGAAGACCTCTACGCATTCAAAAATTGGGCGATTGGCGAGTACAGCGACAACGAAGAGCTGAACCAGCGGATCTGGCAGAAGTACCCAGGGTTTTGATCGATAGTAAGCAAAAATCGTCGAAGCCTTGTTTCTGGGACAAGACGGTTCATTTGCTTCAGCAAGCGAGCACTGTTTAGGTCTATTGCTCCGCCACGAAGACTGGGTCGCCACAAAATGAAAAAGGTGCCGCTGTTCGCCCAGTCGCAGAGCCCGATGCGCGGGGGCAGGCCAGCGGCAAGCCTATCGGTCACCGCCCTTGATCACGGAGGGAAGCAAAAACTCCGTTGTGGGGCGATGACCCTGATACTTCCAGATTGTTAAAGAACCGTGGGCCGCCCGCGTGGACGCCGTCACGACCTTCCTGTGGAAGGATTTCGCTCACTACGCCGATTGCGCGCCGCTTATTTGTCCAGCGCCACCATACGAACGATGCTGTCGAACTCGTTCAGCACGTCGGGGTGGTTCCTGGTCAGGTGACGCAAGATGGCTTCGTTCGCCATCAACTTGGCGAGATAGCCCTTGGCCAGCACCAAGTTGAGGATGTCCTGACCGTAGGTTTGCTCGGCGAGCTTGAACTGCTCTTGGAGGTTGCCCATCTCCCTCTCCATCTTGGCCATCTGGTCGGCGCTGACGCCGGTCATCTTCTTGGGCTTGGTCTCACCGACGAGCAAGTTGCTGGGTGTCGCCGCAACCAAGGCTTGGGCATAGGCGACCGTGATGTTGTTGGCGCTGACCATCAGTTCGACGCACTCCACCTGACGCGTCGGCTTGAGCTTGCGCAGGACCGCACCAAGGTTTGCCGAAAACGTCTGGTCGCGCAGCAACTCGGCGGCCTCCGGGCAGATCCCCTCCAGTAGGTTTAGCTTCTTGATGATGTGGCTGATGTCCACGTCCAAGGCCTTCGCCAGCTTTTCCGGGGTGACGCCCCGTTCGACAGCGCGACGGATCATGAGGTGCTCCTGAATGCTGGAGAGGCGATTGATCCGGTTGTTGTAGGTGTAGCTTTCGTCATCGGTGGCCACCAGGCAGGGAGCCTTGTCGAAGCCCAGCTGTTTCAGCGCGACCAGTCGTGTGTGCCCGTCCAGCAAGATGTGCTGCCCCTCGCGGTTGGGCTTTCCCACCGAGAGGGGTTCGATCAGCCCGACCGACTCGATAGATGCGGTGATCTGCTTGAATTTCCGTGAGGCAAGCAAACCTTCTGGCGTCTTGCGCGAAGGCAGGACGGACGAGAGGGACAAAATCAACGGTTCCGGCACGAAGCCCAGGGGCGGTTTGCTCATGCGCCGCTCCCTCGGGCCCAGACCCGCTCCGCCAGATACTGGGGCAGTGTGTCCAGCCCCTCCGCACGTAGCAGGGTGGTGAAATTCTCGTCGGCCAGCAGTTGGCGCAGGGCCCCGACAATGAACAGCAAGTTGCGTTGAGCGGTCTCTGCTTTCCTGACCAGCAGCTTCTGTCGCTCGACTTCCCGCTGGTAGTTCCTCACCAGGCTGGACGTGGTGACATCCTCATTGGTCTTGCGGGAGGTCATCCTGCCGCCGATGGACTTGCCTTGGGTGCGGCGACGTTCGATCACACGACGGGCTTGGATCAACTGGCTGCCACGCAGCTTTCCGGTTTCGTAGGCATCTTGCAATGCGGCTTGAATGGCTTTCTCGTCGCTGCCCGCGCCAGCGATGGTGATCGCCGCGTTGAGAGGGATGCGCCCGCTGCCGACGGCCATCAGCAGTCGCTGTTCACCGTTCTGCAGCAACTGCAGGATGCCCTGCACGTACTCCGGACTCAGGCCTGTCTTTTGGGCAATGGATTTCTTGTCATAGCCCTGATCCCGCAGCTGCTCGATGCCGGACAGCAATTCCAACGGGCTGAACTTTCGTCGGGCGATGTTCTCGGTGAGGCTCATGATGAAGGCCGATTCGTCATCGACGTTAATCACCATTGCCGGGATCTCTTGATGCCCGAGCGTCTTGAAGGCTTTGAACCGCCCCTCGCCGCAGATGAGGAGATAGTGCTCGCCATTGCTCCCTGGACGCGGCGTCACGATGATGGGCTTTTTCAGGCCAATGTTCTGGATGTTGCCGACGATCTGCTCGAAGACCCGGCTGTTGCGCTCGCGGGGGTTGAGAACCTCAATCCGGTTGAGCGGAATCATCCGCAACTCCGAATGCCGATGTTCTTTGTCTTGACTCATGCGGCCCTCCGTATGCGGATACGCCGCGCCATGCCGTAGAGGTAGTCCAGGCTGTCGAAGCGATAGCACTCAAACTCGATGCCGTTGTGGTCGGCCAAATGGATGCGTGCCTGACCGAAGTCCAGTCGCGGCAGCAGGTAGTAGTCCAAGGCAGCCTGGTTGCTGTCGTCCAGCCGCACGGCCACCGTGATGTCGGGCGCGAGGCTGGTGTCGAAGCGCACCTTCCAGCGCCGTCGCCCGTTGTCGAGCAATTGGCACCGCGCCAGCACCAGTGAAACGGTGAACTCGCGATTCACGGTGAGAAGGTCGGTGGCCGGGTCACGTTCGACGTTGCCGCCGACCTCGGCAATCGTGCGTTCGGTCTGGCTGACGATCTCTGGATGCAGTCTGCGCAGAAACTGATTCACCTCCAGATACTGGTAGTCGCGATCCGGAGTGAAGCCCACCGCCTGGTAGGCGCGAACCAAACTGCCGAATCGATGTGCATAGGCCGCCGCAGACGGCATGCCATCTGCCTCATCGATGATCAGGCCGGAGAGGTACCCGTGGCGCTGGTACAGATTGCGCAGCTTCTCGATCAACTCCTCGTCGCTGTAGCGATGTGCCCTTGCGCGCAAGATGCCCTGCGCCGTGTAGAAGAGCTCTGGTGGCACGATGCCCTCGAACGCACCTTCCTTCTTGATCCACATGTCGGGGCTGTTAACCACTCGGTGCTTCTTGAGCTTGAAAGATCGACGGTTGTAGATGTTGTTGCCGATGTATTTCTCGTTGGACAGCACCTCGCGGACCGTTGCGCGTGTCCAATCCCGCCCAAGGTCAGTACGCGTTCCTTGTGCGTTCAGCCGTTCGGCGATGTCCAGCTCCGTCAGGTTGTCGGTGACAAACCAGCGGTAGATCTGATTGACCACGGCGACCTCATCATCCGGTCCCGGCTGAAGAATGACACGGTCGGTTTGCAGGCTCTTGTGCTCGCCGCGAGCCAATTCACCTTTGAGCGTGCCGGACTGATCGATCAGCACACGTCGCAGCCCATAGCCAGCCGGGCCACCCTGGCGGAAACCCAACTCGATCAGGCGGCACTGCCCGGCAAACACCTTGGCCGACAACTCCCGGCTGTATTCGCCAGCCATCGCACGCTTGACGCCCTTGACGATGGTCGACACAGGCGAGCCGTCGTTTTCGAACTGCTCTGCGCAGTACGCGACCTGGATTCCGGCGCGGCGGCAAATGTATTCGTAATAGGCGCTCTCATCGGCATCCTGAAACCGGCCCCAGCGGCTGACGTCGTAGACGAGAATGATCTGGAAGTCCGCGATGCCTGCCTCGACGTCCTTGATCAGTTGCTGCAGCGCTCGCCGCCCATCGATGCGCAAGCCGCTCTTGCCCTCGTCGGCATAGGTGCGAACGATTTCGATGTTGCGCCGAGCCGCGTACTCGCGGATCTTGTCGGCTTGGTTTTCCGTCGAATACTGCTGGTGCTCGGTCGACATCCGCACGTACTCGGCGGCTCGAAATGTCGGTGGCTGATCCGCCCCCGGAATGGAGAACTCTTCTGCCTGCATAGACCCGATCACTTTATGTTGTGTGAACTCGCTCTCGGGCCTGCCTTTCACCTCATTGGCATACACGTGGCCTGCAATGCGCGGCCGGAATGCACATGGTTGAAATTGTTGCCATCCAGGATGATCGAGAGCCCATTTGGGCTTGAAGTTAAGGCTGGTTTCCCTGGGTGTCGATCAAGTCATCTCTTGACGCATCCATCTTGCATTCGCAGGTTTCACACAGCAGCGTGATTTCAACTACCCAAGAGCCCGGTGTTCCATTGGGAAACTCCGGACGTCTTGTGATCCGGTAGATACCGGAAGGCAGCGCTGACACGTCCATCTTTACCGGATCGATGACTTGCTGCCGATGGGCGGTGGTAGGTTGCGCCCCTTGATCGCCGTTGACCTGTTGTGCGTCTCGGTGATTGCGCCAATAGTCGTGATTGCGCTGTGACCACGCGCGCTGGGCCGCCTGCTGATTGATGCGGTAGTCAGGATCGGATTGGAGTTTTGCCCGCTGCCAGTCGCGCTTACGAGCCCGCTGGCATTCAGGGGCAGAGCAGAAGGCTTGGTCGGGAACCTGTGGGCGGGGTTCGAAGGGTTGGCCGCAGTGCGCGCAAAGTCGAGTAGTCATCGTGGTCTCCATGCAAAGTCCGCATGGAGACCGCCACTGACCGTGGCGAAGGGCGCGAAGCGGCTGCCCTATGAAGGGATATTCAACGAGCGACGGTGTTCAACGCGGGTGCCAATGCCACGCTCAAGCGGCCAACGATGGCGGGCAAGGGTTCTTGCGGAAGTTCGTTCTTCTTGAGAAATGCCAGCCACAGCGCCTGGCGCGAAGCGTCGTGCGCAAACTCGTCCGTCAGGCCGACTGGCAGCGCGTCAGGAACCGCCATGCCGCGTCTTTCGAATGTGGCCTTGATCGCTTGGGCCAGCAGATCAGTGTCCAGAGTTTCTCGTTCCAACAGCACCGACAGATCGAAGTAGTCCTTCAGGCGGCTGTTGGTCATACCCAGCAATGCGATGGCGTGGAGCTTTTCCGCGATGACGGTGTACGTTGGGTAGGCCCGCAGTCGTGGCGCGGGCATTTCCTCCAGCAGTACAGGGTAGACCGAATCAACAGGCGCTGGGGTGACGGCGTCGCCGAAGCCGACATCGATTTGGGTCTTGCAGCGTGCTCTGGCCAGATCGCCTGCAATCATCACGCGAACGCCGCCGTAGCCAGCTTCCTTGCGGATCTCCTCGACCGTGACGGAGGCTGGGTCGAACACGATGCCGTCGTCGACCGATACTGCTGCGATGTCCCGGAATACTTGGGCCACTGACTCCAGATCGCTGGCACCGAAGCCCAAGAGGTCGGCATCGCGTGTGGCCCGGTGTGGCATGTCGTACCAGAGCGTGAACAGCAGCGCACCTTTGAGCAGAAAGCGGTCCGCGTGCGGCGACTGGGTCAGCCGGTAGAGGATGCGCTCCAAGGCGAAGCGCACCAGCACCTGATTGAAATCGACGCCTTGCGCCTTGGCGACATTGAGCAGACGCGCACGGACGGATGCCGCGACATTTGGGGTAGCCGCACTCATCCGACACTCTCCAGATAGGGTCGCATCACATTGGCCACGCGGCATATCTTGGCGAAACGCCAGATGTCGTCGACTGAGGCTTTGCTGCGCGCCCGGGCGTCCTTCAGCGCCTCAAGCGCCACATCCAGCCCGATCTTGTTGCGGTGCTTGAAGCAGTCCGCCACGGTCTTGGCCACGCCGTACACCCGGAGCCTGACACCGTCGCGTTCGACTTCCTCAATCCCTGCCGAGTAGGCATCACCCGTGAACTGCACCATCTTGACGGGCGGGTAGTCGACCCGGGGCGGGTGGCTGCCCCGAGGCATCGCGATCCAGATCTGACGCGGCAGCTGTGTGGTCAGCTCATGAAACTGCAGCGCCGTAAGCAGGCAGAACACCGCTTGAGGTACCTTGGTGGCGATGGTGCCAAGGCTCTCGAATTCCGAAACCTGTGCATCCGGCAGACGGTACAGGCCACGCCCCACCTTCTCTAGTAGACCCGCAGCGGTCAGGCGCGTCAGAACGACCCGAGGCGCACTGATGGCGTCCAGATCGCTGGCGCGCAGTAGCCCCTTCTGGCTCGCCAGGTCGAGGACGCGCTGAGTGTGGGTACTGGAGAGCATGGGTGGAGTATGTTCCATATTTTCGTCTAAAGCAACAATTCGACGAAAACTAGGAACATGCAACGGAAATCCTCGACCTGTAGGTGCGGCGGCCAACCTCACTCCCCTTCACTCAGATGGCAGGTGAGTGCCCCCTTGTTCTTTGACCTCAATGCCCCTGTCGACCGGGTATCGACAGGGGCGCAAGTGATGCATCTCCCAGAGGAATATTTCCTCTATGCTGAAGCGGATGACATCACCGTTTGCGATCCGGTAGAAAGGAATGCCGAGCCGCAGGCGTTCCAGATTCTGGTGAATCCAGTAACCGGGCAATCCAGTGATGTCGACCACGTCCTTGGCGGAGTAAAAAACCTGATCGCGGCGTGTGGCCCGCTTCTGCATCATCTGCTTGATGGCGTCTTCTCGTGCCGTCGGGGAGGATTCGGACAACTGGCGTCCGGCAGGGGATTTCCAAGTGACACGAGCCTTGCGCTCGAAGGCTTCAACCTCCATCAGAAGGTAACGGACAGATCTGTTGAGGTGCCAGGCGGGCGGGCCGATTCCTTCCGAGCGCCACTTTTGCAGCGTCTTGGGTGAGAGATTCCACCTCGAGGACAACTGGTTTTCATCGAGGACCGGATACGTGATGACTGGCTCATCCGGGCTGGGCGCAACGCCCTGCTTGTTGGCATCAACCTTGGGTTTCATCACGCACCTCCGTCAGCGCGGCCTCGGCCGCTTCAAGACTGCCGTACTGCGCGATGAGTGCGAAGGCCTCGCTCAAGTAGTACCGCTTTGGTTCGGGGGCGGCGGGCGCGGGAGATTCGACAACGGGCTGCGAGTCGCACAAGGATGGCAACGGCGCTTCGTTGGACATGCCCTGGCGGATTGCCTGCTCATAGGTGACGATCTCATCGACTGGATAGCGGACGGCCTTTGAGAGCTTGATGTACGGCGGGCCGCGTTCTTCACTGCGCCAGCGTTGTAGAGTCTTGATGCTGACGTTCCACCGATGTGCAAGCTCCGTTTCGGTGAAGGCGGGTTCGGTTTGCATGGCATCTCCTTTCGTCGTTCGTGCCGGGCATTACGGCGACAAACGAGAGGAAAGCCAAGTTGCGGCCCCGAGATTCCCCAGCAGTTGTGGCACCTGCGAGTGCCAATCGGCCTCTCTGAACTTACAATCATGGGCATGTGCGGTTGCGCGAAATCCTTCCCCGGAATCGCGCGAGGGTCTCAAGGCTTCCGACCGGGGCTGAGAGACTGCTGATATGTGGGTTTGGTTTTCTGTTAAACTACACCACCAAGAACATCCCTCACGCAACGCCCACTCATGCAAGTGGGCGTTTTGCATTGGGGACGCAGTCCTTGGCTCCGGCCCATTTGCGGCACAAAACAACATCGCCGCTCGGTGCGACGTCCATCCCGGCTCAGTGATGACCGTGATGCAGGTTGGGAGGGCTTGCCATCAAGGATAAAGCGTGTAGGCAAATCCGTTATTAATGGTGCCGATCAGGGCGGCTTTGTTCTCCGCGCTTTCGCTGAATCCGACGAGCGCATCCGCGACGGTAATCGTGTGGTTGTCGAGCAGTCCGGTCCAGAAATTGATTCCGGCAGTCTCGCCTTCGCGGTGAAGGACGTTTTGGTAAAATTTTAAGACGATTTCCAGATTGGTAGGCTGGGGACCGTAGATCGATCTAAATTCTGCGGAACCGACAAAACCGCTGGCAACGGTCGATAGACTTACGCCTTTATCCATGACAGAGATCCAGTATCCGAGGCCGGCCAAGTCCGGCTTACGCTCAAAAGCTGCCTGGTAGATTCGGTAGGCCTGCCCAGCATTGCCTTCGACGTCGAGCGCAATCGTCTGGTCGCCAAACTTGATACGCTCTACATCGATCAGCGTATCGATACCTCCGGCAGTCGAACCAACTTTGATGCTCCCGTCGGCGTTCCTGATGACATTGAAATCGGTTCGATTGCCGAGATAGACTACGGTATCGATCCCACCCCCGCCCCCGAGGACATCGTTGCCCGCTGCGCCGTAGAGTAGATCCGCACCGCTGGTACCGTATAAGGTCTCGCCGCTGTCAGCAGCGCGAAAGGCTGGACTAGCGTCGGAGCCAAGTAAGGTAGTGACGTTGTACTGGGTCGGACGATATGGGCTAGTACTGCTATCCAAACCCTTGAAGTTGTCGACAAACACGATGTCCGTCTTGCCGTCATTGTTGGCGTCGAAGATCAGCGGAACGCCAAGCGTGTATTCGCTTGTCTGGGTAGCGTTGGTGTAATCCGCGTTGGTCAGTGCTTTGCCATCCGTCGCAATCGTCATCGGCGCCATGTGACCGTTGCCCGCGTTGAGATAGGCAAATGCACCGGCCGCCGAATTAGTCGATAGCTGCTCGGCGTCACTACCGTAGGTGTGCAACACCAAGTCGAGGGTGCCGTTGTGGTCCACGTCCTGTAGTTCGGTCAGTGCGTAACTCTTCTCGTAGTGACCATCTTGCTGGCGGCTACCGTTGCGCACAATGTAACTGCCCAGCCAACTCATGGTCACATCGCTAAATTGCAGGTTCCCGTCGTTGTGTAGCACCTCGACCGCCTCGATTCCGCTGCCTTCCCAGTGGATCACGATGTCGTTGCGGCCGTCGCCGTCAAGGTCGCCGATATTGATGCCACACACGCCCATCGTCAGGCCCGAGAAAATGGTTGGCAGACCGCCTACCCATTTCTGCTGCACAAACTGGCCATCACTTCCTTGCTTGAAAACTCGGATCGTATAACTGTTAGTTAGCTGGTCTGGCCCGATATAGCTGCCAGTTACCAGATCAAGCCGTCCATCCCCATCGAGATCGGCCACTCCATTCGAGCCTGCATCCTGAAAATCAATGCTCTTGCTTGCCGAGTTACGTTGGGTTGCTGGCAGGTACTTGATCTCTTCCGGAAGGCCTGCGGTAGTGAAACTGAACTGCCCCTTGCCATCTCCGAGGTAGAAAAAAGTGCCACAGCCCTCAAAGTTGGGGCCCCCAAGGCGGGTAACGATGATGTCGAGATTCCCATCGCCGTTGATATCGGCCATCGACGACACGTGGTTGAACGCCGCCGCATTACCTGGCAGCGTAGCCGTCACGTCCTGAAACACGCCGTTGCCATCCTGCAGGTACAGATGATTTTGGCCGCCCGGGAAACCCGTATTCGGGTTACCGATCTCCAGTCCTTGGTCGACCACGAACATGTCGGTCCGGCCGTCATGGTTGAAGTCTGCAAGAAACACATTGTTAGACTGCTGGAAGATAACGCCCGGCATGATGGCTGCCGTGGCGTTGACGAAGCCGCCCTTGTGGTCATTGAGCAGGGCGACTCCGGATAACGCTGGGCCGTAGTTGAAATACGATGGATGCAGAAAAATGTCGAGGAAGCCGTCGTTGTTCAGGTCGGCCACCGTGTAGGACCGAATGTCGCTAGATCCCATTGCTGCATACAAGCCGCTGTTAGCTGGTTGATTGATAGGGAGCGGCAGCGCGTACGGAATGGTTGAACGGACTGCGGTGGACGATACATTGAATTTCATAGCGAATTCCTGGCGGGAGAGCGTTGCCATCATATTACGAAATTCGTACAACTTGTTGCAATCAACTCGCTGGCGGTTAAAAGGACGTTGAAAGCAGGTGCAGCCCTTCGGGTCTTGTCGCCGGAAGCATTAATAATTGGTGGTTCGACTCCGCCCCGGGCCACTTTTTTCAGTTCCGCACCACATTCCGTGAATCGCGTGGGATGCGGCAGTCGCATTAAGCATCCCAAAGCATGCCATTAAGTAAGCTAGCAGTGCGCTACCGCCGCCAGTACGCTGGCGGCGGTAGCAGCAGCGCCTAGCGGTAAGTCAGATAGTACTTAACTCCCTGCGCATTTTGTTGCGCACTGCCGGTCTGGACCAGAGCGACGTGGTGGCCGTCGGCACTGTGGAATATGCCGACGCCGTAACTCTGCACGCCGCCTATCAGCGGCAGCGTTAGATCCGGCGCAGGCAGCAGCAACGCTCCCGTATAGCGCTTATAAACCGTCGGATAGCTCACCGCGTAGTCGGGATATGAGCCGCCCGTGCTCGCCAGCGCCAGCGTCTCATCCATTGCCACCGAATGACTCAGCGACGTTAGCTGTCCGGTCATGTCGAGGCGGCCCGCGTACCTGAGCGTCTCGCTCTGGAAGTAATTGCCGGCCGCAGTGAACACCAGATCCTGGTTCTCGCTCAGGTATAGCGGCGAGTACATCGCGTAGTCGCCGTGGTAGGGTGAATCACCCGAACTGAGTACGGCATTGCTCTTGCCATCCACGGTGAAGTAGGAAATATCGGATGGCGACAAGCCTGCAGCGATCAGGAAGGCTTTATTTTTGCTCTCCGCGAAAATGCCGCGCTGAGTGCCGTAGAAGAAGCCATTCGCATAGTCGAGCTCGGACATTTTCTCGCCGGTCCGCGCATTCAGCACGATGACGCCGGGGCGGACCCACTGGCCGCCCGTCTGGCCGATCAGATAGGCGACACCGCTATTCGTGATGAAGGCATCCGTGTGAGATCCGCCGGTAGCGCTCGAACGCAGCAGCGTCGCGCTCGACACATCAACCAGGCTCAGCACACCTTCGTGCAGCACAGCAGCCAGCTTGCCGTCGTTACTGAGCTGCAGCGATTTGACCGCGGCAGGCAGCACCACAGATTTGATCGCGCCGGTAAACGGATCAACGATCTTCAGCGTATTCGGATTGCTAGCCACGACCACCAGCCTATCCAAGCCACGGCTATAGCGCGCTTCCAACGGCACGAATGGCAGTTCCAGCGTGCCACTGATGGCCGCCAGCACACGTACGGTCACGTAAGCGATCGATGAACGCTTGCCATCGCTGACAGTGACCGAAGCTACATAGGTACCGGCCATATCCGGGGTAAAACTCAGGTTCGGGCCTGACGGGCTGGCGATGGCAGCGCGAGAACCGACCGGATAGGCATCGAGCGCCCATGCATAGCTGAGTTTATCGCCATCTTCATCGTAGCTGAGTGCCGCCGACGCTGTTACCGTCGTCCCTGCCAGCGTGGTGATGGCGCTGCGGTCCACCACCGCAACCGGCGCATAGGTCCCCACTTCCACGTTCAAGCGCTGTTCCGAATAAGCGCCGGACGGATCAGTGGTACGCAGCAGTACGCCGTACAGACCATCTTTATCCGGGGTCAGCTGCACATTCACGCTGCTGGCAGACGATAGCGTGGTGCCACTGCCGGCCGGCTTTTCCACCAGACTCCACGCATAGGTGATCGGGTCACCGTCCGCATCGCTGCTAGCGCCGCCGCGCAGCGTGATCACGGTATTGGCCGGATAGCGCACGGATGGCCCGCTCGGCAGCGCCACTGGCGTCGCATTACTGCTGATGCTGGCCAGCGGACGGTTATTATTCACCGACACCGTGGTGCTATAGAAACTGGTCTCGCCGGTGCTATTGCTGACTGTCAGCTTCACCACGTATTCACCCAGCACGTCAGGCGCGAATTGCAGTATCGGCGCATTCGTGCCATTTAGCTGCAGCGCACTAGCGGCCGGCTTGCTGCTCAGGGTCCAGGCATAGCTGAGTGCCTTGCCGGCCGGATCGCTGCTGGCACTGCCATTGAGCGAAACTACATAGCCGACCGAGGCCTGCAGGCTGGACTTGCCCGCGTCCAGAGCCTGCGGCGTTACATTGCCCACCAACACCAGCGCTGGCGCCTGATTGCTTGCATCAAACACATAGACCGTGTCGGAATACGCGCCCTTGGGGTCCGTACCGCGCGCACGCACCTTGTACAGGCCGACCGCATCCACTACCAGGCGTGCAGTTTTTCCGCCTATCACCAGCGCAGCTTTGCTCAATGCCGGCTGTTCCAGGATTTGCCAGCTATTCGTGACCGGATCGCCATCCGGATCCGTGCTGGCACTGGCGTCGAGCACAATCGCGGCGCCCACACTGACGCTCTGGGTAGGCTTGATGACCGGCTGTGCCGTGTAGCTGACGCTGACAACGATGGCGCTGACCGGGGCGGAATTATCAACCAGCAGCGTTGCGTGCTGTTCCGACGATGCGCCTTTGCTATCAGTCACCTTCAGATTGAAAACATAGGTTCCGCCTACATCGGGCTTGACCGTTACTTGGGCACCGCTGCTGGCGCCGAGCACCAAAGCACTGGTGCTCGGCTTGGAGACGATAGTCCAGTTATAGCTCAGCGCGTCCCCTTCGGCATCCGTACTGCCCGCGCCACTCAGCAATACATCGCTGCCCACCGTCGCGCTAGCATCAGCCCCCGCGGCACCGGCACGAACCTGGCCACCCAGCAGCATTGCCACATGCGGCGCCGTGTTGGCCGGCAGCGCGGAAGCGCCCGAACCGCCGCCGCAGCCGCTCAGCAAGGCAACAAGCATCAGCGCTGGCATAAGCCATGGCCACCGATTGAATCTAATGTGTTTTTTTATCATCATTTTAAAGAGGGCAAACACGCACGCAATGGGCCTGCCCGTATAGTGGGTTAATCAGCATTACCAAATAAGAAAAACAATTTGGCTAATTTGTTTATTTAACCACACTTTACTCAGAACTGTACAAATCCCGCTGCCGCCCAGCCTGACTGCCAGACCAGCAAAACTGCGGCTGGCAAGCCACATGATTGTCATGTTTTCGGAAAAGCATTACATTATGCGGGCAAACCCTTACGCCACCTGACATTCCCGAATAAACATGACACGCACCAAATTGGCGCAAGCCTGTGCAATCGCGCTATGCGCGAACCTCGCTGGTGGCGCTTTTGCCCAATCCGGCTCGAAAAGCAGCATCGAGCGGTTCAAGCAGGAAGCCCTGAACGCGATCGCGGCCGAAAACGCCCGCAACAACCCCGAGAGCGCTGAAGTCAAGGCTGCCAAAGCGGCCGCCGCTGCGGAAGAAGCGGCCCGTAGCGAGCGCATCCGTGCAGCGCTGGCCGCACCTATCATTAGCCTGCCCAGCCAGGCGCCAGCCGACCGTGGCGGCGCCATCCCCGGCACTGGCGCCGCAGCGCCCGAAACCGCGGCTGGGGCCGTGGCTACGGCCGAAAATGCCGCTCAGAGCGCCAATGCTGCACCCGAAACGGTTCCTATGGGGAACGAACAACGCTTGGCTCTGGTCATCGGCAACTCGACTTACAAGAGCTCGCCGCTGACCAACCCCACGAATGATGCACGTGCGATGGCGATCAAGCTGCAGCAACTGGGGTTCACCGTCATCAAGAAGGAAAACGCTAGTCTGGAAGAAATGATGACGTCGGTGCGCGAATTCGGCAATCAATTGCGCAATGGCGGTATCGGCCTGTTCTATTATGCGGGCCATGGCGTGCAGTCGCGCGGCATCAACTATCTGGTGCCGGTGGACGCCAATATTGCCAGCGAAGATGAATTATCGACGCGTGCCTACAATGCCAACGAAGTGCTGGAGAAGATGGATACGGCACGTAACCGCATCAATCTGGTCATTCTCGATGCCTGCCGCGACAATCCGTTTGCGCGCAGCTTCCGCTCTGGCTCCCGGGGTCTGGCCGGCATGGAATCGGCACCGCGCGGCACGCTGGTCGCCTACGCCACCTCGCCCGGCTCGACCGCTTCGGACGGCGTTGGTGCCAATGGCCTGTACACGGAGCAGTTACTGGCTGCGATGGGCGAACAGGGCATGAAGGTAGAGGACATCTTCAAGCGCGTACGCGAAGGCGTACAGGAACAATCAGGCGGCAAGCAGACGCCATGGGAAATGTCTTCCATCACCGGTAACTTCTACTTTAACCCCACCCAGGAACAGGCCAACATGCCTGTCAGCGGTGGCGGCGGCATACGCGTCGCTGCGGGGCCAGCACGGCAGCTCAATCAAGTGCTGCTGCCGCGTAAATTAATTGAGAATTACCAGTTGGCCGGCAACTTCCCGATTTCCGCCAGCGCCACGGTCGGCGGCTTCTCTGCCAAAGGCGAACACTTTGCGCTGGGCACACGCGACCGCGCCATGTATCTGTGGCAGGTGGACAGCAACCAGCCTGTCATGGCCGAAGCCAGCTACGGGACGACCCAGTTGTCCGCCAACCGCCGCTACCTGCTTGGGCTGGCCGAGGGCCGCCTGCATCTGACCGACCTGAATGACGATGGCAGTAGCAAGCCACTCAGCACCCTACCCTACCCTATCGTGGCGGCGGGCATTTCACCGAGCGGCCACCGCCTGCTGATCTACACGGCTGCGCGCGGCTTCCAGTTATATGACACGGCCAGCCTGCAAATGCTGGCCCGTCTCGACGATGTCGATGGCACGCCGCACTTCGAGTTTTCACCCAATGGTGACCGCATCGTCACCTGGGGTAGCCATGACAGCAATATGAAGCTGTGGGAAAGCGAACGGGGCAACCGGGTCGCACGTCTCAATGATCACTGGAATCCGGTCGGCATGGTGCGCTTTTCGCGCGATGGCAATTTCCTCATCAGCGCCGCCAACGACGACAAAGTCATGCTTTGGCGTAGCGGCGATGGCGATAGCGTCAAGCGCCTGAGTTTTGGCGAAGGCAACCCGCTGCCGCAAAGCATGGAGGTCTTGCCGGACGGCCGCAGAGTCATGGCCTATGTCAATCGCAGTGCCAAACCACCGGCAGTAGGACCTATGCAACTGGGTGTGTGGGATAGCAGCAGCGGCAATCAGGTGGCCACCTTGCTGCCCGACGGCGTCACGCTACGCGACTACCGCTTCAGCCCGGACCGCTCGCGCCTGTTCCTGAACGCTTCCGACCATCACCTGTATGTGGTCGAGACCGCGACGCTTAAGCGCGTCAGTACGCTGACCAGCGCCGAATTGCTGGATTTCACTCCGGATGGCCGCCGCGTTATCATCCGCGCCAGCGAAGGCGTGCGTCTGCTGGACGCGGCGACACTGTCGCCGTTGGCCCGCATGCAAGGCCAGGTTTCCGCTTTCGTCGCGCCCAAAGGCGACCTGATGTTGACCAGCAATGCCGAAGGTTTGCTGACGTTGTGGCACACCGATCATGGCGACCAGGTCAGCCAGCTCAAAGGGCACCTCGATGCCATCGCGACAGCGCTGTTCTCGGACGATGGTCGCAAGGTACTCAGCGTCGGCACCGACAATGTCGCCAAGCTATGGTCCTTGCCTAAGATCAAGGACATGAATCTGCTGACCAAGGACCAGTTCGAATCTACCGCCGAATATCAGAAGCGTATGAGCGGCTGGACTTCGCCGTATAGCGCGCTGGTCAATCTGGCCGGCTACAACGCCGACAGTCAGACTTACAGCGTGCGCGCAGGCGAGGTCAGCATGGAAGTGCCGCTACCGCGCGAAGAAGCCAAAAAGCTGGTGGGGCAGCGCCAGGCCATCATCAGCGGCAATCTGCGCTTCTTCGATGCCGAGCAACTGGTGCTGGCCGACGCCAAACTGGCACGCCTGCAGTAAGGCGCATCCACGTGCCTGTCAACGGATGCCGCCGGCGCGGCATCCGTTTCATCAAGCTAGCACGGTGTGACAGCGCCGCCACAAGCGCCGGCGGGAACTTCTCTAAATGCAATTTCCCGCAACGATCTAACTTATAATTAAAACACTACTATCCTCACTTTGGCGCACCGTCATGGCACACCCTAAATTTTCTGCATTCCTATCGGCGGGCATTCTGTGCTGCGCCGCCACCGTCAGTGCCCAGGAGCGCGCTCCTTCGGCCCAGCAAATCATCGATGCCCTGAAACCTGCACCGACGGCGCCCGCCGCAGCCGCCCCCACGCCCGCCAAGCCAGCGGCCAAAACCCGTAACCTCAGTGTCGAAGACGTGCCTGCGGCGAGCGCGGCGCCCAGCGCAGCACCTAGCCCGGCGCCCGCCAGCGTGGCCAATCCGGCACCGGCTGCACGGCCATCGATCGATCTGGCGATCCAGTTCGACGTCAATTCCGACCACGTGCAGGCCGCCAGCGTGAAGCTGCTCAACAATCTGGCCGAAGCCTTGCAGGCGCCCGAATTGCGCCAAGCCCGTTTTCTGGTCGAAGGCCACACTGATGGTAGCGGCCAGGCCGCCTATAACAAGCGCCTGTCGGCCCAGCGCGCCATGCAAGTCAAGCGCATCCTGGTACAGAACCATGTCGATCCTAGCCGCATCGTTACCGATGGCAAGGGCTCGAGCGAATTGCTAAACCCCGCCATTCCAACCGCGCCGGAAAATCGCCGCGTACGCGTTGTGATGCTGGGGCTCTAGCATGGCGCCCCTGAAACGCGGACTGCTTACCAGTCTGGCGCTGGCTTGGGCAGCGACCAGTGTGCCGCTAGCGGCCAGCGCGGCCGATAGCGGTTCGACCAAACCGGCCGCGCGCGCTGCCGAAGCCGCCAACCCGGCCCAGCCACGCAACACGCGCCATGCGCTGATTATTGCCGTGGGTGATTACATGGACCCCGCCATACCGCAGCTCAAAGGCATACGCCACGATGTCGAGTCGGCCAGCCGCATGGCGGAAGCCATGCAGATCGCACCGGAGAACATCACCGTGCTGCGCGATCACGAAGCTACCGCCAGCCGGATTGAGCAGGCAATCGCCGCACTCGATGCGCGCACCAAACCCGGCGACCGCGTGTTCTTTTACTTCTCTGGCCACGGTAGCCGCTGGCTGGACGCGCGCGCGAGCAAGAACGGCTGCGTGGAAGCCTTGCTACCGGCCGATAGTGTGCCGCTCACCAACGAGCATGTGGCGCAATTGCTCAAGCCTATCTCCGACAAGGCCGACAAACTGTTTGTGTTCTATGATGCCTGCCATTCGGGTGGCATTGTCGGCAAGCCGCTGGCCCTGACACGTAGCCTGACCCAATCCGACGGCGCGCGTCTGACCCCTAAATTCAGTCCGGCCGGCGTGGCCGATGCATGCTCGCGCCCGGCCAATCTGCGCAGCCGCAGCCTGACCGGCGAAGCCATGCGCACCGGCAGCCTGACGCAGAACATCGTACAGATTTCATCCTCGCGTCCGGACGAAGTTTCGTTCGATGACGACAGTGCGGGTGGCCTGGCCACGCAAGCCTGGCGCGACTGCATGCTCGGTGCTGGCAGCGACCTCGACCAGTCGGGTGCGATTTCGGTCAGCGAAATCGCTACCTGCGCTCAAAGTCGCATCGATGCGCGCTTTACCAGCAGCCAGCAGTATGCTGCCCAGCATTTGACCTTGGGTGGCAATACCAATTTCGTGCCCGGCTGGTTCACCGCCACGCAGGTAGCGGCGGATGCCGCCAGTACTGCACTGTCCGATCCGGCCGCCGCATTCAAGGATGTGATGGCGCAGCGCGATCCGCGCCGCAAAGTCGAATTGACGCCGGCCTCGACCTTACTGAAAATCGGCCAGGACATGCTGGACGTGTCGGTAACCTCGTCGCACGACGGCTATATCTATCTGGTCTTGCTCGGCTCCGACAAGAGCAGCTTCTATATGCTGTTCCCGAATGACCGCGACCAGGACAACCGCATCCGTGCGGGCGAAACCATCAAGCTGCCACGGCCTAACTGGCGCAGCCGCGCCCAGGGCCCGGCTGGAGTGGACCGCATGCTGGTGGTGGTCAGCGAGGCCGAACGCGATCTGTCCATGCTCGGCGCAATGAAAGCGGGCCCCTTCGTGCGCAGCCTCAGCGATGCTAACGGACGCGCCAATCTGCAGTGGCTAATGGGTACCGCACGCCAGCAGAACCAGGCGGCCTGCCAGCGCACTGGTGCTGCCCGTACGGCGGCCAATAGCCGCGAGTGTTCGGATGCCTTCGGTGCCGCCATGATCGAATTAACCGAGTGGTAAGTCTACTCACTTCTCTGACCTAGCCGGAAAACTGCTATGAAGAATCTGCGCACGACTTTGCTGTTCCTGAGCGTACTCTCGCTGCCCGTCTGGGCTGCATCAGATGAGCCGCTGATTACCCTCGCCGAGAGCCAGGCCGAACAGGGCCGGCTCAATCAATCCATCCTGGTTGCCAAAAGCGTGCCGCAGCCCGGCGCACCGCAAATCAACCTGCTGGAACCGGTCGACCCCGGCAACATCGTGGTCACGCCCTTCCCCGTGCGCTTGCAGTTCAGTACGGAAGGCGGCGCCAATGTGATCCCGTCCTCGCTACGTGTGTACTACGGTGCATTTGGTATCAACATCACGGATCGCCTGCTCAAGCGGGCGCGCTTTGAAAACAACGAACTGCGTATCGACAGTGCGGAAGTCCCGTCCGGCAAGCACCGCCTGCTGGTCAGCATCGTCGACAGCCATAACCGCAGCACAGAAAAACTCTTGACCTTGATCGTCAAATAACCGCTACAGGCCTATTATGAAACTGACCCGTCTTACTTTATGCACGCTGCTGCTCGCACTGTCGACGGCCCGTGCCGCCGATGCGCCCGCCACTGCTGCTGCGGCCGCGCCCGCTACTCCTCCGAGCGTGACCTTCCTCGATTCGACCCTGTTCGACAATATGCTGTCGCGCGAACTCAACAAGGGTACCAATGAAGTGGAAGTCGTCATCAGTGGCAAAATGTCGCTGAATAACATCCCGCCGCGCGTCGACAAATGGATCACTGCCGTGGCGGAAGAGGGCGAAGTCACGCTGAAGCCGGTAGACAATGCGCTCAAGCCCAAGTTTGTTCTGGCCCTGCTGCCCGTGGTGTATTCCTTCCTGAAACAGTCGACCATCGAACGCCAGGTCAGTGTCGCTGCCAAGTACAACGCTGCCGTGGTCTATCACATCGACAAAAACAGCGGCGAATCGGTGATCGATAAAATCGTGTTCCAGAAAAAAGCCCAGTAAAACCATCCCACTTCCAGCACGCCGCCGCAGCGGCGTGCTGTCTTCCCCAGCTTATTTATAGCTGCGCGCCTCGAACAGATAATCCCCGCCTTTGACGTAGCCGGCCGACAGCGCTGCCCCATACTGCGGCACTTGCGGATACGCCGCCATCACCTGCTGCTTGGTCGCGCCAAACACGCGGCTGCCCGTGTCGTAGCGGTTCACCTGACGCAGCGCCTGCATCAAGCTCCAGGCAAAGATCGAGTGGCCTTCGACGCCATCATCGGCTACCGGCTCTTCGCCACCGGAGGACATCACCACCACCGAACGACGGCTGAGGATCTGGCCCGCATCATCGCTGCCCAGCACCTGCTGTTCGCTGGCAAAAGTGCCCGAGTAGCAGCTATCGGACACCAGCATCACCTGACTGGCGGGTATGGCCGCCAGCAACTGGGTGACGTCCTTGGTGGAAATCCAGTTAGCCGGATTATTGCTGGCGGCATCGGACGGAATCCAATAGCCTTGCTGGTTGGCCCGGTTGCGTCCCGTCATATAGCCATGGCCGGCGTAGTACACCGTCACGCTATCCTTGGGTCCCAGCTCGCGCGCCAGTGCCGCCATGCTGTTGATGATTTCCGCTTTGCTAGGATCGCGCAAGACCCGGGTCTCGTAGCCGAGTTTTTCTGCCATCAGCGCCGCGATTGCTTCCGCGTCCGGCAGCGCCGAGTCGAGTGGCGTGATACGGCTGTCGCGATAGTTGTTAATCCCGATCACCAGTGCCACCTTGCGCTCGATCTGCGGCAGGAAAGCCGTACTAGGCAAGCGCAGCGGCGTACGCCCCGCCTGCGCCTGCAACTGCGCCTGTAGCTGCAACGCAGTCGGCAGACACACATTGCTCACGCCAGCACCGCAGATCGGCAGATCGGCCGCATGGCTGTTGCGCGCCAGTATAGCCAAGGCGTCCTGGAAGATTTCCGTCTTGTAGGCATGGCGCAGCACGGCACGTTCAGCCAGCTGATCATTGTTCATGCGCGCCGTGGCGGTGGCCGCAAATGCTGCCAGCACCCGCTGGCGTCGCTGCGCTTCACGCTCGGCCACTGTCTGCGCGGCCGTTTCCGCCTTGGCCTGCTGAACCTTGGCTTCCTCAGCCTTGGCTTGTGCAGCGGCTTTCCGCACTTCCACCTTGCGTGCTTGCTGTGCCAGCTGACGCTGCATCCCCGCCTGCTGTTCCTGTAGCTGCTTGGCCGACTCAGGTTTGCGCCCGTCGGCGCGGGCCTGTAGCTGCGCCTGCTGCTGATAGTTGCGCGCTGTTGCGGTATGCAGTTGCGACTCTTCGCGCAGCGCCTGCGCCGCCAGCGATCCCGTCTGGGCCTGGCTGCTGCGCGCACTGGCTTCGGTCCGCATCTGGCCAGCCGCCAGCCGCAGCTCGTCTGCCCTGGCCTGCAGGATCCGGCTTTCCGCGCTGAGCTGACTCGCATCGATGCGCTGCTGTTCGGCCTGCTGCTCGGCTGCTGCACGCTGCTGCGGCGATTTGGCCAGACGGGCTTGCAACAAGGCTTCACCACGCGCGGCTAGCGCCAGTTTGGCTTCCGCTGCAGCACCACGGGCACGCGCGTCGATCTGCTGTGCTTGCAGGTCTACGTCCTTGGCCTGGGCCAACTGCAAACTGGCGTTGGCTTCGGATTTCTTTGCCTGGGCCGCTGCCTGGCGCGCTTCCGCTCCGGCCAGGCGCGATTCCGCCATGGCTTTTTGCGCCTGCGCCGTCAATTTCAACACTGGCGTCGCGGCGCTGCTCAGAGCCGCATTGGCTTGCTCGCGCTCGCCGGTGGCGCGCTGGCTCTCCGCCTGGGCCAGCTTGCTCATGGCTTCTGCCTGACTCACCTCGCTCGCGACTTTACTGCTCACTCCCGCCACCGCCGTCTTGGCCGGCACGGCGGCCAGCACCGCGCTAGCCTTACGTGCACTCGCCTGCTCGGCGCTGGCAACTTTACGCGCCTCGGCGGCTTCGCGCTTTAGCTGCTCGGTCGTCTTGCCCTGCTCGACTGCGCGAGTTTTCTCATTCTCCCGGCTAGCGACGCGCTCTTCCTTGGCTGGCGCGACCGCTGGACTGCTGTCTGCTGGCTTGCTGTCCGCTACGGGGTCTGCTGTCGTGCGCGGTGCTGGCGCAACACTATCCGCCACGGCCAGACGCACGTCATAAGTCACCGGCGCTGCCACGGTAGCGCTCGGCATCGACACCACCAGTGCGGGCACCGCGCACAGCGTTGGGTTGCTGGTGCAGGTGATGCTGGCCGCATTGTCAGAGCTGTCCAGGTTCACCACCGGCGCGTCGGCAGGCAGCAGATAGCCTTGTGCGGCGCTACTGCCGCCTAAGCCCGCCGGCGTCAGCTGGTAGCCATAGGTAGCCAGACGGCTGTAGCTAAGCTGGCTTGCAGGGTCCTGCTTGGCCGCCGCTGCACTGCCTAACGCAACCAGCCAGTTGGCATTCGGCGTGACCAGGGCGCCATGATTGACATAACTATCGCTGGCATACACTTCAGCCAGCAGATTCTTGGCGCCGATTACATTCCAGTCCACCGCCTCGTTACCGCCACTAAAGACGGGCAACAGCGGCGCCGCTGGATTAGCACCGGTCGCCGTCAACGTACCCGTCAATTCAAAAGTCTTGCCGCTCGCGCTGAAGGTCGAGGTATTGAACTGCCCATCATTACCGAGGTCGACCAGCACCGCGCCAGCAGACGGCATCGCCGCGCTATTGCTGGTGTGCGACACGATGGCGGCCGCCGAAGCGCCGGCCAGCATACGCGTTGCGCCACTGACGTTGAGCTTCAGGCTGGAGCCATGCGCATCGATCAGCGCCGCGGAGCTGCTCCCTGTACCGCCTTGCATGTTCAAATTACCGCCGACCGTCAGCGTGAGCTGGCCGTCGGGGTTAATCGCCGCGATGGCGCCCTGATCACGTCCATAGCTTTGCGCCGGATTGGTGGCGTTCAGCAAGGCCACACTGCTGCTGCCACCGGTTAGATTCAAGTCGCCCGTAACGGTAACGTTTGCGCCACCCTGCCCTGTGGCCAGCAACGCGCCACCATGGGTATCGCTACTACCGCCGCCGTTGAGAGTGATCGTCTTGGCATTGATGATTTTGGAGACGCTGCTCGATGGCGTCAGCTGCGAAGTGGAAGCGATGGCCGCATTATTCGCCGTCGACGCACCATCGGCAACATTGTAGTAGCCGCCCGAACCGCCGGTCAGCGTGATGACGGGATAATAGGCCGCACCGGCGGAGCTGCCGATATTCTGCTGCCCACCTTTGCTCAGGTCGGCCAGGATCACGGCACTATTGTCGGAACCTTTGCTGCCGCCCGTCAGCGACAGCGTACCGCCGGCCACAAAGTCCAGCGTCTGGCTACCGCCGCCAAAGGCATAGATGCCGGCCATGTTACCGCTGGTGCGGCAGCCGGTGCAGTAGGCTACGGCTGGATTAACATCCTGCAGCCCATCCCCATTACCACCGAGCAGTTGCACACTACCGCCGCCATTGATGACCAATGACTGATTGCCCGTCCCCATCTGCAGAATGGTGGCACCACTGCTCTTGTTGCCAGCACCGTTACCGCCACTCAGGGTCAGTTGCGAATTATTGCCGGTCAGGTTGATTTTTTGCGCAAGCGCATTCGCATAGATCGCGACACCACTGGCACTACCTTGGCTAGCAGCAGTGAGGGCAATCTTATTACTGCTGATTACTTGCGAACCAACAGCTTTCTCACTGTCCAAACTGATATCGACGCTGGCCTGATCGGCAGAACCTGCCTTTAGTGTTAGCGCATCGCGTGCCGTGATCGTCTGGTTAACATCAGCCGTGATTGTGACTGTCGAAGCGATGCCGGCACCGCCCAGCAAGCTGATGCTGTCTGAGTTAATGGTCTGATTGCCGCTGCTATAGACGATCACGCCATCATTACGATGTTCAGCAGTCGCCCCGCCCCCCGTCAGCGTGATCCGGCCAGCATTGATGACCTGATCGGCATCGCTACCCACATTTCCAATTGCCTGCACACGGGCACGATTCGACTGGCCGCTAGCCCCACCAGAGACTAGCAGTTCATTGGTATTGATTTGCTGCTGAATATGATCACCATACGCATACAGGAGCACATTGTTATTGCTGCCACCATTGCCGCCCTTGAGAGTAATTGTCGAGGCAGTGATCTTTTGCAGCTTGCCGGATGGGTCGGTAGAGCCATCTTGGATAAACGCACCATTGCGCGAACCGGTACTACCGGCCTGCATATCGATACTGCCGGCGTTAATCGTCTGGTTACCAGTGCTATTGATATTCGCATTCGACGACAGATTAGCGGTCCCCGCATAGCTTCCGCCAATCAGACTCAGCGATCCCGTAATTGTAAATGTTTGGTCGCCCGCTGCCGCCATGCCAACTGGCCCGCCCGCTGCTTTCAACAGCAGACTATCGGCGATCAGCTGCTGGCTGCCATTGCTGGAAAGCCGCGCGTCGTTGTTGGAGAACGTCGCCTGACTATCCGTCGTCACGCCACCCCCGTACAGTTGCACGCTCTTGGCTTCGATGCGCTGATTGGTGGCCGTGGTGCCATTGTAGTCGCTCCACACATGCGCCCAGTTATCATTGCCAGAACCACCCTGCAGCACCACGGTATCCGCCTTGATCAGCTGGTTGACTCTGATGCCTGACACTTCCAGTTGCGCGAAATTATGATTACCAGCAGATCCCCCCTGTACGGTCAGAGTACCTGCGTTCACCGTCTGGGTAGCATCCGTAGCGCCACCCAGCACTAGACCGGCACCATTGTTCTCGCCAGCGCCGCCTTGAATCAGCAGGGCATTCTTTACCGTCACCGTCTGTGCAACGTTGCTGGAAACAGAAGCCTGATTACTGCTGCCAACCGCACCACCTACAATCGCCATGCTGCCAGCCGAAATACTCTGACTGGCATCGCTAGCTATCCTTGCCACACTATGTCCGGCGCCACCACCTGCCGCGACCGTGATTGCGCCGCTGCTGATGATGTTCTGGCTAGTTCCGGCTTGTATCTGTGCCGACGAGATGTCCCCATCTGTTACGAGCTGCACAGCGGATCCGCCCTGTACCGCAATACTGCTGGCCGTAATGTCTTGCTTGCCCGCCGAGGTCAGCAGTGCAAAATTCCCATCGGATGCGCTGGCCCCGGCAGTAGCACCACCGGTCAGCGTCACCGCACCGGCTCGCACATTCTGCGTGGTGGCCGTGTTATCTACGTCGTCGCCGTTGGCTTCGATGAACGCCCCGTTGCTGCGGCCTCCGCTCCCCCCGGTGATGCTCAGGCTCTGATTAGCGTTGATCTGCTGCACACTATTGTGACCATTCGCAGAAATCGAGGCCATGCTGCGCAAGCCCGAACTACTGCCCAGCAGCGCCAGCTGGTCGGCCGTAATCGACTGGGTAGCATTATCGGCATTCAGAATAATTTGAGCACCAGCGCCACTGCCAGCCGTCAGATTCAGATTGCGCGCGACGATGGTCTGGTCCGCGACGCCGGAAATCACGGCGGCCGAAGTGGTGCCGCTACCGCCCAACAAATTCAGCGTACCACCTACATTCAAGTTCAGTTTGCCGTTCGGGTTGATGGCAGCCTGCGCTGACACATCGGTGTAATACGCATTGGCAGGATTGACCGCCCCCTGCAGACCCACATTGCTGGCTCCGCCTTGAAGTGTCAGGTCGCCCATGACATTAATCAGCGCGCTACCTTGTCCAGCGGCCAGCCACGCGCCGCCACGGTTATCCGCGCTGCCACCACCATTCAAGGTTATCGAGGCAGCGTTAATCGTCTTCAGTGCCGAGGCGGGTGCAATGCCCAGCGCAGGTACCGCGCCTATCATGGCGCCATTGGTTTCCAACGCCCCATCAGCCGCGTTATAGAATCCGCCGCTGCCGCCCGTCAAGCTGATCTGCGCATAATTCGCTGCACCTGTGGAACTGGTAATGGTCTGCTGCGCCCCCTTGCTCATGTCCGCAACTATCAGCGCGCTATTACCGGCGCCTTTGCTACCGCCAGTCAGCGACAAACTGCCGCCAGCCAGAAAATCGATGGTCTGATTGCCCCCGCCAAGATTGGCAATCTGCGCCCGGTTTGCGCTCACATTACAGCCTGGGCAATAGGTCGCATCAGGCTCGATGGTTGCGTAACCATCCCCAGCACCACCGAACAGCTTGATGGAACCGCCTCCATTCACGGTAATTTTCTGGGTGCCACCATCAGCAGCTTGCACGATTTGCGCCTCACTATTATTGGCGCCGCCGCTACCACCAGTTAGCACCAATTCGGGGCGTACACCGGTGAGTATGATGTTCTGGTTCTTGACGAGGCTTTCGATGCCAGCGTGGCTATAAACACCACCACTACCGGCAGTAGCAGTCAGACGATGCACACTAATTGTTTGCGTCCCTTCAATATCAGTTTCGCTAATCGGATTTGCCTGTATAAATGCTCCTGCATTTTCCCCGCTGCCTGCAAATAACTGCAACTTATCAGCTACAACTATGGTTTGGTTATGCACTGCATTTATTCCGACCCCGCCACTTGCTCCCGTTCGTCCATCTAATAAAATGTCCGTGGCCGTGATACTTTGATTTCCCAAACTCGTCACACGTGCAAAATTATAGAGTCCGCCAGAATTGTCATCTTGAGACTGTAAGGTCAGCGTGGTAGTACGAATCGTCTGCTCGGGCAGCGTGTTGTCAGTCGCAAGTACGCGAATGCGGCCTACATTGTTGTTACCTGATGCTCCACCCATTACGCTAATATTTGTCGCTTGAATATCCTGAGTAACTTTGCTGCCATAAACTTGAATCACGCCATAGTTCGATGAACCGACGCTACCGCCAGTTACCACAATACTGTCTGCGATAATTGACTGGGTTTTCCCTACGCCTTTGGAACTACTTGTCGTTCCAAGGCTAATCCCACTCAGGGTATTGGCATTCGCACTCGCCCCCTGAATATCGATAGTGCCTGCGGTCACCGTCTGATTACCGGCATCGGTGACAATTGATGCAATATTCCCCAGCTGGGTAGCCCAACCACCTTTCCCAGCGCCGCCACGCATGGTCAACGCCTGCTTGACGGTTACTGTCTGATTCTGCTGGGTATCGATCAGCGCCCCCGCTCCGTACGAAACCGGACCACCAAGCATGCTGAGCGTATCAGCGCTGATGTTCTGCACCGCATCGCCGTTAATTGCCGCCAAATTATCAGTGCCCGTTCCCCCTTGCAGTTTAAGCACGCCAGCCGTAACCGTCTGGCTGCCAACAGTGGTCTTGCTATCGTCACGATTCCACAATTGCGCATAGTTCTGCGTACCACCACTGCCGCCCGTGATATTCAAGCTGGGAGCCAGCACCAGCTGTTTGGTGCCTACCCCCTTAGCATTCACGCTGGCAGAGTTGTTCGACCCGGCCACGCCGCCAGTCAGACTTAACTCCGTTCCCGCGGAAATAGTCTGGATTTGACCATCTCCTTTGCTGGCATTGATACTGACGGCATTCCCATTGCCCTTGCTGCCACCCTGTAAGCGGATGATATCGGCAGAAATATTCTGGTCGCCGGCACTGTTCATGCTCACCGGGCTGGCACCATCTCCTGAGCCGCCCGTCATCAGCAAAGCACCACTGAGCTTGACAGTCTGCCCGCCTGCGCCGGCATTGACTTCGACATATGAGCCCTGATTACCAGTGCCCTGATATGCGCTGGAGCCGCCATTGAGCTGCATCGAAGTGGCAGTGATATTCTGGCTGCCCAGGCTAGTGACGGACACGCGATTGCTTGCGGCCTCATTGGCATCAAGATTGATTCCGCCCGTCAGCGTCATCGTGCCCGCATTGATGGTCTGCGTCGATTTATTGGGCGGCAATTGATCTGGATTCAACAGCGGCGACGAAGTCGAAATGATGGCATAGTTGCTCGATCCGCCCACACCCGCCGCCACATTCAGACTGGTACGTGCGGTAATGTTTTGCACGGCGTTGCTGCCATAGGCTTCTATCCGAGCCGAATTATTCTGCCCGCTGCTGCCCGCTGTCAGACTGATCGTATCGGCAGTAATCGACTGCGTACCGCCCTGCGCTCCATTCTTGCCGAAACCGGAAGAGATAAACGTCTGACCATAGGCACCGGATACCAGGCCTATCTCAGTTGCATTGATCAGCTGATTGCCATAACTTAAGATGCTGCCGGATTTATTAACGGGCGTGCTGCCGCCCACTAAACTATCCTGTCCATACACCATCACTTTGGCGGCATTGATCTGCTGGTCACCACTCGAGGATAGCTGAACGGCACGTACCGACAAGGCCCCCGTCGTGGTGAGTGACTGCGAGCCATCGGTGGCCAGCATATACATGCCCCTGAACACTGCATCATCCGGGCCATACAAATTGATATTGCCGCCATTGCTCAATAAAGTCTGGCTCGCCGACGAGAACAGACTACCGCCGATATCTATGGTGCCGCTCAGATTCGCGCCTTTACTGTCGACCTGGGTGGTACGGCCATAGGCAGTCGATGCATCGAGCCGTATCGCCACCTGCTGGGTATTAATACTGGAACCCGAGCCAGTTGCAATATACGGCGCTTGCACCTTGATCGTCGTGCCATTGGGTACTGCTGCATTGATGGTGCCACTGCCGCCACCCGGCAGGAAGGTGACGAAATCAGTCGCCGCCAGTGTGCCATTGGACGATTCGAGAATGCTGCTCAGCGTATCGAAACTGGTAGCGCCCGCAGCGGCTGCGCCACTGCACTCGCTGGCATTGCTGGCATAAATGCAGAACACGGCCGGATCCAGCAGCCAGTTGCCCGTCTTGCCCTTGGGGGCCAGCGTATTGGCCGTGCCGCCCAGCGTCAATGTATGGCCTGAAGTTTCGACCTGGCCACCGTCGCCGCCCTGCGCACCACCGCGCGCCGCAATCGAGCCGGCAAAACTGGTGTGCTGATCCGACCACAGCACCACCTTGCCGCCATTGCCATTCAGCGTGGCACTGGCATCAATGCTGGCGCCTGCGTCCATGTTGGTGGTACGCGCATTGGGCAGCGCACTATTCGCGCCCTGATAATCGCCGCCCACCAGTACGCTGCCGCCGCCACCGCTACCGCTGGCATCGATGCGGGCGCCACGCTCGAGGCTGACCTGATCGCCCAGCACTTGCACGCTACCGCCCTGACCAGCCGTATTGGCCGCGCTCAGCGTGCCGCTCACACGCACGCTATCCGACGCGCGCAGCACGATACGCCCCTGTGCATCGACCGCACTGCTATCGGCCCGTAATACCCCCTGCTGATCGAGCAGCGCACCATACATATCGATCTGTCCACCGGCGGCATCGAGCTGGCCCAGATTGATCGCCTTATTGCCCTTGGCGCTCAAGGTCACCGACAGCGCCGGGCTGCCGCTGTCGACCAGGCTGACTTGCTGGCCAGCGGCCAGCAGAATCTGCCCGCCCGGTGCACGGATCAAACCACTGTTGCTCACTTCGCTACCTATCAGATAGACGCTGCCACCCAGCGGCGTGGTGATGCTGCCCAGATTGCTGACCAGACCACCTGAGCCCGTGAAGTTGTATTTACCGGCCAGGAAATCCGCATCCGACAGTTGCAGCGACGAAGCGATCAAACCCGCCACATCGACCACTGCATGCTGACCAAACAGCACGCCATTGGGATTGATCAGCAACACCCGGCCATTCGATTGCAGCGTTCCCAGAATCTGGCTGGGGTCGTTGCCGGTTACGCGGTTCAGCACCACAGACTGGGCATTCTGCTGCAAGAAACGCAGCAACTCGCCATTGGCCACATTCAACTGCCGCCAATCGATGATAGTGCCCGGCGTATTCGTCACCGTGTACACATTGCCATTGACGGCAAAGCTGGCCGTGCCATTCCGGACGATAGGGTCCAGCGGTGCAGCAAAGCTGGCGCCTGGCAATGCCAGCATCCCCAGCAACGTAACTTGCAAGACACTGGCATGCACACTGGCAAGTGGCATAGGCACACGCGAAAGTATGGCTAGACGCAACATAAGCGATTCTCCTGCAGGCAACGAAACTAGAAGGAATACTGCAAACTGGCGTGTACAAACCCTTGATTAGGGCGGCGCGGTGCACTCACGCCGGGCGGAGTGGCAACCTGTGCCGCACCGGCATCACAACGCAGGCTGAACGCCTTATCCAGGCTATAGCGCAAGCCCAGTCCGACACTGGCCAGATGACTGGCCGCAAGCGGGCTGTTGTCGCTATTGCGCAGCCAGGCGGCATCGTAGAACAACAGCGTCCGCAAACTGTGGCGCCGCCGCGCGCCGTCCGCAGACGGCAGCAATTCGGGCGTCATCAATTCCAGATTCACGCCCAGGCCGCGATCGCCGGCGGCCGTGCGCTCGTCATAGCCACGTACCGAAGCAGCGCCACCCGCGCCAAATTGTTCGCTGGGGATCAGTGTGCTGGAACTATATTGGCCATTGACGGTGGTGCGCCATTGCCAGTCAGCGAGTGGCAGATTCAGGAATGCACTGGCGCGCACGGCCTGCCAGTTGCGTGCATGGTTGCCATAGCGCTCAGCCTGGCCATGGACACCACCGGGCAGATTGCGGAAATAGCTGACGCCGGCACCGAGCTGGTAAGCAGGGCGCGCCACCTGGCCCAGATAGCTGATGCTCAGCGGACGGCCCGTGATGGTGCCGCAGTTGTCGAGCACGGTTCCAGCAATGCTGCAGCTATTTTTGAAATCTTTGTAGTCCAGCCCATAAATCAGCTTGTGGCGATATTCGCCCAGACTGCGCAGCGTCTGGTTGAGCCGCATCCCCAGATACAGGCCTTTGCCGCTAAAGAACAGCGGGCCCGCTGCCGACGCCACATCGCTTTTGTTATCGGAATAGGCCGAGACCAGATCGAGCGTGAGTCCGCTGGCATAAAACGGTACGCGGTAAGCCCCGGTAATGCTGGCGGCTTTGTCCGGCTGCTGCACGCTGGTCATCGCTTGCAGGCTCAACACATGGTCGCGTTCGAACAGATTCGCATGCTGGTAGCTGAGCCCTATCCTTTCGCGCCCGGTGGCGGCGTTGCCCGCATTGTCCAGCAAGACGCCAAATTTGCTGATCTTGTCTTCCTCGACAGCGATCTGCGCATCTACCAGCCCGGGCTTGCTACCGGCCGAGAAATTCACCGCCACCTGCTTGGCGGGGTTGTCATTGGCCAGCAAAACGGCGGCCACCAGCGCTGCCGTATTCGGCGCCTGACCTTCGCGCAAGGGCGGCAGACTGGCGCGGATATTCTGCGCCGAATAAGCCTGGGCGCCGATGACGTCCACCTTGTCCAGTACGCCCTCGCTAATCCGCAGCACGACCACGCCCTGTTCCAGCGTCTGTTCCGGTGCATACACTTGAAGTATGGGATAGCCGGCCGCCACATAAGCTGCTTTCACGGCCGCTGCCGCCCGCTGCACATCCTCGACCTGGCGCTGGCTGCCCGTATATGGCAACACCAGAGTCTGTAGCTGGGCCGGATCCAGCGTTTGCGCGCCCTCGAAGACAAAGCGCTGTATGGTAAATTCCCCCGCCTGCACCGGTGCCGCCAATGCCGCACATAGACTGGTCAGCACGGCGCTATTGATCGCCCCACACTTTGCCATGGATTCCCCCGTGAATGACGCTCAAGCTTGCCCGGCCAGATCTGGCCGTAGCGGTCCAATGCCACACCATGGCGCAGCACCGTGATGACGCAAGCAACGTCATACAAATGGCGACAGATATGGCGGTTACGCTGCTGAAGAAACTAAGACTGCTGATGCCAGCACACTCGTGGATTGGGAGTGCACCGTGGAACTGACTGGGCGATGAACTGCCGAGCGAATCTGAAATAAGGCACGACACAGTGTCGGCCATATTGTCATGAATAAATGACAGATGAACAACAACCGAGTGTAGTGAGGATGAGGATGGAGGTCAATCAACTATTTGCACACTGCGATACAGCAGTGGCCAAGCCGCGCCAGACGTTGCATTTTTGCAGCATCGCTACAAATGCGCGAGCCTGGCGCCCGCTGCCCGCAGCAATCACGCTGCGGACAGGCGGAACAACTTAGATAAATGGCTTGAACTCGAAACCGTTCTGGATGGTGCCAATTACCTGAGCCTGGTTTTCACCACTTTCACTGAACGCTGCCAGCACTTCCGCACGGCTAACGCCGGCACCGAGCGCCTTGACCCAGAAGTCATAGCCGCCTTGGTCCGGAGTACGGTGCAAGACGTTGCTGTACAGCTTGCCCACGAAAGCGTCGTTGCTTGGCGCCAGACCATACAACTGGGTGAACTCGGCGCTGTCGATAAAGCCGCCAGCCACCGCCGTTGCACTCAGGCCCTTGTCCATCTGGGCAATCCAGAAGCCCAGACCGCCCAGATCCGGTGCACGATCAAACGCCGCCTGATACACGCGATAGGCGATACCGGCAGTACCACTGATATCGAGCGCTATCGTCTTGTCGCTGAAATTCAGGCGCTCCACATTGTTCAGCAGATCGCTGCCATTGTTGCCCACCGCATCCGTGACCACATAGCCATTGGCAGTCTTGCGGATATCAAAGTCGGTCGACGCGGCCGTATAGCTGAGCGTATCGAGACCGGCGCCACCATCGATCTTGTCGTTACCGCTAGTGCCTTTGAGCTGGTCTGCACCTGCCGTACCCGTCTGCACCAGCATATCCGTCACGGTCACCTGGCTGCTCACGCTCGTTGGCGTACCCAGCAGGCTCAGTTTCAAGACAGCGGCCGCATCCACTTTACCGTTCTCGAGCAGATTCAGCTTCACGCTGGCGCCGCCGCTGCCATCCACGGTGAACACGCCGTTCAGAGGCTGGCCCAGACGCGCCGCATCCACCCCGCTCAGCGTATAGCCGATCTGGCTACCGGCCGCCAGGCCCGTACTCGCCAGATTAAAGGTCACGCTATTGCCTTCGGTGACAGTGCTAGCCGTCGCGTTGACGGTCATGGTAGCGGTCGGCGGCGTCAGATCCTCGCTGTTGATGGTGGCCGTCACGGTGCTGCTGCCCAGGGTTACGCTGGCAGCGCCCGCACCGGTCGGATTGGACAGCCGCAGTTGGAAACTTTCTGCATTTTCCAGCCACGGGTCGTTGATCAGGCTAACCGTCACCAGCTTGAACGTTTCGCCGGCGCCGAAACCGACTACGCCACTGGCTGCAGCATAGTCGCTACCTGCCAGCGCCGTGCCGTCGGCCGTGCTCCAGGCCACATTAAAGGCGCTGCTGGTGGCCTTGCTCAGGACCAGCGCAAAGGTCGCCGTGCCGGCCGTCTCGTTGACGCTGATGTCCTGCACCGACAGCGTGGCACGGTTGACCGTATCGGCCAGCGTATCGTTGTCGATGATGGTGGCGATGCCGCTGCTGCCATTGCCGCCGGCCAGCGTCGCATTGACCGCCGAATTCAGCGTGAGCTTCAGGGTTTCTGCGGATTCTGTCAGGTTGTCATTGACCAGCGCCACCCGTACCACCTGCGAGGTCACGCCCGGCGCAAATACCAGCGTGCCACTGGCCGACGCGTAGTCGCTGTAGCTGGTGGTTGCGTTATTGGTGCTGTAGTACACGCTAACCGGCGCCGAACTAGGACCATTCAGCGACACCACGAAGTCGACATAACCGTCGGCTTCACCTGCGGTAGGATTGCTGACGCTGATGCTAGGTGTCGCCAGCACCGCCTGATCGTTATGGATGATGGTGGCGTTGCCGCTGGCGTTCAGCACTTGCACCGAGCTGGCAGCCTTGCCCGTCACACCACCCAACTGCAAACTGAACACTTCATCCTGTTCGATCGCGCTATCGTTGATCAGTGGTACCGTGACAATTTTCAGCGTTTCGCCCGCAGCAAACGACAAGGTGCCTGCCACTGCAGCGTAATCGCTGCCGGCGACAGCGCTGCCGTTGACGGTGGTATAGCTGACGCTGAAACTGTCGTTGGTGGCCTTATCCAGCAGCACGGCAAAACTGACCGTACCGGCACTCTCATCGACGATCACATCGCGCACGGACAGACCGGCCGGATTCAGCGTATCGGCCAGGGTATCGTTATCGACCAGCAGCAGACTGCCCTGGCCATTGCCGATGGTGGCATTGACCGGGCTGCTCAGATTCAGCTTCAGAATTTCCAGCCCGTCCACCAGCAAATCGTTCACCAGTGCCACCCGCACCGTCTGAGTGGTCACGCCCGGAGCGAACACCAGCGTGCCGCTGGTCGAGGCATAGTCGCTATAGCCGGTAGTGTCGTTGTTGGTGCTGTAATACACACTCACCGTGCCGCTCGACGGAGCGCTCAGCGATACCACGAAGTCCGCATAGCCATCCGCTTCGCTTGCTGCCGTCGAGGCGACACTGACTACCGGCGTGGCAACAGCAGTCTGATCGCTGGCCCCGATTACCGCCGTGGCGCTCGCCTGGCTCAGTGCAACCTGGTCGGCCCCCTTACCGCTGACGATGCCCAGATTCATATAGAACTGTTCCACCGTCTCGGGCGTCACATCGTCATTCAGCAGCACCGTCACCGTATGAGCAGTTTCGCCGGCAGCGAAGCTTACCGTGCCATGTGCACCGATGAAATCACTGCCTTCGCGCGCCGTGCCATTGGACGTGCTGTAGGCGACATTAAACGGCGCGCTGGTGGCTTTATCGAGCGACACCACAAAGCTCACGCTGCCGGCCGCTTCATCCACCGTCACGTCGTGCACCGACAGATTGGCCGGATGGCTGGTGTCAGCCAGCGTATCGTTATCAAACAGCAGGCCGCTGGCTTCGGATTTGGCGATGGTCGCATTGACCACACTCGACAGATTCAAGGTCATCGCCTTGACCTGCTCGGCCACCAGATCATCGCTCAGCGCCACGCGCACTACCTGGGTGGTGACGCCGGGTGCAAACGTCAGCGTACCGCTGAGCGAATAGTAATCACTGTAGTTGCTGGTGTCGTTGCTGGTGCTGTAGTACACGCTCACGGCTGTCGTAGCTGGTGCATTCAGCGACACCACGAAATCGATATAGCCGTCGCCCTCACCCACGGCCGCGTCAGCCACGCTGATAAACGGCTTGGCCAGAGCCGTCTGGTCATTGCCACCGATAATCGCCTGGGCAGATCCACCGACCACTTGTACGCTGCTGGCGGCGCTACCGCTGATGCTGCCCAGATTGAGCTGGAACGACTCTGCTGCCTCAGCCACGCTGTCGTTAATGATGGGCACGGAAATCGTCTTGACGGTTTCGCCAGGGCCAAACGTTACCAAGCCTTTCACGCCCGTGTAATCACTGCCATCGACTGCACTGCCATTGGTCGTGTTGTAGGCAACGCTAAAACTGCCGCTGGTGGCCTTATCCAGCGTCAGCACGAAATTGGCCATGCCACTCGATTCATCAACGGTAACACTACGTACCTGCAGGCTGGCCGGATGGCTGGCATCGGCCAGGTTATCGTTGTCCACGATCAGCGCGGTAGCACTGCCTGCACCGATGCTGGCATTGACTGCGCTAGACAAATTGAGACGGACAATTTCCGTGCCTTCTACCAGCTTATCGTCCGCCACTGGGACGCGCACCACCTGGCTGGTCACACCCGGCGCAAACACCAGGTTACCGCTCAGGGAATCGTAATCGCTATACCCGGCCGATTCGCCCGACGTACTGAAGTACACGCTCACTTCATTGGCACCTGCGCCATTCAGCGTGACCACGAAATCCACATAACCATCGCCTTCACCGCCGGCGACCGGCGCAACGTTGAGAACGGGCGTGGCGACCGGAGTCTGGTCGTTATGGATGATCGTCGCCTGGGCCACGTTATCACCGAGCTGCACGACATTGCTGGCGGCACCGCTCACGCCGGTCAACACCAGGTTGAAGAATTCGTCGCCTTCGAGTTGGGCATCATTAATCAGCGGCACCGTGATCGTTTTTGCCGTTTCGCCAGCGATGAAGTTCAGCGTGCCGCTGGTCGCGCTGTAATCACTGCCGGCAATCGCCGTGCCATCGGCCGTGCTGTAAGTCACTGCGAAACCGGCGCTGGTGGCCTTATCGAGCAAAACGGTGAAGGTTGCCGTACCGGCAGCTTCATCGACACTCAGATCACGCACCGACAGCATCGCCGGATGGGCCGCGTCGGCCAGCACATCGTTATCCATCAGCACGGCCGTGCCGACCGGACGGGTCAACACCGCATTCTTGGCGCTGCTCAAGGTCAGCTGAAACATTTCCATCGACTCCACCAGGCTATCTGCCGTCAGAGCAATGCGCACCGTTTGCGTCGTTACGCCAGGGGCAAACTGCAAAGTGCCATAAGTGGATTCAAAGTCGCTGTAATTAGTGGTCGCATTGGACGTGCTGTAATACACGCTAATCGGATTGGCGCTAGCAGCACTCAAGGAAATTACGAAGTCAACAAAAGTGCTACCTTCACTGACGACGGGATCATTAATACTGATGTAAGTACTCATAAAGTTCCTTTATAGCGCCATCGACACGGCGAACTGTGAAAAAAGAAATGCTTAATTTAATAATTGATAATTACAAATCGCAAATATATTACTAATTTAGCATCTAAAAAATATAACTTTAAAATACTACAAGTATTAAATTTTATTGGCAATAGATGCAGCATCGACCTCGCAGACATAACTGGCGCCAGACCCGCAGCAGCGCGATGAGTCTCGGTTCCACGGCACGACCAAGCTGCCCGTCCATAGACATAAGCGCGACAGTCGCCATTTCTCCATAACAGTTATTTTTGATCTGCAGCAAGGAAGCCGCGTCATCTTCTTGAGCACCGCCTAGTCCCGCCGGTTACTGCAGACGGCAGGTATGTCCCAGGCGCGCATGCTATTCTTGCAAGGCTAAACTTTCACGAGGACACCATGCGCCCCACGCTTCCATTGCTGCTGTGCACCCTGCTATGTGCTGCCATCCCCGCCATTGCTCAGGTCAAAACCCCGGCCACGCCGGAAAAGATGAACCAGCTCTACGCCCAGTACTGGGAAGACTATTTGCGCGAAAACCCGATCGCCGCCACCTACAACGGCGACCAGCGCTACAACCACCTGTTCGGCCCGCAGACTGCAGCCGAAGCGAATGCCCAGAGCCGTGCACTGGCCGAAAAATATCTGGCCCTGACGGCTACCTACGATCCAGCCACACTGCCGGCCGAAGACCGCATCAGCTACGACTTGTTGCGCTACCGTCTGCAGCAGGTACTGGATGGCCTGCGCTTCCCGACCGACCTGATGCCGGTTGACCAGTTCGCCGGGCTGCACCTGAGCATGGCGCAGCTGGGTTCGGGCAGCTCGGCCCAGCCCTTCCAGACCGTGCAGGACTACGACAACTGGCTACAGCGCGCCGCCGCTTACGCACCGGCCGTGGACCACCTGATGGACGACATGCGCAAAGGCATAGCGCAAGGCATCGTCATGCCCAGGGCGCTGATCCAGCGCGTACTGCCGCAACTGGAAAATGTCGGCAGCGATAATCTGGAAACCAGCACCTATATGGGGCCGGTGAAGAAATTCCCGTCCTCGTTCAGTGCCGCCGACAAGGAACGCCTGACGGCCGCCTACGGCAAGCTGGTACGCGAACAGCTGGCACCGGCCAACCGCAAGCTGCTGGCCTTCATGCGCGACACCTATCTGCCGGCAGGGCGCAACACGGCCGGCATCGGTGCCCTGCCCGGCGGGCAGGAATGGTATGCCTTCCTCGCACGCCGCTCCACCACCACCGAACTGACACCGGCCCAGATCCACGATATCGGCCTGAGCGAAGTGGCACGCATCCGCGCCCAGTTCGAACTGGCCAAGGACAAGGTCGGCTTCAAAGGCACGCTCAAGGAATTCTTCCAGCATCTGAACACGGCGCCGGAACTGCGCTTCAAGACGCGCGAAGAGATACAGGCAGCGTATGAAGCCATCCGCCCGAAAGTCGAAGCCAAACAGAACATGCTGTTCGCCCACCTGCCCAAAGCGCCGTTCGAAATCCGCCCCGTCGAAGGCTACCGCGAAGTCAGTGCGGCACCGGCTTCGTATCAGCGTGGTTCGGTCGATGGCAAGCGTCCCGGCGTGTTCTACTTCAACGCCTACAAGCCGGAAACACGCACCCGTTTCACTACCAACGCCTTCTTCCTGCACGAAGCCATCCCGGGCCACCACTTCGAGCGCAGTCTTGCACAGGAAACTACCGGAATGCCGGACTTCCGCCGCTTCGGCGCAAGCACGGCCTTCTCCGAAGGCTGGGGTCTGTACAGCGAGATGCTCGGGCAGGAGATCGGCATGTATGACGATCCGTGGCAATGGGTGGGCCGCCTGACGGCCGAAATCTGGCGCGGCGTGCGGCTGGTGGTCGATACCGGCATCCACGCCAAAGGCTGGACACGCGAGCAGGCGATTGCCTACTTCAAGGACAATGTGCCGCAGGATGAAGTGACGGCTGTGCAGGAAGTGGAGCGCTACATCGCCATCCCGGGGCAGGCACTCAGCTACAAGATCGGCGAGCTGAAACTGCGCGAGCTACGCACGCGCGCCGAAACCAAGCTGGGCAAGAAGTTCGATCTGCGCGCCTTCCACAACGAAGTGCTGTCGCACGGCTCGGTGCCACTGGACGTGCTCGATGGCGCCGTGAATCGCTGGATCGCCGCCCAGCTCAACTAGCGCTGACTGGCACTGGCGCTAAAGAAGCGCCAGATTTCACGGGTCGCATCGATCGGTGCAGCGGGGCCGGGCCAGCTATGGCCGCCCGTGTCCGTGCTGCATAACTGGACACTGGCGCCCGCGGCGCAGTCGCGATAAGCCACGCAGCTGGCACCGGCTCCCTGCAGCACTGGCTGGGCTGGGCCGCGGCACTGGTCGCGCTGCACCCAGCGCGCCACCGTGTCCGGTACAGAGACAAATTCCATCACGCTGCGCCGGTCACGGAAAGCCTGCGGCCCGGCGCCGCCAGCGTACAGCACGTGGTCATCATCACGGGCATGAATGTGCAGCACGGCGATGGGACGGACCGGCTGGCAATGCGCGCTGGCATCCGTGCCAGCGACCGAGGCAACGGCGCGGAACAGATCGGCCGCATCGCAGGCCAGCCGGTGCGCCATCATGCCGCCATTGCTCATGCCAGTGGCAAAGACCCGTGCGCTATCGATGCGGTAACGCTCCTTGAGTTCCGCCACCACGGCGCGCAGGAAAGCCACATCGTCAATGTTCTGATCGCGCGCGTAACCACAGCATCCGCCCGCATTCCACGTTGCCAGCCGCCCGCCGGGCAGCCGGCTGGCGCCATTCGGAAACGCCACGATAAAACCGCCCTGATCGGCCTGGCGCTGCCAGCCATAGCGACTATCTTCCGCCATCAGCGCTGCGTGGCCGCCACCGCCGTGCAGCGCCAGCACCAGCGGCAAAGCCTTGCTGCCGTCGTAACCAGGCGGCAAATGCACGAGTACCTTGCGAGCTTGTACACGCATATCTTCCAGTCCGCCGCCGCTCAGGGTTCGCGACGTTTCTTCCTCGGCCGCTGCGCCGTACGGCATCGGCAGGCCAGCCAGCACGGCAAAAGCGAGCGCAATCAGCGCACCTAACCTAGACATCAACACTCCTCCATGCAAAAACAGAACGATAAGCGGCACCTGTCGCAATCCACGCTGGCTCAGTCCGGCACATACCAGTAAGCCTTGTTGTCGAGCGGTGTCAGCGGCGACAGCGCGGGATTGGCGAGCCTGAAAATGCGCCGCTTGCGCAGGCCGGACTGCTCGATCAGCCCGTCATAGAACTGGTGGAATAACTGGTCATAGCGGCCATCGGCAATCAGCCGCTGCAGGCCATATTCGAGCCGCTGTGCCAGCCGCTGCTGCTGCCCGCCGATAAAGAAATAACGCGGCGCGGGTATATACAGGGCAAAGCTGCGCTCCACCGTCAGCGCGGGAAATTCCTGCACATAGGCGGCCTGCTCGTAGATGGCTTCATCGACGGCGCGGGGAAAATACTGGAAGCGTCCTGCCGCCAGCATATGATGCAGCCCCAGCGTGCTATTGGTTTCCACCAGCGGCAGGCCGGCATGGCGGTAGATGCTGGTGGAACTCCACTGCCGCCCCGCTCCCACGCTGTATTGTTTGAGATCGTCCAGCGTGCGCACCGCGCTGAACAGGTTCTGCTTGCGTCCGTCGATGAGGGAAATGCGGTAGCAGGACATGCCTTTATCGAGCGGGATGCGGATAGGTATCAGCTTGTTTTCCCACTCGGTCGACGTCACCTGCCCGCTCAGATTCACATTGCCGCCCTTGAGCATTTCCTGCAGCAAGCGTTCGCGCTCCATGTGCAAGGGCGAGATTTTGAGCTCGTAAGCACCATAGCGGTTGCTTGATGCCTCCAGCGCCGCATTGAGCAGGCGCATCACATGGCTGTTATTGAAGTGAGATTTGCTGGAGTTCATGTCGATGATATACACATCGGCCGCCACTGCACTGGCCGGCAGCGCTGCCAGCGCCAGCGCCAGCGCCAGTATGCACAGGCCCAAACTTGGCAAGCCTCGTGGTAACAGCAAGATCTCAGCCCTCCGGAATGACCGCATTCAGGACGCCCAACTCGCCCTGCAGTAGCGAATTATTATAAAGACATTCCCTGCCGAACCGCAGCAGGCCGTCACCGCACCGCACCATAATGGCGTAGTCATTGCGCCCTATTCAGCCTGCGCAGGCTTGCCGCTTCAGCCTGCACACCGCACTCCGGCATGCCCGGGCGCAGCAATTTCTGCGCTGAGACCACACCACCACAGCCAATTCAGGCAGCATTTCCCACAATGCGAAAAGGCATTCTCACATTGCAGAATCCGGGTCGCCAAAAAACCACAGAATTTATCCCATCCGATAAAAAGTCATTCCACAGCGCAAAAATTATAAGCTAAGCCATTGAAAATTAACAGATAAAATTAAGTTATATGTCTTATATAAGACATGCTACTCAGCGAAAAAAGGGCTATGATTATTCCATCGAACTTCGCTTTTTATAGAGAGTTTTTAACGCATTACTGACTGACCAGCCGGCCCCAGTGAACCGCACTACCCACACTCCCGGCACCCGTTTTTGAATCTTTATTATTCTGTTTAACTGCCAAGGAAATCATCATGTCCCAATACCAAGACGACATCCAAGCCGTTGCTGCACTGAAGCAAAAAGAAGGTAGTGCATGGAACGCCATCAACCCTGAATCGGCTGCCCGTATGCGCGCCCAGAACCGCTTCAAAACCGGTCTGGACATCGCTAAATACACGGCCAAGATCATGCGCGCCGACATGGCCGCCTACGATGCCGATCCAGCCAAGTACACCCAGTCGCTGGGTTGCTGGCACGGTTTCATCGGTCAGCAGAAGATGATTTCGATCAAGAAGCACTTCAACAGCACCGAACGCCGCTACCTCTACCTGTCGGGCTGGATGGTTGCCGCACTGCGCTCGGAATTCGGCCCGCTGCCAGACCAGTCGATGCACGAAAAAACCGCCGTATCGGCCCTGATCAAAGAGCTGTACACCTTCCTGCGTCAGGCTGACGCACGTGAACTGGGCGGCCTGTTCCGTCAACTGGATGCTGCCGAAGGCGCTGCCAAAGCTGCGATTCAGGAAAAGATCGACAACCACGTAACCCACGTTGTACCTATCATCGCCGACATCGACGCCGGTTTCGGTAACGCTGAAGCGACCTACCTGCTGGCCAAACAGTTCATCGAAGCGGGTGCTTGCTGCATCCAGATCGAAAACCAAGTGTCGGACGAGAAGCAATGCGGTCACCAGGACGGTAAAGTCACCGTGCCACACGAAGACTTCCTGGCCAAGATCCGCGCCATCCGTTACGCCTTCCTGGAACTGGGCGTGGACGACGGCATCATCGTGGCCCGTACCGACTCGCTGGGCGCCGGCCTGACCAAGCAGATCGCTGTGACCAAGCAGCCAGGCGACCTGGGCGACCAGTACAACTCCTTCCTCGATTGTGAAGAAGTGTCGGCTGATGCACTGGGCAACGGCGACGTGATCATCAAACGCGAAGGCAAACTGCTGCGTCCTAAGCGTCTGCCATCGAATCTGTTCCAGTTCCGTTCCGGCACCGGCGAAGCCCGCTGCGTACTGGACTGCATCACCTCGCTGCAGAACGGCGCCGACCTGCTGTGGATCGAAACGGAAAAACCACATATCGCCCAGATCGGCGGCATGGTCAGCGAAATCCGTAAAGTCATCCCTAACGCCAAGCTGGTGTACAACAACAGCCCATCGTTCAACTGGACCCTGAACTTCCGTCAGCAAGCCTACGACCGCATGAAAGCCGAAGGCAAAGACGTATCGTCCTACGAGCGCAGCCAGCTGATGAGCGTGGAATACGACAACAGCGAACTGGCCAAAGAAGCTGACGAGAAAATCCGCACCTTCCAGGCTGATGCAGCCCGCGAAGCCGGCATCTTCCACCACCTGATCACGCTGCCGACCTACCACACGGCTGCGCTGTCGACCGACAATCTGGCCAAAGAATACTTCGGCGACCAAGGTATGCTCGGTTATGTCGCTGGCGTACAACGCAAAGAAATCCGTCAGGGTATCGCTTGCGTGAAACACCAGAACATGTCCGGTTCCGACATCGGCGACGATCACAAAGACTACTTCAGCGGCGAAGCAGCCCTGAAAGCAGCAGGTAAAGACAACACGATGAACCAGTTCTAAGGTCATCATGCTGGACTAGAAAACCGGGCTCTGTTTCTTGCAGAGCCCGGTTTTTTTTCGTCTGTACACAGCGATGTTATATCGCTCATGTATCTTTGATATAGATCAACGAAATACTTGATCCTGCTCATTACACTGAATTGACTTCGTTAGGTTTCACCCACCGACCACGTGCGTCAAGTAGCACGTGCCTGTAACGCTTACCCACGTTTGACGATGCTGCCAGTTTATATTTCCCACCCCGATTGCCTGAAACACTCGATGGGCGATCAACACCCCGAATGCCCCGAGCGCATAGGCGCGGTCAACGACATGCTGCTGATCAAGGGCCTGCTCGATTTCATGCAACCGATGGATGCGCCGCTGGCGACCGAAAAGCAGCTGGCGCAAGCCCATGCCAGCCTGTACATCCACGAACTGGCGGCCCAGTCGCCCAAGGAAGGCACGGTGCAGGTTGACCCTGACACCAGCATGAATCCGTATAGCTATCAGGCCGCCCTGCGCGCTGCCGGTGCCGCCGTGATGGCCACCGATATGGTGCTGACCAAGGGTGCCGGCACGGCTTTCTGCAACGTGCGCCCACCGGGCCACCATGCCGAGTACAGCGCCGCGGGCGGCTTCTGCTTTTTTAACAACGTTGCCGTCGGCATACGCCACGCGCTCAATGTGCACGGGCTGGAACGGGTGGCGTTGGTGGATTTCGACGTCCACCACGGCAATGGCAGCGAAGACATCCTGCACGATGACGAGCGCGTGCTGATGTGCTCGATCTTCGAGGACAAGCTGTATCCGTTCTGCGGCAACGTGCCGCGCGGGCCGAATATGGTGAATGTGGCGCTGCCGGCCCGCTCAGGCAGCGACGCGCTGCGTCAGGCCGTGCTGGAGAAGTGGATACCCGCGCTGGATCAATTCCGCCCCCAGCTAATTTTCATTTCGGCCGGCTTCGATGGCCACCGCGATGACGACATGGGCAACCTCGGGCTAGTGGAAGCGGACTACGCGTGGATCACCAAACAGATCGTCGCCGTAGCACAGCGCCACTGTCAGGGCCGCATCGTGTCCTGTCTGGAAGGCGGCTACGTGATGTCCTCGCTGGCGCGCAGCGCCGCCGCCCACGTGAAAGTTTTGCTCGGAATGGACGACTGAACCCGATCAATGCTATTGTCGGCAGCGCTTACCCGGCGCTTGCCGATCTCCCACATTGCCGATCACGCTCATGGAAACCCACTACCTCACCCCCCTGTTCTCGCCCCAGTCCATCGTTGTTTTTGCCGGCAAGCCGGACCAGCCGGACACCCAGACCAGTTATGGCCGCTCAATCAGCGCGCAACTGGAACAGGGCGGCTTCAAAGGGCCGGTAACCTATCTCGATGTGGGCATGACGGGTACGCTGGCCGATCTGGCCCATTCGCGCGCCGATCTGGCCGTGATCGCGCTGCCCACGGAAGAACTGTGCTTCGCGCTCGAAGTGGCGGGCCGCATCCAGTGCCGCGCTGCGCTGATCCTGTCGGCCGGGGTGGATAGCACGCAGGCGCATGAACTGCACAACATCGCGCGCAAACATGGCATCCATCTGCTGGGGCCGAACTGCCTCGGTTACCAGCGTCCGCGCCTGAACATCAATGCCAGCGTGGCCGGTCAGCTGGCCCAGCCCGGCAGTCTGGCACTGATCTCGCAATCAGGCGCACTGACCTCGGCGATTCTGGACTGGGGTAACAAGAATGCCGTGGGCTTCTCCACCGTGGTGTCGCTGGGGGCTAACACTGCCGTCGATCTGGCGCAGACGCTGGACTTCCTCGCCACCGATCCGGCCACCCAGAGTATCGTGATCTACATGGAAGGCGTGACCAATGCACGGCGCTTCCTGTCGGCCCTGCGTGGCGCGGCCAATACCAAGCCGGTGGTGGTACTCAAAGCCGGCAATGCCTCGGCCGCATCGGCGGCCGCGCTGACCCACTCGGGCTCCATCGTCGCTTCCGACGACATTTTCGATTCCGCGCTGCGCCGCACGGGTGCTGTGCGCGTGAAGTCGTTTGTGCAGCTGTTTGCAGCCGCCAAATGTCTGGCTTCGCGCTACCGCCCCGTGGGCCCGCGTCTGGCCATCGTCACCAATGGCGGCGGCCCCGGCGTGCTGGCAGCGGACTGGATCGAGGAACTCGACCTGAAACTGGCGCGCCTGTCGGACGAAGCGGCACGCACACTGATGCCCATCCTGCCGGCCAATGCTACCTTGTCGAATCTGCTCGATCTGTCGGAAGATGCCGATGCAGACGCCTTCTGCGCAGCCATACAGGCCTGTGCGCGCGATAGCGCAGTCGATGGCGTGCTGGTGATCTATTCGCCCAAGCTGGGCGGCGATCCGGCCGGCGTGGCGCGCGCTGTCAGCGCTATGAATGCAGGCCTCGGCAAACCGCTGCTGACCTGCTGGATGGGTGATGAACAGGTCGCCGAAGCGCGCCAGATCATCAACACGGCCGGTGTGGCCACCTTCCGCACGCCGGAAGCGGCCGTCGATGGCTTCAGCAATATCGCCTCGTTCTACCAGAACCAGCAACTGCTGCATCAGACCCCGCCACCGCTGTCGCAACTGGCCAAGCCTGATCTGGACGGCGCCCGCCTGCTGATCGAAGGCGTGCTGGCCGAACGCCGCAAAGTGCTGACGGAGATGGAATCAAAAGCGCTGCTGGCAGCCTTCCACATCCCGATTACCCAGACCATCCTCGCGCGCACAGCCAGCGAAGCCATGCTGATATCGAGTCAGCTGGGCTACCCGGTCGCGCTGAAAATCGATTCGCCCGATATCCCGCACAAATCCGATGTGCAGGGCGTGGTGCTGAATGTCCAGAATGCGGCCGCCGTGCGCGACGCCTTCAGCGACATGATGGCCACCGTCCGCCGCCTGCAACCGGAAGCGCGCATCAATGGCGTCACCATCCAGAAGATGGCCGGCAAACGCCATGGCCGCGAACTGTATATCGGCGTGGTGACGGACCACCTGTTCGGCCCCGCCATCAGCTTCGGCGCGGGCGGCACCATGATAGAACTGATCAACGACCGCGCCGTCGAACTGCCGCCGCTGAACCTGTTCCTGGCCCAGCGCCTGATCGACCGCGTACGTACGGCCGAAACGCTGGGCGAGTGGCGCGGTGCGCCGCCGGCCCAGCGCGAAGCCATCGAGCAGATGCTGCTGCGCGTGTCGGAAATGGTGTGCGAGCTGCCGCAGCTGCGCGAGATGGACATCAACCCGCTGATCGTCGATGAAAACGGCGCACTGGCGGTGGATGCCCGCATCGTGGTCGATGCCGCACCACCTTCGGCGGCCGACTACGACCATCTGGCCATCCTGCCTTACCCGTCCAACTACACGCAGGAATGGCCGATGCGCGGCGGTGGCCAGTACACCCTGCGGCCGGTGCAGCCGGACGACGCCTCGATGCTGCAGGATCTGGTGCGCGGCCTGTCGGAGAAATCGCGCTACTACCGCTTCGCTTCGTCGCTGCGCGAGCTGTCCGTGCCGATGCTGGCCAAGTACACGCTGATCGACTACGACCGCGAAATGGCGCTAGTGGCCGTGCAGACCACCCGCACACCCGGCGAAGATGGCGAGTTTGTCGAAACCTCGCACATCATCGGCGTATCGCGCTACATCGCCAATCCCGACCACAGCACCTGCGAATTCTCGCTGCTGGTGGATGACCGCTACAGCGGCCAGGGGCTGGGCACGCGGCTGATGCTGGCCATCATGGACGTGGCGCGCGACAAGGGCCTGACCGAGATCGACGGTCTGGTACTGGTGAAGAACACGGGCATGCTGAAACTCATGGCCAGCCTGGGCTTCCAGATCCGACCGTACCCGGACGATCCGGACTTCCGCCTGTGCAGCAAAGCGCTGTAAGCACGCGCCCTCTGCGCTAAGGCTATACCCTGCGGTGCCCGCCTTTGCGGGCACCATCAGCAGCATTCGGCAAATCCGTGGATAATTCCCGCTCAACAGTTTTCTACGGACCCGACATGACAACTCTTGCTGACTTCCCCATCACCAAAAAATGGCCTGCGCAATTCCCCGAGCGCATCCAGCTATACTCGCTGCCCACGCCCAACGGCGTCAAAATTTCCATCGCACTGGAAGAACTGGGCCTGCCTTATGAAGCCCATCTGGTCAGCTTTGATAGCAATGACCAGCTATCGCCGGAATTCCTCTCGCTCAACCCGAACAACAAGATTCCCGCCATCATCGACCCGAATGGTCCCAACGGCCAGCCGCTGGGCCTGTGGGAATCGGGGGCCATCCTGATCTATCTGGCCGCCAAGGCTGGCAAGCTGCTGCCCGACGATCTGGCGCTGCGCTATGAAACCTTGCAATGGTTGATGTTCCAGATGGGCGGCGTCGGCCCTATGTTCGGTCAGGTAGGCTTCTTCCACAAATTCGCCGGCAAGGAATACGAAGACAAGCGCCCGCGCGACCGCTACGTGGCCGAAGCCAGCCGTCTGCTAGGCGTGCTGGAGCAGCGCCTGCAGGGCCGCCAGTGGATCATGGGCGAGCAGTACACCATCGCCGACATCGCCATCTTCCCGTGGATCCGCAACCTGATCGAATTCTACGGCGCCGGCGAGCTGGTGCAGATCAGCCGCTTCCCCCAAGTACAGCGCGTGCTGGCCGCCTTCGTCGCCCGTCCGGCCGTAGCCAAAGGCCTGACCATCCCCGCCCGCAGCTAAACCCGCGGGGTCAGGTCGGGCAAAGTGTCAGTGTCAGGTCGGGCAAACGGGCCTCAACTGCAGACTTCCGCTTGAGGCTGCACCGATGCCCGACCTGACCCCTGCACTTTGCCCGACCTGACCCCAAGGTAGGCTTTTTTGATCCAGATCAAGGACTGGCTGGACGCAAGGCACTAAGATCCGCCACTTTTGCGCGCTTCTTTTTATCATGCTTAGCTCTCCCGAACTCCTCCTGCCCGCCGGTTCGCTGGCCAAAATGCACGCCGCCTTCGATTACGGCGCCGATGCCGTGTATGCGGGCCAGCCTCGCTACAGCTTGCGCGTGCGCAATAATGACTTTTCGACACTGGATGCGCTGCAGGAAGGCATAGACGGCGCCCACGCACGCGGCAAGCAGTTCTTTGTCGCCAGCAACATCTTTGCCCACAACGCCAAGCTGAAAACCTATCTGCGCGATATGGAGCCGGTGATCAACATGAAACCGGACGCGCTGATCATGGCCGACCCCGGCCTGATCATGATGGTGCGCGACAAGTGGCCGGACGTGCCCGTGCACCTGTCCGTGCAGGCCAATGCCGTCAACTGGGCCGACGTCAAGTTCTGGCACCGCATGGGCCTGACCCGTGTGATTCTGTCGCGCGAACTGTCGCTCGACGAAATCGAGGAAATCCGCCAGCAGTGCCCGGAAATGGAACTCGAAGTATTCGTGCACGGCGCGCTGTGCATCGCTTATTCGGGCCGTTGTCTGCTGTCCGGCTATTTCAACCACCGCGATCCGAATCAGGGCACGTGCACCAATTCCTGCCGCTGGGACTATCAGGTGAAGAACGCGGCCGAAGACGCTACCGGCGATCTGGGCCGCATGGAAGTCATTCCGCTCAACTTCCAGCGCGCCATCGAAGAAGCCGACGCGCGCCCGTTCTCGACGCTGCATCAGGAAGCGCGCCATCCGCTGGCCGACCGTCCTTACCTGATCGAAGAAGCCCAGCGCCCGGGCCAGCTAATGCCGATTATCGAAGACGAGCACGGCACCTACATCATGAACTCGAAAGACTTGCGCGCCGTCGAGCACATCGAGCGTCTGGTCAAGATAGGCGTCAATTCGCTCAAAGTGGAAGGCCGTACCAAGTCGCTGTTCTATGCGGCCCGCACGGCACAAGTGTATCGCCGCGCAATCGACGATGCGGTGGCTGGCCGTCCGTTCGACATCAGCCTGCTGGGCCAGTTGCAAGGTCTGGCCAACCGTGGCTACACGGACGGTTTCTACCAGCGCCATCACACGCAGGCGCACCAGAACTATATGCGCGGCGCGTCCGAGGCCGACCGCAGCCAGTACGTGGGCGATGTGATCGGCGTCGAAAACGGCTGGGCGCGCGTGGATGTGAAAAACCGCTTCAGCGTGGGCGACAAGATCGAAGTCATGCACCCTAGCGGCAACCACGACATCACCCTGAACCGCATGCTGTCGGACGACGGCAATGAGATCAACGTGGCCGCCGGCAGCGGCCACATCGTGCGCATCGAACTGGGCGCCGCTTACGACCGCGCCCTGCTGTCGCGCTACCTGTAAGCTAGGGCCACCTCCGGGTCACGACGCCCGCGCCCCGCACGCCACCAGCAGGCGTGTGCGGCGCGGGTGTTTTTTTCAGCGCATGCATTGCTGCAACGGTAATTTCCCGATAAAGTTGCCGTTTATTCAGTTATCTAAAAATTATCATGCGCTTGCTTGCTGCTAGTCTATCCGCCTTAGTCCTCGTCACCAGCAACGCGCAGGCGCAAACTGCCAGCCCGATTCCCGTCGAGCAGTTTTTCCAGCGCCCCGATACCAGCGGCGCCGCCATTTCCCCCGATGGCCGTTCTATCGCCATCCGCCGGCTATCCCCTCATGGCCGCATGATGCTGGTCGTACTGGACACGGAAAGCCAGAAGTCGCGCGCCGTGGCCAACTTCAACAATGCCGATATCGAGCATTTCTTCTGGCTCAGCGACGAGCGCATAGGCTTTACCACTGTCAATATCGATCATGGCGGCGAAGTCGGCCAGACTGGCTTGTACGCGATAGACCGCGACGGCAGCAACCGTATCATGCTGCGCGCGACCATCGACAGGCCGCGCAGTTTTGCCGATGGCTACCAGATCAAATACGATTTTTTCGGCCCGACCAGCTTCGACGGCTTTCCCAACTGGCCCAAGGACGAGATGTATGTGATCTCGCGCGATCTGGACCATTCGGAATTGGTGCGCCTGAGTACCCGCACTGGGCGCATCAGCAATATCCGCGCGCCCAGCGAAACCTATCACACGCTGATCGATGCCGACGGCCAGCCACGCGTGGTGGTGGCACGCCGCAACGAACTGATGCGCAGCTATTTCCGCGACGGCGATAGCTGGAACGAATTCGATAGCCGCGACTTCAACAACAACGATGGCTACAAGCCGCTGCTGTATGCGGAAGGCCAGCTATACGTGCGTGCCCGCAACCAGCGCGACGAAGCCGCTGTCTATCGCTACGACATACAGAACAAGGCACTGCAGCAGCCGGCCATGATAGTTGCACCGGGCTTTGATACGGACGGCCGCTTCATCGTCGGTGAGCGCAAAATGCTGGGCTACCGCTTCAACACGGATGCCGCCACCACGGTCTGGTTCGATCCTGCCATGAAGGCTTTGCAGCAGCAGATCGATGAACAGTTTCCCGGTCTGGTCAACCTGATTTCGCGCGGACGCCAGAGCACGACACCCTACGTGCTGATCAACACCCATTCGGATATCCAGAGCCATGCCTATCTGCTGTACAACAGCCAGACCCGCGCCGTGCACTTGCTGGGCAGTGCCATGCCCGAGCTGCCACCGCAGCGCATGTCGAGCATGAATATGGAGCGCTTTGCTGCGCGCGATGGCCGCATGATTCCCGTGTTCGTGACCTTGCCCAAACACGCGGGCAAGCAGCCGTTTGCCACCGTGCTGCTGAACAACCGCAATATGTCCGAGCGCAATGGCTTATGGGACTGGAATGCCGAAGTGCAGTTCCTGGCCTCGCGCGGCTACGCGGTGCTCCAGGTCAGCCCGCGCGGCAGTAGCGGCTTCGGCGCGCTGCATGCGCAAAGCCCTGCCTCGGGCCAGACGCCCGATGCCATCACCGATCTGGCCGATGCCGTGCAATGGGCCGCCAAACAGGGATATACCGATCCGGCCAGAGTCTGCATCGCCGGTGCCGGCAGCGGCGGCCATGTTGCGCTGAAAAGCCTGCTGCACCAGCCGCAAGTGTTCAAATGCGGCATCAGTTGGTCGGCCCTGGTCACGCCGCGCAACGATCCTGACAGCGAACGCCTACAGCAGTTGCGCCAGCCCGTGCTGCTGGCCTATGACAAGGATAGCGAACGCTTCGACTACCAGCAGGGCCGCAAGCTGTACGAAGCAATGCAGGCGCATCAAGCGCCCGTGCAATGGCTGGACTACAGCACCACGGTCGAAGACTGGAAGACCCAGCGGCCACGCATAGACCTGTGGCGCCAGATCGAAGCCTTCCTCGCCACGCATATCGGCGCGCCCGCTCACTAGGCGCTACCGTCATCGCACACTGCGGGGCGAAAAAAAAGACCACCAGATATCTGGTGGTCTTGGGGTCTAAGGCAGGCCCAGTCTAGCGGCGCTTGCTGGCACTGGCATCGCGGATGATGCGGAACTCGGCATCCTGCGCCCAGTTCGGCCAATCCTTGGACTCGGCCAGATCGCGTCCCAGACCATACAGCAGGCCCAGATCACGTGCCATGCCGGTGAACGGCCACTCGGCTTTCCACTCGTCCGAAGGCTGGTGGTAGTTGTTCACCACATAGTCTTCTTCCGATTTGTGGCCAGCGGCCAGACCGCCATCGATCCAGTCATCGCCGGAGCCGAAGGAAATCGCCGGCACGCCGCGCTTGGCCAGCGGGAAGTGGTCGGAGCGGAAGAAGTGGCCCGCTTCCGGTTTCGGATCCGGTGCGTACACCATGTCGTACTGCTTGGCCTTGGCGATCAGCTGGTCGAGCAGATCGAGCTTGGCGCTGCCGGAGATGGTGAAGTTGCGTGCCGGACCATACGGGCTCAGGGCATCCATATTGATGGCGCCCACCGTTTCCGCCAGCGGATACAGCGGATAGGCCGCGTAGTACTCGGAACCGAGCAAGCCTTTTTCTTCCGCCGTCACGGCGAGGAACAGCACGCTGCGCTGTGGTGCCGGCGCCTTGCCATAGGCACGCGCCAGTTCCAGCAGCGCGGCGATGCCGGTGGCATTGTCCACTGCACCGTTGTAGATCTTGTCGCCTTTGGCGTCCGGCAGGCCCACACCGAGGTGATCCCAGTGCGCGCTATACATCACGGTCTGCTCGGGATGGGCGCTGCCCACCACGCGACCCGCCACGTTTTTCGAGACGATGGTCTGGGCATCGACCGCATAGCTTGCCGTCAGCGTCACGCCCTGCAGTTGCACCGGTTTGAAGTTGCGCGTCTGCGCCTGTTTCTTGAGGGCTTCGAAATCCTGCCCGCCACGCTTGAACAGATCGACTGCCAGATCACGCTGTATCCACGCTTCCATCGATGCATGGGCCAGCGCTGGCTGCTTGCGCACGATGTCGTACATCACGTTGGTGTTCGAGTTTTTGACCGTGGCCCAGCCATACGATGCGGGTGCCGTTTCATGCACGATGATGGTGCCCAGCGCGCCGCGCCGAGCCATCTCTTCATACTTGTAGGTCCAGCGGCCGTAGTAGGTCATGGCCTTGCCGCCGAAGTCGCCCGTGCCCGTTTCAAAGTCAGGATCATTGATCAGCACCACGGCCAGTTTGCCGCGCAGATCGAAGCCTTTGAAGTCATCCCATTTGCGCTCGGGCGCATTCACGCCATAGCCGACGAACACCAGCGGCGCATTACGGAAATCGACTTTTTTGCTGCCGTTCATGGCTGCGCGCACCGCCATGTCGTCGCCCTGTTTGAGCTCCTGATTGCCTTTAGCGTCATGCAACTGCAGCTTGACAGGGCCTTTGATTTCGAAACGGCCCAGCGGCACATCCTGCGTCCAGCTGCGTACATTCTTCTGGCCCTTGAGCAGATCGCCGGCCGGCTGCAGACCTGCCGCCTTGAACTGCTCGATCAGAAAAGCCACAGTCTTGTTTTCGCCGGCCGTGTTCGGCCCGCGTCCTTCGAATTCATCCGACGCCAGCACCTTCACGTCCTGCGACAAGTGCTTGGCATCGAACTCCGGCCCATTGCCGGCATGCGCAGTGGCAGCAGCTAGCAGTGAGCAGATGAACATGGTGTTTTTCAAGTCGGTCTCCGTATTATGCGTTTTAAATGCGTGTTTACCCGCGCGGCAATACTGACACGAAATCCATAGCGCGGCAACCAGCACAGGCGCTGCCGTGTTTTTGCACTACCGCGGTGCAGCATTGACGCTGCCTGTGGGGACTGCGATACTGGTTTATCGCCGCACGCCATCGCTGCCATGCCGACCCTGATCCCCACTCTTCAAAGCAAGGGCAAGTTCTCACTCAACTGGAGCTATCTGAACGCCATCGCCAACGGCGTTTCCGCCATCGATCTCGGTGCGCTGGCGTTGCGCAATCTCCACGATGCGCGCCAGTTCGTGCGCGAATATGGTTTCGATCTGGACCAGCCGGCTGCACCGCGCCTCATCCTGCAGGCCCACGCCGAAGCAGTGGAATTCATTTGCCAGAACTTTCTCACGCCGCAGCAGGCCGCGCTGATACCGCCCGACGTACGCACGCCCAAGGACCCGCTGCAATTGCTGGTGTACGCCTCGCTGCGCGGCCAGCAGGTCGATCTGCGTCGCATGTGGGCCTGCGCCGTGCTGAAGGTGATGCACGGGATTTTCTACATCGATAACAATCTCAAGCTGCGCCATTTCCACGCCATCCGCAGCCAGGTATTCGGTTCGCTCGATGAAGTGATCCGCAGCGACGGCGAGCACTACTTCCTGACCGATGGCGAAATCTGCTTGCCGCTGCTGCACTACGACCGCAAGAACAACAAGGGCCGCAACAGCATACTGCTCAAACTGTTGCAGAAGGCGGCCTATCTGGCTGCCGACATCTTCGACCATCTGGGCGTGCGCCTCGTATTTGCCACCCGTTTCGAATGCCTGCTGGCGCTGCGCGCACTGCAGCGTTCGCACCTGCTGTCCGTGACCAATGTCGATGCTGGCCGCACACGCAACACCCTGCTCGATCTGGATGCTGCCAAAATCATCTTCAATAAATACCGCAGCCGGATTGCAGCCAGCGAAGGCTATCCGTGCGAGCTGTTGCGCCAGATGGATGCCGAACTGTCCGAACAGGCGCAGCCACTCACCCGCTGCGACAATCCCCATTCCGGCACTGGCTACAACAGCGTGCAAGTCACCGTGCGCAAGATGATCCACGTGCAGCAGCTCGATGCCGCGCCTGAGCAGGACTATGACGTGGGCTTCTTCTTCGAATACGAAATCCAGCTGATGGATGCCGATAGCTACCAGCGCAGCCTGACGGGGCCGGCCAGCCACGATGCCTATAAAAAGCGTCAGGTCGATACGGCGCGCACGCGCGTGTTCGGCCGCGAGCTGCAGCGCTGGATCGCCCAGCACGACGCGGCCAGCGTCTGAGCCGTCCGCCGCCTATCGGCAAAAAAAAAGCCAGCCTTGCGGCTGGCTTCTGTTCTTGTTATACAGGCTAGGCTTACTTGATCAGCTTCTGCTTGATGGCCACGCAGCGCTGGTCTTCCTGATGGGCGACCAGCAGCGAGCGCATGGTGCCGGCCGACAGCGTCTTGGTCTGATCCAGCACCGTTTGCAAGCGCGCTACGCTGGCCGGCGTGCACGCCGTTGGCAGCAAGGCGTTGGCATAGGTACGCATGAACACGGGACCGGCGCTCTGGTCCACCTGTGCCAGCGTGGCCAGACGCTGGGCGGCTGTCTGCTCGGCCAGTGCGCGCTGCTCGGCCGGATACAGATTTTCCATCGCCTTGCGCACTTTCGAGAACGGCAGCTTGGTCTGCAGATCATGGATCTTGCCCAGCCATTCAGTCTTCACGGCCGCATCAGGCTGCACCGCCGTTGCTGCCACGGCAGCTAGCTGGCCCGCATCGGACGGGTCACGCGTCTGCTCGGCCGCCAGCAAGGCTGCTGCACCGGGATAGGCGTAGCGGTTCAAGCGCGTTACGATCTCCCAGCGCAAATCCTGCCCCACGTTCAGGCCCGGCACCACCTGCTTGCCGCTCAGGATATCAGCCAGTTGCGCCAGCGCGGCCGGCGTACTGGCCAGACCGAGGAAGGTACCGAACCAGCGGCGCTGGAAGTTGTTATCGCCCTGCGCTGCCACGCTGGCTTTATAGGCCATCTGTTCCAGCTGCGGCAGCACCTTGTTGCGGTAGGCCGCCACTTCCGGCCCCATCTCGTCCAGATAGGCTTTGGCCATGCGCAGCTTGCCCGTCACATCGCCGAGCAGCGTGTAATCCTTCTCGGCAGGGGCATTCGCCAGCACCGTCTTGAGGAAGTCATCGAGCGGCAGTTGGGCAGCGCGCACGCTGTCCCACAGGCTTTGCCACAGCATGGAGCGCAGCATAGGGTCGGCCACCTTGCTCAGATTGGCCTGCGCCGTTGCAAACGAGCGGGCATCGAGCTGCACCTGGGCATAGCCCCAGTCCTGATAGTTGGGATAGACCAGATCAGGGCAGGCCGCGCCCTGCAGCGCCGCCACCTTGGTTGCCGCGCCCTGATAGGTCACGGCCAGATTTTTGCTCAGTGCCAGACCTTGCGGCGTCAGCTTGAACAGGGCAATCTGCACGCGCTGCTCGCGCAGCGTCGGCATGGCCGCACTGGCCGCGCTCTGGCGCAGCGTGAACTGCTTGATCTTGCCGCCGGCGCAACTGAAATCGGCTGCGATGGTATTTACGCCCGGTTCATACAGCCACTGCTTGGTCCAGCCGCTCAGGTCACGTTTGGCCGCCTCGCCCAGACTGCCGATGAAGTCATCCAGCTTGGCGTTCTGGTAGGAGTATTTGACCAGATAGTTGTGCACGCCCTGACGGAAGGTTTCCTCACCGAGCAGGTGGCGCAACTGTTTGAGCGTGGACGCGCCTTTGGAATAAGTGATCGCATCGATGTTATCGAAGGCATTCGCCGTCGAAGGGACCGGGGTTTCGATCGCGTGCGTCGTCACGCGCTGGTCCTGCACATACGCAGCCTGCTTGCCGCCCGAGTAAAAGCCCTGCCAGGCGTTGGTGAACTCGGTCGCTTCGGCCGTGGCCAGCGTGCCCATGAAGGAAGCGAAGCTTTCGTTCAGCCAAAGGCCGTTCCACCACTTCATGGTGACCAGATCGCCGAACCACTGGTGCGCCATTTCGTGCATGATCACGCCGGCCAGGCTCTGGCGCTGGGCCGCCGTCATTTCGCTCTGGTGCAGGAAGCCGCCTTCGGCAAACGTCACGGCGGCGGCGTTTTCCATCGCACCGTAGAGGAAGTCCGGCACCAGCAACTGGTCGTATTTCTCGAACTGGTAAGGCAGGCCGAAATACTCGTCGAAGAAGGCCAGACCCTGACGGGTGTACTTGAACCAGTCCTGCGGCGCGACCTGCTTGGCCACCGACTGGCGCGCGAACAGCCGCATAGGATATTTGGCGCTGCCGTCTTCCCATACCTTGTACGGGCCCGCGTGCATGGAGAAGTTGTAGCTGCTCAGGCGCTTGGTGCGCGGGAAGGTCCAGCGCCGCGTGGCACCCAGATCTTCGATGCCGCTTTCGCGCTTGGTGGACGACACTACCCAGTCGGCCGGCACGCTGACAGTAATTGCATAAGTGCCTTTCAGGTCGGGCTGGTCGAACGACGGGAACATCTGGTGCGCAGCCGCCGGCTCGAAGTGGGTATAGGTGTAGACGCGCTGATCGACCGGGTCGACCATGCGGTGCAGGCCTTCGCCATTGGTGCTGTGCAGGCGCTCGTAGCTGATGGTGACGGTGTTACGGCCCGCCACCAGATCAGCGGCAGCAATGGTAACGAACCACTGGTTGTACTGGGTAGGCACGACCTTGCCGTTGACGCTGACACTGTGTACGGTGGCTTTATCGAGATCGATGGTCAGCGGCGCGCTGGCATCATTGAGATCGAACTGCAGCGTGGTGCTGCCGCTAAAGCGTTCGCCACCCGTCAGTGTGAAGTCCAGTGTGTAATCGACATTGGCTACGCGGGCCGAACGGGCCGCTGCATCTTGCTGCGACAGGTAGGCGTTTTCGGCACGGGCAGCCGGTGCAGCGATGGCATTGCCGTGCAACTGGGCCAGCATCAGCGCTATGCTGGCAGCGATGAAAGTCTTTTTCATGTTTTTCCTTGCAAGGGACAACGCCCGCGGGTGCGGGCGTTGGATAGGGATCGTCGGGTCGGCTGATTTTTTCAGCTTATTTCTTCAGATACGTGTCGAGCCAGTCGATCACCGTGTGATGCCACAGCACCGAGTTGGCCGGCTTGAGCACCCAGTGGTTCTCATCCGGGAACATCAGCAGCTTGCTCGGAATGCCACGGCGCTGCAGCGCCGTGAACGTACCGAGGCCCTGTGCGGTCGGAATGCGGAAGTCCAGATCGCCCTGCACCACCAGCATAGGGGTCTTCCAGTTTTTCACGGTCAGCGCAGGATTGAACTTCTCGTGCAGTTGCGGCACCTCGTAGTAAGGGCCGCCGTTTTCCCATTCGGTGAACCAGATTTCTTCCGTCGAATAAGCCATGCCGCGCGTATCGAACACGCCATCGTGGTTAACGATGCACTTGAAGCCGTCGGACCAGTTACCGGCGATCCAGTTCATCATGAAGCCGCCGTAAGAAGCGCCCAGTGCGCAGCTACGCTCGCGGTCCAGCCACGGGAATTTTTCCACTGCGGCCGCCAGACCTTTCTGCAGGTCTTCCAGCGGCTTGCCACCCCAGTCGCCGCTGATCGAATCCGTGAACTTCTGGCCGTAACCGGTCGAACCGTGGAAGTCGATGAACACGGTGGCATAGCCGGCACCCGCATACACCTGCGGATTCCAGCGATAGCTCCACGAATTGCCGAAGCTGCCCTGCGGGCCGCCGTGCACCAGGAAGGCCACCGGATATTTCACGCCCGGTTCGGCATTCCATGGCTTCATCACGTGGCCATACACGGTGTCGCCATTGGCGCCCTTGAACGAGAACTGCTCGTACTCGCCGAACTTCACATCGGCCAGCGCCTGCGCATTCAGCTGGGTCAGTTGCTGGGCTTTGTCGGCCGTGCCACCCAGTTTGAATTTGTACAGCTGCGCGCCCGAAGTCAGGCTGGCCTGCGCCATCACGATGGTGTCGCGCACCACGTCGAAGCCGCTCACATAGCCATTGCCGCTCAGGGGCGTGACCTTGCCGCTGGCCGCATCGATGGCGAACAAACGGTGCTGGCCAACGTCGTCAGCCGTGGCCAGCACGGTCTTGCTGTCCGGGCTCCAGCGATAGTCGGCGATGGAACGGTCCCAGCTATCGGCGACCGTGCGCTTCTTGCCGGTCGCTACATCGATCAGCACCAGATGGAAGCGGTCCGCTTCAAAGGTCGGCTTGTCCATGGCCAGATAGGCCAGCGTGCGGCCGTCCGGCGAATAGATCGCCTTGCTGTCCCAGGCCTGATTTTCCGCCGTCAGATTGACGGGGGCGCCGCCCGTGGCTGGCACCGTGTAGATATCGAAGTTGGTCGACCAGGCTTCCGTCTTGCCGGCGATGCGGGCCGAGAACACTACCGTCTTGCCGTCCGGGCTGAAGTGGTAATCGTCATGGTCACCGAAAGGCTTGGACGGCACATCGCCATCGAGCGTGCCCGACAGGCTGACCGGCTGGGCCGTGACCTTGCCGCTGGCATCGATAGGCGCCGCATACAGCACATTGTTGCGGCCATCGGCCCAGGTATCCCAGTGGCGCGCAAACAGACGGTCATACACTTTGCCGCTAGCCTTGTTCTTGCCTTGCGCGTCGAGACGCGATTTGGTGCAGGCCAGATCGGCACAGTCACGGAACACGGCCAGGCTCAGTGCCAGACGATCACCCTGTGGCGACAAGCGGAAGTTCTCCACATCGAGTGGCAGATCCGTCACGCGCACGGCTTCGCCACCGGCCAGCGGCAGACGCCAGACCTGCTGCGAGCCCGAACGGGCCGACAGGAAGTAGATAGCATCACCGGCCGGCGACCACTCCGGATCCGTGCTGCTGGCTTCAGCCTGGGTCAGGCGTACCGGTGCTGCCTTGGGCGCACGCAGGTCGAGCAGCCACAACTGGGTGTTACCGCGGTTCTTGTCCATATTGGTGGCGCGTACCGTGTACAGCACGCGGCTGGCATCTGGCGACAGCACCGGGCTGCCCACGCGCTCCATGCGCACCAGATCTTCCACGGTGAAGCCGCGCGGCGCGGCGGTAGCACTGGAGGCGGCCAAAGCGGTGCCCAGTAGCAACAAAGGTAGTTTCATTCGGTGATCTCCGACATTGTAAGAAGAGGCCGGCTCGTGGCCGGCTGGCTCGCATGATACCAAGAGTGCGGTGCAGCAATCAAAGCGCCGCTGCATTTGTTACTTAGCGATACTTGGATACCGCCAGGACAGGATGGCGGCTAGTGCGGCCGCATGGCATATGCAGCGATCTCGGGCGGGTAATAGTGCTGGAACCACTTCCACACCGTCCCTTTGGCCGCCTGGCGCAATAACTGGCGCAGGATGTCACGGTCGGCTGCACTCAGCGATTTCTGCGACAGATAGATGCCACTCTCGGCCGGTGGCAAGCCGTCCAGCGTCGCCACCTGCACTTCGCTGGCAAAGCTTGCCAGCGCGGCATCCTCGGAAAGCGAGCTGAAGAAGATGGTCGGCGCCACCACGGTAAAGTCCACCCGCCCCACTTTCATCATCCTGGCCACCATCAGCGGGGCAGCGACATAGGAGATTCTATGCTGTGCATCAAGTTTCTCGATCAGGCTGTTGTATTCGTTACCAAACACATAGCTGCGCACCACGGCGCCGCGCCATTCTGGGTGGGCCAGCAGCTCGGCTACGCTGCTGCTGCGCACGGGGCTGTGGCGGTTGCTGATCAGCGCCATCTTCAGTTTCATCATAGGAATAAACTCGGCCTGCCGGTCGCGCTCCTCGCTACGCGAGGCCGGTAGCAGCAAGTCTGATTCGGCCGAATTCAGGAACATATAAGTGCTGCGCGCGCGCGGCACCACGGGGAAGACGAACTCGCAGCCATATTGCCGCCCGAGCTCACGCAGTGCTTCCGGAAAAGCACCACTCACCTGGTTATCCTTGACGATCACGCTAAAGCCGGTGGGCGCCACGGGCGCCACGATGGGCCGGCTGCACGCGGCGTGCGCCAACCCGCCCACCAGCCACAGGGCGGGCAGCACGCCACGTAGGCGACGAACAAATGGGGCAACGCGGGACAAACAGGCTCCGGTATTAACTTGCAGAGGGCTATTTTATCGTGATTTCCAGCGGGCACAGACAGCGAAAAAAATTTTGTATCAATGCTGGCAAATCTGCCACGTCCAGCGAACACGGGTGCATAATCTACGACTCAGAGAAAATATTTGCGCGTAATTCTCACCGGCAAGAACAGCGCAGCAGAGCAGCCCGCCGGTAACGATCGTAACGCTGTCGTATTGCCTCACGACTACTTGTGAGCAATTGTAAATCGACGTTGTATGAGTCCCGTCCGCCGCTAAGGTATTGGTCTCCACCTCGGGCGCGACACCAACCGTGCTACCGAAGTCTGATGAAATACGGGAAACGCCATGCTCACTGCTACCTATGTCTTGCTGACACTATCGATAGAACAGAAAAAAGAACGCCACTTTATCGCGCGCATGCTGCACTACGTGCAAAGCATAGCCCGCCGCCCGCAGGAAATCGATCCTGTGCATATTCAGGGCCAGTTACAGGAACTCATCACCTTTGCCGAAACGCGCCACCAGCGCAAAGTGGAAGCCTGCTTGCTGCCCGCCATCAAAGCTGCCGACGCCAACAGCGCTGCACTGGTGAAAGATCTGGAAACCCTGAGCCGCATAGGCCGCGCCATGCTCAATGCCGTCAATAAATGCCTGCGCCGCGCCATGCGCCGCAGCGCCAGCCATGGCAAGTTCTTGTGCCGCACCATCGATCTGTACTGCCAGAATCTGCTGACCCGGCTCGACAAGGAAGAGCAGGAACTCTTGCCACTGGCACAGAAAGTGATTTCCAGCGAAGAATGGTTCGAAATCGGCAGCCAGTTTCTGGCGCAGGAAGACCATGCCGCAGGCCAGGACGACACGCCGGCTGCGCGACCGCCGGTAGCCGCCTACACAGGATTCTACTCGCCCGCCTGAGTCAGGCATCGCCAGAATTGATATAAACGGTTTATATCGTAATAGCTGTAACGCAAGGCTGTTTATCACAGCTTTTTCGTAGTCGTAACGACAATATAGCTTCGCTAACGCGCTTGGGCTAGAATCCAGACCGTGCCGTGATCCGGCACGCTCCCTGGACCAACCTCACAGCAAAGCTAACGATGCGTTTTGTTCTAACTTTCCTGGCCGCCACAATAAGCGCCACCTTGGCCCCGCACGCGGGCGCCACCCCTACCCCGATCACGCTGGAACAGGCCATGGCCAATCCGGACTGGATAGGCAATCCTGTCGAAGCAGCATGGTGGGGCTGGGATAGCCGCCAGATCTACTTCAAACAGAAACGCAGCGGCTCGCCCGTGCGCGACACCCTGACACTGGATGCGAGCGGCAATGCCAAGGCCATCGCCACCAGCCAGTTGGCCGGACTTGATAGCGCTAACCCGATCTACAACCGCGAGCGCACGCGCGCGATTGTGCTGCGCAACGGAGATTTGTTCGAACGCGATCTGAAGACGGGCGCCCTGACCCAGATCGTACGGGGCAGCACCCCGGCTGCTGCGGCGCAATATGCGGCCGACGGCAACCATGTGCAGTTCCGCGTAGGACAGGACTGGTTTAGCTGGAGCCGCAGCGAGCGCCTGATCGCGCCGCTGGCCCTGCTGCGCGCGGCAAAAGATCCCGACGCGGCGCCCGAGGCCGATTTCCGCCGCGACCTGCAACTGCGCCTGAGCTCCACCCTGAGCCGCCTGAAAGAAGAACGCGACGCCCTGCGCGATCAGCGCAATGCCGAGCGTAACGGCGATGCCACGCGTGCCCCGCTGCCCGTGTATCTGGGCGAAAAAGTGGTGATCGACGCCAGCGCCCTGTCGCCGGACGGCCGCTACCTGCTGGTGATCACCAGCGCCAAGGACGGCGACAAACGCCGCGTCGGCAAGATGCCGAAATACGTGACCGAATCGGGCTACGAAGAGAGCGACGATGAACGCAAGCGCGTCAGCGAAGCGGGCCCGCTGGAACAGCAACTCAAGCTGGTGGAACTGGCCACGCGCAAAGTCACCGAGCTGTCGCTGGCCGACCTGCCCGGTATCGCCACCGATCCGCTGGCCGAACTGCGCAGCGCCCAGCATCTGGACGCCCTCAAAGGCAACCGCAAGGTGCGCTTCGAGGCTGGCGAACACGCAATCCAGTGGAGCGCCAACGGCGCCCGCGTGGCCGTGATGGCGCAAGCCATCGACAACAAGGACCGCTGGATCGCCAGCGTCGATCTGGCCAAGGCCAAACTGGAGCCGCTGCACCGCCTGAGCGACAGCGCCTGGGTCAACAACCGCTACAACGATTTCGGCTGGCTGCCTGACCACAGCACGCTGTGGTATCAGTCGGAAGAAAGCGGCTATGCCCACATCTACCTGCGTAGTGCCGACGGCAAGACCCGCGCCCTCACCAGCGGCAAATGGGAAGCCAGCAATATCGAATGGAATGCCGATGGCAGCATCGCCTACTTCCTGTGCAACCCCAAACTGCCGGGCACTTATGAAGTCTGCGCCAGCACGGTGCGCGATGGCAGCCTGCGCGAACTGACGGCACTGGGCGGCGTGGAAAGCTACAGCCTGTCGCCCGATGGCCGCAAGCTGCTGCTGCGCCATTCCAGCGCCTACATTCCTACCCGTCTGGCCAGCGTATCCAGCAGCGGCGGTGCCGTGACTACCCTCAACGATGTGCGCACACCGGACTACAAGGCGCGCGAATGGATCATGCCGCAGATCGTGGCCGTGCCGTCCACCCACGGCGCCGATCCCGTGTGGGCCAAGCTGTATCGTCCGGCCACGCTGGAAGCCGGCAAAAAATATCCTATCGTGATGTTCGTGCATGGCGCCGGCTATCTGCAGAACGCCAGCCAGCGCTATCCTGTCTACTTCCGCGAGCAGATGTTCCACAACCTGCTGGTGGAAAAAGGCTACATCGTGCTGGACATGGACTACCGTGCCTCGCTCGGCTACGGCCGCAACTGGCGCACCGCCATCTACCGCCAGATGGGCCATCCGGAACTGGAAGACTACATCGATGGTCTGAACTGGCTGGTGGCCCAGCATCAGGGCGATGCCAGCAAGGTCGGCATCTACGGCGGCAGCTATGGCGGCTTCATGACCTTCATGGCGCTGCTGCGCGCACCGGAACAGTTCAAGGCTGGCGCAGCGCTGCGTCCCGTCACCGACTGGACCACCTACAACCACGAATACACGGCCAACATCCTGAATACGCCGGAACTCGATCCGCAAGCCTACAAGGTCTCCTCGCCTATCGAGTACGCCGACAAGCTGCAGGGCCATCTGCTGATCGCCCACGGCATGATCGACGATAACGTGTTCTATCAGGACTCGGTGCGCATGGCGCAGCGCTTCATCGAACTGAAAAAAGATCACTGGGAGCTGGCCTCGTATCCGCTGGAACGGCACGGCTTCGTCCATCCCGAAAGCTGGTACGATGAATATCGCCGCATCTACCAGCTATTCGAACGCACGCTGAAAAACTAAGGAGACCCATGAAAAAGCTTGCTACCCTGCTGCCGCTGGCGGCCCTGCTACTCGGCCCGGTGCCGGCCATCAGCCATGCCGAAACCAGCACCGTCAAGCATCCGGCGTGGACGCGCAGCGCCAACATCTATCAGGTCAACGTGCGCCAGTTCAGCAAGGAAGGTACGCTGAATGCCGTCACGGCCCAGCTGCCGCGCCTGAAAGCCATGGGCGTGGAAGCTGTCTGGCTGATGCCCATCCACCCGCTGGGCGAGAAGAACCGCAAAGGCAGTCTGGGTAGCCACTATGCTGTGCGCGATTACCTGAGCGTGAATCCCGACTACGGCACGCTGGACGATTTGCGCAAGCTGGTGAAGCAGGCGCACGCGCTGGGCATGCGCGTGATGCTGGACTGGGTGGGCAACCACACGTCGTGGGATAACAAGTGGGCCAGCGAACATCCGGAATGGTTCAAGAAGAACGACAAGGGTGAAATCTACTCCGTCACCTTCAAGAACGAAGCGGGTGAAATGGAAGAATGGACCGATGTGATCGGCCTCGATTTCACCAACAAGGCGCTGTGGAAAGCCATGACGGACGCCATGGCCTACTGGGTACGCGCAGCCGACATCGACGGCTACCGCTGCGATGCCGCCGGTCTGGTTCCGACGCCGTTCTGGAATCAGCTGCGCACGGAACTCAACAAGATCAAACCGGTGTTCCTGCTGGCCGAGTGGGATCAGCCAGAGCTGCACGAGCATGCCTTCGATGCCAGCTACGACTGGCCGCTCAGTAACATGATGATCAAGATAGGCAAAGGCGAAGCCAATGCTGCCGATCTGCGCAACTTCCTCGCCAAACCGCCCAAGACCTACGGCCGCGATGCCTACCGTCTGGAATTCACGGCCAACCACGACGTCAACTCGTGGCAGGGCACGGACAAGGAGCTGTATGGCCCCGCCTATGGCGCCATGGCGGTACTGAGCTACACCCTGCCCGGCATACCGATGATCTACAACGGTCAGGAATCGCGTCTGGAAAAGCGCCTGGAATTCTTCGAGAAAGATCCTATCGAATGGAAGACCTATGAACTGGAAGGCTTCTACACGGGCCTGAACCAGCTCAAGAAAGCCAATCCGGCGCTGTGGAATGGCGCCGCTGGCGGCCCGCTGCAGATGCTCGACGTGGGCAACGAACAGCTGTTTGCCTTCAAACGCGAACAGGGCAAGAACAGCGTGCGCGTGATCGTCAACCTGACCGGCTCGCCGCAGAAGTACAAGCTGGCCGGTGATGAAGGTCCGGCTCAGCTCAAGCCATGGCGCTGGCGGATACTGGTATCCGAATAAAACGCAGGCAGCAGTAAAAACGGCCCGGTTTTCACCGGGCCGTTGTCTTATTCCGTCGCCAGTCGCTTGCCCAGGCGGTACAGGAACTCCTGTCCGTCGTACAGCGACTTCACACGGATATGCTCATTCAGACCGTGCGCGCCACTGCCTTCGGGACCGGCAAACATGCCGCTCACACCATAGGTCCAGATGCCGCCCGCATTCAGGAAGCGGCCATCCGTGCCGCCGGTGGACATGGTGGGAATCACCGGCACGCCGGGCCACATCTGGTTGCTGGTTTCCTCGATGGCCTTCATCAGCTCCGGCGTCAGCGGCGGGATCGGTGCGCCCTCACCATCGCCGATGCGGGTAATGCGGATCTGCTCATCGGCCACCACGCGCTTCAGCGTGGCTTCCACTTCGGCCACGGTTTCCTGCGGCAGGATGCGGCAATTCACGTTGGCACGGGCGCGCTGCGGCTGGGCGTTATCCGCGTGGCCGGCATCCACCTTGGTGGCGACGCAGGTGGTACGCACGGTAGCGTTGTGTGCCGGGCTGACGGCGTACAGGCGCTCGAGCGCAGCCATGTCTGGCGGGTCCTGCAGGATGGCCTTCATATCGGCGGCCACCTGCCCCTGCTCGATGCTGGACATGCGCTCATAGAAGGCGCGCGTCACGTCGGACAGGCGGAACGGGAAATCGAACTTGCCGAGGCGACTCAGGCCTTCCGACAGGCGATAGATGGCATTGTCGCGCCGTGGTACGGAGCTATGGCCACCAGGATTGGTCACTTCGAACTGGAAGGACTGGTAAATCTTTTCACCAGCCTGTATGCCATGGCGCACCGGCTTTTCGTTCTTGTCCAGCAGGCCGCTGCCGCCTTCGTTGAGGGCGATTTCAGCATCGATCAGCTTGCGGTGGTGCTTGAACAGGTATTCCGCGCCATCGAATTCAGTCGGCACCATCTCTTCGTCGCAGGTCAGCGCCATGATGATGTCGCGCTTGGGCGCCAGCTTCTCTTTCTTGTAGCGCAGCATATTCGCCACAAAGGAAGTGGCCATGGCCTTGTCGTCGGAAGCGCCACGCGCATAGAACACGCCGTCTTCCTCGATCAGCTTGAATGGGTCGCGCACCCAGTCGGCACGGTTGGCTTCCACCACATCGATGTGGGCCAGCAGCAGCAAAGGCTTGCGGCTACCATCGCCTTTCAGGCGCACCACCAGATTGCCCTTGGTCGGGCCACCGGGCGGCACGATGATCTGCATTTCGCTATCCTTGAAACCGCCCTGCTTGAGCCGTTTGGCCATTTTCTGGGCAGCCACGGTGCATGAACCGGCAGAATTGGTGGTATTGGTCTCCACCAGCTCCTGGTAGATTTCGCGCATCTGCGCCTGTACCGGCGTCAACGCCGCCCCGTGAGCCCAGCCTGCGGCAACGCACGCTACCAGCGCGCAGAGAGTCTTTTTCATTGCAGTCCCATCAAGATATGGCGAAAAGGACAAATTTATACCTCGAAAATATTGCTGTCAATAAAAGAGGCAACTTGCCTCTTGCCAAACCCCGGGGGAGGTCTGCTATAATCTTGGTCCTTGGCCTGGTAGCTCAGTTGGTAGAGCAGAGGATTGAAAATCCTTGTGTCGGTGGTTCGATTCCGCCCCGGGCCACCAAGAACATCCCCGACAAAACGCCAACCCATGCAGGTTGGCGTTTTTGTTTTCCCGTCTCCCAGTACTCGTGCCCGTGCCATTTTCGGTCTCCTGTCAGCATCGGTCAGTGCACGCACAACTCCACTCACTGCCTCATGCTCGAGCCCTTGAAAGGTCAGGCCCACTGACTCATCCGCGTACCACTGGGAGAGTGAGTAGAAGTTGCTGGACATCTACAAAATTCTTCTGTAGCTTGTCACATTTCTATTACATCGTGAATTCATGCCGAAATATTTCGATGGTGACGCTGAGTTGCCGTTTGAGGTGGTCCGAATTACGTCGGACCGACTAACCTTACCTGTGCTAAACGGCATCTTTAAAGACAGAGAATCAGCGACCATTGCCGTTTCCTTCCTAGATTTTGAGCCCTCATGCTTAGGTTACGTCGTCAATGTGCGTCGCCACCGGGACGGCTATGAAGTCATAAATATAGCTCGCGAGGTCGAACTTTTGGTCACCAGCACAGACCGTCTGCTTTCGGTAATCCGACACGTCTCCGGCGCGGAATACACCGAAGAGATACAGCGAGTTTTTCACAGAGCAAGAAACAACATCGGCTCCTCGGTCGTTCCTCGCTTCTAGCTGTCCGCGACCTCTTCCAGAAAGTGTGCTGTTTGCAGAAAACTTTGAATTTGTTCATATTCCGAGTCAGGCTTCTTACCTTGGCCCACCAAAGTCCACAGCCCCTTTCGGCCCGAAAAAAGTTTCCACTCTAGCTTAACGCCGAGCCAAAGCACAGCAACTCGTCTAAGTGAGCTGTCTCCCTTGGTTCGCAGCCAGTGTTCCGGCTTCGGCCCCGCGATTAGCTGAAAAGGAAGCCCGTTCGGCAGGGTTACATTCCCCAAATTACTGCATTGTTGGGGATATTCAGTTCCAACGCGCGCGTCAGCTGTCTCGCACCCCTCCAACCTACAGATTTCCAAGAAGGTCTCCCGCAATCCAAGAGCAAGGACTCGCTGCTTGAACTCCATGTAACGCTCATCTTCATCCTTCATCTCTTCGTAGTGTGGCGCGCTCTTCGGCATCTCACCAGGCAACTGTATTCTCATGAGTTTCCCCATATTGCCCTCTTCAGCTTTGAACAAGTGGGCCGGGACGCTGTTTATTATCGCCGTTGCGACATCGATCCCTTTGATACGTCCGCCTTGGTTTAGTAGCCATCCGTAATCGCGAATTTTTGCAAGCAACCAAGCATCGAACACACCGCCAAGATGAATGTGAGGATAAGTGATGCTAACGCCATCCTCTGAACTAACTTGCCAGCCCCAATTAATGATCACTACAAAATCTCTACGGTATCGAATAAGCTGTAAGGGGGTAGCTAGATTCGCGGATTTCTCTTCCGCTGCTGTGTGCAGCGCTTTTACCTCGAGACCTATTTCGTTTTCACGCTGCTTGTTGCGAATTATGAGATCGGGGAACACGTTCCAAAGCACTGCCGAGACGGACAGTCCATCCCTTTCCTCGCTTAGGATGTGATTCATCTCATAAGCAACAGAATATTCCAACAACGTGGACACTCGTGTGCGTGTGTCCGTTAGGTGTCGCGGATCTCGAGGAGGTTCTTCACTGGTCATTCTGGCAGTGAGAGTTTTCGACACTCCTGCGTTGACACGTGCAATAGCCTTATCAAGCAGACGAAATACAAACTCCCGTGAAGTCAATCCGCTCACACCCTCTAGAGAATATTTGGCTTCAGTAGACATCATCATCCTTTTGTGACAAAACCATTTGCGACGGATTCAATCGCCTGAAGCTCCAATTGAGCCGCAGCCTCTTCTAGCTGACGCGCTTCCGCTCGAATTCGCTCATAGTTATTCTTTCCTAGACTAAACGTTTCAAGGATCTCGGCTTGTCGAGCTTTTGTTGGAATTGGCACGCGTATGTTGAGAAGATCTTTCAGCGTAATTCGCGGCCTCCCGATTCCTGCGATCAGGTGAATTATCTGGCCGAAAACGAAGTCAGATCGAAGCAAAATAGACAGTAACAATGGCTCGATTAGCGGACTTCCATCTTGCTCCCGGACGGTAAGCACGATGCATTCAGCAGACGTGTAGCCAGGTGTTTGCCACTCGACAAAAGCCACCTTCCTAAGCCCGGGCCGCATTTTCGCAAACAGAATATCACCGCGGCTATATCGCTTGACAGCGCTCGAAAGCGAATTCGCTGGGGTCATTACTTGCTGCGCCAAGCCAACATAAGAGTCAATGTGGGCAAGACCCGTATAGGGGATAATCTGATCCGCGAGATCAACGGATGGCACATAGGTCTCGTTCCTTACACCGCAAATTTCGCCAAGCCTCACTAATGGGAACTCGCATTTCGCCACCGCAGCTTCTGCCGCGACCCGTGCTGGATGATGGAATCGAAAATCAAGCCTGTTTTCGGCGCGGCCAAGCGAGAAATTAGACGCCGTCGAGTTGGCAAGAAAAATATTTTCAGTTTGCCGCTCAAGACCACCGGTACGCTCGAATAAACGCCACACCCTTAAGATTTCTGGCAAATCATTGTCAAGCGAAGGCAACCCTGCGTCATCAAACCTTACATCTGGCTCGCCGTTGGGTTTCCGCCCAATATTTTCCGCTCGCGCATAAAATGTCAGGTAATTCGAGCTAGGATTTTTCTTCCTGCGCAAGAGAAGTATCGACGTATTAACCGTGGCGTATGGCATAAAAGCGGTTTCAGGGAGGCTGATAACGGCCGAAAGTTCCGCTTGGCTCAAAAGGAGATCTCGGACGTCTGCAGCGGACGGTAGAGACAAGACGCCCTCGTCGATAACAATAGCGAGCCATCCGTCTTCCTTAAGAAGCGCCAAGCTTCGCTCAAGGAACAATACACCTCTACGTCGGCTTGGTTTGCCTTTTCCTAATACATATCGGTCAAGTTCCTCCCGCTCAGTGAAGTCACTACCAAAAGGAGGATTAGTGAGGATAACGTCGAATTTTTGGCCAAACTCACGACCGGCCGCACCGAGCGTCCCTCCGTTGGGCAAGCAAATAGTCTGGAAATTCGGAGCGTTGTGCACAAAAAGATTGATCCCGGAAACCCAAGCCAGCCGCTCGTCAATTTCTAGCCCTGTCAACTGCAAGTTTTCCAGGCCGCGTTTCGCAACTTCCACTAGAAACCCACCCGTCCCGCAAGCCGGGTCAGCGACCACGCCAGATAAATGATCCTCCACTAGGCCCACCATAAATTCGACTACAGTGTGCGGCGTAAAAAACTGCTGATGATCGCCCTTATCAAAGGTATTCCGAATCATCTCCTCATACGCGTACCCTTTCACGTCGCGGGAACCATTAGCTAATGAAACCTCATTAAGCGCGGCTCCGAGCGAAACGAGCGCGGAATCGCTAAGCTGAAGGTCAGAAAACTTTGGTGGAAATAACGCACGGTTTTTCGACGCGAACTCTTTGAACGCTTCGCGTATATTTTCGGCGTAATGCTTATCACTAATACAATACCCAAGATCAAACAAGGTAGTCTCATGTCGATCTTGATCGACAAGGAGCTTTAAAAACAGCATTTTTGTTACTTCGTCGAATCGCTCGATGATGCTGCTATTTGCATCAGTGTCTCGCACAATCTTATGCAATTTGGAAAGCAACCGACGAATACTCTTCTCAGGATCTTCCTTCGGCGAGTTCTCCTCAACTTCGTTTTTTTCTTCGCGTTCCTGCTCGAAGAGCGAATCCTGACTTACGGACAACGGTTTAATGGCCTGAACTTCATGCAACAGGTAGGTCCTATAGTTATTAGCCGGATTTCGAACTGGCTTTAATTTCCCGGATTTATCCCAATTTCGAAGGGTTTCTTTTGTGACACCGAGAAGACTTGCGGCTTCCGCAAGAGAAATGTATGAGGTCATGTTCGGGGTTGTGCTACCAACGTTTTGTAATGTTTAAAGGTTACAAGAACTCAGAGGGGCCCGCAAGGGTTTTCTGCTAGGCCCGCACGTGAATGCGGATTCAGAAGAGATGCGGGAGGAAAGCAGGCCCCACCGCTATATACCGCTGCCCGAAGCTGAGGTGAGCTTGCCTCCAGGCGTCACGACGTCTCGTCCAGCTAGCGCGGCGATTTCAGTCAACTCGGCCTTGTACGAGCCGTTGGTGCATCCAGCGCGATGACAGCGCTTCCCTCTGCGGATGCGGAGGAAGCCGAACCCAAGTCGACCGCACGGGACGGAACAGGCCCCATCGAGTAACCCGGCGGGGACGATGCCAGGGAACTTTCGAGGTGCATGACAACGCGCCCGATCCAATCTTGCGAGAGCTGGCGCCTGATCTTGCCGCTCGAACTGTTCGCACGCTCGGTTGCCCTGACCGACTGCGCGCTGAGATCAAGAACTGACGGATTGACTTCCCCACTCCCAGGGAGCTGCAAAGAAGCATTTGCTCGTACTTCGGAAAGTGAATCGCCTTCCCCCATCACAAGCTTACCAGCTTACATTTGCAATAGTGACCAACGAACGGCAATGCCTGCGCCGAAATGAATGCGTCGTTCAGGCAGATATTATTTACATGGTCCGCTGAGAGCTTTCGTGTTCGACCCCGGCCACTACCGATCTCCCTCCTGCTGCTCTGCCAGGGCGTATCGTATCGAGCCTTTCGCAAGCCGCAAGTTGCTCGTTTGCTGTAGCGCGCCAGCATCATTATCAGCGCAGTACCCTCCCTAAAGAAGACCCGAATGGCTCCGCGCCATTCGGGTCTTCTTGTTTATGTACCTAACGCGTGTCCATCGAGTGTAACGCATTCATCCACGTAACTTGAATTTCCAAACCATGAAAAAACAATCCCGTGCCCCCGTATCGCAATGTGCTAAGGAAGCGACGCGCTTCCGTTCTCTCGGCGACAAACTCGACCTCGGTTCAGTCGCGTCACGCTGCGCCTTCAAAGGCAACGGTTCCGCACTGAGCCTGGACGTGCTGATTTCGCTGAAGTACCGACGATAGACCATCCCTCTTCCTGCTCCGCCATCGGTATTCACCGATGGCATCACCCTTCACTATCGCAGAAAGCCCCCCATGAGCAAAGCAAACACCTTGCAGAAACCCGCCACTGACGAAACCAGCAAGGCAGCCACGAACCAAGATTCGACTGTTCCCCAGCCTTACATCCTCTTGAAGACGGCGACCGCCAACAAGCTCGGCAAGAACTCCGCTGGCGGCATTGCCTACCGCGTGCTCGCAGATACCGATCGCAAGAACCTTTACATCACGATCACCGGCAACGATGGCGGCGGATACTTCAGCCGCGAGGTCGTCCCGTTCAGCCAGGTCGAAAAATGCCTCACCGATTGGCCCGACGCCGGCAAGGCACTCCCGTCCAAACTCTTCAAGACGGCATTCGTCGGCCGCAGCAGCAACAACGCGGGATTCCTCGCAGCCATTCTGCGAGCCGAAGACCTACTCACCGCCGCCCCGGACGCCGAAACCCAGCACGTGCGACACGGCGACATGGCGACCTGGAAGGCAGAGCTGCTGACCGAGACCGGTACGCAGATCACGCTGCCAGACATGACCAATAGCTGTGCGGTCGTTGACGGCGGACCGGACGAGACCGCCAACAAAACGCTCTCCCTGCCACGCAAAAAGGCGTAACCAGCCAGTACCGCGCCAGCTTACGAAAGACCTCCATGAGAAAACCAAAACCGAACTTCACCATCATCGTGAACTGGAAAACGAAAGGATTCGGATGCAGCAAGAACTGCTGTTACTGTAACTGGCGCGATTCCCCGTTGCTTCCTCACGGCCCTCAGTCCAGGGAAGCGCTGAACAAGTTCGTCGCGCAATGCGATAAATCATTTATTACGATCAGCGGCGGGGCGGACCCGTTGTTCCGTTTCGAGGAAAATCTCACGCACCTGCTCTCGATGATCCGCATCATCAAGAATCAAGACCTGAAGGTCAGGATCATCACCCGCGAGGTACAGCATATCGCGAAGCTCAGGGGGATCGTGGACCATTTCTCAATCTCCCTCGATGCCGATGTGCTGGACGCCATCCAGCACTACCGACACGAATGGGATGGAATGGACATCGAATACTCACTCGTCCTACCTCCCCTACCCACCGCTGATATAGCCACGCTAAAGCCTCAGTATTTGGCGATTTATCGCAGGCTAGGCCAACGGCTCGTCCTACGCGAAAACCTCAACAGCATATTCCCGCTCGACCTCGCGCAGCTCACCTTCGGCCACAGCGGCATCGTGTTTGTTCGCAAGGCACTGTGCTTATCCAGCCGTTACCTCTCCACCGTGGACTGCACCGGCTACGAGATGATGCAGGATACGGAGCAGTTAGCGACGTATCTGATGAACGAACCCAGCCTACACCTGTTCGGGGGAATCACCAAGCACCTGATCAATCCGAAACAGCATCCCGAGTTCTCGGACATCGACGTGGTCGCATCCAGCGCTCACGTCATGCGGCAACTGGAGAATGAATTTTCCTTCACCTTCAGGGACGTATCGTCATCCTCGACCAGCTACCCGCGCTACCTCCTGGGGAAATCCACACGAGCAGGAAAAACCATCCAACTGATCCTGGTGAACTCGTCAGCCGATATACAGCGGTTCATCAGGGCCGCTCAATACGATGCGGACAGGGTGAGCTTCAGCGCTGGCCGGTTCCACTTCGACAGCACCATCGGAGAACCAGCAATTCGCCACGCCATCAACAGCAAACAGGTCAGGCCGGTCGGTAATGACCGCGACCTGAGCCTGTGCAGCATCAACCGCCCTGCCGTAGAGCAGCGCCACAAGATCAAGCTGCTGCGCAAGGGTTTTACCATCCACGAATAAGGATACCGATTCATGCAAGCCACTATCTATATCAGTACGGAGGCCATGACCACCGTCAACGCTATCGCTCACCTGGACTACTACGACCGTGTCAGCCTGAGCGACGATCCGGCCACTGACCTGACGGCTACGCCGGGCTACTACCTCAACACCAACGCCCTCAAGCTGAACGAGCTACCTGCCGATGCGAAGGTCGCCGTTACGCTCTCACCATTCGATCCCTCCACCTACCAACAGCACATCAGCATCCCGACCAACCTGCGGGGCGTTATCTTCTCCGGCGCGCCGAACCTTCCAGAGAATTACGCTCAGATCATCGCTTACTGGTCGCCGATCCACCTCACCAATTACCATCGCGGCGCACTGTATTACCAGAATGTGCAGAACGAATACTGCGTCGCCCTCGCCGAGCCGGACGACGACGGCGAAAGTGAAACCATCGATACGCTGGTCAGCGATGCCCTCGTGGTCGTTCTGACCGGGCTGGCGGCAACCGTCATCGATCTACATCCAGATGACTTCGTCGCACTGACCGTCCCGATAAATGCGGAAATGCTCGGGATCGAACTTGATGGCTATCGTTCACCGAAGGACTATCCCGTGGGCGATCAATGGCAATCTGAAACGCTGTTCCTGCGCGTCGCGGATATCCTGACTTCACCTAACCCCGACTATATAGCGATCGCAGCCATCAGGACGGAGCTGGGGGACTACGGGTACACGTATTAATTACGTTCGTATCAGGTTTTTCTGGAATCATCCACCAAGATCCCGGCCACGCCAATGCTGCGGGAAGCTTCCTGCCGCATCAGCGCCAGGTTGGAAGTTTCAAGCCAGGTCTGGACGATCAATATCAGGAGGGAGAACAGACAGCGTTCGATGGCTATCCACCGCCGGGGATCGCGGCGACATGGCGACTCGGCGACATAACGGGAATGCAAAGTCGCCAATGTCGCCGTGTCGCCCCGATGATCGTCCAGCCCTAACGATCCGCAAATGGTCCGCTCTTCTCGGAATACGGAATGGTCACATATTGCCTCCTGAAGAATCTGACATCATATAACGAATATAGATCCTCTAGATAGCGGTGCCGGTCAACGCGCAGAATAAAGGGTGGTACAGGTAATGACCAGCGTGTAGGAGCGTATCTCTCCTGCTGACGATCAAGGGACTGCTTGCGCAGCGCCGCGAATGCCTTACGGGCAGACTTCACTCTCTCTTCCGCATGCAAATGATTGTGCCTGTTCACTAATGTCGAAAGGCGATCAGTGAGCGCTGTTGCATTTGTATTACGACATTCCAGCACGAATGGGTGATCACCCTCCAGCGTATCAAATCCACCGGTTGGTCTAAATACCACGCCGGCTAGCGCACAAGGAAGTTCATTGTCAGCCAGTGCATCGTTCTTCCCCCGCACGATGAATCGCCCCTCGTTCAATGATAGGAAGGCCACTTCGTTTTTCGCCATGTCAGGGAAGTCGGTCAAGCGCTGCGTAAGCAACACACGCTGCAATGGCAGGCCAACCATTTTCGCCACATCGGTCACAAAGTCTGCCAGCACATGCACTGGTATCCGATGGTGTAGCGGCATCTCTTTCATCTCACCTTCATATTTGGAGCCTCGGTATATCCGAAAATGGAGCAGCGACGAGCAGACCTCGTATCCGAGCACCAAAATAAGCTGGCACCGACTATCCGACTGCCCATCCCGGCGAAATCCTGTCAGCAGGGACACTACCCTTATGCGTAGCTCACAGGCCATAGGATAGCTCCCCATCCGGCATTCAGAGGTCGAACAGGCTTCGCACTTCCTGACCCAATCCGTATTGTTTAGGTCTTTCTTGATACCTGTATAGAAGGTCTGTCGCGCGCGAGGGACTGGCAAGTCCATATCCTTCGCCCACTGGTATAGCCGTGATGGGCTCTCCCCGGTCAGCTCCGCCAATTCGTGCGTAAGGGCAATCATCAATCGCCTGGCCTGCTTCTTATCCAATTAGACAAATCCGTAAAGTTCTAAAGTAGTGCCGAAAGGACTTCCCTGAGCCGATCCTCCATCAGAAAAGTACTTCGATAAGTCTCTGAATTTCAATCGAAATAGCGCCCTGCATCCTTCCCGACCAACTCTTACCCTAAGGGCTCCGTAACATTTTTTTGGCCCAAAGGAAAGAGCAATGAAGAAGAAAACGAGTATGAAGGAAGTATCATCTGCGAGCAACATTCAAGCACCGGATTCGCCGCAGGAGATAGGCGTCAAGCGCAAACTCAGCGTAAGGGAACTCATGGCCAAACTTCGCGCCAACCGCGAGTGCCGAGAGATCGAAGAACCAGTAGACGTGCATATTGAGGCTGACGAAGCTGAGGCCGGAGAAGAATCCGCGCAGCCTTATGATCATGATGAGGAGCAGGTCATCGAAGATGAGGATGCCGATGACGGCGAACACAATTTCACCGAGGACGCCCCCCTGTCCTACGAAATTGATTCAGCAAGCGACTTGGATGATGACTACGATCCAGAAACCTGGATGACGTCCGACGAAATGGAGGCGCAAGCCAACATCCTGTCGGAGAATAATTCTCCTTCTCACCCACGCCGCGTAGCGGAGGACAGTGAGGCAGTGATCACCAAGCCTGCCAATGTCACAGCCCACCAGCCACGTAACCAGCGCCGCCAGTACCCTGTTGATGCCTTCGGCACCTTCGCCCCGGTCATCAAGCTGATTGCCACGGCCGTTCAGGTGGACGTGGAGCTGGTGGGTTCCTCGCTCCTGGGCGTCTTTTCCGCCTTGGCGCAATGCTTCATCAACGTATCCTCCCGCGCTTCGGACCACGGCTGCCCGGTAACGGTCAATATGTTGGTCATCGCGCCATCCGGCGAACGAAAATCCTCCACCATCGACAAGCTCATCAATCCAGTCTACGCCGCAATCAACCGCATCAAGGACGAGCGCCGCAGCATGATCGTTCAAGACGTCACCGTCGACGGGCTGATTGTGGGTCTGATCATGCGCTGCCCTGCGCAGTTCCTGCTTGCTTTGGAAGGGGCATCGCTGCTTGGCGGCCATGCCATGTCACGGGATAACGTGAGCCGATTCCTGGGCAACGTCGCCTCGCTGTTCTCCGGTGAACCGCTGACCCGCACTCGCGTAGACGAGCACCACTATGCACAAGGCCGTCGTCTCAGCGTGCTGCTCTTTACTCAGCCCATCGTCGCCATGGACTTCCTCAGTTCAGAACTGGTCATGCAGCAAGGCATGGGAAATCGCTTCCTGTATAGCCAGCCTCCATCGCTGCTCGGCACCCGCACGCACGTCGATGTAGAACTCGATGACGAACCGGTATATCAGCAATTTTGCGCCAAGATCGGCGCGCTCGCCAGCCTGCCGTGGAAGATCGATTCAGAGACCGGGGGCATAAACACCCGGACGGTACGCATGAGTTCGGGCGCTAAAGCTGCATGGGTGCAGTTCTATAACAAACTGGAAATGGCCGCAGGTCCGGGTGGCGACTTCGCCTCGCATTCCGGTTACGTCGCCCGCTTCGCCGAACAGGTCATGCGCATTGCCGCCCTGCTCGCCATCTTGGACGACATGAACGTGCAGCACATCAGCGAGGACGCCATGCTGCGCGCAATCGATCTCGGTGACTATTACCTAGGCACTGCCATGAACATCTTCAATGTCGCTCCGGCCAACAAGGACGAAGCCGCTGCAAAGACCCTGCTTGACTCGATGCGCAACAAGTGCGTAGAACTCGGCCTCAAAGCGATCCCGGTACGCACGATGTACAAGAATGGCCCTCGCTGCGCCCGCCCCATCAAGCGCACGAAGGAGTTGCTGGCGATCCTGGAGGCACGTGGAGAAGTATCCGAATACAAGCAGGCGATCGTCTACGACGACAATAAACGCTCGTCGGACAATTATGCCGTCACCGGCCTGTAGGACGGCATGATGATAAACGGCGGTATCCGGCTACACGTGCCGGATACCGATCATCTGACGTAGCCCCTCCCATTGCATCCCTCCCATCAGCACCAAAAAATTTGTACGTGGTCGCCATGACGCCAAGGTCGCCAGGAACAACAGTTAGAACCTGCCCCGCCCTCACATCCTTGCATCACCTCGCCATAGAGTGCCTCGGCGACCTGACTTCTTAAATCCATCACTGCTGTTTCTCGTCGTTCCTATGAACCGCTACCGGTTCTGCCCCTCCCAATCCAGTAGCAGTTCTCCTTTATTTACCTAGGCAACATGACGTGCGCAAGCACAGGCCATGGCAGGCACATACGAAAGCAATCCATGAATCAAACCAGGTTAACAAAGTCTCTCCGCTCTTTCCCCTCGGGCTTCTGGTCGCTACACCGGGCGCATTGGAAGTCCTGAAGGAATACGGCATCATTCCGATGCGCCTGATCGCACGTCATAGCCGTGGAGACTGGGGCGACGTCGGACGAGATGACGCCAAATCCAACGATAGAGCCGTGCATAGCGGCGCACGGCTGCTGTCCTGCTACCGGCTCGCCAATCGAGTGAAAATCTGGGTCATTACCGAAGCGGATCGCTCGTCCACCACCGTCCTACTACCCTCAGATTATTGATTGGGCAGCCGCCAAAAATGAGCCCTGCATTTTCGGCTTGTGCTCATTGTGACATCCATGTGTCGCCCGGTCGCCGTGTAGCCAATAGCTCCCGCCGACCGAGCGCAGCCTATCGCTATGCCCGCCTTATTCCCCCCCGAAGCCGTAAGGTCGCTGTGCGGGCCAAATGCCGAGAATGGACCGAGAAACTGGGACTGCGGTCTCGCTCCGAAACACCTCACCACTCATTACTCGACGCCTGCGCTAGCGCTATGCAAATTCAGGAATGGCCAGGCTCCACCTTGTTCCTAGGACTTGGAAGACTCGGTTCTCGACCTCGGAAGAGTTGAAGGAACGTCGCATCCCATCAGTGGAATTAGACAAATTCGTAATTCGAAAAACGGTTTGGCAGGGGAACGTCCTTCGCTAACGCCGCGATTCACAGCTCCAAGCGCAAGCTATTGATATTGCGGGGATTTCTTCATATGCACCAGGTCATTTCAATCCATATAGTCCTACTTATCAACGCATTTGTTGGTTCTCATAGGAGCGAAGAAAAAAATGAATCGAGAGAAACCTGAAGTGGACTCTGATCCCTTCGATTGGCTTCCGGCTGCCATGGCTGCGCTAGCCATGTACGCGCCAGATGGTGAGTTCGCTGGCTCTGAAATACCAAGCGATGAAGCTGGTCGCAAAGCCATCTGGATTTGCCATCAAGGCAAATTCATGAAGGTTCAGCTTGGTGGTTATCCCGACCTGCGAATGCCCGAAACGACCCAACCCAAGAACTAGGTACACGAATCACTCACATCAAGAAAGGCATCTACATGGCGACTACAAATAAATGGACCAAGGCGGCACTGGAAAAATTGCCAGCTCACGCGCAAGGCGCAAAATCCAGCAACTACGAAATCACCGATCCACAAACTGCTGGCCTGAAGTTACAAGTCGGCACAACCGGCCGCAAGTTCTTCTGGTTCCGTTATACCTACCGTGGCGAGAAGCTCGCTGTGCGTATCGGCGAGTTCGGTGCGCTGACCATCGAGCAAGCGCGTGCGGCGGCCCTGCAGCACCGCGCAACGCTAGACCAAGGCGGCAACCCACAAGATGCGCGCCAACAGCATAAGAACATGCCGCTCGTCCGCGAGTTCGTAGAGGACTACATGGCCCAAGCGAAGATGACGAAGATCACCTATAAGAACGACCTGGCAAAGTTCCGCGACTACATCCTGCCAGTGATCGGCAACAAGCGCCTGTCAGACGTCTCACCGAAAGATATCCAGCTGCTGCTTGGCGACCTGAAGGAGAAGCTGGCGCCCGCGACGATCAATCGCATCCACGCCCTCCTGAGCGTGTTCTTCAATCTGGCTGTATCGTACAAACGCATCAGCGAATCGCCATGTGCCCACATGAAGAAGCTGAAGGAGGCAAACAAGAAGGATCGTTTCCTGTCGCCAGACCAAGTCCGCGAAATCTTGGCCGCAGCGCAGCTGGACATGAACCGCGTTGCCGGAAATGCTATCTCGGCACTCATCCTGACCGGCCTGCGCCGCGAAGAGGTGCTGCGTAGCCGTCATGAGCACCTGGACCTAGAGAAAAAGTCGCTGTATCTGCCGAAGACCAAGAATGGCCGCTCCCGCCACGTCGCACTGAACGATGCGGCCCTCAAAATCTTCAAGGAAACGCCGCGCATCGACGGCTCGCCGTGGATCTTCCCCGGTAAAGATCCGATGAAGCCGCTGAACAACCCTACGAAGGCATGGCACCGCATTCTGGCCGTCGCAGGCGTTGAGCGCTGCCGACTGCACGACTGCCGCCACACCTTCGCGAGCCTGCTGGTGAATGCCGGTGCGTCTCTGTACCAAGTGCAGCAACTACTGGGCCACGCGTCCAGCGTGACGACGCAGCGCTACGCCCACCTGTCGTCGAACACGCTACGCAGCACTTCTCAGATAGTGGCCAATCTCGTCGCCTAGTTTCCCTCTCCCACGAAAATGCTGGGCTGCTCCTAATGGGCTGCTCAGCATTTTTTTTGCTCCTTCAGCAGCCTCCGCCGATCATTGGTCCACGCCCCCCGCAAGCAGAATTTAGGTCGGGTAGGGGCAAGGTGGCACAGAATAGGCAAAATGAGGAGCGTCGACTGTCCCTACACTGTCCTCGCTGCATCAAAGGCAGGAAGTTTACGCTCGAACAAGTCCATTTTGTGAACGACTTACCTCACGCGGCGGTTTTGGCCTCCACAATCTCACCTGTCTATGATCGGTTTTCGGACGGAAAATAGAAGACCTTTCGCCCTTGAGGGTGCGGTCCATCGACTGGTTGGTCGGCTTACCTATCAGAGGAAATCCCAAGCCCCTATATCGCCAGTATCTTCCTGGTCAATTTAGACAACCTAATCGCACAAGGAAGATACCTGATTGTATGGGAATCAGGGAAAGTGCGATGAGCAGTGCTTCGTCTTGAAAATCCTTGTGTCGGTGGTTCGATTCCGCCCCGGGCCACCAAGAATTAAAATAAAAACGCCGATCCATGCAGGTCGGCGTTTTTTTATTTTCAACACCCAAAGCTCTCGTTCCCGCTCCACTGTCGGCGAGTTCTAGCGCCCGACTCGCACCGATTTCGCCGCTATCCGCATGTCAACTGCGTTTGCACAAATCACGGTCTTACGAAATCCCCTATTTTCGAAACTTCATTTTCCCCGTGGACAAAACCACTAATGAAGCGATACACGATTACGCTAGGAGCAACCACTACCGCAGGCGGGACGGTGGTTTTAGCATCTAGCAATGGCAGCATCAACCGTATCCCGATAGCTCTCGAAGGCGACCTGATTATCTGCCCTGCCTGCAAATCCCAAGGAAAGATAAAATGTATTGAGCCTCGCATTCCGGAGCTATGGAACGGAAAGAAGGTAGCTCTAGAAAACGACCTCTGCCTCTGCGGATGTCCCTCGCCCCCACGGCTCGTGCCGAATCAAACGCTCAGATGCCAGAATGTCAGCGGCTTCAGCGAAGAAGAAGCCGCAGTATTTTCAGCCACATTGGCAAGGCCCAGCGCATATTCGACATTTGACGAAAAATTTGTCCTATTCGATGAAGAAACCGATCTGCCTATACCGAACACTGAGTATGCGATAAGGCGGGCAAACGGAAACCTTGAGTACGGCATCACGGACGCAAGGGGACAAACCCACCTGTTGGCTGCCACTGTCGCGGCCGAGTCTGTTGATATTTACGCGTGAGGATCAGATGACTACAGCAATTACATCCCCCTCTGGCCGTACCCTCCATCTTCGCGCGACCCGACAGACTACTCCGCGTGAAGATGACAACGCCAAGCAGATACGTATCAAACGAAAAAAGGAACAGCGATTGGCGGAAAACAGGGAACACTTAAAGAACGCGAATATTCAAGCTTTTCTCAAGGCAATCGCCGACGCGGAAGGCGGCGGCTATGACTTCAAATATGGCGCAGTCAAGGGAAAGAAAAAAGATCCTTGGCGTTTCACCGACTACTCAACACACCCAGGTCCAGGAAGAGATGGCGTCACCACAGCTTCTGGTATGTACCAAATCAACAAGGCTACTTGGCAGGACCATGGAGAACGTCGTATGGGTCTAAAGGACTTCACGCCGGAAACCCAAGACCTCATTGCAGTTTCAATGCTGAGCGGCCTCGGCATCACTGACAAGATAAAGGACGGCGACATTGAGGCCGGCGTTTCTCAGGCATCAAAACTTTGGGCTGCACTCCCGGAAGGCCCAGGAAAAGCCGGTCGCCATAACCAACCCTACGTGGAGTTTAAACGCTTCGCAGCGGCGTACAAAGATGCTGGTGGAACGACCAAGTGAAGACTATTCCAATCGTAATCGCGATGCTAGTTGGTTTCGCCTCAATCGCTCTTGCCAATTCCACGATGCTACAAGTCGGAGAATCTTTCGTTAAAGCTCAGGCTCGTCTCATCGCCGCGGGTTGGCAGGCTGATCCACACTCCCATCTCGCATCCGGTGAGTATATGGGCTTGGATCGTATGCTGGTCCAGAGCGGCTATTCGGAGGTCGATTACTGTAGCGTTGGCAAGTCTCTTTGTGTTTTGCAATACATCAAGGGTAACCGGTGCTTGCGAGTCCACACCCAAGGCGAGGAGATCCGATCGATGAAAGTCGAAATGTGGTCGAATGACTGTCGTGAACGCGGCGCAGATGAACAAGGCCAGAAACCGCCAGCAGATGTACGCTACCTCGCCCAATGGAAAAACGACTGTGAGAACTACGGGCAATGTCGAGGGATCGATGCCTATTTTCTTAAGCTGAAGAAGAAGTATCGACAAGATCACGAAATAATGACGATTCTCAATGCTGAATAATTACCCGATCAGGCCGAATCAAACTTGAGATGACACCGGCGCGGGCAACAATGTCTCATCCTTTTCACCATTGGCAAAAAGGAAAGTTATATGAAAATCGTCAACTTCAACAATCAATGTCCCGAACTGCCCCTACCTGCTGTCTCAGCATCCCCAATCCAGCTATAGGGGCAAGCGCCTAGTCCAGCCGTACGGCACAGGCAGAGGCGCCATCCTTCAAGCCCAGCCGTGCGATAGCGCTATCCGCGAGTTGTAGACTCTCGTCGAGGAACTCGCCGCGCGCCACTGTGGCACGGAAGCTGGCACGTTCCATATTCGCCACCATACAGGTTTCCCCCGCAGCGCCGCTGGCACTATGCAGCGCTACATCCTGCGCCGACACGACACTGCGCAGCATGGCCACGCGCGCTTCCGCGATCGGCCCGCCATCGAAGATGTCGACATAGGAATCCACATCGAAGCCTTCCGCCACCAGTATGCCGAACGGCAGCTCGCCATCGGGATGCAACTGGCCCATGGCCCACTGGGCGTCTTTGGCCAGCAGCGAGACATACACGGGATTGCGCGGCATCAGCTCGGCGATATAGCTCTTGGAACGCCCGCCCGTGCGCTGCTCCGCTTCGGGGAAAGGCATCTTGAAGAAGCGGTGACCGAGCGCATCCCACACCGGGCTATGGCCCTCGTCATCGCACAGGCCGGGATTTTCCGCACCTATGCGCTCGGCGAACAGGTGAGGATAGTTACGGATGAACAGCAGGCGGCCGCGCGACAGCAACTGCGGTGCCAGCGTATCGCTGTATTCAGGCTCGATGTAGAAAGAACTGAGCAAGGTATGGCCGGACAGGTCTTCGCACAGCCGCAACGTATGCTCGCGGTTGGTGATGCCCAGTTCCTCGCTGCCGTGCACGAGGAACTCATTGCGGTAGCAATAGAAGCGCCCGTTCGAGGCAGCGCTGGCCACGATGCCGCTGGTGCCCACCACACGCCCCGCCTGCAAATCTTCCAGCACGAAGTGATACAGCTCGTCGCCATTCGGCGGCTCCGCGCCGGCAAAGGCCTTGAGCGAGCGCTCTATGCGCGCGGCCAGCCGTGCACGGTCCGGCTTCAGGGTACGGATACTGAAGGTCGCGGCACGGGAAAATTCTTCGATGACGTCGAGGTCATCGAGGGTGGCCGGACGTAGCAGGTAATCCATGTGATTCATTCGATGTCCTCTCCGGCATTGTCAGTCTCGACCAGCGGCATGGTATGCCGGGCGCGCTCCTCCCGCGGAGTGTAACCAAAATAGTTGCGGTAGGTGGTGGAAAAATGGGAACCCGAGGTGAAGCCACACACCAGCCCCACCTGCAGGATGGACAGGGTAGTCTGTTTGAGCTGGCGGCGCGCATGCTTGAGGCGTAGCTCGAGGTAGTAGCGCGACGGTAAAGTGTCCAGATGCTGGCGGAACAGGCGCTCGAGCTGACGGCGCGATACGCCTACCAGCTGGGCGATATCTTCCGCCGGCAGTGGCTCGGCCAGATTGGCCGCCATCAGTTCCAGCGCATCCTTGAGCCGCGCCGAACCGACGGCCGGCTGCGAAGAAGCCGGCACGGGCTGGCGTTCGTCACCACCGCGCATGCGCTCCAGCCCCAGCGCCACTGCCACTTCGGCCGCAAAGATACTGCCATGGCGTTTGCCCAGCCAGTGTAGCAGCATGTCCGTCACGGCAGCGCCGGCACCGGCGCTGATGCGGTTACGGTCGATTTCGAACAGCCCCGTAGTGAATACATGGTCCGGATAACGCTTGGCGGCTTCGGCCTGTATCTGCCAGTCGATGGCAGCGCGGTAGCCATCCAGCAGCCCGTGCTGGGCCAGCAGTTGCGCGCCCGTGCCACTGGCGCCTACGGTCCAGCCACTATCCTGCCCGAAGCGCTGCAGCAACTGGGCCAGACGGTGGTTGGCGGCCACGCCCAGGCGCTCGTCGGAGCGCTCGTCGGCGATCAGCAACAGCAGCCCGCCCTGCTCGGCGTGTAGCTGCTCCAGCGGCTCGGCGGCCAGCGTCAGGCCGCATAGTGTGCTGGCCGAATCGCCTTCCGCGCTGTACTGGCGCAGCCGGTACAAAGGTTCGCCCTCGACCTCATTGGCCAGCGCGAACACGGAGCGCACTGCGCCCAGCGTGAACAGCGAAAAGCCGGGTAGCAATATCAGTGCAATCGAACAGGGTGTACCCATACTGTTTATCCTAAAACCGCCCTGCCCTTTTAAGCCGACAACAGCGGGCCGCTGCGCAGTGCGACCTTGCCCGCTATCTTGCTCAGGCGCGTACCCGGACCGACGTAGCGCCGGTTTTCGCGGGCAAAGTAATAGCCGTCCACGGGCGCCAGCAACTGCTGCACGCTGCCGCTGACGGGATCGATCAGATCGATAATCGGTTCACCCGCACGCACGGTACTACCCAGCTCGCGCAGGTACACCACCAGCCCGGCCGCCGGTGCTGCCACCGGCATGCAGCCGGCCAGCGGAGTCGGCTCGCAAGCCGCCGGGACAGGCTGAGACAACTCGCCCGCGACGATGCCCTGCAGGCGCAGGTAGTCGAGGATGGCGGCGGCATCCTTGGCCGCCGTGGCGTGATCGACGTCGATGAAGCCGCGCAGTTCGATGGTTACGGCCACACAGGCCAGCGGTATGGGGAACTGCTCGCCGGCCAGCGCAGCGATATCCCACCAGATGCGCGAGCAGGCTTCATCGAAGGGGTCATCGCCCGATTCCGTTTCCAGCAAGGCCACGTGGGCGCCGATCAGGCCGGCCAGCGGTGCCACCCTATCCCACAAGGGCGTACCCGCGTACAGGTGCAGCAGCGATTCGCAATCGCAATGCAGGTCCAACACCACGTCGGCATCGGCGGCCAGCCGCATCAGCGCCAGCCGCTGGGCCGACAGTTCATCGGCGGCTGCCAGATCGCGCTGGCCATCGGCCAGACTGGCACGGATGGCGGCACGGATCAGCTGCTGGTTGGCCTGCTCATCCTGTCCCAATTGGCCTTGTACGCGCTGCCACACATCCTGCGACAGATTGTGGAACATGCGGTTGAAATTCTGCCCCGTACGCAGATCGAAACGGCCCTGACTGGTGCCCAGCAGCGTCTGCGCCAACCCTACAGGATTAGCGGCCGGTACCAGCACCACCTCGCCCAGCATCTGTCCCTGCTGCTCAAGCTGGGTCAATGCCGTACGCAGGTGGTGGGCCACCAGCATGCCGGGCAGTTCATCCGCATGCAGCGAAGCCTGTATATAAGCCTTGGGGCCCTGACCCTGCTGGCCAAAACGCAGATAGCTCAGGCTACGGGTGGTACCGGCAGCGGGGGATGGCAGCGCAATATTGATCTGTTCCATGGGAGTTTTCAGTGTGCAGTCGGGTGGGTAGTCAGATAGTCGGCAGCCAGACTGGCGAGCGCACGTACGCCCGTCAGCAAAGCTGCTTCGTCGGGGTTGAAACGGGGCGAATGGTTGGCCGCCCACTGGGCAGGGTCGCTACCAGCCGGATTCACACCGAGGAAGAACAGCATAGCAGGGACATGCTGGCCGTAGTACGAGAAGTCTTCCGAGGTGGTGCTCGGTGCTACATCGCTGTGTAGCTGCGCACCGGCCACGCGCTGCAGGCTAGGCAGCATCTGCGCTGTCAGTGCCGGATCGTTCCATGTGACGGGATAGCCGGCATCGAAGCTCACCTGCGCCGTAGCACCGGCCGATGCGGCCAGATGCTCGGCCGTGCGTTTGATCTGCACCAGCAACTGTTCGCGCACAGCCGGATCGAAGCTGCGGATGGTGCCGCTCATTTTCACTTCGCCGGGCACGATGTTGGCGCGCTGGCCACCGTGCAGCGTTCCCACCGTGATGACGGCAGGCGCCGTGGTCAGATTGGTCTGGCGGCTGACGATGGTCTGCAGGCCCAGCACGATCTGCGCCGCGACCACTACGGGATCGACACCATTCCACGGCAGCGCACCATGGGTCTGGCGGCCCTGCACGGCAATTTCAAAGGTATCGCTGCTGGCCATCAGCCCGCGGGCACGGGTCGAGATGGTGCCGGTCGGCTGCGGCGTAATGCCCACGTGCAGACCGAAGATGGCGGACACCTTGGGGTTTTCCAGCACGCCCGCCTTGACCAGCCGTTCGGCGCCATTCGGCTCATTCGCCACGCCTTCCTCGGCCGGCTGGAACACCAGCTTGATCGAACCGGGCAGCTGGCCGCGCATATCGGCCAGCACCCGTGCTGCGCCGAGCAGCATGGCCATGTGCATATCGTGGCCGCAGGCGTGCATCACGCCGACTTCCTTGCCGCCGGACTGCGCCTTATCGCGCGAGGCGTATGGCAGGCCAGTTTCTTCCGTCACGGGCAGGCCATCCATATCGGCGCGCAATGCCACTACGGGGCCGGGACGGCCCGTTTCCAGCAGGCCGATGACGGCTGTTTCAGCCAGCCCGCGCGTGACCTTATAGCCCATGCGCTGCAGCTCGCCGGCCACCAGATCCGCCGTGCGGCGCTCATGGAAAGCCAGCTCGGGGTGGGCGTGCAGCTCGCGCCGCCAGCTCACTACTTGCGGCAAAACCTTGCTGGCACCGGCGTCCAGCGCTGAATGCAAGGTCAACGACTGTGGTGCGGGTGCTGGTGCTGGTGCTGGTGCTTGTGCCTGTGCCTGTGCACACAGCAGCAACGCCGCCAGACTGAATGCTGATTTCATTTCCACGCCTGATAGAAGGGAACCTTGATGCGGATAGGCCGCACATCGAGCCGCGCATCGAAGATAGAGTACTCATTATCGTCGAGTCCTGCACTATCCCAGCCATGCGTGTGTTCGTCACGCCGCAGGATAAATTCGAAACCCAGCTCCGGCGCAGGATCGGCCACCGGTGCATCGGGCAGCTGTTCCAGATCGAAGGCGATGCCCCGTATATGGTCGCGCGGACCATCCACCAGCTGGGTCAGCGCGCGCAATATGGTATTTTCGCCCAGCATATCGGTATAGGCCGGACGGATATTTTCCAGATCCGACACAAAGCCCGGCTGGCGGAACTTGATCTCGCCGTGCGCCTGCTTGGCCGCGTGCACCTTGCCCTGCAGCTTGGCCAGATCGTAGCGGTCGCCGTTATCGAGGTAGGAAATCCGCACATTCTTCACGTGCACCGGCCCCGGCTCGCGCTTGGCCTGACGCAGATCCACCAGCAGCGCCCCGCTGGCCCCCACGATTTCGATCTCGCTGCCGTGGATGATGGCGGCCGTGTCTTCATCCACGCCCAGCCCCACCTTGTAGCCTTTGGCCAGCATCAGCGCCAGCATGCGCCCTACCCGCCCGCGCTTGAGGAAGTGCTGGTCGATGAACAACTGGTCGCCGACGAAGCCCAGCCCCCGTTCGATCTCTTTACCATCGCGCATCACGCCCTTCATCACCTGCACAGGGTTGAGCGCATCGCGGAACATCACGCTGCTCATGATGGCCGCACCAGCGCTACTGCCGGCGATCACGCCGCCGCGTGCCTGCAGCTCGCGCACCGCCTGCAGCACTGGCGACGCCACACCGCCCGGATTGAGCACATCGGCCGTGCGTTCCTGTGCACCGCCGGTAAAGAACACCGCCGTCGCATTGCGGATCTTCTCGATATTTTCAGGATCAGCCGCAGCGCGGCGGGCCGATTCCAGCGTTTCGCCTTTCCACATCGGGGAAATTTTCAGCAGCTCCGCCTGCGCACCACGGCGGCGCAGTTGCTCCACAGCATTCTTCCCCGAACTTTCGGGCAGCGACGAAGAAGTTGGAATCACCACGAAGCGCGCCGCCGTGCCACCGGCCAGTTGCACCAGCCGCTGGCGCACTGCTTCATTGTTATCGCGCACGGCGCCGCCCATGGGGATCACGGTGCCGGCCACGGGCTGGAACGCCAGCGCCGCTGCCGACTCCTCGGCCTGCGCGGAACCGGCCAGCAATTGCGCCGTCAATTGGGCTGCGCACAGCAGCAGTAGCGACACGGATTTCACAGCGGCAGCCTTTCACAACAATGGAATTGGCGCCTATGTTGCCACCGATCCCGCGCTGATTGCCCAGATCAGGCCGCCATTTGCGCACATTGGCAATTGCATGTCGCACTGTCGGAAGTCCGCAACAGATGATTACTGATTACATTGCAACAATGCGACACGGCTTTTACACAGAGCGACCCGTACCAGGTCCGACGTGCGCAAGCCGGGCTGGGCTGCATACACTGAAACTGTTCCATAAGTACACCAACCCGGGCGGCGCAAGCACCTGCTTGCGTATAAATACCCACTTCAGAGGACTGATCGCATGAAAACACCTAGCAAGCACGAGGCGTCTGCATTCCGCCGCTCCCGCTGTACCCATGCCGTACTGATCGCGCTGGGCATCATGAGCTTGAACGCGCAAGCGCAAACCATGCAGCGCGTGGAGATTACCGGCTCCAGCATCAAGCGCATCGAAGGCGAAGCCGCGCTGCCGGTGGAAATCATCAAGCGCGAAGACATCGACAAGTCCGGCGTGACCACCGCAGCCGAACTGCTGCAGAAAATCTCCTCCAACGTGGGTGGCCTGACCGACGGCGCCAGCGTGTCCGACGTAATGGGTGGCCAGCGCGGCTTCAACGGCGCCAATCTGCGCGGTCTGGGCGTTTCCAGCACGCTGGTACTGCTGAACGGGCGCCGCATGGCCAACTTCGCCAGCCCCGGCGACAACTCCGGCGTCGACCTGAATAACATCCCGGCTGGCGCCATCCAGCGCGTGGAAGTACTCAAAGATGGTGCATCGGCCATTTACGGCACCGACGCCATGGGCGGCGTAATCAACTTCATCACGCGCAAAGACTATCAGGGCGGCGATATCAGCGTGTACGCACTGCGCACGGGCGAAGGCGGCGGCGGCAAGCAATCGGCTTCGCTGTCGGGCGGCTATGGTGATCTGAGCACCGACCGCTTCAACATTTTCGGCGCACTGGACCTGCAGAAGACTGACCGTCTGGCCAGCTCGCAGCGCAAGTTCATGCAGGAATACAGCCTGCCGGACCGCCTGTCGCCACAACTGTCCAGCACCACCTTCCCGGCCAACGTCGACCTGACGGCAGCCCAGTTGGCCCTGCTGAACAAATCCAGCTACCTGAAGGGCTCCGGCCCCGGCGGCACGTGGCTGCCTTCGCCTGGCCGCCGCGTCAACTTCGGCAAATCCTCCTGCGTCGACGGCAGCCCGAACGTGGTGCGTCCGCTTGGCCCTGGCGGCACGGAAGGCTGCTCGTTCAACTACATGGGAGATTCGGAAGTCTATCCGGAGTCGAAGAAGCAGAGCTTTATCGGCCGCGCCACCTTCCAGCTGGCCGAAGACCATCTGCTGTTTGCCGAAGCACTGGTGAGCGAAGCCAAAACCCAGTACGCCGCTTCGCCAGCCACTTCGGGCAGCATCAACGGTACCAGCACCGGCATCTATCTGCCAGCCGCACTGCAGGCCCAGACCGGCATCACCACGCCGATCAACTTCCGCTTCCGTCTGACCGATGCAGGTCGCCGTACCTCGGAAGTGACCAGTAAAGCCTCCCGCTTCGTGATCGGCGCGACCGGCAAAGTACAAGGCTGGGAATACGATACGGCTTACAACCACAGCGAAAACAAGGCGACCGACCTGGATATCGATGGCTGGGTCTCGCGCAGCAAACTGCTGGCCGGTATCGCCAGCGGTGCCTACAACCCGTTTGTACCTGCCACCGATGATGCTGGCCGCAAGTTCATGAACTCGATCAAGATCACCGGTGCTGCCCGTATTTCCAAAGGCACCAGCGACAGCGTCGACGGCAAGCTGACCCACTCGCTGATGGCACTCGGTGGCGGTGACGCCATGATCGCGATCGGCGGCGAACTGCGTCGTGAAAAAACTTCCTTCACCTCGACCGACGCACTGCGTACCAACGACGTGCAGGGCGACCGTTCCAGCTCGGACGAACTGCTGGCCGATTCGTCCAACTCGCGCGATATCGCCGGCTTCTACACCGAGATCAATGCACCGTTCAGCAAGGAGTGGGAAGGCCAGTTCGCGATCCGTCACGACCGCTACAAAGCCGTCTACGATCCGCTCACCAAGCTGACCGCGCCGGAACTCAAGACCACCAATCCTAAAGTGGCCGTGAGCTACCGTCCTAACAAGGAAGTACTGGGCCGCGCTTCGTATGGTACGGGCTTCCGCGCACCATCGATTGCGGAACTGTTCCTGCCGGTGCGCTCGGGTACGACCGCCAGCTTCGTGAAAGATCCGATCTCCGGCGAAATCGCCCAGTTCGATCTGGACCGCTACGGCAACCCGAATCTGAAACCGGAAAAATCCAAGCAGTTCTCGGCCGGTCTGGTACTGGAACCGAACAAGAACTGGAACGCCAGTCTGGACTACTGGATCATCCGCAAGACCGACATCATTTCGGAAATCGGCGAGCAGACCGTGTTCGACAACCCGGTCTACTACAACGATCCGAAGATCGTGGTGCGGGATAGCGATGGTGCCGTGTCCTACCTGCAGTTCAAGAAAGAGAACCGCGGTAAGCTCAACACCTCCGGTCTGGACATCGGCCTGAACTGGCACGGCGACGCCACCTCCATGGGCCGCTTCAGCGCCAGCCTGAATGGCACGCTGATCACCGAGTACAAATTCCAGTCCGATCCTAACTCGCCGATGACCGATGGTCTGGGCGTGTTCCGCGACGATAAGGCCGTGCAGCGCTGGCGTCACAAGCTGAATATTGACTGGACTCAGGGTCCGATCAGTATGACGCTGGGTAACACCTTCTTCTCCAGCTACCGCGACCAGAACATTCCTGGCCTGGCCGATCCGGGCTGGAATGACCGTGATGTGAAAGCCTATTCGCTGTGGGATCTGACCGGCAGCTATGCGTTCAGCAAGAACCTCAAGCTGCGCGCTGGCGTGATCAATATGTTCGATACGGCGCCTCCGTTCACCAACCAGTCGCGCTACTTCGAAGTGACCTGGGACCCGACCTACGGCGATCCACGCGGCCGCTCGTTCTTCGCTAACCTGCAGTACAAATTCTAAGTCCCCCTCCGGCGCCCTGTCCTGTCATGCTGCTGTACGCATGGCAGGCAGGGCGCCTCCTTATTCAGCCTAGACTCCGCCGAGACCCTTGCCATGAGCAGTCCCGCTAGCCGCTTCAAAGTTCCCAACACCCTGATCATTCTGCTGTTCATCGCCCTGTTCGTGGCCCTGCTGGTGCCCTGGGTGCCGGCTGGCTATTTCGAAAAAGGCGTGGCCATCTCGCTCGATTCCTACCGCGTGGCCGAGCACAACATCCATATCGCGTGGTTCGCCAGCGGCAAAGAGGTCGGTCTGTTCAATGCGCCGTTCGAGGGCATGACCTCGGGCAGCCGCACCGGCTCGGCCATCGGCGTGATCGCCTTCATCCTGCTGGTGGGCGGCGCCTTCGGCGTCATCAACGCCAGCGGCGCGGTCGATCGCGGCCTGCTGCGCCTGATCGCCATCACGGGCGACCATCCGCGCCTGCTGCTGGGCAGCCTGTTCGCCGCCTTCGCGGCTGGTGGCGCCGTGTTTGGCATGGGCGAAGAAACCATTGCCTTTCTGGCCCTGCTGCTGCCGCTGATCCGGCGCATGGGCTATCCGCCCGAAGTGGGCGTGATGATGACTTATGTGGCCAGCCAGATCGGCTTCGGCACTTCGTGGATGAATCCTTTCGGCGTAGCGCTGGCACAGGGCATCGCCAACGTGCCGCTGCTGTCGGGCGCACCGCTGCGCATCGTGATGTTCGTAATCTTCGTCAGCACCGGCATTGCCTTCACGCTGTGGTACGCCGAGCGCCACCGCAAGCCGCAGCCATTGCCAGACCACGCTGCTGCGACGGACAACAGCGCCCCCGTTGACGCTCACGCCAGCGCCAGCACCGGCGCCGAGGCTGGCCAACCTGCCGCGCTGGCCAGCGCCAGCATGACCGCAGCCGACCGCCTTATCCTGGCCGGCATCGTCGCCACCATCATCTGGATCGTCTGGGGCGTGGTGGCGGCCGGCTACTTCATACCGGAAATCGCCACCCAGTTCGTCACGCTATGCTGCTACACGGCGCTGATCGCAATCTGCGCCAAACGCCTGACGGCCGATGGTGCAGCCGAAGCCTTCATCAACGGCGCCCAGCAACTGATGCCGGCCGTGCTGGTGATCTCCATGGCCAAGGGCATCGAGTATCTGCTGGGCGGCTCCAATCCGCACGCGCCTTCCGTGCTCAACACCTTCCTGCACAGCATGGGCACCATGCTGGAAACCTGGCCGCCGATCTTGGCGGCACAAGGCATGCTGGCCGTGCAGACGGCGTTTACGTTCGTGATCCACTCCGGCAGCGCGCAGGCGGCCATCAATATGCCGCTGATGGCCGGCCTGTCCGATCTGGTGGGCGTCACGCGCCAGACGGCCGTACTGGCCTATCAGTTAGGCAATGCCATGGCGAATATGAGCGTACCGACCGGCGCCATCCTGATGGCCACGCTCGGCGTAGCCGGTGTGCCATGGACGCGCTGGTTCGGCATCATCTGGCGCTTCCAGTTGCTGATCCTGCTCATGTCCATGGGCATGGTGGCATTTGCCGTACTGTATGGCTATAACTGATCTGCTGATTTTCGCTTAACTTCTGGCTCACCATGAATCCACACTATCTGCACTGCCCTGTTCCCGTTTCCCCCGCCGCGCAGGCGCGCGTGCCGGCGCTCGACCGGATCGACCTGATCACGGTACGCATCCCATACCTGCGGCCGTTCTCCACCAGCGTCCATACCTGGGCGGCCAAGGAAGCGTTGCTGCTGCGGCTCGAATCGGGCGGCGTGGTGGGCTGGGGCGAATGCGTGGCCGATCCCGATCCGTTCTACGCCAGCGAAACTACCCAGACGGTGCGGCATATCTTCAAGGATTTCCTGCTGCCGCTGCTCACGCCGGGCCAGACGCTGGCTGAATTGCTGGCTAGCTGGAGCCCTGTGCGTGGCCACGGCATGGCCAAGGCCATGCTGGAAAACGCCCTGCTCGATCTGATCGCACGCCAGCAGGGCGTGCCGCTGCACCAGTTGCTGGGACTGAGCCCACGCCCCATCCAGTCCGGCGTGGCGCTGGGCATACAGCCATCTATCGAAGCACTGCTGGAAGCCGTGAGCGATGCGCTGCGCCGCCCCTACCACCGCGTCAAGCTGAAGATCATGCAGGGCAAGGATGTGGAGTGGGTGGCGGCCGTGCGCGCTGCCTATCCCGATATCTCGCTGATGGCCGACGCGAATGGCGACTACGGGCTGGAACATGCGCCCATATTGCGCCAGCTCGATGCCTTCAATCTGACCATGATAGAACAGCCGCTGTCCTACAGCGACATCGTGCAGCACGCCGCGCTGCAGCAGCAACTGCGCACGCCCTTGTGTCTCGACGAATCCATCCATGACCTCGACGATGCGCGCTCGGCGCTGGCGCTCGATGCGGCACGCATCATCAATATCAAACAGGGACGGGTGGGCGGCATGATCGAATCGCTGCGCATTGCGGCGCTGTGCGAGCAGGCCGGTGTGGGCGTGTGGTCGGGCGGGATGGATGAAACAGGCATAGGCCGCGCCTTCAATATCCAGTTGCAGGCGGCAACGGGATTCACGCTGGCGGGCGATACGGCCGAAACGGCCAGCTACTTCAAGGAAGACATCGTCGACCAGCCGGTAGTGCTGGCCGACGATGGCTATATCGCCATGCCCATGGGGCCGGGCATAGGCGTCAACGTACTGGAAGAACGCGTGACGCGCTACACCCTCAACCGCGAGCGCATACGCTAGGACATGCGCTGCGGCTGATCCGGCTTAAGGCTTGGTGGCCGGTGCCGGTGCTGCGGCGGGAGCCGCAGCGGCGGCTTTGGCGAAGTCGCCCGCCTTGACCACCGAAATGGCTTCCGGCTTCAGGTTGGCGCGCAGCGCTTCGTTGACCTGTGCCAGCGTCAGCGCACTGACCTTGGCTTCCAGATCCTTCTCGAAGGCCATGGTACGGCCAAAGCTCAGATAGTTCGACAGGCGGTTAGCCAGACCGTTATCGCTGGTGCGGCTGACCTGCTGCGATTGCAGCCATGCCTTCTTGGCGTCGACCAGTTCTGCCTCGGTGAAGCCTTCCTTGAGTACCTTGTCGATTTCTTCGCGCAGCGCCGCTTCCACCTTGACGGTGTTCTGCGGTGCACTGATGGCGAAGGCCAGCCACAGACCGGCCGGATCACGCGACGGCACCGACAACTGCGAACCGATACCGTAAGACAGGCCTTCCTTCTGGCGGATACGGTCGGCCAGACGGCTGCGCAGCGCGCCGCCACCGAGCATATAGTTACCCATCAGCAGAGCCGGATACACGGCCGCATCATCCTTCAGCGGTACCGGCTGTATCGCCAGCAGCACGGAGTTGGCCTTGTCCGGCGTTTCCAGCGTCACCTGCTGGCCCGCCACCGGCTTCATTTCAGCAGGAATACGCACATAGGCCTGCTCGGCTTTCCAGTTGCCGAACAGTTTGGCCGCCTGTGCCTGCACCGCTGCCACATCGAAGTCACCCACTACCGACAGGCTGCCGGAGGCGGCCCCGTAATAAGCCTTGTGGAAGGCCTTGACCTGCTCCAGCGTCACGGCTTTTTCTTCCGCCAGTTGTTCCGGCAGCGTCTTCACATAGCGCACATGGCCCTGCGGGAAGGGGTTGGTCAGGCGGCGCATCGCCACGCTGGCCAGCGGCTGCGGTTCCGTCATCTGCTGCTCGGTTTCCGCAATCGATTCGCGCTGGCGCTCGGAGAAGTCCTTCTCGCTCAGGGCCGGATGCATCAGCGACTCGCCCAGCAGATCCAGCGCTGCCGCCAGATTCTCGCGCGTGGTAGTGACACTGGCCGTGATGCCTTCCGCACCACCGGAGACATTCACATTGGCTTTGAGCTTGTCGAAGCTATCCTTGACTTCCTGCCGCGACAGACGCGCAGTGCCGTCTATCAGCAGCGCCGCCGTCATTTGACCGATGGCTGCTTTGCCTTGCAGGCTAGCGGCAGTGCCCATGCGCAGATGCACAGTGGCGCTGACGGTATTGCCCTTGGTGCTCTTGGACAGCAGCGCCAGCTTCATGCCATTGGCCAGCGCGGAACGCTGCACACGCTGCTCGATATTGTCCGGGCTAGGGTCGAACACTTCGCCCTGCGCGATCACGGCGCGGCCCTTGTAGTCCTTGACCAGTGCCGCGATGTCCGGCGTTTTCGGCACTTCCGTGCGGTCGGCGCTGTCGGTCGGGATAAAGCGTGCCAGCGTACGGTTGGAGGCCTTCAGATACTTCACCGCAGCGGCCTGCACGGCAGCAGCATCGATGGCTTCCACCTGATCGCGACGCTGGTGGAACAGACGCCAGTCGCCGGCTGCCTGCGCCGTCGTCAGAGCGATGGTGAAGCGTGCCGTGTCATTGACGATCTGGTCGATTTCCTTGGCGATGGCCACTTTGGCGCGCGCCACCTCGGCGTCCGTAATCGGATTAGCCTTGATATCTTCCAGTGTCTTCAGCATGGCTTCTTCCACCGTTGCCAGCGATACTTCTTTCGGCACCACGGCGCCGAACAGATGGTAGCCCGGTTCCATCTGGTTGAGATCCATCTGGAGCACGTTAGAGGCCAGCTTGCTATCGACCAGCGCCTTGTGCAGACGACCACTCGGCGCATCGGTCAGAATTTTTCCCAGCACCTGCAGTGCGGCAGCATCAACGTGGCTGGCCGGTGCGACGTGGTAGCCGGTGGCCAGCAACTGGGTGCCGCCGCTGCGGCGAATGTTGACGAAGCGTTCGCCATCCTGGGTCGGTTCGCTGGTGTAGGTCGGCACCAGCACGCGGGCAGGCTTGCGGATCTTGCCGAACAATTCGTTAATCTGGGCCAGCACCTTGCTTTCATCGAAGCGGCCCGCCACCATCAGAATCGCGTTGTCAGGCTGGTAGTAGCGCTGGTAGAACGCGCGCAGACGATCGACGCTCACGCCTTCGATATCGGAGCGCGCACCGATGGTGGACTTGCCGTAATTGTGCCAGTCGAACGCCACCGCCATGGTGCGCTCCAGCGTGACATCGAGCGGATCGCTCTCGCCCTGCTCGAACTCATTGCGCACCACCGTCATTTCACCCTTCTGGGTCTTGTTATTCCACAGGTCGTCCTGGCTGATCGGCGAATTCACCATGCGATCGGCTTCCAGCGCCAGCATCTGCTTCAGATTGTCGTCATTGGCGGGGAAGGTGGCGAAGTAGTTGGTGCGGTCATACCAGGTGGTGCCGTTGAAGCGGCCGCCGATCTGGTTCAGCACTTCCACCGGCGACTTAGTGCCTTTCTTGATACCGAAGTTGGCGGTCGGCTTGAACAGCAGGTGTTCGAGCAAGTGCGCCATGCCCGTCTCGCCATAGTTCTCGTGGCGCGAACCGACCATGTAGACGATGTTGGTGGTCAGGGTAGGTTTGCTGGCGTCAGGGAACAGCAGCACGCGCAGGCCATTGGCCAGACGGTATTCGGTAATGCCTTCAACAGATGTGACTTTAACGGGCGCGGCCTTGGCAGCAGCAGCAGCGGCCGGTGCAGCCGTGGTGGTGGCAAACGCGGGCGACAGTATGCCGGCGCTGAGCATGATGGCAGTAATTAGCTTCACTCTTGATAGCCCCTGTAAGAAAGTTAAGATTGATGATTATATAACTGCAAATCATGTCCAGATGAAAATTCTTTCATACAGTTAGAAAGCTGGAAGAGCGCCGCTTACTTGGCCCGGCTGCCCATCCAGCCCAGCATCTGAGCGTGCTGATATAGATCAACTCACTTAACGTTCATACGCACTGCCTGCACGCTTTCGGTTGGTGCAGGTCCGCATAACTGACTTTTAACGCCCGATTTTTAGCGCTAGTGACAATTGTAGAGATTCGCAATTTATTCACTCATGTACTATCCGCCCGCTATGACAGCATCAGACCCACCCAGACAGAAAGCAGAAATATGTTAAAAAAAATAGTTGCCACCACCGTCCTGATCACGGCGGCAGGAATAGCCTGTGCACAAACCAGCCGTCCTGCAGGCAGCGGCGCATACCTTGGCGCGAGTTATGCGCGCGTGACCGTCAAGAACCTCATGAGCGCCGGGGATGATGTGTCGCCATCCACGCTGGGCGCCGTGTTCGGCTACGACTTCAACCAGCACGTCGCGCTTGAAGCCCGTGTGGCTGGCGGCGTCGGCAGCGACACCATGAACCTCATGGGTGCAGACTTCCACGTGAAATTCAACCGGCTGGCCGGCGTCTATGCCAAATGGAGCCAGCCTATCGATGAAGCCTTGTCCGTCTATGGCATATTTGGCGCCACCAGTGGCAAGGTCAAGGTCAGCCTGGGCAGCATCTCGGACTCCAGCTCCAAGAGCAGCGCCAGTTTCGGTGCTGGTCTCAGCTATCAGATCACGCATTCGAGCGCTGTTTCGATTGAATATGCGCGCCTGTATTCCGACGCCAATGCCCTCAGCGTCGCGACCCGCTTCAACTTCTAATCCCGTCCTGACTGGATCAGGTAGATAAGGCAGCGCAACCAGCAGGCGGCCACCAGATCGTGCGGTGGCCGCGCTAGCGGCTGGCCTCTACGCCGGCGCGGGCGATCTGCCCGTCCTGCGCGCTGGCGCCGCCGGACACGCCGATAGCACCGACCAGCTTACCGTTGAGCAGTATCGGTTCGCCGCCTTCTATCATCAGCAGATCGGGCAAGCTCAGTAGCGCATTGCGGCCACCGGCAATCCCATCCTCCAGCGCCTTGCTGGGACGACGCATCATGGCCGCCGTGCGGGCTTTCTGAAAAGCGAAGTTGGGGCTGGCCGTCATGGTGTCATCCAGCACTTCCAGATACACGGGCGTGCCATGGGTATCGACCACGGCGACCGCCACATTGAGCTTCAGCTTGCGTGCCTCAGCCACAGCGCCGGCAGCAGTCTTCTTGGCCAGTTCCAGTGTAATTGGTGCACCATAACTCGGTTGCTGGGCCGCAGCGGGCAAGGCCAGCAGCAGCGTCGAAAGCAGGGCTATGCAAGGACGAACGAACGACATCTCACACCTCCATAACGGGATAGGGAAGCAAGGAAAACTGCCGGTGAAACATTTCGTGCGAGCCAGACTATAACGCGCTTTCACACCACCGTGCCAAAAAACAGCCTAGCCGCCTGGGCCACCGATATTGCGCTCACGGCAGCCGCTGCACCGGGCACAGGCGGTAAGGATGGGCTTCCGTGCCCACATAGGCCGGATAGTTGCGGCAGCCGGCCGGCTGCAGGGCCAGCCCGTAATGGGCCAGATGCTGCTGCACTTCGGCCTGCAGCGCCCCGTCTTCGGCGGCCAGATCAAGCCGATACTGGGCCTGCAGCACCAGCGTGCAGGCCTGCCCTGACGCGGCGGCGTCCGCCGCTGCCAGCGTCTGCACTTCTACCTGAAAGCGTACTTTGCGCAGCCAGCCATCGAGCCGCGCACAGTCGGCCGCGCTGGCCGTCAGGCCCAGCGCACGGGCCAGCGCCAGCTTGCGATCAGCACCGCTCTGGCGGATGTTCACGGCAGCCGGCAGCATCACATAATGCTGGCCCGTGCGCGCTGCGGCCTGCGCTTGCAGGCGCTGCAGATAGGCCGGTGATTCGGGGAAGCCGCTGCCTATGGCCATGAAGGCGACTTCCGGCTGGAAGAAACGGGTCAGCCATGCCATCGGCGTGCGCACCATGTAGACCACGCTGGCCTGCGGCTGCGCCAGTTGCGGCGCTTCGGCGCGGAAGGCCTGCGCCGTCCAGCCGCCATGCCCCCAGGTGACGAACGGCAGTGTGTACAGCACGCACACAGCCAGCGCCCAGCCAGCCCAGCGCTGGGCCCGTGCCGCCGACATCAGCCCATGGCACAGCAGCCAGACCAGCAAGGGCGCCAGCAGCTCCAGCGGCACCAGATAGCGGTAAATACTGAACAGCTTCAGCCAGATCAGGTAGGCCAGCAGCACGAACACCAGCAGCACGCGCGCGGCCGGCGTCAGCGCGACCGGCATGCAGGCCATGTCAGGAGCAGTTTGCGTCGCCGTCACGCTGGCAGTGCGATAGCGGCACCACAGCAGACGCACGGCATATGCCACCAATAGCAGCATCAGCAGCGGCCAGATCAGCTGGCGCAACGGCACTTCGGCAATGCGGGCGATATCGCGCGTGAAGATGAAAGGCCAGAACAGTGCTTCCGTCAGGGTGTGCGGCAAATGGCCGATATCGAGCACGCCCAGCGGTGCCGCCAGCGGACTGCGGAAGATGTCATTAAACTGGGGGAATAACGGATTGCCATACAGCCGCCACATGCTGGCCCACCAGTAGCCGGCCGTGGCGGCCAGCCCGGCCAGCACGCCGACGCCGAACCACCAAGCCTGGCCGATGCGGCGCCAGAACGCTTGCGGCCACACCAGCAATGCCAGACACAGCGCCACCGCATAGTTGATATTGGTGAGTTTCAGCCCCGCCGCCGCGCCCATCAGCAAGCCCGCCAGCAGCAGTATGCGCACGCTGGCTGTCGCACCATGGCGCAGCAGCAGCGCCAATGCCCACAACAGCGGCAGCGCCGTCAGATTGTCACCCATGCTGTTGCCCAGCTCGGACAAAAAGCCCGCGCCCAGACAGCCCGCCAGCGCCAGCAGCAAAGCCACCCGCTGGCGCCCCGGCAGCAACTGGCGCGCCATCATCGAGAGCGGAATGAAGTTCAGCCCGTGCAGCCAGCCGAAGACAAAACCGGCCAGCGGCGCCGGCGCATAGCGCGTCAGCAGGTAGTACGGCAGATCGAGCAGCGGATTGAAATAACTCTGGAAACCGGCCGGCGAGAAATCGATGGCCAGCCGGCCGTTCAGCAGCGCATACGGGTTGTACAGGTGGTAGTTGCGCATATCCCAGCCATCATCCTGCCCGAGCAGCAGCGATTGCAGACCCAGCAGCAGCGGCACGATCAGCGCCGCATAGTAGGGCGCACGGGGATGGGACAAGATGGCGCTGCGGCGTACAAACCACGCCTCCAGCCGCTGGAACAGAGTCAGCACGGACTACTCCTGAGGTTTCTGGGTAAACACGAAATAACGCGCCGCGATGAAGTTCACCGACATGCCGGCCAGCGAGCCCACGGCCACGGCCAGCGCGGGCAGCCAGAAATGCGCGGGCAGGCTATGTACCAGCAGACTGGAAACGCCGTAGTTGACGGCGCCGCCGCCCAGCATCACGGTCAGGTAGCGCCACCACTCGCGCCACGCGCTGCTGCCGCTGGCAGCAAACGTGTAGCGCCGGTTCAGCCGCCAGGTCAGCCACACGGCGGACAGAAAAGACAGCACCCGGCCCGAATAGAAATTGGCACCGGCCAGCATGGCCAGATACAGCACGGCCACATCGGCCGCGCAGCCCAGCACACCGTTGAAGGCAAAGCGCAATAACTGCTGCAGATTGCTACGCATGGGGCGGCGCCAGCGCAACGGCCAGATAGGCAAAGCGCTTCTGCTCGATGCGCGCCTTGGTCACGGCATCGAGCACGATGCCGCACACAGCCAGCATCACACCGAACAGCATGAGGGCAGAACACAGCACGGCCGTGGGCAGGCGTGGCACCAGCCCTGTCTGCAGATAAGTCAGCACCAGCGGCCACGCCAGCACCAGCGACAGCAACGCGCAAGCGCTGGCCGCCAGCGTATAGAAGGCCAGCGGCTTTTCCGATTTGAACAGGCGGGCGATGGTGCCGAGGATGCGCCAGCCATCGCGATAGGTATTCAGTTTGCTGAACGAGCCTTCCGGCCGGGCGCCATAGCGGGTCGCTACTTCTGCCACGGGCATGCGCAATTCCAGCGCATGCACGGTGAGTTCCGTCTCGATTTCGAAGCCGGTGGAATGGGCCGCAAACGACTTCACGTAACGGCGCGAGAACACCCGGTAGCCGGACAGGATATCGGTAAAGCTGCGCCCGAACAGCGCTGTCACCACGCCCGTCAGCAGGGCATTGCCGAAACGGTGGCCGAAGCGGTAGGCCGCCTGCTCTTCGCTCACGCGGCTGCCCACCAGCATATCCAGCCCGTCGTCGAGCAGCCGCTGTACCAGCTGCGGCGCCACCTGCGCATCATAGGTATGGTCGCCATCGACCATCACATAGGCATCGGCTTCGACATCGGCAAACATGCGCCGCACCACACTGCCCTTGCCCTGTTCCGATACGTGGCGCACCAGTGCGCCGGCGGCACGGGCTATGCCGGCCGTGTCGTCCTGCGAATTATTATCGAACACATAGACCTGCGCCTGCGGCAGGCTGGCACGGAAGGCCTGCACCGTCGCGGCGATGGTAGCTGCTTCGTTATAGCAAGGGATCAGCACCGCGATACGGCGCATCGGCAAGGACGTCATAAGGGGACCAGTAGGAAAATGGCCCCCATTATATTTCGATTAAGCGGGGCGGCTCAACCACCGCCCCCGGCTCAGGCCTGCAGCAGCGCGCGCGCCGGTTGGCCCCGGCGGGCCGCTTGGGCGCCAGACTGCTCGAGCCGGAATGCCGCCACGGCCGCCGACAGGCGCTCGGCCTGCTCGTTCAACGATTGCGAAGCGGCAGCGGCCTGCTCCACCAGCGCGGCATTCTGCTGGGTCAGCGCATCGAGATCGCCGACGGCATGGTTAATCTGTTCGATGCCGGCTTCCTGCTCGCGGCCGGCCGAACTGATTTCCTGCATATTGGCGGCCACCTGCTGGATGCTACGGACGATATCCACCATGGTGCTGCCAGCCTCGCCCACCAGCGCACTGCCCGCATCGACCCGCTCCACCGAAGCGCTGATGAGGGCCTTGATATCCTTGGCCGCATCGGCGCTACGGTGCGCCAGGCTGCGTACTTCCGACGCCACCACGGCAAAGCCGCGTCCTTGCTCGCCGGCCCGCGCCGCCTCCACGGCGGCATTCAGCGCCAGGATATTGGTCTGGAAGGCGATGCCATCGATCACCCCGATAATATCGGCGATGCGGGTCGACGACGCGCGGATCTCGTCCATGGTGCTGACCACCTGGCCCACCAGTTGGCCGCCCCGTTCGGCCACCGTGGCCGCTTCGCGTGCCAGCTGGTTAGACTGCTGGGCATTCTCGGCATTGTGCTTGACGGTGGCAGTCAGCTCTTCCAGCGACGATGCCGTTTCTTCGATATTTGCGGCCTGGTTCTCGGTGCGGCGCGACAGGTCCAGATTACCGGCCGCGATTTCGCTCGACGCCACGGCGATGGTGCTGGCGCCGTCGCGCACTTCGCGCACGGTTACGGCCAGCTTGTCCTGCATGCCCTGCAGACCGCGCAGCAGCACGCTCATTTCATCCTGTCCCTGCACGTGGATATGGCCGGACAAGTCGCCCTCGGCAATCTGGCGGAAATGCCGCATCAGGCCTTCGATCGGGCCAAGAATGGAACGCAGCAGCGAAACTGAGCCGAGCACCATCATCAGCACCAGCAGCACGCCTATGCCGCCCGTCAGCCAGATTTGCAGCTGGTAATTCTTCTGGCTCGAGGCAAAATCTTTCTGGGTATTGGTCGACTGGAACTCGGTCAGCACCGTGGCCGCTTCCTGCAGCCGGGTAAAGCGCTCCACCATCACCGTCATGGTCAGCTGGACAGCCTTGTCCTTGTCGCCTGCACGCAGCGCGCTGATCAGCGGCTGCACACCCTGGTTCAGAAAGTCCTGACGCCGTGCCGTCATCTCGGCCGCCAGTGCCTGTTCCTGGGCATCGGCCGGCAGAGCCAGATATTCGGCCCATGCCGCATCCGACTGTTTCAGGTAATCGCTAGCACGCTGCAGCGTCTTCTCCGCATCGGCGCTGTCGGGATGCAGGGTGACCCGGTCGAGCGACAGGCGGGCACGCATGATGGCTATCTGCGCCTTGTCGATGGCCAGCGCCGACGGCATGGCATTGGTACTCACTTCACGCAGGTCACGGTTCACCGAGCGTAGCCCGGCGATCCCCATACCCCCTAGTAATACCGCTAGCAAACCAAGTACAACCATCACAGCGATCAGACGCTGACGGATAGAAAACCGACTCAACATATTTACTCCAGATTCAGACAGGAAGTGCAGGCTGACACACCGGGCAAGAGATGGGACCGGGCAGCACAATGCCGTATGAGTGAAGCTGACCTGCTGCGCCCACGGGGCAGACGGTGAACTCAGATCAGCGCGCAGAGCGGCGGGGATGGGGCCGGTGCGATTGTTTGACTAGCATTAGTATAGTTAATTTCCCTCTAGTTTCCAAGAAGCAATTGCAACATCCGGCCAGAGAAATTTTATGATAAGCTTTCTTCAGACGACCCCATCCCTGTCGCCCGTTCGTGCCTGCGCCCCGCCTGATCTGGCCCCACACCTACGCACGACCCAGCACGCTTTGCCAGCTTGCGGCCCGACTACCGCAGCAGCGGGGCAGTACCAGTGTGCGCGCCACCCTTGACGGCCGCCCAACAGGGAGTAGAACTTGTCTTACAGTTTAAGACTCTGGCGTGAGAACCTGAACAATCACACCCAGGGTATCGTGGTCAATGCCGCTGCCGTGATAGGCCTGAGCTGCATCATCGATAACCATGCGCTGCCGTGGCTGCACGGCTGGATCGCCGGCGCTTTGCTGCTATGCCTGCTGCGCTATGCACTCGAACGCTACAGCCTGCGCGATCTGCTGCGCCACCCGCAGCGCCCGCCGCCCGGCTGGCAGCGCGGCCTGCTCGCAGCCGGCCTGATCGGCTCAGCCCTGATGTGGTCGCTCAATGCCGCCTACGGCCTGCCCCACTACAGCGCCAACGAAAAATTCTCCGTGATGATCATCATTTCGGCGCTGGCGGGCGGCGCTACGGGCACGCTGGCCAGCATGCGCATCATCGGCAAGCTGTATATCGCCAGCCTGCTGCTGCCGACCTGTCTGGCCATGTGGCTGAGCGGCGACGACAAGCTGGCCATACTGGCCGTGCTGGGCATTATCTTCGCGTTCATCATGTTCAACAGCCATGCGAACAACTTCAAGCTGCTGTCCAACACCCTGAGCCTGAGCAGCGACAAGGAAGCCCTGATCCGCCAGTTGTCGGAAAAGAACCGCCACATTTCCGACGTCAACAGCCACCTCGAACAGCGCATCCAGGAACGCACGCAGGCGCTGGAATTCCTCGCCAACCATGACCCGCTGACCAGCTTACTGAACCGGCGCGGTTTTCTCTCGTATAGCTATGCCAGCGGCACGGACCTGCGCCACCAGACCCTGATTTTCATCGATCTGGATCACTTCAAGGATATCAACGAAGGCATGGGCCACGAACACGGCGACCAGCTGCTGCAAGCCTTTTCCCAGCGCCTGAGCCATGAAGTGGCCAAGCTGGCGCGCCACATCGGTGCCAGCGACCACCCGATCTGCCGCTGGGGCGGCGATGAATTCGTGCTGTGTCTGCTGCGCGCAGTCGACCAGCAGGACGATGGCAGGGCACACTACCGCCAGCTACACGCGGCCCTGTCGGCCAGCTACCACATCGGCCCCCATCAGGTGCATCTGGGCCTGAGCATGGGGATCTTCGAAAGCATTACGGCGACGTTGCCGCAGATGCAGGCAGCGCTGACCTGCGCCGACATTGCCACCAGCGAGGCCAAGAAAAATGGCCGCGGCCAGATTTCCTTCTATTCGGAAGCCTCCTACACGCTGCAGCGGCGCCGGCTCAAACTGACGCAGGCACTGGCGCAGGCCCATCAGGATGGCAGCCTGCACCTGCTCTACCAGCCCATCTACACGGCCGGCACGGGCCAGATCGCCAGCTATGAAGCGCTGCTACGCTGGCGCCATGCCGAATACGGCAACATCGTGCCGGACGAATTCATTGCGCTGGCAGAGACTTCCAACGCCATCCAGACCATAGGCCGCTGGGTGCTGGAACAGGCTTGCCGGCAGGCGGCCAGTTGGCCCACTGCGCCGGGCCAGCCGCAGCCGCCGCGCATCGCCATCAACACCTCGATCCGCCAGCTGGTGCAGCCCGGCTATAGCGATCTGGTCAGCGCCACCCTGCAGCAATGCGGGCTGGCGCCGCAGCGGTTGATTATCGAAGTGACGGAAAGCGTGCTCGACGAGCGCAATATGGATCGCGCCAGCGCCAGCCTGAGCGCACTGCATGGGCTGGGCGTAGAAATTCATCTGGACGATTTCGGCACCGGCTATTCTTCGCTCTCGCGCTTGCGCCAGTTGCCACTCGATGCACTCAAGATCGACAAGAGTTTTGTCACCGACATGGATGAAAAATCACTGACCGTGATCGAGGCGGCCTTATTGATCGCGCGCCGCTACGGGCTGCGCGTGGTGGCAGAAGGGGTGGAAAGTGCGCAACAGATTGCCACGCTGCGCAGCATGGGCGTGGACGAACTGCAGGGCTACCATCTGGGCCGCCCTGCGCCGCTACCTGCCCCCTGACAGGGCTACCACATTAGATCATCGGGAATCTGGAAGGCCGCATACGGATCATCCTCGTCGACCACGTTGCTGCTCTGCTTGACGCGTACCACCAGCGCCGCATCGCGCTCGGCAATCTTGTCGGCGATCACGCGCGGCACCAGCTCGGTCACACCGTTCAGCACCACGATCACCAGCCGGCCTGCGACCAGATGGCCCTGCACTTCGGGCGACACATACAGCCGTTCTATCTTGTTCTGGAACGTGTAGTTGTAGGCGATGTCGCCCTTGCCGGCCGGCTGGCGGTTCTGCTGCACCATCTGCACGATCTGCGCGTGGATGGCTTTCTGCTGGGCCGCGGCATCGCGCTCGGCATTCAGGGCGCGGGCCCGCTCGGCCTGCTGCCGCTGGGCTTCCTGCGCCGCCAGCTTGGCTTCATCCACGCTCTGCACGCCACTGCGGCGCTGTTCTTTCTGCTGTTTGCTCTTGTCCTGATTGGCCAGTTTGACCTTGGTCTTGTTGACCAGCCCGGCCTTGAGCAATTGATCTTGTAGGGAAACCATAACCACACTCCATAAAAAAAGCCGCCGGCTGTTAGCAGCCGGCGGCCCTCATTATAGCGAACGCTTAGAAGCGGTAGTTCAGCGAAGCAGCGAAGGTGCGGCCCAGTTGGCTGAACTGCGAGCCATCATAGGTCACCATCGAGTAGCGGCCGTTGAAGGTCACCAGATTACGCTGCACTTCCACCGGGGTCAGGCCATAGGCCGGATCGATGGCCTTGCTGTCGAGCAGAGCCTGACCTTGCGCATTGCGGGCATTGAAGTGCCAGCTAGGCGTAACGTTGAACATATTGTTGACGTTGAACGACAGCGTGGTGTTCTGGGTCAGCGCATAGTTCAGCGCGAAGTCCGTCACGGTCTTGGTCTTGAACGCCACTTCCAGGTTGTTATCCATACCGGCATTGCGGAAGTGGGTAGGACCGAACACGGTGTTGTTCAGCGAGAAGTTGAACTGCTTGTAGTCCCAGTCTGCACCGAGGATGGTCTTGAACTTAGGACGCGAAGTGAACATCAGCGCTTCCGTGGTGGCGTTCAGCACCGACTGGCCCGCTGCAGCGATCAGCGCAGGGTTGTTGACTTCGCCCTGACGCTCGTTCTTGAGCGAGTAGTTACCGGACAGGTTCACCGTCAGCTTACCGTCGGCGAAAGGAATGTTCTTACGCGAAGCCACGTAATCGATCCCTTCGGTACGGCTGGTGAGAGCATTCACGAAGAAGCTGGCGGAGACGATGCCGGCTTTGCCCAGTTGCACGTCGAGCGGATTGGTGGCCACGCCAGTCGGCGTGATTTCCGTGCTCAGCACGATGCGGTCTTTGACCTTGATGTTGTAGTAGTCGAGCGTGATGCTGGTGTTGCTATCAGGCTTGAAGCCCAGACCCAGCGTGATGTTGTCCGACTTTTCAGCTTTCAGCTTGGGCACTTGCAGCGCCGCAGCCGCCGAGGAAACGTTGTTGACCAGACCGGACACCTGGATGCCGCCGCCAGCGACGAAGGAGTACTGGGCTTTCTGGGTGTAGATCTGGGCCAGCGACGGGGCGCGGAAGCCGGTCGACGCGGAGGCACGCAGGGTCAGCTGGTCGCTGACTTTGTAGCGCGTCGAAGTCTTCCACACGAAGGCGCTGCCGAAGTCGGTGTATTTTTCGTAGCGACCCGTCGCATCGACGAGGAAGGCTGGCGTCATATCCCAGGTTGCGCCCGCATACGCGCCGTAGTTCGAACGCGACGATGGGAAGGAGTTCTGCACCGAGTTACCGGCATACGAATCAGCACCGCTGCCATAGGTCGAACCGACGTCGCCGGCAATGGTTTCATAGTTTTCGTGACGCAGTTCGGTACCGGCGTACACGCTGACTTCCTTCGTCATCTGCTGAGAAATATCGCCATTCAATACCCAGTGGCTGAACTTCACGCCACCCGCATCGAAGCTGGTCGGCGAAGGGGTGCTGATCTTGTGCGCCAGATAGTCTTCCTGCATGCCGCGGTTGACCGAGTTGGTGACCTGATAGTTCTGCTTGTTGCCGCCATAGGTCAGGCTCACATCGGCATTCCAGTCGCCCAGCATGAACTTGGTGCCGCCCGTGGCGTTGTAGTCGTCCAGCGTACCGATGAAGGTCGGCACATAGCCCACATACGGCGTACCGCTCGCATGCAGCAGGCCATAGTCGGTCGGACGCCAGTAAGGCGTACGGTAGTTGGCGAAGGAGTTGATGCGCTTGTTGACGTAGGCAGCGTTACCGTAAATCTTGGTGGTGTCGCTCAGGTCATAGCTGGTGTTGACTTCAGCCTTGGCCGCGCGCGTGGCAGGCGAACCGTTGATGTTGCCGGCGTCCGGATGGGTTGCCAGGAATGGCAGCACCTGGGTGTTCAGGTCGGCGCCGAAGTCGCCTGCTTCGCCCTTGGCGTTGACCACGCCGGGACGGTTGGACAGATTGATCTTGGAAACATCGAGCGTGTAATTGAGGAAGCCGCGATCGCCGCCCAGCGGCAAGCCCTGGTTCAGGCTCAGGCCGCCCATCTTGCCGTCGCTCTCGTGAGTGATGCCGGTGCGGGCCGTAATCGAACCGCCTTCCGCGCTATCTTTCAGGATGATGTTGACCACACCCGCAATCGCATCGGAACCATACTGGGCCGAGGCGCCGTCACGCAGCACTTCAATGCGCTTAATGGCATCGGGAGGAATGGCGGAAATGTCGGCGCCGCTTTCACCACGGCCCGGCGAGGTCTGGGTGTAGATCAGCGAGCTGGAATTTTTACGCTTGCCGTTAATCAGAATCAGCACGCGGCTAGGACCCATGTTACGGATTTCGTAAGGGTCGAGCAGCGAGGTGGCATCGTTGACAGGCGTCTGCACCGTGTTGAACGAAGGCACGCGGAACTGCAGCGATTTATCCAGCGTGGCCTGACCCGTTTTGCTCAGATCGCGCGAACCGATGATGTCGATAGGCACCGGGGTATCGACCATGGTGCGCTGGGCGCCACGGCTACCGGTCGAGACAATTACCACCTTCTGAATATCGTCCGGCGTGGCATCAGACGCCGGTTGCACTGCGGCAGTCTGGGCTACCGCCGTGGCTTGCGCGAGCACATAAGGACTCGCTGATAGCAGCAGCGCTGCGAATGGGAAATTTTTTTTCATGTCTAGACTCTTCCGGATTTGTGGTTATATGCGTTTGCGGAAACTGCCATCTTTGTTAGTGGCTAGGGGTGAATGTATAGACATGATTTCAGCCCGTCTATCGTTTCTCGCACACGCTGTCCGGAAACTGTTGAACATGCGGCAAATAAACAACTAGTATACGTAGATTCCCCTACAAATTTTCCCGCTGTTTTAACAGTGAAATAATGTTCAAAAGCACTGGTATGCAGGCGGTATATATACCCTGTTGCAGCAGCGTTTAGCGGGCCGCCAGCGAAGCGCGCAAGGTCATGCTGACGGGGTAGTCGCGCGTGACGGGACGCTGCAGATCGTAGCAACTATTAAGTAGCGCATTCAGGCCATTCTGCGTCATTTCGCGCCACGGCATGTGCACCGTACTTAGGCGCGGTGCGGAGAATTCCGCGCTCGGCGTATCGTCGTAACCGAGCACCGATAGCTGCTGCGGCACGCGGATGCCGGCTTCCTGAAAATACGAGAGTGCGCCCACCGCCATTTCATCATTGGCACAGAACAGTGCCGTACACGGGTGGCCGGAAGCCATCAGTTCGCGCGCGGCCGACCAGCCGCCCGCGGGCGAAAAATCGCGCTCGGTCTGCCACAGGCTGGCCGGGTCTATGCCCGCTTCGGCCAGCGTGGCGCAAAACGCCTGCACACGCTGCACATTGTCCGGCAGACGCGATGGACCGGCCACGATGGCGATCTGGCGGTGGCCCAGATCGAGCAGCGTGCGCGCCGCCAGCGCACCGCCTTGTGCATGGTCGACCGTGAAGCACTGCGCAGCAATGCTGGCGAAACTGTGATTGAGCACCACCATGCGCTTGTGCATGGTTTCCAGCGCCGCCACATCTTCTTCCTGCAGCAGATTGGTCATCAGGATTAGCCCGTCGCAACCGCGCTCGACCAGAAAGCTAATGCCTTCCACCGCCTGCTGGCGCGCATCGCCCAGCCCGGCGCCGAAAGCCACCACCATGTGCAGGCCGGCTGCGCGCAGCTCGTTATCGATGATCTGCAAAATCGGCGTGTAGAAGGTTCCGCTCAGCACAGGGATGTACACGCCTATCATCTGGCTCGAGCCGGACAGCAGCGTGCGCGCAGCATGCGAGGGCCGGAAGCCCAGTTCCTCGATGGCGGCACGCACGCGCGCCAGCGTGGCGGGCGAGACCGAACCTTTGCCGCTGACCACGCGCGACGCCGTGCCCAGCCCCACGCCGGCCAGCTTGGCCACATCCTTAATGGTGGCCATCGGCAGACTCCTGTGCGCGCACATAGCGCATGATGTTACGGAAAGTGTCGGTCCAGTACTCGTCGCGGTGGCTGGCCAGATAGGCCAGCAGTTCTTCGTGCGCAGCGGCCGAGGTGCCCAGATAGTCGCCACCCACACCGTGGAAGGTCAGGTTGACCATATCGCCCTGCGCTCCCGCCGCGCGCACCAGCGCGATCAGTTCGCTGCCGCTCAGGCCCACGGGCGCATACACGGCAACCGCGTGACGCTGCAGCACTGCGCGCGCCGTCACACCACTACCGCCACCCTGCTTGATGCCGACGAAGGCAGCAGCAATGCGTGGCAGATAATCGCCGTCGCGCGCCTGATGGTCGCCGCACGGTACGGTGTAAGTGCGCTCGCGTTCGCCATCGATGGCAAACAGCATGGCATTGCCGAGCAGGACCTGATCGGCCATCTGCGCCGCCGTGGTGCTATCCAGATCACGCGCCGGCTCCACCCAAGCGTGGCCGGGCAAGCTGCCCGCGCACTGGTGGAACAGGCTATGGTTGCCCAGCTCATGGCCCAGTTGCGCCACGCGCCGCCATTCCGCCAGCCGGCTCTGCAGCAAGGGGCTCGACAACTGCAAATAGAAACTGGCTTTCAGGCCATGCCGCTGCAGCGCCGGCAGCGCCACATCGAGCTGGGAAGCCAGCGTGTCGTCATAACCCAGGCTGACGGCCACGCGGGCGCCATGGGGCCATGCCGTACTGGCGGGCGTCGCCTGTGCCTGGGCACCGCCCGCCAGCAGGCTGCACAGCACGGAAAGTAGAAGTTTTCGCATCGCAGGGTCGCTATGTATTTCGGCTAAGTGTCTCATTTTGGAAACGTTCCCACATGTTGCACGCCTTAATTTGGCCTGTCAACGGCTAAGCGGCCTCCCTTTGCGGCGTTGCAAATTGACTTTGAAATTCTTTCGGTGCTATATTTGCCACATCGATTGGAAACCTTTCCAAAACGAGAAAAATATTAGAAAGTGGAGACATGAGACGGCTAGCAACGATGACAGCTCTGGTAGCGCTGTGTGCCTGCGGCGGTGGCGGTAACGCTGCCGGCGTGGCCAGCGCTATGCCAGCGGCCAGTCCTGCCGTCCCGCCCTCCACCGCCTTGCCAGCCGGCGGCAAGCCCGATGGCTGGAAGCTGGTCTGGGCCGACGAGTTCGACCAGAACGGTCTGCCCGATGCCAGCAAATGGGCTTACGACACCGAATACAACCGCAACGGCTGGTTCAACCACGAGCTGCAGTACTACGCGGCCGGCCGGCTGGAAAACAGCCGCGTCGAAAACGGCAAGCTGCTCATCACGGCCCGCAAGGAAGCCCTGAGCACCATGGCCGACTACGGCGGCCAGCAATACAGCTCGGCGCGCCTGATCACTCGCGGCCTGGCCAGCTGGACCTACGGCTATATCGAAGTACGCGCCAAACTGCCGTGCGGTGTGGGCAGCTGGCCGGCCATCTGGATGCTGGGCAGCAAAGGCCGCTGGCCCGACGATGGCGAGATCGACATCATGGAACACGTGGGCAACAACCCCGGCCAGATCCTGGGCAGCATCTACACGGCCACGCAAAACTGGCCCGCCGGCACACCCAACACCAGCTCCACCACGGTGGCTGATGCCTGCAGCGCCTTCCACAACTACCAGCTCACCTGGAATGCCGAGCGCGTGGTGATCGGCGTGGACAACCGCAATTACATACAACTGATTAACCCCGGCGACGGGGACTACCGGAAATGGCCATTCAGCAACCCGCAATATCTGCTGCTGAATCTGGCCATCGGCGGCGACTTGGGGGGCAAGGTTGATGACTCTGCCCTGCCGCAGCAGATGGAAGTGGAGTACGTGCGGGTGTACCAGCCCTAAGCGATTTTTTTACAACACAACCGGAGCAAAACCCCGGCAAAGCCCCCCTGTAAGGGCGAGTTGGCGGGGCGGCGATTGACAAAAAAGTACGTCAATCATACTATTCGACGGCAGAGAATGGAAAGGTTTCCAGTGCCGTTCGGGGAAGTGGGAAGCGAGCTGTTCATAAAAACACAGGAGATAACATGCATTATCCAAAGGCACGACTGAAGTTAATGACGCTGGCGGTGGCCAGCGCTTGCGCAGGCGCCATACCGGCTGTCGCGCAGGAAGCCACGCGAGCGGCGGACGAACCACAGAGCGTGGTCGTCACGGGCTTGCGCCAGAGTCTGCAATCGTCGATGAACCTGAAGCGTAATTCGGACGGTATCGTCGACGGCATCGTGGCCGAAGACATCGGCAAATTCCCCGACACCAATCTGGCCGAATCGCTGCAGCGTATCTCCGGCGTCTCGATCGACCGCTCGATCGGCGAAGGTTCCAAAATCACCGTGCGCGGCGTGGGCCCCGACTTCAATCTGGTGCTGCTGAACGGCCGCCAGATGCCGACCTCGAATCTGGGCGACCTGAACGGCCGTGCCTACGACTTCGCCAATCTGGCCTCGGAAGCCATCGCCCAGCTGCAAGTGTATAAAACGGGACGGGCCGATACACCGACTGGCGGTATCGGCGCCACCGTCAACGTGATGACGGCCCGTCCGTTCGAGCGTCCGGGGCTGCACGCCAGCATAGGCGCCAAAGGTGTGTACGACAGCACCAACGGCAATCTGCCGGGCGACATCAAAGCCAAGCGCTCCACCACGCCTGAAATCTCGGGCATCTATTCCAACACCACGGCCGACGGCAAGTTCGGTGTGGCGCTGACGGGCAGCTATCAGGAACGCAATCTGGGCTACAACACGGCGGCCGTATCGAACGGCTGGCGCGGCCCGTTCCGCGGCGACGAAAACAACTGGGGCACCATTCCGCAGCCGGGCGCCAAAGGTTCGGAAAACATCACCAACCGTCCGGGCGCTACCGATCTGTACTCGGTGCCGCAGAATCTGAACTACAACTTCAACGGCGTGCAGCGCCAGCGCACCAACGCCCAGCTGACCCTGCAATTCAAGCCGGTCGATACGCTGGTCACCACGCTGGACTACACCTATTCGGAAAACAAGATACAGACCAAGCGTAACGACGTCTCGGCCTGGTTCAACTTCGGCGAATCGGCCAGCTCGTGGACCAAGGGTCCGGTTTCCAGCCCGCTCATGTACAAGGAATTCGTCGCCAACAGCGATATCGCCATGGGCGCGGCCGACTTTGCCACCAAGACCAAGAACAAATCGCTGGGCTTCAACGCCGTATGGAAGCCGACCAACACCCTGCGTCTGGAACTCGATACCCACCACTCGACGGCAGAATCGGGCGCCGATAGCCCCTTCGGCTCGAGCAACACGCTGGGTTCGGCCAGCTTCAGCCGCGGCAACACCACGGTGGACTTCAGCCACGACTTCCCTGTGCTGAGCATCGAAGGCGCCGACTTCACCAAGTACGGCCAGCAGGTCACCGGTTCGGTCTTCACCAATCAGCTCATGAAAGGCATCGTCGACCAGACCCAGGTCAAAGGCCAGTGGAAAGTGCTGGAAGCGTCCGAGCTGAAATTCGGCGCCAATGCCACCAAGGTGTCCAACCGTTCCGCCTTCTCCAACCAGCAGCGCGATACCTGGGGCGGCGCCACCAAGCCATCCGACTATCCAAGCAGCGTGTGGCATCCGGAATCGGTACGCCAGTACTTCGACAAGATCGATGGCAGCGGCAGCCCTAATCTGTTCAACCAGTTCTACACCTTCAACTTCGCCCAGGTACGCCAGCTGGCTGCCACCGCTTCCGGCCTGCCAGCGCTGTATCTGCCTAAGACCACCTTCGACAACGATGCGCGTACCGAAGAGAAGTCCAACTCCGGCTACGTCCAGTTCAATACCGACTGGGATACCAAGTTCCCTATCCGCACCGCCATCGGCCTGCGCTATGAAACCACCGACGTGGTCTCGACCGCACTGGTACCGGCAGCGACCGCGATTACCTGGGTGTCGCAGAATGAATTCCCGATCACCTTCGGCGATCCGACGTTCACCACGCTGACCGGTAAGTACCACAACCTGCTGCCTAGCTTCGACTCCGACATCGAACTGACGCCGGAACAGAAACTGCGCTTCAGCATGGGCGAAACCATAGGCCGTCCGCGCTGGGACCAGATCCAGGGCGGCACTACCCTGAACTCGCTGGCACGCGCCAACGGCGGTACCGGCAACGCGGGCAACCCGGCGCTGAAACCGGTCAAGTCGAAAAATCTGGACCTGTCCTACGAGTGGTACTACGGCCAGCAGAACTTCTTCTCGCTCGGCTACTTCCGCAAGAATCTGGAAAACTATGCGGGCCAGTCCATGGTCAACGCCACCCCGTTCAACCTGCATACGCCAGTGGGTGGCAAGTACTGGAATGCAGCGCTGGCTAACGGTTGCGCCACGGCCGATACCACCTGTATCCGTAACTACATCTTCCGCAACTTTGCCGGCCAGCCTGGCGTGGTACGCGGTGCCGATGACGCGATTACGGGTAATGCGACCGGCACCATCACGGGCCAGCCTAGCGATCCAGTGGCCAACTTCCAGATCACTTCCTTCGCCAACCAGAAGGCCGCCAGCCTGAATGGTCTGGAAGTGAATCTGCAGCATATGTTCGGCAACAGCGGCTTCGGTATTTCGACCAACTACACCTATGTGCACTCTGGCCTGAAGTACAACAACGCTTCGATCGGCGAGCAGTTCGCACTGGTGGGTCTGTCGAATTCGGCCAACGTGGTGGGTATCTACGAAGACAAGAAATTCAATGTGCGTCTGGCCTACAACTGGCGCGGCGAATTCCTGTCCTCGACCTTCGACGGTTCCGGTCCTAACCCGCAATACGTCGAGCCGTACGGCCAGGTGGACCTGAGCCTGGGTTATGCCTACAACGACAAGCTGAGCTTCCAGTTCGAAGGCATCAACCTGACCAATAGCATCACCCGCACCCACAGCCGCACCCAGCAACAGCTGGAAGGCGTGACGCAGCAAGGTGCACGCTATATGGTCGGCGTACGCTACAAGTTCTAAGCCGCTAGCGCAGCACTGAACAGGGTCGCTGAGTCACTACGTATCAGCGGCCCTTTTCGGTTAGACTTTCAGCCCATCACATCCACACAAGGCGAACAACATGATCCGACGTATCGTGATTGTGGGCGGCGGTTCCGCCGGCTGGCTCACGGCCGGCCTGATCGCGGCAGCGCAGCAAGGCACGCCGCTCGAGATCACACTGATCGAATCGCCGGACGTCCCCGCCATCGGCGTGGGCGAAGGCACCTGGCCCAGCATGCGCGACACGCTGCGCCGCATCGGTGTCAGTGAAACCGAATTCTTCCGCCAGTGCGACGCCTCGTTCAAACAGGGCTCGCGTTTCAATGGCTGGGTCGACGGCAGTGCCGACGACGTGTATTTCCATCCCTTCGTGATGCCGCAGGGCTGGGGCGAAGTGGACCTGCCACGCAACTGGCAGCAACAGCATCCCGACATTCCGTTTGCCGATCTGGTCAGCTACCAGCCGCACCTGTGCGTGCAGGGCCGCGCGCCCAAGCAGGCCGTCACGCCGGAATTTGCCGCCGTGGCCAATTACGGCTACCACCTCGATGCGGGCAAGTTCGGCCTGTTCCTGCGCGAGCACTGCACACGCAAGCTGGGCGTGCGCTATCTGGCCGACCATGTGCTGGCAATTAACAGCGCACCCGATGGCGATATCGCCAGCCTGCAGACGCAGCGCAACGGCACAGTGGAAGGCGATCTGTTCATCGACTGCACGGGCATGCAGTCGCTGCTGCTCGGTAAGCACTATCAGGTGCCGCTGATCTCGCAGCAGCATGTGCTGTTCAACGACAGGGCACTGGCGATCCAGATACCGTATGCCAGCGCAGATGCACCGGTCGCGGCGCAAACCAGTTCCACCGCGCAGAGCGCCGGCTGGATCTGGGATATCGGCCTGCCTACGCGGCGCGGTGTGGGCCACGTGTATGCCAGCGCCTACAGCAACGACGACCAGGCCGAAGCCGCGCTGCGTGAGTACATCCGCGCCACTGGCGGCCCCGCTGATGCGGGCGCCGTGCGCCAGATCAAATACCAGCCCGGCTACCGCGCACGCTTCTGGCAGCGCAACTGCGTAGCCATCGGCCTGTCGTCCGGCTTTATCGAACCGCTGGAAGCGTCCGCACTGGCACTGGTGGAAATGGGCGCCACCATGGTGGCCGACGAACTGCCAGCCAGCCGTGCCGCCATGGACATTGTGGCAGCACGCTACAACGAGACGTTCAGCTATCGCTGGGAGCGCGTGATCGACTTCCTCAAGCTGCATTATGTGCTGAGCCAGCGGCGTGACACGCCTTACTGGCGCGACCAGCAGAGCAGCGTGCCGCAACGCCTGCAGGACCTGCTGACCCTGTGGCAGCACCGCGCACCCAGCCGCAACGATTTCCCCCGCATCGAGGAAGTATTCCCCACGGCCAGCTACCAGTACATCCTGTACGGCATGGGCTACCGCAGCCAGTTCCGCCCGGCGCCGGCGCAGGAAGCGGCCATGGCCGACGGCTATTTCCGCGAAGCGGCCAGCCTGACGCGGCGCATGCTGGGCGCGCTGCCGGACATGCGCAGCCTGCTCGAACACATCCGCCAGCACGGCTTGCAGAACATCTGACACCGAATAAAGAAACATCAGAATAACGACCACCACGAGACACGAGACCACCATGGCCAACCACGCTTTACTCAACAACATCGATCACAAAGACCTGCACATCATCACGCAGCGCGGCGCCGAATATGGCGACAACCAGATGCTGGCCGTAACCTTCCCGGCCGAATTCCGCGACGTACAAGCCTGCTACCCCATCGTGTTCCGCAAGACCACGGACGGTCTGGGTTTCGAGCCGGTTGCGCTGTTCGGCTTTACCGAAGGCGAAAACCTGTTCCTCGAAGGCGATCAGTGGCAAGCCATGTACCTGCCCATGATGGTGGAGCGCCAGCCTTTCCTGATCGGTGTGAATGGCGATGAGCTGATGATCAATATCGATCTCGATAGCCCGCGCCTGAGCCGCAGCGAAGGCGAAGCCGTATTCAAACCGCACGGCGGCTCCACGCCCTTCCTCGAACAGACCAATTCCCTGCTGGCCGCCATCCATCAGGGCCTGCAACAGACCCCGGACTTCCTGGCCGCCCTGCTGCAGTACGAACTGCTGGAAAGCTTTGTGCTCGACGTGGAACTCGATAACGGCTCGCAGAACCGGCTGGTGGGCTTTTACACCATCAACGAAGACCGACTGGCCGCACTCGATGCAGCCGCACTGGCCACGCTGCATGCAGGCGGCCATCTGAAATCCATCTACATGGTGCTCGCTTCGCTGTCCAATCTGCGCAGCCTGATCGACCGCATGAACTACCGCCATGGCTAAACCCATGCGTGAAATTAGCGGGCTGGGCGTCAACGATCTGAATAACGCGCTGCTGACATCGACCGAACCGCTGCTGCTGCGCGGGCTCGCAGCTAGCTGGCCCATGGTGCAGGCCGCGCGCCGTTCGGAACAGGAAGCCGATGCCTATCTGCGCAGCTTCTACCGTGGTGCCACGGTAGGCGCCATGCTGGGGCCACCGGAAGCCAATGGCCGCTTCTTCTACAACGACGATGCCAACGGCTTCAATTTCTATCCCGTGCACGCCAAGCTCAATAACGTGCTGGACGAAATCGCCGCCAAACGCGATATGGACCCGGCACCCACCGTCTACGTGGGGTCCACCACGGTGGACACCTGCCTGCCCGGCTTCCGCGAACACAATGATCTGGCACTCGGCGCACGCGATCCGCTGGTCAGCATCTGGATAGGCAACCGCACCCGCATCTCCGCCCATTACGATGTGCCGGACAATATCGCCGTGGTAGCGGCAGGCCGGCGCCGCTTCACGCTGTTCCCGCCCGATCAGCTACAGAACCTGTACATCGGCCCGCTCGATTTCACCCCGGCCGGACAGGCCATCTCGCTGGTGGATTTTCATCAGCCTGACTTCGAGCGCTTTCCGAAATTCTCCACCGCACTCGAACACGCGCAGGTGGCGGAAATGGAAGCGGGCGACGCCATCTTCATCCCCAGCATGTGGTGGCACCACGTGGAAGGGCTGGCCGCCTTGAATGTGCTGGTCAACTACTGGTGGCGCCAGTCGCCCGACTACATGGATACGCCCACCAATGCGCTGATGATGGCCTTCCTCACGCTGCGCGACCTGCCGCCGGAACAGCGCAAGGCCTGGCAGGAGATCTTCCGCCACTACATCTTCGAAGCGGACCAGCAGACCGCGGCCCACATTCCCGAACAGGCCCGTCACGTGCTGGCACCGCTGGACGACGAAGGCGCGCGCATGCTGCGTGCCCAGATTCTGAAAAAAATGAACCGTTAAGGATACCCATCGTGCAAGCATCTACTTCTGCATCGACCTCAGGCACGCGCCGCCCCGTACGCCGCGTGGTGATCTGCGGCGGCGGCACTTCCGGCTGGATGGCCGCTGCCGGCCTGGCCAAAGTGCTGGGCAAGCGGCTCGATATCAAGCTGGTCGAATCGGACGATATCGGCACCGTCGGCGTGGGCGAAGCCACCATCCCTACCCTGCTCAACTTCCACAATCTGCTGGAAATCAACGAGCAGGAATTCATGGCCGAAACCCAGGCCACGTTCAAGCTGGGCATAGGCTTCGAAGGCTGGCGCAATGTGGGCGAGGACTACATCCACTCCTTCGGCATGACGGGTACCGACCACTGGACGGCCGGCTTCCAGCACTTCTGGCACAAGGGCGTGCAGCGCGGCCTGGCCAGCGACTATGGCGACTACTGCCTGGAACTCAAGGCCTCGCAGGAGAACCGCTTTGCCCACCTGCCCAATCAGGGCATGAACTACGCCTACCACCTCGATGCAGGGCGCTATGCGCGCTACCTGCGCCGCCTGAGCGAACCGCGCGGCGTGCAGCGCATCGAAGGCAAGATCGTGCGCTACACGCGGCACGAAGACAACGGCGATATCCGCTCCATCGTGATGGAATCGGGCCAGGAAATCGAAGGCGATCTGTTCATCGACTGCACCGGCTTCCGTGGTCTGCTGATCGGCGAAGCCATGCAGGAACCCATGCAGGACTGGTCGCAATGGCTGTTCTGCGACCGCGCGATCGCCGTGCAGACGGCTTCGGTAGGCCCGGCCATACCGCTGACCCGCTCCATGGCCCATCAGGCCGGCTGGCAGTGGCGCATCCCGCTGCAGCACCGCGTCGGCAATGGTCTGGTCTATTCAAGCCGCTATCTGGACGATGATGCGGCACTGCGCCAGCTACTGGGCAATGTCCAGGGCGAAGTGCTGACCACGCCGCGCGTGATTCCATTCAAACCCTGCCAGCGGCGCAATACCTGGGTCGGCAATGTGGTGGCCATCGGCCTGTCCAGCGGCTTCCTCGAACCGATAGAATCGACCAGCATCCACCTGATCCAGCGCGCCGTGATCCGCCTGATGCAGAACTTCCCGGCCGACGGCATCAGCCCTTACGACGTGGCCGAGTACAACGCCCAGTGCAATAGCGAAATCGAACATATCCGCGATTTCATCATCCTGCACTACCACGTCAACCAGCGTCAGGACTCGCAGTTCTGGCAGGATGCGCGCGCGATGGACATCCCGGCCGGACTGCGCCACCGCATCGAACTGTTCCGCGCCACGGGGCGCGTATTCCGCATTCCCAACGAACTGTTTGCCGAGAATTCGTGGATACAGGTGATGCTGGGGCAGGGCATCATGCCGGCCGCGCACCACCAGACGGCCGACCTGATGGGCGACGAAGAACTGTCGCACTTCCTCGGCAGCATCAAGGCTTCCGTCGACCGCACCGTGCAGCAACTGCCGGCCCACCAGCTGTATGTGGAACGCTACTGCGGCCGGCCCGATCAGGCCGCACGTTAAAAGGTGGTTGTTGGTCGCAGCGCTAGTCCGTTATAGTAAAGCCGTGGTTGCAGCTGCGACCCGTCCACCACGATACGATACCGAGGAAGAGATGATGAAAAAACTGTTCGTTGCCAGCCTGATCCTGTCCCTGAGTGGCGCCGTGTATGCGGCCGAACCGACGGCCCAGCAAAACAAGATGAAAACCTGTAATGCCGACGCTGCCGGCAAAAAAGGCGACGAGCGCAAAGCCTTCATGAAAGAATGCCTTAGCGCCAAACCTGCGGCCGAAGCACCGAAAATGACGCAGCAGGACAAAATGAAAAAATGTAACGCCGACGCCACCGGCAAGAAAGGCGACGAGCGTAAAGCCTTCATGAAAGAGTGCCTGAGCAATAAATAAGCACCCGCCCACGCTTAAGCTGCCAGGGCAGCCCCAGCGCCCGTGACTTTGTGCGTTCGATCAAAGTCACGGGGGTCCGGGCTGCCCTTGCTTTGGGCACGCGCACTGCGCCGGCCATGTGCTGAACGTCGTGGCGGCGCAACACCTGAATCCTGAACAACATTGTACAATTTGTAATTTCATCAGGAGGGAGTATGCGTCATTTCATCGCCGTCGCAGTTGCGCTGCTGAGTCTGAATGCCACGGCAGCCCAAGAAAGCCGCAGCCTGCCGCCGTTTATCGCCATCAGCACCCAGGGCGGATTTTCCCTGACGGTGGAGGTCGGCAATAGCCAGTCCCTGCAGATCAGCGGCGACGAAAAATTCATCGCCAGCCTGCGCACGGAAGTGGTGGAAAAAGAGCTGCGGATTACCACCACCGAGCGCGAATTCAACAGCGTCAAAGGCAACCCCATCGTCAAAGTGTCCTTGCCAGCACTGAGCCGCCTGAAAGTACTGGGTGCCGGCGAAACCATACTCAACAACATCCAAGGCGAGCGCCTCGACATCGGCTTCCAAGGCGCCGGCCATCTGGTCGCCAAAGGCAAGATCGACTATCTGCGCATCAATGCCAAGGGCGTGGGCGAACTCGATACCAAAGCCCTGCAGGCCAAGCGCGTCGACGTGAATTTCGAAGGCATAGGCGCCGTCAACGTCTACGCCAGCGATACTCTCAACGTGATCGCCAAAGGCATGGGCGATCTGGGCTATTACGGTCATCCGAAAAGCGTCAACAAATCCGTCTCCGGCATAGGAAGCGTTTCCGCCAAGGATTAATGCTTTACTGACAGCTCCGGAGTTTGCGGGTACTATCTTTCAATAGGCTCGTAACAAAATCCGGAGGCTGCATAGGTGGCTGTACCGAACGATATTGCGCACTGGCGTGCGCAGGTGTTTTCCCGCTTGCTCCTGGTGGTACTAATACTGGGAGCGATTACCGCTATCCCCAGCGTACTGCTGGCGGTCAGCGAAGGCATGTGGTCCATCGTGGTCACCGACGTGGGGGCCATCGTCTGGCTCACCCTGATCTGGCGCTGGCATAGCCTGGCCTACACGGTCAGGGTGCTGAATTTCCTCGCCATTGCCTTCATCGTCGGCATCGCGTTGCTGCTCAAGGTCGGCCCCGTCAGCCAGATTTATCTGATGGCCATCCCCGTGCTGGCAGCGCTGCTGCTGGGCCTGCGCCCCGCGCTGGGCACCTTGGCCCTGGCCGGGCTGGTGGTGATGGTGCTGGGCTTCGATGCCAACTCCAAGCTGCAGATCGAAGGCATCCCCAATCACGCCTTCCTCAAGGCCGCCATCATCTCCATCAATTTCATGTTCATGACAGCCGTGCTGACGCTGTCCTGTGCCGTGCTGCTGCGCCATCTGGGCAAATCCTTCGAGCAGCTGCAGGAACGCCAGAACGAACTGTCCGTACTGAACGCCGAACTGCGCCTGACGGCTGTCGCCGTGTCGCGCCTGAACGACATGATCCTGATTGCCGAAGTGGACAAGCCGGGCGATGCGGCCGAAGCCACCCAGCACATCATCTTCGTCAACGAAGCTTTCGAGCGACGCAACGGCTACCGCCGCCATGAAGTCATGGGCCGCAGCCTGCGCTTGCTGCGCGGGCCGGGCACGGAAGAAGCCGCGCTGGCCAAGATCAGCGAGGCGATGGCACACAACGAGCCGGTGCGGGCCGAACTGCTGAACTACACCAAGACGGGCGAAGCCTACTGGGTCGAGACGGATCTGGTGCCGTTCACTGACGAGGCGGGTGTCAACACCCACTGGGTGGCGGTGGAGCGCGATATCACCGAGCGCAAGAAGTCGCAGGACGACATCCACCAGCTAGCCTACTACGATGTGCTGACGGGGCTGCCCAATCGCCGCATGCTGATGGACAATCTGGAAAAGCTGCTGGCCTCGTCGCGCCGCGGCGGCACCTACAGCGCCGTGATGTTCATCGATCTGGACCGCTTCAAAACCATCAATGATGCACGCGGCCACACCATAGGCGACACAGTGCTGCGCAATGCAGCCGACCGCCTGAGCCAGTTGATGCGCAAGGCCGACACCGTGGCCCGTATCGGCGGCGACGAATTCGTCGTGCTGCTGGGCCATCTGGCGCACGACCTGCCCGTGGCCACCCACGCCGCCCTGACGGTGGCGGAAAAAGTGCGGCTGGCCCTGAGCCAGGAGCTGGAAGTCGAAGGCCATATCTACAACTCCACCGCCAGCATAGGCGTGACCATGCTGCCGCGCACGGGCAAAACGGCGCACGACCTGCTGCGCGAAGCCGATACGGCCATGTACCGCGCCAAAGCCTCGGGCCGCAACGGTGTGGCCTTCTTCGAAGCGGCCATGCAGGCCGATGTGGAACGCCGCCTGAACATCGAACATGAACTGGGTGTGGCCCTGAATAGCGGCGTGCTGCAGATGTATGTGCAGGCGCAGGTGGACCGCAACGGGCGCGCCATCGGCGGCGAACTGCTGATGCGCTGGCCGGTGGAAAACGGCGACATGGTGCCGCCGCATATCTTCATCCCCGTGGCGGAAGAATCGGGCCTGATCGTGGCGCTGGGCACCTGGGCGCTGCGTCAGGCCTGCTATGCCGTGCTGCGCCTGCAGGAAGCCGGGCATACGCTGCCGCTGTCCGTCAACGTCAGCCCGACCCAGTTCCGGCAAGCCAATTTCGTCGATCTGGTGGCGCGCACGCTGGCCGAGACGGGCGCACCGGCCCACCTGCTGGTACTGGAAGTGACGGAAGGCCTGCTGATCGACAAGATGGAAGAAACCATCGCCCGCATGCACCAGCTTGCGGCCATGGGTCTGCGCTTCTCGATCGACGATTTCGGTACCGGCTATTCGAGTCTGGCCTATCTGAAGAAAATGCCGCTGTACGAACTCAAAATCGACCGCAGCTTCATCATCGATACGCCGGATGACGCCAGCAGTGCCGCACTGGTACAGTCGATACTGGCCATGGCCAGCCACCTCGGCCTGCGCGTGGTGGCGGAAGGGGTGGAGACGCTGGCCCAGGCGGAATTCCTGATCTCCAATGCCTGCGCCTGCATGCAGGGCTATCTGTACGCCAAGCCCATGCCGCTGCCCGCCCTGATCCAGAAACTGCAGAATGGCGAACTGGCATAATGCTGCCACGCTGTCTGTCCTGCCCGCGCCCGCGCGGCGCCCACCCCGAGGCTGATTAAATGAGTGTGACTTCGCTGTCGCTTGCCGTCCTGCTGTGCGTGCTGGCCCTGCTATTGATTCTGCTGCTACTGCTGCTGGCCGCCGAACGCATCGCGCCGCTGCCCATGGCCCGCGCGGCCATGGCGCTGGAACGGGCCCGTTGCGGCCTGCGCCGCCATGGCGCGCATGAGCACATGCCCTTTCTGCACGGCGGTGCCGGCGAAGTACTGGTACTGGTGCATGGCTTTGGCGCCGACAAGGATAATTTCACCCGCATCGCGCCGTATCTGACGCCGCACTACCGCGTGCTGCTGCCCGACCTGCCCGGTTTCGGCGAAGCGGGGCGCGACCCGCAAGGACATTACAGCATAGCCGATCAGGTCGAACATCTGCGCGCCTTCCTCGAGCGCCATGCCGGGCCGGGGCCAGTCCATCTGGGCGGGAATTCCATGGGCGGTTTCATCGTCGCGCAATTTGCTGCACGCTACCCTGAACGGGTGGCCAGCCTGTGGCTGCTCGACGCGGCCGGCACGGCGGCAGCGCAGGATTCGCAGGCGCTGCGCGGCTACCGCGATAGCGGCGCCCTGCCCCTGCTGGTGCGCGCGGAAGCAGATTTCAGCGAAATGCTCGCGTATTCGCGCCACCGCCGCTTCTTCCTGCCATATGCGGTGCGCACGGCACTGGCACGGCGTGCGGCGGCCGACTTTGGTCTGCACGAAAAAATCATGCAGCAGGTGGCGGCTTCGCCGCTGCTGGAACAGCAGTACAGCACACTCGCCACGCCGGCCCTGATCGTCTGGGGTGAGCGCGACCGCATCCTGCATCCGGCCGGTGCCGCGGCACTGGCCGCGCTGTACACCGACCATCACAGCATCATGATGGCCGATATCGGCCACCTGCCCATGCTGGAAGCGCCGCGCCAGTGCGCTGCCGACTACCGCGCCTTCCGCCAGCAACTGGCGCAGCGCGGCGCGGCAGCCGCCAGGCTTACTGCATCAGCGTGACGTTGCGGCCACTGATATTGCGCTGCAAGGGATTGCCGTACACGGTCACATAGCCGGAGCCGTTGGACGACGCTACCAGCGACTGGCTGACGGCGGCCGTGATGCTGCCCGAACCATAGGTCACCAGTTCGGCACTCTGGCTTTGCAGGCCGGCCAGGCTGGCGCTGCCCGAACCATATACGCGCACATTCATATTGCGCACCGTGCCGTTGGCATGCACGCCGCCAGAACCGCGCACATCGAGTTCCAGCCGCTCGCCATCAACGCGGCCCAGATCGAGCTTGCCCGAACCATGCAGGCTGGCAGTGGTGCTGCCGCTCTGCAGGCCCGCCGCCGTCACACTGCCGGAACCATTCAGACGGGCTTCCAGACGGCTCACATGGCCAGCCAGTTGCACCTGACGCGAACCATTCTGGCTCAGCGTCAGCGCGCCGCCATTCAGGCCCGTGACGATCAGACGTCCGGATCCATTGCTCTGGATCTGGCGCAGCGCGGGCGTGGTGTAGGTCACGCGCAGCGCGTTGCTGCTATTGACCTTGCCATCGACCCAGACGCGCAACATGCCGCCGCTAGCATCGGTACGCACCATGGGCAGCAAATTGCTGTCGCCTTCCACCTGCAGGCCGGCGGCACTGCCCACTTTGACTTCCACCTGCAGCGGACCATTGATGTCTATGCTGTCGGCATCGACGGCAGGACGCTGTTCGATCACCGTCTGGCCATTGCCCTGCACGCCCGAGCTGCCGAACACGCTGGTGACACGGGTGCCGCCGCCATCGTCCGGTATCACCACGATGGCGCATCCGGCCAGCGATGCACAGGCAGCCAGTACGGCCAGAGAAATTGCTTTACGCATGATAGGTGTTCCCCCTTATTGAATAGTGTCGCCACTATAGAAAAGCAGGCACCGGAATGGGCGGCAAAAGCGACGAACGGTAGAAAACGGGGGATGAATGGTGCAAAAACGCTATCGACGACGCAGGCGCAACGGGGCCGGTGCTATCATCTGGCCTCGCCTTGCGGCCCCCGCACACACCATAGACACGACATCATGACCAGCTCCAGCCAGCCCCAGGATAGCCTGCTCGCCCTGCGCGACCTGACCCGCCAGTTTGCCAGCGAACGCCAGTGGCAAGCCTTCCACACGCCCAAGAACCTGGCCATGGCCCTCAGCGTCGAAGCGGCCGAACTGATGGAACACTTCCAGTGGCTGGCGACAGGCGCTGCACATGAACTCGACGAGCAGGCCCGCACCGGCATCCGCCATGAACTGGCCGATGTGCTGCTGTATCTGGTGCAGCTAGCCGACCAGACGGGGGTGGACCTGCATGCGGCCGCGCTGGAAAAGATCGCCCTGAATGCGCAAAAATATCCGGCTGCGCAGGTGCAGGGCGACGCGCGCAAATACGACCGCTATTAGGCCCGGCCCAGCTCAGCCCAGCTCAGCTCAGCTCAGCTCAGCTTAGTGCAACGGCGCCAGCCCCAGCGCACGGCGGATCTGGCCGCCCACGATCAGCCATGCGCGCGAACTGGCCGCCACTTCGTCGTAGTGGCTGGCGCCCGGCAGCACAATCACTTCCGCCGCATCGCCGGCCGCCTGCGCACGGCGCGCATAATCCTGCCCCACGCGGGTCGGCGCAATCACATCGAGCTCACCGTGGATCAGCACCGTGCGCACGCCGGCCGGCAGCATTTCTGCCGGCGAGGTGTCGCTGAACACGTCGGGACGGCTGGCGCTCGGCGTGCCGGTCAGTTGCACCATGTCGCGGTCACAACTAGTCTTGATCAGGCGTTCTTCATTGCGCAGATCAGCCAGCCCGCCCAGGCTGATCACCACCGGCACGGCCAGCGGCTGCGCCACATACAGCGGGCTGCTGTGCGGCAGGCGCGCGCGCGCGGCGGCCCACTGGGCCAGATGGCCACCGGCCGAATGCCCCACCAGCACGATGCGCTGCAAATCCAGCCTGTGCAGGGGCGCTAGCTGGCGCAGCCTATCCATGGCGCTGGCCACATCCTGATACATGCCCGGATAGCCGCCGCCCGCTTCGTCAAAGCGGCGATACTCGATATTCCACACGGCGATGCCCTGCTGCGTCAGTGCACCGGCCATATTGCGCATCTGGCTGATGCCGCCGAACTCTTTGGTCCAGCAGCCGCCGTGGATGATCACGGCCAGCGGGAACGGGCCGCCACCGGCTGGCACAAACAGCTCGCCATATTGCGATGGCGCCGCACCATAGGCCACGTGGGCACTGGGCGCAGGACCGTGCAATGCCAGATAGTCCTGCAAGCTCATAGGCACGCTCACGCGGGCATCAGTGCCAATGGCGGCGGCCGCACCCACATTGCCGGCAACGGCAGCAGCCAGCAGGGTCTTACGCATTTTTTTTAGCATCGCTAGAGTCTCCCTCAGAAGGCGCCATGCTACACCCAAAGAAAAACGGCCACCAGCTTGCGCTGGCGGCCGTCAGGCTAAGCGATGGCAGAAGAGCTTAGAACTTGTAGCTGGCCCGCACGTAGTAGTAGCCGCCGTTGATGCCGAACGGCGAGAACGATGGCAGCACCGTCACTGCCGCATTGTCGCCGGCGGCACGCTGGTCCGCCAGCAGCAGCGGATTGATCCCGTCCGGATACTTGTTGAACAGATTGTTGGCACCGACGGCCAGCGACCAGTCCTTGTTGATCTTGTAGCCCACTTCCAGATCGGTAATCGCCGTGGTCGAGATTTCGTTCTTGTGATACACCGAACCATCTTCGCTGCCATAGTTCGACGAAGGACCATAAATGGCTTCGCGCAGGTTGACCGTCCAGTTACCGATCTTCCACAGCGCGCCCAGATTCAAACGCAGTTTCGGCGAAGCCGTTTCCAGATCGGAGATCGCAGTCTGGTCCAGCAGCGTCTGTGGCAGCAACTGTTTAGGCGCCTGATTGATCTTCACCACTTCCACCTTGTTGTAGTTGGCGGCCAGCGACCAGTCCACCTTGCCCGCCGTGCCATAGCTCTCGGCCAGCGTGGCGACGAACTCCAGCCCGCGGCTACGGGTGTTGACGGCGTTCGAGAAGATGTTGATACCGGTCTGGCTGACAGTGCTATCGAGTACATTGCCATTGGCCTTGATGGCCGCGACCACGGCAGGCGAATTGACTGCGCCACCGGAACCGTACAGCGCACCGGAACCGACGATGCGGTCACGGATGGTGATCTGGTAGGCATCGAGCGTGATGGCCAGATTGCTGGTCGGGTTCAGCACCATGCCGAGGCTGAAGTTGGTCGAGTGCTCAGGCTTGAGGCCATCCACGCCCACCAGCTTGGCGCCGGCCGAATTCGGCGCCAACTGCACGAAGGCACTGGTCGGGCTGACGTTGGTGGCCGAGTAGTATTCCTCGGCCAACGTCGGCGCACGGAAGCCGTTGCTGAAGGTACCGCGCAGCGCGAAGGCCGGCGTGAAGTCGTAGCGGGTGGTGAACTTGCCCACTTTGGCGTTGCCGAAATCGCTGAAATGCTCGTAGCGTGCGGCCAGATCCAGGGTCAGATCCGCCACCGGATTACCGGCGAAATCGATATACGCTGCCTGATTGGTACGGCGGTGCGAGCCCGCGTCAGTCAGCGAGAAGCCCGGATAGGATTGCGAACCTTCCTTGTAGCGCGAAGCAGCATCGCCGGCTTCGATTTCGTACTTGTCGATGCGGTGTTCCAGACCCGTGGCGACGGTCAGCGGCTTGGCCCAGCCGATGGCAAACTCATTGCTCGCTTCCAGCGTGGTGGTCAACTGGCTGGCAATGAAGGCACCGGCACGGAAGTTGGTCGGCGTGGAACCGGTGTCGTTGAACAGCGAGACATTGCCCGAATCGGCCACACCGATCTTGCTGGTGTCCTTGCCGTAGGTGCTGCTCAAGTCCATATTCCAGCCAGCCAGCGTACCTTTGATACCGGCCGTCAGCGCAAAGTCGTCCTGCTTCAGCGTCTCCTTGGGCGAGAAGCCGGTAGGATAGACTTTCGGCAGGCGGCTAGGCAGGCGGTAGTTCTCATAGGCGCGCGCTTCCTTGTGGCCGTAGGTGGCGATGGCGTATAGCTGGCTGCCCGGTGCGAAGTCATAACCGAAGTTCGCGGCCAGTACGTTCAGGTGGTATTGCGCGTCGCCGGAAATGTGGTTGACATGCGGGTAGCCCGGATGCTGGAACATGCCCGGATAGGCCGCCATATTGGCCGGATTGACCACGCGTGGATCGAGGCCGCCACGGTCGCTATAACCGTGATACTTGGATTCGCCCGTGATGCTCAGATAGGCATCCTGGAACGGTTCCAAACCGACGTTGAAAGCGCCGTCACCGGTACGGCCGCCACCATCAACATAGCCGCCGCCCGTCGCGGTGGCCGTGCCGCCATGGTTGTTGGATTTGAGGATGATGTTGATCACGCCGGCAATCGCATCGGAACCATACTGGGCGGCAGCGCCGTCCTGCAGCACTTCGATGTGATCGATGGCCGCAACCGGAATGTAGTTCAGGTCGGCCGCTGCGCCGCCCTGGTAAGGGCCACCGAGTACGGCCAGATTGGCCGTACCGTGGCGGCGCTTACCGTTGATCAGCACCAGCGTATCGTTGGGGCTCAGGCCGCGCAGGCGGGCCGACAGCGTCAGGTTGGCAGTGTCGCCGCCAAAGGCCTGTGCCGTGAACGAGGGCAGATTCTGCGCCAGCGCCTGGATCAGGTCCGGCTGGCCGGTGCGCTGCAGCGCGCTGGCATCGAGCACCTGTATCGGCGAAGCGCTGTTCTCCACTTTCATGCCGCTGGCGCGGGTACCCGTCACGATCACGGCGCTGACAGCCTCGCCGGCGACATCAGCCGGTGCGGCCGCCGCACCGGCAACCGCATCCACCGCAGGCGCGGCAGCATAGGCAGAGCCCATCAGCAGAGTGGACATCACGGCGGCGACGCCGGTCTTCAATTGAACCTTGTGCATGGTGATTCCTCGTTGATTAGTAAAGTAGGGTAAAGCGGTGATGAATTATTTTTTCGCGGCCAGCACTTCGATTTCCACCAGCCAGCCCGGATTGCTCAGCGCTGCCACCTGCACCACGGCGCGCGCGGGCAGGCTGGTCTGGCTACCGCCGAAATGCTGGGTATAGGCTTCCATGAAGCCCTTGGTGTCGGCCTTGCCGCCCTTGGCCGGATCACCGACCAGATACACCGTCATCTTGATCACGTCCGGCATATCGAGCTTCATGCCCTGCAGGATTTCCTTGATCTTTTTCAGCACCGTTTCCGACTGGGTGCGGGTATCGCCAAACGCTGCGATCGAATCCGGTGCTGCGCTGCTGTCGACGACGGCCGGCACCTGGCCGCTGACGAAGTGCAGCGTGGCGGTCGGTGGCACGGTCACCGCCAGTGCAATCGGGAAGTCCGAACCGGGGATCTTGTGGCGCACGATGTCCGCCGCCTTGGGTGCGGCGGCTGCACTCTGGCATGCCAGTGCCAGAGCGGCGGGCACCATCAGGCCGGCCAGTACGCGTTGCAGATTTGCGGGAGTTTTCATGTTGTTTGCTCTTTCAATGTTTGTTGGACATCTGGCCGTTGCTAAAAGGTTCTACCTGCAGCACATCGCGCAGGGCCATGACTTCGGCCTCGCTCAGCGGTGCTGCCTGATTGCCCCAGCTACTGCGGACGAAACTGAGAATGGTGGAAATATCCTGATCGCTCAGGCTCTCGCTGAAATCGGGCATGCCGCCCCGCCCTTTGAGCAGCACAGTGGCGACGTCGGTACTTTTCCCCTGCACGAATTTGTTCCCTGCCAGCGCAGGGAAAGCGCCCGGTATGCCTTTGCCGGTGGGCTGGTGACAGGCCGCGCAGTTTTTCAGGAACAGCGCCTTGCCATCCATACCGTCCGCCCGAGCTGCTGCCGTAGCCACTGCAGCGAGGGCAGCAAACGCCAGCAGCGCGCATTTGATCAGTTGCTGTTTCATACGCTGGCCCTCGCATGGATTTTGGCGATCTGCTGCCAGGCCGATTCGATCGCGCCGGCCTGCCAGCCCGTCAGATAGCTCAGGTGCTCGCCGGCCAGCAGCACGCGGCCCTCGCCTTCCACCAGCGTGGGATAGGCGGCGGCACGGGTCTTCTCGGTCCATTCGGCCCAGCCACCGAGGTTGTACTGCACACGGTGCCAGGCAACGGAGAACGCCGTCTCGAAGTTCTCGCTGTACTGCGGGAATATCTTCTGGCCGGCCGCCAGCGCAAACGCAGCACGCTCCTGCGGCGACAGCGCACTGATTTCGATGGCGCTCGTCTGGTACTGGTAGTAACCGAGCAGCACGCCTTTTTTCCCCTGCCAGCCGGTCGATGGCAGCGAGATGGTGTTAATGCCTTTCAGGTCGGTCAGGATATGGCCACCATACAGTTGCTCGTCTTCTTCCCAGAAGCGGCGCTTCATCTGCAGGCCGATTTTGCCGACCGGCGCATAGGACACCGTGGCGATGGCCTTTTTGAATTTGTCCGAAAAATCCGTGTCGATCTGGCGCAGCACGGACAGGGGAATCGCACACAGGCAGTAGTCCGCGCTGATGCTGGCCAGTTTGCCGCTGCCCGTGTCCTTGTAGGTCACGGTCACGCCCTTGTCGTTCTGACGGATAGTCTGTACTTCCGAGCGGTAGCGGATATTCTTGCCGACGCGTTTCTCGAACGCTTTGGCGATGGCGTCCATCCCGCCGACGGGCTGGAACATGGTGTTCTGCATGGGGAAGTCCTGCACGGCGCTGTAGACGTGGCCCAGCTTGGAAGCCAACAGCTCCTTGAAGCCGAGCGGATCGGACGGCGTGCCGGCACCGGGCGTAATGCCGGCACCGGGATTGACGGCATAACCACGGCCGCTACGACCCTTGTACTGCAGATCGGCGCCGGCCAGTTGGCCTTCATGCGCCAGATAGTCGAGCAGCAGGCGCTTGTCATCTTCAGTCAGTTGCTGGTCGAGCTGGCGGTTTTTGACGGACTTGGCCAGCAGTTCGGAAACGTGGCCGCGCATATCGGCCTTGATTTCCGCCACGCGCATGCGTTTGCCTGCAAACGGACCGGCATTGTCCGAGTAGACAAAAGCATGGTCGTTATCATTGACCATCACTTCCAGCGGCACTTCGAACAGCCGCGTGTAATGCAGCGTGGACTGATGGTGCAGCGGAATCCGCCATGGCCCGTGATTGATGTAGTGGCCCTGATCGAACTCGCAGGTCTGCTTCTCGCCACCGAGCTCCGTCAGGCTGAAGCCTTTACGGGCCGTCTGGCAGCGGCCGCCGGCAAAGCTGCGCGCTTCCAGTATCTGGCAATGGTAGCCCAGCTTGCCCAGTTCGTAGGCAGCCGTCATGCCGGCCAGACCGGCGCCGAGTATCAGCACCTTCTTGCCTTTACCGCTACCGCTCAGGGCAGGCGGCGCCGACGCCGTCGAGCCTATGCCCATGCCCCATGCATTCATGGTATTCAGCAGCAGCCCAGTACCGCCCACCGCTGCGGCGCGATACAGGAAGTCCCTGCGAGTAAATGAACTAAACGATTTAAACTGTTTAACTACTTTGCTTTCCATCTGCTTCCTCACCGATTTGCCAAAAGACTGATGCGCAAGTGATGCCGCTATGACTACCATCTAGCAATCGGTGTGCCACACATGAATAAACAAATAAACTTGCTTCGTATTGAAAGCAGCCCTTTATTCATATGGTTTACTTTCGCGGGGCATGTAAGCGCCACGAAAGGCGGGAGAAAACGACTTTATTTTCAACCACCATTTTCTATCGACCAAGGTGCAATAGAAAAATCACGCGCAGCGCACCACAGCGATGCGCCAGCGTCCAGAAAAATACAAAGGGGAATGGAATACGATGCGAAAAATAGCAGACGCACCAGCCTAGTTCACATAGCTGGCGTAGTTGTGCGTAGTAGCACGTAGCAAGGCCGAGTTGGTGCGCTCTGTAGTGCGCGGCAGCAGTGCATATTCCACCTGCGTCAGCGGCTGCGTCGCACTGCTATCGAGCATATGGCAGGCGTGGTACTGCATTGGTGCGGCGGCATCGAGCAGATAGATGGTTTCCATATCGGCCGGATCATAGGCCACCCGCACCATCCATGGCCCGCGCGTACGGGCCCGTTCGAACCAGCCTTCGTCGAAAGCGCGCATGCAGGTATAACGCTGATTGAACAACTGTATGCCTGCGCTACCGACCAGCGCCTCGGCCACGGGCAGCAGGCTACAGCGCAGCAGGTGCTCGGGATAGGTTCTCAACGCATTGCCGCAGCTGGCCATGCCCTGCTGCCAGCGCTGCACTGGCGTGGCTCCGTCCAGCATGGTGCGGGTGTTGTAGTACAGGATGGCATCGAGCAGCAGACGCTGGAATTCATCGAGGTCCAGCACCGCGTCCAGCCGCCCTGCGGCGGGCTGCGCTGCCGCAGGCAGCAGGCGGAAACGCCGCTCAAACACGGGCTGCCATGCTGGCGGACTTTCGAGCGCCACGCAGACGGGCAAATTGAAATTGTTCAGCAAGGGCGTGAACACGCCGCCCGTACCCAGTTCCGGCGCCAGCTTCAGGCTGGCCGGCAGGTGCTGCGCGGGCCAGTCGGCTGCAACGATTTCCCGCCCGTACGCGGCGCAATAGCGCACCTTGTTGGCACCGCACTGGGCCAGTGCCAGCAGCGCATGAGCCCGGCTTACACCACCGAAGCCCACGTAGTAGCCGGTAATGAGCTGGCTATAGGCATCCGTCACCACATACAGCCATGGCCGGCCTATGGTCTGCAACGCGTCCGCGCGCGACACCAGTTGCAGCTCCACCTGTAGCACGCTCAGACCGAAAGCTGTACCGGGGCGCCCGGCCGCTGCGCCGCTGGCGGGCATAGTTGCCGATACCTCGGCCCTCGCTCGCCCGGACTCGCCGGCCGCAGCGCTGCGGCATTCCGGCGCCCGGGCCGGCATCGCTGCTGCCGCGCCAGCGGTACGGCGCTGCACCTGTGCCGGCCGATCGTCATCGTAATCGAGCCAGTAGTTGAACTGGCCGAAGCTGGGCAGGCTGTCATGGGGCGCCGCCTGCACGGCGACGATGCGGCCCGTCTCGCCATCGATCTGGCGGCTGCAGAAAAAATCGGCCAGCATCTGCCGGTAAGCCCCCTGCCGCGAAAAGCGCGCATATGTGGCCGCGTAGCGCGCCACCGCGACGCGGATCACGCGGCGAATATCCTCATCCACATTCACGCCCGCGCTATCGGCCGTACCATCCTTGCGCGGGCGCCCGCGCTTGACGCCGGCCGTCGCCTGACGCAGTTTGCCCCGTCCGCCGGAATTGGCATAGTCGGGCAGCAGCGCGTTCGGCGTCTGGCCACGTTGCCAGTAGCGGCGCAGATAGCGGTACACCGTGGGATGCGAAACGCCATGCTGAAGCGTCGCCTGCGCCACCAGTGCGCCACGTAGCTGGGCCTCATAAATGGCCGGCTCCTGCGCCACCAGCGGCGCAATGATCTGCCATGCCTTGTCGCGCAGGGCCAGATGTGCGGCGGCGGGCTGCTGCTGCCCCAATAGCGTCAAATAGGGATCGCTGCCGGCTTTGCTGGCACGCCCTGCCGCCAGATCGGCCTGGATGCGTGCGAGCGTCCAGCGTTCCACCTCGCTGCCCTGCGCCGCCACATCGTATAGATAGGCGTGACGCTGCCTGGGATCTATCCACAATATGCGCAGCGTGCGCGCCACCGGCTGCGTGTAATGCAGCAGCTCATTGCGTAGCAACATCGACACCCCGGCAATTTTTTCTGGCCATACCCCGCTCCCGTCTGCGTTCCTTAGCGCTTTCCCCTGCCTATGCAATAAGCGCGCCAGATGGCTGCACGGGCCTGCCGCCCGTCAGGCCGCGCAAGTGAAGCACGAAAAGCTTGATATTGGTGCAATGCAGCAGACGCGCGCACTGAGTCCGTGCACGGGCAGAAACGACAACAGGGCCTTGCGGCCCTGTTGGAGAGGAGGAAAAAGCGATCAGTACTTTTTCTTGGGCTTGGCGCCAGCGGCCGGTTTTTTCGGCGGCGTGGATTTGCCCGACTCCGGCGGCATGCGGTCGGCATGGCTGATTTTCAGTTGTGCGCCACCGACCCAGACTTTGCCCAGATGCTTGAACAGATCGGGCGGCATACCGTCCGGCAACTCCAGCATGCTATAGGTATCGAAGATTTCGATACGACCGATATGTTTGGCTTCCAGCCCCGCTTCGTTGGCGATGGCTCCGACGATGTTGGCCGGCGTGGCCGCATGGTTGCTACCCACTTCGATGCGGAAAGCGCTCATCGGAATCGCAACCTTGCCCGGCTTTTCCTTTTTCTTCTTCGGTGCAGCCTCAGCCAGTTCGCTCGCTTCCACGCGTGCCGCCTTGGCCAGCGGCGAAGCCGCCGGACTGGCTGGCGCAGCCGCTTTGAGGGGCTTGCTGGCCGGCTTGGCAGCCGGTGCACGCGCCTCATCACCATCACGGCTGATACGCAACTGCTGGCCCGCTACCTTGATGCCGGCCAGATGGGCCAGCACCTCGCTATCGAGGTTGTCCGGCATATCGAGCACCGTGTAATCGTCGTAGATTTCGATACGGCCGATGTGCTTGGAGTCGATGCCGCCCTCGTTGGCAATCGCGCCGACGATATTGCCCGGCTTGACGCCGTGCTGGTAGCCCACTTCGATGCGGAAGGTCTGCATGCCCGGATCCGGTGCGCGCATCACGCGTTCTTTTTTCGGGAAGCGTTCGGCACGTTCGCCGCGCTCGGTGCGTTCGAAGCCGACCTGACGGCCCGGACGCTCGTCCCAGCTGGCGGCCGGAATCTGCTGCTTCTTATCCAGCAGCAGCGGTACATCGCCGCGTGCCATCTTGGCCAGCGCTGCCGCGATTTCGATGGCAGGAATATTCTGCTCGCGCTCGAAGTCTTCGATCAGCGACTGGAACTGTTCCAGCTCGCCCTGCGCCAGCGTTTCGCTGATCTGCGATTTGAATTTGGCGATACGCACATCGTTCACCGCCTGTATGGTCGGCAGTTCCAGCATGCCGATAGGCTGGCGGGTAGCGCGTTCGATCGACTTGAGCAGACCTTTTTCGCGCGGCGTGATGAACAGGATCGCTTCGCCGCTACGGCCGGCACGGCCGGTACGGCCGATACGGTGGGTATAGCTTTCCGGATCGTGCGGCACGTCGTAATTGACCACGTGACTGATGCGCTCCACGTCCAGGCCACGGGCGGCCACGTCGGTGGCAACCAGAATGTCGATCTTGCCATCCTTGAGCTGCTGGATGGTGCGCTCGCGCTGCGCCTGCTGGATGTCGCCATTGATGGCCGCTGCCGAGAAGCCGCGCGCCTGCAGTTTCTGCGCCAGTTCTTCCGTACCCAGCTTGGTGCGCGAGAAGATGATCATGCCGTCGAAGTCTTCCGCTTCCAGAATGCGGGTCAGCGCGTCGAGCTTGTGCATGCCGCTTACCAGCCAGTAGCGCTGGCGGATGTTTTCATTGGTGCCCGTCTTGGCAGCGACCGTGATTTCTTTCGGGCTGCGCAGATAGGTGTTGGCGATGCGGCGGATAGCCGACGGCATGGTGGCCGAGAACAGCGCCGTCTGGCGCGACTCGGGCGTCTCCTGCAGGATGCGCTCGACATCGTCGATAAAGCCCATGCGCAGCATTTCGTCGGCTTCGTCCAGCACCAGCGTTTTCAGCTTGGACAGATCGAGCGAGCCTTTATCGAGGTGGTCGATCACACGGCCGGGCGTACCAACCACGACGTGCACGCCGCGGCGCAGTGCCGACAGCTGCGGGCCGTAGCTCTGGCCACCGTAGATAGGCAGTACATGGAAGCCGGGGATATGCGCGGCATAGGTCTGGAATGCTTCGGCGACCTGGATCGCCAGTTCGCGCGTCGGTGCCAGCACCAGCGCCTGCGGCGTGGTTTGACGGATATCGATGCGCGACAGGATAGGTAGTGCAAACGCGGCGGTTTTACCCGTGCCGGTCTGGGCCTGGCCCAGCACGTCGAGGTTCTGCAGCAGCAGCGGGATGGTGGCCGCCTGGATAGGCGACGGGGATTCGTAACCGACTTCCTTGAGCGCCTTGATCAAAGGTGCACTAAGGTCCAGATCGGAAAACAGGGTTACGGGGGGAATGGAAGATTGGGGGGATACAGACATGGCGTCACTCACAAGTATGTTCGAATCGCCTAATTGCGAAAGAAATTTGTGCGTAGTTTACTCTGTCTGGCCGGGTTAAGCCCGATTTTGCCTAAAAATCGCGAAAACATGGCCGAAATCACAGTATTTCCAGCCAATTCACACGGACATAAAAAAACACAGGCCATGGCCTGTGCTTTCCGTTTCTTGCGCCGCCCAGGCCTTGCTGGTCCGGGGCGGCACGTCCTGCATGATGACGCTGGTGCTGCAAGCTGAAGGTCAGCTTAGTGCCGCCAGCTCGGGCTGGCGGTCAGGGTGACACTAGTATTGCCTGATCCTGCTGCTTGATCTTACTGCCGGCTATGCTGCCGGCGGCCTGCTTATTTGCTGGCAGCTGGGGCGGCAGCGGCAGGAGCCGAGGCCGATGCGCTAGCCGATGCAGCGGCAGCTTTCTTGTGATGCTTGCCAGCTTTTTTGGCTGGTTCGGCTGGCGTCGAAGCGGCCGGTGCCGAAGCTGCTGCAGCGGTGACGGCAGGAGCCGATGCCTTGGCGCTGGCCGCAGCGGCTGGAGCAGGGGTTTGAGCGAAAGCAGCACCAGCGAACAGGGTGGCGATGAGGGTAGCGATAACTTTTTTCATGATAATTCCTCTTAATGGTATAGACGGTTTATTTAGTCAAATCTGATTCAAAGACTGCCCGATTATTTGCTGGCTGCTGGTGCCGAAGCCGCAGGAGCCGAAGCCGACGCGCTAGCCGATGCAGCGGCAGCTTTCTTGTGATGCTTGGTCGCTTTCTTGGTTGGTTCGGCAGGGGTCGATGCAGCCGGGGCCGAAGCTGCTGCAGCGGTGGCGGCAGGAGCCGATGCTTTGGCGCTAGCCGAAGCGGCAGGAGCAGGAGTCTGAGCGAAAGCGGCACCAGCGAACAGGGTAGCAACCAGGGTAGCGATAACTTTTTTCATGATAATTCCTCTTAATGGTATATACGGTTTATATGATTAAATCTAACTAAACGATTGCTGATTACTTGCTTACTACTGCTGGTTTAACTTCGCCTTTTGCAGCAACTTTTGCGACGACTTCAGGTGCTGCACCCTTGGATTCTTTGGTCTGGAGCTCGGCTTTCACGGGAGCGCCCTTCACTTCGGTCTTGCCGGCGACATGCGCATCAGTCTTGACTTCGGTGGCTTTGATTTCTGCAGTCTTGGCTTCAGCTTTCACCTCGTGGGTTTTGGCTTTGGCATCGGCTGGTTTGTGCGCCGCTTTCACCTCGGCTGCCTTGGCTTCGCCTTTCACTTCAGCCGTCTTGGCTTCAGCTTTGGCTTCCAGCTTGGTTTCGGCCTTCGCTTCGGTTTTCGCTTCAGCTTTCACTGCGGCTGGTTTGGCCACCGGTGCGGTGGTCGTGGTGGCAGCAGGCGTCTGTGCGTATGCTGCGGTAGCGAACAGGCCGGCGATCAGGGAAGCGGTGATTTTGGTCATGATGTATTTCCTTTTCTAGGTTTCGGCATCGGGACAATCCCGTGTCGCATGAGCAAAAAACGGCCTCCCTCCCCCTGCAGTTGACGGCAATTACAAGCTCTTACCGACTCTTACACTCGCTTACAAATAGCGCTTACCGGCGTTCTGACTCAGACGGCCTGCTTCAATGAGGTTGCACTTCCTTTTTCACGGCAGCCAGCGCCATGCGCTCCACCAGTCCGGGCGCGATCAGCTTCAGCCAGCGTCCGAGTTTGCCCTTGGCCGACATCACCACTTCGCGCTCGCGCGCCTGCATGCCGTCGATAATCAGCTGGGCGCACTGCTGCACCGACATGGCCTTATCCTCTTTCAGGCTGCTGCTACCAAGCTCACCGCCCGCCGCATTGAAGCCACGATGGCGGATCTGCGTTGCCACCACACCCGGATAGGCAATCGTCACGCTGACCCCGGCGCCACGCAGCTCCGGCCGCAGCGCCTCGAAGAAGCCGCCCATGGCGAACTTGGTGGCGCCATAGGCCGTGCGGCCCGGCACACCCACCAGCCCGGCCAGCGAGGAGACAGCAACGATGCGGCCGCGCGTCTGCTTCAGATAAGGCAGCGCAGCATGGGTACACCACACGCTGCCCCACAGATTTATCCGCATCAGTTCTTCGTACCAAGCCAGATTGTCGACTTCCTCGAACAGCGCATGGGCCGAACGGCCAGCGTTATTGATCAAGCCATCGATGCGGCCAAAGCGTGACACGCAGGCCGCGATCAGCGCCGTGCACTGGGCCTGCACCGACACGTCGGTAGGCACCACCAGCGTCTGCGCGCCGCTGGCAGCGCATTCGGCCGCCACCTGTTCCAGCAGTTCGACCTTGCGTGCGGCCAGCACCAGCGCGACTTGCTTGCCATGGCGGCGCGCCAACTGGCGCGCCATTTCTGCCCCGATGCCATCCGAGCTACCGGTAATGATGATGACTTGCATGGATCCCCTCCTGATTTAGTCCGATATTTTTTACAACAACACGACGTGCAGTTACTACCACAAGTAAAGTAAGATAGCTGCCTTCTGCACCGAATTACAATTCATGGAGTAAACATGCGCATTCCGGCCCTCGCCATCGCTACCAGCCTCGCGCTGGCTTCCTTCCACGCCCACGCACAGAACGCACCGACCGTCACCGAAGGTCCGCTGCGAGCCCACTTGTCCTTCCTCGCCGACGATCTGCTCGAAGGACGTGGCACCGGCCAGCGCGGCGGCGATCTGGCCGTGCGCTATCTGGAAACCCAGGCGGCCGCAATCGGCCTGAAACCGCTGGCCAGCGGCGGCTACCGCATGCCAGTGCAGATCGAAGGCACCAAGCTACTGGCCAACAGCTTTGTACGCTTCCAGAACGCAGGCGGCCAGCAGATCACCCCGCAGAACGGCAGCGAGATCGTGTTCGGCACGGCCGGCGGCAAAACCGATATCAGCATCGATGCCCCGCTGGTGTTCGTCGGCTATGGCGCCGTCGCCCCGGAAGAAAAATGGGACGACTACAAAGGCGTCGACATGAAGGGCAAAATTCTGGTCATGATGGTCAATGACCCGCAGCCAACTGCCGAAGAACCCAACCGCTTCGCCGGCAAAGCCTACACCTATTACGGCCGCTGGCTGTACAAATTCGAAGAAGCCGTACGCCAGGGCGCGGCCGGCGCCCTGCTGATCCACACCACCCCGTCGGCCTCCTATCCATGGAGTGTACCTGCCAATGGCTTCAGCCACGAGCGCTTCCATCTGGCCGGTTCCGGCAACCCTATCGAAGGCTGGGTGCAGGAAGATGTGGCGCGCAAACTGTTCGCCGCCGGCGGTTTCGATCTCGATGCGCTGCGTGCGCAAGCCGAGCGACGCGACTTCCGTCCGGTCGACCTGAAACTCAGCGTGCATGCGGAAATCCATAGCGCGATTCGTCAGATCGAGCAATTCAACGTGGCCGGCATCATCCCCGGCACCGATCCCAAGCTTAAGCAGCAGGCCGTGGTGTATTCGGCCCACTGGGACCATCTGGGCATGGACGAAGGCGTGAGCAAGGAAGATGGCCATGACCACATCTGGAACGGTGCCATCGACAACGCCTCCGGTTCGGCGGCCCTGCTGGCCATGGCGGCCGAAGCCGTCAAGCGTCCCGCCAAGCGTACCCAGGTCTTCCTCTGGCCTGCGGCAGAAGAACAGGGCCTGCTAGGTAGCGCCGCCTATGTGCGCAATCCGGCCTGGCCACTCAAGCAGACCACGGCCGACCTGAATCTGGACAGCATGAACTTCGTCGGTCGCACGGTCGACATGGGTGTGGCTGGCGCCGAGCGCAGCAGCCTGTACGACGCGGCCGCCAAAGTGGCGCGCAAAATGGGCCTGAAGCTGGCACCGACCATCCCCGATCTGTCCGGCGCCTATTTCCGTGCCGACCACTTCAACTTCGCCAAGGCCGGCGTACCGGCCTTTAACGTGGGTTCGGCCGTGTTCTCGGGCGACGGCCACTTCGAGTTCGAACACGATCAGGAACATTCGAGCGCCAAAATGGTCTCGTTCAAGAAGGACTACCACCAGATCAGCGACGAATACCACCCGAGCTGGGATCTGACGGGCATGGTGCAGCAAGCCCAGTTCACGCTGAATCTGGGCTACGCGGTCGGCAATGCACCGGAAATGCAGAGCTGGAAGGCTGGCGATGCGTTCGGCAAGGTCAAACGCTAAAGGAGAGACGATGGAAACCAACAGCAAATGGATCAATATCGCTAGCGCCAACGGCAGCTTTGGCGCCTACCTGTCGCTGCCGCGCGGCGGCACAGGCCCCGGCATCGTACTGCTGCAGGAAATCTTCGGCGTCAACCAGCATATCCGCAATGTGGCCGACCAGTATGCGGCCGATGGCTATGTGGTGCTGGTGCCGGATCTGTTCTGGCGTCAGGGCGAGCGCATCGAACTCGGTTATGAAGGCGCTGACTGGCAGCGTGCGGTGGAACTGATGAACGCGACCGACTTCGCGCTGGCGCAGGCCGATGTGGCAGCCAGCGTCGAAGTGCTGCGCGCCATGGCGGGTGTGGACCGCATCGCCTCGCTGGGCTTCTGCTTCGGCGGCAAGCTGTCCTACCATACAGCGGCCAATGGCGTGGTCGATGCGGCCGTGTGCTACTACGGCGGCGGCATCCAGCTCGGCCTGGCGCGCGCCAGCGAGATCAAGGTGCCCGTGCTGATGCACTTCGGTGCACTCGATAGCCACATTCCGCTCAGCGCCGTGCAAAGCATCGCCGAGCAGTTCGATGATAACGAGCAGGTGGAAATCCATGTGTATCCGGACGCGGAGCATGGTTTTAATTGCAACCACCGCAGCTCCTACCATCAGCGCAGCGCTGCGCTAGCTAGAGGACATACACTACAGTTCCTGGCCGAACAGCTGTGACCGCGCGCGGGCCGTGCGCTAGAATGAAGCCTTACTACGTGAGGTAAGCATGGCCCGTCTGCAACTGCATTTCCCAGAAAACCAGTTCTGTTTTTCCACCCAGCTCACGGTCCGCGTGACCGACATCAACGCCGGCAACCACCTCGGCAATGACTCCATGATCTCCATGCTGTCGGAAGCGCGCGCGCGCTTCTTGTACGAATATGGCGTGGAAGAAGTCGATGGCACGGGGCTGGGCATCATCGTCACCGATCTGTCCACCATGTACCGCGCCGAAGCCCATGCGCGCGACGTGCTGACCTTCGAAGTGGGTGTGATGGACTTTAATGCCTACGGTGGCGACATCATCTTCCGCGTCACCCGTCCGGCCGACCACACGCTGGTGGCCATGGCCAAGTACGGCTTCGTCTTCTTCAACTACAAGACCGGCAAGGTCACGCCGATGGCGCCTGAATTCCTCGCCAAATTCCCCCATGTGAACCGGCTAGAATAAATCCTAAGTCCTAAGCCCTAAGCCCAGAGCACGGCAGGCCGTTCAGCGCGCCGCGGTTTTGCGCACGATGGTTTTATCGAACCATTCGTCGAGCATCTGCTTCTCGTAGCGCAGCGTGTCAGTTTCCCAGTAGCGGTTGATGCGCTGCATATAGCTCATATTCGCTAGCTGCTCGTCGCCGCTGCGCACACTCTGGCCATCCTGCTCCAGCGTATAGCGCAAGCGCATGCGCGGCCAGTCGGCACCATCATTGAGCACGCGGATATCTTCGCCGCCATTGTGGCGCGGCCACATGCGCCCGGCCAGATCGATATCGAGCACCTCGATTTTCAGCGTCTGCCCGGCCGGCAGTTTGGCTGACCAGGTATCGAAATAGCTGCTGAAATCCTTCAGCACGCGCTCGCGCTCGATGGCATTGCGCGGCACATCGGCAAAATCTTCCGGCTTGATATAGCTGACGCTCACCTGCGCCGAGGCGGCGCCGCAGGCCAGCAGCGCTGCTGCCAGCACGCTACGTGTGATTGCTCGCATGAGAGACTCCTTCACAATCCATGCAGCCCGAAACGCTGCAAACAATATAGCTGCAATATAGCCGCTTTTGCGCGCGCCCGCGCTGCCTGAATAAGTTTGTTACCAAATCCCAGTTCGCGTTTGTCATGCTGCCGTCATAACAAATGACTAAGATGGCGCCCGTCGAGGCTGAGCCAGCCCCTCGCCACCTCCCGCGCCAGGCGCGGCCACCAGACTGGCACTAACCACAACAGGATTCTCCATGACCGACTCGCTCGATCTGACCCGTCGCAACCTTCTCAAATTCCTTTCCGGCGCTCCTTTGCTGCCGCTCGCCGGTGGCAGCGCGACTGCTGCCCTGCTGACCGCCTGCGGTGGCGGCGATACGGCCGCTGCGGCGCCTACGCTGATGTCGCTGAGCTTCAGCGGCATGGCAGCACCGACGCTGGCCGATCCGGCCAAGATGGCCACCACCACCGTGGCTTCCTCGCTCAACGCTGTGTACTCGAACGGCAAAACCCTGTCCTACGCACTGGGATACCAGACCTTCTTCATCACGGGCGCCATGGTGCCCAACGGTAGCGGTGGCACCACGCTGGCCGGCGGCTATTACGACATCAAGAACCAGCCCATCCTGGACCGTACCGACGCTAACCAGCGCCAGTTCTTCTCGGACTGCCCGGACGGCTCCTCGCTGCTGAAACTGGCCAATCCTACTGTCACCGGCGTAAAAGGTAATACCGTATTCGCTGTGGTGCAGTTCGAATACGCCACCCGCAACGTCAAGGGCGATTCCATGTACGGCATGCTGCCTTCGCCGATTGCCGTGCTGACGCTGGACCAGAGCCCGACCACGGGCGCACTGTCGCTGGTGAAATACCACAACGTCGATACCAGCAGCGTCAATGGCCTGTGGATCACCTGCGGCGCTTCGCGTTCGCCATGGAATACCCACCTGTCGAGCGAAGAGTACGAGCCGGATGCCAGCGTGATCGACAAAAACACCCAGTTCGCCAACTTCAGCACCAATCTGTACGGCGACGCCAGCAAGGCCAACCCTTACCACTACGGCCACCTGCCGGAAATTACCGTCAATCCGGACGGCACGGGCAGTATCAAGAAGCACTACTGCATGGGCCGTATTTCGCACGAGCTGATTCAGGTGATGCCGGACGAGCGCACCGCCCTGATGGGCGACGATGCCACCAACGGCGGCCTGTTCATGTTCGTCGCCGACAAGGCCCAGGACCTGTCCAGCGGCACCCTGTATGTGGCCAAATGGACCCAGCTGACGGCTGACAACGGCGGCTCGGCCAAACTCTCGTGGATCAAACTGGGCAGCGCCACCAGCGCCGAAATCAAGGCCCTGGCCGACAGCCTGAAAGCCGCCGACATCCTCAGCGTGAAGACCACCGATCCGGCCGATACGAGCTACACCAAGATCCCGTTCAGCGGCAAAACCAACTGGGTGAAATTCGTCGCCGGCAAAGAGAAGGCGGCCGCCTTCCTGGAAACCCACCGCTACGCTGCGTTCAAAGGTGGCAGCCTGGGTTTCACCAAGATGGAAGGCACCACCGTCAACGCCAAGGACAAGATCGCCTACTCGGCCATGAGCTACATTCAGGCTGCCATGACCAATGGTTCGGGCGGCATCGCCGTCAAAGGCCCGAATGCCGGCATCGTCTACGCGCTGAACCTCAAAGGCGGCCAGAGCGACGACACGGGCGCCAGCATCAACAGCGAATGGGTACCGGTCGACATGGCTGCCGTGCCGGCACTGGTGGGCGAAGATCTGGCCACGCCGGACGCACTGGGCAACCTGGCCAATGCCGACAAGATCGCCAATCCGGACAACATCAAGTTCTCGGAAAAGCTGCGCACGCTGTTCATCGGCGAAGACAGCGGCCTGCACGTGAATAACTTCCTGTGGGCGTACAACGTCGACACCAAGACCCTGACGCGCATCCTGTCCACCCCGGCCGGTGCCGAATCGACCGGCCTGCACGCAGTCGACGATATCAACGGCTTCGCCTACGTGATGAGCAACTTCCAGCACCCGGGCGACTGGGAAGCGGCCCTGCACGGCAAAGTGCAAGCCACGCTGGATCCGCTGATCCGCGCCAACTACCGCGACCGCTTCGGCGCCGCCGTCGGTTACCTGACCGGCCTGCCTACGCTGAGCTGATTTCCCCCAGCTGTCCCCCGCCCGCAACGAGCGCAAGCTCCTTGCGGGCTTTTTTTATGGCACTACCGCGATGTTGTGTAAATGCGATGGCAATATTGCCAAAAACGAAGTATTGTTGCAGCTGCTCTGAGCAGGCCGCTGTAGCAGTTGCAACACTCCCTAAAATCATGGATTGTTGCCTGTTGTCAACGGCCACAAGCCCGGTCTACAATCGGATAACCCAAACCTCGTGCCCTTTTGCGGAACTCGCTCATATGTCTTTTCTGTCCACGTCATCGCCTAAACTAGCGCCATGGAAAGTTCTGCTGGTCGACGATGAACCCGACATCCACGATATCACCAAGCTGACCCTGAGCCGTTTCCGTCTGGATGGCCGTGCGCTGAGTTTTGTCCACGCCTACAGCGGCGCCGAAGCCAAGGAGGTGCTGGCGCGCGAGAGCGATATTGCGCTGGTGTTTCTCGATGTGGTGATGGAGAGCGAAGATGCGGGCCTGGAAGTGGCACGCTGGATGCGCCAGGATCTGGACAACCAGTTCACCCGCATCGTGCTGCGCACCGGCCAGCCGGGTCAGGCACCGGAAGAGCGCGTGATCGTGAATTACGATATCAACGATTACAAGGAAAAGACCGAGCTCGATCGCACCAAGCTGTTCACCACCACCTTCGCCGCGCTGCGTGCCTACCGCGACATCATGAAAGTGGAAGAAGCACGCCAGCAGCAGATGCATTACCGCGAAGGGCTGGAACGCGTGATCGCCGCCTCGGCCCATATTTTCCAGCAGCGCAATCTGCAGGATTTCGCCAACGGCCTGCTGCAGCAGGTAGTGGCCCTGCTGCGGCTGGAGCAAAGCATGCTGCTGCGCCTGCGCGCCGCCACTGCCATCAGCGGTGAAAACAATTACGAAATACTGGCCCAGATCGGCGACATCGATGGCCCGCTACTGAGCCCCGAACTACTGACGCGGCTCGATAATTCCAAGGTCAACAAGATCACCCACCTCGAGGGCGATACCTATATCGGCTACTTCCCGAATAACAGCGGCAAGCATTCGCTGCTGATCCTGAAAGGCGTGGAAGAAATCTCGGAACTCGATATCAAGCTGCTGGAAGTATTCTGCTCTGGCGTGGCCATCGCTTTCGACAACATCCTGCTGACCCAGGAAATCACCGATACCCAGGCCGAACTGATCCTGCGTCTGGGCGATGTGGTGGAATCGCGTTCCAACGAAGCGGGCAACCACGTGCGCCGCATGGCCGAAGTGTGTCACCTGCTGGCCAGCGCCAGCGGCATGAGCGAGGAAGAAACCGCCGTGCTGCAGCATGCCGCGCCCATGCACGATATCGGCAAGATCGCCACGCCCGATGCCGTGCTGCTCAAGCCGGGCAAGCTCGATGCGGAAGAATGGGAAATCATGAAGCAGCACCCGACGGTGGGGCTGTCCATCCTGAACGGTTCGCAGCGCCCCATCCTCAAGGCGGCCGCCGTGATCGCCCACCAGCACCACGAAAAATACGATGGCAGCGGCTATCCGCAAGGCCTGAAGGGCGACGCCATCCACCTGTATGCACGCATCGTCGCCGTGGCCGATGTGTTCGACGCGCTGATGCACAAGCGCTGCTACAAGGAAGCCTGGCCGCTGGAACAGGTGGTCGAACACCTGCGCTCCGTGGCTGGCCAGCATCTGGACCCGTATTATGTGGACCTGCTGGTGCAGAACATCGATAAAGCGCTGGCCATCAACCAGCGCTTCCCTGACTAGGCGCCGCGCCGCAGCGCCAGCCCGCTCAGGCGGCCACCTTACGCTGGATTTTGGGGAAGCGCAGCTTGTAGTGCAGCCCCAGTCCCGGCGAACTGAGCACCTTGACGCTGCCGCCCAGCGCCCCCGTAACGAGGTTGTACAGGATGTGGGCACCGAGCCCGCTGCCGCCCGTACCACGCTTGGTGGTGTAGAAGGGATCGAACAACTGGGCCAGTGCCGCACTGTCCATGCCTATGCCATCATCGCTGTAATTGAGTTCGACCAGATCACCATCGAGCGCCACGTTGATGCGGATGACACCGGGCTCGCCCTGCTCGAAGCCGTGCACCAGCGAATTGACCACCATATTCGTCACCACCTGCGATAGCGCGCCGGGGAAGCTGGCCATATTGATCTGCTCGGGGCATTCCACTTCCAGCGTGACCGGCTTGCCTTTGAGCTTGGGCTGCAGCGACAGCAGCACTTCGTCCAGATAGCGGCGCAGGTTGAAGCTGCGGATATCATCGGCCGACTGGTCCACTGCCACCTGCTTGAAGCTGCGCACCAGCGCTGCCGCGCGCTGGGTATTGGTGGTCATGATGCGCAGCGACTGGTCGATGATGCCGAAAAACTGCTGCAAGCCTTCCTCGTCCAGCGTGCCATGGGCCAGCTCTTCGCGCGTCAGGCGCAGCTCTTCCACCAGATGGCTGGTGGCCGTCACGCAGATGCCCAGCGGGGTATTGATTTCGTGTGCCACGCCGGCCACCAGCCGGCCCAGCGACGCCAGCTTCTCCTGCCTTACCAGTTCGCCCTGCGCTTCCTTGAGCGATTCCAGCGCCGATTCGAGCGCGGCATTCTGCTCTTCCAGCGCCTCCTTGGCGCGGCGGATTTCGCGGTCGGCACGCATGCGGGCAATCGCTACGGCCACATGGCTGGCCATGAAGGCGAGAATGTCCAGATCGGCCTGGGTGTACAGCACCTTGTCGTCATAGCTCTGCACGATGATCACGCCATAGGCCGTATCACCCAGCAGCATGGGCGCGCCCATCCAGCTAGCGATCTCTATGCTGCCCAGCGGCTGTTTCAGTTCGCCGCTGGCGATCAGCGCTTCCAGCCCGGCCCGGTCCAGCATCTGCGCCTGCTTGCGCTGCAGAATGTAGGACGACATACCCAGCCCGAAATCGAAGCGTTTGACGGGCGCCTGCTCATCCTTCTCGTCGACAAAATAGGGGATGCTGATTTCCTGCGTATCAGGGTGGTATAGCGCCATCAGGAAGTTCTGCGCCGGCACCAGCTCGCTGATGATCTGGTGCAGCCGCATGTTCAAACGGCTGCCGCCCGTGGCCGTGGCCGACAGATTGGCCAGCTCGTACAGCGCACGCTGGATGTTCTCGGCGCGCCGGCGCTCGGCCACTTCGTGCGCCAGCAGCGCGGTGCGCTCCTGCACGGCGCGCTCCAGCCTGTCCATGCTGAGCAAGCCTTGCAGCGCGCTCGATACGTGGTTGGCGATCTGGGCAAACAGGGCCTGATCTTCGACGCTGTAAGTGTGTTCCTTATCGTAGCTCTGCATCACCATGGCGCCCAGCACCTGATGGTTGAGGTCATGCAGCGGGCAGCCCATCCAGTGTTCGGCGATCGTGCCTATGCCGAAGCCGGCATTGTCCTGCCGGCGCGCCTGATGTTCGGCGGCCGTCATGATCATGCTGCGGTCATTGATGATCACGGCGGCGGTGGGCGATTCGCCCTCCACCAGCTCGAACAGTTCGTCACGGCCGGGCGGATCGTCGACTTCATCGACGAAGTAGACAAAGCGCACCTGATTGACGGGGCCATCAGCGTCGCTGAGCGCGACAAAGAAATTGGCCGCATACATGATGCGCCCCAGCCCCGCATGCACGGATTGCAGGAATTCGCTGATATCGGTACAGCTACTGGCCTTCTGGCCTATTTCCAGCAACATGGCCTGTACGGCTTCGAGGCGGGCGAGACGACTTTCCATCGAGTTTCCTGAATCGTAATATGAACAGGAAAATACTAGCAGTTCCCCACGCGCACGGCCATAGGCTCAGTCCGTTCTGGCTTGCGCATGCGGCTGTCTGCGCCGGCCGGCAGCCCGGGCGTGGTTCAGGGACGACGGTAGCCGCCCGCAATCCAGTTCGCTGCGCTGCTGGCGTTGAGTTTGAAATCGGGCGCGACGCGCACCTGTGCCAGTTGTTCGCCGTCGCTGTCGTAAGCGCTCAGCACAGCATAGGCATCGTCTTCATCGGGCACGATATCGAGCAGCACCTTGATAGCCCCCGCTTCGTCATTGACCAGCACCTGCTTGTGCAACTGCGCGTGCAGTTGCTGCTCGTGACGGCGCAGCACCTCGTTGGCAGTTTTCACCAGCGTATGGAAGGCCGGCAAATCGAGCGGTTTGGGATTCTTCTTGTCGCGCCCCATGGTCCAAGGCCCCACCAGTGCCGGCTCGGGCTCGCCATCCTTGATCATGGCCACGGCCCAGCCATCATCGTCCTCGTTCTTGATCACGCGGGCGGTCCAGCCATTGCCCTGCCACAGTCTGGCTTCCTGTACGGGGCTGTCGTCATCGGTTGGCTGGGCTGGCGGCATGGTGCGGTCCTGTGAGAAAAGTAAGGGAGCGAAATGATACGCCCTATGCGCTAGACCAACAATGCGTCACCGTTCTGAGCAAGATCAGATTTTTGTAAAATTATGACAACATAGAAGCCAAAAACGCAACAGAAATTGCTAAAATAAAATACTAAAGTGAAATTTTTTGCGCCCGACCCGGGACAAGAAAATCATCTGGAATCAGCGACTTAAGCCAGTCTTCAGCATTCCGGCCACGGTTTATGGCTGTTTTGCTGCAATAAAAACACTAGACATTGCCGGGTGAATATCATTATTATCAATCCAGAATCACCAGTTTCCAGTTGTTAATATAAATGTTGCTAGCCCAAATTTAGCTAGACTATACATAAGGAACCGATCATGTCTCTGACCAAAACCCTGCTGGCCCTGGCTCTGACTGGCGCTGCCCTGAGCGCGCAAGCTGGCGTCACCTACACTGCCACGAGCGGCAACACCTCGGCAGTTTCCGGCGTTACCACCATCGATTTCAACAATGGCCTGCTGCCTACCGGCTTCGCCACCTACGATACGCTCAATGCCATCATTCCGGCCGGCGGCTATCCCGGCGAATCGGCGCCGCCACCTGGTGATGTCACGCGCTACTTCTCGGTCGGTACCAGCCACGGTCAGGTAAGCTCGTCGAGCGTGACCTTTGGCGGCAACGGCGTCAGCTACTTCGGTTATTTCATGGGTTCGCCAGACAGCTACAACGTCGTTACTCTGTACAGCGGCAACACTGCCATCCTGCAAATTAACGGTAGCGACATGGCACATGCAGCCTCGCTGATGGCTGATGGTGATCAAAGCCACGGCTTCTACATGAATTTCGCGACGAATAGCGGCACCACGATTTCGAGCGTGACCTTCTCCTCGAATAGCAATGCCTTCGAGACGGACAACCATTCCTACATCGCGGCCGTACCGGAACCAGAAACCTATGCCATGCTGCTGACGGGTCTGGGCCTGGTGGGCTTCGCCAGCCGTCGCCGCCGTGAGCCTAGCGAGGAACGCTTCTACTAAGCACTAGCAGAGCAAAAAGAAAGTAACAGCGCCTAGCGCGCTTAGGGGCTGACAAGGTCTTCCTGCCAAGGAAGGCCCTGTCAGCCCCGATTTTTTTGTCCTACAGGGCAATGCACGGCCGTGCTGGCGGCAGCGGCGGAGGCCGCAATGGCGTGCTGCGCGGATCGATGGCCGGCTGCGGCGTCTGGTAGGTGTAGGGATTGATGATGATGGGCGGTATGGCAGGAGGCGCCGAAGGGGGATTTTTCGGCCCGCCACCGGACAGGCGCATGCGGCGCCACACCGCGCGCACTCGCTCTACAGCAACCATGATACGACCCTCCTGACAAAACTCGAACTTTCAGTATAGGCCAGCACCGGCACTATGCAAGGCCTGACCATTCGGTGCGGCCAGCATGCATTCCATCCCGTCAAATCGCCGCTTTGTCGCACGCCGCTGGCTGCGCATGGGCCCCGCGCGTACAGTTCAACCATGCCAGACGGCACATAAGAACTTAACCAGAATCGGGGTCCACCATGAAACGCACCGCTAAATATCTGTTCATCGCAACGCTGCTCACTTTCCTGACCATTTCTGCGTGGCAGGTAATGTTTGGCGACGGCATCAACGTCAATATTGATGGAAACGAAATCGACGGTCCGGTCGGTGCTGTGCTCGGCGTGCTGTTTGCCAGTGGCGGCATGGCCATAGGCGCGGTGGTGTGTGTCGGTGTGGCGATCTTCCTCGGCGTGCTGTTCGCCGGTCTGGGCGTGCTGATGGTAGGTGGCATGGCATTGCTGGCCTTCATCTGCATCATGGCCGTATCGCCACTGCTGCTGCCTCTGCTGATCGTCATCGGGATTTACTACTACGTGCGCAAACGCCAGCAGCGCCGCCAGCATCTGGCCCTGAATCAGGCAGTCTGATCACACGGCTGCGCAGCGCCAGCCCTGACGCTGCCAGCTCTACCCGTTTCAACCGGAAGCGGCCGGGACTAACACTCCCGGCCGATCCGCCTTCAGGCCAGACGGCCTTCATCCTGCGCCAGCAACACCCGGTTACGCCCGGCCCGTTTGGCCGCATACAGGGCCTGATCGGCGCGGCTCAGTGCCTGCGCTCCCTGCGCTTCACCGGCCGCTAGCCGGGCCAGCCCGATACTCACCGTCACCGTGATTTCCACGCCATCCTCCAGCTGCATGGGCGTATCAGCCACCCGTGCACGCAGCCGCTCGGCCATCAGCTCGGCGGCCGGCAAAGCCGTAGCCGGCAGCAGCATGGCAAATTCCTCGCCGCCTATGCGGCCCAGCATATCGATCTTGCGCCGTCCCGCATTCATGCGCTCGGCCAGTTGCTGCAGCACGCGGTCGCCGGCCGGATGGCCATATTCGTCATTGATGCGCTTGAAGTGATCGACATCGAGCAGCAGCACACTGGCTGGCGGTTCCGGCGCACGCTGCAGGCGGTTGTGTTCCTCTTCCAGCCGGCGCATGAACTCGCGCCGGTTCGGCAAGCCCGTCAGCGCATCGGTGGTGGCCAGCAGATGCAGCTCGTCGTGCATGCGGCGCCGCTCCGTGGTATCGAGCGTGGAGACGATCAGGAAATCCAGGCTATGGCCATGGCCGGGCATCACCAGCAGAGTCAGTTCATTGCGGCGCGCCACCCCGTCGAGGCGGCGGAAGCTGCCTTCGCAGCTGAAGATGTGCTGGCCCTTGACCAGTGCGGCCAGCGCCAGCGCAAAATTCGGCATGGCAGCCGCGTCGAAATTCTGCTCCAGCGTCAGCTGCGCCAGATCCTGCCGGTCCGCTCTGGCGCCTACTTGCGCGAGGCCGGCCGCGTTGACATCGACGATGCGCACCTGGGCCGCCAGATAGTCGAGCTGCGCGGGGTGGGCCTGCAGATAGCCGGCCAGATCGTCGATGCCGGTCAGCTCAAGCTCGTTCAGTGCCTGCCGCACGCCCGACCAGTCCTGCTCCCACAGGGCCACTGGTGCATGGTCGTACAGGCTGCGGAAACGCGCTTCGCCGGCACGCAGCGCCTGTGCTGCGCGTGCCTGCTCGATGGCGATGCCGGCCAGTTGCGCAGCCTGTTCGATCAGCGTGATGTGGGCCATGCTGGGCAGGCGCGGGCTGCGGTGATAGATGGCGAAAGCGCCCAGCACATTGCCGCTGGCGCCGAAGATGGGGTCGGCCCAGCACGAACCCAGCCCGGCCTGCATGGCCTGCGTGCGGTAGTCGCCCAGCTCCGGCGTATTGGCGATGTCGGCCACGATGATGCGGCGCCGCTGCTGCACCGCCTGGCTGCAGGGGCCGGGCATATCGCTCAGCGCCTGGCCGTGCACGGCCGCGTTGAAGAACACGGGCAGGCTGGGCGCCGCCCCCACCAGCAGATGCTCGCTATCGCCTTCGCGCAGCAGCACGCTGCACAGCATATCCTCGTTGCCCGCCTCCACGCCACGCACTACCCCTTCGAGTATGGTCTGCAGCGGCGCGCCCGTGGCCAGCAGCTCCAGCACCTGACGCCGGGTCTGCTCGCGCTGCATGGCGCGGGTGCGCTCGGTAATATCGTGGAAGGAATGCAGGCGGGCCGCCATGCTGCCCAGTTGTAGCTGGCGCGTATGCTGTTCGATTACGCGGCCATCGCGCAGATGCAGCACACTGAGCTCGCCTTCGGCCGGCCAGCCAGCCTTGCCATCCGGCGGCGGCACCAGCAACGGCGCCTGCACGGGCGGACGTAGCTGCTGGGCCATGTGGGCGCGCAGCGCCGCCCCGTCGTTCTGCCAGTCCAGATGCTCGGGCAGATGCCACATCTCGCGCAAGCGTCGGTTCACATTCAGCACTTCGCCCTGCGGGTCTTCCACCAGTATGCCGTCCATGGTGGCATCGAGTATGCTGCGAATGGTGGCCTGGCTGCGCTGCTCCTCGCTGGCCAGCGCCAGCAGCGCCTGTTCGCGTTCGCGCAGGTCGCCCGCCAGCATTTCGGCATAGCTCTGGGCAGCACGGGCCCGTGCGCGGCTGCGCGCCAACTGGAAAGTCAGCCCGGCCAGCAGGGCGCTGAACAGCATGCCCGCCAGTCCCAGCAGGGTGGCCTTGCGCTCGCCGCTGGCATTGCTGCCGGCCGCGCTGATCTGCAAGGTCCAATTGCGCCCAGAGACAGCAAACTGCTGCTGGCTGACGCGGCTGCGCTGCAAGTCATCGGGCTGGCTGTCATACATGAGGTTGGCGGAACTGATGCTGCTGCCATCATAGATTTCCACATCGAAGCCGCTGGCGCGGGGGCCGCCCAGCCCCGCCATCAGGTCGTCCATGCGGAACGGCGCATACACCCAGCCCGTCAGGGCAGCGCGGCGCTGTTCCACCGTCGCCGTCGGCGCGCCATGCCGGTACAGCGGCAGCACCATCAGGAAGCCGGCCTGCACGGGTGCTTCCTGTTCCAGTTCCTGCACCAGCCGGATGCGCGCCGTCAGGGCCGGCAAGCCGCTATCGCGCGCCTGTTCCAGCGCTGCGCGGCGCAGCGGCTCGGACGCCGAATCAAAGCCGATGGCACGCGCGTTGGCCACCGTGGCCGGTTCCAGATAGGTGATGGCGGCATACCAGTCACGCAGGCCGGCCGGATGCACGCGGTAGCCGGCCACGCCGCTACGGCGCACCTGCTCCGCATGAGCATCCAGCTGCTGTGGCGCCAGCAGCGCCATATAGCCTATGCCTTGTATGCCGGGGAAATGCTGCTGCAGGTGCTGGCCGGCCAGATAGGTGTGGAATTCCTCGCGGCTGACCTGTTCCGAACTGGTGAACAGGCCCTGCACGCCGTACAGCACCTGCGCGTAGATGCGCATGCGCTGATCGAGATTGTTATGCAGTACGCGCACCTGCATCTCGAATTCGCTGCGTGCATCGCGTTCGGCATCGGCGCGCGCGCCCAGCCACAGCACGGCGGTGGCAGCCAGGCAGATGGCCAGCACCAGCGCGGACAGAATGTGCGGTGATTGCACGCCCTGCAAACGCTGGCCTGGCCGCGCGTTCATCTACACCCCGCCACCGGCAAACTGCTGGTAGCCGCGCGCGCGCAGCTCGCAGGCCGGGCACTTGCCGCAGCCGTAGCCCCAGTCATGCAGCTCGCCACGTTCGCCCAGATAGCAGGTGTGAGTGCCCGAGCGAATCAGATCGACCAACGCGGCGCCGCCCAGTTCCTGCGCCAGTTCCCAGGTCTGGGCCTTGTCGCGCCACATCAGCGGGGTTTCCAGCTTGTAGCGGCTATCCATGCCCAGATTGAGCGCGACTTGCAGCGCTTTCATGGTGTCGTCGCGGCAGTCCGGATAGCCGGAGAAATCCGTCTCGCACATGCCGCCCACCAGTACTGTCAGGCCGCGCCGGTAAGCCACCGTGGCCGCTACCGTCATGAACAGCAGGTTACGGCCCGGGACAAAGGTATTCGGCAGGCCGTTGGCCTGGGTTTCGATGGCGATATCGTGCGTCATGGCCGTCTGCGCGATGTTCTTCAGCAGCGACAGATCGATCATATGGTCTTCACCCAGCCGCGCCGCCCACTCGGGCGAGAAGGCGCGCAGCTGCTCGCGTACGGCCGGACGCACGCTCAGCTCGATGGCATGGCGCTGGCCATAGTCGAAGCCTATGGTCTCCACGCGCGCATAATGTTTCAGCGCCCAGGCCAGACAGGTGGTGGAATCCTGGCCCCCGCTAAACAGGACCAGGGCGGAATCGGTAGGCAGCATTACAGTGTTCTTTCAAGTACTTGCAAGGGTATGCAACGTTATTAGTACGCCATCAACTGGGGCAATCCGGTAACATGGCAACATGCTTTACCCCCAATGGAATCTCATGCTACCGGCATTGCCCGCAAAATTATCAGCAGGATCACGAATTTTGGCACAAGTTGTGCCAAAAGTAGTGGCAAATATGGTGCGGGCCCGCGCCGGCCGGTGCGCTGCGGCAAGTCTGCTGGCGGCCCTGGCCCTGCCAGCGCAGGCTCAGCTCGACTATGCGCTACGCATCAGCGCTCCGGCCCCGCTCGATACACTGCTGGAACAGAATCTCGATCTGCAGCGCTTCCGCGAGAGTCCGCGCATGGATCTCGAGCAGTTGCAACGGCTGGTGCGGGTAGCGCCCGAGCAGATCCGCACGCTGGTGGCCACGGAAGGCTATTACTCGCCCGAAGTCAGCGCGACGCTGGAGCGCGATGGCGAGCGCCCCACTGTGCAGATCCGCGTTAGTCCGGGCGAGCCGGTACGGGTGGGCGAAGTCGAGCTGGAACTGCAAGGCTTCGCCTACGCGCCGGGGCTGGCACCGACCCTGCAGTTCGACCCGGTCGCGCTCAAGGCTAGCTGGGCGCTCAAGCAGGGTGCCGTGTTCCGCCAGAACGACTGGGAACAGGCCAAGCGCGGCCTGCTGCGCCAGGTGGTACAGAGCCGCTACCCGCGCGCGCAGATCGCCGAAAGCAGCGCCACCGTCGATCCCGACCAGCATGTCGCGCTGCTGCATGTGGTGCTCGACAGCGGGCCGGAACTGCGCTTTGGCGAACTGCGGGTGGAAGGGCTGAAACGCTATCCACTCTCGGTGGTGGCGAATCTGAACCAGATCCAGCCCGGCGACTACTACAACGAAGCAGCCCTGCAGGCCTATCAAACCCGCTTGCAGGATAGTGGCTACTTCAGCAGCGTGGAAGTCAGCGCCGATAGCAGCGCCATGCTGAACGAGCAGCTAGCGGCCGCCGAAACACCGGCTAAACGCGACAGCAACATGGCGCCCCTGCCCCTGCTGGTGCGCGTGGTCGAAAACAAGCAGCGCAATGTCAGCGCCGGTCTGGGTTTCAGTACCAACACGGGGAATCGTGCTTCGCTCACTTATGACGACCTGTCCGTGTTCGGTCTGCGCATGAAAAGCGCGATGACGCTGGAAACCAAAAAACAGTCGGCCCACAGCACGCTGTACTTCCCCACTACGCCGCAAGGCTATAACGACAGCATAGGCGCAGCCTTCGAGCGCAGCGACATTTCCGGCGAAGTCACCAGCGTGGCCAGCGTGGCCGCCAAACGTAGCTGGGGCACGCCGCTACTCGAACGTAATCTGTCGGTCGAGCTGCTGACAGAAACCAAGACACTCGATGGCATCCCGTCCAGCACCAGCAAAAGCCTGCCGCTGACCTACGGCGTCACCTGGCGCAAGCTGGATAACCTGCTGTTCCCGACCAAAGGCTATGCCCTCAATGCGCAACTGGGTGGCGCCCTGCTGCCGCTGCTGACGGACGAAGCATTTGTGCGCGGCTATGCGCGCGCCGTGATGTACGCGCCGCTGGGCAGCAGCGACAACCTGATCCTGCGCGCCGAAGCCGGTGCGCTGGCCTCGCGCAGCAAGAATGGCGTGCCGGCCGTGTATCTGTTCCGCGCCGGTGGCGACCAGTCGGTACGCGGTTACGCTTTTCAGGAACTGGGCGTACGGGTGGGCGATGCCATTACGGGCGGGCGTTACTTGACTACCGCCAGCGCCGAGTATCAGCACTGGTTCCGCCCTAACTGGGGTGCGGCACTGTTCTACGATGTAGGCAATGCCAGCGACACTTTCAGCACGCTGCGGCCAAAATCCGGCTATGGCGTGGGCGCACGCTGGAAAAGTCCCGTCGGTCCGATCAACGTCGACATGGCGTACGGCCACGCCGTGCACAAATACCGCTTGCACTTCTCGCTGGGCTTCACTTTCTGATGATTTCTGATGAGCGCAACGCCTCCCACCACTCCTGACACCGAGCAGCCTGCGGCCAGCAAGCGCCGCTGGCCGCGCCGTCTGCTGATCGGCAGCCTGCTGGTACTCGCCATGCTGGCGGCCGCATTCTGGCTGCTGGGCCGCGAAACCACGCTGCAGCAGCTGGTGCAGCGTATCGCCAACGCCAGCGGCGGCCAGATTACGGTCAGCGATATCTCCGGTTCGCTATACCACCGCATGCACATCGGCCATCTGGTGTACCGCAGCGAAGACAGCGTCGTCACGGCAGACCAGATCGATATCAACTGGTCGCCGCTGCAGTATTTTTCAGCCGGCCTGTCCGTCAGCGAACTGCGTGTGGCCACACTGACCGTGCAAAGCCTGAAGGAATCCCCGCCGCCTACCCTGCCTGCATCGCTGGCGCTACCGTTTGAACTGCATCTGGCCGATGCCCGCATCGAGCTACTGACGCTGATAGGCACCAATGCCGGCAGCAAGGATGTGATCCGCAAGCTACACCTGCAACTCGACGCAGGCCCGCAGCGCTGGCAGCTGCATCAGGCCAGCGCCAGCACAGCCTATGGCGACATCGGCGCGGAATTAAAACTCGACGCCAGCGCCCCCTTTGCCTTGCAAGGGCGGGCCACACTGGCCCACGCCAGCGGTGCCAGCGTGCGTCTTGACGCCAGCGGCACACTGGCCGCGCTCAAGCTGCAGGCACAGGCCAGCTTGCAGAACAGCAGCACTGCGGGTACTACGAGCGTTACGCGCACCGCTGGTACGAGTGCCGCTGCCGGTACGAGTGCTGCTGCTGGGGCCACTCCTGGAGCCACTGCCAGCGCCAATGCCGTCCTTGCCCCATTTGACTCCTTCCCCTTGCGCAGCCTGAATCTGCAGGCCCGCCACATCGATCCGGCTGCCCTGCAGGCCGGCCTGCCGCAAGCCCTGCTCGATGTGGACCTGCAAGCCAGTCTAGACACACAGCAGCAGCTAAGCGGCCGTCTGTCGCTGCACAACCGTGGCAAAGTGGGCGCCATCGACCAGCAGGCATTGCCCCTGCAAGCGCTGGCAGCGCGCCTGAACGGTAGCCTGAAGGACCGCCTCAATACCGCCAGTCTTGAAGACGTGGTGATAGACCTCGGTGCCGCGGGCCGCTTCACAGGCGGCGGCAAGCTGCAGCACAAGGACGGCGCAGCCACACTGGAAAGCGCCCAGTTCATGCTGCACACGGATAAGCTCAATCTGCGCCAGTTGCACAGCAGCCTGCACAGCACCAGTCTCGCTGGCGACATCAGCCTGCAAGGCAAAGCAAAGCAGCAAACGCTGACGGCCAGACTGACACAGAAAGACCTGCAACTGGAACTGCAAGCCCTGCTCAACGCCAGCAAACTGCACCTGCAACAGGCGCGCCTGCAGGCCAGGCAAGGCAGCCTCGCCGTCAGCGGGCAGGCCAGCCTCCAGGGCCAGCGCGATTTCGCCCTGACCCTGCGCAGCCAGCATTTCGATCCGGCCGCCCTGGGCCCGCAACTGCCGGCGGCCGATCTGAATGGCAGCATCAGCGTCGATGGCAAACTGGCGCCCATGTGGCAGGCCAGTGCGACGCTGGATCTGCAGGCCAGCAAGCTGGCCGGCCACCCGCTGACGGCCAGCGGCAAACTGCGTGCCGACGCCCGCCACCTGAGCGACGTCGACCTGCGCATGCAACTGGCGCAGAACAGCGCCAGCATCAAGGGCAGCTTCGGCGCAGCGGGCGAGCAACTGCGCTGGCTGGTGGAAGCGCCGCAACTGAACGCCTTCAGTAGCGACATCGGCGGCGCGGCCAGCGTCAGCGGCACCATCAGCGGCAGCATGGCCGCGCCGCGCAGCAGCTTCGAACTCGATGCCCGAGGCTTGATGCTCAACGCCAGCAAGCACCCGAATCCCGATAGCCGCTTGCACGCCAGCGGCGAACTCACGCTGGCCGGGGCCAGCAAGCGCCCCGAACTGAACGTACAGGGCACGCTACAGAAACTTGATCCAGCCGCCTTCGGCAGTACCCAGAGCGGCAGCATACAGGCCGACTTCCGCGCCGATGCCAGACTGGCACAGGACTGGCGCGCCGCCTTCAGCCTGACCCTGCAACCCTCGACGCTGGGCAGTGCGCCCCTGAGTGGCCGCGCGACCTTGCAGGCCGACCGCCAGCGCATCAGCAATGCTGATATCGACCTGCATCTGGCCAGCATGGCGCTCAGCGCCAAAGGCAGCTTTGGCAAAGCAGGCGACAAACTGGAATGGAAACTGGCGGCGCCACAACTGGCACCGCTAGGCCCGCAGTTCGGCGGTGCGCTGCAGGCGGCCGGGGTACTGGCCGGCACCACCGCCAAACCGGCGCTCAGCTTCACGCTCGATGGCAGCAATCTGCACCTGCCCGGCGCACGCCAGATCGCCAGCATTCGTGGCAGCGCTACGCTGGGCAGCACGGAGAGCACCAGCGATGTGCCTATGGTGGCGGATATCGACATCAGCCGCTACGGCTCTCCCGCCCTCAACCTGAACCGCCTGCGCCTGCAGACCAGCGGCAGCCGCAGCGCCCACACCCTGCAGCTCAGTGCCAGCAATGGCGACTTCGATGCCAGCGTGAAGCTGGCCGGTAGCTGGGCCAACGATAGCTGGAGCGGCACCCTCAACACGCTGCAGAACCGTGGCCGCTTCGCCTTCACGCTGGCCGCCCCTGCAGCCCTCAAGCTTGCAGCGGAACGCGATAGCGGCGTGGCCGGCCTGCTGCATCCGCAGCAGATCAGTGTGGGCAGCGCCAGCCTGCAACTCCCTGACGGCAGTATCCGGCTCGATCAGCTAGAGAAAAACGGTGCCAACTGGCGCAGCAAAGGGCAGGCGCAGGGTGTGCCCGTCAACTATCTGGCCCAGCTCTCGCCGGCATGGCATGACTTTGTGCGCAGCACACTGAGTATCGGTGCCGAGTGGTCGCTCAATCTGCAGGCTGCCAGCAATGGCGCGGCGCCGGCACTGGACGGCATGCTGCGCGTGTACCGCGAAGCGGGCGACCTCACCATCACCGGCGCCGATCTGCCGCAGGCACTGGGCCTGCGCATGCTCGACGCGCGCGCCGACCTCACCGATGGCAATCTGCGCCTGCAGCTCAATCTCGATGGCAGCCGCGCCGGACAGGCCCGCTTCGACGCCAGCACACGGCTGGTGGATGGCCATCTGAGCCAGCACAGCCCTTTCACCCTGAGCGGCAGCGCGAATATGGGCTCGATCGCGTGGCTGGCACCGCTGGCCGTCCAGCCGGGCATGGAAGTGGACGGCGTGCTCAAGCTGAATGTGGCCGGTAGTGGCAGCTTTGCCGCGCCCCAGCTGAACGGTGACCTGAATGGCGAAAAACTGACGCTGACGCTACCCGAACAAGGCATCAAGCTGCGCAACGGCCAGCTGCAGGCGCGCATCAGCGGCGACCAGCTGACCTTGCAGAACCTCAGCTTCGACGGCACGGAAGGCCGCGCCAGCGCTGAAGGCTGGATGCGCTACGCCGACAATCAGGCCAGCATGAACCTCAAGCTGGTGGCCGATAAACTGGAAGTGCTGGCCCGACCCGACCGCATACTGGTGGTCAGCGGCAGCAGCAGCCTGACGCGCGACGCCAAGCAGTTCCAGCTCACTGGCAAATACCGCGCCGAGCGGGCCAGCATCGAACTGGCCAACGAAAACACCCCGACCCTGAGCGACGACGTGATTATCCTCGGCCGTGGTGCGGCTGTGGGCAAAGCGCCGCAAGGCATGCCGCTGAATATCGATCTGGAGGCCGACCTCGGCGACGCCTTCAGCCTGAAAGGCAAAGGCCTGAATGCGCAACTGGCCGGCACCCTGCGCATCCGCGTCAGCGAACGGCGCGCACCGCGCGTGCAGGGCAGCATCCGCGTCGTCAGCGGCACTTACGCCGCCTATGGCAAGCAGCTCAGCATCGAACGGGGCGTGATCAACTTCAGCGGCGCTTACGATAATCCGGGCCTGAACATTCTGGCAGTGCGCCATGGCCCCGAAGGCGAAGCCCTGAGCGAAACCAATGTGGAAGCAGGCGTGGAAGTCCGCGGCACGGCGCTGGCCCCTGTCGCCAAGCTGGTCTCCACTCCCAACGTATCGGATAGCGACAAGCTGGCATGGCTGGTGCTGGGCCACGGCATCGACAGTACGGGCGGTAACGATATGGCCCTGCTCAGCACCGCAGCCGGCGCCCTGTTCGGCGGCGGTCAGGGCCGGCTGGCCAATGCACTCGGTGTGGATGAACTGGGCGTCAAGCAGGCAGCCGGCACGGCCGCAGGATCGGCCACGGGCCTGCAATCGACCGTGGTCACAGTGGGCAAGCGGCTGTCGGCACGGGCCTATCTGAGTTTCGAGCAAGGTGCGGGCACGGCCACCAGCCTGGTCAAGCTCAAATACAAACTGAACCCGCGCATCACCCTGCAATTCCAGACCGGCACCAACAATGCGCTGGACGTGCTGTACAACTGGGCCTTCGACTAGACAGGCTGGCTGGCCCGTCTAGCTTGGATGGTGGTCGGGCACCGGGTCATCCTGCGGCACAGGATGGGGCACGGCAGGCGGCGCGGGATCGTCGGCCGGCACAGGATCAGGCGCACGGTGCAGGTGCAGCGCGGGCAAATAGGGTAGCGGCGATGGCATTGCGGCAGACGTCAGCATGAATACTCTCCTTGCATCAGGGTAGCCTTCATTGTACGCCTGCTGCGTTTCAGGGCTGCGCGTGTCTGACGTATTTTTCCAGCCACAGATTGGTTTCGTACAGCATGTGCAGTATCGATTCACGCGCCCGATACGCATGGGCCTCATTCGGCAACATCACCAGCCGCGCCGTGCCACCTAGTCCTTTGATAGCCTGGAACATGCGCTCGCTCTGCACGGGGAAGGTGCCGGAATTGGCATCCTCGGCGCCATGTATCAGCAGCAGCGCATCCTTGATGCGGTCAGCATAATTAAATGGCGACATGGCTTGATACACCTCGGGCGCCTTCCAGTAGGGCCGCTCTTCGGACTGGAAGCCGAACGGCGTCAGCGTGCGGTTGTAGGCGCCGCTACGGGCTATGCCGGCCCGGAACAGACGCGTGTGCGCCAGCAGATTGGCCGTCATGAAAGCGCCATACGAATGGCCGCCGATGGCAATGCGATGGCGCTCGGCCACGCCGCGGCGCACTACTTCGTCCACCGCCGCTTCGGCATCGGCGACCAGTTGCGACAGATAGCTGTCGTTGGGTTCCTCCTCGCCGCTGCCCACGATGGGGAAGGACGGGTTATCCAGCACCGCATAGCCCATGGCCAGAAACGCGGCCGGTCCCCAGTAGCTGACGGCATTGAAACGGTACGGCGAACCGGTGGTCTGGCTGGCTGCGCCGGTGGATTTGAATTCCTGCGGATAGGCCCACATCAGCAGCGGCAGCGGGCCGTCGCGCTGCGCCTCGTAGTCGGGCGGCAGCATCAGCGTGGCCGTCAGTTCTACTCCGTCGGCACGCTGGTAGCGGATCTGCTGCTTCTGCACTGCGCGTAGCTGCGGGGTCGGATGGGGATAGTGCGTCAGCGCCAGCAACTGCTGGTCGTCCGGCTTGCGCAGGTCGCGCAGATAGTAGTTGGGCCGCTCGGTCGGTGTCTCGCGCGAGGTCAGGATCAGCGTGCCACCCTGATTCAGCACGGCCGCCACGTTCTCGAAGCAGGGCGCGGCGCTCTGGAACAGCCGCTCCTTGTGCAGCGTATCGAGATACAGCCGGTCGAGGAAAGGCCGGTCGCCTTCCGGCGTGGCACCCGCACCATCGAGCAGGATGCTGTTGTTTTCCCCTATCAGCAGGCGCGCAAAGCCCTGTGCATCGGCGCGCAGCACGGGCGCACCGGGGCTGTTGTAGCGGTCTTCGTACGAACCCGCATACACCTGCTGCGCTGCCACGTCCGCATGATCGGGCCGTATGCGCCACTGGCGGAAATCGCGCGTCTTGTGCCAGCGCTCGTTAATCAGCGCCATATCGCCGCGTCCCCACGCCACTCCGGCATAGCGCATCTGCAAACGCGCCAGCTCCTGCGGCGCGGCCACGAACGGCGCCGCATGCTGATACACCACATCACGCACACCATCAGCCACGGCTCGGGCCGGATCGCCGCCATCCTGCGCTTCCACCCAGACCAGCGTGGCTGCCGCATCGGCACGCCAGCCCACATTGCGCACACCGGCCGATACAGCGTCATTCCCCGGCGGCAGACCTTCTTCCAGCGGCAGATCGGCCACCGTATGCAGCACGGCGCCAGCCAGGTTGAGTACTTCGATGCGCTCGCCGAAATTCGACGCCGGCACCAGATAGGAATACGGCCGTGTAACGCACTGGCTCAGTATGTGCTGGCCATCAGGCGAAATCGCCGTACGCGCATAGGCGGCCGGCGCGGCGATGGGCTGGGATTTGCCATGCAGATCCAGCCGCACCAGTTGCACGGTGATGTAATGCTCGAACAACTGAGCATCGTGCTCGTTCTTCAGCAAGTCCTGATAGGTACGCAACTGGCGCACACCGGCAGCAGCATCGCTATCCTGCATGACAGGGCCACGCGGTATGCCGTCCGAAACGGGCGCCTTGCCGCTACCAGCAGGCCGCCAGTGCACCAGCAGGCCGCTGCTATCGGGCAGCCAGCTAAAACCGCGCGTCAGCACGGCCGATAGCGGCTGGGCCGACAGGCGCGCCGCCTTATTGGCCGCAATATCGAGCAGCCACAGTTCCACTGCACCCTTGTCACCCTTGAAGGCCACATGGGAAAACGCCAGATAGCGCTGGTCCGGCGACCAGCTCATATCGGCCAGACGCAGATTGCGCGGCAGGCCGCTTATGCGGCGCGGCTTCTGCGTCGCCACTTCCAGCAGCGACAGATCGGTGCCGAACGAGAAGCGCGATTGCGCGTAGATGCGGGGATTGATGCGCAGACCGGCCAGCTTGAGCTCCGGCTGCGCCACTTCGGCTATGCCGGGCAAGGCCGGGGTCTGCACCACGGCCAGCAGGTCACGCTGGGGGCTCAGGCTCATGGACGGCGCACGCGGTGCATCGACAATCTGCTGCAGCGCCAGCGGCGGCAGGCCATAGCCGTCGGCGGCGGCTGCCGTTTGCGGTGCGGGGGCCAGCAGGTCTGCCGTCAGCGGCAGCTTGGGTAAAGCTTGATTCATGGTGTTCCTTATCGCTGCTACAGTGCGGCCACGATGACGTGGCGGGGCGGCGCGCCTGCAACGGCAGAGCTCAAAGCCCAGTTTGCTGACGGCGGAATTGATTGTCAAGGCAGTCGCCGGCCAGACTGGCGTACAATCGCGCTTCTCGACTGACTCAAGACGCTGTTGCAATGAATATCGAAATGACCACCCTCACCCTGCTGCTGCTCGTGCCTCTGGCCGTGTGGCGCATCTATTCCCGTCTGAAGACGCTGCTGGGGCGCACCCGCTCGGAACTGTGGCGCCACTACAGCACGGCCGTGATCAGTGCCGGCAGTCTGGGCGTGATTGCCGCCACCCTGCTGGGCAAATGGGAAGCGCTGGGCGCCCTGCTGGCCGGTGCTGCCATCGGTGCGCTGCTGGGGCGCCGCAACGTGCAGAGCACGCGGCTGGAAAATACCAAGGAAGGCTTTTTCTACACGCCCAACCGGCGCCTTAGCCTGCTGGTGCTGATGCTGTTCATCAGCCGCCTGATCTACCGCCTGTTCGAGGCCTATCTGCACATGCACAACCAGTTGCCGCTCGATCCGGACTTCCTCGGCCAGCCTGTTACTGCCGTGCTGTTTGGCCTGCTGGGCGGCTTCTACCTGTATTTCTCGGCCCAGCTGATCCGCTGGCGCCGCAGCACCAAGCCAGTGCCCCGCCCTATCGACATCTTCGACATCAAATAAGCGCGCTGGCCTAGACGCCCAAAACACAACGCCCGGATGCATTGCTGCTCCGGGCGTTTGTTTTTGGCGAGACCCTGCTATCAGGCGGCCTGAGTTGCCTCGGCCGTCCGGCGCTGCAGCACGAAGATAGGCTGGGCCCATTCCGTATCCTTCTTCTTTTTGCTGGTGATCAGCGTCAGTTCGGAAGGATCGTACACGTCGGTGTTGTGGGTCAGCGGCGTCGTCATCAGATACTGGGCGTCGGTGTTCTTGAGGAACTCGCCCACCAACTGGATGTTACGGATATCCAGGTGAGCAAACGGTTCGTCGATGAACACGAAGCCGCCCGAACCATCTTCCGATTTCAGCAGACCAATCAGCAGCACCAGCGATTTCATCACCTGCTGGCCGCCCGACGCTTCGCCGTCGTTCATGCCGATGATGCCCTTGCCGTCGAACTTGAAGCGCACATGCAGGCCAGCCTGCGCCAGCAGCATATCGTCGTTTTCCAGACGTACCGGATCGGCATGCACTTCGATGCCGGCCAGCTCGCCCAGTTCCTTGATGTTCTTGGCGTAGGTCTTGATGGTGTAGCGCAGCCGCTCCATGTAGGCGCCACGGGCATTGCCCGTCGCTTCGATAGCGCGGTTGTTCTGGTAGCGGCGCTCTTCCGTTTCGGCCTGACGGCCATGCAGCTGGTCGTTGAGGCGCTGGTACTGGTCGATCACGGTAGCATCGAGTTCCCAGTCGCTGCGCGCGAGACTGGTTTCCAGACTGTGGATACGCAGGTGAACCTGATGGGTGTTCTGATGCTCGTCGGCCAGCGCCAGACGACGGGCCGAACGCTTCCAGCCTTTCGGCAGGTGGCGCCAGCTCTTGCGCAGCGCCAGCAGCGCACGCGCATGCTCGCTACGCTGTTCGAGCTGGCGGCGATTGTTCAGGCGCATGCCGGCTTCCGCCTCGGACAGCGCAAAGCGGGCGTTCTGCCACGTGGTATCGGCGCGGGTACGCGTCACCACGGCATTCTTGATCAAGGTCTGCAGCTCGCCCAGACGCGCGCCCACTTCTGTGCGCTCGGCCCGCAGCGGCACGGCGTTGCGCGCCGCTTCGTCGAATTCTTCCTGACGTGCGGCCAGCTCCTTGGCCGCATCGACACCAGCCAGACGGGTCTTGAGCGCGCTGATTTCGGAGGCCAGCTTGGATACCACCAGCGTCAGCGCATCTTCCTGCGCTTCCAGTGCTGGCAGGCCTTTCTGGATCGCTTCCATACGCTGGGTGCGGCCAGCGGAACCGAAGCGGTAACGCGAAGCTTCCACGAACAGCGAACGGCCACCGCGACGCTCGCGGTGGTAGGCGTCCGGCGTAATCCATTCTTCATGGCTGCCCAGCTTGGCGCCGGCATCGACCGAATCAACCCGGGTAATGCGGGTCAACTGTTCTACCAGCCATGCCGGCACTTTGGCCGAGAACTTCACCACCGACATCAGGCTGTCATCCTTGACGCTAGGCGCGTGCACCAGATCGGGCACGATGAAGTGGCGATAGCGTTCCTTCTCCGCCAGACGGTAGGCCGCCGACGCATCGGAAGCTTTATCGAGCAGCACCACGGAGGCATAGCCGCCCAGCACACCTTCGATGGCCCCCTGCCAGCGCGCATCCGTCACCTCGACGATGTCGGACAGCATGGCGTGGCCGATACCGGCGTCGTTCAGAGCGCGGCGCATGGCGCGCTGCACTTCGGGCTCCGGCATGGCAGTCTTGCCCTGCAGCGCAGAAATGGTGGCCTGCTCGCCGGCGATCTTGCTGGCGATGGCATCGCGTGCCATACGCTGGCGCGCCAGTTCGATTTCTTTTTCCTGCAACTGCTGCGCCACTTCGGCCAGATCGGCACCGGCATCGGCGGCCAGCTTCTGCAAACGGGCTTTCTGTTCCAGCAGCGAATCGAGCGGCTTGAGTTTGCCGTTAATCAGCGTCAAGCGGCTTTGCAGCGCGGTCGATTCCTGTTCCAGCACGGTTTCCGTCTGCTGTGCGTCACTCAGCGCCTTGGCCTGTGCCGCCAGCGCATTGCGCTTGTCCGACAGTTGCTGGTCCGCCTGCAGCAGCGGCTTGCGCGCATCGCGCAACTGGCGGCTGATGGTGCCGTGCTTCTCGCGCGCTTCATGGTATTCCAGCGTTGGCAGCACTTCTTCCTGCAGATTGCGGCGTTCCTTGTTGAGCGACTCCCACTGGTGGTAATTGGCCACGCGCAGGCGCAACCCTTCCAGATTGGTCTTGGACGATTCCAGTTCGGCCTCGAAGCGTTTCAGCTCCGTTTCCGTGTCGCGCTGGTGGCGCTTGGCTTCGTCGTAGGCGTCCAGCACTTCCTTGTCGCCGAATACCTGGAACACCAAATCGAGCAACTGGCGCGGCGCGTATTCGCACAGCTTATCCGTTTCGCCCTGCTCGAGCGCCAGCACTTTGGCCATGGCGGGCGACAGGCCGGCACTGGCCAGACGCTTGCGGTAGTTCTCCACACCGAGCCAGTCGTTGCCGACTTCGCCGATATCTTCGATCTGCACATTCCCCGGACGCATCAGGTACTGACGCTTCCAGTCGCCACCATTTTTCTGGATCTGGCAAAACAGCGTCACTTCATCGTCGCTGAAGAAACCCGAGCTACGGAACGGACGGTTGGACAACTGCCTGCCGACGGCGCGGTTATCCACTACGGCGCGCAGCCATGCCGTCTGCTGGCCGCTATGGCGGGCATAGTGCTTGTACGTGCGGCCCATCGAGCAATCGAGGCCGAACAGCGTACGCAGCGCATCGAGCAGCGTGGTTTTGCCGGAGCCGTTCTGGCCCGCGATGGTGATGATCTTCGCGTCCAGCGGAATATTCTTGATACGTTGCCAGTAATCCCAGTGGACCAGCTCTAACGATTTAATGTGAAACATGGCTTAGCTCTCGTCGGGAAGTTCGGTATCGGCAGCGCTATCGCTGTCGGCAGCTTCGGGCTCGGGTTCAGCTTCCGGCTCGGGCGCAGCGGCCTGACGCGGCACGGGGATCATCTGCGCTGGCGAGCGTTTGAACACATCGGCCAGCGCGCCATTGATGATGCGCTCTTTCAGCAGGTCGGTATCCATCATCAGGTCCAGCAGCGGGCCTTCCACGATCACATCGCCGCGCCGTTCGATGAAGCCCAGCTTGGCCAGTATGCCCAGATTCATATCGAGACGGGTTTTCTTGCCCAGCTTGTCGCCGAAGTCGGCCAGCAGCGCCTTGTAGGCGATGCCGATGGAAGTGTCTTCTGCGCGTGGCAGCGGTTTCTCCACCCCGAACATATCGTTCTGATCGTCGTCCGCGTGGGTATGGCTTTCCTGCCGTTCGCGCTTGGGCAAGATGATCTGCGCCCACAGCACCACCAGCAGGGCCACGCCGTCGCGCGACAGACCGAAATTATTGTTTTGCCAGATATCGCGCGCGCCGAAAATCTTCGGTTCGATGGCGCGGTGCAGCGCCAGCGTCACATGGTCTGCGTACACGTTATCCAGCAGTTTCAGGCCCGTGGCCAGCAGACGCGCATCGACTTCGGCGCGGAACTGTTCGTCCGACAGCACGCGTTTGACCAGTTTGTCATCGCGGCGCAGGCTCTGGTGCGTGAGCAGACGGGCGATCAGAATTTGGGAATCGTCATTCATCGGACTTGTCGCCTTCCGGATTCAGAATAAGTGAGAGGGAGGCCATGGACATTGCTGCCACATGCAAATCGGGCAGTTCGACCATTTCATCGGTCGGCGCAAATTTCACTGGCAAGCGTGCCAGTTCGGCAGTAGCACCCTGCAGGCGTGCTTCGTCGGCATCGCCCAGCAGCGGTAGCAGCGATGCGCGGTAGGAGGCCACGGCAAAAGTGGCCGGCAGCAGGGTTTCGTGTACCGGCATCGCTTGCGGCACGGCTTCCGATGCATCGACTGCCGGCGGCAGATTCTGCGTGGCCTGTTTGCCGAAGGCAGCGAAATCGGACAGGCGCTCGAGCCAGTCATCGAGTTCGCGCTGCATCTGCGGCGTGTCGCTGATTGTGGTCGGCGCATCAGTACCTGCAGGCAGGCCGCCACTGACGGCGCTGGTGGCACGGTCGGCCAGCAGTTCGGTTTCCGCCACGTCTATCATTTCGGCCGGCGTGATAAACAGCGGCACCACCGGCTGATCGATGGCATCGATCGCCAGCGAGGCCAGATCTTCATGCAGCAGCAGCCAGCGCTTGATGTCCGTGGTGGACAGGCCGGACTGGCCCAGATGCACGCGCTGACGTTCGATCTGGTTCAGCGCACGCGAGAACATGCCCTGCATATTCAGCAGCGCCGACTGGGCGCGGCCGATGGCCTGCGCCGCACGGTGGGTGGCGGCATCGGCATTTTCATCGGAGGTAATGGCACGCAGGATCTCCGAGCCTTTTTCCACCCAGTCGCACGCCATATGCCATTTGGCCTGCGAAGCGCGCAGGCGGAATTCCGAACCCGAGGCAATCGCGTCGGAGAATTCTTCCGTCAGATCGACCAGACGACCAAGCAGATGCTGTAGCTGTTCTACCGTCACGCCGCCCATCACCTGCGCACCGGCCACCTGCGACAGCAAGAAACCCATATCGGCTTCGTCTTCATCGTTACCCAGCGCCAGCAGGCCGTCGATGGCCGACAGCACATTGCGCGCCATAGGCGTAACGCGGTACACGGCCTGCTGCGCATCCCACGCCAGCAACTGGTTGCTACGCAGGCGCATCAGCACCGTTTCCAGACTTTCCGGCAGCAGATAGGCCAGCCGGGTATTGATGTCGGCGCGCGAGAAGGTAGACGAGCTGGTATCCGAGGCCAGCTCGCGCAGCACCAGCAGTCGTACCAGCACGCCATCAAACCCGCCGTGGAACAGGGCCGTGAACACCTGCAGCAGCGGCTGCGCGCGTTTCAGGTGGTAGACCTGTTCGATCTCGTCCACCGACACATTCGGTTTGAAGTGGGCTTGCAGGCCATCCTGCTGCTGATCCAGCGCCCCGTCAGGCGTGGTCTCGCTTGTTATAGGTTCTATCATTGTTTATCAATTGGTACGCAACAACCACAAGGACAGCGCCTCAGGCGAAAACTCCATGGCCAGACCTGTCCCGATTGCGGGGGCGTCAGTATAGCAGGAGCTTACTTGTGCACGACCTTTTCCAGTGTCTGGTCGACAAAGTCGCCATCGTCGTCATTGAAGCGTACCCGCACCGGATACCAGTCCATAGCCGGCGCCAGCCACAGGTCCACCTGCTGGCCTTGCGCGTCCGGCGGCGGCGCCTTGACCAGATGGACCGCGTTCACCTCGCCCGTACCGATCTGGACTGCCTCATTTTTCATCACTTTGAAGCGCCACACCTCGGCATCGCGCCGGCCGGCGACAAAAAATGCCCACTCGCTACCCGCCTTGAATTTATCCGGCGTAGCGCGCGCCTGCGCCGCGAGCTGCCACTGGATGCTGGTGCGATCCTGCTCGCCGCCCTTGATCGGGTAGCTGTCGTCACTTTCGCTGAATGTGATGGTTTTGGCATCACGTTTGAAACTGGTGTGGCTAGGGTCTTTGCGGAAGCGCTTTTCGTAGAACTGCACAGGCGCCAGTCCATAGTCGTCGACACTGCCCTCGCTGCGGTTTTCCAGTATCTTGCCCAGCAGGCTCACGCGGCTCTCCGTCGCGACGGAATAGCTGCCATCGGCCGCACGCCATTGCACATTGGCCGTACCGTTCAGAGGAATGCCGCGCTGCTTGGCCTTGATGGTGTAGCTCAAGTCTGCCGATGGCGGCAAGTTGAACGGCCGCTTGACGCTGGGATGCTCGCCCTCGGCAGCGCGGGCCAGCGGCGTAGCGGCCAGCAGCGCGGTGGCGCACAGCATGAGCAGACGGCGGTGGAACGATGGGTGCATATTATTTTCCGGTTACGTTAGTCGTGATGCGGGAAACCGTTTGAGTGGTCAGAGCCCCACTCGCCTCGGTATTGCGTAACTGGACGGGCAGCCAGTTCAGCGAGGGCGCCAGCCAGATATCCAGCTTGGAAGTATAGCTGCCGGGACGGGGCGGACGGGTCAGATGCCAGGTTTTGAGCTTGCCCAGCCCCGTTTCCAGCTCTTCCTCGCCCACCAGCCGGAAGCGGAAGATATTCGCCGTGCGGTCTTCGCCCACCTGCATATCGATATCGGTGGCGAACTGGTTGGCATCCGCGCGGCCTATGCCGCCGAGCTGGAACGGCACCGTAGTCATGTCCTGTGCCCCCACCAGCAGAGGGAAGCTGCGTTCGGAAGCAGAAAACGTAATGGTGGCCGCATCGCGGTTGAAATGGGTGGCCGTTTCCGCACGCCGCGCGCGTTTCTGCGTGCTGGTGGCGGGCGCTATGCCGTAATCATCGATGCTGCCCGTGCTGCGCATCACCAGCAAGTTCAATCGTGTCACCAGCAAATTCAGGCCCGCTTCGACGGAAGCCTGATACTGGCTGCCATCAGTGTGCCAGCGCATATTGGCCGAACCGCTCCAGCGCGTGCCATCGGCATCCACCCTTGCCACATCCATATCAAAATCGGCCGAAGGCGGTAAATTGACTTTGTAGCGCCGCATCGACAACAGCTCGGGCACTTGGGCGTCCAGCGGCGTGGCGCCATCGGCCTGCACCGGCATGGGCACGGGTGTCCCCGTCTGCGCCGCACTGGCGCCGGCCTGCTCCGCCACGACCGGCGTGGTCAGGCTGGCCGCATCGGCCAGTACGCCTTCCACGGCGGCGGAAGTCTCGCCAGACGGGGCAGGCGCCAGCGGCGCAATGGCGGGGGCATGGCTGGCTTGGCTGATGGAAGGCGGCGGCCGCACGGGCAACTGGCGGGCCGGCAAAGCCTGTGGCTGCGCCGGTTCCGGCGTATCGACATGCTTGGGCAGGCTTAGTTGCAATTGCGCCGTCATCAGTGAGGCAGGCAGCGGCGAAGAACGTGGCGCTACGCCAGCCAGATGGTTGCTGGCCCAGTCTATCGCCACGCCGTGCAGCACCAGCGTGGCCACGCAGAACAGCAGCAGGCGGCGACGTTGGCGTAGGAAGGTGGCAAGGCTCATGGCGCTAGTTTAACTGGTTCGGCGCGCCTGCGCGCCCCTGCGGAAATGTTGTCAAAACCTTTTGAAGGCCCAGCCGTAATCTGCTACGCTAAACGCTGAACCCACTGGAGAATTCGATGACCCATCCGCAAATGCCGAACATCCCCGGCGCCAATGTCATGCACGATACGCTCGATTTCGTAAAAAACCTGTGGGGCAGCATGAGCGTGCCCGGCCTCACGGCACCCACGCTGTCCGTGGAAGAACTAGACAAGAAAATCAATGACCTGAAAGCCGTGGAAGCATGGCTCAGCGTGAACATGAATATGCTGCGCGGTAGCATACAGGCGCTGGAAGTCCAGCGCGGCACCATCGCCACGCTGAAATCAGTCGGCGCCAGCCTGGCTTCGGCAGCCCAGCAGCCGGCCAGCAGCGACAAGTCCATCTTCGATGCCAACCCTTATGTGTCGGCCTTCTTCCATCACGCGCGCAATGCCGACAAGGACAAACCAGCCGCGCAGGAAACGACCAAAACTGCGGAAGCGGCCAAGGCAGCGCCCGAGGCCAGCACTGCGGCCGGTGCTGCGGCCAGCAAGCCTACGGCCAGCGCCGATGCTGGCGCCGCACCGATGGCCAATCCGGCCGCGTGGTGGAATATGCTGCAGGAACAGTTCAAGCAGGCCGTGGCCAGCACCGTGCCGCCCGCCGCCGCCAAACCGGCAGCCAAAGCTGCGGCACCGGCCAAAGCCAAGTCCAAGGCAGCCACCAGCAGCGCCGCCAGGAAACCAGCCACCCGGCGCGCACCTGCCAAGCCGAAAGCGGCCAGCAGCAAAGCTTAAGGGGAAAGTCTGGCCTGAAGCAGATTCAGGCCAGCCGCTGTATGCGGATCGCGTCGATCAGGCCATCGGCCTGACGCTGCACTTTTTCGATATCGATCAGGCCTTCCTGCTCCAGCGCCTGCGCGCCGGCGTGGGCGGTCTGGAAGGTTTCCAGCGTATCGCCCTTGGCAGTCACCGGGCGTATCCACGCTACGCTGCCCACTTTCATTTTCGAATAAACTTCCTTAGCGATATCGCGCATAGTTGATGCCCTTTATATGCTCTCAATATTGACAGCAGATCAAGCCACAGACGGGGTGCAGCGCATTTCAGTGTAATCATTTGACCTGCCGCGGACAAGCGCACCGGCAGCGCTGTTGCGCGCTATCGTCACTCCGGCAGGGGGCCGTTCTCCGCCTCGAATTCGCTGGCCGCCGCCGCTGCCACCACGCCCTGCATGGGCGCCAGCTGGGTCAGTTGCTCCATGAGCTGGGCAAAGCGCTGCTGGCCCGGCGCCAGCGCATCGACATGCATCAGCACCGCCACGGCTTCATCGGCCAGTGCCGCATCGTGACCATTCTGCTGCATGTACGAGATCAGGATCTGCGCTGCATTGAACAGTATGCGCAAATTGTTGGGCAGGGCCTTGCGCGCCACCCGCATCCATTCCACCGCCTCATCCAGCTTGCCCGTCTTCCACAGCAGCACGCCGGTATTCATCATATCGGTGGCTTCCTTGCGCGCCGCCTTGATATGCTCGGCGCCCTCTTCGCTCATGCGCGCCTTGTCGAAGATGGCCTGCACCTGATCGAGCAAAGGCAGATTGTCGTGGTTGTTGCGCGCGACAAAACACAGCAGCGAAGTGCCGGCTTCCTTCACGCCGACGGCAAACAGCAAGGTAGCCATTTCCATGCAGATGTCCGTGCCGGGCCGCTGCTTGCTTTCATCGGCCAGCATGGCTTCCAGTTCCTCGCCCGATTTGCGGGCGCGCCGGTAGTCGCCACTCTCGTGGTACACCAGCCCTTCGGTGATCTTGGCGCGCAGGATCACCTGATCGCCGCCAAACTGGTGGATGGCAGCATTGAGCAGGCGCTGGGCTTCCTTGATATCGTTCTTCTGGCCGCACACGCGGGCCAGCCCGAAGAAGGCTTCCGGCGTCTTGCGCACCGAGTATTCACCGATATCTATGCATTTGCGGAAGGCTTTTTCAGCCACCGGAATATTCCCCAGCTTGAGCGCACTGTGACCGTAAGTGACCTGGCGCAGCACGGAGTTGGGCGACATCTTGGTGGCTTTTTCCAGTACGCCGAAGGCTTCCTCGATATTCCCCTGCATCAGATGGGAGGTGGCCAACTGGTCGTAGGCATCGATGTAGAAGCGGTTGGCCGTGATCACCGACTGGAACATCGCCTGCGAGGCGGCTACCTCGCCATTGTTCATCATGATCTTGGCCAGACCGCAGCGCGCCCAGTTGTAATCGCGTTCTTCCAGCACCTTCTCGTAGACGCGGCGGGCCTTCTCCGGCTCGCCGCTCTTCAGCAGTAGCGTGGCCTTCATGCGCAGCAGTTCGATCTCATGCAGCGGGTTGCTGGCGATCTGCTCGTCGCACAGCTTGGCCGCGCGCAGAAAATCCTTGTCCGCGTAGGCGTGATCGATTTCCTTGAAAATCTGCTTCTTGTTCCACACCCGGTTCAGCCGCGTCAGCAGCACGCCTTCCGTGATCGGCTTGATGATGTAGGCATCGGGCTGGTGCTCGGCCGCTCCCATCACGGATTCCACGCTCTTCTCGGCCGACACCATCAGCCACACGCTGCTCGGCATCAGCAGATTGCGCAGACGGGCTTCTTCCAGCACCTGCTGGCCATTCTTGCCGTCACCGAGGTTGTAATCGCACAGCACTACGTCGTAGCGGTGCTTGCCCAGCAAGACCATGGCTTCGCCACCGCTGGCCGCCTGGTCGATATGCTTGGCGCCCAGATTGCGCAGCGATTCGCGCAGCAACTGGCGGATACCGACGAAATCATCCACCAGCAGATAGCGCTTCTCTGCCCAGTCCACGTCATTGGTGGCGACCAGTTGATGGGGCGTCATGGCAGTCGCAGTACGAAGCAGCCGCCGCCCAGTGTGCCGCCATTTTCCAGCGCGATGCTGCCGTGGCGCTGACGATGCCTGTGCATCTTCGCCACTTCACTGGAAAAATACAGCCCCAGACCACTGCTGTTGTTGAGGAAATTGACGGCGCTGCGCTGATTGTTCATGGCGCTGGCGCCCGCCTCCAGCATCACGGCAGGGAAGCCCGTGCCGTTATCTTCCACCCGGATTTCGAGGTAGTCGCCATCGATGCGTATGGCCAGCCGCAGCCGGTCGCGCGTGTAGCGTATGGCGTTGTTAATGGCGTGTACCAGCACGCCGATGATCAGGTCTTCATCCAGCGTCCACAAGGCATTCTCGGGATAATCAAGTTCCAGCGTGATGCCGCGCGACTGCAGCAGGATGCGCGCCTGGCTAGCCACTTGCTGCACCAGTTCCGCCATGCTGTTGGCCACCGGCTCGAACGGATAACCGGGCTTGCCCACGTCCTTGTACAGAGCCAGTAGCTGCATCAGGTTGTCGTTGAGGCGCTTGGTCTGGTACAGCATCTGCCCTAGCTGGGCGTAATCGGGATGGGATTCCGCGCGCATGCTGCCAGCACCATCTGCCATGGTGCCCGCCAGCAGGTTCTCCAGCGTGCCACTGAGGACGCTGATGGAATTTTTCATATCGTGCGCAGTGGAAGCCAGAAACATATACAGTTCCGGCGAACCCTGATACTGCGGCGCTTCGTATTCATCCATCGTCAGTGCCTCCATGGACGGCGCGGTACAAGGAAAAGAGCGCTGGCTGCAGCCAGCGTTCTGATTATAGCTGCTAGCGTATGCCGCCACCAGCACGGTATATGCGCGAACGCAACGCTGCTTGCGGCTGCAATACCGCGTCTACTCGCCTTCCGCCGGCATGGCGCGGCGCCGCTGTTTGAGCAAAAAACGCCCTGGCACCAGCGCATCGACCAGCGTGGCTTCCAGCGGCATGGGGCGCTGTTCCAGCTGCGATACCAGCAGCTCCGCCATCAGCGTCGACCAGATGATGCCGCGCGAAGCATAGCCGAGCAGGCTATACAAGCCCGCATGCACAGGCATGTCGCGCAGCCTTTCGAATCGCCCGCCGCTGCTGTAATCGGGCAGCGGCCCTACCAGCGGCAGCCGGTCCGGTGCCGCGCAGCGGAAGCCCACCCGTCCGGCCAGCGGTGCCGTGGCAGCCAGCGCCGCTACCGCCTCGCCCGGAATAATCTCGGCCAGACGGGCCAGATTCTCCTGCTGGCAGCTGGTGCGCAGCTCCCGGTCGTCGTCGCTGCTATAGGTGGCACCGGCGCAGATCACGCCCTGATTGGGTGGCGTTACATAGGCTTCGCGGCAGACTGCCAGCGACAGGCGCGGCCCCAGTTCCTGCGCCAGATGGGTGACCTGCCCGCGCAGACGCGCCAGTGGCAGTTGCGCGGCCTGGGCGATATCCACCGCACCGGCACCGTTGGCCAGGATGACGGTAGGTGCCTCGGCCAGCAAGGCGCCGCCGGCATCGAACACCTGCCAGTTTTCTCCGTGACGCTCGAGCCGCAGCGCTGCACGGTGGAAGCGCTGCTGCAGACGGCTGCCGCAGGCGGCCAGCAAGGCCGCACACAGCGAAGCGGGCCGCGCCCAGCCGCCCTGCCCGAACAGCCAGCCACCATGCGGCGTGGGCCCGCCCAGCAAGGCGGAGGCAGCGGGCGCATCGAGCCAGCGCACGTATTGCTGCGGGTAGTTCCATGTCGCCACCACATCCTGCTGGACCTGCGCATGGCCGGCATCGCGCGCCAGTTGCAGCACGCCGCAGCTAGCCCCTTCGAACACCTGGCCTACGCCGCCCAGGCGCTGCCATTCGCGCAGGCCGAACAAAAAGGCCGCACGCGTCAGGCGGGTGGGAATATTGTCATCCTTGGACAGCAGTGGCATGAAGATGCCGGCCACATTGCCCGACGCTTCCTGCCCCGGTGCGCCATGGCGCTCGATCAGCGTGACCTGCCAGCCCGCCGCGCACAGACGGTGGCTGGCCGAAGCGCCGGCTATGCCGGCACCGATCACGATGGCCTGCCGCACGGCAGGCATGGGCGGCGCGGTCCGGCGCGGCTTGCGGCTCTGGTACAGCGCGCGATAGCCGGCGCTGGCCATGCCGCTCTGATTCTCGGCCGGCACCGGCTGCTCGACAAAGCCCTGCTTGCGCAATGCCAGCTTCATGGCTTCGTCGGGTGCCTCGGCCAGTAGCCCGGCTTCAGGCTGCGCCAGCCGCGCCAGTTGGCGCGCCAGCATGGGCGCTAGCCCGGCGCGCAGATAAATCTGGTCGACCCGCGCTTCGATTTCCGGCAGCACGTCCTCGGTCGCGCCGACCAGCAGATCCAGCGTCACCCTGCCGTCGTCGAGCACGATGCGATGAAAGCCCGGCAAATTCAAAGGCCACAGCGCACGCAACTGGGCATCGCCGATACTCTCGGCCGGCGGCACTTGCGCCGTCACCGCCAGATAGAACAGCGATGCCTGCGGCGCCAGCCCGCGCCATGCGGCCATGAAGCGGGCGCCGTCTTCAAACGCGGTATCAAGGATGACCCGAGGGCTGGCTGTCGTCAGGGTGCTCATCGCGGTTGGCGGCAGAAACAGGCCGGATCATGGTCGTTCACCATGCCTATGCCCTGCATATAGGCATACACGATGGTGGAGCCGACGAACTTGAAACCGAGTTTGGACAGGTCTTTCGATATCCGGTCCGACAGCGCCGTCTTGGCGGGCCGGGGGCCAGCCTCCGGCGCCAGCGGCTGGCCGCCGACGTAGGCCCACAGCCACGCATCAAGCGTGGTGCCGCTGGCGCGCAGACGCAGATAGGCCTGTGCATTGGTGATGGCCGCCGCCACCTTCAAACGGTTGCGCACGATGCCGGGATTGGCCAGCAACTGCGCCACCTTGTCGGCATCATAGGCAGCGATTTTCTCGGCATCCCACTGGTCGAAGGCCGCGCGGTAGCTGGCGCGCTTGTTCAAGATGGTTTCCCAGCTCAGACCGGCCTGCGCCCCCTCCAGATTCAGCATCTCGAACAGGCGCAGCTCATCGTGGCAAGGTACGCCCCACTCTTCATCGTGATAGGCCAGATACAGCGGGTTGGCCGGATTGGCCCAGCGGCAGCGCGTAAGGTTTTCAGTCATGGTGCAATAGACAGCTTGAGTTGCGGCCTTCGGGCCGGCTAGATTTCCAGATCGCTCGACAGGCCGGTGCGGCGCCGTTCGCCGCCCAGATTGAGCGGACCGGCCAGATTCGTCACCAGCCGTACTTCGCCCGCCGTTACGGCCTGTTCCAGTTGCTGCATCAGGCGCGGGAACACCCCGGCGCTCTGCGTGGCAGCAGTGCTGTACAGCGCCGCCCACGCATTGCGGCCCGAACGTTTGGCGATGTACAGGCCCTGATCGGCCAGCTCCACCACCTGCGACCACGACAGCAAACGGGGCTGCTCGGGCAGGAAGGGGAAGCAGGCAAAACCGATCGAACAGGTCTTCGCCAGCATGGCGCCGTCGGGCAGGATGAATTCGCGTTCGGCCACGGCGCGGCGCATGCGTTCCGCTACCACATGGGCTTCCTCGCGGTGGGTGGCACGTGCCAGCACCAGAAACTCTTCGCCGCCCCAGCGGATCACATAATCGGATTCGCGGAACACTTCGCGCAGACGCTCGCGCATCTGCACCAGTATCGAATCGCCGGCCGCGTGACCATAGCGGTCGTTGACTTCCTTGAAGTGGTCCAGATCGACCATGAAGAACACCAGATCCTTGGCGGCCGTCAGGTCGCAAATGGTCAGCTCACGGTGCTGGCCAGCGTCGTGCGCGCGCAGGCTGAGCGCCACATCGGCATCCACATTCTGCAGGAAGAAACGGCGGTTGCGCAGTCCCGTCAACTGGTCGGTCAGGCTGACTTCTTCCAGCGCCTTGTAGGCCCGTTCCAGTTCCAGATTCTTTTCCAGCAGTTGTTCCTGGGTCGCGCTCAGCGCCTTCAGCGTGGCGGCCACCTGACGGTAGGCGCGCGCATTATCGAGCGCAATCGCGCCGTAGGCGCACAGGGTACGGAAAATCAGCCGTTCGCGTTCGCCGTAGGCGCTGGCCTGCAGCGATTGCACCGTCATCACCCCCAGCACACGCTCGCCCACATGCAGCGGGGCGAACAGCAGGCTTAAGGTCGGCAAGGTGCCCGGTATCAGGTTAGGCGTCAGATCGGCTTCGCCCAGCTCTACCAGGATTTCGCGCCGCTCGCGCACGCAGCGGGCCGAATTGGCCAGCGGGTCGGACAGGGCCACGCGCACGGCCGGCACCTGATTGCCATCTTCCGTGCCGAAGGCACAGGTCAGCCATTCGCCGTCGGGTTCGAGCAGGAAGATGGAAAAATGGGTAGCGTCGAGCAGGCCGTGCACATGCCGGTCCAGCGCACGGAATACGGCAGCCGCATCCAGATGGGCAGTAATTTCCTGCCCGATGGCGCTCAGGTGGGCCAGCGTGGCACTGGTCTGCTGCAGCACTTCGGCGCGCTGGGCTTCTGCGGCAGCCAACTGACGGTGATGCTCGCCTTCCGTCTGCGCACGTTCGGTCTGGTACTGCACCTGCATGGCGATGGCGCGGTTGGTGGCCTGCTGGCTGTGGATCTGGTCGCGCGCTGCGCCGGCCTGCAGCGAAATCGCGTAAGCCTGTTCGTAATTGCCCGTCGCGGCGTACTCGCGCGCGATGGCATCGAGCAGCGCACCGGAAACAGTGTAGCCATCGATGGTGCCGGCCACTTCCAGCGCCAGCAGCAGATAGTGCAGCACCGGACTGGCCGCCTGCATATTGGCCGGCGCCGGCAGCACATGCTGGGCATGGATATCGGCCAGCACATTGAGCGCGGCAATCTGGGCCGAAGCATCCACATGCTCGCGTGCCAGTTGCAGCGCAGCCTGGGCTACCGCCAGCGCTTCCTCGGCCCGCCCCAGATGGGACAGCGCGTGCGCCTGACCGCGCCGCGCGCTGCTGCGGAAATCCGACTGGCGCAGCGCATCGCCACGCGCGGCAAGCTGGGTGAAACTATCGAGCGCCGCTTCGTGGTGGCCCAGATCAAGTGCCAGATCCCCCTGATATTCGAGCGCCACGGCATACGCGCGCGAGCCGGACAGCGGTTGCAGCGTGTGCAGCGCTTCGCGCAGCAGGGTACGGGCGGCTTCGCGCTGACCCAGTTGGCGCAGGGTTTCTGCCGTCTGCATCAAACACATGCCTATGCTCAGCGGCCAGCCCGTAGGCCGGGCCAGATCCAACCCGCGCTGCATCCAGTCCAGCGCTGCCTCGTGCGCATTCAGGCTGGTAAAGCCGTTGCCGATATTGGTCGCGATGATGATGGCGCGGCGCATCTGGCCAGTGGCCAGCGCCGTTTCGAAACTCAGCATCAGGTGGCCGATGGCGCGCCCGTATTCACTGCGCTGGAAGGCACAGGTGCCGAAAAAGTCGCTGATCCAGCCGGCCGCGATGGGCGCCATGCCCGTCAGATCGGTGCTGAAACGCTGGCCCCAGCGCTGCTGCGCGGCCTGCCAGTCGCTAAAGGTATCGCAGATGCCGCTAGCAGCATCGATCACGTCGATGCGCACTGCATCGCCGGCGCTGCGGGCAGCTTGCGCGGCCCGGGCCAGCGCCTGATCAGCCGCGTGGCTGTCGCCCCGGTCATTGGCGATCCACACTTGCAGCCATTCGATATCGGCCTGCGCCAGCGCCGCTTCGCGCGGTAATTCCGCGCTGGCCAACTCTAGCTGATTGCAGGCTTGCAGGCACAGTAGATGAGCCGCATTCAGACGGCCATGCAGCGCTTCCGCTTCCGCATCGATCAGCAGCACGCGGCAACGCGCCAGCGCCGCCTGCGGCGCCGGCAGCAAGGCCAGTAAGGGAGTCAGTTCGGCGCACAGACGGCGCGCCTGTTGCGGATCGCGCTGGCGCATATGCCAGGCCAGCAGTTGCAGCAAAGGCAGGCGCTGGGCGCCTTGCGCATCGGCCAGCGCGGCCTGCCACTGCGCCAGTTCCTCATCATGCGCAAACAGATACACTCTATGCTTTCCTTTACTCGGGGCTCCCCGGTCGGGAGCCGTCGCAGCTGCGCGGGTTTGCGCGCTACACATTATTCCACAAATTCGCTGCCACCAACGCTGCTGGAACATTTCTGATGAGCAAAAAAAACGGCGCTTCCCTGCCGGGTCGCGCCGCATCACTTCCCTACAAGTGTCTGTGTGTGGCTCAGGCCATTTTGCTGATTTCCATCAGGCGGTTGCGCATGCCTTCTGTGGCGGCCGGTCCCGGTGCAAACATATAGTCTTCATCATTGATGGCCAGACCGCTGTTGGCATCGACCAGCACCTGATCGGCCGGCTTGCCGGTTTCGCGGCTCACTACCAGCAGGCTGGCGCCTTCCGGTGCCAGGTGGTCATTGCCCCAGGCGATGAAGGCCAGCAGCACGGGTTTGAAGGCCCGCCCCTTTTCGGTCAGGATGTATTCGAAGCGCGGTGGCCGGGTGCTGTACTGGCGGCGTTCCATCAGCCCCCCTTCCACCAGCCCGGACAGGCGGCGCGTCAGCATATTCGGAGCAATCTTGAGGCTTTTTTCAAATTCGTCGAAACGGGTCAGGCCATAAAACGCATCGCGCAGAATCAGGATGCTCCACCATTCCCCCACTTTGCCCAGACTGCGGGCTATCGGACAGGCCATGCTGCCAAAATCAGTGTGTTTCATGCTTTACTCCTTGGTCTGCTAGTTCGTTATCGCTAATGCAATATGGCTGGCTGGTCATTGTTGCCAGGCGAATTCATTATTAACGATCCGAAAAATGCCTGCTTTTGCCATAAGCGAGAGCAGTTTTGCTAGCGGAGAAAAGTATGAAAAATAGTGTCGAAGAGGGGCGATTTACAACAATCTTGCAAGCCAGTGGTAGCATATGGCTAATATCCTGCAAATGAAAACAGAAACTATTCAACATTTTCGCCCGCAAGCGCTACTATGCAACTTATAGTGACAAAGCTTGCATAACCATTACCCAGCAAAGGCCATGCCAACCGCCCGCCCCACCCCATCGAGCAAAATACTGGTCGTTGACGACTCCGCGTTCGAGCAGCGTATGCTGGTCGACCTGCTGAGCGAACTGCCGTATTCCGTTTCGGTGGCGTTTAATGGCATGCAGGGCTACCAGCTGGCACTGGCCCAGCAGCCAGACCTGATCCTGCTCGATGTGCGCATGCCGGGCATGGATGGCTATGCCGCCTGCCGCCTGCTGAAAGCCAACCCGGCCACGCAGGACATTCCGATCATTTTCCTGAGCGGCAATGACAACTCGGAAGAGCGCATCCTCGGCCTGTCGCTGGGCGGGGTGGATTTTGTCGGCAAGCCGTTCTCGCCGGGCGAACTGGCGGCACGCATACAGGTGCACCTGAATCTGGCCATGCGTGCGCGCCAGCAGTTGGTGCCGCGCGCCGACAGCGCGATCGCCGATACCATCGTGGCCGTGACGGACCCGGAAGTGGTGATCGTCAACGCCACCAAGCGGCTGATCTCGAATAATCTGGCGGCGCCACCCAGCCTGACGGAAATTGCCAACAAAGTGGGCACCTACCGCGAAAAGCTGTCCCAGCTATTCCGCGCCCACACGGGCATGACGGTGTTTGCCTACATCCGCGCGGCGCGCATTGAATGCGGCATGAATCTGCTGCGCGAAACGGATATCGAAGTGCAGGATATCGCGCTGATGGTGGGTTTTAACAATGCCGGCAACTTTGCCACGGCCTTCCGCGAAAGCACCGGCCTCACCCCTAGCGCCTACCGCCAGCAGCAAAGCAACCCAGCCGTTGCGACAGAAGCGCTGCCGGCCGAAACCGGCAGCCACAAATAAGCCCGGGCCGGCAGCCCTTCCCTTCCCCTTAACGCAGACGGAATTTGCTGACCACTTCGGCCAGATTGGCGGCCTGCTCCTGCATGGAACCGGCAGCGGCCGCAGCTTGCTCGACCAGCGCGGCATTCTGCTGAGTGACTTCATCCATCTGGGTGATGGCCCGGTTGACTTCGGCGATACCCGTGCTCTGCTCGCTGCTGGCAGCGGAAATCTCGGCCACCACATCGCTCACGCGGCGCACGCTGGACACCACTTCCGCCATGGTAGCACCGGCTTTCTGCACCAGCGCCGTACCGCTTTCCACCTGCAGCACGGAATCGTCGATCAGTTCCTTGATCTCCTTGGCCGCCGCAGCGGAACGCTGGGCCAGATTGCGCACCTCGGTCGCCACCACGGCGAAGCCACGGCCCTGCTCACCGGCACGGGCCGCTTCCACTGCCGCGTTCAAGGCCAGAATATTGGTCTGGAAAGCGATGCCGTCAATCACGCTGATGATGTCGACGATTTTGCGCGAGGAGGCGCTGATGGAATCCATGGTGACAATCACTTCATCGACCACCTTGCCGCCATCGCTGGCAATGCCGGACGCGGACTGGGCCAACTGGTTGGCCTGACGCGCATTATCGGCGTTCTGCTGCACGGTGGAAGTCAGTTCTTCCATGGCCGAGGCGGTTTCTTCGAGCGAGCTGGCCTGTCCTTCCGTACGGCGCGACAGGTCCAGATTGCCGCTGGCAATTTCGGCCGAGGCCGTCGCGATCGCATCCGTACCGTGGCGCACTTCGCCCACCACTTTCAGCAGGCTGTCGTTCATGGCGCGCAGCGAGTCCATCAACTGGCCCGTTTCATCGCGCGTACTGGCCACGATAACATTGCTCAGGTCGCCCTCGGCCACGCGGCCGGCGATGCCCACCGCTTCTTCCAGCGGCGTGGCGACAATGCGCGCCACATACACGGCCAGCCCCATGCTGATCACCACCAGTACCACCAGCACGGCAATAATGGTGTTGCGCGAGCTGGCATAGGTCACGTCGGCCGCCTTGTCGGAGGCCGTGCTGCCTTCATCGTTGATTTTCACCAGTGCATCGAGCTGCTCGAAAGCCGTGCGGAACAGCTTGTTCGAGTCCCCGCGCAACAGCGCTGCCGCCTCCTCGTTCTTGTCTTCGCGCGACAGGGCGACCAGCTTGCGGCTGGCGGCCAAGTAGTCGTCCAGCGTCTTGCGGAATTCGCCATACACGCGCTTTTCTTCGGCTTCCGAAATCAGCGCCTCATAGGCGGCCTGCTGCTTGCGCAGCGTGTCCAGCCGGGTCGCCATAGCCTTCTCCACGTTGGCGAACTCGGCCGGGTCATGCATGACGATGTGGGTAGTTTCGGAAATCCGGTAGCGCGCCAGCGACACTTCGATCTGGCCCAGCGTGCGGATCGAGGGCAGCCAGTTGTCGGCGATATCGGTAGAAGCCTGGTTCACCACGTTGAGCTGGCGGATCGCAAACAGCCCCAGCAAGGTGGCCAGCGCAATCACGGCAGCAAAAGCGACGATGAGCTTGCGGCCTATTTTCAAGTCGGAAAACCACTGCATGACATCTCCTTTAATTTTTTTCTACGTAGTAACACGATGATAAAACGAGAAAAATTCAAAGTCGATGAAACTATGCAAGTTGTCGCTGCGCCAGCATCTGGCGACGCCAGAACCACCACGAAGCCAGCGCATTGAGCCAGTAAGCCGCATACAGCAAGGCCGTCAGTTGCAGCCCGCGGCTCAAGTACAGGGGCACGGAAATACTGTTCACCAGCAGCCAGAACGGCCAGGTTTCCAGGCGCCGCCCCATCAGCAGCAACTGCGCCACGATGCTGAAGGCCAGCACGGCCGAATCGATGAAAGGCGCATAGGCATTGGTATAAGCCTGCAGCAGCAGGCCATAGCCGGCCGTGGCGGCCAGCGCAATCGCGCTCATCCACAGCAACACAGGCGCACGCACGCGCCGGATCGGCAAGTACTGGCCGCTATCGCCACGGCGCCAGCGCCACCAGCCCAGCAAACAGGTGATGATAAAGAACAGTTGCAGTGCCACGTCGGCATACAGATTGACGCCATAAAACAACAAGGCAAACATGCTGCAGCCGACCACGCCCAACCACCACGAGTGCACATTGTTGCGTCCCGCCAGCACGATGGACACCGTCATCACGACATTTGCCGCCAGTTCTAGAGTAGAAACCAAAACATGTCCCCGCAGTTGAATATGGTCATCATCATTTTCCCGCCAGCGCTATGGTAAGCCGCGCCGCCAGTGCTGGCCAGCTTGCTTTCAGGAAATGCAGAATGCTTGACATTCTCCCCACTTCTGGCAAATTGTAGACAAAGTTCAAAGATTGGTTCCTCATGCAAGCCCGTACCGTCGGCACTACTGTGGCCCTGCTGTATGCGACCGCCCTGCCGGCGCAAGCTGCCCCCTGTCAGCTAAAATTAGCTTTAGAGCAATGGCCTCCCTATGTCTACAGCAAACCGAATAGCGCGCCCACGGGGCTGGATCTGGAGCTGACCCAGGCCATACTGCGCGAAGCCGGCTGCGCTTTGCAGTTGATGCCGGAACTGCCCACGGCGCGGCGCCAGCGCCAGTTCGAGCAAGGCAGCCTGGATATGCTGCTGGCCGCATCCGACACGGCAGAGCGGCGCAAGATTGCGCGTTTCAGCATTCCTTACCGCACCGAATCGGTGAACCTGTTTGTACGCACAGAACAATTGCCGCGCTACCAGCAGTTGCGCGCCCTCGATGGCCTGCTGGCCATGCAGGTATCGCTGCTGGCGCCCAAGGTGGGCTGGTATGGCACGGCCTATGCCAAACTGCAGCCGCAGTTGCTGGCCGCCGGCCACCTGAGTACTTTTTTGAATTTCCAGCAAGGCGTACGCATGCTGGAGGCGGGACGGGCCGACGTCATCCTCGGCGATAGTGCGGCGCTACGCTATGAAGCACGCGAACTGGGGCTGGCCATCAGCGCGCTGCCCGTCACGGTACTGCGTGCGCCCGTGCACCTGATGCTCAACAAGAACACCACCACGACCGAAGAGCTGGAACAGATCAATGCCGCCATTACGCGGCTGGAAAAACAGGGCGTGCTGGCCGAAATCCGCAACCGCTACGGCGAATTCTGAGCCGCCGCCCTGCCGCCATCAGGCGAACTGGCTGAAGTCCGGCTTGCGCTTCTGGAAGAAGGCCATGAAAGCTTCGCGCGCTTCCGGTGCCACCAACATGGCGCCGAAGTGGACGTTTTCTGCCGCAATCGCATCCGCTACCGGGCCTTTGCGGGCAGCCTTCATCAACTGCTTGGTCACGCGCAGCGAACTGGCCGGCAGTGCCACCAGCTTGGCCGCCTGTGCTTCAGCAAACGCGCGCAGTTCGGCAGCCGGCAGGATTTTCGAAATCAGGCCCATTTCCAACGCTTCCTGCGCGAGGAAGGCTTCGCCCAGCATCAGCTTTTCCGCCGCACGCGGATAACCGGCCACCTGCGTCAGCAGCAGGCTGGAACCGTACTCAGGGCACAGCCCCAGTTGCACGAACGGTACGGAGAACTTGGCGTTGTCGGCGGCATAGACCAGATCGCAATGCAGCAGCAGCGTAGTGCCGATGCCAACGGCCGCACCCGCTACCGCCGCCACTACCGGCTTGCTGCAGTTGGCCAGTGCCATCATGAACTGATACACCGAGCGCGCTTCAATACCGGCACCATCATCGGGACGGGCCGACTTCATGAAGTCTTCCAGATCGTTACCGGCCGTGAAAATTTCCGGTTTGCCGCAGATCAGCAGCGCACGCACGCTGGTGTCCTGCTCGGCAGCGTTGATGGCGTCGGCCATGCTCTGGTACATCGCCGAAGTAATCGCATTCTTGCGCTCGGGGCGGTTGAATTCCAGCGTCAGTACGCCGTTGCTAATGCTGCTCAAAATATCCATGCTGTCTCCAAAATAGTGAAAGGGCGCCGGAAAATTCCCAGCGCCCTTTGGACGGTTGCGCTCAAGCGCCTATGCGGTCTATGCAGCCGCCGTACGCGTTAGTTTATACGCGCTCGATGATACCAGCGGCACCCATACCGGCGCCTACGCACATGGTGACCATGCCGTATTTCAGGTTGTTGCGGCGCAGAGCGTGTACCACGGTGGCAGCACGGATTGCACCGGTGGCGCCCAGCGGGTGGCCCAGCGCAATCGCGCCGCCCATTGGGTTGACCTTGGCCGGGTCCAGACCCAGATCGCCGATCACGGCCAGTGCCTGTGCAGCAAACGCTTCGTTCAGTTCGATCCAGTCCAGCTGATCCTGGGTGATGCCGGCCGCTTTGCAAGCCTCTGGAATCGCGAACTTAGGACCGATACCCATGATTTCCGGTGGTACGCCTTTGACAGCGAACGAGGAGAACTTGGCCAGCGGGGTCAGGTTGTGCTCGCGCAGGAACTTCTCCGATACCACCAGCAGCGCGCCTGCGCCGTCCGACATCTGCGAGCTGTTACCGGCAGTGACGGAACCTTTGGCAGCGAACACTGGCTTCAGCTTGCCCAGCGATTCGATGGTCGAATCAGCACGGGCGCCTTCGTCGGTATCCACGGTGCGGGTCTTGATCTTGATTTCGCCCGTCGCCAGATCCGGCGTACGGGTGATGATTTCCACTGGCGTGGTTTCATCCTTGAAGAAGCCAGCCTGCTGGGCAGCGATAGCGCGGCGGTGCGATTCGACCGAGAACGCATCCTGCGCTTCACGCGAAACTTTCCACTGGGTCGCCACTTTTTCAGCGGTCAGGCCCATGCCGTAGGCCATGCCCACGTTTTCGTCGGTGAACATGTTCAGGTTCATCGAAGGATGGTGACCCATCATCGGGACCATGGACATGGATTCCACGCCGCCGGCGATCATCGCATCGGCTTCGCCAACGCGGATACGGTCAGCGGCCATGGCCAGCGCGGTGATACCGGAAGCGCAGTAACGGTTGACGGTCACGCCGCCGATGGTGCGTGGCAGACCAGCCAGCAGCACCGATTGACGGGCGATGTTGAAACCCTGCTCTGCTTCAGGGAAGGAGCAGCCGATGATGGCGTCGGTGATCAGGGCTGGGTCCAGGCCAGGAGCCTGTGCCAGTGCCGATTGCATCACGCGCACCAGCAGATCGTCCGGGCGGGTCTTGTTGAACATACCGCGTGGCGCTTTGCCGATCGGGGTACGGGTCGCGGCGACGATGTAGGCGTCTTGAATTTGTTTGCTCATTTTATTCTTTCAAAAATTTTTGATCGAAGTCGGTTGCGATGTTAGCTACGCTTCTCGGATAAATACCATTCCACTTGAACCTGTGCGGCCAGCGTGCCGGCGGCGTCGAAAATATCGACTTCCACGGGAAACGCTACCTTGCCTTGCGCTTTCAACTCGGCCTTCAGCGCGGCCAGATCGCCGGGCACCTGGCCCACCGCACGGGTGGCGCCTTTGGCGACCTTCTGATACTGGATGCGCGATTCCTTGGCCACAGGGCGCAGAGTAGGAATCAGCTCCGCAAAACCGCCCGCCATGGCTGCCCCGGAGGCCGTTTCGGCCAGCGTGAACAGCGCGCCGGCGTGCGGCGTGCCCAAGTGGTTGTGCAGCTTCTGGTCGTCCGGCATCGACACCTGCGCGGTGCCGTTGCCGATTTCGTCTATCCTGATGCCCAGCGTGCGTACCAGCGGCAGGGTATCCATCATCTGTTGCTTGATACGGTCATACACCATGCTCGGTCTCACTCGCAGTAATACTTTAAAAATCAGGCTCAGGGCAGACATGCGTTCAGAAGCTCTTGGCGTACTGCTTAGTTGCGCACTGGCTTACCGGTCTGCATCATGCCCATGATGCGTTCCTGGGTCTTCGGATGGTTCAGCAGTTCCAGGAAAGCTTTACGCTCCATATCCAGAATCCACTGTTCGCTCACGAAGGAACCCTGATCGATATCGCCACCGGACACGATCTCGGCAATCATTTCGCCCAGTTTGAAGTCGTGCGCGGAGATGAAGCCGCCGTCACGCATGTTCACCAGTTGGGCCTTGATGGTGCCGTAGCCGTAACGGCCGGTCACTTGAATCGGTGCCTTCAGTGGTGGACGGTAGCCCTTGTCGAACATGGCGCGTGCTTCTACTTTCGCGACGTGCAGCAGTTCGTAAGGGTTGAACACGATCACGTCGTCTTCTTTCAGGTAGCCCATGGCCTGTGCTTCCAGAGCCGATTTCGACACGTTGGCGGTCGCCGCGTTGGTGAAGCCGGTTTTCAGGAATTGCAGGATGTCGGTGCCCTTGGCTTCTTTGTAAGCGCGTGCTGCCGCTTCTTTCAGACCGCCGCCGGCAGGGATCAGGCCTACGCCCACTTCCACCAGACCGATGTAGGACTCGATCGAAGCTACACGCTTGGATGCGTGCAGCGCCATTTCGCAGCCGCCGCCCAGTGCCAGACCGGCTACTGCGGCCACCACTGGAACGTTGGAGTACTTCATGGCCATGAAGGTGTCTTGCAGTTCGCGGATGATAGGATCAACCGCTTTAGCACCACCCTGCATGAACGCTGGCAGCGCCGATTGCAGGTCAGCACCGGCCGAGAAGGCGCCGCCTTCAGCAGCGTCGGCACTCCAGATCACCAGACCTTTGTAGTTCTTGGCGGCTTCCGCCAGAGCCATCTTGAAGCCAGCGATCACGCCCTGGCCGATCACGTGCATTTTGGTCTTCAGCGAGATGACCAGCACCTCGTCGCCGCTGTGCCACAGACGTACCGAGTCGTCCTCGAACACGGTGGTGCCGGCAGTGCGGCCGTCGATGGCGCCCGAACCGAATACCGGAGCACGGAACTGCTGACGCTCGTACACGGCCAGATCCGAACGTGGCACGAACGATTTCGATACGGCCGACCACGAACCTTCAGGGGTGTGGACGCCGCCTTTTTCAGCCACAGGGCCTTCGAATACCCAGGCTGGCAGCGGTGCGTTGCACAGTGCGTGGCCTGCGTCGATGTCTTCTTTGACCCAGTTGGCAACCTGAGTCCAGCCAGCGGCTTGCCAGGTTTCGAACGGGCCCACGTTCCAGCCGAAGCCCCAGCGCATGGCGAAGTCGATTTCGCGCGCGTTGTCGGCGATGCTGTCGAGATGGATAGCGATGTAGTGGAATGCGTCACGGAAGATCGCCCACAGGAACTGGCCTTGTGGATTGGTCGATTCGCGCAGTGCTTTCATCTTCTTGACCGGATCCTTTTCTTTCAGGATGCGGGCAACGATGTCGGCAGCCTTGCCGCCGCCGGTGACGTATTCACCGGTAGCGAAGTCCAGACGCTGGATCTCTTTGCCTACTTTTTTGTAGAAGCCGGCGCCGGTCTTCTGACCCAGCGCGCCTTTTTCTACCAGACCAGCCAGCACGGCCGGGGTTTTGTAGACGGCAGCGAACGGATCGTTAGGCAGGTAGTCCTGCATGGTCTTGATCACGTGGCCCATGGTGTCCAGACCGACCACGTCGGCGGTACGGAAGGTACCCGACTTGGCGCGGCCCAGTTTGGCGCCGGTCAGATCGTCGACCACGTCAACCGACAGACCGAATTTCTCGGCTTCGTGCACGATGGCCAGAATGCCGAACACGCCTACGCGGTTAGCGATGAAGTTAGGGGTGTCCTTGGCACGTACCACGCCTTTGCCCAGCGTGGTGGTCAGGAAGCCTTCCAGCTGGTCGCTGATTTCCGGCTTGGTGAACTCGGTCGGGATGATTTCGACCAGGTGCATATAGCGCGGTGGGTTGAAGAAGTGCACGCCGCAGTAGCGCGATTTCAGATCCGCGTCGAAGCCTTCCGACAGCTTGGTGATCGACAGGCCCGAAGTGTTCGACGCGAAGATCGCGTTCGGTGCAATGTGCGGAGCCACTTTGGCGTACAGATCGTGTTTCCAGTCCAGACGCTCGGCGATCGCTTCGATGATCAGATCGCACTCGGCCAGCTTGGCCAGGTCGTCTTCGTAGTTGGCGACTTCGATCAGGGCAGCGTGTTCCTTGTTACCCAGCGGTGCAGGCGAGAGCTTTTTCAGGTTCTCGATAGCGCGCAGCACGATGCCGTTTTTCGGACCTTCTTTGGCAGGCAAGTCGAACAGCACCACAGGCACTTTGGCGTTGACGCAATGAGCGGCGATCTGCGCGCCCATAACGCCGGCGCCCAGCACGGCTACTTTTTTAACGATGAAATTGGTCATGTCGTATCCTTAAGTTGCTTAGAACAGGTCAGCGTCGAGGGCCATCAGGTTGGCCGAACCCGAACGTGCCTGACGAATCAAGGTTGCAGTTTCTGGTTGCAGACGGGCGAAATAGAAGCGTGCGGTCGCCAGTTTGGCTTTGTAGAAGTTGTCGCCGCTGTCTTCCTTGGCCAGCGCGATCTTCGCCATTTGAGCGAAGAAGTAGCTGTACACCATGTGACCGACTACGCGCAGGTAAGGCACGCAGGCAGCACCGACTTCGTCCGGGTTCTGGAAGGCTTTCATGCCGATTTCCATGGTCAGTTTGGTGACCTTGTCGCCCAGATCGCCCAGCGGGGTCACGAATTCGCTCATGGCTTCATCGGTACCGTTGTCTTCTACGAAGGCTTTGATTTTCTCGCCGAATTTACGCAGCTTGGCGCCGTTGTCGCCGAGGATCTTGCGACCCAGCAGGTCCAGCGACTGGATGGTGTTGGTGCCTTCGTAAATCAGGTTGATACGGGCGTCACGTACGTACTGCTCCATGCCCCACTCCGAGATGTAGCCGTGGCCGCCGTACACCTGCATGGCTTCCGAGGTAGCGATCCACGCGTTGTCGGTGATGAAGGCTTTGACGATAGGGGTCAGCAGCGCGACTTCGTCAGCGGCTTCTTTACGCACTTCTTCGTCCGGGTGGTGCAGTTCGCGGTCGATCTGCAGTGCCACGTAGGAAGTGAAAGCGCGCGCGCCTTCAGCATAGGCTTTACCGGTCAGCAGCATGCGGCGCACGTCAGGGTGCACGATGATAGGGTCAGCAGCTTTATCAGGTGCTTTAACGCCCGACAGGGAGCGCATCTGGATACGGTCCTTGGCGTACACCAGCGCGTTCTGGTAAGCCACTTCGGTCAGACCCAGCGACTGCATGCCCACGCCCAGACGGGCAGCGTTCATGAACACGAACATGGCGTTCAGGCCTTTGTTCGGCTGGCCGATGATCCAGCCTTTGGCGCCGTCCAGATTCATCTGGCAGGTCGAGTTACCGTGGATGCCCATTTTTTCTTCGATCGCGCCGCAGGTGATCGGGTTGCGTTCGCCGATCGAACCATCAGCTTTCGGCAGGTACTTAGGTACCAGGAACAGCGAGATGCCTTTCGAGCCTTCCGGTGCATCCGGTACGCGGGCCAGCACCAGGTGCAGGATGTTTTCCGACATGTCGTGCTCGCCGGCCGAGATGAAGATCTTGGCGCCGGTGATGTCCCACGAACCGTCAGCCTGTGGAATCGCCTTGGTGCGCAGCATGCCCAGATCGGTACCGCAGTGTGGCTCGGTCAGGCACATGGTGCCGGTCCATTCGCCCGAAACCAGCTTAGGCAGGTAGATTTTTTTCTGTTCGTCGGTGCCGTGTTCTTTCAGGCACTCGTAAGCGCCGTGCGACAGACCAGGGTACATGGTCCAAGCCTGGTTGGCCGAGTTCAGCATTTCGTAGAACGAGTTGTTCAGCACTACTGGCAGGCCCTGGCCGCCGTATTCAGGATCGCAGGCCAGTGCAGCCCAGCCGCCTTCCACGTACTGCTGGTAGGCTTCCTTGAAGCCTTTAGGGGTGGTCACGGTCTTGGTTGCAGCGTCGTGCTTGCAGCCTTCGCGGTCGCCCGAGTGGTTCAGCGGGAACAGCACTTCCGAGGTGAATTTGCCGCCTTCTTCCAGCACCTGGTTGATGATGTCGGCATCAACTTCAGCGTAGTCCGGCAATGCTTTCAGTTCTTCACCGACGTTCAGGAACTCGTGCAGAACGAATTGCATATCCCGGATTGGTGCGACGTATTGACCCATGATTTTCTCCTGATGACTTTTGTAGTGACTACGAAATGTTTAAATGGTGAGCGGATGAGATACTGCGTTTAGTGCTGTGCGACCACCGCTGCCGGTGATTGCGGATTGCGATACGTACCTAACAGGCGTTCAAAACCGATGCCGGCCCGTGCCAGACTGCCCGGAATGCGCAGGAAACGCGCATCGTGGTGCAGGGCCAGAATCAGGCCGTACATTTCATATACCAGTTGCTGCGGGTCGGTATCGGCTTTCAGATCACCGCATTCGACCGCCTGCTTCACGCAGCGCAGCAAGGCGCCCTGCCACGCGCCGACCATGGCCATCAGCTCTTCGCGGATAGGGCCCGGACGGTCGTCATATTCAACGGCGCCACTGATATAGATACAACCGGAAGCCACTTCCACGCTGACCCGTTTCACCCAGCGGGCGAACATCGACTGCAGACGCTGGATACCGCGTGGCTCTTTCACACTGGGGAAGAACACTTCCTGTTCGAAGCGGTGGTGATACAGCTTCAGCACTTCCAACTGCAAATCTTCACGCGAACCGAAGTGGGCAAACACTCCGGACTTGCTCATGTTCATCTTATCCGCGAGCAACCCGATGGTCAGGCCTTCAAGACCATCGCGGCTGGCCAGATCCAGTGCCACGTCCAGAATTGCAGCCCGTGTCAGCTCACCTTTGCGCATAAATTTAGTTGAGGTATTAATAAGATTACGTCCCAAGGTAAAAATTAATCTAGGAGAAGAAATAGCATTCTGCGCTAGTTAAATTTACTCCGTGTGAAAGAATTGCGAACGCTCGTACTATTATCTACCAAGGGGTAAATGTCAAACAGTACCGTTAGAGGTGTGGTTCTATTGATGCGACGCAGCAAAATCAGCACGAACGTGCTATAGCTTGCCCAGCTGGCGGCGGTCGCGCTTGGTGGGACGGCCCTTGATATCGGCGCCGGGCTCGCGGTACAGGCGGCGGTGTTCGGCCACTTCGGCCCGGCGCGCCACGCTGGCATCGGTTTCTTCGTAGAGATTGCGCGCCACCGTGGCGGGGCCGCGCACTTCGGACAGATTCATCACGTCCACTTCCCAGCGGTCGGAACCGTTATCGATGTCCAGCACATCGCCGATGCGCACGGCACGCGCCGGTTTCACCTTGTCACCGCCCAGTTTGACTTTGCCGCTATCGACGGCATCGGTGGCCAGCGAACGGGTTTTGAAGAAGCGGGCCGCCCACAGCCATTTATCCAGTCTTACACTGCCATTCTCGTTCACGCGTATTTCCCTACTGCGACTATGCGCATAATCATCTTGTATGCAAAATAAGCCAGTTCGTAGCCGAACCGGCGCCAGCGCCCCACATGCTCGAAATCGCTGGTGTGGATCACCACGCCCTCGCCCACGGCCGCCTCGATGTGCTGGCGCAGGCTGCTGGCAAACGCGGCATCCTTGATGACCACATTGGCTTCCTGATTCAGGAACAGGCTGAGCCCGTCCACATTGCTCGAGCCTACCGTGGCCCAGTCATCATCGATCACCGCCACTTTGGCGTGCAACTGCGTCTTGCGGTATTCCACCACGGTCACACCGGCGGCCAGCAGTTTGGGGTAGAACGAATGGGCGACAGCATCCTGCAGCCAGAACTCGCCCACGCCTATCAGCAGCGTCACCTGCACGCCGCGCTCGGCCGCGGCCGCCAGCGCGCGGCGGAACTTGGCACCCGGCGCGAAATACGGATTGGCCAGCAGCACGTTATGACGCGCCTGCCCCAGCGCCTGCAGATAGGCGCGCTGGATGGTGCGGCGGTTACGCAGATTGTCGCGCACGACGAAACCGGCCTGCACCATGTTCTGCACGGCCTGCTTCTGCACTTTGCGCAAGTCGCGGTACAGCTCGAAGCGCTTGATCAGACCCATTTTGCCCAGCCGCAGCCACTGGCTCTGCATTTCCATATGGATGGTGCCCACTAGCGGGCCGATGACCTGCACGGCAAAATCCCAGCGCGGCGCGGCCAGACTGAGCGTGCCACCATGGTCGCCGCGCATGTCATCGACCACATTGATGCCGCCCACAAACGCTTGCGACTGGTCCACCACGCACAGCTTGCGGTGGGTGCGCGTCACGCCGCGCTTGAACCACGGATTGAAAATACGGTGCTCGACCCCGGCTTCGATCAGCTGGGCATGCATCTGGGCGATGCGGCCACGGCCCGTGCCCCACCAGTCGGTAATCATGCGCACCTGCACGCCACGGCGCGACGCTTCGGCCAGCGCGGCCAGCACGGCCCGCCCGGTGGCATCGTCGGCAAAGATATAGGTCTCGAAATAGATTTCGTACTGCGCGCTATCGATGGCAGCCAGCAGCGCAGGAAAAAACTCAGCGCCCGTGTGCAGCAGCCGCACATCATTATCCGCAACGAAGTTGACGGTGGGCATAGGTTCAGGTCAGCGTCAGATTGGCAACGATGGGCGCATGGTCGGACAGCTTGGCCCACAGGCTGCCGTGCAGCACTTGCGCTGTCTCCACATGAAAACCGCGCACATAGATGCGGTCGAGGCGGAAAAACGGCAGCGCCGCAGGGAAGGTGCGGGCCGGGTGCACGCCCTGCTTGCGGCGCAGCGTACGCACCAGCTCATCGAGCGCGGAATTGCTGCCGATTTCATCGAACGCTTCGCGCACGCCGAGCGCGTTGCGCAGTTCGGCACTGAGGCTGTTACGCCAGTCATTGAAGTCGCCGGCTATGATCACGGGCTCGCCGTCGGGGGCCGATTCGCGCACGGCCGCGATCAGCGCCTGGGTCTGGCGCCGCCGTCCTGCCTCGAACAGGCCGAAGTGCACCACATAGCAATGCACGGGGCCGCGCGCCGTGTCCAGCACACAGTGCAGGATGCCGCGCTGTTCATAAGCGTGGTCGGACACATCGTGGTTGATGCTGTTGGCAATCGGGAAGGCGCTAAGCAGGGCATTGCCGTGGTGGCCGTGGTCGTACACGGCATTCATGCCATAGGCCGCATGGGCATGGCGCGATTCGCCGGCAAAATACTCATGCTGCGCCGCAGCAGGCCAATGCTTGCGGCCCAGATGTTCGGCGCCGTATTTGGCCGCCTTACGATCATGCTGGCCCTGCACCTCTTGCAAAAAAACGACATCGGCATCGAACAGGCTGATGGCCTGCTTGAGTGCCAGCACGCGCGGCTCGCTGCGTATGGCCGACACACCCTTGTGGATATTGTAAGTAGCAACGCGGATTCTCATAGGCTTATTCTAACCCTGAGTCCGGAGCTGCGGCGTATGTCGCCGCACATATTGCGGGTGTGAACAGTCCGAAAAAAACCGCCTAAGCCGGAGCCCGCTCGCCGCGCAGCATACCGGCCAGACTCAGGTCTTCGTCACACAAAGGCCAGTGCAGCCCTTCGCCATCGCCGATGATTTGCCATTGATCTAGCTGCGCGCGGCTGGCGCCTGCCAGACGCGGATACCACGCTAGCGGCGTACTGATCTGCCGGCCATCGGCCAGTTCAACCGTCAGGTGGGTAGCGCTGATCGAAGCATGCTGTATGCGCTCACCTAGGGTAAAAGTGTTCATCCCACCTCCTCAGAAATTCCAGCTTGTGCCTCGAAATGATACGCTCAATTTCACGCAATTCCTGCTCGGTAAACTGCACTAACTGGACCAAGCAGACACATCCTTAACTAGAATTTTTTCATGAACCAACGTAAATCGAGAGACTCAGCGGACAACTTCAATAAATACTCACTCGCCCATAAACAAGTTTCACAATACCAGTATGCACAACTACATCTGAATCACGGCTTTTCGGGCTGCCAATTCTAGATCCATGGCGACAATCAACAGCATGACGAAGTCTACTCACGCAGACTTATCAATAGCGAAACCTAAATCCACCTCCAAAACTATGGAACATTTTTTACGAAAAATATGCAAAGAAAGCAAGCTCTAGGTACTTAACTGCTCACTATCGAAACATTTAGCCACCAAACTATTCTACGACAAAGTTTTAAAATCGCCTTACAGGCATAACACGGCACAAACCTGAAGCGGATTGCGTCGAATCGGAAGCTCTACCTGTGCGGCGACTAATAGTTAGCTTCGTTAGATAAGGATCTTCGTAATAAGATCGGATGACAATTACCACATCATCAGATGTCACCCTACCATCAGTCATGAGGGAGCCATGCATAAATACTCGTTGAGTGTCTTCCTCAAAATCAATTGGTACTTCATTTTTTTCTCGACTAGGGTTTCTCGCAAGACTGAGTTCACATAGCAGGTGCCTAGCATCTTCTCTAGGTTTAGTTATATCTACATATTTGATGGGCTTACCAGTAATCTTACTTTCGGCAACTGCACAAGCATAAGCAACTGCAATTGCTGCGGGAGAATTACGGCTCGTCGATGTCGGCTGGGGGAGTGTATGGCTTCCTTTTGACTCAAAATACTCCTCAGTTGCAACAGTCGAAATTTCACCGACTCTAACACCATTAACCGTTCTCTGATTAACCCAATTTTTTTTCAATACAAAGCGTCTTTGAGTATCATCACAATTAACAGCAGTACTTTCAAATACGTTGTTGTAAGTTTTCCCATCTTTCTTTCTAGAGTCAGAATCTAAAATATGAGTCTGCACCCATTAAAAAAATATAATCCGATTGTCATTTTTAGAAAGATGAACATCACTCGAGTCAACAGAAATGGCATCTCGATCGACCATTCCAACCTTTTCCAGATTAGCTGATGCACTTGTAACAAATCCGCAAAGTTGGAAGGAAAGTAATAATTTTATTAAGTTTTTTTGACTTTTCATAAATAGTAAAAAAGCTTCCTGTTCCAGTCTCAAAAAATGATTTCCCGCTTAGAAAACGCCGATTTAAGCTTATTGCTTTAGCAATTCATAAAAAATGTGAATATTTTTACAACAATTATTTAAAATGGACAAATTAAATTACTTGATTTTCAAAAATGAAAAGGTATCTTGTTCAGACTATATAAATTTTTACAATTATATCGAAATACTGCAATATTAACCAATATTAAACCAACTAGAAGCATAGCCATCGAATATGGTCAGATTTATTTAGTGATCGCACATAGTCAGCGTATCCAGGCGAAGCAAATGAATCTATATCTCGTATAATTGATTTATTCCCCAATACTGCGTGCGAAGAAAAATTATTTCTAATATCAACGGCATCAACTATTTGTCCTGCATTATTAATTGAGCAGACTCAACTGTTTTCCTCACCCAGAGTTCCTAAGCCAGTTAACCGATAAGCTTGTGCGCTTACATCATTAGAAATGCCAACACCTAACAAAATCGTGGTCACGACTTTAAAAATATTTTTTGTATTTTTTGATAATTTTTGAACTTGAAGGTGTATGGCAGCGCTACCAAGCCTATTTTAGAAAATGTAGGCATTTTTTATGATTTAAATTTTCACGATACACATTATCTGCCAGTAAGCAGGCAAGTATCAAAATAATATCAACACGAAAGTTAGCATATCATTTTTGCAAGAAAAAATGCATGCTTACTATTGCGGAATTATTGGCAACCACTCATTTAAACATAAGTGTTAATAACTACGGCAACTTTTCTTCACATATGAGGGCAAACTAACCCATCTAGTTTGGGCTCCCTTGGGCCATTAACTATGCTGTTGCAGGACTGTAAGAATGGCTTCGGCATTCGAGGCGGAGAAGCAGCGGTCGGCAGCTTCCAGATACGGTAGCCAGATGTAATTGATGTGTTCGCGCGGGGCCAGCTTGACCTCGGTCTCGCGCGGCACCTGCACGCTGAATACGTGCTCGGTGTTTTCCGTTACGCCCGGTGCATAGCGGTGGCGCCAGACCGGATAGATGGTGTAGATGTTGGAGAGCTGCCAGTCGCGCAGCACGATCTGCTGGCCATCGGCAACGATGCCCGTTTCTTCGAACAGCTCGCGGGTGGCAGCGGCCAGCAGCGGCTCGCCCACGGCATCGAGCGAACCGGTCACGGACTGCCAGAAGCCGGGCTTGTCGGCCCGTTCTATCAGCAGCACTTGCAGGTCGGCCGTGTGGATCACCACCAGCACCGATTCGGGTATCTTGTAAGGCTTCATAGCAAACATAAAAGAAAAGGCGCCGCAGCGCCTTTTCCTGATACGACAGACTTAGCCAGCTACTTTTGGCTCGGTGGCGCGCAGACGGATGTGCAGTTCGCGCAGCTGCTTCTCGTCCACTTCCGACGGCGCCTGGGTCAGCAGACACTGGGCACGCTGGGTTTTCGGGAAGGCGATCACGTCACGGATGGAATCGGACTTGGTCATCAGCGTGACGATACGGTCCAGACCGAAGGCCAGACCACCGTGCGGAGGCGCGCCGTACTGCAGGGCGTCCAGCAGGAAGCCGAACTTCAGGCGGGCTTCGTCGGCATCGATCTTCAGTGCACGGAACACTTTCGACTGTACTTCTTCGCGGTGGATACGGATAGAACCGCCGCCCAGTTCCCAGCCGTTCAGTACCATGTCGTAGGCCTTGGCGATGCAGGCACCCGGATTGGTTTCCAGCATGTCTTCGTGGCCGTCTTTCGGTGCCGTGAACGGGTGGTGGGTCGCGGTCCAGCGATCCGACTCTTCGTCGTATTCGAACATCGGGAAGTCGATCACCCACAGTGGCGACCAGACGTCGTCGAACAGGCCGGCTTTCTTGCCGAAGTCCGAGTGACCGATCTTCACGCGCAGCGCGCCGATGGCGTCGTTGACGACCTTGGCTTTGTCAGCACCGAAGAAGATCAGGTCGCCGTCTTCTGCACCGGTCAGTTCCAGCACTTTGGCCAGCGCGGCGTCGTGCAGGTTTTTCACGATAGGCGATTGCAGACCGTCACGGCCTTTGGCTTTCTCGTTGACCTTGATGTAGGCCAGACCTTTGGCGCCGTAGATGGCGACGAACTGGGTGTAGGCGTCGATTTCCGAACGTGGCATGTCGCCGCCCTTCGGTACGCGCAGACCTACCACACGGCCGTTAGGCATGTTGGCAGCACCGGAGAACACTTTGAAGTCGACGTCTTTCATCACGTCGGTCAGGTCGGTGAACTTCAGTTTCACGCGCATGTCCGGCTTGTCCGAACCGTAGCTGCCCATGGCTTCAGCGAAGTCCATCACCGGGAACGGGTTAGGCAGTTCAACGTCCATGGTGTTCTTGAACACTTTACGGATCATGTCTTCGAACAGATCACGAATTTCCTGTTCGGTCAGGAACGAGGTTTCGCAGTCGATCTGGGTGAATTCTGGCTGACGGTCAGCGCGCAGGTCTTCGTCGCGGAAGCACTTGGTGATCTGGTAGTAACGATCGAAGTTAGCCACCATCAGCAGCTGTTTGAACAGCTGTGGCGACTGTGGCAGCGCGAAGAAGTTACCAGCGTTCACACGCGATGGCACCAGATAGTCACGTGCGCCTTCTGGCGTCGATTTGGTCAGCATTGGGGTTTCGATGTCGATGAAGCCCAATTCGTCCAGATACTTACGCACTTCCATCGACACTTTATAGCGCAGGCGCAGGTTGTTCTGCATCTGTGGACGACGCAGGTCCAGCACGCGGTGAGTCAGACGGGTGGTTTCCGACAGGTTGTCGTCGTCCAGCTGGAACGGTACTGGCACAGAGGCGTTCAGCACTTCCAGTTGCGAGCAGATCACTTCGATCTTGCCCGATTTCAGGTTGTTGTTGACGGTGCCGGCCAGACGGTCTTTGACCACGCCGGTCACGCGCAGGCAGAACTCGCTACGCACGGCTTCGGCAGCCTTGAATACTTCGGCCTGTTCCGGATTGCACACCACCTGCACCAGACCTTCGCGGTCGCGCAGGTCGATGAAGATCACGCCACCGTGGTCACGGCGACGGTGTACCCAGCCGCACAGGCTGACAGTTTGGCCAAGCAGCGCTTCGGTAGTGAGGCCGCAGTAGTGAGTACGCATTGAGGACATGTTTATTTCTCGGTTCAGGTTAGGTTACTCAGTTAATCTAGTATTTGCTTATTTTTCTGGTACTGCTTCTTTTGCTTATGCTTGCTTATTTGCTGACTGCATCGAGGGTCTTGGGCGCTTCTTCCGGCGCTACCACACCCATCGAGACGATGTACTTCAGTGCCGCGTCGACCGACATATCGAGCTCCACCACATCCTTACGCGCCATCATCAAGAAGAAGCCCGAAGTGGGATTCGGCGTGGTCGGAATATAGACGCTCACATAATCGCCCACCAGATGGTTCTTCACGTCGCCACCCGGCGTGCCGGTCAGGAAGGCGATGGTCCACGATTGCGCGTGCGGATACGGAATCAGCACGGCCTTGCGGAAAGCATTGCCCGACGACGAGAACAGCGTATCGGATACCTGCTTGACGCTCGAATACAGCGAGCTCACCACAGGGATACGGGTCAGCAGTTTTTCCCACACGCGCACCACGTAGTTGCCGACCAGATTATTGGTCAGCAAGCCCGTGAGGAACACGATCAATACCGTCAGCACCGTGCCCAGACCGGGAATATCGAAGCCGATCAGGGTGCGTGGCTGCCAGCGCGCCGGTACGAACAGCAGCGACTGGTCCATGGTGCTGATCACCAGATTGAGCACCCAGGCAGTAATCGCCAGAGGCACCAGAATCAGCAGGCCGGTAATGAAGTATTTACGCATAGCTTAAACTTGTCGAAGGTTGGATCAGACTGCGCGGGCTATCAAACGCTTTCGCTGCTGCTGGCGGCCGGGGCAGGAGCCGCAGGCGTAGCAGTAGCGGACTCGGCAGCTTCCGGCTTGGCGGCTGGCTTCTGACCTTCCATCGGGCCGGTGGACATACCGGTGGCCGGCGGCGTACCGCCACGGAAGTCGGTCTGATACCAGCCCGTTCCCTTCAACTGGAAACCGGCAGCCGTTACTTGTTTCTTAAACGTCTCTTTGCCGCAAGACAGGCACACTGTCAGCTGCGGGTCGGAAATCTTCTGCAAGACATCCTTGGCAAAACCACAAGCCTCGCAGCGGTAAGCGTAGATGGGCATCTATTACTCCGCAAAAATCATCAAAACCCTGAATTATAAAGCTTTTTAGCAGGCACTTGCCGGTTTCCTGCGCTCAGGCCCGGCGTTGCCAGATCATCCAGCGCTCTTTGCCCTCAAAAACGGCAATCGAATCGCTCACAGGCTGATCTTCGATGCAGTCGAAATGACTACTCAGCAATTCCTCCAGCTCGCTACGGGCGATGCCGAATGGCGGCCCTTTGGGAATATTATCAAAGAAGAAATAGCCAGCCAGCAGGCCACCGGCCGGCAGCAAAGCCGCCCAGCGCGCTGCCACTTGTGGCCGCATGGCGGGCGGCAAGGCGCATAAGAACGCCCGCTCGTAAATCAGTTGCAGCGGCTCGCCCTGCGGCTGCCATGCAAAGAAATCGGCCTCCACCACGCGCTCGGCATGGCGGCCGGCCACGGCTTTGCCCTTCTGCACGGCGGCCGGCGCAAAATCGATGGCCGTCACATCCCAGCCCGCATCGGCCAGCAGCACCAGTTCATGCGCGGCGCCGCAGCCGGGGATCAAGCAGCGCCGCGGTGGCTGGGCAGCGACGAAATCGCGCAAGGCTTGCGGCGCGGCGCCGCGGTCCCACGGAGTGAATTCGCGCTCGAAGCGCTCGTCCCAAAAGGCCGGCGAGCGTGGATCACGTTGCAGGAAGTCCGCCATGGCCGCTGCGTCAGCCCAGATGGTGCCAGCGCAGATACAGCTGCACGGCCACCACGCCACCGCCAAAGGCCAGCGCGAAATAGATCACCAGCGATAGCAGACGGTTGGTGCGCTGCTGTTCGCCTATCAGCACTTTGAGCAACTCGCTATTGTCGGGCGCAGGTTCGGCCTGCTGGGCCAGCGCCTTGTGCAGCATGCGCGGCAGTTGCGGAATCACGTGGGCATAGTGTGGCGCTTCCGCCTTCATGCGCTGCCACATACCTTTCAGGCCCACCTGCTCGGCCATCCAGTTTTCCAGATAGGGCTTGGCAGTCTTCCACAGATCGAGGTCGGGATCGAGCTGGCGCCCCAGCCCTTCGATATTCAGCAGGGTCTTCTGCAGCAGCACCAGCTGCGGCTGCACTTCCACATTGAAGCGGCGCGAAGTCTGGAACAGGCGCAGCAGAATCTGGCCGAACGAGATGTCTTTCAGCGGACGGTCGAAGATAGGTTCGCAGCAGGCGCGCACGGCCGATTCCAGTTCGTCCACACGGGTGTCTTTCGGCGCCCAGCCCGATTCGATATGGGCTTCGGCCACGCGCTTGTAGTCGCGGCGGAAGAAGGCGAGGAAGTTCTGCGACAGGTAATCCTTGTCGAAGTCGTTGAGCGTGCCGACGATGCCGAAGTCCAGCGCGATGTAGCGGCCGAAGCTGGCCGGATCGACCGACACCAGAATATTCCCGGGGTGCATATCGGCGTGGAAGAAGCCATCGCGGAATACCTGCGTGAAGAAGATTTCCACGCCATCGCTGGAGAGCTTCTTCAGGTCCACGCCGGCTTCGATCAGGCGGTCGATCTGCGACACGGGGATGCCATGCATGCGCTCCATCACGATCACGCTGCTCGAGCAGTAATCCCAGAACATTTCCGGCACCAGCAGCAGTTCCGAATTGGCGAAGTTGCGGCGCAACTGGCTGGCATTGGCCGCTTCGCGCATCAGGTCCAGCTCGTCGTGCAGATATTTGTCGAACTCGGCCACCACCTCTTTAGGCTTCAGGCGCTTGCTGTCCGCCCACAACCGTTCCACCATCTCGGCCGCGGTCTGCATCAGCGCCACGTCTTCATCAATGGTTTTCTTCATGCCGGGACGCAGCACTTTGACGGCCACCTGCTTGCCATCTTTGAGCGTGGCGAAGTGCACCTGTGCGATCGAAGCGGACGCTACGGGCGTGCGTTCAAAGGTGGCAAACAGCTCGTCCGGATGGGCACCCAGCGATTTGCGGATCTGGGCAATCGCCAGCTCCGTATCGAACGGCGGCACGCGATCCTGCAGGCGCGACAGCTCTTCCACCAGATCGCCGGGGATCAGGTCGCGCCGGGTCGACAGCACCTGACCGAATTTGACGAAGATAGGGCCCAGTTCTTCCAGCGCCATGCGCAGGCGCACGCCGCGCGGCGCCGACAGGTCGCGCCAGAAAAACACCGTATCGATAATCTTGGCGATGCGCGGCTTTTTCAGCTCGGCAATCGCGATTTCATCCAGACCATACTGAACCGCAACGCGCAGGATTTTCAGTAAGCGTAAAAATTTCAGCATCAGCGCGATCCCAGTTTCTGTTCCAGTTTGGCCAGCCGTTTGGCCGCCCGCTCTACGTCATCGCGCAAGCGCACCACGTCGGCAGAAAAGTCCTCCACCACATGGGGACGCACCAGCACCGGCTTTTCATCGAGCAGGAATTCGGCCACGTTCTCGGCCAGCTTGCGCTGTCCCGTCTTGACGGTTTCCAGCGCCGCCTTGGCCCCCTGCACCATGCGCACGGCGGCGACGGGCCCCACTACTTTTTCCAGATCGTGCTCGGCTTCCCAGCGCAGCGAATTGCTCAGCGAGGAAATCGTGTTGGCAAATTCCGCATCGCCGGCAATCTGCACATAGGAAAATGCACGCTCGCGGTTCTGCAGCATCAGCGGCACATCGGCCAGCTTCAGGCTGATGGTCACGCGCGCTTCCTCGCCATCGGGCGCTGGCTGCAGATAGCCGTCCGGCGTGACCTGCAAGCGCAACACCACGGCGCCACTATCGATGGCCGCCACCTTGCCGCCATGGCGCTGCAGGGCCGTGCGGGCCCATGGCTCCTGGGCCAGCAAGTGGTTGATGGCGGCGCAGGCGGGCGCTGCCGCAGTCAGCCGGTGTAATAACAAACCCAGAGTCGGTGCAATCATACGGATACCGTGTAAACAAAAACTACCAATAAAAAACCGCCCGGATTACGGGCGGTCTTGATCTTACCAGTTTGCCGCTGAGTACGGCGATTATGCGTGCTGCTGCAGCTGCTGGATACCGGCCAGCAGCCAGCCACCGTTGCCCGATACCGGTTTGACCAGATTCCACACTTCGTTGAACGGCTCGGCCAGCGCATCCGGCGCCGGTTTAATCATGCCGGTGAACTTGACGCTGGACAGGTACTCGTCGTTGCTGGTTTCGATACCCAGCAGCTCCGCTTCGATGCTGACCACATCGGTGTAATCCTTCTGCGCGCCGCGCTCGGTGATCTGCAGCTTCAGCTCGGCAAACACTTCCGGCGTGGTGAATTCGCGGATATCAGCCACATCGCCCTTGTCCCATGCCGCTTGCAGGCGGATGAAATTACCTTTGGCCACGCGCAGGAAGGTCGCAGCGTCGAAGTCCGCTGGCACGCCCCATGGGGTGTGCGCTACCGGCGCGGCCACTGGTGCAGGCGCATCAGCCAGACGCGAACCGATTTCCGGCGTGCCGCCAGCCGATGCCGGCTGGGCTGCATAGCCGTTGTTGTTGGCGTAGCCGCTATTGCTGCCATTGCCGCTATAACCGGCCGGTGCCATGGCAGGTGCCGATTTACGGCTGAACAGGCGGAACAGCAATACCACGACGCCAGCCAGCAGGGCCAGCATGATGATGCTGCCGAGGATGCCGCTCATGGCGCTACCGAAGCCGAAATGCGAGAACAGCGCGCCGATACCAAGGCCCAGCAGCGCACCGCCGAGGATGCCTTTCCATGGGCTGGCCGGTTTAGGCGGCATGGCCGGTGCAGGCGCTGGCGCAGGCGCCGGAGCGGCCTGACGTGGCGCTTGCTGAGGTGCAGCGGCTGGTGGCATGCGGCTGACGTTCTGCGACTGACGACCGATGGAGCGGCCACCGCCCATAGGACGCGCCGTGGCCTCGGCCAGCAGCGACATGGCAGAAACGGCCAGTACGGCGCCGATCAGGAGTTGCTTCAGTTTCATGGACTTCCTCAAGTTACAGTTTGATACCAGTGTGCAAAGCGGCCACACCTGCCGTCAGGTTGTAGTACTGGACCCGCTCCAGCCCTGCTTCTTCCATCATGGATTTCAGGGTTTCCTGATCCGGATGCATGCGGATCGATTCCGCCAGATAGCGGTAGCTCTCGGCATCACCGGCGATCTTCTGGCCCATCCACGGCAGCACCTTGAACGAATAGATATCGTACGGTTTCTGCAGCGGCTCGGCCACTTTCGAGAATTCCAGCACCAGCAGCTTGCCACCCGGCTTGAGTACGCGGCGCATTTCCTTCAGCGCCACATCCTTGTGTGTCATATTGCGCAGGCCGAAGGCCACGCTGACGCGGTCGAAATAATTGTCCGGGAATGGCAGCTTTTCTGCATCACACAGCAAGGTGGGGGTCAGCAGGCCGCGATTCAAGAGGCGATCACGCCCCACGCGCAACATCGATTCGTTAATGTCGGTCAGCCAGACTTCGCCGCTCGGGCCCGCCTGTTTGGCGAACACTTTGGCCAGATCGCCCGTGCCGCCAGCGATATCGAGGCATTTGAAGCCGGGACGCACGCCTGCGTGGGCTATCGTGAACGTCTTCCACAGACGATGCAGGCCAGCCGACATGACGTCGTTCATGATGTCGTATTTGGCGGCGACAGAATGGAAAACCTTGGCAACTTCGCGGACTTTTTCGTCTTCTGCGACAGTTTTGTAACCGAAGTGAGTGGTATTGGTCATGGTAGGCAGGCCTGTTAGTTTGGCGGCATTATACAAGACGGAACCCGGCGCTAGCCCCTAGGCGGCAGCACTAGCGTGCGCCTCACTGCCGCCGTGGCGGGGCCGGATGGGTTCCTAGTGCTTGTGGCCGCAGCCGTGCGAGGCTTTGGCGCCCGTGCCGGGCAATACGGTGCCCGTTTCGCGGCCACTGTCACCGGCAAAACCGGCCGCATGCAGCCGGCCCATATAGTCGGCCCACAGGCTATCCTGCTCTTGACCTAGGCGATACAGGTAGTCCCACGTGTACAGGCCGGTATTGTGGCCATCGCTGAACGTGGGCTGGATCGCGTAATTGCCCACCGGCTCGATGCCGGCGATGCCCACTTCGCGCTTGCCCACTTGCAGAGTCTCCTGCCCCGGACCGTGGCCTTTGACCTCGGCCGATGGCGAATACACGCGCAACAACTCGAACGGAATGGAAAAATTCGCCCCGTCGTCGAATTCGACTTCGAGACGGCGCGACTGGTTGTGGACCGTCAGGCCCGTTGGCTGTTTGCTCATGCTATCCCCTGCAGACGTTCTATCATGGCCTCATGCAGCGCTGGCAACAGCGCGCGGCGGGCCGCCAGCACGGCCGGATCGGCAGCACGCTGTACCGGTGCCCAGGTCGGCTGAGGGAAATGGGCATCGTCGGTATAGCGCGGGATCACGTGCCAGTGCACATGGGGCGTCATGTTACCAAAGCTGGCCAGATTGATCTTGTGCGGCGCCATCACGGCGCGCTGGGCCTCTTCTACGGCCCAGACTACGGCCATCACATGCTGCCGCTGGGCCGCCGTCAGGTCCGTCATTTCGCGCACATGCTCGCGCCACACCACGCGGGTGTAGCCCGGATACTCCGGCTCGTCGACATTGATCACCACCAGCAGCTCGTCGCCCCAGATGATCACGCCTTCGGCCGGTGCTTCCAGCAGGTTGCACAGATCGCAGGCCATTACACCAGCACCCGCTCGATGCCGCCTGCATTGGCGCGCTGCACGTATTCCGGCAGCCAGTTCTCGCCCAGCAGGTGCTTGGCAATTTCCACCACGATGTAGTCAGCCGTGGTGCCCGCATCTTCGCTGTAGCGCGACACGCCACCCAGACAGGCCGGGCAGCTGGTCAGGATTTTCACGTCGCCATCGAAACCGTCGGCGCGCAGCTTGTTGGCGCCGCTCACCACTTCCTGCTCCTTGCGGAAACGTACCTGCGTGGAGATGTCGGGACGGGCAATCATCAGCGTGCCGGAATCGCCGCAGCAGCGGTCGTTCTTCTCGATCTTCACATTGTCATGCGTCTGGATCAGCGCGTTCACCGTCTTGGTGGCTTCCTGCATCTTCATCGGCGTGTGGCAAGGCTCGTGGTACATATAGCGCGTACCCGTCACACCTTCCAGCTTGACCTGTTTTTCCATCAGATATTCGTGGATATCCATGATGCGGCAGCCGGGGAAGATCTTGTCGAACTCGTAGGTGGCCAACTGATCGTAGCAAGTGCCGCACGAGACCAGCACGGTCTTGATGTCCAGATAGTTGAGCGTATTCGCCATGCGGTGGAACAGCACGCGGTTATCCGTCATCATCTTCTCGGCCTTGTCGTACTCGCCCGCGCCGCGTTGCGGATAGCCGCAGCACAGGTAGCCCGGCGGCAGCACGGTCTGCACGCCGACTTCCCACAGCATGGCCTGGGTGGCCAGACCTACCTGCGAGAACAGACGCTCGGAACCGCAGCCGGGGAAGTAGAACACGGCTTCCGTGTCCGCATTGGTTTTCTGCGGATTACGGATAATCGGGATGACCTTGTCATCTTCGATATCGAGCAGCGCACGCGCAGTCTTCTTCGGCAGGCCGCCCGGCATTTTCTTGTTGATGAAGTGAATCACCTGCTCGCGCACTTTCGGCTTGCCCACGGTCGGTGGCGGTGCCTTGGTCTGGGTGCGGGCGAACTTCTTGAGCAGATCATTACCGAGGCGCTGGGCCTTGTAGCCTATGCCCACCATGGCCGCGCGGGTGGCGTTGATGGTGGCCGGATCGGTGGCATTGAGGAAGAACATCGCCGCCGATTTACCGGGATTGAAGCTCTTCTTGTCCATCTTGCGCAGCAGATTGCGCATGTTCATGGATACATCGCCGAAGTCGATGTTGACCGGGCATGGCGTGACGCACTTGTGGCAGACGGTGCAGTGATCCGCCACGTCTTCAAATTCTTCCCAGTGCTTGATCGAGATGCCGCGACGGGTCTGCTCTTCGTACAGGAAAGCTTCGATCAGCGACGAGGTCGCAAGAATCTTGTCGCGCGGCGAGTACAGCAGATTGGCGCGCGGTACGTGGGTCGAGCACACAGGTTTGCACTTGCCGCAGCGCAGGCAGTCCTTGACGCTGTTGGCGATGTTGCCGATATCGCTTTGCTGCATAATCAGCGATTCGTGGCCCATCAGACCAAACGATGGCGTGTAGGCGTTGCGCAGGTCGGCTTCCATGCCGCTCAGATTGAGCAGCTTGCCCTTGTTGAAGCGGCCTTCCGGATCGACCTTCTGCTTGTAGTCGCGGAACGGACCGATTTCTTCTTCGGTCAGGAACTCCAGCTTGGTAATGCCGATGCCATGCTCGCCCGAGATCACGCCATTCAGCGAACGGGCCAGCGTCATGATGCGTGCCACGGCCTGATGCGCCAGTTGCAGCATTTCATAGTGGTCCGAGTTGACGGGCAAGTTGGTGTGCACATTGCCGTCACCCGCGTGCATGTGCAGCGCCACGAACACGCGGCCGCGCAGCACGCGCTTGTGGATGGCAGTGGCTTCGTCGAGGATCAGCTTGTAGGCTGCGCCGTTGAAGATCTGGCGCAGGCTCGCGCGGATTTCCTGTTTCCACGAAATGCGCACGGTGCGGTCCTGCACCACGTCGAACAGACGCGCCTGTGGCTGCGCAGCCAGACGTTCGAGCAGCGCCGGCACCAGACGTTCGAGGCCCAGTGCTTCCAGTTGCGGCAGTGCCGTCTGCAGCGGCTGATCGAGTTCGGCCAGCAGATAGGCCCAGCGGGCCTGCACCTGTGCCAGCAGCGCGGTCGCCTGCTGCACGCGGTCGCCCAGCATTTCTTCGTCGCCCACGCCGTCGTCGGCGTCGTCGCTCTTGCCGATAGGCAGATTGCCAGCAGCGAAGAACTGCTGCAGTTCATCGGCCAGTTGCAGCTTGTTGCGGATCGACAGTTCGATGTTGATGCGCTCGATGCCGTCGGTGTACTCACCCATGCGGTTGAGCGGAATCACCACGTCTTCGTTAATCTTGAACGCGTTGGTGTGCTTGGCAATCGCCGCCGTGCGGGCACGATCCAGCCAGAATTTCTTGCGCGCTTCAGGGCTGACAGCGACAAAGCCTTCACCCACGCGGGTATTGGCCAGACGGATCACTTCCGACGCAGCCAGTGCCACGGCGTTTTCATCGTCGCCGACGATGTCGCCGAACAGCGCCATTTTCGGCAGCACGCCGCGCTTGGATTTGGTGGCATAGCCGACCGCACGCAGATAGCGCTCATCCAGGTGTTCGAGACCAGCCAGACGCAGCGTGGCGAACTGCTCACCCTTGGCTGGCAGGCTGTCCAGATAATCCTTGATCTCCACGATCGATGGAATCGCATCGCGCGCCTGACCGAAGAATTCGAGGCAGACCGTGCGCGTATGCTTGGGCATCTTGTGCAGTATCCAGCGTGCCGACGTGATCAGACCATCGCAGCCTTCTTTCTGGATGCCGGGCAGACCGGCGAGGAATTTGTCGGTAACGTCTTTGCCCAGACCTTCCTTGCGGAATTTGCGGCCTTCGATTTCCAGCACTTCCGTCTTGAACGGTTCGCCTTTGGCTTCGCCGCGGGTGCTCGGATGAGTCCACTCCAGTTTGAAGCGGGCCAGCGGGGCATCGTGAATCTTGGACAGGTTGTGATCGAGACGCGTGACTTCCAGCCAGTCGCCATTCGGATCGACCATGCGCCACGAGGCCAGATTGTCGAGCGCCGTACCCCACAGCACGGCCTTCTTGCCGCCCGCATTCATGGCGATATTGCCGCCTATGCAGGAGGCATGCGCCGAAGTGGGGTCAACCGCGAACACGAAACCGGCCTTCTCGGCCGCTTCCGATACCTTGTTGGTGATCACGCCGGCACCCGTGTAGATGGTGGCGTATTCACGGCTCAGGCCGGGCAATACCTTCATTTCCACGGCGCCCATGTTGAGCAGCTTTTCCGTGTTGATCACAGCCGACATCGGCGTGAGCGGAATCGCGCCGCCCGTGTAACCGGTGCCGCCGCCGCGCGGGATGATGGTCAGCCCCAGTTCGATACAGCCTTTGACCAGACCGGCCATTTCTTCTTCGCTGTCCGGGGTCAGCACCACGAACGGGTATTCCACGCGCCAGTCGGTCGCGTCGGTCACGTGCGAAATCCGCTTCATGCCGTCGAAGCAGATGTTGTGCTTGTCCGTGTAGCGGCCCAGCACTTTGTAGGTACGCTTGCGCAGATCATAGGTCTGCTTGAATTCTTCGCCGAAGTCCGCAACTGCCTTGCCTGCAGCGCGCAGCAACTGGGCCACGTTCTCGCTGCGCTGGCGCGCTTCGGCATCGTCGGCCGCACCGTTTTCATCGACGCTATGGCGGCGCTTGTCCACTTCGGCCAGACGGTGGTGCAGTGCTTCTATCAATTCCTGGCGGCGCTTGGGATTGTCCAGCAAGTCGTCCTGCAGGTAGGGATTGCGCCGCACGGCCCAGATATCGCCGAGCACTTCGTACAGCATACGGGCCGAACGGCCCGTCTGACGCGCACCGCGCAAAGCATCCAGCAAGCTCCACGACTCCTCGCCCAGCAGCCGGATCACGATCTCGCGATCGGAAAACGACGTGTAGTTATAAGGAATCTCGCGCAGGCGCGTGGCCTCCGGACCGTGAGGCGTTTCCGCCAGCAAAGCTTGAATTTGTGCAGGGGCGTTCATATTGCGATTCGACTGGAGACGACTAGTGACATTAGCCGGGAGGGTCATTCTAGCGTATTGCGGCGCACCACGCCGGAACAGCCTTCAATGCGCTAGGGCTAATCGGCGCGCCATTAATCCGCAAATAATTTGAAAATCGCAGGTTTCGTTGGCAATAAATGCCGAAACTTGGCAATAAACTGAATTTAATTCACAAACTCAGCTTGTTGACAATATGTTTAATTGCACCAAATTAGCCCAGCAGATGGGCGATGCCATGCCAGAACCCGTCCGGCACATACAACAATAGCGTGGTCATGGTCAGGTAGCGCAGCAGTTTGCCCACGGCCATATAGGCTATGCTGGGCCAGAACGGCAGGTGCAGCCAGCCCCCCAGCGTGCACAGGGGGTCGCCTATGCCGGGCAGCCACGATAGCAGCATAGTCTTGGCGCCATAGCGCTCCAGCCAGTGGAACCAGCGGCTCTGGCGCTCGCGCGCGAACGATTGCTTGGCCTGATAACCCATCCAGTAATCGATCGCGCCGCCCAGCGTATTGCCGACCGTGGCCACGGCGATGGCAGGCCAGAACAACTGGGGATTGGCTTTGATCACGGCAAACACGGCCGGTTCGGAGCCCAGCGGCACCAGCGTGGCAGAGATCAAGCTCACCAGAAACACGGAAGTCAGCCCTACCTGCGGCGCGGCCAGCACACTGAGCAGCCATGCAATTGCGGATTCGATCATCGCTTTCTTATGCGCTTAATTCAGCGCTTTCTTCAGATGTAGGGGGGTGTCCATTATAATAAATTGCATCCGCATGAATGCACCGTCCGGCTTGCGCCCACCCGCGCTCTGCCAGCGCCCTGCTCCACCCCGGTCACCCGCCGGTTAGTTAGCATAGCTTGAAGTACCGTACGCACCAGAATATTCTGGCCCGGAATCATTATGTTTGCAGACCATGACCATCGATTATCTGAAGAAAATCCTGACCGCCCGCGTCTACGACGTCGCCACTGAAACCCCGCTCGAGCACGCACCTGCCCTGTCGCAGCGCTGCGGCAACCGAATTTACTACAAGCGCGAGGACATGCAGAGCGTGTTCAGCTTCAAGATTCGTGGCGCCTACAACAAAATGGCTCACCTGAGCGACGCCCAGCGCAAGCGCGGCGTGATCTGCGCTTCGGCCGGCAACCATGCACAAGGTGTGGCCCTGTCGGCCGCCAAGCTGGGCTGCCGCGCCCTGATCGTGATGCCCACCACCACGCCTCAGGTCAAGATCGATGCCGTCAAGTCGCGCGGCGGTCCGTCCGTGGAAGTGGTGCTGCATGGCGAATCCTACACGGATGCCTACAACCACGCTTTGCTGCTGGAACAGGAACAGAAACTGACCTTCGTCCATCCGTTCGACGATCCGGACGTGATCGCCGGTCAGGGCACTATCGGTATGGAAATCCTGCGCCAGCATTCCGGCCCCATCCATGCGATTTTCGTCGCCATCGGCGGTGGCGGCCTGATCTCGGGCGTAGCGGCCTATGTCAAGGCGATCCGTCCCGACATCAAGATCATCGGCGTACAGACGCTCGATTCCGACGCCATGGCGCGCAGCATCAAGGCCGGTGAACGCGTGACCCTGTCCGACGTCGGCCTGTTCTCGGATGGCACGGCGGTGCGTCTGGTCGGCGAAGAAACCTTCCGTCTGACCCAGCAGTATGTGGACGACATCATCCTCGTCGATACGGACGCCATCTGCGCCGCCATCAAGGATGTGTTCACCGATACCCGCAGCATCCTCGAGCCGGCCGGTGCGCTGGCCGTGGCCGGTGCCAAAGCCTATATCGAACGCGCGGCGCTGACCAAAGAGCCGGTCGAGAATCAGACCCTGATCACCATCGCCTGCGGCGCGAACATGAATTTCGACCGCCTGCGTTTCGTTGCCGAGCGTGCCGAACTGGGCGAATCGCGCGAAGCCGTATTTGCCGTCACCCTGCCCGAGCAGCGCGGCAGCTTCAAGCGCTTCTGCGCCTTGGTAGGCCCGCGCAATGTGACCGAGTTCAACTACCGGATCAGCGACAAGGACGAAGCCCACGTCTTCGTCGGCGTGCAGATCGCCGACCGCAGCGAATCGGGCAAGCTGGCACGCAATTTCGAGGAACAGGATTTCCGCACGCTGGACCTGACCCACGACGAACTGGCCAAAGCCCACATCCGCCATCTGGTCGGTGGCAAGAGCGCGCTGGCGCAGGACGAACTGCTGTACCGTTTCGAATTCCCCGAGCGTCCGGGCGCGCTGATGCGCTTCCTGAATTCGATGGCGCCGAACTGGAATATCTCGCTGTGCCACTACCGCAGCCAAGGGGGCGACGTGGGCCGGATTCTGATCGGCCTGCAGGTGCCGCCTGAGGAAATGGAGCAGTTTGCCCAGTTCCTCACCACGCTGGGCTACCGCTACTGGGATGAGAGCGCCAACCCCGTGTACAAACTCTTCCTCGGCTAAGCGTCGAGCAAGGCGGCATGGTTTGCGCTACCATGCCGTCCTTCACCAAAACGAGTACCGTCATGACCAACACCGCCGATCTGTCCCCGCTGGGAAAAAACTCTGCCTACCGCACCGATTACGCACCGGAATTGCTGTTCCCGATTCCACGGCAGGGCAAGCGCGATGAACTGGGCCTGACGGGCACGCTGCCGTTTTTCGGCGTGGATATCTGGAATGCCTACGAAATTTCGTGGCTCAACCAGCGCGGCAAACCGCAGGTGGCCATCGCCCGCATTACCGTGCCGGCCGATTCGCCCAACATCGTCGAATCGAAGTCCTTCAAGCTCTACCTGAACTCGTTCAACCAGACCCGGCTCGATAGCGTGGTAGCGCTGAAGACCTTGCTGCAGCAGGATCTGTCCAAGGCAGTGGGTGCCAACGTGCACATCTCGCTGACCCAGCCCGAAGAATTCGGCATGATCACCATGGGCGAACTCGATGGCCTGCTGCTTGACCGTCTGGACATCGAAGTGGACCACTACAGTCCCGATCCATCGCTGCTGAAGGCGGCACTCGACGAAGAGCCGGTGGAAGAAAAACTGGTATCGCACCTGCTGAAATCCAACTGTCTGGTCACGGGCCAGCCGGACTGGGCCAGCGTGCAGATCCACTATGCAGGCCCGCAAATCGATCAGGAAAGCCTGCTGCGCTACCTGATAGGCTTCCGCGAACACAACGAGTTCCACGAGCAGTGCGTAGAGCGCATCTTCATCGACATCCTGCGCCAGTGCCACCCGCAACAACTGGCCGTGTACGCACGCTACACGCGCCGTGGCGGGCTCGATATCAATCCGTGGCGCAGCAACTTCAGCAGCGCCCAGAAGCCGGCCAATCTGCGCGGCGCACGCCAGTAAAGCCTGTCAGCACAGGCCGTAGCATGTATGCCGACGGCACGATACATTTCTGATCGGCACAGTTAATTCAGGCGTATCATAAGCACATAGGCAGCATAGTGCCGGACCCCGCCTCGGGGTTTTCCGGTGCCGGACAGAAAAAGGCCTATAATGCGCTCGCAGGCCGCATTTGTGCGCCGCAACATTCTATGTCGCAATATGAATAACCTAAGCAAAATACTCTCACTGGAAAACGTGCAGCTCGATCTGGAAGTGTCGAGCAAGAAGCGCGCTTTCGAGCAAGCCGGCCTGATCTTCGAAAACAATTGCGGCATCGCCCGCTCCACCGTCTCGGACAATCTGTTCGCGCGTGAGCGTCTGGGTTCCACGGGGCTCGGGCATGGCGTGGCGGTTCCTCACGGCCGCGTAAAAGGCATGAAGAGCCTGAAGTCGCCGCTGGCCGCGTTTGTGCGTCTGGCCGAGCCGATTCCATTCGAGTCGCCCGATGGCAAACCGGTCAATCTGTTGTTTTTCCTGCTGATCCCTGACCACGTCACCCAGCAGCACCTGGAGATCCTGTCCGAGATCGCCGAAATGTTCTCCGACGACGCATTCCGCGTGGCCCTGAGCACGGACCCGGATCCGGCCTCGGTCTACCAGCGCATCATCAGCTGGGTGCCTACCCTGCAGGCAGCCGGTTAAGTCATCAGACGATATCGTCAGGGGCGCCTGACTATGGGTTACACTACCAGCTAGTTCAACCCATCACGAAGACGCCCCATGCTGCAAACTCCGCTGACGATACAAAGACTGTACGACGACAATCGCGAAAGTTTGCAGCTAGGCTGGTTTGCCGGCTTCCCCGGCGGCGAGCGGCTGATCTCCGGCGACGTCGCTTCGGCCGCCGATCAGGTGGGCCACCTGAACACCATCCACCCGGGCCGTATCCAGGTGTTCGGCCATCAGGAAATCAATTACTACCAGCGTCTCAAATCGCTCACGCGCGCCCACGTGATCGGCGAGCTGATTGCAGGCGGACCACCGGCGCTGATCATTGCGCAGGGGCTGGAAACCCCGCCCGACATTCTCGCCATCTGCGACGAAAAAAATATCCCGCTGTTCTCGACGCCGCTGCCGGCCGCGCAAGTGATCGACTTCCTGCGCGTGTATCTGTCGAAGAAGCTGGCCCAGCGCATCATCATGCACGGCGTGTTCATGGACGTGCTCGGTGTGGGCGTGCTGATCACGGGCGATTCCGGTCTCGGTAAGAGCGAGCTGGGGCTGGAGCTGATTTCGCGTTCGCACGGTCTGGTGGCGGACGATGCCGTGGAATTCTCGCGCATCGCACCGAACATGATCGAAGGACGCTGCCCGCCGCTGCTGCAGAACCTGCTGGAAGTGCGCGGGCTGGGGCTGCTGGACATTAAAGCCATCTTTGGCGAAACGGCCGTGCGGCGCAAGATGCGCCTGAAGCTGATCGTGCATCTGGTACGCCGTGGCGCGGCCGATGAAGAAGTCGAGCGCCTGCCCTTCCAGTTCCCCACCGAGGACGTGCTGGGCCTGCCAGTGCGCAAGGTCGTGATCCCGGTGGCGGCCGGCCGCAATATTGCGGTGCTGCTGGAAGCGGCCGTGCGCAACACCATCTTGCAACTGCGCGGCATCGACACGCTGCAGGAATTCATGGAACGCCAGCGTCAGGCCATGAGCGGCGATTAACCACAGTCTGCTGTTGTTATTGGCACCAAATGGTGCCAATAACAACACAGCATCGCTGCCTGCGGTATCATCCTGTCCTATGCGCATCGTACTCTTAACCGGCATCTCCGGCTCCGGCAAATCTGTCGCCCTCAACGTGCTTGAGGACACCGGCTTTTATTGCGTCGACAACCTGCCGCCAGCCTTGCTGGCCAGCCTGGTCGATACTCTGATGAAGGAAGGTCTGGAGGCACTGGCCGTCGCCGTGGACGCGCGCAGCTCGGCTTCGCTGGCCAGCCTGCCCGACGACGTCAAGCGACTGCGCGAGCAAGGGCATGATGTCAAAGTGATGTTCCTGACCGCCAACACCCATTCACTGGTCGCGCGCTTTTCGGAAACGCGGCGTAGCCACCCGCTGTCGCACGAGCTGCGTCCGGGGCAGAATCCCGCTTCGCGCCGCACGCTGATCGAGTGCATACTGGAAGAGCGCGAACGACTTGCGCCTATCGAAAAGCTCGGCCATGTGGTCGACACTTCAGAACTGAGCGCCAACAAGCTGCGCGCGTGGGTCAAGGATCTGGTGGCGATCGAACGCGCCCCACTGATCCTGTTCTTCGAATCGTTCGCCTTCAAGCTGGGCGTGCCGCTCGATGCGGATTTCGTGTTCGACGTGCGGGCGCTGCCGAATCCCTATTATGACCTGACGCTACGCCCGTTGAACGGACGCGACCAGCCTGTGATCGACTTCCTCAACGCCCAGCCCAGCGCGCTGGAACTGTTCAAGGATATCCGCGACTTCATCGAGAAATGGCTGCCCTCGTTCAAGACGGACAACCGTAGTTATCTGACCGTGGCGGTCGGCTGCACGGGCGGCCAGCACCGCTCTGTCTACATGGCAGAGCAACTGGCCGCCTATTTCCAGACCAGCGAAAAAGTCGTACTGCGCCACCGCGAACAATCCTGAAGCTCCCCATCAACTTCGGGGTCTAACTTCGGGGTCAGATCTGTCATTTGCGGGGTCTAACTTCGGGGTCAGATCTGTCATTTGGACACTCGCGCCTATCGCTTGAGGCGTATCAATACTGACATTGAAAAACCTCCGCCCGGGGAGGTTTCGCTCCTGTTATTCCTTGTCCTCAATTGGTCAAATTTCCGGGGTCATTTTGAGCGATCTCAATGGAGCATCGTCGATGTCCAAATGACAGACCTGACCCCGAAGTTTTAAAGGTGGCGCAGGGGATGGGCGTAGGCGGGCCAGACCGGCGCAAACATCTGTTGCACCTGTTCGTCGCTCACTTCGGCCAGCGTGGCGGGACGCCATTGCGGCGCGTTGTCTTTATCGATCACGAGAGCGCGCACGCCTTCGATCACTTCGCCATGCTCGAAATTACGCCGCACGAGCGCACGCTCCATGCGCAGACAATCAGCCACATCCAGAGCCGCGCCGCGCTTGATCAGCTCGTGCGTCACGCACATCATCAGCGGTGAGCGCGTCGCCATGATCTGTAGCGTCTTCTGGGCAAAGGCGCTGTCGTCCTGCTGCAGCGAGGCCGTGATGGCGGCCACCGAGCCGGCCGCGAAATGGCGGTCGATGGCAGCGCGCTGCTGCGCTAGCTGGCTCTCGCCCGCGCTGCGCTGGAATGGCGCAGCAAAGCCGGCAATGGCCGTACGCAGTTGCTGGCCGGCCGTGGTGTCCAGCAGCGCGAGCAAGGCTGGCAGTTCGGCACTCGGCACGAAGTAGTCGGCCAGACCTGCATACAGCGCGTCGGCCGCGTGGATGGTCACACCCGTGACGCCAAGATAGTTGCCTAGCTGGCCAGGTGCGTGCGACAGGAAATAGCTGCCGCCCACATCGGGGAACAGGCCGATATTCACTTCCGGCATGGCCATCTTGGTACGCTCGGTCACGATGCGGATGCGGCACTCAGGGCCGCCCTGCGCCACGCCCATGCCGCCGCCCATCACCACGCCATCCATCAGTGCGATATAGGGCTTGGGGTAGAAATGGATTAAATGATTTAGCGCATATTCTTCCGTAAAGAAGTCTTCCAGCAGTGCGCTGCCAGCCTGCGGCGTATCACGCCCCACATCGTAGAAGAAACGGATGTCGCCGCCCGCACACAGGGCTTTTTCACTGCTGCTGCGGATTACCACGGCATCCACGTCGGCGCTGTCGCGCCACGCCAGCAGCGCTGCCGTGATGTCGCGCACCATCTCCAGCGAAAGGGAATTGAGGGCTTTGGGACGGTCCAGCAAAATCAGGCCGGTACCGTTGCTGACGCTGGTGTGGACATGTGCGCTCATGGATGCTCGCAGTAAGTGAAAACGCTATTCTACTGCGCGGCCGTGGCGAAAGGTCTAGCCTCCAGACGCAAAAAAGGGCGCTGATGGCGCCCTTGATCGGATCTTGCAGTGACCGGCTTATAGCGCGGCGGCAGACTCGTAACTATCTGGCAGATGCTTGATCGCATCGTGGCCGTGGTTCTGCACTTTGTCTTTGTATTTCATCACCTGCCGATCGAGCTTGTCGATCAGGGTGTCGATGGCGGCGTACAGATCTTGCGACAGGCTTTCCACATACACGGTCTTGCCCGACATGCGCAGGTTGATCTCGGCCTTCTGGCGCTTCTCTTTCTCTTTAAGGTTATCTACAGTCAGGATGACAGCAATATCAATCACTTGATCAAAGTGGCGGGTGACGCGCTCCAGCTTGTTCTGCACATATTCACGGATCGCTGCAGTCACTTCCAGATGATGTCCACTGATGGTGAGATTCATACACACTCCTAAAGATGATGTTACTGGCGGTTAGTGCGCTGCCCATTGCTGCCGGGCGCACAGGAACCAGATAACTACAAAGACTTGCGGAGACTGACTGGCGGGATTTTCAAAGCTTCCCGGTATTTGGCAACAGTTCGTCGCGCAATGACCATGCCTTGTTCGCCGAGCATGTCCGCAATCTTACTGTCAGATAAAGGGTTTTTCGGGTCTTCTGCTCCTGTCAATTGCACAATGAGTGCGCGTATCGCCGTCGAACTTGCTTCCCCTCCCGCTTCGGTGGCGACATGGCTACCAAAAAAATATTTCAGCTCAAACATGCCGTGCGGGGTCAGCATATATTTTTGAGTTGTTACGCGAGAAATAGTGCTCTCGTGTAGACCTAGTGTATCAGCTATTTCGCGCAGCACAAGGGGTCTCATGGCGACCGCGCCATGCGAGAAAAAGTTCTTTTGTCGTTCTACTATCGCTTGTGCAACGCGCAAAATTGTCTCGAAACGTTGCCGCATATTCTTGATCAGCCACTTGGCTTCCTGTAGCTGCGCGCCCATCGCGCTCTCGCCCTTGCCCTGCTTGAGCAGATTGGCGTACATGGCATTGACGCGCAATCGCGGCATCACATCGTTATTCAGGCTGACTTGCCAGCCGTTGCGCGATTTTTTCACGATCACATCGGGCACCACATAGTCCGAGGTATCGGCCGCAAACGCTGCGCCCGGGTGCGGATTGCACTGGCGGATCACGGTTTGTGCTTCGCGCAAATCCTCCTCGTCGCACAGCAGCGCTTTCTTCAATTTGTTGAAATCACGCTGAGCAAACCAGTTCAAATGATTTTCAACAATTGCCAATGCCATGCGGCGTGTAACCAACGGAATCGCCGGTAAACGCTTGATTTGCAGCGCCAGACATTCGGAGGCCGTACGCGCCCCCACGCCGATAGGGTCGAAACTTTGTAGCAGAGTTAAAGCCGTCTGCAATTCATCGAGTTCGACTTCGAGTTCTTCGGGAATGCGCGCATGGATTTCTTCCAGCGCTTCTTCCAGATAGCCGTTCTCGTCCAGCGCATCGATGATCAGTTCCACCAGCGCACGGTCGCGCTGCTCGAGCACCAGCACGCGCATCTGCTCGAGCAGATGGTCGCGCAGCGTGCAGTGGCTGGCTTCCAGCTGGGGCCGCGCATCTTCATCGTCAGGCGCCTTGCTGCGGCCGGCATCGCTCCAGTCCACATCAGCCTCGCTGCTGGTGCTTTCCGTGTCGGCCGCGGGGCCATCATAACCATCAGCTTCGGCAGGTGCCGCTTCGCTCTGGCCGGGCGGAATATCGGCGCCCGCTTCATTCGAGCTGGCCGGCTGGCTGATGGCGCCATCGGACAGCAAACGCAGCGAACGGTCGAGCGGATCGTCGAGCCGTTCCAGCAGCGGATTGTCAGTCAGTAGTTGTTCCAGTTCCTGATGCAATTCCAGCGTGGACAACTGCAGCAGCCGGATCGACTGCTGTAGCTGGGGTGTCAGCGCCAGATGTTGCGAAGTGCGCAGTTGCAAAGACTGTTTCATGAGGCTTATGAGGCTTACATTCGGAAGTGTTCACCCAGATACACGCGGCGTACCGACTCGTTCGCAATGATGTCGTCCGGACGGCCAGACGCCAGTACCGTGCCCTGGTTGATGATATATGCGCGGTCGCAAATGCCCAGCGTTTCGCGCACATTGTGATCGGTAATGAGGACGCCGATGCCACGTTCCTTGAGGAAGCGCACAATGCGCTGAATCTCGATGACGGCTATCGGGTCGACCCCGGCGAATGGTTCGTCCAGCAGCACGAAGCGGGGGTTGGTCGCCAGTGCCCGCGCAATTTCCACCCGGCGCCGTTCGCCGCCCGAGAGCGACAGGGCGGGGTTTTCGCGCAGCTTTTCGATTTGCAAATCGGCCAGCAGGGTATTGAGCCGTTCATCGATGGCAGCCTTGGATAAAGACTTGCCGTCTACTTTCTGAATTTCCAGCACGGCGCGGATGTTCTCCTCCACCGTGAGTTTGCGGAATACGGAGGCTTCCTGCGGCAGGTAGGACAGGCCCAGCGCTGCGCGCCGGTGGATGGGCAGGCTGGAGATATCGGTGCCGCTGATATCGATGGTGCCCGCATCCGAAGGCACCAGTCCCACGATCATGTAGAACGAGGTGGTCTTGCCGGCGCCGTTAGGCCCCAGCAGCCCCACCACTTCGCCGCAGGCCACCTGCAGCGACACATCGTGGACCACCTGGCGCTTGCCATAAGTCTTTTGCAAACCCTTGACGATCAGGGTGCTACCGCAGGAAGTCGTCATGCTTATTTTCCCGGTACAGGTGGAACGGAAGCGGCCGGTGCCGCTGCCGTGGTGGCGGCCGGTCCGCGCTGCACCGGCTGGATCACCATGGTGCCGCGACCAGCACCGGGCTTGCTCTCGCCCGTCACGCTGTTTTTCACGGCAAACTGTTCTTTGCGGCTGTCGTAGGAAATGAATTCGCCATCGACTTCATCGCTCAGGCGGCCCGCTTCCAGCCGGCGGATTTTCGCCTTGGAGAACAACTTCACGAGATCGGTTTTTTCGCTGTATTCGATACGTTCGGCTTCCCCTTCCACCCACTGGTCACCGGCACCGTCGCGCTTCTGGCGGAAGGTGGCAGGCGTGCCCGGAGTGCTGGTCAGCACCACCAGATTGTAGCCTTCGGGATCAGTGCTGACCACCGCCTTGGGCGACTTCATCAGCAGCGTGCCGCGCGTCAGCACGACATTGCCCAGCAGGGTTTTGATCTGCTTCACATCGTCGATCTGCAGGTCGTCGTAATCGATCTTGGTCGGCTTGGAGGCATCGGCTTTTTCCGCCTGCGCCACACCCAGCCCAAGGCAGCATAAGGCCACTGCCAGCATCAGTTTCTTCATCATTTCTATCCTCTCGTTAGCACACAGGGCAAGCCTAGTGCGCTGCACGTGGCGGCAACAGCAGTTGCCCACGACCACCCAACTGTACTTCGCGGGTGGCATTATTGGCTTTCATACCCAAGCCGGTCGCACTGGACTGTCCCAGTTGCAACGCCACGGCAGCGGCAGTTTCCATTCTTTCTTCGTCCGGATACACGGTCAACGCCGGCGTAGTCAAGTGCAGCACAGGTGCCTGTGCGGTAGCGGGACGCAGTACGTCCACCTTACCGGAAAGCTGGACGCGCGTATTGCCCTGATCGATCAAAGCCGTTTGCGCATGCATCTGCATGGGTGGCTGCTGGCCGGACAAGCTGTGCACAAACGGCTTTTCGATATCCGACGCATCATCCACGGGACGGTGGGTCAGCTTATCGCCGGAGATAATGTAGGCCGGCTTGCCGGCCTGGCTCATACGCACCAGACTGAAACGATCGATGATGTAGTCAGGCTCATTGCGGTAGGGATCCACCTGTTCGTCCTGCCCTGCCTGATTCACCACTTGCACCAGCCAGAAACTGCCGACGGCCACGAACACGCCGACCAGCATGGTCAGGGTTAATTGCCAGCGATGGGCGGTCTTTTTACGCATGCTTGCGCTCCATTACACCAGAAACTGCGCCATCACGCGCTCGTAGCTGCCCTGGGCCTGCATCAGCAGTTCGCATATTTCGCGCACGGCACCGCGGCCGCCATGGGCCGTCGTGACATGGTGCGCACGGTTCAATACTTCGGCGCGGCCATTCGGCACGGCCACGGCCAGCCCCACACGGCTCAGTATCGGCAGATCCACCACATCGTCGCCGATGAAGCCAACCTGCTCGGCCGTCAACCCGGTTTTCTCCAGCAGCGCATGGAAAGGCGTGAGCTTGTCATGCCCCCCCTGATGCAGGTGGCCGATGCCCAGATCGGCCGCGCGGCGTATCACCTGCGGCGACGTACGCGCGCTGATGATGGCCGTCTGCACGCCGGATTCCTGCAGCAGCTTGATACCGAGGCCATCCTGCACATTGAAGGTTTTCAAGGCTTCGCCATCGGCACCATAATGCAGGCTGCCATCGGTCAGCACACCATCGACATCGAAAATCATCAGTCGGATGCGGGCGGCACGTTGCACTAAACTCGGATTCATCAGATCACCTTGGCGCGGGTCAGGTCGTGGATGTGCAAGGCGCCCACCAGCTTGCCGTCGGCGTCCGTCACCAGCATCTGGTTGATGCGGAATTCTTCCATCACGGCCACGGCATCGACGGCCATTTTTTCCGGCGCGATGGTGCGCGGGTTGGCGTGCATCACGTCACCGATCACCACTTTGCTGAAGTCCTGCACTTTTTCTATCATGCGGCGCAGGTCGCCGTCAGTGAACACGCCAACCGGACGGTTATCGCCATCGACGATGGCCGTCATGCCCATGCCCTTTTGGGTAATTTCCAGCAGCGCATCAGTCAATTTCACATCGGCCAGCACTTTCGGCACCGCGTCGCCACTACGCATCACATCGCGCACATGGGTCAGCAGACGGCGGCCCAGCGCGCCACCGGGGTGGGAGCGGGCAAAGTCTTCTTCCTTGAAGCCGCGCAGATCCAGCAGGGCTACGGCAATCGCGTCGCCGAGCGCCAGCGTGACGGTGGTGGAGGTGGTCGGCGCCAGATTCATCGGGCAGGCTTCCTTGGCCACGGCCACGTTCAGGTGCACATCGGCGATGTCGGCCAGACTGGAGCCGGGCTTGCCCGTCATCGCGATAATCTTGGTCCCCATGCGCTTGACGACGGGCAGGATGGTCATCAGTTCCGAGCTTTCGCCCGAATAGGAAATGGCGATCAGCACGTCGCCGGCCGTCACCATGCCGAGGTCGCCGTGCGCGGCTTCGGCCGGATGCACGAACAGCGCCGGCGTGCCGGTGGATGCCAGCGTCGCGGCGATCTTGCGGCCGATGTGACCGGATTTGCCTATGCCTGAGACCACCACCCGCCCTTTGCAATTCAACAACAGGGCGATGGCCTGCACGACGCTATCGTCGGCAGCCAGACGGTCATTCAAAGCAGCGATGGCATCGGCCTCGTTCTGCAGGGTGGCTTGGGCAAGGCGCAGTGCATGCGCGGCCTGATTTGCGTCAAAAGCTTTCAGCATTGTTTTTTCATGGGTTACACTCACACCCAAGTATAGCCGAATTAGGAAAGCAAAAAACTTGCCAGATTAAACATTAGGTGAAAACATTGGGCGTTGCAAGCCAGCCTGGCCGGTATCACATCGAGTAGAAATGAGTTGACATGACGTTTACGCCGCTGGAAATCACCCTGTTATTGCTTGGAAGCGCAGTCCTCGGCGTGGTCGCCTTCCGTATGTTACAGCTACCGCCCATGCTCGGCTATCTGGCCGTGGGCATACTGATCGGTCCGCACGCGCTGGGGCTGGCGGAAGAAAGCGAAGTCACCCATGCGCTGGCCGAATTCGGCGTGGTGTTCCTGATGTTCTCCATCGGGCTGGAGTTTTCCCTGCCCAAACTGATGGCCATGCGCAGCATCGTGTTCGGCCTCGGCATGGCGCAGGTAGGCCTGACCATCATCGCCACCATGGTGTTCGGCTGGACCATCAGCACCCAGCTACCGCCCGAGATCCACCTGGGCTGGCAGACCGCGTTTGCACTCGGTGGCGCGCTGGCCATGTCGTCCACCGCCATCGTGTCGAAAATGCTGACCGAGCGGCTGGAACTGGAAAGCGAACATGGGCGCCGCATCATCGGCATCCTGCTATTCCAGGATCTGGCCGTGGTGCCGCTGCTGATCCTGATTCCTTCGCTGGGCCAGCGCCCCGACGCGCTGGCGGAAACGCTGGCCTGGGCCAGCCTGAAAGCCGTGATCGTGCTGGCCCTGCTGCTGTTTGTCGGCCAGAAGATCGTGCGCACCTGGTTCACCATCGTGGTCAAGCGCCGCTCGCAGGAACTGTTCATGCTGAACCTGCTGCTGATTACGCTCGGTGCGGCATGGATCACCGAGAAAGCGGGCCTGTCGCTGGCTCTGGGCGCTTTCGTGGCCGGCATGCTGATCTCGGAGACGGAATACAAGCATCAGGTGGAAGAGGACATCAAACCGTTCCGCGACGTGCTGCTGGGGCTGTTCTTCATCACCATCGGCATGCTGCTCAACGTCCAGATGGTGCTGCAGCACTGGTGGCTGGTACTGGTGCTGCTGTGCGGCCCCGTGCTGCTCAAGTTCGCCCTGATCGCCGGTCTGGCCAAGCTGTTCGGCTCTTCCGACGGCGTGTCCATGCGCATCGGTCTGGGGCTGGCACAGGCCGGCGAATTCGGCTTCGTGTTGCTGAATCTGGCCGGCGGCAGCAAGCTGATCGACCCGTTCATCATACAGGTGGTGCTGGCGTCGATGGTGCTGTCCATGTTGCTGGCGCCCTTCATCATCGCCAAGTCCGACCAGATCGTACTGAAGTTCTCCAACAATGAATGGATGATGCAATCGCTGGCCCTGACCAAGATCGCCAGCCGCACCATGTCGACCAACAAGCACGTGATCGTGTGCGGATTCGGCCGTAGCGGCCAGAGCCTGGCTACCCTGCTGGCGGAAGAAAACATTGACTACCATGCACTCGACCTCGACCCCGAGCGCGTGCAAGAAGCCCAGACGGCCGGCCGCCACGTATCCTACGGCGATGCGGCGCGGCGTGAAAGTCTGGTGGCGGCCGGTATCTACCGTGCCAGCGCCGTGGTGATCACCTATGCCAGCACACCGTCCGCGCTGAAGGTGCTGCATCTGGTGCATGAGCTGGCCCCTACCCTGCCCGTCATCGTGCGCTCGCACGACGATACGGATCTGGACCGGCTGAAGCAGGCCGGTGCGGCCGAAGTGGTGCCGGAATTGATGGAAGGCAGCCTGATGCTGGCCTCGCACGCACTGGTCATGCTGGGCGTGCCGCTACGGCGCGTGGTGCACCGCGTACAGATGGCGCGTGATGCGCGCTATGCTTCGCTGCGCGGTTATTTCCACGGCGCCAGCGATAGCGGCGATGAAGCGGATCTGGAGCGACTGCATTCCGTCACCTTGCCGAGCAGCGCCAGCAGCGTAGGGCAGGCACTGGGCAACATCGCCGTCGAACACAGCGGCGCTGCCGTCAGCAGCGTACGGCGCGGAAAAACCCAACTGGAAGTTGCGCCCGAACTCGCACTCGAAGCGGGTGATGTGGTGATACTGCGCGGCACGGCCAGTGCCGTGCACAAGGCAGAACAGAAGCTGCTGCGCTAGCCGACGTTGCGCAGGCCGGCAGCGGCATCCGCGTCGGCATCGCGGCTGATGACGCGGTTGCGGCCGTTTTCCTTGGCCACATACAGGCGCGCATCGGCCTGCGCCACCCAGGTACGCGCCACCACGGCCGGATCGCCTTCTGCTTCGCCCGGCGCCAGACAAGCCACGCCTATCGACACCGTGACCGACAACTGTAGTTCCTGCGACAGCACGATCATGCTGCCGGCCACGCTGGCGCGGATACGTTCGGCCACGAAAGCAGCGCTATCGAGATCGGCATCGATCAGCAGCACCACGAATTCTTCGCCGCCGAAGCGGGCCAGCGCATCGGAGCTACGCAGCTCGTTCTTGATGCGGCGCGACACCTCGCGCAGCACATCGTCGCCGCCGCCATGGCCCACCGTATCGTTGACGCGCTTGAAGTGGTCGATATCGATGTACATGAAGGAAATCGGATACTGCTGGCGCCGCGCGCGGGCAATTTCTTCCAGCAGGCGACGATCGATGTAACGGCGGTTGTACACGCCGGTCAGCGAATCCGTCAGACCAATATACTTGAGCATCTCGTTACTGATCACGTTTTCCAGGCAGATGGCGATGATGGACGCCATGTGCTCGATGAAGTCCGTGCCCAGACTAGGAGTGAAACGGGTAGGATCGCAACTGCCCAGATTGAGCGAGCCGATAATCCGCTTGTTGCGCAACAGTGGTACCAGCGCAACACTTTGCAAACCGGCCGGCGGGCGCGGGAAAGCCGTAGCATGGCGGCGCGCATCATACATGCCTAGCTGCGGACGCGGCGCGGCGGCCTGCGCGTTGCGTGGTGCCAGTTCCAGCCCCATGGCTTCGACCTCCTCGACGAAGATGAGGCCGGGGAAATCCTCGAACACCACGTCGAGCTTGAGCATCACTTCACGAATATCGGCATCTTCATCAAGCAGCGTTAAAGTTACGCAATCGAGTTCCGATATAACCGGTAAGACGCGGAAGATAATGCCTATGAGTTCAGGAAAATTAGCAGCGCCGACGATTTCCAGATCAAACGCCTGATGGCGCGTCATGATGGAATGGTTGCGCTCCGCCTGCTCGAGCAGATAAGTCATACGCGCGCGCAGCGCCTGGTTCTCGGCCGCCAGCTCCTCCGCTGCCGCGGCAGGGGTACTGTTAGGCCGTAACTTGCTGGATGCCGTTTGCGTCATAAATGCCCTTACTCACCTGATTTCTTGCCAAATGCCACATTACGCCAAGTTTTGCCACTTGTAAATTCGGCGGCGCCTTCACACTTCGGGGTCAGGTCTGTCATTCGGACATGCGTGACGCTCGATTGATCTGCCGCAGCAGCCCTTCACAGCGATCAGGCTAAAACGCCAGCGTGACTTCTATCTGCTGTCCCACACGGAGTACCTGTCCTGCACCGGCCAGCACCAGACAATTCATGCCGAAACATAGCGCGCCTTCGAGTTCCGGCTTGGCGCGGAAACTCTGCATGATATCGAGCGGATCCGGCCCCACCACGCCACTATCCTGATCGACCGAAGGCATGGGGCAGCGCGGACAGGGTTTGACGGGCTTGAGCACGGCCTCGCCTAGGGCAAAGGTTTCCGTATAGTCTTCGTCAAAGGCTTCGATGCCGTCCACCACCACGTTGGGGCGGAAGCGGTTCATCGGCAAGGCTGCACGCCCGGCTTGCCGCAGGCGCTGATTGAGTTCGTCGAGCGAGGCCTGGCTGATCAGCAGCACAGGATAGCCATCGGAGAATAAGGTGGTGGCCGCGATGCCGCCGCTCCAGGTCTGGCTGACAGCACGCTCGGCCTGCGGATGGAACCGGGCCAGCCGGCACGGTACGCCCAGCACGGCACTGAACCAGTCGGATGCCTGCTGGCCGCCATCACTCGCCAGCACTTGATCTTCCCACACGTGCACCGTCAGCGTAGCGCCACCCGTGCTGCGAGCCAGCGGCAACTGCAAGGCCGGCATGTCCGGCGCGCTGAGCACCAGCTGATCGTCCGCCAGTTGCGGCCGGATCAGCGCCATGCGCGGGTATTCACGCTGGGTCAGACAAACGCCGGAAGGGTCGACGACCGCCCATTCACGGTCGCCTATGCCCGCGTGCTGCAGGCCTTGTACGGTCAGCGTTGCCTGCTGCAAGGACAGGCCACCACAGGACTTCACCGGATACAGGATCAAGGACGACAGGGTGGCCATGATGCTCCTTACTCCGCGCTGGCAGCAGCTTTAGGTGGACGCGGTTTGCGTGGCGCCGGTTTGCGTGCCGGCTTGGGTGATGCGGCTTTCGCTTCGGCGCCCTCGCCTGCCGGTGCGGCGGCGGCTGGCGAGACTTTTGCTGCGGCAGGCGCCGCTGCTGCCGACGCCGGAGCAGCAGGTGCTGCCGCCTGGGCTACCGGCGCTGCGGAAGCAGCCGGCTTGGCTGCCGGCTTGGCTTTGTGGCGCGGACTTTTCTTGGCGGCGCCATCACGCTGCTGCGGCGCTGGTTTCGATACAGCCCCTGCGCCTTCCGCCTTCGCCGCTGCTGGCACTTCCGGTTTCGCAACAACAGGTGCTTCCGGCTTGGCCGCTAGCGCGGCTTCCGCCTTCGCTGCAGCCGGCGCCTCGGGTTTCGATACGGCGGGCGCATCGCTGCGCGACTCCGCCACCGCCTCAGGCTTAGCCTCCCCCTGCTGCTCGGTCTTCTGCTTGTTGGCAGCTTTCACCTTGCGCGCTGGCGGCTTGGTACCATTTTTCTTCTTCGCCGGTGCAGCGGCCTGCGTTGCAGCCGTCGCGCCCGCAGTCTCGGCTGCAGACTCCTGCAGCGATTCCGCCACAGGCGCAGCGGCTGGCACCATTGCGACCTCGGCGACCTGTACCGCTTCCGGCTGACTCACTGGAGTCATAGCAGCGCCATCGTCTGCACCGGCCGATTCTGCGCCCGGCGATACCTGTCCCGCGCGGGCCTGGCGTTCAGCCTGGCGAATGGCAAAGCGCTCGGCCGCCGTGCGGCCACGGTTGCGGCTGCGGCGCGATTCCGGCTTGGCGCCCTCGCCTTCAGCCGGCTGCACGCCATCATTGGCAATGGCCTCGCCAACTACCGCCGCAGGCATAGGCACGCCGCTACCACGGTAGACGTAGGCACCGGATTTTTCGTCACGGCCGAATTCGAGCAGGCCACGCGCCTTGCATTCCTCGATCAGATTGCCGAAGGTGCGGAAGCCATAATAGGACTCGCTAAAGTCCGGCTTACGGCGCTTGATGGCTTCCTTCAGTACGGATGCCCAGATCTTGCCGCTATCACCGCGTTCCAGCACCAGCGCTTCAAACGTATCGATGGCGATTTCCACCGCCTGATTGCGGCGCTTGTCCATTTCTTCGCGGCGCGCGCGTTCCTCTTCCGGCGTACGTTTGACGGCCTGACGGTTTTCGCTGGCGTCGCGCTTGGCGCGGCGGCTTTCGCGTACCAGATCATCGTAGAAAATGAATTCGTCGCAGTTAGCCACCAGCAGATCCGACGTCGATTGCTTGACGCCCACGCCGATCACCTTCTTGGCGTTTTCGCGCAGCTTGGACACCAGCGGTGAGAAGTCCGAATCGCCCGAGATGATGACGAAGGTATCCACGTGCGACTTGGTGTAGCACAGGTCCAGCGCATCGACCACCATGCGGATGTCGGCCGAGTTCTTGCCCGACAGACGCACATGCGGAATTTCGATCAGCTCGAAATTGGCCTCGTGCATGGGCGCTTTAAAACCCTTGTAGCGGTCCCAGTCGCAATAGGCTTTCTTGACCACGATGCTGCCCTTGAGCAGCAGGCGTTCCAGCACGGGCTTGATATCGAATTTATCGTAGTTGGCGTCACGCACACCGAGCGCGACGTTTTCGAAGTCGCAAAACAGCGCCATGCTGACGTTTTCGTTGGAAGAAGCCATGAAGTTTTTTTTCTAGTGATGGGTGTAGCAGATGACGAGGACAGTCCCTGCGGACTGGCGCTTGATCGGAGCAGGGCTCCGCCTATGCGGCGATTATACCCAACAAACCTGGCCCAGCGCTTAACGGCACAGCTTGCGCTGGGCCTCGCTGGCGCCGGACTGGCGCGGCACGATGTGCTTGCAGGTATCAAACTCCTGCTGCCACTGGCGATCCGTGAGCAAGGCCGCGCTCTGCTGGTTGAGGAAGGCCAGCAACTGAGGCTGGTTGGGCGCCATAAAGAAAGCCCGCTCGAACACCGTCCGGGGACGGGCCGACAGATACAGCCAGCTATCGAGATCGGGATACAACTGACGCATGCTAGGCATGGAACTGGCCTGCAGAAACGCCACCGCTACGCGGCGCTGCTGCAGCTTGAGCAGATTACGCGCTTCGCTATCGGCGTCATCCTTGCTCACCAGTCCCGCCTGCAGCAACGCGTCGAAATCCTTGTAGGAAAAGCCTTCCACCGTGCCGATGCGCTGACCATGCAGCGAGGCATCGCCCTGATATTCGAACGGCGCACTGCGCAGCGAGGCCACCATATTCGCATCGACCATGTAGTAGCGGCTCCAGCTCTGGCGCGCGCCCTCGGCGCCGAACCAGCGCGGATTGGCCCAGGCCACCACTCCCTGCCACTGAGGCTGGCTAAGCATCATCTGCAGACGGCGCCGAGGCAACTGGGTGGCAATGAACTGGTAACGTCCGGCCGAACGCTGGCTCAACCAATCGGCCATTTTTTCACTGAGGTTGCCGGGCATGCCGACCGCGAAGGTCGGCCCCGGATAGTAGACATACAGGGGGATGGTCTGGACAGCCAGCGCCAGCCGCCATGGCAAACACAGCGCCATACAAGCCAGCCAGCCCCGGATGCGTACCTTTGTCATGCTGGCAATACTACCACGCTCGATGACGCGCGGCGCATGGACGTGCGCCGCCGCAACACCATTCCTTCCTAGGCAGTGGCATCCAGTGCGCGGCCAGCACGGCGTGCCAGTTTCAGCCGCTGTTTAATCACGGTGTGGACCGGTATTTTGCTACCCAACTGGAACACCTGCACGGAATCCGACAGGAAGGTGGCACGCTCCTCCAGCGACATCACGGCGGCAGCAATTTCCTCCACCATGGCCGCATTCTCCTGCGTGCTGGCATCCACCTCGCGTACCGAAGCGGCCATTTGATTGATCTGCTGTGCCTGCTTATTCGAGTCCAGCGTGATCTGGTCCATGATGGCATTCACACGCTGGACCGACTGCACGATCTCGCTCATGGTGCTGCCGGCCGCATTCACGAAGCGCGCGCCCTCATCAACGTCGCCTATCGATGTGCGGATCAGATCGCCGATTTCCTTGGCAGCACTGCTACTGCGCTGAGCCAGACTGCGTACTTCCGACGCCACCACGGCGAAGCCCCGGCCCTGTTCGCCTGCACGGGCCGCTTCCACTGCCGCATTCAGTGCCAGAATATTGGTCTGGAATGCGATACCTTCGATTACCTGGGTAATCTCGCCTATCTTGCGCGAGGACTGGGTGATTTTTTCCATCATGGCCACCGCATTCGACACTGTCTGCTCACCGCTGCTAGCCACATTAAAGGCAGACAGCGCCAGCTCGTCCGCCATTTTGGCATTGCTCAGGTTGTGCGCAACGGCCTGATCCAGTGCATCCATATTCGACGACGCCTGCTGCACCGTGCCGGCAATGCGCGCGCCGCGCTGGGCCAGATCATTATTGCCGGCGGCAATTTCCGATGCGGCCAAGCTGATGGACTCGGCCGAAACCCGTACCCCTGCCACGATCTGGTGCAGCTTGCCTACGCTACCGCGCACCATATTGATGGCGGCCGTGACTTCATCCTTGCCGCTGGCCGCCGTGCTATCGCTGAGGTCGCCATCACCCATGCGCTCGACCCGGCGCGTGATGGCATTCAGGCCACTCAGGCTGGCCAGATAGAAGCTCACCAGTGCATAGGTCGCCACCGACAGGGCCAGCACCACGCCAACCAGCATGGTGTTACGCATCATGCGCAGGCGCATAACGCGGCCTTCCAGCGCGGTTTCCAGTCCGTCCAGAATCTGCTTGGTCAGCGCGGCATTTGCCGTAATTACCTTGCTGCCGTCAGCGTAGATGCGGGAAGGCACTGCGCTGACGGATTTCACCACGGTTGCACTAATCTGCTCCAGATAGGCATCGGCAGCAGCCAGCGGTGCCTGATCGATTTTGGCCAGTACCGCCGGATTGGCTTTACCAGCGCGCAGCAGCTCATCGCGCGTATCGTCGATCTCGTTGCGCAGCAGCGCCAGATAGCCGGCAATGCGCACCAGCGTGGCCTGAGCCTGATCGGGCCGGGCCGCAACATAAGTCACCAGCCCGCGCAATGGCGCCAACTGTTCGGTAATCAGCGGCATCTTGTCCGTGCCCGACAGCATGAGGTAATACGAATCTTCGTCGGGGTCCAGCGCCAGTTGCGAACCATCGGAAATGCTGCGCCGCACCGCTGTCAGTGCACGGTTGAGCGGCGCGTACTTGGCCGTAATCTGGGCCGTATCGCTATACGAACTGGCCAGCGCCTGTTGCCACAGGCCTTGCGCTTCTTTCAGTAGTGGCAGCAGCCGGAACGGATCTTCCTGCTCCAGATCTTTCTGCATGCTGGCAAACTGGGTACGCACCTGCTCGGCGGCGGCCTGCATCTCGGCCGGGTTTTCCGTTTCGAGCAACTTCAGCAGCGATTGCCCGCGGTGCTGCAGGCTGCTATTCATCAGCGCATTGACCTGGCGGTGGTAGCGTATCCCCGTCTGCTCCTTGAGAGCGAAATCGATATCCTGATTGGCATTGCTTACGTAAAGGAACAGCAGCATTAGCAGCGGTATCAGCAGAGCAACAACGATCAGCGCGAACTTGGTAGGCATGCGCAACTGACGCATCAGGCGCTTACCGGGAGCAAAAAAAGTAGCCAGCATTGCGAGAGAGATTCCGGGAACAGGTGGCGGTGCAGGGTCTGGCACCAGAGGTCATTGCACCAGCTTATGGCCAGGCAAACGGAAATCCGCGATGGGGCGGAGGGCAACCACCAGTTCGGGGCGGGGAAGGTCAGACCTGCGGGCGCAGGACTCTGGAGATGTCGCTCACTGAATGATACCTAAGTGCTTTTTGGAAATATATACAATCGATTGCCACAGTAAAAAAAATGTCGTTTTTTTCAAAATATAAATTTTTGTGTCGTCTTTTTATCTCTGTCGCCGGATGATTATTAAGTTTTAGGCAATAAAAAACCCCGGCATGCCGGGGTTGGGTCTGGCGCAAAAACCAGAATCGGACTTAGACGTTGAACAGGAAGTTCAATACGTCGCCGTCTTTCACCACGTATTCCTTGCCTTCGGCGCGCATCTTGCCCGCTTCCTTGGCAGCCGATTCGCCCTTGTACTGGATAAAGTCATCGTAGGCAATGGTCTGGGCGCGGATGAAACCGCGTTCGAAGTCAGTGTGGATCACGCCTGCAGCTTGCGGCGCGGTATCGCCGATATGGATGGTCCAGGCACGCACTTCTTTCACACCAGCGGTGAAATAGGTCTGCAGGCCCAGCAGCTTGTAGGCCGCGCGGATCAGACGGTCCAGACCCGGTTCTTCCATGCCCAGATCAGCCAGGAAAGCCGACTTGTCAGCGTCATCCAGATCCGCGATTTCAGCTTCGATGGAAGCGCAGATAGCCACGATAGGAGCATTCTGGGTCGCAGCGTAGGCGCTCAGCTGATCCAGCAGCGGATTATTGGTGAAGCCGCTTTCCGATACATTGGCCACATACATGGCGGGCTTGGCAGTGATCAGGCACAGTGGCTTGATCAACAGCATCTCATCAGCGTCCAGACCCAGGGCACGCACAGGCTTGGCGTCGTTCAGATGCGGCATCAGACGTTCCAGCAGGGCGACCAGCTTGGCGGCATCCTTGTCGCCGGAGCGGGCTTTCTTGTTTTCGCGGTGCAGGGCTTTTTCCACCGTACCGAGGTCGGCCAGTGCCAGTTCGGTCTGGATCACTTCGATATCATCCAGCGGGCTGACTTTGCCAGCCACGTGGATCACGTTGTCATCTTCAAAGCAGCGCACCACGTTGACGATGGCGTCCGTTTCGCGGATGTGCGACAGGAACTGGTTACCCAGACCTTCACCTTGCGACGCACCGGCCACCAGACCGGCGATGTCGACGAATTCCACGATGGCATTCACCATGCGCTCGGGCTTGACGATCTCGGCCAGTGCCGCCATACGCGGGTCCGGCACTTCCACCACGCCCACATTAGGTTCGATGGTGCAGAACGGGTAGTTCTCGGCCGGAATGCCAGCCTTGGTCAGCGCATTGAAAAGGGTGGACTTGCCGACGTTAGGCAGGCCGACGATGCCGCATTTGAGACTCATGAATAATCCTTAAAGTTCAACGAGTTAGGCGGATGCTTGCGGCGCTGGGCCGGCACCTACTGGGTTGCGATAAACCACCACCATCACTACGAAATGAGGACAAAAGCAGCCTATCAGCCATGCATACGCTGAAGTTCGGGTGCGTTTTGCCAAAAAAAGAGCTCTATTGTACCTCTCCGTACTGCCCTTCTCCAAAATCCTGCTGCCTGCGCTCGGCCGTCAAAGCGGCCCAGTTGCACAGTCCAGGCAGAAAATGTCACAAACAGGCCTTTCAATTGTGAATTGTTGTGTTAGAGAAATGTCAAGTGTTGTTTTTTAAAAATTTATTTCTATTAATTGAGTAATCTTAAAACAATAAAAATTAAGCTTATGTTACGCTTTTCAGGCGTCCTCAGCGATGCCGGCAGGTGACCGATCCCCCACCGCTATGGGGCCAGTAGAGCCCAGTAAAACATATACCGCTTACATGGAGAGATGTGAAATGAAGAAAACCCTGGTTAAGAGTGTCGCCGCCGCTGCTGTTGCCGCTGCACTGGCCGTTCCTGCTTCCGCTGCCAATATCGTTCTGATCGATAGCACCAATAGCTTCTCGACCGCCCCGCACGGCGCTGAAGCACTGTTTGCTTTCCAGAAAGCAGCGAACTACTGGAACAAAACGCTGGCGAACGATGCCACCATCCGTATCGACATTAAATTTGCTTCGCTGGGCGCTGGCATTCTGGGCAGCACTGGCAGCAATTCCAATGTCGTATCGGTTGCCGATGTCTATACCGGTCTGAAAACCACGGGTAATAGTGCACTGGACCAGATCGCGGTGTCCCACCTGCCTACGCTGGCAAACGGTACCGATCTGGCCATGCGCGTGAATGCTTACACCAATGCCGCCAGCAAAATCGGTGTAGACCCGACCTTAGCCAGCCGCATTTCCAATGGCAGCAATGGCATTAATCAGTATCTGGACGTTAACACCTCGGTACTGAAAGCTATGGGTATGGGCGCTACCTACGAAAATTCCTACGCTGCCCGCAAAACTGACGCCAGCATTACCTTCAGCTCCAACTTTGCCTTCGACTTCAACCCTACCGATGGCATCGCCAGCGGCAAATACGACTTCACCGCCGTTGCTGTACACGAACTGGGCCACGCTCTGGGCTTCGTCAGTGGCGTAGACACCTTCGACCTGGTTGGCGGCAAAGGTCCTTACGCTGCGCAATTCAGCAGTGGCGCATTCGGCACCAAAAATATCGATGACTGGGCGATCGGCAGCACGCTGGATCTGTTCCGCTATGGTTCGGGCGTTGATGGCGGTGCACGCTACCTGCAATGGGGCGCCAACAAGACTGCCTTCTTCTCGATCGACGGTGGCGCGAGCGTCTTCAACCTGCCAGACGTTGCACAGGAAGCTGCGTTCTTCTCGACCGGCCGCTACAACGGCGACGGCCAGCAAGCTTCGCACTGGGCTGACAACAAGGCCGTGCTGGATCTGGGCGGTAACTGCTACCTGAGCACCCGTCAGATCGGTGTAATGGACCCAACCATTGCCGCCTGCGCTGGTGGTTCTGTCACCCAGAACGATCTGGCAGCATTTGACGCCATGGGCTGGAACCTGAGCCAGAACATTCTGAACAATCCAACCTACAACAAGACCACGGCTGATATCTACGCCATGGACGGTCTGGCACAAGCTGTACCCGAGCCAGAAACCTATGCCATGCTGCTGGCAGGTCTGGGCATCACCGGCTTCGCTGCACGTCGCCGCAAAGCCAAACAGGCATAATCCAGCGCTACCCGCGTAGCTCTGTGCAGGGGCGGACCACCGGCAACGGGGTCCGCCCCTGTTGCATCCGCCGCTGAGCTGCTAGACTTTCCCGGCTAGCCACTTTGCCGAGGAAACTGTATGTCGATCGTCCGCCGTCCCCGTTCCGCCCTCACTGCCACCGTACTCGCCACCGCGCTGCTAAGCGGCTGGACCACACTACCAGCCAGTGCCGCACCACGCGCCAAGCACAGTGATAGTGCCAAAGCCGGTAACGCCCAGCAGCAACTGGCCCGCATCGCCGCCGAGTTCCACCGCGCGCGCTGCCGCTACGACCCGCTGCTGTTCGCTACTGCTAATGGTGACAGCCGCTACGATGACCAACTGGGTATGGCCATTTCACCCAAAGTACGTGGCCAGCAGTTCAATCTGTACCGCGCCATGCAGAAGCAGTTGATGGCACTCAAGCGCAACCAGCTCAATCCGCAGGACCAGCTAACCTTCGAGCTGCTCACCTACGAACTGAATAACGCCATGCAGCTCGAGTCCTTCCCCGAGCACCTGCTGCCGCTGAACCACTTCGATAACGTCCCGAGCACACTAGCCAACTATGCCGACGGCAATGGCTCGCAGCCGCTCAACACCGTGGCACAGCAGCGCGCCTATCTGAGCCGCCTGAACCAGTTACCGGCATGGATAGATCAGGCGATCGCGAATATGCGTGCCGGCATGCGTAGCGGCATCGTGCAGCCGGCCGCCATCACGCAGGCACTGCTGCCGCAGATGCGTGCGCTACGTGCCACCAGCACGGAAGCGAGCATCTACTACAGCCCCGCCAAGCACTTCCCGGCCAGCTTCAGCGCTGCCGATCAGAAGCAACTGAGCGCAGCCTACCGCAGCGCCGTGGAAAAAGGCATTGCACCGGCCCTCAACCGCCTCGTGCAATTCCTCGAAACGGACTATCTGCCGGCCAGCCGGGCCAGCACGGGCTGGAGCGCCCTGCCCAATGGCGCAGCCTGGTATGCGGCCCGCATCAAGGACAGCACCAACCTGCCCCTGCAGGCCGAAAACATCCACGCACTGGGCCTGAAAGAAGTCGCACGCATCCAGCAGCAGATGGCCGAAGTCGCGCCCAAGCTCGGTTACACGGGGCCCGCCAATCTGCTGCCGCAATGGGTGGCCAAACAGGACCAGTACCGCATCTTCAGCAGCGATGAACAGGTACTCGACACCTACCGCAGCATCTACGCGCAGGTACAGGCCAAACTGCCGGCCTATTTCAGCCTGATTCCGAAAGCCCAACTGGAACTGCATCTGGAACCGGAACTCACGCGCGCCACCGCCTCTGACCACTACACCCCGCCTGCCGGCGACGGTTCGCACCCGGGCGTATTCTGGCCCGTGGTGAACGACGCCAAGCAGTACAGCCGGGTCGACATGGTCAGCCTGTTCCTGCACGAAGGCGTGCCGGGCCACCACCTGCATGCGGCCCTGCTGAAGGAACTCGATCTGCCCGACTTCCGCAAGTTCAGCACGGAGAACCAGAACAGCGCAGCCTACACGGAAGGCTGGGCCCTGTATTCGGAAACGCTGGGGCGCGAAATGGGCCTGTACGAAGATCCGGTAGCCTACTTCGGCCACCTGAATGCGGAAATGCTGCGCGCTGCACGGCTGGTAGTCGATACCGGCATGCACGCCAAAGGCTGGAGCCGCGAGCAGGCCATCGCCTATCTGGTCGACACGCTGGGCTGGCCGGAAGCACGCGCCAAAAACCAGATCGAACGCTATATGGTCTGGCCAGCGCAGGCGCTTAGCTACAAGATCGGTGCGCTGAAGATACAGGAACTGCGCAAGCGTGCGCAGGACGCGCTGGGCGAGAAGTTCAGCTTCCCGCAATTCCACGCGGTGGTGATCGGCGATGGCACCCTGCCACTGCCGATACTGGAAGCGCGCGTCAACCGCTGGATTGCAGCGACGCGCTGATGCACTCGCCGCAGATAATTAGCCGCTGCTGTGGCGGCTAATTATCAGGTCACTGCATCACGTTCATGACCGCCAGCACCATGGCCTGTGCAGCGGTCTTGATCGATGGTTCCGGCACTGGTGCGTAGTAGGGCGAGTGATTGAAGGCCAGCGGCTTGCCGCCCGGCTTTTCCGCTTCCGCCACGGCCGCCGGATCATACACGCCGGTGAAGAAGAACATGCCGGGTACGCCCTGATTGACGAACTCGGAGAAGTCTTCGCTAGCCGTCATGGCCGGACGGCGCACCACATTGGCCGCACCAAAAGCCTGCTCGAACACGGGCGCCGTACGCGCCACCAGTGCCGCGCTGTTATCGATGGCCGCACCACCGGCGATCAGCTCGACATCGGGCGCAGGTGCATCGGCCATGGCGGCCGATGCGTTGGCAATGCGGCGCACACCGGCCAGCAGTTTGGCCCGCACTTCGGGGCTGTAGGAACGGATGGTACCGCGCACACGTACGGAATCGGGAATGATATTCCCCACCGTGCCGCCGTTGATGGCGCCGATAGTCACCACACCGAATTCCTTGGGATCTTTTTCGCGGCTCACCACGGTCTGCACATCGACCACGAAACGGGCCGCAATGGTGACAGGATCGAGCGCCTTGTCCGGTGCCGAGCCATGGCCACCACGGCCTTTGAAAGTGATTTCGATGGCGTCCGAGTTGGACGACACGGGGCCGCTGTTATAGCCGATAGTGCCGTAGGCATGGGGCCAGCTATGCAGGGCAAACGCGTAATCGGGTTTGCCGAAGCGGCGGAACAGGCCATCATCGAGCATGGCTTTGGCACCGCTGACGATCTCTTCGGCCGGCTGGCCGATAAACATCAGCGTGCCCTTCCACTGCGATTTCATCGCTACCAGCGTGCGCGCGGCGCCCAGCCATGCCGTCATGTGCACATCGTGGCCGCAGCTGTGCGCCACCATGGTGTCTTTCCCATCAAGCAGCGCATGGGCTTTACTGGAAAACGGGAAGCCGGATTTTTCTTCCATCGGCAGGCCGTCCATTTCGGTACGCACCAGCACCAGCGGGCCGGGGCCATTGCGGTACATGGCCACCACGCCCGTCTTGCCGACTTTTTCTGTCACTTCGAAACCGAGGCTGCGCATTTCCGCCGCCAGCTTGGCAGCCGTGCGCTGCTCCTGAAAAGCGATCTCCGGATGCGCATGCAAATCCTTGTAGATCGCATCAAGCTTGGGATACATGGCATTGACCTGCGTGGCCACGGCAGTGGCATCGAGTGCAGGGGCGCTGTGCGCGCCAACGGTCAACAGCAGAGCAGCGAGCGGCAGATATTTCATCGGTGGTTTCCTTGCTGGCGTGATCAAAATGCCAGCATACCACCGTCAACTCAGGCCGTATGCAACTTCATGGTGGCCGCTTCGAATTTGCCTTCGACGATCTGGTTCATCACCAGCAGCGATTTATCGATGGCCTGTTCGATCAGGTCCTGCTCTTCGCGGCGCGGACGGTGCAGCACAAAATCCGCTACGGGCTGCTGCAGGCCCAGCGTGCGCGGATGGCCTATGCCGAGTCGCAGCCGCCAGTAATCCTGCGTACCGAGTGCCGCCGTGATGTCTTTCAGGCCGTTGTGGCCACCGGCCGAACCACCTTTTTTGAGTCGCGCGATACCGGGCATCAGATCGAGTTCGTCGTGCACCACCAGCACCTGATCAGGCGTGATCTTGAAGAAGCGGCACAGCGCACCGACCGACTGGCCGGAGCGGTTCATATAGGTTTGCGGTTCCAGCAGATACACTTCCTGACCGGCCACGCTGGTGCGCGCCATCAGCGCGTTGTAGCGCGTTTCGCGCTGCAGACGGGTGCCGGGCAGGCTGTTGGCCAGATTATCGACCAGCCAGAAGCCGGCATTGTGGCGGGTTTGTTCGTATTCGGCGCCGGGGTTGCCGAGACCAACGATGAGACGGATAGGCATAAAATTTTGCGCGGCAAAAATAAGGTCGGGCATAAAAAAACCCCCGCTGGCAGGCGCACCAGAGTGCGATCAGACCAGCGGGGGCTGCACTAGCTACCGCCCGCGGGCGGCATCAGTGATTACTTCTTCTCTTCAGCAGCAGCGGCTTCAGCCGATACGTGACCAGCAGGTACCGAAGCGGTAGCGATGGTCAGGTTGGCGCCGTGGGTAACAGCGGTAACGCCAGCTGGCAGAACCAGATCGCCTACGTGCAGCGAGTGGCCAACGTCGATGTTTGCCAGGTCAACGGTGATGAACTCTGGCAGGTCTTTTGGCAGGCACGATACGTCGATTTCGTTAGCAACGTGGCTGATGGTTGCGCCGTGCAGCTTAACAGCTGGCGAAACTTCAGCGTTCACGAAGTGCAGAGCCACTTTGGTGTGCATTTTTTTGTTCTGGTCTACGCGCTGGAAGTCAGCGTGCAGAACCAGTTGTTTGAATGCGTGGACTTGGAAGTCGCGCAGCAGAACTTGCTGGGAAACGCCGTCGATTTCCAGATCCAGGATCGACGAGTGGAACGCTTCTTTTTTCAGAGCGTGGTACAGGGCGTTGTGGTCCAGCGAGATGGTGATTGCTGGCTCGGTACCGCCGTAAACGATACCTGGGGTCTGGCCCGAATTGCGCAGGCGGCGGCTCGCTCCGGAACCTTGCAATTCGCGTTTGAATGCTACTACTTTCATGTGATACTCCAAAAAATAACCGGGCTCGCGCCCAGTGTTAGGAAGCCCCCGCGACCAGGGTGCTTCAGAATATGGGTCTTGCGACCCATGCAACCGGAACAACAACGGCGCAACGGCAAAAGCCGGTGCGCCGCGTAAAACTTTTAACAACACCGCAGCACAGGCTGCGGCATCAGGTATCGTCGAACTTAGTCGATGAACAGGGAGATCACGGAATCACCCTTGACGATACGTTTGAAGGTCTCTGCCAGCAATGGTGCGCAGGTCAGTTGACGGATCTTGTCGCAAGCCTTGGCAGCTTCGGACAGCGGAATCGTGTCGGTCACAACCAGCTCGTCCAGCGAGGAGGTGGTGATACGTTCGATCGCAGGACCGGACAGCACAGGGTGGGTGCAATACGCGATGACTTTCTTGGCGCCGCGCTCTTTCAGCACTTCGGCCGCTTTGACCAGCGTACCGGCGGTATCGACCATGTCATCCATGATCACGCAGTTACGGCCTTCCACTTCACCGATGATGTTCATCACTTCGGAAACGTTGGCTTTAGGACGGCGCTTGTCGATGATGGCCAGATCGCAACCCAGACGCTTGGCCAGTGCACGTGCGCGCACCACGCCGCCGACGTCCGGCGATACCACCAGCAGATCCTGGTAGTTTTTCTTCTGCAGGTCGCCCAGCAGAACTGGCGATGCATAGATGTTATCTACCGGAATATCGAAGAAGCCCTGAATCTGGTCAGCGTGCAGATCCATGATCAGGACGCGCTCGACGCCGGCTTCTTCCAGCATGTTGGCCACGACTTTAGCCGAGATCGCAACACGTGCCGAACGCGGGCGACGGTCTTGACGGGCATAGCCGAAGTAAGGAATTGCAGCAGTGATACGACCAGCGGATGCACGTTTCAGCGCATCGACCATCAGGATCAGTTCCATCAGGCTGTCGTTAGTAGGGGCGCAGGTCGATTGCAGAACGAAGACGTCTTTACCGCGGACGTTTTCGTTAATCTCTACCATCACTTCGCCGTCCGAGAATTTCGAAACGTTTGCCTTGCCGAGAGGGATGCCGAGATTTTTGACGACCCCTTCTGCCAATGCAGGATTAGCGTTGCCGGTAAAAACCATCAGGTTTTCGAAAGCCATTGGGAGTCCCAGAGAAAAGTCGAAGAATTTTTTGAAAAGCCGCTGACAGTGCTATCAACGCTATGTGTACTAAGTAGAATGTCCCGCTCATGGCGAGACATTTTTGCCCTATCCGGCCGGAGACTGCTTCAGCCTCGACGGTTCCAGATACAAACGAATGGCAGGGGAACAAGGATTCGAACCTTGGTATGCCGGAATCAAAATCCGGTGCCTTAACCAGCTTGGCGATTCCCCTACGCAACTTGTTGCTTGTCGCTACAGGCCGATATTATACAGCCATTTTAACGCTAAGCCAAATCTTTTTTACGCTTCACAGCATCGCATGCAGAGGGTGACGATGGAGCGCCTTGGCTTTCCATGCTTGCCACTTCGCCGGCACCTGTTTTAGCACCGACTCTGCTTCAGCTTCGGAGGCCAGCGCACAGAACACACATGCACCAGAGCCAGTCATCCTGGCATCACCGTACGCTGCTAGCCACGCTACCGCTTCTGCTACCGGCGGATATAACTGCGTTGCTACCTGCTGTAAGTCGTTCTTTCCAAATTCCTTTAAACCGTTTCGATTTTCGAGGTGGCTGGAAAAGTCCGATATTATGACCGGCGGAGTATCCCTTGTCAAATGTTCTGAAGAAAAAATTGCTGCCGTAGGGACTTCGACGCCCGGTTCGATCACCACATACCAGCAATCGGCCGCCTGCACCGGCTGCAGCGCCTCGCCCACGCCTTCGGCAAACGCGGTCTGGCCAAAGATGAAGAACGGGATATCGGCGCCCAGCGGCAAGCCCATGGCCATCAGTTCCTCGCGGCTCAGGCCAGCCTGCCACAGATGGTTGAGCACCATCAGCGTGGTAGCCGCATCGGACGAGCCGCCACCGAGTCCGCCGCCCATGGGCAGCACCTTACTAATCGCGATATCCACTCCGCGCGGCAAGCGGCCCGTGCGGCGCTGCACTTCCGCCTGCAGCAATCGCGCCGCGCGGATAATCAGGTCGCGCTCCTGCGGCACACCGGCCAGTTCCGTCACACGCACGATCTGCTCATCATCGCGCAGCGTGAAATCCAGGCTATCGCCATGGTCCACCATCTGGAACACGGTCTGCAGCAGATGGTAGCCATCGGGACGGCGGCCATTTACGTGCAGGAAGAGATTGAGTTTCGCAGGGGCGGGGCAATGTTTCAAACTTGTCATGTCGGTATTTTATTCTTCTATTCTTCTACGGCAGGACGGATGGCAATGCGGATCGCCAGCTCTTCCACTTCGCCTGCACCCAGACGGGTCAGCTCGATACGTTTCGGTTGCGGCACGGTCGCTTGCTCGTCCTGCCAGGTCATATATTCAACTTTCCAGCCATCGCGCGTGACCACCGTGTTGCGGGCGGGCGAAGCGCTGAAGCGCTGGCCCTGCGCATCGGTGGCATAGCCCTGCAGCCAGTCGCGCAGGCCCGCTACGGGCAGGCTCCAGCCCAGCGTCTGGGTGGTCAGGCTATCCAGATCGGCGGCCGTACGCAGCGGCTGGCCGCTTTGCTGCAGGCTGGCCTGTGCTGGCGTGACATGCAGCACGGCCACGGTCTGGCCCGTCGGCGATACCAGCGTCACGTCCGTTGCGGCAGGCGTCTGCTGCCACTGGAAAGTGCCCGTCAGCGATTCGCGCTTGCCGTCACGCAGGTAGTTGATGCCTATAGACCCTTGCAGGGCCAGCGTCTGGCGGTAAGGCGCCACCGTGGTGGCCGACAGCGCAGCGCCACCAGTGCTGGCACAGCCGCCCAGCAGCAAGCTGGCGCTCAGGCCCAAAGCAGTCAGCAGCGCACGGCGGCGCGCAGGTCGGTAATCAGTCATCGTGAGTGCAGTCATGTGAGGGCAGCGATCAAAGGCTTTGCTTGAGGCGGGCCAGCGTGCTTTTCAGCACATCATTCTGCGGGTCTTTGCGCTGGGCTTCCTGCCAGAGTTTTCTGGCGCCGGCCTGATCGCCTTTAACGAACAGCACTTCGCCGAGGTGTACAGCAATCTCCGCATCATTGCGCGCGGCATAGGCACGGCGCAGCATGGATTCCGCTTCGTCAAGATTACCCATGCGGAATTGCACCCAGCCCATGCTGTCCATGATGTAGGGATCGCCGGGCGCCATTTTCAGCGCCTTGTCGATCAGGCTATACGCTTCCGGCAGGCGCTCGTTGCGCTCGGCCAGCGAGTAGCCCAGTGCGTTGTAGGCTTGCTGGTTATCGGGTGCGGCGATCATGACCTGACGCAGCGTTTTTTCCATCAGTTCCATCTGGCCCAGCTTTTCAGCCAGCAGGGCAAACTCGTACAGCAGGTCGGGATTGCCGGGGAAGCGCTTGTTGGCATTTTCCAGCACCACGAAAGCCGTCAGCACATCGCCGGCATCGCGCAGCAGCTGGGCATCGACCAGGAAGACCTGGGCCAGGTCATTCTGATCACTGGGTTTGAGTTCGGCGAGCTGGGCGCGCGCTTCGTCTATCTTGCCCTGTCTGGCCGTCAGCTGCGCCATCTTCAGGCGCGCCGCCAGATATTCCTTGTCATCGCCGCTGCCGTCTATCTGTTCCAGCCAATTGTAGGCGGCCGCCAGATCGCCACGGTGCTCGGCGATCTGCGACAGGATGATCAGCACCTTGGCCGGATCACGCTCGTCGCTGGGCTGCTGCGCCAGCACGTCCACGTAGCGCGACAGATATTTCTCGGCGCTGGCCAGATCATTGCTCTGCATGGCCATGGCGCCCAGCGAATACAGCGTGGCCAGATTGTCGGGCTGGTCTTTGAGCAGCGTGAGGAACTGCTCGCGCGCCGCATCCACCTGCTTGGCATCTATCAGTATGCGGGCATAGGCGGCCCGCACTTCATGCGCATGGGGATGGCGCGCGAGGAAATCGGACAGCACGGCCAGTGCCTTGTCCAGACTGCCGGACACTTGCGCCTTGGTCAGCACGGCCAGCTCGGAATCAGCCTTGATTGCCAGCGCCCGCTCCGCTTCCGCATAGGCGCGCGGCGCATCGTTGAGCGCGAACGCACTCTGAGCCATGATCAGGTGGCTTTCCAGCATATCGTCATACGGTGCCAGCACGCGCTCCTGCAGCGCAAAACTGGCCGCCTTGTCCTTCAGATGCAGCAGCAGTTGCTGCATCTGGAACATGGCCAGCGGACGGGATTTCGCCGGCAGCTGCTTGAGGCGCAAGGCAAACACCTGCTCCGCCTCGCGCAAATCAGGGTTGTTGACCAAAAAGCCCAGTTGCAACTGTATCGCTTCGTCCGACTCGGGCGCCAGACCGCGCCACAGGCGGATCGCCGACAGCGCTTCCGGCCCCTGCTTGGCGGCCATGGCCATTTCCGTGGCACGCTGCGCCAGCCGCGGGTCGCGGGTCTGCTGGGCCAGCGCCAGCATGGTGATATACGGTCCCTGCCAGTTACCCTGCTTGAATTCCAGCTCGGCCTTGGTGATGCGGTAGACCAGCTCGCTGGTCAGCTCCACTTTCGGCAACACGACCTCCGGCGCTGCAGGCGCGTCAGCGCTCGCCGTCAGCGTTTCAGCGGCGGCAACGGGCGGACCATCGGTGGCAGCAGCGCTGTCGGGCGTACTGGCCGCCTTGGGCACATCGGCGGCAGGGTTGGATGCAGGGGAAGCCAGTTGCGGGGCGGTGGCACATGCCGACAGCAGGGCCGACAAGGTTACAATGGCAAAAGCGTTTTTCAAGGGTAAATCCTGGCGATCGGTATAGTTACGGACAGATTTTACGCCCTGCACCGGGCTGGCGTGTTTGACTAGTGTAACCAAATATTCCGATCAGCCCGCTTTCCGCTGCCGCCGCAGCCATTTCGCGGCCGGCCGGGGGCACAGGAACCGCCGCCACAGCACGCCCTTCCCGCTCAACCATAGCCGACCAGAAGCGAAACAGATGCCAGAATTACCAGAAGTTGAAGTGACCCGGCGCGGCGTAGCGCCCCACCTCGAAGGCCGTACCGTGCATGCCGTGGTGATGCGGCGCGATGGCCTGCGCTGGCCCTTCCCGCCCGAACTCAATCAGCTACTGGCGGGACGCACCGTGCGCGCCACGGGGCGGCGCGGCAAGTACCTGCTGGTGCATTTCGACCATGGCACGCTGATCATTCATCTGGGCATGTCTGGCCATCTGCGCATCATGCCGGCCGGCATAGCGCCGGAAAAACATGACCACATCGATCTGGTGGTGCACAGCGACGCCGGCCTGCAAGCTCTGCGCATGAAAGACCCGCGCCGCTTCGGTGCCGTGCTCTGGCACGACGCTGCCGACGGCGCGCTGGAACACCACGTACTGCTGCGCGATCTCGGCGTAGAACCGCTGGAAGCGGGCTTTACAGGCAAGCTGCTGTACGACCGCACGCGCGGCCGCAGCACCGCCGTTAAGCAAGCTCTGCTGGCAGGCGATATCGTGGTCGGCGTGGGTAATATCTACGCCTCAGAAAGCCTGTTCCGCGCCCGCATCAATCCGAAAACCCCGGCAGGCCGCATCAGCCTGGCCCGCTACGAAACGCTGGCGCAGACGGTACGCGACGTGCTGGCCGAAGCCATCGTGCAGGGCGGTAGCACCTTGCGTGACTTTATTGCAGTAAATGGCCAATCGGGCTACTTCCAGCAGACCTATTTCGTCTATGATCGTGCAGGTGTGCCATGCAAAGTGTGCGGCACCCCGATCCGGCAAATCAAGCAGGGCCAGCGTTCCACGTTCTACTGCGTGCATTGCCAAAAATAAGGGCAGACTCCATGGTCAGGGATTTCGAACATTACAGCGCATGGCGCCAGAGCGTACTGACCGCGCTGACCGGCTATCAGAGCTGGATGCGCGCCACTGGCCTCAGCGATGGCGCCACCGAGCAGCGCATCGCCCGCACGCTGGCACGGCTAGTTGACGACAAGCTGTCGGTCGCGTTTGTGGCCGAATTCTCGCGCGGAAAATCGGAGCTGATCAACGCGATTTTCTTTGCCGATTATGGCCAGCGCCTGCTGCCCTCGGCGGCGGGCCGCACTACCATGTGCCCTACCGAGCTGATGTATGACGCCGCCTATGCACCATCGCTGCGGCTGCTGCCCATCGAAACCCGCGCCGAACATCTGTCCACCAGCGACTACCGTGAACAGCCCGAGGCATGGACCGTGCTGCCGCTAGCGCTCGACGATGGCGCGGGCATGCACGAAATCTTCAAGCAGGTGGGCCTGACGCGCCGCGTGCCCGTGGAAGAAGCGCGCCGCTACGGCCTATACGATGAAGAAGACCCCACGCTCGCAACTACCGTAGACGATGCCGGTATGGTGGAAATTTCTCGCTGGCGCCACGCCATCATCAACTTCCCCCACCCGCTGCTCAAGCAGGGGCTGGTGATCCTCGATACGCCGGGCCTGAACGCCATCGGCACGGAACCCGAGCTGACGCTCAATCTGATACCGAATGCGCATGCCGTGCTGTTCATCCTTGCCGCCGATGCCGGCGTTACGCGCAGCGATATCGACGTCTGGCGCGAGCACATAGGCGCGGGTGCGGGCCGTATCGTGGTGCTCAACAAGATCGATGGTCTGTGGGACGAGCTGCGTAACACGGCCGACATCGATGCCGACATCGCGCGCCAGCAGGAACAGGCTGCCCACACGCTGGGGCTGGAAACCCGTCAGGTGTTCCCCGTCTCGGCCCAGAAGGGGCTGGTGGCACGCATCACGGGCGACGCCGAGCTGCTCGCACGCAGCCGTTTGCCGGCGCTCGAGCAGGCCCTGTTCGAGCAGCTGATCACGGCCAAGAAGGATATCGTACGCCAGCAACTGCAGGATGAACTGCAGGCGCTCAGCAGCGCGCAGCTAGGGTTGCTGCAGGCACGCAGCCGCGGCATCGTCGAGCAGCTGGTGGAACTGAATAGCCTGCGCGGCAAAAACCACAACATGATCAGCCATATGATCCGCCGCATCGACGTGGAGAAGAAGGAGTTCGATGCCAGCCTGTACACGCTGCAGGCCACCCGCTCTGTCTTCACCCGTTTGTCCACCGAGCTATACACCTGCATGGGCATGGACATCGTGCGCGATGATATCGAACTGGTGCGCAACGATATGCAGCACAGCCGCTTCTTCACGGGCGTGCGCGAAGCCATGCGCCAGTACTTCGCCCGCGTCAACGCCAACCTCGATGCAGCCGAACGCAAGACGGCCGAAATCAGCGACATGATGGCCGTGATGTACCGTCGCTTCGCCAGCGAGCATGGGCTGTCGCTGGCCATGCCCATGGCCTTCACACTGCAGCCCTACCGCTCCGAAATCGCCACCATCGAAGCCATCTACAACAAGCAGTTCGGCACGGCCACGCTGATTACCACCAGCCGCGTGGTACTGATGGAGAAGTTTTTTGATACCATCGCTTCGCGCGTACGGGCCTGCTTCAAGTCCGCCAATCAGGATGCAGAAGCCTGGCTGAAAGTGATCATGGCACCGCTGGAAGCGCAGATCCGCCAGCACAAGGAACAACTTAAACACCGGCAGGCGTCGATCCAGCGCATCCACGATGCAACAGACAGCCTGGAACAGAAGATCGAAGCCTTCGAAGCCAGCCAGCAGGAACTGGCGGCACAGAAGATCACCCTGCTCGAGCTGGCCGGACAGGTCAGCCTCGCCATCAATGCAGAATGGTCGGCGCTCGACGCCGCCGCCTAGTACGCCGGTCAGCGCCCGCCGCACCGGCCCCAGTATTTCAGGAAACCTATGACGTTAGCAGTCGAATTTGCACGAGACGATTTTCACGATCCCGATTTTTCCGCCACGCTGATGGCATGGCAGAAGCAGCATGGACGGCACACGCTGCCATGGCAGAACACGCGCGATGCCTATCTGATCTGGCTGTCCGAAATCATGCTGCAGCAGACGCAGGTATCGGCCGTGATCGGCTACTATCAGCGCTTCCTGACGCGCTTCCCCGATCTGGCCAGCCTCGCTGCCGCGCCGGTGGAAGACGTGATGGCGCAGTGGAGCGGGCTCGGTTACTACACGCGTGCACGCAACCTGCACAAATGTGCCCAGCGCGTGGTGGCCGAGTACGGCGGCGTATTCCCCAACGACCCTGTGCTGCTGGCCGATCTGCCCGGCATAGGCCGTTCTACCGCAGCGGCGATAGCCGCGTTCTCCAGCGGCCGCCGTGCCGCCATCATGGATGGCAACGTCAAGCGCGTGCTGGCCCGCGTGTATGGCGTGGATACCTATCCGGGCGAACGCAAGACGGAAGAAATGATGTGGCGCCGCGCCGAGGCGCTGCTGCCCGAACAGGGCATAGAGTCCTACACGCAGGGCCTGATGGATATGGGCGCGACGCTATGCACGCGCAGCAAGCCCGATTGCGCACGCTGCCCCATGCAGCCGCGCTGCGTGGCCTACAACACGGGCCGCACGGCAGAACTGCCGGTGCGCAAGCCGAAGAAAGCCAGTCCCGAAAAGCACGCCATCATGTTGCTGATAATCGATGGCGGTGCCGTGCTGCTGGAGCAGCGGCCACCAACGGGTATCTGGGGCGGCCTGCTATCGCTGCCGGAACTGGCCGGCCATGTGGCCGTGCCGGATGAGGACGGCGACGAGAGCAAGGACGCGAACGCCGCGACGGACGACGAATTGCTGCGCGCAGTCGAACCGTTCGGCGCGATGGAAAGCTCTGAACGTCTGAACACCGTCACCCATGTGTTCACGCATTACAAGCTGCACATTGCACCTTACCGCATCACGCTGGCGCAGCGGCGCATGATGGCCGCGCAGACCGCGTACGTCTGGCTACCGCTGGCACAACTGGGCGACGCTGCCCTGCCAGCGCCCATCAAGAAACTGCTGCTGGAACTAGCCGGCAGCGTCTAGCGCAAACAGTATGGGGTGGCGGATCAGACCCAGAACTTAACCACCGCCACGACGATGCCGGTGATAGTCAGCACCGTACCGATTAGCCAGCGCAATATGCGTAATTCGAGATGCGCCATTTGCAAGCGTATTTCACCGAGGTCATTGGTAACGCGCTTCTCGAATTCCGCCGAGCGCTGGTTCAGCGTCGAAAATTCTTCGCCTAGATGGCGTTCCAGTGCCCGCACCTCAGTTTTACTGGCGGACTGCTCGAACATCAGCGCAATCCGGCTTTCCATACGCAGAATGTCTTCCTTGCTCGCGAAATAGCGGCGCATTTCCTGCCGCTCCAGCCGCAAGGACTCCACTTCGTTCTCAACCGAAGTAAGGCGCTTATCGAGTTTTAAAATTTGCTCGTCCATGCCGCATCATCCCCTGGGCTACGGGGACGGGCAAGGTAGCACGATTGAGTAATCTCAAATTACAGTTCTTCGAGCGAGAACAGGCGGCGATGTTCGCGGATGGCGTAGCGGTCCGTCATGCCGGCGATATAGTCGGCGATCTTGCGCGCCTGCTTGCTGACGTCGCCTGACTTGTCCTGATAGTCGGGCGGCAGCAGCACGGGGTCGGCCATGAACGCGCCATACAGTTCACGCACGATGCGGCTGGCTTTGACGCGCATGCGGTTCACCTTGTAATGGCGATACAGATTCTCGCGCAGGAAGCGCTTGAGTTCCGTCGCATCCTTGCGCATAGGATCGGAGAAGCGGATCAGCGGCGGCGCCGCGCGCACCTCGTCTATGCTCTTCGGTGCAGCGTCAGCCAGCAGGCGGCTGGAAGTGACGATCAGATCATCGGCCAGCGCCGTAATCAGCCGGCGCAAGGTTTCGTAGATGGCACGGCGGCCCGACAGGCCGGGGAAGTGCTGCTGCACATCGCGCCACAGGCGCGCAAAGAAATCCACCTGTTCCAGTTGGGCGATGGTGATCAGGCCGGAGCGCAGACCATCGTCGATATCGTGGCTGTTGTAGGCGATTTCATCGGCCAGATTGGTCAACTGGGCTTCCAGCGAAGGCTGGGTACGATCAATAAAGCGCTGCGCGACAGGGCCCAGCAGACGGGCATTGTTGAGCGAACAGTGCTTGAGTATGCCCTCGCGGGTTTCGAACATCAGGTTCAAGCCATCGTAGGCACCGTAATGTTCTTCCAGTTCGTCCACCACACGCAGGCTTTGCAGATTGTGCTCGAAGCCGCCATGGTCCTGCATGCATTCGTTGAGCACATCCTGCCCCACATGACCGAACGGCGTATGACCGAGATCGTGGGCCAGCGAAATGGCTTCCACCAGATCTTCGTTCAGGCGCAGATTGCGCGCCAGCGAACGGCCGATCTGCGCTACTTCCAGACTGTGGGTCAAGCGGGTGCGGAACAGATCGCCCTCGTGATTGAGGAATACCTGGGTCTTGTACTCGAGCCGGCGGAAGGCCGACGAGTGGATGATGCGGTCGCGGTCGCGCTGGAATTCGCTGCGCGAAGCGTGCGGGGTTTCGGCATAGCGGCGCCCGACGCCGCCCGATGCATGGGCAGCATAAGGGGCGAGGAAGTCGTCGGGTAGCATGGCTATAGTCTGGTTAAATACTCGCGGCCAGCGTGGCCAGCAGCAGTTCCTGTGGCGCGTTGGTGATGCAGGGCGCACCCAGCGGTTTCATCAGGATGAACTTGATGGCGCCGCCCTCGTTCTTCTTGTCGACTTCCATCAGCTCGAGCCAGCGCGCTGTGCCCAGATCGGGCGCTTTGACGGGCAGACCGGCAGCAGCCACCAGCGCGCGCACGCGCTCCACCGTGGCCGCATCGATAAAGCCCATGCGCTGCGACAGATCGGCCGCCATCACCATGCCACAGCCGACCGCTTCACCGTGCAGCCATTGGCCGTAGCCCATGCCGGCCTCGATGGCGTGGCCGAAGGTATGGCCGAAATTCAGGATGGCGCGCAGGCCGCCTTCGCGTTCGTCCTGCCGCACCACGTCCGCCTTGATTTCGCACGAGCGCGCAATCGCGTAAGCCAGCGCGCCCTTGTCGCGCGCCACCAGCTTGGCGATGTTCGCTTCTATCCACTCGAAGAATGGCAGGTCGATCACCGCGCCGTACTTGATCACTTCGGCCAGACCGGCTGCCAGTTCGCGCTCCGGCAGGGTTTCCAGCGTGGTGGTATCGGCCAGCACGGCACGCGGCTGGTAGAACGCGCCTATCATGTTCTTGCCCAGCGGGTGGTTGATGCCCGTCTTGCCGCCCACCGAAGAATCCACCTGCGACAGCAGCGTAGTCGGCACCTGGATGAAATCCACGCCGCGCATATAACTGGCAGCCGCATAGCCGCACAGATCGCCGATCACGCCACCGCCCAGCGCCACCAGCGTGGTCTTGCGGTCGGCCTTGTTGGCCAGCAGCGCGTCGAAAATCTTCATCAGACTTTCCCAGTTCTTGAACTCTTCGCCATCCGGCAGCACGATGCTGATCATCTGCTTGCCGGCAGCGCGCAGGCCCGCTTCCACCCGCTCCAGATACAGCGGCGCGATAGTGGTGTTGGTGACGATGGCGACCTTGTTGCCGTGCACATGGCGCGCCAGCAAAGACTGGTCCTGCAGCAGCGCAGGACCGATAGAGATCGGGTAGCTACGCTCGCCCAGATCGACATTTAACAGGATGGTGGATTCTTCGTTCATGGAAGGCTGGGCTTGAGTCACACAGTTGGGCGCGGCCTCGCAGGCGCGCGTTTCCAGCTGGTTTAGGATGTTGGATACCATGGATTGTACGTTAGGACGTCCCGTATCGATGACGATGTCGGCGACTTCCGTGTACAGCGGATCGCGCACGGCCATCAGCTCTTCGAGCTTCTTGCGCGGATCGGCCGTTTGCAGCAGCGGACGGTTCTTGTCGTGTGCGGTGCGCTGCAGGATGCTGTTGACGCTGGCACGCAGGTAGATCACCGTGCCCCGTTCCTTCAGATAGGCGCGGCTTTCCGGATTGAGGATGGCGCCGCCGCCCGTGGCCAGCACCAGATCCTGCTGGCCCGTGAGTTCCCGTATGACTTCGGCCTCGCGGCGGCGAAAGCTGGCTTCCCCTTCGATTTCGAAAATCCACGGAATGGTGGCTCCCGTACGGGCTTCGATCTCATGGTCGGAATCAATAAAACGCAGCCCTAGCTTACGCGCCAGGATGCGGCCGATGGTGGTTTTTCCTGCCCCCATCAGGCCGACTAGAAACACATTAGGCATGAACAGTCCGAGTTAATTCGGGTTACTACACGAAGTTGATGTCCCGTAAGGGCTGGTCAGCCCCGGCGGTGTGATCGTCTGCAGCGCAAAATCTGCTGCCAAACCCGGTAAGTGTACCAGACCCGTGTAATTCGATTCACTCCCGTTCACCTGCCCGCGCACTGTCAGGTTCACATCAAGCCAGTTGGCACGGTCGCGCGGGTAGACCAGCGAGACGATAGCTTGCCCTTTGGCATCGGTGGTGACATTGGTGCTGACCGTGACAGGAATGCCCGGATCAAGCAGGCCATTGCCGTTCAGGTCTTCGCCCGCATCGAGTATGCCGTTGCGGTTGATGTCTTCATTGGCGCAGCCCACGTGCTGCACCGGCGTCCATGGTCCCTGCGGCAGAGCGTAGCCCAGCATGCCTTTGTAGTAAGTGGTCGGCAGCACGGAAGCGGTCAGCTTCACGCCCGGCACGGCATTGCCGGCGGCATCCGTCACCAGCACCAGATAGTCGAGCTGGTAGGAAGCGCTGCCCGGGGTCTGCACCAGATTACCGGTACCGGCACTGATGAACAGCGACTTCTGCGCCACCGTCAGGCTGGCCACGGCGCTGGCGCCGGAACCGCCGATGATGCGTGCCTGGATCTGCACGCCGTTCAGCGGCGAAGGATTGCTGCCGGCCACGAAGCTGACCGTGGCCGAACCGTCTGCGCCCGTCTGCACCAGCGCAGGCTGGGTCAGCGAACCACCGCTAGGGTCGGTCAGGATGGAGAAGGCCACGCTGGCATTCTTCACCACATTGTTCTGCACCGTGCCATCGCGCACCACCGCGCGCAGGCTGGCCTGCTGGGCCGTGCTGCCCGCCACATTGGCGCCGATCACGGCCGGATCGGCCTGCACGGTGATGGTGGCGATATTGGTCAGCGGCGCAACGAATTCCAGCGTGGTCTGGGTGGTCTGGCCGATTACCGTAGCCGTCAGCGTGGCAACGCCGGGGCCGCTGGCATTCAGGTAGGCGCTGGCGGCACCGCCCGACAAGGCCACCGGACCATTCAGCGGGCTGCTGCAGGCCGCATCGCTATACACCGTGCCGCGCGAGCTGCTGATGGTGACAGCACCTGCAGGGCCGCCCGTGATGGCCAGTTGCTGGCAGCCGCCGATCGCGGCTGTGCTCTGCACATTGCCAACCGCATCGAGCACCTTGATCGAGAAGCTGGATGCGTTGATGACGATGCCGGTCGAAGCCGATTCGCCCCCGGCTTTGACAGTAATCACATCGGCCGTGCCACCGCTGGCCGCATAGCTGAGCACTAGCTGACCGGCCGAATTGGTCACGGCTGCGCCGCCGCCCTTCACGGTCAGGCTATTGGCATTCGAGGCAAACTGCACTGCTTTGCCGCTCAGGGCATTGCCGGCCGAATCGACCAGCTTCAGGGTAATGTCGGCCGTGGCCCCTACGTTGATGGTAGGCTGGGCATTCAGGGTCAGACGATTGCCGGCCACGTTGACGATGGTGCTGACCGGTTGGGCGCCCGGCACGCTGGCCGTAATACGGATGGCACGCGAAGTGGAATCGCCGCCGGTGCCAAGTTTTTCCGTCACCACGCCCTGGGCATTGGTCACGCGGTTGGTCAGCGTCAGGCTGCCGGAATCAGCGCTCAGGTTGACCGTCACGCCCGACATGACGGTGTTATTGGCATCGCGCACCAGCGCCACGACATTGACTTCATTGCCAGCCGTGCCAGCCGAAGCGAGCGTGCCGGAATCCGTCGTCAGGCTCAGGGTGGGAACCGCATTGATGACCTCTACCGTCACCTCGGCTGACTTGACCGAACCGGCACTGGCCGTGATGGTGATCTTGCGCAGGCTGCTATCGCCCTTGGTGCTGAGTTTTTCCGTGACCTGGCCGGAGCTATTGGTCACGCGGTTGGTATTGCTGATGGTGCCGGAGCTGGCATTAAAGCTCACCGTCTCATTCGGCAGCGCATTGCCGCCGGCATCCTTGACGATCACCGTCAGCGTTACTTCCGTGCCATCGAGGCCGGACGAAGCCAGCGTGCTGGCACTGGCCTGCAGCAACACCGTCGCAGCCTTGGATGGCGTCACGCCATTGCCAGTCGTGCCGGGCGAACCGCCACCGCCACCGCAGGCCGACAGCAGAGTGGCACAGACCAGCAGCGCCAGCCATTCGCGGATTTTATTCATGATGCAATTCCCATTTGGTTAAGAATGAATTCAGCGCGAGATCAGCTTGTCCGCCACGATCTTCGGCGTGATAAACACCAGCAGTTCGGTCTTGTCGTTGGTGCGGCCGTTGCTGCGGAACAGATTCCCCAGCAGCGGCACATCGCCCAGCAAGGGCACTTTATTGGTGGTGTTGCGCTCGGTCTGCTGGTAGATCCCGCCCAGCACCACGGTGCCGCCGTTATCCACCATTACCTGAGTTTTGACGTGTTTGGTATCGATGGCGAAACCGGCCCGGGTTTCCTGTCCCACGCTATCCTTGTTCACGTCCACATCGATCACCACATTGCCGTCCGGCGTAATCTGCGGCGTCACTTCCAGCCGCAGATTGGCCTTGCGGAACTGGATCGAGGTGGCGCCGCTGCTGGTGGCTACCTGATACGGCAGTTCGATACCCTGCTCGATCAGCGCGATCGCCTTGTCGGCCGTGATCACACGGGGACTGGAGATGATCTTGCCCGTACCATCGGCTTCCAGTGCCGACAGTTCCAGATTGAGGAAGCGGTTGGCCGCCGACGAGAACAGGCTGACGGCCAGCGTGCCGGCAGCAGAGCCATTGATGGCTGCTGCGGGCAGATTGACGAACTGGGTATTGGTGTAGCTGGCGTCAGTCACCTTGGCCTGCCCCGTCACCTCGCCTATGCCCGTCATATTGCCGCCGATGGCAACGCGGGTATTGCTGTTGCCGATCTGGTAGCCGGTATCGCCGCCACGCAAAGTGCGCAGATCAGCGAAGCCCAGTTTGGCGCCCAGATTGCGCGTAAAGGTGTCGCTCGCTTCGACGATGCGCGCTTCGATCAGCACCTGCTTGGAGGCCACGTCAGTCTTGGCGATCAGCTTGCGGATGTCTTCCAGCTTGGACGGAATATCGGTGACGAACAACTGGTTGGTGCGCGGCTCGATGATGGCGCTACCCCGTTTGGACAGCACGCGGTTCTTGCTATCGGCACCACCGTCCAGACCGAACACGGTCTTGAAGGCGTCGGCCTTCTGGTAATTGAGCTGGAAGATTTCCGATTTCAGCGGTTCCAGATCGGCGATCTGGGCACGCTGTTCCAGCTCCAGTTTTTCCTTGGTCAGCAGTTCTTCCTTGGGCGCGATCCACAGCACGGAGCCGTTCTTGCGCATATCCAGCCCTTTGGCCTGCAGCACTACATCGAGTGCCTGATCCCATGGCACTTCCTTCAGGCGCAGGGTCAGATTGCCGGCCACGCTATCGCTGGTGATGATGTTGAGGCCGGAGATATCGGCGATCGCCTGCAGCGCCGCGCGCACTTCTACGTTCTGGAAATTGAACGACAGCTTCTCGCCACGATAGCCCTGGGTGCCTTGCGTGAGCTTGTTCGGATCTTCCTTGATCGGTTTCACGTCGATCACCAACTGGGTATCGCTCTGGTACACCGTCTGCTCCCACAGGCCGCGCGCCTCTATGGTCAGGCGGGTATTCTCGCCCTGCGCCAGCGTGGTCACCTGCGCGACCGGCGTACCAAAGTCGCCCACGTCGAGACGGCGGCGCAGATTTTCCGGCACGCCCGTCTTGAGGAAGTCCACCACGACGCCGGTCGGGGTCTGGCGCACATCGGCCGCCACCTGATTGTTGGGCAGATCGACGATCACACGGCCTTCGCCATTGCTGCCACGGCGGAAATCGATATCGCGCAGCATGGGACGCGCGACCGCTGCCGGCTTGGCCACCGCCACGGGCAGGCCGGCCGCATCGACCGGCGCACTCACGCCGCCGCTGCCGTCTATGGTCAGAATCACGGACTTGCCATCGATGGCGGTAGCGTAGTTCAGGCTGCGCTTCAGATTGAACACGAGACGCGAGCGCTCGCCCGCCTGCACCACATTCACGCTGCGCACATCACCGACACCGATTTCCTGCGTGCTGCCACCGGTGGCGTTGGAAGTGGCGCCGAAGTCCAGCGCGATACGCGGCGGGTTGGTGATGGAGAAGCCGATAGGCAGCTTGTCCGGTGCCTGCCTGAGAGCGATATTGACGACGATGTTCGCGCCCTGACGGTGCGCTCTGACCGATTCGATGGCATTGGCAGCCGGCACCGCCGCAGTATCTGCCGCGGCAGTATCGGCCGCTGCGGTCTGTGCATGCAGCGGTGCCGCCGCCAGCAGCAGCCAGACACTGGAGAATATGGCCGCCCAGCCGGCACGGGCCAGACCGGACCCTGACTTGGTATGCGCCATCATTTGCTCGTCTCCTTACTTTCCTGCAGTTCCAGCTTAGAAATGCGCTCGACCCAGTCGCCCGCCGCATCCTGCACTATTTCCTTGATCACTACCGTGCCGTCGTTGATGCCGGTAACCAGTCCGAAATTCTGGCCTATGTGCTGGCCCACCGTTACGTGATGTACCGAACGGTCGATTTGCAGTATCGCGTGATACACCCCGCGCTGCTGTATGGTGCCCACCATCTTCATGGTATCGAGCGGGAAGCCTTCCAGGAACTCCTTGCGCCGTTCCATATCGGGCTTGAGTCCCTTGCCTTCGCGTGCGCCGCTGCGGGCCAGTTCATCCAGCAGCTTGTTGGGGTTGAACGGATCGATGGTGCCGCTCTGCGCATAGGCGAACGGAATAAAATTCTTGGGTTCGGCCAGCGGCGGCACGGCCACGCGCGCCTGCGCGTCAACCTGCTTCATCCAGGCCCGCACTTCCTGCTCGTCGCTATTGCTGCAGCCGGCCAGCGCCAGCAGCGCCAGCGGATATGCGAGTGCACGTGTGATCAGCGTAGTCATGGTTTTTTCGCTGCCTTCTTTTTCTTGTCAGCAGCCGCCTTGCGCTGGGCCTGCACTTCTTCCGGGTCTAGATAGCGGAAGGTCTTGGCCACCGCTTCCAGCGTCAGCGCACCATCCTTGCCTGTGCTCAGGCTCATGTTGTTGAGCGTGACGATGCGCGGCAGGTTGGCCATGTCGCCCGCGAAGGCGCCGATATCGTGGTAGCTGCCGCTCACGCGGATATCAATGGGCAGCTCGGCATAGTAGTCGCGCACCACCACTTGCGCCGGCTTGAACAGCTCGAACTGCAGGCCACGGCCGGAACCGGCCTGATTGATGTCGGTCAGCAGCGCGGCCATTTCAGCCTTGCTGGGTAGCTGTTTCTGCAGCCGGTCGACATACTGGTCCACCTGTACCTTCTGTACCCGCAGTGCTTCCAGATTCACCGCCTGCGCGGTCTTCAGGCGGTATTCCTCGCGCAGCTTGACTTCGCGCGCTGCCCCCGCATCCTGCTCCTCGAACTGGCTGCTCCAGTAGAAGAAATAGCCAAGGCCAATCACGGCCGCCATCACGCCCACGCTGCACAGCAGCCGTGGTGCCACCGGCCACAGACCCGGATGACGGCCACTCAGATTGCGGAACTGGCTAGCCAGTTGCGCGCCCAGATCGTTGAGATTGATATTCAGATTGGCCATGGCGTTCAGCGCTCCCCTGCCTTGGCGTTATTGGCATTAGTGGCGGAATTGCCGGCTTTGGCCTTGCCGCCGGCCGGCGCATCCTGATCGCGCGGCCGCTTGATATACACCAGCAGATTGAATTCCACCACCTTGCGTGTGGTCTTGCCCTGTCCCAGTCCGGTCGATTTCACTTCGATCAGATCGGGCCGTTCCAGCCATGGCGATACCCCGGCCAGATTGCGCAGCAGTTCCGATACCCGCTCCTGCGATTGCGCATAGCCCGTCACGGCCACTTTCTGGCCTTCCTGCTTGAAACTCTTCAGATACACGCCGGCTGGCGTCTGACGCACCAGTTCATCGAGCAGATACACGGGCTGGTTACGGTCGCCCTGCAGGTCTTCTACGGCCTGCTGGCGCGCCTTCAGCGCTTCGATTTCCTGCTTGAGCGTGGCGATCTCCGCGATCTGCTTATCGAGGCCCGATATGGCTTCCTTGATGACCTGATTGCGCGCATTCTGGATCGAGATGCTGCGTGCGTTATAGCCGCCCACCAGCAGCACCACACCCACGCCGAGGATGCCGCCCAGCGTCAGCAGGGCGAAGAAGGCGGACTTCTTCTGTTTGCGTTTTTCTTCGCGGTGCGGCAGCAGGTTTATGCGTATCATCAGCCGAACCTCCGCAAGGCCAGCCCGCAGGCCACCAGATAAGCTGGCGCCTCGCTGCGCAGCTGCGATTCGCGCACGGCGGAGCCGAGCTGCATGCCCTGGAAGGGCGAGATCACATTGCAGGCGATCCGGGTACGGCTGCTGACCAGTTCTAGCAGGCCGGGCAACACGGCACAGCCACCGGCCAGATATAGCTGGTCAATGCGCGTGTACGGCGTCGAAGTGTAGAAGAACTGGATGGCGCGCGTCACTTCCATGGCGGCGCTTTCGAGGAAGGGCATCAGCACGTCGACGTGATAGCCATCCGGCAGATCGCCCGAGCGCTTGCGTGCCTCGGCTTCATCGAAGGACAGGCCGTAGTTGCGCACGATCTCCTGCGTCAGCAACTGGCCGCCGAAAGGCTGTTCGCGCTCGTACACGGTCACGCCGTCGAGCAGCACGGAAATCTGCGTAACCTGCGCGCCGATCTGGAACAGCGCCACGATCTGGCCCGCGCCGCCATCGGGTAGCTGGGCCGTGATGCGGTCCAGCGCAGCACGCGCGGCATACGATTCGATATCCATCACGGTAGGTTTGAGGCCCGAAGCTTCGGCGATGGCCACCCGGTCTTCGACTTTCTCGCGCCGCGCTGCCGCCAGCATGACTTCGATGTCTTCCGGACCGCTGGCTGCAGGGCCGATCACATCGAAATCCAGACTCACTTCATCGAGCGCAAACGGAATGTACTGGCTCGCTTCGGATTCCACCTGCACTTCCAACTGGTCTTCTTCCAGCCCCGCAGGCAGTACGATCTTTTTGGTGATCACGGCAGCCGAAGGCATGCCCAGCGCCACCAGACGGGCGCGCGTGCCGCTCTTCTTCCACAGCCGGCGCAGCGCATCGACCACTTGTTCCAGATTCTCGATATTGCCATCGACCACAGCGCCACGTGGCAGCGCTTCGCTGGCGTAGCGCTCAAGCCGGTAGCCGTCCTTGCCGGCCTGTCCCAGCTCGACCATGCGGATGCTGGAAGTGCTGATATCCACCCCGGCCAAAGGCGGGTTGCCCTGGCCCAGCAGGCTCTTAAAATCGATCATGAGGTCACCTCCCCGTCATTCGCACGAGGCAGCCGCCGACCCAACATTTGTTGTGTTTGCATAAAGGAACTCGTTTGAAAACCAGTATTTAGATGGGGAAGGTAAGACCGTACATTAATTCCTGTCAATTTAAGTGTAAAGGTATTTCTTCTGCGCACAATTGCATATTTGTACCCCTTATGCCACATTTTTGTGCGTCTCTGTAGAAGCAAAAACAATTCAGTTGTTTTATTGCTCACTGGAAATATTTTCGACTATCAGGCGCGAAGTGCCGCCAGCATTGGCGCTCGCTTATAATGGCCCGCACACGCCACCAAGAGAATGCATTGCATGAGTACATCTTCAAATTCTTCGCCTCCGGACGCAACAAATTCGGTAAAACAGGGTAAACCTGCAACACGTTTCCTGATGCAGGCCGCTTTTGCCGTGGCCGGACTGGGTCTGGGCGGGATTTTGCTGGTGGTATTCGGGCTGGCCATGGCCTACCCCAATCTGCCCGAGCTCGATACGCTGACCGACTACCGGCCCAAGATGCCGCTGCGGATATTCTCGGCCGATAATGTGCTGATCGGCGAGTTCGGCGAAGAGCGACGCAACCTCGTGCACATCCGCGAGATTCCCGACGTGATGAAGAAGGCCGTGCTGGCCATTGAAGATGACCGTTTCTATGAACACGGCGGCGTGGATTACACGGGCATCCTGCGTGCGGCCGTGCACAATGCCACAGGCGGCGCCAAACAGGGGGCTTCGACTATTACCCAGCAGGTGGCGCGTAACTTCTTCCTGTCCAGCGAACAGACGCTCAAGCGCAAACTGTACGAGATGCTGCTCGCATGGAAGATCGAGAAGAATCTGAGCAAGGACCAGATTCTCGAGGTGTATATGAACCAGATCTATCTGGGCCAGCGCGCCTACGGCTTCTCCTCGGCCGCCCAGATCTATTTCGGCAAATCGCTCAAGGAACTGACGGTGGCGGAAGCGGCCATGCTGGCCGGCCTGCCGAAAGCGCCATCGGCCTACAACCCCGTAGTCAACCCGAAACGCGCGCGCACGCGCCAGCAATACATCCTGCAGCGCATGCACGATCTGGGCTACATCACCGACAAACAGTTCGAAGCGGCCAAGGCCGAGCAGCTCAAGGTCAAGACCGATAGCAGCGAATTCGGCGTGCATGCCGAATACGTGGCCGAGATGGCACGCCAGCTAGTGTACGAACAGTTCAAGGAAGACACTTATACGCGCGGCCTGAACGTGTTCACCACCATTACCAAGGCCGATCAGGATGCCGCCTATCTGGCGCTGCGCAAAGGCGTGATGGACTACGAGAAGCGCCACGCCTACCGCGGGCCGGAAGCCTATATCGACATCCCGCAGAACAAGGAAGAGGCGGACGACGCCATCGAAACGGAACTGGCCGACCATCCTGATAGCGACGACATCATCGCCGCCATGGTGCTGGCGGCCACGCCGCAGCAGATCACGGCCGTCACTGCCACTGGCGAAGAAATCAAGATCACGGGGCCGGGGCTGGAAATGGGCCGTTCGTGGCTGTCCGACAAGGCCGCGCCGAACAAGCGCATCCGCCGTGGCGCCGTCATCCGTGTGATGCAGGAAGGGAAGGACTGGTTCGTCACCCAGATGCCAGAAATCGAATCGGCCTTCGTTGCGGCCGATACTCACGATGGCGCCATCAAGGCCATGGTGGGCGGCTTCGATTACAACCGCAGCAAATTCAATCACGTCACGCAGGCATGGCGCCAGCCCGGTTCTTCGTTCAAACCGTTCATCTACTCCGCTTCGCTGGAGCGCGGCCTGTCGCCCGCTACCATCATCAACGATGCGCCGATTTCCTTTGATGCCGGCCAGACGGGCGGGCAGGCATGGGAGCCGAAGAACTACGACGGCAAGTATGAAGGGCCGATGACCATGCGTAAGGGCTTAACCAAGTCCAAGAACATGATCTCGATTCGCATCCTGCACCGCATAGGCGCGAAATACGGGCAGGAGTACAGCACGCGCTTCGGCTTCGACGCCGACAAGAACCCGCCCTATCTGACGCTGGCTCTGGGTGCAGGCAACGTGACGCCGCTGCAGATGGCCGGTGCCTACGCGGTGTTTGCCAACGGCGGTTACAAGGTCAACCCTTACCTGATTTCGCGCGTGACGGATGCCAACGGCAAGGTGCTGTCGCAAGCCCGTCCTGACAAGGCCGGCGATGAAGCCAACCGCGTGATCGACGAACGCAACGCCTTCCTGATGGACAGCATGCTCAAAGACGTGGTGCGCTTCGGTACGGCCACCAAGGCGCTGGTGCTGAAACGCCCTGACCTGTCGGGCAAGACGGGCACCACCAATGATTCCATCGATGCGTGGTTTGCCGGCTATCAGCCGCATCTGGTGGGGGTGGCGTGGATAGGTTACGACCAGCCCAAGAATCTGGGTAACCGCGAAACGGGTGGCGGTCTGGCCCTGCCGATCTGGATCAGCTATATGCAGAAGGCGCTGAAGAATATCCCTATCGAGGAACGTGCGGTGCCCGAAGGCGTGATGTTGATCGGCGACGAGTACTACTATGCGGAGAACCCGCCCGGTACGGGTGTGCCGAATATCGATGGCGGCAGCCGCGTGACCCCGGCCGATGAAAAGGCCAGGGACGCGGTGAAGAACGAATTATTCTGAGCAGCCTTCCAGGCACACTGGCGCACCACCCTGCGCGCTGACCATTTCGGACAGCGCGCTGAAGAGTTCGCTGTCGTCACGCGTGTTGTGCCATTTGCCATCGCGCATGCGGTAGTGGTAGCCGCCCGAACGGGAAGCCACCCACATTTCCTGCATGGCGGCCTGACTGTTGACGATGATCTTGGAACCATTGTCGATAAACTCGATTTCCAGCACATTGCCACTGCGGCTGCACTCGACATCGATCATGCCTTCGTCGTTCAATTCATCGAGGGCCAGTGCAATCCGGCTCAAGGTGGCGTCGGCCTGCGCCAGGAATTCTGATTCGCCCATGCTACACTCCATGTTTAAGCAATTAATCTAACCTTCAAGCGTGATTCTATCGTGAAGTCCAGTTTCCGTTTTGTTATTGGCATAGCTACCCTGTGCCTGACCGTCTTGCTGAGCGCGTGCGGCCAACCCGGCCCGCTGTATCTGCCCAAGATTCCGCCCGCCAAACCAGCCAAGAGCGGTGATGCGGCAGCGGCACCGACTCCCCCTACCGCCCCTCAACAGTAAAGCTTATGTCGCAAAATTCGTCGCATTTTTCCTATGTTAATGGCGTGCTGCACGCTGAAGGCGTGTCGCTGGCCGCCGTGGCCGAGCAGTTCGGCACTCCGACCTACGTGTATTCCAAGGCAGCCCTGCTGGCCAATTTCGCTTCCTACGCCGACGCCTGCGCCGGCCGCGATGCGCTGGTGTGCTATGCCATGAAGGCCAACTCGAATCTGGCCATCCTCGACCTGCTGGCCCGTCAGGGTGCCGGTTTCGACATCGTTTCGGGCGGCGAACTGCTGCGCGTGCTGGCGGCCGGCGGCGACCCGCGCAAAGTGATTTTCTCGGGCGTGGGCAAGAGCGTGGCTGAAATGCAACTGGCGCTGACCCACGACATCCTGTGCTTCAACGTGGAATCCATCCCCGAACTGCACCGCCTGAACGAAGTAGCGGGCGCGATGGGCAAGACGGCGCGCATCTCGCTGCGCGTCAACCCTAACGTGGATGCCAAGACCCACCCTTACATCGCCACCGGCCTGAAGGCCAACAAGTTCGGCGTAGCCTTCGACGATGCGCTGGCAACCTATCGTACGGCTGCCAAGCTGCCGCATCTGGAAGTGACCGGCATCGACTGCCACATCGGCTCGCAGTTGCTGGACGACGCGCCGCTGCTGGAAGCGCTGGACCGCCTGATCGAGCTGATCGACCAGCTCGGCAGCGAAGGCATCGTTCTGCACCACCTCGACATCGGTGGCGGCATCGGCATCCAGTACGGTGAAGCGGGCGAAGCCGACCCTGTGCCCGTGGGCGACTATCTGGGCCGTCTGTTTGCCCGTATCGACGCATGGCGCGCCGAGCGTCACGCCGGTGTACCGATCAAGGTCATTTTCGAACCGGGCCGCTCCATCGTGGGCGACACGGGCGTGCTGCTGACCCGCGTGGAATACCTCAAGCACGGCGAAGAAAAGAACTTCTGCATCGTCGATGCAGCCATGAACGATATGTCGCGCCCTACCCTGTATCAGGCGTGGATGGATATGCAGCCCGTGGTGCAAGGCCAGAGCGAGGCCCAGACCTACGACGTGGTGGGCCCGATCTGCGAATCGGGCGACTGGCTGGCACGTGACCGTGCACTGGCCGTGCAGGCCGGCGATCTGCTGGTGATGCACTGCGCCGGCGCCTACGGCATGACCATGTCCTCCAACTACAACACGCGTGGCCGTGCGGCCGAAGTCATCGTTGACGGCAGCAGCAGCCACGAAGTGCGCAAGCGCGAAAATCCGGCCGACCTGTACGCGCTGGAATCGCGCCTCGCCTAACCCACTGCGGGGTCAGGTCGGGCAAGGTGTCGATCTTTGAGAATTCTCAAGAAACGCACCAATGCCCGACCTGACACTTACACTTTGCCCGACCTGACCCCAAATAGTTGGTACTTGCCATTCAGGCGGAATAGCAGCAGGCCTGCGACGATGCAGGCGAATAGGATGGGCTGGCCCAGCAGGTGCTTGCCCGCCTTCATCCACCAGAAGTGCAGCACGGCCAGCGGCGCGATCACGTATATCAGCTGGTGCAGCCGCTGCCAGGCCTTGCCGCCCAGCCGGCGCATCATGCCGTTGGTGCTCGTCACGGCCAGCGGTATCAGCAGCACGAAGGCGATAAAGCCCACTGTGATAAACGGCCGCTTGAGCACATCTTTCCACATTTCCTGCACGTCGAAGAAGTGATCGAACCACAGGAAGGTGAGGAAGTGCAGCAGGCCGTAGAAGAACACATACAGCCCCGCCATGCGGCGCAGTTTGACCAGCCAGTTCCAGCCCGTCAGGCGCCGCGCAGGCGTAATCGCGAGCGTTACGGTGAGCAGGTACAGCGTCCAGTCGCCCGTGCCGCGCGTGATGAACTCCAGCGGTTCCACCAGTTGCCCCGTCACCGTCAGATAAACCATGCGCGCAAGCGGAAGCAGCGCCAGCACAAACAGTACGCCCTTGAGCCAGCCTAGCTGGCGCGCAGTCAGTTGCACGGCCATGGCTTAGTAGAACTTCTTCAGGTCCATGCCTGCATACAGCGGCGCCACGTCGGCATAGCCGTTGAACATCAGGGTCTTGCGTTTGCGCGCGAGGAAGCCGTCTTCACCGATGCGGCGCTCGGAGGCCTGCGACCAGCGCGGGTGATCCACTTCGGGATTCACATTCGAATAGAAGCCGTATTCATTGGGCGCCGACAGATTCCACGAGGTACGCGGCTGTTCGCGCACGAAGCGGATCTTGACGATGGACTTGGCCGATTTGAAGCCGTACTTCCACGGCAGTACCATGCGCACGGGCGCACCGTTCTGGTTGGGCAGCACTTCGCCATACATGCCCAAGGTCAGCAGCGCCAGCGGATGCGCCGCTTCGTCGATGCGCAAACCTTCCGTGTAAGGCCAGTCCAGCACGCGGCTGCCTACGCCGGGCATCTGCTTTTTGTCGGCCAGCGAAATGAATTCCACGTATTTGGCGTTGCTGGTCGGTTCGACCTTTTTCATGAGTTCGGAGAACGAATAACCTACCCACGGGATCACCATGGACCAACCTTCCACGCAGCGCAGGCGATACACGCGCTCTTCCAGCGGCGCCAGTTTCAGCAGGCTGTCCAGATCGAACGTCAGGGGCTTTTTCACTTCGCCCTCGATGCTGACCGTCCACGGATGGGTTTTCAGCGTGCCCGCATACATGGCCGGCTCGCTCTTGTCGGTGCCGAATTCGTAGAAATTGTTGTAGCTCGTCGCGTCCTTGTAGGGCGTGGGCTTGTCCAGCGCCGAATACGCGGGATTGAGCTTGCCCGCCAGTTTGGGACGCACGCCCTGCGCAAACGCTTCGCGCTGGGCCATTTCCATCAGCGCGGCGCTGCCGATGGCGCCGACGGCCAACTGGCGGATGAAGTCACGCCGACCTTCGTAGACGGCGCGCGGGGTGATTTCCGAGGAAAACGGCAGTTCGATGCCGTTCGGACTACGTTTGATCAACATGCTGGCTCCTGTGGTGGTCAAGGTATTTACTAAGAACTAAGACTGCGCTCACTGTCAGTCTCCAACCTTAGTCGCGCGGCAAAACGCAACCTTACACCATTCTTCGCCAGCCGTTGTTTAGGCCTAAATTAAAGCTTGCCGTAGGAGTGCAGACCGGACAGGAACATGTTGACGCCAAGGAAAGCAAAGGTCGTCACCAGCAGGCCCACCAGCGCCCACCAGGCAGCCGGACGGCCACGCAGGCCCGTCATCAAGCGCATGTGCAGCCAGGCTGCATAGTTGAGCCACACGATCAGCGCCCAGGTTTCTTTCGGGTCCCACGACCAGTAGCCACCCCAGGCTTCCGCCGCCCACAGCGCACCGAGAATGGTGGCGATGGTGAAGAAGGCGAAACCGGCCGAAATGGCTTTGTACATCACGTCATCCAGCACTTCGGCCGAAGGCAGACGGTCGACCAGATAACCCGAGGTTTTCAGCAGATAGGCGGCAGCCACCATGGCCGCCAGCGAGAAGTTGCCATAGCCGATGAAGTTGGCCGGTACGTGGATTTTCATCCACCAGCTTTGCAGGGCCGGCAGCAGCGGCTGGATTTCGGCCGCATCGCGGGTGTTGGTGTACCAGAACAGGAAGGCAATGGCTGCCGTGATCACGAGCGTGACGAAGGCGCCCATCTGGCTGGTGGCGTAGCGCTGTTCGAAGTACAGGTAGAACATGGCCGTGATCAGGGCGAACAGCACGAACACTTCGTACAGATTGGAGACGGGGATGTGGCCCACGTCCGTGCCGATCAGGTAGGACTCGTACCAGCGCACCATCATGCCCGTCAGGCCCAGTATGACGGCAGCCCAGCACAGCTTGTTACCGATGCTGAAAGCGACGGTCGAACGGCCCAGCATGCCCACCCAGTAGAACAGCGTGGACAGGATGAACATCATGCTCATCCACAGAATCGCCGACTGGCTGGACAGCATCATGCGCAACCAGAATTTCTTGGTGCCGTTATCGAGTACGCCGCCATACATGGCAATCGCACCCAGCGACAGCAGCGCCACCAGCGGCATCAGCCAGCGCGCCGGTTTCCAGTGCCAGCCCAGCGCCGCAAACGTGGGCGCCGCCGCCAGCAGGATGCCCTGCTCGTAGACGTCCATATACCGGCCGTAGCGGCTCAGGCCGAACAGCGAGGCGGCCACCAGTGCCAGGCCGAATACCCAGTCCAGCAGCGTCAGGCGTTTGAAATAGCCGGGCGCTTGCGTGTAGGTCTGGCTCGATTGGGTCAGTTCCATCTTCTTTCTCCGTCCCTGCCGGTCAACGTGGCTAAAAAGCTCACGCCGATTGCGGCAGTTTTTCTTTCAGGTTCTCAAATTCGCGTTCGAAGTCCAGCGTTTTGCGCTGGGTACTCATGGCCATCAGGGCTTCGGCGCCATCGGCATGGTCGGTAATCCAGATCCACAGGCGGCGCTCGCGGATGTAGAACATGGAGAATACACCGATCACGAGGAACAAACAGCCCAGATAGACGACATTTTTGCCGGGCGAGCGGGTTATCTGGAAGACCGAGGCTTGCACCTGAGTAAAGTCATCAAGTTGCAGATAGATAGGCGCGCCGTAGAAATAGCCGTCCGACAGGGCATTGGTGGCCAGTTGCAGGAAGCGCGCATGGTTCTGATCCGGTGTGGCGGGTGCCAGACCATCCTGGGCGCGCGCCACCTGCCACAGTTCCCACAGCGTGCCGTTGAGGATTTTCATGAACACATCGGCGGCTTTTTCCTGCTCGGCCGCCGGGATCTTCTCGAGGAAGCGCGAGATGGCCACAAAGCCGCCCACTTTGCCGTCACCGGCGAAGATGGACAGGCTCTTGTCGGCCGAAGCCTGTAGCTGCAGCTGGATCTGCTGGGCGTTGGCCGATTGGGGCGCCGCACGGCGCGCATAGCGCTGGGCCGCCTCCGTGCGCAGGGCCGGGGTATTCAGCGCAGCGCGCAGACGCATCCAGTCCTTCAGGCCGTGTTCATCATCGGCCGGTATGCGCAGATAGGTGAACGGATCGGACGGGCTGTTACGCATGCCGGCCAGATACATGGTGGCGCCATCAATCTGGATGGGCTGCATATAGTTCTGGTACTCGCGTGCCTGACCGTTCTTGTCGCGCAGCTTGTAGGTAAAGCTGGGGCCGACGTTCTTCATGTCCTTGTTGTTGGCATTGCGCGCAGCCGAGCCCGTGTGCTTGTCGAGTGTGGCGCTCAGCGTCTGCTCCAGACTTTCACCCTTGGTCACGGCGCGCGGGTCTTGCGTATTACCCATGTTTTCCACGTTGAACGCGCGGAAGCCCGTCCATTCCACCGTGTAGGCATCACCGAGTGGTGTCGAGGTGCCCACTTCGCCATTCAGGGCAAACGTGGTGCTGCTGCCACCAGCCATGGGGAAGCCTGTCAGTTTCAGCTTACTACCACCGTCGTCGAAGCTGGACTGGTAGATGGCCAGCCCTTTGAAGATCAGCGGCTTGTTAACTTCGATCACAGCATTGACCTTTTCGCCACTCACGTTGTCGCGCACTTCCACTTCGGAGGCGAACAGCTTGGGCATGCCCGTGGTGTAGAAATCGACGGTGAATTTTTTCAGCGAAATAGTGATCGGCAAATCCTGGATCAGTACGCCATCAGGACGGTTCAGAATCGCGCTGTCGCTGGTGGCGCCTTCCGGCACCAGCGTATTGCCACGGAAACTAGGGTTGGAGGTGCTCAAACGGCTCTGCGCCGGCACATTGGCAATCAGGCCCGAGCCATTGAACGGCACTTTGCCGGCGAACCATTCCTGCGCCCGGATCGGCATGTCCGAATCGAGCAGGCCGCCGATACAGATCACCACGATGGCCGCGTGGGCGAAGATGTAGCCGAACTTGTTACCAGCGCCGCGTTTGGCGGCCACCAGCGTGCCGCCATCGCGCTCCACGGTTTTCACGGCATAACCGGCATCGGCCAGCCGCGCCGCGCTCTGCTGGGCCAGCGCCGTGCGTGCCAGCGGCGCACGCCATTGCATCTTGTGGTGGAAGTTCAGCAGCGAGCTAGCGCGCACGTTCTCGCGCCAGCTGCGCATATCGCGCAGCATCTTGGGCGTATTGCGCATGATGCACAGCGTGGTGGACGTCACCAGCATGCCCATCAACAGCAAGAACCACCAGGCCGAGTACACGGCATACAGGCCCAGCTTGCGGAACACTTCGAACCAGAACGGACCGAACTGGTTGATGTAGTTATTGGTCGCCTCGTTCTGCTTCATCACCGTGCCGACCACGGCGGCAATGGCGATCATGGCCAGCAAAGCGATCGCAAAGCGCATCGAAGAAATGAGCTCGATCAATTCGCCGATCAGGGGACGACGGGTTTTTACGGCAATACCGGAAGTGCTGGGGCTGCTGCTCATGCTAGGAAAGGTTTCTCGAAAAATGTGCTGACGGCAGCATAACAACAAAAAGGGCAGCCCGCTTACGCTGCCGCCCTTTTTTTATGGCCATGCGGTCCCGCCCGAGAGCGGGGCCGAGGTGGTGATTACTTCAAGCCGGCGACGTAGTCAGCCACGGCTTTCATTTCGTCTTCCGTCATGCGCTTGGCGATGGTGGTCATCTGCGGGCTGTTTTTACGGCCATCAGCCTTGAACAGACCCAGCTGGGCTACCGTGTAGTCCTGATGCTGGCCAGCCAGCCGTGGGTATTGCACAGGGATGCCGGCACCGGTGGCGCCGTGGCAGCTGGCGCAGGCTGGCACGTTCTTCTCGGCGATACCGCCGCGATAGATCTTCTTGCCGATTTCTACCGTGTCCTTGTTCTTGGCGGCGTTAGGCTTGGAAGCCTGGGCTGCCAGATAGGTGGCGATGTCCAGCTTTTCCTGATCGGTCAGCATTTTGGCGTAGGTGGTCATCACCGGCTGGTTACGCTCAGGGGTGGTGAAGTTCACCAACTGCTTGTTCAGGTAGCCGGCGCTCTGGCCTGCCAGTTTAGGATTGACCGTGATGGTCGAGTTGCCGCCTTCACCGTGGCACGATACGCAGGCTGGCAGACCGCGGCCAGCGTCGCCGCTACCGAACAGGGTGCTACCTTTGGCGGCATCGCCCTTCAGTGCCGCAGGTTCTGCGTGCGCTGGTTTTTTGTCCTCAGCGTGGGCAGTTGCGCTCACAGCCAGTACGGCCACCAGCAGGGATTTTACAAACGGTGAAAACGCACGATTCATTCAGGCACCCTCAAAAAAGTTTGGTCGCAAGCTAGACTAACACCAAGGCCACAGGCTGGGTTAGCGCCGCTTCGTAACTACTCATTGTACAATAGCTTTCCAGCATATTTGCTCCCTTTTGTTGCATTTCCCCCATTCCCATGTCCAAACTCTGGCAAGCCCGCTTCTTCACGACCGTCAACCAATTGCGCGAATTACCCGACACCAAAGTGCCGGAAATCGCCTTTGCGGGTCGCTCCAACGCCGGTAAATCGACCGCCATTAACATCCTGTGCAACCAGAAAGGTCTGGCCTTCGCATCCAAGACACCGGGCCGCACCCAGCATATTAACTACTTCTCCATCGGTGGCGCCCATGTGGCGCAGCACCGTAAAGACCCCACCATCGTGGACGAGATCGAGGCCCTGCTGGTCGACCTGCCTGGCTACGGTTATGCCGAGGTTTCCGGCTCGGCAAAATTACACTGGCAACGACTGCTCGGTGACTATGTGCAGCGCCGCGAACAATTGGCCGCCTTGATCCTGATCATGGATTCGCGTCGCCCGTTCACGGAACTTGATGTACAGATGCTCGAATGGTTCGCCCCGACGGGCAAGCCTATCCATTGTATTTTGACCAAGGTTGATAAACTCAACCGTAACGAAATGGTCAATGTGCTGCGTCAGGCCAAGGCCAAACTGGAAAGCTATGTGGATGAAGATGGTGTAGGTTTCCCGTTCACCGTGCAGCTATTCTCGGCCCTCAAACGGGTCGGCATCGACGAAGCCAATGACAAGATCCTCGAACTGGCCGGCCTCAGTGACGACACTGACGCCGATGCAGCGCCCGCTGGCGCCGCAGACGACGCGCCACCAGCCGACTAAGTTGTAGTTTCCCCTTATTAAGTTTGCCCCTTAATCCATCAAGGAAGTAACGCAATGACTCATCCTCACGTTTCTGCCCAGTTTCCCAATGTCCGTATGCGCCGTATGCGGCGTGATCCATTCTCGCGCGCACTGATGCGCGAGAACAATGTGACGGCCTCGGACCTGATCTACCCCGTGTTTATTCTCGAAGGCACGCAGCAGCGCGAGCCGGTCGCTTCGATGCCGGGCGTGGAACGAGTGTCGGTCGATCTGCTGCTGGAAGTCGCAGCCGAATGCGTCGCACTGGGCATTCCCGTGCTGGCGCTGTTCCCGGTGATCGACGGTAGCAAGAAAACCCCGGACGGCGTGGAAGCCACCAATCCTGAGGGTCTGGTACCACGCGCCGTGCGGGCACTGAAGCAGGCCCACCCTGAACTGGGCATCCTGACCGATATCGCGCTCGACCCTTACACCAGCCACGGTCAGGATGGCCTGATCGATGAAAACGGCTATGTGATCAACGACGTCACCACCGACATGCTGGTACGTCAGGCGCTGTGCCATGCTGCTGCCGGCGTGGATGTGGTGGCACCATCGGACATGATGGATGGCCGGATCGGCGCCGTGCGCGCTGCACTGGAAGCCCACGGCTACATCCATACCCGCATCATGGCTTACTCGGCCAAATACGCTTCGGCCTTCTACGGCCCGTTCCGCGATGCCGTGGGTTCGGCCAAAAATCTGGGCAAGAGCGACAAGAACACCTACCAGATGGACCCGGCCAACAGCGACGAAGCGCTGCGCGAAGTGGGCCTCGATCTGGCAGAAGGTGCCGACATGGTGATGGTCAAGCCCGGCATGCCGTATCTGGACGTGGTACGCCGCGTGAAAGATGAATTCAAGGTGCCGACCTTTGCCTATCAGGTCAGCGGCGAATACGCGATGATCAAGGCCGCCGCGCAGAACGGCTGGCTCGATCACGACAAGGTGATGATGGAATCCATGCTGGCCTTCAAGCGCGCAGGCGCCAACGGTGTGCTGACCTACTTCGCGCGTGACATCGCCCGTCTGCTCAAGGCGCAGGCACAGGCTTAACGGGCCGATCCCCGGGTATATTCGGGGAACATTTCTTTCAGCAGGAAGGCGATCAGTTCCTTTTCGTCTTCCTTGCGCGCACTCAGCGTCACGACTTTACCCAGACGCCGCGACTCCCACGGGAAGTCGCCCTGCTTCTCTTTGCGGATCACCTTGATCATTTCCTTGACCACGGCCGTCTCGATATCCTGCTCGGCGCCCTGCTCGACGTGGATCTGCTGCAGCCAGTTGCGCTTGAAGTTGGTATTCCAGCCGCGGAACTTCACTTCCGCGCTGTGGTAGCTCTTATCGACCGAGAAGATACCGCCCGTGTCATCGCGGTCGCCACCGGCCGAGCGGCCTTGTGCGCCGGCGATGTTGGCTTTGGCGATACGCAGCGCGCGTTCGTTTTCCGATTCCGCCGGTGCCGGTGGTGCCGGTTGCGGGTTGTTGGCTTCGCGCGCGGCACGGCGCTTGGCGATCATCTCCGACATATCCTGTTCCGGCGGCGGCGTCATGGTGGCCTGCACGGGCGGCACATAGGTTTCCAGCTTGGGCCGCGTGGTGGCCGGCGTATCGCGCTGGGTAATCTGCTTCGGTGGCGGCGGCGGTTTGGCCGCCTTGGCCACTTCGATCTTCTTGGGCTGCGGCTTGTTCGGGCTCTTGTCCTTCTGCGGCTCGATGTAGACCATCACCCCGCCCTTGGGCGGCGCCGCATGCTTGCGCTCGGGCGCAGGTGCAAGGAAGTAGTACAGCACACCAAGCAAGTGCAGGGCTATCGAAATGCCGATACCGATGCGGTTGGGCTTGTTTTCGCTCTCCCACGTACCGTAGCCGACCGAAGCCGGCAGGCGCTGTCCGCATGCTTCGCAATACTCGGAACGCGCAGTGTGGATGTGAGGATCGTGATGCAAAATAACAAACCTTGAAGGGGGCGACGACAAAAGTGCGGCCATAGTGCCAGAGTCGCGCTGTTTTGGGAACCGGAGCGCAAGCAGACTATACCCGCCATGCTAGCGCTGCTAGCTTACAAGTTCCCCGCCTTGAAGGATGTTACCGTATGTATCAGCCGGCGTTACAAACTGCCCCATACTGGTGCTGCGGCAGCAATTGCTGAGCCAGCGCCAGCACGCAGCGCTCGGCATCCTGCACCACGCGTGAAACCAGCCCCGGCCTCGGTAAAGCATGGGTGTAGTAGTGCGCGCCCTCGACGGGAAAGCCCAGCGCCCACAGGCGCGGACAGACCTGCCCTTGCCGATCTAGCAACTGGCTGGCGCCATCGATATCCAGCCCGCCCGGGTGAAAATCGCCATTTTGGTAAGGCCGCGCGAGCCCTCGCGCCAGCATATTACGGATGAGTAAGGATGTTGTCTGGAAGGGAAAAAAGCCCGCCAGCCGTGCCACCACCAGCACATCCGCGCCCTGCCGGACCCAGCCACTGGCCAGCGGCGTGCACAACTGGAAACGGGCGCTGGCCGCATCCGTCTCGATATGGCAGCCGGGGCCGGCCAGCCACTGCACGATTCCCGCCTCCATCAGCGCCAGCAACTGCTGGTTGCGCCGCAGTGGCGGGCCGTAGGCCATGCGGTTGATGGCCGGATGGTAGCGTTGCAGGAACTGGCGGTGCGAAGCCGGTGTCAGGCCACCGAATTCCAGCGCCGCCTGCAAGGTGGCGCGGCAGTCGCGCAACACGTCCAGCGCGGCCTTGCAGGCATTGCCCAGATTGCCTTGCTGGGCTGCCGCCAGATCACGCAACAGCCAATCGTGTACGTAGTGACGGAACTGTCCCAGCGTGGCAAAGCGGCGCTGCTGCAGCGGGAACAGCCAGCGCATGATCTGGGCCGCATCACCGGCCGTCAGCACAAAGCGTTGCGGATCGAGCGCATGACCGGCCAGCGTGCTGCGGTACACCCACGCCATTTCCCGCTGCAGCAAAGGCAATACGTCGCGTTCGAAATCGAGCTGTGGACTGCCGTCGCGCAACTGGGCGCGGGCACGCAGCGCGGCCAGTGCCTGCGGGGTGAAATACTGGGCCGCATGGCGGCCAGCCAGCCCTTTCTGGTTCAGGCCGCGCGCCGCTGCGGGCAGGCATAGGCGCGAGCACAGCGTCAAACGTGGTTCGGCGCCGGACGGCAGATAGCGCAAGCCTGCACCATGGCTGGTGTTGTGCGGCAAATAGCGGCCGCCCCGCCCCAGCGTCAGCTCGGCCAGCACATCGTGGGCACATAAGCCCAGTCCCTGTATGGCCACCTGCGTGCCGGCGGCTATCCGCTGCAACTGGGTGGCCGGATACAGTTCGCGCACCAGCGCTAACTGTCGATTGCGTGCGCTGTGCTGCCGCACGAAACCTTCCAGTTCTTCCTGCTCGGGGTCGGGCTGCTGGCGGTCATGTCCCGTGGTGATAAATACGAAGTGGCTGCGCACCACGGCGCCGCTGTCCAGCATGACGGCCCACTGGCCATCAGCCTGCAGAGTCAGATCGCAGGCACTGGCGCTGTGCTGCTGCAGAATGACGCAAGCGGGCAAGGCTGCGGCCAGTTGGGCATAGGCCCAGCACAGATAGGCGCCCAGCAAACCGCGCGGCAGATAATCGCCATCGCTGATGCTGCTGCCAGCAACATGGCCACTGTCACAGTGCGTGGCATAGCCGCCGTCCTCGTAGCGGCGATAGCCTTGCTGGCGTGCCCATTCCGTCAGGCTGGGCGTTGGGCAGATAGTGGAGTAGCGCACACTGCCATGCAGCGGAAACAGCGTGACCTGACTGGCCAGCGTATTGATTAGCAGATGGCGCGATTGTTCGGGGTCGTGCACGCCGGCGCCGCACGGGCCCGGCTCTATCACCGTGATGTCGAGCGCCAGCCCCGTATGGCCGCACAGCGCCGCGAGCCGTTCCAGCACACTCAGGCCGCGTGGCCCCATGCCGATGATGGCGACACTATAGCGCTGCATGGGCGACCGTCCTTTCTCATAGTCACCTTTCCTATGATAAAGAAACCGTCGCCCGGCTAGTTGTCACTGCTCAATGCTTGGCCGTACTGACGGCTTTCAATTCGACCGCATGGACTGTCGGCACAGGTTTGCCGGCCAGCTCCTCGTCGCTCATGGGGCCCGTACCGCTGTATTTGTCGAGGAACAGGTAGATCACGGGCGTGATGTAGAGCGTAATCACTTGCGAGAAGATCAGTCCGCCTACGACGGCCAGACCCAGCGGCTGGCGCAGTTCGGCGCCCGCCCCCAGACCCAGCGCGATCGGCAACGCGCCCATCAGCGCGGCCATGGTGGTCATCATGATCGGGCGGAAGCGCAGGATACAGGCTTCGCGGATCGCATCGGCCGGCGCGCGGCCTTCGTTACGCTGCACGTGCAGGGCAAAGTCGATCATCATGATGGCGTTCTTCTTGACGATACCGATCAGCATCAGGATACCGATGATGGCGATCATGGTCAGATCCAGATTGAACAGGCGCAGCGTCAGCAGCGCACCCACGGCGGCCGAAGGCAGACCGGCCAGAATCGTCAGTGGGTGGATATAGCTTTCATACAGCACGCCCAGCAGCACGTAGATCACGCCCAGTGCCGCGATGATCAGGATCAGTTGGCTGCCCTGCGAACTCTGGAACACGGCGGCATCGCCGCCATAGTTGGTGATGATGGATGGCGGCAAATGCATGTCCAGTCCCATCTTGTCGATCTTGGCCGTGGCTTTACCCAGCGGCACATCGGGCGCCAGATTGAAGGACAGCGTGATGGCCTGCAACTGGCCCTGATGGTTGACGGCCGTCGGCCCCACCGTGCGCTCCACCGTGGCAAAGCTGGACAGTTGTACCAGCGCGCCCGTCTTGTTGCGCACCGAGATACGGGTCAGCGCATCATCGAACTGGCGGTCGGAAGTGGCCGCTTCCAGAATCACGTTGTAGCTGGCTGCGGGCGTATAGATGGTCGATACCTGACGCTCGCCGAAGGCCAGATACAGCGCCGTGCGGATATCGCCGATGGCCACGCCGAGGTTGTTGGCCTTGTCGCGATCTATCTTCAGCGTAGCCTGCAGGCCGCGGTTCTGCGAATCGCTGGTGACATCGCGGAAATCGGGATCGGCACGCAGCTGGTCGAGGTATTTCTGCGCCCACTCGTTCAAGGCACCGGGGCTGACCGATTGCAGCGTGTACTGGTAGCGGCTCTTGGACTGGCGGCCACCAAGCTGCAGATTCTGCACGGGACTCAGGTAGACAGCGATGCCGGGCACAGCCTTGGTGGCCTTGCGCAGACTATCGAGTACTTCCGGCATGCTCTTGCGCTCGTTGCGCGGCTTGAGCACGAGGAACATACGGCCACTGTTACCGCCACCGACAAACGAGGTCACATCCTGTACGTTGGGATCTTTCTGGATCACGGCAGCGACGCGTTCCTGCAGCTCCTGCAAGGCCGAAGACGAAATATCTTCCGACGCTTCCGTGTTGACGCGGATCTGGCCCAGATCTTCCTCGGGGAAGAAGCCTTTCGGTATCGTGATGTACAGCGCCGCCGTCAGCGCAAACGTGCCCAGTGCCGCCAAGAGCACGATGTAGCGGTGGTGCAGCGCCACATCCAGCGTGCGCACATAGCTGTTGCGCAGAGCCGTGAAGCCGGCCTCGAACCAGCGGCCGATAAAGCCGCCCTTGTCGTGCTCGGGATCAACCGCGTCGGCCGGCAGCAAACGGCTGGCCAGCATAGGCACCAGCATCAGCGACACAGCCGCTGACACCAGCACGGACAGGCCCACCACCACGGCGAATTCATGGAACATCAGACCGATCACGCCGGGCATGAAGAAGATGGGGATAAACACTGCCACCAGCGACACGGAAATCGAAATAATCGTAAAACCCATTTCCTTCGAGCCCACCAGCGCCGCCTGCAAAGGCTTCTTGCCCAGCTCGATGTGGCGCACGATGTTTTCCAGCACCACGATGGCATCGTCCACCACCAGCCCCACGGCCAGCGTGATGCCGAGCAGCGAAACGTTGTCGAGGCTATAGCCAAACGCATACAGCAGCGCCAGCGCGCCCAGCAGCGAAATCGGCATGGTGATGGCCGGAATGAAGGTGGCCGCCGCACGGCGCAGGAACAGGAAGATCACCATCACTACGAGGAAGATGGTCAGTGCCAGCGTCAGGTTCACGTCGTGAATCGCTTCGCGGATCGACACGGAACGGTCGTTGACCAGATTGATGTTGATGGAAGCCGGCACCTGATTCTTGAAGCGCGGCAGCAGACGGCGCACGCCATCGACCACCTGCACGGTATTCGCATCAGGCTGGCGCATCACCAGCAATACGATGGAGCGCTCGCCGTTGTAGCTACCGGCCGTCTTGACGGACTGGAAGCTGTCTTCAACCGTCGCCACATCTTTCAGGCGCACGGGCTGGCCGTTGCGCTGGGCAATGATCAGTTCGGCGAATTCGGCCGCCTTCATCAACTGGGCGTTGCCCTGTATGGTCAGGGTCTGGCTAGGGCCATCGAGGATACCGAGCGGGGTATTCGCGTTGGCCGATTTGATCGCCTGCTGCAATTCGTCGAGCGTCATGTTACGCGCGTTCATCAGCTCGGACTTGGCGCGGATACGCACGGCAAAACGCTTCTGGCCGTTCACCGTCACCTGCGCCACGCCAGGCAAGGTGGACAGGCTAGGCGCGATCAGGTTCTCCGCATAGTCATTGAGTTCCGACAGCGTCAGCGACGGCGAGTTCATGGTCATGAACAGCACGGGCGCATCGGCCGGATTGACCTTGCGGTAGGACGGCAGATCCGTCATCTCGATCGGCAACTGGCGCTGGGCACGCAGCAGCGCGGCCTGCACATCGATGGCCGCTTCGTTGACGTTGATGCTGGGGTCGAATTCCAGCGTCAGCGAGGAATTGCCCAGCGTGTTAGTCGAAGTAATCACCGACAGACCGGCGATGGTGGAGAACTGCTTCTCCAACGGCAACGCCACCGACGATGCCATGGTCTCGGGCGAAGCGCCGGGCAGGTCGGCCGAGACGTTGATGACGGGCGTGTTATAGCTGGGCAGCGCGGCCACAGGGATGTAGAAGTAGGCCAGTACACCAGCCAGTATCAGGGTCAGCGACAGCAGTACTACCATCACTGGCCGGCGGATACACAACTCGGACAGATTCATTGCTTAGCCCTTCTGCTTGTCGTTGGCCGGCGTGCTGCCAGCGCCACTGGCCGCTGCGCCCGCACTGGCAGCAGCACCGTTGCCGCCAGCGGCTGCGGCGATGCGCACCTTGCCGCCCGGACGCAGGTTCTGCTTACCATCGACGATGATTTTCTCGCTGCCATCCAGACCGCTGACGGCGGCGCTCTCGCCAAACGCATACAGGCGTTTGATGTTCACCACCTTGGCCTTCTGCTCGTCATCGACCGTGTAGACAAAGGTGCCGCGCGTGTTGCTGATGATGGCGTTCTGCGGAATTACCATGGCGTCTTTCAGCACCTGCGCGACCAGCCGCGTGTTGACGTACTGGCCCGGCCACAAACGAGTTTCCTTATTGGCAAACTGGGCTTTCACACGGATCACACCGGCCACGGGATCGACCGTGTTATCGATGAAGCTCAGCGCACCGCTGACTTCCTGCACGCCGTCGCCGGTGGTGGCCTTGACGGCCACGCTGCCATCGCGCTGCGCCTGCAGCAAGGTCGCCAGTGCCGATTCCGGCAGCGTGAACGCCACCGTGATGGGGTCGAGCTGGGTGATCGTGGTCAGCGACGTGGCCACCTGCACCAGACTGCCCGGATACACATTGATCGCGCCTACCCGCCCTGCCATCGGTGCGCGTATGCTGTTGTAGCTGGCGTCCACGCTGGTGGAACGGGCCGCTGCCATGTCGGCGTTGAGCAGCGCACGGGCCGAATCAACCTGGCTCTTGAGCGTATCGATGGCGCTCTGGGCGACGAACTTCTGGGCAAACAGTTCCTGTGCGCGTTTGTATTGGCGCTCCACATCGGCCAGCGCGGCCTGATCGCGCACCACCTGTGCCTGTGCCTTGTCCACATTGGCACGCGCTGCGCGGTCATCCAGCGTGAACATCAGCTCGCCGGCTTTGACGAACTGGCCTTCCTTGATATGCACGCGCGAGATAGTGCTGGTGATCTGGGCATGCAGGTCCACCGTGCTGATCGGCGTCACCGTGCCATTCGCCTGCAGTACCACCGGCACGTCCTGCCGCTTGGCTGCCGTAATCGCGACCGTGGTTGGCCCTTGCTGGCCGGGGCCTGCTGGCTTGGCAGGCTCGACACTGTGGTGGGTCATGTTCCAGCCGACAGCACCGGCTCCGGCGACTGCAGCGATCAGAATGGCGAGGGAAGATTTTTTCATTGTTCGATAAGTTTTTCGGTCGGAACAGTGGCCGCTGAAGCTATCGCTTCCACGGCCACCTTTGCAGGGCGAAACATTGTCGCACAGTATGGTTGACTGACCGTCGAGATCAACGGCCAGCGTAGTATTCAGGTACCACCAGCGTCACTTCGAGGCCGCCTTCGGCATGGTTGGCCAGCACCACGCTGCCGCCATGCTGCTCGGCGATATTGCGGGCGATGGTCAGGCCCAGCCCCGTGCCGCCGGAAGCGCGCGAGCGCGAGCTTTCCACCCGGTAGAACGGTTCGAACACGCGGGCCATCTGGTCCTGATCGATGCCGGGGCCGCCGTCGCGGATGCGGATGCGCGCCGCGCCGACCAGCCGCTCCACCGACACATGGGCGTAGTGGCCGTATTTGACGGCGTTGTCGATCAGATTCATCAGGCAGCGCCGGATCGCCAGCGGACGCCCCATCAGCGCCATCGCAGCACGGCCGCGCAGTTCCACCGACTGGCCCACATCGGTGGCGTCGCTGCACACGCTGTCGAGCAGCGCATCGAGGTCGAGCGCCTGCATGGTTTCCGTCGAGTCCATGCTGCGCGCCAGATCCAGCCCTTCTTTCACCATCTGCTGCATGGCGGACAGGTCATCGATCAAGCGCTGCTGCAATTCCTCGTCATGGACTTTTTCCAGCCGCAGACGCATGCGCGTGAGCGGCGTCTGCAGATCGTGGGTAATCGCAGCCAGCATTTCCGTGCGCTGCTGGATGTGCTGGCGGATGCGCGCCTGCATGGCGTTGAAGGCGGCACTGGCCTGACGGATTTCGGCCGCACCGCTGAGTACCACGGGCGGGTGATTGATGTCGTTGCCGAGGTCTTTGGCGGCCTGCGCCAGCGTGCGCAGCGGGCGTACCGTCATGCGCGTAACCAGATAGGCCAGACCGGCAATGCTGAGCAGGAAGGGCAGCATGGCCAGCCACTCGCTGTGCTGGGCCGGTGGCGGCGAGCGCGGTGGCAACACGGACAGCTTCATGATTTCGCCATCCGTCAGTTGCACCGTCATGGTTTCGCAAGTGCCCTTCCACTGAGTCGGCGCGAAGAAATCGCGGCCTTTACGGGGCTCATCGCACTCCAACGGGCGTTCAGCCAGCGGCCCCAGCGAAATGGTGGGCCCGACACGTTGCTGCAGCAGCGCGGAAAAGTCACTAGGCGGCAGCGCCTTGGCCATGGCCAGATCAGTCCGCTCGAGCTTGACAGTGCCGCGGCCGGCCACACGCAGATAGGTGGGGCGCGAAGCAGCAGGCAGCACATCGGCCGTGGTGATCAACTGCTCGGCCCGTTCCAGTGCATGGAAGTCGCGGTAGCGTTCGATGGCACGCGTGCGTTCGCCCACGGCCAGCCACTGGGTCAGCGCCGCCGAGGCGACGATACCGAGCAACAGGACGAGGAACACGCGGCCCGTCATGGATCCGAGAAAAGCTCTCACGCGTGTGGCTCCATGGTGACCTGCCCTGCCAGCACATAGCCGCCGTTACGCACGGTCTTGATGATCTGCGGCAGGCGTGCATCTTCGCCGAGTTTCTGGCGCAGACGGCTGATCTGGATATCGATAGAACGGTCGAACGGGTCGGCATCGCGGCCCTGCGTCAGGTTCAGCAACTGGTCGCGGTTGAGCACGCGGTTAGGGTGCTCGAGGAAGACTTTGAGCAGGCGGAACTCTGCGCCCGACAGCATGATGACGATGCCGTCCGGATTGAGCAGATGGCGTGCCGTCAGGTCCAGCGTCCAGCCCGAGAAGCGCAGCAAATGGGCTTTGTCGGCCGCGCCGCCGCTAGGCATGGCGTTACTGCGTCGCAGCACGCTGCGGATACGGGCCAGCAGTTCGCGCGGCTCGAACGGTTTGGGCAGGTAATCGTCGGCGCCCATTTCCAGCCCGAGGATGCGGTCGAGCGGTTCGTTACGCGCGGTCAGCATGATGACGGGCAGAGTAGACTGGGCGCGCAGCTTGCGGCACAGGGTCAGGCCATCGTCGCCGGGCAGGTTAAGGTCCAGCACCACTAGATCGGGGCGGGCGTCTTCCAGCAGCTTCCACATGGCCAGACCATCGGCGGCGGCCAGCGCGCGGTAGCCGTTCGATTCCAGATAATCGGCCAGCAGGGAGCGGATGTCGCGATCGTCGTCGACGATCAAGATAGTAGATGTGGGTTCCATGCGCCCATTATCCCCAGTTCACCTAGCTGTGGGCAATCGCCAATTGTATCGTCTTGTATATGACGGGGCCAAGGAAACATCTGGATACAAAAAGCGCCGCAAGGGAAACTTGGCGGCAAACTTGCGCTGCCAAGATGGTGTTCAGCGCGGTGCCCACAACGAAGCAGCGCGACGGATTAATTCACTGATAAAGGAACTACCATGAAAGCCTTACGCACTACTCTCCTGATCGGTTTCACGGTACTGGGCATGGCCGCCGCTCAGGCACAGGACAAAGCCCCGGCAGCGGGCCACCACGGCATGCCGGACCGCGCCCAGATGCAGGCCAAGATGGGTGATATGTTTGCCAAGCGTCAGGCCCGCCTGCACGACTTGCTGAAGCTGACGGCGCAGCAGGAATCGGCCTGGGCGACCTATCAGGCTGCCATCAAGCCAGCGGCCGGTGATCAGGCCTGGCCAGAGCACGGCGCGGCCGCCAAGATGACGGCGCCTGAACGCATGAGCAAAATGATAGAGCATCACAAACAGCGTCAGGCCAAGATGGAAGCCCATCTGGCGGCCCTGAACACCTTCTACGGCCAGCTCAGCACTGAACAGAAAGCCGTATTCGATGACCATACCATGGGCGGCGCCCACGGCGGCCACCCCATGCAGCGCCGCGCCCGTGGTGCTACAGGCGAGCATCACGCTGACACGGCCAAATAAGCGGCTAGCGGCTGGGCACTGACGCGTACCGCAGTGTCCAGCGTTTTAGACTTTTTAGACTTTTTTAGACCGGTTCTAGACTGATCTAGACCGTTCTAGACCGTTTTAGACCGTTCTAGACTTTTTTAGCGCAGACGTTCCAGCGAGGTGGTGAACTTGGCCGCATCTTGAAAACCGATTACGCGGGCACCGGCGATTTCCTTACCGTCACGGTCGAACAGGATGATGCCTGGCGGGCCAAACAGGCCGAAGCGTTTCAGCATGGCCTTGTCATCGGCATCGTTGGCCGTCACATCCACCTGCAGCAGCACGGTGTTGGCCAGCGCCGCCTGCACGGAGGGTGCCACGAAGGTCAGCTTTTCCATTTCCTTGCAGGACACGCACCAGTCGGCATAGAAATCCAGCATCACGGTTTTGCCGCCGGTATTGGCCAGTACGGCATCAAGCTGCTGTACCGTCTTGATGCGCTGGAACACCAGCGGCTTGTGCTGCTGGCTGCCCAGATGGGCCAGCGGTGCGAGCGGATCACGCCCGCCACTGACCACGCCCGCCAGTTGCACGAGCCCCAGTGCAACAAACACCAGCGCAGCCGACTTGGCGAACCAATGGCCGCGATTGAGCAGCAGATACATGCCGTAGCCCACGAACAGCGCGGCCCAGCCCAGCATCTGGACGGCCGCCGGCAGCACGGGCGCCACCAGCCACCAGCCCATGGCCAGCATCAGCACACCGAAGAAGCGCTTCACGCCATCCATCCACACGCCTGCGCGTGGCAGCAAGGCACCGGCCGAAACGCCGACCAGCATCAGCGGCACGCTCATGCCTATGGCCATGGCGAACAGGGCGCTACCGCCTATCAGCACATCGCGGCTCTGGCTGATGTAGACCAGCGCAGCGGCCAGCGGTGCGGCCACGCAGGGGCCGACGATCAGCGCAGAAATGGCGCCCATGACGAACACGCCGGCCAGCTTGCCGGACGACTGGCGGTTGGAGACATCGCTGAGTTTCGATTGCAGCGCGGCCGGCACCTGCAGGTCATACACGCCGAACATGGACAGCGACAGAATGGCCATCAGTACGCCGAAGCTGCCCAGCACCCACGGGTTCTGCAAAGCCGCAGCCAGCCCTTCACCGGCCAGACCGGCAGCCACGCCCAGTGCCGTGTAGACGATGGCCATGCCCAGCGAATAGGTGGCCGACAACAGCAGGCCACGGCCACGGGTGGTATTCGAGCCTTCGCCGACGATGATGGACGACAGGATAGGCACCATGGGCAGCACGCAGGGCGTGAAGGACAGCCCCAGTCCCAGCAAGGCAAACAGCGGCAGGATTACCAACAGCTTGCCGGACTTGAGCGCTGCTTCCAGTTTACCGGTCTCGTTGCCGGCCGCACCGGCAGGCACTGCCGAGGTTTCCGGCGGCAGCAAGGTGGTCACAGGTTCGGGAATGGCGCGGATGGTGACGCCGGGCGTCACGGGCGCCGGTTTGCCTTCCAGTCCGGTAGCTGCCGTGTTGACGGCAGCAGTATCAGTCGTCGCGACGCCGCCAGCGGTCACAGGCGTACCGGCGGCGGCACCGCTGGCGACGGTCTTGCCCGCCACAGAGACGGCGCCACCGGCCGGGGTGTTGGTGCCCGCGGCGGCAGTGTTGGCAGCCGGCGCGACTGCAGGCAGCGGCACCGAGCCGCTACCAACCAGCGTGATCTTGTAGTCTTGCGGTGCGTAGCACAGGCCTTTGTCCGAGCAGCCCTGCCCCGTACCCTGTAGCGTAAAGCTGCCAGCAGCATCGACCGGCATCGTCATGGTGACGGATTTGCGGTAAGTCTCTACATTCTTCTGGAAAGTTTCATCGTAGTGCACGGTGCCAGCCGGAATTGCCAGTGCGCCCACTTTGGCACCCACGGCGCTGAATTTGAAGCGCTCGCGGTACATATAGTAGCCATCGGCGATCTGGAAAGTTACTGCCACCGTATGGCCGTCCACCATGCGCGCCGAGAATTTGAAGGCTGCATCGGGCTCGAGGAAACCGTCATCGGCACGGGCCGGCACAGGGCCCAGAACAGCGATCAGCGCAAACAGCGCAAGGCACAGACGGACAAAACGCAACATGGACTTCTTTCGATAAAACGGCTCTCCCGCATAGTACACCGACTGCGCTCAGACCGGCTGATAGAGCCCTTAAAGCTACGTCTCGGACAAGTTCTGTGCGACACTGGAATTTTTTCTGACGGAGTGAACCATGGCGACCCTACGCCCCCTGCTGTGCTCTACCCTGCTGGTCTGTGCCGGCGCACAGGCCCAGAGTCCCGATGCGGCGCTGGCCAGCATCAAGGCCGACGAACTGCTGCAGCACATCAAGGTGCTGGCCTCGGACGAATTCGAAGGGCGGGCGCCCGGCTCCGTGGGCGAGGCGCGCACGGTGGACTACCTGAAGCAGCAGTTCCGCCAACTGGGTCTGCGTTCCGGCAATCCGGACGGCAGCTGGGTGCAGGGCGTGCCCATGCGCGGCCAGAAGCCCGTGCCGCAGTTCAGCTACAAGGTGAATGGCAAACAGGTCAGCCTGAAGTTCCCCGACGATTACGTGGCCCACTCCACCACGCCGGGCGACCATGCCCAGATCAAGGGTTCGGACATCGTGTTCGTCGGCTACGGTGTGCAGGCACCCGAATACGGCTGGGATGATTACAAGGGTCTGGACGTCAAGGGCAAGACCTTGCTGATGCTGATTAACGACCCTGCGATACCCGACCCGAACAACCCCGAACAGCTCGATCCGGCCATGTTCAAGGGCAAGGCCATGACTTATTACGGGCGCTGGACTTACAAATATGAAATCGCCGCCAAGCTGGGCGCGGCCGCTGCCATCATCATCCATGAAACCAAACCGGCGGCCTATCCATGGGATGTGGTGCGCAGCGGTGGCGTGGGCGAACATTTCAGCCTGCAGCGCAAGGGCGCCGATCCGGACGCCCCGACCGTGCCGGGCTGGATACAGCTAGACCGTGCCAAGGAACTGCTGTCTGCCGCCGGCTATGACTTCGAGCAGCTCAAGCAGCAGGCGCTGAAGAAGGACTTCCAGCCCGTGGTACTGAAAGCCCGAGCCGACTTCCAGATCGACAACCAGACGCGCAGCCTGAAATCGAACAATGTCGTGGCACTGATCGAAGGCAGCGATCCCAAGCTCAAGCATGAATACGTGATCTACAGCGCCCACTGGGACCACCTCGGCATCGATACCCGCCTGCCGGGCAGCCGAACCGAACAGATCTACCACGGCGCACTCGACAACGCTTCCGGCACGGCCGCCCTGCTGGCACTGGCCAAGGCCTACAAGGCCCTGCCTGCCGCACAGGCGCCCAAACGCTCCATCCTGTTCCTCGCCACCACGGCAGAAGAACGGGGCCTGCTCGGTGCCAAATACTATGCCGCCCATCCACTCGTGCCGCTGCGCCAGACCGTGGCCAACATCAATATCGACGGCATCAATGCATGGGGCAAGACGGCACAAATCGAAAACGTCACGTCGGGTCATTCCAGCATCGACGAACTGCTGGCCAAGTATGCGGCAGCACAGGGCCGCAAGATGGAAAACGACAGCCGCCCCGAACTGGGCAGCTTCTACCGTGCCGACCAACTGGAATTTGCCCGCGCGGGCGTACCCGTGCTGTACACCAAAGCGCGTAGCGCCTACCTCGACCGTCCCGACAACTACGCGGCCGAAGTGGTGAACCATTATGTGGCGCACGACTACCACCAGACCAGCGACATCGTGCGTACGGACTGGGACTTCAGCGGTGGCGTGCAGGACATCGGCCTGCTGTTCCAGGTGGGACTGGAAATTGCCAACGGCACCACGCCGCAATGGCGCGACGGTTCCGAATTCAAAGCCGCCGGCCAGCGCCGCCTGCATTAATCCAACTAGGGGTCAGGTCGGGCAAAGTGTCGGTGTCAGGTCGGGCAAAGTGCAGTTTTTGAGATTTCTCAAATAACGCACCAACGCCCGACCTGACCCCTGCACTTTGCCCGACCTGACCCCGGGCGAAAAAAAAGCCGGGCTAGCCCGGCTTTTTTAATGCGCACTAACGCGAAGATTACTCTTCAGCGGTTGGAGCGGCTTCGATGTCGGTTGCTTCTGGACGGTCCAGCAGCTCAACGTAAGCCATTGGAGCGTTGTCGCCAACACGGAAACCCATTTTCAGGATGCGCAGGTAACCGCCGTTGCGGTTAGCGTAACGTGGGCCCAGTTCTGCGAACAGCTTCAGAACCATTTCACGATCGCGCAGACGCGAGAATGCCAGACGCTTGTTAGCCAGAGTGTCGGTCTTGCCCAGGGTCAGGATAGGCTCAACTACGCGGCGCAGTTCTTTAGCTTTTGGCAGCGTGGTTTTGATGGCTTCATGACGCAGCAGGGAAACGGTCATGTTGCGCAGCATTGCCAGACGGTGGGACGAGGTACGGTTCAGCTTACGGAGGCCGTGACGGTGACGCATGGTACTTCCTTTCAGTGTTTAAATCCGAGTTCTTCGATCGCCGAGTATTGCTACTGGGCGCGGACCGGTTCTAGGGATGACGTCCGGCACACCATGTGCCGGACGGGTACAGCAATACAGCGAATTACTTTTCCAGACCAGCAGGTGGCCAGTTTTCCAGCTTCATGCCCAGAGTCAGGCCGCGCGAAGCCAGAACTTCCTTGATTTCGTTGAGCGACTTGCGACCCAGGTTTGGCGTCTTCAGCAGTTCGTTTTCCGAACGCTGGATCAGATCGCCGATGTAGTAGATGTTTTCTGCTTTCAGGCAGTTGGCCGAACGTACGGTCAGTTCCAGATCGTCCACTGGACGCAGCAGGATAGGATCGACCAGCGGTGCGCGCGATGGCGCTTCGGCAGCAGCTTCGGTGCCTTCCAGTGCCGCGAACACGTTCAGTTGGTCTACCAGTACGCGGGCCGATTGACGGATCGCTTCTTCCGGCGAGATCACACCATTGGTTTCAATGTTGATGATCAGCTTGTCCAGGTCGGTACGCTGTTCCACACGGGCCGATTCCACGGCGTAGGAAACGCGACGCACAGGCGAGAACGAGGCATCCAGAATGATGCGGCCGATGGTTTTGTTGGTGTCTTCGGACAGACGGCGGACGTTACCTGGCACATAGCCACGGCCTTTTTCCACTTTGATCTGCATGTCCAGCTTGCCGCCAGCGGTCAGGTGGGCAATCACGTGCTCAGGATTAATCAGCTCTACATCGTGTGGCAGATCGATATCCGATGCCAGCACGGCGCCTTCGCCTTCTTTCTTCAGGGTCAGGGTGACGGAGTCACGGTTGTGGACTTTGAAGACCACGCCCTTCAGGTTCAGCAGCAGGTCAACCACGTCTTCCTGTACGCCGTCCAGCGACGAGTATTCATGAACTACGCCAGCGATCGTCACTTCGGTCGGCGCGTAGCCTACCATCGACGACAGCAGTACGCGACGCAGCGCATTGCCCAGGGTGTGGCCATAACCACGTTCGAACGGCTCCATCACAACTTTAGCGTGACCGGCACCGAGTGCCTCAACGTCGATAATACGTGGCTTCAACAGACTGTTTTGCATGTAAATGTCCTTTTCAATACCCTCGGCGCGTTAAGCCGATAAGGCTGATGGCATTAGTGAAAACGCCCACTCGATGGAGTGGGCGGGTTTTTTTGCAGCGAACTACAGATTAACGCGAGTACAGCTCGACGATCAGCGATTCGTTGACGTCGTTAGCGATTTCGTTACGCTCTGGCAGGGACTTGAAAGTACCTTCCATTTTCTTGGCATCGACCGACACCCAAGCTGGCATACCGACTTGTTCAGCCAGCGACAGCGCTTCGATGATACGGTTTTGCTTTTTCGATTTTTCGCGGACAGCGATCACGTCGCCGACTTTCACAACGTACGAAGCGATGTTCACAACTTGGCCGTTCACGGTGAAGGCTTTGTGCGAAACCAGCTGACGTGCTTCAGCGCGGGTCGAGCCGAAGCCCATGCGGTAAGCAACGTTGTCCAGACGGGTTTCCAGCAGTTTCAGCAGGGTTTCACCGGTGTTGCCTTTGCGGCGGTCAGCTTCAGCGAAGTAGCGACGGAACTGACGTTCCAGCACGCCGTACATACGTTTAACTTTTTGCTTTTCGCGCAGTTGGTTGCCGTAGTCGGAGGTACGGGCACCCGATTTAACGCCGTGCTGGCCTGGTTTGACGTCCAGTTTGCACTTGCTGTCCAGCGAGCGACGTGCGCTCTTCAGGAACAGGTCAGTACCTTCACGACGGGAGAGTTTAGCTTTAGGACCGATATAACGTGCCACGATGCTTCCTTTTTATAAATAATAACGCCCCAGCCATCTTGCGACGGTTAGGCGCTAGTCTGATCCTCAGGGTGGGCCAGACGGTGGCTAAATAATCCTGCGATGCACATTTCTGCGCCCGCAAGACGAGAACAGCCGGAGAGTATAGCCGTTTCCGGCCTACTGCTCCAGCTTTTTTTTAACAGCATACCCGCCGAGGCGGGCAGGCCATTAGATACGACGACGTTTTGGAGGACGGCAGCCGTTGTGCGGTACTGGGGTCACGTCCTGGATCTCGGTGATCTTGATGCCCAGGTTGTTCAGTGCGCGCACTGCGGATTCACGACCAGGACCAGGGCCCTTGATACGTACTTCCAGGTTCTTCACGCCGCATTCGATTGCGACTTTACCAGCTGCTTCAGCCGCAACCTGCGCTGCGAACGGGGTCGATTTACGCGAACCCTTGAAGCCAGCACCACCGGAGGTCGCCCACGACAGAGCATTGCCCTGACGGTCGGTGATGGTGATGATGGTGTTGTTGAAGGAAGCGTGAACGTGAGCGATACCTTCGGCTACGTTCTTCTTGACCTTCTTGCGTACGCGCGCTGCTGCGGCGCTGCTTTGTTGCTTAGCCATGTGATTTCCCTAGATTATTTCTTGAGCGATTGAGCGGCTTTGCGCGGGCCCTTACGGGTACGTGCATTGGTGCGGGTGCGTTGACCGCGGACCGGCAGGCCCTTACGGTGACGCAGGCCGCGGTAGCAACCCAGATCCATCAAACGCTTGATGTTCATGGACAGTTCGCGACGCAGATCGCCTTCGACGATGAATTTAGCTACTTCATCGCGCAGTTTTTCCAGTTCGCTGTCGTCCAGATCTTTGACCTTTTTATCGGTCGCAATACCCGTAGCGGCGCAGATGAACTTTGCGCGTGGACGGCCTACACCGTAGATGGCCGTCAGGCCGATAACGGTGTGCTGATGATTTGGGATATTAACCCCTGCAATACGTGCCATTCGTTATTCCTCGATAAATAACGGTTATTAACCTTGACGCTGCTTGTGACGTGGTTCGACGCAGATTACGCGAACAACGCCCTTGCGCTTGATGATCTTGCAGTTGCGGCAGATCCGCTTGACTGAGGCGTTAACTTTCATTTTGCACTCTCTTGTTGGTTCGATTATCTAAAATTACTTGGTCCGGAACACGATACGTGCGCGGCTCAGATCGTAAGGTGTCAGCTCTACCGTCACCTTGTCGCCAGGAAGAATGCGGATATAGTTCATCCGCATTTTACCCGAAATATGCCCGAGCACCACGTGTCCGTTTTCCAGCTTTACTCGAAATGTTGCATTTGGCAGATTCTCAAGAATCTCGCCCTGCATCTGTATGACGTCGTCTTTTGCCATTCGGTATGTTTACCGCGCTTATCGCGTCGGAATTCCGCCTTTGAAGTTTGCTTTGCGCAGCAGCGATTCATATTGCTGCGACATTACATAGTTTTGTACCTGGGCCATGAAATCCATGGTCACAACTACAATAATCAACAGAGAAGTACCACCAAAATAGAACGGTACTTTCCACTCGGCTTGCATGAATTCCGGCAACAAACACACCAGGGTAATGTAGATGGCGCCAGCCAGTGTCAAACGTGTCAGGATCTTGTCGATGTAACGGGCAGTCTGCTCACCGGGACGGATCCCTGGCACAAAGGCCCCGCTCTTCTTCAAGTTATCCGCTGTTTCCTTGCTGTTAAATACCAGCGCTGTATAGAAGAAACAGAAAAACACGATCGCAATGGCGTACAACAGTGCGTGGATGGGCTCGCCTGGCCCCATCGATGCAGCCAAATCTTTCAGGAACCGGACCGCGGGATTCGCCGTATCGGCGCCCGTGGTAAACCAGCCCACGATCGTTGCCGGGAACAAGATAATCGACGAAGCGAAGATAGGTGGAATCACGCCGGCCATATTCAACTTCAATGGCAGGTGCGAGGTTTGACCACCGTAAATCTTGTTGCCCACTTGACGTTTCGCATAATTCACCAGAATCTTGCGTTGGCCACGTTCGACAAAGACTACGAAGAACGTTACCGCGACAACCAGGATCATGATGACGATTGCAGAGAAGGCACCGATCGAACCGTTGGCAACCGACGAGGCCAGGCCTCCCAGTGCACCCGGCAGACCAGCCGCGATACCTGCAAAGATGATGATGGAGATGCCGTTACCGAGACCGCGCTCAGTAATCTGCTCGCCCAACCACATCACGAACATGGTTCCGGTCAACAGCGTCACGACCGTAACGAAGCGGAATGCATAGCCTGGATCCAGCACCAGACCTGCCTGCGACTCCAGTGCGACTGCAATGCCCAACGCTTGGAACGTCGCCAGCACCACCGTGAAATAACGGGTGTACTGGGTGATCTTGCGACGGCCTGCTTCGCCTTCTTTTTTGAGCGCTTCCATCTGTGGCGAAACGATCGACACCAGTTGCATGATGATCGATGCCGAGATGTAAGGCGTGATACCCAACGCAAAGACTGTGAAGCGCGCGAGAGCGCCACCACTGAACATGTTCAACATGCCCAGGATGCCACCCTCTTGCGACTTGAACAGCGCGGCCAATTGCACCGGATCAATCCCCGGAACGGGGATATGAGCACCGATACGATACACCACCAATGCGCCAAGCAAGAACCAGAGCCGGCCCCAAGGGAAACCAGCTGCTGCACTTTTAGCTAATTGTGGGTTAGTCGCCAATTTTCGCTCCGATCAAGCTGTTAGCGGTCAACTCAGGCTACCGAGCCGCCGGCTGCTTCGATGGCGGCTTTCGCGCCAGCGGTCACTTTCAGGCCTTTGAGGTTCACCGCTTTGGTGATCTCGCCGGACAGAATGACGCGCACGTCGCGTGCCAGCACGCTCAGTACGCCAGCTTGTTTCAGTACCAGGATGTCGACATCGCCAACAGCCAGGTTGTTCAGGTCGGACAGACGCACTTCAGCTTTGAAGGTAGCGTTGAGCGACTTGAAACCGCGCTTAGGCAGACGGCGCTGCAGAGGCATCTGACCGCCTTCGAAGCCGACTTTGTGGAAGCCGCCCGAACGCGATTTTTGACCCTTGTGACCACGACCTGCGGTTTTACCCAGGCCGGAGCCGATACCGCGGCCTACGCGACGCTTAGCGTGCTTCGCGCCTTCGGCTGGTTGAATGGTATTCAGTTCCATGATTTCTCCGTGTGTAAGCCCGGGGGCTTACGCAACAACTTTAACGAGGTACGAGACTTTGTTGATCATGCCGCGCACGGATGGGGTGTCTTGCAGCTCGGAAACCGAGTTTACACGACGCAGACCCAGACCGCGAACGGTAGCACGGTGATCTTCACGCGTGCCGATCAAGCCCTTGACCAATTGTACTTTGATGGTTTTTTGTGTCATCGCGTTCACCTTAGCCCAGGATGTCTTCTACCGACTTGCCGCGTTTAGCAGCAATCTCAGCAGGAGTACTCATTTTTGCCAGACCGTCCAGCGTTGCACGCACCAGGTTGTAAGGGTTGCTCGAACCGGTGGATTTTGCCACCACGTCGGTCACGCCCATTACTTCGAAGATTGCGCGCATAGCGCCGCCAGCGATCACGCCGGTACCAGGTTTCGCAGGCGACATCATCACTTTCGATGCGCCGTGACGACCGGTCACGGTGTGTTGCAGGGTACCGTTTTTGAGGGAAACCTTGATCAGGTTGCGACGGGCTTCTTCCATTGCCTTCTGCACACCGACTGGAACTTCCTTCGACTTGCCTTTGCCCATGCCGATGCGGCCATCGCCGTCACCAACTACGGTCAGCGCGGCGAAACCCATGATACGACCACCCTTGACCACTTTGGTCACGCGGTTGATCGCGATCATTTTTTCGCGCATGCCATCATCCGGCTTGTCGCTTGCCATTTTTGCTTGCATTTTTGCCATGATCGTTCCTTAGAACTTCAGACCGGCTTCGCGCGCGGCTTCTGCCAGCGCCTTCACACGGCCGTGGTAACGGAAACCGGAGCGATCGAACGCTACTTCGGTAATCCCTGCTTTCAGTGCTTTCTCTGCGACGCGCTTGCCAACCAGAGCGGCAGCAGCAGCATTGCCGCCTTTGCCCGACTTGCCAGCCAGTTCGTTGCGCACTTCGACTTCTGCCGTGGAGGCCGATACCAGTACTTTGGCATCTGGCGAGGTCAGGTTCGCGTAAATGTGCTGATTGGTGCGGTGTACCGACAGGCGGTTCACTTTCAATTGCGCGATCTTGATCCGGGTTTGGCGTCCGCGGCGCAGACGTGATTCTTTCTTGTCCATCGTCAGCCCCTAAATTACTTCTTCTTGGTTTCTTTGATCTTAACCACTTCGTCCGAATAACGGACGCCCTTGCCTTTGTATGGCTCAGGAGCGCGGTAAGCACGAACTTCAGCAGCCACTTGGCCCACTTTTTGACGGTCGATGCCTTTGATGACGATCTCGGTCGGGGTGGCCGTTGCGCAGGTCACGCCTTCTGGCATGGTGTGCACAACAGGGTGGGAGAAGCCCAGCGACAGGTTCAGCTTGTCGCCTTGTGCTTGAGCTTTGTAGCCCACGCCGATCAGGTTCAGCTTCTTCTCGAAACCCTTGGTAACGCCGTTCACCATGTTGTTGACCAGAGCGCGCAGCGTGCCGGACATGGCATTGGCTTCGCGGGAGTCATTGGCTGGCGTAAAGCTCAGGGTACCTGCATTGTTTTCTACTGCTACCAGACCGTTCAGGGACTGGGTCAGAACGCCCAGCGGGCCTTTGACGGTGATCGCTTGTGCGGAGATGGCGACTTCAGCGCCAGCTGGCACAGCGATAGGCATTTTAGCTACTCGAGACATGTGTAACTCCTTATGCGACGTAGCAAATAACTTCGCCGCCGACACCGGTAGCGCGTGCTTTGCGGTCAGTCATGACGCCTTGCGGAGTCGACACGATCGCCACACCCAAGCCATTCATCACAGTAGGGATCTCGTCTTTGCCTTTGTAGATACGCAGGCCCGGACGGGACACGCGCTCCAGGCGCTCAATGACGGGACGGCCAACATAATACTTCAAACCGATTTTCAGTTCCGCTTTGCCATCAGCTTCGGCAACTGCGAAATCTTCAATGTAACCCTCGTCCTTGAGGACGTTGGCAATCGCAACTTTAACTTTCGACGATGGCATAGCCACGGTCGCTTTTTGCACGCCTTGGGCGTTGCGAATGCGGGTCAGCATATCGGCGATAGGATCGCTCATACTCATTGCTTATTCTCCTATTACCAGCTTGCTTTAGTCATACCCGGAATTTCACCACGCATGGCGAATTCACGGAGCTTGATACGGCCCAGACCGAATTTACGGAAGGTGCCGCGTGGACGACCGGTGACGGCGCAGCGGTTACGCTGGCGGGTCGGTGCCGAGTTACGTGGCAGCGCTTGCAGCTTCAGGCGCGCTTCGTAACGTTCTTCTTCCGACTTCGACTGGTCATCAATGATGGCCTTCAGTGCAGCGCGCTTTGGAGCAAACTTGTTTGCCAGGTCAATGCGCTTCTGCTCACGGTTAATCAGTGCGAGTTTTGCCATGATCTACTTAGTTCCTGAACGGGAATTTAAAGGCGGCGAGCAGAGCTTTCGCTTCGTCGTCGGTCTTGGCGGTGGTGGTGATCGAAATGTTCAGACCACGCAGCGCATCGATCTTGTCGTACTCGATTTCCGGGAAGATGATCTGCTCTTTCACGCCGATGTTGTAGTTACCACGACCATCGAACGCACGGCCATTCACACCGCGGAAATCGCGCACGCGTGGCAGGGCCACGGTGATGAAGCGATCCAGGAACTCGTACATACGAGCGCCGCGCAGGGTAACCATGGTACCGATCGGGTAGCCTTCACGGATTTTGAAACCCGCGATTGCTTTACGCGATTTGGTGGTCACTGGTTTTTGACCAGCGATCTTGGTCAGGTCGCCGACAGCGTGCTCGAGGACCTTCTTGTCCGCAACAGCCTCACCCACACCCATGTTCAGGGTGATTTTGGTCAGACGTGGAACTTCCATTACCGACTTGTAACCGAACTTAGCGGTCAGGTCAGCAACGACTTTTTCTTTATAGAACTCTTGGAGACGTGCCATGATTTCTTAAGCCTTCACTACTTCGCCGGACGATTTGAAGACGCGGACTTTTTTGCCATCCACTTCTTTGAAACCAACACGGTCTGCCTTGCCAGTCGCTGCATTGAACAGTGCAACGTTGGACACGTGAATCGGCATAGTCTTATCGACGATACCACCTTGTACGCCAGTCATTGGGTTAGGCTTGGTCGCTTTTTTAGCAACGTTGACGCCTTCAACCACGACGTGCTCAGCATCTACACGACGCTGAACGACGCCACGCTTGCCCTTGTCTTTCCCGGCCAGAACGATGACTTCGTCGTTTTTACGAATCTTATCCATTACGACTCCTTACAGGACTTCAGGTGCCAGGGACACGATCTTCATGAACTTTTCAGTACGCAGTTCGCGCGTTACTGGTCCAAAAATACGGGTACCGATTGGTTCCAGTTTGGCGTTCAGCAGAACGGCGGCATTGCCATCGAACTTCACCAGGGAACCATCTTGGCGGCGCACACCTTTAGCGGTACGCACAACCACGGCGTTATAAATTTCACCTTTTTTAACACGGCCACGTGGCGCAGCAACCTTAACGGTTACTTTGATCACATCGCCAATGCTTGCATAACGGCGCTTGGAGCCGCCCAACACCTTGATGCACAGAACTTCTTTTGCACCGGTGTTGTCGGCCACTTCGAGCCGGCTTTCAGTTTGAATCATAGTATTCTCTTTCCCAACTTAAGCCGAAGAATCCACACAATGCGGACCTGCGGTCAGTCTTGGTCCCGCCAGAGTGCTCATGCAGAGCCCACTGTTTGGGTGCTTGACCTTCGTACAGCTACTGACCGCGCGGTTCTGCGTCTGTGGCCAGACACTTTGCGGCGTTACATGAACGAAGCCCGCAAGTATTACATACTATTTGCGGGCTTGCAAGAACTAATTGAAAAACCGCCCCCGGCCCTAAGGTCGGAGGCGAGATCGTCAATTAAACGATTTGTGCGGCTTGCACCACACGCGTTACGGTCCATGCCTTCGTTTTGGAGATCGGACGACCTTCCGTGATTTCCACCGTGTCACCGGCTTTCACCTGGTTGGTCTCGTCGTGCGCGTGATACTTGTTCGAGCGGACGATGATCTTACCGTACAAAGGATGTTTGACGTGGCGTTCGATCAGAACGGTAACGGTTTTGTCCATTTTATCGGACACCACCTTACCGATCAGAGTACGCTTCAGCTTTACTTGATCAGTCATTTGGCTTCCTTCGTGTTCATTACCGTTTTTACACGTGCGATATCGCGACGTACCTTCTTGAGCTGCGAAGTGTTGCTCAGTTGTTGCGTAGCGATTTGCATACGCAGGCCAAACTGGGCCTTCAACAGGTCATTCAGCTCTTTTTGCAGAGCGTCCTGGTCTTTGCCGCGGAGTTCAGATGCTTTCATATTTCACTCCTGTTATTGACCAACTTGACGAACCACGAAAGTGGTTGCCAGTGGCAGTTTGGCAGCGGCCAGGCGGAATGCTTCGCGCGCCAGTTCTTCTGCGACGCCATCCATTTCGTACAGGACTTTGCCTGGACGGATTTCGGCGACGTAGTATTCCGGATTACCTTTACCGTTACCCATACGGACTTCGGCAGGTTTGTTCGAAATCGGTTTGTCCGGGAACACGCGAATCCAGATACGGCCGCCACGTTTGATGTGACGGGTCATGGCGCGACGTGCAGCCTCGATTTGACGGGCCGTGATACGACCACGGGCCACGGCTTTCAGACCGAATTCGCCGAACGACACCGAAGTGCCGGCGGTGTGCGAAATGCCGGTGTTACGGCCTTTCTGCTCTTTACGATACTTTCTGCGTGCTGGTTGCAGCATGATTATTCTCCTGCTTTCTCGGCCGGCTTGGCGGCGCTACGCACACGGCCGGCACCGGCTGGACGACGGCCAGCTGGTTTACCGTCGTCGCGACGTGGGCCACGTGGCTTCTTCTCGTCTGGTGGGGTATCGATCACTGGTGCGTCGCCGTTAGCCGAACGATCGCCTTTGTAAACCCAAACCTTCACACCGATGATGCCGTAGGTGGTCGAAGCTTCGCTGGTACCGTAGTCGATATCGGCGCGCAGGGTGTGCAGCGGCACACGACCTTCGCGATACCACTCTTTACGAGCGATTTCGATACCGTTCAGACGGCCCGACGACATGATCTTGATGCCCAGGGCACCCAGACGCATGGCGTTTTGCATAGCACGTTTCATCGCGCGGCGGAACATGATGCGCTTTTCCAGCTGCTGAGCGATCGAGTCAGCGATCAGCTGCGAGTCGATTTCTGGCTTGCGGATTTCTTCGATGTTCACATGCACAGGCACGCCCATGATCTTGGTCAGGGCCGACTTCAGTACTTCGATGTCTTCGCCTTTTTTACCAATGACCACGCCCGGACGCGAGCTGTAGATGGTGAAGCGCGCGTTCTTGGCTGGACGCTCGATCACGATGCGGCCGACCGAAGCGTTCTTCAGCTTGGTTTTCAGGAAAGCGCGAGCTTTCAGGTCTTCATTCAGCATGGCAGCAAAGTTGCCATTGCCAGCGTACCAGCGCGAAGCCCAGTTACGGGTTACGGCCAGACGGAAACCGGTTGGATGTATCTTCTGTCCCATCGTGACTCCTTAGTTGCCGACAGTCACGTAAATGTGACAGGATTGTTTCGAGATACGATCACCCCGGCCTTTAGCGCGTGCAGTGAAGCGCTTCAGGATCGGGCCCTTTTCGACGTAGATCGTTTTCACGAACAGTTCGTCGATGTCCGCGCCGTCATTGTGCTCAGCGTTAGCGATTGCCGACTCGAGCACTTTCTTGATGATGGTCGCGCCCTTTTTTGGGCTGAATTGCAGAATGTTGAGTGCAGCGTCAACCTTCTTGCCACGGATCAGGTCAGCAACCAGACGACCTTTTTGGTCGGACAGGCGCACACCTTTGAGGATAGCTTTGGTTTCCATTATTTCTTCGCCTTCTTGTCAGCGGCATGGCCCTTGAACGTGCGGGTCAGCGCGAATTCACCGAGCTTGTGACCAACCATGTTCTCGGAAACATACACAGGCACGTGCAGCTTGCCGTTGTGAACAGCGATCGTCAGGCCGATGAAGTCAGGCATGATGGTCGAGCGACGGGACCAGGTTTTGATTGGCTTTTTGTCTTTGGACGCTTGCGCGGCTTCGACTTTTTTCACCAGGTGGGCGTCACAGAACGGCCCTTTTTTCAATGAACGAGTCATGATTTATCCTTATTTCTTGCCGCGGCGCGAGACGATCATCGAAGAAGTACGCTTGTTGCTGCGAGTCTTCTTACCCTTGGTCTGCTGGCCCCATGGCGACACTGGGTGACGACCAGCTGCAGTACGGCCTTCACCACCACCGTGCGGGTGGTCGATCGGGTTCATGACCACACCGCGAACGGTAGGACGAACACCGCGCCAGCGCATCGCACCAGCTTTACCGATCTTACGCAGGCTGTGTTCGGCATTGCCGACTTCACCCACGGTTGCACGGCACTCGATGTGCACGCGACGTACTTCGCCGGAGCGCAGACGCACCTGAGCGTAGGTACCTTCACGGGCCATCAGCACAACGCCAGCACCAGCGGTACGGGCCATCTGAGCACCCTTACCTGGCAGCATTTCAACGCAGTTCATCACAGTACCGACTGGGATGTTGCGGATAGGCAGGCAGTTACCGGCTTTGATCGGAGCTTCCGAACCGTTCATCACGGTGTCGCCCACGGCCATGCCTTTGGTAGCGATGATGTACTGACGCTCACCGTCGGCGTAGCACAGCAGAGCGATGTGCGCGGTACGGTTAGGATCGTATTCGATACGCTCCACTTTTGCAGGAATACCATCTTTTTGACGCTTGAAGTCAACCAGACGATAGTGCTGCTTGTGGCCACCACCGATATGACGGGTGGTGATGTGACCGTTGTTGTTACGGCCAGCAGTTTTCGATTTTTTCTCAACCAGCGCTGCGAACGGACGGCCTTTGTACAGGTCGGCGTTAACAACTTTCACCATGCCGCGACGGCCTGGGGAGGTTGGCTTCATCTTAACGAGTGCCATTATTTAGCCTCCTCGGAGAAATTGATTTCCTGGCCAGGTTTCAGGCACACGAAAGCGCGCTTGGTATGGTTGCGGCGGCCGATGTGAGCACCGGAACGCTTCTGCTTACCTTCGCGGTTTACGGTTTGCACCGATTCCACTTCCACTTTGAACAGCAGTTCAACAGCGGCTTTGATTTCTGGCTTGGTCGCGTCGGTGGTAACACGGAACACGATCTGCTCGTTCTTTTCCGCGACCATGGTGGCCTTTTCGGAAATGACCGGAGCTACCAGCACCTTCATCAGGCGCTCTTCGCTAAATTTCAATGCGCTCATGCCAGCATCTCCTCAATCTTAGCCAGTGCAGCTTTGGTGACCAGGATCTTCTTGTAGAACACCAGGGACATTGGATCTGCGTGACGTGGTTCAACGACCAGAACGTTCGGCAGATTGCGCGAAGCCAGTTCCAGGTTTTCGTTGGCGGTATCGGTAATGATCAGCACCGAGTCAAAGCCCATGCCGGTCAGCTTTTGCGACAGCAGCTTGGTCTTAGGAGCTTCGATAGCGAAATCTTCTACCACAACCAGACGCTCTTCACGAGCCAGTTGCGACAGGATCGAGCAGATACCAGCGCGGTACATCTTCTTGTTCACTTTGTGGGTGAAGTTCTCGTCAGGCGAGTTCGGGAAGATGCGACCACCGCCGCGCCACAGTGGCGACGAGGACATACCAGCACGAGCACGGCCGGTACCTTTTTGGCGCCATGGCTTCTTGGTCGTGTGGTGAACTTCTTCACGGTCTTTTTGCTTGCGGTTACCGCTGCGGGCATTGGCTTGGTAAGCAACGACGATCTGGTGGATCAGGGCTTCGTTGTAGTCACGGCCGAAGACGGTGTCGGCGGCAGCAACGTTAGAGGCGGCTTGACCTTGTGCGTTCAAGAGCTTGAGTTCCATCGATTAAGCTCCCTTCTTTGCTTTAACTTTGACAGCAGGCGACACTACAACCTGGCCGTTTTTCGCGCCTGGGATCGCGCCTTTGACCAGCAGCAGCTGACGGTCGGCATCGATACGGGCGATTTCGAGGTTCTGCACGGTGCAGGTTACGTCACCGAGGTGACCGGTCATGCGCTTACCAGGGAATACGCGACCTGGATCCTGCGCCATACCGATGGAACCTGGTACGTTGTGCGAACGGGAGTTACCGTGGGTCTGACGACCCGAAGCAAAGTTGTGACGCTTGATGGTACCAGCGTAACCCTTACCGATCGATACGCCTTGCACGTCAACTTTCTGACCAACTTCGAACAGCGAAACGGCAACGGTGTCGCCAGCTTTCAGTTCAGCAGCTTTGGTAACGTCAATGCGGAATTCTTTCAGCGTGGTACCGGCTTCAACGCCAGCTTTGGCGTGGTGACCAGCGACGGCTTTGGTCACGCGGGAAGCGCGACGTTGACCGAATGCAACCTGAACAGCGGAGTAACCATCCGTTTCAGGCGTTTTGATTTGCGCAACACGGTTGTTCGATACGTCCAACACGGTGACTGGGATCGAATCCCCGTCATCGGTGAAGATGCGCATCATACCAACCTTGCGACCGAGGAGGCCTAGGCTCATTTTTTCTCCATTCCCACCTACGATTGGGCGGGGCTTTGTTTAACTACTAAAATAAGTACGGACCAATAAAAAAGACATATCCATACCGAAGCCGGCTAGTTTAGCGCGAAAAGACCCTTGACGCAACAACTTAATACGAGGTATGTCAGGTTTTCTCGCGCCCTAGCCCAGATAGTGGGAAAGATTGCCAAAAGCAGCATTGGCGCGGGCTGGCGCCCTGACCTGCAGAAACAAAAACAGCGCCTTGCGGCGCTGCTTTTGAACTGGAACTAGCTTAGAAGGTGTAGCTGGCACTGAAGGTGAAGTAACGGCCCTGGTTGTTATGCAGGCCTTCGTTATAGCCTTGCAGCGGGGTGCCGGCCGTGTTCACACCATAGCGCGGATCATACGGCGCTTTGGTATCGAACAGGTTCTGCACATTCAGGCTGACCGACACGTTCTTGAAGCCCGTGTAGGTATAGCCCAGACCCACCGTGGTCCAGCTGTTGACTGCGCAATCCGGGAAGTAAGCCTCGTACAGCGGCGTGGTGGTATTGCGGTCCGGTTTGGCATCGGTAGTCTTCTTGCTACCGTAATGGCAGAACGGCTGGGCGTAGGTTTCTTCCCCTTCATAGCGGCGCAGGAAGGAGACCGGGCCCACATAGTTCACCGTGGCCGATACAGCATGATCGCCGCGGCTCCAGCTACCGGTCAGGCTGCTCTTCCAGCGCGGAATATCCAGGCTGCTGCTGATATTCCAGTCCGTGATGCCAGCATTGCTACCGGCCAGATTGCGCTCGATGTCGCCTTCATGGGCCGCAATCGAATAGTGCGAGATATAGGTCGACGATACCTTGGTATTAAAGGTGCCCCAGTCGCCCAGATTCTTGCGGTGACGCACTTCCAAATCGATACCGCGCACTTCCGTTGCGCCCTGGTTAATCCACGGCTCCTTCACCATCAGCAGCGGGCCGGAATTCGGAATCACCTTGCCATTGGCATCGGTCACCCAGTTGGCCGGATTAGGATCGCGCACCACGTTGCCCGGATTGCTATCTTCGTTTTTCAACGCATCCCATGCCGAACCCAGTATCACTTCGCCCGTCTTACGGATACGCCACATATCGATCACCAGATCGAGGTTGGCGCTAGGCGCAATGATCAGACCGAGCGAATAGCTCTTGGCTTTTTCCGGTACCAGATCGGGATTCGCGCCGCCCGTGCCGGCTGCCGACTTATTGCAGTCAACTTCGGTCGCGCCATTTTTTGGCGTGCTCTCGTCGGACTCGCAACGACGGCGGTCCCAGATGCCGCTTTCGAAGAACTGCGCGCCGCCCGGGGTGACCTGGGTCAGACCAGGCGCACGGAAGCCGCGTGCATAGGTACCACGCACGGCCACCGAATCCGCCAGCGTCCACTTACCGCCGACCTTAGGCACGAAGTTGGTCTTGATGCCGGGATATTTATCGAGCCGGCCGGCGAAATCGAACTCCAGGCTCTTCAGCACCGGTGTACGCAGTTCAACGAAGGCCGATTTGACATCGCGCGAACCATCGATAATGGTATTTGCCAGGCCGAAGATCTGGCCCGTGGCCAGCAGCGGATCGGGATTCAGATTGATTTTCTCGCGCCGTATTTCGGTCCCCAGTGCCAGCGCAAACGGACCGCCCGGCAGCGAGCCGAATTCCGTATTGGCCTTGGCATCCCACTGCAGGATGGACGCCTTGTTATCACCCGTCACATCACGCGCCAGGGTCGGGTCGGCTGCCAGCGCCGCCAGCGAGGTGCCCGTGTTGAGCTTGCGCAGCGTTGGCAGATACAGGCGGCCGTAGGTCACTTCATCCTTCTGCGACTGGTTCCACAGCACGGCGGTATTCCAGTCCCAGCCGAAGTGCGTGCCTTCCAGCCCGACCAGCGCACGGATGCCCTTGTTGATGTTCTGGGTGCCGCCGCGCAGATTCTCGAAACGGTAGCCAACCGAAGCGCGCGAATCCGGGAAAGGATTATCAGGGTGGCCTATCGGCAGGATCACCTGGAATGGATCCGTCACACCTACCGAGGTGAAGTTGGTGGTGGGCGTCTGTCCCAGCGTAATCGGCGAACCCGTGTAATTACGTTCGCTGCGGCTGAAGCCGACCTCGGCAAACGCGCGCGTGTTCTGGCCCAGCTTGATGATGCCGCGGCTCATCACATTCTGGTCATTGCCTGCGCTCTGCGCTTCCAGGAACTGCAGCGTGTCATAGTTACAGAAGGTACGGCCAATAAACACACTGGTGGCCGGCAAACCCATGGCGCGGCTACCGACCAGTTGCTGCGACGGGTCGCAATCCGTGCGGGTGATCAGATTCTTGGCTGCGAGCGCCTGGGAGACGGCAAAGTTGGCCGTGTCGGGCGCACGTTCGCGGTAGAACGAAGGATGGGAAGACACCGTGCTGCCGTATGGGGTGGCATAGCGGCCATTGAGCAGCTTGTATTTTTCCACTTCGATATCGGTGGCATCGGCGCGCTTGACGCGGTCACGCTTGGAGACGTCGGCCGCGACGAACACGTTGTAGCCATCTTTATCGATGTCGCCCTTGCCCCAGAACAGGCTGGCGCCACGTTTGCCGAAGTTGCCATCGTCGTTGGCGCCCACGCGTGCGGCCACCTGCAAGCCTTCGTAGTTATTCTTGGTGATGAAGTTGATGACGCCGCCGATCGCATCCGAACCGTAGACGGCCGAAGCGCCATCTTTGAGGATCTCGACGCGCTCGAGTGCCGACAGCGGAATGCTGTTCAGGTCGTACAGCGTCGAATTGCCATCATTCGGATCAGCATAGGCCGACGGCGTCATGCGGCGGCCATTCAGCAGGATCAGCGTCGAGGTCGACGACAAACCACGCAGCGAGGCGGTCGAGACGCCGCGCGAGAAACCGCCATCATTGGTGTCGTAATTGTTGTTGGTGCCCATGGATGGCACGGTACGCATCAGCTCGGCCACGGTGGAAGCACCACTGGCTTTGATTTCGAGCTGGGTAATCACTTGCACCGGCGATTCGCCCTCTTTGCCGACGCGCTTCAGATTCGAGCCGGTAATGTAGACGGTTTCCACTTCCTTGCCGGAAGTTTGCTGGGCGTGCAGAACGGGTGTGTAGGCCAGCGTCAGGGCGATCGCGATCGCACTGCGCTTGCTCAATGGATGGTGTTTCAAAGTACCTCCCTCTATTTTTTCTTAGCAGATATTTGTAAATCTACGCAAAAGTTCGTAAAGCTGGTTGCCTTACAAGGTATTTCTTGGTAGATCTCCAATTTCTCACAATCGGGATTACATGAAAAGAAAGATTTCCTAATTTACTAATAAATTCACCAAGTAAGGGTTTCCTGTATTGTTTCCACAACGTCTAGTCAAACTACTTATTTGCTACTTATGGCGCAAAAAAAACACCCCGGCCGCACAAGGCGGACGGGGTGTGGCAGGTGTTACCCAGCCCTTGCGGGCTGAGTCCCTCACGGCAGCTTAGAAGGTGTAAGCAGCGCTCAGGCCGAACGAACGGAACAGCATGTTGTTGGCAGTGATGCCATCACGGTAGTTGACTGGCGTATCCTGGTTCAGCAGGTTGTAGATGTACGCGCTCAGCTTGACGTTTTTGCTCATGGTGTAAGCCAGGTTGTAATCAACCGTGGTGTAGGCACGAACTTTACCGCAAGCAGCCATCTGATCAGCAGCAACCTTGTTGGTTACGCAGTAGGTTGGTGCGTCGTCGCTGTTCGGGCTCCAGGCACCGCGGTAGTTCAGGGTGATGCCCTGATCGACCTTGCCGGTGTTCAGCGCGCCGCGCAGTTTCATACGCAGACGTGGACCACCGTCGTAGTTACCGGCCATGTTCATGCCGTAGGCATTGTCAGCCACCAGGTACTGCTGGTATTTCAGTGCATAAGTACCATCCAGTTTCAGGGCTACATCACCCACGTTGGCGATCTTGAACTTGCCCGAAGCGTCGAAGTCGAAGCCCGAAGCACGGGTTTTGCCCGAGTTGACGTATGGGTTGTACACCATGCCCAGCTTGCCGATACCCTGGAAGTTGGTGGTGGTGCCTGGCGCGTACTTGCGTACCAGTGCCAGGAACTCATTGTCGGTGGCGCTGTTGTCGATACGGATCAGTTGGCCGGCTGGCAGCGCTGCTTCGTTCTTCAGTACGTCGGCGACGGAACGGGTACCGATTTCGTCTTTACGCTCGATGTTGTAGTAGTCCAGTGCCAGCGTCCAGTTCTTCACTGGCTCGAATACCAGACCCAGGGTGTAAGAACGCGAGGTTTCTGGTTTCAGGTCAGGATTAGCCGACACGAAGCTAGGCAGCGACGACAGGCAGTCGTTGTTACGGTAGCTATTGGCCAGTGCCTTGTCAGCCGCGGTTGCGCTGGATTTCTGAATGATGTTGTTCAGTTCCGAAGCGATAGGGCAACGACGCTGGTCCACTACGTTGGTTGCGACCGAGCTACGGCCCAGACCGTTACCGGTTTCAACGATGTTAGGAGCACGGAAACCACCGGCAGCCGTACCACGCAGCAGCAGCGAGTCCAGTGCTTGCACTTTGGCGCCCAGTTTAGGCGACAGGTGGGCTTCCGCACCGCTGGTCTTGTCGGCACGCAGAGCTGCGCTCAGTTCCACGCGCTTCACCACAGGAATGGTGGCTTCGGTGAACACAGCGTACTGGCTCTGACGGTCTTTCACTTGCAGGCCGAATACGCCTACCAGTTCACCGCCCAGCACGTTGTCCGAGCTCTTCATTTCGTAGGAGTTGCGACGGATGTCGGTACCCACGGCGATGCTCAGAGGACCAGCCGGCAGTTGCATGACTTCACCGGTAACGGTCGCGTCGATGAATTCGATCTTCGCTTCGCCTTCGGTGGTACGCACTGGGAACATCTGGTTCAGCAGCGCTACATCGTTCTTCTGGCCGAACTTGTAGGTGTTGTTGACGATGGCGTCGGTATAGCCTTTGGCGCTCACGGCACGGGTGGCCTTGGTAGCGCTCGAGGTCATGTGGCCTACAGCCGATTTCCAGTCGAAGTTACCGAGGGTGCCGTTCAGGGCCAGCATGAAGCGGCTCTGGTCGGATTCGGTACGGTTGAAGTTGAAGCCTTCGCCGGTGTCCATCAGACGGGCGCGGTATTCCACTGGGGTGCTGTATGGGTTGCCGTTGTTACCAACTGGCAGCTTAGGATAGCTGAATGGACCTACCATTTTGCCGGCCAGCGCGTTGTACCACACGCTGGTCGAGCTGGTGGTGCCGCCGTTGTTGGTGCTGAATGGTGCAACGATGTAGTCGTTGTTGGCGCCAGCGGTGGTGATTTCGAAGTTAGCGTCGATATCACGGCCAATCTTGAAGCGGGTGTTGCTGGCAGCAGCGTAACGCTTGTTATTGGTGGTCAGGCCCGAGTACTGCAGCACATCGAATTTGCACAGCTTGTCCGATGGGTCGATCGCGGTCGCTGGGCAGCCTGGCGCAGCAACGATGTTGGTCGAGCTCAGGAAGTAGTTACCGGTTGGCGAGAAGGTGCTCTTGGCATCCCAGGTCGAACGGCCCGGGGTTTGACGGTGCCATGCTGGATAGCGGCTGGCCAGTTCGCCCGTGGTGTAACCGTCGCGCTTGTAGCCTTCGAAGGTCAGGTAGGTGTTGAAGCCGTTTTCTTCCAGATCGCCGAAGCCATAGATGGCCGAAACGCTGCGGTTACGACGGTCTGCGAAGCCGTCGGTGGCTTCGTAGTTAACCTGTACTTTACCGCCCTGGTAGTCTTTACGCAGGATGATGTTGATTACGCCGGCAATTGCGTCGGAACCGTAGATAGCCGAAGCGCCGTCTTTCAGGATCTCGATGCGCTCGATCGCGTCAGTCGCGATAGCGTCCAGATTGGTGAAGTTTTCTTGTGCGCCGTCAGCCAGGCCGTAAGGAGCGATACGACGACCGTTGACCAGCACCAGGGTCGATACCTTGCCCAGACCGCGCATCGATACGCCCGACGAACCGGTAGCGAAGCTGCCCGAGCTCGAGCTGGCCGAGTTGATGTTGGTGGAGATCGCTGCGGTCGAGGTCAGCAGGCCCAGTACGGTGTGCTCACCGGTGCGCTCGATGTCTTTGCGCGACAGTACTTGCACGGAAGCAGCGGTTTCGCTGTCGGTACGTTTGATGCTGGAACCGGTGATTTCCACACGCTGGATCTTAGGCTCGGCCTGAACGGCTTCCTGAGCGTAGACGGCTGGAGTGAAAGCGAGAGCTAATGCGATCGAGATCGCATTTTTTTTCATGGTTGGATTTTTCACGACTTTTCCCGAATGGTAGTTACGAACTGTGCGCTTGACAGTGTCGCCGGATCACGACGGCCTAGATCTTTTTTTTAACGCAGCCTAGGAATTTCTCACAATATGGATAGAAAAGAAAGGCTGAAAGCCATCATTTGCGAAAAAACCCTTCATTTAACTAAACATCCGTTGTTTTTCGGAATTAAATTCGTGATATTTTATTACTAAATCATCAACCGATAGTAGATGCGCCACAGTAAAAAAACAGGGCCGGAGTGCATGCTGAGATGCGCTCCGGCCCTGTCGGCCACGCCGCCCGCAGGCGGCTATAGCAGGAATTATTGCAGTTTGATTTCGACGTCAACGCCAGCTGGCAGGTCCAGCTTCATCAGTGCGTCCACGGTTTTGTCGGTTGGATCAACGATGTCCATCAGACGCTGGTGGGTACGGATTTCGAACTGGTCGCGCGAGGTCTTGTTGACGTGTGGCGAACGCAGAACGTCGTAACGCTGGATGCGGGTTGGCAGAGGAACTGGGCCTTTGACCACAGCGCCGGTGCGCTTGGCGGTATCAACGATTTCCAGAGCCGACTGGTCGATCAGTTTGTAATCGAAAGCTTTCAGACGGATACGGATTTTCTGGTTTGGTGCGGACATGATGTTTTCCTAAAAGAGCGAACTGGCAACTTTGTAGCGCCAGCAATTTAAAAAGAACGGGATACAGCACAAAGGGTCGACATGGTAACACACCTTGTCGACCCTGAGATATCAGCGCCTAAAAATTAGCCGATGATTTTTGCAACCACGCCTGCGCCAACGGTACGGCCGCCTTCGCGGATAGCGAAGCGCAGACCTTCTTCCATAGCGATCGGGTTGATCAGCTTAACGGTGATCGACACGTTGTCGCCTGGCATAACCATTTCTTTATCGGCTGGCAGCTCGATCGAACCGGTTACGTCGGTGGTAC
>NZ_WNKW01000007.1 GCF_009720775.1 Pseudoduganella danionis
TGACCCCGGCCAGCATCGCAGCACTGGAAACGGCCGATCTGGCAGAAATCCGCACGGCGGCCATCGCGGCGCTGACGACGGCCCAGGTGGCCGGCATGAGCACCAACCAGATCAACACGCTGAGCACGGCCTTGCTGAGCACGCTGAGCAATGCTGCCGTGGGCGCCTTGACCACGGCCCAGATCGTTGCACTGACCACCGCGCAACTGAGCGCACTGACCACGGGCCAGGTCTCGGCTCTGACGGCCGCCAGCGTCGGCGCGATTGAAGTGGCTGACCTGTCCGGTCTGACCACGGCCAGTGTGGCGCTGTTGCGCAGCGCCCAGTTGTCGGCCCTGAGCACGGATCAACTGGCAGCACTGTCGACCGATCAGGTCACGGCATTGACGGCCGGTGCGGTTGGCGGTCTGAATACGCGCCAGGTACAGGCGCTGACGACGGCCCAGGCCAGCGTACTCAGCACTGCGCAGATCGCCGCCATGAACAGCGTCGCCATCGCTGCGCTGGAAACGGCGGACTTTGCCGCGCTGCGTACGGATGCCTTTGCTGCCTTCAGCGTGAGCCAGGTGAAAGCGCTGAACAGCGCCCAACTGGTAGCGCTGAGCACGGCACAAGCGGCCGCCATGACGACGGCCCAGTTGGCAGCGATAGCCGCCAGTGCGGTGAGTGGTCTGGAAACGGCCGATCTGTCGGCCATCAAGACGGCCACCATCGCCGTGCTGTCGAGCGCCCAGCTAGCCGCCATGAGCACGGCACAGTTGAGTACGCTGGCTACCGCCAGTTTCGGTGCGCTGAGTGCGTCTGCCATAGGCGCGCTGAGTACCGATCAAGTGGTGGCGCTGGGCTCCGACCAGTTCGCCGCAATGAGCACGGCGCAAACCGTGGCGCTTAGCAGCAATGCGCTGGGCGCACTCGAAGTGGCCGATCTGGGCGGTTTGACCACGGCCAATGTGGCGGTATTGCGTAGCGCTCAGCTCACGGGCTTGACTACGGCCCAGATTGCCGCACTGAGCACGGGCCAGACGGCCGCCTTCAGCTCGTCCCAGTTGGCTGCATTGAACAGCAAACAGCTTGCGGCATTGACGACGGCACAAGCTAGCCTGCTGAGTGTCGGCCAGGTGGCTGGTCTGAGCAGCATGGCCATCGCTGCGCTCGAAACGGCCGATGTGGCCGTGCTGGCGACGGCCACGCTGGCCGCCTTCAGTGCCAGCCAGATCAAGGGCCTGACGACGGATCAGATCGTGGCGCTGACCACGACCCAGGCCGGTGCACTGGGCAGCGCCCAGGTGCTGGCGCTGACGCCGGCCAGCATCGGTGCACTCGAAACGGCCGATCTGGCCGAGCTCAAAACGGCAGCGATTGCCGCACTGAGCACGGCCCAGGTGGCAGCGCTCAGCACCAACCAGATTAATACTCTGAGCACGGAACTGTTGAGCATATTGAGCAATGCCAGCATAGGCGCGCTGACCACGGCGCAAGTGGTGGCCCTGACCACGGCGCAGCTCAGCGTGCTGTCGACGGGGCAGGTGGCGGCCTTGACGGCGGCCAGCGTGGGCGCGATCGAAGTGGCCGACCTGTCCGGCCTGACCACGGCCAGTGTGGCCGTGCTGCGCAGCGCCCAGTTGAGCGCACTGAGTACGGCCCAGGTGGCTGCGCTGTCGACCAATCAGACGATGGCACTGACGGCGGCTGCATTTGGCGGGCTGAACTCGAACCAGTTGGCGGCACTGACCACCGACCAGGCCGGTGTACTGAGCACGGCACAGGTGGCTGCACTCAGCAGCAATAATCTGGCGACGCTGGAGACGGCCGACTTCGGCGCCCTGTCCACCAATGCCGTGGCCAGCCTGAGTGTGGCCCAGATCAAGGCCGTGAACACGGCCCAGGTCGTGGCGCTGAGCACGGGTGGCGCGGCCGCACTGGGCAGCGCTCAGGTGGCAGCGCTGAGCACCAACCAGATCACGGCGCTCGAAACTGCTGACCTGGCGGCGATCCGTACGGCGTCGCTGGCGGCACTGAGCAGCGTCCAGGCTGCGGCGCTGAGCACGGCGCAACTGAGTGCACTGCCGACGGCATCGCTGGCTGCCTTGAGTGCCGCAGCGGTTGGCGCGCTGGGCACGGCCGGCATAGTAGCGCTGAGTTCGGAACAATTCAGCAGCATGACGACGGCACAGATCGCGGTGCTCAGCACCAATAGTGTGGCAGCGATCGAGACGGCTGATATCGCCGGTTTGACCACCAGTGCCGTGGCAGCGCTGCGGACGGCCCAGATGGCCGGCCTCAGCACCAGCCAGATCGGCGCCCTGTCGACTGCGCAAATTGCTGCGCTGGCCAATGCTGCGTTCAGCGTGGGCCTGAACAGCGACCAGATCGGCGCGCTGACGACGGCCCAGACGGTGGCCTTGAGCACGGGCCAGGTTGCGGCGCTGTCCAGCCGCAGCATGGCGGCCCTGTCCACGGCCAGCATCGAGGTACTGGGCACGGCCACCGTGGCCCAGTTGACGACCAGCCAGATCAACGCACTGGGTGCTGCCCAGGCGGTGGCCTTGACGACGGCCCAGGTCAGCATCCTGACCACGGCCCAGGCTGCAGGTCTGTCGACCACTGCGCTGGCCGCGATGGAAACGGCGGATCTGATACAACTGAGCACGGCGGCGATTGCCGCGCTCAGCACCAAACAGGTGGCCAGCCTGCGTACGGCGGAAATCACCTCGCTGACTACGGCCCAGATCCATGCCATGACGTCGGCCCAGCTGCATGCTTTGAGCAATGACCAGATTCATGCGCTGACCACGGCCCAGACCGCAGCACTGAACTTCATGACGCCGCTGGTACTGGACTTGAATGGCGACGGCATCCAGACCGTGGCGCTGGCCCAGGGCGTGCAGTTCGATCTGGCGGCCAATGGCCAGACCGTACGCACGGGCTGGATCAGCGGCGGTGATGGCTTGCTGGTGCTCGATCGCAACCAGGATGGCGTGATCAACGATGGCGGCGAACTGTTCGGCACGGGCACCACGCTGGCCAACGGCCAGAAAGCCAGCAATGGTTATGCCGCACTGGCTGAACTCGATAGCAACGGCGATGGCGTGGTCGATAGCAAAGACAAGGCCTACGCAGCGCTGGGCGTGTGGGTCGACAGCAATGGCGATGGCGTGAGCCAGAGTACTGAGCTGAAGTCGCTGGGCGCGCTCGGCATCACCAAGCTGAATCTGGATGTGAGCGTAAATGGCAGCCTCAACAACGGCAACATCGTTGGCCTCAGTTCCAGCTACGAAACGGCCGATGGCGTCAGCCATGCAGCGGCGGACGTGTGGTTTGCCACCGCTAGCCCGGCCAGCTTGAGCAGCAGTGTCAGCGGTGTGGCGCATGCGCTGGCGGAATTTGCCGGTGATCTGGCAGCCGCCCATGCAGGCAAGCTGACCATGCCGGCTGGCCAGCATGAGGTAGGCCAGCAGGTGGCCCAGCTGGCCAGTGCCTTGCAACACTATAGTGAAAAACCGCTGGGTGGCGCAGGCCAGGCTTCCAGCGACAGTGATACCCGCTGGAAAACGGCACCGGCCCACCATGGTGTGCTGGCCCTGCCGAACAAATAAGTGGTATGGGCAGCAGGCTAGAGCCATGGCTCTGGCCTGCCGCTGGTTTGCAGCGTAGTAGAGTAATAGTTACAAATGGAGCTCACTGAAAGTTGCCGCGAGTAAACCGCGGACGGCACTAAAGTTGGCTCAGTTATTGACGTTAAGAACTAAAATACTGCCCCTTTTCAAGCGATTGAATCCGGCTTTTCAGCAATAAAATCAGTTTTAATACCCAATTTGACGTTGGAGCCCCGGGCAAAAGTCCCCGCCGGCTCCAATATTTGTCTCGATAGAATTGTGCAGTGCCCCTAGGAGAATGGAAATGAGCATCGTCCCAAGCATGAGTACCGACCAGATCGCTGAGCTGGCCACCCAAACAATTGCTGCGCTCGCGACCTCGGAACTGGTAATTCTCAGTTCGGCTCAAACACGGGCGCTGACCACCGATCAGATCGGCGCCCTGACTACTAGCCAGATCAGCGCGTTGACCACGCGCCAACTGACAGTAGGCCTGACGACTGACCAGGTGGTGGCACTGTCCTCGACCCAGGTGGGGGTACTCAATTCTGCCCAGTTCAATGCGCTAGCGACGGCATCCGTTGCGGCGCTCGAAGCGGGCGACTTCGCCGTGCTACGCAGTGCGACCATTGCCGGCATGGCGACTGCGCAAATGCTGGCACTGACCAGTGACCAGGTGATGGCGCTGACCACGACCCAGGCCGCGGCACTGACTTCAGCCCAGATGTCGGGCTTGACGACGGCCAATCTGGCGGCCATGGAAAGCCAGGATGTGGGCGCGCTGAAAACCGCGTTTATTGCCGGCCTGAGCACGGCGCAGATGGCGGCCCTGACTACTGACCAGATCGGTGCACTGAGCACGGGCCAGGTCGCGGCACTGAGCACGTCCGACCTCGCGAACGGCCTGAGCACCAATCAAGTGGTCGCGCTGAGCTCGAGCCAACTGGCCACGCTGAGCACCACCCAGTTCAATGCGCTGGGCACGAGCGCGATTGCCGCCATCGAGACGGCCGACCTGATCGCGCTGAAGACCACGATTATTGCCAACCTGCGCACGGCGCAGCTAGTGGCCCTGAGCACCGACCAATTCTCCAATCTGACTTCGAGCCAGATCGCCGCGCTGACCACCAGCAGCGTGCAGGCGCTGACCTCGGACCAGGTGGTAAGCCTGAACTCGACCCAAGTGGGCAATCTGAGTGCTACCCAGGTGGCGGCACTGAGCACGCTGAACCTTGCTGCCATCGAAACTGCGGATATCTCCTCGCTGAAATCGGCGGCGATTGCCGCGCTGACCACAGCCCAGGCCAAAGCCCTGACCACCGACCAGATCGCCGCCATGACTACTCAACAGATCGCTTCGCTCAATAGTGCTCAGGTAGCGGCCATGACCACCGCAGAAATTGCCGCCATCGAAGCGGCTGATTTCAGCTACCTGAAAACCAGCGCGATCGCCAATCTGAGCACGGCCCAGAGTGCCGCCCTGACCACCGATCAGGTAGCGCAGATGAGCACCAGCCAGATCACGGCGCTGACCACGGCCAATCTGGCTGCTGGCCTGACCACGGAACAGGTGGTGGCACTGTCGTCGAGTCAACTGGGCGCACTCAATACCGCCCAGTTCGCTGCCATCTCGACCGCCAATGTGGCGGCTATCGAAGTGGTCGATATCGCCGGTCTGAAAACGGTGAATATCGCTAACCTGAAAACTTCGCAGCTGGCTGCGCTGACCACCGACCAACTGGCCGCTCTGAGCACGGGCCAGATCAGTGCCATCACCACGGCCACCATGCAAGCCCTGACTTCGGACCAGGCCGTTGCCCTGACTTCGACCCAGATCGCTGCCCTGAGCGCCGGCCAGGTCAGCGCTCTGAGTACGCTCGACATCGCTTCCATCGTGGCTGCCAACATCGGCAGCCTGAAGACCGCCGCCATTGCCGCGCTCAGCACGGCCCAGACCAAGGCCCTGACCACCGACCAGGTGGTAGCTTTGAGCTCGCTGCAAGTGGGCGCGCTGACCAGCAGCCAGATCGGCGCGCTGGGCACGGCGGCCATCGCGGCCATCGAAACCAATGACATCGGCGCACTGAAGACCGTGGCCATCGCCAACCTGACCACGGCCCAGAGCGCAGCGCTGACCACCGACCAGTTCACCCAGATGGGCACGGCCCAGTTCGCGGCCATGACCACGGCCAATCTGGCGGCCGGCCTGACCACCGACCAGGTGGTGGCCATGAATTCGGCCCAGTTCGGTGCGCTCAATTCGGCCCAGTTCGGCGCGCTGTCGACGGCCGATATCGCCGCGATAGAAACGGCGGACGTTGCCACGTTGAAAACCTCCACCATCGCTGTGCTGGCCAGTAAGCAGTTGGCGGCGCTGACCACGGACCAGTTGTCCAGCCTGAATAGCGCGCAGATTGCTGCGATCACCACCGCCAATATGCAGGCGTTGACGTCGGATCAGGCCGTAGCGCTGACCTCGAGCCAGATCGCCGCACTCAGCGCGGCCCAGGTTGCGGCACTCAGCACGCTCGATATCGCGTCCATCGTAGCGGCCAACATCGGCTCGATGAAGACGGCCGCGATTGCCGGCCTCAGCACGAGCCAGATCAAGGCGCTGACCACCGACCAGATCGTTGCACTGAGCTCGCTGCAAATCGGCGCGCTGACCAGCAGCCAGATCGGCACGCTGGGCACGGCCGCGATTGCCGCGATCGAAACCAATGATATCGCTGCACTCAAAACCGTCGCGATCGCCAACCTGACGACGGCCCAGAGCGCGGCGCTGACCACGGATCAGTTCACGCAGATGAGCACGGCGCAGTTTGCCGCGATGACGACGGCCAATCTGGCCGCCGGCCTGACCACCGACCAGATCGTGGCGATGAATTCGGCCCAGTTCGGCGCCTTCAATTCGACCCAGTTTGGCGCGCTGTCGACGGCCGATATTGCTGCGATTGAAACGGCCGACATCGTCGGTCTCAAAACGGCCACCATCGCCAGCCTGACCACCAAGCAACTGGCAGCCCTGACCACGGATCAGTTCAGCAACCTGAGCAGTGGCCAGATTGCCGCGATTACCACGGCCAATATGCAGGCACTGACCTCGGATCAGGCCGTTGCGCTGACCTCGAGCCAGGTCGCCGCACTGAGCGCCGCCCAGGTCGCGGCGCTGAGCACGCTCGACATCGCATCGATTGATGCGGGCGACGTCGGCTCGATCAAGTCGGCCGCGATTGCCGGCCTCAGCACCAGCCAGGTCAAGGCACTGACCACCGATCAGGTGGTGGCCTTGAATTCGCAGCAGATTGGTGCGCTGACCAGCAGCCAGATCACGGCACTGGGCACGGCCGCGATTGCCGCCATCGAGACCAATGATATCGGCGCGCTGAAAACCGCTGCGATCGCCAACCTCAGTACGGCCCAGAGCGCTGCGCTGACGACCGACCAGATCACCCAGATCACGACGGCGCAGTTCGCGGCCATGACGACGGCCAATCTGGCAGCCGGTCTGAGCACGGATCAAGTCGTGGCCATGAATTCGGCCCAGTTCGGTGCGCTCAACTCGGCCCAGTTCGGCGCCCTGAGCACCAGCGATATCGCTGCCATCGAAACGGCCGACATCATCGGTCTGAAAACGGCCACCATCGCCACCCTGACCACCAAGCAACTGGCCGCGCTGACCACGGATCAGTTCAGCAGCCTGAGCAGCGCGCAGATCAGCGCGATCACCACCGCCAATATGCAGGCGCTGACGTCGGATCAGGCCGTAGCGCTGACCTCGACCCAGATCGCTGCACTCAGCGCGGCCCAGGTGTCGGCACTGAGCACGCTCGATATCGCGTCCATCGTAGCGGCCAACATCGGCTCGATGAAGACGGCCGCGATTGCCGGCCTCAGCACCAGCCAGATCAAGGCGCTGACCACCGACCAGATCGTTGCACTGAGCTCGCTGCAAATCGGCGCGCTGACCAGCAGCCAGATCGGCACGCTGGGCACGGCCGCGATTGCCGCGATCGAAACCAATGACATCGCTGCACTCAAAACCGTCGCGATCGCCAACCTGACGACGGCCCAGAGCGCGGCGCTGACCACGGATCAGTTCACGCAGATGAGCACGGCGCAGTTTGCCGCGATGACGACGGCCAATCTGGCTGCCGGCCTGACCACCGACCAGATCGTGGCGATGAATTCGGCCCAGTTCGGCGCCTTCAATTCGACCCAGTTCGGCGCGCTGTCGACGGCCGATATTGCTGCGATTGAAACGGCCGACATCGTCGGTCTCAAAACGGCCACCATCGCCGCGCTGACCACCAAGCAACTGGCAGCCTTGACCACGGACCAGTTCAGCAACCTGAGCAGCGCCCAGATTGCCGCGATTACCACGGCCAATATACAGGCACTGACCTCGGATCAGGCCGTTGCGCTGACCTCGAGCCAGGTCGCCGCACTGAGCGCCGCCCAGGTCGCGGCACTGAGCACGCTCGACATCGCATCGATTGATGCGGGCGACGTCGGCTCGATCAAGTCGGCCGCGATTGCCGGCCTCAGCACCAGCCAGGTCAAGGCACTGACCACCGATCAGGTGGTGGCCTTGAATTCGCAGCAAATCGGCGCGCTGACCAGCAGCCAGATCACGGCACTGGGCACGGCCGCGATTGCTGCCATCGAGACCAACGATATTGCCGCGCTGAAAACCGCTGCGATCGCCAATCTGAGCACGGCCCAGACGGCAGCACTGACGACTGACCAGTTCACCCAGATGAGCACGGCGCAGTTCGCTGCGATGACGACGGCCAATCTGGCGGCCGGTCTGAGCACGGATCAAGTCGTGGCCATGAATTCGGCCCAGTTCGGTGCGCTCAACTCGGCCCAGTTCGGCGCCCTGAGCACCAGCGATATCGCTGCCATCGAAACGGCCGACATCATCGGTCTGAAAACGGCCACCATCGCCACCCTGACCACCAAGCAACTGGCCGCGCTGACCACGGATCAGTTCAGCAGCCTGAGCAGCGCTCAGATCAGCGCGATCACCACCGCCAATATGCAGGCGCTGACGTCGGATCAGGCCGTAGCGCTGACCTCGACCCAGATCGCCGCACTCAGCGCGGCCCAGGTGTCGGCACTGAGCACACTCGATATCGCGTCCATCGTAGCGGCCAACATCGGCTCGATGAAGACGGCCGCGATTGCCGGCCTCAGCACCAGCCAGATCAAGGCGCTGACCACCGACCAGATCGTTGCGCTGAGCTCGCTGCAAATCGGCGCGCTGACCAGCAGCCAGATCGGCACGCTGGGCACGGCCGCGATTGCCGCGATCGAAACCAATGACATCGCTGCACTCAAAACCGTCGCGATCGCCAACCTGACGACGGCCCAGAGCGCGGCGCTGACCACGGATCAGTTCACGCAGATGACGACGGCGCAGTTTGCCGCGATGACGACGGCCAATCTGGCCGCCGGCCTGACCACCGACCAGATCGTGGCCATGAACTCGGCCCAGTTTGGCGCCTTTAGCTCGGTCCAGTTCGGCGCGCTGTCGACCACCGATATCGCTGCCATCGAAACGGCTGATATCGTCGGTCTCAAAACGGCCACCATCGCCAGCCTGACCACCAAGCAACTGGCGGCACTGACCACGGATCAGTTGTCCAATCTGAGCAGTGGCCAGATTGCTGCGATTACCACGGCGAATATGCAAGCGCTGACCTCGGATCAGGCCGTTGCCCTGACCTCGAGCCAGATCGCTGCACTGAGCGCCAACCAGGTCGCGGCACTGAGCACGCTGGACATCGCGTCTATCGATGCGGGCGACATCGGCTCGATCAAGACCGCTGCCATTGCTGCACTCAGCAGCAGCCAGGTGAAAGCCTTGACCACCGATCAGGTTGTGGCGCTGAGCTCGCTGCAAGTGGGCGCGCTGACCAGCAGCCAGATCACGGCACTGGGCACGGCTGCGATTGCCGCCATCGAGACCAACGATATTGCCGCGCTGAAAACCGCTGCGATCGCCAATCTGAGCACGGCCCAGACGGCAGCACTGACCACCGACCAGTTCACTCAGATGAGCACGGCGCAGTTCGCTGCGATGACCACCGCCAATCTGGCGGCCGGTCTGAGCACGGCGCAAGTGGTCGCGATGAATTCGGCCCAGTTCGGTGCGCTCAACTCGGCCCAGTTCGGCGCGCTGACCACCAGCGATATCGCCGCGATCGAAACGGCTGACATCGTCGGTCTGAAAACGGCCGCCATCGCCACGCTGACCAGCAAACAGCTGGCCGCGCTGACGACTGACCAGTTCAGCAGCCTGAGCAGCGCACAGATCAGTGCGATCACCACGGCCAATATGCAGGCGCTGACTTCGGATCAGGCCGTAGCGCTGACCTCGACCCAGATTGCCGCACTGAGCGCCGCCCAGGTCTCGGCACTGAGCACGCTGGATATCGCGTCCATCGTGGCGGCCAACATCGGTTCGATGAAGACGGCCGCGATTGCCGGCCTCAGCACGAGCCAGATCAAGGCGCTGACCACGGATCAGGTGGTGGCCTTCAGCTCGCTGCAGATCGGCGCGCTGACCAGCAGCCAGATCGGCACGCTGGGTACGGCTGCCATTGCGGCGATCGAGACCAACGATATTGCTGCCCTGAAAACGGCTGCCATCGCTGCCTTGACCACGGCCCAGAGCGCTGCGCTGACCACGGATCAGTTCACCCAGATGAGCACGGCGCAGTTCTCGGCCATGACCACCGCCAATCTGGCGGCCGGCCTGACCACCGACCAAGTGGTGGCCATGTCGTCGAGCCAGTTCGGTGCGCTGAACTCGGCCCAGTTCGCTGCGCTGACCACCAGCGATATCGCCGCCATCGAAACGGCGGATATCGTCGGCCTGAAAACCGCCATCATCTCGGCCCTGAGCACCAAGCAACTGGCCGCGCTGACGACGGATCAGCTGAGCAGCCTGAATACGGCCCAGATCGCCGCCATCACCACGGCCAATGTGCAGGTGCTGACCTCGGATCAAGCCGTAGCGCTGAGCTCCAGCCAGGTGGCTGCACTGAGCGCCGCCCAGGTTGCCGCACTGAGCACGCTGGACATCGCATCCATCGTGGCCGCGAATATGGCTGCCATGAAGACGGCTGCCATTGCCGGCCTGAGCACGAGCCAGGTCAAAGCCTTGACCACCGACCAGATCGTCGCGCTGACTTCGGTGCAGATCGGTGCGCTGACCAGCACCCAGGTCGGTACGCTGAGCACGGGGGCCATCGCCGCGATCGAGACCAACGATATTGCTGCCCTGAAAACGGCTGCCATCGCTGGCCTGACCACCGCGCAAAGCTCGGTGCTGAGCACGGATCAGATCACCCAGATGACGACGGCGCAGTTTGCCGCCATGACCACGGCCAACCTGGCTGCCGGTCTGACCACCGACCAGGTGGTGGCGATGAACTCGGCCCAGTTCGGTGCACTCAATTCGGCCCAGTTCGGCGTGCTGACCACGGCCGACATCGCCGCGATTGAAACGGCTGATGTGGTGGGTCTGAAAACGGCTACCATCGCTGCGCTGAGCACCAAGCAACTGGCCGCGCTGACCACCGACCAACTGGCCAGCCTGACCAGTGGCCAGATCAGTGCGATCACCACGGCCAGCATCCAGGCCCTGACCACGGATCAGATGGTGGCCATGAGCTCCAGCCAGGTGGGTACGCTGAGCTCGGCACAACTGGCGGCCTTGAGCACCCAGGCGATAGCCGCCATCGACGTGGCCGATGTCAGCGCCATCAAGACGGCTGCGATCGGTGCACTCAACACGGCGCAGACCAATGCCTTGACCACCGACCAGATCGCAGCACTGAGCTCGCTCCAGATCGGCGCGCTGACCAGCACCCAGGTGGGTGCGCTGGGTACGGCGGCAACGGTGGCGATCGAGACCAACGATATCGGCGCGCTGAAAACTGCGGCCATCGCTAATCTGCGTACGGCGCAGGTGGCAGCGCTCACGACGGACCAGATCGGCAGCCTGAATACGGCCCAGATCACCGCGCTGAGCACGGCCAACCTGGCTGCCGGCCTGACCACGGACCAGGTGGTGGCAATGAACACCAGCCAGCTCGCTGCGCTGAGCACCAGCCAAGTGTTCGCCATGACCACCAGTGCCATCGCCGCGATCGAAACCAACGATATCGGCGCGCTGAAAACGGCGATCATCAACAATCTGCGCACTGCCCAGGTGGCTGCGCTGACGACGGATCAGATCACCGCGCTGTCCAGCGCCCAGATTTCGGCGCTGAGCACGGCCAGCCTGCAGGCAGCACTGAGCACCAGCCAGGCGGCTGCGCTGACCACGCTGCAAGCTTCGGTACTGAGCTCGGCCCAACTGAGCGCCTTCAGCACCGGCGCGATTGCCGCACTCAGCACGTCCGACCTGACGGTACTGAAAACGGCGGCGCTGGCGGCGCTGGCGACGGCTCAGGTCGCGGCGCTGACGACGGACCAGATCGTGGCCATGTCGAGCGTGCAGGTAGGCGTGCTGAGCTCGACGCAGATCAAGGCACTCTCTACCAGCCAGCTGGTGGCGATCGAAACGGCCGATCTGGTGGGTCTGAAAACGGCAGCGCTGGCGGCCCTGAGCACCGCGCAACTGGCCAGCCTGACCACCGACCAGATCCACTCGCTGACCAGCGCGCAGATCTGCTCGATCACCAGCGCCCAGGTACCTGGCCTGACGACCGATCAGATTGCGGCACTGCCTTCGCCGCTGGGTACGCCACTGGTGCTCGATCTGAACAACGACGGCATCAATACGCTGAACCTGAGCGCCGGTGTGAACTTCGATCTGTTGGCAAATGGCAACAAGGTCAACACTGGCTGGGTAGGCGGCGGCGATGGTCTGCTGGCACTGGATCGCAACCATGATGGCGTGATCAACGATGGTGGCGAGCTGTTCGGTTCGGGTACCACGCTGGCCACCGGTCAGAAAGCCAGCAACGGCTATGCTGCCCTGGCCGAGCTCGATACCAATAGCGACGGTGTGGTGGATGCGAAAGATGCTGCGTTTGCCGATCTGCGTGTCTGGGTCGATGGCAATGCGGATGGCATCAGCGATGCGGCTGAACTGAAGACGCTGGCAGATCTGGGCATTACCAAGCTCAATCTGGATGCCAAGCAGAACGCGTCTCTCAACAACGGCAACATCGTCGGTATCACCTCGACCTACGAGACCAGCGATGGCAGCAGCCATGCGGCAGCCGACGTCTGGTTCCAGATGGGTGCGGCGGCAGCGGGCAGCAGCCTGAGCGCCTCGGTGAGCGGTCTGGCGGCGGCGCTGTCGAGCTTCGATGCAGCGGCCAGTGCCCCGGCATCGGCCAAGCTGGATCTGCCGGGCAGCAGCACGGCCGGCAGCACGGCGGCCGCGCTGGCCGATGCGATCAGCCGTTACGAGCAGCCGCTCAGCGGCAGCAGTGCGGCGGCCGATAGTGCCGAGTCGCTGCGCCTGAAAGCGCTGCAGAACGGCCAGCACAGCGGTATCCTGGCTGCCAAGTAAGTCGCGCGCAATGCGCTGAAACGGCAGGGCCTGTGGCCCTGCCGTTTTTTTTTCTAGGCCGTGAACAGGGCGGTAAACCGTGCTGTGTTCCAAGGACACAAAGTGTTCCTAGAGCAAGGGGGCTGGGTTAGAATCGACAGGCTGGCAAAGTAGTGCACCAATGCAAGCTGCGACCCGCAATTACTCTAGATCAGGCTTATGCAAGATAAATTTCCCCATACCGCGATTCAGTGTCTGAGCGCTATAGCGCAGCACCATGGCTTGCAAATCAATCCGGAACGGCTGATCGACGACTATGCTTTGCGGGCCGAAGAGCCGGGCAATGGCGTGCTGTTGCGCATCGCTGCCGAGATCGGGCTCAAAGCCAAGGCCGATACGCTGGACTGGGCGCGCCTGATGGCGCAGGGCGGCGTGTTCCCGCTGATGGCCCGTCTGATCGATGGCAATATGGTCATCGTGGTGGGCGTCAAGGCCGGTGCCGACGGTGCGGCCGACCAGGTCGCCGTCCTCAATCCGGCCCATCCGAACGCGAGCGTGATGCTGGTGGCACGTAGCGATTTCGAGCAGCGCTGGCATGGCGAGGTGCTGTTCATCAAACGCCAGCATAGTTTGAGCGACCCCAACCAGCCATTTGGCCTGCGCTGGTTCATCCCCGAAATTCTCAAGCAGAAATCGGCCTTCCGCGATATTTTCATCGCCGCCATCGCCATGCAGTTGCTGGCACTGGCGTCGCCTATCTTCTTCCAGCTGGTGATCGATAAGGTGCTCACCCACCAGAGCGTGACCACCTTGCAGGTACTGGCCGTGGGCATCGTGGCGGCGCTGCTGTTCGATGCCACCTTTGGCTTCCTGCGCCAGACGCTCACGCTGGCCGCTTCCAACAAGATCGATATGCGGTTGACGCGGCGCGTGTTCGGCCATTTGCTGTCGCTGCCGATCGATTTCTTTGAAACCACCAGCGCCGGGGTGGTAACGCGCCACATGCAGCAGCTCGAGAAAATCCGCAGCTTCCTGACCGGGCGGCTGTTCTTCACGGCGCTTGATCTGCTGGCTCTGCTGGTGTTCGTGCCCATCCTGTTCAGCTATTCGTTCAAGCTGGCGCTGATCGTGCTGCTGTTTGCCGGCATGATTGCACTGGTGGTGATGGCCATGGTGCCGACTTTCCAGCGCCGCCTGAATGCCTTGTATGCGGCCGAGGGCCAGCGTCAGGGCATGCTGGTGGAAACCATCCATGGCATGCGCACCGTCAAGGCGCTGGCCATCGAGCCTTCGCAGCGGCGCATCTGGGACCAGCGTTCGGCCGAAGCGATTACCATGCATTTCCGCGTCGGCCAGATTTCCATTGCCGGCAATGCCGTCACCGACTTCCTCGGCAAGCTGCTGCCCGTGATGCTGATCGTGGTCGGTGCGGCCGATGTGTTCGACAGCACCTTGTCGGTGGGCGCACTGATCGCGTTCCAGATGCTGTCGGGTCGCGTGACCCAGCCGCTGATTTCGATCGTGGGCCTGGTCAATGAATACCAGGAAACGGCGCTGTCGGTGCGCATGCTGGGTGAAGTGATGAACCGCGCACCCGAAGGGCGTGCCGGTGCGAATGGTTTGCGCCCCGTGCTGCAGGGCGAAATCCGCTTCGACGATGTGACGTTCCGCTACCCGGGCGCGCAGGCGCTGGCGTTGGACAAGGCCCGCTTTACCATCGAGCCGGGTACGGTAGTGGGCATCGTTGGCCGTAGCGGTTCCGGCAAGACCACCTTGACCAAGCTGATTCAGGGCCTGTATCCAGTGCAGGAAGGCATCGTGCGTTTCGATGGCATCGATGCGCGCGAAATCGAACTGTCGCACCTGCGCCGCCAGATCGGCGTAGTCCTGCAGGAAAACTTCCTGTTCCGTGGCACGGTGCGCGAAAACCTGTCCGTCACCAAGCCCGACGCTACCTTTGAAGAACTGGTGGAAGCGGCCGTGGCGGCCGGGGCGGATGAATTCATCGAGCGCCTGCCGATGGGCTATGACACCGTGCTGGAAGAAAATGCCTCGAATCTGTCCGGCGGCCAGAAACAGCGCCTGTCGATCGCCCGTACGCTGGTGGCGCGTCCGCGCATCCTGATTCTGGACGAAGCGGCGTCGGCGCTGGATCCGGAGTCGGAAGCCATCTTTATCAACAATCTGTCGCGCATCGCCGTGGGCCGTACGGTGGTGATGATTTCGCACCGCCTGTCCACGCTGGTGAATGCCGACAAGATCATGGTGATGCAACAGGGCCGGCTGATGGATGCCGGACGTCATGAAGAACTGCTTACCCGTAGCGAAACTTACCAGCACTTATGGAACCAGCAAACAAGTCACCTCTAAGCTTCAAGCGCCGCGCCAAGGATGAAACGGAAATCGAGTTTCTGCCGGACGCGGATGCAATCGAGCGCGGTCCCCTGCCCAAGTCGGTACGCCTGACGCTGCATGTGCTGCTGGCGGCGTTTGCCTTCTTCATCATCTGGGCTTGCGTCTCGCCGGTCGAAAAAATCGTCGTGGCGCACGGCCGGCTGGTCAATCCGCTGCCGAATATCGTGGTGCAGCCGCTCGATACCTCCATCATCCAGAGCATCGATGTGCGGGTCGGTCAGGTGGTCAAGAAAGGCCAGGTGCTGGCCACGCTGGATCCGACGTTTACCGCAGCCGACGAACAGCAACTGCGCATCCGCCGCGACAGTCTGGATAACCAGACGGCCGGCTTGCGCGCCGAACTGGCGGGCCAGGCCGGTCCGCGCAGCGGCGCCACGGCCAGTGCCGACGCCCAGTTGCAGGCACAACTGGCCAGCGAGCGCAAAGCCAATTACGAGGCGCAGAAAACCAAGATGGAGCAGAACATCGCCCGTCTCGAGCATGGGCTGGAAACCAACCGGCATGACCAGTCGATACTGGCGCAGCGGGTCAAGTCGCTGCGCGAAGTGGAAGCCATGCAGGAACAGCTGATGGCGGAACAGTTCGGCGCCAAGATGCATTTGCTGGAAGCGCGCGACCGCCGTCTCGAAGTCGAGCGCGACATGGATATGCAGCGTAACAAGGCCGTCGAAATGGCCAGCGAGCTGGCCGCCGCCAAAGCCGAGCGTGCTGCGTTCGAGCGTAGCTGGCGGCAGAAAGCCATGGAAGACCTGCTGAGCGCCACGCGTGACCGCGACGGCATCAATGAACAACTGGCCAAGGCCGACAAGCGCCACCGCGCGATCCGGCTGGTGGCACCGGCCGACGGGGTGGTGCTGGAAATCGCCAAGCTGTCGGTCGGTTCCATCGTGCGCGAAGCCGAGCCGCTGTTTACGCTGGTGCCGCTGGGCGCGCCGCTGGAAGCGGAAGTGCAGATCGATTCGCTCGATGTCGGCTATATCAAGCTCGGCGCGCAGGCCCACATCAAGGTCGATGCGTTCTCGTTCCAGCAGCACGGCATGTTGGAAGGCAAGGTCCGCACGCTGAGCCAGGACGCCTTCAAGCGCGACACGGCCGACAAGAATGGCGGCGGCCTCGATGCGTATTACCTGAGCCGCATACCCTACACGGGCAGCTTGCGCAAAATGCCCGAGGGCACGCGTTTGCTGCCGGGCATGACGCTGACGGCGGAAGTGGTGGTGGGCCACCGCACGGTGATGTCCTACCTGCTGTACCCGCTCACACGCGCGCTTGACGAATCGATACGTGAACCTTGACCGGAGCGCCCGTGTTTTCCATTATCATCGCCACCCATGACCGGCCCCTGCTGCTCAAGCGCACGCTGGAATCGCTGATCGCCCAGACCTGCCAAGATTTCAAGGTCATCATCGTGTCCGATACGGCCAGCTATCTGCCGCCGTATCTGGAACTGACCCAGCTCGATGGCCGCTTCGACTATGTGATACGGCGCAGCGGCGCGCCGGGTCCGGCGGCCAGCCGCAATCTGGGCCTGGCGCTGGCCGATGGCGAATACCTGCTATTCCTCGATGATGACGATACGTTCCGGCCCGGCCATCTGGCCGCGCTCAAGGCGCGTTTGCTGCAGGACCGGCCGGCGCTGCTGTTCTGCGATTTTCAGGTGCTCAATGAAGATCGCACGGTGATGCCGCCCACGCCGCTGTCGGGCCAGAGTATTTCGATCGCCGATGTCAGCAGCGACAGCGTGTATGTGCGCAACCGCATCCCGAATAGCTGTGTGGCCTACCGGCGCGATGTGCTGGCCGGGGTACGCAATGATGCCGAGCTGATTCTGTATGAAGACTGGGATTTCCTGCTGGCCGCCATGCAGGGCCGGCAACTGGTGCACTTTGCTAGCGATGGCGTAGTGATCCACAAGAGCCAGGCGACGGCACCGGAAAATATGCGGCGCGGCAATTCGCGCGACGACCAGATCGTCAACGTCATGCTGCAGCTGTACCGCAAACATCCGGCGCCCAATCTGGCTACCCGGCAAGCCCGTCAGGCTTTGCTGGCCAGCGCCGGCATCGTGCTCGATCTGAGCCATTTTTAAACCCTAGCGACAATAACCTCCGAGAAGGAATGCCATGTTTTTGACCGTAGAGAATGGTTTTATCGAGCGTCCGGCCGCGGTTGACCGCGCCATCGTCGAACGTGTGATGGCCTCGTATAACAAGGCGAAAGCAGTGCAGAAAGATGCGCCGGAAGAGTATCAGGTCAGCCATATGTGGCTGCCCATCTATCAGGGCTTTATGGGCGACTTGATGCAGACGATGGCGAATCGCGACGTCGACAAGCTCATGAAGATTTACGGTAATTTCTTCCGCGACCAGAGCACGATCGGCATCCATGGCATGCCCGTTGATATGCAGAGCACCTATTTCTCCGGCAATATCACGGAAGAAGCCAAGAGCAATTATCTGGCCGACGTGATGCACCGCATGCAGATCTGGCTCGCTTCCATGGGCAAGACGCACAAACTGGAAGCTCTGCAGACGCCGCTGGTGGGCAATCCTTACGGCTTCTATATCGATGGCCAGTTCTTCCGTGCCGGGGTGGATTACCAGCACTACTATGCCACCATCATCAGCCGCCTGATCCGCAGCAAGCAGCACAAGACGGTGCTGGAACTGGGCGGCGGCTTCGGTGGCCTGGGCCACTTCCTGATGCGCGACAATCCCGACCTGACCTATATCGATGTGGATCTGCCCGAGAATATGGCGTTGAGCGCCTACTACCTGCTGGCCGGTTGCCCCGACAAGAAGGTGGCGCTGTATGGTGAAATCGATCTGGCCACGGCCGATTTGAGCCAGTACGATGCGGTGGTGTTGCCGAATTTTGCCATGGCGGAACTGAAGGACGATAGCGTTGACATGGCGTTCAATTCCTACAGTCTGGCGGAAATGTCGCTCAATAATGTGGCCAACTATGTGCGCCAGTTCAGCCGGCTGTCACGCAAATTCATCTACCACATCAACCACACGGCGATTCCGCCCGTGCGTTCGGATGACTTCGCGTTTGACTTCGAGAAGTTCGAACTGATTTCGCGCGCACCGGCGCTGTGGAATCTGGCACGCAATAAAGACATGGACGAGTTCGAGTACCTGTACAAGTCCAAGCACCTGAGCTTCGAGTAAGCGGAGTGGCTGCGCACCGGCCGGTGCGCAGCGTAAGGGCAACTAGCCAGCATACGGCAGGCGCGCGCGCGCTGCCGTTCAGTCCTGCAGCGCAGCCAGTATGGCGTCGACGTTTTCTTCCGTCAAACCCTGATACAGCAGTTCGCGGTTTGCCAGCAGGCGCGCATCGCTGACTTTGTTGAAGTCGAAGGCCAGCATTTTTTCCACGATGGCTGGCGCATAGCGGTGCTTGATATAGCGCGCCGGATTGCCGCCCACGATGGTGTAGGGTGCCACATCCTTGGTGATCACGCTGCCGGCCGCAATGATGGCGCCCTGGCCGATCGTGACGCCGGACATGATCAGCACGTCATAGCCTATCCACACATCGTCGCCCACCACGATAGGGCCTTTGGTGGACGATTCCAGCGTTTCGCCGAAATATTTGACGAGGAAGGGGAAGGTGGAAAAGCCGGCATACGGGTGATTCCCGCCCAGCATGAATTTGACTTCGCTGGCGATCGAGACAAAGCTGCCTATGGTCAGCCGTTCGGCATCGCGGCCATAGGCCATGATGTTGAGTTCGCCGTAAGTGCGCCGCCCGACGCTGATCTTGCTGAAGTCGAACGGGCCGGCCGACATGGTCAGCACGGTGTGGTTGTGCGGATTGAGCGCACGCCAGTAATCGGCTTTCTGTTCTTCGAAGCTCTTTTCGACGGGCGCCGGTGCGGGGGCTGGAGCGGGCGCGGCAGCCGCTGCGGCGGGTGCTGTGCCGATCAGATGCTCGACGGCCTGATAGAAATAGTCGTCATGCAGATAGTCCTGCATGTATTCGAAGAAGCCGGTCTTGGAAAAATCATTGTCCTTGCCGAAGTAGTAGGGAATGATGTGATTGATCAGCAGTGACTTCTTTTCCGCCTGAAATACTTCGTTGCTCAGTTGCCCGCTGGCCAGATAGGGCTTGAGCAGCGATAGATAGTTCTGGCCAAACACCTGCGCCACGTTATAGCCGCTCTTGCGACCCGCATTCACGCCGGCGAAGTAATTCCCGTATAGCACGATGGCGCGCTTGCCTATGCCCATCAGGCGCAGCATCACGTCGGTCTGCACCAGCTTCAGGTGGGCATTGCGGCTGAAATCGGGCATGGCGTAGAACTCTTCGCGCCACATGCCGAAGCCGCCTATCCAGGTGGCGAAATACGAAACGCGTGCCACGAAAGCATCGAGATTGGGCAGGATCTCGAGCGGCTGGCCCGCGTACATATTACCGTTGGTGAAAAACACCACGGGCTTTTCCGTTTGCACGGCGCTATACACCTTGACCAGTTCGGCCAGGCTGCCATCGAGTATCACCAAATTATCGTTGTGCAGTTTCAGATAGGCGCCGCTGCCCATGCGCAGCGCCGCTTCAAAATTCTTGTCCGGGAAAATAGGTTCCGGATGGCGCTGGTATTGGATTTTGTCCGGATAGGCGGCGGCAAAGGCCTGGCCCACGGCGGCCGTACTATCGTCCGAGCAGTTATCGGAGATGCACACTTCGATATCGTGGGTCGCATGGAAAGCCGGCTGGGCGACGATGCTTTCCAGCGTCTGTTTCAGAAACGGCCCGCGATTGAAGGTCGGGATGCAGATCGAGAGTATAAAGCCGGGAGTTGCCATCATCAGTCCGGTAAGTTAAGCACGCGGCTGGGCAAACCAGCGGTAAGTCTTGCTAATCGTCTGTTCCAGATTGCAGGTCTGGCGCACGCCGAGGCGGCGCTGGGTGGCACTCACATCGGGATAGAGATCGTCCTGGGCCGGCTGTTTGCCGGGCGCCGTATTCAGCGCCACGCGTGGCGCCGGGGCGGCATGTGCACTGATCAGCTTGACCAGTTCCAGATGGCTGACCGCTTCGTCGCTGCCCAGATTGTAGACTTCGCCATCAACGCCTTTGACCAGCGCGGCCAGCGTCCACCACGCGGCATCGCTGCCGTACAGATAGCTGCGGCGCGCGCTGCCATCACCATGGATGCGGATTTCGCTGCCGGTCAGGATGTCGCGCAGGAAGTTGTTGATGGCCCAGGGACGGTCCAGTTGCTGGTAGGCGCCCGTCAGTGTGAACGGCCGCACGGTCGACAGCGGCAAACGGTACTGGCTGCGGTAGATCGAGGCCAGCATTTCGGCCGAGCGCTTGGCGTCCACATACACTTTATGCAACTGGCCGACGGGCACGGGGAACACATCGTTTTCGCTGAGCGGACCGGGGCGCTGCGGTGTGCCGGCCACCAGACAGGAGCTGACGTTGAGGAAGCGCAGCAGGCCATCGAGCTGGCTGGCAGCATCGAGCGTATTGCTGATGCCGGCCACAGTGGTCTGGTGCACGCGCAGCGGGTCGGAAGCGTGCACGCGGTTATTCGGGATGCCGGCCGCATGGATCACATAGCTGGTGCTTTTGGCCAGTTCGAACGGCGAGCGCACATCCTGCGAACGCAGGCGGATGTCGTCGCGCTGGGCCAGATGGGGATATTGCTGCGGCCATTCGCTGATATTGCGCGCATACAGGTCGAGGCGGATGCCGAGCTGGTAGTGGTCGTTCAGGGCGGCCACCATTTCGGCGATCCAGCTACCGAGGAAGCCCGTGCCCCCCGTGACGGCGATGTGCTGGCGTGCCAGCGCGGCCCGCACTTCGGGCTGCGCGGCGCAGGCGTTCAGGCAGTCCTGACGCATTTCGGCAAAGCGGGAGTGACTCATGATTATCCTTTCGCAGCGGCCAGTTCGCGTGCCACTTCTATGATCAGGCTTTCCTGGCCGGCCACGGCATTGCGTTTGCCCAGCCCGAAGAAGATATCGCGCGCGTCGACCTGGTAGTCGGCGGCGGCGCGCGCCACCGGCTTGGCAAAGCCGGAGAAGACGCCGGCCAGACCGGACACGATGGACAGCGGCGAAATCGACGGTGCCACCGGATTGAAGGTCTTCTCGGCCACATCGGCCGCGTCGAGAATTTTGTACAGGTCGATGCCGGTCTCGAAACCGAGGCGCTCGAACACGGCCACCAGCACTTCCAGTTGGGTATTGCCCGCACCGGCGCCAAAGCCGCGGATGGTGCCGTCGATGATGCTGGCACCCGCTTCGACGGCGGTCACCGAGTTGATGATGGCCATGCCCAGATTGTTGTGGCCGTGGAAGCCGACAGGGATGTTCAGCCCCTGCACGAGCGTGCTGATGCGCTCATGTACATCGGCCGGGAAATACGCGCCGGCCGAATCCATGATGACGATGGCTTCCGCACCATAGGATTCCATCTTTTTGGCTTCTTCGAGCAGCACGGCCGGGCTGGCCATATGGCTCATCATCAGCACGCCCCAGGCTTGCTTGCCCGCTTCGCGTGCGTAAGCGATGTGGCGGTCGGTGATGTCGGCTTCGGTGCAGTGGGCGGCGATGCGGAACAGGTCGACACCGAGCTCCACTGCGCGCGACAGGTCCTTGCGAATGGTGCAGAAACCGGGAATCACATGGATGCCCAGCAGGCTGCGCTGCAAATGCTGGCGCGCCGTGCTGAGGATGTCTTCGTCGCTGAGGCTGCATTCGCCGACCAGTAGCGAGGAGGCGCCCAGGCCGTTGCCATGGCCGACTTCCACGATGGGGACGCCGGCCGCTTCGGCCGCCTGGCAGTAAGCGATGAAACTGTCGCGGCTTAGCTGATGGCGTACCGCATGGTTGCCATCACGCAGGGTGGGGTCGCTGATCAGGATTTTCTTAGCCATGTTGCTGCTCCTGGTGAGAGGTAGGGATACGCGCCCGGGCCAGCATTTCCGCCATGGCGATGGCCGCACAGTTGATGATATCGAGGTTGCCCGCATACTGGGGCAGGTAGTCGCCTGCGCCCACCACCTTGATGGTGGTGATGATGCGGTCGCCTTCTATGGTGGGCGGCACGATCAGCGCATAGCCGGGTACATAGGTTTTGAGCTGGGCCACCATGGCATCGACCGAGGCGCGGATGGCGGCCAGATCGGGGTTGGCGATCTTGGCGTAGATGGTGGTCTGCATATCGATAGGCGGGCTGGCCGGATTCAGAATCAGGATGGCCTTGGCACGCTGCGCGCCGGAAAAGCGCTGCAGCGCTTCCTCGGTGGTGTCGATGTATTCGTCGAGATTGGCGCGGGTGGCCGGACCGGCGCTACGCGAGGCGATGCTGGACGCGACTTCGATGTATTCGATGTTCGGGTGCACCATGCCGATGGCTGCGGCGATCGGGATCGAGGATTGGCCGCCGCAGGTAATCATGTTGATGTTGGCGGCGCCGCTGTCGAGGCAGGCCTGGGCATTGATGGCCGGAATGCAGAATTCGCCGAGCTTGGCCGGGGTCATGTCGATCACCGTCTTGCCGAGCTGCTTGAGCGCCGCCCAGTGCGCCACGTGGGCCTGCGCCGAGGTGGCGTCGAACACCAGATCGCAGATGGACGGATCGCTGAGGATGGCTTCGATGCCGCGGTCGGAAATCGGCACGCCCAGCTGGCTGGCCCGCTTCATGCCGGCGGAATTGAAATTGCGGCCGGCGAACAGCGTGCACTGCAAGTGTTGCGAGCGCATGGCCTTGATCATCAGGTCGGTGCCGATATTGCCGGAACCGATGATGGCAATTTTGAGTTTGTCTGAGCTAGTCATCTGGAGTCACCCGTGGTCTTGTTATGTAGCATCTCTAGCGAGGATTATCGCCGATTCCTGCACGATGCCATCGAGAGAAGAATAGCGGGGTTGATAGCCTAATTCGGCGGCTAGCCGCTGGGTCGAGTAGTAATTCGGCTTGCTGCCGGTGGCGTTGACGAGGCCGGCCGGCGCCGGACTGACCTGATAGCGCAAGCCGAAATGTTGTTGCATGGCATCCAATAATGGCTGTTTGGCGATCGGCGCCGCGCTATAGCAGTCCAGTGCCTGATTGAGCGGCGGGCCGTCCAGCACGCAGCGCACGAGCTGGTGCAGGTCGGCCGGATGCAGGTAGTCGCGCACCATGCTGGCGGCCGAGGTGTCGAGCACGCTGCCGGCGCGGATCGCACGCAGGATGTCGGTAATGAAAAAGCGCGCAGCCAGATCCTGGCTGCGGCTGAAATAATTGAACACGCGTAAGTCGGTAATCGCCAGCGGCGCCAGGGCGCGGTGCTTGCACTCGGCATGCAATTTGGCCACCGCATAATAATCCTGCGGCTGCAGCGCATTGATCGGCACGCTGGCCAGCGTGTCCGGGCCGGCCGGCTGTTCGAAGCGGGCACCGTAGGCCGCCCCGCTGGACAGGAAGATATAGCGCCGCTGCGGATGTTGCGCGAGCTGCTGCAGCACCAGATCGTCAAACTGCTGGGTCAGGCTGAAGATGGCGCCGCCCAGTTGCGCGGCGCGCTGCGGATCGCCGACGCCGACGAAATTGAGCACTGCATCGTGCGCCTGCTGGCCGTAGTCGGCATAGTGGTAGACCGGGTAGTTCAAGCCGTGCGCCTGCTGCCATGCCATGATGGCGGCCGTGTCGCGCCCGTATAGCAGTAGCTGGCTGCGGCCTTCCTGTGCCAGCGAGCAGATCAGATCGCGTGCGATCTGGCTGCTGGCACCGAGGATGGCGAGATGTTGCATATCACAGAGATTTGGATTTTTCGTGCATGCCTTCCAGCATGGCCTGTTCCAGTACGTCGCGCGGCAGCAGCGGCGACAGGTCTTCCAGCGGCGGCGACACCAGCGTGCCGTCGGCCTTGGCGACCACGCCGAGTTTGGGCGAGAACAACTGCTGCGGATGCATGAATACTTCGCAGATCACCGGGCCCGTCGCGGCCTGCACGGCGGCCAGCGTGGCGTCGCATTCGTCCCAGCCGCGGATCTGGTAGGACGGGATGTCGAAGGCGGTGGCCAGCTTGGAGAAGTCCGGGCAGGACACGCCGGATTTGCGGTCAGTGCCCACATAGTCCGATTTGAACAGCGACTTCTGGGTGTGCTTGATCATCAGATAGCCGTCATTATTGAAAATGAACAGCTTGATCGGCAGCTGGTGGTGCACCATGGTCTGCAATTCCTGCAGATTCATCATCATGCCGCCATCGCAGTTCAGGCACATCACTTCGCCGCGCTCGGTGGCGAACGAGGCGCCCAGTGCGGCTGGCAGGCCATAGCCCATTTCGCCCAAACCGGTCGACGTCATGAAGCGCTGGCCCTGCTGGAAACGCAGCACCTGATGGCCGCTCAGCAAGGCCGTGCCCATGTCGGTGACGACGATCTGGTCCGGCTTGAAGAACTGGTTCAGGCGTTCCATGAAGCGGTAGGAATTGATAAAGCCTTCCGGATCCGCGTGTTCCTCGCCCACCCACGGGAATTGCTGCTCATACGCGCGGCAGCGCTCGAGCCAGCCCAGCCGCACGGCGCTGTCCGGCTGGGCCGTAGCGGCCGAGCGTGCGAGCAGTGCGGGCAAGAACTGGGCCGCATCGCAAACCAGATTTTCGCTGGTGCGGCTGGCATGTTTGCAGGCTTCGTCGCGGTCGATGTCGACCACGTCGATGCGCGCCATGCGGGCCAGTTCGCGCAAGTCGTAGCCGATCTGCGGAATCGCCAGACGGGTGCCGATGGCCAGTACGTAATCGCTGTTCTGCAGGATGAAGTTGGCGGCACGCTGGCCATACACGCCAGCGCGGCCGAATACCAGCGGGTGGTCGGACGCGATCATGTCGATGCCGGCCCACGATACCAGTGCCGGTACGCCCAGTTGTTCGAGCAGCGGCTGGATCAGGTGTTCGGCGCCGGCCAGGCGGATGCCGTTACCCAGCCACAGCAGCGGACGCTCGGCCTGGGCCAGTGCCGCCACTACGCTGTCGAGCTGGGTACTGAGCGCAGCGTCGAGCTGATTTTGACGGACCGGTGCCTGATAGTGCGCCAGCGTGGCCGGATCGATACGGCTGGACTGGATATCCATCGGAATCTCCACCCAGCATGGGCCGGGGCGGTCGGCCAGCGCCAGATCGACGGCTTTTTCCAGCTCGTACACGGTACGCTCGGCCTGCATCACGCGCACCTGGTATTTGCTGACCCGCTCGACCATCTGGCACGAGTCGTAGCCTTGCACGCCCCACATGCGCAGCGGGTTATCGCTGCGGGTAAATTTGGAATTTTCGTTACCGGCGATGACCAGACAGGGGATAGAGTCAGCCCAGGCCGACACCACGCCCGTGACGCCATTGGTGGAACCGGCGCCCGTGGTCAGCAGCGCGGCAGCAATGCGGCCGCTGGTACGGTAATAGGTCTGCACCGCCATGCAGGCGGCCTGCTCGTGGTGAACGCAGACGATTTCAGTAAAACCACGGCGCGTAATGGCTTCGAACAGGTGCACATTGCCGGCGCCGATGATGCCGAACGCGTGGCGGATATCGAGTTGTTCCAGCGCGGCGGCGACCAGCTCGGCCACCTTGATTTGTTGTTGTTGCATCAGAAATTCACACCAAAGAAAGCTTCGATTTTCTCGACCGCGTAATCCAGCATTGCGCGGCTCAGGCCCGGATAGACGCCGATCCAGAAGGTATCGTTCATCACGCGGTCAGTGTTGGTCAGCTCGCCGGAGACGCGGTAATTGCGCCCCACCATATACGGCTGGCGTGTCAGATTGCCGGCGAACAGCAGACGCGTGCCTATCTTGTGCTGGTCCAGATAGGTCAGCAGGTCGACCCGGTCGACATTCGCTTCCGGCTTGATGGTCATGGGGAAGCCGAACCATGACGGGTCGGAATGTTCGGTGGCCTGCGGCAGGATCAGGAACTCGGCACAGGACTGCAGGCGTTCGGTCAAATAGGCGAAGTTGTCCTTGCGGGCCTGGATGAAGCCGGGCGCGCGGTCGATCTGGGCCAGGCCGCAGGCCGCCTGCATGTCGGTGATCTTCAGGTTGTAGCCCAGGTGGCTGTAGGTGTACTTGTGGTCGTAGCCGACCGGCAGTGTGCCCAGGCACTGGCAGAAGCGTTTGCCGCAGGTATTGTCCTTGCCCGGTGCGCAGTAGCAATCGCGGCCCCAGTCGCGGAACGATTCGGCGATCATCTTCAGCTCGGCATTGTTGGTGAATACCGCGCCGCCTTCGCCCATCGTGATGTGGTGGGCCGGGTAGAACGACATGGTGCCGATGTCGCCGAACGTCCCGACCATCTTGCCGCGGTAGGTGGAACCCAGCGCATCGCAGCAGTCTTCGATCAGCCACAGCTTATATTTTTTGCACAGCGCCGTGATCACATCGAGGTTGTACGGGTTGCCCAGCGTGTGGGCCAGCATGATGGCCTTGGTCTTGGGCGAGATGGCCGCTTCCAGCTTGCTCACATCGATGTTGTAGGTGCCCAGCTCGACATCGACGAACACGGGAATCGCGCCGAACTGGATGATGGGGTTGACGGTGGTCGGGAAGCCGGCAGCTACGCCGATCACTTCGTCGCCGGGCTGGATCGCGCGCGCGCCCAGCTTCGGCGAGGTCAGCGTGTTGAACGCCACCAGATTGGCCGAGGAGCCCGAGTTCACGGTGATCAGGAAGTCCACGCCGATCAGCTTGGCCAGCTTGGCTTCGAACTGGTCGTTGAAGCGGCCCGTGGTCAGCCACGCGTCGAGCGACGCTTCCACCATCAGTTCCATTTCGGGCGCGCCCACCACCTTGCCGGCCGGCGGAATCACCGTCACGCCCGGCTCGAAGGCTGGCGGCACGCTGGCCAGCGCGCCGTATTCGCCCACCAGCTTGATGATCTGTTCGCGGAGTTGCTGTTTGCTTTGTGCTTCACTCATGATTGCTGCCTTGTTTATGTGCGCTTAGTTGTGTGCGCTTAGTTATGTCCACTTAAAGATGTGCAGTGTTGTGATAGGTATCGATCTGCGCCAGCGTCACGGCGCGCATGTCCTCGCCGCGCGCATGCGCCTGATGCCAGGCCACGATCATGTCTATGGTCTGGCCTAGCTGCCAGCGCGCCTGCCAGTGCAGCCGCGCGCGCGCTTTGGCGCAATCGAGTTTCAGGTAGTGGGCTTCGTGCGGCTGCGGCGCGCTATCGAGTTCCCAGCGCGCTTGCGGGCCCCAGCTCGCGCACAGCCGTTTGATGATCCACTGGACCGGACGGGCATCCTGTTCGTGCGGGCCGAAGTTGAAGCCTTCCGCATAGGCCGCGCCGTGCTGGTAGAGCTGCTCGGCCAGCGTCAGATAGCCCGACAGCGGTTCCAGCACGTGCTGCCACGGGCGGATCGCATGCGGACTGCGGATGCGTACAGGCTGGCCGGCGCTGATGGCGCGCAGCATGTCGGGAATCAGCCGGTCGGCAGCCCAGTCGCCGCCGCCGATCACATTGCCCGCGCGCGCCGAGGCCAGCGCCACACCGTGGCTGGCGTACTGATCGGGATGGAAATACGAGTTGCGGTAGGCTGACGTGACCAGTTCGGCGCAGGCCTTGCTGTTGCTGTACGGGTCGTAGCCGCCGAATGCTTCATTTTCGCGGTAGCCCCAGTCCCATTCCTTGTTTTCGTAGCATTTGTCGCTGGTGACGTTGAGCACGGCGCGGATGCCAGGCGTCTGGCGCACGGCTTCGAACAGGTTCACCAGCCCCATCACGTTGGTGGCATAGGTTTCCACCGGATGGCTGTAGGAATAGCGCACCAGTGCCTGGGCCGCCATGTGGATGACGATGTCCGGCCGGGCCGCGGCCATGGCGGCACGCAACGCCGCGCCGTCGCAGATGTCGCCGATCACGGACGTCATGCCGTCGGCCACCCGGGCCGCTTCGAACAGGCTGGGCTGGCTAGGCGGCGCCAGCGCGTAGCCCGTCACGTGGGCGCCCATTTGCTGCAGCCAAAGGCTCAGCCAGCTACCCTTGAAACCCGTATGTCCCGTCAGGAATACCCGTTTGCCTTGCCAGAATGCCGCGTTCATGGCCAGCGTTTCCATGGCGCTTTGCCGCTCTGCCACAGGTCTTCCAGCAGCACTTTATCGCGCAGCGTATCCATCGGCTGCCAGAAGCCGTGGTGGTGGAAGGCGTCCAACTGGCCGTCGCTGGCCAGCCGTTCCATCGGTTCCTTTTCCCAGGTGGTGCTGTCGTCGCTGATGTAGTCGATCACTTTGGGCGACAGTACGAAATAGCCGCCATTGATCCAGGCGCCGTCGCCCTGCGGTTTTTCCTTGAAGCTTACGATGCGCTGGCCGTCGATGTCGATCGCGCCGAAGCGGCCCGGTGGCTGCACGGCCGTCATGGTGGCCAGCTTGCCGTGGCGGCGGTGGAACGCGATCGACGCGCTGATGTCGATGTCGGCCACGCCGTCGCCATAGGTGAAGCAGAACGCTTCATCATGTTCGACATACTGGCGCACGCGTTTCAGGCGGCCACCCGTGAGCGTGTCGGCGCCGGTATCGATCAGCGTGACTTTCCACGGTTCGGCATGGCGCTCGTGCACTTCCATGCTGTTTTTCTGCAAGTCGAAGGTGACGTCGGAGGTGTGCAGGAAGTAGTTGGCGAAGAATTCCTTGATCACGTAGCCGCGGTAGCCGCAGCAGATCACGAAGTCGTTGATGCCATGGGCGGAATAGCTTTTCAGGATATGCCACAAGATGGGCTTGCCGCCGACTTCCACCATGGGTTTCGGCTTGACAGTGGTTTCTTCGCTGAGCCGCGTGCCCAGGCCACCTGCCAATATGACTGCTTTCATACTATCCCCGGATCTTTATGAGTGGACGCAGACCACATTATCTCTTGCGTCGCGGCTATTCTAAACGAAAAGCAGAGCGCAATAGCAGCGGCAAACCCGGCGATGGGGGGATTTACGACAGTCAGGGCGCGTCGCCGCCCAGTGCGGGCTCGCCGGCATCCCAGCCGGCCGTGATGTGGTCGGGATAGCCGCGGCGGAAATGGCGGGTCCACGGGTAGGCTGGTGCATGGCTGCCGTCTTTGAGCTTGACCTCGGCCGTGTCGTACAGGTAGCGCGCCGGATTGCCGGCCACTACGGTATGCGGCGCGACGTCGCGGTGGACTTTGCTATGGGCCGCCACCAGCGCACCCTGGCCGACCTTGACCCCGGGCAGGATCACCGACATGGCGGCGATCGCCGCATAATCGCCGATTTCGCAGCCGAGCAGCAGATTGCTGGGTGGATGCGGGTCATTGGTCAGCACCGTATACGGCAGCAGCCAGACGAAATTGCCGACTTTCGAGGCCTTGCCGATGAAGACGTTCGACTGGCAGCGTACATAATCGCCGATGCTGCAATCGCCCTGGATATCGTTCATGGTGCCGATCTGCATGGCCAGTCCGGCGCGGGTGTGTTCCCTGACCACGACGCGGTGTCCGGTGACCAGGCCGGCGCCGAATTGCGAGCCCTGGTAGAACACCGAGTGCGAGCGGATGCGCGCGCCGGCACCGATTACCAGCGGCGCGCCGTGCGCGAGCGGGGTAGGGTAGCCAAGTTCGCAAAAGCCATCGACCACGCTGTTGGCGCCCAGTTCAACATCGGCGTGGATCACCGTGAACGGGCCGATACTGACGTTCTCGCCCAGCTTGGCCAGTGGCGAAACGATCGCGCTAGGATGGATCATGGCAGGCTCCGTGGCTCAGTTCGGCTGGGCCAGTTGGGCCAGGCAGGCGCGCAGCGTGGCTGCCACGTGGCGCGCTTGATCGAGCGACATGGTCGGCCCCATAGGCAGGCTCAGCACTTCGCGATGGATGGCTTCGGCCAGCGGCAACTGGCCGGGCTGGTAGCCCAGCTCGGCATAGGCGGGCTGCAGATGGGGCGGCACCGGATAGTGCACGATGGTGCCTATGCCGGCCTGGGCCAGCGCCTGTGCCAGCGCGTCGCGCTGCGCATGGCGGATCACGTACAGGTGCCAGACCGGCTCGGCCCAGTCGGGCACTTGCGGCAGCGTCAGGCCGGCAATGCCGGCCAGTTCCTGCTGGTACACGGCGGCAATTGCGCGGCGCTGGGCATTGTCCTGATCCAGCGTTTGCAGCTTGACGTCGAGCAGGGCGGCCTGCAGCTCGTCGAGACGCGAGTTGTAGCCGGCCACATCGTTGTAATACTTGACCTTGGAACCATAGTTGCGCAGCGTGCGGATCTGTTCGGCCAGTGCCGCATCGTTGGTGGTGACGGCACCGCCGTCGCCGAGTGCGCCCAGGTTTTTACCGGGATAGAAGCTGAATGCGGCGGCATCGCCGAGCTGGCCTGCCACGCCGCCATGGCAACGTGCACCATGGGCCTGGGCCGCATCTTCGATCACTTTCAGGCCATGCTGGCGCGCGATCGGCAGGATGGCCGCCATGTCGGCCGTCTGGCCATACAGGTGTACCGCAATGATGGCTTTGGTGCGCGGCGTAATGGCGGCGGCAAGGCGGGCCGGATCGAGGTTGTAGCTCGCTTCCAGCGGTTCGACCGGCACCGGCACGGCGCCGCAGTGGCTGACGGCCAGCCAGGTGGCGATAAAGGTATTGGACGGTACGATGACTTCATCGCCGGGACCGATGCCATAGGCGCGCAGGATCAGGAAAATCGCGTCGAGGCCGTTGGCCACACCGATCGCGTGCTGGCTATCGCAATAGCGCGCGAAATGGGCTTCGAAATTGGCCACTTCCTGTCCCAGCACATACCAGCCCGACTGCAGCACGCGCTGGAACGCGGCCTCCAGCTCGGCAGCGTGGGCCAGATTGATGGCTTTCAGATCGAGAAACGGGACGTTCATGGGCTGACTCGCTTGTGTTGGTGCGCCGCGGCGACGAATTCTTGGTAGTTGTGGAAATAATCGTTCTTGTCATACAGCGTGGAGGCCAGCACCACGCACACGGCGCCGGAGGAAAAATTCTCCACTTCGCGCCACATCATGCCGGGCACGTACAGACCGTAGTAAGAACGGTTGAGCTGGAATTTCTTGCGTTCATAGCCATCGTCGACGATCACGTCGAAACTGCCGGACATGGCGACAAACAGTTGCTGCAGTTCGATGTGGCCATGGCCGGCGCGTGCCGAACCGCCCGGCACATCGTACAGGTAATACACCCGCTTGATGTCGAACGGAATATGGATGCCCCCTTCAATCACGGACAGATTGCCGCGCACATCATGGTGGGGCGGCAGGTCGATCAGCCGGCACTGGTCCATCATACGCTGGCTCCTGCGGCTTGCTGCTGGCTGGCCAGCACGCTGTGGAAGCGCTGCTGCGAACGGCCGACCATGGGGAATACCCCACTCAGGCGGGCCGCAACATCGTCCACCGTGGGCTGCATGACTTGCAGCTCGGCCGGGGTGACGATGCCCACGTCGCAGGATTCGATCAGCAGGTCGATGTAGTCGGAGAAGCAGTAGCCGAAGTTGGGGTTGCTGTTCGGATTGCTGTTCGATTGCAGCCGCTGGTCATGGCGGAAATACGACAGTTCTTCGTCGATGTAGAACACTTTGCCGTCGGCAGCCAGATTGAAATAGGCCGCCACATCAGCCAGACCCAGCGTGCAGTCATGGTTGTGGTAGCGGAACAGATGGCGTCCGATCTGCCACAGGCGCTCGCGGCGGAACATGATGGAACTGAATTCGCCGACGAAATTGCGCATGCCCAGCACCATGCTGCGCTGCATATCGCGTGCGCTCATGCTGCCGCTGGCCTCGTAGGGACGGCGGGTTTCGGTGCGCTCGTTATCGACATTGATCACTTGCGAGGCGGAGAAGACCAGCTGGATCTCCGGGTCCATATTCATGCTGGCCACCATGCGCTCGATGCAGAACGGATGCAGGATGTCGTCATCGAACAGCGGCTTGATGAATGCGCCTTTGGCGGCAAACATGGCGGTCAGCACATTCTGTTCGCGCAGCGCGCTATTGCGCTGGTAGATCAGGTGCTGACTATAGCGCTGGCAAATTTCCTGGATGGCCGAGCTGGGGCAGTTATCGCTGACCAGAATTTCGATATTCGGATAGCTCTGGCCTAGTGCCGAACGCAGGCAGGCTTCGAAATGCGCCGTCTTATAGGACGGAATGACGATGCTGACTAAGGGGTAGCTCATGAACGCTATGCTCCTGATTTACGCGGCCACGGCCGTGACGATGTATTGCCATGGCAGCGCGTCTTCCACCGCCACTACCGGGTCGATGCCGCTGGCACCGGCCATCAGGCGGATTGCCGGCAGGTATTTCTCGCGCGCCGGTTCATCGATGATGCGGGCGCTGCCGCCGCTGATCTGGAAGCCTGCCTGCTGCAGCATTTCCAGCATGGCGCCGCGCGTGAAGATGCGTTTGCGCGATTTTTCCAGACCGTTCGGGCCGTAGCGCAAGTCGCCCGCATTCAGCCTGGCCTGTATGCTCCAGTGTTGGAAGTTGCGGATAGTGGCAATCAGTTTGCCGCCCGGCGCAATGCTGGTGCGGATCTTGGCCAGCACGCTCCATGGATCATCGAGCATTTCCAGCGCTTCGTCGAGCACCCAGGTGTCGGCCCCGCGCACATGGTCCCACAGCTCGGCGCCGGCCTGTTCTATGTCGGCATGGAACACGAAATCGCAATGTGGCCGGGCCGCCTGGGCCAGCGCCGGATCGTGTTCGATGCCGGTATAGTCGACTACCGCATTGCGGGCCTTGTACGCTTTGGTGAAAGCGCCGTCGCGGCAATGCAGTTCGACGATCTTGCGCGCGTCGAGCGGCACAAATTGCAGCAGGTCGGTATTGACGCTGGTGCTCGCGCTGGGCAGATTGTAGTGGTAGCCGCCGGTACGGATCACCGTGCCTTGCCAGTCGTGCTTGATGTAGTTGCGCTGGGTAGGCTGAGGCGCGAAGTCTTGCTTGACCCAGTCGATATTGCCGATCAGCTCATGCGCGCCAGCATTATGCAGGGCCAGCATGGTGGCGATCAGCGGCGCGCCATGCTTGATCGGCAGCGGCCATAGCCGCACGACTTCGATATTCGTCAGCATGCAGGCCGGATGCAGATAGCGGATCGGGCCGTCCGGACGGTCGTAGCCCTGATCCGTCACGGGCTGGATGCTGCCCACGCCATACATGCCGGGGCGCAAATGGCTGTGCATGGATTCAATGAAGCCGCCCTTGATGATTTCCACATCGGAATCGAGGAACAGCACTTCACCCGACAGGCCCAGGTGGCGGATGGCCCAGGCCAGACCCGGACCATGGTGGATGTTGTAGCCGAAGGGAATGAACTCGACATTGCTGAACTCGGCCGTGATCGCGCGGATTTTTTCCGCCACATCGGGATTCGAGCCGTCGATCACATAGACCCGGTTGCTGTAGTACTTGCGCAGGCTGGCCAGCAGCGCCGCGATCAGGTCCGGCGAATTGTAGGACACCGTGATGATGGGGATCTGCTCGATCTGCACCGGTTCGCTGGCCTGGCTGGTCTCCTGCGGATGCACGGCATGGGCCGGCGCAGCCAGTCGCGGTGCGGCCGGCTTGGCCACGCTTTGCAGTGCCGTTTCGAGGTTGCGGACGAAACGCGGGCTGTCGAACAGTGCGCAGCTCAGGCGGTTGGCATGCAGCTGGCGCTTCATGGCGGCAATCTGCTGCGGCGCATGGGCCAGCGCCACGGCTTTTTCTTCGTAATCGGCGAAGTTATAGGTGATCAGCTGCGGCAGGTCGACCGCGCGCAGCAGGCTGCCGGCCATGCGCGAGGAGAAGGTCTGGCCAGCACAGGTCAGCAGCGGCAAACCGGCCCACAGTGCGTCGCTGGCGGTGGTGCCCGCATTGAACGGGTAGGTGTCGAGGAACAGGTCGGCCAGTTGGTAGCGCGCCAGATATTCGGCCGGGACGGCGCGGGTATTGAAAATCAGGCGCTTGCGGTCGATGCCGGCCTGCTCGGCATGGCGGTACAGGTTTTCGCGCACTTCCGGATAGTCGGCCACCAGCCACAGCACGCTGTTGGGCACGCGCCGCAGGATGTTCATCCACACCGAGAACAGCTCCGGCGTGAACTTGAAATTATTGTTGAACGAGCAGAACACGAACGCGTCTTCCGGCAAATGCACGCTGGCGCGGCTGGGCTTGGCCGCGATCTGGCGCTGGCGGTCATTGATCTGGAAGGTGTCAGGCAGGTAGAGCGGCTGTTCGGTGAAATGCTGCTGCATTTCCTTGGTGATCAGGAATTCGTCGGCGATCACGTAATCCACGCCGGGCAGGCCGGTGCTGCCGGGGAAGCCCAGATAGGTGAGCTGCACGGGGGCCGGCCGGTACGCCAGAATATTTGGCCGCGCGCCCAGCGTCAGGCCGTGCAGATCGACCAGCAGATCGATCTCATGGGCGCGGATGGTGCGTGCAGCCTGCTCGTCGCTCATGCCATCGATGCGGATGTAGTGGTCCATGGCTTTGACCACGCGGGCGCGAATCGGCGAACCATCTTCGCGGCTCCAGCTAAACGCATACACCTCGAATTTATTGCGGTCGTGCAGCTCGTAGAGCTCGGCCGTCAGGATCGATACCGCATGCGAACAGAAGTCCGAGGACAGATAGCCGATGCGCAGGCGCGTGTGGCCATAGCCATAGGCACCCGTCAGTGGCGCCACCGCGGCATTGACTTTCTCGGCCACGAAGCGGCGTGCGGCGGCCAGTTGCTGGGCCGGATCGTCGGAGGCGCTGAGCATGGCCAGCGCCGATGTGCCTTCCATCATGGTGGCCATGGAAATGTGTTCGAGACCGCTGTAAACCGGCCATTTGCACTGTTTCTGGCGCAGGTGGACCCAGTGCGTCATCACATGATTCTGCTGCGGGTCGACGCGCAAGCTTTGCGCCAGCATGGCTTCCGCTTCCGGATAGCGTTTGCGGATTTCCAACAGTCGGCCCAGATTGTTGAGGGTTTGCACATGTAGCGCGGGCGTGCTCTTGATGTCGGGCTGGACTTCGGTGAGGATGCTGTTCCAGGTGGCCAGCGCTTCTTCCGGCCGGCCCACGCGTTCCAGCAGCGTGCCCAGGTTCAGACGGCCTTCGACGAAATTGGGATTCTGGCTGATGGCCAGACGCAGCTCGACTTCGGCGCCGGCATCGTCGCCGCTGGTGGACAGCACCACGGCCAGATTGAAGCGCGCCGCATAGGCTAGCGGGGTATCGGTATGCGCGATCCAGGCGCGGTAGAGCGCAATTGCGGCGGGCATCTGTCCGCTCTCCTGCAGCACGGCGGCGGCGCCGAACAGGTCACTGATGGAGAGCGCGCCTTTGACCGCCAGGGCCATGACGGTGCCCAGCGGGCTGTTATCGGTGGGAGCAGGAGCGAGAGCGTTCATAGCTGGATAGATTAGGATGAGCCAGAATAGTGTGCCCTAATGATACCGTCTTGTTGCATGTTGAGGGGCAACTTTTGGCCGTCGAGCAAGAGCGTAAAACACGCTCTGCTCGACCGATGGCGCGCGTGCGCTAGCGTGGCGGCACGGCGAACCAGCTAGTTGCGGCGGGCGCCAGGCCATGCTCGGAGCGCTGTAGCGGGCTGGCCTGGTGGCTGGCGGCCAGCGCCGGCGCTGCCCAGTCGCGCGTGAGCGCAGCGCACCAGGCCGGGCTGGCCGGCGCCGTGACTGCTGCCGGCGCTACGGCCGGGCTGGCAGGCGGCTGCAGCGCATAGCTGCTGATGGCCTGGCTCAGGGCGCTGGTCTGCTGTGCCAGCGAGGCCGCTGGCGCCGGGCTGCGGAACCACACGTCGGCGCTGGCATGGCTGCTGCCGTCATTACTCTGGTAGCTCGCGCTGAGCCCGATGATGTTGCCATTCTGCTCGTCGCGGACGGCCGTGGCGCGGGTGGACAGGCTGGCAATGCCGAGCTGCTGCAGGCTGAACAGTTCGCCGCTCTGGCTGCGGCCATCGCTATTGCTGTCGACCCAGACGCGCAAGGCCTGATAGATCTGGTCGCTGCGGCTGATCTGGCCGTCGCCATCGCTGTCGTAGGCGGCCAGCGCAGCATAGCCGTCGGCGGCCAGGCTGCCGTCGGCCAGCCGGCTGGCGCTGCCGAACAGTTCGCTGCCGTCATTGATCTGGCCATCGCCGTTGCGGTCCAGCGCGAGCAAGCCGTCGTGGCGCTCGACCCAGCCGGTGGCCACGGCCTGGCCTTGCGCGCGCAAGTCGAACTGCACGCCCGCCTGCAGGCTCAGGGTCTGGACGCCGTTGCCGTCGAGGTCGAGCACCAGCGGGGTAGCGTAATTGCTCGAGCTGGTGTTCAGTGCCATGGTCTGGGTGACGGTCATGGCGCTGACCTGGCTGGCGCTGAAGGCATTGGCCTGAGTCAGGCTCAGGCCGCTCAAGGCGGCTGCGCTCAGCGAGGGAATCTGGCTCAGGGTGAACGCGCCGATCTGGTCGGTGCTGAGTATCGTGACCTGGCTCGCCTTGAGTACGGCCACTTGCGGTCCGCCCAGTGCGGCCAGTTGGTCGTTGCTGAAGATGGCTAGCTGGGTGGTTTTCAGGCTGCCTATCAGTACCGGGTTCAGGCCCGCGATCTGGCCGGTGGACAGATAGCTGATCTGCTGCGCTGTGAGCGCAGTGAACTGGGTAGTGTTCCAGGCATTGAGCTGGTCCACCGCCAGTCCGCTCAGTTGGTCCAGCGTGAGCGCTGCCACCTGGGCGTTCTTGAATGCGGCCAGTTGGGTGACCGTGAGCGCGCCCGCCTGGCTGCTGCTGAGTGCCGCCAACTGGGTGGTCGTGAGCGCCTGGATTTGCAGCGTGCCCAGTGCCTGCAACTGGTCGCTGCCGAACAGCGCGATCTGGTCGATGCTGAAGGCGGGCACTTGCGCCAGTTTCAGGCTGGCGACCTGGGCCGTCGTGAGAGCCATCACCTGGCTGTCCGTGAGTGCGCCGAGCTGGCTGTTGTTCAGATAGCCGATCTGGGTGGTGCGCAAGGCCTGGATCTGGCTGTCGCTCAGATACAGCAGTTGATCGTTGCTGATTGCACCGAGCTGGGCGCTGCTGAGTGCCTGCACTTGCTGGGTATTGAGCTGGCCCAGACGCGCCGGGTCCAGACTAGCGATCTGCAGCGTGCCCAGCACGGCAAAGCCGGCCGTGCTGAGCGCATTCAGTTGGTCGCTCGACATGCCTTGCACGGCACTCACGCTGAGTGCCACGGCCTGAGCGGTGCTGAAGGCCGCAAACTGGTCGGTGCTGAGCACATTCACCTGGCTGAGATCCAGTGCCGCGATCTGGGCCGTTTTCAAGGCACGGATCTGGCTGGTGTTCAGGGCCATGGTCTGGCTGGTGCTGAGAATGGCGAACTGGCTGGCACTCAGTGCGGCCACATCCTGGGTATCGAGCGCGGCTACCTGGGCCGTGCTGAAGGCGGCGAGCTGCTCGTCCGTCAGATTCGGCATCTGGCTGGTGCTCAAGCCCGTGATCTGCTCGCTGGCCAGTGCGGCGATCTGGCTGGTGCCGAGCGCGCTGATCTGGCTGCTCAAGAGCGCGGCCAGTTGGACAGTACGCAGCGCGCGGATCTGGTCGCTGCCGAGCGCTTGCAGATTGGTCACGCTGAAGCCATAGCTGAGCTGAGCTGTACTGAGTGCCGTAATATGGGCCGTATCGAGCGCAGCCGCCTGTTCTGCCTGCAAGCCGTAAGCGAGCACGCGCGTGCTCAGGGCGGCTAGCTGGCTCGTGCTCAGCGCATTGAGCTGATCGCTGTGCAGCGCACCGAGCTGGTCGGACGTAATCGCGTTGATCTGGCGCGTGCTGAGCACGGCCAGTTCGGCCGTCGCCAGCCAGGCCAGTTGCTCGGCCGCCAAGGCGGCGATCTGCTGGGTACTGAAGCTGGCAGCCTGGGCCGTGCTGAGCGCGCCGATCTGGTCGCTGTTGAGGGCCAGTAGCTGGCTGCTGGTCAGAACTGCCGTCTGGGCCGTGCGCAAGGCGCTGAACTGGCCCACGCTGAGGACGCTGATGGCGTCACTGCTGAGGCCATACGCGAGCTGGGCTGTCCCTAGCGCGCTGATGTGGGCGGTATCGAGGCCGGCGATCTGGCTGGTGCTCAAGCCCAGACTGAGCTGGCTGGTGCCGAGCGCGGCCAGGGCGGCCGTGCTCAGGGCGTTCAACTGGTCGCTGCCGAGCGCGCCGAGCTGATCGCTGTTCAAGGCCTGGGCCTGGCGCGACGATAGCACGGCCAGATCGGTCAGCTCGAGTGCGGCGACCTGATCCGTCTCCAGCGCGGCCAGTTGACGTGTGGCCAGCGTGCTGGCCTGGGCCGTGGTCAGCGCGGCGATGCTGGCTGTGCTGAGGCCGCTGCGGATCTGGCTGCTGCCCAGCGCCGCCAGTTGCTGGGTGCCTAGCGCAGCAAACTGGTCGGTGCTCAGGGCTTGTAGTTGGTCGCTGCCCAGCGCGCTCAATTGCGCCGTCCCCAGGGCTTGCAAGTCAGGAATTTCCAGTGCGGTGACCTGGTCGCTGAGCAGCGCATTGAGCTGGGCGCTGGTGAGCGCGCGCGCCTGGGCCGTGCTGAGCGCGACGATCTGGTCGGTGCTGAGTACGCTGATCTGGTCTGATGGCAGCCGGCTCAGCGCATTGGTGGCCAGCACGGCGAACTGTTCTGGCGTGAGCGCGAGCAATTGGCCAGTGCTCAGCGATGGCAGTTGCACCGTGTTCAAGGCTGCAACCTGGCTGGTGCTGAGCTGTGCTACTTGCTGGCTGGTCAGAGCGGCCAGCATCTGCGTGCTCAGCGTGGTGAACACGCTGGTGGCCAGCGCATTCAGTTGATCGCTGGTCAGGGCGGCGAACTGGCTGCCATTGAGGGCGGCCAACTGGCCGCTGCGCAGCGCGACAAAGTCGGCCGTGCCCAGCGCCGCCAACTGAGCGGTGCCGAGTGCGCTGATTTGCAGCGTGCTCAGAGCGGCGACCTGGGCCGTGCCCAGCACGGCCATGTGGACGGTTTGCAAGGCGGCGATCTGGTCGCTGCTGAGGCCGATAATCTGTGCCGTGCTCAGAGTGGACGCCAGATCCGTGCTGAGTGCGGCGATATTGGCCGTGCTGATGGCTGCGATCTGCTGCGAGCGCAGGATGGCGAAATCGACGGTTTCAAGCGCATCGAGCTGGTCGCTGCTGAGGGCAGCCACCTGTGCCGTGCCCAGTCCGCTGATCTGCAGGGTGCTGAACGCGATCATCTGGTCGCTGGTCAGCGCACCGAACTGGCTGGCATTGAGGGCGGCAATCTGGCTGCTCGACAGCGTGGCGAAGGCATCCGTGTTGATCACGGCGATCTGGTCGCTGCGCAAGGCATTGAGCTGACGCGTGGCCAGATTATCCATTTGCAGCGTGGTCAGGGCGGCGATCAGGCTGGTGTACAGCGCGCCCACCTGCGCCGAACTTAGCGCATCGATCTGGGCTGTGGTCAGGTTTTGCCACTGGTCCAGCGTCAGCGCATTGAGCTGGTCGCTGCGCAGCGCTTGCACCTGGCTGCTGCCCAGTGCTTGCAGTGATTGCGTGCTCAGCGACGGCACCTGAGCGCTGGACAGCGCGCGCAACTGGCTGCTGCTGAGCACGCCGAGCTGCTGGCTGGCCAGTGCGGCCAGATGGTCGCTATCCAGACTGGCAAGCTGGCCCGTACTCAGTGCCAGTATGTGCTGGCTTTGCAGTGCTTGCAGATCATCGGTTTCGAGCACCGCCAGTTGGTAGGTACTGAGGGAGGCCAACTGGGCGGTCGTGAGCTGGCTGTATTGCCAGCTAGTGAGGGCGATGATCTGGTCGCTGCCCAGGGTGCTGAACTGGCTGGTGCTGAACGCGGCCAGTTGGGCGCTGCCCAGGCTGGCCAGTTGATCGAGCAGCAGCGCATTGAGCTGGTCGCTGCTGAAAGCGCCTAGCTGGGCCGTGCGCAGCAGGTTGAGATTGTCTGTACTGAGTGCCTGTAGCTGCTGCGATTGCAGCGCGCGCAACTGGTCGCTGCCCAGCGCCTGCAATTGGGCCGAAGTGAGACTGCTGATACGATCGCCATCGAGCGCTTGTAGCTGTGCCGTGCCGAGCGCGGCAATGTGCTGGGTTTTGAGTACCGCCAGATCGTCCGTTTCGATCACGCTCAGTTGTGCCGTGCTGAGCGCGGCTAACTGGGCCGTACCCCATAGCTGGAACTGGCGCGTACTGAGCGCAATGATCTGGTCACTGCCTATGGCTTGCACCTGGGCGCTGTTCAAGGCCAGCATCTGGGCTGTGCCCAGGCTCTGGATTTGTTCGTCGCGCAGTGCAGCGATCTGAGCCGTGCTGAGCACAGGGATCTGGGCCGCTTTCAGGGCGGCCACTTCATCGCTGCTCAGGGCCTGGACCTGGGCCGTGTTCAAGGCGGCCAGTTGGACGCTGTTCAAGGCCGCAATCTGCTGGCTGCTGAGCGAGGCGATCTGGTCGGTGCTGAGCTGGCGTATCTGTTGCGAACCGAGTGCATTGAACTGCACGGTTTTGAGAGCGGCCAGATCTTCCGTTTCGATCGCACGCAACTGGTCGCTGCTCAGCATGGCAATGCTGGCGCTACTGAGGCCACCGATCTGGCGCGTGGTGAACGCGACCATCTGGTCGGTGCTGATGGCGCTGATCTGGTCCGTGCTCAGGTTACCGAGCTGGGCTGGCGTGAGCGCGCGCACCTGGTCGGTGGTCAGGCGGCTGAAGCTGCCCAGAGCGCTGAGCTGGGCCGCGCTCAGAATGGCAAAGTCGGCCGCGGCCAGCGCCGCCACCTGGTCCGATGACAGTGCGCCGAGCTGGCTGGTGGACAGCGCCCCCACTTGTACGCTGCTGAGCGCGTTGATCTGGTCGGTGCTGAGTACGGCCAACTGGGGATTGCGCAAAGCCGCCATCTGGCTCAGCTTGAGCGCGGCAATTTCGTCCGTGCTCAGCGCCAGCAATTGCGCGCTGCTCAGGCTGCTTATCTGGGCCGTGACGAGGGCGGCGATCTGCTGGGTGCTCAGATTGGCGATCTGGTCCGTGAGCAAGCCTTGCAATTGCGCCGTGCTCAGGGTGGCCAGCAGTGCCGGGGTGAACGCGCGCAACTGGTCGGTACCGAGGGCATCGAGCTGGAGCGTACTCAGATATTGCAGTTGGGCGCTGCGCAGCGCGGCCAGGTCCTGGGTTTCGATGGCCTGCAACTGCTGGCTGCTCAGGGTCTGCAAGTGCTGGCTGCTCAGGCCGGCCACCTGCGTGGCGCTGAGGCCGGCGATGTGGTCGGTGCTCAGCAGGCTGAACTGGGTGGTGCTGAAGCTGCCCAGTTGCACGGTATTCAACGCGGCCAGATCCTGGGTTTCCAGTGCAGCCAACTGGCTGGTGCTGAACGCGCGTATCTGGCCTGTGCTCAGGTTGGCAGCCTGCAAGGTACTGAGCGCCACGATCTGGTCCGTCGTCAGGCTCTGGAACTGGCTGCTGCTGATCACGCCGAGCTGGCTGATGCCGAAGGCGCGGAACTGGTCGGTGCTCAGGCTGCTTAGCTGGTCGGTGCTCAAGCTGGCGACCACATGGGTACGCAAAGCGCCGATGTCTGCACTCGACAGCACTTGCAACTGGGCTGTGCCGAGCGCGGCGAACTGGCGCGTACTGAGGCTGGCCACCTGGGCCGTGCTCATGGCGCTGAGCTGGTTGGTATTCAGGCTGCCTATCAGTGCGCTGCCGATGTAGCTGAGCTGGGCCGTTTTGAGCGCAGCAAAGTCCTGGCTTTCCAGCGCATTGAGCTGGTCGCTGCTGAGCGCGGCAATCTGCTGGCTGGCCAGATTGCTGACTTGCAGTGTGCTGAGGGCGGCCAGTTGGTCGCTATTCAGTGCGGCGATCTGAGCCGTCTTGATCGCAGCAAGCTGGCTGGTCTTGAGTACGGCCAGCATCTGCGTGCCCAGCGCGAGCAATTGTGCGCTGTCGAGCACGCTGATCTGGCTGCTTTGCAGACTCGTCAGTTGCTGCGAGCTCAGCGCTACCAGTTGATCCGTATTGAGTTTCTGTAGCTGGCTGCTATCGAGGGCATTGAGCTGGGCCGTGCTCAGGGCCAGCATTTGCTGGCTGTTCAGGGCATTTAGCTGGTCGCTGCGCAGGCTGGCGATCTGGGCCGTTTTGAGCGCTGCCAGATCGCGCGTTTCCAGTACCGCCACCTGGTCGCTGCCCAGCGCTTGCACCTGGCGCGTGGCCAGATTGGCGACCTGCATGGTGGTCAGGGCAATGATCTGGTCGCTGCCCAGACTTTGTAGCTGGCTATTCGACAAGGCCGCCAGTTGTGCGGTTTTCAGTGCGGCCAGATCGTCCGTTTCCAGTGCCGCCAGTTGCGCGCTACTGAGGCTGGTCATTTGCAGGCTGGTCAGATTGCTGGCCTGCGCCGTACTCAGCGCGACGATGTGCTGGCTACCGAAGGCGGCTAGCTGGCGCGTGGTCAGCGCGCTGAGCTGGGCAGTCTTCAAGGCTTGCAGTTGGTCGGTGCTCAGCGCAGCCACTACGCTGGTGGTGAGCGCCTGCACTTGTTGCGATTTGAGCGCCTGCAAGTCCTGCGTGCTCAAGGCACCGAACTGGTCGGTGGACAGCCAGGCCAGTTGCTGGGTGCCCAGCGCGCCTGCTTGCACGGTGCTCAAGGCGGCGATCTGGTCGGTGCTGATGGCGGCCGTCTGCTGCGAGTTCAGCACATTGAGCTGGCTGGACTTGAGCACGCTCCAGTTGGCCGTCGCCAGTGCTGCCACTTGCTGGCTCAGCAGAGCGCTGATCTGGTTGCTGCTGAGGGCTAGTACCTGCTGGCTGCTCAGGGCACCGATCTGGTCGCTACTGAGTGCCTGAAGCTGGGCGGTATTGAGCTGGAGAATCTGGCCCGTTTTGAGTGCGCTGATCTGGCTGGTACTGAGCGTCGCGATGAAGCGCGTGCCCAGTCCCGCCAACTGTCCCGTTTGCAGCGCGGCGAGGTCCTGCGATTCCATCGCGCTGAGCTGATCGCTGCTGAGTGCATTCAACTGGCCTGGTGTGAGCGCATACGCTTGCGCCGTGCTGAGCGCGACGATCAGATCCGTATTCAGCGCGGCCACCTGTTGCGTACCGAGCGCGACAATCTGGCTGGTCTTGAGTGCAGCGAAGTCGCGCGTTTCGAAAGCATTCAGTTGCAATGTGGACAGGCTGGCCATGCTGCGGGTGCTGAGTACACTGGCCTGGCTGCTGCTGAGCGCCACGATCTGGTCGGTGGTGAAAGCCAGCGTTTGTGCACTATTGAAATTGGCTAGCTGGACGCTGGTGAGCGCGCTGAACTGGTCGGTCGTCAGGGCCGCCACCGCGTTGCTGCTGAGTGCAGCAGCCTGTTGCGAGCGCAGGCTGGCCAGATTAGCCGTGGCCAGCGCCGTAATCTGGTCGGTACTGAAGCTGGCCAGTTGTGCGGTCGATAAGCTGATCAGTTGCTGACTCTTCAGGGCGGCAATCTGGTCGCTGCCGAGCGCCGACCATTGCTGGGTGCTGAGTGCGGCCAGTTGCTGGGTTTTGAGCAAGCTCCAGTTGCTGGTGGCGAGCGCCGCTATTTGCTGGCTGCTCAGGCTGGCCACTTGCTGGCTGGCCAGGGCATAGCTCTGGGCGGTGGTCAGCAGCGCGATCTGGTCGCTGCTGAGCGCGCGCAACTGGTTGGTGCTGAGTGCCAGCAACTGGGCTGTCGCCAGCGCCTGTAACTGGTCGGAACCCAGACTTTGCAGATTGGCCGTGCTCAGGCCGGCCAGTTGCTGGGTGCGCAGCGCAGCCAGCGCTGTGGTGGCCATGGCGCCCAACTGGTCGCTCGACAGGGCGGCCAACTGGCCGGAACCGAGTGCGGCTGCCTGGGCCGTCTTCAGTGCGGCCATCTGGCTGGTGCCGAGCGCGGCGATCTGCTGGCTGGCCAGCACATTGATCTGTACGGTGCGCAGCGCGGCTAGCTGGTCGCTGCTCAGTACACTGAGCTGCAGCGTGGATAGCGCGCCAATCTGCGCGGTATTCATGGCACTGACTTGGGCCGTACTGAGTGCATTGATCTGGTCGCTACTGAGTGCCGGTAGCTGGGTGGTTTTCAAGGCAACAAACTGCTGCGTGCTCAGCGCGAGCAACTGATCGCTGCTGAGCGTGGCAATTGCATTGCTGCTGAGCGCGGTCAGTTGTAGCGTACGCAGCGCGGCCAGATCCTGGGTGCTCAGCGCCTGCAGCAGGCTGGTGCTGAGACCGGCCAACTGGGCCGTGCTGAGCGCGGCGGCCTGAGCGGTGCTCAGTATGCTGAACTGGCTGCTGTCGAGGGCATTTAACTGGGCGCTGCCCAGGCTAGCGAGCTGGCTCGTGCGCAAGGCAGCCAGGTCACGGGTTTCCAGTGCGGCTAGCTGGTTACTGCTGAGCACCGCCAACTGGCTGCTCAGCAGAGCGCTCACTTGCTGGGTGGTCAGAGCGATGATTTGATCGCTGCCGAGTGCGCGTAACTGGGCGCTGCGCAAGCTGACGATCTGGCCGGTCGTGAGCGCGGCAATCTGGTCGGTACTGAGCAGGGCTGTGCTGCTGGCGTCGAGGGCGGCCAGTTGCTGGCTCTTTAGGGCGGCAAAGTCCTGGGTTTCCATGGCCAGCAACTGGGCGCTCGATAGCTGGTTTAGCTGCAGGGTGCTGAGGGCGCCGACCTGGGTGGTCGTCAAAGCCTGGACCTGATCGGTGCTCAGGCTGCTGATCTGGGCCGTGTTCAGGCTGGCAATCTGTGCGGTGCGCAAGGTGCTGAAGCCAGCGGTGCCCAGTGCCGCCAACTGGTCGCTGCTCAGGCTGCTGGTCTGAGCGGTGCTCAGATTGCTGCTCTGTTGCGTGGTCAAGGCCGCGAACTGCAGCGCGGACAAGCCGCTCAGCACATTGGTGGCCAGCACGCTGAGCTGGGCTGTGCCCAGCGCTGCCAGATCTTCCGTATCGAAGCTGGCCAACTGGCTGCTGCTCAGACCGGCCATCTGGCGGGTTTGCAGCGCGCCGCACTGGGCGCTGCCCAGCGCCGCAATCTGGCTGGTGGACAGGGCGCGCAACTGGCTGCTGCTGAAACCGCCTATTTGCTGGGTTTGCAGGGCCGCATAGTCGGCCGTACCGAGCAGGCTGAGCTGGGTGGTGCTGAGCCCGGCCAACTGGGCCGAACCGATGGCGGCAAACTGCGCGGTGGTCAGACCATATACGAGCTGGCTCGTGCTGAGGCTGACCAACTGGGCGCTGCTGAGAGCAGCAATCTGCTGGGTGCTCAGGCCATAGGCTAGCTGTTCCGTGTTTAGCACGGCCAGATTTTTAGTCGATAAAGCCCGTACCTGGTTGGTGCCCAGATAGCCGAGTTGCTCCGTGCGCCAGGCCGTCATTTGCAAGGTGGTAAACAGCAGCATATCGGCCGGGGTCAGGGCGGCGATCTGTGCGGCGGGCAGGTTGGCAACTTGGTCTGTGGTTAAACCGGGTACGAGTGATGGCATGTTTAGATTCTCCTTGCGCCAATATATAGTACTGCCGCGCCTGCCCAAGGCTGGAGCAAGATGGGAAAAACCGTTTAAATCTTGGTCTGAAAACAAGCACTTAGCGGCATATTCTGGCGTCTAGGCTACGGTGAAAAGTGGGCAGGAAGGAAAGACTGTAAGATCCTGTTTTTGTCCATAATCCGAGGTCCCTCTGATGCTGCAGACGCCAGACACATTTGAGCCGCTGATCCGGCCGCATGAGCATGCCATTCCGATAACCTTGCTGGTTTGTCGAGGTCAGTTGCTATTGCGCAACAACGATCACGCTGTGCCAGAGGCAGAAGTGATTGAAAAACTGAAAGTTCCGTCCGGGCGGCTGCATCCGCTGGGCCTGTGGCAGGGCCGTTATTACCAGATGGGCTGGGTGGACGAGCCTGATGCACCGGAGCCCGGCTATGGCTTTGTCGGCCTGCGCACGCTGTTCGGTGTGATCGATGACGGGCTGGCCGCGCTGGCCGCGCGCGCCGTGCAACTGGCCGAATGGGCGCGCACCCACCAGTATTGCGGGGTGTGCGCCACGCCCATGCAGCGCCTCGAAGGCGAGCGCTGCTATGCATGTCCGGCCTGCGATATGCGTGCTTATCCGCGCATCTCGCCGGCCATGATGGTGCTGGTGCGCAAGGGCGATGCCGTGCTGCTGGCCCAGCACGCCCGCCCGGGTGCGCCTCGCTACACGGCGTTGGCCGGTTTTCTCGAGGCCGGCGAATCGATAGAGGACGCGGTGCACCGCGAAGTCTACGAAGAGGTGGGCTTGCGCGTGCACAATCTGCGCTATTTCGGCAGCCAGTCCTGGCCCTTCCCCCATTCGCTGATGATCGCCTATACGGCCGAATATCTGAGTGGCGAGATCCGCATCGATGCGAGCGAAATCACTGATGCGCGCTGGTTCGGCCCGGACGACGCGTGGCCCGAGCCGCCCACCACCACCTCGATCGCGGCCGAATTGCTGCAGGCGAACCGGCCGCGGCGCTAGGCGGTAAGACCGGCGTGAAACCGGTATACTGTCGCCCATTCGTTCAGCTTAGTTAAGCTTAGTTAAGGTAAGGTAGTACACAGATGTCGCAAAACACATTCAATGAAGACGACTGGCGTCGTCTGATCGCCAGCTTCGGCGAAGACCCCAACCGTCCGGGCCTGCTGGAAACCCCGGCCCGCGTGAGCAAGGCCTGGCAGCACTGGACCTCCGGCTATGCGCAGGATCCGATGGAATTGCTGAAGGCTTTCGAAGATGGCGCCGAGCAGTACAACGAACTGATCGTGGTGCGCAACATCCCCGTGTACAGCCATTGCGAGCACCATCTGGCACCGTTCTTCGGCAAGGCCACGGTGGGCTATGTCCCGAACGGCAAGATCGTTGGCCTGTCCAAGCTGACCCGTCTGGTGGACTGTTTCGCCAAGCGTCTGCAGGTGCAGGAACGCATGACCATGCAGATCGCCAATGCGCTGATGGAAGTGCTGGAACCGAAAGCCGTCGGCGTGGTCGTGCGCTGCCGCCACCTGTGCATGGAAAGCCGCGGCATCCGCACGCCGGGTGAAGAAACCGTGACCTCGGCCATGCTGGGCGAGCTGCAGCCGAATCTGGCCATGCGCACGGAATTCCTGGCACTGGCGCGCGAAGACTAACGCGGGCCAGCAGCAACCTGCGAGTTCAACACACAGACTGACAGTAGCAAAGGTAGATCGATGACGGCAATCACATGGTGGCAAGGCACGCCGGCGGCAGCGCTGGCTCAGGCGGCAGCGCAACAGCAGCCTTTGTTTCTGTACTGGGGCGCGCAGTGGTGCCCGCCGTGCAACCGGGTGAAATCGGAAATCTTTGCGCACAGCGCAGTGCAGGCGCTCAGCCGCCAGCTACTATGCTGCCAGCTCGACGGCGATAGCGCAGGCGCACAGGCGCTGGCCGGACAGTTACGCTTGCGCAGCTATCCCACGCTGGTGCTGTTTGCGCCCGACGGCACGGAAATCACCCGCCTGCCCTGCGAGTTCGATGGTGAACGGTTTGCCGCAGCGCTGGCGCAGGCACTGGCCGTGCACGCGGCCGGTTCCAGTGCGGCCACGGCACTGCAGGCGGCATTGACTGCCAGCCGTGCACTCAGCGCCGCCGAGTGGAACTTGCTGGCCGATTATTCCTGGGATACGGATGAAGGCGCATTACTCGGCGAGCGGGCGCTGGCGCCCACCTTGCTGGCGCTGCTGAACGCTGGCACCGCGGCGGCCACGGCGGCCACGGCGTTGCCACGGCTGAAGCTGCACGCACTGCTGGCGCAGGCCAGTTCGCCGGAAGCCGGCGCAGCCCTGCTGCTGGCCGTTTGTGCAGACGAGGCGGTGGCCCGTGCCAATATGGACTTGCTCAACAACTACGGCATTGAATTGATCAAGCTGTGTGCCCAGCGCGAAAGCGTGGCGGCCGCGCTGCGCGATCGTGCCGCCCTGTGGGCTGATGATTTCTGGCTGGCGCCGCCCGATAAACTGGCGGCGGCCCGTCTGCAGTTGCGCATGGCGCGTCTGCTGGCACCGAGTGCGGCCATGCATGAGGTGGCGCACCAGCAGGTGGCGGCGGCACTCGATGCGGCCAGCGATGCCTACCAGTTGCACACGCTGGTCAATACGGCCGTAAGCCTGTTCAATGAAGCGGGGTTGGGCGCGGATGCCGAGCATTTGCTGCAATCCCATTTGCCCGCATCGCATACGCCGTTCTACTTCATGCTCAGTCTGGCGGGCATCGCCAAACGGCGCGGCGATATCGCCGCTGTGCTGGACTGGTACCAGCATGCTTACGAAACCGCCGTCGGTCCGGCTACCCGCATCCAGTGGGGCGTGACTTATCTGAGTAATCTGATGGAGCTGGCAGCGGCCGACAGTGCCCGTATCGAGCAGGCGCGGCTGGCGTTGCTGGAGGATGTGGCGATTGCTGGCGAGGATGCACGGCATCAGCGCAATGCCGCCCAGTTGCAGAAACTGGTGCGCTGGCCACAACTGGCGCTGCCAGCCTGAGGCGGCCGGCAGCCGCGCTTATTTGTTGGCGGGCGCCGTGTCGGGCACGCTTTCGAGCACGGCTGCTTCGAACACCAGTTTTTTCTCGTCGACGCGGAACACGCCTATCAGTTCGCCGCCATCGCCTTTGACATCGGGATACTGGCTGCAGGTTTGCGATTCCACCTGCCACACTTCTTCCCCGGCGCGCAGGGTCCAGACGTTGTCGCCGCCGGACAGCAGTTCCACTTCCACCTCATCGGCCGGCATATCGGTCAGCGGGATGCGGCGCAGGCAATCGGGCAGATGCTGGATGATGATTTCCACGTCACTGTCCTTGCTCCAGAAATGCTTCTGCACGCGATGCAGGGTCAGCACATGGCTGCCGTTCTCGCCATCCACATGGTAGGAGGCGCTATCGTCGACGCAGGCAGTGAGCAGCAGGGAAGTCAGAATAATCAGCAACTTGCGCATGGGGCGGGTTTCCGTTCAGGTTACGCTTAATGTAGCAACATTATAGCGATCTTGCAGCAGTGCTCTATAAAACAACAATGCCCGTGCAAGCACGGGCATCAGATCAGTTCGCGGTGCAGCAATCTGTCCTCATTGAAGGACAGATCATTGCCTGCAGACTTGCTTAGAAGCGGTAGCCTACGCCTACGCCAACCAGCAGTGGGTCTACTTTAACAGCGCTAGCTTTGGCGCCGCCGATGAACACATCGCTACGGATCTGTACTTTTTTCACGTCCACGTTCAGCGACCATTTCTTGTCGATGGCGTAGTCCACACCAGCTTGCAGAGCGAAGCCGAAGCTGTCGTGTTCCAGACCGGCTTTACCAGCCAGCAGGTCAACTTTCGACAGGGTGGTGTAGTTCACACCAGCGCCGATGTATGGCTTGATCGGTGCGTCCAGTACGAAGTGGTACTGAGCCAGCAGGGTTGGTGGCAGATGTTTGAAGGTACCGATTTTGCCGCCGTCCAGGAACACGTCGTGTTTCTGTGGGTAGGTCAGGATCAGTTCAGCAGCCAGGTTCGGCGTGAAGAAATACGATACGTCGAGTTCTGGAATGGTTTTGCTGCTAACGGTCAGACGGTCCGATGCACCGGCGCCGCCAACTGGATCCGACTTGTCAGCTGGGTCGATATGCACTGCGCGAACGCGCACCAGCCATGGGGTTTCTTGTGCCACTGCGGCGGTCGATGCTGCCAGGCTCAGGGTTGCCAACACTGCTGCTGCTAAAGACTTGTTCATTTTACTTCCTCTTCTGTCGTCGTTAAGTAACGGATAGAAGTGTATTGATGCGAAGCACAAAAAACTTTGATCCAAGTCAAAATACAAACTCTTTTTTCGGTGCGCCTAAATTTTGGCTCAAATTCGCGCTGTAAGCCCTCAGGGGCGTTTTTTTACGACTGGTGGCGGAGGGGGTAGCCATTTATGGTGGCGCCTATGCCAGGGGTGTCAGGGGCGGCGCAAGCGGTGGCTACGATGTTAGCGGTAACGTGCGAGGATCTGGTCCACGATGCCATCGTGCAGCAGCCCATCGATGGCGCGGCTGGCTTCGGCAAACGGCAACGATGCTTTGCGCGAGAACGCACACTGGGCTTTGTAGGAGAAAAACACCAGGTCGGCGCGCAACTTGAGCTGCGGGTGCATGCGCTGCATGTAGTTGAGGATGTTTTCGCTGGCCATGGTGTAGGGCGTTTTCGCCGCCAGCATGTTTTGCAGATTGGCCTGCATATTCGGCGCATCGACGCGCGCGAAGCGCCGGCCCAGCACTTGTTCGATGCGCGGATAGCGGTAGCCGGCAACGGTGCCGGTCGGTTTGTCGCGCAAATCCTTGAGCGAATTCAGATGCGGCGCATCGGCTTGTGCCACCACCATTTCAGCGTCGGGCAGCATCGGCACGCTCCAGTCGTACTCGCCATCGATCCAGCTCGGCGAGACATAGCACATGGCATCGGCTTTGCCGCTGGTGAGTGCGGGCGTAACGCCGTACACATCCACGCTCAGGTAGACCGCGCGCCGGCCCAGCCGCTGCGCCAGTGCGTCGCCCAGGTCTTTGACGATGCCGCCCGCCAGCACGCCATTCTGGAAGCGCACCACGGGCATGGTCTGGTCCAGCGGTGCCAGCATCACCAGTTCGCCGGGCGCAGCCTGCACGGCCTGCAAAGGCAGGGTAGCGAACAGAGCCAGCAGCAGGGACGGGAGGCGACGTTGCATGAGCGTGTTGTGGGGTGGCGACCGGAACATTATAGACCGAGTGGCGCGGCCGTGCCGATCCGGCCAGGCACAGTGCTGTGCCTGGCGCAGCAAGGGCTGGCTTTATACGCTGGCTGCGGCGTCCAGCATTTGCTGTATGTCGTCGGCCGCCCAGCCCGTCGTTAGCAACATCTCGCGGATGTGTTCGGCATCGATGGCGCTGTCGGCCGCCAGACCGGCGCTTAACTGGTCCAGTGCGCTATGGGCCTGCTGCTGTATGCTGGCCCATTCATCATCGCTCAGTTCGCCGGCAGTGCCGACCGCCAGCGGGCTGGCAGCCAGCGTGGGCAGGGCGGCCGTGACTGGACTGGAGATGGTCGCCGGCGGCAGCGTGTGCGCTTGCTCTGCCGGCAGGAAGTGCTGGGCCGCGCTGCGTCCTGATTCCAGCATGGTGCGCCGGTAAGCCGGGTCCATCAGGAAACGTAACAGGGCGCCGGCTGCGGCGGCAAGACTGCTGAAGCCGCGCCGTATCATGCTGGCAGCATTGCTCAGTATGGCGCTCTGCACCAGCTGGGGTATGCTGGCCATGACGTCGCGTCCGGCCAGTGCTTGCAGATCGGCTTGCTCGAACAGCAGGTCGAGCTGGAAACGTATGCCGAACAGCCATACCGAGGCCTGCACCTTCAGACTGAACGAGGTCTTGCCTGTGGCTGGCGGCGCGGGCAGGGGATGGACGGTATCGTCCGCTGCCAGCGGCAACTGCCATTGCGTGGCTTCGCGCAGTCGCAGCAGTTCGGCTTCTACTGCCCAGCGCTGCTCGGCGCTGGCGCTGAGCGGCTGTCCGGTGGCGCTGCGATCTGCGCGCGCCTGTTGTTCTTCTTGCTGGGCCTGCATGTATGCATTGCGTAGCTCGGCCTCGGGACGACGCGTCAGCAGATCGCGGATTTGTATCACGGCCCGGGTGATCAGTTGTTCTTCGCGCCGCAGCTTGCCTACTGTATCGCGTAGCTGGCGCGCCTGCACACGGTCGCCGCCCGCTTCGCACCGGTCCCAATCGAGTTCGGCGGTCTCGATGGCCATGCGTATCAGGGTCCGGTCGTGCAGCAGCGCGTCGGCTTCGTTCTGCAGCAATGCGTAATGGGCTTCCACTTCCACGCCCAGGCGGCGGGCGGCGGCAGCATAGGCTGCTACTTGCGCGGCCCTTTCCACGGCCGTTGCAGGCGCCCGCTGTTCCAGCACCTGACGTAATCCCAGTAATTGTTTTTCCGTCGAAACGATTTCCTGGCGCAGTGCATCGACCGCATCGTGACAGGTATTGAGCCTGGCCTCGGCACGCAGCCGCGCTGCAGCGGTGCGCAACAAGGCTTGCTCGAGTACCGAGGCCAGTTGCTGGGCATGCTCGGCCAGTTGCTGGCGCGTTGCTGCGGCCTGCTGACGCCGGACGATTTCCTGTCGCTGCAGTTCTTCCGGATCGATCGCGCGTTCGGTGGCGAGGACGATGGAGCTATCGATGATAAAGCCGGTGCGCAAGGAGAATACCGGGCAAGGCAGGCCGGTCAGGGCTTTGACGGCGGCCGCCAGTGCCGCGCCGATATCGAGTACCAGTGCAAAGTGGGCATGGGCGGCGATATCTGCCGGCGACGACATATGCGCCTGCAAGCTCAGTGCGTGGTGCAGTCCGGCAAAGTCGATCTGATGCTGCAGGGCGAAGGACAGGGTTTGCTGCTCGGCCTGATAATCGATATCTATGCTGCTATTGGCGATGCCCAGCAAGGCGATGGCGCCGTGCAGGGAGAAGCGCCGTAGCTGGCCCTGCTCGATCTGCAGCAGCGCCGCCGGTTCGCCGGCCGGCCGGGCGCCGGCCTCGATACGCACCAGCCCACCACCTAGCGAGATCGGGGTGAAGTCGCCACGCATCAGCAGACTGTTATCACGCCGTATCACCTCCAGCGCCAGTGTGGCGGCCATGAAGGCGAGCTGTAGCCTGAATTCGTCGACGTTTTCGCTACGGCCATCGAGCTGGCGCGTGCCGCTAAACAGGGCAAGCCGGGCGGCAAAACGGAAGCCGCTACCCAGGCTGAACAGCAGGTCGCCGTGCAGTTCGAAGGAGACGCCGGTCAACCGGCCCGACAAGCAGCCTTTGAGCTGCAGCGGGCAGCCCTCCGGCAGCAGGTTGAATCTGCCGCCCAGTGCTATCTCCTGGCGGTTCAGTTCCCAGTTCGCCTCAAGCACGGGTTCGCTACGCCCCAGCAGAGCGGGATCCATACTGGCGCTGGCCCGGCCGAATACGCGGAAGCCGCGTGGTTCTTGCCCCGCTGCCACCCAGGCTGCACCGGCCAGTTCGATATCGAGCAGGCCGGCTAGCCGGCCTTTGAAGCGCAGGCCGGCGCTCATGCCGTCGCCACTGACGGCGCCCAGTGCGACCAGGGTGTCGAGCTCTATCACGCCGGCCAGATCGGCCTTGCCCCGCAACAGCGCCACCACGCCGCGCGTCGCGGCCGTGACCCGCGGGCGGGCACGCAGATGGATGCCGAGCTGGCCGGCCGCTGCCGCGTCCGTACACGGATCTATCCAGCCGGGCAAGGTTGCGTAGCCTAGCGAACTGTCGGCGGGCAGATAGGCCAGTATCTCCTGCACGTCTTCGTCGCGGTTCAGCTGCAGGGTGGGAATGGCGGTGCTGACGAATTCTTCCGGCGTGGTGAGGGCCCAGTCCAGCCGGGTGTTGAGGAAGCCGAATAGCGCCGCCTGTTTGCTGCCGACCCGGTACTTCAAGGGTATCGCCTGTATCAGATCATGTGGCGAAGCGCGCTTGATGGTGTTGAGCAAAGACCAGATCAGCTTGAGGGTGTTGACGGGTTCCAGCGCTTGCTGCGTGCCCAGCACCGTGCCGCCCGTGACGGCGCCCTGGGGCCAGGCCGCATCGTCATAGGCATCGAGGAATTTCGGCAGGCGCAGGTAGTTGGGTCCCACGGTGAAGACGATGTTCATATGCTGGGGCAGCTGGTCTAGCGGGAAGTAGAAATCCGGCGTCCTGAAATATTTCAGGGTATTGGAAAGGATGGCCAGCATTTCCTGCGCATCGAATTCCGGTCTCGGCAGGGAGAAACTCGAAACGATTTCCGTGCCCTCGACAGAGACGATTTCCAGCCCCAGCTTGTCAAAGAATAGCGGCACCGGTATGGGGACGGGACCGGCCGGAATGATCAGCATGGTGAAGTCGTCGAGGATGGCGGTGCGGCGCAGGCGCGCCGCCTTAGGCAGCACATTCTGCATCTGCTCGAATGGCAGCAGCAGTGTGGCCGCCAGGGTCGGCACGTCGAACAGATCGAGGCGCAAGCTGCCGGCCAGCAGTAGCAACTGGCCACCAGCGACGGCGCCGAAACTGAGCTTGCGTAGCTCGACGCCGATCAGCATGGGGAAGCCGGGCAGCAGCAGGCGGATGGGATCGCCCTCGGTGGAGACGGCGAATTCCACGCCGCCCGCTGCCTGCAGCGTCAGGCTAAAGCGGGCTGCCTGCGGAATCGAGATTTCCAGATAGTCCTTGAAGCGTTCGGGCAACCGTTCCAGTTGGTCGCCCAGCGCATTGAGGGGCATGCGGATGGCGTCGGGCAGGCGGCCGCCATCCAGCGTGCCGCCATTCTCGGCGATCATCTGCTCCAGCATCTCTATGCTGAAGTCTTTCAAGCCTGTTTGCGGATTTTGCTGGAACAGCGAGAAAGTCTTGATCGGTATGCCGCGCGGAATCGCTGCGCCTATCTTGCTGAGGATGTCGGCAGTCTGGCTGTCGTGGGGGCGCACGGCCTGGGCCAGCACGGAGAACAGCGCGCGCAGCGGGGTGAGCGGTAAGCGCAGGCCGCGTTCGCGGTCGATGGCGAAACCGCCGCTGGCGGAAAAACCGCCCTTGCCGCCCAGCGACAGGGTAGGCAAGTCGATCACCACCAGGCCGAATTCGCCCAGATCGAGCCGGATCTTACCGTTCTGCACATCGAAGCCGGCGAACGGCGAGTTGAGCATGGCCAGTGTGATGCCGTCCTGATGGATGCTGAGGCGGGCGCGGATCAGGCCACGATCGGCCGCTGCCGGATCGTAGGTGCGAAATACGCGGCAGGCGGCTTCCTGGCTACCGGTGCGGTCACCAAAGATGCGGTTGAGTTTGGACGGCAGACCAACGCAGAGTTCGGCCGACAGGGCCGGCGCCTTGCCCAGCGTGATAGCGATATTTTCCACGTCGAGTATGCCTGTACCCACATCGAGTGCATCGGCGCCTTCGCCCAGTACCGGAATGCGTAGCACCACGGGCTGGGTCAGCCGGCTCGCCTCCAGTTTGACCCCGTCGCGATTGACCCGGCAGCGCGCCTGCAGTTGCTGGGTCAGGAAGCGATCCAGCGGTCCCGGCATGGCACTAAAGCTCAGGCCTACATCGGCCAGGAAATTCCAGCCCGGTAGCAGCCCGTCCGCCGCCTGGGTATTGCTGGTGCTGTCGGCCAGACGCAATAGACGGATTTCCTGGAAGGCTAGTTTGAGGCCAGGCGCAGCGCCGTTCGTGGCGGGCAGGTCCAGCGTAATTTCGGCTGCTGTCGCCGTGAAACTGAGCCCAGTTTGGCCGGCGGCAGAAAACAGGCTCAGATTACCGTTGCGTATGCGTATGACATCGACCAACTGGAAGTCGCAAGCGTTGGCACTGACACGCCAGGTCTGCTGCTGGCCGTCTGTTGCCAGCGAAAGCGCCAGCTGGCCCAGCGATAGGCTGACCACACCCGGGATGTCGGCCAGTGTCCATGGCTGCGGGAAGTCGGCGCGCAGTTCGAGACTACGTTGGCCGGCATGCTGGCGATAGCCGGCTTGCAGGCTGACGGGCTGGCCCATCAGGCGGGCATCGACTTGTCCGCTCAGGACCAGCGCCTGCTGCTGCTCGTTATAGTCCAGGGCAAAGTGGAAGGCATCGAGGCCGGCAATGTCCAGCAGGGTGGCGCTGCCGTCCAGGCTCAGCTTGCATTGCAGCTGGCCGCTGGTGTTGCGGTCAAACTCGAAAACCAGTTGTTTGATGCACAGCTGGCCTGCCCCCAGCGGCAATGCCAGCTGCAAATTCTGCATGGTGCCAGCGATGCGGAAGGCGCCGCTGGCCGGCGTGACGCTCAGGCTTAGATCAACGAATTCGACAGCGCCCAGCCCTTCCAGTTCGGGCGGTAGGCTGGCGCTGGCCGGCAGCAGCCGGGCCAGCAAGATGGCGATGCGGATTTTCGGTATGGTGCCGAGGAAGGTCAGCGGCGCCCATTCCGTCTGGTTGGCGGCATGGCTGGCGGCGGGTCCGAGCGCGGCACGCACGTCCAGCGAAATATCATCAAGCAGGTTGAAACGTGCGGCCAGCTGGCCGCGCACGCGCCGTTGTGGCGCATCCTTGAGATGCTCCAGCTGCAGGTCTATGGTAACAGCATCGATGCTGAACCATTGTTCGATGATGGTAAACCGGCCGTAAGCCTCGGCTTGCAGACTAAAGGCCTGGCCTGCCAGATCGAAGGCGATGCTGGCACGGGGGAAGCGGATATCGGGTAGCACATCGGCGAGGCCGTTGGCGTCGCCAAGGAAGTGGGTAGCCAGGCTGTGCAGGCATAGCGGCGTCTGGCCCGGATAGAGTTCGGCACGGAATTTTTTTTCCGGCAGTTGCACCACAAAGCGCAGCGGCACGCCAGCAATGCTGAAGCGGGCATCGAGCTGGCATTCGAAACTGCGAACAGCGCGCTGATTGAGCGGATCGGTGACGGTCCAGCTGAGATAGGCATCCTGCGCGCTGAACCAGCCGGGGATGATGTCCCACTGGTGCTGCCAGTTTACGCTGAAACTGAGCGCATCAATGGTGGGCAGGCGGGCCGCTGCTCCGCCGGCACCGGGATCGATCACGACTTCCAGGTCGGACAAGCTGAGTCTGCCTACAGCAGCGTTGAAGCCGCTCGGCAGGGCGGCCGCGATATCGTTGCCGCCTGCCATGCGCAGCAAGTCATCGAGACCGGGGAGTACTATCGGTCCTGTGCCACCATTGGTTGCGCTGCTGTCGGCCAGGACCAGATGCCAGAGCGTACTCGCGACAGGTTTGTTGAGGCGCACGGCGATATCTTGCTCTCCCAGTTGCAAGATACCCCCCAGTGTGCCGCCGACCGACCAGCCTTGCCCGCGCTGCTCCGCTTCCAGTTCGAACGACAAGCTGTGTATGCCGAGCAGGGTTTCCGTGCCCTGCTCGGTCGTGCGTTCGGCGATGTTCCAGCGGTGCGCCGACGTAACGCCCAGCGCTAGCCTTTCGACGCGCTGGTTCCTGGGGATGTAGTGCAGCTCGGCCCGGGATAGCGAGAATCCGCTGGATAACTCGGCGATGCGCTGCGGGATCACCGAGGCTAGCGCCGTACCGCCCAGTAGTGCGGCCAGCTGACGCACATCGGGAAGTGGTGTAACGCTGTCAGCGGCTTGGGCCAGACGGATAGCGCCGCCCAGTGTTGGCAGCGTGACTTCCATCGGCAGCGCAAATGTGCCGGCATAGTCACCCGTCACCGTCACTGCCAGCGTGCCGGAACACATGCCGCTGGCATTGCCGCGCCTATCCTGAATGATGCGGATGGTAGGACGCTGCAAGCAAGCCTCTGGCAAGCCGTCGAGCATCCAGTCCGTGGCCGCTTGCCAGTGCAAGGTATAAACCGGGGACAGTCTGGCGACGCTAATCCGCACGTTTGCCAGTCCCATCGCGGGAAGATCGCAGCGGATCTCGGTGTGTAGCGCATTGTCGTCTGTGCTGGTTGCCAGAATGACTTGGGGTTGCTTGAGTGCGAACGCGCCGAGGTAGCTGCGTGGCAGCGAGGGAAAGCCGTGGTTGAGGGTCCAGTCGTCGGGCAGATCGATGGTGATGCGTAGCGCGACTTCGGTATCGCTGGCATCGAACGCAAATTCGATCAGGCAGTTTTCTGCGCCCAGTATTTGTCCGCGACCGGAGACTTTCAGCTTGTTGCTTTCGGTTAGGATAAGGGGATTTTCGAGCGACAATTCGTTCTGATGGGCGAGCAGCACGAGCAGGTCGGCTGGGCCGGGCAGGGCGGGATTCCCTTTGCTAAGAAACAGGCGCGACTGATTCTCGCCCGGCATCGATATGGCGCGGCGAAACGCGGCCTCGAGATTGGTCAGGGGCATGTCCCCTCTCCTTTATGGCGTAGAGTCAGTTTGATTGAACCCGGAGCGGGTCGGGGCGGAATAGACCAGGTTGCGTTTCTTGCGCTGCTCGCGGATTTGTGCGAGTAGGTCGGGCTGTTCAGCAAAAGCAGTTTGCTCGATCCATTTCCAGTCGTCGTTGATATCGAGTGTTTTTCCGCCGCTCCAGCCGCGTAGTCGCAGAGTGCAAATGGCGCAGAAATGCTTGTAGCGATATTGCTCTGCCTTGAAGTTGGTGTAAGACATAATGCATAGAGGATCGTCGCTCTGATGCAAGTGGGCGGCACCACCTGCAGGTTGCATTTCGGGTGGTGTGGTAGGGAAAGGGGCGTGGGGAAGAAATAGGCTGTGCCCCAGCTCATGCGCCAGGGTCTCCCCCATGGTGTCATTCAGCTGCGGGTGTTTCTTTGCAAACTGGGTAAGCCCCAGCTTGGCAAGTTGGGCCTGTATGCTAGTGCCGCTGCTTTCTGACGAGAATAATGCTTCCGGGAAGGTCAACGTAATCGATGCAATATTGCGCAGTTCGTAGCCGCAATCGCAAGTTTGGTCCGCCGGTGTCAAGGAAAACGGATAGGTCTTGGAGGGTTTGGGCGTATTGCACGCTGGGCACGCCTGGGGCATGGCGGCGTAACCCGAGGCGATACCTATTCCGACCCCTAGTAAACTGTCGGTAAGGTTGTGGGCGAAGTTGTAAGTGAAGATATGCAGGCCCGATGCGCCAACCGGATCGTTAGCGTGTAGTTGATTGAGGTATTCCTGCGCGACCTGGGCCTCGAACATTTGGGCGATATTGTCACATATCGTTTTATAAGCCAGGTCCGTTTTCGCTTCAGGTAGGAGGGGATCAAGGAAATCAGCGTTTTCAGTACCGATGTTGAGAAACTGAGCGACTCTATTGCGATAGTCAAGACGCTGCTCGAAAATCAGGCACATCGTATGTTTTTTTATCTGTTCAGCAATTAATTCATTTCTATATTTTTTATAGAGGTCGCCCTTATCCCGGTCCTGTATTCCGGCGATATTGATCGTAGAATTCTCTTTGCTCTTAAGTAAAAAAACCAAGTGCTCTTTAAGTGGCCCTTTACGCTGCAGCAGTTTTACCAGCGCATTTTTATAGGCAAGCTGGAAGTGTGGATCAACTTTGACCTCAAACTCATCGGGGAACGTCAGCGTGATTCCAGCCTTGCTGAAGAGTCTCTTGAGCTCATCCGAGACGTTTGGATGTAGTTGGGTGCGGTAGAATTTTCCCCCCTCGCGAAACATGTGGTTATGCACTGTCACGGTACGCATGCTACTGAAGCAATAGCTATCTAAGGTGCTGACCTCGCTATCATCATGCGCTAACCCGAGACGCAGACATATGCTGTCTTTGGAGATGACGGGACCATACATGAGAACGCGGCTATAGCCACTTTCGTCCAGTCTGGTTTGTGCGACTTTACCGTCATTGATCAAGTCTATAGGGACGAGGCGGAGCGCGCCGTTGAGTACGCTTGATAGGCCGTCAAGTTTAGCCATGCCTACTGCGTTCAGCTCGGTGGCAGGCGGCTGTTGCCCGGATAGCTGCATGAGTGGACAGCGATAGCGCTGCCCGCCGAATATAGGCGAGGTGTCTGCTCTGCGCCGGGGATGCTCGCCGCTCGTCGTATAGGCCTTATCCAATGCAGCTTTGATGGCATCAGGCAGGTTCGGGTCAGGTGAGACCGTGATGCCGGTCTGCCAGGTCCAATTTAGAACCAGGCCGCGGACCGCCTCAACATCAACGCAGTATTGATGCTCTAGGCCGCTGCAGCGCAGTAGTGGCTGGGCGTACAGTGGAATCATTGGGCCTTGTTTCCAAGGTCCCGCGAGTGCAGTTTTATAGGTCCATAAGTCCTGATAGCTCCTGAAGCCGGTATTGTCATACATCTCGGCATAGCCGGTCATGAAACAATTTCCGGCAAGTTGAAGCACCAGTTGGGAATCAGCTTTGCTGTATGGCTTGAGCGGTAGCGGCGCGGAGTCCGGATATGCCTGGCCCAGTTCTTTGGACACCTGCTGACGGAGTGTCTGAATCAGCGCATTGTTGCGCCTCCTGTATTCCTCGTTATGCCATAGGGTGTATGCATATTTCCTATTCTCAAGGGCATCCTGGTTCGGATTCCGAGTTGGGACAGGGCGGTCTGGCGTCGGGTAGGTGAGGTCATCCACATTGCCGAGCAGGACTTGGATTTTTCCAACCTCCACCTTGAAACAGGTCTCGGCATGGATGATCGAGTTATCAAGCAGAGTGATCAGCAGTTCGAGCTTGAATGGTGAGTTCGAGACAGTTAGATGTTGGCGCAAACCCAGAGACTCTTGGCCCAGCCAGAAGTCGTGCACGCCTGCATCTGGAAAATCTTCTTCGCTGAGCTCGGCATTCAGCAGTTGCAGCCCATCTTTTCCCGTTAAGCGGATTTTGTAGGAGGAGTAGGCCAGCTCGACGGTGTCTGTGGCGGAGTCGTCTTGCTGTTCTGCGTCCTCAATCAGTTCCAGGCTGGCACGTAGCGTGGTATCGGGATGTCCCGGCGCGACATAGAACGGGAGTAAGTCGGAATTCGAGCGGCTCTCATACATGCCTACGCTGATCGTGAGACGCCAGGCGTCCGCTTTCCTGTGGCTACCGGTGCCAGCATCATGGTCATTGTCTGTAGCAGGCATTATTGTCCCTTTCCTTCAAGATTGATGGAGTGCAGCAGCAGGCTAGGTCCGTCATGCCGGGCCGCCAGCAGCAGTTTGCTGCCGGCCCGTGCAATGGCGAACTCGCCCGGGATGGCTGGCGTCAGCTCGCGCACGCGCATGGGCAGGCGCATGTCGCTGCGCCCGCCATCAGCCTGCACGTCTCCATCAGCGAGTTGTAGCTGTGTCGAGTCGCCCCGGCGATATGCGAGCATGGCGCCATGCGGCGTATTGAGAATTTCCGAGATGGCTGCAGTCGGCGCCTTGTGAATTATTTCTGCACGGCCTATGGCCGGCTCATCGCGCTGCAGATCGACCATGACGACGGTGGCCCAGTCGCCGTCGCGAATGTAGTCGCGGTAGGCCAATGCTGCGCGGGTCGGCGACAATAGCGCCAAGCTGACGTCCGTAGCGCCGTCGGCGTAACGGCATACGGTGCCCCAGACCAGGCTGCCTTCCTCCGTCAGCCGACCGATGCGCAGGCAGGCGCCGCTGGCGTTCTGGTAGGCCAGAAGAAAACGGTCTTTGGGCAGTGCAAGCATGCGTGGTTCGCGTTGTGTGCCGGCACCTTTGCCGTCGTCAGTGAAGAGAGGCAGCGGCATGCTCGCGGCTTCGATGCGCTCGGCGCCTATGCGGAGCTGCATATAGCTGGTGCTTCTGCTGCCGCGTTCATCGCTGGCCAGCCACACCACCAGAGCAAGATTCGGGCGTAAGGCCAGCACCGCCAGATCACGCGCGGCGAAAGGCGTGAGCATGACAGGTTCGTCGAACGTCCAGACATTTTCATGACTACGCCGGGCCAGTACTGCATGGGGCAGTGAGCGCTGGCGTAATACGACCAATGCTCGCCCGGCCTCTAGCATAGTGACCGTGGCGGCATCTATGTCTGGCAGAGCCAGTGCAGTAATGGCATTGTTCAACTGTTCCGCCGAAACTGCGGAGAATTTCAGCCGTTCCTGATCCGCGTTGTCGATATAACTGAGTAGTGCAAGGTCGTGGCCATCATGGCTCAGGCGGAGATCGCGCGCTGTGGCTGGGACGCTATGCAGATTGCCTGCGAGAGGGAGGGTGAAGCGGGCAGCGAATAGGCGGTCCTCTCTGCGTCCGAGGACGATGGCGGTATCAGATGCGACCAGCTGAAACGCATATAGCGCGTCTGCAGCACCATCACGCAGACGTTGTTGATGAAATGGTTCGCCATTACCGCGCTGTGTATGCATGACGGCAAATGTGGTCGCATCGCTCGTGTTATAGACGCAGCAGATTGCCGCGCCTGCCGTGGTGCAAATCGCGATCGGCCCCGGCGCTGCAGAAAAATGCCACGTCGCTTGCCACTCTATGCCCGAGGCGCTAATTTGCCCTATGCGCAGCGTGCCCTGGCCGCCGGCATTGCAGGGAGTCGTGGCCACTGCCAAGCGTCCGTCCGGTAAGCGGGCCAGTGCGATGGAGTGCGCTTCTATGCCCAGCGGGGGAATAATTTGAAACGGCGGATACTGTACCGGGTATTCCAGGATGAGGATCTGGACTTCGCGTGGCGCCGTCTCCGGATAGGAGCGTATGTTGGCGGCACCGAGGACGACATGCTGATCGCCCAAGGCTAACATTGTGCCTCCCTGAATTACCCGATTCAGATGTGCACCACAGTTCCAGACAATGGCGCCGTCCGGTTCGACGATTAACCACTCGGCTTTCACTAGATCATTGAGGGCGGCTTCTGGCTGGTACAACAAGATAACGCGATCGCCTGCCGGTGCCAGTTGCAGATGATCGAAGCGGCGTCGCTGGTGTGAAAATAGCGGGTCGGGTATGAAGTGGGGTAATTGTAGTGACCGCAGCGGTATAAGTTCGTCACCGTTCAGACCTAGCGTAAAGATGAAAGCACCTTCGCGGATTTCTCCGACGAGACTGAAGCAGTCGCGTATAGCGCTGACCACGACTAAGTCACGATAACAGCAGCCTGCCAGATTGGTGGTCGCAAAGCGTAAGGGCTGGGGGTGACTAAGTGCTGGCTGATGCCTGCCATTGGGCGGGACTACAAATGCACTCGGCGGGAATGGCAGATCGCATACGCGTCCGAGTATTAATTCACCGGCTTCCAGACGCACCAAGCGGGCACTGGCTGCATCGCTCGCATGCGCGATTAACAGTATCCAGCGATCAGGGGCGAGAGGAATAATTGCACTGGGTTGTGATGGGTCTAATAGCGACTCGGCAAATTCCATGTAGGCTCCCTGAGGATAGTTATCGCTTGATTTGCGATGCGGCCTTGTGATCGCCGGACTCGGTATTGCTGACCTTTATCTTGTCGGACAGCTAGTTAGTCTCGCGATGGTGGGCAAAGCACATCAAGCTCAGACCTGCCAGTACAGTGGCTTAGGGTTCTGGTATTGCGTTAAGGCTGAATGTGTTGAACATGAAAGTGTTAGAAAGCCATCCTATCTACGGCATGTCGCCCAGCCGACACCGGCCTGCAAATATAAATTAAATAGAAGTTTGGAAACTTTATAGTTTTCACAATGACTGCGCCATAGTCCAAATAGACTAAATTTCTGCGATTGCAATGCCAGTGGTGCGAGAAGACGAAGTGGATGCGCGGAAGGTGCGGTGCAGCCAGGTATTGGCTGCCCATTTGAAATGCGGGTTGCGTGTCCTTGGTCTAGTCCAGCGTGCGGCGATAGCGCAGCATGGCCACCGTGCTGGCGGCGATGAGGAACAGGCACATGGGCCAGAGCTCGGGCCAGAGCTGGCTGAAGGTATTCCCTTTGAGCAGGATGCCGCGCACGATGCGCAGGAAGTGCGTCAGTGGCAGCACTTCGCCGATATATTGCGCCCACACGGGCATGCCGCGGAAGGGGAACATAAAGCCCGATAGCAGCATCGACGGCAGGAAGAAGAAGAACGTCATCTGCATGGCCTGCAACTGATTTTTGGCGATGGTCGAGAAGGTGAAACCGACGCCCAGATTGGCCACGATGAACACGCCTATCATCGCCAGCAGCAAGGCCGGGCTGCCTTCCATCGGCACCGCGAACAGAATGAATGCGGCACCCAGTATCACGGCGAGCTGGACGTAGCCCATCACCACATACGGCAGTATCTTGCCCACCATGACTTCGCTCGGGCGTACCGGTGTGGCCAGCAGGTTTTCCATGGTTCCCCGTTCGCGCTCGCGCGTCATCGCGAGCGAAGTCAACATCACCATCGTCATGGTCAGTATGGTGCCGACCAGACCGGGCACGATGTTGTAGCGCGATAGCCCTTCCGGATTGTAGCGCCGGTGTATGCGGATTTCGAAGGCGGGCGCGGTGCTGTTCAGGCTGCGCAGCGGACCGATCAGATCATGGCTCAGCGCTTGCTGGCCCAGCGCTACCAGTGCGGCAACGGCGTTGCCGGACGCACTGGGATCCGTCGCATCGGCCGAGACCAGCAAGGCAGGCTTTTCGCCGCGTACCAGACGGCGCGTAAAGTCGCTGGGAATAATGATGACGAATTGAATCGCGCCTTGTTCTATCAGGGTTTCTGCCTCGCGCTCGCTGGTGAGTACGCGGTCGATGCGGAAGTATCCCGTGTTCTGGATGGCCGCCAGTACGCTGCGCCCCATGGGGCCGCTGTCGGTACTGACGATGGCCGTCGGCAGCCCTTTGGGATCAGTGTTGATGGCGTAGCCGAACAGCACCAGTTGGAGTATGGGCACGCCCACGGCCATGGCAAAGGTGAGACGGTCGCGCATCATCTGCTGGAACTCTTTGATGAACACCGCAATCATGCGGGCCCAGCTAAAGCGAGTGTGGCGGCGATTCATGCGAAGTTATCCTCTGCCTGACCCACCAGCTTGACGAAGGCATCTTCCAGATTGCGTGCACCAGCATCGGCGACGATGGCGGCCGCCGTGCCTTGTGCCAGTATTTTGCCGTAAGCGATATACACCAGACTGTCGCAGCGCTCCGCTTCATCCATGTAGTGGGTGGAGACCAGTACCGTAATGCCTTGCTGCGCCAGTTGATGGATCTGGTCCCAGAAATCGCGCCGGGCCTTGGGGTCGACGCCGGCCGTGGGTTCATCCAGCAGTAGCAGGCGTGGCCGGTGGATCAGGCAGGCGGCCAGTGCCAGCCGCTGTTTCCAGCCGCCCGAAAGCGAACCGGCTAGCTGCTCCTGACGGGCCGTCAGGCCAAGCCGTTGCAGTGCTTCGGCCACCGTCTGCTGGCGTTGCGGCAGCTCGAATAGACGCGCGACAAAATCGAGGTTTTCGCGGATCGAGAGATCGTCGTATAGGCCGAACTTCTGCGTCATATAACCCACTTCGCGCTTGATGGCGATGGCGTCGGCCATGATGTCGAGACCGAGGCAACTACCCTGTCCCGCATCCGGTGTGAGCAGGCCGCAGATCATGCGGATGGTGGTGGTCTTGCCGCTGCCGTTGGGGCCGAGAAAACCGACGATGCGCCCCGTTTCCACCTGCAGCGAAATAGCGTCGACCACATTGCGGCCGCCATAGCGTTTGGTCAGCCCATGCACATCGATGGCGAGGGAAGTGGCGGTCTGCATGCTAGTTGCCCTGAACGCTAGTCGTTGCAGCCAGACGTACATCCAGTGGCTGTCCTGGTTTAAGACGGGTTGCATCCTTGAGCTGCGGGCGCGCTTCCACCATGAAGACCAGTTTGCTGCGCTGGCCATTCGAATAAATCACTGGTGGCGTGAACTCGGGCTGGGTGGCGATACGGCTGATCTGGGCAGGAATGGCGGCGCCGCAGCCATCGCAGGAAATCGTGACAGCCTGACCAGCGTGCAAAGTGCCCACGTCCTGCTCGGGCACGAAGAAGCGCGCCTTGATATTGGCTGGAGGGAGCAGCGACAGCACAGGCTGCCCGGCCTGTACGTACTCACCCACGCGGTAGTACACCTCGGCCACCAGTGCTGCCTGCATGGCGCTTTGCTGTTTCTGGCGTGTGCGCCACTGGCTTTGCTTGAGAACTTCCTGTGCCGCCTGTGCTGCTGCACGTTGCGCGGTTCGCTCATCCTGCCGGCCGGGCAACTGGGCCACCTGCACGGCGGCGGCAAGTTCCGCCACGCGGGCACGGCTTTGGGACAGCGTGGTGGCAGCGTCTTCGGCGCGCGCTTTCGAAACAAAGCCTTGCGCGGCCAGTTGCTGCTGGCGCTGCAGATCATGGCTGGCCAGCGCTTCGGCAGCGCGTGCCTGTGCCAACTGGGCCCGTGTGACGGCCAGTTCATCGCGCCGTTTGCCCGTATTGAGATTGCTGGCCTGAGCCCGTGCGCTATTCAGGCGCGCGGCCGCTTCCTGTTGTGCGATCTGTTCGCTTTCGGCATCGATGCTGAATAGCGGACTATCCTTGGCCACGTTCTGCCCCGCCAGCACGGCCACGGCCTCCACCCGTCCGGCCAGCGGGGAGGACACATACACATACTCGCCCTCGGCATAGCCCGACCAGTAGGCCGGGGTTTGCTGCGTGCAGCCCGTGAGCAGGCCAGCGAGCAGCAGGCTAGCCAGCGTGGAGGGCAGGAAGGTGGCAGGCAGTGTTTTCATGGGCTGTCTCATGGTGTGGGGCGGTGGCTGGCAGCGAGCGGTGTTGCGGGTAATGCCAGGGCAGCGAGGGCGCGGTTCACGCGGTCGGCAATCGCCGCATCGCTGAACACATCGGCATCGACGCTGGCGGCCAGCTGGGCGGGCAGGAGCTGGAACTGCATGGCGGCAGGCAGCAAGATCATGGGCGTGAGGACGGAGCCCATCAGAAAACCGAAGCGCTGCATAGGTGCAGCGGGTGGCAGTTCACCGGCCTCGGTGGCTTCTTCCAGCAGGGCCATCAACAAGCCCACGTGGCGTGGTGCATTGTGTTGCAGGAATAGGCGCGCCACTTCTTCGCCCAGCCCCGCATCGGCCCAGACCCGGCTGATCCAGTTGCCGTGCTGGCGTATCAGCCGGCCCAGCAGGCAGAGTGCGGCGCGCAGCCGTTCCAGCGCAGAACCCTGCTGGGCGGCCTGCACTGCCAGCTGCTCAAACACTTCGTCATACAGACCTTGCAGCAGCACGCTGACGTAGTTGTTCTTGCTCTGGAAGTGGTAGTGAAACATGCCGACATTGGCGCCCGCATGTTCACAGATCTGGCGCACGGACAGGCCTGCAAAGCCGTGTTGCGGGTAAAGCTCACGCCCGCTGGCGAGCAGAGTCTGGTCGATATTTTGCGAGGGACGGGCCATGAAACTAGTTATTGGTCATGTGACTAATAACTAGTCTCCGCCGAATGACGGGCCCTGTCAAGCAGTGCTCGGGCCCTCGGTATCAGTTTGGGCGATGAGATGACTGAGCCACGCTGGCGCGGTTGTGCGATTCCACACCAGCCAGACCGATTCATTGCAGACGAAGGGGCAATCGAGCGTGCGTATGCGCACCAGACCCGGTTCGGTGAGCGCTGCTTCGGGCAGGTAGGCCAGCGCTTCGCCACGCCGCACAAAGCCCAGCAGCAACTGCAGATCGTCGGCCAGATACGCGATCTGGCGCGGTAGCACATCATCGCGCCAGCCATCGGAACGCTGGCCCCGTTCCTGTCCACAGAACAGCGAACGGGTGGGGCAGGCAAACGCATGCGCCAGCACCTGCGCTACCGGTAGTTGTATCGTTCCGTCGGCATCAGGCGGGTGCTGCGCCAGCAGAGGATGGCTGGCGCTGGCCACCAGTTGCAGGGTGGTGCTGCCCAGTGCCTGGCTGTCCCAGTCGGCCGACCAGTTGGCGCCGGCACCGTCGATTACGGCACCCGTTACGATGGCCACATGCAGATCGCCGCGTGCCAGCGCGCGCAAGGCTGCTTCCTCGTACAGGGCTTGCAGGCGTACCGTCCCTTTGCAACTGGCGCGCAACTGCTTCGCAAGGCGGGGACCTTCGCGCCACAGCAGGATGGCCGGCCCGCCGATGTTTAGTTCTACACTGGCGCTGGCACCCTGTAAGTCCGCTGCGGTCTGCGCGGCCAGCGCGACCAGATGCTGGCCACGCTCGCGTAATAGCTTGCCCGCCGAATTGAGTACCAACTGGCGCGTGCTGCGGTCAAACAGTTCGCTCGACAGGCTTTGTTCCAGACGGCGCAGAGCCTTGGACACGGCGGACGGGGTCAGGTGCAGCTGTTCCGCTGCGGCCAGCAGGGAACTGTGGCGCGCCACGGCCAGAAAAACGCGCAGGTCAGACAGGTTCATTTTCCAATTGGGACATTAAAGTTGAAAATCATTTGCTTTACGTTCATGTATCGCGCTCGCTAATATGCCTACTTTTTGATCAACAGGCAAGCACGCATGACTATTCTGAATCGCCAGTGGATCTACCAGCAGGCGCCGGTGGATCTGGTCGGCCCCGAACACTACCGCTATCACGAACAGCCACTCGATACCGCGCTGGGGCGCGACGAATTGCTGATCGCAGCGCGCTACATCAGCGTCGATCCTTACATGCGTATCGGTCAGTCGGGCAAGCCTACCTATGATCCGCAGCCCCATCCGGTTGGCATCGTGCAGCAGGCCGGCGTGGTGGCACAGGTGCTGGCCTCGAACGCGGCGGGTTTCCAGCCCGGTGACTGGGTGCGTAGCTACAGCGGCTGGCAGACTCATGCCGTGCTGCATGCTTCCGCCGTGAACCGGATCGATCCGCAACTGGCGCCCGTCAGCACGGCGCTTGGTGTGCTCGGCATGCCGGGACGCACGGCGTGGTTCGGTCTGACCGAGGCAGGCAAGCCGCGTGCCGGTGAAGTGGTGGTGGTGTCCGGCGCGGCCGGTGCCGTGGGGTCGCTGGTGGTGCAGTTCGCCAAGAAGCATGGCGCGCGCGTGCTGGCGATCGCCGGTGGCACGGAGAAATGCCGCTGGCTGCAGGAACAACTGGGCGCAGACTGGGTGCTCGACTACCGCGCCTATCACGACCACGCCACGCTGGCGGCGCAGATCCGTCGGCTAACGGGCGGCGTCGATGTGTACTTCGACAATGTGGGCGGCATGGTCACCGATGCCGTGGTATCTGAAATCAAGCGGCGCGCGCGCATCGTGATCTGCGGGCAGATCAGCCAGTACAACGGCAATCTCGACGCGCCCACGCTGGGGCCGCGCTTCCTGCACCACGTGTTGTACCAGCGCGCCACCATACAGGGCATCCTCGCGCGCGATTATCTACACCGCATGGATGAAATGCTGGCCATCGTGGGGCCATGGGTACAGCGCGGCGAGATCGTGTTCGAGCAGCATGTGCTGCACGGTTTCGAGCAATTGCCACAGGCGCTCAACGCCCTGTTCACGGGTGAGCATCGCGGCAAGCTGCTGGTGGAGGTCTGATGCGCACGCGCTGCTTCGCCATGCTGGCGCTGCTATGGCCTATGCTGGGCTGGGCGGCGGATGCCAGCTACGGTCTGCATGGCATGGCACTGTTCGGGGACAAGGATGGGCTGTACGCATCGCATCTGCCGATGTTTCATGCGCCGCACGATACGCAGGTGGTGTTGCGCGTGCATTTTGCGAATGCCGAACTCGATGTAGCCGTGCGTCTGGAAGTTCAGGCGGGAACAGGCTTGTGGACGCTGGAACCGGAGCAGTTCGAACTGTCGCGGCTGGGCCCGGATGCAGCGATGCCCCTGCGGCAGTTCACGGCGCATGCCTATCAGGGCCACTTCGAGCAGGATGGAAAATTGCGCTATCCCGATGCAGCGTTAATCGTGGATGAAGTGCTGCTGTTCAGCCCCCTGCAGCATCAGCTGCAGGTTCGGCAGCAAGCGCGCTATATTCCTGTAGGCAGCTTTCTGATCAAGCTGATCGATAGCCGGCCAGACTTTGACCACATCGTTCGCCTGCGCCAGCCTGTCGCGCAGGCGGTGCAGCTTGAAAAGAACGGTGTGGAAGCGAATACAGCAGCGCTGGCGCGGCTTGTTCCTATAATCGGAACGGTCTACTACTGCAGTGCCGATCTGCGTTAAGCGCGCAGACTTGCCTTGTGGCGGCGCGCAAAGCCGATCAGGCCCAGACCAGCAAGCAGCATGGCGTAGGTTTCCGGCTCTGGTACTGGCAGTGGCGCGGTGAACTCCAGTTTGATATTTTCGACCACTTGCTGCGCACCATAGTTCTTGCTGACCACATGCAAGCGTACAGCATCGATATTGCTCCAATTGAAGTGCACGAGAACCGGGGTGGTTGCCGAGGTATTGACCGACAGGGTGTTTTTGAGCTGGCCGTTGTCGTAGCCGTAGAACTCTACTGTGCTGTCACGCCATGCAGCGGTAAGCAGCAGATTGTATAGCGTGAAATTCTTGTCGCTTCCGCTGGAGAAACTAGCATCGTCACCTTTTGAATTAAAGGCAGCATACTTGCCGGAAGCCGTGCCCCACTCATAGCCGGTGTTGGGAATCGAGTTACCTTCGATGACGCCAAAATTGGACCAGTTCAAGCCAGCATAGCGGGTATCGATGATGTGTCCATTTTCTACTGTGGGGCCGTAGTCATCGAAATCGATCGTGATTTTGCCGGCATGCGCGTTGAGGGATAAGGCTAGCAGGCCGAGCGAGAGCGAGGTCTTGAGGAAGGATGGCATGGTTTCTCCGTGTATCCGCAAAGATGCAGATGTATGATTGGATAATTGTGTTGACACAATATCATCTTAAAAATCATCGCTCCATAGTCTAAATGGACTGAATTGCAACTTTTTGATTAGGAGTAAGGGGCCGGGAAGCAATGCGATCAGGGTGAAAAATAGCTAGGGAGCGTATGGTCGTTTGTAAGCTGAACGTGCCGCTGAAAGCCTGCTTGCGGGCCAAGGACGGCGTCACCAAGGTCCAACTGTATGAGCAACAGCCGCTGCTGATGGTCTCCGAACACGCGCTGGCTCCTGCGCTGCGGCAAGGCATCGTCCAGCATCGCTTAGGTCTGTGCGGCACTGATTAGCCCAGCATTAGTGCCATCGCGATGCGGGTGATTTTTTTTTCGGCTCACCATGCGATATTTCCCTCTTCAGTGGCGGTAATGTTAGCGAGGAAAGATCGATGCTCGCCGTACTTCCGCCATTCCTGTAGACATTGCTGACATCGCTTCGGACTTCGCCACCTTTGATAGACATTTCAGGTTCAAGTCAGTCTGCATCGGCGGGGGCTATCTGCTTGGGGCGCTCATAGGGGGCATCGTCAGCATGGCCGAGGCCTATATCGATTAGATAGCGTTCTGGACCAGGCACATTGGCGCAGCCGGCGTGACAATGCAGCCTGAAAATCATCGTGTACTTGCCGGGAACTATCAATTCCTGTCCTCTTATCGAGCCTCGCGTGCGTAATGCTTCATGCAGATGTTGTCGCCCTGCGGGCGTCAGGTCGAACCAGCTACTGTCGCTGTCCTTCCACGGTTGCCAGCCTCCTGCCTGAAATTGCTGCTGCAATTGGGCCAGTAGCTCGATGGCTTCGTCGAACGGCAAAGGTTTCAGCATGGGTGAAGTAGAGATGCTAGTGACTTTGCCATGCATATAGGTAACTGCCGCGAACGTGGTTGGCGGCAGGGTAAAGCCGTGTCGGGGATCGCTGAAGCGGATAATGACGGATGGTTCGCTAACGTAAGTCCATTGCATATCCGTGGCGGCCCCACCGGAGCGCGCCTTGATCGGAAAGGTCGAGTCCTGTGCGACCTGATCGAATGTCTTGCCGACATGCGCCGAGATGATGGTCGCTTCCGGCTCGTAAAAATAGGCCCATGCGCCGTAGCCCAGTATTAGTGTCATCGCGCCGTGGATGATTTTTTTTCGGCTCACCATGTGACATTTCCTTTTGCAATGGCGGTAATGTCGGATACGATGGCTTGGCGCTCGCTGCTTTGGAGGAGCTGGTCAAACCGGTCGGCAGCTTGGCGAACAAATGTCATCCTTTGTTCCTGATCGTACAGTTTAGCGTTTCTTTTTTTCGAGAACGCTACTGTTAAAGGTCCGACATTATCACGGTGACAGCGGGCTGACAGAGTCAGCTCTATGGCTTCCGCTACACCGGAAGGAAAGCCTGTGGCCCAGGCGAACTGATTGGCATCCAAGGCTCGACGCATAGCGAAGTCGTTATAGATTACAGCTTGCAGAATGTTGACTTGTTCATGTTGCGCAAATTGAAGCACGCTGTCAGCAATCCGATTGTGCTCAACGGCCTCAAAGCCATTTTTGATTTCACTAAACGGTTTGCCGAACCTCAGTACTTCTTTATCCACGGGCCAGATTACTTGTGTGGCGATGTCTCGCCTAGCTTCCAGGCATGTCGCCAGATGCTGATACCCGCGCAACATGAAAAACCGGTGCAGCGGATAAATATCGAGGAACAAGGCCAAATTACCCAGCGCCAGTTGGCGGAACATATAGCCCGCGCCCGCGCTAGTTCCCGCTGGCATAGCACTGGCGTAAGCTAGTTCAGTATTACTGGCGTAGGCATGGCTGGTCGCCATTTGTTTGATCTCCTGCTGCGCATCGGTCACTTTCTGTGCCGAATGCAGCAGGCCACATCCCACCTGCTTGGACGCGAACGCGGCTAATCCAGCCCATTGAAAACGATGGTCGGCGAGCCAAAGCTGGGCATAGGCGCGATTGATGCGCCGATTACGCGCAATGGGGTCGGTGAGCAGTTTTCCACCGGGTGCGATCCATTCCTCGGCTTCCTTCTGGCAGCGTAGCCACACGCTAGCGCAACTGAGGATGGGTACATCGACGGTACGGAGATGCTTGCCATCGACTTCTCGTGAAGTCACTTTGCACTCTGCAATAGGTGTGACATTGCGGTGCAATGGCACAGCGTCTTGTTGATGCTCTGAAAGCGCAGCTTCTTGTGCCATGGCCTATGCTCGGTAATGATCATCAGATTGGTTGTGGCGCATCAGGTCAGTTCGACCACATGCCATGCGATCAACTGGGCACGGTCGGCGGCCGATATCGGGGTGGTACAGCTGTTCGCGTCGCTGATGCCTTCAATAGTCTTGCAGGTGAATACGAGGCGGTATGGTTGTAGTGCAAGCGGCGCGCCATCATGCTCACCCAAAAATCTGATAGCTAGCGCGTCATTCTCTTCGCTACTGGTCTGATGGGCTTGCGGCTGTGTGGGGCCGAAGTTGGTTGGTGTAGCCTCGTGACAGTCATGAAGTGTTTGGTAGCGCACCTTCTGAGCTGCCGACAGTCGGGGTAGTGGCCTGCAGCCGCAGGTGCACAGGTCGCCGCTCAGCCCGATCTGGACTCCGCGCCAGTTTTCGGCGATACGGGCACCGATACACAAAATTTTGCCGTTGGATTTACATGCTGGGCAGTAAATGGCATCGCCTTCCAGAGCAATGGCGGCACCGTTAATGCTGCCACGGCCAGACGCGGTGATCACTTTGCCGCCAGCGGTGGTGGTCGCGCCTAAGGTCAAGGTATAGCGCTTCATCTGGATGGTTTCCTGCTCTGATGAGAAGAGGCAGTGTTCCATCGCGGTGGCAGAAGGTCTTGCGATTCAACAATTTGTCTTCAATAGAACGAGAATGCTGGGTGGGAAGAGGAACATCTGGTCCAGAAACAGCGACGCCACCCGTAGGTGGCGTCGTTGAAATCTCAAGCAGCTTAGTTGCGCGGCTGCTTACACGTCGATATTGCCGGCGCGCAGAGCGTTGTTTTCGATGAAGGCACGGCGTGGTTCCACATCGTCGCCCATCAGCGTGGTGAAGATCTGGTCGGCAGCAATCGCGTCTTCGATCTGTACCTTGAGCAGACGGCGTACTTGCGGGTCCATGGTGGTTTCCCACAGCTGGTCCGGATTCATCTCGCCCAGACCTTTGTAGCGCTGTTTCGATACCACGCGCTCGGCTTCGTCACGCAGCCATTCCATGGCGTGGTGGAAGTCGGTCACACTGGATTCCTTGGTGCGCTCGCCTTCGCCGCGACGCACGTAGGCGCCTTCGCCGATCAGACCCGTGAAGGTGGCCGAAGCGGCCGCCAGTACGGCGTAATCAGCGCCGCGTACGAAGTCAGGATCAATCGCGCTGACTTTGACGTTACCGTGGTGCATACGCTCGATCCACAGCAGGTGTTTGCCGGTCAGCTCGTCCGAACGTACCGAAACTTTGACGTTTTTGTCGTTGATGTTGGCGTTCAGCGCGCTGGCCGAAGCTTCTGCCAGTTCGGCCGTATCCAGATTCAGCGTCACGCCCGTCATGATGGCGGTCAGCGCCGCGCGGTCGATCACGCGGGTCAAGCGAGTCATGATGACGTTGGCCAGATTGAACTGGCGTACCAGTTCGGCCAGCGCTTCGCCGACGATAGGATCGGCGCCTTCGCGCGGGGTCAGGGCGGCCGTGTTCAGCGCCACATTCATCATGTAGGTGGCTTCTTCGGCATCGTCCTTCAAGTAGCGTTCGTCGCGACCGGCTTTGACTTTGTACAGCGGCGGCTGGGCGATGTAGACGTGGCCACGCTCGACCAGTTCCGGCATCTGGCGATAGAACAGGGTCAGCAGCAGAGTACGGATGTGGGCGCCGTCGACGTCCGCATCGGTCATGATGATGATGCGGTGGTAGCGCAGCTTTTCAACGTTGAATTCGTCCGGGCCGATCGAGGTGCCCAGCGTGGCGATCAGGGTGGTGATCTGTTCCGACGACAGCATCTTCTCGAAGCGCGCCTTCTCCACGTTCAGCACCTTACCGCGCAGCGGCAGAATCGCTTGGAACTTACGGTCGCGGCCCTGTTTGGCCGAGCCGCCTGCGGAGTCACCCTCGACGATGTACAGTTCGCACAGGGCCGGATCTTTTTCTTGGCAGTCGGCCAGCTTGGCCGACAGGCCCAGACCATCCATCACACCTTTACGGCGGGTCAGGTCGCGTGCCTTGCGGGCTGCTTCACGGGCGCGCGCAGCTTCGACGATTTTGCCGCAGATGATTTTGGCGTCGTTCGGTTTTTCCTGCAGGTAGTCGGCCAGCGTTTTTGCCACGATCTCTTCGACCGGGCCACGCACTTCCGACGACACCAGCTTGTCCTTGGTCTGCGAGGAGAATTTCGGCTCCGGCACTTTTACGGACAGCACGCAGGTCAGGCCTTCGCGCATGTCGTCGCCGGAAATTTCGACCTTGGCTTTCTTGGCCAGTTCCTGCTCTTCGATGTATTTGTTGATCACGCGGGTCATGGCCGCGCGCAGACCGGTCAGGTGGGTACCACCGTCACGCTGCGGAATGTTATTGGTGAAGCACAGTACTTGTTCATTGTAGGCATCGTTCCACTGCATCGACACGTCCACCGAGATATTCGTGCCCTGATCGGACAGACGCTCGCCGGTAGCCTGGAACACGGTCGGGTGCAGCACCGTCTTGGCTTTGTTGATGTATTCGACGAAGCCGCGCGTGCCGCCTTCGAAAGCAAATACTTCTTCCTTGCCCGTGCGCTGGTCGGTCAGCTTGATGTTGACGCCATTGTTCAGGAAGGACAGTTCGCGGATACGCTTGGCCAGAATTTCGTAGTGGAATTCGACCACGCCGAAGATGGTTTCGTCAGCCCAGAAGTGCACGTCAGTACCGCGCTTGTCGGTTTCGCCGATCACCTTGATAGGCGAAACAGCCACGCCATCCTGCATGCTCATTTCTCGGTTCACGGGCACGCCACGGGCGAACTCCATGAAGTGCACTTTGCCGTCGCGGCGGATGGTCAGCTTCAGGGTTTTCGACAGTGCGTTCACGCACGATACACCCACGCCGTGCAGACCGCCCGAGACTTTATAGGCGTTCTGGTCGAACTTGCCGCCAGCGTGCAGCTCGGTCATCACGATCTCGGCGGCGGAGCGCTTAGGATCGTGCTTGTCGTCCATCTTCAGGCCGGTCGGTACACCGCGGCCGTTGTCGCTGATCGAGATCGAGTTGTCCGCATGGATGGTGACGACGATTTCCGAGCAGTGGCCGGCCAGCGCTTCGTCAATCGAGTTATCCAGCACTTCGAACACCAGATGGTGCAAACCGGTGCCGTCCGAGGTGTCACCGATGTACATGCCGGGACGTTTGCGCACCGCTTCCAGACCTTCGAGGATCTGGATAGAGGCGGCGCCGTATTCTTCGGTCTTGGCCGGAGCGCTTGCTGCTTGTTCTGCTGGAATGGCGGACATGTGCTGCTTTCTTTTATATCTGGACAGTAAAAAACGCGGTACGACGAACTATGCTAATCACTCAGGCTGGATCAGATCCGCATCGGCATGACGACATATTTAAAGTCGGCATTGTCGGGGATGGAAATCAGCGCGGACGAATTGGAGTCGCCCAGTGCCACATTGACCTGATCGCATTTCAGATTGTTCAGCACGTCGAGCAGGTAGCTGACGTTGAAACCGATATCGACGCTGTCGCCGCCGTAGTCGATTTCCAGTTCTTCCACAGCCTCTTCCTGATCGGCATTGGTCGAGCTGATTTTCATGCTGCCCGGGGTGATGATGCAGCGCACGCCTTTGAATTTATCGCTGGTCATGATGGCGGCACGTTGCAGCGAGCGCAGTAGCTCATCGCGGCCGATGGTGAATTCGTTCTGGTAGCCCTTAGGAATCACGCGGGTGTAGTCAGGGAACTTGCCTTCCACCAGTTTCGAAATCAGTTCGATGTCGGCGAAGCGCAGCTTGACCTGATTGGCGGCGATATCCAGTTGGACGGTCTCGTCGTTTTCTTCCAGCAGGCGCTGCAGTTCGATGATGGTCTTGCGCGGGATGATGACTTCCTGACGGGCAAAGGTCTGCTCCGTTTCCACCTGGCAGAAAGCCAGACGGTGGCCGTCGGTCGCCACGGCGATCACGTTGTTACCATCGAGCACCAGCAGCAGGCCGTTCAGGTAGTAACGGATGTCCTGCTGGGCCATGGAGAAGTGCACCATGTTGAACAGGTGCTTCAGGGTTTTCTGCGGCAGGGTCACGCTGGCGCTGTAGCTGTCGGCTTGCTGCACGGTGGGGAATTCTTCCGCGGCCAGCGTCTGCAGGGCGAAGCGCGATTTGCCCGACTGTACGGTCAGACGCTTGTTCAGCAGCGTCATGGTGACGTCGCCCGATTCCGGCAGCGCGCGCAGAATGTCGAGCAGCTTGCGCGCGGCCACGGTGGTGCCCGTCACTTCCGCGCCGGAACCGATGTCGGCGTGGGTGGTGATCTGTACTTCGGTGTCAGTGGACAGGAAGGAGACGCTCTCGCCCTCTTTGCTGATGAGGATATTGGCCAGAATCGGCATAGTGTGCCGACGCTCGACAATACCGCTCACGATCTGCAGTGGCCGGAGAAGAGTATCTCGGGTGGTTTTGACCAATTGCATAGCTTATCCTCAGGTTTAAAGATTGAATCGTAAATTTTTAACAACTTTGCCTTGTGGGCAGATTGCCTAAATCATAAAGGCAAAGCACGGCTCTTGCCACCCTCCGGCATCAGCCTTTGAGGGTTTGCTCGAGCACGTGCAGTTCGTGGTTGCATTCCGGATTTTTGGTGCGGTCCAGCGCGATCTTGCGCACGGCGTGCAGCACGGTGGTGTGGTCACGGCCACCGAACAGTTCACCGATCTCCGGCAGACTCTTCTGCGTCAGCTCCTTGGCCAGATACATGGCGATCTGGCGCGGACGGGCGATATTCGCGGGCCGGCGCTTGGAATACATGTCGGCCACTTTGATGTTGAAGAAGTCGGCCACGGTTTTCTGGATGTTTTCCACCGAAATCTGGCGGTTCTGCACCGACAGCAGATCTTTCAGCGCTTCCTTGACGATGTCGATGGTGATGTCTTTACCGTGGAAGCGCGAGTAGGCCAGAATCTTGCGCAGCGCGCCTTCCAGTTCACGCACGTTGGAGCGCAGGTGCTTGGCCACGAAGAAGGCCACGTCGTCCGAGAAGGTCACGCCTTCCTGCTTGGCTTTCTTGAGCAGAATCGCCACGCGCATTTCCAGTTCCGGCGGTTCGATCGCCACCGTCAGGCCCGAGTCGAAACGCGAGATCAGGCGGTCATCCATGCCCGTGATTTCCTTCGGATAGGTATCCGAAGTGATGATGATCTGCTTCTTGGCCGCGATCAGCGCTTCAAACGCATAGAAGAATTCTTCCTGCGTACGGCTCTTGCCGCCGAAGAATTGAATATCGTCGATCAGCAGCATGTCCAGCGAGTGGTAGTAATGCTTGAAGTCGTCGAAACCTTTGCGCTGGTAAGCCGTTACCACGTCGCGCACATACTGCTCGGCGTGGATGTAGCGGATCTTGGCACCGGGCTGGTCGGCCATCACCTGATTGCCGATTGCGTGGATCAAGTGGGTCTTACCGAGGCCCACGCCGCCGTAGAAGAACAGCGGGTTGTAGGACACGCCCGGATTATTCGCCACCTGAATCGCGGCCGCGCGGGCCAGCTGGTTGGCCTTACCGGTCACGAAGCTGTCGAAAGTGAGGTCGGTATTGATGCGGCTCTGCTCGCGGCGCGGTGCGGCCGAAGCGGGCAGCTCCGGTACCGACGGCACGGGGTCGGCCATGCGCGCGTTCCCGCTAGGCGCACCGCCATTGATATCAGGAACCGGTGCAACGGTGCTGGCCTTTTTCGGCGCGGACAGGCGCGGATCGAGCACGAACTGCACTTCCGTCGGGGCGTCCCAGTACTGGCAGGCCAGCGCCGTGATACGGCTGGCAAACTGGGTTTTCACCCAGTCCAGTTTGAAGCGGTTAGGGGCGGCCATGCGCAGCTTGCCCGCCTCGTAATCGAGGGGGATGAGCGGCTTAATCCACGCGCTGAATTGTTGCGGCGTCAGCTCCAGCTCCAGCTGGGCGGAGCACGTCTGCCAGAAATTTTCCATGAATCTTATATCTATTCTTACACTGCGCTTGACGGCTGCAGTACTACTGATCAGGGTGGGATCGAACCCGGGGTTCGTCACACGTAACGCGCTATTCTACTCTCGCCGGGCGAAGTTATCCACAGGCGCGACGCTTATTTTTCGCATCGCCGGCGGGTCTTCGGCGTCATCAGTTGTTGACAAGGGGGGGCAAAATGCTGATAATTCAGGGTTCCCCGCCCGTATTCCGTGTTTATTCACTATGACGTCAATATGGAGTAAGCGTGGATTTAGCGGGCGATGAGATGGACCCAGCTTGTGCCGGTATCGGTGGCATAGGTGCGCGAAGTGTCATTGGCACCAAAAACTGACGGGGCCACAACCCGATTTTGCATTTTTTTCTGCTTTAAGCGAGACCAACATGAAACGTACTTACCAACCTTCCGTCGTGCGCCGCAAGCGTACCCACGGCTTCCGCGCTCGTATGGCTACCCGTGGTGGCCGTGATGTGCTCAACGCACGTCGCGCAAAAGGCCGCAAGCGTCTGGCTGTATAAGCCACCGCTTGTTAGCTGATCGCATGGACAGCTGTTTGCAAAACGGCTCGACAGGCGAAGGTTCACACGACTTCGCGCGCGTTCGGCGCATCGTTAAAACGGATGAATTTTCATCCGTTTTTCGTTTGCGCCCTACGCAAAAAAGCGCCCACTTTGTGCTCTACACCCATCCGAGTGCGCTGCCTCATGCGCGCCTAGGCGTGGTCGTGGCCAAACGGTTTGCGCCGCGCGCAGTAACGCGTAACACCATCAAACGGGTCACGCGCGAACTGTTCCGTCAGACTGGCCTGCCGGCGATTGATTGTCTGGTGCGTTTATCCAGACCGGTCAACAGCAAGGACGGTCCTGCCACCTCGGCGACGTTAAAAGCGGCGCTGCGGGTGGAATTGTCACGTCTGTTCGCTCAGGCCAGAACGGCAGCGGCGCGTGCGCCCAAGCCTGCCTTGTCTTCGGCGCCACCGCCTCCATCTGCCGCATCATGAAAAAACTGCTACGTTTCCTGGTGCGCGGCTACCAGCTGGCGATCAGCCCGCTGCTGCCGCCTTCGTGCCGCTTCTATCCGAGCTGCTCGAACTACGCACTGGAAGCGCTGCAAGTGCATGGTGCTGCGCGGGGTAGCTGGCTAGCGGCCAAGCGCATCTGCCGTTGCCATCCGTGGAATCCCGGTGGCCACGATCCGGTGCCGCCGGCCGATAGTAAAAAATCGAATTCTTCAACGACCGCTTGCGGTTGCAACCACTCCTGATAAATACCGTAATGGATATCAATAAACGTACCATCCTGTGGATCGTGTTTGCCGTGTCGATGATTGTTCTGTGGAACAATTGGCAAGTATCGAACGGCCATCCATCGATGTTTGCACCGCCGCCGCCGCAAACGGCCAAGGCGCCGGAAGCGAAGAAAGCCGAATTGCCGGCCGCGGCGGCAGCCACCGTGCCTGCTGCGAGCGCTGCCGGTGCAACTGCGGGCGCCCCTGCGGCCGCTGAACCGTTCAAGAGCGAACGCGTCACCATTACTACCGACCTGTTCCGCGTTGACGTGGATACGCTGGGCGGTACTATCCGCCGTCTGGAACTGCTGAAGTTCAAGGACGGTATCGATGAAACCAAAAATCAGGTGCTGTTCGATGTGGACGGCGCTACCGGCAAGACCTATCTGGCTGAAACCGGCCTGATCGGCGCGCCCGGCCTGCCGACTCACCAGACCGGCTTCGTGGCCAAGCCTGGTCCGCGCATGCTGAACGACGCTAACCAGATCCAACTGGTGCTGGAAGCGGAAGCGGGCGGCGTCAAGCTGACCAAGACCTTCACCTTCAAGCGCGGCGATTACGTGATCGATGTACGTCACGACATCACCAACGTGGGCACGGCGCCGATCAAGCCTGAACTGTATCTGCAACTGGTACACGACGGTAACAAACCGGCTGGCGACTCGTATTTCAACAGCAGCTACACCGGTCCTACCCTGTACACGGAAGCGGACAAATACCACAAGCTGCAGTTCGAAAAACTGGAAAAAGCTGCGGCTGAAGCGGCCAAGACGGGCAAGGACGTGGTGCAGGACCACCCGACCAAGGCGGACAATGGCTGGTTTGCGATTTCCCAGCACTTCTTCGTCTCGGCCTTCGTACCGCAGGACAAGCTGGCCCGTACCATCTTCACCCGCAAAGTGACGACCAACCAGTACGCTATCGGCGTGACCCAACCGCTGGGTACGCTGGCACCGGGCGCCACCATCAGCAACGACGCGCGTCTGTATTCGGGCCCGCAAGTTGAAAAACTGCTGGAACAAGTCACCCCGGGTCTGGAACTGGTGAAAGACTATGGCTGGCTGACCATCATCGCCAAGCCTATCTTCTGGGTCATGGACCAACTGCACAAAGCACTGGGCAACTGGGGCTGGACCATTATCGCCTTCACCATCCTGATCAAGCTGGCCTTCTTCCCGCTGTCGGCTGCCGGCTACCGCAGCATGGCCAAGATGAAAGTGCTGACGCCTAAGATGCAGGCCATCCGCGAGCGCCACAAAGGCGATCCGGCCAAGATGAATCAGGCCACCATGGAACTGTACAAGGCCGAGAAGATCAACCCGCTGGGCGGCTGTCTGCCTATCCTCGTGCAGATGCCGGTGTTCATCGCGCTGTACTGGGTGCTGCAGGCGTCGGTGGAAATCCGTGGCGCCGCATGGCTGGGCTGGATCACCAATCTGGCTGCACCGGATCCGTTCTATGTGCTGCCAGTGCTGTACGCGATCACCATGTACATCACCACCAAGCTGAACCCAGCGCCGGCTGATCCGATGCAGGCCAAGATGATGCTGTTCATGCCGCTGGCATTCTCGGTGATGTTCTTCTTCTTCCCGTCCGGTCTGGTACTGTACTGGGTCGTCAACAACATCCTGTCGATCGCTCAGCAGTACGTGATCACGAAGAAATTCGCTGCACCGGAAGCTGCTAACAGCTAAACCGCACCGAAGTTTGTTGCACAAAAGCCCGTGTTGATCGCGGGCTTTTTTTTACTTGGTTACAATCCCATCATGAATATCGATTCTTCCCCAATCGCCGCGATTGCCACCGCCCCCGGACGCGGCGGCATTGGTGTGGTGCGCGCTTCCGGCAAAAACCTGCAAGGGCTGGTGACGGCGCTGTTCGGCGCTACCCAACTGCAGCCGCGCCACGCCAGTTATCTGCCGTTCCGTCAGGCTGATGGCAGCATCATCGATCAGGGCATCGCCATCTTCTTCCCCGGCCCGAACTCTTACACGGGCGAGGATGTGCTGGAACTGCAGGGCCACGGTGGCCCCATCGTGCTGCAGCTGCTGCTGGCACGGGTGCTGGAAGCGGGCGCTGAACTGGGCTTGCGGCTGGCCGAGCCGGGCGAGTTCACCCGCCGCGCCTACCTCAACGACAAGCTCGATCTGGCTCAGGCTGAAGCGGTGGCCGATCTGATCGATGCGTCGACAGAAGCGGCGGCCAAGTCGGCTTCGCAGTCGCTGTCCGGTGCGTTCTCGAAAACCGTGAATGCGCTGGTGGATGGCGTGACGGGCTTGCGCATGCTGGTGGAAGCCACGCTCGACTTCCCTGAAGAAGAAATCGATTTTCTGGAAAAATCCGATGCGCGTGGCCAGCTCAAGGCCATCGTGGAATCGCTCGATCAGGTGTTCCGTCAGGCGGCGCAAGGCGCGCTGCTACGCGAGGGCCTGAACGTGGTGCTGGTGGGCCAGCCGAATGTGGGCAAGTCCTCGCTGCTGAATGCGCTGGCCGGCAATGATGTGGCGATTGTTACGCCTATCGCCGGTACGACTCGCGACAAGGTCACGGAAACCATACAGATCGAAGGCATCCCGCTCAACATCATCGATACAGCCGGCATCCGCACGGTGGATGACAGCATCGATGTGGTGGAACGCATCGGCATCGAACGCACGTGGGCAGAAGTGGGCAAGGCCGATGTGATCCTGCATCTGCTCGATGCTGATCAGGGGCCTACGCGCGCTGATGAAAACATTATGGCGGCCTTCCCGCCTGAAGTGCCCGTGCTGCGTGTGTGGAACAAGATCGACCTGTCCGGCCACAAGCCTTCCGTCGACGAGATGGCCGATGCCGTGCACGTGTATCTGTCGGCGCACGAGAATCTCGGCATTGACCTGCTGCGCGCGGAACTGCTGCGTATCGCCGGCTGGCAGCAGACGGGCGAATCGCTGTATCTGGCGCGCGAACGCCATCTGATCGCGCTGAAAAACGCCGGTGCCCATCTGGCGCGCGCGGGTGAACACGCGGCGCAGAATGATCAGTCGCTCGATCTGTTCGCGGAAGAACTGCGGCTGGCGCAAGCTCAGCTATCGAGCATTACGGGTGAATTCTCGTCCGACGATCTGCTGGGCGTGATCTTCAGCCGCTTCTGCATCGGCAAGTAAGCAGTCGGCTCAGGCTGTGTGCGCTCAGGTTGATTCTGCTTCGGCTGCCAGCACATGCAGTTCGACGCGATCGCGGCCATTGCGCTTGGCCTGGTACAAACAGCTATCGGCCGCCGCCAGCAGGCTGGCCGCATCGGTCAGATGTTCGCGGTGGAAGCTGGCTACGCCTATGCTGAGTGTGACGTGGGGACGCGTGGCAGCCGGTGCATGCGGCAGTTGCAGGCTGGCCACGCGGGCGCGGATGGCCTCCGCGTGCTGGGCTGCCTGCTCGGCGCTGGTGTCGGGCAGTACGGCGGCAAATTCTTCGCCGCCATAGCGCGCCGCCAGATCGGCCGGGCGCTGCAACATGCCGGCAAAGGCCTCGGCCACGGTCGTCAGGCAGGCGTCACCCTGCTGGTGGCCGAAGTGGTCGTTATAAGCTTTGAAGGAATCGATATCCATCAGCAGCAATGAGAGCTGGCCGCTGTTGCGCTGGGCGCGGCGCAGTTCGCGGTCCAGTGCCACGTCGAAGTGGCGCCGGTTGGCGATGCCCGTCAGCCCATCCACATACGATTGCGCGCGCAGCGCTTCGGCTTGTCCGCGCAACTGCTTTTCCTTGTCCACCGTGATGCTGATATCGCTCACTTCGATCAGGCAGTAATGCTGCTTGCCTTCGGTGAACGGGGTGACGGCGACGGCCTGATCGATGCGTTCGCCGCCCCAGGTGCCACTCGCATACAGCGGGAAGGGCGCGCGCTGGCTAGCCGGCGAGAGCCGTTGCGGCAGCTTGCTCTGCATGGCGCTGTGCACCAGTTGCTCGAGCCGCTGGCCGGCCAGTTCCGGGAACACTTCAAACAGGGGGCGACCCAGTACGCGGCTGGCCGACAGGCCGGAGTGGCTGGCCAGCCACTGGTTCCACACCACCACACGCAAGTCGGGATCGAGCACCATCAGTCCCATGCTGGCCAGCGCCAGTATGCGGGTGGACAAGTGGGCGTGGCCGCTGGCGGCGGCCGGTGTGGCGATGGTGCTGTCGGTCATGCGGATTTCCTTGCTGGGCATGGATGATGACCGATTATAAGCGCTACTCGCTCCCTGCAGGCGTGTAAGCCAGCCGCGCATCCTGGCGCAACAGTTGCGTCATCATGTCGGCCGGAATCGGACGGCTGAAGTAATAGCCCTGGATCAGATCGCAGTCATGTTCGGCCAGATAGGCCAGCTGCTCGGCCGATTCCACCCCTTCCGCTACCACCTTGAGTTTCAGGCTGTGTGCCATGGCGATGATGGCGCGCACGACGGCGGCATCGTCGGCGTTGTGGGGCAGTTCGCGGATGAAGGCGATATCGATTTTCAGCGTATCGACGGGGAAGCGGCGCAGATAGGCCAGGCTGGAATAGCCGGTGCCGAAATCGTCGATGGCGATGCGCACCCCCATGGTCCATAGCGTGGACAGGGTGGCGGCTGTGCGCGCCAGATCTTCCATCAGCGCCGTTTCCGTCACTTCCAGCGAGAGCAGGGCGGGATCAATCTGGTGGCGCTGCAGCGCTGCCGCCACCGTGTCGACCAGCGTGCTGTCACTGAACTGCGGGCTGGCCACATTCACGGCCACCGGCAGAGGGCCGGCTTCATCCTGCGCCCAGCAGGCAATCTGGCGGCACGCCTGCTCGATCACCCAGGCGCCCACTTCGCGGATCATGCCGGTCTGCTCGAGCAAGGGGATGAATTCGGCCGGCGACACGATGCCATGGCCGGGGCGGTTCCAGCGCAGCAGCGCTTCCGTGCCCACCATGCGCCCCGTGCGCAGATGGACTTTGGGCTGGTAGTACAGTTCGAATTCGTCGCTGGCGCAGGCGTGGCGCAAGGCTTGCTCGAGCTGGTAGCGGTGTTGGGCTTGTTCGTTCATGGCATAGGTGAAATAGCTGCACTGATTGCTGCCGGCCTGCTTGGCCTGATGCAAAGCGATGTTGGCGTAGCGGATCAGGGTGGCGGCGTCGACGGCATCGTCCGGATAGAGTGCCACGCCCATGCTGACGCTGAGCGCGCGGCGGCCGTCCGGCAGGGGGAAGGGTTCATGCAGGGCCGCCTGGATCAGGGCGACGATGCGGGCGCTGTCGCTGCTGTGCTCGAGTGCTGGCAGCAGCAGGGCGAATTCGTCATTGCCGAAGCGGGCCAGGCTGGCGCGCGGCGGTGCCAGCCGGTTCAGGCGCTGGGCCAGCAGGCGTAGCACGCCATCGCCGGCCGGATAGCCCTGGGTATCGTTGAGCGTAGTAAAGCCGTCGAGATCGATCAGCAGCAGCGCGCTCGGATGGGGCTGGGCGGCTGCCAGTTGGGTGGCCAGCGACTGCGAGAACAGTTGGCGGTTGGGCAGGCCCGTCAGGCTGTCATAGCTGGCCATGCGCAAGCCATAGGCGCGCGTATCGTTGTACAGCAGCCGCACTTCCAGCAGATTGCGCACGCGGCTCAGCAATTCGCCCGGATCATAAGGTTTGGTCAGAAAGTCCTTGGCACCGGCTTCCAGTGCGGCCAGCTTACTGTCGTGCTGGGCCGAGAGCACCAGCACGGGCAGGTACTGGTCGGCTTCGATCTGGTACAGCGCTTCCAGTACCTGAAAACCATCCATGACCGGCATGTGCAAGTCCAGTACGATCAGGTCGTAGGCATTGCGGCGGTGCAGTTCGGCCACGCCGGCAGCGTCGCAGGTGGCGGTCACATCGGTATAGCCTGCGCTGGCGAGCAACTGGCTCAGGATCTGGTTGCTGAGCTGCTGATCGTCAACCAGCAGGATACGGGCGCGGTGGAGTAGGGCAGCAGCGATCATGACAATGAACTTTGGGGATAGACCTGGGCAATGGCGTCCAGCAGCAACTGGTCATTGACGGGTTTTTGCAGATAAGCCAGCGGTAATTGATGCAGGGCACGGAACTGCTCCTGCGGTTTGGGGTGGCCGCTGATCAGAATCACGCCCATTTCCGGCGCCAGCGTGGCCAGCCGTGCTTGCACGTCGAGCCCGGTCTGCTCCGGCATGTGCACGTCGAGGATCACGCAGCAGGCATGGTGTTCGTTGAGGGTTTGCAGGAAGGCTGCACCGCTGGGAAAGGCACGCGCACTGAGCCCGGCCGAGCGCAACAGGCGCACCAGCGCGCGGCAGATGGCGGCATCGTCATCAACGACGGCTATCCAGGGTGATTTCGTTTCCATGGGGCCACATTAGCGCTGTGCTGATGGGCTGCCTATGGGACTTTGGGCCTATGCCCGTGGCGGACTAGCTATGGCGTACCCGGTCTACCATGCGCACCAGTGCGGCCAGCGAACGTACTTCCATCTTGGCCATCACGCGGGCGCGGTGCACCTTGATGGTCTTTTCGGCCGCGCCCAGCGTGGCGGCCACCTGCTTGTTCAGCAAGCCTTCGATGATCAGGTCCAGCACTTCGGTCTCGCGCGGCGTCAGCGTGGCCAGGCGCTGGCGGATCGCGCCGAGTTCCTGATCCGTGTCGCGTGCGCGCCGGTTGCTGGCGCAGGCATGGGCCACGGCCGTGAGCAGGCGTTCGGCATCGACCGGCTTGGTGAGGAAATCGACGGCACCGAGCTTCATGGCGCGCACGCCTGATTCGATATCGCCATGGCCGGTGAGGAAGATCACCGGCAGCAGGCTGGCGCGCTCGCTCAGGGCTTGCTGCAGCGCCAGCCCGCTCATTTCCGGCATGGCCAGATCGAGGATCAAACAGCCCTCGGCCTGGGCGTCTACGCTGGCCAGAAATGCGCTGGCGCTGGCAAAGCCCTGCACGGCATAGCCGGCCGAGTTGAGCAGCCGGCTCAGCGCCTTGAGGATGGCCGGCTGGTCATCCACCAGATAGATTTGCAGGCCCGTGTTCATGGCTGGCTGACCTCGGCCAGCGGCAGGCGCAGGTGGAAGGTGGCGCCGCCATGGCCATTGTTTTCCGCCCACAGCCGGCCGCCGTGCGCATCCACGATGCTGCGGCAGATCGACAACCCCAGCCCCATGCCACGGGCCTTGGTGGTGTAGAACGGCGTGAAGATCTGTTCCAGCGCGTCAGCAGGTATGCCGCCGCCGCTGTCGCTGATGCTCAGTTGTAGCGTGTGGCCTACGTGGGCGCTGCGCAGCTCGATGATGTTGCTGTGTTCCAGCCGCTGGCTCTGGGCATCGCAGGCATTCATCAGCAGGTTGAGCAGCACCTGCTGCAACTGCACGGGATCGGCTTCCAGGGTCAGCGTTTCGGCACACAGTTCGGTGCGCAGAGTCAGGCGCTGGTGGATCAGGTCGTTGCTGATCAGGTGCAGCACGCTATCGATCAGGCTGTGTGCGCTGATGCGCTGGCGTTGCGCATCATGTTTGCCGAACAGGGCACGCAAGCGCGCAATGATGGCGCCGGCGCGCTGGTCTTCCGTGACGATGTCGTTGAGGATTTCGCGCACTTCCGCCAGATCGGGCGCCGGCTGGCCGAGGAAGCGCTGGGCTGCCTGGGCGTTGCTGAGGATGGCCGTGAGTGGCTGGTTCAGTTCGTGGGCCAGCGCGCCGGACAGTTCGCCCAGCATGGCGACACGCGCCAGATGGGTCACTTCTTTCTGCTTCTGCTGCAGATCGAGTTCGGCCTGCTTGCGGCTGGTGATGTCGAGCGAGACGCCGCGTACCAGCGTGGGGCGCTGGTGGCGGTCGAATTCCACGCTGCCGTGCGAGCTGATCCAGCGCTGGCAGCCGCTCGGCAGTTCGATGCGGAACTCCATATCGTAGCGCGTGGCGCCGAACAGTGTGCTGTCCAGCGTGCGCTGCACATGCTGGCGGTCGGCCGGATGCACGCGCGCCAGCAGATCTTCCAGCGTGAGCGCTGTGCTGTCGTTAAAGCCGAACAGTTCGCTCCAGGCTTGCGACACCCAGATGTGCTGCTGGCGCAGGTCGCGCGTCCAGATACCCAGGTGGGCGGCGCGTGCGGCCAGTGCCAGCCGCTGCTCGCTTTCGGAACTGTCGGCGCGGGCCCGCTGCAGGTCGCGCGCGGCGATCTGCAAGGCCTGCGCCAGTTCGCGCGCTTCGCGGAAGTACAGCCGTGGCAGCGGCAGCGGTACGGCTTGTCCCACCGCCAGGGCTGGCGCGATCAGGGCCTGAATCGAGCGGGTGACGCGGCGTGCCAGCCACAGCGCACAACTGATGCCCAGTGCCAGCGTGATCACGCTGAGCGTAATCAGCCAGAACAGGCTGTGGCGCAGTGGCGCCGTCAGTTCGTCGTGGGGAATACAGAGTATCGAGGTCCAGCCAGTCTGCTCCGAGCGCTGGTACACGAACAGCGAGCGGCGCCCCTCCAGCGTGTAGGATTCGAACATGGATTCGTTCACGCGTGACAGTGGCTGGCGCAGTTCGGCCGGCAATTGCTGGCCGGCCAGCTTGGCCATGTCATGGCTGCGGGTGATGATGCGGTATTGCTGGTCGACGATGCCGGCGCGCCAGCTATCGGGCGTCGGCTGTTCGAAGAGCAGTGGCTGCAGGGTGGCTGGGGTGACTGTCGCATTCAGGCTCATGACTACTTTGCCGTTCTCCACTACGGGCACGGCAATGGTGACTATGGGCTGGCCTGCCAGCGGGCCTATGAAAATGCCGGACACCCCGGGCAAACCCGTATTGCGCGTACGCTGCAGTAGTGGCGAGTCCCTCAGTTGTGCCAGCGGACTGCCGTAGGGGCGCAGTGAGGACAGCAGGATGCGTCCGTCTAGATCGATAAGCAATATGCTATCAACATGCAACTTATCAACCACGGCACTGATGCGCGCATGGAAGGCGCGCAAGTCGCGTTGTTGTAGCAGGTGGGAGCCGGCCAGTACCTGCAGGGCTAACTGGGTGCTGCGCACTTCGCGGTCGGCAGCGGTGCTGATATGGCGTGCATGGTTGAGCGTATTGTCGATCAGCCGGGCTTCCTCCTTACGGTAGAAATTGATCATTAACACAGCCAGGACCAGCACGATGGGCACGATGCACGCAGCCACCAGCAGCGTCAGTATGCGGCGTACACTAGGCGGAGTGGCAGGCTGGGCAAGGCGATCGGTCATCGGGCGGGCGGAGGGGGAGCAGGCGCTGATGATTGTATTGAAGATTACCGAGGGTCACAACTTAACATATGCAAGCGTGGTGCGGGCGCCGCACTATCGATTCCGGCTTTTTAATAAAAAAATATTTCTTCATTCGGACAGGACTGTTTCATGTGCGCAAACGCCCGATTCTGCAACGGCGCTGGCACAGACAGCGGGTATGAACCTGCTATGATGGCTCGCTTGAGAATTCTCATGCACGTGTTATTCCGCTGAAGTAATCTTGCAACGTTGACCTGAGCACGGCCCTGGAAAGGAGGCGATCGTGGATCCGATACAAGAGAGCGTACAGGATGACAATACCGGCGTGCCGCCTGCCGTGGCCACGTCGCCGGCGCCGTTGCGCGCGCGCCAGTCGCTGCCGCCCAAAGGGGCGTGCTGGTATTGCGACAAACCGCTGGATAATGTGCGCCGCTTCTGCGACAAGGAGTGCGCCGACGCGTTCGACGAGGAAAAGGAATATACCCGCTAGGGTTGCAGTGCATCGGCCGGCAGCAGCGCCAGCGCGGCTTCGTAATCAAACTGCAGCACCTGTTCCCGCAGCGCCTGATAGCAGGCCGCTCCGAGCGTATGGCTGAGCGCATCGGCCGACTGTTCCACCAGATCGACGGCCGCACCGTCACCGATATCGAGCAGGCCGGCCAGATGCTGTACCAGCGCCATCGACGTCGGCATATGGCTGGCAGCGTAGGGCGCGGGCGGACCCGGCAGATCTTCCTGCTGCAACACCACTTCTATCTGCACCAGCAAGGCTTGCAGCGCTGCTTCCAGTGCGCTGAGCAGGCTGTCGTTGCCGGCGCTTTCGAGCGCATGGGCCAGCCGCGCGACCTGGCGGGCGCCTATCATGCCGGCCGCGCCCTTGAGCGTGTGGGCGATGCGCGCTGCCACCACCTGATCGCCGGCCGCATGGGCGGCGCGGGCTTCGGCAGGCGCATCCTGATAGCGCTGGCGGAAGCGCCGCAGGATTTGCTGGTACAGCGCACGGTCGCCCATCAGTTGCTGCAGGCCGGTGCCGGTATCGAGGATGTCGGTGTCGGGAGTGGTCATGGCAGGGTCAGTGCTTGCACGGGCGCGGTGGGTTGATTGTCATTTTATGCCAGATTTCAATTTGATAGCAGGCTAGTGTGGGCCCCGGCTCAGGTTAGAATGGCGCTTGCCCGGGCGATGCCCGGTTTTTACTGGATAGACTGCTTTGAAACCACACCACCACGCGCGTGTACAGCGCGCCAAATTTGCCCTGCCGAGCATGGTGACGCTGATGTCGATCGCCTGTGGCTTCGGCAGCATCGTGATTTCCGTCGATAACGCCCGCATCGGCGCGGCGCAGGACTACCGTCTGGCGGCCATATTGCTGGTGCTGGCTGGCGTGTTCGATGCGCTCGACGGTCTGGTGGCGCGCGCCACCAACACCACCTCCGAATTCGGCATGCAGCTCGATTCGATCGCCGATGTGATGAACTTCGGCTGCGCGCCCGGCCTGCTGCTGTACTGCTACGGCTTTGTGCAACTGGGCGCAGAGCAGCCCACGCTGCTGCGGCTGGGCGGCATCGCCAGCTTCTTCTTTGTTGCCTGCGGCGCCTTGCGGCTGGCCCGTTTCAATGTGAATGTGGGACGCACCGATCCGCGCTATTTCGTTGGTATGCCGATCACGGCCGGTGCGGCCTGTGTGGCGGCAGTGGTGGTGGCCTGGCCGCAGCCGCCGGTGACGGCGCTGCATGGCGGCCTGATCGTGGCGCTGCTGTTTGCGGTGGGCAGCCTGATGGTGTCCACCGTACGCTTCCCTAGCTCCAAGCAGAAAAAGAGCCCGCTGGCGCTGGTGTTACTGGTCTTGAATCTGGGCTTGCTGGCCTGGTTGCAGGCACTGTATTTCGCCCTGTTCTTCGCTGTCTACATCGTCTTCACGCTGGCGCTGAATCTGGCGTGGCAGCAGGGCTGGCGCGGCATCGCGCCGCCCCAGATTTTCCACGACTGATCAGGCGACTTCGTGGCCCCTGGCCGCGCGCAGGATGGTGAACCACTGGCTGCGGCTCAGGCTGAACCGGGTGGCTTGCACAGCTTCCGCGATGGCGCTGATGCGGCCTGTGCCCGTCAGCGGGATAGGGCGCGACGGCAGCTGCATAATCCACGCAAACACCACGCTGGCGAATGGTTGCTGCAGTTCGGCAGCCACCTGCTCGATGGCGGCGCGCACGCGCTGACCGGCAGCATCGTTGTTGCTGAACAGACGGCCGCCAGCCAGCGGCGACCAGATCATCGGTGCCACGCCGAGATCCTGCAGACCGTCGAAAGTTTGGTCGAACATCGGGTCGACGTGCAGCGGCGAGAATTCCACCTGGTTGGTGCTCAGCGTAATGCGCCGGTTCAGGCACTCGAACTGGTGACGGCTGAAGTTGGAGACGCCGAAGTGGCGCACCTTGCCGGCCTGGCGCAACGCATGGAAGGTGTCGGCGATGACATCAAAATCCATCAGCGGATCAGGGCGGTGGATCAGTAATAGATCAAGATGGTCGGTGCCCAGATTGCGCAGCGACTGCTCGACCGATGCGCTGATGTGGCTGGCGCTGGTGTCGTAATGCTGGATGGTGTGGGCCGGGCGGGCCGCATTCACCAGCTTGATGCCGCATTTGCTGACCAGCTGCATGCGCTGGCGCAGGCCCGGCTGCATGGCCAGCGCTTCGCCAAACAGCGCTTCCACGCCATAATCACCGTAGATGTCGGCGTGGTCGAAGCTGCTTACGCCCAGTTCCAGACACTGTTCGATCAAGCGCAGGCGCTGCTGCGCGGTGAGCTGCCATTCCTGCATGCGCCACATGCCGGCGACGATGCGGGACAGTGTCAGGCCATCGCGACGCGTCAGGCTGGCAGGGCAGGACAGTGGGTGTGGCTGGGCAGAAGACATGGCGGACCTGGTTAGAAATTGTCAGGCGGCCATTATACCGAGTGGCTGTAACTTTATTACATCGCGGGCTGGATACTTGTCATTGCGGCTAAGCCGCAGCAGTTTGCCTGTATGATCGGGTGATCAGCAAAGCTAGAGGGGGAGTGCAGGTAGTGGGGATTATGTCGTTGTTCAAGCGCTGGCTGGGCGCCGCGCCGCAGTCTGCCGCGCCGGTTGCGCTGGCAGCACCAGTGCCGCTACGGCCGCTCGATGCCATCCCTGTGGTGGTGCGCGCCGAGATCATCGACCAGCGCCATCGCCTGTGCGGCTACCGCTTCCATGCCGTGGCACGCCAGCACGGCACACCGTTGGCCGAAAGCGCCATGGTGGCAGCGCTGCAGGAAGCCCGGGTGCCCGAGTTCGCGGCCCAGCGGCTAGCCCTGATCCCCCTCTCGCTCGATGCCGTAACCTTTGGCCGCCATTTGCCCTTGCTGGCGCCGCACACCCTGTTCCTGCTGGACCGGCGCCATAGCGAGCTGCCGGTTGAGCAACTGGCTGGCCGCATGGCGGCGCTGCGTGCATCGGGCGCCCAGCTGGCCTTGCGCGGCGTGTCGCTGGCGCCGGAAGAAGCGCCTTTGCTGGCACAGTGCGACATGGTGCTGCTGTACCTGAATGAGCATAGCCTGCCGGCCTTCCAGGCCCTGATCAAGCAGCTGCGCCAGCGTTATTCGGCGCTCAAACTGTGTGTGGACGGACTGGAATCGTGGAATGAGCAGCGCATGTGCCTGTCGTGGGGCTGCGATTATTTCATGGGGCCATTCCTGACCACGCGCGACGAGGCCGATAGCAGCGCCAAAGTCGACCAGAGCCGCATGACCTCGATCGAGCTGCTCAACCTGCTGCGCACGGAAGCGGAACTGCCGGCCCTGCTCGATGTGGTCAAGCGCGACCCCGGCATGACTTACCAGCTACTGCAATGGGCCAATGCGCCGGCCAACGGGCTAGGCACGCAGGTGACCAGTCTGCAGCAGGCGTTCCTGGTGCTGGGCCGCAATCAGCTCTATCGTGCGCTGACGGTGTCGATGTTCCGCCTCGGCGCTAGCAAGCATCAGGAGCGCGATGAATCGCTGCTGGAAGTGGCGCTGACGCGCGCCCGTTTTCTGGAGACTTGCAGCCATCTGCCGGCTGCCCAGCGCGATGAGCTGTTCCTGGTCGGGATGCTGTCGCTATTCGATGTGCTGCTTGGCGTGCCTATGGCCCAGTTGGTGGGGAGTATGCAGCTATCGCCCGAAGTACGCGAGGTGCTGCTGGAGAATCGCGGACCTTACGGGCCGTATCTGATGCTGGCGCTGCTGTTCGAGCGCGACAAGGTGGAGCGCGCGCTGGAACTGGCAGGCCGCATGGGGCTGGATGTGGACCGGCTCACGCAGGTCGGTCCGGCCGCCTTCCTGTGGGCACAGGAAGCGCTGCATTACACAGCTGCGGCCAACTGAGTCAGGCAGGTATTACTTCATCCACAGACGCAGCGAATCCCACGCACGGCCGAAGATGGAAGCCTGATCCACGGTTTCCAGTGCCACCACGGGCAGTTCCAGCAGCGGCTTGCCGTCGACCATCATCTTCAGCGTGCCGACGCGGCTGTTTTCGGCCAGCGGGGCCACTAGCGGATCTTTGCGTTCCAGCAGCGGTTTCATTTTGGCGGCCACGCCTTTTGGTACCGTCACCAGCACGTCGTTGGTGAAGCCTATCTTCACGCTGCTATGCGAACCCTTCCAGATTTCTGGCGTCGCAATGGCCTGACCCTTGGAGTACAGCTTGACCGTATCGAAGTTCTGGAAGCCCCAGTTCAGCAGCTTTTGGCTTTCCTGCGTACGCGACTGGTCGGACGAAGTACCCAGCACGACCGAAATCAGGCGGCGTTCGTTGGCGCCGTTGGGACGGTGGGCCGAAGCGATCATGCAGTAGCCGGCCGCTTCCGTGTGGCCCGTCTTCATGCCGTCCACGGTAGGATCGAGCCACAGCAGGCGGTTGCGGTTAGGCTGGGTGATCTTGTTGTAGGTGAAGCTTTTCACCGAATCGATCTTGTAGAACTCGGGGAAGTCCTGAATCACGCGCTTGGCCAGTACCGACAGATCCTGCGCGGTGGAATAGTTTTCCGGACTAGGCAGGCCGTGCGGATTGGCGAAGTGGGTATTGGTCAGGCCCATGCGCTGGGCTTCCTTGTTCATCAGCACCACGAAAGCGCTTTCATCGCCGGCGACGGCTTCGGCCAGTGCGACAGCCGCATCGTTACCGGATTGCACCATCAGGCCGTACAGCAGGTCGTTGATGCTGACCGGGGTGGCCGGATCGATGAACATCTTCGAGCTGGACGAATCCACTTTCCAGGCCTTGGTCGAGACGTTGACCATCTGCTTGAGGTCTATCTTCTTGTCGCGCAGCGCGCCGAAGGTGACATAGGCCGTCATGATCTTGGTCAGCGAGGCCGGTTCGATGCGGGCGTTAGGGTCTTGCGAAGCGATGATCTGGCCGCTGGTGGCGTCCAGCAGCAGCCACGAACGGGCGGCGATGGTCGGTGGCGGCAGGGTTTGCGCAACGGCGTTGGTCAGCATCAGGACACTGGTAGCGAGTGCCGCAATAATTTTCTTCATGGATGTCGGTCAGCTTATACGGTTAAAGGCGCCTACCCGCAGCGGGTAGTGCGCCGGTCAGACGGGAGCAGGAATTATAGAGCTTCAATCGGCGCTTGCGGCGTCCGTTTCAGCTGCGTCTGGCAGATTCGGGCGGTGCCACAGTTGCGTGACCCAGCTCTTGATGTGCTGGAGCTTGCGGTGGAAGAAGTGGTCGGCACCGGGAATCACGATCACGGGGATGTCCTGCGGGCGCAGCCAGTCCAGCACATCGATCAGCGGAATGGTGTCATCGTTTTCGCCGTGGATCAGGATGGTGTCGGCTGGCACGCTGGCCATTTCCCATTTGCCCGCTGCGCTGCCCACCAGTACCAGCCGCTCGGCCGGCGTGCCTTGCGCCGCCAGCTGGTGGGCCAGATGCGATTGCACGAAAGTGCCGAAGGAGAAGCCGGACAGGGCCACCGGCAGGCCAGGATAGCGCTCGGTCATCCATTTATGCAGGATGGCCATGTCCTCCATCTCGCCTTTGCCGTGGTCGTGCACGCCTTCGGAAGCGCCCACGCCGCGGAAGTTGATGCGTGCCGCCACATAGCCCAGATTGACAAAGGTGCGCGCCAGCGTGACGGCCACTTTATTGTCCATGGTGCCGCCATACAGCGGGTGCGGGTGGGCCACCAGCGCGATGCCGCGCGGCGTGTCTTTCGGGAAGTCCAGTATGCCTTCCATCTGGCCGGCGCCGCCGGTCAGGGTAAATTTTTCGATCTTGATCATGGGTGTTTACAGTTTGAGACGCTCGACAACTTTGCCTTGTACCAGATGGCTGTCGATGATTTCATCGATATCGCTGTTATCGACATAGGTGTACCAGGTGCCTTCGGGGTAGACCACCAGCACCGGGCCCTGTTCGCAGCGGTCCAGGCAACCGGCCTGATTGATGCGCACCTTGCCGGCGCCGTTCAGGTTGAGTTCCTTGCAGCGCTGTTTGGCGTGCTTCTGGGCCGCCGCCGCGCCGTGTTCGCCGCAACTGGCGCGGCCATCGTCGCGCTGGTTCATGCAGAAGAACACATGGTGTTTGAAGTACGGAGTGTCGCTCATGGCGGTATCGGATCCGGAAAACTAAGGTGGCGCTATGATACCTCAGGGGCCGCCCGACGGTGCACGGGCAGCCACAGGAACCACAGCGCGGCCAGTGGCCACAGCAGGGTGAGGAACTGGGCCGCACCATTAAAGTTGAGGAATTTGCCCTGCACCCAGGATTGCAGGGTGACCACGAAATACGGGTTGGACGGCGTGGTGTTGATGATCACCAGACTCAATAGCAGGGTGGTCAGGGCCAGCCGGCGCTGTGCCAGATGGGGGGCAAACGCCAGGCCGGCCAGCATGATGGTGCCGATCAGAAAGCCGCCTTCGGCGCCGGGCGTGACCCAGACAAACGCGTTTTCGGGCGAGAACAGCAGCGCCGTGGCCAGCGCCTTGACGATCACGGCGCTGGCGATCAGGCCGCCTACAAGCAGGCCGCGCGGGGCCGGTTTGCGCAGCAGGCATAGCAGTGTGAGCGCGGCGCCTACCATGCCGCAGGCCGTGATGATGGTTTCCGACAGCCAGTACTGTTCCACCGTCAGCACGCTGTCGGGGCGCAGATACTGGGCCAGATCGATGTCGGTATCGAGCAGTTGCGACAGCCATTCCGACAGGATGGGCAGCAACTGGCCCAGCCCGAACAGAAAACTTTGCGGATAGATCTGCGCCAGCGGCCACAGGGCCAGCAGCACCAGCCCGTGGCTGGCATGGGGCGCGAACCAGCTTTTGCGCAGGCGCTGTAGCTCGCTCTGGTCGAGCAGGCGGCGCACGGTCAGCACACCGACGACGGCGCCCAGCATGCAGCCCACGCTATTGGTATAGAAATCCAGATTCGATGAGACCCGGCTGGGCAGATAGGTCTGCACGCCTTCCATCAGGCCGGACAGCAGCAGCCCGCTGGCGCTGGCCAGCAGCAGGGCCAGCCAGCCCTGCAGGCGCGGGTAGAGCGCATACACGATCAGGGTACCGAGCGGCATGTAGCCAACCACGTTGATGATGGCATCGAACTTGGTCCAGTAGCGCGGCATGTCCGTGTGTTCGAGGAAGATCAGCGGCGACAGGCCCTGATTGTGCCAGCCCGTGAACGGGAACCAGCTGGCGTAGACGATCAGTAGCACGTAGACCAGGAGCGCGCCGCGGGTGAACGGCGAGGTCTTGCTGACGGGGCTGTGCTGTTCCACGCGGCGACCCCGGGCCTTACGGTTGCGGCACGCTGGCCAGCCAGACCAGCAGATCGGCGGCCAGCGCGTCGCTGGCTTCGGCCAGTGCCTGAGCGCCGCCGGCGGCATCCGGCGTAGGCGCGGCCACGCTGCGCTGGAAGGTACGCTGGTCGAGCAGACGGTGATTGCGGAACAGCGAGGCGCGCACGTTGAGGATGCCCTGGCTGCTCTTGGCCGTGTCGAAGCTCTGGGTGAACTCGTTGACTTCCATGCGCAGCACGGTAGGGCTGGTGATGGCGTCGGTGGTGGACAGCACTTTTACGCCTGCCTGGGCGAAATTGGCACGCAGGCGCTGGCCCAGTAGCTGAAACGGCGTCGCGGCCCACTGGTTGTAGGCATACGGGCGAGCCTGACGTGCATCGGCATACAGCAGGCGGTACTGCATATGTTCCGTATCGAGCGCCGTCGGGCCGGTAATGTCGGCCACGATCAGGGTGCCGATCTGGCTGCTGGTGCTGGGTGCCGGCAGCGGACCGAAGTCATAGCGTGCCGTGGCCGGCGGCGTGCTGGCACAGCCGCCCAGCAGCAGGGCGCAGGTGGCAAGGGCAAACAGGTGGCGGAGCTGGACTGTCATCGCGGTCTTCCTTATTTGGCACTGGCAGAGAAGCCGGCTTCACCGGGGCCGGGCGGGGTGCCGGGCGCGCCGAAGATCAGGCTTTGCGGGCGGTCGTTAATCTTGTTCATGGTCTTGCGCAGCGCACGCATGGAAGCGCGCGTGTCGTCCGACAGCGAATTTACCTGCGGTAGCGTATCGAGTTCCAGTCCGCCGGCCACCGCTTCTACCGAACCGGCGATGCGTTCGGTGCTATCGGTCAGGCGGGCGATGGGGCCATTCGGTGCCTGCAGTTGCTGCACCATCTGGTCGGCATCGCCAGCCAGCCGGTGGAAGCTTTTCAGCGTTTGCTGGGTCTGTTCCGCCAGCTGTGGCAGGCGTTCCAGCGTCGGCTGCAGCTGTTCCGGCAGGGCGCGATAGGCTTGCGCGGTGGCGCTGATTTCGCTGAAGGTGTTGAGGATGGCGCGCTGATTCTGCTCGCTGAGCAGATGGTTCAGGCGCTGGGTGGCGATTTCGGTCTGGTCGAGGATGGCCTTGCCGCGTTTTTCCAGCACATCGAACAGGCCGGGGCGCAGCGGCACGCGGGCCGGCGTATCGGCATTGGTGGCCAGCCGCGGCGAGCCCACGCTGTCGTCATCGAGCTGGATGAAAGCGATGCCCGTCACGCCCTGATAGCCTAGTGTGGCGAAGGTGGTGCTGGTGATAGGCGCATCCTTGTTGATGTTGAGCGTGACGAGTATCTGGCCCGTGACATTCGGATCGAAGGTGATGCTGGCGACCTTGCCCACCTGCAGACCGCGGTAGCGCACCGGGGCTTGCGGATTCAGGCCCGGTATCGGGCGGGTGGTGGCCAGCACATAGGGCGCGCGCTCGACGCGGTCGCGGTTGAACCAGAGGCCGAACAGGATGGCTGCAATCAGCAGCGTAATCGTGAAGAAGCCGGTAGTGAGGGCATGGGATCGGTTTTCCATCATTGCTCCTGAGGTTTTTTCTCGTTCAGTGCTTCCAGTGCGCGGCGGCCGCGATCTCCGAGGAAGAATTCATGAACGAAGGGGTGATCGACCTGTAGCACTTCCTCGAGGGTGCCGAGGGCAATCACATGTTTTTCCGCCAGCACGGCAATGCGGGTGGAGAGGGCGAACAGGGTATCGAGATCGTGCGTCACCATCACGACGGTGAGGCCGAGTTCGCGGTGCAGCGATTTAATCAGGCTCACAAAGGCTTCCGACAGGTCGGGGTCCAGACCGGCGGTAGGTTCGTCGAGGAATAGCAGCTTGGGTTCCAGCGCGAGTGCACGCGCCAGCGCGACCCGCTTGACCATGCCGCCGGACAGGTCGGACGGCATCTTGTTGGCATGCTCGGGGCCCAAGCCCACCATATTCATCTTCAGCAGCACTGCATCAACGATCAGGTCTTCGGGCAGGGCATGCAGCTCGCGCATGGGCTGGGCGATGTTTTCCAGCACCGTCAGGGCCGAGTATAGCGCGCCTTGCTGGAACAACATGCCCCAGTGGTTGCGCAACTTTTGCAACTGGCCAGCGTCAATTTCGCTGATGTCTTCGCCAAATACCCGCACGCAGCCGCGCGCTGGCGTTTCCAGCCCCAGCATCTGGCGCAGCAGTGTGGTCTTGCCGGTACCGGAACCACCCACGATGGAGAGGATTTCGCCCTGCCGAATTTCCAGATTCAGATCCTGATGCACCACGGTGCGACCGTACTTGGTCCACAGTCCGGTGATTTCCACGATAGGCACGCTGCCGTCCAGCGTCAGTTCGCCATCGCCGCGGCTACCGCCGCAACTGCGTTCGGGGACCAGTGCCGGATTTGCCATCAGAAGAACCCCACACCGCTAAACACGATGGCGAATACGGCATCGGCCAGTATCACCACGGTAATCGCCGTCACCACCGAGGTGGTGGTGCCGTGCCCCAGACTCTCGGTATTCGGTTTGATGCGTAGACCGAAGTGGCAGGACACCAGCGCGATCAGCATGCCGAAGACGGTACCTTTGCCCAGACCTATCATGTAGTTCGCCAGCGGCACGGCATCGGGCAGCTTGGTGATGAAGTATTCGGGCGACAGATTCAGTTCCACCCGCGCCGATACCATGCCGCCTATGAGTGCCATGGTATCGGTCCAGATCACCAGCAAGGGCATGGAAACCGCCAGTGCCAGCACTTTCGGCAGCACCAGCCGGAAGCCGTGCGAAATGCCCATCACCAGCATGGCGTCCAGTTCTTCCGTCACGCGCATTACACCCAGTTGCGCGGTAATCGAAGAGCCGGAGCGGCCTGCTACCAGAATCGCGGCCAGCAGCGGCCCCAGTTCGCGGATCACGCTCATGCCGAGCAGGTTGACCAGATAGATGTCGCCGCCAAAGGCGCGTAGCTGTTGGGCGGACAGGTAGGACAGTACCACCCCGATCAGGAATCCCACCAGCGCAGTAATGCCGAGTGCCTGAAAACCAGCATGGAAAATATTTGCGGAGATTTCCTTCCATGGCCCTTTCATGGGCGCACGGACAAAGCGTCCGGCGTCGATCACCACTTGCCCGACCAGCCGCATAAAGCTGATCAGGTGGATGACGAACTCCATCATCATGAAGCCCAGCTTCATGATCCATGTCAGTCGTTGCGGACGGGTGGCGGGTAGTTCCAGCTTGCCGGTGGCTTCCAGCCGGGTGAAGAACTCTTCCTGTGCGGGAGCTAGCTGCAACTGGGCGGGGCGGGTCTTGCCCCAGGCGTTCCAGAATAGCTGGGCGCCGATGTGGTCCATGCTCTCGATGGCGCGCAGATCCCACTGCGGGCTTTTGTCTTTGAGTGCGAGCAGTTGCTGCTTGATGGTGGCCATGGCCTTGCCCTGCGCCAGAGCGTGCACTTGCCACGTACCGCCCGCCGTGACCGTGGGGTCGGCGGCAGTCGCTTGTGAGAGTGTCAGGATAGGCTCTTTAGCAATGGGCATGGTGTCAGTTTAAGGGACTTTCGCCTTGACCGCTACCTATCCATGCTCGGCGTTGCAGGACAGTACCTAGGCGGCCAGATGGCGCGCCTGGCGTGATGGTGCCGCGGTTTCGGCTCCAGCAGCGCCCCCTTTGAGGCGCGAGCCGGATTCGTTACGGCCCGCATAGTCGCTGGCCAGCAGGGCATCGGCCTCGGTTTTAGCCATGCCGCGCGTCTGCAGCCAGCGCGATACCATGGCGGCCAGACGGTCGAGCGCAATCCGGTGGGTGGCGTCGGTATTCGCGTACAGCCAGTCCGAGAAGGCCATGAACTGGCCGAAAGCATCGTCGCCCAGCAGCACCGGCAGGGTGTTGCCGAAGCGGCCGGAGTTGGCCACCAGATCCCAGTAGCGCGCGAAACGCACCAGCCGCTGCATGGTGGCGAAGTCGATATCGCGGTTGGCCAGGATGGTGTAGGGCGCGTACGGCTCGAAGGTCAGCCCATATTCCTGCGTGTGGCGGATGATGGGGGTGCCGCGCAGGCGTTTCAGGATGCCGAACTGGATTTCGTGGGGATTCAGTGCCCACAGCTTATTAAAGCCTTCGGCAAAGCTGGCGACGGTTTCACCGGGCAGACCGGCAATCAGGTCCACGTGCATGTGCGCATGGGAGTGCTGCGTCAGCCAGCGGATATTGTCGGCAGCCTTCTGGTTATCCTGTTTGCGGCTCACCAGCGTTTGCACGGCAGGGTTAAAGCTCTGGATGCCGATTTCGAACTGCAGGGCGCCAGCAGGGAATTTGCTGATGCCCTCTTTTAGTGTATCGGGCAGGTGATCGGGTACCAGCTCGAAGTGGGCGTACACGGGATCGTCCGGGTGCGCTTCCAGCTTATCGAGGAAGAACTGCATGATCTTCAGGCTGGTCTTGATATTCAGATTGAAGGTGCGGTCAACGAATTTGAACAGCCGCGCGCCGCGTGCATGGAGTGACTCCATCTCGGCGAGAAAATCATCGAGCGGGAACGGCCATGCCGTCTTGTCCAGCGCGGACAGGCAGAACTCGCACTTGAACGGACAGCCACGCGAGGCTTCTACATAGATGGTGCGGTTCTTGATGTCGCTGTCGCTATATAGAGAGTAGGGCAGCTTGATCTGGTCCATATGTGGCTGCACGCCAGCATGGATCTTCATCAGTGGCTTGGGACCGTGCAGGATCTCGCCGCACAGCTTGGGGAAGGTCACATCGCCCCAACCGGTAATCACATAGTCCGCCAGCTTGACGATCTCTTGCTCGTTCGATTCATGCGAAACTTCCGGTCCGCCGAGTACCACCACCACGTCCGGCGCTACCCGCTTCAGCATGGCGACCACGCGGGCTGTCTCTTCCACGTTCCATATATAGATGCCGAAGCCGACGATGCGCGGCGCATGCGCCAATATGCGTTCGACGATCTCGGTGGTCTTGGCGCCAATGACGAATTCCTGCAGCTTGGTCTGCTCCTGCAGTTCGCCCATATTGGCGAGCAGGTAACGCAATCCCAGCGATGCGTGGGTATAGCGAGCATTTAGAGTGGTGAGCAGGATAGTCATGGTGCGGCAAAGTAAACGGGCAAAGGCGGTATTTTACTCTTGTCAGGCGAGGGTTCCCTTGCTATAGTTCGCCCCCTCGCAAAACACGGCGCTCAGCGCTGAGTTAAGAGAGTTGAAAAGTAAGACTTGACGGAATGTTTGAAACGCCTCATAATCTTGCCTCTTCGCTGATGAACACAACGCTTCTCAGCAAGCAGTACCGAATAAGTTCTTTAAAAATTCACAGTCGATAAGTGTGGACGTTTGATGAAAGTGCACACGAAGCTAGTCTTCGTGATACTTAAAAAATATCAAATGTTCACAAGAAATAAATGAAATAGGACGCTTTGTAA
>NZ_WNKW01000008.1 GCF_009720775.1 Pseudoduganella danionis
AATCACGGCCACGGACACCTCCACCAGGCAGCAGCACACCGAGCAGCGGAATCACGGCCACGGACACCTTCACCAGGCAGCAGCACACCGAGCAGCGACACCACGGCCACGGCCAGCTCCACCAGGCAGCAGCACACCGAGCAGCGACACCACGGCCACGGCCAGCTCCACCAGGCAGCAGCACACCGAGCAGCGACACCACGGCCACGGCCAGCTCCACCAGGCAGCAGCACACGGCCACGGCCAGCTCCACCAGGCAGCAGCACACGGCGCAAGCACACCGAGCAGCGGCATCACAGCCCCGGCCAGCTCCGCCGGTCAGCAGCGCGCCGAGCAGCGACACAACGGCCACGGACACCTCCACCAGGTAGCAGCCCATCGAGCAGCGGCAGCACGGCCACGGACACCTCCACCAGGTAGCAGCCCATCGAGCAGCGGCAGCACGGCCACGGCCAGCTCCACCAGGTAGGAGCTTATAAAGGGTCGGCATCTGACACTTAGTAACGCCTCCAGCAGCTGCGTAGAGCCAGACGATGCTCACCACTATGTGCAGACGTATGCACAGCCTCACCGCCGGCCGGATGGGGCGGCAGGGAATTCTCCCTGCGCACAATCCCAGGAGAGTGCAGGTTGCCAGCAGGCGAAGTCTGGCATGCCCCTATTTAAAAACCGCAGGCTTAGACGATTTGTCCCGGTTCTGTCCCGGTTCTGTCCCTGTAAATAAATATAATTACCGGGACAAACTTAACTAATAGAATCAATGACTTAGATATATGTATTTAGTTGTCCCGGCTGTCCCGGTAGATTTTTCTCGTTTTTCTGCTGCCGCGCCTTGTTAGAGCGTAAAAAAACCGTGCACTGCACGGCTTTTTGAACTGCCTGGATGGGCGTATCAGGCGCGCTTGAAGCTCACCGGAATAACGTTCTTACCGCTTTCTACCAGATCGATGTAGTCCGCATACGCCTGCATCATCACCTTGCGCTCTTCCTGGAATTGTTCGCGGTCGTAAGCTTCCCCGTATTCATCATTGGAGCCGTGCGCCAACTGACGATTGACCACTTCATGCCGGTAGCCCAGGCGAGCCTTGATGATGCCCATTGCCAGCGAACGAAAGCCGTGGCCCGTGTGTCTCCCTTGGTAGCCCATGCGGCGCAGCGCCATGAGAATGGCACCGTTCGACGCAGGCCGCTCGTGGTCGGTACGGTTGGGGAACAGATAAATTCCATGCCCGGTCAGCTTGTGCAGTTCACGCAGCAGTGCCCAGCCCTGACGTGGCAGGTGCACATGGTGATCCAGCTTGCGAGGATTGACCTGTTTGCGCCCCATCTTCATGCGCTGCCATGGAATGACCCACGTTTCATTTTCCAGGTCGATCTCGCTCCACGGCGTTTCGATTAGTTCGCTGGTTCTGACGAATACCAGGAGCATTAACCGTATCATGATTCGAGTCGGCAGGAACATGCCGGCCTCGGCTTGGCGCAACGCGGCAAGGAAATCCGGCAGCTCGTCAGTGCTAATTGCTGCATGGTGGCCTTTGGCACGTGGCTTTAGGGCACCGCGCAGGTCCGGGACCGGGTTGTACTTAACGACCCCTTTGGCGATGGCGAAGCGAAAAACCGCACTACAGTGGGCGGCAACGCGGGCGGCCATGTCTACCGCGCCGCGCCGCTCGATCTGACGTAGCGTATCGAGCAGCAACGGAGCATCGACCTCAGCCATCGGCCGGCTACCGATGCGCGGGAACACGTCGTTTTCCAGCCGTGCAAGCGCTTCTTTAGCCGTGTTGGGCTTCCAGGTCTCAGCTTTGTTAGCGTGCCATTCTCGCGCCAGGACCTCAAAAGTATTGATTGCCGCGACCTTCTTTTGCAGTTTTTCAATGCGCTTGCTCTGGGCCGGGTCAATACCGGCCGTCTGTTGCTGCTTGGCCTTGCTACGCTCCGCCCTGGCACCAGCCAGTGTCACCTCTGGATAGCTGCCGAAGGTCAGACGAGATTCTTTACCACTGGCCTGGCGCACCTTCATACGCCAGAACTTGGAGCCATTTGGCATTACCTCGACATACAGCCCACCGCCATCAGACAACTTGTAAGGTTTCTCAGTTGGCTTGGCGTTGCGTAGTTGGATATCAGTGAGAGGGGTTATCAGTTTTGGCATTTTGGGGGCATGTTTTTTTGGGGGCATGAATTATGCCCCCAAAGATGCCCCCAAAAAGACGGGATGTCAATGCACTCCCCGGAACGTCCGGGAACAAAAAAACCGCGCTCTCACTGGGAGATTCGCGGTTTTCGGGACTCCACGGTACTTCGTGGAATTATTTTCTGGCGGAAGCGGTGAGATTCGAACTCACGAACGGCGCAAACCGTCGGCAGTTTTCAAGACTGCTGCCTTCAACCACTCGGCCACGCTTCCTGAACGAGCGACATTATACATTCTTCATCCGCAGTTGGGGCGCTTTCCGCCGCCACAGGCTCAGGCTGCGCGGCTGCCCTGCTCTGCCGCCAGATTCTTGCGCATGGCCAGTTCGAAGGCATCGGCCTCCAGCGGACGCGAAAACAGATAGCCCTGCACCTCGTCGCAACCGGACTGGCGCAGGAATTCCAGCTGCTCGGCCGTCTCCACGCCCTCCGCTATCACCTTGTGCTTGAGCTGCTGGGCGATGCTGATGATGGTATTGGCAATGGCGCAATCGTTGGCGTCGTCAGGGATGCCGATGGTGAAGGAACGATCGATCTTCAGCGTATCGATGGGGAAGCGCTTGAGATAGGACAGGCTGGAATAGCCGGTGCCGAAATCGTCGAGCGATAGCGTGACGCCCAGCGCCGCGATCTGGTCCATGATGCCGATGACGCGCTCGATGTTATTCATCAGCGTGCTTTCCGTGATCTCCAGTTCCAGCCATTCCGGCGCCAGACCATAGCGCTGCAGCGTAGTCTGCACCCGCCCCGGCAAGCTGGCCGTGAACTCGCGCGCCGACACATTGACGGCCAGCCGCACGGGCGCCAGCCCGGCCTGCTGCCAGCGCTGCGCCTGCGCGCAAGCCTGTTCCAGCACCCATTCACCGACCTGCACCACCAGCCCCGTCGCTTCGGCCAGCGGTATGAACTCGGCCGGCGGCACCAGCCCGCGCTGCGGGTGGCGCCAGCGCACCAGCGCCTCCGCGCCGATGATGCGGCCACTGGCAATCTCGAACTTGGGCTGGTAATGCAGTAGCAGTTCGCCATTGCTGAGCGCATGGCGCAAGCCCGTTTCGATGCGCATGCGCTCCTGCATACCCTGATTCATGTCCTGACTGTAGAAGGCCACATGGTCGCCCTCGGCACCGCCCTCCTGCTTGGCGCGGTACATGGCAATGTCGGCCAGCCGCAGCAGGGTTTCTGCATCGCTGCCATCCTGCGGATACACGCTGATGCCTATGCTGCCGCCCACGCGCAGATCATGGCCATCGATCAGGAACGGCGTGTTCAGTGTCGCCAGCAGTTTTTGCGCCACCATGCTGGCCTCGAAGTGCTGGCCGATATCGAACAGGCCGATGGCAAACTCGTCGCCGCCGAGACGCGCCACCAGATCCTGATCGCGCAGCACAGCACGGAAACGCCGCGCCACTTCACAGAGCAATTCATCGCCCACTGTGCGGCCCAGGGTATCGTTGATCAGCTTGAAGCGATTCAGGTCGATGAACAGCACGCAGCCATGCAGCTTGCTGCGCTGGGCCACCGTCAGCGCCTGATCGACCAACTTGGTCAGCAGCGTCCGGTTGGGCAGATTGGTCAGCGCATCGTAATAGGCCAGATGGTGGATGCGTTCTTCCGCCAGCTTGCGTTCGGTAATGTCGGTCAGGTAGGCGATCAGGCCGATAGGCCGGCCATGCGGGTCGCGCAGTGGCGACAGCGACAGGCTGGCCCAGAATACTTCGCCCGATTTCTTTTTGCGCCGCACCTCCATCAGCCGGCCACCCTGCTCGAGGAAGGTATCGTCGATGCTCTCGTCCTCGTCTTCGTAGAGGAACAGGATGTTGCGGCCTATCGCTTCCACCGAGCTATAGCCGAACAGCCGTTCAGCGCCCTTGTTCCAGCTGATGATGAAGCCGTTCATATCCATGGTCAGCACGGACTCATGAATATGGTCAAGTATCTGGGACTGATGCTGGAGCTGGTTTTCCACCTGCACATAGGCATGGGTGGAGCGCTGGGCCAGCGACTGGGTATGCAGCACGCCCGCCGCCAGATGGGCTAACGCCCGCAGATGCGAACGATCGAGTTCGCTGTATTCGGTCCGCCCCGAGACCACGAAGCGACCAAAACACTGCCCTTCATAGCAGATATCCTGGATCAGGCTGGGCACGGCCGCATCATTCGCGGCCAGCACTTCGATCACGGGCGGTTCGAGCAGAACCGCTTGCTCATCCACGGGAATAAAGTCCCCTAGCGGACTGTGCATCACGCTGCGTACGATGCGCCCTAGTTCCTCGCTGAGTGCTGTGCCGCGCAAGCGCAACACCGCGTCACAAAGTGCCGCGCTATGACTCAGAAAATCGGAGGATGGAGGCGCGAGCATTGTTTATATATTCCGGCTCACCTGAATCGCCCACTGGTAGGCTTGCAACTGCGTCGCCCAGTAGGTCGCGGGATCAATTCCGACCTGCTCCAACGCAGCGCGGTCTGGCCGTTCAACCAGCTTGAGCAGCTCGCCCAGCGCGCCGCCACGGTCCAGCAGCGCCATCACCACATCGAGATCCAGACTCAGGGCCGCGACGATTTCCGTCATCGGCATGTCGAGCAGTACGTCGAGCAGCGAGAACACACCCGTCACGAACGCCATATCGAGCTGGTCGCGTTCCCAATCCAGTGCCTTGCCCAACGCTTCCATCTGGGCTGCCCGCACAGCGGCCAGCGGCAGCAGCGGATTGGCTTTACCGTCATCCTGCTGACGCGCGTACAGCAGCAGCTGCAGCCAGCGCTGCAACTGGCGCCGGCCCAGCACATTGATGGCCTGGCCGAAGCTGTGGATAGGCGAACTGAGCGCAAACGCTGCCGAGTTCACCAGTTTCAGTAAATGGTAGGACAGTGCCGGATCCTGCTTGAGCAGCACTTCCAGTTCGCGCGAATCGGCATCGCGTGCCAGCAAGCCCAGCAGCGCCAGCAAACGCTTGCGCGAGGTGCCGTCGTTGGCGTTCAGGTCGCGCGGCGGATGCAGGGCGAAATCGCCGCTGAACCACGAGAAGCCCGCCTTGGCACATTCGGCAATGCGCTGCTCGCTCTGCATATTGCTGGCCAGATGGGGGCCAGGCTGGCCGATCAGCGCCAGCACGGGCGGCAGCGAGGTCGAGGCGTCATACATCAGCGATTTGGCGCCGCTCAGGGTGGCGGCCATGCCGGCCAGACCATCGATCATGATGCGGTAGCCGGCTTCCGTATAGCTGGCCAGCTTCTTTTGCACAGGCACTTCGGCCACGGCAGCGGCCGGCACACGCAGAACCACGCGGTTAGGCGGCAAGCCGTCCAGTTGCGACAGCTCCAGCTGGGCGGGCTGCGGTACGTTGAGTAGGCAATCGAGCGGCAGGAAGGACTCCAGCACTTCGCTGGTTTTCAGCAGCGATAGCGCGCTCTGCCAGACATCGCCTGCGTCTTCGGACGGCTCTATAGTCAGCGCAACCCACTCGTTATGCGCGTTGGAAACCGCTTGCAATGCTACCAGCGGGAACAGGCTCGATTCAGACGCAGACATCAGATTCTCTTGGATGGTTGAGCTCACAATCTTAGAGTAAGAATTAACATAAAGCAATCAATTACCATTTGGAAGGATTGCATTTCTTATCAAGACCAATCTAAGACCAAAAAACCACAACAGCAGTAACAAAAAATGAACGAGCAGCAATATATCAGAGTTTTTCCGGCAAACAGGAACAGTTGAAAATTGCTCAACGGAATTAGAAGTAAATCTCTGTTTCTTTGCAACAATGCTCGGGCTAGCCATGCTGGACAGCAAAACGGATCAGTTCGGCCTGCCCTTCGATGCCCAGCTTGCGCTTGATGTTGAGACGGTGTGTTTCTACCGTGCGCACGCTGAGATCGAGCGCGCGCGCGATCTGCTTGTTGGATTCGCCGCGCGCCAGATGGCGCAGCACTTCCTGCTCGCGCGTAGTGAGTTGCATATCAGGCAACTGCGGCTGGGCCAGCTGGCGTGCCAGCGCCGCACTGTAATAGATGCCACCCGACATCACCGTTTCTATCGCCACCACGATATCTTTGCCGGGCGCATCCTTGAGCACATAGCCGCGCGCGCCAGCCCGTATGGCTTGCGACACATATTCGAGCTTGTCGTGCATGGACAGGATCAGCACGGCGATGCGGGGGAAGGCGGCGCGGAACTGGGCGGTCGCCTCAATGCCGTTGGTATCGCGCATATTGATGTCCATGAGCACAAGATCGATATCGATCTGCGCGGCCTGCTCAAGCGCTTCGGCCGCCCCGCCTGCCTCGGCCACCACCTGGAACTGCGGCATGGCTTCCAGCCGCGCCCGCAGGCCGTCACGCACCAGAGGATGGTCATCCACCAGTTGTATTTTGATCGTCGCCGTCATATCACGCTTTCTGTTTACCGATGTTCGGTGGTTCTAACTGTCATTGGCTGCAAATGCCGTCAGCACGGTGCCCGTGCTGCCTGATTCGATGCTGAAGCGCCCGCCGATAGCATCCATACGCTCCATCATATTGCGCAATCCGATTCCCCGCTGAGGATGCAGTGCGATGCCCTCGGCATCGAAGCCCTTGCCGTCATCGCGTATGCACAGCGTCACGCCGTCAGCCTCGCCACGCAGCGTGATCTCGATCTGCCCCGCTGCCGCATGGCGGCCGATATTGGTCAGCGCTTCCTGCGCCAGCCGGAACAGCACGGTATTAGCCACATCGGATAGCCCGTCCGTCGCACCGCTGGCCTCGAACTGCACCGGCGTGCCGCTGCTGTGCGTGTATTCCTGTCCCAGATGCTTGAGTGCCGCCGCCAGTCCCAGATCGTCCAGTATGGCGGGACGCAGATTATGGGAAATCCGCCGCACCTCGCCCATCACATTGCTCAACTGATCTGCGGCATGCTCGAACACGCCCTGTGCCGCCTCGATCTGGCCCGGCTGGCCGGACGACAGCCGTATCATGCCCGCTTCGATCTGCAGCTTGATCGAGACCAGCCACTGGCTGATACCGTCATGCAGGTCGCGCGACAGCCGCGCACGCTCCTCTTCCTGCGATTCCACCACGCGCTGGGCCAGCACTTTCAGCTTGGCATCGGCTACGCGCAGTTCGCTGATGTTGAGCGCCACGCCGGAACTGGCCACCACCACCGCCGCCGCAATCGCGATCAGCGCGATCCACAGCATGGTGTTATGGATGTTGCCCGACTGCTGGACATCGACCTTGGCCAGTGCCTGTTCCACGTCGTCCAGATAGATGCCGGTGCCCAGCATCCAGCCCCAGCGCGGCAGCGGCACCACATAGCCGAGCTTGGCCACGGGCTTATGGGTGGATGGCTTGATCCACATATAGCGCTGCAGCCCGCCGCCTTCGCGCGCACGCTGCAGCAGCTTCTGGATGGTGGGCTGGCCCTGCTCGTCGCGCAAGTCATACAGATTACGGCCCACCAGCTCCGGCTGGCGCGGATGCATCAGCGAATTGCCCTGCATATCGTAGACAAAGAAATAGCCATCATCGCCATAACTGAGACTGGACAGGATGCGTTTGGCTTCTTCGCGCGCCGCCGGGTCATCCCGGCCCGCATCGTACAGATGGGCAATGGAGTGCTGGGCCAGCGTAACGTAGTGCTTGAGCTCGGCCTCCTTGCTGCTCAGATAGGCTTGCTGGATGGTGCTGCGCTGCTGCTGGGCCAGCAGTTCCGACTGATGCCACACCGCCAGTGCGATCGCGCACAGGGCGAGGATCAGTGGCGTAATCGCCAGAAACAGCACTTTTTGCCGCAGTCGCATAACTATCCTGCCCGTTGAGATCCTGCGATTTTACGCGCAGGCGGCCACTTCCCACTACGTAGTTATACGCAGCGCACTTGCGTATTGCTGCGCTTGTGAGCGATATGCGATTCCTGAATACTGTTCATAAGCTGCCAGCATTCCAGATTTACACCGAGTTTTTACGGAGCAGCAACACTATCCTTGGAGGAAGTATGCAAACTATCACCCCTCGTGCGCCCACCACCCTAGCCGCCCGGCTAGGCTGGGCTGCCCTCGCCCTGTGCGGTGCGGCAGCGCTGGGCGTTGTCGCGCTTAAGCGCGGCGAATCGATCAGCGCCATCTGGATCGTCATCGCCGCCGTCTGCGTGTATCTGATCGCCTACCGTTTCTACAGCCTGTACATCGCCGACAAGGTGCTGGGGCTGGACGCGCGCCGCCTGACCCCGGCCCAGCGCCTGAACGACGGTCTGGACCACGTACCGACCAATAAATACGTGTTGTTCGGCCACCACTTCGCCGCGATTGCCGGTGCCGGTCCGCTGGTCGGCCCCGTGCTCGCGGCGCAGATGGGCTATCTGCCCGGCATGCTGTGGATCCTGGCTGGCGTGGTATTTGCCGGCGCCGTGCAAGACTTCATCGTGCTGTTCATCTCGACCCGCCGTGATGGCCGCTCGCTGGGTGACCTGATCAAATCCGAACTGGGCCAGATCCCTGGCATGATCGCCCTGCTGGGCACCTTCATGATCATGGTGATCATTCTGGCCGTGCTGGCACTGATCGTAGTGAAAGCGCTGGCCGGTTCGCCATGGGGTAGTTTCACCGTGATGGCCACCATCCCTATCGCCCTGTTCATGGGCGTGTACACGCGCTACATCCGCGTCGGCCGTATCGGCGAAGTTTCCATCATCGGCTTCATCCTGCTGATCGCTGCCATCTTCGGCGGCCAAATCGTGCAGGAAAATCCGGCACTGGCCCCGATGTTCACCTACACCGGCACCGAGCTGACCTGGATGCTGATCGGCTACGGCTTTGTTGCCTCCGTGCTGCCTGTGTGGCTGCTGCTGGCCCCGCGCGACTACCTGTCCACCTTCCTCAAAATCGGCACCATCGTCGGTCTGGCCATCGGCATCATCATCGTTGCGCCTTACCTGAAAATGCCGGCCATGACCAAGTTCATCGACGGCACCGGCCCGGTCTGGGCAGGTTCGCTGTTCCCTTTCCTGTTCATCACCATCGCCTGCGGCGCCGTATCCGGCTTCCACGCGCTGATCTCGTCCGGCACCACGCCCAAGATGATCGAAAACGAAACCCATGCCCGCTTCATCGGCTACGGTGCCATGCTGATGGAATCCTTCGTCGCCATCATGGCGCTGGTAGCCGCATCGACCATCGAACCGGGCGTGTACTTCGCCATGAACAGCCCGGCAGCCCTGATCGGTACCACGGCTGATACGGCCGCTGCCGCCATTACGCAATGGGGCTTCTACGTCACGCCGGAAATGCTGACCCAGACCGCCAAGGACGTGGGCGAGCACACCATCATTTCGCGTGCCGGTGGCGCGCCGACGCTGGCCGTGGGCATGGCCCACATCCTGTCGAACGTGATCGGCGGCCAGACCATGATGGCCTTCTGGTACCACTTCGCGATTCTGTTCGAAGCGCTGTTCATCCTGACGGCAGTGGATGCCGGCACCCGCGCCGGCCGCTTCATGCTGCAGGACTTGCTGGGCGCTTTCGTGCCTGCCATGAAACAAACGGAAAACGTGGTCGCCAACCTGACCGCTACCGGCCTGTGTGTAGCAGCCTGGGGCTACTTCCTGTACCAGGGCGTGGTGGATCCGCTGGGCGGCATCAACACCCTGTGGCCGCTGTTCGGTATCGCCAACCAGATGCTGGCCGCTATCGCGCTGATCCTCGGCACTTGCGTGCTGTTCAAGATGAAGCGTGCACGCTTTGCCTGGGTCACCATGGTGCCTACCGTATGGCTGCTGCTGTGCACGCTGACGGCCGGCTTCCAGAAAATCTTCTCGGCCAATCCTAAAGTCGGCTTCCTCGCCCACGCAGCCAAATATCAGGCTGCCTACGCGGACGGCAAGCTGCTGGCGCCGGCCAAGTCGATGGCGCAGATGCAGCAGGTGATCTTCAACGATTATCTGGATGCTTCGCTGGCCGGCTTCTTCGTCGTCGTCGTGCTGAGCATACTGGTGTTCGGTATCCGCACCGTGCTGCAAGCCCACGCGGCCAGCGGCCCGACGGCCAAGGAAAGCCCGCTGGTACTGGCTACCGGAGCCCAGTAATGCTAGGCGAAATCGTTCAGGCAGGCCGCTATCTGGGCCAGAGTGTGCGGCTGATGATGGGCCTGCCTGAATACGACACCTATGTAAGCCACCGCGAAGCCACCCATCCAGGCGAGCCCATCATGACGTACGAAGAATTCTTCCGCGAACGTCAGGAAGCCCGCTACGGCGGCGCAGGCAAACGCGGCGGCTGCTGCTAAGCCACGGGGTCAGGTCGGGCGTTGGCGCAGAGTCTGCACCGATGCCCGACCTGACCCCATTTTATTTTTAGGCGCCAGGGGAACCTCACCCACGCTACAGCGGTCTTATCTTGTGGCGCGGCACCGTCCGCCGCGCGGAGCCTGCTGATGCCGCCAGCCTTTTCCTATCCGCTCGCCTTTGTACGCAACCTCGGCTGGGTCACCCCCGCCGAGCAGGGCATATTGCGCAGCAAGCGCATCGCCATTGCCGGCATGGGCGGCGTGGGCGGAGTCCACCTGCTCACCCTCACCCGCCTCGGCATAGGTGCATTTCATATTGCCGACTTCGACCGCTTCGATCTGGCTAACTTCAATAGGCAAGTAGGCGCCACCATTACGACGCTGGACTTGCCCAAGGTCGATGTGCTGGCCACGCTGGCGCGTGATATCAACCCCGAATTGCAGCTGGCCCTGTTCCGCGATGGGGTCCATCACGGCAATATGCCGGCCTTTCTCGATGGCGTGGACCTGTATATCGACGGGCTGGATTTCTTCGCCTTCGGCGCGCGTCAGGCCGTGTTCGCGGCCTGCGCCGAGCGCGGCATACCCGCCATCACGGCGGCGCCGCTGGGCATGGGTACGGCGCTGCTGAATTTTCTGCCGGGCGGCATGAGCTTCGATGACTATTTCGGCTGGGGCGATCTGCCCGAAGCGGAAAAAGCCCTGCGCTTTCTGGTGGGGCTGGCCCCAGCAGGATTGCATGGCAGCTATCTGGTCGATCCGGCCAGCATCAATCTGGAAGCGCAGCGCGGCCCATCCACCATCATGGGCTGCGAGCTATGCGCCGGTGCTGCCGCTACCGAAGCCCTGAAAATCCTGCTGCAGCGCGGCCCCGTGGCCGCGGCACCGTTCGGCTACCAGTTCGACGCCTACCATAACCGCATGGTGCGCACCTGGCGTCCGGGCGGCTACCGCAACCCCTTGCAGCAACTGGCCATGTGGGTGATACGGCGGCGCCGTGGAGCGCGCTCATGAGCCGGCCCGGCCTGCTATTCGACCCCACGCTGGAACAGATCCTCGATCTGGCCCGCTGGGCGCCCAGCGGCGACAATACCCAGCCATGGCGCTTCGAAATTCTGGGGCCGCGCCGCCTGATCGTACATGGCCACGATACGCGCAACCATTGCGTGTACGACCTCGACGGCCACCCCAGCCAGCTTTCGCTCGGTGCGCTGCTGGAAACCATGAGCATCGCCGCCAGCCGTTTCCGCCTGCAGTTGCACGCCAGCCGCCATACGGAAGCACCGGAACAGCATCCGCGTTTCAGCATCGATCTGCTGCCTGCACCCCTGCTGGAAGCCGATGCACTGGCCGATTTCATCCAGACCCGCAGCGTGCAGCGGCGTGCCCTGAGCCGGCGTCCGCTCAGTCCGGCTGAACGGGCGGCACTGGCCGGCGCTCTGCCATCCGGTTATCAGGCCTACTGGCTGGAAGGCAGCGCGCGGCGCCAAGCCGCATGGCTAATGTTCGACAACGCCGGCCTGCGCCTGACCATGCCGGAAGCGTGGCAGGTACACCGCAACGTGATCGACTGGAATGCACGCTACAGCGTCGCGCGCATTCCGTCGCAGGCACTGGGGGTGGATGCCGCCACGGCGCGCCTGATGCAATGGATTATGCAGCGCTGGGAACGCGTGGCCTTTTTCAACCGCTGGCTGGCCGGCACGCTGGCGCCACGCTTGCAGATGGACTTGCTGCCGGGACTGGCCTGTGCTGCCCATTTCGTCCTGGTCGCGCCGCGCCGTGCCCAGCGCATCGATGATTTTGTCGACGCTGGCCGCGCCGTGCAGCGCTTCTGGCTAACGGCCACCGGCCTCGGCCTACAAATGCAGCCGGAACTCACTCCGCTGATCTTTGCCCGCTATGTGCGCGATGGCCGCATCTTTTCAGCCACGGCCGGCATGCAGGAACGTGCTGCAGCCCTGTCGCGCCGCGGCGCTGCCCTGCTCGGTGCGGCCGCCTGGGATCAGGCCATCTTCATGGGGCGCATCGGCGCCGGTCCCGCAGCACGCTCGCGCTCGCTACGCTTGCCGCTGCACCAGTTGCTGTACGATCCGCCGGGGAGCTTGTGATGCGCGCCATCCGCGCCAGCCAGATCGCCCTGTTTCTTCTTCTGCTGGCGCTGATACTGGTGCTGGCCCTGCTTACCACCGCCCTGCTCGACGGCGCACCGCTGGGCGACTTCCGTGCGCTGGTACTGGTGTTCGGCGCCGTGCTGCTGATCTATCTGTATGCCATCCTGATCTATCGCACCTTGCTATACGTGGCGCCGCTCAAGGAAGGCATCGTTGCCGAGCATACGCCGGAAGAAACCATCGCCAACCTCAACATTCTGTTCTATCTGCTGCTGTTCAACTCGCTGATCCGCACCCACTTCATACCGGTGCCCCTGCTGCGTCTGCTGTATCTGGCACTGGGTGCTAAACTGGGCAGCAATACTTATTGCGCCGGCGTGATACTCGATCCGCCACTGACACACATCGGCAGCAATAGCATCGTCGGCCACGACGCAGTGATCTTTTCCCATGTAATCGAAGGTGACAAGCTGGAACTGCGCGCCGTCCACATCGGCAACAACGTCACCATCGGTGCCACGGCCGTCATCATGGCGGGCGTGGGCATAGGCGACCGCAGCATTATTTCAGCCGGTGCCGTCGTCACCAAGGATAGCCAGATCGGCGCCGATGAAGTCTGGGGCGGCATACCGGCTAAACGCTTGCGCAGCCTGAAAGCCTGAAGCGCATAACGGCTGTCGGAGATTCTTACAGTCGTCCCCCGTCCCGCCTTCTGTTGTCTGCTAAGTACTTGATTCGATTGCCTACCCTGCCACTGGCAAGGCTTTTGCTCTATTCCGCATACGACCCCGATTCCCGGGTTCTCACCGATCAGGAGTATTTATGAAACAGCTCAAATTGGCCCTAGGCAGTGCGCTGCTGGCCAGCACCATGGCCGCATATGCCGGCCCCACCGTAGGCCTGGATCCCACCGGCGCCGGCCTCTACACCACCTATGCCGATCTGTGGACCAATGTGACCGATACTGCACTGGCCACCGGCTTCATCCCGGGCCTGACCGTAGGCGGCCCCGGCGGCGCAGTACCGTATTTGACGGAGCTGCGTTCGCAAATGGTGATCGGCACTATGACGAACAGCAATATTCCGGCACTGGTTACACCGGGCGGCCTCAACACCACATTCGAGATCAGCAAGGTAGTGCGCTTCCAGGAACTGGTGGATGCGCAGACGCCCACCACCGCCCACTTCACCATGCCTGCCACGCAGTCGGCCGCCATGGATGTGGACCCGCTGCATGCGGGCGTACAGAATCTGGCACTCTACCTGGACCGGATCGGCCCTGGCGGCGTCAGCAAGGCTGTGCCCGGTAATGGCGCCAGCACCGTACGCTGCTATGGCCAAGGCGTTACCTCGGCCGGATGCGGCGGGATTGGTGACCCCGACGGCGATGGCATCATGATCCTGTCTGGCCATTTGGTGTTCAACGACGCCAGCTTTACCGCTTCCGGCCCAGTCGGTACAGGCTCCTTCGATTCGCGCTTCATGATCGACTATGTCGATCCGCTCTATCTCGATATCGTCAGCGGTTCCGTGTTCAGCAACAAGATCACGGGGACTACCAACGTACCCTCGTTCTTTACGCCAACCAGCATGTGGGATGGTGCCATCCCGACCACCGTGCCTTTCCTGAAAGCCGATTCTTCGGATAGCTTTGTTGCCGTACCTGAACCTGGCACGCTGGCACTGATCGGTCTGGGCTTTGCCGGTCTGGCACTCAGCAGCCGCCGTCGCAATACCCAAAGCATGGGTGGCACCACCATCACAGCCTAGGCGTCCGCGCCCTGCACGCGTGCCAGTGTGCAGGGCATCCACAGCGCGTCGCCACTGCAGTACGGACGCGCTGCCTTGTGCACTACCGTGTCTGTTGCACCTAGCCTGCAGATCGTGCGCTAGCGTGCACTCACGGCGCGCGCGCCCACCCTGTCTAGCGCTGCCAACAAACGCTGCGCCACGTCGTAATGCTGGAATACCTTGGCCATCTGTGCAGCCGCAGCCCGTATGCCCGGATGCACCAGCATCTGCATCACACTCTCGCGCAACGCCGACGCCTGCAAACGGTCGGAGCGCAGGCATCGGCCAGCCCCCACCGCCAACACTCCCTGCATATTCAGATACTGATCCAGATTACCGGCTATCCCCAGCACCGGCACTCCGGCGGCCAGCGCCTGTTGCGTGCTGGGGCTGCCGCCATTGCAAATGACCACTTGCGCCCGCTGCGCCGCGCGCTCGCCGGGCAGATACTGCGCCACGAAAGCATTGTCCGGTATGGCATCGGGCATGGCCTGCCCGGCCGTCGCCACCATCAGCCGCAAGGGCAAGCTGGCCAGCGCCTGCAATATCAAGGGCAATAGCTCGCCCTGTCCCGAACTCCCCAGCGTGACATACACTAGCGGCAAATCTTGCGGCAAACCATGCCACCATTCTGGCTCCGGCGTAGGTGGCGACCACGTTACCGGCCCCAGATAAGCATGGTTGGCGGGCAAGCTGGTGGCAGCAAACATTTCCGCCACGTCCGGATACAGCACCTGATCGGCATCCGCATACAGACTGCGCAAATCATAGGGCAAGGTCGGCAGACGATAGCGCCGCCGTAATTGATTCAGCGGTACGCTATGCAGCGCAAAAGCGAGCGGGCGCACGGCACGGAATAGCTGGTTGGCCAGTGCAATCGGAAGCACACGCGCGAGTGCAATCGCGGGCACCGTATATTGCTGCGTTACATAAGGACTCCAGTAGGCATTAATCAGCCCGATATAGGGCAGCGCCAGCAAGCGGGCGCTGACGGCTAGCGACAGCCGGAAGTCACCTATCACGGCGTCCGGCCGCAAGCGTTCCAGCAAGCGCCTGTCCTCTGCGACGTAGGTCTGCAATGTGGCCACATCATAAACAGGTTTGCCGGCCGCCAATGCGCCCAGAAACTGTTCGCTAGAAATACTATGCAGCGGCCAGTACTGCATGCTTCCAGCCGGGAAAAACTGGCTATAGCCGCCCGCGCAGGCGAAGTGCAGCTCATACTCCAACGGCGATAGCATGCGCGCCAGCGCCAGCGGTCTTCCCACATGTGCCAGCGTTACCGCTTCCGCTACAAACAGTATTTTTTTGCGCGCCATACTGCCAGCATGGTGCGCCGCAATTAAGGCTGTTTGAGCTAGCTCAATAGTACCGGCCTTCGATCCAGATCAACACTGGTACAGGACGAAGGTTATATTTTTCCAATTGGCATTTCGATTCCCGGCAGAATGCCGCGCCAGCTGCCGCGTCGTGCAGCGACTACTCTTGCCTACACTGCGCGCAATGTTCCAGACCGAACGTTCAGGACTTAGCCAGAAACTCACGAGAATCGCCTTGCTGTCGACAGGTAGCGCCATGCTACTGGCTTTCCTCGCGTTTGCCAGCATGTCCATCCTCGGCCGCAACGATGAAGAGCGTCAGCAGCTCACTTCGCTGGCCGGCGTCATCGGCAACAACAGCGAGCTGCCCCTGCTGTACGCCGACGAGCAGCAGGCACGCAACACGCTAGCTGCATTGAGCGCCGATAACCGCATCCGGCGCGCTGCTCTTTACACTGCCAAAGGTCAACTGCTGGCGCACTATCTACGTGAGGCGCCGCCAATCAGTACAGCCGTGGACAGCCTGTTGCCAGCTACTGCCGGCGAGGTACTGCAGCTACACATGGTCTATCCCGACGCCCAGCTGCTGCCATCGCTGCAGCTGTATCTGCCCGTGCTGCGTGGCGACCAGCACATCGGCACCGTCATGCTGGAAGCCAGCCTGTCGCGCATGTGGCTGGACCTGCTGCGCACGCTAGCGGCCAGTGCCATTGCAGCCTTGCTGGCCTGTGTACTGGCACTGCTGATGGCTGCCAGGTTGCGCAACAATCTCACCGAAGCCGTGACGGGACTGATCAGCGCCGCACGTCAGGTCAGCCAGGGCGTGCATACAGCCATGATCCGTCACCAGCGCAAGGATGAACTGGGCACCCTGATCGACAGCTTCAACGATATGCTGGCGCAAGTGGCGGCACGCGACTGCGCTTTGCAGCAATACCGCGACCAGCTGGAACGGCAGGTCAGCGTGCGCACGGAACAGCTGGAAAAAGCCAAGAATGCGGCCGAGGCGGCGAGTCAGGCCAAGAGCGCCTTCCTGGCCACCATGAGCCATGAAATCCGCACCCCCATGAACGGCGTGCTGGGCATGACGGAACTGCTGCTGGCAACACCGCTGAGCGAGCAGCAGCGTCACTACACCAGCATGGTGCAGCGCTCGGGCGAACACCTGCTGGTCATCATCAACGATATTCTGGACTTCTCCAAAATCGAAGCGGGCAAGCTGACCGTGGAATACATCCAGTTCAACTTCCGCCTGCTGCTGGAAGAAATAGAACATGTGTTCGCCCCCCAAGCACACAGCAAGCAGATCCGCCTTGAACTGGTACTCGCGCCCAACATCCCGATCGCCGTCTGCGGCGATCCCAACCGGCTGCGTCAAGTCATCTACAACCTGCTCGGCAACGCCGTAAAATTTACCGACAGCGGTCAGATCACGGTCGCCGTCAGCGTCACGGGCGAAGACGAACAAAGCATAGGCCTGCGCTTCGAAGTGCGCGACACCGGCATAGGGATATCCGCCGAAGCGCGCGCACGCATTTTCGACTCGTTCTCGCAGGCCGACGGCTCCACCACGCGCAAGCACGGCGGCACCGGACTGGGGCTGGCCATTTCCAAGCAGCTGGTAGAACTGATGGGGGGACGCATAGGGGTAGACCATGCGCTCGCGCAAGGCTCGCTGTTCTGGTTCACGGTAAATTTCGATAAGCGTCGCATCGATGCCGACCAAGCTAACAGCCATGCCAACGGGGAATGCCGCGCCTTGATAGTCGACGATAAGCTCGCCAGCCACGACCTGCTGCCCCAGCTCTTGAGCCGCTGGCAGCTGGACTATGCCAGCACCGGTGCCAGCACCGCGCTGACCACCCTGCTACAGGCGCAGGCAGATGGCTGCCCCTACCATGTGGCACTGCTGGAAATGGATTTGCCGCGCACCAGCGGGCTGGCACTGGCCGCAGCGCTGCATGCCGAGCCGCGGCTGGAAAATCTGCGCGTAATCCTGCTCAGCAGCGAAAAGCACGCGGCAGATGCCCAGCAGCAGCGTGCAGCCGGGGTGGCATATCAACTGATCCAGCCGATACGCGAGAGCGACCTGTACGAATGCCTGTCCGCCAGCGCAGCGCCAAGCACAGCAGCGCCCGAACTGTCCCGGCTGGCGCCGCCCGTCACCAGCCTCACCCCGCTCAGCCAGAGTAGTAGCGCCAGCGCACGCCAGCGCAAGGGACGCCGCGTACTGCTGGCGGAAGACAACCCGGTCAACGTGGAAGTGGCCAGCGCCATGCTGGAAAGCATGGGGCTCGATGTCAGCCGTGCCGAGAACGGCGAACAGGCACTGCATTCCGTACAGAGCGATGCCTACGATCTGGTGCTGATGGATTGCCAGATGCCCGTGATGGATGGCTTTGCCGCGACCGGCGCGATCCGCCGCCACGAGCAGCAGCAGGGTCAGGGCCACAAGCTGCCCATCATCGCCATTACGGCCAATGCTCTGCAGGGCGACCGCGAATCCTGTCTGGCCGCCGGCATGGATGACTACTTAAGCAAGCCTTTCACCCGGCAAGCACTGGGCCACACGCTGGCTCGCTGGATCAATCTGCCGCGCCAGAACAACCAGAGCGTGGACGCCGCCGCCCTGCCCGTCACAGCGGAAAGCGCCCCTGCCCCTGCCAGCAGCATACAGCGCGCCGCGCTGGAGCATATCCGTGCGCTCAATCCGCAGCATGGCGATGCGCTGCTGGAGAAAATCCTGCAAACCTATCTGCGCGATACGCCGCAACAACTACAGGCGCTGGCGCAAGCCCTGCAGCAGCACGATCACGAAGCCCTGCGTACGCTGGCGCACCGCCTCAAATCCGGCAGCGCCAATGTGGGCGCAGTGGAACTGGCCGCCAGCTGCAAGCAACTGGAACAGCTGGCCCGCCAGCATAGCAGCGCCAGCGCCGCCCCTTTGCTGGCCACCATAGACCGGCAATTCCAGTCCGCGCGGCAGGCGCTGGAAACGATACTGGAAAAGGAAGCCTGACATGGCAGCTGTTCCCCTGGCCCGGCGCGGTCTGGTACTGGTCGCCGATGATGACCCCGTGATGCGCGTGCTGATGCTGGAAATGCTAGGCCAGGTGGGGCTGGACACGGTCGAAGCGGAAGATGGCGAGCAGGCGCTAGCCTGCTTCCGCCGCATCCAGCCCGATCTCGTCATGCTGGACGTGGAAATGCCGGGCATGGACGGGCTGGCAGTGTGCCGCGCCATCCGCCAGCAGGAACAACATGCCACGGTGCCCATCATCATGGTAACCGGCGCAGACGAACTGGCCTCCGTCACCAGCGCCTACGAAGCGGGCGCGACCGACTTCGTCTCCAAACCCATCAACTGGCCGATACTGGGGCACCGCGTACTGTACGTGCTACGCGCCAGCGATGCGATTAGCCGCCTGCGACTGGCCGATGCACAGCACCGCGCCGTGATGGCTGCCATCCCCGACACCTTTTTCCGCATGAACCGCGATGGCTATTATCTCGACTACGAACAGGGCCACGAAGCCAGCGGCGTGTTCGCCAGCGAGCGCTGCGTCGGTCAGCATCTGCAGCAGGTGCTGCCGGAAGCGATTGCGCAGCAAATGCTGGCGCAGGTACACAGCGTGCTGGCCAGCCAGCATGTGGGTTCGCTCGATTACGCCCTGCCGCAACACGGCATCGCCCGCGCACGCGCCGGCGAGCATGCGGTAGCTGCCCCCGTGCGCCATTTCGAAGCACGGCTGGTGGCGACTGGCCCCGATGAAGTGCTAGGGCTGGTGCGCGACATCAGCGAGCGCAAACGCAACGAAGAGCAGATCCGCCGCCTGGCCTATTGCGACAGCCTGACCGGCATCCCCAACCGGCAGGCTTTTCTCGAGACGCTGGAAGCGGAGCTGCACCGCTCGCGCAAGGACAAGCACAAATTCGCCGTACTGTTCATGGATCTGGATGCCTTCAAACGCATCAACGATACGCTGGGCCATGATGTCGGCGACCACCTGCTCAAGGCCGTGTCGGAGCGCCTGCGCGAAACCATACGGCCCAGCGATCTGGTGTCGCGCACCGAGGCCGACGACAGCAATCTGGCACGTCTGGGCGGCGACGAATTCACCATCCTGATTCCCGATCTGGAACGGGTTGACGATGCGCTGGCCGTGGCCCAGCGCGTCAAGGATGCCATGTGCCGCCCCTTCCAGCTGGACAGCCACGAAATCTTCGTCACGGCCAGCATCGGCATCTCGCTCTACCCCGACGACGGCGAAGACTGCAGCAGCCTGCTGAAGTTTGCCGACACGGCCATGTACCACGCCAAGAACTGCGGCAAGAACAACGCCAAGATGTATAGCTCCTCGCTGACCATGCAGATCATGAGCCACGTCCAGCTCGAAGTGGGCTTGCGCAAGGCGCTGCAGAATCAGGAGCTATACCTGCTGTACCAGCCCCAGATCGATGTCAGCAGCGCCACCATCGTCAGCGTCGAGGCGCTGGTACGCTGGCGACATCCCGAGCGCGGCATCATATCGCCTACGGAGTTCATTCCGCTGGCCGAGGAAACCGGGCTGATAGTGCCGATCGGCGAATGGGTGCTGCGCACGGCCTGCCAACAGGCGCGCCAGTGGCAGATCAGCGACGACCGTCCGCTGCGCATCGCCGTGAACCTGTCGGCCAAGCAGTTCAAGGACGAGAACCTGAGCCAGATCGTGCTCTCCGCGCTGCAGGACAGCGGCATGCCGGCCGAACTGCTGGAGCTGGAACTGACCGAAGGCACGCTGATGGACGATGCGCGCGCCACCATGCAGACGCTGGAGCGCCTGCGCGCCATCGGTGTGTATCTGGCGATCGACGATTTCGGCACCGGCTATTCATCGATGAGCTATCTGAAGCGCTTCAACGTCAGCGCCCTGAAGATAGACCGCAGCTTCATCACGGGGCTGCCGCAGGACAGCGAGAATGCCGCCATCACCCGTGCCATCATCGCCATGGCACATGGCCTGAAGCTGAATGTGGTGGCGGAAGGCGTAGAGACCAACGAACAGCTGCGCATGCTGGAACAGTGCGGCTGCGATATGGTGCAGGGCTATTATCTGGGCCATCCTTCGCCGCCGGAAAACATTGCACTGATGCTGGCCCAACGTCCCGTCCTCGATGGCAGCGACCGCAGCGATAGTGGCGACAGCTCAGCGAGCGGCAAGTTCCCCGAACAGCATTGAGCCGCGTCGCATGATGTTTTTACTGCCCTTCTATGCTGAACAGACTCGGATCTGCTCAGCACAGGAGGCACTATGGACCAGCAAGAACATTCTTTCCGTCTGGTGTTTGCACCGGAGCGACCGGCCTGCCGCAAACCGCTGGTGCTGCATGCGGCAGCCATCGCCCGCCGGGTAGAGGCGCTGTTCAAAGCCATGGCCCATGACTACCTGCTGCGCGAACAATTCATTACCGATCCCGCACAGGTACTGGCCGACTATGCGGAAGGCATGGATCTGCCGCCGCAGCGCGCTTCCGTCAGCAATCAGCTAGTCTATGCCGTGCTGGCCAACCGGCAAATGCGCCACTGGCTGCGCAACTACGCGGGTGAACACCAGCAGCGCACACCCTCGCGCAGCGAGTTCATGACAGCCTTCGGCAATGCCGTCATCAAATACGGTGACGAACACGCCATCATTGCCCTGATCCGCGCTGCCATGGAACGCGAATCACCTTTTGCACTGGGCGGCATGGAGCAGGCCATGCTGTTCACCAGCAGCCCCATCTTTGCATCGGGCTTCCTTGTCCCTACCGATCACCGCACCATCAACGATTCCAACAGCACGCAGAATTTCGAGCACAGCTCGGCCACCATAGGCACCGGCCCCGGTACGGATGAAGGTACGGAAGTAGGTACGGATACGGGCACCCAGACCGGTACCCACACCGGGACAGATACTGGCACGGACACGGGCACCGATATTGGCACGGATACAGGCACGGATACAGGCACTGATACGGGAACGGATACGGGCACCGACACGGGCACCGATACAGGAACCGACACAGGAACAGATACGGGTACGGACACCGGCACCGATGAAGGCACGGATGACGGTACCGATACCGGCACCGACAATTCCGAATACGATCCCTATCGGGGACAGGAATATGTGCGCGTCACCATCGAAGCACTGGTGCAGTACGCCATCACGCTGGAGACACGCGGCCTGCTCAACCTCAGCGAAGTACAAATGTATGAAACCCGCTGACGCCCGCGCCGCGCCGCTGCCGCAACGCCGCCGCACACTATCCATCATGCCGACCTTTACCTGTCCGGCCGCCTGCGCCGACTGCGGCACCCTATCCAGCCCGCGCGAGCGTGCCCACCTCGATCTGGACACAGTGCTGGCCGCCATCGACGAAGCCCACGCACTTGGCTTTTGCAACGTGGTTTTCACGGGCGGCGAAGCGACGCTGGAATGGGCCACCCTGCTGCGTGGCATAGAGCGTGCCGCCAGCTATCGTCTGCCTGTAAGGCTGGTGACCAATGCCCACTGGGCTACCAGCACAGCCGTTGCGCACGACAAGCTGGCCGCACTGATGGCGGCCGGCCTATCGGAAATCAACTACAGCACGGGCGACGAACATATTCGCTACATTCCGCTGCAACGGGTGGCGCACGCCTGCGTGGCCGCCTGCCAGCGCAAGCTGCGCACCCACGTGATGATGGAACTGAAAGATGAACGCACCGTCACGCCGGAATCGCTGCAAGACCATCCGTTGCTACAGAGCCTGACGCTGCAGCAGCGCAGCTATCTGACCATACTGAGCAGTCCGTGGATGCCGCTCAACCACAGCACCGTGTACCAGTACCCGCAAGGCGTGGCCTGCGACGTACAGGCTGCCGCCATGCGCGGCGGCTGCACCAGCGTGCTGAAAACCTACACGCTGCAAGCCGATGGCCGCGTAGGCGCTTGCTGCGGGCTGGGCCTGCGCGTCATCCCAGAGCTGAATGTCAGCACCACCGCAGAAGCGCACTGCCTGCAACACGCCATCAGCGAAGCCGAGCAGGATTTCCTCAAACTGTGGATACACTATCAGGGTCCCGCCAAAGTGGTGGCATGGGCCGCCACCCATGATCCGACGATACGCTGGGAAGGCATGTACGCTCACCAGTGCCAGATGTGCCAGCGGCTCTACCATGACGACGCCATCCGCAACGTCATTGCCAGCCACTGGCAGGAAATGATCGCTGAAGTGATGCAGGCCGCATGGCTGGACGACATCCACATACCCGAAACCCTGTCACAACTGCTGCACGAGCAGAACTGAGCGCGCCATGTCCGCCCTGCCCATGCCCGCGCCATCTGCGACGATGCCGACCGCGCCGCTTACCGTCGCCAAGCTGCGCCACGATGCCGACCAGTTCGATTATCTGGGCATGCGCGGCCTGCTCGATCCCGCCTACCACGCCATGGCCGCCCGCTACCGTCAGCTAGCCGACCAGCTCGTGGCCGAAGGCGTCAGCAAACGGCAGCAATGGAGCGCAGCAGAGCTGCAAGCCATAGGCAGCATCTACAACCGCACTCTGCACCGGCGCCCTGCAGCAGCCGTAGTTGAACCGCTGGGCCAGTGGCACGCCAGCGCAGTGGAACAGGCATATTTTGCGCGGCAGCCCCACATCGTCATCATCGACGACTTCCTTGCGCGCCCCGCACTGGCCAGCCTGCGCAACTACTGTCTGGAATCGATGATCTGGAATTCGCTGCGCTACTCGCATGGCCGCCTAGGCGCTTTGTACCATCAAGGGCTGCGCTGCGCCCTGCTCGATCAGCTAGCCACCGCCCTGTACGCCGCACTGCCCGCCATCATCCGTCCACGCTACCGCCTCACCCAGCTCTGGGCCTACAAATATCCGGCCGACATGCCAGGCGATGATGTCAATGCCGACTTTGCCGCCGTCAACGTGAATTTCTGGATCACGCCCGATCAGGCCAACCTCGATCCGGCCAGCGGCGGCATGCACATCTACGACGTGGCAGCACCAGCGGACTGGCAATTCGAAGAATACAACCGCCGCCCCGAACAGATACGCCGCTACCTGAGCGCCAGCGGCGCCCGGGCCTACTACATCCCCTACCGGCAGAATCGCGCCATCATCTTCGATTCCGATCTGTTCCATGGCACGGCACGCTGCCACTTTCGCGACGACTATGAAAGCCGCCGCATCAACGTCACTCTGCTGTACGGCCAGCGCCATCAGGACGATACACAGCCGGCCCAGTCCCGACTCCAGCCCCAGTTTGAACGCGGCTGGCGTTCAGCAGCACTGCGTCGCCAGCGCAGAGGCTAGCCATGGCATCGCAGCTAGGGCAGGACTATTTTGTACTGCAGGTGCTGAACGGCCTGCGCGGCGGCTATTTTCTCGACACGGGCGCCACCGACGGCATCACCTCCAGCAATACCCTGCTGCTGGAGCGCGACTATGGCTGGCACGGCATCTGCGTGGAACCGAATGCCCGCTACTTCGCCGCCTTGCAGAACAACCGGCGCTGTCTGTGTCTGCCCGACTGTCTGGATCAGACGTCAGGCGAAGTGGAATTTGTCGAAGGCGCCGGCATGCTAGGCGGCATACGCCGCCACTATTCCGCCATGATGTGGCGCTATGTGCAGCGCTGCTATGGTGCCCAGCCTGCCAGCGTACGCAAGCACACGCGCAGCATAGGCGAGCTGCTACAGGCCTGCGCAGCGCCTGCCGTGATCGATTACTGGAGTCTGGATACGGAAGGCTCGGAGCTGGCCATACTGCGCGGCTTCCCGTTCGAGCACTACCGCTTCCGCGTGCTGACGGTCGAGCATAACCGCCAGCCCGTGCGTGACAAGATCGAACGCTTACTCAACCGGCACGGCTACCGGCGCGTGCATGATTTCGGCATCGACGATGCCTACCTGAGTGCAGACCTCAGCCTACCCGCGAGCCTGAGCGCTGCCTGGCGCAGCGCAGCCCTGCGGCGGCGTTAAAGCACGCCGTCCTGTTTCAGCGCAGCGATCTGTTCCGCGCTGTAGCCCAGCGACTGCAGCACTTCTTCGTTGTGCTGGCCCAGTGCCGGGCCTATCCAGCGCGTCTGCCCCGGCGTGGCCGACAGCTTGGGCGAAATGGCCGGCAGCTTGACGGGCGTACCATCAGCGAACTGGTGCTGCTCGAACATCTCGCGCGCCAGGAACTGCGGGTCCGTCATCATATCGCGCACCGAGTAGATTTTCCCTGCCGGGACATCGGCCGCTTTCAGCACCGTCAGCGCGCTATCGATCTCCATGGTGTCGCACCAGGCCTGTATCGCACCGTCGATTTCTTCGGTGCGCTTGACGCGGCCATCATTGCGTTCCAGTTCGGGATCGCCAGCCATATCGATGCGGCCTATGGCCAGCATCAGCCGTTTGAAGATGGCGTCGCCATTACCGGCAATGACGATATTCTCGCCATCACGCGTGGTGTAGGTATTCGATGGCACGATGCCGGGCAAGGCGCCACCGGTACGCTCGCGCACCACACCGGCGTGGTCGTATTCCGGCACCAGCGATTCCATCAGATTGAACACGGATTCATACAGCGCCACGTCCACCATCTGGCCTTCGCCATTGAGGCGGCCGCCCGTCACATCGCGATGACGCAGCGCCATCATGGCGCCGATCACGCCATGCAGCGCCGCCACCGAATCACCGATGGACACGCCCACCCGCACGGGCGGACGGTCGGCATGGCCGGACACATAGCGCAGCCCGCCCATCGATTCACCGATGGCGCCAAAGCCGGGCAAGTCCTTCATCGGGCCCGTCTGGCCGAAGCCCGACAAACGCACCATGATGGTGGCGGGATTGATGGCCTTGAGCTGTTCATAGCCCATGCCCCATTTCTCCAATACGCCGGGGCGGTAGTTCTCGATGATGATGTCGGCTTCGAGCGCCAGCTGGCGCGCGATCTCGCGGCCTTTTTCGCTCTTCATATTAAGCGTCAGCGATTTCTTGTTACGCGACTGTACCGACCACCACAGCGACGTGCCATCCTTGAGCACGCGCCAGGTGCGGATAGGATCGCCGCCCTGCGGCGACTCCACCTTGATCACTTCGGCGCCAAATTCACCCAGCATGCGCGCACAAAAAGGGCCCGCAATCAGCGTGCCCAGTTCCAGTACCTTGATGCCAGCCAGCGGCATGGCCTGCTTCGACGTCATCACGTAGCCCTTCGGTCCAGCATGGCGCGGGCGATGGTGCCCGCGTCCACGTATTCGAGTTCGCCACCAACAGGCACACCGCGCGCCAGACGGCTCACGCGCAGACCGCGCGCCTTCAGCATTTCGCTGATGTAGTGCGCCGTGGCTTCGCCTTCGTTGGTGAAATTGGTGGCCAGTACCACTTCCGTCACCAGACCATCAGCGGCGCGGGCCAGCAGTTTTTCCAGATGGATGTCCTTGGGGCCTATGCCATCCAGCGGCGACAAGCGTCCCATCAGAACAAAGTACAGGCCCTTGTAGGTCAGGGTCTGTTCGATCATGAGCTGATCGGCAGGTGTCTCGACCACGCACAGCAGATGGCGCTCGCGCTGCTCATCGCTGCAGGTATCGCAGACTTCTTCTTCGGTGAAGGTATTACACAGCGCGCAGTGGTGCACCGCGCTCACCGCCTGCTGCAAGGCGCGCGACAGCATGTCCGCGCCTTCGCGGTCATGCTGCAGCAGATGAAAAGCCATCCGTTGCGCCGACTTGGGACCGATACCGGGCAGACGGCGCAAAGCTTCCGTCAGAAACTCCAGCGATTTGGACATGGGCCGGCGCGCAGCGGATTAGAAAGGCATCTTGAAGCCGGCTGGCAGATTCATGCCAGCAGTCAGGCCACTCATTTTTTCAGCGGAAGTGGCTTCGGCTTTGCGCACGGCGTCGTTGAAGGCAGCGGCCACCAGATCTTCCAGCATGTCCTTGTCGTCCGCCAGCAGCGATGGATCGATGGAAACGCGCTTGACGTCATTTTTGCAGGTCATCACGACCTTGACCAGACCTGCGCCGGACTGGCCTTCCACTTCCACCAGCGCCAGTGCGTCCTGCGCCTTTTTCATATTGTCCTGCATTGCTTGCGCCTGTTTCATCAGGCCAGCCAGTTGGTTCTTCATCATGTTGGAATACTCCGTGGATTAAAAGGGTAAAGAATGATCAGTGCAGTGTCGCCGAGCTTGGCGGCGGCACGATCGTGCCGGGGACGACCCAGGCATCGAATTCACGGATCATGGCATTGATAAACGGGTCTTGCGCCACCGTCTGTTCGGCCGCCTTCTGGCAAGCCTCGCGGTGCGCCTGCGCTTCGGCACTGGCCGTGTACCACACGGGGCCTAACTCGGTATCGACCCGCACGGTGCGGGCGAAGCGCTCGTTAAGGGCCGCGTTAAGCTTCTCGACATTGCCCGGCGTACGCCAGGTTTCGATCGGCACGCGCAGCTTGAACACGACGGCATTGCCGTCCATGCTGCAGGAAATCAGTTCGGCCTGCATGGCCAGTTGCTGGGCCACGCCTCGCAGCGGCAACGTCGCCGCCACTGCCGGCCAGTTACCGTCCCAGTTCAGTTCCGGCACAGGTGTAATCACATAGGCATACGGTGCTTTGGCGGGCGCCGCCAGTGCACGCGCTGGCATCACCACCGCAGGCGCTTCGTCGGCATAGCCTTGTGGCGCTTCATTCATATAGGCCGGCATGCCGGCTGGTGCCACGGCGCTATCGTCGGAAAATTCCGTCACCCATGGCGGCAGATCGTCTTCATCGTCAGCAGGACGGGATGGTGCAGCAGCACGCTGCATTGCTGGCGCAGCAGCGGTTGGCTGAGTCTGTGCCACCGCGACTGCCTGCGGCGGCGCTTCCAGCACAGCCGCCTGCGTATCACCTGCGGGCAAATCGTCCCATGGTGCCGGACGTGCGGCCACAACTGGTTGCGTCTGCATAAAGGGGGACGACGGTGGTGCAGGCTGTGCTGCCGGCGGTGTATGCGCCGGAGCCGCCATCATCGAACTAGGCGCCGCCGATGCAGGTGCTGGCGCCGTTACTGCGGGTGCCGCTGCCGACGGTGTCGATGCCGCGCCGGAGCGGGCGCCAGGGCGCGATGCTGCCCGGGCCGCTTCTAGCGCTGCATTGATAGCGGCGCGCGCAGGACTCATTGGTACTGCCGCTGCGGGAGCCGGTGCGACAGCAGCAGGCGCTGGTGCCGCAACCACCGTAGCCACAGGAGCGGCGACAACAGTCGCAGCTGCCGGCATAGGCGGCATCGGACGGGATACTGGTGGGGCTTCAGCCGCGGCCAGCGCGGCAGCAGCACCGGCCACCACGGAAGGCGGCGTCACACTGGCATGGCTGGCCTGTACATGGGAGGCAGCACGGCTGGCCGGTGCGGCCGCAGCACGCACGGCGGCCACGGCAGCCTGCCGCGTCATCGCTGGCGCAGCGGCGGCTTGTCCTTCGGCGCCACCGACGCCGGGGCGAAAGGCCAGCATGCGCAACAGCGTCATGGAGAAACCGGCATATTCATCGGGTGCCAGCCCCAGTTCGTTACGGCCATGCACAGCGATCTGGTAATACAGCTGCACTTCTTCTGCATCGAAGGCGGCGGCAAGGCGTACTACGTCGGCATATTCAGGCAAGTCTTCCGGCAACGCCGTCGGCACCGTCTGCGCCAGCGCGATACGGTGCAGCAGCGTACCCAGATCCTGCAAGGCGCCGTTATACGACAGGCTGCGCGTAGCCATTTCATCAGCCACGGCCAGCAGGTCAGCGCCATCCTTGGCGGCCAGCGCATCGAGCAAGCGGATCAGATAGGACTGGTCGAGCGCGCCCAGCATGCCCTGCACGGCATCGAGCGTGACCGCACCAGCCGCATAGGCAATCGCCTGATCAGTCAGCGACAACGCATCGCGCATCGAACCGTGCGCACCGGCAGCCAGCAGACGCAGGGCCGGCGCTTCAAAGCTGATGCCTTCCTGCCCCAGAATATTATCGAGGTGGCCGATGATGTGGCCGGGCGGCATCTGCTTCAGATTGAACTGCAGGCAGCGCGACAGCACCGTCACCGGAATTTTCTGCGGATCGGTGGTCGCCAATATGAATTTGACGTGCTCGGGCGGCTCCTCCAGCGTCTTCAGCATGGCGTTGAAGGCGTGGTTGGTCAGCATGTGCACCTCGTCGATCATATAGACCTTGAAGCGTGCATTGCTCGGTGCGTACACCGCCTGTTCCAGCAACTGCGCCATCTCGTCCACGCCACGGTTGGACGCCGCATCCATCTCTATATAGTCAACGAAACGTCCTGCATCGATAGCCGTACAGGCTTCGCACACGCCGCAAGGGGTGGCGGTGATGCCGCCCTGCCCGTCCGGCCCCACGCAATTGAGCGATTTGGCCAGTATCCGCGACAGCGTGGTCTTGCCCACCCCGCGCGTACCCGTGAACAGATAAGCATGGTGCAGACGGCCGCTATGCAGAGCATGCGTCAGTGCACGGACTACGTGCTCCTGACCGACGAGCGTGTCGAAGTTCCGGGGACGGTATTTACGGGCGAGGACTTGATAGGACATGCTGGGATTTTACCGTAGATAGCACTGGCCGAGGGAGCCGCTGCAGGACTGCGAGCGTCGCGATGCCAAAAGAAACATTGTAACAAGGCGTGATGGGAATTGGTAATTGGCAAAGATCGCCCTACAATTTGTTTTTCTTTTAACTACGTGAATAAATGAAAAAACTGGCCCTACTCCCCCTGCTGTTGCTGTCCCTCGCCGCCCACGCAGAAGAACGCGAATGGGTGCCATATAAAAAGCTGGTTGAACAGATGCGTCTCGACAAGTTCTACGCCATCCCGCCTGCCGAGCGCGACAAAATCAACCTGTTCCTCGTCGTCAAGCCACTGAACAAGGCGTACAAGCCGGAAGATGTGGTGCTGACCGTGGTACAAGGCGGGGAACGCCATACGCTGCCAGCCCTGACATCAGACTATCGGCTGAATCTGGTCCCCAACCCGAAATGGCTGACCGACGACACCAAAATTCTGACCAGTCTGCCAAAAGAGGAGAAATCCAACACCGGCTACGACGTCACCACCCCGCTACCGCCGGGCAACCAGTGGAACTACACGCCCATCATGAGCAGCGTGGAGCAGTCTAACCACGCCATCAAGAAGATGGCAGGTGCGTTCAGCCTGTTCGTGCCGACAATTAAAGTGGTGGTATTCAAGTTTGGCAAACCGGCCCAGCTCAAAGTGGGCAACACGGTCTACAACACGGATGCCAAGCACCAGATCCGGCTCAAGCCGGAATCGGCGTGGATGAAGGAAAACCCCATCATGCTGGCCTCGGAGCGTCCGCTGGAGGCGGAACTGGATGCCGAATAAGACGGCGCCGAAAATAAAAAAGCTGCCTATGGCAGCTTTTTTGATATCCCGAAGGAGACGAGCCTGATCTGCGGCACTTATGGTGAATAGCTGTGGCTGCTTCGTTCCCGACCTGACCAGGTTGGCCATGCCACAATGCGCAGGGGCCCGTCCGCGATGATTATACCTTACAGCCCCAATTCCTGCCAAATCTGATCGACACGGCTCTTTACCTCGGGCGACATGGTGATCGTCGTACCCCACTCGCGCGTGGTTTCACCGGGCCACTTGTTGGTGGCGTCGATACCCATCTTGCTGCCCAGCCCGCTGACGGGCGAAGCAAAGTCGAGATAATCAATCGGCGTGTTATCCACCAGCGTGGTATCGCGGGTCGGATCGACGCGCGTCGTAATCGCCCAGATCACCTCGTTCCAGTCGCGGATATTCACGTCCTCGTCCACTACCACGATGAACTTGGTGTACATGAACTGGCGCAGGAAGCTCCATACGCCGAACATCACGCGCTTGGCGTGGCCCGCATACTGCTTCTTAATCTGCACCACGGCCATACGGTAGCTGCAGCCTTCGGCCGGCAAGTGGAAATCAGTAATCTCGGAGAACTGCTTCTGCAGCAGTGGCACGAACACTTCATTGAGCGCCAGCCCCAGTATGGCCGGCTCATCCGGCGGTTTGCCCGTGTAGGTCGAGTGATAAATAGGGTCGCGCCGCATGGTGATGCGGTCTATGGTGAACACGGGGAAGCTATCCTGCTCATTGTAATAGCCGGTGTGGTCGCCATACGGTCCTTCCAGCGCATGCTCGTAGCCACTCGGGTGATTCGGATCGGCATAGATATGCCCTTCCAACACGATTTCGGCCGAAGCAGGCACGCGCAGTTCGCTGCCGATGGCTTTGACCAGTTCGGTACGGCTGCCGCGCAGCAGGCCGGCGAACTGGTATTCGGACAGACTATCGGGCACCGGCGTGACTGCACCTAATATAGTAGCGGGGTCGGCACCGAGCGCCACGCAGATAGGATAAGGCTGGCCCTTGTTCTGGATCGCGTGTTCGCGGAAGTCCAGCGCGCCGCCACGGTGGGCCAGCCAGCGCATGATGACCTTGTTCGGCCCCAGCACCTGCTGGCGGTAGATGCCCAGATTCTGCCGCTTCTTATTAGGGCCTTTGGTAATCACCAGGCCCCAGGTAATCAGCGGCGCGATATCGCCGGGCCAGCAATGCTGGATAGGCAGTTTGCCGAGGTCCACATCGGCGCCTTCCCAGACGATTTCCTGACACGGCGCGCCGCGTAGTTCTTTCGGCGCCATATCCCACACGGCTTTGACCAGGCTGCCCATGCCCATGATGTCCTTGAAACCCTTGGGTGGCTCCGGCTCTTTCAGGCGCGCCAGCACATGGCCGATCTTGCGCAATTCGCTCACGTTTTCCGCGCCCATACCGAGCGCCACACGGCGCTCCGTGCCGAACAGATTCCCCAGCACAGGGATGCTGTGGCCGGTCGGATGCTGGAACAATAAAGCCGGTCCGCCCGCGCGCAAAGTACGGTCGCACACCTCGGTCATCTCCAAGTGCGGCGAAACTGGCGTCAAAATGGGCTTAAGTTCGCCCATTCGTTGCAGTTGAGAAATGAAATCGCGTAGATCGGAATATTTCATCGGTTTTTTACTTTTTCTTTCAAATCAGCATACTGTTTAAAAAGACAGGTCAAGTGGTTGATTTTATTGGTTTTAGACGCAATGCAAGCAAAAAAGTAAGATTTAAAAGTTATAGCTCTTCTGTTTGTTATCATTGACTTGATATAAAACGCCTCATACAATCTGCCCTACTTGAAGAGAACACGGTTTAGCGCGATAGGCAAACCACAATAAGTGTTGCTCATTCATTCACGGAGTCGGGGCTCCACATGACATTTTAAGGAGTGTTTGCCAAAGGCGTCTGCCTTACCCCCGAAAGCAGTTGTATTGCGACTGATGGCGTTTCGAATGAGTACCAGGCGTACCAAAGAAAGCTACAGCTCAGGCAAGCAATGATGGCGTTCAGCGCGCGCTCCCAGCGGCGCAGAACGATGATATTTCTGATGCACGGCATTAGCACCCGATTAGCTGCGTACAACGCTGGCGGGGAAGCGCTTTTACGGACATTTCAGGGGAAGTCTATGATTAATCGTATTACCGGTGCAAGCCAGCTTGCCCACAACATGGCCCGCCAGCCAGCAGCGTGGTTGTCGAACACGCGCGTATCGGCCAAAGGTGTATTAGCCACCGCCCAGCACACGCTGACCATCGTCGGCGTGAGCGCACTGATCATGATGGCAGTATTGTTTGTCCGTCCAGAACTGGCCAAAGACCTGAGCAATCTGCTCAACCGCGCGCCAGAGGCCGAAACCGAAGCCGTAGTGGTACCACCGCTGTCGGAACTGATGGAAGCCCCGTCGAGCGCGCCAGTGGCCAATACCGAGCCGCTGACGGCCGAAGAACGCGCCTTGCTGGGCACCAAGAAACAGCAGCAATGGGTGACCTCGTGGCTGTCCAAGCGTTACCGCGTGGCGGGTGATGCCGCCAATATGCTGGTCTCCACAGCCTATCTGACGGCCCGTGAAATCAAGCTCGACCCGCTGCTGATTCTGGCCGTGATGGCCATCGAATCGGGCTTCAATCCGTTCGCGGAAAGCCCGGTCGGTGCGCAAGGCCTGATGCAGGTGATGTCGAAAGTACACCATGACAAGTTCCAGGACATGGGCGGCACGCAAGCTGCACTGAATCCGGTGGCCAACATCCGTGTCGGCTCGCTGATCCTGAAAGACTACGTGACCCGTGGCGGTTCCGTCGAAGCCGGCCTGAAGAGCTACGTCGGCGCTGGTGCATTCGAGCACGACGATGGCTACGGTTCCAAAGTACTGGCCGAATACCAGCGTCTGAAGATGGTTTCGGCCGGCAAGAAAGTGCCAACCACGACCCCGGTCATGGCTGCCGTACCAGCCAAGCCAGCCCAGCCGCTGGCCAGCAGCGAGAAATCGATTAGCGGTACCCAGATCGCCGGCCTGTAAGCACTGCTACCCCGATAAAAAAACCACCTCGCGAGGTGGTTTTTTTATTTCCGGGACGGCCAAAGCGGGCTTAGCGCCCGCAAGTCGTGACCTTGGTGCGTATGCCGTCGCGGAAGGGATCACGCCCTCCCGTCAGTCCATTGCTCTCCTTGACCGCGCAGAAGGTAGTCCCGGCTCCGGTACGGATGCGCGTCATCACCCGGCCATCATCCAGCGTCACGCTCTCCTGCGTCATGCCGTCCGAACCCGTGTAGGCACCGGCCAGTTTTTCGGCCAGCACGGTACGGTCATTGGCGATTTTCTTGTCGCGCGGGTTCCATGCTTCTTTGCGCAGCTGCTTATCCACCGCGCCGGCACTACGGCGCGCGCGCAGCAGCGCATCTTCCTCCTGCGCTGCTTTGGGCGGCAGGGCAAACGGATCGGCCGGCGGCGTGACCAGCGTCATGGACGGTGCAGCGGGCGCCTGAACAGCCGGCTCAGTCGATTGAACCGTCGGCACGGCTGCCGACGGCGGCAGCTGCGGCCGGATCGCCAGCGCAGGCGCGCGGCGCGGCTCCGGCGTGCGTGCCGGCCGGTCGGGCGGCTTTGGCGCGCTGGGCAGCAAAATATAGGTCAGCGTGGTCTGTACGGCCGCACGGGGCACAGGCTGGTGCTGCGGGGCTTGCCAGCACCACACTGCCAGCACGTGGGCCGTGACGATAAGCGCCAGCCAGCCACGGCGCCGCCAGCGCGGCTCGGTTTGAAAGTACTGGTCAATAATGCCACCTCGACATTAATTAAATAACAAGCGATTCTCTGTTGCCGATTAAATAAAGTCAAACGCTCACGCCGCGGCCCCGCCGCAGGCACTCGGCAGTAGCGCCAGCCGGTACTCCGCAGACATAAAAAAAGCCACCGCAGGCGGTGGCTTGAGATAGGGCAGCGGGCAGCTTAGCGCTTTTTGTCGGCGGCCACTTCTTCCGGACGCAGTTTGGCGGCCAGTTTGTCGAGCACGCCGTTGACGTATTTGTGACCGTCGATACCGCCGAACGATTTGGTCAGTTCCACGGCTTCGTTGATAACGACGCGATATGGAATTTCCAGATTGTTCTTCAGTTCGTAGGCACCGATCAGCAGCACAGCGTGCTCGATCGGCGACAACTCGGCCACGCCACGGTCTACCAACGGTGCGAAAGTGTCGCGCAGGGCCACGGAATCCTTGATGGCGCCGTACAGCAGGGCCGAGAAGTGGTCGCCGTCAGCCTTGTCGAAGCCGTGTGCGGAACGGATGTTGTTGACCACGGTGGCCGCATCTTCGTTATTCAGCAGCCACTGATACAAACCCTGCAACGCAAACTCACGTGCGCGGTGGCGCGGCGTACGGTTTTTACTAGGGTTGGCGTGCAATGCTTTATCTGTCATGGTTATACCTATTCTTCAATTCTTACAAAATCCGGCCTGATGCGCCGGCGCATACCGGCACATCCGGCCGTTTTACAGCGCAACTTACTCGTCGTCGCCCTGATCCTGATTCAGCTCTTCCAGAGCAATGGTCAGGTTCGCCATTTCTACTGCTACACGCGCTGCATCCGCGCCCTTCTCGGCCATACGCACTTCCGCCTGCTCATCGTTTTCCGTGGTCAGGATGGCGTTAGCGATAGGAATACCATAATCGAGGCCGATGCGGGTGATGCCGGCGCCCGATTCATTCGACACCAGTTCGAAGTGATAGGTTTCGCCGCGGATCACGGCGCCCAATGCGATCAGGGCGTCGAACTGCTGCGATTCTGCCATTTTTTGCAGTACCAGTGGCACTTCCAGTGCGCCCGGCACGGTCACGTGCAGAACGTCTTCGTCTTCTACGCCCAGATGCTTGAGCTCGGCCAAACAGGCCGACAGCAGGCCGTGGCAAACGTCTTCATTGAAACGGGCTTGAACGATGCCGACGCGCAGTCCGTCGCCGGACAGATTGATTTCATAGCTACCTACGGTCATGTGAGGCCTCTTTTTAGGTGGGTAAGGTGGGTGTATCAGTTAGGTTTGGCCAGATAGCCGGTCACTTCCAGATCGAAGCCCGTCATCGATGGCATTTTGCGCGGGCTGGCCAGCAGCTGCATCTTGCAGACGCCGACTTCGCGCAGTATTTGCGCACCGATACCGTAGCTGCGCAGGTCCATGCTGGCAGCGCGGCCCTTAGGCTTGACTTCCGGCTTGTCGAGCGCGGCAAACTGGGAGAAGAACTGTTCGGCAGTTTCTTCGCAATTCAGCAGCACGATCACGCCACGCTCGGCAGCTTTGACCGCAGCCAGCGAGGACGACAGATTCCACGAGTGGGTGGTCGCTTCCGATTCCAGCACATCGAGTATCGACACCGGCTGGTGTACACGCACCAGCGTTTCCTTGTGCTTGTCCATCTCGCCATGCACGAGCGCCAGGTGGGCCGAGCCGCTAGGCTTGTCGCGGTAGGCGATCATGCGGAACTCGCCCTGCGCCGTTTTCAGCGTGCGCTCGCCGACTTTTTCCACCAGCGATTCATTGCGGCTACGGTACTGGATCAGGTCCGCAATGGTACCGATTTTCAGATTGTGTTCTTTGGCAAATTCCAGCAAGTCCGGCAGGCGTGCCATGGTGCCATCGGCCTTCATGATTTCGCAGATCACCGAGGCAGGCGTCAGGCCCGCCATGGCGGTCAGATCGCAACCGGCTTCGGTATGGCCAGCGCGCATCAGCACGCCGCCTTTTTGCGCTTTCAGCGGGAAGATGTGGCCCGGCTGGACGATGTCGCTAGGTTCGGTATTCTTGTCTACCGCAACCTGAATGGTACGCGCGCGATCGGCGGCGGAAATACCGGTGGTCACGCCTTCGGCCGCTTCGATCGAGACGGTGAAATTGGTGCCGAAGGCGGTGCCGTTACGGGCCGACATCATCGACAGGTTCAACTGGTCGCAGCGTTCTTCGGTCAGGGTCAGGCAGACCAGACCGCGCGCATGCGTGACCATGAAATTGATGGCTTCCGGCGTGACAAAATCCGCCGCGAGCACCAGATCGCCTTCGTTTTCCCGGTCTTCCTCATCGACCAGAATCACCATGCGGCCTGCGCGCAATTCGGCGACGATTTCTTCGGTGCTGGAAATTGACATGTTAAATCCTTTGTAGCGAAGCTAGAACAGCCCGCTATTTTAAAGGATTTACGCAAGCACCACCGCAAAAGGCTGATTTTATAGACTAAATCCCCGGTTTTATCGGACCGATCTGGTCAGAATATCAAGCTTTTACGGCGGAAAACTGGCTGCCCGGGCTTATTTGCCCGCTGCGCCCACGGAAACCATGCGCTCCACATAGCGCGCGATCAGGTCGATTTCCAGATTCACCTGCTTGCCTGCGGACAGATGCTTGAGCGTGGTCATGGCAATGGTGTGCGGAATCAGGTTGATCGAGAACTGGCAGACCAGCTCCGCACCGCTACCGATGTCTTCCACCCGGTTGACCGTCAGCGATACGCCATTCACCACAATGGAGCCTTTGAAAGCGAGGAACTTGGCCAGCTCGCGCGGCGCTTCGATCACCAGCTCCCACGATTCGCCGATAGGCTCGAACTTGCGCACCACGCCCAGACCATCAACGTGGCCGGACACCAGATGGCCGCCCAGACGTTCGTTCAGCGTCAGTGCCTTTTCCAGATTCACTTCCGTCAGCGTATCCAGCCCCACGGTGCAATTCAGGCTCTCGCGCGACACATCGACGCGGAAGCTGCTGTCATCCTTTTCCACCACCGTCATGCATGCGCCGTTGATGGCGATCGAGTCGCCCAGCGCCACATCGGCCAGCGGCAGGCCGCCCGCGTGAACATTCAGGCGCACACCTGCAAACGAGCCGCCTACGAGCGGGGTAACGGATTCGATTTTGCCGATAGCGGCGACAATTCCAGTGAACATAGCGTTGTAGTCTTAATGTTGAAGATAAATGTTAAATAAACCGTGCAAGGATACGCAGATCAGCACCGATCTGCTGGATCTCGTGGAATTTCAAACGGCGCTGCTCACTCAACTGCGTCAGCGCCGGCAAAGCAAACATGCCTTGCGCATCACCGAGCAAGGTGGGCGCCAGATACACCAGCAGTTCGTCCACACAGCCCGCGCGGATCAGCGAACCATTGAGCTTGGCACCGGCTTCCACATGCAGCTCGTTGATCTGGCGCCGCCCCAGTTCGCGCATCAGTTCCGCCAGATCGACCTTGCCGCTGGCATTCGGCAGCAGGATAACTTCCGCGCCCAGATCGGCCAGCGCCGCCTGCTTTTCCACATCGGGCTGCGCAGCCGCTATCCACGTGCCGCCCCCCTGCAGCACCTTGGCGCTCAGGTCGATTTCCAGCCGGCTATCGACCACGATGCGGCGCGGCTGGCGCGGCGTTTCAACGGCGCGCACATTGAGCTGCGGGTCGTCGGCTTTGACGGTGCCTATGCCGGTCAGGATGGCGCAGGCGCGGGCGCGCCAGGCATGGCCATCGGCGCGCGCTTCCGGCCCCGTAATCCACTGGCTCTGGCCATTATGCAACGCCGTCATGCCATCCAGGCTGGCCGCGCTCTTCATGCGCACCCATGGCAGACCGCGCGTCATGCGCGAGAAGAAGCCGATATTCAATTCATACGCCTGCTCGGCCAGCAGCCCTACACTGGTGGCGATGCCGGCTGCCGCCAGCTTGGCCATGCCCTGCCCCGCTACCAGCGGATTGGGGTCTTCCATCGCTGCCACCACGCGGCCCAGACCGGCGCGCACCAACGCATCGGAGCACGGCGGCGTGCGGCCATAGTGATTGCAGGGTTCCAGCGTGACGTAGGCCGTGGCGCCGCGCACATCATGGCCGCGCGCCTGTGCATCCTTGAGTGCCTGTATCTCGGCATGGTCGCTGCCGGCCTGCTGGGTGACGCCTGCGCCCAGCACTTCGCCATCGCGCACGATCACGCAACCGATATGCGGATTGGGCGAGGTGGTGTACAGTCCGCGTGCGGCCCATTCGAGCGCCAGCGTCATACCCTGCAGATCGTTGCTGATTTTCATAAAGCCCTATTCACTCACGCTAGCGCAGCTAGCCCCTTCCTGCACCGGATCGCAGACGCGTAGCCGGCCCAGCATATTGATTTTGATGTTGCGCACATTTTCACCCTGCCGCAGCGTCAGCGTGCCCCAGCGGGCCGCCAGACTGTTGCCGGCATTGCAGGGCCGTCCAGCAGCATTATAAGCAAGATAGACGGGCACTGCTGCGCTGGAAAAGGCCGAACGTATGGTCAGACTGCCAGCCACAGGGGCATGCCGCAACAAGATGCTTTCATCGCCATCGGGACGGCGATTGCCATTGCGGTCCACAAACACCACCCAGCCATGCTGCCATGCGCCGCGCTCGCCATCGAGCGGCACCAGCAGAACGGGGCCGCCGCGTGCCATTGCATGTGTCCGGGCCAGCCGTAGCGCCGCTAGCATATCATTGACCGTGGTGTGCAACTGCTGCCGCTGCAGGATGGTTTGGTAGGCCGGCACGGCCTGCGTCAGCACCAGCGCCAGCAGTGCCAGCACCACCATGGTTTCCACCAGCGTGCGGCCAGCACTGCGCGTGCTGTGCCAGTCTGCGCTGCGGTTCAACACACACGCCATCGCTCATCCCTCCTCTGCAGCCCTAGCCCCCAACCCGCTGACCAGCGCACCAGACTCAACGGACTAAGGCCAGCAACGCACTTCAGTTCCACTGGCCGACTGCCTGCCACGGCTGGTCAGTATGAGCTGCTGACAGGCCACGTCACGAAAGCGGCCGTCCACTTTGCTGGTACCGGGCGTGGCAACGAGCTGTATGCAGGCGTTGATCTGTTCGCCATCACAAGCCTTGCCCTCGATTTCATAAGCGCTGCTGGTAGCGCCACTACCGCTCCACCATTTGAACTGGCGCGCTTCCGGCTCGTTCGCACTGGCCGAAAAAGCTTGATAGGAATTGGTCTGCGTGTAAAACCGTTCCTGTTGCTGTAGCAACTGCCACAAGGCCACCTGCGCTTCCGTGCGGCGCGCACGGATCACTGCCTGCTGATAGGCGGGCAAGGCCAGCGCCATCAGGATGGAAATGATGGCCAGCACGATCATCAGCTCGAGCAGACTGAAAGCGCGCCTGTGTCGTGTACTCATTTCGCCGCCTCGTGCAGTTCGCGCCAGTTGCTTACTTCGCGCCAACTCAGCCGTCCAGCCCGCCTTGTCACCTTGATGCGTGCCAGCGCTGGCAGGTTAAGCGCCCCGCTCGTACCGATCACCGGTGCGAGCTGGGTCAGCACCCGCGTGCGCCGGAAACTCGCGACCGGCCCCGGCACATCGGCATGGCGTGCGGCGGGCAGCAGCACGGGCTTGCCCGCATAGTCGGGTTGCATCAGCCCCACTTCAGCGACGGCAGGATTCAGTACCAGCTCGCTGCTGGCTGGCAGCCCCGTCAGCGCATTCAAAGCGTAACTGCGGCTGCGTGAGGCGCTGCAGGCTGTGGCGCCCGGTACTAGCGTCGTGAACACCACCGTTCCATCGACTACGCTGGCACTGTCGATGCTGCGTTCGCCCGTGCGTTCCGACTGCCAGAAATCGATGTACCAGCCACGGCTGCCCGCTTCCGCCCTGCCGCCAGACACATCGAACAGACCTCCCTGTGTAGGAAATAGCTGCCGCTCCATCAACTGCTGTCGTCCGCTGATCACCGAAACGGGACGCTCCAGACTATCGCGCAAGGCGTAAAAAGTTTGCGTGCCGAAGCTGCTTGCCGTCAGATCATCACGGTTCAGCAGCCGCCCTGTGCCGAACAGAATCAGATAGGCGCCATCGGCGTCATACACGATGGACGGCTGTGCAGTAATGGGCTGGCGTCTGCCCTGCTGGTCGCGCGCCGTAAATAGCAGCTCGGCGCTGCCACTCCACGGAGCCGCACCGTGCAGATCGAAGCGCCACAGATTGCCCTGCATATCGCCCGCATAGGCAAAGCGCAGCAAGCCAGCGCGGTCGGCCAGCAAGGCGGGCGCGCCTAGTCCGTTGGCCAGCACCGGATCGGTAATCGGCGCGATGAGACGGAAGTAATTGCTGTTCAGGCGCCAGCCCTGCGCACGTGGTTTGTCTAGCGCCAGCAGGAACAAGGCGCCCTTGCCGGCGCTGCTGGCATGGCCGTCAGCACTGTAGTTGTTCATGCCGCTCGCAACCACTGCCACCGCCAGTTCGCTACCCGCGTGTCCCTGCACCCGCGCGAGCTGAGGTGGGCTCAGGATATTGCCGGCCATGGGATCATCCGCATCGGTGAACTCCCACAGGGCGCTGCCCGCATCAAGCGCTTCAGGGTCTGTTACATCGAGCGCAAACAAACCCTGCGCTCCGGCGCCAAAGGATGCCAGCAACACGCTGCGCCAGCCTTGCGCCAGCTTCACCTCGCCCGCCACCATGGGGCCATCGACGTAGGCACGGTGTACATAGGCGGGATCGCCGAGCAGGCTCAGATAAGGCATCAGCGCATTCGGAACATAGGCGTAGCGCTCCACCCCGTCGGCCAGATCAAACGCATGCAGCATGCCGTCATTTGCCCCCAGATACACCAGAGCACGACGATGCGCATAGCGCTGACGGAAAGCCGCATACGCTTCATCCTGTATGGCGTCCGATGGGGCGGCCACCAACACCGGCGTGCTGTGTAGCGCGTCACCCAGCAGACTCTGACGGCGCCGAAACGGATGGCCCTCGTCGCTGCGTATGCCGCGCAGATAGTCCAGCCGCCGCTCGCCCAGTCCATCTGGCTGACGCGCCGCAGGCCCGCGCTTATCCAGCAGCTTTTGCTGCGCTGGCGACAGCGCTGACCAGATAAATGGCTGGCCTAGCATGGCGCCGCTGCGGTCTATCTGCGCCGTGTAGATGTGCCGTGCATCAGGCGCAGGTTGCGGCGGATGAGTGCTATCACCCGTCAATACTTGTCCGGCCTCCCATAACGGGGCCACGGCTTGCCCTAGAGCGGCGCCACCCGCACCATCGGGCGGCAGCACGTAGCGTGCAAAGTAACCACTCCAGTCACGCTGATCCACGCTGGCCGCCAGCCACGTGCCAGCGGAAGCATCGCCACGCGGCGCGGGGAAGTACGCCGTCGCACCTGCCACCCTGCCGGTGCTACCTGCGCCGCCAGTGTTACCTGTGCTGCTCGTACCATCCGCAGCGCGGCAGGCCACCGTCAGCGGCTCCGATGCGAGTGGCGCGACAGGCGGCGCCGCGCGGGCAGCGCCAGCCATCAACGCGCACGCACCCAGACACAACACCAGCGAGGCCAACAGCCAACCCTGTGCAGCCTGTATGCACCAGCGAAAAAGGATCGTCAGCTTAGCCATGTCGCCCCCTCATTCACCGCGACTATAGACAGTCTGCAAAACCACTTCCGTATCCGGTTGTGGTCCGAAGCCTATCGCAGTGACGCGATAGCAATAATGCGGCGCCGCGCCAGCCGCCGCATCATCACCGGGCTGGTGGCAAACCAGCCGCTCTATCAGGTAGCGGGGCCGCTTGAAAGGCAGCGCTCCGTCGGCCGCATCGAAACTGGCGCCCGTGCGGGCACCATATTCCACACTGCAGGCACCATCATCCTCCCGCCCCGAGACATCGACCTTTTGCCATGCAGGTACCTGCACGCAAGGCGTAAGCACTGCCGTGCCATTCTCCAGATCATGTTCTGCATCCGCCACAGCTGCCTCCGCTGCCTGAAATGCCACGTCCCTATCGCGCGCGGCCCGTGCCGACCGCGTGCCCTGCAAACTTAGCTGCGCTGCCGAAGTGCCCAGCAACAGCACAATCACCAGCAACACCAGACTAAGCAGCACCGCCATGCCCTGCTGGGTGCGCCCGCGCATGGCTAGCCCCGCGTATTGCGCAATGCGACGGTGGCACCCAGCATGACGCGGCTCAGCCGCCGCTGCGCCTGCGGCAGCCTGCGTTCATCGATGCGCACACCCTCGTCCTCGCCATGCCCATCTGCATAATCGGCACCAAACAGATCGAACCGACGGCTGCCCGTATCGACCCGCGTCGCCAGCGCGCTGCGCAACAGCAGCGCCACGCGTATGCTGGCTACGCGCTTCCAGTAAGTCTTGCGCCGCAGGTCGGCCTGCCGCTGGACCGCATCAGCGCCTTCCAGTTCCAGCGCGGCATCGAGTCCATCGACAGCAGATGCGCTGAAGTAGGCATTGGGGATACCATCGGCCGGCACATCCGTATCCACGCCATACAACACCTGAAAGCTCTCGACGCCGCGCACCAGCGCATCACTGCCCCAACCCGCTGCCGAGCGATATTTGCAGCGCAATTCCGCCACCCCGCTCGCATCGGTCGCCACATAGAAGATGCTCCAGCCCTGCGCCGCAGGCGTAGCCGGTGCGGCGACACCAAAACCGGCACAATTGACACTGGAACCATCACCGGTAGCCCCGCTACCCGAACCGGCATAACGCAAGGCCAGTACATCACTGCCATGCGCCACGCCGGGCAATGGCGTAGCGATACCGTCACCATCCGGCGAGAGGCTACGGCTATCGAGGCCACTCACCGCAGCGGCAACATCGCCTGCCCAGCCCACAGGTGCGACGCCGCTGTCCCACTCCACATAGGCCGCCTGCCGTATCGCCTGCGCGATCAGCGCCAAGGCCTGCTGGGCGCCATCATTCAAGTCCTGCTGATCGTTGTGCTGGCGGTAGCCTTGGGCTGCGACCAGCAGCAGGCCGCTAGCGAGCAACGCCAGCAAAGCCGTCAAGCCCAGTGCAAGCAGGAACTCCACCAGCGTGCGGCCCGAGCTGCGCCTGGGTATGCGTGCGTAGCACAGCATCACGGCACCCGTACCGTCATGGCCAGAACTGGTGCAGCTAATGTGCCTTCAAGCGCCCCATTATTCTGCGCGGCGCCATCTGCCAGTTTGCCGTGCCACCCCAGCTTGATCACGAGTGGCGCATCGGGGCTACCGTCACAGTCCCATTGCAGCTTGCCTGCCGTAAGTGGGTGCTGGTCGCGGCAGATCTGCAGGCGGCCAGCGGGCAGCAGTCGATACACCAGCAATTGCGCTTCATAGCAGTCGAACAGCGCTAGCTGGCGGCGCGTGCAGGCAGAGCCGAAACACAGCACCGACGGCTCGGGCGGCGCTGCGCCGCTGGCCGCGTCATAGGCAAACAGATAGGGATTGTCGGCAGTGCCATCGCGTGCCGTGACGGCATTCGCGCGCATGCGTTCGGCCAGCGTTCCAGCCAGATGGCTGGCCTGCACCAGTAACTGGTCCTGATAGGCCACACGCAGCGCCACCAGTTGCATGGCCGCGCTGCCAGCGATGCCCAGCGCCAGCAACAGCAAGGCCACCAACACTTCGAGCAGAGTAAAACCGGAACAGGAAAAATGTGCGCGCATGGCACACCTACGCGTTTCGTCTGGGGATAATGCTAGACGCTACGCGCAGCGTAAGGACAATGGCTGAGCCACCTCAAAGGTGCGCCCGATGGATGGTGTCGCAGGCCGGAGTAGGCTAGGCCAAGCTAGGCTTTGCGCGGTTTGCGATCCTGCCCCACTTCGGCTATCGCATCCTGAAACTCGGCCAGATCTTCGAAGTTCTTGTAGACGGAAGCAAAGCGGATGTAGGCGATCTTGTCGAGGCGTTTGAGTTCCTGCATCACCAATTCACCGATATAGCCCGATTCCACCTCGCGCTGGCCACTGGTCAGCAGCTTTTCTTCGATGGACAGTATGGCCGCATCCACAGCAGGTGCGGCGACAGGACGCTTGCGCAGAGCCAGCAACAGACTGGCACGCAGCTTATCGGCAGTAAATTCGGTACGGCTGCCGTTTTTCTTCACCACGTACGGCATCACCAGTTCGATCCGTTCGTAGGTGGTAAAACGCTTATCGCAATTCACACAGCGACGACGCCGGCGGATGGCATCGCCCTCCTCGGATACACGCGTATCGAGGACCTGAGTATCTTCATGCTGGCAAAAAGGACATTTCATAGGTGCGTAGTTCCGGTGGGTGGCGCCGATCGTGTCAGCGCCACCTTACCACGATATTACTTGGCGTAGACAGGGAACTTGTCTGCCAGTACCTTCACGGCCGCTTTAACGCGCTCGATGGTAGCAGCGTCGTGCGGGTTATCCAGTACGTCGGCGATCAGGTTACCTACCTGCTCGGCTTCCGCTGCGCCGAAACCACGGGTGGTCATGGCTGGGCTGCCCAGACGGATACCCGACGTCACGAATGGCTTCTGTGGGTCGTTAGGGATGCCGTTCTTGTTGCAGGTGATGTGGGCGCTGCCCAGAATTGCTTCGGCTTCTTTACCGGTCAGATTCTTAGGACGCAGGTCCACCAGCATCACGTGCGACTCGGTGCCGCCAGAAACGATGCGCAGACCGCGCTTGATCAGGGTCTTGGCCAGTACGTCGGCATTGATCACCACTTGCTGCTGGTATGCCTTGAACTCAGGGCTCAGCGCTTCTTTGAACGCTACGGCCTTACCGGCGATAACGTGCATCAGCGGGCCACCCTGGATACCAGGGAAGATCGCCGAGTTGATGATCTTCTCGTGCTCGGCCTTCATCAGGATGATGCCGCCGCGTGGGCCGCGCAGCGATTTGTGCGTGGTCGAGGTTACGAAGTCAGCGTGTGGCACTGGGTTAGGATACAGGCCGGCAGCGATCAAACCGGCGTAGTGCGCCATGTCGACCATGAAGTAGGCGCCAACGGCTTTGGCCACGGCAGCGAAACGTTCGAAATCGATCTTTTTCGAGAACGCCGATGCGCCAGCAATGATCAGCTTAGGCTTGTGCTCTTTGGCCAATGCTTCCATGGCATCGTAGTCGATGTCTTCAGCAGCGGTCAGACCATAGGAAACCACGTTGAACCATTTGCCCGACATGTTCAGCGGCATACCGTGGGTCAGGTGACCGCCTTCGGCCAGCGACATACCCATGATGGTGTCGCCCGGTTTCAGCACAGCGAAGAACACGCCCTGATTGGCTTGCGAACCCGAGTTAGGCTGCACGTTGGCGGCTTCGGCGCCAAACAATTGCTTGACGCGGTCGATGGCCAGTTGCTCGACCACATCCACGTGTTCGCAACCGCCGTAGTAGCGCTTGCCCGGATAGCCTTCGGCGTATTTATTGGTCAACTGGGAACCTTGCGCTTCCATCACGGCTGGCGAGGTATAGTTTTCCGAAGCGATCAGTTCGATGTGATCGTGCTGACGGGTGTTTTCGTGCTGGATAGCGCCGAACAATTCCGGATCGACGTTGGCGAGGGTGTGATCTTTTGCGAACATGTAAAAACTCCAATCGAATGAGTAACTTGTTACTGGCAGGCTGGATCGAATGAGGGACGCCAATAGCGCATAGGCAGCCTCTTCGTGCTTTCCATCGATGGCTGCCCAGGCGAACGGCTGTTGAAATCTCACGTTTCCCGGTGGAGCCCCACCTTTCACTGCACGCATGATGCACCATTTCGGTGCGCCGCGCAGCTTTTCGCCAGTTACGTGAGACGTAATGGAAGCCCGATTGTAATTTATGCGCCTGAAATGAGCAAGGAAACACTTGACAATATGGTAACGAAATGCGTGTTTTTGTCGCTGCACTGCGGCAGCGCAAACATTTCGGCTACAATTTTGTCCACCCTTCCACTTACCCACAAGGACAGATCATGATCGTCTTCATCACGGGCGCCACCGCCGGCTTCGGCGCCGCCATGGCCCGCGTTTTCGCCCGCAACGGCCACAAGGTACTGATCAGCGGCCGCCGCGTCGAGCGCCTGCAGGCACTGGCGGCGGAACTGGGCGAGCAGGCCCTGCCCGTGGAACTGGATGTGACCGACCGCCACTCCATCGACAAGGCGCTGGCAGGCCTGCCCGCCGAATGGCAGGCTATCGATGTGCTGGTTAATAATGCCGGTCTGGCACTGGGCGTCACGCCTGCGCACGAATCGTCGCTAGCCGACTGGGACACCATGATCGCCACCAACTGCAGCGGTCTGGTAGCGATGACGCGTGCGATTCTGCCCGGCATGGTGGCACGCAACAGCGGCACTATCATCAATCTGGGCTCGGTAGCCGGTGAAACGCCTTATCCGGGCGGCAATGTGTATGGCGCCACCAAGGCTTTCGTCGAACAGTTCACGCTGAATCTGCGCGCCGATCTGGTGGGCACGGGCGTACGCGCAACCAATCTGGCGCCCGGCCTGTGCGGCGGTACGGAATTCTCCAATGTACGCCTGAAAGGCAACGACGCGGCCGCCGCCAAGGTCTACGAAGGCACCCAGCCGCTGACGGCCGACGATGTGGCCAACACGGCCTACTGGATCGCCACCCTGCCGGCCCACGTCAACATCAACCGCATCGAAATGATGCCAACCTGTCAGGCTTACGGCCCGCTGGCCATCAAGCGCGAACTGTAATCCACGGTGCAGTTGATCTCAAAATTGAGAATTTATTCCAAACAAGTGTTTACGGATGCGGGTTTAGTATATTGCTAAACAAAACGTAAGCGCTTGTTACAAACCTTGGCATCCGGCAGGGAAAAGGCTTTACTATAGTAAAATATTGCTCATCCTCACCTGTAGTTAAACAAACATGCCAGCAGAGTTTATCTGGAACGTACGGGTCTATTACGAAGATACCGACGCCGGCGGGATCGTCTATTACGCGAATTACCTGAAATTCTTTGAGCGTGCCCGCACCGAATGGCTGCGCGCCCTGCAGGTGGAGCAGCACGTGCTGGCCCAGGAACACGGCATCCTGTTCGTCGTAAAAAGCGTGAGCAGCGACTATCACGCCCCCGCAAAACTCGACGATGTACTAAAATTAACCCTTTCGATCGAAAAAATGGGGCGCGCCTCCATCCAGTTCATCCAGCAGGCTTGGTGCGGCGAACGGCTGCTCAATACGGCTCAGGTGAAAGTGGCCTGCGTCGGCACGGACATGAATCCCTGTGCCATCCCTGCCCTGGTTATCGATAAAATGCGCAGTACTATCAAAACAGCTAGCTCAGACTGAACTTACATGAACGTCACCCAAGACCTTTCCTTCCTGTCCCTCATCGCCAATGCACACCTGATCGTGCAGCTGATCATGGCGCTGCTGTTCGTTATTTCGCTGACCAGCTGGACCTATATCTTCAGCAAACTGTTCGCCATTCGTTCGGCCCGTCGCCTGACGGTGGAATTCGAAAGAACGTTCTGGGCTGGCGGCAATCTGCACGCGCTGCACCAGAACGCCGGCAAGGACCGCGCCAGCAGCGGCCCGCTGGCGCGTATCTTCGAAGCCGGCATGGGCGAGTTCATCAAGAGCAAGGCCGCCTATGCTGCCAGTCGCGAAACCATGGACCACGGCGCGATTCTGGACGGCGCCCGCCGCGCCATGCGCGCCGCCTTCCAGCGTGAAATGGATGCGCTGGAATCGCATCTGGCCTTCCTCGCGTCGGTCGGTTCCGTTTCCCCCTACATTGGTCTGCTGGGTACCGTCTGGGGCATCATGAACGCTTTCCGCGGTCTGGCCAATGTGCAGCAGGCTACGCTGGCGGCCGTCGCGCCCGGCATTGCCGAAGCGCTGATCGCCACCGCCATCGGCCTGTTTGCCGCCATCCCGGCCTTCGTGGCCTACAACCGTTTTTCGCACGATGTAGACCGTCTGGCGATCCGCTTCGAAACCTTCGTCGAAGAGTTCTCCAACATTCTGCAGCGTCAGTCGCGTTAAGAGGGCAGCATTCATGGCTTCGTCTTTCTCCAGCAGCATGCGCGGCGGCCGTGGCCGCAAGCTGAAATCCGAAATCAACGTCGTGCCCTACATCGACGTGATGCTGGTACTGCTGATTATTTTCATGGTCATGCCGTCGTCGAATGACCCTAGCGTGGTGGACCTGCCGAGTGCCGAGAAGTCCACCAAGCCGCCATCCGACTACGTGCAGATCGTGCTGAAACAGAATGGCGCGCTTTCCATCGGCGTCAAAGGCAAGGAAGAAGATGCGCCGGAAACCGCACCTAACCGCGACGCGCTGGTCAAAAAACTGCGCACGCTGCATAACGAGCATCCCGACTATCCGGTGCTGATTGCGGGCGACAAGGAAAGCAAATACGACGACGTCATCCAGCTGATTTCGGAAGCCAAGAAAATGGGCATCACCCGCGTGGGCCTGTCCACCAAATAAACCGTGCAGAACATGAAACCCGCAATGGCAGGCGGCCCGTACAAGGTGCCGCGACAATCCGCAAGCTGGCGCGCGCCCGTGCTGGCGGCGGCAGTGCACGCCATTTTGCTGATGTTCCTGTGGGTAGGCGTGAGCTGGCAAAACAACACGCCGACCGAAGTGCAGGCAGAAATCTGGGATATGAAGGTGCAGGAAGCGGCGCCGCCCGCCCCGCCCGCGCCCGAAGCGGAAACCGAGCCGCAGCAGGAAGCCGACGCCGAACCGACGCCGCCACCACCTACGCCCGTAGCACCGCCACAAGAGCCTGATATCGCACTGGAACGCATTAAAGCGCGCGAAAAACTGGAACAGCAACAACTGGAAGCGGCCCGTCAGGCGAAGCTGAAGAAAGAAGCCGAAGAAAAACTGGCAAAACTGGAAGCCAAGCGACTGGCAGAAAAGAAAGAAGCGGAGCAAAAGGCCAAGCTGGCCAAGGAACAGGCCGAGAAAGACAAGAAGAAAACCGCCGCCGAGAAGCTGGCCAAGGAAAAAGCCGAGAAAGCAGAAAAAGCGGCCAAGGATAAGGCTTTTGCTGCCGAAATGCGCCGCATCACGGGCAATGCGGCCAAAGCCAGCACGGGAACGGCCGAGAGATCGACTGGGGGCAAGATTGATGGCGGCTATCAGGCCGCAATACGCGCCAAAATCAAGAGCAATCTGGTATATGGTACGGTAGACGATACGCTCAGCGCCACCTACCAGATTACCCAGTTACCGACTGGCGAAATCATCGGCGTGCGCAAAATGAAAAGCAGCGGCTCGGCCGCTTACGATAGCGCGATCGAGAACGCGATTGCCAAATCGTCTCCACTACCGAAGAAAAAAGATGGTACGGTAGAGCGCGAATTTGTTGCCGATTTCAATATGAAGGATATGCATTGATGTACACCATGAAAAAACTGAATCAGGTATTGCTGGCCACCGGTCTGGCCGCCAGCATGGCACTGTGCGGCTCGGCCCAGGCGCAGATGCGCATCGAAATTTCGGGCGTCGGCAGCAATCAGATTCCGGTTGCCGTGGCGGGTTTCGCCGATGAAGGTATTGCCCCACAACAGGTTTCCGCCATCATCAAGGCCGACCTCGAACGTAGCGGTGCCTTCAAGCTGATCGATGCCGGTGTGATCACCAGCATGAACAACATTGATTACGCGAGCTGGAAAGCCAAGGGCGCCGACGCCCTCGTCATCGGTACGGTTGCCAAGGCCGCCAGCGGCGACTTCGAAGTGCGCTACAAGCTGCTCGACACCGTCAAACAGACGGAACTGTCGCAACTGGGCCTGTCGCGCTCGCCCCAGTACACGCGCCTGACCGCACACACCATCGCCGACGACATCTTCCTCAAGCTGACCGGCATCCGCGGTGCCTTCTCCACCCGCATTTCCTACGTCAAGGAATACGACAAGCGCCACTTCGAACTGCTGGTTGCCGATGCGGATGGCGAAGATGAACAGATGGCGCTGCGCTCGAATGAGCCTATCATTTCGCCGTCGTGGTCGCCGGACGGCACCAAGGTCGCTTATGTTTCGTTCGAGCAAAAGAAACCCGTGGTCTATATCCAGAACCTGATCACGCGCGCGCGCACTGTGGTGGCCAATGAAAAAGGCAGTAACTCCTCGCCTGCCTGGTCGCCAGCCGGCAACAAGCTGGCCGTATCGCTGTCCAAAGATGGCCACACCCAGATCTACACGGTCAATGTGGATGGCAGCAATCTGCGCCGCGTCTCGAACAGCAATGGCATCGATTCGGAAGCCCAGTTCTCGCCGGACGGCAGCAGCATCTATTTCATGAGCGACCGCAGCGGCGGTCCGCAAATTTACCGCATGGGCGTGGACGGCAGCGATCCTAAGCGCATCACCTTCAGCGGCAACTACAATATCAGCCCGCGCATTTCGGCAGACGGCAAGACTCTGGCCTACATCTCCCGCCGCGATGGCAACTTCCAGCTTTACACTCTGGACCTGGCTACTGGCCAGGAACAGCGCCTGTCTGACAGCACCGACGACCAATACCCGAGCTTTGCGCCGAATGGCCGCTACATCATGTACGCCACGCAGGCAGGTGGCCGCAAATCGCTGGCTGTGGTATCGGTAGACGGACGTGTAAAACAACGCCTGACCACTCAGGCGGGCAATATCAAGGAGCCCACCTGGGGCCCGTTCATGCAGTAATGACTAATCCATCTAGGAGCAACCCATGCGCAAACTCAGCAGCTTAGCTTTCGTTGTCACCACCGCCGCCATTCTGTCGGCATGCTCGACCAGCGGCGTCAAAATTAGCGACCCAGCACCAGTCGTCGAGCGTCCAGTCGAACAGAAAACCACCCCGGCGGCGGACACCCGTGCCGTACAACCGGTAGAAACCAAATCGCTGGATCCGCTGGATGATCCAAAAGGCGTGCTGGCCAACCGCAGCGTGTACTTCGACTTCGACAGCTATGTCGTGCGTGAAGATGGCAAGCCAGTGGTAGAAAACCACTCGGCCTATCTGGGCAAGAACAAAGCCCGTTCGATTCTGATCCAAGGTAACACCGACGAACGCGGCGGCGCTGAGTACAATCTGGCGCTGGGTCAAAAACGTGCCGAAGCCGTACGCAAAGCCATGACCACCCTGGGCGTAGCAGAAGGCCAGATCGAAGCTGTCTCGCTGGGCAAGGAAAAACCTAAAGCCAGCGGCTCGAACGAAGAAGCCTGGGCACAGAACCGTCGCGCAGACATCGTCTACAAGTAATCAAAAGCACTACCTTTTTGCCGGGTGACAGGCATAATACGGGGCAGCCTACGGATTTACCGTTGGCTGCCCCGTTTTCCTTTTAGAAGAGTGTGAAAGTGCCCGACATGAAGAAATTCTCCAAATCCGGCCTGAGCGCCGCCCTGCTGGCCGCACTGACCTGGCTGCCACTGCAAGCCCACGCCGGCCTTTTCGACGACGATGAAGCGCGCCGCGCCCTGCTCGACCTGCGCACCAAGGTAGAAGCCATGCGCGCCGAACTGAATACCCGCCTCGATACCAAATCCGACAAATCCAGCACGCTCGACCTGGTCAGCCAGAACGAGATGACGCTGCAGGAAGTGGCCAAGCTGCGTGGCCAGATCGAGGTGCTGGCGAATGAACTGGCGAATACCCAGAAGCGCCAGAAAGACTTTTACGTCGATCTCGACAACCGCCTGCGCAAGCTGGAACCGCGTGAAGTAGTGATTGACGGCAAATCCAGCCAGGTCGATCCGGCGGAGCAGAAAAATTACGAAGCCGCCATGCTCATCTTCAAGTCGGGCGACTACAAAGCGGCCGGCAATGCCTTCACCGACTTCGTCGCGCGCTTCCCTAACTCCAGCTACGCCGCCAGTGCACAGTATTACCTGGGCAGCTCTTACTATGCCCAGCGCGACTGCAAGAGCGCGATCAATGCCCAGTTGCTGGTTCTGAAAAACTATCAGGACAGCCCGAAAGCCCCCGATGCGATGCTGAATATCGCTAGCTGCCAGATCGAGCTCAAGGACAAAGCTGCCAAGAAAACTTTGCAGGATCTGATCAAGAACTATCCTGACTCGCCCGCCGCCGCCGCCGCAAAAGATCGCCTGAACGGTAAATAATTACCGCGGGGCATTTGACAGAACAGTTAAATTGCCCCATAATCTTGCTTCTTCGGGGGTCGTTAGCTCAGCTGGTAGAGCAGCGGACTTTTAATCCGTTGGTCGCAGGTTCGAATCCCGCACGGCCTACCACCGAAGCCCTTGGGTCGTTAGCTCAGCTGGTAGAGCAGCGGACTTTTAATCCGTTGGTCGCAGGTTCGAATCCCGCACGGCCTACCAAGATTCATCAAAAAAGCCTACAAGCTTCGGTTTGTGGGCTTTTTTGTTTGTCCCCGCTCTCTGCTTGCTCGGAAAATATCGCACCCTCCTCTGGACAGGTATGCGACCAAGCCCATCCGGCGCAAACAACAAGCACTATAATAACTACTCAAGCCACGACCGAAGTAAACGGGCCACAAAAATCGCGCAGCACCTTTTAAAGGCGGCAAACGATGAAAATCCTGAAGAATGCCTTGCTCGGCTGTTTCGTCCTCATCCTGGTTGCATGTGGTGGCACGTCGACGCCGCCCAGCGCCGCCAAAATTGCCGGCGCAATGCGCTCCGGTGGCCCGATCATTGCCGGTGACAGCTACAACGACGTCGTCCAGCAAATCTATGTTGCCTACTTCGGCCGGCCAGCAGATGCGGGCGGCCTCACATACTATGAAAATACCCTGGTCAATGCGGCGGCGCCCACCACGCTGCAAGGCTTGCTCGGCGCCTACTATAGCAACGCGGCCGTCAAGGCCGTGGTCGACTCGTTTGGCACCAGCGCCGAATCCGCAGCCTTGTACAACGGTAACACCAGCGCTTTCGTCACGGCCATCTACCAGTACACGTTCAACCGCCCGCCCGATGCCGCAGGTCTGAATTACTGGTCCAATCTGATCGACAGCGGTGCCGTCACCCGCGGTAATGCGGCCCTCTCGATCATGGCGGGCGCCCAGAGTACGGATGCAACCATCGTGGCGAACAAGACGCGCGCGGCCAGCAATTTCACCGTCGCGCTCGATTCCAGCCTCAAGCAAGCGAGCTACAGTGGCCTGGCCGCCAACGTCGTGGCGCGTACCATGCTCAGCCAGGTCAATGAATCCACCAACCAGACAGCCTTTCTCAATACTATCAATCAGACGATAGACAAACTGGTCACCAACTACACGACGCCGCCACCAAGCGTGAGCAACTATTCGCCATCCACGGCAACGGCCGGCTACCCGACCACTTTCACTTTCACCGGCAGCAACTTGGTGGCAGGCATGAGTTTCAGCCTGAATGGCTGCTACTCGGCCTACGAAGTCTATGGCGGCACTAGCACGCAGCGCCAGTTCAACTGCGTGCCTCAAAATCCCGGCACCTATTCCGGCACACTGCGCAGCTCGGCCAACGGCAGCGTTCTCGGCACGTTTACCGTGACGGTGTATGCGCCCCAGCCTGGCACTAGCGGTGGCGACTACAGCACCAGCTTCTCGATCGGCGAAAGTAGCGAAGCATCGTTTGTCCTGACCGGTGCCAACCCGCGGCACCTGAGTACCAGCGACACGTTCACCATTACCAGTACGGAAACGGTGTGGGCCTTCACGGCGGCCCAATACGCCGTCAATATCTATGCCTTGGACGCCACCAATGCCCAGCTCTTCCTCAACGGCCAGGCCTTCCAGGGCTATCTGCTGTGCGGCACCCAGGGCTCGACCGGCATGTGCTTCCCGACCCTGCCAGCGGGAAAATATTGGATAGGTACCGTGCCCAACCAGACCATCTTTTCCAGCTATTCCAATCCGGTCTATCATGAGGTCTCGACCAACCACAAGCTGTCGCGCTGGTACCAGAATGACAGCGTAGGCATGTATGCCGGAGGCAACCCCGGCGCGTGGAAATCTCAGGGCTTCACCATACCCTCGAATGCCGTGCGCGCTTATATCGAAACGGAAGGTTATGGCGGAAAATTTGTCGTCATGACGCCGGCCCAGTACAACAGTTTTGCCGCAGCCTATCCGAATGGCTTCTTCAGCGGCAGCTATTCCTACATATACGCGTGCGGTGAAACCAGCGGTAACCCTGATATTGAAATCGAATGCGAGCTCAAGTTACCTGCGGGCTCCTACTATCTGGTCTGGTTCAACGACACCCGCGGCTGGGCCGGAAGCGCGGCCAATATTGCTTTCTACCTGCCACAATAAACCCGCCCCCCCCCCACCAAGAAGTTCCGCACAAACAGCCGAGATGCACTCGCCCTGCTCGCCGAGGCCACAGGCCACGGCGAGGCTGCGCACCGCCTGGCGTAGGGGTACAGCCACCGCTGCCGCCTAAAGAACTGCTCGCTTGCCGATAGCATGCTAAAATTTTGACAACATAATCCATTAGACCATTTTGCATTGGCTGCCTCGGGAGAATAACGATGTCGAACAAGTTTGCGATCATGCTCATGCCGCTCATACTCAGCGCTTGCGGCAGCGGTGAACCGCCCGCGCCAGCTCAAGCACGCACGGCCATGCAGGCACGTCTGGCGCCAAGCGCGGCCGTTGCCAGCGCCGACTTTACGCAAATTGTGCAGATGGTTTATGTGGGCTATTTCGGTCGGCCCGCCGATCCAGCCGGGCTGGCCTTTTACGCCCAACTGTATGCCAGCAATGGGGCGCCCAGCAGCTTCCGCACGTTCAGCGACAGCTATGCCAGCAACCCAGTGGTCCGCCTGGCCATCGATACGCTCGCCAACAGTCAGGAATCGCGCGAACTCTATCCGGGCAATAGTGACGTCTTTATCACCGCCATCTACCGCAATCTGTTTAATCGGACGCCCGACAGTGCCGGCCTGCAATACTGGACGCAATTGCTCGATGCGGGCACCATCACGCGCGGCGGCGCCGCCCTGGCCATCATGGCAGGCGCCGTTTCGTCCGACCTGGAGATCATCGACAACAAGACCGTGCTGGCCACCTCGTTCACGGCTACGCTCAACACCCCCGCCCGCATTGCCACGTATAACGGCATGTCCGCCAATATTGAAGTGCGCGACGCGCTGCAAAAAGTCGCCACGCGTAAAGACGCGCTGACGCAGTCCCAGGTGCTGGAAGAACTGGTTCGGGCTCGGCTGGCCGCCGCGCCGCCGGCGGGCGCGCCCGCTGCGCCCATCATCGGCACTGCACTGGCCGGCGATGGCCTGGCTATCCTGCCTTTTACAGCGCCAGCCGCGGGCGCACAGCTAGTCATGAACTATAACGCGATCTGCATAGGCGACGGCAGCGTCAAATGGAGCGCCGCCCTGACCAGCCCCGCCATCATCACCGGGCTGCCGAACGGCGTGCCGCATACCTGCGCGATTCAGGCCAGCAATAGCGCTGGCACAGGCCCGGTTTCCACCAGCGTGACGATTACCCCTGCCGCAACGGCCTCGCTCTGGAGCGCGCCCAGCAATCTGCGCGCAACAGGCCTCGCGACCAGTAGCGCAGGCCGTGCCTTCCTCGAGTTCACGCCGCCGCCGCGCGTGGACAACGCCTTGCCAGCCGGCTATCTTGCCAGTTGCAGCAGCAACGGCGAACTGCGCTATGGCTATGGCGACAGCGCGCGGATAGTGGTCGAAGGCTTGCGCAACAGTACGCAATACCGCTGCGCCGTCCGGGCGCTCGGCCCCGGCATGGGCCCCGAGTCGGCCAGCGTCCCGGTCGACATTCCGGCCGCCAACAACAACACCATCCGCTTTGTCTACGCAATTCCTGCCGACCGCAGCTACAACCCGAGCTGGTTCCGCGCAATCCAGGCAGCGGCGCCCGATCTGCAACAATGGTACAAATCCCAGCTTGGTGGCGCGAGCTTTACTGTCGCAGCGATCGAGCCGCAAATCTGTATGCTGCCGAGTCCATCCAGTGCCTATTTCAGCACCAATACCTGGAATACCGTCAGCAATGACCTGCGCACCTATTGCGGCCTGGACTACAGCCGCAGCGATATCGACTGGATCGTCTACGCCGATGTACTGCATGACGTGAACACGCCGGGCCGTCTCGGCGCCGGCACCAGCGGCCTGGCCATGCTGCCGCGCCAGGACCTCGAAGGCCTGGGCGGCGCCCCTTGCACAGTCTCGGATGAAGGCGTCACTTACTGCTTCCCGCAGACCCGCTGGCTGGGAGGCGCTGTGCATGAAATCGCGCACACGCTGGGCGTGCCCCATCCGGCCGGCTGCGACAGCGGACTGCCGGCCTGTGATAGCCAGGCCGCCAATTCGATTATGTGGGCCGGTTACACCAACTATCCCAACAGCTATTTCGTTGCCGAATCAAAAGCCAGCTTGCTGAACTCTCGTTTCATACGCTGACCAGCAGCACTATTCACACGGACAGCGTCTCCCGTGCCGCCTGCCGGATGGCTTGTGCGGCCGGATGGCTGATGCGCCGCTCGGGCGTAATGGCATAGACTTGCTCGCGCAAGCTGGGAATGCTGCCGAGTAGCTGCACGTCGTACTGGGCGCAAATGGTGGCGGCTATCGCAGCCGGTGCAAAGAACAGCCCGGCACCGGCCTGGCCGAAGGCCTTCAGCATGGCGCTATCGTCAAACTCGCCTATCACATGCGGGCGCGCCACATGCCGGTGCAACCACTGCAGCAGGCGCGCGTGCACGGCGAAATCTTCCCCCGGTAGCAGCAATGGCGCCCCACTTAGGCAGGCGGGAAAAGTCCCTTGTAACTGATGCGCCAGCGCTGGCGCGCCAAACACGCCGAGCTCGCTCTCGCCGAGCAAATGGTTATAGCCGCGTACGCTCAAATGACTAGGCATGGCGCGGTCAGCAATGATCAGATCCAGCTTGTGTACGGCCATATCCGCCAGCAGGGCTGCCAGCCTGCCTTCACGGCAGATCAGGCGGGTCGCTTGTGGCAGCGCCAGCGCGGGTGCCACCAGCCGGCAAGCCACCGCCTTCGACACGGCATCCGCGACGCCGACGCGAAAGATGCTTAGCTGTGGCGTAGTCTGGTCCTTGACCACGGCCAGCAAGGCGTCGCCTGCACTGAACACATCGTCGGCATGGCGCAGCACGCGCTGGCCCGTCTCGGTCAGCTCTAGCCTGCGCCCGACGCGCTGAAACAGCTCGACCCCAAGCGTTGCAGCAAATTCGCTGAGCTGTCCCGAAATCGACTGCGGCGTCAGATGCAGCTCTCTGGCCGCCTTGGCGATACTGCCGCAGCGCGCCACCATCCAGAAATAACGCAGGTGCTTGTAGTTGAGTGCCGCCATGACCATCCTTTCTATACATCGGATTATTCGATGATTTGTGAAAGTATATTCGAATTGTACGAATGGTTGAGTGTCCCTATTATGAGTTCTGTCATTCACTACGAAAGGAAATGATCATGAACATCGCGATTCAATCCAGCGGTCTGGTCCTGACAGAGAGCTTGCGTGCCTATGTGCACCGTCGCCTGCAAACGGCGCTGGGCTGGGCGCTGACGCGCCGGATGGCTGTCTGGCTGTCGGACATCAACGGTCCCCGTGGCGGGCGCGACAAGCGCTGCAAGATTCAGATCAGCCTCGATCATGGCAAGACCATCATCATCGAGGACACCGAGCAAGACATGTACGCCGCCATCGACCTCGCCGCCGAGCGTGCCGACCGCGCCCTGGTCCGCCAGATGGCGAAAAACCGCGCCTACACCCACGACAAGGGCAACACGCTGGCGGCGCCAGCCCCGGAATCCGCGACCACGGACCCGCTCTGACCCAGCCATCTTTAAGGGAGCATAAGCCATGACGGGAACGGAACACATCGGCAGCACGGCCCTCTGGGCTGGCTTCGTCGCTTTCGTGCTGCTGATGCTGGCCGTCGACCTGTGGGTCTTCGGCGGCAACAAGTCGGAGAAAGTGACGGCACGCGCAGCAGGCGCCTGGTCGCTGGGCTGGTTCAGCCTCGCGCTAGCGTTTAATGGCGGCCTGTGGTGGTATCTGCAGCGCAGCGTGGGCGCCGAGATCGCCGAGCAGAAGTCGCTCGAGTTCCTGTCTGGCTACCTGATAGAAAAAGCCCTGTCGGTCGATAACATCTTCATCTTCCTGCTGATCTTCTCGGCCTTCCAGGTCAAGCCCGAGTACCAGCGCCGTGTGCTGATCTACGGCGTGCTGGGCGCGATCATCATGCGCGCCATCATGATACTGGCCGGTGCCTGGGTGGTGAGCGAGTTCAGTTGGGTGCTGTATCTGTTCGGCGCTTTCCTGCTGTACACGGGCGTGAAGATGTTCCGGGCCGTAGATCACCAGCCCGACGTACGCAACAACCCCGTACTGCGCTTTGCCCGCCGCTATCTGCCCGTAGCGGAAGGCGAGCATGGCGAGAAGTTCGTCATCTGGAAAGACGGCAAACGCTATGTCACGCCGCTGCTGCTGGTGCTGATCCTGATCGAAGCCACGGATCTGGTGTTTGCCGTCGATTCCATCCCGGCCATCTTCGCCATCACCTCGGATCCCTTCATCGTGTTCACTTCGAACATGTTCGCGATTCTGGGTTTGCGCGCGCTGTACTTCCTGCTGGCCGACATCGCCGGGCGCTTCCACCTGCTCAAGTATGGCCTCGCACTGGTGCTGTGCTTCATCGGCCTGAAGATGCTGCTACTGCCTTGGCTGCACATACCGGTACACATCTCGCTGTCGGTCGTCGCTGGGCTGATCGCCAGCAGCGTGCTTGCCAGCCTGTACTTAACACGTAACAACTGACCTTAGCAATTTTCTCAAGGAGTACTGCAATGCGACATTACGAAACTGATAGCGCCAGCGCCGCTGGCCGTATTTTGGCCCTGTGCATGGTGGTGGATGGCAATCTCGCGCCCGCCGAACTGCGTGCACTGCAGCGCACGCGCCTGCTGGAATTCATCGATATCGACATCGATACCTTCCACGACCTGTTGAGCGACCTGTGCCACGACATGCTGAGCACTTCCGTCAAGCATGAGCATGTGGTGCTCGATATCGCCACCATCGATGCGCTGCTGGGCGAGATCCGTGCTCCCGAATTGCGCCGCGAACTGCTGCGTGCCATGTGGATTATCGCCGATGCCGATGGCGTGCTGGCTGATGCCGAGGCCAGACTGCTGGCGCGCGCCTGCACGGTCTGGTCGGCCGAGTCGCGCTTCGTCAAGCAAGAAGCGCAGGAACTCGCGCAAGACTGATGCTGCAACGACGGCCTGCGCGGACAAAATGTTAGAATGCCGCCTCACCGGTGCGCGCTACCCAGCCGCCCATCGACACCCGCGCAGGCCCACGAAAGCACAACATGAGAAAAACCGATCTGGCCAAATACGACGCCAAGAAACTGATGAATAAAATGACCGTTCCGGGTACGGAATTCGGCAAGGCTGTCGTTACGATCGACAAGCGCGAACAGCGCCGTCTCGATCAGGCTGCAGGTCTGGTGCCGTTTGCCACCAAGCTCAATTCGGAACTGGTGGCACAGTTGCACGCGCTGGCCAAAGAACAGGGTAGCGACGTGAGTACGGTAGTCACCACGCTGCTGCAAAAAGCCCTCGCAGCCTGAAGCTGGCGCGGCGCCGATCTGCCCTAAGCCGGCCGCAACCAGCACGCCCGTGGAACTCGATCATATTTTTCTGCGTACATCAGCCGGTGCGCCCGAAGCCGCGCTGCTGCTTGAGCTCGGCCTGACAGAAGGCAGCGCCAACCAGCATGCGGGGCAAGGCACGGCCAACCGCCGCTTCTTTTTCCACAATGCGTTTCTGGAACTGCTGTGGATCCAGCATGCGGCCGACGTCAACAATGCCGTCACCCGCCCCACCCAACTGGCGCAACGGCTGGCCGCCGAACCGACGGCCTCGCCGTTCGGTCTGTGCTTCCGTCCATCGGATACTGACGCGACGCCACCATTCCCTAGCTGGCCCTACCGCCCCGCCTATCTGCCCAGCGGCATGCAGGTCGATATTGCCAGTCACACGCCTTTGCACGAACCCATGTGGTTCTACCTTGCACAGGCCGTGCCGCCAGCACAGGCAGCGGCAGCACGGCGTCAGCCACTGCAGCATGCGCTTGGGGTAGATGCGATTAGTGCCGTCACCCTTACGGTTCCCGGTACCGAACACTGGTCCGCAGCGGCGCTGGCGGCCCGCGCCTGCACAGGCCTGAGCTTGCAGCGCGGCAGCGCCCATTTGCTGGAGCTCACTTTTGATCAGGGCCGGCAGGGCCGCTCGGTCGATCTGCGCCCCAGCCTGCCTCTGCTACTGCATCTCTAGCTGGGCGACAAAATCTGGCTACCCGCCGAATCGATGGTAGATGCTGTCAGGCGGTAGCCGAGCGTGCGCCGAGCTGGAGGCCGGTCGCCTCCATCAGGCGGCCCAGCGGCAGTTCCACCCAGCGGTGGAACACGGCACCCGCCATCAGGCTCAGCCCCCAGGCTGCCAGCATGCCCAGCGCCTGTGCCAGCGGCTCGGCCGGCGCAAAGCGGGTAAAGGCAGCGTTGACCAACAGACAGACTGGAAAGTGGATCAGGAACACCGCGTAGGAAATCTTGCCCATGCCATGGATGGCGGTCCAGAAATGGCCGCGTGCCGGCACCTTGATGCGGCCGCACACCATCAGCAGCACGGCCACCAGCAGCGCCAGCGCAATGCGGCTGCGGAAATCCACCAGCAAGGCCACCAGCGCAGGCAGCAGCGCCATCAGCACCAACACGGCCACCGCCAGCGGCTTGCGGCGCGCATCGCTGCCCCACCAGGCCAGCAGGCCCAGACCATAGCTGCCGAAGAAATACGGCGCCCAGTTATCCCAGTCCGGGTCGAGATTAAAATGCAGCAGCGACAGCGTGACGCCGAGCGCCATCAGGATGGGCACCAGCCAGCCCAGCCGGCGTGCGCCCGTGCTACGCCCTACCAGCCACAGCACCAGTACCACCGAGCTATACAGCTGGAAATCGATGGCCACATACCATGCGCCGGCCGACAGCGAGGGATAGCCGAGCACACTATGCAGCAGCAGTGCATGGGCGCTGAGCTGGCTCAGCGTGGCAGGTTCCGAGATCGAGTGGTGGCTCATCCACTGCGCGGCAAAATAGGTGGCCGCTGCGGCAAACAGGGTGGCGACGAAGAATGGCGGGGCCAGCTTGGCGTAGCGGCGCCAGATGGCCGACAGCGGCTCTATGGTGCCAGCATGGCCGGACGGTGCCAGCGACTTGGCCACCAGAAAACCGCTAATGACCAGGAATACCTGCACGGCAATGCGCGCATCACCACTGAGGAAGGAGAACAGTTCCGGCCACAGGATGCGCGCGTGATCCGACATCGGGCCGTAAAACGCCAGATGGTGCAGCACGATTAGCTGCGCTGCGCCTGCTTTCAACAGATTGATCAAACCAAATTGCGGCGGCGTCGCTACATGCGCCGCAGAATTTTCCCGTGCTACAACCGTCATTCACTTCCTCGAACTCGCCGTACAAACAAAGGGACAAAACGAAAGGCCGATATGATAGCCGACCTTGCCCCTTCGTGGCGCACTGCTGGCCCCGCCAGCCATGAAAAACGCGACATTATTCGGGCAATGGCCGCTTCGGCCTAACGATAGCCTAACGACGGAAGCGCTTGGGCTGCCGCTTGCGTGCCGCCGAGTTCTGTTCATGCAGCAGCGAGTCCACCCGGTCCGAAGCCTGCCGCGACAATTGCTGGGCCAGCTCCGTATCAGGGAAGTGTTCCGGCTGGCGGTAGGCCAGCCAGGCATAGGCCGAATACAGCCGGCAGGCATCTTCCACTTCCTGCAGCGACATATAGTGCAGCGGCACCTGCACCGCCTTCAGCTCGGTGACTTTTTTCGCTGCCAGTGCAGTCGCCCAGTGTTCCCACGCGCGCTGCAGCGACGGTACCTTGCTCGATATTGGCACCAGCGACAAAGCAAACTTTTCCGCCACCGACAAATCCAGCGTATCGAGCCAGGCAGCGCGCTCGAACTGTTCCTCGGTAATGCGCGGATAGAAGAAGCCATCCGGCACGTCGATGTTGTGGACGAAGCGCTTGAGCAGCTTGGCCAGCGACTGTTCCAGCGTCACCGAGGAAATCCGGTGCAAATGTTCCAGCGTGGGCGCCACGGCAAAACCGTTGGTCTTGATCGGCACGGGCTTTTCCTTCAGCAGCGAACGCATCACGTTATGCGTCTCGTTGTCGTAACCGGCCACCAGCCCTTCCTCGTGCACCCCATAGCGCCCTGCCCGTCCGGCGATCTGGCGCGCCAGTGCAGCCGGAATCTCTTCTTCCTCGTAACCGTTGTACTTCACCGTGGTGGTCATCACGATACGGGCGATCGGCATGTTCAGGCCCATGGCGATCGCATCCGTGCCCACCACCACATCAGCCGCGCCTTCACGGAAACGCTGGGCCTGGGCACGCCGCACTTCGGGCGACAGGTTGCCATACACAGTGGCCACGGACAGCCCCAGCTCCGTCACCATATCGCGCCACATCAGCACTTCACGGCGCGAGAAGCAGATGACCGCGTCACCACGGCGCAGATTGCCAAGCTTGCGCACGGCCGTCGGCTCCATGCTGAGCGGCCCTTTGCGTTTGAGAATGTGTACTTCCAGCTCGCATTCGAGGCGCGCCGCCAGCGCTTCGATCGCGCGGCGCGCTTCCGGTGCGCCCACCAGATACACGGTATGGGCCGGCGCACCGCACACGGCCGCCGTCCACGCTGCGCCGCGGTCGCGGTCAGCCAGCATCTGGATTTCGTCGATTACGACCACATCCACTTCGGTGCGGGTGTCGAGCATTTCCACCGTGCTGGCCACGTGGGTCGCACCCGGCACCAGCCGGCGCTCCTCGCCCGTCACCAGACTCACGGCCAGCGGCTTGCCGCGCGCCTGCATGCCTTGCAAGCGCTCATAATTTTCCAGCGCCAGCAGGCGCAGCGGCGCCAGATACACGCCGCTAGGCGCCTTGGCCAGCGCTTCGATGGCCATATGGGTTTTGCCGGAATTGGTAGGCCCCAGCACGGCGATGAAGCGCCGCTTGATGCGGCGCGCCACGTCAAAGGTGGCCGGATACTCGGCCAGATTGATGCTCTGGCGCGTACGCTCGGCATGCTGCTCTTCCATCTCGCGCTCGACCGCATGTTCGAGCCGCTGGCGCAGCCGGTCGAACACGATGGCGGCCGGTTCGGCTAGCTGCATGCTGGCCAGCGCATCGAGGAAAGGCGCAGCATCAATGTCGCAGTCGGCACAGGCTTCGGCAATTTCCACCACGAAGGCCGCCACTTCGGCCTGCAAGGCGTCGGCCGCTGCGGCGCTCGCGCGTTCGCGCAACGTGGCACTGCGCGTGGCCACATCCATCTTGCGCCACTTCGAGGCTTTGGCCAGCACGCCGTAAGCGGGCACCAGATCGTAGGCCACATTCTGCCCGGCATATGCCACGTTCCCGCTAAAGCGCAGGAACACCCGGCCCTCCTGGCGCGCCAGCTGCACGCCTTGGGCCGTCAGGTCAAGCTGGCGCATCAGCTCATCGTCTTCCAGTTGTTCAGGATCGACTGCAGGGACGGCGGACGGGCGGGAGGTGGAGGACATGATGGACAGTTTCAACAAATTCTAAACAAGGGACGGAATTTTAGCAGGTGGTGCTAGTTGGTGAGGAAGCCACACTCGGTCGGCTGGGCACCTGGGCGTTGATCGATTTCATCGTCCTTATTCTCGGCAATTTCGCTGATAGCGACGACCTGAAAATCAAGGGCGACTGATCGCCCAGCCCTGCGGCCTTTGTATTTCACAGGATTTCTGGCACCATAAGCCGGTTTACACCGGTTTCCTGCCAGAAGTCCCCCATGCCTTATTCCATAGCTGCCCCCGTCCACAGCGAGCTGATCATCAAGAAAAGCCGCTTCATCGCCTGCGTCCAGCCCATGACTGACCGCGCCGCCGCGCAAAAAGTCGTGGCCGAGCTGTGGGCCCAGCATCCGGGTGCCGTACATGTGTGCTGGGCACTGCTGGCAGGCGGCCAGTCGGCGGCCGTCGATGACGGCGAACCGAGTGGCACTGCCGGCCGCCCCATGCTCGATGTGCTGCGCCATCAGGATCTGGAAGGCGTACAAGCCACGGTCGTGCGTTATTTCGGCGGGATCAAGCTGGGCGCGGGCGGCCTGGTGCGGGCCTACACGGATAGCGTGGCACAGGCCCTGCTCAAGGCCGAGAAAGTGGCCATCATCAAGCTGCAGCATCTGCGCTGCTGCGCGCCGTATGCGATGGAAGGCATGGTGCGGCGTGAAATCGAACTGGCCGGCGCTACACTGGCACAAGTGTCGCATAGCGATCAGGTGCAGTTCGAGTTCCACCTACCCGATACGGCAGCACCGGCACTGGTCAGCCGCCTCAACGAAGCCGGCCATGGTCGGCTGCACTGGCTGGCCGACGAAGACCTGTAAGCGCCGTTTACTTGACGCGCTTCACCCGTGGCGCCGTGCTAGCGCCTTCGATGTCCATATAGATCACCCCCAGCATGCCTTTTTCCAGCCGTACTTTGGGATTGACCAGGTCGAGGTTGGCTTGGCTGTCATCGGCGATCATCCACACCTGACCATTGGCCAGACGGATGCGCTGCTTGGGCACCCAGCCGTCGAATTCGCCGACGATGGACGTTTCAATGAATTCCAGCTTGGCTGCCGGGCTGTTGTGTTCGTTGCCGAAGCCGCGCTCGAGGTCGGCCTTGGTGGGTGCATAGGACGGGGCTGCCGAGGCAACGATAGCTGGCGCTCCTGGCGCCGCGGCGCTAGCTGGGCCACCTAGCGGAATGGCGTCATAGCAGCTCAGGCGTGCCGGCCCATCCGTCAACTGGCGGCAGCGCAGCATGGCCGCATCGTCGGCCATGGCCGCACCCGAGACAAACAACAGAACCCACAGTGATTTCATTGCAGCACTTTCAAAGTGTAGAAGGTGCCACGATTATATAGTCGAAACCGCCAGCCGTGCCTAGGCACGGGCCAGCGCCAGCACGGGCCGTGCCCGCCTTTCGGCAACTACCTGCACGGCCTGCTGATCGAGCCGGAAGATGCTGACCATCTGCTCCAGCCGCGCGGCCTGCTGCTTGAGCGCATCGGCCGCCGCCGCAGCCTCCTCCACCAGCGCCGCATTCTGCTGCGTCACCACATCCATTTCCGTCACGGCCTGATTGATCTGCTCGATACCGGCGCTCTGCTGCGCGCCTGCGGAGGAAATTTCGCCCATGATGCTGGTGACCCGGGCAACGCTATCCACCACTTCCGTCATCGTCACGCCGGCCTGCTCTACCAGCTTGCTACCCGTATCGACGCGCTCCACCGAATCACCGATCAGCTCCTTGATTTCCTTGGCCGCAGCAGCCGAGCGGTGCGCCAGCGTGCGCACTTCGCTGGCCACCACGGCAAAGCCGCGTCCCTGCTCACCTGCGCGGGCCGCTTCTACGGCCGCATTCAGTGCCAGAATATTGGTCTGGAACGCGATCCCGTCGATGACGCTGATGATGTCGACGATCTTGCGCGAAGACTCATTGATGGCGCCCATGGTTTCTACCACCTGGCCCACCACGGAACCACCTTGCAGCGCCACGGCCGAGGCCGACTTGGCCAGCTCATTGGCATGCTGGGCATTGTCGTTATTGTGCTGGACGGCGGCCGTCAACTGCTCCATGGCGGAAGCAGTTTCCTCCAGCGCGCCGGCCTGCTCTTCCGTGCGGTTCGACAGGTCCTGATTGCCATGGGCTATTTCGCTGGTGGCTTCCGCTATCGCGACTGTGCCGCCGCGCACTTCCGCCACGATCTTGTACAACGATGCGCGCATGCTCTCCAGCGCGTGCAGCATGCTGTGTTCATCGCCCTGCTTGATACGGATGTGCACCGTCAGATCGCCAGCCGCAATGCGGTTGGCCACTTTTACCGCAAAGGCCGGTTCGCCGCCTAGCTGGCGCAGCAGCGAACGACTGATCAGCAAGGCCGCGCCGGCACCGGCCAGCAAGGCCAGCACGCTCAGTACCAGCATCAATTGGCGCGCCCGCGCATAGAAGGCCTCGGCGTCCGCTGCATCTTCGACATTATTCTTTTTCTGCACAGCGATATATTCATCCATCGCATCCTGCCAGTGCTGCACGGCGGGCCCGGCTTCCTTGAGCAGCACATCCAGTGCTTCAGCGTCCTGATTGGCGCGCGCCAGCGTCACGACTTTGTCCGTCAGCGGCATGCTCTGCTTGGCCGCTGTCGCGATAGTCTGACGCAAGGCATTTTCGCCCGCATCGGCGCCCAGCGCTTCCAGCGCATCATGCGCCTTGTTGTAACTGTCCTGCGCATGGTGCAGCTTGCCCAGTTCGGCCTCTATGGCGGCCGCCTCCGTCAACAGCACCACCGCATTGCTGACGCGGGCAATCACGTGCACGGCTTCCGACATGTCCTGCACCTGCGCCGTCTTGGCGACATTGCCATGCAAAATCTCTTCGAGCTTGGCATGGATCATGCTCATTCCGTACAGGCCGACGCCTGCTATGAGTAGCAGCAAGGCCAGCACCAACCCGAAACCGCCACCCAGGCGGGTACTCACGCGCATGTGATCGATCGACATAAAACCGCCCTTTCGTGAACGACACCCAACATTTCATGCATGGAAAACCTGTTAAACAGCTACTTCCTGTCTCAATAATTTCCATGGAAAAACTTTCAGTTACGAAGTTAGCTGATTCGACGGGCTTTGTATATGGATATAGCGAAAAATTCGACCGCAAGGCCGCAGAATGCCTCGCGTCTGTCGAATTAGAGACGCTACAATGCCGCCCAAACAGCTTTAATTTAAATTCAATCTGCTCTTTTCAGCAAGCCTGACATCAGAAGCGAACCCCTATGACTCTCAATGTGCTTTTCAATCTGCTGGCCGCCATCGCCGTGCTGGCGCTTCTATATGTCCAGCAACGCCATACTTCGTCCTTTTCGGTGCGCGTATTCACCGGCATGGGGCTGGGCGTGCTGCTTGGTGCAGTGCTGCAGGCCATCTATGGCGCCAGCCACGCCGACTTGCTAACCACCGGCAACTATCTCGACATCGTCGGTAGCGGCTATGTCAAATTGCTGCAGATGGTGATCGTGCCGCTAATCATGGTCTCCATCATCGGCGCCATCCTCAAGCTCAAGGGCATCGATGCACTGGGCAAGATCAGCGCGCTGACCATAGGCACGCTGATGGCTACCACGCTGGTGGCCGCCTGCCTCGGCATACTGATGGCCAAGCTGTTCGGCCTGACGGCCGTGGGCCTGACTGCTTCAGCGGCCGATATTGCACGCGGCGTCTACCTGCAAGGCAAACTGGAAGCGGCGCAGGCGATCTCCCTGCCCAGCATGCTGCTCAGCTTCATCCCAGCCAATCCCTTCCTCGACATGACGGGCGCGCGCAAAACGTCCACCATCGCCGTCGTGGTGTTCTCCGTCTTCATCGGCGTCGCCGCCAGCGGCATCCACAGCGAGAAGCCGGCCCTGTACGCCAGCTTCGAACATTTCATCCAGGTAGCCCATGCACTGGTGATGAAACTGGTGCGCATGGTGCTGCGCCTCACGCCCTACGGCGTGTTTGCCCTGATGGCACAGGTGGTCTCCACTTCCAGCTATACCGACATCCTGCACCTGATCGACTTCGTGCTGGCCTCCTACAGCGCCATCCTGCTGATGTTCGGCGTGCATCTGGTACTGGTGGCGGCGGCCGGCCTGAACCCGCTGCGCTATGTGAAAAAAATCCTGCCGCTGCTGACCTTTGCGTTCACTTCGCGCAGCAGCGCAGGTGCCATCCCCATGAGTGTACAGACCCAGACGCTGCGGCTGGGCACGCCGGAGGGCATCGCCAACTTTGCCGCCTCGTTCGGCGCCACCATAGGCCAGAACGGCTGCGCCGGCATCTATCCGGCCATGCTGGCCGTGATGATCGCCCCCACGGTGGGCATCGATCCCTACACGCTCAGCTTTATCGCCCCGCTGCTGTCCATCATCACCATCGGTTCGGTCGGCATAGCCGGCGTTGGCGGCGGCGCCACGTTTGCCGCCCTGATCGTGCTCTCGAGCATGAATCTGCCGGTGGCACTGGCCGGCCTGCTGATCTCGATCGAACCGCTGATCGACATGGGCCGCACGGCCCTCAATGTCAGCGGCTCGGTGGCGGCCGGCACGCTGACCAGCCGCCTGCTGGGCGAAACTGACCAGCAAGTGTTCAACAGCGACGCCGACCTGCCCGTCGATCAGGAAGCTTCAGCAGCCTGAAGGGAACCCGATGGCATTCAGGTGGTCTAACGGATTCCTCTTAATGAAAGGAATCGTTATGACCACCTCCCCCCATACTCCGCGCCTGCTTCTCGTAACTGTACTGGCCGTGGCGGCCTTGGCAGCCTGCAATAAACGTCCGGTCGACCAGCCGCCCACACCTACCGTCGCACCGGAACCGGCTACGCCCGCCCCTGCAACACCGGCCACCACGCCGGACACCATGCCCCCCGGCAGCACCAACCCGGCCAATCCCAACGCCAACCCGAGCGCACCAGCGCCTGCCAGCGCCCCGCCCCCTGTCACCCGCCAGTAACTAGCCCGCTTTTTCCGGACGAAAAAAAGGGCCCGAGGGCCCTTTTTTGCTCGCTGCGAAAGACAGGCTTAGAACTTGTAGTTGTAAGCCAGACCGATCAGCGACAGGTGAGTCTGGTAGGTACCACGCGTGGTTTCGCCGTTACCCGTGCAGGTGGTCATCAGCGGATTGCACTTGTTGGTGTAGTTGATGTTCGCATCCTTGAAGTTCAGGTAGCTGTAGGCCAGATCGATGGACGCATTGTTGGCCACTTTCCAGTTAGCACCGAACGAGTACTGGATACGCGTGCTGTCTGGCAGTGCCGGATGGGTCAGCTCAGCGTTCTTGACTGGCGATTCGTCATACGCCACGCCAGCGCGCAGGGTCAGCTTTTCGTTGTAGGCATAGTTGCCGCCCAGCGAAACGCGGATGGTGTTTTTCCACTGCTGACGGATCACTTCCGCGCCTTCGGTGGTGCCTGGGAACTGGATGTCCAGATCGCCCAGACGGTTGTGGCGCACGAAGGTGATGTCTGCCATACCCGCCAGTTTCGAATCGAACTGGTGGAATACATTGGCCGACAGGGTTTCCGGGGTACGCAGTTCAACCAGCGCAGCCGAGTTGACTTTATGCGAAGCGGCCGACAGCACGCCGTTCACCACTGGATCAGCCGTCACTTTGGAGAAGTCCCAAACGGTGCTGCCACGCAGTTTGTGCACGATGGACGAACGGTAAGCCAGGCCGAAGCGGGTGTTCTGATCCAGCGTGAACATATAGCCCAGATTGAAGCCCCAGCCCCAGTCTTTGCCATCGTTGGAGCCGTGGGCATCGCCAGCCGTGCGCAGCAGCGCTGGGTTACCGCCCAGTGCAGCGATCTGCTTGGCCAGCGCCGCGCCTTGAGCCGCGCCAGCGCCGGTCGACAGGGCAACGATGGAGCCCGGTACGTCTACTGCCTGGCCCAGTTCGGCTTTCATGAATTCAGCGTCGATACCGAAACCGAAGGCGTGCTGTTCATTCAGCTTGAACGACGCCGATGGATTCAGGGTCAGCGCTTGCAGTTTCACGTCGGTCAGTGCATAACGGCCGGTCCAGGTGTTGCCGTAGGAGATTTTCGTTCCGTAAGGCACGAAGGAACCCAGGCCAACGCTCCACTGGTCGTTGAGCTTTTTGCTCAGGTAGAACGATGGTGCCATCACGGCCGTCGGCACGTAGTCATCGGCTGCGGTGCCACCGGTAGGCTGGCCCGTGAAACGGGTCGAGCCGGCATCGGTAAAGGTCGAGTGCGGCACCACCACGGTTGCGCCTACGCTCATCTGCATGCCATCCAGACGCGACAGACCGGCCGGGTTGGCGAAGATGGTGGTGGCATCATTGGCTTCGGCGCCATTCGCATCGGCCGTGCCTTGCGCGGCCACGCTTTGCGAACCGAAACGGTAGCCGGACGCTTGCGCGCCAACCGACATCACGCCCAGGGCGACAGCAATCATCAGAGGGAGGGTTTTGTGTTGCATGGTAGTCTCACTTTATGTGGGGCGCAGCGCGCCGGGTTCTTCTGGTCTCAGCATCGCAAAAAGTGCAGAGAGGCCAGCAGCATACTACACTTATAAAACAAACCAAAAGGCAAGTTGTTAGAGTGAACACACTAAAGAAAATCTTGAAACCGAGCGAATGCTCTGTACACAGATGAAAAAAAAGGGCCGTGACGGCCCTTTTTAAATGCTTTTAAAACAATAACTTAGCGATATGGCGACGGCGCTGGCTGCCAGGACTGGCGCTCTGCTGGCCGCCTGCCACAGCACCGGCGCAGAGTTCGCGATAGTTGGCATAATTGAAACCAACTATCGCATACGGCCCGCGCGCGCCAACCTCCTTGCGACGTGCTGGACTTGATGCAGACGTGCTAAACCTGGCACGTCTGCCACCACATCAATGTGCGTCCGGCAACGGCGCGCCGGGCAGGCCGCTGCCTTTGCGGCCCGTAACCTTGGCCACCAGCACCAGCACGCCACGGTACACCGCACGTACGAACAGCAGCGTCAGCACAGCTTCCAGCAGCGTCATCAGGAAGGCCGGAGCGACCGTCCAACGTGCCACACGGCGCTGGAACTTGGCCACGGCGCGGTCCTTGCTGATTTCTATGCTGTCGTAGAAGGTTGGCACCATCAGCAGCGTCAGCAGGGTCGAAGTAATCGTCCCGCCGATAATCGCAATCGCCATTGGACGGTAGAACTCGCCGCCCTCGCCCAGGCCCAGCGCTACCGGGAACATACCGGCGATCAGCGCAAAGGTGGTCATCAGAATCGGACGCAGACGCATACGGCCGGCATACATCAGCGAATCTTCGCGGCCATAGCCCTCTTCCTCGCGCTTGCGGGCTGCATCGAGCAGCAGAATCGCATTCTTGGCCACCAGCCCCATCAGCATGATCACGCCGATCAGACTCATCAGGTTAATCGTGCTGCCCGTAGCCAGCAGACCCAGCACCACGCCGATCAGCGACAGCGGCAACGACAGCATCACCGCCAGCGGCGCCGTGAACGAGCCAAACTGCATCACCAGAATCAGATACATCAGACCGATACCAGCCACCAGCGCGATCGCCATGGCACCGAACACTTCATTCATGTCCTTGCCGGCGCCGCCCAGTGCCAGACCATAGCCGGGCGGGAAGTCGATGTCTTTCACCAGTTTCATGGCGTCGGCCGTTACTTCACCGGGCGAGCGGCCCTGCACGTTGGCGCTCACGGAAATCACCCGTTTGCCATCCTTGTGCTTGATGGTGGACGGGCCTTTGCCCATGGTGACGCGGGCGATCTGATCGAGCGGCACCATCTGGTTAGTACCGGACACGGCGATCGGCAAACGCTCGATGTTTTCCGAGCTGGTACGGTCTTCCGGTGCCAGGCGCACAGCCACATCGCGCGATTCGCCCGTCGGGTCAACCCAGTCGCCCACTTCGATACCGGCAAATGCCACCCGCAGAGCCTGCGCTGCATCACCGGCAGCAATGCCCATGGAATTGGCCAGACCACGGTTCAGTTCAATCTGCAGTTCATCCTTAGGATCCTGCTCGGACAGACCCACATCGACCGCACCCGGTACTTTGCGCAGTTTGTCCATGAATACATTGGTGATCTCCATCAGCTTGCGCGAATCGGCACCAGTGAATTCGATCTGCACCGGTTTGCGTGCACCGTTGCTGAGGTCGTCCAGCACCGTGTATTCGGCACCGACCAGGCCGGCCAGCTTCTCGCGCAATTCCTTGGCCACTTCGATGGCGCCGCGCTTGCGCTCGGTCTTCTTGCCGATGTCCACGTAGATGCGCCCACCGCTCAGGTTCACATAGCTATTGGTTTCCTTGGTTTCCTTGATGCTGCGCGCAATCACGGCGGCTTTTTCCAGCTTCAGACGCGAGTACTCCAGCGAGCTCGACGACGGCGTACGCACATCGATGGCGATGGTGCCCCAGTCCGACGACGGCACGAAGCTGGCGCCGCCAAACTTGGCCTGCAGGCCCAGCGCTGCCACAAAGGTCAGCACGGCGATCACGGCCATGGAACGGCGGTGGTGCAGCGCCCACGCAATCACGTTACCGTAGCGGTCGGCCTGATGGTCGAACCAGTGGTTGAAACGGGCCAGCACTTTCTCGAAGCCTTTGCGCGGTGCCGTGTGGTGATCTGGCGGATCGCCCCAGAAGGCCGACAACATAGGGTCGAGCGTGAACGAAATCAGCAGCGATACAGCAACCGAGCAGGTCACAGTCAGCGCGAACGGACGGAACCACTCACCCGTGATGCCGGGCATGAAAGCCACAGGAATGAACACGGCCATGATGGAGAAGGTCGTCGCCGCCACGGCCATACCGATTTCGGCCGTGCCTTTCAGCGCTGCCGTGCGGCGGTCTGCACCGAGCTGCATATGGCGCACGATGTTTTCGCGCACCACGATGGCATCGTCGATCAGCACACCGATGGCCAGCGACAGGCCCAGCAGCGTCATGAAGTTCAGCGTAAAGCCGCACAGCCACACGCCGATGAAGGCGGCCAGCACGGACGTCGGTAGGCTGAGTGCCGTGATCAGCGTCGAGCGCCACGAGTTCAGGAAGGCATACACCACGAAGATGGTCAGGCCAGCACCGAACACCAGCGATTCGATCACGTTGTTCAGGCTGCTTTCAGCATTTTCGCCGTCATCTTCCGTCACTTCCAGCACGGTGCCCTGCGGCAGTTCCTTGCGCATTTCTTCCGCCATGTCGCGGATTTTCTTGGCCACCGTCACGGTGGAAGCATCACGCGAACGGGTGATGGAAATCCCCACGTTCGGTTTGCCCGAGCGCACGCTCAGGCTATTGATTTCAGCAAAGCCGTCTTCGATGGTAGCCACCTGAGCCAGACGCACCAGCTCACCATTGTTACGCTTGACCACGACTTGCTGGAACTCTTCCGGACGCTCGATACGGCCGACCAGACGAATCGACTGTTCGCCCAGTTCGCCACGTACTTTACCGACCGGCGCGTTGGTGTTCTGGTTGCGCAGCGCATTCACCACCTCGCCCACCGACACATTGTATTCACGCAGTTTCTCGGCCTTCAGCAGCACGCTCAGTTCGCGGCGCAGCGCACCGTCGATATTCACCGACGCCACGCCATCAATGGCGCGGAAACGGTCGGCCAGCTTGTCCTCGGCCAGCCGCGAAATCACGGCATGGCTCTGGGTCTTGGACGACAGCGCCAGCTGCATCACCGGCTGGGCCGACGGGTCGATGCGCTGCAATATCGGCTCGCGCATCTCGGTCGGCAGCTTGTAACGCACCGACGCGATGGCGTTGCGGATCTCGTCCGAGGCTTCGATCAGATTCTTCGAGAAGGTGAAGCGGATGAAGATGGACGCCGAGCTTTCCTGCGCCGTACTGTTAATTTCCGTCACACCCGTGATCGACTGCAGCGACTTTTCCAGCCGGTTGACGATCTCGCGTTCCACCGTTTCCGGCGACGCGCCCGGATACGGGATATTGACCACGATGAACGGTACTTCCACATCGGGGTTCTGGTTGACGCGCAGCTTTTTCAGCGCCATCAATCCGAGGCACATCATCGCCACGATCAGTACGATCGTCGCAATGGGCCGTTTAATACTGAAATCCGATAAAAACATGGCTGTCTATCCTTTATTTTTCTGCCACGGTGGAGGAAGCCGAAGCGACCGCCTTAGGCGTGCTCAGTTCCACTTTCTGGCCTTCCTTGAAGCCGGAACCCGGCACCCGCACCACCATATCGCCATTGCTCAGACCACTGAGCACCTGCCAGCGGCCGCTGCGCTCGTCGCGCGCCCCCACCGTCAGATTCACTTTCGACAGGGTGCCGCCCTTGACGCGCCAGACATAAGCCGTGTCGCCCGTCTGCACCAGTGCCGACGGCGGGATCATCAGCGCCGACGACATCTGCGATTCGACCCGGCCTTCCGCATACAGACCAGCCACGCCGGGCTGGGTGGCATCGGCAAATTCCACCAGCACTTCGACCTGACGCGTAACGGAGCTGGCCGCCGGATCGACCCGCTTGACCTTGCCGTTAAAGCTCTGGCCCTGATAGCCATTCACGCGGAACAGCACGGGCTGGCCCACTTTGACCACACCGATCTTGTCGGCCGAAACCTTGCCTTCGAAACGCATGCTGTGCGGATCGATCACCTTGATCAGTTCCTTGCCGATCTGCGCCGTATCGCCATTCGACACCTTGCGGTCGCTGACGATGCCATCAAATGGTGCGCGCACCAGCGTGCGGGTCAGTTGCTGACGCGCTGCTACACTGCGCGACTTGGCAGCAGCCAGATCGCTCTGGGCATTGTTGCGGCGAATTTCGGCATCTTCCAGCGCCTGCGTCGACACCATGCCGGAGCTGCGCAGCGTGGTCTGGCGTTCGAACATGCGCTGGGCCTGGGCCAGCGTCTGTTGGGCCGCACGGGTGGCTTCATCGGCCGAATTCACGCTGTCGCGGATCGCCGTTTCATCGAGGCGCACCAGCACATCGCCCTTGCGCACGGCTTCGCCGTTTTCCTTCAGCACTTGCACCACCACGGCGCTCACTTCGGCGCGCAGGTCGGCACGGCGCTCCGGTTCGATCGAGCCGGTAATCACGGGGCCGGAGGCCAGCGCGTTCGATTCCACCGTCACCGTATCTTCGGGCGACATCTGCAGTGTGACCAGCGGCTCCTGCTTGCCATCCTTGCCTGCCGTCTTGCCATCTTTACCGGCACTGGCGCTGGCGTTGGCGGAAGCACTGGCGCTGGCTTTTTCTGGCTCATGCGAGGATTTGCCGCACGCCACCAGTGCTGAGGCAACGGCGAGAGCGATAAAAGATTTGCGCAACATAAAAGATCTCCGGAAAGTGGCACCGAGGTGCTGAATATAATTGAGCCAGACTACAGGGCGCAGAGTATCGGCTAGTGTTGGAAAATGGTCAACGCAGCTGCGACTGGAGGGGAAAAACGGGTGCTGAACTGCGAAATAACAGGATGGACTGCAAATAAGCGGGATGTTCGGATGGCATCAGATTGCAAGCCAGTGGGACGTAAACTGTCCGGAAAACGGCAGAAAACAGGGTAAAACTGTCCGCTGCGCGGCCTTTTCAGGCCAAGCGAGCTGGTGCGGACAGTGGCCGGACAGTGAGCCTGGGCCCGCTGTCCGGCTGGCCAGCGACTTAGCCGCGGCCGAACAGGGCGTGGATCAAATGGCCCATGGCGATACCAGTGCACAGGCCGCCGGCAATTTCCACCAGTGTGTGGCCCATGCGTTCGCGCAGCCAGTGGTGGGCTTTGGAGCCCGTCTCGTCCGCCAGCCGGTTGATGGCGGCAGCCTGCTTGCCCACATGCTGGCGCAGGCTGTTGGCATCGATAATCACGATGAAGCACAGTGTGACTGCCACGCCGAAGGCCGGGTGGCCTATGCCTTCGCGCAGCGCAATCAGGGTGGCCATGCTCGACACCACGGCGCTGTGATTGCTGGGGAAACCGCCATTACCGACCAGATTGAAGGCCCACTGACGGGCTTTGGCACTATTGATCAGAAACTTGATGGGGCCGACCGTCACCCAGGTCAGCAGCGGTGTCACCAGATACGCGATATCCATAAAAAATCCTTAGCTTGAAGTTGGCAGCACGAAGTTGCCGCCATTATCGCAGATGGCCTCCCCTCCCCGGAAGCAGGTAATATAGCTGTTGTTACACTTAACATTTCCACAAATCCGACTATGCAAGCCTTCCGTTTCTCTTTCTTCGTTACTGCCGTCCTGCTGGCCCTGGCCGCCTACTGGGGTTATCAGCACGGCGGCAGCGCCGGTTTATTGCAGGCTGTCTGGATCGCCGCCGTGCTGGGCGTGATGGAAGTTTCTCTGTCGTTCGACAACGCCGTGGTGAATGCAGGCGTGCTGCGCCACTGGAATGCGTTCTGGCAGAAGCTGTTCCTCACCGTGGGCATACTGGTGGCCGTATTCGGCATGCGTCTGCTGTTCCCCCTGCTGATCGTGTCGCTGGCCACGGGACTGGGCCTGCTCGATGTCTGGCATATGGCCAGCACCACGCCGGACGAATATGCGCGCTATCTGACGGGTGCCCACGCCCAGGTGGCGGCGTTTGGCGGCGCTTTCCTGCTGCTGGTCTTCCTCAATTTCCTGTTCGACGAAGAAAAAGAATTGCACTGGCTGGGCTGGGCCGAAGAAAAACTCGGCGAGCATGGCACGGAAGCACTGGCCGTGCTGCTCACGCTGGGGGCCGTGTTCGCCTGCGTCAGCCTGGTGCCGGCGGCGGAAAAATACACGGTGCTGGCAGCCGGCGTGCTGGGCGTGCTGGTGTATCTGGCGGTCGGCTGGATCAGCGGCCTACTGGAAGAAGCCGAACCCGAAGATGACGACGACACCACGGAAGCGGGCGTGGGCGCCGTGGCCGGCAGCCTTGCCCGTGGCAGTATCGGCGGCTTTTTGTATCTGGAAGTGCTGGATGCTTCGTTCAGCTTCGACGGCGTGATCGGCGCTTTCGCGATTACCAGCGATGTGGTGATCATCATGCTGGGGCTGGCCATAGGCGCCATGTTCGTGCGTTCGCTCACGGTTTTCCTCGTGCACAAGGGCACGCTGGACGAATATGTCTACCTCGAGCATGGCGCCCATTACGCCATCGGCATTCTCGCCCTGATCATGCTGGCCAGCGTGGAATACCACATCCCCGAATGGTTCACCGGCCTGTCCGGCGTGGCCTTCATTGCCGTCTCGCTGTGGTCCTCGGTACGCTACAGGCAGCAACTGGCCGCATGATAGAATTTTAAACATTGCAGAAAGTATAAAGACGATATGATCATCGCCAAGCGCGTCACCCTGTATTTCTCCGGCCTGCTGCTGGCCGCCCTGCTGCTGTTTGCGGCCTATGTCTGGATCATGCTGCACCTGTCCTATTCGGATGGCGAGCGGGCCGGCTATCTGCAGAAGTTTTCCAGCCGTGGCTGGGTGTGCAAGACCTGGGAAGGCGAAATGCTGCTGACGTCGATGCCGGGTGCGATTCCGGAAAAATTCGAATTCAGCGTGCGCGATGAGGCCGTGGCCCAGCAACTGATGGCCGCGACCGGCAAACGTGTGCTGCTCACCTATGCCCAGCACAAGGGCGTGCCGACCCAGTGCTTCGGCGAGACCGAGTACTACATCACCAAAGTCCAGATCCAGCCCACCCCGTAATCATGAACAGACTGCGCCCCCTCACTCTTGCCCTCGCCTTGTGCGCTGCCAGCGCTCAGGGCCAGGACCTGACGGCCCAGGCCGGCGGCCTGTGGGTCAGCGGCGCACAGCAGCACAGCTTTGCCGTCGGACTCAACTACGTTCATCCGGTGGGCGACTATCTGGCCCTCAGTCTCGGCTATCTGAACGAAGGCCATCCGCATAACCACCACCGCGACGGCATTTCCGGCCAGCTCTGGCTGCGTACGCCGGTGGGCCAGAACGGCCTGTCATGGGCCGTGGGCGCCGGCCAGTACTACTTCTTCGATACCTCGCGCCCGCACGGCGCAGCGGACGGTCCCTACATCAACGACCATGGCTGGGCGCCCATCTACAGCGTACAGGCGCTGTGGCATCATCCCGAGCGCTGGTACACCCAGGTGCAGCTGAACCGCGTGGTCCCGCAGGGCGCCAAAGAACCCACCACTTCGCTGATGCTGGGGGTGGGCTACCGCTTCGACAGCGTACGCGGCGACAAGCTGCACCTCGATGGCCCGTCCACCGACGATACCCTGACCATGCTGGCCGGACAGAGCATCGTCAACAGCTTCGAGTCGGAACGCTCGCGCGCCTACAGCCTCGAATACCGCCGCGCCGTAGGCCGTTATGTGGACTGGACCGTCAACTACCTCAATGAAGGCAGCACGCCAGCCACCCACCGCAACGGTGTGGCAACCCAGCTCTGGCTGATCCGCTCGCTCACCACCCATCTGGAGCTGGGCATGGGCGTAGGCCCGTATCTGGCCTTCGAAGTGCACGACGTACCGGGCACCCGTTCACACAAAGCAGGACTGGCTTCGCTGGCCACGCGCTACCACTTCAGCAAACGACTGGTGGGCACGCTAACGCTGAACCGCGTCGTGACGGACTACCACCGCGATGCTGACCTGCTGATGCTGGGTCTGGGCTACACCTACTAACGCCGCAGTAAAAAAACGACCACAGCAAAGTGTGGTCGTCGGTATTCAATGCCGGCCGTGGTGCCGGCCATCCTCAGGGTTTAGCGCGCGCGCCACACGGCTTTCACCGGTTTGCCTTCGGCCATGGCACCCTGACGGGCAGCTTCCTTGCGGGCACGGGCAGCATCGAGGGTGGCAACGATGGAGCCATCTTCCACGCTCTGGCACAGGCGTTCGGCCTCGGCCACTTTAGCCTGCACGGCAGCCAGCGCTTTCTGGGCAGCCGCGTGGCGGCGGGTTTCCAGTTCCAGCTGTTTGATCTTGGCGGCCGTCATGGCAGCCGTGGTATCGGCCACTTTGCGCTGCATGGTGGCATGGGCCATGGCAGCTTCCACCAGTGCGTGCTGGGCTGCGGTCTTATCGGCCACGGCCTGCTCGGCAGCCTGCTGGGCTTCAGCAGCCAGACGGGCATCGTGCACGGCAGCTTTTTCTGCGGCCAGCCGGCCCGCGATGGCTTCCGACGCACGGTTTTCCGCGGCCGTCGCCAGACGCTGCTGGGTCAGTTTCTGGTCGATCAGCGCCAGCGATTTACGCTCGGCTTCGACGAATTCCTGTTCGGCCTGCAGCAGCGCGGCGGCAGCCACTTCTTTTTCCTGTTCGACGCGGGCACGTTCAGCCGTCACTTCGCCCAGCTCCACGGCCAGACGGGCTTGTGCAGCCTGTGCCTGAGCGGCCACTTCTTTCTGTGCTGCTTCCAGTGCGGTCTGCTCGGCCATGACGCGCAGTGCTTCGGCTTCCTGTTCAGCCGCAGCGGCCAGACGCTGGTCGGCGGCCTGCTTCTGGGCCAGCGCCTCCGCCTGGGCACGTTCGGCTTCGGTGCGGATCAGCGCGGCGTTACGGGCCTGCTCTTCCAGCGCCAGCTTTTCTTTCAGTGCAGCGATGGCCTGCTGCTCGGCTTCGGCGCGCGCCTGTTCGGCGGCCAGCAGTGCCGCTGCATGTTCGGCTTTGTCACGGGCCAGTGCATCGGCCACGCGCTGGGCTTCTACCTGTTCGGCCAGCGTGGCCACTTCCTGTGCGGCAGCAGCGTTCTGGCTGATCACCAGTTGTGCCGCTTCAGCCGTCAGGTCAGCCTGCTGCTGCGCCAGTTCGGTAGCATGTTGCTGGGCTTCGCGTTCGCTGCGCGCTGCATCGGCGGCGGCGGCATCGGCGATTTCACGCTGGCGGGCCTGTTCGGTCAGCAGGTTTTGCGCTTCCACTTTGGCCAGCGTGGCCAGCTCGGCTTCCTGTTCGGCCTGCACACGCGACAGCGATACGGCGCGCAGCTGGTTGTCCGCTTCGATACGGGCTTCGGTGGCGACAATGATTTTGGCATCGGCTTCGCGACGTGCTTCGGCACTGGCAGCCGCTACCATTTCCAGACGTTCGCGGTGGATGGCGGCATCGCGGATTTCCTTTTCCGTCTGCAGGCGCAGATGCAGCGACTGGGCGGCGCTGCGGTCGGATTCGGCCTTGGCCAGAGCGATCTGCTCGCGTTCCTGTTCCAGATGGGCCAGTGCGCGGGCTTCTTCCAGTGCGCGCACTTCGGCGGCGGCGCGGTTGAGCGAAGCTTCCAGTGCGATCTGGTCGGCGCGTTCGCGCTTGACGGTCAGTTCCAGTGCTTCCGCTTCGGCCTGAGCCAGCATCTGCGCCGTCTGACGGGCAGCATGGGCCTGACGCTCGCGCTCGCGGGCCAGCGTGGCAACGCGCGCATCGGCGCTGGCGATGCCCACCACTTCTTCCTTGGCCGCTTCCACGGCAGCGACGCGTTCAGCCGCCTGCATGCGGGCCTGTTCGGTCTGGGCTTCAAGTTCCGAGGCAGCGCGTTTCACCTGTTCGGCCAGTTCGGCTTCGGCAGCCAGTTGTTCATGGGCGCGCTGGCGGCTTTCCTGTTCGGCGCGCGCACGCTGTTCGGCCGCCAGACGGATCTGGGTATCGGCTTCCACACGGGCACGCAGTTCGGCGGTTTCCTGTTTCACCGCTTCCAGCCGGGCTACGCTGGCCTGGGCGGCCGCGCGCAGTGATTCCAGCCGTTCGCGGTTGGCGCTGATGGCGTCTTCGGAAGCCTGGGCATTCTGCAACGCTACGGCAGCAGCGGCAGCATCCATGGCGGCACGGTCTTCGGCCAGTGCACGCGCGCGGGCTTCGGCGTGGGCGCGGCTTTCAGCAGCACAGGCCGCCTTGGCGTCGGCTTCCACGCGGGCGATGGCTTCCTGTATGGCCTTCATTTCCATCGCAGCACGGGGCGTGGCAGCAACATCGTCCGGATCATGCAGCGACACCAGTGGCTGCAACTGCATATCAGCATTGCTGAGGTTACCGCTGTCTTGGGCGCTGTCGCGCTGGGCCAGTTGTGCTTGCATGAGAACTCTCGCTAGACGATGTACCCCGGCACCCGCCGGGATTTCTGAGTTCTCATTATCAGATAGCGCAGTCCAGCGCCTAAAGCCAAGCAGAGCGGGAAAATCCCGCTAATTCGCTAGATCGCCAGCGGCGCCTCGTCCATCAAGGCCACTTGCTCGCGCAGTTCCAGTATGCGGTCCTGCCAGTACTGCTGGGTGTTAAACCACGGGAAAGCCAGCGGGAATGCGGGGTCATCCCAGCGCCGCGCCAGCCAGGCCGAGTAATGCATCAGGCGCAGCGTGCGCAGCGCTTCGACCAGATGCATTTGGCGCGGCGAAAACTCGCAAAAGTCTTCGTAACCGGCCAGTATGTCGCCCATCTGGCGTAGCTGTTCGCTACGTTCGCCCGATAGCATCATCCACAGGTCCTGAATGGCGGGGCCCATGCGGCTGTCGTCGAAATCGACGAAATGGGGGCCGGCATCAGTCCACAAAACGTTGCCACCATGGCAATCACCATGCAGGCGCAACTGGGGCAGTTCGCCGGCGCGGTCGTAACAGCGCTGCACGCCCTCCAGCGCCAGCTGGCTCACGCTGGCATAGGCCGCAGCCAGATCGGGCGGAATAAAACGCTGCTGCTGCAGGAAGGCACAGGATTCGTGGCCAAAGGTAGCGATATCGAGCGCCGGCCGCTCGGTATAGACTTTCTGCGCACCCACCGCATGGATGCGGGCGATGAAGCGCCCCGTCCATTCCAGCACTTGCGGGTCGCCCAGCTCGGGCGCGCGGCCGCCGTGGCGGGCAAACACGGCAAACCGGAAGCCCTGATAGTGGTGCAGCGTCTGGCCACCCAGCAGCTGCGCCGGCACCACGGGAATTTCCTGTTCGGCCAGTTCGCGCGTGAACGCGTGTTCTTCCAGTATGGCGGCATCGCTCCAGCGCTGCGGGCGGTAGAACTTCAGCACCAGTGGTGCACCCTCTTCCACACCCACCTGATAAACCCGGTTTTCATAGCTATTCAAGGCCAGCAGCCGGCCATCGCTATGGATGCCCAGACTTTCCAGTGCATCGAGCACGCAATCGGGCGTCAGTGCCGCATATGGGTGCGCCACTGGCTGGCTCTCGTCCACTGTACTGTCCAGCGGCCCGGCCATGGCGGCGGCCAGCGCCGCGGCGCGCGCATCGGCCGCCTCGTCGTCATAGTCATCTTGGTTCATAACGGCATTGTAAGGGGCCGGCGTGTATACTGTCGGCTTCCAACCAATAAAAAGAGCAGAATATGCAACTCGACCAGCCCCTGAGCGAAAAAGAATTCGACGAACTCGACAGCTTCCTGCTGTCCGAGCGCAGCCCTGAAGATGCCATGACCATGGACATGCTGCATGGCTACCTGACCGCCATCGCGATTGGCCCGGAAACCATCATGCCAGCCGAGTGGCTGAAACGCGTCTGGGGTCAGGAAGATACCGACGTGCCGAAATTCAAGCACGCCAAAGAAGAGGAACGCATCCTCAACCTGATCATGCGCTTCATGAACGAAGTGCTGGTGACGTTCGAAGTGGCACCGAAAGAATTCGAGCCGCTGTTCGTCGAGCACGAGCACGAAGGCCAGACCCTGATCGACGCCGAAGCGTGGTGCTGGGGCTTCTGGGAAGGCATGGAACTGCGTCCCGGTTCGTGGAATGAAATCTGGGAATCGGATGTCAAAGATCTCATGAAGCCCATCTATCTGCTGGGCGCGGACGAAATCGACGAAGCCGAGCTGCCGCTGGTGGAAGACCCGGTGAAGGCGCACAAACTGGCGCTGGACCTGGAAGCCAACCTGCCGGCCATCCACAAATTCTGGGTACCGCGCCGCAAAGCTGCTGTGAGCACCGTCAAGCGCGACGAGCCTAAAGTGGGCCGCAATGACGACTGCCCATGCGGCAGTGGCAAAAAATATAAGAAGTGCTGCGGCGCCGACGAATAACAACCCGCTAGGGTCAGGTCGGGCAAAGTGCAGGGGTCAGGTCGGGCATTGGTGTGTTCTTTGAGAATTCTCAAAAACTGCACTTTGCCCGACCTGACCCCAAGTTGTTTTACAGCTTGATGAAGTGCTCGCGGTAGTACTTGAGTTCTTCGATCGATTCGATGATGTCGGCCAGCGCCGTGTGCTTCTGGTGCTTCTTGAAACCGGCGACGATTTCCGGCTTCCAACGCTTGCACAGCTCCTTCAGCGTGGACACGTCGATATTCCGGTAGTGGAAGAAGGCTTCCAGCTTGGGCATGTAGCGCACCATGAAGCGGCGGTCCTGACCGATGGTATTGCCGCACATCGGCGCTTTGCCCTTGGGTACCCACTGCTTCATGAAGGCGATCAGCTCTTCTTCGGCCTGCGCTTCCGACACGGTAGACGCCTTGACGCGGTCGATCAGGCCGGAACGGCCGTGCGTGCCCTTGTTCCATGCATCCATCTTGTCCAGCGTTTCATCGCTCTGGTGAATCGCGAACACGGGGCCTTCTGCCAGCACGTTCAGGTGCATATCAGTGACCACCACGGCCACTTCGATAATGCGGTCGGTGTCCGGCTCCAGACCCGTCATTTCCATATCCACCCACACCAGATTGAACTCATTCTGCACCGGCTTGGCGGCGGCGGGTACGGAACCTTCTGGCAATTCGTTAGCTTGTGACATAATTCTCTCTTGGCTTAATTAATCCTAATCTGCCATTTTCTCACAGGCATAGAATGTATTCACTCGCGTTTTCGATTTTGTTTGTTTCTTTCATCATTTTGACGCTGATCGTGCGTTTCTGGCTCGCTTCGCGCCAGATCCGCCATGTGCTGAGCCACCGCAGCGCCGTTCCTGCCGAGTTTGCCGAGAAAATCCCCCTTGCCGCCCACCAGAAAGCGGCCGATTACACCATCGCCCGCACCAAGCTGGGCCTGGTCAGCCTGCTGCTCAGCACCGGCGTGCTGATCGCCTTCACCCTGCTGGGCGGCCTGCAATGGCTGTCGCTGCATGTATTCCAGCTCACCGGTCCCGGCATGGTCTACCAACTGGCCCTGCTGGCGGCCTTCAGCGTGATTTCCGGCCTGATCGATCTGCCGCTCGACTACTACAAACAATTTAATCTGGAACAGCGTTTCGGCTTCAACAAGATGACACCCGGCCTGTTCTTTGCCGACATGCTGAAAGGCGCGCTGCTGGCCGCTGTAATCGGCCTGCCCCTGATCTGGCTGGTGCTGACGCTGATGGGAAAATCCGGTGCGCTGTGGTGGTTCTATGCGTGGGCCGTATGGAGCGGCTTCCAGCTACTGATGATGGTGCTGTACCCGACCGTCATCGCCCCCCTGTTCAACAAATTCACGCCGCTGGAAGACGCCGCGCTCAAGCAGCGCATCGAAGGCCTGATGGAGCGCGTCGGCTTTGCGTCCAAAGGCCTGTTCGTGATGGATGGTTCCAAACGCAGCGCCCACGGCAATGCCTACTTCTCGGGCTTTGGCGCCAACAAGCGCATCGTCTTCTTCGACACTCTGCTGTCACGTTTGCAGCCGCAGGAAATCGAAGCCGTGCTGGCACATGAACTGGGCCACTTCAAGCTCAAGCACATCATCAAGCGCATCGTCATGATGTTCGCGCTGTCGCTGGCCTTCCTCGCCCTGCTCGGCTACCTGAAGAACCAGCTGTGGTTCTACACAGGGCTCGGTGTCGATCCGCTGCTGCTGCCCGGTCAGGGCAATGACGCCATGGCCCTGCTGCTGTTCATGCTGGTGCTGCCCGTGTTCACCTTCCTGTTTGGCCCGCTCACTTCGCTCAGTTCGCGCAAGCACGAATTCGAAGCGGACGCCTTCGCTGCCAAGCACGCGCAAGCGGCTGATCTGGTGTCGGCACTGGTCAAGATGTACGAAGACAATGCCTCGACGCTGACGCCCGACCCGCTGCACTCGGCTTTCTATGATAGCCATCCGCCGGCCAGCGTGCGCATCCGTCACCTGCACGCGGCGGCCGCATGAGCGCGCCCAAGCACGGTCGCGCAGGCGGCAAGACCCGGGGCCAGCGTGGTAATGGCATCGACGCCACCGGCGAACAGCTGCAGGCCGTAATCATCGCCGCCCACGGCCGCCACTATCTGGCCGAAGCGGACGGCGAAAAACTGCAGTGCGTCACGCGCGGCAAGAAAACCAATGTGGCCGTGGGCGATCAGGTCATGCTGACCCGTACCTCGGCCGATCAGGCCGTGATCGACGAGATCAGCGAGCGCCGTACCCTGCTGTACCGCTCGGACCAGTACAAATCCAAGCTGCTGGCCGCCAATCTGACCCAGCTCTTCATCGTGGTCGCAACAGAGCCGGGCTTTGCCGACGATCTGGTGTCGCGCGCACTGGTGGCGGCCGAAGCGGCAGGCATCAAAGCCCACCTGATCCTCAACAAGACTGACGTGGTGGAATCACTGGCAAAAACGCGCGAACGGGTGCAGCCCTACGCCGCACTCGGCTACCCCGTGTACGAAGTGTCGGCCAAGGCCCAGCCCGAGCAGACGCTGGCCACGCTCAAGCCGCTGCTGGCCGGCCAGTCGTCTATCCTGATCGGCCAGTCCGGCATGGGCAAATCCTCGCTGATCAACCTCTTGGTGCCGGAAGCCGATATCGCTGTGCGCGAAATTTCCGCCGCGCTCGATACGGGCAAGCACACCACCACCTTTACCCGTCTCTACCAGTTGCCCGAGCTGGGCCCCGATTCGGCCATCATCGATTCGCCCGGTTTTCAGGAATTCGGCCTGTACCACCTGAGCGAAGGCATGCTGGAACGGGCTTTTGTCGAATTTGCGCCCTACCTCGGCCACTGCAAGTTCTACAACTGCCGCCACCTGAGCGAACCCCAGTGCGCCGTACTCGATGCGATCGCCGATGGCAAAATTGCCAAAATGCGGCATACTCTGTACGGGCAGTTGTTGCACGAATCAGCACAAACGCTGTATTAACTGCAACAACTTCGCGCCATACTAGCCCGTGTGGCGCGCTGCGCCGTATAATTCCCAAAAGCAATTCGCAACTTTTACGCTGCAAGGAAGCCGATGGAAATGTTCGCGCACGACGATGAGCTAGCACGCTGGGAGCGCGCCCTGCTATCGCTGCGCGGCCCTGCGCGGCTGCCTGCCCTGCTGCCACTTAGCTGGCATCTGCGTCAGCGCGACAGCACACGTGCCGTGCTGCTGGTGCAGGAGTGCCTGCAGTTGCTAGCCGCCTCCACCCTGCCCGATGCCCATCAGCGCCAGCTCAACGCCCGCTTACAGCTAGTACAGGCGGAAACCGCCTGGCTGGCCGGCAATCTGGAAGCCGCCAGCGAACTGCTCAACCCCGCTTACGAAACCTTTTGTCATCTGGGCGACCATCAGGGCTGTGCCGATGCGCACTGGCTGCGCGCATGGATCGCGATCGACCATGGCAACCATCAGCAGGGCGGCGAAGAACTCGAGCTGATGGCGGCAGCCGCGCGCAGCGTCGACGACCAGCAGCGGGTGGACATCGCCGAAGCGGCCACCGCGCGCTGGGCCGTCATGCATGATCTGACCTCGGCCGAACGGCGCTGGGGCGAACGCTTCTCCACCAGCCACGATTACCCGACCGCCGTGCTGGCCGGCGTGTACGATTTCATCGGTCTGGCCGCCAGCCAGCACAGCAACAATGGCGCGGCCGTGCGCTACTACATCCGCGCCTACGAAGCCGCGCTGGAAACGGGCCAGATCCGCGTGGCCGTCACGGCAGCCATCAACATCGGCCTGAATTTCACCTGCCTCAACGACCACCACGCCGCGCTGGAATGGATGCAGAGCGCGCTCGATCTGGCCCGCCCTACCGGCTGGCCGCGCAGCATCGGTGCGGCCCTCGTGCACACGGCCGAAACCATGCGCCGCGTGGGGCGGCTCGATGCCGCCGAAGAACTGCTGCGCGAAGCGCTGCAGGTGCTCACGCCTCTGCCCGGTGCGCGCAGCTATGCCCATGCGTTGTCCTATCTGGGCGATCTGGCGCTCGATCAGGAAGACTATGCCACCGCACTGGAAGCGTTCGAGCGCATGCAGGCCCGTGCCGACGCGATGCAGCAGGCCGATTTCCAGTCGATCGCGCGGCGCGGCCAGGCCCACGCCCTGTGCTTCCTCGATCGGCCTATCGAGGCGCGCAGCATCGCGCTGCGTGCCGTGGCGCTGGCCGCCGAACAGACCAATCTGTACAACCACGTGGCAGCGCTGCGTGTGCTGGCCCTGATCCACGAACGCCACGCTCTGCCCGCACCGGCCGGCATGACGGAGCCCAACGCCACGCTGCACTATCTGCATCTGGCCTTGCAGGTGGCAGCGGGCATCGAAGGCTATACCCTGCCCGGCGACCTGCACGATGCGCTGGGGCGCGAATACGCCAACATCGGCGATTATGCCCAGGCCTATGCGTCGGCCCAGGCGGCAGCCGCAGCACGACAGAAAACCCATAGCCAGGAAGCCACCAACCGCGCCATCGCCATGCAGGTGCATCACCAGACCGAGCAGGCACGCGCGGAAGGCCTACACCACCGCGAACTGGCCGCCTCGGAAGCGCGCCGCGCCGAACTGCTGCAGCAGACCAGCGATACGCTGGAGCGCCTGTCGGCCATCGGTCAGGAAATCACTACCCACCTGAATGCCGGCGCCGTGTATGCGGCGCTGAACCGCCACGTGCAGGCGCTGCTGCCGGCCAATACCTATGCCATCTATCTGGTCAGCCGCGATGGCAATGACATCAGCCGCGTATTCGGCATGGAAAACGGCCGCCAGTTGGCGGGCAACACCATCTCGCTGCAGCATCCGCGCGCCAATGCGGCGCGCTGCCTGCGCGAACGGCGCGAAATTTACATCCCCAATGTGGGGCCGGAAGATATTGTGCTGGCACCCGGCACCCAGCTCATGGCCAGCGCGCTGTATGTTCCGCTGATCGTGGGGGAACGCACGCTGGGCGCGATGACGGTGCAAGCCCAGCATGCCGACGCGTTCGGCGCACGCGAACGGCTGATGTTCCGTACCCTGTGTGCCTATGGCGCCATTGCGCTCGACAACGCGGAAGCCTACCGCCAGCTCAAGGATGCCCAGACCCAACTGGTCTCGCAGGAAAAGCTGGCCGCACTGGGTGCGCTGATGGCCGGCGTGGCGCATGAACTGAATACGCCGATCGGCAACAGCCTGCTGATTGCCAGCACGCTGGCGCAAAAGACCGAGGAACTGGCCAGCCGGCTCGACGGGCCCGGCCTACGCCGTTCCGAACTGGCCAGTTATATGAGCGATGCGCGCACGGCACACGAACTGGTGATGCGCGGCCTGACCAGCGCGGCCGATCTGGTCAATAGCTTCAAACAGGTGGCGGTCGACCGCACCACCGAGCAGCGGCGAAGCTTTAACCTGCATCAGGTCAGCCACGAGGTCATCGCCACCATGATGAACCGCGTGCGGGCCGCCAACCACCGCATCGAACTGGAACTGCCTGATAACATCCTGATGGACAGCTATCCGGGGCCGTACGGCCAAGTGATCGCCAACTTCATCAACAACGCGCTACTGCATGCGTTTGGCCGCGAACAGGGTGGACTGATGCGCCTGCGCGCCCAGACGCCGGCGGCCGAGCGCGTGCTTATCACCTTCAGCGACAACGGCAGCGGCATTGCAGCGGAAAACATGTCGCGCATCTTCGATCCCTTCTTTACCACCAAGCTCGGTCAGGGTGGCAGCGGGCTGGGGCTCTCGATCAGCTACAACATCGTCACTTCACTACTGGGTGGCCAGATCAGCGTGGAAAGCTCGCCAGCCGGCACCTGCTTCACGCTGGACCTGCCGCTGACGGCGCCGCAGCACGTACAGGCGACCACCACCCAGATCTATACCTGAGCCGCCAACACGCGCATGCTAGCGCCATACTAGCCGCGCGCCAGCTGTATAGACAGGAGAATCTGCGGCAATTCGCCCTTTGCACCGAATTGCCTTTATAATTGACCGGTTCAGCTGGTCAGGCCTGTAGTCTCAAGCCAGCACTTCCGCTGCTGTTTTCAGTTCGTTGCCACTATGTCTATCCAAAAACCGATCAAGCACTATCTGCAGTTCTCCGATTTCACGCTGGAAGAATACGAATACGTCATCGAACGTGCGCACCTGATCAAGCGGAAGTTCAAGAACTACGAGATTTACCACCCGCTGATCGACCGCACACTGGTGATGGTGTTCGAGAAGAACTCCACCCGCACTCGCTTGTCGTTCGAAGCGGGCATGCACCAGCTGGGCGGCGCTGCCATCTACCTCAACACGCGCGACTCGCAGCTGGGCCGTGGCGAGCCGGTGGAAGACGCCGGTCAGGTCATGAGCCGCATGTGCGACATCATCATGGTGCGCACCTTTGGTCAGGACATCATCGAGCGTTTCGCTGCCAATTCGCGCGTGCCGGTGATCAACGGTCTGACCAACGAACACCACCCTTGCCAGGTGTTTGCCGACATCTTCACCTACTACGAACACCGCGGCCCGATCACGGGCAAGACCGTGGCGTGGATAGGCGATGCCAACAACATGCTGTACTCGTGGCTGCAGGCAGCGGAAGTATTCGGCTTCCACGTCAATGTCTCCACCCCGAAAGGCTACGACATGGACATGTCGCTGGTCTCGACCCAACGCTACACCTTCTTCGACAACCCCTCCGACGCCTGCCAAGGCGCGCATCTGGTCAACACCGACGTGTGGACCAGCATGGGGTACGAAGCCGAAAACGCTGCCCGTATCAAAGCCTTCGACGGCTGGATCGTGGACAGCGCCAAAATGGCGCGTGCCGCTCCGGACGCGCTGTTCATGCACTGCCTGCCAGCGCATCGCGGCGAGGAAGTCTCCGCCGACGTCATCGACGGCCCGCAATCGGTGGTCTGGGATGAAGCAGAGAACCGCCTGCACATCCAGAAGGCCCTGATCGAATACCTGCTGCTGGGTCGCGTCGACACCAAATAAACACACTTCAACCCATTGGAACTAGCATGAGCGATATTAAAAAAGTAGTCCTCGCCTATTCGGGCGGCCTCGATACTTCCGTCATTCTGAAATGGCTGCAAGATAACTACCAGTGCGAAATCGTCACCTTCACCGCTGACCTGGGTCAGGGCGAAGAACTGGAACCGGCCCGCGCCAAAGCGCTGAAGTTCGGCATCAAGCCGGAAAACATCTACATCGACGACGTGCGCGAAGAGTTCGTGCGCGACTTCGTATTCCCTATGTTCCGCGCCAACACCGTGTACGAAGGCGAATACCTGCTGGGTACCTCGATCGCCCGTCCGCTGATCGCCAAGCGTCTGATCGAAATCGCCAACGCCACCGGCGCGGATGCCATCTCGCACGGCGCGACCGGCAAAGGCAACGATCAGGTACGTTTCGAACTGGGTGCCTACGCGCTGAAACCGGGCGTGAAGATCATCGCTCCATGGCGTGAATGGGATCTGCTGTCGCGCGAAAAACTGCTGAAATACGCCGAAGACGCCGGCATCGAAATCGACATGAAGCATAAGAACGGCGGCGCGCCTTACTCGATGGACGCCAACCTGCTGCACATCTCGTTCGAAGGCCGCCATCTGGAAAACCCGAGCGCCGAAGCGGAAGAAAGCATGTGGCGCTGGAGTGTCAGCCCTGAGGCGGCACCGGACCAGGCTGAATATCTGGACATCGAATACGAACGCGGCGACATCGTCGCCCTGAACGGCGTGCGCATGTCGCCTGCCACCGTGCTGACGGAACTGAACCGTCTGGGCGGCAAGCACGGCATCGGCCGTCTGGATCTGGTAGAAAACCGTTACGTCGGCATGAAGTCGCGCGGCTGCTACGAAACCCCGGGCGGCACCATCATGCTGAAGGCGCACCGCGCCATCGAATCGATCACGCTGGACCGCGAAGTAGCGCACCTGAAGGATGACCTGATGCCGCGCTACGCTTCGATGATCTACAACGGCTACTGGTGGGCACCAGAGCGCGTTGCGCTGCAAACCCTGATCGACCACACCCAGACCACCGTGAACGGCTGGGTACGCGTCAAGCTGTACAAGGGTAATGTGATCGTCGTCTCGCGCGATTCCAAAACCGACTCGCTGTTCGACATGAACATTGCGACCTTCGATGAAGACGGCGGCGCCTACAACCAGGCCGACGCCGGGGGCTTCATCAAACTGAACGCGCTGCGTATGCGCATCGCCGCCAATGCCCGCCTGAAACGCGGTCAATAATCGCATTTAGGGGCCGCTCGTTGAGCGGCCTTTTTTTTATAGGATAGTCAGCATGAGCAAGCAATTCGACCAGGTCTCCGTGGTCAAACAGGCCAACAAATACTTTGATGGCAAATGCATTTCGTATAACGTGTTGTTCACCGATGGCAGCAAGAAAAGCGTCGGCGTGATCTTCCCTTCCAGCCTGACCTTCAACACGGGCGCACCGGAAGTGATGGAAATTCTCGGCGGCGTGTGCAAAATCCGTCTGGCCGGTGCCAGCGAATGGACCACCTACGGCGCTGGTCAGTCGTTCAGCATCGCGGCCAATTCCAGCTTCGATATCGAAACGGTAGAACTGCTGGACTACGTCTGCCACTTCGGCTAATCGTCCACGTAGACGCACACAGCGCGCAGCATCAGCCTGCGCGCTGTTCACTTCAGCTAGCGCGCTAGCCCGCTTCCCTGCTTAGATAAATACCGGCTCCGGTTCCAGCAGCACGCCATAGCGCGCCTGCACGTCGGCCTGTATCGCGCGCGCCAGCGCCACCACCTCGGCACCGGTAGCGCCGCCCTGATTCACCAGCACCAGTGCCTGCTGCGGATACACGCCGGCAGCACCGAGGGTGCGCCCTTTCCAGCCGCACTGATCGATCAGCCAGCCTGCAGCCAGCTTTTCACTGCCATCGGGCTGACGGTGGTGCACCAGCGTGGGGAACTGTTCCAGCAGCGCTGCGCATTGCGCGCCGCTCACCACAGGATTCTTGAAGAAGCTGCCGGCATTGCCGATTTGCGCGGGATCGGGTAGTTTGCGGCGGCGGATGGCAATCACCGTATCGGCCACCTGCTGGGCCGTGGGTGCGGCCAGATTCTGCTGCGCCACCGCCTGTGCCAGTTCCGCGTAGCGCAGATTGGGCTGCCACGCGCGCGGCAGTGCGAACGTCACATCGAGCACGATCAGATCACGCCCGTCCGGCTGTTTGAAGATGCTGTCGCGGTAGCCGAAGCGGCACTCGGCGGCCAGCATCTCGCGCGTGCTCTGCGTCGCGGCATCGAACACGGTTACGCTGTGCAGCACATCCTTGATTTCAATGCCGTAAGCGCCGATGTTCTGGATCGGCGCCGCACCGGCCGTGCCCGGAATCAGCGACAGGTTCTCCAGACCCGCATAGCCATGTACAAGTGTCCACTGCACAAATGCATGCCAGTTTTCACCGGCGGCGGCCCGCACATAGTGATGCGTTGCATCGCTGCGCACATGTTCGCGGCCGCGCAGATCCATGTGCAGCACCAGCCCCGAATAGTCCTGCGTGAACAGCAGATTACTGCCACCACCGAGGACTAGCTTTGATGAAGTAGCCCATACGGCATCAGCATAAACGCCGAACAACTGCTCGGTTTCAGTCACACGCAAGTACGCGTGCGCTTTCGCGGCGATGCCAAAAGTGTTGAGAGTTTGCAGCGGAAAATCGTACTGGATCGCGGAGAGGGAGGACATGAAGAAGAAAAGCAAAATATTTTGACGATTATAGAGCCAAACCCGTAAAAAACCACGGTGTATATGGCGGCTTGTGGACAGTTGTCCGTTAAAATATCAGCCTTTGATGCACGGCTTACACAGCCGCTGCAGGCCACACGAAAAGGAAACAAGCATGCCATCGTTTGACGTAGTCTCTGAAGCCGATATGATCGAAGTAAAAAACGCGGTCGAGCAGTCCCAGAAAGAAATCGCCACGCGCTTCGATTTCAAGAGCACCGGTGCTTCGGTCGAGCAAAAAGAAGCAGAACTGACCGTGGTTGCGGACTCGGAATTCCAGCTGCAACAGGTACGCGATGTACTGACCAATAAACTGGCCAAACGCAAAGTCGACGTACGCTTCCTTGATGAAGGCGAGATCAAGAAAATCGGTGGCGACAAGGTCAAGCAAGTGATCAAGGTCAAAAACGGCATCGAGTCCGATGATGCGAAGAAAATCGTCCGCGTCATCAAGGATAGCAAGATGAAAGTGCAAGCCAGCATCCAGGGCGATTCCGTGCGCGTGACCGGCGCCAAGCGCGATGACCTGCAAGCTGCCATGCAACTGCTGCGTAAAGAAGTACCCGAGACCCCGCTGGAGTTCAACAACTTCCGCGATTAAACCACATCGGCACGCTAGAACGTGCCGTCACAAAGCTGTAGTACAGCAGGAGTACAATCGTCTCGGACTTCCTGCGCGCTACTACTGCGCTAACGCCGGGCCCATTGCCCGGCAACCACTTTCGGTAGTCTAAGGATAGCAATGAAACGTGTTGATGATTTCCGCCTGCGCTTTGGCAAAAACGAGTATGTGCCCATCATGATAGGCGGAATGGGTGTGGATATTTCGACCTCGGAACTGGCGCTGGAAGCAGCCCGTCTGGGCGGTATCGGCCATATTTCCGATGCCATGGTCGAAGATGTGTCGGACCGCCGCTTCGATACGGGTTTCGTCAAAGAAAAGACCAAGCTCTACAAGCACAACATCAACAACATGGACAAGGCGCTGGTGCAGTTCGATCTGGCCAACCTGGCCGAAGCGCAGCGCCTGCACATCGGCAAGACCATGGAAGCGAAAAAAGGCCCGGGCCTGATCTTCGTGAACTGCATGGAAAAGCTGACCATGAACGGCCCGCGCGAAACCCTGCGTACGCGTCTGAACGCGGCGCTGGACGCAGGTGTGGACGGCATCACCCTGTCGGCCGGTCTGCACTTCGGCTCGTTCGCGCTGATGGCCGATCACCCGCGCTTCCGTGAAGCCAAGCTGGGCATCATCGTTTCGTCGGTACGTGCGCTGCAGATCTTCCTGCGCAAGAACGCCAAGCTGGACCGTCTGCCTGACTACGTGATCGTCGAAGGCCCGCTGGCCGGCGGCCACCTCGGCTTCGGCATGGACTGGGCCGAGTACGACCTGATGACCATCACCAAGGAACTGCTGGACTACCTGAAAGCGGAGAATCTCGACATTCCGCTGATCGCCGCCGGCGGCATCTTCACCGGTAGCGACGCCGTACGCTTCCTCGAAGCTGGCGCCGCCGGCGTGCAGGTGGCGACCCGCTTCACCGTGGCCAAGGAATGCGGTCTGCCGGACAAGGTCAAACAGGAATACTTCAAGGCCAGCGAGGAAGACATCATCGTCAACGGCGTGTCCCCGACCGGCTATCCGATGCGCATGCTGAAGAACACCCCGGCCATCGGCGCGGGCATCCGTCCCGGCTGCGAATCGTATGGCTACCTGCTGGACTCGACCGGCAACTGCGCTTACATCAATTCGTACAACCGCGAAGTGGAAGCCAAGGGTACCGACAAGAATCTGGTCATCATGGACAAGACCTGTCTGTGCACCCACATGCGCAACTTCAACTGCTGGACCTGCGGCCACTACACCTACCGCCTCAAGGACACCACGCACAAGAAAGCCAACGGCGAATACCAGTTGCTGACTGCCGAACACATCTTCAAGGATTACCAGTTCAGCACGGACAACCAGATTGCCCTGCCTGAAAAGGAAGAAGCATAAAAAAGAACGGCGCTCATTGAGCGCCGTTTTTCTTACTGCCCTGGCGAGAGTGCTATCGCCCGTGTCTCACGCACAGCCGCCAGATCGCGCAGGCTCTGCTGCATCATCACTTCGGCCATTTTCTCGTCGCTCACATCACGCAACATCAGCGAATAATGGGCCTCGCCATCTAGCTCGAAGCGGCGCAGGCTCAGCACCAGCGGGAATCGTGCACCACAGGCGCGCATGCCGGTCGCTTCGGCCCGTATCATGGGCATCTGCCCTTCCGTCGAAATCACCGAGCTGCACAGAGTATCCAGCTGCGCACGGTCGAATCCCGGCACACGGACTTCCAGCTTCACGCCGAACAGCTTGCCGCTGGCTACGCCAAAAATATGTTCGGCAGCCTGATTGGCCGACACTACGCAGCCATCACTATCGAGATTCAATACGCCCTCTGGCGCAGCATCAAGTACGGCGCGCAATTCCGTCTGGCTGCGCAGCAGGCGCCGGCTCATCATGCGCGTCACCGTATCTGCACGGGCCCGGATGATGGCCTGATGGTTAAGCAGCAAAGTCAGCGCCACGCTCACGCACAGCCCGAATAACAGCCACTGCCAGCTACGGCCATCGAAGCTGCCGTGCGCGCGCGAGTACACCACCATGGTCCATTGGCTCCCACCCCACGATAGCTGGCGCGTTGCCATCAGTTCTTTGCTCGACGCTTTGCGCGTGCCGTAGACCTGCCGCTGGGGATCGGCCAGCACGCCGCTGTAGAGCTGCACAGAGGCATCAGGATAAGCCCTTACCAGCAAGCGGTTCAGCAGCACATCAAGCCGCACCAGCGCCACCATGGAGCCCTGCAATGCCGTCCGACGCTGCTCTATGCTCTGCAGCTCCAGATCGTGCCGATAGACAGGAAGATAGAGCGCCACCAGCAAGCCTTTGCCGGCCTCAGGTAAGGCGTTCGGAGCCAAGGGAGCGCTCATGCTGGGCTGCCCGCTATCGCGCGCCTTGATCCACGCAGCATAACGGGGATCGCTAGCCACCAGCGTATCCGCTGCCGTGGCGCTGAATTCAAGCGCCACCAGCTCCGGCTGGGTCTGCGAAAGTTTGAGCCCGTCCGTGTAGCGGCGCCAGTCCGCATCGTTCATGGCCAGATAGGCCTGACGATAGGCGGCAGCCCCGCGCAGTATGAGCTGGTAGTTGTCGAGGCGCTGCTGTATGGCACTCTGGATACGCTCGGTAGAGTTCTGCAGTTGGGCATACTCGTCCTTACGCTCCTGCACGCGCATCCATTGCCAGCCTGCCAGTGTCACAGTCAGACCCAACAGAATAGCTACGGCAGCAGCACGATTAGGCTTCAGCACATGCCAGCGTTGCGCGATTTTTTCGGACGCCCGCGCCAGGCGTTCCCTGAAAGCGTACATATGCACCTCCAGCTCACAACAAGCGGGCCATAGCCTTGTTACACCCTGCCCGCAACATATTTCTCTCGTTTTTATCAATTTAGGCGATTAAATTGATTTTGCAAAGAAAAAATTATCGAGAGAAATTTTAGTTGCATTTAAGACTCACTAAAACGTATCGTGACTTTTCGGCGCCCAAAGCAAAAAACCCCCAACGGCCAAAAGGCAGAAGGGGGTTTTTCTTAATAACTAGCTTGACGATAACCTACTTTCACACTGGTTGCAGCACTATCATCGGCGCAGAGTTGTTTCACGGTCCTGTTCGGGATGGGAAGGGGTGGGACCAACTTGCTATGGTCATCAAGCTTTGACTTGTACGAGCCGCGTTCACACGAACGTTGCTCAGAATCTGGAATCGGTAAGTAATCAGCACTGAGTGCTGCGGGTAATGAAGTTGTCTCAACAACGTTTAACGGTCTTCTTACCTATACCCTGCTAAGGTTATAGGGACAAGCCGTACGGGCAATTAGTATCAGTTAGCTTAATGCATTACTGCACTTCCACACCTGACCTATCAACGTCCTGGTCTCGAACGACCCTTCAAAGAGCTCAAGGCTC
>NZ_WNKW01000009.1 GCF_009720775.1 Pseudoduganella danionis
GCCCTAAGGATTTAAAGCCGATCCCTTCGGCCTGGTATCGCTGGACAACCTCCAACTTGAACTGCATTGTGTACTTCGCCAATGAAAAACCCCTAAAGTTGGCGTCCAACTTTAGGGGTTCAGTTCACGTTGCGGGGGCTTTTCTTTTGCGGGGTCAGGTCGGGCAAAGTGCAGGTGTCAGGTCGGGCAGCGGGGCAACTGTTCAGTCTGTCCCTTTGCCCGACCTGACCCCGAATTGGGGGGGCTTCTGCACGTTGCGCATTTCTTTGGTATATTAGTCCTAACACGTACTATTTCCGGAGTGACTGCTATGCAACGCTACACCAAGATTGCCATCGCCCTGCACTGGCTGATTGCGCTACTGATCATCGCCGCCTTCTTGCTTGGCGTGACCATGGTCGATATTCCCGGCTTTACCCCGACCAAACTCAAATACTTCTCCTGGCATAAATGGCTGGGCGTAACGGTGCTGGGTCTGGCCGCCATCCGCCTGCTGTGGCGCCTGCGTAATAAACCACCGGCAGCCCTGCCCATGCCGCGCTGGCAGCATGTGGCAGCCGAAGGCATGCACCACCTGCTGTACCTGCTGATGTTTGCCGTGCCCGTCTCCGGCTATCTGTACAGCTATGCCGCCGGTGTGCCCGTGGTGTATCTGGGCCTGTTCCAGATGCCAGCCGTGATCGGCCCCGATCCTGCACTTAAGCCCGTTTTAAAAACCGTTCACTATGTTCTGACCATGACCATGGCAGGCGCCGTGCTGGCCCATGCGCTGGCAGCGATCAAGCACCATTTCATCGATCGCGACGCCACCCTGAAACGCATGCTGCCCTAAACCCTGACACCCATACTGACACTGGAGCTATCCATGAAAACCTTGCCTAAACTCGCCCTCGTTACGCTGCTGGGCATTACGCTCGCCGCCAGCGCCGCCGCGCTGAAAACCGATCCGGCCAAATCCACCGTGACGGCCACCTTCAAGCAGATGAACGTGCCGGTCGATGCCAAGTTCAAGCAGTTCAGCGCTGCCATCGATTACGATGCCGCCAAGCCTGATGCCGCCAAAGCCAGCGTGGAAATCAATATCGCCAGCTTCGATCTGGGCGATCCCGAATACAACAAGGAAGTGACCAAGAAAGAATGGTTCAACGCGGCCCAGTTCCCTAAAGCCACCTTCGTCTCCAGCGCCATCAAGAGCGCCGGTGCAGGCAAGCTGAATGTCACGGGCAAGCTGACCATCAAGGGTAAAACCGCCGACGTAACGTTCCCGCTCACTGTCAAGGCCGAAGGTGGCAAACAGGTGTTCGAAGGCGCGCTGCCCATCAAACGCCTGACCTACAACATCGGTGAAGGCGAATGGAAAGACACCAGCATGGTGGCGGACGAAGTCATCATCAAATTCCACGTGATTGCGCAATAAACTACCAAGGAGATTTACTGCATGAAGAAACAGATCCTGATCGCGACCCTGCTGGCGGCTTCGGCCACTTCGGCCATCGCTGCTACCTACAACATCGACCCCTCGCACACCTATCCTAGCTTCGAGGCGGATCACATGGGCCTGTCCACCTGGCGCGGCAAATTCGACAAGACCAGCGGCACCGTGACCATGGACCGCGCTGCCAAGACGGGTGCACTCGATGTGACCATCCAGGCTGATTCGATCAACTTCGGTTTCGAGAAAATGAATAGCCACGCCAAGAACGCGGACATGTTCAACGTCGAGAAATTCCCCACCATTACCTACAAGAGCCACAACTTCAAGTTCGAAGGCGACCAACTGGTAGGCGTGGAAGGCGAACTGACCATGCTGGGCGTGACCAAGCCGGTCAGCCTGAAAGTTGACCGCTTCAAGTGCATCATGCACCCGCGCTACAAGCGTGAAGTGTGCGGCGCCAACGCCATCGCTGAATTCAAGCGCAGCGACTTCGGTCTAAATTACGGTCTGCCAGCCTTCGCACCGGAAGTGCGTCTGGCCATCCAGATCGAAGCCATCAAAGCCGACTAAACCCATCCCGCAAGGGTAACCAGGCAGGCCACGCCGCAGTGCAAACTGCGCGTGCCCTGCCTTTTTTGTTGTTACAAAAATTCAACACTTCAATTTGTTTCATGAATAAGTGATTTTGCTATACTCGCGCCGTTGTGCCCTTCATCCCCTTTAGGATCCGATAAAAATGCAAAAGACCCTGATCGCGCTCGCCATCCTGAGCGCTACCGCTGCCCATGCCGATGAAGGCATGTGGATGCCGCAGCAGCTGCCACAAGTAGCCAAGCAACTTAAAGCCGCCGGCCTCAAACTCGATCCCGCCACCCTGACCAAACTGACCGAATTCCCTATGGGCGCCATCGTCAGCCTCGGTGGTTGCTCGGCTTCCTTCGTGTCGCCGCAAGGTCTGGTTGCGACCAATCACCACTGCGTGTACGGCAGCGTGGCACACAACTCCACGCCGGAGCGCGATCTGCTGGCTAACGGCTTCCTGGCCCACAATCTGGGCGAAGAACTGCCGGCCGCACCGGGCAGCCGCATTTTCGTCACCAAGGCCGTGACCAATGTGAGCAAGGAAGTAGTGACTGCCGAAGTCGCAAAACTGAGCGGCAAGAAGCGTAGCGACGCGATCGAAAAGAACATCAAGGCGATTCAGGCTAGCTGCGAACAGGATGCTGGCCACCGCTGCACCGTGTCGTCCTACTACGGCGGTCTGGAATACTATCTGATCAAACAACTGGAAATCCGCGACGTGCGTCTGGTACACGCGCCACCAGCGGGCGTGGGCAAATTCGGTGGCGATACCGATAACTGGATGTGGCCACGCCACACGGGCGACTACGGCTTCTACCGCGCCTACGTGAGCAAGGACGGCAAAGCCGCCGACTACAGCAAGGACAACGTGCCTTACATTCCGCAGCACTACCTGAAGCTGGCCAAGGAAGGCAGCAAGGAAGGCGATTTCGTGATGGTACTGGGCTACCCGGGCCGCACCAACCGCCACCGTCTGCCATCGGAAGTGGCCTTCACCTTCGACTGGAGCTACCCGGCGTTTGTGAAATCGTCGGCGGAAAGTCTGGCCATCATCGCCGACACCACCAAGGACAACAAGGACACCGCCCTCAAATACGCTTCGCAAGTAGCCAGCATCAACAACTACTACAAGAACCGTCAGGGCATGCTGGACTCCTACGCCGGCAGCGATATGCTCAAGCGTAAAACCGCCGAGCACGAGGCACTGAAGACCTGGATCAACGCCAACCCGGCCCGCAAGGCCGAATACGCTGGCGACATCGAACTGGTGGAAAAACTGATCGCCCAGCGCGATGCGGAAACCCAGCGCGACTACTTCCTGTCCTCGTCCAAGCCACGTCTGATGAACACGGCGCGCATGCTTTACCGTCTGGCCAATGAAAACACCAAGCCGGATGCCGAGCGCAAAGTGGGCTATCAGGTGCGTGATGTGCCACGTATCAAGGCCTCGGTCGCAGCACTGGTGCGTAACTACGACGAGAAAGTCGATCAGGCACTGGTGATGAATAGCCTGAGCAAATACGCCGCCCAGCCAGCCGCCCAGCGCAGCGCTGCCTTCGATGCCGTCATCGGCATCAAGGATGGCATGAGCAAAGCAGACCTGCAGGCCGCACTGGAAAAACTCTACGCTGGCAGCAAACTCGGTGACGCAGCCGAGCGCACCAACTGGATCGGCAAAACGCCGGAAGAGTTCAAAGCTAGCACCGACGCCTTCATTCAGGCTGCCGTGGCCCTGTACGAGCCGGGCATGAAAGAAGAAGCGGAAGAGGAAGAACTGGGCGGCAAGCTGCAGCAGGCTTATGCCAACTACATGAAAGCCAAGATCGCCTTCATGCAGAGCAAAGGCCAGGCCGTGTATCCGGATGCGAACAGCACGCTGCGCGTCACCTTCGGCAAAATCGCCGGCCGTGACCACGGCGCCGACGGCACTACCTGGAAAGCCTTTACCACCGTGGCGGGCGTCGCTGCCAAAGCTACCGGCGAAGGCGAATTCAATGCACCGAAAGCCCAGCTGGCAGCCATCAAGGCCAAGGACTTCGGCAAATACGTCGACCCTATCCTGAAATCGGTACCGGTCGCCTATCTGGCCACGCTGGACATCACCGGCGGTAACTCCGGTTCGGCCGCGCTGAACGCCAAGGGCGAGTGGATCGGTCTGGCCTTCGACGGCACGCTCGATTCCATCATTTCCGACTGGGACTTCAACAAAGCCAACACGCGCGACATTCAGGTGGACCTGCGTTACATCCTGTGGAACATGAAGCATGTGGACCACGCCGACAATCTGCTGAAAGAAATGAACGCAGAATAAGCCTCACAGGCTGTCACCGAAACCACGCTCCGGCAACGCAGCGTGGTTTTTTTTGCGCTAAGATGGCGCTTCCCTTCCACCCCGAGAGGAGTTGCCATGTCCGCTAAAAAAATTGCTGTGATCGTAGGTAGCCTGCGTAAAGATTCCATCAACCGCAAATTCGCCCAAGAGCTGATGGCCATGGCGCCCGCCTCGCTGGCCATGCAGATCGTGGAGATCGGCGAACTGCCGCTCTACAATCAGGATCTGGAAGAAAACGGCGCCACGGCACCGCAGGCATGGCAGAACTTCCGCCAGCAGATGGCCGGCATGGACGGTGTGCTGTTCGTCACGCCCGAATACAACCGTTCTGTTCCCGCCGCGCTGAAGAACGCCATCGATGTAGGCTCACGCCCCTATGGCAGCAGCATCTGGAGCGGCAAACCGGCCGCCATCGTCAGCGTCTCGCCCGGTGCCACGGGCGGCTTCGGCGCCAACCACCACCTGCGCCAGTGCATGGTATTCCTCGATATGCCCTTGCTGCAGCAGCCGGAAGCCTATATCGGCGGCGCCACCAAACTGCTCGACGATCACGGCAAGATCAACAACGACAGCAGCCGCCAGTTCCTGCAGAAAATCATCGACACCTATGCTGCCTGGGTCGCGAAAACTTCCAAAGTCTAAAACGGTCTAAAACAGTCTAGATCGGTCTAGATCAGTCTATTCCGGTCTAGAACGTGCCTATCCGCACCAGCGCGTAGAACGGTTTAGCGCCGTACCGGCTTGAAAGTATGGCCGGCTGCCGTTAGGGCTGCGGGCACTGCGTATCCGGCCGCTTGCTTGCCCTGCAGCGCCAGCAACTGCGGCACCTGCCGGTCCGGCAGCAAAGCCAGATCAGCCCCGGGCAGGCGTTGTCCCAGCGCCTGCGCTTCGCCTTGTGCGAGCGGCAGGCAACTCACATACAGCCGATAGGTGCTCCTACCGCGCCCCATATCGAGCATGAAGCCCGCCAGCTCCGAGCTACCGGCGCGGCCCGGCAAAGCCGTCACCCGCAAGCTTACCTTGCCCTTATTGAGATGCAGCGCATCCCATAGCTGCAGGGGGTACAGCGCCGCGACGCTCGCTGCTTGCGCGCCTGTCGCCGCTGCAGCGCCAAGCGGATGCGGGTCGGCCGCTACGATCGCCGGCAGTCCGCTACGGGCGGATAAAGGTGCGAAACCGTCATAGCGCCCGCTTGCTGCGGGCGTCAGCACCAGCAGATCGGCCTGCGGCCACTGCGCCATCGCTTCGGTGCTGTAGGCTTCCGCGTCAGCCCCTAGCGCCAGTATGCGCAAGCCGTGAAAGCTGATCAGCGCCAGCCCCTTGCCAGCCAGTTGCACCTGCGCTGCCCCACGTGCCGCCGGCGACACGTCCGCGCCATCCAGCGCCAGCACATAGCGCGGCCCCACCTGTGCCACGCCCAGCCGGCAGCCCAGAACCAGCAGCGCCAGCACGCCGAGCGCACGCCAACCGTAGGCCTGCGCCAGCCGCTGCCGCCATGCTCCGGCATATGCCATGATTCTGCCCATGATGTCCTCCCTGTCGGTATGGACCGCTAGTACATCACCATGGCAGGCGACGAATATTGAAACAGGGCAATCTTGGCCGCACACTGTCCTGCTGTCGCTCAAAAAGTGGGCACGAATGATACAATTCTGCCCGCAGCAGCGCTGCTTTCCGCTCACGAGGCGGCCCAGCGCGTTTTTTCCCACCACCCCGAGATCCAGACCTGCCATGCACCCAGAAATGCCCACGCCCTATGAATTAGGCAATCAGAATCAAACCACCTTGTGGTCGGAATGCATCGCGTTCTACCAGACGCTGGCCCAGCGTTTTCCGCAAGTGCTGCGTTTCGAGCAGATCGGCGTTTCCGACGGCGGCATTCCGGTACACGCCGGCGTGGTGAGCGCCGACGGCGAATTCGACCGCAACATCATCAAGGCCACGGGCCGTCCCGTGTTCTTCAACAATAACGGCATCCATCCGGGCGAACCGGAAGGCGTGGATGCCTGCATGGCCATGGTGCGCGACCTGTGCTATCAGCCGGAACTGCTGGCCGCACTGGGCAAAACCGTGCTGCTGTTCGTCCCGCTGTACAACGTGGACGGCGCCCACAACCGCTCCAACACTTCGCGCGTGAATCAGGACGGCCCCGAGCAGTTCGGCTTCCGCGGCAACAGCCGCCACCTCGATCTGAACCGCGACTTCGTCAAATGCGATACGCTCAACGCGCAGATTTTCAACCAGCTGCTGACTAGCTGGGACCCGGACGTGATGGTCGATACCCACACCTCCAACGGCGCCGACTACCCGTACACCATGACGCTGATCCACACCCAGGCGGACAAGCTCGGCTACGGTCTGGGCCCCTTCCTGCGCGAGACCATGCTGCCGCACATCTACACCCAGATGGAAGCACGCGGTTGGCCGACCTGCCCTTACGTCAATCCCGTCAATGACTCCCCGGACGACGGCATCGCCGAATTCCTCGAAGTGCCGCGCTTCTCGACCGGCTACGCGGCCCTGCACCATGTGATCGGCTTCATGCCGGAAACCCACATGCTCAAACCGTTCAAGGACCGCTACGCATCCATGCGCGCACTGGTCGACGTGACGCTGGCCTTCACCGTGCAGTACGGTGAGCAGATCCGCGCCCTGCGTGCCGCCGCACGCGCGCAGGCTGCCGCTGCCAGCGAGTGGACCGTGCACTGGAAGCTGGACGAAAGCCGGCCTTCGACCTTCCGCTTCAAAGGCTATGCCGCCGTGCGCAGCCCAAGCAAGCTGGGTAACTACATGCGCCTGTCGTATGACCGCAGCCAGCCGTGGGAAAAGGATATCGCCTACTACAACCACTTCGTGCCCGATACCACCGTGCGTGCACCCAAGGGTTATGTGATTCCGCAGGCATGGCGCGAAGCCATCGAGCGCCTGCAATGGAACGGTGTGGAAATGGCCCGCTTCGACGAAGCCTCCACCATCGAAGCGCAGTACTACCACATCAAGGCCGTGCGCTCGCGTGCTGGCGCCTACGAAGGCCATATGTACCACGACGAGTTGGAAGTGGAAGCGCGCAGCGGCAGCTTTACCGTGCAGCCGGGCGACTACTTCGTGCCGCTCAAGCAGGACAAAGCGCGCTACGCAGTCGAGACGCTGGAGCCGCAAGGCCACGACTCCTTCTTCCGCTGGGGCTTCTTCAACAGCGTGCTGGAAAAGAAGGAAGCCTATTCCGACTACGTGTTCGAAGATCTGGCCATGGAGATGCTGGCAACCGAGCCTGAACTGAAGGCCAAATTCGAAGCTTGGAAAACCGCCCATCCGGAACTGCTGTCGGACCAGACCAAGGTACTGGACTTCATCTTCGAAAACGGCGCCCGTCACGCCGAGCCGGAATGGCGCCGCTATCCGGTGCTGTCGGTGTTCTAAAGTCCACCATCGCCTGCTAATTTGCGCCTGCGCCTGCGCCAGCTAGCGGCCAGCACCATCGCCAGATATACCCGCAGCGCGCTGCGCCTCACCCGGCCAGCGCGCCTGCCATTGTTAGACCTGATGTACGCTGCGGCGATCCCGCGGCGTGCATGCCCGCTGCCCACAAGATCACAGCCATGCACTACGCACTCAACCTGCGCACGTTCTTCTATAGCCATTACTTTTACCTCGGCCTGCGCTTCGCGGCCGGGCTGGTCGGCGTCACCCTGTTCACTTTGCAGTTCGCCAGTCTGGAAACCGCCATGACGGTCTGCATCGGTGCACTCTGCACGGCGCTGATGGATATGCCCAGCCCCCTGCGCCACAAGTTCAACGAAATGAGCGCCTCGGTTTTGCTGTGCAGCGCCGTCACCCTGCTGATCAGCCTATGCGCACCACTGCACTGGCTGTTGATGACCATGCTGGTGGCGATCAGCTTCCTCGCCTGCATGATGATCGTGTACGGTAAAAAATCCATGCCGCTGCAACTGGCCACCCTGTTCATCATGACCATGTCGATGGAACACGCGATGACGGCCAGCCAGGCCTTCATCCATACGGGCCTGTTCACGCTGGGCGCGCTGGCCTATCTGGCCTACGCCATGGGCATCTCGTGGCTGCTACGCCACCGCATCAAGCAGCAGGTGCTGGCCGAAGCCCTGTTCGAACTGGCCGCCTACATCGACATCAAGGCTGACTTCTACGACACCCGCTACAACCTGAGCGAGCAGTTCAACAAGCTGGTGCGCCATCAGAGCCTGCTGGCCGACCGCCAGCAGGCGGCACGCGATCTGATCCTGCGCAGCCACCTGAATCGCAAGGACGCCATCGTGGTGCAGACCCACGTCTGTATGCTCGACCTGTATGAACTGATCCTCTCCACCCACACCGACTACGCCCAGCTACGCCTGCATCTGGCCGACAGCCCCGTGCTGAAAACCCTGCACGATCTGGCCTACAAGGCGGCGCGCGATATCGAATCGGTGGCCTACGACGTCACCCGCGACAAGCCGTCCTATCCTGAAATCAGCTACGACACCGAGCTGGCGGCGGTGGAGACGGAACTGGCCGTGCTGCAGCAGCGCATCAGCGAAGGCAAGCCGGCACAGGAAGCGCTGGCCGTGCTGCGCGCCCAGCGCAACAAGATCCGCGCCATCATCCAGATGATAGGTGAACTGCATGCGGCCAGCCAGAAGGTGGCCGACAGCACGCCGTTCTGGGTCGATGCCGACATGGGCCCCTTCCTGTCGCAGCAGAAGTACGAGCTGCGCATGATTTTGTCGCACCTGCGTCTGGGTTCGCCCATCTTCCGCTTCTCGCTGCGGGTGGCGATGGCGATTACGGCGGGACTGGCCGTGGCTGCGTGGCTGCCGTATGCAGCGCACAGCTACTGGATCGTGCTGACCATCGTCATCATCCTCAAGCCCAGCTTCAGCATGACCAAGCAGCGCCGCAGCGACCGCATCGTCGGCACCGTGATCGGCTGCGTGATTACGGCGCTGATCATCCAGTACCTCAACTACCCGGCTGCGATACTGGGTTTCCTGATCCTCGCCACAGTGGCCACGCCCACCTTCATCTACCTGCGCTACCGCTATGCCGCGATTGCCGTCAGCGTGATGATACTGCTGCAGATGCACCTGATCGCACCGGGCAACCACGACCTGATCGTCGAACGGCTGGTCGATACCTTTGTCGGCGCCGCCGTGGCCACCGCCTTCAGCTTTGTGCTGGCCAACTGGGAATACCAGTCGCTGCCACGGCTGGTAAATGAAGTACTCAGCGTCAGCCTGCGCTATATGCAGGCCAGCGCTGATCTGCTGCAAGGCAAAGGCTCGGACGATTTCGCCTACCGCATCGAACGCAAGCGCCTGATGGACAGCCTCGCCGCACTGAATAGCGCGCTGGTACGCATGCTCGATGAACCGGCCAGCAAGCAGCGCGCGGTAGAAGACATCAACCTGTTCATCGTGCAGAACTACCTGCTGGTAGCCCACGTGGCGGCACTGCGTGCGATTGTGCGGCGCCACGTCAAAGAGATTCCGCAGCAGGCGCTCAACGCCATGCTGGAAGACAGCCATGCGCAGGTCAGCGACATCCTGCAGCGCGCGATCAGCAAGGGCAAGGGCCAGCCTACAGAACCTCCAAACGGCGCACGGCAGGCGCCAGTCCGCCATGTGTCGGCAGCCAGCAACGCTGGGCACGACGACAACACCAGCTGGTCCGGCTGGCCGCTGGTACAGCGCCGCGTGCGGCTGCTGCAGGCCGATGCAGCCAAGATCGTGGTGCACAGTGCCGCCATCCTGCGCGACATAAAATAGGGGTGTCGCCAGCAGAGATTGCGCCAGGCTGTTACTATTGGTTGCATGACTGCTGCAACGCCCGCTTCCTTTAGCCGTAACGACCTGTTATCGGCCCTGCTCGTCGTCCTCATCTGGGGCACCAATTTCGTCGCCATGAAGATAGGTCTGCGCGACCTCACACCGTTCCAGCTCGGTGCAGCGCGCTACATCTTCGCCGTGCTGCCGCTGATCCTGTTCCTGCGCCCGCCGAAAATGCCGGCGCGCTGGATCATCGCCTACGGCCTGTGTCAGGGCGTGGGCCAGTTCGGGCTGCTGTTCCTGTCGCTGCGAGTCGGCATGTCGGCCGCACTGGCCTCGGTGATCCTGCAGACGCAAGTCTTCTTCACCGCCTTCTTCGGTTTTGCCCTGCTGCGCGAACGCGCCAGCCGCGCCCTCAAATACGGCCTGCTGCTGGCCGCGCTGGGGCTGATCTGCTTCGCCATGAATTATCTGGGCAGCGGCCATGCCGGTGGCACCAATGCTGCGGGATTCGTCCTGTGCCTGTCGGCTGCCGCCATGTGGGCCGCCTCCAACATCGTGGTACGCCGCGCCCAGCACCACACACCGCAGTTCGATGTGGTGAACTTCATGGTGTGGTGCAGCCTCGTGCCCATCCTGCCCTTCATCGGCCTCACGCTGGCGTTTGATCCGCCGGAGACGCGCTGGCACTGGCTGCAGGCGCCGCTGGCAACCTGGCTGTCGGCCGCCTATCTGGGCTGGATGGCCACCATCCTCGGCTACGCCATGTGGACCCGCCTGCTCAAGCGCCACCCCGTCAACCGCGTTGCGCCTTTCAGTTTGGGCGTGCCGGTGGTCGGTATCGCCGCCGGCATGATCGCGCTGGGCGATGTCATCACGGGCTGGCAGTGGGCCGGTATCGCCCTGATCGTCGCTGCCCTGCTATGCACCATGTTTGGCGGCCGCTGGCTCAAGTCCTAAATCCGGGGTCAGGTCGGGCAAAGTGCAGGTGTCAGGTCGGGCAACGGGGCACTTCAGGCAGCGAGCGAGCAAACGCGGTTACGGCCGTCCTGCTTGGCGCGGTATAGCTGGGCATCGGCCTGTTGCAGCATGGCTTCTGCGCTGCCCGCCTGCAGATCCGCTGCCACGCCTATGCTGATCGTCACCGCCAGTTGCGAATGCACCTGCTGCCACGGGTGTTCCACTATCAGCTCGCGCAGCTTGTCGCACAACACTGCCGCCTGCGCCAGACTGGTTTCGGGGAAGGCCATGACGAATTCTTCGCCACCGTAGCGGGCCACCAGATCACTCTCGCGCATATGCGTGCGGAAGATTTCGCCTACCGCGCGCAGCACGGCATCGCCGGTAGCGTGGGTCAACTGATCGTTAATCCGTTTGAAGAAATCGATATCGGCTATCACCATACTGAATGGCCGCTGGTAGCGCACCGCGTGGCGATACAGGCTGGCCGCCTGCTCGTCGAAATAGCGCCGGTTATGCAGCCCCGTCAGCGCATCGCGCACACTGAGTTCGCGCAGTTGTTCGGCCTGCGAACTGATGGTACGGTGCGATGCCTGCAACGCTTCATGGCTCTGCGCCAATTCCGCACTCATTTCATTGAAAGCCCGCGCCAGCATAGCCACTTCGTCGCGCCCCTCCACCGGCACGTTCTGGCGCAGCGTGCCTTGCTGAATGGCGCGCACGGCAGCGATCAGATGCCGTAGCTGACGGCTCAGGCCTCGGCTAAGCAGCACACCGAGCGCCAGCGCCAGCAAGGCGGCGCCGCTGACGCCGGCCCACAGCGCATCGTACATGGCATCCAGATACTGCTGCTCTTCCCGACTCGGCGTCAGCACGCCTTCCGGCGAAATATAGGCAGCGACCTTGCCGTTGACCTCCACCGCACGCGCATCACGCCGCGCCGCTTCCGGCAGTGGCTCGCCAGGCCGGTACACGCCAGCGCCCAGCAGCACGCTGAAATCCTGATCGGCCAGTATGAAGTGATAAGGCGTATCGCCGTCGCTGCGCGGCGGTGGTGGACCTCGTCTATCCCTTAGCGCATCAGGCGGCGCGCCGCGCCGTGCGTGCTCGAAGCCCGGTGGCGCAGCGGGCAGATATTCGCGTCCGGCGATACCTTCGTCCGGCGGTGGCAAACGATGCTCCGGCGCGGGACGGATGCGCTGCATATAGTGATCAAAAGGTTCGGTCTGATTGGCTGCCTGCCAGCTACCGTAAGGACGTAAGTAATCACTCACTGCGCTGTAGAAATGCTCGGCGGCGCTCTGGCGCCGGATGATATCGACCTTTTTGCCCAAGCCGTAAGAAGCCAGCCCGCCCACCATGGCCACGGAAGCCAGTCCTGTGAGCAGCAGTGCCAGCATAAGTTTGGTGCGTAAGGACATCATTCTCCCGTCGATTTATTGTCAATCCGGCAGCAATCATACCTGCAGGGAGCCGTGCCTGAAAAAAATTTTCCAATTTAAACGTAGCTTTGCAGCACTACTTTTTCATAGGGAAAATAGGGTAGTTATATGCTTTATGTATGCCGAGTATCATAAATCAAAAGTTTATTTATTACTGAACTAGCCCCATACTGCACTGCAACAAACGAAGATATGGAGCTAATCATGAGCACGAGCAAACTGACCTACACCGAATTTTCTGACACCAGCTATCTGAGCAATGTAGCCACCGCTGCACGCCAGTTGCTGGCCGCCCTGCTGGCTGTGAAGCCGCGTAGCGCCGCAGTTGAAACGGTCGTCGAGCAGCCAGTCTCGAACGCATGGCTGCACAGCCTGGCTCAGGATTGTGAGCGCCATTCCCCCAACCTGTCGGCCGAGTTGCGCTTCATGGCGTCGCGCGGTTAATTGAAGTTAATTCACTACGGAGAAGACTATGCTGACCATCATCGAAAATCTGCCTGCTGCCATCGCTCTGTCCGGCCTGCTGCTGCGCCTCTACCTGGGCGCCGAGCCACAAAACGAACAGTAATCGCCGCGCCGGCCCTTGCATGCCAGCCCCGCAAACAGAAAAGCCGTTCAGCGCAAACTGAACGGCTTTTCTGTTTGCTGACTCGTTAAAATACCAATAGAACCTCAACGTCATTAACTGCCACGAGGCAATTAATCATTCGATCATTGCCCCAGAACAAAACAGCTTTCCGCTCTGAGCCTATCTTGCTACTACGCTTAATCAGTGGAGTCCGAGATGGCGACCTTCTACTACTACTTTCGCGAAAATATGCAGGCACTGGGCTTGCCCGCACCCGATTCTCTATTTGGGAATTTACAATTGGCCCTAGGAACCGCGGCAACCTTGGTCAACCATATCGAGAAGTTTGGCAAACGAGTAACTGTGCGGGAACTGATAGTCGCCGGCCTACGCAGCGAAAAGCTCGCTGTAGTTGCCTCACTATCCGCCGCATACTATACAGGTGCCGTTATCGGCAGCATTGCCATTGCCAGCGGAAGAACAATCAGTGGCGGACGTTCAATGGCCGATGTTTTATGGGATGCAAGGCAAAATGGGCTACACCGGCCTTGGCTCCATGAAATCATGCGACGTCACCCGATCATCTATGATAAAACTGTGACAGGACGCGGTAGCGTGGGTTCACGGATGATTCGATGATGAAAGATCAGATCTGGTTACTGATTTGCGGGCTAGGCTGTGCCTTGGCTGCATGGGCTTTCTGGCACTATCTGGATACATATGCCGCCCCCACTCTGATACTGACAGCACTCATTTCCCTGCTGGCAGACAATATCCGTTTGCGCCGCAAACTACGTGAAACGGGGCGCAAGACCTGATCCGCGATCAACACGGTCAGGCTTACGCCCCGCAATATTTACAGCAGAATCAGGCGGCTTTATTTAGGCGCGAATGGCGCATGCCGTACAGCAGATAGGTCACGATGGCCGCGCTCATCCAGATTACGAAGATGGTGTAGGTGGTCATCGACAGGCCGAACATCAGATACAGGCAGGCGCCGATACTCAGGCCGGGCACCACGTAAGGGCCAAACGGCACGCGGAAGCCCGCTACGGCTGGCTCACCCGCTTGCTCGGCGCGGCGGCGCATCACCGGCACGGCCAGCGAGACCACAATGAAGGCCGTCAGCGTACCCATGCTGACCATGTCCCACAGGAAGGTGGCATCGACGAAACCAGCCACCAGGCCCACCACGGTACACACGATCAGCGTATTGCGCACCGGCGAACCCGTGCGGGCGCTAACCTTGTTGAACGATGGCGAAATCAGGCCATCCTTGGAGATCGCATACAGAATCCGCGTCTGGCCGTAGATAGTCACCAGCGTCACGCTGAACACGGAAATCACGGCACCGGCCGACAGCACCAGCGCAGGCCAGGTCTTGCCCGTCACGTTTTGCAGAATCACGGCCAGCCCCGCTTCCTGACCGGCAAACTTGGAAGCCGGCTGCGCGCCCATGGCCGCTACAGCCACCAGCATATAGAACAGCGTCACGATACCGAGCGCAGCCAGAATGCCGATAGGCACGTTGCGCTTCGGGTCGCGCACTTCTTCGCCGGCCGTTGCCACCGTATCGAGACCGATAAACGAGAAGAACACGGTCGCGGCAGCCGCCGTCACACCAGCCATGCCGGTGTAATGCACGCCATTATCCGGGCTGAAGAAAGGATGGAAATTGTTGATATCAAAGCCGGAGAACGCAATCACCACGAAGAAAATCAGAATCGCCAGTTTAATCAGCACCATGATGGCGTTGGTCGTGGCCGATTCTTTCGCACCGCGTATCAACAGGAAGCAGCACAGGCTCACCAGCAGCATAGGCGGCAGGTTGATATTGCCGCTATGTATTTCTATGCCCTTGGGCGTGGATACAATCATCGGCGACCGCAGCACCTCGGCTATATGCCAGCCGAAGGCATTATTGAGGAAGTTGTTCAGATAATCGGACCAGCCTATCGCCGTGGCACTGGCCGCCAGCCCGTATTCGAGCAGCAGACAGGCCGCCATGATGAAGGCGAGGAATTCCCCCACGGTCGCGTAGGCGAAGGAATAGGAAGACCCGGAAGCGGGAATGCGGAACGACAGTTCGGCATAGCACAGCGCGGTCAGACCGGCCGTAATCGCGGCGATCAGGAAGGACAGAATCACTGAAGGGCCGGCCTTGGGCACGGCTTCCACCATGGTGAAGAAAATCCCCGTGCCGATGGTGGCACCAACCCCGATCATGGTGAGGGGAAACAGGCCGATCGAACGGTGCAGACTATTGCTACTGGTAGGAGCAGTTTCTTGGTGATGGCTGACCGGCTTGGTACGGGTCAGTTTCTGGACCAGCGTTTGGTTCACAGGCATTCCTTGTGGGATATATATTCGGGCAAAAAACTTAGCGATTATAGGCTGTTCCAGCCCGTGGCCCTAAAGTTTGTGTGTGTTAAAAAACAACTCACATTTATCCCGCACCAACACTGTGCGCTGGCGGTTACACCTGCTTACTTTTGATACAGCGTAATGTCTAGATTGGCGGCAATACAACCGTTAATCTACAGTCACTTTTTACCTGTTTAGAGGAGCCCGCCATGCCCATCAAGAAGATCCCCACCGTCTCGCGCCGCGTGACGCCGGTTATGGCTGGCGCCGCCTTTGTCTTGCTGGGCGTGGCCGCCACCGTGGCTGCCGTGCTGATCCGCGTTTAATCCGGCCGCTCCCCGGCCAGCTCAAGCCGCACGTCGGGCGCGCAAGCGTCCGACTATCCCCGTAGGGAAGTAATACACGGACAACACCAGCAACACCCCCATCCACAGCGACCAGCGGTCGGCATGCACGAGCCGCGCCAGCAAGGCCAGCACCGGCTCCAGCGAGGACCCGGCCTGCGCCGCCGCCCCCTGCACCAGCGCACCGCTGGCCCACTTCATCAGATCGATCAGATAGGTTTGTGCCACGATGTACAGCGCACTACCGAGCACCGCGCCATACAGCGTACCGCGCCCGCCGATAAAGGTAATCAGCAGCACGTTCAGCATGATGGCGAACGACAGCGTGGTATCCGGCCCCAGATAGCGCAGCCACAGCACCAGCATGGCGCCGGCCAGCGTGGCGCCGAGCGCACCGAGCACACTGCCCAGCGTGCGGTAGGCCGCCGTGTGATAGCCAATGGCTTCGGCACGGAACTCGTTTTCGCGGATCGCTTGCAGCACCCGCCCAAACGGCGAGGCGACGATGCGCAGCATCAGCAGGAAAGCCAGCAGTGCCACCACGAACAGCAGATAGTAGGTAATCACCTTGCCGTTGATGACCTTATCGAACAGCGGCCCTTCCAGCAGACGGAACGCAGGACTCAGAAATTCAGGCACGGGGATGGTCAGGCCATCGTCGCCGCCCGTCCATTCAGGGAACTGGCTGGTCATCACGCTCACGCAGCTAGCGATGGCCAGCGTCACCATGGCATAGAAGATGGCCTGCACGCGCAGCGAGAACACGCCGATCAGCAAGGCCAGCGCCAGCGACACCAGCATGGCCGCGCCCAGCCCGATCAGCACGGAGCTGAAGCTGGGGCCACGATGCAGCAGCGCCAGCCCCACGCCGTAAGCACCCACGCCGTAAAACATGGTGTGTGCAAACGAGATAATCCCCGTATAGCCCAGCATCAGATCATAGGAGGCCGTCAACACCACGAAGATGCAGATGGTGGCCGCCGCATTGATGGCGCGCGCACCGGGGAACAGGAAAGGTGCCAGCGCCAGCAGCAGCACAATCGCCACCAGCGCCACGCTGAGGCGGCGGCTGCGCGGCAGTTCATTCGAAAGCAGATGGATGCTCATAGTCGTCGATCTCAATGCACAGTCAATGCAAAGTCAATGTGTAAGCGGATACAGCCCGCGCGGACGCCATGCCAGCACCACCAGCATCAGCCCCACTTCGGACAGCAGCGCTGCCTTGGGTGCGAGGAAGCCCACGTAGTTACTGGCCAGTGCCACCAGCAGCGACGCGAGGAAGCAGCCACCGACAGAACCCATGCCGCCAATGATGATGACGATCAGAATGGACACCAGACTGCTGGCACCTATGCTGGTGGTCAGCTCCTGACGGTACAGCCCCCACAGCACGCCGCCCATGCCGGCCAGTGCTGCACCAGCCACGCTCACGCCGACAAACAGCGTACGCACGCGATAGCCGAGCGCCTGCACCATTTCGCCATTCGCCACACCGGCACGTACCAGCAAGCCGATGCGGGTGCCGTGCAGGATCAACATCATGGCGCCGAACACCAGCAGGCCCGCAGCAGCACACAGCACGCGGAACTTCTCGATCACCGCATCGCCGAACACCCATGCGCCATCGAAAGCAGCGGGACGCGTCAGCGGAATCAGCTCGGCGCCCCAGATGGCCGTCACCAGTTCCTGCAGCACGGTGGCAGCACCGAAGGTAATCAATATCTGCATCAGCGCATTGCCATACACGGGGCGGATAATCAGCCGCTCGTAGACCCAGCCCAGCGCCGCCGTCACGGCTACCGCAGCCAGCAGCGCCAGCCCCAGTGCCGCCGCATTCAGGCCAATGGCGTCAGCCTGCAGCCAGTCACCAAGACGCAGCAGCACCAACGTGGCAGCGTATGCGCCCACGGTGATAAACGCACCATGGCCGAAATTCATCACGCCCATCAGGCCGAATACCATGGTCAGGCCGCTGGCCATGATAAACAGCAGCATACCCATGGCCAGCCCAGCCACGGTCAGCGTCAGCCACGTGGCGCTGTCGCCCACCCACAGCCAGGTCAGCGCCAGTATCACCGCCAGCACATACCATGGCTGGTAGTCGACTCGCTTACGCGGCAACATCATCTCGGCCGCTGTCGCGGCAGGAGGCATAGCCGTCATCGTGTTCCTCTCTATTGATGCGCTGCGAGCGAAAGCCCCAGCAAACGGGTTTGCAAATCCTGATCGGCTGCCAGATCGGCCATGCGGCCACTGTGCACGATCACGCCGCCATCCATCACGGCCACCGAATCACCGAGCCGCGCCACGAAGCCGAAATTCTGCTCCACCAGCAGGATGGTGGTGGCGCTGGCCTTGAGCTGCACAAATGCTTCGGCCAGATGGTCGATGATGGCCGGCGCCAGCCCCTTGGTCGGTTCGTCCACCAGTATCAATCGGCGCGGTTCGATGATGGCACGCGCAATCGCCACCATCTGCTTCTGTCCACCGGACAGCGTACCGGCCGGCTGGTGCCAAAAGCGCTCCAGCGCGGGGAAGATACCGAAGATCCAGTCCAGCCGCGCCGCATCGGGCTTGCCGCTGCGGCAGGCCAGTTGCAAATGCTCCTGCACGGTAAGCTGGGCAAAGATGCCCATGTTCTCGGGTATGTAGGCGATGCCCTGCCGCGCAATATCAGGCGTCTCCATACCGGCCAGTTCGCGTCCGTCGAACTGCACGCTACCGGCCGAAGCACGCCACAGCCCCATAATGGTCCGCAGCGTAGTGCTCTTGCCGGCGCCGTTACGGCCCAGCAGCACGGTCAGTTCGCCGCGCGGCACCACCAGATCCACCCCATGCAAAATATGGTATTGCTCGATATGGGTGTGCACCCCGCTCAGTTTCAATAAGGGTTCACTCATGCCGCACTCCCGTCGATCCCAGATAGGCTTGCTGCACCAGTGGCAGCGCCATCACTTCGGCCGGATCACCGTCCGCCATCAGACAGCCCTGATGCAGCACGATGATGCGGTCTGCCAGCGCACCGATCACATCCATCTTGTGCTCGACCAGCAGCACCGTCTTGTCGCGCATGGCCTTGATCTGATGGATCAGTTCCAGCAGCACAGGCACTTCATCCACGCTCATACCCGCAGTCGGCTCATCGAACATGAAGATTTCCGGATCGAGCGCCAGCAGCATGGCCACTTCCAGCTTGCGCTGATTACCATGCGACAGCGTCGCCGCAATCTGGTCGCGCAGCGGCCCCATGGTCACCTGCTCCAGTATCTGCGCCGTGCGCTGGTTGACGGCCTTCTGTTCCGACCACACGGAGAACATGCGCATGCCCACACCGGCGCGGCTCTGCACGGCCAGCCGGATATTCTCCTGCACGCTCAGTTGCGGGAACAGATTAGTCAACTGGAAGGCGCGGCCTATACCGAGGCGGGTGCGGCGCGCCGCACTGAACGATGTCACGTCCTGCCCGTGCAGCCGCACACTGCCACTGGTGGCGGCTAGCTGGCCCGAAATCAGATTGAAGTAAGTCGTCTTGCCCGCACCATTGGGGCCGACGATGGCCGTCAGCTCGCCGGCGCGGAAACTGGCCGTCACGTCCTGCACGGCCTGGTGCCCGCCGAAGCGGATACCCAGGCCCTCGGTGGCAAGGGTGATGCGGTGGCTATCACTCATGTGCTTGTAATGTTAAGGCTTGTTATTGATCGGGATAGGCAACTGGTTCGCCGGAATCTCGCGCACCAGTTCCAGCAGATCCCACTCGTTCTTCTGCTTGTCCTTGGCCTTGATGCGGAAGTGGTACATCGGCTGCATGGCCTGATGGTCTTCCTTGCGGAAGGTCATGGTGCCTTTGGGCGTCTCGAAGTTCATGCCTTCCATAGCAGTAATCAGCTTCTCGGTATCGCTGCTGCCCTTGGTCGCACGCAGCGCCTGCACCACGGCGCTGGCGGCTGCTGCACCACCGGCCACGAAGAAGTCCGGCGGCGTGCCGGCGAAGCGTTTCTTGTGCTCGGCCACCAGCCAGCGGTTCATGGCATTGGTGGGGAAGTCATAGTAGTAGTACAGCGAGCCTTCCGAACCGGCATAGGCGCTCCAGCCCTTCATCACCGGCAGCAGATTGCCGCCCGGGACCAGCGTAATGTTGTAGCGACCCGGCTGCAGATTGGCCAGCTTGTTGACCGGGCTGCTGCCCGCCCATGCCACCACGAGGAAGCGCGGCTCCGGCGCTTTTTTGAGCGCATCGATCAGACGCTGACCCGGTGCAGTGAAATCCGTGCTGGCCGGCGGTGCATATTCCTCATGCACCACCTTGGCCTTGCTGCCCATCTTGCTCAAGCAGTCGCGTGCAGCGGCAATACCGTCCTTGCCGAACACATTGTCCTGCGCCAGAAACGCCAGACTGGCCGGCGCCATGGTGGCAGCAGCACCCGCACAGGCGTCATGGAAGGAATTGCGCGAAGTCTTGAAGATGTAGCGGTTGTAGAATTTGCCCGTGATGTCGGAAGCCACAGCCGCTTCCACCACCAGCACCTTCTTCATTTCTGCTGCCACCGGCAACATGGCCAGCGCCGCGCCGGAAGTGGTAGTACCCACGGCGATATCAGCGCCATCATCCACATAGGCTTCCGTCAGCAGGGCTTTGGCCATATCCGGCTTGCCCTGATCGTCCTTGTTGATGACGACGATCTTGCGGCCCTCTACCGTCATGGTGCCCTGTGTCAGATATTCCAGTCCCAGCATGAAACCGGCCTCGGTCTGGCGCGCATAGGCTTCGAAGGCGGGATGGCTTTTGCTGGTGATCAGCGCAACCTTGAGTGGCGCGGCCTGTGCCAGCGCGGTGCAGGCCAGCAGGCTGATGGCAGCCCAGACGGTATTACGCAGCTTGTGCGGCATGGGTAACTCCTATTTGATTGGGAAAGTGAATCAGCATCAGCGACTGGCCTACCAAAGCTGGGCGCTGCTGCCCTTCTATTTCGACACTGCAGTCTAATCCTACCAGCACCCGCTCACCGGGCTTGGCCACGGCCGAACGCAGCACGATGGAACTGCGCACACGCGCACCGCACAGCACCGGCGCCAGGAAGCGTAGATTCTCGACACCGTAATTGAGTACTTCGTCGGCGCCCAGCACATCGAGCAGTGCATGCAGACAGCTAGGCGCCAGCATGGACATGGTGAGGAAGCCATGCGCGATCGTGCTGCCGAGCGGGCTTTCGCGCCGCGCCCGTTCAGGGTTGGTATGCAGCCAGTAATGGTCGCCCGTCGCTGCAGCAAAGCCGTCGATGCGCGATTGCTCTATGCAGACCCAGTCCGACAACCATAGACGCTCACCCACACGCGCCTGCACACGGGCCACATGGTCAGTTGAAATCATCTCCATCTCGTATAGCTCCGCTTACGGCACGATGGCAAGGAAGGCGCTCAGTGCAGCCTGCGCTTCCACTTCGTTCAGCATAGGCGCATGTCCAACACCGGGCACTTCCACCACTTTCATGTGCGGCGCATCGGCGCGCATGGCTGCGATCTGCGGTGCTTCGATCAGATCCGAGATGCCACCGTACAGCAGCATGGTCGGCACCTTGCGCGCCAGCCGGCGGAAGGCCCAGCGTGCCATCAGCGAGCTGGTTTTAATCTTGCCCTGTTTAATGGCAATCGCGATGGCCGGATCATATTGCGGGCGGAAGCTGCCATCGGCGTTCTGGCCGAAAGTACGGTGCGCCCAGTGCAACCAGTCGGCATCGGTGTAGTGCGGGAAGGCCACGGCATTGATGCCTTTGCAGGCCGCCGCTGCCGCCTGCCAGGTATCGACCGGCACGCCCGTGCCCACGTAGCCGGCAATGCGCGACAGGCCGCGCTGCGACAACTGCGGGCCCACATCGTTCAGCACTGCAGCGGCGATCAGGTGGCGGTAGCGCATCGCCATCGTCATGGTGATGATGCCGCCCATCGAGGTGCCGATGAACACGGCGCGGGCGATGCCCAGTTCTTCCAGCAACTGCGCCACATCGCGCGCATACACGAGCGGATTGTAGTTATCGCTGTTGCTGTCGTATTCGGATTTTCCACGGCCACGGATATCCACCGATATCACGCGCCGCCCCTGCGCCGCCAGCCATGGTGCCACCATTTCGAAGTCGGCGCTGTTGCGCGTCAGACCGTGGATGCAGACGATGGGGCAGCGTGCCGGACCGGCAGCAGGCGCGTAATCGCGCGCCATCAGGCGCAGACCATCGTGGCTACGCCAGCTCCGCTCGACGTAGGGAAGTTCGGAAGTAATCATAGGACTCCGTGCAGAAAAACAAAAACGGCGCACGACGCTCGCGCGCCGTGCGCCGCCCCTTGCTTAGAACTTCACCGACAGCGAAGCTTTGACGGTACGTGGATCACCGTAGAAGGTAGTCACGGTATTGAAGAAGCCACCGAAGGCATAGCCAGCCACCTTGTAGCGCTTATCGAGCAGGTTGCGGCCGTTCAGCGCCAGTTGCAGTTTGCGGTCGCTGCTGGTCCAAACCAGACCGGCATCCCACAGGCCGAAGCCTTCCTGTGCCAGCATCAGGTTCTGCGGCACGGTCGCGTCGATCGAAGCGATGCCGGTCATGCGCACCATTTCGCTTTGATACACCTTGCTCTTGTACGACACGGTGTTATTCAGCGACAGCGTACCGGCACGGCCGAAGGCTGCGAACGGCCAGTCGTAGGTAGCGCTCAGGTTAGCCGAAGTCTTGGGCGTATTCTGGAACTCGGCCTGATCGGCCACGTTGGCCAGCGTCTTGCCGTTGGCGACCATCCATTCCTTGTACTTGGCATCGATGGCGCTGAACATGGCGCTCACGGTGAACTGGTCGGTCACGCGGGCAATCGCTTCCAGTTCCAGACCGGTGATCTTGGCCTTACCGGCATTGGTCAGCGTACCGGCGAAGCCGTTCACGCTACCATCTGCGGCGAAGGTAGGAATCGAGCCGGGAATCTGCACGTTCTTGTAATCGCTATAGAACACCGCCACGTTGGTCTGCAGACGGCCACCATTCAGGTTGGACTTCAGGCCCAGTTCGTAGGAGTTGACTTCTTCCGGTGCCACGCCCTGACGCTTCTGCAGCGAAGCAGCCGTGTTCGGGCCACCCGATGCTGTCAGATCCATACGCGGATCGAACATGCCGCCCTTGAAGCCCACCGAGTAGGATGCATACATATTGTTCTGACGGTCGATCTTCCAGCCCAGACCCAGTTTAGGGGTGAACTTGGTATCGGTGCGGTTCAGATCATTCTTGCCCAGATCCGTATTGGCTGCGCCGCCTACTGCAGCAGGGTTGCCCAGCGTAGGCGAACCTTTCAGGCCCAGATAGGTGCGCTTGTAGATAGCGGCCTGACGTTCATCGCTGGTGTAGCGACCACCGATGTTGATGTTGAAATCATCGCTGACGTTGTAGCTGGCATCGGCAAACGCCGCCCAGGTTTTACTATCGATATCATCACGGGTGTACAGCGACAGGCCACCGGCAGCGTTGTACAGCACATCGAATTCATTGAAGGCATTGGTCTTCATGTAGAACACGCCCGCCACACCCTGCCAGCGCGAGCCGGTGTAGGTGAGCTGGAATTCCTGGCTGGCCTGACGGTCGGTATAGATGGCTGGCGCTTCGAACAGCGGCGTATTCAGCGAATCGAAGTCGATCGGTGCATACGATTTGCTGCTGCGGTAAGCCGTGATCGATTTGAACGACAGGGTAGGATCGATCGCGTAGTCCACCAGCAGGCTGCCGCCTTCGGTAGTTACCTGCTGGTCGTGGCCCAGCACCGTGTACAGATTGGCGCGGGTATCGTAAGGGCCGGACAGCGGGGTTTCATTGGCTGGCGCCGGGCCGTTGGTCAGACGGTAGCCCTGCTTAGGCAGCGAATCATCCACCGTGCGGTCGGCCGACAGACGCACGAACAGCGAAGCCGACGGCGTCAGCTCGGCGCTGACGCGGCCAGCCACCACTTTCTTGTTGTAGTTGTCGAGACCATTCAGCACGTTCTTGCCGTAGCCGTCGCGATTGAAGGTGGCCACGGTGCCACCCACGCGCAGCATGTCGGACAATTCGCCGCTGGCTTTCACCACCAGATCGCGCTGGTTGTAGCTGCCGATGGTGCCTTTCATATCCAGCGTATTGCCTTTGGCCAGACGGCGCGTGACATACTTCACGGCGCCGCCTATGGTGTTACGGCCGTACAGCGTACCTTGCGGGCCACGCAGCACTTCGATGCGATCCAGATCGTAGATATCGGTCAACGCACCTTGCGGGCGGGCCAGATACACGTCGTCGAGGTAGATGCCCACGCCCTGCTCGTAGCCGGCCACCGGATCCTGCTGGCCGATACCGCGGATGAAGGCGGTCAGCGTGGTATTGGTGGCGCGCGAAGTTTTCAGCGTGGTGTTCGGCAGCGCATCAGCGAGACCGATGAGATCGGGGATGCCGGATTTTTCCAGTGCCGTGCCGGAGATGGCCGTGACCGAACCCGGCACATCCTGTATCAGCTCGGCGCGACGGCGGGCCGTAACGATTACCTTGTCCGGTTCGTTCGCAGCAGCTGCAGCGACAGGATCCGCTGCCACGTCTGCAGCGGCGGCTGCGGCAGCATCAGCGGAAGCAGCAGCGGCAGCAAAGGCCTGACCGGCAGCCAGACCGGAAATAGCCGAAGCGGCCACCATCATTGCAACGGAACGACGCAGCACCAGCGTGCCTTGTTTCGAAAAACGCATAGCATCTCCTCCAGTTATTTTTTAGTATTTATATGCACCATGTCGGGCATTGCGCTGAAGTGTGCCCGTTATGACAACATAGATAAAGATGAAGCCATGCACGGCATGTGTGCAGAAATGCACAGCTCCCTCCGACGTTGCCGTGGCGTATTAGCGCAATTTATTAGATTGCCCGCTCACGGCCTTCCCAGTAGGGCGCGCGCAGTTCGCGTTTCAGGATTTTTCCTGCGGCGTTACGGGGAAAACTGCTGACCAGCGCAACAGCGCTGACTCGTTGATACCGTGCGGCAACGCGCACATTAATCCAGTCGCGTAATTGCTCGGGGGTGCAGACCTTGCCGAAGGTCTGTTTCATTTGCACCACAGCGAATGGCGTCTCGCCCCACTTCTCATCGGGCACGCCGAACACCACCACTTCGGCCACATCAGGGTGGGTCGCAATCACTTCTTCTATGTCGCGCGGATAGACCTTCACGCCGCCGCTATCGATCATGTCCTTCTTGCGGTCGACCAGATACAGATAGCCTTCCTCATCGATGCGGCCGATATCGCCCGAGTACAGCCAGCCATCGCGTATGGTCTGCGCCGTCAGTTCAGGCTGGCCGTAGTAGCCGGACATCAGCAGCGGCCCGCGCCCTGCTATCTCGCCGATCTCGCCCACCTCCGCTTCGCTGCCATCTTCGCGCACGATGCGCAGTTCGAAGAACGGCGGCGGCACGCCCACCGAACCCAGTTTGCGCGCCGTGTCGCGCCTATCAAGCACGGTGATAAAACCTTCCGTCAATCCGTAAAGCTCATGCAGCCGCCCCGGCAGCAATGACTCGAGCGCCTGCTTGCGTGCCAGCGGCAACGGTGCACCGAGCGACAGCACCACCTGCAATGAAAGCAGTTGAACGGGATCGAGATCGGGCAGATCAAGTATCGCAGCGATCTGCGAAGGCACCAGCATGGTGTGGGTGACTTTTTCGCGTGCCACCGTCGCCACGAAAGCACGCGCATCGAAAGCACCATGCAGCACATAGCGCGCGCCCTGCGCAAAGGCCGGCATCATCATCACGTAGGCGCCATTGAAGACGATCGCGCCCGTGTGCAGCACTACCGATTCCGGCGTCAAACGGAAGATGCTGGCCATCAGCGCCGCATAATGGGCGCGCACGCGATGTGTGAGCAGTATGCCTTTCGGCTGCCCCGTGGTGCCGCTGGTGTACATGATGTTGCACGGATGTTCGGGCGTGAAGTGCGGGCGCTGCTGCATGGCTGCGCAGCCCGCAACAAAGCCTGCATAACTGTGCGCGGCCGGCACTGCTGCAACGCACACCAGCCGCACCGGCACGCTCAGCGCAGCGATCGCTGCGCTCACGTCGGCCTGCGTCGCTTCGCTGGCAAACACGATCTTGGGTGCCGCATCCTGCAGCAGTGATTGCAGACCGCTGCATTGCAACAGCGGCGACAGCGGCACCGCCACCGCACCGAGATCGGCACAGGCCCAGTAGATGGTCAGCAGTTCCAGGCAGTTGCCCAGCACCGTGGCCACGCGGTCGCCCGGCTGCACACCGGCTTGCGCCATGGCCTGCGCCAGCTCGCCGCAGCGCGCCGCGAACTCGCGCCAGCTCAGGCGCTGCTCGCCAAATACCACCGCCACTGCTTCGGGCTGATAGCGCGCATGGTGCGCAAGCAGGCCGGCAATACACAAGGCATCCATAACATCCTCAAGGTCGGGAATTCAATGTGTGCGGATTTTAGAGACAAGAAACCACGGCGGAAACGGGAATTCTTGCCAACCCGTTGTGCGTTGTTGCACAATCAATCGCATGAATAAACTGCCCGAGTGGACTGACCTGCGCTACTTTCTGGAGCTGGCCCGTGCCGGCACCCTGACGGGCGCTGCGCGCCGGCTCGCGGTCGACCACACCACTGTGGCGCGCCGCATACAGCGGCTGGAACACGAATTCGGCACGCCGCTGTTCGACCACCGGCGCGAAGGCTATGAACTCACCGAGCAGGGCCGCGCACTGGTACCCCATGCGGAGCTGATGGAAACGGCGGCCATGTCCGCGCTCGAACAACTGGCCGGCAAAATGCAGGGCGCACGCGGCGTGGTACGGCTAGGATCGCCCGAACTACTGGGCTCCGTGCTGGTGGCGCCGCGCGTGCAGGAGCTGGTGACCGTCAATCCCGAACTGCATCTCGATCTGCTGCTGCTGCCGCGTTTCGCCAATCTGGCCAACCGCGAGGCAGACCTCAGCATCACGCTGGACGCACCGGAAACGGGGCGCTACATGGTCACGCGCCTGAGCTGCTTCCGCTACTACCTGTTCGGCTCGCGCAGCTATCTGGCCAAGTTCGCGCCCATCACGCGCAAGGAAGATCTGGCCGAACACCTGTTCATCGACTACGTGCAGACGCAGTTGATGAGCACAGGTTTGAACTATCTGGATGAAATCGGCATCGTGCCTAAGCGGCGCTTCTGCGCCACCGGCATGCTGGCCCAGTGCGAAGCAGCCAATGCCGGCATAGGGCTGGTGATGGCGCCGCCGTATGCAGCGCGCAAATATCCGGATCTGGTGCCGGTGCTGCCCGATATCGTGTATGCCCACCGCACCTTATGGCTGGTCGCACCGTCCGACCTGTATGGCCAGAAGCGCGTACGTACCGTGTGGGACTGGCTGCGTGCCACGGTGGAAAGCCAGAAGGACCAGCTATTCCTGCCGTCGCACTACACCCAGCAGATGATAGAGCCACGCATGGAGCCGGTGGCCATCAACGTCTAGCCAGCACCAGCCGGATAGGCTAGCTAGCCTATCCGGTGCACCATCAGGCCGGCGCGCAAGCCCACCCGCACATCGGGATTCGGGAACACCACCAGCTCTTCCGGATACTGCACCGTGTAGACGGTGTCGCCATCGCGCGCAATCTCTTCGCCCTGACGCATGGCCGTGAAGTTATGCGTCTCGCGCCCAAAGGCCATGCGGAAGTTGTCGCTCAGTTTGATGATCTGGCGTGCCGTGGCAAAGATATGCGGCTGGCGTGCCTGCGTGGCTGGCGCCACACCGCGCAGCAGCGCATCGAGCGCCGCCGAGGCATCGGCGAACTGGCCGATGTCGTTGTTGCCCAGCGTGCCGATACGTCCCAGTTCGATCGTCGTACCTGCCGCCTGATGGTATTCGGCCGAGTAGTAGCTATACGTGCCCACCGACGCCGGATTCATGATGACAGCGCCCACACCGGCATGTCCGAGCCAGTGCAGCAGTTGCTGGCGCGGCTGATCGGCGATCAGTTCCGGCACGATGGCAAATGCCGGATACACGGAAGGCCGGATGGCCGTGTGCAGATCGAGGTGCCAGCGCACCGGGCCAGCGCTGTGGAAGAAATCGCTGGTAGCGGCCACCATCACATCGGCACGCGCCGCTTCGGCGGTTCCGGCCAGCGTACCGCGCTCGGTGCGGAACATGCGGTTCAAGTCCGCATCGATAAAGCGCTTACCGGCGCGAATCGCATCGATATTCCCCACGCACAGCATCAGATCGACTGCCAGCGCAGCCGGTTGATCCGCCACATCGAGCGATAGCTGATCGAGCAGATAGGCCAGCACTTCAATCGGTCCCGTCTCGTCGCCATGCACGCCCACCGACAGCACCACGGCAGGGCGCGGCGCAGAGGCGGAGCCGCCGGATGAAACACTGGCCGCAGTATCTGCAGCGCGCTGGATGGTGAGGATGCCGTCCGCCGGCTGGCCGACGGCATATCCGGCAGCAGTGAAACGCTGCGCGACCACGCTGAAATCCGCCTCAGCGAGAGCGCGCACTGCTGCTGGCAGTGCAGTACTGATCTGACTCATTGCACCTGCCTTAGCCTTAAGCTGCCAGCGGGGTGGCCGTCGCTTCCGACAGCGCCCACACATCCAGCATGGCCTGTTCCAGATCGCTGGCCAGCGCGAAGCCGGACAGGTCCAGCGCATTCACCACCAGCTCGACCGCTTCGGCCGGGCTATGGCTGCTATCGGCATGCTTGAGCACCTGTGCCAGCAAACGCTGCTGGGTACGACGCAGCGCGTTCTGTGCATAGCTGCGCAGCTGTTCCTGCGAACGGTTCAGTGCTGGCAGCTTGAGGCCGCGTTCCAGCGTATCGATGCCCACCTGTGCACGCAGCGCCATGCCCACCTGCACAAAGGCTGGCAAGTCCATGCCTTGCGGACGTTTCACCGCCAGCGCAGCAAACACGAAGGCAGCGATGGCTTCGATGCCATCCACAGCCTGCCATGCCTGCACGAATTCGGCACGCAGACCCGCCGTAGCTTCCGCATCAGCCGAACCATCGGCCGCACCGATCTTGGCCAGCGTTTCCGGCTGGGCGAACAGCTTGCTCAGTTCCGCCACGCCGGCACGCAGCTGGTCGGCTGGCACAGCCAGCACGCCTTCGATCACGGCCTTCTGCAGCACGCGAGTACGGCCATCGACCTTGATCGACACGGCACGTGGAATTTTCAGCGCATCGGCATCGAGCGTATTGAATACTGGTGCCAGATTCAGCGCCGACCATGCCTGACCCCATGCCAGAATCACGTCGGACTCGCTCACGCCATGTTCGGCAGCGACCTGACGCAGCATCAGCGGACCACAGCGGTTGACCGATTCGTTCGCCAGCACGGTCGCCAGAATGGCGTTGGCCAGCGGGTGGGCCAGCGCAGAGCGGGTGGCTACCAGCAGATCAGGGAAGTAAGGCGTGAGCACGGATTCGGCCCAGCCCAGATCCGTCAGCGGCAGCGCCGACAGGATACGCTTGTAGCGGTTCTTCACGTTTGCGATCACCACTGCCAGTTCCGGCGTGGTCAGGCCGCGGCCATCAGCCTTGCGGCGTGCCAGTTCGGCTACCGATGGCAGCTGTTCCAGTTCACGCGACAGCGCGCCCTCTTCTTCCAGACTAGCGATCAGCGCAGCGTAGCCATCCTGTACGCCGGCATCGCCCTGTGCCTGGGCTTCGCGCACCAGCAACTGGGTCTGCAGCGTGTTATCGCGCAGTACCAGACGTTCGATATCAGCCGTCATGTCGTTCAGCACGCGGTTACGGTCAGCTTCGCTGAGCTGGCCCGCATTCATTTCCACGTCCAGCCACATCTTCGCGTTCACTTCGTGGTCGGAGCAATCCACACCGGCCGAGTTATCGATCGCATCGGTGAAGATGCGGCCACCCGTCAGTGCAAACTCGATCCGGCCAGCCTGCGTGGCACCGAGGTTGCCGCCTTCCGTTACCACTTTGCAGCGCAGCTGATTACCATCGACACGGATATTGTCGTTGGCACGGTCTTTCACCTGTGCGTGGGTTTCAGTAGAAGCCTTGATGTAGGTACCGATACCGCCGTTGTAGAACAGATCGACCGGCGCTTTGAGGATGCGGTGCATCAGTTCTTCCGGTGCCAGCGCGCTTTCTTCGATATCCAGCACGGCGCGGATTTCTGGCGACAGTTCGATCGAACGGGCGCTACGTGGATACACGCCGCCGCCAGCCGAGATCAGATCCTTGCTGTAGTCTTCCCACGACGAGCGTGGCAGCGCAAACATGCGGGCACGTTCGTTGAACGATTTTTCCATGTCCGGATTCGGATCGAGGAAGATGTGGCGGTGATCGAAGGCCGCCACGATTTTCAGTTTGCGCGACAGCAGCGCGCCGTTACCGAACACGTCACCCGACATATCGCCCACACCCACCATGGTGACTGGCTCGGCGTGGATATCGTGATCCATTTCGTAGAAGTGACGCTTCACCGCCTCGAATGCGCCCTTGGCGGTGATACCCATTTTCTTGTGGTCGTAACCGTTCGAGCCGCCCGAAGCGAATGCATCACCGAGCCAGAAGCCGCGCTGCACGGCGATGCCGTTGGCGATGTCGGAGAAGGTTGCCGTGCCTTTGTCGGCCGCCACCACCAGATACGGGTCGTTGCCGTCGTAGCACACGGTATCGGCCGGCGGTACGATCTTGCCCAGCACGCGGTTGTCGGTCACTTCCAGCAGGCTGGCGATGAACAGACGGTAGACGGCTTCGCCTTCTGCCGCGATGGTTTCACGCACAGCGTCTTTCGGCATTTGCTTGCAGACGAAACCGCCCTTGGCACCGGCCGGCACGATCACGGCGTTCTTCACCATCTGCGCTTTCACCAGACCCAGCACCTCGGTGCGATAGTCTTCCATACGGTCGGACCAGCGCAGACCGCCACGGGCCACAGGGCCGCCGCGCAGGTGCACGCCTTCGAAGCGACGCGAGAACACGAAGATTTCACGGAACGGACGTGGTTCCGGCACCAGCGCCAGATTGCTGGTATCGAATTTGAAGATGATCTTGTCGCCCTGCTGGCTGTTCTGGAAGTAGTTGGTACGTACGGTGGCGCCCATCAGGTCAGCCATGGCGCCCAGCACTTCTTCGCTGTCGGCGTGGTTGATCGCTGGCAGGCGGCTCTTGATGGCGGCCAGCGTTTCCAGCGCCGCAGCGCGGGTGGCTTCGTCATTGGCAGGATCAAAGCGCTGCAGGAATGCATCCACCAGCTGCTTGACCACCACCGGCTGCTTGCGCAGGGTTTCAGCAATGTAGCGCACCGAGAAACGGCTGCCGGTCTGGCGCCAGTAGCTCATGTAGGCACGCACCAGCTGGATGTGGCGCACGCTCAGGCCACCGAGTACCACCAGACCATTCAGGCGGCCATCTTCGGCTTCGTTGTTCAGCAGTGCAGCCAGCAGTTCTTCCGTCACACCGACGATGCCGTCGTGTGCCAGCGCTTCGGCGCTGGCAGCATCGACCGCCAGACTGGTGACGTAGTGGCGCTGGCCATCCACGCGCAGCGCGTGGGTCTGTTCACGGTCCACCAGCACACCGGCGTTATGCAGTGCCGGCAGTATCGCCGACAGGGCTGGTACGCGCTCTACCGAATACAGGCGGATGGTGGTGCCGCTGGCGGCGATCTGCACGCGCACGTTGACGCGGTTCATATCGCTGCGGCGCAGGATCACGCCCAGATCGAGGAAGGCTGCCTGCGGCGTGGTGGTGGCCACATAATCGACCGGCAGCGTGGCGCACATGCGGCGCAGGCTGGCGCGCAGCGCCACGTCGGCCACAGCGTCGGCCTGCGCCGAGAACTGGTCATGCCAGCCGTCCAGCACGGACAGCAGCGGTTGCTGGATATCGCTTTCCAGATCGAGCGGATAACGGGCAGCGTGCGCGATCAGATACACGCGGGCCAGCGGGCCATCGGCCACCAGCGTCTGCGAGCTGACATGGCTGGCGCCGGAGCTGGCTTGCAGTGCCTTGGCCAGCGCCGAAGCCACACTGGCGCTGTAGCGCTCGCGCGGCAGATACACCAGCACGTTCAGGTGGCGTGCGTACACGTCGCGGCGGGCAAACACTTTGGTACGGGGCTGCTTGTACAGCGACACCACGGCGCCGCACACTTCGGCCAGCCACTCGGTTTCCGCTTCCAGCGCTTCGGTACGCGGCAGCGATTCCAGAATCTCGATAAATTTCTCGGCGCGGAAGCCTTCCTGACGCACACCGGCAATGCTCAGCACCTTGGCGACGCGGCCACGGGCGAACGGCAGACGGTTCAACGGGGTGGCGGTAGCGGCGCGGGTGAACAGGCCGACGAAGCAGTATTCACCCAGAATCGCGCCTTGCGCATCCGTGTGGCGCACACCGATGAAGTCCAGCTGCTGCTCGCGGTGCAGCGTGCCTTCCACGTCGGCCTTGACGATGGACAGCGCGTTGGCGCGTTTCGACAGCGTGTCGAAGTCGCCCGGAATGTTTGCCAGACAGGTGCCGTAGACAGGATGCGAAGTATCCTGCAGCACGCCGATACGGCTAGGGATATCGCGTTCCAGTTCGCGCACACCGGCTTTTACCTGATAGTAGGCATAGCCAAAAGGCTCGAAGCCTTCGGTACGGGCCCAGTCGAGGAAGGCAGCGACTTCCTTGCCTTCTTCACTTTGCGCAGCCGCTTCGGCGCCAATGCGCTCGAAGTGGGCCAGCATGGCGGCCGTATCGCGGCGCACCACGGCAGCATCGCGCGACACCATTTCCAGACGCTCGACCAGCATGCCCAGTTCCGCATCCGGCAGGTCTTCCGTCAGCAGGCACAGTACATACGATTCCAGCTTGTCGCCGCTCTGGCCCACGGCCGTCACCGCGCCATCGGCATTGCGGCCAACTGCCAGCACGCCGTTCAGTACCGCATTCACGCCCACGCGCAGTTTGCGCGCTGCCATCACGATCGAATCGACCAGATACGGCATGTCGTCATTCAGGATCAGCAGCGCAGTGGCCATGCCGCCGCGGCCATCGTCGTAGCGCAGGCGCGCAATCTGCGCAGCGCTGCCGCGACGCTGGGAAGCCTGCGTGAAACCATCCCACAATACCGGCGCCAGACTGGCAGGCGCAGTGCCGGCCAGATCTTCATCGTCCAGTGCACCGAGCCAGGCGCTGATCAGCGCAACAACGTGGCTGCTGCCGGCAGCAGGCTGGCGGGCATTTACCAGTTCCAGGGTCTGTGCACGCAGGTCTTGTGACATTTGTTTCATTGTTGCTTCTCCAATACGTTATGAGTATTTTTGCTTGCAGGACCGCGCCGGCTTGTGGCTGCGCGGCCGTGGTTGAATTAAAAACCTAGCCTCATTAAACACCAAATAGGCGTCAAATGTTAGACAGGAGCAATACCCTGTCTTACAAATCATACAGCCCGGGCAAACCGAGGATGCGGCTCAGTTCTTCCAGTGCCGTGTGGACCTCGATGGCCAGTGCCGGATCGGCCAGATCGGCCGGTTCCAGCCGGTCGCGGTAATGCTTCTCTACCCACGCCACCAGCGTGTGGTACAGGGTTTCCGTCATCACCACGCCTTGATGCATAGCAGCCACTTCGGCCTCCGTCAGCGCCACGCGCAAACGCAGACAGGCTGGCCCGCCACCATTGCGCATCGACTGGCGCAGATCGAAGTGGATCAGTTCATCGACGGCGTCGCCGCTGGCCACCAGCCCTTGCAGATAGGCGGCGACGGCAGCGTTTTCCTGACATTCATGCGGAATCACCAGCGCCATCTTGCCGTTGTCCTTGCTCAGCAACTGGCTGTTGAACAGGTAACTGGCCACAGCATCGGCCACCGACACCTGCGCCGTATCGACGCGAATGGCATTCAGTTTGGCACCCACACCATCCATGGCCTGACGCAGCTGTTCCAGACTGTTGGCCGTGTCGGCAAACGCCTGCTCGTGATAGAACAGCACATTGGCATTGCCGACCGCGATCACGTCGTTGTGGAACACGCCCTGATCGATCACATCCGGATTCTGCTGGATGTAGACCGTACGGCCAGCGGACAGGCCGTGCAGACGGGCTACCGCCTGCGACGCTTCCAGCGTCTGGCGGGCCGGATATTTCTGCGGTGCGGGCACGGCTACATCGAACTCCGAACGGCCGTACACGAACAGCTCCACAGCGGAGTCGCCATGTGTGCTGCACAAACGGGTGTGGTTGGCCGCGCCTTCATCGCCGAACGCCGGCGTGCCGGGCAAGGCATCGTGCACGGCAAAGTGCTTCTCGTCCTTGAAGATGGCACGCAGCGCACGGGCCGACTGGGTATGCTCGTGGGCGCGGTGCAGCTTGTTATTCAGATTGGCCGGCGTGAAATGGGTGCGACCATCGGCCGTATCGGCCGAAGGGCTGACGGTGGCCGCATTCGCCGTCCACATGGGCGAAGCGGAATAGGCGCAGGCCAGCAGCACGGGTGCTTCCTTGGCCGCGCGCGACAACACCTCGGCATCCGTACCGGTAAAACCGACACTGCGCAGCAGACGGAAGTTAGGGCGATCCTGCGGCGGCAGCAGCGCCTGACCGAATCCGCGCTGGGCCAGCGCACGCATCTTGGCCAATCCCTGCAGGGCCGCCAGCTTGGGGTTGGAAGCGCTCTTGACGTTGCTGAACGAAGCCACATTGCCGAACGACAGACCGGCGTAGTTGTGCGATGGCCCTACCAGACCGTCAAAGTTAAATTCGCGTGCGCTCATGCCGGCTCCTTAGAAGTGCATGCCGGGCGACAGCTTGGCCGGCATTTCCAGTACATTGTTTTCGATCGAAGCGACCGGATAGGCGCAGTAATCGGCGGCATAGTAGGCGCTAGGACGATGGTTGCCCGATTTGCCCACGCCACCGAACGGCGCGCTGCTGGCAGCACCCGTGGTGGGACGGTTCCAGTTGACGATGCCGGCGCGGGCACGTACCTGGAAGGTCTTCCACAGTTGTTCATCGTTGGAGATCAGCGCCGCCGCCAGACCGAATTCGGTGGCGTTGGCAGCCTTCATGGCGGCGTCAAAATCGGCCACGCGGATCACCTGCAGCAGCGGGCCAAACCATTCTTCGTCAGGAATGCCCTGCGCGTTGGTCACATCAACGATACCAGCCGACACAAAGCCAGTGTTCTCGTCCAGTTGACGCATCTGCAGCAGGCTCACACCGCCCTTGGCGATCATGTCGGCCTGTGCCTGTACCAGACGTTTGGCCACGGCGGCCGACACCACAGGGCCCATGAACGGTGCCGGCTCGGCGGCCGAAGCGCCGATAGTCAGGCGGCTGGCCACATCGACCAGACGCGCAACAATCGCATCGCCTTCCGCGCCGGCACGCACGATCAGACGACGCGCGCAGGTGCAGCGCTGGCCAGCCGAAATAAAGGCCGACGAAATCGCCATGAACACGGCGGCGTCGATGTCTTTCACGTCCCACACTACCAGCGGATTATTGCCGCCCATTTCCAGCGCCAGCATCTTGCCCGGCTGGCCGCCGAACTGCTTGTGCAGCGCGCTACCGGTCTGGCAGCTGCCGGTAAACAGCACGCCATCCAGATGGGCGTTCTGGCCCAGCGCCACGCCCGTATCGCGCGCACCATTGACCAGATTGATCACGCCTTTCGGCACGCCAGCCTGCTCCCACAACTGCACGGTTTTCACGGCAGTGCGTGGCGCATATTCGCTAGGCTTGAACACCACCGTGTTACCGGCGATCAGGGCTGGCACGATGTGGCCGTTAGGCAGGTGGCCGGGGAAGTTGTACGGACCGAACACGCCGAACACGCCGTGCGGACGGTGGCGCAGCACGGCTTCGCCATCAGCCACCTTGGCATGGGTTTCGCCCGTGCGCGCGCCATACGACTGCACCGAGATATCGATCTTGTTAGCCATGGTGGTCACTTCGGTGCGGGCTTCCCACATCGGCTTGCCGACTTCTTCGGCGATCAAGAGCGCCAGCGCTTCGGCTTCCTGCTTGAGCAGATCGCGGAAACGGGTGCAAACGGCAATGCGCTCTTCCAGCGGCGTCAGCGCCCACGACTCGAACGCGGCGCGCGCAGCGGCGCAAGCCTGTTCCACATCCTGTGCAGTCGATTCGCGGCTGGCCCAGGTCTGCTTGCCATTCGATGGATCGATGGTAACCAGTTCGGCACCGCTACCGGCGCTCCAGACGCCGTTGATGAAATTGCTCAGCACATTAGACATGGGGATTCTTCCTCGGATTGAGTGTCAGGGTACGCACGCTATCGCCGGGTTGGCAATGCAGGATTTTTTGTTCGTCTTCTGGCAGCGCGATAGCGCCGTTGACGGGTACCGTCTGCGACAGGATCATGCGGAAGTCGCTCAGGTTGGTGTTCGAGATCAGCATAGGATCGCTGGCATCGGCATGCGGCGCGCAGGCGATTTCGCCTGCCATCACGGGGCCGATTTCGGCCAGCATACTTTCGCGCATGGCGCGCAGTTCCGATACGCGCGCCTGCAGCACAGGGCCGGCATCGAAAATGTCCACATAGCCTTCGAAGTACAGGCCTTCCTGTTCCAGCAGGCGGCGTGCCGGCGCGGTCGAAGTGTGCACTTTGCCGATCACGTCTTGCGCATCCTGCGGCAGATAATCGACGTACATCGGCTGGCGCGGCATCAGCTCGGCGATGAAGGATTTCTTGCCCACGGCGGTCAGCGCATCGACGTGATCGAACTCCATCTTGAAGAAGTGGCGGCCCAGACCTTCGTAGAACGGCGACCGGCCACTCTCCTCCTGATAGCCGCGCATTTCCGCGATCAGCTTTTCAGTGAACAGGTGCGGGAACTGGGCGATGAACAGGAAGCGGCACTTGGACAGCAGCTTGCCGTTGTTGCCCGTGCGGTAGTCCGGATGCAGGAACAGCGAGCACAGTTCCGTGCTGCCCGTCAGATCGTTCGACAGGTACAGGGTTTCCATGCGCGTGAACACATCGATCTCGCGGCTCGAATGCACCAGCGTGCCGATGCGGTAGTTATAGAACGGTTCCGTCAACCCCACGGCGCCCTTGATGGCGCACACGCCGGCGATGCGGCCGTTGTCGGTGTCTTCCATCACGAACATGTAGTCGCGCTTTTCCGGCGCGATGGTTTCCGCGAACGAGGCCACAGCCACGGCCAGACGGTCGCTCATCATCTTCATGTCGGGCTTGAGGGTGGTCATGCCGCTGCCAACCTGCGTCGCCATGACATACAGGGCATCGAGATCGTTAGCAGTAATAGCGCGTACAACTAGCATAGTGGTTCCACCTTAGATACGGACACAGATCACGGTATCGCCTTCGGTCACGCGCAGGGCTTCCTGCACATCGGCCGACAGCGACACGTTGACTTGCGATTCCAGCGCCGCACAGTGGGTCACCACTGCACGGAATTGATGTTCGGCGGCAGCCGCCACGGCATAGCGCACTTGCGGCTCGCGGCCACGGTCCGGCGCTTCGTCGGCCAGCGCCACGCGCCGCTGCAGCGCACCGCTGAAGGTACGCAGCGAATTCTTGTGCGCCTGCAGGATAGGCCCGCCGTCAAAGATATCGATGTAGTCGTCCGCTTCGAAGCCTTCTGCCGTCAGCAGGTTGAAGGCCAGCTCGCCGGACGGATGGATCTGCCCCATGGCGGCCTGCGCATCGCCGGGCAGCAGCGGTACGTAGACCGGATAGTGCGGCATCAGTTCGACGATCAGCGTGCGGTTACGCGCACCGCCGATCACCCGTTCTGCATCGAGGAAGTCCATCTTGAAGAATTTGCGACCGAGCGCATCCCAGAACGGCGAACCGCCCGTGCTGTCGGTCACGCCGGCCAGCGGCACGAAGAAGCGGTCCGAGAAGCGGTGCGGTGCCAGCACGGCAAACATCAGCCGGGCGCGCGACAGCAGCGCCGCTTCGGCTGTGCCGTGTTCGCGTTCGCCCACGTAGAAGCTCGATAGCTGCGAATAGCCGGTCAGCTCGGAGCACAGCGTCAGCGCATGCACGCTGTGGCTGATGTTCAGATCGCGCGACACCTGCTGGATCACGTCATTACGGAACGAGAAATAAGTGCCGTTGGAACCTGCCGCCGCGAAGATGGCCGCCGTGCCCACGATGCCCGGCTCGCCCGGCGCTTCCAGCACCAGCAGATAGGCTTCCTCGCTGGGGATATCGACGTGGGCGGCAAACGAAGCGATGGAGCGCTCCACCATGGCGACGATTTTCTCGCGCGTCTTCGGCAAGGTGTGCACACCCGGCATGCTCACCGCCGCCAGCGCTTCAAGGGCGGCAATATCCGTCAGCTCGACCGGACGAACTACATACATGTGGACTCCTTCGTGTGGTGCACAGTGCAATACGAACTAGCCCGGCAACAGGGTGCCGGGCCTAAATGAAAGACGGCGGAACCAGTCCGCCGTTACTACGAGCTGCCTATCAGGCTGCAGCTTTGATCATTTGATCCAGCGACAGGCGCAGAATGCGATCCGCTTCGGCGATCTGCTCGTCGCTGACGATCAGTGCCGGTGCCAGACGCAGCACGTCCATGCCGGCGATCAGCACCATCAGGCCATTCGCTTCGGCAGCGCGCTGGATGTCTTTCGAGCGACCTTTCCACGCATCCGTCACCACCAGACCCAGCAGCAGGCCGGCGCCACGTACCTGACCGAACACTTGCGAGTAGTCGGCCACCAGTTTTTCCATGGTCGAACGCAGCTTGGCGCTGGCTTCTTTCACGCGGGCCAGGAAGGCTGGCTGGTTGACGATTTCCAGCACGGTCAGCGCCACGCTGGTGGCCAGCGGGTTGCCGCCGTAGGTGGTGCCGTGGGTGCCCACGCTCAGCGCCTGCGCCAGTTCGTTGGTGGTCAGCATGGCGCCTATCGGGTAGCCATTGCCCAGCGCTTTGGCCGAGGTCAGGATGTCCGGAGTGATGCCGTAGGTCATGTAGTGGTACAGATCACCGGTACGACCCATGCCGCACTGCACTTCGTCGAAGATCAGCAGCGCGCCGGTCTTGTTGCACAGCTCGCGCAGTTCTTTCAGGAAGGCCGGATCGGCCGGCATTACGCCGCCTTCGCCTTGCAGTGGCTCGACCACCACGGCGCACACGTCATCGCCAATGGCAGCGCGGGCGCTTGCGATATCGTTGAACACGATGTGGTCGATCGAAGGAGGCAGTGGCTCGAAGCCTTCGGTGTACTTAGGCTGGCCGCCCACCGACACGGTGAACAGGGTACGGCCGTGGAACGATTGCAGGCACGATACGATGCGCGATTTGTGCGGGCCGAATTTGGTGTGGGCGTACTTACGCGCCAGCTTGAAAGCGGCTTCATTGGCTTCCGCGCCGGAGTTGCAGAAGAATACGCGGTCAGCGAAGGTGGCTTCGGTCAGGGCCTTGGCCAGACGCAGCACAGGCTCGTTGGTGTAGCCATTGCCCAGATGCCACAGAGTATTGGCCTGACGGGTCAGGGTGTCCACCACGGCAGGGTGGCAGTGGCCCAGTGCGGCCACGGCGATGCCGGAAGTGAAGTCCAGATAGTGCTTGCCATTCTGGTCCCACAGATCCAGGCCAGCGCCTCGTACTGGCACCATCGCTGCTGGTGCATAGGTCGGCACCAGAACTTCGTCAAAAGTTTGACGCGTTACAGGACGGTTGGCGATGGTTGAATCTAGCTTGGCGTTCATGGCATTCCCTATCAATGTTGGGTCAGTGCGGCACAGCACCGCGTGGACCCATTATAAAAAGCGGAATGCTAAAACTCTTTTCTAATGGCGACAAGGATTTTCACTTTTACCCAACAGGATAAAAGTTGACAATGTATACATTAACTGCCAGCATCGTCCAGCCGCACCTCCCCCCTATTTACAGGAGACCCCTATGCTTTCCAAGCGTACGCTGTGTTTGCTGTTGCTGGCCACTGCCTGCTCCCTCCCTACCCCCGCCCTGTATGCCGCCGACGACCCGGATGCCAGCTGGGCTGGCAAGCTGGAAAATGATCAGCTGCTGGCCACGCGCGCTGGCACCGGCCTGCAGGGCGCGCGCAACTGGATCGTGCGGCGCACTGCCGATCTGCTGATCATCGATGCGCCCGAGGGCGATACCCATCTGGCCATCATGGATTTACAGGCGCCGGACCTGGAGAGCGCTCTGCGCACCGTCTGGGCCAGCTACCAGCCCGGTTTTGCCCGAGCCCTCAAGCTCAGCACACCCACGCCGGCCAATGGCGGCTGGGATAGTGCTTTCAACGTGGATTATGAAACGTCCCCCAACGAACAGAAAATCTTGGCCGCCTTTGCCCTGCAAAAAGGCAATAGCTGGACTATCGCCTTGATCGACGGCAGCGATGCCACCATCGCCAAACGGGGCGCGGCCCTGAACCAGATGGTGCGCAGTGCTGCTCCCTTGGCGTATCAGAAAGAAAGCTTTGCTGACCGCAAGCCACAGCACATGGATGCGGCACGCATCGCCAAGCTGCGCAGCTTCCTCGAAGAAGCCATGGAGCTGATCGGCATACCGGGCGCCGGCTTCGCCATACTGGACCAGAATCAGGTGGTGTATGAGGGCGGCGTCGGCGTGCGCAAGCTGGGCCAGCGCCAGCCCGTCGATGCCCACACGCGCTTTCTGGCGGCGTCCAACACCAAGGGCATGAGCACGCTGCTGCTGTCGACACTGGTCGATGAAGGCAAGCTGCGCTGGAACCAGCCCGTGCAGCAAGTCTTCCCCAGCTTCCAGCTCGGCAGTGCGGACGTGAGTGCCAAGGTGGAAGTACGTCATCTGGTATGTGCTTGCACCGGCCTGCCACGGCAGGATTTCGAATGGATCTTCGAGTACCGCAATGCCACACCGGATACCTCGCTCAAACTACTGTCCAGAAATAGCCCGACCAGCGGCTTCGGCGAGGTGTTCCAGTACAACAATCTGATGGCCTCGGCTGCCGGCTATATCGGCGGCCATCTGGTCTACCCCGAGCTGCCGCTCGGTGCGGCCTACGACAAAGCCATGCAGAAGCGCATCTTCGATCCGCTCGGCATGCAGGATTCCACCTTCGATATGGCACGCGGCCAGCATGGCAACTACGCGCGCCCACACGGGCTGGATCGCCATAACAAGGTGGCCGAGCTACCGATGACGCTCAATTACGCCGTCGTGCCCCACCGTCCGGCCGGCGGCGTCTGGACTTCGGCCCACGACCTGATCCGCTATGTGCAGCTTGAAGCCAATCAGGGCAAGCTGCCGGACGGCCGCCAGCTAGTCTCGGCCGAAAATCTGCTGATGCGGCGCCAGCCGCAGGTCAGCACCGGCAACCAGACCTTCTACGGCATGGGCCTGTCCGTCGACCGCAGCATGGGCGTGGATGTGGTCCACCATGGCGGCAGCCTATTCGGCTACAAGAGCGACTGGTATCTGCTGCCCGATGCCGGCATAGGTGCGGTGCTGCTGACCAATTCGGAACAGGGCCGCGTGCTGCTGGGCGCTTTCCAGCGGCGCTTGCTGGAGCTGGTGTATGACGGTGAAGAAACGGCCATGAAAAATCTGCGCACCCGCGTGACTGCCGAAAAGGCCGAATTCAGCAAGAACTACCAGAGTTATACCCTGCCCGCGCAGGATGCCAGCCGGCTGGCACGGCGCTATCACAGCAAGGAGCTGGGCGAACTGAAGGTGCGCCATCAGGGCAAAGAGCTGATCTTCGATTTCGGCGAATGGCAGTCCGGCATGGCCTCACGCAAGAACGCCGATGGCACGCTGACCTATCTCACACTCGATCAGGGCTTTGCACCTGACCCGTTCGAGTTCACCGTAACGCAGCACCAAGGCAAGCGGGCACTCGTCACGCGCGATGGCCAGCATGACTATTTCTTCGTCGAACAGAAATAGCCCTTCCAGGCCCTAGGCCGGGGGCGCCAGTTTGCGCTGGCGCTCCTCGCGCGGGGTGTTGCCGAACAGCGCGCCAAACGCCGTAGAGAAGTGCGAGCCGGAGGAGAAGCCGCACATCAGCCCCACCTGCACGATGGAATGATTAGTTTCCAGCAGCAACTGGCGCGCCCGCTGCAGCCGCAGTTCCAGATAGTAGCGCGACGGCAGGCTGCCCAGATACTGCTTGAACAGACGCTCGAGCTGGCGGCGCGACAGCCCCACCAGATTGGCGATATCGTCGGTAGACAGCGGCTCTTCCAGATTGGTTTCCATCAGCGTCACAGCTTCGGACAGGCGCGGCTGCAAGGCGCCGAAGCGCGCCTGCAGGGCCACGCGCTGGCGCTCGTCGTGGCCGCGCACGCGTTCCACACACAAGCTTTCCTTGATATTCGCCTGCACGGTCGCGCCAAACAGCGCTTCGATCAGGGTCAGCGAAAAATCGATGCTGGCGGCACCGCCGCAGCAACTCAGGTGGCGTCCATCGAGCGCAAACAGATTTGGCGTGAGCACAGCGCGCTCGCTAAAGCTTTCCGTTTCCGCATACAGCGACCATGGCAGAGCGATGCGTACACCGGCCATGGCACCAGCCGCAGCCAGCCACAGCACGCCCGCGCCGACGCCGCCCCAGTAATCGGCCGAGCGGCAGCGCTCGATCACGGCGCGTATCAGTTCCGGTGAGAGCGGCGCCTGCTGCTCGTCAGCCACCAGCAGCGCGATATGCCAGCCCGGCTGGGCCAGCACCACCTGCGTGGGCGACATGGTTTCCAGATGCAGCACTTCGCGCCCCAGCGCGGCCGCCGCAAGGCGCAGCGGCTGCACGAGTCCGGCCCAGCTAATGGCGTCCGCTTCCCCTGCATTTACCAGCAGTATGCGCAAGGGACGCTGTTGCGCCAGAGGGGCGAGAGCTTCGAAAGACATGGGCGGCCAGTTTACTCCGGTGCCAGCGCGGCGGCCGGACGTTCCGTGCTCCACTGGCTGACGATCATGCCCGAGATCAGCAGGCCGGCGCCCAGCAGACCATTCCATGCCAGCGTTTCGCCGAGCCAGAAATAGGCGAAGATGGCAGCGCAACCCGGCTCGAAAGCGTAGATCACGGCCGCTTCGTTGGCACTGCTGTGGCTCTGACCCCAGGTCTGCAGCGAGATGATGGCGGCCGTGGCCACCGTGCCCAGATACAGCAGATTCCAGCCATAGGTATTCAGGCCGGTGCTGATGTAGGCTATGTAGTTCGGTAATTCTTCGGCGCGCTCGGCGCTGCCTAGCGGTACTTCGCGGATCAGCAGCCAGAGCGCCGCGCACAGCGCCACGGTAACGATCTGCGCAGCCGTCAGCGTCATCAGGCGCTCGACCTTGCGGGTAGTGGTTTCCATCAGCTTCACGTAGATACCGAAGAACAGCGCGCACAGCAGCGCCAGCGTATCGCCGCGGCCCCAGGTAAAACTGCCTTCCCAGCACAGTGCAAACAGGCCGGCCAGCGCCAGCGCAAGTGCCAGCATGATGCGGCGTTCCAGCTTCGCGCCCATCAGCACACCCAGCAACGGTGGCACCATCACATTCAGCCCCGTCACGAAAGCATTGCGGTTGGAACTGGTCAGGGCCAGCCCTTCGATCTGGAACACGTAGCACAGAAACAACACCACACCGGCCACAGCACCCCAGCCGAGGTCGCGCAGACGGGCGCGCCACAGAAATGGCAACAGCAGCACACTGGCCAGCGCGAAGCGGCATAGCACGATCCAACTGGCCGACAGATAGCCCGTCATGTCTTTCATTGCAGGGAAAGTCGTGCCCCAGACCAGAGTAACGATGAGTAAAGCGCTAATGCCTCGCAAGTGTTGTGACATTTCTGGCAATCCAAAAGAGCGGAGCCAACATTGTACGCTGCAGCGTTTCAGTTGGCGATGCGGCTATAATCATGGCCTATGGGTGAACGATTCTTGAAGAGCATCCGGCTACTGGCCGAATGTATGCAGGGCTATGAACGCCTCTCTGGCTGTTATGTACGCCAGAGTGGTCTGACACATGCCCAGTTCGACATCATCGCCACACTGGGCAACACCGCCGGCATGTCTTACAAGGAACTCGGAGAAAAGACTCTGATTACCAAGGGCACGCTGACGGGTGTGATCGAACGGCTGGAGCAGAAAGGGCTGGTGGAGCGTCAGCGCAGCGATTGCGACAAGCGCTCCTTCTTCGTGCGCCTGACGGCAGAGGGCGAGCGTACGTTTGCCTGCGCCTTCCCGCAAGTGGTGCAGCAGAGCGGTAAAGCTTTTGCCCACTACAGCGAGGAAGATTTCCGCGCGCTCGAAGCCAGCCTGAGCACGCTCAAGGCCGCCATCACGACCAGTTTGCAGGAATGCCCGTCCACCCCTGACTCAACCAAGGAAAACTTTTGAAAACGACATTGATCGCCGGCGTGAAGCCCGCCAAATTCGACAAACACATCATCGGCAACCTGCTGCTGAATCAGGCAACGGAAGACGAAGTACGCATGGAAAAACTGCTGATCGGCGTGCGCAATGAAGATGGCGAAATCTACCGCCTGATCGGCGCCACCAAACCGAACAGCTTCATGAACGCAGTAGAAGAGCTGGGCGAACTGGATCTGATCGACGAACTCAAAGACTACGACGATCCGCAGGATGGCTACGACGCCATCTTTAGCGAAGAGTAATTCCTTACGACTCGTCGCGTATCCCCAGCTCGGCGCGCCAGCTTTTCAGCAGCACGCCGCGCCGCACGGGATAGCGCTCCGCCAGCGTCTGCACGGCGCTGATGCGGTCGATGCGAAAGTGCCGGTAGGCCGAGCGCATTTCGCACCATGCGGCCAGCAAGCGCTTGCCTTCGAAGAAGGCCAGCGCAAACGGCCACACCATGCGCTCGGTCGCGCGCCCCTGTTCATCGCAGTAGGACAGCAGCAAGCGCTGCTGGTAGCGGATCGCCTCGCGCACGGGCTGCACATGCGCATCGCTGACGGCGCTGGCATCGTCGCCGATCGGCACCCACAGGCTGGTCTCGGCCATATCGTCGCGCAGGTCTTTCGGCGTGGCGGCAGCAATACGTGCAAGCGCACTCTGCGCGGCAGCAGCCAGCCCCGCATCACCCTGCCGCCGCACCCAGCGCGCGCCCAGCACCAGCGCTTCAATTTCATCGACACCGAACATCAGCGGCGGCAGAAAGCTGCCCGCCTTGAGCCGGTAGCCTATGCCGGCCTCGCCTTCGAGTGGCGCGCCCAGATCACCGAGTGTCTTGATATCGCGGTAGATAGTGCGCTCGGACACGCCAAGCTGCTCGGCCAGCCGCGCCGCCGTCACAGGATGGCGATACCCGCGCAGCGCATCCATCAGCAGAAACAAACGCCCACTACGACTCATCGCTTCTCCACAGCGGGGTCAGGTCGGGCATTGGCGCAGAGCTCGCTTATAAATAGGCGAGCTCTGCGCCAATGCCCGACCTGACCCCTCAAATAAAAAAAAACCCCCGTTGAACTGCGCGCTCAGCGGGGGATCGTTGCAACCGTCAGCGCTTAAACCACGGCGCCGTCAGTCTCGTCTTTTTCCTTGACCGGCTTGATCAGGTCTTCACGCTTCACGCCCAGCCACATGGCCACGGCAGCAGCCACGAACACGGACGAGTAGATACCGAAGCAGATACCGATGGTCAGCGCCATGGCGAAGAAGTGCAGCGTCGGGCCGCCCAGGAACAGCATCGACAGCACCATCATCTGGGTACAACCGTGGGTGATGATGGTACGCGAGATGGTCGAGGTGATCGCGTTGTCGATCACTTCATGCACGGAAGCTTTACGCTGCTTGCGGAAGTTCTCGCGGATCCGGTCGAAAATCACCACCGATTCATTCACCGAGTAACCCAGCACGGCCAGCACACCGGCCAGCACGGTCAGCGAGAATTCCCACTGGAAGAAGGCGAAGAAGCCCAGAATGATCACCACGTCGTGCAAGTTAGCGATAATCGCAGCAACCGCGAACTTCCACTCGAAGCGGATGGCCAGATAGATCATCACGCCCACCACCACGGCGGCCAGTGCTTTCAGGCCGTTCTCGGTCAGCTCGTCGCCCACCTGCGGACCAACGAACTCCACCTTCTGCAGCGACACCGCTTCGGCGCCGGCCGCATCGGCGCAGCTCTGCTTAACCACGTGCTCGCCCTTGGCGGTTACCGTGTCGATGTCTTTCAGGCTACCGCTTTCGGCTTTGCACAGTGCGTCGAACACCTGTGCCGAAGCGTCTTTCGGCGTGACGTTCTTCACCACCGGCAGACGCAGCATCACGTCGTGCGCAGTGCCGAAGCTGGTCGCTTCCGGCTGTTCGTAGCCTATCTTCTCCAGCGTGCCGCGTATCCGTTCCAGATTCGCCGCCTGCTGGTAGCGCAGTTCCATCACCGTACCGCCGGTGAATTCCACCGACAGGTGCAATCCCTTATGCAGCAGGAAGAACACGGCCGCCACGAAGGTCAACGCCGAAATGACGTTGAACACCAGCGCGTGGCGCATGAACGGGATGTCTTTTTTAATGCGGAAAAATTCCATGTTTACAGTCCCTGTTTATTTCTGACTATTTCTGATCCGGTACCCAGACGGTACCGATGGCGATAGCTTGCAGCTTCTTCTTGCGGCCGTACCACAGGTTGACCACACCGCGCGACACAAACACGGCGGAGAACATCGAGGTCAGAATACCCAGCGTGTGTACCACGGCGAAGCCGCGCACAGGACCGGAACCGAAGGCCCAGAGTGCCAGACCAACGATCAGGGTGGTCACGTTAGAGTCGATAATGGTGGCCCATGCGCGCTCGAAACCGGCCGAAATGGCTGCCTGCGGCGAAGCGCCGGCCCGCAGTTCTTCCCGCACACGTTCGTTAATCAGCACGTTGGAGTCAATCGCCATACCCAGCGCCAGCGCAATTGCGGCCATGCCCGGCAGCGTCAGGGTAGCCTGCATCAGCGACAGCAGCGCTACCAGCAGCAGCAGGTTGACGCCCAGCGCCAGCACGCTGAAGAAGCCGAACATCATGTAGTAGACCAGCATGAACACGGCAATCGCGGCAAAGCCGTAGATGGTCGAGTGCATACCTTTGGCGATGTTTTCCGCACCCAGCGCAGGGCCGATGGTGCGTTCTTCGATCACTTCCATCGGTGCCGACAGTGCGCCGGAGCGCAGCAGCAGAGCCAGTTCGGCCGAGTTTTCGGCGTTGCCCATACCGGTGATCTGGAAGCTGCTACCGAATTCGCTCTGGATGGTGGCTACCGACAGCACTTCCGGTTTGCCTTTTTCAAACAGCACGATGGCCATGCGCTTGCCCACGTTGTCGCGGGTCAGGTCACGCATCTTGCGGCCACCATCACCGTTCAGGGTGATGCTGACAGCAGCCTGCTGGTTCTGGTCGAAGCTGGCAATCGCGCTGGAGATGTAATCACCGGTGATGACCACATCCTTGCTCAGTACCACAGGCACGTTGCGGCCCACGGTGAACAGCTCGGAGTTGAACGGAACCGCCGACGACAGTTCGGTGCCCGGGGTGATGGAGTTATCCACCATGCGCACTTCCAGCGTGGCGGTACGGCCGATCACGGCACGCGCGCGGGCCACGTCCTGCACGCCGGGCAGCTGCACCACGATGCGGTCAGGACCTTGCTGCTGGATGACCGGCTCGGCCACACCCAGTTCGTTCACCCGTTTCGACAGGGTGGAGATATTCTGCTTCACGCCATCATCGATGGTCTGCTTGAGTGCAGCCGGTTTCAGGCTCACCACGGTTTTCAGCGCATCGCCTTCGCCGCTATCGACGAAGGACAGGTCGCCCAGCTGGCTAGCCAGTACGTCCTTGGCTTTCTGGCGGGTGGCATCGTCGCGGAAGCGGATTTCGATGTTGTCGCCCACGCGGTCGATACCGGCGTGACGCACATTTTTGTCGCGCAGCTGGCTACGCGCCGCAGCCTGAATACCCTGCACGCGCTTGTTCAGCACGGCCTTGGTATCCACCTGCATCAGGAAGTGCACGCCGCCGCGCAGGTCCAGACCGAGGTACATCGGCAGGGCGTGCAGCGATTGCATCCATTTAGGGGTGTCCGATTGCAGATTCAGTGCCACCAGATAGGTCGGATCGGCCGGATCGGCATTCAGGCCTTTTTCCAGCACGGCCTTGGCGCGGAACTGGATATCGGGATCGGCAAAACGGGCGCGCACGGAGGCGTAAGTGCCGCTGCCATCGAAGGCGATGCCGTTGTTGGCGATGTTGGCTGCTTTCAGCACATCGTCCACCTTGGCCACCATATCGGCCGTCATCTTGACGGTGGATTTACCACTCGTCACTTGAACCGCAGGCGACTGGCCGAAGTAGTTGGGCGCCGTGAACAGTGCGCCCAGCAGCACGGCCGCGAGGATCAGTATGTATTTCCAGAGAGGATAGCGATTCATAATTTCAACGTTGTAGTGTGGCGTTGGATGCAACACGGCCCGCGTTACAGCGGGCCGCAGCAATTACAGCGTTTTCAGCGTGCCCTTAGGCAGCAGCATGGTGACGGAGTTTTTCTGCACCACCAGTTCGGTGCCGCTGGAGACTTCCAGGGTCACGTACAGATCGGTCACTTTGACTACTTTGCCCAGCACGCCGCCGGCCGTCACGACTTCGTCGCCCTTGGTCAGCGCGTCCATCATGGCTTTCTGTTCTTTCATGCGCTTTTGCTGAGGACGAATCATCAGGAAATACATCGCAACGAACATCAGGATCAGCGGCAGGAAGCTACCGATGTTGCCACCCAGACCGAGTGCGTCGAGCGGGGAAGCGGATTGGGCGTATGCGTTGGAAATGAACACAGGTGACTCCGATAATAGTTAAAAAAATTAGCGCTGTATTCTAGCACTGGCCGGAAGGCGCTAGGACTTCTGGCCATATGGGAGGGATAAATCTTTTTACAAGACTCATCCGCAAATTAGTTGTTGTTTAAACACCACGCGCGCGGTCCGCATGGAATTGCAGCGTCCATGCGTGGAAACGGTCCTCGTCCAGCGCTTCGCGCATCTGGCGCATGATGTCGAGGTAGTAGTGCAGGTTGTGGATGGTGTTCAGGCGCGCGCCGAGGATTTCCTGCGTGCGGTTCAGGTGGTGCAGATAGGCACGCGAGAAGTTACGGCAGGCGTAGCAGGTGCAGCTGGCGTCCAGCGGCTCCTTGTCATCCTTGTAACGCGCATTCTTGATTTTGATGTCGCCGAAGCGCGTGAAGATCCAGCCGTTACGGGCATTCCGGGTCGGCATTACGCAGTCGAACATGTCGACGCCGTTCGACACGCCGGCCACCAGATCTTCCGGCGTACCCACGCCCATCAGGTAGTGCGGCTTGTTAGGCGGCAGTTTCGGGCCGACGTGGGCCAGTATGCGCATCATGTCTTCTTTCGGCTCGCCAACCGACAGGCCGCCTATGGCCAGACCGGGGAAGTCGATCTTTTCCAGACCTTCCAGCGATTCGTCGCGCAGCATTTCGAACATGCCGCCCTGCACGATGCCGAACAGCGCATTCGGGTTTTCGCCACGGTGGAATTCGTCGTGCGAGCGCTGGGCCCAGCGCAGCGACATGCGCATCGACTTGGCCGCTTCATCCAGCGTGGCCGGACGGTCGCCGATCTTGTATGGCGTGCATTCGTCGAACTGCATGACGATGTCGGAATTCAGCACGCGCTGGATTTGCATGGAAATCTCGGGCGAGAGGAATAGCTTGTCGCCATTGATAGGCGAATTGAAGTGCACGCCCTCTTCCGTAATCTTGCGCATGGCGCCCAGCGAGAACACCTGAAAACCGCCCGAGTCGGTCAGGATAGGCTTGTCCCAGCCCATGAAGTCATGCAGGCCGCCGAATTTGGCCATCACATCGTTGCCGGGGCGCAGCCACAGGTGGAAGGTATTGCCGAGGATGATCTGGGCGTTGATTTCCTTCAGTTCCAGCGGCGACATGGCTTTTACCGAGCCATAGGTACCGACCGGCATGAAGATCGGCGTCTGTACTTCACCGTGATTGAGTTTCAGCGTGCCGCGGCGGGCTTTGGTCAGACCGCTACTATCGGTCTTGAGCAGTTTAAATTCCAGCATGGTTATCCTTTATTTGCACGCGCTTGGGTAGTCAGCAGCATGGCATCGCCATAGCTGAAGAAGCGGTATTCATTGGCGATCGCATGGGCGTAAGCCTTGCGTATCGGTTCAAAACCGGCGAAGGCCGACACCAGCATCAGCAGGGTCGATTTCGGCAGGTGGAAGTTGGTGATCAGGCGGGTGACGGTCTTGAATTCGTAGCCGGGCGTGATGAACAGGGCCGTATCGGCGCTGCCCGCTTCCAGCTGGCCGCTTTGCGAAGCCGATTCCAGCGCACGCAGGCTGGTGGTGCCGACGGCCACCACATCGCGCCCTGCGGCACGGGCGGCGCGCACGGCGTCCACGGTTTCCTGCGGCATGGTGTACCACTCGGTATGCATCTTGTGCTCGGACAGCACCTCATTGCGCACCGGCTGGAAGGTGCCGGCACCGACGTGCAAGGTGACGAAGGCAAAGTTCACGCCCTTGGCTTTCAGCGTCGCCAGCAGCTTTTCGTCAAAGTGCAGGCCGGCCGTCGGCGCGGCCACGGCACCGGGCACCTTGTTGAACACGGTCTGGTAGCGGTTTTCATCAAAGCTGTCGGCCGCGTGTTCGATGTAAGGCGGCAGCGGCAGACGGCCGTGCGCCTCGATCAGCTCGAACACATCGCCATCGAAATGCAGGGTGAAGAACTCGCCGGCGCGCTCGCCCACCGTCACCGTGAACGCGTCCGCCAGCCGGATTTTCACGCCGGGGCCGGGCGACTTCGACGCTTTCACCTGCGCCAGCACCGTGCGCGAATCCAGCACCCGCTCGACCAGCGCCTCGATCTTGCCGCCACTTTCCTTGACACCGTAGAAGCGCGCTTTCAGCACACGGGTATCATTCATCACCAGCAGATCACCGGCCTGCAGCAGATTGACGATATCGGCAAACTGGCGGTCGATGATCTGCTCGCCATCGAGATGCAGCAGGCGGGAAGCACTGCGATCAGGCAGCGGGAATTGCGCAATACGCTCTTGCGGCAAGTTAAAATCGAAATCGGAAAGCGTGTACATATACGAACTTCTGGAAACTGTTGACGAAAATACGGGTAGGCCCAAAACCGGTGCTAGCCTTACAATACTGGCGGCCAACCCTCTATTTTACGCTAGCGCCCGAAAATTGCTCGAATATGCCTGTTGCAAGCACTAAATCTAGTCCCAGCGCTAGTCCCAGCGCCACCGCCAAAGGCGCGCGCAAAACTGTCAGCCCGCAGGCCAGACTGGCCAAGCTGGGCCTGCATACGGACATGGATCTGGTGCTGCACCTGCCCATGCGCTACGAGGACGAAACGCAAGTCATCAGCATAGAAGAAGCCTGCCTGCATGGCGGCCAGACTTCGCAGGTAGAAGGCGTGGTGGTCAAGAACGAGATCGCCTTCAAGCCGCGCCGCCAGCTGCTCGTGCATATCGCCGACGAAACGGGCGATCTGCAACTGCGCTTCATGAACTTCTACGGCAGTCAGGTAAAGCAGCTGGCCGAAGGCACGCGGGTACGTGCCCGTGGCGAACTCAAACACGGCTTCTTCGGCGCCGAGATGGTGCACCCGGCCTACAAGGTCATCAACGAAGGCGCGCCGCTGCCTACTTCGCTCACCCCCGTGTATCCGGCTGGCGAAGGTCTGTCCCAGCCGATATTACGGCGCGCCATCGGCGACGCCATGAAGCGCATAGACTGGACCGATACCCTGCCCGCGCAGCTGCGCCAGCGCATGCAGCTCAGCGATTTCGAACCGGCCGTGAAGCTGCTGCACTATCCGCCCCAGCAGGTGGACGAGCACGCGCTGGCCGACCGCTCCCACCCCGCATGGACGCGCATGAAGTTTGACGAGCTGCTGGCCCAGCAGCTCTCGCTCAAACGGGCCCAGCGTGCGCGTCGTGCCAAGGGTGCAGCAGCGCTGACGGTGACGGGCGATCTGTCAGCCCGCTTCGAGGCCTCGCTACCATTCAAACTGACGCGCGCGCAGCAGCGCGTGCTGGGCGAAATCCGCAACGACTTGCGCCACCCCTACCCTATGCAGCGCCTGCTACAGGGCGATGTGGGCAGCGGCAAGACGGTGGTGTCGGCACTGGCCGCAGCACAAGCCATCGATAGCGGTTTTCAGGCCGCGCTGATGGCGCCCACGGAGATACTGGCTGACCAGCACTTCCGCAAGATCGCTGCGTGGATGGAGCCGCTGGGCGTGAAAGTGGCATGGCTGACGGGCAGCCTGAAGAAAAAGGACAAGCTGGCCGCGTATGCCCTGATCGAATCGGGCGAGGCCCAGCTGGTAATCGGCACCCATGCGCTGATACAGGATGCCGTCAACTTCGCCAATCTGGGACTGGTGATCGTCGACGAGCAGCACCGCTTCGGCGTGGGCCAGCGCCTTACGCTACGCAACAAAGGGCAGGAAGGCGCCATACCGCACCAGCTGATGATGTCGGCCACGCCGATACCGCGCACGCTGGCCATGACGTATTACGCCGATCTGGAAGTCTCGGTGATCGACGAGCTGCCGCCCGGCCGCAGCCCCATCGTCACCCGAGTGATCGACCAGAACCGCCGCGACGAGGTGATAGAACGGGTACACGCGGCCGCACTGGAAGGCCGGCAGATCTACTGGGTCTGCCCGCTGATCGAAGAATCGGAAGCGCTGCAGCTGCAGACCGCTACCGACACCCACGCCCTGCTGGCCGAAGCCCTGCCCGATCTGAACGTGGGGCTGGTGCATGGCCGCATGAAACCACTAGAGAAGCAGCAGGTGATGGATGCCTTCAGCGCCAACCAGATGCAGGTGCTTGTGGCCACCACCGTGATCGAGGTCGGCGTGGACGTGCCGAATGCTTCGCTGATGGTGATCGAGCATGCCGAACGTTTCGGCCTGTCGCAGCTGCACCAGTTGCGCGGACGGGTGGGACGGGGTTCGGCAGCCAGTGTCTGCCTGCTGCTGTATCAGAGCCCGCTCGGTGGCGTAGCCAGGCAGCGCCTGATGACGATGCGCGAAACCACCGACGGTTTCGAAATTGCGCGGCGCGATCTGGAAATCCGCGGCCCCGGCGAATTCCTCGGTGCGCGCCAGTCCGGACAGGCCATGCTGCGCTTTGCAGATCTGGAAACGGATGGCTGGCTGGTGGATCAGGCGCGCGACGTGGCGCACGATCTGCTCCACGCCAACACGCCCGAAAAAGCCGCCACGGTGGAAGCCCATCTGGCCCGCTGGCTAGGCGGGCGCGAAGAGTTCCTGAAGGTATAAGGCTTACTTGTAGATGCCGCAGCCGATGATCAGATCATCGTGCTTCTCGACATAGGTGGACTTGGCTTCCACCGTCGAAGTGACAGGATTAGGCCACTGATAATGTATCCAGCCACTGCCCTTGGTCTTGGCCACCTCGACAAACTCCTTGATGATCAGGGTGCCGTTGGCATCGCGTAGCTGCATCAGGTCTTTGCCTATCAGCTTGGGATTGGCACCGTGGGCCAGATTAAAACCCTTCATGTCGTACACGATGATGTACAGATCACGGTCGCGGAACTGCCCCTTGGGGTCATTAAACGCTGCAAACGCTTTATCGCGTCCATTCGCTTTCAGGTAGTCGGCAGCTTTGCGGACCATCGCCACCGCTTCATCGGCCGTACCCCGCTCTGCCGCCATGGCACTGCCGTGCAGGCCCAGCGCCAACAACACCAATGCCATTAGCTTGAATAACTTTGCCATGATGTCTCCTCCGTTTTTGTGACGTACACGCGCCACCACGTCACGTTTGTGGGAACACCAGACTAGCACTTATCGGCCGCCCGCACACAACAATGTGGCGAAAATGCCAATGTGGTGTTTTTTAGAAACACATATAGAAACGGTTGGCCAGATCAAGCAGGAAAGATGGCTGTAGATAAGCCATGAACACCAGCGCCAGCACGGCCACGCCGGCTGCGCGCAGCAGCCAGAGGCGCAGCATCATGCCGCCTTCAGCGCGTCGCGCTGTAGCGTACGTTCATTGATAGGCAGGTTGATCAAGCCGGCCATCACTCCGAGTGCTATCGCGATGCCCCAGACGATGTCGTAGCTGCCCTGACGAGCAAACAGATAGCCGCCGAGCCAGACGCCGAGGAAGCTGCCCACCTGATGGGAAAAGAACACCACGCCAGCCAGCATGGACATGTGCTTGACGCCAAAGATGCCGGCGATGATGCCGTTCGTCAGCGGCACGGTGGACAGCCAGATCAGCCCCATGGCGGCCGAGAAGATGTAGACCGAGTAAGGCGTCAGTGGCGCCAGCAGGAACAGGCTGATGACCACGGAGCGGGTCAGATAGATGGACGACAGCAGGTAGCGCTTGGGCAGGCGGCCACCAAGCTTACCTGCATAGTAGGAGCCGATGATGTTGGTCAGCCCGATCAGCGCCAGCGCCATCACGGCCACGCCAGGGTCCATGATGCCTTTGTCTTTCAGATAGGCTGGCAGGTGGGCACCGATGAACACCACCTGAAAACCGCAGACGAAATAGCCCGTCATCAGGAACAGGAAGGAGCGATTGCCGAAGGCTTCACCGAGCGCTTCGCGCACGCTCTGCTGTGGGCCGTGGTGCTGCGCCACACCGGGTTCGCGCAGGAAGAACGCCATAGGTACCATGGCCAGCACCACCAGCCCGGCCAGCAGGAAGAAGGCATGCTGCCAGCCAGCGGCGGAAATCAGTTGCTGCTCGACGGGCATCATCATGAACTGGCCGAACGAACTGGCCGCACCGGAGATGCCGAAGGCCCAAGAACGTTTTTCGACAGGCGCAACGCGGCCGATGATGCCGCTGACAGCACCGAAGGCCGTGCAGGCCAGACCGAAGCCGATCAGCACACCGGAACCGGCCACGAACAGCGTGGCATCCTGCACCAGCGCCATCCACAGCAAGCCTGCCATATAGCTGATAGCGCCCGTGATCACCACGCGCATGGTGCCGAAACGGTCCGCTGCCATACCGGCGAACGGGCCGAACACGCCCCACATCAGATTCTGCAGTGCCAGCGCCAGCGAATAGGTCTCGCGCGTCCAGCCATTGGCCTGCGAAATCGGCTGCATCCAGAAGCCCAGACCGTGACGCACACCCATGGCCAGCGTCAGCACCACGCCAGTTGCGATTAACACAGTTTTCAGGGAAGGAGCGCGGTGATCGAGCGGCATATTAACTTTCCAGCAAGTTTAATGGCGTGGGGTCAGGTCGGGCAAAGTGTCGGTGTCAGGTCGGGCATTGGTGCGTTTCTTGAGAATTCTCAAATATCGACACATTGCCCGACCTGACACCTGCACTTTGCCCGACCTGACCCCGGTTGGTAGATTCTACCTAGTTTGCGGAATCGGCGCTGTAGACCAGCCCGATCTGGCGCCGGATCTCGTCCAGCGTGCCCATGATGGCCAGTGTTTCGTCGTGCGACATGACGGGACTTTCGATCAGGCCTGCGCGCAGGCATCGCCCCACTTCCTGCGCTTCGTGGGTATAGCCATTGCCCGTAATCGGCAATTGCACGGTGCGCTCGCTGCGGCTGCTACCATCGACCAGCACCACGCTCAGCGTGCTGGTGTTGTGGAAGCGGTCATGCAGACGCAGATAACCCTTGGTGCCGGAGATAATCAGCTCGGTGGGGCTGCGCGAACGCAGGCTGCAGGAACAGGCCGAGACGCCGCCCTGCTGGTGTTTGAGCGTGAACACGGTCTGCATATCCACGCCGCTCTCCGTCATTTCCGCCTGTGCCTGCACGGCCGTGACAGGGCCGAGGAAAAAGGCCGCCATCGACAGCGGATAGATGCCCAGATCGAGCAGCGCGCCACCGCCCAGTGCAGGATTGAACACGCGATGCTCGGGGCCGAAATTGGCGGTGAAACCGAAATCGGCACTGACATTGGCCGGCACGCCGATTTCGCCGCTGTCGATAATCCGTTTTGCTTCCACCATGGCGGGAATGAAGCGCGTCCACATGGCTTCCATCACGAACAGCTTTTTGCTGCGCGCCAGTGCGATGACTTCCTCGGCCTGACGGCGGTTCATGGTGAAGGATTTTTCCACCAGCACGGCCTTGCCGCCGTTCAGGCATATCAGGGCATTCTCGTGGTGCATGGGATGCGGTGTGGCGATATAGATCACGTCGACTTCGGGATCGTCGGCCAGCGCCTGATAGCTGCCGTGAGCACGCTCGGCGCCGAACTCCTGCGCGAACGGCGCGGCGCTCTCCATGCTGCGCGAAGCCACTGCCACCAGTTTCGCGTCCGGCGTGATCTGCAGCGCGGCAGCAAAGGCCTTGGCGATCTTGCCGGTGCCGAGTATGCCCCAGCGGATCAGAGTAGAGGTGGCGGCTTGCGTCATGCTGTGCTCTTTCTGCCGCCGCAGCGGCGCTATCGTCGATGAAAATTACTCAGGCTGGCGTTTGGGGCGGAACACGCTGGTATCACCATAGAACTCGGCATCCTGTTGCGGCCACCAGCCCGGCACACCAAGTGCCTGCATGGGCATGAAGTCCGCCGTGCTCAGGCCATGCTCGGCCAGTCCCTGCGTCACCTTGGCATCGATCCAGTGGCGCCGCCCGGTATGGTCCAGCGTGAAGAATTCATCGTCGGCCCACACCACGCGGGTATGTGCCGTGATGGCTTTGCGCGGAGCCACCAGCTTTTCCATCAGCGCGTGGCCGAACAACCAGACTTGCGCATCGGGACCGAAATGCGCGCGCATATCGACGAAAGCCGTCTGCCACTGATGCTCGCGCAAGGCCGTCACCAGCGCATGGCCGTCGGCGTTATCGCGTACCACTAGCAAAGCGGCATTCTCGTCAAAAATGGTGGCGCCATCGCGTGCAGGACCGCGCGACTTGCCCACGCCATCACGGGCAATCTGGGCTGCCTGCAAGGCATTCAGCTGTACCTTGATGCGCGGGAAAGTCAGCCACACCAGACCGTTGAAGAAGTCGTGCAAATTCTCGCGCGTGGGCACGCCACCGGTGGCGCCGATAAACGCTTCGTAGGCAGTGCCTTCGGGCAGCGCCGCCTGCGGTACGAAGTGGGTCGGCAGACCCTGATGGTTACGCAGCCCCAGCGCTGCAGCCTGCTGGTTCAGCGTCTCCATAAAATGCACATCGGCCGACAGGAAGCCAGCCGCCGTGCGGATCGAGTCATACCACGGACGCGACCAGTCGATTGCCGACTGCACGCTTTAAACCATTTTCCAGTTGATGGTTTCGCCGGCGTTGAGCGGCACCACTTGCTGGTCAGCCAGCGGCAGGGTTTGCGGCAGCGTCCACTGTTCGCGCTTGAGCGTGATGGTGCCGGTATTGCGCGGCAGACCGTAGAAGGCCGGGCCATTGAAGCTGGCGAAAGCTTCCAGCTTGTCCAGCGCGCCGGCGCGCTCGAAGGCTTCCGCATACAGTTCCATTGCATGCAGCGCGGTGTAGCAACCGGCGCAGCCGCAGGCAGCTTCCTTGGCGCCTTGTGCATGCGGTGCCGAGTCGGTGCCGAGGAAGAAGCGCTCGTCGCCGCTGGTCGCCGCCGTCACCAGCGCCAGACGGTGCTCTTCGCGTTTCAGCACGGGCAGGCAGTAGTAGTGCGGGCGAATGCCGCCTTTGAAGATATCGTTGCGGTTGTACAGCAGGTGGTGCGCGGTAATCGTCGCCGCAATCGGACCTTCCGCTTCGGCCACGTATTGGGCTGCGTGCTTGGTGGTGATGTGCTCGAACACGATGTTCAGCGCTGGAAAATCACGGCGCAGCGGACGCATCACGCGTTCGATGAACACAGCTTCGCGGTCAAACAGATCGATCTCGGGATCGGTCACTTCGCCATGCACGAGGAAAGGCATGCCCACTTCCTGCATCACTTCCAGCGTCTTGTAGCAATTGGACAGATCGGTCACGCCTGCATCCGAATTGGTAGTGGCGCCGGCCGGATACAGCTTCACGGCGTGCACGATGCCGCTATCCTGCGCGCGGCGGATTTCGTCCGGTGCCGTGTTATTGGTCAGGTACAGCGTCATCAGCGGATCGAACGACATCCCTTCCGGCAGCGCAGCCAGAATCCGGCTACGGTAAGCCTCGGCGGCTGCCGTGGTGGTGACCGGAGGTTTCAAATTTGGCATCACAATCGCGCGGCCAAACTGGCGCGCACTGTGCGGCAGCACACTGGCCAGCGTTGCGCCGTCGCGCAGATGCAAGTGCCAGTCGTCTGGACGGGTGATGGTGATGCTGTCTTGGGTAGTTTCGAGGTCGGACATGGCGGCGCTTTCTGACGATCAAAGTTCGAATAGGCAGTATTTTACCCGCTGACACACTGATCCCGGATCAATCAAGCCCTGCGCCCCTAATCGGAGTACGATTATTTTTCCGATTCGGGAGGTAAAAATGGAAAAGATCCGTTTGGCCGAACATCAGCAATTGATCCTGCCGAAAAGCATCATCGAGCTTGCTGGCCTGCAAGCTCATGACCTGCTAGAGGTAAGTTACAAAGACGGCAATATCATCCTTCGCCCTCTTAGAGCTTCACCGCTCCCGCCGCCAGCGAACGATGTGATGGCGTTTGCCGGTAGTTGTAGCGGCGCATGGGGCAACAACGCACGCGAAATCGCCCGGACGCTACAACAAGACCACACCTCATGGGAACGATAGCTGACCTGCTGGTAGCCACTCGTGGCCACAAAATCTACCTCGACACAAATATCTTCGTCTATTTTTTGGACAAGAATACGCAATTCTTTGACGCCGCGGCGGCGCTCATGCATTCGCTCGCGTCACGCCACGCCCACGCCTATACCGGCCAGATTGCTGTAGCCGAAACGATGGTAGGACCATACCGCAGTGGGAATCCCCGCCTGATAGCCAGCGCCCTGGCCTTCTTCGCACAAAAACATGTCCTGACCGTGGTACGTCATGGTGACGGGGCCTACCAGCATGCAGCCCAATGCAGAGCGCAGACCGGCGTCAAGCTAATTGATGCGCTGCACATCGCGACGGCACTGCAAGCCCAGTGTCGCTACTTGATCACCAACGACAAAGCTATGCGCACCAGCGGACAATTGCAGATTTTGCAATTGAGTGACTACTGCTAACGCTGACTAGTGAATAATCCGCGTCAGAAACTCGCGCGCACGTTCGGAGCGCGGGGCGGCGAAAAAGGCTTCCTTGCTGCTGTCTTCCACGATCCGGCCCTGGTCCATGAACAGCACCCGATTGGCCACGCGCCGCGCAAAGCCCATTTCGTGCGTCACCACCATCATGGTCATGCCGTCCTGCGCCAGCCCCACCATCACGTCCAGCACTTCGTTGATCATTTCCGGATCGAGCGCCGAGGTGGGTTCATCGAACAGCATGGCGATGGGGTCCATGGCCAGCGCCCGGGCGATCGCCACGCGCTGCTGCTGGCCACCCGAGAGTTGGCTGGGGAATTTGTCTTGCTGGCCCAGCAGCCCTACCCGCTCCAGATAATGCAGCCCGCGCGCCACGGCTTCCTCGCGGCTACGCCCCAGCACCTTGATCTGCCCCAGCGTCAGGTTGTCGCGCACGGACAGGTGGGGGAACAGCTCGAAATTCTGGAATACCATGCCGATCCGTGCCCGTAGCGCCGACAGATCGGTAGCCTTGTCATTAACCTTGACGCCATCCACGCGGATTTCCCCCTGCTGCACGGGTTCCAGCCCGTTCACCGTCTTGATCAGGGTAGATTTGCCCGAGCCGGACGGCCCGCAGATCACCATTACATCACCCTTTGCTACCCGTGCCGAGCAATCCGTGAGCACCTGAAACTGGCCATACCACTTGCTGACGTTGTTAATTTCGATCATATTTGAGCTGCTTAAAAAAACCGCACCAGCGGCTGTGGATGCGGCGCTGCAAGCGCTTGACAGCACTCCGGCCCACAAGGATACTGCCAAACTTGCCAATAGTTTCATCAGCCGGACCATAAAATACCAGCTGCAGCCCGCGCCAGAACCTCTATGCGGCGGCCACCCCGCCCTCTGCGCAGGCACAGAGAGACACTACCACAGGGAACACACAACATGCAGAAACAAAGCCGATTGACCACTTACATCCTCGTGGGCCTAGCGCTCGGCATCTTCGCCGGCTACCTCGCCAACGTCAACATGGCCAAACCGGTGGAGTTTGCCGATTACATGGCGCTGATCACCACCCTGTTCCTGCGCCTGATTAAGATGATTATCGCGCCGCTGGTGTTCTCCACGCTGGTGTGCGGCATCGCCAAAATGGGTGATGCCTCGGAAGTGGGCCGCATCGGCCTGAAAACGCTGGGCTGGTTCTTCGTCGCTTCGGTGATGTCGCTGAGCCTCGGTCTGGTGCTGGTGAATATCTTCCGTCCCGGTGACGCGCTGCTGGGCCACATGGCCGCTACCACCGGCAAGGTGGATCTGGTGACCTCGGGCCTGACGCTGAAAGAATTCGTCACCCACCTCGTGCCATCGTCCATCGTTGACGGCATGGCCAAGAACGAAATCCTGCAGATCGTGATCTTCTCGCTGTTCTTCGGTTCCGCTGCGGCAGCCGTGGGCGACAAGGCCAAGGTCATGATCGACGCGCTCGACGGCGTGGCCCACGTCATGCTGAAAGTCACCGGCTATGTGATGCAGTTCGCACCGATCGCCGTATTCGCCGCCGTATCGGGCGTGATCGCCAAAAACGGTCTGGGCGTGCTGTCCACCTATGGCGTATTCATGGCCGAGTTCTACTTCGGTATCGCCATGCTGTGGCTGCTGCTGATTATCGTCGGCTTCCTGTTCCTGAAAGGCCGCATCTTCTCGCTGCTGCGCGAACTACGCAGCCCTACCCTGCTGGCCTTCTCCACCGCTTCGAGCGAAGCGGCCTATCCGAAAACGCTGGAAGGTCTGGAGCGCTTCGGTGTGCGTAACCGTCTGGCCGCGTTCGTGCTGCCTATCGGCTACTCGTTCAACCTCGATGGCTCGATGATGTACTGCACCTTCGCCACCGTGTTCATCGCCCAGGCCTACGGCATCGAAATGTCGCTGGGCCAGCAGATGACCATGATGATGGTGCTGATGCTGACCTCCAAAGGCATGGCCGGTGTGCCACGCGCTTCGCTGGTGGTGATCGCTGCCACGCTGGGCCAGTTCAACATTCCGGAAGCCGGCATGCTGCTGCTGCTTGGTATCGACCACTTCCTTGACATGGCCCGTTCCGCCACCAACGTAATCGGTAACGGCGTAGCCACCGCTGTCGTGGCCAAGTGGGAAGGCGAGCTGGCGGCGCCGGGCGAAACCGATATGGTCCGCGCACGCTAAGACACTGCCCTCCGCACAAAACAAAGGCCGCTAATGCGGCCTTTGTTGTTTCCGGCGTCAGCCCTCGCGCTTAGGGCTGGCCAGCGTAAGTACGCACCAGTTCATGCAAGAAGGCGCGGCCTTCCATCAGCGACTGTACGCCGATGTATTCGTTGAGGCCATGGATATTGCCCAGATCCGGCGTGAGGAATATCCCGCTGATGCCATAGGTAGGAATACCGGCTGCATTGAGGAACTGGCCGTCCGTCGCGCCCGATTGCAGGATAGGCAGCACGGGCACATTGGGCCACATTTTCGCCGTCAGCTTTTCTACCGGCTCCATGATGGCACGGGTCAGTTCCGGCGGCGCCGAGTTCTCGCCACGGATTTCCAGCGTCTCCACTTTCACGGCCGGATCGTTGATGGCCTTGACCAGCGCGAGACGTACTTCCTCCTGCGATACACCGGGGAAGATACGGCAGTTGACGTTGGCGCGTGCGCGCTGCGGCAGAGCATTGGTGGCATGGCCCGCATCGAGCATGGTCGCCACGCAGGTGGTGTGCAGCATGGTGGCCCAGCTGATATCGCGGCTATCAAGCAGCGCTACCGACTTGGCATCTTTCGGATTCTTCTCCACCGCCAGCATGGCCTTGGCCACATCCGGATGGCCTTCAGCGGCCTGTATCTTGGCCATGCCTTTCAGGTAACCACGGCTGCCATCCGTGAGCTGGTTAGGGAAGCTGAAGGTCTCGATTTTTTTCAGTGCACCGGCCAGCTGGTAGATGGCATTGATCTTCTGCGGACGCGAGCTGTGGCCACCACGGTTGGTCACTTCGAGGCGGTAGTTCTGCGCCACTTTTTCGCCCGCCTGCACCGTCATTGATACACGGCGGCCGGCGGCATTGAGTTCACCGCCAGCGCCTTCATTCAGCGCAAAGCCTGCATCGATTAGTTCGCGGCGGTTCTTGGTCAGCCATTCGGCACCGTTGAAAGCGCCAGCCGTCTCTTCGCCGCAGGTCAGCGCCATCTTCAGCGTATGACGCGGCACATAGCCTTCCGACTTGAAGCGCACCAGCGTATCGGCCCAGATGGCCGCCTGCGCCTTGTCATCCACCACGCCACGGGCGAAGAACTTGCCGTCTTCCTCGATCAGCGTGAACGGATCACGGGTCCAGTCTTCGCGCTTGGCTTCCACCACATCGATGTGCGCCAGCAGCAGGATGGCCTTGGCTTTCGGGTCACTTCCCGGCAGCACGGCCACCAGACCGCCTTCCTTCGGATGCGCCGGATCGGCAAACAGATGCAGGTCCGCTTCCGGGAAGCCGGCCGTTTTCAGACGTGCAGCGATGCGCTCGGCCGCCAGCGTGCAGCTACCGGACGACAGCGTGGTATTGGTTTCTACCAGCTCTTTGTACAGCGCGCGGAATTGCTGCTCACTCGGATCGGAACTGGCATATGCGCTCTGCACGCAGGCCATCAGCAGACTGGCTGCTCCCAGCATCGAAAGGGACTTCATCGGAGACTTCATCTTGGCTTCCTTATTTTAATGAAACTGCTTGTTCCAGATCGCTGGCTGGCGATGCGGGGTTTTCTTCGGCCGACGCCTGCTGGCGTTGCCACATCTGCGCATACAGGCCGTTCGCGGCGAGCAGGCTCTGATGGGTGCCACGCTCGACGATGCGGCCATGATCGAGTACCAGTATCTGCTCGGCGTCTGCCACGGTGGACAGACGGTGGGCGATGACCATGGTGGTGCGGTTGCGCGCGATTTCCTTGAGCTGCTGCTGGATCGCCTGCTCGGCCTTGGAGTCCAGCGCCGAAGTGGCTTCATCGAAAATCAGGATGGCCGGATTCTTCAGCAGGGTGCGGGCGATCGCCACGCGCTGCTTCTCGCCACCGGATAGCTTCAGCCCGCGCTCGCCCACCATGGTGGCATAGCCATCGGGCAGGCTCTCGACGAAATCGTGTATGGACGCCGCACGCGCTGCCGCCACGATCTGCTCGTGCGTGGCACCCGGCTTGCCGTAGGCGATGTTGTATTCGATGGTGTCATTGAACAGCACAGTATCCTGCGGCACGATGCCGATGGCGTGGCGCAGCGAGTCCTGCGTGATGGCACGCAGATCCTGCCCATCGATGGTGATGCTGCCCTGATTGACTTCATAGAAGCGGAACAGCAATCGTGACAACGTCGACTTGCCCGAACCGCTATGTCCCACCACGGCCGTGGTGGTACCAGCGGCAATCGTAAAGTCCACCCCGAACAGGATCTGGCGTTTCGGGTCGTAGCTGAACTCCACGTGATTGAAGCGCACTTCGGCACCGTGGGTCTGCAGCGGTTTGGCATCGGGCGCATCGGCCACTTCGCGGTTCTGATCCAGCAGCGAGAACAGCTTCTCCATATCGGCCAGGCTTTGCTTGATCTCGCGGTAGATCACGCCGAGGAAGTTGAGCGGAATGTACAACTGGATCATGAAGGCATTCACCAGCACCAGATCACCGAGCGTCATCTTGCCGTCGATGACGCCCTGCGTGGCGCGCCACAGGATCAGCGTCACCGCCGTAGCGATGATCAGCGACTGGCCCGTATTCAGCAGCGACAGCGAAGTCTGCGATTTCACCGCCGCCGATTCGTAGCGCTGCAGCCCTTCGTCATAGCGCTTGGCCTCGTAGTCCTCGTTACCGAAGTATTTCACCGTCTCGTAATTGAGCAGCGAATCGATCGCCTTGGTATTCGCCTTGGAATCGAGGTCGTTCATGGCGCGGCGGAAGTGGGTGCGCCAGTCGGTGATAAAGATGGTAAACGATATATACGTGACCAGTGCCACCACCGTAATCACGGTGAACCAGATGTCGTAATGGGTGACGAGGTAGCCCAGTACCAGCGCGATCTCCACCAGTGTGGGCAGAATATTAAACAGCGTGTAGGAAATCAGCGAACCCACGGCGCGCGTGCCACGTTCGATATCGCGCGTCATGCCGCCCGTCTGACGGTTCAGGTGGAAGCGCAGCGACAGCGCATGCAGATGGCGGAACACCTTGAGCGCAATGGTGCGCACGGCACGCTGCGTCACGCGCGCAAACAGAAACTCGCGCAACTCGGTGAACAAGGTAGTTGATACGCGCAGCACGCCATATGCCACCAGTGCGCCCAACGGCAGCACCAGCAGCGCTTGCGGGTGGCTGGGCGAAATGGTCATCTGGTCGATCAGGCTCTTCATCACCACCGGCACGCCCACGTTGGCCAGCTTGGCGCCCACTAGACAGCCTAGCGCCAGCAGCACGCGCCATTTGTACACCCACAGATAGGGCAGCAGAGTCTTGATGGTAGCCATATCGCTACGGGTAGCGGCAGTCTGGCTGGCGGGAGCTGGCGAGGAATTAGAATAGCGGCGCATGGCGAAGGTCGGCGTTTTATGGTTCAATCCCGTTAATTGTAGCCCTTCAAGAGATTTCACGATGACCACCCCTGAAAATACCCCAGCCGTTGCCGTTCAAACCATCAACCGCGGTCTGCCCGCCGGTAAGATGCCGGAACTGCGCATGATGCCCGCGCCCTCCGATGCCAACGTGTATGGCGACGTATTCGGCGGCTGGATCATGGCGCAGGTCGACATTGCCGGCTCGCTGCCTGCTACCCGTCGCGCCAATGGCCGCGTTGCTACGATTTCGGTGAACTCCTTTGTTTTCAAAAATCCCGTATTCGTGGGCGATCTGCTGTCCTTCTACGCCGACATCGTCCGCGTGGGCAACACCTCGATCACCGTCAACGTCGAGGTGTACGCCGAGCGCAACCGCCTGCAGGCCGACACCGTCAAAGTAACGGAAGCCACCCTGACCTATGTGGCCACGGACTCGGACCGCAAGCCGCGCAAAGTGCCGCCTATCGAAACCCTGCTGCACCCATAACAGCCATTTCAACGCGCCCTGCACCAGCATGGACAGTCCGCGCCGCCAGTTTCTGCTGACCGGCGCCCGTCTGGGTGCGCTGGCGGCATCCAGCCTGACAGGCAATGCAAGTGCCATGCCTGCCAGCGCCAGCAACTACCCATTCAGTCTCGGCGTGGCCTCCGGTTCGCCGCTGCCGAATGCGGTGGTGATCTGGACCCGCATTCTGCACGATCCTTTCAATGCCGCCACCACGCCGCCACTGGTGTATGTAGTACGCTGGCAGATGGCGGAAGACGAGCAGTTCCGCCGTATCGTGGCCGAAGGTTCGGCCAGCGCTGCACCGGCGCTGGCGCATAGCGTCCACGTCGATGTGACAGGGCTGGCACCCGAGCGCTGGTACTGGTACCGCTTCATGCTGGGCGATGCCGTCAGTCCGGTGGGACGCACGCGCACCGCGCCAGCCGCAGGCAGCATGCCCGCCCAGCTCAAGCTGGCCGTGGCCTCCTGCCAGCACTGGGAATTCGGCAGCTATGCGGCGCACCGCCATATCGCGGCTGCCGCGCCCGATCTGGTGGCCTTCCTCGGCGATTACATCTACGAATGGGGGCCGTACCAGCGCCAGCATCCGGCCAGTGCCGTGCGCAGCAACGAGAGCTTCACGCTGGCCGAATATCGCGCGCGCTACGCCCAATACAAAAGCGACGCCGACCTGCAGGCTGCCCATCTGGTCGCACCATGGATAGTCACATGGGATGACCATGAGGTAGCCAACGACTATGCGAACGACCGCGACGAACGCCTCGCACCCGACTTCCTGGCGCGCCGTGCCGCTGCCTATCAGGCCTTCTACGAGCACATGCCGCTGCGTTTGCCGCCGGCCGACTTCGCCAATCTGCGCATGTACCAGCGCTATGACTGGGGCCAGCTAGCGCGCTTCCATGTGCTCGATGATCGCCAGTACCGCGCCTACCAGCCCTGCACGCCGGCCGGCCGTGGTGGATCCAGTTCCGTACTGGAGCGGGCCTGCACAGCCCTCAACGATCCAGCCCGTAGCATGCTGGGGCCGGAGCAGCAGCGCTGGCTCGAGCAGGGGCTGGCCAGTTCCACCGCGCGCTGGAACATACTGGCCCAACAGACGCTGATGGCGCCCAACAGCCAGCTGCCGCTACTGCATGACGATGATGGCCGCTACTGGACCGACGGCTGGGATGGTTATCCGGCCGCACGCCAGCGCCTGTTCGATGCTCTGCAAAACAGCCGCGCCAGCAATCCGCTCATTCTCGGTGGCGACGTGCACAGCTTCTTTGCGGCGGAACTCAACCGCCTGCCTACACGGCCACGCTCGCCCACCAATCCTGTGATTGCGACGGAATTCGTCGGCACCTCCGTCACCTCGTCATCGCGCCCGCAAGCCCGCACCGAGCAGTACGTCAGCATGAACCACAGCTTACGCTATGGCCGCAGCGACAAGCGCGGCTTTATGCTGCTGCACCTCACGCCGGCCGACTGCACCACCCTGTTCCTCGCGCTGGACGACGTGCATCAGGCTGACAGCGCCATCCGCACCTGCGCCAGCTTCCTCGTCCAGAATGGCCGCGCGGGCCTGATCCGTACTTAAAGCTGGGTTGCGAGTGCAGCCACCATCAGCATTTCTGGATATCCACATGCGCTTTCTGCAGGGCGTTTTCAACGAAGACATGGAACAGCCCGAAACATCGTACTCGCCCAGGGCATGGTATCGGCGACATATTGCAGGGAAGCTGCCATTGTGCCGCGCCCCGCGCGGCGCCACCGTTGCGGCGTGCTAGCCACACTTGCTTGCATGTTGAGCAGGAAAAAATTTACTCTTTGAAATTTACTTGGCATAATTCTATTTACATTGAGTAAATAATTTTATCCATTAAATAACTCCGAGAGGCACTCATGAACAAACTGTCCGCCCTGATCGCCGCATCGCTGGCCACTGTTTCCTTCTCGGCCGCCGCCGGTCCAGTGTTCAGCGCCGCTAACCTCAACGCCAGCCAGACCTTCCGGGACGCTCTGGGGCCAACCACCATGACGCTGGCCTACGATGGCAGCAGCTATTGGAGCGCTTCGGGCGGCAGTTCCGACGGCGTGCGCTACGCCAACTACGACGCCGCCGGCAATATAGTCGCCACCTATGCATCGGGCCTGGACTTCCGCTCGGTGTTCACTTCCGGCAGCACGGTGCTGGCGCGGGCCTATAATTCCGGCACGATCTACCAGCAATCTGCACCCGGCGTGTTCAGCTCCCTGCTGACCCTGACCGGCGGCACGCTGGACAGCCAGGCGGCGGTGGTCAAGGACGGCGCCAACTACATCAGCCTTCAATACGGCCAGGTATTGCAATGGGACACCAGCGGCGCCTACCTCGGAGCAGTCGCACTGAGCGGCTTCGGCACCCAGAGCGGTGAAGACTATTACCCGCAGGGACGTGGTGTCGCAGTGGTCGGCAACTACTGGCTAACCTACAACAGCGGCAACCTCAGCGCGTGGGATCATGCCGGCAACCGCGTCGATGAGACCGCCCTGGTCGGCGCCGGCACCGGCTTCGACAGCAACTTCAGCCTGAGCTACGCCAACAACAAGGTCTTCGTCGTTGACAGCGCCGGCCAGACCTGGCGCGGCTACGAAGTCACGGCGGCGGTACCGGAACCGGAAACCTACGCCATGCTGCTGGCCGGCCTGGCCATGCTGGGCGTCGCCGCCCGCCGCCGCAACCAGGCCTGAGCCTTTACAGTCCCAACGCCTGCTTCTGCAGCTTGATCAGGTCGGCGATGTCGCCTTGAGCCAGGTCCAGCAGGTGGTTCATGCCGGCGCGGTCGAAAGCGACGCCTTCGACCGCGCCCTGTACTTCGATGAGATGGCCGGCCTCGTGTTGGGGCTGCATGAAAATTGCCCCCATCGGAGATGCGGACGTTTTCTTCGACTGGTTCACTTCGTTAACCCCAAGCTCTCGCGGTACCCGATCGGGCTCAGATAGCCAGCCTGGCGACCATGGTCGAAGCAGTCGATCATGGTCGCCAGGTAAATGGCTGCGCGTGACCATCTCATCTGCCTTGACCTCCGTGTCATAGAAAGAAAAATCACAAGTCATTGTCGATAGTTCGCAAACTCTGACGGAGATCTTTCGATTTAGCTGCGCATCCGCGGCGCAGACAAAAAAAATCGCCTGACGAAGCAGGCGATTTCTGTGAAGTAGCATTGCAGCTTATGCCGCGGCTTTTTCGTCGCGCAGTTGGCGACGCAGGATTTTGCCCACGTTGGTCTTAGGCAGTTCATCGCGGAACTCGATGTACTTGGGCTTCTTATAGGCCGTCAGTTCATGCTTGCAGAAGTCGAGTAGCTGGTCAGCCGTCAGGGCCGGATCCTTGCGCACCACGAACAGTTTCACGGCTTCGCCCGAGTGCTTGTCCGGCACGCCAATGCACGCCACTTCCAGCACGCCCGGATGGGAAGCGATCACGCCTTCCACTTCGTTCGGATACACATTGAAGCCGGACACGATGATCATGTCTTTTTTACGGTCGACGATGCGGGTGAAGCCACGTTCATCCATCACGCCCACGTCGCCCGTTTTGAAGAAGCCATCCGCCGTCATCGACTTGGCCGTTTCATCAGCGCGGTTCCAGTAACCAGCCATCACCTGCGGACCACGGATGGCGATTTCGCCGGCCTGACCCAGCGGCAGTTCCTTGCCGTCGTCATCGAGAATGCAGATGTCGGTCGATGGAATCGGCAAGCCGATAGTGCCAGTGAATTCCTTGATGTCGATGCGGTTGGCCGTGGCCACCGGCGAGGTTTCGGACATGCCGTAACCTTCGATGATAGGCGTCCCCGTCAGCTTCAGCCAGCGGTCGGCCACGGCCTGCTGCACGGCCATGCCGCCGCCGTTGCAGACCGAGTAGGACGAGAAGTCCAGCTTGGCGAAATCAGGATTGTTGAGCAGCGCGTTGTACAGCGTGTTCACGGCCGGGAACACGGCCACCGGATACTTGGCCAGTTCTTTCACGAAGCCCGGGATATCGCGCGGGTTAGGAATCAGCAGATTCAGGCCGCCCATGCGCGTACCCATGAAGGCACTTACGGTCAGCGAATAGATGTGATACAGCGGCAGTGCGCAGACGAACACCAGTTGCTGATTCTGCTGCTTGAACTGCAGCCAGGCTTCGTTCTGCAGCACGTTGGCAATGATGTTACGGTGCAGCAGCACCGCGCCTTTGGAGACGCCCGTGGTACCGCCCGTGTACTGCAGGAAGGCGATATCCTCGAGGCCCTGCTTGACCGGCTCCAGCTTCAGGCGTGCGCCTTCGGCCAGCACGCGCTTGAACGACACGGCCTGCGGCAGCGAATAGGCCGGCACCATCTTCTTCACTTTGCGCACCACCAGATTGACCATCGCGCCTTTGAAGGTGCCCAACATATCGCCCATGGTGGCCACGATCACCTGCTTGACCTTGGTGTGCGCGACCACCTGCTCCACCGTCGTCGCAAAGTTTTCCAGCACGATGATGGCTTCCGCACCGGAGTCCACCAGCTGGTGCTGAAGTTCGCGCGGCGTGTACAGCGGGTTGACGTTCACCACAGCATAACCGGCACGCAAAATGGCCGCCATCGCTACCGGATACTGCAGCACGTTCGGCAGCATGATGGCAACGCGCGCGCCGGCATGCAGGCCCTTGCTTTGCAGCCATGCGCCCATCTGCTGCGACAGCTTATCCAGTTCGCGGTAGGTGAGGAACTTGTCCATGCACACATACGCATTGCGGTCGGCGTATTTGCTGAATGCTTCTTCCAGCAAATGGGTCACCGAACGATACTGGTTAACGTCGATCTCGGCAGGAACGCCTTCAGGGTAGGACTTGAGCCAAATCTTTTCCATGTGTTATGCAGCTTTCTGGTTCTGGCCGGGCGCTTCATCGCGCAGCATGCGCCGCAGGATTTTCCCGACATTGGTTTTGGGTAGCTCCTCGCGGAACTCGATATATTTCGGCTTTTTATAGCCGGTAAATTGTTCTTTGCAGTAGGCCATCAGGTCTTCCTGCGTCAGATTCGGATCGCGCTTCACCACGAATACTTTCACGGCTTCGCCCGAGTGTTCATCCGGCACGCCTATGCAGGCGCATTCCAGCACGCCGGGGTGAGCGGCAATCACGGCTTCCAGTTCGTTCGGATAAACGTTGAAGCCGGACACCAGGATCATGTCCTTCTTGCGATCGACGATGCGCACGTAGCCGTTCTCGTCCATCACACCGACATCACCCGATTTGAAGTAGCCATCCGGCGTCATGACCTTGGCCGTTTCATCAGGACGGTTCCAATAGCCTGCCATCACCTGCGGACCGCGGATCGCGATTTCACCCGACTGGCCGATAGGCACAGGCTTGCCGTCGTCATCGAGGATGGCAATATCGGTCGATGGCACGGGCAGGCCGATGGTGCCCGTAAAGGCCGGGCTATCGGCACGGTTGCAGGTCGCCACAGGCGAAGTCTCAGACAGGCCATAGCCTTCGATAATCGGCACGCCAGTGACTTTCAGCCATTTGTCATTGACGGTCTTCTGCAGCGCCATCCCGCCGGCGTTGCAGATCTTCAGGCCGGAGAAGTCCAGCGCGCCGAAGCCGGGATGGTTGACCAGCGCGTTGTACAGCGTGTTCACGGCCGGCAGCATATTGAATTTGTACTTGTGCAGCTCTTTGATGAAGCCGCCGATATCGCGCGGATTCGGAATCAGAATATTCAGTGCGCCCACGCGCGTGCCCCACATGGCGCAGGCCGTCAGCGCGAAGATGTGGTACAGCGGCAGCGCGCACACGATGGAAATCTGTTCTTTCACCGAACCCAGCGCCGGTACCGACCAGGCTTCCGTCTGCAGCAAGTTGGCCACCACATTGGTGTGGGTCAGCGTGGCGCCCTTGGAGACGCCCGTGGTGCCGCCCGTGTACTGCAGGAAGGCAGGATCGCTGGCTTCCAGTGCTACCGGCGTCAGCTTCATACCGGCGCCCTGCGACAGCGCATCCTTGAAGCGCACGGCATTCGGCAGCGAATATGGCGGTACCATTTTTTTGACGTTGCGCACGACGAAATTGACCAGCATGCCTTTGAGGCCGCCCAGCATTTCGCCCATATTGGCAACGATGATGTGTTTAACGGGGGTACGGGTCAGTACCTGCTCCAGCGTGGTGGCAAAGTTCTCCAGCACGATGATGGCTTCGCTGCCGGAATCGTTGAGCTGGTGCTCGAGTTCACGCGGCGTGTACAGCGGGTTGACGTTGACCACGGTATAACCGGCACGCAGGATGGCTGCAATGGCAATCGGGTACTGCAGCACGTTAGGCATCATGATGGCCACGCGTGCGCCCTTTTTCAGGCCACGGCTTTGCAGCCATGCCCCCAGACGCTTGGAGTACAAGTCCACCTCGGCGTAGCTGAGGTATTTGTCCATGCAGACATACGCCTTGCGATCGGCAAACTTATGGAAGGACTCTTCCATCAGCTGCACCAGCGAACGGTATTGACTCGTGTCTATCTCCGTTGGCATGCCGGGCGGGTAAGACTTCAACCAGATTTTTTCCATGCTGTGCCTCGTGTCTCGTGATCGTTATAAGGGTTCCGGCGCACAGTGCCGGTACGGTGCCGGTGTGTCGTCTATGCGCACTTCCGGAGCCTACTTATGTCGATGCTATCGGGCAGCAAGCTCAGACGCAAGCGCATTTAACCACATTTGAACACCCCTTCTAACGGGTATTTTCTGCTGCATTGCAGCATCATTTTGATGGTTCTGCGCTTGAAACCGATTGCGACGCGTTGTCGGCATGCAGCATTACTGGTGGACTCAGTTGCTGTAGCCGCTGCTGACGTTGAGGCAAATCAAAAGATGCGAGATTTTGCACTGCAGCATAAAATCGAACGAACGTTCGTTCTTGCTTCAGGAGATTGCGAAAAGCAGGCAACAGTTCGTGGTAAGTTCCCACCGCGCTCAGGTGGGCGTTATTCAGTGGCTCGGCGAACCAGCGGTCGTAACCGGCATAGCCGCCCCAGCTAGTTTTCAGCAGTTGATATTCGCTTTGCAGGTGCTGGAAGATGGCTGCTTTGCGGGTCCGTTTGTGGCGCGCACTGCTCTTTTCCGCATACAGTTGCTCGAGCATGTTGCGGTGCGTTATCAGCAAGGCAAGAAATGCTTGCCGGCGCGCATTGTACTGAACATAAGCTGCCCGCATCGCCTCGTTGCCGTACAGTTCCAGCCAGCGCTCCAGCCCTGCTTCTTCCACTGCGGTGGCAAAGCTTTCGTTAAACGTACTGTCGCCGGGCACATAGGCCACCTGATGCGCGAGTTCGTGAAAAATCATGCGCGCCAGTTCGGCATCGGAATAATGGATGAAGGTAGACAGCAGCGGATCACTGAACCAGCCCAGCGTGGAATAGGCCGGCACGCCGCCTACCTGCACGTCCTTGCCCTCCTCGCGCAGACCAGCAGCAAAAGCTTGCGCATCGTCCTTGCTGTAATAGCCGCGATAGCTGACACAGCCCGCAATGGGGAAACACCAGCGCAGCGGCTCCAGCGAAAACTCCGGTGTGGCCACCACATTCCACAGCACGAAGGGGCGGCTCAGCGCAGCGTAGTTGCGGTAGCTGGCATTGTCCGGCAAGCCCAGTTCCTGCACGGCGAAACGGCGTATCAACAGGGCTTTTTCCAGCCGCGCCTTGAGCTGGGGATCAGTGGCTGGATCGCCCAGCCAGTCTTCGATAGGGCGCGCGTCAGACCACAGCGCGTACTGGCCTTGCGCAGCCTGCACGTAGTACTGCAACTGGGCGCAGCCAACCAGTCCCAGCAATAACAGCCCTAAGCGCCACCGCCCCAGCCAGAGTCTGGCGCGGGCGTAGCGGCGGGCGGGCTGCAACATACATCACCTTCAGCTGGTGGCTCTTTCGACTTCAACCAGTGTATCGTAAAACGTGGGCGCACGGCCCATGTCGGTCAGGCGCTGACTGGTCACCTCGTTGGCGTTCTTGCCGTCACGCGCCAGCTTCTTCCACCACACCGACAGGCCCACCACCAGACCCGCACGGGCTTTGTCCGTCACGCGCGCCTTGGCGATGAAACTGCCACGGTCATTGAAGATGCGCACCATGTCGCCATCGCTGATGCCGCGTGCCGCGCTATCGTCGGGATGGATGTCCAGATGCGGCTCGCCTTCGGCCGAACGCAAGCTCTTTACGTTCACAAAAGTGGAGTTGAGGAAGTTACGTGCAGGCGGAGAAATCATCGCCAGCGGATAGCGCTTGGCCAATTCCGGATTGCTGGCCACGGATTCGTAGGGCGCGATATACGCGGGCAGCGGATCGAGCCCGTCGGCCGCCATGCTGGCCGAATAGAACTCGCACTTGCCCGATGGCGTAGGGAAGCCGCCTTCGGCGAAAGGTGCATCCGGCATATTCAGTTTCTGCCAGCCCTTCTGCTTGAGCGCATCCCAGTCGAAGTGAATCGCGCGCGCATCCTGACGGTTGAAGGCCATGGCGGCCAGTTCGTCGTCGCTATCCTGGAAGCATGGATCGCTGAAGCCCATGCGTGCGGCCAGCAGACGGAACACTTCCGTGTTCGGCTTGGCTTCGCCCAACGGGGCAATGGCCGCATTATTGGCCATCATGTACAGGTGGCCGTAAGCGCTGTGCGCGTCGATGTGCTCAAGCTGGGTAGTGGCCGGCAGCACAATGTCGGCATAGTCCACCGTATCGGTCTGGAAGTGTTCCAGCACCACGGTGAACAGATCTTCACGGGCAAAGCCTGCCATCACTTTGGACGAGTCCGGTGCAATCGCCAGCGGGTTGGCGTTGTAGACGATGACGGCCTCCACGGCCGGGCCGAATTCGGCCGAGGCAGGGCGCAGCAGGTCGTCGCCTATGGTGGTCATGTTGATCGTGCGCGGCTGCTTGCTCAGCAGGTCAGGCCGCTGCAGCGCCGGCTTGTTGGTCGGGAAGCCGCCACTGGCCGATAGCTGTACGCCACCGGCAGCGTGACGCCACGCACCCACCAGTGCCGGCAGACAGGTCAGGTTGCGCACGGCCATGCCGCCGCCATGCACGCGCTGCACACCGTAATTGGTGCGGATCGCCACCGGTTCGCCGGCCTTGGCCATGCCGCCATACAGGCGCGCCAGTTCCACCACTTCGGCGACCGTGATGCCGCAAGTTTCGGCCGTGCGCTCGGGCGTCCATTCCGCCACGCGCTGTTTGAGTTGCTCGAAGCCCACCGTGTAGTTGGCGATGTAGTCGTGATCGAGCAAGTCTTCTGCAATCAGCACATGCATCAAGCCCAGCGCCAGCGCTGCATCGGTACCAGGCAGCAGCGCAATATGCTGGTGGCATTTCTCGGCCGTCAGCGAACGATAGGGATCGATCGCGATCAGCTTGGCGCCGCGCCGCTTGGCTTCCTGCGCGCGAGTCCAGAAGTGCAGATTCGATGCGATCGGATTACCGCCCCAGATCAGGATCAGCTTAGCATTCTGGAACTGCTCGAGGTCAGTGCCGATAGTCGCGCCTATGGTGTATTTATAGCCGGTAAAGCCGGCCGTCGCGCAAATCGTGCGGTCCAGCAGCGAAGCACCGAGCTGGTGGAAGAAGCGCGCCGACATCGACTCGCCCTGCACCAGCCCCATGGTGCCGCAATAGCTGTACGGCAAAATGGCTTGCGGATCACGCGCGGCAATGCTGCCCAGCCGGCTGGCGATAGTGTCCAGCGCTTCGTCCCAGCTGATGCGCTCGAACTTGCCCTCGCCCTTTTTGCCGACGCGGCGCAGCGGATACAGCAGACGCTCGTCGTGGTAGGTGCGCTCGGTGTAGCGCGACACCTTGGTGCACAGCACACCGGCCGTGGTCGGGTGGTCAGGGTCGCCTTTGACGGCGGTGGCCACGCCATCTTCCACCGTCACCAGCAGGGCGCAGGTGTCAGGGCAATCATGCGGGCAGGTGGCGCGAACAACTTGTGTGCTTGTCATGTCTTTCATCCGGATTACAGCTTCTGAAACCCGTATCGTAGCCGATTCTGGGCTTGCTGGATTTGTTTGGCTGACAAGGGCTACAATGGCTGCTCTCGCTGCCCACGAGGTAAGCGAACCCAACACTGGAGACGCAGATGAAATTAGTTGATCCCATCATTGCATTTCAAGCGGAAATACAGCAAATCCGCCGCGACCTGCACGCCCATCCCGAACTCTGCTACGAAGAGCAGCGTACCTCCGACATCGTCGCAGCCCAGCTGACGGCCTGGGGCATCCCCGTCATCCGTGGCCTCGGCAAGACGGGCGTGGTCGGCATCATCAAAAATGGTAGCTCCAGCCGCGCCATCGGCCTGCGCGCCGATATGGATGCGCTGCCCATGCAGGAAATCAACACCTTTGCCCACGCTTCGCGCCATGCGGGCAAGATGCACGCCTGCGGCCACGATGGCCACACGGCCATGCTGCTGGGCGCGGCCAAATATCTGGCCGAGCAGCGCAACTTCGACGGCACCGTGTATCTGGTGTTCCAGCCGGCTGAAGAAGGCGGCGCCGGTGCGCGCCGCATGATAGACGACGGCCTGTTCGAACAGTGTCCGATGGATGCAATTTACGGCATGCACAACTGGCCCGGCGCTGCGGCCGGCACCATGAGCGTAACGGCTGGTCCGATGATGGCCTCCAGTAACGAGTTCTACGTCACCGTCAAAGGCAAGGGCGCCCATGCGGCCCAGCCGCACAAGGGTATCGACCCGGTCATGATCGCGGTACAGATCGCCCAGAGCTGGCAGACCATCATCAGCCGGCAGAAGAGCCCGCTCGATACAGCCGTGCTGTCGATTACCCAGATCCACGCCGGTAGCGCCACCAACGTGATTCCTGACGAAGCCAATCTGGTCGGCACCGTGCGCACCTTCACCCAGCCCGTGCTGGACATGATAGAGCAACGCATGGGCGAAGTGGCCCAGCACACGGCAGCCGCGTTTGGCGCCGAGGTGGACTTCAAATTCCGCCGCAACTACCCGCCACTGGTCAACCATGCCGAGCAGACCCGCTTCGCCGTGGAGGTCATGAAAGAAGTCGTGGGTGCAGAAAATGTCGACGATCAGGTCGAGCCGACCATGGGCGCAGAAGATTTTGCCTTCTTCCTGCAGGCCAAGCCGGGCTGCTACGTCTTCATCGGCAATGGCGAAGGCGAGCACCGCGACGGTGGTCACGGCCTCGGCCCCTGCGTGCTGCATAACGCCAGCTACGACTTCAATGACAACCTGCTGCCGATAGGCGCCAGCTTCTGGGTCAAACTGGTGGAAAAAGCGCTGGCGCCGGCCTGAGTCCGCGTCATGTTGGCGGGCTAGCGCTAGCCTCTCGCGGAGCGGCTGGGCTAACCTAGCCGATCAGGCGCATCGCCCAGCCGCACGCCCGGATTCAGCGCTTCCAGCCCGAGCAATCCGGCCGCATGGTCAGCCTGCGGCACACTCTGCACCAGCGACTGATAGCGCTCGGTTACCAGTTGCGTAATCGGTAACTGCAAGCCGGCGGCCTGTGCCGCAGCCAGAATATTCTGCTGGTCTTTCAACTGCGTCTTGACCTGACCACCGGCGACAAAATTACGCTCCAGCATACGCTGGCCATGTACATCAAGAATTTTGCTCTCGGCAAAACCGCCACGGATGGCGGCGCGCATGGCGACCGGATCGGCGCCCGCCGCCTGCGCCAGTAGCAACGCTTCTGCCACCACGTTGATGGTAGCGCCAACGATCAGCTGGTTACACAGCTTGGCCACCTGCCCGCTACCGGCTGGCCCCACCAGCGTGGGCCGGCCCATGGCCTGCAGCACGGGCACAGCCTCGTCAAAATCTGCTTGCGCACCGCCCGCCATGATGGCCAGCGTGCCGGCCGCCGCACCGCCCACACCGCCCGATACGGGCGCATCGATAAAGCGCTGCCCCTGCACCGTCAGCAGCGCATGGAAAGCCTGCGCCTCATCCTGACGGGTGGAACTCATATCGATCCACAATGCGTTTGGCGCCAGCGCCGGCAAAGCATCGCGCAGCACTGCCCCCACCACGGGGCCCGCCTCGAGCATCGAGATCACCATGCCAGCGCCGCGCACGGCGCTGGCCAGATCCGGTGCTACCGTGGCACCGGCCTCGGCCAGCGGCAGCGCCTTGGCAGCCGTGCGGTTCCATACCGTCACCGCATGGCCGGCTGCCAGCAAACGCCGCACCATCGGGTCCCCCATCAAACCTATACCGAGAAAGGCAATACCTGTCACCAAAACCCACTCCTGAAATCAACAATTGCTGGGATGCCGGAATTATTCTTCAAACACCGGTACAATCTTCTTAGCCGTATAAATTTTAGATACAGCATCACTTTAGTAAGGATACTATGTTCGCGAAAAAAGTTTTGGCGTCTGTCGCCACGCTGTTGGCTATGCAAGGTGCATACGCCGCCAATGACCAGCTGGTCGATTCCGTTTCGGTCGATTTTGGCAGCGCTGCCAAAGTGCAGATGGTGCGCCTGAGCGCCGCCAAGGACTGGGATGTACGCTGGTTCCAGTCGAATGGCACGCACCTGAGCGGTTACTGGGAGCTGAGCGCTGGCGCATGGAAGGAAAGCCAGTACAAGAATATCTCGGGCAACACCGCCCACCTATGGGATGTCGGCTTCACGCCCGTGTTCCGCTTCCAGAATGACAACAAGAAGGGCCTGTACTACGAGGGCGGCATCGGCGTGCACCGCCTGTCCAAACTGTATGACAACGATACCTATCGCCTGTCCACCCACTTCCAGTTCGGCGACCACGTAGGCATAGGCTATGTGTTTGACAACAACTGGGAAGTGGCCGGCAAGATCCAGCACTTCTCCAACGGCGGCTACAAGAAGCCGAATACGGGTGTGAACTTCCTTGAAGTCAAAGCCGCGTATCACTTCTAAGCGCTAGCGCACCAAAGTAAAAAAGCCCCTTTGAGATGAACTGACCCCAAATAGTTGGACGGTTTAGTTTGCTAGGCAGCCAAGGGCTGAGTCCTATATTGCACAGGACTCAGCCCTTTTAATTTGAGTTTGATGCGGTCGTGATTGTAATAGTGAATGTACCTCTTAAGCGATTCAGGAGGGGATCGCAACGATGCTAAGTTGTTGATTTTACTGGATCTGCACCCAGTCAAATCCTTCCAAATCCACCCAGTTCCAAGCCAGTCTTGGAACAAATTTGGAACCAGAAGGCACAAAAAAACCACCTCGGAAGGTGGTTTTTTTATGGTGTGCCGATAACTTAGAGCTATCACCAGAAGCACCGTGATAGTGCTTTGGCGTCCCCACCAGGAATCGAACCTGGATCTGATTCTTAGGAGGAACCTGTTCTATCCATTGAACTACAGGGACTTGCACACAGCCTGCTAGTATAGCAACCAACACCCTCTTGGAACAAGATGTATGGTAGAAGAACAACTGCTTAATTATTTGAAAGAAAAGACAAAAGGTAAGTTGTTGATGTCGCCAGAACAACTTGCAGAAGAAATTGGAATTCCAACTAAGCAACAATCCAAGCTAAGAAAGGAAGGACGATTTCCTATTCCTTTCAAGAACATTGGAAGGCTTGTTTACTACTCAATTTATGATGTCGCTAACTTCTTGTTGAATGGTGAAACAACACCTTCTGAGGAAGTTCAAGAAGTAGCACCAGTGTCCACAGTGACAAAGCCGAAAGTCAAGAAGTCACCGAGTAGCCCAGTTCAAGACCTATCTCACATCTTCATGATTCGCGCCTTTGCTCAATCCTTGGAGGACAGAGCAACAGCAATGTTGCAGTTGTCTGATAGCTTGAAGAAGTATGCCATTTCCTATGAACTGAAAGAGCGGTTTGAACAGAAGTTTTCTTCAAAAGGAAGTCATAGCACCAATGATGGAAAAATTTAGTGTTGTGTGATAATAATTGAAACCACACTTCATCACTTCATCAAGGACCCCAGATGACTACCTATGCTGAACTTCAAGCACAAATCAAGAAGCTTCAAGAACAAGCTGAACAGGTTAAAGCCAAGGAGCTTGAAACTGTCGTTGCAGACATCAAGAAGAAAATTTCTGAATATGGATTGACTGCTGAGCAGCTTGGTTTTTCCTCAGCAACTGGGAAGACTTCCAAAAAGGCAGCTACCAAAGAAAGCACCGTGATGTACAAGAAAGGTGATCAAACTTGGTCCGGTGCTACTCGTGGACGTAAACCTGATTGGGTGAAAGAAATTCTTGAAGCAGGTGGAGACATTGAACAATATCGCGTGAAGTAAGAAATTTCAGCATCAAAAAGAAAAGCACCCATCGGGTGCTTTTCTTTTTGAATAAGACATTAAGATTGAGCAATATATATTTCTTCAGGAAATGTGAACCACATAACTTTCTGACCATCTTCCTCATGATATTTCACATCTATTGGAAATGACTTCCTACTGACAGGCTCTTTGCAAATATCAGGAGTCCAAGTCATCTTAATTTCATAGCGATTGACAACGCCATTTTTATCCTTGGCAGTTTTTACTAAGGCATAACGCCCACCACTAGAAGCAGATAAGCCACATATTTTTCCTGTTGTGTAAAGATCAATTCTCATACCTTCAACATCCCAACCTAGATTTTTTACAATGTCCTTATCAATATTTATCACAATACTTTTCTTTTGGTTTTTATCTTCACGATAAGCAAAGTATGCTGGGACGGACATTGAGCCACCTCTATTTGTTGTTCCTTTGTGCTTTTTCGCACCCAAACTTTCAAAAAACTTGATAGTCATAACAATCTCCTTTTAATAAATATAAGGTACTTATACGAAATAAAAAGGAAATGTCAACGATTTGATTGACAAGTTAAAGCAAAAATATTGAAAAGAAAAAGTAAAACGGATTTGACTTTAAAAAATAATTTCGTATAACAGTATAGAAATGAAAAATGCCCAAGCTGGAAACTTAGGCATTTAGAAATTCTGGAACAGAAAAAGCTTGGACGGCTTGACCAGATGAAATTATTAAAACGTATTTAATCTGAATTGTCAATATATCAACCATCAATTTTCCAGAATTTCGCAAGAAATAGGAAAATTAATGATAAACAATTTTATAGAGGCGCTGCCAGAAAAAGTTAGAAGTACTGATGATTTTGAATATGGAACAAAGTTCAGGAAAAAAACAAATGCTTTAAAACATAGATACGTTGAAATAAATCAGCTATACAAAAAATATATTGCATTGGATTTGGATGAACCAGGTTCAGCCTACTGGTGGGAAGAAAAGAACCTTCCACCGCCAACAATAGTAATTGTCAACCCAAGAAATGCACGTTGTCACTATCTCTATGAGTTGAAAACACCAGTCTATTACACTGAAGAAGCCAGAAGAGCACCACAAAAATTCTACGAAAGCATTGATAGTGCATTAACCACTGTTTTAAAAGCCGATTTAAGTTATGTTGGATTGTTTGTGAAGAATCCACTACATGAATCATGGAGAGTTATAAAACATAATGCAATCTATGATTTAGAGGATTTTAACGAATACATTGATCTGCAATATTATAAGAATAAGCAGAAATATGAAGCGAGTTTAGAAGGTAGAAATACTACCTTGTTCCACAATTTACGACATTGGGCATACAAGGAAGTTAAGCAACATGGTTCATACATTACATTTCAAAGTGCGGTTGATGACCAGGCACTATCTATCAATAAGATGTTCCTAGCTTACTCAAATGGCGTTTTAGCAGCGAAAGAAGCTCTATCAGTAGCAAAATCCGTTGGTAAATGGACTTGGAAGCACAGATACACTATTGGCACTGGAAGGAAGAATAGAGGTGTTCTTGGTCTGTCAGATGAACTATCACTTGAAGAAAAGCAGTCTAAGGGCGCTGAATACACCAATATAATTAGAACTGAAAAGGTGGACGATAAAATAAAACTTGCTATCCATAACTGTAAAAGTAAAAATATTGAACCAAACCATTTGAATTTAACTAAAAATGGTTTATCAGAAAGCACTTACTTTAAGTATAAATCTGCTGTTGAAAATTGGGTTAGATTACTAACATAACTAAAAAAACTGCTACATTACGGTGTATATCAGATAATTACCCCAATTTATTGGGGTAATTGGCAAAGAAAATTCCGAAGGACTTATTTAAAATAATTAATTGAATCCACAAGAAAACCAAAATTAGAACAAAAATTGGCGGATCGAATTTTTATTCAAAAAAAAGCACCAACTGGTGCTTTAATTAAAATCTCTTTCTTTTTGTTGGGCTTACAAAACTGGGTTCCAATGGATCAAACTGACCAATTTCTTCATATGCTTGCTTCAACTTCTTGGCTTTACTAAAAACAAATGGTGAGATGATAGTAAATGGAGGAATTAACGAAAGATAAGCAATCGCATATTTCGCCTTATAAACAGCCTTCAACATTCTGTCGTCAGTTAAAACATCACCGTTCTTTTTCTGCAATCCACACAAAAAGACGTACTTATAATGTGAGTTGAATTTCTTTGCATCGGCAAATTTTAATGCAACTGCATTGCCAATCTCATTATTTAAGTTTGGATTGACAGCAACATTCTGAACAACCTCTACAACTCCATCAGCAGTTTTTACTTCAAGATATTCATACACATCATAGAAACCTTCTTTTGAAGACTTTCCATAGCCAACCACCTTACCTTTTATCGTTTCCAAGTAATTATTCATTTCATCTCCTTTTATTTTAATTTTGACAAAATGAGTTTGAAAGTCAAATCAACTTGACTATTGAACTCTATTTGATAATTTAGAAGAAACAGGAAATTCTATGAATAACTTTTATCAAACAAAGAAACTAAATGGTGTTCCACATTCAGTTGAATCACCTGCTGTCATAACAGAAGATGGAACTAAAATATGGTATCAATACGGCGTGAAACATCGTTTAGATGGTCCAGCCGTTGAACATTCTGATGGAACTAAGGAATGGTGGGTTGCTGGTTATAGACATAGGAAGAAAGGTCTTGCTATTGAGTATCCTGATGGTACCGGTGTGGCATACACCTCCCCCAAGGCAGCAGTCTTTGAAAGCAAGTCAGGTATACTTGATCTTCAAGAGTTTTTGAAACGAAATCCACCACATTGGCTTTTCAAAAGCTAAAAATTTACAACGTAAGCACCTACCAGGTGCTTTTTTTGTAGCTTATGAACGTTAAGTAGTTGACGTGTACCACTTGGATCAACATCATTCAGAAAGATATCGAATTTTCATTTCCAGACCACAAAACTTGCTTTCTGTCAAGTATTTGTTAAAGTGGTACTAAATTAGATGGAGAAAGTCATGATTGACAACAGCGCATATAAATTAGCTCAACAAGCCAAAGATCATTCAGATTGGATGAGTAATTTTGAAGAAAAAAGACGCAATGAGATAGATCAGTACCAGAAGGAAAAAAGTTTTACTGATGAAATTCTTGCATTAAAAAACAGAAACCAAGAATTAGAAAATTTATTATCTCGTCCGTTAAAACAGATTGCACAAGAACACCCTGCATTTAAAAATAATTACGAAGCTCTTATAAATGCTTACAAAGAAGTGCAAGATGAAATTCTTGCAGGATGGATTCTTTCACAAAAAGCCTATAAAGAAACAGCTATGCAGGTAGGAATTGAAGCAGGTAAAACTCCAGAAGAAATTAAAGAGATGGCAAAGAAAAACGAGGACGTCGTTCTTAATAATCAGTCTGAAATTGATCAAGGAAATAATGCTTCAACAAGCAAAATTCTTACAGAAAATTTATCAGCAATTATTGCCAATCGAAAAAAGAATCAAGGTAAATAAAAAAGCACCCGAAGGTGCTTTTTTATTTTTCATTTTCATTGTCACTATTCACTTGAATTTCTTCTTTAACTTCTTCCTTCACTTCCTCTTGAACAGCTTCTGCACTTTTAAATTGAGATTCAATTAATTGTCTCATTTCAGCAGGATTATCTGAGTTTTCAACAGCGTTTTGAAGAACAGCCTGGAAATCATCACCAAGGTTTTGTTTTGCAGCCTGAATGAATTTTCCAGCTTCGTTCATTCTGGACATGCTGACAAATTGATCTCCGTTTTTATCTGTCTTCATGGATGCTTGCTTCAAGTAATCAGCAGCAGCTTCACCATACTGGTTTGAAAATTTTTCACTGGTACTTTCTAGTGCAACCTCATTTCCAATTGCTCTTGATGCCTTTGATGATTCACCACCATAACTTGAAAAGTTATCTTGTGAAGCAGCAGCCATTCTACTTTCAAAATCCTCAACAGCTTGATCACCACCAATGCTATTGGCTAGTTCCAATCCCTGATCATAAGCATTACTTGCAGCTTGATTATTATAGAAATCTTCATCGGAATTAATACCTAATATTGCAAACTTCTTCTCAGCAGTCCCTTCTCCAAATTTTGCATTCAATTTATTTTTGTGGTCATTAATCTGATTTTTGCGATCACTAAGCAATTTGGCTTCTTGCTTGTAGCCTTTTTCTCTTGCATCAGCACCGGCTAAATGTTTACCAGCCATATTGGTAGCTGCTGCACCTGCCATGTAAGTTCCAGCGCCATGACCACCAAGTTCCTCTGATGTTCTTCCAAGTGAAGAACCTTGACCACCGAACCACTTCAATAACTCATCAGCGATGCTACTTGTAATAGACATACATTTTCTAACAATCATCCACATCATTCCACAATAAATCAATGGGAATGCAATCAAACTAATAAGCATCATGATGATGTTGGAATCTGTTTGAGACATCAAAAATGCTGAACTGAATACTTTGTTTATTAGAGTTCCAAGCACATACAAGATGTTGATTGATGCAATCATTCCAAAAACTGCAAATGTTGGTCTTAACATCAAACTCAACACCAAGGAATAACCATTGGCTCCTTTTCCAGTTAGATCATCACCATTTGGATGAAGGTGATAAACCGCCCACATTGATGAAATTATCACTGCCTCAACAGCCATAATTAACCATCCTAAAAACACACCCATCCACATAATGAAAGGCATCATTGGAAGTACAAATGACAATGTAAATCCAACACCAATCATTACAGGGAATACGACATTAAATAAATCACCTACCTGCTGACTTAAAACAATTGGTGTTGCGGTTCCTGAAACTGGTGCAGCAGCAAAAGCAACTAATCCAGCCATTTTTGCCGCTTCCATTGTTGCAGCAGTTCCTAAAAGCCAGTTACCTAAACGTTTCATTTCTAGAATTGGATCAGTTGCATCATCAAGGACAAAAGTTCCAACACCTTGCATGAAGTGCTTCACTAACCTGGTTGTGTCAAATCCTGATGAAATCCAACTCATCCAAGACCACTCTTCACCACCAACATCACTTTGTTTGTTCAATGAAAAGTCACCAATTTCTTTATCTGACATTTTCATGTTTTTAAGACCTTCACCATATTTACTGTAAAAAGCTGATGTGAATTTCGTGTTGTCAGCTTTCATGCCTGTTGCTTCTGGAATGCTTGCTGTTGTTCTTCCTGCCAAATCAATAAGGTAAGAAACCTTCATGTAATAAGCACCAGCAAAAGCCCAACCATCACGTTTTGCTGATTCAGCCAATTCATCAAGATTCATATATTGAGACACGATTTCTGCTGCATTTGTTTTGATTGTGTTTTGGTAGGTAGCAACTGCGGCATCAATTTCTTTGCTCGGATCAGTAGTTGGTGAAGCAACCCATTTCTTGGCTACACCATCAATGGTATTAACTAAGACGCCAGCAGCAACATTGTTTTGCTCAGCAACTTTGTAGGCTGATTGCAAGTACAAGTTTGGATCACCTAATAAACCAAGGACACTAGCACTATCTGTTTTAGCAACGGTAGGTGTCTCAGCATTTTTGACAGTCATAGTTCCACAACTGGTAGGACTGAAACCATTACCATTGGCAGTTGATCCAAATTGATAAATGGTGTTACTTAGATTCCAGCTTTGTGTTTTGCTTACAGCAAAAGTAGTGGCGTTTTTATCCAATAAAATCGGATCAACAAGACCATTACTACCACCATCTTTTAATAACTCTTCATAGCCTCTCATGCATACAAGAGAGCCAAAAATCTTATAACCAAGTGCGCTTGCATTAGGTGGAGTTAAACCAACTGACATTTGCTTTTTGATGTTGCCTGAACTCATGTAGGTAGTCCAAACACTATCAGCTAATCCAGCACCTTGAACCAACAACCAGCCAACAATCCAGTTGATGGTTGCATACTGCCCATTGATTACAGGAAGAACTAAGGCTGTTCCTAATGAATAACGAATTGGAATCCATACTGATGAAAATTTCTTCCCAAGCATTTCTCCATCGTGTGCAGTTCCAAGAGTTCCAGCCAACAATGTGTAGGTAGCTAGAATTCCACCAACGATCAAAACAGCACCATTGAAAATCTGCATAACAGCACCGAAGGCGTCAGATCCGCCTGCACCAAAAGTTCCTAAATTGCCGAAAAGTGCATCTAGAACTTTCATACTCACATCGGTACTTGGTGGTGAAAATGGACCACTTGCCACATCTGCCATTGCTAATGTTGGAATCAACATTGCAAGCAGAGTAAATAGAATTCTTTTCATATCATCTCCTTTTTTATTCTAATTATCTAATTAAGTTACCAAACAAAAAGCAAAAGGCAAGTACAAGACTTGCCTTTTATCTTTCATCGTCAAGGTGAATAATTAGAATTTATGGAGACAATGACTGTACTAACTTAAAACATTAAAATTTAAAGTCAATACAGGAATGAAAAAAGCAGATGGTTTATGCATCTGCTTTTTAATGAACAAAGATAATTATCTTTGGGAGATTTTATTTCGTTCAATTCTGAATGTAATTGAAATATTTAAGTTGTCAAGCACCTACCTGGTGCTTTTTTTACGACCATACGTTTGACGTTGGGTACTAACGTTTAACTGTCTGTCGAATTTTTTCTATAAGGCGCAAAATTCACTCCACAATACAGCGACGAAATAAACAATTTAAAGCGATTACCCATCAACTGCCTATCACTAGGATGGTTCAACATGAAATAGACAAACTACTTATGAAAGGAATTACCATGTCTAAGAAAAACAAAAACGCAGTAACAAAATTTGAAGTAAATCTTCAACCTGTTCCATTGGGCACGATTTCACTAAATGATTTCGTCGGTTCTAAGGCTTGTGAGGCCGCACTTAAAGTTGCCAGTGAGCAGGAAAACCCTGATGAAAAGGCATTCGCTTTTCTTTGCTCATATCAATTCACAGAAATTTGTAATTCAGTTTTCCAAGCTGGTCGTCCTGACTTGCTAGATAATGAAGAATTTCAGAATTACGCAGTTGAATTTGCTTCTGAAATTGTTAGTACACACTTCATTGAAATGTTCATGGTAATTGGTGGCACTATTTCAAACTTGCTTGCTAAGAATGATGTACAAGAAGGAGGTGTGTAATGAAAGTCTCTACATGCCTTCAATACTGTATCAAAGGAATGGGGAAACCACTTTTCAACTTTGCTAACACCAAAGATGGTAAGACTTTGATTAACATCAACAAGAAAATGATGTCAAATCGTGATGAGCAAATCAAGGAAACCTTGATCGCATTCAATAGCTACTTCATGGTTGAAGCAGCAATCAGGTTGAAACGACTTCCTAAACATCCTCAATCTGTTATCAAGTTCATGGGCTCTGATGAGTTTGACCATCTTCACCAAGAAATTGTCCGCACAGTAGAAGAAAACTACTCAATGTTGATGAACTGTTTGAACAGTAAAGAAAAACGAAAGCTAAATGCTATGTTTGATTAAAAAAAGCACCTTCGGGTGCTTTTTCATTTCCGATTGCTAGATGATATTTATTGGATGCCAGTCTTCAACACCACTTGCTACAACTGGATCGCATCGGCTCTTGTCAGTATACTGATAGCAACACCGAATCAGGAGAGCTACATGAATGATGATTTGAAGAAAATTCAGGATGAAAAAATCAAAAAAATGGTTGGTGCTTGCATCAAACGTAGGAGAGAAGCAACAGGTTACACACAAGAAGAAGTAGCAGAAAAACTCCATTTAAACACTGCTTCTTATGCGAGATATGAACAAGGAACAGCAGAACTATCCATCACCCGTTTGGCGCAACTAGCTGATATTTTTGAATGTGGTTTGGATCAACTTGTGATTGATACCAGTCTCAGAGTAGAAGAACAGACAAAAAGAATTGCTTTGGCTCTTGAAAATGTTTCTGTTTATGATCGTGAAAGTATCATGCAGGTTATTGAGCAAGTTTGCAAAATAGCTTGGAACAAGAGTAGAACTAGAAAACTACCCGATCACCTACGATAAAAAGCCAAATAGACACCTAACAGTGGTGTCGAAGATTTTTAGAGCAGCTTGGTTGTGAAATTGGTGCTCTCGTCAATTAAAAATGCAGTTTAGTTCATCGCTAAAAACAACCAGCTATGATTTAATTTTAGCAAACCAAAAAATCGAATCAATAGCAGAAAAAAGAAAAGCACCCTAGCGGTGCTTTCTTTTCATTTCTCATTTTTATCATCATCTCTTGATGGAATATAAGAAGCAACTTCTTCCATTACATCAATCAGATTTCCATCTTCATCATAAACATTGATGAACGTTTTTCCATCTCTAATCACGGTTTCAGTGAACGTGTTTCCGTTGAGTGACTTGATTCTGATTCCTGAGTTCATCGTTTTCTCCATGTGATAGTGTGAGCATAACGCGATCTTTCCCGGCTGGGAGCACCTACTTTGTTTATGGTCCAGGATCTGAACCACAAACAAAGCAGGTCGATGAAAAACCTCATCCCTACAACTGAGCCACGTTAGTGAAACCAGCTCGTCTGGTTCTCTATACATGAGCCCCTTTGAGGGGCGGCATCAGCCGGGTGACTTACTCAGGATCACTCACCCCAACAGCACCAGGAAGCAGTCTATTTTTTCGCACAACACCATCAAGAATAGTCTTCAACTCGTGGAGCTTTTGAGCTTCATTCTGGATGTTCAAGGCTTGAACCAAGTCTCTCAAGTCTGCCACTGATACCGAAATTTCATCAATGGTAGTGAGTTGGTTTTTATCGTAGATGAATTCAACCCCCATTTTTATCTCCATCAATTTTTGCAAGATATTTTGACTTTTGGATCAAAGTTTCTTTAAGTAATTGCTCAATATCTATGTTATTTTTCTCAGCATGGTCTTCAAGAACTCTGAAATTTTCATCACCAATCAGCTTTGCAAATCCAGAAGCTCTTGCTCTTTTTTGCTTTGTTACATACTCAGATACAGCCTTTCTAACGACCATTCCGAAATTATCTGATAGACCTGTTTTTAGTAAATTTTCATCGATCCACTGTGCATCTTCATTTCGAATAAATGTGGTTTTTTTTTGGCATCCCTTCATAATTTTCTCCTTCTTTTTACTATCCTACAAAATCGGAAAGCGAAATCAAGAGCACATTCTGATTTTATCTGCTATCGACTTTTCTAGAAAAATTCGACATTGATTTTTAATTTCGTAGAATAAAAATGTGGGAAAAATCTTTTTTGTGATTTTCTTAAAATCCAAAAAGCGAGACTAATAAACCATACGGGCTAAATCCCATAAATGGGCTTTACCGATGGATTTATCTCTCGCTAGGGCGCTGCCCTAGAACCCTAAAAAGCTCAACAACAATAATAAAAAAGGAGCACACATGAGCAAAGAAGTTGAACCAAAAAAACACCCAGGTCGTAACGGAAGTGATGATGATCACCAGTTCAAGAGAACATATTCTTTAGATGTAAAGCTTTCACCAATTGAACACGACGCACTAAAAAGTGAATGGAAAAAATCAGATTTCAATTCAGTTGCGCAGTTCGTAAGAAATAAAATTTTTTGTGGTGAAGAAACCAAAATTGATCTTTACTGGGATCAAAAACAAGAAGATAAAAATTTGAACAGAAGCATACTTTCTGAGTTGAGTAGAAGTGGAAATACCTTGAATCAGATCGCAAAAAAATTGAACACAACAAAAGAATTTACCACTCAGGAAGCAAGACTTTTATTGAAGGATTTGGCAAATGCCCTTAAGGAAAATGATGAAATCAAGAAAAAATTCATTGGGACAATCCAAAATAAATAAATGATTAATGCAATCAACGATAACGGCACTGGCTCAATTGCAGATGCAATTAACTACTTAAAAAGTGATTTCGATCATAAAAATAATAAAAGAAGTGTGAAGCCCAGAGATTTTGCAGGTAGTGCAGAAGAGTGCATTGTTGTCGCTGATTCCATTGAAAGAAAACATAAATATGTGTCTGGAACTCTATCTTTTCGTGATGGAGAAAAACCAACTGATGCACACCTACAAAAGATCGTTGACGCATTTCGTAAAACATTTATGGCGGGACTTGAACCAGGAGTGAACTACGTGGATTACTGGAATATTCACGAAGACAAAGGAAACATCGAGTTAAATTATGTTATCCCGTTGGTTGAGTTGACCACATCGCGCCAAATGAATCCATTTCCACCAGGTAAAGCTAAGGAAGATTTTAAGGATGCTTTTGATGCCTATATTAATCATCAAATGGGTTACGACCAGGTTGTACCTGATCCAATCAAAGCATCTGAATCAAAATTTGAAAGAAAAGTTTTACCAAAATCCAATTCAAAATCTGCTGAAGAATTTCGCAAAAACAAGCCAACCAAAGATGAAGTATCTGACTGTGTTGCACACCAAATCATCAATGGAAAAATTTCTAGCAGACAGGATTTGTGTGATTTTTTAGAAAATTTTGGGGAAATAACAAGAGTGAATGATAAATTCATTTCACTAAAACCTTATGGCAGTGAAAAAGCTTTTCGCTTAAAAGGTCCCGTTTATGAATACGGTGCAGACTTCAAACAGATAAAAATTGATCATCAAACAAAAAATGCTGACTTCAAAAAACAGTTAAATGATTCTGATTTTGAAAAAGTAAGAGCTACACTTGAAAGACTTACAAAATCCAGAAGATCATTTAACAAAAAATTAATTTCTAAACCTTTTGGCAGAAAAAACAAGGATCGTGTTTATGGTGATAAGAGAAAAAAACCTGCTGATGATGGTGGTGGAACTGGAAGCATTGGAGGTTCAGGTTCTACAAGCATGAAACCTATTTCTATTGAAAAAGAAGTTCCGATAACCAAACCTATTCAACCAATTGCAGATAAAACCCAGACTGAAAGCAAGCCAATTACAGCTAATATTTCAAGTTCATCAGGTGGTAAATCTGGATCTTCTGGCTCTAACGATGCGCCAACATCATCTGATGGAATTTCCTCTGGTGGTTCAAGTTCTGATAGCTCCATTGGTGGAATGCAATCACAGCTAAATGACCTTAGAACTCAAATTAGCAATTGTAAGAATCCTGCTAAGGCTCAAGCTTTAAAATCACAAGCTGATAGTCTTGAACAGAGAATTGGTGTTGCTGTCGCCGCTGAAAGAATTAGGAAAATGAAAGAGACTTTAAAAAATAATACTCATAACAAATTTAAGAAATAAGTTGACTCCTTAATTTAATTTGCTAAAAGATAAATATCATCTAGCAAAGGAAGTTATGGATTACTCAGAAATAATGGCAGAGAATGGAAGGAAAGGTGGTTTTGCCAAAGCAGAAAAATACAAACCACTAATCAGAGAAGTAGTTAGATTGTTTGTCACACGACCACGAATGACACAACAAGAGATCGCCTTAAAGGTGGGAGTTTCACAAGGATTTGTGTGTGAGCACACCAAAAGCCCATTCACCAAATTACAGCGATACGAGCGACTTATTAAAGATATTGTTGGTGACTTAACCGATGAAGAAGTAGACAAAATTCTCTTCAAAGCAAGAATGGAAGAAAAACTTCTTACCCATCAAGATGACATTAACACTATCAAGAACCACAAGCGATCAAAAATCTAGTCATCCGATATTTATCAGGTAGCAAGGACAACAAAAAAGCACCCGAAGGTGCTTTTTTAGTATGTTAGCAACAGCCTGTCTGTGACTACATGATCTTCTAATGACTCACCTTCCATCTGGAATCGTTTCAACATTGAACGACCACAATTCACATATGCTTCTTGTTCAAATACACCCTTGGGGATGTTTAGTTCAAGCAAAACATTCTCAGTGTTTTTTGAACCATCAATACTGAGAGCAACAAAGATGCCTTTCTTCTTTGCCCATGCAATTCTGTCAAATAATTCTTGAAGAGAGAATGACTGAGCGCCGTACAAAATTGCTTGGCTATGGCTATATGGTGGATCACAGTAAATCAAGTCACCAGACTTTGCAGAATCAAAAGCCAGCCGATAATCCTGATTAATGAATTTAGTCTGCTTTGTTCTAACATGCCACTCTTTTACTCGCTCATTGAACTTATGTGGTGGCATTGGTTTATGAACACCACAAGGTGTTGACATATACCCATCATCTTTTCTAAACCGAACCACTCCACCATAACAAGTTCTTGTTAGGAAAACAAAGTCGGCACCATTTGGATTTTTGTTGTATGAGGCAAGAACTTTTTCATACACCTCTACTTTATTTTCACCAACAATTTGAGCATGTCTTTCTTCATACCAATCCATCAATTCTTTTGGATTTTCTTGAAGAGTCTGCCAAATCTCAATCAAAGGCTTGAACACATCAGATGCCACTGCCTGTTGTGGTTGAAGTGTTCCAAGAACCGCACCACTACCCAAGAACGGCTCATAGTAGGTGTTGAACTTCGGGAAATACGAAATGATTTCATGTGCAAATCGTTGCTTGTTTCCTACCCACTTCAAAAGTTGGCTCTTGAACGGTTTGACTTGCACTACATGGGAGGATGACCGTTCAGCGACACCTTCGGCATCAAAGCCGAAGAGGTCAACAGTCTCAAAAGTTGTCATATTTTCTTGATCTTTCATGGAGTTGGGATCATGATAACGCACCTGATCACTACCTTCAACAGAAAAGACAGATGCAAGCTAATCCCCGATTCTTGAACCAACCTAGAAAATTCTGGGCTCATGTAAAACTTCTAAGCCAGTTGATTGGTTACACTGATCGCAGCACTAGAACAATTCGCCAATATTCTCCGCAAGAAATTTATTCTGCCTACAACAATGTAGGACTAAGCACTTCTTGGATGGGAACTAACACTCAACCTAGCCAAGAATTGATAGATTTGGTTCATTATTCACAATATCGTGCTGATGTTTTGACCAATCAAGTTCAACACAACTTGATGAACAAAGATCAAGCTGAACTGCTTTTCACTCAACTCTACAATCAGTTCAGACCCATCTGTCCGATCCCCATGAACAAACAAAAAGGGGACATGAAGAATTTTAACTTCTTCACCGGTATTGTGAATATTTTGATTCACGAAGCTATTGGAAGAGGTCAGTGCAACTTTGATCCACGAGAGCTAATTGTTGTTACTAAGCAGGATGAACCACTTAGAACTTTATCTAGACGAGTTGATGGTGCATACCCTGGAATTTTGAACCCCAAAGCAATCTGGGAAATCAAGGAATACTATTACACAACCACTTTTGGCAGTCGTGTTGCTGATGGTGTCTATGAAACACTTCTTGATGGTCTTGAACTTCAAGAACTGCAAGACAATGAAGGCATTCATGTTAAACACTATCTTTTTGTTGATGCCTATAAAACTTGGTGGGAAGATGGTAGATCTTATTTGTGCCGAATGATTGACATGATTCACATGGGGCTTGTTGATGAAGTCATATTCGGAAGAGAAGCTGTTCAACGGATACCAGAAATTGTGAAAGATTGGCGATAAGCAAAGCACCCAAATGGGTGCTTTTTTCTTATGTTGCATTCGCCCAGAGCTTCACACCAATGTCACTATGTCGCAAAGTGGCATATCGCTTCAAGGTGCTTAATTCAATGTGACCAGAAATTTTACTGATTTCAATGTCAGTGAGGTTTGTGTTTACGAAATACCAACTCACAGCACAATGCCTTAAATCGTGAATTTTGAAGTCGCTCACTTTGGCATTTTTACAGATGACCTTGAAACGAGCAGCAAGAACAGAACTGCTACTCCAATAGTCACCAAACACCAATTGTTGACCATCTTTTTTCAGCTTCATCAATCTTTCTTTGATGAAATGAAAGAACTCTGGTCTTAGTGGAACCTTGCGATCCTCAGCATTCTTCTTATCAGCAATCTTGGTGTTTTCCTTCGGCACAAAGATGTATGAATGATGTGGATTTTTTTCATCCAAATGAATTTCATCCCACTTCATCAACAATGTTTCACCTGCCCGCATACAAGAATAGTATTGCCACAAAATAAGGCACTTCCATTCTTCCCGCTTCACATACATCTTGTTTGTTGCTTCTAGCAACCTATCCAATTCACCAGCTTCAAGAATCCGATCTCTTGGCTCCCATGCTTTGGGAGGTGGATTGTCATCAAATGGCTTTCGGTCAAAAGTGTAATCGTGATGCTTTGCGTGCCAAAACAATGCTGTTTTGATTGCATAGTAATATTTCCTGATAGTGCTTTCGCTGTAAGTCTTTTTTTTCAGCTTGCCAGTGTCAGGATCAACCACTTGATGACCATCATAAAGAGGATGGGATTTTTTCTTTTTCGCTTGATCTGGAATTTCTTGTTCAAGCTTGGTTTTCAAGTACAAAGCAAAAGTGCCAGCCTTAAAGTTTGAAAGAGGAACCTTCCCAATTTCAAGCTTCAACTTTTCAAGGTCGTATTTCTTGCCTTTGGCAACAGTGTTGTGCTTCAAGTATTCATCAAAAATTTGAGCCAAAGTCATCTTCTTGATTTTGGTGATGTCTACCGACTCACCACGATCAATCTTTGTCTTCACCTCACGGATGAACTTCTCAGCTTCCTTCTTGGTCTTGAAGGTCTTGCTAACAGCCACACCCGCTTCACGGATGCGCACCAGGAACGACACATCGCCATTGACACCCGTTCGTTCAGTGATCAACTTACCAGCCATCCACAGCACTCCTTTCTAGTCGCCAAGCTGGAACTTGGAACAAATTTGGAACATTTTTGCTAGGATAGCGTACTTGATCGCTGTAAGTGCATATGGCACAATGACTTTTTAGATTTGTTGGTGCTCCCTCCTAAGGCCAGCCTGTAGCTCATCGATGCTGCCAAACTGGTTCAAATAGAAGAACTCCGATTTTAGAACAGCGAAAAAACTCTCCATCGGGGCGTTGTCCAAGCAGTTCCCTTTGCGCGACATGCTTTG